>CBDCDJ010000007.1:0-4147500 GCA_965215355.1 Trueperaceae bacterium | reverse complement strand
AAGCGGAGCCGCTGGACGAACCCGTGTTCAGGCGCTACCTTGCGGCGCTGGCGGGTGCCGGGAAAAAGTCCGACGCGCTGCAAGCTTTTGAGACGTTCAAGGCCTTGTTGAACGACGAAGTGGCGAGCGAACCCGAGCCCGAGACCTGCGCCCTCGTCGCGCGCGTTCGCTCGAGCGAAGAGTCTCCCGAAGTCCTAGCCCCGCCAGAAACCGACCCTCCCGCAAAGCCTCCGGCTTCCACCACGGCTTTCGTCGGTCGAGAAACCGAAATCGGTCACATCGTCACGCAACTCGGTGAGCCCGCTTGTCGGCTGCTGACCGTCCTCGGGCCGGGCGGAATGGGCAAGACGCGGCTCGCCGCCGAAGTGGGGGAACGGCTCGAGCCCGAGTTCACGGACGGGGTAGGCTTTATCCCTTTCGAAGCCGTAGATTCGCCCGCGTCACTGGTGTTCGCCCTTGCCGACGCGCTTGCCTTCTCTTTTTTCGGACCGCGCGACCCGAAAGACCAGTTGCTCGAGTACCTCGCGACTAAAAACATGCTGCTCGTCATGGACAATTTGGAGCACCTGCTGGGGGGCGTGGGGCTGGTCACGGAGATGTTGCAAACCGCCCCCCGTCTCAAAATCTTAGCAACCTCACGCGAGCGCCTGAACTTGCACGCCGAGTGGGTCTACGACCTGGCGGGGCTGAGCGTTCCCGACGTGGGGGACGCCGACATCGAGCCTACCGACGCGGTCAAGCTCTTCGTGCAGACGGCCAAAAAGGCTCGAGCCGACTTTACGCTGGACGGCCACGCTGCAAGCGTCGCCCACATCTGCCGCGCCCTGGGCGGAATGCCGTTAGCGCTTGAACTGGCGGCGAGCTGGCTGCGCGTGCTGAGTCCGGACGAGGTTGCCGAAGAGTTGGAAAACGGTCTGGCCCTGCTCGAGTCCTCGCTACGCGACCTGCCGGAACGCCACCACGACCTGCGCGCGGTGTTCGGCGCGTCTTGGCGGCGTCTCTCGGAAAATGAGCAACTCGCCTTGCAGAAGCTTGCCATTTTTCACGGCGGTTTTACGAAAGAAGCGGCTCGAGCGGTTGCCGACACGGATTTGCCGCTCCTCCTCGCCCTCGTCAACAAGTCTTTTTTGCAGTTTGACAGTTCGGGACGCTTTGCGCAGCATCCTTTGATACGGCAGTATCTGCGGGAGAAGGCGGAAACCGACCCTGAAACGTTTGTCCACACCCAGGAGAAACACGCGCTTTATTTTGCCGCGGTTGTCCAAGAGCGAGAAGCGTCGCTTCGGGGTTTGGAGGCCAGGGCTGTTCGCAAGGCCATCGTTTTAGACCTCGCCAACGTCCGCGCAGCGTGGTTCTGGGCGGTGGAGGGGGGCCGAGAAACCCTGTTCGACCAGGCGAGCGAAGGTTTGCTGGAATTCTACATGAATGAAGAACGCTTTCAAGAAGGTGAGGCTGTCTTTGCCTACGCAGCCGAAAAGCTGCCGGGCCAAAGTGTCGTTCGCGGGCGGGCCTTGCGCAACCAGGGCTTTTTAAGCTTCTGTCAGCTCGACCACCTTAAAGCTGCCGAGCTTCTGAGAGAGAGCGTTGCCATCTTCCAAAGCTGCAAAGCGAAGCGCGACAAGGCGCTGGCCCTCGAGTACCTCGCCCTGGCCTACGGCTATTCCGGCCGACCAAGCTCTGAGACCGAAGCAGTCTGGCGCGAATGTGCCGAGCTTTGCCGGGAAGTCGGTGACGCTTATCACGAAGCTCGAGCGCTTGGAAACCTCGCCCCCTACTGTCGCCTTCCCGCTGAGCGAGAACACCGCATCCGCGCGAGCATCAAGCTGTTTCGGGAGGTCGGGGGTTACTTCGGTCTCACGCTCGTTCTGCAAAGTTTGGCTTTTGACCTGTCCCGAACCCACGGAGCTTACCCTGAAGCCAACCGACATTTGGACGAAGCCGTCGAGCTAGAGCGGGCGCGGGGCGTAGCGAACCGTTTGGCGTGTTGGCTGAACGTACAGGGTAAAGTGTTCAGCTTTAGGGGGCACTTCGCCAAGGCGGAAGCGTGCTATCTCGAGGCGAGAGACATCGGTACGGGACTCGGGCCGGGTCACGGCATGTGGGAGTTGGAGCGGGCGCTGTCCGGCTTGGGCCGACTCGCTCACCTGCGCGGCGACCTCAGTGGAGCCAGGTACTTGTTTACGCGGGCGCTCGAGCTGAACACCCGCCACGCCGACCCGATGGACGTGAAAAAAGAGATTTTGCTCGACTTTGCCAAGCTTGCCGCAGCGGAAAACAACCTCGCCGAAGCCGAAGACCTGTGCCTACGAACCGGCTTCGACGAACGCGACGTTCATGAATTCGGATACGCTTGGCTGGAGGTCGATTACCTCAACCAACTCGGCGCCATCACCCTGGCGCAACGCGATTCTGAAACGGCGGCCCGTCATTTTCATACAGCGCTGGCCGTTGTCCAAAATTGGCACTTTTTACCCGCCGCCCTCGAGCTTTGCGTAAACTTCGCCGACCTCGCCCGACATCAGGGTGATGAACAACGCGCTACGCGTCTTTTCAAGCTCGCCGCCGACCATCCGGCCAGCATGTACGAAACCAAGGAAGCGGCCAAGCGCGGGCTCGAGACCCTGCCCACAACGGCTGTGACGGGAGAAGCGCGCGCGGAGGCTGTGGGGCTCGAGCAAATCATCGCAGAACTGACGGCGTAAAAAGCAACGCTGACAGTTGCGGTCAAACCCTAGCGGGCAACATCCTCTTCCAACCACTGCAGCGGGGCTACCGGCACGCCCTCGACCCTCACCTCGAAGTGCAGGTGCGGCCCCGTCACGAGCCCGGTCGCGCCGAGCGTGCCGAGCGGGTCGCCCGCCGCCACCTCGTCGCCCGCCGTTACGCCGCGCTCGTCCAAGTGCATGTAGGCGCTGCACACGCCGAGGCCGTGCCGCACGACGACGGTGTTGCCGTAAAGCTGCAAGGTCTCGGACAAAACGACCTGCCCGGCGGCGGCGGCGTAAACCGGCGTGCCCGTCGCGCCACGAAAGTCCAGCCCGCGGTGAAAGCCGCTGTAAGGGCCACCGTTGTAAGAGCGCAGCGTGCCGAACACGGAGCTGTAGGACGGCTCGGCTACGGGAAACTCGAACGCACCGCCCCAGCGCCGCTCGCCACCTCCCGAACAGGTCGTTTCCAACAGCGCGTGTTCCCGGCTCACTATTTCCGGAGCGAGAAGCCGACTCGTCTCGGCGGACAGGGTGATTTGTTCGCGGTCATAGCGGCCGTCCGCTACGGTGACGGGCAGCGTGAGCGTGACCGGCTCGCCGTCCGCCAGCGCCGTTACGCTCAGGCTGTGCGGGCCCGGCTCTTGCAGCACGGGCGTCGGGAGCAAGACGGTGTTCCCGTAAACTGGGACGGACCTGCCCAGGTAGCTCACCGCGTCCAGCGTCGCCCCCGGTGTGAGCCCCACCGTCAGCGTCTGCACCCGCCCCTGCGTCGCGGTCTGCGGTGTGAGCGCGACCTCGGTAAAAGGTAGTGGCAAAGGCTCGTCCCAAGTTTGTAACGAGGGGACGGTGAGTTGCTGACCGACCTCCAACCGGTTGGGGTCGCCGAGGCCGTTTGCGCTCACTAAGTCAGCGACGGAAACGCCGAAGGTGCGGGCAATTTGCGTGAGCGTGTCGCCGGGTTGGACCGTGTGGGTCGCGTTTTGGGCGAAGACGAGCTGCCACAGGAGAATCGAGGCCAAGACAAAGTGTTTCATGAGAAAAGTATACCCTCGTCCGATGTTGCGTTTGCCGGTGCTCGAGCAGAGAAGTGTTCCTGTTTGACACCTTTGCTTGTAGGTCCTCCGACCTCTTTTATAGATATTGAAGCTGTTGAAAAGCCGCCTGGTCGCGGTGTGCTAACTTGAAGTCATGAAAAAATTCGTGGTTCTGGTCGGGTTGATAATCGTGACGGCGATTGTAGTTGCTCAGTCCTTCAAAACTCAGGGTGATGCAGTTTTTTCACCTGTTGAACTTGTTAACCCACAAGGTGAGAATATCGGCGCAAGAGGACTATACGTTGGTGAATTGAGACTCTCAAATGGAGTTACGTGCTATGTAGCCTCCAATCGGTCGGGTTTACTAAGTATTGAGACCACCGACCAATTTTTAGGTTTGGATTGCGTTAAATAAGAGGTTCGAAACTAACCCAAGCATCAGTGCGACCGTCGTTTGCACCCAGCATAAGCACCTCAAAGGTGCCAGATGTAACAGTCAAAGTCGTGACAGAAGAGGTGAAGGAAAAAAGGCCTTGACTTTCTCTTTTTGCTTCCTACTTTTCACTCGGTAATCTCTCCTGCCCCTCACGGCAATGTTTTGTCCACCCAACTCAACGGGTCGGTCGCCACAGCGTTCACGCGCATTTCCCAGTGCAGGTGCGGCCCCGACGACAGCCCGGTCGTGCCGACCTCACCGATGGTTTGCCCGCGCGTGACCGTGTCGCCGGGCTTGACAAGAATCTTCGACTGGTGCATATAAACGCTGTAGAGGTTCACGCCGTGGTCGATAACCACTAAACCGCCCTTGATGGGGTAAAAGTCCGCGACGAGGACGCGGCCCGCGTTCGTCGCGTGGACGGGGGTGCCGGCGGGCGCGGCGATGTCCTCGCCGTAGTGGTAGGACACGTTGCCGCCGGGGGCGTAGCGGCGCGGCGTGCCGAAACCGCTGGTGCCGCGGCCTTCGATGGGCAACAGAAAAGTCTCCGTCCACTGCGGTGTGGGGAATTCCCCGGCTTTGGCGTAGGCGGCGTCCATCGTTGCCTTTTCCAGCGCTTTGCCCTCCGGCGTGCTCACGCTCAGGACGCTGGCGGGCAGGTCCAGCTCCTGAACCTCCTGCGGGTCGGGCAGGATGGTGACCGTTTTGTCCACCTCGCTCAGCGTGCCGTAGGCGTCAAGCGCCGCGACGCGCACCCTCACGTTGCCCGGCTCGCTGCCGAGCGGCACGCCGCCGAGCAGCACCGCCGCGCCGTCCCGCATGAACACGGTTTTGCGCACGCCGTCCACTGTCACGTCGAGCGAGGCGGGCGGCGTTTCCGGCGGCCAAGCGGCTGTCACGCTCCAGGGTCTGCCGGGCAAAAGTTCGCTCGGCGCGGTCACGGTGAGGTCCAGCTTGACAGTGCCCGTGACCGCGTAGCTGTAACGACTTTCGTTGCTCGAGCCGTCGGTCGCGGAGACCTCCAGGGCGACGCTGCCGGCTTGGCCCGGCAGCGACAACGTGTAGGACTGCGCGACTTCGGTGACCGAAACGTCGCCGTAGCGCACCCGGTAGGTCACGGGCTCGTCGGCGCTCAGCTCGAGCGTGAAGGGCTCACCGGCCGAGACCGTTTTGGGCACCTCGGCGTAAACTTGCGGCGGCGTGGTGTCGCGCTGGTTGTAGGACTGAGTGTAGGACAGGGCGACCCCGACCAAAACGGCGACCAGGATAAGAGCGAGTCCGATAAGGCGGCGCGGTAGCATCGGCTTAATCCTTTTGCGAGGTGATGAAAGGGACGTTGCGGTAGAGGTGGCCCACGTCGAGGCCGTAACCGTAAACAAAGGCGTCCTCGATTTCAAAGCCGAGGTAGTCGATGGGCACGTCGACCTGCCGCCGCGACGGCTTCGACAGCAGCGAGACCACGCCGACCGAGAGCGGCCCGCGGCCCTGGAGATAGCCCAGCAAGTACGCCATCGTCAAACCGGTGTCGATGATGTCCTCGACGAGCAAGACATGTTTGTTTTTCAGGGACATGTCCAGGTCTTTCACGAGCCGCACCTCGCCGCTCGACTCGGTGCGCGAGCCGTAGCTCGAGACCGACAAAAAGTCCACCGTCAGCGGCAAGTCAATCGCCCGTACCAGGTCCGCCATGAAGATGAACGCCCCGTTCAGCACGCAGATGAGGTGGAGCGGCTTGCCCGCGTAGGCTTGCGCTATCTCGCGGCCGAGGTCTTGAATACGGGTTTGGATTTGCTCGCTCGAGAGCTGCACGCTGCCCGCAGCGGGTTCGAAAATAGTCTCAGACATAAAAAAGTACCGAGTACCGAGTACCGAGTAAACAGCCACTTTTCACTCGGTACTCGATACTTTTCACTCGGTACTCCTCCCTATTCACGCCGAGTATACCCGAGCTTTTTATAGTCCGCTGCGGAAAGTTTCCGGTAGCCGCCGGTTTTCAGGTCGCCGAGTTCGAGCCCGCCGATGCGCGTGCGCACCAACCGCGTCACCGAGTAGCCGACCGCCGCCAACATGCGCCGCACTTGCCGGTTGCGGCCCTCGCCGAGCACCACGCGGCAGCCGCCCTCGGCCGTTTTGGCGACGACTACACGCGCCAGCCCGTCGTCCAGTTCGACGCCCTGCTCGAGCGTCGCCAACGCGCCCGCATTCAAAGTCCCCTGGCGACACCAGACCCGGTACTCTTTTTCGTGCTCATAGCGCGGGTGGGTGAGTTCTAAAGTCAGGTCGCCGTCGTTGGTCAGCAGCAGCATCCCTTCGGACTCCAAGTCGAGCCGCCCGACCGGGTGCAAGCCCGGCACGGCCGGGACGAGGTCCATGACCGTCGGGCGGCCCCGGTCGTCGGTCACGCTCGAGAGGTAGTCCGGGGGTTTATTGAGAAGGTACGTCACGGTTTGGGCAGGCTTAGTCACGTTTTCCCCATCAACCGCGACCTCGTCGTCGTCACCGACCTTCATACCGAGTTCGGCCGTAGAACCGTTCACGCTGACTCGCCCGGCGGTAATCAAGTCTTCGGCCTTGCGGCGACTGGCGACGCCCGCTCGAGCCAGAAACTTCTGCAAACGCTCCATAGCTCAGAGTTTACCCCGTGCGGGGGAGGTCCGTCGTGGGAGGAAGAGAAGAGAGTACTGAGTACCCAGTACCAAGTTGAAAGTGGCTCTTACTCGGTACTTTTCACTCGGTCCTCGGTACTATTCCTTCCCCTACAAGCTAAACTGTAGACCGTGCGCCTCTTACTGCTCCTGAGCCTGACCGGTTTCGGCTTCGCCCAAACGAACCCGCCCCGCGGCGACGTGCGCGTGGTGGTCCTGAGCGACTTCAACCCGGCTTACGGCGAGACCGTTTACAGCCCGCAGGTCGCCAAAGTCATTAAGGCGACGACGGAAGTTTGGCGACCCGACCTACTCTTGTCGGCCGGCGACCTTGTCGGGGGACAAAAAGCATCGCTGCCGGACGCGCGCTTCGCGCAGATGTGGGCGGCGTTCGACGAAACGGTCGCCGCGCCGTTGCGTGCCGCGAATATTCCCGCCGCATTTGCAATGGGCAACCACGACGGCTCAGGGCTGCGCAATTCAGACGGCTTCGTGTATGAACGCGAACGTGCCGCCGCTCGAGCTTACTGGCAGCAAACCTCGGACGGGACTCGGGTTGCTTTTCAAGACGCTGACGACTTTCCCTTCAACTACAGTTTTACCCTCGAAGGGGTGTTTTTCGCCGTGTGGGACGCCTCGAGTGCGAGCGTTACCGACGCGCAACTCGCCTGGTTGCAGGGCGAACTCGCGTCCGAAGAGGCGCGGGCCGCCCCCTTGCGCGTCCTCGTCGGGCACCTGCCGCTTTACGGGGTGAGCGCGGCGAAGAACCGGGTCGGCGAGGTGTTGACGGGCGGCGACGCGCTGCGCCGGAGGCTCGAGGCCTGGGGCGTCGACCTGTACATCAGCGGTCACCACGCGGCTTACTATCCGGCCAAGGTCGGCGAGGTAACCCTGCTCCACACGGGCGGCGTCGGCGCGCGGCGGCTGTTGGACGGCGACGCGCCGCCCCGTTCGGCCGTCACGGTGCTGGATTTAGACTTCGACCCCTTGGAGCTGCGGCTGAGCACTTTCGACACCGCGACGTTTCAGGAGATAACCCTGGCGAGCTTGCCCGAGCGCGTCCACGGCCTCAACGGCACCCTCACCCGGATGGACCTCGCGCCCTGAACCCGGTAGACTGCCTCCTGTGGCTTCAAAACCTGAGTTTTTACAACCCGACCCTGCAGAACCCGAACGCGACGCTCAACTCAGCTTAGACCTTGTCCGCACCCTCGTCGAAGACCTCATCCCCTTCAACGCCTTTTTGGGGCTCAGGCTCGAGCGCTTCGAGGCCGACCCGGTGCGGCTGGTGACCCGGCTCGAGCTGCGCCCCGAGTACGTGGGCAACCCGCGCCGCCAGGTGCCGCACGGCGGCGTGGTGGGGTTCGTCGTCGACGCGACCGCCGGCGTCGCGGCGGCGCTGTCCTTGGGCGACCCCAGTTTGGCGAGCGGCGTCGCCACCATCGACATGCGCGTGGACTACCTGCGGCCCGCGCGCGGGAAAACGCTCCTCACCACCGCCGAGGTGGTGCGCGGCGGCAAGCGCGTCGTCGCCGTGCGGAGCGAGGTCCACGACGACACGGGCGCGCTCGTCGCCCTCGGCAGCAACGTGTTCAACGTGGCGCGCGGGGGGCGGGAGTAGGTTGAGAGAGCTTAAAAAGTTTTAAGGGTCGGCGTCGCAGCGTTCGGCTTGTGGGTATGATGGTCCCCGAGAGAGGTAGGAATGACTCATGCACGTGGTGGGCATGAGCCGTTGACGTCCGGTTTAACGTTGCGCAAATACGGCGAGTGTATTGAAACGGTGTCAAGCAGCGCCCTGAACGTTTGCCTGTTGGCAAACGGCGACGGCAGCGAACTGCTCCACGGCGAGTTGCTCGCCGGACAGTTCATCACGCTGGTGTCGTCGGGCGAGGCGGTCGAAAGCTACTACCTGTTGTCGGGAACGTTGCAGTTGGAAGAGGGCGGCCGAACCCACTTGCTGGGCGCGGGCGACACGCTTGTGACCGAAGGGCTCACGCAGCCGGTGGTGCTCACGGCCAAAAGCGCGGCGCGCTTTTTGTGCTTCACCTCGCGCCCCGTCTTTCACGAGATGAGCCGCGACTTAGCTCAACTCATGGGGCTCGCCCAGGAGATAGAACTCAAAGACGGCTACACGGCCGACCACTGCGAGCGCATCCGCGAACTGTCGAACGCGGTCGGCCGCGAACTCAACTTGCCGTCCGAGCGGCGGCACCTGCTCAACTACGCCGCTTACCTGCACGACGTGGGCAAAACGCGGCTGCCGTCAGCGTTGTTGCGCAAACCCGAACCCTTGAGCGAAACCGAGTGGGCCGAGGTCAAACGTCATCCCGACTACGGGCGCGAGCTGCTCGAGGCGACCTTCATGCGGGCGGCCGGCGACATCGTGGCGCAGCATCACGAACGCTTCGACGGCAGCGGTTATCCCTTGGGGTTGTCCGGCGAAGCTGTTTTGAAAGAGGCGCGCGTCATCGCGGTCGTGGACAGCTACGACGCCCTGACCAGCGACCGCCCCTACCGGGAAGCCGTGACGCACCAGGCGGCGCTCGCGGAGTTGCAACGGCAGTCGGGCCACCTGTTCGACCCCGAAGTCGTGGCGGCGTTTCAAAAAATTATAGAGCGGAGCTAGTGCATTGCCCTCGAAGTCCTTTTTAGGTTCTCTTCGCAGGATGGCGGCTCTGGTGCGGCACAGCAGTCAAGCTGGGTGACCACCGTCGGCAACTGGCTAGGAACTTCTAAACCGCACTGGTGCAGATGTGAAACCCCGTACGGACTATGCCAAAGCCGGGGGCTATAGTTGGTTTCGAAGGCGGCAGCCTTCACTCGGATGCAACGATGTCTGGTCCTAACTTGGGCGCTTGGACCGGAAGGAGCGAGTAGCGCAACCGACCGAGTGCGACCCCACCTCTTTTCTTCATGCAAGCGCACTCATCACCCTTGGCTGTTACAGCCGAGCGCGGTGGCAAGACTCTACGGAGGGGTCATGAACAAGCTTAAAGTTTCCTTAGTGGTTATCGGTTTACTGCTGGGCGGCACCGGTTGGGCCGGGACGGCCTACACGAGCGGGGGTCAGGCCACCAGCGTCACCGTCGCCAAGTTCTGGCCGAGCAAGTAATACCGTTTCCGGTTAATTCCCAAAAGAATTAATCCGAGTGGAACGAGAAAAAAATACGGATTGCGGTAAGGAGCGGAAGGACCTCTACCGAGTTTATTTAGCGTATTATCGCAATCCGTATAAGGTTGGTCCAGTTCGGCGGGAGCTGACAAGCCTGCGCGACACTGTTCCGAGCCGGTATCCCTGGGTACCGGCTTCGCTTTTGGATTGTTGCGAGACATGAGGGTGTCGGAAGACGGTTTGTCTTCGTCACGGTTTGATTCGTCCGGTTTCGATTCGTCCAAGGTCCTCGAGCCCTTCGACCTGCACCGGGTGAGGCGGCCATCCTCGCTCTGCTGCCGAACGCCTCAATCGGTTCCGCGCAGTTTGCGCCACAAGGCGGAGCCGCTCGTGCCGGCCGACGACACGAAGACGCCCTCGAGCCTCTCCGGCGAAACGACCTCAAGGGTCATCGTGCCACCCTGACCTTGGGTGCCTTCTTCGAAAGACAGGGCGAGGGTATCGGCGTCGGCGTAAGCGCCCGTGAGGACGATGCGGTTCGCTGCGCTGGGCGCGTAGGTCAGGATGCGCTCGGCGTCCGGCGCGCGCTCGGCCGCTTTGTTGCCCACAGCGTTGAGCGTCGGTCCCGACGCGGCGACGCCGAGTCGAAACGTCAGCATCAGGCCTGCGTAAGCGGGGTAGGCCGTCCGCTCGATGGTGGTGGTCATCTCCCAGGAGCCCGCCAGCTCACTCAGGGGCACTGCGGGTTCAGCGACGGGCGTCACCGTCTTCCCCGCCGCGCCCGCCCCGGACAGCGTCGGCGTGACGGGAGGTTCGCTGACGGGTGCGGGTTCGGGGGAGTCGGCCTCGGGTAAGTCGGCCGCGGGCCGCGACGTCGGCGGCGTGGCACTCGCCGTCTCGGCGTCGGGCTGGGGGTCGGGTGAAACGACCGGGGGTTCCGGGGAGGTCGGCGGTTTTGTAACGACCGGCGGTTCTGTGGGGGTCGGCGGTTCTGGGGTGGTCGGTGGTTCTGTGGTAGCCCTCGCCGTAAAGGACTCGTCACTGTCTGCAGCGCTCGCCTCCACCGGCTCCGCCGAGGGCTCCAGACGCGCCGTGAGGGCGGCTATCTCGTTTCTCAACTGTGCGTCTTGGTTGAAGCTGCCCAGCGAAAAGCCGAAGGCGAGCGCGCACAGCGTCGCCATCGTCCAGAAAAAGGTATGCCCTTCCTCGTCGCGGCGGGCGAAGTAAATGCTGAGTATGCCGAGCACGCCGAACGCGGCGGTGAGGACGAGGGCGACCATGAGAACCTCGAATGTAGCAAACGCCGCCCGGGAAGACCGTGGGGAAGGGGCCAGTCGGTGGGGCGTTTTTGTTAGACTGACGCTAGCCGCACCCCGCCACCGACGTTTCCAGCAACGTTTGTAGCTTTAAGCTAAAAAGTAGAGGAGCCGAGCCATTTTCGAGCGTTCGAGACCGACCCCGCCGGCAACGAGAGCGCCGCTGCCTGCAGCGAAGGGGACTCATAAAATCGTGAACACGCTCGAGCGCAGCCGCGCCGACGGGGAGCTTTAGTGGCCCTGTTCGACTTTCCCCTGGACGTGTTGCAGACCTACCGGCCCGACCTCGACAAGCCGCCGGACTTCGGCGCGTTTTGGGACGCCACCCTGGCCGAAGCGCGCAGCCACCCGCTGAACGCGACGTTTGCAAAAGTCGACGTCCGGTTGAAAACTTTAGAAAGCTACGACGTCACTTTTGCCGGTTACGGTGGTCAGCCCATCAAAGCCTGGCTGAGCTTGCCGACCGAGCGCCCCGAAAAGCTGCCCTGCGTGGTCGAGTACGTCGGGTACGGGGGCGGGCGCGGTTTTCCGGCCGACTGGCTGCTTTACCCGAGCGCCGGGTACGCCCACCTGGTCATGGACACGCGCGGTCAGGGCAGCGGTTGGCTTACAGGCGACACGCCGGACCTGCCCCTCGAGGGCTCGAGCCCGCACGTACCCGGCTTTATGACCCTGGGCGTGTTGTCGCCGCAGACGTATTACTACCGCCGCCTGTTCACCGACGCGGTGCGCGCGGTCGAGGCGGCGCGCGCCTTTGAAGGCGTCGACGCCGCCCGAATAGCCGTGACCGGGGCCAGCCAGGGCGGCGGCGTGACGCTCGCGGTCGCCGGACTCCTCCCCGAGGTGACGCTCGCCCTGCCGGACGTGCCCTTTTTGTGCCACTACCGCCGCGCCACCGAACTCGTCGACACGCAGCCCTACTTCGAAATAAGCCAGTTTTGCAAAACACACCGCCACAAGGTCGAAACCGTGTTTCGCACCCTGAGCTACTTCGACGGCGTCACCTTCGCGGCGCAGGCGCGAGCCCGAGCGCTCTTTTCGGTCGCGCTCATGGACACGGTTTGCCCCCCTTCGACCGTGTACGCCGCCTTCAACCACTACGCAGGCCCCAAGGCCATCAAGGTTTACAGGTACAACCAGCACGAAGGCGGACAAAGCCACCAAGCCGCCGAAAAGCTGGCTTTTTTGAACGAGCACATGAGTCTTTGACCGCTCGGCGGCGTGTATACCGAACCGTCCGTGTGCGACGGGACAGCTGTGACGGTGCGGACGTGCGGTCGTGCGCTGAACAAATTCGGAAGGGGTTTCTCAGCCCTCTGCAATCCGCACTTGTTCTCCTCGTTAGCCGTTATGAACAGCGTCGGTGACAGCCCGACGCTCAGCCGTCACAGTCACGGCCGTGGTTCAAGTCCGGACTCTGAGAAATGAACAGGCCGCGGCCTGAGGGCTGCGCCGAGTTTATGTGTTTATAATGAGCGAATCATTCAGGAGGCTGCAACGATGGTGTGGACGCTAACCGGTGAGCCCTCACCCCAGCTTTTCGAGGCGGGGCGGGTGCTTCACTGGGCTTTGCAGGTTCCCGCCGCCTTCGCCGCGACCCTCGCCTCCCAAGAGGACGACAGCCACGAGTTCAGGTGGCGCGCCGCGTTGGGGGCGCTCAGCAGCGGGGCTTGCCCGAACGGTTACCGCGCCGGTCTGCGTCTTCACGACCTGACCTTGCTGCTGTTCAAAGACGAAGCGTTGTACAGCAAGTACCCGCTGGCCGGAAAAACGCTCGAGCAGGGCTACGGCTGGCTCACGGACAAGCTCGTCACGCACGGCCAGGTTCCGGCCTTGAGGCCCACCTACGCGTTGCCCCCGCACGCTGTCGCTGCGGGGGCTCCTTTTCCCAAAAACGAACTTTATAGAGAGCTAGCCAAGTGGTACGGCAACGCGGCGACGGTTTTGGAAGAAGTCCGCGCGCTTCACAAGGGCGCGCTGCCGGTACGCTGCCGGCCTCACACCTTCGACATCGCGGCGCGGCTCGAGCCGGGCGTGCCGACCGACAAGCCCGGCGCAGTCAAACACGACGGAACGCCTTGGATAGACGTGGGCATGACGCCGGGCGACGCCGCGATTGCCGAGCCTTACTGGTACGTCGCGCCCCGGCCCGCGCCGCCCGAAGCTGCTTTGCCAAGCCTGGACGACGGCCACTGGCACACCGAAGGCCGGACGGGCGCGGTGCTGCGCGCCGCCGACCTGACCACCGCCTCCGCCGACGCGCAAGCCCTGCAGGTCGAAACGTTTCTCAAAGCGGCCGTCGCCGCGTCGTACTCGCTGCTGGAGACTCTGCGTTAGGTTGGGCGTCAAGTCAGTCGGGGAACTGCAGCGACGAACCCGACCGACGCTAAACCCGCGCAAGCTGCTTGCTCCGGCCTCAACCCTCCGCGGCGTCCGGTTCGGCCAAGGCTCGAGCCAGACCCGCCGCCACCCGCGCATTGTGTTTGACGAGGGCGATGTTGGTGGTCAAACTTTTGCCTTCGGTCAGCTCGGTGACGCGGCGCAACAGGTAGGGCGTGACCGCCTTGCCCTGCAAGCCCTGCGCGCCGACCTCGGCGAGGGCCTGTTCGGTGGCTCTGTCGACGAGTTCGGCGGGCAGCGCCGCGGCGGCGGGCACCGGGTTGGCGACCAGCACGCCGCCGGCCAAACCCAAACCCCACTTCGTTCGGAGCAGGTCGGCAAGTTCGGTCAAGGAGTCGACCCGGGCGTCGACCCCGTAGCCGCTCGAGCGGGTATAAAAGGCGGGAAAACGGTCGGTGCCGTAGCCGACGACCGGCACGCCCAAGGTTTCCAGCACCTCCAGGGTGCGGCCGATGTCCAGAATCGACTTAGCCCCGGCGCAGACCACGGCGACACTCGTCCGCGCCAACTCCTGCAGGTCGGCCGAAATGTCGAGCGAGGTCTCGCCGCCCCGGTGCACCCCGCCGACGCCGCCCGTCGCGAAGACACGCACGCCCGCCAGGTCGGCGCAAATCATCGTCGCGGCGACGGTCGTCGCGCCCGCCTTGCCCGTCGACAGCAGGTAGGGCAAGTCGCGGCGGCTCGCTTTCGCCACGTCCGGGTCGGTCGCTAAGCGTTCCAACCCGGCGGCGTCCAAACCCACACAGACTTTGCCGTCCAGCAGGGCGACGGTCGCGGGCACCGCACCTTCGTCCCGGACGATGGTCTCGAGCGTGCGGGCGGTCTCGACGTTTTGCGGGTAGGGCATCCCGTGCGAGATGAGGGTGGACTCGAGGGCGACGACGGGCGCACCCTCTCGCAACGCCGTGTCGACCTCGGCGCTGAAACGCAGGTAAGAAGTCATTCCAGAAGTGTAACGCGCCCGGTGGGCCGTCAGTCCAGGCAGTCGGTAAACGGGCGGCGCGTAAAGGTCGAGGGTAAGGCCCAGACCCCCTCGTCCGGGTTAACCTGTAGCTCAAACGAAAGGAGGAGGGGATGCGAAACTGTTCGAGCTTGTGGTTAGGTGTTTTACTTTGGGGTGGTTTCTGGAGTGCCCACGCCCAAACCGGGGCGACCGAGCGGGGTTTGGAAACCGCCAGCTACTACCTGGCCCCGGTCGAGGCCAGCGGCGTAAGCGGCAACTTGCAGGTGACCGAGCGAGTAGGCGGGGGCAGCAGCTTTGTGGTGACCCTGCAAGGTATCGAGCCGGGACAGCGCTACGCCCTGAGCCTGTTCGAGGGCGACTGCGGTCCCGACCGGGCGCGCGTGCGCGACCTGAACCCCGTCGGCAGCTTTCCCGACGACCCTTACGCGAGCCTCACGCAAACGGCGCTCGACTTTGCCGACCTGACCGAAAGCGACTACTTTTTGTACGTGTACGCGGGCGCGACCGACGACACGCCTTTAGCGGCCTGTGGCGAGGTCGGTGTGGGGGCGAACGCTTCCGGCACCCCCGCGCCCCCGCCAGCCGCCACGCCAGCGCCCGCCGCGCCGGTGGCGACCCCGAACGCCGCCGGCCCGGCCCCCGGCCAAAACCCTCGAGCCGCCAGCTACGCCCTCAGCCCGGTCGCGGGGAGCGGCGTGAGCGGCAACTTACAGGTTTCTGAAAACCTGACGGGCGGCACGCGCCTCACCGTGTCCCTCGTCGGCATCGAGGCGGGCGGCGACTACGCGGCCGTCCTCTACCGAGGTGACTGCGGCCCCGACCGTGAGGAGGTAGCGCGGCTCGAGAACGTCAACGCCGCCGACGGCGACCCGTACTCGAGCGTGACCGAAAGCCCCCTGAGCTACGACGCGGTTACCGGCGCGGACCACTTTTTGTACGTGTTGGGCGAGCCCGGCGACCGCGTGCTCGCTTGCGGCGAGGTGGGGCTGGGGGCGAACTGATACTACCGTTTACTTTCCTCACTAAACGCGAGTGGAGCGGGGAGAAAAAATACGGACTGAAGGCAAGGAAGCGAAAAGCCCTTTAGGTTTATCGGCTGTGTTACCGAAATCCGTATAAAACCAGGGCTAGGTCAGAAACTCGAGCAGTTCCGCCAGGGTACGCCCCGGCTGTTCTTCGACCAGAAAGTGCCCCGCGTCCGGAACAGCTCCACCGCGGAGGTCTTCCGCGTAGTCGCGCCACACCGAAAGCACGTCGTACCCTTGCTCGACGATGCCCTTTTCACCCCACAGCGCCAACACCGGACAGGTGAGTTTGCGGTGGCGGTCGGCGCGGTCGTGCTCCAAATCCACGGTCGCCGCGGCCCGGTAGTCTTCACAGGTGGCGTGGACGGTTTCTGGACGCAGGAAACAGCGCTCGTACTCGGCCAAAACCTCTTTTGAAAAGACGCCCAACCCCTTGCCGCCCCAACCGCCGAGTTTGCGGTGGAGGTAAAAAAGCGGGTCCGCACCGATGAGCTTTTCGGGCAACGGGAAAGACTGGCTGAGGAAAAACCAGTGGTAGTAAGCGCGGGCCATAAAGGCGTCGACCGTCTCGAACACGTGGTAGGTCGGCACGATGTCGAGGACTGCCAGGCGCGTCACGGCCTCGGGCGCGTCGAGCGCCAAACGGTGCGCCACGCGAGCGCCGCGGTCGTGCCCGACAACCGCAAACGTCTCGAAACCGAGACTCGTCATCAGCTCGAGCACGTCCCGCGCCAGCTCGCGCTTCGAGTAGGTCGTGTGCCCGGCGTCGCCCGGCGGTTGGTCGCTGTCGCCGTAACCGCGCAGGTCGGGCGCGACGACGGTGAACGCTTCGGCGAGCCTGGGCCCGAGTTCGTGCCACATCGCGTGGCTTTGCGGGTAGCCGTGCAGGAGCAGCAAGGGCGGCTTGCTGCCCGTGACATCGTCGCCTGCGACACCGCCGCTCACAACCACGTTGAGGGTGACGCCGTTCACCGCCACGCGCCGACGTGCGAACGTCTCGAACATCGCTAAAACCACCTGCCACGTTTGCGGGACCGCTGCCGCCGCGCGCCGTGGTCCGGCCGGACCCCGTCGGCCACCAAGTGCAGCCACTGCGACAGGTAATAACCCAGCAGCGCCGCCACGCCCAGCTGCGGCCAGGTGTTGAGCAAGCGCGTGCGAATGCTCACCTCGTAACCGAACAGCGGCGCGGCGGCCGTGACGAGCCAACTCAGGGCCAGCGCCACCACCACCATGTAGACGAGCCGGGTCAGCGGCCCGACGAACCAGGTGTGCGACAAGCCGCGGTGGCTGAAGAGCGAGCCGTAGGGTATCCAGAGCAGGCCCAGCAAACCCCAATGGCTTTTCGAGCGCACCCTGTTTTCCGCCAGGTCGAGGTCGGGGGTCACCAAAAAGGTGCCGACAAAGTAGCTCAGGCCGAACAGGGTCAGGGTCGGCCGGGTGAGAAACGGCTCCACGCCTCCCAACCAACCCTCGGCTCGAGCGTAGGCGTAACCCACCGCCAAACCCCCGAAAAAGGCGAGGTTGACGGCTTCGTGGGTTCGTCCGCTCGGCACGTTCTTAGTTTAACGCTTACCTGCAGCTAGCCCTGGGTCGGGTTGACGACGTTCGCCATCGCCGAAGCGTTTTTGTCGTCCGAGGAGGTGATGACCGAGAAGCTGCCGTCGGTTTCCAGCACCACCGCCGTGACCGCGTCTAAACTTTGGTGACCGCTCTCTCGAGCGCCCGCCCACACCTCCTCTTCGGTCACCCGCTGGCGGCGCATGACCTCGCTCAGAAAGCGGCCCTGGTGGTAAAGAAGGGTGGGGCTCGCCTTGACGAAGTGCTGAAACCGCTCGGAACGCACCGACAAATAGGTGATGACGTACTGGCACAAAATGAGCACCGCAAAAGCCAGGACGCCTTCGACCAGGCCTACGTTTTTGCTCAAAATGACGCTCGCCAAGGTCGAGCCGAAAGCGACCGTGATGATGAAGTCGAAGGCGTTCATCTTCGACAGCGTCCGCTTGCCCGAGACCCGCAGCAAGATGACCAAAGCCGCGTAGGCGAGGGGACCTATCAGCAAGATACGAACTACGCCCTCCCAACCGTTGAAAAACATTTTTCTCCTGACCGCGTTCAGACGCTGAAAGACATCAGACGCTGAAAGACAAGGACGTCGCCACCTGAGCCGAAAAAGCCGAGCAACGCGTCGTTGCGACACGCTGCTCGGCTGGCACGCTGGTGAGCGTCTTTTACGCTGTTACTGGTTCATCATGCTTTCGGGCACGAGAACGCCGTCAATGACGTGGACGACGCCGTCGGAAGCTTGCAAGTCGGCTTCGGTAACGCGAGCCTGGCCGTCGTTGACGGAGACGGTCCCGTTGGCTTCTGCGGTGAGCGTGACGTCGCTGCCCTCCAAAGTCGCCGCTTGGCCGTCGCTCATGAGGGTTTCTGCCATCACTTCGCCGGAGACGACGTGGTAGAGGAGCAGGTTGCTGAGCATGTCGGTGTCGCCCAAGATGCTCTCGCGCTCCGCGTCCGGCAAGGCGGCAAAGGCGTCGTCGGTCGGGGCGAACAGGGTGAACGGAGCTTGCTGTTGCAGGCTCTCCGCCAAACCTGCGTCGTTGATGGCCGTCAGCAAGGTGCCGAAGCGGCCGTCGTTGGTGAGCACTTCGACGACGGTACCGTCGAACATTTGAGCGCCACCGGTCTCGGTACCCATGTCAGCACCACCGGTTTCAGCCCCGACGACCGTAGCGGTCGCGCCGGTCACCGCGGCACCCGCCGTGCCGAGGCCCAACAGGTCGGGGTTGGCGTCGTATTCCTGCTGGTTGATGTCGCCAGTACCGTCGGTGTCGAGGCTGTCGAACACGCTGTTGCTGTCAAAAGCGGTGCGGTATTCGTCTTCGTTCAGGTCACCGCTGGCGTCGAGGTCGTAGTCGGTAAAAGCGCCGCCGAACAAGCTCGGGTCGGCGTCGTACTCGGCTTGGTCGATAACGCCGTCGGCGTTGGTGTCGTAACGCGTGTAAAGAGCGTTGTTGTACTCGTCGCGGGTCAGCAAACCGTCCGCGTCGGCGTCGTAGTCACCAAAAACGCCGGTGTTCGTCATGGCCGCGTCCGTTGTGACCGCACCGGGGACGGCTGTGCCCGCCGCACCGAGACCCAACAGGTCGCGGTTGGCGTCGTACTCTTCTTGAGAAATGTCGCCGCTGCCGTCGGCGTCGAGGCTGTCGAACACGCCCGCGTTGTCGAACGCGCCGCGGTACTCGTCTTGGTCCAAGGTGCCGCTGGCGTCGGCGTCGAAGTCGGCAAACGGGCCGCCGAACAAGCCGGGGTTGGTGTCATACTCAACTTGGTCGATGATGCCGTCTTGGTTGGCGTCGTAGCGCGTGTAAATGCCGGCGTCGAGTTCGTCCCGGGTGAGAACGCCATCGCCGTCGACGTCTAAGTCGACGAAGTTCGTACCCACGGCGGTCGTCACGTCGTCGGTCGCCGCTTCGACGTCACTGAGACCGAGTTGGCCCAGGAGCGCGTCGGACAAAACGAGGTCGCCCACCTGGTTCAAAACGCCGTTGGCGTAGGTGTTCTCGACGTCGGTCGAGATGAGGTCGGCACCGTTTATCTTCAGGCCGCCCGCGGTCAGGTCAATCCTGAGCGGGTCGCCGTTCAGCGTTACGATGGAGCCTTCCGGCGCTTCTCTCAGGTCCAAAATGCCGTAGGCACCTTCGACCACGTGCGACTGCAGCACGGACTGGAGCAGCTCGGGGTTGTCGTTGAGCTGAGCCAGGACGTCCGGGTTGAGTTCTTCAAAAACGTTGTTGTCGGGGGCGAAGAGGGTGAACGGTCCGGCACCGTCGAGGGCTTCGGTGAGCCCGGCCTGGTCGATGAGGGCCACCAGGCTCGAGAACTCTTCGTTGGCGGCGAGACCCTGCAAAAGCGTAGCGTCAAGGTTGTCCTGTTGGGCGAAAGACAGCCCAACAAGCAAGGTGAGAAAAAGGATGGCAATTTTACGCACGGCTGCGCTCCCTGTCATAGCTGTAACGCACGGCGTCGCTGTAGTCGCTCCAGGTGCCCGGGTTGCGCTCTTCCCAGCGGCGTTGCGCGTCGCCCTGGAGGTCGTTCCAGTTCATGCCTTTGGCGCTGTCTTCGTGGGCCAAACGGCTGCCGAAGCGGTAAGCGGGTTCGTAGTATTCGTAGTCGCGACCCGAGTCGGCAAAGGTGCTGGTGTAGTGCTTGCGGTACTCGTCCATGTCGTTGTCGTACCCTGAGGCTTGCACGGCGCGGTCCGAGGTGCCGATGTCCTCGACCTCGACCTCGGTGCGGCGCACGGTATCGCGGACCGTTTCGGTGTGCTCGCGCGCTTCTTTGTCGACCACGACTTCCTCGACGACTCGAGCCTGCTTGGACACGACAGCCTCTTCGTGGCTCTCGGTCATCTCGATGGTTTTTTCTTCAAAAGCGTCGTCGGTGTCGGTGACGGCGCGGTCCACAGGGCGACGCTCGACGTGGACTTCTTCGTCCCGCAGGGTGACCTGCTCTTCGACCGGCGTCTCGCGGACGTAGCTGCGGATGCGCTTGCCGCCCTCTTGGACTTGACGCTTGCCGACTTTGACGTCTTCCTCGACGATGGGAATCGCGT
Source organism: Trueperaceae bacterium (assembly GCA_965215355.1). Classification (GTDB taxonomy): domain Bacteria; phylum Deinococcota; class Deinococci; order Deinococcales; family Trueperaceae; genus CBDCDJ01. Next base: position 4,127,239 of record CBDCDJ010000007.1, on the reverse strand, counting down.
ACCTTTCACGATTTTCCATGACTTGCTCGGCGGTGTAGGGCTCGGCCTCGCGGTCGAACTCGGTGAAGCCTTCTTCTTTCCAAGCTGCCGCGCGCTCGTCGATGTCGACGGGGTTGTGCATGTTCATAATGCGCTCGACGTCGTTCACGCGGTCGTCCTCGACGGTGAGCATCACCAGCGAGCCGCCGCGGCGCACGCCTTCGGAGTAGTAACCGGCTTCCTCTTCGGGGACGCCGTGGTTGACGAGTGCGCCCATAAGGCCGCCCGCCGCCGCGCCGATGCCCGCGCCGACCAAGGCCGACACGATAGGACCGGCCGCCAGCGCCGGACCCACGCCCGGAACGGCCAACAAGCCCAAGCCCATGAGCAAACCGCCCAAACCGCCGATGGTCGCGCCGATGCCCGCGCCCGCCGCGGCACCCTCGCCCGAGGTCATCTCGTGGTCGTCGTAGTCCGCGTCGTAGTCGATGTCGGTGCGGTGACGGCCTTCTTCGTCGAAGTACTTGCCGTACTCGGCCGCCGAAGCGTTGGCGGTAAAGCTGATCTGGTCGCGCTTGAAGCCGGCGTCGACCAAGTCTTCGACGGTGTCGCGCGCTTGCGAAATGTGGTCGTAAAGTCCTACAACTGTTTGTGCCATTTTTTTGTTGCCTCCCAAAGGGTTGATTTTAGTTTCTGTGTCAGCTTTTGGCGTGTCGGCCTTTAGCTGCGAAGGGGTAAGAGGGTTAGTCCTCGTTCGGTGTTACATAACCATCGCCCCCCTCGGCTGCGCTCGTCGGCGTCCGCTCGACCCTGACCTCTTCTTCACGCAAAGTTACGGTTTCGGTTTGCGTCCTCGCCACGCGCTTGCGCGTGACGTGAACCTCTTCTTTGAGGTACAACTGCTTGGTGACGACCACACGCTCTTCGACGACCGGGATGATGGTCACGTCGCCCTCGGTGCGCATTTCGGCCTTGCCCTCGAGCATCCTGCCGACAGGCACGTGCTCGACGCTCACTTCGACGTCTTCCAACTCGACGTTCACTTGTTCAGGCCGCTCGCGCACCGTCGTGTAGATGCGGACCTGTTCGTTCACGACGCGCTTGCCGATGTCTATCTGTTCGTGGATGACCGGGATGACTTGTCTAGCCACGGCGAGTTCGCTCAGGCTGAGCGGCAGCAGAAAGCTGTCGTCCCCCTGCGGAACGAGCGTGTCACGCGGCAGCTGGTAGCTCGAGCCCTCGAACTCCACGACGACCATGTGTTCGTCGGCGTCCAACTCTCCCAGAACCCGACCCGTCGCGCCGGTTTTGTCCACGACCGTAATCTCTCTCAAGTCCGCCATCAAAAAATCCAAACCAGCAACAACACGATGAGCGCCAGCACGACCAAACTGCTGATGATGACGCTGAGCGCAGGACCTTTTCGTTCCGGCGCTTTGTAGGCCTTGACGCCTTTTTTGTCTTCAGGTTTGTTTGCCATGCCGACACCTCCCCTAACTTTCTCAAAACTTCTCTCGAGACCGGCGCAGCTCGTTTTTCACCGGTTTGCTCGAGTATTCCCGCCAGACAGCCTTGTCTTACCGAGTTATTTTCTAACCGCCAGCGAATGTTAAGTGTGTTACATCCCGCTTTTTCTGTCTGTAGGCCAATCTTCAAACCTAATGTATACACAGGCATTTGGTTGACGGATACTCGGTTGGCTCGCCACGTGCTCAGAGCGTCGAGAGCAAGCATCTCATTGTTATAAAACCAAGAAGAGGAAACTCCGAGCAAGACCCATACGTCATCCGGTTCTCACACCTCATTACCGAGAAGGTAAGTACCCCGGTACCAACCGCCAGAGAACTCGGCTGTCCACAAACGAAAACGGACGAGAACAGCTGTGAGCGCGACACCGCCGGCGCGCCGGGCTTTACTCGCCGGAGCGAATGTCGGCTAAGGTTTTGGCCGCAAAGGCGAACCTGTAAAACTCTGCGCTACACCCTTGCCCAACCGGCGACTGGACCAAAAAACCGACCCTCGTAGGGACTGGCACCGCCAAGGCCGAGTCCAGCGCGAAGACGCGAACAAGGTGCCACTCCGCGCCGTCGAACGAGTGGTGAAACGCGTAGGCCCGCCCCAGCCTCGAGACGCGCAAGTAGGTCGCGTTTTCGTCCAAAAACAGTGAGTTGCAGTCGTCGGACACGCCTTTCGTGACCACCGACACGACGAGGGGAAAACCCTGCGGCTCGTACTCGAAACAAAGTTTGGCCCAGCTTTCAGGGTTTTGGTAAACGAGCAGCACGCCCGCGTCGAAACCCGCTTTGAAGGCTACTTTGACCTTGGTGCTGAAGACGAAGTCGCCCTCGGGCTCGAACAGCAGGGCGGGCGCGTTATGGACGGGCGGCTCGCCCTGGGGGTCGCTGAACAGGTCGGTTTCGCCCGCCGCTGTGACGGTGAGGACTTCGCCGTCGAAGCTCCAGTCTTCAGGGAGCGAGTGCCAGTGAAGCTCGAGCGGGAAAGCGGGCAGCCTGACGGGTTCCGTCACGCCGTTTGGTGCAGGACTGTTTTTCATAAACCCATCATAGCTCTCAGGAGGAAGTACGAGGAGCGGCGCAGGGTACCTGTCACGGGCGTTCTCGCGGCGGCCACGGATATTCGCGGTACAAGCGCCAGGGCGCGTCGCCTTCTTTGAGGACGAGGCAGAAACTCGCGGGCTCGAGCCGGTCGAACTTCTCGAAAACATTCGTGAACGCTTCCACCAGCGCCGGGTCGGCCTGCGACGGGTGCGGGTTGAGCAGGGTGAAGTGGGCGTGCCAACTGTCGAGCGCGCGCGGGCTCAGGAAGGTCTCGAGCTGTTGCCGCTCGAAGGGCGCGCTGTAAAGCTCGGGATGCTCTTCAATCTCCCCGAAAAACATCGAGCTTTGCCCCAGCAGCGACAGCCGCGCCGCCAACACCGCGTGCAACACGTGGAGCGCGCGGCTCGGCACGTACTTCAGCACCCAGACCTGCTCGCCGCGCCAGCGCCGCAGCCCCTCGAGCCTCAAGACCATCTCGCTCTGCGGGTCGAAACTCCGCAAAATCGCGTCCACCTCGGCTTCTATCTTGCTCAGACGCTCGAGCGCGTAGGTCATGGCCTCGGTCACGGTGAGGTGAAAGCCGAAGCCGCGGGCCTTTTTTACCCAGGCGTCGGGAATGGGGCGGAGCGTCTCGAGCAGCGTGGGGGCGGGCTCGAGCCTACGCCCCGCGCGCACGTCGTAGCCGAGGAGCGCACTGCCGAGCCGGTAAAACTCGCTTTCCGCTGGAGGAACGTAGTAGAGCGCGAACCAGTGGAGCATGGGTCAGCTTAGCCGCTTCGGCATGTTGCCGTAAACCTCGTCGGTTGTGGCGCGCTGGCCGTGAGCAGACCTCGCACCTCGAACCGGTGCCAGCCGTTAAAGTAGACCGAAGGAGACGACCATGCCCACCCTCGCCCTCGTCGGCGCAGCCCACATCCACACGCCCAACTTTATCGAGCGACTGAACAAACGTAGCGGGACACACGTCAAGTACGTTTTCGACCACGACGCAGCCCGGGCCGCAGCGGCTGCCGACAAGCTCGGTGCAGGGGTCGTCGATTTGGAAAAGATTTATGCCGACGCCGAAGTAGAGGCCGTCGTCGTCTGCACGGAAACGAGCCGCCATGAAGAGGTCGTCATGCCCGCTGTCAAAGCGGGCAAGCACTTGTTCGTCGAAAAACCCCTGGGGCTTGCCGCTGAAGACGCTTACCGGATGGCGCAGGCCGTCCGAGCAGCCGGTCTCCTCTTTCAAACGGGCTATTTTATGCGCGGGCAACCCGTTCACCGCTTTTTAAAAGAACAGCTCGAGCAAGGCCACTTCGGCAAGATTACCCGCGTCCGCCACTCGAACTGCCACGCGGGCGCGCTGGGCGGTTGGTTCGACAACGACTGGCGCTGGATGGCCGACCCGAGTCAAGCGGGCGTCGGCGCGTTCGGCGACTTAGGCGCGCACTCGCTCGACATTTTGCTGTGGCTGTTCGGCGGAGTTGAAACGGTGACGGCGAGCATCAACGTCGTCACGGGGCGTTACGAAAACTGTGACGAGTCCGGTGAAGGAATGCTGCGCTTTAAAAACGGCGTAGTAGGGACGCTGGCCGCGGGCTGGGTCGACGTGGCCGACCCGGTCAAGCTGCTCATCAGCGGCACCGAGGGACACGCCACCGTCTTCAACGACACGCTTTACTATCGAAGCGAGCACCTCGAGGGTGCGGACGGCGAAGCGTGGCGCGACCTGCCCGAGCCGTTACCGCACGCCTTCGAGCTGTTCTTGGACGCGCTCGAGGGCCAAGACGTGCCCCTCGTCGACGTGGCCGAAGCCGCCTACCGCAACGCCGTGATGGCGGCGCTTTACAAAGGCGCACAAACGACGAGTTGGGTCACGCCTCGAGCGCCCCTTTGAAACTGCGCAAGGAGAAAACATGCCGGTAGGCACCAGAAACAAAGTCATCCCAGGTGGCGGCTCGCACCACATCGCCCTGCAAACCCGCGACTGGGACGCCTCGCTGCACCTTTACCGCGACGTGCTCGGCATGGAAACCGTCGCCGAATTCGGGACAGAGCGGAAAATCGTGCTGCTGGACATGGGCGACGGGTCTCACGTCGAGTTGTTTCAGCCGACCGGTGAAACCCCGGCAGATAACTCGAGCCGCCCATTTATCCACTTCGCCATCGCCACCACCGACACCCGCGCCGCGCTCGAGCACGTACGCCAGGCCGGTTATGAAGTAACCGTAGAGCCCAAGACTGTCACCCTGGGCAGCCTCACCGCCACCATCGCCTTTTTCAAAGGGCCGAACGGAGAGGTGCTCGAGTTTTTCCAAACCCACTGAAGTAGCCCCCTTTCTTGACCGACTGAAAAAAAGGGGCCCGGGTGAAAACTCGGTACCGTGCGCTAAACCTCGAGCCGCACCTCCCGTCCTTCTTGCTGACTCTGGTAGACCGCGTCCAGAATCGCCAACACTTGCAACGATTGCTCGGGCGGCACCGGCGAGGGCCTGTTTTCGGCGAGGGCTCGAGCGAACTCGAAACACTCGAAAGCGTGCGGCTCCATCACGTCTTTGGTCACGGCCAAGGTGCTGTTATAGAGCTGCCTCGTCGCGTAGTTCGAGGTCATAAACTGCGCCGAGGGCCAGTGGCAACCGCCTTTGCTGCCGTAGAGCCACATCTGCATGTCCTCGCTCTGGGTGTCGTGGTGGAGCAGCCAGCTGACTTCCAACACGAGGGTCGCGCCGTTCTCAAAACGCACGAAAGCGGCGGCGAACTCTTCGACGTCCATGTCGGCGGGCATGTCACCCTGGTGCCAGGCGCTGAACACGCCCTCTTGCCGCGCTAAGTTGCTGCGGGTCACGCCCGAGACGGTCACCGGCTCGGGGTTGCCCATCATCCACAGCGTGAGGTCCAAGATATGCACGCCGATGTCGATGCACGCGCCGCCGCCCGAGTTCTTCTTGTAAACAAACGTCGGCGTGGGGATGTAGGCGTTGCGCCGCAACATCCAACCGCGCGCGTGGTACACGTCGCCCAACATGCCCGCCTCGACCTCGCGCTTGACCGCCTGCGACGCGCCCGAGAACCTGAAGTGCTGCGCGGTCATGAGCTGTTTGCCCGAGGCGTCCCGCGCCGCGATGATTTTTTTGATGTCTTGGGGCGTCGGGGCCAGCGGCTTCTCGCAGATGACGTGTTTGCCCGCCTCCAGGGCCGCCACGACCAGCGGCGTGTGGTACATGTTCGGCGTGCAGATGTCTATGATGTCGATGTCGGGATTTGTAAACAAGTCTTCGGGGCGGGTCGTCAGGTTGGCGACGCCGTATTTTTGGCCCCAGGCTTTCAGCGGGGCCTCGTTGATGTCCGCTCCGGCAACGACTTCGGCGTGCTCCGACGCCGCCCAACCCGGCATGTGCGTCCGGTTGATGCCGCCGACGCCGACGACGCCGACGTTAAAAACTTTGCTCATCCACTGACCTCCAAAGACTATTTGCCCCCTGTCTATCTCAACACAGCCTATTTCAACACAGCGCCGAGCGCCCCGTCAGCCTAAAATTTTCACTTCGACCTCAGCCTTGACAAAACCACTACCTAGCATTACGATGTAGCTGCTTAGGAACACTAGGGAGACGACATGGCGGACAAGAACTTACTTCGCGGCACCCTCGACCTCATCCTGCTGAGCATCCTGGAGGACGCGCCGAAATACGGCCTCGAGATTATCGGCGAGGCCAAAACGCGCACCGACGGCTATTTTGAATTTAGAGAAGGAAGTCTTTACCCGGCCCTGCACCGGCTCGAGAAGGCCAAACACATCAAGGGCGAGTTCGCCCCGTCCGACAGCGGCGGGCCGCGGCGGCGCTACTACCACCTGACCGAGGCGGGCTTAAAACAACTTCACAAACAGCGAAAAGAGTTCGAAACCTTCAGCGACAAAGTTCAGGCGCTTTGGGGGACAAGATGAATGAGGTCGAGAAATATCTCAAAAAGGCGACCAGGGGCCTTTGGGGCAGCAAGAAACGTGAGGTCAGGGAGGAGTTGGCAACGCACATCGAAGGGCGGGTCAACGCGCACCGCATCGCGGGGCTGGACGAAGAAACGGCCGTGCAGCGAACCTTGCGTGAACTCGGCAAGCCTGCGCAGGTGAGCAGTGGGATGATGACGCTCCACACGATGCCGTCGCTCATGGGGTTGGGGGCGATTTTAGCTACTACGCTCATTTTAACTGTCACGCTCATCTCGGGAAGCGTGGCGCAGTCCGTACCGGGAAGCGTTTACTGGCCTACGAAAGAATGTATCGACGCTTTTCAGAAAGGTACGATAAGCAGCAGCCCGGTTCAGGATTACTTGAACAACAAAGTGCTCAATGACGACTGTTTTCAGGCGGACAACTCCCTATGGTTGAACTTCGAAACGTTACGTCCCATCTTTGAGGAGGCTGGTATAAAATCCAGCAGCGGAACAGGCCAAGCAGGTCTGCACTTCCCAAACGGTGAAAATATAATTTTTCCTCTTAGTAGCCCCAACATTTCAGTTATAGGTGATGACAACAAACCTATTCCTGTTGAGGAAGGTTACTTCAACTTCTGGGAACTCGTCAAAGCCGTTGCAGCGAAAGACAACATTTCTTTGAGCATTGCAGGCTGGGACAACCCTACCATTCACATCGGTAACGCTTCATTCCAAATCGGCACTGACAAACAGCCTTTTCAAGGAGTTGGATTTTACGAAAATTATCTCTCAATGGTGGTGTTCACCCTAAGTCCTCCGGTTTTCGGTGACTATGTCGCCTTGGTCAATCCTCGTATGAACCGGCTGGCTGAATCCGCAGGTTTTGAGGACGCCGACTGGGATGAAAGTTACGTCAGGCAGGTCAACGCTCGGTTGGACGCCGAACCCGTTTCAGGAATCTATGGCGTCATCGTGCTGTTGGACCTTCAAGACCCGCTGGTTTACACAATCCCCGAGGAGTACCGACCCGAGACGGCTCTTTACATGTCTTTGGCTCGAGCCAACCCCGACGGTAGCATCAACCTTGAGTTACCCAACCAAGAAACGATTCACTTCGTCAACACGTTCCACATGCTCTCGAAACCGGGCGACGCCATGCTGGTCGAACTTGGAGCCAGCGCGGGCTCGTGGTTCAAGGGAATTTTACCTGAGCAAATTGGGCTCGAGCGGTGAAGCCATGAACAGTGAAGTTGACAGGTACTTGAGAAAAGCGACGCGGGGACTGTGGGGCAAAAAGAAGCGCGAGGTCAGAGAAGAGTTGAACGCGCACATCCAGGGGCGTGTCAATGCCTACAGGATGGCAGGCTCGAGCGAAAAAGAGGCGGTGCAGAGAACGATAAGGGAACTCGGTCAGCCCGGGAAAGTGAGCAGTGGCATGACCAGACTTTACACTTTGCCCACCGCGCTCGGCCTTGGCACGCTGATACTGGGGCTTTGCTTGAGCCTTGTTCTAATCGTTTCGCAAACGTCGGCACAAACTCTCGATTCGAGTTTTAGCTGGCCCTCTCCGGTTTGTCTCGAGGGGAAAGAAAAAGAAACGTGCATTTCAAATGAGCCTTGGTTCGATTTAGCTTCCTTGAAGGCTGTTCTCGAGCCTCAAGGCGTCACGATAGAGGAAACTAGGTGGGGTCTGAGTCTTCTTTTCCCCCACAGTTCTATTCCAGTTATCATACCGTTACCCTCGGAAGTTTCCTTGAGGTTGGCCGATGAGGACGGAAAGCCGTACCCGAGTGATTATCAGGCGACGAGTGGTTTCTACCGCCTTTCACAGTTTCTTGCCGAAGTCGCTCAAGACCTTACCGTGCCCATGCAAGTCTCGGGCTGGGAGCAACTAACCGTCAAGATAGCTGACGTAGTCTTCGAAGTCGACATGCGGGGGTCGGGTAGTCAACGCTGGAGCTTTGACCGAGACCCAGGCTACTACTTTTACAATGACTATCTCTTCAAAATCGTGCAAGCTGTGACGTTGCTCAAAACTCAGGAAGGCACCACTCGACTTGCTATTCGTCATTTGAACGCGAGAGACAAAGACAGTTCACGTAAACGCTTTCGCCTCGCAACTTTCAAGGAGGGCGTTTACGGCATCATAAGCCGGACCGCATCGACACCGGATATAGGAGGTAGTAACTACAGCTTCGCATTAGACGTTACCCGAAGCAACGCAAATGGAACCTTCAAACTCAGACTTCCAAAAACCCACAAAGGTTTTGTGAACGACCTCAAAGGTATGAGCGTTGGAGACAGTCTGCTCGTTCGTTTGACTGGCGAACTCAGGGCCGACGAGTTCGGTTATGAGGTTGTCCCGCCGGAGCGAATAGAACTCGAGTAACCTCACGCCGACTTATCAAGCTTATACGCCTCTTTAGCCAGCCCATACGCCAAACCCTGCGCTGCCGCAACCGCGTCTTCTCCATCCAGCAAGCCCTTCAGGGTCTCCCCCGCCAGCCAGTTGCACGTCACCCGCCGCCACACGTCGTGGCGGCTCGGAATCGAGGCGAAGGCCCGCGTGTCGTCGTTGAAACCCGCTAAGTTGTACACGCCCGCGGTTTCGACCACGCCGTCCAGAAAGCGCTCCATCCCCTTCACCGAGTCGAAAAACCACCACGGCGGCCCGAGCCGCAGCGCGGGCCAGTGCCCGGCCAGCGGCGCGAGTTCGCGGCTGTAAGAAGTCTCGTCGAGGGTGAAGAGGACCAGGTGAAAGCCGGACTCGTTGCCGTAGGCGTTGAGGAGTTCATGCAGCGACCGCGTCCACTCGGTGCGCACCGGGATGTCCGCGCCCATGTCGCGCCCGAAGCGTTCGAACACCGCGCGGTTGTGGTTGCGAAGACTCCCCGCGTGAAGCTGCATCACGAGGCCGTCTTCGACGCTCATCCGGGCCATCTCTAACAGCATGTGCGCGGTGAACTTGGCGGCGTCGTGGGGCTCGAGCCGCCCCGCCAGTGCCCGCTGAAAAATCGCCTCGGCCTCAGACTTCGACAAGCGTTCGGTGTGAGGCGTCAGCGCGGCGTGGTCGGTGGCGACTGCGCCCAAGCCCTTAAAGAAAGCGCGGCGCTGCTCGAGCGCATGAATAAACGAAGCATAGTCCGTCACCTCGATGTCTGACACTTCGCCGAGCTTGTGGACGTTCTCGAGCCAGCCCTCGGTGTCCAAGTTCACCACGGCGTCCGGGCGGAAGGTCGGGCGAATCTGCGTCCAGCCCTCCTCGTGCAAAGACTGGTGAGCCTCCAAGGTATCGGTCGCCGCGTCGGTGGTGCAGAGGACTTCGATGTTGAAACGCTCGAAGAGGGCTCGAGGGCTGTACTCGGGTTGGGCGAGCTTGGCCTCAACCTCGTCGTAAATCACCCCCGCCGTGTCGCCGTTCAGCTTGGCGTCGATGCCGAACAGCGTGACGAGTTCGTCCTTAAGCCACAAACCCGTCGGCGTGCCGGCGAACAGGTTGAAGTGCTCGGCGAAGCGTTGCCAAACCTTGCGCCCGTCGGTCTCGAAGGAGCTGTTGTCTTTCGTCGGCACGCCTAAATCTTCCATGCTCACGCCCCGGCTGTAGAGCATCCGCAAGATGTAGTGGTCGGGGATGACGAACAGCTCCGCGGGGTTGCCGAGTGTTGCGTCCGGGTCGGCTAAAAGCTGCGGCGGCACGTGCCCGTGCGGACAGACGAGCGGCAGGTCGGCAACGTGCTCGTAAAGGTCTCGAGCGGTTCTGCGCTGCGCGGGGAGCGGCGAAAAGCAGCGGTCGGGGTCGAGTTGCCAGGTGGAACGGGTCGGGGTCATGGCGGGCCTCCTTAAAGTTAAAGGATAAAAATGTCAGCAGTTCCGAACGAGCCTAGAAGAAGCCCCCCTTAACAAGGGGGGTTGGGGGGATTTGCTTCTGACAACTTGCCATAGAGTCAGTCACAGAAGCAGACCTCCCCTAGCCCCTCCTGAAAGGAGGGGGACAAGACACGTCTCGAGCCTCACTTTTGCAATCATTACGTTCCCCTCACTTTGTAGAGCATCTCGCCCGCTTTGGGCACGAACAGGACGCCCTCGGCTTCGCGGTTTTGCCACTCGGCCGGGTCTACATCGTCAGGATTGAGGTACTGAAGCGCGAGCCGGTCGCAGTCTGCGGGCGACAAGCGGGTGGAAAGGGTGACCTGCGCCCTCGGAAGTTCCACGCCGTTCACAAAATCCCCGTCGCCCCGCACGTGCGTCGAGTGGGCCAGCACGCCCAAGGGAACGTGCTTGAACCGCTCCCACTGCTTCAAAAAATACGGCAAAACGTGGTAGCCGATTTCATAGATGTGGTTCCCGTGAACACGGCTCACCGTGTCTAAGTGCGGCGCGTAGATGACGAGTTCGCCGCCCGCGGCGAGGGCGGGCTCGAGCTTGTACATCGCCTTGCCCGCGGTCCACAGCTCGTCGTACATCGGCGGGGCTTGCGACAGCACGCGCTCGAATGGCTCGTCCACCCAAACGATGTGCCGCTCTGAAGAGAGGTCGGCGGCGGCGCTCCAGGCACTGAGGGGGTCGCCGACGAACAGGCCCGCCAGCCCTTCGCCCACGACCGTCAGGGCGACGAGTGTGACCGGCGTTTTGACGTGCTCGGCGGCGGCGTGAATCATGGCGCGAACCGGCGTGTCTTTGATGCCGATGGTCCCGCGCACCCCGGCGAGCGCGCCGAGCCAGTGGGTGACGTTGATCATTTCCGGCCCCGAGATGCCGGGAAACAGGTATTTCGCGCCGCCCGAAAAGCCCACCACTTCGTGCGGAAAGGTCGGGCCGAGGATGACGACGTGGTCGTGCTCGAGCACCGCGCGGTTGATGTTGACCGGCACGTCGCCGCCCAAGGTCGGGTGCCAGCGGTCTCCGGCGATTTCTTTGATTTGCTCCTGAGGCAGCGTGCCGACGGTCGTCAGGGTGCCGGGGTCGTTCCAGGCATGATTGGTGAGGCCGACGTGTTTGAACTCGTTTTCACGCTGTTCTTGGGTCACGCCGACGAGTCTATTTAGTTGCTCTTCATTCAAAGGCGGATGCGTGCCGAGGGCGACCATGAACTCGAGCCCTTTAACATCGTGCAAAATCTCGACCAACAGCTTGAACAGTTGTGGCAGCGGCAGCGTGCGGGTGTGGTCGGGGATGAGGACGAGGACGCGCTGGCCCGTGAACTTGCCCTCGAGACTGTACAAAGTCTGCCGGACGGTGTCGGCGTCCAGGACCTGACCTGCGGGGGCGAGGGCTCGAGCCAACACTTAAATCCCCCCAAACGCCGCGAAGCCGCCGTCCACCGGCACCACCACGCCGGTCACGAAGCGAGAAGCGTCCGAAGCGAGCCAGACAACTGTGCCGACCAGGTCTTCGGGTTCGCCGAAACGGCCCATCGGCGTGTGCGTGACGATTTGTCGGCCTCGAGCGGTCAGTGAGCCGTCTTCGTTGAGCAGCAGCTTACGGTTTTGCTCGCCCACGAAAAAGCCCGGCGCAATCGCGTTGACGCGCAAACCTTCGCCGTATTTTTGCGCTAAATCGACCGCCAGCCACTTTGTAAAGTTGTCGACCGCCGCCTTCGCCGCGCTGTAGCCGACGACGCGGGTCAGCGGTTTCTGCGCCGCCATCGAAGAGATGTTGATGATGGAGCCGCTGCCCCGTTCCCGCATCGCCGCGCCGAACACTTGCGAAGGAAGAACCGTGCCGAGCAGGTTGAGGTTCACGACCTCGTTCAGGGCGGATTTTTCAACGTCGAAGAAGCTCAGGTCGCCGACGACCGTCGCGCTCGGCAGGTTGCCGCCCGCGGCGTTGACGAGGATGTCGACGCGGTTCCAGGCGGTGAGCAGTTTGGCTCGAGCCTCTTCGAGTTCCCCCCGCTCCAGCACGTCGGCGGGCAAGGCCAGCGCCTCGCCGCCTTCGTCTTTAATGCTACGCGCCACCTCTTCGGCCTTTTCTTCACGCCGTCCCATAATCGCGACCTGCGCACCCGCCGTGGCGAGCCCGCGCGCCATCGCCCCGCCCAAGACGCCGGTGCCGCCTGTGACAACCGCGACTTTGCCTTTCAAGTCGAAGAGAGTCATGCTTCACCTACAAAAGGTCGCAGGTGTTTCTCGAAGTGCCGCGCCAAAGTTTCGTAGTGCGCTTCTTCGTGGGCCTCGAGCACACCCATCAGCTCAGGTTTGAACCTGTCGAGCACCGAGCCGTAGGTGACGTGCAACACTTGGCGAGCGTCGGTTTGCTCGAGCAGCCCCGGCAACTCAGCATCTTTCAAACTCTCAGCCGACGGCACGCGGGCTGGGTCGCAGGACAAAAGGTAACTTTTGCGGTCGTACTCGAAGCGTTCTCGCGAGTGCTCGAGCACCTCCCGGAACAACTCCGGCGCAACCCGCGCGACGACGCGCAGCGCCTCTAAGTAACTCGTCCCCGCCGTTTTGAGGTGAACCAGGCCGCAGGTCGCCTCCGCCACAATCCCGTACACGCCGAACTTGTCCGAACCCGAGTGCAAACTCAGCTTGTAGGGGCCGAGCGCCCGCGCAACCTCGGCGTGGACGGTCAAGTTTCGCTTCAGTTCGTCCAAGTCGCCGATGTAGTCGACGCCTTTTTCAAACCTGCCCACGTAGCGCGGCGCGAGGCTCACCCACTCGACGCCCAAGCGCTTCAACTCCGAGGCGATAACGGCGTGCTCCACAAACGAGGTCGGGTGCGCCGTTTCGTCGACCGAGACTTCGAGTTCGAACGGGATGTTTTTGGCTTTGAGGTGGCGGTACATCTCGACGACGTGGGCGACGGCCGCGCCGTACTTGACCGCGGCTCGAGTCACAGCCTTGGGCGTGAGGTCCAGGGTTTGGGTCTCGAGGTCAAAGCTACCTTTGTAAAGCCCCATGAAGTCTGTGGGCGTGGTCTCGAGCGCGTCCCAGGGCAGCGCGTCGAAAGCCTCTTGCAACGCGGCAGCGTCCGCCGTTTCCGCCGCGTCGTTGACAAACTCGCCGGGGTCGACGGTGTAAAAGCTGAAACCCGCCGCCGCGCAGGCGTCGCTGTCTGAGAGGGTTTTGAGGTGGTCGGCGTCCGCACCCACGGGCTCGCGCCAACCCGCCTGAAACGCGCCCCAGGTGGCGTCGGCCATCACGTCCGCGGGCGTACGAATGGTACGGGTCATTTCGCGGATGGACTGTTGGGCGAAAATGGGGGCGATGGTCCCGCCGACTTGTTGCAGGGCTCGAGCGTGCCCCGGCGTGGCGACGCCGAGCCGGTCGCCGAAGCCTGCGGATGTTTTCAAGCCGAGCGGCGTCGGTTTTAAGTTGGGCAACAACTCGAGGAGGGCGGCGGCGTTCTCATGGCTTTTAACGGCCTTCAGGTGGACGAGGTCGTTTTCGCTCGAGCCGACCTCACCTTTGAAGTTGTCTAAAACACGGCTGTCGGGTGGCGCGACGAGGTTCAACTTTTTCTTGCCGTCCAGCCACAGAACCACGTCGCCCGCGGTCGACACAGAAGCGGAGTAGTCATCCTTAGCAAAATACTTTTCAGCCGTTTGCACTGCGTTGTCTTGCACCATGTCCCCTTTCACCACGTCCCCTTTCACGGCGCACTCTGCCGGACGATGAGTTGAGGTTTCAGGACAACCCGCTCGCCATAAGGCTCGCCCGCAATCCGGTTCAGAAGCGTCGCTACAGCCTGCGCGCCTATTTCGTACTTGGACACGCCCAGGGTCGTCAGGGGCGGCCGCGTCAGGCTCGCCATGCGGATGTCGTCGCAGCCGACGACGGCGACGCGCTCCGGCACCACTATCCTAAGTTCGTCCAGCGCCTGCAACGCGCCGATGGCGACGAGGTCGTTGTAGCAGACGAGGCTGTCCACGGGCTGAGCCGTAAGAAGCGTTTTGGTCGCTTTGTAGCCACCCGCTTCATCGGGTGTGCAGGCGAGGACAAGCGCTTCGTCGACCTCTCGGCCGATGGTCTCGAGCGCCGTTCGGTAGCCCCTCAACCTCTCTTTGGCGCTGTAAGAGGTGTCCGGCCCGGCCAAAAAACCTATAGTTTCGCGCCCGCTCCCGAGCAGGTGGTGAACCGCGCGCATCGTCCCGTAAGCGTCGTCGACAAGGACGCTGCCGGCGAGGTGCTGCGGCGCGCTGCGGTTGACGAGCACGGCGGCGGGGTGTTGCGCGACTGTTTGCAACAGTTCGGCCTCGCCCAAGCGCGAACTGCACACGACCACGCCGTCGGCCCGGCTTTCTTCCAACATGTGCAGCACGGCCCGCTCGCGCTCAGCGCCTTCGCCGGTGTTGCACAGGACAACGCTGTAGCCCGCCCGCCAGGCCGCGTCCTCCGCGCCGCGCACGATTTCGGGGAAGAACGGGTTTGTGATGTCGGGAACGACTAGGCCGAGGGTAAAGGTGCGCTGTGTGCTCAGACTCCGCGCAACTTTGCTCGGCCGGTAGCCGAGCTGTTGAATAGCCGCCTCGACCCGCGCGCGAGTCGACGGCCGCGTCTCGCCCTTGGCGTTAATGACCCTTGAGACCGTCATCGTCGACACGCCCGCCGCCCTGGCGACATCTGAAATAGTCGTCCGTTCGGAGGTTGCATTTTTTGTTACCGTTAACGGTTTGCTCAAGATGCTCGAGTATAGGCCGCCCTGAAAAGCCACGTCAAGACGGGTTTTAACAAGTCGCAACTCCTTAAGATACCTTCTGTACGACGTAAGAGCGGGATACTTGATTTATGAGACCTCGCCTGATTGACACGGGCTCGGGCGGTGTGTTACGTTTTCATGCAAGACGACATTTTGGTGTTAGCGGTAACGGTTTGGGCAGGTCGACTTGTCGCTCTTCTCGGTCCAAGTGATTTGCCTGGGCTCGAGAACTTTTCAAGGAGGATGCACGTATGCAGCGTTTGAAACTCGGTTTGCTCGTTTTGGCACTCGGTTTGTTCGGCTCGAGCTTGGCCCAAGACATCACCCTGCGCGCGGCGGACAACCAACCCGAGGACTACCCGACCGTCGTCGGGTTAAAGTTCATGGCGAACTACTTAGAAGAGAATTCGGACGGGCGCATCACGATGGAAGTGTTCGCGGGCGGGCAACTCGGCGACGAGCGTTCGACCATCGAGCAGGCACAACTCGGCGTCATCGATGTGGTACGCACCTCGACCAGTCCGGTCGGCGAGTTTTACGCGCCGATGGGCGTGTACAGCCTGCCTTACATCTTCAGAAACCAGGACCACTTTGTCAACGTGCTGCAAGGGCCGGTCGGCGAGGAGTTGTTGGCGGGTCTCGCCGAAGCCGACCTCGTCGGGCTCGCCTACTACGACTCGGGCTCGCGGAACTTTTACACCACGAACACGCCGATTCGCAGCGTCGCCGACCTGCAGGGTTTGCGTATCCGCACGCAGCAGAGCCAGGTCGTTTTGGACATGATGGAACTGCTCGGCGCGGAGCCCGTGCCGATGGCCTTCGGCGAGGTCTACAGCTCGCTCCAAACCGGCGTCATCGACGGCGCGGAGAACAACTATCCGTCCTACGGGCCGAACGGCGTGCGCCACTTCGAGGTCGCGCCATATTTCACCGAAGACGGGCACGCCCGCGTCCCCGAAGTCGTGATGATTGCCAAGTCCACCTGGGACCGACTGAGCCCCGAAGACCAGGCCCTGGTCCGTGAAGCCGCGCAGGCGAGCGTGCCGGTGCAGTTTGAAGCGTGGGCTGAGCTTTCCGACGCCAGTAAACAAGCCGTTATCGACGCGGGCAGCGAGATTATTCAGGTGGACACGCAAGAGTTTCAGGACGCGGTGCAACCCTTGTACGACACCTACGGCAGCGAGTACGGCGATTTAGTGCAGCGGATTTTGGACACGCAGTAAGCTTTAAGCAACTGTGACGAATACTGACCGCAGGCTCGAGCCCCCTTCCCTTTCCCGGGCGGGGCGGCTCGAGCTTTACTTCACCACAGCAGTGCGCACGGTTTGCGCCGCGCTGCTCCTCGGCATCGTCGCGGTTATCGCCTGGCAGGTCGTGGCGCGCTACGTGCCGGGTCTGCGCATTCCCCGCTGGACCGAAGAGGTCAGTCTCATCCTGATGGTCTGGCTGTCGATGCTCGGCAGCGGCTTGGCGATTCGCGCGGGCGAGCACCTGGCGGTCGACGTGGTGGTGCGCCAGTTCCCCCGCGCGCTGCAGACCCTTATGACGCGGGCGGTGTGGCTGCTGGTCGCGGGCTTCGGCGCGTACCTCGTTTTTTACGGCTACGAACTCAGCAGCAAGACGTTCGTGCAGACGTTTTCAGCAACCAAATTACCCATCGGCGTGATGTACCTGGGCATCCCGTTCGGCGGCGCGCTCATCATCCTTTACGCGCTGCGCAACCTGTTTGGCAAGCTCACCGTGAACGACGAGGTGCCGCAGCGCAACCTCACGCTGCGCCTCGCCTTGAGCGTTATCGGAATAGTGCTGCTGGCCGGCACCGTGGCGATTTTAGGGTTCGAGAACCTGCTGAGCCCGGTCGGCATACTGCTCGGCTCGCTCGCGCTGCTGCTCGTGGTCGGGGTGCCTATCGCGGTGGCGCTCGGGGTGGCGTGTCTGGTGACGGTGTTCAACCTTGGCTTGCCGCCCTTGATTGTGGCGCAGCGGATGGCGAACGGCGTCAACTCGACGCCGCTCCTCGCGATTCCCTTTTTCATCCTGGCGGGCCAGGTTATGGCCGAAGGGGGCATCGCGCAGCGCTTGGTGGACTTTGCTCGAGTCCTCGTCGGCCCGGTGCGGGGCGGTTTGGCGATGGTCAACGTCGTCGCCTCGATGCTGTTTGGCGGCGCGTCGGGTTCGGCCGTCGCCGACGTGAGCGCCAACGGCTCCATCCTCATCCCCATGATGAAGCGCGAAGGCTACGACACCGACTTCGCCGTCGGCGTGACCGTCGCCAGTTCGACCCAGGGCCTCATCATCCCGCCGAGCCACAATGCAGTGATTTACAGCCTCGCGGCGGGCGGCGTCTCCATCGGCGCGCTCTTTTTGGGCGGCTACATTCCGGGCATTATGATTGGGCTGTCGCTGATGGTGGCGAGTTACTTCTTGGCCCTGCGGCGCGGCTACCCGACCGACGTGCGCCCGCCGTTCGGGGAAAGCCTGCGCGTCACCGTCAGCGCGATTCCGGCGCTCGCGGTCGGCGTCATCATCGTCGGCGGCATCGCCTTCGGCCTCTTCACCGCGACCGAGGCGGCGGCCATTGGCACGGTCGTGGCCTTTGTCGTGGCAGCTTTCATTTATAGAGAATTACCCCTCGCCAGACTCTGGAGCGCCACGCTGCAGTCGGTGCGCACCATCTCTATCGTCATCTTTCTCATCGCCACGGCGAGTTCGTTCGCCTGGCTGATGGCCTACCTGCGCATCCCGAGCGCGCTGGCGGACGGTATTTTGGCCCTCAGCGACAACCCTATTTTGCTGCTCGCCATGATCAACATTTTGCTGCTCCTCCTCGGCGCGATTATGGACATGGCCCCGCTCATTTTGATTTTGACGCCGGTGCTGCTGCCCATCGTCACCGCCGACCCCATCAACATGAGCCCGGTACATTTCGGGATTGTGCTGCTGATGAATTTGGGGCTGGGCCTGACCACGCCGCCGGTCGGGACGGCGCTGTTCGTCGGCTGCGCCATCGGCGAAATACCCATCGAGCGGGCGAGCCGGGCGATGCTCACGCTGTGGCCGGTGATGCTGGTGGTGCTGCTGCTGGTGACGTATTTTCCGTGGTTCGTCAACGTGTTGCCGAGGTTGTTCGGGGGTGTGAGGTGAACTACTCAGAGTTTTACGCAACCTTGTTCAAACCCCTCGAGCGAAAGTTCGGGCAATTGGACAGCGAAACCATCATTTCTCTTGTCGGCTTCTCTGCAGGTGGCCTGGTGTCCATGAGTCAACAAAGGCGTTCCGGGCTTTTCGCAACCTGCGAACTGGCCGCCTACCCTGAACAAAAAACAAGCAGTGAGGGGCTCAAGTACGAACTTTTCGCTGTTGGGCTTTCTGAAGACTGGTGTCGAAAAGTGTTTACAGGGCTGGGAAGTCTCTCAATGGAACTCGAACTGGGCGACAACCACACGGTTGACGTTTCAGGCATCGTGGGGGCGGCAGAAAAAACCGAAGTTGTCCGGATGCACCTGTTCAGCCGGTGCCGCTACCGGAAAGCGAATTATGGCCTTTACGAGGTCCGGATCATTTGAGAAAAGCAGGGCCTTCAGCCGCCGGGGCTCGACAACCAGTAGCGCAGCGCCGCGGTGACCGCTTGCGGCTGCTCGAGTTTCTTCTGACAACAAATTCTTCACGTGCTGAAAGTACAAAAGTGGTTATCAAAGAACACAAGCGTTTACTGAGAATCATCGAAGAGGACAGATAAATATATTTCCAGACAGACTTAGGACTTTAACTTCTACCCCTCGAGCCTTTATACCTCAGCACCTCCGCCTGCTAAAATAAAAGCGTGAAGTTCGAGTGGGATGAATCCAAAAACGAACTCAACATCGAAAAGCACGGGTTGGATTTTGCTGATGGTAAAGAGATTTTCCAAGCGCCGATGCTCACGGCACTCGATACGCGACATCATTACGACGAAGACCGCTATGTCGGCATTGGTTTCCTCAAAAACACCGTTATTGTCGTTGTTTTCACCGAGCCTGCAAAAGATACCATTCGATTTATCTCATTACGAAAGGCGGTGAAGCGTGAACGTGTCAGATATGAACAAGCCCTCAAAAACAGATTGGGCTAAGCTAAGTGAAATGACGGATGAAATGATTGATACATCCGACAGTCCAGAGCTTGACGACGACTTTTTCGAGCGGGCTAGGTTACGTCTGCCTGAGTCCGTGTCTGTCTCCCTTGAAATTGACCCCGACGTACTCGCGTGGTTTGAAGCTCGAGGTGACGCTCCAAAGCTTATGAATGCTGCTTTGCGCATTTACGCCGAGGCGCACCGAAAAGCTCTCTGAGGGTCGTGAAAGGGCCTGCCAATCGGCAGGCCCTCCTGTTTAGGTTTTCACAAAAAATGATTCTCTTTGTCCGGGGTCACGTTTGGCTCGGCCGGCTGTATCTGCTCGAAAGGGTCCTTCCGGCAAGTGAAGCGTTGCCTACTCCCGCTGAGGCTGGTTCTGCGTCCGACACGCCGTTACTGCGTGCGCTCGAGGACGCCACAGGCGATTCTTGAACCCGAGTTGCCGCCGGGGTCGCTCGCCTTGTCGTCGACGCCTTGGTGGATGATGACGGCGGTGCCGCCCATTCTGAGAACAGGGTTTGCACCCTCTAAGCTCGCGGCGGGAAAGCGCACCTGCAAGGTGGCGCTGCCGTCCGCTCCGAAGACGTAGTTGTACGCTTCGCTGTCGCCCGCGTGGGGCCCGTTGTCTTCGCCGTGGCCGACGTTGGTCGGGTTGTAGTGCCCACCGGCCGCGCCGGCCGCCTCCACTACCCCGTCGCCGTCGCTGTCAGCGGAGCCGCAAGCGCCGTTCTCGTGGATGTGGACGGCGTGGAGCCCCGGCGAAATCACGCTGTTGGCGTTTACCTCAAGGTCCATCAGCAGGCCGTTGTCGGTGTCGCTGAAGGTCGCGGTGCCCAGCACGGTCGAGGTGTCCTCAGCGGCGACGAGCGAAGCTCGCGCGCCCGTCGTCGGCTTGCCCCCGCAGGCCCCCAAAAGTAGCGCGCTCAGCAGCAAAACGGACAGGTTTCTGGCTTTCATGTGTACCCCCCTTAGGTTTGTGAACAAACCACGGTACACCCAAAGCGGAGACTGTGTTGGTAGGGTACAACGCTCTTTGATGGAGCAGGCACGACGAGGTACCGTTACGAGAAAAACATGTATGGGACAGCTCTTTCACGTGGCGTTGAGACAAATCGGCCTTGACCTTATTTCCCTTTTTAGGGGAGGTGGCCCTGTGGGGGTCTGCCTCTGAACTTGCGCGTTGGTACGTCTCAACCGCTCCTGGAACCGCTGGGAGATGTAAGCAGTTTTCGCGGCCCCTGAGTGAGCGCGCGTTCGGTCTTCTTTATCTGCCGAGGCGAAAGCCGAAGACCGAGCCAAGTATCTTTGCGCTAGCCGGGGTCTCGGGGCAAGTCGTCCCGTCGCTCGGTATCTGCGCCGGCCCACTCTTCCTGCGGCTGAAAGTTGAAAAAACGCAACTCCGGCACTGCCGCACCGTCCTCGTCGCGCCGCTCGTCACCCTGCGGCGCATTCATCTTGTAGTGCCCGACGGAACTGATGAGCACGTTTGTCTTCACCTCGCCACGTTCGTCGCCGGGGTCGTCGAGCCTGCCCGCGTAGACGACCGGACTACCTTGCTCGTAAGCTTGCTCGAGCGCGCTCAAATCGCCCCCCGCTTTGCCTATTTCTAGGTGCCAGGTGCCGGTAACTTCCGTCACCTCTCCCTGCGCCCCGCGCACGACCTGTAAAGTGCCCCTGCCCGCGACCCCGCCCAGTTCGGCCGGGCCGGTCTCCGCGTTGGGGGCGGCCTCGCCTGCGCTCAAGTCGTCCATCTCGAAACTCACTTTGGGCCTCCTTTAAAACGTGGCTTTTCTTGCCGTGTAGTGTAACACCCCCCTCGAGCCTTCAACAGGGAATGCCGAAAAAGTCCCGCGGTTCCCAACCGCGGGCAAGTTCAAACTACGGACGGAAACCCCTACTTGCGCCGCGGCAGTTTTTGGCACTTCGGACAAAAGTGCGTGCCCCGTCCGGCCACCACGATTTTTTTAATCGGCGTGCCGCAGCGGGGACAGGGTGCCTCTTTGTGGCCGTAGGCCTTGAGTTCGTCCAGGTACGCGCCGACCTCGCCGTTCACGGTGCGGTAGTCGCGCAGGGTCGTGCCCTGAACTTCGATAGAAGCGCTCAGCACGTCTTTGATCATGGTGACGAGGAGCGGGATTTGCCGCTTCGCAACCCGGTTCGCAGGGGTCAGCGGGTGGATTTTACTCGCCCACAGCGCCTCGTCAGCGTAGATGTTGCCGACGCCCGACACGGGTTTCTGGCTCAGGAGGTAGGTTTTGACAGCGACGCCGGACTTGGCGAACGCCGCCGCTAACTGTTCGGAGTTAAAGGCGTCGCTGAGCGGTTCCGGCCCCATCGCGTGCAGGATCGGCAGGCTGCGATAGTCGCCCGTCGGCACGACCAGAAAACGCCCGAAGCGCCGCACGTCCTGAAAGTGGAGCGTGGGCTGCTCGCCGTGCTCGAGGTGCAACCTCACCCGCACGTGTTTCTCGAACGGCTTGGGCGCGATGATGCCGGTCATGCCTAAGTGGATGACCATTTCGTCGCCGCGGCTCAGGGGCAACAGAAGAAATTTGCCGCGCCGGTTCACGGCTTCGATGCGCTGTCCCGCGGCGCGCTCCAAACCGGCGTACTTCGGCCCCGGCGGCGCGTCGACGCGCTCGGCCCTGAGGATGGTGCGCCCGGTGAGCCAGGGCTCCAACTCACGGCGGACGGTTTCGACTTCGGGAAGTTCGGGCAAGGGGGCATCACCTCAAAGAAGTACCGAGTAAAAAGTGAAAGAAGAAAGTCCGAGCTTTTTCGCCTCTGCTCCTCTGCGCTTTCGGCCCGAGACGGTTTACAAACGGAAACGTCCAACTTGCCTAAAGTCTACCGCCTGCCGAATTGCAATGTCGTCGGCACCTCGACATGCCGGGGCAGTGCTAGCCTGGAGCCATGCCACACTTCGACGCCGCCGTGGTGGGTTCCGGGCCGAACGGGCTCGCCGCGGGAATAGTGCTCGCCCAGGCCGGGCTCAAGGTCGCACTGTACGAGGCCCAGGAAACTGTCGGCGGCGGGCTGCGCACCGGGGAACTCACGCTGCCGGGTTTCCAGCACGACGTGTGTTCGGCGGTGCATCCCCTCGGGGTGGGCTCGCCTTTTTTCAGCACGCTGCCGCTCTCAAGCTACGGCCTCGAGTGGGTTCACCCGGACGCGCCCTTGGCGCACCCGTTGGCGGGGGGCGCGGTGGTGCTCGAGCGCTCGTTGAACGACACTTTGAAAAATCTAGGTGGCGACGCTCGAGCTTACGAAGCCTTGTTCGCGCCCCTCGTCGAGCATTGGCGGGGTCTCGCCGCGGACTTTCTCGGTCCGCTGCTGCGCTGGCCCGGTCACCCACTCACACTGGGCCGCTTCGGCCTGCGGGCGCTGCCGAGCGCGACGCTGCTGGCGAACACGGCGTTCCGCGGCGAGCGGGGGCGGGCACTCTTTGCCGGCCTGGCGGCTCACTCGATTTTGCCGCTCGAGGCCCCCGCGACCGCGGCTTTCGGGCTCGTGCTGGGGATGCTCGGCCACGCGGTCGGCTGGCCGTTTCCAAAGGGCGGGGCGCACAGGGTCGCCGACGCCCTCACCGCCCACTTCGGAGCGCTCGGGGGTGAGGTGTTCACGGGTGTGAAGGTCGAAACGCTTGACGGACTAGAGGCTCGAGCCGTCCTTTTAGACGTTGCACCCAAACAGCTGCTCAGCATGGCGGGCGACCGCTTACCGACCGCTTACCGGCGCGCGCTCGAGCGCTACCGCTACGGCGCGGGCGTGTTCAAGCTCGACTACGCCCTTAGCGGGCCCGTGCCCTGGCAGGACGCGGCTTGCTTGCGCGCCGGGACGGTCCACGTGGGCGGGACCTTAGAGGAGATTGCCGCTTCGGAGCGGGCCATAAAACGGGGTGAAGTTCCCGAGCGTCCTTATGTTTTGGTGGCGCAGCAGAGCTTGTTCGACCCCAGTCGCGCGCCCGCGGGCAAACACACTTTCTGGGCCTACTGCCACGTGCCGAACGGTTCGGCGGTAGACATGACGGAACGGGTGGAAGCGCAGCTCGAGCGCTTCGCCCCCGGTTTTCGGGAGCGCGTGCTGGCGCGGCACGCCATGAGCGCCCCGGCCTTCGAGGCCTACAACCCCAACTACGTCGGCGGCGACATCAACGGCGGCGTGGCCGACCTGTGGCAACTGGTCGCGCGGCCCGTGCCGCGGCCGAATCCTTACAAAACGCCGCTACGAGGGGTTTACCTCTGCTCGGCCTCGACGCCGCCCGGCGGCGGTGTCCACGGCATGTGCGGCTACCACGCGGCGCGCGCGGCGCTGCGGGAGGTGTTCGGGCGGGAGGCGAGGGGGATGTCGGAAGAACAAGACTGAGCTGAAAGTACCGACGTGCCCTAGACACCCTGTCCTGTTCGGGCAAACAAAACGGATGGTGAGAAAGACTTACACAAGGGAGATGGTAACTAAGCTTGATTGTACGTTTTGTGCAGCCAACGGCCCGAACAGTGACTTAAAAACACGCCGCTTAAACTCTAAAAACTTCAGCAGAAATCACCCTTTTATACAACGGCGTACTTGCACGGCTCACATGCCCTAAAGGGTGCAGCAACCACCATTGATGCGAAACCACGGCAGCTGGCCTGGCACGCGAGATAGCGATACTGCTCTCAGGTCATAGGCGTCGCGGCCGCCCAACGGTTTGGCTTTGTTGAGGTCGCCCTAATCCCGAAACGTGCTTTGTCCAGTGTTTCTGAAAAATTTCTTTAGCGTGCCGGGTGGGAGCGGTTGACCATGAAGCAGCGTGGCGCGGCGCCCGGGGCGACCGCGTGAACAGTTTCAAGAATGGTCTGCTAGGCAGTGCGACGGAAGTAGTCTTTAAATGTCTGTCGTCCTGGGATGAATGACTCTATAAGCCGGGTCGTGGGTCATGGTGTCTCTCCGTTTCGTGCACCGCAGTACGGCGCGCCCTCAGGGTAGCGTGGCGTGGACGACCACCAGGCAGGCTGACCGACCTGCCGAAAGTTAGGTGCCCTACCTGACGAAGGTGAGGGAAGCTGGCCCCTGTAAGGCAGTTCGCGCGCGGAGCAAAGCTCGGTAAGCTGTGAGACCTCGAGCCGCCGACCCTGCGCTCGCTCCCCTTATGCAGACACCCCTTTCACACCCCCTCCTCTTCGGTCAGCGTGTCGCGGCCTCAGAAAAAGGAGACGAATCATGGGCATTTACGCGTTCGATGCGCAACTGAAACACGTCCAAGAAGAGCAAGAACGCGCGGCCCAGAGGGCGCTGCGAGCGCACGAAGCCAGGCTTGCCCTCAGAAGTTCTGAAGAAAAACGGAGCCTACGCCTCGCCCAAAACCTCGGGCTGCTCTTGCCCCGCCGGATGAGGGCTCGGCCGTAAGTACCAACCCACCGGGGATGAGGCCCGTTTAAACGCGCGTTTCATCGCCAGAAAGGAACGCGTATGTCGTTCGCCAACTCAAAGCCTCAGCGTTCTTTCTCCGGACTGCTCGACGGTTCCCAACACCGCCGCGCGCTGCTCGTCTATATAGTCCTCGTCGTCGGGCACTTCTCCGAGCACCTCGTACAGATGGCGCAAGTCTTTGCCTTCGGCTGGGCCAAAAGCGACGCGGGCGGTCTTTTGGGGCTCATCTTCTCGAGCGCAGCTGAGAATGAACTCCTGCACCTGAGTTACAACTCTTTTCAGCTCACCGGCCTCATCCTGCTCGCTTACGGCTTTCGTCACTACCGAGCGGCGCACACCTTTTGGATGGTAGCTCTTGTGGCGCAAATCGCTCGGGACGCGCGCCGCGTTTGGGCGCGCTTACCGCCGGGCCAAGGCTGGGCGAACGTGCTCGCCGCGACGCTCGACACCTGCGGCGTCCCGCCCATCGACGTGTTCGACATCGGCGGGCGCTACTTCGTCCTCGACGTGCATCACCGCGTCTCGGTGGCGCGGCAGCTCGGTCACCCGTACATCGAAGCTTATGTGACCGCGGTCAAGCCGGCACCGTCACAGACGCGCGACAGCCTCGACAACTATCAGCTCGAGCTTAGCGGCCAGGTCGCGCTTTTCTCGGCTCGAGCCTGAGCACCTGTTCCAACCACCGAACGCGCAGGTCTCTCCCGACCTACCTTGCTCCGTGAAGTCGTTTTTAAAACTGTTCGACCCTTTTGTCATCCATATCGGCTTCTACGGGCTCTCGAGCCTCCAAGAACGCCTCCACCTCCGCGTCACTCGCTTTGGGGGCTTTCTCCAAATGAGCATAAAAGTCTTGCATCTGCCTCTTCACATCTTCGTCACTGTGTTTAAACACCGAAAAGCTAGGCGCGGCCTTTTGGGCGAGGGCGTAGACGATGTACTGGTTGAGCGAAACACCTTCGCGCTTGGCGGCTTCCTTGAGCTGGGTTTGGAGGGATTCGGGAAGTCTGAGGGTCAGCCTACTCATCTTGACCTACCAATCTGGCAATAAACTCGGGAGCGCGCATGACTTCGAAACCTAAATGCTCTGCTGCGCGCTCAAAATCTTTGAGGTTGTGTGTTACGAGCAGGGCCTCAGCGTTCATGACGCAATCGATGACGTGTTCGTCTTTGGGGTCGGGAACGCTGGGACGCCACAAGTAACGCACGGAAACGAACTTGGCTTTGGTGAGAAGTGTGTTTAAGACGGGTTCCGTGTGACGCCAACCCGCTTGAGAGAATTTGCGTGAGAACACCTCCAGATGTCCGTACAACAGCGCGTTCGATACGCAAGGCGTGAACAGCTCTGCTGCCCACGCAGATACCACTAGGCCGCTCGAGCCCCCCTTACGCGTCAATCCTTCAAACAGGACATTGGTATCTATAACAGCCCGGAGGTTCACGTGACACCACTATAGCACTTCCTGTGACGTCATGATTTTCAAGTAGGTAGTCTCGAGCCCCCCAACCCATCTAATCTCTGGCTAAAAGTCCAACTTCCGTCAGGACTCCTGCCTGCGTTTCGGGAGTGGGCGGATAGCAGTGAGCCTCTTACACTAGAGCGGTGAAAAGCCGACTGCTTTTTACCCTACGGAGACAACGTTATGACAAAACTCAACCTCTGGCGACCGCGCCGCCTAAAACGGCTCAACCTGACACAGCAGATTGCCGCATTTACGCCTCCTCCACATGTCCTGGTTCGCGCTGGACGCGCGCCTCAACCACGCTTTATCATTGGGGCGAAACCTCGAGCCGACTTCGGACGAACTCGAGCAGCCCGAAGTGTTCAACGCGGCACTTCTCGTTTTCTTGCAAGCCTAGCTATCCAGTCAAAGGAGCAAGCCGTGCTGGACAAACCCATTCTCAAAGGCGAGTGGGTGACGCTGCGCCCCATCACCACCGAGGACGCCGAGGCCATGCTCGCGGGCTCGAGCGACGAGGAAACGAGGGAGCTGACCGGGACGCAGCAAACCTTTACCCTGGAACAGGTTCGAGCGTTTTGCGCGCGCGTCGCCCGCGCGGACGACCGCCTGGACTACGCCGTCACGCTGCCCAACGACCCCGGCTACCGGGGCGAAGTGGTGCTGAACAATATTGACTGGGTGAATAGGTCGGCAGACTTCCGCATCGCCATGAGCGGACGGGAAAACCGGGGGAAGGGCTACGGCACGGAAGCGACCAAGCTCATCCTCGAGCACGCCTTTGACACCCTCGAGCTCCACCGCATTGCACTGGAAGTTTTCGCCTTTAACACGCGGGCGCAGCACGTTTACAAAAAATTGGGCTTCAGGCAAGAGGGCGTGTTGCGCGACGCGCTGCTGTGGGAGGGCGAGTACCACGACGCGGTGGTGATGAGTCTGTTGAGGCCCGACTACAGAACCAAACAAACACATCCTGCGTTTAAAGCGATAGAAACGGACCGCCTTACGATTCGCCGCTTGCGCGACGACGACCTGGAAGCGCTCGTAAGCTACCGCAACCTGCCCGAAGTCGCCTGGATGCAGCTTTGGGAACGCTTTGAGGCCGACGAAGCTCGCAGGCTTATCAACGGCTGCAAAGTCATTGAACCTTTTACCGCAGAGGACTCGTTCCAGTTTGGGGTCACGCTGAAAGGCAGCGACAAACTTATTGGCGACCTCTACTTCAAGATGGACGAGATGGGCAAGCAGGCTGAAATCGGCTACACCTTTTCGCCCGAGTTTCAGGGCCGGGGTTTAGCCACCGAAGCCGTGAAAGGGCTCATCCATCACGCCTTTACAAAAAGAGGCTTGCACCGCATTTACGGTATTACCGACCCGCGCAACACGCCCTCCATCAAGCTCATGAAGCGCGTCGGGATGCGGCAGGAGGCGCACCATAAGGAGGACCTGTGGTTCAAAGGCGAATGGGCGGACGACGTAGTCTTTGCCGTGTTGAAGCGCGAGTGGGAGGACGTCGATAACCCGTCAAGCTAAGGACAGCGCGGGCTGAACTCGAGCCGTGAAACCACCGCAAATCTCTGTCCTCCTTGGCCTGAGCACTGTACTGGCGCAGGCGTTGAGCGTCACAGACCGAACCGGGGCCGCTGCGACCGCCAACCGACGGCGACCTCATCAGCCTGCGCGCCACATTACCCGAGCCCGTCAGCGGCGCGGGCGCGGACGGCGGAAGGGCTCATCGTCGAGCGCACTGTTCCGCTGGCGGTGGAGGCGCGCTAGGTCGTCCTAACACACCGGTACGAAAGCTCGCCCTTTCAGCTACACTGACACGACCATGAAGCTCGTTTTCATCTACGGTCCGCCCGGTACGGGTAAATTTACCGTCGCGCAACGCCTCGCTGGGCGCACCGGCTTTAAGCTCTTCGACAACCACGCCAGCATCAACGCCGTGCTGCCCTATTTCGCCTTCGGCACGCCGCCCTTTTTCCGCATCGTCGGGACGTTTCGCTCCCTGATGATAGAGGAAGCCGCCAAAGCCGGGCTCGACCTCATCTTCACGCTCGTCTACGCCCATCCCGGAGACGACGAACACGTCGCCGACCTCACCCGTCAGGTTGAGGATAACGGCAGTGAGATTTTGTTCGTGCGGCTGTGGTGCGAGGAGGACGAACTTCGAAACCGCCTTCAAACGCCCGCACGGGCTGAGCGGCGCAAACTCACCTCGGTGGAAACGCTCGACGAGCTGCTTAAGACCTATGACCTCTTCTCTCCCGTTCCAGACAGGGAGAGCCTGGCTATCGACAACACCCGGCTCGAGCCCAATGCGGTTGTAGAACGGATAATCGGGCATTACGGTTTGGGTAAAGAAAGGTGATTGTCTAGTGTAGACATATACTTGGCAGCAAAGGTGTGATCAAGCAAGTTATTCAAACTTGACAAAGTCTTTGAAGCTCTCGAACAGCGTAGTCGTGGGAAATTCGCTCCTGTTCAAACCTCAAACCATGCTCGGCTAAACTGGCAAACACCTGCACCTCTTCTAAACTCAGGTTGGGCAATGTGGTTATCCCGCTTGGTGTACCGGGAACCACAAAATCTCTGAATTTCGCCAGGGTTTTTAAATCCATCATTACGGAGACTACGTCGGGAAAGTAACCTCTCAGTTGCGACAGGATTTGAAAGCCCTGCACGTCTAAGTCACCCCAATAAAGAATAGGGCAGCTTGCAAGCCAACTGATAGCTTTGAGGGTTTCAATACGGAAGCCTGCGCCGAAAAGCCCGATGCTGTTTGCTAACTCGGGCAAGGTTAAAAAGGTCATCTCGTTTTCCGTGATGATGAAGCGGCGGCCCGTAAGCTGTAAGGCGTCGAACTGAGAAACGGGCACACTCAAATCACTGACAGGTAGGGAATAATGTTCTAACAAGCGCTTATCCAAAACCCTGAAACGAATAAGCGCTTCTTTACATTTGAGAAAAAAGCGCCGCTCGAAATCCGTCTCAGCTTCGTCGATGTGTAGAGACGGCAACAAAACATCGAGAAGCCGTCTGAGAATGCCCTTGTTTTCTTCGACAAATTTACTGTGGACCGCAATAGGCAATTCACGAATATAAAGTTGGGGCTTGGGACGCTCTAAAAAGTAGCAACACACTTTGAGCAAGTCCGACCATTTGCTAAGGTGTTCGAGCACAGCTTTAGGATGCCCCCGCACCCAATTAGAAAGCTGCGGCAGAGTTGTTCTAATATGCTCAACAGTTTGTTTGAAGTCAGTAAACTCGCTTTCTTTACCAATCGATTTGAGAAAGTCGCTTTCACTCTCAAAGTAGATGCGAGACGGTAGGGATTGTGTCCCGTAGCGCCGAGTGTTTTGGGTTTGTAGCTCGAGGCTGTAACCGTAGCCTCTTACCGCCTTTGTATTTCCAGAGAGGGCTTGAACGCCCGCTCTGACTGCCAGGTAATCATCAGAAGGCTTAACCTTTCTAAAAGGAATTTCAAGGGGCAAGAAAGTTTCGGCGTGCAAAAAGGCGTGCAGGAACGGGAGATACTTTCGTGCGGCCTTCTGTCGTACTTGTTCTGGTGTAATTATCATTGGTCGAACTTGGCGCGGAAGCTCTGCTTTCGTTCATCAAAGTCTGTCATGCTCAGGTTATACACTTTAGAATCGTCTTCCTCGAGACTGTTTTCGACAAAGTGACAAGCCGAAATAAATGGCTCAATGACGTGAACTTTATCGAGCGGCGTGACGACCAAAAGTTGTAAGTCGAGCTGTTTGAAGAGTTCCATCGCGTAGTGGGCGTTGCGCTCGTCGGTTTTATCGAAGGCTTCGTCAATCACTACAAAGCGGAAGGAGGTCGAGCGGGCTTGACCGTGGTCGAGTCCAAACTGATAAGCGATAGCAGAGGCCAAAATCGTGTAGGCGAGTTTGGCTTTTTGTCCGCCGGATTTACCCGAGGAATCTGAGTAGTAGTGTCGCTGGCTACCGTCCGTCCGGTAGTTTTCACTGGCGGAAAAGTCAAGCCAGTTCCTAACGTCGGTTACTTTGTTCGTCCAGCGCACCTCATTTTCAAAGCGCTCAATCAGGGCACGAATAGGCTGGAAACTCGCTTCACCGGCAAGCTCATCAGAACTACCCACATCGACAAAACAGGCTTTAAGCATCGTCTTAAACTCGCGGATTTCGGGGTCTGAATTATCGCCGTACCTCAGCTCGATAAAGGTTCTCGGGGTGTAGTCGATGCTTTTAAGTGAGCCGTTGAGGGTGTTGATGTTGTCTTTGATGCCGTTCAGGCGGCTTTCCAATTCACCTCGAAACACCACCATGTTACTGAGAATTTTGTCGTTGAGAAAACGCTTAAACTCAGCTTCAAAGCGGGGTAAGTCATCCTTTTTAATGGTCTCGAGCAGCGCGTCGAAATCACTTATGGATTCAATGGCGGCGTCAACCTCAGTGGTTTCAGCTTCGTAAATACTCTTGTATTTCTGCATCCTTCTCACGATGCTGTTTTCAAGCCTTCTCGTTTCTTCAGAGTCTTTCTCGAGCAGCTTTCGGTAGATGTCTTGCGTTTGCCGCTCGACCGTGTCCATAGTGTCTAAAGTCAGCTGGCGGCTCGTCAAATGCTTTTCTATGTGTGGGCTGCACGCTTCTAACTCTTTAGTCGAAGCCTCTTCTAAGCGCAGTTGAGCCTGCCGCTGCTGTTTTCGATAATCTTCGATATCGCGCTCGAGACCGAGCTGTTCTTTTTGGGTGTCGTTCCTATCCACCTCGAGGTTGCTTGTCTTATCCTGTAACGCCTCGAGCTGTGCCTGAAGGTGCTTGAGCCTATCTGAACTTTGCTCGAGGTCTATCTTCTGTTTTTGCAGTTCCTGTAACGTTTGCTTAGCGCTCTGCCAGTCGATGGCCGCAAAGTCGTCAAAGCGAAGAAACGCTTCTACCTGCCCCTTTTTTGTTTCGAGGTCTCGGCGCTTCTTCTCGACTTTCTCCAAATTACGGCGAACCTCCGAGAACTGCTCGGCGACCTTGTCTCGTTCACGTTCAAGGGCGGCGATTTTTTCCTTATTGCTCCAGCCCAGAATGTACCGGGTGCGGTCACGGAGGTCGCGGCGGTCGTCTTTTTCGTGGCGCTGGTTGCCGCTTTTGATAAGCCCTTGGGCGGTGAGGGCGCGTTTTTCTTGGCGGAACTGCTCGAGCGTGTCACAGCAGGTGTAATCGTAATGCTTGATGAGTTCATGCCCAATCCAGTCATAAAACGGGCTTTGTTTAATCTCGAGCTTGTCGGCAAGTTTGCCGGGGTTCCCATAAGTAGGCAAGGGCAACGGCGTTTTGTCGATGCGGTGAAAAACGATGCGCCCGTGCAAGTTTGTTGTATTGACATAGTAACTCACCGCCTGGTAGTGCGGTTCAGGAACGAGGAGACACAAGCCAAAGCTGTGCAGCAATCGCTCGACGGCACCTTCCCAGTGCCGTTCATCATCTTTGACCTTTAGCAGCTCGCCAACAAAGGAAACAGCCTCTCCAGGTATGTTGAGCGCGTTCACCATGCCCTGACGCAACTCGAGGTTTCGCTGGGGTATCTGACTGTCTCTTTGTTGCAGAGAGTCGATTTCCCGTGCTAAAGTTTCGCCTTCGACTTTGAGTTTGTCCACCTGTGTTTGCAACCCCACACGCTCGTCAAACGCTTCGTCCAGGCTCTCCTGAGAGGTTTTGTGCAACTGTTCAGCCCTTTCCTTGGCGTCATAAAAGGTTTCTTTAGTTTGATAATGGCTAAGACCGAGTCGGCTTGCTAAGCTGTCGTAGGTCTCGGCTTGCTGTTGTTTAAAGGACAGCTGTTTTTGCAGCAGCTCGATGTCTTTTTCAAGCAGCTTTAACCGCTGACCCACTTCGTCGCTGCCGATAGCCACGTCCAGCTGACGGCGCTCGCTATTAAGCCCTACCAAGTGCTCAATTATTCTATCTAACTGCTGAGAAACGTGCTCGAGTTGTATTTGTGCCTGCTCGAGTTTCGTGCCGAGGAGTTGCAACTTTTGCTGAGCGAAATAAGCAGGGACAAGGCGTTCGGCTTGCCTCAGGTGCTTGATACGCTCCTCTAACTTGTGGTAGCGCAAACTGTCTTCGTGCAAGGGTGTGAGAAGCTCGAGTTGCGCTTTGGCTTTTACGATGGCCGCGTGGGCGCGGGTTAAGTTCTGGTAGTTGTCTTGCAGGCTCTGAATGTTTTTTTGAATGTCGCCTTTGCCCAGCATGTGTTCCCGAATAAAGGTGTTGAGGCTGCCGATTTCTTTGATTTTGACGGTCTGGTTGGCTTTGCACAAAAAGCCCACAAAAAGTCAGACTTTTTGTGCAACTCGGAATCCTGCACAAAAAGTCGCCTCAATTCCGAGTTCGTGCATAGACTGATGAACCACACAGATATTGTGACACAACACCTTTAGCAGCACCTCGTTTATCTGCGCCGTCTCAGTCTTACCCTTCACAGCATCCCCGAACTTCCCCTTAATCATAGAGAAGGTGCTTTCGACATTCGACCGCTTGTGATAGTGGCTTAGGAACTCGGGGCGCTTCAAGCTGTAGTAGTGAAACATGATCTTCCAAAGGTTATCCCCGCCCGCTTCTCCTGTCGCGTTGCTCTTAAAGGGTATGAACGGCGTTGCCCCATGCCCCATAGCTGTGTGAAGGTTGTCCCGGCTCGAGTACGCCTTATCTGCGCTGATTTCTTGCATCGTGAAATGGTCGGCTGTGGCGTCTACCAAAGGCTTAAAGTAGTTCGTATCGTTTGCGTGTCTACCGCTCACCTCGACGCTGGTAACGATGTTGGTAGTCACTCCCGTCATAAGGTGTAGCTTTATCCAGTCGGAGTAATCCAGTTCCTTACCGTGTTTGACGTTGAACCACTTCACGAACCTGTTGTTGCTGAACCCTGACGAGTCAACCGCGAAGTCTGTTTCTATGGCTTTCAGGGGTAGCGCGGTCACGGTGATGAGTTCGTGTAGCAGCGGGGTAAGCTCGAGCTTGTCCAGGTAGTTATACAGGCTGTTGAAATGGGGTACACGCTTGACATAGCCCTTGGCTCGAGCTTCCTCTAAGTCGCTTCCGAAACGCCGACCCGACAAGCCAGCGTAGACTTTGAACGCGCACGCAAAGACCATATCAGCGTACGACAGGCGCGGCCTACCCATGACCTGAGCGGGTTCGCCAATGCCGAGACACAGGCCGTGTAGCAGTAACAGAAAGTTGGCTTTCTCGGTTCGCTGTGCGGCGTTGTATTCGGGCCAGCGTTGGCTGTAGGTGGGGCGGGGGGCTACAGGCTCGAGTAAGGTTGCCCCGTCCGGCTCGTCAATTCCCTCGAGCTTGTGGCTGACCGCGTAGATGTGTTTGCAAGGCGCTTGCCGCTGTTCGTAGTCAACACAGGTACATTCGGCTAGGTCGAGGGTGACGACGTACTTACCCCCGCTTGACTGACTCGGCACAATGTAGCCTTTGGAGGTCGTTTTTATGTCTGAATTGAGAGCGATGTGCAAACCGCGTAAAGAGCGAGCGTTACCCGCTGTGCTAACATTAGGTGTAGACATGGAGCTTATCCCTCCGTGTTCAGATAGAGCGGTGATGCTTGGCGGCTAACCGCTCTATCGTCTTATAGCCTTAGCTATCCATGTCTGATTATAGCATAGTTTTTGCGTTCAGGACGGGATTTATTGATTATATTCGTCCACGGACGCGGCCTCCACTCGTAATCCTAATGCCGGTTGGCTCGAAACTCTACCCATACTATCCTGGGAGTATTTTGGTAAAGATCTGTCCAAAAGGCGGTAAAATACTTTGTAATTTGGCGAGGCCCGCATCAAGGTGATTACATTTGATAAATGCTCTCTGAGTTTCGGGTGTCCGTAGTTTTCGGTAAGGCGCTGAAAGAACTTGTGCTGTCTCCTCCCCTTGTCGTCTTTAGGCGTTTTACTTTTTAGCTCCTTCAAAACCCCCGGAGCTAGACGCTCATAAACTATGTCATTGGTAAGCCTGCCGACGTACTGCGGTTTCTTACTTGTGACTTGTGAATAGTGCAAACCGCGCAAACGAAACAACTCTTGGTAGAATTCATCTGGGAAAGTTTTTGCCCAAGCCAAAAGCTCATCAGAAATGAATTTCTGCAAGAGTTCGTTTAGCGCCTCTCTTGACCTGTCATCTTGGTAGCCGGTAGCCTCATCTACTAAGGCAATAATACCCACGCGGGCGAATCCGCGAATAAGAATTTGGCACCGTAAGGCGATGTGTTCTTGTTGGTGGTTAAGTGATCCATTTTCTTTAGCCTCTAGTACGGCCTCACACAAATCAGCGAGCACAGTAGCTTCGTAACCATGTGCTAGATTACCTGTCGGCGTTTTGAAAATGATCGGATTATAGATAGACTTGGCAAGACTCTCTGAAACAAAGTCTTTAAGGGATTTTGTAGCAATGAATTTTGATAACCGATCACCTTTTGAGCTAGCCGACGCGCTTCCCGTAGACATATTAAGCGCGTTGATCATACTGCCTTGAACCAATACGCGCGTGCCATTCTCAAGGACATAGCAGGGGATTTCCATATTCCCGATTTTTAGCGGATGATCCGGGGAGCCGTGGGTTGCTTGAATAACTGTGTCAGGCAGCATTTCTAGCCTTGTGCGACTTGCATTTTTGGCGTTTTTAGGCATTATGATCACCTTTCATTTTTGAGTTGGATTCCTCTAAATCTGCAATCTCAATCGTGTTAGTCACAATGCGATTTATTAACTCGCGTTGGGTTTCTTTAAGTAGTGCTTGGTCTACCCTTTGAATGATGAAGTTCGCAGTGTTTTTGTTTACCTGTATAGCTTGCGCCAACTGGCGAACCGTTATCCCTTTATATGAAGTCAAAATTATATAAAGCGCGTAGAGCCATTTTTGTAAGGGTAGGTGCGTGTGATGAAAAACTGTTCCAACGGTAACGCTAAAACCTACATTGCAGCGGTTGCACCTGTAACGATTTTCCTTTTGAAGCTTCGTTGTTCTGATACCATCGCAATACGCACACTTAGGAGCCTGTCCCCACCGAATAACCTCGAGAAACGCAATGCATCTCTGATCAGTCGGAAAGCTTTCATAAATGTCCTCTAAACGTAGCTGTGGGTTCATGATTGAACTAACATAGTTCAATCATCTCTATATATCAACTACCATAAGCTAGGACAAGCGCTAAATCACTACCACAAGCTAAGACGAAGTCAAGATATTATTTCCGTAAAGTAGGACTGTTATCTCGAAACTTTTTGTGCAAACCCCTGACTTTTTGTGCAGGGGCTACTTTTTGTGGGCTTTTTGTGCAAAGCCGGTCTGGTTAAAGAGGTCGAGCGCTTTTTCGGAGCGCAGTCCGAAGACCTTGCGAAACTGTTTGCTGTAGTCGCTAAAGTTGTCAAAGACGTTGACTTGTTCAGAAGCCACTCTTTTCTTGA
The DNA here is from genome assembly GCA_965215355.1 of Trueperaceae bacterium. Classification (GTDB taxonomy): domain Bacteria; phylum Deinococcota; class Deinococci; order Deinococcales; family Trueperaceae; genus CBDCDJ01. Next base: position 4,091,716 of record CBDCDJ010000007.1, on the reverse strand, counting down.
GGTCGGGAATGGTGGCGATATCGGCAAAATCCCCCGCGATGGACAAGGCCTGCTCGGCCACCACAAAAAACTTTTCGACCTTGCGGTTTTGCAGCCACAAAACTTGGGCCAGGCTGACGATTTGCTGCAAGCCTTGATTGGCAAACTGTGCCAGTAGCACCGTGTAGTCGCCTTCTTTACGCAGGTATTGTGTTTGTGCGCCGTAAGCTGCTTCATCTTTGAGTTTGCCAAAAGCACCCTGGACATAGCTCTTTTCGTCGCGCTCGCGTTTGCCCGCGCCCGACGCCTGGTTGTAGCTGCGTTTTTGGTTGGGTACCAGCAGGGTCAATAGCGCGTCGACCAGGGTCGACTTGCCCGAGCCGTTGGCCCCCGTGAGCAGCGAAGTGTGACCACAGGGCGCTACCGCCCAGACCTTGCAGTTAAAGGTGCCCCAGTTGTACACCTCGAGCCGTCTCAAGCGGTAGCCCGCTTCACTATTGTCCGTTTCGAACTCGAGTCTATTCATCGACATGGGCTTCCAACTTTGCCTTGACGTCGGCTAGCGCATCCGCCGAAAGTTTCGCTTTGATAATGCGGCGAATTTCGAACATGTCTTCCTCGGTCGAGAGCTTCTTTAAAAAGCCTAGCTCGAGCACCTGCCGAATGTGGCCGTCCACACTTCTAAACAGTTTCAACTCATCCGTGGGCGTCTCTAAGAAGAGTCCCATCATCTCCTGAATCTCGCTTTTTGAGATGACGGCCCGGCTCGAGGCTAAGTCGCGCTGGTCGAACTGAAGCAGGCGCTCGCGCAACAACACGCAGAGCAGGGTCGCCCCGTAGCTCAGTTTTTGGCGGCGCACCAGTCTGGGTAAGGGCTCGCTGTCACCAACCTCATCATCCCCTGGGTCGGGTTGGGTAAGGTAAGCGTAGCCTTCGACCTCGTCGAGATGCAGCGCTAAGCCGAGACTTTCAAAATGCTCCTCAACGGCACTACGGTAGTCGAGTAGTGTGCTCCAGTAACCGTCGTCCGCCTCGAGCGTTCCCTGCAGAAGCTTGATGATAACCGCCGCGTAGGGCGTTTGTTTGTCTCGGTTGAGCATTAGGGGTAATCATAAACTGGAAGCCGGTGGGCGGAGGAGGTCTTTTTCGCTATTCGGCTCCCCTACAAACTCAACCTTTAACCTTCAATCCTTTTACCGTCCTTCTAAAGACAACCTGCGGCACGACCAGTTCGATCGTTTGTCCATCCGACCCAATGAGTGTGACCGTTTCATAAAAGGTATCGTTAATCCGGTGCTGCTCGTGCTGCGAGGCGATGCTGAGGTAAGCGATGATTTCCGATAGACCCTGTTCGGCGGGATAGCGCTTAAGCAGTTCAGCCAGACCGACCTCCGGACGCTTGCTCAACTCCGCCTCAATACGCTTAGCCAGGACGCGTTTGTCGACGTAGACGCCCCTGTAAAGGGCGTCGGTATTCACCGCCGAAACATCTTCGCCGCCCAGGCTTAAGGCTTGCGGCTCGAAGCTCGGCGTGTCGCTCGCCTCCCACAAAGGGCGCTCCATGACCAGTTGAATGTTGGGGCGGGTCTCGAGGCTGATAAAGTCCTCCCCGTCATCTTCGTGCTGTACGGCAAGCTTTTTGATATCGGCGACGAGCGCTAAGACACGTTTGTTTTCTGCGATGTTCTGTTCATCGAGCAGCCTGCGCAACTGCTCTGCTAAGCGCTGATTCGACTGGATAATCGAGCTGCTCGCTGTCAGCAGGTGTTCCTTTATGCGACTTAGTGTCTCTTGATGCCCAGCGAGTTCGCTCAGTTCGGGTAGAACGTGGACGCTCTCGACGAGTTGCCGCAATTCTTCTTGTTTTTGAGGTGAGATGAGAAACTGCCAGAAGGCGTAAAAACTGCGCCCTTGGTCCGACTTCTTTAGTTCGGCGTCGGCATCGAGGACACTTCTCAAAACGGCACCTTTGACCGCGTGGGCCTCCAACTGCTTCGCCTGCACGCTGCGAGCAATCCCCCGAAAGTTCTCTTCGATTTCTTTAAAATCCGCTAATAATTGCCGGGCGAGTTGCTGGGCTTCGGCAAAACGTTCCTTAAGCTGGGTCGGGTTGTAGCGGCTCACCACGCCCGAAGCTTCGATACGGTCGATTTCTTCTTGAAGCTCGGCCTTTCGTTTTTTTAAGTAGCTCAAGCGGGTCTCAGGGTCGGCGCTGCTTTGCACCCTGATTTCGTCAAGCAAATCGAAAATACGCAAGAAACGCGACTCGGTGCCAACAAACTCGCGCCGGTTCAAGTCATCCAGCCAGTTTAAGACCTTCTCGGTAGCGGGGGTGAGTTCGAAGATGGGCTCATCGTCCGCGAGGTAGCGTCGCGCTAGAAAACGGTGTTCGTCGTCGCACCAGATGGTGAGATAATTCTTGGCGCTGTTGAGGTAAAGTTCGGGCTGCGTTTCGTGAAGGGTGTCGAGGGTTTGCTCGAGCGCTTCTAGCAGTTCTTTATAGCCGACAGAGGTGCGATGCTGCGCTTTAAACGCCTGCTGCAAAAAGCTCACAATCAGAGCGGCGTTGTCGCTGCGCAACAGTTTGATGCTGGCTGAATGCTCGAGGTTAAATTGAACCTGGTCGTGCATGGCACATGATATCCCTATCTTCTTGGACATCCTTGTGAAGAATTGCTTTGCACAAAGCTGGTCGCAAAAATATTTCTGAAAGCTCCTGACGCCCCTTTTCCTGCAGGCGTTTTTGAAGCTGCTTTACCACCTCGCTATCTACATTAGCTTCCACATCCTCTCGAGCCTCCAAAAATGCCTGCACTTCTTCTCCACTCGCTTTTGGCGCTTTCTCCAAGTAGTCGTCAAAAACTCACACCTGCTCCTTCACGTCTTCGTCACTATGCCTAAAAACGAAAAGCTAAGTGCGGTTTTTTGCTCTTGACAAGTGCAAATTGTTAGGTGTAAAGAGTTGAGTGGCCCCGGCTGCGGCATTCCTCACCCCACGCAGACGATTCCGTTGCAGGAGTCACCTGTAGGCAGGTTCTCCGGGAGTGACCGACGCGACCTCGCCCGATTTGTCCTGCAAGCCCTCGAGCAACCAGCCAAATGCCCCAGCACGTTCGGGCGAAAAGGGGAGGTCTTTGAGTTCGGCGACCAGTTGCCAGTACCGCTGGATACGGGGGTCGTGGGTCGAGCTGAAGTGGTCGAGCATCCACTGCCGAAAGGCGCGGTCCTCTTCCCGGCCGAGTATCCGGGCAAGCCCGCCGGTCCAGTCGTTCAAAATGGCCCGAGCGGTTTCGCTCCGCGCGTCCAAACCCGTCTTGACAGCCTCGGTCGCTCGGACGGTGACCTGGCCCAAAAGCCCATGCCACTCGAGAGTGCTTTCGGGGTCCAACGCTTCAAAAGGCTCCCCTTGACGCGTGAGCAACGCCTGAAAGCCTCCATCGGCCGCCAACTCTGCGAGCTCGAGCCAAACCTCGAGCTGCTGTTCGGTCATCGTTTGGGGTAAATCTAAAACGGCGGCTCGCCAAATCTCTTCGCTTTGGGGCGTTTTGCCCCGCGCCCCGCCCAAGTGCCGAGCCAAAAAGGCTTCGCGCTCTAATTTGTCGAGCTGCGCCAACACCTTGAGTCGGGTCAACTTTGCCAACAGGTCCGCCTCGCCCACTTCGCTCCGGGCGACGGCGTTCAGAACGACCTGTTGCCGTTTCAGCGCCTCTATTTCCGACCCCAAAACGGCGACCTGGAGGCGCAGCACGTCTCTGGCATTTGAGCGACCCTCGAGCAGTCGCGCGACGGTTTTTAGGTCGAAGCCGACGCTCCGCAAGGTGCGAATCAGCTTGAGGCGCGCGCAATCGTACTCGGAGTAACGGCGATAGCCCGCATCCGAGACGGCGCTCGGCTCGAGCAAACCGAGTTTGTGGTAGTGACGCAGGGTTTGCACGCTCACGTCCGCCTGGGCGGCGACCTCACCGATCGAGTAGAGCGTAGGCGGGTGCATGGGTCTTGACTCTACAACGGTTGTAGGGTCTAAGCTCGTTTTGAAGGCGACGTGTGACTTACACTCCTGAACTGCACCAAGCCCTCAAAGACGACGGAGGTAAACGATGCTGCAACCGATAGATACCCTGGCCGCCCAGCGCGAGGCCCTGGCGACCTGCTCGACCGATGTTTTTATAGGGGAGGTCATGACTCCCTTGGAACGCTTTTGGAAACCGTTCTTAGCATACTTTCCCCCAGGAGATAGGAACGCGAACCCCGCCCTGAGCGCCGCGACGATGATGGGCTTCTACACCCCCGAAGAAGATTGTGAGGGAGGACTCGAGGCCATCCGCGCGTTCGAAAAGGCGGGGACGTGGCAAGCGTGTGTCGGGGCTGCTGAAAGGGCGCTCGAGACCCTCAGCCCCGGTGCTCACGGGCTTGGGCTCGAGCCCATTTCCTTCACCCTCGTGCTCGGCAGCTTGCGGCACCTGGACCTCGAGTATGGTGCCTATACCGGAGCCCAGCAGCCCGGCGCGGCGCTGGTGATGGCTTATCCCAATCCTGTCGGCACGCCGCGCTTGCCGGTGGCGAGCGCGCACGAAATCCATCACATCGTCCGCTTTGCGTTCGAGCCGTTTATGCCCGACTTGACCTTGGGCAAGTACCTCGTCGCCGAAGGTCTGGCGGAATCGTTCGGCTTAGAAATCGTGGGGGACGAATCGCTAGTTGGACCCTACAGCGATGCACTATCCGCGGAACAAATCGAAGGGGTCAAGCCTCGCTTTGAGGAAGCCTTGGAAGAGAGCGATTTCGACGTGGTGCGCGGCTTCATCTTCGGCGACTGGGCTGCCGAGCGGTTTCACTACCCCAAACAGAACGTCCCTGACTACGCGGGCTACACCCTCGGCTTTGAACTTGTGCAGGCTTACTTAAAGCGTACCGGGCATAGTGCCGCGGAGGCGACCTACGTCCCCTGGCAAGAGATTGTCGCAGCGTCGGGTTACTTTAGGGCATGAACATCGTCATACACGACACCGTGAGTTTGCTCGCGTCCCTTTTCTGCGAGCCTAGTTCCCCTAAGGAACGGCTCGAGCGCTCGCGCCCGGTGCTCTACGGCGAGGGGAGCGTCTTTCAGCCGTTCAAGCTCGCCGCCCGCGCCCAGCGCACCACACTCTTTCGGGTCATGCAGGCGGGCGCGGTAGACGGTTACAACGTGGTCGCCGCGCAGCAGGGCTGGGGGCTCTTCAACCCCTCGAGGCGCGTGGAGGCGTCGCAATGGACGTTCGGGCAGTTTCGAGACAAAGTGGTCTTAGGGCAGATTCGTGAGGGGCTCGAGGCCGCCGCTAGGCATTCACAGGCGCCCGACGTTGAGCTGAACGTCTTTCTCCTGCCCGCCGACCCCGCCAACCGCGCGCTGATGCTCCGCAGCCACGGGCTCAGCGTGTTCGCGGGCGTGCCCGGCTCTTTACTCATTCAGCTCTGGCCGAGCGAGGGGAACTTGGCTCGTTTAGGCGCGGCGATAACTCGCGCGCTCATGTATGCGGGCACGGCAGGCGAAAGCGAGGTCATGACGCTAAGGGACATGCTGAGGCTCGAGGGGCGCGCGACCGAGCTGGTTAAAGGGTGCTTCCCAAGTCTCCTTACTCCCTAGTTCTTGGCCTTTAGCGCCCCGGACGATTGGTGCGCGGCTCTAGCCCACGCTGCCGAACTCTGCGGGGTGGAGACCTACGACGACCTCCGGGCGAATATCTATGGTGGGGACGGCTCGAGCATTAGAAGCGTTCCCGAAGCGCGAACGCTCGACGAAGAGGAGCGCGCGTACACACAAGCGGTCTCTCGAGAGCATGGGAATGAAACGAACCCTGCAAGAATCGCTGCACACCTCTATGGCGACGAGGTGGTCGCGGCGCAGGGACACGCCGGGATGGGGGTGCCGCCGTTTGGGGGCGTGGCGGTCACGCACTTACAGCTTTGAACGTGCGAGTAAATTCGCTTTCGGAGTCTAAACGATGTCCATGAGGGTCTGTTGGATGGCTATAATCCTTCTGCAACAGACGCGCGCGTCTGCTGCACAACACTGAGCCACGAAGGTTAACTGACATTCAGGACACAGTCAACCCTCTCCGCCCTTTTTTATTTGCCTTTTTTCCCGTCCCGCTTGGTTTATCATGCCCTATGACTCACGCTTTCGCTACACCTCTCATCCCGCGCAAGCTGCTGTTCGGCAACCCCGAAAAAACGCAGGCGCGGCTCAGCCCGACGAGCGGCAAGCTCAGTTTTTTGGCACCGCTGGACGGGGTGCTGAACCTGTGGGTGGGGCCGGTTGACGACCCCGCCGCGGCGCGGCCCGTGACCCGTGACGCAGGGCGCGGTATTCGCCAGCACCTTTGGGCTTACACGGGCGAGGACGTTCTTTACCTTCAGGACGAGGGCGGCGACGAAAACTGGCACCTCTACCGGGTTCACTTGCCCAGCGGCGAAACGCTCGACCTGACGCCCTTGGAAAACGTGCAAGCGCAAGTCCAGCACCTCAGCCCCGAGTTTCCGGGAGAGGTTTTGGTCGGCCTGAACGACCGCGACCCTTCCGCCCACGACCTCTACCGCGTCAGTTTGCGCACGGGCGAACGGGAGCGCGTGTTGCAAAACGATGAGGGTTTTTTGGAATTCATGACCGACGACGCTTTTCGGGTGCGCTTCGGCGTGCGGATGACCAGGGACGGCGGCTCGGACATCTTTCGGCGCACCGAAACCGATACCTGGGCGAGCTACACCTCGGTCGTGATGGAGGACCAGCTGACGACCGCGCCTATTGGGGTGCAGGGCGACCTGTTGTACATGGCCGACAGCCGCGGGCGCGACACGGCGGCGCTGCTGGGCGTCGACCTGGCGCAGGGCGTTTCGGAGGTGCTGCTTGCGGACGACCGCGTCGACCTCGGTGACGTGTTGTGGCACCCGCGCACCAGGAAAATCCAGGCCGCCGCCGTGGACTATGAGAAAAAGCGCTGGGTCGCGCTCGACCCAGACATCGAAGCGGATTTGGCTTACCTGAGCACCGTCGCCGACGGCGTTTTCGACATCACCGACCGCACGCTTGCAGACGACAAGTGGATTGTCGTCTACCGACCCGACGACGGCCCCCTGAGTTACCACCTGTACGAGCGGCCGGAGCGTGAGGCGCACTTTTTGTTTTATGACAAACCCGCCCTCGAGCACGCCCCCCTCGCCAAGATGCACCCGGTCGTGATTCAGGCGCGCGACGGGCTCGAGCTGGTCAGTTACCTCACGCTGCCGCTGGGGAGCAACCCGGGCGGCGAACCCAAACCCGAGAAACCCCTGCCGACGGTGCTCCTCGTTCACGGCGGTCCCTGGGGGCGTGACGGTTGGGGCTTTAACCCCTACCACCAGTGGCTCGCGAACCGCGGCTACGCGGTGTTGAGCGTCAACTTTCGCGGCTCGACCGGCTTCGGCAAGGCGTTTGTGAACGCGGGCAACCTGGCCTGGGGCCGGGAAATGCACGACGACCTGCTGGACGCGGTCGCTTGGGCGGTTGAACAAGGGGTGGCGCAACAGGACATCGCCATCATGGGCAGCTCTTACGGCGGCTACGCAGCACTGGCGGGGCTCACCTTCACCCCGGAGGTGTTCGCGGCCGGGGTGGACATCGTGGGGCCGTCGAACCTCGTGACCTTGCTTAACGCCATCCCACCTTACTGGACACCGATGCTCGCCATGCTCACCGCCCGCGTCGGCGACCCTCGCACCGAGACGGGGCTGGCCCTGCTGAAAGAGCGTTCGCCCGTCCACTACGCCGAGCGCATCACCAAGCCGCTCCTCATCGGCCAGGGCGCGAACGACCCGCGCGTCAAGCGGGCCGAGTCCGACAGCGTCGTGGCGGCGCTGGAAAGCAACGACATCCCGGTAACTTACGTCCTCTACCCCGACGAGGGCCACGGCTTCGCCCGGCCTGAGAACAACTTGTCCTTCAACGCGGTCGTCGAGGCGTTTTTAACTCAGCATTTGGGCGGCCGTTTCGAACCCGTAGGTGAGGATTTTGCGGGCTCGAGCCTCGAAGTCTTGAGCGGTCTTGACGGCGTGCCGGGTTTGGCGGAAGCCGTCGGGGCGAAAGCGTGAGGCTCGGGTACCTCAACTTGATTTTTGCGGCGGTTCTGGCGCTTGTGCAAACCGCGGCGTTCGCGCAGGACGCGCCGCTACGGGTCGGCGTTGCAGAACTGCCGCCGTTCGCTTTTCAGTCGGGCGGCCAGTGGGACGGTGTCGCCGTAGCGCTGTGGCGCGAGGTGGCGGACGACTTGGGTATCGTGTTCGAGTTCCGGGCGACCGAGCCCGACGCGCTCGTCGCCGGGGTCGCGGACGGGACGCTCGACCTGGGGCTTACCGGGACGGCCACGGCGGCGGACGAGGTTCGCGTCGACTTCGCCCATCCCTTTTACACCACCACCTTGAGCGTGGCGACGCCGCGCGCGCAGAGCCTGTGGAACATCGTCAGGGGGTTGTTCACGGCGCGGTTTTTCAGGGTGGTGCTGTTTTTGTCGGTTCTGTTGCTCGTCGTCGGGGCGCTGGTGTGGCTGCTAGAGCGCGGGGCCAACGAGGAGAGTTTCGGCGGCGAGCGTAGCGCGCTGCAGGGCGTCGGCGCGGGTTTTTGGTGGGCGGCCGTGACCATGACGACGATTGGCTACGGCGACAAAGCGCCGTTCACCTTTTGGGGCCGCGCGCTGGCCTTTTTGTGGATGCTGCTGGCGATGGGCATCACGGCCAGCCTCACCGCCGCGCTCGTCTCGGTGGTGAGCGCGGGACAGGGGGGCGGTCTGTCGGTGCCGGGCGACTTGCGGGGGACGAAGGTCGGCGTCGTGGCGGACACGCCCGCCGCCTTTTACTTGGAGGAAGAAGGCATAGGCTTTCGAGAGTTCGACACGCCCTTGGCAGGTTTACGCGCCCTCCAACAGGGCGAGCTGGACGCTTTTTTGGCGAGCGACGCGACCCTCCGCTACCTCAAAAGCGAGAACACCAACCTCACCTTTCGCCGCGTCGAGACGAACGCCGCGCCGCAGCGTTACGCCTTCGTGCTGCCTGAAGACGACGAGAGGCGCGAAGCGTTGAACCAAACGCTCTTGACGCGCCTCAACGCCCGGCCTTACGAGCAGCTGTTGGAGCGTTACCTGCCCAACGAGTAGTCACAGCACCAGCAGCCAGAACACCAGCGCCGAGCACAGCACGCCGACAAAGAAGCCCCACACCACGTCCGGCAGCGTGTGGCGGCCCAGGTAAACCCTGGACCAAGCCACGAGCACGCTCAGTGCCAACAGCACCGCCCCACCCGGCGGCCACAAAAACGCCAAAAAGGTCGCGCAGGCCGCGTCGGTGAGGACGTGCAAACTCACTTTGTGGACAAACAAGTTGACGAACGCCCCCACGCTGATTGCAGCGAGCGCCGTCACCATCGCCCACCACACAATTCTCGGTGCGGGTAGCGCGGCGAGGGCGGCGAGCAAGGCGACCATGACCAGCGCGGCCATGATGTAGAGCGTGTGGCGGTCTTCGCGCCGTGACACGTCCCAGTCCTCGTAGCGCCCGCGCCGAACGCGGAACTGGATAAAGGCGAAGAGGGGCAGCAGCGTCGTGCCGCAGGCGAACAGGGTCCACAGTGTCGCCTGCAGCGAGGTCGCCCCGGACAAGCGCTGCACCGCGAACAGCGACAGCGGCGCGACGACGAGCGGGTGCAACGCGCGCGAGGCCCACACGGCGACGGCTTGAAGGGAGGGGGCGAGAGTAGACAAGCTGAGGCCAAGCGTACCCGTCCCCGCCCCGCACGACAAGGTGTTCGTTCACAAGCTCGGGGCCTGCCGTGCGAGTGCCCAAGCGCCAGGGGGTTCGCGCGCTTTTCAACTCAGGTCGATGTTCGCGCCTAAAACTTTCTTTGTCCGGCACGCCTGAGGACTCGAGCCTTCGCAACCTTATACGGATTCCGATAATACACCTCGTAAATTAGGCAGAGCTTTTTCGGCTCCTTATCTGTCAGTCCGTATTTGTTTCTACTCGCTGAACAGTCTTGAACCACAGGTAGTGACTATGACGGCTCAGCGCTCAGCCGTCACCGATGATACCGCTGGTTCAGGACTGCTTGCTCGGGTTAACAGAGGGAATTAACCGGAAAGGGTATTAACTCTGACTACCGACTGTTGAATACTTACGTTCAGCACAGCAAACATCACAACGGGTCGGGGAAAATGCCGACGAACCTAAATAATCTGCCGAAAGCCAATCGCCTCGCTGCGGCGCTTCAGTTCGGCTTTGAGGCGGCCCGCCCAGGGGGCGTTCAGGTGCGGGTCGGCGTCCAGCATCCGTTTGGCTAAGTCCCTCGACTTTTCGATGATGTCGCCGTCTTGCGTCAGGTCGCCCAGCACCAGGTCGGGCAAGCCGGATTGGCGCGTGCCGCGAATCTCGCCGGGGCCGCGCAGTTCTAAGTCTTTCTCGGCGATGACGAAACCGTCGGTATACTTTTCGATGACTTCCAGGCGGTGCTGCGTCTTTTTGCTGCGGTCGCCCGCGACGAGGATGCAAAAACTCTCGTGTTCGCCCCGCCCGACGCGCCCGCGGAGTTGGTGGAGTTGCGACAAACCGAAACGTTCGGCGTTTTCGATAATCATGACCGAGGCGTTGGGGATGTCCACGCCGACCTCGATGACGGTTGTGGAGACGAGCAGGTCGAATTCATGCCGGCGAAAGCGCTCCATCGTCTCGTCTTTTTCGACGCCGGTCATCTTGCCGTGGAGCATGTCGATGCGGCAGTCTTTAGGCATGATGAGCTTCAAGTCCTCGAACATCTGCGTGGTCGAGACGATGTGCTCCAAAGCCTCGGAGTCCTCAATTAATGGCGTGACCAGGTAGACCTGCCGCCCCTTTTGAATCTCGCCCCAGGCGAAGCGGTACACGTCGCGGCGTTTCGAGTCGTTCACGAGCCGCGTTTTGATGGGCTGGCGGCCCGGCGGCAGTTCGTCGATGACCGAGAGTTCCAGGTCGCCGTAGTAGGTCAGCGCCAAACTCCGCGGGATGGGCGTCGCGCTCATCACCAGCACGTCCGGGTTGCCCTGGAGGAGCTTGCGCCGCTGCTCGACGCCGAAGCGGTGCTCCTCGTCGACGATGGCGAGGCCTAAGTCGCGGAACACCACGCCCTCCTGGATGAGCGCGTGCGTGCCCACTGCCAAATCGACCTGGCTGCCGCTCAGCCGCTCGCGCGCCTCGCGGCGTTCGCGGTAGCTCATCGTGCCGATGAAGAGTTCGCTCTGCACGCCGAGCGGGTAGAGGTACTGGATTAAATTCAAGTAGTGCTGCCGCGCCAGGATTTCGGTCGGGGCCATAAGCGCGACCTGGAAGCCGTTTTTTATCGCCACGAAGGCCGCCGCCGCCGCCACCGCCGTCTTGCCCGAGCCCACGTCGCCCTGGAGCAATCTAGCCATCTGCTTGGGCTCGGCCATATCGGCCAGGATTTCGCGCAGCGCGCGGTCTTGCGCCCCGGTGAGCTTGAAGGGCAGGCTCGAGCCAAAGGTTTTCAAGTCTCGCTCGCGAACCGTGAAGTGCTTGCCCAGCAGCGTCGTGTCGCGGTTGAGGAGCACGCGCAGTTCAAGAAAGAAAAACTCGTCGAACTTCAGCCGCCGCGTGGCCGCTTGCAGGGCTTGCTCACTCGTCGGAAAGTGAATCTCGCGCACCGCCGTGTCGAAGCTGACCAGCGAGAAGCGCTCGAGCACGCTTTTCGGCAAATGGTCGGGCAGGGTGGGCAGGGCTTCCAAAAGCCGGTAAGCCGCGCGGCGGATGTAAGCTTGCGACAGCCCCTGCGTCGAACCGTAAATCCCCACGATGCGCCCGGCGGACAGCGATTCGCCTTCCTCGTCGATTTCGTGGTGCGCCACCCCGATGTCCACGTAGCGCCCCTTGCGCTTCACCTTGCCCGAGACGATCAAGCGCTGGCCCGGAAAAAGCTGGCTTTCCAACCAGGGCTGGTTGAACCACACCGCCGTGACCCGACCGCCGTGCTGGTCTTCCAACACCGCGCGCATGATGTTCATGCCGCGTTTGGACTTGACCGCCTTGCGCCCTGTGATGGTGCCGACCAGGGTCACGCTTTCCTGGTCGCCCAATGCGCCGAAGTGCGGCAGGGCGCGGCGGTCTTCGTAGCGTTTGGGGTAGGTGTAGACGAGGTCGCGGTAGCTGTGAACGCCGATGCCGGCGAGCTTTTTGGGAGCTTGCGCGCCTAAGTCGATGGTTTTGTCGCTCAGGCTGTGGTCGAGCACGTTCAGCTCTAAGACTTCACGGGACGTTTCTGAAACCGGCTCGGGCTCCGGCTTTTTGGCCCTGTCGAGCTTTTCAGCAGCTACGGGTGAAGCGCTTTCAGGCTCGAGCAACGATAGGGCTTGCTCGAGCTTTTGCTGCCTCTCGTCGGGCTCCAAGTCCGCGTACCCCTTGACGAGCGCGCGCACGTCGCCGAACGGTTTGCCGACCGTCTCGACGAGCTTTTCCAAACCGCCGACCACGACCCCGTCTTGACAACCGGAGCGCAACTCCAACAACAAGGGTTTTTTCAGGCGTTCGCGCAAATCTTGGACACTTGCCACGCCACTAAGTTTACCTCACTTTGCAAAGTTCGCCGGGCCTGACGAGCGGGCGGGGTCGGCGGCTTACGGGCAACCGCAAAGAAGGGAAAGCGGGGTTCTGACAAATCTATTTAGAAACTTTGAGTATAGTTGTCTTTATGACGTTTTTTCTCGAGCATGTAGGTCTCGCTATCGGCCTCGTCGTCGCGCTCGGCGCGGCGGCGCAGTGGCTGGCCTGGCGCGTCGGGCTGCCCGCCATTTTGCCGCTCTTAATCATCGGCTTCTTTTTGGGGCCGGTTTTAGGCCTCGTCAACCCGACCGACTTTGTGAGCGAGAGCTTGCTGTTTCCGGCGGTGTCGCTCGCGGTCGGGCTGATTTTGTTCGAGGGTGGCCTGACGCTGAGGTTCTCCGAACTGCGCGAAATCAGGGGCGTGGTGCGGCGACTGGTGAGCTTGGGCGCGCTCGTGACCTGGCTCGGCGCGACCGCCGCGGGGTACTACATCGTCGGCCTCAACCCAGGGCTGTCGTTTTTGTTCGGCGCGCTCGTGATGGTCACCGGCCCGACGGTCATCGGGCCGCTGCTGCGCATCGTACGACCCACCTCCAAGGTCGGCAACGTCTTGAAGTGGGAGGGTATTTTAATCGACCCCATCGGCGCGATGGTGGCGGTGCTGGTGTTCGAGTATCTGGTAACTTTCAACCGAAGCGAGGCTTTAGGTCAGGTCGGGCTCGTGTTTTTGAAGTTCGTCGGGGTCGGTGGGCTGACCGGAATTGTGGGCGGCCTGCTGCTCGCGTTTCTGCTCTCGCGTCGCCTCGTCCCGGACTACCTTGTCAGCATCGTCGCGCTGGGCTTCGTGTTTTTGGTATTCGCGGTGTCGGGTACCTTTGCCGAGGAGTCGGGTCTGCTGGCGACGACTATTATGGGCATCATCCTGGCAAACCGGCAGGTGCCGAACATCAAAAACCTGCTGAACTTCAAAGAAGACCTGACCGTGCTCTTTATCTCGCTGCTTTTTATCGTGCTCGCCGCCAACATCGAACTCGAGACCTTGCTCCGCGTCGTGAACGTTTCGACCCTGCTGCTGCTGGCCGCCCTCATGCTGGTGGTGCGCCCGCTGAGCATCTTCATCAGCACCATCGGCTCGGACTTTACTGTCAAGGAAAAGCTTTACTTGTCTTGGATAGCGCCGCGCGGCATCGTGGCGGCGGCGGTCAGTTCGCTGTTCGCCGCGGAACTGGTCGCCGAGGGCGCGACCGACGCCGCCGTTTTGGCACCGCTGGTCTTTACGGTCATCGTGGGCACGGTGCTGCTCAACAGCTTGACCGCTAAACCCGTGGCGCGCCTACTGGGCATCGCCGAGCCCGACCCGCAAGGTTTTCTCATCATGGGCGCGCACCCGTTCGCGCGGCGCATCGCCGAGTTCTTAAAGGGTGAGGGCGTGAACGTGTTGTTGTCCGACACCAACTGGCAAAACGTGTCGGCGGCGCGCGTTGAAGGCTTGAACGCTTACTACGGCAGTTTGCTGTCCGAGCGAAGTGACGACGAGTTGCGTTTGTCCGGCATCGGCAAGCTGCTCGCGCTCACCAGCAACGACGAGGCCAACGGTCTCGCGGCGCTGAAGTACGCGCGCGAGTTCGATTCGCTGCACGTTTACCAGCTCAAACCCGGCCGCTCCAGCGAACGCGACAAGATAAGCGACGAGAGCCGCGGGCGCATTCTGTTTCACAAAGCCGTCACCTACGCTGAGTTGAGCCACCTTTTCAGCCGCGGCGCGAAGATTAAAAAAACGAACATCACCGAGCGTTTCAACTTAGCCGACTTCGAAGCCGTCCACGGCACCAACTACTTGCCCATGTTCGTCATCAACGGTTCCAACGTGCGCGTGCTGACCGAGGACATTCCCATCCAAGAAACGACCGGGACGCTGGTCGCGCTGGTCTTAGAGCCCGAACCCGAAGAGGTCGCGGCGGCGACCGCGTAAGAGCGACCTCAGCTTAGGGATTCTTCTCGAGCCCAGGAAAAAAGGAGTAGAAGGGCCGAAGAGCAGAGGAGAAACTTTTGCCTTTTCATTTTCTCCTTATTTACTTTTTACCCGGTACTGCTCTACTCGCTCGCCTCGTCCAAAAACTGCTGCAACTTTTTCGGGTTGACCGTAATCGGTGCGCGGCGGCGGCGCACCGCGCCGTACTCGAGCAACCTCGCCAAGCAGTGCGACACGGTTTCGCGGGTCGCGCCTATCATTTTCGCTAAGTCCTGCTGGGTCAGGTTGAGGTCGATGACGGTGCCCCGCTCGCCTTCAACGCCGAAGTCGCCCGCCAAGCGCAGCAGCAGGTTCGCCAACCGGCCTGGCGCGTCGTAAGCGCCGACCTCGGCGAACCGCGCCTCGGCGCGCCACAGGTTTGTAGACATCACCTGGATGAACTTCATGGCGATTTTGGGGTATTGCTGGAGCAGGCGCTGAAAATCGTTTTCGGGCAGCACGATGAGGGTGGTGTCGCTGACCGCCTCGGCCTGGTTGGGGCGGCGCTCGCTTTGCAGCAGCAACAACTCGCCGAAGGCGTCGTACTTGCCGAACAGCGCCAAAATCATCTCTTTGCCGTTGGGAAAGTACATCGAGATTTTGACCATGCCGTCGCGGATGAAGTAGAGCGCGTCGGCGGGGTCTTCCATGTGGTAGATGATTTCCCCGGCGCTGAACTTTTTGTACGGGGTGATGCGGGTGATTTGCTCCAACTCGTCCTCGGACAAGTCTTCGAACAACTGCGTGTTTTTGAGGTGCCAAACCAGGCTGGGATATTCTTGCATGGGTCAGAGTATCTTACGGGCGCACTCCTAAGCAACACTAAAATGAGAAAAATGGGTAAAATAAAGAGAAAAGTGAGATTATTCGCACCGCTCGTCGTTCGTCAGGTTGATGGGTATACCAGGACTTACGTCCTCAGCTTTTTTACGCAATGTGGGGAGGCCCCGGCAAGTAGGCGTCGTCCGGCAACGCTGCAAGTTCAGCCAACCCCCCTTTCACAAGCCCGTACAGTTCGGCCTCACCGGGCGGCTCGAGCAGCAAACCGAGCGGGTGTTGTTTTGCTAGTTCGTTCAGCACCACGAAGCCGACGACGTACCCCGCGCGGCCCGGCACCTGTGGGTCGTTCGTCCAGGGGGTGAAGTAACGCCTGTTCGTTGCCTCGTCCGTCGACGCTAGGCTGGCGGCGAGGTCGGACGCCAGAAAAGCCCTGTCCTGCCAGACCCGTCCGAACAGGCCCTCGGGAAAGTTGAGGGTCAGCTCGTCGTAACCGGCTGACGGGTTGAGCAGGTGACTGACGTAGACCGCCAAGCCTTCCTCCCACAAACTGAGCAGAAGCTTGTCCGAGCTGTACCACTGCGTCGCCGGGACGTGCAGTTGCTTGGTGTAGGCGTGCAGCAACTCGTGGTGGAAGAAGGGCGTTTCGTTTTTCCAGGGGTGGTACCTAGCCATCATGTCCAGGCCGAAAATAAAGGCGTGCTCGCCGTCCAACTTGCGCGTGCCCCCGTCCATACTTTCCAAGGAGTGCAGCAGGTGAACCTCGAAGTCCGCGTCGAAGTCGGGGAAAGTTTGTTTGAACGACGCCACCGCGTCTGCCAACTGCTTCGGCACGGCGTTTTGCAATCGGACGAATTCGTCTCGGTAAGCACCAAAAGCCTTTATTTCCTCTAAAAGCGCGGTTTCGACATTCTCTCCCCGCTTCTCCCATTCGGACAGCCGCAGACTGTAAAAGGCGGGATTGGCAGGGTGCAGGTCGGACCAGAAATGGGCTATTTTTTCGGCGTCCGACTTTCCTTTCGTCGCGTCGAAGAAGGTGAGAAAGTGAGAGGTCGTGTCGTAAACCGTCATTGAACTAGACCCTCGGTGCGTGACATAGTTTTGACTGTGGATTGAGAAAAGGCTCGAGCCGCCGCACGCCCGTCAGCTTCTTCCGCAAACGCTCGCCGTAAGCCGACCCTGTAAAGTCGTCCACCGTCACCCGCATGTGGTGGGCGTTGGCGTGGACGAAGCGTGTGCCGCCTAAAGACAGCGCGACGTGGCCGGGAAAAAAGAGGAGGTCGCCGGGTTGCGCGTCCTCGAGCTTCACCTCTACACCGCAATGCCCTTGCTGGTCCGCGTCGCGGGGCAAGGAAACGCCGAACGCGCCGAAAACGGTCTGGACAAAGCCCGAGCAGTCCAGGCCCCAGGCGCTCACGCCGCCCCAGCTGTAGGGCGTCTCGAGGAACCGTTTCGCAAAACAGGTCACGGCTTGCGGGCTCGGCTCGGGGGGAGGAGTCGTTAGGGGCTCGAGCAAACCCGCCTTGACCCAGCCGCGTTCGTCGCGCCCGAACACTGTTTGCGCCCAGCCTTCCTGTTCCTCTTCAACTCGCAACCGGCTACCGAACGAAACCTCGAACAGCCGCTCGCTCGAGACCGTCGGCCGCGCGAAAACGTGGCCGCGCGGCGCGGTGAAGCGGTGGCTCGGCGCGGGCAGGGCGTGGGCGAGCGCGGTCGAGGGCAACCAACCCAAATAGCCGTCCCGCTCGACCGCCACGCGCAACCACCCCCCGACCCGCTCGTAGACAAGGGCGGCTTCGCCGTGGAGGAGTTCGTTGACGGTTTCGGCGTCGGGCCGCGGCGCGGCGCGCAAAAAGACGCGTTGCGGCACAACCCGGTGTTCGACCGAACTCAGGAACCGAACCGCCGACTCAACCCCGTGTTCGGCGGCGAAGCGGACTAGGACGGGCTCGAGCCGCGCCTCGGCGATTCCCGCCAACACGCCGTCCCGCACATCCACGTCGCAGAGCGCGGTGCGCGGGTCGGGGGCGAGGGTGCGTATGCAGCGCTCGAGGTCGTCGGTCAAGCCCACGAAGGTGCTCCGAGAAGAAAGGACCGAGGACCGAGTGGAAAGTACGTGAATATCAAAGACGACTTATTCTTCCCTGCTCCTCCGCCCCGCCGCTCTGCTCCCTCGTTACCGAAAAACACCACCTGCCTCATCTCAGACCCCACGTTTGGACAACCCCGTCGGGTCCTCGGCGTCGCCGGGGCCGAGTGTTTCCGTGGCCGCGCCGAGCGCGCCCCACTCGTCTACGCTGCCGTCTTCAAAATAGGGTCTGAGCCCGCGCAGGTAGCCCGCGCGCGCGATCATGTAGCTCGACAGGGGCGCGGTGAGAAAGAAAAAAACGGCCGTCAGCAACACCCGCTGCGTCACGCCGAGGGGCGCGAAGGCAATCGCCGCGCCGCCGAAGACGCCGATGCCGCCCAAGGTGACGAGCTTGCTCGAGGCGTGCAGCCGCGCGTAAAAGTCCGGAAACCGCAACATGCCGATGCCCGCCGTGAGAATAAACACGCAGCCGAACAGGATGAGCAGTTCCGCGACCAAACTCTGCTCGACCGCCCGCCCGGCCTGCGGCGACGCAAAAGCCGCTGCGCTCGACAGGCAAACAAAGCCGACGACCAGACGTCTCACCGCATCACCCGCCCGCCCAGCAAGTAGCGCGCCAGCGCCACCGTGCTCAGAAACCCCAAAATCGACACGATGAGCGCCACGTCGACAAAAGCCGGTTGCCCCGTTTTGAGGGCAACCACCATGACGAGCACCGCCACGCCGGTGCTTAAAAAGTCCAGCGCCGCGATGCGGTCACCCCAGGTCGGCCCCAGCAGCGCCCGGTAGAGGGTGAGCCCGATGGCGAGAACGAGACAAACGAGTGCGATGGTTAAGACCACGATGACCTCCACAGGCTAAGTATTCACATGCTAAGTATTCACATGCTAAGTAAGCGTCGAAGAGAGGAAGCGGGGAAAGTAGCGAGTGGAAAGACCAAAAGCTTTTGGCTTTCACTCGGTACTTGCTGCCTCACCTCATAAACCCCAAAATAAGCGTCTCGATGCGGGTGATGTTGGCATGGGCTTTGCTCAGCTCGGCCTCGCCGATGGCGTGGGCGTAAAGGACCGACTTGTCCGCCGACACGCCCATCGCGACTGTACCCGGTAGCAGCGTGATGGTCGCGGCGAGCAGCGAAATCGCGCCGTCGCTCTGCAAGCGCAGCGGCACCGCGAGCACGTGCGGGTGAAAGGTGGGCCGCGGCAACAGCGTCAACTTGACAACCACAAAACTCGCCACGACGAGTTCGACCAAAAAGCGGTAGACGAAAAACACCAGCGCCCCGAGCCGCTTCGGAAACGAGCGCTCCTGCTCACGCTGCACGATGCTGAGGAGGAACAAGCCGAGCAGCGCCCCCACGACCAGGTTGTACCCCGACAGCTCACCAAAAAAGAGCGACCAGACGAGGGCGAAACCCAAAATAGCGAAGATGTCGACCATCAGCGGCTTTCCTCCTGAGCGGGTGGGTCGACCGGGGTGAGGACGGCCTCGAGATAAGCCGCGTTGGTCTCGAGCTGGAGCGCCGCCCGCTCCGCCGCAGCGAACACGGGGCCGCTGAAGACCGCCAGGCCGACGACCAACAACACCGCCGTGAGCGTCACCGCGCGCATGCCTAAGGGCAGCGCGACCCGGTGAACGGCGTCGGACTCGCCCCAAAAAAAGCCGCGCCAGACCTGCATGGCGGCGTAGAGCAGCAGCAAGCCCGCCAGCACCGCGCTCGTCGCCACGGACAGGTTGAGGGCGGTGGGCGCGCTCAAGAGGGCCGCTACAAGCGCGTATTTACCGATAAAGCCGCTCGTCGGCGGCAACCCCGCCAGGGCCAGCGCGCCGACGAAAAAGCCGATGCCCAAGTAAGGGTAGCTGCTTAGGTGGCCGCTCGAGCGGTAGCGCTCGCCGCCGATTTTTTCGGCCAGTGCGGCGATGAGGAAGAGCATGAAAATCAGCAGCACCGAGTGGACGAGGTAGTAGAGCGCCGCGCTCAGGCCCGCGCGAGTGCCGATAAACGCGCCCATCGCTAGGTAACCGACCGAAGAGACGTTGGCGAAAGCGAGCGCGTGCCGCCAGCGCTGCCGCGCGATCATGCCGAACGCGCCGACGAGGATGGTCGTCCCGGCCAGTGCGAGCAAGATGAGTTGCAACCCCCGTTCTTGCGGAAACAGCAGCGTGAAACTGCGAATCAAGGTGTACACGCCCACCTTGGTCAGCAGCGACGCAAAAAAGGCGCTCACCGCCGCTGTGGGAACGGGATAGGCGTTGGGCAGCCAAAAACCGAGCGGGAACAGCGCCGACTTGGTGGCGAAGACGAGGGCGAGCAGCGCGGCGACGAGGGTGATGCGCGCGTCCGGCCCGTGCGCCGCGACTCTCAAAGAGATGTCCGCCATATTGAGCGTGCCGAACAGTCCGTAAGCGAGACCCGCCGCCGCCACGAACACCGCCGAGGCGACCAGGTTGATGACGACGTACTTGAAACCCTCGCGCAGTTGCGGCAACTCGTTGCCCAAGAGCAGCAACCCGTACGACGAAATCAGCATCACCTCGAAGGCGACGAACAGGTTGAACAGGTCGCCGCTCACAAACGACATGTTGACGCCCATGAACAAAAACTGCAGCAGCGCCTGCGCGCCCAGGCGTTCGCGCGTCCGGTTGAGCGTGGCCGAGTGACCGCGGCGCGGCGCGTGCTGCAGCGACGAAGCGGCGAACAGCACGGTGAGCAGGCCGACCACGCCGCTCAACCCCACCATGATGCCGGTCAGCCGGTCGGCGACGAGGCTGATGCCCCAGGGCGCGGCCCAGCCCGCCATCTGCACGACCAGGACTTCGCCCCCCAGGGTGCGCGCCAGGATGAGCAGGTCGGCGAGTAGGGTGAGGAGGGCGGCGACCACGGCGACGAAGCTGCGCGCCCTTGGCCCCCCCACCAGCAGCAGCACCGCGCCCGCGAAGAGCGGCAGCAGCACGGGCAGCGCGAGGAGGTTCACGCCCTACCCCCACCCTTCGGGCCGACCTCGGGCGAGACGCTCGGGTGCTCGCTGTCGGCGTAGCGCTCGGCACGTTCGGGCGGGTCGGGTTGTTCGGTCAGGTCCTGCACCTGGTCGGTGCCGGTCGCCTGGTAAGCGCGCATCGACAGCACCAGCAGCAGCGCCGTGGTGCCAAAAGCGATGACGATGGCGGTCAGGATGAGCGCCTGCGGCAACGGGTCGACGTAGGGACCGGACACGTTCAAGAGCGGCGGCGCGGCTTGGCGAACTCCCGCCCCGGCCAGCAAAATACTGATGTTCACGCCGTAAGAGACGAGCGACAGCCCCAAAATCACCCGGATGAGGGCTTTCGAGAGCACCATGAATACCCCGGCACCCACGAGCAGCGCGGCGAGCAGCGGCAGCGCGAGTTCCATCAGCCCGGCCCTCCTGCTGCACCTGAATCTCCCGCAGGCGGGTCTTCTAAAGGTTCGGGCTCGTCCCTGGTTTCGGCGAGCAGGTTGATGATGGTCAGGGTCGTGCCGATGACGACCAGAAACACGCCCAAGTCGAACAAAGCGGCCGTCGCCCACTCCACTTCGCCCGCGAACGGCAGCTCCAGGTAGCCGTACGCGCTTCTTAAAAAGGGTTGCCCGAACAGCAGCGGCGCCGCGCCGGTCGCGAAGGCGACGAGCAGGCCCAGCGGCACGAGCCTCTGGGGGGAGACGTTGAGCAGCCGCCGCTCCTGCGCGATGCGCATGAGCAGGGCCGACACCGCCACGATCAACCCCGCGATGAAACCGCCGCCGGGCGCGTTGTGGCCGCGCAAGAAGAAGTGAAAGCCGATGGCGATGAGGACGAACACCACGGGTGTGGCAAAGGTGCGCAGGATGATTTCGGGATACTTCACGCCTCGACCTCGTCTGCGGGTTCGTCATTTTCCTGAACGGGCTCGTTCGGCGCGGTACTGGCTGCGGATGGTTTGCCCGCGTTCGTTTTAGCGGACGCCGTCTTGAGCAGCGCGTACACGCTCACCGCCACGACGGCCAAGACGGTAATCTCCCCCATCGTGTCGTAACCGCGAAAGTCCACCAGGATGACGTTGACGACGTTGTAACCGCCGCCGAGCGACTTGCTGTACTCGAGAAAAAAGCCTTGAATCCGCTCAGCGATGGGCGTCTGCACCGCGACCAGCGCGGTGAACACCGTCGCCGTTACCCCGACCGAGAGCAAGATGTCCATGACGGCCGCGCCCTGCCCGCGCGAGTAGCGCCGCATCGGCGGCAAAAACCGGAACACCGACAAGAACAAAATCACCGTGACCGTCTCGATTAAGAGTTGGGTGAGCGCCAGGTCGGGCGCGCTCAGGAGCACGAACAGCACCGTCGAGCCGATGCCCGCCAGGCCTGAGAAGATGATGGCGCTCAAGCGCGAGCGCGCCCGCAACACCCCGACCACGGCGGCGAGAATCGCCAGAATCACCACCCAAAAAGCCAGCGGGACGGGCGTCAGCGCGCCCGGCACGTAGCGCCACAGCGCCGACGCGCCCGCCAACACGATGCCCAGGACCACCAGGCGCAGGTGTGTGGCGAAAGGTGCGCCCTGGGTGAGGCGGGTGAAGTGGCTCGAGAACCGCTCCAAACCGTCGACAAACGCGTAATACACCGTGTTGCTGCTCCAACCCGGCGTGACGGCCTGTTGCGCCCGGTAAAAAAGGTCGCGCGACAGGTGCAGCCCCGCCCCGGCAAACCAGGTGAACACGCTCAGGGCCAGCGCCACGGACGCGCCGTGCCACAGGTACAACTTGCCGGGCTCGTAGCGAAGGGACTCGGCGGCGAGGTCGGTAAACCAGGTCGCCACCGTCGGCATCGTCAGGGGGTTGCCCGCCAAACCGAGCGGCAACACGCCGAACAAAATCGTCGCCACGCTCAGCGGCGCGGCGGGCAGCCAAAAGCGCAGCGGCGCTTCGTGAACCCGCGGGTTGTCGCAGCGAAATGGTCCGAAAAAAACCTTCAAGAAACGCAGGCTGTAAGCGAAGGTCATGACGCTCCCGGCCACGGCGACGGCGATGGGCAGGACGCCCTCGTGGAGCATGTGTTCGTAAAAAAGCTCTTTGGACACGAAGCCGCCGAAGACGGGCAAGCCCGCCATGCTGAGCGCGGCGGGTAAAGCCAGCAAAAAGGTGATGGGCAACTTGCGCCGCAACCCCGACAGCCTGCGGATGTCGCGGCTTTTCGTCTCGTGGTCGATGATGCCCACCACCATAAACAGCGCCGCCTTGAAGACCGCGTGGTTGACGAGGTGCGCGGTCGCCGCAAAGCTGTCGCCCGCGCCGTAGAGCGCGGTGAGCAAACCGAGTTGCGACACGGTCGAGTAGGCCAGCAGCGCCTTGAGGTCGTTCTGGCGCAGCGCCAAGTACGAGCCCCAGACCATCGTCGCCAGGCCGACGTACAGGATGAAGGGCGCGAAGCCTGTGTCCACAAACACGAAGCCCAGCTTGGCAATCAGCACGACCCCGGCCTTGACCATCGTCGCCGAGTGCAGGTAGGCCGAGACCGGCGTGGGCGCTTCCATCGCGGTGGGCAGCCAGAGGTGAAAGGGCAGTTGCGCCGACTTGGTGAAGGCGGCGACGACGAACAAAATCATGGTGGGGACGAACAGCGGGCTGATGCGCAGCGCCGCCACGTCGAGTTCGGACAGCAAAAAGCTGTTTCCCGCCGTCCCTGCCAAAATCGTCGCCACCAGCAGCGCCAAACCGCCCAGGGCGGTTATCATCAGCGCCTTCAAGGCCCCGTCCACCGAGGCGCGGCGAGAATCCCAAAAACCGATGAGAAGAAAACTGACGACCGAGGTCAGTTCCCAGAACGCGAACAAGACGACGAGGTTGTCCGCCAGCACAAAGCCCAGCATCGCGCCGCCGAACAGGAGCAGGTAGCTGTAAAACCGCCCGTGCCGCTCCCTCGGTCCCAAGTAGGCGGCCGCGTAGAGCAGTATCAGCACGCCGATGCCCGCCACCAGCAGCGCGAACAGCAGCGAAAAGCCGTCGGCCCGCAAGGTGACGGACAAGTCGATGGCGGGCACCCAGGCGAGGTTCGCGGTGAGGGGTGAGCCCGCTCGAGCCGCCCCGGCCTCGCTCAGGAGCGCCAGGGCGGGCACGAACGCCAAAGTCAACAAATAGCCTGCCGCCGCCCCGAACCTGCGGCCCAGCAGGGGGGCCACGGCGGCCCCGACGAAGGGCGTAAAAACCGCCCACAGCAACAACGAACTCACACGCACCTCTGCAAGCGAAAACCCCGAATCACCCGACCACTTTAACCGATTGTCTCAAAACGTTGCCGTGGACAAACGCCCGAAACCGCAGCCGCCACGGGCGAAGATGGGTTCGTGCCGCGGAGGTGCAAGCTCCCGGCACGAAGGTTACACCCTCTTCGGAAGGAGCCACCCTTGTACTCTTTCCTGTTCTACTCAAGTCTACTCTTCGAAAGCGTCGGCGAGTTCGAACAGCTCTAAGTAGCTGTCCAGCTTCGTGTAGTCCCCGACCTTGAAGCCGTTCACAAAGACCGTCGGCGTGCCGCCCAGGCCGAGCGTGCCGCCGGCCGCCTCGTAAGCCCGGTTGACCTCGTCGGCGAAGTCACGGTCTTCGATGCACGCCTCGACGCCCTCGGTGTCCAGACCCACGTCCTGCGCCAAGCGCACGAAGTAGTTCGCCGGGTCGCCTAAACCCGACCAGGCCTGCTGGCGCGCGAAGAGCGCGTCGTGATAGGTCCAAAAGGCGTCGGGCGTGTTGGCGGCGGTCACGCACTCGGCGGCTTCCGCGGCGGCGGCGGCGTTGGCGTGGATACTGGACAGCGGAAAGTGGTGGTACTCGAAACGCACGTCGCCCCTGGCGAGCAACTCGTTTTTGATGAGCGGAACAGCCTCGGTCGCGAACCGTGCACAGAACGGACACTGAAAGTCGGAGAACTCACGGACGACGTACTTCGCGTCGGCGGGGCCGAGCGTGTGCGCCGCGACGGGAAAGCGGTCGGCGGGGATTTCGGGCAGCGAGACGGTAAAGTCGACTTCATAGGGCGCTTCACCCGTCACCTCGAGCGTCAGTAAATACTGCTGTACCGGCAAACTGATGAGTCCCCGGCCCGCGAGTTCGCCCAGGCGCTCCTCGAAAAACGCCTCGACCGGCTCGGCGATGGCCTCGCCGTAGCCGGTCGAGGCGCCGATGAGGTCGGCGGCGAAGGGTAGGTTGGTTTCGCCCAGCGCGCCCGCGCCCGTCACCGTGTAGACCGCGCCGCCCCGCTCCTCGGTCGAGAAGCTAAAGCCGTCGCCGAAGGTGTAGCCGTCCTCGGTTTGAACGAGGTTGTAAGGACCCAAGCTTTTGAGCAGACTTTCTTCGGGTTGCCCGACCTGCGCCCAAGCCGTGGCGGAAACGGTAGCGAGGACGAGGGCCACGCCTGTTGCGAACGTCTTTTTCATACCAACTCCTCGGTAGCGTGCTGAGACTTTGGACTGAGCCTTCGGGCGAAACGGTTTTCGCCTTCTTTCAACTCGGCGCTCGGTACCTGCTTCATCCTACCGCGCTCGGCAACGGTACCCGCGTTCCCGAAAACGCCGTCCCTTCACGCTCCCCTTGCCACCGTCTCGAAGTGCCGAAGCGCATCTTGCAGCTCGAGGACGCGTGCTACACTTCGTACTCATGAATGTCGACTTATCCGAGGCCACGCGCGTGTTGCTGGCGCGCGAACGCCTCGCCATCACCGACCTCCAAACCCTGCTCGGTCGCCTGGACGCCGCCGAGGACGACCTCAAAGACCTCAAAACCGCGTTGCGCGATTTGGAGGGCATCTTCATGCTGGTGGTCGTCGGTGAGTACAACGCGGGCAAGTCGAGTTTGCTCAACGCGCTGTTGGGGCAAAAAGTGATGCTGGAAGGCGTCACCCCCACGACCGACCGCGTCACAATCGTCACCTACGGCGCCGAGCCCAAAAACGTCGAAGAGTCGACCATGATTTTGCGGCGCGAATACCCGGCGGCGATTTTGCGCGACCTGGCTTTCGTGGACACGCCCGGCACCAACGCAGTCATCAAAAAACACCAGGAACTCACCGAAGGCTTCGTGCCGCGCGCCGACCTGGTGCTGTTCGTCACCAGCGCCGACCGCCCCTTCACCGAGTCCGAGCGCGAGTTTCTGGAACTCATCGGCTCGTGGGGCAAAAAAATCGTCATCGTGGTGAACAAGCTCGACATTTTGGAAAGTGCCGAGGAGCGGCAAAAGGTGCTGGACTTCGTCCTCGAGCAAGCCCGGCTCAACTTAGGCGTGACGCCGCAGGTGTTCGGCGTCGAGGCGCGCCTCGCTTTTCGCGCCAAACAAGACGGCGACCGCGCGGCCCTGGCTAAAACGGGGCTGCTCGAAGTCGAGCACCACATCGAAACTACCCTCGCCGCCAGCGAACGCCTCAAGCTCAAGCTGTTGAACCCCCTGGGCGTGTCGCTGCACGTCGCCGAGCGCTATCACGAGGTGGTGAAAAGTCGTTTGAGTTTGCTGGAAGACGACCGCAAAACCCTGGACGAGGTCGACCGGCAGCTAGAACAGTACGACCGCGACATGCGCCGCGAGTTCGAGAGCTATTTAACCCGCATCAAGACGGTGCTCTTAGAGGTCGAGCGGCGCGGCGACGTCTTTTTCGACGACGTGGTGAAACTGAGCAACGTCTTCGGACTCATGAACACCGACCGGGTGCGTCAAGACTTCGAGACGCGCGTCATCCGCGGCGCGGACACCGAAATCGACCTGGCCGTGTCCGAACTCGTCGACTGGTTCATCCAGCGCAACTTGAACTTGTGGGAAGACGTGATGGTGTTCGTCAACGAGCGCCGTCAGGCGGGTGAAGAGCGCGTCATCGGCGAGGTCGGCGGGCGGTTCCAATACGACCGCGAACAGCTCATCCGCAGTTTGCGCAAGAGTGCCGAGGAAGTCTTAGAAACCTACGACGACAAGATGGAGGCGCGTCGGCTGGCCGACGCGCTGCAGGGCGCGGTGGTGCAGTCGGGCATTGTGGGCGTCGGCGGCCTCGGGCTCGGCGCGGCGCTCGTCGCCTTTTTGTCCGGCGCAGCGCTCGACATCACCGGCATCACGCTGGGTCTGACGGTCGCCGGCTTGGGCCTCCTCGTCATCCCGCGCCGCCGCCAGCAAGCCAAAAAAGACCTGCACGTCAAAATGCAAGACTTGCGCGACAGTTTGGGTGCCAGCATCGGGCGGCAGTTCGAGGGCGAGCTGCGCCGCGCCTCGGAAAAACTGCACGCGGCGATTGCGCCCTACACGCGTTTCGTGCGCAGCGAGTTGGAGCGTCTGGACAGCTTGCAAGGTGAACTCGAGGACGCCGAAGAGAGTTTGCGCACCTTGAAAAAAGAGGTCGAAACGCTCGAAGGCCCCGCCACACCAGCGGTGTGAGGTTTTGAACCTTAACGTCAACCGGCAACAGCTTCATTTAGAAACTGCCGGAGAACAGTGACTGACAGCCGCTTTGCTCGGCTTTCGGCGCACATTTTGTAACATGACTCGAGCCCGGTGGATTTTAATTGTCGTCTTAGTCCTCGTGTTCGGTCTCGCCGCGGTCATGCTGTCGCGGACAAAACTCGCGTTTACCGGGCAAGGTTTGAAAGACGGGCGGCTCGAGGTCGAAACGTCGTTGCCGCTGCTGACCTGCCGCAAGACGTTTCTGAGGGCGTTTCCGTTTGTGGACATTACTTGTGAGGACGCCGAGCCGGGCCAAAGCGCAGAACCCGCAGACGCCGCGCCGTAACAAGCCACCTTCAGATGCCGAGCCGACCGACGGCCCCGTCTGGTGTCGACCCCCAATCCTGCAAAAACCCCACGACACCGACACGACCTGCTAGAATGGCAGTAGAGCCGTCCCTGACGACGAGAACTTTGAAAGTTTATAGGTGGTTTGACAGCTACCAGTTGTTTTGGGGTAATCTGGGCTTGCGTCCCAGAGGGGTCGACACGGGTTTTTAGCTTTCCTATGAGGAATTGAAACTCCCGGTATATCTCGCCGCCCTCCACGGACGCCTCGTTTTTAGCTTTCCTATGAGGAATTGAAACTATTTTAGCACACTAGCGCGTCCCACGGCACGCTCATCTTGGTTTTTAGCTTTCCTATGAGGAATTGAAACTAGGCAAGGCTGACCGTGCCGGGTTGGTTGGCGTACACGTTTTTAGCTTTCCTATGAGGAATTGAAACTCTAAAAGCGAGTAAGACTCTCTCAGGTCGAGCAAGGTTTTTAGCTTTCCTATGAGGAATTGAAACCCGGTCAGCGAATAGAGCACGTTGCGGTAGGCGCGGTCGTTTTTAGCTTTCCTATGAGGAATTGAAACAGATGTCGTGCATGTGTTCCTTTCTTAGAGGAAGCCGGTTTTTAGCTTTCCTATGAGGAATTGAAACAGGCCGTTCTGGTTGCTCCAGAGCGCTTCGCCCAAGTTTTTAGCTTTCCTATGAGGAATTGAAACCCACACCTGCGACAACCCCGCTTGCGTCAACCCCGAGTTTTTAGCTTTCCTATGAGGAATTGAAACTAGAGCGTGCGCAACCCGGCCATGTAAGTTTTCACGTTTTTAGCTTTCCTATGAGGAATTGAAACGAGAAGAAGCGGGCCTGTCTCGAGAGGAACTTTCACGCCTGTTTTTAGCTTTCCTATGAGGAATTGAAACACTGTCTCAAGGTCGCTCACCGCAGCACCCCCTTCTCGTTTTTAGCTTTCCTATGAGGAATTGAAACCTGTAATCGAAAACACCCCAGATAGCGAACGGGTCCATGTTTTTAGCTTTCCTATGAGGAATTGAAACAATGGCGTTGGAATGGCGGGGCAAGCCATTAGGGGCGTTTTTAGCTTTCCTATGAGGAATTGAAACGCTACTTCAGAGCCCAGCATCTGCTGCACTGCCCAGGTTTTTAGCTTTCCTATGAGGAATTGAAACTTCTAATCTCGGCGATGAGTTCATCGGCCTCGCTCAGAGTTTTTAGCTTTCCTATGAGGAATTGAAACTCGTGTAGCTTCTGACACCTGCTACAGGGGGAGGGAAGTTTTTAGCTTTCCTATGAGGAATTGAAACTCGCAAGCGTGGCAAATGTACATTCCCTTTTCCAGTGGTTTTTAGCTTTCCTATGAGGAATTGAAACATGTTTCGCCGACCCATCCGTCCAGTCTACTACCCATAGTTTTTAGCTTTCCTATGAGGAATTGAAACTGCTCGCCGGGGGCAGCGGGTGCGACCACGCCTGGTTTTTAGCTTTCCTGTGAGGAATTGAAACACACCCGAACCCCGGCTCGAGTAGGTATCTTTTTGACAGCCTATTTTGCCTTGTAGAGAATTTAGGCTGAGGTTATGAAACTGTTTTTAGCTTGTCGATGAGGAATAGGAACATAGTGAGTTCGCTCGAGCCCGCAGGTTCTCACTGCTCTCGGTCTACGCCGAAATGGGTCAGCAGCGCGTCCAGGACCAGACGCAACTCATCGCTGTTCAAGCTGCACACTCGCTTCTTGATGCGAGCCGGGTCGATACTTCTGACGTGCACGACGAGGGCCACCGAATCGCGGGGTAGGCCGTCTTTCCTTGCACTAATGCGCGGCGCGAGTGACCCCACGAGCGTTTGGGACGTTGTGAGTGGAACGACGGTGTAGAGGGTTAGTGAACGGGACGCTCTAACGGTCATGAGGTCGGAGACGACGATGCAGGGTCGTGTCCGTCCCTGCTCACTTCCTACAACGGGGTCGAAATCGGCCAGAACGACGGTGCCACGTTTGTACTCAGTCACGCGCCAACTCGTCGAACGCACCGAACCAGTCCTCGAGGTCTTCTTGCGGTACAGCTTTCTCGAGGTCTGCAATGGCGTCACGGGTGGCAGTCATACCCACTTCATTCGCGTCGAACGGTTCTTCGCCCGAGGACGAGGCTGGTGTGTGAGTCCTTAGCAGCTCGGGCAGCTTTTCAGCCCAAGCCTCGCCGACTCTTTCCCTGAGAACGCGCCTCGCTTCTTCAAATGCTTGGCGAGCAAGCTCGTGCTGAGCGATAATGGCTTTGACCTCAGTGGATATACCTACTTGCGCTATGAGGTCTCTATTTGCGGACTGAGAAAAGCTGAAGACGGGCGGCAAAAGATTGGGGTCGGCCCATTCGTGCTGGTAGTAAAGTTTTTCGTTGGGGAGTGCAGCTATGCTTTCCAGAAGATTGGTCAGCTCTTGCAGCGTGCGCGTCGCCTCGGAGATGATAGCCGCAAAGCGTTCTTCATGTGGATTTTCTCCCTCGAGAACGAGGTCGGCCATCAAACCCTTGTGCTTGGTGAGGTTAAGTTCTGCTTTTTGCTCTCGGGTCAAACCCACTGCGCTCTACCTCCTGTAAAAAAAGTATAGACGCTTTAGAGCTGAAGAAGTGTCAAATATCCCTTCAGCCTCTCTCGAACCCCGGCTCGAGTGTGGTACGCTTCCTCTTCGTGAAAGACCGAGTAAACGCCGGACACCCTGACCGCATCGCTTACCAGGGCGTCGCCGGGGCCAACAGCGAACTCGCCAGTTTGCAGTTTCGCGCCGACGCCGAGCCGGTCGGCTACCACTCGTTTATGGACGCGTTTGCAGCAGCTGTCACGGGCGAATGCCGTTACGCCTGCTTGCCGGTCGAAAACAGTTTGGCGGGCTCCATCAACCAGACCTACGACCTGCTGACCGACTCGGTGCTGCACGTCGTCGGTGAGGAAGTCGTGCGGGTTCACCACAACCTGATGGTGCGGCCCGGGACAAAGCTTGAAGACATCAAGCGCGTCTACAGCCACCCGCAGGCGCTGTTGCAGAGCCAGGCCTTTATCACCGGTCACGGCTTCGAGGCGGTGAGCGACTTCGACACCGCCGGGGCCGCCAAACTTTTGGCCGAGAACGGCGGCGAGGGCCGCGCCGCACTCGCCACCAAGCGCGCCGCCGAGATTTACGGTTTAGAGATTTTGGCCGAAAACGTCGAGGACGCGCCTTTCAACTACACGCGCTTTTTTATTCTAGGGCCGGACGAAGCCCCTAAAACAGCCGAGAAAAACAAGTCCAGCCTGGTGCTGGCGACGCGGCACCGGCCCGGCGACTTGGTCGACTGTTTGCAGGAGCTTCACGGCCTCAACATGACCAAACTAGAGTCGCGCCCGCGCCGGGACAAGCCCTGGAGCTACCTGTTTTATGTAGACATCGAAGGGCACATCGAAGACGAGAACGTGCAAAAAGCCCTGACCGGACTCATGCGCAAGGCGGCCTTTGTGAAGTTTTTGGGTTCTTACCCGGCAGCTTCAACCGTGCTCGAGCTAGGCTGAAGGATGACGGAGGACACCCTCACCCTGAACAGCGCGCTGAAACTCGTCGGTGTGGCCGACACCGGCGGGCGAGCTAAAACGATGATTCAGGCCGGAGAAGTCAGGGTCAACGGCGAGGTTGAGACGCGCCGCAAGCGCAAGCTGCGCGCGGGCGACGTGATAGAGGTCGGCGGCGAGGCGTTCGTGCTCGAGCTGGAACCCTGAACCGGGGAGGCTGAAGGTCCGAGACGTGGCTCCTAGACCTTCGCTGTTGTTAAAACCACAAAAGAAAAGCCCCGGTACTTACCGGGGCCTCTTTTTAGTGCAGTTTTTCAGCTACCGCAAAGCTTACTGTTCGGGTCTGAAGCCGTCCGCGCAGGTTTTACAGATTTTCAAGCTCGGAGCCGTGACCGAAGCCGCGAAGCTGAGGCCGCCGCCGACGAGGATGAGGCTGAAGAGCAAACCTTTAACGATGTTTTTCATGGTGTTGTCCTTTCTTGCAGGGCTGCCGGCGCTTGGGTGCGTCCGGCTTAAAGTGAGTCTACAAAAGACTGTCTTACACAAATCTTACGGGCGCTCGACGCGTCGTTTAGGCGGGCTCGACCACGGCTACCGCGGCGCGAAAGGCGTTCACGACTTCGCGGGGGTAGTGGACGTCGGCGAACTTTTCCAGCTCGGCAAAAGCGACGGCGGGCGCTAAAGCGGCGCGGTAGGGACGGTCGGTCGTCATGGCGTCGTAGGTGTCCGCGACCGCGACGATGTAGGACTCCGTCAAAATCTCCCCGCGGCTGAGCCCGTAAGGGTAACCCGAGCCGTCCATGCGCTCGTGGTGCTGTTCGACGATGATGCCGACGTCGGCGAGCAGCGTGCCCCCCAGCAGTTCTCGCCCGTAGGTCGGGTGTTGTTTGATGACGGCCCACTCCTCGGGAGTCAGGCTCGAGGGTTTTTGCAAGATTTCCAGGGGGACTTTGAGCTTGCCGACGTCGTGCAGGTACGCGCCATAGGAGAGCCGGTAACACTGGTCTACGTCCAGCGCCAGGTTGCGCGCGGTCGCGTTCGATAAGTCTCTCAGGCGGGCGCAGTGTTCCGAGGTGTAACCGTCTTTTTCCTCGACCTCGACGGCCAAGCGCATGAGGTCGCCGGTGAAGGTGTCGGCCTCGCTGAAAACGGGCTGGTTCGACACGCACAGAAGCGTCGCGCCGTGCAGCGTGCTCAGCACGGCGCGCTCGGCCGTCACGCCCACCGTCACGCTGTCGCCGGGCTCGAGCAGGCTTTTTTGATTTTTGCCGCTCAGTTCGAAGCAGCCCGACGTGACGTGGTAAACTTCCGCGCAGCGCTCGTCAAAAGACTCGGGTGGGGTTAGAAACAGCCGCCCGCCCGCCTCGACCCGGACCTCTATCACTTCAAAGCCGGGCTGTTTGTTGAGCAGACGTGCGTGCGTTTTGCGCGAGGCGAACGCCCGCACGCGGTCCCCCTTGCGGATGACGGCGAGCCCGCCTTTGGTCGGCACTGTGATGGTCACTTTGGGAGTCACGTCAGGAGCAGCCTCGCCGCGGAGCTTAGCAGCGCACTTGTCACAGAACTCTTATGAAAACAGCCCGAAAGGCCTTGTGTGACAAAAGTCCTTTTCATACCCTTTCCGGTCAACTTCCTCAATTAACCCGAGCGGAGTGAAAAGGAACGACTATGGATTGTGCTGAGGAACGAGAACGTCTTTTTTAGTTTAACATGTATATTATAGAAATTCGTAGGATAACTTAAAAACAGTGCTGCACGGCCATGACGTTGTGAAAAAGTCTTCAGCTGCGGTTTTAGCTCGGTGCGGGCTCGAGGACGGCAACAACTTCGTTTACTTTATTGAGTATAATTATTCAGTAGACTTCTTGCGGTAGCAACTGAGCAACCCTATGACCGGTAACTATCGCTATCCAACTGGACTTGATAAAAGAGGTCTAATTTTCGAACCGGCGGGGCGGTGAAGCTTTAGCGGTCAGACCTGAAAAAGGAGGTGGAGCCGAACTCCACCTCCTGCACTATTACGCTGTTACGTTGTAGCCGAACCTCAGCGTTTGGTTTTCTTAGTTACGTCTACGTCTTCGACCTCGACTTCGGTTTTGCGCTCGGTGCCGCGCACGGTTTCGGTGTGCTCCACGGCTTCTTTTTCGACCGTGACCTCTTCGACGACGCGCGCCTCTTTCGAGACCACCGCTTCTTCGTGGCTTTCGCTCATCGTCACGTCCTGCTCTTGAAAGTCGGCTTCGGTCGCGGCGCGGTCGACCGGGCGGCGCTCGACGTGAACCTCTTCGTCGCGCAGGGTGACCTGCTCTTCGACCGGCGTTTCGCGCACGAAGGTGCGAATGCGCTTGCCGCCTTCGCGAACCTCACGCTTGCCGACTTTGATGTCTTCTTCGACGATGGGGATGGCGTAACGCTCGCGCTCGGCCTCGACTTGTGTGGCGTCGTAGACCGGGGCTTCGCGGTCGTAGCCGCTGTAGCCTTCCTGACGCCACTGGCTGACCCGCTCGTCGACGTCGACGGGGTTGTGGCGGTTCAAAACCTCTTCGACCTGGTCGACTCGGTCGTCGTCGACGGTGACGGTCAAGACCGAGCCGCCGCGGCGCACGCCTTCGGCCAGGTGGCCCATGTCGTCCTCGGCGGCACCGGGGTCGACCAGGGTCTGCCAGAAACCGCTCGTACGGTCTTGGTCGTTGCGGGCGTCTTCGTGGGCGACGACTTCTACGTTGCTGCGGTCGAAACCGGCCTGGACCAGGTCCTGCTTGGCGGCCTCGGCTTCGTTTTTGCGGTCGAACATTGCTACGACGGATGTTGCCATGATTTCCTCCTTGAATAATGAGAAACTTGTCTGCCTAGCGGGCGGTGTAAACCCTGCAGTAAACCCTACAAGGTGAAACCTACCAACTGCAGCGACCTTGTCAGCGGCGACCCAAAAAGCGCTTGGCGGCGAACACGGCCAACCCCGCCAAGGCCATGCGGCCCCCGGTACCCGACAAAGGGCTGTTCGGCCCGACGATTTGCTCGAGCAGGTCAGGGTCCTGCTGCGCCGCCTTGCGGGTCATCCGGCCGAGTTCCTGGGGCGAGCTGGCCTGGTCTAAATCCTGATACCGGTAACCCTGGTAGGGACGGCTGTCGTCCTGGGTCGCCTCGCGGTAGCGCTCGGCCAGGGCGTGGCGTTCGCCCTCGGACAGCCTGCCAAAGGCGTCTTCGTAAGCTTGCTGCGCTTCGCGGTCGTCTTGTTCGTCCCGGTCGTCGCCCGCGTGGGCCATCAGTTCGCGGTAGCGTTGCGCCGCCTCCGCGTCGGAGAGCTGGTCCGGGTTTTCCCGGTAACGCCGCTCGAAGTCTTGGTAATCCTGCTGGCGTTGCGGGTCCTGGTTCAAAAATTCGCCTATTTTCTCGAGCATGGTACGCCTCCTGTGACTCGCTGTTTACCTTTTTCTGTGTCTGGTTTTAGCTTGTCGGGCTTGGTTTATGTCAGGCTCAGTTTAAACGTGACGCGCCTCGAGCAGGTCCTTGGGCCGTCCGACAATTCCGCCCAAGGCGGCGATGACGGCACCGATGAGAAGGCCGACGAACGCCCAGATAGCGGCGCTACCGATGGCGTCGGCGGCACTCTGCGCGGCCTCTTCGGCACCTTGACGCGCTTGCTGCAAGCTGTCCTGGGCCTGCTGGTAGGTCGCCGCCCAGTTGTCGATGGTCTGGTTCGCCTCGGCTTCAGTGACGCCGGTGCGCTCGACCAGCACGTTAACAAGGTCCTGGCGGTTGGCGGGGTCGCTGAGGTCTTGGCCCTCGGCGAAGAGCTGGCTGACGAGTTGGTTGATTTCCTGGCCCGCCTGCTGTGGGTTTTGGGCGACGTCGACAGCGGCGTTTTGCACGTCCTGGCCGGCCTGCTGCGCTTCTTGCTGAACGTCTTCGGGTTGCAGTTGCGGGTCGCCGGTTTGGCTCAAAAGTTGCTGCGCCTCTTGCTGGATGCCGTCCAAGGTCACGCCTTGCTGCTCGAGGGCGTTCTGCACCGCGTTCGCCGCTTCGGGCGCGACGGCTGAAATACCCTGGCCCGCCAGCGACAATCCCTGACCCACGACGCTGCTGACCCCGCTTACCAAGCGGCCCGCAGCGGTCGAAAGAACCAGAAAGCTCGCCAGCGTCACCACGCCCCAGGTGAGGATGCCGTGCAACAGCCCGTCCGAGCGGCGGGTGAGGCCCGCCAGGCGGCCGGCGACCCAGCCCCCTACAAACAGGGCGACGACGTTGCTGATGATGAGGCCGACGGCGGTGCCGGTGCCGATACCTGAGAAAGGCTGCGCTTCGGTCGCGGGGTTGATGGTCGGCGTAACGATGCCCAAAGTGAGCAGGTTGATGAGCGTCAGCACCATCAGCGCGATGAGGCTGCCCGCCAGCACCGCACCCCACGAGACCCGGCGGACGGGCGTGTGGTCGGCTATGACGGTTTCGTTGACGACTGGCGTTTTGCGGGTGGTCATACAAGTCTCCCTTGGCACTTCTCGGCCTGGTTGCCGAGCGCTGTACTACTCGCTACGGGTTTTTCCCGCTGTAGGCTTTCGCTGTGGATTCGGCCGGCTGGCAACGCGTCCCTCTCTGAGCCCTTGCCACAAACCCGCAGGAAGTTCCGAGGGGTCCTCCTTTGGGCACAAGCCGAACTGTAACCCCCCAACGATCACTATAAGCACCGGCTCGAGCCTTCACCAGGTATGTACCTGTCTGCACACCGAGTATTTTTGTACTGTTTGCGCCACCGCACCCCGGCACACTGGGCGTTTTCGGCGGTCTTGGTGGTCGCGCCGCTCGTCAGAAAGCTCAAGGTTTGAGCTGAACCCACCGACTTGTACCGTCTTCGAGCAATTTCTAAGAATTGACCCGGGTGTAGCGGGAAAAAGTACGGATTGGGATAAGGGGCGGAAAAATTTCTCGGTTTATTCAGCGTATTGTCGCAATGTATTATTGCAGTCCGTATTGGGTCGGCGCGCTCGAGTCGTGTAAACCGCTCCGTGCTATGCTCCCTCTTTGACTGAGAGGGGAACCGTGCCCAGACGAGACGACATCCACAAAATCCTCATCCTCGGTTCCGGCCCGATTCAGATCGGGCAAGCCGCCGAGTTCGACTATTCGGGCACCCAGGCCTGCAAAGCGCTGCGCGGCGCAGGTTTTACGGTCGTGCTCGTAAATTCCAACCCCGCGACCATCATGACCGACCCCGAGGTGGCGGACAAAACGTACGTTGAACCCTTGACGCCCGAGTTCGTCGAGAAGGTTATCCAAAAAGAAAGACCCGACGCGCTGCTGCCGACTTTGGGCGGACAGACGGCGCTCAACTTAGCCAAAACGCTCCATGAAAAAGGCGTCCTGGCGCGCTGGGGCGTCAAGCTCATCGGCGCGAACTACGACGCGATTCAAAAGGGCGAAGACCGCCAACTTTTTCAACAAGCGATGGCGAAAATCGGTATTGCCACGCCGGCCGGGAAAATGGTAAACAGCGTTGACGAGGGGCTCGAGTTCGTGCAAAGCATCGGCTACCCGGCCATCATCCGCCCGAGTTTCACCCTCGGCGGGACGGGCGGCGGGATTGCTTATAACGAAAGTGAATTTCGGGACATCGTCGCGCAAGGCCTCCACGACTCGCCGGTTCATACGGTGCTGGTCGAGCAGTCGGTGTTGGGCTGGAAAGAGTACGAACTGGAAGTCATGCGCGACACCAACGACACGGTCGTGATCATCTGCTCGATTGAAAACCTCGACCCGATGGGCGTTCACACCGGCGATTCCATCACCGTGGCCCCGGCGCAAACGCTGTCTGACAAAGAATATCAGCAACTGCGCGACTATTCGATTGCCATCATCCGCGAAATCGGCGTGGACACGGGCGGCTCGAACATCCAGTTCGCGGTGAATCCGAAAAACGGCTCGGTGATTGTGATTGAGATGAACCCGCGCGTGTCACGCTCGTCGGCTTTAGCGTCGAAAGCGACCGGCTACCCCATCGCCAAAATCGCCGCGCTGCTGGCGGTCGGCTATCACCTGGATGAACTGCCCAACGATATTACAAAGGAGACGAAGGCCGCGTTCGAGCCCAGTATCGACTACGTGGTGACCAAAATCCCGCGTTTCGCGTTTGAGAAGTTTCCGGGCACGCCCGACAGCCTCAGCACGCAGATGCGCTCGGTCGGCGAGGTGATGGCGATCGGGCGCACCTTTAAGGAGTCGTTGCTGAAAGCGTTGCGCTCGCTGGAACTCGACGTTCGTAGCGAGACGCGGGGCCTGAACCTGGCGCAGTTGGAAAGCAAACTCTACCCCAACCCGTTGCGGCTGCCGGTGATGATTGAACTGTTGCGGCGCGGCAAAAGCGTGCAGTACCTGTTCGAGAAAACGGCCGTCGACCCGTGGTTCTTAGGGCAACTGCGCGAAATCGTCGAGGTCGAGCAGGAAATCAAAACCCTGGGCGCGCCCGAAGGTTGGAACTGGGAACTGTGGCGCGAAATCAAACGCGTCGGCTTCAGCGACGCGGACTTGGCGAGTCTTACCAGGGTGAGCGCGGCGGAAGTGCGGCGGTTGCGCGTTGAGAAAAACGGCGCGCCCGTTTTTAAGACCGTCGACACCTGCGCCGCCGAGTTCGAGGCGCACACGCCCTACCACTACAGCACCTACGAGTGGGAGGACGAGGTTCGCGCCTCCGACCAACCCAAGGTCGTCATTTTGGGTTCAGGGCCGAACCGCATCGGCCAGGGCGTCGAGTTCGACTACGCCACCGTCCACGCGGTCTGGGCGCTCAAAGAGGCGGGTTTCGAGACCCTCATGGTCAACTCGAACCCGGAAACCGTCTCGACCGACTACGACACCGCTGACCGGCTCTACTTCGAGCCCTTGACCTTCGAAGACGTGCTCAACGTCGTCGAGCGCGAGCGGCCGGTGGGGGTCATCACCGGGCTCGGCGGGCAGACGCCGCTGCGGCTGGCGGGCGCGCTGGCGGCGGCGGGTGTGCCACTCTGGGGCACTTCGGCGGAGGCGATTTTTAGGGCCGAAGACCGCGACAGCTTTCACAAACTGTGTTCGGATTTAAACATCCCCCAACCCGCGGGCGGCGTCGCCAGGAAGCCCGCCGAGGCGCTGAAACTAGCGCGCGACATCGGCTACCCGGTGATGGCGCGGCCGAGCTTCGTGCTCGGCGGGCGGGCGATGCTGACGGTTCATAACGAGGGGGAACTCGAGCGCTACCTCCGCGACGTGTACGCCGAGCTGCCCGACAACCCCAGCATCCTCATAGACCGCTTTGTCGAAGGCGCGCAAGAAGTCGATGTGGACGCACTTTCCGACGGCCATACCACGGTCGTCGCGGGTATCATGGAGCACGTAGAGGGTGCGGGGGTTCACTCCGGCGACAGCGCCTGCATCACGCCGCCGGTGAGTTTGAGCGAGGCGGTGCAGCGGACGATTCACCAGTACAGCGTGCGCCTGACCGACGCGTTGGGCGTAAAAGGCCTCATCAACATCCAGTACGTCATCAAGGACGACGAGGTTTTCGTCATCGAGGCCAACCCTCGAGCCAGCCGCACGATTCCTTACTTGTCCAAGGCTATTCAGCACCCGCTGGCAAAGTACGCGGCGCTCGTC
This sequence comes from Trueperaceae bacterium, assembly GCA_965215355.1. Classification (GTDB taxonomy): domain Bacteria; phylum Deinococcota; class Deinococci; order Deinococcales; family Trueperaceae; genus CBDCDJ01. Next base: position 4,053,364 of record CBDCDJ010000007.1, on the reverse strand, counting down.
GCGGCCGGTAAGACCTTAGAAGAAATCGGCTTTACCGAAACGCCCCGGCCCGAGTTTTACAGCGTCAAAGAGGTGGTGCTGCCCTTTTTGAAGTTCAAGAACGTGCTGCCGGTGCTGGGGCCGGAGATGCGCTCGACGGGCGAGAGCATGGGCATCTCTGTCGACCCGTACCTGGCTTACTACAAAGCCGAACTCGGTGCCAACGTCGCGCTACCGACCTCGGGCAAGGTGTTGCTGTTGGGCGCAGGGGCGCACGGGCTCGAGAGCGAGTTCAGCGCCTTGGGTTTCGAGGTTTCTTGCCAAGACGGCCCGCACCTGGACGAGCCCGCCGACTACGACTTGCTCGTCGACCTTCAGCACACTTCCGAGTTGCGGCGGGCGCTGCAGAACGGCGTCCCGTACTTGACCACCTTGGAGGCGGCGCGCTGGACGGTGAGGGGGCTCGAGGCCGCGAAGCGCCACGAACCCGAGGTGCGGGCGTTGCAGGATTTGGAGACGGTTTTGCGCTAGGCGTGACCAACCTGCAACTTTGGCACGGAAAACCTCGACCGATTTCAGGCAGTGCTGCCACAGATAGGGGTGTCTAACGCCCCTTTTTGGTTTGGAACGTCGCGGCGACTTCGGCGTCGGTTTCTGCCGGCTCGAGAGGAGGGTCGAAGTCTTTGAAGGCGTCGTCGCTGCCCTGCAAGCGCTCGGTGCGGCGGCTCGGCAGGTGGACGCGCAAGGACAGCGCGTACTCGGAGAGTTTGAGGAGCGCGTCCGACACCTTGAAGCGCAGACAAAACTCGCCGCTGCCCACCTTGCTGACCAGGTGAAACGGCGCTTGACCGAGCAGGTCTAACACCGAGAGCGCCGCTTCACGGCCGACCGTATCGTCCAGCACGTCGTCCAAGACGAACACGGCGGGCGCTTTCAGCGCGGCTAAGTGTTGCAACACCGCCGAGAAGGTGCCGCGTTCGCGAATCCGGTTCTGCACGTCGCGTTCAAAACGCTCAAAGCCTTTTTCGAACAAACCGTCGCGCTCGAAGTGGCTTTCCAAGTCGATCGGGCCGACGGGCAACACGCCCAAAACGTTTTCCAGACGGCCCAGGGCGGTCCAGGACCACAGCGAGGTGTGCGCCACCTCCGCGGGCGCTTCGTACGAGGTGAGGTCGAGGGCGTGCCCGAAGAGCGCCGCGTAGGTCGAACCCACTTCGCGGCGGCGCGCCAACAGCGCGGCGAAGTCGGGCTTGGAGCGCTCGGGCAAAACGTGGACGAGCGCGCTGTAGTAACGCCGCCCTAAGTCCGCGTGGGCCAACAGTTGGCCGTGCGCCAAGCCTTCCACCCGGTAGCCGAGCGCGTTGAGCAAGCTTTTCGCCCGCTTTTGTAAGGACAAGTCCCCGGGGTCCTGTTCGGAGTTGAGGCCGGTGTCACCCGGAAAAATCACCACGCGCGGGTAGGGTGTCACGCTGGCGCGCTTGGCCTTGCCGGGTGTGACGGCGTCGCGCAAGCGGGCAAAGGCCGACTCGCGCGGCGGCTCGGTCGCCGGGAGCTGCGGCGGGGCGTCCTCACGGCGGGGCTCGGCCTCGAGCTTCAAGGGCTCTTTGGGGGTCTCCCTGACAGTCTTTCTGACAGCGGCCTTTGCGCTGGCAAACTCTGTGCCGGCGAACTTTGCGCTGGCTAACCTTGTGCTGGCGGGCTCTGTGCTGGCGGGCTCTGTGCTGGCGGGCTCTGTGCTGGCCGCGTCGGCCGTTTCCCGGGCGGGCGGCGCGACGTGCCAGCGCCCTTTCTCAAAGGTGAAGCGGTCGTCCCGAGCGACCGCGTCGGCGAGGGCGCGGGGTTCTAAGTCGGGGTAGAGGGCCTGCAGCTCCGCTTGGGAGAGCGCGACGCGCTGCTCGGCGACCGCTTTGAGCGCCTCCGGGGCGGTGCGCTCGTAGGGCTTGCGGGCGCTCACGAAGGGCGTAAACGCGTAGCTGCCGTCGTCTTGCAGCCGGATGAGCACGGCGTCGTTGACCTCCAAGCCGTGCAGCTTGAAAAAGCCGTCGACCCCGCCGACGACGCGCGGCGCGTCGACGTGCAGGGTGAACTCTTCGTTTTGGCGGGTGTCCAACACTTTGAAACTGCCCTCGCTCGGGAACAGCTCGAGCATACTTTGGGGCAGGGTAAGTTGGCCGTTGCGGAGGCAGTAGCGGGTCAGCGTGTACTTGTACTCAGGCATGGTCTGTCCCCTTCAAAGCGCGTCGTAATCGTAAAAGGTCATGCGGTGTAAAAGTTCGTATTCAAGTCTCTAAAAAGCCTTCGCCGTCAGGTTTACCGAACCGAGTCTAGCAAACCCTTTTGTAAGATGTGTAAACACCTCTTGTACCCGACTGGCGAGCCGAGACAAGGTATAGTACCTCTCCTGAGGCGTCGCGCCTCCGGTTCTGCCCTGTTCTTGGCTCGAGCGAGTATAAAACGCTTTTGCCCCCGACCTCAATAGGGTGTCACGAGCACCGTCCCAAAAACCGCACCGGCCGACTTCCAAGCGTGTTTGTAGCCCAGGCGTTTTGTACCCGGGTCTGCCGACAAGGTCTGAAGCATTGAGTAAACTTGACCGTTAACGCCCGACCGGGCCGCCCCGAAGCTGTCCGGCAGGTCGGGCCAGAAAGGACTTATGTCTCCACTACCGAATCCTTTACTGTCACGCGACTTCCTCATCCCCTTCGACGCTATAAACGCCGACCAGGTGGAAAGCGGCGTCACGGCGGCGCTCGAGCGGGCTCGAGCCGACCTGGACGCCCTGCTCGCCGACGAAGCCGAGCCCAGCTACGCCACAACCTTGCAAGCCCTGGACGACCTCACCGAGCGCTTGGGCCGCGCCATGACCTTGGCCTATCACCTCACCTCGGTCGCCACGACGCCCCCGTTGCGCGCCGCCTTCAACGCCGTGCTGCCCGCCTACTCGGCGTTCTTCGCGCAACTGCCGCTCAACGAACAGCTGTGGCGACGGCTCGAGGCTTTTGCAGAAACGGCCGAGGCTAAAGCTCTACAAGGCGTCAAAAAGCGCCACCTGGACAAAACCCTGCAGGAGTTCAAACGCGCCGGAGCCGACCTCGACCCCGAGACCAAAGTGAGGGTCGAACAGCTTCAAATCGAACTGAGCCGCTTACAGACGAAGTTCTCCGAAAACGTCCTCGACGCGACCAACGCCTTTGAGCTTGTCGTCACCGACGAGGAGCGGTTGGCCGGCTTGCCCGCGTCCGTCAGGGCGCAGGCCAAGGCCGACGCCACGGCCAAGGGCTTAGACGGCTGGCGCTTTACGCTGCAAGCGCCCTCCTACACGCCCTTTATGAAGTTCGCTGAGGCTCGCGACCTGCGCCGGCAGATGTACGAAGCGTTCGTGAGCCGCGCCAGCCACGGCTCGTTCGACAACCACCCGAACATCGACAAGATTTTGGCGCTGCGCCGCGAGCTGGCCGGCTTGCTCGGCTACCGCGACTTCGCCGACTACCGGTTAGAAACCAACATGGTCAAGTCGGGCGACGCCGCGCTGGCCTTTGAGAAAGACCTGTTCGACAAAACCCTCAAGCACTGGCAGCAGGAAAAAGACGCGCTCACCGCCTTTGCCACCAGCCTCGGCCTGGACGAGCCCCAACCCTACGACCTCGCCTACCTCACCGAGAAGCTGCGCAAGGCGAGGTATGACCTGGACGAAGAAGAGTTGCGGCCCTACTTTCCGCTTCAACAGGTCTTGAGCGGTCTGTTCGACATCACCGAGCGCTTGTTCGGCGTGACGGTGAGGGAGCGTGAGAACGCAAAAGTGTGGCACGAAGACGTCGAGTTTTACGACCTCCACGACGAGTCCGGCACCCACCTGGGCTCGTTTTACGCCGACTGGTTTCCGCGCGAGAGCAAACAGGGCGGCGCCTGGAAAAACGGCTTCATCATCGGCGGGCCGAGTGCGGACGGGTTCGACCCTCACCTCGTCGTCATCGTCGCCAACTTCACGCCGCCGCAGGCGAACCGACCCGCGCTGCTCACCCACCGCGAGGTGCAGACCGTCTTCCACGAGTTCGGGCACCTGCTCCACCACGCGCTCTCCCGGGTTACGGTGCGTGCCCGCGGCGCGACGAACGTGCCGCGCGACTGGGTCGAGTTGCCCTCGCAGATCATGGAAAACTGGACCTGGGAGCGCGCCGCGCTCGACTTGTTCGCGCGTCACTTTGAAACGGGCGAAGCCATTCCCGACGCGCTCTTTCACAAGATGACGGCCGCGCAGACCTTTATGGAAGCGAGCGCGCAGATGCGCCAGCTCAGCCTCGGCACGGTCGACCTGCAGCTCCACACGGAGTATGAGCCGGAACGCGAAGGCGACGTGATTCGTTACGCCAACCGGGTGATGGAGCCGTTCAACCTGCGCCCCGAGTTTGCGCACAACAGCTTTTTAACCGCCTTCAGCCACGTGTTCGCGGGCGGCTACGCGGCGAGCTACTACAGCTACAAGTGGTCGGAAGTCCTGGACGCCGACGCCTTTTCGCGCTTCAAGAGCGAGGGCATTTTCAACCGGCAAACCGGGCGCGACTATGTTGAGGCTGTCCTGTCGCGCGGTGACAGCGCCGACCCGGCTGAATTGTTTAGAGAGTTTATGGGCCGCGACCCGGACACTTCCGCCCTGATTGAGCGCAACCTGGGTCCTTTGCTCGAGCCGGTGGTCGGCTGATGGCGAGCCCCACCGTTTTAGACCGCGCCGACGTTCCCCGAGAGCAGCGCTGGAACGCCGAAAGCGTCTTTGCGACGCCGGGAGCCTGGGACGAGGCTTTCGACGAGGTGACGAAGCGGCTCGAGCAGGCCCAGACCTTCAAGGGCCGCCTCACCGAGAACCCGGACACCCTCGCCGACTGGTTCGCCTACAGCGAGGGCGTTGTGGCGACGCTCGGCAAACTCCGCGTCTACGCGGGCATGGCCTACAACAGCGACTCGCTCGACAAAGACGCGAGCACCCGCAACGACCGCGTGCGCGGTTTGGGGGCGGCGGTCGCCACAACGTTCGCCTTCGCGCAACCCGAGTTGCTGGCGGGTGGCGTCGACAAGCTCCTACAGTGGGCCGACGAGGAGCCGAGACTTCAAGCGTACAAACACTACTTCGAGCGCCTGGAACGCGCCGCCCAGCACGTCCGCTCAGAAGAGGTCGAAGAACTGTTGGGCGCGCTGCAGGGTCCGTTCAGCACCGCGACCTCGGCGCACGGGGTGTTGGCGAACACCGACCTGGTCTTTGAGGACGCCGTCGACGCCGAGGGACAAAGCTACACCATCACCCAGGGCAACATCGGCCGGCTGCTCGGCAGCGGCGACCGTGACTTACGGCAAAGTGCTTACGAGCACTACGCCGACGCGCACTTGGCGACGAAAAACACGATGGCGACGATTCTGAGCGCCGGGATTCAGCAGAACGTGTTTTTGGCGCGGGCGCGGCGTTACGACTCGGCCTTGCAGGCGGCCCTGGAGCCCGAAAACTTGCCCGTCACGGTGTTTTACTCGCTCTTGGAGACCTTCCAAAAAAACCTGCCCGTCTGGCACCGCTACTTCGCCGCCAAGCGCAAACTGCTCGGTTTGGACGGGTTTCATCCTTACGACACCTTCGCGCCGCTGACCCAAAACCCGCCCGAAGTCCCCTTCGAACAGTCGGTCGAGTGGCTCGCCGAGGCGCTCGCACCCCTGGGCGACGAGTACGTGACGACGATGAAAAAGGGCGCGCTGGAACAGCGCTGGGTCGACCGCAGCGTCAACAAGGGCAAGCGCATGGGCGCGTTTTCTTCGGGCGTGCAGGGAACCTACCCGTTTATCATGATGAGCTATTCCGACGACGTGTTCGGCATGAGCACGCTGGCGCACGAACTCGGGCACTCGCTCCACTCCTACCTCACCTTTAAGGCGCAGCCGCAGGTCTACAGCCGCTACAGCCTGTTCGTCGCCGAGGTCGCCAGCAACTTCAACCAGGCGGTGCTGCGGGACTACTTGTTCAAGCAGAACGACGACCGCGACTTCCAACTTGCGCTCGTCGAAGAAGCGTTTGCAAACTTCTACCGCTACTTCTTCATCATGCCGACGCTGGCACGTTTCGAGTTGGAAGTCCACGAGCGGGTCGCTCGAGGTGAGGCCTTGTCGGCCGACGGGCTCGTCGAGCTGATGAGCAACTTGTTCCAGGAGGGGTACGGCGACGAAGTGGTGATGGACGAGCCCGTGGAAAGGGAGCGCGTCGGCAGCACCTGGGCGCAGTTTCACACGCACCTCTACGCGCGCTTTTACGTCTACCAGTACGCCACCGGCATCTCGGGCGCGCACGCGCTGGCGCAGGGCATTACAGCAGGTGAGGACGGCGCGGCACGGTATCTCGAGTTCTTAAAGGCGGGCGGCTCGCTGTACCCGCTGGACGCGCTCAAAAACGCAGGCGTTGACCTGAGTTCACCGGAGCCTGTCGAGGCGACTTTCAAGGTGTTAGAAAGCCTGGTAGAACGGCTCGAGACCTTGAGCGAGTAACGCGCCGAGCTTGTGGCACGTGGCTAGTGGCTTGTAGAAAACCACGAGCTACAGGCTCTTCTAAGTGAGTAACGAGTAAGGTTGCCGTTCAAGACGGGTGCGGCAACCTCAAAGTTTTCAAGTCGGTGTGCTGAAAGTCGTTCCCCACGAACGCCAGCGTTTCGCCGCTGGCTTTGGCGAGCGCGTAACTCATCACGTCGCCGTAGTTCAGAGCGGCAGGGTGGCCCTGGCCTTTGCCGTAAGTCAGGTAAGCTTCGCGGGCTATTCGAGAATGTTTGAGGGTCAGGGAAACAACTTCCAAATTCATGTCCAGGAGTACGCTGTCCAGGCTCTCGAGCGCTGCCGCGCGGCCTGTTTTGTACCGTCCTGTAATCACGGCCTGCGCTTCGACAACCGAAGCGGCCGAAATGAGAAGCCGTTCCTGCTCGCGCAACACCGCAACGGTGTTTTCCCAACCCTCTTCTTCATACAAAACCGAAATGACGACACTGGTGTCAACAACCATTCAGGGCATTCCCAACATCTCTTCGATTTCTTCTTTGCTGGGCGCATGGCCTAAAGCCTCCGGCTTCATCAGGCCGTGGACGGTTTGACGAATGGACTCGATGGTTGGCTCCAAATCCCGTTCGGAGCGCAGACGAGTTTGATAAGCCTCGAGCGCCTCGATGACAAGCTCGGTTTTTCCCTTGCCCGTGCGCCTGGTGAGGTCGTTCAAGAGTTCGACGGCGCGGTCGTTTTTGATGCTGAACTGTTGCATGGGGGCAGTTTAGCATGTTTTGTACAAATTGTGAGCTTTTGTAGAAATCGGTCCGTTTAAGAAAGCGACTGAGAGACGCGGTGCTACGGCAGCGCCAAGCGCCTGGGGCACGGTGAAAATTGCGACGGTGAGGATTTTGTAAGAGGGGCCTCGCTAAACTTTGGGCCGGAGGCAAAAACACTCGAGCGGGCCGGAGCTGCTCCCGAGTAGAAAGGCTGAAGGCTCGAGGCTGTGATAAACACCTACTCCAACCCCATCCCACAAAGCAACGCCGACGGCTACAGCCACCGGCTCAGCGAGGCCGAAGCGCAGTTTGCAGCCTGCCGCTACGAAGCGGCGCTGCAAATAGAGGGTTTGCAAGAGCTGGTCCACAACGACCTCGACAAGGTTCGGCTTTACTCGCTGCTCGCCGACTGCTACGCCCGTTTGGAACAACCGGCGGCCTCCCTGCGTTACGCTCTGCGCACCCTGGAGCGCAGCGAAACTTTGGACGACGCCGACCGCGCCGCGGCCCACTACCGGGTCGGTCGCGGCTACGGCATGATGGCTGCCGAGACGAACGCCCTGGAACACCTTCTTGCCGCACACCGGCTCTACGGCTGCGACAACAGCAAGGTACTCAACGGCGTCGCTATATGCCACTACCTGCTGGAAGAGTACGAACAGGCTGCGACTTTTTACCAAAAAAGCCGCGAAGCCGCCCGCAAACAGGGTCACTTGGCCGACGAAATCACGGCGACGAACAACTTGAGCCGGACTTACTTTTGTCAGGGCAGGCTGCAAGAGGCTGCCGAGGAAGCGCTTTTCAGCGTCGACTCGGCGTCCGCGGCGGGCCTGAGCCAACTACGGTACATTTCCCTCTGTCAACTTCTCGAGGTTTACACGGAGCTGGGCCGGCTCGAGGAAGCCGAGCGCTGTTTGCGGAAAGCTCGCGCCGCCGAGGCGTCGGGCGAGGTCGTCAAGGCTCCTTTTTCGGAGACCTACTACGGCAGGTTCTACCTCAAAACGCGCGAGTTCGCCCAGGCCGAACGCCATTTGCTGCTGGCCGCCCAACTGACCTCGAACTATCCGGAAGACCTCATCCTGACCCACAAACTTTTGGCCGAACTCTACGAGTTGAAAGACGCTTACAGCCTCTCGCTCAAACATCACAAAGAGGCGCACGCTCTCGAGGTCAAACGGCTCAAAGACGCCTTCTCGAGCCGCAACGCCGCACTCGTCATCGAGCACGAGGTCGAGCGCGTCCGGCGGGAGCAAGAGCGTTATCGGCTCGAGAACTTAGCCTTGGCTCGCGAAGTCGAGGGCCTCGAAGAACTCAACCGCCGCGACGCGCTCACCGGACTCTACAACCGCCGCTTCTTAGACGAGCAGCTCGCCCGAAGTTTCGAGACGGCGCGCTTGACGGGCCGGCCCCTGAGCGTGCTCGTCCTCGACATCGACCACTTCAAACAGGTCAACGACCACTTTATGCACGCGGTCGGCGACGCGGTGCTGCAGCGCGTCGCGGGGCTGTTCAAGGCCACCCTGCGCGCGGGTGACGTGGCCGCCCGCTACGGGGGCGAAGAGTTCGTCGTCGTTTTGCCCGACACCCCGGAGCAGGCGGGCCGCGGCGTCGCCGAAAAGGTGCGCGAGGCGGTCGCCGAACAGTGCTGGGAAGCCGTCGCGCCGGGTTTGCGGGTGACCGTCAGCGTCGGGCTGGCCGGCAACTCGGGCCAATCCGACCCGGACCACCTGCTGGCTTGCGCCGACCTCAAGCTTTACGAGGCCAAGCGAGCGGGCAGAAACCGGGTGGTGTGACGCGAGTCGGTTGCCCTCTGCCGTGGTGACCGCCTGTTGTGAACGACCGTTTCAGCCGTCCGTTACAGGTGTCAGTTTTCTGTGAGAGTGCAGCGTTTACACTGACTTCGAAGGAGAGCCATGCTCGCAACGCCGTCACAGTTCAGCTCGCAGCTCAGCGCCCGGAAAGTCCGCGGGTCCTGAGGTGCGCAGCTTGAAAACGACGGCCGAAAGGCCGGCGAACGCCGCCGAGGGCTACCGCCGCATCTTCGAGAACGCGACCGAGGGCATCTACCGCTCGAGCCCCGACGGCTTTCAACTGCGGGCCAACCCCGCGCTCGTCAAGCTCAACGGCTACGAGACCGAAGAAGAGCTGCTCGCCGCCGTCAAGAGCATCGACCAAGACTGGTACGTCGAGCCCGGCCGCCGCGACGAGTTTCAGCGTGCGCTGCAAATGCACGGCCGGGTGGAAAACTTCGAGTCGGAAATCTACCGCTACAAAACGAGAGAGCGCATCTGGATATCCGAAAACGCCTGGATAGTCTACGACGAGACGGGGGACGTCCGCTACTACGAGGGCACGGTCGAGGACATCACCGTGCGCAAGCGCTTCGAGAGGTTCCGCGACGTGCTCATGGACTTCGTCGAGGACAGCTTGCAGCACGGGCTCGACAAACAGTCTTACCAGCAACTCTTGGAGCGCACCGTCGAAACCGTCGCCGACGCCCAGGCCGGCTCCATCCTGCTGCGGGAGGCGTCCGGCAACTACCGCTTTGCGGCCGCCGTGAACTTCGACTTAGAGGGGTTGAAAAGCGTCGTTCTCCAGCCGTCCGACCTCAACGTCGACGCCAGCAACACCGAGCCGCAGCGCGTCTACGACTACGCGGACAAGCCTGTGGAAGGTGAGGAGCGCCAACGCGTGCTGGCAACCTCGGGCCGCGTCCACGACCTCAAAGCCTCACTGTCCGTGCCGATCGCTCTGGACGGCGAGGTGCTGGCTTTTTTACACCTCAACAACTTCGAGAACCCTCAGGCTTTCAGCGACGAGGACGTGGAGCTGACCAAGCTGTTCGCCCGGCAGGTCGCGGCGCTCTTAAAGCGTCTCAAGTTGGAAAGCGAACTGCGCACCCGCCAGCGCGAGCTGGAGCGCTGGGAAACGTTTCGCTGCGAACTCAACCGCTTTATGGTCGAAACGTTGGAGCAGGGCTTCGACGAAACCTTTTACCAGCGCTTGCTGGACTACGCGGCGCGCGCCATCCCCGGCGCCGAGGCGGGCAGCATCCTGCTCAAAAACGCGGCCGGCGACTACGAGTTCGTCGCCGCGCTCAACTACGACCTGGCGGCGCTGCGCCAGGTGACCTTCAAACCGTTCGAACTCATCGAAGCGTCCGTGTCCAAACCGCTCGTCGCGGACAACTTGGCCGAGCACTGCGACGACGTGCTCGGGGAAACTTTGGGGGACGAACGGCTCGCCGTTTTGATAGAGGCCGGACGCCTGCACGACATCAAGTCGTTTTTGTCCTTGCCGGTCGTCGTCGGCGGCGAGGTCGTGGCCGCGCTCAACTTGGACGCGTTTTCGTGCGACGCCTTTACCGAAGAAGTCGCGCTGATGGCCGACACCTTCGCCACGCAAATCGGCGTGGTGCTGCAACGCTTGAAGCTCGAGGAGACGCTCGCCGCCACCAACCGCAAACTCGCTAAGCTCGCCAACTTCGACCCCCTGACCGGTTTGCCCAACCGCGCGCTCTTTACCGACCGCCTGGGGCAAGCGCTGCTCAAGGCCGAACGCGCCAAGAGCAACGTCGGCCTGCTTTTTTTGGACTTGGACGGCTTCAAGCTCGTCAACGATTCTCTCGGCCACAGCGTCGGCGACACGCTGCTCCGGGCGGTCGGCGAGCGCCTGAAGGGCTGCATCCGCGAGGGCGACACGGCGGCGCGCTTGGGCGGCGACGAGTTCACCCTCGTCTTGGCGACCCTGACCAACGCCGAGGACGCCGCCCGGGTCGCCCAAAAAGTGTTGGACGCCCTGAGCGCGCCCTTTTTCTTAAACGGGCGCGCCGTCCACGTCGGGGCGAGCATCGGCATCACCACGTACCCGGCGGACGGCGACGACGTCGAACACCTCGTCAAACACGCCGACACCGCGATGTACCACGCCAAACACCTCGGCAAAAACCGCTACCACTTTTTTACCCGGGAGCTGAACAGCCGCGTTTTGGAGCAACTGCACTTAGAAAACGACCTGCGCCGCGCGCTCGAGCGTGGGGACATCAGCCTCGCGTACCAGTCCCGCGTCCACTTAGCGTCGGGGCGGACGACGAGCGTCGAGGCTTTGGCGCGCTGGGACCACCCGGAGCGCGGACCCGTTTCACCGGGGGTGTTCATCCCGCTGGCCGAGCGCAGCGGCCTGATTCACAAGCTCGGGCGGCTCGTTTTGGTGCAGGCCTGCCGGCAGGCGAAAAGGTGGCAGCAAGCGGGCAAGCCGGTGCGCGTCGCGGTGAACTTGTCGGTTTTCCAGTTGCAGCAGGCCGGCCTCGTCGCGGACGTCGCCGCGGTGTTGAACGAGACCGGCCTGGACGCAGCCCTGCTCGAGCTGGAAATCACCGAGAGCGCCGCCATGAGCGACGTCGAGACGAACATCGAAACTTTGACCGAGCTGCGCGACATGGGCATCTACCTGTCCGTCGACGACTTCGGCACGGCCTACTCGTCGCTGAACTACCTCAAGCGTTTGCCCATCGACAGCCTGAAAATCGACCAGTCTTTCGTCCGGGACATCGGCAGCAACGCGGCCGACGCGGCCATCGTACGCGCGGTGGTCGCGCTCGGCAAAAGCATGAACTTCACGCTCATCGCCGAAGGCGTGGAGACCGAAACCCAGCTCGCCTTTTTGCGCGACTTAGCCTGTGACGAGGCCCAAGGCTACCTGTTCAGTCGGCCCCAGCCCGCCGCCGACTTCGAGGTAGGCCAGCCCGCACTTGTCGCCGCGTACGGCTGAGGGTTGCTCGAGCCCGCCGCCCTTCTCTGGTGGCCGCTTCGGTTGTCGTCCCGGCCGGAATTTGGCGTGAGACGCGGTGAACGACACTCTAGTCGCCCGTCAGCAAGCCCTGCCGCTGCGCCGCCGCCAACAGGCTGACGGTTCTCGAGTAGTCGCGCACCCCCGCCGCGACGCCCTGGGTTTTTAAATAACGGTCGTAGGTGCGGCGCTGCCAAGCCGCTACGAACGCGGGCGGTCGGTAGCGTTGGAAAGGGGCGGAGAGCGCCGCCAGGTCCTGCCGCGCGGTCTCGGGCAGGTGGTCGTAAGCGGCGTTCTGAACCTCTTGCGGCAACTGCACCACCACGCTCTGCCACAGCCGCAGCGCGACGGCGTAACGCGCGAACGCGTCTCCCGCGCGTAGACCGGCCAACCCCGCGACGAAGTCCGCGTCCGCCTCGCCCGCGTAGCCCACCACGTGGGCGAGTTCGTGCGCGCCCACCGCGACGCGGCCCCACGTGGGCAGCGCCCCGTCGACGTGCGGCTCCAGGGTCAGCGGCGAGGCGATGCCCGCCGCGCCGCCCGACAGGATAAGCAGGCCCGGCCAGCTGCGTTTGACCCGCGCGGGTAACGTCGGGGTGACCTGGGTGGTCTCGAGCACGACCCCCTGCAACGCTTCTCGCACCGCCCTCAGCGCCGCAGCCTCGTCCCTGGGCGCGGCGGCGTCGGCCTGAACGACCGAAGTCAAATCGGCTAAAAGATGTTCCAGGTCGGCTTGCGTGACCGTCGCGTCCTGCAAACCGAACTGCGTTTCGACCGGGGCGCGGCGGTAGTTCGCGCCCCACAGCACGACGAACAAAACAAAGACGACCGCCACGCTTTGAACGGTGCGCCACAAGCTTTGCAACAGCCAGCGTCTCACGCTTCTTTTGCGCCGCCAGCTCACGCCCAAGCTCACAAGCCACAGCAGCGGCAACAAGGCGACGAGACAGGCCCCGAGCGAAAAAGGCAAGCTGTCGGTCAGGGGCACGACGACCCTGGCGACGGCGGGGTAGAGACCGCGGCTGTAGTACGTTTCCACGGCAGCCGGAGCGGGCCGCCAGACCCACCACAGCGAGGCCAGAGCGACGACGACCCCGCCCAGCACGACAGAGAGACTCGAGCGTTTTCTCACCCTCTCTTTGACTTTTTTGACGTTGGTCCGCGTTCGCACGCCCTAAAGCTTAGCGCACCCCTTTCTGCACCAGGTAGTTTTTGAGGGTTTCCGTTTCCACTTGCCACACCGTTTCCGACAGGTACGGCTTAAAGCCGAGCGCGCGGTTGATTTTGAGCATCGGCACGTTGTCGTCGGCGTTGCCGGTGCGGACGAACCTTACATCGGGGCGTTCGTTCAGGACCTTCGTAAGCATCGCCGCTTTCAACCACTTGCCGAGCCCGTGGCCGCGGTATTTGGGCTTCACGCCGGTGTCGCCCTGGTAGAGCGTCTCAGGCGTTTCGGGGTCGATAAAGAGGGCGGTGTAACCGGCGAGTTCGCCCGAGGCGTGCCGCGCGTAGAGCGTCCAGCGCTCGACGCCCTGCGCCGCCTGATACGCCTCCCGTTGGCGTAAGTGCTCGGGCGTGACGGTAAAGTCCTCAATCTCCAACTCGCCCATCGGCGCGGTGTTCATGACCGTGTGCAAGTCGGCGATGGCCGTCAATTCGTCCTCGGGATAGGGACCCATCCACAAGCCGACCGTAAAGTCGCGCGCACTCTCCCGCGCACTTTCCTGCCAGTCGCGAAGTAAGGCGGGCTCGAGGCCGGCTAACACGAGCCGGTTCGTGTGCGCTGTCAGCCCCGCTTTGGCCCCGACGTCCGCGGCGAAAGGAACCCCTGCAGGGGCGTTAGCGTGCGTAAAACTTATCAACAGGCTGCGGCCATTCGCCTCAGCGAGTTGGACGGCTTTTTCCAGCAGCGCCGTGCCGAGCCCGCGCCGCCGGTAAGCGGGCAAGACGTTCAAGTTGACGTCCATGAGGTGCCGGTTGTCCTCGCGGTGTGCAACGGTGGCGAACAGTTCGGCCACCACCTCACCCTCTCGGACGACCTGCCAAACTTGAATATCGACATCTTTGAAAACTTGCCAGCCCTTAGCGTTGTTGACCGTGGCCTGGAGGGTTCGCGGCGGGTCGTCGGGCATAGCCTCGGCGCGGATTAAATTCAGAAACTTGTGCCGCGCCGCGAACTCGGCGTCACCGGCAGTTTGAGGACTGAACCGGGTCAAGGTGAAGGTCTTGTCGAGAATCACGGGGTTACTCCTTCGTCACGTTCGAAAGTGAGAGTGCGGTTTGAAAGCTTCGCTCGAGCCGCCGCCGTGTCCAGTTGCCACACCGTGTGGGCGATGTAGGGCTTGAAACCCAGAGCCCGGTTGATTTTGAGCATCGGCGCGTTCACGTCGGCGTTGCCGGTGCGAACCAGGGTGACTTGAGGCCGTTCAGCGAGGACTTTTAAGAGCATCGCCGCCTTGAGCCACTTGCCCAAACCGTGGCCGCGAAACTTCGGCTTGACCCCGGTGCCCCACTGCCGCACGAGGGTCGGCATGTCCGCTTGCCAGGCCGTCGTCGTAAACCCGGCCAGTTCACCCGTGGCGCGGTGCCGCGCGTAGAATTCCCAGGCTTCGGTGCCCGTCTTGGCGAGGTAAGCTTCGTCCTCGCGCAAGCGTTCCGGCGTGGCCTCGAAGTCCTCGATTTCCAAACTCCCGCGCGGCTCGGTGTTCATGACGTTCATCAGTTCGGCGATGGCCGCCAACTCGTCTTCGGGATAGGTGGCCGGCCACAAGCCTATTTCGAAGTCGGCGGCTTTCACCACCGCTTCCTCGCACCAGGTCTGCAGCAGCGAACGGTCCAGGTCGGCCAAAACAAGCTGGTTCGTGTGCTCCGTGAGGCCCATGCGCGCGCCGAGCGTGGCGGCGAACGCCTCACCCGCGGGCACGGTCGAACTCGAGTCGAAGACGAGCAAGCTGCGGCCCTCCTGTTCGGCCAGCTTCACCTGTTCGGCCAGCAAACCCCAGGCCAAACCCCGACGCCGGTGAGAAGGCAAAACGTAGATGTCGGGCTCGAGCAAATGCCGGTTGTCCGCCAGCGGCAGCCCCGCGACGGCCCTCGCGACCGGCTCCGGGCCGTCCCACAGCAGCCAGTAGTGTTGAGTGAAGTCCGTAAACTCGCTCAAGCCCTCGAAGGTGCGGCGGAAGTAAGCGGGGGTGAGCGGCGGGTCGTCCGGCAGCATTTCGGCGCGCAACTTGTTGACCAGGTTTGTATAAGCCTCTAAGTCGGCGTCGCTTATCGTCTTCGTGTCCAGTTTTTGCAGTCTGAGATTCATGTTCGTCCTTGTCCGGCGCGGCGTTCGTTGCCGCGCTTGAAGTTGCCGGTGAGTTTCGCCATGAGCAGTTGCGCGTCCGTTTCAGAAGCGCCCCCTACGGCGGCGGTGAAGCGCTCGGCCGCTTTGCCTTTGAGCGTCTTCACCTGCTTCCCTTGGTAAGAGAGAAAAACTTTGCCGTCTTTGCTCGTTTGGTAGGCAAAAGGTTCGGCGTCCAGTTTGCCGCGTTTGTCAACGGTGCTCATAGTTTTTCTCCCGTGAAGGTGTACTCGAGCTTTTCAAACACCTTGCGAAAACCCAAAGATGTGTAGAGGCGTTCGGCAGCTGGATTGTCCCGGTCGTGAGCTACCTTGGCGAGCGTCGCGCCGCGCTCGCACATGAGCTTCAAACCCTCGGACAGCAGCGCTTTTCCCAAGCCGCGCCGGTAAAAGTCTGGATGCGTGCGCACCGGCTCGAAGATGCCGATGTTGTTTGCCGCGTCCAGCCAGACGATGCACTCTGCGGCGAGCCGACCGTCCGGGACTTGGACTATGAGGTGCAAGTCCCGGCGGTAAAGGGGCGTTTCTTTAACCTTTTGTAAAGCGGCGGCTTTTTGATGGAGCACGGGGGTGCCGCCGTCCACCAAGTCGTCGTCCCGAAGGCTGCGGACGCTGTATCCTGCGGGCGGCTCGAGCAGGATAGGGGCTGGAAGCTCGAGCGTGGTTTGCACAATCGCTTTACCGCTCAGGGCGAAGCCAGCCTTTTCCGCCAGCGCGCGCAACGCGCCGTGGCTGTCGCGAATGGAAACCGAGCAACTCACCTTCAAATCCTGTTCCTGACGTTCTCTTTCTATCATGGCGAGAAGCGACGAAGGAGCGACGAAGCCATCTGAGTCTGCGTGAGGCGCAGATGTTGGGAGATTGCTTCGCTGCGCTCGCAATGACGCCTCACCGCCCTCCGCCATTTGTTTGAGGCCGCCCAAACCCCACCGAAACATCTCCCGCACGACCTCATGCGCGTCGCCCAAGCTCGGCAAAAACTCGTAGTCGAAGGCGCGGTAGGCGCTCTCGAGCAGCCCAAAGGCCAGCACCCTTCCCTGTTCGTCTTCCCAAAACATTTGGTTTGCGGCGTCGCGGTAGTCGCCGTCGCGCCACCACCAGTTGAGGTCGCCCGCGTCGTAAAGGCCCGCCAGGGGGTCGTCCCGGCGAAAAGCGGTCATGGCTTCGGTTACTTTTTCCAGGTAGGCTCGGTCTGCGTAGCCGCGCGCTGTAAGTCCGGTCACGTCACTCCCCCAAGCTTTTTCACAAAGTCGATGTTGGCGGGCTGCTGCACAAAACCGAGCCGTTCGTTGATAGCCAGCATCCCCACATTGTTCGTCTCGTTCCAGGTGTTGATTTCGGGAGCGCCGAATGCTCGCGCAAATTCAGCCCCTTTCACCTTCAGCGCCAGCGCGACACCTTTACGCCGGTACGCGCGCCGCACGCCGGTCAAACCCGTGTGCAGATGAGCGTCGGCTTTGGAGGTGAAAAGTTCGCTCAAGCCCACGTACTCGTCCCCCGCCACCGCGACGAGGTAACCTTCCGGCACGAAGCGCTCGTCCTCCCAGTGAAACGAAGCAAAGCGTTCGAAAGTGGGTTTGGTGTACTCTCCCGCCATCGGCACGTCCTGGTCGAGGGTGGTGTGGAGGTCGTAGATTTTGCGGTCACGTTCCGAATCATTCTTGAGGTCGGCATAGGTTTTCACCTCGACGCCCTTTGCTTTCAGCGTTCGCTCGAGCCCTGCGAAGGGAGCCGGGTCGAACGTTGCAACGTCCAACCGGGACTCGAACGAGCGCAGTTCTTCTTCAAAACCTCGAGCTTGTAAAAAGTGAGTCTTACGCGTCCAGTCCTCGCGGGAAAAGTCCCGCAGTTCGGTGGGGCGGTAGGGCACCAGTTCTTTCAGCAAGTGCTCGAAAAGCGCTCTACCGTAGCCTCTCCCCTGCTGCTCGGGCGGTACAGTCGGCCCCAGCCAAAACTTCTGCGGGTGAAAGCTGTCCTCGCTGTGCTGAAACGAGCCGTAGCCGACGGGGTTGCCGTTTTGCTCGAGCAGCCAGCGTTTCAAAACGAGGTGTTCGGGCCGTTTGGCGGCGTCGCGGCGCAGTTCGTCGGCGGTCGTCTTATAAGGGTAGGCCGCGTTCCAGATGTCTGCCACGGCTCCGTAGTCGTTTTCGGTAAAGGGTCGAATCGTCACGGCATCTCTCCAAATTTAGGTTTGCGAGGGTGGCGAGGGCCACAGCAGACCGCTCTACAAAGCTCGGGTGAAGCGTATGGAACTGTAATGGGTTTAGCGCGTGGCTGGGTTCGGCACAGCCGTTTTCACACCGTCGCGCCTTGTTACGAAGGAGGAAGGACTAAAAGACGTCTGAAACATTTATTCCTCCCTTCTCGCCCCGTGACGGGGCGGCTGCGAACCCCGGCGGGGGCCCTAAGCGCGTAACGCGGTGGATAAGCCTTAACGGTGTCGAACGTAAATCATGCTGTCGGGAAGTGTAGCACACCCTGCAATTGAGGTCTAGCCTAGAAAACTGCTGTACCGACATTAGATTGATTCGTTGGTATTCCCAAATCAGTCGGAATTCGTAATAATAACCTCGGGTGCTAGACGATTAGGCAAAGAGGAAGAGGATAAGGTTGTGAGCCGCGACTTTGCGGCAGACGCTAGCGCGGATGCTCCAGAAGGAGTTGAGTTGCTGCAGGGCGATATTGCGACAGCGTGTGAGTGAGGAGAAAACGGCTTCGATAGATTTACGTGCTGTGGCAAAGAAGTCACACCAGAACTGAGGCTCTTTAGCATTGCCCTTGGGCGGCGTGTAGATGCCTAAGCCTTGATAGCCCTTGTCACCGATAAGGCTGTTTAGGTCATCATAGCGGTCATCGAGCAAACACTTGCCCACCATGACATCATGCTCATTGGCTGGGACGACAGCAAAGCGACAGATAGCGCCTTGACCTGTGCATACAGCATGTAGCTTGTAACCGTAAAAGCGCTTGGTTGCTCCACCGCGTCCGGATGCGGCTTCACTCATCCTTCGCTGTCTTGTGTAGCGAACGCCCTTGCAGATGGGCAGCGGTTTCGAATCAATCAGGTACACCCCATCATGCTGAGCAACCAGCATCGCCAAATCAGCGTAGATGCGTTCAAAGTTACGACTCACCCGGTAAAAGCGGCTGAGGTGGGGCAGCTCGGGAAACAGGCTCTGATACTCGCGCTGCACCAGCAAGTACCACAAGCCCTGATTCTTTTGCTGCAGGATTTCACCGACTAAGATGATGCTGAGCACTTCGGCGTAGCTCGACTTTTGGTTGGGTTTCTTGGGCAGCTTAAAGCGCCCCAAGCGCTCAGACGCTTGCAGATAGTCGTCTAGCAGGACGTATACCGCTGTGAAGAGGTCTGTTACAGTGTGCTTCGAGAGAAGATGTCTGGTTCGCATAACCAATCTTCTCTCTTTTTCTATCCCTTTTCCACTAGCACCCGAGGTTATAACTATGACTTCAATCTTTTGGACATTGCCCTAATCAACTCATACTATTGAGGATTACATTGGAAAAGAGGTGGTTTTTTGTGAGGCATACATGGCAGGTGTTTCGACTTATGAGCTTTCTAGTTCTGCTCCTTCTGCTGCTCGCTGCTTGCACTCAAAAACCTCAAGATGCAGGATTGAATACCTTCCCCATCCAAGACACGGTAAACCTGCTCGCAAATGATGGCGAGGTGCTCGCTCGCGCACTTCAACAGTCCAGCCTCTTCCCTGAGCTTGCCGACTACCCCGTGAGCCTCATCTACGTTTCAAAAGACGCCTTCAAAACTTACCTAACCACCAACAACCTGACCGAGGCCGAATTTCTCGCACACCCTAAGCTTTACGCTTTTCTCGGAACGCTCATCGTACCCGATGCCAGTATCGCTTCGTTAGCTGCGGAGGAGGGCGCTTACAAAACGAGCGCAGGTACTACGATCGTGACAAGCGATAAGTCTGATTTTCGCTTAGGTGGCAATCTGGAGCTTAAAATCAACGGTATAGGTCCAGTCTTGTGTAGTGTGCGAGCCACAGAGAGCAGGGATAGCAGCGGCACCTTCTGCTCCGTGACTGAACCACCCGCTGATTTTACCTGGTAGCTTCAGTCCAATTTTCAAGTCACTCTAAAAAGCTTGCAGCGTCGAGCACTGCAAGCTTCTTTACGAGTTATACGGATTCCGATAATACAGCTAATAAACCTGAAAGAGATTTTCCGCTTCCTTATCGGAATCCGCAAAAGTTTCTTCTCGCTACACTCGGGTTAATTCTTTAGGGAATTAACCGGAAAGGGTATTACACACTTCAAAGGTCACTCGTGAGCCGCGGGGTCATTCCGCGTAACCCAAAGCCTTTTCATAGCGTGACAAGCTCAGCAGCCACCAGTTTTCCCCGGCGGGTTCGAACCCCGCTCTACTCAGGTCGTTCGCGGACTGAAGTTGCAACGTCTTAACGTCCAGGTGTTCCACGGCAATTCGAACGAGGGCGGCAAGCGCGGCAACCCTCGCCCATGCCAGCGAACACGCGCCCTCCGTTTCCAAAACCGTCACGTGTCCGGTTGATGCACCCGGCGGCAACAAAAGCCGAAGGGCAAAAGAGGCGTTAGTCGCAAAGTCGGCACGACCGTTTGCAAAGCCGTTCGTCGTCACCACAACCCCACGCGACGCGGCGCGGTAGCGCGGCAGGGGCGGGGGCAGGGCAGCGTTGTAGTGTTCGGACAATTCGTTGAAAAGCTCTCTCAAACGCGCCTCGGCACGGTCCCGCTCGCGCTCGCCTAAGCGCAGCGGGTCGAGCAGGCGGGTCTCGAGCTTTACGCGTTCGTCCTCCAGGCGCTCGAGTACATCCTCGTCAGCCTCTGCTTCGTCCAAAGATTGCGGTGCTTGCTCAGGTTCGGGCTCGAGCCGCCGCACGCCTTTCAAGTAGCCCTGAAGTCCGCCGCGGTACTCGACAAGTTTGCCGCCGTCCAGCGACCACACCCGCGTCGCTACGCTCTCGGCCAGGCGCTCGTCGTGCGTGACGAAGAGGACGGCGGCCTCGGTACTCGCTAAACTGGCCTCGAGCAGTTCGGTCATCGCAAGGTCGAGGTCGTTCGTGGGCTCGTCGAGCAGGAGCAGGTTCGCTTCTCCGGCGACGAGGAGCGCCAACCCCAGCCGGGCGCGCTCGCCGCCGGAAAGGGTGTCGGGCGGTTTTTCCCAGGTTTCCGGCGGCAGACCGACCAGGGCGAGAAGCTGCCGCGCACGCGCGCTGGACACGTAGCGCTCGAGCTGTGCCAGAGGTGCCTCGCCCGCCGCCACACCGCGCGTGTGCTGGTCGAACAGCTTTGTCCGGGTCGTCGGGTGCCAGACAAGCTCTACCCGTGGGTCGTCCGACTCGGTCACGCCTGCCAAAATATTTAGCAGCGTCGTTTTGCCCGAGCCGTTCGGCCCCAACAGCGCGACTTTGTCGCCCGCCTCGAGGCGCAACGTGGCGTCGTCTAAAACAACTCGGTCGCCGAACTTTTTGCTGAGGTGTTTGGCGCTTGCAAGCGTGCCGCGGGCCGCTGCGGGGCGCAGGTTTAAAGAAGGTGTTTTTTCTTCTAAAAACGTGGGGACGAGCTCGAGCCGCCGTTCCAAACTTTTGCGCTGCCGCTGCGCCGCCTCCGTGCCCCAGCTTCGCAACCGTTGCGCGCTCGTCTGCAAGCGCGCGGTCTCCTTGGCGCTCTCCCTGGCTCTTTTGAGAGCACCTCGCCGCGCGCCCTCCTGCCGCGCTCGGAAAACACTGTAGTTGCCGCGGTACAAAGTCACTTCACCCCCCTCCAAATAAACGACGTGCGTGCAAACCGCGTCCAGTAGCGCCCGGTCGTGCGCGGCCAGCAGCAAAGCGCCCGGATAAGCGCTGAGCCGCGCAGCAAGCGTGCGCCGAGCGAAGAGGTCCAAATGATTGGTCGGCTCGTCCAGCAACAAGATTTCGGGGCGGGCCGCCAGGGCCGTCGCCAAGCCCAAACGGGCGCGCTCGCCGCCGGAGAGACTCGTCACACTTTGGCCGAACCGTTCCGGCGCGAAGCCGAACTCGAGCAGCGTCTTTTCCAACGCCGCTTCCGCTTCGTAACCGCCCGCCGCCTCGAACTGCGCGGTGAGCTGCGCGTAGCGCTCCATGTCTCCGCTCGACGCCAGGCGCGTTTCTTCCGAACGCAGTTCACGCTCTAAAGTGTGGACGTGCTCCAAAGCCGCCGACGCCGCTTCAAAAAGCGAACCCGTCATCTTGCTGCCAGCTTGAGAGAGATAGGCCAGCCACACGCCCGGACTCCGCACCAGGCGGCCTTCGCTCGGGGCCAGCTCACCCGCCAGGATACGCAGCAGCGTCGTCTTGCCCGCCCCGTTGGCCCCCAGCAAACCGACGCGCTCGCCGCTCCGCAACGTCATGGTGACGTTTCGCAACACGTCGCGCCCGTGGAGCACAAAACTGAGGTCTTCGCCGCGCAGGTGCTCCACGCCCTTAAGGCTATGCAACATCGGCCTACCCGGCCGTAGTCCAGGACGAGAAAGCCGAAAAACAGGTTTACGGCCATCCGAGCGGCTAAACAATCCGTAAGAAATTCGGTCGGTAAGTAAACAATCGGTAAGTAAACAAAGCGTTAACGCCGCCTTGCACCTTTAGAACCCTGACCGAGTAAGCTGGGGGCATGAAAAAGTACCTGTTGCTGGGCACGTTGCTGTTCGGGATGGTCGCTTCGGGGTTCGTCGGCGCGCAAGACTCTGGCATCCAAATCACCGGCATCAGCGTGACCGGCAGCGGCACCGTCTACGGCGAGCCGGACTTGGCGGTGCTCGAGCTGGGCGTCGACATCGTCGACGAGGACTTGGGCGCGGCCAGCGCCGCGGCCGACCGCGCCGTGCGCGCCGTCGTGGCCGCTTTGACCGCGGCCGGGGTCGAAGCAAAAGACATCCGCACCGCTTACTACAACGTCTGGCGCGAAGACCGCTACGACCGTAACAACGCGCCCACCACGCCGCTCTACCGCGTGTCGAACACCCTCAACGTCACCGTGCGGGACGTGGATAAAGTGGGCGAAATCCTCGCCGCCAGCTTGGAGGCCGGGGCGAACACAGTCAACAACGTCCGTTACACCTTTGCCGACCCGGACGTGCTGGCCGCGCAGGCTCGAGCACTCGCCGTGCAGGACGCGGCCGCCAAAGCGCAGCAACTCGCCGACCTGGCCGGGGTCGGCTTGGGGCCGGTGCAGATGATAAACGACATCGCTGCAGGCGGCGATTCCTTCATGCCGGTGCCGATGGCGAGCGTGGCGGCCGCGGAAAGTGTGCCGGTGTCCGGCGGACAGTTGTCGGTGAGCGCGTTTGTAGCGGTGCGCTACGGGATTCAGGTCGACGAGCCTTAGACTTCGGCCTACGCAACTTCTCAACCCCAGGACGAGCGAGCACACGCCCCGAACCGCGCCAGTGACCAGGGCTGACGCATCAAAAGCGAAGGCGCTAGTCTTGAGGAATGACAGAAGAGCTAGAGACAGAGCAGCTACGTTTAGCGGTGTTGCACTTTGCGGAATTACCTGACCCAAGGATAGAGAGAAGCAAACAGCATTCGCTGGTTACCATTGTGGCTATCGCTTTGAGCGCGATTCTAGCAGGGGCAGACAGCTTTTACGAGATAGAAACGTTTGGGCAGACGAAGAAGGTGTGGCTGGAAGGGTTCCTTGAGTTGAAAAACGGCATTCCCAGTCATGACACCTTCAACCGAGTATTTCGCCTGTTAGACCCCGCCCATTTCCAGACGTGCGCGCTGGACTGGGTGCGAGCAGCTATCGGTGGCCGTCTCAGGGCTGAGGATGTGCTGGCAATCGACGGTAAGCAGCTACGGGGTTCGGCAACCGAGACTGTTAAGGCTGTGCATATGCTCAACGTCTGGTCACACGCGCACGGGCTATGCCTGACCTCGACGGCGGTAGACGGCAAGAGCAACGAGATTAGCCACGTGCCGGGCTTGCTCGACACCTTGTCGCTGCTCGATATAGCAGGCTGTATTGTGACGGTAGACGCACTCAACACGCAACGTGACATCGCTGTCAAAGTCAAAGAGCACGATGCCGAGTACATCATGGCACTCAAACAAAACCACCCCAAGCTCTATGAAGATGTGGCGTGGCTGTTCGAGAACGCCGACGCTTCCCAACTCGACAACAGCTTCGAGACCCGTGAACGCTGCCGGGGACGCGACGAGGTGCGACACTGCACGGTCTTGTCCGAGGTGTCTGAACTTGCTTTCTTAGAGGCGCATCAATGGCCCGGCCTTGAGAGTGTCGCCAAAGTCACTTCGAAACGCACCCTCAAAGGCCAAACCAGCCAAGAAGAGCGCTACTACTTATGTAGCTTCAAAGCCGATGCTGAAAAGCTTCTGTCAGCCGTTCGTGCTCATTGGGGTGTCGAGAACAAGCTGCACTGGACTTTGGATGTTGTCTTTGGTGAGGACGCCCACAGCTACACAGAGCGTCGTGGTGCTGAGAACATGTCCATACTACGGCAGTTCGCCTTAAACTTACTCAGGCAAGACACCTCTAAAGGTTCACTCAAAGCTAAGCGCAAAAGGGCTGCTTGGGATGACGACTTTCGTGCGCGTATCATCAAAGGTCTTAGCCCTGATTAAGATGCGTCAGCCCTGCGCCAGTGACCTGTCTGCCACTCTTCAGCGCCGTCTGCGGCTATCCTGGGAGGCATGTTACTCGCCTTCGACCTCGACAAAACCATCGTCCGCAACGACTACGAACTCCCCGAGAAAATCGTCGACGCCGTTCACCGGGCGCGCGACGCCGGGCACCTCGTCACGGTGCTGACCGGGCGGCCCAAGGCGGCCTCGACAACTTACCTGGAACTTCTCAAAGTCAGCGACTACTACAGCACCAACCACGGCGCGCTCATCACCGGCCGGGCGGGCGCGGTGTTGCAGCAAAAACGCATCGACGAAGCTTTTGTAGCGACGCTGCTCGAGCCTTACCACGACCACCCGGACATCGAGTTCTCCTGCATCCTCGACGATACTCTTTACGTCAAAAATCCCGACGACGAGCGCTGGGCCTGGGCGCACACGCAAAACCGCGGCGTCGAAAGGTTCGACCCCCAGGTGGCGCGGCACGCCGACAAGATCGTGTTCAGCTCGCGGGCCTCGACCGACGTGGTCCACAAACACGTGAGCGACACCTACCCCGACTTCGTCATGTACCCGTGGGAAGAAGGGTATTTAGAAGTGACCGGGCCCGGGGCCGACAAGGGAACGGCGCTGCAAATCATCGCTGCGGAACTCGGCGTGGCGCGCGAAGACGTTATCGCCTTCGGCGATGGCCCCAACGACGTGACCATGTTGCGGTGGGCCGGTTACAGCGTCGCGGTCGGGCCGCACGCCCACCCGGAGGTCATTGCCGCCGCCGACGAACACATCGACTCGCCCGAGGACCTCGGCGTGGCGCGGTGGTTGGAAGAGAATGTTTTGAGCGGGAAGTTTGCGACGAGCGAAGTCGCGTCGGACGCTCTAGGCGTCGGCGAAGTCGTCGCTCGGTAACCTCAGCGCGCCCGCAACCGCGCCAACACCGCCGCAAAGTCCGCCGGGTCGGGGCTGTGGGCTTTGATACTTCCGGCCTCGAGCCTTGCCGCGTGTAGCATCTGCCGCGGCACGCCAGAAGTAGCCGTCCCATAAAGCTCGTCGCCCAAAACCGGATGGCCCTGGTGCGCGAACATGGCGCGAATCTGGTGGAGGAAGCCGGTTTCCAGCTCTACCTCGACGAGCGTGGCGTTCGGGAAGGTCTCGAGCGCCGTCCAAGCCAGGGTGCAGACGCGCGCCGAGGACGTTGCCTCGTCGTCCAGCACCACGCGCACCTTGGCAGGTCGGTGGCGGGCGACGATGAGGATCATGGTTTCGCGGGCCTCACCCTCGAGACGCCCTTCAAGAAGTGCTCGGTACGTCTTTTTTACACGCCGCTCCGTAAAAGCCGCGCGCAGCTCGAGCCACTTGTCCTCACTCGTCGCCAGCAGCAGCGCGCCCGAGGTGTCGGTGTCGAGGCGGTGAACTACGCCGCTCTTCAGGCCACCTTCGCCGACGCCCTGGATTTGTGGGTAACGGGCAACGACCGCGTTCAGCAAGGTGCCGCGCTCGCCCGGCGCGTGGGGCAGCACCGGCACGCCGGGCGGCTTGTCCACCACGAGGCAACTTTCGCCCTCGAACAGCACGCCGAGCGGCGCGTTACCGTCGGGGACGATTTTTCTCAGGGGCGCTAAAGAAGCGACACCGACGGTGGTGGCGGTGTCGAGCGAGCGCCCTTTGTCGCGCGTCGCGGCCTTTTTGCCGTCGACCGTGACCAGGCCGGCACCCAGCGCCCGCAGCGCCTCGCGCCGCGATACCTGCAAAGCTCGAGCCAAAAAGGTGTCGAGCCGCGTTGGCTCGTCGACCCGGAAAACCTTCACGGCCCAAGTAAAGCACGTCGCGCGCCGGTCGGGGGTCGTGGGCCGTTCGGGGCGAGGGAGAAAGCCGTCAGTTTTCCTACTCGAAACTCGGTGCTTTTTCGACCCCCACGGAGCGTCGCTAGCCTGCGCCTTCTTCGGTCTGCTCGAGCAGTGCGGTGAACGCCGCCGCGGTGAGCGGACGGCTGAACAGGTAGCCCTGAGCCTGCACGCAGCCGTGCTCTTGCAAAAAGCGCGCCTGCTCGCGCGTCTCGACGCCTTCGGCGACGACCTTGAGCCGCATGTTGTAGGCGAGCGCCAGAATCGCCCGGACGATGCCGACGTCGCGCTCGTCGCTCGGCAGCCCGTGTAAAAAGGAGCGGTCTATCTTGAGGGTGCTGATGGGCAGGGCTTTCAAGTAAGCGAGCGAGGAGTAGCCTGTACCGAAGTCGTCGACGGAGATGCTGACGCCACGCTCCCGGAGCGCGACGAGCCGGACCAGGGTTTCGTCGAGACCCTTCATCAGCACGCTTTCGGTCAGCTCCAAGACGGCGTGACCGGGCTGCAACCCGCTCGCGGCCAGGATTTCTTCGACGCCGTCCACCAAGTCGGGGTGCTGGAGTTGGCGCGCGGACAGGTTCACCGACATGTAGAGGTGGGACGAGCCCGCTTCGTGCCACGCTCTGACCTGCCGAAACGCCTCAGCCATCACCCACGCCCCGACGGGCACGATCAAGCCCGTCGTCTCGGCGAGGGGAACAAACCGGTTGGGCGGCACCAACCCGCGCGTGGGGTGCTGCCAGCGCAGCAGCGCCTCGGCCCCTATCACCCGGTTGCCCAGTACCCGGCCGCCTAGCGCCGAATTCAAGCCGAGCAGCATGATGGGCTGGTAGTGCAGGACGAACTCGCCCCGTTCCAGGGCGCGGCGCAGGTCGTTTTCGAGTTGCAAACGCTCGCGCGCTTCGCCCAACATCGCCTGGTCGAAGACCGCGTGGCGCGCGCGCCCTGCCGTCTTGGCGCGGCCCAGCGCGGTGCCGGCGCTGCGCAACAGGTCGGCGGGGCTCTGCTCACCGTCGGCGGCGAGCGCGATGCCGATGCTCGTCGTCACGCTCGTCTCTTGGTCGGCTACGAGCTGCGGCTGCTCGAGGGCGGCGCGCACGCGGTTCGACACGGCGACGGCTTCGTTCAAGCCCTCGACACTCTCCAACACCACCACGAACTCGTCGCCGCCGAGCCGCGCCACGGTGTCGCCGGGGCGCACACTGCCTTGCAGCGTCGCGGCCACACTCTTGAGGACGGCGTCGCCGAAGGCGTGGCCGAACGAGTCGTTGATGTTTTTGAAATGGTCGATGTCGACAAACAGCAGTGCGAAGAGGTGCGTGTCCCGCCGGTTGCGCGACAGCGCCTGTTCCAGGCGGTCGAGCAGCAGCGCCCGGTTGGGCAAACCGGTGAGCGGGTCGTGAAAAGCGTGGTGGCGCAGGCGCGCTTCCGAGCGGTTCCACTCGGTGACGACGGCGCTGAGCAGCACGCTGACAAAAGTGAGCGTGAGCAAGCCGAACTGCAAGGCGAAGCCCTCGGCCTGTCCCATCTTCGGCAACGCGAAAAGGGCGATGAAGACGTTGACCGCTAAAACAGCCGCCGCGCTCCAGGCGAAGCCGTAGCGCACGGCTAGCCACAGCACCGGGATAAAGGTGACGTAGGTGTGGTCCAGCGTGAGGTCGCCCGGTACAAAGTAGGCCAAAAACGCGGCCAGGGCGAGCAGGCCCACCGAGGCCAGCCCCTTGAACACCGCCGCGACGGAGGGCCAGCGCCAGGTGGCCGGTTTTACCTCCAGGTCGTCGGTCCACAAAAACGGCGCGTAGCGCATCAGCACGAGCAAAAAAGGGGCCAAAGCCGCAACGCCGGTCGCGTCTCCGGCGGCGAACTGCAGGGTTCGGACGAGCCAGTCCGACGGGGCGACCAGGCCGAACAGCAAAAAGTTGCCGATGCTCAAGAGGGCGGCGGCAAGAGGTGCCAAAAAGGCGGCAACGAACAAGAACAAGCCCACGTCCCGCACGCTGTAGAGGCGCGGGTTGACGCGCAGCCTCTGCAAGGCGAACACCGCCGCACCGAAAACAAATGTGTAGGTCAAGCTGTGGACGACCGAGGACCAAAAAGGCACGTCCGGACTGTTCACAAGGCCCGCCAGAAGGACGGCCACGTAAGTCGCGACACCGTAGCGCAAGCCGAAGGTCCACAACAAGACGACCGTGAGCGCGCTCGGCAGGTACCAGACCGAGGCGACCCCGGGGTCGGGACCGATGCTGAAGGCAGCCGCGACGTAGTCCAGCGCGAGGTACGCGCCGATGTACAACCCTGAGACGGCCGCCGCCCGTACGAAAGGCGGCAGCGACTGCCATTTCGAGGCCCGCTCCAAAACCCGCTCCACGTCGCTCATGCGACTTTTGAGCAAGCCGACGCGAGCGAGAGCGACGCCCGACAGGACCGAAGCACCGGAGAAGCGTCGCCCGTTACGCACCCACGCCCTGTGGCGCACCTACAACGCGCACTCGCCCCAAACCCGGCTTCGGGCTCGAGCTGTTTGTATACCCGCCGACCACCCATGTGCCGAACCCACCCCACACCGTTTTACCACAGACCTTCCGGTAAGTATTCGCCACAATTTTTGAGCCGAACGGGCACCTGTAGCGACCCGAAGACCGAGTGGAGCGCAGCCGGGTACGTTGAGGCTCTCAGCCAGCTCCCGACGCGGCTCAGCGAACGGCGTCCAAAAACTCCTGCCGGGTCGCCGGGTCGTCTTTGAACACGCCGCGCATGGCGCTCGTGCGGGTCGAGGCGCCCTGCTTTTCGACGCCGCGCATCATCATGCAGAGGTGGCTGGCTTCGGTGACGACGGCCACACCCTTGGGCTCGAGCACCGAAACGAGCGCGTCGGCGATTTGACCGGTCAGGCGCTCCTGGAGTTGCAGCCGCCGCGCGAACACGTCGACGATGCGGGCGAACTTGCTCAGGCCCAAAATCTTTTTGTCGGGAAGGTAAGCGAGGTGCGCGTGGCCGAAAAAGGGCAACAGGTGATGCTCGCAGAGGCTGTAGAACTCCACGTTTTTCACCACCACCATCTCGCCGCCCTCGGTCGCAAACAGCGCGCCGTCGACCAGTTCGCCTACCGACACGCCGTAACCGCTCGTCAAAAACCGCAACGAGCGTTCGACGCGGTGGGGCGTCTTGACAAGGCCCTCGCGGGTCACGTCTTCGCCCAGAGCGGTGATGAGCTGGGCGATGAGCGGGCCGAGCGTGGTCTCGCCGACGTCGAACTCCGGGTCGGCAGGGTGCAGCAGGTGAGCAGCGTCTCGCACGTGTCCTCCTGTACAAGTTTACCCGCAGGGGCGGACCCGTTTGTAGCTCAAAGTGTCGCCGCCCTCCTCGAGAACCGGGCCGACCCGGTGAGCGGTCGAGGGCTCGCCCCCTGAACAGCCCGGCGTCGCGGCGCAGACTTCTGAGCTAGACTGTCCCGTGTCCAGCTTGCGCCTCGAGCAAACCGACAGCTACCAAACCACCTTTACGGCCACCGTGACCGCCCTGCACGAGGAAGGCGGTGCGGCTTGGGTCGCCCTGGACCGGAGCCTCTTCTATCCGGCGTCGGGCGGGCAACCCGCCGACACGGGCACGCTCCAAGGTCACGGCGCTGCGCACCGGGTCACAGTACACAAAGTCACGGACGTGCAGAAGCGCGACGGAACCGTGTGGCACCGGCTCGAGGGGGCTGGGCTCAAAACTGGGCAGCAGGTCACGGGCGACATCGGCTGGCAACGCCGCTACCGCCACATGCAGCGCCACAGCGCTCAGCACTTGCTGTCGCAAGCTTTTTTGCGCGTGAACCCGGCCTTCGAAACCCGCTCGGTGAGTTTGACGAGCGAGGTTTGCACCCTCGACTTAGCGGGCGAGCCCGGCGAGGCCGACTGCGCCGCGGCCGAGCGGCTTGTGAACGACGTCTGTTACCAAAACTTGGTCGTGCGCGCCTTCGAGGTGGACGAGCGCGACTTGGGCAACTACGCGCTGCGCCGCCCGCCCAAGGTCACGGGACGTGTCCGACTCGTCGAGATGGGCGACTTCGAGCTGTCGGCCTGCGGCGGCACGCACCTGCGCAGCACCGCGGAGGCCTTGCCCGTCAAGGTGCTGGGCGCGGAGCGCGTCAAGCGCGACACGGTGCGGGTGCGCTTCAGCGCGGGCGCAGAGGCCCTGGCCGACTACCGGCTCAAACACCGCGTCGTCACGGACTTGGGGCGCACCTTGAGCGCGCCCCCGGCGGACGTGCTGGACCGGGTCGCCGCACTCCAGAAAGAACTAGACGAGGCGCGGCGGTCTCTGCAGCAAACCCTGGAGCAGCGAGCTGAACGCGAGGCCGAGGCTTTGCTGGCGCGCGCCCGGGTGACCAATCGCGGGCGGGTGGTGACGGCTCAGCTCGAGCCCGCCCTGCTCCAAGCGGTCGCCGCGACGCTGTGCCGAACACCCGACGCGGTCGCCCTGCTCGGCTGCGCGGAACGTGAACGGGCCACGCTGCTGTTCATGCGAGGTAAGGCCGCGACCGCCGACATGAACTCCGCGCTGCGCGAGGTGTTGCCCCTCCTGGACGGGCGCGGCGGCGGCAAGCCCGACCGGGCGCAGGGCGGTGGCCGCTCGGCCGGGTTGGCGGCGGCGCTCGAGCGCGCCGAGCGCCTGCTCACGGACGGCTGAAGGCTCGCGTCGCGCTCGCGCCCTTCCCCACCCGCCCGGCTCAAACGGTATACTGCGCTGTCGTGCGCCCGGACACGTTCGAGGTGCCGGTTGTGCCCGAGCAGCGGCTGAGGCTGACGCTGCACCCGTTCGCTGGGAACGGCTTCGAAAGCGATGTGGAGAGACATGTTCAGGTTTTGGCAAGAAATCGGCGTCGACTTGGGCACGGCCAACGTGCTCATCTACGTCAAGGGCCAGGGCATCAAACTGCGCGAGCCGTCGGTCATCGCGATGGTGCGCGACACCGGCGAGGTCAAGGCGGTCGGCATTGAGGCCTACCGGATGCTCGGCCGCACGCCCGGCAACATCGTGGCGGTGCGGCCCATGCGCGACGGCGTCATCGCCGACTACGACCTGACCGAGAAAATGCTGCAGGCTTTCGTGCACAAGGTGCTGGGCCGCACGAGGGGCGCGTTCGGCCTGTTCCGGCCCAACATCATGATTTGTGTGCCGTCGGGCGTGACCGAGGTCGAGAAGCGCGCCGTGCTGCAAGCGACCCGCGAGGTCGGGGCGCGCAAGGCTTACCTGATTGAAGAGCCGCTCGCCGCCGCCATCGGCTCGGGCGTCCACATCGGTGAGCCGACGGGTTCGATGATTGTGGACATCGGCGGCGGCACCACCGACATCGCGATTATCAGTTTGGGCGGCATCGTGGTTTCGGAGAGTCTGCGCGTCGCGGGCAACGAGTTCGACGAGGCCATCATCCGCTTTGTACGCCAAAAAGAAAACCTGCTCATCGGCGACCGCACCGCCGAAGAGGTCAAAATCCGGGTCGGCGCGGCCCTCATCAACGAGCCCGGCGACGTGCGCGAACTCTCGGTGCGCGGGCGCGACCTCATC
Source organism: Trueperaceae bacterium (assembly GCA_965215355.1). Classification (GTDB taxonomy): domain Bacteria; phylum Deinococcota; class Deinococci; order Deinococcales; family Trueperaceae; genus CBDCDJ01. The sequence continues at coordinate 4,021,951 of CBDCDJ010000007.1, read as the reverse complement.
AACGGTTTGCCCAAAACCGTGACCATGAACAGCCAAGACGTGGTCGAGGCCCTCACCGAGCCGCTGCAGCGCATTGCCGAGGCGGTGCGCCGGGTGCTCGAGCACGCCCCGCCCGAACTCGTCGCCGACGTTATCGACCGCGGAATTATCATGACCGGCGGCGGCTCGCTGCTGGCGAACTTCGACACGCTGCTGCGCAAAACGACCGGCATCCCGGTCGTCGTCGCCGACAACGCCATCGACAGCGTCGCTCTGGGCACGGGCCAAGCTTTAGAGATGCTCGGCGTGCTGCGCGAAGCGCTGATTTCAGACAGGTTTCTGCGGCGCTGAACCGAGTGCCTCGCCTGCGGTAGCATGGGTTTGTGAAAAGGTTTTTGTGCGTTGGTTGGTTGGCGTTCTCGGTCGCCGGGTGGTCGCTTGGCTGGTCACAAAGTTTTCCCCTGAACGACCTGCAACCCGGCCTGACGGGCTACGGGCTCACGGCGGGGCCCGGCAACGTCCTGGAGCGCTTCGGCGTGGAGGTGTTGGCGCTGCAAGCGGACGCCGGGCTGGGCTTTCCGGTGGTCTTGGTGCGCGCCTCGGGTGCGTTCATCGCGGCTTCCGGCGGCGTCGCCGCCGGAATGAGCGGCAGCCCCGTGTACCTGCCGCTGAACGGTGCGGACGCGCTGCTCGGCGCGGTCGGCTACGTGTTCCCGAGCAGCGACCACACGCTGGCCCTCGTCACGCCCATCGACGCGATGCGGGGCGCGGCGACCACGGACTTCGTTCCGTTCGAGCAGGAACAGTTCGCCGGACTCGGGGCGGCGGTGCCGGTGCGGACGCCTCTCTTGCTGTCGGGCCTGAGCGAGCGGGCGAGCCGCACCCTCGAGCCCCTGTTCGCCGCCGGTCTCGACCTCATGCCGGCGCAAACGGGCGGCGGGGGTTTCGACGAGGGCGAGTACGTTCTGGAACCGGGCAGTGCGGTCAGCGTTCAACTCGTGCGCGGCGACGTGACCGTGGCGGCGGTCGGCACGGTCACGAGTGTCGAAGGCAACACGGTGCTCGCCTTCGGGCACCCGCTTCTGAACGCAGGAACCGTGTCGTTCGCGCTCGCGCCCGCGTTCGTGTCGTTCGTCGTGCCGAGCGAAGTGGTGCCGTTCAAACTCGCCGACAGCGGCAAAACCGTGTTGGGCACGGTTCTCCAAGACCGGCCCGCCGCCGTCGCCGGACGCCTGAACGAAGCGCCCGACCTGCTCCCGGTGACTCTCACCCTGAACGGTCCGGGGGGCACGGCGGCCAAGGCGTTCGAAATCACCAGGGACGAACGCTTTTACGCCCCGCTCCTCGCCACGGCGACGCTGCAACTCTTCGACGAGGCGCGGGGCGAGGTCGGCGCGGGCACCGCCGACCTCGCCTGGGACATCACCCTGCAGGACGACGTGAAGTTGCGGGTGCTGGAGCAGGTCAGCGACCCCGAGGACGTCGCCGCGGCGGCGGCCGGTCTGGCCGCGACACCGCTCGCCGTGTTGGCCCGAAACATCTTCGAAGCACCCGACGTCGAGCAGGTTTCCATCAACCTGACTTATGAAAACAGCCAGCGCACCGCCGACATTATCGACGTCGTGGCCGACAGCGAAGAGTTGACGCCGGGGCAACCCCTCGTCGTCCACCTGCGTTTGCAACCCTACCGAGCCCCGCCCGTGGTGAAAAACCTGAGCCTCTACTTACCGAAAGATGCCGAAGGCGACCTCACCGTGACCTTCCGCGGCGGCCTCACATCGCCGGAAAACGAAGAAGACGTCGAGAAGGAAGACGGCGAACCCATCTTGTCCTTCGGTGAACTCCTGGTGGTGCTGCACGACCAGGTCCAGTCGAGCGAACTCGTCGTCGAGACCGAAATCGACGGCGAGACGGTGCGCCTGGAAAGGATGTCGTTTCCGTATCTCGTCGAGGGGGAGAAAACGCTCGAAATTACCGTCGGCGAAGAGGACGATGCAGGCACCGAAGAAGCCGCCCCCGACGACCCCGTGCCGCCCGAACCCGTCCCCGCCCCGAATGAGGTGTTGCCCGACCCCAGCCCCGACCCGGTGCCGCCGCTCGAGCCCAGCCCGTGACCCGGCACGATGCACGAAGTTTGAGTGCCCTTTTGGCCGGTCGCCTTGTCGGGGCAAACCGCCCGGTCTCCACCTTGCGCCCACCCGGGAGGCCCACCCCGGACGCCGTCGTCGTCTTGGGCACTCGAGCCGAGGCGGAAATCTTGAGCGACGCCGAAGTCGCCGTGCTCGTGGTGCCCGACACGCTGCAGTTCGACTTTTTACACCCGCTCATCCGCGTGACAGACACCCGGCTCGCGCTGGCGCAGCTTTCAAAGTTGTTCGACACGCGCCCGGCGGTCGCCGAGGGCGTTCACGCGAGCGCGACTGTTCACGAAGACGCCGTGCTCGCCGAGGACGTTCACCTGGGCGCGGGCGCGGTCGTAGCGGCGGGGGTGCGTTTAGGCCGCGGCACGCGCGTCGGGCCGGGCTGCGTGCTGGGCGCAGGCGTGCGCGTGGGCGAAGACTGCACGCTCCGCGCCAACGTCACGCTTTACGACGGCGTGACGCTCCACGACCGCGTGACGCTCCACAGCGGCGTCGTGGTCGGCGCGGACGGCTTCGGCTACGCGCGGGGCGAGCGCGGCGCGGTGAAGATCCACCACCTCGGCGGCGTCGTTTTGGAGGACGACGTGGAGGTCGGCGCGAACACCTGCATCGACCGGGGCACCCTGCAGGACACCCGCGTCGGCGCGCGCAGCAAAATCGACAACCTTTGCCAAATCGGCCACAACGTCGTTACGGGGCCGGACTGCCTCATAGCGGGCACGGTCGGCATCGCCGGGAGCACCACGTTGGGCGCGCGCGTCACGGTCGGCGGCTCGGCGGGCATCGGCGACCACTTGAAAATCGGCGACGACGCGCGCGTGGCGGGCCGGGCGGGCGTTATCAAGGACGTCCCCAGCGGCGAAACCTGGGCGGGCTTTCCGGCCCGGCCCCACAGAGCGTGGCTGCGCGGGCTATATCTGCAGGGCAAGCTCGAGACCCTGTGGCAAGCGTTTAAGGCGTCCAAAGAGCCACATGGTTAGCGGCCGCGCGCTGCACAGCGGCGTTTTTTGTGAGGTGCGGTTTCACGTCGAAGAAGGGCCGGTACGCTTTGTTCGCAACGGAACGAGCATCGAAGCTCGTTTGGACAACGTGACCGACACGCGGCGCAGCACGACGCTGGAAACAGAGGGAGAACGCATCACGCTGGTCGAACACCTGCTGGCTGCGCTCCACGTGCGCGGCTGGTGGCAGGGCCTCGTCATCGAGGCGAGCGCCGCCGAATTGCCGATTTTGGACGGCTCGAGCGCGCCGTGGACGGCCGAACTCGACGCCCTCGGCCCGCCGCCCGCGCCGCCCGCGCCCTTCGAGATTGGTGAGGAGGTGGGGCTCGAGCTAAAGGGCAGCCGCCTAGAGGCGTCGCCGGGCGAACCTTCGCTGCACGTCGAGGTCGGCTACGACCACCCAGCGCTTCGGCACCAAAGCTGGCAAGGCGGCCCCGAACGCTACCCCGAACTCCTCGACGCCCGCACCTTCGGGTTTTTGCGCGACTTCGAGAACCTGCGCCGGGCCGGGCTCATCGCGCACGCGACGCTGGAAAATGCTATCGTCTACGGAGATGAAGGCCCGCTCGCGCCCTTGAGGAGCCCGGACGAGCCCGTCAGACACAAAGCCTTAGACCTGTTGGGGGATATGTTCTTGCTAGGCCGACCGCTCCACGGCAGACTCTGCGTTGTCAAAGGGTCCCACCACAGCCACGTCGCTTTCGCGCGGCACCTGCAAGCCGCTCTCGCCGAGCCGGAAAGCGCACCGTGAAACGCCTCAAAGTCGCCGTCGTCGGAGCGGGCGTGATGGGCAAGCACCACGCCAACATCTACGCCGCGCTGCCGCACGTCGACCTCGTCGCCGCCGTCGACCCCAATGCCGCGCAGCGCCGTGAGCTGAGCGACCGCTACGCCGTCGCCACCTATCCCGACGCTGAAACGCTGCTGCGTCACGGTCATGTCGACGCGGTGAGCATCGCCGCCCCGACGAGTCTGCACTACCGGTTGAGCAAGCGTTTTTTGGAGGCGGGCGTCCACGTCCTCGTCGAAAAGCCGGTCGCCACCGACCTGTTCCAGGCTAAAGCCCTCATTAAGTTGAGCCGCGAGCGCAACCGGGTGTTGCAGGTCGGGCACATCACCCGGTTTTACAAGGCGGTCGACCTGCTCAAAGAACAGTCCAAGCGGCCCTACCTCATCGAAGCTCGCCGGCTCACCCCTTACGCCCGCATCAAAGACGCGGGCGTCATTTTGGACCTGATGATTCACGACATCGACATCGTGCTGAGCTTGGTGAGCAGCGGGGTCAAAAGCGTCAGCGTGTCGGGGCACGTCCTGAACGGCAGCCCTTTCGAGGACGTGGCGGCGGCGCAGATTGTCTTTGAAAACGGCTGCATCGCCCGCTTTTTGGCGAGCCGCGTCGCCCCCGACGCCGAGCGCACCCTCGTCGTCGCCGAGGCCGAGCAAACGCTGCGCTTAGACTTCGCCAAGGAACCGCACACCGAGATGGCCGTCTACAAGCCGCTCTACGACGCGACCGGCAACGGCCACGTGCAAGTAGACGTGCGCAGCGTTTACGAGGACAACCCGCTCCGCAAAGAACTCGAGCACTTCCTCGCCCGCATCCGTTTGGGCGCGCCGCCGGTGGGCACCCCCGAAGACGACCTGCGCTCGCTCAGTTTGGCGACGCAGCTTATCCAAGAGTTGGAAGTTACGCGGACGCCGCATTTGGTGTGAGGGGCTCGAGGGTGGCTGGCTAGATGGATAAAGCGAAGGAATCACTTGCCTAACTACTTAATTTGTGCAACACCAAGAACAGGTAGTACATTGCTGTGCCAGTATCTGACATCAACAGAAGTGGCAGGCAGACCTCATTCCTACTTCCGAAGTCAAGACATGGTCTCCTGGGCTGAAGGTTGGCGCATTCTTGATTCTGGCGGCACCTATCGCTTTACCGATTACTTGATTGCAGCACGGGCGGCGGCAGGTACAGAAAACGGCGTGATTGCAATTCGCATCATGTGGGAAACGCTTAAAGAAATCACATCAGAACTAGGTGAGCTTTATCCAAACATTGCCAGCAACGACCTGGCGCTACTTGAAAAAGCTTTTGGACAGCTTAAGTTTATTTACCTTTCCCGCAATGATGTGATTGCGCAAGCTATCTCGCTCTACCGCGCAGAGAAGACGGGCTACTGGCATACCGTAGAAGGTCAAGAGCCTAAACAACAGCCTGTGTTTGACTTTGATGCCATAAACTCACGGGTTGAGAGGCTTGAACAACAAAACTCGGCATGGAAGGCCTGGTTTCAAAAGGTCGATGTCAACCCTGTGACGATAAGTTACGAAGAACTGAGTGCTGACCCTGTAAGTTCTACCAAAAAAGTGCTCGAGTTTTTACAAGTAGAGTTGCCTGCCTATAAACGTTTAGAAGCACCTAATCAGCGATTGGCCGACGAAGTAACCGTCTCATGGCTAGAGCGATTTACGAAGCAGCTTCAGAGTCAATCCACGTAACGAGGCGCTGCCAGGGACGCTGAATCGGCCTGTTCAAAACGTAGAAAGGACTTAAACCCTGTCAATCTTGACCGTAAATTATTCAGCGCCTCTGAGCTTGGGTCGTTAAGCAGATGTAGGCAACTCGGCAAAAGCTTCAGCACCCGAAATCATCTCGCCAATCTCCTGCGTCGTCGCACCCGTCGCCAGAATCGCCTGGATGAGGAGTTCAATAGACACCGAACGGTCGCCGTTTTCCGCTTTGGCGATGCGGGGCTGGCTCGAGTGAATCTTCTCGGCCAATTCCGCTTGCGTCATTTGCCCTTGGCGGCGTTGACGTAACGTGCGGCTGAGCGCCAGCTTGATTTCGACCAACGCCGACTCCTCCGGCGTCAATTCCAAGAACTCCGCCGCTGTACCCACTTTCCAGCCTCTCGCTTCCAATTGCTCACGCTTCACTTTGTCCACAGTTCTACTCCTGACTGCCAATCTTGAGCCTTTGGGCAGCAGCCACGCCAAAATAGTATACTCATTGTAGCTACTACCTGGAGGTGTCATGAAAACCAAGGTTCAAAAGTGGGGTAACAGTTTGGCCCTGCGTATTCCCAAGTCGTTTGCTGCCGAGACCTCACTCGAGCCCGACACCGAGGTCGACTTGAGCCTGGTAGGGGGCAAACTGGTCGTTACCCCCGTTGTCGAGCCCAACTACTCTCTTCAAGCGTTGCTTGAAGGTATTACCGAGGACAACATCCACACCGAAGTAGACACAGGCGTCTCGGTCGGAAACGAGGCTTGGTGATAGGTGGCTTATGTTCCCGACCGGGGTGACGCCGTCTGGATTGACTTCAACCCTCAAGCAGGTCACGAACAAGCAGGCAGACGTCCAGCTCTGGTTTTGTCACCTTCCTCGTACAACCGTAAGGTTCGGTTGGCCCTTTTTTGCCCGATTACCAACCAGGTCAAAGGCTATCCCTTCGAGGTCGCTATACCCGAAGGTGAAAAAGTCTCAGGCGTCATCCTGTCAGACCAGGTCAAAAGTTTGGATTGGCAGGTTCGCAAAGCCGACCTCATCACCCAACTGCCCGCCAAAGTCACGGAAGAGGTACTGAAGAAATTCAGAACGCTTTTGCCCTAGCCGCTGCACATAAGAGAGCGCAGCGAAGGTTAGCGTCCTGACCCGCCCAGCCCGAATGCTAGACTGGCTCCCATGACGACCCAACCCCGAACCGTCGACATTCGCACGCTGTTGCCGCACCGCTACCCGTTTTTGATGGTGGACGCCTTTGTGTCGCAACACGGCGACAGTTTCGAGTGCGTCAAAAACGTGAGCTTCAACGAGCCCTTCTTTCAGGGCCACTTTCCCGAAGAACCCGTCATGCCGGGCGTGTTGATTCTCGAGGCCTTAGCCCAAGCCGCCGCCGTGGGTTTGGCGGTGCGCGAGGGTGAGTTCGACAAGCGCGTCGGCTACTTCGTCGGCATCGACGCCGCGAAGTTCACCCGAAAAGTGGTGCCGGGTGATCGCCTGCGCTTAACCGGCGACATCCTGCTCTACCGGCGCAGGTTGTACAAAGTGGCGACCAAGGCCCTGGTCGGCGACGAACTCGCCGCCGAAGCGCAGCTGGCGTTCGTCTTTGCTGAGTAGCGTGCCGGTTTTGCCCCACGTCCACGCCAGCGCCTCGGTGCACTCGAGGGCGCAACTCGCCGACACGGTGCGGGTCGGGCCGAACGTGGTGGTCGAAGGCGACGTCGTGGTCGAAGACGGAACCGAGTTGCTGGTGGGCACGGTGCTCCACGCGGGCAGCCGCGTCGGGCCGGGTTGCCGTTTGGGACCCTACGCCGTGGTCGGCGGCGAGCCGATGGATGGTTCGTTCCGGGGCGAGCCGAGTCTCGCCGTGCTGGAGGCGAACGTGGTGCTGCGCGAGTTCGCCACGGTTCACCGCGCGACCGGCGCGGGCGCGGAGACGTGGGTCGGCGCGGACACGCTTGCCATGAGTTACGCGCACGTGTCCCACAACGTCCGGGTCGGGCGCGGCTGCGTGTTGACGACGAGCGTGCAGCTCGGTGGGCACGCTGCGGTCGGCGACCATGCGGTGCTCGGCGCGGGCGCGCTGCTCCACCAGTTCTGCCGCGTCGGCGACTACGCGATGTTCGGCGCGGGCAGCGCGGCCAACCGCGACGTGCTGCCCTTCAGCCTGGCGCGCGGCAACCCGGCGCGGCACTACCGGCTCAACCGGGTGGGGCTGGAGCGGCGCGGCATCGTTGGCGAGCGTTACGAAAACCTCGAGCACGCCGTCCGCGCTTTCCGAAAACGCGACTGGGCCACCCTCGAGGCGTTGGCCGAGACGAGCGACGACGTGCGGACGATGCTCGAGTTCAAGCAAACCTCCAAACGCGGTTTATCCTCTTTCGTATGATTTCTCTCTCCTTTCTCTCTCCTCGCCCCTGACCCGTGCAGGCCCTCCTCGTCGCCAACGGCCCCGGCGAACTCTACGCCTGGGCGCAGCCCGTGTTGCGCACCTTGCGGCAGCTTCAGCCCGAAGCCAAGGTCATTATCGCCATCGCCCCCGACCAGTTCTCGAGCGGGGCCGAGGCCGACACGGCGCGCGGTTTCGGCGCGGACGTGGTGGTGCCGCCGGGCGAGTTCGTCAAGTTTCTGGCGACGAACCGCGTTCCCGAGGGATTAGGCGCTGGACCGGGCTTCGTGCTGAGCCTGGGCGGCAACTTGAAGATGGCGCTGAAACTTGCTCGAGCCCTGGATTACCCCGTTTACCGCTACGGCTTCGTTCCCACCTGGGACAAGGGTTTGACAAAGTTGTTCGTCCACGACGAGGACGCCGAACGCAAAGCCCGCCGCCGCGGCGCACCCCCCGAACGGCTCGAGCGCGTAGGCAACCTTGTAGCGGACGCTGTCGCGGGAAGCGACGCGGCGCAGCCCGCCGGACGGCCCCACATCGTCCTGCTGAGCGGCACGCGGGACGCGATGTCATCGCTCCTCATCCCGTTTATGCTCGGTATAGCCGACCGCTTGGGGGGTGCGTTTCCGGGGGCGAGCTTCGCGTGGCCGGTGAGTCCGCTGCTCGCGGTTGAAACCGTGCGCGACGGGATTGCCGGAGTTCAAAAAGAGGTCTTGGGCGGCGTCTCGAGCCGCCGTGACGGGAACCGCGTTATCACACCGGGCGGGGTTAATGTTTGCATCGTGCCCGAACAAGAACGCTACGCGCACATGCGGGCGGCCGACCTCGCCCTGACCATTCCCGGCACGAACACGCTTGAGCTGGGCGTGGCCGGGGTGCCGAGCCTCGTGCTGTTGCCCATGAACAAGCCCGAGGTCATCCCCCTGGAGGGCGTCGGTCAGTGGCTCGGCCTGCTTCCCGGCGTGGGCAAGTACCTCAAGCGCTACGCGGTCAAGCTGTTCGTGGAAGGTCTGGACGTACCGGTGTCGCTGCCGAACCGCTTCACGGGCGAGGAGTTGATGCTCGAGCTGAAGGGCAAGCTTGACCCGGAGATGGTCGCAGAACGGGCCGTTGCGTTGTTGAACGACACCCAGGACTTGCAGCGCCGCCGCGAACGGCTCGCCGCCACCATGCCGAAGCCCGGCGCGGCGGAACGCCTGGTGACAAGTATTTTGAGGGACTTCACGTGAAGTCGCTGCTGTTGCCGCGCAGCCCGCTCGCGCTGGGGGGGATGCTGGCGGCGCTGTTCAACGCCGCGCTGCGGGTGGCGCTTGTGCCGCTGTTCGTCACGCCCGTGTTCGACCGGGTGCTCTTTCAGCACGACCTGTCGGCCTGGCCGCGGCTGCTCGCCACGGGCGCGGGTTTGGCGCTCGTCGGCGCGGGGGCGCTGTTCGCGCAAGACGCCCTCCTCGGCAGCGCCGCCGCGCAGGTGACGGCGGCGTGGCGGGGGCGGCTATACACCGCGCTGTTGCAGCGGCAACCGAACACGCTGCCCGGCACCAGCGGCGGCCTGGCGAGCCGCATCCTCACCGACCTGAAAGATGTCGAAACCTACTACCAGTTCGGCCTCGGCACGCTTGTCGCCGAAACGCTGACCCTGGTGGGCATTTTTGCGGTGCTGTTCGTTTATAACCCTACGGCCACGCTTGTGCTCTTGGGCCTCGGCGTGCCGCTCGTAGGGGTGTTGGCGTGGCTAGGCCGCAGGCTCGAGCGCACCACGGGTCGCGCCCAGGAGGGCACCGAGGCGGTCGGGGCACACCTGCAAGAAGGCTTGAAGCATCACGCGGTCGTGCGCGCTTTCGCAGCGTTGCCGTTCATGACCGAGCGCTTCGAGGCGGCCAACCGGGCCACGCGCCGCGCGAACGTGCGGCGCAGCCTGCTGGCGGCACTCCAGACACCCGTGTCACAGGTGTTGGTATTCGCGGCCGTCGCTGTGCTGGTGGCATTCTTGGCGAACAGCGCCGCGCAGGGCCGGATGACGACGGGCGAGGTTGCGGCCTACCTCGTGCTCGTGCTGCTCGTTTCGACCCCGGCACAGCTGTTGCCCAAAGGCTACGCGCTTTTGGTTCAAGCGAGCGCCGCGCGGCGCAGGTTGTTTGAACTCCTCGGCACGCCGCCGACGGTGGCGAAGATACCTTTAACCAAGACGGCTTCGAGGTGGGACGGGCTCGAGCTTGACCACGTCACCTTCGCCTACCACGAGGTTCCCGTCTTGCAAGACATCACCCTGAAGCTGCCCCCGCGCGGCCTGGTCGCGCTCGTGGGCGAGTCGGGCAGCGGCAAGACGACGCTGCTGCAACTCCTGCTGGGCTTTCTGGAGCTGGACGCTGGGAGCATTTACTTGAACGGAAAAGCCCTCTCCGCGCTGTCTGAAGCGGAGTTGCGCACACGGGTCGGCTACGTCCCGCAGAGTACGGACCTGCTGCGCGGCAGCGTGCGCGACAACCTCTCTCTGGGCCGTAACGTTGCGGACGAGGTTTTGTGGTCGGTGCTGGAGGCAACGGGTTTAGCTGAAACGGTGCGCGGCCTCGTCGGCGAGTTGGGCTATGTTTTGAAAGAAGACGGCGTCGGTCTCTCAGGCGGGCAAAAACAGCGCTTGGCGGTGGCGCGGGCGCTCCTCAGCGCGCCGGACGTGTTGCTGCTGGACGAGCCGAGCGCCAACCTGGATGGGAACAGCGAACGCGCGCTCGTCGCCACCTTGCAGCGCGAGGCCGAGCGGCGGCTCGTGCTGGTCGTGGCTCACCGCCCAGTTGTCGTCGCAGCGGCGAGTAGGGTGCTCGAGCTGCGCGACGGCCGCCTGCTCGAGCGCACCGGAGTCATTTGATTTACGACCCCTCTGTTTACGACCACCCCGACCTCTACGATGCCCAGTACGCGCACTACCGCGACGACCTGCCGTTTTACACGCGCCTGGCCGAGGACTACGGCGGTCCGGTCCTGGAACTCGGGGCCGGCACCGGGCGCGTGACCGCGGCGCTGGTGCGCGCCGGTCACGAGGTTGTCGCCGTGGACTTGTCGGGGAAAATGCTCGAGCGGGCAGAAACGCGGTTGAGGGAGGCGAGTTTGCTGAACCGCGCAACCCTCGTCCAGGCCGACATGCGGAGGTTAAAGCTCGAGCAGCGTTTTCCCCTCGTCGTCGCGCCGTTCAACACCCTCATGCACCTGTACACGGTGTCCGACCAGGACGCGGCGCTCTCCGCGGTGCGGCGACACCTGGCCCCGGGTGGCGCGTTCGCGCTCGACCTGTACAACGTTTTCGAACCGAACCTGGGCGCTATGGACGTCGTGCGACAAGAACCCGAGTGGCGAGGCGTTGGCGGCGCTGCTACCGAGCTGTTTTTGGTGCAGCACCACGACCGGGACGAGCAAGTTTTGGAGTCTCGCTACTACCTCGACACGGTGAGCGACGGTGTCTTGACACGGCGGACAGCCCTGCTGAAGCAGCGCTACTACACCCGCTTCGAACTCGAGCGCGCCCTCTCGCGGGCCGGGTTTACACAGCTACAGGTTTACGGAGGTTTTGACAAACGACGTTATAGCCACGACGCGCCGCACCTCGTCGTGGTTGCAAAATAACTCCTCAGGCTTTAGCTCTACGCTTGTCTTGACGGATGTCTTGGCGGCGCGCAAGCCGTTCGTCCTCGAGCGCACGCGCCTCGTGCTTGGTTATGCCGTGATTTTTTGCGTCGTAGTTGACGTAACCCGAATCGTCCGAGAAGTAACTGCAGCGACACACAAACTCGTCCTCGAGCAAGCGCAAAGAATTCGGTTTCAGGGCCATGTAAAAGTATACAAAAGTTTGGGGGCGTTGTGGTGAGAGAGTCTGAAAACTCAAGATGACTACGGTTCATTGGCGTTTGTCATTCTGAGCGCTAGCGAAAGAATCTCCGGGCGGTACGGTAAAAGCGAAATTCCTTCACTCCGCTTCGCTCCGTTCAGAACGACAGAAGGGTGTTTAGCGCCATCTTCTCTTCAGCATCGCTTCAGAAAAAGCGACGCACAAAAGCTCGAGCCCGAAACTTGCTTTATCCGTTGCGACGCATATATTATCAGGCTTTGCCGCCGTGGAAGGGTGAACATGGACTTGACCGTCGTCGAAAGCCTCAAAGGAAAAGATTTTCTGTCGCTCGCCGACCTCACGCCTGACGAGTTCGGCGGGCTGCTGGAAAGCGCCTTGCAACTCAAACGAGCTTGGCAGGCGGGCGAGCGGCCCGCGCCGCTACGCCACAAAACCCTCGCCATGATTTTCGAGAAACAGTCGTTGCGCACTCGCTCGACCTTCGACATCGCCATGTACCAGCTCGGCGGGCACTCGGTATTGCTGAGCCAGAACTACATCGGCTGGGGCGTGCGCGAGACGATTAAAGACGTGGCGCACAACCTCGAGCGCTGGGTCGAAGGCATCATGGCGCGCACCTATGGGCACAAGACCTTGATAGGACTCGCAGAACACGCCGACGTGCCGGTCATCAACGGCCTGTCCGACCTGCTCCACCCTTGCCAGCTCACGGCGGACTACTTGACCATGAAAGAGGTTTTCGGTAAGTTGGCCGGTCTCAAGGTCGTGTTCGTCGGTGACGGCAACAACGTCGCCAACTCGCACATCAACGCCGCCGCTCTCTGCGGCACACACCTCACGGTTGCTTGCCCGGAAGGGTTCGACCCGGACGCGGACGTGCTCAGCGCGGCTCGAGCCGCGGGCGCACGCGTCGACATTGCTCGTGACCCGCGCGTGGCCGCCGCCGGCGCGGACGTTCTCTACACCGACGTGTGGATTTCGATGGGCCAGGAAGAGGACACCGAGCGCCGCCGCGAGGCGTTTGCGGGCTACACCGTCACGCCGGAGTGGTTCGAGGACTTGTCCCCGCGCGGCGTCTTCATGCACGACCTGCCCGCCCACTACGGCGAGGAATGCAGCGAAGACGCCGTCTACCACGGACGCTCCCGCGTCTTCGACCAGGCCGAAAACCGGCTCCACGCGCACAAGGGCATCTTGTTTCAGCTTTTGGGCGGAGGGATAGATTGAAAGTATGACCCGTTTTTGTTTCCGTGAAAAAGTATCCGGGTTGAGGTTCTTCGTCCTTCGTTCTTCGTTCGAGGTCGGTCTTGAAACGAATGACTTGCCCCGAACGACGAACGGCTTTGTCACAAGACACGAGCGAAACGCATGACGCCTCTTCAAGTCGGCATTTTGGGCGCGAGCGGCTACGGCGGGGCCGAACTCGTCCGCCGCCTGCTGCACCATCCGCAGGTAGAGATTGCGGCGCTGGGCTCGAGACAGTACCTCGGCCAGAAGGTTGCAAGCGCCTGGCCGCAGCTTGTCGGGCGGCTCGAACACCTCTTTCAAGACAACGACGAGGTCATTGAGGGGTGCGATGTGGTGTTCTGTGCCACGCCGCACGGGGCCACCGCGCCGCTGGTGAAACAGGCGCTCGACGCGGGCAAAGGGGTTGTCGACTTGTCGGCGGACTTCCGCCTGCCCATAGACGTGTACGAGGAGTGGTACGGCCCGCACCCGCACCCGGAAGTGTACGAGCTGGCGCGGTACGGACTCGTCGAACTGCACCGGGACGAGTTGAAGGGTGCTCCCCTCGTGGCGGTGCCGGGCTGCAACTCGAGCGCCGCCATCTTAGCTCTAGCGCCTCTCGCCGCCGCCGGGCTGCTCGGGCCGGACGTGATTGCCAACATCGCCACGGGTGTCTCGGGCGCGGGTCGCGCGCCCGCACTCGGCTTTCACTTTGCCGAAGCGAACGAGAACGTCAAGCCCTACAAGGTCGCAGGCACGCACCGGCACACCGCCGAAATCGAACTGGCCTTGGGGCGGTTGCAGCAGGGCGGAAAACGCCTCACCACCCACCGCGCCGCGCCGCGCCTTACGGTCAGTTTCAACCCGCACCTCGTCCCGATGACGCGCGGTATTTTGGCGACGTGTTATACCAGACCCCGACACGCGCCGAGCGAGGAAGAGTTGCTCGAGCTGTACCGCAGTTTTTACGAGGAGGAACCGCTGGTGAGCTTTCAAGAAGACCTGCCGCAAACCAAGGCCGTCTACGGCAGCGACCGCACCGTGGTGAGCGTGCGCGTCGACAAACGGAGTGGGCACGTCGTCGCTTTCGCCGCGCTCGACAACCTGGGCAAGGGCGCGGCGGGGGGGGCGGTTCAGGGCTTCAACGTCGTTCACGGCTTCGAGGAAACGCGCGGCCTCGTTCTTTACGGGTTGTGGCCGTGAAACTGCCGCAGGGTTTCCAGGCGGCGGGAATGAGCGCCGGGCTCAAGGCCTCCGGCAAACCCGACCTGGGTGTCATCTTCTCCGAAACGCCGCTGGTTTGGGCCTTGACGTCCACCGAGAACCGGCTCAGGGCGGCCTGTGTTTCGCGCAACCGGGCACGCTACAGCAGCGACCGGCTCGTCCACGGCGTCGTCGTCAACAGCGGCAACGCCAACTGCGCCACGGGCGAAGCGGGCATCTGGGACAACGAGGACTTCGCGGCCATGAGCGCCGGCAGCCTCGGCGTCAAGCGGGCCCAGGACCTGCTCACGGCCAGCACCGGGGTCGTCGGTCGACGCTTGCCGATAGACACCCTCAAAAAAGCCGTCCCGGAACTGCGCGGGGGCCTTAGCGATACCGCGGACAGGTTTGCGCAGGCCATCCTGACGACCGATTTAGTTACCAAACAGGTCGAGGTCGACTTACCGGGTGGGGGCCGGGTGGTCGGCGTCGCCAAGGGCTCGGGCATGATTCACCCGAACATGGCGACGCTGCTCGCCTTTGTGATGACGGACGCGGTCGTCGCGCAAGCCGACCTGCGCGCGTTTTGGCCGGACGTCGTGCAGCGCAGCTTCAACCAGGTCACGGTCGACGGCGACACCTCGCCCAACGACATGGCTCTCGTCTTCGCCAGCCGCCGAGTCACGGTGCCGCCCGAAGCGCTGCGCGAAGGCCTCGAGCACGTCGCCACCCGTCTCGCCAAGATGATCGCCCGCGACGGCGAAGGCGCGACCAAACTCTTGAACGTCCGCGTCACGGGCGCGCGCAGCGACGCCGAAGCTCGCCAGGCCGCCCGCGCCGTCGCGAGAAGCCCGCTGGTCAAAACGGCCGTCCACGGCAACGACCCCAACTGGGGCCGCATCCTGAGCGCCCTCGGCGCTTCGGGGGCCATCGCCAACATGGCCGCGGTCCACATCCGCTTGCAGGGCTTCGGCGTCTACCAGGGCGAGCCTTTGGCGTTCGACAAGTGGACCATGTCGGAAGCGATGAAGTCCGAAGAGGTTGTGCTCGAGGCCGACCTCGCCGCCGGGGACGGCCGCGGCGAGGCTTACGGCTGCGACTTATCGGCGGAGTACGTGCGCATCAACGCGGACTACACGACGTAGGGGCAGAAAGAAGGGAAAAGGAGAAAGTGCAGCACGTTTGATATAAACGTGCTGCACTTTCCTTGCACCGAAACCAAAACACCAGAGAGACGAGAAAAAGCGTAGAAAAACGTCCTTCTTCGTCGTTCTGAGCGTCAGCGAAAGAATCTCCCGGCGGTACGGTAAAAACGAAATGCTTTCACTTCGCTGCGCTACGTTCGGTAAGTGCCGGGCTGGGCTCGAGCCCCTTTTTACTTTTTCCTGTTGGCAATGTGAATCGCCATCCCGTGCGCCGCCTCGGCCGCCTCCATAAAACTCTCGGCGATGGTGGGGTGGGCGTGCTGGGTGAGCGAGATGTCTTCCAACGTCGCGCCCATTTCAATGGCGAGGGCGGCCTCGGCGACCATGTCCCCGGCGCTCGGGCCGACCATGTGAAAGCCCAAGAGCAGGTCGGTTTCCTCGTCGCCGATGACCTTGACCAGTCCTTCGTTCGTGCCGAGGGTCGTCGCGCGGCCTGAAGCGCTTAAAGGAAACTTGCCGACGCGGATTTTGTGGCCCGCTTCCTTGGCTTCCTCTTCGGTCATACCGACCGAGGCGAGTTCGGGACTGGTGTAAATCACGCTCGGCACGATGGTGTCGTAGGCCGAGGGCTTGCCCGCCGCGTGTTCGGCGGCCACCAAACCCTCTTTCATCGCCTTGTGCGCCAGCAGCGGTGGGCGCGCCACGTCGCCGATGGTGTAGATGTGCTTAACATTCGTCTGCATGTGGTCGTTGGCGGGCGGCACGTAGCCGCGCCCGTCCACCTCGACACCGATGTCTTCCAGGCCCAAACCCTTGCCCCTCGGGCGGCGGCCCACCGCGACGAGCAGTTTGTCCACGGTGACCGTTTCTTGGTTGCCGTCTTTGTCCTCCAAGACGACCTCGATACCCTTTTTGGTCTTCTTCTGGCTCACGGCTTTGGTGCCCGTCTTGATGGTGATGCCGCGTTTTTCAAACGACTTGTGCAGCTCTTTAGCTGCGTCCGGGTCGCTCGCCGGGACGATGCGGTCCAGCAGTTCGACGACGGTCGTCTCGCTGCCGAGCGCGTTGTAAATGTCGCAGAACTCCAAACCGATGGCGCTGCCGCCGATTGCCATAAAGCGTTCGGGCACCTCGCTCATGATGAGCGCGCCGGTACTGCTCACAATTCTTTCGCCGTCGGTCTCGAAACCGGAAATCTCAATCGGCTCCGAGCCGACCGCCACGATGAACTTTTCCGCGGTGTAGCTTTTGTCGCCGACCTTGACGGTGTTTTTGTCGGTGAAGGTGGCCTCTCCTTCCAACAAGTCAATCTTGTTGCCCTTGAAGAGCATCTTTACACCGCCGGTCATTTTGGCGACGACGCCGCTCTTCCACTTTTCGACCTGTCTGATGTCGACTTTGGGCTCGCCGAAGTCGATGCCGTACTCCTTGGCGTGCTTGGCCTCGCGCAGGTCTTCGGCGACGTGGAGCAGGGCCTTGGTGGGGATGCAGCCAACGTTCAGACACACCCCGCCGACGTATTCTCGTTCGACGCAGGCCGTTTTCAGCCCGAGCTGGGCGGCGCGGATGGCCGCGTGGTAGCCGCCCGGCCCCGAGCCGACGACAATCAAGTCATAGTCCATGACGTTCCTCCATGCCTCAGTTTAACCCGCTGGGTGCCCGGCAAAAAGGCGCTGCACAGCAAGTTTCCGGGATACGCCTTGTAAGCCGCTCTTTGAGCGGCTCGAGCTTTGACCGAAAGGGGAACCGAGGCTCGAGCCTCCACCCGGCACAGGCGCAGATGCGCCCGGGCTCTCGTGGCTGCCGACAACCCGTTCCCCTGATCGGGGGATACGCGGTCGGGAATTTTTCACGTAGGGTGACGGGGGTTTGGCTGTAGGGTTACAGCTAGTCGCGCGCTCACTCGACACGTCTGAGGAGAACGATGGTAAGAAGAGAACTGGGGGTCACGCTGTTGGAGATACTCATCGTCCTGGCGATGCTGGGTATCTTTTTCGCCGTCGGCGCGGCCGTGTTGCCGCGGGACAGGTTCGCCGTGTCCCAGGCGGCCAAGGGCTTGGCTCGAGACTTTCAAGCCGCCCGCTTTGAAGCCATCAGCCGCAACTGGTTCGTCGGTTTGCACTTGGACCCAGGCACCAACAGCTACTTTATCTACTGCGACAACCCCGGCAACGGCACGCCCGGCGACGCCACGACCGACTGCCGAAACCCGAACTTCGACCCAGTCATCGCGCAGTCGAACAAGCAGTACGACGTGGGCGACGTCGTTTTGAAGACCGTGACCCTGTCGAACGACTACGGCAGCCTCGTCAAGCTCGTGCCCGCCAACTATTCAGCCACGGTCTTCGACCCGCGCGGCAACGTCTACAACGCCGCCAACAAGACGGTACAAATCAGCAACGCGCAAGGCAACCACGTCCAAAAAGTCATCCTGAGCCAGCAAGGAAGGGCGCGCATCGAGTGAGGCACGCCGGTTTGACACTTACCGAAGTTTTGGTCGCGCTGGTCGTCATCGCGGTCGCGTTCATGGCGCTGGCGAGCGTGCAACTCTCAAACCTGAGCGTGACCAGGGAATCGACGCAGGTCTCGACAGCCACTCAAGAAGCGAACAAGGCTTTAGAAAAAGCGACGCTCGAGGTATTCAAAAAAACAGCAACGACTACGGGTGACACGGTCTACAAAATTTTAGATTTTTACGACTGCCCTGACGCCACGGCTGTCACTTGCAGCCTCAACTACACCTACCCTGAAGTAGCAGAAGGTTACACAGCCACGGTGAATTTTACAGGCTTGTACCGAGAACCCGCCGGAGCAGAAATGCGGACGGTGGACGAGTATCTAAACGAAGGCCTCATCAGGGCGGACGTGGTCGTCACCGGGCCTGCCGAGGTGAGCTTCAGCTCTTACATCAGTTGCTACGACGTGGCTCAAACGACGCAGCTCGAGCCCGGCGGCGACCCTTGCCAGAAACCTTACGAACCCTGATGAACCGCGCGAATACGAAAAACGGCTTCACCATCGTCGAGTTGCTGGTCGCGGCGTCCATCGTCGGGATTCTCTTGAGCATCGTCGCCGCCTTTTTTTCCCAACAGGCCAACCTTACCCGGCAAACCCAGGCCAGGCAAGAAGCGGAAATCAAAGCCCGCATGGTCGCCGAACTGCTGGTTCAAGACCTGCAAGTGGCGGGCTCGAGCGTGATTTTCAACGGGAGTGAGTCCAAGACGGTCCAAATAGGCTGTTCCGCCGGTAGCGTAAAGAAATGTGTCAACGCACCGGGTGGGGGTGCAGGAACGAAAGACAAAGTTTCAATGATTTACGCAACCTCGCTCCGCCCTGACGAGCCGTGCCGAAACGTCAGCTATGACTTCAGCGGCAACACCTGGCGACGCGGCGAAGCGGCTTGCGGCAGCAACATAAACCATCAGCCTTTAGCAAGCAACATACTTTCGCTCGATATTAAATACACGTGTGCAGGCGACCCTGACAACTCTATTGACAACCCAGCGCTTTGCTACAACGATGACGGAACGGATTTTCCCCGGCAAGCCGTAGTGACAGTCGAAGCGCGCGCAGACGACGTTGACACCATCGAAGCAGAAGTAGAACTCACGACCGCCATGCCCAACCTGAGGTACTAAGGAGACTCCGTGAAGAGCCGCCAGCAAGGCTTTGTCCTTATCACCGTTTTGCTCATCATGGTCGTGGTGGCGCTGCTGGTCGTCGGCACGGCGTTTACGACCCTCGTCAACCGGGGCATCACCGCCAACCAACAAGGTTCGACCGACGCTTACTACGTCGCCAAAGCCGGGGCCGAAAAATACAAGACGGTGGCGTTTCAAACGTATCGGTACTACCTAACGCACCTTGACAAGTATCAAAACGCTTTGCAAGAAGGTAATTCCGCCTGCGGCAATTTTCTCAGAATCGGGCTGGACCTCAACCGAGACGGTGACCTCGACGACGCTGACGATCTCAAAGACGGTAAAACCTTGGGGCCTTTCAACGAGGGTAATGGTAGCTATACTATAGAGTTCGAACTCGAGACGTCCGGGCGCTACGTTGTTCTGACCTCGATAGGCCGCGTCGGTCGCTCGCGCTCCACCGTCCAGCTTGTTTTAGAGGCCAGAAACGTCAGCCCAATGAGCAACGCGTTGTTCGTCGGTGACGGCCAGCCTGGTAACGGTATCACAGGCGGAGTCGATATCTACGGCAGCGCGTACCTTACAGGTGACGAGACCAATTTCAAAGACACCAACCCAAACAACGATTATATGGTTGACGAAAACAGCAGCTTCGCCATTCATAACTTTTATACACAGTCAACGCTGACCAACCTTTTCAAAGACAACGCCAACGCCGACATTGCCGAATTCCTAAAAGACAACTTTCATGTCCAGAAAAACCTTTGTTCTACGCTGAGAGTAAAAAACGCTCGGGTAAAAGTGGGGAGCAAAGTGAAGCTCGGCGACGCTGACGTTTCTGGCTAC
The DNA here is from genome assembly GCA_965215355.1 of Trueperaceae bacterium. GTDB lineage: Bacteria > Deinococcota > Deinococci > Deinococcales > Trueperaceae > CBDCDJ01. The sequence continues at coordinate 4,002,044 of CBDCDJ010000007.1, read as the reverse complement.
GCAACCACGCTTTCCGGCGTCCATGTAGGAACGGACTTCTCTACTGACGTAAAGCTGACGGGCAACACCAGTGTCTACGCAGACCTGAAAACGAAGCTTGATGTTGAGAAAATCGACTATCCCACTCTAGACAAGCCGTGTGAGCGTGACCCCAGTGAAACATGGCGTACTTGTCTAAACAAAGATGCTCAGAACCAGAACCCAAACGCCGACGAACCTGGTAGGCGTGGCATAGTTGTAAGTGATTCCACACCGTCTGGTAGCTGGGGAAGCTGTGACCTGACACCTATCCTCCCGCCCCCAGGTGACACTGTTTATTTTGGGACTGTCAACCAAACATGTAAAGGTACAGATTTGTTGGGTAGACCTGTGGGATTTGAGTACAACTCAGGCGAACTCAAAGTGTTTGGACTGGTTCATTTTCAAGGGCTGAACGTGAAATTTACGGAAAACGTAAAACTAAATTTCGAGAGTGGAGCAGGCTTCTTTGTCGAAGCCGACGCAGGTGTTGGGGGCAACGTAACCATTGACGGAGACTTACTGCCCAGTAATTCTTTTCCTTATCAAAAAGATGTTTTGGGTATTATCGCCGAAAAACATCTCAACTTAACCGGGGCTCAACAGCAGCTCGCAAAAGGGACACCAAAAGGTCAAGTAGTAGCGGGCGTCTTCTACGCTGGCGAAGAAGCCGACATCGCCGACGGCGCAACCGTTTTCGGCTCGGTCATAACGAAAAAACTCTGCGTAGCGGGCTGCGCTGCCAACAAAGAAGCGAGCTTCGTCAAAATTCCCGACCTCGAGTACCACCTGCCGCCGGGGTTCAGCCAACTTGCCGACGCTACCGTTCCCACCTTCCGTGTCGCCTCTTTCGAGCGCCGCTGATTCTATACCTGTCACGCTAAAGCCTTACACCGTCTGGTTACCGATCCGCCCCGCCGCCACCACGCTCAGCAACACCAAGCCCACGCTAAAGCACAGCGCGAACAAAATCCCGTAAACCTCGGCCACGCCCGAACCCAGGGCGAGCGCGAACAGCGCCCCGCCGACGCCCGTGCTGATGGCGGCGGTAAACTGGTCGGCGAGTTGCAGCGCCGCCGCGACCGCGCCCTCCTCCCCCGCCGGGGCGAGCGCAAAGGCGAGAACGGAACTGGACGAATGCGCCAGCCCGATGCCCAAGCCCGCCAGCATCCAGCCGCCGACGGTGACGACCAGCGGATAGAAGGTCGTGAACAGGGCGAACACCTGAACAGCCAGCCCGAGCGACACGATAGCGGAGCCGACGAGGACGCGCTGCGGACGGCGCTCGCCCCCGGAGCGGGTGTCGAGGCGGTCCTGGGTCCAGGAGCCGAGCGTCCAGCTTACCGCACCGCTGGCAATCGCCAGCCCGGTCGTCGCCGCGGAAAAGCCGTGAACCGAGGTCAATACCAGCGCCAAAAACGCTTCGACCCCGATAAACCCTGCGTAAAACAAGCCCCGAGCGGCCACCACGGCGGGCAAGCCGTGGCGCAGACGCAGCGTGCCGGTGGGCAAGAGAAAGCGCAGGCTGAAGAAGGCCAACCCCGCCCCGGCGGCAACGGCAAAGAGCGCGAGCGGCGCAGACTTCAAACTCAGCCCGGCGAGCAGGGTGCCCGTTCCCAGTACCAAGCCGAAAGCCGGACGCAGGCCGTTCTTTTTGGCGGGTACACTGTCGGGCGCGCCGAGCCGCCGAAACGCCGGGGTTGCCAGCAACGCGACCACGCCCAGCAGCGGCACCATGCCCCAAAACACCGCGCGCCAGCTCAGCGCTTGGGCCAACAGGCCGGCCAGCGCCGGGCCGACGAGGGCGGGCACCACCCAGGCGCTCGACATTAAAGCGACGAGCCGGGGGCGCAGCGCGTCCGGGTAAGCGACGTTGACGGCGGCGTAGAGCGCGGTCAAAATCGCGCCGCCGCCCAAACCCTGCACCACGCGGCCCGCGATGAGGACGTGCATGTTAGGCGCAAACCCGCTCAGCAGTAAACCCGCGGCGAACAGCAGCAAACCGCCCACAAACGGGCGGCTCGGACCGTGGCGGTCGGCCTGCACGCCGCCGCCGACCGTGCCGAGCAGCGAACTCAGCAAGAAGCCGCTGAACAGCCAGCCGTAAAGAGCGCGGCCGTCAAGCGCCGCGGCGATGCGGGGCGCGATGGTCACGACCGCCAGGCTCTCGAACGCGAACAGGGTGACGCCCAAAACGATGCCGAGCGTCAAAGCCCAGTGTTGCGCGTCGAGCACGCCCTGCGGCTCGGGAGTGGACAAGTCGAGTTCGGGTGGGGCGGGCGTGTCGGCGGGCATCGGCTTAACGTCAAAAGGTAACACGCCCCGGCACGTTCAACTGAAAGCGGGTGAGGTTTTGAAGCTCGAAACCTTGCGAACATTGTTCAGCACGTTCAACTCCGCCCCTCAGAGGTGCTCGAGGGACCGGGTTGGCTTCAAGACGGCAAACGAAGCGTCAGCACCGCGCCGCCCTCCGGGGGGTTCGCGGCCTCCAAGCTGCCGCCGTGCGCCTCGGCGAGCGCTTTGGCGATCGACAGGCCGAGGCCCGAGCTGTCGCGGCGGGTCCTGGCCGCGTCGCCGCGGTAAAAGCGCTCGAAGACCTGTTCACCCGCGACGCCCGGCAAACCCGGCCCGTGGTCGCGTATCCAGATTTCGACGCCGCCGTTTTTCCGGCCTGCGCCCAACCGAACCGCGCCGGGGCTGGCGTAGCGGAGCGCGTTGTCTAGGAGGTTGCCGAGCAGGCGCGTCAGCGCGCCGGGGTCGGCGCGGGCGTAAAGGTCGGCGGGCACGTCTTGCAAGCTCAGGGTTACGCCCGCCGCCCGGGCTCGAGCCCCGAACGCCGTGACAAGGCGGTTCAAGAAGGGCTCGAGGTGGGTGTTCTCCAAGTGCAGCGTCAAACCGCCGCTTTCGGCGGTCGACAAGGCGCGCAGGTCCTCGACGAGTCGGGCCAACATCATCACCTCGCCGTGGAGCCGGTTCAGCCCGGCTCCGTCGAACGCCACGACGCCGTCTTGCATCCCTTCGATTTCGCTGCGCAACACCGCCAGCGGCGTGCGCAGGTCGTGGGCGACGTCGGCGACGAGGTTGCGGCGAAAACTCTCCTGGCGCTCCAAACCCGCCACGAGGTTGTTGAACGCTTCAGTGAGCGTGCGGATTTCGTCCTGGGACGAGGGCACTGCCAAGCGCAACCCGCGCTCGCCCGCCGCGAGCCGCCGCGCCCCGTCGGTGAGCGCCAGCAGGGGCCGCGTCAAAAAGCGCGTCACGAAAGCCGCCACCCCCGACGCGAGAAAAAAGGCCAGCAGCCCCGCCCAAAAGGCCGTGCGCGTCACCTGCCTGAAAGCGTCCCTGGCCGCCGCAAACTGCGGCTCGTCCCAGGAGCGACCGTTCGCGTGGTCGCTCATGTTCATCATGCCCGGCCCGAACAATTCTCTTTGCGCGCTGAAGACCGCGCCGAGCGTGAACCAGGTGGTCAGCCCGACGGCGGCGAGCGCGACGAAGGCGAACACAAAGGTCAGCCGACGCCGCAACCCCCAGCGTTTGCGCTTGCGCGCCCAGGGCGGGCGCCGCCGCGCGTGACGTGAGGCGTGCTTGTGAAAGTGTTTGTGTCCCATTAGTTTTTTATTCAGCGAGCCGGTAGCCGACGCCGCGCACGGTTTGCAGTTGCGCGCCGCAGTCGCCGAGTTTTTTGCGGAGGTTTTTGACGTGCGCGTCCACGGTGCGCTCGTCGGCGAAGCGTTCCGGGTCGCCGACGGCGGCGAGGAGTTCGGGCCGACCTTTCACCCGCCCCGGCTCGCGCGCCAGCGTCGCCAACAAGCGCAGCTCGCTGGCGGTCAGCTCGAGCCGCTCACGCCCACAGTGCACCGTAAACTTCTCCAGGTCGACCGTCAAGGCGCCGACCTCGTACACCTCCGGCGCGACCACCGCCCCGCTGCTCCGGCGCAGCACCGCCCTAACCCGCGCCACCACCTCGCGCGGGCTGTAGGGTTTGACCACGTAGTCGTCCGCGCCGAGGCCCAAACCGAGCAACTTGTCGACCTCCTCGTCCCGCGCGGTCAGCATGATGATCGGCACGCTCGAGACGGCCCGGATGATGCGCGCCACCTCCAGACCGTCCAGCACCGGCAGCATGATGTCGAGCAAAATCAGGTCGGGGTTCGCGGCCCGCCACAGCTCCAAAGCTCGAGCCCCGTCCTTCGCGCGCTCGGTGCGAAAGTTCTCGCGTTTCAAATAGTCCTCCAAAATAGCCGCGAGCCGCGCTTCGTCTTCGACAATCAGGACGGTGCCGGTCATGAAACTTCCTTTCCGGTTCAGCATAGCGCAAGCGAGTACCGGGCTTGAAGTGAAAAGTACCGAGCGGACTACTTTCAACTCGGTACTTGGTACTCGGTACTTGGTACTCAGGACTCTTTTTCAGCTCTGCAGCGCTTTCTTGACGGCCTCGAACTCTTCGGCGCTCATTTCACCCTGGGCGAAGCGCATTCGGGCGGTCGCCAAGGCGCTGTCGCCGCGCGGGGGAGGAGGGCTTTCCTGGGTCTCTTCGCTTTTCAAGCCGCGCTTGAGCGTTTCGAACTCTTCGGGGCTGATTTCGTTTTTGGCGAGGCGTTCGCGGGCGGTTTTCATGGCACTGTCGAAGTTGCCGGCGTCGGAACCAGTGTGGTCACCCCAAAAACTGCGTCGGTGAGAACCGGGGCCGCGCCATTCCCAGGGACCGCGCCCCGAGGTGCGCACGCCGCGGACGACGAACTTGAACACCCAAACTGCAAAAACGATGAACAAAACCGTGCCGACGAGGTTGAGAAACCCCAAGCCGAAGCCCACGCCGTGCATTCCCATACCGTAAGCCGTTGCCATTTTCCTGCTCCTTTCCCCGAGCGCTTTGGTAGCGCTCAGGCGTGTTCAAAGGATAGGGCGACGGCTGTGAAGCGCGGGCGAAGAATGTGTGAACGCCGTGTGAACGCCGGTGGTCCGGTCTCGAGGGGATACAAACAAGGAGTTGCAACCCCTTGTCGTCGAGCTGAAGGGTGTCGAGTTGAAGGGTAAGGCCCTCGAGCCGTGGAGAACGTTTTACTCGAGCAGCGTCCGCCTGAAAAAAGTCACCATCTCGTCGAAAGCGTCGTCGGCCACGTCGCCCGTGCGCAGTTGGCCGTTGTCGAGCATAAAGCCGTGCGGCTCGCCCTGGTAGACTTTCAGCTCGAACCGTTTGCCCGCCGCGTCGAGTTCGCCCGCGTACCGGTAAATGTCGCCGATGGCGCTCGGCCGGTCGGCGGTGCCGTGGAGGATGAGCAGCGGCGCGTTTAAGTCGTTTACCAGACTCGCCGGTTGCGTTTCGCCCGCGTAAGGAAAGCCGTACCAGGCGACGCCCGCGGCAAATTCCAACTGCGGCAACAGCAACATGGTGTAGCGCCCGCCCGCGCAAAAGCCGGTCAAACCGAGGGCGTCGGCGTCGACGTCGTCCCGTTCGCGCAAAAAGGCGGCGCTGTCTTGAACAAGTTGCCTTACCGTCGCGTCGCTCGGCTCGCGCTCGAAGGTTTGCCAACCCACGGTGAGCACGACGAAACCCTCTGCAGCGAAACGGTCGGTCAGGGTACGGTAGCCCTCCTCGAGCCCGTTGAACGAGTGGATGAGGACGACACCCGGATAGACACCCGCCTCGCTCGGCGCGGCCAGGTAAGAGGCGTAGGCTTGGCCGCCGCTCATGACCTCGATGTCTTGCCCCTGCGCCAGGCCGGTACTCAACAAGCTCAACACCCACATCGACACGCCCATAAACCACAGTCGTTTCATACTCTGCTTCATAACGCTCCTTTCGTGTGACACTCCAGCCTAAAGGATGGTCGGCTCGAGGACTGTAACGGGCTGGCGCGGTATCCTCACGCCATGAACGCTTCCCGAACTCAACTCCGTGAACAGTACGAGGCTCTCAAGGCGCTGAACTTAAACCTCAACATGCAGCGCGGCCAGCCGAGCGACGCGGACCTGGACCTCTCAAACGACCTTTTGAACGCGGTCGGGCCGGACGACACCGTGACGCCGTCCGGCTTAGACGTGCGCAACTACGGCGGCGGGGTGGCGGGTTTGCCGGAGGCTCGAGCCTTGTTCGCCGAGGTTTTGAATGTCTCTCCAAACGAGGTCATCGTCGGCAACAACGCCTCGCTCGAGCTGCAAGCTCACGTGCTGAGCTGGGCGCTGCTGCGCGGCCTTAAAGACAGCTCCGCGCCCTGGGTCGGACAGGACCCTAAAATCATCGTCACCGTTCCGGGCTACGACCGGCATTTTACGCTGCTCGAGACCCTCGGTTTTGCGCTCGAGCCCGTAAAGATGACGGCGGACGGCCCCGACCTGGACGCGGTCGAACGTTCCGTTCAAGACCCGTCAGTCAAGGGCATCTTGTTCGTCCCCACCTACAGCAACCCGACCGGCGACACGCTGAGCGAGGCCAACGCGAAACGCCTTGCCGCAATGCCGACCGCCGCGCCCGACTTCACGATTTTCGCCGACGACGCTTACCGCATTCATCATCTTTATGAAAATCACGACACGCCGCCCGACCTGCTGCAAGCCTGCAAAGACGCGGGCCACCCCGACCGCGTTTATGTCTTCGCTTCGACCTCAAAGGTCACCTTCGGCGGGGCGGGACTGGGCTTTTTGGCGACGAGCGAGGCGAACGTAGCGTACCTGAGCAGACTTTTGAGCACGCAGACCATCGGGCCGAACAAGCTCGAGCAGTACCGCCACGTCAAGTTTTTGCGAGGCTATCCCGGCGGCGTCGCCGGACTCATGCGCGACCACGCCGAAAACATCGCGCCGAAGTTCACAGCGGTGCAGGAGGTGCTGGAGCGCGACCTCGGCGGCAGCGGCTTGGCGGAGTGGACGCAGCCCAGGGGCGGTTACTTCATCAGCTTGGAGACAACGCGACCCGTCGCCGCTCGAGTTGTCGAACTCGCTGGCGAGGCAGGCGTGTCGCTCACCCCGGCGGGGGCGACTTATCCCGGCGGGCGCGACCCCGAAAACAGCATCCTCCGCCTAGCGCCGACCCGCCCGCCGGTCGAAGAGGTGCGGCGGGCGACGGAAGTGTTAGCGATTTGTATCAAGCTGGCGTCGGCGGAGTATGAGGTGCAGCGTGTTTGAATCCCCCTCCTGTTAGGAGGGGCTAGGGGAGGTCTGCTTCTGAGACTGCCTCTACAGTTAGCCCTGAGAAGCAAATCCCCCCAACCCCCCTTGTTAAGGGGGCTCACCTATTTTACTCGCCTTTATAAAACTCGAGCCCCACCGCCGTGCGCGGCTTGAAGCCCGCCCAATAAGTAAACTCCTCGGTCGGGGTGCCGCTGTCGTCCACCGCGTAGACGCCGTCGTTGGACAGCGGCACGAGGTCCAAGTACGCGCCGTAGTCCTCACCTTTCAGCTTTTCGCCTAAAAACGCGGTGACGAAGTGCTGGTTGATGTTGTTGATGCGCGTCTCGTCCCAGGCGAACTCGGCGTAGCGGGAATACTCGTCCAAGTTGACCTGCGCTTCCGCGGGGGGCGGGTTGGCCGCGACGCTGTGGCGGGCGTTTTCGTAGACGAGCAGGTAGCGTTCGGCGTTGACGGCGTTCTCAAACAGATACTTGACGCCGCCTTCGTAACCCGCCGTGTCGTCCTCCGAGCCGACGACGAAAAGGGTCGGCACGGTAAGACCCGCCAAGCCCTCCGGGTCCCAGAACGAAGCGCCCGGCACGCCGACGGCTTCCAGCGCTGCCGGGCCGCCCCAGGGTGCAAAGGCGACGACGGCTTTCACGCGCGGGTCGGCTTCAAAGTTGCCCGCTTGCCGCACCGACAGGGCGCCGCCCGGCACGAAGCCCGAACCCACCATGCCCTCGGTGTAGCCCGCCCCGGCCACGTTGAGCGCGCCGTAGCCGCCCATCGAGTAGCCGATGATGGCGGCGCTGTTCGGGTCCACCAGACCGGACAAGAAACCGTCGCCCGCGTTCAGGCGCTCCATTTCGTCGATGGTGAAAATCTGGTCGAGCGAGCGGTTGAGCAGCGTGCTGGCGAAGCCCTGCACGTTTTCAAACGTCGACTCGGTGTGGCCGACGGCGGCGACCACGTAGCCTTTCGAGGCGAGGTTTTCGGCGAGGTAGGTCATCATGAGGCGTGAGCCCGGATAACCGTGGGACAGCACGACGAGCGGGTAGGGTGCTCCGGAAGCGTCCGGCTCGGCGTCGCGGGTGGCGCGGCCCCTGAATTCAAAGGGGATGTTCGGGCGCTGGGCGTTGTCGGGGCCGTAGCCGAGCACGTCCCGGTAAACCGTGCCCTCTTCCCCGGCAGTCGTGGCGGGGTAGAACACCTCCAGGGTCAGCGTGCGGTCGTAGCGTGGGTCGGGTGTTTCTTCCGTGAGTGACAAAACGTCGAGCTGGTCGGGGTTGACGGCCTCCACGGTACGCACGCCGATGTTGTACGACCCCGGCGCGGCGAGTTCGGGCGCGTCCGGGCGGGGGTCGCCGAAGACGAAGTCACCCGAGCCGGGCATCTGTGCAAAAGCACTGGTCAAGGCGGCAAACCCTACCACGATTAGAAGACACGACAAGCGGAAACGGTTCATAAATCTCCTTTGGTTTGGTCTCAGATGTCATTGTAGCCCTTTAGGAAGCGAGGGGTTAAAGGGTATTCTGGTAGGAACATGGACCAGACAAGCGTCAAACCGAGAGAGTTCGAGGTCATCGTCGTCGGCACCGGCCCCGGCGGCGAGGGCGCGGCAATGCAGGCGGTCAAGGGCGGCAAAAGCGTCGCCGTGATGGAACGGTATCAAGCGATTGGCGGCGGCTGCACCCACTGGGGCACCATCCCCAGCAAGACGATTCGCTACGGCATCCACCAACTTTCCGAGGCCAAACAGCAACTGCGCGAGCAAGGTTTGCAGGTAGACTACTCGTTTCCAGACCTGCGCGCTCGAGCCGACACGGTCATCGGCGAACAAGTCGACATGCGCCGCGGTTTTTACGACCGCAACGACGTGCCGGTCATCAAGGGCAACGCGCACTTTTTGGACGAACACACCATCCAGGCCGACGACGGGCTGCACTACTGCGCCGAAACCTTCGTGATTGCCACGGGTTCGCGGCCCTACCACCCTCGCGACGTGGACTTCGGTCACCCGCGCATCTTCGACAGCGACACCGTCTTGGACCTCGCCTTTACCCCACACTCGATAACCATCTACGGCGCGGGCGTCATCGGCTGCGAATACGCGTCGATGTTTCGCAACCTGGGCATGAAAGTCAACCTCATCAACACTCGAAACAAGCTGCTGAGTTTTTTAGACGACGAGATTATCGACGCGCTCGCCTACCACCTGCGCGACCAGGGTTGTTTGATACGGCACAACGAAGAATACGAGGCCATCGAAGGCGCGCGCGACGGCGTGGTGCTGTTTTTGAAAAGCGGCAAACAGGTCAAGAGCGACATCTTGCTGTGGGCAAACGGGCGCACCGGCAACACCGACACGCTCAGCCTGGAGTGCGCCGGCCTCAGCGCCAACTCGCGCGGCCAGTTGGAAGTGAACGAAAACTTCCAAACCGCCCAGCCCCACATCTACGCCGTCGGCGACGTGATTGGCCCGCCCGCCCTGGCGAGCGCCGCCTACACCCAGGGCCGCGCCGCGGTGATGCACCTGCTCGGCTTGGACGAGCACGTCAACCGGCCCCACGACATTCCTACCGGCATTTACACGAGTCCCGAAATCAGCTCCATCGGCAAGAACGAGCGCGAACTCACCGAGGAGCGCGTCCCTTACGAGGTCGGCCACGCGCATTTTAAGAACATCGCTCGAGCCCAGATTTTGGGCCGCCCCGTGGGCCAGCTCAAACTCCTGTTTCACCGCGAAAGCCTGGCCCTGCTGGGCATTCACTGCTTCGGCGTGAACGCCGCCGAAATCGTCCACATCGGTCAAGCCATCATGTCTCAACAAGGTAAGGACAACAGCCTCCTGTACTTTCTCAACACGACGTTTAACTACCCGACGATGGCCGAGGCGTATAGGGTGGCGGCGCTGAACGGGTACAACAGGTTATTCTGAATATAATCGACCCATGAGCATCAGCGAGCTAACTACAGTTGTCGCAAAACTGCCCGACAACCTGCAGCAGGAAGTTTATGATTTTGCCAGCTTTCTGCTCGCAACCAAAGTGGAAAAAGCGCCCCTTACCCATGTAGCTGGACTTCATGAGGGGAATATAGAGATGAGCGACGACTTCGATGAGCCGTTAGAGGATTCATTCTGGCTGGGTGATGCCACATCGAGAAGGGCGCGACTAGGTAGCTTGCTGGCTGCGCTCGAGGCTTACGGTCAGCCCAACCCGCACGGCGAACTCGACTGGGGTGACGACGTAGGCGAGGAACAGTTTTGACAGCGGCCAAAGCGACAGCGCCTAAACGCGGTGATATTGTGTGGATGGACTTGAACCCGCAAAAAGGTCATGAGCAAGCAGGCCGCCGCCCCGTCCTCGTCCTCTCGAACGACCGTTACAACGCCCTGACCCACCTCGTCATCGGCTGCCCCGTCACTCAGCAAGCAAAAGGGTATCCCACTGAAGTACCCTTACCTCAACATTTGAACATCAAGGGCGTCGTGTTGACAGACCAGATAAGGACGCTGGATTGGCAAGCCAGGGGCTTCAGCGCCGCCGACCAAGCGCCCGAGAGTCTGGTCGAGCAAGTCCTCGAGCTGCTAAACACGATTCTCGAAGCTTGACGCGGCATTGACCTAAGAGTTGATTTAGAAACGTAAAAACGCCACACGCAGGGCGCTCACGCCTTCGCTATACTCCGGTTACACCCATCAGGAGTCACATTGTCGCTACAGCTCATCAACCAGTTCTACAGCAAGCTCGAGCGCCTCATCCAGTACGGCGGCTCGAGGCACGAGCAGAGCGTGCGCGGCGCGTTTCAGCAGCTCTTAGACGCTTACGCCAACACCCAAAACTTGGAACTGATTGCGGAACTCGAGTACCGCGTGAACGGCGCGACCGTCTACCCCGACGGAACTTTAAAAGACGCTCTCCGCCAGAGCCGCGGCTACTGGGAGAGCAAAGACCAGTTCGACGACCTGAACACGGAAATCGCCAAGAAGTTCGCCAAAGGCTACCCCGACACCAACATCTTGTTCGACGACTCCAAACAGGTCGCCCTTTACCAGAACGGGCAAGAGGTCGGGCGGGCGCAGATGGAGGACGCCGCCACCCTCGACGCGCTCCTGAGCCAGTTCGTGCGCTACGAGCCGCCCCAAATCAAGCAGTTCCGCGACGCCATCGACGGGTTCAAAGACGACCTGCCCGACCTGCTCGTCGAGATTCGTAAAGTCATCGAAGACCAGGCCCCCGACAACGCACGCTTCGTCACCCAGCGCGACCGTTTGTTGGAACTTGTCCAGAAAGCCATCAACCCGCACTTAGGTCTGGACGACGTGCGCGAGATGCTGATTCAGCACATCCTGACCGAAGAAATTTTCACCTCGGTCTTCAACGAGTCGCAGTTTCACCGCGAGAACAACGTCGCGCACGAACTCCACAACGTCACCGAGACCTTTTTTACCGGCGCGCTGCGGCGCAACACGCTCCTGAAAATCGAGCCCTACTACAACGTCATCAAGGCGGCCGCCGCGAACATCGCCAACCACCACGAAAAGCAAAAGTTTCTCAAGGTCGTCTACGAAACCTTTTACCAGGCGTACAACCCGGCCGCCGCCGACAGGTTAGGCATCGTCTACACGCCGAATGAAATCGTGCGCTTTATGATTGAGGCCGCCGACTACCTCACGCACAAGCACTTCGGCAAGTTTTTGGGCGACGAGGGCGTGAACATCTTAGACCCCGCCACGGGGACGGGCACGTTCATCACCGAAATCATCGAGTATTTGCCCAAGCACCAGCTACGGCACAAGTACCGCCACGAACTCTTTTGCAACGAGGTCGCGCTGCTGCCCTACTACACGGCGAACCTCAACATCGAATACACCTACCAGCAGAAGATGGGCGAGTATGCCGAGTTCGAGAACATCGCTTTTGTGGACACCCTCGAGAACTTAAACTACGTCGGCGCGGTGGGCCAAGCCAACATGTTCGAGATGACGGCTGAGAACCTGGAGCGCATCAAACGCCAGAACGAGAAGAAGATTTCGGTGATTATCGGCAACCCGCCGTACAACGCCAACCAACTGAACGAAAACAATAACAACAAAAACCGCCCTTATCCGAGAGTTGATGAACGAATCAAGCAGACTTATGTTAAGCACAGCAAAGCCCAAAACCTCGTCAACTTGTATGACATGTATACTCGATTCGTCAGATGGGCAAGTGACCGAATAGGAAAAAATGGAATTATTGCTTACATTGTCAACAGGTCGTTCGTTGATACGAGAATCTACGACGGCTTTCGCAAATCCGTGGGAGAAGAATTCGACCAGATTTACATCCTCGATTTAGGTGGGGATGTTCGTGCAAATCCCAAACTATCTGGAACCACTCATAACGTATTTGGTATTCAAACAGGTGTAGCCATTCTTTTTCTCGTGAAAACCGAAAAACCCGAGAGCCGAGCAGACATTTATTACGTGAGACGCCCGGAGACGGAAAGGGCAATGGAAAAGCTTGACTTTCTGAAAACAACAAAGTTTGAAAGCTTAAATTTCAGGCATGTCATTCCGAATGATAAACATCGCTGGATTCGTGTAGGCGCTGATGATTGGGAGGAGTTACTTCCAATAGCTGAGCAAAATACAAAAGTCGCTAAAAATGCAGATGAAGAAAAAGCAATTTTCAAGCTCTTCTCTAGTGGAGTCAAAACTAACCGTGACGAATGGGTAGCAGATATTTCTCGAGAAAACTTAGAGAAGAAGGTTCGGTACTTCATAAAAGTTTATAATCAGGACGTTGAAAAACTTTCCGGTAATGTTGATGAATCCACGATAGATGACTCGGTAAACTACGAAATTAAATGGACAAGTGGTCTAAAGAGTAATCTACTTCGGAGTGAAACGCTTTCATATCAGCCTGAATATATAAACAAAAGCATAAGCCGTCCATATTTTAAAGAATGGCTTTACTTTGATAGGCGGTTAAACGAAAGGCGTTATCAGTTAAGGCAAATTTTTCAAGAAGGAAAAGACAATTTAGCAATTTGTGTAACGTTCAATCAGCAAATACCTTTTACAGTTCAGGTATCAGATTGCGTATTCAATCATGACTTTGGTTCAAGGGGTACTCAAGGTCTCCCTCTCTACCGCTACGACCCATCCGGCAACCGCCTGGACAACATCACCGCCTGGGGCTTGCAGCAGTTTCGGGAGCACTACGGGGAGGTGGCGCTGCCTGCGGCAAAATCCCCCCTAGCCCCCCTTGTTAAGGGGGGGACAAAAACGGTTCTTGCCGAGGGGGAAACAGCGGCAAAGCCCCCCTTCGATAAGGGGGGTTGGGGGGATTCTACGAACGGCGTGGAGGCTCGAGACATAGAGCGCATCGACATCTTCCACTACACCTACGCCGTCCTGCACGACCCCGCCTACCGCGAAAAGTACCGGCTCAACCTCAAGCGCGAGTTCCCGCACATCCCCTTTTACGCGGACTTTTCTCGGTGGGCCGCCTGGGGCGCGGCGCTCATGGCGCTTCACCTGAACTTTGAGACCGCCGAGCCGTACCCTTTGGAGCGCGCCGACGCCGACGGCGTGACGAACCCCAAAGCGAAACTGAAAGCGGACAAAGCCTCGGGGCAGATTATCCTCGACTCCCAAACCGTCCTCTCCGGCGTGCCGAGTGAGGCGTGGGAGTACAAGCTGGGCAACCGCTCGGCCATAGAGTGGGTGCTCGACCGCTACAAGGAGAAAAAGCCCAAAGACCCGACCATCCGCGCCCAGTTCAACACCTACAGGTTTGCGGACTATAAAGAAGAGGTCGTTAAGCTGTTGCAACGGGTGTGTACGGTGAGCGTGGAAACGGTGAAAATCGTCCGTATGATGAGTGCCGAACGGGAGGTGAAACGTGACGACGGTGCCGCTTAAAGAGGCGAAGGAACGGCTCGAGGAACTGCTCAACGAAAAAGACTTCGCGGTGACTTTGGACGACGGGACAAAAATACTTGTGGAAGTCAAAAAAGCTGAGAAACCGCGTCCGGTCTTGGGCAGCGGCAAGGGCTGGTTTACCAACATGGCGGATGACTTCGACGAACCACTAGAAGATTTCAAGGATTACATGCCGTGAAGGTGCTGTTGGACACCCACACCTTTTTGTGGTTCATAGAAGATGATGCTCGTCTAAGCAAGAACGCCTCGGAAGCCATTTTAAAACTCAACAATCAGCGCTTTCTCAGCGTCGCTTCGCTTTGGGAAATCGCCATTAAAGTAAGCATCGGCAAGATGAACAGCCACGGACCTTTCGAGACTCTTGTTCAGACGCAAATCACGGACAACGATATGCAGCTTCTCCCCATTTCCGCAAAACACTTGGACACGGTTCAGACCTTGCCTTACCACCACCGCGACCCTTTCGACAGGCTCATCGTTGCTCAGGCGCTTACAGAAGACCTGACGCTTTTGAGTCATGACGGCAACCTGACAGATTACGGCGTGAAGCTGCTTTGGTAAGCTTGGCAGCATAGATGGCAGAAAACCCTCCCAGCATCGTCGTCATCGCCGGGCCGAACGGCGCGGGTAAATCGACGGCTGCACCCGTTCTTCTAAAAGAAACGTTCGCCACGCCCGAATTTGTGAACGCCGACGTCATCGCTCAGGGTTTGTCCGGCTTTGCGCCTGAAAATTCCGCTTTTGAAGCGGGGCGAATCATGCTGCGGCGTTTGAAACAACTTGCCCGTGAAGAAAAGTCCTTTGCGTTTGAAACTACGCTGGCAAGCCGCAGTTTCGCACCTTGGATTAAACGAGAAAAACAGCAAGGCTACCAGTTTATTCTCATTTTCTTGTGGCTGTCCTCACCGGAGCTAGCCGTTCAGCGCGTCAAAGAGCGCGTTCTTTTGGGTGGACACGACGTTCCTAAAAGTGTTATTTGGCGGCGTTATGTGTCCGGTCTAAAAAATTTTTTTGAGCTTTACGAACCTTTGGCGGATGGGTTCATGATTTATGATAACAGTGCTTACGCGCGTCCGAAACTCGTAGCTGAACGTGCTGTCGGCGCGGGTGTAGAAGTTTACGAGGGAGACTTATGGCAGACGCTTCAAAAACACCATCCGTAAGTTCCTCTGAAAAAATCGTAGAGGCGCTGCGCAACCCAGAAATCGTGACCGAAGCGATAACCAGGGCCGTCAAGATTGCCTTACGTCAGCACAAGCTCGCGGGTAACCCAATTGCAGTCGAGCGCGACGGGAAGGTCGTGCTGATTCCCGCCTCTGAAATCCCGGATGACGTGTTGGAGTAACGGGGCTCGAGAGCTACCTTTCGCGACCGCTGAAGCCTCAGCGTGTTCCGACAAAGCCGCCCTGTAACCGCTTGTTCCTGAAACTTTCCTAACCGCCGGCGAACGTTTTCGATTTGGATGGCTTTGTGTGCATAGTGTTCTGGTTATACAGACTTTTGTCCGGTCAACAGTGCATCCTCTTGACGAATAACGCATACCGGGCTATACTACTTTTTATCAGCGCTTACCAGGCGCTTCTTTTTTTGCCCCGAACTTTTTTGCCTAAAGAAAATGACAAAAGGACGCAGGCCCACAAAAACCCGCGTCCTTTTCGTCTGCACTGTTTCGCGCCTTTTGTCTGCCCCGTTTGTCTGCGCTGTTACTGCGCGCTGACCGGTGCGGGCGTGGTGCCGCCGAGAAGGGTGTTCAGCCAGTCGGTCAGCTTGACGCCTTGCTGTTCTGCGGTGTAAAAATCGTCGTAAATGATGACGCAGTGCCGGGTGCCGTTCGAGGGGTCGCCATCGTCGTCTAAGTCGTCGGTAAACGAGGAGAAGTTGCTCGCACTTGCGCGAATGGCGGCGAGCGAGGTTTGCATTTTTTGCGACCACTCGAGCGCTACTGTGTCGGGGGCTTGGCCTTTCATGAGGGCGTAAAAGCCTATCTGGGTACTGTCAAGCACGGTGTTGTACTGCGAGAAAACGCTGTCTGGGTAAAACTGGGCGATTTTTTGGTACAGCCTTGGGGTGAAGTCCACGCCGAACACGTCGTCCGTTTGGGGGTCTAAACCGGGCACGAAGTCGGGTAGGGCCGCGGTGACGTTCCAGTTGGCGACGGACTCCTGGGCGAATTCAGGCGTGATGACGCCCGCCCCGCAGTCACCGAGCTGGTAAATTTCGGCCTCCGGGTACTGCCGCTCTAAATAGGGCGTCCACAGAATCGAGCCGTAAGCGCCCGCGCTGCAGCCGGTGACGAAGATACTTTCGGGGGCCTCGAACGACTCGAACACCCAGTCTAAAACGGCTCTCGCGTTGACCGCGCCCTTGTGCCGCACCGTCACGTCCGGTCCTTGCCCGGTGGGGTCGGCGTAGGTCTTGACGTTGTCCCCGTAGTGGATGTCGCCGCTGCAATAGGGAACGTGGACGTGGTACCAGTCGTTGAACGGGTTTTCCGGGTTGTCGTGGTCGTAGATGCCGCGGTTCACGCCGTCCAAACCGTCGGGCGGGCCGAAGACCTGGTTGAAGTAGTAGCCGCCTGAGCGGTCCGGGCGGGACGGCTGCGAGCAGGTAAAATAGTTCCAGCAAGCGCCGCCGCCACGAAAGTCGATGAGGAGTTTGTTGGTCTTGCCGGCGTAGGCAAAAAATTCGTACGCCGAAGCGTCGGCGCAGGCCGTGTCGCCGCCGGTCGCGACCGCGTTCCACACGCCCGGTTCCAAAGTAGGTGTCGCGGGCGGCGCCGTGGTCGAGGTACCGCACCCCACGAGCAAAACCAGTCCGAACAGCCAAGGTAAAGCCTTTTTCATTCCCAACCCCTTTCGTTTCTCTGAGAATACGTTACACGTCGCCAGGGTGCAAAGAGTACAAAAAAGAGGCCCGCGTCGGGGCCTCTTTAGGTAAGGGTTTGTGTTGCCGGTCAGGCGTTACTGGCTGACGCCTTGCTGCAGGCGCTCGAGCAGGGCTTGGACCTGCTGCAGGCCTGCGGCGGCGTTGTCTTGCAGGGTCGCTTCGGCTTCTTCGAACTGGGGCTGCAACTCCGCCCACTCGGCCTGCCCCGCCTCGTCGGCACTCGCGTAGGCGGTGGCGAGGTTTTCTCGAGCGGTCGTGAGGGCGTTCCGCACGGTCAGGACGTTCGTCTCGTTCTCGTCGGTAAGGTCTAAGCCTTCCATGTCGCTGACGACCTGCGAGCGAATTCCTTCAAGCTCCGCGCCGGCGGCAGCGGCCGCGTCCGTCGCGGCGTCCGTGGTGGCGTCGACCGCGTCGCCGATGGGTTCGGTCGTTATCTCGGCCGTCTCCTCGGTCGCGTCGACGGCCGCGTCGGTCGTCGCGTCTGCGGCGTCGCTGACGGTGTCGGTGGTGGCTTCGGTAACGTTCTCGACGGCCTCGTCCGTGGTCTCAGCCGTCTCTTGGGCCGCGTCCACCGTGGCGTCCGCAGCAGCGTCTGCAGTGTCGCCGACGGCGTCCGTCGCCCCGTCGAGCGAGTCGTTCACCGAGTCCGTGGTGGCGTCCGCGGCGTCACCCACGGTGTCTGCCGTAGCGTCTACAGCGTCACCGGCCGCGTCGGCGGTCGCGTCGGCCGCGTCACCGACGGCGTCTGCGGCGTCACCGACGGTGTCGGTGGCCGCGTCCGCCGTCTCCTCGGCGGTGGTGGTGACGGCACCGGCCGGGGTTTCGGCTTCACCGGCGTCGTTGTCGTTGCAAGCGGCGAGGCCGAACGCGAAGACGAACACCAATAGAAAAGCTAGTACTCTGTTTTTAGTGTGCCATTTCATTAAATTCTCCCTTCAGCTCGTCAGTATATACCCTACCTTGAGCTGTCGAATGAAGCATAGGCGCAATGCCGCTCTCAAAGGTGTAGCCCGCCTTGCAAACTTCGTGAGCAAATCCTGAGTTCCAAACAGGGATTCGGTGTGACTCAAACACGTCTGGGACGATGTAAAACGCTTTTAGAGCGCTTCACCGGTCGTCGGTGCAGCACGCCGCCGTGCGGGCTCCACGGTAGGATGGAAAAAATGCCCGGCCCCGGAAAGGACACGCCCATGAACGCAGCCGACCTGGATGCTTGGAAAGCCCTGCAAACCCATTACCAAACCTTCTCTTCGGTCCACATGCGCGACCTGTTCGCCGCCGACCCGAACCGTTTCGAGAAGTTTTCACTCGGTTGCGAGGACATTCTGTTCGACTTTTCAAAAAACAGGGTCGACGACGAAACGCTTCAACTACTGCTCGAGCTGGCGCGGCAGGTCGGGCTTGACGACGCGCGCGAGGCGATGTTCGCGGGCCAAAAAATCAACCCGACCGAAGACCGCGCCGTCCTGCACGTCGCGTTGCGCAACCGCAGCAACCGGCCCATCTTGGTCGACGGTCAAGACGTGATGCCGGAGGTTAACGCGGTGCTCGCCAGGATGCGCACCTTCAGCGAGGCCGTGCGCGGCGGCGACTGGACCGGTTACACCGGGGAAGCTATCACTGACGTGGTCAACATCGGCATCGGCGGCTCGGACCTGGGGCCGAAGATGGTCACGACCGCGCTGACGCCCTACGCCGGACGCCTCAAGGTCCACTTCGTGAGCAACGTCGACCCCACCGACATCGTCGAGACCTTGAAAAAGCTCACGCCCGCCACCACCTTGTTTCTCGTCGCCAGCAAAACCTTTACCACGCAAGAAACGATGACGAACGCGAACACGGCCCGAGACTGGCTGCTCGCCGCGGCCAAGGACGACGCTCAAGACGAGGGCGTGGTCGCCAAGCACTTCGCAGCGCTCTCCACCAACGAAGAGGCCGTCACCAAGTTCGGCATCAATCCCGACAACATGTTCGGGTTTTGGGACTGGGTCGGCGGGCGCTACAGCCTCTGGAGCGCCATCGGGCTGAGCATCGCCCTGTACGTCGGCATGGACCACTTCGAAGCGCTGTTGGGGGGCGCGCACAAGGCGGACGAGCACTTTAGAACCGCGCCCTTTGAGGAGAACGTTCCCGTCGTTATGGCGCTGCTCGGGGTGTGGTACAACAACTTTTTCGGCGCGGAGACCCAGGCGATTTTGCCCTACGACCAGTACCTGGAATATTTTCCGAGCTATTTCCAGCAAGGGGACATGGAGTCGAACGGCAAAAGCACCACCAAAGACGGGGCGCACGTCACCGTTTCAACCGGGCCCGTTATCTGGGGCCAACCCGGCACGAACGGTCAACACGCCTTTTACCAGCTCATCCACCAGGGTACCAAGCTCATTCCGTGCGACTTTTTGGCCGCCGCGAAAAGTCACAACCCCAGGGGCGAACACCATAAAATTTTGCTCAGCAACTTTTTCGCCCAGACCGAAGCGCTGATGACAGGCCGCACCCCCGAAGAGGCTCGCGAAGAACTCCGGAGCCAGGGTTACGAGGGCGAGCAGTTGGACCTTCTCACCGCCGCCAAGACCTTCGAGGGCAACAAGCCGACGAATTCGTTTCTCTACCCGCTGTTGACACCCGAAACGCTGGGCACCCTCATCGCGCTTTACGAGCACAAAATTTTTACCCAGGGCGTGATTTGGGACATCAACTCCTTTGACCAGATGGGCGTCGAACTCGGCAAGCAACTTGCCAAGGCGATTTTGCCCCAGCTTGACGGCGACGAGCCGGTAACGAACCACGACAGCAGCACCGACGGGCTCGTCAACGCTTACAAAGCGATGCGCTGAGGCTTTTCTGAAGCCGCTCTCTGCAGATTTTGCGGCGGTCCGGGAGGGCGCTGAGGAAAACTGATGTCTCTCGTGGCGGGTGCGCAAATGGCGGGTGCAAAAGAGGCAGTCTTTACACACGCTTTCGACAAACAAGTCTCCCCTTGTGGGTTGCGTTACGGTTGGGTCGAGAAGGATAAAGGTAGCCTGAACCTACATTTGCTGTTGGAAAAGGGAAGGGGGAAGGCAAGTGTGTCCGTCAGGTCTTAACTCGAGAAGGATTGTTGTTCGATTCGAAGTTTTGTAGGCCAAACCAGCTCAACAGTAGGCTCATACGGTCAGCCGTTTTAAAAAGCGTCCTTCAACTGCCGACAGGAATCCGAAAACGCGCCGTGTTCCGTGGCGACGGGTGTGCTGAGGTACAGCCGCACTCTTTGAAACCGCGCGATGCGAAACTCTCTTAAGCAAGCCAACCCATCGCCAACCTCAACCTCACTTAGGAGGCAAAACCTGTGCAACACTTCAAAGTATACAAGCTGTTTCTGCTGAGCGTCCTAGCTTGGCTGTTCAGCGGGGCGCTGGCTCAAACCGCAGCCCAGAACGCGGCTCAAGACGGAGCTTTCGAGTCGGCGGGCGTCACGGCCATTTATGCGGACGCCGACGGCAACCTAAACGAAATCGCCGACGGTGACCTGACGGCGGGCCGCTTTGTGTTCTACGCGTGGCTCGAGGACTTGGACGGCGGCTTCAGCCTCGCCAACCCGGCGACCGCGCCCAGCGACGACGAAAAAACCGAGTTCGCGCCCAGCCGCACCCAGAACTTGGTCGCCGCTTTTGTCGGCTACCGGGACGACGACGGCAACATCCTGCCCGTCGCGGGCGCGCAGGTGCGCTGGGAAATCGACGAGCAGTGGGACGACGCCATCGGCAGCACCTTTTTCGGCGCGGCCGACGCGGTCGGCCAGGCGGGCGTGGCGGGGGGCTTGGGCATCACCGCAAACCAGGCCGTGACCCTCACCAACAACGCCAACCTCTTCAACCGCGCCCGCTTCCCGGTCGCTGAGGATTTTCCGCTTTACAACGCGACGGGCTTGACCTCGCCGGACTCGGGCGGCGTCACCTGGGTGACGCTGTTCTCGCCGGACAACCGGGCTAGGGCGCGCGTGCTGGCCGTCGCCAGCGTCAACGGCGTGGAAATCGGCAAAGAACTCGTCACCAAAAACTTTGCGCCGCGGCCCGAGCTGCGAGTTGAAAAGTCCGTTACGCCCAAAAGCATCAACTTAGTAGGCGACGAGCAGGGCACCGTGACTTTCAACGTGACCGTGACCAACACCGGCTCCGGCGACGCGACCGGCGTGACGCTTGACGACAGCCTCACCTCCGGCAACGCCGACGCTTACGCGCTTGTTGACCGTGAGGGTGACGGCTTCACCGAAACCTTCGACCTGCCCGCGGGCGAGTCGCGCGACTTTTCCTTTCAGGCCCAAGCCGGCGCGACCGACACCTACTGCAACACGGCCACGGTGACCGAGTTCACCGACGAGTTCGGGCAGACGCGCAACCCGGACCTGAGCGCCCAGGCGTGTTTTGAGGTCATCAGCCCGGAACTCAACATTATCAAGGACTTTGTGGACGCCAACGGCGACAGCCTGGGTGACAGCGTCACGGTAGACGCCGGTCAGACAGCCATCTTGCGCGTCCGCGTGCTCAACCAGGGCGACGGCCCGGCGGAGAACTTGGTCGTCACCGACGACTTGACGAGCGGCGACGCCGCGAGCTACCGCCTGGTTCAACTGCCTGAAGGCGTGACGCCGACGGGCGAAGGCGACGACGCCTTCTCAGGCGACTTAGGCACCTTGGACGCCCAGACCGCCGTCACCCTGACCTACACCGTCACGGCCGACGCGGACGGCGAATACTGCGACACCGCGTCCTACACCGTCGGCGGCGAGCAGGGCAACCAAGACCAAGCCTGCCTCACCGTGGCGACGCCCGAACTCGCCATTGACAAGGTCAACGACCAAGACACCGTGTTGCCCGGCAACACCTACACCTCGACCATCACCGTGACCAACACCGGCAACGCCGTGGCTAGGGACGTGGTCGTGTCCGACGTCGTCGGCACCAACACCGCGGGCGACGTGACGCTCGTCTACGTGAGTTCCCAGGTCGAAAACGAGGCGGGCGTGTTCGACGAAGCCCAGGGGGCCGTCAACGCTCCGGCCGCCATCGACCTGCAACCCGAGCAGAGCGTGGTGCTCACCGTGACCACGCGCGTTCCGGAGCGCGTCGCCGCCGACCAGTTCTGCGACGTCGGCCGCTACACGAGCGCCAACGCGGGCGAGGGCGAAGTCCAGGTTTGCGTCGACGTGCCGGCGTTTGCCGCCCTGCAAACCAAGATGGTGGACGACCCCGACCCGGTCTTAGCGGGCGGCAACGTCCAGTACACCTCGACGATTTACGTCGAAGACCGCTCGAACGAAGCCGTCACGAACAACCAAGTCACCTTTACCTTCGGCAGCCAAGAGGGCGGCCAAGCGGGCGGCTTCGAAATCACGGACGCCCAGGTGTTCGTCGCCAGCAACCCGCAGCGCAACGCCGAGACCGGCCTGGTGGTCGCGACGCCGAGCAGCGGCCAAGCCCTGACCGCGGACCAGTTCAGCGTCAGCGGTGACACCGCCGGTCAGCAGACCGTTACCTTAAACATCGACTTGGAGCCCAACACGGCCGTGTTCTTCGTCCACACCGTGACCGTGCCCGCGGGTACCGCGGCCGGCAGCTACGGCTCGAGCTACGACTGGAGCGCGACGGGCGTGGACAGCGGCACCCAGTACAACCCGCAAAACTCCGAACCCACCACCGTCATCAGCCAGTAGTTTCGTCTCGAGACCCGAACGCCCCCGCACAGTGTGCGGGGGCGTTTCGTTGTGCCTTTATATGTTTGTAGAGCCGAAACGACCCGGCGGGCATGGGGTAAGCTCGCAGCATGGCTTTTTCACCTGAAAACGTGGTCGTTGTGAAAGACGCCGAGGCCCTGGCCCGAGAAGCCGCGCGGCGGTTTGTGGCGCTGGCTGAGGCGGCCACCCAAGACAGGGGCCGTTTCAGCGTCGCGCTTTCAGGCGGCAGCACGCCGCGGCGGCTGTACGAACTGTTAGCCGAGAAACCCTACAAGGACGAGGTGAACTGGTCCAAAGTGTATGTTTTTTTCGGCGACGAGCGTATGGTCGCGCCCGACACGCCCGAGAGCAACTATTTTCTGGCGGTCGACAAGCTGCTGGCGCACGTGCCCGTTCCCGACGAGAACGTCTTCCCCTACGTCACCCTGGGCGTGAGCGCCGAGGACGCCGCCGAGCTATACGCGCAGGAACTGACGGCGTTTTTCGGTGGCCCGCCCGTCTTCGACCTCGTTTTTTTGGGCATGGGCGAGGACGGCCACACCGCTTCGCTGTTTCCGGGTCATGCCGAGGTGACGAGCCCGTCCGGCAAACTTGTCGCGGCGGTTCACGGCGCGCCCAAACCGCCGCCGACGCGCCTCACCCTGACCTACCAAACCATCGACGCGGCGAAAAACGTCCTCTTTCTGGTTGGGGGCAAGGGCAAAGCGGAGGTTTTGAAACGCATTAAAAACAAAGAAACTCTGCCCGCGAGCCAGGTTCAACCGACGGACGGACAGCTTTTGTGGCTCTTGGACGAGGCGGCGGCGCGGGGGCTCGAGTAGCCCTTACCAAGAGGTATAACCGTCGTCAACCGCTAGGTTCGTCCCCGCCGCGAACCTGGCGGCGTCCGGGCTCGACGTGAGAACCGCGCGCCACGTCGTGCCGACGACTGAAAGACAGGCCACTCCGACCTTAGGGTGGGGCGGGAGTTGATAAGTATGACGAACAAACAACCTTTTTCGCGTCGTTCTTTGCTCAAAGGTTTAGGGGTCAGTGCGCTCGGGGCCGGCATCGGCGTGAGCGTGCCGGGCGTGGCGCGCGCGCAGGCGGCAGCGTCGGCGTCGGAAGTTCCCCTGGCCTTGGAACGCACCTCGCTGGGCGATATGGGCGTCACCCTATTTAAAGAAGCGAGCCTGCAACTGCAACCCGCCATGTTCGGCGGCGGCGCGCCGGAGGGCGCGGTGAGCGAACTGCTGGGCCGGTACAACCTGCCCACCGACGTCGTCAACGCGAGCGCCAACCTGGTGTTGCTCGACATGGCGGGCGAACTCACGCTGGTGGACACGGGTACGGGGAGCAACCTGTTGCCGACCCTGGACGCCTTGGGCGTCGCGCCGGGCGACGTCACAAACGTCGTCCTGACCCACTGGCACGGCGACCATGTGGGCGGGGTGTCGGCGGACGGCGCGCTGCAAATGCCGAACGCGACGCACTACTTTCCCCAGGCCGACTGGGACTTTTTGCAGTCCGCCGACAACGAAAACGCCCAAGGCTCGCTCGCCAAGGTGCAACCCGCCCAGGACGCGGGCGTGCTCGAGCTGTACGACGACGAGGAACTGTTCGCCGGCGTCCAGGCCATCGCCGCGCCCGGCCACACGCCGGGGCACCACGTGGTGATGCTCGGCGGCGACACCCCTGTGATGCACATGGCGGACACGGCCAACCACGCGCTCGTCGCGCTCATGCACCCGGAATGGTCGTTTGCGTTCGACGCCGACCCCGAGCAGGCCACCGCGACGCGCGTAGAGATGTACGGCCGCGCCGCCGACGAGGGCTTGAGCATCTTGGCCTACCACTTTCCCTTCCCCGGTACCGGCGTCGTGGTGCGCGAGGGTGAAGGTTTCCGCTTTTTGCCTTCGCTGCCCGGCTAGGTTTTGTAAAAGAGTCACGACGAGGGGCTCGAGTTTCGCGACTTGAGCCCTTATTTTTCCGACGCCGAAAACCGAACTTCGCAGTCTCACGGTCAAGTCGAAAGCGCACTGACGGTCAAGGGTTAAGATAGACCATGAACCGCTTTTCCGTTCCTCCCCTCTACGAGATGACCCGCGAACTCGCCGGGGTCGCCGCGGGTCGGCGCGCGCCCGACGCGGTCGTCACCGGCGCGCGCGTACTGTCCGTTTACACCGAGCGCGTCCTGCAGGACAAAGAGGTTTGGATTTACAAAGGGCGCATCGCCGCCGTAAAACCGGCGGGCAGCTACCGGGGCTCGGAGGCGCGCGTTTACGAGGCCGGGGGCGGAATACTCGCGCCCGGCCTCGTCGACCCGCACGTCCACATCGAGTCGAGCATGATGACGGCCTGTGCCTACGCCGAGGCGGCACTTCTGAACGGCACCACCACGATTTTTTGCGACTCGCACGAAATCGGCAACGTGTGCGACGTTGCGGGCATAGAGTGGATGCTCCAAGACGCCCGCGCCTCACCCCTCAACATCTTTTTAACCGTGCCGAGCACGGTACCCGCGACTTCAAGCGAGTTCGAGACGGCGGGCGGCGACCTGACGCCGGAGAAAATCGGCGCCCTGTTCGACGCCTGGCCCGAGGCCGTGGCGCTGGGCGAAAAGATGGACTTCGCGCAGGTCGCTCAGGGTGACGAACGCTCGCACGCGATTTTGGCCGAGGCCCTGAAGCGTGGGCTGCCGGTGTGCGGCCACGTTTACGGCCGCGAGTTCGTCGCGGCCTTCGCGGCGAGCGGCGTGACCGACACGCACGAGGCCATCGACCGCGACATCGCCGACGACCTGTTGGAAGCCGGGCTCTACATTTTCCTGCGCGGCGGCCCGCCGAGTACGCCCTGGCACAGCCTGCCCGAGGCCATTAAGGCCGTGACCGAACTCGGCGCGTCGCCGAAGCGCGTCTGCCTCTGCACCGACGACCGCGACGCCGACGACCTGTTCATGTTCGGGCTGGACTGGGTCGCGCGCGAGGCGGTAGCTGCGGGCATGAGCGAGGTTCAAGCCTGGAGCATGGGCTCGCTGCACGGCGCGACGCGCTACGGGCTGGACAGCGAACTGGGCGGCCTGGGTCACTCACGCCGCGCCGACCTCGTGCTCTTAAACGACGCGTTGGAGGTGCAAAACACCTGGTACGGCGGCGAGCTGGTGGTCGAGAACAGAAAAATAACCCCGGTCTTAGAAGCGCAGCTCGAGGAGAAACGTTACCGCTACCCCCCGGCCGCCTACCGAACCGTGAACATGGCCGAAACCTTGCACCTCACGCCGGACTTGCCCCTCACGCCCTGCACCGCCAACGTCATCCGTACCGAGCTGCCCGGCATCGTGTTGGTGCACAAGCGGGTGGGGCTCGAGGTCGCGTCCAGCTGGCAAGACCATTTCGAGGCGCACGACCTCTGCTTCGTGACAGTTGTGGAGCGGCACGGCAAGTCGGGCGCGGTGGCGCACGGGCTGCTGCAGAACTTCGGGCTTAAAACGGGGGCGGTGGCGAGCAGCGTCGGGCACGACGCGCACAACCTGATTGTGGCGGGCGTCGCCGAGGCGGACATGAGACTCGCCGTCGAAACTCTGAGGACGTGCAACGGCGGCGTGGTCGTAGTCGAAGACGGCGTGGTCAAAGCGCTCGTCGAGTTGCCCGTCGCCGGGCTGCTGTCGGACAAGCGCGCCCCGCAAGTCGCCGCCGAGACCGAAGCGCTCAAGGCGGCTTGGGCGCGGCTCGGTTGCACGCTGCCTTACATGGGCTTCAACCTCATCCCGCTGGCGGTCATTCCCGAAATCCGCATCACCGACAAGGGCCTCGTGACGGTACCGGGGATGGCGAAGTTGGCGCTGCTCGAGCGCTGAAGTCGGCCCGACCCTCACGACCCACACTTTCGCGCTGCAGCCGACAACGTGATAGCCGACAACGTGATATTTGTTTCCTGTGCGCGGCGACCTGCTGCTCGACGTGCTCGGGGTCGATACCTACCGGATTGAGGACGGTTTGAACTTGTCGGGGTTCGTTTACAACACGACGCCTTGATATGGGGTGCAAGTAGTCGCTCGGCCTCTTTTCTGCTTTGCAAATTAAAGAAAGCTGAGGCGCGGGTAAATTCATCTTAGTTTGGAGAATCGTGATTCAAGGACTCGATCACCTTGCGCTAGCCGTTTCCGACCTCTCGCGTTCGGTGGACTTTTACTGCACCGTGTTGGGTATGCGCGCTGTAGATTCGGGCTCGCCAGAGAGTGCCGAGTTTTACTGACTCAACTTTGGTGTGGCTCAAACGCTCAATCTTGCCCTCAATCCAAACCAGACTCCTCGAGCACTCGGTGCTGAGCTGGATTGGTCACGCACACCTCACGTCGCCTTTGCCGCGTCGGAGGAAGTGTTGGGCATCATCGAGCAGCGTTTGAGCGAGCGAGGTCTTCCGCACAAGCGCTCTACGACGGGTTTGTACTTCACCGACCCGGATGGCAATTATTTGGAAGTTACCTTTTGGCGAGAAAAGGGCCTGAAAGACGTTGGGATACCCCATTGGTAGGTTTACTTAGCACATAGTTCTTGCCTATCTCTGCCTAGCTCAGGGTGTAAGAAGGATCGCACGTCTCTCCTGTTAAGTTTTGGGGTCGTCTTTTGAAGTTTTTGAGGTATAGTCCCCGCTTATGAAGCAGAGGATTCTGGTAACCGACACGATTCAACTTGGCGACGCGTCTTACGACGACGTGACCGTGGACTACCGCGAAGGCATAAGTCGCGACGAGGTGCTGCACCTGGTCAAAGACTACGACGCCCTCATCACCCGCAGCCGTACCCAGGTGGACGCTGGTTTGGTCGCGGCGGCCCCTAAGCTCAAAGTCATCGGGCGGGGCGGCGTCGGGGTGGACAACATCGACCTTGAGGCGGCGAGTCGCCGCGGGATTTTGGTCCTCAACGCGCCTGAAGCCAACAACGTCTCGGCGGCCGAACTCGCCGTGGCGCTGCTGCTGAACGCGGCGCGGGGCGTCGCGCGCAGCGACAAGCTCGTGCGCCGCGGCGAGTGGGACCGCAAGTTTTTGGGGCGCGAGGTCAAGGGGGCGCGGCTGGGGATTGTGGGCCTGGGGCGCATCGGCTCGCTGGTGGCGCGGCGGGCGCAGGGCTTGGGGATGACCGTGGTGGCCTACGACCCTTACCTGTCCAAGGCTCGAGCCGCCGACCTCAAGGTCGAACTGTTCGACGACCTGCGCGCGATGTTGCAAACCGTCCAATTCGTGACCGTCCACACGCCCCTTACCGACGAGACCTTCGGCATGATAGGGGCCGAAGAACTCGCCGCCCTGCCCGACGGGGCCGTCGTGGTGAACGCGGCGCGGGGCGGCATCGTTCAGGAAGAGGCGCTCTTTGAAGCCCTGAAAAGCGGCAAGCTGTTCGCGGCCGGGCTGGACGTGTTCGTGCTCGAGCCGCCGAGTTTGGACCACCCGCTCCTGACCCTCGACAACGTCGTTTTGACCGCGCACTTGGGAGCCAACACCGCCGAGGCGCAGGCGCGGGTCGGGGGTGAGATTTTGGAGCGCGTCGTGCTGGCGCTGCGCGGCGACTACTCGCGCGGCGCGGTCAACGCGCCCGCCTTAGCCCCCGAGGTCATGACGACGCTGGGCGCGTACCTCAGGTTGGGCGAGGCCCTGGGCAAAATGGTCGCGCAACTCGCCAAGGGCCGGGTGCGCGAGGTGCAGGTCGAGTTCGGCGGCACCTTTCCCGCCGACCCCGACCCGGTGGCGGTGGCGGTGACCAAGGGCTTTTTAGAACCCATCCTGGACGAGCCGCCCAACTACATCAACGCGCCCGCCATCGCCAAAGAGCGCGACATCCGCGTGTCCAAGGTCGTCGCGCCACGTGGCCGGGGCTACACCAACCACCTGCTGGTGAGCGCCGTGAGCGACACCGGCAAGGTCAGCGTCGGCGGGACGGTGTTGGGCGACTCGCCGCGCATCGTCAGCGTGGACGAGTTCCCCATCGAAATCCGGCCCGAGGGCACGATGCTGATCTGTACCAACTACGACCGCCCCGGCGCGGTCGGCAAGGTCGGCACGGTGCTGGGCGACGCCGGGGTGAACATCTCCGGGATGCAGCTTTCGCGTTTGGGCGCGGACAACTTAGCGATGTTCGTCCTCACCCTCGACGAAGCGCCGCCCGAGAACGCCCTGGGCGTGCTCGCCAACCTGAGCGACGTCATCCACAGTCTGAGGGTGGTGCGGTTGTCGTGAGTGAGAGTGTCGTGAGTGAGATGTTCAAACCCCGGCTCTACGCGCCCGGCCCGGTCGAGGTGCCGCCGCAGGTGTTGGAGGCCGTCTCGCGCCCGGTGATGCACCACCGCACCGAGGCGTTCAGGCAGCTGTTTTTGGAAACGCGGGCGAAACTCGCCGAGCTGACATGCGTTTCCGGCGACGACGTGCTGATTCTGGCGGGCAGCGGCACCGCCGCGTTCGAGGCGGGGTTGCTGGCCTGCATTCCGGCAGGTGCCAAGGTTTTGGGCGTCAACGCGGGCAAGTTCGGCGAGCGCTGGTTGAAGCTGGCGCGGCGTTACGGGCTCGAGACCGTCGAACTCAAACTGCCTTGGGGCGAAGTCGCCGACCCTGAGCAAGTGCGCGCACTTCTTGCCGAGCACCGGGACGTCGCCGCCGTGATGACCACGCACTCCGAAACCTCGACCGGCGCGCTGCACGACGTGCAGGCCATCGCCAAAGTCGTCCACGAAACAGCGCCCGACGCCCTCGTCCTGGTCGACTGCGTCACGAGCCTCAGCGCGGCCGAGTTGCGCCCCAAAGACTGGGGGCTCGACGGCGTGTTCTCAGGCTCGCAAAAAGGACTCATGCTGCCGCCCGGCCTCGCCTTCGCTTGGCTTTCAGAACGTGCTTGGGCAAGAGACGAAAACTTACTTCCGAGCTTTTACCTCGACCTGCGCAAAGAGCGCAAAGCTCAGCAAAACGGGCAGACCGCTTACACGCCCGCCGTCAACCTCGTTTACGGCCTCAACGTCGCCCTGGACATGTTGCTGGACGAGGGCGTCGAGACCGTGTGGGCGCGTCGCGAGCGGCTGAACCGGGCGGTGTTGGCGGGGGGGGCCGAGGTCGGCTGCCGCCCTTACGCCGCCCGCCCCAGTCCGGCGGTGGCGGCGCTGTACGCCCCGGACGGTCTCTCTGCACCCGACATCGTTAAGGGTTTCGCCGCACGCGGCGTGCGGATTGCCGGCGGACAGGACGACGCCAAACAGGTCATGTTCCGCCCCTCGCTCCTCGGCTACGCCGACCGCTACGACGCGGTGACGCTCACTGCGGTCTTGGAAGACGTGCTGCGGAGTTTAGGCCGAGACGTGCCCTACGGCGGCGGCGTGCGTGCGGCGCTCGAGGTGTTAAACAAAGCGTAGCTTTTTTCAACGCGCACGGGCGGTCTGTCCACACGAACTAAGGCGAAACCGGCTCGATCACCTGCCCCCGCGTCGGCTCACCCCGCTCGACCCGCTTGCCGTCGGCTAGGTATGCTCGAAACTGCGCCGGTAAACCTTCCCCACCCGCTCCGCCGTAAAATACCGCATCGGTTTGGAGGTGATAGTGCAGGTGAGGCTCGCTGCTGTTCCCACTGTTGCCGCACGCGCCCAAAACGTCCCCGGCGGCGACCTCTTGCCCCGCCTCGACCGCGACGCTTCCCTTTTTAAGATGGGCCAAAAAAGACACCTCGCCGTTGCCGTGGTCGATGATGACGTGGTTGCCAAGGGGCGCGTCGGGGTTGAGTTGGCCCGGCGGCTGGTCTTGAACACCGTCTACAGCTTCCACCACGGTGCCTGCACCCGGCGCGACTACCGACTTGCCAAAGCAGTAATAGTCCTCGTTTTGCGTCCCGTCACCGCTAAAGCTCGAGTCCCCTTCCGTCACCAAAAAGTCATAAGCGAAGCGCTGGTCAGGGGAGGCCGCGTGGTAATTTTCGGCCACGCTGCGCCCGCCCCAACCCACAGTCCAAGCGCCCTCGAGAAGTTGTAAAGGGGTCTTGGTTTGATAGTCGAGGCGCTTACTCGGTGCGGCAGTAGCGGCCGCAGGTCGAATAAAAAAAGCCCTCTACCACGCCGTTTTCGTCGAAAGTCCATTCTACGTCGAAAGGCGTACCCACTTTCTCAAAGACAGCCGTACGCTCGTAAACCCTGAAGCCTTGGCTCGAGAAAACCTGCTCGTCCAAAACTTGCGTTTCGGCTCCGAGTTGGTCTTCGATTTGCTGGCGAAACGTCTCCAAACCCTCTTGAGCGCCCACAGCCGCCAGCATCTCACTCGAGAACGCCCCCGCAAGCTCCGCGAACTCGCCCGCATAAAACAGCTCGGTGTAGCGGCGGCCTTGTGCCAGCGCGGCGTCCTGGGCCTCACCCGACAACTCAGCTTGACGCGTCAGCGTAAAAGGGACCGCCTGCCCCGACTGGCTGAACGTACCTGAGAACTCTTCGCCAGCCACCTCGCCTACAAAGGTCGGCTCGCCCGGCACCCCCTCAATCTCGAAACGAAGCTCTGAACCCTCCAGCACCACGTTGGTGAGCGCTAAGCCCGTATTACCCTGCTCCGGGATGTCGATGGTGCCTGTCAGCCCCTCTCCGGCACTGAACATAACGATAACGCCCAGGGGATCTGGAAAATGGATGCTGCCTTCCCAACGTCCGGTAAGCTCCTCGGGTGTCTGCGCCGAGGCGACCCCTATGAGTAGCAAGCACACAAACACGCCTAGTACGCCCTTCTCCATCGCCTTTTGAAGTGTGTACATTTCTGCTCCTCTCAAGGCTGTCACGCTCTACGCTCAAAAAGCCATGACCCGCATCGCCATCATATACAACCTCTGGCAGAAGCAGTTTGAAGATGGCGGGTCGAGTAAATTTGGAGTTAGATGAAAAGAATTCTACGGTTGCGCCTTAATTCGAACGAACTCAGGGGTCAAGCGGGCTGCGTTCAAGAAAAAGTTGACAGTGATAAAAAATGGGATAATTCTCTACAGCGCCAAATCACCGGTGGCTGAAAAATTAGTAAACAAGGTGTCGCGAGAACACCTTCAAACCGTGCGCCGGACCACCTTTACTTCTACTCAGCTTAAAACTGCATTACCCGATAGTCCAGCCGCTCGTCGTCTAAGAGCATCTCGAAAAACTGCCGGTGCGAGAGCGCGTCTATCATGGCGAAGTGGTGGTCTTTGTCGATGTAGATGCCCTCTTCCATCACCGTGTGGCCGTAAACACCGAAGCGGTGGCCGGTGTGGGCGAAGATTTCGGGCTTGTTGTACCACCACTTTTTGGTGTCGCCGTCGTGGTAAAAAAAGTCGTCGAAGTGCTGCATCCCCGGCAGCGGGCCGGCGTGGGCGAAGTGAACGTCGTGGAAGAGTTGTTCGCGTTTGAAGCTCTGCATCCACTCTCGCAAGTCTTCGGGCAGCGCGGTGCCGCCCTTGGCCGCGTTGAACTCGTCGTGTTTCAGGCCGCCGCGCGTGCTGAGTTCGAAGTCGTGGGTAAGCGTCGCCTCGTCGTGGTTGCCCATGATGATGGTGACGTTGCCGTTCGCCTTGTCGACGTAGTCTTTGAAGCGGTACAGCTCGCGCACCTGCGCCTTGGCGGCGCGGCGCAGGTGGTCGGGATTCGTAGAGTCGTAGGGCTCTTCGCCGACCGCTCGAGCGTAGGCGAGCGTGTCCTTGTAGTGAACCAGGTCGCCGATAAAGAGAACCTGAAAGCGCCCCTCGACGACGGCGTCGGTCGGCTCCAGCTTGGCGTCGCAGGCGGTCGCGGCCTTGAGGGCTTGCCACACCTCGGCCCACTGGCCGTGCACGTCGCCGATGGCGACGACCTTGATCACGCTGCTCCCCTTAGCGTCACGAAAGGGTCGCGTCCTCTAAGAGCAGTTCGCGCAGCTTCGAATACAGTTCTTTGGCCGCTTCGGGGTCGTCTCCGTAACCGCCGTAGCGGGTCACGAGCTTGGCGACCGCCAACCCCTTGCCTTCGCCACGCAAGCGTTCGACAAGACGGTCGATGGCCTGCTGACCGGCCGGTTTGGGCGCGGGCGGCTCGCTGGCTGAAGCCGGGGCGGCTGGAATCTTAGCCGGGTCAGTCGGGGCGGGAGTCCCGGCGACCGCGGCGAGGTCGGGCTCGAACAGCGGCACCTCGGCTTCGGGGTCGTAGTCCACCCAGTAGACGAGGGCCGGGTCGGCGGGCGGTTGCAAACCGAACAGCTCGGCGGCGTAGACGAGCGCGTCCCGGGCCTGCGCACCGAGACCCGCCGCGAGCGCGCTTTGGGCCGCAACACCCGACTTGGTCACGCCCTCCAGGGTCAATTCGCAAGCGAGCAGGTCCGCGCCTAAGCCCACGTAACGGTTCGACCAACCGCTCGGGGTGAGCGCCCCGTCGAGCCGCGCCACGACCTGCTCGAAGCGGAGTTGCGGCCGGACTCGGGCTTGGTCGGGCGCACCTTCCCCTTTTTTGACTTCTAAAACGCGCCACTCGAGCGCGTCTCGAGCGAAAGGCAAGGCTAAACGTTCCCAGATGCCGGACTGCATTGCCCGAGTATACCAGTCCCGCACGGGGTCGGGGTTGAAGTTTCCCTCTTTCGACCGGCCCCGCCGAGCCCTCCGGGCGACAGCCGGTGAGGTCGTTTCACCCCGACTCTCCCGTATAATGTGCAGGAGCAGGTCACGGGAGGCTTTTCATGGTTCGCAACACGGGTTCGCGGTTTTTACGCGGTGTTCTCGGCTGTAGGTGGGTTTGCAGCTTGGTTTGTGGCCTCGTCTGCGGCCTGGTCTTGGCGAGCGCAGCCGCTTGGGCGCAACCGCTGCCGCTCATCAAGCTCAGCGACCTCCGTTTGAGTGCGGGTCAGCCCCTCACCGTCACGGCGTCGGGGCTCGAGCCCGGGACGAGCTATACCCTGAACTTGACGAACGAAAACGGCGAGGTCACACAAGACGAAGCTGAAGTACGAGCCGACGCACAAGGCGACTTCAGCTACACCACCCGACTTGACACGCCGGGGCGCTGGCGACTGAACGTGCAGGGCAGCACTTTGGACGCGCGTTTCGAGGTCGAGGTGACGAGCCGTGACCCGACCGCCCCGGCCGTCGACCCCCCGGCGGTACCGGGCGAAACCGCGCCTACTGAGGCCCCGTCGCTTGAAACTGCACCCATTGAGCCCGCACCCGACCCGTCTGAAACCCTGCCGACCGAGTCTGTGCCCATTGAGCCCGCACCTGATGAGCCTGAGACGCCGCCGTCCGACTCACCCGCCCTCGGCACGCCTGAAGGGGCACCCGAGGAGCAGGCCGAGCCGCCCGCGCTGAATGTGCCGCCCGCCCCGACACCGGGTGAAACCGCAGCCCAGGACGACGCGCGAGACGACCTGCAAGACGGCGCGACGCTCGAGCGCACCCCCCTCGAGCCGGACGCCGCGCCGAATGAGCTTTCTCCCCCGACAGCGCCCCCGCAGCCTTCAGTCCCGTTTGAAGTCGCTTTGGAAGACGGCGCGGTGGTGGCGCGGGGCGGTGACGAGGTTTTCTGGACGTTCGCTTTTCCGCCCGACAGCGGCGAAACGCGCGCTTTGCTGGTGCGTCCCGAAGCGGTGTACGTGGGCCACGGCAACAGCTTGCTGGCCCTGGACCCGGCGACCGGCGTGGTGCGAGACCGCCTCGCCCTGCCCAGCCGGGTCATGGGGCTGCTCGCTACCGCAGACGGGCTCACCGTCACGACCGAAACGGCTGAGTTGGAGCTGTCCGAAGAGGAGCTGTCCGAAGTGGAAGTCTCCGGCGGCCTCCAGACCACGCTGCCGTTCGCCCCCGAGCCGGCGCTGTTCGGCCTGGTGCGCGCCGAGGCGGCGGTCGCCGACCCCGCAACGCGCTTGGCGCAAGACCCCACCAACCCTTGGCTCTACCTGCAGGTGGGCGAAAGGCAGGACGACCCCGAGCGGGCGCTCGAGGCCTTCACCGAAGCGGTGAACCGCGCCGAGACTTTTTACGACGCGGCCGGCGTGAGCCGCGCCCTGGTCGACCTCGGCCAGCCGGACCTGGCGAACGAAGCGTTCGATAAAGCGCTGCGGGACTTCGCTGAGCGCGGCTACGACCCCAGGCTGTTGCGCGACCCGGCGCTGCACGAGGCTTACCATTTTCCGCTCGAGCCTTTCCGAACCGCACTCGCCGCCGGCGACCTGGAACGCGCCGGTTTCTGGGCACCTTGGCTGGCCCACTTCGCCACGCCCGACGTGCCCGAGGTGGGCCGCGCCCTGCATGACTACGCCGGCGCGTTGCGCCAAAACGGAGCTGCGGCCGAGGCCGACCGCTGGCGCACCCTCGGTCAGGGTCGGCCCGGGCTGCCTACGCTGGCGGTGGCGGCGCGCTTTCTCGGGCGCTCCGGCTGGTACGGCGCGCTGGCCCTGCTCGTCACCGCGCTGGCCTTGCACCTCACACTGGCAGCCAAGTACTGGCGCGCGCAAAGCGTAAACTTCGAGCGCCGCCGCCTGCTGAAGCGTTCGGTCAGCCCTCTGTCACGCCTCTTTATCATGCGCTTTTACAGCCTCACCGAAAAGCTCGTCCTGTTCTTCTTGCTGGCCGGGGCGCTGCTTTTAGCCGGGCTGGCAGCCGGGTACAGGGAGGCGGGTGACGTGGCCGCCCTCGGTGCGGGCACGTTTGAAAACGCTGCGGCGCAGGCTTACCTCGCAGAAGCGCCGCTCGCCGGGCCGCGCGGCGACTTCACACAAGGCTACGCGGCGCAGGTGGCGGCTGTCGGGGCACCCGACACGGCTCGAGCCCGCTACGAAGCGGCCGGCAACTTTGCGCCGGCCCTGAACAACTTGGGCGCGCTGAGCGGGGACGACACCTTTTACCGCCGCGCCGCCGAACTCGCCCGGCTGCCCGAGGCGCGCTACAACTTGGGCGACCCGGACACCGACTTTCCCTTTCAGCGAACCTACCGGCCCGGCGAGCCCCTGCTGGCCGTGCCGAGTGCCCAGGACGTGCAGGTCGCCCTCGCTGGGGACTGGAGCCGGTCCATAGCTGCAGTGTTCGCCAACCCCTGGGCGGGTCTCCAGGCGGCGCGTCCGGCCGGTTTGAGCCCGACCCTGTGGACGCCCCTGGTCGTTTTGTTTTTGGTCCTGGCCGCGGTGACGCTTCTTTGGCTGTTCATTCCCCGCTTGCGCTGGGTACGGAACGCGCCGCGGGGTTGGCTGTACCACCTGCTCGCGCTCCTCGTGCCGGGCAGCGGACTAGCGGACGAAATGTGGGGCTTGCTGCTGCTGGTTCCCTGGGCGCTCTTTGGGCTGGACACACTGTCCCACCTCTACGCCTGGGACATCGGCCTCGGCTTGTCGCTGCGGACGGACCTTGTCGTTTTGGCGGTGGTTTACCTGGTCAACACGGTGGCCGTTGCGGTCGAGTTCTGGTCGTACCGGCGGCGCATGGCGGTGCTAAAGCGGGAGAATCCCGAGCTGGCCCTCGAGTTCGGCCTCATCCGGCCCGCTCGAGTCCGCCGACTGGGCTAGCTTGGAGCGCCCCTTTTTGTCATTCTGAGCGAACGCGAAGAATCTCTGGGTACGATGTGCAAGAGATTCTTCACTTCGCTGCACTACGTTCAGAATGACAGGCCGACGGTCGACTGAGGTGAGGCCGGGGCAAACCGCTTTGAAATTGCAGGGTGTCTCCTAAAGCCGTGCGCCCTTTCCTTTTAGGCTGAAACCATGACCAACGAACACGCCAAAGAACACCGGGTCGCCAAGCTCAGCGACCTCCCCCAAGGCACCATGAAAGAGGTCGAGGTCGGGGCGATGACCCTGCTCCTCAGCCACGTCGACGGCGAGGTGTACGCCGTCAGCGGCCACTGCAGCCACTACGGCGCGCCGCTCGCCGAGGGGGCGTTGTCCGGCAGGCAAGTCATTTGCCCCTGGCACCACGCCTGCTTCGACGTGACGACCGGCGACCACCTGGAGCCGCCCGGCCTGAACGCCCTGACGCGCTTTGTGGTGCGCGTCGAGGGGGACGACGTGTATGTCACCATCCCCGAGGACGCCGAGCCCGAGCGCCTGCCCGAACCGGCCCACCGCGGCGACGACGGGCGCACCTTTGTGGTGCTGGGCGGCGGCGTGGCCGGACAACACGCCCTCGAGACCCTCCGCAGCGAAGGCTTCGCGGGCCGAATTGTCCTGGTGACCAAAGAAGCGGTGTGGCCCTACGACCGCACCGCGCTGAGCAAGGCGACCGAAATAGGCCGCGTCCACGACGAGCGCCGCTTTTTCTTGCGCGACAAGGACTTTTACACGGCACAGGACGTCGAGCGGCGCGACGGAGAAGTAATCAAAGTCGACGCCGCGGCGAAAACGCTTCGCTTCGCCTCGGGTGAAACGCTTCCCTACGACGCGCTGCTCGTGGCGACCGGGGGCCGACCGCGCCGCCTCGAGCTGCCGGGAAGTGACTTAGCAGGCATCTACACCCTGCGCTCGCTTCGCGACGCGGAGCACATTTTGGCGGCCGCCGCGTCCGCCGGCCGGGCGGTGCTGGTGGGCTCGAGCTTTATCGCGCTGGAACTCGCCGCCCTGTTGCAGGACCGGGGCGTGGCGGTGTCGGTCGTGGCGCGCGAGCGCGTGCCCTTCGCCAAACTTTTGGGCGA
Organism: Trueperaceae bacterium; assembly: GCA_965215355.1. Classification (GTDB taxonomy): domain Bacteria; phylum Deinococcota; class Deinococci; order Deinococcales; family Trueperaceae; genus CBDCDJ01. The sequence continues at coordinate 3,964,788 of CBDCDJ010000007.1, read as the reverse complement.
GCGCGTCGGTGCGCGGGTTAAGCGGCACCACGAACGGCTCGGCACGCAGTTTTACTTGGAGCGCGAGCCGAGCGCTTTCGAGGGCGAGGGGCGGGTAGCGCAAGTTGTCCTCGACGACGGGACGACGCTTCACGCCGACTTCGTGGTTTTGGGCGTCGGGGTCGAGCCCGTGACCGACATGGTGAGCGGCGTGGACAAGGCCGAGGACGGCGGTATCCTCGTCGACGCGAGGCTGCGGGCGGCGGACGGTCTTTACGCCGCGGGCGACGTGGCGACTTTTCCCTTACCGCGCGGCGAGCGCGCCCGCATCGAGCACTGGCGCGTCGCCGCGCAGCACGGCCGCGTCGCCGCGCGCAACATGCTCGGCCGCGCGAACCACTACGACGGTGTGCCCTACTTCTGGACGGCGCAGCCCGACCTCAAGCTGCACTACCTGGGCCACGCCGAGGCGTTCGACGACATCCTCTACACCGGCGACGTCGACGACGGCGGTTTTATCGCCTACTACCTGAAAGACGGCGCGGTGCGGGCGGCCGCTTGCGCCAAGTGGGACGGCCCTATGGCGGCCCTGGAGCACCTCATGCTCCAAAACCGGGTGCCGGGTCCCGACGAACTGCGGCGGGGCGTGGACTTGCTCGAGCTGCTCTGAGGGCGGGTTTTAAACCCGCCCCTACTTCAGTTGAGGGTGCGCACCGGGTCGCTTTTGGCTTTGCGCTGCCGAAACAGCAGGTAAGCCCCCAAGCCCAGCGGCCCCGCGAACAGCGTGAAAAGTAAAAACACGCCGGGGTTGACGCCCCAGTACTTCGCGTCGCGGAAAATCCACACGCCGACGAACAAGTCGAAAGTGACGAAGTGCGCCCAGGCCGCCAAAAACGCCCACTCGCCCCCCAGGCCGGCCCGTAGCGCGTCGAAACTCAGGCTGAAACCGACCGTCGTCTGGGTCAGCGAGACGAGCAGAAACAGCGCGTACAACCCGCTTAAAACCAGGTAGGGCCAGTAAGCCATGACCAGCCGCTGGGTGTAGCGCGTCCGCGGAAACAGGAGCATCCCCACCCACACGGGCAAGGGCAGCAGGTTGAGGAGGTTGAACAGGGTTTCGGCCATAGGGTCAAGTCTAACGAAAAAGAGCGCGTCTCATCGTTTCGGGTTCGGCCGCAGAGTAGCCGGGTAGAAAGTGCCGGGCACAAACGCTCTCGCCCCGCCTCTGCTACTTTAGAGACATGAACGTTCAAATTTTCGGCACCAACAAGTCGCAGGCCACCAAAAAAGCGTTGCGGTTTTTCAAAGAGCGCGGCATCGAGCCGCAGTTTGTGGACTTGCAGCAGCGCGAAATCGCGCCGGGCGAACTCAACCGCTTCGTGCAAAAGTTTGGCGTCAACACGTTGGTGGACTCGGGCGGCAAGGCGTACAGGGACGCAGGGCTCGAGCACCTCCGCGTGTCGGACGACGGGCTGCTGCAAAAGCTCATCGACGAGCCCAAACTGATGGTGCAACCCCTGGTGCGCAGCGGCAACACGCTTTCGGTCGGCTGGGACGAGCCGCTGTGGCGCGAGCAGTACGAGCGCAGCAAGGCGTGAACGCTGCTTTCGGCCCGCTCGCCTGCTATCCTGGTGCGTGAACCTTCTCTTTATCGGCGACATCTTCGCCAAACCGGGTCTCAGGGTGGCTCGAGCGTTTTTGGAAACCCACCGCGACGATTATGATTTCATCATCGCCAATGGCGAAAACGCGGCGGGCGGCTTCGGCATCACGCGCAAGCACTTCAAGCAGCTTTTGGACGCCGGCGTCGACGTGGTCACGCTCGGCAACCACAGCTTCGACCAGGCAGAAACCCTCTCCCTCATCGAAGAGACCCCCCGCCTGCTGCGCCCCTTGAACTACCCGCCGGGCACACCGGGTCTGGGCTACGCCACCTTCGAGGCGCGGGGGGGCGAAAGCGTGACCGTGGCGCAGGCGATGGGCCGCATTTTCATGGACGCCCTCGACGACCCGTTCCGCGCGCTCGACGCGGTGGTCGAGGCGACGCCGCCGGGCCAGGCGCTCGTCATAGACTTTCACGCCGAGGCGACGAGCGAGAAAAAGGTGATGGGCTACCACCTGGCGGGGCGGGCCAGCGCCGTCATCGGCACCCACACCCACGTGCAAACCGCCGACGAAACGCTGCTGAAAGGTACGGCCTACATCACCGACGTGGGCATGACGGGGGTGCAGAACTCGTCCATCGGCATGCGTTTCGAAGAGGTTCACCGGCGCTTCGTGCACAAGCTCCCCGCCCGCTACAAGCCCGCCGACCGGCCCGGCACGCTCTGCGCCGTGGTTTTGACTTTAGAAAACGGTAAAGCGACCGCGATAGAGCGGGTACAGTGGCAAGCCGAGACGGATGATTGAGGTTTTAGCTGGACGCGCCCTCGAGCTTTGACAGGTTCCTTCGGCAACGACGTTGTTGAAGTGGAGAGGAGGCTCGAGCCGCTTTCAGACTATGCTCGGTAAGCCGCAACGACATCCCGCCCTAGACGTTGAAGCAGTTCATGAAAAGTGTCAGGCTGCTCAAGGTCTTTCCAATGATAAACCTGCACGTTGTCAAAGCTGAAGTCGCTGTTTGCTTTAGGAAATATCCATAAACCGTCGAGAGCGGCGAGAACCATGATGTGCGCCTGTAGTCTTTGGGCATACGACCTGGCTTGCGTATAGGTTTCACGCAAAGCGCGTTGGCCGACGATTCTGTATTTTGTCTCCAGCACCATCTTTGCTTTGTCTTCACCTCGAGCGAGGACGGGGAAGAAAGCATAATCTGAATAAAACCTTTCGCCGCGACCCATCCGCAAAGGCATCTGCCGCAACCAGTCGTCCGGCGTGTAGCCGAGTCGGGTGAGAAGAGGCTCGACGAGTTTTTCCTCGACATCTCGCTCAACGTAAACAGCTAAATCAGGTAGATGTGAAAAACCTTCCGGTCGAGGTAAGTTGGCACCGTCGAAACCTTTGTTTTTGAGAAGCTCGAGAATGGCCTCGTACTCTTGCAGTGTCAGCGGTTTTCCGCTCGCACCTTGCAGGTTCGCGCGCATGTAGCGATTTTCTTTCAATACGGGATGCGCTTGCATTTCTTTGAAATGAACCGGGGGAACTTTTACTGGGTGGCCTATCCAGATAAGATTTTGGTAGTAGAAAAAGGGGTCGGCAAAACCGTCTGTAACGGCTCGCCAAATCGAGTGGATATAACTCCGAGGTGATTTGCAGTACATGACGAGAACATCGCCGCGGCGGGTTTCTAGGTTGGCTTGCCAGTAATCTTGAGTATCGACTTGGGCGTTGTCGAGCGTTTCAAAGTCACTTTCTTTGCCTGCGCCGCCGATGAGTAACCACACTTTGCTCGGGGCAGGAAGCTCCGGTTCAGCTTGGGAAAAATTCTGTGCAAAGTCGTACAAAAACGCAATCATTTCAGCCGAGTCGAGGTTGTTGCTTCGTCTGAACTCTTGCCACGTTTGGTTGACGAGGCCGTAGTAACGTACTCGGCCTTTAATGTCGGAGCGGTTCGGGACGGGAGGAAGGCTGAAGTCAAACTCGGTGCTCAGGGACGCGAGCAAGTCAAAAGTTTTTGAAAAATCATAGGGCAAAAAGAAGTCGGGATGTGCCAGATACCAACCCGATGACAGCAGGTAGATGTTGTGAAGAATGTCTTCGGCCCCCAACACACCACCGAAAAATTCTTGCAAGGGTGGATAGGAGGTGAGGGGAAGTCCTGTAGCAATACTTTCGATATAGGCTAGCGCGCTCTCGTCACTGTTGACCCTGACCTGTTGCGCGTGGTCTCGAGCTGCATATATGAGCCGTTTGCTTGTCTCGTCAAGGTCGTCATCGAGTTCTTGGGCCTTGAGCGAGTTCAGAACCTCCTTACCTGCCTCTGATGTTTTGTAAAGCTCCCAGATGTAGCTGTTAAACTTCATTGCTCAGAGCCATCTGCCGACTATAACTCTACGGCGTCTCCGGCATCCGGCCCTGCTGCACCGCTTCGGCGACGGTCGGGGGCAAACCCCAGGCGATGATGTCGAAGGCGACGGCGGCGAAGTCGTACTCGACCTTGTCCATCTCGACCTCGACCTTGCCCTCGTCGCTGATGCGAAAGAGCGCGTAGTCCGCGCCGGGTTCGCCGTTCAGCGACAAGCCGACCGAGCCGGGGTTGACCGCCCAACCGGCGGGCAGTTTGCGAAAGTAAGGCACGTGCGAGCCGCCGCAGGCGAGAATGGTGCAGCGGTTGCGCTCTAACAGCTTCGCCAGCCGAATCGGGTCTTGGTTCAAGTTGAGGCGTTCGGCGGGCGTTTCGGGCGAGCCGTGGAAAAAACGCAAACGACCGGCGGGCGTGTTTAAGCGCTGCTGCACGGGCAGACTGCGCAAAAACTCGACGTGGCGCGGCTCGATGATGTCGCGCGTCCACTCGAGGGTCGAGTCCCCCACGCCGGCACGCGGCTGCTTTTGCCGGGCAAAGTCATAAGCGATGCGCTCGTCCGCCGCGCCCAGGGTGCAGAGGACGCCCGCGCTGCGCACTAAGTCGATGGTTTCGTTGGGCGACGGCCCGTAACCCACCAGGTCGCCCAAGCAAAGAATCGTTTCCGCCCCTTTTTCCTCGAGTTCGGCCAAAACCGCCTCGAGCGCGATGACGTTGGCGTGAACGTCGCTGATGATTCCTAAAACCACGGGTCAGTCTAACCCGCTCGAAAGGTTCGGAAAGAGAAAAGTAGCACGCCTGTGGGCTGTGGGTCAGGGAGAAAGCCCGCTTTGCTCGAGCCAACCCCGCACCGCGGCCATAAACGGCTCGGGGCACTCCTCCTGCGGGACGTGGCCGCAACCGGCCAACACGGCCAGGTCGGCGTCGGGCAGTTCGCCCGCCAGGCGTTCGCTCAGACCGGGTGCCACGAGCTTGTCGTCCGCGCCGGTCACGACCAAAACCGGCAGCGTGAGGCGGCTCAGTTCGTCTGCCAACCTCGGCGGCCGGCTCGCCTTGGTGTACTCCCACAGGGCCCGGTCCCAGTGGTCGGTTTGCAGGGGCTTCCGGTACGCTGCGAGCGTCGCCTCGTCCAGCTTGCCGGGGTCGCTCCAGGCCGAGCGCAAAAACTCGGTACCCTGCTCCCCGGCGAGCTGCCGCGTCAACAGCGGGCCCAGCCGGTCGATTTGGGGGGTGCGCAATAACAAGCGTGACAGCGTAGAGCGGCTGCTCTCGTCGTAAACAGCGCCGTCGACGACGACGAGACCCGTTACGCGCGACGGCTGCGCCAGGGCGACGCCCGCCGCGACCGTGGCCCCGGCCGAGTTGCCGACCAAGACGGCCTTGTCGATGTGAAGCGCGTCCATAAGGCCAAGGGTCAGTTCGACCTGCGCCTGCGGCGTGTAGGGGTTTTCGCGCCACGTTTCCGGCAGCGGCCGCTCGGTCAGCCCGAAGGCCGGACGGTCGAAGGCGAACACGCGCCCCAAGCGCCCGAACTCGTCCATCACGTTGTTCCAGGTGTAGGTGCTCGAGCCGAAGCCGTGCAGAAGTACGAAAGTAGGCGCGTCTTCGGGCGGCGTGAGCGAAGACGTTTTGTAGTGGACGTTCACCCCGTCCACCTCGACAAACTTGCTGTCCGGGTCGGCGAGTTGCGCGGCGGGCACGGTGTCGCTTAAGCGCGGGACAGGAATGACCAGCGGGCCGACGAGCAGCAAGGTGAGGACGAACACCAGCGCCGCCAGCGAAACTTTGATGCGAAAAGGCATAGCGTGATTTAACCACGAGGTCGGAGGGGAAACCGTGTCTCGACGTTTTTCTACCCTTGACCCGCTTTGCGTGTTTTGAGTACACTACACTGCTGGTGTCACTCCACCCGGTGTCGGGGCGTAGCGCAGCCTGGTAGCGCACTTCGTTCGGGACGAAGGGGTCGGAAGTTCGAATCTTCTCGCCCCGACCACACGCCACAGGCATCACCTGCGAAACCGTAGATGATGTCTGTTTTTTTATGAGTTTCGGCTTCAGGCTCGAGGCCTCCCTCACCTGTCGTAAAGTGCGGCATGTCCGAAGCCGCCACTATCCGAGACGCCGCGCATCCTCTCACCGTCGACACGCTCGTCGAGGTTTTCAAAGCGTGCGGTCTCACCGCGGGGCAAACGGTACTCGTCCACAGTTCGTTGAGCCAACTCGGTTGGGTCTCCGGCGGCCCGGTCGCGGTGATTGAAGCGCTGTTGCAGGTGTTAGGGCCTGCCGGCACGCTTGTCATGCCCGCACACAGCGCCGACAACACGGAGCCGAGTGCCTGGCGGCGTCCGCCCGTTCCCGAGAGTTGGTGGCCCGTCATCCGCGCGACGCTGCCCGCCTTCGACCCGGCCAGGACCCCGACGCGCGGCATGGGCCGCGTGGCCGAACTCTTCCGCACCTGGCCCGGCGTGAGCCGAAGTTACCACCCGACCTCGTCCTTTGCCGCGTTGGGGCCACAAGCGGCGTTCGTCACGGCAAGCCAAGACTTGGCAGACGCTTTGGGCGACGCGTCGCCCTTGGGCAACCTCTACGAGTTGGACGGCTACGTTTTGCTGCTCGGCGTGGGTCACGGCAACAACACCTCGCTGCACTTAGCCGAGACTCGAGCCCGCATCACCAAAACCTACCTGGACGAGGGCTCGGCCGTGTTTGTGGACGGCGTGCGGCAGTGGGTGGAATACCGGCGGCTCGCCTGGGACGACGAGGATTTCGAGGTTTTGGGCGAGGCTTACGAGGCGGCGCACGATATTTCGGCGTGCAAAGTCGGGCAGGCCGAGGCGCGTTTTCTGCGGCAACGCCCGCTGGTCGACTGGGCGATGAAGTGGTTGGAGAAACATAGAGAGTGAGGCTCGAGCCCTTTTGGTAAACTCAGTCCTCATGATTGAAATCTTCCCTTACCAGGAAAGCTGGCGAGAGCGTTTCACGGCGTTCGGCGCGCGCTTGCGCAAAGCGGCGGGGGCGGACGCGCTCTTCATTCACCACATAGGCTCGACCGCGGTGCCGGGTTTGGCGGCCAAAGACGTTATCGACGTTCAGGTGACGGTCGCGAATTTTCGTCTGCCTTTTCAGTCGGCCTTTGAGGATTTGGGTTTGACGTTCCGAAGCTACAACCGCGACCACTGTCCACCGGGAATGGACCTAGCGCCGGAGGGGCTCGAGAAACGCTACTTCTCGAGCGAGTCGCCTCACCTGCACGTCCACGTTCGCGTTCAGGGCCGCTTCAACCAGCGCTACGCCCTCGTCTGCCGAGACTACCTGCGCACGCACCCAATGGCGGCGAACGCCTACGCCGAAATCAAGCGCCAGTTGGCGCGCTATTTTCCCAATGATGTCGAAGCGTACTACGACATCAAAGACCCCGTGTTCGACGTGCTGATGGCCGGAGCGTTTGAATGGGCGGAAGCCACGAACTGGCAGCAACCGCCCACCGACGCTTAAGACTCCGAATCGTATCTACGGTTCGCCAGGCAAAGAGTAGCCGAAGGTAGGCGCAGCCTCACGGACGAACGGCAGAACGCTCTTCACCTCGTCCCAAGTGAGATTTTCTTTCCAACGCTCCACCTTTACGGTGTGGTCTGGACGCGAGTAATTTCTGGAGGTTTCGGCCTCGACGAAGTGCTCGTTGTTTGTGTTTTGAACGCGCTTTGCCCACTGGGCTAACTCTCGTTCGTGTGACACATCCGAGCCCACGTCTTTACCGACAGAACGCGCAAACTGAAGCGGGTCGCCCAGCATCTCTTCGAACGTTTTGACCGTGACCAAATGCTGCACTTGCCGGTAGCCGACGGTATTGATGTAGGCCCAATGATGGGCGCAACGCTCGACCAGGGGACGCTCGAGCCAGTCCTGCCAGTCGGGAGGTTTCGGATGATGCCCCCAGTTTTGGGAAATGCCCACCCGCAACGAGCAGATGGTGTCCAGAGGATGTCTCACCTGCCAGTAGAGCCGGACGGCACCGGGAACTGTCTCGAGCAAGGTCTCGAGAGGGAAGGAAAGCCCCGGAGTCGCTGGATGATTCGCACTTTCTCTGGGAACTTTGACGGCGACCGGACGGCTGAAGTCGAAGTGCAACAGGTCGTCGAAGGCAGGTTCGCTGTAGTAAGCAAAGGGTGAGAGATGTTCGAAAAGCTCTCCGAAAATAGACGTTCCGCTCCGTCCACACCCCAAGATGATTGCGTGGCGCATAGATTCCCAATCTAGTTTGCTTGCTCGAGCTTGCCCTGAATCCGCTCCAAGTTCCCCGCGACGAGCTGGGCCACGTCGCGCACTTCGGGTGCGCCCTCGGCCTCGGCGCTCTCGCTGCTTTTGAGCATCACGCGGCAGAAGGGGCAACCGGTGGCGACGACGCCCGCGCCGGTCGAAACCGCCTCGCGGAACCGGTTTTCGGACACGCGCATGGTGCCGGGCTCCTCCTCTTTCCAGAACTGCGCGCCGCCCGCGCCGCAGCAAAAGGCGTTGTTGCGGTTGCGGGGCATTTCGGTGAGTTTACCCGCGCCGCTGTTGAGCACGTCGCGCGGCGCGTCGTAGACGCCGTTGTGACGACCCAGGTAGCAGGGGTCGTGGTAGGTGAGGGTGCCGGAAACCTCCAGCGGCGGCAGCTTGCCCGCCTTTTGCAGCATGTCGATAAACTGCGTGTGGTGGACCACGTCGTAGTCGCCGCCGAGCTGCGGGTAGTCGTTGAAGAGGGCGTTGAAACAGTGGGGACAGGCGGTGACGACGCGCTTTTTCTTGGCGGGGTCTAAGTTTTCGGTGATGAGCGCCGCGTTCAAAGTTTCGACGTTTTCGGTGGCGAGCCCATAGTACAGGTACTCGTTGCCGGCACGCCGCGCGGGGTCGCCGGTACACTTTTCGGCCTTGCCGAGGACGGCGTAGTTGATACCGGCGTGCTCGAGAATCCGAATAAACGCTCTAGTCGTGTCCTGCGCCGCCGGGTCGTAGCTGCCCGCGCAACCGACCCAAAAAAGCACCTCGAAGTCGGGGTTGTCCTGGGTTGTGGGCACGTCTAAGCCTTCGGCCCACTCGAGGCGCTTGTCCTGCGAGATGCCCCAGGGGTTGCCGGTGCGCTCCATGCCGCGAAAGGCCGCGTTCAACTCGCTCGGAAACTCGCCTTTCATCATGACTTGGTCGCGGCGGATGTCGACGATGTCGATCATCTGCTCGCAGCCGACCGGGCACACCTCGATGCAGGCGCCGCAGGCGGTGCAGGCCCAGAGCGCCTCGGTGCTGATGGCGAAGTCGGTCAGCTCGCGCGGACTCGCTTCGCCCGCAGCGAATTCAGGCAAGATGCTGTTGAGTTCGTAGCGCTTGTTGATTTCCAGGGCGGCCGGGGAGAGCGCCTTGCCGGTCGCGTTGGCCGGACAGACGTTGCTGCAGCGGTTGCACTGGATGCAGGCGTAGGGGTCTAAGAGTTGGGGACGGCGCAACTGCTCGAGCTTCGCCACGCCGTACTGCTCTATGGACTCGTCTTCAAAGTCGATGGGGGCCAGGGCACCGGTCGACACTTTGCTGCCGTCCTCATGCCGCCGTTCGAACGCGAAGTTGAACGTGGCCGCGAACAGGTGTAAGTGCTTGCTGCGCGGAAAGTACGGCAAAAACAGCAAAATCAAGCCGATGGCGCCCCACCAGCCGACGTGCCAACCAACCATCCGCCCGTCGCCGTAGCCAATCCCCGAGGCCAGCGCCGAGGCGAACGGTTGCCACGGGTCGCGCTGGTACTCGCTCGCCAGCAAAAAACCCTCGCCTAAGATTCGAAAGCCCACGTGCAACAAGATAAAGCCGCCGACGATGAGGCTGTCGCGTTTGACGCTGCCGTGCTCGACACGTTCGTGCAGCATCGTTTTCTCGTTTTGATTCAGGCGGGGGTCTCGAGCCAAAAAGCGCCGCACCAAGAAAAACAGCACGCCGACCAAAATGAGCACCGACAAGATGTCCGCCGTAAAGCGGAACAGCCCGCCGACCGGGCCGAGTTCGGTACCCTCCCACAAACCGGGCGGCACCAGGCCGCGCAGCCCGTCGAGCACGTTGACCACCAAGTAGTAAAGAAAGCCGTAAAAAATAAAGCTGTGAAAAAAGCTCACCACCGGCCGGTCGCGGAACACGGTCACTTGCGAGACGGTTCGGACGAGCGCCTCGCCGAACCGCTGCGGCAACCGGTCGAAGCGGGGGTAGTAGCTTTTACCCCCACGTGCCACGGCCAGAACGACTCGTTTAAAACCCGTGTAGGCGTAGTAAAAACACACCGCCGCAAAGACCACGAAAACAACTTTTTCCACTGCCGTGAGCACTCGAGCCTCCCCTGAAGTTACCTAGTCAAAGCGCGTTCCCATGCCGAGAAATTCGTGCCCTAGTGTACCCCAGGCCTTGGCAACGCACCACCTTGTGTAAACGCTTTTGCGCTGACCGGTTGACGCGGCTCACTGTGAGGACTCGCCGAAAAAGCCTTCGCCTCGGTTAAAACGTAAGCGGATATACATGCAGAAAGTTACCGAATAGTGTAGACTTTGTCTACCACAGAAAGGAGGTGGTCCTAATTAGTAAATACTTAATGACCAGTGGAGGTACCCGTCGAGGGTAACTAAGGTACGCCTCCGCTGAGGCAGGGACCACGTTCCCCTCAGTACCAGGCGGGTATCCGCACCCCCCGAGTCAAAGCTCGGGGGGTGTTGTTTTGGAACAATTTAACTCCGTTTTTCGGCTCCAAGCGCTACTGTAGAGGGTATGACCGACCCAGCCCCGACCGCCTCGACCGACAAAGCAGACCTTTTCAGCGCGCTGAGCACGCTCTGCCGAGAAGTAGGCAACGCTCAGCCCGCCGACTTTTTCAAGCGCTTGACCGCCCTGGCGGCGGCGTGGACCCGCAGCGACCGCGCTGGCCTCGTGCTGGAGGACGCGCTGCAGCGCAGGCTGGTTCGGGGCAGCGACACGGTACACGCCTTGCAAGACGACGACGCGGCCAGTTGCTGGCTTTTCGAGCACGACGAAGCCCTGGTCGTACCCGACCTGGACAACCTCGACGTGGAACTCGCGCTCGTTTTTCCCGACGACGGCCGCGGGGCTTTCTTGGGCGTGCCCGTGACCACCGACGGCGTCGTGCGCGGCGCGCTGAGCGTGCGCCATTCGCTGAGCCGTCCTTACACCCAGGACGACGTAGCGGGTATGACCCTGCTGGCCTCGTTTGTGGCCCTGGCCGTCACGCAGTTCGAACTCGGGCGCCGCTTGGACGACCACCACCGCACGATGGTGCGTTTCGCCTTGACCGACCCGCTGACCAACCTCGCCTCGCAGCAGCACTTCGACCACATGCTGCGCCGCGAGTTTCGGCGCGCCCAGGCCGAGGTGTTTCCCTTGTCGCTGCTCCGCTTAAGCATCGACGCTTTTCAGCCGCACGACCAGCGCATCGGCCCGCAGCGCGAGCGCGACGCGCTGGTCAGCGTCGCGCGCGTCCTCGACAAGGCCGTGTACCGCTCCACGGACTTGGTCGCGCGGCTGGAAAAGGGCCGCTTCGCGATTTTGTTGCCCGACACCGACCACCGCGGGGCCGGGGCCATCGCCGCACGCTTGGTCGGCGAGGTCGCCGCGCTCGAGCTGCCCCACCCGGCGGGCGCGGGGCGCAAGCTCAGTTTGAGCGTCGGCGTGGCCTCGCACGAACCGCTGGCCCCGCAGCACTTTTTGCACAGTCCCGAGGACCTCGTCCGCATGGCCGACGAAGGGCTCGAGCAAGCCCAAACCGTCGGCGGCAACCAGGTGGTCGCTAAAGCGTGAGGAGCGCTCGGCTACTGAAGAAAGTACTGATAAGGCGAAGGTGAAAGTCAAAGCTTCTCCTCTGCCCCTCTGCTTAAAACAAGGCTAGCCGCGCCCGTCGCCCAACAGCCGCCACGCCGCCGGCAGCAAGCCCGCGGCGATGACGAGTTTGAGCAGGTCGCCCACGACAAACGGCGTCAAACCCCACTGTAGCGTGGTCGCCCAGTCGGGTGCAAAGCGGCTCAGCCACAACAACCCCGGCACGTAGACGAGCAGGTTGCCGAGCAGCATGGCTAGCACCGCGCGTCCGAAACCCTTGTCCCAACCGCGCTCGGCCAGGTAACCCACCAGCGCCGCGGCGAGGACGAAGCCGAGCAGGTAACCGCCCGTGCCGCCCAGCATGTAGCTCCAGCCCCCTTCGGCACCCTGAAACACGGGCACACCCAAGCCGCCCACGAGCAAGTAGGTGAGAAGCGTGGTCGCGCCAAGGCGGGTTCCGTAAGCCGCCCCGATGAGCAGCACGCCCAACGTCTGGCCGGTCAGGGGTACGGGGCCAACCTGGACACGAACTTGCGCGAGCAGCGCAACGAAAGCGACACCGACCAAAACTTGCAAAAAAGTACGCAAACTTTTGTGGGTGCCGGGAAATAGGCGGTGGATCAGGGGTTTATGCAGCGTTCGACTCGTCACGGGGCCTCCTAGGACTTTTTGCCAGTATACCCAACAAGCTCCAAGAACCGAGCCAAGCCGCGTGGGTCCAACCGGGGGTAAACTCGGCTCATGGCTTATTCGAGTTTCTTCGACATCGCCGACGACCTCCGCGCCGTTGCCAACGCGGGCCTCCTCTACGCCCAAAACGACTACGACCGCGACCGCTACGCACGTGTCTTGAAACTGAGTGCCGGGCTGGTCGCCCTAGCGGACAACCGTGACGAGTCCGAGGTGTTGCGCGAGTTTCAGGACAACCTGCTGCATTTGAGTCCGTTGGCGGGCTCGAGCGCCGTCCTGTACGAAAACGACAAAATTTTGCTCGGTCGGCGTGGGGACAACGGCTTGTGGGGAACCTTCGGCGGTCTGGTGGAAGTGGGCGAAACCCTGGCGGAAGCGGCTGTGCGCGAGGCTTTCGAGGAAGTGGGCTTGGAGGTGCGCGTCACGCGGTTGCTGGGAATCTTCGACTCGAGGCTGTGGCGCACGCGCACCAAAGCCCAGATGTACCACGTCCACTTTCAAGCCGAGATTACCGGCGGTACGCCGACGACGAGCAACGAGGTGAGCGAGTTCGGCTGGTTTGCCGAGGGTGAGCTGCCGGACTTGCACCACAGCGAGCGGCTGACCCTACCGGTGGTGTTCAAACTTTTGAGAGGCGAACTGAGCGCACCCTACCTCGACCGGCCGGGACAGCTTGCAAACCATGAGTAGGCCGGCCGCCCACTGGGCCGTCACCCTCGACATCGTCTTCCCCAACCACGCCAACCCGCTCGGCACGCTCTTCGGGGGGCGGGTCTTGGAACTCATGGACATCAACGCCTCGATTGCCTGCCAGAGATTCTGTCGGCACGCGGTCGTGACCGCCTCGACCGAGCCGGTTGACTTTCGCAACCCGATTTACGTGGGCGAGATTGTCGAACTCAAAAGCCGCGTGGCCTGGACGGGGAAAACGAGCATGATTGTCCGCTGCGAGGTTCACGGCGAGAACCCGCTCTCGGGCGAGCGCCGGCTTTGCACCATCGGCCACCTCAACTTCGTCGCCATCGGCGCGGACGGCAAGCCGACGGCGGTGCCCACGCTCGCGGTAAAAACCTCTTTGGAACGTCACCATTTCGAAGTCGCTCAGGCGGTGCGCGAGGCGATGTTGTTGCGGCGCGGGCAAAAAGCCTACGAGCCGTCGTGACCGACTACCGCGCCACCTTCGACGAGGTCGCCGAACTCTACGACGAGGCACGGCCTGGCTACCCTGCAGGCATCATCGACACGCTGCTCGAGCTTGCCCGTTTGCCCACGGGCGGACGCATTTTAGAGGTCGGCCCCGGCACCGGACAGCTCACCCGGCCCCTGGCGGAACGGGGTTACGAGGTGTTGGGCCTCGAGCTGGGTCCCAACCTCGCCGACATAGCGCGGCGCAACCTCGCCGGCTTGAACGCCACCGTCCTCACCACCTCTTTCGAAGCGTGGGAACCTGAAAAAGAGGCGTTCGACCTGGTCGTCTCGGCGCAGGCGTTTCACTGGATACCCGTTGACTTCGGTTTAGCGAGGTGTGCGGCGGTGCTCAAAAAAACGGGCAGTCTCGCCCTGCTGTGGCAACTCGACCGGTCACAGGACACGGACTTTTACAAAGCCACCACGCCCCTGTTCGACAAGTACGTCCGCGACGACCCCGACCGCCCCAAACCGCCGTCCTCTTTTGAAACGTACCGTACAGCCCTGGTGGAGAGTCCACTTTTTGATACGCCGGTCGTGCGCCAGCTCGAGTGGCAACAAACCTACACCAAAGCGGACTTTGTCAAGTTGCTCGGCACCTTTTCGCCCAACATCGCGCTGGCCCCGGACACGAGAGCGCGCTTTAACGCAGAAGTCGCCGCGACTATCGACGCTTTCGGCGGTTCGGTAACGCGCCTTTACCGGACGGTCTTGCTGTTGTCGAAAAAAGTTTAGCTGCGAAAAAGCTCTTAAAACCACAGCAGTTTGGGCAAGCATCTTTTGGGGTGGCGGCGTGTCACAATACTGGGGAGACGAGGGAGGACTTATGGCAGACGTTCAAACCAAGGCGGACACCCTACCCGACACCAGGGGTAGCCAAGAAGATACTCCGGCAACTGTCATCCGCGCAGTCAACACCATTCGGGCGCTCACCATCGACGCGACGCAAGCGGCGGGCTCGGGCCACCCCGGCATGCCGATGGGCGCGGCGGAGATGGGCTATGTACTCTACGCCCGCGTCATGAAGCACAACCCCAAAAACCATTCGTGGTGGGACCGCGACCGCTACATCCAGTCCGCGGGCCACGGTTCGATGCTCCAGTACAGTTTGCTGCATTTAACCGGCTACGACATGGAGATGAAAGAGATAGAGAACTACCGCCAACTCGACAGCAAAACGCCCGGCCACCCCGAGGTTCACCTCACGCCCGGCATCGAAATGACGACCGGGCCGCTGGGCCAGGGCCTCGCCACCGCGGTCGGTTTCGCGCTGGCCGAGGAACATTTAGCTGCCACCTACAACCGCCCGGACTATAAAATCATCGACCACTACACCTACGTCATCGCCTCCGACGGCGACATCATGGAGGGCGTGACGGCGGAGGCGGGTTCCTTGGCCGGGCACTTGGGGCTGGGCAAGCTCATCGTCTTGTACGACGACAACCGCATCACTTTAGACGCGGTCGCCGAGGTGTCCTTCAGCGAGGACGTGCTGCAGCGCTACGAGGCTTACGGCTGGCACACCGAGCGAGTCGAAATGGGCAACGACGTCGAGGCGGTCGAAAAGGCAGTCAAAAAGGCTCAGGCCGAGACGAGCCGCCCCAGCATCATCGCCGTGCGCACCGTCATCGGCTACGGCGCGCCCGACGAGAACACATCCGAGGTTCACGGCTCGCCGCTCGGCGACGAGGGCGCGAAAAAGGCCAAGGAAAACCTCGGTATTGACTGGCCCGCCTTCACCGTGCCGGACGACGTGAAAGAGCACTACCACCAGGCTATCGAGCGCGGCGAACGAGCCGAGCGCGCGTGGAACGAGCTTTACGAGGATTACAAAAAGGCGTTTCCGGACTTGGCGGCGGAACTCGAGCGCGTCATGGCCTTCAAGCTGCCCGAAGGCTTCGCGAGCGATTTGCCGACCTTCGAACAGGGCAAAAACATCGCCACCCGCAACGCTTCCAACAAGGTCTTGAACGCCCTCGCTCGTCACGTGCCCGAGATGATAGGCGGCTCCGCCGACCTGTCCGGCTCGACCAAGACCGACATCGACGACGGCGGCGTCGTGCAGCGGGGTGACTACGGCGGGCGCAACGTCTACTACGGCGTGCGCGAGCACGCGATGGCGGCGACGGCCAACGGCATGGTCATGCACGGCGGCCTGCGGCCCTTCGTCGGGACGTTTTTGATTTTCTCGGACTACCTGCGGCCGAGCTTGCGTTTGGGCGCGCTCATGGACGCGCCGGTCGTTTATGTCTTCACCCACGACTCCATCGGGCTCGGCGGCGACGGCCCCACGCACCAACCCGTCGCCGCGCTGATGGCGCTGCGGGCGATTCCCAACCTCACCGTCATCCGTCCCGCCGACGCCAACGAAACCGCGCAGGCCTGGGTCGCCGCGCTCAAAAACAGCAAGGGGCCGACCGCCTTGGTGTTCAGCCGCCAGAACTTACCCGTTCTCAAGGTGCCTGCGAACAGCGTCGAGAAGGGCGCCTACATCGCCGCCGACGCCGACGGCGCGCCCGACGTGATTCTCATCGGGACGGGCTCGGAAGTGTACAAGTGTTTGGCGGCCAAAGAGCGGCTCGAGGCCTCCGGGGTCAAAGCTAAGGTCGTGAGTATGCCGAGCTTTGAGCTGTTCGAGGCGCAGAGCGCCGAGTACAAGGAGCGCATATTACCGCACCACGTGACAGCGCGGGTTGCGGTCGAGGCCGGGGCGACGCAAGGCTGGTACAAGTACGTCGGTTTGGGGGGTGCCGTCATCGGTTTGGACCGCTTCGGCGCGTCCGCCGAGGGCGACGAGGTTATGGAGAAGTTCGGCTTTACCGCCGAAAACATCGCCAAGACGGCGCGGCGTTTGTTGAAGTAAAGGGCCAGTGGCTTATAGCCAGTAGCCTGTGGTTCTACAAGCTACAAGCCATTGGCTACTCACACCCTTAAGGCAAGCTGACAAAAGTATGAAGCTTTCTCACTACCGAAACGTGTAAGGTGGAACTTATGCCCAACAAAACCCTGAAAAAATACTTGCTCGTCACGGTAACCCTCCTTTTCGTCTCTTCGGCGGCGCTCGCCCAACCGCTCGCCGACCTGCTGCCCGCGGAGACCTTTTTGGCCCTGGGCACCCGCGACGCAGCGAGCCAAACCGACAAGCTGCAACCTTTTATCGACGAGTTCGAGCGGCTTGACCTGGGCGACGCGCTCGAGCAGCTTTTCCCTGCCTCTGAAGGGGAGGCGACCGAGCCGCTCATGGACGGTCTGGGCACCCGCTTTGCGGGCCTCGGGCTGCTCGATCTCGTCGGGCGGGAGGCTTGGATAGCGCTGTCGGCCTCGAGCTTCAACCCGCTGCCCGCGCTGACGCTGCTGGCGCGCCTCAGCCCCGAGGCCTCCGCGCAGGTCGCCGCGGCCCTCAGCGAAGAAACTACGAAGGCGGGCGTAGAAGCCTTGACCGAAGGCGACTACACTTTTTATCAAGAAACTTTAGAGGGTGACACGCCCGTGCAGGTGCTGGCCTACGCCCAGGCGGACGACGTGTTGATGCTCAGCACCAACCCCGACACCTTGCGCGCCGCGCTGCGGCAACTCGGCGGCTCGCAAGACCCCAACTTCACCCGGAGCGCGGGTTACGCGGCCGGTTTGGGCAGCGCCCAAGCGGGTAACTTTTACGCTTACCTCGACTACGCGCAAGTGGCCGACACCTTGGCGCCCTACGGGCAGAGCTTGGGCTTCGACCAGCTCATCAGCCGCCTCGTACAGGCGTTCCGCACCGCGGGCGTGAGCAGCGGCGTGGTGCGCGTCACCGACGCAGGTCTGCAGAGTGAGGGCGTGCAGGTGCCGAACGCCGCCGGCGGCGACGCGAACCTCTACGCCCTGCTCACCGAAAGCGCGCCCGCCGACCGCTCGACCGCCGGCCTGGCTCCAGAAAGCGCGCTGAGCTGGAGCAGCAGCAGCACCGACCTCTCGAGATGGTGGGACTATCTCAACGAGGTCGTGGCGAGCACGCCCGAACTCGGCGGCAGCCTGGACGACCTGCTGGGTTCGTTTTTGGGCCTGGACCTGCGCAACACCTTTTTCAACTGGGCCGCTTCCGGTGTGACGACCGTGACGACCGCCCTGGGCGCAGCGGCCGAGCCGGGCGTGCCGAGCGAAAACCTGCTCGGCGACAGCGTGTACGTCGTCAAAACCGACGACGAAACGGCCGCCCGAACCGGCCTCGGCACGCTGCTGCAGTCGGTCGCGGCGAGCGTGGCGCGGTTTGCCGACCCGAGCGGCGGCGCGGGCAACGCCGAAACCCTCACTCAGGACGTCGCGGGCGTGAGCGTGACGACCTACCGGGTAACGGGCAACATCTCGCTAAGTTACGCGGTCACGGACGGCTACGCGTTCGTGGCGACCTCGGAAGACGCGTTGACGGCGGTGCTCGCCGCCAGGGCGGACGGCGCCTCGCTGCAAAACAGCGAGGGCTTCAACCGGCTCGTCGCCGCCGCGCCCGAGGACGCGAGCAGCTTAGGCGTGGCCGACAGCCGCGCCACCCTCGCCAACACGGCCGCCCAAGTCGCCGGGCAGTTGCGCGCCACCGCCGGCCTGGCCGGGGCGGCCAACTTAGACTTCGACGCCGTCGAAGCGGCGAGCGGCAAGCTCGAGACCTTCCTGACCTTCGTCGCCGAGCGCCTGGGCTTCAGCACGTCCTACACCGAAACCAGGGACGGCGTCCTCCGCAGCTACGACGAGACGCAGGTGAGGTGGTAGGGCAAAAAGTACCGAGCCGAAAGTGCCGAGTAGACTTCGCTAGCAGCTGAGCAACTGTAAGACCAGTCACCGCTCTTCAATCGGGCTTGATAAAAATAAAAGAGGTCGAGTAAAAAACAACCCGTAGCGGGTTGTTTTTTACTCTACTCGAGCGCCAACCTCGCCCACAGCGCGTCCAACTGCGGCTCGAGCGCCTCCAGCTCGCCGCCGTTGTGAACGACGAAGTCGGCGCGCCGGACTTTCTCGTCCAGGGGCAGCTGCGCCCGGTCCCTCGCTAAAACCTCCGCTTCGCTCAGGCCGCTGCGCGCCGCCACACGTCGCACGCGGGTCTCGAGCGGCGCGCCCACCACGACCACGGCGTCTAGACCGGCCTCGAGGCCGTTTTCAAAAAGCAAAGGAATGTCGAGCAAGATGACCGGGGGCGGCTCGGCTCGGTTTGCCAACTCGGCCACCCGCTCGCCGCTTTTGCGGCGCACCCAGGGATGGACGATGCCGTTGAGGACGTTTCTTGCGCCCTCGTCGGCAAAGACTCGAGCGGCGGTCTTGGCCCGGTCGAGCTGGCCTTTTACGACGAGGTCCGCGCCCAAACGTCGGCTTATCTCAGCAAGGACCTCCGGGTCTCGCGTCGCCTCACGGGCGAGCGCGTCGGCGTCTATGAGCGCCGCGCCCTTTTGTACCAGCAGCGCGGCCACGGTCGACTTGCCCGAGCCGATGTTGCCGGTCAGCCCGACGCGCCTGGGTCGTTTGTCCTTTGGCGTCACAGGAGACCCAAACCCGCCAGGGGCTTGTAGCGAAGAGCTTGTGGTCGCCCTACGGGCCACCGGCTACGAGCTACAAGCCTTTTATTCCGCCCCGAACTATTTATACTGACATCCGTGAACCTCTTCAAACGCTTTTCAAACGAGCGGGTCGACATGGCTCAGTTTACGCCGGTTCCCGAGGGCGGCGTCTTGGTGGGCGGCGCGCTGCGCGACGCGCTGCTGGGGCGCGCGTTCAAGGACCTCGACTGGCTCGTCCCCGACCCCGAGGCGGCGGCTCGAGCGGCTGCAGACACCTTGCACGGCAGCGTGTTCCCCTTAGACGAGGCGCGCGGCCACTGGCGCGCGGTGAGTGTGGGAGACGCGGGCGCAGAGGTGCGCGACTACATCCGGCAGGACACGGACCTCGAGACGAACCTCAAAAACCGCGACTTCACCGTCAACGCCCTCGCTGCCAGCGCCGACGGCACCCTGCACGACCCGCTCGGCGGCCGCGCCGACTTGCGGCGCAAACGTTTGACGATGGCGAGCCCCGAAGCTTTTCAAAACGACCCGTTGCGCGCCCTGCGCGGCGTCCGGCTGAGCACCGAACTGGGTTTCGAAGTGGAGAGTGAAACTCGAGCCGCCCTCGAGCGGTGCGTCCGTCAGCAGCTTGCCGGTCATCTTCCCGTCCCTGCCTTTGAACGCGTCCGCGACGAACTCGACAAGATCATCTCGTCCCCCCGGGCCGGGTACGGGTTTCAAACGTTGCGTGAGGTGGGCTTGCTCGAGCTGTACCTGCCCGAACTCGCTCGAGCCGACGGCGTGACCCAGGGCGGCTTTCACCACCTGGACGTGCTGGGCCACTCGCTGGAAGCCTTAAACCAGCTGGGGCGAGGCTTCCCCGACGCCGGTCTCGGCTTACGCTGGGCGACGCTGCTCCACGACGTCGGCAAGCCGGACACCAAAACCTTTGACGACACCGGCGCTTACTACCACTTTTACGGTCACGACCGACTCGGGGCCGAAACTACAAAAAAGGTTCTCACCCGTCTGCGGCAACCCGCCGCGCTGGTCAAGCACGCCGTGGGCCTGGTTCGTTACCACATGGTGCAGCTTCCCAAAACGACCAAGTCCGCCCGCCGCTTCGTCCACCGCCGCCGCGAGCTGTTGCCCGACCTGCTCAAGCTGATGATTGCCGACCGCGAGGCGGCGCGGGGGCCGCTGTCTTCCGAAGCGAGCCGCCAAAGCTATAGGTTGGCGCTGGCGCGGGTTGTAGAACTGCTGGGGGCGACCCCGCCCGCCAAGCCTCCGCTGCTCAGCGGGCGCGAGGTCATGGCCCTGCTGGGTTTGACCGAAGGCCCCCGCGTCGGCGCGGCGGTGCGCTTTCTGAAAGAGGCCGAGGCGGTGGGGGACGTAAGGACTCGAGCGGAGGCAGAGCGGGTTTTGAGGCAGTACGCGGCGAAACAGGGCTGGTTGAAGCGTTGTCAGGACTGACGCATCCCTTGTTTCGTTTCTCGCGCTTTACGGTCGTTCAGCGAGAGGGCGTGGGCCTCGAGCAGGTCGATGTGTTGCGTGGCCGCTTTGCCTTGGACTGAGTTAGAAAGCTTGTAAAGCGGCCAATTCCGACAACTTTTCATGCTCTTTCTCCACCCGTTCGTAGCTCCAGAAACTTGCCCTGTTAACGATGTCTCGGTAAGGCGTACCCTGTCTTTTGTCCTCGAACTCGTCTTTGCGGTAAGACGGCGCGACGATTTTGAAATCCGCGTAAAAGTCTTGCAGCTCGACAAATTTTCTGAGGGAATTGTAGATGTCAGCCATGTGTTCGACTTCGATAAAAGCGTGAGGAAGTTTGCGCTCGTTGAACCAGATAACGTCTACTGTTTTAGCGAAGCGCGTCACGTTTGGGTAAGTGAACTCATGGAAAGTCGTTGACGCTACTTCTTTAAGGGGGACGTTCAAAAACATCTGGTTTTTGTCCTGCGGTGGAATATAAGTATCGAAGGCTTTGAGATTGCCTATTTCTACAACCAAGCCTTGATAGTAACTATGGTTGAACTTTTCCTGCTTCGCTTGGGGCGCATCTTCTTTGGCTTCTTCTAAAAAAGGTATGGCCTTGCGCTCTTCTTCGAGCGCCCAAAGGCCGGGACGTATTTTGAAAAATCGTTCGTCTTTTTGTACAATTCTTCGAATTGAAGCGGCAGGCGTTTTCGTCTTCCAGACTGGACCCGGAACTTCAAGCACGGTTCGGTAAAGCTGCCCAAATGTTGCAAAACCACCAAGATTTTTCATGGCGGTTTCAACGGCGTCAGCTTGAGTCATCAAGTCTCCTCTACGTCACTCAAGCCTAACAAATAATGGGGGTGGTGGATAAACCCAAATTATTACTGTTTGAGTTCGACGGCTTCAAAATGCAGCGAAAAGTGATTGTCGGTAAAGCAACATGACGCTGCTTTTAATCTGCCCAAGGTATCCACTTCACGTACTCACAGTTGTTTTCAACAAAGTCAGGGTCTTCCTCTATCAAACGCTCGAGGGCCATTCCCTCGGAACCATCAATCGGGTTCCCGTCAATATTGAGGTCGTCATCTTCGTTCCAGCGGTTGCATACATCTTCACCAACATAGCCCCGCCAGTAGCCGCTGCATTTGAAGCCTGCTGTATACAAAAAACTGGTGAGCTTCTGCGCTGCATTGCTCGTTCGGTCTGATTTGCAAGGCCAGAAGTGGTGTCCTACAATGCGAACCTCTTTACTGTCGGCATTGTAACTGGCTATTCAGTAACCATCATCGTCATCGAGCATAACGGGAAATATGGGCGGGTAGGGTGGAAAGTCTTTTCTGGTCATAACCACAATTATTGATCAACCTTAAGTTTGGAGCAACCAGATTTGGAAACTAAGCGGTGCTGTTCAAGCAAGCAGGCCGCTCCAAACGGGCCGTCGGAACTATCCACTTGTTAACAATTTTGAGGCTTATACTGTAACTATGGCAGACTCCACCTTTGAGCAAACGCTTTCCGCTCTTCCTTCAGACCTCAAACGTGAGGTCGAAGACTTTGCAGCTTTTCTGCTTGCAAAGCACTTGAGGAACGGTGTGGACAAGACGGGTGACACGCACCCACTGGCTGGACTTGCAGGTGCTTGGCGCGATGAGAGCTTGCGCGACGACGAACTGCTACCGAAGCGCACAGCGGGACGTGATGTCGAGCTTTAAGTGAACTACCTGTTAGATACTGACACACTCGTCTTTTACTTGCGTGGGCATACCGAGGTGAAGAACAAGGTTTTGGCGACACCTATTTCGGTTTTGTGTACCAGTAGCGTTTGTATCGGCGAACTTTATTATGGCGCTGCCAAGTCACAACAGCCGTTCAAACGCAAAGCGGAGGTCGATTCCTTACGAGCTACACTTCCGGTTATCGTCTTGGGCGAGCCGGAAGCGGAACGTTTCGGTACGCTCAAGGCGGAACTCGAGTCGCGTGGAGGGAGGCTTCCTGACGCCGACCTGATGATTGCGGCAACGGCACTGGAGAACGAGTTGACAGTTGTTACAAGTAACACCAAACACTTCTCTCGGATTCAAGGGCTCAGCTTGGACGACTGGACGAGCCGCTAACTCTCGCCCTATGCCCGAACCCGTCACCACCACTTACCTAGAACTGCTTTCCCCAAGCGAGCACAACCCCAAACCGAGCGACGACCTGCTGTTCCGAGTGCGAAAAATGGGCATCCCTCTCCCCAGCCTCAACCGCTACTTCTACAGCGAGGTCGGGCGCGCCTGGCAGTGGACGGACAGGCTGAGCTTTTCGGACGACGAGTGGCTCGAGCACGCTGAAAGTGTCGATACCTTCGTCGGCTACTACGACGGCACCCCGGTGGGCTACTTTGAACTGCAAACGCAGGGCGAAAGCGTCGAACTCCTTTATTTCGGCTTGCTGTCCGAGTTTATCGGCAAAGGCCTGGGCGGGGCGCTGCTGTCTAAGGCGATTGACGCGGCTTGGGCCTTGGGCGCGGGGCGGGTGTGGGTGCACACCTGCTCGCTCGACCACCCGGCGGCGCTCGCCAACTACCAGGCTCGAGGCTTCAAAATTTACAAAACGGTCACAGCCTCGCCCTAACCTGGACATCGTCCGCTCGAGACGGTAGTATCGACCCCGAACCAGTAGACTTCTCTTGACCAGTATCAACTGAGCAACCGTAAAACCAGTAGCCATCGTTCTTCAGTTGGACTTGATAAAAGAGGTCTAGTGACAGGCGTCGCCGCCAGGCGACCGAAAGGGGAACGATGAAGCGTTTGGCTTTACTTTTGCTCAGTTCTTTAGTTTTGGGCGCGGGGTTCGCGCAGGACCTGCACGGGGTCGAGCCGCTCGAGTCCGCCGAAAACGTCTCGGTCGCCTACGTGCCGATTCTGAAGTTCGCGCCGCTCTACGTGGCGGCGTCGCGCGGCTTGTTCGAGAAGTACGGCCTGAACGTGGACATCAACCGGGTCGAGTCGGGCACCGAGGCGATTGCGTTTTTGACCGAGGGGCAGGTCGACGTGGGCGGAATTGCCATCGTCACCTCGCTCTGGAACGGCTGGAGCCAGGGCCTCGACCTGCGCATTATCGCGCCGGGCGGTCTGGAACCTTTTGAGAACAGCCCGACGAAACTGCTGGCGCGCGCCGACCTGATGGACGACGGCACGGTGACGACGGTCGCCGACTTAGCGGGCAAAAACGTCGGCGTGGCGGGCGGCCCCGGCAGCGGCGGCGAGTACCTGGTGGCGAAAGCGCTCGAGCCCGCCGGAATGACCATCCGCGACGTGAACCTCATCAACATCGGCAACGCCGACATGCCCGCCGCGTTCGAGAGCGGGGCCGTCGACGCCGGGCTGTTGGGCTCGCCCTACGCCGACCAAATCGAGGCCGACGGCACCGGCACGCCGCTCGCCACCGACCTGACGCCGGGGCTGATGACGGTGGCGTTCGTCGGCTCGGGCAAGTTCGTCAACGAGCGCCCCGAGGTGGCGGAGCGTTTCGCGCTGGCGCTGCTCGAGGCGAGTCGGATGATGCAGGGTGACGACTACCTGAATGACGACAACGTCGCCGCCTACCTCCGTTACGTCAACACGACCGAGGAGGCGCTGCGCGCGGGCGCGCCCGTCGTCTACGACCCGGACGGCGTGATTCCGGTCGAGGGTCTGGCCGACGTCGAGCGCGTCCACCGCGAGAACGGCCGCACCGAGTACGACACGCCCGTGGACCTGAATCAGGTCGTAGACACGCGGTTCGTGGACTGGGCGCGCGAACAGCTCGGCTCGAGCCAGTAAAAGGACAGCGACATCGCAGGGGCGGGTTTGAAACCCGCCCTCGAGGCAGCCCCGTGTCCCCGAAAATCAGCGCCCAACACGTTGCCAAGACTTTTCCCTCGGTCAACGGCCCCGTCAGCGCGCTCGACGACTTCAGCCTGGACGTCGCCGACGGCGAGTTCGTCTGTGTGGTGGGGCCGTCGGGCTGCGGCAAGTCGACCTTCTTGCGGATTCTGGCCGGCCTCGAGCCCCTCACTTCGGGCAGCGTTCACATCACGCCGGGCGACGACCCGAGCAAGCCCCTCAACAACGTGGTGTTCCAGGAATACGCCGTCTTTCCCTGGAAGACGGTCATCGACAACGTCGCCTTCGGCTTGCAGATGCGCGGGGTGCCGAAAAAAGAGCGCTACGAGGTGGCGAACGCCTGGTTGGCTAGAGTCGGCTTGAAACGGTTCGCCTCTTACTACCCGGCGCAACTCTCCGGCGGGATGAAGCAGCGCGTCTCGATCGCGCGGGCGCTCGCCAACGACCCCGAGGTGCTGCTGATGGACGAGCCCCTGGGCGCGCTCGACGCTCAAACGCGAATCGTGCTGCAAGAGGAGTTGCTGCGCATCTGGGAGGCGCACCGCAAGACGGTCGTCTACATCACCCACAGCATCGACGAGGCGCTGTTGCTGGGCGACCGCGTGGTCATCATGACGGCGCAGCCGGGCACCCTCAAGACGATTTTCGAGGTGCCGCTGCCCCGACCGCGTACTATCCAGACGACGAGCACGCCCGAGTTCGCGCGGCTCTCCGGCGCGATTTGGGAGGCGCTGCAAGACGAGGTGCGGCGCGCGTTGGAGGCGCAGCTGTAAGGCCGGCCAACCGTGGTAAACCGCTGACAGCCCGCCCTACCCTCGGCCTTGGGGGCGGTGAGGGCACCGCGGCTCGAGCGTCTTTGCGGTAGCCCTGTGCGAGCGGCGCGTCAACCCCGCTTCGCCTTGACCCGCTTGAGCTGCGCCACGATCATAAAGCTGACGATGACCAGCAGGCCCCACGAACTGAGTTTGCCCAGTTCGACGACGTGCCAGCCGCTGGTTTGGTGCGGGTAGACCCACGCGCCTAAATACGTCGAGATGTTCTCGGCGAGCCACACGAACACGCCGATGAGCAAAAACGCCAGCACCAGCGGCATGGCGAAGGTGCGGCGGTAGGGCGTAAAGCGAATCCTGGTCGCGGCGAACACCCCGAACACCGCCAGCACCAAAACCCAGCGCAGGTCGAACGTGAAGTGGTGGCTAAAAAAGTTGAGGTAAATCGCCGCCCCCAGCGGCACGACGAGCTGCGGCGCGGGCCAGTTCACGAGGTGCAACTCGAAGCGCCGCCACGCCTGGGTCATAAAGCTCGCCACGCTCGCGTACATAAAACCGCTGTAGAGCGGCACCGCGCCCAGCTTGCTGTAGGCGTCCTCGGGATAAGCCCAGGAGCCCACGTGCGTCTTGAACAGCTCGAGCGCCAAGCCCAACAGGTGAAACACGCACACCACCTTGAGTTCGTCACGCGTCTCGAGCCCCGCCGCCACCATGAGAACCTGCAGCCCCACGCAGCCGAGCAGCAAAAAGTCGTAGCGCGGCAGGGGCAAGGTGAAAACTTGCGAAAGGGCGAGCAGGATGAAGATAAAGCCGGGAAACACGCACGACGCCGCGTTTTTGTAGACGAACGCCGCCGCTTCCAGGACGTGGAGCCCGAGACGGGTAGTTTGCAGTTGCGCGAGCAGGGCGGTGTACGTCTTTGCCGGAGTCACGTAAGCATTTTACACAACTTACACACAATTTAGAGGTGAAGGGTCACAGCGGCTGACGGCCACCGCCTAACCCTACTGCCTGAATTTACTGTACGAACCGCAGTAGGCCGCAACGCTACAGGAACAAACGCTACAGAAATAAAGGTCGAATGGGTCGTGGGGGCTCGAGGGGCCGCGCCACTCTCTACCGGTGACAAGTTTCGAGAAAGCCACTCCGGCCGAAACGGTTGTACACAAGACGATTTAACAAAAGTCACATAAACGTGTGCTAGTATACAGGTACTAAGCAACGAACCCCACTTGTCTCTAGCATCTCCAAAACGACACTGTCATACCTGAGGGTGTCCACACGCGTCTCAGCAAGCTTAGGAAGGGTTTATGCTCCAAAGGTTCAACGAACTCAGTCAGCGGGTCGAACTCACCTCGGCGAGGTTGGAGCGTTTGTTGGACGACTACGGCTTGTACGTGAACACCGACCAGGCGCGCTTTCTCAAAGGTTATCTGCGCTCGCTGCAACTGGACTTCGAAATGGCGATGACGCGGGGCGAAGAGGCGCGACTGCAACTCATCTTGGAAGATGTCGACGACTTGTTCGACGACGCCTCGGTGCGCCTCAGACAATCCCTGAAGTAACCGAACCAGTGTTAAAAGTTTGTAGCCGAATTACCAGACCTTCTGCGTAAGTCCAACTTTCTGCGCCGCAAATCAAGGTGGTCGCTCAGCTGATAGCGCAAGAAAGCTATTCGCCCGTATAAGGCGGCATGGCCCTGGTGCCGAACACCTGCTCGGCGAGCGTGTAGATGGCGGCGGGCTCCAAACCTTTGCCCAAGTACAGGTCCCCTTTCCAAATCTCGACGTGCGGGTGCGGGTCGTCTTCGGTGTTCTGCGCCGCCTCTAAAGTGCCCGAGTTGCCGGTGGCGCCGACGACCTGGCCCTGTTTCACGGCACTGCCGACCACCACGTCGGCAGGAATGTTTGACAGGTGCGCGTAGCGTGTGACGAAGCCGCCCGCGTGTTCAATCCAGACCTGACGGCCGCGCAGCTTGTCTAAGATGTCGGGCGGCGTGTTGAGGCTGCGCCTGGCGGCGTCGATGACGGCGTCGTACTGCTCTGGGGTGTTCTCAATGTAGTCGTGGTCGGCGCGCAGCACCACACCGTCGGCGACCACGTTGATGGGCGTGCCGTAAGAGATGGGCACACTTACCGAACCGCCGTAAAAGTCGAAGCCTTCGTGGGTGCCGTTGCGGTAGGCTCGGGGCGCGCCGGGCAGGTGGTTGGCTCGAGAGCTTATCGTCGCCCCTTCGACCGGCACCACGTAGGCGCTCGGCCAGGCGGGGTCGAAGGGCCCATTGCTGAGTTCTTGCAGCCGGTTGTACAGTTCGCTGCTCATGGCCGGGTTGCCGCGCGCCAACTCGGCGGCGCTCTGGCCGTCGGCGTTGCGTAAACTCGGGTCGGCGGCGGCGTTCATGAGGTGCAGCGGGACGCTCAGGTCTTCGGCGTCGCGCGCGGCGTACATGAGCGCCGTCCAGCCCGCGTCGGTCTGCGCGTTGACGTCCGCGCCCGCTTTGAGAAGCGTGTCGAGAACCCCAGCTCCTTCCCCCTCGCTCGCGGCGTACATCAGCGGCGTCTGGCCGTACTCGTCGCGCGCGTTCAGGTCGGCCCCGGCTATGAGCTTCTCGCTCACCGCGGCGACATCGTCTGTTTTGGCGAGGGCGAACAAGTCCCTCGTCGGCGCACTGACCGTTGAAGAAGCAGGTAAAAAAGGCAAGTCGACCACGCCTCCGCGCCACAGCGCAAAGGCGGCCCCGACGAGAACGAGCAAGGTCAGCACACTACCCAGAAAAACTCTCACGCTTTAAGGTTATAACCCGCTTGCCTTATGCGGGGATGAGACGAAGCTAACTTTCGGGCAGAGAAAAGTTCCGAGTTCCGAGTTGAAAGTGGAAAGAGAAAAGCGCGGAAAAGGGTTGCGCTGCGACTCTCGTGTCACACTGGGGTCATGATTATCTTGTTGATGGGCGTGTCGGGCTCGGGCAAGACGACGGTGGGGAGACGCCTCGCCGAGCGGTTGGGGTGGCCTTTTTTCGACGCCGACGAGTTTCACCCGCAGGCCAACATCGACAAGATGGCCCGCGGCACCCCTCTGACCGACAAAGACCGGCAGCCCTGGTTGCAGGCGATTCGGGACAAGATGGACGACCTGGAAGTCCAGGGCCGCTCGGCCGTGCTGACGAGTTCGGCCCTCAAACAGGCCTACCGTGAGGTGCTGTTAGATAATGACGACGGCGTCAAGCTCGTTTACCTGAAAGGCAGCTACGACCTGCTCAAAGCGCGCCTCGAGGCGCGCGAGCATCACTTTTTCAAACCCGAACTCCTCAAAAGCCAGTTCGAGGCGCTGGAAGAACCCCAAAACGCCCTCGTGGTCACGGTGGACAAGAACCCAAACGCCATCGTTGCAGCGATTTTGCAGGCGCTCGAGCTGACGGACGAAGCCGACCGAGCCTCGTAAACGAAACGGCCCCCGACGTCACTGAAAAGCCGAGTTGGCGCGCTCGACTGCCAACGCTAAGACGTTTGAGGTGCGGCTCGAGGCCCGTTGCCTAACTCTCGTCGCTGGCGGCGCGCAGCTTGCCCCGCAAACCCTCGAGCGTCGCGACGAGCTGTTCAACCTCCGACACCGACAGGTCCAGCGCGCACGCCAGCGCCTCCGGCACGCCGCTCGCACGCTTCTGCAGGGCTTTTCCCGCGGGGGTCAGCGAGATGACGACGCGGCGTTCGTCCTGGTCGTCGCGGCGGCGGCGAAGCAGGCCGGCCGCCTCTAAGCGTTTGAGGAGCGGCGTCATCGTGCCCGAATCGAGGCCGAGGCGGGTGCCCAAGGTCGCCACCATGACGCCGTCTTGTTCCCACAGGGCGAGCATCGTGATGTACTGCGGGTAGGTCAAGCCCAGGGCTTGCAGGTGCGGCCGGTAGAACCGCGTCACGGCGTTCGACGTCGCGTAGAGCGCGAAGCAGAGTTGGTCGTCGAGCTTGGTGGAGTAGGTCGGCGGCATCTTCAGGGTGATTATAGCGGTCTCGGTTGAAGAGCGTGTTCACTTTTCGGCACGGCTTAACAGAAAGCGCCGGGCCTGAGGTCGGTGACGAAAACTCAGCCTTCTGATAAGCTGGGCCGGTGTTCGAAATCCTGGTCGGCGACGTTTTTACCGTGGACGGCGAAGTCCTCGCCGTGTTCAAGCTGCGCGTCGGCGTGGTGGGCGACCAGGTGAGAACCTACGTTCACTTTACTTACCAGGGCGCGGTCAAGCTGCGGCCAGCAGACGAGTTTTGCCGGTGGCTGGGTGCAGGTCTGGGCGACGGCACCGTCAAAAACCTCAACCGCGAGGCGGACTTCGCCTGAGCCCTGACAGGCGGTCTGTTCATAAACCGTGCAGGCGGTTTACAAAGTGTCCAGTACCCCCCGCGCCGCCACGTCGTCGGTGACGAGTACGTCGGCGTAACCGCCGCGCAGCGCGCCGCCGAGCGCCGCTGTTTTGGCCGCGCCGCCCGCGACGACCACGGCGGGAATCGTTTTCAGGGCCTCCAGCCCTCGCGTTGGGTTCGACCTTTGTCACGCTCTTGACGGCGGGCATGGCGGCCTTCGCGCTGGCGCGGATGCGCTTTCCGGGGCGCGGAATTATCGCGCAAACGACGCTTGTGATTCGCATGATTCCCCCGGCGGTCATCGCAGTGGCGGTTATCGGGTTTTGGATCTCGTGGAACATCAGCGACGTTTCCGAAGGCGTGCGTTTCAACTTGCCCAACGGCCTCGGGCGGGGCGACCTTTTGGACGGCTCACAGCTCGGATTGATGCTGTTTTACACGGCGCTGAACCTGCCCTTTTCGGTGTGGCTGCTGTTCGGCTTTATCCAGCAGATTCCGGTGGAGTTGGAAGAGGCGGCCATCGTGGACGGTGCAAACCTGTTGCAAGTCTTGTTCCGCGTGATTTTTCCGCTCATGGGTGGCGGCTTCGCGGTCTCGGCGATTTTTACTTTCCGCATCGCCTGGAACGAGTTCATCCTGGCACTCTTTTTGACGAGTCGCTATACCAAAACGTTGCCCGTCTTCGCGTCGGAATTCATCCGCGACGACGGCGTGCTCTGGGGCCAGATGATGGCGGTCGGCAGCCTCATCGCCATTCCGCCCCTCATCATCACCTTTTTCGCCGCCAAGCAGATTATTGCGGGAATGACGGCGGGGGCGGTGAAGGGGTAGGCAGATTGTTCGTGGTTGAAAAGTGAGACAGCTTGCTCGAGCACGACACAACTACCCAACAAGGGGTTGCAACCCCTTGCTTCTCGAAGGGAACCCATGAAACCCAAACTCCAACTCGCCCTGGACCTGTTCGACTTGCCCGCGGCGCTCTCACCTCTGCAAAAAGCTCGAGACCACATCGACATCGTCGAGTGCGGAACAATTCTCTGCTTGTCCGAGAGGATGCACGCGGTACGGGTCATAAAAAGTTTGTTTCCGGACAAAATCGTTCTCGCCGACGTGCGGATTGCCGAGACGGGGAGCATCATCTCCAAGATGTGTTTCGACGCTGGAGCCGATTGGGTGACGGTGGTGAGCGGCGCGGCCCCGGCGAGTGCGGAAGTGGTTTTGGAAGAAGCTCAAAGTCGCGGGCGGGACATGCAAATCGAACTGAGCGACGGCTGGACGTGGGAACAGGTTGAGCATTGGCGCGCTCTCGGCGTGAGTCAAATCATCATCAAACGCAGCCGCGACGGCGAGGCCAAGGGCGAGCTGAGCTGGCAAGATGATGACCTAAAAACGATTCAGCGGTTGCACAGCATGGGTTACAAGGTCTCGGTGGCGGGCGGCGTGACGGCGGAGGACGTGGCGCGGTTCGAGGGTGTGCCGGTGTACGCCTTTATCGTCGGGCGGGCGATTTACGGCGCGGACGACCCGGCGGGGGCGGCTGGGACTTTTCAGGAAGCCGTTTCTAAAACCTACGGCGCGGCGGTTTAACGTGTCCAAGAAAAGGCGACCTCGAGCGAACCGGTCTCGAACCCTCGAGCCCGCCTCCAAAGCGCTAGGTTAAGGTGTAAGCAGGGTGAGTTACTTTACTATTTTACCGGCTGGGCGCTGACCATGCCCCGCTTCGACGTGACCACCATCGGCGAGGGGCAACTGCGGCTTTGCGTCCCGGCGGGGACGCGGCTCGAGCAGGCCAGACAGTTCGATGTCCACACTTCCGGCACCGAAGCCAACGTGACCTGCACGCTGTCGCGTTTGGGCTGGAGTTGCGGTTGGGTGAGCGCCCTGCCCGCCACGCCCCTGGGCCGCCGCGTGGCGGGCGAGTACCGCTTTACCGGCCTCGACTTAACAGCCGTGAAGTGGTCGCACGACCACCGCCTGGCGACCTACTACGTCGAGTACGCGGTGCCGCCGCGCTCGACGCAAGTGTATTACGACCGGGCGGGCACCTGCTTTACCCAACTCACGCCGCGGGACATCGACTGGGACTACCTGCTCGACACACGGCTGCTTCACCTGTCGGGTTTGAGCATGGCGCTCTGCGGCAACATCCAAGAGATGTTGACCGAGGCGGCCACGCGGGCCAAGGCGGCGGGCGTGCCGGTGAGTTTCGACATGAACTACCGCAGCCGTTTGTGGGCACCGCAACGGGCGAGGGCTTTGACCGAGCCGCTGGTGCGCGATGTAGACGTTCTTTTTTGCGGACGCGCCGACGCCGAAAAAGTGTTCGGCTGTTCAGGCACACCTGAAGAAATAATCACGCAACTGAGCCGTTTGACCGACGCACGCACCATCGTCATGAGCATGTCGCACGAAGGGTTGATGGGCTGGGACCGGGCCGACTACACCCACGTGCCTGCTCGAGACGTGGTCATCCTAGACCGAATAGGCGCGGGCGACGCGATGGTGGCGGGCGTGCTGTACGGCTACTTGCAGGGCGAGTTTGAAAAGGGGCTCGAGTACGGCGCGCTGACCGCCGCGCTCTCGCTGAGCCAGTACGGCGACCAGCCGGTCACGAACCGGGAAGAGTTGGAGCAACTGCTCGAAACGGGCGGCGGCGACATCGTCCGCTGAGGCACGCCTGTCAAGCGCTCACCCCCGGCATCTTGCCCAAAATAATCATGCCCAGCACCTCGTCCTTGGTCACGTCCTCGGTGCGCACCGTGCCGACCAGGTGACCGTTGTGCAATACCGTGATTCGGTCGCACAGGTCGAACACGTCGTGGATGTCGTGGCTGATGAGGAAAATGCCTATGCCCTCACGCTTCAGGCCCTTGATGAGTTGGCCGACCTTTTCGGTTTCCTGCGGCCCGAGCGCGGCGGTGGGCTCGTCCATAATCAAGATGCGCGCGTTGAAGTAAATCGCCCGCCCAATGGCGATGGCTTGCCGCTGCCCGCCCGAGAGGTTGCGCACGTTGTCGCTCAGCGACTTGATTTTGAGGTCCAGGCGGTCCAGCACTTTGCGCGCTTCGGCCTCCATGCGGTCGTCGTCGACGGTGCCGAAGGGCGTCATGAGTTCGCGGCCCAGGAAAATATTCGCAGGTGCGGGCAGGTTCTCGGCCAGGGCGAGTTGCTGATAAATCGTCTCGATGCCCTGCGCCTTGGCATCGCGCGGGCTGCGGATGGTGACCTGTTTGCCGCCCACGAACACCTCGCCCGCGTCGGCTTGGTAAGCCCCGGAGAGGATCTTAATCAGCGTCGATTTGCCCGCGCCGTTGTGGCCGAGCAGCCCGACCACCTCGTCCGGATAGAGGTCTATCGAGACGTGCTCGAGGGCGTGCAAGCCACCGAACGACTTGGAGATGTTGCGCATTTCGATTAAAGGCGTCGTCCTACCCCTGTCAACCCTAGCAGTATCAACCACCTCAACCCTCCTGCAAACCGCTGCGGCGGCGGTAAAGCACGTCTATCCACACCGCGATGATGAGAACGAGCCCGATGATGACCTGGATGAGCGAACTGTTCAGGTTCAACAGCACCATCCCGCTCTGCAAACTCTGCATAAAGACCGCGCCGATAATCGCCCCGACAACCGTCCCGTAGCCCCCGGCGAGCGAGGTGCCGCCGATAACGGCCGCCGCGATGACGTACAGCTCGGTCAGTGTGCCCGTCGAGTTGACCCCCGAGTTGAGGCGCGCCGTCGCCACCGCCCCGGCGAGCGCGCTCAACACGCCGATGAGCATGAACACGTACAGCGTCATGCGTTTGGTGTCGATGCCCGCAAGTTGCGCCGCTTCGGGGCTGCCGCCCATCGCGTAGACGTAGCGCCCGAACTTGGTGAGTCGCGCGACCCCGGTCATGAGGAGCGCCACGCCGATAAGAACCAGTACCGGAATCGGAATCCCCTGCGCGATTTCGGTGCGCGGGCGGTTGTAGGCGTTCATGACGAGGACGAAGCCCGCCACCGCCGCAATCGCTGCTAAACCGACCAACACTTCAGCCCACAGCGGCCGTACCGGGAAGCCCAGCCGGGCGCGTTTACCGCGGGTTTGGAAAGCGAGTAGAACGATGGCTAAAATCGCCGCCAGCCCGACCATCCAGCTCCAAAACGCCCCGATGGAGCCGTTCAAACCGCCACCCAAAAGCTGGAAGTTGCTGTCTAAGGGCGCAACCGTGCGGCCCTGGGTGAGCAGCCACGCGCCGCCCCGGAAAATGAGCAAGCCCGCCAGCGTCACGATAAACGACGGGATGAGTTGATACGCTATCCAGTAGCCCTGGAACGCCCCGATGAGCGCGCCCGCCAACAGACCCAGCGCGAGGGCGGCGAGCCAGTTCCAACCCCCGGCCGGCAGGGCCTGCGTCTGCAGCACCGCCATGATCATCCCGGTAAAACCCAGCACCGACCCCACCGACAAGTCGATGTGGCGCATCACGATGACGAAGACCATGCCCGTGGCAATAATGCCCACCACGCTCGTTTGGACGGCCAGGTTCCACAGGTTGCGCGGCGACAAAAAGCCGGTGCCGAAAAATTCGCCCACGGAAGCGATAGGAATATCGTTTTTTAAAATAAAGGCCACGTGAAAACCGAGCCAGAGCAGCAGCAGCACGCCCACCATGCCGAGGAGCCGAACGTCTATCTCGAGCCTCCGCAAAAACCCCGACAGCCCGCCGCCGGAGGTTTTATTGATGTTGACCTTGGTTTGAGACGTCGCCATAGCTTTCCCTTCGCGCAACCCAAGTTGTAAAAGAGGCCGTACCGGAGCAAGAATACCAAAAAAGCCGGACGCTGGCGAAACCAGCGTCCGGCTCGAGCTTAAACCCTACTTACTGACAAGCCGCCGGGGCGTCGGCGCTGCTCGAGTCTACGCCCGCGCACAGGTCTTCTTGGGAAATCCAGTTCGCGTCCAGCACCACGTCCAGGTTGTCCTGGGTAACGGGGATAGGGGCTAACAGAATGGCGTTCATGTCCATGCCCTTGGGGCCGTTGCTGAAGGTCGTCGCGCCCTCGACCGCGTCGACGGCCGTGCCTTGGGCGAGGTCCATCGCGATTTCGGCGGCGGCGGTGCCGAGCGCGCGCGAGTCTTTAAACACGGACACGGTTTGGGTGCCGAGCGCCACGCGGTTGAGGGCGGCCTGGTCGGCGTCCTGGCCCGACACGGGCACTTGGCCCGCCAAGCCCTGCGAGGCGAGCGCAGCAATCGCGCCGCCCGCGGTGCCGTCGTTCGAGGCGACGACCGCGTCGACGTCGTTGTTGTTGGCGGTCAGGATTTGCTCCATGTTGCGCTGCGCGTTCTCCGGCAGCCAGCCGTCGGTGTACTGCTCGCCGACTACCGTAATGTCGCCCGCGTCGATGGCGGGTTGCAGGACTTCGAGCTGCCCACCGTGCAAAAAGTCGGCGTTCGGGTCCTGGGCGCTGCCCTTGATAAACACGTAGTTGCCGTTCGGTTGCGCCTCGAGAATGGCGCGAGCCTGCATCCGCCCGACCTCGACGTTGTCGAACGTCAGGTAGAACACGTCGTCGGCCTCGATGAGGCGGTCGTAAGCGAGCACCGGAATCCCTTGCGCCTGCGCCGAGGCGACGGCGGGCAGAATCGCGTCGGCGTCTTGAGCCAGCACGATCAAGGCTTCCGCACCCTGGGTGATGAGGCTCTCGATGTCGGAAAGTTGCTTCTCCACCGAGCTTTGCGCGTCGGCGCTGATGTAGCGGCCGCCGAGTTCTTCGATTTTGGCCTTGATGGCGGCTTCGTCGGTTTTCCAGCGCTCTTCTTGAAAGTTCGACCAGCTCACGCCGATGGTTTGCGCGGCGGCGACGCTGAAGAGGAGTGCGGCCAGTAGCATCAACCCTAGCTTTTTCATAAACCTCCCAAAACTGTGACGCGTTCGTTCAAGCCCAACGTCCGAGCCGGCAAGCGTGTGCCCGCCGGGTCCTGCCAACTGCGTCACGTAAAGGCTAATGTACTTGTCGCGTGGCGTCGGCGTCAAGCTGAGGGGCGCGGTTAATGAAGCTGCGGTCTTGGGGGTTCGTGCTATAGATGTTCCTATGCTGCGCTCGAGCCTCTTTCTGTTACTTTTCGCTACGACCTTCGCCCTGGCGCAAACGCCCATTTTCACTGAAGAGACCGTCTCGTCTAACGTCATTCACGTCTACGACGGCGGTTGGGAGTTTTTCGTGGGCGGCGGCGTGGCCGCGTTCGACTGCGACGATAACAACCTGCCCGACCTGTTTTTTGCGGGCGGTGTCAATCCGGCCGCCCTGTACCGCAACCTGAGCGCTCCCGGCGGCAGTTTGAAGTTTGAGAGAGTGGACGGCGTGGAGCCTCTCTACGTCACCGGAGTCTACCCGCTCGACATCGACAGCGACGGGGTTTTAGACCTCGCCGTGCTGCGCGTGGGCGAGAACGTCTTGTACCGAGGCTTGGGCGACTGCCGTTTTGAACGTGCCAACGAAACTTGGGAGTTCGACGGCGGACGCGCCTGGACGACGGCCTTTGCCGCCACCTGGGAAGCTGGGCAAGCGTGGCCGACCCTCGCCTTCGGCAACTACGTCGACCGCGACGACCCGGCGGGACCGTTCGGGACGTGCGACCGTAACTTGCTGTACCGTCCCGCAACGGGGGGGTACGAGGTGACGGTGCTCGAGCCCTCCTACTGCACCCTGTCCATGCTCTTCACCGACTGGAATCGCTCCGGCACGCCGGCACTGCTGGTGAGCAACGACCGGCAGTATTACCTCACCAACCAAGACCGTAGCGGCTCGGAACAGTTGTGGAAAATGGGCGACCCACCCACCCTCTACACCGAGGCCGAAGGCTGGGCTAAGCTGCAAATCTGGGGCATGGGCGTCGCCGCGGCCGACCTGACCGGCGACGGTTTACCGGACTACTACCTGACGAGCATGGCCGACCAGAAGCTGAGAACCTTGGCGGGTGACGCCACGCAGCCGAGCTATAAAGACATGGCTTTCGAGCGCGGCGTAACCGCGCACCGCCCCTTCTACGGTGACGACTTAAACCCTTCGACCGGCTGGCACGCGGCTTTCGAGGACGTTGACAACGACACGTTCACCGACCTGTTCGTCGTTAAAGGCAACGTCGACAGTATGCCGGAGTTCGCCTTAGCCGACCCGAACAACCTCTTTGTGGGCGCGGCGGACGGGAGTTTCAACGAGGTCGCCGCAGCCGCCAGGGTCGCCAGCCCGGAGCGCGGGCGCGGCGGGGCGGTGGTCGACTTAAACCACGACGGTCTGCTCGACATCGTCGTGAACAACCGGCGGGCACCTGCACAGCTGTGGCGCAACACGAGCGCGTCAGCCGGTCACTTTGTCGCGTTGCGGCTCTTTCAGCCCGGCCCCAACCCTTTCGCTGTCGGTTCACAGCTAGAGGTCAAGCTCGGCGAGCGCACTCTCTACCGCGAACTGACCGTCGGCGGCGGGCACGCGAGCGGCACCCTTAGTTTTGTGCACCTTGGTTTGGGGGACGCACTCGAGGCGCAGGTTCGGGTTACCTGGCCCGGTGGAGAACAAAGTGATTGGTACAGCGTCGAAGCCGACAGTTGGAACCTGCTGCGACGAGGTGCGGCGGAGACTGAGGTCCTACCCTGACACATTCCAAGATAGAACGGAGTCTTTGCGCTTCCCTTTCAGGGGAGCTGTCTCGAAGAGACTGAGGGGTCCAAACGCGAACACGAACCGAATTGGCTCAGCGTTTAGACAAACCTGTTTTCCAAGCAGAATCAAGGTGCCGCAGGAATGCTCGCAAACGCCGCGGGCGGACTGAGCCCTCGCCAGTTGAGCCCCCCGTCGCGGCGCGGCGGCCAGATGACGGCGGTCGCCCGGCCCGCGACGTTGCCCGCCGGGACGAAGCCGTACACGCGCGAGTCGCAGCTGTTGGGCCGGTTGTCGCCGAGCACGAAATAGTGGCCCGGCGGCACCGCGACTTCGCGCATGGTGCTCGAGCTTAGCCCCCCACCCTTGTCGGTTAAAAACGATTGGTCCAAAAGCGCCCCGTTGATAAAGACCTGGCCGTTTTCCAAGTGCACCGTGTCGCCGGGCAAGCCGATGACGCGCTTCACCAGAAAGTTGCGCCGGCCGCGGCGGCAGGGCGAGTCCTCGACCTCGCGAAAAATAACGATGTCGCCGCGCCGGTAGTCGCCGAGCAGGCGAGCGCGGCGCAGCCAGGTCTCGTACTTCGGCACGAACAGCCGGTCGCCCGTGAGGAGGGCGTTGAGGACTTCGCCCGTGCCGCCGTTCAGGGACGGGTACATCGACGCGCCCGCCACGCCGACGGTGGTCACCAGAAACGTCGTGACGAGCAGCGCGACGACGAAGGCTTCGGCGTAGCCCCGAACCTCGCGCCAGAAGGGCGAAGGCCGTTTTTTGGGGGAGGTCGTGGACGCGTCGTGTTCAGGGTTCTCGTCAGTTTTGGGCATGGCACCTGCTTGTCTGACTCTTCGAGAGCCGCTTTCAGCTTACAATCACTTGGCCGCGCTCGTGTCGCGCCACAGCCTTGTCAGCATAAAACGCGCTGTTGAAACCTTGAGGCTCGAGAACAGGTGAAAACGTGCTCCGCCGCGAAATCAGAAACTTGTCCATCCTCGCACTGCCGCTGATTTTGGCGCAACTGGCGCAGAACACCCTGAGCTTTGTCGACACGCTCATGGTCGGCCGACTGGGCAACGAGGCGCTGGCGGGCATCGCGCTGGGCAGCACGGTATTTTCGTTCGTGCTGCTCGTTTTGTCGGGCGTCGTTTTGGCGGTGTCGCCGCTCGTGGCGCAGGCGCACGGGGCGGGGCGGCCCAAGGAGGCCGCCCGAGCGGTGCGGCAGGGTTTGTGGCTGGGGCTGCTGCTGTTCGCGCCCGCCTTTGCGCTCTTTTGGAACGCCGAACCCCTGCTGCTGCGTCTCGGCCAGGCCCCGGCGACGGCCGAACTGAGTGCCGCCTACTTACGGGCGATTTCGTGGGGGCTGCTGCCCGCTTTCGGGACGACGGCGTTGCGGGGGCTGCTCGAGGGCTTGGGCGTCACCCGGCCCATCATGCTGTTCAGCTTGGCCGGGGTGGGTTTGAACATTCTCGCCAACAACGCCCTCATGTTCGGGCGCTTCGGCTTTCCGGCGCTGGGTTTGGTGGGCACCGGCTACGCCAGCAGCTTCGTCTACACCATGATTTTTTTGATGCTGGCGCTGTACGTCACGTTGAAGTTCGGCCGTTACCGCATCTTTGCCGACCTGCGCCGCCCGGACTTCGGAATGCTCGCCGAACTCGTGCGCGTCGGTGTGCCGATTGCCTTTATCTTGGGCTTCGAGGTAAGCATGTTCGCGACGACCGCGTTTTTGATGGGTTTACTCGGCGCGGCGCAACTCGCGGCGCACCAAATCGCGCTGCAGTCGGCCTCGGTCACCTTTATGGTGCCGCTGGGCCTGGCGATTGCCACCTCGATTCGGGTCGGGCAAGCTGTCGGGCGGGGCGACGCGGACGGCGCGCGCCGCGCGGGCTACGTGGGCATCGCGGGCAGCGTCCTGTTCATGTGCCTGAGCGCCCTCACCTACTGGCTGGCCCCGAGGTTCGTCATCGGGCTGTACCTGGACCTGGGCGACGCAGCCAACCGTGAGGTCGTCGCCCTCGCCACGGGCTTTTTGGCCCTGGCCGCCGCGTTTCAAGTGTTCGACGGCTTGCAGGTGAGTGCCTCAGGCGCGCTGCGCGGGCTCAAGGACACCCGCGTGCCCATGCTCATCACGCTGTTTTCGTACTGGTTCGTCGGCATCGGCAGCGGCACGCTGCTCTGTTTCGGCCTCGGGCTGGGCGGGCGCGGCCTGTGGCTCGGGCTGGTGTTCGGCCTGGCGACGGCGGCGGCGCTGCTCGTCTGGCGTTTTTACCACGCGGTGCGCGGTCGGCTCAGACAGCAAGCGGCAGCCGCAGAGTCGAACGTCCCTAGCGCCGCCGCTCCGGGTCCGTTACACTAGCCTTTACTGGAGGTTCATCGTGGAAACGTTTCTGGCAATCAGCATGTACAGCGCGTTCGTGCTCAGCGGCTTGGGCGCGGTCGCCGTGGTGTTCGTGCTCCTCGCCAAGTTTTTGAAAGACGCCACCTACGACCCGGACACCGAGCACGGACACTGACCTGACAACCCGCTACTAACCAACCCAGCGCTGACCACCGGCGTCGGCGTTTGGAAGAGGCATATAAAAAGACGAGCCGGGGGCACGGCTTTTGTAGCCTCCCTGCTCAACCTCCTCTGGAACAGGGTGTAGACGTTACACTAGCGGTGTGCTTACAGCGTTGCGCAGCTTTTTGACCAATCCCAAACCGGCTCGAGCCCAGGCGACGAGCGTGCTGCGCGGCGTGTTCGCCGCGATGTTTTTGGCTCAGGTCGGGGTGGCCGCGCTGCTGGCGGGCGTGCTCGCGTGGGTGGTGGGGGTTCGTGCCGC
Organism: Trueperaceae bacterium; assembly: GCA_965215355.1. Taxonomy (GTDB): domain Bacteria; phylum Deinococcota; class Deinococci; order Deinococcales; family Trueperaceae; genus CBDCDJ01. The sequence goes on along the minus strand of CBDCDJ010000007.1, from coordinate 3,924,705 downwards.
CCCGCCCTTGACCTCACAGATTCTCGTCGTCCTGGCACTTGTGGGTGTGCCGGTCGCGGCGACGATGGCCCACCTGAGAGCGCGCTCGGGCAGCAAGGGGGCAGCGCTGGCGGGGGTGTTGCTGGCGGGGGTGTTGCTGGCGACGCCCGCCTGGTTTTTGGCGTTTGCTGCTTTGATTGGCAGCGGCGGCGTCTACTTAACACTGCTGCTTCTGGTCGTCGTCACCGCCTACGCGCTAGGCTTTTTGCTGTGCGGCCGCTTCGCCGGTTTCGCCCTCGCTGCTCCCAAACCTGCTTCTGCCCAAGGTGCGCAGGCCGAAGGCGTGGACGAGCTGGCCGAACAGGTGTAAGGGTTCAGGTTAGACTTTCAGCATTATGACGAGTCTTTGGCAACTGTTCTGGTCGTTCACCAAGGTCGGCGTGTTCGGTTTCGGCGGCGGCCCGTCGATGATTCCCTTGATTCAGCAAGAAGTCGTCGAATCGCAGCAGTGGCTGAGCCAGGAGGAGTTTTTGGACGCCTTCGCCTTCGGCAACGCGCTGCCGGGGCCGATAGCCACGAAGCTGGCGGGCTACGTCGGCTACAAAGTCGCCGGGGTCCTGGGCGCGGCGGCGGGCCTTATCGGTATCGCCGTGCCGACGATCGTCGCCATCGTCGCCCTCGGCGCGCTCTACGCCCGCTACAAAGAAAATCCGGCCATCGAAGGCTTTTTGAGGGGCGTGCGTCCGGTGGTCGTGGCGCTCCTCGCTTTAGTCGTGTGGCAATTCGCGCCCAAGGCCTTCGGCACGCCGCCGCAGTGGCTCGCCAACTGGGCGCTGTGGGGGTTAGCCGTCGTCGCTTTCGTGTTGTCGGTTCGCTACAACGTTCACCCGGCGCTTTTAATCGTGGTAGGTGGGTTCGTCGGGGTGGCGTTCTTGCGATGAGAAAGAGGGAAGTACCGAGTGAAAAGTGAAGTCGAAGGCTTTTTCCTTTCTCGAGCCCCTCCCGAATGGAGCACACTGGCATGGCGCAACCCAGCATGGAACCTTACCTAGAGCGTCACAGCAAGGCGATGGCGGCAGCGGCCCTCATCCGGGACGAGGCGGGGGCGTTGCTCATCGTCAAGCCGACCTACCGCGACGGCTGGCTGTTGCCGGGCGGCATGGTGGAGCCGGACGAGTCTCCCAAACAAGCCTGTCGGCGTGAAATCAAAGAGGAAGTGGGCCTCGAGCTTGAGGTCGGCCGCTTGCTGTGCGTGGACTACGAAGGCAAAGACCTGGGTGGTTTTGAGAGAATGAGATTTTTTTTCGACGGAGGCGTGATGACGCCCGCGCAAACAGCCCGCATCGTCCTTCAAGAGTCCGAGTTGAGTGCCCACGCCTTCGTGTCATCTGCCGAAGCCCTGGAAAAACTCAATCCTTTTTTGAGTCGCCGTGTACAACACGCTCTAGCAGCCGAGCAGACCGGTGAGACGCTTTACGTAGAGAACCTGGAACGCGCCTAAGGAGTCGTGCATGAAGTTTACTTTTCCCTACCCTTCCCAACGGATGCCGGTGCTGGCGCAAAACGTCGTCGCCACCTCGCAGCCGCTCGCCGCCCAGGCGGGCTTGCAGATGCTGCTCAAGGGCGGCAACGCCGTCGACGCCGCGCTCGCCGCCGCCATCACGCTGACCGTCGTCGAGCCGACGAGCAACGGCATAGGCAGCGACGCTTTTTGCATCCTGTGGGACGGCTCCAGTCTGCACGGCCTGAACGCCTCGGGCCGCTCGCCCGCCGCGCTGACACCGGAGCGTTTCGAAGGTCACGACCGGATGCCCCTGCGCGGTTGGGACGCGGTGACGGTGCCGGGCGCAGTCTCGGCTTGGGTTGCGTTGTCGGAGCGGTTCGGCAAGTTGAGGTTCGAAAACCTGTTCGAGCCCGCCGTAATTTACGCTCGAGACGGCTTCCTCGTCTCCCCCGTCACCGCGCGTGCCTGGAGCTACGCGCCGCAAGCGTTTGCCGACTTTCCCGAATTCGGCAAAGGCTTTTTGCCGGGGGGGCGCGCGCCGCGAGCGGGCGAGGTGTTCAAGTATCCCGACCAGGCTGCGACGCTCGAGCAAATAGCCACCACCAAAGGCAAGGCCTTTTACCAGGGCGAACTCGCCGAAAAGATGGTGGCCGACGCGCGTCAACACGGCGCGCTGCTGACCGAAGAGGACCTAGCCAACCACCGAGCCGACTGGGTCGGCACGATTTCGCAGAGCTACGGCGACGTGGAACTGCACGAAATTCCGCCCAACGGCCAGGGTTTGGCCGCCCTCCTAGCACTCGGCATCCTAAAGCACCACGACGTAGCGCAGTACGAAGTGGATTCGGCGGACAGCTTGCACTTACAAATAGAAGCCATAAAACTCGCTTTCGCCGACGCCTACCGTTACGTCGCCGACGTGGAAGCGATGGACGTTTCCGCAGAAGACTTGCTGGACGACGCTTACCTCACCGAGCGCGCCAAGCTCATCGACATGAAGCGCGCCCAAACGCCCGCGTACGGCGCTCCCAAGCGCGGCGGCACCGTCTACCTGACCGCCGCCGATGCAAACGGCATGATGGTGTCGTTCATCCAGTCGAACTACTACGGCTTCGGCTCGGGCGTGGTGGTGCCGGGGACGGGCATAGGTTTGCAAAACCGCGGCGCGGGTTTCGTGCTGGACAAAGGCCACCCGAACGAGGTCGGCCCGTCCAAACGCCCGTTCCACACTATCATCCCGGCTTTTTTGACCCGTTCGGGCCGACCCCTCATGAGTTTCGGCGTGATGGGCGGGCCGATGCAGCCGCAGGGCCACCTGCAGATGGTGTTGCGCATCACCGATTACAGCCAGAACCCGCAAACCGCCTCGGACGCGCCTAGATGGCGAGTGATGGAGAACAACGAGGTCGCCGTGGAACAGGGTTTTAGTGACGCGGTGTTGAACGACCTCGTCAGCCGGGGCCACGAGGTCAAGGTAGACGACTCGGCGTTTGGTGGCTTTGGTGGGGCGCAGCTCGTTTACAAAACGGAAGGGGGTTATATTGCCGGTTCGGACTCGCGCAAGGACGGGCAGGCGGTGGGGTTTTAGGGGCAAGCCAAGAGGAAGAGCGTAGCGAAAGAAGGTGTGTGGAGCATGGGAATAAACTGCAACCTTGTTAGCAGCAGCTGGATTTCGACTTTGTCAAATCTCGACAAAACCCGAGAACGCGAGTAGTTTACGACCATGCTCAAGCACAGTTTGCGGTTTTGCCTCGTGTTGAGCCTCAGCTTTCTTGCAGGCTGCTCTCCAGGTGCTTGCCTGGCTGCAGTAACTCAAATCCTGTTGCAAGTCGAAGATGCAAACGGCGCACCTGTAACGGACGCTGTAGTAACGGTCCAACTCGTACGGACAGGTGAAACTTTAGAGGTCGCGCAATCAAATGAACTGATGTCCGAAGGCAAATACGTGGTCGCAAACCATTCGCTCAGGCGGAAAGTGCGCTCCAGCGGCGATACCCTCGAGGTCACGGTGAGCAAAAACGGTGAAAGCGTGCAGCTCGAGATAAAAGTCGAAGGGGACCGGGGACGTTGCGGTGTCTACAAGGTGTCCGGCCCCGACAAAATCACCTTCTAACATCAAAGCCTCCTTTACACTCACCGCTGTGAGCTACTGGCGCTACTTCCTCTCCGTCTTGAAACACAAACGGCTTGTTTTGAAAGAGTGCTGGCGCGAAGGCCTCTACTGGCAAGGGGTTACACACGACTTGTCGAAGTTTTTGCCGGACGAGTTCTTCGCCTCGGCGCTGTTTTTCGAACATACAGAGCTGACGGACGAGCAGCGTGAAAAAGCGCGGCGCGGGCTGCTGAAACACTACCACCGCAACCCGCACCACCCCGAACACTGGCTGCTCAAGCCGGACAAAGCGCTGCCGATGCCGCGGCGCTTTTTACTCGAGCTGCTCTGCGACTGGCGCGCTTTTTCGCCCGGCGACCCGGCGGCCGTGAGGGCGTGGTACCTGAAAAACAAAGACGGTTTCGTCTTGCACCCGAAAACGCGCGCGGAGTTGGAGGCGTTTTTAGAAGTGAGGTCGTCAGCAGTAAAGAGATACCAGGGTGAAAAAAGCGACAAAGCCACCAAATGAGGCTTAACTAATGGGTCACTTACCCCCAAGGATTATAGTAGTTGGATGGTTAGGGGTCGGCCTTTTTTGCAAGGAGGCTTACGGTTTTGCGCGCTCTCGTCGGAAAAAACTGGGGGTAAGTGAACACCGTCGACATCAAACGGTCGGTCCAGCAACCGCAAGAGCGAAGTGCCCTCAACCGGCACTTGCGCGAGTTGCTCGAGACCGACCTGGAACTGGCCTGGACGATGCTGCAGGAGGTGCTCGAGCACCTGCCCGAGGCCGACCTCTACAACCGCGCGCTCGCGCTCCGCACCTTGGGCGTCGCCCAGGTCAAGGCGGGCAACTACGCGGCGGCTCAAAAAATCCTGCGGCAAGCCCTGGGGTTGAGCCGGGCCGCGCACGACCCCGCGACGCAGGCCGACATCTACACGCACCTGTCGTCGACCGCTTACTTTCTGAACGACTTCGAGGCGGCGCTGTCGCACGCCATCAAGGGTTTGGAAGCCAGCCGCGAAGCCGGCTCGAAGCTCGACGAAGCGTTCGCGCTCCACAACATCGGCTGGGTGTATGACAACTTCGGGCTGCACAAAGACGCGCTCGACAGCTTCAGCGCCGAACTCGCCATTTTGGAAGAGTGCGGCGTCGGCGGTGGCCGCAAGGCGCGCGTTCTGAACGCGGTCGGCATGGGTTACCGGCGTTTGGGCGACCACGGCCGGGCGACGACCTACCTGGAGTCTTCGCTGGCACTCGCGCAACAGCTCGGCGACTTGCGCTCGCAAGCGCGCGCGCTGGGCAACCTGGGCGTCGTCCAGGAAAACCTGAACCAGCCCGAGACGGCGCTGCGTTACTACGAACAAAGCATCACGCTCTACCTGCGCGCCGACGACCCTTACGAACTGGCGCGGCAGTACACCCACATGGGAAATGCGTTGCTGGGTTTGGCGCGCGACGGCGAGGCGCGCAGCGCGTTCACGCAAGCCCTGGTTCACCTGCAGCGCGCGCCCAACGTGTCGCTCAAAATCGACGTGCTGCTTAGTTTGAGCGAACTCGCCAAACGCCAGGGAGACGCCCCCCTGGCGTTCGAGCGGCTGAACAACGCCGCAAAACTCGCCGACCCGGAAACCGCGCCCGCCGACGCCTACCGCGTCCACAAGGCACTCGCCGAGTTGTACAAAGCCCGCGGCGAACCCAGGCAGGCCCTGCACCACTTCGAGACGTTTCACAGCCTGCAAGAACGCGTACGGCGCGAAGCTGAAGAGCGCAAAACGAAAGGTCTGCTGTTACAGTTCGACGTCGAACGTTTGGAGTTCGAGCGGGAGATGTACCGTTTGAAACACGTCGAGTTGGCGCGGGCTTATGCACAGCTCGAGGAGGTGAGCGTCCGCGACCCGCTCACCAACCTGCACAACCGCCGTTTCTTGGCGCAGCAGTTGGCGCAAGAGGTCGAGCGGGCCAAGCGCTACGGTCGGCCGCTGAGTTTGATGCTCTGCGACATCGACAACTTCAAACAGGTCAACGACACCTTTTCGCACGCGGTCGGCGACGAGGTGCTGAAAATCATCGCCGACGTGCTGAAAAGCCGCACGCGCACCTCCGACCTCAAGGCCAGGCTCGGCGGCGAAGAACTCGTCGCGGTTTTCCCGGAAACCTCGCTTGAAGACGCCGTTTCCCTGTGCGAGGCGATGCGCCGCGCCGCCGAAGGCTACGACTGGGCGGGTTTGCACCCCGAGTTGCGCGTGACCTTGAGCTTGGGCGTCGCCGAACTCACCCCCCACGACACGCCGGACAGCCTGTTGCGCCTGGCCGACGACCGCATGTACGAGGCCAAAAGGTCGGGCAAAAACAGAGTGTGTTCTTAGGGCGTGTAAGAATTTTGTAAGAGCTTTTTGTTACCCTTTTCACACGACACTGTGAGAGGTGGAGAGGGTAACACAGATGCAAAGAACCCAAGGAAAACCCAAATTTTTGCCCGAGCGCTTTGTGCTTTTGCCGACCGCCGGGGGCGCGCTTCAGGTCATGCACGCGGCGCAGTGCGTCGGCTACCTATGGCTCGAGGGCGACAAGTGGCGGGCACGCGACGACGCGGGCGCACTGGTCGGCGCGACCGCCACGGACACAGTTCACGGCGTCCTGTCGTCGTTGTTCGCGGCGCGGCGTGAACAAGTTTTTTCAAGGGCACTGTTCTTTGAGGGCGCTGTAACGGCGGGCTGACGGGCACACCCCCATAAAAACCCGTCGACGGCCCCGAGACAAACCCCGTGGTAAACCCCCGTGGTAAAACAGGGCCATGAACAACGTCCCGGACATCACCCGAAACTTGCTAAAAACCAAGGGCGTAGGTCAAGCGCCGCCCTCCGCTGACCCCAGCTTCGACCTCGCCGCGGGTTACCAAGTGGCCCACGGTCTTTACGAGGCCCAAACAAACCAGGGCGGACGACTCGTCGGCCGTAAAATCGGCATCAGCAACCGCGCGGCCTGGGACAAGCTCGGTTTGGACGATGTGGTGTGGGGCTACGTCTATAGCGACACCGTTTTTGAAGCCGAGAACAACTGCTATACGTTCTCGCTCGCCGAGCTTCACGCGCCCAAACTCGAGCCTGAAATCGTCTTCGGTCTGAAAAGTGCGCTGCCCACGGGTACGCGCGACCCGGTTGAACTGCTGCAAGCGGTCGAATGGCTGGCGCTCGGCTTCGAGGTCGTCCAGAACCCTTACCCGGACTGGCAGTTCAAACCCGCCGACCTCGTCGCCACCTTCGGCTTTCACGGGGCGCTCGTCATAGGCAGGAAAGTGAACTTGAAGGGGATGAGCCTGTCACGTTTAGCCGGAACCCTCGCCGAGACCGTGGCGACGCTTTACAAAAATGATGAGGTCGTGGCCGAGGGCGGCGGCGCGAACGTCCTCGACAGTCCGGCGGTGGCGCTGGGACACATTGCCGATTTGATAGCTGCCGACCCCGACGCGGCACCCTTAACCGCAGGCGAGTTCGTCACGACCGGCACGCTCACGAGTGCGCCTGCGGTCGCTGCGGGTGAAACCTGCCGGGCCGAGGTCACGGGGTTGGACTTGCCGCCGCTGACGTTGAAATTCAGCTAAACAGACAGCTTGAGGTGTAGCTGTGGAAGAAGCAGAGAAAAGTTTTTCAACTATCTATCAACGGGCTTTATCAGATGCCCTTGTGGTCGGCCTATTCTTGTCCGGTTCAAGAGGAAAAGGCTTCGAGTCGCCGTACTCCGACTATGATGTCCGCATCGTATTCGCTGACGGTGTAGATTTGAAAAAGGCAGCGAGTCCCTACACAGCTCTCGAGCAAAGCCAGGTTGTCGAGGTAGGGTGTATGACCCTCGAAGAACTTCACGATTACGCCGAGTTCGGGAGTAAAGATGCCTGGGACCGTTACAGCTTCACTCATGTAACTGCTTTGATTGACAAAACAGGGGCGCTACAGCCGCTCATTGACGCAAAAGGAAGATTGCTCGAGGAAAAGTGCCTCGCTTATCTTCGCGACGAGTTGGACGCGTTCATCAACTCCGTTTACCGTTCCTTGAAGTGCCACCGCGTAAACAACGTGCTCGGTGCCAAGCTCGAGGCTACTGCAGGCATACCCTCCCTACTGAACGTCGTCTTCGGCTTGGAAGGACAACACGCACCCTATCTCGGCTACCTGGAGCGCGAGTTGAAGGCTTACCCGCTCGAGTCGTTCATACTCAAAGCCGACGCGCTGCTCGAATTAATCGCCGAGATTGCCGATTCCGGCAGTGTTTCAGCGCAGCAACAACTTATGCGAACCCTAGAACCCTTATGTAAAAACGAGGGCATGACTGATGTTTTCGACGCTTGGAAGGAAGCCTATCCTTGGGTGTTGTCTTACGAAAAATGAAGCACCTTCGGCATATGAGGCTTTACGGCTGCAACCGGCTCCCGTCCCGCGGGAAGGCTCGAGCAAACCTCACGTTGGAAATGCCCAACAGCAGCGCCGTAAGCCGCTCCGCACCGATGGCGAAGCCGCCGTGGGGCGGCATCCCGTGTTTGAACACCTGCAAGTAGCCCGCAAACGCCTCGGGGTTCATGTTGCGTTTTTGCAACTCCTCGATGAGCATGGCGTACTCGTTCACCCGCTGCCCGCCCGAGGTGATCTCGACACCGCGAAAAATCAGGTCGAGGCCGCGGGTGAGGCCGTTTTCTAACGGATACGTGTAAAAGGGCCGTGCCGCCTGCGGGTAATGCGTGACGAACACGAAGTCGCTGCCGTACTCCTCTAAAGCCCAGCGGCTGATTAAGCGTTCGGCCTCGGGGTCCAAGTCTTTGCCGCCGGAGGCGTGACCGTAGCGTTCCTTGACGATTTCGCGCGCCTCGAGGAGCGGCACGCGCGGAAAAGCCACGTCCAGGTTGGGAACCGTGGCGTTCAGCAGCTCGAGCTGCGGCGCGCAGCTCTCCCCCACCTGCGCCAGCATGTTTTTCAGAAGCGCTTCTTCCAGGTCCATCACGTCGGCGTCGCTGTCTATGAAACCCAGCTCCACGTCGAGCGACAGGTATTCGGCCAAGTGGCGGCTCGTGTTGGACAGCTCGGCACGGTAGACCGGGGCGACCTCATACACGCGCTCGAACACGCCGACCATGATTTGCTTGTAGAGCTGCGGCGACTGCGCTAGGTAAGCGCGCTTGCCGTAGTAGTCCACCTCGAACAGGTTCGCGCCGCCCTCCGCGCCCGCCGCGACGAGTTTGGGCGTGAAGATTTCGGTGAAGTCCTGCTCGTTCAAATAGCTGCGGAACGCCCGCACTAGTTCGGCCTGGACTTTCAGCGTCGCCTTGGCTTTGAGGCCGCGCACCGAGACGTGGCGGTACTCGAGCAGCGTCTCCGGGTTGGCCTGCCAGTCCTCTTTGGGCAGCTCGATGGGCGTGGGCTCGGTGGCCTCGCTGAGGGTCTCGAGCCTGTGCGCCTGCACTTCCAGACCGCCCGGCGCTTTTTTATTCTCGACCACTTTGCCCATCACGCGCACGCTGCTTTCAGCCAGCGGGATGCTCGTGTTTTCAAAAACACACTGCACCGTGCCGCTGCGGTCTCGCAGAATCAAAAAACTGACGCCGCCCAAGTCGCGGCGGTTGTGAACCCAGCCCTGCAGGGTGACCTCTTTGCCCAGGTGAGCGGGCAAGGCCGAGACGAGCGTTCGCGTTTCTTTCATGCTTTACTCCTTAAAGTCCGGCCCACAACAAAAAACCCGAGGCTTAAGACCTCGGGGAAAACGGCGGCGACTGGTGCCTATGCCCCGAGACCTCCGCCGAAATTATCGTCGCTATGGTTGTCAAACCGTCTCAACATCGCCGGGTATCGTAGCAGGGGGGCTGTGACGTGTCAACAGCGGCGGGCTTGAATCCCCGCCTCAACCCCTGAGCTGCTCCAGGGTGATGCCCAGGGCTTTGGCGACCTTCTCGAGTGTAGCTTTGCGGGGTCGTTTGGCGGCCTCGGTTTGCGAAAGAGACGCCTGCGAAACGCCCATGCGGGCGGCAACCTCCTCTTGAGAGAGGTTCAGGTACTCGCGCCAAGCCCTTGCCATCGACACCTCTTCACCGATGGAACGCTTAACTACTTCCCAAGGTATGTACGGGTCTTCGGGTATTCGGGGGCTGCCAAGCAGCTGCGGCGCGTGTTCGCGCAAGACATCGGTAGGAACGAGTGCGTAGCTACGGCCTTGTATGGTGAGCGTTTGAACTTCAGTAAGTGTGGTCATCTCGCCTTTCAACCTCCCCAATAAAAATAACTGGTAAAAATAACTTTAACGTCTTTACCCACGTCGAAAAAGACGCGAAACCTGCCGACGCGCAAACGGTAACCGTAGGTATGACGGGTGAGCGCTTTGACCCCCGTGACCTCGAGCCAGTTAGCAAGCGTGCCGATAGTATTTTCCAGTGCCTGGTAATCACGACGATACTTCTTGGCGATTTTGCGAAGTTGTCTCGCTGCCTTTGCCTGCACCCTTACCGAATACACAACGACATTATAAGCTTTTTATAAGTTGCGTCACGACCAAACATGCTTTCGATTCTCGAGGGTAGCATTCCCTTTCACTGTCTACTCGTTTTAGGCTCGAGCCCCAGCATTCGGGTGAGTTCGTCTGGTGAGGCCTCATCACTTTGAACCATCAGCCTCACTTTGATTTCGCTTGGCGGCTTCTGTTGGTTTTTACTGTTCGTCATCGTTGAAGATAAGCCTCGAGCACCCGAATATGCTGCTCGTCCTTAGGCCGACCGAGTCTTCGCTTGAACGCCAGCACGTCGCGCAAACTGGCAAAAGGTAAACCGTCCAACTTCACGGCCCGGTCAATGATAGCGTCTTTGTCCATATCCAACCAGCCGTCGAAAATATCCACGCTGCCCGCTAACCGAATTATCCTATCGCCGTCGGGAGCTGTCTCCACACGGCCGAGCGAGGTCGCTTTTTCCCAGGCAGCGCCTCGAGCCAAAATATCGATGTCGCCAATCTTCTCAACGAGCCCGTGCGCCAGCAGCGGGCCGCTGCCGAAGACGGCGTAGTCCTGTGGAGGAAGCTTTACGGCTAAAACTCTCTCCCTCACTTCTGCAAGCGTCAGGCTAATTCGTCACGACCGCCGTCCCATTCGCGGTGACCATGAGCATACTGCCCGAGTCGCTGGTGATGTTTTCGTAGTCGAGGTCGACGCCGACCACCGCGTTGGCCCCGAGGATTTCAGCCGCCTCTTGCATTTCACGTAGCGCTATTTCCTTGGCCTCGCGCAGCGCCTGCTCGTACGCGCCGCTGCGCCCGCCGACGATGTTGCGGATGTTGGCGAAAAAGTCGCGGAAGATGTTCGCGCCCAGAATCGCCTCGCCCGAGACGATGCCCTTGTATTCCCGAATCTCTTTGCCCTGTAAGGCCGAGGTAGTGGTCACCAGCATAAAGCCTCCCAGCTTCAGCATAGCAAAGGCTTCAAGCAGCTTTAGCGAGGCCGAAAAACTCGGCGTAGCTCGTGTCCGAACCGAGCTGCGCAAACGGCAAGGTTTTACCCTCTTCGCTTTTTACCCGCCGGAACTGAGTGCCGCGTTTGGGTTTACGGTGGTACTCGAGGATTCTCACGCGCTCGCCTGCTACGGGCTCGAGCACCGAGCGCACCACCGTTCCTACAGCCGTCGTCTTTTCGAAAGTCACTTTTGGGGTTTGCATGTCAACTCCTTTAGGCCACACCTTGTTTCACTTCAGCACTCGGGTTTGTCTTCAGTCTAAAAACAGTATACCTTATTATTTTAGGTAGTAGATGACACGTGGCTTTACGCTTGCAGCCAGCTTTCTATTCGAGCAAGCCTGGTTTAAACTGGAGGTAGACGTTCAAAGGAGACACCCATGTCTGACCACCTCACCGACCCAGCCCCTACCCCTTTCGGCAACCCGGACGCGGCGACCCGCTCCGGCTTTATCGCGCTGCTCGGCAAGCCCAACGTCGGCAAGTCGACGCTGCTCAACACGCTCTTGGGCGTCAAGGTCGCGCCGATCACGCCGAAGCCACAAACCACGCGCCGGGGCGTGCGCGGCATCTACACGCAAGACGACCGCCAGCTCGTGTTCGTCGACACGCCGGGGCTGCACCGGGCGCAGGACGCCCTCGGCAACTACATGAACCGCGAGGTGAGGTCGGCCGTGACCGACGTGGACGGGATTCTGTGGGTCGTCGACCTGCGCCGCCCGCCTGGCGGCGAGGACAAGGACGTGGCGCGGCTCTTAAAAGGCATCGACCCGGACACGCCTGTGTACCTCGTCGGCAACAAAGTGGACAGCGCCAAGTATCCCGAAGAAGCCCTCGAGCTGTACCAAGACCTCTACCCGGATACCAGACGCGTCTATTCTCTGAGCGCCCTGAACGACCCCAAGGCCGTGTACGCGCTCCGCGACGACCTGTTCGAACTCATTCCCGAAAACCCGTTCTTTTTTCCCGCCGACATTCGCAGCGACCAGTCGCGCGAGGACTGGGTCGCCGAAATAGTGCGCGAAAGCGCCATGATTCACCTGCGCCAGGAGTTGCCCTACACGGTCGCGGTGCAGGTGCTGGAATGGCGCGAGCCAGAAAAAGAGGGTGAGGCCATCTACATCCTCGCCGAAATCTGGGTCGAGCGGAGCAACCACCGGATGATAGTGCTCGGCAAAGGCGGCAAGATGATCAAGGAAATCGGCCGCACGGCTCGCAAGCAGCTCGAGATTTTCCTGGACCACAAACTCTACCTAGACTTAGAAGTCACCGTTCACAAAAACTGGCGCGAAGACTTGGACGCCCTGCGCGAACTCGGCTATGAGAACTGAAGACGGTCGGGGTCTCGGGCTTGTAGCCAGTAGCTTGTGGCTTGTAGGAATACTACAGGCTACTGGCTACAAGCTACCGGCACTTGTAAGCCTCGAGTACGAGAAGCTCAATAGTTTGTCGTCTTCGTGTTGCCGTTGTGCCGCTTTTCGCCCGCTGGCGTAAGCTTGCGGCGCTCCCGGCGCGGCGCGGGCGGGACGCTGCGCCGGGCGTGTACGAACTTGCCGACGAGGATAAAACGCTGCTTTACATCGGCCAGTCGGCGAAAGACGTGCCCAACCGCATCCGGCAGCATCTGCAAAAAAATCCTTGTATTCGGGAACGCGCTTGCTACTGGCGCTTTAGCTACAGCCGCGTCCCGCAGGCCGAGGAAGCCGACCACCTGGAGCGCTACAAGGCCCAGCACGGGGGATTGCCGCCGTGCAACCGCGCCGGCCAGCAGGTGCGCGACGCGACCCGGCGCTTCAACGAGCGAAGCCGTTCTTGAAACTGTGCAGGCGCTCCAAATGCGCCTTTGCGAGCGTCTTTATACTTTGGAGGCGGACAGGTTGCACTTGTGAGCGTTTACACAGTGTGATATAACCGTGACGGACAAGTGGGGGATGCCCCGCAACTCATTGGAGGAGAACATGCGCAAATTGGTTATCTTGTTGAGTTTTCTCGCCCTCAGTCTCGGCACCGTCTTCGCCCAAACAGACGACGCCAGCGTGTCGGTCAACCTAAACATCAACAACGCCGTCACCGAGAACTACTGGGCGGGCATTTCGTTCGGTTATCCAGGCATCTACGGGCACTTCGGCCTCAAAGACATCATCGGCACCGGCGGCGACGTGCGCGCCAACCTGGGCTACAACTACGTCGGGGGCCGCTTCGCCATCGGCGCGGACGCCCTCTTCGACATCAACCTCAACGTGGACGCGCCCCTGGGTCTTTACCTGGGCGGCGGCCCGTACATCAACGTCGGCAACAGGTTTGTTTTCGGGGTCGAGGGCCTGGCGGGTTTAGAGTACCGCCTGAGCGATTTCGGCTTCAATCCGGGCGCTGTCTTCTTCGAACTCGGTCCGGCCATCGGCACGAACGGTTTCGACTTCCGCAGCCGGGTAGGATTCAACTACTACTTCTAAAGTTTGATTTTCGAGAAAAGAGGCTCGAGTTCGACTCGAGCCTCTTTTTGTTTTTCACCGTCTCGGGAGTGGTTTTTGACCTTGCCTCTCCTTTTAGGAGAGGTGGCCCTGTGGGCCGGAGAGGTCATCACCCACACAGGTAAAGCACCCGCGTAATCGCCTCCAACAACTCGCCCTCTTTCAGACCCCGCTTTTTGATGCTGAACCCCGGCGGGTAGCGCGTCGGTTCCACGTTGTAGGGCAGTTCGCGCAAACTCTTGGCGTCGTAGTCGACGCTTTCCTGTTCAAAGCTAAGTTGCACGTCGGTCATGTGCTCCTTGATGGTGGCGACACCTTTTTCAAGGGCCAACAGCCGAATCTTGACGAGGTCGATGAAGGTTTTCACCTCGGCGGGCAGCGGGCCGTACGCCTCGCGCAGTTCTTTGGCGATGCGCCCGACCTCGGCCAGACTGTTCGTTTCCGACAAACGCCCGTAATAGCCGATGCGCGCGGTGTCGTCGGCGATGTAGCTGGGACTCAAACGGGCGTCGAGGCTGAGGTCGATGCCGACGGCCTTGCGCTCCGCGGCGCGCTGCTCGCCCTTGAGTTTGGCGATTTCCTCGGCGAGCATTTCGGTATAGACTTCCAAGGACACCGCGCTGATTTGCCCGTGCTGCTCCGGCCCGAGCAGGTTGCCGACGCCGCGAATCTCCATGTCTTTTTCGGCCAACAGGTGGCCGCTGCCGAGGTCGTTCAACTCAGCAATCGCGTACAGCCGCCGCTGCGCCGCCTCGGTCAAACGGCCGGGATAAAGCAGGTAGGCCCACGCCTCGGTCTGGCGGCGGCCCACCCGGCCGCGAAGCTGGTAGAGCTGCGCCAAGCCGAGCCGGTCGGCCCGCTCGATGACAAGGGTGTTCGCCCCCGAAATGTCCAGGCCCGACTCGACGATGGTGGTGCTGAGCAGCACGTCGAAAGCGCCCTCTTGAAAACCGAGCATGATTTCTTCCAGCTCGTCCGCGCCCATCTGTCCGTGGGCAACCCCGATGCGCGCTTCGGGGACGAGCTGTTGAAGGGTTTTAGCACGCATCCCCATCGAGCCGACGCGGTCGTGGATGTAAAACACCTTGCCGCCGCGCTCCAACTCGAACAGAATCGCCTCGCGCGCGGTGAGGGGGTCGTAGGGTTGCAACACGGTCTGAATCGGCTTGCGCCCTTCAGGCGGCGTCATGATTTGCGACACGTCGCGCAGACCCACCAAGCTCATGTAGAGCGTCCGCGGAATCGGCGTGGCCGAGAGCGAAAGCACGTCCAAGTTGGCCTGCAGCGCCTTCATCTTTTCCTTTTGCCCGACGCCGAAGCGGTGCTCCTCGTCGATGATGAGCAAACCCAGGTCTTTGAACGTGATGCTTTCGTTCAGCAAACGGTGCGTGCCGACGGCGATGTCGACGGTGCCGTCTTTGAGGCCTTTGACGACCGCTCGAGCCTCTTTATCACTTGAAAACCGCGACAACATCTCGACCCGCACCGGCAGCCCCTTGAACCGCTCTTCGAACGTCTCGAAGTGCTGTTTGGCAAGCACGGTCGTCGGCACGAGCATCACGGCTTGCTTGCCGTTGCCGACCGCCCGGTGCGCCGCGCGAATCGCCACCTCGGTCTTGCCGAAGCCCACGTCGCCGCTGATGAGTCGGTCCATCGGCACTTCTTTCGCCATGTCGTTTAGGGTGGCGTCCACGGCCCGCGCCTGGTCGGGGGTGAGGGTGAAGGGGCAGTTCTTCTCGATGAGATAATCCCAATCGGCGACACTCGGCAGCGCCACACCCTTCGTGACCTGGCGCTCGGCGTAGGTTTTGATAAGGCGCATCGCCAGCTCTTGCGCGCTGACTCGAGCCTTTTCCTTCGCCCGCGCCCACTCGTTCGTGCCGAGGGTTGAGAGGCGCGGCGGGTCGTCGGTGGTGCCGGGGTGACGGCGCAGCAGCGGCAACTGTTCGACCGGCAAGTACAGCTTGCCCTCGCCCGCGTAACGCAGCATGAGGTAGTCGCGGGTGACGCCCAACACCTGCCGCGGCTCGAGCCCCGTAAACAAACCGATGCCGTGGTCGGGGTGGATGAGGTAGTCGCCGACGGTGAGCTGCACCGCGTCGTGGACGCTTTTGCCGGGCAGTTTTTTGAGCTTCCGCGCGCCCTGGTTGCCGTAGAGCAGGTCTTCGGTTATCAAGACCTCTTTGGCTTCGGGGTCGCGGTAACCGCCGCGCGTGTGCGGCGCGATGACAAGGCCGAGCGAGCCTGGCCGAAAGCGCACCGTGTTGTGCCAGTGGCTCTCTACGTCGTCGATGACTTTCTCACGCAGGTAGCGCCCGGTGCGCTCGAACTTTAAGAGCAAAGTGACGCTGTAGCCGTCCTTGAGCCACACGCCCACGTCGTTGCGAAATTCGGACAGTTTGCCGCGGTAGTAGCCGAGCGATTCTTGCGCGGGTTCGGCCGAATCAAGCTCGAGCCCGTCCCGCCCGAACGACACGACCTCGCGCCCGGCAAGGTACGCCCACAACCATTCAATTCGCTCGTCTCCCAGGTCGCCCGCGAACAGTTCCGAGCCGTCCAAAAAGACCGTGCCCGGCAGGTGCTCTAAGAGCTTCGAGTCCCAAGCCTCGTCACTTATTTCGGCCTCGGCGCGGGGGGCGAGTAAAAAATTCTCTGTCTCTTCTTCACCCCGCACCATCCGGTCGAGTTCATCGCCGAAGAACTCGAGCCGCAACGTGTCTTCACCGTCCTCGCTTAAGTAAAGCGTCAGCGTGTCGCCCCGCACTGTAACTCCGGGCTGCGCATCGCGCTCGAAGCCGTAGGTGACAAGCGTCTCGAGCAAACTCTCCCGCGCGTACTCGCGCCCCAACTCCAAACTGAGAGCGTAGGCTCCTGGGTTTTTGGGGAAAGGTTTGAGGGCGCGCTCGAGGGACAGAACCGTTTTTTCAAAACGTTCAGGCCAGGTCGTCAAACTGGGGTTGACGCTTGTCGGCACGCCGAAGGCGCTCGAGTCGCTGTATAACTCCAAACGTTCGCCGGTCGTGAGCAGTACGGCGGGGCCGTCGTGCCGGGCGAACAGCGCCAGGCGGGCGACGGCGGGCAAACCTAAAAGGCGTTTCGAGCGGGTTTTTTCCTGGGTTTGGGGCATTCGTGACCATTTCCGTGAGGGCTTGAAAAGACCACATATGATACCGCTCGAGGCGCGGTTTTCCTTGCCTGTGTCTTACAGTTTGAGGGGGCCGGCGCAACTCTTTCAAGGTCTCACTTCTGGGGAGGACCTCGAGCGCTTCTACAACCTCGGCTTTTTTGAAACCCACCAAGGCGTAAACGTCTTTGGCGAAGTAGTCTTCGTCGGCAACGATGACGAGGGCCAAATATGCCAAACCGAAAGAAAAAGGCTTGCTTGGAACGGCGCGGCTGTCCTGCAAACTCACCTGCTCGCACGGCACGGAAGTAAGGGCGCTAATGACCCTGGAAAGCGTCGAAGGCTGGACCGACACCGGCCCCGAGCCCGCACCCGAAGTCAAACCGGAAGCCGAGTGGTTTCCGAAAAACGAATTAGAAGCCTTTTTCAAATCGTGGTTCTAGAACTACTGAGAAAGGGCAGTTTTTGACTGCTCTTTCTTTTTGGTTAGCCTAGAATATTTTCCTATGGGTTTTGTTGGACAAAGCGACTTAGAATCACGGGTCAGGTTGCGTTACACATGACAACAACCTTTCAAATCTCCGCTGATGAGTACGTGTCAAGTGTGATGCTTGGGTGTAAGCTACCCAAGCATCGACGGTTACTTGTATTGCTGGGTTTGATAATTTTTATGATACTAGGAATCATCCTTTTGTTTAACGGCTATGAGGTCGGAGCTTATATATTCGGAATTTCTTGTAGCTTCTCTTTTTTCCTACCGCTTTATCGTTCGACGGTCGGGCGGCTCCTCGCCAGGCGAAATTACAACAAGTATCCCTCAGCGCAAACTCCTTTATTCATCGAACTGGCCGAATCTGGCATTTGGTCTGGCTCCGAAAATGGCGAAGGTATTTTGCCTTGGGAAAGTATCGTTAAGTGGCGAGAAAACACCGAACTGATTTTGGTTTATGTCTCACCCAGCCTTCACTACATGATTCCAAAACGCTTAGCTAAAGAGGGCTTTCCCACTGAGTCTCTTAAGCAAAAATTGTTGGAAAGAGCTGGACCCGCAACTTAAACAACGTTGTAAAAAAGGTTATAAGCTGAGGCCATGCCAGACCTCGCCTTCGACCGCTACTACCGCTACGACGAACTGACCCGCGTGCTAAAAGCCTTCACCGACGAACATCCCAACCTGGTGAGACTTAACGCCCTCGGCCAAAGTTTCGAGGGCCGCGACGTTCACGTCGTCACCGTGACAAATCAAAAAACCGGCCCCGCCGCGGACAAACCCGCGCTGTGGGTAGACGGCAACATCCACGCCTCGGAGGTATCGCCGTCGACGGCCTGCCTGTACCTCATCGACATGCTGGTTAAAAATTACGGCGAGCGTGAGGACGTGACGCGGGCGCTCGACTCGCGGGCCTTTTACATCGCCCCTCGCGTCAACCCCGATGGAGCCGAACTCGCGCTGGCCGACGTGCCGAAGATTATCCGCTCCTCGACCCGACCCTATCCTTACGACGAAAACCCCATTGACGGGTTGCGCCAAGAGGACGTTGACGGCGACGGGCGGCTGCTGAGTATGCGCGTTCGAGACGACAACGGTCCCTGGAAGGTTTCGGAAACGGAACCGCGCCTGCTCGTGCGCCGTGACCCGACCGAGACGGGCGGCACTTATTACCGCGTGTTGCCCGAAGGCCTGCTGGACGACTACGACGGCGTCACCCTCACCGTGCAAGCGAAAAAAGAAGGCCTCGACCTCAACCGCAACTTTCCCGCCAACTGGCGTGGCCAGGCCGAGCAAACGGGCGCGGGGCCGTACCCGGTGTCCGAGCCGGAGGTGAAAAACTTGGTCGACTTCGTCGCCAAGCACCCCAACATCACCGGCGGCATCACCTTTCACACCTACGGCGGCGTGCTGCTGCGCCCGTTCAGCGGGCAGAGCGACGAGGAGTTTGCCGCCGAAGACCTGTGGACGTACAAAAAAATCGGCGCTAAGGGCACCGAGCTGACCGGCTATCCGCACGCGAGCGTGTTTCACGACTTCAAATACCACCCCAAACAAATCATCACCGGCGCGTTCGACGACTGGCTGTTCGAGGGTTTGGGCGTGTTCGCCTGGACGGTCGAAATCTGGAGCCCGCAGCGGCAGGCGGGCATCACCGACTACAAGTTCATCGACTGGTACCGCGAGCACGATTTCGAGGACGACCTCAAACTTTTGAAGTGGAGCGACGATGTTTTGGAGGGCAAAGGCTACGTGGACTGGTACACTTTTGGGCATCCGCAACTGGGCGAGGTCGAACTCGGCGGGTGGGACGCCCTTTACGCCTGGCGCAACCCGCCGCCGCAGTTTTTGGAAGCTGAGGTCGCCAAGTTTCCGGAGTGGTGCTTGTGGCACCTGCTGATTTCGCCGAAGCTCGAGCCCCACTCATCGGAAGTCGAAAGTTTAGGCGACGACACCTACCGGGTGCAAGTGGTCGTCCACAACACCGGCTGGTTGCCGAGTTACGTCACCAAACACGCGCAGGAGAAAAAACTCGTGCGCGGCGTGGTTGCGGAAGTAGAGTTGCCCGAGGGCACAAGTCTGAAAATCGGCAAGGCGAGAGAGGTTCACGAACAGCTCGAGGGCCGTGCCTACAAAAGCGTCGCGCCCAGCCCCGTCACAGCCGACCCGACGACGGAGCGGCTCAAGCTCGAGTGGGTCGTCCACGCGCCCGGCGGCGGCACGTTGAGCGTCACCGTGAAACATGAACGCGCGGGCGTGGTGCGGCAGGCTATTGAGTTGGGTTAGCCTCACGCAGAAACTTCGTCAACTCGCGGATGTCCTCCATCACGAAGTCCGGTTGAACGTCGGAGGTCTCCAAGTCTTCACGCGTTGAAACGCCTGTGAGCACCAGCACCGTCTTCAGCCCCGCCGCCGCGCCGCCGGCAATGTCGGTGGCGAGGCGGTCGCCGACCATCAGGGTGTCTTCGGCGCGGCTGCCTAGCCGCTGCAGCGCTTCTTCAAACATCGCGGCGTTGGGCTTGCCGACGACGGTCGGTTTTGCGCCGGTCGCGGTCGTCAACACCGACAGCACCGCGCCCGCACCCGGCAGCGGCCCAAGTTCGGTCGGGTAAGTGGCGTCGTCGTTGGTGGCGATAAGTTCCGCGCCCTTGTGAACGAGCAGACTGCCCATCGCCAGCATCTCGTAAGTCAGGGCGTCTCGAGTGAGTCCCAAAACGACGAGCGGCGCGGTCGCCCCCTCACGCACCTCCTCCGGGCCGATGACCGCCAAGTTTTGCTCACGGAGCGCCCGCCGCAGCCCCTCTTCCCCGACCGCGTAAACCGTGCCTACCTCGGGATAGTGATGCTTGACAAACGTCGCCGTCGCCTCGGACGAGGTGAGGATGTGCTCGGGACCCACCTCGACGCCGAACCCGGCGAGTTTTTCGGTGTACTGCGCGGCGACTTTCATGGCGTTGTTGGTGGCTAAGACGAAGGGCAGCTCCAGGTCGGCCAGCGCGTCGAAAAATTCGGACAAACCCGGCAGTTCGGTGTCACCGCGCCACAGGACGCCGTCCATGTCGATAACGAGGGCTTGAAACTTGGCTGTATCGGAAGTCATGGTGTCAGCTTACCCGACCTTACGCCCCACCAACATCGCCCAACCCAGGTACTGCCGGATGAAGCGCAGGTGCATTTCACGCCCCTGCTTTAGACGTTCAGCCACCTCGTTATAGTCGGGATGCCCCGGATGGTCCCGCAGCCAGTCGTAACCCGCCCGCCAGCCGCCGCTCGCGTACCTGTCCCAGTCGTCGGGCGAAGCGGCAATGACGCCCGTCGTGAACAAACCTTCCTCTTCCAAGATGCTGCTGAGCCGGCTTAGTGTCGGGTAATCATGCACGTCTTCATTGACATGTTGGGGCAAGGGTGCGGGCAAGTACTCGTCGCCGATGGCGATGTTCCCGTCGGGCTTGGTTCTCGCAACCATCCACGCTACAGCTTCCCGAAAACTGCCGATGGCGAACGGAGCGCCGATGCACGTGACGACGTCGAAGACTGACTCGTCTTCGTACTCGGCGGCCGAACCCTCAATAAAGCTCAGCCGCGCGTCCAAGCCCTCGGCTTCAGTTTTCCGTCTCGCTTCGGCAACCGAGACCGGGTTGACGTCTATACCCACGCCCTCTATCTGCCACTGTTCGGCCCAACTCCGCAGCAGGTAACCCTTACCGCAGCCGATGTCCAAGACGCGACTGCCGTCCTCGACGTTGCAGTATTCGGCGAGCAGCATCAGTTTGTCGTGGGACGAGGGGTTGAGGATGTCCTGGTAACGCTCGGTGATGGCGAAAAATTCTGTGAAGTGCATGGGCCTCCTGCGCCTCGAGAAACGAACGCGTAATCTTAAGAAGCGGTGATGGTTTGGTTGAGGTTCCTTCTTCATACCACGCGGGTAGTACCGTTCATCCACCCTGACGAAACGGTATGTTCGCGGCTCTAGTGGGTGGCAGTCATACGGTTCGGCTCGAGCCCGGTGAGAAAGCCGGGCAGGGCGGCGACCAAAAACGAAAAAATGGCAGCGTCAGGCGTCACCGCTCGATCGTAACTGCAGGGCGCGAGGGGCGCAGGAGGCCGATTTAAGTCGAATTTAACGGCTCACGTTCTAGGCTTAGAGCGTCAAGCAAGTACCAAGCTTGCTTTAGGAGGAGAACGACGTGAAAAACCTCAAGACCGTCCTCACCGCCCTCAGCCTCTTCGCCCTCAGTTTCGTTACCTGTGCAAATGCCCAGTGGGACGTAGGTGGCTACACGAATCCGTTTAATGAGCAGTTGTACGCTCAGTTAGAACAGATGCGACTTCAGAATCAGCAACAGGTGAATCAGGCCTGGGCGCAAGTGCAGCAGGAGTACACCGACTACTACCGCCAGCGCACAGGCGACTACGCCACGCCCGACCACGAAGCCTTCCGCCTCGGGGCTCAACTGCACTGCCAGGATTACCCCGTGCAGTGTCAGCAACAAAACCAGCACTGGCAAAACATGACGGCCGCGGGTACCCAAATGCACCAGCAGAGGATGGCCGACTTGCAGAGTTTGGGCGAGTCGGGCACCCGAAACGCGAACACGAGCAGCGGCATTCTCGACATGCAGCACGAGGGTTTCATGAACAGAAGCGCCGTGCAGAGCGCAGGACAAACGAACCTTGTGCAGGGCGCGGTTTACGGTGAGTCGACATTCACCAACCCCATCAGCGGCGTGGGCTACAGCCTGCCGGTCTACCCCGACCCCAACACGCGCCACACCACCCCCGACGGTTACCCGCTCAGCTTCGACTACCAGACGGGCACCTGGTATCAGGGTGACGCGAACGGTTGGTGGTATCTGCTCAACCAGCAGCGTTAAACCTGTAACAGCGCAAAGCGTAAGGCCACAGGGTCCGGCAAATGCCGGACCCTGTTGTGCGGTTTCTCGAGCGGGAGACCGCTGTCCGCCCTAGTTGAGAATAGCTCGCGTTTCCCCCAACGGCTCGAGCCCCATCTCTGCTTCCAAACGTGCCTTGAACTTGTCGAACCGCCCTCTGGCCTCGCGCCTGCGGCCCCGCTTGAGGAGTTGTTTCAGAAAACTCTGCAAGGCTTCTTCGTGCAGGGGTTCAAGCTCGAGCACGCGTTCCAAATACGCACCGGCGTCGGCATTCGGCGCGCCCGCGCTCGCCCCGAACAGCAGCGTGACGACTCCTTCGCGCAACCGCCCCCGCTCTTCTTCGACCACGAAAAGGTCGATTCCCGGCGCGAACGGCTCCCGGTAGAGCGCATAAGCAGCGCCCGCGTCGCCTGACTCGAGGGCGGCGTTCAGCTTTGCATAGTCGGACACGACCCGTCTCAAACCATCCTCGAAAAGATAGGTGCTGACGCCCCAGGGCTCGGTGGCCTTGCGTAAGGTGTTGAGCTGCACGTTGAGGTTGTTGCGCTGCTTTTTGGCGTCGACCTCGGGCCACATGGCTTCGGCGACTTCGTCGCGACCTAAGCCGAGGGTCAAGAGCACAAGCATTTGCTTTTGGCGGTCGGTCAGGTTGAGGGGTTCACCGAGCAAAACAGCCGACGTTTCCGCGAACAAAACAAGCTCGAGGTCGGGTAGGTCGTCATGGCGAACTTGGGCGGCTTCCCGCCAACCGGCGTTTAACACCTCGGCGAGGGGGTAAACCCGCGCCAAGTCGGGGCGTTCGCGGGGCAGTTCGAGGAGGGGGACTAAGCCGGGCAGCAGGCGCTCGCGCACCAGGGTGAGCCCGAGGAGTTTTTCTAAGTCTTCGGTTGCGCGCGTGACGCGGTAGCGAGCCGCGTGCCAGTGGAGTCTGGCTTCCATAAAGCGTTCAGGCGTGGGCTGCGGCCCCAAAGCAGCCAAGGCTTCCTGGCGCTCGGCGCTGCCCAGCGCCAGGGCTCGAGCCACCCCCGACCAAAAGCCCGCTGCGTCGCCCAAAGCTCGAAGTGCCTCACGGTGCTCTGCACGGTCCAGCAGCGTGTTTGCCCAGAAAAAGCGGATACGGTCCAGCAGCGACTCGTCCTGCCACGCTTCGGCTTTGGCGAGGAGGAGGGGAAAGGGAGTCGCGTCCAGTTCTAGGTAAGCGCCAAGGGCTTCGGCCTCGAGCGCCCAGCGCGGCGACGCCTTGGCCCAGGCTTTAGCCTCGCGGCAGTAGACCAAGGCCTCGTCACGCTCGCCCAAGAGGTGCGCGACTTCGCCCAGTTGGAGCAGGTCGCCCGGAACGTTGCTCGGGTTGTGTTTTTTGTTCGAAGCGAGCGCCCGGCTGCGCCCCAGGCGGAGCGCGTCAACATCCCCGCGGTGGTGCCACTTGACGATGGCTAAGTTGCCCTCGGAAATAGCGCGCTTGGGGCTTGTCGCCGGGTAATACTCGAGCGCGGCGCGAAGCGTGGCCGCGGCTTTTTGCCAGTCACCTTTTTCGAAGTGCAGTAAAAAGAGGTTGTTGAGGTAAGCCCCGACGGTTTCAGGGTCGCTCTGCTCGAAAAGGGTTTCAGCAGCCGCTTCGACGCTACGCGCCCGCTCAAAATCCCGCGTCTGCGCCAAAAACCAGACGGCGTCCCGGTAACAGTTGAGCCGCCCATCGGCGCTCGCACCGGACAGCTCGGCCGCTTGCAGCAGCGTGGGGATGCCCTGCTTGAAATTTCCGAGGGAACAGAGCGACCAGCCGACCGACCGGCGGCGCTCGGCTCCGCTCGGCTCCGGCGCGAGGGCGTCCCAGCGCACCACCGCTTCGGGGGCTTGGCGGGCCAGGCTCCCGCGGGGGGTGTCGAGGAGTGCGCCGAGCGCTTCGTAGAGCCCGGCGCGTTCGAACGCCTCACCCCGCAGCAGCGGGGGCAGCCGCGGCGCTTCACGCAAAACGACCCGTTGGACGGGGTCGGCGTAGGCTTGCAAAATAGCCTCGCCCGCCAGCGCGTGAAGGCGGTAACCGGCCTCGATTCGCTGGGTGAAGCCGCTACGAGCTAAGTGCTCGGTGGTCTCTCGGGCGGCTTCCTCGGGAAGGTGTGAAACCGCGGCTAAGAGCAGGGCCTCTTCCCACACAGGTGTCTTTAAGCTGCCGCGCATCCCTTCTAACAGCGCGTCGCGTTCCGGCAACTCCCCGGTCAAAGCGGCAAAGTGTAAAGGAAGCGGCCAGCCTTGCGTTCGTCGCCAGATCTGGTCGGCGCGCGCTCGGTCTTGGAAAAGCAGCCGGGTTTCTTCGGCACTGAACGCCAGGGCGTCGGCGTCTAAGTGCAGGAGTCGCCGCTCCGTGACCAGGCGCGGCAGTTCAGCCAGGGTGAGCCGGTTGCGGCTGGCGAGCAGCACCAGACCGCGCACGTCTTTGAGCAAAGGCGACAGCCCCGTGTGGCTGCTAAGGGTTTCGTCACGAAGCGTTTCCAAGTCCTCAAGCACCAACAGCGTCGGCTGCTGCCAAAGGGCTTCTAAGATAACGGCCCAGGGGGCCTCGGGCGGTAAAGACAGGTGCTGGGCCAGCGCCTCTTTCGGCTCGCGCTCCGCCAAGGCCAACCAGACGACGCGCCAACCCCCCACCTCGAGCCGGTCGGCCCACTGGCTACTCAGCACGCTTTTACCGTAGCCGTAGGGAGCCTCGAGCCAGACCACGAAACCCGGCTCTTCGGGCAGCAGCCTGAGCAGGCGAGAGCGCGAGAGGTAGTGGTTGCTCGTCTTGGGGCGAAAGCCTAGCACAGCGTCTTTTCTACCTTAACAGGGGAAAACCGGCCGAGGCGTGACCTTTGCCCGCCACAGAAGTCTGTGCCTTATTGTTCTGTTGACGTTATCATCTGTTGACGTTAGCAGTAGTCAGCATCATTCGGAGCTACCAAATTCTGACTACTTGCACAGTGCTGCTGTGAGCGCTGGCGCGAAAAATCAGTCGGACTTTCGATCCTCGAGCTGGGACAACCGTGTGAGCGTCATTACACGCAGCGTCTCGTCGGGAATCCGCGCAGCGCTCACACCAGCCTCGACAAGATCGCCCTTGCTGAGTTCGACCAGCTCTGCTAAAGCAGCAAAGGTTATCGCACGTTTAAAGGCGTTCCCTACTTTTCCGAGGGCGCGCCGCAGCGTGTCCACGGTCAGCGGGCGTGCCGGGGGCGGCAGTTCTCGCACAAAACCCAACAGGGCCAACTGCGCGTCGTCGCCGCCCTGCTCGGCGAGTGCTTCGGCCTCGGGCCAGTAAAAGCCGAGGCTGGCTTGGGGAAGCACTTTGACAAGGCGGTTCAAACGTAACAGGCGGCGCTCCGAATTGGGCTCGAGCCGCGACGCCTCTAGCAGCGCGCCCAAAACCAGGGTGCGCTCGCCGTCCCGCAAAGCGCCCAACAACCCGGCGAAGTAGGGATGCGTCTCGTCGGCCAGGTTCAGCATGACCGCGAGGGCGTCGGCGCGCACGTCGGCCTCTGCCTGAGCACCGCGCCGAGCAGCTCGTAGTCCGCGCCCACCTCGGCAACCCCGAGCGCGACCCCCAGCAAGCGCCGCCGCTCAGCGCCGCTCAACTGCGCGCTTTGCGACAGCAGCGTCATGAGGGCGGCGCGGGGACTCGTTTCTCGTGGTCTTCGGCAGCTCCACTCGGGCGTCTCCAGCCCAAGCTTGCGAACCCTGACGCCTTGCGGTTACGGGCTGCTCAGTTCCCCAGCGGATTGGCCGGTTGCACCGCGCCGTCGGGTGCAGGCTGAAGGGTGAAGCGCGCGTTCCCGGAGCTTAGAACGACGCTGCTGCCGAAGCGCTCGAGCACCACCGGAAAGCTGTTGCCGTCGCTGCTGAACGTGCCAAGGCGCTCGTTCGTGCCCGTCAGTTGCAGCGGGTAGCGCTGGCCGCCGCGCTCGAAATAGTCCGCGCCGGGGCCGGCGAGGTGCAGCGTGACGTCGCCGTCCGAGTAGTCACCCGCCCAGGGGTTGGTGCCTATTTCGGCGGGTGCAGGACCGGGTTGCGTGTAGCCCGGCGCGGGCACAGGGCCGCTGCACACTTGGGGTGCGGGCTGAGGGCCGGGTTGGGGTTGGGCTGCAGCGCCGACGCGCTGAAACGTCAGGGTGTACGTCTCGCTGCCCTCGGCGTACGTCAGGGTGATGCTGTTCGGGCCTTGCGCGCTCAACCGGCTCGTCGTCACGCTTGGCCCGTCGTTGGGCTCGCACTGCCCCTGAAAGCAGAACTGCGGCGACTTGTTCGTTTCGGTTTGGGTGAGCGTGCCGTCCGGGGCGAGCGTGTAGCGGCCTTCCCAAAACGCCACCTGTTGACCCTGGCTCGTCATCTCCTCGCGATAGGTGCCGTCCGGGTTGAAGCCCACGACGCCCTCGACCGGCGGCCCGCCGTCGTTCGGAAAACTCACCTGCCACACCCCTACGACGGGGTTGCCGGGCGTTGACTGCAGCGTCAGCGGGGTGAGTGCGCTCTGGGCCAGCGCCGTCGTCAACACGAACGTGCAAAGCAAAACGACTCGTTTCATCTTCAGACCTCCTTTAGGCTGTCGTCAGCTTAAAAAGGTGAGGCTTAAATTCGACTTAAATACCTGACACAAACCTCTTTTGAGCAAAAAACGAGCAGTGAGTCTTCAAATGCCCACTCACTGCTCGCCGGTTTTTACGCGTCACGCATCGCCTTTTGTGTTTAAGCGTTCAATACTGAGGTGTTCAATGCTGAGGCGGCGTCTGCGTCTCTAGGGGGGTCAAGCTGCCGTCGGGCTCGAGCACGAACTTGGGAGCTAATATGATTTCCCGTCCGGCGATGTCGAGGCCGTCGTCGGCGCGGAGGCAGGTGGGGGAGCAGCTGGGAAGCTGGTAAGGGTCGGCGACGTTTTTGTCGACCACGTAACCCAAATCCTCGAGCGAGGCGATGGTCATGCGGCTCAGCGGCAAGGGCAAAGTTCCTTCGGCGAAGCCCGTCATGAGTTCGGTGTCGAAGGTTTCTTCGTCCCAGTGCCCGCACTTGGTGCCGCGCCCGTGGTCGTTTTCGACCGGCACGTCGTCGGAGCCGCCCAGGGCGGCGTACTCGCTTTTGGCCGCTGCGCCCGTAAAGCCGACCGAAGTCGCCTCTAAACACTCGGAGCCTTCAAAACTGAGCAGCCCGTGGTCGCGCCAGAGGCTGCCGATGCCTAAGACGTGTCCCATTTCGTGCAGGATGGTGCCCGAAAAGCTTCCCTCGGCCTCGAGTTTAGGAACGTCTTCGCTGTCGAAACGCATTATGCCGTAGGCGCTCAAACCGCCGCCGCGGACGAGGCAAGGACCGGCGTAGCCTAAAACCTGGCCCGGCCCGTCGATAGGCCCGACTTCGGCGTAGACGATGAGGTCGTCGACCGTGCCGTTTTCTGCCGGTTCGTTTTCCCCGCAAGCTCCGAGCGGCTTGTCGATGGGGAAGTCTCGCAGGTCGCCGCTGATGACTTGCTGCCAACGCGCCGCCGCCGCCCGGAAGACTTCTTTGCGGGCTTCGGTGGTGTTGGGGCCGAAGCGCAGGACGATTTCAAAGTCGCCGCTGGGCTGGCCGCCCCCACCCCCGCCGCCGACGGTGAACGAGGCGGGCGAGGGCACCGACATGACCGTGTAGCCGAGTGGAAAGAAGTCCTGCATACGCGGGTCTTGCACAGTCTGGCTGCCGCTGGCGTTGACGACGACCCAGCGGTAGTCGCCGCCCGGCAGGTCTTGGCTGGTGCTGGCGGAAGAGGGTAAGGGTGCGCTCGTCCACAGGTTGGACAGCACAACCTTGCCGCTGCCGTCTACGACGTCTATTTCCGTGGCGACCGGATTGCCGCGGGCGTTCGTCCACACGAACTGGGGCCGGGCGGGTTGCTGCGAGGCATTACCCGGCGAGGTCAGCTTCACCGCGCCCAAAGCTTGCATGGGCCACGACCAGGTGACCGCGCCGGCCCGACCGGACACGACGCTCGCCACGCCGACCTCGTAGACTCGGCCCCCTTCGACTTCGAACTGCGGCAGGATGTCCAGCAGCGTCAACTCGGTTTGACCCGGGCCCAGCGAGGCGATTTCTTGCGCCGCGCCACCCTGTTCGCGGATGAACACGCGGTAAGCTTCCGCGCCCGGCGCGGCTTGCCAAAACGCCTTGAGCAACACCTGATAGTCCAGAGGGAGCGCTTGCGGCCCTAGCCCCTCACGTTCGGTAACCGCTTGCAAGGCGGCCCGACTCAAGTCGGCGCGCAACGCCGCCGACAGACCGCTGTGCAACCCGTGCACCACAACCTGAGAGTCGTAAGCGACCAGACCGGCCTCCAAATAAGCGGGGCCGGTCGGCTCGTTGCCGCCACAGGCGGTGAGCAGGGCGGCGAGGAAAACAAAGTTCAAAAAACGTCGCATGGTCATCCTTTCGTCAGGCTTACAGTTTGCAGAACCGCAGGCGCTGGTGAAGAGAAAAAAGTTATTCGTCGTTTCTTTTGAGGGCGACCGTTTTGAACTCGGCTTGCGAGTCCGGCAAACCAAAACCCTCAGCCCGACCGCTTCAGACGTTCTTGCGAGAGAAACCCGGTTGTTACCCGGCTCGGTTGTAATCCGGCTAGGTTGCCCGGCCGAGCCGCCAACCGGGTATGCTGGCAAGCAGCTCTCGAGGAGACCCCCCATGCCCCAAGCCGCCACACGCGTCGACAACCTGTTCGAGTCCACCATCCGCGGCCTGACCGTGTACGCCCTGAGCAAAGGGGCCATCAACTTGGGCCAAGGCTCGCCGGACTTTTCACCGCCCCAGGCGTTGCTCGAGGCCGCCAGCGAGGCGCTGCAAAACGGCTTCAACCAGTACGTGCCGACCTGGGGCTTGCCCGAGTTGCGCGCGGCGGTCGCCGATAAGACCGAACGTTTTTACGGCTTCCGGCCCGACCCGGCTCTCGAGGTCACCATCACCTGCGGCGTCACCGAGGCGGTCATCAGCGCGCTCTTGGGTGTGGTCGACAAGGGTGAAAAGGTGGTCATCCTCGAGCCCGCCCACGAGAACTACCACGCGGGCGTCGTTTTCGCCGGGGCCGAAGCCCTGTGGGTGCCGATTCGCCCGCCGGACTTTCGTTTTGACCCCGACGAACTGCGCCGTGCGTTCGAAACACCGGGCGTCAAGGCCTGCATCTTCAACACGCCGCACAACCCGTCGGGGCGGGTATTTCGGCGTGAGGAGTTGCAACAAATCGCCGACCTGTGCCTAGAGTTCGACGTGGTTGCCATCAGCGACGAGATTTACGAGCACATGGTCTATGACGGGCTCGAGCACATCCCCATCGCCACTTTAGACGGCATGGCGGAGCGGACCGTCACCATCAGCGGACTGTCCAAAAGCTACTCGGTGACGGGCTGGCGCGTCGGCTACGCCATCGCCCCCGCACATCTCACGAACGCGCTGCGGAAAATCCACGACTTCACGACAATTTGTTCGCCCTCGCCGTTGCAAAAAGCGTCGGTGACGGCGATTAACTTCGGGCCGGAGTATTACGACTGGCTGAAAAAGTATTACGTGGAGCGCCGCACAAAGATGATGGCGATTCTGAAAAATGCCGGTTTCGACGCGCCCACGCCCGAAGGCGCTTACTACACGCTCGCCGACTTTCGCCCGGTGGCCGAAAGAATGGGTTTGTCCGATGACGACGACAAGTTCGTCTACTGGCTCATCGACCACTTAGGCATCGGCGCGATTCCCGGCTCCTCTTTTTACCGCAGCGACCCGAGCTTGGGCCGGGGGCGGGTGCGGTTTGCTTTTCCTAAAAAGGACGAAACACTCGAGCAAGTAGAAGAACGCTTTTCCAAACTCACCGTCGGTGCTTGAATTACCGACAGGCTGTGGATAAACGTTTGTGGATAAGGTAGACGCGGCCCCAAGCACCCCACCCCGGCAGAGCAGCGCGCGCAATGCCCTGACCCTCATGGGCGGCACCCTGGGCAGCCGCGTCACCGGGTTTTTGCGGCAGTCGCTCATCACCCAACTGTTCGACAAAACCGTTACCGACGCTTTTTTCATAGCGCTGCGCGTGCCGAACCTGTTCCGCGAACTCCTCGCCGAGGGTGCGCTCAGCAACTCGTTCATCCCGGTTTACCGAACTTTCAAGGGTACAGATGCCAAGTGCCTGTCTGCCGCGCTGTTAGGGCTGCTCGTGCTCGTCAACGGGATATTACTGCTCTTAGCCTATGCGGCAGCGCCTTACATCGTCGACCTCCTGTTGACCAGCGGCGGCAGCGTCGACCGCGACCTGGCGCTGCAGCTGACGCGCATCGTGTTTCCATTTTTGTTTGCGGTTTCGCTGTCGGCCTGGGCGATGGGCATTCTCAACGCCGAGGAGCGCTTTTTTTGGCCCGCCTGGGCACCGGTGGCGCTCAACGTGGTGTCGGTTGTGGTCATGCTGCTGTACCCGCACCGTGCCGAGGCCCTCGCCTGGGGCTTCGTGCTGGGCGGCGTGGCGCAGTTCGCGGTGCAGCTTCCGGCGCTGCTGCGCGGCGGTCACCTGCACGTCCTCAGATTCTGGCACCCCGGCTTGTCGGCGGTGCTGCTGTTGATGGTGCCGTCGGTGTTCACGACGAGCGGGCGGCAGGTTCTCAACCTCGTCTCGGCGAACGTGCTCGACCTGTTGCCCCCAGGCAGCGTCACGGCATTCACCAACGCCGACCTGTTCGTGAGCCTCGCGTTGGGCCTGTTCAGCGTGTCGCCCGCGCTCGCTTACTACTCGCGCCTCAGCGCGCAGGCGGTGGACGCGCCGGAGGTGTTTGCCGGGACGCTGCTCGAGGGGTTGCGGTTCATCAGCTTTTTGACCGTTCCGGCCGGGCTGCTCCTCACGGTGTTGGCCCGGCCCGTCGTGGAAGTCGTCTTCAACTGGTTTCCCCTGCTGGGGCGGGCGGGTGCCGAGCCCTTCACGCTCGCTTCGACGGTGTTGGCCGTCGTCCCGCTCGGGCTGGCGATTTTTCCCATCGGGGTGAACAACCTTCTCGTCAGGACGTTTTACGTGCGCAAGCGGGTACGGGTGCCGATTGTGCTCACCCTGGTCACATTGACAGTGCAGGGCGCGCTGTACTACCTGCTCTACCGGCCGCTGGGCATCGAGGGGTTGTCCTGGGCGACGGTGATTGCGAGCTGGCTGCAGCTTGTGGGCTTGCTGGTGCTGGTGGCTAGAGCCGAACACTTCGGTGCGGAACGCTTCGTGCAGCACAGCTTGCGGGTGTGGTTGGCGGCCGGGCTGGCCGCCCTCGCCGTGTCGCTGCTCCTTACCGTTTTACCCGCGGCGGCGAGTTGGGTCGCTTACGTGCTGTACGCACTTGGCGGCACTCTCACGTTCGGCCTCCTTTACGCCGGGCTGTGCTTGACGCTCGAGCTGCCGGAGCTGCAAAGTTTGGTGCGCCGCTTCAGCAGGTCGTGACTCGGAGGGGGATCCGGGTGTGGGCGAGGCTCGAGCCTCAAGACGTCCCGACAAACGATGTTTCGCCTTTCCGAGCTGCTTCAACTATACTCGAGAGTCTAGGGTGGCCCTGAAACCACCTAAGGGGGTAACCATGAGCAAGTTTTTAGCCGTCATCATGGCGGGAGGTAAGGGCCAGCGGTTTTGGCCGCTGTCGACGCCGGACAAACCGAAGCAGTTTCTGGACCTCGAGCGCAGTGGGCGCAGCCTCATCCAAGCGACCTTCGAGCGGATTCTGCCGCTTGTCGACTCGCCCGCCGACATTTTTGTCGCCACGGGCGAACGCTACAGCGACCTGGTGACGGAACACTTGCCCGAAGTGCCGAGCGCCAACCTCATCTTAGAGCCCGTCGGCCGCGACTCGGCTCCGGCGGTGGCGCTCACCGCGCTGACGCTTTATGAGCGCCACCCGGACGCGGTCGCCGGGTTTTTCTCGGCCGACCACCGCATCGGCAAGCCCGAGGCGTTCAGGAAAACGGTGCGCCGGGCGATAACCTTGGCGGAAGAAAAAGCGGGCCTCGTCACCCTCGGCATTCAGCCCACTCGGGCGGCGACGGGCTACGGCTACATCCAGGCGGGCGAAGCGGTCGGAGACGGCTACCGCGTGCGGCAGTTCGTCGAAAAGCCCAATCCCGCCAAGGCCGAACGCTACCTGGCCGCGGGCGGTTACAGTTGGAACGCGGGCATCTTCGTGTGGCCCGTAAAGGTCATTTTGGCGGAACTGGATTTGCACGCACCCGAACTCATGACGGCGCTGCGCGCGGCGTGGCGGGAAGACCGGCTACTCGAGGCGTTCCCCGATTTGCCCAAAATCAGCATCGACTACGCGGTCATGGAGCGAACCGACAAGGCTTTCGTGGTGCCGGGCGACTTCGACTGGGACGACATCGGCGACTGGGTCGCGCTCGAGCGCTTGCTCAAACAAGACGACGCCGAAGCCGGTACGGCGGCCAACACGGTCGTCGGCACGCATGTGGGCCTGGAAACGTCGGGCAACATCATTTACACCGACGCTGCGGACGACGTTATCGTGACTTTGGGGGTCGAAGACCTCATTATCGTCAAGCGCGGCAACGCGGTCTTGCTCGTCCACAAAAGCCGCGTCCAGGACCTCAAAAAAGTTTTGGACGACGAACGCCTGTTGAAATTCGCGGTTTTGTGATGGCTCCTGAAGTGGACAAACTCGTTTTCGGCACCGACGGTTGGCGCGACGTGATTGCCGACAAGTTTACTTTTTTCAACCTTTCGAGGGCCGCGCAAGCCTACGCGGATTACCTCGTTGCTGAAGGGCAAACGAAAGTGCTCGTCGGCTACGACACGCGCTTCAACGGGCCTCTGTTCGCGCGGCGGGCGGCGGAAGTGTTGGCGGCGAACGGGCTCAACGTAGCCGTCTCGGCCAGCTACCTGCCCACGCCCGCCTTGTCGTTCGCCGTCAAACACCTGGGCGCGGGCGGCGGCGTGATGCTGACCGCGTCGCACAACCCGCCGCCGTACCACGGCTTCAAGCTCAAGGGCGCTTACGGCGGCACCGCCACGAGCGACATTTATGAGGCGGTGAGTGCTCGAGTCGAGACCATCGGCTTTACAGACATCAAGCCGTTCGACGCCGAGCGCCACGAGGTCGAAACGTTCACTGTTCGTGAAGCGTATTTCGACGCCCTCGCCGCCCTCGTCGATGTCGAGACCCTGCGAAGTGTCCAGGGCGAGATTGTCCACGAAGCGATGGGCGGCTCGGGGACGGGCTGGCTGAGCGGCTTTTTCGAACACGTCGGCCTTAGGGGGCGCGCGGTGGACCTGCACCCCGAGCCCGACCCGCTCTTTTACGGCGTCAACCCCGAGCCGATTCCCGACAACTTAGGCGCGGCTATGGCTTATATGAAAACTCAAAGCGACGGGCTGCTCATCGCCACCGACGGCGACGCCGACCGCATCGGGGTGGTGTTGTCGGGGGGAACGTTTTTCAGCTCGCACCAGATTTTTGCGGTGCTGATAGAGAGTTTGAGCCGTCAGGGGAAAACAGGCAAAGTGGTTAAGACGTTCACGGTCTCGAGAATCGTCGAACGTTTAGCGCGGGCGCGGGGTTTGGAGGTCGTCGAAACCCCGGTCGGGTTTAAGTACATCGTGGACGCCATGCTGGACGGTAACGTCCTTGTCGGCGGCGAGGAATCAGGCGGTATCGGTGTGAGTGGGCATTTACCCGAACGCGACGGCATTGCCAACGGGCTGTTGCTGCTCGCGGCGATGGCGACGACCGGCAAGCCCTTGACCGAGTTGTTCGCCGACATCGAACGAGAAGTCGCCTGGCACCACGCTTACGACCGGCTGGACATCCACCTGAGCGGCAACACCCTCAAAGACGCCGTGATGGCGGCGCTGCAGCGTCCGCCTGAAAAGTTTGCGGGGCGAGAAGTCGAGTCGGTCGAGCGCCTGGACGGTGCCAAACTCAACCTGAGCGGCCAGGCCTGGCTGATGTTCCGCCCGAGCGGCACCGAGCCCGTGCTGCGCGTCTACTGCGAGGCGCAGAGCGACGGCGAGGTGAAAGACATTTTAGGAGCGGCTGAAGCGTTCGTGAACGGGATTGAAGTCTGAAGGCCTCGAGCTACGCCCCTTTTCGCGCCACCAGCGAATAGCTCAGCGGCGGCTTGTGTTCAAACGCTTGAAACGCTGCGTACACGTTCGACAGGTCGTGTGGGTGTTCTTCGAAATGTGTGAGCGAAAGACCGTTCATCAGACAACCGCCGACAACGTCCGCGAGCTTGTGGTGAAACCAGTAAGACGTGCCCTGAACGGTTTGGCCGGGGTCGTAGTAGTCGGGCGCGGCTTCCTCTTTATAAGGCTCGGTGCGGAAGTACGAGTGTTTGACTTCCAACCCCGTTGCGGCGTCGAACATGTCGAGGACGGGGTGCATTTCGTACAAAAACAGGGAACCGCCCGATTTGAGGATTCGGGCGACCGTTTCGAAGTAGCTCGTCAGGTCGGGCAGCCAGCCGAGCGCGCCGATGGTCAC
The DNA here is from genome assembly GCA_965215355.1 of Trueperaceae bacterium. GTDB lineage: Bacteria > Deinococcota > Deinococci > Deinococcales > Trueperaceae > CBDCDJ01. The sequence continues at coordinate 3,890,194 of CBDCDJ010000007.1, read as the reverse complement.
GTAGACGATGTCGAAACTGTCGTTATAGTCATGCGGAATGTCATAGACACTCACGCGCACGAACTCGGCTGCTAGACCGCCCATCTTTGCCAGCAACCGCGCCTGCTCGATAAAGGCGTCGCTGCTGCCGAAACCGACGTGGCGCGCCGCCCCGAGCTTGGCGAGCGACGGTTCGCGGCCGTCGTTGCAGTTCAGTTGCGCCACCGCCTTGCCCTCGACCCTGAGAGAGGCGAAGACGCGCTTTTCCAGCGCGTCCAGGGTGCTGTAGTCGGGTTTTTGGACGGCGGCGAGCAAGTCCGCCAGTTTGAGAGCGGCGTGAACCTCGGCCGTCGTGTTCTACACCGCCCGGTTGGTTTCGGCGTAGTCGTCTCGGTTCATCCCCTGAGTTTTAAGCTCGAGCACCTCAGGACAAAGCGACACGTCGCCGCGCCACGCGCCACAAACCCCAACCCGTCAGCAGCAACAGCAGGGCGACCGCGTTCCAGGCGAGGTCGTAGGGCAGTTGGTTCTCGACCCCGAGCCGGACCGGGTGAAGTTTGAGAATTTTGTGCTGAACGGTGCCGTCGTAAAGGTTGAACGCGCCCATGCCGAGCAAGACGCCCGCGCCCAGGGCCGCGCCGCCATCTTTTAGGTCAGCCAATGTTTCACGCTGCCGCCACAGCAAAAGCGCGCCGACGAACAGCAGCAGCGCCGAGCTTAAATGAAACAGCCCGTCGATAAAAACCTGCCAAAACGGAGTCGTGTCGACGTAAAAGCGGTGCCACTGCAACAGTTCGTGAACCACCGTCCCGTCCAGCGTGCCTATTAAACCCACACCGAGGAGGAAGCCGGTCCCCAGGGCCGCCCGGCTCGAGCCCCCGAAAACACGCGTCCGAACATCCTTCACAAACTCACCTCTTTTATAAAAAAGGAAGCGGTTGAAACTTCCCTCCTCGGTGCCTCATATAAAAACGTTTAAGCCGACACGTTTTGGGGTTTGACTGCGCTCGAGCTTTCCATCTGCTCGTTTTGCGCGCCCGTGCCCGGCTTGGGCGGCGCGAGCTTGGGTTCCTGGCCCTGCGGCGTCATCACGCGGCTGCTGAATTCACCTTTGCCGTCGATGCTCTCACCGCTCGACCAGCGGCCCTGCGGCGGCTCGGAGCCGTCTTTTTTGAAACCCAGGAACACGTAGTTGTAGTCCTGCAACTCTTCTTCTTGCGGGAAAGAGTTGGGGATGGGGTGAACCTTTTCGGGGCCGCCCAGCTCTTCCAACACCGCCAGCCACTGCTCTTGGTGCATGGTGTCGCGGGCGATTAAGAACTTGAGCATGTCTTTCATGCCGGGGTCGTCGGTCATGTTGTAAAGGCGCACGGCGAGAGCGCGCCCGCCCGACTCGGCAGTGACGTTGGCATACATGTCGGCGGCGATGTTGCCGGTCGCGTAGACGTGTGAGCAGTCGAACGGGACGCCGTTGCTGTTGACCGGCATCGCGCCCAAACCGGACGAGAGGATGTGGCGGAGGTTTATGCCGCCCAGCACCGCTTCGACCGACGGGTCTTTGGCGGCGGCTTCTTGAAAGCTCGTCGGCGCGCCCTCCAAGTTCATGGCGACCGCCGTGGCGAGCATTTCGACGTGGCCGATTTCCTCGGTGCCGGTTTCTAAGAGCATGTCGCGGTACTTGGTCGGGCCGCGCGACCCGAAGGCCTGGAACAGGTACTGCATCATCACCCGGATTTCGCCCTCGATGCCGCCGATGGCCTGCTGAAGCGCCTTGGCGAAGAGCGGGTTGGGCGTGTCCACCCGCACCGTGTACTGCAACTTGCTGTCGTGGTAAAACATGTTGCCCCCTTAAAAATTTGTAGCCGTTTGTAGGCAAGTGCAAGCCTACGCGACCCCAAACCGAATGTTTAGGGGGCAACCCACTATTGCCGGGCTCGAGTAGAAAGTACCGAGCGTGACTGGGTCGTCTTGTTGCTTTGGTTTGCTTTTCTACAAGTTACTCGCCACAAGCCACCGGCTCGAGCCCTTTGTAGCCCCTACTTTTCACTCGGTACTCATCACTCGGTACCCGGTACTTTCTCTTTAGACCCGCTTGAACACCAGCGCCGCGTTCTGCCCGCCGAAAGCGAAGTTGGTGCTGAGCACATAGTCGACTTGCCGCTCCCTCGCCTCGTTGGGGACGTAATCGAGGTCGAGGTCGGGATCGGGGTCGTGGTAGTTGCGCGTCGGCGGCAGCACGCCGGTGGTGAGCGCCTGCACCGAGGCGATGGCCTCGACCCCGCCCGCCGCACCCAACATGTGGCCGGTCATCGACTTGGTCGAGGACAAGGGCGGCACCCGGTCCTTGTCGCCGAACACGGTTTTGTAAGCTAAGGTTTCGTTGAGGTCATTGGCGGGCGTGCTGGTACCGTGTGCGTTGATGTAGCCGATTTTGTCCGCGTCGATGCCTGCGGACTTCAGCGCCCACCGCACCGCCCGCACCGCGCCCGCGCCGCCCGGGGCCGGCGCGGTGATGTGGTGCGCGTCGGCACTCGTCGCGTAACCCACGACCTCGGCGTAGACGCGCGCGCCGCGCTTTTTGGCGCGCTCAAACTCTTCCAAAACCAAAATCCCCGCGCCCTCGCCGGTCACGAAGCCGTCGCGCGAGGCGGTGAAGGGACGGCTGGCGGTTTCGGGCGAGTCGTTGCGAGTCGATAGCGCTTTCATCACCGCGAAACCGCCGATGCCCATCGGCGTGACGCACGCCTCCGCGCCGCCCGCGAACATCACTTCGGCCTCGCCACGCTGGATGACCCGAAAGGCGTCGCCGACCGCGCCCGAGCCGGTCGCGCAGGCGGTCACGACCGCACTGCTCGGCCCGAGGAGGCCGTAACGCATCGCCACGTGCCCCGAAGCCATGTTGGCGATCATCATCGGGATGAAAAAGGGGCTCATGCGCATCGGGTTGCGTTCAAAGCGCGTTTTCGACTGCTCTTCCCAGGTGTCCAGGCCGCCCACGCCGCTGCCCACACAGGTGCCGGTCTGTTCACCCGCCACCTCGTCTTCGCTCAGCCCGGCGTCTGCCAGAGCCAGGGCCGCGCCCACAATGGCGTGGTGAATAAAGCGGTCCAGGCGCTTGGCCTCTTTGCGGTCTAGGTAAGCGCCAATGTCGATGTCGGACTCGCCCGCAATCCGCACGCTCAGTTCGCAAGGGTCAAACAGGGTGATGGGGCGAATCCCGTTTTGGGCCGCGTGCTGCGCCTTTAAGAAGGCGTCGGCCCCGATGCCGATGGGGGTTACGGGTCCGACGCCGGTCACGACAACTCGTTTCATACCGCTAGTCTACCTTGCAGCAGGCAAGGCTTAGGCTTGCTGGGAGATAAACGTGACCGCGTCCCCGACCGTGCGGATGTTCTCGGCCTGTTCGTCACTGATTTCTATACCGAACTCGTCTTCCAAACCCATGATGAGTTCGACCACGTCGAGCGAGTCCGCGCCCAGGTCGTCGACGAACGAGGCGCTTTCGGTGATGTCGTCGGGGTCGGTGTCGAGTTTGTCGGCGACCACGTCTTTGATTTTGGCAAAAACTTCTGAATGCTCCACGGTTTTCCTCCTAAAAGTTTGCTTGACTTAACAGAGCTTACCTGACTGGGCGATTTTAGCTCAGATTCTTTGGAAGTGTAGCATGAAGGGCTTTGAAACACCCTAAGGGTAAGGGTCGGGCCTGACGTCAGTTCTCCCTGTCAGCGCTCCCTGGCAATCCTCAGTGCATCACCATGCCCCCGTCGACCGCCACCGTCTGACCGTTGATATAGCCCGCTTCGGCACTCGCCAAAAAGGCGACGAGGGCGGCGACCTCTTCCGGTCGGCCGAAACGGCCTGCCGGGATGCGGGCGAGGTAGCTCGTTTTGAGGTCTTCGCCCAAGTCGGCGGTCATGTCCGAGGCGATGAACCCGGGCGCGACCGCGTTGACGGTGACGCCCTTGCCGCCGTACTCCTGGGCGAGCGCCTTGGTGAAACCGACCAACCCCGCCTTGGCGGCGACGTAGTTGGCCTGGCCCGCGTTGCCGATGATGCCCACCACCGAAGCGATGTTGACGATGCGCCCGAAGCCGCCGCGCAACATGCCGCGTAGCGCGGGTTTGCACAGGTAAAAGGCGCTCGAGAGGTTCGTGCTCAACACCGTCTCCCAGTCCTCTTCTTTCATGCGCAAGACCAGACCGTCCCTGGTGATGCCCGCGTTGTTGACCAACACGTCCAAACGGCCGAGTTCCGCCGTCACCTCCTTGACGAGGCTTTCGCAGGCGGCGGCGTTTGAAACGTCCGCGCCGAACACCGCCGCTTTCGCCCCGGCGGCGCGCAGGGCTTCAGCCACCTCCTGCGCCGGCCCCTCGGAACGGACGTAGTGCACCGCGACCGTGTGACCTGTTCGCCCCAGGGCCAGCGCCATCGCCCGGCCTAAACCCCGGCTCGAGCCCGTCACCAGCGCGACGCGCGCGCCGCCCTGCTCGGCCGTCACGCCGGCAGCTCGAGCGCGGCCCGCAACGACGCCGTGTCGGTGACGGCCCGCGCCTCTACATCGTCCAAAATTCGCCCGACGAGGCCGGTCAGCACCGAGCCCGAGCCGAACTCTAAAAACCTGGTAACGCCTAAAGCGTGCAAGCGCTGCACGCTCTCGACCCAGCGCACCGGGGCGGTCACCTGGCGCGTCAGCAGGTCCGGCGCGCTCGCCGGGTCGGCTAACACCTCGGCGGTGACGTTGCAGACGAGGTGCAACCTCGGGGGTTGAAAGGTGAGGGCGGCCAGGTCGCGCTCGAGCCGGTCGGCCGCGGGTTGCATCAGGCTGCAGTGGAACGGCGCGGACACGTTGAGGGGCACCACCCGCCCGCCCGCCGCTTTGAGCGCCGCGCCCGCCGCTTTGACCGCCGCGGCCGCCCCCGAAATCACGGTCTGCTGGGGCGAGTTGAGGTTGGCGACTTCGACGACGCCCTCGGTTTGAAGGCAGACCCGCTCGACCGTTCCGGGCTCGAGCTTGAGGACCGCCGCCATCGCGCCGACGCCCGCGGGCACCGCCTCTTGCATGTACTCGCCGCGCTTGCGCACGAGCAGCAGCGCGTCGCCCAGAGCGAGCGAACCCGCCGCCACGTGCGCCGTGAATTCGCCCAAGCTGTGCCCGGCGGCGTGGGTTGCGTCGCCATCCGCTTCGCGGTAAGCCGCGTAGGCTGCCGCGCCCGCCGCAAGAAGCGCGGGCTGCTGGTTGGCGGTGAGCTTGAGGGCGTCTTCGGGGCCGTCCCACATCAGCGCCAACAAACCCGGCAGCGCGGCCTCCGCAGCGTTCAACACGCGCCGCGCCGCCGCGGAATGGTCGTAAAAGTCGCGAGCCATGCCGAGCGTCTGCGAGTTCTGGCCGGGAAAAAGAGCGGCTGTCACGAGCCGCCCCCCCAGGTCAGCACCGTCGCCGCCCAGGACAGGCCGCCGCCGAAAGCGACGAGCAGCAGGTTGTCGCCGTCCTGCACGCGGCCGTCGTCGAGCGCGTGCTTCAGCGCCAAGGGGATGCTGGCGGTCGAGTTGTTGCCGTACTCCTGGATGGTCACCACGACGCGGTCCTCGCTCAGCTCGAGCCGCTCCCGCGCCGCCTTGATGATGCGCAGGTTCGCCTGGTGCGGCACGAACAGGCTGATGTCTTTGGGCGTCAGGTCGGCCGCTTGAATCGCCTCCAAAGAGGCGGTCTGCATCACCCGCACCGCGAACTTGAACACCTCGGGGCCGTTTTGGTAAACCTTGCCGCTGATGGGGGTGCCGTCGGGCAAACTAGGCGCGACCGCGCCGACGTTCAGGTGCTTGGCCCCGGAGCCGTCCGCCCCCAACACGAACGATTTGAACCCATAGGGCTCCGGCACACGTTCCACGACGGCCGCGCCCGCCCCGTCCCCGAACAAAATCGCCGTGCTCCTGTCGCTCCAGTCCAAAAACTTCGTCAGGGTTTCCGCCCCGATGGTCAGCACTTTGCGGCGCATCCCCGACTCGACGTAAGCCTTGGCGGTCGCGAGCGCATACAGCCAACCCGAACACGCCGTGAGCACGTCGAACACACCCGCCGTGAGCTTGAAGCGCTCCTGCACGAGCGCCGCCGTGGCCGGAAAAAAGGCGTCCGGCGTGTTGGTCGCCACGACGACCAAGTCCACCCCTTGCAGCGCGTCCGCGCCGTGCCGCGCCAGCAAGTCTTCGACCGCCCGAAACGCCAAGGTCGAGGTGAACTCGTCGTCGGCCGACACGTGCCGGTTTTTGATGCCGGTCCGGGTGGTTATCCACTCGTCGCTCGTGTCCATCAGCTGTTCTAAGTCCGCGTTCGACACCGTTTTGGCCGGGGCGTAAGCGCCCAGCGCGGTCACGCCCGCCCTCGCCATGCTCATGCTGTCACGTCCACAAAAACCACCCGTCAACCTGCCTCGAGGCAAAAAAATAAGACCGCTTCTCAGCAGCCCTATTCTAAGCCTATTTTGCAGCCCGCACCTGAGCGGCGGGGCTTGGCGCAACACTTCGAACGCCGGTCTTACAAAATCGTTACGCCTCGACGTCCAGGATGTCCCTGCCTTTGTAGCTGCCGCAGTGCGGGCAGACCGTGTGGGAAAGCTTCATCTCGCCGCACTGCGCGCAGGCGGTGAGGTTGGGGGCGCTCAAGCTGTCGTGCGCGCGGCGCGAGTCGCGGCGCGCTTTGGAGGTGCGCTTTTTCGGAACCGGGTGTTTTGCCATGTCGAGTAAACTCCTTCACGTGCCCTGCGGGGCACAAACCGTAGCAGTATAGCAGACGCGCGCTCATTGACGCCAGTGCGCTTTAAGCCGGCCCTAAGCCGACGATTAAGCTTAGAATTGGTTGTGGCCGACGTTTCCCCAGCAGAAAAGTTAGCCCTTTGGGCGGACAAACTACGTGATGTGTCCTCGCTCGGCCTGCTTTTTGCAAGCACGATTTACGACCGCGAACACTACCAAACGGTTCAAAACATCGCCGTGGAAATGTTGGCCCTCGCTAGTGGGGAAGCTCTGACGGACCTCGAGCCTCTCAAAATCCCGCACTTTTCACGCCCGACGCCTTTGTCCGTGGGTGACGCCGCGGTGATTGACGACCGCGGGCGCATCCTCCTGATTCAGCGCGCGGACAACGCGCTGTGGGCCATGCCCGGCGGGATGTTCGAGGTCGGCGAGTCACCCGCCGAAGGTGCGGTTCGGGAAACGCTCGAAGAGACGGGCGTTCACTGCCGCACCAAAGCCCTGGTAGGTGTTTTCGACTCTCGTTTGACCGGCGGAAAGTCACGTTTTCACCTTTACCACTTTTTGTTTCTTTGCGAACCCCTAGCGGACAAACCCGCCGAACGAGCGAGGTTTGCTTTTGAGACGCTCGGTTCCGGCTGGTTTAGCGAAGACGAACTGCCGAGCCCCATCGACCCCGGCCACGTCACGCGCATCCCGAGAGCTTTTAGAATGTGGCGTGAAGGCGGTGCCGCTTTTTTCGACGACCCCGTAGCGGCTACCTAAAGCTGTTATAAGTTTCACCCAGACGAACGAAATTGTGAACGCAAGGTGAGTTCCCTCGAGCCCGCTAGACCTCGAAGTCTTTGAGGGCCGCGAAGGGCGACGCCGTACCACTCGGGAGGTCTTCGCTCACGTGCTCGGGGTGGTCGTTCAAGTTGACGCCGTCCGGCGACAAGCCGCGGCAGTCGTCCTTGCAAAGCGCGGTCAGGGGCAGGTCGATGGCGAACAGTTGGGTGATGAGCGGGGCGAAGTCGACTTCCGGCTTGCCGAACCGGAGGGTGTCTTCTTCGTCCTCGTCGTTCTCGAGTAAAATCAGCTCTTCGCTGCCGGGCCGGTAAATCATGGGGTAGATAAAGCTGGAATGCACCTCGACGGCCGCGTCTTCCAGACAGCGACGGCACTCCAAAAGCGCCACACCCGAAGTCTCGCCCTCCAAAATAAAGTCGTCGTCGCCGCCGGTGCTGCGCACGGTGAGGTGCCAACTGAGGGGCTCGAGCAGGCGCAGGCCGTCGGCGGTAAGCAGGTCGTCGTCCGGCGTGAGCAGGCCTTCGTCCTCGACCTCGTAGGCACCGACGTCGCCACCCAAGAGTTGGGCTAAATTCAAAATAGCGTTGTGGCTGGGTACGCTGTGGGTTGACATGGTTCGGGTGGACACTACTTGGTCAGTCATAGCCTGTGAAGTATAAAGAGGTCTGCCGAAGGTGTCAAGGCGCTGGGACACGGTGACACGGTAGACAGTGACGTGGTAAACAACGATGTGGTAAACAACGGCTTCAGACAATGGCGTCCACGACCGGGAAGAAGCCCAAGGTATAAAAGCAGAAGTAACGAACTCCCTAGCCGACCCGACGGCGTGCGCTGTAGACTTGGCGGGCCGCAGGTCGTCTTGCCTCTAAACTCCCGCCCCCAACGCCCGCCTCCAAACTACGGGTCGGCAGACCCTGACGACGCAACCTTGGGGGTTGAGAGCAACTTCGCACCGCTTCGGCTTGAACCCAGAAAGAGGTCTTTATGAAGCTCCGCTGTCTTTTCGCGCTCGTCCCGGTCTTGTTCGTGACCGGCTGCGGCTTGGTCGCGGCGTTTATCCCGCCCGTCGAGGTGGCCGACCCGTTTGGGATGGACGGCCAAAGCCTCACCCTGCTGTTCGGCCCCGCGAATATCGACGTATCGGCTGCCGACGCGAGCGCGGCGGCCCTGACACCCCAGGCGGAAAGCCAGGCGCAAGCCGCTGTGACGCGCACTTTCGACGACCAAGCCCTCGACCTGCGCGGCTTTTCCCTGGCCCGTTTGGACGTGCAGATGGGCTTTGCGCCCACGGCGAGCCTCGCCCGGCCCCTGAGCGCGACCTTTCCGACGAGTTTTATCCTGGTGCGCACCTTCGGGGTGGCGACCCTGCAGGACGAAACGAACGGTGAGGCCGTGCTCGAGTTCGCTCACGACCTGAACCTCGTTTTTACGCGCGACGCGGCCTGCGACCTCGCCGCGCTGAGCTGCACCTACCGCTACGTGGGTGACGAAGAAGCGCTCGCCTCGGCCCTGTCCGTCGCGGCGAACGACCGTGGCACGCTGAGGGTGTTCGTCGACGTCGTCCGCCTGAACACTGAAAACACCCCGAACACCGGCCGCTTCAGCGTGGGGATGAGCGCCGAGAGCGAGCCCGGCTTGGACGGTTTCAGCGCCACCTTCGTCCTGCGCAGCGGCAAGGCCACCATCAAAGTCGGGGGCTGAAACGAGTACAAAGGACTAAGCGGAAAAGTCGAACCTCCGTCTCTGCCCTTGGTCGGCCCGACCCTAAGCCTCGTCGGCTCGAGCCCGCAAGTAGTGGGTGAAGTTGCTCTGGGGCGACGTCCCGCCCGCCTCGCATACGAAGTGCATCGACGGGCTTCAGCAGGGCCTCCAGCAACGTTTCGCAAACGTCCGGCATTCGCAACGTCGCCCACCGGTGGTAGTCGAAGAGCGTCACTTCGTCACCCGTCACTTCGTCACCCGTCACGGCCCCACTCCGGCCGGCGGCTGCGCCCGAGGTTGTGGCTGACAAACTTCTGATGTCGTCGTGAAAAACTACAAGTCCGGGCACGCGCTGAGCAGCAAAAAGAGCAACGGGTGTGAGGTTGCTCGCTTTCGGCGGCTCGAGCGAGATTTCGTAAGATTTTTGTAAGCGAGCGGGCTTTATAGTCGGTTCAACGGCAGGCAACACGCTTTCGCCCACCTCTGAAGCTACACGGTTGAAGCTGCGCAAGGGGCCGGAAAGTGTTCCAACCCAGGCTTCACGTTAAGGAGACGAGGCATGAAAACCGCTGAACTGACCCTTTACCGCTGCTACTGGCCCGCTGCGTTCGCCCACTTGAAAAATGCCGGTATCAAAGACTTCGCCGCCAAGGCTTACGACCTGCTCATGACGCTGGAACTCGCCCACGACCGGGCTTTCGAGGTGGCCGCGCTGCTGCCCACCGGCGCCGTCGTCGACATCGTCCCGGTCGACCCGGAACCGCTGCAAGCGCACGACATCGACGCGCTGCTCTACGGCTGGCGCGGCGACGTGGTAGGTTTGGACAAAAACTGAGGCGGCTTAAAACGCGCTTCTCGAGCGGTTGAGCAAGGAATTTTGACCTCTCGTTTTCACTTTCTGATTTTTACCCTTACCCGCTGTTAAGGAAGCCCAGCGAAGAAGTCCGCCATCGCCGCCGCCGTCAATTCGGGCCAGGTGTGCGGGTAGTAGCTGCCGTCGTAGCGGGTGTCGAACGGGTGCGGACACCACACGACCGGGGTGCGCCCCGCGCCGTAGCGCACGCAGCGAAACGCCTGCATGAGCGGGTCGCTCAACGCCACGGCCGGGCCGGTTGCGCCGTCCGCCGCCCTGAACACGTCGCGCGCCGCCGCGCCCTGCGCGACCGCGATGAGCCGGTCTTTCGGGTTGTGCAACAGCATCGCGGCGACCGGCCCGCGACACTGCGACCCGGTGAGACCGCCCGCGAGCGAGGCGACGGCCCGGACCACACCTGGGCGCTCACAAGCCAAACTGTTCGCAAAATAAGCCCCGAGCGAATGACCCACGACGAACACGCGGCTCGTTTCCAAACAGTACGCACCCGACAGGGTCTGCACGATGGCGTCGAACAAGGCGTAGTCGCGCAGCGCGTCCGGCGGGTCGCCGGGGTTGGCCCAACTGTAGCCCGTGCCCTGCCGCAAACCGCTCGGGTAGACGAAAATCGTGTCAGGCAGCGCTCTTTCCAGGCCGAAGTAGACTCGCGCCTGGGCGCTCGAGTTCGTCCGGCCGTGAAAAGCGACCACGAGCGCGTAGGCGCGGCGCGGGTCGTAGTCGCCGGGCACGACCGTGATCATTTCGCGTACGCGCCCGCCGACGTTCAAGCGTGAAGGGGCGACAGCGGGCGGGGTCAGGCCGCAACCTGCCGTTTTACCTGCCGAAACCGTCGCGGTCGTCGCCGGGATGCTGGGCGGCGCAGACGTTACCCGCGGCGCACACGCGCTCAGGCAGAGGCAAAAAGCGACAAATAACCACGACCGCATCGTCCCCAGCTTACCTTGTGCTCCACCCCTACGGCTCGATCAAGCCGCTCGGTTTGAGCCGAAAGCAGCCGGTACAGGTCCAAACTTACCTTTTAATGATGCGGTAGACCATCCCGGTTGCAAAGTCGCTCACCAACAAATCCCCGTCCGGCAGCGCCAGCAACGACTGCGGCAGTGCCAAACCGTCGACAAACTTTGTGACGTCGCCGGCTTGGAGCGTTTCGGGGTCGTAGGGAACGCTCACCACGCTTCTATTCGCCGGACCCCACAGCGCCACGAGCAGCACGTTTTCTTCGAACGGCGACACGACGACGCTCGTCGGGGTGGACTGCGGCGCGAACAGCGCCAGGGGCGCTTTCGTTTCGGCACACTTTTCAGGCGTGCCGCCATAGTTTAGGGCCGCCCCCCGGTCGCCGAAACACTGCGGCCAGCCGTAGTCACCGCCCGCCGTAACGAGGTTGAGTTCGTCGGGCGGCGGGGAGCCGTTGACCGGGTCGTCGCCAATCTCGGTGCTGAACAAGTTGCCGTCCGCGTCGAAGGTATGGGCGTAAGCGCCCTTGAAGCCGGTGGCGAAAGCTGTGGGTTCGGTGGGCGCGTCCGGGTTCAACTCCCACAGCGTCGCCGAGCCCGGTTGCGCCCCGTTTCCCTGCCGCCGCCCGCTCGTTTCAAACAAGAGTTTGCCGTCCGGCGTCACCGTGAGGGTGCCGTTCGAGCGCCCGTTGAAAGGGAGGTTGCTCAGCACGGTTTCGGGGACGCCCACCTTGCCGCCCTCGAGCGGCGCACGTACCAAAGTGTTGCCCGCAGCAACCCACAAGTAGCCGTCCAGCAGCGCTAAGCCGGTCGGTTTGAAAAGGTCGTCGAGCAGCACCTCACGCTCGCCGGTCTCGAGCGACACCGCGACGATTTGCCCGCTGCCCGCGTTCTCCCCGCCCGCAAGTTGGGCCGTCCACAGCCGCCCGTCCGGGCCGAGAATCATCTGCGTGGGACCTTGCAAACCCCTTACGACGGTTTCGGCCGTGTAACCGGCGGGCAAGACGAGGCCGGGCGAGGTTTGAGCGAAAGTCAGACTTGTCAAAACCGCGAAAAAACTCAAAAAATAACGCATACCGAAGTTTAGAGCCGGAGGTCGCTTTCGGTCTGCGGCGCAAAGCACCGAGCAGCGCGTCGAACACCCTCGAGCAAAAAGATGGTCAATGGAAACGGCACCTGTGTCTGCCGCCGAAGTCGCGCTAAGCTGACCCATGACCAAAACCATTCTCGTCACGGGTGCAAACAGGGGCTTGGGTCTGGAGCTGGCTAAACAGTACCAAGCCGACGGCTGGCGGGTCCTCGCCACCTGCCGCGAACCCCGGGCGGCGCACACGCTCCGGAAGCTGGGGCTCGAGCCTTTGGCTTTGGACGTGACCGACAGCGCCTCCACCGGCTCGCTCAGCGAAAAACTTAAAGACGAACCCATCGACATCCTTTTTAACAACGCAGGCATGTTCGGCCCCAGAGGCGTAGAGCTTGCCGACTTGAGCCGAGACGTTTGGTCGAACGTTCTCAGCGTCAACGTAGTCGCGCCCACACTCGTTGCGCAAGCCTTTGTTCGCAACGTGGCAACCGGTCAGGACAAGCTGCTGGTTTTTATGAGCAGCGCTTTGGGAAGTGTCGCAGGGTCGAACGGCGGAGAAATCGTCTACCGCAGTTCTAAAGCCGCCCTCAACATGGTCGTCGCCACCTTGGCGCAGGACTTGAAACCGCAGAATATCCGCACAGTGGCGCTGAGCCCCGGTTGGGTCCGCACCGACATGGGCGGACCCAACGCCAGCCTCAGCCCGGAGGAAAGCGTCCGGGGGATGAAAGACGTTTTAGCGAAGCTGAAAACGGACGAATCCGGCGTGTACCTGAATTACGACGGGTCTCCCCTGGCTTGGTAGCTAAGCCTTGTTCGGCCTTGTTTGAAAGCCTTTCCAAAAAGGAACGGGCTGACTTTTTCGGGAAGACTTAGTTTTTTTACTGTTTTTTCACTACCGTCCGGAGATGACGTTGGCCGCTTCCCAAAACTCCGCACGGGCGCAGACACAACTACCTTAAAATCTAAGGTATCCTTTGAACGCTACGGCAGACGACGAAACTCTTGGAGGAAAACATGCCCGTAACCTTTAGCAGCTTTTTAGAAGACGAAGCTTTCGAAGTCAAAAACCGGCGCGACCTCAAAGCCTTGTACGAACGCATCAAGGCCGACGTTGCCGCGGGTGAGTTGACCTTGGACGGCCACACCCTCCCTACCACCCTGAACGTTTGGATAGAGCGCGTCGAGGGCGGTGATAAACTGCTCAGCCGCGACGTGGACGTGGTGGACTTTTCGATAGCCGACGACAAAAAGTTGGCCGCTTGGAAAAAGAGCTACTTCGGCGAACTGCACAAAGAGCGTGCGGCTAAAAAGACGGTTTACACGAGCCAAGCGGCGCGCGACCTGCTTGAGGGCGTGCAGGAACTCGAGCAAGCCAATGCCAACAGCCTGGGCCTCATGAACGGGAACAAGGACGAGTTGCTGAGCGGACTTTCCGACCTGCAAGGCGCGGTTTACCTACTGCTAAACGCCTACGACGGCGCGCGCGACAAGCTCAAACTGCCCGCGCGGGACACGCCGCTGGAAAGCGTCAAGGTGCGGCAAGCCAAAAAAGATGTGGACAAGGAGCCTGTAGAGGAGAAACAGGCGAAGCCTAAAAAGGCTCGAGCGGTGCGGTCGTCAGAAAAGCAAAAAGGGGCATCAGCTGGCTGAATTTCTCAAAAGGACATAGACGGGTCATATATCTCCGGTCAGATGCGCGTCGGGCCGTTGCCGATTTAAGGTGACGGCATGTCAACATCCTCGCCAGAACCCCTAAACGACGCCGTACTCACCACACGCAAGCTCAGCAAGCGCTACGGGAAGCAGTGGGTGCTCAGAGACCTTAACCTTCACGTACCGAGAGGAAGTATCTACGGCCTTCTCGGTCCCAACGGTGCCGGTAAAACCACCGTGCTACGCATCCTCTTGGGACTTGGCAGGCCCACACGCGGGGAGGTGCGCTTACTCGGCAAAGACCCGCTAAGCTCCCCGCAGGTAAGAATGCACGTCGGCGGCATGATTGACGGGCCAGCGTTCTACCCGAACTTGACCGGCAGGGAAAACCTGACGCTTCACACACGTCAGTTGGGTAAGGGCAAGGTGCGTGTTGCCGAGGTCTTGGAGACGGTCGAACTGATGGACGCGGCTAACCGCCTTGCGAGGGATTACTCATTAGGAATGCGTCAGCGGTTAGGAATCGCGCTCGCACTCCTCGGCGAGCCGGACATCCTCATCCTCGACGAGCCGCAGAACGGTCTCGACCCCGCCGGGATGCGCGACATGCGCACCCTCCTTAGAGCGTTGCAATCTCGAGGACACACGCTGTTGGTCTCGAGCCACCTGCTTACCGAAATGGCGCAACTCGTCACGCACGTGGGCGTCATCACCGGGGGACGGCTCCGTTTTGAGGGCACACTCGCGGAGTTGCGTGCGCACGGCGGCAACCTCGAAGAAATTTATTTCAACCTTACTTCAGATGCTTTAAAGGAGGTCGCGGCGTGAAAGGAGAAGCGTTGAAACTCAAACGCACCTGGGTCTGGCTCGTCGTCTTGCTCGCTCCCGTTGTTCCGGCCCTCCTCAACTGGCAAATCTACCACGGGCTGCGGGGTGAGGGACTTCCTTGGCAAGCCTTTGTTCAAAACGGAATAGCTTACTGGTCTCTTTTGCTCATGCCCTTTATTGTGACGCTGGTGGTCGTGCAGGTTACAGCCCTGGAACACGGCTCGGGGGGTTGGCGGCTCAACCTCGCGCTGCCGAAAAAACGCAGTCGGCTCTATCTCAGCAAATTGGGGTTGCTGTTCGTATTAACTGCTTTGTCGAACCTTACAGCATTTGTCGCCATCATCGTCGCCGGTGCGCTGCTGCCTCACGCGCTGCTCGAGCCCCTCCCCCTTCTCTGGGCGGTGCAGCGCTACGTTTTCGTCTGGCTGGCAAGCTCGGCGCTGCTCGTGATCACCTTCTTTCTGGCGGTTCGCTTCGCGAGCTTCTTAGTGCCGGCGTCGGTTGGGGCAGTAGCAACGGTGGTCGGCTTTATCGGTATCAACAACCCGAGCTTTGGTCCGTGGTGGCCTTGGACGCTGCCGGGTGTCATCCTGACGGGTAGCGAGGTTGACGCGCTTATTTACAGCCTCTTATACAGTTTGGCGCTCGCCGCTACTGTCCTCGCCATCGGGCTTTGGGACTTTGGTCGTCGTGACTTCTAGTCCCGCTCAAGAAACGTTGAGCCAATTAAAATAGGTGTGATGTGAAAAGAAAGCTTCAAACATACTGGCGACACCTGTTTGTCAGTCGTCCGGTGGCAAGCGCGGTGGCGCTTTTCAGCGGCCTCAACCTGACGATGGTCCTGCTGGCGTCCCTCTTTTTAGTGACCGAGAACGCTCGAGGCGGCAGGAGCCCCATTTTGTTTCAGCCTTTGGCGCTCCTCACGCGCGTCGCTGTGGCGGCCTCCCTCTTCGGCCTGTTGCTGTACTTTCTACGTCCTGGGGAGCGCTCTCCACAGGAGAAGGGGGCGCTGGTCTTGCTCGGGGTGGGGGTCGTGGCGCTCCTCACCGTTTACCTCGACCCGCTCTTGAGTTTGGTGATTGTCCCGTTCGCGGCGCGCTACTGGCTGACTCTTAAGCAAACGCTCTTTGTGGCAGCGGCGCTGTTCGCCTGGTCGATGCTGTGGGGCTTTACGCTGGGGCGTCTGGGAGGGCTTAATCCGCCCCTCGTCACGATTGTCGTTTTTTTGGCTTTAGCGGTCATCTTCGGTGGTTACGCCTTGACGGGTTTCGAGTTCGCCGTGCGCGAGGCGCGCGCCAGGGAGGAAGCGCGCACCCTTTACGACGAATTGCAACGCAGTTACCAACAACTCAAAAGCTACCGCGAGTTGGAGCTTCAACACGCCTCTCTTTCAGAACGCCAGCGCCTTTCCCGTGAACTGCACGACACCCTGGGTCACGACCTCACCGCGCAGCGTTTCGACTTGGAAATCCTTAACAAGCTCCCGCCGGACGACGAGACGAGTCAACAAGCCCTCGAGCGCGCCCTGGCACGCAACGCCGAAGCACTGGGTAATCTCAATAGAACAGTACGGGCCTTGCGCCCGGAGCGACTCGAGCAGGTCACTTTGAGCGAAGCGCTCCATCACCTCGTCAGCCTAGCGCCCCATAACGAGCGGGTGGTTTTGAACGTAGCAGGAGTCGAGGGCGTTCTTGCCGCCGAGACGCGCGTGACCCTCTACCGCATCGTTCAGGAGACGCTGACGAACGCCGCCAAACATGCACCTGGCAAAGTCTTGACCCTGAATGTGCAGTTTCAAGACGAGCACATCGAACTGAGCGCAGATAATTTTTTTGAAAGCTGCGGCTTGACAACCTCGAGCCGAGGGTTGGGGCTTCAGGGCCTTCGGGAACGGGTCGAAAGTTTGCAGGGATGCTTCAACGTGAGCGTTGAGGAGGGACGGTTTCACTTGTGGGCGAGCCTGCCGAGACAACCCGCTTAGTGGTGGTGGACGACCAGCCGTGGGTTCGGGTGGGACTCGAGACCCTCCTGAATCTTCAAACAGGTTTAGAGGTCGTGGCCGCGCTGGAGAGTGGCGAGGCGCTGTTAGCCTGGCTCGAGCATAGTAAAGCAGACGTAGTGCTTTTGGACGTTCGGATGCCGGGCTTGGGAGGTATTGAAACGGCGCGACATCTCAAGGAGCGCTATCCCAATCTTCCGGTATTACTGCTGACGACCTTTGAAGACGAGGACGACATGGTGGCGGGCTTGCGCGTCGGCGTCTCGGGCTATGTGCTCAAAGACGTGTCGGTGGAGGTGCTGACAACCGCCGTCACGCGGCTCGGTCGGGGCGAGCGCTTTATTCACCCGCGCGTCTCCGAGGTATTGGCCGAAGCGCTCGAGCACGCGCAGCAACCGCCAGCCGTTTTGTTGGACAAGCTCACGCCGAGAGAAACCGAAGTGTTAACACTGATTGCTAGAGACCTGTCCAACAAACGGATTGCCGAGGCGCTGGCCGTGAGTGAGGGGACCATCAAAGTTCATGTCTCGTCGATTCTGTCAAAACTGGGGGTGGCAGACAGGCAAGATGCCGTCGCCAAAGCTTTGCAGGTTGGCCTGCTTGACTGACAAAGCCTCTTCTCTCAAAACGGTGATGGTGACAGACAAATGCGCTCGCAAACCTTGTTCAGCTCGAGCGGTGCGCCAAACCGAAAAGCGCGAAGCGCCCGTCGGTTAAGCCGCCAGGCGCGTACCGTCGCCCACGACCTGCCCACACTCGTATTCCACGGCGGTCAGCCCGGCGCGCTTGGTGATGGTCAGCTGTCCGACGTACGACCCCTGGTAAGACCCCGAGGTCGGCGCGACGTCGCGGTAGTCGCGCCCGACCGCCACGGTGACGTAGTTCAACCCCGGACGGCGCTTGTTGGTCGGGTCGTAGGCGACGACCTCGAAACCGTCCTCGGCGGGCAACAGCACTTCCACCCAGGCGTGCGAGCCGCCCTCGGCGAGCATGTGCCCCGACACGTAGCGCGCCCGCAGACCTGCGGCGCGGCACAGCGCCAGCATGAGGTGGGCGTAGTCCTGGCACAGACCCTGCCCAACAGCTAAAGCTTGCGCGGCGGTGGTACCGACGTGGGTCGCGCCGTAGCCGTAGCGCATCGCGCCATAAACCCAAACGTTGATGGCGGCGGCGAGGGCGCGGTCGTTTTCGCAAGCGTTTTTGAGACCCAGCGCCGTCTCACGAATGCGCGCGTCGGCCTCGGTGAGCGGGGTCGGCTCCAAAAACAGGTCGGCGTCCACACCCGGTGTGAGGTGAGGTCGGCTGTCGGTGGTGCGCTCGAGTTCGGTCAACACCTCGAACGAGACTGCGCCGACTACGCGAGGTGCTTCAAAGTCAAACACGCGGTTGCCGAAGGCGTCCAGGGTGCTGTTGGTATTCACCTCTACCGGCGCGACCCGGAGGTGGTGGTTGCAGAGTTGCTGGTCGCCGTAGCGCGCGGCGGGCACCACCACGAGGCGGTGGCGCAGGTTGTGGATGGGGCCGGGGTAGGCGTAGTGGAAGTGCTGGTAAAACAGATAGCGTGCTCGCTTTACGCCCTGCCAACTCAACTCACGGTGATTCAAAAAGGTAACCTCGGGAGTAGGGGTGCCCAGCGTCACTTTTGTGCCTCGCTGTCGTTCGGCTCGTTGTGGATGATGCTCGGCTCGGCAAAAGGGTGCTGGGGCACGAGCGGGTCGTTGAGCGTGGTGCCTGCGTCAACCTTGTCGGCCCAAACTTGCAACCTGGTAAGTCGGCTCGCCCCGAACGAGGTCGCAAAGGCTGCGTCGACCGCGTCGCGGCCGTAAGCGATGAGCGCCCGGCCTATGCGCGGCTCGTTGTGACGCGCGTCGAAGGTGCGCCAGTCGCCGTCTAAATACGCCTCGAACCAGGCGTGGAAGTCCATCGGCACGTCGGGCAGCGGCACGCCGATGTCGGGTAAATAACCGCAGGTGTAGCGCGCCGGGATGTTCAGCGCGCGGCAAAACGATACCCCTAAGTGCGCGAAGTCGCGGCACACGCCGCGCTGCTCCTGGTAAGCGTCGAAGCTGGTGGTGGCCGGCGTGCTGCCCGCCTCGTAAGCGATGTTGCCGTGGAGCCAGTCGCAGATCGCCTGCACCTGCGCCCAGCCCGGCGCGATGTCGCCGAACAGCTTCCAGGCGTCTTCGATGAACAGGTCGGACTGGCAGTAGCGGCTCGGCAGGGTGTACATCAAAACGTCGTCGGGCAAATTCTGAACGAGGTCTTTTTTAAGACTGGGCAATACCGCGTCGGGCTCGGGCGGCACCTCGGCGAGGGCGTCGTACTTCAGGCGCAACTCGCCGCCGGGCGCGAGCAAGCGCCACACCTGGTTGCCGAACTCGTCGGTGAAGGTGGTGATGGGAAGGTCGGGCGTCGCGCCCCAGCGCTCGTCTACGAGTTGGTGATAGCGACCGTCACGCAGTTGCACTTTGATAATCAGGGGCGCTTCGTAAGGTACTTCATAAAGGAGTTCGCAGCCGACCCTAATCCGCATGGTTACACCTCGAGAGCCCTCGAGCGCAAACTCGCGCCGTACACCCAAGCCCAATCTCAAACTCAGTTGTCTCAGTCGTTGGTGGTTTCATCCTGTCTCGAGTGTACAATTCGACCCGGCACTAGGTTACGTTTAGGTCACTTTTCTTGCTCACTCGGGTGGAAACGAACCTCCCTGAAACAGCCAAAAAGTAAAGTTCAAAAAGGCTCGCAAAGGTATCGGTCAGCTAGGCCCCGGCCCGAAGGTCACGAGCCTATCTTGCCAACTTTGCCAAGCGTTTCAGGTGAGTTGGGAGTGTAGCCAAACCTTCCCAAAAGCTCTAAAATGGGTCGTGTGAAAACGTGGATTTGGGGTTTGTCGCTCGTCGGTTTGGGCGCTCTGGCTTACTGGTTTTTTCTCGGGCGGGCTTGTACCGACTTTACAACCGAAGCGGCGATGGTGCGGGCGAGCTTTTTCAGGGAGGACACCGTCCCGCCCGGTTACAGGCTGACCGTCCCCATCAAAATGAGGTGTTCGGGATTCGGACGCATCGCAACCTTGTGGCAAATCGAGGGCCAAACGGTCTCGGCAGACGCCGAAAACTTGAGGCTCGAGGCAACTGGTTTCAGCCAGGAGGGCCTCGAAAAAGGTGTCTACGCCGTCGACCTCACACTTGCGCCCGTCAATCCAGACCAGGTCGGCAGCGTACAACAACTGAATATCCATTTCGTTAATTCCAACGGTTATTTTAAAGAGCGTTTGGACGAGCAAAACATGACCTGGTCGCACAGCGGTCACGACATCGTGGTCCCGGTCGACGTTCGAATCATCTACGACCCGCGTCGCGTGACGCCGCTCCCGCAGGTCTCCGGCGGCCCCGTGGTGACGACCGAGTCGGAAGCTCACCGTTTGCGTGTGAGCCAGTGGTACCAGTTCACCCTGGACGCACCCCTCACGGTCACTGGCCTCGCCATGACGACGCCGGGTATAGAAAACGTCAGGGCCGGGTGGACGACGGAGGCCGACCCCTCCAGCGACAGCCTCTGGTACATCCGTGACAGCTTGACGAAGGCGACGCCCATCGTGCCTACAGAAACCACGACACTGCCCTCAGGCCCCGTCGTTCTGTTTGTAAATTACGACGTTCCGCTGCAAACCACCTCGGATGCGTATATTTTAGCGGGTGAGACGGTGCTGGAGACCCCCGACGGCCTTTACAGCCTCGTGCCGGAAACCTCGCGGTTCGGCTCTACAGCCTTTTGAACAACGCAGTTGGCCTAGCCCGGAGTTTGAGCACCGCCTGACAAAGCTCCTTAATTTTTAAGGTATACTCCCCTTGGCAATTTTGGGTAGAAACGGCAAGTTCAGCTCGAGCGGGAGACTTTCATGGCTTTAAAACACATCACGGTACGCGGCGCGAAGCACCACAACCTGAAAAACATCGACGTAACCATTCCCCGCGACAAGCTCGTGGTCATCACGGGTGTGTCGGGCTCGGGCAAGTCGAGCCTCGCCTTCGACACGATTTACGCCGAAGGTCAGCGGCGCTACGTCGAGAGCTTGTCGAGCTACGCGCGGCAGTTTTTGGGCCAGATGGAAAAGCCCAAGGTCGACTACATCGGCGGCCTCTCCCCCGCCATCGCCATCGAGCAAAAAACCGTGAGCAAAAACCCCCGCTCGACCGTCGCCACCGTCACCGAGGTGATGGACTACCTGCGCGTGCTCTACGCCAACATCGGCACACCGCACTGCCCGAGTTGCGGGCGCGAGGTCCACGCGCAGAGCGCCGAACAAATCGCGCGGCAGCTCGCCGCTTTACCAGAGAGAACGAAACTCCAACTGCTGGCCCCCGTCGTGCGCAACCGCAAGGGGACGCACGTCGATGTCATCAAAGACGCCCGCGCCGCCGGGTTCGTGCGCGCCCGCGTCAACGGCGAAACCCTCACGCTGACGGACGAAATCGACCTCGAGAAAAAGAACAAACACTCCATCGAGGTCATCGTCGACCGCCTCGTGATTCCTGAAGATGCTGCGGACGATGCCGCGTTCATGGGCCGTCTGACCGAGTCCGTCGAACTGACCCTGAAAACCGCCAACGGCCTGCTCATCGCCGACACGGGCGAGGCCGACGTGCTGCTGAGCGAGCACAACGCCTGCCCCCACTGCGACATCTCGTTTCCCGAACTGTCCACGCAGATGTTCAGCTTCAACTCGCCCTTGGGCATGTGCGAAACCTGCCACGGGCTCGGCACCCAGGCGAGCGCCGACCCCACCCTCGTCGTTCCTAACTCGAGCCTGAGCCTGAACGACGGCGCGATGGGTTACTACGGCGAACTCAAGAAAAAGTCCGGCTGGACGGTGAGCGTGGTCGCGTCCATCGTCGACTATTACGGTGGCAACCTCGACACGCCTTGGAAAGACTTGCCCGAAGAGACGCAGCAGGCGCTGCTCTACGGTTCCGGCGGCCAGACCATCCCCATTCGCCACACGAACAAACGCGGCACGGTGCGCACCCGCCACCGCAAAATCTGGGGGGCGATGTACAACATCGAGCAGCGCTACCGCGAGACCGATTCGGACGACGCGCGCGAGTGGTACGAGACGTTTATGAACGAGCTGCCCTGCCCGGACTGTGCGGGCGAACGCCTGAGTCCTGCAGCTCGAGCCGTCACCGTCGGGGATAAGTCGCTGCCCGCGCTGAGCGCCTTTTCCATCGGCGAGGCGACCGCGTGGATTAAAAGGTTCGAGACTGAGGCGGGTGAGCGCGACTTAGAGATTGCCGGGGAAGTCTTAAAAGAAATCCGCGAGCGCTTGCAGTTCATGCTCAACGTCGGGCTGCACTACCTCACGCTCGACCGCCGCGCCGGAACGCTCTCCGGCGGCGAGGGCCAGCGCATCCGCTTGGCTTCGCAAATCGGCAGCGGATTGATGGGTGTGCTTTACATTTTAGACGAGCCTTCAATCGGCCTGCACGCGCGCGACAACGAGGCGCTGATTCAGACCCTCGAGCGCCTCCGCGACATGGGCAACACGGTTCTGGTCGTCGAGCACGACGAGGAAACGATGAGCCGGGCCGACTATATCTTGGACTTAGGCCCCGGTGCGGGCGTCCAGGGCGGCGACCTCGTCGCGGCGGGCACGCACAAGCAAATCCTCAAGAGCAGCAAGTCCCTGACGGGCCGCTACCTGAGTGGCAAAGACACCATCGCGCCGCCCAACCCCGAGCGGCGGCGGGGCGAGAACTACCTGGAAATTTGCGCTGCTTCGCTCCACAACCTGCGCCACGTCGACGCCCGCATCCCGCTCGGCACCTTGACCTGCGTCACGGGCGTGTCGGGCAGCGGCAAGTCGAGCCTCGTTACCGGCACGCTCTACCCGGCGCTGGCGCGCAGCCTCAACGGTGCGGCCACGACTGCCGGACCGCACAAAAGCATCGGCGGCCTCGAGCACCTCGACAAAACTATCCACATCACCCAGGACCCCATCGGGCGCACGCCGCGCAGCAACCCGGCGACCTACGCGGGCGTGTTCGACCATATCCGCGACGTGTTCGCGCTTGTACCCGAAGCGAAAAAGCGCGGCTACAAAAAGGGGCGCTTTTCCTTCAACGTCAAGGGCGGCCGCTGCGAGGCTTGCGGCGGTTACGGCTCGATTCAAATCGAGATGCACTTTTTGGCCGACGTGTGGGTGACCTGCAAGGACTGCAACGGCCACCGCTACAACCGCGAAACCCTGCAAGTGCGCTACAAGGGCAAGACGATTGCGGACGTGCTCGAGATGGACGTGCAAGAAGCGCTTACATTCTTCGAGAACCACCCCAAAATCTACCGCGTGCTGCAAACCCTGCACGATGTCGGGCTGGACTACATCAAGCTCGGCCAGAGCGCCCTGACTTTCTCGGGCGGTGAGGCGCAACGCATCAAGCTCGCCAAGGAACTCTCCAAACGCTCGACCGGCAAGACCGTCTACTTTTTGGACGAGCCCACCACGGGGCTGCACTTTGCCGACATTCAAAAGCTGTTGGAAGTCTTGCACCGACTGGTGGACGCGGGCAACACGGTCATCGTCATCGAGCACAACCTGGACGTGGTCAAGACCGCCGACTACCTTATCGACTTAGGGCCGGAAGGGGGCGACGGCGGCGGGCAGATTATCGCGCAGGGGACGCCGGAGTGTGTGGCGAGGGTTGAGGGGAGTTATACGGGGGAGTTCTTGAGGAGGGTACTCAACTAGCGTTTTTCTTTATGGAGAGAATGACCTTAGCTCAGTTAGCGGAAAGATTTGGAATGGAGGCTGACGGGAGAACTCAGCTTGATTTTTCTGGCCTCACAGTTAGTGATGTTCAACTTTCGGTCATTTTAGGCACATCTCTGAGGATTCAAGGAGGTACTTGGAACAACGTAAATTTTGAACTCCTCGTCCAAGATGGGAGAGGGTCTGCAATTTGGCTTCGGAAGCAAATTGCTTCAGTGTTCTTTCACAGCCCTAAGTTTCATCCATAAAGAAATCCTTTTTGATGACTCGTCAGCGTTTTCTGGGTCTGGGGAAGAAAAGTATCCCGTAGCAAATCCAAGTCTATCCGTAAGCGGATGTTCCATAAATAAGTGCTCTTTCTTTGGAAACTTCCATGAGCTTAATATTCGTACCGGCTCGTCAGTGAACTCTTTTGTCGCAAATTCAACATTCGAGCAAAGATTATGCAAACGCTTTGACACCGAAAATAGTTTGTTTTTAAACTGCGAATTTACTTGTGCCGTTGATTTCTGGGGCGCAAGCGGTACCCATTTTCGGAACTGTATATGGAACCCTAAAATCTCAGGTTCTATTTTATTGGTGGGGTGTAGGTTCGATGGGTCTACCGTTTATATCTCCGATTGGGTCAATGTTGCACACGGCAAAGATTCAACAAATCTACTCTCAGCCAAACATGTGATTGACTCTTGGGCGACCTTGCGCGAGGAATATACAGGTTTACGACTCTCTATTATTTTGCTCCTGACTTTGCTTTTCTTCTCACCTTACATACTCAAGGCGGGAAGTCTACTGCTCTTAGCCTCTATACCTACCAGTGGCTTTGAAATTAGCTATTCTCCACTCTGGAAAGAGTTACTTTTCGATGGTTGCCTAGATTTAACTGGAACAATAACTTTTATACAGTTCATTTTTTTACTAGCCTATACAGGTGCGAGGTTTGCCACCACTTTGAAAGTGTCTCAAGCACGTGAGCGTGAAGAACACTTAATCAACTCAGGTTTTGCACAATCACGTCCCAGTCCAGAAAACATTGCATGGAACTTGCCCCTGTTTAGACCTATAACTGTAATCGCCGTCCATAGCCTTCTAAAAATTGCTTTCTACATCTCGGTAGCTATTGGTATTTCACGCCTTATTGTTGCGCTTTTCAAAGAAGTACCTGTTCTACTTTGAAGCATCAAGAATCTAAAATTTTCAAGTACCTCGAGCCCCCAACACCTTCCCACCAGACTATAATTACCCTATGGCCGCTCGAGCTTCCAACGCTAAGCAAACTTGAGGCCGATAAGCGGCTCGAGCCCACCCAAAACTCAAAGCCTGCTACAATAATCCAAATGGTCGACACTGCCCGAGACCCTTCCTTTCTTCACGACGAAGAAGGCAACAAAACTCACGTACTTCTTCCCATAGGCGTGTATGAAGAGCTTCTCGAGGTCATAGAAGACGTTTGCCTTTTGCGAGCGATGCAAGAAGCTGATAAAGACGAAGTGTTGACGCTCGAGCAAGCCCTCGCGGCGCTTGCCGAGTGAAAACGGTCTACGCCGCAAGTTTTGTCAAAGACTTAAAACGCTTGCAGGGTAACGCAACTTACGAGCGCATCAAGACGTTGGCTTTCGATACTTTCCCGTCCTTAGATAGTTTGTCCGACGTGCCTAACTTAAAAAAGCTGAAGAATGCTGACGCTGCCTATCGCATTCGAGTCGGCGATTACCGGGTCGGTTTTACGGTAGAAGATGACACCGTGGTGTTCAAGCGGGCGCTGCACCGCAAAGACATGTATCGCTATTTTCCTTAAACTCGAGCCCCTGCTTGTGTAAGTTCAAAGTTAGCAAGCGCCTCGAGCCCCCAATATCCCCAACCTCCCAGACCATCATCACCCTATGGTCGCTCGAGCTTCCAACGCTAAGCAAACTCTAAAGTCGGTAAGTGGCTCGAGCCCCAACCCCCCTTCCCAAACCCCACCCGACTGTAACCACCCTACGGTCGCTCGAGCCACGAACAAGTTCAAATTAGCAAGAAGCTCGAACCCCCAACCTTCCTAAGCCGCTTCGACCTCCTCGAGGCGCGCAGGAACCAAATCGTAGTAAAGCACGTCGGGGTCAATGTCGGCTAACTGCTCACCTTCACCCCACGTGAGAATCCCTCGCTCTACCCTTACACTTTGGAACAGCTCGGGGTTACTCCGCACGGCTTCGAAAACGGGGCCTTGTAGATACTTCTCGAGGTCAATGCTCCTCTTTTCGTCCGTTTCAAAAACTACGTCTACAACAAAACCCTCTTTGGGTTGCACAATTTTTACTCTTACAAGTTGTCGCATGTATCTCCTCAGTCAAGGGGCTCGAGTTTAGAAGGCGGCTCAGCCGCTCTTGCTTTGCGCCAATTGTCCATCAGCTCTGCTCGGTTTAAGGTAGCCCATTCTACGACGAGTGCATGAGCGCGGCGCGGCAGATTTCCACGTAGGATTTCTAAAGTTTCTATTGTGTAAACGGCCTCAAATTCAGCATATTCGGCGTGGAAGTGGGATGGATTGTGGTCGTTGTAGTACATGTAGATAACAATGCCGTAAAAAGTGCAGATTGAGGGCATGAACGCAGTTTAGTCTTTTCACAAATTTACTACGTCTCGAGCCTCCAACCTTTCGGACTATCATCACCCTATGGTCGCTCGAGCTTTCAACATTTCTTAGCCACAAAGCAAATTGTGCTATCATGCAGCACGAAAGCAGGTTTGTATGTCACAGGTCAAAACCGTAGGACAAAGTGGGCAGCTTTCTCTCGGCAAAGAGTATGCAGGGCGTACCGTCGTTGTGGAGACGCCTGAAGAGGGTGTATGGATTATCAGAACCGCGCAAGTTATACCGGACAACGAACTGTGGTTGCACCGGGAACCTGCCAAGACCAAAGTAGCCGAGGGTCTCGAGTGGGCTAAAGAACGTCCAACCCAGGTTACAGAATTGGACAGCTTCGAGGCTGATATTCGCAGACGGTGGGAAGCTGAACACGGCGAACCGTTGAGCGAGTAGTGGAGTTCGACCTCAACCGGCCCGAGTTTCAGGTGGATTTGCTCGAGCTTGAAAAAGTCGAACTGCTGGCTTTTTTCAAGACACTGCGCAAACTCAAACGACTTTCTTGGCCGCAAGTTTACCGCGACAAAGGCTTGCGGTGGGAAAGCATCAAGTCTTTCAAAGAGGATGCTTACACCGTCCGAGTCACAAGGAAATGTCGTGCGGTGGTACAGCGTGATGGGGATATCTTAAAATTTATCTCGCTTCATCCCAACCATGATTCTGCTTATAAGAGAAAGTAGTTTGACATGCCTCGAGCCCCAACACTCCCAACCTCACCTGACTATCCTCGTCCTATGGCTGCTCGAGCCACGAACAAGTTCGAATCAGCAAGAAGCTCGAGCCCACCACCTTTCCCAAGCCTCACACGACTATAATCACCCTATGGCCTCTCGAGTTTTACTCGACTTAGAAAAACAAATCACCAACCTCACGCATGAGGACAAACTGTGGCTGCTTGAACGGCTCGCCTCCATCTTGCAAAAAGACGTTAGCAGTGACTTGGACGAAATGGCCGCCGACCCCGATATTCAACGAGAACTAAGCGCGATAGATGTCGAGTTCCGCCTAACCGAAGAAGACGGACTTGGCGGCTTGTGACGCAGCCAAGACGTGGCGAAATCTATTTTGTCAATTTGAATCCTACGACGGGGCGTGAACAAGCGGGAAGTCGGCCGGTGCTTGTGCTCTCGATTGACGAAATCAACTCACGCCCGCTGGTGGTCACGGTTGTTGTCGGTACAGTTGTTGTCGGTACAAAGGGCGACAACGTCAAACGAAACTACCGAACGAATGTGCGGGTGCCGACCAGCGAAAGTGGGTTACCGCTCGAGACCGTTTTTCTCGACTTTCAGTTACGCTCCGTCGACGCCGCGAGGTTTCCAGCTCTAGCAGCAGGTGGGCTGTCCGAAAGAATGCTTAAAGAAGTTGAGGAAGCTGTTCGCTACTGTCTGGGCTTGTAGGTATTGATTCTGAGAACGGCAGCTACGAGCCCTCACCTCATATTAATACCAAAGCTGCAAAAGCGCCTCGCGCCCAACACCCTCCCCAAGCTCACCAGACTATCGTCACCCTATGGTCGTCACCCATACAGCCTTCAGCGAGCTAGAGGCGGCGCAGGCAGGTATCAGCTTGAACGCACTGGACGCACAAAAATTAGCCGAAGACGTGTCTGTAAAAAGTTGAGTCCCGAGCTACCCCTCTCGAATTTACCCCGCCCGAATCAAAATCACGTGCGCTACCCCCGGCCCGTGAACCCCGGTCGTCAAGGTCAGCTCGATGTCGGCGGTGCGGCTCGGCCCGGTCGCCTGCACCCAGGCGCTCGGTAAAACGTCTAGGTGAGTTTCCAACGCCTCCGCCATCGACGGCACGAGCTGTTCAGTCCTGACAAACGCGACGTGGTTCATCGGCAACAGCGAGGCTTTGCGGCCCATCTCACTTGTCAAGACGAGGCTGCCCGTGTTGGCAATCGCGCAGCGCGCGCCGCTTATGCCTAAGTCCGCCGCGGCGGGGTTGTCGTTCAGCGGCAGGTAGAGGTCGCCCAGCACCTCGTCGACAATTTTCTCAGTGGTGCGGATGAAGGAGGTGACCTCGAGTTCATCCAACAGGGCCTCGAGCTTTTCTCGCGCTTCTGTCACACTATCGACGACGTGGACATGGCCGCCGACGGCCTCCAGCTCGAGCTTGAACTGCTCTATCAAAACAGCCGTGTCCCATTCCGCTAAGGGCTCCAAAAGGGCGGGCGGGGCCTCGAGCGGGTCACCTGTTTCCCGGTGAAGCGCGCCGCGGATGCGGCCGATAAAGTCCTCGCGGGTCACTCGAGTTCGTCCTTCCAGCGTTTCCGAAACGACGTTTTTGCTGGGCTCGGAAAGTCGCGCTCGCGCAGCCACTCTTTCAGCACCGGCAGCCAATCACCTTGCACGAAGCCGTCCCGGCTCAAAAACTGCGACCCGAAGCGGCCGATTTTGGTGCCGGCGTCCCACATGCCCGGATGGGTGGCGACAAAGGCGAACGCGCCGATGCCCGCTCTCTCGGTCTTGGGCGACAACCCGCGTTCCACAGAGCGTTTGCGGTGTTCGATTAACAGGTCGGGCAGCGGGATTTTGACCGGGCAGACCTCGCCGCAGGCCCCACAGAGGCTGCTCGCCTGGGGCAGGTTATGGGTGTGCTCGAGGCCCAGCAAACCCGGATTCAAGACCGCGCCGATGGGCCCCGAATAAACCCAGCCGTAAGCGTGGCCGCCCACGTTCTGGTACACCGGGCAGGCGTTCAGGCACGCGCCGCAGCGGATGCAGCGCAACGCGTCGCGCAGTTTCGGGTCGGCGAGCACGGCGCTCCGCCCGTTGTCCACGAGGAGCAGGTGAAACTCTTCAGGGCCGTCGGGGTCGCTCGCGCGTTTCGACCCGGTGATGACCGAGACGTAGCTGCTCGCCTTTTGGCCGGTGGCGCTCCGCGGCAGGATGCTTAAAAACGCGGGCAGGTCTTTGAGGCGCGGGATGACTTTCTCGAGGCCCATGATTGCCAGGTGAATTTTGGGCAAACTCGTCGTGAAGCGAATATTCCCCTCGTTCTCGACTAACACGACCGAGCCCGTCTCGGCCACGGCAAAGTTTCCGCCAGAAATGCCCATGTCGGCGCGCAAAAACCCCTCGCGCAGCACGCGGCGGGCGGCGGCGGTGAGTTCGGGGATGGTGGCGTTTTCGGGCGTGCCGATTTTTTCATGAAACAGCTTCGTGATTTGCTCACGCGTCTTGTGCAGCGCGGGGCCGATGAGGTGGCTCGGGAAGTCGTTGTCGATTTGCAGGATGTACTCGCCTAAGTCGGTCTCGATGGGTTCGACGCCGGCTTTTTCAAGCGCCTGGTTGAGGTGAATCTCCTCCGAAACCATCGACTTGGACTTCACCACCGTCTTGACGCCTTTAGCGAGAGCGAGGTCGGTGACGATGCGGGTGGCCTCTTCAGCGTCGGCGGCGAAGTGAACGGTGCCGCCTCGAGCCTCGACTTGCTCGACGAGCTGTTCCACGTAAACGTCTAAATACTCCAGGGTGTGCGCCTTGACCGCGCCGCAGTAGTCGCGCAAGGCTTCGAAGTTTTCCAGGGCCTCCACCGCAACTTTACGTTTGCCGACGAACGCGGTCGTGGCCCGGCCGAGGGCGGTTTGCAACTGCTTGTCGAGCAGCGCGCCTGAAGCGTTGGTTTTGAAAGCTCGAGTGGTAATTTCCATGTTCGCCTTTCTAAGCCGCGACTTTGGAAGCGCGCTCGACGCCTTCCCACAGAAGTTCCGCGACGTGTTTGACCTCGACGCCGACCTGTTCACGGTGCAGCGTTCCTTTGATTTGCATGAGGCAGCCGCCGTCGGTCGAAGTGAGGACACCGGCCCCCGTCGCTTTAATACCCGCGACCTTCTGCCGCGCCATCGCCGCGCTAATGTCGGGCATCTTCACGCTGAACAAACCGCCGAAGCCGCAGCAGACGTCACAGTTGGCGGCCTCGAGCAGCTCCGCCCCGGCTGCTTTGAGAAGCTTTCTCGGCGCGTCCCGCACGCCCATAAAACGCAGCGCGTGGCACGAGTCGTGATAGGTCACGCGCGTGTTCGACAGGTTCGCGCCGACGTCGTCGACTTTTAAAACCTCGGTGATGAAGGTCGTGAGTTCGTAGGTGCGACCCGCTAAGTCTCGAGCCTTTGCGAACAATTCAGGCGCTTCGTTTAAGAGTTCCGGGTAGTGCGTCTTCACCATCGCCCCGCACGAGCCCGAGGGCAGCACGACGTAGTCGAAACCCTCGAAAACCTCCAGGTGATGCTCGGCGATTTGGGTCGTCTCGCGGTGGTAGCCCGCATTGTAGGCGGGTTGGCCGCAACAGGTCTGCCGCTCGGGAAACGCAACGGTAACGCCCAGGTGCCGCAGCAACTTGACCGAGGCCACCGCCACCTCGGGGAAAAGTTGGTCCGCCAAACAGGTCGCAAACAGGGCTGCGCGCAAAGGTACCGCCTTTCGTTTGCCTCATTATAAAGGCGTACGGCTCGGTGGTGCCAGGGCGCGGTACCTGCTACTTTGCTTCGATAATCGCCATCGTACAGCGCGAGGTACAAACCAGTTTGCCAGCCTCGTCAAGGATTTCGACGCTCCAAACCTGGGTGCTGCGGCCTTTGTGGAGCGGCGTGGCGGTGCCGGTGAGAGTACCGTCGCGCACGGCGCGGATGTGGTTGGCGTTGATTTCCAAACCCACGGCGTGCTGAGTGTTCAGGTCGATAGTTACCGAAGCGCCGATGCTGGCGACGGTTTCGGCAAGAACCACCGACGCGCCGCCGTGGAGGATGCCGAAGGGTTGGTGAACCCTCGGCGTCACGGGCATGGTGGCGACGACGCGCTCGGGGCCGGCTTCGGTCACGGTGATGTTCAGGGTCTCGAGCAGGGTGTCGGGGGGCGTGCCTAAGAATGACTCCATAGCCCAAGCATAGCCAATCCGGGCGGGGCGGAGCAGGAATGGAAAGTGCCGAGTAAGCCCCTTTCAACTCGTTCCTGCTCGGCTTGCTATACTTTCCTTCCGGCGGGAGGTGACATGACCGCCTCTATGAAAATGGAGGGCCTTCCCGTGCTGCCAAGACTCACGCCCCTTTTCTATGTCCTGTTGACCCTGAGCGCCCAAGCGGGCTGCTTGTTGCTGTTCAGACTGTCGCAGTTCGGGCAGAACCCGCTGCCGCAGTTGCCGCTCGTGGTGGTGCTGTACTTCGGGGCGCTGTTCGTCGCGCCGCTGCTGGGCCTGAGGCGGGGGCTCGAGCCCCGCTGGTTTGCTTTGGGGGCCGCCCTCGCCGCCAACCTCGGCCTCACCTTTTTGCTGAGAGACAGCGCACCCGGCACTTCGCTCTATTTGCTGGCACCGCTTACGGGCGTCGTGTTGGCCGAACTTTACCCGCTACTGTTCAAAAAGCGCGCGCCGCTGCTCGCCGCGATGACCGTGTACATCGTCTGCACGCTCCTCGCCAACTACACCTTCGACAGCTTTTTGCCGCTGCCCGGGTACGGCCTCGTCAACGTCGGCACGCTCTTTTTCGGCGTGACCTTCACGCAGCGCGACCGGGTTCACCAGTACGGTCGTCGTTACGCTTACCTGACGATTTTTGCGGCGGCGTTTTTGAACGTCGTCACGGCGCTTTTTTTAGGGACGCCGCTGCGCTACGTGGTGGTAAGTTTCACCGCGATTGTCCTCTCCGAGACGGCGGACACGGAAGTCTACCAGCGCTTCATCCAAAAAAGCTGGCTGACACGCGTGGCGACCTCGAACGCGGTGAGCATTCCCATCGACACGCTCATTTTCACCGTATTCGCTTTTGCCGGGGAGGCGTTTGCGACGCTCGCGTGGATGACGGAGGTCGTCTTTACCGACATCGTGGTGAAGCTCGTGGTCGGCTTCGTGACCGCGCTGGGGATCCTCAGCGCGCGGGGCAGGGTTGCGCCTGAGGTTTCGCTGGACGCCGCGCCCTGACTCGTACCAAACGACGCCGGTCGAACGTCGGTCGTTGCCGAGGTCGGTTACCGAGGCTAATTGCTGAGGTCAGTTGCTGCCGCGCGGCGACACGCTGACCTCGACGGGTTCCAAACGCAGGCCGACGCGGACGACGCTGTAGTCTTCGCCGTCGACGCGGCCCCAGTAGCCTTGGGTTTGAGACGTTTTCTCGAACACGAGCCGCACGCCGTCGGCGCGGAAACTCGCCTCGTTGCTGCCCAAGAAGCCCAAGCCGCTCGCTTGGGTTTCGGGCGAGTCGATGAGCTGCTCGAGCACACTGCTCAACACCTCGGGGCCGAAGATGTCCACCGCAAAGATGGTGCCGGGGTCGTAGTAACTGCCGACCTCGTCAGCGTCACGGCCTTCGAAAATGCTGAAGGTACCCGTTTCGGGGTCGAAGGTGTCGCCGCTCGAGATGAGACTCATCTCTACGCCGTCGGGGGCCGCGAGCGTGCTGCCCGCGGGCACCTCCAGGACCACCACGTAGCCCGCGCCGACGACCCGCCAGGGGCCGGTTTCGGGGATGACCACGGCGGTGTCCTCGCTCACGCCGACGCCGAGCCCGGCGTTGGTCTCAAAAAGTGCGCCTAACAACCGGCCGAAACGGCCCCGCTCGACCGAGTGCTGGTCCAAAAGGACGTCGGTAAATCCCAGACCGGGCTCGAGGGTGACGGGGTCGGGACCCGACAAAAGGGTGTCGACGCTCACACCGCCGCTGATCATGGGGTTGCTCAGCGCGGCGAGCCCGGCGCTCGTCCCGGCAATGGGCGCGCCCGCTGCGAACCGTTCGCGCAGCGCGGCCAGGGCCGGCGTGTCCGCGCCCCCGTCCAACAGCGCCTCGGTGATGCGGCGCTGGTCGCCGCCGGTGAAAAAGTAGCCGTCGCAGCCGCGGATGGTTTCCAAAACCGCTTCGTCGCTCGTGCTCGTCGCGGCGTTGTCGGTGGTGATGTCGACCGTTTCGGCCGCAGCGCCGTAGCTCTCGAAGTCCGCGACGTAGGCCGCGGCGCTGTCTTGAGGGTCGGAACTCGCGGTGCCGAACACGCAGAGGGTTGGGTCCGCGCCCGCCAGGTCGATGATGGTGCGGTACACGGCCTCGTTTTCGGACGTCAAACCGCCGCCTATCGCCACGAGGGGACCCGCGTGAACCCAGGACACAAACGCCAACACGCTTACACTCAACCAAGTTTTCATACTTCTCCTTAGTGTTCCGTCATGATAACCCACGGTCGACTTTTAGCTCGCCGCCGGGCTTGTTTCGGACAAACCGTAGCCCTCCGTAACGGGCACTGAAAAGGTTTTTGAGAGGTTCGACCGGCACGGCCGAGCCGCCGCTCGAGCAAATCTTCAGCAAGCTCGCTCAGGGTTTCAGCAAGTCGAGTGAGACTCGAGTCAGAAAGCGCTCGTCCGGCGCGCCGTAGCCAAGCTCCACACTCGCCTTGATAAGGACGGCGAGTTGCAGGGCCAAACGCTCGACGTCGCCGTCGGCAAGCTCGCCTTCGGCGTAGAGCGCCCGGTCCACCGCGACCCAGAACAAGCCCACGATTTGCTCGGCTTGCCGGCGGTCTCTGTCTTGTAGAGGCGTGTTTTGTAGAGGCGCGCTCGGGTGCAGCATTTGCTCCAAGTGAACGCTTACGTCGCGCAGCACGTTCGCCTCGAAACGGCGCAACACCACGCCCAAGCTGCCGGGCGCGCGGCGGTACTGCAGGTAGAGTTCGGTGAAGTGGCGCTCTCGCAAGAGCAGCTTGAGAAGCGCGGCGTAGTGCTCGGCAAGCTGCTGCACGGTGCCGCCGCCCAGCGCGACGATTTCGGCGCGCCAACTGCGGATGACCTCGCGCAGGCGCTGGCCGGTCTGCTCGGCAGCGGCGACGATGGCCTCGTCCACGTTTTTGAAGTGCGTGTAAAACCCCGACTGGACGATGCCCGAGGCCTCGGCGAGCCGCGCCGTGGTGACGCCGCCGGGGCCTTCCTCGCGCATGATGGACACGGCGGCCTGCACCATTTTTTGATAAGTCGCGAGGCCGTTGCTGCGCTTGCGGACGCTCACGGGGTTTCCTGACGCCGGGTACCCTCCACAAACGCAATGATGAGGCTGGCAAGTTCGGCCGGCCTGTCCTCTTGCAGGAAGTGCCCGCCGCCCCGGGTCGTCACGTGCGGCTGGCCCCGCGCCCCCGGCACGCGGGTTCGGAAAGCCTGCTCGGCTCCTCTCGTAATCGGATCTTGGTCGCTGAAGGCGGTCAAGAAAGGCTTGTCGAACGTTTCCAAGACGGCCCACGCCCGGCGGTTGGCGGGCGCGGCGGGGTCGTCCGGCCGGGTGGGCACGAGCGAAGGAAAAACGTGCGCGCCCGCCTTGTAGGCCTCGCTCGGGAAGGGGGCGTTGTAGGCCTCGAGCACGTCCCGTCCCAACGCAGTGGTCGTCCCGATTTGAAGAATCTTGCCGACGGGCAAAACGGGTGTGAGTTTAGAGAACGTCAACCAGATTTTAAACTCACTGGACATTTCCTCGTCGCCCGTCGGCAAGCCGCCGTTGGCGAGCACGACCCGCGCAAAGCGTTCGGGCTGGTCCGCCACGAGCCGCAGCCCGATGAGCGAGCCCCAGTCCTGGCAGAAGAGGGTTACGTCTCTAAGCTCGAGCCGCTCGAACAAAACGGCTTTCATCCAGGCGACGTGCCGCCGGTAGGTGTAGTCGCTCTTTCGGGCGGGCTTGTCCGACTTACCGAAGCCGACCAGGTCCGGCGCGACGACCCGAAAACCCGCACTGACGAGCGGCGGAATCATGTGGCGGTAGAGGTACGACCAGGTAGGTTCGCCGTGCAGCAGCAGCACGGTGGCTTGGGACTGACTTTCTGAGTCCCGGCCTTCGTCCAGGTAGTGAACGCGCAGATTGCCACCCCCGAAGTCCGGGACGGTGAGGTAGTTCGGCTCGAACGGGTAGTCGGGCAGGTTGACAAAGCGTTCATCGGGGGTGCGTAAAACGTGCATGGGTCTCCTCGGGTCTGTCGGGTCGAAGGGGGCATCGCTGCAGAAACTGTGTCGGTGGCGGACACAGGCGTTTCGCTCCCGGTCCTACTCACGTCAGCCCCTTTGCCACCCTTAAACTTGCCACCCTTAAACAGAGTCCTCCCAACTAAAGCCCTCTCGACAAGGCCGCGCCGACGAAACGAAATTATCAGGACCGACAGTTGACAGCCGCCCAACCCTCCTTTAGACTTTTATCCAATAACAGTATCTGATAAGCCTAAGGGGTGGTGGACGTATTGTCAACTCTGTGTTGTCAACCCTGTGCAGCGACCGAAGCTCGAGCACCGGTGTCCGTACTCTGCAGGCCCACGCTGCAAGACGCCTCGTTCTGACGAGGTTCAGGAGGAGCGCGAAGCCCGGCTCGCAACGTCTGCCCCTTCGTAAGCAGGGCGTCGCCGCGTGAAGCCCTTCGTGTTTCGGGGCGGCGTCGCGCTCGTCACGGGCGCGGCGAGCGGCATCGGGCGAGCGCTGGCGCTGGACCTCGCCGCGCGGGGGTGTCACCTCGCGTTGGTCGACAAAAACGAAGCGGGCTTGCAAGCGGTGGCGGCGGACGCGCGGCGGCACGTCGCGGAGGTCAGCGCGCACACCGTCGACCTCGCCCGGACAGAAACTCTCAGCGCGCTCGTCGCGGACGTCATGAGCGTCCACGAGCGGCTGACCCTCCTCGTCAACAACGCGGGCGCGGGGCTCGAGGGCACCTTCGAAGAGGTCACCTTGGAAGAGTTCGAGTGGCTGATGAACATCAACTTCCGCGCGGTCGTCACCCTCACCAAAACCTGTTTGCCCTATTTGCTGAACGAAAAAAACGGCGCGAACGAAGCGCACCTGGTCAACGTGTCGAGCATCTTCGGCATCGTCGCGCCGCCGGGCAACGTGGCTTATTCGGCGAGCAAGTTCGCCGTGCGCGGCTTCACCGAGGCGCTGCGGCACGAACTCGCGGGCCGCGTCGGGGTCACTGTGGTTCATCCGGGCGGCGTCAAAACCAACATCGCGCTCGGCGCGCGGATTGCCGCCGCCGCCGACCAAGAAGCGGCGCGCCAGGGGATGCAGCGCTTTGCCGAAAACGTCAAAACCACGCCCGAGGCGGCCGCCGGCGCCGTTTTGGACGCCGTTCGGCGGCGGCGCGGCCGCGTGCTCGTCGGCGCGGACGCTCACCTCATCGAGGCGGTGCAGCGCGCCGCCCCCGTCGCCTACTGGCGCCTCCTAAAAAGGGAATTCGAACGCAACCTCGGTGCCGAACCCCCCAAAAGGGCGAGCAAGCAAAAGTCGGGCGGTGCGTGAGGTGGCGGGGCCGCCGGTTTTCGCCTCGGCAAACTCGTTTTTACAAACACGCCTCGACAAACATACTGTGACAAACACGAAGAGTTGCACAAAGACCTTAAAATTTACCTGAGCGTTTGTAACTAAAGGAGACCGACAGTGACCCGCGAGCCCGACTTGTCCACACAACACGAGCAGCGTCCTGCACAACACTTCGACGTCGTCATCGTCGGCGCGGGGCTCTCGGGCATCGGCGCGGCCTGTTACTTGCAACGGCTCTGCCCGGGCAAAAGCTTCACCCTGCTGGAGGCGCGCGGCGCGATGGGGGGCACCTGGGACCTGTTCCGCTACCCCGGCATCCGCTCGGACTCGGACATGGAAACGCTCGGTTTCAGCTTCAGACCCTGGACGGGCGACAAGTCTGTGGCGGGCGGGTCCGACATTCTCTCCTACATCAAAGAAACCGCGGCGACGTTCGACGTAGCAAAGCACATCCGCTATCACCACAAGCTGGTCGGTGCCGCGTGGTGCTCCGACAAGGCGCAGTGGCGGCTTTACGTCGAAGGCGCACCCACGCCCTATACCTGCAACTTTCTCTACATGTGCAGCGGCTACTACGACTACGACGCGGGCTACACCCCGCAGTGGCGGGGTGTGGATGAGTTTGAAGGCCACCTCGTCCACCCGCAGGCGTGGCCCAAAGACCTCTCCGTGAAAGGAAAAAAGGTCGTCGTTATAGGCAGCGGCGCGACGGCCGTCACCTTGGTTCCCGAACTCGCTGCTTCGGCGGCGCACGTCACCATGCTGCAACGCTCGCCCTCCTACATCGCCACCCTGCCCGCCGAGGACAAACTCGCCAAGCGGTTGCACCGCGCCCTGCCGTCCCGCCTCGCCCACGGCCTGGTGAGATGGAAGAACTTACTCTACGGCACCTACGTCTACCGGATGGCGCGGTGGCAACCGGAGTTGGTCAAGCGTTCGCTCCTCGAAAAGGTTCAAGACGAACTCGGCCCCGACTACGACGTCGAAAAGCACTTTACGCCGCGCTACAACCCCTGGGACCAGCGCCTGTGCTTAGCGCCCGACGGAGACTTTTTCAAGGCCGTCAAGTCGGGCGCGGCGTCCGTCGTCACCGACGAAATCGACACCTTTACCGCAGCCGGCCTGCGCCTCGCCTCGGGTGAACACTTAGACGCGGACGTCATCGTCACTGCGACGGGGCTGCAACTCAAGGTGATAGGCGGCGCTCAACTCGTCGTGGACGGCACGCCCGTAGAGGTGTCCAAAGTTCTCTCTTACAAGGGAGCGCTGTACAGCGGCGTGCCCAACTTCGCCGCGGCGCTGGGCTACACGAACGCCTCTTGGACGCTGAAGTGCGAGCTGATTTCCAAGTTCGTGTGCCGCCTGCTGGCCTACATGGACGCTCACGGCTACGACACCTGCACACCGCGCGCCCCGGACGACGCGATGCAAACGCGGCCCGCCGTCAACCTGACGTCGGGCTACATCCGGCGCTCCGAGCACCTGTTGCCCAAGCAAGGTGCGGCGAAGCCCTGGGTTATTTACCAGAATTATTTTCAGGACATCGCCGCGCTCAGGTACGGCTCTTTGGAAGACGGGGCGCTACAGTTCGGACGGCGCGGCGAGGGGGTGGGTACGTTCGACAGGGCCTCGAGCGCGGCGTAGCCATAAGCCTCTCGGACGTTGCTCGAGAACACCCAAACCCGTGTTTACTCGAGCGGGTGCGCTTGCCGTAGTTCGACGAGCGCGGCAATCCCCAGCGCCAACGCTTCCCCGTGCGGCGCAACAGCCACCATGAGTCCGACCGACAGACCTGTCAAGGTTGCGGCGCAGGGCACGCTCACGGCCGGGCCGCTCAGAAAGTTGAAGAGCGTCGTGTTGCGCAGGACGAGGCTGTTGACGGCGAAGTAAGCGTCGTCTTGGAGGAGCGTGTCGAGGCGCGGGGGCAAAACGGCGACGGTCGGCGCGAGCACCGCTTCGAAAGCGCGGTAGCGCTCCCAAAAGGCGCGCACCAGGTCGCGGCGCGCGTAACTCAGGCGCAGGTAGTCGCTGGCCGGGCGATGTTTGTACTCGAGAATCCTTCGCGCCACCCGCGGGTCGATGTCCGCGCCGCGTGACAGCAGCATGTCCTCGTAAAGCGCGAACGACTCGTGGCTGGCGAAGCTGCCGTAGCGAGCGTAAAGGTCGCGGATGGTTTGCAGCTCGGGCACCGCGCGCCGCTCGACCGTGTGGCCCTGCGACTCGAAAATTTCGAGGGTTTTTTCAAAACCTTCGAGCACTTCGTTATCCGCGTCCTCGAGCACCACGTTGGTTGGAACCAGTAGCTTGAGTTTGGCGGGCGGGTTGGGCTCGAGCTGTTTGTACGGTTTGGCGGTGAGCGCCAGCCACAGCGCCCAGGCGTCCGGCACCGTGCGCGTTATCGGGCCGAGCGTGTCGAGCGTGGTCGAGAGCGCGGTGCAGCCGTCGGTGGGCAGCGCGCCGTCGGTCGTTTTCAGCCCGACCAGGCCGTTGAACGAGGCCGGAATCCGCACCGAGCCCCCCGTGTCCGAACCCACCGCGGCGCAGGCGAGGCCGCGCGCCACCGCCACCGCCGAGCCCGAGGACGAGCCGCCGGGAACCCGCGCCTCGTCAAGCGCGTTATGGGGCGTGCCGAAGTGCGGGTTGAGCCCGAGGCCGGAAAAAGCGAGTTCGGTCATGGTCGTTTTGCCCAGAAAGACCGCGCCCGCCGCGTCGAGCCGGGCGGCGACGGGGGCGTCTTCCGCGGCCGGTGCGGCCTCGGCCAAGACTCTCGAGCCCGCCGCCGTGACCTCGCCCGCGGTGTCGACGAGGTCTTTCAAGGCGACGGGCACGCCTTGCAGCGGCCCCAAGGCTACACCCCGAGCGAACAAGCGTTCGGCGCGGCGCGCCTGCTGATGCGCCCGCTCGGCCGTCACCACGCGGTACACCTCGCCGGCTTTCACCTTGTGCAGGTAGGCTTCGGTCACCTCGACGGGACTTAAGCGTTTGGCGCGGTAAGCTGCGCCAAGCTCGAGCAGGGACAAACTTGTCGGGTCCATAGGCTCAGCATACAGTGCGGTCCTGCGCCCCGAAGCTTCGACCCCGTTTTGGTGCTGAGCGGGCGTCGGTGGTGAACTGAAAACCGAACCCTAAGTTTGACGCCCCAGCGACGCGAGCGAGCTTGCCATCGCCCTTTGTCGGCGAGAGGCGGACTGTTTAAGATTCCTGTAAGATTCGGGCCGCTACACTCCGGGTGTGAAGCTGCCTTTTTTCAGAAGCGCCCCCCCGAAGTCCGCGCAGCTCAGGTGGGACGCCATCGTCGAAAGCGCGCTGCCCATGCCCGCACTGGCCTTTGTGGCCGCTTCGCTTTTGGAAGGCCCGAGCGGCCAGTCTTCCCCTTTCGACAGCTTTGTCTATCCCTTTATGGCCGCGGCGCTTCTCGCCGTCGACTTGCTGTTCATTCGCAAACGCGTCACCCTCGGCTTTGCAACCATGAGTGCCGCTTGGGGTGCCAGCTTTTTTTTCGCGGCCAAACTTTTTTACATCCTTTTTCTCTACCCCAATCCCCAGTTCAT
This sequence comes from Trueperaceae bacterium, assembly GCA_965215355.1. Classification (GTDB taxonomy): domain Bacteria; phylum Deinococcota; class Deinococci; order Deinococcales; family Trueperaceae; genus CBDCDJ01. The sequence goes on along the minus strand of CBDCDJ010000007.1, from coordinate 3,850,375 downwards.
TCTCAACGAGATGACCGAGTCGCTGTTTTGGGTGCCCGCCGTCTATGTCCTCGCCGCGTTCGTGCCCGGTATGCCCGGTGCCCGGTGGCTCACCAGGGGCTTTTTCGGCGTCTTCACCCTGACCAGTCTGGCTTACCTCGTCACGACCTGGCAGCAGCCGAACTACTCCGTCCTTTACGCCCTGTTGCAGCTCAACCTCGCCAACCTCACCTGCGCCGTGCTGGTCCTCAGCTTCAACGCCCTGCGCAGGGACTTCGAGAAAACGGCGGCGAAAGCGGAAGTTTTGGAACTGCGCGCCGCCACGGACACCCTGACCGGACTTTCCAACCGCCCCCACTTCGAGCGGGTTTTGAAAGAGGCGTTGCGCGTGGCCGCGGCGAAGGACGAGCGGCTCGCCGTGGCTTTTATCGACCTGGACAGTTTTAAGAGTATCAACGACAGCTTGGGACACGGCGCGGGCGACCAACTTTTGCGCCAAGTCGGTCGGGTGCTCGCCGGTCAGGTACGCGCGGGCGACACGGTGGCGCGCTTGGGGGGTGACGAGTTCGTGCTGTTGCTGCGCGACTTGGGCGAGGTCCGGGCGGGCCTGAACAGGGTCGAGCGCTTGGGCGAACTGCTGCGCCAGCCGTTCCACCTCGAGGGCCAGTGGCAGCGCACCTCGGTGTCCATCGGGGTGAGTTTTTTTCCGGACGACGGCGACGACCTGTTGCGCAACGCCGACAGCGCCATGTACGAAGCCAAGCGGAGCGGCAAAAACGCGGTGCGCCGTTTCGACGAAAAGATGACCCGGCAGCGCAGCGCGAGTCAACACCTCGCCCAGGACCTGCGCGCCGCGCTCGAGCGCGGCGAACTTTCCCTGGTCTACCAACCCGTCACCGACCTGCACACCGGCGAATTCGTGAGCGTCGAGGCGTTGCTGCGCTGGAACCATCCTCAAGGAGCCGTCCCGCCCGACACCTTTATTCCGCTGGCGGAAGAGCACGGCTTGATTTTGCCGCTGGGCACGTGGGTGCTCGAGGCGGCTTGTGAGCAACTCCGGAACTGGCACCGGGCCGGGTTCACGGCGTTGCGCGTCAACGTCAACGTCTCGGCTTTTCAGTTCGCCCAGCCCGACTTCGTCACGCTCGTGCGCGAGACGCTCGCCCGGCACGGTTTGAGCGGAAGCAGTCTGGAAATCGAACTCACCGAAAGCGTCCTGCTGACCGGCCCCGTCGCCGACCACGCCACCGGCCACGCCGCCGTCAACGCCGCGCTGACACAACTGCGCGGGCTCGGGGTCAGCGTCGCGCTGGACGACTTCGGCACCGGCTACTCGTCGTTGGCCTACCTCAACCACCTCGCTATCGACACGGTTAAGATAGACAGGTCGTTCGTCACGGAGTTGAGTACGACCCCGAGCACCGCCCAAGACCCCCAGTTCAGCGTGGCGCTGGTGCAAGCCGTGGTCGCGGTGGCCGCGGCGCTCGACCTGAAAATCGTCGCCGAGGGCATCGAAACGGCGGCGCAGCGCGACCTGTTGCGCTCGCTCGGCTGCCAGCGGGGCCAGGGCTACTTTTTCGCCCGCCCCCTCGCCCCCGACGACGTCACGGCCTGTTTGGGCCGTGCCCGGGTGGGGGCACCGTCGCCCCAACTCGCCGTGCTCAACTGAGCACGGTCGGGCCGAACACGCTCAGACGCGGGGCGGGCTCCCGCTCGCAAGCTCGAGCGCGACAGGGAGGCTAACTCCACAGGTCACACCGGGATTCGATGTTTGAAAAGCGTTTTCAGTTCGTAACAGTCCTATAAACGTCGCGCCTTCGCAGCTTCTTTGCACCGTCCTTACTTTCCCCGCGATTTTGGTGTCTTTACCGGTTTATGGCGACGTTCGGCTCGAGCACTCCGCTGTCGTCGGCCCTCGGGCCGGGTGACCGCCGCCCCACTCGGCAGACCTTTATACTGCTCAAAGGGGAGCTTTGCGGTTCGGCACGGCCCGTCCCCGCCTCACAGAGAGGAAACGCCATGACTACGAGCGAAACCCTGCCCAAAACCATGCCCGCGGTGGTCTGCCACGGGCCGGAAGACTATAGGCTCGAGGAACGCCCCGTCCCCGCACCCGGCCCCTGTGAAGTGGTCATCCGGGTAAAGTCCACCGGCATCTGCGCCTCGGACATCAAGTGCTATTCGGGCGCGGCCCTCTTTTGGGGCGACGAAAACCGCCAAGGCTATTGCCAGGCTCCCGTCACCCCCGGCCACGAGTTCGTCGGCGAGGTCGTGGCGCTGGGCGAAGGCGCGGGCGAGAAGTACGGTTTGGAAATAGGCGACCACGCTATCTCCGAGCAGATTACCCCCTGCTGGAACTGCCGCTACTGCCAGCGCGGGCAGTACTGGATGTGTCAAGTTCACGACATTTACGGCTTTCGCCAACACGCTTTCGGTTCCTGGGCGGAGTACATGGTGTTTCCGGCGAACGCGCTCAACTACCGTGTGCCCAAAGACATTCTCTGGCACCACGCGGTCTTCATCGAACCGCTGGCCTGCTCGGTTCACGCGGTCGAGCGCGGCGACGTCCAGTTTCAGGACACGGTCGTCATCGCCGGGGCGGGGCCGCTGGGCCTGGGCATGTTCGCCGCCGCCAAGCTGAGAGGGGCCGAGCGAATCGTCGCGCTCGACCTCAACGACGAGCGCCTGGAACTTGCCAAGCGCTGCGGCGCGGACATAGGCCTCAACCCTACAAAAACGGATGTCGTCGAAGAGGTGCGCGAACTCACCGGCGGCTACGGTTGCGACGTGTACATCGAGGCGACCGGGCACCCGTCAGCCGTGCAGCAAGGCTTGCAGATGATTCGCAAACTCGGCACCTTTGTCGAATTCAGCGTGTTCCGCGAACCCGTCACCGTCGACTGGACGATCATCGGCGACACCAAGGAACTCAACATCCACGGCTCGCACTTGGGGCCGTTTTGCTACCCGGTGGCGATGCGGATGCTGCAACAAAACCTGTTGCCGATGGAGAAAATCGTCACCCACCAGCTGCCCTTGGAGGACTTTCAAAAAGGGTTGGACATGGTCGCGTCGGGCTTGACTTCGGTCAAGGTGACGCTGAACCCCTGAGCGCGGCGGCCGACGACCGCACGAACATGAAAGCACAGCGACCTCCTTTTGGGTTACACTCTTAACCACAACACAATCCAAGGGAGGTAAGCATGAAAGCAAGACTCAAGTGGTTGGTCGCTTTATTGACGGTCGCACTGTGCAGCGGGGCGACGGCGCAAGACATCGTCATCGGCTGGTCGGGCGCGGTGACGGGGCCGACCTCGGACGCGGGCCAGTACGTGATTCAGGGCGTCGAGGACTACTGCCGCTACGCCAGCGACGAAAACCTCATCCCCGAGCACACGCTGACCTGCCTGACGAGCGACGACGCTTACGACAACGACAATTCTTTGCGCAACTTCGAGGGCTTTCTGGACGAGGGCATGATGGCTTACCTGTCCTACGCGACCGGGGCGACGCTGCAACTCAAAGTCAACGCGGTCGAAGAAGAGGTTCCGGTGATTTCCTCGAGCCTGCACATCGGCGTCATCGACCCGCCCGACAACGCCTACAACTTTTTGCCGATTACGTCCTACAGCGAGCAGGTGGTGGCGCTGCTGGAGTGGGTAGCCCAAAACCATACCGGCGACGCCGCGCCCAAGGTCGCCATGCTCGTCCACCCGAGCGCCTTTGGACGTGCGCCGGTCGAGGACGCTTCTGCCGCCGCCGAAGCGCTCGGCATCGAAATCGTCGAGGTGCAAGAGCACGGCGAGGGCTTGGACTACACCGCCATGCTCCAGCGCTGGGACAACAGCGGCGTGCAGTACGTCATCGGGCAGACGGTGCAGTCGCCGATCGCCGCGCTGCTCAACACGGCCCGAGACTTGGGGCTCTTGGAGAAGATGACTTTTATGGGCGCGCACTACACCGGCGGCAACACGCTGGTGAGCTTGGCCGGCGACGCCGCCGAGGGCTTTTTGTGGGCGACGAGCTTTCCGCTGCCCTCGAACATCCCCTTTCAGCAAGAGGTCGGCGAGCGCTACGGACGTGGCGCGGAAGCGGTGGACGACGTGAACTACACGTCCGGGCTGCTGCAAGCCGCGACCTTTGTGGAGGCGGCGCGCCGCGCGGCCGAGGCGGGCGAGGTCTCGAGCGACACCATCTACGAGCAACTGTTAGCCATGAACGAAGGCGGCGCGGGCGTCTACGACGCGCGGGGCTTGGGCGTCGGGCCGGTGAGTTTCAGCGAGGACGACCGCGTGGGCGTGGACGCGCTCGAGCTGTTCCGGGTCGAAGACGGGCAGTTCGTCGACTTCAGCGAGCCGTTCAGCTCGGAGACCTTCCGCCAGATTCACCCGGCGCAGTAAAGAAGTACCGAGGACCGAGTGAAAAGTACCGAGTAAAGGCGACTTTCAACTCGGTACTCGGTACTCATCTTCTTTTGAGCGAATTGCCCTATGACTGACGCCGCCACAGCCACCCGCCCCCTGCGCCCGAGCGACTTAGGTGAAATTCAGCTCTCGGTGAACAACATCGAGGTGGTTTATCACGACATCATCCAGGTATTGCGGGGCGTGAGTTTGCAGGTGCCGCGCGGCAAAATCGTCGCGCTCTTAGGCACCAACGGCGCGGGCAAAACGACCACGTTGCGCGCGGTGTCGGGTTTGCTCAAGCCCGAGAACGGCGCGGTGCGCGAGGGCAGCGTGGTGTTCGAAGGGCGAGCCGTCCACAACGCCACGGGGCAGACGATCGTGCGCTCCGGCATCGTGCAGGTGCCCGAAGGGCGGCGCGTGTTCAAACACTTGTCCGTCGAGGAGAACCTGCGGGTCGGCTCGATTACGCGCCAGGGCGTCAAGGTCAAAGAAGAGTTGGAGCGCATCTACGAGATTTTTCCGCGGCTGCAAGACTTGCGCCGCCGCCAGGCGGGCTACACCAGCGGCGGCGAGCAGCAGATGATAGCCATCGGCCGCGCGCTCATGGCCGCGCCGAAACTGCTTCTACTCGACGAGCCGAGCTTGGGCCTCGCGCCGCTGTTGGTCCGCGACATCTTCGAGCGCGTCAAAACGGTCAACGCCGAGGGAACGACCGTGCTCGTCGTCGAGCAGAACGCCGCCATCGCGCTGTCGATTGCCGACTACGGCTACATCATGGAGCAGGGCCGCATCGTCTTGGAGGGCGTCGCCGCCGAGCTTAAAACCAACCCCGACGTCAAAGAGTTCTACATGGGCGTGACCGAGGGCGGGCGCAAGTCGTTCAAGGACATCAAGTCTTACAAGCGGCGCAAGCGGTGGATGTGAAAGGCAGTACCGAGGACCGGGTGAAAAGTACCGAGTGAGCGGGTAAGCGCTGTGCGGTGCGGTTGAGCCTGGACGCTCGGCGCTCGAGGCTCGGTACCTCTTTAGTCTCCCGAGCCGGGTTTTAGGTTGCTCGTCGTGCCCGGCTCCGGCTGAAAAGTCGCTTGCCGACTCAGCTTTCGTCAAGACTCACTAAAACGCGCGTCCACGACTGTTTCGCCCGTGACCGAGGCCGCAAGCTTAATCTCGTTCATGCCCACGCCGGTCGCAATGCGGATGCGCTTAGCCAGCTCGGTCGTGTCGATGGCCGCAAGGTCGGCGTCGGCTTCGTGTTCAACGCGCAAAACCACTTGGTCGGTGCCGTCGGGTTTTGAGGACACGACGAGCTGGTAGTTTCGGAAGTTCAGCCCCTTTGTAGCTGCCAGGATGAAGAGCAGTTCTTTGGGGTAAACCTTGACGCCTTTGATTTTGACCATTGCGTCGGTGCGCCCGAACACGCCCCTCGGCAGCACGAGGTGACCGTCCTGCGTGCCCTTAAGGGTCAAGTCGCCGGTACGGAACCGGAGGATGGGCATTCCCTCGCGGGTGAGACTCGTGACGACGAGTTCGCCCTTGTCGCCGTCCGCGACCGGCTGCAAGGTCTGCGGGTCCAACACCTCCAAAACGCCGGCCTCCGCAACGCTGTGCAGCCCGTCTTTTGCCGTCGTCTCCGCCGCGACGACGCCCGTTTCGCTCAGTCCGTAGGCGTCGTAAGCCTGGCAGCCCAGGGCCGCCTCGACACCCTCGCGGTAACCCGGCACCGCGCTGAAGGGTTCGCCCGCCGCGACGAGTTTGTCGAAGCGCCCGCCCGCTTCGCCTATCTTGCGGGCGAAACTCGGGTTGCCGACCAGCACGTTGAAGCCGTAGGTTCGGGCGATGTCCACAACTTGCGCGGCGTCCGCCGGGCCGAGCGCCAGCACCGTCGCGCCGAGCCTCGTCAGGCCCTCGTGAAAAAGCCAGCCGCCCGCGAGCATGTGGTAGCTGAACACCACGAGGCACTTGTCCGCCGCGCTCACACCGCAGCGCTCCAACTGCTTCACGACCGCCTCGGCTTGCCAGGTGAGGTCGTCCTTTGTGAGGTATTCCGGCATCCGCCCTATGCCGGGGGCCGGGGTGAGGTGCATCTGGACGACGTCGGGCCTTAAGAAGCCGCCGTGCGGGTCGGCTTCGAACGCTGCGGTGAGGTTGTCGCGGGTGACGAAAGGCAGCGCGCTCACGTCCTCGGCGCTGACGTGCTCAGGGTCGACCTCTTGCAAGCGCTCCCGGTAAAACGGTAAGGTTTTGGCCCTGGCGACGATGTGCCGCAGGCGTTCGGTTCGGTTCATGGCAGCCTCCTGAATGTGCTCAGGATACCCCGACCCGGCTTCGGGAGAAAGAAGTGTGCCGATGCCCTTGCCCAAGTACGCCCGGATAGAGCTTGAACGCCGCTGGCTCGTCGACGCTTCAGAACGCCCGCGGCTCGAGCCCCTGCCCTGCAAGCGCATCGAGGACAAGTACCTGACAAACACCCGCTTGCGTTTGCGTGCGGTGACGGACGCCGACGGGACCGTTTACAAGCTCTGCAAGAAGTACGGCGGAACCGGCTCGTCGGAGGCGATGGTCAACGTTTATCTCACCAAACTCGAGTACGACGTGCTGAACGCTTTGGCGGGTCACGACCTCGAGAAACGCCGCTACACTTTTGCGGGCGGCGCGCTGGACGTGTTCGGTGGGCCGCTGACCGGCCTGGTCGTCTTCGAGGCCGAGTTTGCAAGCGAGCGAGAAGCACTTTCTTGCGCGCCGCCGGACTTTGTGACGCGAGAAGTGACAGGCGTTCCCGAATACGAGGGCGCGACGCTCGCCGAGCGTGGACTGCCGCCGAACGTCTGAGCGAGTGGTACGCTTTGCAGTGTGGACACCCTCGAGCCCCTCTTTGAGAGCAACCGCGCCTGGGCCGCGCGGACCCTGCAGCGCGACCCCGACTTTTTTCAGCGTTTGGCGCGGCAGCAAGCGCCGGCTTACCTGTGGATAGGCTGCTCGGACAGCCGCGTGCCCGCGAACCAGATTATGGGCCGCGCGCCCGGCGAGGTGTTCGTCCACCGGAACGTGGCGAACGTCGTCGTCCACACCGACCTCAACCTGTTGTCGGTGCTCCAGTACGCGGTCGAAGTTTTAAAAGTGCGGCACGTCATCGTCTGCGGCCACTACGGCTGCAGCGGGGTGCAGGCGGCCTGGCGCGGCACCAGGTTGGGTCTGGTCGACAACTGGTTGCGGCATGTGCAAGACGTAGCGCACCAACACCGGGCGCAGTTGGCGGGTTTGGACGATGCCGCCGCTCTCCGCCGTTTGTGCGAGCTGAACGTGCTTACCGGCGTCGTCAACGTGAGCCGGACGACCCCCGTGCAAGACGCCTGGGCGCGCGGTCAAGCCCTGAACCTGCACGGCCTGATTTACGGCCTCGAGGACGGGCTGCTGCGCGACTTGGGCTATGATTGCTCGAGTCCCAACCCCTTAGGAGACCCTGTATGACCACAGCCTCGAGCCCCAACCCAGCAGAGCAGGCCACCCAAACCACCGTCACCGTCGCTCAGGGCGACGGCATCGGCCCGGAAATCACCGAGGCGACGTTGCGCGTTTTGGAGGCGGCCCGGGCACCCCTGAACTTCGACACGGTCGAACTCGGCAAGCGGGTTTACGAGCAAGGCGTCACCTCGGGCATCACGGCGGCGGCGTGGGACACGATTCGGCGCAACCGCGTGCTGCTCAAAGGCCCCATCACCACCCCGCAGGGCGGCGGCTACAAAAGCCTCAACGTAACTTTACGCAAAACGCTCAACCTGTTCGCCAACGTGCGCCAGGCCAAGGCGTACATGCCGTTCGTCGCCTCGCAGCACCCCGACATGAACGTGGTGGTCGTCCGCGAGAACGAAGAGGACCTCTACGCGGGCATCGAGCACCAGCAAACCGACGAGGTCACGCAAGTGCTCAAGCTCATCACCCGCCCCGGCAGCGAGCGCATCGTCCGCTACGCGTTTGAATACGCGCGCGCCTACGGGCGGCACAAGGTCACCTGCATGACCAAAGACAACATCATGAAGCTCACCGACGGGCTGTTCCACAAGCTGTTTCGCGAAGTGGCGCGCGACTATCCCGACATCGAGGCCGAGCACCAAATCGTCGACATCGGCGCGGCGCGGCTGGCGGTCGCACCCAAGTCGTTCGACGTCATCGTGACGCTCAACCTCTACGGCGACATCTTGTCGGACATCACCGCGCAGCTCGCGGGCTCGGTGGGGCTGGCGGGCTCGGCCAACATCGGCAGCGAGGCGGCGATGTTCGAGGCCATCCACGGCAGCGCGCCCGACATCGCCGGGCGGGGCGTCGCCAACCCGTCGGGTTTGCTCGTCGCGGCGACGCAGATGCTCGTCCACGTGGGCGCGGCCGACACCGCCACGCACATCAAAAACGCCTGGCTCAAAACCCTGGAGGACGGCGTTCACACCGGCGACATCTACAGCGCGGACCTCAGCCGCCGCCGGGTCGGCACGGACGGGTTCGCCGACGCGGTCATCGAGCGTTTGGGCGACAAGCCGACCCGGCTCGAGCCCGTCCACTACCAGGCGGGGGGTGTCCAGGTCGCCCTGCGACCGCGCAAACCTAGGCACAAAGAGTTGGTCGGCGTCGACGTCTTTTTAAACTGGTCCGAAGCCGACCGCAACCCCGACGTGCTGGGGCGGCAGCTCGAGCAGGTTGCCCAAGCCACCGACTGGCAGCTCGTCATGGTCACCAACCGCGGCGTCAAGGTGTACCCCGAGGGCTTGCCGGAAACCTTTTGTACCGACCACTGGCGCTGCCGCTTTATGCCCTCGTCGGGTGGGGCAACTACGTTCGACCGGGTGCTCGAGCTGCTCGGGGCGCTGAACCGCGACGGTTTGGAAGTGATTAAAACCGAGCACCTGTACACCTTCGACGGCGAGCCCGCGTTTTCGCTCGGTCAGGGGCAGTAAAGCCCTTTCGGCGCTCACTCATTTTTCTCTAAGCCGAAGTCAAAGTGTCCTGGCGACTTCGGCTTAGGGTTAGGATTCGAGCCGCTTGAGAAAGCTAAAAGGCTTGAGCTTTGCTTTGACCTTTTCAAGCTGACTCAATGTAACTGAAACATGCCCCCGACATCTTCGGTTGAGCCGACTTTCAAAGTTAAGTATTTTTCGATTTTGTAAGCTCGCGCCACCCGCACACTCGCAAGCTGCGCGAGAATGCGCTCCCGGATGACATTTTGAGCGTAGCGGTAGGACAGCACGCCTACGTCGACCACCGAACTAATGCTCACCAGCAACAGGATGAGCAGCAACCGAGATTTGATACTCGAGCGGTTCAGGTCTAGCATTGCAGACCTGGCATCGCGACCGCTATACCCTCTCGCTGTCGGGTCGACTTACGCCGTTTTGAATGTAGAAGCAAGCCGCTGTGGTTAGGTCCGTGGCTAGAGCTGACAAGCGGAAGCTTTGAACGGTTGCCAAGCCTGTTTTTCTCGAGTAAGTCGCTTTTTCTAAGCTGAAATAGACTTTAGAGATGCCACGAAACAGGTTATCTTGCCAAAAATAGTTGAACCCACCAGAACTGCTAACGTGCAGTCCATCGACTAGATTCCGCTTAGTCGCTACGGTTGGCCCCTTTTATCCACGGTATCATCGGCACAACATAAAGCCTAAAGGAGATAAGATGGACCTGATTACAATTGTTGTTACAGCACTCGTGACTGCTGCCGTTGCCGAGCCAACCAAACTTGTCATCAAAGATACCTATGAAGGTATAAAAGGATTGCTCAAACACAAAGATAAACCTGTTCATGTTGAGTCACTTGAATTAGAGCCAACCTCTAAAGCAAGGCAACTCGTTTTACGAGAAGAGTTAGAAAAAGCGGATATTGTCAGTGACGCCGAGGTTATGCGACACGTTGACCTTTTGCTCACGGCAATTCAAGAGGAGGGTGTGGACGCCGCGCGAGCTGTCGGGGTGAATTTAGAAGAAGTCAAAGGTATGTCGCTGAAAATAAAAAACGTGGTAGCTAGCGGTACAGGCGTGAACATAAAAAAGGGTGAGTTTCAAGGCGATATAGAAATTGAAGGTATACGCGCAGGAAGTGATAACCCAAAGAACTAGCGGCGGTCCGTCCTGGGGTGACCATTAGCGACACTCAAGTAAGACGGGACTTAATTTACGCTAACATTTACAACGCCGCCGAAAACACAAACCCATTTATCTTTTACGGTGTACCTGACAAACCAAATCACTTTGTCGGGCGTGACGCGCTCATGCAGAGGATGGTCGCGCGGCTTTGTTCGGGTGAAAGCCCCGCCTTCTCGTCCGAAGGGCAAGGGGGCATCGGTAAGACTACGCTGGCGGTTGCCCTGGCCTATAGCGAGCCCATCCGCAAACACTTCAGCGATGGCATTTTGTGGGTGGGATTAGGTAAGCAAGCCAATATTGCCGAAGAGCAGCAACGCTGGGGTGAAGCTCTGGGTGTTGACCCAACACATAAGGTAAACCGTAAGGAAGTGCTGCGGCACGCCATCGGGGAGAGGCGTATGTTGCTAATTATCGACGACGCTTGGGATGTTCAGAGCGGCGAGCACATGCGCTGTGGGGGACCGAACTGTTGCCACCTGTTGACGACACGACACCGGGACATTGCTCAGAAGTTCGCCGGAGCCACATGCGTGGAATCTGTCGGAGAGCTAACAAATGAAGACGCATATGTGCTGCTGCGAAAGCTCGCCCCGGACGTGTGTAAAGCCTTTCCGCAGGAAACCCGCGACCTGTGTGACCAACTAGGGGGTATGCCGTTAGCCGTTGAACTAATAGGCGGTTACTTGGGGACAACAGGGCGGAACTATTTCAAGGACCAACAGCAAGACTCGCTCGAGACGATGACTAAACCTGAAGAGCGATTGGCTCTAGCAGGAAAGCGGTTAGGCGATACGAGCAGCAAGCAGCAAACCCTAGAGCAAGTTATCAACCTGAGTTTGGAAGACCTAGACGAGACCGCACGCGGCGCTTTTTACGCGCTAGGTGCGTTTGCGGCCAAACCTGAACAGTTCGACCGCCAAGCTGCCGAAACAGTAACAAGTTCTGACATGGACACACTAGCCCGCTTGTTAGACCGGAACCTTCTGAGCATCGATGACGAAGAGTGTCTTTCGGTTCACCAAGTTTTAGCAGATATCGCACGTATACACTTAGACGCGGACGCAGTAACTAAACACAGAGATTACTATCTTGCAGTCGCTAATAAGGACCGCACAAACTGGCAGCAAATACGGGCTATCTACTCTCAGTTAAACTGGGCAAGTCAGGCTGTTAAAGATGATGTCGTGTTTATAGATTGTCTACGGGCGGTGGCGTGGTACTTAAATGTTCAGGGGTTGCGGCAAGATGCTCTCGTGTGGCACGAGCAAGCCCTACGTATAGCAAGAAACGCTAAGCAAAAAAAAGACGAGGGAACTGTCTTAAATAATATAGGGAATACACACAAAGCTCTTGGCGATAAGCTTTTGGCGCTAAACTACTATGAACCTCGGGTGCTAGACGATTAGGCAAAGAGGAAGAGGATAAGGTTGTGAGCCGCGACTTTGCGGCAGACGCTAGCGCGGATGCTCCAGAAGGAGTTGAGTTGCTGCAGGGCGATATTGCGACAGCGTGTGAGTGAGGAGAAAACGGCTTCGATAGATTTACGTGCTGTGGCAAAGAAGTCACACCAGAACTGAGGCTCTTTAGCATTGCCCTTGGGCGGCGTGTAGATGCCTAAGCCTTGATAGCCCTTGTCACCGATAAGGCTGTTTAGGTCATCATAGCGGTCATCGAGCAAACACTTGCCCACCATGACATCATGCTCATTGGCTGGGACGACAGCAAAGCGACAGATAGCGCCTTGACCTGTGCATACAGCATGTAGCTTGTAACCGTAAAAGCGCTTGGTTGCTCCACCGCGTCCGGATGCGGCTTCACTCATCCTTCGCTGTCTTGTGTAGCGAACGCCCTTGCAGATGGGCAGCGGTTTCGAATCAATCAGGTACACCCCATCATGCTGAGCAACCAGCATCGCCAAATCAGCGTAGATGCGTTCAAAGTTACGACTCACCCGGTAAAAGCGGCTGAGGTGGGGCAGCTCGGGAAACAGGCTCTGATACTCGCGCTGCACCAGCAAGTACCACAAGCCCTGATTCTTTTGCTGCAGGATTTCACCGACTAAGATGATGCTGAGCACTTCGGCGTAGCTCGACTTTTGGTTGGGTTTCTTGGGCAGCTTAAAGCGCCCCAAGCGCTCAGACGCTTGCAGATAGTCGTCTAGCAGGACGTATACCGCTGTGAAGAGGTCTGTTACAGTGTGCTTCGAGAGAAGATGTCTGGTTCGCATAACCAATCTTCTCTCTTTTTCTATCCCTTTTCCACTAGCACCCGAGGTTATGAGAAGGCACTAGCGATTTACCGAGAAACCAGTGACCGTTCGGGAGAAGCTAGAGTTCTCAATAATATAGGTGAAGCCTATCTTGCTTTTGGCGACATACCACAGGCACTAACCTATTTACGGCAAGCGTTGACAGTTCGCAGGAGTATTGGGGTTCATAAAAATATTGACGATCTTTTTGGAGAAGCTACAACCCTCAGCAATATAGGTGGTGTTTACCACAACCTAGGTTACACATTCCAGCAGACTGCTTTGTCTTTTTATAAGCAAGCCCTGGACATTTGTACTTGTAGGGCGGTTGGTGACCGCTTACGCTTGATGGAAGGTACAGTTCTTCTAAATATAGCTGGTGTTTATGACGCCCTTGGCAATACGCCTCTAGCCCTAAAGTATTTAAGGCGAGCGCTGACAATTCACCAAGAGGTTGGTGACCGCGAAATGGAAAGCAATGCGCGGTTTAGTATTGCTTTAACTTATTATCAACAGGGTCGTATTCCAGAGGCAATTCATGAGTTAGAGAAGACTGTAGAACTTGAAAGACGAATTCAGCATCCCAATTATGAACAGGATTTGGCTCGTTTGACAATTTGGAAAAAGGCGAGTAGAACATAAAAGCGTTGCTTACTCACCAAGCTACTTGGGCCTTCACACTTTGGACCTGATTTAAGCGTTGATTCTGAGACAACAGAAAAACCCTGCCAAGTGACATGGCACAGCTTTTCTACAATCTGGTCAGGCCGAACGTCTCGAGCGCACCGTTGCTCAAAGAAAAACAGTGGGAAACACCATTTTCCTCTGGCTTGTCGAAGATACAGTGCAACCATAGACCTTGACATAGAAAGGTATATACTTTACACTTAATTCTACCCCACCTGGGGTGGGACACAACACGAGTTGAGAGTTTCATCGTGGGTGAGGAAGAAGTATAAATCGCGGAGTTGAGAAGGACGAGTGGATGCTGCGACTCGTTTATTTATTTTCACTTGACATTTTGCGGCTAGACTTTTAGGGCGCGTGGTCGCGGCTGCTTAGGAGGTCGAACAGGTATGAAAGTTTGGTTTATTGTTTTGATGCTGGTCGCGTCGCACGGGCTGGCCCAAACGACCCCTCACAGCATGGACGCTATGGTGATGGAAAGCAACCTCGCCGACTTAGAAGGCGAAGCGTTCGAAATCGCCTTTATGTCGGGCATGATTGCCCACCACGAGGCCGCTGTCGGGATGGCGCAGTGGATTCTGGACCGGACCGAGTTGCCGGGCGTCGCCGCCGGCGCGCAGCAAGTCAGAGCCGCGCAAGAGCCCGAAATCACGCTGATGCAGGGTTGGTTGAACGACTGGTACGGCGGCAAAACCGACCCTTCAGCCACGGCCGCGATGCAAGGCGACATGGACGGCATGATGGCGAGTTTGGACACCTACGACAACGCCGACACGGCTTTTTTGACCGAAATGTCCCTTCATCACAGCGGCGCTATCGACATGTCGCAGCTCGCGCTGCTCAAGGCCGTCCATCCGCAGTTGCGCGAACTGGCGAAAGACATCATCCGTAACCAGGCCCAAGAAATCGCCGACTACCAAGAACTTTTGGCGGAGATGGCGAGTCGTTGACGGTGCTCGAGTCGAGCCCTAAGCCGACCCGTACCCAGCCGCGCCGACAAGGCTTCGTCCTCACTTTGCTTTTGGAGTTGGGCACTGGCACCTTCGACGCGACCGTGCGAGAGTGCTCTGAACTCGAGGCGTAAGGTTTGCATGAAGCTACGATGGAAGTGGCGCAGCGACTTTGACGTTTGCGTGGGAAAAAGCCGGGGGTGAATTTTATGTGACGGGGCAGTTCCAACGACGAAAAACTACGAACAGGCAACAAGTTTCTCACTGAAGGAGACCGAAATGCCAGGCATTCAAGAAATGTTACAAACCCACCCGCAGCCGAGCCAGATGGACATGAGCGCGCTGACCGAGTGCATCGAAGCCTGTTTCGAGTGCGCTCAAATATGCAGCAGTTGCGCCGACGCGTGTTTAGCCGAGGACATGGTCGCCGACCTGCGTTACTGTATCCGCACCGACCTCGACTGCGCCGACATCTGCACCACCACGGGCCGCGTGCTGGTCCGGCAGACCGAGCCGGACTGGACGCTTCTCAGGGCGCAACTGCAAGCCTGCCGAACCGCTTGTAAAACCTGTGGCGACGAGTGTGAAAAGCACGCTTCCATGCACGAACACTGCAACGTCTGCGCCCAGTCTTGCCGGCGGTGCGAGAAAGCGTGTGACGCCCTGCTTTCAGCCCTACCCAACTAAACATTCGAGCGACAGTCGGCGCGGCGTGCTCAGGCTCACGCGCTGACTGTTCGCAGCAACGCAAAAGGAACAAGTGTGAAGAACAGTTACGCAAGATTTGCCGCCATGATTGCGACCTCGACCGTCGTGATGTTCGGGCTCATGTACCTGAACACCTACGCGCTGGACCACGTCTTTTTCAGCGAGACTCGCGTTTACATGGCGCTTCTCATGGGCGCGACGATGGCTGTCATTATGTTGGGCTTTATGCTGAACATGTACAAGAGTCGGCGCGTCAACGTCTCCATTTTCGTCGGCAGCGTGGCGGTGTTCGCCCTCTCACTCTGGCTCGTTCGCAGCCAAACAACCGTAGCAGACGTTTCTTACATGCGGGCGATGATTCCGCACCACTCCATCGCCATTTTGACCAGCGAACGCGCACATATCTCCGACCCTCGAGTCCGCGAACTCGCCGACGAGATTATCGAGGCGCAACGCCGCGAGATTGACGAGATGAAGCAGTTGATTAAAGACCTCGAGGGTGGACAGTAATAGGGTGGACAATAATAAAGTCGAGAGGAAGAGATGTTTATGGCAAACAACGAGCAGAACAATCAGCGAGCAGCGGACGACGCCTCCGACCGTCCCCGACACACGCCCGGCCAAGCCGAAGGCAGCGTCGAATACGTCGAAGGAGGTAGCCAGCCCAAAGACGCCCTCAACCCTAAAAAACCGAGCCAGGCCGAGGGTGCGCCCGAAGACGTTGAAGATTAGCTGGCCTCAAACCACCGAGATACCTCTGTGATACAGGCCTTGCCCGACATCCTGGCACCGACTATGAGAGTGCTGTTCGTCGGCTTCAACCCGAGCCCGCGCTCGGCCGAACTGGGCCACAACTACGCCGGGCGCGGCAACCAGTTTTGGCGGCTGCTGGCCGAAGCTCGGCTCACCCCGCACCTGCTGAACCCCGAAGAGGACGGCGACTTGACGAAGTGGGGCATCGGGCTTACCAATTTGGTTGGGCGGCCGACGGTGGGTTCAGACGACTTGAGTCACGCCGAACTGCGCGCGGGCGTGCCACGGTTGCGCGACCTGGTGCAAACCCACGCGCCTGAGGTCGTCGCCTACACGGGCAAGGGGGTTTACCTCGTGGCCAGTGGCAAGAAAAGCGCGCCCTGGGGTGTGCAGGACGACTTTCTTTTCGACAACGTCCGCGACGTGGTGTTGCCTTCGCCGAGCGGGCGGGTGCGCATGGGGTTTGCGGCCAAGCTCGAGCACTACCGAACGTTGGCCGAGTTGTTGGACATCCGCAGGCATTTGCCCCCGGTACCCGATGACCGCCCGAGCTAGATTGGTCAAGGATGAAAAAGAATTCCAAAAAACGACCACGCCCCCAACGCTTCACCGACAAGTATTTTCGGCACGGCGACGACGCCGTGGTGCTGGTCGGCGCGCTCGCCAACCTCTACATCTGGTCGGGACCGCGTGAGGCGCAAACGCTCGAGCTGCCTTCTTACCCCGTCGAGCAAGTCGTGCAGGGCCGGGACATCTACCAGGCGAACTGCGCCGCGTGCCACTCGGAAGCTTACGACGCGGTAGTTCAGCCGGACGGCAAAATCGTGGTTGCCGTAAGCTGCCGGGGTCGAACAGCGCTGACTCGAGCTTGAACGTCCAAAGCCTACAACAAGATGACTGTCGTCATCTACCACTTGGAGACTTTTCGAACCGCCGCTAAGCCAGCTGCTTTTCCAGCTCGGCGGCAGCGTGGTCGAACTGGTCGGTGAGCCTTCGTAGCGCCTCTAAATCTTGCGCCTCGTTCAAAAACATCTCGAAATAGCTCGCCAACAGTTTGTGGGTTTCGCCGCTGGCCCTGACCTTGTCCATGCCCAGCGCTCTCAGGGCGGCGTAGCGGTTGAGGGCGGTTTCTTTGAGAAGTTCCGTAAATTGTTGAGGGTCCACGTTCTGCTCCTGTTCTTGCTCGTCTGCTCGTCTTTGGGGTTTCGCGTTAGACTTTCTCGGCAAGGCTCAGCGGGTGTCTCGAGCGAGAAGCCGTTCAGCTACCCTTTCCCACTCCGCCTCCAAACCTACCTCTGGAAAAGAAACCCCGGCGCGCTCGTACCAGTAGCGCGCGTTTTCCAAGTCGCCTTCTCTGCGGTGCAAGTAGGCGTGGACTAGGGCGGCGTCCCGACTTTTGTCGTCTTGAACAAAGGTGTGTGCGGCCTGCCAGTTGCCGACCCCATCGGCCCACAGCGCTTTGAGGGCGGGGCTGAGGTTCTCAGGCACGGTTTGCTGCGCGAGGCTGTCTTTGAACTCTTGTAGCGTCATGATTCAGCTTAAACGCCGAGGCTCGGCAGAAACTGCGGGGGTCGCCGCACTTTCGTCGCTTGTTCGAAAGCGTAGGCGAACTTGAGCAAGCTCGCTTCCTGATACGCCGTGCTGAAGAGTGAGATGCCGACCGGCAAACCGTCCACGTACCCCGCGGGCACGGTGAGGTTCGGGTAGCCCGCGACCGCCGCGAACGAGGAACTGCTGCCCAGGTAGCGGTCGCCGTTGACGGGGTCGGTCGTCCAGGCGGGGCCGTTCGAGGGCGCGACGAGGGCGTCGAGCTTGTGTTTTTCCAATACTGCGTCGATGCCTTCGGCGCGGGTCAGGCGGCGGTTGTCGCGCAGGGCCAGCAGGTAGGCTTCGTCGGTCAGGGGGCCTTTCTCGAGGGCCTTTTCCAGGTGTTTCTGGTCGAAGTATTTCAGCATCACGTCGCTGTGTTTCTCGTTGAAGGCGATGACGTCTTCGAGACTCTTGACCGGCGCGTCCGGCCCCAAGCTCTTAAAATAAGCATTCAAACCGTGTTTGTACTCGTAGAGCATGACTTCGTATTCGCTCTCGCGGAACTTGTCTTTGGTCTCTAGGTTCGCTTCGATAAGCTCTGCGCCTAGACTTTGCATCACCTCCAGTGCTTTGTTGGCAACAGCGTCGGCTCTTTGATGAAAATCGAACAGGTTGCGCGCCACGCCGATGCGTGCGCCCCGCAAACCGTCGGGGGTTAAAACCCGTGTGTAGTCGCTCAGCGCTTTGCCGTCGCTGTTTTGCGTCGCCCCATCTGCGGGGTCGACGCCCGTCATGGCCCCTAACAAAATCGCCGCGTCGGCCACGCTCCGCGCCATCGGCCCGGCGGTGTCCTGCGAGTGCGAAATGGGGATGATGCCGCTGCGGCTGACAAGCCCCACGGTGGGTTTCAGTCCGACGACGCCGTTGACCGACGCCGGACAGGTTATCGAGCCGTCGGTCTCGGTGCCGACGGCCGCCGCACATAAGTTCGCCGCCACCGCCACGCCCGAGCCCGACGAGGAGCCGCAGGGGTTGCGGTCGAGCACGTACGGGTTTTTGGTCTGCCCGCCGCGGCTGCTCCAGCCGCTGCTCGAGAACGACGCCCGGAAGTTCGCCCACTCGCTCAGGTTCGTCTTGCCGAGGATGATCGCGCCCGCCACGCGAAGTCTTGTAACCAAAAAGGCGTCTTGCAAAGGCCTCGAGCCCTGCAACGCCAGCGAGCCCGCTGTAGTCGGCAGGTCGGCGGTGTCGATGTTGTCTTTGAGCAAAATCGGCACACCGTGCAACGAACTCCGCACCCGGCCCGCCGCCCGCTCCGCGTCGAGTGCGTCGGCGGTTTCGAGCGCCGCCGGGTTGAGTTCGATGACCGCGTTGAGGGTGGGGCCTTGTTTGTCGAGACGTTGAATGCGCTCGAGGTACGTCTCGGTGATGGCGCGCGCCGTCAGTTCGCCCGCGGCCATCTTCTCTTGCAGTTGCAGGATGCTCTCTTCCATAGCCGAGTTTAACAGCCGAGTTTAACGGTTCGGCCGAGGTGTTCGCTGGAGACGTGCAACACTTGCGCGCTCGAGCCTTCGAGTCGCTGCACCGCAATAAGTTTCAGCAGTAAGCTTCAGGCGTGTGGCAACGAAGTGCAGGCCTACCGAGCCGGCTGAGCGTCCCCACCGAGCTTTTGCACGACGTCCGCCAGGGCCGCGTCGTCGCCGACGTTACCGGGAAACACGACGTAGACGAGCCCCGGGAACCGACTCTCCGCGCCCAGCTCCCACACGGGGACGCCGGGGTGGACCTGTCCCCGCACGACCGCCCGCTTGACGCCCAGCCCCCGCGTGGCGAGGTCGCTCGAGGTGATGCCCCCCTTGGCTACAAGAAACCGCGGCTCGGTGCGAAGCTCCTGAACCACCTCGACGAGGCTCGCCGACACGAGCCGGCCTATCTCTAAGTCGTTCAAACCGCCCTCGGCGTTGTTTTTGGTGTCGTTTGCAGTCAAGAGTTCGCGTTGGGTAGAGACGACGACGCTCTCACCCTGCTGCAGCGCCCGCTCGACGGCAGTGACGACGCGTTCAAGCTCCCGTCGCCGCGTTCGCCCGTCGAGAAGCGGGGACACAGCCACTTCTATGTGTCGTAGGTCGTGATGGGCGAGCAGGACTTCCAACTGCCGGGTACTTTTGGGCACGTGCGAGCCCACGACGACCAGCCCGCCCCCCGAACCGGGGGCGAGGTCGGCGGCGCTCAGAGGCGGCCTGGGGGCCAAACCCGCCAAGACCTGCACAAACGAGGCGGCCGTGCGGTACAGAAAGCGCCGCCCTCGGTTTTCGGCCCGCAGCGCGGCGAGCGCCACCACCTCCAAGTCGCGGAGAGAGGCGGCGTTGACCACCACGGTCTCGCCTCTAAGCCCCAGCAAGCGTTCGGTCACGGCGTCCGGCCCGCCCCCGCGGATGTCGGCCAGCGACAAGGAGGTCACCTCGGCAGCCGGAACGCGCCCCGCCGTCTTCTCGGCCACCCACGCTTTTAGGTCGGACGAGGCGAACCCGAAGGTCGCGTCTTTGGCAAACTCGCTCTCACCGACGGGCACAAGCGTGTCGCCCTCTCGAACATAGTGTACGTCGCGCACCGTATAACGGTCCCCCTCGAGAAAAAAGGGGGCGAGGAGCGTGGCGTGGTGGGGCTCGCCTAAAGCCTGGGCCAGAGCCTCGACCTCGCCCGGGTAGTGCCCGCGCAGGGTCGAGTCGCTCCGGCTGACGACGATGGGGGTGGGCTCAGCGACTTCGCGCAGCCGCTCGCCGACCTCAAAGTTGAGCGCTTCGGCCTGGGCCGGCGGCAGGCTCCTCGAGTTGGTGAGCAGGTACACCACGCTCGCCGCACCGCCGAGTTCGCGTTTTAAGGTCTCGCGCGACCACTCGGTCAAAACCGGCACGTCGTAGACCGTCTGGGTGCCGGTGGGGTCGTCGTCGAGCACGACGAGTTTGCGCCCGCTCTCTGCTGAGGCGCGGCGGATGTCGGGCAGAAGGTCGGTGGGCCACGGGGGCGGCGCGTCGCGTAACAGGGCGGCTAGGGTCGTCTCAGACATGGGGCTCCTCGAGTGGTCCAGAACGTGTCACTGCGTGTAAGTCTTCCGAACCTCATTGTTCTTGTGAGGCCGCGCTGAGAAACCCGGCGCGGCCTCAGGCGCGTTCCGTCGCGTCGTTCGGGCACGATTCTACAATCCCCACAGTGCCGAGGGCACAAGCCGCGTTTTCTGCAGGCGACGACGCTTTGAGAAAACAAAGCTCAAAAGCTGCCGCCGTGACATCACCGGGACATTTGTACCTAGTTATATGAATGAACGTTCATTATAGTTAGGCATGGCCCAACCGGAATCGTCCCCCGAACCCTCGCGTCGAGAACGGCTGTTGACGGGCGCGCTCGAGCTTTTTGCCGAGCGCGGCTACGCGGGCACCAGCATCAAGGCCATCGCCGAGCGCGCCGGCGTCTCCCAGGGCCTGCTCTACGTTCACTTCGCCAACAAGCAAGCCCTGCTCGCGGCGCTGTTCGAGCGGGGGCTGGACGATGTCCGCTCAACGTTTCACTTCGACCCGCCCGACTCAGCGGTCGACTCGGCGGGCGAAGCGGTCACCGGGATGGCGCGCTTGGCGACCCTCCTGAACAAAACCTACGAGCTGATGCAGGCGAACCGACCTTTTTGGCGACTGTTCTACGCCCTGAGGTTTCAAACGGCGGCGCTTGACGCGCTCGGCCCCGCTTTGCAAACGGGGCTGCTGAGTCTTCGCGGCGAGTTGGAAAGCGTGTGCAGGAACCTGAACTTGCCCCGGCCCGAGCTGGAAGCGCGGCTGCTTTTCGCGACCATCGACGGCGTTTGCCAACACGCGGCGCTCGAGCCCGACTACCCTTTCGAAGCGGTTTTTGAACAGTTGCTCGCTCGCTACCAGGAGGTGGCGTCATGACCCGGCCCGCCTGGCTCGACCCGGCGCTCTACCCCTTCGCCGCGCACACGCTCAACGTCGGTCCGGGGCGGCTGCACTACCTGGACGAAGGGGCGGGCAAACCCGTCGTGATGGTTCACGGCACGCCGAGCTGGTCGTTTTTGTACCGGCACCTTGTCCGCGCGCTGTCGAGCGAGTACCGCTGCGTCGCGCCCGACAACCTGGGCTTCGGTTTGTCGGACCAGCCTGCGGGCTTCGCCTACACGCCCGCGGCCCACGCTGAGAACTTAGAGACCTTCATCAACACGCTCGGGCTCAAAGACATCGTTTTGGTGGTTCACGACTTCGGCGGCCCCATCGGCCTGTCCTACGCCCTTAAACACCCCGAGAACGTGCGCGCGCTGGTCGTCATGAACACGTGGCTGTGGCACAACCGCCCGCTCGAGCGAGCGGGCAAGCTGCTCGCCAACCCGGTGGGCAAGTTTCTTTACAAACAGCTCAACTTCGAGGCGTTGCTGTTGCGGCTGGTCTTTGCGGACAAAACGGTTTTGACGAAAAAGCTCCTCAGACACTACCTCGGCCCCTTCCCGACGCCCGCGAGCCGTGAGCCGCTTTTCGCCCTCGTGAACACCCTCGAGGCTTCCAACGCCTGGTTCGACGCCTTGTGGGCCGAACGCGCCGCCGTCGCCGACAAACCGGCGCTGCTCGTGTGGGGCGTGAAAGACAAACTCGTGCCCGTGAGCTTTTTGGCGCGCTGGCAAGAACTGTTCACGAACGCCGAAACCCGCGAGCTTGACGCCGGACATTTTGTTCAGGAGGAGGCGGGCGAGCGGGTGGGGCAGGCCGTCAAGGAGTTTTTGAAGCGGCTGGCCGAACCCTCGCCGTCCGCTCGAGGGTAAACAGGCCCGACCCAGTCTTAAGGTTACTCAGCTCGAGGCCGCGCCCCCTTTCAGCTCGAGCAGCTCCCCGAAGGTGACGAGCCGAATGCCGCGCTCCTCGACTTTCCGCCGCACCCGCGGGTCGGTCAGCGCGCGCAGCTCGGTCTCGCGGCCCCGGTAGGCGTCGGCGGGCACGTCCAAGTAACCGGGGTGGCACACGAGTTCGGTGACGCCGTCGGGCAGCGCGCCCAGAATGCGCAGCAGCGTCTCGGGCGTCGCGCCGCGGTCGAAAAAGCGGACCTCCAACGCGTCGGGCTCTAAAGAAACGCGGGCGTACACGCCCATAAAGGTACCCGTTGACCAGCTTTTGAACAGCGAGGCGGCCAAGGCGCGGCCGTTCGGCCCGCCCAAACTCGGCTCGCGCTCCACGCGCAGACCCGGCAGGCCGCCGCGGCGCACGGGCAAGCGGTGGGCGTCGGCGAGGTCGAGCATCACCGCGCGGCAGACCGGGCTGAGCGAGCCGACGAGCTGGTGCGAGTCGAGGTGGTCGGGCAAGCCCCCGGTGAGTTCGACGAAGCGCGCCAACTGCGCCTCCAACTCGGCCCGGACCTGCGCCAAGTGCCAGTGCCGCGACGAGAAAAAGCCGCGCGTCACCCCGACGAAGCGCCCGTCCGTCCCGACGAGGCTGGGGACTTGCTCTACGGGCAGCAGCGGCCGCCCGAAGGTGAGGTTGAGGTGCAAACCCAGCCCCAGCGCGGGCGCGCGCCGCCGCACCAGGTCTAGGCCCGCCGCCGCGCCGGGCAGGTTGACAAGCGCCGTCGTCGAGGTGACGATGCCGCGCTCGTGCGCCTCCACGATGCCCCGGTCGACCCCCGAGGACAGCCCGAGGTCGTCGGCGTTGACGATCAAGAACTTGCTCACAGTCTACTCGCCAGGCTGAGACGTTAGCGGCGGCAAACCGTTACGGATACACGATGAAAAGTCCGGGCCGTCCCCGCAGCGCTCGGCCGCCGCCTTGACGTTGTAGCGTTCGCGCAGCTCGCCGAAGGGCAGCTTCGTGTCGATGAACCCCCGTCGGTAAAGCGCCTTGTCGGAGAGTCCCGGCAGCACCTTGGCGGGCAGCAGCGCCGGGAAAGCGCCGGGGACGACCTCGTCCAAGTGGTCGAAAAGCGTGGTGGTGCAGTTGTCGGTGACGCTGTTGTAAAACCTGGGGTGCTCGGCTAAGTGGTTGGCTTCGCGGAGCACGTCGAGCAGGAGCGCCCGCACTTTTTCGGGCGGCAGCTTTATGGGATAGAGGTAAACGTCGTGGTCTAGGTAATGCGTGCGGCGCAGCACGAAGTCGCGCTCGGTGCCGAACAGGTACATCAGCTCGAACTCGCGCTGCAGGCCCTTCACAATCGAGTAGCTTTCCCCCCGCTCCCGGCGCGCCTCGACCGACACGGCTAAAACCTCGCCGTCCGCGAACTCGAAGCTGAAAAAGGTGTGCGCGATGGCTTGCAGGGAGCTGAACGACTCGACGACGAACCACAGGCGCTCCACTTTGGAGAGGTCGTACCTTCGGTCGGCGAATTTGGCCTTGTAAAGGGTGCCCGGTTCGCCGTACGTCGTGTCGCGCACGTTGCTGAGGTGCAGTTCGTCGCCCTGAAAGGTGGCGCGGCTCAGCGCGGCCATGTCGGGGTCCCAGGTGCGGTCGTTGGAAGGCGTTTTGCGCTTGAACATGTTTCAGCCTAGCTTATCAAAGCGGCCTAACAAAACAACCTCGCACGGTAACCTCACACGGTAATTTCACACAGCGACCTCGCACCGCCGCGAGGGTGCGAAGGCCAATGCGAAGGCCAAGACGACTTTAGCTCAGGAGCCAGTTTCTCATGGCTCGAGGTGTTAAGGTTTGCGGTCGCGCGTAAAACGCTTACGCAGGAAAGGAACGCCATGAACAAAGTACGAGGTATTTACTTAGGGGTAGCCCTGTTGCTGACCGGTTTAGGGTTGACGACGGCCCAGGACGACCCGGTCGTCATCCGGCTCGGGGACAGGGTCGAAACGCTGAGCACCTTCAACGAAAACTTCGAAATCGCCATGCGGGGTGTCGCCTCGCAACAAGGTGCAGAGTTGGACGACGCCCTGCGCGAGCAGCTCAGCGGTTACAAACCGCAGTTCTTGGAGCAGCGGGCGACCGAGTTCGCGCTTGTCGCCGAGGCCGAGCGGCGTGGCTTGAGCGTCAGCGACGAAGAGTTGGACGCGGAAGTCACGGCTTTGGAAAACGGTTTGCAAGAAGACGAAACGCTTGTCAGCGTCGTCACCGAAGCCGGTTTTGCAGACGAGGCGGCGCTGCGGTCTTACCTGGGTGAACGTTTGTTGATTCAAAAAGTCGTCGCCGCGCTCCGCGAGGAGGCCGCGCCGAGCGACGACGAGGTGCAGGCCGCTTACGAGGCCCGCGCCGAGACCTTCACCCAGCCCGAGCAAGTCTGCGCGCGCCACATCCTCGTCGACAGCGAAGAAAAAGCCCAGGCCATTCTCGACCAGCTCGAGGGCGGCGCGGGCTTCGCCGAACTCGCCACCTCCGAAAGCGCCGACCCCGGCTCGGGGGCCAACGGCGGCGACTTAGGTTGTTTCGAGCAAGCCAGCATGGTCGAGCCCTTCGGCGAAGCGGCCTTCGCAGCCACGTTGAACACGCCCGTCGGGCCGGTCCAGACCCAGTTCGGTTACCACGTCATCGAGGTTTACGACCGCCAAGAAGCGGGCCAAGCGTCGCTCGAGGACGTCCGGCCGCAGCTCGAGCAGGAGTTGGCCCAGGAAAAGTTCGGCGCGGAAATAGGAGCGCTCCGCAACGACCCCGATGTCGAGGTCTTCCCCGAAGCCGCCGGGCTGAACCTCGGGCAGTCCGGCGGTGTCGAGAACGCCGGCGAAAACGGTGTTGAGAATGGCGGCGAAACGGGCGGCGCGCAAGACGGTGAGACGGGCGGCGGTGAGACGGGTGGGGCGGACGGCCAGTAGTGAGGGTGGGGCCTGAAGCTGCTTTCTCGGCGTTGTCTCTTCGACGTTGGCGTCTGAACCCTCGAGCCAAAAACTGAGCACGTCGCGGCTCGAGAGGGTCAGCTTCTGAGGGAACTCTACAAAAACCGAGGTCGAAAGCGGCCTGGCTCGGCGTTTTACGGTGTTTTGCGGAACCGCGGCGTGAAGTGTTTTTCATGCCCTCGGCGCCGCGTTTCCCCTATAGTCGGGGCAAGATGTGGAAACCCGCGAGCTTCATCCTGCTGGGCACCTTGCTCGGCGGGTGCTTTGAGAAACCCGCGCCTGTGTGGCAACCCGCGCCGGGGACGAGTTGGCAATGGCAACTCAGCGGCGAGTTGGACACCTCGCTCAGCGTCGACATGTACGACCTCGACCTGTTCGACACGCCGACCGCTACGATTGCCGCCCTGAAAGCGCGGGGCGTCGTCGTGGTGTGCTACTTCAGCGCGGGCAGCTTTGAAGCGTGGCGGCCGGACGCCCGCGCTTTTCCCGAGGCGGTCAAGGGCGAAAAGATGGCCGGTTGGGACGAGCTTTGGCTGGACGTGCGCCGCCTGGACGTGCTGGCACCCGTCATGAGCGCGCGGCTCGAGCTGGCCGCCGCCAAAGGCTGCGACGGGGTCGAGCCGGACAACGTGGACGGCTACGCCAACGCGACGGGTTTCCCTGTGAGCTACGCGGACCAGCTCGCCTACAACCGCTTTATCGCCGCGGCGGCGCACGCACGCGGGCTGTCGGTCGGGCTCAAGAACGACCTCGACCAAGTCCCCGACTTGGAAGCCAGTTTCGACTGGGCGCTCGTCGAGGAGTGTTTCGAGTTCGACGAGTGCGAACGGCTGCTCCCGTTCGTCGAAGCGGGCAAGGCGGTCTTTGGCGTCGAGTACGACCTCGAGCCGGCGGCTTTTTGCGCCCGGGCCAACGCCTACGACTTCGACTGGTTGAAAAAGCGGCTCGAGCTGGACGCCTACCGGGAAGCCTGCCGCTGACGCCCGGCTCAGGGCGCGTAGGTGAACGGCTCGCTGGCCGAGGAGGTGTCGAAGCTGGCGGCCACCTCGACCCCCAAGGTTGCGCTTTCCGAGTCGCTTAACACGAGGTCGGAGTTGAAAGCGACGACGGTGACCTGGTAACGCTTGCCTGCGACCAGAGAAGCGGGCAGCTCTACCCGCGTCGCCGCGGTGAAGTCTCGAGCGTAGACCGTCGCGGCTAAAGCGTTCAAACTCGGCACCGCCGGGTTGGCGACCCGCCGCGGCACGACCGCGGCGGTGGGGTCGGTGACGACCGCGTAGTAGGCCTTGGCCCCGGCAACAGGTGCCCAGCTCACTGAAACGCCGTCACCGACCGGCGTCACCGTGATGTTTTTGGGCGTCGGGACAAAGCGGCTCGAGTCCAAGGTCAGGTCAAGCGCGTAGCTGTCGCCCCGGCTGGTCGTCGCGGCGAGGTGGTAAACCCCCTGGGGCGGCGGGGCGCTGTCGGTGAGCAGGTCGTAGGTCCACACGTCTTCGCGAAGCGTTTGGTCCGGCGTTCCGTCCGCCCCTGCGCCGTCCTCGAAGGTGGGGCCGGGCAAGGTGAGTTGCCGCGGCGCGTCGCCGTTCCAACCCGGCGGCCCCGTGAGCGTCACGGTGACGGTGGTGGGCTGCAGGTAGCGGAACCCCAGCAGGAATGACGAGCCGAGGGCGGCCTCGTCGCCCTCGGCCCAGTTCCAGGTGCCCAGCGCCGCGACGAAGCCTTCCTCGCCGGGTGCGAGCGCGTCCGCACAAACGAGGTCTATTGGGGTCGTCGCGTGTGGCCGGTCGGGGTCGTCGGAAGTAACCTTCAAAACCGTCCCGAGCTTGCCTGCAACCTCGGGACAGCGTGCCGAGAAGGCGACGGTGGCGCTGGTGCCGGGCTCGAGCCGACCCGTGGCCGCGCCGCCGAGGGTGAGCCAGTCGGCTGTTTCGCTCAAGGTGTAGGCGAGCGGGGCGTCGCCCGAATTGCTCACCTGGAGCGCGCCCGGCTGCTCTTGTCTGACGAGCGCCTGCAAAGTCGTGTCGGTCACGCCGAGCTGCGGCGCTTGGCAGTGCAGGGTCACGGCCACCGCCTGCGCCGCGCCCGTCCCCGCCGTAACCGTCAGCGAAGTTTGTAGGGTGGCGCGCGCCGCGGGACAGCTTAAGGAGAGAGGCACCTGCACGCTCGCCCTGGGTGCCAGGGTGCCCGCTGCAGCGCCGAGGCCCAACCAGCTCGAGTTCGTCCTCAGGCGGTAGTCAAGGGGCGCGTCGCCGGGGTTGCTCAGGCTCAAAGAGGTGTGCTGCGTCTGCCCGGTGCGGGCCGCCACTTGCAAGTCTTGCGGCACCGAGACTTGTAAACCCGGCGCGGAGGCGCAAGCGTTCAACACCACACCTATAACGATGAGAAAAAACAGCCTGGTCGTTTTCATGTCGTCCTTTCTAAACCAATCCTTGTTTCAGGATGCTTGCTGGGCTTATCCGTACGCTTGCGCTCGGCACTTCGTGAAACGCTTGCGCTTGGCACTTCGTGAAACTCGCTTCACCCGGGAAATCCTAAAGTCTGGTCAGGTCGCGGTTGCTTACCAGGGACACGAGGCTGTGACGCCGGGCGCGCGCGCGAGCGAACCGCGTCAGAGCGCGCGCCCGGCCGTCTCGGTCAGCCTCTCGGGCGTCTGGGCTGCCCTCTTGACCCTCCTCCTGGCAACAATAGTCGAGGGCGTAAGCCTTGACGCCCAGCGCGCGTAGGGCGGCCGCCTGGACCGCCGTCCACTCGAGTTCGTCGTCCGCGAGGGCGGCGCAGCCGCCCTCCGGCAGCCAGCGCGTCGAAAAGGCCTCGACCACCACCCCGTCGACCAAACCGGACAGCTCGGGCAGAAGACCGAAGCCGCGGTTGGCGAGCAGCGGGCGCGGGCCGAGCCGCGTCCGCAGCGTGGCGACCGTTGCCAGCAGCGCCGCCCGGTCCTCCGGAAAAAGGTCGACCGTGTCCAGGGTGTCCAAAAACAGGCCTCCGAACCCCTTGGACAGAGCCCGGTCGGTCTGCCGAGCCAAGTGCCGCTGCCAGCCCGGGTCGCCGACGTGGACGTAGGTCGTGCGCCACGCGGCGTTGGACTGGGGGCGGTGCCAGGGCGCGGACGGCCCGGCGTCTTCGCCCAGGCTCAGGTAAGCCAGCGGCGTGACCCGGCGACGGTTCAGCCAGTCGAGCTCGGCGGCGCTGTAGTGCTCGGGCTGGAGCACGGCGCGCCGAAACCCGGCCAGGTCGTGCAAGCGACCGTGCCCGTAGTAAAGAACGAGCGGTTTAGAGGACCTGAACGCCATAGCTTTCGAGTCCCCGCAAATGGACGAGCAGACCCAGGCACAAGCAAGGCACCAGCAGCGCGAGCGCGCCGACCACGGGAAAACCGAGCAGCACGGCCGCCGCCGCGACCGCGAAAGCGAAGCTCGGCAGGCTGAGGTTGGCGAGGTTGAGGAGCGTGAGCCCCAAGCCCAAGCTGAGCCCGAGCAGCAAAAAGCTGTACGCCACCGCGCCGTAGGGTATCTGGCCTTCGTGCGTGGCGACGAGCAGGACGGGCAGCAGCAGCAGCAGCAGCCACAGGATGGCGGCGCGGCGCGCGCGCCGCTGGTAAACGTGCACAGCGGTCGACGACCACAGGGTCTGCGCCAGCGTGTGCGCTAGACCGTTCGCGGCCCACTCGAGCCCCAGCAGCACCGCCGCGAGCAGCACCGTGCCCAGCAGCAAATAGTCGCTCTCAGACCGCAGCAAACTCACCAGCAAAAAACCTTGACCGCCGCCGTAGAGGGCGAGCAGCGCGAGCTGGCGCGGGGGATTTACGAGGTAGCGCCAGGTGTCCGGCAGCAGTTTAACGTTGCGTCGGGGCACCCCGAACAGACTTGTGCCCAGCGCGACGAGAGCGCCGCTCCACAGGGGCAGCGGCGCGCCGAGCGCGGTGGCGACGAGCACAGCCCCGACACCCGCCACGGGCAGCAAGCAGGTCCGCAGCAACCGTTTCTTGTGAGTTTGCGCCGCCCAGAGGTGGCCGGTCAAGTTCCACCACAGCAAGCTCACGGTAAGTTCCGTCCAGGAAAAACCCTGTAGGGGCACGCTGACGAGCAAGCCTGCCAAACCGACCCTGAGCAGGGCGCTGACGACGCTCTGCTGGCGGCGGTCGGTTTCGGTGGTGAGGTGCCCGACCACGCCGCTGCCGACCACCGACCAAACGATGAGCCACAGCACCGCTTCGAAGCCTGTCGGCGCGGCGCCGCTTTGCAGCGCGAGCGTCATGATAAAGGTGAGCAAAATAGCCAGGTGCCGCTGCCACACGAACTCGGACCGGTTGAGGCCTTGACGGTCGAGCGCGGCGCGGCGCGGCACCCGGGCGCAGAGGCGTTCGGCGAGTTCGAACGGGTCGGCCAGCTCGAACTCTTGCCGTACCCGGTAGCGGTTGTAACCGATCGACTCCAGGTAAGCTGCCACTTCGTAAATGTCTACCGCCGCCCGGCACACGGGCTCGAGCCTGCGCCCCAACTGGTTGACGGGGTCCGGGTCACGGCGCTCCGCGGCGCGCCACGGGGCTTTGGGGGGTGGGAGTTTGGTGTACCGACCGGCTTCGCTCATCTAGGCGGCCAAGTTTTCTCGGCCCAGTTTGTAACGGGTCCGTAGGGGCCGCGCGGTGACCGGGCCGGGTTGAGACGTTTGCGGCTCAGGCGTCTGCAGCTGGGACGTTTGCGCCTGAGCCGTTTGTAAATAAGGCAGCGCGCCTGTATAGAGGGTGCGGTGCGCGTCCAGCATCGTTTCCAAGGTAAAATATTTCAGGGCTCTTGCGCGGGCGCGCTCGCCCAGGCTGTGGCGCAAGGTGGGGTTGACGAGCAGCGCCGT
Organism: Trueperaceae bacterium; assembly: GCA_965215355.1. Classification (GTDB taxonomy): domain Bacteria; phylum Deinococcota; class Deinococci; order Deinococcales; family Trueperaceae; genus CBDCDJ01. The sequence goes on along the minus strand of CBDCDJ010000007.1, from coordinate 3,820,324 downwards.
GAGGGCGTCGCCCAGGGCCGCCGGGTTCTGGGCGGGCACCAGCGCGCCCGTGTCCCCGACGGCTTCGCCGACGCCGCCGACCCGCGTCGCCACGACCGGTTTGCCGCACATCATCGCCTCGATAACCGTGTAGGGAAAACCTTCGGACACGCTCGAAAGAGCAACGACGTCCCCGGCGTGGTAAGCGCTGTACACCGGCTTGACCGGACCCTCGAAAGTGACGTTGGTGCTCAGTTGGAGTGTGCCGACGAGCGCGTTTAAGCGCGCTTGGTACGCCTCGTTTCCCCGCGGCACCGGGCCGTAGAGCCGCAACTGCGCGGTTGGCAAGGTCTGGACGACGTGGGCAAAACTCGCAATCAGCGTCTCGACGTCTTTGAGCGGGTCGACGCGCCCGACCCACACGACCGTCGGCACGGCCCGGGCGCTTCTGGGCGCTTCGGGAAAACTCTGCGGGGCGACGCCGTTGGGAATAACCTGGGTGCGCGCGGCGGCGCTGCCCAGCTCGAGCTGCCACTGGCGGTTGAACTCGCTCACCGACGCCACGCGGTCAGCCTGGGCATAAACGAGCAGGGCGAGCGTCTTGTAAAACGCCGCCCGGAACCGCTTCAGCGCGGGGGAGTCCGCCTCGCTGGCAAAAGCCAAATAACGTTCGCGCAGATAAACGCCGTGCTCGGTTAAGACTAAGGGGACACGGTGCAGTTGGGCGGCGGCAAAAGCGGGCAGCGCGCTCAAACCGTTGGACACCACGTGGACCAGGTCGGTCTTGGGCGGCGTGAACAGCAGCGGGCCGACCGCGCTCTGCAGCCAGTTGACACAAAGAAAGACTTCGGCTAGAGAAGGCGCTGCGGCCTGCCCCCGGGCCAGACGGTTCAGCACGAGCGAGGTCACGAACGAGCGCTTGAACAGGGGCCACAGGTCGTAGCGGTCACCCAAGCGCGCCAGACTCAAGACGCCGCGGGCGAACGCCCGGGTGTCGCCCGCTAAAAAGCCCACCAGGTCGACGAGGGCCTCTTCGAAGGCTCGAGCCGCCCCCTCGTCCGCCCGCCTTACTTTTGGGCGGGGCCGCCAAATCGGGACCGGCTGAACCGTCTCCACGTTGGCGGGAAACTCGTAAAGGGGCGGGGTCGCTTTGGGGCCGACCACGGGCAACACCACGAAACGGTGTTCGTTCAAGCCGCGGATGAGCTGGTCACTCCAGGTACTCACGCCGCCCATGACGTAAGGGTAAGTGCCTTCGGTAACAAAAAGAATGCGCAACGTTTTCGTCCTTTCCGGGGGTCGCCGGCACCGTGCCCGGCTGCACTGTCTGCTGCACTTTTCAGGGTCAAGGCGTGCGAGCATGAGGAGCGCCTTGTCGCAGCGCTCCTCACAGTTAACAGGTTGGGGGCTTACAGAATTCTTACGGGGGTTGACTTCTTACGGGGTTCGAGCGCTTTAGCGAGCCGCCACCCTGTAGGTGCGCGCTTCGCCCGGCGCAAACTTGCGCTGCGCCAAGACTTCGCCCGCATACAGCTCGCGGCTGCCGAAGGCGACGCCGGTCGCGAGCAGGTAACCGCCGTTCTCGGCGCGCAGCGTGACGCGGCCGCTGGCCCGGTCCCACACCCCGGCCGCACCCGCTTCGGCGAACGAGGTGCGCCGGTCGACGCTTTTGGCGAGGTCGTCCCACTTCATGGTGACCAGGGGCACGGCGCTCAGCTCGCTGTAGCGCTCGGTGAGGCGCTCCAACCAGTCGTACACGAGGCTGCGGCCGGAAACGTACTCCTTGAGGTTGGCCTGGTGGAAAAAGTGCGGGTAAGGGCTGTGGCTCAGGAGGTGGTAAAGCGCGATGTCGGTCTCGGCGTCCAAAAACTCGTTGTAGCTGAGGTCGTGGCTCCAGTAGGGCGCGACGCCGTGGGGTCCGTAGATGTAGTTGTACTCGCTCAGGGCTTCGTCGGGCGTGGTCACGTTGTAAAACACGTTGGTCGGAAATCGCGGCAGCAGCATGATGCCGGGTTTGAGCGGGTGCCGGACCCCGCAGCTCGCGCAGGAGCCGCGGTTGCTTTGGAGCGAGTAGTTCGAGCCCATGTAGCGCACGCCGGAAGCGTAAGCGGCGTCCAGCAGCGCCTGGTTGGACGCCGTCAAGCCGCCCTCGACCCACTTGCCCTGCGCGGCGTCGTAGTAGTAGCCGAGTCCCGAATGCCCGCCGGTGAGGAGCGAGCGGCTGCGGTAGGTGCCCGCCGCGTTCAAACCGAGACTCTTGGCGACATTGTGGTTACTGGCGATTTCGAGTTTGGAGGTGATGTAGCTGGTGAAGTCCATGTCGTCGTGGTGGTAGGTGTGGTTGAGCCAGTAGGTGTCGGCGGCCATGCAGCGCGTCACGCTCGTCAAGGGGTCGGGGCTGGAAGCGTTCGGGTCGCAGCTTGCGGGCGCTTTGAGGTCGGCGTAAGCGCCGTTGAAAGCTTGGACGTATTTGAAGTCGCGGGCCAGGGGAAAACGGTTGCGTAGGGCGGTTTGCTGCGTAAGGGTCGCCAGCGCGTCGCTCGCCGACATGCGAAAAACGTCTTCGTCGTTGGTGAGCGTGTCCGGGTTCCAGCGGTCGCTGGTGCTGAACCAGTCGTCCACGTCGACCTGCAAGTAGGCTTTGCGCTGGCCCAAAAAGACGCCTTGGGTCACCCAGTCGACCAGGTCGTAGCCGAGCAACTGCGTGTGGACGAGGTAAGGGCTCTGCGCCGTGGTCAGAATCAGGCGCTCGCGCCCGTCTTGGCTGGGCGACAAGGCGGCGACGGTGTTGCCGGCCGCGTCTTGGAGCAGCGGCGTCGCCGTGACGCCGGTCGCGGTCTCGAGCCCCGCCAGGTAGGTATAGGCGTGGCGCAGGGGCACTTGGGCCAGCGGCTGCACCGACTTGAACACGTCACGGCCCGCACTCGTCAAGGCGACCGGGTAGGGCGCGTTGGTCGTGTCCTGGTAACCCGTCACGCGCAGACCGTAGTCCTCGGGGTTGGTGCCGGGAAAACCGGTCAGGGTGAGCTGGCGAACCTTGAAAGCCGATTCGTAGTCCCACAACAGGTGCCACTCGTCGTCGCTGAACGCGCTCACCCAGTTCTGGCCGTCGAAATAGCCGAGGCCGCCGTCGGTCAGCACGACGCCCTGGTAGCGCCCGTCGCCGTTGGCCGCGACGAGGCGCGCTTCGGTCAGCGTGTCCTGCTCGGCCAACAGGGTCTCAAAAGGCACACCCATCGTGTCGAGCAGCGTGGTCACGGCACTCAAAGAAGAGTCGGCCGCGTTGGCGCTGACGACGAGCAGGCGCAGTTCGACGCGGCTGCTGGGCGTAAAAGCGAGGGTGCCCAGCCGCGGCGCGACGCTACCCTTTAGGGCGGGCGCGGGCTGCTGAACCGTAGGCGTGGGCAAGGCCGGCTGGGTGAGGTTGAGGTGGCCCAAAACGTGGGGGTCGAGCGGCGTGGGTTTAGCCGGTGTTTGCAGCGGCACCGAGCAGCTCGCCAAAACGGAGAGCAGCAGGGCCATGAAAACAAGACGAAGTGGAGCGCGACGGTTGATGTGGTGCATAGCTACCTCACTAGGAATGACGACTGGGAATGACGTTTTACCCCGAAAACGGAGTAACACTAGGCTGGACTGCTGGGTTTTGGCGGGCGGTAGTGCCTGACGATGGGGGACGAAACACTGCTAAAGCTGATGCTGCTCCTTTCCCCCCGCCCCTACATGAGAGGCTTCTTAGAGAATAATAGGGGATGTTGGTCGGGAGAGGCGCGCAGGCGTCACACCTTTCGGTACGCCAGTACCTAAACTACGCTGATGGCTGGGGTGGGTCGACATGAGCATTGCCGTGGTGGAGGCAAAAGCCGTTGATTAAGGTTCATGAAGTTGCAGAACCGTAACGAATGTAAAATTTGTCACGAAACTCAACGTGAACCGTAAAGTGGGAGGCGCTGCCTATTTTGAGAGGGGCTCGAGCCGCAAGGCGCTTGAAGTGAGGACGAATCACAGAAGCGACAGGTGTGCGCTCACCACATCCTACTCAAACTCTCACCTTACGCAGTTTGTCTTGTACGAATTGAGCCTGGGGAATAGAGAACACGGAAGGGAGAATAGACCGAGCTTTCTGTGTTCTCTATTCTGCTTTCACGCTCAACCTCCTCGATACATTCGCTTGATAGCTCGTGCGCAAGGTGAGTTAAACGCTTCCGGCCCTAAAGTTCCCCGTCGCCCAACCGCTCCAAAAGAAGCATGACCACAGCGGTCAACAGCATCAGCAAAAAGGAGAGGGCCAGGGCCGCACCGTAGTTCGCCGCGCCGGGCCGGCCCAGGCGGTCGAAAATGGCGACCGGCAGGGTCGCGTAACGCGCGCTTTGCAGCGTCAGGGTCGCGCCGAACTCGCCCATCGAAATGGCGAAGGCGAAGCTCGCCGCCGCGACGAGCGACGACCCCAAGAGCGGCAACTCGACGCGGCGCAAAATCCCCCAGGGCCGCGCGCCGAGCGTCTGCGCGGCGGCGAGCAGGTTCGGCGGCAGTCCGCGCAACGCGGGCAGCAGGCTCCGCGTCACGAAAGGGAAAGAGATGAGCGTGTGTGCCAGCGTGACTCCCCAAGGATTTCCCCGCAGCGCTGGAAAGGCGAGCAAGTAGCCAAAACCGAGCGTCACCGCGCTCGTCGCCAGCGGCAACAAGCTTATAGCGTCGAGCCAGCGCCAACCGCCCCGCACGACAGCGTAGGCGAACGCGAAGCCGACGACGAGGGCGAACGCCGTGCTCTGCGCGGCAAAGCGCAAGGAGTTGAGCGTCGCCCGGCCGGCCCCGGCAAAGCCGACGGTGCGCGGGGCTTGCAGCAACGTTTCGAAGTTGCGCAGGCTCGGCGCCACGCCCCCGTCCGGCCAAAAGGTGCCGTAGGTCAGGGCCATGAGGGGAGACAAGATGAGCAGAAAAGCGACCCCGAGGTTGAGCCCCAGCAAGAGGCGCGCAGCGCCCGTCGGTGCGGGCAGCGGACGGCGGTTGCCGCTGAGGGTGACCGCCAAACGCGCTTGCAAACGGGTGTAGAGCAGCGTGAACGCTGTGACGACGACAAGTTGCACCAGCGCGAGCAGCCCGGCGCTGTTCAAGTCCAGCAGGCGCGAGGTCAGGCGGTACACCTCGACCTCCAGAGTAGCGAACTGCGGCTCCGGCGCGAGGATGAGGATGACGCCGAAACTCGTAAAGGTGAAGATAAAAACAAGGCTGGCCGCGGCGAGGAGGGCGGGGGCGGCCAGCGGCAACGTCACCCGGAAAAAGGTGCGCGCCGGACTCGAGCCCAGCACCTGCGCCGCTTCAAAAAGGCGCGGACCTAAAGCCTCCAAGTAACTCCCGACCACGCGCACGACGATGGCGTAGTTGTAAAAAACGTGGGCCAGCAAAATGAGCAGCAGCGTGCCCCGCAAGTTCACGCCCAGTAGCCCGCGCGGCCCGACGAGGGCCAGAAAGCCGATGGCCGCGACCACGGTCGGCATCACGAAGGGCAGGGTGAACAGGCTGCGCAGCAAGCGCTTGCCCCAGAAGTCGTAGCGGGCGAACAGCGCGGCCCCCGGCAAGCCGAGGAGCACGGTCAAGGCCGTAGACAGCAGCGCCTGCCAAACCGTGAACCAGAGCCGCTCGAGATAGTAAGGGTTGCTCGCCACCGCCGCCACCGCGTCTAAGCTGCTGAAGCTGCGCGCCAGAATGACGGCGAGCGGGTAGACCAAAAAAACGACCAAAAAGGCCGCCGCCAACCCTCCGCAAACGTGGGGAAGCCAAGCTCGCTGCACAGCCCAGTCTACCAGCGCGTTTGAGACGGTTACAGCGAGGTCGGGTTGAGCGACGCTCCGGCGCAGCCGTGTCGAGCTGCGTCGCAAGCAAGACCCGGGCCTCTCGCGTCAGTTGAGGATTTCGCTGAACTCGAGCGCTTCCGCCGCCAGCACGAAGGCCGTCGTGGGCAGGCCTTCGGTCCTGGCGCTTAAGGTACGGTAATAGTCCGTGTAAGCCTCGTCCTGGGGCGCGCGCATACCGAGCAGCACCAGGTCGGCCCCCGCCGACGAGTCGCGCAAAATCGTGTCGAAAGCCCTGCCTTCAGCGACCAGCACCTCGGCTGTCGCGCCGGTGCGAAAGCCGCCGATAAGGGTTTGCAGGTTCGCTTTCGCGTCCGCGACACCCGCTGCGTCGTTGATGACGATTTTGACCCGCACCTCGGCTCCGCGCCAGGCGAGGCTCGTCTTCAGCAAGTAGGCGAGCGTCATCATCAACCCGCCGTTGCCTCTCAACCCGCCCCACCACAGGTCGATGCGCTTTTTTTCGCCGAAACCGCGCTCCGGGTCGGCCTTGACGACGATGAGGTTGCGCTTGGCCCGGTAGATGTGCGCCAGCATCTCGGTAAAGCGCGCCAAGCGCTCGGGCGTTTCGCTGTGGCCCAAAACGATGGTGTTGGGTTGCAGCGAGCCGAGGCCGTAAGCGTCGACGAGCATCTCCTGGCCCGTAAACGGGTCGGACGCGGTCGTCACGCGGAGCAGCGCCTGCACGCCGCGCTGTTCCAGATAGTCGCCCAGCGTCGTTTCCAGGGCGGCCTGACGTTCGGCCGAGAGCGTCGTGTCGGTCACGACCGTCGCCACGCTCAGCAGCGCCCGGTTGTGGGCGATGGCGTTGGCGAGGTCGATGAGGTGCCACCGCTTCGTCGGCGCGCCCGACATCACCAGCATGTGCGGCCGCCAGTTTTTGGCGTCGGGTTCGTCGCGGAGTTGGAGCAAACCGGCCCGCGTCACCGCCATCCACAGCCCCTGGCGCACGTCGCCCCAGGCGGTTTGCAGTTCGCGGCGTTCCAACCACACGTAAATGCCCAAAATCACCACGACGGCGACGAGCGTCGCCAGCCAGTTGATAAGGACCATCACGAACACGCAGCCCGCCGCGCCCAGCAGCGACAAACTCCAGTGCACCTTGAAGGTCGGGCGGAACGACGGGCTGCCCAAGAGCCGCTCGACCGCTGAAACGATATTCACCACGCCGTAGGTCGTCAAAAAAAACATCGTCAAAATCGGCGCGATGAGGTTTAAGTCGCCCAGCGCCACCGCCGCCAGGGCAACGGCGAGAGTGACGAGCGTGCCGATGCGGGGTTCGTCGGCGGGGCCGCTGCCGCGCCCGAGCACGCGCAGCGGGCGCGGCAACACCCCGTCGCGCGCTAAAGCTTGCAAAATGCGCGGCGCGCCCAAAATGCTGCCCATCGCGCTCGAGAGCGTCGCGCCCCACACCCCCAACAAAATTGCGTCGCCCCACAGCGCCATCTTGCGCATGATGAGCGGGTCCTCTATAAGCGTGAGCGCGTCGGCGCGCAGGCCCAAAAAAATCGGCAGCGTCATGTAAATCACGTAGCCGACGCCAATCGCCGCCATCGTCCCGACCGGAATCGACTTTTGCGGGTTTTTGAGGTCGCCCGACAAGTTGACCCCGGCCATAATGCCCGTCACTGCCGGGAAAAACACCGCGAACACCGTCCAGAAAGGCTCCGAGTTGCGCGGGGCCGCGCCGAACAGCTCGAGCGAAGTCGGCTCTAAACCGTGCCCAAAGTAAAACGACAGCAGCGACACGCCGATGGCCGCCATGATGATGTACTGGCTGCGAATCGCCGTCTTCGCCGACACCAGCGCCAACCCGGCCACCAGCAAGGTCGTAACGATGCCGACCGTGCGCTGGTCGAAGTTCGGAAAAATGGCGACGAGGCTTTCCGCAAAGCCAATCGTGTAAAGCGCGACCGACAGCGCCTGCGCGAAGTACAGCGGAATCCCCACCGCCCCGCCCGCCTCGATGCCCAAGCTGCGGCTGATCATGTAGTAAGCGCCCCCGGCCCGCACCCGCTGGTCGGTGGCGATTTGCGAAATCGACAACCCCGTCAAAAAAGTGATCGAGGTCGAAATCGTGACGATGAGGAGCGTCCCCACCAGCCCGGCGTTGCCGACCACCCAGCCGAAGCGCAGGTACATGATGACGCCCAAAATGGTCAAAATCGAGGGCGTGAACACCCCGCCGAAGGTGCCCAGACCCGCACCCGACGACGCCACGACCGCGTCGGGCGCGGGCGGCTCGGCTTTGCCGGAGCGAGACAGCAACGACCTAAAAGGCTTCATCGGCACCGGAGAAAAGATGGCTTTTGAAAGGGGGCATAGACAAGAGAGCAGTGTACCGTCCTCGGGCGCGGATAGAAAGTCTCTTTTTAACAAAATCGCCACTGGAGGTGCGCTCGAGCCGCCTCCACCACACCTCTGCGGCGACGGTCTCACCTTAAAGCCTGCATGGTAGCCTTGACCTGTGGCGGTGACTTTTCCCTTCAAAACGTACCGCAAGGGCCAAAAAGAGGCGATTGAGGCGGCTCGAGCCGCCTTCAAACGCGGCAAACGTTTTGTGGTGCTCGAGGCCCCAACGGGCTCAGGCAAGTCGGCCATCGCCGTGACGCTGGCGCGCGAGGCTAAAAACGCCTACGTGTTGACCGCGCAAAAACTCCTCCAAGACCAGTACCTCCGCGACTTTCCCGACTTAGCCCTGATGAAAGGCCGCAGCAACTACCCCTGCCTCGTCGCGCCGACCCACGCGGCGGCCGCCCCCTGCATCGCCGGGCGCAAGTTCCCCGAGTGCGACGACTGCCCCTACTTCAACGCCAAAGACACGGCGATGGCGGCGAGCGGCACGATTCTGAACTACGCCTACTACCTCGCCGAACTGAACTATTCGGGCGGCTTCGGCCCACGGGACTTGCTGGTCTTGGACGAAGCTCACAACGCCGAGGCCGCGCTGATGGGCTTTATCCAAATCACGCTTTCGGACACAAAACTGATGAGTGTCGGCATCCCCGAACGCCTGCCCGCAGCGATTGACGACCTCGAGTATTTCGACTTCGCCGAGGACATCATGCCGCTGCTGAGCAGTCGCAGCCGCGAGATTGAGAAGCAGGTCAAAAAAGACAATTTAACCGGCGACTTAGCGCTGGCGCAGATGCAGAACAAGCAGTATTTAGACAACCAGTTGAAGCGGCTCGAGCTGCTGAAATACAGCCGCGACGAGGATTTCGTCGAGTGGGTCGTCGAGCGCGGGCGCGGCAGTGACGGCCAGTGGATTTCGTTCAAACCCGTCAAGGTGGCTTCCTTCGCCGAGGGGTTGCTGTTCGGTTTCGCCGACCGGGTGCTGATGCTCTCGGCGACGATTCTGGACGCGCCCACCTACTTGCGGAGCCTCGGCATCGAACCCGAAGAGGCCGAAGTTATCGGCGTCGCCTCGGATTTTCCGCCCGAGAACCGGCCCGTTTTCTTGCGCCCGGTGGCGCGGTTGACCTGGCACAACCTCGAGAAAGACCTGCCCAAACTCATGAAAGAAATCGTCGACTTGTTCGAGGCACATCCAAATGACAAGGGCGTCATTCACGCGCACTCGTACAAAATCTCCGGCTACATTGCCAAACACCTGCCCAAGGCGTACCAAAAGCGCCTCGTCACCCACTACAGTTCCGACGGGCGCGACGCGGCGCTGGAAAAACACACCACGAGCCGCGAGCCCACCGTCCTCCTCACCCCCAGCATGACCGAGGGCATCGACTTAGCCGACGACCTGAGCCGCTGGCAAGTGATTTGCAAGATTCCTTACCCGTACTTAGGCGACCCGCAGGTCAAGCGGCGCAAGGAGATCGACGCCGCCTGGTACGACTGGCGCACCTGCTTGACGGTCGTGCAGGCCTACGGCCGCAGCGTGCGCAGCGCCGACGACTTCGCGGTGACGTACGTGCTGGACGCGGACTTCCCGGCGTTTTTGAAGCGGCAGAAAAAACGGTTGCCGGGGTGGTTTTTGGAGGCGGTGCATGAGTAGGCTCGAGCCGCCAAACAATCGCCTAGCCCAAAACACCATCAGAAGAAACATAGTTGTGTAACCCAAAGTCGGCCAAGTGCAAAATTTCGTCAGCCCTTTCAGCCGCGATAGGGTCGTGAGTAACCATAACGACCGTCCCACCTTCGGCATGAAACGTTGAAATCAGGTCGAGAATGCGGTCACGGTTTTCGCGGTCTAAGTTGCCGGTCGGTTCGTCAGCAAGAAGCACTTTCGGGCGTTTCGCCAAAGCCCTGGCAAAAGCGACCCGTTGCGCTTCGCCGCCTGACAGCTCGGGCGGTAAGTGCTCGGCTCGAGCCCCCAACCCGACCCGCCCTAGTTCCGCCGTCGCTTTTTCCTTTTGTTCGCTCTTGTTCTTGATACCGGCAATCTCCAGGCCCAAAACGATGTTGTCCAGGACGGTTTTGGTCGGGATAAGGCGGAAGTTCTGAAACAAAAACCCGAACATGTCGGCCCGCAGTCGGCTTTTTTCGGTGTCCGCCATCGTGCTCGTGGTTTTGCCGTTTATCAGATACGAGCCCTGCGTCGGTTTGTCCAAAAGCCCTAACAAATTGAGGAGGGTCGTCTTGCCCGAGCCGGAAGGGGCGCGGATACTCGTAAAGCTGCCTTTCTCGAAGGCGTAGCTGACGTTTTGTAGAACGTTGATACGGCGGTCGGTCAAAACGTAGTCGTAGCTGACCTGCTCGAGCGTCAACATCTAAAGCGCCTTTCTGTAGGTTTCACTGATTTCCTGGTGCAGCATGGGGCGAACCTTCAGGTGCAACAGAACAGTGCAGGTCAAAGCTAAAAACAAACTCATCAAAATACCGCAGACAAAAGCGTAAGGGACGACCTCGTTTCGGTTCGTGCTCAGGAGAAAAAAACAACCGACGGCAGCGGCAACAACACCGGTAACGAGGGGAATCGCCAGAACACTCCTGCTCATGCGGGTTCTCAACGTCTTGACGGTCATACCCAACAGCCGCCACACGCTTAACTCTAAAGTACGCTTTGCCAGCGAGGCAGAAATAAGGTTCTGGTAGGCGAGGATTGCCAGCGCGCTCGCCGCCAGAAAGATGAGCAGCAACCGGACGAGGCTGTTCCGCAGCGTCTTTGCAAAGGTTTGGGCGTAGGCGGCGGGTTGGATGAATTCCAAATCTCGGTAGCGGCTCCGAAGCTTTGTTTTCAAAGCGGCGATGTCGGTCTGCTTGTTTAAGGTTAAGACGAGGCCGCTTTCACCCAAAGGGGAGAGAAAATACTCGGGGAGCAGGTCCGGGGCACCCGAGGCGACGAGAACGGGTGACCTGTAAAGAGAGTCGAAAATAGCGTATTTTGCCGCCGCGGGTGTTCTAATCACGCCGACGACCTCGTAACCGAGGTTGAGACCGGTGCCGACGCCGAAGTCGGGCGCGAAGGCGCGCACCCGCTCCAAGGCGCGTTCGTTGACGACCGCTTCTCGAGCGCCCTCGGCAGGCCATCGGCCCTCGACAAGCGAAATCCTGAGCGCGCCCGCGTCTTGCGGGGAAAACTGGAAAAGGGTGCTCAACCCCTCTTCGTCCTCCAAGAAGATGAGTTCCGGGGGCCACAGGTGGATGTTGGCAAGCCCAAAGGCGGCGCAGGCTCGAGCCTCTGCGAAGTGACACAAGTCTTCGGGCAAGACCTCCTTCGCGGCGGCTGTGGTGAGGGCGGTCAACCGGTCGGCTCCTAGGGAGCGGATGGACTGGCTGCTCTCATACCACTGCGTAAAGGTATCCGCAAACAAAAAGGTGATGCCGAAAACTAAGCAGAAGGTGATGAAGACAGGCGCTAGGTTGTCCCGCCAAGTGCGTTCCGTGTCGAGGCTGGCTCGAGCCAAAGGGAAACGGCTGGACAGCGACGCCATAGCGACGGCCATAAGCGTGCCTACAGCCGCGATACCTAAAAACCAGGGAAGCAAGACGCCCAAACCGGCGGCCGAACCCTCAACGAAAGAAAAACCTGCAAACGTCAAGGTGCTTATCAACAACCCCCAAAGCCACTGGTTGAGGCTATGGACAAACCACTTTCTAAAAAAATATCCTCGTGAACGGCCGAGAATGCGTTCGATTCTATAAATCTCGCGCTGTTGAAACCAGGCTCGAGACAGGTCGGCATAAAGTGTCAGCAGCAAGCACGCCAAAAGAAAAACCGCAGCGAGCTTTTGCAACCTTGCCTGCCGAAGCTCGAGGGTGTAATTGTCCCTCAGCAAAAATTCGTAAAGGGGCAGGTGCGTGTACTGCGTACCCGTATACGTTTGAACAAGCTCGAGCACCGCGCGTTTTTCGTCTTCGGACTGACTTTGTAAATAAAACTTCGCTCCGGACTTGACCAGGCCCGGCACCTTGTCCAGGTCGTTCTGGATGAGTTGCAAAACCACAGCGTCGGTCATGAAAATCTGGCTCCAGGTAATATCCGCCGTACCCGAAACGACACCTTCGTCGGTGCTGTCGCCTACAGCGTAGGGTCCGCCCGTTTGCGCGACGAAGTAACCGGCCTCGTCGCGCGCCTCACCTTGCGTCAAGCGAATCAGGCCGAGGTCGAACATGCTTTTCGACACGAACAGTTTGGGTATTCTTTGTGCGGCCATTAAAAGGGAACTTTCGACCGCTAAAGTGCCGTCTGCCAGCAAGGTGTTCAAGGTTTGCTTCGCTGTTGCAAGGCTCTGGCTGTCTGTAACGGCGGCCATCGCGAACGACTCCGCAAAAAAGATTTCGACGTTTTTCGGATAGTCGGGGCTCGCCTCGAGTTGTTCACGGAGTTGGAGCGGCCAGAGCGTCAGGGCATAAATCAAAGCCACCAACAGCGCCACGGCGGTGTTTTTGAGCAAAGTTGATGCTGTGGCATCCCGTATCATAAGTAAGTCTAGTAGTAAGCGGTGTAGCAACCCACCGCTTACTACTTTTATTAGTTACAGTCTCCACAATCTCCGTATTGGTACACAACCTTCTTTTTACAGGTTCCGTCTAAAGGATTCGTCTCCCAAGTCGTTGACTTGACGTAGGACTTTTTGTCAAGGTAAAGAAAGCCGCACCTTTTGCAGCCTGTTTCTACTAAAGCGCCTGCACATGCCGCGAAGGCTACTGGTGTGTAACTCATAACGCAGAGTATCCCGAACGAAAGTAATGATTTTCTAACCTTCAACATCGTAAACCTCCACCACCCCTGATATTTTGGAAACGCCTTAGAAGCTCGGTACCGTTAGCTCCGTGACGTGAATCCCTAGAAATCAATTGACTAGTGAACCAACAATGTCGTCAATGGCTTGAAAGTGGATATCACGGTAAGCAACACCGTCAATTTCGGTTTCAAGCCAACTTATTTTTCCTTGCAATTTGCCGTTACGCACTACAAGCGTGTTGGGTACTGTCCACACACCCCAACTCGACATCAACGCAGATTTTGGTGAGGAACCCGCTGTATCCGGTACAGTCACATCCGACACTTTCAAGATGCCGTTGGCTAACCTATCGACGGCAAAATTGTCAGCACCTCCTTCGACAAGCACGAGACCATAGCCTTTGTCTCGCCACTGCTCGATAAACGCCTCGGCTTTAGCACTTGAAAGCCAAGTTTGGCAGGTGTCACACCAGCTTTTGTCCGAAAGAAAAACGAGTGTGGTGGGTTTGGCTAATTCCGTTTGAAGCTCGTTTTGAAGATTTTGGGGTAAAATTGCCAAGGGTAAGGGTTGCTGAATAGGTAATAAGTGCTGACCGCTAGGCTTTACCGTAGCAACACCGCCCTCCAAAAACTCGTTGACTGCCCCGACCAGTCCGGCAAATTCCCCTTTGTTGACCTGAGCGTAAAGAATAGTCCTGTCGTTGCCCAACAAGTAGGCTGATGTCCTAGCGCTGACGCCGAGCGCTTCATGGAGGCTGTCGCTGGGGTTGAACCCCTCGTTTCCTGTGAAGCCGTCTGTCCCATCCAAAATCACTACATCGGCGGGAAACTTCGTCAGTTCTTCTTGAGTATAAAGTCCAAAGGATAAAACATGAATTTTTTGTATATCTCGCCCTTGAACCTGATTGTAGAAGTCCAGAGCGCTGCTTGAAAAGCTTGTACCTAAAGTGACGACCGATGGCTTCGACCAATCGGGAGCGCTACCTTGTAGAACAGGATAAGCCAGAACCGGGAAAGTGTCGCCTTCGGTCAAAGGCGTCGCTCCGGAAAATTCGAAACCTTTAACTAAGGCTAACGCACCGTTCGTGAGGCTGTCTTGAACAAAGGGGTCGATCTCTGTGCTGGATTTTCTACCGAAGTTTAAAAACGCTCCGGCCGCTACGCCCGTTGTCAGCAGGACAATCATCAAAACAACCACCTGCGATTTTTTCACAGCCTTGACACTCCTTATACCGTTTCTAGGGACTACGTTGGATGGTGGAAGCAGCTGTAGCCGTTTGTTAAGTAAGGGCAGTTTAGATGTTGTTAAAGCTTTGAACAAGTATCTGAGGTCATGTGGCGCACATGACCCGAGCCACGTTTCAAGTTTCAAGCAGGTAAAGCGGGTTTTTAAGCGCTCCAAGGTAGTAAAGCCCCAGCTCTTCTTTGCCGGAAAGCTCGAGCTTGTCATAAATATGAGTCAACGTGTTTTTCAGGGTTCCGTGACCGATGTTCAGCCGCTTGGACATTTCCTCTAAGCTTATGTGCAGGGCGCTCAAACGCAGAATCTTACGTTCTGCTTTGGTTAAAGGTGACTGGTAAGGCAGCGCGATTTTGAGGCGGTTGCCTTGCAGCGCCTGCTTACAGAAAAACACCAAATCGTCCAAACCAATCTGTTTGGCAATGAGGACTGTAGGGTGCAAGTCCCACAAGTCCTCTATAAATTCCCCACAAGGGTTGTCTGTGATGATAAGCGACGCTGAAGACTGCAGGGCTTGCTGTTGCGAAAAGGCGTATCCCCAGGGCGCATCCAAAACAACCGTCAAGAGTTGTGTGATAGAGGCTTCCAGTTGGCTTTTCAAAAGTTGGCCGAGTAGCAAATTGCCGCTTAAAATGTTCAGTCCCAGTTCCTGAGCCATTTTTTGCCCCACGGGGAGTTTAGCACGACCCAACAGCGAGTTTGGTAAGGGCGTTTTAAGACGACTTCGGCAAAATTGTCTGGTGGGTTATGTTTTGGCACAGGTAGGGGCGAAATGGTTGTTCGCGTCGCCTAAACCAATTGCAGCACCCACAGCGTCACCATGCCCACAAGCAGCGTCAGCAAAATGCTCTTGCTCCGCCAGGCGACGACCAGGGCGACGAGCCCCGCCACGAGGCGGTCGTTGGCGAAGCCCAAAAACAGCTCGCCACTCGGGTAAATGAGGGCGGGCAGCACGAGGGCCGACAACACCGCCGCCGGGACGAACCTTAGAGCGCGCCGCAGGGTGGGGGGCAGCTCGAGCCGTCCCGACAGCGCGATAAACGAGTAGCGCAAGCCGAAGGTGATGACACCCATGCCGAGGATGGTGAGCCAGAGCGTGCCGGTGCTGAGGTCGGTCACGTGGGACGCTCGAGCAGCAGCCCCGCGCCGATGCCCGCGAACGCGCCCAGGAGGAGACCCAGATTGTTGGGCAGCGAGTACGCCAGCACCGCGACCAGCCCGCCGACCAGGGCCGCGGCCGCCGTGGGCTTGTCGGTGACGTTGGGAAAAATCAGCGCTAAGAAAATGAGCGGGATGGCGAAGCCGAGGGCGAGACTTGCGGGCAGTTGCGCCCCGGCGAACACGCCCACAGCGCTGCTGGCGACCCACACTAGCCAGACGGGCGCGGCGACGCCCAGGTAGTACAGGCGGCGGTCCGGCGGTTCGTTCTTTTGCAGGCGCAGCAGGCTGACGGCAAAGGTCGGGTCGGTGAGCAGATAGGCGACCAACATCTTCCAACGAGGCGGCAGGGAGCGCACGTGTGGGGCGAGGCTGGCGCTGTACATCAACATGCGCAGGTTGATGGTCAGGGTGCCGAGCCAGATGACGGCGACGGGGGCGGACAAACCGATGAGTTGCACCGCGGCGATTTGCGCCGCGCCCGCGAAGACGACGAACGACATCGCAAAGGCGGGCAGCGTGGGCAGGCCGACGCTCACCGCGGCGACGCCCGACACCAGGCCGAAGGCCACGAAGCCCGGCAGCGCGGGCGCGATGTCACGCAGACCCACAGCCAGGCTCTCGCGGGCCGCAGCCGTCGGGCGACCGTTCGCCCAAATCGAGTTGGGACGGCTCAGGGGTTGGTCGCGCCGACTCACTCGAGCGTCGTCGGGGCCGGGGCAAAAGGCAGGTGCGTGGGGCGCTCGAGGCTCGTTTTCAGCACCATCGTCGTCTGGGTGCGCTCGACGCCGTCCAAAGTCACC
This sequence comes from Trueperaceae bacterium, assembly GCA_965215355.1. Lineage (GTDB taxonomy): Bacteria > Deinococcota > Deinococci > Deinococcales > Trueperaceae > CBDCDJ01. Next base: position 3,804,151 of record CBDCDJ010000007.1, on the reverse strand, counting down.
AGGCGGTCTAAAAAGGCGTCCAGGTCTTGGGTGCTGCCGACCCGCACCTTGGCGACGTAGCTGTAGTCGCCCGCGACCGCGTGAAGCTCTTCGACCTCGGGCAGGTTGACGAGGTTTGCGACGAGGTTGGCCGCCGGGTTGCGCGGCTGCGGGATGATGGCGACGAAGGCGCAAATAGGCAGCCCCAGCGCGTCCGGGTCGAATACCGCCCGGTAGCTGCGGATGACGCCCCCCTGCTCCAGTTTGCGCACCCGCTCGCCCACCGCCGGAGCCGACAGCCCGACCGCCTTGGCGATGGCCGCGTGCGAGGCGCGGCCGTCGGCGCGCAAAATGCTGAGGATGCGCTGGTCGACAGCGTCGAAAGTCACCCTTTCAGTATACGAACATCCGGATGGTTGCGAGTCTCGGCAGCTCGAGCAGGGTGCGTTCCAAGACGGGTCGGTTTGAGCTTTCTGAAGTAGTTGGTAGTCAGAATCCAGTAGTTCCGAGTTGTGCTGACTGCCGACTACTGCCGTCGCCCACCTCAGCGTTCGTCGATGAGTTCGGCGTCGGCGGGAATATAGGTGACCTCGCCCGCGTCCAGACCTTGGTCGCGCGCGAAGTCTGTGAGGGTGATGGCGGCGAGTACCGCGTCTTCCGGGCTGTAGAAGGTCATCGTGTAGGGTCGCCACTCGCCATCGACGACCCTAGCGTCGACGTAGGCGACGAGCGCGTCCGGCTCTTCGTTGACGAAGCGCATCTCGTAGACGTTGCCGACCGGACTCTCAGAATAGCCCCTAACGCTCACCGTCCAGCCGCGAAAAAGTTGCTCGGGGTTAAAAGTAAAGTCAAACCCCTGGTCGACGTTGCCTTCGGGAAACAAGCCGCCCAAGGCGTCGGGGTCGTCGGTAGGGAAAATCGTCGCCTGGTTCGTCAAAAACACGTAGTTGTACACCGCGTCGCCGTTCAGCACAACAAAGTTGTCGGCCAGGGCGTCGGGCTGGATGAATTCGGCTCGAGCCGCCTTGACGGCGGGGACGACCTGAACATCGACTTCCAGGGCGATTTCCGTACCGTCCGGGTCGGTCAGGTTGCCGGTGAGGACGAAGCTCGTGTCCTGCAGGGTCTCGGCGGCGGTTTTCATGTTGGCTAACACCTCGTCGCTGCTCAGGTTTTGCGCTTCACCGACGCTCGGCAGCGAGAGGACGTGCAGCGAAACGACGGTCAATAGGACGTACACTTTCATGGGTCTCCTTCGGGGTTCGTTCGGCATCTCAAAGAGGATACCTTGATGGATGATACCTCCAGGCGTGGCGCTGAGCAGTTGGCAACCCCCTGGAGCGAGTATTCCCGACTGCCTTAAAGACCGAGTGAGAGGACTGAAAATCCCTTCTTCACGTCCTCATGAAGGTGAAGAGACTTTTACAAACTCCACACTTGTTTGGGCGGGCGCGTGCTACCTTTACGTCAAGAAAGGGGACGTGCATGAAAAAAATCCTAAGTCTCTTCGGTCTCTTTGTACTTCTCTGCAGTGTTGCGTTGGCTCAAGAGAGCGTCGTCATCAGCCCGCAATCCATCGTCGTCAACCCCAAGCCGTCGTTCAGCGTCGAGGTGTTTACCGACCGCGACACCTCGGGCGAGGGCATTCCCACCTACCAAATCGGTGAGCAAATCACCATCGGCGTGCGGGTCAGCTCGGCGGCCTACATCTACTTGTTCAACATCAAGTCGAACGGCGAGATTCAGCAGATTTTGCCCAACCGCTACGACCAGCAGGGTCAAAACAACTTTTTAGAGGTGGGCCAGACGCGCTATTTCCCGCGCCCCGACGCGCCCTACACCTTCGACATCGCGGGGCCGCGCGGCCTCGACAAGGTCATCGCGGTCGCCAGCAAGGACCCGCTCGACACCTCGCAGCTCGCCAACTTCAGCCAGGACCCCAACTTCGCCTCGAGCAATGCGGGCGAGCAGAGCTTCGCGCAGAGCTTGAGCATCGTCGTTCGTCCCAAGCCGCAAAACAGCTGGGTGACCGACACCGCGCTGCTCTATGTCGGCTCGGCCCCGAGCACGCCCGTGTACGGCACCCTTAATATCACCTCCAGCCCGAGCGGCGCAGAGACTTACGTGGACGGCCAGTTCGTCGGTTACACGCCGGTGCGCTACGGCACCCGGTCGGGCAGCCACGAGGTGCGCGTGCAGCTGAGCGGGTACAACACGTTCTCCAACACCGTGAGCTTGAGCGGCGGGCAGAGTTTGCGCGTCGACGCGTCGTTAAGCGCGGTGCGCCGCACCGGCTCGGTCAACTTCACCAGCCAACCACAGGGCGCGCAGGTCTACGTCAACGGCCAGCTCATCGGCACCACGCCGACCGCCAGCACCACGCTCGACGAGGGCAACTACCAGGCGCGCTTCAGCCTGGGCGGCTACAGCGACGCCACCGCCAACTTCACCGTCAGCGCCAACACCTCGCAGTCGGTCTCGGGCAACTTGCAACCCCTCTCGGGCACCCTTGTGATCACCGCCAACGTGGGCGGCGCGGCGGTGCTCATCAACGGCCAGCAGGTCGGCATCATCCCGAGCGGCAGCGGCCGTTTGACGGTGCCCGAACTGCCCACCGGCAGCCACGAACTCGTGGTGGCCGCGCCCGGCTTCAGGACCTTTATGACCGAGTTCGAAATCGACCCCGGCCAAACGACCGAGATTCGCGTGCAGCAGTCGCGCCGCTAATCCCGGTTCACAGGTCAACCCGGAGGACGCCCCGTGACGGGGCGTCTTTTTTGGTGTTTACCCAGGAATCAGCTTGGTAGGAATAGGCAAGGTTGAACGGGGTCAAGGCCAAAAGTGGCCGTTTTGCCGCGCTAGGTCTTAGAATGATGTTCGTGAACCTTCCCGCCGCCCCTCTCGTCGCCGCTGTAGTGCTCGGTGGCGGGAGCGTCGGGGACGCCCTGGCGAGTGCGGCGGGCGTCGCGACCAAGGCGCTCGTGCCGCTGGGCGGCAAGCCGCTGGGCGCGTACGTGTTGGCGGCGCTGCAGGAAAGCTGCTCGGTGGGTCACGTGACCTACGTCGGGGCGTGCGCCGGACTCGAGCCCCGTTTCGACGTGTGTGTTCCGGCCGGAACGACCCTTTCGCACAGCCTCGCGCTCGGTTTGGGCGCGGCACTCGCGCAGCAGCCCGCTCGGCTGCTCGTCTTGTCGGCGGATATTCCTTGGATAACCCCGCAAGCGCTCGACCGCTTCGTCGGGAACGCGCCCCCTGCCGACCTCGTCTACCCGGTGATTCCGCAGGCGGTCGCCGAGGCGCGCTTTCCCGGCCAAAAACGCACCTACGCGACGGTGCGCGAAGGGCGCTTTACCGGCGGCAACATGACGCTGCTGACGCCGAACGCGGTGGGCGCGCTGCTCACCTTTATCGACCGGCTTTACGGGGGCCGCAAAAACCCGCTGACCCTGGCCGCCGTTTTCGGTCTGGACACGGCTTTTAAGCTGCTGGCGGGCCGCGTGACGATTGCCGAACTAGAGGCCCGGGCCACGAAGCTGCTGGGCGTCTCGGCGCGCGCCTACATCAGCCCCGACGCCACCCTCGGCGCGGACGTCGACAAACAGGAGCACTTACGGGCGGCGGCAGCGGAGTTAGGTTAGGAGTCTCGAGCAGCAGGCCCGGCCCGTCGTCGCTCGTGTCGGGGTCAACCGTCAGGTTGATGACGACAGGGTTGCGGTTCTCGTGCGTCGCGGTGATGACGTAGAGGCCACCCTCACCGGTTGCTTCGTTGTAGGCTTAGACCTGACCGCCGATTAGGAACAACCCGATTTCAGTGCCTATGTTAAAGCGGGTGGCAAAGCCGAACGCTTCTATGTTTAGTTTCGCTGAGGAAACGCTTAGCCACGTCATTGCTGTTCCCGCTAGTAGAGACAGTACTATTAAAAATAGTCGCTACAGGCTGTAGGTTGATTGGACCGCTTGCTCCCTCATGGAACTTACTCGCGTAGGCGCACCAATCCGGGGATGTGGCGGAAGTGTCCGTCATGCTCCAGCAACTCAACCTTGTGACGCAATGCCAGGTGAGCGATAAGGCCGTCGGTGCTGGGCAAGGTGATTCCCTTGCGTCTCAACAACGCCAGCAGGTCACCGGCTTGCGCCCAGTCCGCTTCCTCGGTGGGTAAACGCTTGGCGGCGGTCAACGGCGCAGCTCAAGTTCGACCACGCCGCAAAGCGCAGCCGTACCCTTGGCCAAAACGCATTCCACCTGTGTGGCGACCGGCTCGTCGCCGCGAAAGAAGGCAATCCAGGCGCTGGTATCTACCAAAACAGGTTCAGTCACTTTGGCGCTCGAGTTCGTCCAACTCCTCCGCCTCGACCTCGTCATTACTAAGAATCTTTACCTTTCCCTTGAGTTTCCGCAGCCGCTCGAGCTTGGTGTCGCGCACGAAACGTTCTACCGCAATCTGTACCGCTCGCGTTCTGTTCGTTTCGTGGGTGATTTCCAAGAGTTCCCGAAACACCTCGTCATCTAAAGTTATGCTCGTTCGCACGGACGCACCTCCGCTGTACAGAGAATAGCACGGGCTGAACCAAAATAGTCTCAGTAATTCATTGACTGTTTGCACCACAACCTCGTCAAGCTGTGAGTAGAGGGGCATACCGACTCAGCGACGAAAAAAGTGGAAGGTCAGGCGCTTCGACCTGCTACAGGTCGGCTCGAGTCCAGCAACCCCCGCAGCTCGTTCAGGTCTCGCTGCAGTACGCCTGTTTCGCTCCGCCACTCGAAAATCTCGCCGATGCCGCCGTATTCGAAGGCGACCGTCTCGGGCGTCGCCCAACGCCCGGCGCGGATGTGCTGAAACGCTCGCCGCACGATTTTCCAATCCGATGGGGTAAAGCCGAAGTGGTCGCGCACCCGTTCTTCGAAAAAGAGGATGCCGGTCAGGTGCAGTTCTTTGAGGCGGTGCAGGGGAAAGGCCGCGAGATAGTCCCACAGTGCCACGCCCGGCTCTTCGACCGCCAGGTAGTGCGCGGCGATGCGGGCGTGCGACAGGTCGAGCAGCAGGCCGCAGCCCGTCTCGCGGACGACGGCGCTGACGACTTCGGGTAGCGCGGCGGGGCGCAAAGTGTCGAGGGTGTGGCCGCGGTAGATGAGGTTTTCGGCGATGACGCGCTCACTCCCGAAGTGCGCGGTCAAACGTCTAACCTCGGTAATGAGCCAGTCGGTCACTTGTTGGATATCGTGCGGGTCTCGAGTGTTCAGCGCCATGTTTGGAAAGGTTTGGTTCGTCGCTTTCAAGTGAACGTTGACGTAAGGCGTGTCGGTTGCGTTCAAGAGGGTTTCGACCCTGTCCAAATCGGCGTCTCGAAGCTCGCCCGTGGTGAGGGGAAAGTGGACGTAGACGGGTGCGACTCTGCCAGCTTCTGCAAGCAAACCGGCCCAGTCCGGGCACTTGAACAGGTCGATGTCTATCAGCCCGCTCTGCAGCAGTTCGGCGGCCTGCGGGGAGTAGTTGACGGCGAGCTTCACGACGTGAGTTTACCCCGCACCCGTATTCAAGTATTCAAAAGGCGCGTAAGCTGTGTGACGCGTTCGGCGGCGCGGGGCGACTTAGACTGACGCATGAACCGGACCGGGCTCGAGCACCCTCTACCCGCGAGAAGCGCGTGAACATCGCCGTTTTACTCCACGGCGGCGCGGGCGGCAGCGGCGTGGTCGCGACCGAACTCGGGCTGTGTTTTGCCGAGAAGGGCGACAACGTTCACTTCGTCGCCGACCGGGTACCGTTTCGACTCACCGAGCTGGGGCAGCCGAACGTGTACTACCACCAGGTCGAGCGGATGACCTACCCGCTGTTCGACGCACCGCTGACCACCCTCGCCGAAGCGTCGAAGCTCGCCGAAATCATCGAAGAGTTCCGCATCGACGTGGTTCACGCGCACTACGCGGTGCCCCACGCCACCGCGGCGATTTTAGCGCGGGACATGGTCAAAACCGCGCCGCGCCCGGTCGTGGTGACCACGCTCCACGGCACCGACGTGACCCTGGTCGGCCTCGACCGGGCTTACCTGCGCACGACCCAGTATTCCATCGAAAACAGCGACCTCGTCACGGCGGTGAGTGGTTACCTCGCCGACTATACAAAGCTCGAGATGGGCGTGACGCGCGACGTCGTCGTGATTCCCAACGCGGTCGACCACACGCGCTTTACCCCGCACCCCAACCCCGAGTTGCGCCAGCCCTACGCCCACAGGGACGAAAAACTCCTCATCCACGTTTCCAACTTTCGCCCGGTGAAGCGCGTCGGCGACGTGGTGCGGGTGTTCGCTCAGGTGGCCGAGCACATGGACGCGCGCCTCCTCATGGTCGGCGACGGTCCCGACCGGTTTGAGGCGTTCGAGTTGGCCTCAGACTTGGGCGTCAGCGGGCGCGTGTCGTTTTTGGGGAGTTTCCCGCGTGTCGAGGACGTGCTCGCGGTTTGCGACCTGTTTTTGCTGCCGAGCGTCAAGGAGTCGTTCGGTTTGGCGGCCCTGGAAGCGATGGCGAGCGGCGTCCCGGTCGTCGCCAGCCGCACCGGGGGCGTCCCCGAGGTCGTCGCGGACGGCGTGACCGGTTTTCTGTGCGCCGAAAAAGATGTCGAGGGGATGGCGGCGGCGGCGCTGAAACTGCTCAGCGACGAAGCCTTGCACGCGCGGTTTGCCGCTGCCGCCCGTGAGCGAGCCGTCACCGAGTTCGGCGAGAGTAGAATAGTCCCCCTGTACCGGCGCGCCTATGACGAGGCGTTGTCTTTCAGGTCGGGGTCTCTCAGGTCGGGGTCTCTCAAAGCGGCGTCGAGCGGCAAATAAGGCGCGGCGTCGACCGTCCAGTCGGCTTGAACCGCGAGGCTGTAGCCCGCGGCGAGGGCGATCATCGCGCCGTTGTCGGTGGCTAGGCTCAAGGGCGGGAAATACGTTTTCAAACCCGTCTCGGCAAAACGCGCGCGCAGCCGCCGGTTCGCGGCCACACCCCCGGCGATGACGACGTTTGAGAGGCCGGTCGCCTCGGCGGCGCGCTGCGTCACGGTAAGCAAGCTCTCCACCACCGTTTTTTCAAAACTCGCCGCTACGTCTGCCGGGACGGCTTCCGGCTCTTTTCGAAGTAGCGTCGCCACCGCCGTTTTCAGGCCGCTGAACGAAAAGTCGAAGCCGTCCTGGGTGCGCAGCGGCACGGTGAACTCGTAAGCCGCGTCGTTGCCGCGTGAGGCCAGCTCGCTCAGCGCCGCGCCGCCCGCCGCCCCCAAACCGAGCAGCCGCGCGACCTTGTCGAACGCTTCCCCGGCCGCGTCGTCGCGGGACCTGCCGAGTTCGCGGTAGTCGCCCCAAGCGCGCACCTCGAACAGACTCGTGTGCCCGCCCGAGGCGATGAGGCACAAAAAGGGGGGTGAGACCTCACCCGCCCCGTCGCCCACGGCCAGGCTCGAGGCGATGTGCCCCTCCAGGTGGTGCACCGGGACGAACTTTTTGTCTAAAGACCAGGCGAGCGCCTTGGCGTAGGTCAGCCCGACGAGGAGCGCGCCGACCAAGCCGGGGCCGTAGGTCGCGGCGACCACGTCGACGTCTTGCAACGTCACGCCCGCCTCGGCGAGCGCTTTTTGCAGCACTGCGTCGATGACGCTCAGGTGCTCGCGGCTCGCCGCCTCGGGCATCACGCCGCCGTAGCGCGCAGCGAGTGCGGTCTGCGAGGCGACGACGTTGGCGAGCACCGCGCCGCCCTTTGTCAAGCCGACGCCGGTATCGTCGCAAGAGGTGTCGACACCCAGGATGAGCGGGGAAGCGTTCACACTTTCAAAGTAGCACGGCGAGAGCCGCTCCAAGCGCTGTGGACCGACCGCTCCCCCGTCCTCAATCGGTACACTTGAAGCGTGACGTTTGACGAGATGTTGCAGCAGTATCACGCGTTGGAGCCTCGAGCTGCGGGCGGCACTGGATTCACCAAACCTGTATTCACCAAACCCGGCGTGCGCGGCTACCCCGACCTGGCGAGCGGCGTTGAGCTGTTCGTCAGGGCCGAGGTGTCGGGTGAGACGCTCCTCGACGCGACCGGAAGCGCGGGCGCGGCGGCTTGTGGTCTGTTGGACAAGGCGGAGGCGATGACCGTCCTCGAGCCGTCCCGCGCCGCCCTGCGCTGCACTCAGGTTACATTTCAAGCTGCGCCCAACGTCACGCTCGCGGCGGGTGCGGTCTGGGACGCGCCCGCGGGCTGGGCCGACACCGTTTTGCTGCTCCCGGCGACCGACCGGGGCAACCTGCGCGTCGAGGCGGAACTGAACGGCGCGCACGCGGCGCTTCGGGACGGCGGCGCGGTTTACTTCGCCATGCACAAAGACCGTGGTGCCAAGCGCTACGAGAAGCTGGCTGCAACCCTCTTCGGCAACCTCGAGATTCTCGTCAAAAGCGGCGGCTGGCGGCTGGCTCGAGCCCTCAAGAAAAACGGCGCGGCGCAAGCCCTCAACCTCCTAGAGTTCGAAGCCGCCGGGCTGAACCTCGTTGCGGAACCGGGCGTCTACGCCGCGGGCAAGCTCGACTCCGGCACGGCGCTGCTGCTCGCGACTTATTTGGGCGACCCGAGCGGCCAGCGCGTCCTCGACCTCGGCTGCGGCTACGGGCTGCTGGCCCTCAAAGCCTCGCTGGCCGGAGCCGAAGTCACCGCGCTCGACGACGACCTTGCGGCGGTGCGCAGCACCTACCGCAACGCTCGCGCCTACGGCCTCGACCTGCGCGTGCTGCACTCGGACGTAAACTCAGAATTGAAAGAGGATGAGCGCTTCGACATCGTGCTGACGAACCCACCCTTTCACGTGGGCAAACAGGTGCGGCTCGAGCTGCCCCACGCCTTTATCGCCGCGGCTTATCGGCACCTCGAGCCGGGCGGCGAGATGGTGCTGGTCGCCAACCAAGCCCTCCAGTACGAACACTTGCTGGCGCGCTTCGCCTACTGGGAAACGCTTGTAATGGCGGGGGGCTTCAAAGTGCTGCGGGCGTTGCGGTAGGGCGCGCGGGCGGAGCCTGTCTTATTCGCACCTCACCGAAAGCTGAGACAGGCGGCTTCAACCCCTTGCAACCTTCTGAATTCTGACTGCTGAAGTCTGACGCCTGCCCTTCAACCCAGCGCCAACCGCGCCAGGCGCAGCAGCCGCGGCAGCGGGGTTTGGGAGAGCAGTTGCCAGGTGTGGGGGTGACTCTGCGCCGTCCGTTCGACGCGGTTAAACATTTCCTCGAACAAATCGTCGGGCAGGTTGAGGGCGGGCGTGAGCCGGACGGTTTGCGAGGCGTTTAGGGTAAAACACACGTGAACGCCACGTAAGTGCAGCGCGCGCATGGCGAGGGCGCTGCCGAGTTGCTTGACCAGTTCGGTCTGGCCGGGCGTGAACCGCGACGCGACGACCGGCCGCAGTTGCAGCGCGAACAACATCCCCGAGGCGCGCACCTCCTCGACGAAACCGGGGTGGCGCGCTTGAATCTCCCGGAGTCGGGCCAGACCGCGTTCGCCGTTCACTCGGGCGCGCTCGACCAACCCTTCTTCGTGAATGATTTCCAACGACTTCAGCCCCACCGCCATCGCCAGCGAGCCGCCGCCGAAGGTGTTCGAGTGACGCTTGCTCTCCAAACCGCCCAGGGCTTGTTTGACGATTTGCTTGCGCGCAATGGTCGCGCCGACCGGCACCAGGCCGCCGCCCAGGGGCTTGGCGAGCGTGACGATGTCCGGCACCAGCCCGCCCGCCGTCGAGGCGAACCAACTCCCGGTGCGCCCCAAGCCCGACTGGATTTCGTCGGCGATGACGAGGAGGTTGTGCTGTTCGGCGAGGGTTTGCACCGTCGGCAAAAAGTCGGGCGGCGGGGTAATCACGCCCGCCTCGCCCTGGACGGGTTCCAAGACGACGGCGGCGATCGTCTTCGGTCCCAGCTCGCGCACCGCCCGCTGAAAAGCGCCCGCGTCGCCGTAGGGCAGCGTCTTCACGCCGGGCAGCATCGGCCTGAACACGTTTTGGTACTCCTCGTTGGGCGTCAAACTCAGCGCGCCCAGGGTTTTGCCGTGGTAGGCCTTGGTGAAATTCAGCAGGTAACGTGCCCCCGGCCGCGCGGCCCGGGCGAACTTGACGGCCGCCTCGACGGCTTCCGCGCCGCTGTTCGAGAAAAACACCTGGCTGTCCGCGTGGCTCGGCGCTTCTCTCGCGAGCAGGGCGACGAGGTTGGCTTCCAAGGCCGCCCGCCACGCCGAGGCCGACTGCTGCGGCAAACTCATGGCGGCGTTCGTCTCGAGGTACTGCTTGACAAAACTCACCAGCGGAGGGTACATCTCTCCAAACGGCAGCGCCGCGTAGCCGCCCGCGTTGACGAGGTGCCGCCCGCGCTCGTCTTGCAGTTCCCAAGGACTCGTCACCGTAAACGGCCCGCCGATGCCCAAGATGTCCAGCACCTTGATGAGGTCGCCGTTGCCGTGTGCAGTTTCCAGGTCCACCGTGCGCCCTGGCGAGAGACCGCCGAGCACGTCGTTCACGCTGACGGGTAAGGTGGCCTGCGCGGTGGCTTGAAGCGTCTGCAAGGTTTTGGGTATCAAGGGCGGAGCGGCTGGCTCGTGACGTTGCCCGCGCGGTCCTCCACCGTAACGGTCGCGTCGGGGGCGGCGTCCACGTCGACGCTGAACTCTTTTTCGCCCGCCGCCACGAAGGCCAGCGCTTGCCCGGCGACGTCTATGGACTTGACGAGGTCGTTGTCGCGCGCCACGCCGCGCACCCGGACGCGGTCGCCGCTGAGCGGCGTGACTTCTTGCAGCTCCACGGTGGGCGGCGTGGTGTCGATTTGCAGTTCGTAGGTGTAGCTGGTGACGCTGCCCGAAGTGTCCGTGGCGACGATGGTCGACTCAAACCGGTCGTCCCTCGGCGTGACGCGAAAAGCGAACTCGACGAGCTTCTTGTCTTTTTCACCCTGCAGGCCGGGGTAACTCAACAGGTCGTCGCCGTTGACCAGGATGGACGCCAGCCCTTCGTCGTCGAGCGCGTAGCCTCTCACTTCCAAGTTTTCGACCCGCCGCACCGCCCCGCTCGGCGGGTCGACGATGGTGATGATGGGGGCCATTTCGTCGCCCCGCAGCAAACAGCCGGTCAGCGAGAAGCTCACGAAAAACAGAAACCCTAAAAAGTACAGGTGCCGCACGGCTTGCACTCTACCTTATTTTCAGTTAAGGAATGCTTGTCGTCGGCCCCCACGTTTGACTTACCCGCTCACCCGGTGAGAGCGATGACGAGTCAGAGGTTGGAGGTGCAACGAGTTACGAGCATGACGAACACTGAATCTTATCTACTCGTCGCTCTTCCTCGTCGCTTGGAGGCTGGCTGCTCGAGTCGAGAAGATTGTGTGTGGTCGGCCGCCGAGTCGACCTCTGGGCGCGCTCCACTTTACGTGGTACATTGCAGCTCAGACTCTAATTTTTGGGGAGGATAACGTGGTGAAAAAGCTTTTACTTTTGGTTTTGGGCGCTTTACTGTTTGCGTCCCCGGCGCTTGCGCAAACGCTGCACTTGTCAACGAACGAGGATTGGGAAACCCTCGACCCGGCCTTCGCCTCGGGTGTGCAGACGGGCAGCATCGTCGCCAAACTCTACGACGGCCTGATGCGCTACGACTTTGAAAGCACCGACGTGGTGCCCAACCTGGCCGAAAATGTCGAGGTCAACGACGACGCCACCGTGTTTACCATCGCCCTGCGCGATGGCGTTACGTTTCACGACGGGTCACCCCTGACGGCCGAGGACGTGAAGTATTCCTTCGAGCGGGTGGTCGATCCAGACACGGCGAGCCCGGTGTCTTGGGTGTTCGAGGACGCGGGCATCAGCGGCGTCGAGGCTTTTGTAAATGGCGAGGCGGACGAGCTGAGCGGCATCGAGGTGCTCGACCCGCAAACGGTGCGTATCACGCTCGACCAACCCTACGCGCCCTTTTTGTTTCACCTGGCGATGCCCGCCGCGCACATCGTTTCCCAAGCGGTGACGAGCGCGCTTTCCCCGGGGGAAGACCTGTCGAGCAATCCGGTCGGCACGGGACCCTTTACGCTTGTTGACCGCGTGCGCGACTCGAGCCTCAGCCTGGAAGCTTACGAGGACTACTTTGCGGGCGCGCCCGCCATCGACGGGGTCGAGTACCGCATCATCACCGACCCGCTCATCGCCTGGCAGGAGTTTTTGGCCGGCAACCTGGACGTGTCGGGCGTGCCCGACGCGCTCTTCGAAGAGATTACCAGTGACCCGCAGTACGCGGACATGATTCAAACCCTGCCCGAGTTGGCCGTTTACTACTTCGCGCTCAACCAGCGCTTCGAGCCCTTCAGAGACCTTCGCGTCCGCCAGGCCGTGGCGATGGCCATCGACCGGCAGGCGATCATCGACGGGGTCTACAACGGCAAAGACTTGCTCGCCAACTCGCCCATTCCGCCGGGGCTCGAGGGCTACGACGCCGAGCTGCAAGCTTACAGCTACGACCCGGAGATGGCGCGGCAGCTCTTGGCCGAGGCGGGTTACGAGAACGGCTTCGACCTGACCATCTGGTCCACCCGTTCAGACACCACCATCGCCGTGAACGAGGCCATCCAGTTTTACCTGAGCGAGGTGGGCATCCGCGCCGAACTCAACCAGGTGGACTTCGGCACGCTTATCGACGGGGCCATCAGCGGGCGCGCGCCCGCCTTTTACCTGTCCTGGTTCGCCGACTACGGGGACGCGTACAACTTTCTCCAGCCGCTCTACGTCGCCAGCGGGGCCGAGCGCTACGGCTACAGCAACGAGGCGGTGGCGGACATCGTGGCGGAAGCGGCGACCAAGTCCGAGCTTGCGGCGCGCGTGCCCCTCTACCAAGAAGCGCAGCGCCTCGTCGTCGAGGACATTCCCGTGGTCTACATCCGCTACCCGGTCAGCTACAGCGTGATGCGTCCCGGCGTGACGGGCGTGCTCAACCACCCCATCTTCAACGCCGACAAGTTCCTGCAGGTCGAAATCGGCGAGTAGCCTCAGCAGAAGAGGCGGGCACGGTGCTCGCCTCTTCCTTGCCTGCTAATTCAGTGTCTACCTGATGCTCGTCTACGTCGTCAAGCGGCTCCTCACAGCGGTGCCGGTGATTATCGGCATCAGCCTGCTCACCTTTATCTTGATGATTCTAGCGCCCGGCGACCCGGTTCAAAAACTGCTCGGGCAGCGCGCGAGCCCCGAAGCGGTTACGGAGCTGCGCGACCGCCTGGGGCTCAACCGGCCCGCGTATGAGCAGTATTTACGGATTATGGGCAACGTCGTCACCGGCAATTTGGGGCGCTCGATCATCACCCGCGAACCCGTGGGCGAGGCGTTGCGCGCCCGCTTTCCCGTCACCCTCAAACTGGCGCTGCTGGCGATGACGTTTTCGACCCTGCTCGGCATCGGGGTCGGCATCGTCTCGGCGGTGTTTCAGAACACGCTGCTCGACCGCACGGCGATGTTCATCACGCTCACCGGCATCAGCGTGCCGGTGTTCTGGTACGCGCTCATCGCTATTTTGCTGGTCGTTTTTCAGTGGCGCTGGGTGCCGCAGACGGGACTCGGCGACGGCTCGCTGCGCTTTTATTTGCTGCCCGCCTTTGTCCTGGGCACCCGCGCGGCGGCCTTTATCGCGCGCATCACCCGCTCGACGATGCTCGAGACCATCCGCCAGGACTTCGTCCGCACGGCGCGGGCCAAGGGTCTCTCGGAACGGGTCGTGATTATCAAACACGCCTTTCGCAACGTGCTCATTCCCGTCGTCACCGTCGTCGGCCTCGACTTGGCCGCCTTTATCGACGGGGCTTATTTAACCGAGTACGTCTTCAACATCCCGGGCATGGGCCGCTACGGCCTGGTGGCGCTTTTGAACAGAGACTTGCCCGTGATGATTCCGCTCGTCATCTACACCGCCACACTGTTTATCGTCGCCAACCTTCTGGTGGACCTGCTCTACGCGGTCATCGACCCACGCATCCGGTACGACTGATGGGGCGGCGCTAGTGGCCGGGGTTCATACTCAAACGTCGGCCGAGCCCGCCTCGGGGGCCGCGTCGTCGGCGTTCGGCGTCGCCTGGCAGCGCATCCGCCGTGACCCCGGCGCGCTGGCCGCCTTGGGCGTTATTTTGACGCTCGTCTTCGTGGCGGTGTTCGCGCCGCTGCTAGCGCCCTTTGACCCCACCCGGCCGGACCTGGACGTCGGCTTTCGGGCCGTGCCGCCGAGCGAGGTGCACCTTTTGGGCACCGACCGCGCCGGGCGCGACGTGTTCTCGAGGCTCCTCTACGGCGCGCGCATTTCACTGCTCATCGGCTTCGGCTCGCAGATTCTCTCGCTCGTTTTGGGCGTCGTCTTCGGCCTGTTGGCGGGCTTTTTCGGCGGCCTGACCGACACCGTCATCTCGCGCCTCATCGAAATCTTGCAGGCTTTCCCGAGCCTGCTCTTCATCATCGTGCTGTCGGTGTCTATAGGGCCGGGGTTGCTCACCGCTTATATCGCGCTCGGCATCGTCGGCTGGGCGGGGGTGGCGCGCATCGTGCGCGGCTCGGCGCTGAGCTTGAAAAATGCGGAATATGTCGAAGGAGCCAGGGCCTTAGGGGCGGGACCCGCGCGGCTCTTGTTTCGCCACATCCTGCCGGGCACGCTGCCGAGCCTCATCGTCATCTACACCATCGGCGTGGGCGGGGCCATCATCGGCGAGGCGACCCTGTCGTTTTTGGGCTTGGGCGTCAAGCCGCCGACGCCCTCGTGGGGCCAGATGATCGCCGACGGCCAGAGTTACCTCACCTCGGCCTGGTGGATGAGCGTGTTTCCGGGCTTGGCGGTGGCGGTGGTGGTCATCGCCTTCAACTTCTTGGGCGATACGTTGCGCGACGCGCTCGACCCGCGGATGCGCTAGAGGCATGCCCTTTTGTGACCGGCCACCTCAGCTTTTGACCTTCACCGCCTTTTTCCTTTTGCTCGGTACTTTTTTGTCAGCATCTGCGTAAGATGAACCCCCAAAGGCAAGAGGCTGAAGAAAAAGTGAAGCCTTTTGTAGAACAGCGCTTTGTTGCCCGGCTGAATGCGTGTGTATAATGCCCTTCTAAGGGTGACTGACAACGGAATAGCAACCCCTCGCTTGTGCTGTGTGGGATTTGTTATACTTCCGTGAGGTCACCAAACACTCTTTGAAGGAGGAGTATGAAAAAGCTTTTGTTTTTACTTGTCGGTTTAGGGTTGAGCGCGCTCGCCCTGGCGCAGACGGGGTCGGACACCTTCGTGTGGCAGACCATAGGCGGGGGCGGCGTCGTGTCGCTTGACCCGGCGCGGGCCTACGACACCGCTTCCGGGGCGGTTCTGGAGAACATCTACGAGACGCTTTACTCCTACGACGGCGAGGCCATCGACGAGTTCGCGCCGCTGTTGGCGACGGACTATCAAGTGTCTCAGGACGGGCTCACCTACACCTTCACCTTGCGTGAAGGCGTGCCGTTCCACAGCGGCAACATGCTGAGCTGTAAAGATGTCGAGTACTCGTATCAGTACGGCTTTGTCAACGCCAACCCCGAAGGCGCGAACGTCTACCTCATGGGTGACGCGCTCCTCGGCCAGCACGAGGCCGACGGCAGCGACCCGGCCGCCTACCAGGAAGCGGTCAGCTTCGAGACCATCGACAACGCAGTCGAGTGCCCCGACGGCCCCGACGGCATGACGGTGCAAATAAACTTAGCCCAGCCGGAGACCGCTTTCTTGGCTATCCAGGCTTACACCGCCTTCAGCATCCTCGACAGCGAGTTTGCCAAAGCCAACGGCATGTGGGACGGCACCGAAGCGACCTGGACCGACTGGATAGGCCGCGACGTTACGCAGGAATTCCTGCAAAACAACACCAGCGGCACGGGCGCGTACACGCTCGTCGAGTCAAACGACCAGCAAACCATCCTCGCCCGCTTCGACGACTACTGGGGTTGGGCGGACTTGGCTCCCGAAGAAATCACCGCGCCTCAAAACGTGGTCATCCAATACGTCGAAGAGCAGGCGAGTCGCATCCTGGCGCTTCAGCAGGGTGACGCCGACCGCATCGCGATGAACGACCGCGCCTCGCTCGGACAAATCCAGGGTGCCCCAGGGGTGGAAGTGCTCGAGAACCCCGACTGGAGCACGACCGGTACCGCCAATGTCTTCTTCAACTTCGACATCAACACGGACAACAACGAGGATGTCGGTTGTGGCGAACTCGGTTGCGGCATCCCGAGCGACTTTTTCGCTGACGTAAACGTCCGCCGCGGCTTCGCCCACCTGTTCGACCAGCAGGGTTTCATCGACCAGCTTTACCAGGGCAGCGGACAAGTCGTAACGGCAGGGTTGCCGCCCTCGTTCCTCGGCTACAACCCGAACTTAGACGTTCGCACCCTCGACCTGGAGCAGGCTGAAGAGTACTTCCGCCAGGCTTTCGGTGGCGAGGTTTGGGAGCAGGGTTTCGAATTCACCGCGCTTTACAACGGCAGCAACGAGATCCGTAAAACGGCGCTCGAAATCATTGCCGAAAACGCGGCTTTCCTCAACCCCAAATTCAAGATGAACGTGCGCAGCTTGCCCTGGGCCGACTACCTGGCGCGCACCGGCGAGAAAAAAGCGCCCATGTTCGCTCTCGGTTGGGGCGCGGACTACGCCGACCCGAAAAACTTCATCGACACTTTTTACTCGAACTCGGGTTTCTACAGCGCTCGCACCGGCATCGACTTTCCTGAAATTCAGACGCTCATCGACGAGGCCAACGCGAGTACCGACCCGGCCGAACGCGACTTCATCTACAAGGAAATCGGCAACCTGCACTACGACCTCGCGCCGCTCATCGTGTTGCCCGAAGCGTCGCCCTTCATGGTCATGCGTGACAACGTGCAAGGCGTTTACCGCAACCCCATGCTCAGCGGGAACTTCCTTTACAAAGACATTTCCAAGAACTGAGCGTGACTTAGAGGGGTGAACGTACGTTCACCCCTCGCCCTATTTTGAATCGGAGGTTGCCGGGTGGTTCCTTTTATCATCAGACGCCTGTTCATGCTGCCCTTGGTGTTTTTCGGCGTCACCATCTTTATCGTTCTGCTTATGCAAGTTTTGAGCCCCTACCAACGGGCCGCCGCCTTCGCTCAAACCGAAAACCAGGCGCGCAATTTAGACGCCATCATCGAGCTCCACTGTTTGGACTGTCCCTGGTATGTCCAGTACGGCAACTGGCTCGGGGAAGTCGTCAACGGCAACCTGGGCTATTCCCGCACCAGCAGCGAGCCCGTCCTGACCACCCTGCGCACGAGGTTTCCGCCCACTCTGGAACTTTCCCTGTTCGCTTTCTTGCCTATCGTCGGGGTCGGCATCTGGCTGGGCACGGCGGCGGCTTTGAACCGGGACAAACTTATCGACCAGGTTACCCGAGTGCTAGCTATCGTCGGCTTTTCTTTGCCGACGTTCGTGCTGGGCATCTGGCTGCTGGTCATTTTTTACGGCGGTTTCGGGATTTTGGAGCCGGGGCGCATCTCGACGAATTACCTTATCGAAATCGCGTCGGGCGGCTTCAAAAGCTTTACGGGTTTGTTAACTTTGGACTCGCTGCTGAACGGGCGCTTGGATGTTTTCTGGAACGCGCTCAAACACTTGATTTTACCGGTCATCACCCTGTCGGTCATCTCGAGCGCCCAAATCATGCGGGTCATGCGCTCGTCGCTCCTCGACGCGCTGGGCCAAGATTACGTTCGCACGGCGCGGGCCAAAGGTTTACGTAACGACATCGTCAACCGCAAGCACGCCCGCCGGAACGCGCTCATCCCCGTCATCACGCTGGCCGGGTTTACGCTCATCGGCCTTATCAACGGCGTCATCATCACCGAAACGATTTTCAACTTTCCCGGTCTGGGCCAGTGGTCGGCGGCGGCCGCGGTGAACTTAGACTACGCGGCGGTGCTCGGTTTCGCCGTTTTCACCGCGCTCATCGTGGTGCTCGGCAACCTGCTGGTGGACATCATGTACGGCGTCATCGACCCGAGAATTCGGTACGGCTGATGGACCGAGCCTCAGGTCTGCCCGAAGCCGAAACCGCCCAACGAGACCCCAACGCCGTCGAGCGCTGGTGGACTTCGAAAACGATGAAGCGCTTTCGGCGCAATCCGCTGGCGCTCGTCGGCTTTTTTCTGCTCGCCAGTTTTTTCCTCATGGCGCTTTTTGCGCCTGCTTACACCAATCCGGGCCGCACCTGCTTGCGCGACATAGGCGTTTCGGCAAGCACCGTCGGCGACGTTCACAACCCGCTCAAACTGCCCTTTTGGAAGCTGGTCGTGGCCGCGCCGCTGCCCAATTCGCCCTACTACAGTTGCTACACGATGCCGCGCAGCGGTTTCTCGCCGCTACCGCAGACGGCGGCGCAGAGCGAAACGGTGTTGGGCAGTACCAGTCAGGGCTACGACATCTTTTACGGCCTGGTCTGGGGCACGCGAACGGCCTTTTTCATCGGCGTGGTGGTGGTCGGCTTCGGTCTGCTCGTCGGTATTATCATCGGCAGCATCGCGGGGTACTTCGGCGGCTGGGTGGACAACGTTTTCATGCGCTTTATCGACGTGATATTCGCCCTGCCGGGCCTGGTCATCGCGATGGTCATCGTGACCGTCCTGGGTGCCAACATCATCACGGTGATGATTGCACTGGGCATCGTGCAGTGGGCCGGTTATGCGCGCATTTTGCGGGGCGACATCTTGCAAATCAAGGAGCAGGAGTACGTCACAAGCGCTCAGGCTTTGGGCGCGCGGGGGCCGGGCATCATTTTCAAACACATTTTGCCCAACTCCATCGGCACGCTCATCATCATTGCGAGTTTGGACATCGGCACCGTGGTGTTGGGCGCGGCGGCGCTCAGCTTTTTGGGTTTGGGCACGCCCATCGGCTTCGCCGACTGGGGCCAGATGATCAACTTCGCCCGCAACTGGATTTTGGGACCGCCTGGCAACCCCTGGGCTTACTGGTTCGTCTCCTTCTGGCCCGGCATCACCATCATCCTGTTCGTCCTCGCCTGGAACCTGCTGGGCGACGCCTTCAGAGACGTGCTCGACGTGCGCAGCAACAACTGAGCAACAACTGAGCCGGGTTGAAGGTCAGTGGGTCAACGGAACGGTTGCGGCGTTCTGCTCGTCGAGAACGAGGTTCTCAGGCAGAGCGCCGTTGATGTGCGCTAAAAAGGCGGTAATGTCCATGTACTCCGCGTCCGTTAAAAACCCGGGTTGATAGCGCGGCATGGTGGCTCGCGTGTAGGCGTAAAGCGTGGCGGCGTCGGGAAAGTTTGCCAACGCTCCGTCGCCGCGTAGCGCGACGGGATTGCCGATGTCGAACATGTTGTTGTCCTGGATGTTGGTCCAGTTGACGGTTTTCGAGTTGCCGGGGCGGTGGCAACGGGTACAGTTGCGGTCTTCTGCGGGAAAGGTCGTTTTCGCTTCGTTCAAGCCCAAAGCCGTATCGCCGTGGCACACCGAGCAGTTGGCAAAGTAAAGGTCCGCGCCGCGCAGCACTTGAGCGCTCTGCGTGGTAAGGAGCGTGCGGGGGTCGGTTCGGACGTTGCCGTTGCTCGTCATTTCTTGAGCCAGGGCGAAAACGACGACTCCCAAAAGCACACTCGCAAAGAGAGTCAGCAAAAGGCGTGGCACGGCTCGAGTGTAGCAAGAGTCTCGAGACAGCGTCGTCTCCTGCCTCGCGACGGCATGAAGGGATTCATCAAGCGTTAGTCGGGGGGCTCGGCGCGCTGGTTTCAAACGTGTTCGCCGACCCTGCCGGCGGGATGACCCTGTAACGCCTAATGCACTCCAGGTAAAAACGAAAGAACGCGGTAAGCTTAAAGGCTTACCGCGTTTTTATTTCAGCTGTCTTTGACAGCTTTTTTGTGGTTGCGGGGGTCGGATTTGAACCAACGACCTTCGGGTTATGAGCCCGACGAGCTACCAGACTGCTCCACCCCGCGCCGAAGCGAAAACAAGTGTAACGCTTATGTGAAGATTGTGTCAAGCGGTGGCGAACATTTCGGTCTCGAGTCCTGTCGAGGTTTTAGCCCCAGTGCCGCATGTTTCAGTTTAAGAGACTGGGGGCGCGTATACTTTTTATTTGTGAAGGTTACCGACACCACCCTCGCCAAGCTAGACTTTCCCAGAATCCGTGAAGCCCTGGCCGAACGCGCCGCGTCGTCGTTCGGCGCGGAACGCGCGCTGGCGTTAGCGCCGACGCTGACGCGGGACGAACTTAGCGCCGCTTGGCAGCGCACTCAGGAGGCTTTGAGCGGCCCCGCCCTCGCGCTGGGCGGCGTGGAGGACGTGCGGCCCCTGGTGGCGGCCATCCGCGACGGGAAAATCGTCGAGGGGGCTGACCTGCTGCGCGTCGCCTACACGATGGACGCTTCCGGCACGCTCAAACGGGCCATCCTCGCCTCGGAGCGCCCGGCGCTGGGGGAACTCGCGGTGCGGCTGCGCTCTTTCGACGGGGCGCTGCGCCAGGTGCGCGAACAGCTCGACTTGGACGGCAACGTCCGCGACGACGCCACGCCGAAGCTGCGCGACATCCGCCGCCGCCTGAACCCCCTGCGCGGGCGCATCCGCGAACGTCTGCAAGGGCTGCTCGCCACCTACTCGGAGTATGTCCAAGACGCAATCGTCACGCTGCGGCGCGACCGCTACGTGATTCCGATTCGGGCGAGCTTTCAGTCTCGGGTGCCGGGCATCGCACTCGACAGTTCGGACTCGGGCGCGACCGTGTTTATCGAACCGCAGTCGGTGGTGCCGCTGAACAACGAGCTGGCGCTGTTGGAATTCGAAGAGCGCGACGAGGTGCGGCGCGTCCTGGTCGCGCTCGGGCAACGGCTCGCTTATGAAGAGGGCTTGGAAGAAACGTTTGAAACTCTGGCCCAACTCGACCTCGTCCTGGCGAGCGCGCGGCTCGCCGAGGACTGGCGGCTCAGCCCGCCCGAGCTGAACGACGAAGGGGACATTCGACTCGTCGACGCCTGTCACCCGCTGATAACCGGCTGCGTGCCGAACTCGCTGTCTTTAACGCGCGAGCACCGACTGCTCATCATCACCGGGCCGAACGCCGGGGGGAAGACGGTGCTCTTAAAAACCCTCGGGCTGGCGGCGCTGATGGCGCACAGCGGCTTGTTCGTGGCAGCGAGCCGCCAAAAGCCGCCCACGCTGCCGTTTTTGGACGCCCTTTTAACCGACATCGGCGACGAGCAGAGCATCGAGGCGAGTTTGTCGACCTACGCGGGCCACCTGCAAAACCTCAAGGCGATCGCCGAGGGCGCGGCCGAAAACGTCCTCGTCCTCATCGATGAACTCGGCTCGGGCACCGACCCGGCCGAGGGCGCGGCGCTCTCCCAGGCGATTTTGGAGCGGGTGCTCGAGAGCGGCGCGAAGGGCCTCGTCACCACGCACTTGGCGCCATTAAAAGTGTTCGCTTCGGAGACACCTGGCGTGCAGAACGCGGCGATGAGTTTCGACGTGGCGCGGTTGCGCCCGAACTTCAGCTTGTTGCTGGGCCAACCGGGCCGCAGTTACGCGCTCTCGATTGCCGAGCGCGTCGGCTTGTCCGGGGACCTGTTGGAACGGGCCGCGGACATCTTGGGGCCGGAGGGCGAAAAGCTCGAGTCCCTCCTCGAAACCCTAGAAAGCCAGCGCTTGCAACTCGAGCGCCAGGTCCGCGAGGTCGGCGCGGCGCGCGACGAGGCCGTGCAAGAGGCCGCCGTTTTGCGCGCGCAAATCGATACCCTGCGCGCCCGCGAGGCGGAAGTTATCGCCGCCGCCGCCGAGCGTGCCGAGGACATGCTGCAAGACACCCTGCAGCGCGCCAAAGAACTCAAGCGCACCGCTACCACTGACCCCGAAGGGCGCTCGAAAGCCCTGGAGGAACTCCAAGAATTGAGGAAGACGGCTCGAGCGCAGGCCCAGCCCGCGCCGAAAGCTGCGAGTAAAAAACCCCGCGCGGAGCTGCAACCCGGCATGACGGTCCGCGTCGCCGACTACGACGCCGAAGGTCCCGTCGTCGAACTGCGCGGCGACGACGTGGTGGTGCAACTGGGCCTCTTAAAAGTCGAGGTGCCGAAACGGGGCGTCAAGCTCGTCAAGGAGCCCGAGCCCAAGGTCAAGACGTCCACGGGCGCTTACGCCGCGCCGAGCCGCTTTGAAAGCGAACTCAACATCCGCGGCGAGCGGGTCGAGGCGGGGCTGGAAAAAGTGCGCGACTTCGTCCTCGAGGCCAAAGCCTTAAAAGCCCCCTCGGTGCGCATCCTGCACGGCAAGGGCACTGGCACGCTGCGCGACGCGGTGCGGAACTATCTCAAGGACGAAAAGCTCGTCGAGCGTTATGAGGACGCGGTGCCTTACGAGGGCGGGCACGGCGTGACGGTGGCATACCTGAGAAATTGAGCAAAAACTACACCAAGCATGTTCTAAACATGTGTTAACGTAAAAACCATGCCAAAGATGATTCAAATTCGCAACGTGCCGGACGAGCTTCACAAAAGGCTCAAAATCAGGGCAGCCGAGTTGGGCATGACCCTGTCGGACTACCTTCTTAAAGAGGCGGAACGAGCCGTCGAAAAACCGACTTTACAAGAGATGTTGGAGCGCCTCGGCAAACTCCCCCCTGTCCACCTCGAGGACCCGGCAAAGATTATCCGGCAACACCGGGACGGTGACCGAACCGACGGGGTCAGCGAGTAACGCTTCGTTGAAAAACGTAGTCGTTTTAGACGCGTCCGCCGTCGTTGCCCTGCTCGTCAACCAACAACCTAGCGCCCCCAGACTGCGCAAGCGACTGGAAGCGGTCAGCCTACACGCGCCTTACTTACTCGACGCCGAAGTCGTGCAGGTTTTGAGGCGTTACGTTTTCAAAGGAGAATTGACCGAACAGCAGGGCTATTCAGCCCTGAAGCGGTTCGGCAACCTCGAGCTGACGCATTATCCTCACGGCCCGTTTTTAGAACGCGTCTGGCAACTCAAAGCTAACGTGTCCGCTTACGACGCAGCTTACCTAGCTCTGGCCGAGGCGCTGGCTGCGCCGCTGCTTACGCTCGACGGGCGGTTGGCTCGAGCCCCTGGACACGAGGTTAAAGTCGAACTCTATGCCTGAACCGGGACGTTTTCCTCTTGCCAGCTTCCGCCCGACCGCTTATAACCAAGCACAAGGAGTGATGTCATGAGCCTTCAAACCCCTGTCGGCGGCCCACGCTTTTACCCGGTCGTGGGCAACTTGCTCGAGCTGGCTCAGGACCCGACGAGCTTTTTTCTGACCGCGCGGCGCGAACACGGCGACCTGTTTCGCTACCGGTTCGGCCCGCGCACGGTTTACCTGGCCGCGCATCCGGACGCAGTCAAGCATGTCCTGCTCGACAACAACACCAACTACCGCAAACATAGCGCTTACGACAAGGTCAAACCCCTTGTCGGTGAAGGCTTGTTAACGAGCGAGGGCGACACCTGGCTCGCCAACCGCCGTCTGGCCCAACCCGTGTTTCACCGCCAGCGCATTCAGGGCTTCGGCGCGATGATGGTGACGGAAACTGTCAAGATGCTGGACGAGCGCTGGGAGCGTTACGCGCGTGAGGATAAGCCCTTCGACCTGCTGCCGGAGATGATGCGACTGACCCTCACCGTCGTCGGGCGGGCGCTCTTTAGCCGCGACCTGAGCGGCGAGGCTCACAAAGTCGGCGAGGCGCTGAGTTTTGCGCTCGAGCACAGCAACAAACGCAGCTTGTCGGTCGTCAACGCCCCGGCCCATTGGCCGCTCCCGGCCAACCTCCGCTTCAAGCGGTCGTTGGCGGCGCTCGACAGTCTCGTCTACGGCATGATTGAAGAGCGCCGCGCGGGCGGGGAGGACCCGGGCGACCTGTTGTCGATGCTGCTACACGCGTCGGACGCCGACACGGGCGAGGCCATGAACGACCGCCAGCTCCGCGACGAGGCGATGACCCTCTTTTTGGCCGGGCACGAAACAACCGCCAACGCGCTCGCCTGGCTTTTTTACCTGTTGTCGCAGCACACCGCCGTGACGCGCAAACTTGTTGACGAGGTCAATACGGTTTTGGAGGGTCGGATGGCCACACTGGACGATGTGCCGGGGTTGCCCTACGGCCGCATGGTCGTCGACGAGGCGCTGCGCCTGTACCCGCCCGCCTGGATCATCGGGCGGCACACGCTCGCGCCTGACAGACTGGGCGGCGCGGACATCCCGGCCGACACCGACGTGTCCATCAGCCCGTTCGTCACGCACCGCCACCCGAACTTCTGGGACAACCCCGAAGGCTTCGATCCCGAGCGCTTTTCGCCGGAGCGGAGCCGCGGGCGGCACCGCTTCGCTTACTTCCCCTTCGGCGGCGGGCCGCGGCTGTGCATCGGCAACAGCTTCGCCCTGTTGGAAATGCAGCTCACCGTGGCGACGATTCTGCAACGTTTCGAGCCGCAACTCGTGAGCGGGCATGGGGTCGAACCTCACCCCGGCATCACGCTACGGCCTAAAAACGGCGTGTTGATGACCCTGAAGCGCCGTTAAAAACCGAACGCGTTCATGATGACCTGAGGCACCCGCTTCGGACGGCCGCTGCCCGGCTCTATCCAGACCCATTCGGTTAGGACTTCGACCAAAAGTTCATCCGTGGTTGCAAGCCGAACCTCGTTGTGACGCAACCCCCGCGGCCCGACCAGTTTGGTGATGCGCGTGGAAACGCGTAAAACGTCGCCCAGTGTGGCGGGCCGGTGGTAGGTGACTTCGTGCCGCCGGATAATCGGCACCGCGCCGTGCGCTTTGAACACCTCGAGACTCAACCCTTCCCGCTCCGAGTGGGCGCGGCCGCAGGCCTCGACGTACATCAGGTAAACGGCGTTGTTGACGTGCTCGAGTTCGTCTAAGTCTTCGGGGGCAACTTTTATCACGTGTTTGAAGTAGGCGCGGGGGTCGGACATTCCTTCAGTTTAAGCGGGGCGCGCAAGGACTGTACAAGCTGAGGACTTCCCGGCCGACGGCTACGCGCCCGCGCGTTAGTATGGTGCATGGACAATCTCGAGAAACAGTACGTCATCGACGCGCTCGCGGTGGACTCGTGGCGCTTGTTTAGAATCATGGGCGAACTTGTGCAAGGCTTCGAAGAGTTGGCAGACGTCGGCAAGGCGGTCACCATCTTCGGCTCGGCCCGTTTCAAGGCCGACCACCCCCACTACCAAAAAGCCGAAAAGCTCGCGCGCGAACTCGCCGCGGCGGGCTACGCCGTGTTGACCGGCGGCGGTCCCGGCATCATGGAGGCGGGCAACAAGGGGGCTTATCAGGCGGGGGGGCGAAGCATCGGCCTCAACATCGACCTGCCCCACGAGCAAGACCCCAACCCGTACCAGACCGACTTGATCAAGTTTCGCTACTTTTTTACCCGTAAGGTGATGCTGGTGAAGTACTCGACCGCCTTTGTAATTTTTCCCGGCGGTTTCGGCACGCTGGACGAAACCTTCGAGGCGCTGACCCTCATCCAGACCAAAAAAATCAAGCCGTTCCCGGTCTACCTCGTCGGGGTCGACTACTGGCAGGGTTTGATAGCGTGGCTGAAAGACACGCCCGAGGCGTTGGGCACCATCTCGCCCGACGACTTGAACCTTTTCAAAGTTTTGGACGACGTGTCGGACCTGCCCGAAGAAATCGACAAGTATTACCTCAGCGAGAACCACGGCGGCTTCAACAAACCCACCGAGGTCGGCTCGAGCGAGGGAACCTAACCTGTTTGCGGCCTAGACGAACGGTTTCGGGGTCAGCGCGTGCGAGGTGAAAGAGCTGACACACCAAACAACGCCCTCGGTTTGGACAGGGGCGTCGAGGGCGTTCAACAGCGGTTTCAGCCGCGCTTGGCGTGAAAGACCCGTTCGCCACTGAGACTCAAGCCTTTTCCCCGTCCCCGTCTGCGGGGTAAGCGTCGTCGGGTAAGGGTTTTTGGTCTTCCGGGTCCGGGTTCACCTCGGCACCGTTTACCTCGGCACCGTGGCCGTGGGTGGGGTCGAAGCTTTTGCCGTCTTGATAGCGGTTGCGAGCGATGTCTTTGTCCGGGTCGTGGTAGTCCTGCTTCGGGTCGTAGGTTTTGGAGTTGGTGTCCGGCATGGTGTAACCCCCATCGGTGTGAGACGTTCGTGCGTGCGGAGACGTTGCAAGCAGGCTGCTCGAGCCCCCACAGCTTAGCACACCGGGTGGCCCAACCGCCCTTGCAGAGGAACCGGGTCTTCAAAAACCGTAGTTCACGAGGGCGGCAGCCAGCTTGACGACAAGACAGCGGCCCCCTAAAACCAGGGTTCGAGGGTCCAAAAACAAGCCCCGCCTGTCCTTATAGGTAATAGGTAAGAATAGGTAATAGGTAAGGCCGGTCGATTCGGTGAGCACGCGGCTTGCGCAGGCGCGCTATAGTCTAGGGTATGAGCGACGACACCCCCATCCCCGAAACCGACCCTGTTACGGCCCGGCAACGCCTCGAGGAGGGTGCCGTCCTGGTCGACGTGCGCGAGCGGAACGAGTACACCGAAATCCGCATCCCCGGCAGCCTCCTCATTCCCTTGTCGGTTTTTGCCGAGCGTTTTGAAGAGTTATCCAGAGACAAATCGCTGGTGATGCAGTGCCGCAGCGGCGCGCGCAGCGCCAAGGCCGCCGAATACCTGTTGGCGAACGGCTACACCGACGTGGTCAACCTGACCGGCGGCATTTTGGCCTGGGACGAAGCGGGACTGCCGGTCCTGCGGGGTGAGGAAACCGGGGAGGCTTGAGCCTCCCCCCCGCAACGCGAACAAGGGGCTGCAACCCCTTGTTTTCCTCTTATTTTTCTTAAAAGCCAGCGACGACCCGTCCGGCGTCCAAGACACCGTACCAAAAGCCGGGGAACAGCCCCAAAAACACGGTGGCAACCGCGGCAATGCCGATGGCCCAGCGCGTCAGGGTGCTGTCTGTGGCGAGGGGCTGGTACTCGGGCTCGCGGAAGTACATGTAAACGACCGGCCGAACGTAGTACACCACCGCGACGACGCTCGTGAGAATCGCCAGCACCGCCAGCGCCAGGTAACCCGCCTGTATCGCCGCCTGAAACACCAGAATCTTGCCGACGAAACCGGCAAACAAAGGAATCCCGGCAAGGCTGAGCATGAAGATGGTCAGGGCCGCGGCCAAACCGGGCCGGGTGCGGCCCAGGCCCGACAAGCGCTCTAGCGCGTCCCCGTGGTCGTTGTCGTCGGTAAGCAAGGTCAGCACGGCGAACGCGCCGGCCGTCATCAGGGTGTAGGCGGTCAGGTACCAGATCGCCGCGCGCACTCCATCCGAGCCGGAGGCCAGCACCGCCAAGCCTAAGTAGCCCGCGTGCGCCACCGCCGAATAAGCGAGCATCCGCTTCATGCCTTGCTGCATCAGGGCGGAAAAATTGCCGACAAGAAGCGTCAGGACGACGAGGGCGACCAAAACCTGCGCCACGACCGGGGGCAGACCGACAAAAAAGCTGCCGAACACGCGCAGCAGCGCGCCGAAGGCGGCCGTCTTGACGACGACACCCATAAACGCCGTGACCGGCGTGGGCGCGCCGGTGTAAACGTCCGGTGCCCACTGGTGAAACGGGGCGAGGGCGACTTTGAACCCCAGGCCACCCAGAATCATCATGCCGCCCAACAGTGCGTAGAAGCCGTTGCCGAAGCCGACCCCGAGATAGGCCAGCGCGATGTCGCCGTAAACGAAGCTGCCCGCCGCGCCGTAGGTCAGTGCGATGCCGTAAATCAAAAAGGCCGAGGCGAAGGCGCCGAGCAAAAAGTATTTCATGCCCGCCTCTTCGCTCTCGCGTGCGCCCTGCCGCCAAGCGGAAAGAACGTAGACGGGCAAGGACATGATTTCCAAGCCCAGCAGCAGGGTTATCAGGTCGCCCGCCGCCACCATGACCATCGCGCCGCAGGCGCTCAGCAGCAGCAGCGGGTAGTATTCGGGCTGGTCGAGGCCGGTGCGCTCTAAATAGTCGTAACTCATCAGCATCGCCAGGGTGAGGCCGATCAAAATCACGAAGTTGAAGGCCACCGCGGGCTCGTCGGCCAGAAAGCGCAAACCGAAGCTCGAGGCGTACGCCCCCGTCACCCGCCCCGACGCGAACAGGTCCAGGTTGAAAATCGCGGCGAGCGCGACGCCGATAAAGCTGAAACTCGCCACCACCCGGCCGTCGTCTTGGAACAGGGCGATGAGCAGCGTCGTGGCGGCAATGAGAAACAAGCTCAGCACGGGCGCAAAAGCGAGCCAGTTGAGGTCCAGGTCGAGCATCAGCGGTGACTCCTTGCCAGCACGTCGGGGGCGCGGGCGGCGTCCAGACTCGTCACCGCAACCTGCGACTGCACGTCGATACGCCGCAACTGCGGCGCGGGGTTGAGGCCGAGCCAGAGAATCCCCGCCACGATGGGCACCAAGACGACGGCCTCCAAAGCCCGCAAGTCCGGGACCGCCACACCCTCTTCACCCTGGTAAAGCCGTTGGTAGAGGTTCACGCCGTAAACGCCCGCCGCGACAACCGACGTGGTCGCCAGCACCGTCCAAACAAGGGTCCAGGTTCCCCCCGTCTGAAAGGTGCCCATCAAACTCATGAACTCGCCCGGAAAGTTCGCCAGGCCCGGCACCCCGATGCTGGTAAACAGCACGAACAAGTTCAGCGCGGCCAGGGCGGGGGCGGTTTTGGCAAGTCCGCCGTAAGCGTGCAGGTCGAACGTGCTCCGGCGTTCGAACAGCATCCCGCTGATGAGAAACATCCCACCTGTCGAGAGCATCTGCGCCGCCAACAAAAACACCGCCCCGTTCAGCCCGGCCACGTGCAAGCCGAAAATCCCCACCCCGACGATGCCCATGTGCGACAGCGAGGCGTAAGCGAGCAGGCGCTTGAGGTTCGTTTGCGTCGTGGCGATCGTCGCCGCGTAGAGCGCGGTAAACGCCGCCAGCGCCAGGAGAATCGGCGCGACCACGAGCGCCGCGTCCGGCAGCAGCGGCATGGCCCAGGCGAAAAAGCCGAAACCGCCGACCTTGTAGAGCGTCCCGGCCACGTCGGCCACGCCCGAGGGATGGTTTTGCTCGTGAAAGTCGGGCAGCCACGAGTGCAGCGGCCAGAGCGGCAGCTTCACCGCAAAGGCGAGGGCGAAGCCGACGAACAGCCATACCTGCGTGCCGAGCGGCAAGTTCGGGGTGACCAAGAGCAGGTCGTCCAAGCGGTAGCTCACCGCGCCGGACAAAGGTCTAATTGCCAGAATCGCGACGAGCATCAAAAACGAGCCCGTCACCGCGTAGAGCAGGTATTTCAGCGCCGCCCGCCGCCGCTCCGGCCCGCCCCACACGCCGAGCATGAGCACGCTGGGGATGAGGGTCGCCTCCCAGAACAAGTAGAAAACGACGAGGTCTTTCGCCAGGAAAATTCCGTTCAACCCCGCCTGCATCCCGAGCAGCAGTCCCAAAAACGGCCCGACGCGCCCGGCCACTTTGTTGCTCGCGTAAAGCACGGTGGGAATCATGACGAGTGCGGCGACCGAGACGAGCACGCTCGCCGCGCCCGCCGGGTCGAGTTCGAAGTAGGTGTTGAAGCCGGGTATCCAGAGCACGCTCACGCCGCCGTCGTTCGGCAAAAACAGCGCCGCCACAAAGGTCAAAAGCGTGCTCAACAGCGCCACGCCGCGCGCGACCCGCTGCGAGCGTGAAAACGCGGCGAGGAGTGCGCCGAGCAGGGGAACGGCCAAGACGAGCAGCGAAATCATGACAACACTCCGGTCAGCGCGACGACGAGGGCCAAAACGGCGACGCCCAAAAACATCGCCAGCGCGTAGGAGCGCACGTAACCGCTTTGCAACAGCGTCACGGCTCGGCCCAACACGGTGGCGGCGGTTCCGCTGCTGCTGATGCCCCTGTCCACGACTTCTCTGTCGGCCAGCGCTAAGCCCCTCGCCGCGCCCTCGGCCGGGCGCACGAACAGCGTCCGGTAGAGCGCGTCGAAGCCTGCGCCACTTTGTGAGAGCCGCGCCGCGGCACTTTCGCGCAAGCGCGCCACGGGCGCGCCGTTTCTCAGGTGGTACACCCAGTAGCCCAAGCCCAAACCCACCGCCGCCGCCAGCACCGACAAGCCGATGAGCAGCCACTCGAGCGCCAGCGAACGGTGAATGAACTCCAGGGTCGGCGTCGAGCGCTCGAGCCAGTGCGGCAGCGCGTGCAGCGCCCCCACCTCCGGCGCGACAAACTCCGGCACCCCGATGTAGCCCGCGAAGATGCTGAAAAAGGCCAGAACTACCAGCGGCACCGTCATCAGTGCGGGCGACTCGTGGAGGTGAGCCTTCGCTTCCCTCGTCAGCCGCTCGGCACCCGCGAACACCCGGTAGTACCAGCGGAACATGTAAAACGCCGTCATCCCGGCGGTGACGAGCAGGACGACGTAAAGAAGCGGCCCGCCGTAGCCCTCGACGAGTCCGCTGTTGAAGGTGTAGGCGAGAATCGCGTCCTTACTGAAGAAGCCCGAAAAAAACGGCACCCCCGAAATCGCCAGCACCGCAACGAGCGAGGTCGTGCCGGTAACTTTCATGTGTTTGCCCAGCCCGCCCATCCGGCGGATGTCTTGCTCGCCGGAGAGCGCGTGAATCACCGAGCCCGAGCCTAAAAAGAGCAGCGCCTTGAAAAACGCGTGCGTGAAGAGGTGAAACACCCCCACCCAGTACGCGCCCACGCCGACCGCCACGAACATGAAGCCGAGCTGCGACACGGTCGAGTAAGCGAGGATTTTTTTGATGTCGGTTTGCGCCAGCGCCGCAAAGGCGGCGACGAGCGCGGTCAGCGCGCCCACCCAGGCGACCGTCGCCGAGGCCGCCGGGCTCTGCGCGAACAGCGGCGCGGCTCGAGCCACCAAATACACCCCCGCCGTGACCATCGTCGCCGCGTGGATGAGCGCCGACACCGGCGTCGGCCCGGCCATCGCGTCGGGCAGCCAGACTTGCAGCGGCAACTGCGCCGACTTGCCCGCCGCGCCGAGCAAATAGAGCAGCGCAATCGCCGTGACCGCACCGGGTACAAAAAACAGCAGCGCCGCCGCCTCGTTCACCGCGGCGATGTTGAGGGTGCCGAACTGTTTTACGGTCAAAAACATCGCCAGCAAAAAGCCCACGTCGCCGATACGGTTGACGATAAACGCCTTCCGCGCCGCGTCGGCGTTCAGGCGGTCGCGGTACCAAAAGCCGATGAGCAAGAACGAGCACACGCCCACGCCCTCCCAGCCGACGAACATCAAAAAGAACGAGTCCGCCATGACCAGCACGAGCATCGCCGCGACGAACAGGTTGAGGTTGGCGAAATAGCGGCTGAAACCGTCGTCGCCGTGCATGTAGGCAATCGAATACAGGTGGATGAGCAGCCCCACGCCCGTGATGACGAGCATCAGCGTGACGCTGAGCGAGTCAATGGTGAAGCCGAGGCTGAGGTCGAAGGTTCCGGCTGTCAAATAAGGCCACAGGGTGAGGTGAAGCCCCTCTTCTCGACCCGAGAGGGCGGCGAAAGAGACCAGCGAAACCGCAAAGCCCAAACCGACCGCCGCACTCGCTAGCCACCCCGGCAACGGCTCTTTGAGGTTGCGCCCGAAAAAGCCGTTCACAAGCGCACCCAGCAGCGCGAACAGCGGTGCCAGCGCCCCCCAGGCGGCCATATCACTTCCCAGCAGACCGCCCCCAAGCAAACCGCTCACAAACGCACCTCGGACAAGCTGTCGACGTCGGTGCTGGCGCGGTACCGAAAAATTGCCACCAGAATGCCCAGTCCCACCGCGACTTCCGCCGCAGCAATCGCCAAGATGATAAACACCGCCGCCTGCCCCGACAACGCCACCGCCGACCCGAACGCCGACCACTGCCGCGCAAAGGCGACCAAAGCCAGGTTCGCCGCGTTGAGCATGAGTTCGACCGACAAAAAGACCAAAATCGCGCTCTGGCGCGTTAGCACGCCGACCGCCCCGATGACAAAAATAATGGCGCTCAAGGCCACGTAGTACTCAGTTGGAACCATGCTTCTCCGTCGTTTCCGTCATCGTCTCCACCCTTATCTCGGCCGTCATTTCTCGTCGGCCAGCCGCCGCGCTTGCTGCTGCCACTCTTCGCGGGTGATACGGCCTTTGAAGCCGAGCTGGTCGTCGAGGGCCTGTATTTCTGCGGGTCCCAAGCGGGCCAACTGTTCAAAGGTCGTCACGCCGTTTTTGTGCAGCAGGCGCTCGAGCTTCGGCCCTACGCCGCTGATGCGCTTCAGGTCGTCGCCTGGGTTCTCACGTCTCGGGGCTCTGGGGGGTGAGTCGTTGGGGTTTGGGGCGCTGCGTTTCGGGTCGTCGCGTTTTGAGCTGGGCGGTCTCGAGACGTTTTTTCTCGAGGCCTCTCTCGCGCTGGCCCGCTCACTGCCCCGTTCCGCCCTGTCCCGCTCCAACGTCGCCACCGCACCCCGGCTCGGCGCGCCCGTCGACATGGTCGCACGTGCCGGTACAAGTTGCGCCCCTTCTTCCGCTTTGCGCTGCACCAGGCCCACCGCACCGACGATGCCGGTCAAAAGCAACACGCCGACGAGTTGAAAAGCCAGCACGAACTGGCTGAACAGCACTTCGCCGAGCGGCCCCGCCCCGCCGCCACCGAGTGCCGCCGCCATGAGACCCGCGCTCGGGAGTTGACTCGGGTTCAAGAACGCCGTCACCACGATGCTCGCCGCCGCGACCAGCCCAACCAGGTAGGCCGCAGGCCGCAACCAGCCCAAACGCGCCTCGTAGGGGCTGCCCTGAATGTTCAAGAGCATGATCACGAACAAAAACAGCACCATGATCGCGCCCGCATAAACGATGACCTGCACGGCGGCCAAAAAGTGCGCTTGCAGCGTTA
Organism: Trueperaceae bacterium; assembly: GCA_965215355.1. Lineage (GTDB taxonomy): Bacteria > Deinococcota > Deinococci > Deinococcales > Trueperaceae > CBDCDJ01. The sequence goes on along the minus strand of CBDCDJ010000007.1, from coordinate 3,771,249 downwards.
CATACGTCACCGCCAGCGTCAGCAACGTGCCGACGAGCGACAGCGCCGCGTGCACCGGCTGTCGCAGGGTAACGACGCCGAGCGCGCCGACGACCATCACGACCGACAAAAGGATAAAAGTTACCACGAAACCGCCCGTACCGAGGACCGAGCAGCGAGGACCGAAAAAAAGCGCGGAGTCAAAAGTCTGCCCCTCCCTGACGAGCTACTGCGCATGGCTAGTAGTCTACCCCTTCAAGCTCGGGGCGGGGGCCGGATTGTAAGCCGAGCCGGACGGGTTTGTCTTCTTCCAGCGCTTCACGGCGCTGCCACTTGCTGCCCGTCACGCCTACCATCATGTCCTCTTTGCCGTAGACGAAGTCCTGATACTTGAAGTCGGCCAACTCGAACTCGTGGCCGAGCACAACCGCGCCGGTCGGACAGGCCTCTTCACAAAAACCGCAGAAGATGCAGCGCAGCATGTTGATTTCGTAGATGCTCGCGTAGCGCTCGCCCGCCGAAGTCGGGTGCTCGGGGTTGTTTTCGGCCGCTTCGACGTAAATTGCGTAGGCCGGACAGGCCGCCGCGCACAACGAACAGCCGATGCACTTTTCCAACCCCGTGTCCGGGTGCCGCAACAGGTGGTGCCGCCCCCGGAAGCGCGGCGCAATCGCCACCGGCTCCTCGGGGTACTGAACCGTCACGGGCTTTTTGAACAGGTGGCCCAGGGTGACGCCCATGCCCTTGGCGATGTCTAAAACACTCATTTTTCCTCCTAGATGACGAACGCGATAATTGCCGCCGCCAACAGCACGCTGCCCAAGGCGATTTCGAACAGGTAAATCCAGCCGAAGCGCATGAGCTGGTCGTAGCGCAAGCGCGGCAGTGTGGCGCGCAGCCAGATGAACATGAACATGAAAATCGCCATCTTGAGAATCAGCCACACGAACGGCCACTCCGCGATGCCGGGAACAAGCGCGTTCAGAAACGCCGGGCCGCGGTAACCGCCCAAAAAAAGCGTACTGATAACGGCCGCCGCCGTCATCATGTTGACGTACTCGGCCATCTGAAAGAGCGCCCACTTGATGGACGAGTATTCGGTCAAGTAGCCCGCCACGATTTCCTGCTCGGCTTCGGGCAGGTCGAAGGGTGTGCGGTTGACCTCGGCGGTTTGCGAAATGGTGTAAGTCACGAACGAAATCGCGAGCGGTATCCACAGCAGCGGACTGAGCGACCACACGCCGACGTTGACGATTTCACGAAAGTTCAGCGTCCCCGCGATGAGGACGACGGTAAGCGCCGACAGCCCGAGGCCGAGTTCGTAAGAGATGAGCTGCGCCGAGGAGCGCAGACTCCCCAGAAGTGAGAACTTGCTGTTCGAGGCCCAACCGCCCAGGAAAATCCCGTACACCCCGATGCTCGTCGCGGCGAACACGAACAGCAAACCGATGTCCAGGTCCATGACCCAGGGATTCATACCGAAAAAACTGCCCGCCGGCCCGGCCGGAATCGAGCCGAAGGCGGTCAGCGCGAACATGATGCTGATAAAGGGCGCTAAAAAGTAGACGAACCGGTCGGCCGCGGTCACCGTGATGTCCTCTTTGAAAATCGACTTAAGCGCGTCGGCGATGGGTTGGAGCAGGCCGAACGGCCCCACCCGGTTCGGCCCGTAGCGGTGCTGCATCCGGGCCAGAAGTTTGCGCTCAATGACGGTCATATAAGCGAACGCGCCCAACAGCACCACGCAGAGCAGCAGAGCTTTACCGGCGGTGACGAACCAAGGGTCGTTGACGGCTTCCATTCAGGCGACCTCGAGCACTCTGCGCTCTTTGACCGCGCTCGCCAAGTCGGCCTGCGTGACACCGACCGGCTGTTCGGGCAGGGCGGGCACCAGGAACACACCCCCCGGCATGGCTTCGCTGTACTCGATCCTGAGCCGTCGCCTCACCCCGTCCACCTTCAAGCTGACCACGTCGTCTTCTCTCAGGTCGTACAAAACAGCGTCCGCCGGGCGAATCCTCAAAGCCGCCTCGCCGTGCGCCGCCGCCAGATGTGGGTTGCGGCTCAGGTACTCGGTGCGTAGCATGGTCGGCACGAGGAGGGTGGTACCCTCCTTGGTCTCCTCTTTGCCACTCGCCTTAGCTTTACGCGGTTTGGCGGCCATGATGACACCTTCGTCGGGTAATTCGGCTAGGTCGGTCTCGAGGGCTTTCTTCAACAAACGCCGCGCGCTGCGGACGCTACGGCCTTCCAACCGCGTCCCCAAAGCCTCACCTAAACGTTTGACGACGCCGGTGAAGTCCTCAGACTGCCCGCTGTCAACGGGTGAGGAATTGACTTTCAGATAGCGACCCTCCAAATTCACGACCGTGCCGTCTTTTTCGTAACCGCTCTTGGCGGGCAGCACCACGTGGGCCAGTTCGGTCGTTTCGTTCGGGAACAGGTCGTGGACGATGAGAAGCTCGAGGTTGCGAAGGCGACCGGCCACGCTTGCGTCTTGCGCCGGGTCGAGGTTTGAAACCAGAAGTGCCTTAGCATTCTGTAGCATGTCCGAATAAGCGACGCCGCCCTGACTTGGGAGGACGCCGGAGGCCTCGAGCCCGTAACTGTTCGCCATCGGCCCCATAATCATCGTCTTTGCGCCGACGGCTTTGGCGAAGGCATTAGCCGCGTCCGCCGCTTCTCGCGAAGCGAGCACGAAACCGCCATAGACGACCACGGCGTTCTCGGTGTCTTTGAGTTGCTTGACCAACGATTTAGCGTCGTCTTGGGTCAGGCCGGCGTCCTCGTCCGAAAACGCGCCGCCGCCGACCGCTTTGTTGAGCGCCTCGAACAGCCGCGCCTCGCCGCCGGGTTCGTACGTTACAGCGCGGCCCGCGTGCTTCATGAGGTCGACGCGGTAGGGCGCGGCGACGGTGAGCAGCTCCTTTTTCTGGAGCGCGTGCTCTTTCAAGCGCAGGTCGGCAATCGGTACGCCGTGCGGCATCAATTCGGGCGGGGCGACGCCCTTGAGCGCGTCTTTGATGCGCAGGTCTACCGTCGGCACCTCTTCGGTCGGGTCGCCGACGACGAAAATCGCGTCGGCGGTGGCGAGGTCGGTAAAGGTCGCGGGGTTTTGCGGAATCACCGAGGCGGCGCTCCGCGGATAGTGGTCGACGCCGCCCCCGAGGTGCTCGGCCAGTGACTTGGCGGCGACGCCTTCTTCCAGGGTCGCGTCGGCGCGGAGGAAGACACCGACGCCTTCACCCAGGCCTTGCAATTTTTCGACGATAAAGGCGCTCGCCTCTTCCCAGGTGACGGGCTCGAGCCGGCCGTTCTTGCGCAGCAGCGGCGTTTTGAAACGGTCGGGCGCGTCAACGTACTCGTGCCCGAAGCGCGTGCCGTCGTCTATCCAGGTTTTGTTCACCTGCGTGTTGAGCCCGGCTTTGATGCGCTCAATGCGCCCGGTGCGCGCGTCCACGACAATGGCGCTGCCCGAGGCGTCGTCGAGTGAGGTGCTGCGCGTGTGGTCATATTCCCAGTTGCGCCCCCGAAAGCGGCTCGTGCTGTCGAGCAGCGCCCCAACCGGGCAAATATCGGTGATGTTGCCCGAAAAGTTGCTCGGCAGCCCGTCGGCGACCGTGCCGATGTAGGTGTGACCGCCGCGCTCGATGAAGTCCAGCACTTCGTCGCCCGGCACCTCTTCGAAGTAGCGCACGCAGCGCTTGCAGTGAATGCAGCGCTCGCGGTCTAAAGTGATGAGTTCGGACAGCGCGTGGTGTTTTTCCTGGTGCCGCTTGTCGAACACGAAGCGCGTCCGGCCCGAGCCGTACTCGTAAGCGCGGTCTTGCAGTTCGCAGGCCCCGCCCTTGTCACAGGTCGGGCAGTCGAGCGGGTGGTTGATGAGGGTCATCTCCATCATCCCCTGCTGCGCTTTGACGGCTGATTCATGCAAGGTATCGACGACCATGCCCTCCATCACGGCTGTCGTGCAGGTCGCCATCGGGTTCGGAAACCAGAAGATTTTCGGCTCGTCGCTGCCTTCTTCGGTAATCCAACCCCCGTCTTTGTCCTTGCGCGGCGCGCCCACCCGCGCCAGGCACATCCGGCACGCGCCGATGGGCGACATGTATTCTTGCGAGCAAAAGTAAGGCACGTCGTACCCGGCTGCGAACACCGCGTCGATGGCGGAGGTGCCGGGTTTGAGGTCGAGTTCGATGTTGTTGACTTTAACTTTCATGCTGCCCGTCCATTAAGCAGAAAAACTACCCGCCCCCCCCTTTGAGGGGGGCTGCCGAAGGCAGGGGGGTCGAATGCCGCGAACTGCGCCGTAGTGTAGCTTCGCGAGGACCCCTCCGCCCGAAGGGCACCTCCCCTCAAAGGGGAGGCTTTAAAAGCACCGGTATTTGTTTTTCTCATGCTTCTTGCCACCAGTTCTTACGTGGATACATCTGCTCTCCGTGTTCTATCAAGTATTCGTACTCTTCTCTGAAATGCTGGATGCTCGCCTGCACCGGCATGATGCAGGCGTCAGCGAGGACGCAAAACGAGCGCCCGCGGATGTTTTCGGACACGTCTTCCAACAGCTCCAAATCCCCCGGCTCCCCTAAACCCGAGAGCATCTTCTGGTACATCTTCGGCAGCCAAGTCGCCACGCCCTCGCGGCAAGGCGTACACTTGCCGCAGGACTCGTGTGCGTAGAAGCGGACGATGTTGTAGTGGGCGTCGACGATGCACTTTTCTTTGGGGATGAGGATGAGACCGCCCGTCCCAAGCATCGACCCGGCCTTGGCGACCGCGGCGTACTCCATCGGCAGGTCCAGGTACTCGTCGGTAAAGGGGAACAAGGGACAGGACGAGCCGCCGGGAATAAACGCCTTGACCTCTTCGGTCGGGCCGCCGCCGAGGCCGTAGATAATCTCGCGGTAGGTGATGCCCATCGGCACTTCGAACACGCCGTGCCGCGCGACCGGGCCGGAGAGCTGCACGTGGTGAAAGCCTTTGGAGTCCTCGGTGCCCATGTTGTTGAACCAGTCCGCGCCCTTGTTCAAGATGTGAACCGCACTCGCAATCGAGGTGACGTTGTTGATGGTCGTGGGCCGACCATAGACGCCCGCCTGCGCCGGAAAGGGCGGTTTGAGGCGCGGGTTGGCGCGCAAACCCTCGAACGAGTTCATGAGGGCGGTTTCCTCGCCGCAGATGTACGCGCCCGCGCCGCGGTGCAGCACGATGTCGAAGTCGAAGTCGGTGCCGAAAATGTTCTCACCCAAGTAACCGGCCTCGCGCGCGTCTGCCATCGCCTGACGCAACCGCTCGTAGGCGAGGTGGTATTCGCCGCGGATGTAGAGCACGCCCTTCGTCGCGCCGATGGCGTAACCGGCAATTATCATGCCCTCGAGCAACTGGTGCGGGTCGTCTTCCATCACGTAGCGGTCTTTGCAACTGCCGGGCTCGGACTCGTCGGCGTTGCAGACGATGAAGCGCTGGCGCTCGTCCACGGGCGGCATAAACGACCACTTCACCCCGGTCGGAAAGCCCGCTCCGCCGCGCCCGCGCAAGCCTGAGCGCTTGACCTCGTCGACCACGTCGCCGGGCTTCATGTGAAGCGCTTTTTTCGCCGCCTCGTAGCCGCCGTGATTTTTATAAAAGTCCAGCGTCCACGCCCCGTCCACGCCGACGTACTTGTACATCGTCACTTCGAAACGCGGGTCGGCGCGGCTGGTAATCGGTTTGGATTTCTCGAGGGTGTCGGTGCTCACGCGGGACCTCCTTCACAGTTACAGTTCATTTCTCGGCCCCCTCCACAAACAGCGGGGCGGCTTTCTCGCCCGCGTTGTCGCCGCCTCGAGCGCGCCACGGCTCGGGCAGTTCGTCTTTGCGCATGGCCTCGAGCAGCATTTTACAGCGCATCGGCGTCACGTTTTCATAGTAGGTGTCGTTGATTTGCAGCACGGGCGCGGTCGTGCAGGAACCCAGGCACTCGACTTTTTGCAGGCTGAAACGCCCGTCACGACCGGTTTCGCCGTTGACGAGGTTCGTCTCAGCGGAAATGAAGTCGTACATCTCGTCCGCACCGGCCAGGGAACACGACAGCGTCGCGCAAACCTGCAGGTGGTACCTGCCGATGGGCTGCTCGTGGTAAGTCGAGTAGAAGCTCATCACGCCCTTGACCTCGGTCGGGTGCATGTTGAGGATATGCGCGATTTCTTCCATCCGCGCCTCGGAAATGTGCCGCTCGGCGCGTTGCACTTCCCACAGCAGCGGCATGACCGCGCTACGCTGGCCGTATCCGGGATAGCGGCCGAGGATTTCTTGCACCAAGTCCTCTTTGCCTTTGAAAAAAGGCGTCAGGGTCTCGAGTTCAACCATACATAGGCCTAAATTTTGCGATAAACGTCTTTTTGATGCCGGACATATAATATTGTAACGACATTCGCTTCTCGGTCAACTTCGTAAAGGATGCGGTAGTCACCCACGCGAACACGGTAATCGTGTTCCGTTCCGCGAAGTTTAACGACACCCGTCGGAAAAGGGTTGGTCGAGAGCGAGTCAAACCTTTCGAGAACACGTGTGACGACATGTTGAGGCAGTTTTTGCAAGTCCTTTTTGACACTGCGCTCAGTCCTCAACTCGTACATTGTCATCGGCCAACTGTGCTTTGAGTTCGTCCAAGCTCATTGTTGCACCGTCGCGCCGTTCAGCGATAACGGCCAAGTCGTGCAAGTCCTCGAGCATTCTCTCGTAAGCTTCGAAAGGCAAAACAACCTTCGTTTTTTTGCCCTTTTCATCCACAATGTATTCGATAGACTCAACCATTACTTGTCCACATCCCCCAGCACCGGGTCGAAAGAGGCAATGCTCATGACCATGTCGGCGAACATCCCACCCGTACAAGACGGCTCGAGGCTCTGCAGGTTGATGAGGCTCGGCACGCGCACCTTGACGCGGTAGGGCATCGAGCCGCCGTCGCTGACGAGGTAATAGCCGAGTTCGCCCCGCGCCGACTCGGTCGGCACGTAGACCTCGCCGCGCGGCGGGTGAAAACCCTCGGTGACGAGCTTGAAGTGGAAGATGACCGCTTCCATCGAAGTCTCGAGTTCGCTCCTCGGTGGCAAGGAAATCCGCCGGTCGGGGTCTTTGATGGCGCCGGGCTCGAGCCGGTCCAACGCCTGCTCGATGATTCTAAGCGACTCGAACATCTCTTCGAAACGGAGCATAAAGCGCGTGTACACGTCGCCCACGTCGCTCGTCGGCACGTCGAAACTATAGTCTTCGTAGCCGCTGTAAGGTTGCGCCTTGCGAAAGTCCAACCCCACGCCGCTGGCGCGCAGGCTCGGCCCGGTGAGGCCGTAGTCGAGCGCCGTTTCCCGGCTCAGCACGCCGACGCCCTGGGTGCGCCCAATAAAGATGTCGTTTTTGGCGAACAGGTCGGCGTACTGGTCGGCCATTTTCGGGAACAGCGCGACAAAGTCCCGCACCGCCGTCTCGAAGCCTTCGGGCACGTCCCTGGCAAGCCCGCCGACCCGAAAGTAGCCGTAGTTCATCCGCACGCCGCAGACCATCTCGAACAGGTCCAGAATCTTTTCGCGCTCGCGCATCGTGTAGAAAAACAGCGTCAGCGCGCCCATGTCCAGGATGCCGGTGCCGAAGAAAACGAGGTGCGAAGCGATGCGGTTGAGTTCGTTCAAAATGACGCGAATCCGCTGCGCCCGCACCGGAACCCTCGCATCGATAAGCTTTTCGGCGCTGAGCACATAGGCGAGGTCGTGCGCGAAACCGTGCAGGTAGTCCAGCCGGTTCGAGTAGGTCACGCACTGCTGGTAGGTGCGGTTTTCCATCGTTTTCTCGAACCCCGTGTGCAGGTAGCCGATTTGCGGGATGATTCGGGCGATGCGCTCGCCGTCCAAATCGACGACGAGACGCAACACGCCGTGGGTCGAAGGGTGCTGCGGCCCGACGTTGACGCGCATGTACTGGGTTTCGAAGTCGCCGCCGGTGATTTCCTGGTTGACGCCGGGCATCGCGCCGACAGTTTTCATCGTCATGCGTCGCCTCCTTGGCCGGTGATGTCTTGGGAGGTGATTTCCAACCCTTGCTCGCTGCGCACGCCTTTACGCGCGCCGCCGGTGAAGCCGGTCAAGCCGCCGCTCTGCCCGATAATTCCGGCGCGAAACGTGGCAGGGTCTAAAAAGCGGTCCTCGCCGAACAGCGTCGGTGTCTCGCCGATGGGAAAGTCTTTGCGCAGCGGGTGGCCGTCCAAGTCTTCAGGCGTGATGAGCTTGCGCAGGTCGGGGTGGCCTTCGAACACGACGCCGTACATGTCGTAGACTTCGCGCTCCATAAAGCTCGAGCCCTTCCAAAGTTCGTAGATCGTCGGCAGCGTTTCGTTTTCGTCCAGGTTCACGCGGATGAACACTCGCTCGTTGTGGTCTACGCTGTAGAGGTTGTAAACGACCGTAAAGCGCTGGCCTTGGTGGCCGGGGTACTCGAGATAGTCAATCCCGAACACGTCCGAAATCATGTCAAAGCCTGCCTCTTTGGCGGTGCGGACAGCTTCAACGATGTTGTCTTTGCCAACCGTCACGCTCACCATGCCCTTGAACTCACCGGGTTTGCCGTCCAAGGTTTTGAGGGTGTCGGTTACTTGCTCGACTAAGCTCATCGGGAACCTCCCGCCGCGACACCCTTTAGGCAAAGAAGATCCCCCCTAAATGGCGCTGCGCTTATTCGGTCCCCCCTTGAAGAAAGGGGGGCGAGGGGTAGCACTTTAACAACTGCCTCCAGCCCCCTTTTTTCAAGGGGGCCGCTTGAGCGAAGCGCTAAGCGGAGGGATCTCATCGGCTCCACCCCGCCACCATCGGCAGCTCGACGCCGCGCTCGTCGAAGACCTCGCCGCGGACTTTTTTCTGGAGTTGCATCACCGCGTAGATCAGCGCCTCGGGCCGCGGCGGGCAGCCGGGGACGTAGATGTCTACAGGAATGACCGAGTCCACGTTTTGGACGATGGCGTAGTTGTTGAACATGCCGCCCGACGACGCGCAGGCACCCATCGAAATGACCCACTTGGGGTCGGGCATCTGGTCGTAGACGCGGCGCATCACCGGGGCCATCTTTTTCGAGCAGCGCCCGGCGACGATCATCACGTCGGACTGGCGGGGCGAGGCGCGGAACACCTCCGAGCCGAAGCGGGCTAAGTCGTTGCGCGGGTTGGTCGACTGCATCATTTCAATCGCGCAACAGGCCAGCCCGAAGGTTGCCGGCCAGAGGCTGTTGCTGCGGCCCCAGGCCACAAGCTTGCCAAGAGTCGAGAACAAGATGCCTTCTTGCTCGAGTTCTTGCACGTCTTTGGTAAACAGGTCGGTCAGTGCCATGAGAAGGTTGTTCGTCGTTCGTCGTTCGTCGTTCGTAAAAGCGAAAGACGAAAAACCAAAAACGAAAAACGTCTCACCTCCAATTCAACACACCTTTTTTCAAGATGTACAGGTAACCGATAGCGAGCACCACGGCGAAGATAATCGCTTGAACGAACAAGAATTCCGGCGCGGCCTTGAACTTGACCGCCAGCGGGTAAAAAAAGGCCGTCTCGATGTCGAAGATGATGAAGAGCATGGCGACGAGGTAAAAGTGGACCGGGAAACGCTCGCGCGCCGTACCCGAGGCGGGGACGCCCGACTCGTAAGCGGCGAGCTTCGTCTCGGACGCCTTTTTGGGGCCGAGCAAACCGCCGACCGCCAGCGCCGCCGCGCCGATAAAACCGGCCGCCAAGAACATGATGAGGACGTTGGTATAATCATTTTCCAAGAGCGCTTCCCCTCTCAACTTTACAGTCAACCTCAAGCCGCGTCCCAATGAAAAATAACTTGTGCGGCTTTTCACAACTCCGACATTCACAGAATAGCACTTCGGTGGAGGGGCGGACAAGGGGTTAAGAACACCGTTGGGGAGCCCGCGCAAGGCATTTGCAAGCGGCGCTCCGTGAGTAGCCAAATCTTTGCGCGCACGGTAGGCTTAGCGCATGAAACGCGACGAGCTTGTAACCTGGCTGGACGATTATTTGGTAATTCACGACTACGACGACATCTCTTTGAACGGCCTGCAAGTCGAGGGCCGCGACGAGGTGAGCAAAGTTGCCGTCGCCGTCGACAGCAGTGTGACGACCTTCGAGCAAGCCTCACAGAGCGGGGCGGACATGTTGGTCGTCCACCACGGGCTTTTTTGGGGCAAGCCGCTGGCAGTGACGGGGATGCACAAGCGGCGTGTGGCGTATTTGCTCGAGCACGACATGAGCCTCTACGCCGCCCACATCCCGCTCGACGCGCACCGCGAGGTCGGCAACAACTGGGGCCTGGCGCGCATCCTCGGCATGAGCGACCTGGAGGACTTCGGCACCTGGCAGGGCAAACCCATCGGCGTGAAAGGCACGTTTCCCAACAAAATGAGTTTGCGCGACTTGGCCGACCTCGTCGAAAAGGAACTCGGCGAGTCGGTGCTCGTTCACGCGGGCGGCGAGCTTGAAATCGGCAGCTTAGGCATTATAAGCGGCGGCGCGGCCTGGGACGTGGTCACGGCGGCGAACGAACAGTTGGACGCCTTTTTGACCGGCGAACCCAAACACGAGGTTTTTTACGAGGCGTTCGAGCGCGGCGTCAACGCGCTGTATGCGGGCCACTACATGACCGAGACCGTCGGGGTGAACCTGCTCGCCGACAAGCTTCGCGACGAGTTCGGCTTGGCGACGGAGTTTGTTTTGTTGCCGACGGGGTTGTGACCCCCCTTAATGGCGCTGCGCTTATTCGGTCCCCCCTGAAAGGGGGGAGTGTAGGCTGGCAAACGACTGCCTTCCGCCCTCTTTTTTCAAGGGGGCCGCTCGAGCGCAGCGCTGAGCGGGGGGATCGCCTTTGGCTCGAGCGGGCGCGTCATGCCTGACGGCTTTTTCATCGTCTTCGAAGGCCCCGAGGGCGCGGGCAAGACGACGCAAATCGCCCGGCTCGCCGCGCGACTTCGCGCGCACGGTGTCGAGCCCGTCCTGACCCGCGAGCCCGGCGGCACGGCGGCGGCGGACGCCATTCGGAAGGTCATCCTCGAGCCGTCTTTGACCATCAACCCACTGACCGAGTTTTTGCTCTACTCGGCAAGCCGGGCGCAGCATGTGGAAGAAGTTATCGCTCCAGCCTTCGAGCAAAATAAACTCATTATCAGCGACCGCTTCTTCGGGGCGTCGGTGGCGTACCAGGGCTACGGGCGCGGGCTCGAGCTGGACTTTATCCACAGCCTTACGAAGCGCGTGACCGGCGGCTTGCAGCCCGACCTCGTGTTGCTCCTCGACCTCGACCCCGAAGTGGGTTTGCAGCGCATCGCCGCGCGCGGCTTCAAGGACCGGCTCGAGCTGGCCGACTTGTCCTTCCACCGCCGGGTGCGAGCGGGATTTCTGGAACAGGCGAAGGTGAACCCACGCTGGACGGTTTTCGACGCCGCGCAGGGTGAAGACGCGCTGGCTCGAGACATCTGGGCGACCGCCAAAGCTCACCTGGAACCGGTAGAGTGAGCGTTATGTCCAAAGGGTTTTTTGCGGTCATCTTTGCAGCCCTCCTCGGCTTGGCGAGTTGTCAGGGCACGCCGACGAAGCAAGTTCCCGAAGTCCTCAACACCTACCCGCACGACCCGAACGCCTTTACGCAAGGCTTGCTGCTTTACGGCGGCGACCTGTTTGAAAGCACCGGGCTGTTCGGACAGTCGTCGTTGCGCGAGGTGGATTTGGAGACGGGCGAGGTCGTCCGGGAGTTGCCGCTGGGAAGCGAGTATTTTGCCGAGGGCTTGGCCCTGGTGGGTGACAAGCTCGTGCAACTCACCTGGCAAAACGGGCGCGCTTTCGTGTACGACCGGGACACGTTCAACTTGGAGAACCGCTTTTCTTACGAGACCGAGGGCTGGGGCCTCTGTTACGACGGCGAAGGCCTCTACATGTCGGACGGCAGCGCGACGCTGTTCGAGCGCGACGCGGAGACGTTCGAGATTCAGAGCGAGAAGCAGGTCAAGCTCGGCGGCGAGCCGGTGACGCAGTTGAACGAACTCGAGTGCGTCGGCGACTTTGTGTACGCCAACGTGTGGCAGACCGACCGAATCGTCAAAATCGACAAAAAAAGCGGCCGCGTGGTGAGCGACATCGACGCCTCTACTCTGTTCCCCGCCGCCGAGCGTCCCGCCGACCCGAACGCCGTTCTCAACGGCATCGCTTTCAACCCCGATACCGATACGTTTTACCTGACCGGCAAACTGTGGCCCAAGCTGTTCGAGGTGCGCTTTGTCGATGATTGAGTGGCTAACCGACGCCTCCAATTCGGCTTGACGCTTAGTGCAGCTCACTGACGTTCTCTGGTGGTTTTTGCTCGTCGTCGCCGTGTTCGCGGCGCACCGGGGGGCGGACAACATCGCCAAGCCGCTGCAAAAACTCCGCAGCCGCTTCGGGCTCTCGGCGGCGGCGGGCGGTGCGTTCATCGCGCTGGCGACCGCCAGCCCCGAAATCGGCACGAACACCGTGAGCGCCCTGCGCGGGCTTTCCGACATCGGTTTGGGCAACTTGCTCGGCTCGAACATCGTTTCGGTGCCGGTCATCGTGGTGACGGCTTACTTAGCGACGCGCTCACAGCGTGACGAATCCAGGTTGGAGGTCGAGTCGGGCACGAACCGCGTGCAGGCGCTCCCTTACCTCGCCATCATCGGGCTGGTGGCGCTTTTGACCGTGCCTGCGCCCTGGCGCGGGCTGCAACCTGTGGACGCGTTTATCATGCTGGCCGCATACGTCCTTTACTTCGTCAACGCGCTTTTCAGGGGCCGCACCGAAGGTGAGCAAGTCGAGTGGAGCGCCCGCGAAAGCCTGCTGGCCGCGGCGGGCGCGGCCTCACTCGTGGTGGGCGCTTACCTCACCGTGTTCGCCACCGAGCGAATTGTGGAGAGCCTGGGCATCTCGCAAATCGTCGGGGGCCTGTTCATCACGGCCACCTTGAGCGTCGCGCCCGAAGTTTTCGCCACCTGGAGCGTCGCCAAGAGCGGCCAGGTCACCTCGGCCACGACGAGCGTGATTGCCGACAACACCGCCACGATGACGCTCGCTTTCTTTCCGTTGGCGCTCGCCGTCACACCCATCGATGACCTGAGTTTGTACGTTTTCAACCTGGCGTTCGTCGCCCTGTTCGCGGCTCTTTACGCCTTTTTCGTGTGGCGGGGGCGCGGTCACGCCTTTTCGCTGGCTGAGATTGGCGCGCTGGTCGCGGTTTACGGGGTTTACCTCGTCGCCGTCATAGGCCTCGTGCTCTAAAACTTGACTTTGAAAACCTGTAACGCGGGTCAGTCTTTGCTCGAGCCCTTCGCTTCACTCTTCTTCTCAGACTTGGCCTCGGTTTTAGGCTCAGTTTTGGTTTCGGTTTTCGTATCTGATTTGGCTTCACCTTTGTCGGAGCCAGCGTCACCGTCTTTAGCCTTGCTCGAGCCCTCGCCGGACTTTCTCGAGTCGGTGACGTAAAAGCCCGAGCCCTTAAAAGCGATGCCGACGGGCTGGACCAGTCGCTTGACGGGGTCGCCGGTCTGGGGGTGTGCGGTCAGCGCGGACTCGCTGACGCGCTGCTCGAGTTCGAAGGTTTCACCGGTGTTCAAGTTTCTGTAGACGTAAACGGGCATGGTCTGAAGTCCTCCAACATCGTGCTTGCGGCTGGAAACTTCGCCGCAATCTTCAACACACAAGTTTACAGGCTTGCTAGGCTGGGGGTGTGACGCAAGCTTCACAGGGCAGCGTTTTGGCCGTGCTCGGTGCGGGCGCGTGGGGAACGGTGCTGGCCAAGGTGCTCGCCGAGAACGGCCACGCGGTAAGGCTCTGGGCGCGGCGCGAGGAGCTGGCGCTCGCCATCAACGCCACGCGTGAAAACCGCGACTACGTGCCGGGAAAGCTGCCCGAAACCGTTCGGGCCACCGCCGACTTGACCGAGGCCGTCGCAGGCGTCGAAGCCGCCGTCGTCGCGGTGCCGAGCAAGGGGTTGCGCGAGGTGTTGGCCGCGCTGCCGCCCACGCCCGCCTTCGTCTCGGCGAGCAAAGGCCTGGAACCCGGCAGTATGAAGCGGTTCAGCGAAGTGATTGCCGACTATCAACCGGGGGCGACCTTGGCAGCGCTCTCGGGGCCGAACCTGGCGCAAGAAATCGCCGCGGGCAAGCCCGCGGCGGCAACTTTGGCCTCACCGGACGAAGATTTCGCGAGGGCGGCGCAAGGCTGGCTGAACCAGCCGACTTTTCGCGTTTATACGAGCCGTGACCTCGTCGGCGTCGAGACGGCCGGGGCGCTGAAAAACGTCGTCGCGCTCGCCGCCGGGCTGTGCGACGGGCTGAACCTGGGCGACAACGCCAAGGCGAGCATCATCACCCGCGGCCTCGCCGAAATCGTGCGGCTGGGCACGCACTTGGGCGGCGAGGCCACAACTTTTTACGGCCTGGCGGGTCTGGGCGACGTGATAGCGACCTGCTCGAGCCCGAAGTCCCGCAACCACAGCGCCGGGGTGCGCGTCGCCCGGGGTGAAACCCTGGCCGACTTGGAGGCGAGTCTGCTCAACGCCGAAGGCGTCCCGACCGTCAGGGCCGTTGACGGCTACGCGGCCGAACACGGGCTGGTGTTGCCCATTTGCCGCGAGGTCTACCGGGTCGTTTACGAGCAAAAAGCGCCGCCCGCCGCGCTCAACGACCTCATGCGCCGGGAGATGAAGCCTGAGGCGTAGCCGCTATTCGCAGGCTTGTTGGTCGTCGTAGCTCACGCTGACGCCTCGAGCCTCCAAAGCTTGAATCACCCTCAAAGTGTCGCTGCCGTCTGAAACGTCCAGACAATTTTCCTTCGCGCTCACGGCGCGTAAACTGCTCAGCGCCAGCAGCGGGCTGAGGTCGGTGAGCTCGTTGCCGCTCAGCGTCACGCTCGCCAAGCTCGGCAGGTCGGCCAGCGGCGCGATGTCGACGAGGGCGTTGTCGGACAAGCTCAAGCTGCTCAGGGCGGGCAGCGCGGTGAGCGGCGTTACGTCGGTGATGTCGTTCCTCGTCACGCTGAGGTCGGTCAGCGCGGTCAAGGTGGCGAGCGGCGACAGGTCGGTGACGTCGGCGCGGTCGAGCTGCAACTCCGCCAACAGGGGAAAGCGGGCCAAGCCGGACAGGTCTTCAAGCTCGGTCGAACTCAAGTTGAGTTGGGTCAAACCCGTCAAGGCGTAAAGCGGGCTCAAGTCGGTGAGGGCGGCCCCGGACAGGTCGAGCCGGGTGAGGTTGGGCAGGCTTTGCAAAACCGCAAAGTCTGCCGCCGGGTTGTCGCCCGCCGCGAGTTGCTCGAGCCCCACCAGCGCGGCCAGCGGCGACAGGTCTTCAAGCTCGTTGCGCGCGACGTCGAGCCGGGTCAGCTTGGTCAGACCCGCCAGCGGCGACAGGTCGGTTAGGGCGTTGCGCGCGAGCGAGAGGTCAGCTAAGTTCGTCAGGTTCGCCAGCGGCGCGACGCTTTCAAGCTCGTTGCGGTCCAGCGCGAGCGTGTCCAGACGGGTCAGGCCGGCCAGCGGCGTAACATCGGCGACGGCGTTGCGCTCCAAAACGAGGTCGGTCAACGCAGCCAAACCCGCCAGCGGCGACACGTCGCTGACGGCGTTGCGCCCGGCGTCCAGTTTGCGCAGGTCGGTGAGGCCGGCCAGCGGGCTCAAACTCGCGACGTCGTTGTTCTCGACGTACAGCTCGCTCAGCTTGCGCAGGTTGGCGAGCGGGTCGAGGCTCGTGACCGCGTTGCGCCCCAAGTCCAGGTACTCCAGGTTCGTCAGCCCGGCGAGCGGCAGCAGGTCGCTGACGTCGTTCCGGTCGAGGCGCAGCCGCGTCAGAGAGGTCAGGTTGAAGAGCGGGCTGACATCGCTGATTTGGTTGTTTTCCAGCTCGAGCCGCTCCAAACTCCTCAAACCGGACACGAAGCCGATGTCGCTTAGGTCCGTGTTCCCCAGCGTCAGGGTTTCGAGGTCGGTCAAACCGCTCAAGGGGCCGAAGTCCTGAACCGGGTTGCCGTCCAAGGCCACGCTCCGCAGTTGCGGCATCCGCGCGAGCGGGCTCAGGTCTGTAACGGCGTTGTTCTCGAGGCGCACCTCGCTGAGCCGCTCCAGACCCACCAGCGGGGTCAGGTCGCTCACCGCGTGGCCCCTGACCCTGAGCCGGGTGAGGCGCTCGGCCCCGGCCAGGTCCGCTAAGCTGCGCGCCGTACCCAGGTCGGTGCTGACCGTCAAGCGTTGCAACTGCGCCAAGGCGCTGCAGGTCACGGGGGCGCCGTCCAGCTCGAGCTTTACGGCCGCCTCGACCACGGGGTCGGCAAACACAACGCGGGCGTTCGGCGCGGCGCACCCGGCGGTGCTCGTCGTCGTGGGGGCGCAAGCGCCCAAAACGAGGCTCGAGACAGCCAGGCCGGCCCAACTCGACTTCAACAGATTTTTCATACAACCGTCCTCTCAGAAAAAAGGCGTTCGCTAAAGTGTAACGGGAAGGTCGGGCGTCAGGGTGTGAGGAAGCCTCCAACCTGAAGCTTTGCTGAAGGGAGGGCGGGTCTTGGGAGTTTTCTCGAGACTGGACACGACCCACGCCCAGCCTCTTAGACGGCGAAGAACCTCTTGGACGGCACAGGCACAGTGCGAGGAGATTCCTTCACTTCGCTGCGCTGCCCGAAGGACGGGAGGGTCGACTCGAGCCCTCCCGCCTCCGCCTTTAGGCCGACGTGCCGAAGCGCAACTCCGGTAAGATGAAGCCTATGCCAGCCATCGCCGCCACGAATTTAAGCAAACACTACGGCCGCGCCAAGGCCGTCGACGACCTCAGTTTCACCGTTCAACAAGGCGAAATCGTCGGCTTTCTCGGCCCCAACGGGGCGGGCAAGACGACCACGCTGCGGATGCTCGCCGGACTGATTCGCCCGACCAGCGGGAGCAGCCAGGTTTTGGGCCGCAAGGTGCCGAGCGAGAGGTTGTTGGAAGTCGGCACGATGATCGAAGAGCCCGCCTTTTACCCCTACATGACCGGCCGCGCCAACCTGCGCCACGCCGGGCTGCTGCACGGCGGCGTGGCTGACAAGCGCATCGACGAGATTTTGGCGTTCGTCAGCATGGACCAGGCCGCCGACAAACGCGTCTCGGCCTATTCGCAGGGGATGCGGCAGCGTTTGGGCCTGGCCCGCGCGCTGCTGTGGAAACCCAAAGTGCTGCTGCTCGACGAGCCCACCAACGGCCTCGACCCGGTCGGCATCGCCGAAATCCGCGAAAACTTGCGCTCAATCGCGCAGCAGGGCGTGACCATTCTCGTCTCGTCGCACATCCTCACCGAAATCGAAAAATTGGTCGAGCGCATTTTGGCCGTCGAGAAGGGCAAGCTGCTCTTCGACGGGCCGCTGCGGCAACTCGTCATGCACATGGAGGAGGCGGCGGTCGTTTACGTGCTCGAGGCCACCGACCCGGTCGCCCTGGAAGCGGCGTTGACATCGTTCGGCTACACGCCTCAAAGCTTGGACGCGGCGCGCGTCCGGGTGGGCGTACCCGTTGCCGAGGTGCCGAGCCTCCTCAAGAGACTCGTCGCCGCGGGCGTCGAAGTTTTAGAGGCGCGGCGCGACACCGACAACTTAGAGGGCGCTTACCTGCGCCTGTTGAAAGAAGACGGGAGGCCGTCGTGACCGCGTTTCTGAACGTCGTCCGGGCTGAACTGTTCAAGGTCGTGCGCAAAAAGCGCACCTATATTTTGGCGGGTTTGTGGTGGGTTGTGCTGCCGGTGCTCGCTTTAATCGTGGGCCGCGTCGTGCAAACCAGTTTGGCGGGGTCGTTCGTCGACGGCGACGTTTCGGTCCAAGGCGTGCTGCAGGCCTTCGCCTCGCCCTACGGCGTGGCGCGCGTGGCGCTGGCACTGCCCGCCCTGCTCAGCCCGACCTACTACATCATCGTGATTTCGCTGCTGGGCGCGCTCTTTGTCGGCGAGGAGCGCAGCCAGAACATGTGGAAGACGGTGCTGGTGGCGCAGCCCAACCGCCTGGCGGTGATGGCGGGCAAGTTCGCGGTCGCCATGCTGACTTTCGGCGCGATCCTGTTCGGCGCTTACCTGAGCGGCTTCGTGTTCGGCGCGCTGGGCATGACCTTTTTGCCGACCACCCTCGCGGGCGATTGGGCGGGCTTGCTCGGGCTGTACGCCCTGCAGTGGGTGTACGGCGTCGCCGGAATGATGTTCGCGTTTTTGATGATCTGGCTGCTGCGCAACGTGGCGCTCGGCATCGTGTCGGTGTTTTTCTTGCCCGCGCTGCTCGAGGGCCTCTACACGGTTTACGCCACCGCCGTCGGTTTCCAGCCGCTCAACCGCCTCAACGCCCTGTTTCAAGCGTTACGGTTGCGGCAGACTTTAGAAGAATTGCCGCGCTACTTCTTCACCACCAACCTTTACGCGCCCGCGCGCAAACCCTTGAGCGCCCTCATCAGCACCTTTGGCGGCGACGACGACTTTGCCGACGCCGGGCCGTTTCAAAACCTGCTCGGCACCGTGAGCTTGGAGCACGCCGCGCTGGTCGTCGGCGGCTACACGCTGCTGTTTGGGGCCGTTTTGCTGTGGAGTTTCTTGCGGCGGGACGTGTCGTGAGAAAGTGGCGAGGCTCGAGAAAGCGAAAAACTTTCCCGCTCCCCCACTCTCTACCCCCTTCGCTTCGACCCGACCAAAAAGACCGGAGCGCCGCGCCCCGGTCCTTGTCATCTTCTTAGGGGTCACCTTCTTCGGGGTTCAGCCGCCGCCCGTCTCGCCGGAGAGTTGCTGGCCCACTTGCGTCAGCAGTGAAGCGAGGAGCGACAGTTGGCTGGCCGTGTCTTCGTCGACGTCCGCCCCCTCGGCCGCGGTGCGGGTTTGGTCACCGAGCTGGCTGAGCAGGTCGGCCACCTCAGCCCCGTCGACCGGGTCGGCCTGCAGCGCCGTCGCGAGTTGCTCCAGGTTGTCGGCAATGGCGGTGAGGTCGGGGTTATCCGCCTCGCGCAGCGTCGCCTCCCAACCTTGAATGTTGGCGAGCGCCGCGTCCAAAGGAACTTCGGTGATCCCGCCGTCGAACAGCTCGACCGTGCTCTCGACGGTCGGCGGCACGTCCGCCCCGCCCGTTTCTGCTCCGCCCGTTTCTGCCCCACCCGTGTCCTGGGCGAAACCGACGCCCAAGGCGAACAGCGCGCTAAGCCCCAACAGCAACAGTTTTCTCATGATTTCCTCCCCCTTGACCTTTCAACTCGTAAGCCGGTTCGACCGAAGGGTCGGTTCGACTCACAGGCCTTGGACCTTCAGCTTAGGTAACTTGACCGAGCCCGTCTTGGCACAGGCTTACAAAGAAAACGCGGAGAACGCCGGAAGCGGCCGCGCTCGGGGTCTCGAGCCGTCCGGTTGGAACGTCCTCACGCTGAACGGGCGCAAGAGCCGTGACACCTTTGAGCCGGACGAACGTGGCGAGTCAGCCGCGTCAGCTCGAGCCCGTGTCGGGCAGCGCGAAGGCGGCCGCAGCGACGCCCGCCTCCAAGCCCGCCTCCGCCCACCGCGCCAACTCGGGGCGCGGCGTGAGCGCGGCCAAGAACGCGTGGTCGGCCCCGTTCGTCCCCACCGCGATCAGTTCGATTCCCGCAGCGCGGACGACTTTGGCCGCGCGCAAGGTCGCCACCTTGTCGTTCGGCTGCCCGTCGGTGATGAGGATGACGGCGCGGCTCCCGGCGCGAAAGCGCTGCCGCCGCAGCGCCAGGTACAGCGCGCTCGCCATCGCCGTGCGGCCGTCGGGGCGCAGTTCGGCCAGGCACTTCTCGAACCGGTACACGTCCCGGCTCGCTTCCAACAGACAGCTCGCCCCCGAGCCGAAGCCGATAACCCCCACCGCGTAGCCGCGTTTGTGCGCCTCGTAAAAAAAGCGCAGCGCCCCGCGCCTGAGCTGCGCCGTCTTGCCGGCGTAGGCCATGCTCGTCGACTGGTCGAGGAGCAGGTAAACCGTGCCGCGCGCCGCGTCGGCGCGCGCAAGCGCCTGCCGAGCACGTTGCACGAGCCCCACGGGTGCGGCCTGGGCCGTCACGTCCTTGAACTCGGCCAGAGAATGCGGTTTGTCGGGTCGGTCGGGCACGGATAAACTCAAGTTTAGCGTACGCACGACCGCAGTTTTAGAGGCGGTGCGACACTTTTGCGGGGAGCGGGCTCGAGGCCGAACTGAGCGCCTTGGGCTTTGGTGAGCAAACCCTGGCGCGCACCGCCGCACCGTGACCGAGGCTGACATCGTCAACTTCGCCAACGTCAGCGGCGACTACTTTTACGCCCACGTGGACGACATCGCCGCCAAAGACTCTCTTTTCGAAAAGCGCGTGGCCCACGGCTACTTTTTGGTCTCCGCCGCCGCCGGGCTGTTCGTAGACCCGCGGCCCGGCCCGGTGCTCGCCAACTACGGTTTAGAGAACCTCCGCTTTATAGAACCCGTCGGTATCGGCGACACCATCCAGGCCCACTTGACGGTGAAGCAAAAAATCAAAAAAGAAAAACGTGAAGACGACAAAAGAGCGACCGGCGTGGTCGCCTGGGACGTAGAACTTGTGAACCAGAATGAGGAGACGGTCGCGCTTTACACGATTTTGACGTTGGTGGAACGCATGGAGGATTAGCAGTTTGTCCATCAGATAAAGCGACTTACGTTGTGTGTTATTTTATGTGTTGAGGGACTATCCATCCGTCGAATATATGGTCATTTCTTGGCGTGTCAAAACTCATCATTCGGCTGACAAAGTAGCTTGTTCAACTGAGCGAGTCTTTGCAACGGCAAGGCGCTCAAAGCTCATTTGCCTAAACAGCACGACGGGTGAAGAACTTTGGTGCGCTGACATACTCAATCCTTGGGGATGGCTAGCCTTAAATAACGACGCCGTTTTTTACCTTAACCAACATGATTTTCTAGAAGCTTTTGATGTCGTAACGGGTGAACGTATTTGGTCTAAAAAATTAGGAGGCACTTTTGGTTGGTTACACACCTCCGAAACGCATGTGGTCGTTGGGGGATGGCGCGGCTACACAGATTTGCACTGCCTCGACGCTTCTACGGGTGAAACTTGCTGGACACTTTCCACTAAAAATAGAAACCTGAATCGAACCTTTATTTCTGCAAATCAGATTACGGTAGGAATAGCGTTTAGCGATACTTCAGAACTAGCGCTTTTCGCAATGAGCAGTGGTCAAAAAGTGAGGAGCGAAATTTATGAAGGTCTATGGACACGAAATAATGTTGACTTCATACCCTCGAGTAGCTCGGGGTCTTGGAAACCTTTAGCCACCCACCAAATACTTCAAGACAAATCCGATTCTGTCTACAGAGTGAACTCCGACTCGCTCTCGGTAAAACCTTACAAGTTGGGCAAAGCCATGTATTCTCAGAGTTTAGAGGAGCTTTCAAAGCTGATTGTCCTTATGGGGGTAGACTCCTCGTTACGGGTCTTCGACCTAGAAACGCAAACATCATCTGATTTAGGGACGATTTACCACAACCGGAAGGATGTACTACCCACGTTTGTCGAAAGTGAGAGCAGCCTCTTTGTTGGCACGTCTTTTGGTCTGCTTCATCATTTTTCAGAGGGCATCTCAAAATCGAAGATTAGGGTAGGCAAACGGGTTTCTACACCTCTAAGTTTTTCTGGAGGGCATTTGTGTTTCGGTACAGCAAGTGGCGAAATTATGGGTGTCCAAATATAGAACTGCCAGTTAGACGACTCGCATCATCTGCCGAATCGCCCCCAGGTGGTAAGCCGTGTGAACGACCATCGCCATGCTGTCACCTACCTCGTCGTCACCCCAAGCCTCTATACTTTTGAACTTGGTCGTGACGCTCTCGTAAGCGACTTTCAGGTCTTGTTTCAAGCGTTCCCAGGCTTCAGGGGTTACCTTTTCGACCTGCCAACTTTCTTGCCAATCGACCTTTTCGGTTCTGCCGTTCATGAACTGCTCTATGGCGTCCAGGTAAAAACGCGTGTGCTCTACTTGCGCCGCGATGCTGGTGCCGCCCTCGGCAATGGGTCGTGAAGCTTGCTCGGCCGAAATGACGTTGAGGGTGTCGAACAAGCCCGCTTTCCGGTCGAGGTACATGTGTTTCGGTGGATTCTCAAAAGTCTCGACCAAAAGGGTGAATAGATTATCAACAAAGTCCTTGGTGGCAATGGTCTCAGACACAAGCAACTCCTAAGCCGTGCGCTTTGAGCATTTTGCAAAACTTGATTTTTTCGGGGCTCGAGACCAGTGAGTTAAACGAGTGTACTTGTTTGGACGAAGTTTGGCAAGCGTTGCCAGGACCCTCGAGCCCCCGCCCGGTGTACCCTTGGAGTATGGACAAGCTCTACCACATCGGCTTCGGCCGCGCCGACTTGGGCGACCCACCCCCGTCCAGAGCGCTCCTCTCCGGCGACCCCGAGCGGGCCAAACTCATCGCGGAGACGCACTTCCGAGAGGTCAAGGAACTCTCCACGCACCGGGGGCTCAACAGTTATTCAGGCGTGTTGGAAGACGGCACACCCGCGCTGTCCGCCACGAGCGGCATGGGCGCGCCGAGTTTGTCGATTATCGTCAACGAACTCGTGCAGGTGGGCGTCACGACGATTCTCCGCGTGGGCACCTGCGGCAGCATTCAGCCGGAGGTCAAAGCGGGCAGCGTGGTCATCAGTTCGGGAGCGCTGTGCCGTCAGGGCGCGGCGAACGACGTTGCACCGGTCGAGTATCCGGCGGTGGCCGACCCTTTTTTGACGGTCAAGCTTGCCGAGGCGGCTCGAGCGCTGGGTGCGGACTACCACGTCGGCATCACCGCGAGCGTGGACACTTTTTACGAGGGCCAGGGCCGCACCGGCGGCGCGAACCCGCACCTGCTGCGCTCGCTTCAGGGCTTGGTCGAAGAGTTTCAACACTTGAACGTCTTAAACTTCGAGATGGAGGCGGGAACCCTCTTTAAGATGGGCGGCGTGTACGGCTTCAGCGCGGCCTGTATCTGCGCCGTCGTCGCGCAACGCAGCGAAAGTGAAGACGTGGTGCTCGAGGCCAAAGACGAAGCCGTAAGCCGGGCGATTCGCGTGGCGGTCGGGGCGTTGAGCGGCTAGAGCAGAGGTTTTTCACTTTCAACTCGGTCCTTCAACCGTGCCGCTTCAAGAAGTCCAACACGTCTTTCAACACCTGCGGCCCCAAAAACCTCGTCCCCCGCCCCAACGCCCCGACGATGCCGACGTGGTCGAGCCCCCGGTACGTCTTCAGCTCGACCTCTCCCCCGCTCGCCTCGAGGCGCTCGGCAAAGCGCAGGCTGTTGTTCGGGTTCACCGTGGTGTCTTCGAGGCCGATCGCTATAAGAGCAGGTGCTTCGTCGCCGCCGACGAAGTTGACGGGTTGGGTCTGCGCTCGCGTGGCCTCCGGGCCGAGGGCGGCCCTCGAGCGCGCATCGTCCGGGGCCAGCGGCAAAAAGTCGTAAGGTCCGGCCAGCCCGACGAAACCCGCCAGTTTTGGGGTTGCACCCACAGCCTCGAGATAACGCTCGTCGTAAGCGACGAGCGCCGCGATGTGCGCGCCTGCCGAGTGGCCCATCAAAAAGACTTTTTCTGGGTCACCGCCGTAGTTGACGATGTTGTCGAACACCCACTTCACGGCCAAGGCAACGTCTTCGGCGTAGCTCGGAAACGTGACCTCGGGAACGAGGCGGTAGTTTGCGATGACGGTGATGAAGCCCTGGTTGGTAAAGCTGTCGGCGACGAACGGATATTCACTCTTGTCGCCCGAGTCCCAGTAGCCGCCGTGGACGAACACGACCACGCCGCGGGCGGGCGCGGCGGCGGAGGTGTAGAGGTCGAGCTTTTGCCTGGGCAGCTCCCCGTAGGCGAGGTCGCGGCGAACGAGCACGTCTTGGCTGACGAAGGAGTTGACAAAGCCGAGCGGCGAGCAACCGCCGAGAGCGAAAGCGAGTAGGCTGAGAATCCCTTTCAATTTCATAGCTCAATGGTGGCATAGGATTCGCACAACGATGGTGCGGGCGACCCGGTTTCTTCACCTCGTAGGTCGGCGACCTCTCTTTTTAGCGGGCCTCGAGGCGCTATACTACAAGCATTCAGGAGGTCGTCATGCAAGGTGACGCAGACAAAGAACAAAACGAAACACCGGGGGACAAGCCTCTCAGCGGTGAACCCGGCAAGCGCGACTTAGACTACGGGAACGCCTTTGGTACTCAGCGCGACCGCAGCAAAGGCGGTCAGCCGGAGTATTTTGAGAACTATTCGGACGACTGGCAGGACGCCGTGCCGGAGCGGGACAAGGAAGAGGAGTAATACCCTTTCCGGTTAATTCCCTAAAGAATTAATCCGAGCGGAGCGAGAAGAAACTACTGCGGATTCCGATAAGGAGCCGGAAAACCTCTGCCGAACTTATCAGGCGTATTATCGGAATCCGTATAAGGGCGAAGAAGTACCGAGTAAAGTTGCAAGTAGGCAGAGAGTTATCGTTTCTTGGTTCTTAGACTAAAAACGAACAACTAAAAACTTCAAGCTCCTCCGCCCCCCATCTCCCCTGCTCTTACCAGAAAGGCGCTACTTTGAACCTCGAGCACACAACACACTACGACGTTGCCATCGTCGGCTCGGGCATCGCGGGCTCGTCGCTGGCGGCGATTCTGGCGAAACACGGGCTCAGCGTGGTCGTGCTCGAGGCCGGAAGTCATCCAAAGTTCGCCATCGGCGAGTCGATGATTTTGGAGACCTCCGAGACGATGCGCGTCCTCGCCGAGTTTTACGGGGTGCCCGAACTCGCCTACTTCAGTTCGGAAAATTACCTGTCCAAGATCGGCACCTCGCACGGGGTCAAGCGGCATTTCAGCTACCTGCACCACGCGCCGGGCGAGACGCCGGACGCGTCCAGAGCCCTGCAAGCCGTCATCCCCAAAGAGCCGCACGGCCACGAGCTGCACCTGTACCGGCAAGACGTGGACGCCTTTTTGACGGTTTGCGCCGTGAAGTACGGCGCGACGGTCTTGCAAAATACGCTCGTGACGGGGCTCGAGGTTGAAGACGACGGCGTCACCCTCACGACGAAAGCGGGCCGAATCGAGGCCGACTACCTCGTCGACGCGGGCGGTTTCCGCTCGCTCGTCGCCGAGAAGTTCGGCCTGCGCGACTTCGACTTGCAGACGCACTCGAGGGCGCTGTTCACCCACCTGGTCGGCGTGCCCGACTTTCACGCGGTGGCGGGTTCTAAAACCGACTACGGCCTGCCCTTCAGCGTCCACGAAGGCACGCTGCACCACATCTTCGAGGGCGGCTGGCTGTGGGTGATTCCCTTCGACAACCACGCCCGCTCGACGAACCCGCTCTGCAGCGTCGGACTCCTCCTCGACCCGCGCGTGCATCCTGAAAAAAGCGACCTCACGCCGGAGGAAGAGTTTTTCGAGTTCATCGCGCAGTTTCCGGCCATCGCCAAGCAGTTTGAAAACGCGAAGGCGGTGCGGGCTTGGACGCGCACCGGGCGACTGCAGTACAGTTCGCACCGCGTCGTCGGCGACCGCTGGGCGCTGCTGGGCCACGCGGCGGGTTTTGTCGACCCGCTTTATTCCAAAGGGCTCTACACGACCTACGCGAGCGTGTCGGTGCTGGCGGACTTGCTGCTCGAGGCCGCCGAAACAGGGGACTATTCCGCCGCGCATTTTCAGCCCTTGGAAAGCCTGACCCTCGCCTATGTCAAAGCGAACGACCGCCTCGTCGCCAACTCATACAAAGCGTTCGCCCATCCCAAACTCTGGAACGTTTACAGCGTGATGTGGCTCTTAGGCGCGTACACCGAGTACGTGAAACTGACCAGTATGCGGGCGCGGGCTCGAGACCGGGACGGCTATTATGCGGAGGCTCACAGCTTGCGCCTCGTCGGCGGCGGTTTCCCCGAGTTCAAAGTCGTAGCGGACAAGGTCGATGAGCTTTTAGAAGCGGTCGACCCGCACGACGAGGCGGCGGTAGACGCGACCGTCGCCGAGATTAAAACCATCTGCGCCGAAGTCGCTTGGATGCCGAAGGCGTTTTCAGACTTGCTGGACGGCAAAAACCATCTGCCCCGCCGCAAGCTTCGCTTGGACTTGCTGAACTCTTCGAGAGGCTTTCTGGGGGCGGGAGCGTACCGCGAACACTTCTTCGGGA
This sequence comes from Trueperaceae bacterium, assembly GCA_965215355.1. Taxonomy (GTDB): domain Bacteria; phylum Deinococcota; class Deinococci; order Deinococcales; family Trueperaceae; genus CBDCDJ01. The sequence goes on along the minus strand of CBDCDJ010000007.1, from coordinate 3,745,096 downwards.
ATATTTCAACGCCTGCAATGCTCAAGGCATTTGTAGCCGAAAAACTGCGCTACTCGGCGCGCGGTCTCAGTCTGAGAGCGCGCTTGCAGCGCCCTGTAAACTTAAAGCAGGGCTAACCGAGAACGAGCGGCGTGTCGAAGACGAGGTCGCCCTCGAGCACACTTTCCTGCAAGCCCGAAAAGTCGAACAGGTTTTTGTCCAGCAAGTGCGACGGACTCACGTGTTGCAAGGCGCGAAAAATACTGTCCACGCGTTCCGGCGGCCAACCGTCCAGCATCTGCCTGACCATTTTCCGCTGCAAATTTTCCTGCGAGCCGCACAGCGTGCAGGGGATGATGGGAAACGCCCGCCCCCTCGCGTAGCGCGCAACGTCGGCTTCACGGCAGTAAGCGAGCGGACGAACGACCACGTGCTCGCCGTCGTCGCTGATGAGCTTAGGCGACATCGCTTTCAGGCGGCCGCCGAAAAACAGGTTCAGAAAAAACGTCTCCAGAAGGTCGTCGCGGTGGTGGCCGAGCGCAATCTTCGTCGCGCCGAGTTCCCCGGCCACCCGGTAGATGACGCCGCGGCGCAACCGTGAGCAGAGCGAGCACATCGTCTTGCCCGCGGGAATCTTGGCCTTGACGACGCCGTAGGTGTCTTGCTGGGCGATTTTGTAGTCCACGCCGAAGTCGCTCAAGTATTCCGGCAACACGTGTTCGGGAAAACCGGGCTGCTTCTGGTCCAAGTTCATGGCGATGAGCTTGAACGAGATGGGCGCTCTCGCTTGCAACGCGTTTAGAGTATCGAGCAGGGTGTACGAGTCTTTGCCGCCCGACAAGCAGACCATCACCACGTCGCCGTCTTGAATCATGGCGTAGTCGGTGACGGCACGAGCCGTTAGTCGCTCCAAACGCCGCCGGAGCTTGTTGAAATTCGCGGAGTGTTGCTGGTCTTCTAAACGCGCCATAAGCTCAGCGATTATACGCTGTTATGCTGAGCGCTGTGACTCTGGGCGAACCCGTCAGCTTTTTTTTGTTCGAGATGCTTGTTTTCGGCTTGTTCGCCGTCTGTCTCGTTCATGGGCTGCGCAGCAGCAAGCTTCCCCCTGTGGCGGTGGGGCTCGAGCTGCTGGTCTTCGCCATATACGGCCTGATGTTCGAAAGTATCGCGGTGGCGGCCGAGTTTTACAGCTACGGCCCTTTCACGTTTCGCATCTGGCACGCGCCGCTCGTCATCGGGGTGGGTTGGGCGGTTATCGGTTACGCGGTGATGAGCTTCAGCGACAGCCTCAATCTGCCGCAGTGGGCCAAGCCCTTTTTAGATGCGCTGCTGGCCTTGCTCGTCGACCTCGGCATGGACGTGGTGGCGATTCGGGACATCTACCCTTTTCAAGACGGAGCGTCGGGCATGTGGAACTGGGGCGTCCCCTTGAACGAGATGTGGTTCGGCGTGCCCTACGCCAACTTCATGGCCTGGTGGCTCGTCGTCTTCGTCATGTCGGCGAGTTTGCGCGCCGGGCGCTACCTTTATGGATGGTGGGGGCGAGCGTGGCTCATCTGGGCTTACCCCGTGGCGGCATTGTTGACGGCACTCGGCGTCTTCTTGTTCTTGCTGCTCACTTTTACCGAGGCGTTCACCCTGACAACGTTGCTGCTCCTGGTAGGACTTTCCCTCGTCATGACCACCGCGAGCTTGCGCGGTCGGCAGAGGAGGCTGAACTGGCGTGCAGATTATCCCATTTTCCTCGTGCCGACGGCGTTTCACCTGTTCTTTTTGGGTTTGCTGCTGGTGCGCGGGCTGTACGTGGGTTCGCCGGGCGTCCTCGTCGTGAGCGTCGCGGCCTTCGGGGTGAACGAGGCCGTCCTTTTAGCAGCTACGCGCTTGCCATTCGGGGCGGGCTCGAGCCCCTTGAAGATTTGACCTGAGTTTGAGGGCCTTTGAAAACACCGCGCCGTGTATACTCGCCCTATGCCCCGCAGCGCCGAACCCGTCAAAACCGGGCTGACGTTCGAAGAGTATCTCGAGTTCGAACGAACGAGCCCCGACAAACACGAGTTTGCCCACGGGCAACTTTTTATGATGGCCGGGGGAACGGACAAATACAACCGGCTTACGCTCAAGTTGGCTGCACGTCTGTTGGCAGCAGAAACTTCTCCCTGTCGTACCTTCATGGCCGACATGAAGGTACGCACGCCCAACGGGAACGGCTATTATCCAGACGTACTCGTAACGTGTGATGACAGCGACGATGACGCTTACGTCAAACGCAAACCGTGCCTCATCGTCGAAGTGCTTTCCGACTCGACGGAAGCCATTGACCGCGGCGACAAACTTCACGACTACCGTAAGTTCGACACTCTCAGCGCCTACGTGTTGGTCAACCAGCACGAGCGGCGGCTCGAGATTTACCGCCGCGCCGAGGATGGCGGCTGGCGTTACGACGCCAAAGAAGCGGGGGAAACCCTCGAGCTGCCCTGTGTCAGTCTGGCGCTCGAGGTCGACGTGCTTTACGCGGGCACGTAGTCAAACCTGCGCACGGTTCAGGCGGGCTCGAGCGTCTTGAGGTTTGCCTTGAAAACCTCTCCCAACCGCTGCATACCCTCGTCGATTTGTTCCGGTGTCGCCACCGAATAGCTCAGGCGCAGGGTGTTCTCGCCGCCGCCGTTGGCGTAGAAACTTTCGCCGGGCACGTAAGCGACGTTTTGCTTGACGGCTTCAAAAGCGAGTTCGGTCGCGTTCATGCCGTCGGGCAGGGTGGCCCACAAAAACATGCCGCCTTTGGGGCGCGTCCAACTGACCTCGGCGGGGAAGTGGGTGTCCAGAGCTTTCAACATCAGCGCGCGCTGGTTTTTGTAGTAGTCGCGCACGCGCCCGATTTGCTCGTCCATGTAGCCGTCTTTGGACGTTTCATAGGCAATCATTTGGGTGTAGGTCGAGGTGTGCAGGTCGGCGGCTTGCTTGGCGCGCACGACGAGCGTCAGCACTTCCGGCTGCGCGACGAGCCAGGCCAAACGAAAACCCGGCACCATGATTTTTGAAAAGGTGCCTGCGTGAACGACGATGTCCGGCGCGAGGTCGAACAGGTGGGGCAACTCTTCGCCTTCGAAACGAAGTTCGCCGTAGGGGTTGTCCTCGAAGACGGGGACGCCGTAGCGCCGCGCCAATCTGACGAGAGCTTCCCGCCGCTCTAAGCTCATCGAAATGCCGGTCGGGTTGTCGAAGTTGGGGATGACGTAAATCATCTTGGGGTTTTGTTTAAGAGCTTCCTCGAGCGCCTCCGGCAGCATCCCTTCGTCGTCGCATTCAACCGTGAGGTAGCCGACCTGGTAAGCATCAAAAGCGCGCAGCGCGCCCATGTAGGTCGGCGCGCTTACCACAACCCGGTCGCCGGGGTCGAAGAAGACTTTGGCGACGAGGTCGAGCCCTTGCTGCGAACCCGAAACGATTTGGACGTTTTCGGCGCTCACCCCTTCAAAGCGTGACGCGACCCACTTCCGCAGCGGCGTGTACCCTTCGGTCGGGCCGTACTGCAAGGCCTCGGCACCCGTCTCGAGCAGCACCTTGGAGGCCGCCTCGTGCAGTTTTTCTACCGGAAACAAGCCCGGCGCGGGCAAACCGCCCGCAAAGGAAATCACTTCGGACTTTTGGGTGAGCTTCAAGATTTCGCGGATGCTCGAGGGTTTCATGTTTCGGGTGCGTTTGGCGAAGCGTTCGGTCCAGTTCATGTGTAGCCTCCTGAGGAACAAACCATCTTGTTAAGTTAGCACGCCGCCTGGCCCGGAGGTCATGCGTTTTCTTTCAGGAAGTAGTCTCGAGCGAACGAGCGCTCAGCCCGCTCGAGAACTCGCTTCGGGCGGCGCGCAACTGCCGCGCTTTATCAGCGTGCCTGAAAAACGTTTGCGCGTCACTTGGGTGGACGGGTTTTCTAACGACTCGAGCACGATGTCCACGGCCGCCCGCCCCATCGCCTCGACCGGCTGCGCAATCACGTCGATAGGCGGCTCGACGAGGCTCGTCCAGGGATAGTCGTCGAAACTCAAAAGCGACACGTCCTGCGGAATGCGAATTCCGAGTTCGCGCAACGCCCGAAACGCGCCGACCGCTAAGTTGCCCGTGGTCGAAAACAGAGCGGTCGGCGGCTCGGGAAGCTTCATCAGGTCCAGGGTCAGCGCGTAAGCTTCCTGCGGCGTCGGGTGGATGACGCGCCGGTAGGTTTGGGGCAGGCTCAAACCAGCCTCTTTCATGACTTGGGGGAAAACTTTGGTGCGCTCGTCGGGCAAAATCGTTTCATGGTAGGTGCCCAACGCCGCGATGCGTTCGTGTCCGAGCCCGGCGAGGTAGTCAACCCCGGCTCGAATACAGCCTTCGTTGTCGAGCATCACGTGGCTGAACGGGCTGTCCGGGTAAACGTGGTCGATTTCGGTGATGACGGTGCCGCGTGCCTGCAAACGCTGCAGGTAGTCTAAATTCGGCTCACCGTAGCCCGAGCGGATGATGAGCCCGCCTATGCGGTTGCCGTAAAAGGCTTTGAGTTGCTCCAACTCGATGCCCGCGTCGTACTCGCTGTCGGCGACGAGCAGCGTGTAGCCTCGCGCCCGCACCGCCATACCGACCGTACGGGTGAGTTGCGCGAAAAACGGCTCGACGATGCTGCCGACGATCAAGCCGATGGTTTTGCTTTGCCCACGACGCAACGCCGCGGCGAGCCGGTCGGGCTCGTAGTGCAGGTCTTTAACCGCGCGCTGCACTTTTTCAAGTGTAGCCGGAGCAAGCAGGTCTGGCGTGCGGATGGCGCGTTTCGCCGTGGTGGGGGACACGCCCGCACGCTTGGCGACGTCGTTGATGTTGGCCACGAGGCCAGTGTAGCAGACTCCAAAGTGCTCAGCCCGTTCCGCGTACCGAACTCGACCTCTTGACAAGTCACAAAGGCGCGTACTATGCTGATGGCCACGAGGCCATTAAAGATTACGCGCTTGCCAAGCTCAAAAAGCTCGGTTGGCTAGGAGAGAACTGCAGGAAGGAGGGTTCAGGTCGAAAGTGGCCGCGTGGAAGCTCGGGCAAAAGACAACTTCACTAAGGGAGGACTACATGAGGAAACTTGTTTTAACGTTTGTATTAGCGGCGGCTGCAACCGTATGGGCGCAAACCACCGTCACCATTGCTTCGGTGAACAATCCCGACATGGTCACCATGCAAGAACTCAGCACTCAGTTCGAAGAGCAAAACCCCGACATCAACTTAGAGTGGCTTTTCCTAGACGAGGGTACGCTCCGTTCACGCCTCACCACCGATGTCGCGACGGGCAGTGGCTCGTTCGACTTGGTCACAGTAGGAGCGTATGAAACGCCGCTGTGGGCTGCGAACGACTGGCTCGTCTCAGTAGACGCGCTCGCCGACGAGTACCCCGAAGTCGCGGCTGACTACAACTTCGACGACATCCTGCCCGCCATCCAGGGTGGCCTGAGCTACGAAGGTGAGCTGTTCGCCGTGCCCTTTTACGGCGAGTCGAGCTTTACGATGTACAACAAGCGCTTGCTTGACGAGGCGGGCGTGACCATGCCCGACGCACCCACCTGGCAAGAAGTGCGCGACATCGCCTGCGAAGTTCACGACCCGGCCAACGGTGTCTACGGCATCGTGCTGCGCGGCAAGCCCGGCTGGGGCGACAACATGGCCCCGATCACTACGGTGGTCAACACGTTTGGTGGTCAGTGGTTCGACGCGGAAGGCCGTCCCACCATCAACACGCCCGAGTGGAACGAAGCGCTTACTTTTTACCGCGACCTTGTCACCAACTGTGGCCCTCCCGGCGTGACGGGCATCAGCTTTCCCGAAGCGCTGCAACTTATGTCCGCCGGACAAGCCGCTATTTGGGTTGACGCCACCGTCGCGGCGGGCTTTTTAGCCAACTCCGAGGCGGGTCCCGACATGGCTTACGCGCTGGCCCCGGTCGGCCCGGTCGAGAAGGGCAACGCCTGGCTGTGGAGCTGGAACTTGGGCATTCCTAGCTCGTCGGACGCCCAAGAAGCCGCTTTCAAATTCATGACCTGGGCGACTTCACAAGAGTACATCGACCTGGTCGCCGAGCAAAAAGGCGAAGCGTCCGTGCCCCCCGGCACGCGCATTTCGACCTACGAGAACGCTGCTTACGCTGAGGCCGCGCCCTTCGCCCCGGTCGTGCTTAACGCCATCCAAAACGCCGACCCCACCAACTCGACCGCGAACCCTACCATCGCCCCCGGCGTGCAGTTCGTGCAAATCCCCGAGTTTCAGGGCATCGGTAGTGACGTGGCGCAGATTGTCGCCGAAATCTTAGCGGGCGACATCAGCGTCGAGGACGGCTTAGCCCGCGCCCAGCGCGTCGCCGACGAAGCGATGCAAGACGCAGGCTACTACTAAGCGAAAGAGGGGTGTGCAGAACATCCTGCACACCCCTCCATGTCTTCAAATCCTCTTTTTACCCGAATCCTCAATTACCGACCGACGACAATCCCAAGGGCTCCTTTCATTCTCGAGTCAGAAACCTGATCGTAGGTCGTTTTCGGCTGTTCACTCAAGGGAGGAGAGCTATGGCTAGTACCAGTATACCGCAAGCGCAACCCCAACAAGACACACCGCTCCGCCGCGAGAACCGCAAGTTTTTGTCCGCTCCCGGCATCACTTTTCTTATCTTAGTCACGCAGGTGCCCTTTGTCCTCGCTATCTGGTATTCCTTTACAAACTGGAACCTGCTGCGCCCGGGTAGCCAGGGCTTCATCGGCTGGGACAGCATGTGGCGCAACTACAGCCGTATCCTCAACAACCCGGACTTTTGGACCGTCTTGTGGGTCACGATTTTCTTAACGGTCGCGGTAGTCGCCATCACTTTTGTCGTCGGACTCGGCTTCGCGATGCTGTTAAACCGACCTTTTCCGGGGCGGGCGCTGGCGAGAACGCTGCTCATCTCACCCTTTTTGATGATGCCGGTAGCGGCGGCGGTACTGTGGAAAAACGTCCTGCTGGAGCCGTCTTTCGGTTTGTTCGCTTACTTTTTCAGGCTGTTCGGCATCACCAATTTTTACGCCCTCGAGGCGTTCCCCTTGGCGACCGTGATCGGCATCATCTCGTGGCAGTGGATTCCCTTCGTGATGCTGATTCTTTTGGCAGGCTTGCAGAGCTTGCCCGACTCGACCTTGGAGGCGGCGCGGATTGACGGAGCGAGCGGCTTTACGATGTTTCGCCACATCATCCTGCCGCACTTGGGCAAGTTTATCGAAATCGCGCTGCTCTTAGAGACCATTTTTATCCTGAGCGAGTTCGGCATCATCTTCGTCACCACCTCGGGCGGGCCGGGCATCCAGACGACGAACCTGCCCTACCAGATTTTCTTAGAAGCGTTCTCGAGGCAAAACGTAGGCCGGGCGAGTGCCTACGGCATCTTCGCGGTGATTTTGGCGAACATCGTCATCGTCTTGTTCCTGAACGTGCTGCGCCGCAACTCTAAGGAGGTCGCGCTGTGACTGTAAGCCGACAGAAAACCTGGGGACACCTACTGTCCGCCCTGACCCTGCTGCTCGCTTTTCTCATGTTCTTTCCCATCTTGTGGATGGTTTTAACCTCGTTCAAGACCGAGGCGATGGCAATTCAGTTCCCGCCGCGTGTCTTTTTCGAGCCGACGCTTGCCAACTGGCGCTTGGCCCTGTTCAACTCGCCCTTCTTGGAGTACCTGTGGAACACGGTCATCATCACTTTTTTCTCGATTGTGCTAGCCCTCCTGCTGGGTATCCCGAGCGCCTACGCGATGGCGTTTTACCAGACCAAGCGCACCGATGGCTCGCTGCTGTGGATGATGTCTACACGGATGCTGCCCCCCGCCAGCATCATCGTGCCTCTTTACGTCATTTTTCTGCGCCTCAACCTGCTGGACACGCATTTGGGCCTCATCATCCTGTACGCCGGGATGAACTTCCCACTGGTCGTGTGGATGCTGCGCTCGTTCATGCTGGAAGTCCCTTACGAAATCATCGAAGCGGCGCGCCTAGACGGGGCAAACCTGTGGCAGGAATTCTCTAACGTCATCATGCCGCTGCTCATCCCTGGTCTAGCAGCAACCGCCCTGCTCTGCATGATTTTCACCTGGAACGAATTTTTCTTGGCGGTCAACCTGACCAGCAGGGACGCTTCGCCGGTCTCGGTTTACGTCTCGACCTTCAAGGCGGCACAGGGTGACCTGTTTATCGCCAAGATGTCGGCGGCGGCGACAGCGGCGGTTATTCCCGTATTGATCGCGGGCTGGGTCGCGCAGAAGCAACTTGTCACTGGCTTAACGATGGGGGCCATTAAATAAATGATTGCGGCCAGCATCCTTTCGCCGGGGCGCGCGGAGGTGCTCGAGCGCGACCGCCCCGCCCTCGGCCCGGACGACGTGCTCATCGAGGTCAAAAACGCAGGGGTTTGCGGCACCGACCTCCACATCTGGCACGGCTCCTACGCCCTTGCCCGCTACCCCATCGTTCCCGGCCACGAGTTCAGCGGCGTGGTAGCGGCGGTCGGCGACCGGGTCAAGGGTTTCAAAAGCGGCGACCGCGTCACCGCCGACCCGAACCTGCCCTGCTACCGGTGCGCGTTCTGTCAGCGGCGGCAGTTCAACCAGTGTCTCAACTTAGAGGTTTTGGGTGTCACACGCTCGGGTGCATTTGCACGCTACGTCGCCGCGCCGGAGAGCGCGGTCTACCCTATCGGCGAGCTTCCTTTCGACGAGGCGGCACTTTTAGAGCCCCTGGCCTGCGTCGTCTGGGGCTTAAAGCAAGTGAAGTTGGAAGCAGGTGACCGCATGTTGATTTTCGGCGCGGGGCCGATGGGCATCCTCATGATGCAAGCCGTCATGCGGGCCGGGGCCGCGTCGGTGGTGATGGTGGACAAAGAGCCGTGGCGTCTCAAACTCGCCGAAGACCTCGGGGCGAGCGCCGTCGTCCAGGCGGACGACCTGAACCCGCAAACCTTTAAAAACCTCGCCCCGCACGGTTTCGAGGTCGTGGCGGACGCGACCGGCGTGCCGAGCGTTATCGGACAAACCTTTCAGTACGTGCGGCCCGGCGGCAAAGTCTGGGTCTTCGGCGTGGCCGCGGCGGACGCGCGCGTGCCGTTTGCACCCTTCGACGTGTTCCGCAAGGACCTCAAAATCATCGGCTCGTTCGCGCTCAACAAGACGTTTCACGAGGCTATCTCCTTGGTCCAGGGCGGCGGGGTAAAACTCTCCCCGCTCATCTCCCACGCGCTGCCGCTCAGCGACTTCGCGGCGGGCATGAAGGTCGCCGAGCGCGACCCCAAACGCATGAAAATCCAGTTCGCGCTGGACGCGGCGTGAGCGGGGAGAGTTCAAAAACCAAAAAAGCGCTCGTCACGGGTGCCAGCAAAGGCATCGGGCGAGCCATCGCCGTAGCGTTGGCGAAAAGCGGCGTCGACGTAGCCGTCGTCGCCCGGAGCGGGCCGGAGTTGGAGACGCTGGAAAAAGAGATTCGGGCCTCGGGGCGTGATTGCTTGAGGCTCGAGGCCGACTTGTCCCAACACGCCGAGGTCGTCAGGGTCACCGAGCGCGCCCTTGCCACCTGGCCGGTCATCGACATCCTCGTCAACAACGCCGGGGTCAGCCACCCCGAGAGCGCGCTCGAGACCCGCGAAGCGAGCTGGGACCACACCTTTGCGGTGAATACCAAAGCGCTCTTTTTCCTGTCGCAAGCCCTAGTAAAGCCGATGCTTACGCAAGGCTGGGGCCGCGTCGTCAACATCTCGTCACAGGCCGGGCTCGTCGCCTTAGAAGACCACGCCGCCTACTGCGCCAGCAAGGGCGCGGTGGAAATGCTCAGCAAGGTGCTGGCGCTCGAGTGGGCACCGCGCGGCGTCACGGTGAACTGCGTCGCCCCCACCGTGGTCAACACGCCGATGGCCGAAATGGCCTTTCCCACGCCGGAGGCCAAACAAAAGATGCTCGAGCGCATCCCCGTGGGCCGTTTCGGTGAGACCGACGAGGTGGCAGCAACTGTGTTGTTCCTCGTTTCCAGCGGCGCGGCAATGATTACGGGCGACACGATTAAGCTCGACGGAGGTTGGACGGTGCAGTGAAGTTGGCCTTCGCCTAAAAGAAACCCGCTGACGACTGCGGGTTCGTGCCGGTGCAAACCTCGAGCCGACTGTAAACGACTCACTCGGTACTTTTCACTCGGGCTTCGGTCCTCACCCCTCATGCCGTAAAATGCTGACACGCCATGCCCAAACTCTACCGCGCCCAGATTTTCCACACGCCCCGCAACCCGTTTCGTGACGAGGACGCGCTCGAGCATTTCGAAGACGGCGCGCTCGTCGTCAAAAGGGAAAAAATTCTGGCGGTCGGTAACTACGGCGACCTCACCCCGGAATATCCCGACGCCGAGACCGTAGACCACCGGGACGCTTTTCTCTTTCCCGGTTTTATCGACACCCACGTCCACTACCCGCAAATTCCGGTCATCGGCGCGATGGGCTTGCGGCTGCTCGAGTGGTTGGAAACGCGCACCCTGCCCGAAGAGGCTCGCTTTGCCGACCCCGAGTACGCTCGAGCCCAAGCGCAGATTTTTTTGCGACAGCTCGCGCTCAACGGGACCACCACCGCACTCGTCTTCGGCGCGCATTTCAAAGCGGCGACGGAGGCTTTTTTTGAGGAGGCCGAAAAAAGCGGTTTGCGCGTCACCTCGGGCCTCGTGCTCGGTGACCGGGGTTTGAGCGCGGCGCTCCACACCACGCCTGAGCGGGCGTACCGGGAAAGCCGCGAACTCATTCATGCCTGGCACGGGCGCGGGCGGTTGCGCTACGCGGTCACGCCGCGCTTTTCAATCTCCGCGACCGACGCGCTGTTGGAAGTCTGTGGCAAGCTGTTGGCAGAAACCCCCGACCTGTTTTTCACCACGCACTTGAACGAACAGACCGAAGAGGTCAGCGCGGTGCTGAAGCTGTTCGAACCTGCGCGGGATTACCTGGAAACCTACGAACGCCACGGCCTCGTCACCCCGCGCTCGGTGTTCGCGCACAACGTCCACGTGTACGACCGCGAGTTGGCGCGCTTGGGCGAGGTAGGCGCAAGTGTGGCCCACTGCCCGAGCAGCAACATGTTTATCGGCAGCGGCTTGTTCCCGTTGCGGCGGCACCTGCGCTACGACGTGAGGTTCGCCCTCGGCTCGGACGTGGGCGGCGGCACCGGCTTCAGCCTGTTCAAAGAAGGCTTGATGGCCTACCAGGTGCAGATGCTCCACGAGGACGGCTACCCCCTCACCTCGGCGCACCTGCTGTATTTGGCAACGTTGGCGGGGGCGCGGGCGCTGCGCCTGGACGACGAAATAGGCGACCTCACCCCCGGCAAACAGGCGGACTTCGTGTTGGTCAAACCTCCACCGGGCAGCACCTTGGAGGTCACCTTGAAAAGCAGCCCCACGCCCGAGGCGGCGCTCGCCGCGGTGTTTACGCTGGCTCGAGAAGAGTCCATCGTGAACGTGTTCGTCGGCGGGAGTTCGGTGTTGCAGTCTGTTAAGCTTTAGCTGCGCTACCGCGCTCCGGGGAGTTTTATGCTGCTTCACCTCATCGCCGACTACGGCGTAAACGACCTCGCCTTTGCCGAGGTCGCGCAACGCCTCAAGCTGTTTTTGCCCGAGGCCGAATTCGTCTTCACCGCCGTGCCCCCTTTCGCGACGCTGGCGGCCGGGTTTTGCGCGGCACAACTCGGCCTGAACGAAGCGCCGCCCGGCACGCTTCTTTTTCACAACGTCGCGCCGCGCCGCGACGACCGCGCCCCTCGAGCCGACAACGCCGGCGAACGCCTCGTCTACGCTCGGTTGCCGAACGGCGTGAAAATCGTCGGGGTCAACGCGGGCCACGCGTTTTCGTTCTTGAAAGACACCTTGAAAGACACAGCGAGCGAGTTGCGCTTTGTGAACGTGCCCTCGGCGGGCTCGCAGTTTCGTTCACGCGACCTGTTTCCCCAGGCTTTCGCGGCGGTCGTCCGGGGTGAGGACGGCGCGCTGGCCGAAGCTGTGCAGCCGGAGCAGGTTCCCGACGTTCCCGAAAGCAGCCTCGCCTATATCGACGGCTTCGGCAACCTCAAGACGACGTGTCGGTTTGGGACGCACCCGCCCGGAACACGTCTTCAAATCACCTTGAACGGGGTCGAACGTCACGCCGTCTGCACGGACGGCAGCTTCGCGGTGCCGCAGGGCGAGCTGGCTTTTTCGAAAGGCAGCAGCGGCTGGACGACCTCGCAGGGCGAGGTGCGTTTTATGGAACTGTTTTTGCGCGGCGGCAGTGCTTGGGAGGCGTTCGGGCGGCCGGGGGTCGGTGCTGAGTTGCAGTTCAGGTTTGACGAAAGCGCTCAGACAGAAAATGAGAGATGAGGCGAATCTCAAACTGCCCCCGCAACCGCCTCGACCAGCTTGTGGAGCGAACTCCGCGCCGCAAACTCCGCCGGGCTGAGCCAAGCGTAATTATCGTGCTCATCGCTCATGACGACCTCGCCTGAGACGTAGCGCGCCCGGTAAACGACGACGACCATCGGCAAGCCTTTGCGCTCAGCCGTGTAAACCGTAAGGGGCCGCGGCTCGAGCACGACCTCCAGCCCGCACTCCTCCGTGATTTCTCGCTTCACCGCCGCCAGCGGGTCTTCGCCCACGTCCAGGCGGCCGGAAAGCGTTTCCCACAGACCCGCCCCTGCGTCTTTGCTCGCGGCGCGGCGCATGGTGAGCACTTTGCCCTCTCGGATGACGATGGCCGCGACCGCGACGACGAACAACTGCGTGCCGTCCGACTCGACCCTACTCAAACCGGCTCGCTCAAACCTGCGGCTTGGTGTGCATGTACATTCCAAACGTGCCCGGCCCCACGTGGGTGGCGATGACCGCGCCGATTTCGTAGACGCCGCCGTTTTCGAACACCACGCCCGCGTCTTGCACCGCGCGCTGCAGCGTTTGCGCCGCCGCCTCGTCCTGGATGTGTAAAAAGCTGATTTTGAGGTCGCCGTTGTGCTCCTCAGCGTAGCCGACGGTTCGGTCGACGAGTTCTTTGATGGCCCGTTTGGTGCCGCGCACCCGGCCCGCCGGCTCGACCTTGCCGCCCTCGACGGTCAGCAGCGGCTTGATGTTGAGCAAACCCCCGAGCAGCGCCTGCGCCCCGCCGATGCGGCCGTTTTTTTGCAAAAAGTCTAAGGTGGCGACGGTGAACAGGATAAAGTTGGTGTCGCGGATGTGCTCTAAGGCCCGCACGATCTCGTCCATGCTTGCACCCGCGTCCCGCCGCCGCGCCGCCTCTTTGACCATGTCGCCCAGCCCGACGCTCGCCGCACGGCTGTCGAAGACCGTCACCGGCACGTCGACCTCCGCCTTAGCAAGGTTCGCCGACTGCACCGTGCCGGACAGTTCGCCGCTGATGGTGAGGCACAAAATCTGCTCAGCCCCTCGGGACACGGCGGCTTGAAAGGCGTTTTCGAAGTCCTGTGGGCTCGGCTGGCTCGTCGAGGGCAGCGCCGCGCCCTCGGCGACCCCTTTGACGATGTCGGCGGGGTTGATTTCTACCCAGTCTTTGAAGACTTCGTTTTTGAAGTTGACGTACAGCGGCACGCGCTGCACGTTCAGGGCGGCGAGTTCGGCTTCTTTCAAGTCACAGGTCGAGTCGGTGACGATGGCAAGGTTCATGTTTCTCCTTATGTATGAAGGTCGAGGTCGGACCAACGCCTCACGCACGGGTTTCCCAAGTATACGTGAGAAAGCGCTCGAGTAAGAGAAATGGCACAGGTACCAACAACCTTTTCGCGTTATCGTAGCGTTTGTGCTGACGCCCACCGACACCCTTTGGTCCCTGCTCACGCCGGGGAACTTCGTTGTGCTGCTGCTGCTCGCAGGTTTCTTGGCGCTGAGCTTGCGTTGGCACGCGTTCGGGCGGCGCCTGGTGGGGCTCGGGCTGCTGCTGGCGCTGTTGCCCGCGCTGTTGCCCGTGACCGACCTGTTGGCGCAACCGCTCGAGACCCGCGTCTTTGCGCCGAATCCGTTGCCCGAGCGGGTCGACGGCGTCGTCGTGTTGGGCGGCTCGGTCGACTGGCGAACGAGCCAAGCTTGGGGTCAACTCAACACGAACAGTGCGGGCGAACGCATGATGGCGGCCGCCGCCCTCGCCGAGCGCTATCCCGACGCGAAGCTCATCCTGACCGGCCTGGTCAGCAGGTACATTCCCGAAGAGTTCCAGGCGGCGGGAACGGCCAAGACCTTTTTTGCCAGCCCCGCTTTCGAGAAACGCAAGATTCACTACCTGTACCAGGCGCGCAGCACCTATGAAGAAGCGCTGCTGAGCTTGCAGCGCGCGCAGCCGCAGCGGGGCGAAACCTGGCTGCTGGTCACGAGCGCTTGGCACATGCCGCGGGCGCTGCTCACCTTTCAGGCGCAGGGCTGGACGCTTCTGCCCTACCCAGTCGATTATCAAAGCAAAGGCCGCGTCAGCTTCGACCCTTCGCTAGATGTTATCGGTCGGCTAGGGGACTTGAATAAAATCGCGCGCGAGTGGGGCGCACTGATTGTTTACCGGGTGCTCGGGCGTACTCAGGAGCTGCTGCCGGAGCGGTTCGGGTCGTAGTCGTTTTACATCTTCCATTTGTGGTAGGGGCGGGTTTGAAACCCGCCCTTGCGGTGCGCCGGAAAAGTACGTTCAGGACGACCTATTTACCTGCTTGTTTAGAGACGGTAGCCCAAAAGGAGAGCGGAAGGGGAACTAAGGTCAAAAGCCGTTTAAGTTACTTTGCTCACCTCTTGACTTCTTTCCTTATACGCGCCTGTGTCCAGCAATTCTCGTAGGGTTTCCACGGTCGTCACCAGTTCCGCTTCGGTGTTGTAAAGCGCGACGGGAGCGAGGCGGAGCAGGTCGGGTTGGCGGTAGTCCGGGATGATATCTCGTTCGCGGAGGGCGAGGCTCAAGTGTTTGGCGTCCTCGTGCTCGAGCACCACGTGACCGCCCCGCTCGTTCGGGTCGCGGGGCGTCCGCAGGGTCATCTCGGGCAGGTGTTCGTCGGCCAGGCGTATCAGGTACTCGGTCAACTCTACGGAGCGCGCCCGCACCTCTTGGATGGTGACTTCTTCGAAAACGGCTAACGCGCCCTCGAGGCCTGCCAGCGCCAAAACGCTCGGCGTGCTGATTTGGTACGCGCCCGCGCCCGCGGCGGGGGTGAAGTCGGGATTCATGTCGAACTGCGTCGTTTTTTCGTGACCCCACCAGCCCGGCAGGCCCGGCGTTTTGTCGAAGTGTTGTTCGTGCACGAACAGGCCACCCGGCGCGCCGGGGCCGGCGTTCAGGTACTTATAGGTACACCAGACCGCAAAATCGACGTCGTCGTCGTGAAAAGCGTGCGGTAGCGCGCCGACGGAGTGCGCCGCGTCCCAGCCGACGGTCACGCCGCGCTCGTGCGCCTGCCGGGTGACGGTGGCGACGTCCAGGAGTTGCCCGCTCCGGTACAGCACCGTGGGCAGCACGGCCAGCGTCACGCCGCCGCCGAGCGCGGCCCACACGTCGTCGGGGTGCAGGGTGTGGCCGTCGCGGGACGGGATGAGCTTGAGGTCGCCGCCGTAGCGCTCGGTCCAGGCTTTCAGCGCGTAGAGGTCGCTGGGAAAGTCGAGGGCGGTCGCTAAGATGTTCCGGCGCACCCCTTCGGGTTTATAAAAGGTGGCGAGCAGCGCGTGGAGGTTCGACGTGATGCTCCCGGTCGTGATGACCTCGTTCGGTTGCGCCCCTACGAGACGAGCGAGGGCGGGCGAAAGACGCTCGGCGAGTTCGAACCACTCGTCCCAGGCGTTCACCGCCTTGTACTGCCACTGTTTCAGACGGCGCTCGACAGCCGCTTGCGCCGCGTGGCTCAAGGGGCCGAGCGAGTTGCCGTCCAGGTAGATGCCCTTGGGCAGCACAAAAGCGTCCCGTTTCATCGCGGGGCCGCTCCGGGCAGGTTCGGGGAGGGTTCAACAGGGCTTATCATGGCGGCCATGATACCGCAGGCAGCTACTCGAGCTGTCACCAAAAACGCCGCCACGCGCCTCTTCAAAGACGAGCACAAACCAAAAAACCCCACTCCGTCCAGCGCGCCGCGAACCTCTACGCAAATCCCTCTAAAGCCTGCACTGCGACACTAAAAAGCCTTTTGCGGGGTGCTAGAATCGTCTGTGAAATGCGGAACCTGTCAGGTTTTAGCTTCTTAGGAGGTCTCTATGTACAGAGGTCGTGAAGGCCAGTGGGCCTTCGTGCTCCACCGCTTGTCGGGCGTGGCGCTGGCACTCTTTTTGTTTTTGCACGTCATTGACATCAGCCTGGTGATGTACGGCCCCGAGGGTCCGTTCAACGCGTTTTTGGCGTTTTACCACCAGTGGCCGTTTCGCATCGGGCTGGTTTTGGTTATTGCCGGCGTCGTGTACCATGCGTTCAACGGCTTGCGCATCATCTTGATGGACTTTACGTCCTGGGCGGTCAAGTTCCAGCGGGTGCTGTGGTACGGCGTCATCGGCATCACGGCCGTCATCGGTGTGCCGGTGCTGTGGAAGATTCTACCCGAGATTTTTGGAGGCGCTTAAATGGCTCTCAAGGCTAAAAGTCTGAGTCAGGCTCGTGGGATTTACGCGACCAACACCGAACTCGCCTGGTGGGTGTTCATGCGAGTGTCGGGTTTGGCGCTGGTGTTTCTGGTGTTCGGCCACCTGTGGTTCAACAACATCCAGATCAACGCCGCCGCCATCGACTACAACTATGTGGCGACGCGCTTTTCCAAGGGCTGGGTCAAGGTCTACGACTCGTTTTTGCTCGGTTTCGCGCTGCTCCACGGCACCAACGGGCTGCGCTACAGCGTCGAGGACTACTTCCAGAACCCCTCGAGGCGCTTTTGGGCCAAGACCGTGCTCTACAGCGTGGCGGGAATTGTCTTCGTGCTCGGCGTGATGACGCTGTGGGCGTTTACCTACACCGAGATGGGCGACGCGGTTCGCGCCCTGCCCCATAACTAAAGCCTCACACCTAAGGAAGGCTGAAGCGTGAACAGAGCCCATAAATACGACGTGATTATCGTGGGAGCGGGCGGCTCGGGACTGATGGCGGCGCGCTACGCGGCGCAAAACCCGAACGTCTCCGTGGCGGTCGTGTCCAAACTCTACCCGACTAGATCGCACACGGGCGCGGCGCAGGGCGGCGTCGGCGCGGCGCTCGGCAACGTGTCCGAGGACCATGCCGAATGGCACGCCTTCGACACCATCAAGGGCGGCGACTATCTCACCGACCAGGACGTGGCCGAGATGTTCGCCTACGACGTTATCGAGTCGGTGTACGAGTTGGAGCACATGGGTCTGCCGTTCTCGAGAACCCCCGAAGGCAAAATCGCCCAGCGCAAGTTCGGCGGGCACACGCGTGAGTTCGGCAAGTCGGCGGTCGAGCGAGCCTGCTACGCCGCTGACCGCACCGGCCACATGATTTTGCAAACCCTGTACCAGCAGTCCATCAAAAACAACGTGACCTTTTTCAACGAGTTTCACGTTCTCGACCTCGTCATGGTCGACGGCGAGTGCCGCGGCGTGGTCGCTTACGACCTCGCGACCGGCGAACTGCACACCTTTCACGCCAAGGCGACCGTCATCGCCACGGGCGGCTTCGGGCGGATGTTCAAAGTCACCTCGAACGCGCACGCGCTCACCGGGGACTTGACCAGCATCGCCTACCGGCGCGGCATCCCCATCGAAGACCCCGAGTTTTTCCAGTTTCACCCGACGGGCCTGTACAAAATCGGCGTGCTCCTCACCGAGGGCGCGCGGGGCGAGGGCGGGATTTTACGCAACAGCGAGGGCGAGCGCTTTATGGAGCGCTACGCGCCGAGCATCAAAGACCTGGCCCCGCGCGACATGGTCTCGCGCTCGATGTACTTAGAAGTCCGTGAGGGCCGCGGCGTCGGGCCGGAGAACGACTACATCCTTTTAGACCTGACCCACATCGACGCCGAAATTATCGAAAAGCGTTTGCCCGACATCACCGAGTTCTCCCGAATTTACTTAGGCGTCGACCCCATCAAAGAGCCCGTGCCGGTCCAGCCGACCGCGCACTACGCGATGGGCGGCATCCCCACGACCATCGACACCGAGGTCATCATCGACGGCGACAACACGGTCGTGCCGGGCCTGTACGCGGCGGGCGAGTGCTCCTGCGCCTCGCTCCACGGCGCGAACCGCCTCGGCACCAACAGC
This sequence comes from Trueperaceae bacterium, assembly GCA_965215355.1. Classification (GTDB taxonomy): domain Bacteria; phylum Deinococcota; class Deinococci; order Deinococcales; family Trueperaceae; genus CBDCDJ01. Next base: position 3,726,869 of record CBDCDJ010000007.1, on the reverse strand, counting down.
CTGGGCGACTTGATCGTCTTCGGCCGCCGCGCCGGACGCTTCGCCGCCAAGTACGCCGCCGGAGAAGACTACCGCGACCTGCCCGCCGACGCGCAGGACTTCTCGCGCGAACTCCTCGACAAGGCCTTGAACGGCCCCGGCAAGGAGCGCGTCTCGCACATCCGCAAAGAGATGGCGAAAACGATGATGGACAACGCCTCCGTGTTCCGCACCGACGAGACGCTCTGCAACCAAAAAGAGATTCTCAAGGACCTCAAAGAACGCGCCAAGCTTATCGGCGTCGACGACCAGGGCAAGCAGTACAACACCGAACTGATGGAGGCGCTGGAACTCGGCTTTCTGCTCGACAACGCCGAACAGCTCGTCCACGCCGCGCACAACCGCAAAGAGTCGCGCGGCGCGCACTCCCGCGAAGACTACAGAGAGCGCGACGACGACAACTGGCTCAAGCACACCCTCATCTACAAGGACGGCGAAGGAACCCGCATCGAGTACAAAGAAGTCACGCTCGGCAAGTACGAGCCCAAGCCGAGGGTTTACTAAAGGAGGACGAGGCTTGTAGTCAGTGGTAAGTAGCTTGTAGTTGAAAACCTACGAGCTACAAGCTACTTGCCACAAGCCGTTTAACCATGAACATCAACGTCAAAATCAAACGCTTCAACCCCGAGGCCGACAAGCGGCCCTACTGGGCGGAGTACAAGATGGAAGCCGAGCCGACCGACCGCGTGCTCGACGTGATGAACCAAATCAAGTGGGAAACCGACGGGTCTTTAAGCTACCGCCGCAGTTGCGCCCACGGCGTCTGCGGCTCGGACGCGATGATGATCAACGGCGTCAACCGACTCGCCTGCAAGGTGCTGGTGCGCGACCTGGGTCAAACCATCAACATCGAACCGCTGCGCGGGATGCCGGTGCTGAAAGACTTAATCGTCGACATGGAGCCGTTTTTCGACGCCTACAAAGCGGTACTGCCCTTCTTCGTCAACGACGACCCGCCCCCGCCCGGCGAGCGCTACCAAAGCCAGGAAGACCGCGCCATCTTCGACGCCAGCACGAAGTGCATCCTGTGCGCGTCCTGCACCTCGAGCTGTCCCGTCTTCTGGACGAACGGGCGCTATTTAGGCCCGGCGGCGATCGTGAACGCTCACCGCTTCATCTTCGACAGCCGTGACCAGGGCACCGACGAGCGGATGCAGGTGTTGAACCAGGCGAACGGCCTGTGGCGCTGCCGCACCGCCTACAACTGCACCGAGGCTTGCCCGCGCGACATCCCGATTACCAAAGCGATTGAAGAGGTGAAGCGGGAGTTGTTGTGGCGTAGGGCTTAATTTCACTCAGACAAGTAGGACTATGCGCTCCCAGACCAGGGGGCGCTGTTTTTATGTGTAAAGTCATAAAATGCGAACGGAGGTAGACGCTTGAAACACTCGGCAATTAACTCGAGTCTCATCCTGAGCGCAGGCTACGACGAAACCAATAATACGCTCGAGCTGACCTTTAGCGGTGGCACGATCTACCAATATTCAAACGTACCCCAGCAGATTTTCGAGGAGTTGCTCGAGGCTGATTCGAAGGGCAGCTACTATCACTCTAAAATCAGAGGGGTCTATCCGTCTGAAAAGTTGGGTTGACTCTGCTGTGCCAAGCTACTTCGGTTCATAAAGCTCCGCTACAAGCTCGTCAACCTCGGCGCGGAGTTTGTGGAAGTCCTCGATTTTCTCCTTGACCTCGGCCTCTTGCTTCTCAAGCTCGGCGAGCGCCTTTTCAGCGTCGGCAGGTGACGCGGGAATCTCCATACCTCTCGCTTCTGCAATTCTGAAGGTCGTACCGGGCTCGAGCGTCGCCAATTGCCGCTTCAGCCACTCGGTAGCGCGCTCGGACGTGCCGGACGGAAGCCTCAGCACCTCTGCTCTGCCTCTATAAAGTGAGGTTCCCCTGGCGTTCAGTTCGGTTACGTCCGCATCTGCGTCGAGGACGTTGAGAGACCAGCGGACTTTGGCACTCGAAAGAGCCAGTTTCGAAATACCGTTGGGGAGCTTTCCAACTGCCTTAACCTCTTTCTTTTCAGTATTCAACTGCCAACCAGATTTGCGCAACGAACTGAACGACTTTCCCAACTCATGCAATTCCTTAGCTTTGTCGGCGATAGGTTGCTGCGTCGAAGTGTCGGCTACTGGTATCGGAATCGCTTTGAAATCATCGGGGAAGATGTGTATTTTGTGCCTTCGCGTCGCCCGCAAGTAGTCACTGACTGTTTTTGAGTTCAAGACGCCAACCAGATAAGAAAGGGCAAACCCTTCGGAAAGTCGCTCACCTTTTTTACGGTTTGGCTCGTCTGCGCCGCCAATACTGCGGTTGCCAACTCCTTTCAAGCTGTGCCAAGGCATGACAACAACGCCGCTTTCGTTCGTCCGCAAGTAACCGTCCCAATCACCCAAATCCATAACGACTTGGGAAACATCATTGTTTCCACTCGATACGCTCCGTTGCGCAATCAGCTTTGGACGGTCATAAAGTTCTGGAAATGTTTGGCGTCGTATCATCTCAGGCGCTCGCAACCCCTCGCCGTACTCAAGGTATGAGATAGAGGTAACCTCGTAGCACTCAATGTCTTTCCCCTCGACATACGCAGCAACATTGGTGGCAGTCTTTACGGGTGACAGTAATTCGTCTTTCTTGAATGCACTTGGGTAACGTTTTTCGTCAGCATTCAAAACCATACCGACGCTCACATAACAGACATCGTTTAGTTTTACGGTATCTTCTGTGCTCAGCTTTGAGACGGTTTGCCGAAAGACGTTGACGCCCTGCTCGAGCTGCTTTAGCTTCTCCTCTTTTGCAACGCGCGGGGGTAAACCATCATGCCACCGCTGTAACGTCTCATGGTTTGCATCAGGCGCTGAGTGAGTCATGAAAAACACAGTGTTTTCTACCACGGCATCTTCAAAGAGCTTTACGTTTGGGAAAAAGCTCAACTCGTCAATAATGGCGTTCTCTACTAAAAATCCCCGAAGTGCTTCTGTGTAAGGAACAGCCTCAATCGCGTCACTGGTTATCATTCCAACTTTGCCACCATCTTTCAGCAGATACCAACCTAATGCAACGAAGGGGACAAAAAGATCCCATTTCAGTTTGAGGACATTTGCAACCTCAGCAATGGGATGTTCAGCTTTTACGTCTGCTCTATACCGCAGCAGCCCCTCACCACCCTCATCAGCCCTCACATAAGGCGGATTCGCCACCACGAAATCAAAGCCCTCGGCAAACTCGCCGACCTTCGCCTTGATCTGCTCGGGCACGGGCAGCTCGTCGGCGGGGAACTGAAGCGTCCCCTTGGTCACGCCAATCGTCTTGGGTCCGTAGCGGAGCGTGTCGGTGTTGTGAATGTTGAAGCGGTCTACGTTTACCGCCACGCCCGCGTCCAGAGCGCGCTTGATAAGGTCGAGCACCTGTATGAGCAGGTTGGTCTCGGCCAAGTAGCAGGCGAAAGGGTTCAGGTCGAGGCCGTAAATGGACTTTTTAACCTCATTGATGACAGTTTGAATTTCATCAACAGGTACGTCGCTGTGTCCCTGGCTTTTGTAGTAATCGCGGAACGCTTGGACGAGGCGGCGGGCGGCTGACACGAGAAAAGTGCCCGAGCCGCTGGCGGGGTCTAGTATTTTTTTGCCAATAATCTCAGGCCCTGCGTAACCCAGCCTGTCGAGGATATAGTCCACGACCTCGGGCGGCGTGTAGTACATGCCGCTCTCGTGCTTGTGCTCGTCCTGAACATAGCCGCTGTAAACGTGGCCGATCACGTCATGGTCTATTTGGGAGAGGTCATAGCCTGCCAGACGGTGCAGCACCCGAATCACGAGGTTGCGGTCCGGTTTGTACCAGTCATAGAGCAACCGCTCGTCGTAAAAGTGCGCGTAGATGTGCTGGGCGCTGGCGTAGGCCATCTCGAGCAGGTAGTCGGTGCCGCGCCCCTGGGCGTACTTCAGGTAGCGGGGTTCGACATGCCTGAACCAGAGGGACAGACCGCCGTTGGTGAAGACGCGCTCGAGCAGCCCCTTGTCCTCGGCGATGCGGATGAGGAGCAGCCGGACGATGAGTACGTAAGAGGTTTGAGCGGCAAACTCTTTGCGCAAGCGCCCTAAATCGTCCGTGCGGATGAGGAGCGTGGCGACCTTCTCGCGCCAGGTCTCGAAAGCGCGCTGCACCTCTAGCGCGGGTTTGTATCGGGTCAGCAGGTCTTCGCGGTGTTCGTGGTAGCTGGTGAGCAAATCTTGTAGCCGCTTCAGCGACGATTCGATGCCGCTAGGTAGCTCTTTGATGGGCGTAAACTTCTTAGGTTTTACCTTCGGCGCTTCAAGAAGTATGTTGGGGTCTTTAACCTCAAAGCCCTCTAGGGGCACCGCCTCACTGCCGTCATCATAGACCTTTTCTGACTGCGCCTGCTGCTGCCTGAGCGTGTTGATCTGGTCTCTGATGCGTCCGCCGAGGCCCGCCACAAGGTTACGCTCGGTAAAGCGCTCGAGCTGGCTCTCGAGGTGGAATTGAACGCTTCTTACCGTCTCGCTGTGCAAGCCGACTTTCCGCAATTCGGACAACACGCTGTTCAAGTTGGTCGTGAATAAATCCTTGACCGACTCGTCCCCTTCGCGGTCCGGCAAACGATCTAACGCCGCCTGGTAGGTGTCGAACTCCTCGAGCCTCAAGGTGAGTTGGGCTTCTACATCTAGCTGAATGTCTTTGATGAGCGCTCGAGTATCTTTGATGAGGCTGTCGAGAAAACCGTCTTCGCCTGCCTGTCGAAAAGGCTGTATCAAAGACTTATCGGGCCAAGTTGAACCGTCTACCGCGTGCCAATCGCCATCGGTTGTTTTGGTGAGTTCTTCGACCAGCGTGACGGACCCTACATAGGCATCTTTACTGAAGCGCGCCCAGAATGCTCGGATTTTGAGAAGCTCGTCCTGGGGAAGATTGTCCTTACCCTTGTCGCCGCCCCCGTAAATGCCTTCGCCGCGCCACGCCTTGACGAGGTTGAAAAGGGATATGTCAGAAGTCGTTACAGGTGTAGGGTCGGCCAAGTCATAAGCTAGCAGGCGCTTTCCATCTGTGAGAATGCCCCTCGGCGCACCGCGAGACCGCATGTAGCCTTCTAGCTGCGTTAGGTTGGGCTCGAGTTTTTCAGTCGTAGTGTTTTTATCCTCAACTATGAAGCAGGGGCGCGGGTAATTTTGAATTTCCACTTTAAAATCCGGACGTTTACCCCCGTCGCCAGCACGGTTGTACTCGATCTCGCCCGTTTCGTACCCCAGCGCTTCTATAAGCGCGCGTGAGATTTTGTCGTCAACAATGTCGGCTTCGTCGCCCCCGCGCTGACCAGCCGGTCGGTTCAAATAGTCCGTTAAGCTCTTACCCTGATAGAAAGAATCTTTTGCTATCTCACCAAAGAATCTAGTTAAAAACTCATCGAAATCCACAGAATTGACATCTCCTCTCTATACTTGCGTCCTGCATGGTAACAGTCACATAGTACCTAAGCTTTTAGTACCCATAAGCATTGCTAAAGTCACCGACTGAAGTCGGTGAAACCTTCAGAGGTACCAGTTCACGACCCTGAGACCTTCGACCCGTTCAAACTCGCGCAGGTTGCGGGTGACCAGCGTCGCGCCGTGGTGGAGCGCGATTCCGGCGATAAGGGTATCCAAGGGGCCGATGCCGAAGCCCTTCGCCTCCAAGTCAACTCTTATCCTGGCGGCCGTCCTGGCCTCGCCGTCACCGAGCGGCAAAAGGGTGACGAAGGCCAGCAGAGTATAAAGTTGCTCGCGGCGCGCTTCAGGGTTGGCAGACTTGAGGATGCCCACCTCGAGTTCATAAACCACCACGCTGGGTATGGCAACCTCGGCGGGCGGCGTGGCGTGTAAGCGTTGAACGACTTTGCCCGAGCCCTTGAAGTAGTGAATCACCGCGTTGGTGTCTAAAGCGACCACTAAAAGGTCTCGCGGGGCAGGTCTTCACCCTGACCCTCGCGCAACGCCTCGGCCTCAGGAAAATCGGGCCAGGCTCCGGCAAGCTGTTTGACGCTGTCGGGCCACTGGTTAGCAAGCTTTTCCTCAATCAGCCGGGCTATCCACTTACTCTGAGATAAACCTGCTCCCTCTGCTGCCGTCTTCGCTTTCTCAGCAAGTTCCGGCTTCAAGTAAATCGTGACTTGACTCATAGCGGTAAGTATAAGTGGACATATACCAGGTTACAAGCTGATCAAATCGGTGACTTCTCGAGCAGGCAATTCACCGTTCACGTCTTGCACGGTAATGGTCACGCAGTGCTCGAGCTTAAATTTCATCGTCCAGTTACTGTACATGTTGTACACTCGTCTTGTGGCAGAATCCCTTCCCCTCGAGGTCAACATGAGCGAGTTTCGGGACAACCTGTCCGCTTATCTCGACGCTGTGGAAAAGGGCAAGACAGTTAGAATCATCCGCCGAGGCAAACCCAGTGCCATCCTGATACGCGCTGAGGAATCTGTTGAAGCCATCGACCCGGAGGCCCTGAGAACCTTCAGGAACAGTTTGAACGTGGAAACCGGTAGCAGCGTCATCGTAGACTTGCGGCGGGACGAGCGCTATTAGGTATTACGACACGAGCGCCGTTCTGCCGCTTTATCTAAACGAGCCCGCTTCTGAAGCTGCGCAGCGGGCGCTCGAGCAGGACGGCGGTCAACTCGTCACCTCCGTCCTCACCACCGTCGAACTGCGTGCAGGTTTGGCGCGGCTCGAGCATGAGGGCGTCCTCAGCACCGCGCAAGCCGACGCCGTTTTCGAGCGCGCTCGCCGAGACCTGGACCACACGCCGCGCAGGCTCGAGCTTTCCGGGGAGGTTCTCGCGGAAGCGTTACGGCTCTTAAAAATCAAAAATAATATTTTCCTCAAAACGCTGGACGCGCTGCACGTCGCTACCTGTTTGCGCTACGGAACCGGCGGTTTCGTCACGAACGACAAACAACAAGCACGTTTTGCGCAGCAAGTGGGGCTGCGGGTTTCCTAGTTGGCCGAAGAACTTACTTGAATCTCTGACGCCGAAGGTTGTTTGTGTTTGTAGAGAATAGCCGGAAGCGGGAACTGTGATTCTGTTCGACACCGAAGTTTGCTAAGCTAAAGCTATGGCTTCTGTAACCCTAAATCTGTCAGACCAGCTCAAGGCGCGTGTTGAACCCTTCAGCCGCTGGCTGCCCGCCATCCTCGAGATAAGCCTGCTCGCGCTCAAAACACCTGCCCACAAGGCTGCGAGTGAAGTCATCGAGTTTTTGGTGTCCAACCCCTCAGCCCAAGCCGTTCACAACTACCGACTTTCCGAGGTTTCGCAGAAGCGGGTGGAGGGCTTGCTCGAGCAGAACCGTGAAGGTGTTTTAGGAAATGCCGACGAGCAAGAGCTAGACGAGTATCTCAGGCTCGAGCATGTAGTCAGGATGGTCAAAGCCGAACTTGCTACCGACGAGTTAGCCAGCGTGTGAGTAAAACGACTCGGGCGCGCGTCTCGGTACGAGCGCGGGGGCGTTGCGAATACTGCCTTTATCCCGAAACCGAGTCTCTGCTTCCTCATCAACTCGACCATGTTGTTGCCAGGCAGCACGGCGGGCCGGACAGCGAGGACAATTTGGCTTTTTGCTGTGCGGTTTGCAATCGCTACAAAGGCCCGAATCTGACCTCTATCGACCCACAAACGAAGGAAGTGACCCGGCTCTTCAATCCACGCGCGCAGCAGTGGAAGGCTCACTTCTCTTTCGACGACGGTCGCATTGTCGGGCTGACAGCTGAAGGCCAGGCGACAGTCTTTTTGCTCCGCCTCAACGATGAAGAACGTCTTGCAGAACGCCGCACTCTGCTTGTGTCAAAACGCTATAGGCTATAAAATCGCGAGACGTAAGCCGACCTGTTTTCATGACCCTCACTCCCCGAATCCTCCTCAACGCCTACTGCCAGGGCCTGTTCCCGATGGCCGACCCGGACGAGGACGGCGCGGTGTACTGGTACGACCCCGACCCGCGCACCGTCATCCCGCTGGACGCTTTTCACGTGCCGCGCCGCCTAGCCAGAACGGTGCGCCAGGAAAAGTTCGAGGTGCGTGTAGACAGCGCTTTCCGCCGCGTCATGGAGGCCTGCGCCGAGCCGAGGGAAGCAGACGCGAAGACCTGGATAAGCCCGGAACTCATCACTCTTTACACCGCCCTCCACAAACAGGGCTTTGCCCACAGCCTCGAGACCTATCTGGACGGCGACCTCGTCGGCGGCGTTTACGGCGTGAGCGTGCGCGGGCTGTTCGCGGGCGAGAGCATGTTCAGCCGCGTGACGGATGCCAGCAAGGTCGCGCTCGTGCATCTGTTGGAAGAGTTGAGGGCGAGCGGCTACACCCTGTTCGACGTGCAGTTTACGACCCCCCACTTACAGCGCTTCGGCGCGGTGGAAGTCCCGCGCGCGGAGTACAAACGGAGGCTGGCCCAGGCCCTGACGGTGGACCCTCGAGCCTTCACCGAACAGGCGCTTCGGGAACCTCGGGGTCGGGGTTCGAGCGTTGGTGGTACACCTTGACGACCTCGGCCCCGAAGAAAAAAAGCTGCGCCGCGAAAAACACCCACAGCAAAAACACGATTAAAGACCCCGCCGCCCCGTAGGCCGAGGCGATAAAGCTGTTGCCGATGAACGCGCCGATGGTCCACTTGCCCGCCGTGAACAGCACGGCAGTGAGGAGCGCGCCCGCCCCGACCTCGCGCCAGCGCAACTTTACGTGCGGCAGGTACTTGTAGACGAGGCTGAACAGCAGCGTCAGCAGCACCACGTTGAACAGGACATCCAGCAACCCCAACAAACCTGGAGGCAAACCCAGCCGTCGGCTCATCGACCCCGTGAACGCGGTCAGGCTGGCGCTAAAGAGGAGCGACACCGCCAGCAAAAACCCGAAGCTGAACACCAGCGCGACTGAAACGAAACGCTGCAAAGCCAAGCGCAACAAGCCTTGTTTCGGAGCCGGGGCCGCGCGAAAAATCAGGTTGAGCGCGTCGCGCAGTTCGTGGAGCACCGCCGACGCCGCAAACAGCAACACCACCACGCCGATGCTCGTCGCGTAAATGCCCGAGCGTTCCCCGTAGGCCGTGAGCGCGGTGCTGAACAGCATCTCGGTAATCTGAATACCGGGCGCGCCGACGAGCGAGCCGACCTGGTTCAACACCTCGGCCCGAATTTGGTCCCGCTCGAGCAGCAGCCCCGCAATCGTCACCGAGAAGATAAAAAACGGAGCCAGCGACAGCGCCGTGAAAAAGGCCAGCGCCGCCCCGAGCCGCCCGGCCTGGTCGCGCTGCCAGGCGGCCAACGCCGCTTTGAGCACTTGCCATGTGGTTATCACCTAGAGAGTGTACAACGACTGCGGTTGGCCGAAGCTTGGGGCGTCGAGCTACCCCCCAACATTCACACCCTCCGGCTCTGTACTCCCCTCATCTATTTCGAAAGTAACCTCAGAACAACTTCGCCCCGGCTTTCCGCTAACACGCAAGCTCGCTCCTACCTTCGCCCCTTCCGGCAGCCATGCCACGGGCACGCTCAAAATGGAGCCGTCCTTGCGACTCAGCACGGCGCGGTCTTCCTCCACGGCGCTAAGCAGCAGGTGGTCGGTCACGGGACAAGCTCCAGACGAATTGTCAGGCCGCTCGCCGAGGGCTCGAGCCGGACTGACAGCACCTGGCCCGCTTGGACGCCCTCCGGCAGCCAGTGGGCGGGTACGGGAAAGCTGAGGCCGTCGTCGCGCTCGATGACCGCGCAACCGGCGTCGTCGGTGCTGCCGACGGTGTAGCGGTGGTGGAAACCGTTCCCAGAAACCATGTCTCGAGCCTACCCCTCTAAGTCGAGCGCCTTTTCCACCCTGTCCGGCGCAGCCAACTCCACCCGAACAAACGACTCGCCCACGGTCACTTCGATGTTCACGACAAGCTCGTCACCCTTTTTGGCCCGCTCGGGCAGCCAGGCGACCGGTAGAGTCAGGGTGCTGCCGTCGTCGCGTTTCAGATAGGCGCTGCCCTGGACATAACCGTGGATTCGGAAGAGGTCGACCATGCGCAAAGTACCTTTCTCGTCGCTTTGGACACTTTACCGTATCTTTGCAAACGAACAGTGCGAAACGTCCGAAGAGGCGAGACGCCGAATCTCTTGCTCAATCGTTTGAGCTAGCCTCGAGCCGACAAGAAAGCCCGACCCGTTTATACTTGAATGAATGGTTCCAGGCCGATTGAAAGCTAGCGCGGAGTAAAAGGGTGGCCCGTCCCTCCACCCTCACCTACGACCGCGGGACGCTGCTGCTCCACCCGCCGCCGAAGGGTAAAAGCTGGCTCGAGTTCGTCACTTGGGACGACCGGGTCGAGAAGTTCCGCCTGCCCGCGCGCGACTACCGCCGCTTCGTCGAGGTCACACGGGCCGAGGGCGTCGAGATTGTTGACAAGGCTCGAGACTTCAAAGAGCTTGCGCTGACTTCCGGTGCGGACAAAGAGCCTTACAAACACCAGCTCGAGGCCTTGAACGCCTGGAAAAGTCAGGGCCGCCAGGGGGTCGTGGTGCTGCCGACCGGGGCGGGTAAGACGTTTGTCGCGCAGTTGGCGATGCTCGAGACGCCGCGCAGCACCCTCGTCGTGGTGCCGACGCTCGACCTCATGCACCAGTGGTACGCGAACCTGTCGGCGGCTTTTCCCGATGCCGAAGTGGGGCTGTTAGGCGGCGGCTCCAAGGACGAAACGCCTGTGCTCATCGCCACCTACGACAGCGCCGCCATTTTCGCCGAAAAGCTCGGCAACCGCTACGGCCTGCTCATTTTCGACGAGTGCCATCATTTACCCGGCGACTTTGTCCGCACCGTCGCCGAATACTCGCTCGCGCCGTACCGCCTGGGCCTCACCGCGACGCCGGAGCGGAGTGACGAGCGTCATCACGATTTAGACGCGCTCATCGGGAAAATCGTCTACCGTAAAGCCCCCGAGGACTTGGCGGGCGGCGCGCTGTCTGAGCACCGCATCGAACAAATCCGCGTGACCCTGTCCGGAGACGAACGGGCCGAGTACGACAAGCTCATCGAGCAGCGCAACACCTTTTTGAGCCGAAGCGGGATTTTTTTAGGCAGCTTGAACGGTTGGCAGCGTTTCGTGCAGGCGAGCGCGCGCTCGACCGAGGGCCGCGCCGCCATGCTCGCGCACCGCGCGGCGCGCCAAATCGCCTTCGGGACCGAGGCGAAAATTCGCGTGCTGGCCGAGTTGCTAACCAAACACTACACTGACCGCGTGCTCATTTTCACCGACGACAACGCGACCGTCTACCGCATCTCGCAGGCGTTTCTGATTCCCGCCATCACCCACCAGACCAAAGTGAAAGAGCGTCACGCGACGCTGCAAGCTTTTCGGGACGGGTCGTATCCGCGCGTGGTGACCTCGAGAGTTCTCAACGAAGGCGTCGATGTCCCCGAGGCGAACGTCGCCATCGTGCTGTCCGGCACCGGCTCGACCAGGGAGTACATCCAGCGCTTGGGACGGATTTTGCGCAAAGGCGAGGGCAAGCTGGCGCTGCTCTACGAGGTCGTCGCCGAAGACACGAGCGAAGAGGGCGTCTCAAGGCGGCGGCGCGGGGCGCGGTTCAGCAAAAATGAGCCGAACAAGAAAGAATCGAGCAACGAGCAACCGAGTTTGAACTTTGCACAAATCAAGTCGGGCGACGCCGCGAGCTTCGAAGATTTGTGATGGCCTCCTTCTATTCGGCTTTGAGAGAGTAGGCTGGCGTGATGCTGGCACTGAGATTCCTTTGGGAGTTGCCACAAAACCTGTTGGGCGCGGTCGTCTGGCTGGTCGTGCGGCGCACCGTCAGCGAGACCACCATAGAGCACGGGCGGTTTTTCTTTCATGTTCCCAATTTCGGCGTGAGCCTCGGCAGTTTTGTTTTTTGGTCGAACACGGACGACGCCGTCATCAAGATAAACCCAGACAACAAGGTTCATGAGTTCGGACACGCCGTTCAGTCGCTTTACTTCGGGCCGCTGTACCTTCTCGTCATCGGTTTACCGTCTATTTCTCGAGTGCTCTACGGAATGCTCTACTACGCCCTCACCAAAGAGAAGTGGCAAGGGTACTACGCGGGCTATCCCGAGCGGTGGGCTGACGAGTTGGGACGAAGGTTTTACTGAGCACATGTCCCCGCCTGTCGAGCCTCGAGCTTCAGCGCCGGTTTGACCTCATCAACCAAAGAAAAGGTGTGAAGAACTTAATCTTTCAGGCGAATACGTCATAATAGACCTACGCTCCCCAGCAGCCTCCTCATGCACCGCTACAGCGGAGATAAATCGCTCTAGCTATGACGCAGGGTGCCTTCAGGCCACAAGCTTCAGCGCCTCGGGATTAGCCTTTTTAAGTTCTTTTCGCAGGGCATGTTTGATAGTCCAGCGGCGCTCTTGCGTGGGACGTTTCGACCATCTCTTTAAAACTCCCAGCGCCTCGTCGTAGTTGTCTTTCAGCATGTCGTTCAGGTGGTTGGCAACAGATTTTTGCACGAACCTTACGGGGTCGTCTTTGAGGTTTTCTAAAATCGGCAGGGTTAAGGAGGGGTCATTTATCACGCTGTCTAACTTTTTCGCCCACGGCAGTCGCGGGCGCGTGCCTTCACTCGCCAAGCGGCGCAGGTGAAAGTTGTCGCTTCGTGACCACCTGAGCATCCGCCCAAACGTCTCATCGGGAAAGCGCTCTAAAAAGGGGCGGATGGCAAACTCGCCCGTGTTGCGTTTGGTGATTTCAGCGATAGCGTCTAAGGAGATTTCCGGGCTCTCGAGACCGTACTTTTCGACAAACGTCGCATAAGGCATCACCCAGTAAAAGTCGGTGAACATGCCCGTTTCATTCGGGTTTTCGGGACCTAAGCTTTTGATAAGAATAGCGACGGCTTTTTCGTAATCGTCGGGGAGGTGTTCGCGTAAGTTGTCAGCGATGTGTTCGACGCGGGCTTTCAGCTCGAGCCCGTCCACACCTTCTTCAACCGCTTCGACAAAACGGCTTCTGTCAAAAGGTGTGTAGTGAGGCTCGAGTTTGTCAGCTAGGCGCTGAGCTAACTGTTTGTCAAACCAGAGTTTTGCTTTTTTGGCCACCGCCCGGTTCCTTAGTCTCTACTCGCCGTGACAACGCGCTCAACAGCTTCAATCACCACGTCGGGATGGTCGCGCGGCACCTCGTGCGTGCTGTTTTCGGCGAGGATAAAGTCCCCTTGGCTCGAGCGTCCCGCTAACTCTTTCAGGTTGTCCAGGTGCGCCGCGCTAAAGGTTGCAAACCCGTCATCTTCACCCGCTACGGTTTCTGCACCGATGACGACGAGGGGGATGTCCCCAATCTCGCCGTTCGCGCGGACATAAGCGAGCGTTTCGTCGCTCAGGCGGGCGACGAACTCTTTTTGAGAGGTCTGCCACCACTGCGGCTCTGTAATGAAGCTGTAGTAGATGTCGGGTTCTACCGCGTTCTCCGGGATGAACGGCGCGTAAGGGGCCATTTCCCTCGGATTCAGGAAGCGGACAATCCCCAAGCGTGCGGCTAAACCGAACGTCTGGAAGATGCCGACGGTGGCACGCTGCTGCCCTTTCAAGCTCTCGTCCATCAGGTTGTTGTCAAATTCGGTAGCGGGATCGACTAAGACCATGCCCACGACGTCTTCCGGGTTCTGCGCCGCGAACAGCCTCGAGGATAAACCCGTATAAGAGAAGCCGACGATGACGTAAGGCCCTTCTAAGTTGGCTGCGTCTAACAGGGCGACTAAGTCGTCTGTAATGGCTTGAGGCGTGCGCTCGTCGTCTGCTGGGTCGCTCCAACCGTAACCTGCGCGGTCATAGGCGCAGACCCGGGTGATGTCGCTCAGTTGCGGCATAAGGTCCGTCCAGGCTACCGACCAACCCCCCTGGCCCGCATCTAAAATGACGGTGGGGCTGCCCTCACCCTGACAGTGCAGGTGCATCTGCCGCCCGTTGACGTCCACCATTTCCCCCGGCGTCGTGAACCTAGCCCTGTCTGCTGCCGAGGCGCGCGACTGGTAAAGAGCCCCTGCGACGCCGAGCAAAACGGCGAAACCGAGGAGAGCGACCACGCCCCGCAGTACCCACCTTAGGCGGCGTCGTTTTTTGGTGTTCATCCTGACCTCCTTTTTGTTACAGACCTACTCGGCCCGCTTGCCCCGCCGCTCTTTCCAGGCCCTGAGGGCGTCCTCGAGCGTAGCGCCGGGGTTCGCCCTGAAGTAGTCACGCAGGTGCCGGTTGTACTCGAACTGTTCACCGATGTTGCTCGAGCCCTTAGCCTCTCGCTTGGAAGCGTGCCAGCCGTCCAGGGCTTCTCCCAGGGTGTGACCGACCCCGCTGCTCGTGATGTAGTCGCGCAAATAAGCGTTGAAATGAAACTTAACGTCGGCCTCCCGCTCGAAAAATCGCCGCAACGCCTGGGTGCAGCGCCAGCCCGCGCCGATGACGGTTTCTTTTGTAAAGGCGTCGGGCATTGCCGCCCTGACGGGACGTTCAGCGCGCGCCGCAAGAACCTCACCCGTTTCAAGAAAGCGAGCGATTCTTTCGGTCAGCTCGAGCTTCGACCCCGAAGTGGGCAGGCCGTTGGCTCTACAAAAATGTGTCAGTTCGTTTTTGAGCCAGTAGAAGGCTAGAAAGTCTTCGGGGGAGAGGGGCGTGTTCAGTTCGGGTCTGGACATGGGTTGCTCCTGCGCGGATGTGTGCCGAGTGCGGCTTGTACTATGCTGAGGGCTCGCCGCTTCTCGAGAGCTAGTAAGGCAGTGCCTCGTAAGGCGTGTAGGATGCAAGCCCCCTCGGGTTGGGCGCGGTGTTGCTGAAGGTCACGGGCACGCCCTCGTAAGGCCAGCTCGGGTCGTCTTTGACCACGATAAAGTGCAGGTGCGGATACCCTGCTAGGCCTGTCGCGCCACTGTAACCGATGAGGTCACCCTGCACGACCTCGTCGCCCACCTCCACCGCTGCGCCGTTTTGGGTGAGGTGCATGTACTCTGCAAAGGTAGCGTCGCCGTGGTCGACGACGACGAGGTTGTTGGGGTGGTTGAAGTCCCTGCCGGATTCCTCCACGTAAACGACCCTCCCGGCACGACTCGCTAAAATCGGCGTGCCGATGTCCATGACGAAGTCGTAGGCGTACCTGTCGGGATACTGGGCGCTGTGGTAGGAACTCGAGCAGTTCGCCAGCTCCACGCGGTAAGTCTCGCCCGCCGCGAACGGCAATACATAGGGCGAGGTGACCCAGTCAGGGTAAGTGACACCGGGACAGCCTACCTCCTGAGCAACCGTGACCATGCCCAGCGTCACGAACGTGATAGCTAATATCTTCAAGGCCGTGGTACGCATGACTAACCTCCGTTTGAAGCTGATTAGACAACTGCTGAGGAACCTGCGCTTCGATGCCTCAACGCTGCTTTGTATCTTAAAGATACGATAAAAACTCAGGAGGTACAAGGGGAGTTTTGAGAGGTCCGGCGTCAGCCCTGTTCAAAACGCCTACAAAAGCTCGGTGCTCAGAGCCTCCAGGGGAGCGTCGTGCTTTTTTAGAAACGTCACGATGTCGGGGGCGGCCTTTAGCGGCTCTTTCGCGCCACTTTGCAAGTGCTCGAGTTCGGCCAGCCAGCCCCGCCCAGGCTCGAGCCAGAAGCGCACGACGAACGAGCAGTAGTCGGTTTTATCAGCGTCCGTCATAAGACCTACCCAACGTGAGGGGCAGGCTTCTGTAAGCCGTGACCCCTCAGCCCTGTAGCTGTTCGCGCGTAATGAAAAGGCTCAGCCGTCAGCCAAAAGCCCTCGAGCTAAGCTGACGACTGAGAACACCTCTTTTCGTGCTTACTGAACGGGTAAGGGAATGCCTTCTATCGTCAGGGGCGGCGAGTACGCTCTTTCCTGGGCGGCGTCCGCGGTGCAGGCGTTGAAGTTGAGCGTCAGCGGGCCGACGCTGCCTTCTAAGAGGGGCGCAAAGTACAACTCGCCCTCATAGCTCGGCTCACCGACCGAGTCTGAAACCTTAAGTTCAGGGGCGTTCGCAAGTAGACCCGCCCCGTAGTCGGGCACGTAGACGGTACCGTTGGCGTCGGTCAGGCTTATCCTGGTAGGCGCGTAACAGTCCGAGCCGAGATAGGCAAAGCTGGTTACGCCGGATAAATCTTCACCCTCTTCGCGGCTTAAAAACACGGTCAACACGATGTCACCGTCGGCTAACGAGACCCCTTTGACGCGCGCCTCGAGCTTTTTGCCCGTGTCGGCCAAGTCACCCGTCACGGCTAAGTCGAGCGCTGCGCTGCCCGTCTGGCTGCCGCGGGTGACGCCGTCCGTGAGGATAGGCCCGACGTAATAAACCGGCCAGACGCCGGGGCCGGAAATAATCAGGTCTTTGGGCGCGTTAAAGGCGAGCGTAAAAAACCCCCCTGACAGCCCCTCGAAACTAAGGTCGAAGGTCTCGCTCGCGCCCGCCGCCACCTCCGTGCCTTCCGGCAGACCGCCAAAGGCCATGTCGCCCTTGTCGTTGACCAGGAGAGGCTCGAGGTTTTCCCGGTTCAGGCTTATGGCTTCGCTGCCGCCGTTTGCCACGGTGACGCTCAAGGTAACGCCGCCGTCCCCGACCTCAAGGCGGTCGATTGAAAATCTGACCTCGCCTACCCTGAACTCCTGCGCCGCACCGTCCTGACCCGGCGGGTCGCCCTCGCCTGGCGGCGGAGTGGTTTCCTGAGCGCAGCCCAGCAGCAACAAGCTTGCAAGTAGTATTACCCCTAAATGTTTCATGGTCTAACTCCTTTCAGGATGCAGCATAAAAAAGGAGCGTCCGCAAAATGTCTCAAAGGTGTCTACAAGCTGTCTAAAAGAACCACCACTGCACTTTTCGGCTTCTCATTCACCTTGCGCTCACGCCCTGGCGCTCAGTCAACCTTTTTTCGCCGAAGATCGGGTGCAAGTCGTTCCAGTAGCCCTGGGCAGCGGCGCTTATAAAAGCGTGAAAGGTGTGGTTAGCCGAGTAGCGCTTCCTGTCTTTAACATCGCCTATACGCTGCAACACTTCCTCGAGCTGCGCTTGCGCCCTGGCTAGGGCGGCGCGCGCGTCTTCTGGGTTACCCGTACAGTAAAGAATATAGGCGCGCGCAGCGTAAACCTGCTGCGGATGCTCTACGAGAGACCCCGCTTCTAGCAGCCCAACAGCTTCCAGGCTGTAGGCGTTTGCCGCCTGCCCGTCGCCCAGGTCTAAGCTAACAAGCCCTAAATAGAGCAGGTCGAGAGCGCGCCCGATATCGGTTTCAGGGCGCAGCTCGAGCGCCTGTTTATAGAACTTGTAAGCCTCTTTCAAAGCCCCTTCTCTAAAGCGCGCGCCGCCTAAGTTGGCGTAGGCGACGGCCTCGAAAAGCCCTAACCCCAGCGTCTGGGCAAGCCCGAGGGCGCGCTTCGCCCAGTCGGCGGCCTCCGCCCTGCCTAGATGGAACTTGACTGCGGCCAAGTTGAGCGCGGCGGCGCACTGACCGCGTTTGTCACCCAAGGATTTAAGCAGGTCGAAGGCCGCCTGCGCAAAGCCTTCTGCCCGTTCGTAGTCAGCCAGACGGTTCTGCAGCACGGCCAGGTTGATGTTGACGGCGGCCTGTTGCTGCTGGTTACCGAGCGCGCGGTAAAGCTCGAGCGCCGCCGCATAGCTTTTTTCCGCGTCTGAAAAGCTGTAGAGTCGTCCGGCGGCAATGCCGCCCAAAGCCAAACTCAGGGCCTGACCCTCGGTGTCGCCCAGGGTCTTGTACGCTTTGAACGCTTGTTGGGCCTCCTGACGCATAAGCCCGGGGTCACTCCCGCGCAGGCGGCTGCGCGCGCGCGTGACTAAGTAGCGAGCGTTAAGCTCCGGCACGAGCGGCGCGAGCGGCGCTGCCCGCTCCAGGTAGTGCAGCGTCTGGCTTCCCTCCTCTTGCATCTGGGCAAAGCTCGCCAGTTGTAAAAAGGTGCGTAGCTGCAAGGGAACGTCGCCTTTCGCCTCGGCCTCCTGCAAAACCTCTTCGCCCAGCGTCAGGGCCGCGGCGACATCGCCCTGTTGCGCGACCGCCACGGCAAGCTCGAGCCTGACGGTGGCCGCCAGCGCCCCTTCTTTCACCACGTCAAGCGCCAGCTCCAAACGCGAACGCGCCGCCCCCCAGTCGCTGGTGGCGTTTAGGTAGCGTCCCCGCCGGTAAAGCACGTCGGCGCGCCGTCCCAGCTTCAGCGCGAGCCCTTCTAACCGCGCCAAGTCAGCCCCTTGCTTTGTGCGCTCGCCCAGCGTGTGATAGTCGTTTTCCCGTTTCAGCAGCGCGTTAAACCTGTGGGCGTCGTCGGTCTCACCCAGTTTGTCGAGCGCCGTCAGCCTCCTCGTTTCAAAGGCGGCAGCCGCCTCCAAACTGCCCAGGCGACGCGCCGCGTCGGCGGCGGCGCGCGCCGCGTCGGCCGCGTCCGTCCACCGGTGAGCGCGTTCGGCGTG
The DNA here is from genome assembly GCA_965215355.1 of Trueperaceae bacterium. Classification (GTDB taxonomy): domain Bacteria; phylum Deinococcota; class Deinococci; order Deinococcales; family Trueperaceae; genus CBDCDJ01. The sequence continues at coordinate 3,708,355 of CBDCDJ010000007.1, read as the reverse complement.
CGCGAGTCGTAGGGCGGCGGCTTCGGCGCGAGCGGGCATAAGCTGCGCCACGCGCCCGTGGAGCAGGCGGCGTCTGGTGGGGGTGAGCCCTTCGTAAAGGGCGTCTTGCAGTTTGCCGTGGCTGAACCCGTAGCCCTCCGGCCCCGCGCTGACAAACCCTGCGCGCTCGAGCCCCTCTAAAGCATCCATCAGGGCGCTTTCGCCCAGACTCGCGTAGCGCTGCAGGTCTTCGAAGCTCAGGGGGCGCGCGTACACCGCCATGAGTTCGGCGAGCTGGTGCGCGCCCCGAGGGACGGCGTCGAAACGTGCGCGAATCGACGCCTGCACCGTGTCGGGTAACACCGTGTCGGGCAGCCGCGCAGCCGCGTCTAAACGGGGTTGCTTTTGTAAAAACCGCAGGCTCTCGACCAAATAAAACGGGTTGCCCTCGCTCTCGCTGAAAAGCCTGGCCTCGAGGTCTTCCGTAGCCTCTAAGTTAGCGCTGACAAGTCGCTTTGTGTCAGCTTGGGATAGAGGGGGCAGCTCGAGCCGCAACGTCGTCAACGCCGTGAGTTTTCTCAGGTCGCTTTCAAAGGCAGGGTGCAAGCCTTCGTTGCGGTAGCTCAACACGACCAGGGGGGCGGCGCGTCCCTGTGCCTTTAATTCCTGCATCTTCAAGGCGTTTAGCCTGTGGACCAGATAGGGCAGCGCCTCTAAACTGGCCCCGTCGGCCCACTGCAGGTCGTCTATAAAGAGGACGGGCGCGGCTTGGAAGCGTTCTACGATAAGTTCGAAAAGTCTTTCCCAGGTGCGCGCTTTGACGGCTTCCGTGTCACCAAAAACGGGCGGCTCGCCCAGGGCCTCGAGCAGCGCGCCGTAGGGTAAATTCGCCAGAGCCTCGGCGCAGTGCATCCTTAAAACCCTCTTTAAATTAACGACCAGCTCGTCCAGCAAGCGCGTTTTGCCGATGCCCGAGGCGCCCGTCAGCAGCACGAGCTGAAAGTCGCCCTGCTGACTCTTGTGAACTGTCGCTTGTAACGCCTCGAGCTGCGTCTCGCGCCCGACAAGAGGAAGGTTGAGGCTGCCCGGAACGACCGTCTCGGTTCGCGTTACCGCTTCTTGGCCTTGCAGCAGGGCCTGGTAACGCGCCTGACTCTCGGCCAGGGGCGCGACGCCCAGCTCGGCGCGCAAGGTTTCGGTCAAAAGCTCGAACTGCCGCAGGGCGTCACGCCGCTGCCCCAGGGCGTGGTACGCCTCCATCAACATGAGGTGGCTTTCTTCGCGCAGGGGGTCTTCTGCCAGCAGCGCGCCCGCGTGTTTTATGACCGCCCCCCAGTCGGCGCGGTGCGCCGCCTCTTTACTAAGGGCCTCGAGCAGTTGCAACTTTTGCCCCAACAGGGTCTCACGCGCTAGCCCCAACCAGCGCTCGAACTCGGGCGCGTTTTTTAAGCTGAAGCCTTCTAGAAGCGTGCCCCTGTAAAGCGCCAGTGCTTGGGAAGGCCGACCCACCTTATAAAACGCCCCAAACCGGCTCACGTCGCAGCGCAGCCCGCGTTCGTCGAGACGCAAACTAGACCCTTCAGCCAGCAGCACCTCCGCCAAGCCCGCCGCCTTGAGGCTGCTGCGCGTCGCGCTCAGCAAACGGCGAAAGCGCCCTGACGCGGTCGTCTCGGGGCAGTCCGAGAAAAAAAGAAAGCTGGCCTCGGTTCGGGAGACAGCCCTGGCCTCGAGCGCCAAAAACGCCAGCAGCGCCAGCGGTTGCCGCCCGCGCAACCGAAGCGTGCCCTGTGAGCTTTTGGCGGTGGGTGTTCCAAAAAGGTGTAGCTCGAGCACCCTCAAAGCATAGCAGGCAGGCTTCTAAAAACAGGCGCTGACCGCACTTTGAACTTTGGTGTCGCACTCACGGATACCCTTCTACCAGGTAGGTTACGCCCGTGTCGGGATTAAACCCCAGCTCGTAAAAGTACGGACCTACGGGACCGTTCCGATTCTCGTCACGCTCAAACCACCTGTAGTAAACCCTCCCGCCAGCTATTTCTTGAGGTTGCCACCACTTTACCTCTCGATTATCGAAGAAAGGAATGAGTGCAAAGGTTCTCAGTTCGCTTGTATCGAAGCTTTCATCATTCCCCAGCGCGTAGCGCTTCACGACGGCGTCGATGACACGCTGGTCGGTTACGAAGCGGTAGTGGTGAAAGGTATCCTGAAAGCCTGTGGTAAAACCCTCAAGCTCTGAAAAATCGTTGGTACCAAGTAAGCCCTCGAGCCTCTCCTGGTGAAAATTAGGATTGGAACAGGCGCTGAGTAGAACCAGAGCCAGGACGATAAAGACAGGGGAAAGTTTAAGTTTTGTAAGCATAAATGACCTCTTGAAATTGCTCGAGTATCTACCAGAACTTACCGTTGCCGCTATAAGGTATCGGACTTTGAACCCGTGGGGTTTGGGCGGGGCTCGAGTCTCTCAAACCCCGCCCCCAGCACCTGTTTAATCCCGTCCGCACTCAGTGTAGAAGTCCCCAACTTCAAAACGAGCAGCAGCACGACGCCCCAGCCGACGCCGTAATAGATAAGCTCGCCTGCAAGCGGAAAGTCGCTCCACAGGGCGAGCGTCACCGTTTGCGCGGCGTTGACGGAACTGTGAAACAAAACAGCAACGAGCAAACTCCCGCCCGTACTGTTAAACAGCCAGACCATGATGACGGCGGTCGCCACGTCGCTTATCATTCTGAGACCATAGCCAGCAGCAAGGGCGTTTAAGAATGCGCCCCGGCCACCCCCAAAGAGCGGCAGCAACATGGTTTCGGGGTCTAAGTGCCAGAGCGCCCATAACAGCCCCGTGACAACGCCCGCCACCAGCGCCGAGTGCCTCCGCTGCAAGACGGGCAACAGGTAACCCCGCCAGCCGAACTCTTCGGACAACCCGCCGAAAACAAGTCCGACGAGCAAACTGAGCAGGTAGTAGGGTGCGACCAGCGCCCCGGACAGCGCCGCAAAGTCCGGCCTCGGCAAACCGACGAGCAGCATGACGAGTACCGTGAGCGCGACGATGCCGAGGGGCAACAGCGCCGCAATGCCTAACCAGCGTCGCGCCGCTGGAACTCGCACCGCGCGGCGCAACAAGCGCCTGACGCCCCGCCCGCCGTGTCGGTTGGCGACCAGAATAAAGGCTGAGAGTGACGGGCTGAACTGGGCAAAGCCGACGAGCAGTGCCAGCGTTACCCCCTCGCTTACGTTACCCAGGCGGTTCGCCAAATTGAGCGTGTGCAACAAAACGAAGGGCCAGGCGATGAGCAGACAGAGCGCGTAAAAGGTCGGGGCGGGACGGTTGCTTTCCAGCTCGAGCAGGCCCTGCCTCATCCTGTAACGGCTTTCCCAAACAGGGTCACAAAGACGGCACCTTTCGGGGTCGAAAATAAGGAAACAACAGCGCGAGCGGAAAACTCATAAGAAGCGCGCAGGGGAGGTTGACAAGCAACACATTGAAGAGCGCCCCGTGCGCGAGCGAAGCGGCGGAATCCGTTACGAACCAGGTATAAAAAGACCCGACCAGCGACCAGTAGGCCCAGGCTTCCTGTCGGGGAAAAACAAAATGGACAAGGCAAAACGCCAGGACAAAATAGGCTGCCACCGAAGCGCCAAAAGGCCCTAAGATAAAACGGCGAAAACGCTCGACCTCCCCAAAGGTCTCGCCGTTAAAGAGCGAGCGAAACATGAGTTCATCCCAAACGCCAAAAATGTCGAACGAGCCCGACAGCACCCAACCCAGTGCCTGAAGAGTAAAGAAAATGCAGCAGCCCAGCAGCCACCTGCAAAGAAATGTAAAGCGCTCATCAGGTGGCTTCATACGCTTGAGTTATCAACTTCAGCGCCTCGGAGGTATCCTTAGTTCTGCGGTTCCCGCGAGCGCTGCGTCAACTCCAGGCTGCCGACTTCATCCGTAGCCGGTGAGCCGTCGTCCGCGTTCAAGCTGAGGTTGCCGACGGCCTTGTTGCCGCCGGGACGACCGTAAAACTCGAGCCTTACGCCCAACACGCCCGTGTCGGTAGCCACGTCGGGCAGCACCTCCGGAGTTACGTTCAGGCGTGCGTTCAGTTCACCCGTGCCGTCGAACTCGCCCGCCAGCGTGCCTAGTTCGAGATAAGCCGTTTCACCCGGCAAGCGCAGGTACACCTCACCTGTGACGCTGGTGCCGTTTTGGGTGAGGTTGAACCACAGTTCTTCGGCGGGCACCCCGTCGTTTTGCGCTTGTCCGACCCAGGTGCCTGTAACGGTGTCGTCTGTCGCAGCGGGTAGCGTGGGCGGCTCAGTCATCGTGTCGGTAGCAGCGCCAGCGTCGCCTGCGTTTTCAGCACTACTTGGAGCATCCGGCTCGGCTTGGCCCTCGGGGCTCGGCTCGAGCTGGTTCACCTCGAAATTGTCGAAAAGGGCGAGGGCGACGCCCGTAAACGCTTCGGCCGAAATCCCCGCCAAACCCACCTGGCCCGCGTTCGGTAAACCCGCGTCGCTGACGCTGTCGACTTGTTCCCCGTCCACCTGAAGCGTTAACGTTTCGCCCACACACGCCGCGCCCACCCGCCTGTTGCCCGAGGGGCCCCTGTCGGGCAGCGCGCCGCTCGTCAAAACGGTCGGCACGAACACGTCGTCTTCCAACACCGACTTTAGGATGGCGTAGGCCCGCCCCGCGTTGCTGATGAGCAGGGCATAATGGCTGCCGTCGGGCTGGAGGCGGCACAGCACCCCGTAGAGCATGTCGAATTCGGTGGTGGGCTGGTAGGTGTCCACTTCGACCGCCACGTTTTCAAGACTGCCCAGGCCGCTGGGGGTGACGAGCTGGGTAAAGTCCGGCACGAGCACGCTCATGCTGTACTCGCCGCCCTCGAGGTAAGACAAGACGACGGTATCGCTGGCGCTCTCGGCAAAACCCGTTTGCTGCGAGAAGTCGTCCTGGTAAAGCTGCGTGTAACCCAGGGAAGCCAAACTGCACACCAAAACCGCTAAACGTTTCATCACTGCTCCTTTTTGTCTTTGTCAAGCCGAACTAATCCTGGAGGTTTCAGCCAGAAGCTTTCAGGTGGATTGCGCTGCAAACTCGTCCAAAAAGGGGATGACTTTAATAACGTCTATCAGCACGCCGTTCGGGTCGGAGGTGATGAAGTGCCGCTGCCCAAACGCCTCGCTGCGCAGTTCCTGGTGAATCGGCGCACCCGCCTTTTTAAACCGTTCAAAAACGCTGTCGACATCTTCGACTTCAAAGTTAATGATGAGCCCGCCCGAAAAGTTCTTCCTGAAATCTGCCGGAACGGTGTCGTGCTGGTAATCCAGTAGGGCCAACTCGAAGGGGCGCTCGCCCGTTGACTTAAAGCTTACATACCAGTCCGAGTCGAAGGTGACCTCGAGGGGAAAGTGCTTAACGTAAAACCGCTTCGACTCGGCTAGTTTGTCGGTGCAGATGACAGGGTAGACGCTTGACAGTTGCACAGGAACCCCTACTACTCGACTTTGGTCAGGTTCATCTCAAAGGTTGGAAACCAATTCGTGCCCCCATCGGGTGAAAACTCACCGATTTGGGTCCACGTGGTCTCCGTAATATCTGCGGTGTAGCGCACCAACCCCTGGCCCGTGTCGAACCCCCAGACGAAACGGTCGTCGCTGATTTCGGGCTCGACCGTGACCGAGTAGCCGTTGGTTTGATACGCCGTGAACTGATAGCGGTCATTCGCGAGGTCATAGCTGAAAATGCCGAAGGCTTGAAAGGCCAGCTCACCCGTCTCTTTGTTGTCGCCCAAGCCTTCGACGACCACCACGTGACCGTTCGCCTTGGCTTCGATGGTTTCTACTTGATTAAATTCGACCCGTCGGTCCGGCCCCAGCATCGTCCAGCCCTCACCCTCCCAGGTGCCGAGCAGTTTTACGAATAGGGGCTCGTCAGCGATGCCCGCTCGAGCGTCCTGGGCCAGGGCGAATCCAGCCAAAACGACCGTCAGTAGGGTGGTAGTTAAAAAGGCCATCGTTCGTCGCATGTTCTCGCCTCCTCAGTGGGTTCGTACATTAGAAACGGGGCGGCTTCGCGTAACCAACGCCATCCTTTCTCGTGCGTCTGAAATAACACGCCCTCTTAAGACGGCACGAACGTAAAGTTAAGTATCTGAAAGATATTATAATTTTCAGTGTAAATCAAGCTCTTCTTGAAATCTCCGTTTGAGTTGGCCTCATTCGAATATAAGTCCCAGCCCTAGATGTTTCATGGTCTAACTCCTTTCAATATGCAGCATAAAAAAGGAGCGTCTGCAAAATGTCTCAAAGGTGTCTACAAACTGTAAGGATATAAGGAATAGGGTTAAGGCAAGAGACCACGCGTCTTTTGCAGAGATGTGTAAACATAAAAAGCCTTACCTGTTCTGCGCCGTGAATACGCCACACTAAAGTCGTGCTTACGCCACCTTTCGCTCACCTCAACTTGACGCGCAACCCATTTGGCGAACTCCCGCTCGAGCTGCGCGGGCGGCTGGCCGTCTTGGGGGCGGATGCGGCGCGGTATATCGAGCGGCTTAGGCAACCCGGCTTTGTTCTACAGGTTATAGGCGAGTGTGGACGCGGCAAGACGACGCACCTGTTAGCCCTACGCGAGCACTTTCCCGAGGCGCCTTACCGCCACTGTCCCGAAGGCGGACCGCGCCCCCGCGTGCCGAGCGCGCCCCTGCTCTTTCTTGACGAGACGCAGCGATTTTCGGGGCGGGCGCGTCGGCAACTCTTCCGGCGTCCCGCGTCGTTCGTGGTGGGTACACATGAGGACCACCGCGCCGAGTTCGAGTGGGCTGGTTTAGAACACCGTACCTTAGAGCTGCGCGGTCTTTCGCCCCAGCGGCTGAGCGCGATAGTGGCGTGTCGTATCGAGGCGGCGAGACGCGGTCCGGGTCCCGTGCCGGTCCTCGAGGCGGGAAGCGTTCGGTTTCTTACCGACCACTTCGGCGACGACGTGCGCGGCGTGGAGAACTACCTTTATGAGATTTTTCAGGGCCTGGAAACGCCCGGCTCGGTACGCTTGGGCTGATGCTCCAAGCCTGTGACGTTCAGCTCTCTTTCGACCAGCCCGACGCCGTCTACACTGTCGGAGACGAGGTGACCGGCAAGGTTTGCCTGACGCCGCACCGCACGCTTGACCCGGGCGGGATGACCCTCGAGCTTTTCTGGCGCACGCACGGGCGCGGTAACCGGACGAGCGGCGAAACGACCCGCCACAAGCTGGCCTTGACCGAAAGGCGGTTGGAGCCGGGGCGCACCTACAGCGTGCCGTTCAGCTTTACCGCTCCGGCAGGTCCGCTGACCTACCGGGGTCACCTCCTCAACGTCGACTGGTACGTGCGCGCCGTGCTCGACGTGCCTACCATGCCGAATTTTCTCGACCCCAAGGCGGAAACCGAACTGCTCTTGCTGCCAACCGGGATGCCGGTGAGTTTAGGACCGGACTACAAACCTCCCGAGAGTGGCGAGTTAACAGAGCGTGGGATAGTGTGGTCCTTGGTGCTTTTTGGAGCTGTCTTTAGCGCGGTCGGGCTCGTCGTCTTCCTGGTGTTCCTCGGCAGCACTGCCGCCCTGTTTCCGCTGGTTTTCGTGCTTGCTGGCATGTTCTGCATCTTTCTCGGCGTCAGAAACGCGCTGGCGACGCGGCGGCTGGGCGAGGTGACGCTCTCTCAGTCGGCGCGAGCTCGTTCCGGGCGATACGCTCGAGTGCGATGTCGGCTTTGTGCCGACAAAAGAGGTGCAGCTCGAACGTCTTTGTTTCGTCCTCAAAGCTCACGAGCGGGTGGTGCAAGGTAGCGGTACGAACAAGACGACCCACCGGCACAAGGTCTATGAGGAGACGCGCACGAGCCTGACGCAGCGGACGCTCGTCATGAATGAGCCGGTAAAGGTGAGCGAGCAGTTTCAAATCCCTTTGGACGCGCCCTACACCTTTGTCGCCAACAATAACGAGCTGGTCTGGAGTATGGACGTGCTCATTGACGTACAGGGCGTTTGGGATTGGCACCGCGACGTGCCCTTGACTGTGTGTCCTTGGCGTGAGACTGACAACGCGCTAGTCGGTTAAGGGCTGTCTGCAAGAGTGAAAGCTCCTTAAAAATCAGAGGTAAAGCTGTTACAAGAGCGTCTGTAGAATTTGGTATCTGCTAGCACCAAGATTGTCTCAGGATTCGTTTTGGTTTTCATACTGCACCCGCATCAGCATGTCGTCGCACCAGGCGAGGTGCGCCCTGCGCACGTAAAGGCCGTGGCTGATGGTCATATAGGCGTGGTCGGACGACGCGAGCGGCTCTTTGTCGGTGACGTACCTCTTTTCCAACTCTAAGCACCACTCGTAATTTTCTTGCGCCACCTCCCGGTAGCGGAGCAGTTGCTGAATAAGGACCTCTCGGCTCGCGTGCTTGGCGAAATAAACGCGCAGCAGTATCTCGAAGCGGGGCGGCGCGAAGTAGACGGGTTCTTCCAACCACTCGCGCAAAACCTGCCGACCTTTTTCGGTGATGCTGTAGACGTACTTGTCCGAGCCCTTCGCGCCCTCGGCCACCGAGCGCTTTACAAGACCTTCGTTACTGAGACGCTTCAGCGTCGGGTAAATTTGCCCGTAGCTCTCGTGCCAGATGCTGCTGATGCCCTCGAGCCGAGTGCGGATGTCGTAGCCGGTGCCGGGCTCACTCGCCAAAAAGCCGAGGACGGCGTATTGGGTGCGGTTTTGGCGGGCCATTTCCGTAAGAGCATACCGCGCTGTACGAATCCGACGGTTCACGTCGAACCCCAGCTACTCTTTTCCACCTCGACGGCGCTCTCTACAAAAACGAACCACGTGAAAAACTTAATCTTTCAGGCGAACGCGTCATAATAAATGTATGCTTCCCAGCAGCCTCCTCATGCACCGCTACAACGGAGAAGAGGTAATCCCAAAGCGCCTCGAGCTGTCCCGCAAAAACCTCGAGCTCGCCGCGGACATCACCGGTATTTTCGGCGAGTACCGGGGACGGCGGAGAGCCGACTTGGATGAGCGTCTACAAGTTTTAGAGGGCGAGGCGACCGACTACCGCGTCAAGCGGGGCTTGGCGCACCTCCTCACCAACGGTTTCAGCACCTTCGAGACGGTGAGCCCCTTGGAGCCCGAGGCGTTGCGCGCGCGGCTGTTCGCGCTGTCGGCGAAACACCCACCCCGACCGGAAACGACCGAAAGCCTATTATCCGGTTTGGCGGCGGTGCTGAGTGACGAACTCAATAAAGAGGTCGGCGCGGCGGAGGTGGCGGCGGGGCTCTACGCCGACCTCAAGGAAAACGCGATTTTGACCGACTTCACGCCGCCCGACCCGCTAGCGCTGCTGCACCGTTACAACCTCTCACAAGTTCAGGGCGTGCTCTACCGGGCACAGGACCTTGTGATAAGCGCGCACCGTAACGTACCGGGCGAGTACAAGCAGCTGTTTCGCTACCTCAAGCTGTTCGGACTTATGGCCTACATCGAGGGCGACGTGGAGCACGGGTTTACGGTGACGATTGACGGGCCGGCGAGTCTGTTCGGCTCGAGCACCCGCTACGGCACCGACTTAGCGAAGTTTTTGCCCGCGCTCCTCAACGTGACCAAGTGGAGCATGACGGCGACGCTGAACCCCAAAGAGCGTTACGACGGGACTCCGTCGGTTGCGCGCTTTACGCTCGACTCGGATTGTGGGCTGGTGTCGCACTACAAAAAGGGCAAGGCTTACGACAGCATGGTTGAGAGCGCCTTTGCCAAACGCTGGGAGGCGACCGACACCGAGTGGGTCTTGGAACGCGAGGTCGACCTGCTCCCCATCCCCGGCAGCGTGATGGTGCCGGACTTTCGGCTCGTCCACCCGGACGGCCGCGACTTCGTCTTTGAAATCGTCGGCTACTGGCGGCCCGAGTACCTCAAGAAAAAGTTTGCGCAAATTCGCAAGTCGGGCATCAGCAACATGGTGTTGGCCGTGTCGGAGCGGCTGAACCTGGGCGAGGTCGGCATAAAGATGGACAAAGTCCTTGCCAAGGTGATTTGGTTCAAGGAAAAAATCTTGCCGAAAGACGTGCTGGCGGTGCTCGAGTAGCGCTTCACTCGGTATTTTCCACTCGGTACTCGGTACCGCCCCTCAGGGCTCGAGCCGCCCCGCCGCGACGCCGTACTGCAAGGCGGGCTCGTCCGGCGCGACGTAGATGTTCACGGTGCGCACGTTCGAGGGGTTCATGGTGTCGCCGACGACGGCGCGAAAGCTGCTGCGCCCGGCCACGGGTTCGTCCAAAGCTACCGTGATTTCGCTGCCACAAGGATACTCCGCCAAGATGTCACGGCTCACCGCGACGTGCCGCCACGGCTCCAACTCGACGCTACACGCGCCCATCACGCCCGCAAAGCTGAAGCCGACGCGCTCCAAGTCGAAGCCGCCTTCGGGTAAGGGTTGAGCGGTCGCTTCAGACTCGGCGGGACCGGCTTCTGTCGTTTCGACCCCCGGACTCGCCTCCGGTGCCGGTTCGGCGACGGTTTCCGCCCCGGCCTCGGTTTGAGGTTCCGTTCCCGCCTCCGGCGTGGCCGCTCGGCCTGCGGAGGAGATGACCGGCACGCCTGTTTGACCCGGCGCGACTTCGATTTGGGGGGTCGCGGCTCGAGGGGTCTCGGTTTGGGTGGTTTCGGTTTGGACGGTCTCGAGCGGCGTCGCGGTCACGGCGGCTCGGCGGTTGCCTCGTACACCCGGGAAGAAGAGCGTGACGACGATGACGGCGCAGACGACCACCAGACCTATCAGCAACGCGGAGTCGATGAGTTTTTCTCGCATAGGTCGAGCATACCAAAGTGAGCGGCAACCGTGAAGTATTTCACTGGGGCTTCAGCGTGAGGCTTCGGCAGGCCCGTTTTGCGGCGACGCGCCGCTTTACGGGCCAGAGACTCGGTTGACGAGCGCGCTACCGGGCAACGGAACGAGCGAACGCCGCCACCTCTCGGTTGAACCGTTCGGCAGCTTCTATAAAGGGGGCGTGACCGACCTCTTCGTAAAGCTTCAGCGAGGCGTGCGGCGCTGTTTGCAGGGTGTGCTCGCTCGAGCTTACCCTCACAACCTTGTCCCCGTCGCCGTGCAGACACAAGACGGGTAGGGTCAGGCTGCCCAGGGTGTCCGTGTGGTCGACTCTTCGTGAGGCCAGGTTGCGCCGAATCTGCGGCGGCGTCATCATCATCGCGCCGACGGTTCGGCGCAGCGCGGGCTCGCTCGGAGGCGCGGCCGTCATGGTTTGGGCGAACTGGAGCGTGGCCGCGTAGTTTGTGCCGAAGTCCTTTGAAAACATATCTTTAAGATGTGAAGTAGCCGTGCCCAGGTGTGCGTACCCCGCCTCGACCGCGTTCTGGCTCAGCGCCGCGACCAGCACGAGACCCGAAACTTCACGCTCACCAAACGTTTTGAGATAGTCCAGCGCAACGATGCCGCCGTAGGACCAGGCGACCAGGACGGGACGATGTAGCTCGAGGCCCTCAATCACCGCTGAAACGTCCTCGGCCCACAGCGCGGGGTCGTGGTAGGCCTCTCGGTCAAAAGGTTTTTCCGACGCGCCGTGCCCGCGCAGGTCGAAGGCGGCTAGGCGAAAGTCCTCGGCCAAAGAACTTTCTAACTGCCCCGCCCACGCGTCGTAACTTTGCGAGATGCCGTGCAGAAACAGCAAGCTCGGCGCGCCACGAACGCCCGCTTCGACGACGTTGAGGCTCAGGCCGCCCCCACCCTTGAGGGTGTGGATGTTCACGGATTTCTCTTTTCGACGAAAAGCATGGCTCGAGCTTAACCTTTAAAAGGGGAAACGGGTTCAAACTGGCAAGTAGAAACCCCAGACGCCGGCAGAGAACTCCCCGGCGGCAAACTTGACGGTTTGGGTGCCGTCGGTGACCGTGTAAACCGCGAAAGTGTGGGGCTGGCCGTAGAGAGGGTCTTCGACCTCGGCAACTTCTCCTTCCTCCCACCACTGAAAAGCCCAAACGTCGAGCCCCTTTATCAAAAAGGCTCGAGTGTCCGAAGCGACGCCGCTGAACTGCCACATTCGGGTCACCTATCTGCTGAGAACGCTCGAGCTGCGCAACGAGTCCAATTTCAGCGGCACACCCTACGGCGCACCCGTCGTTTTTCGAACCGTTTCGGGCGTCGGGTCTTCATCCGCCACGAACAAGTCCGTGCTGACGTAACGTGCCCCGGTGTCGGCGGCGAGGCAGGCGACGACCTTGCCGGGGCCGAGTTCGCGGGCGACTTCCAGCGCGGCGTAAAGGGTCGCGCCGCTCGACATGCCGACGAAGACGCCCTCTTCTCGCGCCAAACGCCGCGCCAGCGGGTAGGCGTCCTCTTCGTAAACCATCTTGCAGCCGTCCAGCAGGTCCAAATCCAGGTTCTTAGGCAAGAAACCCGGACCCATCCCCTGAAAGCCGTGCTGGCCCCGCTCGAAACCGTTGATGACCGCGCTCCGGGCGGGTTCCACGGCGTAAACTCTGACGTCAGGATTTTGCGCTTTTAAGTAGCGCCCGATGCCGCTGATGGAGCCCCCCGTGCCCGAGGCCCACACAAAGGCGTCGACGCGGCCCTGCAGCTGCGTCCACAGTTCAGGGCCGGTCACTTGAAAGTGGTAGCGCGGGTTGGCGGGGTTCTCGAACTGGTTGGGCAGCCACCAGCCGTGCTCTTCGGCGAGTTCTTGCGCCCTCGGGATGGCTCCCTGCATCCGCAGTTCACCCGGCGTAAACACTAACTCCGCGCCGTAAGCGCGCAGGGTGCGTTTGCGCTCCTCGCTCATCGTGTCGGGCAGGACGATGACGCAGCGGTAACCGCGCACCGCCGCCAAAAAAGCCAGCCCGATGCCGGTGTTGCCGCTGGTCGGCTCGATGATGGTCTGGCCGGAACCGGGCGTGAGCACGCCGCGCTCCTCGGCGTCCGAGATCATGCCGAGGGCGGTGCGGTCTTTGATGCTCCCGGCGGGGTTTTGGCCCTCGAGCTTGACCCACACCTCGGCCATGTCCGCTGACACGACCTTGAACAGCTTGACGACGGGCGTGTGGCCGACGAGGGTGTCGAAGCCTCGGTTGGTGACCCTATTCACTGCGTTCATAAACCAAGTTTAAGCGCGAACCCGGTGGACGCGTGTCACGTCGGGTTTTTCACATTTAAGCTAAACTTTAAGGGTGAACACGGAACAGCATCTCTGGCATTACTTCACGCAAGTCAAGACGGCCGTCGACGCCGGCAACCGTGGCAGCGCCGTTCAACCCTACGTCAGCGGCACCTTTATGGTGACGGCCGTGTCCGGCGAGATTGAATTCACGGTGTCCGACATTTCCGAAGAAGACGCGGTTTTAATAGCGGGCGAACTCAAAGACATGGGCGTTCGCGCGCTCGTGCGCGGCACCTTGCCCTGCCCGCGCTGCGGCAAGCGCGTTCCGGCCCAGGACTACTGCGTCCACTGCCGGGGTAAACTCGGCTAGGTTAAATCGGCTAGGTCAAAAACGTAACCATAAACAGCAGGTAAGCGAGGAGCGCCGCCAAGGCCACCCCGTTGGCGGCGAGCCCTCCACTGTCCGAACCGCGCAGCAAAAACGACAAGGCCAACAGCAACCACACCAACGCGTGACCGTAGCGAAGGACGAGGTAGCGCAACCACCCCGTGTCCGGCGTGACTTTTTGCTGCGGCCAGAGAAAAAAGTAGAGGACGGCAACCGCCAGGCACAAGCTCACCCAGACGATGGCGGGTAATCCCCACACTTTGGTCATAGGCCTCACTATAAACCTTTAGACGTTTCTGAGAAGCTAAGAACAGGCGTCGTCTACACCTTTTGGTTGAAGAGGGCTCGAGCCGCCGAGTGCTAAACTCCGTCACATGAACAAGCAACTGCAACGCTCCACGCAAAACAAGGTCATCGGCGGCGTTTGCGCCGGCTTGGCCCACTACTTCGGCGTCGACCCGGTGTTGGTGCGGGGCGGCTTTTTGATCGCGCTGCTCGCGTTCGGCTTCGGGCCGCTTCTTTACATCGTGCTGTGGCTGGTGATGCCCGCCTCGAGCACCTACTGAACGGGTTGCCGGTCTACTCGAGCACGTCCGCGCGCCGCCCGAACGCCCCGGAAAAGACCAGCTCGCTCAAAGGCTTACGGCTGCGTTCGCCGCGCTCTTTAGCCTGCAGGTCTTCGGGCAACTGGGCGGGGTCGCCCAAGTAACCCAGGGCAAGCCCGGCCGTGACCTCGAACTCGTCGGGCACCCCGAACACCGCCCGCGCCCGGTCCGGCAGGATGCCCGCCATCTGGTGGACGCACAGGTCCAGGGCGGTGGCCTGCAAGCTGAGCTGCGCGACGGCCGCGCCGGTATCGTAAAGGGCGTGGCGGTTGTGGTTGTCGCCCCCTTTGGAGCGGGAAAAGGTTTTTTTCGACAAAACGAGCATCACGACGGGTGCGTTTTTGGCCCAGCTCTGGTTACCCTCTTTAAAACAACTCAGCACCTTCTCGAACTCGGCGGGGTCGTCTTTCAGAGCGACGACGAAGCGCCAGGGCTGCTCGTTGAAACTCGACGCCGCCCAGCGCGCCGCCTCCAGAAGGCTCAAGAGTTTTTCTCGCTCGACCGGTTCGGCGGAAAAGGCTCGAGGGCTCCAGCGTCCGGCCACAGGCGCGATGACCTCGTGCTCGACCGGGTTGCGTTTGGGGACCTGTTCCGTTGCGGCCATCAGGCCAGGGCCGGCTCTTTGAGATTTTCGGCTTCGCTCAGGCCCGTCAACTCTTCGCTAAGTCGCCACAACCGGGTTTGCGCGGCTGCGTCGTGGGCGGCGCTCGAGGCCTTGATGGGTTCTTTGTCCTTGAAATACTTGCCCGTCACGCCTTCGACCGCGGGCGAAGAAGCCAGAAAAATCGCCGTCTCCGCGCCCTTCTCGGGCGAGCGCATGAAGGGGCGAAAGAGGCCGAACACTCTATTGACGAAACTTTGCCCGCCCTGACCGAAACCCGTCGCCACCGCGCCGGGGTGCAGCGCGTTGACCGTCACGCCGGTACCCGCCAAACGCTTGGCGAGTTCGAAGGTGAACAGCAAGTTGGCGAGTTTGGATTGACCGTAAGCCTTCCAGCCGTTGTAGTTTCGCTCTAGCATGGGGTCGTCGAAGTGGGTTTTGCCGAAGCGCTCGGCCTCCGACGACACGTTGACGACGCGCGCCGGGGCGCTGTTTTGCAGGGTCTCGAGCAGCAGGTTGGTCAGCAAAAAGTAGGCGAGGTGGTTCAGCGCGAAGGTGAGTTCAAAACCGTCGGGGGTCGTTTTGCGCTCCGAAGCGAACATGCCGGCGTTGTTGACAAGCACGTCGAGCCGGTCGTGGTGCGCTTTGAACTCAGTTGCCAGACGGCGGACGTCCTGCACCGAGGATAGGTCGGCGGGCATAAACGTCACCGCGTCGTTGCCCGTCTCACGGCGGATTTGCTCGGCTCTTTGCGCGCCGCCGCCGCTGCCCCGCGACACCGTCACCACGGTCGCGCCTTGGCGCGCCAAACTTTTGGCCGTCTCGAAGCCGATGCCCGAACTCGCGCCGGTCACCAAACATGTTTTCCCACTGAGGTCTGTCATACACACTTCCTAACTTATGCACGCTTCTCAGCTTAGGCAGGCGCGCGCAGAAACACAGTCCCGCAGCGAACAGAGCCTGGGCGCAAAAAAGGGAGGCTACACGCCTCCCTTCACGGTTTTGTAAAAACTAGGCCGGCGTCTTTTCGGCCGCCTCGCGCAAGGTTTGCATCAGGCTTTCGAAGGGTTTGATGAACTTCTCGACGCCTTCGGCCTCGAGCTTTTCCGTCACCTCGTCCAAACTGATGCCTAAGTTTTTCAAACTCTCGAGCTGCTGCGCGGCTTCGTCTACCCCGTCTTCCAAGCGCGCCGCGGGCTCGCCGTGGTCGCGGTAGGCGTCCAGGGTGTCGACCGGCAGCGTGTTGATGGTGTCGGGGCCTATCAAAGCCTCGACGTACATCACGTCGCTGTAGGTGGGGTCTTTGGTGCTGGTTGAGGCCCACAACACGCGCTGGGGCCGCGCGCCCTTGGCTTCCAAGGCTTTGAAGCGGTCGGAAGTGAACACCTCTTTGTAAATCTGGTAGGCCTGTTTCGCGCTGGCGATGGCGATTTTACCCTTGAGGTTTTTGGCTTTTGCAGCCTTGTCGCCACCTTGGTCGATAATTTCGTCGAGCTTTTTGTCCACCATCACGTCGATGCGGCTCAGAAAGAAGCTGGCGACCGAGGCGACGTGTTTGAGCGGCTGTCCCGCTTCGGCGCGTTGCTCGAGGCCTGTTATATAAGCATCGGCGACGGCGCGGTAGCGCTCCAAACCGAACAGCAAAGTCACGTTGACGTTGACGCCCTCAGCTATCAGGGCCGTGATGGCCGGCAAACCCGCTTCCGTCCCCGGCACCTTGATGAACACGTTGGGACGACCCAGGCGTTGCCACAGGTGGCGCGCCTCTTTGAGGGTGCCGTCGGTGTCATGGGCGAGCTTGGGCGAGACTTCCAAACTCACAAAGCCGTACTTGCCGTCGCTGGTGTCGTAGAGCGGCCGGAACAGGTCGGCGGCGTTTTGGATGTCCTCGATGACTATGTCCTCAAACATCCGGTCGACGCTCGTGCCTTTACCGTGGGCTGTTTGAATCGCCTCGTCGTAGTCGTCGCTGTCGGCGATGGCTTTTTGAAAAATGGCGGGGTTCGAGGTGACGCCGCGCAGCCCGTCGCGCTCGATGAGGGTTTGCAGGTAGCCGTCCGTCATCATGCTGCGGCGGATTTCGTCCATGTAGACGGACTGACCGAAGTCTTGGAGTTTCTTGAGTGGGTTCATCATTTCCTCCTTGGTCCACGTTTCGTCCAGCATAGTGCGGCGGAGCAGGCGCGCTTGTACGACCCGTTACGGAACCCTGCGGCGACTCAAACTTGCAGGTGGGCTTCCCACAGGGCAATGCCGTTCGTCCCGCGGTCTTTGCGCGCTTTGGCGGCGTACATGGCGCGGTCGGCGCGCTCGAGCAACTCTTCCACGTCGGCCTCTTCGCTCAACATGACCGCCACACCGATGCTGGCCCCGACCGTGTGGGCGACGCCGTCCAACTCGAACGGGCGGGCGAACTCGGCGGCGACGCGCTCGGCGGTCGCCAGGGCGGCCTTGGCGTTGGGCAAGAACAGGGCGAACTCGTCACCGCCGGAGCGAAAAAAAATATCGCCCTCGCGCTTGACCGAGCCGAGCCGCTCGGCCACGCGCTGCAACAGCTTGTCGCCCGCCTGGTGACCGTGCGTGTCGTTGACGCTTTTGAAACCGTCCAGGTCGAAGTACAGCAGGGCGCAAATCCAGGCCTCGCGCCGCGCCAAAGACAGCAGTTCGGGAGTTCGCGCCGTAAAGTAACGTCGGTTGTGAATCCCGGTCAACTCGTCTTGGTAGACGAGCCGGCTGATGGTCGCCTCGGCGCGTTTTTGACGGGCGATGTCTTCAAAGGTGACCAAAACGCCTTGATGAAACGGCTCGGTGTGGACGTTGTACCAGCACTCTTCGGTAGTCACAGCGGCACCCACCGACGTGTCGCCGCCGAAAAACTGCTCGAGCTGGTTCGACTCGTGCGCCACGACCGCCGCCAGCAGGGCCTTGAAAAGCGGGCCGCCGGCCAGTTCCGGGGCGATCCGTAGCAGGCGCTGCCCGAGTCGGTCGCCGCTGCCCGTCGGCCCAGGCTGCAAAGCCAGCCGGTTCATAAACTGCCACTCGAAGTCACGGACCGCGCCGTTTTCGAAGACCGGTTTGAACACGGCGACACCGAAAGGCAGCGCGTCCAAAACAGCTTTCAGCCTCTCGGGCGTGTTCACAGCTACCCCTAAATCCCTTCATCAGTCTAGCACGACCTAGCGCGAATCGGGGTTCAGCTTCAGCCGCACGGCGTCCTCCGGGGTGTCGACGTCGAAGGCCGCCCCGAGCGGCACCGTAGCGACCCGCGCCCGGTCTTGCAGCGCCCGTGCGCCCGTGTCGCCCGTCAGGGTTTGAACCGCGCCGAACAGAGCGGCGTCTAGCAGGGTCGGCGCGCCGCGCACGCCGTCGTACTTGGAAAACACGAGGGTTGCGGCGGTGGTGCGGTAAACCTCCAACATTTTCTCAAAATGCTCCACCGGCACGAGCGGTTGGTCGCCGAGCAGGACGAGCGCCGCGGCGGTCTGGGGCGGCAAGCTGGCGACGCCGGCGCGCAAAGACGAGGCCAAGCCCTCGCGCCAGTCCGGGTTGACGACCACTGCGGCCCCGGCAGCTTCGGCCAGGGGCGCGTAAAGCTCCGCATAAGCGCCGACGACCGCGACCACGTGCGGACAGACTCGCCGCGCCGTCGCCACGGCTCGAGCCAGCAGCGTTTTGCCTTCGAACTCCAAAGCCAGCTTGGGCGCGCCCATGCGCCGGCTCTCACCGCCGGCCAACACGACCGCGGCGATGGTACTTTTCACCGTCACAGCTTGCTCAGCCGCCGCTCCAAGGCCACCAAACTGTTCAAGTTGTGCGAGGGCGCGAACACGTCCACGAAAGGCAACGCGGTGCGCATCCCGCTCGCGGTGGGTTCGAAACCGGGACTCGCCGCCAGCGGGTTGAGCCAGACGATGTGCCGGGTGCGCTCCTGCAGGCCGCGCATGGCCCGTGCCAGAACGTCCAGCTCGCCCGTGTCCCAACCGTCACTGTTAATCATCAAAATCGTCTTGTCGTCCAAAAGCTGACCGTAGCGCTCGAGCAGCGCCGCCAGCGACGCGCCGATTTTGGTGCCGCCGCTGCGCCCCGGCATGGCGAGCCGCGCCGCGCGCAACGCCTCGGCGACCCCGCCCCGCTGCAAGTGCTCGGTCAAGGGGTACAACTCGGTGCTGAAGCCGAACACCTGCGTTCGGCTGAGCCGAGATTCGCGCACGAAGGCGTAGGCGAGCTGCAGCAGCAACCCGCTGTGGACCATCATCGAGCCCGACACGTCGAACACGAACACGACGCGCGTTTTGCCCGTTGCTCGAGCCTTGTAGCGCAGCTCCAGGGGTTCGCCACCGCTCGCCAAACTGTGCCGCAGCGTGCGGCGCAGGTCGACGTGCCCACCCCGCCCCGAGGCGAGCGTCCAGCGCCGGCTGGGCCGCGTCGCCAAACGCTTGACGAGTCGCCGTACGAGTTTCGACAGCACCTCGACCTCGCTCGTTTGCACCGCCGCGTCGCCCTGGGCGACGGTCTCGGCGGCGCTGTAGGCCTGGGTATCCACCGTTTCGTCGCTGCCCTCGCCCGCCTGCCAGTCGAGGAACGACACGCTCTGCAAGCGGGGCGGCTTGGGCGGCGGGTTCTGCCTGGGCGCGGGGTCGGCGGCGTCCAACAACCCCCCCCGCCAGTAGTGCTCGAACAGGCGGTCGAACACGCGCTGCTCGGCGGGCGAGGTCGCGAACAAGCTCCGCAGCGCCAGCCGCGCCTCGTCACGGTCGCTCAGGTCGACCGCGGCCAGCGCACCCAGCGCGAGCGCCACCTCCTGCGGCGACACCAGCAACTCGGCCGCCCGCAAGCTGCGCGCGAAACTGAGGAGGTTGGCCTCGAGGGTGGCGGGGTAAGGGGTCACGGTGTCGTTCGAGGTTCGTGATTCACAAAACTGACGATGAACAGCGAATCACGAACAACCCTCCTACCCCGGCCGGGCGCTCAACCGCTGCCACGCCCGCTCGAGTCCCACCTCTTCTTGACCCGGCTCGACGTTTTTGAGCGCGTCCAGCAGCGCGGGCAGCCACACCGAGCGAAAGCGCCGCTGGTCCTCGGCGTGTTTCAGCAGCACGCCGACGGTGGTCTCCAAAGTTTCGGTGTCAAGTCGTTCGCGGTCGAACAGCGTCAGGGCCGCCGCCCAGTCCAGACTTTCGGCGACGCCGGGCGTTTTCTCCAGCGGCAAGCGGCGGAGCAGTTGCACCAGCGCGACGACGCGCGCGCTCAAAGCCGCGCCGATGCCGGGCGTTTTGGCGCGGACAATTTGCAGTTCTTTTTCAAACGGCGGGTAGTCCAGCCACAGGTACAGACAGCGCCGCCGCAGCGCGTCGGACAGTTCGCGGGTGCGGTTGCTCGTCAGCACGGTAAAGGGGACATGTTCGGCGCGCAGCGTGCCGAGTTCGGGCACGGACACCTGCCAGTCGGACAAGAGTTCGAGCAAAAACGCCTCGAACGCCTCGTCGGCGCGGTCGATTTCGTCGATGAGGAGCACCGGCGACCGGTCGCGGGTAATCGCTTTCAGCAGGGGCCGCTCGAGCAAAAAGCCGGGGCCGAAGATGGCGGCTTCGCGGGCCTCGAGGGTTTTGCTCGAGCCCTCTTCCATGCGGATATGAAGAAGCTGTTTTTGGTAATTCCATTCGTAGAGCGCGCTCGAGGCGTCCAGCCCTTCGTAACACTGCAAGCGGATGAGTTCGGTACCCTGTACACTCGCCATCGCCTTGGCGATTTCAGTCTTGCCGACGCCCGCCGGACCTTCGACCAGCAGGGGCCGTTGCAGACGCTCGGCCAAGTGGACGGCCGTCGCAATCTCGCGCCCGGCGACGTAGCCGCGCGTTTCCAAGGTGGTTTGGATGGTCTCGATGTCGGCGTGCATGGTTAGGCACCGTTATACCGCATGGAACCGGGGCAGACGGCAACCTGAACTGAAAAGTGGCAAGTCTCGAGTCCGAATACGCAGTTAGAGCTTCGACGCCCCTGCTTTTTCGACCTCTTCACTCAACTTCTCGTATACTCGTCCGAACTGGAAAGGGGAAAACAATGCCGACTTACGACGTACTCATTCGCGGGGCAAAGGTTATCGACGGTACAGGCAACCCCTGGTTTTACGGAGATGTAGCCCTGAAGGGCGAACGCATCGCCGCGGTAACCCCACCCGGACACATTCCTCCTGAGAACGCCGCCGAAGCTGTAGACGCCCCCGGCATGGTCGTCTGCCCGGGTTTCATCGACATCCAAAGCCACTCAATCGCGCCGCTGATGATAGATGGGCGCAGTCTGTCCAAAATCGCTCAAGGCGTGACGACTGAGATTATGGGCGAAGGCTGGACGCCCGCGCCTTATGGCGGCAACATCGAAAACCCCATCGGGTTTACCGTGTACGCGCAGCGTTTGCCCGAGTGGGTCGAGCGCGCCAAAACCTGGGTACGCTTCGGCGACTGGTTGGACGCCATGAAAGACTCAGGCGTCTCCCCCAACATCGGCTCGTTTCTGGGCGGCGGCACGTTGCGGCAGCTCGTCATGGGTTTGGCGATGCGTCCACCGACGAAAGACGAACGCGGCGCGATGAAACGAGTGATGGCCGAGTCGATGGAAGACGGTGCCTTCGGCGTCTCCTACGCCCTCATCTACCCGCCCGACGCCTACACCACTACGAACGAACTGGTCGAAATCTGCAAAACTGTGAGCGAGCACGACGGCGTCTACATCACCCACATCCGCTCGGAGGCCGACGAAATTTTTACAGCGTTAGACGAAGCCTTCGAGGTCGGACGGCGGGCCGACGTGCCGGTCGAAATTTATCACCTCAAGGCGGCGGGACGGCGCAACTGGGACAAGATGCCGCGCGTGCTCGAGACTATCGACGCGGTCAGGGCCTCCGGCCTCGATGTCACCGCAGACATGTACCCTTACGCCGCCTCGGGTACCGGCCTCAGCGCGATTTTCCCGCCCTGGTTGGCCGAAGACGGCAAGCTGTTCGAGAACCTGCGCGACGAGGGCGTGCGTGCCAAGGTCAAGGCCGAAGTCCTGAAGCCCCACGACGATTGGGAGGCGATGGCGAGCCATGACGGCCCCGGCATCGTCATGCCCATCGGCTTCCAAAAAGAGGAAAACAAAATTTACGTCGGCAAACGCCTGTCCGAGATTGCCGAGATGCGAGACCAGCACTGGATAGACGCGGCGATGGACTTGATTGTGGACGAAAATCAGCGCATCAGCACGATTTACTTTTCGATGTCGAAGGACAACTTAAAGCTGCAACTCGTCAAACCCTGGATTAAGATTTCCACCGACGCGGGCGGTTACGACCCGGCTTGGGGTAAGGGCCTCGGCCCGACGCATCCGCGGGCTTACGGCACTTATCCTCGAGTCCTCGGTAAATACGTGCGGGAGGAGGGGATTATTGGGCTCGAGGACGCCATCCGCAAGATGACCTCGTCCGTCGCCGACCGTTTGGGTTTGCGCGACCGGGGGCTGTTGCGCGAAGGCTTGTACGCCGACGTGGTTCTGTTCGACCCCAAAACCATCAGCGACCGAGCGACGTTTGAGAAGCCGCACCAGTTGTCGGTGGGGGTTCGGGACGTGTGGGTGAATGGAACACGGGTGTTGAAGGAGGGTAAACATACAGGGGCGACGCCGGGGCAAGTGGTGAGGGGGATGGGGTGAGATTTAGGATAGTTGTTACAGGTGCTAATCCAAGGTATCTTTGCCTAAGTCATGAAAGAAATTACGCTGGACGAGTTTGTCCGCCGGATCAAACGTTTGGTGCAAGAACATCCTGACAGCCGCTTCTGCTCGTTTCTTGGGGCGGGTAGCTCGAGAAGCTCGGGTATTCCGATGGCGGGACAACTTGTGGAGCAGTGGCTACCAAAACTGAAAGAACTGAAAACAGGCTCGAGAGATGACGTGTGGTTATGGGCAAATACTCAGTACCCAAAGGCAAAAGAGCAACCGTCAAGCTACTACGGTCAGATTGTCGAAGCTCTTTTTCATACCCCGCAAGAACGCCAACAGGAAATCGAGCGAATTATAACAGGTAAAGACCCGAGCTTCGGCTACGCCGTTCTAGGGATGCTGATGAGCCACAAGCGGTTTGGGCAGCACCTAAACATGGTTATTACAACGAACTTCGATGACATGGTCGCGGATGCCCTCTATCTCTACACGCAGAAGAAACCTTTGGTTATAACCCATGAAGCCTTATCCGGTTTTGTCAGACCTTCCCGCTCGCGTCCCCTGGTTGTAAAGATTCACGGCGACGCCCAGCTAGCCCCAAAAAATACAGTAGACGAGACAAACCTGTTAGATACCAAAATGAAAAGGGCGGTTCAGCGAATCTTGCGTGATACGGGCCTAATTTTTACAGGCTACGCAGGGGCCGATGAAAGCATCGTCAAATTTTTAGACGAAACAGATACAGACGCCCTGCCTTGGGGCATTTATTGGGTCAATACCAATATGCCCGCTAGCAAAACCATGTGCGAGTGGCTAGAGAAGCGTCAAGCAGTTTGGGTAAAGCACCTGGACTTCGACCAGTTGATGCTTGCCATGTGGCAGGTGTTCGAGCTTGAACATCCTGATATGTCTAGGTTCGATACTTTGAAAAAAACCTATGAGCAAACATTTGAAGAGTTGCGCGGTGATGTAGAGGCGCGTGCCAAGAAAAACCCAGAGGCACTGCGCCAAGAGACGGCGCTTCTTGAAGGGTTGAAACGGGCGGGTGACGAGCTTAACTGGTGGGACATTGCGCTTGAAGCAGAAAGGTATAAAGACATTGACCCTAAAAAGGCTGAGGCAATCTATAGAGAAGGTATTAAGAAGTTTCCAAATAGTGCTCCTTTAGTTGGTAACTACGCTATTTTCCTGAAAAATATTCATAAGGATTACAACCAGGCAGAAGTATTTTATAAACAAGCACTCAAGCTAGAGCCTGATGAGGCGAACTTTTTAGGTAGTTACGCCAATTTCCTTACTCATATTCGTAAGAAGCATGATGAGGCAGAAGTATTTTATAAACAAGCACTCAAGCTAGAGCCCGATTTGGTGGCTAATATGGGTAACTACGCTATTTTCTTGACCGACATTAGAAAGAAGCTAAACGAGGCAGAAACTATCTATAAGCAAATCTTAGAACTCGCGCCAGATGATATAAATTGTTTGGGCAATTATGCAAAACTGAAGTTTGTTCTAGGCGAGGATGAAGTAGGAAAGAAGCTATTAAACGAAGTAGACTTTTTGGTTAAAGAGACTCACTCTAGTCTAAACCTGGAAATTTGGTTTTATAAATATGCTCATGTATTTGAGAGTGAAGATTCGGCGTTACAGAAACTCAAAAAACTTTTAACTAAAGGCGTTCGCTCTCCTGGTTGGGTACTGAGTAACAACGTTGAAGTCGCCATTCGACAAGGCCACACTCATCCCGAATTACTTTCTGCTTTGGCAAAAGTGATTAGCGACAAGGAAAAGATTGAAACGCTTGAAAGTTTTCCAGCTTGGCAAGAACTCGGCTAAAACGAAACAATCTCGACCTTCCGTGTCCGTTTCTCTAAAACCTTCTGCACCAGCAACCGCTCTCCGTCAAGCACCATAAACCCGGCAGTTTTGTAAAAGTTTGCACTCGAGGGCCAAAACTTGCCCTGCACACGTCTCTGACGCTTTTTGTAAAGAAAACCTGCTACCCTATAGTTTATGTTAGGCCAACCATGACGGACATCGACCTACGCGACCCGCAGTATTACTTCAACCGCGAGCTGTCCTGGCTCCGCTTCAACGAGCGCGTGCTGGCCGAGGCCGTTGACCCCGACAACCCGCTCTTGGAACAGCTCAAGTTTTTGGCGATTTTCAGCACCAACTTGGACGAGTTCATGATGATTCGCTACGCAGGTCTCAAAGAGCAGGCCGCCGCGGGCATCGACAAGCGTAGCGCCGACGGCCTCACACCGGTCGAACAGCTCGACGCCATTTGCACCACGCTGCACCCGCTCGTCGCCGAGCACCGCCGTTTGTTGGGTAAGGTCGTGTTGCCGGCGCTGGAAAAACATGGCGTCGCCGTCGTACCCATCGCCGAGCTTTCCGAGCGCGACCAGGCGGCGGTCGCAGTCTTTTTCGAGGACGAACTCTTCCCCGTGCTGACGCCGCTCGCCGTGGACGCGACCCACCCGTTTCCGCGGCTGCCCAACCTGAGCTTTTCGATGATGCTCGACGTTTTCGACCCCGAAACGCAAACCACCAAAATGGCGGTCGTGCAGGTGCCGGGCGTGCTGCCGCGTTTCTTGAGGCTGCCCGGTAAGGGCTACCGCTTCGCGATGTTGGAAGACATCATCAAAAGCCGGGTGGACGCGCTTTTTCCCGGCTACGAGGTCAGACGCGCCCACGCTTTTCGCCTGACTCGCAACGCCGACATCGAAATTGCCGAGGACGAAGCCGACGACCTGCTGCAGGTCATCGAGGACGAGGTGCGCCGCCGCCGCTGGGGCGACGCGGTGCGCCTAGAAGTCAGCAGCGACATGCCCAAAGCCTGGCGGCACTACCTGCGCGACACCCACCGGCTTACCAAGGACGACGTTTACGACATCGCCAACCACCTAAACGTCGGCGACTTTATGGAGTTGGCCCTTTTAGACATCCCGCACCTGCGCTACCCGCCCTTCGTGACGCGGCTACCAACCGAGTACCGCTATGAGGACACCATCTTCGACGCGGTGCGCCAGGGTGACATCCTCATTCATCATCCCTTTCACGACTTCGACGCGATTTTGAACATGATCGAGCAAGCCGCCGACGACCCGAAAGTGCTCGCCATCAAACAAACCCTTTACCGCGTCGGCAACCGGTCGCCGGTCGTGGCCGCGCTGGCGCGGGCGGCGGGCAACGGCAAGCTCGTGACCGCGCTCGTCGAACTCAAGGCGCGCTTCGACGAGGAGAACAACATCGTCTGGGCCAAAGAGTTGGAGCGCGCGGGCGTCCACGTCGTCTACGGCTTTGCCGGGCTCAAGACGCACTGCAAGGCTTTACTCGTCGTTCGGCGCGAGGGCAAAGACATCCGGCGCTACGTCCACTTAGGCACCGGCAACTACAACCCCGGCACGAGCACCATTTACACCGACTTCGCATTGCTGAGTTGCGACGAAGACCTGGGCGCGGACACCTCCGAGTTGTTCAACTACCTCACCGGCTTTTCCAAACAGCACACCTGGCGCAAACTCTGGATCGCGCCCGAAAACCTGCGGGACAAGATTGTCGAGGCCGTCGACCGCGAAACGGCGCACGCCGAGGCGGGCGAGGGCGGCCACATCGTCGCCAAGATGAACGCCCTCGTGGACCCCGAGGTGATTCGCGCGCTTTACCGCGCCTCGCAAGCGGGCGTCAACATCGAGTTAATCGTACGCGGCATCTGCTGTTTGCGGCCCGGCGTAAAAGGGGTAAGCGAGACGATTCATGTGCGCAGTGTGGTCGGGCGCTTTTTGGAGCACTCGAGGGCCTTTTACTTTCAGCATGGCGGCGCGGACAGTCTCTACATCGGCTCGGCCGACTGGATGCAGCGCAACTTAAACCGCCGCGTCGAGGCCTTGGTGCCGGTCGAGGACGAACACCTCAAGAAAAAAATCATGCAAGTCTTCGACCTGATGCTGCGCGACAACGAAAAAGCTCGAGTGTTGCAGAGCGACGGCCACTACGCGTGCGTCAAGCGCAAACCCGGCCAAAAACGCCTGAACTCGCAGGAGCGGCTGTTAGAACTCTCGGCCAAGCGCTTGGCGCAGGTGGCGTAGGTTTAAGTGGGGAAAGGGAGTAGGGCAGTAAACTCGCTGGCGTACGGCATCGACCTCACCTTTAGGTTGAGACTTCTTTAGGTTGAAACTTCAGAGAACGGGCAAAAGCTGGGACTTCACGCTGTTGCTCAGGTAACAAGTCAGCCAATTCGTCAGAAATTTTTATATTTATGGCTTGTGTCGTCATTGGCTATCACTCGCGCAATTCTAGCAAATGCGTTTGAGAAACAGGTCTGAGCGTGGCTCAGTCATCCTCTCTTTCGACCAACGTCAAAATCGTGTAAAGCGCGACCGTCTCCTCATTCTGGTTCACAAGTTCTACGTCCCAGGCGACCACGCCGGTCGCTCTTTTGTCGTCTTCACGTTTTTCTTTTTTGATTTTTTGCTTCACCGTCAAGTGGGCCTGGATGGTGTCGCCGATACCGACGGGTTCTATAAAGCGGAGGTTCTCTAAACCGTAGTTGGCGAGCACCGGGCCGGGCCGCGGGTCTACGAACAGCCCGGCGGCGGCGGAGACCAAAAAGTAGCCGTGGGCCACGCGCTTTTCGAAAAGAGAGTCTTTGGCGGCGATGTCGTCCACGTGGGCGTAAAAGTAGTCGCCGCTGACGTTGGCGAAGTTGACGATGTCAGCCTCGGTCACGGTGCGGCGGTGGGTGGTGTAGCGCTCGCCGACGGTGAGTTCGTCGAAAGTTTTGCGAAACGGGTGAACGCGGTCTTGAATCGTTTTCGCGCCGCGGACATATTCGTTGGTGACGTGCATGAGCGTGGTGGGGTCGGCTTGGAGGGCGGTGCGCTGCATGTAGTGGTGGATCGAGCGCGTGCCGCCGAGTTCTTCGCCGCCGCCCGCGCGGCCGGGGCCGCCGTGGACGAGCAGGGGCAGCGGCGAGCCGTGGCCGGTGGACTCGGCGGCGTTGTCGCGGTTGAGGACGAGGATTCGCCCGTGGTGGCTGGCGCTGCCCAGGACGAGTTGCCGAGCTTCCGCGGGTTCACGGGTGACGAAGGTGCTCACCAAACTTCCCTTGCCGAGTTTGGTGATGGCGACGGCCTCGTCCAAACTGTTGTAGGGTAGCAACGTGGCGACGGGGCCGAAGGCTTCGACTTCGTGGGGTTCGGACGCGTCGAAAGGTTTTTCGCAGTACAGCAGCGTCGACGGGAAAAAGCCGCCCGCCTCGAGGTCACCGCTGACCAGCTCGAGATTGTCAGGATGGCCGAACAGGACGGTGCTCGAGTTTTTCAACCGCTCTACTTGCGCCGCCACCTCGTCGCGTTGCGCGGTGCTCACGAGCGGCCCCATGCGCACGGCCTCGTCGCGCGGGTCGCCGATGGTGATTTTGGAGAGTCTGGCTTGCAGCGCCTCGGCGACGGGCTCGAGCAGCGCCCTCGGCACCACGGCGCGGCGGATGGCGGTGCATTTCTGTCCGGCCTTGGCGGTCATCTCACGCGCGACCTCTTTGACGAACAGCTCGAACTCCTCGTCGCCGGGTTCCACCGTCCGGCCGAGCACGGCGCTGTTGAGCGAGTCGGCCTCGAGCGTAAACGGTACGGCCTTGTCGATGATATTCGGGTGGGCTTTGAGTCTTTTACCCGTCGAGGCGGAACCGGTAAAGGTGACGACATCTTGCTCGAGCAAATGCGGAAAAAAGTCCACCGCGTCACCGCTGACGAGTTGCACCGCACCCTCGGGCAACAGGCCGCTGGCAAGCACTTCGCGGAACATCGCTTCGGTCAGGTAAGCGGTCTGCGGCGCGGGTTTGACAATTCCCGGCATCCCGGCCAGCAGCGTCGGGGCGAGCTTCTCGAGCATCCCCCAACAGGGAAAGTTGAAGGCGTTGATGTGGACCGCCACGCCCTCTTTCGGTGTCAGGAGGTGTCGGGCGACGAACGAGCCGTGTTTGGACAGCGGGATGGGGTCGTCCTCGAGCAAAAACGTCTCGTTCGGCAGCGAGCGGCGGACCAAGCTCGAGTACGCGAACAGCGTGCCGATGCCGCCTTCGATGTCTATCCAGGCGTCGCGGCGGGTGGTGCCGGTTTGATAAGACAGTTCGTAAAAAGCTTCT
This sequence comes from Trueperaceae bacterium, assembly GCA_965215355.1. Classification (GTDB taxonomy): domain Bacteria; phylum Deinococcota; class Deinococci; order Deinococcales; family Trueperaceae; genus CBDCDJ01. The sequence continues at coordinate 3,679,814 of CBDCDJ010000007.1, read as the reverse complement.
TTTTCGTCCATAAGATGCTGCGCCAGCGCCTTGAGCCGCAACGCGCGATCGTGAAAGGTGAACTTGCGGAGGGCGGGGCCGCCGACGTTACGCGCGTAACGAAGCGCCCCGTCCAAATCGAGCCCTTCAGCGCTGACGCGGGTGATAGGCTTCCCATAAACCGCGTCGCGGACGAGCATTCCGTCGCCGTCGCCGACGAGCCACGTGCCGCCGACGAAACTTGGAAGAATAGCGGGTTGATTCATCCTTCTATGCTAGCAAGAGATGAGAGAAGGCCGAGTGTACTCGGCCTTCTCTCATCTTCGTTTTTCTTGTCAGCTGACTGTTACTTGCGCTGCCAGTAGGGGCTGTAGCCGTAGTAGTCGTGCGTCTGCTGGCCCCACTCGCGGTTCGCCGTATCCGGCCAGTTGTTCTTGTCGAAGCCTTCAGCGTTTTTCAGGGTTTCTTTATCGACGTTCAGGAACAACGTATGGTCTTTTTCGTTCACGTTGAACGCCTCGAACGGAATCGCGAACAGCTTGCCACCCATACCTAGAACAGCGCCTGACTCGAGGACACCGTAGGCAACTCGTCCACTCTGAACATCGAGCATAATCTCTTTAAGGTTGCCGAGATTCTCGCCCTGACTGTTCTTGACGCTGTCCCCGATGAGGGTGTTGGCGGACAGGGTGCGACGGTAGTCGGTTGCGTTGCGGTTGGTGTTTCTTTCGTTCGTCATGGTTGCCATTAAAATCATCTCCAAAGTGTCTCAGTCTCGTAAGGTTTGCGTTGTGAGCGGCGCAAGATCTGAATTTCTGTTCGCCGCTACGTCTTCACTATAAGGAAGATGCAAATCTTAAAACAGGAATAAGGCAACATTGCGAGTGAATGCCAAAAGGTCCGTCACCCAAGGGAATTCTCGGCTTGAGCGCCCCTGAAGTTAAACAGAAGTTAGAAACATGAGCCGTATACGGCTTTTTTGTAAAGATGTAGTTTAAAGAGACAGGAATCAGCGAAAGCCTGAAGGCTCGAGCAGCTCCAACAGAGGCGAAGGCTCGAGCAAGCTCTCCACCACCATGTCCGCGCCCGCCGCACGCAGTTCGTCCGCGCTGTAGCGCCCGGTCGCCACGCCGAAAGCGACGCAGCCGTTGGCGCGGGCGCAGTCGATGTCCTTGGGCGTGTCACCGATGACGACGACTTGACGGGGCTCGAGCTTTTCTTCTTTCAGCCCCCGGTACTTTTGTAGGGCGACTTTTACCAGGCCGGGCCGCGTCGCAGCTTCGTCGCCGAACGCGGTGATGGCGAAAAGGTCGGCATTCAATCCTGCCGACCGAAACTTCAGCGCTGCCGCAGCGCCGTAGTTGCCCGTGAGCAAGCCCAGCGTCAGGTTTTCAAAAGTTTCTAAGGTGGCAAGTAAGTCCTCGACACCGGGGAGAGCGTAAGCGTGGGAACCGGGACGTTTCAGTTCGGCCTCGAGGGTTTCCACATAAGTATCTCTAAACATATCGTGCATGGCATCCATGTCCAGGTGAGGATTCGCCGTAACGAGGTCCCGGTAGATGTGTGGGTCGAGCATTCCGGACGTGTCGACCTCGAACGTGAACGACGACCCGAACAAGCGCTCGCCCGCTCGGGTCATCGCACGTCCACCGGCTCCGTTGGAGAGAAGCACGGTACCGTCAACGTCGAAAAGGAGAAGTTTGACCATAAACATGCCGCCGGCCTGACAAACTGTTTGTCAGGCCGGCGGCCCAACTTGTTACTCCTCCGGGTACTCGGGGTTTTTGACGAACACCGTCGGGTCGATTTGGTCGAAGCCGATTTCTTGTTCGTACTTGCCGATTTTGCCGAACAGCCGCTTTACATCGCCCTCGACCAAACCGTAGTCGTAGCTGTCCCACAAGGCCGTCTGGTGCATGGCGCTCTCGTCGTCGGTCGGGACCAGGCGGGTTTTCTTAATGCCCTCTTCCAGCGCCTTGCGACTCTCGATGCCCAAGTTGCGGAACACGACCTGCACCACGTCGCGGGCGTACTCGCGTGGACCGTAGATGCCGCCCTTGTAAACCGCTTCGAAAAATTCGTCCCAGTCCGGCACCAGGTCGCTGGCTGGCATGGTGAAGTGCTCGAGCACGTCCTTGACGGCTTCCAAAGTCTTTTGTGGGTAATAGTAAAGGAACAGGCGCGTGCCTTCCAAAAAGAAGTTGTAATGCGCCGCTTCATCCACCGCGATGGTGGTGGCGACGTTGGCAAGAATCGGGTCGATGTCGTTTTTGTGCTGCGGCTTGTTCGACTGGCCTCGAGCGATTTTGGCTAAATTGAGGTAGTTGAGCTGTGTGGCGCGCTCTTGAAACACGGTGTAGACGAGGTTGTGGAGCGCGTCGCCCCAAGGCTCGGTCCAGACTTTAGAGCGCAGGTTGTACTTGTACTCTTCCATCCACTCAGGGCTGCGCTGGCGCGAGAACAGCACCGCGTTTTCCCAGGTGTCGGCGTGCTTTTCCTCTTCCGAGCCCCAGCGCATCTGAAAATGGCTGCGCCCGTGGCTGCGGCGCACCATCTGCAAAATGCGGCCGGTAAAGTCCGGCGCGTACTGTTCGACCGCGAAAAAGCCCTGCAACACTTGCATCAGAGGTTCTGAAAAGTCCTGACGAAGCTTACCCCACTCGAACGACTTGTCCGGGTTCCAGTTACGTGTTTCTTGACTGCGGGCGGTGTACCAGCGGTACAATCCCAAAAATCCGCGCTCGATGAGCCGGTCTTTTTGAGCGTTGCTGAGCAGGCTTGCGGGGGTCCTGGGACGGTCGTTTTCGACGAGGTAAAGGGGGGGTGCGATGTCCATGAATCTCCTTTGGGGGTGGGGCGGAAACAAGCTTTCAGTAATTTGAGTTTACCAGTTTCTCGAGCCCGCACGGTGCGGGGGTTTCAACATTCGTATGAAAGGGTTAACACATTCTTAGCTTACTCTTGAATAACTCATTCGCGCGTAAGCAGCATTCCAAAACAAAATTGCTTCTTTAACTACTCAGTTTCAGCGTAGACTAAGGCAGGAAGGTGGTTTCAAGGTAATATGCAACTCCGGGCCGTCCATAAAGAAATGAAGTAAATGCTAAGCTCAGTTCAAAAAGGTCTCTTCTAAGTTCAATCATTTCTAACTCCTGCGGGTCTTGTACATTGAGTGCAACATGTAGAAAATCATGACCGTTTTGTATTGTTTTGTACTCATTAGATAGGTAGGTGAAAGCGTTGAAAATCTCAGTGTTTTCACGAATATCTGGATTGTTAAGTATCTGTTGCAGAATTTCGGGTGACTTTATTGTGAAGGGAACTGCCTGAAGAGAAAGTTTTATTCCCTCATCACGCAGGTCATCGGACATATATCTGTACTCTGTCTTTGACGCATCAGCGGCCCATATTGAAATGCTATAAGCCCAGTTTTGTACTTCAATTGAGTAGTCGGCTAAGTCCTGCTGAGCATATCCACTGCTCGGAAAAGACACGATAAATACTGCTATAAACCAAAGTGTTACATTTATTATCCTCAAACACACCATCTCCCATTGCTATTTTGCCAAGGTACCGATACCACCTTGTTTTCTATCTTTAGATAAGTGTACTAACCTCGGGTGCTAGTGGAAAAGGGATAGAAAAAGAGAGAAGATTGGTTATGCGAACCAGACATCTTCTCTCGAAGCACACTGTAACAGACCTCTTCACAGCGGTATACGTCCTGCTAGACGACTATCTGCAAGCGTCTGAGCGCTTGGGGCGCTTTAAGCTGCCCAAGAAACCCAACCAAAAGTCGAGCTACGCCGAAGTGCTCAGCATCATCTTAGTCGGTGAAATCCTGCAGCAAAAGAATCAGGGCTTGTGGTACTTGCTGGTGCAGCGCGAGTATCAGAGCCTGTTTCCCGAGCTGCCCCACCTCAGCCGCTTTTACCGGGTGAGTCGTAACTTTGAACGCATCTACGCTGATTTGGCGATGCTGGTTGCTCAGCATGATGGGGTGTACCTGATTGATTCGAAACCGCTGCCCATCTGCAAGGGCGTTCGCTACACAAGACAGCGAAGGATGAGTGAAGCCGCATCCGGACGCGGTGGAGCAACCAAGCGCTTTTACGGTTACAAGCTACATGCTGTATGCACAGGTCAAGGCGCTATCTGTCGCTTTGCTGTCGTCCCAGCCAATGAGCATGATGTCATGGTGGGCAAGTGTTTGCTCGATGACCGCTATGATGACCTAAACAGCCTTATCGGTGACAAGGGCTATCAAGGCTTAGGCATCTACACGCCGCCCAAGGGCAATGCTAAAGAGCCTCAGTTCTGGTGTGACTTCTTTGCCACAGCACGTAAATCTATCGAAGCCGTTTTCTCCTCACTCACACGCTGTCGCAATATCGCCCTGCAGCAACTCAACTCCTTCTGGAGCATCCGCGCTAGCGTCTGCCGCAAAGTCGCGGCTCACAACCTTATCCTCTTCCTCTTTGCCTAATCGTCTAGCACCCGAGGTTACTAGAGATTTGTATGAAGTGTAAATTGTATATATAGAAAGAACCAGTGTCTATGGACAATTTATTAGAGGACTTTGCTTCTAAGCAAAGTCCTCTAATAAATTTATATGTGGAGCGGGAGAAGAGACTCGAACTCTCGACATTCACCTTGGCAAGGTGACGCTCTACCAACTGAGCTACTCCCGCACGAGAGGTATCATGTTTCAACTATACCTCACTTTAACAAATAGAGGCACCACCTGAGAACAGATGATACCTCTCTCAAAATAAACCCTCGCACTGACCTACTTTTGCAGGGGGCTGCCCCCCAACTATCATCGGCGCTGGCGTGCTTAACTTCCGAGTTCGGGATGGGATCGGGTGGGTCCACGCCGCTACAAGCACGAAGGAAAAAATATGACAGGTGGTGAATAGAAGTGATGTTGCCGTCTGATGGACTCGAATAAGTCCAAAAAAGGTTAAGTCCTCGACCTATTAGTACTGGTCAGCTAAACATGTTGCCACGCTTACACTCCCAGCCTATCAACCCGGTGGTCTTCCGGGGGTCTTACTCCCATAAAGGGATGGGAAAGCTCATCTTGGAGTCGGCTTCGCGCTTAGATGCTTTCAGCGCTTATCCGTTCCACACATAGCTACTCGACATATGCCCTTGGTAGAACAGCCGAGAAACTAGAGGTGTGTCCATTCCGGTCCTCTCGTACTAGGAACAGCTCTCCTCAACTTTCCTGCGCCCACAGCGGATAGAGACCGAACTGTCTCACGACGTTCTGAACCCAGCTCGCGTGCCATTTTAACCGGCGAACAGCCGGACCCTTGGGACCTTCTCCAGCCCCAGGATATGACGAGCCGACATCGAGGTGCCAAACACCGCCGCCGATATGAACTCTCGGGCGGTATCAGCCTGTTATCCCCGGGGTAACTTTTATCCGTTGATCGATGGCCCTTCCACAAGGTACCACCGGTTCACTAGAACCAACTTTCGTTCCTGCTCGACGTGTATGTCTCGCAGTCAAGCTCCCTTATACTCTTACGCTCTACGTACGATTTCCGACCGTACTGAGGGAACCTTTGTGCGCCTCCGTTACACTTTGGGAGGCGACCGCCCCAGTCAAACTACCCACCTAACACTGTTCCCCACCCGGATAACGGGCGAAGGTTAGACGGCCGAATTCGTCAGGGTGGTATTTCACCGGTGACTCCACCGAGCCTAGCGGCCCGGCTTCACAGTCTCCCACCTATGCTACACAGACAAATCCAAACGTCAATATCAAGCTATAGTAAAGCTCCACGGGGTCTTTTCGTCCTGCTGCGGGTAGGCCGCATCTATACAGCCAATTCAATTTCACCGAGTCTCTCTCCGAGACAGCGCTCCAGTCGTTACACCATTCGTGCAGGTCAGAACTTACCTGACAAGGAATTTCGCTACCTTAGGACCGTTATAGTTACGGCCGCCGTTCACTGGGGCTTCAATTCGCAGCTTGCACCGCTCCTCTTAACCTTCCAGCACCGGGCAGGTGTCACACCCTATACGTCCCCTACGCGGGTTTGCAGAGTGCTGTGGTTGTGATAACCAGTCGCTAGAGCCAATTTACTGTGCCCACTTCCCGCAGATATAAATATCAACGGTACACGTGGGACCCCTTCTCCCGAAGTTACGGGGCCATTTTGCAGAGTTCCTTAGAGAGAGTTCTCTCGCGCGCCTTAGTGCTTTTACACTCGCCTACCTGTGTCGGTTTTGGTACGGGCACTCTTACTTCAACGTTTAGAGGGTTTTCTTGGCACCGTGGATTCAACCAGTTATCAGCCCCGTAGGGCCTTCCCGAATAACGTCACTTGTGTATCGGGCGGATTTTCCTATCCCGAAAAGCTTCGTTACCCGCCGGGCATAGCCATAGCTCCGGTTGGCCTATCCTAATGCGTCACCCCATCACTCCATAAAAGTGGTGCAGGAATATTAACCTGCTGTCCATCGACTACGCCTTTCGGCCTCGCCTTAGGTCCCGACTAACCCTGGAAGGACGACCCTTGTCCAGGAATCCTTAGGCTTTCGGCGGAAGGGATTCTCACCCTTCTTATCGTTACTCATTCCTGCATTCGCACTTCCGATACCTCCACGGCTCCTTACGGTACCGCTTCGACGGCCTACGGAACGCTCCCCTACCCACGTACTAAAAGTACATGCCGCAGTTTCGGTATATAGCTTAGCCCCGATCATCTTCGGCGCAGAGACACTCGACTAGTGAGCTATTACGCACTCTTTAAAGGAATGGCTGCTTCTAAGCCAACCTCCTAGCTGTTATAGCGTCTCCACATCCTTTCCCACTTAGCTATAATTTAGGGACCTTAACTGGCGGTCTGGGTTGTTTCCCTCTTGTCTACGAAAGTTAGCTCCCGCAGACTGACTCCCGGGGTATGGACCAATAGCCTTCAGAGTTTGACAGGGTTTGGTAAGCTGGTAAGCCCCCTAGCCCAATCAGTGCTTTACAGCCATTGGTAAACCCCCGAGGCTAGCCCTAAAGCTATTTCGGGGAGAACCAGCTATCTCCAGAATCGGTTAGCTTTTCACTCCTAACCACAGCTCATCACAACAGTTTTAAACCTGAACGTGTTCGGTCCTCCACTTCCTGTTACGGAAGCTTCAACCTGGCCATGGCTAGCTCTTCTGGTTTCGGGTCTACTAACAGCGCCTTTACGCCCTATTCAGACTCGCTTTCGCTTCGCCTTCGGCTATCGCCTTAAACTTGGCACGGCTAGTAAGTCGCAGGATCATGCTTCAAGAGGCACGCCACCATCCGTTCCTGTTCGAAAACAGGCATAGGACTGTGACTGCTTGTAAGCGCACGGTTTCAAGGACTATTTCACTCCCCTCACGGGGTGCTTTTCACCTTTCCCTCACGGTACTGGTTCACTATCGGTCAGTCGGAATATTTAGCCTTGCGGAGTGGTCTCCGCGGATTCACTCGAGGTTTCGCGTGACTCGAGTTACTCAGGTGCCGGCTAGGCCTTTACGCTTTTCGCTTACGGGACTTTCACCCACTCTGGTGCGCCTTTCCAGTGCGCTTCAGCTAAACGTTCGGGTCCACATTGCCGGTCCTACAACCCCGAAGCCCGAAGGCTTCGGTTTGGGCTGTTCCCTGTTCGTTCGCCACTACTAAGGGAATCGAGGTTTCTTTCTTTTCCTCCAGGTACTTAGATGTTTCAGTTCCCTGGGTTCCCTCCGCATAGCCTATGTATTTAGCTATGGGTACAAGAGGTTCGCTCTTGTGGGTTTCCCCATTCGGACATCTCCGGGTCAAAGTTTGCTTCCAACTCACCGGAGCTTATCGCAGGTAGCCACGTCCTTCATCGGTTCGACTGCCAAGGCATCCACCGTGCGCCCTTAGTAACTTAACCTTATGTTTAAAGGTATCATCTGTAAACAGATGAACCTTGAAAACCAAAAACCTTAGTTGGTAAATGTAAGTACATCAGACACGCAATGCTCGGGTTTTATCCCGGATTGCTTAATTTTGCCTTTCCCATCGTCATTTCTGAGCAATGGTACTCGTCAAAAGGATGCTCTATCACTTCTATTCGCCTGTCATTGTTCGCGCCACTTTTTCAAGCGGCAAAAATAAGTGTACACAATTATCGCGGGGCGTGTCAACCCCCATGCAACATTTGTTTTTATCTTCTGGTTATGTCCCTTGAGAACTTTATACAAGTGAGTTGAAGGGATTGGGCAAGCCCGTTCTAAGGGCGGCAGTTTTAGAGGGTGTCGCCCCTAAATTTACCGAGCCAAGCCTTCAACTTTTCAACGGCGCGGCCACGGTGACTGACGCACTCTTTTTCGTGGGCGTCCGCCTTGGCAAACGTTTTGTTCAGGTCGAGGCTGTAGAAAACTGGGTCGTAGCCAAAACCGCTCTCGCCCTGTGGCTTCAACAAGATGCGGCCCGAACATTCGCCCTGAAAGGTGTGCAGTTCACCCTGCGGGGTTGTCAGGACGAGGGCGCAGACGAAGCGGGCCCCTCTTTTTTCTTGTGGCACGCCGCGCAACTCCTGCAATAGATAAGTGACGCGCTCCGCGCTGCTCGAGCGCCCCCCATAACGTGCCGAGTAGAGGCCGGGCGCACCGCGGAGCGCGTCGACCTCGAGCCCTGAGTCGTCGCCCAGACTCGGCAGGCCGGTTTGGGCCGCGGCGTAAGCGGCTTTGACGGCGGCATTCCCGGCGTAGCTTGGGGCATCTTCCGGGGGAAAGTCGTGGAGGTTTAGGTCTCGAGCCGAGTGCAGGGTCAGTGGCAAGCCCGCCAAAGCGGCTCGGAACTCGCCTACCTTGCCCTCGTTGCCACTGGCGATGACAATTTCGGTCACGGTGAATTTTGCTAGGAGAGCTGCGGGCGCACCGCGTCGAGAATGCGCTGCACCGCGGTGATGCCCGCCGCGACGAGCTGCACGTACTGTTCCGCCCCAAGCGGCGCGACTTCGCCGCCGCCCTGGACTTCTATGATGTCGCCGCTGTAGGTCGCCACCACGTTCAGGTCCGCTTCGGCGCGGCTGTCTTCGCTGAACTCCAAGTCGATGAAAGTTTTGCCTTGGACAACCCCGACGCTGACCGCTGCCATCTCATACCGTAGCGGCCACTCGGACAGTTCGCCCCTAAATACCAGTCGGCTCGCCGCTTCGTGCAGCGCGGCGTAACCTGCCAAGATGCCCGCGCAGCGCGTGCCGCCGTCAGCCTGCAATACGTCCACATCGACGATGAGGGTTTTGTTCGGAAAAAAACTCAGGTCTACGGCGGTGCGTAAACTGCGCCCGAGGAGGCGCTGTATCTCCTGGGTGCGGCCGCCTGCGTAAAGGCGCTCGCGCATGGTGCGCTCCTGGGTGGCGCGGGGCAGCAGGGCGTATTCGGCGGTCAGCCAGCCGCCCTTGTGGCCCTGGCCGCGCAGGTGGGGCGGGAGCTTTTTGTCTATCGTCACGGTGGCGAGGACGTGGGTGTAGCCCCACTGCACCAGGGCGGAGCCTTCCGCATAACGGTTGTAACCCGGCGTGACGGTGATGGGCCTGAGTTGGTTGGCGGTTCTGTCCTGGCGCATGACTCCCAAAGGTAGCACGTTGAGCCTTGGCGGTGTGGCTGAGCGAAAGGCCGTTCGTCTTCCTGACTTTGCGGGGCACCTGGCTTTCAAGTTTTGGCGACGCCGGTTCCTCGTCGGCCGGGTTCTCCGCGGGCTCGAGCCACATTTAGTCTCGTATGATGAGGGTCTTCCGAGCCGCCAACGCCGCACTCGGTCGCACAGAGTTCTGGGGGTTAGGCATGGGGCAGGGTGCAGATGCGCGTAAGGCCGACGGCCGCCAGCCGAACCGCCGCTTTTTTACCGGTTTGGGTCGCGCCTTCGGCGGTGCCATCCTTTTTTCTCTCCCGCTCATGATGACGATGGAGATGTGGTGGCTCGGGTTTTATATGGACCGCTTGCGCCTCGCCTTGCTGCTGCTTTTGAGCGTCCCGCTTCTCACCGCGCTTTCTTACTATTCGGGGTTCGAGGATGCATTCAACTTGAAAGACGAACTCGTCGACGGCTTCGTGGCCTACGCGGTCGGTTTCATGGCGAGCGGGGTCGTCCTGGCGCTGTTCGGGCTCATCGTGCCCGGCGTGTCCCTGGACGAGCTGGTCGGCAAAATCGCTTTGCAGGCGGTTCCCGGTGCCATCGGCGCGGTGTTGGCGACGAGTCAACTCGGCGGTAACACGAAAGACCGGGAAAACAAACAGGGTAGCTACCCCGCCGAGTTGCTCATCATGCTTGCAGGGGCCCTCTTCTTGGCTCTGAACGTCGCGCCGACCGAAGAGATGGTTTTAATTTCTTACAAGATGACCGAGTGGCACGCCCTGGCGTTGGTCGCGGCGTCCCTCGTCGTGATGCACGGCTTCGTCTACGCCGTAGAGTTTCAGGGTCAAGAAGCTATCCCCGAGGGAACGCCGCAGTGGCAGGTTTTTTTGCGTTTCACGGTCGTGGGCTACGCGCTGGCGTTGGGGGCGAGCCTCTACATGCTGTGGACGTTCGGCCGCACCGACGGTTTAGGGCTCAACGCAACCGTCTTAGCGACGCTCGTGCTCGGCTTTCCGGCCGCCGTCGGAGCGGCCGCCGCTCGGCTCATTTTATGAGCGCTCCACTATGAACAACCGGGCTGAGAACAAGCGGGCTGAGCAAACGAAGCAGGGCGGCGACAAAATCCCCGCCGCCGAGTGGTTCGTCGCCGCTCTCGGCCTCGTGCTGGTCGTGACCGTTGTCGGCTTTTTGCTGTACCAGGCCTTGGCGGTCAAGGTGACGCCGCCCAACATCACGCTTGCAGTAGAGGAGACGCGCAAGGTGCAGCAGGGTTATCTGGTGACCATCACGGCTCACAACGGCGGCGGCGAAACGGTCGCGGACTTGACGGTCGAGGGCGAACTCACAGACGGTGAGGAGGTGCTCGAGACCAAGGCCGCCACCCTCGACTACGTTCCGGCCCATTCCACTCGTCAAGCGGGCTTTTTCTTTCAACAAAACCCGGCCGACCACGAGTTGACGCTACGTGCGGGCGGGTACCAAAGTCCGTGATGTGGGAACCGGCACGCGAGTTGCTTGCTATAGTGGCGTTAAGAAAGACTCGAAACGGGGGCACCATGACCGAGACAGAGACGCGCTTCAACACCTACCTCAAAACCTTGGAACTCATCCGCCGGGAACTCGGCTCCAAAGGGCTGGGTGCGGGGGACAGCCACGCCTGGATAGAGGACTACGTTTACCGCTTGCAAGAGGTCGCGCAGGGCCTCCACGAGATAGCCACCTCGCAGCCGGAAAACAACCCGTCCCACACGTCATACCCTTGAAAACAGGGGCTAGAGGCGCGTGGATTGCCGTGAGGGGGTGTAGCCAGGCACGAGTTTTCCACGGTTAGGGTAAAAGGCCTTCTGTGTGCTCGTCGACAAGGCGTGCTCCTGCATAAAGACTCTCTTGTACCAGGTGCTTTCTCTGCTCAGTCCGCCGTCTGCCCAATCTGTGTGAGGAAGGTGCGCACTTTTTTGCGCACCTTCTTTTTTACGGTCGCCAGGGTGTCCTCGAGCGTCCTGGCCGGGGGCTTGGGTTTTGACAAGCTTTCGGGGCGAACGCCCGGGTAGACCATCTCACGCGTGTCCATGCAGAGGACGGGTTTGCCGGACAAGTCGGCGATGGTGACGGCCTGGCGGATGGAACTTTCGATAAACATCTGCGCGCCCGTTTTTTTGTAAACCTCGGCCTTGTACTCACCGTGGTTGCCCGCCGCCCGCCGGGCCGCCTGGTCGGGATGGTCCATCATGACGAGTTCGCCGTACTGAACCCCGTGTTTTTTCAGCCAGGCTTCGGTCGAGGCGCGGTACTTTTCCAACCGACAGGTCACGAGCCAACCCACCGGCCGGGTCGGCAAGTAGAGGGGGTCGGCCTCGCTCAAAAACCCCTGGTACTTGTCGCCGTCGTCGTTCTCGTGTTCGTCGGGGTCGCGGCACAAAACGCCGTCGATGTCCATACAGGCTCGAGCCAGATGCTTGTGGTGCATAAAGTTCCACTCGAACATGCGCGGTGCGGGGACGACGTCACCGAAAAAGTCGACGTGTTTTTCAGACTCCGGCCTTATGAAAACGGCCGCGTAGTAAAGCGTGTGGACAAGGCCGGCGGCCTCGAGCACCTTTTTTGTCAGTCGGAACTGGTTGCCCGCGTACACGCTGTCGTCGATGACGAGGACGGTGCGCTTTTCGCTGAGCAGGTTCGGCTGCAGCTTTTCTTGTTGCTGTCCGGCGAGGCGCGCCCCGCTGGTGAAGACTCGGCCCTCGATAAGGCCGTCTACGTCGGTGAACGGCAGGTTGAGGTGTAAAGACAGCAGGCTGCCTGCCAACAGACCGCTGCGGGGTACGCCCACGATGACGTCTAAGTCTCTGGGCAAACGCGCCGCCATAGCGACGATTTGGCTGTTCAGATCGGCTACGCTTCGGTAGTGGAGGGGGCCGCCGTTCGGATCCATACTGCGGCTAAGCTACCATGTCGGCCTTCGGTGCGAGGGTGTGCAAACTTACTCGTACCAAAGCTGTCGAACGGTGCGAAAGTTGAGGATGTCACAACCGCCCTCGGGCCTTCGGGGGTTATGCTGGGCTCGAGAAGAGGGGGTCGTATGCGCTCAGAGGTACCCATGCCGACTCGCCGCGCCGCCGGACCGGACGCTACCGCGGAGCCCCCGGAGGTGGGGTCGCTGGAAGTAGACCGACCGGGCGCTTCGGTCGTCATCCCGATTTACAACGAGGTCGGTGCGGTCGAAGAAACCCTCCGCCAGGTTCATGACCACTTGGCGGCTTCGGGTATCCGCTTCGAGGTGATTGCCGTAGACGACGGCTCGAGCGACGGCACCGCGCAAGTGTTGGTGGGCCTCGAGCTGCCTCACCTCGTCAAGGTCGTGCACCCCAAAAATCGAGGGTACGGGGCGGCGCTCAAGACCGGCATCAAAAACGCCCGCTTCGACGCAATCGTCATCACCGACGCGGACGGGACCTATCCCAACGAACGCATGGCCGAATTCATTCAAGACTATTGGCAGAGCGGCAGCGACATGGTCGTCGGGGCCAGGACGGGGGAAAACGTCAAAATCCCGCTCGTCCGCAAGCCCGCCAAAAAGGCGCTCAACGAACTCGCCAACTATCTTTCCGACACGCGCATCCCCGACCTGAATTCGGGCTTCAGGGTCATGAACAAGCAAGTCGTCGGCGGGTTTCTGCACATCTTGCCCGACACCTTTTCTTTCACCACCACCATCACGCTGGCGATGCTCTCGGACGGCTACCATGTCAGGTACGTGCCGATAGACTACCAGCACCGCCAGGGCAACTCCAAAATCAAGCCCATCCAGGACACCATCCGCTTTACGCAGTTGGTGATTCGCACGGTTATGTACTTCAACCCGCTCAGGATTTTTTTGCCCATCAGTTTCGCGCTGTTCTCGGCGAGCATCCTGACCCTGCTTTACCGCTTGTTTGCGGGTGGGGGGCTGACCGTCGTGAGCGTCATTCTGTTCGTCTCGGCGATTCAGGTGCTCACCACCGGGATGCTGGCCGACCTCATCGACAAGTCGAGTGCCCGTTTAAGGAGTGACCGTGCCTGACCGCGCCGAGCGCAACGTCTACGCCCAGAAAGCCCTGTCACAGTTGCCGCGCGTCCTGGGCAACCAGGACCGCAACCCGTTTTCACCGACCTACGGCTGTTTTCACCGCGACTACTGGCTTGACAAAACGTCCGACTTTCCCGACGCGGTGCGGCAGTTCGCCGTCCACGCGCTGGCGCTGGCTTACAAACATCCGCTGCCGGGGAACATCTACCACCGTCACCCCAAGGTGTTGCAGTGGACGCTGGCGGGGCTCAACTTTTGGGCGGACATTCAGCACCGTGACGGCTCTTTCGACGAGTTTTACCCGTACGAGCGGGGTTGGGTCGGGCCGACGGCCTTTACCACCTACACGACCGTAGAGGCGCTCAACCTGTTGGGCGACGAGGTTCCCACCGACCTGCGCCGAAAGGTCGAGAACGCGGTGCGCAAGGCGGCTTACTTCATCGCCGCGGGCGAGTCCGAAGAGGACCACTTAGCCAACCACCACGCGATGGCCTGTTTGGCCGTGTGGAAAGCCTACGCGCTGCTCAAGGAAGAAAAACTCAAAGAGGGCTACGAGCGCGTCTGGGCGGGCTTTTTGGAGTACCAGACCGAAGAGGGCTGGTCACGAGAGTACGACGGCGTCGACCCCGGCTACCTGTCGGCGACGGTGTCGTTTTTAGCCAAAATCTATCAGGACAACCGCGACCCCCGGCTGCTCGAAATCATCCGCGCGTCGGTCGAGATGAGCAGCTACTTCGCTTATCCCAACGGTTTTTACGGGGGCAGCCTGGGCAGCCGCAACACGCTGCACTTTTACTGTCACGGCTACGAAGTCGTGGCGAACGAAGTGCCTTTAGCAGGCGCGGTGGCCGAACACCTGCTCCGGGGACTCGCCGACGACAAACTGGTCCCGCCTGAAATCATCTCGGACCGCTACTTGGTTTACCGGGTGCCCGAATTTTTGCTCGCTTATGTCGACTACCAAGAACGCCCCGCCAGTTTGCCCAAATTGCCCTTCGAGCGCGCGCCTTTTACGCGCTACTTCGAGCGCGCCCGCGTCTACGTCAAAAAGACGCCCGGACACTACGCCGCCGCCAACCTCGCCAAGGGCGGGGTCCTCAAAGTCTTTGACTTGGACGACAACGCGCTTCTCTTGAACGACTGCGGCGTCATCGGCGAGACGGTCGAGGGCAAGGCGTTCACCAGCCAGTGGATAGACCCGAGCTACCAAGTCGTGCAGGACGAAACCGGCTTCGAGGTGGCGGGAGCGTGCCAGTGGGTGCCGTCGCACAAGGTCTTCAACCTGCTCAAAAATCTGGCCTTCCGCGGGGTGCTGCTCCTGATAGGTTGGTCACCCAGGCTGGCGCACCTGCTCAAAGGGCAGATTCGCAAAACGCTCATGTTGGGGCAGCGCCCCGCCCCGGTTCGGTTCAGGCGTCAGGTTCACTTTGGCGACACCTTGAGCGTGACCGACACCGTAGAGCTGACCGGCAGCGTCAAGGTCGCGTCGCTCGCCATCGGCGACGAATTTTTTGTGCGCTACGTACCCCAATCGCGTTACTTTCAGTCTCAAGAGTTGGATGTCGCCGGGAGTCGGTTGAGCGCCGCCGACTTGGAACAGCTCAACAGCAGCCGCCGAATCACCAAAACGCAGGAGCTTGGCCTCAGTAAACCCGTCGGAGCGCGCACCGAAGCGGGTCATGTCTAAAAAACAAACCTTCTTGGCCGTCGGCAGCGTGCTGGTGTCGGTGGGTCTGGTCGCATTGCTGCTCAGCCGCATCGACTTGGGCGAAGCCCGCATCCTGGTGGCGGGCGCGGACAGGGGCTGGCTCGTGGCGGCCGCCCTGCTCACCTTCAGTATGCCCTTCAGCGCCGTGCTGCGCTGGCGCGGGGTGCTGCGGGCGGTGGGCTTGCGCGTTTCTTACCTCACCAGCTTGCGCGCCGTGCTCATGGCGAACGTGCTCAACAGTTTTCTGCCGTCTAAGTTGGGGGACGCCGCGAAGGCCGCTTACTTGCGCAAGCAGGGCGGTTTCAGCCAAGGCGTCGGGACGGTGCTGCTCGAGCGGTTCGTAGACTTGGCCGTGCTGGGCCTGCTCGCCCTGCTCAGCTTTTTGGAAAGCGGTGTCTTGTGGGGAGGTTTGGCCGGCGCGGCGCTGCTGGGCGGCGTCGCCGCCGTCTTCGGCGTGGTGCTGCTTACGCCTTTTGAAAAGCTGCCGCTGCCGGGCAAGGTGGGCGGCGTCCTGGGCAGCTTCAAAGACGTGTTCGTGGAGTGGCTTAAAAACAGGCCGGCCATCGCTCAAACGCTGACCGGCTCCCTCCTCACCTGGGCCGCGGGAGGTCTCACGGTTTACTGTCTGGCGCGGGCGTTCGGCGCTCCCTTCGGCGTGACGGTGGCTTACAGCGTGTTTCCCCCGGCGATTTTGGCGGGTCTTTTGCCGCTGACGGTCAGCGGCATCGGCACCCGTGACGCCGCCTTCGTCGCTCTGCTCAGCGCCCACGCCAGCACCGAGCAGGCCACGCTGATAGGTTTGGGCTACACGCTCTACGCCTACTGGCTCTTGTCCTTGATAAGCCTGCCCGCCGTTTTTTGGGAGGTCGTGGCCTTTTGGAAGGGGCGCGTCGGCAGCAAGGAAACCGTCGACGCCGTCGCCACGCCGCGGGTCACGCGCAGGTAGGCCGGCAAGAGGGTCAAGCTGTACAGCTCGAGGCCGTTTCGCGCTCAGGGTGTTTCCGCGCGGTCGGCCGCCACGCGCACGTAGAGGTCCGGGAAGACCGTGTCCCGAACGTAGTGGTCCGCGATGACGGGATGGTTCATGTCGGGGATGCCGAAGTCGCTGATGACGCGGGGTCGGTACCGCTCGATGCGTTCGTAGATGTCGTAGTCGTAGTCCTTGAGGTCGCGCAGCGTCTGAACAGCTTTGTAGGGCTCGCCGGTCATCCACCAGACGAAGTCGACGTCTCGGCGGAACAGGTTGAAAATGATGTTGCCGTCGTACACGTAATCGTCCGGCTCGGTTAAGGCCAACACCCGCTCGACCCGCTCCAGCTGCCGCGCGTTCGTGTCGGTTTTTGCCACCAGGTACCCGTAATACCGGTCCAGGGGGCCGTAGACGACGAGTAGTAGCAGCAGCGCCGCCATGACCGGGCGCGGGCGAAAAACGCTCCAGAAGCCTCGAGCCGCCAACACCGCCATAAAGGGAAAAGCCAGGATGTAGTACTGAGGGTTGTGACGCCCGGTCAGCAGGGTAAAGCCGAGCACGCCCGCGATGAACACGAGCAGTTCCCACTCGCGGCGCTGTTTGGGCAAGAAAAAGGTCGCGTAGAAAAACAGCGCGACGACGATGACGTTGTACTTGTAGAGCGTACCGACGTTGTTGACGAGCTTGTACAGCTCCCAGCCGCGCAGCCGGTAGTAAAGGGTGTTGAAGGTGAAGTTGTAGAACAGAAAGGTCTCGAGCTGCCGCGTCGCCAGCAAGTAAAGGGCGTAGGGCAGGACGGGCGCGAGCACCGCAGCTCCGAAAACGAGCAAGTCGCCGAAGCGCAGCTGTCTGGTGAAGAGCCGTGCCAGCAACACCACCCCGACGGCGAACAGCAGCACGACGGCCTTTTGCAAAAACAGAAAAGCCAGCCCGAACAGCAAACCGCTACCGGCCAGCAGCCAGCGCTGCCGCGTTCGCTGCGCCCGCAGCACGAGGTAGGTGCCCAGCAGCGCCAGCAGGCTCATGGGCACGTCGGGCCTGACCTCCAGCATCTTTTCCAAATAAAGGGTGAAGCCGACCAGAAAAAAGGCGCTCGTCACCGCGACGAGCCGGTCGCGGTACAGCTCGAGGGCGGTGAAATAAGTGACGACCAGGGTCAGGATCAGGAGTGCGGCCGCGCCGGCGCGCGCCGCCAAGACGACGGGCACGCCCGCACCGAAAAGGTGGTAGAGCGGGAGCAGGAGATAGTACAAAAAAGGGTGATGGTGTTGCAAAAAATCGACGTAAATCGTCTGGCCGTCGAACATCTTCCAGGCGGTATGGAGGGCCTCGAACTCGTCGTGGTTGAAATAGCGTACCTGGCTGAGCGCAAAGACGAGTGCGGTCGAGCCCAGCAGCATGAGCCAGACGAAGGTCGAGAGTAACCTGTCGGGTTTAGTCATGGTGAATCCTTTTGGGGTGCGAGTGGGGGCGCGGCGCGGTGCCGGTAAACGCGCATGAGGCCCTTAGGCTTTGAAACGCGCACCAAAGTATAGTCGCTGTCCAACTGGTCGTAAAGGGCTGCGACGTCCGGCTGCGAGCGTGCCTCGGGGCTGCCCCAGACGAGCACGTAGTCGATGCGTAAGCCCGTGCGTGCTTCGTAGGCGACCAAACTGAGGTGAAAGGGGCGCTCCTCAAAGCGCGCAGGCTGCTCGTCGGGGCTTAAATACAGGTTGGGATCCTTGCCGAGTCGGTACTGCAGAGGAAAGTAAGGGCGCGCAGGCTCGAAGTTGCGCAGGTTGGCGAAAGGGCGCTCCAGGCTGGCGTAGCCCGCGGCGTGCTCGAGGGCGTCGAACCTCGCTTTGGGCAGCAGGGGTTTGAGCCCTTCGACCTGGTAGCGTTCGCCTAAGTGGAGCGGGAGCGCCACCGCGCCCGCGGGCACGACCGCCGCGGCCGAGACGTATTCTTCGGTAACGGCGTTCAACTCCCGGTGTACGGGCAAGCGGTAAGCCACCGACGTCAGGGTGACGACCGCGGCCACCCCGGCCGCGAGCCGCCACACGGCTGGGGACAGCCCCGACGTCGCCAGCCACAGCAGCAGCACCAGACAGGTCAGGGGCAGCAGCCGCCCCGGCAACCACCCGAGCGAGCTGTAACGCCCCGGCGCTAAGGTCAGCAGCAGCCCGAACACGCAGGTCGCGGCGAACAAAGGCAGGTGGCGCCGCCACGTCCTCGAGCCCGTCACCCTGACCACGCTGAAAGTGAACAGGGCCAGCAGCAGCCCGAACAGGGGCAGCGTGTACAGGCGGTCGGCTTCGGAAAAGGGGTCGAGCAGGTAGACCGCTTTGGCGTGAAGGGACAAGGGCTCGTTCACGCGCGTGAAGAAGTGGCTGAAAAAGTCGCCGACGCGGGCCAGACCGCCGACGCGCTCCAGGTCGCTCGAGGCTTCGGTCGTCTGTCTGAAAAAAAGCAGGAACACCAAGACGAGGCAACCAGTGGGGGCGACGGTGAGGAGGGCAGTTCCCTGTCTGAGCCGGTCGCGCCAGGTCTGGGCTTGGCCCAGCCGCACGAGGGTGGCGGTGAAGACGACGAGCACGGCGCTGGCCGCCGCGACGATGTGCGCCAGGTAAAGCAAGACCAGCAGGCTCGCCAGGCCGAGGCCCGTCGTCCAAGCGGGGGCTTCGGCAAAGGCGAGGTAGAGGCCGACCACGAGGACGAACAGGGGCAAGCTCAGGCAGAAGTTGAAAAAGCCCATGTACACGGGCAGAGTATAGACGAGCGGAAAGCTGAGCAGCGCCGCGTAGGGCGAGCCTTTCGCCAGGCGGACCGCGCCCAAGCTGGCCAGGGGCAAGCCGACGGCGAACAGGGTCAGCGCCACCTTTTCCGCCGTCAGCAGCGGCAAAACGTGGCCCAAAGCCTGCAGCAGCAAAAAGTAGAGCTGGTTGGTGTTGGCGTCCCACTGGGCCGTGTACACGGTTCCCAACGCCGGACTTCCTGCGCGCAACGCCATGAGAACGGACACCGAACTGAGGTGGGCGGGTCCGTCCTGGCTGGGAAAATAGGGAAACAACCAGACGGGCAACAGCGTGACGGCGCTCAGTCCTACGAACAAGCCCAGGAGAGCGTACCTGTCGCCACGCGCGGCCCGCGCGGTTCGCGGGTGGCGTCTATCCTGCGCCAAACTGTTTTGCGCCGGATTACTCTGCACCGGGTTAAATGATTATCCCCGGCTCGAGGCGAAGCAGAAAGTGGCAGACGGCGTCGCGCCTCGGTCGTGGGACAGGGTCAGGGTGGAAAAATGGGACATCCGGGAGCCTTTCGGTACACCCCCGAGGTTTGAAAGGCTCGAAGGTTTTCGACGCGCTCAGCCGAGTGACGACTCAGCCCGGGTGAGCTACAACTTGCACTACAAGAATAGAGGATTTTACTGTGGGGGAGGGTAGAAAAGGTCACGTCGACACGCCGCCTAAAAGAGCATGTCAAGAACCAAGTGAGGGCCGGACAGTAGGGTTCCTCTTCTGTCGAGTCCGCTCAGTTTTCTCAAGCCCGACCAGGTGCGCCGCGCGTTGGACGTGGGTACTCAACCTCGTTCAACGGTTGTCAAAGCCGCCGTAGAACAGGTCCGCGACCGGCTGCGCAACGGGGGTGCAGGGGGCGTCCGCCGGACGCCGTACCCCGCGGCGTTCGTAGACCCGCATGAGGCCGCGGGGTTCCGACACGAAAACGAGGTCGTAGGGCCGCAGCTGCTCGAGCAGCTCGGAAATCCTCTCTTCATACCTTTCAAACGGTCCCCAGAACAGCACGTAATCGACGGTACAACCCGTTTCGGTTTCGTAGCGCGACAGGTCGACGCTGAAAGGCGGATAGTCCAAGTGGCTCAACCCGTCGCTCGTCTTGTCCGGCACGCTTTCCGAGGTCAGGTAGAGGTCGGGGCTCAGCTCGGGGCGCAAGCGCAGCGGGAAGTAGTCCTTGCGCGCCTGGTAGTTGCGCAAATCCACGATGCGGCGTTCCAGGGCGATGTACCCCGTCGCGCCCATAAAGGGGCTCAGGCGCAACTCCGGGACCATCTCGGCGAGGCCGTTTTCGAGGCTCGCGTCCCGGTTGTAGTTGTTTAAGGGCAGCGCCAGCACCGTCGAGCGGTCTTCGACGCTCTGCGCCGCCGACACGTACTCTTTCAGGTCGTAGTTGAACATGGCGTAGATGGGCAGGTGATAAAACAGGCTCGCGGCGGCGAAGGCGAAACCCAACAGGGCCGTGTGCCGCCACAGGCGTGGGGTCAGCGGCTGGCTCGAGAGCCACACCACGAACAAGAGGTACAAAAAGGGCAGAAAGCGCTCGGTGAGCAGCCCCACCTCGCCCAGGCGGCGCGGCGACCACAGCACCACGAGCGCGAACACCCCCACCGCCGGCAGGAGCAGGTCGCCGAAGCCGCGCTCGCCCGAGCGGGCGAAGGTGCGGTAGAGGGCCACCCCGGCGAGGACCAGCAGCAGCAGGTTCCAGGGCGCCGTGACGAACACGTCGGCGAACGAGTAGGTGGTGAGAACCCGTTTGCCGACGTCTAGGGGTGAAGACGGTTGGGTCAAAAAGGTGCGAACCATCGTCGGTACGCTCGCAAAGTTGGAAAGCGACGCGTCCGACGGCGTGTCCCGGCCCGTCGTCAGAAAAAAGGTCCCGATGAGGACCACCAAGGGGACGAAAGTCAGCAGGGTGCCGCCGAAAAGCAGCGCGGGGCGGCGATTGTGCGGGGCGGCTCGAGCCACCCCGTCCTCGTTTGTAGAACGTGCGCTACGCTCGTCTTCGCTCGAGCGGTCTCGAGCCAAAGAAGCCAAGAACTTAAAAGCAGCCATGACGCCGACCGCCAACAGAGCGCTCGCTGCCGCAACCACGTGAACAAAGTAGCTCAGCAGCAAAAGAAGCGTTACACCGACCCCCTTCGCCAGCGTCGGCCGCCGCGCGAAAGAGAGGTAAACGCCTACCGTGAGCGTGAAAACGACGAAGCCCAGCGCCAAGTTGTAAAGGCCCAAAAGCACGACGTAGGAGTAGACAAAAGGAAACACCAGGAAGACGGCCAGGGCCTTGCCCCGCACGCGCCCTATGGCGAAGAGGGTGGCGAGGGGCAGCGCCACCACGTAGAGGCTCAAGACGAGCTTTTCGGCCGTCAAGAGCGGCATGAACGAGCCCAAAACGACCAACAGGCCGTGGTAGAGCTGGTTAGTGGCGACGCGCCACTGCGGATAAAAAAAAGCCTCCAAAAAAGGAGCGTCGCCCTGGGCGAGTTCCCTGAGGACGGCGGCGGACCCCAGGTGGACGGGGCCGTCGGCGGTCGGGAAATAAGTGAACAGCCACAGCGGCAACAAGTAAAGCAGGGTCAGAAAAACGAAATAAACTCCCCAGACGGACGCTGTACGCCGAGGCTTGCGGTAGTCAGACAAGTGCTTTCCCCGTTTCTTTCGAGCCCGTCTTGATGCGGGCGGGTTTTGAGTTGTTCTTCGCAATCGTTTTTCGCGAAAGTTTACCGCGGGCGACCCGAGTCTGCGACAGTCTCGAGCCGAAACTTCGGACACTCGAGTCCGGGTGCTGCCCTCCTGCCTCCAGGCTCGCCAAAAGCCGTTAGGAATTCGGGACGCCACCCCGAGCTGTTTCGCCCCGAGGACGATTGTACCCCCTAGTCCGGCGCGGTTGGGGCAAGGCTCGAGCCCGTCCGGCCGACTTGACAAACTTCACCTTTGCCGCTCGAGCGGTGGGGTAGAGTGTCGCCATGAAACGTTTTTTGCTTGTGTCGACTCTGCTCGGTGTGTTGGCGGCGTGTGTGCCCGCGGGCGAAAGCGCCGACATCGAAGTCCAACAGCTCAGCGAACCCATAAGTTTTTACCCACAAGAGGCCGGAGCCACCTGGCAGTACCTGCCGACGGGCGCGGGCCTGAACGAGCCCAAAATCGTCCAAACCGTCGAGGGGCCGACCGTGGTCGGCGGCGAACTGTGGATCGTGACGCGGTTGCAGGGCTTCGGCCTCGACAACAGCTGGTACCGCCAGTACCAGCCCGACGGCGTGTTTTTGTTGCAAGAGAACCGACCCGGTCAACAGGTCAGCTACGACCCGCCGGTCAAAGAGTTTCCGGCTGAAGGGACCTTGAACACCGGCTCGACCTGGGGCGGCGACACGGTGGCAAACGTTTTCTACCCGGCCGCCAAACCGGAGAACCAGCGGCAGTCCTACGCGGTCGAGTACCGCTACACGGTGGTCGACCGCCGGCAGGTCGACGTGCCGGCGGGCAGCTACCAGGTCTACGTCATCGATTTCGAGGCGCGCTTCTTAGACGACGAGCGCAACGTCTTGGGCACGCAAAAACTCACCACCTGGTTTACGCCCTACCTGGGCGAGGTCAAGACCGAGAACGACTTCTACCTGGTGGCGACCAACGCGACCGGTCAAGCCGCGCGCTAGCGCGGGGGCGTGGTCGTCCCCTAGACCCTGACTCCTGAACCCTGGCTACTAAGCCACGGGTCCGGCCTTGCTAAACTCGCCTTGTCTGGTTGTCTGAACAGGAGGCGCATGTCACTTTTAGCAGGCATCAACTCGCCCGAGGACCTCAAAAAGTTACCTAGGGAGGCTTTGCCCGAACTCAGTGAGGAGTTGCGGAGCGAGGTCGTCCGGGTGTGTTCTTTGGGCGGGGGACACCTCGCCTCGAGCCTGGGCGCGGTCGAACTCACCGTCGCGCTACACTACCTGTACAACTCGGCCGTGGACCGTTTCGTGTGGGACGTGGGCCACCAGGCCTACGGCCACAAAATCTTGACGGGCCGCAAAGGCCTCATCGACACCATCCGGCAGCCGGGCGGTTTGGCCGGGTTCACGACCAGCAGCGAGTCCGAGCACGACGCGCTGACCGTCGGGCACGCGAGCACGAGTCTGGCCGCCGCCCTCGGCATGGCCTTGGCGAGGGACGCGCGCTTTGAGGACTACGCGGTCATCCCGATTATCGGCGACGGCGCGCTGACCGGCGGCATGGCGCTCGCCGCGCTGAACCAAATCGGACACATCAAGCCGAAGATGACGATTATCCTCAACGACAACGAGATGTCCATCAGCGAGAACGTCGGCGCGCTCAAGACTTACCTGCGCACCCTGCAGGTTCAGCCGTGGTTTCAGCAGGCGGAAAAGTCCGGCAAAAAAGCTTTGAGCGGTTTTCAATTTTTGAGCAAACTCGGCAGCCGCGCCAAGGACGCCGCCCGGCACTTTTTCGACCCCGTCAGCGCCAACCCGTTTCACGCGATGGGCGTGCGCTACGTGGGACCCATCGACGGGCACGACGTGGCGCAGGTGCTGTACTATTTAGAGCACATCCGCAAGATGGACGGCCCGACCATGCTCCACGTCGTCACCACCAAGGGCAAGGGCTACAAAATCGCCGAGGCCGACCCCATCGAGTGGCACGGCGCGGGCAAGTTCGACCTTTTGAAACCGGTCGCCGCCGTCAAGGGTTACACCTGGGCCAACGCCTTCGGCGACGCGGCTATTCAACTCGCCGACCGGGACGACCGCGTCTGGGTCATTACCCCGGCCATGCGCGTCGGCAGCGGCCTGGACGAGTACAGCAAGGTTCACGGTGAGCGTTACTTAGACGTCGGCATCGCCGAGGACGTCGCGGTCACGGTGGGGGCGGGTTTGGCGTTGCGCGGCGAGAAACCTATCGTCGCTATTTACAGCACTTTCTTGCAGCGCGGCTACGACCAGGTCATCCACGACGTGTGTATCGAAAACTTGGACGTCGTGTTCGCCGTCGACCGCGCCGGACTGGTCGGCGGCGACGGCGCGACGCACCAGGGGATTTACGACCTGAGCTTCTTGCGCGCGCTGCCCAACATGGCGGTCGCCATGCCCAAAGACGCCGCCGAACTGCAGAGTATGCTCAAAAAAGCCCTGGAACTCGGCGGCCCCAAAGCCATCCGCTGGCCCCGGGGCAAAGTCGTCCCCGCCCCAGAGCGAGCCCCTGAAAGCTGGCCGGAAATAGAGTGGGGCACTTGGGACGTTTTGCAAGAGGGAACCGACGCCTACCTGCTCGCCCTCGGCCTGACGCTTTCTTACGCGCTTCAAGCGGCCCAGGGCAACCCGAAAGTCGGCGTCGTCAACGCGCGCTTCGTCAAGCCGCTGGACGAAACACTGCTGCTCGAGCTGGCCGCACGCGCCGGGGCGCTCATCACGGTCGAGGACCACGCGCTCCACGGCGGTCTGGGTTCGGCGGTCGCGGAAGTGCTGGCCGACCGGGGTGTGAGCGTGACGTTGCGGCGTTTGGGGATTCCTGACGTGGTCGTGCCCCACGGCGACCCCGCGGCGCAGCACGAGGCGCTCGGTTACGGCCCGGACGCGATTCGCAGGGCGCTCGGTGAGCTGGGTCTCGTGCAGGCGAGCGGCCTTTTACAGGCCTCGGATTGAAGCTGAAAAACAGGGGTTTGAGTCACGCGGCGTCCACACGACTCGGCCGAACGTGAAGTGAGGTAGTCTAAGCCATGAGCGAAATCACCTGGGTAGACTGGAGCGCCTTGCAAGAACGCGTTCCCGAGGACGAACGACAGTCGTTGGACCAAGCCTTTTCCCAACTGGCGCTGCCCGCCGACAACGCCGACACGCCCTACGAGAGCAAGGCGGCCGAGAACGTACAGTCTACCTTGGAGACCTTGGAGCGCGAAGGCCGCGTCAAAGAAGAGGACGGTAAAATCCTCATCGACAAAGCCCTCATTCCCGACGCGTTTCAAAAGTACGTTTAGACTCCGGAGGCTTGGCTGATGCCGGACGTCGATTGGCGGGCGCTCGAGCGGGCCATCCCCTTGGACGACCTGCCGAGCTTTCACCGCGGCTTTTTAGCGCTGGCGCGCCCTGACGAGGACTACCAAGACGCGCCCTTGCGCCAGGTGCAGGGCAAGGTGCAGGCGAGTTTGAAGGCCTTGGAGCGGGCCGGGCACGCCCGCGTCGAGGACGACCGGTTGTTGGTCAGCAGGATGTTCGTCCCCGAGGCGTTTATGAAGTACTTAGACACTTGAGTTGCAAGGGTAAAGTCGGGTTTTTGCTGCCCTAAAAGGGGTTGACAGCCGGACAACCTGAACCCTAAAGGTGCTGCCAAAGAACGAGCCTTCCTCGTCACTGCGCGTGCCGGTGCGTTCGAAACCAGCGTCAGCTCTCGCGCTCGGCAACCGCCCGTGCAAAAGCAGTTCTGGCTGGGCCGGGTTAGAATCGGCGGGTTGAGGCGGGCTCTCGAGCCTCCCCGAGGTGCGTTTCGTGAATGAGGTACTTATGAACTTTCAAGGCAAAAACGTCCTCGTCACCGGCGGCGCGCGGGGCATCGGCCGCGCCGTCGCCCAGGCCTTCGCCGCCCGGGGCGCGCGGGTCGCCCTGTCCTACCGCGACAACCACGCGGCGGCCGAAGAGGCGTTGGCTTCGCTCGAGGGTGATTCGCACATCCGCATAGCCGGTGACCTTACCGTCCCCACCTTTACAAAAGACCTCGTCGAGCGCACCGTAACGGGTCTGGGGAGTCTCGACATCCTGGTGAACAACGCCGGCATTTTCGAGGCGCACCCGGTTGACAGCGTGGACTTTACGGCCTGGCAAACGGCCTGGCAGCACGTTTTGAACGTCAACCTCGTCGCCCCGGCCAACCTCTGCTACCACGCAGCCCAGGTGATGATTCGGCAGGGCGGCGGCAAAATCGTCAACGTTTCTTCTCGAGGCGCGTTTCGCGGCGAGCCGGAGGCCCCCGCTTACGGCGCGAGCAAGGCGGGACTGAACGCCCTCAGCCAGTCGTTGGCGCAAAAGCTGGCCCCGCACAACATCAGTGTCGGCGTGGTGGCCCCGGGCTTTGTCGAGACGGACATGGCCTGGAGTCTGCTGAAAAGTCCCCGGGGTGAAGACGTGCGCAACCAGAGCCCGTTCGGCCGCGTCGCTAAGCCCGAAGAAGTCGCGCACGCGGTGCTGTTTCTGGCTTCCGAGGGAGCCGTGTTCAGCAGCGGCGCGATTATCGACGTGAACGGGGCGTCTTACTTGCGCTCTTGAGGCTGGGCGAAGCTGGGGCCTACAGACCGAACCCGCTCCGAACTTTGATTAGAGCTTTCGTCGCGGGACTATACTGGTCTGCAAACGTCCTAGAGCGAGGTGTTCACATTGCAGTACGGCTCCGTAGCAGGCATCAACAAACCCGTTTCCCGGCTCGTACAGGGCACGGTCATGGTCAGTTCGCGGAACTCGGAACAAAGCTTCGCCTTGCTCGACGAGGTCTACGCTCTCGGCTGCACGGCCTTCGATACGGCCCACGTCTACGGTCAGGGCGACAACGAGCGCGCGGTGGGAAGTTGGCTTCACACAAGAGACCTGCGCGAGCAAATCGTCCTCATCGGCAAGGGTGCGCACCACAACGCGGACCGCGCCCGCGTCACCCCGTTCGACATCAGCGCCGACCTGTTCGATTCGCTGGCCCGTTTCAAGACCGAGTACATCGACCTCTACCTGTTGCACCGCGACGACCCCGCGGTGCCGGTGGGGCCGATCATCGACGTTCTCAACGAACACCTGGACGCAGGCCGGGTTCGCGCTTTCGGCGGCTCGAACTGGACCCACACGCGCATCGCCGAGGCCAAGGCCTACGCCGAACGCAACAATCTCACGCCCTTCGCGGCGAGTTCGCCGAACTTCAGCCTCGCCGAACAAGTCGAAGAACCGTGGCCGGGTTGTATCAGCCTCAGCGGTCCGAGCGGGGCGGGGGCTCGAGCCTGGTACCGCCGTGAAAAGATGCCTCTTTTTACCTGGTCAAGCCTCGCTGGGGGCTTTTTCTCGGGCCGGTTTAGGCGGGACAATTTAGAAACGTTCGAAAGCTACCTCGACAAACTGTGCGCAAGTTCCTACGGTGCCGAGGCCAACTTCGAGCGTCTCGACCGGGCCGAGGCGTTGGCTGAGCAAAAGGGTCTGTCGCTGCCGCAAATCGCCCTGGCTTACGTGCTGAGCCAACCCCTCGACATCTTCGCGCTGGTGGGGTGCAACAGCGCCGCCGAGTTTAGGGCGAACCTTGCCGCTTTGGACGTGACGCTCACGCCGGAGGAACTTTCTTGGCTGGAGGGGGTTTAGCCCCACCCCTCGAGCTTCCGAGGCGCGACACGGGGTTTTTCTTGACACCTTATACTTTGAAGTGGCTATGATCCGTTCCGACCTTGAAAACGCAGACATTGAAAACGAAGTCCTCGAGACCGAACGCCGCTGGACCCAGGCTTTTTTAGAAAGCGACGTGGAAACTCTGGCGGCACTGATGGACGAGACGTACCAGCAAGTGCAAGCGGACGGCTCGGTCAGTTCGAAAGAGCAAGTGCTGGCGAGCTTTGCGGGCGGGCAGCGAAACTGGGAGCGGGTCGAGAGCGACGAGCACCTCGTCAAGCTCTACGGCAGCGTGGCGGTCGTCATCGGCCGCTGGCGGGTGAAAGGCAGCAGTCATGGCGAGAGGTTCGACTACGCTGCCCGCTTCGTCTCGGTGTACGTCAAGCGTTCCGCGGGGTGGCGCATGGTGGTAGAGCAGTCAACCCCGCTCGAAGGAGAACCGAATGCCTAAACACGACATGGTAATCATCGGCGCAGGCCCCGGCGGCTACGTCGCCGCGATTCGCGCCGCGCAACTCGGCTTCGACGTGGCTTGCGTCGAAAAAGAGGACACCCTGGGCGGCACCTGCGTGCGCGTGGGCTGCATCCCGAGCAAGGCGCTCTTAGAGTCGAGCGAGCGCTACGCGGACGTGCAGCACGGCTTTAAAGAGCACGGCGTGAACGTATCCGGCGTCGAGCTGGACTTGCAGAAGTTGCTCGAGCGCAAAGACAAGGTCGTCAAGTCGAACACCGACGGCGTCGCGTTTTTGTTCAAAAAGAACAAGGTCACGCGCTACCAGGGCAGGGGCGAAGTCACCGCGCCCGGCCGGGTCGTCGTCCACGGCGCGGACGGGAACACGGAAATAGAGGCCGAGCACATCATTATCGCCACGGGCTCGCAGGTGATGACGCTGCCGGGCGTCGAACTCGACGGTGACCGCATCGGCACCAGTAACGAGGCCATCAACTACAGCGAAGTCCCCGGCCACCTCGTCGTCATCGGCGGGGGCTACATCGGGCTGGAACTCGGCTCGGTGTGGTCGCGCTTGGGCGCGCGGGTGACGGTGCTGGAATACTTCGACCGCATTTTGCCCGGCATGGACGCCGAACTCGCCAAGGACGCACTCAAGGTTTTCAAAAAGCAGGGGCTCGAGTTCAGGCTCGGTGCCAAGGTGACGGCGGCACGAGTAGAGGATAATGAGTGCATCGTCGAGGTTGAGGGCGAAGAGCCTATTCACTGTGACCGCGTGCTCGTGGCCGCGGGGCGCAAACCGAACACCGAGGGTTTGGGCTTAGAAAACGTCGGCGTCGAAACCGACGAGCGCGGGCGGGTCAAGGTGGACGAACAGTTCCGCACCAACGTCGAGGGTGTCTACGCCATCGGCGACGTGATTCCGGGTCCGATGCTCGCGCACAAGGCCGAGGAGGACGGCGTCGCCTGCGTCGAAACCATCAAAACCGGCCACGGCCACGTGGACTACGGCGTCATCCCCGGCATCGTCTATACCGAGCCCGAAATCGCCACGGTCGGCAGAAGCGAAGAAGAGTTGAAAGAGGCGGGGGTCGAGTACAAAAAAGGCGTGTTCCCCTACCAGGCGAACGGGCGCGCTCGAGCCCTCGGCATGACCGAGGGCAAGGTCAAGGTGTTGGCCGACGCGGCAACCGACCGCGTCTTGGGCGTCCACATCATCGGGGCGCGCGCGGGCGACCTCGTCGCCGAGGCGGTCGCGGCGATGGCGTTTGGAGCCTCTTCGGAGGACATCGCTCGAACCGTCCACGCCCACCCAACCTTGTCCGAAACGCTCAAAGAGGCGGCGCTGGCGGTCGAGGGGCGGGCGATTCACATCTAAGAAAGGACCGAGTACCGAGTGGAAAGTACCGAGAGAGGAAGCGGAGGGGGTGCAAAATCTTTCCTCCGCTTTTCTCTCCGAAAGTTTTCTACAAGCTACAGGCCACAAGCCTCTTGACCCTCAAACGGATTTTTCAAGCTTGCCGGTCGAGGTCGTTTGTGCCTGCGGATAGTGCTCTTGCAACGCCCGCGCGACGATTTCGCCCTCGTCCAGTCCCTTGGCGAACGCCTCTTCGCGGTAGGCGTGGACAATTTCGGCGGGCAGCGTGAGTAAAACCGTGCGGTGGGTGCGGTCGCGAGTGTGATACTTATAAAACGCGTTCACCCCAAGCACCCAGGTCGTGCTGAGCGCCAGACCCGCCAGGATGTCGGACGGGTAGTGGACTTGTAAGTAGAGTCTCGAGGCGCTTATCCAGGCCACCATCACTACCCCGACGACCGCCGCCAGGACGCGCCAGCGCGGTGCCAGCCGCGACACGACGAGGTAAACGCTGAGGAAAAACGCCATGCTGCCGGTCGCGTGCCCGCTCGGGAACGAGGGCGAGGCGGTTTGCCAAAACTGCACGTCGGGAAACAGCTCGGGCCGGGGTCGGCTCAGCACGAGCTTGGTCACGACCATGATGAGCGACGCGCCGCCCATGCTGAAGCCGAAAAACACCGCCTCGCGGTGCGACACGCGCCACAAAAAAACGAAGACCAGCACCGCCAGCCCGATCATGATTTCGACCCCGCCGACCGTGCTTGCAAACAGCGCCAGACTCGTCAGCGTCGGGTTGATAAGGCCGTAAAACCAGTCCAGCACGGGCTCGTCGAAAAAGAAGCCGCCCTTGTCGTAAACCACGTCGGCGAGTTCGGTGAGCATCCACAGCAGGCCGAACAACAGGCCCCAGTACAAGACGAGCGACCAGCTCAGGCGGCGCAACAAGGCTTTGATGATGTCCATAAAGGGAGAGTTTAGCGCTTGCAGACGTACTCTAAAAGACGCAGCCACACGTTCAAAGGGCCTGCGGCAACCAGGCTACGACCTCTAAACTTTTCGAAAAATGTAACACGGGCTTTGTGTCGGGCAGGGTCACGCCGATTTGCCCCGTCATGCAGTTGACCTGCACCTCGGCCTCGGCCCTCTGCAGCGGCCACCTATCATGGTGTATTTCGCCTCGATACACCCGGCCTCCCGCGTCGGCGCTGTAGAGGCAGTAGCGCTCGGTGAGAAAAGCCTCGAGCGTCTTCGAACCCGAAACCCCAGCCTCCCCGACGGGTCGGTACGCTGCCACGAAATTTGCAACGGGCGCGTTGCGGTGGGTTCGCTTGCTTTGGTAATAAATCGTTCCGCCGATGTCGGCACAGCCCATCATGGCGTCGAAGTAGGGCAGATGAAACCCCGCCCTCGCCAACCGCACCGCTACCGGGTTGCCCGCCTCGAGGCTGAAAAACCACACGCCCGCCCTACCCCCGGCTGTAACGTAAGTCCTCACGTTGAGTTCGGGAAAGTGCGACAAGCCCGGCACGTCGAAGGTGTAGCGCGGGCGGACGCTGCGCATCTCGAACGGCACCACGCCGAGCCAGGCGCTGCCGTTAAACGTCTCGAGTTCCAAAGCCGCCGGAATGAGCGGGCGCAAGGCTGCGGCGGGGACGGGCCAGTGCATGAACAGGAGGTCATGCCAGGTCATTTGCAGCGCCCAGGGTTGTGTGGGCAGCGAGTAGGGGCGGTGGGCGGTGGCGCTGAGCGCGGGGTGCATAGCTGTAACTTTAGTACAGAGTGCTCAGAAACTTTAGCCTAACTGCTGCAAGGGACGGATTCTAATGCTGTGCTGCGAGATAACGGTAAAAGCTTTTAGAGGGTGTTTGAAAAATATCCAATTGCTCCTAAAAGCCCCCCTTAACAAGGGGGGTTGGGGGGATTTGCTTCTGCTCGGGTACTTTTGGGTCAGTCACAGAAGCATCTCCCCCCTTAGCCCCCCCTTGTTAAGGAGGGAGATGAATTCCCAAACACCCTCTAGAAGTTCTGCGCCGTGCTGCTCAACGACTGCAGCGAGAACAGCAGCTTTGGCGTGACTTGGCAGGGTCTCGAGTCTGAGTAGAATGACACCCTTTGAACTCAGGCTGGAACGGTAAACGAGTTCGCCAAAATCCTTGTCTATCGTAATGAGAATCGCCTCGGCAGCATTGGCACGTTCCAACACCTCTTCGTCGGCTAGAGCAGGCTCTGTTTCACTGACCGCCTTGACCTCATGACCGTGAGTGCGAAGCCTTTGAATAACGGGATAGTCAACATTTTCGTCGGCGTAGAATCTCACGCAGCTTCGCGCTCGGATGGTGGTGGTGTTGGGTAGGTAACTGAAGCTCCCAAAGCGTGAACGGCAAAAGCCAGCGCGTCGTAAATATCTTGCTCACTCAGCCGGGGATAGGCCTCGAGCACCTCGTCGTGGCTCAACCCCGCCGCAAGTTTCTCCAGGATGCTCTCGACCGTGATGCGCGTGCCATCTATCACTGGCTTGCCGAGCATGACATCTGGCTTTGAGACGACCATGTTTGTAGTTTAGCACCTAGACGGGCTGATGCCGTTTGCAGTGGCGGGTTACACTCGAGCCCGTATGAAACTCGTCTTCCTCTACGGCCCGCCCGCCGTCGGCAAACTCACCGTCGCGCGGGAACTTGTCGGCCGAACCGGCTTCAAACTGTTCGACAACCATGTGAGCATCAACGCCGTCTTGCCCTACTTCGAGTTCGGCACGCCGCCCTTCGGCCGGATTGTGGGGAATCTGCGCAAAATGATTTTCGAGGCGGCGGCCAAGGCGGGCTTGGACCTCGTCTTCACGCTCGTTTACGCCCATCCCGGAGACACTTTAGAGGTCGCCGACCTCGTCGCTTTAGTCGAACTCAACGGGGGCGAGGTTTGTTTCGTGCGGCTGTACTGTGCCGAAGCCGAACTCAAAAACCGCGTTGCGGCCGAGGCTCGAGCCGCTCGTCACAAGGTCGCGTCGGTGGACGTTCTGGAGGACTTGCTCGAGCGCCACGACCTTTTCGCAGAAATTCCGGGCCGCGAGAGTTTGTCCCTCGACACCACCCTGCCGCCCGAACAAGTTGCCGAGCGTATCATCGAGCATTATCACTTACCGAGGAGAACCATATGAACTGGCAAACCTACCAAACCCAACACAAGTCCCGCTTTACCGAAGAGCTGCTAGACTTTCTGAGAATCCCCAGCATCTCGAGCCTGCCCGCAAACCTGCCCGACGTCGAGAAGGCCGCCGAATGGGTGGCGGGGCGGCTGCGAGAGGCGGGTGTGGAAAACGTCGCTGTCATGCCGACCGGCGGGCACCCGGTCGTGTATGGCGACTGGCTTAATGCGCCCGGCAAACCGACCATGCTCATCTACGGCCACTTCGACACGCAGCCGGTGGACCCGCTGGAGCTGTGGAACAGCCCGCCTTTCACGCCCGTCATTGAAAACGACCGGGTGATAGCACGCGGCGCGACCGACGACAAGGGCAACATGCTCACGCCGATTCTGGCGGTCGAGTCGCTGCTGCAAACCTCCGGTGAATTGCCCGTCAACGTCAAGTTTTTGTTCGAGGGGCAAGAGGAAATCGGCAGCCCGCAGTTGCCCGCGTTTATCGCTGAAAATAAGGCGTTGCTCGAGTGCGACCTCGTGGTCAGCAGCGACGGCGGCCAGTGGGAAGAGGACCAACCCGCGCTCCTCGTGGGCCTCAAAGGACTCTGCGCCCTACAAATCGACGTGCGCGGCGCGAACACCGACCTGCACTCGGGGAGTTACGGCGGCGCGGTGCAAAACCCGGTCCACGCGCTCGTGCATTTACTCGACTCGATGCGGGGTGCGGACGGCAAGATTTTGGTCGAAGGTTTTTACGACGCGGTGCGCCCCTTGACCGATGAAGACCGCGAACACATCGCGGCGGTGGGCTTCGACGAAGAGAAGTACAAAAAAGATTTGGGCGTGCCGGACGTGTTCGGCGAACCCGGCTACAGCACCCTGGAGCGCGCCTGGGCGCGGCCGACCCTGGAAGTCAACGGCATCTGGGGCGGTTTTCAGGGCGACGGCGTCAAGACGGTGCTGCCCGACGCCGCCCACGCCAAACTCACCTGCCGACTGGTCGCCGACCAGGACCCGAAAAACATCGTCAAGCTCATCAAGGCGCACGTGGCGAAGAACACACTGCCCGGCGTCACCGTGAACGTGTTCGAGCCCGAGAGTTCGTCCAAACCCTACCTCATGCCCGCGAACCATCCCGGCAACGAAGTGGCGAAAGGGGTTCACGAGGCGCTTTACGGCAAAACGCCGCTCTACGTCCGCAGCGGCGGGAGCATCCCGTTTTGCAGCATTATCCTGGACACGCTGGGCGTATACACGGTGAACTTCGCCTTCGGCTTGCGCGACGAGCGCGCGCACGCGCCGAACGAGTTTTTCCGGCTCAGCAGTTTCGAGCGGGGTCAAAAGGGGTACGCGATGTTGCTCGAGAAACTTGGCGAAGTGAAGCCGGAGGCGTTGCAACCGGGGTAGGGGGCTCGAGCCGTTCAAAATTCGCTTTTTCTCAGCGAATCACCGCTCCCAGTCCGGCCCGTCCGCCGGGTCGACCAGCCGTTCGCCCCGGTTGAGTTCGAACAGCGCCTTCATCTCGTCGTCGCTCAGTTCGAAGTCGAACACGTCGAAGTTGGCCTCGCGGTGCGCTTCGGATGCCGCTTTGGGAATCGCGGCAACATGGTCTTGCTGCAGCAACCAGCGCAGCACGACTTGGGCGACGCTTTTGTCGTGGCGAACGCCTATAGCCTCGATGATGGGGTCGTCCAGCACCCTGCCCTGCGCGAGCGGGCTGTAGGCGGTGAGAAGGTAGTCGGAGGTTTCGGCCTGAGCTAAGAGTTTGTCCTGTGACAAGTAAGGATGGTACTCCACCTGGTTGCAGAACACGGGGCCGTACTGCATCGCCGTTTCGACGAGCGCGGGCGGAAAGTTGCTCACGCCGAGGTGTTTTGCAACGCCTGCGTCGTGCAGCTCGAGCAGCGCTGAATAGGTCTCTTCTAAGTCCACGTCCGGGTTCGGCCAGTGCAAAAGGAGCAAATCGACGTAATCGGCGTCGAGTTTTTTTAGACTTTCGTGGGTCGAACTGAGCACTTTGTCTCGAGCAAAATTCTCCGGCTTGACCTTCGTCGTCACAAAAATTTCGTCTCGAGCCACGCCCGACGCGTTCATGCCCCGACCCACCTCCGCCTCGTTGTCGTAGCCCTGCGCCGTGTCTAAGTGCCGGTAGCCGACGGTGAGCGCGTGCTGCACGCCCACCACGCAGTCCTCGCCCCGCAGGTCCCAAGTGCCGAGCCCGAGCGCGGGGACGCTCACACCTTTGATGGTCACGTTTTTTCTAACCGTCGGGTCTTTCGGATTCGTGTCCACTGTTTTTACCTCCGTAAGGACGTCTTTACTCACCATACCCAGACAGCCCGGAAAGTGATTGCGCCCCCTCTCGCACTTGCCGCCACGTTTCGGGAGCCCTAGACGCGCTCGGCCACGGTGTAAACTGTAAAAATGATTGAACCGAGTCCAAAATCCGTCGTCCTGGTCGACGGCTGCCGCTTGCCCTTTATGCGTTCGGGCAGCGAGTATTTCGACCAGGTTTCTTACGACCTCGCTCGAGAAGTCCTCAAGGGCGTTTTGGTAAGGAACGCGCTCAAGCCCGCTGAAGTCGACGCCGTCATCATGGGCACCGTCGTCCAGAACCCCGCTACGAGCAACGTCGCTCGGGACGCGGCGCTGGGCGCTGGCTTTCCCAACACGGTTCCGGCCTACACCGTGACGATGGCCTGCATCTCGTCCAACCGGGCCATCGCCGACGCGGTAGCTATGCTTCAAACCGGGCAAGCCGAGGTCGTGATTGCGGGCGGCGTCGAAGTGCTCAGCGACGTGCCCATCGGCTTCAAAAAAGAAGTGCGGCAAAAGTTCTTCGAGGCGCGTAAATACAAAAACCCGCTCGAGTACCGCAAGTTCGTGCAGGGCTTGGCCGCGGCCGACATGCTCCCGCAAGCCCCCGCCATCGCCGAGTTCACGACTGAAGAGACGATGGGCAAAAGCGCCGACAAGCTCGCCGCCGCCTTCGGCGTGTCGCGCGAAGAACAAGACGAATACGCGCTCCGCAGCCACCAGCTTGCCGCGCAAGCGACGCACGCGGGCAAGCTCGAGCCCGAAATCTTCCCCGCCACCGTCCCGCCCGCTTTCAAGGCTTTAACACAAGACAACACCTTCCGCGCGGACAGCAGCATGGCGGCGCTTGCAAAGCTCGAGCCGGTCTTCGTTAAACCGTTCGGCACGGTCACGGCGGGCAACGCCTCGCCCCTCACCGACGGCGCGGCGGCGACGCTCCTCATGACCGAGGAAAAAGCCTTGGCGCTGGGCTACACGCCGAAAGCCTACCTGCGCGACTTCGTCTTCGTCGCGCAAGACCCCGGCGACGAACTCCTCCTCGGCCCGGCCTACGCGACACCAAAAGTTTTGGAGCGCGCGGGCTTGAGTTTTGGTGACCTGGACGTGATTGAGATTCACGAGGCGTTTGCCGGGCAAGTCCTGGCCGTGCTGAAAGCCTGGGAGAGCGACGCGTTCGCGCGGGACAAGCTGGGGCGAGACCGTCGTTTAGCCGATGTGGACATGGACCGGGTGAACACTTGGGGCGGCTCCCTGTCGCTCGGGCACCCGTTCGGCGCGACGGGCGCGCGGCTCGTCACCACGGCCGCGCACCGCCTGCACGCCGAAGACGGGCGCTACGCCCTCGTCACGGCCTGCGCCGCGGGCGGTTTGGGACACGCTATGTTGCTCGAGAGGTACAATTCGTGACTTTCTTCGACGTACATACCAAAAAAGGCGTCGCAACCGTGTGGCTGGACAGAGAAGGCGAGCGCGTCAACACGCTCAGCCAAAAAGTTCTGCGGTCGTTCGGCAACCTCCTCGACACTTTGGAAAGCGACGACGCAACCCGAGCCGTCGTCCTCATCAGCCGCAAACAAGACAGCTTCATCGTCGGCGCGGACATCAAAGAGTTCGCCGCGTTCGAGACCCGCGAACAGGTCGTTCGCCTTATTCAGGAGGGCCACGCCCTCTTCAACCGCGTCGAAACTTTCCCCAAACCGATATTGGCGGCGGTTCACGGCGCGTGCGTGGGCGGCGGTCTGGAACTGGCGCTCGCCTGCCACTACGTCCTCGCCTCGGAGCACAAGCGCACCCTGTTCGCGCTGCCCGAGGTGAACTTGGGGCTGTTGCCCGGTCTCGGCGGCACCCAGCGCTTGCCGCGTGCGGTCGGTTTGCAGAACGGTCTTGAAATGATGCTCACCGGCAAAAACGTCTACGCCAAACCCGCGCGGAGCATGGGCATCGTCGACGCGACCATTCACCCGCAGGGTTTGTTCGAGGCCGCCAAGCGCGCCGCTCAGGGTCTGGTGGACGGCACGGTCACGTCTAAAAAACGTAAAACTACCTTGCTCGAGACCGTGCTCACCAAAACCCCGCTGAACAACATGGTCTACTCCAAGGCCGCCGAAACGGTGCAAAAACGCAGCCGCGGCAACTACCCCGCGCCGCCCAAAATCATCGAAACGGTGCGCGTCGGCATGGAAAAGGGGATGAAAGCGGGCCTCGAGGCCGAAGCCCACAACTTCGCCGACCTCGTCTTTACCCCGGAGTCCAAAGCGCTCTGCCACCTCTTCTTCGCCAAAAACGCTGCCGAAAAAAATCCGCTCAAAGACCAAGCGCGCAGCGTCGATACCGTCGGCGTGCTCGGCGCGGGCCTCATGGGCGCAGGGATAGCGCAGGTGAGCGCGCAGAGTGGTTACGACGTGCTCTTGAAAGACGTGAAGCTCGAGTACGCCGCCAAGGGCAAGGGCAGCGTCTACAAAGATGTGTCTAAGCGCGTCGGCAAGGGCATGACCCCGTTCGAGCGCGACGTGATTGTAGAGCGCGTGGTGCCCGTGACCGATTACGACACCTTTCACGGCGCGGACCTCACCGTTGAAGCCGTGTTGGAAACCCTGGAAGTCAAACAAAGCGTGCTGCGTGACGTGGAAGCCGTCGCGCCCGAACATCACATCTTCGCCTCGAACACCTCGTCCATCCCCATCGGGGACATTGCCGCGGCGTCACGCCGTCCCGAAACCGTGCTGGGGATGCACTACTTTTCGCCCGTGCCGAAGATGCCGCTGTTGGAAATCATCAAAACCGACCAGACCGCCGACTGGGTCCTGGCGACCGCCACCCAGGTGGGTTTAAAACAGGGCAAAACCGTCATCGTGGTCGGCGATAAACCCGGCTTTTACGCCAACCGCATCCTCGCGCCGTACGTCAATGAGGCGCTGGTGCTGCTGCAAGAGGGCGCGGGCGTGGACGAAGTAGACACCGCCATGCGCGACTTCGGCTTTCCGGTCGGCCCCTTGAAACTCATTGACGAAGTCGGCCTCGACGTGGGCGTGCACGTCACAAAGGTGATGAGCCCACTGTTTGCGGAGCGCGGTATCGGTCTCGTCACCCTGGGAGACGACGTGCTGAACGCCGGGCTCAAAGGGCGCAAGAGCGGCCGCGGCTTTTACAAATACGAAAACGGCAAAAGCAAAGAGGTCAACTCGGAAATTTACACCTTCGTCGGCGCGCCGGAACGCCGCACCGTCCCCAAAAGCGAGATTCAGGAACGCCTGAGCTTGGCGATGGTGAACGAAGCTGTTCACACCTTGCAAGAAGGTGTTATCGCTACGCCCGCCGACGGCGACGTGGGCGCGGTTTTCGGAATAGGTTTTCCGCCGTTTTTGGGGGGGCCGTTTTTCTACCTGGATGAGCAGGGGCCGGGGAATGTTCTCGAGAGCTTGGAGCGGCTCGAGGCCCGGCACGGCCCGCGCTTCACGCCCGCGACGTTGCTGAGGGAGTACGCGGAAGAAGGGAAAACATTTTATTGAGGTTGGTTTTCAAAATTGAGGAGGTTCCCTACATGGATTGGCTTTTGTGGTTGATGATGCTGCTGATTGTGTACATAGTTTGGCAACAGTCTAAGACTGAAACCTTAAAGCCAAATCGCTCATTAAACAGGGTGCTGGTCGTAGCAGCAGTTTTATCAACTGCGCCGATGGCTTTTGTTTTTGAAGAGATGGTCATTAGGATAAGCGTTGTCGTTTTAGAGATTGTGCTGATAGGCGGAGCCCTAGTGCTGCGGAAACGCTATCTCTAAAAACTAAAGTCACCTGACCTTTTACAACCAAAAGCGTGACCTTAACGAACAAGATGCAAGCAATGAAAGCAGGGGGTCAGAGCTTTTAACTCGACCCCCCTGCTTCGCTACTCCCCAATGACTCTCCACAGTACTTACAAAACTCCGCGTCCGCGTCGTGCCCGGCGCGTCCACAGGTTGGACACCGTGTCGCCGCCTCCGCCCGCCGCTCCGCCCTCGAGATTTCGCTGGTCACGATGCCGGTCGGCACCGCGATGATGGCGAAGCCCAAAATCATCACCAGCGCGGACAAAAACTGGCCCAGCGGCGTTCGCGGCGCGATGTCGCCGTAACCCACAGTCGTAAGCGTGACAATAGCCCAGTACACGCTGATGGGGATGTTGGTAAAGCCGTTGGCCGGCCCCTCGACCAAAAACATCACCGAGCCGATGAGCGTGACCAGAATCATCACCGTGACGACGAAGACGGTGATTTTCTCGCGGCTCGCCCGCAACGCTTTCGCCAGCACGCTCGCCTGGCCGAGAAACCTCATGAGTTTGAGAACTCGAAACACCCGCAACAGCCGCAGCGCCCGAATTACGATGAAATACTGTGAGCCGACGATAAACAGGCTGAGGTAGGTCGGAATAACGGCCAGAAAGTCCACAACGCCGAAAAAACTGCGTACGTACTTCAGGCGGTTGCGCGCGGTGTAAAGCCGCACGAGGTACTCGGCGGTAAAGAGCAGGGTGAAAATCCACTCGAGCGTCCGCAAAGTAGGGCCGTACCGAAAGCGCAAGCTCGCCACGCTCTCCAACATCACCAGGACGACGCTGAGGAGAATGAGCCCGAGCAGGGCAACGTCGAACGTCCTGCTTGCCGGGGTGTCCGTCTCGAAGATGATGTGGCCGAGGCGTTCTTTCAAACTTTGCGTTTTCAGGTCTTGCATACAGGTATGGTAACGCACGCTTTGTAACGGCACCGCCTGGCGCAGCCCACTTTCTTCAGCCCGCTACCTCATCCCGGAGCCGCCCCCGCCGCCGCTCGAGCCCCCGCCGCTGAAGCCGCCCCCGCCGAAGCCGCCGCCGCTGAAGCCGCCGCCGGTCTTCGTTTGGGGCGAGAGCGCGCTGTTGAGGTTGCCCAGGTTCGTCTCAATTTGGGACAGGGTGTTGAGGCTGCGGGACAGCGTTTCAAGGTCGCCCGGCGTGGGGATGCGCCCCAGACCGCCCGGTGAGCCGTAGCCGTACAGCCACACCGGGGTGACGAACTTGTCCGGCTCGGCGCTCATGAGTTTTTGGAGGTTTTTGAGGTACTGTTTGCTCACCCCGAGCGCGGTCGCGTAGACGAAGTGATAGTCCCACAGCTTGTAGTGTTCGGCGGGCGATTCACGCATCAGGGAAAAGTCCGACAAAAACTTGCGGTACGCTTCCCAGCGTTTGGCGTTTAAGAGTTTGTCCGCGTCCCAGCGGCGCAAACTTACTGCGGCCACGACGCCGAAAATCGCCAGCAGCACCGCGCCCGCGAACAGGCTCAGGGTGAGTAAGCCGCTGGTGTCGTTCACGCTGAAGGCCCCGAAACCCGCGCCCGCCGCCAGCACGAAGCAAACGGGCGGCACCGTGAACACGGCAACGTTTGAAGCGCTGTCGAGCAGCGACCCGTGGGTGGACTCGTACCAAGCTCGCGGCTTGGCAACCCACTTCTGGCCGAAACTGGGGCGTTTTTCGAAGTAGCGCTTCAGGTCTTCGGCGGCGAAGGTGCCTTGTCTCGCCGCGCCCTTGAACGCTTTCCACAGGTCGGCCTCGAAGGGGGTGAGGTTGTCAGGTTGTTTCGCGAGGTGGTAGCGCACCGTTTCTGAGCTGCCGAGGCCCAAAAAGCCGCTTGTCGTCGTGCTCTCTAAGGTGAGGTAGCCGCGCCGCGCAAAGTCGAGCAGCGTCGCGGCGATGGCCGGACTCGCGGCCTTGAGGCCGGGGTCCGACTGGCTGAGGACGAAGGGCACCGCCGCCGGGGGAATGTCCTCGGCGGGCTCGCGGTAGTACGGGCCGACCTCGGGAATGTCGGGCTCGCGCCCGTGGCGCTGGTACGACCGGAACACCCACAGTCCCGCCGCCACCACCCCGGCCCAGACGAGCCCCGCCCACACGGGTGAAGGCGGCGCGGGCGGCGGCCCGCGCCCGGCGTCGCGCAGGATTTGTGCGGATTCGCGCCGAAATCCGGAGGTCTGGTCACTGAGTTCGTTCAGCCACTGCTGTTCCATCGGCCGGTTGATGGTTTGAAAGTTGAACAGCGAAGCGTCGAGGAGAAGAACTGTCCCTAACTGTTCATCTGTGGCTAGTTCATCGAGCTTGACCATCGCCTCACTAAAGTCCGGGGCGAAGTCCAGCGTACCGATGCGGCCTGAGCCGGTGAAAACGAAGACCTTGAACTGCTCCGGGCTGGGCGCGGGTGGGTGGATGATTTGAGTGTAGTTGCGAATGGGCTCGTGGGGTACCTCGAGAAATTCGCGCCTCAACCGCGCTACGTCCGTCGCTACCTCGAATTCGTCGGTCAGGGTATAGCTGAACCGGAAAGTTCGTGTTTCGTTCGCGCCGCGCACCTTCCAGGCGATTTCGTTGCCGCTGATTTTCGCCTGCACGGGCAGTCCGCCATCTAGGGCCTCGAGGCTTTCGAAGGTCACGCTGCCGCCCTGGTTGGGTTCTACGTTTATGAAATAGGTGTTACCCTTCTCCACCCGGTCTGAGAAGTCCCCGTTTAGCACGAGCGAGCGCGTGTCCTCGACTCGCACCGTGCCGTCGCTCCCAATAAAAACCTCTTGGAGCACGTCTTGCAAGCTGAAACTTTGCGCTGCCGCCGCACCCGCCAGCAAAAACGCCAACAGCAAGGAACCTAAACGTCGCATGGGGTCAGTCTACTCGGTTCGCGCTTCGTAGCGCCTCACTCTTTTGACGGACTCAAGTCTCCTCCAAGTGCGGCTCGTGCAACTCGACCGGCTTTTTACTCCCGCGCAGCCGCAGGTTGAGCATCTCGACGAACACCGAAAAACCCATCGCAAAGTACACGTAGCCCTTGGGAATGTGGAACTCCAACCCTTCGGCGATGAGCGTGGTGCCGATGAGAATGAGGAAGCTCAGCGCCAGCATCTTCACCGTCGGGTGCCGCTCGACAAAGGCGCTGATGGGTCCGGCCGAGAACAGCATGATGCCTATGGCGATAACCACCGCCGTCACCATCACCCACAGCTCGTCCGCCATGCCCACCGCCGTAATCACCGAGTCGAGCGAGAAAACGATGTCGAGCAGCGCGATTTGCGTGATGACCGCCAAAAACGAGGGCACCACGCGCCGCGCGCTCTCGCCCTGCTCACCTTCTAACTTTTCGTGAATCTCCCGCGTCGCCTTGAACAGCAAAAACATGCCGCCGACCATCAGGATGAGGTCGCGCCCGGAGATCTCGTGGCCCAGCACCGCGAACAGCGGCGCGGTGAGCCCGACCAGCCAGGCAATCGAAAAGAGCAGCGCCACGCGCGTCAGCATGGCGAGCAGCAAACCTATCGTCCGCGCCCGCGCCTGCTGTTCTTCGGGCAGCTTGCTGGCCAGAATGGAGATAAACACGATGTTGTCTATGCCCAAAACGATTTCCAAAGCGGTCAAGGTTAAGAGGGCTATCCACGCGTTCGGGTCACTTAGGAATTCCATAACTAGGATTGTAACGCACCTTTTCTCGAGCAAGAGGTAGCCTCGAGCAAAGTTTGCGCGCACAACCTTCCCGAGCTTTCGGCTCGAGCGCGCGTCGTGGTAGCGTTCTGCTATGGATTACGTCTGTCTGGGCGCGGGCAAGGGAACACGTTTCGGCGGGTTGGGCCGCTACTTGCAAAAGTGCATGTATCCGGTCGGGCTGCGACCCTTTTTGGAGTTTTCGGTACGCAACCTTGTGAAAAGTTCAGGGTTCGATGCCGAACGAGACCGCCTCGTCCTCGTCGTCGGGCAGTTTCAAGAGCAGGTCAGGGCTTATTTCGGAGAGTGCTACGCGGGGCTGAACATCCTTTACGTGGAGCAACCCGAACCCCTCGGCACCGGCCACGCGCTGCACCTCGCTTACGAGGTTGTCAGGCCGACAGAGCCCGTCATCGCCTGGCTCGCCGACCTCTACGTGCCGACTGAGCTGTTTGAACAACTTCAGCGCCATGCTTACCCCAACGTCCAAACCCTCGGCCCCGGCCACGACGAGAAGCCCGACCTGCGTGTAAGCGTCCGCGGCGACCGGGTCGTCACAGCCTGGCGCGGCGAGGGCGACTATGACATCGGCTTGTGGAAGCTGAGCCCGGAGGTCTTAAAGCTCATGACCGCGCAGCGCCACGGCGAATACCGGATGATGCCGAACTTGCAAGTAGCCTTGGAAAAAGGCCATCCTATCGGCTTTGTGACGACCGACGAGTGGCTGCACCTGGGCGGCACGCAGCCCTCGCCCGAAGAAAATGTGCGTGTGGTGGTAAAGCGGGTGCTCGAGCTGGAGCCCCTATGAGTTGGGAACAAGTATGATTCTCTCCAAAACGCCCCTCAAACTGCCCTTCGCGGGCGGGCTGACCGACCTCAAGGCTTACGCCGACAAGTACGGCGGCGTCACGGTGAGCACGACCGTAGACAAGTACGTTTACATCGCCTTAAAGGAAAACCTGGGCGGTTACTTTCGGCTCAAGTACCAGGACGTACAAGAAAAGGTGAACGAGGTCGAGCACATCAAACACGACCTCATCCGCGAGACTGTGAAACTGACGGGTTTGGAAAACGAGCCGCTGGACATGGTCATCATGGCCGACTTGGCGGGCGAGAGCGGCCTCGGCTCGTCGGGCGCGGTCACGGTCGGGCTGCTCCACGCGCTGCACGCCTACAAGGGTACGGCGGTGAGTAAAGAACAGCTTATCGAGGAAGCTTGCCGGGTCGAGGTCGATATCCTGGAGGGCGCGAGCGGCTACCACGACCCCGCAATTTGCGCGCTCGGCGGTTTAAAACGTATCGAATATCACGGTCGCAACATCACGCCCAAAGACGTGTCCGTGCCTCCCGCAACCCTGCAAGCTTTTCAAGACTCGCTGCTGTTCTTCTACGGCGGTCGCCACCACAAAAGCAAGCCCTCGCTGGCTTTGCTGAACAGCCACATGGCCGAGGCCGTCGAAACGCTCCACGCCATCCGCCGCAGCGGCTACAGTTTGGAAAGCGCGCTCGAGGCTGGCGAACTGGCCCGCGTCGCAGAACTCGTCGGCGAAATGCAAAGCCTCAAACAAAAGCTGCCCGGTTACTTTGTGGACGACTACGTGCGGGACGTGGTCGCGCGGGTGCGCGCCACGGGCGCTTACGCGCAGCT
Organism: Trueperaceae bacterium; assembly: GCA_965215355.1. Lineage (GTDB taxonomy): Bacteria > Deinococcota > Deinococci > Deinococcales > Trueperaceae > CBDCDJ01. The sequence continues at coordinate 3,636,018 of CBDCDJ010000007.1, read as the reverse complement.
TCCCGGCGGCAAAATCAGCGCCTTCGTGATGGTCTGCTGCCCCGACGGCCAACAAGACGCCGTGCGCGCCGCGCTGCCCGAGTTGCGGGAGATGAAAGTAAAGTTCGAGACGGGCGGGACGCAGGTGACGGAGATATGAGAACAAAAAGTACCGAGCACCGAGTAAAAAGTAGAGAGTAACGTCAAAAGCTTTTTCTACTCCACTCGAGCAGAATGCCTGAGCCGGTTAAACTGTTCCAGGAGAGAAGTATGAACGGATATAGGCCGAGGCTCAGGACGACCGGCGTCGCACCGTGAGCGCGCCCGACGCACATACACCAGACGAGAACGCGCCCGAACACGAGAGTGAACGTTTAGAGGTCTTGGCGCAACTGGACGAATGGCTCGACACGCCGCTGATTTTTCTGGGCTTCGTGTGGCTGGCGCTGTTGGTGGTCGAGTTCATCTGGGGCTCGAGCCCGCTGTTCGAGACGTTGGGTCTCGCCATCTGGGCGATTTTCGTCGTGGACTTCGCCCTACGCTTTGCGCTCGCGCCGCGCAAGGGCCGCTATTTGCGTCGCAACTTGCTGACCGCCGTGTCACTCCTCATCCCGGCGCTGCGGATTTTTCGGGCTTTTCGTGTGGTGCGAATACTGCGCCTGTCTCGAGCGACGCGGGGCTTGCGACTGGTGCGGGTCGTCGCCTCCATCAACCGCGGCATGAACGCACTTGCCGCGACCATGAGCCGCCGCGGCTTCGGCTACGTGCTGGCGCTCACTGTCCTCGTGATTTTAGCCGGAGGTGCCGGGATGTACGCCTTTGAGGGCGGTTTGCCGGACGGTGCCGGCTTCGACAGCTACGGCGAAGCGCTGTGGTGGACCGCCATGCTGCTGACCTCGCTCGGCTCGGAATACTGGCCGCGAACGGCCGAGGGGCGCATTTTGTGTCTGTTACTCGCCGTTTACGGCTTCGCCGTGTTCGGCTACCTGACCGCCACGCTGGCGAGCTTTTTCATCGGCCGCGACGCGGCCAACGGCGAGGCGGAAGTGGCCGGAAGTGAGGACATCAAAGCGCTGCGGCTCGAGCTTGCCGGCTTGCGCGAGGTATTGCAGCAGCGGGGTGAGGGGTAGGCTCGAGGCCCGTGCCAAGTCGGAGCAAAGACCGTTATACTTAGAGTAATACTCTTACTGAGTATTACTCTACAAAGGAGGTTTGAGATGCGTGTCACTAGCAAAGGACAAGTGACCATTCCGCAAGCGATTCGGGAAAAACTGGGGATTGCTCCTTACAGCGAGGTCGATTTTGTGGTCGAGGAAGACAAGGTCGTGCTGGTTAAAAAAGAAGCTGACGAAAGGAGTCCCTTCAAACGTTTGCGGGGCGTTGCCACCGTCAAGATGAGCACGGACGAGATTATGGCGCTCACTCGAGGCGATGACGACGCTGGCGACGGTGACTCTCTCGCCGGTGAAACTGTCGGTGGCTAAACCCAGCCTGCTCGTTGACAGCAACGTTCTTCTGGACATTTTTGCAAACGACCCCGACTGGTTCGAGTGGTCGGCGGCGGTGTTGGGCCGCTACGCCAAAACGCACCGACTGTGTATCAACGCCATGATTTACGCCGAGCTTTCCATCGGTTTTGTAAGGCTAGAGGAACTCGAGCACGCTTTGAAAATCGCCGCCATAGACTTGTCAGACCTTCCCAAAGAAGCTTTGTTTTTGGCAGGCAAAGTGTTTCTAAGTTACCGAAGGCAGGGCGGTACAAAAACGTCCACCTTGCCGGACTTTTTTATCGGAGCCCACGCAGCCGTGCAAAAATGGCCGCTTCTAACCAGGGATGTCAAGCGCTACAAAACTTATTACCCAACCGTAGAACTCATCACGCCGGAGTAGGCTCGAGAGGTAGAAGCCTGAGTCCATGCCCACTTACAATCCTGAGTCCGGGCCGGTGGGCATCGTTACAGTTCGCCAATAGGTGCGCACCACGCCCCGCTTCCCGGTTAGAAAGTCGGGAACAGCGGCTTCGGCATCCGGGACAATGGGCGAGGGTAGGGCGTCAGGCTTACACCACAAAACCCCTAAAACTTCGCCGGGGTCATGTGCGTGGGGTGTACCTCGGAGGATGTGCGCTTTGTAAACGGAAGCGAAAATGTCCGGCCAACCGCCACCCGTCAACAGATAAGTACCGATGATAAAGTCAAGCTCGACTTCGACGCCGATTTCCTCTCGAGCCTCGCGGACAGCCGCCGCGGGTGGGGTTTCGCCTGGGTCGACAGTACCACCGGGAATACCGTAAACCTCTATGGGTTGGCGCAGCAGCAAAATCTCATCCTGCTCGTTGGTCAGAATGACGGCGGCGCATTGTCTGTGTGTTTCCACTTACTCTTCCACAGTGTTCAGCGCCACCACTCGAGCCCACACTCCACGTCCCCGAACGTCGCCGCCTCGCCTTCGCTCAGGGTGTGCAGTTCCAAATAGCGCGCCTCGTCCGGGTCGGGGCGGCGGTACAGCTCGAGCTGGTTTTTTTGCAAGTTCAGCAGCCAGTATTCGGGGATGCCCGCGCCCGCATAAAGCCGCAGCTTGAGGGTGGGGTCGGTTTGCAAGGTCGTGTTGGCGACCTCGATTATGAGCAAAATGTCTTCGGGATGCGGATGGCGTTCGCGGTAGGTTTCTGTCGGTGGTTTGAGGACTAAAATATCCGGCTGAGGTTCGCTGTCGTCGGCTAAACGCGCTGGACTTTGGGAGAACACCGTTGCCGTTTCGCCCAAAGAATCCCTGAGTCGGTCGCTCAGGCACTTCACGCTGTAACCGTGCTGAGGGCTTTTCGGGTGCATCTTTAAAACGACGCCGTGAATCAGTTCATAACGCTTTCCGGCGTCGAGCAGCCCTATCTGGGCCATTTTGTAGTAGGCATCGACAGTCATACGAAAGGTTTGACCTCAGATTGCAACGAGTACCACTCCCAAAATGTTGGTACAAAGGTTTTTGACTTTGCCTCTCGCTCTCCCCTTTGAGGGGAGATGCCCGAAGGGCAGAGGGGTCTAGCTTCTGCTGGCGCCATCAGACTGTCAATGAGTCTTCAAACGCTGACAGGCGCTTTCACAGTTTCGGGGTCGTAGGCCAGATAAGGAGCCAACCAGCGCTCGACCTCGGCCACGGTCATCCCCTTGCGCCGCGCGTAGTCCTCTACCTGGTCCCGGTTGAGCTTGCCGACCGCGAAGTAGCGCGCTTCGGGATGCGCGAAGTAGAGGCCGCTGACCGAGGCGGCGGGGGTCATGGCGTTGCTTTCCGTGAGCTTCATGGTAGCGTTCGCTTCGGCGTTCAGGAGCGCGAACAGCAGCGGTTTTTCGGTGTGGTCGGGCTGCGCGGGGTAGCCGGGGGCGGGGCGGATGCCGCGGTAGCGCTCGCGTACGAGGTCGTCGTTCGTCAAGTTTTCTCCCTCGGCATAGCCCCACCAGCCTTTGCGGACGAGTTCGTGGAGGTGTTCGGCGAAGGCCTCGGCGAGCCGGTCGGCGAGGGCTTTGGCAAGAATCGCGTTGTAGTCGTCGTGGCTGCTTTCATATTGGACGGCCAAGCGTTCCGCCCCGTGGATGCTGACGGCGAACGCGCCTAAGTAGTCCTCTACGCCGGAGTCTTTCGGCGCGACGTAGTCGGCAAGTGCGAGGTTGGCCTGGCCGGGGCGCTTTTTAGTTTGCTGGCGCAGGGTATGGAAAGTTGTGAGGATGCGGGCTCGAGCCTCATCCCCATACACTTCAATATCGTCCCCGACGCTGTTCGCCGGGTAGATGCCGAAAACCGCCTTGGCCGTGAACAGTTTTTCGCTCACGATTTTTTGCAGCAGCGTTTGCGCGTCGTCGAACAAACTCTTAGCCGTCTCGCCCACGTGTTCGTCTTCGAAGATGCCCGGATAGCGCCCCTTGAGTTCCCAGGCGATGAAAAACGGGTTCCAGTCGATGCGGGGGAGGATGCGTTTCAAGGGATAATCTGCAAACGTCTTGGTGATGCCGAGCCACGGTTTTTTGATGTCGGCCTGTCCGAAGTCGAAATTCGGCTTGTTGGCTCGAGCGGCTTTTAGACTAACAAGCGTGCGCGCCTCGTCGCGGCTGGCGTACTGCTCGCGCACGGCGGCGTACTGGGCTCGAGTTTCGGCAACAAAAGCATCTTTTTGGTCGCCCAAGAGCTTGCTCACCACGTCCACGCTGCGGCTCGCGTCGAGGACGTGGGTCGTCGGGCCCAGATAAGCGGGTGCGATTTTCACGGCGGTGTGGGCGCGGCTCGTCGTCGCGCCGCCGATAAGAAGCGGCAGCGTGAAGCCCTGGCGCGTCATCTCTTTGGCGACGTGGACCATCTCGTCCAAACTCGGGGTGATGAGGCCGGACAGGCCGATGATGTCCACGTTTTCGGTGCGGGCGGTCTCGAGAATTTTCTGCGCGCTGACCATCACGCCGAGGTCGATAATCTCGTAGTTGTTGCAGGCCAACACGACCCCGACGATATTTTTGCCGATGTCGTGAACGTCGCCCTTGACGGTCGCCATGAGGATTTTCCCAGCTCGCTGACGCTCTTGCGGGTTGGCGAGCTTTTCGGCCTCTAAGTAGGGCAGCAGGTAAGCGACCGCTTTTTTCATGACTCGAGCGCTCTTGACGACCTGCGGCAAAAACATCTTGCCCGCGCCGAACAGGTCGCCGACCGTGTTCATGCCCGCCATGAGCGGGCCTTCGATGACTTCCAGGGGGCGGTCGTACTTTTGCCGCGCCTCCTCGGTATCCGCTTCGACAAAGTCGGTGACGCCCCGGACGAGCGCGTGACTCAGGCGCTCTTCGACGCTCGCCTCACGCCAGGTCTCATCGCGTTCCACCTTTTTGCCGCCGCCCGTGACCGTCTCGGCGAAGGTGACGAGGCGCTCGGTAGCGTCGGGGCGACGGTTGAGCAGTACGTCTTCGACGCGCTCGAGCAAATCCTTTGGAATCTCCTCGTATACTTCCAACATGCCCGCATTGACGATGCCCATGTCTAGGCCGGCGGCAATCGCGTGGTACAAAAACGCCGCGTGCATCGCCTCGCGCACGCGGTCGTTGCCGCGGAACGAGAACGAAATGTTGCTCACCCCGCCCGACACGAGCGCACCCGGCAAGTTCTCCTTAATCCACTTCGTCGCGCGGATGAAGTCCACGGCGTAGTTCGCGTGCTCCTCGAGCCCCGTCGCCACGGTGAGGATGTTCGGGTCGAAGATGATGTCCTGCGGTTTGAAACCGACTTCAAGAGTCAAAATCCGGTAGGCGCGCTCGCAAATTTCAATACGCCGCTCGAAACTGTCGGCTTGGCCGCGTTCATCAAAAGCCATCACCACAGCGGCGGCCCCGTAGCGCCGGACGAGCCGCGCTTGTTTCTTGAACACCTCTTCGCCCTCTTTGAGGCTGATGGAGTTCACCACGCCCTTGCCCTGCACGCGCTTCAGCCCCGCTTCGATGACCGAAAATTTCGACGAGTCGATCATGATAGGCAAACGGGCGATGTCCGGCTCGCTGGCGACGAGGTTCAAAAACGTGACCATCGCCGCCTCGCCGTCGAGCATTCCTTCATCCAGGTTAATGTCTATCATCTGCGCGCCGCCCTCGACCTGGCTGCGGGCAACGCTCAAAGCTTCATCGTATTGGTTGTTCAAGATGAGCCGGGCAAACTTTTTGGAACCGGTCACGTTCGTGCGCTCGCCGACGTTGACGAAGTTCGTGTCGGGACGAATGACGAGGGGCTCGAGGCCCGAAAACCGCGGGTAGGCCGGGACTTCCGGCGGCACGCGCGGCGCGTACTTGGCGGCGGTTTCGGCGAACAGTGCGATGTGCTCGGGCGTGGTGCCGCAGCAACCGCCCAAGATGTTGACCCAACTGTGGCTCAGCCACTCCTCCATCACCGCCGTCATGCTCTCGGGCGTTTCATCGTAGCCGCCAAAGGCGTTCGGCAAGCCGGCGTTCGGGTAGGCGTGGGTGAAGTTCTCGGTGAGGCCGGACAATTCCTCGACGTAGGCGCGGAGTTCCTGCGGGCCGAGCGCGCAGTTCAGCCCCACCGTGAGCACGTCGGCGTGCGATACGGAGATGAGAAAAGCTTCTAAGGTCTGCCCCGACAGCGTGCGGCCGCTGGCGTCGGTGATGGTGCCGGAAATCATCACCGGGAGGCGCTTGCCCGCCTCTTCAAAAGCCGTGTCCGCGCCGAACAGGGCGGCTTTGGCGTTCAGCGTGTCGAAAATCGTTTCGATGAGGATGAGGTCTGCGCCGCCCGCTACGAGGCCACTCACCTGCTCGCGGTAAGCCTCGGCCAAACCGTCGAAGTCTATGGCGCGAAAACCGGGGTTGTTCACGTCGGGCGACAAGCTCGCGGTGCGGTTCGTCGGGCCGAGCGAGCCCGCGACGAACCTCGGTTTAATCGGGGTGCTGTGGGCGTCGGCGGCTTCTCTCGCCAGGCGAGCCGCTTCGAAGTTGAGGTCGTAGATGACGTGCTCGAGCCCGTACTCAGCCAGCCCGACCGAAGTTGCATTGAAGGTGTTGGTCGAGATGATGTCCGCGCCCGCCGAAAGGTACGCCCGGTGAATCGCGCCGACAATCTGTGGCTGCGTGAGGCAGAGGAGGTCGTTGGCACCTTGTAAAGATGTGTCGTGATTAGCAAAACGCTCGCCCCGAAAGCCCGTCTCGTCCAGCTTGTAACCCTGAACCATCGTGCCCATCGCGCCGTCGAGTACGAGAATTCGCTCTTTCAAAAGTGCTTTGAGGTTGGTCACCGTTCGCTCTCCGTCTTTCACACCAAAACGCCCTTCAAAAAGCTTACCGCCGAAGCGCGAATCGGCATGAAGTACAAGCTCAAATCACGTTTCTCGGCGAAGCAGAGCGCGTCCCTGGCAAAGCCTCGGCACCAGTCCAGGTTGGGTTCGAAACTTTCGGGAAACACGGCCTTGTTGCGGTTGCGCCAGTAGCTCAGCGAACTCTCGCTCGTCACCGTGGTCACGCCCCAGTAAACAGGGACGCCGCGGAAAAACTCGGCGTACATTTCCAGCAGCCGCAGGTCGAAAAAGGGTTGGCTGAAAAAGCCGCTGGCTCCGGCCTCGAGCTTTTGTTCGGCGTAAGCCAGCTCGCCCACAAAACTCTGCCGGTACGGGTCGAGCGCGGCGTAAATCGTAATATCCGGCAGTTCGCGGCGCAGTTTGCGGATGAGTTGCACGCTGCTCGTGTCGTAAACCGTGCGCGACATGTCCGCCGGGGCGTCGCCCGCGACGACTAAAACTTCACGAAGCTGGTTCGCCTCTAAAAACGGCGCGATTGCGAGGGGCTTGTTCAGGTCGATGTCGACGGCGCGCAGGTGGGGAATGGCGCGCGGTACAAAGCGCTTGGCGCAGGCGCAGGCGTGCCAGCTGCGGGTCTCGAACTTGAGTAAGTCGGGGATGTTGACGGTGTCGATGTGAGGAAAATGGTGGTTGACGGCCTCGAGTTCTTGCTCGAGCTTGGGCAGCGTGCGCGGAACGAGTTCGACGGATAGCTTCATAGAGCGCCCTTCGGAAGTGTCGCGTTGGGGGTTGGAAGGGTGCGAAAAACAACCTTCTCATCGTTCCGAGCGCCGCCATCGTGGCTTCTACTCGGCTGGCAGCACCGGTCTTTATGAAGATGGGTCGCTGTGACGTCCGCCGGCGTTCAGCCGACGGCCTAAGCATAACCCAAGCGCCCAGTGGGTCCGCCACGGGCGCTGAAACCCGACGCAACCGGGACTGGCGTGATTTTGCTCCTTGCGGGCCTTTTCGCCGCGGCGGTAGTCTGAAAGACGTGTTGAAAGCTTTCGAACGACTCCTGCCGAAAAAACCTGAAGCGCCGGTCGAACTGACCCCTTTTGGAAAGCGCGTTCGAGAACGGCACCGCGTCTTCTGGCAAGACCGTCATCCCGACATGCACGACGCCGAGACGTGTCGCAACGAGCTGTTGACTCGAGACCACCCGCTTTCCGCCTGGCACTGCTGCCCGCTGTGGCAGCGCAAGCTCAGCAACAAGTGGAACGCGCGCGAGTTCGCGAGCAAGTTCGGCTGTCGGGTGCCGGACCTCTACTGGCACGGCCGGGACATAAGCTCCCTCGACTTCGCCTCGCTCCCGCCCCACTACGTGCTGCGCCCGACCATCGGCCACTCGAGCAAGGACGTTTTTGTGATGGCGGAGGGGATAAACTTGATGGACGGGCGCGTTTACCGCGAACAGGAACTGAAAAAGCAACTAGCTAAAATCATCGCCCAGGACCCCGGAATTAGTATCCTGGTCGAGGAGTTTGTTAAAAGCGAGGACGGCCGGTACCGGCTACCGACCGACTACAAGCTGCAGATGTTCGGCGGCAAGGTCGGCGGTATCGGTACCATGCGACGACTGAGCCGTCACGACGTCAGAAAGCGCTACTACACCGAAAGCTGGGAACCGTTCAGCGAGCCCATCAACGTACCGAGCGCACAAAAACCCCTCGACGACCTCTCTGAACCGCCGCGCTGCCTGCCCGACATCATTGCGGACGCCAAGCGGTTGAGCAAAGCCTACGGGATTTACGTCCGCGTGGACTTTTACGCGACCGACAAAGGCAGCGTTTTTGGAGAGTTTACGCCGACACCCGCTATGGGTAAGGGCTTTACCGACTTTGCGAGCCGACACTTTCTCGAGCTGTGGGACGAGGCCTACCCCGAACCGAGCTTTAAGCAAGAAGTCTCGGTATAAACAGTACGTCGTGTGTTTGTACGGCACGTCTAGGCTGTATGTCTAAGCTGTACGTCTGCGCCGCGCGAGCACGGCTGTGAACACGAGCGCGTACAGGGCGACCACAACGACGAGCCAATCGCCGTAACGCACGTACGGGGTCACCACCTCGCTCGTCGCGTAGTCGGCCAAGAGGGCGGCGGGTACAAAGCGCTCCAAGCGCTGCAAAGTGCGCCCTTGCGGGTCCACCACCGCGGTGACGCCGTCGTTGCCGACGCGGAGCAGGTAGCGCCGCGTCTCGATGGCGCGCATCGTGCCCATCGCAAAGTGCTGTTCGGCCCCGTGGCCGCGCCCGAACCAGGCGTCGTTGGAGATGTTGACCAACACGTCCGCGCCCCGCGCGACCATGCGCCGCGCGACCTGCGGAAACACGGACTCGTAACAGACGTACGCCGCCGCCGTCACGACGTTTGTGACAACGGGGTCGAAGGTGGTACCGGGCAAGCGCCCGACAGGTGCGAGATTAAACCAGCCGTAAACGACCCTGTAAACGGGCAGCAAAGCTTCGTTGAACGGAATGCCTTCACCGAAGGGAACCAAGTAGACCTTGTCGTAGCGGCCGGTCACTACCCCGTCGTCGAAACCGTACACGCTGTTGTAGGGGCCGACGCCCGCCCCGGCAATCACTGCGGCGTCGGCGGCGCTGTCCCGAATCCGCAACCTGGTTTCCTCACCGCTCATGCCCTCGACGTTCGCGCCGAGCACCGCACCCTCGGGCCAAACGACGAGGTCGGGTTGGGTCTCCAAGTTCTGCAGCGCGCTCGACGTGAGGGGCGCGTAGACGTCCAAGCCGGAGACCTCTCCCTGGGCTCCCGATAGGGGGTTGGTGTTGCCCTGCACCAGCAGTGCTTGCTTGTTCGGCGCGGGCGGGGTGTCGGCCAAACGCTCGAGCCCGTAACTCAGCACGCCCACCACGACGAGCGCCGCCGCCAAAACGGAGGCGAGGAACGTAAAAACCGTGCTGCCCCTTTTTGAAAAAGGAACGGCCAAAAGCGCCATCACCACCAGGGTCGCCAAACTGAGCCCGTAACTGCCCGAAACGTCTGCGAACTGGGCCAACGGCGTGCCCAGCCAAACGTAGCCCAAACTGCCCCACGGAAAAGCGAACGGACCCTGCGCCCTGGCCCACTCCATGAGCAGCCACAAAGCCGGAAGCAACAGGAGCGTGCCTGCGCCGCGCCGCCCGACGAGGCGGCTGGCCCCCGTGACGACGCCCCAAAAAACCCCCTCGATGAGCACGATAGGTGGGTACATTATCCAGGCGACGGGGCCGAACAGGGTGGGGGCGGAAAGGCTGTTGGGCAACCAGAACAGGTGGGTCGCGAAAAAGCCCACCCCGAACCAAAAACCGAGCGAGAACGCTTCTTTAAAGCCGCCGCTCCGCGCCACCAACGCGAACAGCACCGCTGTGCCGAACACGGTCGCCCACACGCCGACCAGGGGGAAAGCAGCGCTCAACAGCGAGCCGAACAGCAAACAGGTAAGAGCGCGCAACCAAAAAAGTGCGCTTCTCGGCTGCGTTGCGCGCGCGTCACGTTCTGGGTTGACAAGGTCGGTCATGGTTTGGTTGGTCATGGCTTGGTCGGTCATACTATACGGCCTTGCAGAACCATCATGCCAGACCGGGGGGGTTCGAACTGAGATTTCACACCCCGATTATACTGACCCCTAGCAATATTCTGGCACATATGCAAACTGGACTCATGTGGCGACCGCAGCAACTGACCCGAAACCAGCTGGAAGAACGACGTTTAGAGGGAGCGAGGCTGCTTGAGGAAGGAAAGCTGAGTCAGCAGGAGATAGCCCAGGAACTGGGGGTGAATCGCTACGCAGTGACGCGCTCTCGCGAAGACATGGCGGGAGGAGGGCGTCGGGGGGCTACAGCAACGCAAAGCCAGCGGCCGCCCGCCCGGCTTGGCAAAGAAGGACAAGAGCAACTGCTCGAGGCGTTGCGCCAAGGGGCTAAAGTTCACGGCTACAGGGACGAACGTTGGACCTTGCCGCGCATAGCCGAGGTGCTGAACAAGGAACTGGGTGTGAGCTACGACCCCGACCACCTGTCGGTGGTGATGCGCAAGTTGGGCTGGAGCGTGCAACGTGCTCAGCCTAAAGCGGTAGAACGAAACGAACAAGCCGTAAAGACCTGGTTAGAAACAACGCTGCCCGAGGCGCTAAAAAGGGGGTATTAGAAGAGGCGACCGTGGTGTTTGTCGATGAAGTAGGCGCAAGTCTCAAAGGTGTTGTCGGCACGAGTTGGTCACCCAAAGGCCACACACCGACAGTCGGGCACTGTTGCAAGTGGGAGAAACTCTCGTGCATCGGCGGCATCACGCCTGCGAGGAGGGTGTAACCGATTTTGTGTTTCCGGAATAGAGCAGGGATACTGCTAGATAAGGAGACATAAAATGGCAAGGAAAAGGGAATCGACAGTCAGCAACGAAATGCTAGACGAGTTGGTGGCAGGCATCCGCAGCGAAGAGGACTTGAACGTGGTGATGCGGCAACTGAGCAAGGGTCTGCTGGAACGGGTGTTGGAGGCTGAGCTGACTGAGCACTTGGGTCATGAGAATGGCGGGGTGGTCAGCAACCCCGAAGGGAATGTGCGTAACGGCGTCAGTAAGAAAAGGGTCAAAGGCGAACTGGGCGAGGTCGAATTAGAGGTTCCCCGAGACCGGCAAGGTGAGTTCGAACCGCAGCTTGTCCAAAAGCACCAGCGACGATTGGCAGGGTTAGACAAGAAAATCCTGTCGCTCTACGCTCGTGGGCTCAGCACCCGAAGCATTCAAGACGAACTTAAAGAGATGTACGAGGTCGAGGTGAGTCCCAGCCTCATCAGCGAGGTCACCGACGCGGTTCTGACCGAAGTGCGGGCGTGGCAAGCCAGACCGGTTGAGGCTTTGTATCCGGTCGTGTATCTGGACTGCATTTTCGTCAAGCTGCGCGTTGATGTTGTCAGGACTCAGTCGATATACGTCGCCATTGCCATCAACTTGAACGGCACCAAGGAAGTTCTGGGGCTCTGGGTAGGGCGCGAAGCCAAAGAAGGTGCCAAGTTCTGGCTCGGCGTACTTACCGAACTCCAGCAGCGCGGGTTAGAAGATGTGTTCATCTTCTGCGTCGACGGCCTCAAAGGCTTTCCCGAAGCCATAGAGCAGGTTTACCCGCAGTCAACGGTGCAACTGTGCATCGTCCACCTGATTCGCAACAGCATGGTGTTCGTGCCCTGGAAAAACCGTAAATCGGTAGCTAACGATCTCAAGGCAATTTACAACGCAGCGAACGAAACGGCTGCTGAGATGGCGCTCGCAGCATTCGAGCAAAAGTACCAAAACAGCTACCCAACCGTCGCTCAGCTTTGGCGTAGAAACTGGCACAACATCATCCCCATTTTTGATTATCCTGCTGACATCCGCAGGGCCATTTACACCACCAACGTGATTGAGTCCTTAAACTACTGCCTCAAGAAACCCCTCAAAACCAGAGGGGCATACCCAACCGAAGACGCACTTTTGAAAGTTTTATACCTAGCCATCAACAAAGCTTCTGAAAGATGGACCATGCCGATTCAAGATTGGAGGAAGGCGTTAAACTGGTTCGCTCAACTGTTCGGTGCTAGACTACTTGACAGACTCGATACACAAAATCGCTGATACCCTCCTGCGAGAGAAGTCGTCGAGCAACGTTACAAACACTCAATCAAAAGTGCTGAGGTCGTAGCCTTCCTGCAAAATCTAGCTCAGAGCATCCAGGGTAAGCTGCTCGTCTTCTGGGACAACGCCTCTATCCACCGTAGCTGTCTCGTCAAGAGCTGTCTGCAAAACGACGAGGGACAGCGGTTCACCATTCACCTTACGCGCCTGAATGCAACCCTATTGGATGGCTGTGGCCCTGGGTGAAGAAAAATTACCTCGCCAACCTTGCTGCCAAGACCTTAGCCGAACTTATGGAAGTTTGCAACGCGCTCTAGAAAAGGCGCGCAGCAACAAAGACCTCATCCAGGCCTGCTTCAGAGCCTCAGCCGTTGCTCAGGTGCTGGAACTTACCTGGGAGTCAGTAGGTGACGGGTTTTTGGTGGGAGTACCGCTCCGCTGAGAGCAGACCGAAATTCTCAAGCTTCAAAATAGCTTAGAAAAAGGATGAGTTAACCCCCTTAAATGAGTTGTTGATGATGATATAACCTGCCAATTGACGTGAATCAAGCCTGCATTTTTGGGAAATTCAATCAACTCGAGGCAGCGGGTTCTGACCGTTGTCCTATAGGATGCAGGGTAACTAGCGCATGGAGAAAACGACTCTGTATCTCCCCGCCGAACTGCGCCAAGCTATCAAAGAAACAGCTAAGCGGGAGCGGCGCTCACAGGCCGAGGTGATGCGAAGCGGCATTTTCGAGGTATGTGCAGGCTCGAGCCACGCCTCTCCCCCGTTCTGTCGGGGCAGCGTCGGACGGTCGCGTCTCTGGCGAGGCGAGTGAAGATTGGTTGCTCGAGAACTGGACTAAGACGCCTCAGCCCAGCGCCTTGCCTAAATGGTGCGGCAACTGCCGCCGCCACCAGTACCAGTGATGCTCCACGTCATAGCCCCACAGCTCGAGTTCATGACCTATCCCCTTTTGAGCTAACAAACCGGCCAAACGTTTCGTGTCGGCGAGACACTTGTCCTCCCACGCGCCTTGGCCGCAGACCAGCGTAAGGTGGGCGTGATGGCGAAGGTGCTCTAACTCGCCCCCGTGCAGGTTGGCGACGTAGGCTAGCGGGTTGTTGAAGTAAACGTCCTCCGAACCGCTGCCGCCGGCGATGGCTTCCAAGTTGTAGCGCCCGCTCAGGCACAGCGCGTAGGGGAAAAGCTGCGGAAACTTCAGCGCGAAGTTCGCCGCGTGGAAAGCGCCCAGGCTGCAACCGGTCAGGCCGATGCCGACGTAAGGCGTGTGGCAGTCCGCGTAAATCGCCGGAACCAGGTCTTTGACGAGGTAGTCCTGGTAAGCGTGGTGCCGCACCGCGCGCCAGTGCGGGTCTATGTCGCTACGCAGCCACGACTCGTTGTCGAGGCTTTCGGGGCAATAGAGTTTGAGCTTGCCCGCCTCGAGCAAAGGCCCGACCGCCTCGACCATGCCGTTGTCCTCGAAGTCGTGGTACTGCCCGCCGCCCGACGGGAAAGCGATGACCGGGGTGCCGTAGTGTCCGTAGGCCAAAACTTGCATGTCGCGGCCCACCGCGGGGCTGTAGAACGTTTCATAGCGTCGTTGCATAGGGTGCAGTGTACCCGAAAGTCAGGGGGTGAAGCTCTCGAGCCCACAGCTTGAAACTGAATGAGTGCTCAACGCTCAGCTAGACTCAGCGTCGACAAATGCCCGACGCGCGTCGGGACACTGCCGCTCAGGCACACCGCACAGCGTGTGAAAGCGGCATTGACCGGGGTCATGCGCGTCTCCCTTGCGTGTGAACTTCCACCCGCCCACCGTTTTCAGAACCAGAACCCGCCCCGAAGCCTGCAGGTAGTGGCACACCCGCGGCTGGATAATCACGCCCTGTCCGGGCGTCACCAGGACACGTTCAAACCGTTCGGGCGCAGGCGTACCCACACGTGCCGGAACGGGCGAGATGTAAAGGGTTAGCGGGGCGTCCAAGGGAATCATAATCTCTACCGCGTTCACTTCCGCAACCGGAGAGTCCTCGTAGTGCAGTTCTTCAGGCCTGAAGCCGGCAAACCGCAATATACTTTGCAGCGCTGTCTCATAGCCTAGAACAACTTGCAGGTCGACCTTTTCGGCGCAAGCAAACATAGTGTAGGTTGATGTCATAGGCTCTCCAACAGCTCGACCGCTTTTACACCACCGGCAGCAAAAACCGGAACACCTTGTCCAACCGCGCGGCCCAGGCGGACTCGTGGTGGATGGCCCCTTGGTCCAAGTAGTATTGAAAGTTCGGGCCGTACTCGAAGCCGTTGGCGAGCAGGGCGTCTCGAGCCTTTTCGGTAGCGTACATGTTGTCGTTGCTGTCGCTGTCGGGGTCGCCGGTGCCGCTGTCGAGCCAGATGCGCACGTCTTTGGGTTCGCCCGTGCGGAAGCGTTCGATGGCCTCGGTCTTGCCCTCGGCGTTGCGGGTCACCCAGAACGAGGACGACATCAGCGCGTGGTGGCGGGCGAACTCCGGGTGCTCCCAGGCGAGGTAGGCCGAGAACAGCCCGCCCATCGACGCGCCGCAGGTGGCGGTGTGCTCGCGGCCTTCCAAAACGCGGTAGTGCTCGCGCAAGTAGGCCCCGACCTCGTCGCGGTAGTAGGCCAGGGTTTCGTCCGCGCCGCCCTTGAAGATTTTGGGGGGCTCGGCGACTGTGAGCGAAGGTTTGTCCTGTGGCTGAGGACGCCTCGGTTTGAACGACGAGTAGGGCGGTAAATATTCGGCCATGCGCGCCAAGGCGCCGTTGCTCACCCCGACGATGAGGCATTCTTTCATGAGCCCGCTCGAGATAAGCGTGTCCGCCGTCGCGTCGGCCCGCCACGAGCCCGCGTAGCTGTCCTCGACGAAGGTCTGAAACACGTTCTGCCCGTCGTGCATGTACAAAACGGGATAGCGTTTGTCGCTGTGCTCGTCGTAGCCTCGGGGCAGGTAAATATAAAGCGAGCGCGTCGGCAGGCTGCCCTTGAACGCCTCGACCTTGACGACCCTCGAGGGTGACACGTAGTGCGCGGGCTCGTAGCCGAACACTTGCTTGTCCTGCAACCATAAGTTACGCAAATCGGTTTCGTAGTAGCGCTCGTCTACGGGCGCGTCGAACACACCCTCGCCGAGCGCGACGCGGAAGCGCCACGCGCCCGTGTTCGGCAAAGTGGGCTCGGCGACCCAGCGGCGCTCGCCCGCCAGGCGGCCCGGCCCGGCGTCGGTAAAGGGCACGATGACGGCGCGCTCGGCCTCGTCCTCTAACTCCAACGTCGGGTCTTTGGCCTGGCTGAACAGGGTCACGCAGCCCTTGGTGGTGGGGGCGGCGGGAGGCGGGATGGCAACGGCAGTCTTCATAACCACCAATCCTACTTCACGAGCGTCGGAAACTTTGGTCGAAATACCTCTATCGGTTCAAGCTTGTCACGCTCAGGCGTCGGTGTCTTCGAACATTTCTT
Source organism: Trueperaceae bacterium (assembly GCA_965215355.1). Taxonomy (GTDB): domain Bacteria; phylum Deinococcota; class Deinococci; order Deinococcales; family Trueperaceae; genus CBDCDJ01. The sequence continues at coordinate 3,620,163 of CBDCDJ010000007.1, read as the reverse complement.
CGATGGTCTGGTCGAAGACTCGAGCCAACTTGAACGCCAGCGGCAAGCTCGGGTCGTACTTTTCGGTCTCGATGGCGTTCACGGTCTGGCGGCTCACGCCGAGGCGTTCGGCAAGGTCGGCCTGCGACCACTTGCGCTCGGCGCGCAGCACGCGGAGGCGGTTTTTCATGCGTAGCGCCGCCGCGCCCGCGCCCCGCCGAGCAGGTAAGACATGGCGATGAGCGGCCACACCCAGAACATGCTGAGGTTGGGTGCGCCGGTGTAGATTTCCAGAAAGCCGTAACTGAACGTGACAATAGCCGTCAGACCGAGCGCGAACAGCCCCGCCTCGGCCTGGATGCGGCGCTGAAGTTCGTCGAAGTTGCGCACCGCCTCGAGCCAGCCGAGCATGGCCCACACCGCGGGCAGCATCGGCAACAGCCCGAGCAGCACCATCACCGGCAGGGGAAACCGTCCGGGCTCGAGCAAAAACCCCTGCAACAGCACGACGACCGCGTAAAGAGCCATCCCTGTCCAAAACTGCCGCCATCCGGGTGTGTTAAACGCTTTCATATATTTTCCCTCCTTGGTGTAAAGTTTACTTTACATACAGTAAGGGAGCTAGTTCTTTTTGTCAAGTGGACTTTACAACCCAAAAGAGCTGATTCAATCAACCACCAGCTGAAGCAGGTGGAATGACTTCGACACTGAAAGTGTCTTTCCGACTGAAGTCGGCTCAAGTGAGGCTCCCTCAAGGAAGCTGAACTAGGACTCGAAGTCGTCCACCACCTTGAAACTGTCCTCTTCAGTGTGCCCTTCTATATAGGCCGCTATCATCTCCGTACTGACATTCCCGGTGCTACAAGCAAAGTAGCCTCTCGCCCACATCCTTTGGCCCCAGTACGTTTTGTGCAAACTCGTAAACTCGCGTTGCAATTTGTACGAGGTCTTCCCTTTCAACCTCTGTACCAGTTTGCTCACAGCCAACTGTGGCGGGATGGATACCAGCATATGCACATGGTCGCTCGACACCACTCCTTTGATAATCTCGACTTTCAACTCGCTACATACTTCGCGCGCCAGGGCTCGGAAACGATGGGCGACATCACCTCGCAAGATGGGTTTACGGTACTTGGTACACCACACCAAATGTATCTCTAGCGCAAACCGTGTATGGCTGCCTGTGCGGTATTCGCTCACTTAGCTCAGTTTACCTGAGCTAAAGCAGCCAACTGAAGTTGGGGGCTTATACCCTCCCATGTTGGGACAGTTAATGGCTACAGTGTCGCTGCCTCCAGCTCGGGTTTTGATTAATTTGAAGTTTAGCCAAACTCAACTTAAGTTGAGAAAGCAATCCCTTTTGGGCACTGCCACCTCGAGCCCGAACGGCGTACCCTCCACGGCCACTTCTCAAAAGACTTGACTCCAGTCTTGAGCGTAGAACCGGGTGACACCGTGCGGTACCGCACCCTCGACGCGGGCTGGGGGTTGGAGCCGTTTCACACTGGTAGCATGGCTCGGCGACTGTTCGAACCGCGGCAGCCGGAGTTGGACGCTGGACACGCCCTGTGCGGTCCCATTAACATTCGCGGGGCTGAGCCCGGTATGACCTTAGCGGTGCAGGTCGGCGACATTGTCCCCGGCACTTGGGGCTACACGGTTACGGGCGGACCTTCGCCCAACGGTCTCAACCGCTTCTTGGGTGTGGACGAGCACCCGCGGCGCATCATGAACTGGGAACTTGACGCTCAAGCGATGGTCGGTCGCAGCTCGAGCGGGCACAGTGTCGCGCTACAGCCGTTCATGGGCGTGATGGGTTTACCCCCACCAGAGCCCGGCGTCCACTCGACCACGCCGCCGCGCGTTTGGGGCGGCAACTTGGACTGCAAGCTGCTGGGGACGGGCAGCACCTTGTACCTACCCGTTTCCGTACCCGATGCTTTGTTTTCGGTTGGAGACGGCCACGCCGCTCAGGGAGACGGCGAGGTGAGTGGTACGGCCATCGAGTGCCCGGTGGCCCATGTGGACCTGTCCTTCGACTTATACGACGACATGACACTTACCACTCCAGGGGCCAAGACGCCGAACGCTTGGCTGACGCTCGGGCTGCACGAAGACTTGAACGAGGCAATGCGGTTGGCGCTGGCCGACATGCTGACGCTGCTGAGCGACCTGTTCGGGGTCGACCGTCGTGAGGCATTGGCTTTGGCGAGTGTAGTGGTCGACCTGCGCGTGACCCAGGTCGTCAACAGGGTTTGCGGGGTGCATGCAGTGTTGCCACACGGGGCGGTACGATGAGGACAGCTTGGGTTTTGCTGACCTGCAATTTGTCAAGATGCGGATTGTCGGAAAACTTGTAGGCAAAGTGGACCTACAAGAATCCGTCTTCCAAAGCTTTCAGGGTTCCGACTTTTCCAGATCCTTCAACAACTCATGTTTATACCTCTCGACCTGCTCCGAACTTACCGCGACCAGGTCCGAGAGACTTATTCCCAGACCGTTGGCAATCCTGATGAGCGTTCCCAACTTCGGCTCACGCCGCTCGCTTTCCACAAATCCGTAATGAGAGCGATACAGGTGCGCCTGCGAAGCGAACTCCTCTTGATTTAAACCCGTGCTACGACGTAACTCTTTGATGCGCTCTGCTACAGCCCGCTTGGTAGCTTGCTCTAGCGCGCGCTGCTCTTTCGTTAGCTTAATTGCCACGGTTCATCTTCACTATAAGCACGTCAAAACGCGACTTCCGATTGACAGACTTCCAATCGAAAGCTAAACTTAACCCGAGCTAGTAAGTTGTGGACAGTCAAAAACAAGTGTTACCGAAATTTTCAAGGGGTGACTGACACACTTGCAGTCAATTTTCCAAACTTCAGTTTAGAGCAGTTCGAAAGGGCTACCATGCGGATACCAACAGCTGTTAAAAATAGAGGCATCATCATTACTTTCTGTTTCTTCATATCCGCCTGCACCAGCCCCACCGACCCCAACCCCGACCCCGTCATCCCGCCCGGCGTCGACACCGGCTCACTGCAAGTGACCGTCGTCGGCTTACCAACAAACGTCGAAGCTGCTGTCGAAGTGACCGGCCCGGAAGAGTACCAGCAGACCGTCACCCGCAGCCAAACTTTGCAAGTACCCACCGGCACCTACACCTTAAGCATCGCCTCCGTCACCGCCGCAGGCATCACCTACGCCGGGGAGTTGGACGTGGAGCGTGTGGACGTGGCGCGCGACCAAACCGCCACCGTCACCGCCACCTACACCACGGTCGGCCAGGTGGGGCCGAACGAAATCGCCCCCGGCGTTACCCGAACAGGTCAGGTACCCGAAGGCGCGCTGAAGGACTACCAAATCAAGGGCGTACGGAACGTCCCACTGCTGTTCGACTTCGACGGCACCGACTCCAACCCCGGCATCGCTCAGTACATGGTCGAGTTCTACAAGGCCGACGACCTCACCACACCGCTGTTCTCCGAACGCTACGACACCAACAGCTTTAGACGCGACCAGGCCCTGGGCCTCGCCCCACAAACAGACGGCGACTACCTGCTGCGCATCCGCGGGCTTGTGGGAACGGTCGTTTACAAGGTGACCGCCTCATACCTCAGCGGCTCACCTGCAGAGCGCGCTACTGTTCGCGTGCTCGAGTTCGGCGATGAGGTCGAAGGCGGGGTGACCAAGGACTCGGTCGACACTTACAGGTTCAAGGGCACAGCCGGTCAGTCGGTGGTGCTGGACTTTACCGCCGTCACCGACCCGACACCTGTCACGGGGCTGTTTCAAATCGAGGTCTATGCCGCCGGGGGCAGCGAGCCGCTGGTGACGTCGCCCACCTACAACGCGAACCGCGGGGTCGACGCCTACGGCTTTACACCCGAAACGGATGGCGACTACGAGGTCAGGCTGGTGGGCTTGCGGGGCGTCATCCAGTACAAATTCACCTTCAAGGGCGTCGAGTAGCCACGATGAACACGTCTCGAGCCCAAACCTTCGAACCGAGCAGGGTAAAAAGTAACCCCTTCAGAAGTCCGGTCGTAGGAGCTAAATCAGTTGCACAACGGAATTGTGTTTGCGTCCGCTTGGCACTGTTGGCGTTTGTTCTTTTCATTCCCCTCCTCTCCACCCCCGCCCACGCCCAGGCCATCGAAGCCGCCACCCTGCTGTCCCCCTGGCCCCCGCCGGGCTGGCCTGCGGGGGCCGCGGGTGAGGTGCGCCTGGTCAGTATCGATAACTCGGACAACCTCTTCAGCGTTGCGAGCTTTCCCGTCGAGGACGACGGCAGCATCACCTACAGCTTGCCCGCAGAGTTACCCGGCACGGTGCCCGACGACATCTTCACGCCGTTCACGCCCGCTTACCTGGCGTTTTGTCAGGGCTTGGCACCGATTGTGTCACCCAGCGGCGTGGGGGTCGCTGAATTCACCTTTCTCGTCTACGCCGACGGTGAACCTTGGGGAACGGTTGCGATGGAAGAAGAAGTCCAGACGGGCGTGTTCGCGCTCGAGGGGCGCGAAATAACAGCTGTTCTGTACGCTCGTCAACCCGTGACGGTCACGGGCGGAGGGACATGCCCGGACGGCTCGGTCGTGAAGTTCGACCTAGCGCTGAACGAAGGTCCCAAGCTGCTCCAATACAGGGGCGGTGGGAACCTGACCTCGGTTCACATGGTGCTGGAGACGGTCTCGAACTTCGACCTTTCGCAGCGGCCGGTAATGTTCGGCAGCGAGTGAGTCGCAGCCGGCGTCTGCGACTCACTCGCCGGTCGGGTAAGCAAGGATGGCTGCAACACCGTAGCTGGTAAAAGTGAGCACTGACTAAGGTGGCGGAAAGAGGGCGTTATGGCTCGAGCTAATTCGTTTGACAAAGGCAAGGCTGGTGTGTTGGTCTTCGTTAACACAGGCTACGTCAAGGTCAGCACTTTTTTCGACTATCTTAGCAAAGGGAAAAGCATCGACGCATTTCTCAAAGACTTTCCCACAGGGCAACCGCAAAGTCAGCATTGGAGGAGTTTAAGGAGGTAACTTCGGTCCCAGCCTGCACGTAGGCGCTTGGCTTCTACCCCAGCCTTGACGGTTTTGTCACGTTTTAAGAGATTAACGGCTAGGTGTCTAAGCACAACCCAATTCGCCTGCGCATTCATGAGGCGAGCGCGAGAGCTGTCTTCATCGAAAGCGACATCGAGCACCCAATGAAGGCCGTTTTCAATGCCCCAGTGAAAGCGTGCGGCTCTGAGCGCGCGTTCAGCGTCGAGCGGCAAGCTGGTAAGGAAGTAACGGGTGTGGCTACTGATACTACCTTTGAGCGTACGTGTTGCCTGAACGCGAACGATACTGCTTAAGTCACGCCAGCCCTCACGTTCATGTAACCACTCAGGCGCGGCTAAGACCCAGCACTCACGGGTCTCGCTACGGCCATGACCCTGCTCGTCGGTTCTAGTATGGCTGTGTTCTAAGTCCCAGCCGACCTTGCTGGCATAGTCAAAAAAATCTTTGACATCTTCGAACAGGGTCGGATGGTTGTCTTTGAGGGCCAGTAGATAATGCGCCTGATACTCGCGCACCGTCCAGGCGATGTTTTTCTGACAACCCATAGCGTCGGTGGTCACCACTGCCCCAGCGGGATTGACAATTTCCAATAGGTCAGGGATGACGATTATTTCATTAGTCTTGTCAGGTACTTGGTCCTGAGCAAGAACCAGTTCAGCCTGACTCGACCAAACACTCACCGTGTGCAGCGCCCCTAAGCCGTTTCTATGTGAGCGTCTAGCTGTTTTGCCGTCGACTGCCAGCACCTCATCTTCACCGGCAAGTTCAGGCAGTACCAAAGTCTTAGTCCACTCCAGAAACCGCGCTTGCCAAACGTTAGGATTGAGTAGCGCAAACACGCGCTCGAAGGTGTCTTGACTAGGAATGCCCGAAGCAAGCTCCAGAAACGTTCTCAACCACACCTCCTGAGCAAGCGCGTACTGCTGAATCTGGCTGTACGTGTTGGCACCGCAGATGACGGCTAAGATGCTGATGCTCACAATGTCGCAGAGTTTATGTCTGATGCCACGCGCCTTGCGAGGGTCGGGCATATCCGAAAAGTGTGCGAGAACTTCGGAAACCTTGATTTCTGTCATTGCTTAACTTTAACTCTGGGACTTTGCGGTTGCCCTGGACTTTCCCAGCGTGCGTCGCGAGCAGGCGACGGCCAAGCTGGCCGAGGCGATGGAGCTGCTCTACGAGCGTGCGTTTGCCGACTCTGAACAACACATGTCAGCCGCACGTAGGTCTGTGCCGAAGACCACCTCTGAGCCAAAGACTAATCCCGAGTCACCCCCCTTTCCGACCCCAACCCCCAGAGGCGTTCGCAACACCCCAGCTGAAGTCATCGAACTCTACCGGGAGCAAGCGACCCGTGACGTCATTCTGCGGCTGACCGAGCGCGACTATGCCTACTTACACCAGCGCGCTGACGAGGGCGGCTTCGGCAGCTTGCAGGTGTACCTCAACTACTTGTTGCTGGTGAGCGAACAAATCATCGAGAACCGCTTGCAAGGGTTGCGGCCGTTCGGCCCAAGCCTGGCGATGCCCGGCCTGAACATGAACGCCTTCACGCAGAACGTGACGCTTAACCAGCGCTACGTTTGGTTGAAGCTGTTTTTGGACGAGACCTTCTTTGATACCGAGGAACTCGAATGGGTGCCGACGCCAGAGGCTGCTGCCAAGGCGAACCAAGGAGCGAAAAGCAAGGCCGAGGCGGACGAGGCTGGAACAGGTGAGGCTGGGGTGGCAAAGGGCAAAGCGGGTGGAGAGAGGGCTGGATGAGGTTGTCGGGAGTGACCCTTACTTTTATGCCTAATCCACGACACACGATTTTAACTTTTACAGATTTCAGTGCGCTTGTGACGATAGCTTTACAGAAGCAGCTGGTTCTTCTTTGATACGTTCTTCAATTCCCAGCTGATCACTTGTCTTTAGCCTTTTGGTAGGAATCAAAGGCTAACTACTCGTTGCCACTGGGTTCTGGGTTCACGCCGACCGGTTCGAGTGACAAAGGCTCGAGGGTCAAACCTGATATGTCAAGACCCTTCAAGAGCTTGCAAACGTCTTTGTGGAACTCGCTGCGCCAGATCGGGGCCGGATGAGTGTCATATGCCCCTTCGGCCGTGTCTAAATCGATCTTGGTGACATAAATTAGAGGTTGAGCCGAGAAATTGCCGTTGGGTTGCGTGGCTATTAATACGAGTTTATGGTACTTGGTGCTCAAGGCGTCTATGAGCCATGAGAGCGAGGTTGCCGACACCTCAGGAAAGTACGTTTTTAGCTGGGCGTAGGTCAAGGTGGCGACGCCCTGACCTGCGAGCGCCGCCCTGACCAGGGTTCGCAGAAGCCAACCTTCCGCAAGAGTAAAGGGTACCGGGCTGCTTAAGATCAACACTGTTCCGCCGACTTCGCTAAGTTTGAACACTAAGGGAGAACTCACATCGTCACCTTCTTCCGCCATAGGTTACATCACTTTTGTTCTCGATTTACAGCTATAGCCCTTCCTCGCCAACCGTGCTTAGGTATTAGATTGACTTCCAGCACTTCGCGACGTTGCCATTCTAATCTTTCGTTCTTTAATAACGAAACCGTCTAGCAGGTGCCTGAGCGTACCTGATGCAGGGAATCCAAAATTTTAGTTGAGACGACTCCAGTGGAGTTCTGATTTTTAAGCGATCCAACCGGTCTCCGACAAATTGCCGAGGCCGCGGGTCATCATCCTTTCTTCAAAGGGTTACTTGCCGTTTTGCCAGCAGGACTGCAGACTGAAGTTAGCATAACGCGATTCTACAGAACAGCCAACTACAAGTTGATATCTCTGACCGTAAGTTGTGCTACTATCAACGAACAGCAAAAAGCAACCTCTTTTCGTTTTCTTTTTTGCCCTTGATACTTTTCACCTCGAGTCGGTAGAGGAGACCGCTTATGGTGGCTCAACCTGGGGGGGGCAACGAAAAGTCTGCATCGGGTAACGAAACCCAGGCACAACAGGTGCCGTCCATTTCACTGCCCAAAGGCGGCGGTGCCATCCGCGGCATCGGCGAGAAGTTCGCCGCCAACCCGGTCACGGGTACGGGCTCGCTCAGCGTTCCTTTAGCCACCTCACCCGGCCGCTCCGGGTTTGGCCCTCAATTGGCTCTCGCTTACGACTCCGGTGCCGGGAACGGCCCCTTCGGGCTCGGTTGGAACCTCGGTTTGCCTTCCATCACCCGCAAGACCGACAAGGGGCTGCCCCGCTACCTCGACGGCGAAGAGTCGGACATTTACATCCTCTCGGGCGCGGAAGACCTGGTGCCGGAGTTCGAGAAAGACGGTGCCGGTGACTGGGTCCTCAAGGACGGCAAGCACGTCATCCACGACAAGCCGCGCACAGTCGATGGCATTACATACCAGGTGCGTCGCTACCGCCCCCGCACCGAAGGGCTGTTCGCCCGCATCGAACGCTGGACTCGCCAGAGCGACGGCGACATCCACTGGCGCTCCATTTCCAAGGACAACATCACCACCCTCTACGGCCGAACGGCGGACAGCCAAGCTGGGCAACCGTCGGAAAACCGGCTTGTCGACCCCGACGACCCCAAGCGCGTCTTCAGCTGGCTAATCTGCGAAAGCTACGACGACAAAGGCAACGCCATGCTCTACCGGTACGAGGCCGAGAACGACTACGGAGTAAGCGTGGGTTCGCCGCAAGAACGCAACCGGCTCGGTAAACCCTTGGCACAGCGCTACCTGAAGCGAATTCAGTACGGCAACCACACACCGAGGCAACCTGATGAAGACCTCACGCAACGCAGCAACTGGCTCTTCGAAGTGGTGTTCGACTACGGCGAACATGACGAGACCACACCCGACCCACCGGGTTCGGGTGTGGTCTGGCCCGTTCGGCCCGACCCCTTCTCTACCTACCGCGCCGGCTTCGAGGTACGAACCTACCGGCGCTGCCAGCGAGTGTTGATGTTTCATAACTTTTCCGAACTCGGTGAGACTCCTTGCCTGGTCCGCTCGACCGAGTTCGACTACCAAGACCTCGACTACTCAGGTGAGGTCGACGCTCACACCGAACTCGCCCACCAAGGCAGCACCCGCATTGCCTCGTTTATCCAGGCCGTCACCCAAGCCGGCTGGTTACGGCAGAATGGGGGCTACCTCAAAAAGACGCTGCCACCCCTCGAGTTCGAGTACAGCCAGCCGATCATCCAGGACGACCTCCGCGAGCTTGACGACGACAGCCTCGAAAACCTACCCAACGGGCTGGACGGCACCGTGTACCAGTGGGTCGACCTGGACGGCGAAGGCGTCACCGGCATCCTGACCGAGCAGGCCGACGGCTGGTTCTACAAGCGCAACCTCAGCCCCATCAATTTCGTCGGACCCGAGAGTTCTCCCCATCTCGAGGCGCGCTTCGCGCCGGCCGAACGCGTCGCCACGCTGCCCAACGCTCGGCTCGCCACCGGCCAAGCCCAGTTCCTCGACCTCGCCGGGGACGGCCGGACGGATGTCGTGACGCTGCGGGGACCGGTGCCTGGGTTTTACGAGCGGACCGAGGACGAGGACTGGGAATCCTTCAGGACCTTTGGCAGCCTGCCCAACATTCCCTGGGATGACCCAAACCTGCGTTTCGTTGACCTCAACGGCGACGGCCACGCCGACGTGCTCATCACCGAGCAGGACGTGTTCACCTGGTATCCCTCGCTCGCGGAAGACGGCTTCGGTCCCGCCGAGCGAGAGCGTCAGTCGCTGGATGAGGAGCGCGGGCCGCGCCTAGTCTTTGCCGACGGTACGCAGTCCGTCTACCTCGCCGACATGTCCGGTGACGGTTTAAGCGACTTCTTGCGTGTCGGCAACGGCGAGATTGCCTACTGGCCCAACCTCGGTTATGGCCGCTTCGGGGCCAAGGTGACGATGGACAATGCGCCTTGGTTCGACTTTCCCGACCAGTTCGACCACCAGCGCGTTCGCCTCGCTGACATCGACGGCTCGGGCAGCAACGACCTCATCTACCTGGGCCGCGACGGCGTGCGCCTTTACTTTAACCGCTCCGGCAACAGCTGGAGCGAGCCGAGGTCCTTGCCCTTTCCCGCTGTCGACAACCTCGCTGCGATTACGGCTGTCGACTTGCTCGGCAACGGCACCGCCTGTTTGGTCTGGTCGTCACCTTTGCCCGGCAATGCCCGCCGACCGCTGCGCTACGTCGACTTGATGGGCGGCCAGAAACCCCACCTGCTGCTCAAGTCTGTTAACAACCTCGGGGCTGAAACGAGGGTTCACTACGCGCCTTCCACACAGTTCTATCTTGCCGATAAGCTGGCCGACAAGCCCTGGATTACGAAGCTGCCGTTCCCGGTGCATGTGGTCGAGCGCATGGAGACGTTCGACTACCTCAGCCGCAATCGCTTCGTCACCCGCTACGCCTACCATCACGGTTACTTCGATGGCGAGGAGCGCGAGTTCCGCGGCTTCGGCATGGTGGAGCAGTGGGATACGGAAGCATTTGCCGTCCTCAGTGAAAGTGGTGACTTCCCCACCGGGGACAATATCGACGCCGCCTCTCACGTGCCCCCAGTGCATACCAAAACCTGGTTCCACACCGGCGTTTACTTGGGTCGTGACCATCTAGCCGACTTCTTTGCCGGGCTTCTCGATGAGCATGATGCAGGCGAGTACTATCGCGAACTGGGGCTGACTGACGCTCAGGCACGGGCGCTGCTGCTCCCCGACACCGTGCTGCCTTCCGGTTTGACGCTAGCAGAAGAGCGCGAGGCGAGCCGCGCCCTCAAAGGAGCGATGCTGCGCCAAGAGGTCTATGCGCTCGACGGCACGGATAAAGAGCCACATCCCTACACTGTTTCCGAACAGAACTTCAGCGTTCGGCTCGAGCAGCCCCGAGGTGGGAACCAGCACGGGGTCTTCTTCACCCATCCGCGTGAGGCGATTACCTACCATTACGAACGCAATCCCGCCGACCCGCGCGTCCAGCACGCGCTGACATTGGAAGTGGACGAGTTCGGCAATGTGCTGAAATCCGCCGCTATCAGCTACGGCCGCCGCGAGACAATCCGCGTCGTGGATGATCAGGAAGCGGTGACTGAGAGACCCAATCCCGCCTTGGGGGAACTCGACCCGGTCGACCGTCAGAAGCAGACCGGGCTCTTGGTCACCTACACTGAGAACCGCGTCACCAACGGGATCAACGATCTCACCCTCCACCCGGACGACTACCGCACTCCGCTGCCCTGTGAAACCCGCACCTATGAGCTGACCGGTTTCAAACCAGAAAACAGTGCCGCCCGCTTCAGCTTCGACGAATGGACGCGCGACGGTTTTGCCTTGCCGGTATCGGCAACCGAGGCTCTTTACGAGCAGATGACGGACAACGTCACGAGGCAGAAGCGCCTCATCGAACACGTTCGCACCCTGTCTCGCAAAGATGACCTGACTGCGCTCCTGCCGCTTGGTGACCTCGAGCCGTTAGCTCTGCCGGGCGAAAGCTACAAACTGGCCTTCACACCAGGGCTGCTGGCGCAGGCCTTCCAGCTGCTCCTGCCGAACCCCGCCGATGTGCTTAGTGGTCAGGGAGCCGACCGGGGCGGCTACGCGGTCAGCCAGGACCTGAAGGCCACCGGAGCCTTCCCTGACACCGACCCCGACGACCACTGGTGGATTCCCGCCGGTCGCGTCTTTCTTTCACCCGGCAGCGACGACACCGCCGTGCAGGAGCTCGCCTTTGCGCGTCAGCACTTCTTCCTACCCCATCGCACCCGCGACCCGTTCCACACCAACGCCGTCAGCACCGAGAGCTTCGTCACCTACGACACTTACGACCTGCTGATGCTCGAGACCCGTGACGCCTTGGGCAATCGCGTCACCGTTGGCGAGCGCGCTACGGACGGCACTATCGCGGTGCAAGGTAGCGATTATCGTGTCCTACAGCCCTGGCAGGTGATGGACCCGAATCGGAACCGCACGCAGGTCGCCTTCGACATCCTGGGGATGGTGGCGGGCACAGCGGTAATGGGCAAACCCGAGGAAAGTCTCGGCGACACACTCATCGGCTTCGAGGCTGACCTAGCCGAGGCTCAGATCGCCAGCTTCTACGATGTCGAAGACCCGCGTGTACCCGCACCAAATTTACTCAAAGAGGCCACCACACGTATTATTTACGACCTCGAGCGGTTTCAGCGCACACAGCAGGCGCACCCTGACGACCCCGCCCAATGGCAGCCCACGTTTGCCGCCACCTTGGCGCGCGAAACCCATACCAGCGATCCACTGCCGCCCCAGGGACTTAAGATTCAGATCAGCTTTTCTTATTCAGACGGCTTTGCAAGGGAGATCCAGAAGAAGGTCCAGGCCGAGCCGGGACCGCTCGTCGAGGGCGGGTCGGTCATCAGCCCGCGCTGGGTCGGCAGCGGCTGGACTATCTTTAACAACAAGGGCAAGCCCGTGCGTCAGTACGAACCCTTTTTTAGTCAGCTCGCGGAGAAGCGTCACCAGTTTGAGTTCGGGGCACAGGTCGGTGTCAGTCCCGTCCTCTTCTATGATCCCGTGGGGCGGGTTGTTGCTACACTACACTCCAGCCACACGTATGAAAAGGTGCTGTTCGACCCCTGGCAGCAGACTACCTACGACGTGAACGACACGGTTGCCGCTAGCGGCGCGCAGACAGGCGATCCACGCACCGATCCGGACATCGCGGGATTTGTAAATGAATATTTCGCGCTCCAACTCGCCGACTGGGCAACTTGGCACGCGCAGCGGCAGGGCGGCGCGTTGGGGCCACAAGAGCAGGACACCGCCGCCAAAGCTGCTGCCCACGCCGACACGCCGACCACCGCCTATTTCGATACCCTGGGACGCCCTTTCCTCACCACGGCTCATAACCGCTATGAGCGGGATGGTGCCATCCTCGACGAGCAGTACCCTACCCGTGTAGAGCTGGACATCGAAGGCAATCAGCGCGAGGTCCGCGACGCCATCGATCAAAACGGTGACGTGCGGGGTCGCATCGTCATGCGCTACGACTACGACATGCTCGGCAACCGCATCCATCAGGCCAGCATGGAGGCGGGTGAGCGCTGGATGCTGAATGATGTGGTGGGCAACCCCATCCGCGCCTGGGACAGCCGCGGCCATAGTTTTCGCACCGAATACGACCCGCTGCGCCGCCCGTTGCGCTCATTTGTCACCGGAGCCGATCCAGCCAATCCTGATCAAGAACTACTAACCGAGCGACTCGTCTACGGCGAGCAGCACCCGCAGGCTGAAAGGCGCAATTTGCGCGGTGTGCTCTACCTCCATTTCGATCAATCGGGCGCGGTGACTACCGAGGCCCTGGACTTCAAGAGCAACCCGTTGCGCGCCACACGCCGCTTAACCGAAGGAACTCGATATCGGCAAGCTGTGGACTGGCGCACCGTGGACGCCGACCACAGTGCGCTGCCAACGAATGCCACTGCATCAATCAACCTTGTCTCGCTAGAAGCAGCCCTTTCACCGTTCCTGGAACCAGACGCTTATGAGAGCCGCACCACCTATGATGCGCTGAACCGTCCGGTGACCCTGATCACGCCGCACACGCCCGCCATGCAACCCAACGTCATCCGCCCGGGCTATAACGAAGCCAATCTGCTCGAGCGCCTTGATGCCAACTTGCGCAGCGCCATCGACGCTGCCGGTGAGCCGATATGGACGCCTTTCGTGGTCAACATTGACTATGATGCCAAGGGGCAGCGAACGTTGATCGAATATGGCAGCGGTCTAGCGCCCGGTCGCCGAGGCGTCACCACGACCTACACCTATGACCCCCTCACTTTCCGACTCGTCCATCTGCTTACCCAACGCAACGCTGCCGCTTTCCCGAACGACTGCCCTGAGCCGCCCCCGGCGGGCTGGCCCGGCTGCCAAGTGCAAAACCTACACTACACTTACGACCCGGTGGGCAACATTACCCATATCCGCGACGACGCCCAGCAAACCATCTACTTCCGCAACCGGCGCGTCGAGCCGAGCAACGACTATATTTACGACGCAATCTACCGCTTGATTGAAGCGACGGGGCGAGAGCACTTGGGGCAGATTGGTGGTGCGCCCATCCCCCATTCACCCCACGACGAATTACGGATCCGTTTGCCCCACCCTAGTGATGGGAATGCGATGGACACCTACGTCGAACGTTATGTGTATGACGCCGTAGGGAACTTTTTGCAGATGCAGCACCGCGGCAGCGACCCGGCACATGCGGGCTGGACTCGCGCATATGGCTACCTCGAGCCCAGCCTGATCGAACCTGCCAAGCAGAGTAATCGCCTGAGCCAAACTACCGTCGGAAACGGCAACTCTCCGAGTGTCGAGCGCTATGTTCACGACGTTCACGGCAACATGACCCGCATGCCACACCTGGGAGGTACGCACCCTGACCCCAATATGCACTGGGACTACCGCGACCAATTACATCAGACCGACCTGGGTGGGGGTGGTACGGCGTACTACACGTATGACGCTTCTGGGCAGCGCGTGCGTAAGGTGTGGGAGAAATTAGCAAATCTTGTTGAAGAGCGCGTCTACTTTGGTAGTTTCGAAATCTTTCGTCGACGGCAGGGCGCGGAGCAGTTAGAGCGGGAGACGCTGCATATAATAGATGACAAACAACGAATCGCGCTAGTTGAAACGCGCACGCTCGACACAGCAGGCAGTGACCTTGCTCCACAACAACTCATTCGCCTTCAGCTCGGAAATCACCTTGGCTCGACTAGCCTCGAGCTGGATGGTCAAGCGCAAATTATCTCCTATGAGGAGTATTCACCCTACGGCAGTACGACCTATCAGGCAGTACAAAATCAAACTGAGTTACCTAAGCGGTATCGCTATACGGGTAAGGAAAGAGACGAAGAAACAGGACTTAACTATAATAACGCCCGTTATTATGTGTCATGGTTGGCGCGTTGGGTTACGGCAGACCCACTGGGTGTAGCTGATGGAATAAACCCATATCGATATGTTCAAAACAGACCGTTGAATGCTAAGGATCCAAATGGCATGCAACATATTGATATCGGTGATGCCCCAGAACTCCAAGCCGCTGCACGGGAACTACATGATGCAAGACCCGATTTAGCTATCCCACAACCAACAGGAACTCCTCGTCGCAGCATAACCTACTCGCAAGCGCGGGCTGAGGCTAACCGAGGGGCCGCGAGCTTTCGGCGAGCCCAGGGAATGTCGGGGTCTGCTGTTCAGGCGGGGCACACGCAAGCAGCTAGACATGTGCCAGAGTCTGGTGCCCCAGCAACTCAAACAAATGCCCCTGATACTTTTCAGGAATTACATAGTCGACGCGGTCAAGGTCTTGATGTCAATGTAACTGATCCTCACACTGAGCGGACAGTAACCCGAACACGTCATACAGCCCAGGAAGGTATGATTGATGATGCAGTCGAGCGGGCTAGACGTGGGGGCAGACTGACACCAGAGGGTCAAGCGGCAGCTGGCGAGGAAGTTCTTTGGCGATCTCAGGGGACAGGTCTCGATCAAGGGGAAGTCAGGGTTCGTAGAGCAAGCGGTTTCTTTGATGAGGGGGCTGCGATTGAACGCAGTCCAGCTGTTCAGGCCTTTCGGCGCGCTTCTCAAAGTCGAACTGTAGCCCGAGCACGAGAAGCAGTTAGGGCAACGGGACAAGCTGTTGAGGAGGCCGCTCCTACATTGTCGCGCGTCGCTCGTTCAGGGGTACGAGGAGGAGCACGGGTAGCTGGTGTAGTTGGTAGAGTTGCGGCGCCTCTCGCAGTTGCAGAATCCAGTTTACGGCTTGCTACAGCAACTAATAATTCTGACCGATTACAAGCTGGTGCAGATACTGCAGCAGGGCTCGCATCTTATGCAGGTCCGGTTGGCGCGGCATTTAGTGCTGGCTACGGGGCAGGGCAACTGCTGGACGCAGGCGTGGAAGCCGCCACAGGTGAAAGTTTATCAAGTCGCGGAGCTCGAGGCTTGGGAAGTGTGGACCGAGCTATAAGCTCCGTATTGCCCGAGAATGAATCCTTACCGGAATATAAGCAGGAAAACCGAGTCGCTTGGTGGTTAATTGACACCTTAGGTCTGTAAACGAGTTCAGGGACGGAAAAAAGTAATGAATAACCACAACCTATTCTACTACCCTTACGCTTCCCTAACCGACGCACAACTTCCGCTTTTGAAGGTGGCGGCACTTTACTTCGATAAGCTCTATATCCTTGATCCAGTTGGTGCGAGTTGGAACATCGTCGGTGCTGAATATGAAGCTCGTAATGCTGTGCGTCTGCTAGAAAGCGCTGGGATTATAGAGATTATTACCCCTGCGACTGTGTTGGCTAAGTACGAAACCCAAATCAGCGAGGCCATCCGCCAGGACATGCGCGACCCCGACTTCCAGAATCTGTGCGACGCTCACAGCAGGGACACCGGCAAACAGCGCTGGAAGCTCTCGCTGGCTAAGGTGCCTCAGGATGTACAAACTGACCAGGCAATACGACACCTCATGGGTGACTTCGCCCGCGATGTCGCTGGCAAGGCTGCCTACGCTGCGGACGATTACCTCGAGCACATCGAAGCTCTCTCAGCCCTGCCCGGCAATAATCAGCCTATTCCCCAAGGTTTGACTGAACGCGCCCAGCGGTACGGCGAATACGCTGAAGCTGGTCAGACCTACGATGAATACTACGAAGGTTATGATGGGAATACAGTTGAGTATCGCTACGCCGACCTCCCGCTAGCTCTGGGTGAGTCGATCATGATGAACCACGCCCTGTTCGCGGGCTTGCTTCAGGCAGGCGCAACCCCAATCACCGATGATCCCTTTCACAACCGCGCACTTTCTCTCAAGCTAAAGCGCGCAGCTAAGAATCCTGCCATCCAGAAGGTTTTGAACGATCGGGCGCGGGCGCGACAACTCAAGGCTGACCAGGTGGCGGCCGGCGCGCTGACCGACGCCCAGCTGAACCTACCCATCCTGAATCCCGATTTGCCTTTGGAAGAAGTGTTGGCGTACCGCCAGAAACACGACGACGCTCTGCGCCAAGCGCGCGACAAACTGGGCTGGATGGCCCGCCGTATTGAGGCTGAACCGTGGAGCGAGGATTTCGCCGAGGAGATAGAGCGCCAAGCGATTCCCGACATTGCCCAAGAGTTGGAGGAGGCACGTAAAGCACGCGATGCGTGGCTTAAAGGGTAAACAGGGCCGATTGGTACTCGATGCGGCAGGTATCGCTGTAGGTGCGGCTGGCGTCGTACTGTCCATTTTCACAGCCCCTCTAACACCTATAGCGCTTGCCGGCGCGGGACTGAGCCTAGCTTCAGGTGCTGCTATCCCCGGTGCTAACTGGCTGCTCGACTGGCGTGACGGTAAGAAAGGCTTTCGGGAAAACGGTTTGCACTATTTACTGAGACTGTGAGCTGAAGAGAGGAGAACGGTATGCAACTCCAAGGACGTTCCTTAGAACTCGACCTACGCGGCGCAGACGTGCGCCTGTTACAGTTTGAACTGAATCTGCTCAGCCAGGACATTCCTGAAGAGGAGTTGTTTGAGAACCACTTCGGGGAAAATACGCGTGAGGCAGTACTACGGTTTCAGACAGAAATGCAAATTGAACGCACAGGAGTTGTTGACCCCGCCACCGCCCGACGTATCAACGCGGAAGTCCGCGAGCGCGTTGCTGCAAACGAAGCACTTGAGCAACTGGCGGAAGCCGTTAAGCGCACGCTCGAGCAGATCGAAGGGCTCGAGCTTGACCAGCCTGATCTGCGTGCGCAAATCCGGCGCAACCGCGATGCCCTACGCGCCTTCACCATAGTCCTTGACGTCCTGCGCGACCGAGATGCGCCTGACGACCGTGTGACCGAAGTCGAGGAAATGCTAGATGTGGGGCGCACTCGTCTGAGCGAGCTGGCGGACGGGCTTGATGGTGACAATGTGGACGAGGCACTCGCTCAACTGGCTAGGGCAGTCAAGCGTATGCTAGACCAGGTCAATATGCTCGAGCTCGACCAGCCCAACCTACGTTCGCAAATCCAGCGTTACAACGACAGATTACGCGATTACGAAGCCGACCTCAATGACCTGCATGAGCAGGGCGCATCGGACGATCGCGTTGCTCAAATCGCTGAAATGCTGAATGTCGCTCGCGCTCGACTGGAGGAGTTGGCGGACGGGCTTGACGACGGTGGTGATTTCACCATGGGCGGTCGCGTGACCCAGCGCGACGGAGCACCGATTGTCGGCGCACGCGTGCGCGTGCTGGAGCAGCGAGTCGTCAGCGCGCAAAACCAGGTTCTGGGTAATGTGCGCAGCAACGAAGATGGAGCGTACGAAGTTCGCTATCAAGTGGAGGGTGACACACGGCCCGACCTCGTCGTCGAGATACTGGCGCAGCAGGGCGATGAGGTGATTACCCGCTCGCCGCTGATTGTGGACGCCGCGCCGCAGCAGACGGTCGATCTGGTGGTGGACAACGCGGCCTACCCGCCCGCGTCCGAATTTGCGCAGATTGAGGCACAGCTGGCCCCGCTGCTGGATGGCACGGTGTTCAGTGAGATTGACAGCGACTCAGTTTCCTACCTTTCCGGCAAAACGGGCATCAGCCCCGTACGCATTTCGGCGTACGTGCAGGCGCAACGCTTTGCACAAAGCGGAGATGTGCCCGCACAGGTCTATTACGGTCTCTTTCGCGCCAACCTGCCCGTCAACAAACCCGCGCTCGTGGCGCAGGACAATGCGTTGCTGACCAAGGCGATCAGCACAACCTCAAAGGCTAACATTATTGACCCAGCGTTGGCGGGGCAGCCCGAGGCCATCGAGCGCGCGGTGAGCACGCTCAACCGCGAACTTGTCGCCACGATTGTCGCGCAGCCGGTTTTGCCCAATGGCGAGGCCTCGCTGGGCGCGTTTCTGGATATCGCCGCGCTGGACGAGCAGCAAAAGCGCACCGTCGTCCAGCACGTGCAGTCCACCACTGCTCGTGGCGACGAATTTTGGAACAGACTGACCGAGCAGGGCGTAGAGGCGCAGGCAGTTGAATCGATGAAACTGACGGCACAGTTGGGTACGTTGACGCTCAACAACGCGCCGCTGATGCGGACGCTCCACGAGCAGTTGCGCAACCAGATCGGCGAGGGTCGGGAGCCGCTACGCACACTCGTCGGCCTCACAGAAAACGACTGGCTCGACCTTGTGCGCGATCATAGGAACGAGGGCGGCGACGTGATCGTGCCGAGTTCACTGCCCACTGTTGACGAAGAAGAGCCGGAAGTTGCCTACGCACGCACGATAACGCGTGTGGTCGAGGACGCCTATCCGACGCCAACCCTGGTCGCACGCGCGGGGGCGGACGGCTTCGCGGGCGCGTCCGTGCTGGGCGAGTTCCTGACCGAGCACGCCGACTTCGAGTACCGCGACACAAGCGTCCCCGCCTACCTACGTGCCAATGAAATTAACCTCGACGGTGAGACACGACAGACGCTCGAGCGAGTCGGGCGCGTTTTCGACCTTGCCCCGCGCTTCGAGCGCCACGCCACCGTGCAGCCGCTGCTCGACGCCAACATCGATTCGGCCTACCAAATTCGCACTATGGGTGAGCGCCGCTTTGTCGGCCAGTTTAGTGAGGCGCTGGGCGAGGACGAGGCGAAGGGGGTCTACGCCATTGCAGCACAGAAGACGGCCACGGCGACCGTACTTTTCGCGCAGCACGCGGCCATGTTCAGTAATATTGGCCTGTCTGCGATTCCGCAGATCAACGTGGGCAGCATCTTTGGTGACATCCTCGACTCACAGCCGGAGTACATTGACCTCCCCACCTGGGAGAGCCTCTTCGGCAACCTCGATTTTTGTGACTGCGAACATTGCAATTCGGTTTACAGTCCGGCAGCTTATCTGGTGGCGTTGCTCAAATTCCTCCACGACCGCGGCGCGCTCGACGATTTGACGGCACGCCGTCCGGACATCGGCCACGTCGAGCTGACCTGCCACAACACTAACACCACGTTGCCCTACGTTGATCTGGTGCTGGAGGTGCTAGAGACTTTTCTCGTCGAAGGCGAGGATGTGCGGGAGGAGGACGTCCACCAGACCGAGGGCGAAGCCCCGGCGCTGCGCGTCCACCCTGAACACATCAACGCCGAGGCCTACCGCCTCCTGGACGTAGAGCGTGTCTACCCCTGGTCGCTGCCCTTCAGTCTGTGGACGGAGGAGGCGCGCGCTTACCTGGGGCCGCTCGGCGTGGCGCGCTACGAGATTCTGGATCGCTTCAACGCCATGCCCGCGCAGGAGCGCGACGTCAACGCCTGGCTGCCGGTGGCGACCGAGCGGCTCAACCTGACGCCTGCCATCCGTGCCATTCTCGTCCAAAACGCCTTTCGCACCGAACGCTGGAACGGGCGCAACCTCAACGCGCTACGCACGGTGCAAACTCTGCTGGACACGGCACGCATCCGCTTTCGCGAGCTGCGCCAGCTGCTGGGCACGCGCTTCGTCAACCCGGACGGGGCGCTCAATATCGACTTTGCCGTGGGCGAGGGGGACGACGCTGCGATCGTCTGCGATCTGGAGCAGGCCACCATTAACGGGCTGACCACCGCGCACCTCAATCGACTGCAGCGCTTCGTGCGCCTGCGCCGCGCGTTGGGCTGGAGCACGCATGAGCTGGACGCTGTGTTGCACGCGCTGGGTGGCGACCTCGACGAGGCAACGCTCGTCGCGCTGGCACAGGTGCAGACGTTGCACACGCGGCTCAATACGGCGCTGCTGGTGATTGCCAGCTGGGTCGCCGATCTCGATACCCACGACTACCTCACTGATGAGGACAAAATCGCACGCTCATTCTACGCTACGCTCTTCCTCAACCGCACCGTGGGCGGCGATGAGGAACTGGCTCCCTTCGAACTGGACGCGCTTGACGGCAACGCCAGCCTTGATGACCACGAGGCCGCGATCCTGGCCGCGCTGCAAATCATCACTGCCGAGGAGCTGGCCCTGATCCGCGAGCGGCGTCCACTTGAACAGCGCGACATTGACGGACAGGCGCAGGATGTGCTGACGTTGGCCAACCTGAGCGAGCTGCACCGCGTTGCCACGCTCAAACGCGCACTCAACCTCAGCGTCGAAGGGCTGCTCAATTTGCTCGATTTGAGCGGCCTCGATCCGTTTGCTGCGGCGAGCCTGTACGACGGCGTGCAGTTGGTCGATCTGGTCGAGACGCTGGACGTGGCGGACTTCAGCGTCGTCGACCTCAACTACCTGCTCCGCCACCGCTTCGACGCCAACAGCACCGTCGCGCCGACCGACGCACAAATCAGCCTCCTGCTGGACGGGCTGCGCGCGGATTTGCAGCGCGTGCGCACGGATTTCGCCGCCGCGCCAGACCCTACGGGCGAGCTGACGGCGCAGATGCTTGCTATCGTGCTGATCGACGACGTGCTGCCGACGACGCTGTCGCTGATCTACGGCATTACGCCAGCGGAAGATTTGCCTGCCGATCCGTCCGCATTTCTGGACGAGCAGCTGGCACTCTTCATCGCCGATGCGGCCACGCGCGACGGGATTGTCACGGCGCTGCTCGATAAGGGCGATGCAAGCTATTTGCAGCCGGAGCTGCAGCAGGCCGAGCGCTTTGCCCTGGTGCTGGAGCCCCTGGCCGCGCACCTACGCGCGCTCAACAGTGTCACGCTGGTGCAGCAGCACTTCGCCAACTTCCTCGACCTCGATCTCGACGCCAGCGCGCTGCTGCTGGACGAGCTGATGCGCTCCGTCGCCGACGTAGGTGACGCGGCCAGCGCGCTCTTCTTGAGCGATGCCTTTGTCGAGAGCGAGGAGGGAATCGGCTCGGACACCTTCGCCGATCAATACGCGATGGTCTACCGTCTACACAAGGTCGCGCTGCTGGTCGAGCGGCTGGATCTACCGACGGAGGAACTGGCGTGGGTCGTGAACGAGCACGCCACGGTCGACTGGCTCGACCTCAACGCGCTGCCGGTAGTGGAAACGGTTGACGCTGGCGTGCGCTGGGCACAGTGGCTGCGCATGGCGCAAACGGCGGTGTTGCGAAGCGTGTGGCCCGCTGGTGAGCCGACGCTTTTTGTGCTGCTACGACAGGCGGAAGACGGCGGCGACGCGGCGGCCTTCGACGCCTTCCTCACTGCACTGAGCGAGCGCACGGGCTGGAATCGCACCGACCTCGACACGCTGCTGCACGAAGACCGCTTCAACCTCGACGACTTCGACGCCGACTGGGGCGGCGCGGCCACGCTGTCGCACCTGTGGCGGCTGCGTGAGGGCTTTGGCCTTCTGCGGCGGCTGGGCGTTTCGGCCAGTATGGCCTGGGGCTGGACGGTTGCGCCGGTGACGCGCGCGGTAGCGGGCGAAGTCAAGCAGGCGGCGCGCGCCAAGTTTAGCGAGAGCCAGTGGCTAAGTGTTGCCGAGCCGATCCGCGACGGACTGCGCCAGCGCCAGCGCGACGCGCTTGTCGACGCCGTGATCCAGCAGCTCGACGACCCACTGATCCGGGATACGAACGACCTCTACGCCCGCTTCCTGATGGACGCGGAGATGAACCCCTGCATGTTGACCTCGCGTATCGTCTTTGCCACAGCGTCGGTGCAGCTCTTCGTTCAGCGCATCTTCCTCAACCTGGAGGACGTGAATTTCTCGACCGAAGACGCTGAGATGTGGCAGTGGATGAAGAACTACCGCGTCTGGGAGGCCAACGTCAAGGTTTTCGTTACACCCGAAAATTGGATAGAGCCGGAATTGCGCCCGGAGAAGTCGCCCGCCTTCCTCGACCTGGAAAACGAGCTGTTGCAGAACGACGTCACGCTGGAGACGGTCGAGATTGCCTACGAGAACTATCTCGAAAAGCTGGATGAGGTGGCGCGACTGGAGGTCGTTGGCCTTTTCAACGAGAATGACACCGACACACTACATGTGATTGCTCGCACCAAAGGCACGCCCCACAAATACTTCTACCGCCAGTGGTACCAGGCTCGCCGCTGGACACCCTGGCAGGAAGTACCAGTCGACATCGAGGGCGAGACAGTTACACCCGTGATTTATAACCGAAGGCTCTACCTCTTCTGGTTTACGACGATCCTCAAGGCAGAAGAGGAAGCCGAGAACGAACAGCTTCCCAACCGCTACTTGGAAATCAAGCTGGCCTGGAGTCAGTATCGCCAGCGCAAATGGTCGCCCAAACGTATTGCAAACGTTTGGGTGGAGACGCGCCGGTCGCGCAATAAGAGCAACATCATACTTCAACCTGCGGCTTATCGACCGCGTCCCGTTATCCAACCCAACGGCGACTTACTGATCGCCGTGGAGCGGACGACCAAGATTAACTCTTCATTTCTGGATTCCATCTATCTTCAGCGCCCGTCCAACTTCTTATTCATCAACGATGGGCAGGTTGAGCTTGTCGATTATCCGGATAGTCAGAATATCGTAGATAGTCCGGTGGACAAAGCAAAGGTCTGGTCGTACTACGCCACGGCAGCGGGCGGTTCGGCACTACGTCTGCGCGGCTACGACAATTCGTGGCAGGACGTGCTGGCTCGCACACCACACACCTACCGGGTGACGCTGCCCTTGCAGTACATCCACTATAAATCGCCGGGGCCGTTCTTCTTTGAAGATCGCAACCATACCTACTTCGTTACACCGCGTCACATTTTTGGCCCCAAGCCCTCATACGTGGGCGATTGGACGCTGGAGTTTCCGCCCCTGGACATTTATCTTGAAAGGGAGATTCCGCTGCGCGTCCCCGACATTTTGGGGCCAATCCTGCCGCCGGACGTTATCGACCCGCGCGTTATCAACCCCAGCCTCGAATCCGTGCTGCGCCCGGAGACGCACACGCCCGTCGTGGGCGCTGTGATAAGCGATGTGATGACGGCTATTGACCCCCGCGTATTGAGCGGCCAGCCGCTAACGACGGTGCAGGGCGGGCAGGCCGTTACCGGCGGCGATGTCGGCGTGCCGATGGTTGGACTTGACGTAGGGGCTGGGTTTGCTCAGTCGCCACTCAACGGCGCGCTGGCAGTACCGCTGATGGCACGGGCCGTTGGTGTTGATGCGCTGACGCGTTCCACGCTGGCGACATACAACGCCGAAGAGTTGTATGTCGCCGACGCCGTGATGACATTGGGTGTGGCCGACAGCATTTGGACGGCACAGCAACAAATCTACAAGCGCACAGAGTATAGCTTCTACTCGTTCTACCACCCCTACGTCAGCGTGCTGATCAAGCAGCTCAACCGCTACGGCGTCGCGGGCATTCTCAATCCGCGCGAGCACGGCGAAGCGCACGCTCTGCGGCGACAGCTGATGCACGCAGCGGACAACGAGCAGTTCGACGACGTCTACGACCTAGGCCCGCGCATCAACGACGACCTGCTGCCGGTGGAGGAATTTGACTTTGAGTACGGGCGTGCCTACTCGATCTACAACTGGGAGCTCTTTTTCCACATCCCCTTTATGATCGCCAACCATCTTATGCAGAACCAGCGCTTCGAGGAGGCACAGCAGTGGTATCACTACATCTTCGATCCCACTGACAGCTCGGACGTGCCGCTGGCGCTCAACCGCTACCGCTTCTGGAAAATCAAGCCCTTCTACGAAAATACTGACATCCAGACCGTCGAGCAGATGCTTCGTCTGCTCAGCTCCAGCAACCCGGCTGACCTGGAGATGAAGCGGCGGCTAGAGGCGCAGATCAAGGACTGGCGCGAGAATCCCTTTCAGCCGCACTTGATCGCCGAGCAGCGGCCCGTGGCCTATCAGAAGGCCATCGTTATGAAGTATCTGGACAACCTGATCGCGTGGGGAGACTACCTCTTCCGTCGCGACACACGCGAATCCGTCTTCGAGGCGATTCAGCTTTACATTCTGGCCGCGGAGATTCTAGGCAAACAGCCCGAGAGCATCCCCACCTTGCAGGGCGAACGCACGATCAGCGGCGAGCAGGTGCGCACCTTTAACGACCTAGCCCCCCACCTGGACGAATTTGGCAACGCGCTGGTGCGGCTGGAGACCGAGTTGGCGGGGCGAGCGACCCTGACGCCGACTTCGCGAGGCTTGCGCACTGTGAACGACTTCACGCTTGCCAATCCCAGCGGGCCGCGGCTTGACCTCGACCTTGCGATCGAGCCGCCGACCCACGAGATCATCGGCTCGACGCTCTTCTTTTGTATCCCGCCCAACGAGAAGCTGTTGGGCTACTGGGACACCGTGGCGGATCGGCTCTTCAAGATTCGCAACTGTATGAATATCGAGGGCGTCGTGCGTCAACTCGACCTCTTCGCGCCGCCCATTGACCCAGCTCTGCTAGTGCGCGCAGCTGCCGCGGGCTTGGACTTGGGCAGCGTGCTCAACGACCTCAACGCGCCCCGCCCCCACTACCGCTTCTCGGTGATGGTCGGTAAGGCGCTCGAGCTGTGCAGCGACGTGAAGACGCTGGGCAGCTCGCTGTTGCAGGCGCTCGAAAAGCGCGACGCAGAGGAGCTGTCGCTGCTGCGGCAGACGCACGAGCAGAATTTGCTGCAGGCTATCAAGCTGGTGCGCCAGCGCCAGATCGAGGAGGCGGAAGAAACGCTGGCGGGAATCAAGAAAAATTTGGAATCCGCCCAGGCGCGGCAGCAGTTCTACGCCAACCGCAACCCGCTGATCCCCAACGAAAAGCTGCACTTGAGCAAGATGGAAACGGCCGACATGTTCGAGAACATTGCGCAGGGCTACTCGCTGGTCGGCTCGGCATTGGCGCTGATTCCCGAGTTCGACTTGGGTGCGGAGGGTGGCTTCTCGTCACCCACGGTCAAGGCGCAGTTTGGCGGCGCTAACCTCTCCAAAGTGCTCAGCTTTTACAGCCAAATGTATTCGTTCTTGGGTTCGCTGGAGCGCCAAGGGGCACAGCGCGCATCGGTTCTTGCAGGCTACGACCGACGACAGGAGGAGTGGGACTTCAGTGCGGCGCAGGCACACATCGATAGTGAAAGTATCGAGCGCCAGATTGCGGCGGCAGAGATTCGCATTGCCGTGGCCGAGCAGGAACTGACCAACCAGGAGACGCAGGTCGAGCAGTCGCGCGAAATCGATGAATTTATGCGCTATAAATTCACCAACCGCGACCTCTACAGCTGGATGGTTACTCAGCTTTCGGCGCTCTACTTCCAGGCTTACCAGCTTGCCTACGATGTCGCCAAGCGCGCTGAGCGTGCCTTCAAGCATGAACTGGCGGACGGTGGCGCAACCTTCATCAACTTTGGCTATTGGGATAGCTTAAAGAAAGGTCTGCTGGCGGGCGAACGCCTTCAGCTCGACCTGCGGCGTATGGAGACGGCCTACTTCGAGCGCAACAAGCGTGAGTTGGAGCTGACCAAGCATGTTTCGCTGTTGCGGCTCGACCCGGCGGCACTGATCCAGCTGCGCGAAACAGGCTCGTGTGAGGTCGAGATTCCCGAAGCGCTCTACAACCTTGACTTCCCCAGCCACTACCTGCGCCGCCTCAAAACCGTTTCGCTGACAATTCCCAGCATCGTTGGTCCATTCACAAGTGTCAACGCGACGCTGACGCTGTTGAGTAACCGCATGCGTGTCAATACGGTCGATCCAGACGAGCCCTACATGGGTGTGGACGACGCGCGCTTCGTCACCAACGTCGGTGGCATCCAGGCCATTGCTACCAGCAGCGGCCGCGAGGACAGCGGCCTCTTCGAACTCAATCTGCGCGACGAGCGCTACCTGCCGTTCGAGGGTGCGGGCGCGATTGGCCGGTGGCGCATCGAGCTGAACGACGAGTACCGCGCCTTCGACTACGACACGATCAGCGACGTGATCCTGGATTTGCGTTACACAGCACGAGACGGTGGCGTGGCGGTGCGCCAGCAGGTCGTGCCAGCGCTGGCCGAGCGGGTCAACGCGCTGGTCAATGCCACGGAGCACACCGGTTTGTTTCACTTTATCAGTCTGCGGCGCGAGTTCAGTAGCGAGTTACATCGCTTCCTGAATCCCAAGGGTGCGGATGACCATGATATGATGTTGACGCTCCACCGCGACTATTACCCGTATCTCTTTCAAGGGCGTACACTCACCATCAACAGGGCCATTTTACTGCTTAAGCTGCATGACAGTACGCTCTATGACGATGGGCAGCCGCTCGCCGTAGAATTGACGCGAGCTGATGGTGCTGCTCAAGCTGTGGATTTAGTCGGTTCGGGCACTTCATTCGGTGGTTTGCCCAACGCGACCTATGAACATGTTGTTGGTGAAGTGGTACCAGAAGAGGTGTGGCGGTTACACCTAACACCGGCAGCGGTCGAGGCATTGCCAGAGGTATTGCGTGATTCAGTTCAGGTAGACGGCAATGAGATAGCTAGACTCGACTCGGCAAGGTTTGAGGATATCGGATTACTCATCCATTATTCAGTTAATGAAGCAAACTAAGGCTCTTGTGTACTCACGTTGTTTACGGCTAACATTGCATCAACCTAAGGATGCAGTGGAATAAAGGTCGGTTCGAACCTAAGGAATGGGATAGAGAGGAGGAATCGGTGGCATAGGGTGCCAGAATTTCCAGCCCCAAACCGCAGTTCGTTGATGGAACATCACACCATTGTGAAGCAACGACTACCAAAGGAGTTTTGTATGACTGACCAGGAGCGAGTAGCATTTGTTCAAGACATTGAACTCATGGATGCAACACGAAGCGTGGATTCGCTTGGCGATTCCAGAGACGTTGCTCCTATCCCCAACACCGGAGACGCTGGCGCGGTGGTTGCGGGCAGCATCCTTTCTTTCACAGCCAACGTACGAGGCGAAACTCGTCAGAACGTCCTTGACTCGACCTTACTTGCGCAGCTCGCTGCCAACGCCGAGATGAACGCTACAGAAGACCCTGCTGGATGGTATAAGCGCTACACCAATGTTTTGGAAAATGTAGGTTGGATCATCCAAGGCCGCAGTTTTTCTAAGCACAAAAGTACCAGCGGGGCGCTGGAGATTGACAAAGAAGCCATCGGATTATTAGAAGCAATCCTCTCTCCCAACAAACTGCAGGTGCTATCGAAGACGCTTGACGCTCTCAGAGAAAGTTCCGAAGACTCTAAGGCACTCACCATTTTTAGCGGAAACACCGCATCTGGTGAGAGTGGTGTGTTCCAGTTAGGAGCGGTCGAGCAGGACGACAATGGGGACGTGTCACTAGCCTTTGGAACCTTCCATTTCAAAACCAATACACACAAAGGCCGATTCCTTTTCGTGACCTGGCAGGACGACCAGATCGGCATCGAATTTGCAACAGAGCAGGCTACATTGAATGAGAATTTCTACGCGGTGGTGAAGCCACATGTCCAAGAGAAGCTAGCTGAACGACAGGCGCAGTTCGTGGAGACCCTGAACATATAGAGACAGCATGTCTCGAGTCCCTATAGAGTGAGGCTTATAGGCACGGATGAATTGACCGACTGGTGTAGGTCTTCGAGCAAGGCTCGTAGGTTTGTCATGTTGGGGCAAGATAGCAAGATAGGAGGTGTGATTGCACTCTACAAATTCTGCTTAGTAGCGCAGAGACTCTCGAAGGACGCTTTCGTTTCCTCTTTATAACTCCTGATGCTGGAGGCTAGAAGTCATCTTGCTACTAAAGTCAGTAAAAGCTTGTGCAGTATCTTTGGTCAGGCGTGTTAAGGGCGGCCTCATGTTTCCCCAAGCCGGGCCACCCCTGCAGGAATCTGGCAAGAAAAGCCTTTAGCCAACATAAGGCGTTTAATGTGCTGAAAAACCTATGATTAATCTCAATGAGGCGAGCAAAGAGGGTGCCATTCATGAGCAAGAGGACACAAAATAGCACTGTTGATGAGGACAGGACGACTGCCGCCGGGTCTGGCGAAGACATCGCGTCGCGAGCAGAGCCATCCATAACAGACTTGTATAAATCTGAGCTCGAGTATCCTCCTCTTCCAACTGAGGAAGACCTTGAAGCTTACCGGGGCAGGAGAGCATTAAAAACTCCACCAAGAGCTGACGTAAATTTAGATGTGCCCTATGTCCATCAACTCTGGGACACCCCAACGGACTTCAACGGCCACTGGGCCTGCGGTCCCACCAGCGCAGCTATGGTGCTCTCCTACTATGGCCTTTTAGAACCCAAGCCGCTTGAAGTACCCCAACCTGAACCCCACACCAGCGACTACGGCTGGTATATCAGCAACACCTTTACTCATAACGGTGAGACCTTCGGTGCTGAGTCCAAGACAAAGACGGGAAGTGCAGCGGGCCTCTATGGGGCGGTTGTAGATAAGATTAGTGAGAGAGTCTGGGGAGCCTACTACTGGCGAAGCGAGAACGGCAAGGGCATCCAACCTCTCATGGATGCTTTTCTAATACCCATTGGCAACAAGGTAAGCTTTCAGGGACCCAAACGAGACGATACGAGGTATATGGAGAGAGGGGCCGCCGAGGCTGCCATGAAAGCGTGTCTGGACACCGGGCATCCAGTGATCGTGAGCGGCTTTTTCCAGGACAGATACGACCACCTCATCGTAGTGCGTGGTTACTACGCCGATGAGGGTGGTCTCCACTGGATTGTCAACGACCCTTACGGTTTTGAGACCACGGGCAAAGGGTTCGACGGTGGCAATGTAGTCTACGAGTTTCATGAAATCAACCCGAAGTGGCTCTGCCTTTTCAGCGGTTCTACCGTGGCGCAGCTAGCAGAGGACAATCCTGACCACGTTCCTGTGCGCCTCTTCGACAAAAACACCAACGAACAGATTGGTGAGGGAACGCTTATCAAAGGCACCGATAAAGTTTACATTAAGCGATTAGACGGAATGGGATGAGATTTACGGCTAGCGTTGCTGACGTTCCTAATCGAAGCAATGCAGAAAGCGGAAGAAGAGATTTCAATGCTCGAGAAGTATCTTAACTTTGACCTGCTCATCGAGCGTGAGGGTGAACGCTATCGAGCACGTGTGGTGGATTCTCCAGCTGGTCAGGCTACTGTAGACTTTGCTTCGCCATTCTCGGAATTAGAGTTGGAGAACTTTGTGTTGCGGGTTGGCCGTTCTCGTCGCAGTCGCCGGCGAGAGATAGGCATGTCGGGACCCACAGAGCTTGAGACAGTTAAAGTCTTTGGAAGCCGCCTTTTTGCAGCGGTTTTCGACGACGAAGTGCAGGGATGTTTGAGAAGTAGCTTTGAGGAGGCAGAACGTCAAGATGCCGGTCTGCGCATCCGCTTGAGGTTTGTGGACACGCCGGAATTGGCCGATATTCCCTGGGAATACTTGTATAACTCAAAGCTCAATCGCTTCTTTAGCCTTTCAGATCAAACGCCGCTGGTGCGTTACCTAGAACTGCCGGGGCGCATCAAACCGTTGGCCGTGACGACGCCTTTGCGCGTGCTGGTGATGATCTCGAGCCCCAGTAACTATCCACAGCTCGACGTTGACCAGGAATGGGCCAAGCTACACGAAGCTCTGGCCGATTTGGAGCAGCAGGGGCAGGTAATCGTAGAGAAACTGGAAACTGCGACCTTAGGAGCCCTGCAGAAGCTCTTGCAGCGGGGGGAGTATCACGTCTTTCACTTTATCGGCCACGGAGGCTTCGACCCACAGACCCAGGACGGCCTCCTCGTTTTGGAAGACAACGAAAATCGGGGTCGATCCGTCAGCGGGCACAATCTAGGCGTGCTGCTACATGATCACCGCTCGCTACGCCTAGCTGTTTTGAACGCTTGTGAGGGTGCACGTACCTCGCGCAGCGACCCATTTGCTGGTACGGCTCAGAGCCTAGTACAACAAGGAATTCCTGCAGTCATCGCTATGCAGTTTGAGATTTCGGACTCTGCAGCGATCACCTTAGCTCATGCGCTTTATGGGGCAATCGCCGCTGGCTATTCGGTGGATGCCGCCTTGGCTGAGGCACGCAAAACCATTTATGGCGAGGGAAACGAGGTGGAGTGGGGTACGCCGGTGCTGTATATGCGCACACCGGATGGACATGTTTTCGATTTGCCCGCACAACCAACCATCGACATTCCTGCGAAAACTCCTGAGGAGGCTCCACCGCCAGCGAGACCGCAGCGTAGTTTTGCGGAAAGTACTTTGGTACCCAAATATATTGTAGTAATTATTTTAGTAGCAACTTTTTTGAGTGTTATTGGTGGTGCATTCATTTTGTATAGTCCGAAACCATCTACACCGCAACCTGATATTCAAACGGCTCAAATATTAAATTCGTCAGGCGGCTTAATGCAGCATGCCTTCTTCACACACGATGGCTATCTAATTACGGTGCCCTATGGGTTGAAGAATTTATCATCAGTAACTGTTCAGTTAGAAATTGGTGGCACTACACGGCAATGGCAAGCGCAAATCGTTCGGAGAGGAAGTTTTGCTTTAGAGGCCGTTCTATTGAAACTTAATGAAAGAAGTCCACACCAAGGGTCGCTTCCAGTTCGCAATAGCACCAGCCTCAATCCGGGTGAGGAGGTCGAACGGTACATTGCGCCTCACGATCGAACGCCGGGAACTGTTAAGGAGGTAAGTGCAGAGAGAAATATCACGATCGATGAAAATAATACAATTATTACAGTTCGCAACATAATCATAACAAGTCAGATTAGTAGCCCAGGAGAAGCGGGAGCCCCTGTTGTCGATGCAAAGGGAAGGGTTGTTGGGATGGTTATTGGTGCTTCACGAACAGAAACGATTTCAATACCTATCGAGGATATCAGGTTAAGCTTCCCCGAAGCATTTTAGGCTTCGACAAGAACAGCATTCCGCGCCATTGAAAGTATGGTTACGCACTTTACAAACCTGTTATAGGAGGCTACAGCACGGGGCATAAAACCTTGAAAGAACAGATTGGTGAGGGAAAGCTTGTCAAGAACACCGATAAAATTGGCATTAAAAAACTAAGCGGTTAGTATGACTCGCGCATTTCTTTTCGAAGTTGGGCATTAAAGGAGGAGACGGTGAACCAGAAACGAAACCTTTATGGCTTGCTCGTCGGCATTGATGACTACCAAAGTCCCATTCCTAAACTGCGTGGCTGCGTCAACGACATCGCGGCGTTTGCCAAGTACTTGCAGGGTCGTTCAGGTGGTGAGACCTTCGCTGAACCCGAACTGCTCATTTTGAAGAACCAGGAGGCGACCCGCGAGAGTGTCATCAAAGGGTTTCGTGAGCATCTCTCGAAGGCGGGCAAGGATGATGTTGCCCTTTTCTACTATTCGGGGCACGGCGCTCAGGCGCACTCTCCCAAGGAATTTTGGCACTTAGAGCCCGACAAGCTCGACGAAACGCTGGTCTGTTACGACAGCCGCGAAGCAGATAACTACGACTTGGCCGATAAGGAACTGGCCCAGCTTATCGCCGAAGTTGCTGAGCAGAACCCGCACATCACCGTTATCCTGGACTGCTGTCATTCCGGCTCGGGAACGCGCGGCCCCCTAGAACTAAGTGAAGAGGTAAGCGTGCGCCTTGCCGCCACCGACGAACGCGAGCGCCCTTTGGCTTCCTATCTCTTTGATGCAAATACCCTAAAAGCGCTTGATCCTGTCAGCGAGAGTGGCTGGTTCACGCCTCCAGTGGGAAAGCATGTCCTCTTGGCGGCGTGTCAGCCCAGCGAACTGGCTAAGGAAGTTGTCACCGATGACAAACATCGAGGCGCGTTCTCCTACGCGCTAGTCACGACACTCGAGACGGCCAACCAACCCCTGACCTATCTCGACGCGCTCGAGCGCAGCCGCCTGCGCCTGCGCGATCGGGTCACCGACCAATTGCCGCTGCTCGAGGTGAGTAAACGCAATCCGGACGCTGTCAGGGAGATTTTTTTGGGCG
Source organism: Trueperaceae bacterium (assembly GCA_965215355.1). Lineage (GTDB taxonomy): Bacteria > Deinococcota > Deinococci > Deinococcales > Trueperaceae > CBDCDJ01. The sequence continues at coordinate 3,587,311 of CBDCDJ010000007.1, read as the reverse complement.
GTGTCACCGCCAGACCTGTAGAATTTACCACTTCCTACGATGGAAAAACCTGGCTTCTCAACGCTGGTACCCTCCACGGCCTTCCCCAGCCAATGGGCGGGGAAACGACGACTGTCGCCCTTTTTCCGGAAGATGTCACAGTGGAAACATTGCATGATCCCGAAAACGCTCTCACCGAAGCCGAAGTAACGAAAGTGCTTGCCCAGACGAGTCAGCTCAAGCCCGCCGATGCGGACAAGCTCGAGCGTACGAAACTCTATCAAGCCGTCATCATAGATATGCCTCTGGCGAAACTGCCAGTGCGTTTTGAAGGCACAGAAGAAGGCGTTGAAGCGGCTCGAAAAGCTTTGAATAACACTTTGGATGGCCAGCCTTCCCTCTATGTCCGTGAGGAGAAAGAAAAGGCTGAATACCGGCTCATTGCCCAAAGGGACGGCTACATCGTGGCGCGTGCCGCCGATGACAGACCTTTGCTCGAGCCGATAAGTAAGCCTGACCTTGACGATGCAGCTAAGGAGGCGATGGGGCAACTCGAACACGTCGCCCGTTGGAAGACAACTTCTCTCCTCCAAAATCCCGATACCAAGATTTCCTCCGACGCCGTCAAGATGATTGTTCGCTATGATGACAAGACATTAGAGGACGAGAGTTTTACCCTCCGCTACAAAGCCGACGGCGACGAGCCCACCTTCTATATTGACCTCCAAAATACCACCAACAAACGCCTTTACTGCGGCTTACTTGCTCTTTTTGAAAGCTACGAAGTCTACTTCGTTTTTCAGGACTGGGTCGAGCCGGGCCAAACCTTTTCGCTCGAAGGCGGCGAGCCGGTTCCGGCAAGTATTCCCGACCCCCAGTGGGAAGCTGGTGTCACCGAGCGCAAAGACATCTTCAAACTCATCATCAGCAACGAGCCCTTTGACGCTTACCGTTTACAGCAGGGGCCGCTGGAGGAGTACAGAGGCAGCAGAGGTTTACCTCTCACACGAGAGGCAAGGGGCTCCTTGGGTACGCTCGAGCGACTTATGCAGAAGGTGACGACGCGAGAGTCCTTTGGTGGGGTGAGCAGCCACTACGACGACTGGACCACCAAGAGCATTATCCTTACGACCATCAGACCCAGGCAGGGCGAGCAAATCTCCAATGAGGGCGAAGGCGTACACCTCGGCGCAGGCGTCGTGCTCGAGCCCCATCCCAATCTCAGAGCTACGGCTAGGCTCAGCACCCTTAACCAGGTAAGCCGTGACCTACAAGGAAGCAAGTACGGCAACTTCGTTCTTCCGAAAGTCTTGCGGCAGGACCTCAGTATCAGCCAGCCGGTGCAGTTCACCTCAGCTCGCGGGGGCGACCCCGGCTTGAGTGTGCTGGAACTCGCCGAGGTTCAGCACCACAGCTCCGTAACGCCAGAACAGCCTCTCAAACTCACACTCGATGTGGGGCTAGAGGCAGACGAGTTTATTCTCCCAATTGCCTTCGACGGCGAGCATTACTTACCGCTCGGATACTCAATGCCGGTCGAGAGCACAACTCGAGGCGAAGGGGTCGGGCAGACGCAAGTGGTGCTCGAACGCCTTCCCGATCCTGAAACGCCCAATGTCAAGAGCCTCTTCGGTTCCTTGCGCATCCTTTTTCAAAAGTTTAAGACGAATCTCCTGGGTGGAGAGTTTGAGTACCCTGTGCTTGCCGTTGCCGAGGTGGCTGACGATGGAAGCGTCACGTATCACAAGGGCTTGAACGAAGTGAAAGCTAAAGCCGAGGCGGCTGAACGTATCCTCCTCTTTGTCCACGGCATCATCGGCGACACGTTGGGCATGGTGCCAAGCGTGCAGCTAGCCAAAGTTTCAAAAGACGGCCAAGAGCATTCTCTTAAAGAGCACTACGACCTCATTTTGACCTTCGACTACGAGAACATCCACACCTCTATCGAAGAAAATGCCCGGCTCTTGAAGGAGCGGCTGGAGGCAGTCGGGCTGGGGGAAAGTCACGGTAAGACCCTGCACGTGGTCGCGCATTCAATGGGCGGGCTCGTCGCGAGATGGTTTATCGAGCAACTTGGAGGCAATAAAGTCGTCAGCCGCCTCGTCATGCTTGGCACGCCCAATGCCGGTTCACCCTGGCCGAAAGTTGAGGATTGGGTGACGACGATGCTGGGCGTGGGACTCAACGGCCTCGCCCAATTCCACTGGACAACCGCTGTCATTGCCAAACTCGTGTCGTTAACAGGAGCCGCGCTGGAAAAGGTGGATACAGCCGTCGACGAGATGAACCCTGCTTCCGAGTTCTTCAAAAAGTTGTCCAAGAGCCGAGATCCCCAGATGAGCTACAAGATTCTGGCCGGGAACACCTCCATTTTGGAAAACGACGAAACGAGAAGGCTGCTGGGCAAACTGAGGTTACAGAGCTACGGGGCACTCACCCGGTTTTTGTTCAAGGAAGACAATGACATCGCCGTCGCGGTGGCGAGCATTCGGCAAATCGACACCGAACGCGACCCGAAGCCGGTGAGTGTGGTGGTCGCCAGCGATCATGTCAGCTATTTCAGGACGGATGACGCTTTGAAGCAGCTCGAGAAAGCGCTCGAGGAGGATTAAGTGTCTAGCGAGCATCATAAGCCTGTTATCTTCCTTGCGTTCGCCAATGACCGAGTTAATTATCTCAGCGGTGTTCCCAGAGAAGTAGCGGCTATCAAGAGCATCCTCGAGCAGAAGTCTGAAAGCCGCTATCATGTTGAGGTACCCATTTACCTCTCGGTAGAAGAGTTGCTTACGACCCTCAGGGAGTACCGGAATCGGATTGCTATTCTGCATTTTGCAGGACATTCAGATGATGAATGGCTTCGGTTAGAGAACTCTACTGCTCATGCCGAGGGTTTGAGGGATTTCCTGAAAACGCAGAACAGCATCAAGCTTGTCTTCCTCAACGGTTGCCATAATGAGGCTCAGGCAACCGCTTATCTAGAAGAGAATGTTTCAGCAGTTATCGCCACGTCTCGAGTTGTTGAAGACGGCATCGCGACAACTTTCGCGGAAGCCTTTTATAGAAGCTTAGTAAGTCAGGGTGGAAACACTAACTTTAGTCAAGCTTACGAGGAAGCAAAAGCTGCTGTCAAAGTACCTACCGGGGGAAGTTACCGAGAGCTTCGCATCAAAACGTCCCATAACGCAGGCTGGGCATGGGGGCTCGTTACAAAGGATGAGGAAGCAGGCGCGTGGTGCCTTAAGGATATTCTGGATGACCCACTGTTCGGTCTTCCGCCCGTACCAGCAGGCGACCTCCCCAGCAAGCCCTTTCGCCATCTGGAATGGTTTGACCGGGAACACGCGGCGATTTTCTTTGGACGAGACTACGAAATCCGTGACCTCTATGATCGCGTCACTGCCGCAGACGGTGCCCCGGTTATTCTTTTGTACGGTCAATCTGGGGTGGGCAAATCATCTTTATTGGCAGCCGGACTCATGCCACGACTCGAGACCACCCAAGAGGTTCGCTACGCCCGTAGAGATCAAAATATCGGGCTTCTAGGCACGCTGAAACGGACGATTGAAGTAGAAGGAGAGATACCCCTCACAAGGGCCTGGCACAATTTAGAAGCTAACCTAAGCCGCCCAGTTGTCATTATACTGGATCAGCTTGAGGAAAGGTTTACTCGCCCAAACAAGGACCAGTTCGAAGAACTACAAGACTTTCTAACTGAACTTGCGGAGGTCTTTTCAGAAAGAGATAAGCGACCACTGGGCAAGCTGATTTTAGGTTTTCGCAAAGAGTGGCTGGCAGAGATTGAGCAGCAGATTGTCGAGAGCAACCTCCCTCACGGCAAAGTTTTTCTCGAGCCCCTTAACCGCCGTGGCATCATCGAGGCTATTACCGGCCCCACAAAGGCCAAGCGGTTACGCGAAAAATATGGACTAACCATCGAAGAGAAGCGTCACGGAGAACTTGCCGAAAACATCGCAGATGACTTACTCAAAGACTACGATTCTCCGGTTGTCCCTACCCTGCAAATTCTGCTAACCAAGATGTGGGATGAAGCCACGCGGAAAAACCTTAGTAATCCCCACTTCAACCTGGCGCTCTACCACGAGCTAGAAGAAGGAGGCATCTTGCTCGGTGATTTTCTCGACCAGCAACTTCAGGCGATTCGAGAATGGCAAGCCGAAGTTGTTGATTTAGGACTGATTCTGGATGTCCTCGCGTTTCACACTACGCCGTTAGGCACCGCAGAGCAAAGAGGCGCAGCGAAGCTGAAGGAGGAATACCGGCACTACGATGACCTTCCCCGCTTAGTACAGAAGACGAAGGAGCTTTATCTACTTACCGACGCTTCAGGAGATAGCCGAGATGGAGTGACCGATACGCGCCTGACCCACGATACCCTCGCGCCACTCGTGCGCCAACGCTTTGACGAATCTGACAAACCGGGACAACGGGCTAGACACATTTTGGAAAACCGGGCGGTGGAGTGGAAGAACGATCAAAAGGGCACACTGCTGGACGAGCAGGATTTGGCAATCGTCGAACAGGGAGCCGCTGGTATGCGTACTTGGAGGTCGGAGGAACAGACGCTTATTGAGGCAAGCCAAAAGATGCGAGCGAAAAATCATCGGGGTCGTCGCATTTTATGGAGTGCAGGGGTAATTGCGATTTTCCTTGTTCTCACTAGCGCAGGTTTTGCCTGGTGGCAGCGTGATTTGGCTAATTTGCAAACTGATATCGCCACCAGTCGTTTGCTACTCAACCAAGGTTTGGAACTTTTCGAGGACGAACCACTACTCGGTCTGCGCTTGGCGCTAGAAGGATTGGCACTTGTTCCCTCACGTGAAACAATATTGGAACAGTCATTTGTAGCATCAGTTTTCAATATGGCGAAACAAGGTCGTCTGGCGATATCCAAGAACAACGTCAACAGCATACATTTTGGAGATGAAGAGTCAAATATCTTAATTAATTACTTCACAGCTCCTCCAGAAATTGTTAGTCACACTGACTTCTCGCTCGTTGAAAGGCTACCCGGAGTCCTCGATGAAATAGTTATTCCCGATTGGGATGAGATTCAAGCAGATGAAGCTTTCGTCATTGAGTATGTCGGAATTCCTGGAGAGGTTCGTAGCTGGAAGGATTTTTCGCTTCTGGCTTCTCTCTCTAAGAATGTTAGCGATGTGGAGTACACTCCTGAAAGAGCCTTTATGCTGATAGAGTTTGATGATGACACCGTGGAATTACGTCGGTCTATTGACGGCTCACTCGTATCGTTTGATAAAGAAGTAAGTGACTTCGTCTTCAGTGAAGACTTCGGACCGTTTCCAAGTTTCTTTGCAGTCAACTATAAAGATGGGTCAAGCGAACTTCGAAGTATTCCAGAAAACTCTGTAATTGAGAGTTTTCGAGATCGCACCATCGGCAATATATTGAGCACGATTTCGAGTTCCGCAGACCCCTTGGTAAAAGTGACTTTTATTTTGAATAATTTTTTTGACGTGCGAGAATTGTGGAAAGCTGCCGATGGTACATTTGTTAGTGAATTAGATGACACAATCGCTGCGCCCGCAGGCAACGTTGCAGATGCTTTCTTTTACTACGTTGGCAACCACTATATTATCCGTTATCCCGATGCTCCCGGTGAAATTCGGCAAACGAGCAATGCAAAGCTGATTGCTAAACTTCCGGATATTGTGTTTGATGTTCAGTTTCCTCCTCATTCAGATGCCAATTATTTCATAATTTCCTACAAAGATCTCGGTAATCCGTCAGAACTTCGCCGTAATGATGACGGTTCCTTAATTACTAAACTCTCTGGGAGATTAGACGAGGTGTATTTTGGCAAGGAGCCATATGAAGAGCAGAGTCTATTTAGGTACTACCATGCTCGAGCTGAGATGCGTCGCACTGTGGACGGGGCTTTTGTAGACTTCGTCAATTTTGTTGGTGCTGGGGTTTACACAGATTCTTCAGACAAAATCATCGTTACAAACTATAACTTTTTCGGCGAGACTGAACTGCTAACTATATTCAATAGCTCTCTTGTTAAGACTTTTAACGAGTTGAACCTAGATTCTTCGTTTTTAAATATCCATTGGCCGCCTGGCTCTGAGGCAACTTCATTCGTTATAACTTATGAGTATGAGGAATCCCCCCAGGCCGAGCTTCGTAGTGTGGCTGACGGAACTCTTATTACGACCTTCACGCTAGCAGAAAATTTCTACAATATCGAATTTAGTCCTGACCCAGAGTCACGATCTTTCGTAGTGTGGGATGATTTCGTGCCTGAGCTTAGAAGTACTATTGACGGCTCGCTTATTGCCACCCTACCCGAAAGGTCTGACTCTGTTGAATTCACCTCAGACCCCAGATCAAGTTTTCTCGTAGTTTACGATGAAGACTTCAATATTATAGAAATGCTCCTAACTTCTGATGGATTATCAATACCTCTCCCATCTGTTAGTAACGTTCATACCCTGTTCTGGCCGAACACTACAGATGACGAAGAATCAGCAGCACTATACTTATTGCTTGTTTATGAAGACCGGTCTGAAATATGGAGCAAGAGTGGATTGGTCATACAACTGGATTTGCTTGCAACAGACGCGTATATTATTGGCAAGCACGGCGAGCAGGTAGTAATAGTTCAATCTGTGGGCAATCGGGTATCCTTAATAGACCTTGATCTGCTAGGAAAACTAAATGTAGACCCGTCTTCATATACAGGACGTGAACTGAGAACCATACTATGCGATAGCCTGAGCGACAGCCTGATCAAAGAGCTTGATGAGGAAGCTTTGGCAGATTATCTAAAAGGGAGGCAACCTCAGGCTTGCCAAATTTAGCCGTATACGACTCAACGAGTGGCAGCAGCCGACCAGCCGGGTCGTATCCTTGGACGTGCTGCTGACGGCGCTCGATCAGCCAGGGTCCTCGGGGGAACGAACCGAATACGTCGCGGGCAAGCTGGTCGAGGTCGGACTGCTGCGCCTGGATGAATCCCAAAACACCCTCGAGCTGGTCCACCCAGCCCTCCTGCGCGGCTGGCGGCGTGGCTTAAGGACAACCGCACACGGGAACGCCTGACGCTCACGGCTGCTGCCGAGCAGTGGGTGGCGACGGGCCGACAAGGCAGCGCGCTTTGGGGAGGAAGCTTGCTCGAGACAGCACTTGCCTACCACGACTTGGACGGGCTCGAGCGCGACTTCGTGGAGGCGAGTCGGCTGCGGCGCGAACAGCGCAGCCGGCGCAGGATCGCTTGGCTGTCGGGAGGACTGTTGTTGGCCCTCGGCCTTACCGTCCTGGCAGGCGTGGGCTGGCGAAACGCCGATCGCCTGCGCGGCTTCACCGAACGGCAGAGCGACATCGTCACAGCTTTTCTGGATAAGCGCCTCGCCGATGGCCTGTTGCTGGCTGTGCAAAATTACCGGAAGGTTGATGAAGCCACCGCGCAGCGAGAGCTTTTTTCGGCCTTACGTTACACCCAACAGGCGTACGCCCCTTTTTTCCCACTTCGTTACCTACACGGTCACGCCAATCCAGTGGCGCAGCTGGCCTTTAGTGCCGACAGCAGCAAAGTAGCAGCCACCGACGGCACCTTCGAAAACCAGACTATGCTGACGATATGGGACACGGCAAGTGGGGAGGTGCAACCCGGCGACGCGTTCGAGCCTGCTGAATCGCTTCTGGTGCTCGAGGATACGACTTTTCGGATGGTTTCACCTGTTTCCTTATGGCAAGAACTGAACGGCGTACGCAGCGACTTTTTCGCCAAAGATGCTGGGTCTGACATCACGAGCGCCGCGCTCAGCCCGGACAGCCGGACCCTCGCCTTAGGCTACGACGACGGAACGGTAATCCTCTGGAGCGTTCGGGGTTCCGACCGACCGCTGCTTGGGCAGGTGCTAAAGCCCTCACTGCTCGCACCACGGTTTGGACCCGCGCTGACCGAACAGCTGCTAAAGTTCAACGAGCGCACCCCCGGCCGCAGGTCCGCCTTCGGGCAGGCGGCTCGCCTGCTTGCGTTCAGCTCGGGCGAAGGTACCCTGTCGCTGTGGGAGGTCGAGAGCGAGAGTGTGGGACGGCTCGCTGACATCCCCACGGGCGGTGCGGTCAGGAGTCTGGCAGTAGATCTGAACGGGCGGCGGCTGGCTTGGCTCGAGGACGCGAATAAGCTGGTGCTATGGGACATTGTCAAAGAATCACGCTACACTTTCCCAGAAAACCCCGACACAGCAGTCCTGAGCCTGGCCTTCGGTCCCAAGGGTGAGCTGCTGCTGGGGCAGCCCCGCGGCATGATCACGGTTTGGGAACCCGAAAGGGTGCCGGTAACGCACGAACTCTTTGGGCTCGAGGGTTCGGTTTTAAATCCGAGCCTCAGCTCCAGGGACACTTTGGCAGTAACGGATTCACAGGGGTTCGCCTACTTGGGGCGTTTGGAAGGCAGCCGAAGCCTCATTGCTCCCGATCCCTTATCAGTCACAGACTTCATTACGGCACTCGCCTTTAGTCCGGACGGCAGCAAGCTGGCCTTGGGCACTGGCTCCGGCACGGTCATCTTGTTGCAGGTCGAACGTCGGGAGGTGATCGGCGAGCTCGGGATGGGAGGAAACGCGGAAGTTCTAAGCCTTGCTTTTGCCGGTGGAAACGACCAGCTCGTCTCGAGCCATGCAGACGGCAGGGTCATGCGCTGGGACATCGGAGTCGAGTTGCTGCTGGGGCAAGCCTGTCGGATCGCCAATCCGCCTGCGGCAGAGGTGGGCGGCTGTGACAGTGCCACGAGCCGCTAGTACCGCTGAAGTTTGAGGCTGATGTCGGGGAGTTCGACCGTCTCTATGCCCTCGTTGTTCGGCGCAACATCCGTTTCCCTGACAAAGATGTAATCCGTAAAACGCAACGCCCCACGCGCATACACATCCGAGTACACTTCGATGCTGTACCAGGCTTCGAGCGGGACATCGGAAATCGTAAAGCGCCCCTCCAAGTCCGTCACAATTCGCTCCGTCGGCTCGTCCGGGGGCAACCGCTGCCCTTCAGCGTTGACGAGATACACGCTTAAGCCTGGAATTGGCACAGGCTGCCCAGACTGCCCGGTCGCCTCATTGAGCACCCTACCGGTGACCTGAACCCTGTTTTGCGCAAAGGCCAGAGACCAAATCGCAAGATAGAGCGTCAGGATGATGTACGCAAAGGTCCGTTGCAAAATCTACCTCGCCTTAGTATACAAACCTTGAAATCAACTACGTGAGAATTTTGATGGCTGAGGTTATGGTGTCATTTTAGAGGCTGATTTGGGGCAGTAGACTGAGGCATACTCCTAGCATCCTCATTGAACTAGAGAGCGGCAATTCGGTATCCTCAGCCAAGAAAAGGGGTTGGAATGTATCCACTCGATAAAGTTTATGGAAAGTACACATACGATGCGTGGAACGAATCCAAACCAGATGATTTGAGCCATACGAAACGTTCTCCCAGTCAAGCCAAACATGATATTTGGGAAGTCGATAGCTATAAGCGTTTGCTAGAGTGTGTGGCCTTCCTTGGGTCTATGAACAAGCGTCATGTTTTGTTTTATCGAGGTCAGTCTCGAGAGTTTGGTGACAATCTATTACCCACTTTATACCGGGATTCTCCCTTTCAGGCATCTATGTCCGGATTTGAATTGACGCTCAATAATCACAATCGACAATTTATCTGGCAGGCTTTAGAGGAAATTGGCAAAAAAGTTTTTGCCATCTGCCTGGATAAAGACAAGTTTGGGCTACCCCGGCGGCGTGGTTTGGAAAAGATTCGAGAGGTTCAGTGGGCTGTCATCCAACACTACGAGCTATGGCCTACGCCTCTGGTCGATATTACCTCTTCGCTTAGGTGTGGGGCCAGTTTTGCTTTGGGTTCTGGGTGCCGCAAAGAAGGTTTCTTGTACGTTGTTGGCTTACCTAACTCTACAGGGTCTGTTAGTTTCGATGTTGACCAGCATATTGTACTAGCCCGCTTGCAAAGCGTTTGCCTACCCGCAGCAATTCGTCCCCATTATCAAGACGGGTTTCTTGTAGGTAGATTCCCAATGTACTCAGCAGCTGACGGGGCAGGAGGCAAATCAGACTTATCGAAAAGGCTTATTGCCAAATTCAAGTTGATCGACAACGGGAGTTTTTGGGATAACGATTTTACCGTTATGAGTAAGAATGCAACTTACCCCGATGACAAGCTCTTGCACGCTTTTAAAACTGATATGAGCGAAGGGCTTTGTAATCTGGCCGAACAAGCCAGAGATTTAAAAACCGCCTCCGTTGTTAGTCCTTGGTGATTTGCTATGTCTTAATGAGATTGGGGAAAGCATGATGAACAACGTTCCAATTGTTGGCGTTATGGGTTCGGGATCGGGATCACTTCCAGTCAGAACAGTCGCTAAAGCTTCTGCTTTGGGTAAGTGGCTCGCTGAACAAGGTGTTCATCTACTTACGGGTGGCGGTAAGGGTGTTATGGAAAGTGTAAGCAAAGCTTTTTTCGAAGTAGAAAACCGGACGGGGTTAGTCATCGGAATTATTCCCAGTCATAAAAAGAATAAAGGTCAATCTAAGGAGGGTTATCCCAATCAATATACAGATATTTCCATCTGTACACATCTTCCCCTATCGGGTACTCAGGGTGAAGATGTAATGTCCAGAAATCACATCAACGTGTTGAGTTCCAAGGTTTTAGTTGCCTTAGCTGGTGGAGAAGGTACGGCAAGTGAAGTAAGACTGGCTCTTTTATACAAAAAACCGATTATTGCATTTTTAGATTCACAGTCTGATATTCCAAACTTACCTGAAAATTGTTCATAGACGGAAGACTTCGAAAAAGTCAAAAGTTTCGTTGAAGAGAAAATTAAATATTAAGGGGATGGTTTCAGAAATCTTTTCAGGTGCGAAGTCGGAGGTCATAGCTGTAGTCACAACAGATAAAATAGGAAAGTGCAAAGATAACTTTACCAAAATGGTGCAAAGTTCGATTTCTGCAGTTTGAATCAACGCCTCAGGGACGGAGTGACCAGTGCAAGAATGAGCTTAATCCCTACAAATGTAGCGTAAAAGCCACCCGTCTGCGAAGTGCTCAGGAAGGGTAAAAGACTTCTGGTTTGACGCACTAGACGGGTGAAGTTACCGAGTCAGGCTGCTGGGCCGGGCAGCTGCTTTGCGTGGTGGCGTGTGTGCCAGGCGGCCAGTTGCAAGCACTCGAGCCCCGTCATCGGACCGAAAAAAGCCTGGTCGAGACACACGTCGCCGAGCAAGCGAGCTGCGGCAGCGTCCTCACCTGCCGCCAGCAGTCGAGTCAGGCCGGTCTCGAAAGCCTGGACGAGGTCCGCGCGGCTGCGGTCGGGCGCGGGCTCTTCCGGCGCGACCGCGCGCCCGTCCTCGGTCAGGCGGCCCCGCGGCATGACGAACACGTCTCTGCCCTTACTCAGCCCGGCGAGGGCGTAGCCGAACAGCCGGTTGGCCTGCACGACGTGGTCGGCCACTTGCGCGGGCGTCCACTTGCCCGTTGCAGACGCGTAAAACGCGGCCTCGTCCACCGCGCCGAGCGTGGCGACGAAGTCTTCGCCGACAAGCTGCAGGCGCGCCTGCAACGCCGTCCAGCTCGAGCCCTGCCGCGCCAGAAACGCTTTCGGGAAGAGTTCCTCTATCTCTTTCATGACAAAAGCAGTCTAGCATCCGGCCCCGGCCTCCCCCTTTGGTAGGAAGACACCCCCCAAAGAGGCCGTTACACTGGCCCGGAACAGCTTGAGAGGAAAGGGAGAGATTATGTCGGACTTGAACGCAGACGCCTCGCAAACCACCGAAGAGGTCACCACCGAAGAGGTCAACGTAAGCGGCGAGGCCGTCGTCGGCAAGGTCAAGGAGATTTTGCGCGAGGGCAACATCCGCCGCATCACCATAAGCAACGAGGCGGGCAAAACCCTGCTGGAGATTCCCCTCACCGTCGGCGTGGTCGGCGCCATCATCGCGCCGCAACTGGCGGCCCTGGGCGCGGTCGGCGCGCTGATAGCCAACCTGAGCATCCGCATCGAGCGCGAGCCCGGCGCGGCAACCGGAGAGCTGACCCGAGAGGAGACGGTGTGATGGACACGCTGCAAAACGGCTTCAAACAAGCTTTGGCCTTCTTGAAAGTCCGGCAGCTCGAGCTGCGCAACCCCGAGGGCGTGCGCGTGTTCAAGCTCGCCCTCACCTGGGTCGCCGCGGCCCTCGTCCTGGCCTTGATTACACGTCTGTTCGTCTTCGTCGTCGTCGCCGCCGTGGTTTTGCTGGTGCTGAAGTTCAAGTTCACCGTGGTTCGAGACCTCGAGGCGACGCGCTACGACAAGCCCGAGCGGCCTTTGTAACTGAACCCTTTGTAACTGAACCCTTAGCAAGCAAATCCTCTGCTAAGTAAAACCTCAACCCGGACTTGCTGCGCGTCCCCAAACCGGAGGGCGCGCAGTTGCGTTTAGGCAGTTGCGTCTAGTCTGTCCAGTCGGCGGTTCGGTCGGCGTTGCGCCGCGACCTCAAAAACCACGCTGCCTGGTAACAATCCTTACCGAGCTTTCTCGAGCCACTGCGTATACTTGCCTTTATGACCCTAGCCACACCTGCGGAGGTTTTATGAAGCGAGTCTACCTGGCGGCCTTACTCGTCGCGCTTTCCCTCGTCGCCGTGTACGCCCAGCGGCAGGGCGACTACTCGGAAGAGTTTTTGAGCACGCCCGCCGGACAAGCTTTTATCCAGACCTACGGCGCGCTGAAGTCGAACTACCTCGACGACGTCCAGGACGACACCATCATCGAGGGTGCCATCAACGGCATGTTAGAGGCGCTCGACGACCCCTTCACCTACTACGCCGACCCCAAAGCGACGGCGCGGCGCAACGAGGACATGTCGGGCTCGTTCGAGGGCATCGGCGCGGTGTTGCAGGTGCGCAACCGGCAAACGAGCAAGGGCGTCGAGATCATCCACGTGTATGCGGGTGGTCCCGCTGCCACCGCAGGCGTGCAAAAAGGGGACATCTTTTTAGAAGTCGACGGCCAAGACGTGTCCGAATTCAACCCCGCCGAGGTCGCCGACGTGGTGCGCGGCCCCAAGGGTACAGTCGTCAACATCACCATGCTGCGTCCCGGCGTCGAGGACCCCGTGACCTTCAGCATCGAGCGGGGCACCATCGACATCGTCAGCGTCGAGTCGACGGTGCTGCCCAACGGGGTCGGCTACCTGAGCCTGAACACCTTTGCCAACCAACAGCTTTACGACAAGATGTTGGAGCAGTTGGAGAAACTCCGGGCCGAGGGCGTCACCTCGCTCATTCTCGACCTGCGCGACAACGGCGGCGGGCTGCTCAACCAGGGCATCCTGGTCGCCGATGAGTTTTTAACCGAGGGCGACATCGTGTTTCAGCGGGCGCGCGGCGTGACGCAGCGCATCGCGGCGGCGGACCCCAGCTGGTTCGACTTGCCGATGGTGGTACTCGTCAACCGCAACTCGGCCTCGGCTTCGGAAATCGTGGCGGGCGCGTTGCAGGAAAACGGCCGCGCCCTCGTCATCGGCGAGGACACCTTCGGCAAAGGCGTGGCGCAAAACGTGATTTCCTTGTCCGACGGCGGCCAGCTCGCCTACGTGTCGTTCGAGTGGCTCACCCCTGAGCGCCACAGCATCGCCGACGTCGGCATCACGCCGGACATCCTGGCCGAAGACACCCGCACACCGAACGTGATTTCCTTAGAGGGCCAGGGGGCCAAGCCGGGCCAAGAACTCCAGCTCGTCGTCGACGGCGAAGTCGTCGGCACCGCCACGGCCGACGAGGACGGTAACTTCGACCTCGTTTCGGCGGGCCGCACCCGCGAGTTCAGCGACGTGCAGGGCGAGGCGCTCGTGGACTTGTCAACAGACAGCGCGCTCAAAGTCGCGTACGATACGCTTCTCAATGAGGTTGCCGCCGCCCCTTCGAACTAAGCTCAAAAGCCTCAACAGTGCCCCCGGCTCGGCAGCTCGAGCGGGGGCTTTTTTAGTCTCACAACTGCGTGAGACGGGTTGGCTCGAGGCCGCATCTCAATTCCTCGGCTCAGTGGACTACCCCCAACCCCTCAGGCTCTGCGAGCCAGCTCCCCTAAAAGGGGAGCACAGGGGTCGGGCATGATTGAAGTCGGGCATGATTGAAGTCAGCGGGCTCGTCAAACGCTACGGCCGGGTCGAGGCGGTCAAGGGCGTGTCGTTTACCGCCCGGCCCGGCGAGGTGTTGGGGCTGCTCGGCCCCAACGGCGCGGGCAAGTCGACCACGCTCAAAGCGATAACCGGACTCGTTCGGCCCAGCGCGGGCACGGTGCGGCTGGCGGGTTACGACGTGGTCAAGCACGGCACCCAAGCCAAAGCTCGTCTCGGCTACGTACCCGACCGCCCGTACCTGTACCAAAAACTCAGCGGGCGCGAGTTGCTGCGGTTTTTGTGCAAACTGCGTAACGTAGCGGACGGCGAAGCCAAGGCGCAAAGGTGGCTCGAGCTGTTCGGTTTGCAAGACTTCGGCAACGAACTCGTCGAAACCTACTCCCACGGGATGCGCCAAAAGCTCACCTTCGTCGCCGCGCTGATTCACGAACCCGAGGTCTTGGTCATCGACGAGCCGATGGTGGGCCTGGACCCTCGAGCCGCGCGGCAGGTACGCGACCTCATGAAAAGTTACGCCGCCAGGGGCAACACCGTCCTCCTCACCACGCACTCGATGGAAACGGCCGCCGAGGTCGCCGACCGCGTGCTGCTCGTCCACCGGGGCCGCGTCGCCGCGGCGGGCACGCTGGCCGATTTGAGAAGGCAAGTCGGCGACAGCCACGCCGACTTGGAAGCCATTTTTCTGCAACTCACCGAAGAGTCGGCGCAGGCGCACGCCGAAGCCGCGGTTTTGGCGTGATTTCGTAACGTGCCGACGGCGTACGACAAACCTCTTTTGCTGTTCGTTTTGCGCCTGCGCGGCCTCACCAACACCGTGCGGCGGCGACCCACGCAGTACCTCCTCGGGTTGGGTTTGCTGCTGCTCGTCTACTGGGGCATGTTCAGCGCCACAAAGCGCGGCGTGCGCTTCGTCGACCATTTTTTGCGCTTCGGCAACGAGGACATCGCCGACGCCGTGTTGCAGCGCAGTTTGGAAACGCTTTTTTTGGTGCTCGTTTTGGGCGTGACTTTCAGCGTGCTGACGACCGCGGTCCACACCCTTTACAGTTCCAACGACCTGCCTTTTTTGCTGAGTTTGCCCGTTGCGTCCGCCTCGGTCTTTACGCTCAAAGTCGCCGAGACCTATGTGGGTGCGGCGTTGCTGCCCGCGCTGTTCACGCTGCCCGTGCTGCTGGCGCTCGGCGCGGAGCGCGGGGCACCTTTCGCCTTTTATCCCCTGGCGGCAGCCGCGGTGCTGGCGCTCTACGCACTGCCGGTGGCGCTCGGCTGCGTGCTGGCACTGTTTCTGATGCGCGTCGCCCCGGCGGGCCGGGTCAAAGAAGTGGCGACGGGGGTGAGCGTGGTGCTGGCCGCCGCTTTCATCCTCGGTCTGCGCGTGTTGCGCCCCGAACAGCTCGCCACCATGTCCTTAGAAGAACTGAGCCGGTTTCTGGAGCGCTTCGCCAGCTTCGAACTGAACTGGTTGCCGACGCGCTGGGCCTCGCAGGCGGTTTGGGGGGCGCTCCAAGGCAAGCTCACGCTGGGAACCTACGCGCTCTCCGGCTCGAGCCTTGCGCTGCTCTGGGGCAGCGCGAGCTTGGCGGCCTTCGCCTACCGGGAGGGTTGGATACGGGCCTTGGACGCGGGCTCGCCCAAACTCGACCCGCGACCGCGACCCGTGGGCGGGCTCGAGCGCCTCCTCCACCGTTTCGGGCCTTCCGGCGCGGTTGTCGCCAAAGACCTCAAACTGCTGTGGCGCGACCCGACCCAGTGGTCGCAACTGCTCGTGCTGGTGGCGCTGGCCGGGGTGTACCTGTTCAGCGTCGGCAGCTTTACGGTCGAAGGCTTAGACAGCCAGCGCTTCCGCGACGCGCTCGGCACCCTGAACCTGCTGTTTATGGGTTTTTTGCTGGCGGGCACCGGCCTGCGCCTAAGCTACCCGGTCGTGAGCTTAGAGGGTGAAGGCTTTTGGCTGCTCAAAACGGGGCCGCTGAGCGCGCGCGGGGTCGTGCTGAGCAAGTTCTGGCAAGCGCTGGTGCCGATGCTGCTCCTCGGCGTCGGGCTTGGGGTGGCGGCCGCCCGCTTGCTCGACGTGAGTCCGACTTTAGCTTGGGCGAGTCCCGTGGCCGGACTTTGCGCCGCGCTCGCCACGACGGGTTTGGGCGTCGGGCTGGGCGCGGCCTTTCCCCGCTTCGACGCCACCACCCCGAGCGAGATTCCTTTGGCCGCGGGCGGCTTGCTGTACATGACCCTGTCGCTGGCTTTTACCGCCCTCATGACCTTGATTCTGGCCTGGCCCGCCTGGCAGACGCTTAAAAATCCCGACCTGCTGGTCTGGCGCACGCCGGAAGGTTTTTTGGTACTCGCGCTGCTCACTCTCGTAACGTTTCTGAGCACCATTTTACCGCTGCTGTACGGCAGCTACCGCCTGGCGCGGTATGAACCGGGGGAGTAGGGCACAAGCAACCTTCGAGCCGAGAAAAACCTCGCCGGGTTTTGTGATAAACCTCTTAGAGCCGGTACCTCTGCAGAGTTATCAGGCGCTCGAGCCGCGAAGCTCGTCCGAACCGATGTCCAGCACCGCCGCCTGCAAGTTGAAATAGTTCTCCGCCGCGTTCAGCCAGGTCAGCTCCACCACTTCCGTTTCACTGAAGTGCTCTCGCAGCCGTTCGAAGGTTTGCTCGCTCACCTTGCGCTTTCGGGTCGCCTCTTCGCAGAACGCTAAGGCCGCCCGCTCTCGCGCGGAGAACAACGCCGAGGTCTGGTACTCGGAAAGTTCACGAAAGCGCTCGAGGCCCAGCCGTTTTTGTATGGCCCGCGCCAGGTTGAGGTCTTGGCAGAAGGCGCAGCCGTTGAGCTGGGCGACGTGAACCGTGACGAGCAGACAGAGGTCGTCGCCCAGTGACAGGCTTTCCGTCGTGCGCGTCATCAACTGCGCGATAAAGGCGAGCCGGGGCTTGCGGGCGTAAATCACCTTGAGCGGGGTGAGCACTTTGCCGTACGCCCGCCGGGTTTGCCAAAAGGCGAAGCGCTCGAAGAGGCTGCGCGGCTGCTCGATCGGCTTCAGTTTCGGCATGGCTCCTCCGGGTACATCCGCTACGCCGCTTCGCGCTTTTCTTGCGCCTCGGCTAGCTCGACGACAATCGGGCCGTAAACCTCGTCCTGGTGCGCCTGCACCTTGCCCTCTTTGACCAGCTCGAGCAGCCCCGCAAAGGTCACGGTAAGCACCGGCCAAGTCCGGTGCTCGAGTAAGTCGCCCAAGTGGCCGCGCCGCACCCGCCGGAGCGTGTTCAGCAGACTTTTGACGGCCCCCGCCACCGTGAGGCGCTCAAACGCGAGTTCGAAATACGAGGTGTAGGAGTAGCGCGAGGCGAGTTGTTTGAGCTTGTCGACACCGACCTTGAGCGGCCGCTCTGCGCGCGGGTAGTCGGGCCGGGGCGTCTTCGCGGGGAGGACGACGCGCCGCGCCTCGCGGCGGCGCTTCAGAAAACCGATGGCGTCTTCTAAATCCTCGAGCAAGGTGACGGTTTGAAGCGTCTCCTCGAGCAACACTTCGGTCTCGTCCTCCTGTTCTTTGGGCGGGCGCGGCAGCAAAAAGCGGATTTTGAGTTCAACAACACGCGCGACCAGCGGCAACGCTTCCGAGGCGAGTTCCAAGTCGTCCTCGGCGGCGACGGCGAAGTAGGCTAGATAGTCGCGCACGAGTTGCAGCACGTCGAGGTGTTGGGGGCTGAGTTTGGCGGTGCGCAGGGCGTGGGCGAGTTCCCCCAGCGTACCCGTGAAATGGGCCGTCACCACCTGAAAGCCCAACCCTCCGACGTTTTCGACAGCCGTCACGCTGCGGAGATTACCACATCTTGTACGCGGGCGGAAGAGGATACCGAATGTGCAGGTGAGGGCGGTTCGGCATGACTTTACGTTTCACCTTTAATGCTCGGGAATGAGACTTGGGAGGCGATTGCCTCACCCTTCAAATCCAATGCTTGCAAGTTCATGAACGGTCACTAAAGAGACCCGTATGCGCCGAGATTGACGCACCTACACGGGTCTGGTAGGCTGCGACAGCACACAAAAGAAAAACGAACGGGAGGCAACATGAAACGATTCGCAGCAAGTCTTATGCTTTTGGTCGCCCTGGCGGTCAGCTCGAGCGTTCTCGCTCAGGACAGCGTCGAGGTCGGCGTGATCACCAGCCTGACCGGGCGCTTCGCGACTTTCGGCGAGCAGCAGCAGGCCGGGATGGAGGTGGCGCTCGAGGAGGTCAACGAAGGCGGCGGCGTCAACGGAATGCCGCTGGAACTGGTGCTCGAGGACGACACCTCGGAAGTCAACGTGGCGCTCGCCGCCGCCGAAAAGCTCGTCAACCAGGGTTTGCCGCTCGTCATGGGCGCGTATTCCTCGAGCATCACCAACCCGCTGAGCCAGTATTTCGCGCGTCAGGAAAGCCCCTTTTTGGTCTTCACCTCGTCGGCGGACTCGATTACCCAACCCGGCTCGGAATGGGTGTTCCGGCTCAACCAACCCGCCGCCGCTTACGCCGAGGTGCTGTTCGACCTCATGGACCAAATCAATGCGACAGACGGTGACGGCACGCTTTCGACCATCGCCGTCATCCACGGCAACGGCACCTTCGAGTCGGCCGTGTCGGACGCGGCCTTACGGCTCGCCGAAGAACGTGGCTACGACATCGTCGAACAAGAAAACTACGACAAAGGCGTGACCGACTTTCGCCCGGTGCTGAACCGCTTCTCCGCCGCCAACCCCGACGTGGTGATAATGGTCTCTTACGAAGACGACGGCATCGCCGTGATGCGGCAGGCCAAAGAGGTCGGGCTGAACGCCAAACTGTTCGCGGGCGGCGCGGCCGGGTTCGCGTTGCCTTCCTTTATCGAAGGCGCGGGCGACGCGGCCGACTACGTGGTGACGGCGACCGCCTGGACCCAGGACGTGTCTTATCCCGGTGCGCAGAGCTTGTACGAGCGCCTGGTCGAAAAACTCGGCAAGGAACCTTCCTACCACGCGGCGCAGGGTTACGCCGCCGTCATCACCGCCGCCGACGCGCTGCGCCGCGCCACGAACATGACCCCGCAAGCGGTGCGCGACGCGCTCGCCGCCACTAACCTCCCCGACACGACCTACGGCCCGATTCAGTTCACGAGCGAAAACGGCTACATGAACCAGAACCCGGTCAAGATGATTGCCGAGCAGGTGCAGGACGGCGCGTTCGTCACGGTGTTCCCCGAAGAGGCCGCGGTCGGCGACACGCAGTTTCCGGCACCGAACTGGAACGAACGCTAAACCTTTAGAGGACGGGAAGCCGGGCTTTCCGTCCCTTCTTTCATGGAAGCTTTTATTCAGAACCTCTCGGGCGGCATCCTCATCGGCGGCGTCTACGCGCTCATCGGGGTGGGGCTGTCGCTTATTTTCGGGGTGATGCGAGTTATCAACTTCGCCCACGGCGAGTTCGTGGTGTTGGGAATGTACGCGGCGCTGTTCATGCGCGCGCAGTATGGCTGGGACCCGTTTTTGACGCTGCTCGTCGCGTTGCCGGCGGCGTATTTGGTGGGCTGGGCGCTCGAGCGCACCATCCTGAGCCGCCTTGTCGATTCCTCGGCCGAGAGCACCCTGCTCGCCACGCTCGGTTTAGCGCTGATTATTTCTAACCTGTTGCTGCTGGGCTTCGGGGCCGAGCCGCAAGCCCTGTACGTCTCCTACGCGACCTCAACGCTGCAGGTCGCCGGAATTCGCTTTTCTTACGTGCAACTGTTCGCGGGGGGCATCGCACTTATCTCAATCATCTTGCTCTACTTGTTTCTCACCTACACCGAAACCGGTCGCGCGGTGCGGGCGACGGCGCAGAACCGACTCGGAGCCGAACTCGTCGGCATCAACACGCGGGCGGTTCATGGCCTGGTGTTCGGCGTCGGCATGGCGCTGGCGGTGGCGGCGGGGATTTCCCTTATTCCGCTGCTCTTTGCCACCCCGACAGTCGGCGCGAGCTACACCCTCAAAGCTTTCGTGGTGACGGTGTTGGGTGGTTTGGGCAGCATTTGGGGCGCGATCGGCGGCGGCCTGCTCCTCGGCGTTGTCGAGGTGTTGGGGGCGTCGTACCTTTCCAACGCCTACCGGGACGCTTACGGGCTCGTCGCCTTTCTCCTCATCTTGTTGCTGCGGCCCGAAGGACTGTTCGGCCGCACGGTCAAACGGGTCTGATGGCGCGGCACCTCGTCGGCCTCGGCGTATTTTTAGCAGTGGGCGTCGCGTTCCCGTTTTTGTTTCCAAGTTACCAGGCGCTCGCTATTTCGCTGCTGCTGTTTGCAGGCTGGGCGACGGCGTGGGACATCCTGGGCGGCTGGGCGGGGCAGGTGAGCCTCGGCCACGCGGCGTTCGTGGGCATCGGGGCGTACGCGGTCGGGCTCGGGGCGACGAATTGGGGTGTCGCGCCGTGGTGGACGCTGCTCGTCGGGATGGCTTTGGCGGCGCTGCTGGCGCTGCTCTGGGGCGCGCTCACGTTCGGCTTGCGCGGCTCGTACTTCGTACTCTCGACCATCGCCATCGCCGAAATCCTGCGGCTCATCGCCATCAACTGGCGCTCGTTCACCGGGGGGGCGCAGGGTATTTTCATCTTCTCGCTGCCCGAGCCGTTCGGGCTGGACTTGTTTTCACGGCGCACCGAGTATTACCTGGCGCTTGTCTACGTGGCGCTGCTGATTGGGCTCGTCATCTACCTCTCAAAAAGCCGGTTCGGTTACCGAATGCGCGCGGTGCGCGAGGACGAAGAGAGTGCGATGGCGGCGGGCATCAACCCGCGCAACGTCAAGCTCGCGGCGTTCGCGCTCTCGGGCGCGCTGACGGCGGCAGGTGGGAGCGTGTACGCGCTGTTTTTGTCGTACTTGGAGCCTCACGACATCTTCTTTTTGCCGCTGTCGGTGCGGATTGCGCTTATCGCGATTATCGGCGGACGCGGGACGATTTGGGGGCCACTGGCGGGGGCGGCGCTCATCACCGTGTCGGCCGAGGTGTTCCGCACCGCCTTCGCGCAGGCGAACCTGCTCATCTTCGGCGTCCTCATCGTCGTCGTGGTGCTGTTTTTGCCCAAAGGCGTCATCGGCGAACTCACCGACCGCCTCAAAAGGAGGCGCTATGCCAGAAGCGCTCAGGGCTGAGGCACTTAGAGCTGAGGGGGTAACGGTGCGCTTCGGCGGCCTGACGGCTGTGAACGGCGTGTCGCTGACGCTGCCGCAAGGCGATATTTTGGGCCTCATCGGGCCGAACGGCGCGGGGAAAACGACGCTGTTCAACGCGCTCACCGGCTACGTGCCCTTGTCGGCGGGTAAGGTGACGCTGCTCGGCAAGAACGTTTCTAATCTGCCCCCTTACGCCAGAGTCCGCCTCGGCGTGGGGCGCACCTTTCAGATCGAGCGGCCCTTTGAAGAGTTGACGGTGCTCGAGAACGTCCTCGTTCCGGCTTTTCTGAAAACCAAAACGCGCAAAGAGGCTGAGGTTGTGGCCTGGGACGCGCTCGAGCGGGTAGGACTCGCCGACCGCGCCGACCAACCCTCTGTCGACCTCAACCTAGCGCGGCGGCGACGCTTGGAACTCGCCAAAGCCCTGGCCGTCAAACCGCAAGTCCTCTTTTTGGACGAAATTATGGCCGGCCTCAACCCGCCCGCCCTGGCCGAGATGATTACATTCGTCAGGAGCCTCACCGAGACCGGGCTGGCCGTCATCATGGTCGAGCACATCATGAAGGCCATTATCGAACTGTGCAACCACGTCATCGTCTTGGCGTTCGGCGAACAAATCGCCGAAGGGACACCCGAACAGGTCACGAGTGACCCACAGGTCATCGAGGCGTATTTGGGTGGGGCGGAAGATGAGTAACGAGACGAGCAAGCCCATCTTGCAAGTCAACAACGTCGACCTCGGCTACGGCGAGTTGCAGGTCGTGTTCGGGGTGAGTCTGGCAGTGGGTTCGCATGAACTTGTCGGCCTCGTCGGCGGCAACGGCTCGGGCAAGTCCACCATTTTGCGCGCCGTGTCCGGCATGATTCGGCCCTGGGGCGGCGAGATTATCTTCGACGGCCATAAAATCGGTAGCGGCGCGCCCCACGATTTAGCCGCTCTGGGCGTCGCGCACGTGCCGATGGGGCGGCAACTGTTCCCGAACATGTCGGTCGAGGAAAACCTCTCCCTCGGCGCTTACCTGCCCGCCGCGCGCAAACACCGCGCGGAGAGTTTCGAGCGCGTCTACGAACTGTTCCCCGACTTGCACAACAAGCGCAGAGACATGGCCGGGGCGCTATCGGGCGGGCAACAGCAAATGGTCGCCATCGGCCGCGCACTGATGCTTCGCCCGAAGATGCTCCTGATGGACGAACCCTCGCTCGGCCTCGCACCCTTGCTCGTCAAAGAGGTGATGGGCGTGATTCGGCGCGTGTCGGAGACCGGCTTGCCGATTTTGCTGGTCGAGCAGAACGTGATGCAAGTCCTCAAGGTGAGCGATAGGACGTACGTGCTCGAGAACGGCAAGCTCGTCATCCACGGCCCGTCGGCGGAGTTGATGGGGAATCCGGTGGTGAAGAAGGCGTATTTGGGGCTGTGACGTGAGAGCAAAAAACTATGTCACGAAATGCGGTCATTCTCTATTTCTTGGACATGCTACGCTGCTGGGTGCGGTACAATCCTAATTAAAGCACATGTCTGACTTTCCACCAAAAGAATCTAAAAGCTTTGCCATTGAACACTTTTTACAAGTCTCGGGGCGCTTACTGTTTGCGCTCGAGGCAGGCTCAGGTAATCCAGTTGTACTTTTTGAAGCTGGTTTGGGTGATTTTTCAAGAGCGTGGCACCGCGTACAGCCTGAAATCGCTAAACACACCACAACAATCAGTTATGACCGTGCAGGTAGAGGTCAAAGTCACTGGGCGGGGAGTAACAGAACATGCTTTGATATAGTAAGCGACCTAGTTCAACTTATCGAAAAGCTAGAAGTCAAACCGCCTGTTGTATTTGTGGGACACTCTTTTGGTGGCTTTGTTGCGCGTGTGCTTGCAGACAAATTTCCTGGTTTGGTTGCAGGTATTGTGTTAGTTGATTCAGCTCAAGAGGATACGGTCCTACTATCCCCAGCAATTTACGAGGAAATGCACTTACCTCAGCGCCATTTTGATGAACCCATTTGGTTAACACTAAGTCGCCATGATAAAGCCATGAACCTTGACCCAGCGTTCCCAAACAACTTAGCAGATACCTATGTAGAAGGTATTGATTTACTCAAGTGTTATGAGCAAGTAAGAGCAACCTCTTTGCATGATATTCCTTTAACTGTTGTTTCTGCGGGAATGGCAAATCGACACCGCTCTCATGGTGCTACGGGAGCAGTAGCCGAAACTGAAGCCAAGTGGGAAAGCATGTGGGCGTCTTGTCAAAGAAAGCTACTTGAGTTGTCAAGCAACTCCAGGCACATTATTGCAGCAAAAAGCAATCACTACGTTCAGCAAGAACAACCAGAAATCGTAGTACATGCAATCATTGATATGATTGAGCAAACTGAACTATAAATGTGTTTTAAGTAAACGCCGCAAGGGAGGCGGAATTGTTCCGCTCAAAATGGGGAGAGTGTTTTAAAAATTTCAAATTGTATCGCAAACTCCTTCTTCTCTCCTGAGCTTGAGCCGTTAGCTCTCCCCTACATGTCTCTACTGTGTCGGCTCGAGGTTTGAAATATGCTTCGCCTACGAAAGCTCGAGTAACAAGCGAAGGCGTTACCATCCCCTCATTTGGAATTGCTGCGCTACCGCCAGCAGTTCCAAATTTAATAAATCCTCTCAAGCAGCGTTGAGCAGGCCGAATCGTGTCGGCCTACCCCTCTACCTTGCTTACAGGAGGGCTAAACGGCTTGTGGAACCCCTCTTGAAAGTCGCCAAGGCAGCTTAGTTTGCCAGAAACCGAGGGGTTGTTCTCTTACACAGCCTTTGTAGCCGCTTGATTGATGCCGACGTACCTCTCGAGAATGCTGTTCAGCACGTCATTCAACACGACTTTGGTTAAATTTGGAATTGCTGCGCTACCGCCAGCAATTCCAAATTTAACAAACCCTCTCTCGAACAGCGTTGAGCAGGTTAAAGCTTATCAGCACAGCAGCTAATTCCCCTCTACTTTGCTCAGAAGAGGGCTAAATATCTGGCGGGACGCTTCTAAAAAGTTGCTAAGGGAGCTTAGTTCACCAGAAACTGAAGGGTTATTCTCCGAAACAGCCTCTGTAGCTGCTCGATTGCTCGTCGCCTATCTCTTGAGAGTACCGTTCAGCACGTCATTGAAATCGAATTTGGTTAAATTTGGAATTGCTGCGCTACCGCCAGGGCTGACGCATCTTAATCAGGGCTAAGACCTTTGATGATACGCGCACGAAAGTCGTCATCCCAAGCAGCCCTTTTGCGCTTAGCTTTGAGTGAACCTTTAGAGGTGTCTTGCCTGAGTAAGTTTAAGGCGAACTGCCGTAGTATGGACATGTTCTCAGCACCACGACGCTCTGTGTAGCTGTGGGCGTCCTCACCAAAGACAACATCCAAAGTCCAGTGCAGCTTGTTCTCGACACCCCAATGAGCACGAACGGCTGACAGAAGCTTTTCAGCATCGGCTTTGAAGCTACATAAGTAGTAGCGCTCTTCTTGGCTGGTTTGGCCTTTGAGGGTGCGTTTCGAAGTGACTTTGGCGACACTCTCAAGGCCGGGCCATTGATGCGCCTCTAAGAAAGCAAGTTCAGACACCTCGGACAAGACCGTGCAGTGTCGCACCTCGTCGCGTCCCCGGCAGCGTTCACGGGTCTCGAAGCTGTTGTCGAGTTGGGAAGCGTCGGCGTTCTCGAACAGCCACGCCACATCTTCATAGAGCTTGGGGTGGTTTTGTTTGAGTGCCATGATGTACTCGGCATCGTGCTCTTTGACTTTGACAGCGATGTCACGTTGCGTGTTGAGTGCGTCTACCGTCACAATACAGCCTGCTATATCGAGCAGCGACAAGGTGTCGAGCAAGCCCGGCACGTGGCTAATCTCGTTGCTCTTGCCGTCTACCGCCGTCGAGGTCAGGCATAGCCCGTGCGCGTGTGACCAGACGTTGAGCATATGCACAGCCTTAACAGTCTCGGTTGCCGAACCCCGTAGCTGCTTACCGTCGATTGCCAGCACATCCTCAGCCCTGAGACGGCCACCGATAGCTGCTCGCACCCAGTCCAGCGCGCACGTCTGGAAATGGGCGGGGTCTAACAGGCAAAATACTCGGTTGAAGGTGTCATGACTGGGAATGCCGTTTTTCAACTCAAGGAACCCTTCCAGCCACACCTTCTTCGTCTGCCCAAACGTTTCTATCTCGTAAAAGCTGTCTGCCCCTGCTAGAATCGCGCTCAAAGCGATAGCCACAATGGTAACCAGCGAATGCTGTTTGCTTCTCTCTATCCTTGGGTCAGGTAATTCCGCAAAGTGCAACACCGCTAAACGTAGCTGCTCTGTCTCTAGCTCTTCTGTCATTCCTCAAGACTAGCGCCTTCGCTTTTGATGCGTCAGCCCTGACGAACGTAGCCGAGGCAACTCGGCATGAATCCGAGGGCTGCTACACTACCTAATACTTTCTTCGAAATCGTTTTGATTTGTCCCAGTAGCGACAGGCCTTCCTGTTCGCGCTCCGAGAGTTTGGAATTGGTGAGGGTCAAACGGACACCAGAAGTTTAGCCTCGGCCGCCAACCTTTCCAGGCCTTGCGCCTCAAACCCGGCGGGGCTCTGATACCTGACCTGCTGTGCAGCCTCCAGCGGTTGTGTCGGGTGGCCGGGGCACATCACTGCGCCCCAGCCCCCTCAGAACCGGGCATGCACCTTGCAGCGCACCCGGCTCAAACAAGACCTCACGCCTCACGAATCAAGCTCCTGGCGGACACGGGCACCTTCACCCGCGCCCCGCCATGAATCTGCTGATGGCAGTAGAGATGCACAACCTTATGATTCGTCGGTCGGTACCGTTCGGCGGACGTTCGGTCAAGCACCTCATGATGCAGTTGGATAGGCTCGCCGTTGGCAAGCGTTTCGCCGCACACCGGACACACGTAGCTCTGCCTTGCTGCCGGGACGTGCCACTGCGGCAGCAGCACCTCGCGGGCCTGCTGTCCGCGCCGCCGCGCCCAATAGTCGCGCAGTTCGGGGTCATCTGGCGATGAGGCCCCGACCACCTGTATGTGCCGCTTGACCTTCGTCCAGGTGAACCTCGGCAGGTACTTGCCGTTGGCTTCGTCGCCGAAGACCCAGCGGTTGTTCCGCCGCGGATTCCACCGCCTGAAGTACCGCTGCTTTCGCCACAGAGCGTTCTTGCCCGGATGTGTTCGGGTAGCCCAGCGCCACGCCTTTCTGAACATCCAGGTGTCGAGCACCCCGAAGGTATACTTGCAGACGCCAATCCGGAAGTAGTTGGCCCAGCCTCGGATGACCGGGGTGAGCCGACTCACCACTGCGCTCGCGTTCGAGCCCTCTAAGGCTTTCCACTTTGCGCGCAGCTTCTCCCGTAACCGCTCGACCGACGCTTTGCTCGGCTTGATGAAGAGTTTACGCCCGGTGCGGGACGTGGAATCCTTGTACTGCCTGACGTTGAATCCTAAGAAATCAAACCCCTCGGTGATATGCACGATGCGCGTTTTCTCGTCTGACAGGGAGAGACCCCGTTCAGACAGCCACGCTTGCAACGTTGCCAATACCTTTAGGGCATCCTCCTTAGATTCGCAGAACGCCACGAAATCGTCGGCGTATCTGACAACCGCCCGGCTGTGACCGGTGCGGCGATGGTTGCCGCTCGAGTACCGGTCCACGCCTACCGCCGCCTCCATGCCGTGCAGCATGCATACGCTAAGGCAAAACGACCACCCGCGCTAAAGCAAAACGAGCAGGTCTGCTAAGACAAAACGAGCGGTTGCGCTAACGAAAACGAGCGGCTAGGGATGGCTCGGGCCATTAGCCTAAGCGCTCGGGCCAGCTTAGCGAAGCGACACGAGAATCCAAGTGGTATGTGACCTCCCAGGAGGCGCATATGCCAAGGAAGCGAGTGTCGATGAGGAAGATCAGAGAAGTCTTGAGACTGAGATGGGAGCTCGGCTTAAGCGATCGGCAGATAGCCAAGAGCTGCAAGCTAAGCCGAAGTACCATCAACGGCTATATTGGGCGGGCACAGGTGGCTGGACTGAGCTGGCCCTTACCGGCAGAACTGGATGATGAAGCCTTAGAAGAACGACTTTTTCCTAGCTCGGCGGGTGTCGATTACTCCCGTAAAGTGCTACCGGATTGGGAAGTGGTCAGCAAAGAGCTCAAACGAAAAGGAGTCACGCTGTTTCTGCTGTGGCAGGAGTACAAACTCGAACATCCCACCGGGTTTGAATACAGCAGCTTCACCCTGAAATATCGGCAGTGGCGCAAAGAGCGGAACCTGAGCATGCGCCAGCATCACAAAGCGGGCGAGAAACTGTTTGTCGACTACGCCGGGCTCACGCTTGCCATCACCGACCCTTCAAGAGGCGAGGTCAAAAACGCCCAAGTTTTTGTTGCTGTGTTAGGTGCCAGCAACTACACCTACGCCGAGGCGACCTGGACCCAGCAGCTAGAAGACTGGCTCGGTTCTCACAAGCGGGCACTGGAATTCTTCGGTGGGGTGCCCGAAATCATCGTTCCTGACAACCTCACGACCGGCGTCAAAAGCCCGAGCTACTATGAACCCGACCTCAACAGAGCCTATGCCGAGTTTGCCTAGAACGGGCAAAGCCCGGCCCGCTGGGCCTAGTTCCGAGCACTACGGCGTCGCCGTTATCCCGGCCAGGGTCCGCAAACCCAAAGACAAAGCCAAGGTCGAGGTGGGCGTGCAGGTGGTCGAACAGCAAATTTTAGCGCCGCTTCGACACCGCACCTTCTTCAGTCTGAAAGACGCCAACGCTGCGCTTAAGGCCTTACTCTTGCAGCTCAACGACAAACCTTTTCAGAAACAGACCGGCAGCCGCAAGAGTCTGTTCGACGAAGTCGAGAAAGCGGTATTGCGCCCTTTGCCCCTTGAAGCGTATGTCCTGGCGAACTGGAAAAAAGCCACGGTTCATGTCGATTACCACGTTCACCTCGACGGGCACTACTATAGCGTTCCTTACCAGTACGTCGGAGCAAGCGTAGAGTTGCGCTTTACTCAGCACACGCTCGAAGTTTTTGAAGGGCAAGCGTATCGCCTCGCATCATCGAGTCATAACGCTGAACGCAAAGGGGGGCACACCACGCTTAAAGAGCACATGCCTGAGCGCCATAAGTTCCGTGGCGAGTGGACGCCTGAGCGTTTTGTCCACTGGGCGCAGAAAACCGGCGAGCACACGGCTCAAGTGGTCGAGGCGATTCTAAGGAGCCGACCTCACCCCGAGCAAGGCTTTCGCGCTTGCTTAGGCGTCATGCGTTTGGCTAAGACCTACGGCGAAGAGCGGCTCGAGGCGGCTTGCAAACGGGCTTGCTATTTGCAGTCTTACAGCTACAAATCGGTCGAGTCGATTCTCAAGCACAATCTCGACCAAGAACCTTTGCCTGAGGCCAAACCTGAAAAGCTGGCGACGCAACAACCCCACCACAATCTTAGAGGCGCAGCCTACTACCGAAAGGAGCTTAACTGATGCTCAACCACCCGACGCTGGACAAACTCCGCCGCTTGAAACTCGACGGCATGGCGCAAGCCTTGGCCGAACAACAGGCCTTACCTGAGCTTACCGACCTGAGTTTCGAGGAGCGACTGGGTTTACTCATCGACCGAGAAGCCACCCACCGCGATAACCGGCGCTTTGCTGGCAAGCTCAGAAAGGCTGGACTTCGGCAACAGGCATGTCTCGAAGATATCGACCACAAGCATCCGCGCAGCTTGGACCGCTCGCTGCTTCAGAGCTTAGCAAGCTGCGCCTGGATCAAGGAACGTCACAACTTCATCATTACCGGACCCACCGGGGTCGGCAAAACCTACCTCGCTTGCGCTTTGGCCCACCAGGCCTGCCGTTATGACTTTAGCGCTGTTTACACCCAAACCTCACGGCTTTTACAAGAATTGGTCATTACCAAAGGCGACGGGCGTTACTTGAAAACGCTCGCCAAACTCAGCCACACAAACCTGCTCATCCTCGACGATTGGGGGCTCGATACACCTACCGCTGAGCAGCGCCGCGTTCTCTTGGAACTTCTCGATGACCGTTATGAGCGCGGCTCGACCCTCATTGTTAGTCAGCTGCCCATCAACCTTTGGTACGACAATCTGGCCGACCCCACCTTAGCCGACGCCATTTTCGACAGGGTGATTCACAACGCTTACCGCACCGAGCTCAGCGGGGAAAGCCTACGGAAAACCAAGAACAGCTTGACCCAACCTAAAGTGGCAGGAGCATAATAGGAGTACTTGCGTCGCTTCGCTCCGATGCGCTCACTTTCAAGTAGTCCGAGTGGCCGAATTCGTTAACATACGTAATTTTTTAAGTTTGATGATAAAAGCCTGCTGTATCACATCTTTATAAACAGTGGTGTATAAAAACAGGCTGTGGTATATTGTCTCAAATTCATTTCGACCAGGGAGGCGGTAGAGATTATGAAATTCATAGTACAGAGGAAGTATGTTCACTTCATGGCAAGCATAATTTCAGTGATGTTACTAAGCTTTACACTTGCTGCCGGCAATTTGCGCGTAGCTATTTCTCAAGAAGCGACCTCACTAGATATTCACGCTACTCCATCCGTCGTCAGCTATCACAATTTGATGAATGCCACCCTGGTTACTCAGGACATTGAGGCCGGTGAGTTTATCCCCTATCTTGCAGAATCCTGGCAACTCCTCGATGAGGGAAAGACTATCGAATTTAAACTCCGACAAGATGTTACTTTCCATGACGGCACGCCTTTTAATGCTGAGGCTGTAAAATTTACCTTTGATCGCCTCCTCAATCCCGAACGTGCCGCACCGGGTGCAAGCTTTGCAGGAACGCTTCAATCGACTGAGGTCGTGGATGAATATACGGTTCGACTTCATTATGAAGATGCCTACGCACCAGCGCTCGTAAATCTTGCATCTACATTTTTGGCTATCCTTTCACCCACTGCGGTCGAATCGTTTGGAGACGATTATGAGCAGCACCCCGTAGGTGCTGGCCCGTTCCGCTTCGTCGAGGCTGTTTCAGGTGACCACATCGAATTGGAGCGGTTTGAAGACTACGCTTGGGCACCAGCCTTTTACGAAAATCAAGGCGCACCTTATTTGGAACACATCACTTTCCAAATTGTTCCCGATGACGCTACTCAGTTATTGCTTCTCCAAACTGATGGGGTTGACGTAGCAGGGGCTCCACCTCGTGATGTACAGCGCTTGATGGATAGTGGAGACCTGGGCGAAGATGGTGAGTTCCATGTCCTCTCTTTTCTAAGTGCCGGTATCACGTATCTTGGTCAGACCTCGTGCTGCGGTCGTTTGACCGAAAACGTGGAGATACGTAAAGCGGTGGCTCACGCAGTCAATCGTGAAGAGATAGTAGACGCAGCGCTCGAGGGCTTTGCAGAACCTATAACCGGTCTCTTTTCACCAGCGATTTGGGGATATGACCCGAACATGGAAGGGTACTCCTATGATCCGGAAGCTTCACGCGAAATACTACGCGTATTAGGGTATGAAGAGGGTTCCAGCGGCTTCATGGAGAAAGACGGTCAACCCCTGACGTTGGTGTTCTGGACGTATAACACCCCGGTTTGGCAACGTGCCGCACAAATTGTTCAGGCGCAGCTGGCTGATGCAGGTATCAATGCTGAGCTTCAGCAGTTGGAGTCGGCAACACTCCTCGCCAACACTAAAAATGCAGAGCACGATTTGCTCTTGATTTCCTACGGCTGGAGCGATGCCGGTATTCTGTCGTACTTCTTCGGCTCGGACCGGCTTGAAACCTCGAACCGCGTTCACTACACGACCCCTGAGGTTGATGAATTGTTAGCGCGTGGTAACGCAACCGTTGAGTTGGATAAACGATTCGCTGTTTATCAGGAACTTCAGCGCAAGATTTTGGATGAAGCACCTTGGGTGCCCCTCTATGCTACAGAGACTTTGACGCTGGTGCGTAACGAAGTAGAAGGCATCAAGGTCCACCCCTTCTCCGCAACGCTGCTTTATTACGACGCGTTTATTGGCACCAGGAATTGATGTAAGTACAATAAGGGTTGCAGGTTCGTAGTCTGCAACCCTTGTGGGGGACAGATGACCGGGTATTTGCTACGCCGATTACTGTCTATGGCTTTTGTCATGTTGGGTGTAACTCTGTTTGTATTCGTCATCAGTACCGTTACGCCTGGCGACGCCGTGTCGGTACGATACGGAGACTACGGTACAACGGAGCAGCGGGATGCTTTGCGCAAGCAGTTAGGGCTCGACCAACCCCTCTATGTGCAGTATTTTAGGTTTGTGAGCAATGTGCTACGAGGTGATCTGGGCCGATCCCACCGCAGTGGACGTCCAGTTACTCAAGAAGTGATGTCCCGCCTCCCCGTGACACTTTGGTTGACGTGTTCCACAATGACCCTGGCAATCATTCTCGGACTGTCAGCAGGCATCATTGCAGCCGTTTGGCAAAATAGCCCCCTAGACTACGGTGCCATAACGGTTGCTCTTCTTGGCGTTTCGATTCCTAGTTTTTGGCTGGGTTTGATGCTGCAAATCGTATTTGGCTACCGCTTGGGTTGGTTTCCGGTTGCGATGGTTGAGGACTGGCGGTCGTTCGTGCTCCCGGCGGTCAGCCTGGGAACGGGTGCGGCAGGCGGTATCGCCCGTTACACGCGCAGTTCATTCCTAGAGGTTTACCGGCTCGATTTCGTTCGTACTGCACGTGCCAAAGGCCTGGCAAAGCATGTAGTAGTTTTAAAACACGCACTCAAGAATGCCATGATACCGGTGCTATCCATCCTCGGCTTGCTGTTTGCCGGTTTGATGGGCGGTGCCATCATCACCGAGTCGATCTTTGCCCTGCCCGGCATTGGCAGACTCTCGATTGAGGCGCTTTCAGCTCGTGACGTACCCGTTGTTCAGGGCGTTGTCCTTCTGGCGGCCACCATCATCGTTTTCTCCAACCTTTTGGTAGACCTTGGTTACACCCTTATCGATCCCAGGATCCGCTATGACTGACACTTCGAGCAAGACTCGGAGCGTGCATCTCCGCAAGTCTGTTCTCTGGCAACTTCTACGTCAGCTCAACGCCCGGATCGGGATTATTATTATTCTTGCGTTAATAAGTATTGCCGTATTTGCTCCTTTCCTTACGTCTTACGACCCCGTCAGACAAGACTTGAGAGCGCGCTTCGAACCACCATCCACGACGCACCTCTTCGGAACAGATGAATTTGGACGAGACCTTTTTACCCGTGTCGCTTACGGCGCGCGTATAAGTCTTTATGTTGGAGCGGTTATTGTACTTATCAGTATCACCGGTGGCACCATCCTGGGTCTGATTGCAGGGTTCTTCGGTGGGTGGGTCGATACAATTCTGCAGCAGTTCATGGAGATTTGGATTGCTTTCCCAAGTCTGCTACTTGCTCTTGCTCTATTCTCAGCCTTTACGCCTAGCTTAGGTATGCTTATTCTTGTCGTGGGTATATCCGGCATCCCTGGTGACTTTCGCGTTGTCCGCGGCGTCACGCTCAGCCTGCGAGACCGCGAATTCGTCGAGGCTGCTAGGTCGGTAGGGGCGCGCCGCCCCAGGCTGATGTTTAAACACATTTTGCCGGGCGTCGTTCCGCCGTTAATCGTGAGCGCAACCCTCAACTTTCCTGGGGCCATTTTAGCGACTGCGGCACTTTCCTTTATCGGTTTCGGTGCCCAGCCGCCGACCCCGGAGTGGGGGGCCATCATTGCTGGCGGGCGTGCCTATCTCAGAACAGAATGGTGGATTGCCACCTTGCCCGGCCTCGTTCTTGCAACCACAGTTTTGGGCCTAAACTTATTCGGCGATGGCTTACGTGATGTTCTCGATCCCAGAATGAAAAAGTAGGAGGAAAATGCAAGTAAATGATGAGCTTAATAAAATTCTTTCCGAGATAGATGGGAGAACTGGCGTCTACGCTCGAGCCTTACACGCTGAATGTGCGCCAATAGAAATACGTGCTGACGAAAGCTTTGCTCTGGCGAGTGTGGTTAAGCTTCCCATCATGGTCCACCTCCTTCGAAAAGTTGATTCGGGGAAGCTTGACCTGAATAAAAGAGTTGTGCTGCACGAGGAAGACAGAATACCCGGCAGTGGCGTTTTAAAAGACATGTCGGTAGGTTTGCAACCAACTATTCACGACCTCATCCTGACCATGATGATCATCAGCGATAACACAGCTACTGACAAGCTCTTTAAACTTACGAGCAAAAGTGGTGTCGAGGAGGAAATGCACGATTTAGGCTACTCCAGCTTTCATGTGCCACAAACGATTCGGGAAATGCTCTATAGCTGTACTACCTTGGGATCTGACGCAAACTTCGAAAAAGTAGAGGTGCTTTTCAAGCAGCCCGATAGAGAGCAACCAGAAGATCCTGACGGAAGCTCCTCAGAACGTGGTGACAGGGCAACTCCGAAAGATATGGCACAACTGTTAATTGATTTATATGAAGGCAGATTGCTTAGCTCTGGCTTAACCGAGCTGGCGCTTAAAATTCTTAAAGGTTGTCGGTACGACGATCGAATTCCAGGCAACCTCCCAAAAGGAACATTGGTAGCCCATAAGACGGGTACGCTCCATGGCAGGACTAACGATGCCGGTATCGTTTTTGGTCCGAAAGGTCCCTATATCATTGTGCTTTTTAATGATGGCGAAGAGAAAACCAAACGCGCCAGTCAAGCTTTAGCAGAAGCCTCAAGCGCCATATATGCTTTCCTATCTGGAACTTAAGAGACCAATTGCGCATTATATCGAGCAGGTTCTATGCCCCACGCTCAAACCCGGTTAGCGAAAGACACCAGGATTTTTTATACGTTAAGCCTTAAAAACCCTAACGTTCTTGGTGCTGTAAGGCCCCTTTCTGTCAGCCCCGACGGCTATTCCAGTTAGCTGATGGGTGCGCGCAGCCTTTTCAAAGAGATAAGAACTGAGGTGGACCCCATTGTCAGGTTCATCGCCACTTTTGATGAAGCGGGAAGATTCAGCGACAATAGAGCATGTTGTGGAACAAGTTCTGGAACGGAAAACCAATAGAGGTTGAAGCTGTCGGCTTCAAGAAGGGGCTATTAGAGATACGGGCGCACACCGTAGGCCGCGCCGTCCGCTGCCCCAGCTGTAAGAGAGCAACCTCACGCAGACACAGCTTCTACCAGTCCACAGAACCGATGCAACTCTATCTTCTTTGTAGATGCTCAACTCACACCAGTTGACGCTGAGAGCATCAAGGCTATCTCTCAAAGGTAACCCGCTAGCAAAGCGGTAAAGGTGGATTTCGGCAAAAGAACCGTTCCAATGACGTTTGGTCAAAGATTGAACAGTCTGTAGCTCGAGGTAGTCGTAAAGCGTCTTGTGCGACTCGGGCTTGCACACAAAGATAAAGTGCCAGTTTTTGGCGCGTACCGCCTGGCAGTGGGGTTGACAACAGTACAGGTCATCGCCCAGCACAATGACTTTGTCCAGAGGGTAATGCTGCGCTTTGCTGCTCAGCCACCGTTTAGCAGCTTTGCGCTCACAGTCCTCTTTTTCATCGCCATTTTGAGGCAGCACAAATTCAGGCTCTAAACTTATTACCTCACGCTGCTTAGGAGACACCAGTACAGGAGGAATCACGCTGTGGCTGTAACGCAAGCGCCCGTTCTTCTCGCGCTTCGTGCAGTTTTGGCAGGAAATCTTCTCCGACGAGAAAGACTGCGTGCCGTCCATTGCCAGCAGGTAATAGCCTCTCGCAACCCTAAACCGCGTCAACACCTTGGCTTCATCAAGCGCACTCACAAGATGCCTGTACACCACCGCCAAGTCATCGGCATCAACAGCGTCGAGCAGATTCCTGATGTGCGGGTCTGTTAGTATCTTTTCCATCCCGAACACCAAGTGTGCGTTACTCTTACCTTTACGTCTTTGTAAATCACGCTGGTGCTCTAGGAATGAGGCGCTTTGGGTGAAAAACACCGAGAACGCGGCTAAGCCTGCATCGCTTATCCGGTATTCGCACCGCTCCGCTTTGCGCGTGTCTTGTTGCGCGTCAAACACGCTGCCTAGGCAGTCAAGGATGGAGTCTAAGCTGAGCTTCCCGTGCATGGTTCCTAGTTTCGCATCTATAGGGCTCATTTGGAATTGCTGTTGGAGAATGCGTAAGGTCGCTCTACGGCCCGATAGCTGCATAAACCCCGACGCAATGGCTGCATAAAAACGAAGACAGAAAATATATCGGGAACAAAAAGCAAACCTCCGTGCAGACTACAGATCGGAGGTTTTTCATGGAACAAGAAGCAACAACTCTGGAAAGCTGCGTTCGCACGTATCTCAAGGCCCGCCGCTTAGACGGCTACAGCGACCAAACGCTCTATTCCTATAAACTACACCTGCACCGCCT
This sequence comes from Trueperaceae bacterium, assembly GCA_965215355.1. Taxonomy (GTDB): domain Bacteria; phylum Deinococcota; class Deinococci; order Deinococcales; family Trueperaceae; genus CBDCDJ01. The sequence goes on along the minus strand of CBDCDJ010000007.1, from coordinate 3,551,605 downwards.
GATGGTAGATACAGGCGACACGACTGCTGTAGATGAGATTAGGCTCGAGCACTTGAGGACTCACCTGACAGGCCTCACACATTTACAAACTTCCAGCCTGGCGAACAAGATACGTGCCCTCAAGGCATTCTTCAGGTGGCTGCATGGGGAAGAGATGCTCGAGCGTAATCCTGCCTTGAAACTCAAAGAACCTCGCCTGCCTACGCGGATTCCTAAAGCGCTCTCGATTGAGGAAGTCGAGTTGCTCCGTGATGCTTGCAAAGGTTTTTTGGAACACGCCCTTGTCGAGTTCTTTTTTGCAACAGGATGTCGCGTCGGCGAGATCTACCGCTTAGACAGAACTGCTCTAGACTGGGTGCGCCGCAGCGCAATTGTGATGGGCAAGGGTAGCAAAGAGCGCGAGGTGTACTTTGGGGCAAAAGCGGCTCTGTGGCTTAAGCGTTATCTCGACAACCGTTCTGATACCTGCGGAGGGCTATTCGTCACCGAGCGTCGACGGCGGCAAAGCGATGGGACGTTGCAACGTCAGCGTCTGAGCACCTCCCAAACGCAGCGGATCTTCAAGAGGGTTGCTACGCGGTGCGGCTTAGAAAAGCGCGTCACCCCACACGTTTTGCGCCACACCCTGGCAACCCTACTTCTCAACCAAGGCGCTCCGATTGCTGCGGTCCAGTCTATCCTCGGCCACGCCTCGCCCAACACGACTCAGCTCTACGTTCACCTCTCCGGTGAGTCCCGGCAAATGCTTTACCGAAGACATTTTCCACAGTGATTCAATACGAAGGCTCATTCCGGAAACAGTCCCAGCTGCCGCCAAGCTCGCCTGACACGGACCTGACGAGCATTATTCATCGCTAAGCACTCGAGCGTAGCTCTTCCCACAGGGGTACGGCCTATATATTCTAGGTTCGGGCCGACCTCAAAGTGCTCGGTGTGGTTATCGCGTCGCGGATGGAAGAGCGCGACTTGCTCGCTCGTTATAGGGTCGAGATAAGTGAGCTTAGCCGCTTTGTAGAGGTTGCATGACCTGCAAGCTAAAGCGAGGTTGTCAAGCGCATTTGTGCCCCTTTTGGAAAGGGGCACAATATGCTCTACCTCAAAAGCAAGGTTAAAAGCCGCTTCAGGTGCCTTACAATATTCACAGCGGTGGCGAGCCCGCGCCGCGACCTCGGGGTAGTAGGGGTTCACCGCAACGCATCGGCGAGTGCTCGGGCACGCTCCCCTGAAGCTTCTAATTCTGCGTCAACCAGCTTAGTGAGTTCAGTTTGGTCGGTCTCACTAAGAGATGTTTGACTCGCCTGCGCATCGTGAAAGTGCTGCATCAATGCTTTGAGGCGTGCTTGCTCAGCTGCACCAAAGAAGGGGTCGGGGCGTTGTGACTGCACGATTACCACGTGGGTCGCGGTCTCCGGCTCGAGCAGCGCGGTGAGCGCGTCGAGCGCCTCGCCCGCCGTCCGGCCTTTAGCACGCAGCGGCCCACGGGCCGCCTCGTAAGACCCCTCGGGCTGGTGCGTCGGCAAGATGGTGATCGCGCTCATCGTTAGGATTCAGTTTAGCACGACGGCCTTCCGAGACGCGCGCCCTTGAGGTCAGAGGCCGCATGTTGTCGTTCACTAGATATAGTCCTTTAAAAGCTTCTTCCTTATGCCGCTGTTGGGCCGGTTCGTTGTACAAGTAGGCAACCACCGCCCTAGCCGCCCGCAGCTTCTGCAGCGCGCTGGATAGACGGTACATACGCGGCGAGAAAGTCTTTCACCACCGCCTGCGTCACCTGCGTGCCCCAGCCGCCCCGGCTAAAGTCGAACAGGTGGTCGGCGAAAGGCAGCTTCAGCACCCGGTGGGGCACGTCGAACGTTTCGAGTTCGGCGGCGAGCCGTCCGGACGCTGCTACCGAGACCAGCCGGTCACGCTCCCCGTGGACGAGCAGCGTCGGCGGCAACCCCCCTTTGACATGCCCGACGGGCGAGCCCAAGCGGTAAGCTTCGGGAACCGTGCTCGGCGTGCCGCCCGTGAAGGCCTCGAGACCTTCGGTGCTCGCCAGGGCGTCTGGGTACCCCCAGGGGAAGGTGCGTTCAAACTCCCACGCCAGGTCCGTCGGGGCCGACAGGGCCACAACCGCGGCGACGGCGACGTCCTCCGCGAAGCAGCTCGGCGGCAGCCGCGCGTCGCCCGAGCTGTAGGCGGCCAACAGCGCCAGGTGACCGCCCGAAGAGCTGCCCAGCAGCACGATTTGCCGAGGGTCGACGCCCAAGTCCGCCGCGTGCCGCTTGACCCAGCCGAGTGCGCACTTGACGTCGCCGGGCGCGTCCTGCCAGCGCGGCGGCGGGGCCAGCCGGTAGTCGACGTCGAAAACGACGAAGCCCTGCTCGGTAAGCCAGGCGTTCCAGTGGGCGGCCTCGCCCCGTTCGCCCGAGGTCCATCCGCCCCCGTGCACCCTTACGACGGCGGGACGGGGCGCGGCGGAGGGTAGGGCCGGTTCCCACAGGTCGAGCTTGAGTGCCTGCCCGCCGACAACCGCGTAGGTCTCGGCGCGAGGCGGGCGCGCCACGGGTGCCGTGAGCCCGCGCAGGTAAGCCGCTGGGGAAAGAGCGGCGCCTGCGGCTCGAGCGGCGCGGTACGTCTGCACTTCCGGAACTAAGACACCCACGAAGCTGACCAGGGCTATAACGGCGGCGAGGGCGGGCAGAACGCCGCCCGACCTCAGCGCCGACAAAGACAAAAGAAGCGCGGCAAGGGCCGCCAGCGCCAGGAGCAGCCGGTATTCGCCGACGAGGGCGGCGAGGTACCAGAGTTCCAGGGTGGGTGCCGGGAGGTAGCTCCAGAGCACCCAGGGAGCCGTGAGCAGGGCCAGGACCAAAGCGACCGTGGCGAGACGCATGTCTTTAAGTGTAGTTCGGGGCGGGGTGGGTGTCTTCAAGCTTTCGGCGGAGGCTAGGGTGTGTTGGCTTAAAGAGGGACGACAAAGGGTGAGCGGCGAACGCGCGCGTCTGTCGCACCACGTTAGCCGCCCCGGTAGTTCGCTACCTCGAAGGACCGGCCGCGTCGGTTTCTTCCAGACTCTCGGCCCACGCCTGTGACCAACGTTCAAAAGGCTCCAACACCTCGAAGAGCGCTTCGCCTAACTCGGTCAGGCGATAACCCCCCGAATCGTGTTCGACGAGCTGCGCCTGCCTGAGCTCTTTTAAGCGGCGGTTGAGCAGCGTGGGCGAGACGTCGTCACACTTTTTTCTCAGCTCGCGGAAGGTGTAAGGGCCGCTTTTCAGTTGCCAGACCACCCCCATCGCCCAGGCCCGTCCTAACAGGTCGAACAGCGCCATGATCGGCTTGCCGCTTTTAGAACCGCGTACAGGTTGGCCTGGTGTCGGAACCTTCATAGGCTTAAGTCTACACTTGACACCTTGCTACTGATAGTGTAGCATTCGAGGCCGGTTGCTACACTATCAGTAGCAAATAACGGCTTGAGCGTAACGGGTGCAAAGCCGGTTTTACTGGCACTGACTGAAGGAGTTTTCATGGATCGACCGTGGTGGCAGAAGGGCGTCGTTTACCAAATTTACCCGCGCAGCTTTAAGGACACGACAGGAAACGGTGTGGGTGACCTGAAGGGGATGACGGAGAAGCTCGGCTACGTTAAGTGGCTGGGCGTCGACGCGCTGTGGCTTTCTCCTGTGTTCCCCTCGCCCATGCGCGACTTCGGCTACGACGTGACGGACTACAAGGGGATTGACCCGTTGTTCGGAACGCTGGAAGATTTTGATACCCTCGTCGAGGCGGCGCACAAGCGGAATCTCAAGGTCATCCTCGACATCGTGCCCAACCACTCCTCGGACGAGCATCCCTGGTTCGCCGAGTCGCGCAGCTCGCTCGGCAACCCTAAGCGCGACTGGTACATCTGGCGGGAAGCCAAAGCGGACGGCTCGCCGCCCAACAACTGGCGCGGCGTGGACGCCCTCGGCACCCCCGGCAGCGTCTGGCGTTTTGACGAAACGACCGGGCGATACTACCTCGGGTCCTTTTCCCCGTTCCAGCCCGACCTGAACTGGGCCAACCCGGAGGTGAGAGAGACCATGTCGGACGCACTGCGCTTCTGGCTGGAGCGCGGCGTGGACGGCTTCCGGATCGACATGGTCGACTTCCTCGGTAAAGACCCCGAGATGCGCGACGAGCCGCCCGAGACGGCCGAAGCCGAGGACTATCTGGTCGCCGCCAAGTACCAGTTGGGCAGGCCGGAAACACACCACTACATTCGGGAACTGCGCCGTACCATCCACGCGTACCCGGAGCGGGTGATGATCGGCGAAGTGCTCCACTTTCTCTCCCCGCAGCAGCTCGAGCGCTTTTACGGGGAGGGCGACGAGCTCGACCTACCCTTCCACTTTGGGCTCGCGTTTTCGCCGATGGAAGCCGAGCCGCTACGCGCTAGGGTTGGCGCCTATGAGGCAGCGCTGAGCGAGGGGCACTGGCCCAACTACGACTTGGCGAACCACGACATGCCCCGCCTCGCTCAGCACGGGGAAGCGGCGCGGCTTGCCGCCATGCTCCTCTTGAGCTTACGCGGCACGCCTTTCCTTTACTATGGGGACGAGCTCGGCATGGCGAACGTGGACGTGCCCCCCGAGCGGCAGCAGGACCCTTTCGTCATCTACCAGACCGGCACCTCTCGAGACGGCGTGCGCACGCCGATGCAGTGGAGCGCCGAGGCGCACGCGGGGTTCTCGAGGGTCGAGCCGTGGCTGCCGGTCGCGAAGGACTTTGAACGCGTCAACGTGGCGGCGGAAAAAGAGGACGAAACGTCCATGCTGTGGTTCTACAAAAGAATGCTCGAGCTGCGTCGCGCCGAGCCAGCCCTCCAGGCGGGGTCATATAGTCCCTTAGAAAACGTGCCCGAGGGATGCTTCGCCTTTCGGCGCGAGGACGGTGGCCGGGAGGTACTCGTGGCGCTGAACTTTACAAAGGACGCCCAGACGCTACGACTGCCGCAGAAGGTGTCGTGGCAGGTAACGCTGTCCACCCTCTTGGATCGGGAGGAAGCGGCGATAGGCGCGCTCGCGCTGAGGCCTTTCGAGGGCGTAGTGTTGCTCTAAAGCTGGGGGTGGTCGCAGCGTCATCGTCTATTCACACGCCAATTTGGCTTCGTCTTGAGGTTGTTTAGTGCAACTAACGCGCGCGTTCGCCGCATAATGCTTCGGGGTGCAACTCAGCCAGTGGGGCAAGGAAAGGCATGGTGACGTAGAGTGTGATGGGAGACGAGCGGTCGTTTAGAACAACGCCCAAGCCCCGTGCCAGCGCGAAACCGAGGCTCCGGCTCGAGCCCGTCACCAACGCGGTTTGGCCGGAAAGGTCGAAAAGTCCGGCAGCCGACCTTACTTGAACTTTTCCCGCATGGATTGCAAATCGGGAATACGCACCGTGAGCACCTCGTGAGGCGCGTCGAAAGGCTGAAGGTGCTCACCCTCCAGACGCATGAGGTTAAAGAAGGTGCGTTTCAGCACTCCATCACCGCCCAGAGCGTAACGTTTTCGCCCTTGCAGCGTCACGCCTTTCTCCTTGTAGGTTTTGTAGGTTTGGCCCCGAAACCAGCCCGGCAGTCCTCCACAGCTTCCGAAGTGTGCAGGTAGCGGTCGTAGACGCGAAGACTTTTCAACTCGCCCCGCAGATTCGGTGCCAGTGTCCACTGCTCGGCACCATTCACATTTTGCATGAAAGGGTAAAAACGTCCCCAGCCGAAGTACCGCTCGTTCCCTCCGTCGCACAGAAGGCCGTTGACGATAAAAGAGATGACCTTGGGTCCGCCGTCTACGACTACGACGATATGAATGTCTCGGCCGGTCGTGACGAGGTTCTTGTCGCTCTCCCAAAAGACGGCCGCGCGGCCATCGCACATCTCGAAACGAACCGACTTTTCGTTTGTCGTGACGCAAGCGATCCCTTTACCGGCGGAGTCGCGCCCGTCGAGCAGAACCTGCCCCGGCTCCAGCGTGTCGAAACGTACCCACACCTCCAGTGTGAAGCCCTCGCGGCCGTCAAGCGGAAATGTCCAGCTTGGTGTCTGAACCGGCCCGCTCAGCTCGGGCAGCTCGGGTGCGGCGACGGTGGAACCGGCCTCGCACTGGGCGGCTGGCAGGTTCAGGATAAGACCTTTTCCCGTGACACTGCTCTTTTGGTCTTGTTGCCACAGGCTCTCGAGCAGTTCCGGGTCAAGCTCGAGCACGCGCGCCTCCTCCTTTTGGGTGGCGGCGATAAAATAGCGTCCACCATCCTCAACAAGGTCGGGATAGCTGGGGCCACGCAGGTGATTATCCGTATACATGACGATTTCGGGCTGCGACCAGTGAATAAAGCTATCCTTTTCGACGCCGCCCGCGAGCCATGCGACGTTGCGGTTGCCCGCGGGTGGCCCGGCGTTGTACCAGGGCACTCCGTTGTTGTGAAACCAAAGGAGGTAGTGGCCGTTCTCGCAGCGCCACACGAAGTTGGCGGCTCGAGGGTGTTTGATGCGCCTCCCGCCGGGCGTGTAGGTGGCGTACTGAGGGCCATCCCAGTTATGACCACCGTCGCGGCTATAGGCGTGGCAGTTATGCCCGTCAATGGTGCGATAGGTGCAGTAGAGCGAACCGTCGCTTAAAGAAACCAAATTGTGCTCATCCGCGACAGGGCCTTTGGGTGCTCTAAGGCCAACCTCGCCGTCGGGGAGCAGCGTCCAGCAAACCTTTTCAGGGTCATCTTCGGTCAAGATGTTGTCGCTGCACAGGAAGTAGCCTTCCGAGCTCGCCATCCAGCCGTGACCGAAGCGACCTACCTTGGCGAAACCGAAGTAAGCTTTACCGGCGTGGATGATGGGCTTTCCTACACCCCAGAGAAAACGTACTTTGCTCATATAAGGGTTGTCCCGGTCAATCTGTGTTTCTCGGATGGGGATGGGGTAACGCCGCTTTGACCACGTTCGCCCGTGGTCGTCCGAATGCTTTAAGACGTAGTGACCGAGCGTATCGACGCGCTGGGAGGTGCCGGTGTCTGTCACGACCTCGCGCACGTTGTCGCTGTTGTGGAGGTAAATGGCGTACACGCGCCCGCTCGGTACCTTGAGCGGCATCACCCAAGACGACTCGGGGCCGTCCGCAGGTTCGATGTCGACGAGGCCGGACCAGGTTTGCCCTTGGTCCAGACTTCGTGTGGCGACCACGTGCTGTCCCGCGTCACCCTCCCGACCCCGTCCGGTCGTCAGCACACATAACCACGCGCCGTCATCGGTTTTAACGATGTAGGGCTGGTCGGCATAGGACTCGGTGGGAATCTCGCAGCCGGTGGCGAAGTTGCGGGGGTCAGTTTTAATGATGGATTGGGTCATATCAAGGCTTTTCCGGCAATAATTTTCTTCTGCGATGGTTCTTAAACATTTATCCCCTTTTTGAACCTGTTAATTTATGCCACCCCCCTAAGCTCGAGCCTCTCGGAATAATGACAAGCAGCAAAATGCCCCGGAATGATTTCGCGTAGGGCAGGTATTTCAACCTTGCACCTGTCTTTGGCATAACGACACCTGGGATGAAAGTAACAGCCACTCGGCGGACTGGCCGGGTCGGCTACTTCTCCTTGTAGGCGGATGCGGTCGCCTTTGTTTCTGAGCCTCGGGTCGGGCTTGGGCACGGCTGAGAGTAAGGCTTCGGTGTAAGGGTGCTGCGGGTTGTAATAGAGTTCCTCGGTCGTGGCGAGTTCAATCAGCTTGCCCACGTACATCACCGCCACCCGGTCGCTGATGTGTTCAACGACCGAAAGGTCGTGCGCTACGAACAGATAGGTGAGGTCGAACTCCTCTTGTAAGTCTTGGAGCAAGTTCAGCGTTTGAGCCTGCACTGAAACATCGAGCGCGGACACGGCTTCATCACAAACGACCAGCCTCGGGTTGGTGGCTAAAGCACGAGCAATCCCAATGCGTTGTCTTTCACCTCCAGAAAAGGCATGAGGATAACGGCGCATGTACTCGGGTCTGAGGCCGACGCGTTTCATCAGGTCGGCTACTCGGTCTTCTAAGTCTCTTCCTGTGGCTAAGCGGTTGACTTTCAAAGGTTCACCGACGATTTCCAAAACCGGCAAACGCGGGTTCAAAGACGACTGCGGGTCTTGAAAGACCATGCGAATCTCACGCCGATAGGGCTTGAGTTCCTGGTTGCTCAAGGTCATCAGGTCGACGTCTTTGCCGTTCTCGCGGTGGTAGACAATCTCGCCCGCGGTAGGTTCGTACACCCGCAGCAGACAACGTCCGGTGGTGGTCTTGCCACAGCCCGACTCGCCTACCAAACCCAGGGTTTCCCCCTCTTGAATGGTAAAGGAAACGTCGTCGACGGCTTTGACATGTCCTACTGTTCTGCGCAGCAAGCCTTTGCGAATGGGAAAATGCATCTTGAGGTGTCTGACTTCCAGCAGCGCTTGCTCCGAACTGTGCGGTGTTTTTGGCTGCGGGCTCGAGCTGCCTCGGTCTTTGTGACTGTTTGGACCGGTTTGACGGGTTTGACTGCTCTGCTGGGTTCGACCCTGCGAAGATGGACTCACGCCGCCACCCTGTTTTCTTGTTCCGCCCGGACCTGTTCAATGTCGCTGTAAAGCAAGCACCTGACTTCTCGGCCCGCGCCCAAGTGTTCGACCGGGGGCACAAGCTCGTTGCAGATGCCCGGCATAGCCTGGTCGCAGCGGGTGTGGTAGGGGCAACCACTGGGCCGGTTGAAAGGGTGAGGGACCATGCCGCGGATGGCCTCGAGCCGCGCCTTATCGCCGGTGCCCAGCTTGGGAATCGAGCGGAGCAGGGCTTGGGTATAGGGATGCTTGGGGTCGTGAAAGATAGCGTCCACGTCCCCCCGCTCGGCCACCGTGCCCAAGTACATCACCACCACCTCGTCGGCAATCTCGGCGACCACGCCCAGGTCGTGGGTGATGAACATGACCGACATGCCCAACTCCTCTTGCAGTTCTTTGATGAGGTCTAAGATGTTGGCCTGGGTGGTCACGTCCAAAGCTGTGGTGGGCTCGTCGGCGATGAGCAGCTTGGGCTCGCAGGCTAAGGCCATCGCGATGCAAGCGCGCTGGCGCATCCCGCCCGAGAGTTGGAAGGTGTAGGCGTCCAAGCGCGTCTCCGCCTTGGGGATGCCGACCCGCCTCAAGACCTCGACGGCTTTATCTTTGGCTTCCTGTTTGCTCACCTGCAAGTGCAAAAGGATGGCCTCCATGATTTGGTTGCCGATGGTGTGAACCGGCGACAAAGAGGACATCGGCTCCTGAAAAATCATGCTGATGTCTTTGCCGCGAATCGCCCGGATGTCTTTGCCCCTCGGGTTCAGCGTCGCCAAGTCGGTGGTCTTGTCGGGTGAAGGGTGAAAAAGAACCTCTCCCGCGACGATTTTGCCCGGAGCATCGACGATTTGCAAAATGGAACGCGCCGTTATCGACTTGCCGCAGCCGGACTCGCCCACCACGCACAGCGTTTTGCCTCGGGGGATGGAAAAGTCCACCCCGTCCACCGCCTTGATGATGCCTTCGTCGGTGAAGAAGTGGGTCTTGAGGTTTTTGATTTCGATGAGTGCGTCTTGGCGGGTCATCTCGTCCTATCTTTTAGGGGTGCCAAGCCCAAAGCCGGTACAAAAAAAGCCCTGCGCTCTCGGCTTGCAAAGTTACACCCAGCTACCCCAGCCCCAGCTAGCACAGCCCTAACTGACATAGGGGTCCGCCGCGTCTCTCAAGCCGTCGCCTAAGAAGTTCAGCGCCAACACGGCGACGATGACCGCCACGCCCGGCCAGAACAGCCACGGGGCGGTAGCCACACTGCGGATGTTTTGCGCCTCTTGCAACAACACGCCCCAGCTCACCACCGGCGGACGCAGGCCTATTCCTAAGAAGCTCAGCGACGTTTCAGCTAGAATCATGCCGGGAATCGCCAAAGTCACCACCGCGATGATGTGGCTCATGAACGAGGGCACCATGTGGCGCATGATGATTCGCAAATCCGAAGAGCCGTCCAACCTCGCTGCCGTGACGAAGTCTTCGGTTTTGAGCGAGAAGAACTTGCCCCGCACCACCCTTGCCAAGCCGGTCCAGCCGATAATCGAGAGAATCACGGTGATGAGAAAGTAAACCCGCAAAGGCGGCATGGTCAGCGGGATAGCTGCGGCCAAACCCATCCACAAGGGAATCGAGGGAATCGACTGCAAGAATTCGATGAGGCGCTGAATAAAATTGTCGACAGCCCCACCGTAAAAACCGGAGATGCCGCCCAGCAAAACGCCTAAGAACAAGCTCAAGGCCACGCCCACCAATCCGATGGACGTTGACACGCGGGTGCCGTGGACGGTACGACTCAAAACGTCGCGCCCCAAGCGGTCGGCACCTAAGAGGTACATGGGGTCGCCCGCGTTCACAGGGCCTAACAGGTGGCGGTCGGTGGGAATCAAGCCCAAAAGCTTGTAAGGGGCACCTTTGACGAACAAACCGACTGGAAAGCTGACTTCAGGGTCGACCACAAAGGTGCGGCGCAGTGCCACCGGGTCGACTTCGACGGTGTAGCCGTTGACGAACAGCTCCCACTTTCGACCCTCCTCGGTGCCGGTGACGAACCTCAAAGGCTGTGGTGGCGCGTAGGTATAGCGGGCGCTGTAGGCGTCGGTGGGAAAAGGAGCCAGAAAGTCGGCAAAAATGGCGATGAAGTAGATGAGCAAAGTGACGATGCCGCCCAGCATCGCCAACTTGTGTTTTCTGAACTTCCACCACATCAAGCGCCACTGACCGGCAACCTGGATGCGGGCTTCGGTGTCGGGGTCGGCGACACGGTCGGGGTCTAGGGGCGTGCTCGGAACGTCGAGAGCATCTTCGCCCTGTTGGGGTTCGGCAGAGGCACCTACGCCTTCTAAGCTCTCCGTGGTGGTGGCAGTCCTAGCCTTGTCCTTTTCTTCTACATCTTCTCGGCCTGTCTTTCGGTTGAGGTCCATGCCCACTCCTTAGCGGTAGCGAATCCGCGGGTCGAGCCAGGCTAGAAGGATGTCGGAAATCAGCGTGCCGACGACGGTCAGAACGCTAAGGAGCATGATAAACGAGCCTGCTAAGTACATATCTTGGGCCAAGAGGGCATTCAGCAACATCGGTCCGGTGGTGGGTAGGCTCAGTACGATGGAAACGATAGCCGCCCCCGAAACCAACTGCACTAGAACGTCATTCAGGCTGCTGACGAATGGGTTCATTGCAAGTCGCACAGGATATTTGATGAGCAGCCTATTTTCCGCTAAACCTTTAGCTCGAGCCGTCACCACGTAAGGTCTGCCCAACTCGTCGAGTAAGTTAGCCCTCATCGTTCGAATCAGTCCAGCCGTCCCCGCCGTACCCAGCACGACCATCGGAATCCACAAGTGGGCCAGCAAGTCGGTGAACTTTCCCCAACTCCAAGGAGCATCCACATAGTCGGGAGAAAACAGCCCGCCTACACTCTGACCAAAATACTTGAAGGACACGTACATCAAAACCAGAGCAAGCAGAAAGTTGGGCGTCGCCAAACCGATGAAGCCTAAAAATGTAGCTACATAGTCCCCTGGCGAGTACTTCCGAACGGCTGAATAGATGCCGATGGGTATTGCTACGGCCCAAACGAAGACTAAAGTGGAAAGGGAAAGGATGAAGGTAAGCCCCAGCCGATCCCAGATAAGCTGATTGACAGGCCGGTTCCAGGAAAAAGACTGCCCGAAATCGCCTCTCAGCACCATTCCCGAGATCCACTTCCAGTACTGCACGTAAACGGGCTGATCCAGTCCATAGCGTCTTTTGAGCGCCGCCAGTTCCGCACTGTCGATGGTTTCACCTTGATCCGCCATATTGGCGACCACGGTGGTTAGATAATCACCCGGGGGTAGCTGAATGATGATGAACGCTACCACCGAGATGGCGAACAGCGTCGGGATCATGTAGAGAACGCGCCGCGTAATATAGGCAAGCATTTTTTCTCCAGGAGGGTTCCACACGCAAACGTAGTGTGGAACCCTCAGCAATAACTTATTGCGAGCTGTTAGCGAAAAAGTACTGTTCAGGCATGGTGTAACCCGGTGGCGTCACGATGCTGCCACCAATCATCGATTCCGGCGCATTGCGAATGTCCCTGCTGATAATGCCGTAGTTGGTCGGGGGAAGCACGATACCGAGGGCGTAGAATTGGTCCTGGGCGATGTCGAGGATGCTCTTCATCAGTTCAGTCTGCTTTGCTGGATCGGCCGTCGCTTGAAGCTGATCATAAAGCGCAAGCTGATCTTTCACCGCTTGAGGCGGCTCTTCACCCTGTTGGTGGTTGTTGTACCACTGGGCCCAAGGAACGGCGTAAGCCGAGTGTCTCGTGTTGATAGGCGTGTACCAAGCCGGCTCTAGCAGTGCGTCGATGTCACCCCAGTTGCCCGACAGCACGATAGCGTCGTGCTGGTTCGCCTCCAGCCGCTCGAAGAATAGCGAGCGGTCAACAGGACTGACTTGCATGTCGATGCCGACCTCGCGCAAGTTCTGCCGAACCAGTTCCATCGTATCGATGAAGAGTTGCTTGTCCGTCCGCGCCAGCACGGTGAAGGTGATAGGCTGCCCGTCGGGTCCCAAGCGGAGACCCTGGGCGTTTTTTTCCGGGAAGGCTTTGTCCAGATACTCGTTGGCGAGTTGCGGATTGTATTCGGTATACTGCTTGGCAAGCTCCTCGTTAAAGTAAGGTGTCGAACGGTTCGGGGCATTCTGCCAAGGCTCGCCCTGACCGATGAACACCAGGTCGATGATCTCGGGCCGGTTGATGGCGTAGGACAAGCCGATACGGAAATCTTTGTTGTTGAAGATTTCGCGCTTGACCGGGTCCGGGTGAGTCAGGTTTAGAGCGATGGAGGCCTCGTTCATGTGGGTCGGCTCGAGCCCGTAGAAGCGGTAACCGCCTCGCTCTTGGTTGTCGAACAGGACGGGCTTGTTGGTGTTGTCGTTGATGTAGCGCGCTTCCAAGTCGAGTTCGCCGTTGAGCGCTTTGAGCAGAATGACCTCGTTGTCCTCGGCAACGTCAAAGGTGACGCGGTCGATATAGGGCAACTGGTTGCCGGCCGTATCCACTTTCCAATAGTAAGGGTTGCGCTCGGCGACCGCCCGAGTCCCCTCGCCGTAAGGATTCGTCACCCGCCAGGCCAGCAGCGACGGCTTAACGGCTGAGCGCCAGTCATCCATCTTGCTCTCGAAGAGCTGCGTCCAAGTGTCGAAGCCCTCTTGCCGGGTCAGCTCAGCGACGTTCTCGTTGTAGTTCGGATGAAACTGCTCCGCATAGTGGCGCGGGTAGTTGGTGAAGAGGTCGCCTTCGTTGGTGCTGCCGGCGATGTGTTGGAGCAAAAAACCATTGGGCTCGGCAAACCGGAGGATGAAGGTGGTGTCGTCGACGACCTCGAGCTGTACAGGCTCACCCCCTGACATGAGCCAATCCGTTCTAGTGGGGCTGAGTTCGTCGTTTATAAAGACGTCTTCGTACCAGAACCTGATGTCGTCGGTGGTGAAGGGTTCACCGTCCGACCACTTCATGCCTTCGCGGAGCGTAAACCTAAACTCGGTGGCGTCGTCGTTGACCTCGAACGATTCTGCAACGTTGGGAACAACCGTTTTACCGTCCAGACCCCAGCGCACGAGCGGCTCGTAGCCGATGGTCTTCTCGAGCCAGAAGGTGTCATCCGGGCCGCGCAGCACGGAGCGCAAGGTGCCTCCGTAAGTGCCGGTTTGCTCGAGCGGCTCGACCACCATCGGCTCGCTCGGCAAGCGCTCCTCGACCGGCGGCAGCTCCCCCGCCGCCACACGTTCTGCCAGTTGCGGAGCTTCGCTGTATGCAGTTGTCTGGGCCGACGCTGTTCCAAAGAGGGTAAAAAGTAGCACAAGTAATGTGCTTGACAGGAGGACTGCAAAATTCTTGTATGGATGCTCACGCCGGGTTGTTACACGAGCCATAAACGCTTCTCCTAACGCTGGACTATCCGTGATGTCTTGAACAACACATGAGCTATGCGTTCCACCGCCTTTCCTCGTTCCTGTGGGCGTTCTCAAAATCGGTATGATGTTTAGATCGATCCAATTCAGAAGAAAACTTGACGTTCTGTAGTTGTTTGAATAATAATCAAAAACTATAAACTTGTCAACCTCAGCAATAGACTCAATTTTTGAAAGGTTTGTCATCTTAAGCAATGCTTCATACTTGTTGTCTTTGCATCCATCCTGTTCTTCCCCCTGTATTCCCTCGGTCTCAAACCCTCCGGGGAGGGCATTTGCGAAAGAACTATGGTGCCTGTTCGGGGGTTGGAACGAGATGAGTCGCCCGAAGCAGGTGGGTGAGCAAGCTCGAGCCATTACCGACCGCGTCTCCCTAAGTGATGTCGCTAGCGACGCTAACGTCTCTCGGTCGACGGCGTCGCTCGTCATGCGAGGCAGCGACCTCGTCGCGGAGCAGACTCGTAAAAGGGTGCTCCACTCGGTAAAAAAACTCGGCTATATCTATAACCGCGGAGCGGCGAGTCTGAGAACGAACCGTTCCCAAACGGTCGGCCTTATCGTCACGGACTTGAGCAACCCCTTTTTCGCGGAACTTACTTTAGGCACCGAACAGCAGCTCAACCGTTCAGGCTACGTGTCGCTGCTCGGCAACACCTCCGAAAGCCTCGAGAAGCAAGATCAACTCCTGACGGCGATGTTTGAACGGGGTGTGGACGGCTTCCTGCTGTGCCCGTCTGAAACCACAGCGGAGGAAACGCTCGACCAACTGCGGGCCTGGGGACTACCTATCGTTCTGGTGGCGCGCCACCTTCCCGACCAAACCGTGGACTATGTAGGAGCGAACAATGCCGTAGGCGCTGAACTCGGCACCCGTCACCTTATCCGCAAAGGCCACACACGCATCGCCTTTATCGGCGGCCCTGAACGCTCTTCCGCCCGCCGCGAACGTATGGAGGGATTTGCCGCCGCCCACGAGCGTCACGCTTTGCCCGTCGACGAGGGGCTTCTCATCACCTCACCGGTGACGCGAAGGGGAGGCTTAGAGGCCGTGAAGAAGCTCGTCGGGCTGCCGAATCCTCCGACCGCGGCTGTGTGCTACAACGACGTGGTCGCCTTGGGGGTCATGCTCGGCCTTCAGTCAGAGGGGTACAAGCCGGGAGATGACTTTTCAGTGGTGGGCTTCGACGACATCGCGGACGCGGCACTCTCGCAACCCGCCCTAACGACGCTCTCCGTCCCACCCCAGGAAATCGGCCGTCAGGCAGCCCAACTGCTTTTGGCGCGGATTGCCAACCCTCGACAGCCGGCCCGGCAGGTCGTGCTGACGCCGGAACTCATCGTTCGGGACTCTTGAGGAGGTTCTATGAAAACCGTTTCCGCCCGTGATGCTGCCAAGCTTATTCCCGACGGGGCTGTGGTTTCGGTCAGCTCTTCCAGCGGCTTGGGCTGTCCGGACAAGGTGCTCGAGGCGATAGGAGAAAGATTTGAAAGCGAGGGTCGACCGCGTGGCCTAACGACGCTCCACCCCATCGCAGCCGGAGACATGTACGGGATTGGGGGCATCGACCATCTCGCGCGGGACGGGTTACTGAAGCGCGTCATTGCGGGCTCCTACCCGAGCGGACCTTCTTCGCTGCCTTCCCCCAAGATTTGGGACATGATCAACGGGGATCGCGTCGAAGCGTACAACCTGCCCAGCGGCGTCCTCTTCCACATGCATGTGGAAGCCGCCGCTGGAAGACCGGGGGTTCTCACCGACGTGGGTCTCGATACCTTTGTCGATCCTCGCCGCCTGGGGGGGCGGATGAACGGTGTTACTACAGAAGACGTGGTCGAAGTTGTGACGTTCGACAACAGAGAATGGCTCTACTACCGTGCGATTCCCGTCGACGTCGCCATCATCCGAGCCACCACCGCAGATGAGGCGGGCAACTTGACGATGGAGCACGAAGGGGCCTTTCTGGGGGTGCTCGAGCAGGCTTTGGCCGCACGCAACAACGGGGGCGTCGTCATCGCGCAGGTCAAGCGGTTGGCGGCGAACGGTTCGCTGTCTCCGCAAAACGTCAAAGTTCCCGGCATATTGGTCGACTACGTCGTACTAGCGCCCGACCAACAGCAGACGACGCAGACCGCTTACGACCCAGCCATCAGCGGTGAAATTCAGCTTCCTCTCGGTCGCTTCGACGCCGTTCCTTTCAGCGCCGACAAAGTGATTGCCAGGCGCGCGGCGCTGGAGCTTCAGCGCGGTGAAGCGGTGAACTTAGGCTTCGGCATCTCTGCGCTGGTTCCCTATATTCTGCTCGAGGAAGGCGTTCCGGACGTAGTTACCTGGGTCATAGAACAGGGTGCCGTCGGAGGGCTGCCCTTGCAAGGCTTCCAGTTCGGCTGCGCGGCCAACGCTCAAGCCATCGTGCCTTCACCCTCACAGTTTATTTACTTTCAAGGCGGCGGCTTCCAGCGCAGCCTTCTCTCTTTTATGCAAATCGACCGGCACGGCAACGTCAACGTGTCCCAGTTGGCCGCCAAACCGCACGTCACCGCCGGGGCAGGCGGTTTTATCGACATTACGAACCGAGTGAAGCAGCTTGTTTTCAGCGGCTACTTTACGGCGGGCGGTCTCGAACTCGCTATCGAAAACAGGGAGGTGACCATTTTGCAAGAGGGACGCGTTAAGAAGTTCGTGCCCGAGGTGGAGCATGTCAGCTTGAGTGGCCGGCGTGCTAAGCAACAAGGGCAACGGGTTACCTATATTACCGAGCGGTGCGTCATGAGCTTGGAAGCCGAGGGCGTCACGGTAGTCGAAATCGCCCCCGGCATCGACCTCGAGCGCGACATTTTGGCGCAAGCCGGGTTTCCACTCCGGGTGAGCGAGAGCCTGAAGCTGATGGCGGCGAGCCTCTTCGACCCCGAACCGTTCGGACTCCGTCTCGAGCCCAAAGCGGCGGCTGCCCCGCGCCACCAAGCGGTGCCCTACTAGCCGTGCCTGACGCCCTCATCCTGTTCGATGTGGCCGGTTCGGTCGCCACCGTGACCCTCAACCGTCCCGCGAAGCTCAACGCGCTCACGCTCGAGATGCTGAACGACCTCTCGAGCGTTTGCGAGGCGCTGGACAACCGCGCGGACATCCGCGTCGTGCTCTTGACGGGGGCAGGCGCGCGGGCCTTCTGCGCCGGCGCGGACATTTTCGCCTGGTCGGAGCTGACGCCTACAGCTATGTGGCGCACGTGGGTGCGCCGAGGCCACCAGCTCATGGAAGTGTTCGCGGGGCTCCGTCAGCCCACCATCGCCGTCATCGACGGGATGGCCTACGGGGGCGGGCTCGAGCTGGCCCTGAGCGCCGACCTCCGCTTGGCGTCGGAGCGTGCGCTGTTCGCCATGCCCGAAGTCACCGTAGGCACGGTGCCCGGTTGGGGCGGGTCGCAGCGGCTGCCGGGGCTCATCGGCCAGGCTCGAGCCAAGCAAATGATTTTTACGGGCAAGCCGGTTGACGCCGCCACGGCGGAAAAGTGGGGCTTGGTCAACGAAGTTGTCCCTTCCGAGTCCTTAAAGGCGCGTGCTCATGACCTCGCCCTGAGCATCGCCCAGAATTCTCCCTCGACCGTACAGGTTGCCAAGCAACTCGTGCAAAGCGGCGACGGCATTTATGTCAGCCGGACGGTGGAAGCCCTCGCCGGTGCGTTCGTGGCGACGACGGAGGACGGCGCGGCGCAGTTGGCATCTTTTAAAGAGCGGCGCAAAAGCTGAAGGCGCTCCGCCGGGCTCGGAGGTCGGCTTGATGGTTATAAACGGTTTTCGGGAAATACATTTGTAAAGGAGGATGTAATGCTTGAAAGTGTCGAATCAGGAACGTCCGAGATGGCGGTGCCGCGCAATCTCAGGGCGCGGGCTGTGGCTCCCTCCGCCATCACACTTCTCTGGCAGGGGCCGAAGCACCACGTCGAACGATACGAAATAGAACGCCGAGCTTTAGGGGACACCTGGCATACCGTCGGCTGGGTACCCGGTTGGGTCACACACTTTACCAGCGCCGGTTTGGTCGGTGGGGAAAGCTATCAACACCGCGTGCGCGCCGTCATTGGCGACCGAAAAGGTCCGGTTGCCGTGGTGGACGAAGTGCGTACGCCCATGCCGAGCGGAATGCAAGGCAAAACCGTCGCCCGCCACAGCCAAGAATTTATGCGGCTCATGGAGGCGAGTTTAGAGACCACCCGAGACGGCGGTTTGCTGGCCGTTTACACGGCCTTTCGGGGCCGTGCAGACTACGCCGACAGCGACATCAAGGCGCTCCGCTCCGAGGACGGCAGCACCTGGGAGGACGCGGGCACGGTGCTGACCGGGGACGGTTGGGCGCTGTCCCGACCGGGACTCGCTCGCCTTAATGATGGGCGGCTCGGGCTCACCTACTCCAAGACGCAAGGCGGCGGCAGGCTGCCGCACCAAAACCTCACGGCGCGCAAGGTGTGGCGAACCTCGAGTGACGACGGCCGCTCCTGGAGCGACGAGCGAACACTTTCTCTGGGTGAATTTCATTACGAACTCGGCTCCTGGGACCGCTTGTTCCGGCTCGAGAGCGGGCGTCTTTTGACGAGCGTCCACTGTCACAACCATCCTGCTATACCTTTCCATACCGACGCCGAGAGCATGGGCACCTACTTACTCGCATCAGACGATAACGGGGAGAATTGGCGCCGCGTTCCTGAAAACCCCGATTTGTTTTTTTTCGTCGCCGACAATCCTTTAAGACGGCGCAACTTGGGCTTTCACGAGGAGGGGCTGGTCGAATACGCGCCGGACCAACTGCTGATGGTGGGGCGCACCGGGGCGGGTTGGCTCTACGCCTACCGCTCGTTCGACGGCGGGCTCCACTGGGAGGGACCGCAACGCCTGGGTATCGCTCACCCGATAGCGCCGCCGCTGCTCACACGCGTCCCCGGCACCCCGACGATTGCGCTTATCTACAACCCTCGCGTCGACTATGAGCCGCGCTGGCCGGGCGGCGACCGCGTGACCTTAGGCTTGCAACTGAGTGACGACGGCGGGGTGAGCTGGTACGGCTACCGGGAAATCGAGTACTTGAACGAGCGAGACTGGTTCCACTACCCCTGCGCCGTCTGGCATGAAGATAAGCTACACCTCATCTACTCCTTTGTCGAGCGGGCGGACGGGCTCGACTGGACGGCCCTCGACCTCGTTCACCAGGCCGTTTCCCGTGAAGACCTGCTGGCGGCGCGCGCTGAGGCTCATGACTTCTGAACGCCCGCACGTCGTCCTCATCGACTGCCACGACTTGGGCAACCGTCTGGGCTGTTACGGCGACACCTACACCCGTACCCCGCACTTGGACGCGTTGGCGCAGCGGGGGGCACGCTTCGACAACCTTTTTGCCACCGCGCCCGTCTGTATGCCGAGCCGCATCAGCCTCTACTCGGGGCTTTACCCCCACAGCGCCGGGATGAACGGTAACGAGCCACCTGCCGAGGATGTAAGGTGCATCGGCCGCTTGCTGGGTGGGGCGGGTTACGCCACAGCGTTGCTAGGCGACTTCAAACTGCTCGCCTCGGCGGAGTGGGGAGGCTATGACCACAAGCTGGACGAGGCGGGCCTTGCCCAACAGGTGCGCCGCCTGACTGAACACGGCCAGCCGCTCTTTCTGCACGCTTCGTTTTTTCTGACCCACCGTCCCTTCGGCGCGGACTACAATGAGGCGCTCGCGCGGCAGCTCGAGCTACCCCCGACGGTGCCCGACCTGGGGGCGGTGCGCCAGGATTTGGCCGCGTTCTACGGCCGGGTAGCCGATTTAGACGACCGTGTCGGTGAAGTATTAAGCGCTTTGAGAGAGGCAGGTCTCGAGGAAAACAGCCTCGTCCTTTTTACGACCGACCACGGCCCCGCCTTTCCTCGCGCCAAACACACGCTGTACGATTCCGGCTTACGCTGCGCGCTTCTTATGAGTCATCCTGCAGCCATTGCTCGAGGTACTCGGCACGACGCGCTCATCAGCAACGTCGACGTGCTGCCGACCCTTTTAGAACTTTTAAGCTTACCTGCGCCGCCAAACTTACAAGGCCGAAGTTTCGCTCCCTTGTTGCGGCGTGAAGCTTACGAGCCGCGTGACGACGTGGTGAGCGTTTTTACCTGGCACGGCAAGGCGAACGGAACATTTTGGTACTACAGCCCCAGACGCGCCCTCCGAACCGAACGCTACAAGCTTATTCGCAACTTTACCGAGCGGCCCAACTTTGTGAATCCGGGGTGGCTGACGCGACTGGGAGGCGAGCGGCCCTTAGCCGAGGACTGGTACGGGGCGCCCTCCCCGCCCTGGGAGCTTTACGACTGCCACACCGATCCGTGGGAGCTGCACAACCTGGCTGGCAGCCCCCACCACCAGGAACGGCAAGACGACCTCAGTCAACGTTTACACGCTGCGCTTCGAGCGTTGGACGACCCTATCCTCGCGGGACCCGTAGCTAATATCCGGCACTCGCCCGACGCGCCTCAGTGGTGGCCGGATGGGAGTGGTCGCTACAGGCTACGGGGTTTCGAGCCGACGGAGGACGATGAACGACCCTTCCCCGACCTCGGCACGCCGTTAGAGAGCAGGATGAAGGACGAGGCTCCTCATGGCTGACCCCGCCCCCAACATCCTCTTCGTCCTCGCCGACGACCTCGGGTACGGCGACCTCGGATGTTACGGCCACCCGCACATCCGGACACCCCACATCGATGCGTGTGCTCAGAAAGGCGTCCGCTTCACTCAGTTCTACGCGGGCGGCCCACTGTGTTCACCCTCGAGGGCGGCGCTCCTGACGGGCCGCACCCCCTACCGCACCGGGGTATTCACCTGGATACCGGGCGACACCGCTATCCACCTGCCCGCCTCGGAACGCACCCTACCGTCCCTGGTGCGCGAGGCGGGGTACCAGACCTGCCACGTCGGCAAGTGGCATTTGAACGGCTCTCTCGAGGATGCCGACCAGGCGCAACCGGACGACCACGGCTTTGAGTACTGGTTCGCAACCCAAAACAACGCCCACCCCTCACACCGAAACCCGGTCAACTTCGTCCGCAACGGTGAATTTGTGGGGCCGCTCGAGGGGCAGTCCGCGGACATCCTGGCCGAAGAGGCTTTGGAATGGCTCGAGCATCGTGACTCGAAGCGTCCCTTTTTCTTGACCTTATGGACCCACGAACCGCACCGCCCCATCGAGTCCGCCCCGGCGTTGGTCGAGGCGTACCGGGACTTTGGGGAGGATGTCGCCCACTACTATGCCAGCGTGACCCAAATCGACGCCGCCCTCGGGCGCTTGCTCGCGTACTTATCGAAGGAAAATCTCGACTCAAACACCCTCGTCATCTTCTCTTCCGACCACGGGCCGGAAGCTTTTTTGCGGGGTCGCGAGCACGGCGTGACGGGCGGGCTCCGCGGTCGCAAACGCTGGCTCTACGAGGGTGGCATCCGCGTGCCTCTCGTCGTGCGTTATCCGGCTCTCGTTTCCCGAGCGCGGATCTGCCGCGAGCCCTGCATCGGCATGGACCTTTTGCCCAGCGTCTGCGCCCTCGTCGGCCTCGAGCCGCCGCAAGACCGGTCTATCGACGGTGCCGACCTCACCCCTTTGCTCCTTGGGAACCCGCTCGGGAGGACGTTCCCACTCTACTGGCGCTGGGGGGAGGGGCTCGAGGGGATGTTCCTGGCGCTGCGCCAAGAGGACTGGAAAATTCTCAGCACTGCCGGTGGAGAGCGGGTGGAACTCTACAACCTCGCGACCGACCCCGGCGAGCGCAACGACTTGTCAGACACGCATCCCGAACTCACGACAGCGCTCCTGAAGAAACTGCGCGCCGTAAACGCCGAGGTCGAGCGGGACGGCCCAGCGTGGTGGCGCGAGTACCAGGAGAGACCCTTCCCAACCCCACGGGAATAACTATACCCGTGGTTTAGATCGATCTAAACCACGAGAAACGAGGACGTATGAACGGCATTCAAACGAACAAAAGACCAGCTAGCGAACGGCGTGGCGCGATTGAGGAGAAAACTTACCAGATGCTGATCGGTGGGCGCTGGCAAGAGGCTCTAAGCGAAAATCGTTTTCAGCGCCGGAGCCCGGCGCATGACGCGGTGGTCGGCAGTTATCCGTTGGCGGACGCAGCCGACGTCGACCTCACCGTCGCAACTGCCCGGCGCGCTTTCAACGAAGGGCCGTGGCCGCGGACGAGTGGCGCAGAGCGGGCCACGCTGCTCCTTAAGGTAGCGCAGGCCATTCGGGACGACAAGGAAGCGCTGGCGCGCACGGAAACCCTCGAGAGCGGCAAGCCCGTCGCGCAGGCTCGAGACGAAATGGAAGCCACCGCCGCCCTGTGGGAGTACGCCGCGGCTTTAGCAAGGACGCTGCACGGCGACAGCTACAACACCTTGGGGGCGGACATGCTCGGCTTCACGCTGCGCGACCCCGTGGGCGTGGTGGGACTCATCACGCCGTGGAACTTCCCGCTCCTCATCGTCAGCCAGAAGCTGCCTTTCGCGCTGGCGGCGGGCTGCACCGCCGTCCTCAAGCCCAGCGAACTGACGCCAGGAACAGCGCTTCGATTAGGGGAAATGCTGCTAGAACTCGGTTTGCCCGAAGGCGTCGTCAACATCGTCACGGGCTATGGCGATAGCGCGGGCCGGCGGCTCGCCGAGCATCCCGACGTTGACGCCCTCTCCTTCACCGGCTCGACGGAGGTGGGCAAGCAGATCGTGCGGGCGTCCCACGGCAACCTGAAACGGGTCAGCCTCGAGCTGGGTGGCAAGAATCCCCAGATCATCTTTCCCGACGCCGACTTTGGCGCCGCGCTCGACGCTGTAACCTTCGCCGCCTACTTCAACATGGGCGAGTGCTGCAACAGCGGGAGCCGGGTGCTGGTGCACCGCGAGGTGCGAGAGGCGTTCACAGAGGCGTTGCTCGAGCGCGCCAAAGTGATAACCGTCGGCGACCCGCTCGACGAAGAGACGCTCATCGGCGCGATTGTCGACGAGGCGCAGTTCCAAAAAATTATGGATTACGTGGAAGTCGGCCAACAGGAAGGGGCGGAGCTACGCTTAGGCGGCGCTCGGCTTTCGGAGCACGAGGGGTTGTTTCTCCCTCCGACGATCTTCGACAAGGTTACACCCGCCATGCGCATCGCGTCCGAAGAGATTTTCGGCCCCGTTTTAACCGTGCTCCCCTTTGAAACCGAAGAAGAGGCGGTACATATCGCCAACGGCACTCCCTACGGCCTGTCCGCGGGGGTTTGGACCAAGGATGTCGGCGTGGCCCTGCGCATGAGCCGTCGCATCCGTGCGGGCAAGGTGTGGGTCAACACTTTTTTACGGGACTACCCCGAACTCCCGTTCGGCGGCTTTAAACAGAGCGGCTCGGGGCGCGAACTCGGCCGAAGCGCGGTTGAAGAGTTTACCGAGCTGAAAACGGTTCAAGTTCAACTCGAGCCGGGTGAAATCGGCTGGTTCAAGAAAGGATAAATGTGACTACGCTCGAGCACGGTTCAGCTACAAGCGTGGACGAAGCCTTCGACTTTGCACAGCAACAGGTCGAGCAGCTTGTCACCAAGCACCCCGACTATTTTCCCCTCTTCACGAAAAGTGGCCACTGGCAACATGAGTCCGAGGCTTGGACGAACTGGTGCGAGGGGTTCTTGGGCGGCATGATGTGGATTTTTGCGCGGCGAACCGGGGATGGCGGGTGGCGAGACAAGGCTGAACACTACTCACGTCTCCTCGAGCACCGCAAAGACGACCGTAACGTCCACGACTTAGGCTTTCTGTTCTGGTCCACCTGGAAGCGCTGGTATGACCAAACGGGTGAGCCGTCCAGCAACGATGTCGTCATCGAGGCGGGCCGGACGATGGGCTTGCGCTTCAACGAGAAAGGTCGCTACTTGAGGTCGTTCGTGGCCCCCGAGAGCTGCTTTATCGACATCATGATGAACGTCGGCATCATCTTTTACGCTGCAGCGCAGACGAATGACGAAAAGCTGTGGCGAATCGCCAACGAGCACTGTCTGACGACCCGCCGCTACCTTGTTCGGGGTGACGGCAGCACCTCACATGAGGGCATCTTCGACCTCGAGACGGGCGCATTCCTGCGCCAGACGACGCACCAGGGCTGGCGCAACGACTCGTCTTGGGCGCGGGGGCAAGCCTGGGCGCTCTACGGCTTCGGCACGGCCTACAAGTTCTCGGGCGACGAACGCTTTCTCGAAACGGCGGAGCGGTGCGCGTCCTTTTATATCCGCCGGACGCCTAGCCACGGCGTACCGCCCAACGACTGGGAAGAACCGAACCCTTCTCAGCCTTATGAGAGTTCGGCGGCGTCCATCACCGCCAGCGGCTTGCTGCAACTCGCCGACCTCACCCACGACGAGGTTCGCGCCCGCTACTACGAGACTTACGCGAAAAATATTGTAAAAACGCTTCGCACCCCGGAGTTCTTAGCAATCGACACGCCCGGCTGGGAAGGCATCCTCAAGCACGGGAGTTACCACGAGCGTAAGGGCTTGGGCGTCGCTGAAAGCGTGATGTGGGGGGACTACTTCTTCGTGGAGGCACTAGACCGCTTGCTCGAGCGAGGTGATGACATGAAATAAGAGTTGTTGCTTCCCCCGAATTCGTCAACCCTAGCCTTTCAAAATGGAGGTCATACTGACCATGAACAGAAAACGCACACTGATAAGAGCTTTTGGGTGGCTGCTCGTATTCGCCGCCAGCGTTGCGTTCGCTCAACCCTACAGCGAAGCGCCTACCCTCGCGGAACGCACGGCCTCGGGCGACCTGCCCGCCGTCGAGCAAAGACTTCCGGCCGAGCCCTATGTGGTGGAGGTGGTCGAAGAAATTGGACAGTACGGCGGCACCTGGCACCGCGCCGCCTTGGGCACGAGCGATCTGCAAGGTGGTTTACAGCGACTGGAACAGGAGATGTTTTTCCACGTCAATGCCGACGGCGAGGTGACGAACAGCGTCATCAAAGATTACGACTTCGAGGTGGGCGAGGACGAATCCTTGTTCACCGCTCACCTCCGTGAGGGCCTAAAGTGGTCGGACGGAGAACCTTACATCGTTGACGACATCCTTTTTTACTACCAGGATGTCGCGCGCTACTCTCCTACCGAGGAAGAGGTTGCGCCGCCGAGCTGGCTTACTTCAAACGGCGAGCCCTTCGAGATGGTTAAGATTGACGACTACACGCTGGAAATCCGTATGTCCGGCCCCAATCCACTCTTTACCGAATTCCTCCTCAACCCCGGTTCGGCAGACCGCCTCACCGGCAATCCGAAACACTACCTGTCCCAGTTTCATCCGAAGTACAACCCTAAAGAGGGCGTGAGCGCTGAAGACCAGTGGGCAGAGTTCCAGCAGCTCAACGAGGACACCGGTAGAAACGCCTACCTGGACCCCAACAGGCCCACCCTCAGCCCCTGGGTCACCGAGATTTGGGAACCTGGCCGTCGCCACGTCATGGTGAGAAATCCCTACTACTGGAAGGTCGATCCGGAGGGAAATCAGCTGCCCTACATCGACCGGGTCGAAACCGAAATCGTCGAAAACGCAGAGGCCATCACCTTCAAGGCCATCAACGGCGAAATCGACATGCAGCTCCGCAACCTCAACGTGACCGACCTTCCCCTGTTACAAACTCAGCAGGAGCAGGGAGACTATAGAATCCTCGTCTGGCAGGCGGCGCTGGGCGCGGACCCAGGTATTTACCTCAACCAGAACACGACTGCCCCAGACCTTGCAGACCTCATTCACAACCGCGAGTTTCGCACCGCTCTATCGCTGGCTATCAACCGCGACGAGATCAACGACACGCTCTGGTTTGGCCTGGCGACCCCGCGAAATGCCACGGTCCACCCGGCCAGCCCCTACTTTGTTCCTGAGGTGGAGCAACTCAACGCCGAATACGATCCCGAGAGGGCGAAACAAATCCTCGACGAGCTAGGTTTGACCGAAAAAAACAACGACGGCATCAGGCTCGGCCCTGACGGGAATCCAATCAGTGTCACAGTCGACGTTTCTACCTCAACAGTCAACGCAAGTGAAACCTTGGAGTTAGTCGCGGAGTACTGGAACAACATCGGCATCGGTCTCAATATCAACCCGGTGGAAAGAGGCTTGCTGTTCAGCCGCGTGAGGGCGGGTGAGCACGAGGCTATGGTCTGGACGCAGGACCGGATGTACTTCATCCTGCCGGACATGTGGGTGGTACCCACGAAACCCCTGGCATGGTTCGCGCCGCTCGTTGGGCTCTGGTATGAGAGTGGCGGATCGGCCGGCGTAGCTCCCGAAGGCGAGATGAAAGAGCTGCTAGACCTCTGGAGCGAGATCGGTCGGACTGCGGACGCCGCGCAGCGCGACGGCATGATCCGCGACCTCGTGCGGCGCACGGCCGAACAGGTCTGGACCATCGGCACGGTCGGCCTGACGCCGTTACCCGTCGTGGTGAAAAACAACTTCCGCAACGTTCCGGAGGCGGCGGTGCCGTGGGACTTTGTGCCCATGACGCCGAAAAACACTTTCCCGGAACAGTACTTTATCCGCCAATAGTGTTGATCAGGGTTGGGGAGTTTCCTCCCCAACCCCAGCCCATTTGAAAGGGATGAGCCAGTGACATGACGACCTTCATCTTTCAGCGTCTGCTTCTCGTTATTCCCACGCTCTTTTTAATTTCGATCGCTGTTTTTACCATTATTCAGCTGCCTCCCGGCGATTACCTGACGATTCTCGAGGCGGAGCTGGCAGCCACCGGCGGAGGCGCGTCCACTCGTTACGTCGAGTCGATGCGGCAGACCTTCGGTTTTGACCAGCCCCTGTACGTCCAGTATTTTTTGTGGCTGAAGGGCGTCTTGCAAGGCAACTTCGGCTTTTCTTTCGAGTACCAGCGCCCGGTGCTCCAGATTGTCGCCGAGCCGCTGCTGCTCAGCTTTGCCATCGCCCTGCTCACCGTTCTTTTTACTTGGATTGTCGCCATCCCCATCGGCATCTATTCGGCGACACACCGCTACAGTTGGGGAGACAACGTCTCTTCCTTTTTAGCTTTTCTTGGGTTGGCGACGCCGAACTTTCTCTTTGCACTGGCTCTTCTGGTCGCTATGGTCTACGTCTTCAACTCGAGCTACACCGGCGGTCTTTTCAGCCCTGTCTACGAGTACGCCCCTTGGAGTTTCGGCAAAGTCATCGATTTTTTTAAGCATGTCTGGGCACCTGTTTTGGTCGTCGGCACGGCCGGCACGGCCGAACTCATGCGCATCATGCGCGGCAACCTCGCCGACATCCTGCAGCAGCAGTACATCAAAACGGCGCGCGCGAAGGGCCTTAAAGAGAGGAGCGTGGTCCTGAAGCATTCCGTTCGGGTCGCCGTCAACCCCCTCATCAGTATCGCAGGGGTTCAACTGCCGCAGACGATGTCGTCCGAAACGATAACGGCCATCGTGCTCGGCCTCCCGACGGCGGGGCCTCTCCTGTACCGAGCCCTTTTGTCACAGGATATGTTTTTGGCCGGTACGGTCATCTTGTTTATGACCGTTCTCCTGGTGTTGGGCAACTTGCTTGCCGACATCGCCTTGGCCGCGGTAGACCCCAGGATTCGCTATGACTGAACACGCCGGTCACAGCTGTCTACGTTCGGGGCAAGCTCCATGTTGAAGACCCGGAACATGCGTGTGCCTCGTACCGAGAAGGAAAAGCGAGTTCCTCTGTGGAAAGTGAGGCTGCGCCAGTTCTTCCGGCACCGGGTC
Organism: Trueperaceae bacterium; assembly: GCA_965215355.1. Taxonomy (GTDB): domain Bacteria; phylum Deinococcota; class Deinococci; order Deinococcales; family Trueperaceae; genus CBDCDJ01. The sequence continues at coordinate 3,523,828 of CBDCDJ010000007.1, read as the reverse complement.
GGGCTGGCTAGCCTGCTCGTTCTTGCGGCTTTGTACGTCACGGCGGCGTTTGCACCTTTTTTTGCGCCGTATGGAGAGGGTACACGCCACACCAAGTACATCTACGCCCCGCCCCAGGTTCCGCAGTTCGTCGACGCCAAGGGAAACTTTCACTGGAGACCGTTCGTCTACGGGCTCGAGCCCAAGTTGGATGTGACTACCTTTCAGCGAACGTTCGCGGCGGACACGGAAGCGATTCGCTACTTACGCATATTCGTCCGCGGCGAGCCTTACAAGCTGTTCGGATTTCTAGCGTCCGATATTCACCTTTTCGGGGTGACGGAGGGTGCCTTGTTTCTTTTCGGTACAGACCGGCTGGGACGCGACCTCTATTCCCGCGTCCTCTTCGGCGCGCGCATCTCGCTGACCATCGGTCTGTTCGGCGTTACCCTGATGCTGGTGCTGGGGTCTTTTATTGGCATCGCTTCCGGTTATTACGGCGGGATAGTGGACGCGTCCTTGCAGCGCCTTGTCGAGGTCGTGATGTCGTTTCCCTCCATTCCGCTGTGGATGGCGCTGGCCGCCGCCGTGCCGCCCGAGTGGTCGCCCGTTCGCGTCTTCTTTGCCGTGACGATTATTCTCGCGCTGATAAGGTGGGTCAACCTCGCCAGGCAGGTGCGCGGACTAACGCTGGCTCTGCGCGATGCCGAATACGTCCAGGCAGCCAAGGCGCTGGGGGCCTCGGACCTTCGCATTATCGTCAGGCACATCTTTCCCAACACGCTGGCGTACATCCTCATCATCGCCACCCTAGCCATTCCCTCGATGATTCTCGCTGAGACGGCGCTCTCGTTTCTGGGGCTCGGCATTCAGCCGCCCGCCGTGAGCTGGGGCTCGCTTTTGTCGGAGGCCCAGAGTATTCAAACCTTACTTCAGAACCCGTGGCTGCTCATTCCGGGACTGTTCGTCATCGTAACTGTTCTATCCTTCAATTTTGTCGGCGACGCTCTCCGCGACGCTATTGACCCGAAGAGCTATTAGCAAGTATTTCCAAAGGAGGAAGTGATGAAAATCAGTCGGCAAACGCTCGAGAAACTCAAAACTTTTGACTCGCCCACGGTGTGCAACGTTATCGAACTGTTCGGGGTGCGCCCTCGGTCTCAGGGCTACATGGACGCCCGCATCCAGGCCTGCTTTCCCAAGATGCCCCCTGTGGTCGGCTTTGCAGCCACAGCGACCTTCCGGTCTGCCGCTCCCCCTCGCGGCGGCGACGTCTACGCCGGACTGACGAGTCAGCTCGAGCGCTTTGAGGAGCTGTCGGGTCCGCCCTTGGTCGTCTTTCAGGATTTAGACGACCCGCCCGCCTCCGCCACCTTTGGTGAGGTGATGTGCAGCGCCTACAACGCGTTCGGCGCGGTCGGCCTCGTGACCAGCGGCGCGGGTCGTGACCTGGAACAGGTGGAAGCGCTGGACTTTCCGGTTTTCACGAACGGCACCATCTGCTCCCACGGTTACGCGCACACTTTGCACATTCACGGCCCGGTTCACGTCGGAGGCATAACGGTGTACCCCGACGACCTGCTACATGCAGACTTAAACGGTGTCACCACCATTCCAAAAGACCTTGCCGACGAAGTCGCCGACGCGTGTGCGGAGTGGATGGCGGCGGAAAAGATTACGCTCGAGCTGTTGCGCCGTAAAGACGTGAGCGTGGCTGACTTTAAAAAGGCGCTGGCGGAAACCGATGCTCGCGTTGAGGAATTGCGTCAACAGGTCGCGAGCAACCGTCTGCCATGAGTCCACACGGCTCATGATGTGCGAGTGCCGCCAACCAAAGGAGGCCCGGCCTATCTCCAGGCTCTAAAAGTCCCGTGCAACGAAGTTGTCTTTCTCTCAACAGGGGGACGAACACAAGGCCGCCTCGTTTATTGCAGGCGGTGCTGCCGCATTTAGAATTGTCAGTTCGCCTCTCAACGAGCACGCCTAAACTTCAGCGCTGGTCATGTTTATCCATGATTACGTCGCTTGTTCGCACAAACCACTCGAGCATCCGCGCTTTCATCTCCAAGAGGATGTCTCTCAACTCGGGGGCACCAATACAGTTATTTACCTCCTGCGGGTCGTCGCGCAGGTCGTACAACTCGTCTTCCTCCTCGAGCCGGTACACATATTTGAAGTCGTGCGTGCGGCACATCGCCGCCCGCCCGTGCTCCGGCCCGCCGCTCTGCAAGATGCTGAAGCGGGGATAGGCTTGGTTCTCAGGCACGTTCTTGCTGGCAGCAAGCGTAACTTGAGAATACTCTTGACGTAGTGCGCCTCCTTCGCAAAACACCGCGTCGCGGTGGGTATCGTTCGGCTCCGTCACCAGGGGCATCAGAGACGTTCCGAAGTGTGTGTGATTCAAGGTTAGTCCAGCGACCTCCGCGACCGTGGCGGGCAAATCAACCAGTTCAACCAAAGCGTCACTCACCCGGTTGACGGCGGGCGTCGAGGCCGGAGGCTTGATAACGAGCGGTACACGCGTCAAACAGTCTTCAAACGTGTTCCAGTTTTTCGAAACCATGTCGTAGTCGCCCGCAAAGTCGCCGTGGTCGGAGAAGAAAAACACGGCGGTGTCATCGTACTGCCCCGTTTCTCTCAGGGCATCGAGCACGAGGCCGAACTGATGGTCGACGCGGGCGCACATGCCGTAGTACGTCGCTTGCAGCTCCCGCCACTGCGCCTCGCTCCAGTCGTCCATCGCCCGAATGCGCGCCATTTCACGATTCATGCCAGGCTTTCCGCGCCACCCCTCCGGCTGCGGAGCGCGCTCTGGAAGCTTGCTTCGGTCAATCATGCTGAACCAGGGCTCTTCGACCCCATAAGGTGGGTGCGGTAAACGCAAGTTGATGTAGAGGCACCAAGGACGGTTCTCCGGCGCATCGCGAATCTGTTCGACTGCGCCTTCGATACACGCCCAATCCAGGTCGTGGTAATGGCTTTCCTTATAAGCGAGGTCAATTTTGCCGTAGTACGTGGCGTAGTAGCTGCTGCTTCCGAGCTTGCCCTGACGCTCATGCAGCCGCTGCGGAAGCGCGGGCGAGACCGGTTCCGTGGGAGTGTAGCGCACGTCGCAGTAGGCGTCGAAACCGTGTTGGGCTGCGACCACGTCGTTCTTGCCCGCCCACCAGACGAAGTAGCCTGCCTCCTTGAGCGTCTTGAGAAGCATCGGCTCGTCGGGCTGCAAAAGATAGAACATGTTGCGGTGGCCGCGCGTGTGCGGGTACCAGCCGGTCATGAACGAGGTGCGGCTCGGGCAGCAGATGGGGTGCTGACAGAAGGTGTTCGCAAAGGAGACGGCGTCTTCTTCGACGAGCTTGTCGAGGTTCGGCGTGACGGCGGCGGGATTGCCGACGTGCCCGAGCACGTCGCCCCGCCACTCGTCGGGAATGAAGAGTAGGAGGTTGGGTCGTTTCAACGGCTTCGTCCTTTCCGGGCTATGGATTACCACAAGCAGAGGTCGGATATTCTGTTACGGCTCGAGTCTAAATCAAAGATATTCGAGTCTCGACACCCCTCGAGCGACATGTGTGGAAGCAAAGCTTTACGCTTCAGCTTTCAGGTACACATCACCGTAAAACGTTTCCGCGTCGACGTAGTCTCCCTCCGGCGTCAGGTACTGGTTGGGCGTGTATTTTTGCCGCGGGCTCCGCCAGGCCCCAGCGTCGGGCACGTGCATGAAATTTTCCCTTACGAGCGCCTCGTCCCAGTCTTCGCGCAGCAGCCGCTCGCACGCCTCGGCCACCCGCTGCGCCTCACCGGGTTCGTCGATTCGGTCGTAAAACTCGCTTGGGTCTTCCTTGAGGTTGAAGAGGCTCGGCCTGGCGTCTAAATAAAGAATGTACTTCCAGTCGCCGCGCCGCATCATCCGCATCGGCCCCGGCACGCCGTGCGCGTAGTGTTCTGAAACGGCGTACCCCTTGCGGCCTTCGTTGCTGCCTTGCAGCATGAGGGGTAGGAGGCTCGAGCCGTCCAACCCCTCCGGCACCGGCGCTCCGGCGAGCTCGGCAAAGGTCGGGTAGAGGTCCAGCAGCTCCACAACCTCACCCACGCGCCTTCCCTGGGGCAAACGTTTAGGGTAGCTGATGATGAGCGGCACGCGCACAGATGGTTCATAAAAGTTGTTCTTCTTCCACAAACCGTGCTCGCCGTTCATCTCGCCGTGGTCGGAGAGGTAAACGATGACGGTGTCCTCGCGCAAGCCCAGGTCGTCCACCGCCCGCAGCACCTCGCCTACCTTGTCGTCGATGAAGGTGACACAGCCGTAGTAGGCCGCCCGCGCGCGCCGCGTCTCCTCCTCCGTCCAAGTATCGACGCCGAAGAATCTCCGCAAACGCTGCATCCACGGGTGAAGCCTGTCGGGAAAGTTCGGTCCCAAATTCGGGAGGTCGGCGAACTCGGGGTAGTACATGTTCCAGTAGCGCTCGGGAGGTCGCAGGGGAAAGTGCGGGCGGTTGTAGGAGACCCACAGACAGAACGGCTCGGCGCGGTCATAGTTTCGCAGAAAGTCAATAGATAGCCGGTTGACGATTGCTTCCTGCATCTCCTCTTCGGGAATGTCTGCGGGACCGGCGGGTTGTAGCGTGAGCTTGGGCGCGAGGTCGATGGGGTCGGGCTGATGCGCGCCGCCCAAAAAGTCGCCGTAGGGGCGGTAGTCGAAGCCCCAGTGCTGCTCCTCGCCTACGAAGTGCATCTTGCCCACCGTGGCAGTGTAGTAGCCGTGGTCTCTCAAGTAGCCGGGCAGACTCGTCCGGTGCGTCGGCGGCGGCGACAGGAGGTTCCAGGCGCCGATGCGCCAGGGGTAGAGGCCGCTCAAGAAAGAGAGCCTCGAGGGAACGCACACCGGCGACTGACAGTAAGCCGTGTCAAACGTCACGCCCTCCGCCGCTAACTGGTCCATCACAGGCGTCTGGACAGTCTCGTTCCCGTAGCACCCCAGCGTCAAAGGAGAGTGTTCGTCCGCTAGAAAGACGAGGATATTGGGGTTATCGCTCATAAAGTTTCTCCTTGCCACAAGTAAGCTTGTGACAACCTCGCTAGCCTGGAAAGTGGTTGTACCCCCATAGCGGCGGCGTCCTGGTGTAGCGGCCCCAATGTCGCACCAGCGCCTCGAGCAGTTCCAGCTTCACATCGCGCAGCGCCGGGTCTCCATAGCGGTTGATATGCTCACGCGGGTCGCTTTTTAGATCGTAAAGTTCTCCCCAGCCATCGGTGTAGACGGCAAGCTTGTACCTACGGCTTCGCACCATCTGTCCCCGCACCGCGTCCTCGACGAGCGCCCTGTCACCGACGCCGCTGGCCGTCCTGTCGAGCAACATACCGTACACGAAATCGCGGTGATGGTGGTTCGGATCCTCGAGGGTCGGCCGCAAACTCTTGCCCGCTACGTCACAAGGCACTGCGATACCGAGCAGGTCGTAGATCGTCGGCAGCAGATCGACGAGTTCTACCAGCGCATCTACTTCAGTGCCCGCATGTCGGCCGCCGGGGAGACGCAGCACCGCGGGAACGCGGAGGCTTCCCTCGTAGAAGCTGTGGAATTTGCCGATCATGTTGTGTTCACCGAGCTGTTCACCATGATCAGAAATAAAGACAACGAGTGTATTTTCCAACAGGTTCCGCCCTTCGAGACTCGCCATCACCCGACCCAGGCAGGTATCGACGAGCGTGACCTGTGCAAGGTAAGCGGCAACCATTTCCTTGCGCACGCTCTCCGGCGTCTCGAGCCAGGGTTCCGCGACGCGCTGCTGCATCGGCGGCTTGGTGCCGGTCTCCTCGTCGACCTCGAGGAGGTTTAAGGTCTCGGGCGGGTAAAGGTCGTCGAACGCTGCGGGCACGATCAGGGGCGGATGCGGAGTGTGGAAACCGACGAACATCGCCAAGGGCCTGTCGTGATCCCGGTTGGCAAGAAAGGTTTCAATTTGGTTCGCCACCCTGAAATCGTAGTGTTCGTCTTCAGCACCACCGAAGACACCGATGAGCGGCTGTCGCTCGAGAGTCAGGTCGCTATCCCCAGCCAGCATCGACTGGCCCGTGTACCAGCCCCAGTCCGTAGTGCCGAGACTCTCGAGCAGCGGCGGTTCCGGGAAGCGCCGAAACCCCGGATTCTGGCCGTGGGTCTTGCCAAAAGCGACCGCCTCGAAACCGTTGTCCCGCAGGTGGTGTCCCAGGGTTCGCTCCTCGGGCGGGAGCAGCGAGCGGTTTTCCAAAACGCCGGTCTGTTGGGGATAGCGCCCGGTTAGAAACGAAGCGCGTGAAGGGCCGCAAATAGGGTACTGACAGAACGCGCTCCTCAGCGTCACCCCCTCCCGGCGCAGGCGGTCGAGTTGGGTGGTGCGGACGAAGGGATAAATTTCATGGTAGGCGACGTCGGCCCTCAGTTGATCGGCAACGATAAACACGACGTTCTTCACGAACAGGTACTCCTCTCAAAGCGGCGTCCCAGTTAGGCTCTAACCTTGTGGGTCAAGCGCGTCCCGAAGACCGTCCCCGACAAAGTTGATGCTCAGCACCGTAATCGCAATCATGAGACCCGGCGGAATCCAGTACCAGGGCATGTCCTTAAGAATCGTGATGGACTGGGCCTCGTTGAGCATCCCTCCCCAGCTCGGCGTGGGCGGTTTGACGCCTAAACCGAGAAAACTCAGGCTCGCCTCCGCTAAGATGGCCGACCCTACTGCGAAACTGGCGGCGACGATCACGGGGGCGACGATGTTGGGGAAGATGTGGCGCACCATGATGCGCTGCGCAGGCGCGCCCACCGCCCTCGAGGCGGCGACAAAATCCATCTCCTTGACGGACAACACCTGACCGCGAACCAGCCGCGCGATGCCCGCCCAGCGGATAACGCCGAGGATAAGGATGATGTTGACCAAGCTCGGACCCAGGAGCGCCACGAACATAAGGATCAACAGCAGTCCGGGGAGGGCCATAATTGTGTCGGTCAGCCGCATGATGACTGCGTCGATCCATCCCCCGTAGTAGCCGGAGAGGAGGCCGAGCGTGGTACCGATAACGATATTGAGAATGACCGATAACAGACCGACGGATAGCGAAACACGAGCGGCAAAGAGGACTCGTGAAAATACATCTCGGCCGGCTGGATCGCCGCCTAGCCAAAGCTCTGCACTGGGGGGTTGGCGGATGTTTCTCAGGTTTACGGCGTACGGGTCGTGCTGCGCGATCCAAGGCGCAAAAACAGCAGCTAGGACAACAACCAAAAGGGCAATCCCTCCTACAACAGCCAACCGATTTTGTAAAAATCGCTTGACGACTCTGCGCCTGTTCGAGGTACCCCCGGAAGGCGTGGCAACAGCCTCTTTTTCCGCTGAATCGTCTTTCAGTGACAAAGACACAGGGGATTCCGAACTCACCGGCAGTCTCCGCGGTCATCATGCTGAGTATTTACAGCCAACACTTTATCCTTCTCCGTAGCGGATGCGCGGGTCTACAAGCCCGTAACAGAGGTCGACCAAGAGGTTAGCAGCCATGACGGTCACGCCTATGATCACCACGACGCCCATGACCACAGGATAGTCGCGGCCGTAAATGGCATCCACCGTAAGGCTGCCGATGCCCGGCCAGGAAAACACAATTTCTGTGACGATGGCACCCGTAATCAGCAGGGGCAGGTTGAGGCCGATCACGGTGATAACGGGAATGAGGGCGTTACGAAGCGTGTGCTTCATAACCACCGATTGTGGTTTTAAACCCTTGGAACGCGCCGTTCTCACGTGGTCTGCGCGGCCCACCTCGAGCATCGCCGAGCGCGTCTGGCGCGCGTAGATGCCGATAAATTGCACGGCGAGTACCGACGCGGGCAAAATCATATGGCGCGCGTAGTCGGTCATCGAAAAAGGTGCACCCGGCGTGAAAGCACCCGCCGAGGGTAGCCACTTGAGCTGAACGGAAAAAACGTAAATCGCCAGCAGACCCAAGAAAAAGTTCGGCAGTGAGTAAGCCGCGAAACTTAGTACAGACACGGTGTGGTCGAAAGGAGAGTACTGCTTTAGGGCCGAGACGATGCCCGCACCCACACCGACGACGACGGCGAGAAAAAGAGCCGCCAGCCCGAGCCTGGCTGTAGCCAAAAGCCGTTCACCGAGCATTTCGGAGACGGGCCGCTTCCTTAAAAAAGAGTAACCCAAGTCGCCCTGGAGGGCGTTGCTCAGCCAGACGGCGTACTGGACGACGATGGGCTTGTCGAGCCCGAGCGCCTCGCGCTGTCTGGCGATGCCCTCGGGCCCCAGTTTGGCGGCTACTGCGGGGTCTACGAGGGCGTAGACAACGTCCCCCGGAGCCAAGCTAATAAAGCCGAACGCAAGCACAGTGAGTAGAAACAGGGTCGGGATCAGCTGCAGGATGCGGCGGATGACATACGGTCCCAAGGGCGGTCCTCTCGGCAGTGTTCAAAAGGAGGGCGTGGCGGGGAAACCCGCCACGCACCTGCTACTCGGCAATCGTCCACTCATGTACGTTCCAAAAGGCGTCAAACATGAGAGCCGTGGGTTTAAAACCCTCTAAACGCTCCCGAAGACCGACAATGCTCGGCGGTAAAACGATATTGACGGCAGGGTTTTCCTCGTAGAAGATGCGCTGGATCTCCTGGTAGATTTCCTGCCTTTCACTCTGGTCGAGCGTAGACCGCCCCTGCTCGTAGAGGTCGTTGAGTCTGTCGTTGCAAAAGCGCCAACCCGACTGGGGTTCGGGGCGGCACTCCCACAGGGTGAAACTGCCCGGGTCCGGCAGCATGTTGGCGCTCTGGTTGAACCAAATGTCCCAGTCGTGCTTGGCGATGAGCGACTCTCTATGCGCCGTGTTTTCTTCGGGGCGCAGCTCGACCTGAATGCCGACCTCCGCTAACTGCTGCTGGATGATAGGGAGCAGCACGTCGGAGTAACGGTAGCCCACTGGGTAGAGGATGTCCAAGGTTTGGCTCGAGTCCCAGCCAGCCTCCGCCAAAAGCTCTCGCGCCCGCTCGGGGTTGTACTCCCTGATTTCCTGATCTTCGGGAACGGCCCAGTCGGTGAGTAGACAGCACTCGACCACCTTGCCCTGGCCGTCGAACACGAACTCGTTAATGCCCTGACGGTCGAGTGCATATTCCATCGCCTGACGCACGCGGGGGTCTTGCACGAAGTCGGTGTTGATCGAAAGCTGGTAGGCGTTGCTGGCCGGAACGGTGAGTATCTCGATGTCGGGGTTTTCCGCCAGCCGCTTGGCGTCCTCGAGTTCAAGGCTCAGCACCAGGTCCAACTCTCCCGATTCCAGTTGCGCAGCCGCTACTTCGGTGGTCAACCAGCTCTTGACGAAGATGCGCTCGAGGTTGGGCGCGCCCAAGTAGTAGTCGGGAAAAGCCTCTAGCTCCACGTACTGGCCCTCGACCCGTTCGACAAACTCGTAAGGACCGCAACCGACAGGGTCGGTCATGCTCACGGGATGTTGGGGCCACTCCGCCCAGGGCACGTCACCGAGAACGTGCTTGGGGAGAAGCCAGCCGTTGGGGTACTGAGCGATGTTGGAGAGCCACAGCGGGTTGGTTTCCGTTAAAGTAAAACGGACCGTGTGGTCGTTGAGGACCTCGATGCCCTCGTACTTGGCCGTGTCGGCGTAACCGGTGGAGACGCTTGCCGATTCCTGTACAGCCTCGCCGCCCACGACGGAGGTGTACACCGGTGGCCGGATGCGCGACTCCGTGACCTCCTCCGGCGTGGCGTAGGCCACCCAGCTGAACTCGACGTCCTCGGCGGTCACCGGCGTACCGTCGTGCCACCTCGCGTCCTCGTTGAGGTAAAAGGTATAGACCTTACCGTCTTCGCTGACCTCGTAGCTTTTCGCCAAGTCGGGCGCGAACTCAAACGTGTCGGTCAGGTTCACGAGGCGGCAATGCATCATCAAGTAGATAGCCTGCCCGTCGCCGGTGCGCGCCGCGTGAGCTAAGAAGTTGGGGGTCGGTTGTGAGGCGGTGAATATGCTGATGCTCCCCTGTGCGTCCGACTGTGCCAGCACGGTGCCTAAGCCGCAAAAAAGCAGCAGAGTCAGGAACTTTGCTGTTGCCGTAAGAAACATTTTGCTCATCGTTGTTACCTCCCGTTTAGGTGCTACTGATGTTCCAAAGCTTGTAAAGAGGCTTGCCACTACCTTTTTTAGCCTTCACCACCCCCTCACCGGCGCAGCCGTCGTGTGCTTCACAAGCTGGCGGATGTGGGCTTTGGCTTCCTCTGTCAGAAGGCCGTTTTCGCCACTCGTCGCGCCGCTGCCAAAGCCTTTGACCGAGGCGGCATATTTGAGGCAAGCGAGCCAGAAGCCGTGCGTGTGGAGTTCCCAAAGCGCCAAGGCTTGCTGCTGCAAACGCTTGACCGCCACCCTGTCTCCCGCCGCTGCACGCTTGACCATCCCCACGAACAGCTCGGGTGCGATGTTGGCGAGGCCCGGTACCACACCGTCGGCCCCAGCGAGCAGGGCTTTATCCGCCATTTTCTCAGCACCCTGCAATACTGAGAAATCGGCTCGCTCCTTTTTGAGATGAAGGAGGTCGCTGAACCTCTCGAAGTCGCCCGCGCTGTCTTTGATGGCGATGACATTGTCGCGTATTAAAAGGTCACGCACCACCGCGACATTTAAGGTGTTGTGGGTCATCTGCGGGATGTTGTAGAGCACGGTGGGCAATTTCGACGCCCGCGCCGCCGCCTCGAGGTGGCGGAACACAGCCGCGTCGTCTGCGGAGAAGTAATAGGGAGTGGTGACGACCACGGCGTCCGCCCCGGCTTGTTGGACCGCCTCTATCCCCTCCAGCACTCGCTCCGTACTCGGCTCGAGCACGCCGACCAGAACAGGGACACGACCCGCAACGGCCTTAACGGCCGTCTCTACGACCTGCCGCTGCTTGGCGGCGGTTAGCCACGGCCCCTCACCGCTGCTCCCCAGCACGAAGATGCCACTCACCCCTGCGCCGATGAGGTACGACACCAGCTTCTCGGTCGCAGGCACATCGACCTCACCACCAGAGGTAAGCGGCGTAATCATGGGCGGAATGACACCCTTGAGTGAGAGCTGTTTTTCCACAATCACGCCTCCATCCTGTTTTGAGCTTCGTCAAGACGCTTCCGGATGCCTGCATAGTGGCTGTCCCTGAGGGCTCGGCGCGCCCCCTCGACATCTCTGGCTTCAACCGCATCCACGATAAGCGCATGGTCACGGAAGGTCTTTACCGGATCCGGGTCTTTGATGTCGATCTGCTCGGAGGCGGTGCGGAACGCGAACCAGAACACGTCGAGGAGTTCTAGCAACATCTTGTTGTCCAGACCCGAGAACAGCAGGCGGTGAAAGGCGCGGTCTTCCTCGGGAAAGCTTTCCCCCCGCTCAGCAAGAAGACGCATCTCCTCAAGAAGACCGTTAATTGCGGTGAGCTTTTCGTCGGTCAGCGTCTCGACCGCTCTAGCAATGAGGCCGGTTTCCAAAACGAGGCGAATGTCCAAAAGCTCGGAGAGTTGCCGAAGGTCTTGCATCAGGCCGTAAGGCAAATTACGGAGGAGCGGCCCGAACGAGAAGTCTCCGACAAAGAGCCCGGCACCGCGTCGCGCTTCGACGACGCCGGTCGACTCGAGCACCTTGACAGCCTCGCGCACCGAGTTGCGGCTCACGCCCAGCCTGTTCGCCAGTTCCGTCTCGGGCGGCAGGAGGTCCCCCGGTTTGAGCCCGCTGGTAAGAACATAGGCTCGAATCGCCTCCTGCACCGACTGGTGCAGCGAAGGCGGGCGTTCCAAGCGCTTGATCATTAGCTAAGCTACCTCCGTCGAACCTTGTGGCTCGAGCTCACATCTCAGCTGAAAACACGTTTGACAGTTGTTGTTGCTTCGAGTAGCATAGCAAGTTATAGGATATCTGTCAAAAGGTTATTTACAGTTCTTGCAACGATAGGAGGTTTGGTATGGAACAACCCCCTCGGGCTGTATTACTTGACGCTCCCGCCACTACCTCCTTTGGGGTTACAGATGAGACCTAACCGGATGCGCCAGCGCCTGGTAACTAATGGCTGCGCCTTTGGCCCCAACCTCCAAGCGCCCTCGACCTGGCTCGTCGAAATGATCGGCTTCGCCGGGTTCGACTTCGTGATGCTCGACGGGGAGCACGGGGCCGCCTTCAGCAACCTGCCGAACCTGATTTTGGCGGCGGATGCGGCGGGTGTCACGCCTATCGTTCGCGTCCCTTCACATGAACGGGGCTTTATTTTGCAGGCGCTCGAACTCGGTGCGGGCGGCGTGCAGGTGCCGATGGTCAACACGGTAGAAGAGGCAAGAAAAATCGTATGGGAGACGAAGTACGCGCCGCTCGGGGGCCGGGGCTTCTCTAATGCCACCCGCGCCGCCGACTACGGCACGATTCGAGCGGAAGACTTGGGTGCCACCGCCAACCCCGAGGTGCTCTGCATCGTTCAACTCGAGACGAGAGAAGCCTTGAACAACGCCGCTGATATTGCCCAGCTCCCTGGTATCGATTTGATATTCATTGGGCCTGCTGACCTGGCACAATCCTTAGGGTTTCCAGGACAGTCTAATGCTCCCGAGGTCATCAAAGCCATGAAGAAGCTCGTCCGTGAGTTGCGTCCCTACGTTACGGTGGGAACGTCGGCTTTTTCCAGCGAGGAGGTGCGCTTCTGGCGTAACGAGGGCGTGCAGAGCTTTCTCACCACGAGCACGCACACGGTGCGCCGTGCGTTCGAGGCTTTGCACGGCGAGTTGACCGCGGGACTTTCTTCTACTCCCAATGCATCCGCTGTTGATACAAACGTTGATTGAGGAGGTTTTGGTGTGAACGTCGGCGAAGGAAGAAAAAGGGTGCGGGGAAGTAGTCCCATCACCTGTAATCAGACGGAGGCACTGCATGTTACGCCATAGCCGCATCGTCGCGATGGAAATTTTTTCGCCCCTCACAAACGGCCCCTTCGAGCTCGAGCCCTTTGAAGTTGCCTGGGTGCGCGAGGCCATCTCTTACGTTTATATAGACGAGGTCAACGGCGACGCCAAGCTCGACCTGCGAGCGCAAATATCCGTCGACGGGCAGCGCTGGCTCGACTTCGGCCCCAAATTCGATACCCTGAGTGCGCCGGGTGGCTATTTTTTGCAACTGGGTCACTTCGGCACTTGGTTGCGCCTCGTGGGCGCGGTCACGGATGGGCCGGAGGATGCACACGCCATGATCGCCAACTTCTACTGGGACTTAAAGGAGTGAAAGCATGAGCAGCGACGCTTTGCGCAAAGCCCTCCTCAACACCGACCCTGTTTTGGGAAAATTCACTCCGCTCGAGCGCGTCTTATCGGTGGACGACTTCGACTCCGGCCAGCACGGCTGGACCACCTACTTTCCCGACTATGACGGGTACGAGGACTACGAGGGGCGCTACGAGTACGTCGAGCCGGTGAAGCAGATCTTGGACCGGACCCTGGGAGGCACTATTGATGACCGCATCGACCGCCGTTATCCGGTGGGCAAACGCGGCGTGCCGCAAATCAGCAACCTTCCCACCTGGGACGTAGGCACCTACGGCTCCTGGAACACCTATGCGCTGAAAATTCCTACTACTGCCAAGGCGGGCGACATGGGCGTCGCCATGAAGCGGCTCGCCTCTCCTTGGAACGCCAAGTTCCGCATCGAAGCTTACTTCAGCTATAAAGCCGACCCCGGCGATTTCCAACTCGGTGAGCGCGACGTACGTGCGTTCTTTCTCTCCTTCGACGTGCACGACCCTTCACGCGTCCGTGAAACAGGCGCGCAACCGCGCCGCTGGTGGCCGGGGGTGCGCTACCACAACGTGGACGAGGACGGCAACCTGGTGCAGAAGTGGCAGATGATGCTCACGGGCTCGTGGGGCACTCACGACGGCCCCTGGGATTATCTCGAGGACGGCTGGCAGGAACTCGGCTACAACCGCGCGCCGACGAAGTTTCAGTGGCACTACTTTCGGCTCACCTTCGACCTCGCCAACTACGAGTATGTGGACTTCAACTGCTACGGCAAGGAGTTTAACGTCAAAGGGTTAAAGCACGTTTTCAAACCACAACTGCCCGGCTGGCGCGCCAGCACGGATAAAACTCACGGGCTCGTACTGCCTTCGTTCGGGGTTGAAGCCAATCATGACAAGCGCGCTTACCTCTACCTCGATTCAGTCGTCATTTCGGCTTCGGAAAGCTAGCGCGGTGACGGGCGGCGACCTCGCTCGAGCCCTGCGAGGGGGCAAACGTGTCTACGGCACGCTCCTCGTTTCTTCCTCGCCTATGTGGCCGAAGGCGGTGGCGAGCCTCGGGCTCGACTTCGTTTTTATCGACACCGAGCATATCCCCATCGGGCGAGAGACGCTCGCCTGGATGTGCCAGACCTACCGCACGTTGGGCTTAGCGCCCGTCGTCCGCATCCCCTCGCCCGACCCCTTCGAGGCGACCAAGGTGCTCGACGGCGGCGCGAGCGGGGTGATCGCACCCTACGTCGAGACGGCCGAAAAGGTGCGGCAACTCGTCGGCGCGGTAAAGCTGCGCCCCTTAAAGGGTGACAAGCTACAGCGGGCTCTAACCGAGAACGCATCGCTCGAGCCCGAACTCGCGGCGTATCTTGATCACCACAACCAAGACTATGCGCTCATCGTGAACATCGAAAGTGTACCGGCGCTAGACGCCCTCGATGACATTCTTGCGGTTGACGGCCTTGACGCCGTCTTGGTCGGCCCCCACGACCTCTCCTGCAGTCTGGGTGTGCCGGAGCAGTATGACCATCCGCGTTTTACATCGGCGGTCGAGGACATTATCAAGCGAGCTCGAGCGAGAGGCGTCGGCGTAGGCGTCCACGCTTTTTATGATGGCGGGCTCGAGCAAGAGATCGCCTGGGCCAAGCTGGGTGCCAACCTCATCGTTCACAGCGCCGATATTCTGGCTTTCAAGCACGCAGTGCAAAGGGAGCTGGGGATTATCAAGCGTGCCTTTGGGGAGGAGGAGACCGAAGTTGCCACAGACATTAATATCTAGCCGCTTTCTCTACCATCCACCATTTCACAAGCGCACGGCGGAGGTCTTTTGATGCAGCGCCGCGACACCACCCTCCTTGTCGTAGGCGGAACAGCGGCGGGTGTCGCCGCCGCCGTGCGGGCGGCTCGAGAAGGGGTAGAGACAGTGCTCGTGAGCCACGGCGACCATTTGGGGGGTGTCCTGGCTTCGCTCGGCGCGGTCGAGACGCACTACCCTGGCGCTCGCTCACCTATGGTCGAAGCGTTTAAAGAAAAGGTGGTGGAGCACTACCGAACGACCTACGGCGAAGGTTCCGAACCGTACCGGGTATGCACCTCCCTCGACCCGAACAACCCCATGATCACCTTCGAGCCGCACGTGGCCGAGCGAATATTGACCGGGATGGTCGAAGCCGAGACGCACCTGACGGTGGTAAGAGGGTACGACCCGGTGTCCGTCGAACTGAGCGGGGACGAGTTGCGAGCCGTGACGCTGCAATCTTCGAGTGGAAGTGAGGTGCTGCGCGTTGAAGCACTCACCTTTATCGACGCTTCTTACGAGGGCGACCTTGCCGCCATCGCCGGGGTTCCGTACCGTGTCGGGCGCGAGTCGCGCCAGGAGTACGACGAGCCCCACGCTGGAAAACTCTTTACGCGCTGGATTCAGGGGAAATATCCCACCGACGCAGTTTTGGGCAAGCTCAACCTCATCCCCAAGTGGACGACGCTGGGCCTCCTGCCGGGCAGCACGGGCGAGGGCGACGACAACATCCAGGACTACAGCTACCGGCTCTGCATCAGCAACGACCCCGACAGCCGCCGCCTGCCCGAGAAGCCCGAAGGCTACGACCGCGCCGCGTACCTGGGCATCGTGGAACCTCCCGAGGTCGCCGCCACCAAACGCTACGCGCTCCACCACCGGTTTCTCACCAACACGTTAGAGGACACCGTCGCGCAAGACCACCTCTTTCACGGCCACGCGCTCCCTAACAACAAACGAAGTTGGAACGCCACCAACTTCACCGGCGCGGGCAAGGCTTATCCGGACGTTAGTCAACAGGAGCGGCGGGAAATCGAGAAGCGCCACTTAGAGCACGCGCTGGGCATTATGTATTTCTTGCAAAATGACGAGGCGGTAACTGAGACTATCCGGGCACAGGCTCGAGCCTGGGGACTCGCCAAAGACGAGTTTGCGGACAACGACAACGTACCGCACAACCTGTACGTTCGCGAGGCGAGGCGCATCCGCGGGCGCTACACCTTTCGCGAGAGCGACTGTCTGTTGGCGCCTGGTTTGGAGCGTGCGCCCATCCACGAGGACGCGGTCGCCATCACCGAGTTCCCCTTAGATTCCCTGCCCTGCACCACCGAGCGAAGACTGGGGACGCTCCCCGACGGACAGTTTTTTCTCATGGAGGCCTCGAGACCCGGAGGTGTCCCTTACCGGGTGATGCTGCCGGAGCGGCTTCGAAATCTGCTGGTCCCGGTCGCCGCCTCGGTCACGCATGTGGCCTGGGGAACGGTGCGGCAGACACCCGCGCTCATCCAGTTGGGCGAGGCCGCAGGCTGTGCGGCTGTCCTCGCTGGGCAGCGCGGCACCTTCGTGGCGTCTCTCGACACCGCCGCTCTGCAGCAGAAGCTGGTGGAGGGTGGGCACATGGTCGCTTTTTTCAACGACTTCGACATGGCGACGCTCGAACCTTGGGTGCCCGCCGTCCAGTATCTGGGAACCAAAGGCTTTTTCGCTTCCTACGACGCGCGCCCGCTCGAGCCCCTGACACACGCCACAGCGCAGGTGTGGACGCGGGTGGCGAAGGATTTGGCGGCTGGTATGCTCGACGCTATGACGCGGGCGAGAGAGCTGGCGGATCTGGAGGACCAGAGAGAGGTCGTCGCTGCTGATGCTCTCACCCAAATCCTCACCCAAGCATTGGAAAGTGCAGGTATAGGCCAAAGGGAGGTGCGCCGCGCCGTCCCTCCCAGCGCCTCGGGTGAAGCCATCTCACGTGGCGACGCTTGCCGCGTCATCTATACCCTTCTTAAAGAGATGGCTGATGAACATAGCTGAAATCCGGCCCATCCTCTTGAGCGCCCCCTACGCCACACCCGACGACCTCGAGGTCAAGCTGCACCTTAAAAGCGGTTACCGCACCACCGGACTCGTCGAGGTCACGCTCGAGGACGGGACCACCGGCCTCGGTGAGGGCTACTTGGCGGTTTTTGCACCTAATGTGTTCGTGAGTATCGTTGACCTTGTCGCACCCTACCTCGCGGGCAAGAACGCGCTCGACATCCGGGCGCGTTGCCGCGACGTTCGCGGGGTCAGCGACTACTGGAGCCTACAGGGGGCGGCTCGGCACGTGCTGAGTGCGTTTGAAATCGCCCTCTTCGACGCCAGCGCCAAGCACCTTGGCGTGCCGGTCTACACCCTGTTGGGCGGCAAGGCGGTGGACGAGCTGCGACTCTACGGCTCGGGCGGCGACAGCACCACGCCCGAGGCGATGGACAAAGAACTCGAGCTGCTAAGCAAGAAGGGCATCGGCATCATCAAAATTCGCGCGCGCAAGCACCAGGTACATAAAACGGTGTGGACACTGGAACAGGCAGCCGAGCGCGATATTCAGGTGGCGGTGGACATGACGCAGAACTTGGCCGACCCGGCACAAAGTATGGCTGACGTGCTCGAGTTCTTATCTGCAGTGCGCGCCCTTACGTCCCAGCCCATCTACTTTCTCGAGGAGGCGCTCGGGCCGAATGATTTGGAGCATTATCCTTTACTCCGCGCCTCCGGCTGCCGCATTGCCGGGGGCGAAATCGTGACGACCGCCGCCGAACTGGGTCGCCGCGTCGGGGCGGGTTGCTACGACCTGGCACAGCCCGACGCCACCGTCATCGGCGGGTTGCTCGAGACCCTCCGCGTCTTCGACACCTGCGCCCGCCACGGCGCTAAGGCGGTGGTGCATTGCTGGGGAGGCGGCGTAAGCATGATGGCGAACTACCACGCGGCCTTTGCGGGTGGGGGCCGACTCGCCGAGTGGCCGATGAAGTCCTATCCGCTGCGCGAGGCGCTGATGACCGAGCCGCTCAGCATCGAGGGCGGAAGCCTACGCGCTCCCACTGCGCCTGGTCTAGGTGTCCAGCTTGATGAGGAGGTCGAACAACGCTACCCCTTTCGGGAAGACGCGGTCTACGCTTGTCTCGTAGAGGCTCCGGCACCCGATGAGCGCGTGTGGCAGCCTCGAGAGACAGCCAAAAAGGTATCTGCATGAAAGCCGTTCTCGTCGCCGTCGATGCTTTCAACAGCGAGCACATGCAGCGTATCGAAGAAGCAGCAAAGGGTTGGGCCTGTGTAGAACGCATCTCGCAAGACGCGCCCCACGTGGTTTACAAAACCGCCTTAGGGACTGCGGAGGTCGTCATCGGCTGGCCTGATGCCGAGCTTCTGACTTCAAGTCCCGTCACCTACTTCCAGTTGCCGAGCGTCGGCTATGACGCCTACCTCGGCAAGGGTCTTTCTGATAAACCCGGCTTTACCCTCTGCAACGCTCGAGGCGTCATGTCGGTAGCGGTAGCCGAACATGCCCTAGCGCTCATGCTCACCCTGTCCCGCAGAATCAGCGAACACATTCGGGACGCGGGCAACCGAAGGTGGGAACGCAGAAGCTCTTACGGCGAACTCTTCGGTCGAACAGTGTGCGTGGTCGGCTTGGGGGACATCGGCACCGAAATCGCCCGCCGCTGTCAAGCCTTGGGGATGAGGGTGACGGGGGTTCGATTTACACCCTCCAAAGGGCACCCAATCGTGGCGGAGGTGTTAGGTCTGCCCAACCTCGAGAAGGCCGTTTCAGACGCTGAGCACGTGATAAATGTCCTCCCCGCCACAAAGGAAACAGAAGGACTTTTCACGGCAGAGGTTTTTTCGGCCATGCCACGAGGTGCCTACTTCTATAACCTCGGGCGCGGCGGGACCGTTCATGAGGAGGCGCTCGTAGGGGCGCTGCGCTCCGGCCATCTAGCCAGCGCAGGACTCGATGTGTTCACAGAAGAACCCCTGCCGAAGGAGCATCCGCTTTGGGATTTCAACACCGTTATTACACCTCATGTGGCGGGACGTTCGGTAAAAGAATTCGACCGCATGTGCGAGCTGTTTGTCGAAAACCTGAGGAACTTTCGTCAGCAGAAACCGCTCATCAATGCGGTTGACCTCGTCCCTTAACTGGCGTTTTAATGAGAATATTGGTTTGGCAAGCGACCCTAGCATTTTTGCACGAGAGGTGGCGAAGGTATGAAAGGCAAGACTCGCGGTTCATCTGTGCCATGTTGCGGAGCCTCGCGCTCCACAGAAACGTCAACCGTCATCCGACAACTCAAAGCGTCCACGCCCGGCACAACCGACAGTATGATCAATCTCTCAGGTGGCACGTTTCTTATGGGCACCGACGAAGTGACTTTCCCCTCCGATGGCGAAGGGCCGGTGCGCGAGGTCAAACTCTCTCCTTTCTGGATTGACCCTTATACTGTAACTAACGAACAGTTCGGCTGCTTTGTGGAGGAGACTGGCTACCAAACCGAAGCCGAGCGCTACGGCTGGTCGTTCGTATTTCAACAGTTCCTACCCCAAGGCTTTCCACCCACCAGGACCGTGCCCGAGGCCCCTTGGTGGCGACAGGTGTTCGGCGCGTTCTGGAAACAGCCTGAAGGTTCACCAAGCTCCATCGCAGACAGAATGAACCACCCAGTGGTGCATGTGTCTTGGAATGATGCGGTGGCTTATGCCAACTGGTCGGGCAAGCGTTTACCGACCGAAGCCGAGTGGGAGTACGCCGCCCGAGGTGGCTTGGAGCAAAACCTTTACCCTTGGGGCAACCGCCTAGTGCCTAACAAGAAACACCGCTGCAACATCTGGCAGGGCACCTTTCCAACGAACAACACCCGCAAAGACGGCTTTATGGGTACAGCGCCGGTAGACACCTTCGAGCCGAACGGCTATGGGCTTTACAATATGACCGGCAACGTCTGGGAGTGGTGCAGTGACTGGTGGGGAACAAGTCACGAGGATGGAGCCCTCATCAACCCACAGGGTCCCGAGGCAGGGCAGGCCAAAGTTATCAAGGGCGGTTCTTATTTGTGCCACGCCTCTTATTGCAACCGCTACCGGGTAGCCGCACGCACGAAAAACACCCTCGACAGCTCTACCGGGCACATGGGCTTTCGGCTGGTGCGGGATGCCTGAAACATCGCGCTACATTTTATCGCTACTTCCACTCACCTTAAAGTCTTAGATCGCACTACGGCCCGTCACGCGCATAAGCATTCGCGCAAACGAAGCGTCCAAGTGCCACAGAAAACACGTGAAAAAGCCACATCTCCTGCTACGCCTAAGTGGCGAATGAGCTTTAGGTATTGTCATGATTTTGCAAAGAAGCGAGCACCTATTTCGCCCGTTCGACAACTGTGCTCGGCATACCCGCCAGCTGGGCGACTTCAATCCCGTAGGAACGGCTGGCCGGTCCCGGCAGTACCTGATGATAGAAGACAAGCTCACCCCCTCGTTCTTCGGCGGCCACATGCCGATTCTCAGCCCGCTCGAGCCCTTCGGCAAGTTCCGTCAACTCCGCGTAGTGCGTCGCGAATAGCGTGAACGCCCGCAAGTGGTCGTGCAGGTACTCGACAGCCGCTGTGGCAATCGCCAAACCGTCGTAGGTACTCGTGCCCCGTCCGACCTCGTCGAGCAGTACGAGACAACGTGGGTTGGCTGTCTGCAGAATATGGGCAAGCTCCTCGGCTTCGACAAAGAAGGTGCTGCGCCCGCCGGAGAGGTCGTCGTTCGCGCCGATGCGGGTGTGGACACGCTCGAAGATAGGCAAACGTGCATGTTGGGCAGGCACGAACGAGCCCGTCTGCGCCATGATGCTGATGAGCGCGGTCTGTCTCAAATAGGTATTCTTCCCACTCATGTTCGGCCCGGTCAAGATGATGAGGCTCGAGTCCGGGTTGAGGTCTAAGTCGTTGCGCATAAAGCGGACATGCCGCTCGACAACCGCATGTCGACCGCCTTCGATGCTCAACTCACCTGTTCCTATTTCGGGTCTGACGTAACCGTGGGTAGAAGCGACTTCGGCCAGGGCTGCGTAAACATCAACTCTTGCAATCATTTTGCTCAGCAGCTTGAGACTGTCACTGTGCTGTGCCAGCTCATTGCTGAGGTGTTGAAACAGCACCTGCTCCCTTTCCTTGGCAGCTTCTGCAGCAACTTGTCGTTCGGCGTAACGCTGGCGCAGGTCGCCGCGGGTAAAGCCACTTTGTCCTTGAGACTTTGCACGTGCTCGTAGTCTTTGGGAACTTGTTTTTCCTGGGCTTTAGGAACTTCCAGGTAAATCCCCAAGGCGCTGTTCTCACCGAGGCGCAACGTGCTGATGCCCGTCACCTCACGCGCTTTGCGCTCTTGCGTCTCGAGCCACGCTTGCACCTTGTCAGCCGCCAGTCTCAGCTCATCGAGGTCTTTATCGAAGCCCCTTTTGATGAAACCACCTTGAACTGCTTTTACCGGAGCCTCGTCCTCGATGGCTTGAGCAATCAGCCCTGTAAGCCGCTCGACCAGCGGCCTGCGCTCGTTGAGCCAGACATAGACCGCTTTATGCTTGGTCATGGCGGTTTGCAATTCGGGCAACACGTTTAATGTTCTCTCGAGGGCTTTGAGGTCGCGGGGTCCCGCTTTGTGAGCGCTCAGCCGTGTGGCCGTACGCTCTAAGTCCTGCACCTGCGCGAGCAGCTTTCTGACGTTGGACCTTAACGAGCGGTCATTGAAGAACAGTTCGACCGCGTCGAGGCGCGCTTCAATTTCCTTCTTGTCGAGTAGGGGGCGCTGTAGCCAACTTCTGAGCTGCCGCTTGCCTGGGGCGGTGCGGGTGAGGTCAAGTGCCTGGAACAGGGTCCGCACCCGGCCGGTGTCGCCGCTAATAGATGCTGAACTTTGGAACACTTCTAAACTCGTAAGAGCTGCGGCGTCGAGCATCATCGCGTCGGCTGGGTCGTAGGGAACGAAGCGGTCGATTTGGGTGAGTGTCCCCTGCGACGCTTCGCGGGCATAGCGAAGAACCTGTGCAGCGGCAAGGGCAAGGGCGGGACGGGTCAGCCGCTCCGGCAGTCGGCTTAGCTGAGACGCGAGGAGTGTTTGGGCTTGGCTCAGCCCTAAGGCTTCTTTAAGTTCTGAAACGACGCTCAGTTGTGCCAGCGACTTTAGGTTCTCATCTTGGGCGACTTGCTTTGTGACCAATACTTCTCGGGGCGAGAAGCGCTGCACTTCGGCGAGCAAGGCTGAAGCGTTGTCTACAACCGTCCCGGTAAACTCTCCGGTGCTCAGGTCGAGCAGCGCAAGGGCATACTCGTTGTCATGCCAGGTCACGCCAGCAAGGTAGTTAGCTTCAGCACTCAGCAGCCCTTCGTCAGTAACGGTGCCAGGCGTGATGAGTTGAGCGATGGCCCGCTCCATCACGCCACCAGTTTCTGATTCTCCAACCTGTTCGGCGATGGCAACCTTAACCCCGCCGTTGAGCAATCGCTCGATTTGAACATCTAAGCTATGCACCGGCACCCCGGCCATCGGCGTCACGAACTCTTTAGAACTTTTTTTGGGTCAAGGCCAAGTTGGCGAGCCGGGCCAAGGTCTCAGCATCCTCGCCGAAGGCCTCGAAGAAGCTGCCTGTTTGGCTGAGCAGGAGGTAGTCGGGAAACTCTTCCTTGAACGACACGTACTGCTGAAGTACAGGTGGCAAGGGACCAGCGCCTTCGCCCTTGAGCTGGAATCCTTTAGCCTTCGGCCCCTCTGAAATGTCCATCTGCGCGGTGATTATAGCCCGGTACACAGCTAGCGCAGTATCATAAGTCGGTGATGGGGCTGTTTTGCAAACTTTCTCGGGCCTGGCTACGGTCATGAGTAAGACCCTGGTAAATCTGACCGACGAGCAAGAACAGA
The DNA here is from genome assembly GCA_965215355.1 of Trueperaceae bacterium. Lineage (GTDB taxonomy): Bacteria > Deinococcota > Deinococci > Deinococcales > Trueperaceae > CBDCDJ01. The sequence goes on along the minus strand of CBDCDJ010000007.1, from coordinate 3,500,843 downwards.
TTGTCGACCATGACTTCGGTCCGGCTTTAGTCTTTGCCGTCGCAGGTGCAGGTAAGACCACCACGATGGTGAGGCGCATCGAGCGACTGGTCCGCAAGAGCGTCTTCAAGCCCGAGCGCATCCTCGCCACGAGCTTCAGCAAGGCGACGGTGGAGGACTTGAAAAAAGCCCTGTCCGCCTTTCCCCACGCTCACAAAGTGCAAGTCAAGACGCTACATGGGCTGGCTTATCAAATATTAAGAGACGCTTCTAAACTAAAGCTCGGACAAGATTTACAACTGCCCAAAGAGGTCGAGACCGTTCCTCACGTTATCCTCAACGGAGCGCTTAGCTTGGCACGCTCGAGCGGAGCGTCGTTTGGTGCTGAGCTGGACACCTTGGACAGGGAGGACTTCCTCGCCTATGTCGGGGGGTGCAAAGCGACACTGGCTTTTCCCAAAGAGCGTTATCGAGAGTTCTCTTTTCGGTCCGTCGCAACACTTGCCGAAAAGCCGACACCGCTGCCTTGGTACCTCGGTCTGTTCGAGCTTTACGAGCGAGTGCGACTCGAGCAGAACCTTCTTACCTTCGACGACCTCGTACCCGAGGCATGGCTGCGCTTGCAACAGTATCCTCAACTTGCCGAACGCTACCAAGGAATGTTCGACACCATCCTTGTTGACGAGTTTCAGGACACGAACCTGAGCCAGGTCGAACTCTTGGACATCCTTGTCAAAACTCACCTGAACGTGATGGTTTGTGGCGACGATGACCAGGGCATCTTCGGGTTTAGAAGAGCGTCGAACAGTTTCATTCTAGGCTTCGCCAAACGCTACAGGGCGGTGAGCTACAGCATCTCGGACAACTTCCGCTGCTTTGCCGAGCACACCATCCTGGCGAACCACGTCATCCAGCGAAACCGAGTTCGCGCTCCTAAACAGTTGTCTCCTGTACGCGGCTTCGGGGGAGCGACACTTATAGAAGCGCACGAATCGGCAGACGTCATGGGAACTCGCGTCGCCGGCAATATTCGTGAAGCCATCGACAGTGGCTTGCGTGCCGACCAGGTTGCGGTGCTGGTGCGTCTGTATGCCGAGACAGGGGTAGTCGAGACCGCCCTGATAGAAGAGGGCATCCCTTATAAGATTGTCGGCAACGTTCCCTTCTACGACCGCAGTGAGAACACGTTACTGCTCAAGTACCTTCAGGTGGCTTTGATTGAACGCATTGGCACATTCAGTGCCGCGGATAAAGCCCTTTTGAGCGAAGTCTGGTGGGACGTCCTGCGCATCCCGAAGCGGTACGTGCGACGCGATGCCAGTGACGCCCTTTTAAGAACTATCTTGGTCCACGGGACACCCCCGAGTGTGGCGTTGTTGACAGCCGGGGGCATGAGTGGTTACGCAGGTCCTAAACTCGTCGCCTTGGGTCAGACCCTGGCTTGGCTGACTGAGGCTGTAGAAAAACACAGTGCTTATGAACTGCTCCTCGAGCTTGAACAGCAGCTCGAGTACAAAAAGTTTCTGCTCGAGAACAGCGGCTTTGTCGAGACCGGCCAAGGCAAAGCCCAAACGGTCGAAGCCTTTATCGAGTATGCCAAGGGAAAAGGTGACGCAGCCTCTCTGCTCACTCACATCGAACGCGCTCGGGCTATTCATAACGGCACCCGAGGCTCTCAAGTCGTCATCAGCAGCATCTTCCGAGCCAAGGGCCTCGAGTGGCCGCACGTGATTGTGCCGGCTGTCAACTACGGCCACATCCCAGCAGCCGGTAACGACACCGACCTGAGTGAGGAGCGCCGCTTGTTCTACGTCGCCCTGACCCGTACTCAGGCTACGCTCGAGCTGCACGTCGTCAAGAACCGACCGCCCAGCATCTTCATGGAGGGCTTGAACAGCCTTCGTGAGGCGGCCGAAGCGAGCAGAAAGGCTTTCAGCACCTCACCTCGACACTGGGGAGCAACCGAAGCACTGGCTGTCGCAGATGTCTACCGCTATTTGGACCGGTATGTGGAGCTGTGGAGTGGAATGAGCACTTCCGAAAAGGAACAGCTTGCCCAGTGGGTGCTGGCGGCCAATCAGACTTGGAGCTTAAAGACCAGCGCACCTCTGCCTAAAGCACTCGAGCGGCAACTTAGCCAGGTGGCTGTGCCAGACGCGAGCAAGATAACAGCGTGTCGAGAGAAGCTTGGGGTTCAGCACCGCAAAGAGACGACCCAACCCACAAAAGAGGAGCGGCGGCCCTACGACCTTGCTCGCGACGGTAGTCTTAAAAGAGGAACCCAAGTCTGGCACAAGCTGCACGGCAGCGGCAGGGTGATACGTTCAGGCGTGGAGAACTCACGGCAGGTCGTCGAAGTAGCCTTCGATAAAGGTCGAACGGCTAAGTTGCTGGTGGAGTGGGCCGGGCTGGAGGTGCTGGCCTGATTTTATAGGGGATTATTTTCTCAGCTCAAACCACCGCCCGTAGGTCAAACAGCGCCACCCCCACTCGGCAGGTCCATACCTGAAGCGCGTAAGCCACCACCTACTCAACCCAACCTGCCCTGCAAAGACAACAAACGCCCACAAGACACTCCACGCAGGATTTGATTTGCCGTACCAGCCGCCCCCATAGCCGTAGAAGATGAGCGTAAAGACAACCGACTGCGCAAGGTAGTTCGTAAGCGCCATACGCCCCACCAAAGCAAGAGTTTTCAAACGACGCTGCACCTTCGGGGTAAGAAAAAGGAACAAGCTCGCCGAATACCCAAACCCCAACGCCGGACTCCCAAGGGTCAGGTCCAACGCAGAAACAAAGCTCGGAACAGGATCGGGACGCAAAAGGAAACCGGCCTGTAAAGCGACAAAAGGCACGCCGATGAGCAAACTCACGAAGCACACCCAACGCCAAAAGGAGCGATGTTGTCCAGAGTTTTCAAAGCGGTGCTGTCTCGCTACGAGTAGACCTCCCAGAAAGAAAGCCAGGATTTGCGGAGCAGTGAACGGCAGGTTGAGTAGTGTCAGGCTAGTGTCGGCTATCCGTTGCACTGTGGCCTCGAGATAGCTCCCCTCCCTATAAACCTGTGTCACCTGTTCTATGTACGAGCGTGAAAAACCAGCCCCTAAGTCTCCAAGGAACCAAACGAGGAAGAAGGTCGATGCTGTCAGCACAATAATCCAACCAAGCAGCGCCACAGCAGAACGGCTTCGGAACGGTATCAGTAGAAAACCCACCAGTGCGTAGGTCACCAAAATATCCCCAGACCAGATAAAGACCGAATGGACAAAGCCGATACAAAGCAGGAGGATGAGACGCCTTCTGAACAACGGCAAAGCCTTATTCCCCTTGCGCAGATACAACGCAAAGCCGCAGCCGAACAAAAACGAAAACAGCGGATAGAACGAACCCACCACCAGCACCCGAATAAGCCACTCGGTCAGTCATCCAAGCCCACCGAGTCCCGGAAAGCCCAGAGGTGGGTAAAGCTGAAAAGGATAGCTGAACACCAGCACATTAGCGACCAGCACGCCGGACAAGGCATAGCCACGCAGGATGTCGATGGCGACGATGCGCTCTGTCGTTGGCTGGGGAGTAGTATTTTCGGTGTTCGTCTGTTCCATCAAAATTCGCTTTCGTGCCTATCGCGCAAACTTCTAGGGATGTGCTTATCGGTCTTTGCTGCTATCTGCTTGTACTTTTCCAAGTCGGTTCTCAACATGTAGCGCCTGGGACGATTCGATTGAGGATGGGTAAATACCCGAACAGGACGCTCATGCACTTTGAGCCAGGCGACCAATGAGGGGTACGACCTGCCGACTTACTGAGCCGCGTCTTGAATCAGCATCCAGCCCGGTAAAGGAAGTAAGCTCTTCTGCTCGAGCTTATACGCTTCAACGCTTTTCTTATCCAGATAAATTGTTTGAGAGTGGATAACGGCCTCAATCTCACCGGCAAAAGCCGCCTTGTAAATCTTCCAACGGCTGTAAGGAAGTAGGTCAGTAGCAGCCTCAACGGTGATGCCATCTTTTGGACGTTGCGCCACTCGAGGTAAGTCTCTTTCGGTCAAATAGCGTTCTGCTCCCTGCAAACTGATATACGCCCGACCGCTGTAAACGATTCCGTAGCTCAAGCACTTGGTGCGGTTGCTCTTGAGCCTTTGGAATAGCTGTGGATGTGTTTGCCTTAGCTCTTTGAGGAAAGGCTCGAACTCCGGCTTGGCGGGGTTAGGGATAGACTGCCCCAGCTTTTCCTCAACGTACGCCTTTACTTCTGGGTCAATCTTCGGCTTCGCCAGCCACGCTTGAACCGCCCGCTCGGTCACCCCGGCTCCCGCCGCAAAGTCCGCCACCCGGACGTAGTTGAGCAGGTTGGGCTTTTTGCGCGGCCGGAGCATCTGTTACTCACTTCCCCCCGCTTCGGCGTTAGAGGGATTGGGGAACTGGTTTTCAGCGTCTTGATTTGGTGCATCCGGCGCAGGTTCTTGCAGAGGGGTATGCAATAAAGGTTTAGCTGTGTCCAACAGCTTATCCACCATTTGATGCAGTGATGCAGGGGGTGTGAAGATAACTGGTTCCGGCTTCAGTCTGTACCCCTGAGGGTTGCCTCGCCCGGGTAGGTGGGTGGTGACGAGGTCCTTGCCGTAGACCTCCTTGACGAGGCGGATAGCCTCCGCCGCGGCGCGCTTGCGTAAGTCGCCTTCTTGTATAGCGATGTCCAAAAGCTCTTGATGGGTAACTACTTGTCCTCGGTGCGTTTCCAAATAACCTTGAATGACCCTGACGGCACGCTCAGTACGGGTTTCACTGTGACCTTCGGGTAAGTCGACTCGGTCCATGAAGACCGCACCTTCACTGAAACGAAGTTCGACCCCAAACGGCTCCGGTCTGACGCTGTAACTCATCTTGGTGGTGTCCCAGCGCAAGACGTTTCTACCTTGTACTTCTTTGGGCGGGACTCGAGACAAGATGTGTACCGCTCTCGCTTGTGCCGACTTTGCCACCGAGCCGATGATGCCCCTGGCACCCGCTCGTTCGCCCGAAACAGGTTTGGGTAGATGGTCCAGAATAACGACGGCAGCGCCCGTTTCCATCGCCAAACGCCGCAGATACCAAAGGGGTCCTTGCACCTGAACGAGTTTGATGGGGTCGACACTGGGAAAAGCAGAGCTGAACGAGTCGATGAGGATAAGTTTGGCTTCGGACTCTTTCGCTACTTCAGTAAGTTCTTGAAGTTCACCCTCAGCTAATCCGTAGGTGTCGAGGTCGGGCTCGAGCACGACGATTTTGCTCAAGTCACCATCGCCAAAGGCTCTTTTATGCTTGTCTAGCCAGTAGCGGACGGTGCGCCCATCACCAGGGGCGTCGAAGTCGACGTAAAGGGTTGTGCCGTGTACGACACGTCGGTTTAGAAACGTCCCTTTCGTTCGTGACGCTTGCCAAACGAGCCCTGTCAACAACGCCGTTTTACCTTCGCCCGGCAGACTGGCGATGGTGTTGATGTAGCCTTGCAAAATCAGCCCACCGACAAACCAGTCGAGGGGTGGCAGGGTCTGCCGCAAATTGACACGGTCAAGCGGCATCATGGTGTCCTCTGTAACGAGGAGGACAAGACAGGGATGGCACAGCAGCGCCGACGCTCGGCGCTTCCCTAAACTGGCTGCACCACTGCATCAAATCGGGTTTGGGCGATGAGAGAGGAGAATGTTTCGGTGCAGTGGGTATTGCACCGGGCGCTCCCACTGCACCAAATGGCTCTGTGGGAATAAAAGGCTGTTTCCGGCTCCAGGTCAGACGCTTTCGCAAGGCTGCTTTGCCGAAAGCCCCAGCGATGTCACAAGCGTCCTGCGGCCAGGGCTCGAGCACGAACATCTCTTTCGCGCCCGCGCCGAGTGCCTGTCTTGCCCAGCGCTGTCGTGCGTCTTCACCCGCATCATCGTCGTCAGCGTAGATATAGACGGTTTTGTCTTTGAAAACATCGAGATGAAGCGACCCGTATGCCCCAGCTGTGCCCATCACTCCGACATGTGCTTGATGATTGCCACCGTCTGGCTTGCTAACGGCTAGCCAGCACGCCATGCCGTTGAGTTCGCCCTCGACGATGAGAATGGCCTTTGCTTGACGGATGTCAGGAGAGCACCAAGCAGGGGTGCCACGTCCTGGGGTCACATACTCGTACCGGTGCGGATTTGGAACCGCGTAGCGGCACTTGAGGGTGAGGGCTAAACCGCTTGGCCCGATGACTGGAAAAATGGCGTTGCCGTTCTCGTTGACAAACCCCAGGCGTTTGCAGTCGACCAACGTGAAACCTCGGCCTGTAAGAGCTTCGGGAACTTCTGCCAGCCTTTCTGCCCGGCGTTCATGAGTCTCGAGCTGATGCTGTCTCAGAGGTAAGTGCCATTCGAAGGTTGGCTTCTCACAGAAAGAGTTTTTCGAAGTTACTGAGTTTTCTACCCGTGTTGGTGTGGCGTAAAAGTGTGAGCCATCGTAGCGGGTCAGGAGGTCAATAGCCTCTTGAAAGGATAGCGCTCGCGTCGCTGTCAGCCAGTCCAGGTGGTCGCCCGAGGCTCCACAGGCGAAGCAGAAATAGCCGTCAGGATAGATGTGGAGGGAGGGATGCGTGTCGTCGTGCCACAGGCATTGTGTTTTAGAACTCTTCGTCAGCTGATGGGTTTCCTGAACTAAGCCTCTCAAGTCGACTCGAGCCTTCAACGTCTGTACGTCTATCATCTTTCACCTCGCTTATCAGCGTCCTGCACGCTCAGCGTGCTTTCTGTTCATCAAGTTCGAAGATGCGTTTGACGGAGTACTCGTGTAGACTCGAACGCAAGAAAATGTAGGGGCTGTTGGGTTTGTCGGGGTCTTTGCGGTTCATGGCGATGTCGCCCTGGTGGCCGAGTTGTTTGAGACGAGGCAACGTATAACCTGCGCCCATGATTTTTACCGCTTCAGCCCCCTCGACCCACAGCGATTCGCCTGCGTTAAGAGTCTCGAGCCGACCATGCCGTTCGCTAGCGCGACGCATGGCTTCGTCGAAGACGAGTTCAAGAAGAGACGCGGCTTGTTCGACGATGGGTTTGAGGTCACTGCTACTCATGTGACCCCCTCCTTTTTACAAGCTTTGCCTTCGGAAACGACGCTTTCACCATCAAACCTCCTTTCAGGCGTTCACGCTAAGACGGTGACGGTTGTATGACGCTGAAGATAACGGGGGTCGGGTCGAAGGAGAGCGTGTGTTGGCGTGAACTTTAGCCGACTTGGTTATAGCTCGGTAAGGAACTGAGAGTTCCGGCTTTTCTCTGAGCCGAAACCTGCGCTGGAAGAGCTTGGAACTGCTAGTTCCAAGTCGCTTTTGGACAGGATTTCTACTACGAAAACCCGACATTGATTTGAGACGGAAGTGAGAGTTGGAAACAAATCTGTCAGCTAAGACTTCAAGTTGACGCAACACAGGCAGTAGGACTTTGCCCTATTGCTGACGCGATTGGAGGCAACCTTCTCAGGTTGCCTTCGTTGTGTTATCAGACGTCCATTCGATTTCGACACGTTAAAATTGTCCAAAGAGGCTCCTTCTCTTGTTGGACAATCACAGATTGAATAGAGGTGACCTGCTCATTGTGGTAGGTCGACAGTACCTTGGTCTTTTCACCAAAGGCTGAGGTTCGCTCAAAAAGAAATGGAGCTAACCGATGGCGAAACGTTCTCACGGGGAGGGGACGGTGCGTAAACGTACCCTCAAAAGGGGCAACGGCACCTCCTATATTCGTTACTTTGCGATTATTACAAACGGCAATCAAACCGACGGTAGTCAAAGGCGCTTAGAAGGTCCTTGGCGTAAGACCAGACCTGAGGCCAACCGCGACCGTACGGACCTTCTCAAGCGGCTCGAGCAAGGAATGCTCAACCAGACGGGTGACAGCACCTTGAGCGACTATCTCGACTACTGGCTCGAGCAACGCCAGCATGATTTGCGTCCGAAGTCCTTGCAGGCTTACCGGGGTGACAGTAAAAATCATATCAAGCCTCATCTGGGGAGCGTCAAGCTGAACAAGCTCACACCGTTACAGGTTCAGTCGTGGCAAACAAAGCTACTAAATAACCACAGTGCCTACGTGACGCGCAAAGCGCGAGCTTGCCTGAGTGCCGCGCTGACGCAGGCCATGCAGTGGCAAGTGATTTCGGCCAATCCTCTGAACGCGGTCGCGGCCGTACGAATGCCGGCTAGCGATATTAGAGTGTGGGAACCCAGTGAAATACGAACGTTTCTAACTAAACGACCTACCGGCTGAAGCCGGTGGGTTGGTTTCGGCACTGAAAGTGACCTCTCAGGCTCAAGCCTGTTCGTCTTCATCAATGCTAAAGCTTTCCTCGATAGGTTCCTTATCATGTTGCTCGATATACGCTCTTATCTGTTCTTTACTGATGGTCCCTACGCTTGCACAAAAGTACCCCCGCGCCCAGATGTGCCGTCCCCAGTAACGCTTCTTCAGGTGCGGAAACTCTTGTTGCAGCAGCCGTGAGCTTCTTCCTTTCAGATACTGCATAACTCGTGACGGGCTCAGCTTCGGTGGGCATGACAGCAAAACGTGTACATGGTCTTTGCTCACGTGCCCTTTGATTATCTTTATCTCTCGGCTCAGGCACGTTTGTCTTATCAACTCTCTCGTTCGTTCGGCTACCTCTCCTTTCAGCACTTGATACCTGTATTTCGTTACCCACACAAAGTGATACTCGATGTCATACAGCGTATGCGCTCCGCGTCGATACTCCGCCATTGCATTATCCTAGCAACCCCGCTGAAGCTGTTCCGCCTAAAGGCGAAGGATTCAACCGGGCGTTTGGACATTGAAGCGCAAGAACACAGGTTTTACGCCGCCTATTTTCTCACCCTCAGCCTGGGGCTACGCCTTGGCGAAGTTCGGGGGCTCCAGTGGGCTGACATCAGTGCCAGTACGCTACATGTCCAGCGTACACTTTCAGTGGATAGAGCCGTGCCCAAGTTCGGGCCGCCAAAAACCAAAAAGGGTGACAGGCTACTCCCGATTCCGTCGGACACGCTCAGCATCTTAAACAGCCACAAGCAAGCCCAAGAATCGACTCGAGTCAAAGCTGGAAAAGGTTGGCAAGACTACGACCTCATCTTCACTACAGGTCGAGGCACGCCCCCCTCAAGGATTCGGCTCGTTGAGCCGTTCGAAAAGCTTTCTTCCAGAGCTGAAATCTCAAGGATTCGCTTTCACGACCTGCGCCACACCGCCGCCTCGCTCTGGATTGCCAGCGGCATGGACGTCGCCACAGTCTCAGCAAGATTAGGCCACGCTGATATCAACACTACCTTGCGCATCTACGGCCATGCCTTTAGAAGTCGGCTCGAGCAAAGCAGCCGGACGATGAAGGAACTGCTCGATTCCGTTTAGTAGGGAGTTTAGTAGGGAAGTCCTCAACTGAGAATCCCGAAGCTGCCAGCAGCTTCGGGATTTCACCGTCCAGAACGACTTTTCTTTTGGTGCGCCCGAGAAGATTCGAACTCCTGGCCTTCTGATCCGTAGTCAGACGCTCTATCCAGCTGAGCTACGGGCGCATTGTAGAGGTGTCATCTATCTTTTCGACAGATGTTCCCTTTTAAAAGAGCATCGCCTTTGCAATTGCCAAAATGACGGCTCTAACGTGGCGGAGGAGGAGGGATTCGAACCCTCGATAGAGCTTTTGGCCCTATACTCCCTTAGCAGGGGAGCGCCTTCAGCCGCTCGGCCACCCCTCCAGTTTGCGATCGTTCACCAGCGCGAACAGCTTACGGTTTGCTGACCCTCACCCCACAGTTGGAGCAGCGTGGCGGAGGGTGAGGGATTCGAACCCCCGATAGGGCGAAACCCCATAACGGTTTTCAAGACCGCCGCGTTCAACCACTCTGCCAACCCTCCGGGTTAGCTTAAAGAGTATACAAGCCTCTCACGAACCGTGTCAACGGGTCTAGGCCTTAGGCAGCAATTCCAAATTTAACAAACCCTCTCTCAAACAGCGTTGAGCAGGTTAAAGCTTATCAGCACAGCAGCTAATTCCCCTCTACTTTGCTCAGAAGAGGGCTAAATATCTGGCGGGACGCTTCTAAAAAGTTGCTAAGGGAGCTTAGTTCACCAGAAACTGAAGGGTTATTCTCCGAAACAGCCTCTGTAGCTGCTCGATTGCTCGTCGCCTATCTCTTGAGAGTACCGTTCAGCACGTCATTGAAATCGAATTTGGTTAAATTTGGAACTGCTGGGCCTTAGGGGGTGTAACCCTAAATAGGCGGATAGTTCTGGCGGTTGGGACATGGCAAAATATCGCAAACGTTAAATGGAGGCTCCTACAGGACGTAAAAGCCGTGGCTTGTACCCTCGCGCGAGGGGCCGATGCGCGGGTTTATCCGACAGCCAGATGAGGCTGAACCCTGTCGGATGACAGACCGACTCGAGTTGAAAACGCGTCACAGACGCAGTGACTGAAAGCTCCGCCAAGCATCCTCCACCATTTATCCGACAATTCGGGGCTGCACCCGGCCTTAGGGGTGCGTCTCAATTTGGGTGGAAAGCAGCCAGCCGGGTTTTACGAAAGTCTGCTAAAGGGCGTTTAGAGAGTTGGGCGCTACGCAGAGCGGCCATACGGGGAGTGCCGCCATGTGACCAGCGCATACCACCGCGCTTCATACGAACGTCGATGACGGATTTGTTGGCACCTTCGATTTGCCCACTGCCAGGCTGAAGATAGTACAGTGCGTTTTTAGCCTCTGCCGACCACTGCGAGCAAACCTGAGGGGGCAGCAGGTAGGCTAAGAACCAATCACGCGCGTTGACCTCGCAGCCAGAGCCTCCGCTCGGCCTCTCTTTCGGCTTCAGACCAGTTCAGTGCCAGCAGCACCCGCTCCAGGTAGAGCGTAGCGTGATACACGTCTAGAATGCGCTGCTTCATGCCAAAGTATCAAACAGCCCTGCTATGACGCGAGGTCGCGCACTTGCGTCCCAAGGAGCGCCGTCACCCGGACCGACGAGAACATCTTGCTGTCTTACCCCGCTATGGCGCATTAGTCCCTGAGCTAAAGGGATGAAGTCGTCGCTGGACACGGCGCTGGCGTAACTGTCGCGCTCACTGGGGCTGTTGCCAGGGTAGAACATAATCTGCAGGCGTGGTCGCACCCGCTACAGCTAGGCTACTCAGGGTTTTGGGCAAAGTTCTCTCTGCTAGTCTCTCCACCTGCTCTTCGAGTACCGCAAAATCTGCGCGCTCTGGACAGCTTTCCAGCATCTCGTCCAGGGCTTGGCTACAGCTCTAACAATCCCGCTTTCAGGGCTTCCTTGGCGTTTGTCATCCCTTACTTTAACAACCACCTGTTTTGAGACGCACCCTCGCTATGGGGCAACTATAACGCTGACACCGGCGAGGGTTGTTGCTGTGTACCCAGTGCACTGTAACTGCGCCCGCAGTAGCAGGATTTTGGACCTCTCAGCGCCGGGTCAAAACCGGCGCTTTGGCGAAAGCGCTTCAGCCGGGCTGCTGAGCTGCAGACATGGCCCCGAGACACCGGACTCGAGTCTGCTGCGTAGAGGTAGTGGCAGAGGCCTCGACAAAGCCGAACCTCAAGTAACAAAAGCCTTCTGAGAAGACAAGTCTCAGAAGGCTTTTCTTTGGCTCCGCGGGTAGGATTCGAACCTACGACCAATCGATTAACAGTCGATCGCTCTGCCACTGAGCTACCGCGGACTACAGCCTCGCCTACCACCACGGCGTCGGGCAAAGCGTAGTGTAGCAAAGCGTTTGTGGCTTTGGCAAGCCTTGGCGAGCGGTCACAGCAATTCCAAATTTAACAAACCCTCTCTCAAACAGCGTTGAGCAGGTTAAAGCTTATCAGCACAGCAGCTAATTCCCCTCTACTTTGCTCAGAAGAGGGCTAAATATCTGGCGGGACGCTTCTAAAAAGTTGCTAAGGGAGCTTAGTTCACCAGAAACTGAAGGGTTATTCTCCGAAACAGCCTCTGTAGCTGCTCGATTGCTCGTCGCCTATCTCTTGAGAGTACCGTTCAGCACGTCATTGAAATCGAATTTGGTTAAATTTGGAACTGCTGGAGCGGTCACATCTCCTCTAGATACGTGTAGCCCACGAGTTCCGCGTCGTAGACGGCGGTGAGCTTGACGGCTTCGGCGTCGGTGAGGGTACCCGCGGCCTTGGCTTCGGCGACTTCCTCGCTCAACCAACTGTGCAGTTCGGGAGCTTCGTAGCCCATGTTCTCGATGACGCGGCGCGCTTTCTGGCCGTTGATGAAGCGTTCAACGACGAAGCCGTTCCCGGCCAAGCGGACGTGCGCCTCGTTGACGCGGCCGAACAGGTTGTGGGCGTTGGCGAGCACGTCTTGGTAGGCGCCGGTCAGAAAAACGCCGAGGTAGTAGGGCTCACCCTCTTTTAATTCATGCAAGCGCAGCGTCGCCTTGACGTCGCGCAGGTCGACAAACTTGTTGATTTTGCCGTCGCTGTCGCAACTGATGTCGACCAGGGTGGCGTCTCGAGTGGGCGCTTCGTTCAGGCGTTCTAGGGGCGCAATCGGAAACAGCGCGCCGATGGCCCAGTGGTCGGGCAGGGTCTGAAACAAGCTGAAGTTGCAGATGTACTTGTCGGCCAGCAGTTTGGGCAGGGCCTCGAACTCGTCGGAAACGTAGTCCAAGTCGCGGATGAGCTTGGCGATTTTGACCAGGATGCGGTTGAAGAGGTTTTCGACGTGCGCGCGCTCGAGCAAACTCAGGTAGCCTAAGTCGAACAGGTTGTGCATGGTGTCTTTGTTGCCCACCGCTTCGTTGTAGACCTCGCGGTAGGTTTTGACGCTTAAAGAGTCCAGTAAGTCGCGCATGTCTTCGACGAGGGCGTGGGGTTCGCCGGGCAGGGGCGGCAGCTCGAGGGGCTCGCGCGTCGGCCCGACCGCGTCGATGACCGGCACGACGACCAGCGCGTGGTGCGCGGTGAGCGCCCGGCCCGACTCGCTGACCAGAATCGGCTCGGGCACTTCCCACTCCTGGCAGGCTTCTTGCACCGTGTAGACGACCGTGTCGGCGTATTCTTGAATGCCGTAGTTGGCGGAGACGTAAAAGGTCGTTTTGCTGCCGTCGTAGTCGACCGCCAGACCGCCGCCGACGTTCAAGTACCCCACCGGCACGCCCATCTCGCGCAGTTCGACGTAAGCTTGCGCCGCCTCGCGCACCGCCACCTTGACCCGGCGGATGTCGGTGACCTGGCTGCCGACGTGGCAGTGAATCATCACCAGGGCGTCCGTAAGCCCCAGCGCTTGCAAGCGCTGGGCGACGCTTATCACCTCGGTCGCGGTGAGCCCAAACTTGGCGTCGTCGCCGCCCGAAGACTCCCACTGGCCCGAGCCCCGCGCGTGCAGTTTGAAGCGCACCCCGAGCGCAGGCCTGACCCCGACCTCCTCGCTGATGCGCAACACCCGGTCGAGTTCGCTGTACTTTTCCAGCGTGATGACCACGTTCTTGCCGAGCTTGCGGCCCCACAGCGCCAACCGGACGAAGTCATCGTCTTTGAAGCCGTTGCAGCACAGCAGCGCCTCGGGGTGCGTGTCCTGGACCAGGCACAGCGCGAGTTCGGCCTTGCTGCCCGCTTCCAAACCAGTGCGGTAGTGTTCGCCATATTCAGCTATCGTCTCGACCACCACGCGGCGCTGGTTGACCTTGATAGGGTAAACACCCTGGTAACGGTTTGCGTAACCGGACTCGTCAATCGCGTTTTGAAACGCGCCGTTGAGCCGGGCGATGCGGCTCTCAATAATCTGCGGGAAGCGCAGGATGAAGGGCAGCGCTTTGCCCTGCGCCCTTAAGTTGTGAACGATGTCGCTCAGCGCGACTGTGGCTTGGTCTTCGGCGGTCACGGTAAGCTTGCCTTGTTCGTTCACGCCGAAGTAGCGGCCGCCCCAAGCGGAGATGTTGTATTCGTCGGTGTTTTCGTAAGCGAAACGGGACTTGAATGCTGCCCCCTTAGGTGCTGAAACTGTCAACGGGACGCCTTTCCGTAAAACCTAGTCTGGACGAGTGAACCCTATTCTCAAAGCGATTCAAGATAGCACGCCGTGCCGGGCGGGACTGTCAACGGGGACCAAAAAATCATCTACTGAGAGATTTTGAACAGCGGTTTTGAGCCGAGCTTTAAACAAAAGGTTTCTCGCCCTCATTTTGACGTGACATACTAACAGGTATGAAAAAGGTATCTGCGCTTTTGGTGGTCGTGTCCTTGGGATTCGTGTTGGCGGGTGAGTTGCAAAGCCTTCACTCAAAGCTCGCCGAACCGGCCCCCGCCCCGAAACAGGCCGAAGCCCCGTCCATTCCGGGTGTGGCGGTGCTGCCGGGTGCTGTCAACCCTCAGCCGGAACCCACCGACATCAGCGCCGTCGGGATAGAGCGGTTGCGCTGCTACGCGGGCTGTCCGGCCTACACCTTTATCGTGAAGGCGGACGGAACCTTTCGGTACACGGGCGACTACGGGGTGGAGCGCCTCGGCGACTACACCGGCACGGTGAGCAGGGGCCGTCTCAACCAGGTTCTGCGCGCTATCGACGACATCGGTTTCGGGACGTTTCAAGACACCTACCGCGCCGCGTTTTTGGACGGCCCCACCGTCTACACGATGGTCGTGGCCGACGGCGACACGAAGGTCATCGAGAACTACGGCAACAGCGGTCCCGGCGCGCTGTGGGCCGTCGAGCAACTGATAGACTCGCTGCTCGAGACCGCCGAGTGGGTAGCCGACACGCGCTGACCTGAATTGCGCCCGGGAGCTTTACCCCTCAAACCTCTTACCCTCAGCCGGCTGAGGGCGTTCTCGAAGATAAAGTTTCAACGGCCTCTGTGCTAAGGTACGAGGCTATGCCAGACCTCAAAACAAGCCTGCACCACGCCCTGCTCGAGGCCCTGAAAAAGCTCGGCGTCGAAGACGTGGACGCGTCCGTCCAAGACGTTCCCGCCGACAAACCCGGCGACTACGGCAGCCCGGTCGCGTTCGTGGTCGCCAAAAGGTTGCGCAAAAACCCGGCGCTCATCGCCGCCGAACTGGTCGAGAAGCTCGAGCTGCTCGGGGGCGTCGCCAGGGCCGAAGCCGTGGGACCGTACCTCAACTTTTTCGTCGAGCCAGGACGTTTTGTCGAAGGCGTGCTCGAGAACGACCTCACCCTGCCCAAGCAAAACAAAAAGATGATCGTCGAACACACCTCGGTCAACCCTAACAAAGAGGCGCACGTCGGGCATTTACGCAACATCGTCTTGGGAGACGCCACCGCGCGCATTTTGAAGGCGGCGGGCTATGAGGTCGAGGTGCAAAACTACATCGACGACACCGGGCGACAGGCCGCCGAGTCGATCTTCGCGGCGCGCTATTTTAAGGCCGAGTACGACGGCTCGAGAAAATACGACCACTGGCTCGGCGAGCTGTACGTGCGGCTGACCGGGGCGAAAGAGAACGACGCCGAAGAAATTGAACAGGGCGTCTCGGAGGTGATGCACCGGCTCGAGCGCGGCGAACTGCGCACGAACATTGAAGACATCCTGCGCGCACAACTCCAAACCTACTACCGTTTGGGCGCTGAATACGACCTGCTCGTTTGGGAGTCCGACATCGTCCGGAGTGGATTGTTGGAGCAAGCCCTGGCCGTCCTGAAAAACAGCGACCACGTTTTTCAAGCGACTTCAGGCAAGTACGCGGGCGCGCTCGTCATGGACGTGTCCGAGTTTTTGCCCGGTTTGGAGGAACCGCTCGTGGTGTTGGTGAGAAGTGACGGCAACGCGATGTACGTGATGAAGGACATTCCCTACCAGTATTGGAAAGTCGGGCTGTTCGAGGGCCTGGTGTTCGAAGCGTTCAACACCCAACCCTCCGGCAAAACGCTCTACACCAGCGCTCCGCAGGGCGAAGCGCACCCCGACGGGCGAGTGTTCGCCCACGCGGACGAAATCGTCAACGTCATCGACGCGCGGCAGTCGCATCCGCAGACCATCGTCAAGACGGCGCTGAAACTGTCCGACACGGCCAAGGGTTACGACCAGTCGCACCACCTGGCCTACGAAGTGGTGACGCTCGAGGGCGCGGCGATGAGCGGGCGCAAAGGGATTACCCTGTCCATCGACGCGGTGATGGACGAGGCGGTCAAACGCGCTCGAGGGGTCGTCGCGGAGAAAAACGCCGGTCTGGCGACCATCGACGAGGTCGCCGAGCAGGTCGGCATCGGCGCGTTGCGCTTCGGGATGCTGAAGAGCGAGGCGAAACGCATTATCGACTTTCGCTGGGAGCAGGCGCTGTCGTTGCAGGGCGATTCGGCCCCGTACGTGCAGTACGCGCACGCGCGGGCCTGTAGCATCCTGCGCGCGGCTGACGCGGCCGGCTTGAGCGCCGCGGGCGCGGACTTCTCAAAACTCGGCGACCTGGAAGTCAAGCTCGCCCAGACCGTTGCGAGGCTGCCCGAGGTCATTAGCCAAGCCGCGCGGGACTTCGCGCCGCACGTCGTCGCGCAGTACTGCCTCGACTTGGCGACCGCCTGGAACGGTTACTACAATCACAAAGACGCCTCCGGCAAACCCGACACGCGGGTGCTCCAGTCGGAGCCGGGTTTGCGTGAGGCGCGGCTGGCCTTGGTTGAAAAGGTCAAGGAGACTCTGGAGCGGGGGCTCGAGCTGCTCGGCATCGGTGCGCCGGAAGAGATGTGACGGTCGCTTGCATATTTTGCGACATCGCCCAAGGCAGAGCGCCCGCAAGCAAAGTTTTCGAAGACGAGCACACCGTGGCGTTTATAGATTTGCGCCAATTTCACCCCGGTCACGTCCTGGTGATTCTCAAACCTCACCTGCCGGACGTTCGCGGCCTGGACGAAACCTTGGGCGCGGCGCTGATGAGGACGGTCGTGAGGGTGACTAGGGCGGTCAGCGCGGCTTTTCCGAGTGACGGGATGAATTTATGGCACTCGGTCGGTGCGGCGGGTGGGCAAGAGGTTTTTCACCTCCATATTCACGTGCTGCCGCGTTTTGAGGGTGACGGTTTGTTACGGGTTTATCCCGAAACGCCGGGTTATCCCGAGCGGCCTATCCTGGACAAGTGGGCTAAGCGAATCAATCATCAGCTTCAACCTGAAAAACTACTTTGATATTAGGTGCCGGAGGCTACTCGTACTCTTGCCCGTCACGGTCGGCTTCCACGGCCTCTCCAGCACCTCCACCGGCGACGACCTTGCTGCCCAGCGGTTTGCCTTGGCCTTCAGCGCTGTGAAGAGCGACAGCTTCTAAAAGCGTGAGAAGTTCAACATCGATACCCAATCGATACCCAGATGAATTTCGCTCACAACCCCGGTATCAAGCCGATAAGCCTGAACAAAAGGGTCCGAAAGAAACCCGTAATACCGCCGATAATCCCGGTGTAGCTGAGCAGCAGAAAAACGACGATGAAGCCGATAAACCCGTACGACGCGATTTGCTGGACGACGCGGCGCACGTCGGCGTTGCCCCAGGCGAGGGCGGCTTTAGCGCCGTCCAAGGGATAAACCGGGAACAGGTTGATGACGGCGTGCAGGATGGCGATGTCGCCGGTGATGCGAAAAGCGAGGGCCAAGTCCTGGCGTTGGACCTGAAAAAACACCGCCGCAACCAAGTAACCGACAAAGCCGACGATGAGGTAAGCCAGCGGGCCGCTGTACCAGACGAACGCCTCTTGGCGACCCCGCCCGCGGTAGTTGCGCGAACTCACCGGAATCGCTTTGGGCCAGCCGAAGCCGAGCAGAAACAAAAAAAGCACGCCCATCGGCTCGAGCTGCTGCTGCGGGTCGAAGCTCATGTAGCCCGAAAAGCGCGGGCCGTTGTCGCCGTAACGCGACGCCACCCAGCTCTGAAAAACGTTGTGGAAAATAAGCGCCATCACCATCACGACGGCGCTGATAACAAGCGTGTTGAGGTCTTGAGTTTGGAGAAAAGTCAATAACATGAAGGTTACTCCTGGAGTTCAGTAGCTGTCCGGACGAGGCGGCGGGCCAGGTCCAACTCTTCAGCAAAGGTGCCGACCTCGCGGCGGTGCCGCGCTTGCGCGACTTTTTTCAAAACTTCTCCCACCGCGGGGCCGGGCGACAGCCCCAAGTCTAACACGTCTTGGCCGCGTATTTTTCGTTCACCGGCGCTGGCGTCGAGCGCCAGCACCCGCGCCTCCAGGGTCGGGCTGAACGCTTTTAGGAGTATTTTTTCGGCCTCGCCGGAGGCTTCCCACTGCTCGCGGGTCAGGTCGTCGGCGACTTTGACGGTGCGCAGGCGCTCGACGGTCCCGAGGTAGCGCCGCGGCCAGTGAAACTTCTCGACCTGCGCTGCCAAATCCGCGGCCGGAACGCCGAGCAGGAGCGCGAGCAGGTAGCTCTCGGCGGGCACCTCTTCACTTATGCGAAAAGTATCGAGGCGCTCGGTGACGTTTTTGTCGAGGGTCAGGCCGAACATGGCCTCGAGCGCGCCGACCGCCTCGAGCACCCGCAACTCGGGCGTCACCGCGGGTTCGCTCAGGGTCAGCTCTAATTCCCCGCGCAGCCGCGCGGCGCTGACCCGCCCCAACACCGCCGGGTTCAGGGCGGCGGGAATTTGGGCGCGGGTGTTTTGTTCGAAGTCCAAGCCCAGGCGCCCGGCGAGGCGCGCCCCCCGCAGGATGCGCGTCGGGTCTTCGACAAACGACAGGGGGTGCAGCGTGCGCAGGTGTTTGGCCTCTAAGTCCCTCAGGCCGCCATAGGGGTCGATGAGGTGCGCAACGGCCCCGGGCGAAGTGTCCAGTTTGATGGCGAGGGCGTTCAGGGTAAAGTCGCGCCGCGCCAGGTCGTCCGCCAGCGCGCCCGGCAAAACCGTGGGCAGCGCGCCCGGGTGCGCGTAGGTTTCAGCTCGAGCGGTGGCGATGTCGACGACGAGCCCGCCCGGCACGTAAAGCGTGCAGGTGCCGAAGTCGAAGTGGCAGCTCAACTCGCCGCCCGAGCGCCGCTGCAAAGCCGTCGCCAGGGTTTCGGCCCGGCCGCCTTCGACCATGAGGTCGAGGTCTTGCATCGACACCCCCAGCAGCGCGTCGCGCACCGTGCCGCCGACGAGGTAGAGCGAGGCGCCGGGCTCGAGCGTGGCCGTGGCCGCCCCGACGACGTCCCGCGCGGCCTGGGGAAGGCGGTCCAGCAGCTCCGCCGCAGGGGACGGCGCGCCGCGGCTGCGGCCCCGGTGGCGGGCCGCCAGCAGGTCGCTGCGGGTGACGATGCCGACCAGGTTGGCGAGCGTGGCCGCGTCGCCCGGCGCGTTCAAAATGGCGATGCGGCCGACGTTGTTTTCCTGCACCAAGTCCTCGAGTTCGCCCACGCTCGTCGTCGGTAGCGCCGTGCTGAGCCCGCGGCGCATAAAGCCCTTGACCTGCACGTCTGCTTCGTGCCGCGCAGCTCCGTCCAAGGTGCGGCGGTCTATCAAACCGACGAGGCGGCCCTCGGCGTCGACGACCGGCGCGCCGTGGTGGCCGCTGCGCTCGAGCCAGCCCTTGACGTCCCCGAGCGTCGCCGTCTCGGGCACCGTCTCGACCGGCGAACTCATGATGTCTCGCGCCGTGACGGGCGCGCGGCCGTGCCGAGGAAGGGCGGCGAGCAGCTTTTTTTCGGCCTCTTCTAGGGACAGCTCCGTCTTCGCGGCCGCCGCCCCCTTGTGACCGCCGCTTTTGTCTCGTTCAGCGGCGAAGGCCTCTGCCAGGGCCGCGCCCACGTCGAACGGGTCCGAGGCTCGAGCGATGACGTGTGTTTTGCCCTCCATGCGCGCCAGGACGAAGGCGGCTTCGGCGCCGCGGAACTCGAGGAGTTCGCTGCACAGCGGTGCCAGGTCGGCAAGGTAGGTCTCACTCCGCAGCCGAGCCACGACCACGAGCCTGTCCAAAACCGTAAGGTTTTCGGCGGTCTCGAGCAGGTCCTCGAGCAAGGCGCGCCGCTCCGCATCGTAAGACTCGCGCAAACAACGCCGGACGAACCCCAAATTCGCGCCCGCAGCGAGCAGGTGCGCCGCGGCCTCGTGGTCTTCCGGGCGCGTGAGGTCGTAGCTCAAGTTCCCCGTATCGGCGTGAATCCCGAGCAGCGCCAGGCTCGCGACCTCGGCCGGGATGGGGGTGTTTTGCGACTTCAGCAGCAGCGTCAGCAGGCTCGCCGTCGCGCCGACCTCGCGGCGGAGGCCGCGCGCGGCGGCGATGGCGTTTTCGGGTCGGGGATGATGGTCGTAGAGCGTCACCGGCACGCGCTCGAGCAAAGCATCGAAGGGCCGGACGCGCTCGGGCGACGAGGTGTCCACGACGACGAGTTCTTCGACCTCGGCCAGGTCGACGTCGCCGGCCCGCCGCAGCCCGAGCCGCTCTTCATAAAGACGCGCGACCGCCGCGACCGCCCCGCTCATGCCCCCCGCGACCACCGCCACCGCCCCCGGGTGCGCCAGCTGCGCGAGCGCCAAACTGGCGAGCGCGTCGAAGTCCGGGCTGAGGTGGCCCACGATGACTTTCACACGTCCCAGTGTAGCGTGAACAGTACCGGGTAAAAAGTACCGAGTGGTTTTTTCACCCTTTTCCACGTCCCGCGTCACAAGCTGTCGGCTCGAGCCCTTTGTAGCCTCTCCTTTCCACCCGGTCCTCCGGACTCGGTACGCTGCTAACGTGCTGCACCTCGCCCTGCTAGAGCCTGAAATCGCCCTCAACGTCGGCAGCGTCGCTCGCACCGCGCTCGCTTGCGGCGCGCGGCTGCACCTGGTGCGGCCGTTGGGCTTTCGGCTTACCGACGCGAGTTTACGCCGCTCGGGGCTGGACTATTGGGACGAGGTTGACGTGACGGTGCATCCGAGTTTCGCAGCTTTTGCAAAGGTTTTTGCTGAACAGTTCGCCGCAGACCGCGTGTTCTCGCTCACCACCAAGGGCCGGCGTTTTTACAGCGAGGTTGCCTACCGCGCCGGAGACGTGCTCCTGTTCGGCCCGGAGTCGCGCGGGTTGCCGGAGGCGATTCGCAGCCAAACCGAGCAACTCCGCATTCCCATGACGCCCCGGGCGCGCTCGCTCAACTTGGCCGTCAGCGTCGGGGTGGTCGTGTATGAGGCGTGGCGGCAGTTGGGGTACGACGTTTGAGTTACGGCGCGCGCAGGTAGGCCAGCACGTCAGCAGCGTTTCGGTCGGGAGGAAAGACAGGGTAAAAGACGTGCTCTATCCTTCCCTCTGACAAAATCAAGGTTACTCGTTTGAGAAGGCGTTGGGGAATGTCGGGGCTGACCGTGGCCAGCTCCGCGACCTCCAGCGTCGGAAGTCCCAACGCCGCGGCGAGCTTAAACTCGGCGTCGCTCAACAGCTCGAAAGGCAAGTGCAGCCGCTCTTTCGCTTCACGTTGATAAGCGCTCGGCTGCGTGCTGAGGCCGTACACGGCCGCGCCCAACTCACGCAACTCGGCGTGGTGGTCCCGGAAGGAGCAAGACTGCGGCGTACACCCCCTCGCGCCGGGAATCGTCTCCCAGTCTTCCGGTAAGGTTCGGTCGGGTCGGCCCGTCATCGGGTAGACGTACAGCACGGTGCGCTCTTCGGCAAGATTTCTCAGGGCTACCTGTTCGCCCGAAGTTGCAGGCAGCGCTAGGTCGGGGACGCGCATCCCGGCAAGACGAGCGCAGGCACCGTCGTCCTGTGGAACGGGTAAATTTTTGGGTAGGTTCTCGAGGGCCATCGACACCGCCCCTTCCCGTGTGCCGAGTCTACCACCTAAAGCGGACGCTGCCGACCCCCGGCTAAGGCTGCTCGAGCCCCACGTCTTCGTCCAAGCCGCCGACAAACCTGGCGATGAGGTTGACGACGTGTTCCAAGTCGGCCAGGTCGATCATCTCGTTGGGCGAGTGCATGTAGCGGTTGGGAATCGACACGACCGCCGTGGGCACGCCCGCGCGGGTTCCGGCGGTGTGGTCGCCGTCGGTGAAGGTGCGGCTCGGCGCGGCTTCGATCGAGTAAGGAATGCCGGCCGCTTCGGCCGTCGCGACGAGCCGGTCGAACAGGCCGCGGTGGACGGTCGAGCCCACCGAGAGGGTCGCGCCCGAGCCGAAGGGCACGTCGCCGTTTTCTTGTTTGCTCACCCCCGGCACGTCGGTCGCGTGGGTCACGTCCACGGCGACGGCTAAGTCGGGCTCGAGCCCGAAGGCCGCCACGCCCGCGCCGATGTGGCCGATTTCTTCCTGCACGGTCGCCACGGCGACGAGTTGCGCCACGGGACCGTTTTGGGCCGCACGGCGCGCGGCTTCCAACACGATGTACGCCCCGATGCGGTTGTCGACGGCCTTGCTCACCACGCGCTCGTTCAGGAGTTCCAGGTAGGGCTGCTCAATCACGGCCACGTCGCCGACGCGCACGTGCTCGCGCGCCTCGTCGGCACTTTTCGCGCCGATGTCCAGCCACATGTCTTCAATTTTCGAGGCCTTGCTGCGGTCGTCGGGTTTGAGAAGGTGGACGGGCTTTTTGCCGACGACGCCCAGCAGCTCGGTTTTGTAACCCAACACGCGCACCCGCTGGCCGACGAGCTGCTGCACGTCCCAGCCGCCGATGCCCTTGAAGTAAAGCAGGCCCTTGTCGTCGATGTAGGTAATCATCAGCCCGATTTCGTCGATGTGGCCGGCCAGCATCACGCGGGGTTTCTCGCCGCCGAAGGTCGCGAACGAGTTGCCGTAGGCGTCCGTGCGGAGCGACGCGCCGTAGGCTTGCGCCTGCTCACGCCAGACGCGCGCGGGCCGGGACTCGAACGAACTGGGGCCGGGGGTGGACAGGAGCTTTTTTAGAAACGTTTTGTCGGCGTCGGTCATGAGCAACAATACCGCACCGGGCGAGTGCCCCTCTAAAAAAGTTCACAGTTTGCCGAAGTGCCGACAGCCCAGAAAAACGGCGAGGCAGGAAAACGACGAGCCGCAAGCCACCGGCTACACGCCTTTACCGAATCGTCAGCGACCCCGAGCCCGCATCTTCGACCTTGATGATGATTTGCGACCCGCCGGGGTCGAAGCCCGCCGTTTGCCAGGTGCCTTCGTCGCCCCGACCCTCGCCCACCCGGACCAGGCGGTCGGGCAGGTCGAAACGCCCCGAGCCGCCGTCCTCGACCTCGAGCCTGACGTTGGCCCCCGCGGGCGTTTCGACCGTCACCGGGCCGCTGCCGTAGTCGAGGTTCAGGGTGACGTAGCTGTCCGCACCGAAAACGAAGCGCGTCGCCCCCGAGCCCAGGTCGGCCTCGAGCGCGACCTGCGCGCCCGCGGGAGCCGAGACCTTGGTACCGCCCGAGCCGCCGTCAAGTTCGACTTCGTAACTGCCGGGCGTCGCCGGCAGCGTCAGGTCGAGCGCGCCCGAGCCCAGGTCGAGCGACGCTTCGCGCAGGTCCAGGTCGGCAAGGTCGAGGTCGGCCGAACCCGACCCGCCGCTGACTGCCAACTCTAGGGGAATCCGTGTGGTCAGGGCTATGTCCCAGCGGCTGTTCGCGCCGTTAAACCGGGGCGAGCGCGAGCGTTTCTCCAGGTTCAGCGTTTTTGAAGTGTCGCCCCGCACCTGCAAACGCACCTCGCCGGGGTCGCGGATGTCCGCCCGCAGCAGGTCGCCCCCGTCCAGGGCGGCGACGCTCACGGGTGCGTGGCCCAGGTCGAGCCGGACGCTCGCCTCTCGAGCCGCGCCCAGGGGTTCGCTGAGGGTGCGCTCAAAGCGACCGCCCCCGGCCAGGTCCGGCGAGCCGAACAGCGAAAAAACGAACAACGCTGCAAACGCCAAGACCGTGTAGGGCAAGCCCAAGGGCCGCCGCCGCACCAAAATGTCCACGCCGACGCCGATGAGCAGCACCGGCCAGTAGCGCGCGAGCATCCCCATAAACGCCCCCGCCACGACGTTGAGCGACACGAGCAGCCACAGCACGCCGACGCCGACCAAAATAAGGGCAATCGTTTGACGCTGGTCTTTCAACATACCGTCCTCCACTCAAAACTAAGCCCGTCGAGCATAAAACGCTGCCGGCGGACAAACAACACACTTTCGGAGGAGGAGCGAAGAGAGTACCGAATCCAAACAAGGGGTTGCAACCCCTTGTTACCCGGTACTTTTCACTTCAAGCTCGGTCCTTTTCTAAGCCGTGACGAGTTCGCGCTCGAGCCTGGTGACGACGTCGTCCAAAGCCTTATTCGCGTGGACGATGCCGTTCTCGATAAACACGTCGCTCGTGCGCGTGCCGTACCCGGCCGAGCCGATGACGTACAAGCCCGGCACGTTCGTCTCGAAGGTCTCGTCGCTGTGCTGCGCCGAGCCGTCGCTGGGGTCGACGGCGACCCCGGCTTGCTGCAGCAGTTCGGCGTTGGCGTAGTAGCCGGTCAGCAAAAAGGTCTGGTCGGTCGGGATGACGAGGCGCTCGCCTTTTTTGTCGGCAATCACCGCGTCGGGCGTGATTTCGGTGACGACCGTTTCGAAGTGCGCCACAATCGAGCCCTCCTTGACACGGTTTTCCAGGTTGGGCCGAATCCAGTATTTGAGGCTGTGGCGAAAATCGTCGCCGCGGTGAATCATGGTGACTTTCGCGCCGCCTTTGAACAGGTCGAGGGCCGTGTCCGCCGCCGAGGAGCCCGCGCCGACGATTGAGACGTTGCGGTTGTAAAAGGGGTGCGCCTCGCTGTAGTAGTGGCTCACGTTATCCCGGTCCTCGCCCGGGATGCCCAGAAGTTTGGGGTTGTCGAAGTAACCCGTCGCGACGGCGACTTTTTGCGCTCGGAAATGTTGCACCTCGCCCTTGTCGGTCTGCGCGGTGAGTGCAAACCCACCGGGTGCTTGGACCAAGCCCGTCACCGTGGTGTACTGCCGCACCTCCAACCCTTCATTGTGGACGACCTTGCGGTAGTACTCGAGCGCTTCTTTGCGGGTCGGTTTGTCGGTCGCGGTGACGAGCGGGTGGCCCCCGATTTCCAGACGCTCCGAGGTCGTAAAAAAGGTCATGTAGGTCGGATAAGCGGCGACGGCGTTGACGACGCAGCCCTGCTCCAAAACGACGTAGCGCAACCCGGCCCGCTTGGCGCGAATCGCCGCCTCGAGCCCGATAGGTCCGGCACCGATGATGGCTAAGTCAAACATAAAGCGTACCTTAGCAAGGGTGCTCGTACGGCGCTGCTAGACCGCTTACAAAAGAGTTCGTGGCAGACGGCAAAAAATTTACGAGAATTCCTTGGGAGCTGAACGCTGTCGGCAATCCTCTTTCAGTCTGTTCGTATGCGAAAGAATCTCTCGGCAGTACGGTAAAAACGAGATTTCACTTCGCTGCGCTCCCTGAACGCCGGGAGGGCCGTCGGCTCGCGCTTGCTAAGTCCTCAAACCAGGCTGCTCGGGCAGTAAGGGCTGAGCGTACAAACACCGCAGTGCGGTCTGCGCGCGGTGCAGACGCGGCGACCGTGCAAAATGAGCGCGTGGTGGACGAAAATCCACTGGTCTTTCGGGAACAGCCTTTCCAAGTCCTGTTCGACCTTGTCGGGGTGCTCGTGTTGGCTGAAGTCCAGCCGCCGCGCCAGCCGCCCGACGTGTGTGTCGACGGCGATGGCGGGGCGGCCGAAGGCGTTCGACAACACCACGTTCGCCGTCTTGCGCCCGACACCGGGAAAGGTAACCAGCGCCTCGAAATCGTCGGGTACTTCACCGCCGTACTCCCCCGCGAGCTTTCGGGCCGTGGCGACGATGTTTTTGGCCTTGTTTTTGTACAGCCCGATGGTGCGAATCAGCGGCTCGACTTCCACCGGCGTGGCCTGCGCCAGCGCGAACGCGTCCGGGTAACGCGCGAACAGGGCGGGTGAGGCTTCATTGACACTCCTGTCGGTCGCCTGAGCGGACAAAATCGTGCAGACGAGCAGTTCGAACGGGTTGCGGTGGATCAACTCGGTCGTCGCGCCGGGGTAGAGGGTTTGCAACTCGCTCAAGACGACATGAGCGCGCTCGAGCTTGGCTTTGCTCTCGGGGGGCATACGCTCAGTATAAAGTCACTCGGGGTTGGCGGCGGAAGCGGGGCCGATTTTCGTACCGACCGACTCGCCCCGGCAAAGGGCGGCCAGCGCACCTTTTTCGGTGATGTCGAACACGTGGAGGGGCAAGCTGTGGTCTCGAGCCAGAATAAAGGCCGACGGGTCCATGACCCTGAGGTCGTTGCGGATGACCTCGTCGTAAGAAAGGCGGTCGTACTTCACTGCGTCCGCGTGCTGGTTGGGGTCTTTGTCGTAGACGCCGTCGGTGCCGTTTTTGGCGACCAAAATGGCCTCACAATCCGTCTCCAGGGCGCGCTGCACCGAAGGGTAGTCGGTGGTGACGAAGGGCTGGCCGTTGCCCCCGGCGAAAATAACGAGGTGACCTTTCTCGAGGTGCCGGACGGCCCTCAGACAGATAAAAGGCTCGGCCACCGCGGGCAGCGGCAGCGAAGTCATGACGCGCACCTGCCGCGTTTCAGCCAAGCGACTTTTGAGCGCCCCGCGCAACATCAAACTGTTGACGACCGTGCCGAGCATCCCGATGTTGTCGGCCTCCACCCGGTCGATGCCCCAGTAGCTCGCCGTGTTTCCCCGCATGATGTTGCCGCCGCCGATGACGACGCCCGTTTGCACGCCGAGTTCGACAAGCGCGAGCAACTCGTCCACGATGTTGCTCAAACTGTCGTTGTCGAACCCGAACCCGCTGCCGCCCGCCACGGCCGCGCCGCTAAGCTTCACCAAAACCCGCTTGTAAGTTTTCACGCCTCGCTATTTTACCAGTTCAACCTCTGTCTTCGCGGCTTCGCCTTTTTGTTAGGCTTTGTCCATGAACGAGCCCACCCCCGGCGAGGTGCGCGAACACGTTTGGGTGGCGCTGCAAAAAGCGGGCGCGGTGGCTTACCCGGCCCCGGCCTTCGGCCACCACCCGAACTTTCGGGGCGCGTCGCAGGCGGCGAAGTTGCTCCTTCCCGAACTCTTTTCTGAAAAGTTTTTCAAACCCGGCGACACCGTGCTGAGTTACCCGGACTACGTGCTGAAACCCCTGCGCAAGGGTTTGTTGGAGGGTGGCGTCAGCGTGGTCGTGCCGGCCCAGCACGGCGACGACTACCGGCTGCTCACGAGTGGCGAAGTCGCGCCCGCCAAGGCCTCGAGCATCGCCGGGGCCGAAAAAGTGGGAGAACCCGTCACCGAGTTGCCCCCTTGCCGCGCCGCCCTCGTCGCCTGCGTCGCGGTCTCAGCCTTGGGCCGAGGACTCGGCAAGGGCTACGGGTTCGGCTTGCCTGGACAAGCGCGCGGGCTACCTCTGTTTACCCTCGCACATCCTTTGCAAGTTTTGGCGACGGTGCCGGAGCCAGAGCACACCCTGACGGCGTTCGCCACGCCCACGGCGGTCGTGTGGTGCGCGAAGTAAAGGATTCAGCAGCAAAAACGTAGGGGGGCGGCCTACACTGGAGCACGGTGAAAGGAACCCGCTATGCCTACCTTTGAATATGTTGCCAGAGACCGCGTCGGGAAGGCATTGACCGGCACGATGGAGGCGACCTCACAGCGAGACGTCGCCGCCGCGCTGCGTGAAAAAGGCGCGGTCGCCATCACCAAAATCGCCGAGCCCAAAAAAGGCCTGAGCGCCGACATCAAAATGCCGGCCTGGCTCGACTTCGGCAGCAAACCCAACGTTCGCGACGTCGCCATTTTCAGTCGCCAGTTCGCGACCGTCATCAACGCCGGCTTGCCGGTGGTGCAGTCGCTCGCCATCTTGCAGCGCCAGGCCGACAAAGAAGGCCTGAAAAACGCGCTCAAGGACGTGCGTGAGGACGTCGAGACGGGTCTGCAGCTTTCGGACTCTTTGGCAAAGTTTCCGCGCATTTTCAACAAGCTCTACATCTACCTCGTCAAGGCGGGCGAGGTGTCGGGCAACTTGGACGGCATCTTGGAGCGCATCGCCGCTTACCAGGAAAAGGAGCAAGCGTTGCGCGGCAAGATTCGCTCGGCGCTGACCTACCCGGTGGTGGTCTTGGTCATCGCGCTGGCGGTGACCTGGTTTTTGCTGACCGGCATCGTGCCGCAGTTCGCCGGAATTCTGACGCAGCTCGGCGGCGAGCTGCCCCTCATCACCCGCGTTCTCATCGGCATCAGCGACTTTTTGAAGTACCAGTGGTACCTGCTCATCGGCATCATCGGGGGGGCGGCGGGGGGCCTCGTCTTTTACTACCGCACGCCGAACGGCCAGCACGTCATCGACCGCTTTTTGTTGAAAGTGCCCATTTTCGGCACGCTCATTCAAAAGACCTCGATTGCGAGTTTTTCCAGCACCTTCGGTTTGCTCTTAAAAAGCGGCGTGAACATCATCGAATCGTTGGAAATCACCAAGGGCACGGCCGGCAACGTCATCGTCCAGGACGTGCTCAGCGAGGCCAAAGAGGCGGTGCAGCGCGGCGAGCAAATCAGCGAAACGCTTGTCAAGCACCCGGTCGTCTTTCCGCCGCTCGTGACCTCGATGATTGCCATCGGCGAGGAGACCGGCGCCATCGACAACATGCTCGAGAAAATCGCCTCTTTTTACGAGCGCGAGGTCGACGAGGCCGTCGACAGCCTCACCGCCGCGCTCGAGCCCGCTTTGATCGTGTTTCTGGGCGTCGTGGTCGGCTTCATCGTCGCGGGCATGTTCCTGCCGATGTTCTCCATCATCGGCTCCTTGAGCGGTTAATGTTGTAGGGATTAGCTTTATGCTTACAATTATAAATTCAAGATTACAGTAAGTTTACAATCATTATAAGCTATCTTTACAATATAAGGTAGCTTATGTTTATATGAAATGATCCCATGCCAGCGCGCTCACAATTTTTCGTCAACCCCGATGATCCGGAAGATATAAGAAGCAACAACCATAGAAACTTGTTTCTAAAGCACCTGCGGAGCTATGAAGATGACGCAAAGGTTTTCGAGTCTCTTGATGAAGAGGTTTTTCCGACCTACTTACGGCTACATAATTCATTTAGCCTTGTTGTTAGCGTTGAGAGTTGGACTGTTCATCAGGTACTTGATGATCCAGTGCTACAAAAACAGTTGGGAGCTAAGCCAGCTGACTGTACTGAGCTGAAGCAAGCACTCGAGGTCTGGGCAAGAAATCACAATATTTATGCCCCCTGGATGATCAGTGTAATTCTCTTAACAATGCGGCTATGGGCTGATGACGTGGACAGTCATAAGAGGCGGGTTGTATGTAAGGCACCTGAAACGGTTCAACGTTTGGACACTTGGTTAGACCTCACCGACTTTCGGGAATACATATTCAACCGAAAAAATTCTGGAGAACCCTCGTCCGGAAACTCACCCGCGCGATTTTCAGTAGATACGGTACTGCACAACCCATTGCTAGCAACCCTGCGGCAAGCTCTTCTACATTACCGAGAGGAATTTAAGCTCGCATGTCACGGGTTACAGAGCAACTTGCCAGAGGAAGTTTCCGATGGTGAAGTACCGCTATCAAACAAATCTTCGCCCGGCTGGTTTGTTGAAGATCTGATAGCGGTCTCCCAACGTGAGCAACGTACTCTATTGGGAATTATCGGTTTCTTTGGCGACTTAACTGAGTATTTTGCCAAAAAAGAGGTTTTAAAATCTGAATGTTGCGACGAACCAACTCCATTTGACTACGGGTCTGTATTTCACAGTGGCATGGAGATGTTTAAAGAGGCCTTCAACTACGACTCGAGCCTTTTCTTCGTGTACGCCCCCCACTTCAGCGAGCAGAAATATAAGAAACAGTGTTTAGATACTTTCGGGCAGTGCAATACCTTAGCTATCATTCTTCGTGTCCTTGCTAAAGTTATTTATGATGCCAAGGCAACAATGCTAATGAGAGACCTAGAGAGTTGGTTTGAAAACCACCTAGATAGTTACATGAGCCGCTGTCAAGCTAAATGGCAAAGTAACGGATACAAACGAGAAATGGTAATCGACGAGTGGGCTTATGGCTGGTTCGTAAAGTGGAATGTGCTACAGATGAAACAGGACGACATATCAGATGCAGAAACTGAGAGGCGTTATGCCGAAGCTGAAAAGCTACTTGCTAGCAGGGATCCCAAGGTGCGAAAAAAAGCAGCTGCTGCCCAAAAGCGAAAAGATAGGGTTGATGGCTCCACGTTACGCAAGCAAATGGGCAGAGTCGCAAATATGACGGGCATAAAGCGTCGTCAGGGTTAATACATCTGTCCGATTATGTGAAAACCGACATATACTTTTCAACTCGACACATATTCGTGACTGGGCGGGTGTCCTGTCGCCTCACCATGAAGTTTGAAAGGCTGTCAACTCATTTCACCGACACTTTTACTTCTTGTGAATTGAAGTAGATGCTGGCAGCTCACGAATCAGTGACCTACAACGCTGTAATGATAGTAAGTCAGGGAACCTACTTCTGCCACAATAGTTTTAAGGATGGCACTCCTCTACTCGAGTGCTACTAACGCAGCCTTGGCGATAAAGATCAGATTGCCCATTTTCCAAGACAAAGGTGTAAACCGGGAAAAATAGAGAGTTGCCATTATTCCCTCGACTGGGACCAAGGACTCTGAAAGTCTGTAGAACGTCAGCCGCCACTCAGCGATCTACAGTATTACGGAGGTTTTCTCATGTCCCCACCTTATTTTCTGACCTATCAAAACAGTAAGGGCAACATCAACCACAAGCAGAAGCTCTCAGACATCGAGAGAGATCAGGTAAGAAATTTTCGGCAGATTCGCAAAATCGAAGCGTATAAAGGCCAGAAACACATGCCCGGATTTTATTACATGCGCGCGATGAGGGAACTCGTCGCGTACGAAAGCCGATTGGAAATGGTTACCCTGCTACAGCTTGACTACAATCCATCCACCTCGTGGGTCATTTCGCAACCCTTCATCCTCCACTACATCGTCGGCAAAACAGAATACACGCACGTTCCGGATTACCTATCAATAACAGAGACGGATGATGTGACCGTCATCGATGTGAAACCTAAAAAATTTGTAAACGATAAGGAAAACCAGCGAGCGTTCGAAGCCACCGCCAGCGCGTGTAGCAGTGCTGGTTGGACGTACTCTGTCCAGAGCGAACCGCACCTGCTTTTCCTCGAGAACCTGAGATGGCTGGCGGGGTTTAGGCGTCACAGTCCGATCATTGACCTCTACGCAGAAACGCTAATCGAAACCTGCCAGGCAAAAGCCTTACCGCTGCGAGAGCTGGTTTCGAGTGTTGGACACCCTGCTGTGGTACGTCCGATTCTGTTTCATTTGCTGTTCCACCGCTCCCTCTGGATTAACATGTACGCGCAATTCACTAACGGCTCGATAATAGACCTGCCGAGAGGAGCTTTCAGTCATGGCGCTTAACGAAAAACTGTCGATCGGTGACCATTTTCTCTACAACGGCGACATGCACAAGGTCGAAGGCTTTGATGGCGGAGCTATAACAATCCGATCTAGTCACGGAACGCTCGCGACTATGAACATAACCGCGATCCTCTCGGCTCCCGATTTCAAGCTCTTAGATAGGAAGAATTACGAGCAAGTTGACCTCACGACTCTCCCGACTAATGTTCCTAAAAAATTGATCGAAAAGGCAAAAAAACGTCGGGAACATTTATTCGAGGCATTAACGGGTTACAAAACCGGCGACCCGCTCAATGCAAAAGAGACCGAGCCAAAAGAATTCTACGACTCTGCTTTAACCACACTGACCCAGCGTATGGACACGAAAGCCAAAGAGCTAAAAATGAGCAGTAGTGCTCTTTGGAAACAGAAGAAAGCTTTCGAGACGTGGGGGTTAATAGGTCTTATTGATCAGCGATTGCTGCGCGGTACAGGAACCTCAGCTCGAGTAAGCCCGAGAATCCGTGAGGGGATCAACAAGATTTACGCTGAACTTACGGAAGCTTCCAACATCAGCATGGCGTCCATGATGCGTCGCGTGGAGCGCTGGCTGAAGCAGGAATATCCTGATGAAGAAGTCGAGATGCCCTCTCAACCAACATTCAATGCCTTGCTCAGGTCGCTTGATAGAGGCTTGAGAATATTCGATTCGGCTAAGAGTCGACGCGAAGTTGCTGGTCGCCCTAGAACGCCTTATGGTAAGTTGGTAGCGTCTCGCCCTGGCGAGATCGTGATTATAGATACGACGACTCTCGACGCGTTCGCAATAGACCCGGTCACCATGAAATGGATTCAAGTCCAATTCACGATGGCATATGACCTGTATACCCGCTCAATGCTGGATTGGCGGTTCACGCCAGTGAGTACGAAAGCGGTGGATGCAGCGCTTCTCCTTTACGGCACCATTCAACCCAAACTCATGCGCGATGGTTGGCCCGAGAATGCACGCTGGCCCTACGTAGGGATACCGGAGTGCATTGCTTTAGATCTGATGAAAATCGAATCGCCAGATCGTTTAGCCAACGGACCTGTGGTCAACCCAGAAACTGTGGTAGTTGACCGTGGCAAAATATATATTTCGGAAGCGTTTATGGCTGGCTGTACAAGGTTAGAGATAAATATACAGCTTGCTCGACCCTACACCCCAACCGATAAAGCTCACATCGAAAGCGTGTTCAAGACTGTCCGTTTTAAGTTCGTAGAGAATTTACCAGGCTATAAAGGACCGGATCTATTCTCCCGTGGGAGAAATATCGAGGGCAGCGCCTTTTACTTTATCGACGAAATCGAGCGCTACTTTGCCGAGTGGGTCGCTATTTATTGGCACAAGCGACACCACAGGGGACTACTCTTTCCCGAAGTCCCGCGCTTACATCTCAGCCCGAACGACCTTTACGAAGAGGGTTTGGCTAAAGCCGGGTTCATTCACGTGGTTCCCGATCAACGTCTTTACTACGAGCTTCTGCCTACGGAATGGCGGACTATCCAACATTACGGGGTCGAAGTTCACGGTCTCCTGTACGACGGGGATATCCTCGAGGATTATCGTGATACGGAATCTCCCTACAAGGGTGAGAATACAGGCAAGTGGCCTATCAGATACGACCCCCGGGAAAAATCCGAGATGTACTTCTACGATCCCTCCCTGGAGAGGTGGTACCCGTTGTATTGGACGGGCGCACTCTATCCCCTCAGACCCTTCGATGACACGACGCTCAGTTACGCAAAGTTCCTAGTCAAAGAGCGTGGAGGAAATCCCCGAAACCATAACGAACTGAAGACCGTCCTCAATGAGTTGTTAAACCGAATGGACGACTTGGTATTTGCCAACCAAAAAGAGCGTAAGACAGCCGCCAAGCGGGCAGTCCAGGCACAACTTTCAAGGAGCGAGCGCCCCGATATCTCCTCCTATTCGCTGCTCGGTCCCGACGATGAAGCTTATCTCGGTGGCTTGGCCTTGACCGGTCAGGTTGACTATACGGACGAGGACGCGGAAATCACGGAAGACGACCTCCGTAAAGTTCGTAAGTTGCTTGAAACAGTCGGCGACGACGAAAAAGACGACCTAGACTTTTAAGGAGGAATTATGTCTGATAAGAACCCCAAAAATAAGTCTAATTACGTTGATCAACAAGTCAATTTTGTAGATCT
Source organism: Trueperaceae bacterium (assembly GCA_965215355.1). Taxonomy (GTDB): domain Bacteria; phylum Deinococcota; class Deinococci; order Deinococcales; family Trueperaceae; genus CBDCDJ01. The sequence continues at coordinate 3,467,311 of CBDCDJ010000007.1, read as the reverse complement.
TGTTGATCTCCCATTTGCCCACCCGCAACCTGTGATTTACGAAGACTGGAAGGCGTACGTTAACCGACCCGACCCGATTAGGCCGAAAGTGCCTTCCAGAGCAGCATTCAGGAAAATGTCGAAGGACGAACAAGACAAGTCGCGCAAACAGCGGATGATATACAACGCAGCTTTCCCCCCGCTGAAAACAGACAAGCTCATTGAGGTCAGTGAAGACTTCATCCTATTCGCAAGTAACAACGTACGTGCTAATTCTGGTGCTCGCGGCGGTGCCGTTATAAACGGTCTCGGCACATTGGGAAAAACAACTATCATGCTGCAGATAGGTCGTACATACGAGCAGAAACGCCGGAGACAGATGGCCGTCCTACGGGGCAGGGACGACTTGATGGAAAGTGGTTGGGTATTCATCCCGGTTGTTTATATTGTGTTGCCCGGTACAACAACGCCCAAAAATCTCTACACGTCGCTGGCAAGGTTTTACAACGTCCCTTTACCGAGGACTTACTCCCTCGAATATGTAAAGGGTCAGGTGATGATGTACGCGAGGAACTGCGGAACCTCGCTCGTCATGGTGGACGACATTCACTACCTCGACATGAAGAACCGCACCTCGAGAGAGCTGAACAATCACCTGAAAGAGTTTGCGAACTGTGTTCCCGCAACGCTCCTTTATGCCGGGATTGACTGCGACGGGGTCAACCTGTTTGGGGAGGGAAAATCATAGGAAACGCGGCATTCTTCACAAACGCGGCGTCGCTTTAAGCGCTATGAGTTAGAACCGTATTCTTTGGATACCGCCGAAGCAAAGCAAGAGTGGATCGGCCTTGTTGAGAGTTTCGAGGCTCAGCTTTGCCTGATAAGCCAAGAACCTGGTTCCTTAGCGAAATTCTCTAACTATTTGTATTACCGTACGGGAGGTTCAATAGGCGCGTTGAACACACTGATCAGGCAGGGTGCGAACCTGGCTATTCAGGAAGACAAAGAGACTTTGCTCAAGAAATTTCTCGAGAAGGTAAAGCTAGATGAGGGCTCCGAAAAACTGTATGAAGGATTTCGTCCCAAAAAGTTGAGAAAACAAAAAGAGGATAAGTAGATACGATGACAATCTCATCTGTCATAGGCAGGCGCTTATCCTTTCGACTCGTGCCCGAATATGAGGAATCTTTCGACAGCTACATAGCGCGCATGGCATTTACAACAAAGGTTAGTGTCGAACAGATTTTGAAGATAACTGGTTTGCTGCCGCCTGATAGTGTTAAGCGCTCCCCGTACTGGCTTGGTATAACCCTCACTGGGCTTGAGTTAGAGGCTTTTTTATATGTAACTCGGCTGTCAGAGAGCGATGTCGGTCCCATGCTTTTAGCAAGTGCAGGTGGGCGCATCATTAATTCAAATATCTTTTCTGAAACATTTACACGGTACTCAAGGCACGCAATGTTTATGAAAACGTGGATTTCTCTTAGCTACTCTAAGGTGTGTCCGAAATGTATTTTGGATAATAATGGAGCCTGGAAGCTTAAGTGGAATTACCCGTGGAGCTTGTATTGTATAGAGCACAAAATGCCGCTCATCACTCGCTGTCCTAGATGTAGAAAGCTTATAGGAGCTACCAGGCGTTTACCGGGACACAATTTGTCAGCATTAGGTCCGATAGACCATTTAACATGCTGCGACAACACATTAGCTGAAACTTATGTGCGGGGTCAAAGGCCTGTCTCACTGTGTTGTCTTCCGTTCGCGGAAATGTTTCCAAGTCAGCTAAGTCCAGACTCCCATCAATTAGCATTACAGCGCGAGATAGACAAAGCTCTCGACGGTGAACAAATGACGGTCGGTGGCATTGAGGTATCTTCGGTGGAGTATTTCGAAGACCTCTTCTCACTATGTAAGTTGTCTCTTTTTGGTATCGATTTAGTACAACTTTTGAGCGAGGCGGAGAAAACGGGCTCCGCTTATGGTCGAACGGAGCTAGAAAATCTTGATCTAACACGGGAGTCACGACTGAAAGGTGCATCCCGTCGTTCTCTTCATTTTTTAACTGTAGTATTGCCATTCATCCTCCCCAGGGTTGTCGAAACACTAAGCATGCAAACCTTAGAAGACTTTTGCGAAAAAGTGCGTCCCATTTTGATGGGCAATTTGGCGCGACACAATCAAGAAACTTCCTCTTTATGGAGGACAATAAACGTCGAGGATACCTCTGATAGACTCAAGTACTGCCTTCTCAAGGCTATCAAGACACATGTTGATCAAAGCTTCAATAGTTCGGAAGCGATGGGTACGAGGCTTGAACAAATATTTTACAAAATTCCGGAGTCTCGCCGGATCAATATCAGTGCGGAACAAATCCCCCAATTCCTTTGGGACGACGAATTCGATAAATATTTCTTAGAGATTTTCAGTCCTACGACGTACCTGCGTCGGCTATATCAGCGACTGTTCTGTTCTATATCTTTACTTAGGTTTGTCTCAGGCATTACTTGGGTACAGGCAGCTGGTGAGTTGCAAATTGAAGAAGCCGACGTAAGAAAGGCTTATCGCGAGAGTTACTTTTTAAGAAAAGACAACAAACATGAGTTGTTCGAAGAGCAGTTGAGATGTTTAGCGAGTAATTACTCTAAAACTGTGGTAAAAATAAGCAATCTCGGGAAGGCTAATCTTTTCGCATCCTTTGACAAAATCCCCGTCGATCATTTGAGAAATCTATATACTCTAGCCGACATAAACTTCGCAGGTTCGGACTCGGCGAACGTTATCTCGGCTGCTTGGATTTGGAGTTTCTTAACCGGTCAAGCCTTAGAAAATGCGCCAGCTTACGAAAAAGATATTTTTAAATTATACTTCAGACGATGGTATTGGAAAACGCTACCTAAACTTAGACCACTCCTTATCCGATATTCAGAGATAGTCGTTTTGCAGTACACTCTTGATTTAACACAAGAGGAAAACCAAGTCGCGTTACGCGAAAACATAAAAAGTTTCATGATCGAGTGTATGCAGTGTGGTTCGTATAATGTGGCTCGCCGACGTAGGTCAAATCAAACTAGGACAAGCTTCAAATGTGGTTCGTGCCAATATACCTTTATTGAAGGTGCGCGGAGTTTCAAGAAATCTGAAGAGTTGAAGCTATACATCTTGGAACGACTTAGCGAAGGAGTGAGTAAGGCGGAACTCGCTAAGCACCACGACATCAGTGAGCAGACGATTTTACGTTGGGTCAGAGAAAAGGAGTTCGAGTACGAGCGCGCCCGAAATTTGTCCATGTACGAGAAAAATTCGGTTGAATTTAAGAAAACCGTTGCGGAAACGCATATTCGAGAGGGGAGTACGCTGAACAGTACCGCGGCTAAATTCGGGATTTCAAGCCATACTGTAAGTCGGTACCTAAAAATGCACGATTCGGAGGATTATAGCTTTAAAGGGAAACGTAAACGCAAGCCACTTTTAGGGAGAGATGGTCTTTTAAAGCTCAGAGAACAAATTGAGAAGCATCCGAATTTAAACGCCCGTGAACGTGCTGAATTAATGTATACGGAAAACGGGATAGCGATGTCACAAAACACTATGTCAAAATACGTGCAACGTATAGAGGAACAGAAGTAAAGACTCCCGTAGATAAAAGTGAAATAGTCAAGATTTCCATTGACACCCACACTCGGGCGCCAGAACACGTGTTTCTACCGATGTCTCAGTTCCTAGTCAGCTCGTAAAGCTGACTAAATGTTTCCGATCTGCAGAAGTATACGGAATGACGAAAAGCAAAAGAGGCAAACAAGGACAGTGAGTGAGGAGACGAATACGAATGGTCAAGGCGAGAACAGCTAAGAACGCTGAGATGACGCTTGAGGATGAAAAGACACCCCAAGTTGTTAAAAACCAGCCCCAGGTGGTCGAGGCAGAAGGCGAGCAGGAGTGAATAACGCGACAAGAAGACACTTCGAACAGAGAGGGTCTGGCGAATGGGACGGACACGACCGGCGAAACGGACGAGGCCGACGCCACCGGTGTGCGAGCGTGAGGAGGCGCGCGCTCCCTCGTCCGTGCCGACCCAAGTGCCCGCACCTGCAGGGGCTCCGGGCGGTTCAGCGGCAAGACGCTGCCGGTCAGCATGAACCTGCCCAAGGCGATGCTCAACGTGATCGACAGCTACGTTTTAAAACTCAAGCGGCACGACCGGGGGGTCAGCCGCACCTCGTTCGTACGTGAGGTGCTGGAGGTGCTGGTCTGGGAGGGGTAGGGGTGAGGACACGGGAAAGTTTCTGTGCAGATGTAATCGCTATGTGTTTCATGCAAAAAGCAAGGAAACAAACAATTTTGATTTACGCTCATAGATATGGCGTCTGCTCAGACTAATAGTGCTGTTCTTACGTCAGTTTCCTTTCACCCTTCCGGTCGTACCCGGAGAATCCTTTGCCAGCTATGTCAATAGGATCGCGAACCTCTGCAATGTACCCCTAATCACACTGCTCAAGGCAAGCGGGCTCGTGGACCTAGAACTGGAAAGGGTAATAGGGAGGGCTTACGGAATAACCCTCTCCAACGCCCGTTGTGCCACCTTCGCCCACGTGACCTGTCAACCGGTCGAGGTAGTCAAAGCGATGCTGCTCGAGCACTACCACGGCGTAGCCGTTGACTTAGCAGAATTAGATCCTTCAGACAGTGCTTCGGTGAAACGGGTGTCCGTAAAGGAGTGGTGCTATTTTTCCGGCTCTCACGTTTGCCCGAAATGTGTAGAGGAAAACTTGGGGGTCTGGCAGCTCGCCTGGAAGCTACCCTGGACCTTCGCCTGTGAAAAACATTCGGTACTGCTGATCGATACGTGTCCTGGGTGTCTGCGCCGTCCCGGCGCGAGTCGTCAGGATGGCGCAACCCGTCCCCGCTTCGTCTCTCGAGTGCCTTACTTAGACAAGTGCATGAACGCCAAGCCGGACGGCACGGCAAACCCAGGGTTGTCCTCATCTCCCTGTGAGCAACCGCTCGCCGATATTGAAGTCGTGTGCTTGGTTGGGTATCCCGACCTGCTCGAGGTCCAAACCTCCATAAACAACGTTCTCAACGGCGCGATAGTCACGGTCGGAGGTCTCGAGGTTTCGTCTCTTGACTACTTCACAGACCTCCGGTCGCTGTGTTCTTTTATCTTGTACGCAGCTAAAAGCACCGATCTGGGCAACCTACCCGCGTTTGCCAGAGCTAGCTTCTTAGACAAAGAAGTTGCGAGGCATGAAAGCATAGAAACGCGCGGACAACTGGACAACTGTCGCCAAGGACCTCACACACGTGTATTTACTGCTGCACCCAAAAGCTCATCCCTCATGGCAGCCCTACTCCCTGTGGCGACCCATATTCTCCGAGCGCCTGACTCTGCTGAGGTGGCGAAGCGTATGCGCTGGCTCGTAGTGCGGGGGATCGAGCGCAAACAAAACCAGGTGCGGCAGCTCGCCCGCTACCTCAACTTTTCACCGCGCTTGGAAGAAGCATTCGACAAGTGCCTCGAACCAAGAAAGTGTTTCGTCCAAGTTTTTGAGGACAGAGTAAGTAAGGACGAGGCGTTTGCCTTTTCCGCAGACCATGTGCCGCAACTCTTGTGGCTAGAAGTTTACCAGAGGTCTTTCAAGACGCTTCTACCTAACATCGGGGAAGACTATGGCAGGCGAGTGTGTTCGATGGCTCTTGTGCGGCTCTCAGGCGATTACACCTGGCGCGAAGCGGCGGAAGCCCTCGAGCTTCCCCCGAAGCCAGCAGTTGGTATGGCGACCAAGGTCGTTGGCGTACTCGAGGCGGGTGGACACGCGGAAACCTTCACGGAGCATATGCGCGACCTCGCCCTGCGGCTGTCGAGCGACCCTAAACGCGTCAACTACGTTGAGCGCCGCCGTGCCCTCTCGGACTTCACGGAAATAGTGTGGAAAGATTGGCGGGCCATTTGTAGCAAAGCGGGGATACGCATAGGCAAGAAGGGTGGGCGCAATCGGTACGCTGCCGTTTGGCTGTGGTGTTACCTTACAGAGGGAGATTTCAGGCTCTCGCCTGGGCTGCAAATTCGAAGCTCAGCGAATGGCAGAGAGGTGTATAGCCGTTTCCTGCAGAGTGATTTACCAAACTTAACAAAACCACTCAAAGCCTATGCTCACTCGATAAGTTACGGTTCAACGTTATCAAAATGAGATGCTGTGTTGTTTGGCAAGTTTTGAGGTAGCCAGGATCGAAGGGATGTTGGTGGACGAGCACGCCGTACATGATCCTGAGAAGCTTCGCCATGCAAGCGACCAGTGCCGCTTTTCTATTCTTGCCTTTGTCTACCAAACAATCAAAGAAATCGTTAGCAAGCTTTGCAGCGTTTCCAGTAGACTACTTGTGTGCTGGTGCGGGTTCTTTTTCACACATTAACTTAGCAACCAGCACACCTTTATTCAGTTGGCTGTATTTCTGCAAGACATGAGTTGTGCGCAAATATGCAGCTGTTCGAAGAATCCTTACCTCTAGCCTCGATGTTCATTGATTGGTGTTGTCCCACCTAGCTATCCGTAACTTATAATAGCGAAAGACGAAAAAGTTGGCGCTGATCAAATTGTGTCTAAAAATTGTAGGGTGGTTATTTTGTTCGAAGAGCGACATGTGTATTTAAACGGTGTGGTGGCGGAAGTGCGCGCCATCGTTGCTCGAGCGGGCGAGGCCGACCGCCTCGGCTGGTGGCCTTCAAGCCTTTACTCGTCCGGAGACGCTGTGTTGAAGCGGTTGTTTCCGCGCACGCACACCACGGCGGCTTACACGACGTTGAGCGACGCCATACGTCGCAAGGAGGGAACTGCCGATCCTCGCAACGGACTGCTGAGTCTGTTTTTTCTAGGCGGCCAGCGCGAGGCGCTTATCGCCCAAGAGGAGGCTCGAGCCCCTGCGGACCTGCTCTCGGCTCGGCTGGACAGCGGTGAAACCCTGGCAAGGCTGCTTTTGGAGACCTATGAGCCGGTTTTGGGCATGGGCCACTGGGAAAACTCCGGCACCCACGAGGTCAACGAGGCGCAGGGCAGGGTCGATGTGGCGACTCTGCCTGACGGCCATCTGGACGAGGCTCACCTCAAGACGGTGGTCGGCACCCTCGTCGCGGGGCTGCGGTTCAGCACACAGGGGCGTTACCTGCCGCCCGTAGTCCGGCTCGACCGTTCCGAAGCGTGATAGCGGTTCCCCGTTACACCGCGCAAATTACCAGAGGAGGGCTGCTCTTCGACACGATGCGGTCGTTGGCGCTCGCCTACAAACCTAGCGAGAGTCGCGCTGAATTCAATGCCAGGGTCGACGAGCAGGGCGTACTGGCCGGGATGACGGCGGCGCGGCGCGAGGCGGTTCGGAAACTTTTCTTCGGCCGTCTTGTGGAATCCGTCAGCTCATTTGCGGCCCTGAAACTGCTCCTCGAGTACACCTCGCCCAGGGTGCAAGCCCACCTTCTTTACCTGCACACGGCCCAGAGTGACCCCTTGCTCCGTGACTTCGTGACCGAGTTCGTTTCGCCCGCCTTTTACGCGGGCCGCGTGAATGTCACTTTGGAAGACACCGTGGCGTGGCTGAAAGCGGCTCTTAAGGCTGCGGGCCAGACCTGGAAAGACTCGGTCACGACCAAGGCGGCGCAAAGCGTCCTCGCCCTATTGCGCGATGCGGGTCTTATGGAAGGCATCATGCACAAGGAGATTCGCTTTCCTTATCTAAGCCTGGAGGTGGCGACCTACCTCGTCTACCATCTGCGGGCTCTGGGCTTTACGACGGGCAAGCGCGTGCTCGAGCACCCCGACTGGCGGCTGTTTTTACTCGAGCCGCGCGGCGTAGACGAAGTGCTCGCGCGGGTGGCCGATGCAGGCTTTATCAGCTGGGCGGCGGCCGGGACCGTCTACCAGCTCGACTACCGTTTCGAGTCGCTGGAGGAGGCTGCGCGTGTCCTCGTTCAGTAGGGGTCTGAGTGAACTCGAGGGGATTCTCGAGCGCAACCCGAGGGGCATCGACGACTACGCCGCCAACCCCTTTGGTGTATTGGTCTACGACCCCACCGAAGAATTTTTGCTCCGTACCGCCATTTTCAGCTTGCAAGCGAGGTTGAACAGCACTCGGAAGGTCGAAGTCGTGTCGCTGGCGGAACTGCTCGGCCGAGCTTTGGCGGAACAACTCGCCAAGGAGCGGCTGACCCGTGAAGAGCTGTTTGCTATCGAGGTTGAGCAAGGCTTCGGGGACACGGCGAGCCAAATCACCGCGCTTTTAGACCGCGAGGCTTCCCTCGTCACGCTTATCGCCGCCGCAGCCGAAGGTCTGGACGACCGCCGCGATGTGCTTTTTTTGGTTCGCGCCGGGATTCTTTACCCATTTTACCGGGTCAGTCCGTTTTGGAAAGCCTCGCGCGGCACACCCGTGTACCTACAATCCTCTGCTACCCAGGGCGGCGCGAGGGGCAGACCGGGCTTCACTTTCTCAACCACCAAGACGCCCTCAGGGGCTACCGGCAGCGTATTTTCTAGGAAGGACAGTTCGTGGCAGACTCAACAGTGACCGGCCAAATGACCGACCAAACAAAAATCGTCGACGTGTTCGAGCGCGAAATGGACCAGCGCATCGAGCCTGTCGTCCAGGTAGACGCAGCCAGCGACGCGCAGCTTGCCCAAGAAATTGAAGAGTACGTCGTCACCCCGGCCATCCGTGACTACTTCGCCGAACTGCTGGAAAACTACCTCAGCCTCCAGGAGCAGCCGAGCCAGAAAATCGGCATTTGGGTGTCGGGTTTTTTCGGGAGCGGCAAGTCGAGCTTTGCGAAGATGCTCGGTTACGCCCTCGAGAACCGCAACTTAGACGGCGAAACGGTGCGTGAGAAACTGTTGCGCCGCTTCGGGGGCGACGCCAAAGTAGCGGCCCTGTTCGGACGCTTGGACGAGTTGGAGCACGAACGCCCCACCCAGGCCGTGGTGTTCGACATGTCGCGCGACGCGACTAAGCGCCATGAGTTTGTCTCCGAGGCGATGTACCAGCAACTCCTCGCGCACTTCGGCTACCAGACCGACCCCGTGCTGGCCGAGCTAGAGCTGCAACTCGAGCGGGAGGGACGTTTTGAGGCGTTCTTAGAAACCTTCGAAAAGCTTCACGGGCTTCACTGGAAAGATGCCGGCTTCGCGGCGAAGAACCGCGCCAGCGCCGTGTTACACGAGCTAGAGCCCGCCACCTATCCGCACAAAGACTCCTGGGCCAAGACGCCCCACAAAGTCGGACTCAGCAACAAGCTCCTCGCCAACCGCGCCGTCGAGATAGCTCAGCGGCGAGGCGGCGGGGCCAACCTCATCTTCGCCATCGACGAGGTCGGCCAGTTTGCCAGCCGCGACATCCAGCGGATGCTCGACTTGCAGGGCGTCGCCGAGGCTTTCGGAGTGGGCGGCGCAAAGCTGCCCGAGAACGACGGCAAAAACCTGCCCGGTGTCACACCGGGCAGCTTTAAGGGGCGGCTGTGGCTCATGGTCACCTCGCAGGAGCAGCTCGAGGCGGTGGTGGAAAACCTCGATTCGCAGCGCACCGAGTTGGGCCGACTTATCGACCGCTTTCAAAACCCGGTGGACTTGAAACCGAATGACATCACCGAAGTGACCAAGCAGCGTCTGCTGAAAAAGAAAGCGACGTTTGAGCCGCCGCTTAGAGCGCTGTATGCCAAACACGAGAACGCGCTGAAACTGCACAGCAAGCTCGAGGCCGGCTACCAACGCGAGCTGAATGCGCAGGCGTTTACCGACCTCTACCCGCTGCTGCCTTACCAGTTCGACCTCATCATCGACATTATCGGGACGATTCGCTCGCAGGGACAGGCGGGGGCGACTTACGGGGCGGCGGTGCGGCCCATTTTGGTGATGATTAGCGACCTGCTGAACGCGCCCGAGTTGGGTTTGGCGCAAAGCAAAGTCGGCAAGCTCGTCACCTTCGACGAGGTGTACGACATCCTCGGGCACCGTATCCGCGCAGACCGGCGCGACAGCGTGGACCAGATTGTCAGCCAGCTCGGTGCAAGCGCCCTCGAGACCAGGGCCGCTAAAGCGCTCGTGCTGCTCAGCATGGTTCGGGGCGTCAAAAAAACCCTGAAAAGCGTCGCCGCGGTGCTCTATCCGGCGGTCGGCCACGCCAGCATACAAAGGGAGGTGCAGGCCGCCCTCGAGGAACTCCTCAAACTCGAGCGGGTTCGCTTTGCCGAGGGTGAGTACGAGTTTTTGAGCCAGGAGGCGCGCGACTGGGAGTCCGAGCGCAACGGCTTCGACCCCGGCCCCGACAAACGTAAAGAGGTGCGCAAGGTCATCACCTCGCTCGTCACCAGCCAGACCTACAATCACAAAGGTTTGCGCACCTTCACGCCGACGCTGGTGCTGGACGGAAACATTCCGGTGGGTGCCAACCGCGGCGACATAGAGCTGCGCCTCAACACCAGCAGCGACGACAAAAGCGTCGCCTTTGCCGACAGCCAGGCCAACCCGGACGCGGTAAGCGGCGTGATGCCCTACACCAAAGAGATGGAGCACGCCGCCCAACAACTGCTGCGCAGCCGCCGGATGATTGACACGTACGCCCAGGACAAAACGCGTACCAACAACGTGACCGTAGAGCGGCAGCGCGCCAGCGGTTTCGAGGGCCAGTTAGAGACCGAGGTCGCCAAAGCCCTGTTGAACGGCCACTACTACTTTCGCGGCGGTGAGCTGGAGACCGGCGGCAGCAACATCAACCGCCTGGTCGAAGGGCTGTTTTCGCAAGTGGTGGGCAAGGTGTTCCACAAGCTCGACACCCTCACCATCAAGCCGAGCACGACCGACCTGAAAATGCTCTTTACCCAGGACAACCTAAACAGCATGAACGAAACCCTCGGCCCGAGCGGGCTGGGCGTCCTCGAGCTGAAAGGCGGGCAGACGGGCATCACGCCGGCCGCCCCTATTTTCAGCGACCTCAAGCAGCACATCGAGCACTTGGCGGGTACCGGCCAGAGCCCGAGCGGTCTCGTGTTGGCGCAAGCCTTCGAGCGCTACCCCTACGGCTGGAGCACCGACCGGGTGCGCTACCTCGTGGCGGTCTTGTTCCGCGCGGGCTGGCTCGAGATGCACGCGCAGGGCGGCCGCTTTACCAGTTGGAAAGACCCCGGCGCACAAGACGTGTTCGAATCCTTGCAAAAGTTCCGCCAGGCGCAGTTCACCCCGCGCGGCGGCGGCGTGGACCTTATCGGGGCGGTCACAGCCTTCGAGGAGCTGACCGGCACCTTTATCGACCAGGCCGACGAGGCCATCATCGCCGACACGGTGCGCGGCTGGGTCACGCACCAAGCGACCAAAGCCCTGAAAATCGTCGGCCGCTTAGAGCACCACGACCTGCCTGGCTGCGACACCCTGAAACCCGTCGCCGACACCCTGGACGCGATTCGCAACGCCGCCAGCAGTGAGGAAATCCTCAAGCTGTTCCTCGCCAACGTCGCCACCTTCAAAGAATACCTGCCCCACATCAACAAGCTCGAGCAGAATTTGACCGGCGGCGCGCTCAACCACATCTCAAACGCCCGCCACGCCCTGAACGTGTACTACCCCGCCATCCCGAACCCCGACGAGGCCACGCGCGAGGCCGCGGAAAAGCTCGGGGCCGACCTCGCCGCCGAAAGTTTTATCGACCGCCTACCCGCTATCCAGACCGGCACCAAAACCCTCGAGCACGCCCTCGAAGCCGCCTACCAAACACCCTGGCGCGCCCGTTACGAGGCTTACGAGCGTGTGGCAAAAACCCTCGAGGCCGACGCTGCGTTTCAAAGCCTCGAGCCGGACGAGGCCGACGCTTACCTTGAAGAGTTGCGCCGCTACGGTGGCGGCAGCGCCACCCCGCCCGAGCACGCTTGGCAGCGGCTCAACCCCACCCTCGAGCACCTCAGCGCCGACACCGACGCCGCCGAAAACCGCCTACGGCAAAAGCTGGACGAACTGCGCCGCAAGCTCGAGCCCAAAGCCAAACCCGCCAGCAAAGTCAGCCTGCGCGCCCTGCACCTCACCTTGGAACCGGAGGACGACGGTGCGCTCCACAAGCTCGAGGCGGGCTACCAGGTGTTGCGAACCGATGTCGAGGAGCGGTTGAAGCAGGGAGAGAGGGTTGTTTTAGAGTGAGCAAGCCGACGACTTTCTTGAGAGTGTTGAAGCCGAAGCCGGGGGACAAAGATTCAATGCTGTTGGAGATGGTACGAGATGTAGAAAATACAGAAAGGTTTACAGCAAGCGAGACTGAATTTGGAATGGTACCGAATAGCCCGTTTGGATATTGGAGTAATTACACAATCCGCAGTGTTTTTCAGAACTTTGAACTGATAAGAAAGACAAGCTTATTGGCAACTATTGGTTTATCAACGAAAGATGACTTCCGATTTCTTCGATTGTGGTGGGAAGTTACTCCGCTCTTTCTTGCTCATACAAGACAGGGAACAGTTCAAGGGAAACGATGGATTTCGATAAACAAGAGAGGGACGCACTCGAAGTTCTACTATGACGTTGATTTGGTCTTAGATTGGGAAAATGATGGAAAATCTTTAAAGGAATTCATTGCTAACTACCGAGGTGTTAAAGGTTGGGGCTATCATTGGACGGCAGCTATTAATGCGCATGACCACTATTTCCGGCCGGGAATATCTTGGCCCTTGCGTACGTCGTCAGAACTTTCGGTTAGAGCAATTGGTGCTGGTGGAACTTTCAGTAATAAAGGCCCCATGATATTTGCTCCAGATGATGATGTAAATATTCTCTACAGCGTCACTGCCCTGCTCAACTCTGGAATGTTTAGGTATTTAGCTGGATTGAGTTTGGGCGCAGGTGATGCTGCGGCTAAATCCTATGAAGTAGGATTAATTCAAAATACGCCGATTCCACTTCTTTCAAGTAAAAGCACCTCCCCTCTTTCAGCAATAGGAAGTAGTGCGCATAGTCTCAAACGCTCCCTCGACACCGGCAACGAAACCTCCCATGCTTTCCGCTTGCCCTGGCTGTTGCAGTTCGGCGGCGACACGCTTGCAGGGCGGGGGGCGGCGGTGGCAGGGTTTCGGGCGGAGGTGGAGCGGCAGCTCGCCAGTCTTCAGCACGAAATAGACGAACTCGCCTTCGACCTGTACGAACTGTCCGAGGCGGACCGCGACCTCGTGCGGCAGGAGATGGGTGTGGCCGCACCCGGCAAAGCTGACCCGGAGGCCGAGCTTGCCGACCCCGACGCTGGCGACGACCCGGAAGCGGACGACGGCGCGGAAGAGGAAGAGGACGAAGAAGAACTCGAGGCTGAGGATTTAGACACCTACGTTCACCGGCTGTTGTCGTGGTGCGTCGGTGTGGCGTTCGGGCGTTGGGACGTGCGGTTCGCGCTCGAGGCCGAATTGCTGCCCGAGTTGCAGGGGGCGTTCGAGCGCTTGCCGGTGGTGGCCCCGGCAGGGCTTGTCGGGCCGGACGGCTATCCCACCACGCCGCAAAGTATCGCCTCGGCAGCGTGGCTGCGCGCCCGCCCGAACGTCATCACCCTTCCCGAAGGTTTGGACGAGGCCGAATCGGTGATAGCAAGCGCCGAGTATCCCCTCGAGGTCGCCTGGGACGGCATTTTGGTGTCGGACTCAGGCGCGGCGCTGGACTTGGCCGAACGGGTGCGGCGCGTGCTGGCGCTGCTGTTCGAAGACCCGGTCGCGGTCGAGGAAGAAGCGGTAAATATTCTCAAGGGTTCAGGTCGCAAGCCGAACAGTCTGGACGAGTACTTCGCCGACCCGAAACAGTTTTTCGAGACGCACCTGCGGCAGTACAGCAAGTCGCGGCGCAAAGCGCCGCTGTACTGGCCGCTGCAAACCAAGGGCGGCTTTACCGTGTGGCTGTACTACCCGCGCATCGGCAGCGACACCTTGCCGACGGTGCTGGGCGAGGTCGTCATTCCGCGCCTGAACCATCAGCGCACCGAAGTCCGGCGGCTCGAGGAGGCGCGCAACCAGCTCGCCGGCGGTGCCGAGTTCGTGCAACTCGGCAAAACGCTGGACGCCGCCACCAGCCTGCGCCAAGAGTTGGAAAACATGGAGACCGAGCTGAACCGGCTGATTAGCAAAGGCTACCGCGTGGACTTCAACGACGGCGTCATCCTGTCCGCCGCGCCGCTGCACGGCCTCATCGCCTGGAAAGACGCGGGCAAGGAGTTCAAGAAGTTGCAAAAGGGCGATTATCCCTGGGCGAGCGGGCACGCCACCTGGAGTGAAGGCTAACGGTCGTAGAGTTCTGCTGAATAAGTCTGTAAGCGCTGGACCAAGAGGAACACGGTCGTAGCAGGGTTACATTGAGCGGGCGGGTTAGAAGCGTGCATCTGTAAGAGACCTTTCGCGTAGCTGACGGCCACGTCGGTCTGTGCCTTGAGTGTTTCGTAATGGCCGCTCGAGGTCTTTGCATAGGTACCCATTGTTGAGTTTAGGATGCGCGCGTAATCTGCCGGGCTCGAGGCCGCTTGGTGATTGTGGTAGTGGAGAACGAACCAGAGTTCAAAACAGCTGTTCGACCAGGCGGCGTTCATGTCGGGGGCTTGCGTGATAGCGTAAACGACGTTGTTAAAGTCATTATCGCTGATTTGGTCTTTGTCGAACACGCACCAGCACTCGTCGTACCCTTGACGATTTAGATACTCCTTCGCCTTGTGTAACAACGTTCTTGGATCATTGCCCAAACCCGTTATTTCTACTTGCGCATTGACCCGCAAATCTTGAGCAAGGGACCTAAAGTAGTTCGGCTCTGTTTGCTCACCTTCGCATATGATTAAAAAAACCTTTCTGCGTTTACGAACGTTGGTGGGGCGTTCCCCAACCTTTTTAGCAGCTTTGCGGTGCTTCCCTTTCGGCATGTTCAAGCTCCCCTACGAAGTCTAACGCGCCGATGAAGGGTATCGCGCCGTAGCGACCCTCGAGATAGTCCTTCTCGTAGGACGCATCGTTGCGCACCTTTTTGTTGTTGGGCAGCTTGTACTCTGCCAGCGAGTAAAGATCGGTTGCGCCGTAAGGGTCTTTCTCCGTAAACCAAATTTGGTCCCGCCGAAAGAGTGAACGGTTCAACAAGTTCACGTCGTGCGTTGCGAAAATTAGTTGAGCATTCTTGGTGTTGGTTTTCGCGGAATTGAACAGTTTGACGATGGACTCAGTGATGAGAGGGTGAAATCTTGCGTCCATCTCGTCAATCACAAAAACGCGACCACACTTTAGGCTATCCAAGATGGGTCCGGCTAGGGCAAAGAGTTTTTGTGTTCCTTCGGATTCGTGCTCTTCTAAATCTAGACTCACCGTTCCGATTGGCTTGTTTCCCACATACTTCTTGTGCAAAGTTGAGACACTCAACTGCTTTAATTCGTTACCACTTTCTTCGGCAAGCTTTTCAAATGCTTCCCGTAGCACTGGAGGAAGTCCCTCATAGGAGGTTGCAGTTGCTTTTTCATTACCTACAACAAATTTGGTTATACCTACATCTAGGGTTTTGATTAAGTCGTGAATGGACTTGTCCAAACTGTCGTCGTCGTCGAGTATTTTTCGCGCGGTAAAGATAGAATATCCCCTATCTTGCGTACCGCTGACCATCGCAATTTTATTAAACCACTTGAGAATTTGGTTTGCGATATTGCCATTGAATTGAGCTACGACGGATAAGAACAGAGCATTTTTCCGAGTTTTTCCCTCTAGCTCTTTTCCTTCCTTAAATCTACTAGAAAGACTAAATCTTTGATCTGTTCTCTCGTATAGTAGGGCTTCTCTCTCTTGAGGTACATAGTACAGCCACTCGGAAACTACCGCTTCACTAGTAACTTCAAAGCCGTAACGGTAGCGTGTTCCTTCGGCAAAAAAAACAAGCTCAAACATAGAAGGTTCATTTTCAAAATCTTGGTCTAACAAGAAAGGTTCTGCGGTAATTTTGTCACCCGCTTGAGACTCTCTGGCAGAATTTTTGACCATCCACCTTACAAACCCTAAAGCCTTAAGGACATTGCTTTTACCGCTAGCATTGGCTCCATAAATCACAGCGCTTTTCAGTAAGCAAAGTTTGGGCGTTACAGAAAAGGTGTTGTCGTCAGTGGTTGAGTCGCGTTCACGTAGCGCGCTTACACTCAAATCAAGGGTGACAGTGTCCCGGATGGAGCGGTAGTTTCTTATACTCATTTGGACCAGCATAGTATGCGCTCCTCAATCTACGTTTGTTCGAAAATATCTCATATTTCAATATTATCACACAGATATGACTATGTTATGTCTTTTGCTTGGGTTAAGATAAAAGAATGCCAATAGACGGAACGTTTGGTGAGAACTTGTGAATCAGGAGCAGCGCAACGCCCTCCGCAACGCCGTTCAGGACATGCGCCGCGTGCTCGAGGCCGATTTGAGCGCGCAACTCGCCGCGACCTACGGCATTTTGGCGGACGGCACCGTGTATGGGCTCGACAAGCTGCCCAACTTGCGCGGCGACAGCGAACGGCTCGACAAACGCGCCCTGATGCTGGGCGCGATTTTAGACTACGCCGCGCGCCGCGCCGCCAACAGCGCCAAAGCTTCGCCCGAGATACAGCCGCTCGACCG
Source organism: Trueperaceae bacterium (assembly GCA_965215355.1). Lineage (GTDB taxonomy): Bacteria > Deinococcota > Deinococci > Deinococcales > Trueperaceae > CBDCDJ01. The sequence continues at coordinate 3,450,723 of CBDCDJ010000007.1, read as the reverse complement.
CGAGGACTACCTGCGCGCGCACGCGTTTACGCTGCTGAACCGTTTCGCCGGGCTGCGGTTATTGGAGGCTCGAGGCCACCTGATGAACGTCCTCAAGGGCGGCAAGAACGCCTCCGGCTTCAAGTTTTTTTCTATGCTCGCCAAGCCGGTTTTGCCCCCTGGCGAGGACGGCTACGGCCTTTACATCGACTTACAACTCGCCGAGGTCGCCGCGACCGTGTCCGCCCTGCGCGACCGCTCCGGCAAGTACGACGTGCTGCGCCCGAGCGAGGCGGCGGTGCTCGAGCTGGTCGAACACATGGACGACCTGCCCGACGACATTTGGGCGGCGGACGAAACCCTCGGCTGGATTTTTCAGTACTTCACTCCCGAGGAAAAGCGCCGCGAGGCCAGGAAAGCCTCGTCCGCCCCGCGCAGCAGCGACGAGCTGGCCTTCCGCAACCAGTTTTTTACCCCCGAGTATGTGGTGCGCTTTCTGGTGCAGAACACGCTGGGTCGCCTGTGGCTCGAGATGACCGGCGGCACGACGCGCCTCGCCGACACCTGGGACTACTTGCTGCGCGACTCAAAGGAGGTGTTCGTCAACCCGCAGGCGTCAGTGCGCGACGTTGACGCGGCTCGAGCGCGAACCGCACCCTTCACGACCGACGAGCTTTCCGAAATCATCATGTTCGCCCACCTGCACCCGCCCTTCGACTGGTCGAACGACCCGCGCAAGGAGGCTTGGGAGCGCAACCTCTCTCCCCTCAACACCAGCTCGCCCGAGGACGCGGTCGAGGGCGGCACGGCCGACCTGTGGGCTTGGCTGTTGGCCGTGTCACGCGCCAATCGGTTTATGGACGGCCTGGTAGACAGCAATGCCGTCGCGGTCACGCGCATTGCCAACGAAATCGTGCGCCGCCTGCCCGCCCTGACGCTCACCCCCGTCCGCGCTATGAAAAGTCCGCTCGAGCTGCGCGTGCTCGACCCCGCCTGCGGCTCGGGCCACTTCTTGCTCTACAGCTTCGAGCTGCTTCATGCGATTTACGCAGAGGCCTACGACCACCCCGAGTGGGGTCAAGACTTGCGCGACAGCTACCCCGACCCGGAAGACTTTGCCCGGCGCGTGCCTGAAATCATCGTCGAGCACAACCTTTACGGCGTGGACATCGACGCGCGCGTGGTGCAGGTCACGCAGGTCGCGCTGTACCTGAAAGCCAAGCGGCTGCACAAGGACGCCGAACCCAGGCGCGGCAACATCGTCCACGCTCAGCAACTGCCCGGCGTCAAAGACCAGTTCGACACCTTCTCGGAAACGCTGTTCCAGAACTCCAAACGCCGCCACTCGCTCGTGAGCGCCCTCAAGGTCGTCTACGACGATTTTCTGCACGCCGACGAGTTGGGTCTGCTCCTCAAAACCGACGAGCGTATCGCGTCCATCGGCAAAAACGACCCACTCTTCAACGACACCGGCCTGCTCCACGAGGTCAAGTTGGGCTTGGACAGCTACGTCCAACACGCCAGCGACGAGGCCGACTTGGCCCAACTGATGTTCGGTGACGCCAGCCGCCAGGCGGTCGAACTGCTCGGGCTGATGGCCCTCGAGTACGACGTGGTGCTCATGAATCCGCCCTTCGGCGCGGCGGCCTTAGACAGCAAGAAAACCTTCGAAAAGCTCTATCCCAAAACCAAAAACGACCTGTACGCCGCCTTTGTCGAGCGGGGTCTCGAGCTGCTTTACCCCGGCGGGCGGCTCGGCGCGATTACCAGTCGGACGGGCTTTTTCCTTAAAACCTTCACCAAGTGGCGGGAAGACGTTCTGCTGGGCAAGGGCCACTTAGACGTGGTCGCCGACCTCGGCTACGGGGTGCTGGACAAGGCGATGGTGGAGACGGCGGCTTACGTCGTGGAGCGGCGCTAGATGGCAGAGGTCAAACCAGCGGTAGCCGGTGGAGAGCGCCCGGTCACAACTCACATTGTCGATACACTGACCAAAAAGCTCGAGCGCTACGGCGTCGTAGTGTTCTATAACCCGGCTGGAGATATGCGAGAAGCGCTCACGAACCTGCCGCCCGAGGTGGCGGTCGTCGGGTTCGGCGGCAGCTATTTGCAGGTCAAATTGGCCGCTGAGGAGCGCTTCTCGCGCTTGCGGCAGGATTTCAGCCTCTCGGACAGCCTGCTCATCTACGTGAACGCGCCCGCAGTCGCTGACAAAGAGGACGACCCGCTGCTCGAGTACGCGCTGGCGGGCACGGCTTACAGCGAGACGTTGCGCTCGCTCGCCCGCAAAGCGCTCGAGGGGCGCTTTTCCCGTGAGCAGGTCGAGGCTTTGTTCGACGCGCCGAGCCCGCCCACCCTCGCCGACTTGGACCGCTGGGGCGCGACCGAAGCGGTCGACGCCGGGGCGCTGAGCGTGGTCTACGGAACCTCGGACACGGTTACGCTGCTGCGGAGCTTTCTCGAGGTTGACCAGCACGACGAGCGGCTCAACCTCGCCGAACTTGCGACCTTTCTAAAAGCCGCTGTCGGTCTGACTGCCGGTGACGCAAACGACGCTGCCAGCCTGCGCGCCGCTCTGTGGCGGCACGTGCTTCTCAGTGACCTTGCTCAAGATGCCGGGCAGGACGTGCGCAAGCAGCCGCCGACGCTGCGTAAACCTCAGCAGGAGGCTGTCGCTAAAGTGGCGGAGGCCTTGCGGCAGGCCAAGAGCGAGGCGTATCGCGCCTGGGCGAGCCGTGTCGAGACGGAGGAGTCGCTCGCCAATCGGCTCACGGCGACGGCCTACCGGCACGACACCTTCGGTTTTCAAAACACCCAAATGCTGCTGAGTTTAGACGGTCTGGTTTCGAAGGGGCAGCTCGGTGTGGCGCTCGAGCGGGTTGCACAGTTCGAGGGTAGTTTCTGGAGCGAACTCTACCCACAGCGCCAGGGTGCCTGGCGGGTCGCCAAGTTCGCCCTGTGCGTGCTCCAAGAGGCCAAGCGAGTAACCGAAGGGGTGAAGCGGGCCGGGCCGAACTTGAAAAAGCTCGCGCTGGGCTACGTCGGCGCTGCCGCAGGTGAAGCCGACACGGGCTGGCACAGGCTGGACAGCCGCCAGAGAGAGCTTGAACAAAACGTGGCCGCGCTGAACGATGTGGGCGAGGTGCAAACCCTTATCATGAAAGCGCGCCACGCCTATGAAGCGGCGCTCTTCGAGCAGGCGAGCAAGCTTTTTGCCGGCTACGAGCTTGAGGGCTTAGGGCTCGGTCTGCCCAAACAGGAAACCACCTTCAAAGAGGTCGTGGCACCAGGCTTGCGCGAGCAGCCGGTGGCCTACTTCGTAATGGACGCGCTCCGCTACGAGATGGGGCTCGAGCTTGCCCAACTGCTGCGCGAGCTGGCCGCCGAGTACCCGAGTGACGTTACTGTGGCTGTAGAAGCTCGAGCCTCGGTTTTGCCCAGCACTACGCCCTTCGGGATGGCGGCGCTGTTGCCGGGGGCCGAGGCAGGGTTGGGGCTGAGTGCGAAGGCCGAGCCAATGCTGGGCTCGGTCACGCTCAAGGATTGGGCGGCTCGCAAAAAATACTGGCAGCAGAGCTATTACGATGGTTTTGCGGAATATCGCATCGAAGAGTTGCCCGACGAAGCCAAGCTGCACAAGAAGCTCGAGGGCGGCTTGAAACTCCTCTTGGTGCGAATGCAGGAAATAGATACCTTCGGCGAGATCGACCACCCCGACGCTCTACAGGTCATGTCGCGATTGCTGGGCACGGTTCGCCGAGCCGTCAAGACCGTGCTTGCGGCCGGTGTCCGGCAGGTCGTCATCACGGCCGACCACGGCTACCTGTTGCTGCCCACCACGACGGGTGACCACTTGGAAACCCCCGACGGCAAGCGCTTGTTGGGCGGGCGCAGGTACTGGTTAGGCCACATAGTCGGTCGGCCGATGCGCTCCTCGGTCTTCACCGCCGAGGATGCCGGACTGGACGGTCACGCGCTTTCCAGCACACGGCTCGTCTTTCCGATGGGTCACGGCGTTTACCAGTCGAGTGGCGCGTCACTTTACTTCCACGGCGGCCCGAGCCTGCAAGAACGGGTCGTACCGGTGATTACCGTGCAGGCAGCCAAAGCCCCGCCGCGAGAGGAAAAGCGGAGTGCGCCGCGCCCTGTCCACACGCTCGAGGCGACGCTCAGCGCTCAACCCGAGGTGGGTATCTTTGTGGCAACCGTCCGGCTCGTCGGTCAAACGGGTTTGCTCGGACTGTCGGCCACGCTGCCCCGCGTGCGTGTCGAATGCGTCAGCGAAGGGGGCGACCCCGCCGTGATCAGCTTTCCTTCCAGCACGACCGGGGAATACACCTTCGACGAGCAGGGCTTGCTTCGGCTCGTCCTCATGCCCAAAGGGCCTTTCGACCAGCGCTGGACCCTCAGGGTTGTACAGGACACCGAAGACCAGGCGCTGACGACCAGCACCTGGCAACCGAACGCGCCCGAACCTCCCCCCACGCCTGCACCTCCCCCTACGCCGCCACCCTCAGCTGAGCCCGCGGCTGCCAGCCCGGTGTTCGGCAAACCTTTGCCTGACCCGGCGCTCGAGCCGCCCGAGGAGCTTCGGGAAACGCTTAGTTACATGGTTAAGGTGAGGGAGATGCCCGAGCCTGACCTGATGACTTATCTGGAAGGCCGAGGACAAGGCCGCGCCGCCAAGCGCGCGCTAGACCGTTATCTGGACGATTTGGTTCGAGCCGGTCACGCGCTGATCAAGCGTGACGTGTCGACGCTGCCCCCGGTCTACAAGCTCGATCCGCTCGCGCTCGAGGCCTTGGGCTAAGGAGAGCTATGCAAATTTCTACCCACGAGGCTTTACAAGTTATTAACCCGCTGCGTAACGGCACGGTGCCGAGTGTGGGTCTGCACCACTACGCGGTGGGTTTGGACCGAGAAGTAAGCGTTCTGAACGACGAGTTGCGGGAGGTCGCCTTGGGCATCAGTCGCGTCAAGGGACTGCGCGGGGAATACGGCAGCGGCAAAACCTTTTTAGCGTCGCGGCTCGCTGAGGACGCGCTCGACTTAGGCTTCGTCGTCGCCAAGGTAACCCTCAACCGGGAGTCGGCACCGCTCCACCAACTCGAAAAGGTCTATCACCAGATCATGCTCAGTCTGCGGGTGCGTGGCGTCGAGGGTAGCGCCCTGCCGTATCTGCTAAACACATGGCTCGCTCAGGCCGAAGAGTACGTCATCGAAACGCGGGGCGTGAACGAGAACGACGAGGCCGCGCTCCAGCAGTCCGTGGCGACCCGTATCGGTGACCTCCTCGGCGAGGTCGCTCGGGAGCGTCCAGCCTTCTCCGCCGCCCTCAGCGCCTACTACCGCGGCGACCTCGCGGGTGACTACAGCCTCAAGCAACAGGTCGTCGGTTGGTTGATGGCTGACAGCAACGTGTCCGCACGTGGAATCACCTCGCTCCGGGGCCGTGTCGAACGTAAAGACGTGTTGCCCTACCTCCGCGCGCTCATCAGCCTGATTCGGCACCTCAATTTCAAGGGCTTGGTTCTCATCCTGGACGAGCTGGACGAGATGCGCAAACTGCGCCGCGACAGCCGTGAGAGCGCCTGGAGCAACCTACGCGACATCGTCGACCAGATAGGCGTGGGGATTCCCGGCTTCTACTTGGTGCTGGCGGGCACATCCGACGTTTTCGACTCGGCCCGCGGTTTCAAGCAACTCGCGCCCCTTTACCAGCGGTTCGAAGAACCTACGTTGAGGAGTGAGCGCCCTAACCTGAGGGGTGTTCAAATGCCCCTACCCTACTTTGGCGAAGCGCAGCTTACCGAGGTGATGTCGAAGCTGCGCGAAATCTGGGAAATCGCCTACGGTCAAGCCAGCCGGGTCGAAGCGGATTTTGCGCACTACCTGGCGCAAGGCTGGACGCAGCGGCTGGGCGACAAGAGCCCACGAATTGCGATTCGAGAATTTATCAGTATCCTCGACCGCGCGCGCGACTACCCCGACTTCGACCCCTACGTCGAATATCAGTTCGAGGTCGCCCAGGACTCGCTGACGCCCGAAGAACAAAACGTGGACGAACTCGAGCCCGACGAAGTCTTTTGATGGGCGCTTTCGCTCTGCTCTCGGAGCGGATGCGCCGTGGGGTGGCCGACCGGTTGCGCTGGAACGGCTTGCGGCCCGTCCAAGAGGCCAGCATTCCCGCTATCCTTGCGGGCGAGAACACCGTCATCCTTGCTCCTACGGCAGGGGGCAAGACCGAGGCGGCTTTTTTGCCTACCCTCGACATGGCTGCGTCGGCGGCTGGCACAGGGGTAAGCATCCTCTATGTAAGTCCGCTCGTGGCCCTGTTGAACAACCAGGAGGAGCGGGTAATGCAGCTGGCTGACCTTGTGGGTCTGCAAGCTTTCATGTGGCACGGAGGCGTTTCGTCCAGCGCCCGCAAGCGGTTTCTAAACGATCCTGCCGAGGTGCTCCTCACGACCCCTGAAAGCCTCGAGGCCATGCTGGTCGGCCGGAGGGTTCCGGTACACGAGCTGTTCCGCTCATTGCGCTTCGTTATCATCGACGAAATTCACGCTTTCGCCGGTTCAGACCGGGGTGCTCACCTCATCAGCGTCCTCGAGCGGCTGGCTGCGCTGTCCCTACACGATGTCCAGCGCATCGGCCTGAGCGCGACGGTGCGTAACCCTGGCGACATCGGGCGGTGGATGAAAGGGCGCAGCTTACGGCCTGGGCGAGTGATAGACCCCAGGAAGCGCTCCCCACAACCCAGAGAGGCAAGCGTGGTTGCCTTTTCAGACAAAGAGGTCGAGGGGGGAGCGCACTTAACTTACCTAAGCGCTGCTACCAGCGACGCCAAAACGCTGGTTTTCACCGAGAGCCGTGCTGACGCGGAGATGCTCGCCGGCACTTTGAGCAAGTCCCCGAGCCTCGACTATGTGAGCACCTACCATTCAGCCATCAGCACAGCTTCGCGGCAAAGCGCCGAAGACGCCATGAATAGCGCCAGCAGCGCCCGTGCCTGTATCACCTGCACCAGCGCGATGGAGCTTGGCATAGACATCGGAGACCTCGACGAGGTGATTCAGTGGGGGCCGCCCGGGAGCGTCTCGAGCCTCTTGCAACGTTGGGGCCGAGCGGGTCGACGTGCGGGTCAGGTGCAGAGCACGCAACTGTTGACTTACACCTCTTGGGATACTTTGAGCGCCGTTGCCCTAATTACACTTGCAGATGAGGGTTGGGTCGAGGCTATTAAGCCCCCGTCCCGCGCCTATCACATTTTGTTCCAGCAGATCATCAACTCGGTCTTGCAGAACTTTGGCGGCAACCCCACCGCCTTGTGGCAAAGCCTGGAGGGTATTCCTGCTTTTAAAGACATTACCTCCGAAGACTACCGGCACCTTCTCAACCACTTGATTAGAACGGACATTCTCGCCAACCCCGGCGGGACGCTGGTGCTCGGGGACACCGGCGAGAAGAAGCTCGGGGGAAGGCATTTTCAAAGTCTCATCGTCTCGTTCGAAACCCCCGACAGCTACACCGTGGTCGATATACGCAACGGCTTTGAAGTCGGTACGCTCGAGGTCTTCTTCGTCGAACAGCTCCGCGCCTCCCTCACGAAACAGGCGACAAATCCCGTTATCGTCCTGGCGGGCAAGCCCTGGCAGGTCCAACAGATTCAGGACGAACTGGGCAAGGTAGAGGTCACTTCTTACCGCGGTGGCACGCCGCCTCAGTGGCAAAGTAGTTCGCCGCGCATCACCGCAGGGGAATTAGCATGGCGCCACCGTGAAATCCTCGTAGGTGACCGAGACTTTCCCTTTCTAAACAGCGTCGGCAAGAATCAGGTGAATGCTCTCAGGCGTGTTTGGCGCGAGCGCCTTTCAGCACCCGGTCTACCGTATCAACTGAACGGCAAAATGCTCGAGCTGGCAACCTTTGCGGGAACCAAAGTCAACGCGACTTTGGCGCAGTATCTAACGCCGTGGGTCAAGAGTGTGAGCAGTACCGCCTTTACGGTGACTGCCGTCCTCCACGAACCACAGACAGCTAAAGACGTCATGCAACTCCTAGAGGATACGGCTACCGGCATCAGCGTGGAGCAGCAAAGTGCGATGGTGAATGATTTAAAGCCGATACGGCTGAGCAAGTATCAATCGTATTTACCTTTTGACATGTCGACGCTCGTAGTGGCCGATTACCTTTTGGACATTTCTGCGACAGAAACCTATCTGCAATCTGTTTGTAAGCAGTAGATCAACATGCGCCGGTATGCAAGTTTGAGGTTTGGTCAAATCATCAGCAAAAGGACCGCACAGTTAAAGAAAAAAGGGTATGAAATTCAATCAACCACCAGCTGAAGCAGGTGGAATGACTTCGACACTGAAAGTGTCTTTCCGACTGAAGTCGGCTCAAGTGAGGCTCCCTCAAGGAAGCTGAACTAGGACTCGAAGTCGTCCACCACCTTGAAACTGTCCTCTTCAGTGTGCCCTTCTATATAGGCCGCTATCATCTCCGTACTGACATTCCCGGTGCTACAAGCAAAGTAGCCTCTCGCCCACATCCTTTGGCCCCAGTACGTTTTGTGCAAACTCGTAAACTCGCGTTGCAATTTGTACGAGGTCTTCCCTTTCAACCTCTGTACCAGTTTGCTCACAGCCAACTGTGGCGGGATGGATACCAGCATATGCACATGGTCGCTCGACACCACTCCTTTGATAATCTCGACTTTCAACTCGCTACATACTTCGCGCGCCAGGGCTCGGAAACGATGGGCGACATCACCTCGCAAGATGGGTTTACGGTACTTGGTACACCACACCAAATGTATCTCTAGCGCAAACCGTGTATGGCTGCCTGTGCGGTATTCGCTCACTTAGCTCAGTTTACCTGAGCTAAAGCAGCCAACTGAAGTTGGGGGCTTATACCCTCCCATGTTGGGACAGTTAACCTTCGTTGAGAAGGTCTCGCCTTCGTATAATCATTTTATGAAACCCATTTACACCACGCCCCCCGAAGGCTTGAGCGAGCGCCTCGGCACCCCCGGCGAGTTTCCCTTTACGCGGGGCGTCTATCCGCAGATGTACAGCACCGGCCGACTGTGGACGATGCGCCAGTACGCGGGCTTCGGCTCGGCGGCGGCGTCGAACGAGCGCTATCTTTACTTGTTGGCACAGGGCCAAACCGGCCTCAGCGTCGCCTTCGACTTGCCCACCCAACTCGGCCTCGACCCCGACGACAAGCTGGCGCGGGGCGAGGTCGGCAAGGTCGGCGTGTCGATTGCCACGCTTGCCGACATGCGCACGCTGCTGAAAGGTTTGCCGCTGGACAAGGTCACAACTTCCATGACCATCAACGCGCCCGCCATGATGCTGTTGGCCCTCTACATTCTCGTCGCCGAGGAACAAGGCGTACCACAGGATAAGCTCGGCGGCACCGTGCAGAACGACATCTTGAAGGAGTACATCGCTCGAGGCACCTACATTTACCCGCCGGAAGCCTCGATGCGGCTCGTCACCGACGTGTTCGACTACTGCGCTCAAAACGTGCCGAGTTGGAACACGATTTCGATTTCGGGCTACCACATCCGCGAGGCGGGCTCGACTGCCGCGCAGGAAATCGCCTTTACGCTCGCCAACGCCAAGGCCTACGTGCGCGCGGCGCTGTCGAAAGGCTTAGACATCGACGTGTTCGCGCCGCGGCTCAGCTTCTTTTTCGCCTGTCACAGCAACTTACTGGAAGAGGTCGCCAAGTTCCGCGCGGCGCGGCGCATGTGGGCGCACATCATGAAAGACTTCGGCGCGAAAGAAGACAAAAGCCTGATGCTCCGTTTTCACACCCAGACCGGCGGCAGCACTTTAACCGCGCAGCAGCCCGACAACAACGTGGTGCGCACGGCGTACCAGGCGCTCGCCGCGGTGTTGGGCGGCACCCAGTCGCTCCACACCAACGCGCTCGACGAAGCGCTCGGCCTGCCTACTGAGAGTTCGGCGCGCACCGCCTTGCGCACCCAGCAGATTCTCGCTTACGAGACCGGCGTGCCCGAAACCGTCGACCCGCTCGCGGGGAGTTACTACCTCGAAACTTTGACCGATGAGTTGGAGGCCGAAGCCAACGAGCTGATGCAACAAGTTGAAGACTTAGGCGGCAGCGTCAAGGCCATCGAAGCAGGGTTTATTCAAGAGGAAATCGAAGAGGCCGCTTACCGGTTTCAGCAAGCGGTCGAACAGGGCGAGCGCGTCATCGTGGGGGTGAACCGCTTTGGGCTCGAGCGCGAGACGCCCGTCTCCATCCAGGAAATCGACCCCGAAGTGCAACGAGAGCGCGAACAGGAGGTGCAAGCCTTCCGGCAAAACCGCGACGGCGCGAAAACGGAGGCGGCCTTGGCGAGTCTGCGCCACGCGGCCAACGGCGCAGACAACTTGTTCCCGTTCGTGCTCGACGCTTTCCGCGCCCACGCCACCCTCGGCGAAATCTGCAGCGTGCTGCGCGAAGAGTGGGGGGAGTATGGGGGGTGAGGGGCAGAGCCGTTACCGCTGTGCGTAGCGCCGTCATTTTGCTCAGCGGCGAGTCGCTTTGCCTCATCGAGCGCATTCGTGACGGCCGAACTTACTACCTTTTCCCCGGCGGCAAGGTCGAGGCGGGCGAAAGTCCCGAGCAGGCAGCGCGACGCGAAGCGCTTGAGGAGTTGGGGCTCGAGGTCGCCGTCAAGCAACTCGTCGCCGAGGTGCAGTTCGGCGACGCCCGGCAGCTTTTTTACGCGGCTGAAATAGTGGGCGGCGTGTTCGGCAGCGGTCGAGGTGAAGAACTCGCCTCCCCGGAAACCTCGGTGCGGGGCAGTTACAGGCCGGTTTGGTTGAGCCTGAGCGAAATAGAAAACGCCGACGTGCGCCCGAAGCGCTTGGTTGAGCATCTTCTCGAGGGTGCGCTGGAATCCGCGCAAGTGCTGAGGTTCACCGAGTAAGGCCCACGAACCTCACCACCTCAGCTTGGGCACCCTTTTGAGCAGAGAAGAAAAAGCCTTCGACTTTACTTTTTCCTCTTTACTTTTTCCTTTCCACTCGGTACTTTTTCACTCGGTCCCCGGTACTTCCCTCCGATAATCCCCCCAATCACCTCCACCGTCGCCTCCAGGTGACTGCGCCCGTCCGGCAGCGTCGCCTCGGCGTCCAAGTAACCGCCCTTGCCCGTGTGGTCGACCGGCCCCATGTCGACGAGGTGGATGATGCCCTTGGCCTTCGCCTGGTTCCAAGCGGAGTAGGGCAGAACCGGCCAGCGGCCCGGGAAAAACACCGGCCCCAAACGCTGCACGCGGTCGCGGCGACCGGCCAAATGGTAGAGGTTTTCCAGAGCCAATAAACCTTCGTCGGAGGCCATAATCCCGCCCAAGCTGACGACGGTGACCGGCGCGCGGACGATTTCTTTGAGGTAAGCCGCCGCGCCGACGGCGACCTGGCCGCCGCCGCTGTAGCCGACAATCGTCACCGGTACCCCGCTGTCAGGTTGGTAGCCGTGCCCCCGCAGGGCGCTGTGGAGCGTCTCGGCCATGCCCTGGTTGTAGATGGGGCCGTAGCGCCGGTCGGCGGACACCGCGACCTGAAAAGCGTTGCGCAGGTTGATGATGAAGCCGGCAAAGGCAACCCGGCTCAGCTTGAGTTTCAGGGCAAAACGCCAGAACCAGGCGAAAAAGCGCTGCCCGGTGAGCGCGCGGTTTTGCACCGAGTAGGGGAAGACCTCGAGCACTTCGCTGTCCGGCAGGCGCGCGCGCAACGCTTCCAACAGCGCGATTTCGCGCCGCGCGAACGTTTCCTCCGAGACGCTGTGGATGCCGGTGAGAAACACGACGAAGTGCTCAGCGCGCGACACCACCGGGTTAGGCGCGGCGGTTTGCTCGATGTCCTCGGGATTGCGGCCGAACCAGCCCGCCCACCAACCCAGCGCCTCGAAAGGCGACAGCGCACCCGCGAACAAAAACCCGGCCAGCGCGATGAGGACGAACACCAGGGCGTCCCTCACGGGTCGCGACCCCTGCGGATGAGGTCACGCAGGCTTTGGCGGCTGAACTCGAGCCGTTGCCCCGCCGCCAAGCGCCGCGCCGCCCGCGCCAAAGCCTGCACCGGCCGCCCGACGGTGCGCTGCGCGACTTGCAGCAACAGCCAGCCCAAGGCGCTGCAGAGCAGCGCCTGGAACAGCGTTAGTCCGAAGATGACCGACAGCGCCAGCAGCGTCGCGCTCAAACTCCACAACGCCAAGGTCACCGACAAAAAAGACCCGAAGTAAGGCGTCAGGATGACGAAGCTGAACAGGTAAGGCGCGTAGGCGAGCCCGACGGTGCGCACCACAACGAGGAGCGGCCGCGCTTCCCCAAAAAAGTAGCGGGCGACGAACCAGATGCTCGAGACCAAGAACAAAAACCCGAACAGGTACACGCCCGCGCCCACCAACAAACTCAGCACGAACCGCCGCGGCCGCACCCGGTAGGCGAACAGCGCCACGCTCTGCGACAGCGCCTGCGACAACCCCGCCACGAAGACCACGGCCAAAGCCAAGCGCAAACCCTCCTCGCTCGACTGAACAAAGCGGTAAGGCACGCGGCTCAGGATGAGAACTTGGTAGATAAGCTCAACGCTCGACACAGCCAAACGGTAGCACGCAGTGTCAGCGAGGTGGGTGTAACTTTCCGGTCAAGAGGCAGAAGAACTAAACGTTGTTCGTCTTTACGAACAACCAAGAACGAATGACGAACAACCTCTTAACACTCGGTACTTTCCTACTGACACCCCGGACAAACCCCGTACAGCGTCAGCTCATGGTGCTCGACCCGGAAACCGCCGGGCAGCGTCGCGCCCTCCAAAACAGCCACCGGGCACTTGGCGCTGAGTTCGAAGACTTGCTCGCACGTTTCACAGCGGAAGTGGTGGTGGTGGCCCCGCCCCGCAGGCTCGAAGCGCGTGGTGTCGCCGGGCAGGTGAACCGCGACGACGTCGCCCGTTTCTTCCAGGGTGTTCAGGTTGCGGTACACCGTCGCTAAGCCCAAACTCGCTTCTTGCGAGGCGAGTTCCAGCACTTCCTGCGGCGTGAGCGGCCCCGGCGCGCTTTCCAAAGTGTTCAGGATTGCGCGGCGCTGGGTGGTCTGGCGTTTCATAAGGAAAAGTTTAGCAGGTCGAGGCGTTTTTTACTCCGCCCAACCGAAACCCTCGTGTGGACCCGGTTTGAAGTCGGCCTCGCGGCCACACCTGGTACATTTTACTTGGACGACGGGCTCGCCCGCGCCCTCGGCGGGGTCATTTTCTAGATTGATGGTTATTTTCGCCCCGGTGACCGGGCAACTCGCCTGTTGGTCTTTTTGAAACTCGAGCCACAGCGCCAGCAAGTTGTCGTCGGTAAATTCGTAGTCACAGTTCGCGGCTGTACCGGAAGTATTCGGGGTGGCTGAGGTCTCCGGGGCGACCGAGGTCCCTGAAGCGTCTGAGGTGTCGGGGGTAACTGGGGTGTTTGGCACACGTCCTCCTGAACCCCCATCATGTCTGGGCGAAGGTAAGAGCACAGTGGGACAGGCTGGGTTGTAGCACAGAAGGATCTATGAAGCTCCTGAACTGTAAGGCAGCGGCGTGAGTTATGATAGGTGCCATGATAAAACACGCTAAACCTCCTTCAGTTCTCACTTGTCTACTACTGCTCTTCTCTTTGAGCAGCGTAGTGGCACAAGAGGTGATTGCCAAACTGGACGGTGACACTGTCACTGCAATAGCTGACTCCTCAACATTAGAAAGTTTGTTGACTGAAATATTCGAGGTCAGTGAGATACCAGAAGTTGAACTAGGTGATTTACAGTTTCGGGTTGTAGCGAACAATATCTACTTGACGAGCAGCGGCAAGACTGAAGAAGGAAACGACGTAACTATAGCGCGATTATTAAACCAGAGGGACGGTTCGCTCTACCAAGGTAGTACCGCCCACGCTTGCACCGGCACGCCCTGTCAAGAGTGTTACTTTACAGGAAACGTTTTTACCGGAGAAATTGAGGGGTGCGGTTGTTTGGATACCTCACCAGGCAGTCAAGTAAGCCACACCATCGTTGAGTTTGAATAAGTTCCTTCAATCTTCTCAAACACCCGTTGGACCGGGCTTGCTCGAGATTTTCAGCGAGGGAAACCCGAAAGGTTTCCCTCGCTGAACCTCAGTAACGTTTAGGTTACGGCTGCACCAGCGCGTAACTCTCCGGGTACAGCACCACGCCCGCGTAGCGGTCGGTGTGCAGGTAGGTCTGCGCCGCGTCCCGCAGGTCTTGGGGGGTCAGCGCGTCGATTTCGCTTTCGTAGTCGAGGAGGTTCGACACGTCCTCGTCCGGGTTGAGGGCCAGGTAGTACTCGAGCACGTAGCGCCAAAACCCGTTTTGCTCGAAGTTCGTTTCGTAGTTGCGTTTGGCCTGCTCTTGCGCCTTGGCGAACGTGTCGGCGTCGGGGCCGTTGACGCGGAACTCGGTGAGGGTTTGAAAGGTGGCCCGGACGAGTTCGTCCACCCGGGCCGGGTCGGCGCTGAACTCGACGCCGACCCCGTAGGTCGCTTTGGGGCGCTTGCTGACGCTCGAAAACACGTTCGGCGAGTAGGTGCCGCCCAGCGTCTCGCGCAACTCTTCGCGCACCACGATGGAGAGGGCGTTTTCCAAAAGCAGCAGCTTGAGCCGCTCCTGCCGCGACGGGTTCATGTCGCCGAAAAAGCGGATGTGAACGACGCTCTGCTCTTCTTGGCCCTTGTAAACGACCTTCGCAACCGTGCTTTCCGGCAGGGCGGGCGCGACGTCCGCGTAAGTTTCACCTTGAGAAGACGGCAAGTTGCCCAGGTAGCGCTGCGCGAGGTCGCGGATTTCGTCCACCGTCACGTCACCGACGAAGGTGAACACAAAGTCACCCATGTCGGCGAAGCGTTCCTGATAGATGTTGAAAGCCGTAGCGTACTCGAGGCTGTCAACTTCGTCCAGGGTCAGCGGCTGGCGGCGCGGGGCGTCGCCGTAGAGCGCTTCGGTGATGGCGTCGCGGAACACCGCTTGCGGTTGGGTGTCGCGGTTGCGCAGCGCGGCGCGGAGCTGGTCCTGGGTGCGCGCGAAGGCGACCGTGTCTTCTCGAGGTTGGGTAGCGTAGAGGTAGACGAGTTCGAACAGCGTTGTCAGGTCACTCTTTTCGGCGCTGCCGCTGAAACTTTCGGTGAGTTCGCCGATGTTGACGCTCAAGCTCACGTTTTTGCCGGTCAACAGGCGGTTGAGTTCGTTTTTGCTGAACGCGCCCACGCCGCTGTCGCCCACGACGCTCGTGATAACCGAGGCCTCGGGCACGTCCGCGTCGCCGACGAGCGAAGAGCCGCCGTAGCTCACGCCGGACATGAGGACTTCGCCCCGCGTGAAGTCGGTCGTTTTGACGACGACGCGCACGCCGTTCTCGAGCGTGAGAACCGTGGCGTCCACGTTTTCAAGGTAAGTCTCGTCCGTCACCGCGGCGGGCTCGGGCGGCGTTGCCACGAGGTCGGCGTCGGTGACGGTGTCCTCGTACGCAGCCAAGTCTTTGGCCTGCGCCTCGGCGATGACGCCCGCAACCTCGGCCTGGGTGGGCAGCTCGAGCCCAGCTTTCTCCGGCGCGATGAGAAGCACCACCCGGTTGTCCTCGCGCAGCAAGCTTTCGGAAAGCGCGTTGACATCGTCCAGAGTGATTTGCGGCAACAGCGCTTCGGCCAGTTCGTAGTCGGTACGGTTGGTCGTAAACACGCTGTTTTCCAAGAACGTTGAGGTCAAAAAGCGCACGAACTGGGAACTGTCGATGTCGTCTTGCTGCTGAAACCGCTGTTCCAAAAAGCTCAGCAGGTCGTCCTTAGCGCGTGCCAGTTCGGTTTCGGTGAAGCCGAAGCGCCGCGCGCGCTCGACCTCTTCGACCAGCGCCTCGAGACCGTCCAGCGCCGCGCCGTCGTCGGTCTGGACGCCCAGAGTCACGTTTTCGGTGTCGCGGGTCAGGCCGCTGGTGCCCACGCTCGCGCCCAAAAAGGGCGCGTCCGCCGCGCGGCTGCGCTCGTCTAAGCGCTGGTTGAGCAGCGTGGTGAACAGGCTCGAGGCGAGGTCTTCGGCGTAGTCCCCAACCGTTTGCGTGCTCTCGCTCGCCCGCGCCAGGTCGAGTTCGACGAAGGTGTAAGGAAACTCGGGGTCGCTCGTGATGAGGTAGCGGGTGTCCTCGTGCGGCGGCACGTCGTAGGTGACGCGCGGCTCGGGGTCGGTGGGGTTCTCGAGCCCTGCGAACGCGTCTTTTATGTACTGTTCGAACACCGCCGGGTCGAAGTCGCCGACGGCGACGAGCGCCATCAGGTCGGGGCGGTACCAGGTTTCGTAAAAGCGCCGCAAGGCCTCCGGCGGCGCGTTGCGGATCACGTCCATGCTGCCGATGGGCAGGCGCTCGGCGTAGCGTGAATCGCCGAACTGGACGGGCAGGATTTGCTCGAGCAGCCGCCCGTTCACGTTCTGGTCGCGCAAGCGCTCCTCCTCGACGATGACCGGGCGCTCGGCGTCGATTTCTGCCGGGTCGAGGGTAGCGCGCGCGGCCCAGTCGCTTAAAATTGCAAAGGCGGTTTGCACCGTGTCCTCATCGTCGAGCGGCACGGTGAGGGTGTAGACTGTCTCGTCGAAACTGGTGTAGGCGTTCACGTCGGCCCCGAAGGTCATGCCGATGCTCTCGAGATAGTTCACGATTTCCGCGCCTTCGAAGTTCTCGGTGCCGTTGAAGAGCATATGTTCAAGCAAGTGCGCCAGTCCCCGCTGGTCCTCGCCCTCCAACACCGAGCCCGCGTTGACGACGAGCGCGAGTTCGGCGCGGTTGCGCGGCTCGGTGTTGCGGCGGATGTAGTAGGTCAGGCCGTTGTCCAACTTGCCGACCCGCAGTTCCGGGTCTACCGGCAGCGGGTCACCTGGGGCGAGGGTGGTGCCGTCTAAGGTGACGGGTGAAAGCTCGAGTTGAGCTGCGTCTCGAGCCGTGTCGGTCTGCGCCGCGCTCAACGCCAGCAGCGCCGCCAAAAACGTAAAGAGCACTGTCCGTAAGGATTTATCCATCAATTACCTCCGAGATTCGTTACCCACGCCGTTAGGTGTAGCTTAAAAGGTTGTCTCTCCGCAGTATCACACGGCGGAAGCGCTCTACAAATGAGTTACCTTACGATAGGTCGGTGGGGTGGAAGCTGAAACTCGAGCGGTCCGCGTGGCGCAAATTCGGTATACTTCGCTATGGCTTACATCCTGGTAGAAGAACGCATGGTCGGCACGGGTATGGTCGGCGAAATCGAGCGGATTTACCGCTGCGACAACGGCTACGGCGCGCTCGTCGGCGAGGAGCCGCCGGGCCTGGAAAACGCGGGCCGCATGGCGGTCACGCCGGTGCGTTTTCAAGGTGAAGGCGCGTCGGACTACCACGTGCTGTCCACCGAGCACCCGGTCGAAGGACTGGACGCAGGCGACACGTTGGACCCGAGGTTTTTGGACAACCCGGACGATTTGGAAGTGTTGCTCGAGCGCCTGGACGCCCTGCCCGTCGCCGAGTAAACCTGAGCGACCCTGAACCACTGACGACCAAGGCGACCCGTCCGGGCGGGAAACCTGAAAAGAGAAGCGAAGGCCAATTTGGCCTTCGCTCCTTGTTCATTGCTTTTGCAGCAAGTTTGAACCGCTCAGCTGCGCGCTTCCGCCCGCCGCCGCGGTCTGCCGCCACCCCTCGCTTTGCGCTTGGAGGTCGGTAACGTAAGGGTCTCGACGGGCACCGTTTCGGCTTTGCATAGCTCGGGGTTCTTGGTCAAGCCCGCGGCCTCGCTCGGCTTGACGTCCGCGTAGGCGGCGCGCCGGCCGAGTTGAACGCGGCCGACGTCGCCCGCGCCCGCGTCTTTGAGCACGCGAACCACCTGGCCGATGTTTTTGAAGTCGCCGGCCAGTTCAAGCGTAACCCAACCTTCTTCGGCGGTGAGCAAACTGCGCTGCGCGGGCGCGCCGCCCAACACGACCGCGAGCAGGCCAGCGAGGGTGTCGGTGTCTTGTTCGTCGATGAAGCCCTGCGCCACGTCGCGCCAGGCGTCTTTGTCGGGTTTGCTCTGGGCTCGAGCGTTGCCGATGAGACCGCTGAGCTTGGCACTTTGAATCGCCTCGGGCGTCGGGGGCGCGCTTATTCGGAACCGTCTCGAGACGGCCCGCTCGATGTTGGCTAGGTCGCGGCGCTCTCTAAGGCCGTACAGCACGACGACCGTGCCTTCGCGCCCGGCCCGGCCCGTCCGGCCCGAGCGGTGCTGGTAGGCTTCGGTGTCGACGGGCATTCGGTAGTGGACGACGAGGTCAACTTCGGGGATGTCGAGGCCGCGCGCCGCGACGTTGGTGCCGACGAGCGCACTCACCTGCCCGCCCCGAAACCGCCCGATGACGCGCTCGCGCTGCGTCTGGTTGAGGTCGCCGTGAATTGCCTCGGCCCCGTGGCCCAGCGCGCTGAGTTCCTTGGCAAGCCGGTCGACCTCGGCCTTGGTGTGGGTGAAGACGATGGCTTTCTCGCCGTGGTGCGCGTGCAAAATGTCCGAGAGCACGCCGAGACGGTTTTGCAGCGTCGTCTCGACGGCGATTTCCTCGTAACTCACCTCTTCGTCTTTCATGACGTTGACGTGAACCGGGTCGCGCAGGTACTCGCCCGCCAGCCGTTTCGCCCAGTGCGGCAAAGTGGCGCTGAAGAGGAGGGTTTGGCGCTCGAGCGGCGTCGCGCCGAGCAGCGTTTCGACGTCCTCTTCGAAACCCATGTTGAGCATCTCGTCGGCCTCGTCGAGCACCACGATGCGCACTTCGCTCAAAACGAGAATCCCACGGTTTTGATAGTCGATGGCCCGGCCCGGCGTCGCCACGACCACGTCGCAGCCGCGTTTTAAGTCGGTCGCCTGTTTGCCGTAGCCGGTGCCGCCGTAGACGGTGACGATTTTCAGGTGCGGCGCGGCCCATTCCAACTCGCTCGTGACTTGCAGGGCGAGTTCGCGTGTCGGGGTGAGCACGAGGGCGCGGGGCGCGCGGCCTTTTGTAAAGTCGGCTTCCAGGTGAGTGGCAATCGGCAAACCGAAAGCGAGGGTTTTGCCCGTGCCGGTGCGTGCCTGGCCGAGAATGTCTTTGCCCAGAAGCGCGTGCGGCAGGGATTCTGCTTGAACGGGGGTCGGCGTGGTGAAGCCTTTGTTAGCGAGTGCCTGCTGCACCCGCTCGGGAAGCGAGTAGTCGGTAAACATATTTTTTCCTTTCCGGGTGAGGCGAACTTTTTTAGTCGGCACACGGTTACTCAGTACACGTGTACCTAGCCCGACTCTGATGAGTAGCTCGCTTCCTCGCTCAAACCCGTACTCAGAACTCGTTACAGCTCAATCTCAGGGGAACCACAAGGCGTAGCAAGTCTACGCAAACTTGCCAAGTATAGGCGCATGTGAAGAAAATGTCAAAGGGTCGTGATACGCGCCAGCAATTCCAAATTTAACAAACCCTCTCTCAAACAGCGTTGAGCAGGTTAAAGCTTATCAGCACAGCAGCTAATTCCCCTCTACTTTGCTCAGAAGAGGGCTAAATATCTGGCGGGACGGGCTTTGCACAAAAAGCCCACAAAAAGTAGCCCCTGCACAAAAAGTCAGGGGTTTGCACAAAAAGTTTCGAGATAACAGTCCTACTTTACGGAAATAATATCTTGACTTCGTCTTAGCTTGTGGTAGTGATTTAGCGCTTGTCCTAGCTTATGGTAGTTGATATATAGAGATGATTGAACTATGTTAGTTCAATCATGAACCCACAGCTACGTTTAGAGGACATTTATGAAAGCTTTCCGACTGATCAGAGATGCATTGCGTTTCTCGAGGTTATTCGGTGGGGACAGGCTCCTAAGTGTGCGTATTGCGATGGTATCAGAACAACGAAGCTTCAAAAGGAAAATCGTTACAGGTGCAACCGCTGCAATGTAGGTTTTAGCGTTACCGTTGGAACAGTTTTTCATCACACGCACCTACCCTTACAAAAATGGCTCTACGCGCTTTATATAATTTTGACTTCATATAAAGGGATAACGGTTCGCCAGTTGGCGCAAGCTATACAGGTAAACAAAAACACTGCGAACTTCATCATTCAAAGGGTAGACCAAGCACTACTTAAAGAAACCCAACGCGAGTTAATAAATCGCATTGTGACTAACACGATTGAGATTGCAGATTTAGAGGAATCCAACTCAAAAATGAAAGGTGATCATAATGCCTAAAAACGCCAAAAATGCAAGTCGCACAAGGCTAGAAATGCTGCCTGACACAGTTATTCAAGCAACCCACGGCTCCCCGGATCATCCGCTAAAAATCGGGAATATGGAAATCCCCTGCTATGTCCTTGAGAATGGCACGCGCGTATTGGTTCAAGGCAGTATGATCAACGCGCTTAATATGTCTACGGGAAGCGCGTCGGCTAGCTCAAAAGGTGATCGGTTATCAAAATTCATTGCTACAAAATCCCTTAAAGACTTTGTTTCAGAGAGTCTTGCCAAGTCTATCTATAATCCGATCATTTTCAAAACGCCGACAGGTAATCTAGCACATGGTTACGAAGCTACTGTGCTCGCTGATTTGTGTGAGGCCGTACTAGAGGCTAAAGAAAATGGATCACTTAACCACCAACAAGAACACATCGCCTTACGGTGCCAAATTCTTATTCGCGGATTCGCCCGCGTGGGTATTATTGCCTTAGTAGATGAGGCTACCGGCTACCAAGATGACAGGTCAAGAGAGGCGCTAAACGAACTCTTGCAGAAATTCATTTCTGATGAGCTTTTGGCTTGGGCAAAAACTTTCCCAGATGAATTCTACCAAGAGTTGTTTCGTTTGCGCGGTTTGCACTATTCACAAGTCACAAGTAAGAAACCGCAGTACGTCGGCAGGCTTACCAATGACATAGTTTATGAGCGTCTAGCTCCGGGGGTTTTGAAGGAGCTAAAAAGTAAAACGCCTAAAGACGACAAGGGGAGGAGACAGCACAAGTTCTTTCAGCGCCTTACCGAAAACTACGGACACCCGAAACTCAGAGAGCATTTATCAAATGTAATCACCTTGATGCGGGCCTCGCCAAATTACAAAGTATTTTACCGCCTTTTGGACAGATCTTTACCAAAATACTCCCAGGATAGTATGGGTAGAGTTTCGAGCCAACCGGCATTAGGATTACGAGTGGAGGCCGCGTCCGTGGACGAATATAATCAATAAATCCCGTCCTGAACGCAAAAACTATGCTATAATCAGACATGGATAGCTAAGGCTATAAGACGATAGAGCGGTTAGCCGCCAAGCATCACCGCTCTATCTGAACACGGAGGGATAAGCTCCATGTCTACACCTAATGTTAGCACAGCGGGTAACGCTCGCTCTTTACGCGGTTTGCACATCGCTCTCAATTCAGACATAAAAACGACCTCCAAAGGCTACATTGTGCCGAGTCAGTCAAGCGGGGGTAAGTACGTCGTCACCCTCGACCTAGCCGAATGTACCTGTGTTGACTACGAACAGCGGCAAGCGCCTTGCAAACACATCTACGCGGTCAGCCACAAGCTCGAGGGAATTGACGAGCCGGACGGGGCAACCTTACTCGAGCCTGTAGCCCCCCGCCCCACCTACAGCCAACGCTGGCCCGAATACAACGCCGCACAGCGAACCGAGAAAGCCAACTTTCTGTTACTGCTACACGGCCTGTGTCTCGGCATTGGCGAACCCGCTCAGGTCATGGGTAGGCCGCGCCTGTCGTACGCTGATATGGTCTTTGCGTGCGCGTTCAAAGTCTACGCTGGCTTGTCGGGTCGGCGTTTCGGAAGCGACTTAGAGGAAGCTCGAGCCAAGGGCTATGTCAAGCGTGTACCCCATTTCAACAGCCTGTATAACTACCTGGACAAGCTCGAGCTTACCCCGCTGCTACACGAACTCATCACCGTGACCGCGCTACCCCTGAAAGCCATAGAAACAGACTTCGCGGTTGACTCGTCAGGGTTCAGCAACAACAGGTTCGTGAAGTGGTTCAACGTCAAACACGGTAAGGAACTGGATTACTCCGACTGGATAAAGCTACACCTTATGACGGGAGTGACTACCAACATCGTTACCAGCGTCGAGGTGAGCGGTAGACACGCAAACGATACGAACTACTTTAAGCCTTTGGTAGACGCCACAGCCGACCATTTCACGATGCAAGAAATCAGCGCAGATAAGGCGTACTCGAGCCGGGACAACCTTCACACAGCTATGGGGCATGGGGCAACGCCGTTCATACCCTTTAAGAGCAACGCGACAGGAGAAGCGGGCGGGGATAACCTTTGGAAGATCATGTTTCACTACTACAGCTTGAAGCGCCCCGAGTTCCTAAGCCACTATCACAAGCGGTCGAATGTCGAAAGCACCTTCTCTATGATTAAGGGGAAGTTCGGGGATGCTGTGAAGGGTAAGACTGAGACGGCGCAGATAAACGAGGTGCTGCTAAAGGTGTTGTGTCACAATATCTGTGTGGTTCATCAGTCTATGCACGAACTCGGAATTGAGGCGACTTTTTGTGCAGGATTCCGAGTTGCACAAAAAGTCTGACTTTTTGTGGGCTTTTTGTGCAAAGCCGGCGGGACGCTTTAAAAAGTTGCTAAGGGAGCTTAGTTCACCAGAAACTGAAGGGTTATTCTCCGAAACAGCCTCTGTAGCTGCTCGATTGCTCGTCGCCTATCTCTTGAGAGTACCGTTCAGCACGTCATTGAAATCGAATTTGGTTAAATTTGGAACTGCTGGATACGCGCGCCGCGGCTCGTGGTTTTTCTATAGGCCACAGGCCACGGATTACAAACCTTTTACGCTCGAGCGCAAGACCTCGAGCACGAACCGCACGTCCGCGAGCGCGCGGTGGCTTTTGTGGGTTTCTAAAAGGTGGTTTAAGTTCTCGTCCTCCACACACTTGTGCAGACCCCTTATCTTGATGCCGCGCCCTTTGGCGTACAGGCGCATGGCGCAGACGAACAGCCACTTCGGGTGGGGCAAATTCCAGGCGAGCGAGTTTTGCTCGAGCATCGTGGCGTCGAAAGAGGCGTTCCAGGCGAGGATGGTGCGGCGGTCGGCGATTTTGACAAGGTCGGGCAGCACCTCGGGCCAACCGGGCGCGTCGGCCAGCATAGGCAGCGAAATCCCGTGGACGCGCTGCGCGAAGCGGTTCATGGTGGGCACTTTGGGTTTGACGAGGGTGTCGAGCAAGGTCTCGCCGCGGGTGTTGATGACGGACACTTCGATGACCTCGGCGGTTTTGCCCATGCCGGTCGTTTCGGTGTCCAAGACGAGCACGTCGTCGCGCTCTAACAGCGAGAGAATAGCCACTCGAGCGCGGCGCAGGTCGCTCGAGGCCGGATGGTAGGGACGGCTCACAGCTCGACTCACGGTTCTTAATGTAGCAGACGGCGACTCGCGCCAGGGTCACGCGTCGGCTGCTTGCCAGGCGAGGTGGCTCGCCCACACCTGCGGCCACAAACGAGCCAGCTCGGAAAAACACAGCCCGAAGTCGTCGCACAGCACCCGAACGAACGCGTCTCGAGTCTCAACCACCCGCGTCTGCACGCCGCGCCGCGTGACGGTCTTCAGCGTAGCGCCGCGCAGGCTCAGGTGGCTTTCTCCCGTAAAGCGCTGGCACACGGTCACTTGCACGAAACCCGACTCGGGCGAGGTCTGTAGCGCGTGGCACTGGCCTTCAAAATCCTTCAAGCGACGCGGAACGAGGCTGAATTCGAAGCCAGGAGCTGAACCGTGCGCGTGGTTGTGAAAAGTCCAGACCTCTCCACTGCGGCTCAAGCCGAACTCTGAAAAGCCCTGAGCGTAGCGACCTTCTTGCAAAGGCAGAGGCTCTAAAAAACCGTCTCCGAAACCTACGTCGGCGAGGTAAGGCCGCTCCAGGGTAACGAGCAGTACGAGGTGGTTGAGGTCAGCTAGAACGCCGAGCCGCACCCGGTTGACCGCGCCGCCCAACAGCGTGACCTCGAACCCGAGTTCGCGGAGCACCCGCGCAAATAGAGCGTTCATCTCGAAACACCAGCCGCCGCGCTCTTCAAGCACGAGCTTCTCGAACATCCGCTCCTCGTCCAGAACGAGCGGACGGCCTAAGTGGATGTCCAGGTTTTCGTAGGGAATGTTTTGCAAGTGGGCGCGGTGGAGGGCGGTCAAGGTTTCAAGCGTCGGCTGCAAAGACCCCTCGTAGCCCACACGTGTCAGGTAAGCCTCGAGCATAAACATCACTTTAGCAAGATGCGTCTTCGGGGCCTCAAATCCCAGCCCGGCGACTCGAGTACAGGACGAATCCTTGAAGGAGCACGGTTCTTTACCCCAGCGCGTCCCGCACCCGCCCGCCGTGGCGCTCGAGCCTCGCTTTCGCCTCGGCCAAACTCACGCTCGTTTTCAACATCACAATCGCCTCACGCATGTCGCCGCCACTCGCTGTCAAAGCATCTTCGGCCTCGGCCTCGGACACCTCGGCTGCTCGCCGTACAATCTCCACCGCGCGCCGTCGCAGTTTGTCGTTTAAGGGTTTCATCCCCACCATCAGGTTGCCGTAAGCGCCGCCTGAGCGCACCAGCACCGCCGTGGAGAGCGCGTTGAGGACGATTTTTTGCGAGGTGCCCGCCGCCAGCCGGGTCGACCCGGCCAGCACCTCGGGCCCGGTGTCTAAGAACACGCCGACCTCGGCGACTGAGAGCAGCGGCGCGTCCGGGTTGTTGGAGACCCCGACGGTAAAAGCGCCGCGGGCTCGAGCCGCCGCGACGCCCGCAACGGTGTAGGGCGTCCGGCCACTCGCCGCTAAGCCGATGACGGCGTCGTTATCGCCGACTTCGGCCGCCGCCACCGCCCCGCGCGCCGCGGCTTCGTCGTCCTCGGCACCCTCTCGCGCACGGCCCGCCGCTCCGCCGCCCCCGGCCATCAGTACGACGGTGCGCTCGAAGGAAAAGGTCGGCGGCAACTCCGCCGCGTCCTGCAAGGCCAAGCGCCCCGACGTGCCCGCGCCGATATAGACGAGTCGGCCGCCGCGCGCTACAGCGCGCGCCACACCTTCGGCCGCTGCGGTGAGGGCGGGTAGCGCCGCGCCGACGGCGTCGACCGCGCGGCGGTTGCTCTCGACCAGCGCGGCCAGCGTTTTGTCGAAAGGCCAGGTGTCGAGGTCTCGGTACTGGTCGTCACTCTGTTCGGTCATGCGTCTCCTCATTCTGTCAGGGGTGTTTTTCGTGTCTTGTTCGTTATCAGGTTAAAAACTAAGGACCAGAAATGAATGACTTTCCCGTCTTTTACGGCGCGCGCAGCTCGAGCACCATCTGGTAGCGGTCGCCGCGGTAGACGCTGCGCACGAATTCAAACGCTGCGCCGTCCTCTTCGTAAGTCACCCGCTCCATCGCCAACACCGGACCGGGATCGCGCAGTTCCAAAAGTTCGCGCTCTAAGCGCGTCGGCAGCCGCGCTCGCACGGTCTGCCGCGCGAAGTGCGCCGTCACCCGGTACTGCTCCTCGATGGCTTTGTAGAGGCTGCCCAGTGCCTCGAGGCGCTGCAGCGACAGCTCGGCCAAGCGCGGCGCAAGTTGCGCGGTCTGCAACGCCAACGGCGCGTCGTCGGCGGTGCGTAAGCGCTGCACCCGCAAAATAGGCGTGTCGGCCGCGACCTGCAAGGCGGCGGCCGCGTCCGGGTCGACGGGGACGCGCTCGACGCTCAAAATGCGGCTTCCCGCCTGGAAACCCAGGGTTTGCGCTTCGTCGGTAAAGCCCAGCAAGCGGTCGATGGTCTGCTCGAGGCGCTTCGGCAAAACATACGTCCCCGAACCCTGCCGCTGCTCGACGAGGTTCAAGGCCACGAGTTCTTCAAAGGCGCGCCGCACCGTCATGCGCGACAAGTTCACCGCCTCGGCCAGGTCGCGTTCCGAGGGCAGGGCCGTGCCGGGGCGCAACTCGCCCGCCTCGATAGCTCGTATCAGCCTGTCCCTGAGCTGCATGTAAGCGGGCGTAGGCAGCTCCTTATCGACAGACAGTGCGACCAG
Organism: Trueperaceae bacterium; assembly: GCA_965215355.1. Classification (GTDB taxonomy): domain Bacteria; phylum Deinococcota; class Deinococci; order Deinococcales; family Trueperaceae; genus CBDCDJ01. The sequence continues at coordinate 3,424,675 of CBDCDJ010000007.1, read as the reverse complement.
GTTCATATTCATCCTCATCAAGCCGATTCGAAACTGTACCACTGCTAGACCACTAGGGTCAAATGTCTAGGGTATCAACGCTGAGTAAACGACAATTTTGAAAAAGGCGCTTTCCGTCATCACGTTTAGTAAGCGTGTGGTAGATCTGCCGCTGTGACTTCATAGGACCTTCTATGCTGTAGAAAGTTATATGAAGGCGCAGCAAAACGGATGAGCTTTGGAAAGTTTTCTTAGAGCTAGAGCTGCCTTTTCCGAGTCCGTAAATCTGTTTACCGAACTTTTCCCCTACAAACTTTAGGGTGTAACCAGTCCTTAAACAAGAAGGACTTGTTGGAAACTCTTTTAAGGGGGAGTGCTCATGGTTACTACATCTAGATTACAGCTTGCTAGGTTCTTACTCGCATTGCTGGTCGTGTTCGGTGTGTGCTTAGCCGCAACCGCCACGGCGCAAACGCAGGCGCAACCGTCCGCAGACGAGGTCTTGGCGAATTGGCCCGAGACGCCGCGCGAAGTAGCGATGACAACGATTGAAAAGTACGGTCAACCCGATGGCGTTACGGAAAGCAGGTTGATCTGGCACGACAACGGGCCGTGGAAGACCACCATCGTTTATCGTGACGTGGTGCAGCACGACTTCCCAATGCCGCACCCGGACTTGCTCGAACAGGTCATTGATTACCAGGTGCCGCCGGAGATGTTCGACGAGTTAGCCGTCTACGACGGCAGCGTTATTGTCGAGCGCACGAAGGGCACGATGGCAGCACGTTGCGATAAAGAGGAGATGAACTTCCTCGCCCTCAACTTAGCCCACGACATCGTCACGGGACAGCGTACCGTCGAAGAGGCGCGCCAGTTCTACGCGGAGACGGCGATGGCCTTTATGAACGGCGAGACATCGCCTTACACCCAAGGACTTCAGTTTGAGATTCCAAGCGGCACGCCTGACCCCGATCAGCCCGTAAACGAGGGCTAAACATCACTACCCGTTTTAGTTGACCCCAGGGGACCTACAAAGAGGAAGGTGACACGGTGTCACCTTCCTCTTTCTCATGTTTTGCATTCTTGCAAACCAGCGTGAGGCATGTACGTTTCTGCCGACTTCGACTATGGCCGTCTTAATGCAGTTTCCGTCGGGTACGACTTTTGGCAGCGACTTTTACCTATTTAGAGTAGGCTTTTTGGGGAAGCATCAACACTGTGAACTACAAAACATGAGCAGTACCGACTTTAACGGCGCGGGTGAGGCCGCCAAGTCGAGCCGTCTCAACTTAGCGGCCCCGCAAGCGCGGGTCGAGCGCGTCGCGCAGGCCGTCGCCGAGGAGGTTGAAGCCGAGCACGCCCAGCGCAATCGCCAAACCCGGGAAAAGCATGAGCCACGGCGCTCGCTCGGCAATGCCGCGGCTTTCACTCAGCATCACGCCCCAGGACGCGGCGGGCGGTTGCACGCCCAAGCCCAAAAAACTCAGCGCCGCCTCGGTCAGCAGCGACCAGGAAAGCGCCAAACTGACCTGCACGATGAGAGGGGCCAGGGTATTCGGCAAAATATGGCGCAGCATCAGCCGCCATGAGCGCGCGCCCAAACCGCGCCCGGCCTGCACGAACTCCATCTCCTTGACCGCCAGCACCGGCCCCCGCGCGACTCGAGCAAAAATCGGCATGTAAACAATCGCGATCGCCAGCACCGTGTTGTTCAAGCCCGGCCCCAGCACGGTGATGACCAGCAGCGCCAGCAGAAGCGCCGGAAAAGCGAAAAACACGTCCATCACGCGCATAATCACGTTGTCGAGGAGGCCGCCCGCGAAGCCCGACAGCAGTCCCAGAAAGGTGCCGACGAGCCCAGCCAAAGTGACCGACAAAACAGCAACGTAAAGCGAGTTTTTCGCGCCTTCCATGATGCGGCTCGCCAGGTCGCGCCCGAACAAGTCGGTGCCGAACACATACGTGGCACTCGGCGCTTGCAAGCGGTCTACGGCGTGTTGTTCTTTGGGGGCATAAGGCGTGACACCTGCAAACGCCAGCAGCGCGACGGTGACGTAAAGCGTGATGATGGTGAGGCCGACCGCGCCGCTCGAGCCCAGCCCTTTCAACCAACCCGACCTAGTTCGGCGTGCCATAGCTGATGCGCGGGTCCAGCGACGCGTAAAGAAGGTCAACGAGCAAATTCACTATCACCACATTGAGGGCGATGAACAGCGCCGCGCCCTGCACGAGCGCGTACTCGCGCTGCGAGACAGCGTTGATGATGAGGCGGCCCAAACCGGGCAGCGCGAAAATCTGCTCGACGATAAAAGCCCCGCCCAACAAGTAGCCGATTTCCACGCCTATCAAAGTGACCACCGGAATGAGCGCGTTGCGCAGCGCGTGCTTGTTGATGGTGCGGCGTTTCGCTAAGCCCTTGGCCCTCGCGGTGCGTACATAGTCCTGCCCGAGGACTTCCAACAGCGAACTCCGCGTCATGCGCATCACCGAGGCGGCGAAGGCGAAGCCCAAGGTAATCGCCGGAAAGAGGAGTTGTTGCAGGTTTTTAAGCGGGTTTTCCACAAAACCGACGTAGTTGCCGGCGTTGGGCAAGCTCTTAAAGTACACCGACAGCACGAAAATGATGAGCGTGCCGATCAAAAAGTTGGGCAGCGCCAGGCCGATGAGCGACAAAGTGCGCCCGACGGCGTCGATGACGGAGTTGGGCCGCACCGCCGACAGGATGCCGATAGGCACCCCGACGAGCAAGGCGATGACGACGGCGAACAGCGTCAGCTCGGCGGTCAGCGGGAAGCGCTCGCGGATGAGCGTGGTGACCGCTTTACCGTGGCGCACCGAAAAACCCAAGTTGCCCCGCGCAGCCGCGCCCAACCACACGAAATACTGTTCGACCGCCGGTGTGTCGAGGCCGTAATAGCGCTCGAGCGCCGCGCGCTGCGTTGCCGTGAGCATCCCCGACTCGGTGCCGAGCGTCGCGGTGATGGCGTCGCCGGGCACGAGGCGGATGGCGAAAAACACCAGCAGCGACACGCCGAGCAGGGTCGGAACGAAAGCCAGGATGCGCTGGGCGAGATAAGTCAGCATAGGGATGTAGGGACGGGTTTCAAACCCGCCCCTGACAACGTTACGGCTTGCCCTCGAGCTTGACCTGCGCCAACGAGTAGAGCGAGTCGGTCGGCGTCGGCACGAAGCCGGTCACGTAACTCTGCTGCGCGGTGTACTCGAAGTCGTGGTAGAGCCACACCCACGGGGCCATCTCGACGAGGTGCTGCTGGAACTCTGTGAAAAGACTGAGGCGCTTTTGCGGGTCGCTCTCCGCGCGGCCTTCGGCCATCAAGCTGTCGAGCGTGTCGTCTACATAGTTGGACACCTTGAGCAGGTTGCCGTCTTTGGTAAAGTAGCGGGCGTAAGTCGTGTACGGGTCGGGACGGCCCCCGTTCAGCGCCACCGCCGTGTCGAAGTCGGCGGCGAGCCAGCGGTCGACGTAGACGCTCAGTTCCAAGGATTCAATAGTCAAGTCGATGCCGATTTCGGCGAGTTGCGCTTGGATGTTCTGCGCCTCGGAAAGCGCGGTCGGCGGTTCGGAACTCGCGGCGATGGTGTTGAGGCTGAAGCCGTCCGCAAGTCCAGCCTCTGCTAACAGTTCACGCGCCTTGTCCAAATCTTTTTGATAGCAGAACAGTTCGTCCGGCGGCAGTTGATAGGCGGGAATCGTCAAAGGTCCGGTCACCGCGCCGTTGCCGAGGGCGGCGGTGTCGAGCACCTCCTGGCGGTCGATGGCGCAGGCGATGGCCTGCCGCACCTCGAGCTGGTCCAGCGGCGGGCGGCTGGCGTTGAGTTGAAACACATGATAGGCCAGCGCGGGGGCCGCGTTGAGGGTCACATTGCTGTCGCCTTCGAGCAAAGTAGCGATGACCGGGTCGTTGAGCAGGGCGAAGTCGACCTCACCGGCCCGCAACGCGGCCACGATGGAGGCTTCGTCGGGAATGACGCGCAGCTCCACGGCGTCCACGAACGGCCCGTCGCCCCACCAGTCGGCGTTGGCGCTCAAGGTCGTCACTTGGTCGGGCAGCCAAGCCTCGAGCTTGAACGGTCCCGTGCCAATCGCCTCGGCGGCAAAGTCGCCGCCTCGAGCGATAAACTCGTCCGACACGACGGCCGCGCCCACGCTCGCCATCGCCGCCAGAATCGGCACGTCCGGGGTGGACAGGTTGAAGACCACCGTGGCGTCGTCCGGCGTGTCGATGGAGGCGATACTCGTAAAGTTCGCCCGCGACGCCGCCGCCGTCTCCTCGTTCAAAATCCGCTCGAAACTCGCTTTGACATCCGCCGAGGTGAAGGGGCTGCCGTCGTGGAAAGTGACGCCCTGGCGCAGCGTCATGGTGAGGGTTTGGGCGTCGTCCGAAAAATCCCAGCTCTCGGCCAAGGCCGGGACGATGTCGAGGTCGGCGTCTAAGGTGACCAGCGGCTCGTAAATCAGCTCGAGCAACCGGAACGAAGCGAAGGCGGTCTGGGTGTGCGGGTCGAGGCCGGTGGTGTCGGCGGCTCGAGCCACCACCAGCGTGCCCTGAGCGAACGCGCTCGAGACCAGGCTGAGGAACAGGGCAAGGATGAACAAAGTGTAGCTACGCCTTGACATAAGAACTCCTAAATTCGGAAAAGAACGAAGGGGATGGACCTATCAGCCGACCGAGTCAACCTCCTCACCCAGACGTTTGCGGTAGACGAGTTCGGCAACGTCCGGCAACACGTAGCCCGGCAGCGCGCCGACTCGGTGGTAACCGTGATGTTTGTAAAAACCCTGCGCCGCCTCGTTGAAGTCCGAAACGAGCAAGAACAGGTCGTTGCTCGCCGCCGCGACAAATGTTTCGCCCTCTTGAAGCAACTGCGCGCCGACGCCTTGCCTGCCGAACGCCGCTTGCACACCCAAAAGGCGCAAGTAGCCGCTGCGCCCGAAGGCCGCACCCGCCTGACACCAGGCGAAACCGCAAGTTTGTGAAGCCTGTTTAGACGCTTTAACCTCGGCGACCACCAGCCAATCCCCGCGCTTGACGGCGCGCTGGAAGTTGGCGGTCATGACGGCTTCGGTGAGTTCGTAGCGCTGCCACAAAGGCACCTGCACCAGCCACCCCACCACGCCGTCTACATCACTGAAAAGCATCGGCCTCACCGCCACACCTTGCATGAGCCTCTTTTCCAGTCGCCTCCGGTGAGAGGTAGAGAAACATCCCGCTTTTAAACCGACAAGCACCCTTTGAAAACCTCTGAAGCGTAGGCAGACTGTACCAGTGCTAGACCATTAGAGTCAAACATGCTAGCGTTGACCATGCTGGACTTTGCAGGGCCTCGAGCCCTCCTCGAGGCCGCCGTTACAGGTGGGGTCATTCCCGGTGCCGTCGCAGTCGCGGGAACCGCCGAGCGTGTTGATGAAATTGGAGCCTTCGGTGTACAGCGTTACGGCGGCGGAGAAGTCACGCCCGCCACCCGCTACGACCTCGCCTCTTTGACAAAAGTCGTGTCTACCCTGCCGAGCCTTCTCCGGCTCGTCAGCGAGGGCACCCTGAGCTTGGACGACCGGGTCGGCAAATTTTTCAGCAACGCGGGCTGGTTCCAAACGCCTTCGCTGGCTGATGTGACCGTCGAACAACTGCTCACGCACACGTCGGGTTTGCCCGCCTGGAAGCCGCTGTTCGCCACCGTGAGCGAGCGCCGGACGGCCGTCGCCAACGTGTTGCAGACGGGCCTCGAGCACCCCCCGAACACGTTCGTTTACAGCGACCTCGGCTTCATCCTGTTGGGCGCGATTATCGAGCGTGTTTCAGGCTTGCGGCAGGACGCGTTTGCTGAGAAATACATTTTCAAACCCCTCGGCATGAACGACACCTGTTACGGCCCTAGTCGCCCCGACAACGTCGCCGCGACCGAGGATTGCGGCTGGCGCGGGCGAGTGTTGGAGGGCGTCGTCCACGACGAGAACGCCTTTGTGATGGACGGCGTGGCGGGACACGCCGGGCTGTTCGGCACCGCTCACGACCTCGCACGCTACGCCCAAGCCTGGTTGAGCCGGGACGCTCGGCTCGGCGCTGAACCCGTGTTGCGGGCGGCGGTCGAAGAACACGTCAACGGGCAGGTGAGGCGCGGCCTCGGCTGGCAGCTTGCAGGGGAAAACTCGAGCGCGGGCGACTTGGCGAGTCGTACAGCCTTCGGACACACCGGCTTTACGGGCACGAGTTTGTGGCTTGACCCACAACAGGGCTGGTTCGCCGTCCTCCTCAGCAACCGCGTCCACCCGACGCGCTTCGGCGGCGAGGGCGTTCACGCGTTGCGGCGGGCTTTTCACGACGAGGTGGCTCGAGCGTTCGGGAGCGAGCAGTGAACCGAGCCACGGTGAAGTTCAAACCCCTCAACGTCCTCGGACTCATGTCCGGCACCTCGCTCGACGGGGTGGACGCGGTGTTGGTGCGGCTCGAGCAAACTGAGCGGCTCGAGTGGCGCGTCCTCGCCCGCCACAGCCTCGAGTACGCACCCGACTTGAGAGAGCGGCTTTACCGGGCGATTCAACCGGACTCCGACGTGGTTTTACTCACCCAACTGCACACCGAGGTCGCGCACGTTTACCGGGAGGTCGTCGCGCACCTTCAAACCTCGCACACCGTCGACCTCGTCGCCCTGTCCGGTCAGACCGTGTACCACATTCCACGCGTGGACGAAAAGAGAGGCTGGCGCACGCCCAGCACCTTGCAGCTCGGTGAGGCTTCCATCGTCGCTGAAGGCTGTAAGGTCGCGGTTTTTTCAGACTTTCGCCAGGCCGACATGGCCGCGGGCGGTGGCGGCGCACCGATGGTTTCTTTCGGTGACGCGAAACTATTCGCCGAGCCTGGCAAAGCTCGAGCGGTTCACAACCTGGGCGGCATTTCGAACCTCACCTATTTGCCCAAATCTACCGAGGCGGACACGGTGTTCGCCTTCGACACCGGGCCGGCCAACTGTCTTGTCGACGAGGCCGCGCAGCGATATTTTGGTGTCCCGTTTGACGCGAACGGGGAACTGGCGGCTCGAGGAAAAATTGTTGAGGACGTGCTCGAGCGCCTCTTGCGGCATCCTTACTTCGAACTGCCGCCGCCCAAGACGACGGGGCGCGAGGTCTTCGCCCTGCGCGAGTTGGACGTCGGTCTGGACGGGCTCGAGCCCCACGACGTCTTGGCGACCCTGACGGCCTTGACCGCCGAATCGGTGGCCCGGGCCTACCGGGACTTCGTGCCCACGGGCTTGGACGAAATCTTGGTGGCGGGCGGCGGCGCGCTCAACGAAACCCTGCTGAAGATGCTGCGCGAGCGCCTGGGCGTGCCCGTCGTCCCTTTCGAAGAGCTGGGCTGGCAGTCCAAAGACCGCGAAGCTCTGGCCTTCGCGGTCATGGCTTACTTCGCCCGTTTCGGGCAGCCCAACACCTTGCCGGGTGCGACCGGCGCGCGTCACCCGGTCGTCGCCGGCAAGCTGAGCCGCCCTTACCTGGGCTAAACGAATCACTCGCCATGAAAAGCGCGCCGCCCGCGCCTCGCGAGAACGTTTTCGAGCCGGGCTCGAGCCGAAAAGAAGCCGTACGGTTTGCAAACCGTACGGTCACAGTTGGGGGTGCGTTTCTGGCCCTGGGTTCTCTGTTAGGTTCGTCGCACCGCTTTGACGATGGCAAGCAAGATGACCGCACCGATGATGGCGACCAGGATGCTGTAGATGTTGAAGCCGCTGACGCCCGAAGCGCCCAGCAGGTTGAACACGAAGCCACCGATAAAAGCGCCGACGATGCCCACGACGATGTCGATGAGCAGACCTTGCTCGGTCTTCATGATGAGGCTGGCAATCCAACCTGCCAGCGCGCCTAAAATTATCCACAAGATGAAGTTCATGGTTGTTTCCTTTCAAACAAAAAGTGCCGCGTCACACCGACGCGGTTTTGAGGTGGCGACTCAGTGGTTGCTGACCCACTCGTCTACTTGTTTGTGCGCTTCTTCTTCGGTGACGCCGTAACGCTCTTGAATTTTGCCTGCGAGCTGGTTCCGGTCGCCCCTCACCTGTTCTATCTCGTCGTCGCTAAGTTTAGACCACTGTTCCTTGATTTTGCCGGAGAGCTGCCGCCAGTCACCTTTGACCACATCCCAGTTCACATGACCTCCTTTCTTTAGCCGCACCTGTAGTCTAGCGCTTATTCGGCCTCATGGTTCTAACATCGGCTCCAAATCTAACATCGGCTCCGAAGCGAGCACCCGCCTGAGGCCTCGAGAAGTCCTTTCGACTATTTTGGACTATAGAGGACGCCGGCGGAGGTGTCCAGGTACCGTTTACCTACTCGGAAGGGTACTGAGTTACCTCAGAGCCATTTGTAACCTAAACTACATTAAGAATAAGCTTGGCGGAGGTTGCTCGGCGGTCGTCTTGGTTGTGCCCTGTGTTAGGTTTCACCTCTTGAAGGGTAGATTTCGGGGGACAGACGGCCGCCGAGTTTCTTCAAAGGTGGGTAACCGCGCCTTGACCTGCTCCGCTCGAGACCTGAAACGACCCCGACTAGAGTAAACTTAAAGGGTGCCGAAGCAACCTTCCGAACTTTCAGGTTTGAGACCGGTGCCTTGTGGCCCCGGAGCCCACCCGTGACCCCGCTCAAGCTCGAGCTTTCAGGCTTTACCGTGTTCCGCGAAGCGGCGAGCGTGGACTTGGAGGGGCTCGAGCTGTTCGCCATTTCGGGGCCGACCGGGGCGGGCAAGAGCACGCTCTTAGACGCCCTCACCTACGCGCTTTACGGCCAGACCGCGCGCCTCGGCAAGACGGGCCTGGACGTGCTCATCAGCCCCGGGGCCACGCAGATGTCGGTGGTGCTCGCCTTTCGCACCGCGCGCGGCACCTACCGCGTGACCCGCACCGCCGACCGCAAGCCGAGCGGGGCGGTGGTGCGCAACACGCGCGTCGAACACTTGGCGAGCGACGCGAAGTGGACGCAGCTGCCCGAAAGCGAAAAACTCAAAGAGGCCGACGCCAAACTCGAAAGCATCGTCGGGCTGGACTACGACGGCTTTACCCGTTCGGTGCTGCTGCCGCAGGGCGCGTTCGACGAGTTTCTGCGCGGCGACAGCGCCAAGCGGCGCAAGCTGCTCGTGAGTCTCTTGAAACTCGATAAAGTTGAAGAGATGCAGCGCGAGGCCGGTCGCCGCGCGCGTGAGGCCGAAACCCAGGGCGCGAGTTTGAAAGCGCGCCTGGAGCAAGACTACGCGGGCGCGACCCCCGAGCGGGCGCGCGACCTCAAAAAAGAGTTGCACGGCTTGACGCAGCAGCAGGGGGACCTGAAAGCGCGGCAGACCGACCTGACCGCCGAACTCAAAGAACTCGACGAGGTCAAGGCGCTCTCAGACGAGCGGCGCAAGGTGCAAAACGAGCTGGCCGCGCTCACAGCTCGAGAAGGTGACGTGAAAGCGGCGCGGCGCAAGCTCGAGGCGGCCAAACGTGCCCGCCTCGTCGCGCCGCAAATCGAGGCGCTCAGCGAACCGTTCAAGCCAAGCTGAAACGTGTCCAAGACGAACTCGCCAAGGGTGAGGCGAGTTTGCGAGTCAAAAAAGCCGAGGTCGAGGCGGCGCGTACAGCCTTGAACCAGGCGCGACAGGCAAGCGAAACACGGCTACCGAACATCGAAACGAAACTCGCCGCGTTGGCGGGCGTCACGCCGCTTCTCACCGCGCTCGCCGCTCGCGGCGGGCGGCTCGAGCTGGCTCAAAAAGCCGACGCTGGCACGCCTTACTCGGACACCGCTTGGGACGAGCTGCAACGCGCAACGGCCCAACTGCCCGCCCTCGAGGGGGCGGAAACGGCGCTGGCCGAGGCGAAAAGCGAGGTTGAGACGGGCGCGAAAACGTTGCAAACGTTGCAAGCCGAAGCGGGCACGCTCGGTGAGACGTTGACCTCTCTCAAAAACGAGGGTGTGAGCGCGCGGACGACGTTCGACGCGGCGGTCGCGGCCTACGAAGCGGCCGTCGTCACCGACCGGGCCGCGGCGCTACGCGAGCACCTTCAGGTGGGCGAGGCTTGCCCCGTTTGCGCTCAGACGGTGACCGAGCTGCCGCCCCTCGAGGACGCTCAAACGGCGCTTCTCAAAAAGGCGCGAGACCAAGCTGAAACCGCCCTGACCACCTTACGTGAAAACTATCAAACGACCAAAGCCAGGCTCGAGACCGTCACCGCGCGGGCCAAGGACAAGGCGGCGGCTGTGGAAAACGTCCAGAAAAGACTGACACGTTTGGAAACCGCGCTCGCCGCCCAAAACAGAACGTTCACCTCGCTCGGGGTGACGGGGTCGGACACCGTGAAAAAAGCCCTCGAGACGCGCAAAACGCTTCTCTTGGCCGCGCTGGCGGCGCAAATCGTCGAGCAAACCGGCGGGGCCGACCCCCGAAAAGTGCAGCAGGCGCTGCAAACCGAGAAGCGCGCGCTCGAGACCGGCCTCAAGACGGCGGAAACCGCGTTTCAAACCGCGCAAACCGCCTTCGACCGGCTCGGTACCCAAGCCGAGATGCTGACGCACCAACTCGCCGAGTTGCAAAGTGAGTTCGAAAGTGCGCGTTCGGCCCTGACGAAGTCCCTGAAAAACGCCGAGTTCGCCTCGGCGGCGGAGGCCGGGGCGGCGCTGTTGAGCGAACCCCAAACGGCCGCGCTCGAGGCGCAACTCAAAACCTTCGAGCTGAACAAAGAGAGCGCCGAACGCCGCGACGTCGAGCTGCAGGCGAGGCTCAGCGGGCGCACGCTCGACGAGCAGCGCTACGGAAGCTTGAAAGAAGAAGCGGGCGCGCTCGAGACGGCGCTGGCCGACCTGCAAAAAACCCAAGGGCGTCTGGAGCGCGAGCTGGCTCACGTCGCGGAGCAGCTCGAGCGGGCCAAAGACTTGCGCGCCCAGCTCAAAGAGGCGGCCGCCCGCTTCGACCTCTACCGCCTGCTCACCCTGGACCTGCGCGGCAACGAGTTTCAGGAGTACCTGCTCGCCCAGGTGCAGGCCAAGCTCGCGCGCCGCGCCTCGCACATCCTGCGCGACGTGACCGAAGGGCGCTACGACCTGCGGCTTGAAGACGGCGACTACGTGGTCCGCGACGCCTGGGCGACCGGCGAGTTGCGCAACGCCAAAACCTTATCGGGCGGCGAAACGTTTATCGCCAGCCTCGCCCTCGCCCTGGCGCTCTCCGACACCGTCGCGGGCAGCCAGGCGCTCGGCGCGCTCTTCTTGGACGAGGGCTTCGGCACGCTCGACACCGACACACTTGCTTCGGTTGCGGGCGTGCTCGAGAACCTCACCCGCGAGGGCCGCATGGTCGGCGTCATCACCCACGTCAAAGAACTCACCGAACGCTTGCCCGCTCGCCTCAAGGTGAGCAAGGGCGTGGACGGCTCCACGCTGAGCTGGGACTTGTGAAGGAGTTCAGGACGCCATGACGCTGATGAAGTTGGGCGACACCACGGTCGTGCTGGAAAAGGTCTGCGCCTACGAGTACGTGCGGCCCAGAGTCGACTCGAGCGGCGCGGAGAGCGGGCAAGTCGCGCTGCGAATCATGCTCGAGGGCGGCCACGAAGTCACCGTGTACGGCCAAGCCTCGATAAGCGCGTTCGTCACCGCGCTCAAGACGCTCGGTTAGCCCACCTGCAAAATCGCGCCCACGAGGACGTTGAAGACCAAGGTCCCCAGGCCCGCCACGAGCAGCGTCGTCCAGGTGTCGCGGCCCTTTTTCAGGTTCATGCTCGACTGCACCGCCAGGTAAGCGAAGTAAACGTTGGCGGCGATGGCGACCAGGCTCAGCAGCGGGATGAGCAAAACCCCGACGAGGGTGATGACGAGCAGCAGCGTCAGCACGCCGAACAGGACCGCGAGCGGGCCCCAAAACAGCGAAAATGTGTAGGCGACCTGGTCGAAGGTGCCGGTGCCGCCCTGCCGTTTGCCGAACACGTACACGAGGTAAGTGAACACCCCGAAGCCGAGCAGCGTCAGGACGATGTTTTGCAAAAAGCCGACCAGCCCGCCGCCCAGCCCGAACAGGCCCGACACGGCCGCGGCGACCGCCACGTAAATCAGCGCCTCGCGCAGGCCGCCGCTGTCCTCGAAACGTTCAAAAGTGGCGACGCTCGGACTCGTCAAGACTTGTCGGCTTTGCGAAATCATGTCGGGAATCGAGGGGGATGCCATAGCTACGCCTCCTGGAGTGGATTCAACCGTTTTCAGTGTAGCGCAGGTCACGAAGCGGGATGGGGGGGCGAACCCGACCCCAAACGAACGAAGACTCGAGCCTTCGACTCTCGAGCCTTCGTTTGAAACAGCCTGGTGCCGAAGAGGGGACTTGAACCCCTACAGTCGCAAAGGCCACCGGAACCTGAACGCCGTCGGCTCGGAACAGCTCGAGCTGACCCCGTTCGGTGCAGGCGCGTTTGCCCGTGAGGGCGTAGAGCACCGAGCGGTAAGCCGCGTCCTCTAAGTCTAACTGGCGAGCATGTTCGTGAATCTTGCCGTAGTAAAACTTCCTGTTAGAATCCACCTTGGTTTCCTTACGGGTTTGGATTCCAGACGAGGCGGCTCGAATCTTGGTCGAGGAGAACGGCCTCGTCTGATGTTCTTATTCTATCGTGTTACAACCTGATAAGCAGTGGTGTAAGACGCTTCGCTATCAGGTCGTTACAAAGTATAGTAGACTTATGAGCAAGCGCTTCGACCGCATCGACTACATCCCTCACGCTCTTATCCGTATGCGTGAACGCAAGGTCAGCCGTCGCCAAGTCGAGCGCTGCGTCCAACAGCCGCACCGGGAGGGGCCGAGTCGCACCTACCCCGGTAACGTCGAGGTGCAGTTCGACACCGAGTTTTCGACCTTGACCGTTTGGTACACGCCCCTGGGGCCGGGCCACATCGAAATTAAAAGTCTCATCAGGAGGAGCAAAAAATGACCGTTCTCTACACAAAAGACGCCAACATCCTCACGATTTTTTTAGGCGGCGAGGTGCATGAAACGGTCGAGCACCGGCCCGGCCTTTTTCTGGACTTGGACCCATCTGGCAAGGTCGTCGGGGTCGAGAGTCACGACGCCGTGGCGTTCTTGGCCGAGGCGCAGCGGGACAGCGGCTTGGAGCTGCCCGAGGTTGTCGAGCTAGAGGTAGCGGGTGGCTAACCCGAACCCCGACATGTCGGGGTTGCAGCCAGGCCTAAACCCACGCCTGAAAGAAGCTCGAGCTTTGGAACGGCTCGAGCACGATGAGGTGTCCGAGCCTGTGCGCGTGCGGACCAGCAAAGAGACGATGGCGCGCGTCAAGGCACTGTCGCCCAAGCAGATAGGTGAGGCGCTTCTGCGGGGCCTCGAGCTTATCGGTAAGTAGATTTCACGGAACCACAGTGGAACCAGAGCGATAAACAGGCGAAAACCCGGACCGCAAAGAATCCGGGTTTTGTCGTGCTGCATGGTGGTGCCGAAGAGGGGACTTGAACCCCTACAGCCTTGCGGCCACTAGAACCTGAATCTAGCGCGTCTACCGATTCCGCCACTTCGGCCCGAAGCTACCGCTGGGCAGCCAAGAGTTGAGTTTAGCAATTATTTGTAGGGGGTGCAATAGTTACTGCGTGATTTACTCGTCGGCCGTGCTGCGCAGCAGGTCGGTGTCGACCAAGGTAATCTTGCCGTAACCCGCGTCGATGGCCCCCGAGCGGGAGAGTTCACCGACGACCTTGGTCACCGTTTCGCGCACCGAGCCTACCGCGGCGGCGAGGTCGTCGTGGGTGATGTGGACGGTCACGTCGCCGGCGTCGTCGACGCTCGCTAAAGCGCTGTCTTTTAAGTCCAGCAGCTCGGCGGCGATGCGGGCTTTCAAGCGTTTGCCGGACAGGCGGTACAGCGAGCGGTACAGGTGCTCGACCACCTCGACCAAGTGTTCGTTGAGGTCGTTCAACTCTTGTCGGTCCAAACGGCCGGGCTCGAGCACCGCCAACTCGCAAGGCGTCACCGCCTCGGCGAAGTAACGCCGTTTGACGTTGTAGAGTGCTTCCTCGCCGAAAAACCCCCCTGGCTTGACGTAGCGCAACGTGAGTCCGGTACCCTCGTCGTCGACCGTGTGGATACGGACCAAACCGTCGCGCACCCGGTACAGGTACGAGGGGTCGCCGGGAAACAAAATCACTTCGTCGGGGTTGTAGGTTTGTATGTCCACGTAAGTCGTTTGAGGCAGAGCGCTACTCATCTGCATCCACTCCTAAAGTGCTCTGTTCATCCCCCACAAAGCACTATAGCTGTAAGGTAGTCGGATACTTAATAGCGCACCTTACGAAGACGGTTTGCTCGTTCGGCCCCCTCTTCGCACCTAGACGTTGAACAGAAAATGGATGACGTCACCGTCTTGTACGACGTACTCTTTGCCTTCGGTGCGCACCCAACCTCTGGCCTTGGCCGCCGGGATGCTGCCCGCCTCGACCAGCTTTTGCCACTGAATCACCTCGGCGCGGATAAAGCCGCGCTCGAAGTCGGTGTGGATTTCCCCGGCGGCCTGCGGCGCTTTAGCGCCGCGCGTGACCGTCCAGGCGCGCACCTCTTTTTCGCCCGCGGTCAAAAAGGTGATGAGGCTCAAAGCCTCGTAGCCCTTGCGGATGAGCCGGTTCAGGCCGGGTTCGCTCAACCCTAAGTCCTGCAAAAAGGCCTGCGCGTCTTCACCGGGCAGTTCGCCGAGTTCCTGCTCGATTTTGGCCGAGATGACGACCGTTTCCGCTCCTTCTGTGGCGGCGAGTTCGCGCACCCGCTCGACGTGGGCGTTGCCCGTCGTCACGTCGTCCTCGGCCACGTTGCAGACGTAAATCACGGGTTTGGCGGTGAGGAGGTTGAAGTCTGCGGGCACGTCCAGGCCGGTCAGCCGGGCGGGCGTGCCCTGGGCGAGTTGCTCGAGCAGCGCGTCGGCTGCCGCCACTGTCGCCGCGTCCTCCGGGTTGGCCTTGGCGCTGCGGCGCAGTTTCTCGAGGCGCTTTTCCAGACTGCCGATGTCGGCCAGCGCCAGTTCGGTGTTGATGGTCTCGATGTCGGCGAGCGGGTCAACCCGTCCAGACACGTGAATCACGTTGTCGTCGTCGAAGCAGCGCACCACGTGGGCGACCGCCGACACCTCACGGATGTTCGCCAGAAACTGGTTGCCCAAGCCCTCGCCCCGGCTCGCGCCCTTGACCAACCCCGCAATGTCCACAAACTCCACCGTCGTCGGTACCACGGGCGGCACGCGCTCGCCTTTGGTGTAGAGCTTTTTGAGCGCGGCGAGCCGCTCGTCCGGCACCGGCACCACCCCGACGTTTTTGTCGATGGTGGCGAACGGGTAGTTGGCCGCCTCGACCTGCGCCTTGGTGATCGCGTTGAAGAGCGTGCTTTTGCCCACGTTGGGCAGTCCGACGATGCCGATTCCCAGCATTAGACAACTCCTTGTTTAACGTAACTTGTTGAGCGTGACGGTGAGACCTGCCAAACACCAAAAAAGCAGTATAGCAGGTGGTCGCGAGACGGCCGTAAGGGGCTCGAGGCGACGGCGACGAAAATTATTAGAAGTTCTCGTTCACTCTAAGTAGTTTTTACCCCACCGCTAAAAGAAAAAAGCGGTCGCTTCACGAGCGCCGCTTTTCGTCAACTTACGTGCCAAGCAAGCACAAAACCTAGCTATACTGCATCGTCAGCATCTAGGGACAACTTCTGATAGTGACCGTTATTCGGTCTTCTTTAATGACCCGCCCCTGTTCGTCGTAGATCTCGTACCTCATGACAAGATTTTCGCCTTGAGGTAATGTTTGACAACTGTCTTGGGTGTACCAGGCAAAAATGTGTTCTGTTGTAGTTACTGGTTCATCTTGCATGATGTCTGAAAAGGACGCTCCAACAAAGAGACGTGCTGAATTGGCAATTTGTCCTATCGAATTTGTTGTTACTGAAAGAACTTCGTTTGTTATTTCGAGCGTAACTTCTGGTGGTGTGGCACTCGAGTCAATATTTATATGTCGTGGTTGCGGCGGGCCGGGGTCTTGACGAAAACAGGCTGGAACGAAAAGAAACAGACTAACGCCGATCAAGAAACTTCTCCAATTGCTTTTCACAGTAGTACCTCAATCATGCTACACGTTACGGACGCGGAGTCACCGCGAGGACTGCCTGTCTAGCGTCTACAATCCTGCTGACTTTGGGGTCGAAGGAGTCTCTTCGCGCCGTACTTTTTAAGATGCTCTCGATTTGGTCAGGTGTTAGAGAACGATTGGCTTGTAGCATGAGAGCAATGACGCCGGAGACAATGGGCGCGGCGGCTGAGGTACCATTAAATTGGCTATAGGCATTAGCCGTAAAAGCACACTGAAAGTTGCTGGTTGAGTAATAACAGCTTGGATATGAGTCTGGTTGTGCTGCTGTGTCAATCAGAGGACCGTCACCTCCTGGAGCGAAGATATCTGTGTCCGTACCGTAGTTTGAGTAACTGCTTTTCCATTTATTGTTGTTGATAGCGCCTACTGACAGAACGTCGCTCCAAACAGCCGGAACGGGATAGGTGACCCAAGGCAATCGTCCGCCGTTGAAGTAGCGGTTGTCGTTTCCCATCGCCGCGACGTTTATTACGCCCAAGCCGTCTGCGCGGTCAATGGCTGCCCCCAAAAAAGTTCCCGGAATGCCTACCGCTCCTGGGGTCATGGCGATAAAACTCATGTTAATGATGTCTGCTCCCCAGGCAACTGCTGTGTCGACGGCCCGCCCGGCGTTGTACCAGCCTCCCTGACCGTAGCTTGCGCCATTGGTAGCGATACGGAACAACTGTAAGTTGGCGTTAGGTGCCACACCCACACGGCCGTAGCGATTGTTGCGAGCTGCTGCGGCCACATTGGCAACATTTGCGCCGTGCCAGCAGGTTTGAGTCACACAGTCTGCAACCGAAGGGATATTGTAGGTGTTGTTGACAAAGTTATAGGTTGAAACAGTGCGACTTGTAACGCTCGTTGAACTATAGGGGTCAATTCCCACCAGGTCATAACCGTTGATGTTAAAACCTGTGTCAATAACGGCAATCGTCACCCCTCGGCCATCCAGAGGGCGAAGAAAGTAATCTGTAAGGGTCCAAGCGCCATTGCTGGAACTCACCCTCGTCATGCTGTCGCTCAACCACCAGGCGGTAGCCGGATTGTAAAAAGTTGTGTTCGAGCTGTTCGTCGTGTGTTCACGGTAAGCAGTTTGCTCTAAGAGCACATTTGGTTCAACTGTTAATTCACTACCGAACTCTTCACTAAATTCCTCATCATTTATTTGAAGGTAGAAGGCGAACAAATTGGCAGCATCTTGTGATGAGAACGTTGCAGTACCTGAGAAACTTTTGCTTTCCAACTTTGTTGCTAACGCTTCGGGGTCTGCAGTTGGGGGCCTAATCGCAATTAATTTGTAACCCAAGTCTTTGATGTCCCTAACTTTGCCGGGGTCAATTGTTGAAGGAGGCGCGGGTATAGAGCCGTCATCCAACAGTGTTCCACCAAAGCGTTTGAGAAATTGCTGTAAGACGGCATCGTCTGATACGTGAACAATCAATTCATCTGCAAAGTAGGAAAAAGCTTCACCATCAAAATCAGCAACTGCGATCTCTATAGGGTTCGTCTCTGAAGTTTGCGAATCGACACCTTCAATAAGAGAAGATGTAAGAAGACCTGAATCGATTTTTACTATAGTTTTGGAAGTGATGACGACTTGATTCGAGCAGGCACTCAGAAAAATGATCAAGAGGTAAGCCAGCAGAATTTTTGGTTTATTGGTAACTCTCCGTTTCATACATCCTCCTGAGCACTCTCTAATGCCAAACCAAAATTGCCCCGATAGCGAGCCCATGCGCTTCTATTTGAGACAAAGTAACTTAGCAGCAGATTGAGTGTTTGAACTATAACTCGTTACAGAATTGTCAATACGCTATCATAAGCGTATCATGCCGAGACGAGAATGGTGTCGGCATGGTTGGGCAGCGCAGCAATTCCAAATTTAACAAACCCTCTCTCAAACAGCGTTGAGCAGGTTAAAGCTTATCAGCACAGCAGCTAATTCCCCTCTACTTTGCTCAGAAGAGGGCTAAATATCTGGCGGGACGCTTCTAAAAAGTTGCTAAGGGAGCTTAGTTCACCAGAAACTGAAGGGTTATTCTCCGAAACAGCCTCTGTAGCTGCTCGATTGCTCGTCGCCTATCTCTTGAGAGTACCGTTCAGCACGTCACTAAACGACCTACCGGCTGAAGCCGGTGGGTTGGTTTCGGCACTGAAAGTGACCTCTCAGGCTCAAGCCTGTTCGTCTTCATCAATGCTAAAGCTTTCCTCGATAGGTTCCTTATCATGTTGCTCGATATACGCTCTTATCTGTTCTTTACTGATGGTCCCTACGCTTGCACAAAAGTACCCCCGCGCCCAGATGTGCCGTCCCCAGTAACGCTTCTTCAGGTGCGGAAACTCTTGTTGCAGCAGCCGTGAGCTTCTTCCTTTCAGATACTGCATAACTCGTGACGGGCTCAGCTTCGGTGGGCATGACAGCAAAACGTGTACATGGTCTTTGCTCACGTGCCCTTTGATTATCTTTATCTCTCGGCTCAGGCACGTTTGTCTTATCAACTCTCTCGTTCGTTCGGCTACCTCTCCTTTCAGCACTTGATACCTGTATTTCGTTACCCACACAAAGTGATACTCGATGTCATACAGCGTATGCGCTCCGCGTCGATACTCCGCCATTGCATTATCCTAGCAACCCCGCTGAAGCTGTTCCGCCTAAAGGCGAAGGATTCAACCGGGCGTTTGGACATTGAAATCGAATTTGGTTAAATTTGGAACTGCTGTGGGCATCGTACAGTGTTACTCACCTAAATCCCGCTCAAAGGGCAGAGGGGTCCGCCCGCACTCATGCTATCCTCGTCGCTATGAGGACTAAGCTTTGAAAATAGGTCTTTTGGGTGCGGGTACGGTCGGTAGGGCCGTCGCCCGGCTTCTCACCCGTCGGGACGACGTAGCTGCCTCGCTCGCCAAAGTGTTGGTGAGGGACTTGGACAAGGCTCGAGACCCCATCCCCACCGAAACCCTCACCACCGACCCGGACGAGGTTCTGGACGTTGCGGATATCTTGATTGAGGTCATGGGCGGCACCGGCTTGGCGGGCGACCTCACGCTGAGCGCGCTTGAACAGGGCAAACGGGTCGTCACCGCCAACAAAGCGGTGCTGGCCGAGCGCTGGGACGACCTCGAGCCTTTTCTTAAACAAGGCAACGCCTACTTCGAGGCCGCGGTCATGGCGGGCACGCCCGTCGTCGGGCCGCTGACCGGGGCGTTGCGGGGCTCACTGCCCGTTGAACTCCACGCGATTTTGAACGGGACCTGCAGCTATATCTTGGGCGAGCTTGAAAAAGGCACCGACTTCGCAACGGCCCTCGCCGAGGCCCAGCGGCTCGGTTACGCCGAGGCCGACCCCACGCTCGACGTCGGCGGCTTCGACGCGGCCCACAAACTGAGCGTGCTGGCGCGGCTGGTGTTCGACCCGGAAGTAACCTGGGAGAGCGTCAAAGCGGCGACCACCGGCATCGAAAACCTCACGCCGGAGACGATGCAGAAAGCCCTGGAACTCGGCGGGCGGGTGCGCTTGCTGGGCAGCGTTTATCCCGAGGACGGCGCTTGGCGCGCGACCGTGCGGCCGGTGTTTCTGCCGAACGTTCACCCCTTGGCGAACGCGGCGAGCGGGCGCAACGCGCTCTACTTTCGCGGCGACGCGGTCGGCGAAATCCTGACTACCGGCGCGGGCGCGGGCGGGTTGCCCACCGCGAGCGGCGTGGTGGCCGACCTGATAGCCGCGCTTGCCGGTCGACCCGGCCCAAGCTTACTGAAAAAAGCCGCGCCCGTGCCCACCGAGCCCGTCGCCAAGCTCGAGGAACTGCGGTGACAAGGTCTGCGGTGACAAGCGTGCAGTGGGATTACCTCTCTATCAGGTTTACTTACAAGGGGCGCGGCATCACGAAGGAATTCGCCCTGCTGGACGTCGACGGCGAGCGGGTGAGCAGCTACTCAGGCAAAGACGAGGAGGCTCCCGCGAGCTTGCCCGAACTCTTAGCGCTCGTCGGGGCGGACGGCTGGGAGTTGGCGACCCACGCGTTTTCCGAGACCAGCGGGATGCACCACATGCACTTCAAACGTCCCCGCGACGCTCGAGCCGAACCCCAGGCCGCGCTGTGACCGCCTACTTCAGCACTCGCGACGAGGCCAAAACCCTCGTTTCCTTCGAAGACGCCCTCCTCAAAGGCCTCGCCCCGGACGGCGGTTTGTTCGTTCCCGACTTCGTGCCGCAGCTCGAGCCCTCGACCTGGCAAAACGCCGACACGCTCGCCGAGGTCGGCGTTAAAGTCTTGCCTGCCTGGCTCGAGAACGAGGTCCCCCCTGAAGTTCTGGAGGGCGTCGTCCGCGACGCGCTGAACTTTCCAGTGCCGTTGGTGCAGCTCGAAAAGGGTTTGTGGGTGCTCGAGCTGTTTCACGGCCCCACCCTGTCGTTCAAAGACGTCGGCGCGCGCACGATGGCGCGACTCATGCAGCACTTTTTGAACAGGCGCGGCGAGACGCGCACCATTTTGGTGGCGACCTCGGGCGACACCGGCAGCGCGGTGGCGGACGGCTTCGCGGGGATGGACAACATCGAGGTCGTGCTGCTCTACCCCGCGGGTAAAGTGAGCGAGGTGCAAGAGCGGCAACTCGTCATGAAGCGCCCCGGCGTGCGGAGTTTCAAGGTCGAGGGCAGTTTCGACGACTGTCAGCGCCTGGTTAAAGAAGCCTTTGTTGATGAGGCCCTAGCCCACTTGCCCTTGTCCTCGGCCAACTCCATCAACATCGGGCGGCTTTTACCGCAGTCACTCTACTACCTATGGGCGGCAAAAGAGGCGGGGCTCGAGGCTCCGAACTTCTGCGTGCCGAGCGGCAATTTGGGCAACCTCACCGGGGGCGTGTTCGCGGCGCTCATGGGCCAGCCCATTCACCGCTTCGTCGCCGCGCACAACGCCAACCGCTACTTTCCGGATTTCCTAAACTCGACGGTCGAACCGTACGGCTTTCCCGCCACCCTTGCGACGCTGTCCAACGCGATGGACGTGGGCTCGCCGAGCAACTTTGAACGGCTGCACCACCTGCTGCCCTTGGAGCGCCTGCGCGTCTGGCTGTGGGGCACGAGCGTGACGGATGAAGTCACCTTGGAGCGGATGAAAACCGTCTACGAGACTTACGGCTACGTCGCTTGTCCGCATACCGCCGTGGGGTTGGAAGGCGTCGCCCGCTACCGCGCCGAAACGAGCGACCTCACCCCGACGATTGTCCTCGCCACCGCCCACCCGGCTAAGTTTCCCGACGCGGTCCGGCAAGCCCTGAACGTCGAGCCGCCGCGAGAGGAGGCGCTCGAGGCGCTGCTACACGGCGAGACGAGTGTGGAAGTGCTCGAGCCGAGCGTGGACGCGCTGCGGCGAGCTTTACTTTAAGTTATGAACGTTTATATCGTCCGGCACGGTGAAACGCAGAGCAACTTGGACAAGCGCTTTCAGGGAGGTTTGCCCGTTCCCCTCACGCCTGCGGGCGAAGGGCAGGCAAAGCGCCTCGGCGCGTGGTTGCGCCGTGCCGAGATAGACGGCGTCGTCTCGAGCCCCGCCCTGCGAGCCGTACAAACGGCGGAGATTTTAGCCTGTTGCTTGGGTCGGACCGACAGTATCGTTTTAGCGCCCGCCCTCGCTGAAATCGACTGCGGTGCGTGGCAGGGCAAGACGTTTGCAGAGGTCGAACTTGAAGACCCTGAGACGTTCTCGGGTTGGCGAAGCGGCAGTGTCTCGTTTTGTTTTCCGCAGGGCGAAAACCTTGTTGGGGTCCGCAAGCGAATCGGCAGGTTTTTCGACAGATTGGTTGAAGAACGTGCGGGCGAAAACCTCATCCTCGTCTCCCACGGCGCGGCCATCACCATGCTGCTCACACACGTTTTGAAGTTGGACCCTGGCGAGGCGTGGCAAACGGGTCATCTCATCCACAAAAATACGGCTGTAACGCGGCTCGAGCTAAACCCCCGAACACGTGAAGTCGTTTCTTCTACCGTTGCCCAAACGGACCACTTGTAAAGCCCATCTTCAAATTCCGCACCCTTGCACAAGATCGAGCCCTGCGGAGCGATGTGCTGGACGAGGCATCTTTGAAGCGCGCGTCAGACCTTTGGGAAGGTTGGGATTGTTCTCGAGACGCTTTCGGCCGGGCGTTTACAAGTACCGGTCGATTGAGGAGATGAACCGGGCTCGAGACCACTTGCTCAACTAACGCCGCAGCGCGTACGGCCCCGTTTCGTCCTCCCCTAAGTGCAGCACCCGCATGTCTTCCATGAGCTTTTTCAGCAGCGCCAGCAAGCTGTAGTCGGTAAACTTAGCGAGTTCCCCGCTCACACCGGGATAGACCGCTTCGCGCAGTTTGGGAAGCGTGAGGGGGCCGGACTCGAGCGCCCTGTAAACCTGCTCGAGCCGCTCCAAGCGGTGTTGCCGCACCTCGTTCAGTTTGGTGTAGGGGTCGCCTATCATCTCGCCGTGGCCCGGCCCGAGCGCGGTGAGTTTGAGGTTGCGCAGGGTGTCAATGGTTCGCAGGTAGTCGCCCACGTCTCCCTCGGGCACGCCGACCCAGGTCGAGCCTTTACCCGCCAACACGTCGCCGACGAGGGCGAGTTTGTCGGCCTCAAGATAGTAGCTCAGGTGGCCGGGGCTGTGGCCGGGGGTGAACACGGTGCGGACGGTTTTGTTGCCGACGGTGAGGGTGCGCTCGGGGTTGAGAGCTTGGAGGTTGTTTTGGAGGTCGGGCGTCTCGAGGCGGCCCAATTCATTCGGGTGAACGTACACCGCGGCGTCGGGCCAGCGCTTTTGCACCCATCCCAAGCCCGCGACGTGGTCGCCGTGGCTGTGGGTGAGGAGGACGGCCTTGAAAAAAGAGACTTCAGCCGCTTCGAACACCTCAACGACCTCTTGCAAACTTTTTTGTTCGTGAAAACCGGGGTCGATGAGCACGCCCACACCGCCGTCCGCGACGAGGTAGCTGTTGGTGGTCGTGAAGGGCGGCAGGGTTTGGCTGGGCAGCTCGAGCCGCCAAACGCCGGGGGCAATGCGTTCGTGGAGTGAGGTCACGTTAGGTGGAGAGGGAAAAAGTACCGAGTGGAAAGGGGAAAGCTTTTTCTCCCCTGCTCCCACACAAAAAACGAGTGTTCGGACATGGGCAGCTATCTTCTCAAGTACTTAACGGCTGCGTCCAGCGCGTCTGCGCTCGAGGTCGCAATATCCGGCACCACGCCGCGGCCTTCCCAGGTGGGGCCGCCGATGGGGGCGAGCACCCCGGCCGCAATCCAAGCTTGCGAGCCGTCGCGCAGGCAAAAGGGCAGCACCGCCTCGACGTTGCCGGCACTCGTTTCACCGACGATAGTCGCACGGCCCTTGTCTTGCAGGGCCCCCGCCAACCCTTCGGCGGCGCTGTTGACGCCGCCGTCGATGAGGACGGCGAGCGGCAGCTCGGTCTCGACGGCGCCGATGGCGGGGTAGGGCAGCGGCAGCGCCCAGTTGGTCACGGTGCGCCACAAAAAGCCGTTCGTGAACACGCCCGCCGTTCCCATCATTTCGACGAGTCGGCCGCCCGGGTTGCCGCGCAGGTCGAGCACGAAGCTTTGCGCGCCCTCCCGCACCAGGGTTCTCACGGCTTGCCGCACGTTGCCGGCCACGTTGTCCGAGGCCAGGTCGGGCAGCCGGACGTAGCCGACCGCCCCCTCCAGCAGTTTGAACTCGACGTTGCCCAGCTGTTCGCCGGTCTGCGCCCGGGCGAACACGCCCAGACAAGGCAGGTCGCCGTACTGAGCGCGAATCTCCTCGACTTTTTGCGGCGGCACGAAAACCGAGTGGCTGTCGCCGAGGCGCTCAAACATAGCCTCGAGCACCTCGTAAAACGCGGCGTCGTCCGCAGCGGCGAGGGCTTCGGGCTCGAACTCGGTGCGGACCGAGTCCCAGTTCACGCCCAAGTCGGCCAGGTCCCAGTACCGTTCCGCGACGAGCCGCCAGGCGGTGTCAAAACGCGCCGAATAATCCTGGGCACCCGCCAAACAGACGAGCAGCAAGCTGAGGATGGCAAAGAAACGTTTGACCATATGCCAGTGTAGCCCGTGCGCTCGAGGTTGGGGCGTGAAAGCTTACCGGCTAAGGTATTTTGGAGCGGTAGGAAAAACTCACCTCCGGTAAAGACGAAAAGCGTTGAAGAATTTCGTCAAAGTGAGGCAACTCCGTCTTCCTGCAGGGTTAGAGCCGGCTGCCTCCTCATTTTGTGCGCTACCACGAGGATTAAGCCTGTGCTAAAAGTTAAAAGTGCAACAACAGTTACGAGAACCAAGGTGGGGCTAAACATGACCGTCTCACGTTCGGGTAGGCCCGGCACGCCGAGAGCCAGGGCGTTGTAAAGCCTGACGGTAAAAACGTAACCGACGAGCCAACCCGAAATGGTACTGAGGGCTCCCAGGCCGAGTACCTTGAACCCCCACACACGGAGCAGGTAAAAAGCAGGCATACCTAAAGCTCGGTCCAAAATGATGCGAGCACGCTCTGCGCGCAACAGCAACAGACCTCCGTTGAAAATCCCCCAAAGACTCAGGCTTGCCGCGAGTATGGCCGTGAGGAGAAAAAGTCGAGCTTGGACGCGTAGACTGGAGAGTAAATCGCGAGCGTCGGGAACGTAAGGGAGGAGTTCGGCCGGTAGCTGAGGATGTGTTTTCTGCAACCATTCGCGAACTGCCGCCAGAGCCTCGGGCGAGGCCAGCTCGAGCAGGATACGGCTGGAACGAAAAGTCGGCGTTGCGTCACCGACAGTTTTCAAGCCTGCGCCGTTTGGGGGTGGGATGACGACCTCGGGTAGATCGGCGACTAACCAGGCCAGGAGTTCGGGGGGTGACTCGAGAATTCCGCTGACGAGGCAGGTCGTATTTTGGGCGACCAGCTCGAGCCTCTGACCCGGGCTGAGGTCCAGTTCTCGCGCCGCTCTCTGGCTGAGGACGCAGCCGCTCGGGTCACCTCGGCTCAGGCGCAAGCCCAGCAACTTGAAATAGGCACGGTCGGCGACACTTCCTGTTAAAAGCAGTTCCTGGCTCCCGTACCGGACGCTCAAGTGCGGGATGACTTGCGCTAAGCTCGCGCTTGTGACGCCGGGAAGAGATGAAAGGGCCTGCACGTCGCTTTCTTCAAAAACAGAAAGGCCGCTCTGAGGCGACTCGAACGCTCGTTCTGAGCGAAGGTCGAGCATAGCCGCGCCCGTCTGAAGCGTATAGAGGGACGCGAACCGGTTCGAGAGCCCGCCCGCCTCCGCTCGCGTTTGCAGGTAAACCTGGGTAGCGGCGACGCTTCCGGAGAGCGCTAAAGACAAGCCGCCGTAGGTTAGGTAGAGCAAAGCGCGCACGCGCGCGTGCTGAGCACGACCCTGTATGAGTGCCATAATGGGCTGTCTAAACAACGGCGCTGTGGTCGCCGCGAGGAGTAAGAGTAGGAGCAAGGAAGGTGAGAGCACGGCCACGCCCACAACACTCGCAGGCGACTCGGATGCGTAGGGGTACAAGAACCACAAACCGAGCCCGCCTAGCGCTCCCCCTAAAAGGCTGTAACCGAGTTGACTGACCGCGAACGCCAGCACCACTTCCTTACGTGAAGCTCCAAGCGCCAGCTTGACACCCAGGCTCCGCCTGTAATGGAGGTAGGTCCCATAAATTTGTAGGTAGAGCGTCAGCACCGTAGCGATGACGAGGAGACCGACAAAGATGACAAGCGTGGCTCTTCGAGCCGCAAGTTTAGGCAGCGCCGTGGCGGCGAAGGCGTCCCGCTGCCCCAGTAAGCTGTTGACGGATTGCGCAACGCTCGCTGAACCGAAATAACGTCTCGCCCAAGCGCTCAGTTGCGGCGTCCGAAGAGCGGCCTCCGCAGAACTGACGAAGCGGACAAAGAGGTGCAGCGGCGTCCCCGCTTCTTCCTCCAGCCGGGTCGCGAGCGGGGCGACAAGGGCATTGTCGGCGTCCAGCTCGGGGTCTTGTGCGAAACTCGGGCTCAGCACCCCCGCGATGGTTTTGAATTCGGTGTCGACCGACGTGCCGGGCGTGTAGAGCTTGACCCGCTGGCCGACGGCCAGGCGGGGGTCGCCGAAAATTTTCCGGGCCAACTGATAACCGATAACGGCCGTAGGCTGATCGGTTTCGCGCCCTAAGGTGCCGTACCGCGCGGTCACCCCCCTCGCTTCGAAAAAGGTGTCGCTGACGTAGAACTCTTGAAAAAGGGGGAAACTCGAGCCCGTTTCCACGCCTAAGCGCCGCCCGGTACGTGAGGTCAGCGCATACGCAAAGTAGTTTCCCGGTACTTGCCGGCTCAAAGCGCTCAACGCTTCTTGGTAGCGACCAAAGGTAACAGCGGCTTGCGTTGCGGAATCGTCAACCGTTGGATCAATGCCGACCACATAATCGAGCCCGCTGCTTTCAACCCAACTGAAAGCCTTTTCTCCGGGGTACAGCGTCCAGCACCCCAGTCCGGTCAAGAGGGCGAGCAACGCGGAAGCGATGACGAGCGTCAGTCGCAAAATCCAACTTCCGTCCACCTCAGCTCACCCCCTCGCAGCACCCCGCGGAAAAATCTTTTCGTGACAGGCGCGAATGCTCTCAGCTTAGCCGTTTTAGCTGCCGTGTCCGCCCAAAGCTACCCTCCAAGCTCGGCCACCATACGCTCGGTCATCCGTTCAAAACTGCTGCTTGCAAAAGCCTCGCCGAGAATCCCGCGTCTCAAGATCAAGGTAGTGGGCGTACCTTGCAAGTTCAACTCCAACATGCCGGCTTGGTCGATGCCGAAAACGGGAAAGTTCCACCCATAGGTCTCCTCGAGCTTTTTCAGCTTGGCACCCGCCGTCGAGTCAGAGGCTGCGCTTTCTTCATCCGCTTCGGAAAGCAAGACGACCATAGCGAAAGAGGCCCCCGCCGCCTCTACGTCTGCGGCGGCGCGGTAAAGTTCTGGAAAGTGCTCGAGACAGATGGGGCAGCGGTCCCACGCGACATAAATCACCGGGTGCTCGGCAGCGACCTCGGCAAAGGAAAGCTCCTCATCGTCGGTGGTTTGTACAGCGACGGCAGGTGCGACCTGACCGGGTTGCCAGCCGTCAGCAGTAAGAAAAACACCTGAGTCGTTCCCTTGCCGCTGGCTGACGGCTGCCAGCACTTGCCCGTTGAGGTTGAAGAGTACCCGCGCGTTCCAGATTGAGACGACGAGCGTAAGAAACAGCAACCCCAAAATTACGTAGATAGGCCATTTCCCTCCTCTAGCAACTCTTACATTTTCCTCTGTATCCCTTGCTTGCGTTCTAGTTGTCATCACATCTCCTTTGAATGAAGGAAGAAATTCAGGTGAGCCAGCGCTCAGACCGGCCTACCGCCAACCAAGCTGACACAAACAGACCCGTACCGATGACGAAAACTGCCTCCTCGAGACCTATATTCGTTTCCCCGCCACCACTGAGGCGCATGGGATGCCACAACAGCAGGGCGGGCGGTGCCGTCTGGACCCACGGCACCATAAAGGTAAAACCGACGAGCCACCACAAGCCAAAAGCGGCTAGGCCGAACCACCGGCTTCGACTTACGACCAGTAAAAGATGTGTGGCCCCTAGCAAGAGCGTACTTCGGGCGGCGGCCTGGAGCGGCCCCCCCAGGGACAGCGCAAGACTTATCGCCATACTGCTCAGGAGGAGCAACACCACGCTCGGCATCACCAGAATGAGGAACAGGTCCCGAGCTGAGCGCCGGGCAAGCAAAAGCTCCAACTCCTGTCGCTCGTACCGCCCCAAAAAGGCGTCCACGCTGAGGATGACCCCGAAGGGGATAAAAAACGCCTCCAAGACGAGCCACTGCTCGGCAGGGATGTCGGACATGAGCGACAAGTAAAGAGCGCCGGGTGCTACCAAGAGGTAGCTCAGGACGAGCCAGCGGTTTAAGAACCAGGCCAGCCGAAGCCGCCCCAGGCCAAAAACCCACGGTCGAGACTGGGCCAGCTTTATAAGAGGTCGTTCCATGTCTCGACACCCCAGTCCTGAACGTCGCGTAGTGCAACCCATAGGTCGGCCACAGGCACGCCTTGAGCAATCAAGTCGTCGGTAGCCAACCACCACCGGTTGTAGTCGGGGCGGTTGCGGTCGTTGAGTGGGTAAAATGGGTAGAGCCTCTGGGACACTTCTACCGGTTCTCCACGCCGTGCCGCGGCCTCTGCAGGGTCGAGCTCGAGCACGTTCAGAGCAAAAAGCAGTCGGTCCACCGCGGCGACGAGCGCAAGCGGCACGTTGGGTTCCAGCCGCATATTTCGCGTCGAATAGAGCGCTTCGTTCGGTTCTCTCACGCCGACCAGGTTGGCCGCCACCGTTACCGCGGCGCTGTAGGCAGCTTGCCGCCGCATCACCGGCTCTTCGCCGAAAACCGTGCTCCCGGCGAGGGCTTTTTCGCTCAACCACAAAGGCCGACGACCGCCGAGCGGCAGGATTTCGGGGGCTGGGCGCTCGAGGCTTGAAAGAGCCAAACGAACCAAGGTGTCGTAAAGCGTTGCCGCCTCATACAGGGACGGATCGAGCGAGCGAGCCGCACTGTCCGCCGTCGCCAACACGCCTTCCGGCAGGATGACCAGCCAGTCCTCCGCAGCGTCTTCGCCCCGACACCGCACGCCGTTTTGAGAAACGGTGGTAGAGCATCCGTAAAGCACCCAACCCGCGGCGGGGAACACAGTGAAGTCGTAGCTTCCGCTCGCCACTCGAGAAATCGGCAGAACCACGCCGTGGCGACCGATGTAGGGAGCGAAGGTTTCAAAGTCACGTGGCGCGACGGCGGTGGGTCTTGCGGGTCCGCGCAACTCTTGCCGGTCGCCTCGGCTCACCAGGGTGAGCGTCAAACGAGAGGGGTTCCAGACCAGGCTGTCGACCGTGCCGGTCGAGGGTTTGTCGACAAGCGCCCCTTCCCGCGCTGCCCGAGCTGTTCCCAAGGTTACCAAGCTCGCACCCAGGATGAAGGCCGTACCCAGCTGCAGGGCCGTTTGCAGCCTTCCTTGCTCGGGTACGGCCAGGCGCTTGTGCTCGAGCCGACGCAGCAGCGCGACGCCGACGGTGGTCGTTGCAAAAACAGCCAGGCTGAAGCTGACGGCCAGCGGCCCGCGCAGAGGCTCGACGGCTGCATCTTTCAAGAGGTTGTTCCAACGCAAAACCCGTAAAAAGAGGTCCGGCCATAGCGGGCCGACCGCTTGTGCCAGCAGCACCCAAGCGCCCCACAGCCCAAAGGTGGCGGGCACGCCGAGCCCCGGCCTACGGCAGCAGAGGAGGGCGGCCAGACCGCCCAAGGACGCCGCCAGAGCGTGAGCCAAAACGATGACCGGGAGCCAGCGCAAACCCACCGACCAGGGCTCGAAGAGAAAGTAGCGCGGCACCGTCAAAACTAGGTAAGCTGCAAAGGTGATGAGGCCGCCGTAGCAACCGGTCACCGCCACTCGCGCCAGCTGCATCGTCCACTCGTCGACCGCTCTGGCGGCCAACACTTCTCGCACGCGCGGCTGAATCGCCGCGGCCGTCGCTTGCCATCCCCAAAAGCTCGAGACGACGGTGAGAAACATCGCCAACTGAAGGTTGTCGAACAGACTGTTGATCCCGAAGCTGGTGGTGTCCAAAAGGCCGATGATGAGTCCGCCCCCGACCAGCAACCCACCCAGAAGCCAGCTCGCCGGGTTCGCCCTGAGGCGTAGCCACTCGAGCTTCAGGCCGACTCGAAGGGTGGTGAAGAACGTCATGACGGTCTATCCGTGCCTACCTGATAGAGGTAGGCGTCGAGCAAGGTGGGCTGGCAGACCTCCAGTCGGGCGTCGTCCCCGACAATTCGCCAGGTCACGCCCCCCGCAGTTCGCCGTTCAGTGACGACCACGCCCTTCGGCGTTTCGCCGGGTGGAAGGGTGCCTTCTCTGACGCGCCCCACCATACGCTGCAAGGTTTCCTGCACCGAACCCACCCAGACAAGCTCGCCGCCGCGCAAAAACCACACGAAATCGGCTTCTCGCTCGACCTCGTCCACCAGGTGAGACGAAACCAGGACCGGTCGTTGCTCCGCCGCTTCACGTAAACTGCGGTAGAGGCGTACCCGCTCTTCAGGGTCCAGCCCTGCGGCGGGTTCGTCTACGATGAGGAGCTGTGGGCGGTGAGCGATAGCTTGAGCGATGCCAACACGCCGCACCATGCCTCCGGAAAGAGAACCCAAGGTGCTGCGGCCACGCTCACTCAAACCCACCGTGGCAAGCGCTTCCGCAACGCCGCGACGAGCTTCTCGACCGCTTCGGCCCGAGAGCAGCATCAAGCACTCCAGATACTCCTGCACCCGCACGGCGTCGGGCGGGCTGAAGTGCTGGGGCAGATAGCCGACCCCCAGGCGCAGACGGGGTTGTCGATAAGGGTCACCGCCCAACAAGGCGACCTTGCCTTCGTTGGGTGAAAGAAGTCCCACCGCCAGACGCATAAAGGTGGTTTTACCCGAGCCGTTAGGCCCCAGGAGACCGGTCACGCCGGGCGACAACATTGCATTGACACTCCGCAACGCCCAGCGGGAGCCGTAACGATAGCCGAGATTTTTGGTGATAAGCACCTGTTTCATAGCAGTCCTAGAGATTAAAAACCCATAGCGGCGACAACCTTTGCGAAGAGCGCCATAACAAGTGCCTGGCTTGGTAGGCCAGGCACTTGACTAATTTCATTTTTATGAGCACGTCGTGAAAAAGCTGCACTGGTGTTCCATGTAAGTGGTGCCGTTGCTAGCGGTGCATTGGCGCTCACGCTCCTTGGTGCACCGGACTGAACCACAGCAACAGTCTCCGTTCCAGTACCAACTTTCGCATGTCGCCATCGTCGACACCTGTGCTTGAGCGGGTACTGGAATCAGGAACAGTGCCAACAAGATGAGTGCAAGAGCCAGTAAGAACCCCTTGAAAACACTAACAGATTGCTGTCCAGCTAACACTAAGTATTCCATCTCAAACTCCTCCCTGTACTACTGATCAAGCTACTCGACCTGCACCAGCCATCTGGCAGAGTGCTACGGATAGGCTCAACCTCCTTCCTAAAACGAGGCTTTTATTGAAGCACAATAGGGGTTGCCAAAAGGTTGTTGGCTGAAAACGTAGTTACAGACGCGATTTAAAGACGTAGCGCAAAGGTTGTCGGAAGGTTCTTGAGGTGCAAGAAAACCGCTTTTGTGGCTATTCGCTCCACGCTTTTTTGATGCGCTCGAGCTGTGCCCTCGCCAGCGCGGCCTTGGGGTCCTGGGCGGAGAGCGCGTCTAAGGCGGCTTCCCAGAGGGCTCGGTCGTCTCCATACGTCTTGGCGAGAGCAAAAGCCGCGTCGGCATTGTTCGAGGTCAGAACGGCTTGTCGCACCGCCTCGGCAAGCGACTCGCGCAGTTCCACGATGCCCGGCGCGTCCGACTCGGGCAGCAGCTCCCCCTGGTAGAGTTCGGCGGCCCTCTCCACTTCCCCCCGCTCGAGCAAGGTGGCGAGTTGGGTAAAGTCGGCCCGGCACGCGGTGCCGAGGCGGTAGGGGCGGTTAGAAATCGGAACATGTCGGCGTAACTTCGACAGTGTGGCCTTCAGGGTCACCGGGTTGCCTTCATCACCATAAGCCAACAACAGGAGTTGTTCACCGCTCAGGCCCTCTGGATAAGCCGCCAAAAGAACCAAGACCTCGACCTGACGAGGCGCAATGGCAACGCGTTCACCTCGGTACTTTATCTGGACGCGCCCTAGAACACGAAGTTGCAGTTCCTCGCTCGCTGGCTCCCACCGGGGGAATTGCCTGAGGGGTGTCGGTACTTCTCGCAGCCGGCCTTCGTCGAGAACGTACCTCTTGCTCGCTTCAACCTCCAACGGCGTGTGTGTCGTTAGGACGACGGTCTTGCCTGCTTTGTGCAGCGCCTCGAGAGTTTCTAAAATCAGCTTCCGCTGTACTTGTGGCAGGTTGCTGGTCGGCTCGTCCGCCAGAATGATATCTGGACCGTTGACGAGTGCCCGCGCCATCGCCACGCGCTGCTGTTCACCCGCTGAAAGCTGTGTGGGTCGGCGCTGAGCAAGTTTGGAGAGGCCCAGGTCTGCCAACAGTATCAAGGCTTTTTCCCGCCGCTCGCGCTTGGATACGCCAGCATATTTGAGGGGTCTGGCAACGTTCTGCCAAACGTTCAGGTCTGTCATGAGGGCAAACGGTTGAAAAATAAACCCGAATGTTTTACGGCGCAGTTCGGTGCGCTCCGGGTCGCTCAAGGTGTGGACCGGCTGCCTTTTTAAAAAGTAACTGCCCGACGTGGGTATGTCGAGAAGACCGACGATGCCGAGCAGAGTCGTCTTACCTGAGCCTGAAGCGCCGCTGACAACTACGAAGTCACCCGAGAAAACGGTCAAGGAAAGGTTTTGTAAAACGGCGACGCCGCCCCGTACTTTGTTCAACGCCACAAGCTGTATTTGAGGGCTTGTTGCCTGTGAGGTTTGCGTAACCGTGATTTAAACCCCCTAGCCTTTATGCAGACAGCCCAGCACTTGCTGGCTGGTTGTCCCAGTGTAGCACCGGAGTCGGCTTACCTCAGACAATTCGAATTTCTTATCGCCAACCTAGGAAATTGAATGTTCAAAAGACACTTGGCGACGCCCCTGATTTGTAAGCCGAGCTAAGAGGCCTCGAGCGGCAGTAGGTTTTGGGCGTGGCGCTCGAGCAACTCTTCGCTCAAGGCCGGACCCTGCGCGCCGATTTCGGTGACGTTGAGCGCGCCCGCCACGTTGCCGAGCCGGGCGGCGTCGCGCAAATCGTAGCCTTGCAGAATGCCGTGGGCGAAAGCCGCGGTGTAGTAGTCGCCCGCGCCCGCCGAATTGACCACGTCGTCGACCTCCAACCCTTCGACGAGTTCGGTCAGCTCGGGCGTGATGACGATCGAGCCCCGCTCGCCGACCTTGACGATGACCCGCTCGATGCCGTGCTCGGCGAGCCCGGCGACCGCGTTGGAAATCGAGCTTTCGCCGGTCAGGGTGAACAGCTCTTTTTGGTTCATGAGCAGGTAGTCCACGTCTTGTACCAGGCTGATAAGCCGGTCTTTGAGCGCGTTCACCGCGCCGCTGCCCATGTCGATGAAGGTGGTGAGCCCGGCTCGTTTGGCGATGTCCAGGGCTTTCACGGCGTACTCGCGCTGCAGACCGCCGATAAGGCTGTACGCGCTCATGATGAGGGCGTCGCAACCGGTGACGGCTTTGGGGTCGAGTTCGGCGGCGTCTAAGTTGCGGCTCGCGCCGGGCGAGCTGATCATGGTGCGTTGCGCGTCCGGGGTGATGAAAATGACGACGCTGCCCGTCGGCAAGGACTTGTCACGCTGCAAGGTGCTCGTGTCGACACCGGCCGCCTTGACGTTTTGCAGCGCCAGCTCGGAGAACGGCCCGCCGCCGATGCAGGTGGCGATTTTGACCTCGTGGCCGAGTTGGGCCAGGACGGTGGCGATGGTGCCGCCCGCGCCGCCGGGTTCGGTCACGGCGCGGGTCACGGTGACCTCGCCGCCCGCCTCGGGCAGCTCGTTTACAAAATACATCAAGTCGGCGGTCATGTCGCCGACGACAAAGAACTTGGACATCCACCTCTCCCGGCTTGCTGTCACGGTGTGCTGTTGACGACCACTCTACAACACTTTTTGTGAGCTAGTGTAGCAGTGTAAACTTTTTGACGCGGGCGAGTTGGCAAGGCAGTTTAGAGAGGCCAGTGAAAGGGGCTGGGGATAACTCCTAGACCGTAGTGAGCCTGCGCGGTTGAAAAAAGCGACCGAGCGGGCTGTCGTTCCTATAGGTGCAATGGAGTTTGAGTTTTCCCAAGCTCGAGACCTGTCTCAGGATTACCGAACCGGCTCACGTCGTGGTTACCCCTGCAGCAGGCTGGGTTGTGGCAGGCTGGGTTGCGACAGGCTCAGTTGCCCGGCTCGATGAGGCCGTAGTCCCCGTCGTTGCGCAGGTAGATGACGCTCGTGAGGTTGGTTTCCAAGTTGTGAAACATAAAAAAATTGTGTCCGAGAGCTTCCATTTGAACGGCGGCGTCTTCGGGGGTCATCGGGCGCAAGACGTGTCGCTTGGTGCGGGCCACGCGGGGACTTTCGTCTTCCAGCTCGTCTTCGGGCGGCGGCAGCACGTCTTCGTTGCGCCGGGCGAGCAGTTTGCCCTTGAAGCGCTTGAGTTGCCGCTCCAGCTTGTCGACGACTTTGTCGACGGCGGCGTAGGTGTCGGGGCCGTCTTCCTCGGCCCGCACGATGCCGTTGGGCACGTTGAGCTGCACCTCGACCCGGGCCGGGTCGCTCGAGCCGCTGTGGTCGTAAGACATGACCACTTTAGCGTCGACGATCTGGTCGGAAAAACGCTCCAACTTCTCGAGCTTGTCCTCGGCGTAACTGCGCATGGCGTCGGTAATCTCTAAGTTGCGTCCGGTGAGTTTGTAGATGTTCATCTTTTTCCCTTCGGTGACCGCTTCGGTTGCTGAGCGCGCCGCTCCTTCGGATAAGCCAGTGTAGCACCACGCCAGGACGAGCGAAGAGGACCGCTGGAGCAAATCCTGTGCTTAAAGGTTCCCGCCGTGTGTACAAGGTAAGGCGCTTTTCCCGGTCGGTTTTTTGGAGTGCTATACTGCTTGCGATGAAAGAAACCTTCCTGAACTGCCCGGCCTACGCGGCTATCCAGCTGTTGCAGGAGAAGTGGGTGCTGCACATCGTGCGGGCACTTTTGGGCGGACCGAAAGGCTTCAACGAACTCAGCCGCGAGGTCGGCGGTTGCAACCCGACCACCCTGACCCAGCGCCTCGACAAGCTCGAGACCTTGGGCCTCGTCGACAAAACGGTCTGCTCGACGATGCCCCCCAAAAGCAGTTACTGCCTCACCCCGGCGGGCGAAGCGTTGCAAGGTGTCATCGACGCCATCCACCACTGGGCGGTCGAGCACGTCCAGGTGCCCGCTCGAGCCTGACGCTGGTTTCCGGCTGTAGGCTTAGCCGCCACGGCTTTTCCCGACCCGAAACGAAGCAACAAGCGCGTACGCAGCGTATAAAGCGCGGTGCAGAACGTCAACGCGGTCCAGCTTTGCCGCAACTGCGTGTCCCCTAGTGTCCTGACACGGTGAGCTTCGTTACTCGTGTGACGAATGTGGATTTTGGCATAGACAAAGTTCTTATACTCGAGATGCTCAGAGCGAGGAGCTTTGTGACGTGTGGGGGAATAGCGACGTTTTGCTACGTCCTGGTGGAGGAGTTGCTATGGCTGGACAGGGGAGATGGGGTAGGTACGTCGCTTTGTTGGTGCTGGCGCTGAGTCTCGGCGCTTGCTTCCGGTCACCGGCACCGGAACCGTTGGCACCTCTAGCCGGCTCGAGCGGGCTCGTGTTAGAAAACTTAGACGGTGTGCCCTTCAACGACCGGCTGGTGTTCAGCCGCATCAGCGGCGGCGTCACCACGCACAAAGTTCACGATCTAGTCACGCTGCGGCTCCGCAACACCAGCGCGGCGAGCATCAAGGTCAACAGCCTCACCATCAGCGACACGACCGAGTTCGTCCTGCCGAACAACGAGACGAGTCTCACGGTCGCCGCCGGAAAGTTTTACGACCTGCAGGTCAAGTTCGTCGAGAATTCCGGCAGCCGGGGCGTGCGGCTGCAAACCCTGACCCTGAACACGAACGACCCGGTCCAACCCAGCAAAACCGTCCAGCTGGCCGGGGCGTTCATGACGCGGCCCGAGGGCGACTACGAGGTCAGCCTTCAGCAAATCGCCGACACTTTCGGGTACAAAATCAACACTGGGCAGCCTTTATCCCACAACGACACCGAACTCAGGGGCGACGAGGTGCGCTCGAACTTCTGGAAGCGGGCCGACCCCGCCAAGGCGGTTTACGTAAGGCAGCTTGCAGCTTTTCACGGTTGCTGCAGCGCCGAAGACACCATCCAGATTACCGGCGCGGGCGGGGAGTCGTTCAAACACGCGGGCGCTTACGGCCAGTCGCTGCTGCCCCTCAAGGCGGGTTCCTCAGGACCCGCCGAGATGACCGTCAACCCCAGCGGAACCTTCGAAATTAAAGTCGCGGGCTACAGCAGCAACGTCAACAACACTTCAAACAACGGCTTTCTCAGCGTGCGCTTCTGGCCGGTCAAGGACCGCTCCGGCGCACCGGTACCCGGAAGTTACTTCGTAGTTCAGGACTTCGTGCAAAACGGCTGCGGCAGCGGCAGCGCCAACTGTGACTACAACGACAACGTCTACCTTGTCACCAACATCGCGCCCGTCACCCCGACGAGTTACCGCCTCAACGTGGGCGGCCCGGCCTACACGGACAAGGCGGGCAACCTTTACGCCGCCGACGCGGGTTTTTTCAGGCCCTCCAGCGCCCCCGCCGAACCGACCGCGGGACCGTCCACTCGGGCCATCGCCGACACCGAAGACGACACGCTGTACCAAACCTACCGGGCCTTTTTGCCGAACACGGCGCAAGACAACCGCAAGCTCAGCTACAACCTGTCCGTGCCGCCGGGGGTTTACGACCTGCGCTTGCACTTCGCCGAACTCTACTGGGACGCGCCCGGCAAACGCGTTTTCGACGTGGTCGTCGAGGACAAGACCCTGCTCGACAACTTCGACATCCTGGCCCAGACGAGCAAGTTTTCCGCCCTGGTGAAAACTTTTCCGAACATCAGCGTCAACGGCGGGACGCTCACCGTCACTTTGAAAGCGGAGACCGACTACGGCGCCCTGTCCGCGCTAGAGGTCGTGCCGTCCGGCACCGCCACCTTGCCGTCGCCGCGCGTGACCGGCACCGCGCCCGCGGGCGGCGCGACGAGCGTGTTCAGAAACACGGCCGTCGCCGTGGACGTCGAGCTGCCCAACCTAGGAGCCGGGGTCGACGAAACGACGCTGAACACCGCGACGGTCAAGCTGTTCAAGACGAGTGGCGGGGCCTCTGTGCCCGGCACCGTCAACACGACGGGCGGCAACGACGCCATCGTCTACCAGCCGAGCGTGCTGCTCGAGCCCGGCACCCACTACACGTTTCAAGTGACCAGCGGCGTCAAGGACCAGGCGGGTGCGTCCTTTAAACCCTACACCATGAGTTTCACGACCGGCACCCAGACGAGCGTAAAAATGGACCCGAACGTGAGCTTTGCCAAGACGTCCGTGTTCAGCGGCAGCGCCATTTCGACCCTCGTCATCGGCCCCGACGGCAAGCTCTACGGTGCCGGGTTGGACGGCGTCATCCACCGCTGGCAAATCGACGGCAACGGTCAACTCAAAGGTGAGCAAACCTTCCGCGGCTTGGCCGGTAAAGCCGTCGTCGGCGTAGCTTTCAACCCCAACGACACCAAAGAGATGTACCTGTGGACCACGGCCAACGAGCCGCTCTACCCGCAGCCCGCCCCGGACTTTTCGGGCAAGCTTTACAAGTTGCGCTTGCGCGGCATCAACTTCGTCGACTCCGACCTGCAGCTTTACATCACCGGTTTACCGCGCTCGGCCAAAGACCACCTCAGCAACAGCCTCGCTTTCGGCCCCGACGGCTTGCTCTACATGAACCAGGGCGGCAACACGGCGATGGGCGCGCCCGACAGCGCCTGGTACAACCGGCCGGAGCGCTTGTTGAGCGCCGCCGTGCTGCAAATCGACCCGCGCCGGACCACGGGGTTGCCCATCAACGTGCAGACCGAGCCCTGTGACGAGCACTGTCAGGGCACCGGCACCAGCGGCAACTACAACCCCTACGCCGCGGACGCGCCGGTCAAGATTTACGCCTCGGGCGTGCGCAACGCTTACGACCTCGTGTGGCACTCGAACGGCAAACTCTACGTGCCCACCAACGGCAGCGCCGCGGGCGGCAACACCCCCGACAACCCGGCGACGCCGCAAAACGAGGCGCTGTTCAACGTCGCCACGCAAGACGACTACCTGTTCAAGGTAGAGCCCGGCGGCTACTACGGCCACCCCAACCCCAAACGCCGCGAGTACGTCATGAACGGCGGCAACCCGACGTCCAGCGCCGACCCGGCCGAGGTCGTCGCGACGGGCGTTTACGCGGGCTACCCGGCCGGCACGCAGCCGGAGTCCAAATATCGCGGCTTCACTTACAACTTCGGCCGCAACCGCTCGCCCAACGGGGTGCTAGAGTACAAAAGCAACGCCTTCGGCGGCAAGCTGAAGGGCAAGCTCCTGGTGGTCGAGTACAGCGCCGGGGACGACATTTTAGCGTTGCCGCTCGGCGCGGACGGCAACGTTCTTAAGGCGGAGGTAACCCAGGTCATAGCGGGCTTGTCCGACCCGCTCGACCTCATCGAGGACACGCGCAACGGCAACCTCTACCTGGCCGAACTCGTCGGCGGCGGGACGTCGGGGAAAATCTCGCTGCTCCGTCCCAGCGTCGGCGGTAGCAACAACCCGCCCGCGGTCAACGCGGGCGTCGACCAAAGTGTTATCTTCCCGGCGGCCGCCAGCCTGGACGGCACCGTGAGCGACGACGGCCTGCCCAACAACACCCTAACGACGGCGTGGCGCAAGGTGGTCGGCCCCGGCACGGTGACGTTCGGCAACGCCGCGGCGGTCGACACGACGGCCAGCTTCTCGGCAGCCGGCACGTACGTCTTGGAACTCAGCGCCAGCGACGGCGCGCTGTCCAACAGCGCCCGCGTCACGGTGGCCGTGCAGACCGCCGCCACTACGCAAGCGGTCACCGGCCTGGTCCTCATCAACGCCGACACCGACCAGGTCATCCGGCCGCTCGTCAGCGGCGACACCCTCGACTACCAAACTTTAGGCACCCAAAACCTCAGCATCCGCGCCGACACCAGTCCCGCCACGGTGGGCAGCGTGAGCTTTACCCTCGACGGCAAACCTTACCGAACGGAAAGCCGCGCGCCCTACGCCCTCGAGGGGGACGTCTACAAAAGCAACCCGCCCGACTACCTGCCTATCAGCCCGGTTTTGGCCCTGGGCGGTCACACCCTTCAAGCCACGCCCTACAGCGAAGGCGCGGCCGCCGGGACGGCCGGTACGTCCCTCACGGTGAGCTTTACCGTAAGCCAAGGTGCGACCGCCAACAAACCGCCCACCGCCGGGTTTAGCGCAAGCTGCAGCAACCTGACCTGCAGCTTTACCGACACCAGCACCGACGACGGCAGCGTCACGGCCTGGAACTGGAACTTCGGCGACGGCGCCACCTCGACCGTTCGGAACGCCTCGCACTCTTTCAGTGCACCCGGTGTTTACACGGTGGTGTTGAGCGTGACCGACGACGACGGCGCGACCGCCACGGTGAGCAAAAGCGTTACCGTCACCGCGCCGGCTTCAGGCCAAGCCGTCGTGAGTTTTACCCTCATCAACGCCGACACCGACCGAGAGGTGGGAACACTGAGCGAGGGCATGGTCGTCGACTACACCGCGCTGGGCACCAGCAACCTGAGCGTCCGCGCCAACACCAGTCCTACAACCGTCGGCAGCGTCAGCTTTACGCTGGACGGCAAGCCCTACCGGACAGAGAGCCAAGCACCCTACGCGCTCGAGGGCGACGTGTACAAGAGCAACCCGCCCGACTACTTGCCCGCCAGCCCGGTTTTGGCCCTGGGTAGCCACACGCTGGTCGCTCGGCCCAGCACCGAGAAGTACGGCGGCGGCAGCGTCGGCACGGCCCTCACGGTGAACTTCACGGTGCGCCAGGACACGTCCGCCAACACCCCGCCGACGGCGAGTTTCGGCTCGAGCTGCATAGGCTTGAACTGCACCTTCACCGACACCAGCCGCGACGCCGACGGCAACGTGACGGCTTGGGCCTGGAGCTTCGGCGACGGGACGACTTCGACCACGCGCAACCCCGCGCACACTTACACCTCCGCCGGTAGCTACACCGTGCGTCTGACGGTTACGGACAACGGCGGCGTGACGGGCACGACGAGCAAGACTGTAACCGTCAGCGCGCCCACCTCGGGTCAGGCGGTGACGAGCTTCAGCCTCATCAACGCCGACACCGACCAGGTGCTGAGACCTCTCGTCGACGGCGACACCGTCGACTACGCCGCGCTGGGCACGAGCAACATCAGCGTCCGCGCCAACACCAGTCCCGCCACCGTCGGCAGCGTCAGTTTTACGCTCGACGGGTCCCCCTACCGCATCGAGAACCACGCGCCTTACTCGCTCGCCGGAGAGGTGTGGCGGAGCGGACCGACCTCGGAGTACGACCCCGTTGCCCCACCGCTCACTGCGGGCAGCCACACCCTCCAAGCCACCCCCAACACCGAAAAGTACGGGGGCGGCAGCGCCGGTACCCCGCTCACCGTCAGGTTCACGGTGAAGCAAGGGGCGGCGACCCCCGGCACCCTCCGTTGGGGTACGGTCGCGTCGTCACCCCTCGGGCTGACCGAAGCGCAGGGTGCCGTGGTCGCCGGCAAGCTTTACGTTTTCGGCGGTTACACGTCGTTCAGTCCCGTCACCATCACGCCCAAGGTGAAGGTTTACGACGCCGCGAGCGACACCTGGGGGAGTCTGCCGGACGCCCCCACGGCCCTGACCCACGCCGGGGTCGCGGTCGACGGCGACACGGTCTACGTCGCCGGGGGCTACGTCGGCAAGGCGGGCGGCGGGCAGGTGTTCGGCACCAAAAACGTGTGGAGGTACGCGCCCGCCACCTCCGCCTGGACCCCTATGCCCCCGCTGCCCGCCGCGCGGGGAGGCGGGCAACTTGTAAAACTAGGGGGTGCTTTACACTTTTTCGGCGGCTCGGACTTAAACCGCGCCGACCGAGCGGAACACTGGCGACTCGCGCTCGACGGCGGCACGGCGTGGACGAGCGCCGCCCCGCTGCCGGTCGCGGTCAACCACCACGGCGCCGCGGTGCTGGACGGCAAAATCTACTCCATCGGAGGTCAAAAGGGACAAGACAGCAGCGCGGTCGCGCAGGCCTCGGTTTATGTGTGGAACCCGTCGTCCGGCGCCTGGACCGCCGCGAAAAGTCTGCCGAAAGCGAGGTCGCACGTCATGATGTCGTCTTTCGTGGTAAACGGCCGCTTGCTGGTCGCGGGCGGCGACTCGGTACCCAACCGGGCCGTGAGCGACGTAACCGTCTACGACCCGACGACCGCGACCTGGACGAGCCTCACCCCCTTGCCCGCGGCGCGCATGGCGGGGGTCGGCGTCCCCGTCGGCAACGACATCTTGTTCACGACCGGGTCGGGCCAAAAAACAACTTACAAAGGCGTCACGGACTGACGCCCAGAAAAAGGAGACGATGATGAAAAAACTACTTGTCCTGCTTGTTCTCGGGTTCACCCTCACCGCTCAGGCGCAGTCGACCGTCAGCATGTTCGAGTTCATCCGCTTAAACGAAGGGTTCAGCACCCTGACGGCCGCGCTTCAAGAAACCGGCCTCGACGCGGTCCTCCAGGGACCGGGCGAGTTCACCCTGTTCGCGCCGACGGACGCCGCCTTCGCCGCCCTGCCGGCGGCCGAACGGGACGCGCTTTTCGGCGACCTGGACGCCCTGAAAGCTTTCCTGAACGGCCTTATCGTGCCGGAAAAGGTGGCGGCGGGGGGGCTGCTCGAGCGCGGGCGCGCCACCACCCAAGCCGGCACGAGTCTCAGCTTCAGCCAGAGCGGTGACGGGACTGTCCTCGTCGGCGACGCGCCCGTCGTCGGTACTGACCTGGGTGCGGGCGGCATCAAAATCAGCAACGGCGTCGTTCAGGTGCTGGACACCTTGCCGTCGGCGCTGAGGTAGGTCTACGAGCGCAACCCTTGCGTTCAAAGTTTGAGTAGGATGAAACGGCCGCCAAACGCGGCCGTTTCACTTTCACGCGTCACCCGCCACGTGCCAGCCACAGCGCTCAGAGCCAAAAAACCGTGCGCTGTCCCTCGCCGGGCAAGACTTCGGGCGCGGCGCGGTGGAACGATTCGACCAGAAGCCGCCGCGTCAACCGCTGCATAAACGTCAGCACGCTTAAAGCTTGCGTTTTGTGCTGGCCCATCGCCCGCAGTTTGGGCTCAAGGAAGTCTCGAACGTCTACATAGTGGGTCGGGTAGAGGTGCGCCGCGCGAATCTGGTCGGGCGCTAGAAAACCCTGCCGCGCCTCGCTGTCGTAGGGTTTGTCGCTGGCGAAGTAGTAAAGCGCGTCGGGGCGGTGGCTAGCTGCTTGGAGCGCCGCCATGACGAGCCTGTGGGTGGCGACGTGGTCGGGATGGCCGTTCGA
Source organism: Trueperaceae bacterium (assembly GCA_965215355.1). Classification (GTDB taxonomy): domain Bacteria; phylum Deinococcota; class Deinococci; order Deinococcales; family Trueperaceae; genus CBDCDJ01. The sequence goes on along the minus strand of CBDCDJ010000007.1, from coordinate 3,382,354 downwards.
GCCGTTGGGGGGGAAGGTGAGCAGCACGCGGGGGCGCAGGCTCTCGAGCAGCGCCGCCACCTCGCTGACGATGTTTTCAGCGGGAACGGCCTGCAAACCGTCGCGGTGGTCCATACCCCGGTCGCCGTCCGGCACAAAGTCGGGGTAGTCCCAAACGTGAACGTCCTCGACGCCGAGTTCGCGCAGCGAGGCGCGCAACTCCAGCTCGCGCAGCGCGGGCAACTCGCTCTGCCGACACAGCCCGAGGGCGCGACCCGCCCCGCCCCGGGTCAGGGTCAGGGTGGCGACCCGTTTGCCGTGCGCGGCCATCTTGCTGAACAGGCCGCCACAACCGAACACTTCGTCGTCGGGGTGGGGCACCACCAGGAGAAGCTCGACCATGCGCGAGTTTAACAGCTTTGACCTTGAAAAAGCGGAACCAGGAACAACCCCTCAAACCTGAAAAACCCCCACCTTGAGCGGTTCCGTGTGCGGGTTTTGGGCGCAAGCGTCCAGGGCGCGGATGAGCCGAGCGCGCGTTTCTCGGGGCAAGACCAGCTCGTCCACCCACAAGCGCGCCGCGCCGTAGCGGATGTCGAGGGCTTTGTCGTAATCGGCCTTGACCGTCTCGTACAGCTCTTGCAAGGCTTCGTCGTCGGGTTCGGCACCCTGGCGCTTGAGTTGGGCAAGCTGGATGTCGAGAATCGTCTTAGCCGCTTGCTGGCCGCCCATCACGCTGTACTTCGCGCTCGGCCAGGCGAAGACGAAGCGCGGCGCGTAGGCCTTGCCGCTCATGGCGTAGTGGCCCGCGCCGTAGCTGCCGCCCAGAATCAAACTGAGGCGCGGCACGACGCTGTTCGAAACCGCGTTGACCATCTTCGCCCCCTTGCGGATGATGCCCTCGCGCTCGCTTTCTTTGCCGACCATAAAGCCGGTCACGTCGTGCAGAAACAAAATCGGCACGCCCGTCTGGTTGCAGTTGAGGATGAAGCGGGCAGCCTTGTCGGCGGCGTCGGCGTAGATGACCCCGCCGACCTCGAGCCGCCCCTTGCTTTTCACGACCGTTTTTTGGTTGGCGACGATGCCGACCGCGTAGCCGCCCAAGTGCGCCGTGCCGCAGACCAGCGTTCGGCCGTACCTGGCCTTGTACTCGTCGAACTTGGACGCGTCGACGAGCCGCGCGATGACCTCGCGCACGTCGTAGGGTTGGCTGCCGCCCTCGGCCGGAACGACGCCGAGCAGGTCCTGTTCGTTTTCCGCGGGCGGGCGCGGCTCGCGGCGGTTTCTGGCCCAGGGGGCAAGCTCGCTCGGCGCGTAGGTCGCGGCCAAGTTGCGCAGGCGTTGCAGGGCGTGCTCGTCGTCGGGTTCGAAGTAGTCCACGGTGCCGGCGACTTCGGCGTGCATGGCCGCGCCGCCCAAGTCCTCGCTCGAGACCTCCTGGCCGATGGCCGCCTTGACGAGCGCCGGGCCCGCCAGGTAAAGGCCCGAGCCCGCCGTCATTAAAACCGTGTCGCACATGACCGGCAAGTACGCGCCGCCCGCCACGCAGTTGCCCATGATGGCGGCCATCTGCGGGATGCCCGCCGCGCTCATCCGGGCGTTGAGGTAAAACACCCGCCCGAAGTCGTCCTGGTCCGGGAAGATTTCGTCCTGCATGGGCAGGTAAACCCCGGCCGAGTCGACCAGGTAAATCGTCGGCAGGCGGTTCTCGGTGGCGATGGTCTGCGCCCGGATGGTTTTTTTGGCGGTGATGGGGAAAAAAGCCCCCGCCTTGACGGTCGCGTCGTTGGCTATCAGCATCCAGTCGCGCCCGTGCAGCTTGCCGAGCCCCGTGACCACGCCGCCCGCAGGCGCGCCGCCCGCGGACGCGTACATGTCCCAGCCCGCAAAGGTCATCAGTTCGAAAAAGTCCGAGCCTGGGTCGACGAGCTTGTGGATGCGCTCCCGGGCAGTGAGGCGGTTTTTGTCGTGCTGACGTTTCACGGCTCGCTCGCCCCCGCCTGCGGAAATTTGGCCGCGGTCTCGCTCCAGGGCACGCTCCAGCTCGGTCCAGGCTTTTTTGTTGGGGTGAAAAGGCCGCTCCCGTTTGTCCTCGAGCTTCAGGTGACTTTTCAGGTCGTTGCTGGCTTTTTTCACGCCGGTTGCGCCGTGGGTGTTCCGGCTGCACGCTCGAACGGCTTTTCACCCGGTTTCGTCCAACTCACAGCTCAACTCCTTCGGAGGTCGAAGTGTGAAAAAGTCGCTTGCGAAACACGCTTTTTCCAGGGTTCAACCCTCGCTTTTTCCCTATTCTACGACGTTTCGGCGACTCAGACACAGCTTGTGGATAAGGAGTCGAGCCTGTGGATAAGTTCCGCCTCTTGACAAGTCCGCGACCTTTCTGTTAGGGGAAAAACTTCCCAGTTTTGGTGAGAAACGCCCTCCCAGACGCAAATCTTGCTCAAAAACAGCTTGGAAAGGGGCAGGCACGGCACTTCTTGAGTTATCCACAGGCTTGTGGATAACTGTGGATAACTGTGGATAACTCCGTCGCTTTGGCACGCCGTACAAAATCTTGTACCAATCCGGGGTCTTTGATGCCAGGACGCACTTCTACCCCCGAGGAAACGTCTAAGGCGTAGGGATTGAGCGCCGCCACGCCGGCTTTCAGGTTGTCCGGGTCCAAACCGCCCGCCAGGATGAGGCGGGGCAACGTCCCCAAAAAGGCGGCCCGGTGCCAGTCGAAACGCTCGCCGCCGCCCGGCTTCAAGCCGTCGAGCAAAATCGCGTCGGCGGGGAAAGCGCGCAAAGTGTTCAGCGACAACTCGGGACGAAACGACCAGGCTTTGACGACGAAGAGGTCGCGGCGCAGCCTCGCCGCATAGGCCGCGTCCTCGTCGCCGTGGAGTTGCACCGCGTGGAGACGTAAAGTTTTAGCGACCTCGAGCACCTCTTCCAAAGGACTGTTCACGAACACGCCGACGCGCCCTATGAGCGGTCCCAGCGCGGCGCTCAGCTCGGCAGCCCGCGCGGGCGTCACAAACCGTTTCGAGGCGGGCGCGAAGACGAAGCCGACCGCGTCGGCCCCGGCCGCCTCGGCATGAAGGGCGTCTTCTACTCGGGTGATGCCGCAGATTTTGACGCGCACGCGTCCTCCTTTATGGGTCAACCGATGTTTTGCAGGTGCTCGAGCCCGAACTTCGCCTCGACGCCCGCGACGAGCACCGCGTCGAAGCGGACCGGCAAGTCGTCGCGGCCGAACGTACTCACCAGGTAGTGTAACGCCGTTTTGCGGAGGCGTTGCAGCTTTGCGGCCGTGATGGACTCGGCGGCGCTGCCGTACCGGCTCGTCTTGCGCTGACGCACCTCGACGAAGACGATTGTTTCACCATACTGCATCACCAGGTCGAGTTCGCCGCCGCGCACCGCGTAGTTCTCCGCCAGACAGGTGTAACCACGACCCAACAGGTAGGTCTTAGCCGCGGCTTCGGCCCAGTGGCGGGGCAAAGGGCTAGTTGGGACTTATCTCGAGCCGCTCGGCGTCGGCCCACAAGCCCTCGAGGTCGTAAAACTCGCGAGCGTCCGCGCTCATGAGGTGGGCGACGATATAGCCGTAGTCCATCAAAATCCAGCGGTTCGAAGGCCCTTCGACGCCCTTGGGGGCGAAGCCGTTCGCTTTGAGGCGCTCTTTGACGCCGTCCTCCAGGGCTTTGATTTGCAGCGTCGACTCGGCCGTGGCGATCACAAAGTAAGAGAGCGTCGCGGACACGCCGCTCAGGTCGAGGACGGTGATGTCTTTGGCGCGCTTGTCGTCGAGGGCGTCGACGATGAGTTGGAGTTCTTGGGGGATGCTGAGCGTGTCTATATCAGTCACCTCTTTCCGGCAAAGACTCGGCCGTCGTTGCAGGTACCGTCGTTTCGGGTACCGTCGGTACGAGCGGCCGCGCGGCCTGCGCGAGGCTCGAGCGTGCCGCGTCTTCGCCCAACACGAGTTCCACGTCTATGTCACGGTCGTCAAATTGAGCAAAACGGTCGACCTGCTGCTTCGAGGTTTGCAACAAACTCGTGTAAAAGTCCGCGTCTTGCCAGCTCTGGGCCGTCGTCAGCACGCGCGTCGGCGTGGGGTCGGGCGCGCCTGCGCGGACGAGGATGCTTTCTGCCGGCACGCCGAGCGACACGAGCCGCGCCCTGTAGAGACTTTCCAAACCTTCGTCGCCGCTGCTGTTGGTGACGAGCAGCGTCACTTCGGGGGCGGCCGTGAACACCCGCGCCTTGCCCCCGAAAGTGTCGGCCAGAAACGCTTCGACGTCGGACGGTTCTACCTCCAAGATGTCGCCAAACACCGGGTCGCGCCGGTCGCAGCAGGTCGGTAGAGTCGCGGCGGTGAGCTGCAGGTGCGCCAAACGGGGCAACAGTTCTCTGAACAGCGCAGGACTGGCGTTCGTCTCGACGTTGCTGAACAGGGCGTCGAACAGCTCGGGCATCCTGAACGCCGCGCGCAGGTTGAGCGCCTTGACCTGCGCCAACAACGCGTAGGCGAGCTTTTTGACGTTGTCGATGCGGTCGATGTCGCCGCGCGAGGTGTGGCGGAAACGAACGAACTTGGCGGCGTCCTCGCCGTCCAAGCGCCGCGGGCCTGCGTCGAAGGCAATTTCCAGACCGGCTGCAGCGTCGGTGTAGTACATCCCCGGCTCGGGAATCGTCACCGTGACGCCGTCCAGCGCGTCGACCATCTCTTTAAAAATGTCGATGTTGATGACGGCGTAGTAGTCCACGGGCAAGTTGAGGATGTCTTCGACCTCACTCACAAGCCCCTCTGCGCCCTGATAAAGGTACATCGCGTTGACCTTTGTTTGCTGGTGCGGCAAGTAGATGTCGCGCGGGATGTTGATCATGGTGATTTTGTCGCCGATGATGTTGACGTAGATGATGGTGTCGGTGCGTTTACTGATGTGAAACTTGCCTACCCGGTCACGAACACATCGACCCCCAACATTGCGGCAACCGCTGGCGTGTACCGAAGGGTCATAGTCGCGGCCCGCGACGACAAAGCTCGCGTGAAACACCTCGTTCTTTTCTTCGGGCGCGATGCCCAGCACGCTCGCCTGCTCCGTCGTGAGGTCGGTTTTGTCGGGAACGTCGCGGTTCAGCCAGTAGCCCGCCAGCCCGGCCAGGGCCAACAAAATGCCCAGGACTTGCAGGCCTCGAGCGTTACGTAAGCTCACGCAACTCCTGGTAGACGCGCAACGTCGCGGGGTGAACCGCCTTGCCCTTGGCACGTAAGTACTGCACCTTCGACTGCACCGCCCGCTGATACGCGCGGAACAAATTCGTCATGGCGAGTTCGCGGATGTCGTCGTTGACCCCGCGGCCCGGCTCGGACACGTCGGCGACGTACACGGCCATGCCGACGCGGTTGCCGTGTGGCACGCCGAAGACGTGGCCCTCGACCGCTTCCAACACGCGCTCGTCGGTCACGCCCCAGCACTCGGCGAGGCGGCGAGCGGCCCGACCGTGCACCGCGAGCGGGTGCTCGCGCTCCAGGTCGGTTTCGGGCGGCGCGAGTTTGAACAGTTCTTCAGCCGGTAAGTCGCGGGCGGCGTCGTGCAACACGGCGGCGAGGTTGGTCACGCGGACTTCACCGCGCGTAAAGTCGTTGGCGCGCGCTATCGTGTCGGCCAGCGTGGCGACCCGCAGGATGTGCTCGAAGCGGCGCGGCGTCACCAGGGCCTTGACGCGGCTACAGTAGGCGTTCACGCTTGCCCGCGTGCAGGGGTTGTCGGCGGTAAAAACAGGGTCGAACAACGGTGCTCCCAAGCGTAGCGAAGTCAAGAAACCTTGCCCGGGGCGAACTTGAGCGCCCCTAACCAAGCCCGGCCTCGAGCTGCAACCAGTATAGCGCAAAACACGTTTGGCGCGCTTTTTTTGCACTTTTTACGGAGAACCCGACGCGTCTCGAGTCGCCGTTTTCACGTCTGAGACGCAAGCGAACGGCACCGGAGCGTTGTGACCGCGTTGTGACCGAACAAGCTACGCCTCGCCAGCGCCGTCAAGCTCTCCGCCGGGGTCGGCCGCTTCGGGGCTGACGGTCTCTTCGCTCCAGCCCTCTTCGTCCCGGCCCGCCTCCCAAGCTTCCTCGTCGGTTTCAGCCTCGCCGAGCTGGTCGGCTTTGGCCTTGTCTTCGTCGAAATACTCGAACACCGCGCCGCCGACGAAGACGTCGTCGCCGTCTTGCGCGCCCGCCTTTTTGAGCAGCTTGGCGACGCCGAAAGAGGTGAAAAAGTGTTGCAGGTAAGCGACCGCCTCTTTGTTTTTGGGGTCGAAGCGCGAGGTGACGGCCTCCAGCTCGGGACCCGACACTGTCCAGCCTTGACCGCTCATGTGCCGTTTGACGGTGACAGGCTCCACCTCGACGCGCTGCGCAGGCTGCGCGACGGGCTCGAGCACGGGTTTAGCCGGGAGGAGCGCGAACAAGGTGGTTTTGAGATGTTCTAAGTTGAGCCCTTCCGAGGCCGAGACCGGCACCACCGCCAGCCCGAACTCGGTCAGCTCGGCGACGGCCGAGTCGACCTCGGCCGCGCCCGCCAGGTCGCTTTTGTTGAGGGCGACGAGGGCGGGCAGCTCGAGCAGTTTCGGGTCGTACGCGCGCAGTTCGTGCTGCAGCGCTTCGAGCGTCGCCGCGGGGTCGTCGGCGATGTCGAGGACGTAGACGAGCAGCCGCGTTCTCGAGACGTGCCGCAAAAACTCCAGACCCAAGCCCTTACCCTTGTGCGCGTCTTCGATGATGCCGGGAATGTCGGCCAGCGTGAAGCGCTGCAGATTTTGCTCGACCACCCCTAAGTTCGGGCTCAGGGTGGTAAAGGGGTAAGCTGCCACCTCGGGCTTGGCGTTGGAGAGCGCGGCCAGCAAGCTGGACTTGCCCGCGTTGGGGTAGCCCACCAAACCGATGTCGGCGATGGAGCGCAACTCCAAGCGCAGGTTGCGCCGTTCGCCCTTGGTTCCGTACTCGGCGAAGCGCGGCGCGCGCCGCTGCGAATTCGCAAAGGCCGCGTTGCCACGCCCGCCCGAGCCGCCCGCCGCGACGAGCGCCTTTTGCCCGACGCTCACCAGGTCGGCCACGACCTCGCCCGTGTCACGGTCGTAGGCCGTCGTGCCCACCGGCACCGTGACGACGAGGTCGTCCCCGCGCGCGCCGTCTCTTTGACGCCCTTCGCCCTGCGCGCCCGTGCCCGCCCTGTGAAGGTGCCGCCCGACCAAACGGTCGAGCGAGGTCACGTCGTCGACGGCCTCTAAAAACACGTCGCCGCCGTCGCCGCCGTGCCCGCCGTCGGGTCCGCCCTTGGGCACGTACTTCAGCCGCAAAAACGACAGGCCGCCGTCGCCGCCCTTGCCGCCCTGCACGGTGATGTCCAAAAGGTCACGAAACGCCATAGCACGAACTTTCTGGGGGCCCGAAGGAAGTCGGGGAGCAAAGATGGGGAGTACGGGAGAAAAATCTCTTGACCTTACCCGGTACTTTCAACTCGGTACTCGGCACTTTTTCCGTCGAGTCCAAACAAAAACGCGAGCCTGGCAACGGCCCGCGCTTCAAAGCGAACAAACCTCAGTCGGCCGCGACGGCTTCGGTGTCCGTGACCTCGGCGACGCTGATAAAGCGGCCCTTGCGGCCTTTGTCTTGAAAGTTCACCACGCCGTCACGGAGCGCGAACAGGGTGAAGTCTTTGCCCTGGCCGACGTTCAAGCCGGGTTTGAACTTGGTGCCGCGCTGGCGCACCAGGATGTTGCCCGCCAGCACCGTTTCGCCGCCGAAACGCTTGACGCCCAAACGCTTGGACTCGCTGTCGCGACCGTTTTTCGAACTGCCTACACCTTTTTTGTGGGCCATTTCAAGTCTCCTTTAGGCGCTGATTTCCAGGATGCGAACTTCCGTGTACGGCTGGCGATGGCCGTTTTTGCGGCGGTAGTTCGACTTGGCCTTGAACTTGTAGACGTAAATTTTTTCGCCGCGGCCGTGCGCCAAGACTTCGGCCTGAACCGCCGCCCCGTCGACGAGCGGCGTGCCGACTTGGACGCTGTCGCCGCCGAGCATCATCACCGGCAACTGCACCCTGTCACCGGGTTGGGCGGCCAAGCCCTCGAGCCTCAGCACGTCACCCTCGGCCACGCGGTACTGCTTACCGCCACTTTGAACAATCGCAAACATCGACTTACCTCCGAATATTCCAATTAAACAGGCTGAAGCAGCTCTGTGGGGTTAGATAGGTGCCGAGTTCCAAAAATAAGGGGGTCCACGACGGCCAACTCGTGAGTATAGCGAATACAGCCGCACAGTGCAAGGCCAGTGACGACGTGATTTGCTGCGAGAGTCGGGCAATTTTTCGTGTCGTCAGAATTGACAAGCCCAAAACGCACAGCTATAGTCAAGACACTCAATCTGTAGCCGGGTCGATTGGCCTTGAATAGAAGCACCTCGGGGATTCAGTGAGGCTCGACTCGCTGTGGCGACAGAGAGTTCTAGGGAGGAACACATGAAGAAACTTTTCCTACTGCTGAGCTTGCTTGCTTTCGGAACGGCCTGGGGCCAGGACGCGCCAGCCAGGGGCGACATCCGAATTGTCGTGGTCGTCCACGGGGGAGCCGCCGACCCGTTCTGGTCGGTCGTCAAAAACGGCGTCGACCAGGCCGCGCAGGACATGGGCGTCAACGTCGAGTACCGCGCGCCCGACACCTTCGACATGCCGCGGATGGCGCAACTCATCGACGCGGCGGTCGCCTCGCAGCCCGACGGCCTCGTCGTCTCGGTGCCCGACGCCGACGCGCTTGGCGACTCACTTCGCGCAGCGACAGACGCGGGCATCCCGGTCTTTTCCATCAACTCCGGCAGCGACGTGTTTCAGGACTTAGACATCTTGCGCCACATCGGCCAGACCGAGTACGAAGCGGGCCTCGGCGCGGGCGAGCGTATGGCCGAGCAGGGCGTTCAAAACGCGATTTGCGTCAACCACGAGGTCGGCAACGTGGCGCTCGATTTGCGCTGCCAGGGCTTTCAAGACGGTTTGGGTGAGGGCTCGAGCGTCGACGTGCTCGCCGTCTCGACTGACCCCACCGAAATCCGTAACGCCGTGTCGGCGGCCTTCAGCGCCAACCCGGACGTTGGGGGCGTGCTGGCGGTCGGCCCGGTCGGCGGCGAGCCCACCATCGCGGCGTTAGAAGAGATGGGCACCTTGGGTCAGGTTCAGCTCGGCTTTTTCGACCTCTCCCCCACCATTTTGCAAACCCTCGCCGACGGCAACGCCGCTTTCGCCATCGACCAGCAGCAATACTTACAAGGTTACCTGGGCGTCGTGCTGATGACCCAGTACATCCAGAACGGTTTGCTGCCCGGCTCGAGCGTCATCCTCACCGGCCCCGGCTTCGTCACGCCAGAAAACGCCGCGCAGGTGGTCAGTTTAAGCAGCCAGGGTATTCGTTAAAAGAGGTCTCGAGGGCCTGCCTTCGTGGTAGGCCCTTCATACTGACTTAAGCTTGTTTATAGAAGGGATGAGGAGCGGAGGAGCAGGGAAGGAGAGGAGAAAGCGCTTTTGACTTTACTTTTCACTTTCTCCTTTTCACTCGGTTTCACTCGGCACTCTTCACTCGGTCCTCGGTACTTTTTATCTGAGAGGTGACGACTATGGCAACGAGGGTCGGGGGCGGTGACGAGCGCGTCCGCCAACTGAGCTTGTGGCGTCGCTTGCTGGCGCGGCCCGAACTCGGCGCGGTGTCGGGGGCGGTGCTTGTCTTTATCTTCTTCGCCGTCGTCGCGGGAGACAAGGGGTTCCTAAGTTTTCGCGGTATTGCCAGTTGGTTGGAAGTCTCCGCCCAACTCGGCATTCTCGCCATCGGCGCGGCCCTGCTGATGATAGGCGGCGAGTTCGACCTGTCCATCGGCTCGATGATTGGCGCGGCGGGCATGGTCATGGCGATTCCGGTCGCTGTGTACGGCTGGCCTTTTTGGCTCGCTATCCTCGCGGCCTTTGTGTTCGCGCTGCTTGTCGGTTACGTCAACGGCTTCATCGTCAACCGCACGCGGTTGCCGTCGTTCATCGTCACCCTCGCTTTTCTCTATATTTTACGCGGCGCGGCCATCGGCTTTACCCGCCTCGTCACCGGGCGCACGCAGGTCTCAGGGCTGAAAGAGGCCGCTGAAAACGACTGGCTGGCCCCCATTTTTCGCGGTGACTTGTTCGGCTTGCCGGTGTCTATCTTCTGGTGGCTCGGCCTCGCCGTCCTCGCAACCTGGATACTGCAGCGTACGAGGTTCGGCAACTGGATTTTTGGCGTCGGCGGCGACGCGGAGGCGGCGCGCAACACCGGGGTGCCGGTGAACCGGGTGCGCATTTTGCTGTTTATGGGTACGGCGGTCACGGCGACGCTGTTCGCCGCCTTGCAAGTCGTGGACTTAGGCTCGGCGGACGTGAACCGCGGGCTGTTGAAAGAGTTCGAGGCGATTATCGCGGCGGTCATCGGCGGCTGTCTGCTGACCGGCGGTTACGGCTCGGTCGTCGGCGCGGTGTTCGGCGCGCTCATTTTCGGGATGGTGCAGCAGGGCATCTTTTTTACCGGCGTCAACACCGACTGGTTCAAGGTGTTTTTGGGCGTGATGCTCCTCATCGCGGTCGTGTTCAACAACTTTATCCGCAAACGCGCGACGGAGGCGAAGTGAGCGTCCCGCTCATCGAGCTGCGAGACTTGGTCAAGACCTTCGGCTCGGTCATCGCGCTGAACGGCGTGTCGATGACGGTGCAACCCGGCGAGGTGATGTGCCTCCTCGGCGACAACGGCGCGGGCAAGTCGACCCTCATCAAGACGATTTCGGGCGTCCACAAACCGACCTCGGGGCAAATTTTGATGCAGGGGCAGCCGGTGGTGTTCGACTCGCCCAGGGCCGCGCAGAACCACGGCATCGCCACGGTGCACCAGCACCTTTCCGTCCAACCTTTGATGAGCGTGACGCGCAACTTTTTCATGGGCCGGGAGCCGGTCAAGGGGTGGGGGCCGTTCCAAACCTTCGACCAGGACTTCGCCGCCGCGACCGTCGTCGAGGCGATGGCGAAGATGGGCATCGACATCCGCGACCCCAACCAGGCGGTCGGCACGATGTCGGGCGGCGAGCGGCAGTGTGTGGCAATCTCGAGAGCCGTCTACTTCGGCGCGAAAGTCCTCATCCTCGACGAGCCCACCGCCGCCCTCGGGGTCAAACAGGCCGGGGTGGTTTTGAAGTACATCGCGCAGGCCAAGGCGAAGGGCCTGGGCGTCATCTTCATCACCCACAACGTCCACCACGCCTACCCAGTCGCCGACCGCTTCACCATCCTCAAACGCGGCCAGAGCTACGGGACGTTTGCCAAAGAAGAAGTCAGCCGCGAAGACGTGCTGGGCATGATGGCGGGCACCGACGAACTCGACGCGCTCGAGGCCGAACTCGCCGAATTTGCTCACAGCGACCAGCGAGAAAAGCGATGAGGACTGCGCAAAAAGGCAGGCTCCTCTCTCTTCTATGACCCCACTAAACGTCGCCATGATAGGCGCGGGCCGCATGGGCCGGACGCACGCCGGGGTGCTGAGAACTTTGACCGAAGTTCGGATTACGGATGTCGTGGACTTCGTTCCAGAGAGTGCTGCCGAGGTCGCCGAGACGCTGGGGGCGAAGGTGAGCGCCTTAGACCAGGTGCTCGAGAACAAAAACGTAGACGCCGTGTTCATCACCACACCCACACCGACGCACGCCGAGCTTATTTGTAGAGCAGCCGAAGCGGGCAAGGCTATTTTTGTCGAAAAACCGCTGGCCCACACTCTCGAGGCGGCTCACAAGGTTGTTCAAGTCATTCAAAAAACCGGCGTTCCCTGCCAGGTCGGTTTTCAGCGTCGCTACGACCCGGCGTACCTGGAAGTCAGACGGCGCTTGGACAACGGCGACTTGGGCCGCATTGAAAACTTCCGCGCCGTCAGCCGCGACCCGTCTCAAACGAGCCTCGAGTTCCTCAAAACGTCGGGCGGTCTTCTGGTGGACATGGGTATTCACGACTTCGACACGGCGCGCTACTTTTGCGGTGAGGTCACGGAAGTCTACGCCGTCGGCACGGCGGTACGGGACGAACGGCTCAAAGACTTCAACCTCTTCAACTTAGCCGTCGCCACCCTTCGGTTCGAAAGCGGCGCGGTCGGCACCGTCGAAAACGCGCTCAATACCGCCTACGGCTACGAAATCGCCACCGACGTTTTGGGCGAGAAGGGCAAGTACCATCTCGAGAAGCGTCACCGGCTCAACCTCGAGGTCTGGAGTGAGCACGGCGTCAGCCACGACTATCCACAGCACTTCGAGGAGCGCTTTTTCGAAGCCTACGCCAACGAGGTCATTGCCTTTGCCAAAAACGTTCATGCAGGCGAGCCGGTCACGCCGAACGTAGAGGACGCGCTGAGAAGTTCACGCCTGGCACTGGCAGCGCAGGGGTCGCTCGAGACAGGAGAAATCGTTAAAGTGCAGGAGTTTGGAAGATAACCCATGAAGCGTGATATGGATTTGGTCAGGAAGATTTTTATAGAAGTGGAAAAGGCTGAATCCTATGACAAACCTTTCGAGCTAGAGGTAGAAGGATTTTCCTCTGACCAAGTTGCTTATCACCTTTTGCTTCTTAAAGACGCCGGGCTGCTCGAGGTAGAAGAAAGTTCTAATTGGAGTGCAACCTACGTGTTGCCAATCCGCATGACTTGGAGCGGCACCGAATTTCTTGCTGCGGCTCGAGATGATACTCGCTGGAACAAGGCGAAAGAAATAGCGCAGGAAAAAGGTGGAGGTCTTATGATTGACGTTCTCAAGGGTGTGCTCACACAACTCGCACGACAAGCCGCCGGACTTCCGTAAACGGAGACTTTTATGAAAACCCAACGCTTAACCGTCGCCCAAGCCCTCATCAAGTTTCTGTCACAGCAGTACAGCGAACTCGACGGCACCGAACACCGCCTTATTGCCGGGATGTGGGGCATCCAAGGCCACGGCAACGTCCCCGGTGTGGGGCAAGCGATGCAGGAGTACGGCCTGGACTGCGGTTTGCCCTTTTACCGCCCGCAGAACGAGCAGGCGCAGGTTCACACAGCGGTCGCCTATGCGCGGCACCTCAACCGTTTATCAACGTTTGCCTGCACCGCCTCGGTCGGGCCGGGCAGCAGCAACATGGTCACGGGCGCGGCGCTGGCGACGGTCAACCGGATTCCGGTGCTGCTGTTACCCTCGGACTACTTCGCCAACCGCATCCCCGACCCGGTGCTGCAACAGGTCGAACACCCCACCGAGCACGATGTCTCGATTAACGACATCTTCCGCCCAGTGAGCCGCTTTTTTACACGCATCTCACGTCCCGAACAAATGCTGCACGCGCTGCCCGAAGCGATGCGCGTCCTCACCGACCCGGCCGAAACGGGCGCGGTGACGATTTCGCTGCCGGAGGATGTGCAAACCGAGGCTTTTGAGTGGCCCGTCAGCATGTTCGAAAAACGCGTCTGGCGCATCCGCCGCCCCGTCCCCGAGCCCGAAACGATTGCGGACGCGGTCGAGTTGATTCGAAACGCCGAGCGCCCCATGATCATCGCGGGTGGCGGCGTGAAGTACAGCCTGGCGACGGACGAACTCGCCGTTTTCGCCGAGCGTTTCGGCATTCCCGTCACCGAGACACAGGCCGGGAAAGGCGCACTGCGCTGGGACCACGCCATGAGCATGGGCAACGTGGGCTCGCTCGCGGGCTCGGCGGCGAGTCGGGTAGCGGGTGAGGCCGACGTGATTCTCGCCGTCGGCACGCGCCTGGCCGACTTTACGACGGCCTCGAGAACAGCTTTTGCTGCAGACGCAAAACTTATCGGCCTCAACGTTACGCCGCTGGACGCCTACAAGCTCTTCGCCCTGCCGCTGGTGGCGGACGCAAAGCGCGGCTTGACAGCGCTTAGTGAAGCTCTCTCGCAAGCCGGTTATACGGGCACGCGCCCCGCCTACCGTGAACGGGTCTCCGGCTGGAAAGCCGAGTGGGATGCTTTAGTGGACGACATTAAAAAGGTCGAAGAACCCGACAACTTGAGTCAGGGCGAAGTCTTGGGCATCACCAACGACGTCGTCGGCGGCGACGCGGTGGTTATCAACGCCGCCGGGAGCATCCCCGGCGACATCCCCAAAATCTGGCGGCCCACGAAGCCGGACAGCTATCACTTGGAGTACGGCTACAGTTGCATGGGCTACGAAATTCCGGCGGGAATAGGCGTCAAACTGGCCGAGCCCGAGCGCGAGGTCGTCGTGTTCATCGGCGACGGCTCGTACCTCATGATGAATTCGGAAATCGTCACGGCGGTCGCCGAAGGGTTGGACTTGACTATTATCGTGGTGGACAACCACGGCTATCAAAGCATCCACGGTTTGCAGCAAAGTACGGGTACACCTCACTTTGGCCTCGAGCTGCGTCACCGCAACGACGAGGGTTTGCTCGACGGCGACATCGTGCGCGTGGACTACGCCAAACACGCCGAAGCGATGGGCGCGCACGCGGTGTATACGAATACCGAAGAAGGTTATAGGGAGGCGCTCGAGGCCGCACGAGGTCGCCGGGGCGTGAATGTCGTCGTGGTCGAGGTCGACGTTGACAAGCGCGTCGGTAGCTACGATTTCGGCGGTTGGTGGGACTGTCCTCCGGCGGAGGTGAGTGGTCAGCAGAGCGTGCGTGAGGCGCGGAAGCAGTACGATGAGGCCAAGAAAAAGCAGGTGGTTTTTGAGTAATTGGTTCTTAGATTGAACTGAAAAGTTTCACCGGGAAGGTCTTTTATGACGATACGCGAAAAGGTTGTAGAGGAAGTCAACCGTTTACCGGACGAGCAGTTGGAAGATATTTTCAACCTCATTCACCATTTTCGGCTCGGCCTCGAGGCGAACCGTTCGAAACCCGACATCATGAGCTTTGCCGGGTGCTGGAAAGACATGCCGGAAGCTGAGTTCGAGGACTTTCTCAACGAGATGCAAACGCGGCGGCGGGATACCTCGAGACGCAAACGTCATGCTGCCGACACTGCTTGATACCGACATCCTCTCACTTTTCATGAAAGGCGAACCGACCGTCGTTGCCAATACCCAATCTTACTTAGCAACCCACCGGACGCTGAGTTTTAGCCTTATCACCTACTACGAGATTCTAAGCGGGCTCAGGCACCGAGACGCCAAGAAGCGGTTAGGTACATTCGAAGCACTGGCCGAAAGTAGCACTATTTTACCTGTTACAAAAACGAGTGCGACAATCTCAGCTAAACTTTACGCACAACTCCGCGGACAGGGAAAGCCCTTGGACGATATCGACCTTCTTATTGCTGGAACTGCTGTTGCTAACAGCCTGCGACTGGCGACACGCAACGTAAAACATTTCGGGCGTATCGAAGAATTAGCGCTTCAAGATTGGAGCAAGCCGCTTTGACCAACTACAAACTCGCCAACGCCCCCTGCTCCTGGGGAACCATCGAGAACACCAGCGCCGCGGGCGGGCGCGTTCCTTACGCGCAGATGCTGGACGAACTCGCCGCAGCGGGCTTCGTCGGCACCGAACTCGGCGACTTGGGCTATATGCCGAGTGACCCCGGGAAGCTGCGGGAGGAGCTCCATAAGCGGGGGCTCGAGCCCGTCGGCTCCTGGGTGACGGTGCGCTTGTACGACGAGGCGTATCACGAAGAGGGTATAGAGCGTGCAGTGAAAGTCGCAAAACTCTTAGCCGAGGTCGGCGGTTCACACTGCACCGTCAACATCGGCGACGACCACTCGACGGTGCAGAAGCGTTTTTACAACACCGGGCGCATCGGACCGGAACACGGCTTGGACGAGGCGGGCTGGCAAACATATGTCGAGGGCATTCACCGCGTGGCGGACGCCGTCAAGTGTGAGACCGGCCTCCGCACCGCCCTGCACCCGCACGGCTCGACCTTTGTGGAAACGCCCGCCGAAATCGACGAGTTTTTGCGCCGCACCGACCCCGAGAAGGTAGGCATCGTCTTCGATACCGGGCACTACATGCTGGGCGGCGGCGACCCCGTCGAGGGCGTCAAGAAATATGCCGAACGCATCCAACTGATGCACTTCAAAGACTTCAACCCGGCGGTCGTAGAGCAGGCGAAAGAGAACGGCTGGAACTATCAGGACATGATAGGCGCGGGCGTGTTCTGCGAACTCGGCACGGGCGCGGTGGACTTTCCCGGCGTGCTGAAAGCCATGAACGAGGTCGGGTATGATGGCTGGATAGTCGTCGAACAAGACGTGCTCCCCGGCATGGGCTCGCCCGCGGAGAACGCCGAGCGCAACCGGGCCTATTTGGGACGTATCGGACTATGAACTTGAGACAGTACCGACTCTGGTTTTGCCTTCTTTGCTTGTTAACCGGTTGGGGCCTGGCGCAGGAGCAAACCCTGAACTTCGAGACGCCGTTACTCGAGCAAGAGCGAACCTTCCTCGAGCGCCTGGACGCCGACCCTGAAAACGCCAGTGTGCGTTTCGCGGCAGGTGTGACCCAGTTTTTGCGCGCGGCGGAACTGCTCGGGCAGGCCTGGTACCGCTATGGGCTCGAGTCGAGTGTGGGTCAGCAGTTGGGTATCCCCTTTTTAAGATTGCCCGTGCCTACGAATCCACAGCCCGAAAGTATTTCTTATGCCGACTTTCGCGCCGAACTCGAGGCGGTGAACGGTCAACTCGAGCGGGCCGAAACCACCCTGGCGGGTCTCGGCGATGAGGGTTCCACGAGCGACCCCGCAGTGGTTCTCGACTTGAGCGAAGCCTACCTCGACTACGACGGCAAACTGACGCGTGACGCGGGCGAGTCGCTGACGACGCTGCTGGCCGTGTTGAACCGGCGTTTCGTCGAGGAAGCCGCGCCCCTGGAACTCCGGCTCGACCGCGGCGACGCCCACTGGATGCGCGGTTACAGCCACCTGCTCATGGCCCTCGTCGAAGTTGTGCTGGCGCACGACAGCCAGACGCTTTTTTCTTACACGGCGCAGCTGTTTTTCCCGCGTGCCGAGGTTGCCGCCGACCTCTTGTACAAGCAGGGCAACCTGCTCGACATGGACGACGGCCGCCTGGTCGACCAAATAGCCCTCGTCCACCTGGCTTTGCGCGTGCCGCTGCTCGAGCCCGAACGCTTAGCAAAGGCTTTGGAGCACGCTCAGGCCGTGACCGAACAAGCTGGGCTGATGTGGGTCTTTATTTTGGCGGAAACCGACAACGACCGCGAGTGGATTCCGAATCCTTCTCAAGACTCCGTCCTGCCCGTCCAGGTGACGCAAGACGTCGTCGACGCTTGGTTACTGTTCGTCGAAGAAACGCGCGCCCTGTGGCGCGGCGAAAAGCTCGTCCCGCACTGGCGCTTGCCGGAGGGGCAGGGTATCGACTTGCCGAGAGCTTTTTTAGAGCCGCAAGACTTCGACCTGGTACTCTGGATTCAAGGCGGTGCCGCCGCGCCCTACGTCGAAACGGGCGAGGTCGTCTCTGCCGAAACCCTTCAGCGCATCTGGGACGTGTTCGGCGGGCAGTTTATCGGCTTCGCCCTCTGGTTCAACTAAACTTGTAAAGCAACCAACAGTCAGGAGGATGACATGGCAGTAGCAAGCGGCACGGAACAACTTTTGAACTTCGTCGGCGGCGAGTGGCAGCGCTCCGCGGCGGGGGACTATCTTGACGTTCACAACCCCGCCACAGCGGAAATTATCGCGGCGGTTCCAATGTCGGCGAAAGACGAGGTGGACGAGGCCGTCACAAAGGCGCATGAGGCGTTTCTCGAGTGGCGGCAAGTGCCCGTCGTCGACCGCATCAAACCGCTTTTTAAGCTGAGGGCGTTGCTCGAGGAGCACTTAGACGACCTCGCCAGAACCATTACCAATGAATGCGGCAAAACCTTCGCCGAGTCCAAAGGCGAGTGGCAGCGCGGTTTGGAAAACGTCGAAGTTGCCTGCGGGATGCCGATACTGATGCAGGGCTACAACAACGAGGACATCGCTCGAGGCATCGACGAGCACATGTTCCGCCAGCCCCTGGGCGTGGTCGCAGCGATTACGCCGTTCAACTTTCCCGGCATGATTCCGCTGTGGTTCTTGCCCTACGCGGTGGCGACGGGGAACACCTTTTTGCTCAAGCCTTCCGAAAAAGTGCCGCTGACGACGCAGTACCTGTTCCGGCTGTTGGAAGAAGCGGGTTTTCCCAAGGGCGTCATCAGCCTCGTCAACGGTGGCAAGGACACGGTGGACGCGATTTTGGACCACGGCTTAGTTCGGGCGGTCTCGTTCGTCGGCTCGACACCGGTTGCCAAGTACATCTACAGCCGCGCGACGGCGAGCGGCAAGCGCGCCCAGTGCCAGGGCGGCGCGAAAAACCCCGCCGTCGTGCTGCCCGATGCCGACATGGACATGGCGACGCGCATCTTGGCCGACAGCGCCTTCGGCTGCGCGGGTCAGCGCTGCTTGGCGACCTCGGTTGCAGTCACTGTGGGCGCGGCCAAAGACGAGTTCGTCAAACGCATCATCGAGGACGCTGAAAACCGCAAGACGGGCTACGGCTTAGGCGACGGCGTGCAGATGGGGCCGGTCATCAGCCATGAGAGCAAGGAGCGCATCGAAGGTCTTATCGGCAAGGGCGAACAGGAAGGCGCGAAGCTGCTGGTCGACGGGCGCGGCAAGAAGGTCGATGGCGACGAGTTCGCCAACGGCTACTTCGTCCACCCCACCGTCCTCGGCGACGTGAACCCGAACGGGAACACCGCCAAAACCGAGATTTTCGGCCCCGTTCTCAGCATGATGCACGTCGAGACGGTCGAGGACGCGATTGACCTCGTCAACAACCGGCCCTACGGCAACCAGGCGTGTCTGTTCACCTCGTCCGGGGCGGCGGCAAGGGAGTTTCGCCACCGGGTGGACGCGGGCAACGTCGGCATCAACTTGGGCGTGGCCGCGCCGATGGCGTTTTTTCCGTTCTCGGGTTGGAATGACAGTTTCTTCGGTGATTTGCACGCGCAGGGGCGGCACGGGGTCGAGTTTTATACGCAGACGAAAATCGTGGTCGAGCGGTGGCCGAAGGAGTGGAGTCGGCAGTTCTAAATTGAGTTGTGTCGAGACTTCAACATGGGGTCGGAACCGCTGTTGGTAAAAAAGTTGCACCGATAAAGGTGCTACACTCGTTTTAAGGAGTTCACCATGCAGCACCGCAATCTGACCCTCAAGCTCGACGCCAACCTCTACAAAGAAGTCAAAATCATCGCCGCCAAGCGTGACACTTCTATCTCGGCCCTCGTTTCCGACAAACTTACTGAACTGGTTGAGGAGGAAAACGGCTACGCTCAGGCTAGGGCTCGAGCCTTAGCCTTTCTTGAAAAGGGGTTCGCCTTGGGGACGAAGGGCAAGATTGACTGGTCCCGCGACGAACTCCATGAGCGCTAAGCCATTTTTAGACACTAACGTCCTCATCTACGCCCATGACACCACCGCTGGCGAAAAACACGAACTTGCCCGAGACCTCACTGTAAAGCTGTGGCTGGAGGATGGCGCGTGCTCGAGCGTCCAGGTGCTGCAAGAACTATATGTCAATTTGGTTCGCAAAGTCGAAGACATGACGCCTGAGACGGCACGTGATGTGGTCGAGTCCTATACTCGCTGGCGACTTCACGAGCCAACCGGCAGAGACGTTATCGCAGCTATCAATTTGCATCAACGACAGCAGATTTCGTTTTGGGACGCGATGATTATTCACAGCAGCGCCAAACTCGGCTGTCAAATCCTCTACTCGGAAGACCTGAACGCCGGACAAGTTATCGCAGGTGTGACCGTCGTCAACCCGTTCGACCAGGAGTAAGCATGTCAAAACCCCTCGACCTCGTCACGATGGGCCGCAGTTCCATCGACCTTTATTCAAACGACGTGGGCGCACCTTTCGAAGAGATTACGAGCTTCGCCGCCTACGTCGGCGGCAGCCCCACCAACATCGCCGTCGGCACGAAGCGTTTGGGGCTGAACGTCGCGCTGCTCACGGCGGTGGGCCGGGACAAGGTCGGCGACTTCATCCTGCATTTCTTGAAAAACGAGGGCGTGGTGACCGACTATATTCCGGTCAAGGCGGGGCGGCGCTCGAGCGCCGTCGTCCTCGGCATCGAGCCGCCGGACACGTTTCCGCTGGTGTACTACCGCGACAACTGCGCGGACATCGAACTCACCATTGACGATGTTTTGGCCGCGCCCATCGCGGAGGCTCGAGCCCTCGAAATCTCCGGCACGGGTTTGAGCAAAGAGCCGAGCCGCAGCGCGACTTTTTTTGCTGCTGAGCAGGCGCAACGTGCGGGCAAGACCGTTTTTTTAGACCTCGACTTTCGCGCCGACCAGTGGCACGACCCGCGCGCCTTTGGGACTACAGTGCGCGCGCTGCTTCCCCTGGTCGACGTGGCGCTCGGCACCGAGGAAGAGGTCAACGCGGCGATGGTGCAAAGCCCCAACGACATCGTCATCAAACACCAGCAAATCAGCGCGCCCGAGATTAAAGGAGATTTGAGCGCCAATATCGAGGCTATTTTGAACGTGCCCAATGGCCCCGAAGCCCTCGTTGTGAAGCGCGGCGCGCAGGGCGCAACGGTCCACCTCAGAACCGGCGAAGTCACCGAAGTCTCCGGCTTTCCGGTCGAGATTTACAACGTGCTCGGCGCGGGGGACGCGTTTGCCAGCGGCTTTATCTACGGGCGGCTCAAAGGCTGGGACTGGTTCAAGAGCGCCCGGATGGGCAACGCCTGCGGTGCCATCGTCGTCACCCGGCACGGCTGCGCGAACTTTATGGGCTATGAGGATGAGGTTTTAGAGTTTGTGGAGGCTCGCGGTGGCTTTTGAGGTTTTTCTAGCCGACACGGACGAACAGCGGCTCGCCGGTTTCGACATCAGCGAGGCGCTGGCCTGGGGCAAGCACTTGTACGTGTACGACCTCGTCACCGACGCCTCTCACCGTTCGCAGGGGCACGGCGAGGCGCTGATAGAGTTTTTGAAAAATCATGCGCTCGAGCAAGGCTGTCAACTCCTTCACCTCGACTCGGGCGTGCAGCGGTTCGAAGCGCACAAGTTTTACATGCACGAAGGATTCCATATCTCGAGCTATCACTTCGGGCTCGAGGTGACACCGTGAGAACGAGCTTGGGAACATCGTCCGACCAACTTTGAGGGGATGTTAAACTCGAGCCGTGGACAGTGAGCTTCCTGACGAAGCACTCGTCGTCAGGGGCGGGCGGAATCAACCTGAAGACATCGCTCGAGCTACGGCGACCCATCCGAGTGGCGTGACGGGCATTTCCGTCGAATGTGGTCTCGGCGACGTTGAAGAATTGGCGAAAACTATTCCTCACGGTCGCTTGAGCATAACGACGGTGGCTCGTGTTCGCGAACTCGGCGGCGACGTGATTCGTACATCCGGTAGAAGTACCTATCACGCCACCCTGACAGGTCTCACGCCGACAGCGGCCAGCCGACTGCTCACACCCACTCAGGTCAATCCGACGCGGAAGTGGTAAACTGTGTCCATGAACGCGCCGCGTGTTTACGCCGACTTTCACAGCGCCGATGCAAAGGGCCGTTTGCGCCTCAACTGCGTCGGGACGGTACAAGACCTGGCGCGGCAACGTATCGTCCTCAAAGAAGGTTTGTGTCTCACGCTCGTCAGCGAAGACTTAGAGGTAGACGGTCGCATCCAGTTTTCACCCGATGAGAACATTTGGGTAGCCGTTATCGACTGGGACGCTATCCGTGAAACAGCGCTCGCAGAACCCGACGAGGTCGTCGCTCTGCCCAAAAGCGCTTGACTGTGCAACTCAGATTCTTCATCTCGACTCGGGCGTGCAGCGGTCCGGGGAGCGCAAGTTTTACATGCGGGAAGGGTTCGCATCTCGAGTTATCACTTTGGTCTCGAGGTGACGCCGTGAGACTGCATTATTTTAGAAATCTTAGAATTGTTCCGGCTTCAACAGTTTTACTATCATCTATACTGGCTGACAATCTCATTCACTTTAGGCTCACACCGCGCGGTAATTTCCCACCTTTTTGGGATTATACCGAACGCTGCGGTATAATCATAGTTATAGCCCAACCCACTCGGAAGGGAGATGGAGATGGTAGACAAGCAGAGCCAGTGGCAGAAGGTTTACGGCTACGTGATGGGGAACCAGGCGACTTGGCTAACCAACATCGGTTTGAGGACGGGTTTGTTCAAGGCGATTCACGAATCAAAAGGTGGGATTCACGAGGCTGAGTTAGCAAAAAAACTAGGCTTCAAAGAACGCTATGTCCAAGTTTGGTGCAGAGGGGCTTACGCCTTTGAACTGCTCGAGTGGGATGAAGCAACAGGTTACACACTCGCACCCCATTTAGATTCTTTGCTTTTGGACCCGGCAGACCCACAGTTTTTAGGCGGTCGTGTTCAGTTCTTCGCTGCGCTTTATGAGGACTACTTAGCTTTTCCGAAGTATCTCGAGTCGGGTGAGATTTGGCCTCGCAGTGAACACGATCCCTTTTTAATTGAAGCCTTAAAGAGATTGACTTCGGCAGATTGCCACATGATAACCGACCATGTTTTGCCGCAAGCAGAAGCGACCTTAGCAAAATTAGAAGAAGGTGGCACTATTCTGGACATCGGCGCGGGCGGAGGTTCACATGTGGTTCACTACGCCCTGCGGTTTCCAAACTCGACAGTGGTCGGTCTGGAATACGATGAACCCAGCAGCCAGTTAGCCCAAAAGACACTTGGTGAAGCTGGTGTTTCCAACGCTGAAGTTGTCCACGGTGACGCCAATCAGCTCGAAGACCGGGATAAGTATGACCTCATCACCATGAACATCGCGCTTCACGAAACAGGGGGGCCGGACGAGTTTCTGAACGTACTCGAGCGCAGCAAAGAGGCTTTGACAGAGGACGGCACGGTCATTGTTTCCGAGTTGCCCTATCCTGATTCTCCCAAAGCCTACAGAGACTCGATGATCTACAAAATTCTTGCTGGCGTACAACTGCACGAAGCGCTTGTGGGATGCGGCATGATCACCCAGGGGCAACTTAAAGACCTGTTTGAAGCCGCTGAATTCAACAATGTTCGGGTTGCTGAGCAGCCTGTGGCTGCGCGATTTGTCATGCTTGGTGAACGATAGAAGGTTTTTCCGACATGAGCTATAATTATGCGCTGCAAGGGACGCTAAATCGTTCCGTCAAAAACCTAGAGTAGACTTGGACCATGTCAAATACACCATCCATTGTCCAGCGCCCTTGAGCTTGGTTCGTTGTCATGTGCAGCAGTTCGAAGTTCTTGTCTTCTTTACCCGGCAAAAGTACAATGACCGTACAAGTAAGGGCTCGAGAAACCCTTCAAACAGCTTCCTGCTACACTACCCCTATGAAAACCGTGTCTGTAACAGCCCGTTTTGACGGCAAGCACATTCAATTGGACGAGCCGCTGGACCTCGAGCCGAACACGAGGCTCATGGTGACGGTGCTACCGGGACAGGACGCCGAACGCGAAGAGTGGCTTCAACTTTCTTTGCAGGGGCTGGCTCGAGCCTACGCCGATAATGAAGAAAGCTATGACCTAAGCGACATCAAAATTCCTAACCCTGCTTATGACCGAGGGTGACATCGTTTTGGTGCCATTGCCTCAAGCGAACGGGCGAGTCAAAAATCGGCCCGCACTCGTTCTACGCAAAATGCCCCCGTACGACGATTTGCTGGTGTGGGGCATCTCTAAACAGTTGCACCGAAAAGTCAAAGGTTTTGACGACACCCTCAAAGAAAACGACACTGACTTTGCGGAGAGTGGGTTGCGCAGCCTTTCCCTTATCCGGCTCAGCTTTCTAGCGCTGCTGCCAAAGAGAAGCGTCGTCGGCTCAATCGGTTCGGTGGACGCTCAACGTCATCGAAAATTACTCCAAAGATTAGCCGACTACCTCACTCAGACCCCAGCTTGACTGTGTACCGCAGCAGTATAAGCCGCCTAGTCGGCGGCCGGGTCTAAACCCTTATACACCGTCACTGTGTGGGGCTCGAGCCTCGCTCCGCTTCGGTTTTTGGCGATGGGTAAGCTCACCGCCGAATCTCGGCCACTAACCGCACCTTGATTTGTGCAAAGCGCTGTGCGACTATATGTGCATGGCGACCAACCTGCAGATTGACGAGCACCTTATGCAAGAAGCCCTCGAGCTGGGTGGACACCGCACCAAACGCGCCGTCGTCGAAGAAGCCCTTCAAGAATACGTGATGCGCCGTAAGCAGTTGCAAATCGTCGACCTTTTCGGCACCATCGAGTACGACGAAGACTACGACTACAAGGAGCAACGCAACCGCACATGAAGGTTGTCGTTGACACGGTCGTTTGGTCGTTGGCTTTCAGAAGACAAACCGCCCGTACCGGGTTCAGGGACATCCTGACAGACCTGATTGCCGACGGACGGGTTGTCCTTTTGGGAGCGGTAAGACAAGAAGTGCTCTCGGGCATTCGCCACCGCGAACAGTTTGAGCGTTTGAGGATGTCGTTACAAGCTTTCCCCAACCTGGCTTTGAAGGTTCAAGACTACGAACTCGCCGCCGACTACTACAACCTCTGCCGTAGTAAGGGCGTTCAGGGTGCCAACACCGACTTTCTTATCTGTGCGGCGTCCGTCAATCACGGCTGTGAAGTCTTGACTGCGGACGAAGACTTTACACGGTTCGCTCAGGTGCTTCCAATCAGCTTGTACCGTCCTGTGGTTTAGCTCAACACTGAGCGACCTAGTTTTCCTCAGCGTCCGGGTTCAGGCCTTTGTAAACCGTGACCGTGTAGGGCTCGAGCCTCGTTTTTTGCCCACCCTCGAACCTTCTGGGGGCTTTGCGGCGGTCGGGATAGGTCGTCCAGGCGGTTTCCCACATCGAGCCGTCCGGCACGGGCGGCAGCGTGAACATGCCCCGTTTGCCGCCCTGAAACAGCACCAAAAAGGTGTCGTCCCCGAGGATTTCACCGCGGCTGTTCGGTTCAAAGTAGGCAGCTCCACAGAGCAGCATCCCGAAGCCTTTGAGGTCGGGGGTTTGCCAGTCCGGGGCGCGCAGCTCGTGCCCACGCGGGTGCCACCAGGACACGTCTTTGCAGATGTTCGCGCCGCTGCGCCCGCTCAAGAAATTGCGCTGCCGAAAAATCGGGTGCGCTTTGCGAAAGGCGATGAGGCTTTGGACGAAACTTAGAAAATCCTCCTGCCGCTCATTCAAGCGCCAGTCATACCAGCTTATGTCGTTGTCCTGACAGTAAGCGTTGTTGTTGCCGCCCTGGGTGCGGCTCAGTTCGTCGCCGCCCAAGAGCATCGGCACGCCTTGGGACAAAAAGAGGGTCGCCAGGAGGCTGCGTTTTAGGGTTTCGCGTTTATTGATGACGTCGGGGTCGTCACTCGAGCCCTCAACCCCGAAGTTGCTGCTCAGGTTGTGCCCGTGTCCGTCGCGGTTGCCCTCCAAGTTGGCGAGGTTGTGTTTGTGGACGTAACTCACCAGGTCTTGCAAAGTAAAGCCGTCGTGCGCGGTTAAAAAATTGACCGAGGCGTAGGGTTTGCGCCCGCTCCGCGCGTACAGGTCGCTGCTGCCCGAGAGCCGTGTGGCGAGGTCGGGCACTTGACCCCCATCGCCGCGCCAAAAACTGCGCACGGTGTCGCGGTACCGCCCGTTCCACTCGCCCCAGTGCCAGGGAAAGTTGCCGACCTGGTAGCCGCCGTGGCCCACGTCCCAGGGCTCGGCGATGAGCTTGACCCTCGAGAGCACCGGGTCCTGCTGGATAACCTTAAAAAACGCCGAGAGCATGTTGACGTCGTAAAATTCCCTCGCCAGCGCCGAGGCGAGGTCGAAGCGGAAGCCGTCAACGTGCATCTCCTCAACCCAATAACGTAGGGAGTCGGTCGTGAGTTGCAGCACGTAAGGGTTGCCGAAGTCCAGCGTGTTGCCGGTGCCGGTATAGTCCGTGTAGTAGCGCTTATCGTCCGGGTTGAGCTTGTAGTACGAACGGTTGTCGATGCCGCGGAACGATAAAGTCGGGCCTTCGTGGTTGCCCTCGCCGGTGTGGTTGTAGACCACGTCGATGATGACCTCTAAACCTGCGGCGTGGAGCACCTTGACCATCTGTTTGAATTCCTGGACGGCCCTCGCCGGGTCGCAGGCGTAACGCGGCTCGGGCGCGAAGTAGGCGATGGGGTTGTAGCCCCAGTAGTTGCTGAGGCCCTTGTCGACCAAAAACTTGTCCTGGCTGAAGGCCTGCACCGGCAACAGTTGCACCGCCGTCACGCCTATTTTTTTGAGGTGGGTGACAACCGGCTCAGACGCCAGACCCAAGTAGGTGCCGCGCAAACTTTCCGGCACTTCGGGATGAAGTTTCGTCAAGCCCTTGACGTGCGTTTCGTAGATGACGGTTTCTTCCCAGGGCGTGTCTAGGAGCGTGTCACCCGCCCAATCGAAGGCGTCGTCGACGACCACCCCGAGCGGCGCGAAGGCGCGGTTGTCGCTCAGGCTGGCCGTGTCTTCAGCGCGCAAGTCGTGTCCGAACAGGCTGGCGTCCCACACCAGCGGGCGGCCGATTTCCTTGGCGTAAGGGTCGAGTAGGACTTTGTTCGGGTTGAAGCGGTGGCCGCGCGCCGGGTCGAAGGGGCCGTGGACGCGGTAGGCGTAAAACTGCCCCGGTTGCAGCCCCGGCACGTAACCGTGCCACACCGGACCCGTCTTGTCGGGCAGCCGCAACGTCTGGCTCAAGTGTTTGCCTCGGTCCTCAAATAAAAGTAGGTCAACCGCCGTCGCGTGCAGGCTGTACAGCGCGAAGTTGACGCCTGAAGCGTCCCAGTGTGCGCCCAAGGGATAGGGTCGGCCCGGCCAAACATCTCTGGCTGTAACTTCGGTGTGTGGCTCCGGTTCGGCGGCTGTGGCGGGGGCGGAAGCATTGATAAGCAGGTCGGTCATAAAACCTCGGCGCACTGGTTCAAGCGCGGCTGGAAAAGCAAAACGGAGTAGGGACTAGTATGGTCTATATACAGAAGTTTGTCAGTGACAAACCCAATCCTTAGTCACCCTAACAGCAAACCCAGCCCGAACAGTAGGGTAAACACCAGTGTGGCAATTGACATCTGCTTGAGCAGCGGGTCGAGTTCAGCAGCACCCCGGCCCCGCCACACTCTCACAGCGTTCAGGACAAACAGCGGCAGGGCGGGGACGAACAAAAACTGCCACGGTGAAACGTAGTTGAGGAAGACGTAAAGAAACGCCGCAACTGCGCTGCCGACGAGCAACGCCAGGTGGTAAACCCGCCCCGCCCGCGCCCCGATGCGCACCGGCACCGAGTGTTTGCCCGCCTGACGGTCGCTCTCTAAGTCGCGCAGGTTGTTTACGTTTAACACTGCCACCGCCAACAAACCGCTCGCCGTGGCGGGTAGCAGCAGGTCCCAGGTGAGGGTTTGCGTCTGCGCGTAGTAGCTGCCGAGCACCGCCACGGGGCCGAAAAACAAGAACACCATCGCGTCGCCCAACCCGACGTAGCCGTAAGGGTTGCGCGTCGCCGTGTAAGCGACCGCCGCCCACACCGCCGCGCCGCCGAGGGCGATGAACGTCAAACTGAGCAACAAGTGTTCCGGCCCGAAGGCCAGCGCCACGAGCGCGACGCCGCTCGTCACCGCCAGCAGCGCCACCACGCCGACCGCGGTTTTCATAGCCTCCGAACTCACCAAACCGCTCTGCACCGCCCGCGCCGGACCCACGCGTGCGTGGCTGTCCGCCCCGTGAACCGAGTCGCCGTAGTCGTTCGCCACGTTGGACAGGACTTGCAGCAGCGCCGCCGTGAGCAGGCACAGCAGTCCGACGCCGAGGTCTGCTTGTCCCGTAGAGCCCGCCAAAAAGATTCCCATACCGATGTTCGCCAGCGCCAACAGCAGCGTTCTTGGCCGGGTGGCGAGGAGCCAGGGGCGCAGCGAAAAAGAGGCCGTCACGTCGAAAAAGTATAGCAGCGGGCTAAGCTTCGAACTGCAGCTCGAGCGCATACCCCAGCTCGAGCAGGGTCGTCAAAAGTTATAGTGTTTATCCAAAGGAGTTGACATGGTAGGGATTCTTGCCGTGCTGCTGTTCCTCGTTTTATTTGTGTTCGGTTTTATGTTCGGTGTGGTGGGGTGTTCAGCCCTGTAAACTCAAGCCGCTGGCAGCGGCGACCAAAAGAGCGTCTTTCGTTGACAACCGCACCCCTGTCCAAGGTCGTTCAGCGCCGCTGCCAGCGGTTCAGCCGCCGCTCGAGCAGGCTCAAGCCCAAAAACAGCGCGCTGCCGAGCAGGCTCAGCGCCAGGATGCCCGCGTACACCTTGGCGTAGGCGAAGCGGTTCCACTGCTCGACGACGATGTAGTAGCCCAAACCCACGTTGTTGCCGATGGTCTCGGCGATAAAGAGCACCGCGACCGCCGTGCCGACGCTGACCTTGAGCGCGGTGACCACGGCGGGCAGGCTCACCGGAATGTACACGTAGCGTAAGCGCTGCCAGCGGCTCGCGCCGAGGGCGTTGACCGAGTCGACCGTCTCGAGCGGCACCGCGGCCGCCGCGTCGCGGACGATGACGTAAATTTGAAAAAACACCACCAGCGCAATCAAGAAGATGATCGACGGGTTGCCGAGCCCCAGGATGAGGACGATGATCGGCAAAAAGACGATTTTCGGTACCGGATATAAAAAATAGACGAGCGGCGACAAAAAGCGGTCGAGGGTTCTACTCTCCGCCGCCGCGACCGCCAGCGGCGCGGCGGCGGCGCTGCCTATCATTACGCTCACCAACACGCGCCAGGTGCTGACGAGAGCGTGCCGCAGCAAACCGTCCTGCAGCTCGAGCACGAACGTCTCCACGACCTTGCCGGGGCCGGGTAGATAATTTTTGTCGAGGCTTTGCGCCGCCGCAAACCAAACCAACAGCAAAAGCGCGATGTCCAGGAGGAGAATGGCGCGCCGACCCAACCTCATGCCAGGTCCACTCATGCTAAACCCACCCTGGCGCGCACGGTTTGGCAAAAGCGGATAAACGCCGGGTCGTCGCGGCGCGGCAGACGCGTCTCGGGCGCGCCCTTCTTAAACGAGGGCGTGAGCACGTCAAAGTGCCGGACGGGCGTGTGGTCGCCGATGAGCAGGATGTGGTCGGCGAGCAGCGCGGCCTCCTCGACGCTGTGCGTGACGAGCAGGGTGGTGGTTTGCGTCTCTCGGCTCAGTTCGAACAGCCGCCGCTGCAACCGCTCACGCGCGAGTTCGTCTACGGCGGACAGCGGCTCGTCGAGCAACAGCAGGCGCGACTCCAGGGCCAACACCCGCGCCAGCGCCACCCGTTGCCGCTGCCCGCCCGAGAGCTGGCCGGGGAACTGCTTAGCCACCCCGGTAAGCTCGAGCCGCGCCAACCACTCACCGCCGCGCCGCGCGGCCTCCTGGGCGTCCACACCCCGAATTTCCAAGCCGACCTGCACGTTGCGCGCGGCGCTGTACCAGGGCAGCAGGCCGTAACCCTGCAGCATGAGTCCCACGTCTTGACGGGGTCTGGTTACGACCTCGCCGTTCAGCACGACCCGCCCCTGTGCGGGCCGGCGCAACCCGGCGGCTAAGTGCAACAGCGTGGTCTTGCCCGAGCCCGACGGTCCCAGCAGCGCCCAGACCTCACCCGTTTTGACTTGCCAGTCGAAGCCGGTAAGAATCGGTTTGGCGAGGTCGTAGCCGAAGGTGACGTTCTCGAACGCCAGCAGGGGCCGGACTTCGGTACGACCTGCGGTGCGCGCTCGGTCAGCGATGCTTGGTCACCGACCGCGGAGTCACCAATCGGGGAATCACCAATTGGGGAGTCACCGATCGGGGAGCCGCCGAGCGAGGAGTCACCGGCTGGGGACGAAGCGGCCGTCGACCACGTCTTCAAAGGGGACTTCGGCCTCGAGCAGGCCCGTTTGAAGCATCCAGGCTTCGACCTCTTGAAGCTCCTCGGGCGTGGGCACGCGGAACGGCTCGAACTTAGGAACGACGTAAGTGGCGCGCACCGGGTCGGGAACGCGCAGCTCGTTTTGGCGAAAAGCTTCGGGGTCGTCGTTGATGGTTCGAACGGCCCGGTCGTAGGCTTGCAAAAACGCGCACACGGCGCCGGTGCGTTCATCTAAAGCTGTCTGCGTGACGCTCAACGTGACCGGCACGAACCCCAAGGCGCTGTCGTCCAAAACGGCCGTGCCGCCCTGCACTTCGGTCGCCAGGGTGGTGAGGGGCTCGGGGAGGAGCGCCGCTTGCACCGTGCCCTGGGCGAGTTGCTCGAGCCGCACCGGAATTGCGCTGACTTCTATATAGTCGTTGGCCTGCGGCTCGTAGCCGACGCTCTCTAGGAGCGCCGTCGCTAAATACTCGATGACGGTGTTGGTCGAAATGGCGATTTGCGCCCGGTCTTCGCGCAGCGCGGCGACGAGCTTGTCAGCCGTGTCGAGGCCGCTACCCGCGCCGGTCACGACGGAGAAAAAGCGGTATTGGGGCGCGAACGCGTCGTGCCGGACGATTTTTAGGGCGTCGCCCGCCGCGACCTGCAGCAGCGTCGCCACGGCGTCGCTGTTCGCCACGTCGATTTGGCCGGTCTGCAGCGCGATGGCGCGGTCCCGGGCGCTCTCGAGCGGCACGAGTTCGATCGTCACGCCCGCGTCGTCAAAAAAGCCTTCTTGCTGCGCGACGAAAACCGGCAGCGTGTTCAGCACGGGCAAGACGCCGACGCGCAGGGGTTCGGCACCGGGCGGCGGACAGGGTTGCGCGCAGAGGTATCCCCCACCGCTGAGCGCGGCCAGGACGGCGAGAAGACGATAAAAAAACGTGTTCACAACTGACTCCAATGGGGCGAGACGAACACTTCGGCGCGACCTCGCACCGGTGGCGGCGGTGGTCGACCCTCGTTTTAACTCACCGACCTACCGACTTGCCAGTGTACCGACTCGCTTCCGGGTGGGCTCACTGCCAAGCTACGGTCCGAACCGCTCACGTAGAGCGCGACAAAGCTTCACCAAACATTCATGTGGTGGTACAAGTCAGAATTTTGTAAGACTCACCCCGTTACCCTGGAAGCACCTAAGACGAAAGGGGCTCCGCCATGCCCACACCCACATGCCCGCGATAAACGAAGGGGCGATTTTGCTCGCCAGCCTCATCGGCCAACTCAGCAAGACCGAGTCGGAAGGGGTGTACCGCTTCGAGCACAAGATGATGGCTCCGAGCGCGACCTTCAGCACCTACAAGAGTTACCTGACCCGCCGTTTGCAACACGCCGAAGCGTGGCCGTCGTCGGCAGGGTGTCGGTTCGAACCCGTAAGCGACATCACCCCGCTGCCCGACGGCCGCGGCTTCGACGTGTTGGTGAAGCCCAAAGCCTGACTCTGTTCTTTCGCAGCGACTTTTTCTAGGCGTGACTTTTTTAGCCGGTTCCAGTCGCTGTCGCTTGACCCGCGTCACTTGACCCGCAAGCGGGCGAACAGAGGCTCGAGCCGAGCGCCGAGGCGCGGCAAGGGGTAGCCTTCGATGGGCGCGAACAGGGCCGCGGGTTCGTCTTTGTGGCGGATGAGGACGGCTATCATCAGCGCGACCGTGTAGTGAAAGCTGGGCCAGCCCAGAAAAAAAGTGACGAGTAGAAGTAGATAGATGACGCCTCGCAAAACCTGCCGCCCGCCGCCCACGTGTCGACCTCCCAAGAAAATGCCGTAGAGAACGCTGCACAAACCGCCGTGTGAAATAGTCTACATTTTTTTGAAGGTCCCGACCGTGACGCGTGTCAGGGTGATCCGGGCAACCCAGCACCGAAAGGCTCGGGGGGCGCTTTAAGACCTCAGCCGTCCTCGTTCGGGTAACGCAGACCCCACCCCGCGCGCACCGCGTCGAGGGTTTTCATGACCTCGAGGGTTTCGCTCAACGGCAGCAGGTCGGACTCGAGCTTGCCCGCCCGCAGACACGCGTTGACCTCCAGGGCCTCGTAGTTGTAGCCGTTCAGGGGGCAGGGCACGCGAACGGTTTCGGGCTCGCGGCCGTCCCGGTGCAGCGTCAGGTCGGTGGGGTACCACCAATTTTTCAGTTCGACGCGCCCCTCGGTGCCGCTGAGAACGGCGAGGTGCGGGGTCTGCAACCGGGACGCCGCGGCGAGCAAGGCGAGCTGTCCCGCTCCGTGGCTCATGACGACAGCCGTTTCTTCGTCCACGCCCGTCGCCCCTAAGTTGCCGAAACTTTTGACCTCCACGGGCGGCCCGAACAGGTGGTGCGCCAAACTCACCGGATACACCCCGACGTCGAGCAGCGCGCCGCCGCCGAGCGCGGGGTCGAACAGGCGGTGTTCGGGGTCAAAGGCGGCGCGAAAGCCGAAGTCGGCCTGGAGCATCCGCAGCTCGCCGACGGCCCCTTCGGCGAGCAACTCGCGCAGTTTGACCATGTGCGGCAAAAAGCGCGTCCACATGGCCTCCATCAAAAAGGTTTCGTGGGCGCGCGCCGCCGCGACCATCTCGCGCGCCTGGCCCAGGTTCAGGGCGAACGGCTTTTCGCACAGCACGGCCTTGCCCGCCGCCAAACAGAGCAGCGTGTTGTCTTTGTGAAACGGGTGCGGCGTACCGACGTAAACCGCGTCGACTTCGGGGTCGGCGGCGAGCGCTTCGTAGCTCGAATGCCGGTTGGGAACGCCGAACTCGTCGCCAAAAGCGTCCGCCCCCTCTTGCGAGCGCGAGCCGACCGCGACAAGTTCCGTGTCGGGTAGGTCACCCAAACCCTTGGCGAACTGGTGCGCGATGTTGCCCGTGCTCAAGATGCCCCAGCGAATGGTTTGTGTCATGAGCGAGTTTACCTTCTCCACGGGGTCCCGAGCCGCGTACAATGGCGTTGTGAGCGAAAAACTGTGCGCCTTCGACTTCGACTCGACCCTGATGGACGGCGAGACCATCGACCTGCTGGGCGCGGCGGCGGGCAGGGGTGCCGAGATTGCCGCCATCACCGAAGCCGCGATGCGGGGCGAGTGGGACTTTTTCGAGGCCTTGACGAGGCGGGTGCTGCTCTTGAAGGGTTTGGACTATGAGCGGGTGCTCGAGCTGTGCCGCACCCTCCCCCCCATGCCCGGCGCGTTTGAAACGGTCCAAGCCCTCAAACAAAAAGGCTACCGCGTGGTGATTTTCTCGGGCGGCTTCCGCGAGGCGACGCGCCATCACGCCGAGGTTTTGGGCGCGGACGCGGACTTCGCCAACTTTCTCCACGTCAAAGGCGGCATACTTACTGGCCTCGTCGGCGGCGAGATGATGACGAGTGACGCCAAGGGGCAGATGCTCGCTAGGCTGCAAAAGCTTTTGAATATCCCTGAAGAAAACACCGTAGCCGTGGGCGACGGCGCGAACGACCTCAGCCTGTTCGCGCAGGCCGGGCTCAGAATCGCCTTTTGCGCCAAGCCCGTGCTCAAAGCGGCGGCCGACTACGCTGTGGACGTCAAAGACGTGCGGAAAGTGCTCGCGTACGTGTAAACTTGAGGCCGTTTGAAAACCTTCTTACGTCGTTGTAAGGGAAAAAGTCTATGGTAAGGAATGACTGCCACTCTAACAAGTAAGGGTCAAATCACTCTTCCCAAAAAGTTAAGGGAAAAGCCAAGGTTAAAAACGGGGGACAAACTTGAGTTTCTTGTTCACGAAAACGGTTCCGTCGAACTCTTCCCGGTTACGTCTTCACTCACAAAACTTAAAGGCATGGTCCCCAAACCGAACAAACCCATGAGTTTGGAAGAGATGGACAAAGCTATACAAAAATTTGAGTTGTTAATAAATAGGACTACCGCTAAGGCTTGATCTGATAACCTGCTTATTTAACTGATAGACCTCGAGAACAGATTGGATAAGCTCAAGAAACCAGTCGGGTGCAGTTGGGGCTACATAGATTTTCTCAATCAGAATATCCAAGTCTGTTTCAATATATATTCCTTTGGGTAGGTTATGTAAATCCTCCGCTGTATTGGGTTTCACGTCCTTCCCAGTTTCATCTTTCATCCGGGCAATCGCCCTTAGCTCTTTTTCATGCTCGTAACTCTTCCACTTGTACACAAACGGAGTTAGTGCATCTACAGCAGGAATAAGATCTTTCTGAAAATCTATGTACTGGACAGTTCCTATAAACATCCTTTCTTTGGCACTGGACAAGCTGAGCTTAAACCGCTCAAAGTCGGTTTTAATTGCGATTCCGTTGCCTGAAGTCATATAAATATCTCACATAGCAGCGGACTCGTACTCATTCATATGCCAGCAACTTACAAAAAGCGTGTGCCTGTTGGTTTCAAGTAACTGAGGGATACTTTTTGACACATTTTCTGCAATCTGACTGTTGACTTTATCCATCAATAGTTTCTTTAATGATTCCTGGTGACTCCTGTTAATAATCTCGTCCACAAAATTTTTAACATCTGCTAGACGGCTCTCTCGTGTCAACAAGGTAACTGAGCCTTCAAAAACATCCCGAAAAAGAGCTGGGCTGGAAAAAAACAGAGCTTTTTTGCTGATCAGCGAAACGAACTTAGTAAAGTCCATATAACGCCAGATAGTTGTTCTGTCTTCCGGAACCGTAAGTTTTGGGTGCTCAATATACATAATTTAGGTTTAGAAGAGGGGTTAGTAATAGCGCGAGGGTGGACACATTGGTACGACTGTATCATCTATCCATTCAGCCCAAGCTGCAACAATGAGGTTAAAGAAGTTTTCGTAGGATAGCCCTGAAATGGGTAGGGACTCGAGCGTGTCCATCATTTTGAGGTCAGCTTACACCATAACAGTTCGAACCAGAGTAAAACCGTTCAGGGCATCAGCAGTTCCAAATTTAACCAAATTCGATTTCAATGACGTGCTGAACGGTACTCTCAAGAGATAGGCGACGAGCAATCGAGCAGCTACAGAGGCTGTTTCGGAGAATAACCCTTCAGTTTCTGGTGAACTAAGCTCCCTTAGCAACTTTTTAAAGCGTCCCGCCAGATATTTAGCCCTCTTCTGAGCAAAGTAGAGGGGAATTAGCTGCTGTGCTGATAAGCTTTAACCTGCTCAACGCTGTTTGAGAGAGGGTTTGTTAAATTTGGAATTGCTGTCAGGGCATGACTCTGTGCAAACTTTGCGCAAAGCGTTAGGATGCCCCGTGGACGCTGCAGCTATCAAGGCCCTCGCCCTCCAACTCACCGCCTTCAAAAGCGTCACCGGCACGCCGGGCGAGCGGGAGTTTGCGCCGTTTTTGAAAGAGCTGCTGTCAAAGTGGCCTACCTTTCAAGCCCACCCCGAAAACCTGTGGCTCGAGCCCACCTTAGACGACCCGCTCGAGCGCTACAGCCTGTTCGCCCTGGTGCGCGGGCAGGGGCCGCGCACTCTCCTTTTGACCGGGCACTATGACACAGTGAGTACGGAAAATTATGGACCCCTCGAGCCGCTCGCCTGCGACCCCGAAGCGCTGCGCGCGGCGCTCGTGGAGGACTTGCGCTCACGGGCTCGAGAGTCTGACGCTTCAGCGCTTCACGACCTAGAATCGGGTTTTTTGCCGGGCCGGGGCCTCCTCGACATGAAAAGCGGGCTGGCCGCCGGGCTCGGCGTGCTGCACGCCTGGAGCGAATCCCCTAACGCGTCGGGCAACCTCCTGTTCGTCGCCGTTCCCGACGAGGAAGTCGCCTCGCACGGGATGCGCTCGGTGGTGCGGCAGTTGCCGGGGGTGTGCCGGGAGCGGGGGTTGGGGCTCGAGCTGGCCGTCAACTTGGACGCGTCCGCCGAACCCGCGCTGTTTTTGGGCAGCGTGGGCAAACTGCTGCCCTTCGTTTTGTTCGTCGGCCGCCCGACGCACGTGGGCGCGCCCTTCGGCGGCGTCAACCCCACGCTCCTCGCCGCCGACTTCGTTACCCACGTCGAGGCCAACCCGGCCCACGGGGACGCTGCTGAGCGAAGCCGCCATCCCGCGCCGCCTTCGGTCCTCTACCAGCGCGACAACCGCACGCACTACGACGTGACCACGCCCGCCACGGCGTTTTGCGCGGTGAACGTGCTCACCCACCACCGCTCACCCCACGAGGTTCTGGAAACGTTCGAGACGCTTGCCGAAGAGAGCTTGGCGCGCTGTTTCGCTCTTGTGCTCGAGCGCGAAACCGAATACGCGCGACGCAACGGGCAGGAGATGAGCAAGCCGTCGTGGCCGCCCACGGTGCTGAGCTTCGGTGAGTTGGTGAAACGCGCCCGGTCTCTGGACGAAACGGCTACAGGGCGAATTCTTAAGGACACCGCCCCCGCCGCCGAGGTGGTCGAACGCTGCAACGCTATAGTGCAGGCGCTGGTGCGCCTTGTCAGACTCGACGGACCCGCCGCCGTCGTCGGCTTTGCGCCGCTTTACTATCCCCGCTCGGAGGTGAACCGCGAGCGGCATGGTGAGGTGCTCGAGCTTGTGAAACGCGAGGTGGAGCGCAGCGGCGTTAGGGCTCGTCCTTTTTTCGACGGCATCTCCGACATGAGCTTTTTAAGCCCGGCGGACGACGCGGCGTCGCGAGCTTTCGTCGCCGCTCACACGCCTGTGGTGCAAACACCCGCCGCACCCGTCACGCCGTCGTGCCCGGTGGTGAACTTGGGGCCGTGGGGCCGCGACTATCACCAGCGTTTAGAGCGCGTCCACGCGCCTTACGCGTTCGAAAGCTTGCCCGGCCTGTTGAAGCGGCTAGCTGAAAGCGTGTTGGCCCGGTGACCTCGAGCCTTCACTTCGCTCGCGTCTGCAAGAGCTGTGCGGTCCGCGGCTGTTCTTCGAGCCACACGTTTTGGCAAGTTCCCGTGTCGGATTCCGTCTCGGAGCTTTTATGAAACTGGGCGTCGTCGGTTGCGGCAACATCAGCTCGCTGTACTTCAGGGCGGCCGGGTTTTTTGACCTCGAGTTCGTCGCCTGCAGCGACCTCGACCTGGACTTAGCGCGGGCTCGAGCCGCAGAGTTCGGCGTTCCGCAGGTTCTGGAGGTCGACGCGCTGCTCAGGCAGCCCGAGGTCGACGTCGTCGTCAACCTGACCGTCCCGGCGGCGCACGCGGACGTGACGTTAAAGGCGCTCCGCGCGGGCAAACACGTCTACAGCGAGAAACCTTTGGCGGTTGGGCTCGAGGCGGCACGAGCAGTGCTCGAACTCGCTCGGGAGCAAAACTTGCGCGTCGCCTGCGCGCCGTCGACCTTTCTGGGCGCGGCGGTGCAGACCGCCCGCAAGGCCGTCGACGACGGCGTCATCGGTGAAGTCATCGCGGCGAGCGCGTTTATGGCGAGTCACGGCATGGAGAAGTGGCACCCGAACCCGGCCCCTTTTTACGGACCCGGCGGCGGCCCGATGTTCGACATCGGCCCTTACTACGTCGCGGCCTTGGTCACGCTGCTCGGCCCGGTCGAGCGGGTGTTCGGCGCGGCGCGCGCGACCTTTCCCGAAAGGACCGTCGGCAGCGGCCCCAAAGCCGGTGAGGTCTTTAAAGTCACCACGCCCACGCACGTCGCGGGCCTTCTGGAGTTTGCGAGCGGCGCGGTCGCCAGCCTGACGACGAGCTTCGACATCTGGCACACCGAAGCGCCCAAGCTCGAGGTCTACGGCTCGAAAGGCAGCTTGAGCCTGCGCGCCCCCAACGACTTCGCCGGGCCGGTGCGCCTTCGCGGCGCGGAGGACGACGCCTGGCGCGAACTGCCGCTCGTCAACCCCTACAATGACTTGCAACGAGACTGGGGACTCGCCCTCGCCGACCTCGCGCAAAGTGTCCGGGAAAACCGGCCCCACCGGGCGAGCGGCGCGCTGGCCTACCACGTGCTCGAGACGATGCAGGCCTTTTTTACCTCGGCGGACTCAGGCAGGCGCGGGACGCTCGAGAGCCGTTGCGAGCGTCCCGCGCCCCTTTTGCAGACGCTCTTTTGACGGGTGTAGAGCTTTCTTCAAAACCCGCCACGAATTTGGCGGCGCGAAGGTGCGAGCCAGACTACTCAGCCTCGCCGTCCGCACCGCCCTTTTCCTGACGGATGCGCCGCAGCAAAATCATCTCGACGTCGGGGGGCAAGTCGGCGGGCTCCTGGTCGAGCGCGAGCAGGGCCACAAGTTCGAAAAAGTCGCGGGTCAGGGCCGCCTCGCCGGGGTGGTCGCTCAAATACGCGGCGACCGCCGCCTCTTCGGGGCTCGAGAGCGCGCCCATCACGTAGTCGATCAAAACCTCTTCGGTGATGGTCACGGCTTGCCCCCTCTGGGCTCGGCGCGTAGTTTTTGGAGGGCCTGGCGCATTTCGGCCTGCACGTCGTCGAGGGGTGCGCCTGTTGCCTCGCTGACCTGACGCTGGGAATAGCCCCGGCAAAAGGCCAGCTCCAGGTAGTCGCGCGCCGCTGCGCTGAGCCCGGCGACCCCTTCCGAGCCTCCCGCTTCAACATTCTCAGCGGACCGCCGTGCAGGCACGTTCCAGCTTTGCACGGGCGTGACGCTCAGGTCGGTGCCGCGGCTGCGGTTGAGCGCGGTGCGCTGGGCGAGGGTCACCAACCAGGCGCGAGCGCTCAGCTTTGCGGGGTCGAACTGTCCGGCGTGGTGCCACACGTAAGCGAAGGTGTCCAGGGCGCTCTGCATGACCTCGTCCGGGTCGCTCAAGACGCGCCCGATAAACGCGACCAACTGGTGAGCGTAGCGGTTGTGCAGCTCTATAAGCGCAGACTCGTCTCGCTGCGCTATACGCTCGACAAGGTGTTCGTCAGGTTCTCTGTGCACACCACGCTCCCCGGCAAGTATGGACCAAGTCTACCCCACGACACGCCCGAGAAGTGTCACAAGCAAGGTTCAAGTCTTTCTTGCCACCACGACTTCCGACGGCGTGGCGGCGGCGACCACGACCCCGCGGTACTCGAGCGTGAACTTGTCCCGCGGCAAATACTCGAGCATCCGCAGTGGTCTACAGCCCCCAAGCCATTTGGGGTTGATTCGGTAGGCGAGTTCCCACAGGGTGATTTTCAGCCTCGCCAGCGGCTGTGAACTGTAGGTCAAGCCCGCCAGACACAACAAACCGCCGGGCTCGAGCAACCGGTGAGCCTCATCCAGTACCGCCCGAATGTCCTCTTCTGCCAGGAGGTCGAGGACGTAGGAAGCGACGAACCTGTCCACCGAAGCGTCTCGCTTGTCAAAGCTCAGCGAACCGTCCGACCGCCGCACTCCGGCTCGGTCGGCAAAAACCTCGAGGCGTTCTCGCGTCAGCGCCACCATCGTAGAGCTGAGGTCGACGCCCGTGTAGGTCGCCGTTTCACTCAGGTAATCAGTCAGCAAGTTCTGCGCAAAGCGCCCGGTGCCGGGGCCGAGTTCGAACACAGAGTGCGCTGTGTCGAAACGGCCGTGCTCGAGCAGTTTCTCGAGCGCGGGGTCTTCGTAGCGGGCCGCGCGGTCTTGCTTGCTGCCGAAGGCGTCGTAAAGCTCGCGGAGGTCGTTTTTACTCAGCACAAGGACTCAGCACGGCGACTTCGGGTAAGCTCAGGGGTGAGGTAACGCATGACCCATGATATGCCTGGAAACGGCAACCTGAGCCTCGGCCACCTTCCCGACTTGCCACAAACGCCTTTTTTGAAAGAGGTCGTCGGCAAGCTGTGGCAACGCTCCGAGATTGTTGCGGTCTGGCTCGGCGGCAGCTTGGCGAGCGGCAAGGGCGACCTTTACAGCGACATCGACCTGCGCGTGGCGGTTGCACCCGAAGACTTCGCCGCTTGGGAAAAATTTGACCTGACCGACATCTTCGGAACACCGCTCGCTCATCACGTTTTGCCGTTCGGGGAGGAAGCCGTACTGCACCACCTCCTCGTCCCGAGCGGTGACATATACGACCTTTACGTGCAGAGCACCCCGGCACTCACGTCAGAGGTAAGGCTCGTTTTAGGCTGTCGTGACGAGCGCTGGGCGGAACTGCTGACCACACCTCCAGCGGAACAGGTGCTCAACTTTCCTCGAGCCAGCGCCGACGCGGTAGAAAAGCTCATCGGCTTTTTCTGGCTGAACACTCACAAAGCTCGGAAAGTTTTGTACCGCGGGCTCGACACCCTCGCCTGGGAAGGACTCAACCGGTTCCGCCCCGTGCTGATGCGGCTCCTCTACATCCGCGAGACAGGGCGGGACTGCGGCGACATCAGCCGCCTCACCATTCACAGCATGACACCCATCAGCCGCACCCTGGACGAGACCGACCTCCTCGAAACCATCGGCTTGCCAACTCGCAACCGAGACGAAATGTTTCAGGCGACCGACCGCTTGAACGCCAGCGTTGCCAAGGTCGGGCGCGACCTCGCCGAGCGCTACGGGTTCGCGTACCCGGAAGCGCTCGAGGAGTTGGTTCTAAAGAGTTGGGCAGACTTTAACACCCCCGAACGAAACAGTCCAAACACGAGTGAAGGTTAGCTCGAGGCCCGCTCCCAAGCTGCCTGCAACACTTCGATGCTCTTCGGCACCGCCGTCTCAGCGCTCTCACGCCCTTCCATCTCGCTAGACACGTAACCCGTAAAACCCGCTGCCTTCAACATCCGAAACACCCGCTCGAAGTCGATGGGAATGGTAAAGACGAGGCCGCCGCCGGGGTAAGTCTTGGCGTGGGCCAGGTCTACCCAGGGTGCGACCTTTTCCATCGCCCCGTACATGTCACCATCGTAATAAAAGTTGCCCATGTCGAGAATGGCGCGGAGCCAGGGGGAGTTTACGCCCTCGAGCACCCGCAGCATCCCGTCAGCCGTGGTGGTGAGGCCCCAGTGGTTCTCGAGCAGCAGCATCACGCCCCGGTGCTCGGCATGTTGGGTGCAAGCTTTTAAACCTTCTATAGCCCAATCGAAGCCGTCATCTTGTGTTGCGCCCGCCCAGGGCTCGCTCCAGCCGCGCGTTTCTTGCAAGGTGCCGAAGTCGTCGTCCCGCCGCCAGGTGCCCGCGTTCACGCGGATGGACGGCACGCCAAGGGCGTGGGCCAAGTCGATGCAGCGCTTGGTGTGTTCGACGTTCTCACGGCGCTTTTCGGCCTCGTCCCAGACGAAGTCTTGCGAGGTACCCAAATTGTACAGCGTGACACCCTTGCGAAACGCGTGCCGCTTGAGCTTTTGCAAATAAGCGTTGTCCTCGCTTTCCAACTGCTGCTGGATGATTTCGACCCCGAACAGCCCGAGACTGTGCGCCCGGTCGATGACGAACTCGAGCGGGACTTTCTCAGGGGTAAAGTGCCAGTAGGAATAGCTCGAGACGCCGATTCGAAGGGGGTTGGTCATGACGGAGTTCCTTTCAATGCAGAAGGGGTGACTGACGGGGAGTTGGGGAGAAAGTGGCAAGTTTGCTTTCTTATCTCCCCCCTCCCCTACTTCCCAACTCGACAACCTCCCCCGTCGCCGCCGACTCGTACGCCGCCAGCGCCACTTCCAACGCCTTTAGGCCGTCCTCGCCGCTGATTGAAGGTGCGCGGTCGCTGCGCATGGTTTCGACGAAGTCTTCGATAAGCCCTAGGTCGGCGTTGCTGCCCCAACCGAGGTACTGCGTGCCGTTTTTGAGTGAGGTCAGACTGAGGTGTTGCCGAAAGGCGTCGACGCGGACCAGGCCACGCTCGCCCAGCAGCTCGAGCTTCACGTCGCCCCAAACGGGGTAGTTCTCGGGGCGCGACCAGCTCGTGTCGAGCGTGCCGTAGACGCCGTTGGCGAGCGTGAACGACAACAGTCCGGCGTCGTCGATGTCCGTGTCGGGGTGGAACAGGCTGTGGCCGATTTCGGCGTAGACTTCGCGCACTTCGGTGGCCCAGAACCAGCGCAGCAGGTCAGCGACGTGGACGGTGTGGTCGATAACCGCGCCGCCGCCTGCCAAGTCTTTGTCTAAAAACCAGCCCAGGGGCATCCGCCCGTGGTTGGTGCAAACCGCGCTGATGATTTTGCCGAGAGCCCCATCGTCCAACATCTTTTTGAGGCTCTGAACCGGCGGCGCGAAGCGGACCGGGAAAGCGGTTTGCAACTTCGCCCCGTGCTTGGCACACGTTTCTATCATGGCTCGAGCATCCGCCAAGGTCGTCGCCAGCGGTTTTTCGCAGAGAATATAGGGCGTTCTCGGGGCGGCGCGTTCGACGAGTTCGCGGTGGTAGACGTTTTCAGAGCAGACGATGACGCCGTCCAAACCCGTGTCCAACAGTGCGTCGGCGTCTGAGAAAAAAGTCGTCCCGTAGCGCTCGGCCGCAATTCGGCCTCGAGCCGCGTCCGCGTCGTACACGCCCGCCAGCGTGACGTCCGGCAGCGCGGCGAGCGCGCTAGCGTAGCTGTGGGCGTGCATGTGGGCAAAGCTCAACATTCCGACTTTCACGCGCGCACCTCTTCGGTTTCTGTGAACTCGGCGAGCGTGACCGGACGACCCGAGCGCAGCGACTCTATCGTGGCGAGGGACAACTTCAGCGCGGCCAGCGCGTCTTGCGGTGTGACGCGGAAGGTGCCGCCGTGCTCGAGAATGTCTAAGAAGTGCTGCAGTTCCTGCCGGTACGGGTCGTCCGCGGGGGTGAGCGGGTTGTCGGCGCTCTGGGGAACCTTTTCGGCGGCCTCGTCCGTGACTTTCAGCGTGGCTTGCAGCGGGGCGGGCTCTACGGCGTCCCACTCGACGATGCCCTCGGTGCCTGCAATTTCCAGCGCCGTGCGAAAGGCGCTCGGCGGCGAAGCCCAGCTCCCCTCGAGGTGGCCGAGCGCGCCGTTCTCGAACCTTAGGGTGACGAGCGCGTGGTCGAGCATACTTTTGCCCGCAAAGGTGAGGCCGCGCGCGAACACCCGCTCGACCTCGCCGAAACACCATCTTGCGAAGTCGAGGTCGTGGATGGACAGGTCCATCACCACGCCGCCGCCCTGCTCGAAGCTGTTGTACCAGGTGTCGGGCGTGTCGCGGGGGAACACGCCCGCCCGCACGAGTCTAATGACACCGGGCTCGCCCAGGTCACCGCCAGAAAGCGCCCGTTTGGCCGCCACGTACTGCGGGAAAAAGCGCACCACGTGCCCGACGAACAGCGGCACATGAGCCGCTTCACAAGCCGCAACCATCTCTTGCGCATCACTGAGATGCCTGGCGATAGGTTTCTCACACACCACCGGCTTGCCGTAGCGGGCCGCCGCCAGCACGCCCTCTTTGTGTGCCGGGGTCGGGGTACACACGTCGACGATGTCGACGCCGTCAAGAAGCGCCTCGAGACTCCCGAACACCTCACCCCCGAAGCGTTCCACTGCTTTCTCCGCGGC
This sequence comes from Trueperaceae bacterium, assembly GCA_965215355.1. GTDB lineage: Bacteria > Deinococcota > Deinococci > Deinococcales > Trueperaceae > CBDCDJ01. Next base: position 3,339,111 of record CBDCDJ010000007.1, on the reverse strand, counting down.
GGGACGAGAGCGGTTGTAAAACCCGACCAGTTCCACCGGCAACTGCCGCCACCTTTCGGCGTGCCAGTTGCCCATCAGACCCGCCCCGACGATTCCCACACGTTTCACGCAGCACCCCGTTTCTGTCTGCTCATCTCTGACCCAGCCTAACCCGTTTTGACAGCTGGTAGCTTGTGGTCTGTACAGACCACAAGCTACCAGCTATAAACCTTGATGAAAGATTACTCCAAAATTATGGCTATTGACAAAAGATTACTCCAAACGTCATACTGAACACGAACGGCAACCTCAGGTTTGTTGCGCACCCTTAAAGCGTTTAAGGGCGACGCGTCGTGGGGTTGTCGCGGGAGGATACATGAAACGGCTCGTTACCCTGCTTTTACCGCTGCTGGCGCTGCTCGCCGTGTCCGGCGCGGCCGCCCAAGAACTCGAGATGTGGACTTTGGCGCTCTCGCCGACGTTCGACGACTACATCAACGGCGTCGTCGCGGAGTTCGAGGCGGCGCACCCCGGCGTCACCGTAAACTGGGTCGATTTGCCCGACGGCGGTTTTCCGGACAAGTTCTTCGCCTCTATCGCGGCAGGTCAAGCGCCCGACGTGGTCAACTTGAACACCTCGCGGATGCGTTTGGCGGTCAAGGAAGACGCGCTCGTGAATTTAAGCGAGAACGCCACACCCGAACAGCTGTCTATCTACTTCCCGAGCTTGCTCGAGTCGAGTTCGGTGGGCGGCAGCGTTTACGCCTTCCCCTGGTACCAGGCGCCGACCGTGCTGATGTACAACAAGAGCATCTTCGAACAGGCCGGGCTCGACCCCGAGAGCGCGCCTGGTACTTACGAAGAGGCTATAGACATGGCGCAAACCATCCGCGAGGCGACCTTTTTGGAGGGCATCGCGCCGCTGCCCTTCCCGGAAGATTGGCTCGTGCAGAACGGCGTGGACATTTTGAGCGAGGACGGCCTCGAGCCCGCCTTCAACACGCCCGAGGGCGTCGCCGCGCTGCAAACGTATGTGGACGCGGTCGAGAGCCGCGCGGTGAGCCAAGACGCGATCAACTTCGACTACCAAAAAGCCATCGGCGACTTCGCGGGCGGCCAGGCCGCCATGCTCGTCACGGGGCCGCAGTTTTTGCGCACGGTCGAGTCCGACGGCCCCGCCGTTTACGCGAACCTTGGCCTCGCGCCCTACCCGCAGACCGCGACCGGCATCATCCCTAATGCGATTCAGAACATGGTCGTACCCGCGGCGAGCGACAACGTCGACTTAGCCATCGAACTCGCCAACTTCGTCACCAACGACGCCAACCAGCTCGCCTTCGCGAAGCTCGTGTCGATTTTCCCCTCGACCGTTCAAGCCGCCGGAGACGAGTTTTTCTGCAGCGACCAGGAGTCTTTGGAAGGTCGGGCGCGCTGCATCCAGGCGCAGTCCATCGACCGCAGCTTCGACAACCAGGTGCGCCAGGACATCAAAGACGAAATCCGCAAAGCCTTCGGCGAGGCCATGATCGGGCAAAAAACCGTCGAGCAAGCCCTGGAAGACGCCGCCACCGCGGTGAGCGTTTTAGCCAAAGAGTAAGAGACGCGAGACCTTGGGGGTAGGTCATCGACCTACCCCGTTTTTAAGGAGGCCCCACCTTGGCCGCGCCTGCTCACGCTGCACCCGTCGCACCCGCCGCAAGCCGCAGCCGCTCGAAGCGCAACCGCGCGCTGTTCGGCTTTTTGTTCGTGCTGCCGACGCTGATTATCTTTTTGGTGTTCGTCATCTTTCCTATTTTTTTGAGCATCCCGCTCGCGTTTTTCGACATTTCGCTGACCTTGCAGCCGACGTTCGTGGGCCTCGAGCACTTTCAGCGCCTCATGAGAGACAGCAACTTCTGGACCGCGATGAAAAACTCGCTGCTCTATTTATTGGTCGTGCCGCCGCTGCAAATTTTGTCCATCGTCTTAGCCGTGCTCGTCAACCAAAAAATTCCCGGCCGCGGCGTTTTTCGCACGCTTTACTACATCCCCGTCGTGACCTCGATGGTGGCGGTGGCGATTACCTGGAAGTGGCTGTTTCAGAGCCGGGGTTTGCTCAACGGCGCGCTGGCCTCGCTCGGGCTGGTGCATCCGCTCGACCCGATAGGCTTTTTGACCGACCCACGCATCGCGCTGTGGTCGCTCATGGCGGTGACGCTCTGGAAGGGGCTGGGCTACTACATGGTGATTTATTTGGCCGGTTTACAGAGCATCCCGAGTGAACTCGGCGAGGCGGCGCGCATTGACGGGGCGGGACCGGCCGGGGTGCTGTGGTTTGTCACGATTCCGCTGCTGCGGCCCTACGTGCTGCTTTGTAGCCTCTTGTCCACGATTGCCGCGCTGCGCGTGTTCGACGAGGTGTGGGTGATGACGGCGGGCGGCCCCATCAACTCGACCCTGACGGCGAACGTTTACCTCTACAAAACCGGCTTCAGCCAGTTCGAGTTCGGCTACGCGGCGGCGGTGGGCATCGCGCTCGGCATCGTCGTCTTAATAGCTTCTATCGGCGTGTTCATTTTCAACCGGCGCGGCGGATTGAACTACTACTGATGGCGGCCGTTACGAAAGCTCGAGCCCGGCGACCGTTCAATGTCAAGCGCTTTCTGGTGCTGTTGCTGCTTTACGCGCTCCTCATCGTGTTCGCCCTCGTCGCCATCGGGCCGTTTTTGTGGCTGCTGTCGACCTCGCTCAAAAGCGGGCAGAACCTGCTGAGCTACCCACCTCAACTGCTGCCCAAGCCGGTCAACTTCGGCAGTTTTGTCGAGGTTTGGAACGCGCAAAACATGCCGCGCTTTTTGTGGAACACCTTTGTCATCACCTCCTGGGGCGTGCTCGCCAACCTGGTGCTGGCCTCGATGTCGGGCTACGCGCTGGCGCGGATTCGCTTTCCGGGGCGGGATATTATCTTCTTCTTAATCGTCTCGACGCTCGTGCTGCCGACGACGCTCAACATCGTGGTGAACTACCTCACGCTCGTGAAGATGAACCTCGCCAACACCTTCACCGGCGTGGTGCTGCCGAACGCGGTCACGGTCTTCAACGTGTTTTTGATTCGGCAGGCCTTCGTGTCGGTGCCGCAGGAGTTGGAGGACGCCGGGCGCATCGACGGGGCCAACGAGTTCGTGCTGTGGTGGCGAATCATGCTGCCTTTAATCCGGCCCGCGCTGCTCACCGTGACGATTTTGGAGTTCGTGGCGTTCTGGAACATCTACCAGTGGCCCTTAATCGTCCTGAAAGACACGGATAAGTTTCCGCTGTCGGTCGCCATCGCCCGCCTGACGACCGGCGAGCTGTCTTTAAGTTTCGGCAACGTGGCGGCGGCGACCATCATTTCCATCATCCCGGTCATCCTCATCTTTTTGGTCTTGCAGCGTTACTTTATCGAGGGTCTGGCCGGGTCGGTCAAGGGATGAGGACGTCAGCGTGATTGCAGGAACGAGATGATTGAAGCGAGGGCACTCGTCGTTTCCTGCCAGGCCGACCCCGGCAGCCCGTTCGCCAGACCTGAGTTCATCGCTGCCTTCGCCGAGGCGGCGGTGCGCGGCGGTGCGCAAGCTTTGAGGCTCGAGGGTGCCGGGAACATCCGCGCGGTGCGCGCTGCACAAACCGCGCCCATCATCGGACTCACCAAGCGGCGCGGCGGCGAGTTCGGCGACATCTACATCACGCCCCACTTCGACGACGTCGAGGCGGTCGCCGCGGCGGGCGCGGACATCGTCGCCTTCGACGCGACCACGCGAAAACGTCCGGTACCGGTCAAAGACCTCGTCGAAACCGTTCACGCGCACTCAAAACTCGCGCTGGCCGACGTGTCGACCGTGCAGGAAGCGGTTTGGGCCTTAAAGGCCGGGGCGGACTATGTCAGCACCACGCTCTCGGGCTACACTTCGTATTCGCCGCAGCAAGACGGTCCCGACTTGAAAATCATCAGCGACCTCGCGGCGCTCGGGGTTCGGCCTATCGCCGAGGGGCGGATTCGCACCCCGGAGGAGGCGAGGGAAGCTTTGGAACGCGGCGCTTTTGCGGTCGTGGTGGGCAGCGCCATCACCCGGCCCGAAGTGGTGACGGGGTGGTTTCGAGACGCCCTAAACCTTCAAGCCGCAGCGCCTTGACCCAAACCGCACCTTCCGCCGGGGCCTTGGCCCGTTTGCGCTCCGGGCTGGACTACCTCACGCCCGCGCTGAAACGTTTGGCAAAGGTGGTGCTCGAGGCCCCCGAGGAAACCATCTACCAGTCCGTCACTGAACTTGCCGAACTCGCCCAAGTGGGCGAAGCGAGCGTGATTCGCTTGTGCCGCGACTTGGGCTTCAAAGGTTTTCAGGACTTCAAACTCGCCCTCGCCGCCGACTTGGCGCTGAGTCCGCGCGCCGAAGTGTTGGACGACTCGAGCGACCTCGCGAGCATTTTAGAAAGTGTGACCGCCAGTGCCCTGCAAGCCGTTCAGGAAACGAAGGCGCTGATTGATTTCGGGGTGCTCGAGCAAGTCGTCACCACCCTCCTGAAGACCGACCAAATTCTCGTGTACGGAGCGGGCGCGTCCGGCGTCACGGCGCGCGACTTCGGCTACAAGTTTTTGCGCCTCGGCTACAGCGTAAACGTGTTGGAAGACGCCCACCTCGCCGCGATGGCCGCCGCCACGCTGCCCGACACCGCGGTGATGATAGGCATTTCGCGCTCGGGCTCGACCATCGACACGGTGCGGGCGCTGGAACTCGCGCGGGCGAACGGCGTTACCACCGTCGCGGTAAGCCAGCGTGCCAAAAGCCCCGCCGTGGCCGTCGCCGACTTTACGCTGTTTACCGCCAGCACCGAGTCCCCGCTGACCGGCGGCTCGATTCCCAGCAAGCTGGGCCAACTCCTGCTGCTCGACGCGCTGTTCGCCGCCCTCCTCGCGAGGCGCGACGGCGCGGAGCGCGCGGTGGCAGCGACGGCGAAAGCGGTGACGGACAGGAATTATTGAGGGGATGAAGAGAAAGGAAAAAGTGAAGAGGAGTAGCGCTCTCGCTTTCGAAAAGATGAACCGAACGGTGAAGCACGCTCGTTGCATTGGCTTTGTTGCCCTGTCACTCGTACTCGGTTTTGGCTTGGCACAAGAGAAAGTTGTTCTGGAAGACGCCGTATTCGGTACGCCGCCGTTGGACCTCGGCAAGAGCCTCGAGCTGGGCCGGCGCTACACCAAAAACGAGTTCGAGGCGGGGGCCGTGGAAACGACGATTACGCCGCTGGGCCGCACCCAAATCATGAGCAACCGGCCCGAGAACGTGTCCGGCGAGGGCGTGCTGTACCGGGGCACGGTGGACGGGGCGGACAGCGTGTACTTTTACCACGTCAACGCCGACCTAACAAAGAAACGTTTCGGGGCGGCATTGAAAAATCCCGGTGACGAACCCGTGACCGTCACCGTGACCGCGCTCGGCGTGGCGAAAGCGGGCCGCTACGGGTTGCGTTACGGCGGGCAAGAGGTTGCTTATGAGGTGTTGAGCCCGCTTAAGCCCTACACCCTCACCCTCGAACCCGGCGCGTGGACCTGGCTCGAGTCCACCCTTCCTGAAACGCCGGTCGAACGCCGCGAAGGCGCGACGTTGCAGGCCGAACTAGAGACGAGTGGCCCGGTCGAAGTCCTCGTCGTGGCGCTGGACGAAGGGACCGAAGACATCGAAAGTTTGCCGGACATTCCCGCCAACACCACAGGCGCGGGGCGTGGTACTTTTCCGGGGGCGGAGCGCAACGTCGAAGTAGGTTTGACCTTCGACAGCGACGAAGAACGGGGTTTCACCGTCGCGCCCGGCGCGGATTGGGTTTTCGGCGTGGACGAAATGGCTGGGACGGAGGCGCAGAACCGGGGCAACTACGGGATGGTTTATCAAGTAAGCGTCGACGTTCAAAACGAAACCGGCGCGGACAAGCTCGTGCGCTTTTACGTGGTCAACATCGGCTGCGTGATTTCGGGGGCGATTCGCTTGGAGGACGGCCGCACCTTCAAACTGCCCGAGGACAACCTGGGCGTGCTCGACGTGAACAACCTGGGCACCGCCATCGGGCAAGTCGCCGTGAAGCAAGGCGAGACGGGCACGTTCCGGTTCGACTTCACGCCGCCGGGCTTTTCGTGCTTGCCTATCGGGGTGGTGGCGCGGACCTACGACCCAGCGGCGCTGCAGGCGAAGCCTTGAAACTTCTCCTCGTCCCGCCCGACACGCGCCCGCCGACCTACTCCTTTCCGGTCGGGCTGGCGCGCGCGGCGGGTGTGGAGGTTGCAACTCCGCCACCCGCGGCGCTGAACTACCTCAACCGTCCGGGCGACTTTGCGGCGCTCAAAACTTGGTTGGAAGAGCAGGTTTTGAGCGCGGACATTCTCATTATTTCACTCGAGACCCTTACTTTAGGCGGCATGATTCCGGCACGCATTGTGGACACACTGTTGGAAACCGCGCTGGAACGGCTCGAGCTTCTTCAAGACCTCAAACGAACGAACCCCGGCCTTGAAATCCTCGCGGGCGGGGTGGTGGTGCGGGTGGCGTTTGATAACGACCCGCTGGAAGAAAAACCCTATTACGGGGAGCACGGCCCCGCGCTGCGTTTGTACAGCGAGGCCTTCGACCGCTTCGAGCGCCACGGCACGCCTGAGGACGAAACGCGGCTGCAACGCGCCCTTGCCGCCGCGCCGAGCAACATTCTGGACAACTGGCTGGCGACGCGGCGGCGCAACCATCAGTTGCACTTGAGGGCGCTCGAGCTTGTCCACGCGAACGTTATCGACCACCTCTGCCTCACCCTCGACGACACGAGCACCTACGGACTCGCCGCGCACGACCGGCGCGGGCTCGAGGCCAAAACCGACGCCCTCGGTTTATGGCCCAAGGTCGACATCTACCCCGGCGCGGACGAGGTGCCGGTGACGCTGCTGGCACGGGCTTTGCAGGACACGCCGACGAAGGTGTTTGTGCGTTACTCGAGCACTCTCGGCGCGGCGGCCGAACTGTTGTACGAAGACCGTCCGGCGGGCGAACTCGTCAAAGCCCATGTGCGGGCGGCGGGCTGTGTGGCGGTCGATACTCCAGCCGAGGCCGATCTCGTGTTAGCGGTCAACACGCCCGCGACCAGGCAGGCGGGCACACAGCCGGACTTCGCCACGGTCGACACGCCCGCGCGGCATTTGCCGGAGTTCGTGGACTTCGTTGCGCACAGGCTCGAGGAAGGACTACCCGTCACCGTCGCCGACATCGCCTACGCCAACGGGGCCGAGCGCAGGCTGATGGCGCTGCTGGACGACCTTCCGCTGAACGAACTTGCAGGTTTCAGCGCCTGGAACACGGCGGGCAACACCTTGGGCGGGGCGTTGGCAATGGGCATGGTCGCGGGCCGCGTTCAAAACCGCGCTGTTTGGATAGAAACCCTGTTCAACCACTTCGTTGACGATTATCTTTACCAAGGGCGCGTCCGCGAACTCGTGCGGCAGCAGCTTCACAACCCGAGCCCGTTCGACCTGGGCGAGCAGACAACAGAGGCCGAGCGATTGATGGGTAAGTTTATAGAACCGTCGGCCCTCGAGCTGTGGGAAAAACATTTCGCCGAAGAGGGCTTAAAGCTCGTCTGGAAACCTCCCACCCTCGCCTGGCCGCGCCTGTTTACCGGCGTGTTTCCGTTCACGGTGGAACAAAAATGACGGGCGAGAGGCTCGAGTGCGACATCGCCATCGTCGGCGGCAGCATGGGGGGGGTGGCGGCGGCTTTGGCGGCGCTTTCCGCCGGGTACCGAGTCGTGTTGACCGAGGCGAGCAATTGGCTCGGCGGGCAGATGACGGCGCAAGGGGTGTCGGCTTTGGACGAGCACCTGTACATCGAAAGCTTCGGCGGGACGCGGCGTTATTACGAGTTGCGCGAGCGCATCCGCGCCTATTACCGAAACCGTTACGGCGTCGGCTTGATGCCGGACGGGCTGACGCCGCTCAACCCCGGCAACGGCTGGGTCAGTCGTCTCTGCTTCGAGCCGAAAGTCGGAGAGCGGGTGCTGCGGGAGATGCTCGAGCCCCACCTCTCGAGCGGCAGCTTGAAGGTTTTATTGGGCCACCGACCTGTAAAAGCGACCGCCGCAGACAATCTCGTCAAAGAAGTCACACTACGCGGCTCTAAAAACGTGAAAGTTACGCTGGCGGCAAGTTATTTTCTCGACGCGACCGATTTAGGCGACCTGCTGCCACTCACAAACACAGCCTACGTGACGGGCGCGGAGTCGCAAGACGACACGGGTGAACCTCACGCCAAAGTCAGCCCGCCTGCGCCGGACGAGGTGCAGAGTTTTACTTATGGGTTTGTCGTAGAGTATCGTCCCGGCGAAGACCACACGATTGCCAAACCGAAAAGCTACGAGCTTTTCAGAGACACTCAACCCTACGCCCTGCACCTGAACGTGGGCCAGCCCAACGAAGCGCACTTCAAAATGTTCGAGCGCGGGCCGAACGGCGAACTGCCCTTCTGGACCTACCGGCGGGTGTTCGACGGCGAGTTGTTGGGCACAGGCCGAGACCTCGCTTTAATCAACTGGGCGGGCAATGACTACCGCTTCGCCAACCTCATCGACAAACCCCGCAGGGAGCAACGGCGGATTTTGAACGAGGCCAAACGCTTGGCGAAAGGCTTTTTGTACTGGCTGCAAACCGAATGTCCACGCGACGAGGGCGGCTTCGGCTACCCGGAACTCAAACTTCGCAAAGACGTGATGGGCACGCGTGACGGGCTGTCCAAAGACCCCTACATCCGCGAGTCGCGGCGTATCCGGGCTTTGGAGCGCGTGACCGAACAAGACATCGTCGCTGCGCCCGGTAGGGGCGCTCGAGCTAGAGTCCACCCCAACTCGGTCGGCGTCGGCTGGTATCAGCTGGACCTGCACCCGTCGGTGGGCAACGACAGCCTGGACGAGGGGGTGACGATGTTCGAACCCACGCTGCCCTTCCAAATCCCTTTGGGCGCGCTCATCCCCGAGACGACGCGCAACCTCCTCGCGGCGTGCAAAAACATCGGCACCACGCACCTGTCGAACGGGGCGTACCGGCTGCACCCGGTCGAGTGGGCCGTCGGCGAGGCGGCGGGGCGTTTGGCGAGTTTTTGCCTCGAGACCGGGAAAACACCTCGGCAAGTTTGGTCGAGTGAAACCTTGACGCGGCAACTTCAAACGCGCCTGCTGGCGGGCGGCGCGCCCCTGGCCTGGGCGGTGGACGTGCCCCTGGAGCATCCCCTTTTCGCCGCCGCGCAACGTTTCGTCTTGGCGGGCGGTATCACACCTGAAAGCGAGCGCTTTGCCGGGCTCGAGCTGGGGCTGGACGCACCGGACTTGCGGGCCGAACTCGAGCGCTCAGCGCAAACGTTCACCTGACGGCCGCGCTAAGCTGATACGGATGGCGCTAATACGCCTAACAAGCAGAGGTTTTTCGGCTCCTTATCGAAAGTCCGTAACAGTTTCACCTCGTTACACTCGGGTTCATTCTTTGAGGAATGAACCGGAAAGGGTATATAGCCATGAACCCCCACCGCCTGCTGATGACCGACCTGTCCGGCCCGGTGCTCTCCCCCGACGAGCGCGCTTTTTTCGAGAATTACAAAGTCGGCGGCGTGTGCTTGTTCCGCCGGAACTTCGGCGACCGTTATCAAGCCGCTGATTTATGCGCTGAGTTGCGCATTCTCCTCGGCGCAGACCTCCTCATCGCCACCGACCAGGAAGGCGGCGGGGTGGTGCGCGCGTTGGACGTGCCCTATTCGCCCGGCACGATGCTGTTGGGCGCGGTCGATGATGCCGGTTTGACCCGCAACGTCGCGGCGGCAACCGCTCGAGGCCTCCGCGCAGTGGGCGTGAACGTGAACTTCGCCCCCGTCGCCGACGTGAACAACAACCCCCTCAACCCGGTCATCGGCGAGCGGTCGTTCGGGAGCAATCCCGAAAAAGTCGCTCGGCACGTCGTCGCCTTTGTGGAGGGGTTGCAGAGCGAGGGCGTCGCGGCGACGGTGAAGCATTTCCCCGGCCACGGCGACACCGCGACCGACTCGCACCTGGCGCTGCCCACCCTGGACGCGAGTTTGGAGCGATTGCACGCCGTTGAGCTGTTCCCCTTCAAAGCGGCTGTCAACGCAGGCGTCGCCGCCGTGATGAGTTACCACGGCGTCGTCCGCGCGCTCGACCCAGGAAACCCGGCGACCTTGGCGAAACACGTCATCTCCGACCTGCTCCGCAACGAACTCGGCTTTGAAGGCGTGACCTTTACCGACGCTTTAGAGATGCAGGCCATCGCCGCCCGCTATAGTCCGGCCGAGGCGGTGGTGCGGGCGCTTACAGCGGGCATCGACATGCCGCTCTACGACGTGCATACCGGGCCTGTTTCGACCCATGAAGCCATTTTGCAAGGCATTGACGCGGCGCTTGCCGAAGGCCGTTTGAACCCGAATGAGATTAAGCATTCACTCGAGCGCGTCAACACCCTCGCTCGACGGTTTCCCACCGCACCCGACCTCGACGACGCTTGGCGGGACGGCGACGAAGCTTTACTCGACGAAGCCGCGAAGCGCGCCGTGACGGTGCTCGGTGAGTTCAAGCCGCTTTCCAAAGGCTCGCGCCTAACCCTCATCGCCCCCGAAAGTGCGGTGGGCGGCGCGGCGAGCGACAAGGTGGACACGCCCGCCGCGGCGTTTGCGCGCGAACTCGAGCAAAAAGGCTTTTCAGTCACATGCGCGTTTTACGACCGAGAACGGCTTGAAAAGGAAGACGTTTTTGCTAAGGTGAAACAAGCCGACGTGACGGTTTTTGTGACGACCTCGAGGACGCGGCTGGAAGAAGCGGAAGTGAGGTGGGGGCTCGAGGTCGCGCGCGCCGCTGGAAGATTCGTTCACGTCGCCCTCTGGAACCCGTACCATGTCGAGGATTTGCCCGGCCCGGCGGTGGTGAGTTTCGGGTTTCGCCCTGAGTCGTTGCGGGCAGTTGCTGGGGTGTTGGCCGGAACCGCAGCGAGCGGAAAGCCACCCGTTTCTCTCAACCCGAGAAAGTAACCCGGTTGACGAATGGTCTATAACTGGTATGCTCTATCCACCAAGGGAGGTTGACATGAAATTACGTTTGGCCGCCGGCTTGTTCGCCCTGTTGCTGCTCTCCGCCGCCTTCGCCCAAACCCTGGACGCCTGGTCCTGGCGCACCGAGGACGTGGACGCCTACAACGAACTGTTCAGCGCCTACGAGGCCGAGCACGAGGGCGTAGACATCAACTTCGAGGCGTTCCTCAACACCGAATACAACACACTCACCGCCACCTCGCTGCAAGCGGGCGAGGCCGGCGACGTGGTCATGACCCGCTCCTACGGCGGCGTCAAACCGTGGATAGACGGCGGTTACCTGGTGCCGCTGGACGACAAAGTTGAAACGTTGGGTAACTTCTCCCCCACCGCCCTCGACGCGGTGCGCAGCCAGGAAAACGGGCAAGTGTACGGTGTGCCGTTCGCCATCCAAACCCTGCAGATGTACTACAACAAGGCAATTTTCGAGGAGTTGGGCTTGTCCGAACCCGAAACCTGGGACGAATTTCTCACCATCAACGAAACGCTTTTGGAGGCGGGCTATATCCCGCTGGCGATTACTGGCAAGGACGCCTGGATGCTGCCGATTTTTCACTCCATCGTCGGCGCGGGCGCTTACGGCGGTAACGACTTCGTGGAAGGAATTCTGAATGGCAGCCGTACCTTCGACGACCCGGCTTTCGTCGAGAGTCTGGCGGCGGTCAAAGAACTGCAACCCTTCATGCCACCCGACGTGACCGCGGTGTCTTACACCGACACCCAAAACCTGTTCGTGAACGAACTCGCCGCGATGTTCCCCGGCGGTTCTTGGGAAGCGGCTTACTTCCGCGCGCAAAACCCGGACCTCGAGCTGGGTGTCTTTGCGGTTCCGGCCAAGGGTAGCGACGAGAAGATGGTCTCCTGGTTCGTAGACGGTGCCTGGGCCGTGACGACGAGTGCCGAGGACCAGGACGCCGCCGTCGAGTTCGCCAACTGGCTCGGCTCTCAAGAATACGCGCAAGCCTACAGCGACAAACTGCTGGTGCTGTCGCCGGTCGAGGGCGTCACGCCGACCGACCCGCTGCTGAGCGAAATCGACGGCATGTGGAAAGAAAACGCCACGCCCTACATGCTGCTGGTGCATTTCCGCTACGGCGACCCGTCGGGGACGACCGTCATCGGCGAGGACATTCAAAGACTTTTCTTAGACAGCATGACGCCCGAAGAAGTCGCCGCCGACCTGCAGACCAAGATGGCGACCTGGTTTACGCCCACGTCTCAACCCTGACGCCTAAAACGTGGCTGCTCGAGGTCGAACCGCAACCGGTAAAGGGAGAGCCCATAAGCTCTCCCCTTTTTGGCGCTTCGCCCCGTTTTGGCTGCCCGCTTTCATCCTCTACAGCCTGTTCATCGTCTGGCCGCTGCTGAACGCGGTGAGTTACAGCCTGTTCGAGTGGCGGGGTTTGCAGCGCGGCGCGTTCGCCGGGCTGGACAACTTCGTCAAGCTGTTCACCCAGGAACCCTGGCGCAGCAACCTGTGGCGGGCGTTTTGGCACAACCTCGTCTTTTTCGGGCTGACCATGCTCGTGCAGAACACGGTGGCGCTGTTTTTCGCGGTTGTCCTATACAACCTCAAGCATCTCAGCCGCTTTTTTCAAAACTTGTTTTTTATGCCGCACCTGCTCGCCACCGTGCTCATCGGTTTTTTGTGGAACCTCATCCTGAACCCGCTGTTCGGCCCGCTGAACAAGGGGCTCAAGGCGCTCGGGCTCGGCGTGCTGGCGCAGCCCTGGCTGGGCACGCCGACGACCGCACTGCCCACAATCGTCGCGGTGAACGCCTGGGCCTGGCTGGGCTTTCCGATGATGCTTTTTCTGGCGAACTTAGGCAGCATTCCGGAGAGTTACTTGGAGGCCGCGCGTTTGGACGGCGCGAGTTCCTGGCAAACGTTCCGGCATATCCAGTTCCCGCTGCTCCGGCCTTCGCTCGTCATCGTCACGGTGCTGACCTTCATCGGCAACTTCAACGCTTTCGAACTTATCTTCGTGATGGCCGGCTCGGACGGCTCGCCCGGCGGCGCGACCGACGTGCTCGGCACGTTTTTCTACCGCACCGCCTTCGGCACCGGGCAAGAAGCGGTCAGCATGGGCTCGACGCTGGCTGTCACGATGTTCGGCTTTATCGCCCTCGTCTCGGTTATCTTTTTGCGAATCGTCCGGCGCGGCGAGGTGACGTATGACTGATTGTGGTGCGGGGAAAGTACCGAGTACCGAGTGGAAAGTAAAAGGTGAAGTCAAAAGCCCTTTCTCCCCTACTCCCCCACTCCCCACTTTCCAAAAAGGCGCGTGAACTGAGTGACTAAGGCACTCAACCTGACCAAAGGCACTCTTATTTATACGATGCTCGTCGCTTACGGCCTGACCGTTCTCTATCCGATTTTTTTAATGGTGCTGTCGTCGTTCAAGAGCACGAGGGAAATTTTCCGCAGCCCTTTCGCCCTGCCCGAAAGCTGGAGCTTGCACAACTACACCGAAGCTTGGGGCCGCGGCAACTTTTCGACCTACTTCGGCAACAGCGTGTTTGTGACGGGTTTGTCGCTGCTGCTCGTCCTCGTTTTGGGCAGCCTCGCCGCGTACCCGCTCGGGCGCTACACGTTCCGGGGCAAACAGTGGCTCATGATCTACTTTTTGGCCGGACTGATGTTGCCGATTCGCTTGGGCATCTTGCCGCTCTTTTTTCTGATGAAGAATTTGGGGCTGCTGAATACGCCCTGGTCGCTCGTGTTGGTCTACGCGGCGAGTGGGCTGCCCTTTACCATCTTCGTCCTCGCCAACTTTTTCGAGACTTTACCCAAAGAGCTGGAAGAGGCCGCCCGTTTGGACGGCGCGGGCGAGTTTCGCATCTACTGGCAAATTATGCTGCCGCTAGTGCGCCCGGCGCTCGCCACGGTGGCGATTTTCAACTTCATCCCGTGGTGGAACGACTTCTTTTTTCCGCTTATCTTTATCCGGGCGGAACGCTTCAAGACGCTGCCACTGGGCCTGTTCAGCTTTTTCGGCGAGCACCAGAGCGACTGGGCGCTGCTCTTTGCCGGGCTCACCATCACGGCGCTGCCGCTGCTCGTTCTGTACCTGTTCGCGAGCAAGCAAATCGTCAAGGGGCTCACCTCGGGAGCGCTGAAGTAAAATTACTCTGGGTTACCCCCACCGAACATATATTGGATAGATTCGAAATCGAAGTTCCCCAGAGGTTCTTTCGGAAATTCAAATAATTCCGGCTTGGCTCTTCTCACTTCCTCCGCAAGTTCCTGATCAAGGATGGTTTTGTAGAGCGATTTGGTCTCCAAAAGCTGGTAAGCTAAAAGATTTTTTGCTCTACGTAGATCAGATCCCATAAAAATTGTATTTTTCAAGTTGGCTTCTGCAAAGTCTGAGTCTAATATATCGCACGATATGATAATTGCTTCCTCTAAGTTTGCGTCAAAAAAATCAGTGTATGGCATAAAAGCTGATAGGATTTTAGTTTCAACCATTGTTGCATACGAAAAGTCTACTCCAAACAGGCGTGATAAGTTTAGACAGGCTTTTGAAACATCAGCTGACTCCAAAGTAGAGTATGCAAGGTCAACAGCAACCAAGTTAACATCTGTCAAAATAGAACCGGTCATGTTTGAGCCAGACAAGTCCAATCCTTCCAAATTGTAACCCCTGAAATCCATATTGTTGAGGCAACTTTTGAATGAATTGTTAAAGTTGCGTTCGGAATTCAAGAAGTTGAACCAGGCTTTGATCCCCACGGAGGAGCCAAATTCAAGTCTTGAAATTTCATTGGAAACACCGGCACAGCAGCTAAGAAACACCAACAATGCTTCTTGAGCATTTCTGTCTTGGTTTAACATTGACTTGTAAGTCATACCGTCTACTTGGTTTACGGGCATGTGCTGAGCAATGACAAAATTTAAAAGTTTAGTAGCTGTGTCTTGCCAAGCTCTAACTTTTATAGGGTCTGCGAGTTTCACTTCTCTTTCCACAAACCGTTTCAAATACGTATCCGTGTAGACAGGACCGCACAGAGACACCCACTGGGTCAGTAACTGGGGAGGACTCAACTCAGATTCCATATCAGTAAATTGTCGGTGAATTTGATCAAAAACACCTACGATCCGTCGTGCTGTTAGATATTCACCAAAGCTTTTGTGAGTTAGTTCAAAAGTAGAATCCCCTTCTCTCGTCTCCTCTGCCTTTTGAGTGTAAAAAGCTGTTAAGAGACGGGTCGCCCCACTTTCGACGCTGTTACCCAATGTCTCAAAAGCCTCTCGTAAAGTGTTACTACCTTTGGGGAGCTTGCTCTCTATGTCTTTAACTCGTGCGGTGCGTGTATCACCACTGTGCCAGGTGCAGACACCAACATGTTCAAGGAGGCGAAAGTACATTCTTTCATCGACTCCTCTTGTGTGCATGCTGCCACCATCACCCCAAGGTCTCTCAAAAATCTCTTTGATCAAACCTTCATAAAGTTTGTTGAGGTTTTGGTCGGGATCAAAGTCGTCGGGGTCATCGCTGTATTTGCGGGCAACTAGATAGTTAAGTAGGGGTTGACTCGTAATCTCCGTTAACTCGTGGTCATCGGAAAGTTTTAATTTAGCAGGCATACTCTGCCACTCAAAATCTTTGATAGTTGCGTAACGCTTCCACCAAGCATCTCGCTGATCTACACTGATAAGCTCACTATCACTATCGAGATACTTTCCGCACTCATCTTTTTTGACGTAGTACGGTATAAGCTCAAGAATTGTTCCCGCCTTGTTTAGCGCCCTAACTTGCTGCTCCTGAACTACCAATGTGCGGCCCAAAAGCAAGAACTTAACATTGCGAGTAGTTAGAGCACGTGCCTCACGGTCAACTTCTTCTACAAAGCGAGTTACAGATTGTTCAGCCTGACCGCTACTTAAACTTAATTCATCCAAACCATCAAATACAACTAACAACTTTTCAACATCATTAGTTTCAAGGGGATTATAGCCTTTCAAGGGAAACTGTTTTGATAAAACGTCTGACACGGCAGAGACCAAATCTCTATCAAACTTCATTAAATGCAACGGAATAAACAGCGTCTTGTAAGCTTGCTCTTCAGCTCGTACAGCAAAATGCTTAGCCAGCGTCGATTTGCCGCTTCCAGGACCACCACTTACAACCCGTACAGATGTATTCGACTCGCGAAGCCAATCCAATAACCAATCTTCTGTTCGAACAACTTTGAACTCTGGCTTATAGGGACTTTCATTGACTATTACAGCCTGCTCCTCTTTAGTAAGAGCGATACCAGCCCTTAAAGGAATGTAAACACTTCGTAAGCTAAATGTTTCATCAAATACTGGATTATCTAGGGAACGATTAAGCTGCGCTTGATAAAGATGCCAGGCGTGTTCCCTTTCCTGTTCTTCTGAAAAAGGGTTTTCACTGGCTCCTTTACGTAGGAGTTCGTATTTGCTCGGATTGGCTGCCCAAGTTTCAAATAAAGCAACAGCAAAATAGCTTTTGAATCTATCCGCAAAGATACTTGCTTCTTGTTCTGTAAGTGAATATGTGCGTGCCCAAGCAACAATCGAAGGGCGTATTTGCTCGAGTAGCTTTAGATCTCTAGGGCGTTTGAATAAAGCGGGTCCGATGCTTTCAGCACCAAGCTCCAAAGACAGTTCAATATTTTCCTTTAACCCTTCTACATTTTCTGGCCTTGTTTCAAGCAGTCGATAACTATCAGAAACAAGTGTTTTCAAACCACGTAACATTGCAGAATAGATGAGGTGCCAAGCTTTTTCCTCGAGTGAGTCTTCTTTCAAACTGACACTCGAGATGAAGCTGTAAACGGCATCACCAATATTTAAGTTCAGCAAGTCTTTTGCAGTCAGGAGCAGTTTTCCAGGTTCAAACTTTACTTCCTTTTGGAGCAGCGGTTTAGGCTTCCTTGGTTCTGCCATAAGTCCTTACTTTTCCATCAGGTGCGCGATTCCTTAAAGCTTATTTTATGTCAGTGTAACGCTATAGTGAAGTTTTTCAAGAATTTGATCTAGCTTACCACCTAAAGCAAGTGAGGGCTCTCCATTTGTGAACAGTCCAGCCGCCTCAACAGTTCTGGGTGATTCTGAGCCGCTCCGTTCAGCCTCGCTGAGGTTAAAGTAACCCCGTGCGCCAAACCCTCAGCAAGCTTTTGTTATCCGTTTACCTGCCGACCCTCATTTTATCGTTTTGCAACGGGCTGTTGTTGCCCGTCCTGCCCCTTTATGCGGGCACGTTTACCAACGCCTACAGCCTTATCGGGCTCGTCCTGGCGGGTGAAGCCCTGGGCACCTTACTAGCCGACGTGCCTGCCGGAAGTCTGCTGCGCCAGCTCGACCGCAAGTGGGTGATGGTCTTAGGCGTCGCGCTCGTCGGGGTGTCGGTGCTGGCGCTTTTGTGGGCGAGCACGCTTGTAGAGGTGCTGGGCTACCGCTTGTTGGCCGGGGTCGGCGGGGCGCTGTGGAACCTGTCCCGGCACGCCTACTTGGCCGAAGCGACGGTCAGCGCTCAGCGCGGCCGCACCATCGCGCTGTTCGGCGGCACGAACCGTCTGGGCACGTTTGCAGGTCCGGCGGTGGGCGGGGTGCTCGCGGGCATGTTCGGGTTCGGGGCGACGTTTGTGCTTTACGGCGCGCTGGCCGGGGTGACGGTCGTCCTCGCGCTGTTGTTCATCGAAAAAGCCGAGCCGCTAGGGACTTCCGCGCTCGAGCGGCCCACACACAACTTGTGGCACGTTTTGCGAGCGCAGCGGAACGTCCTGGCCGCCGCGGGTACGGCGCAACTGTTGGCGCAGATGGTGCGCGCCAGCCGCCGCGTGCTCATCCCGCTTTACGGGGCGGACGCGCTTTCGTTGGGCGTCGAGGCGGTCGGACTCGTTTTGAGCGTGTCGTCGTTCGTCGACATGGCGATGTTTTACCCGGCGGGCGTCATCATGGACCGCTGGGGCCGCAAGTTCGCCATCGTACCCTGTTTCGCGCTGCAAGCTTTGGGCGTGCTGCTCATTCCCGTGACGACCGGTTTCGTCCCGCTGCTGCTGGCCGCCTCGCTCATCGGCTTCGGCAACGGTTTGGGGTCCGGCACGATGATGACGCTCGGCGCGGACCTCGCGCCGCGGGACGCGCTGGGCGAGTTTCTGGGTGTGTGGCGGCTCATCGGCGACGGGGGCGCGACCGGAGCCCCCCTGATTGTCGGGGCGGTGGCCGACGTGCTGAGTTTGTCGCTGGCGGCAGTGGTAATGGCGGGGGTTGGGGCTGCGGCCGCAGCCACGTTCGCGCTCAAGGTGCCGGAGACGCTGCAACGCACTGAACCTTCACCCGCTCCGTAATTTATGCGGTGTTAATTTATGTGGCGTCTGTGCGCAACGGCATGTGTAGGTAGCAGCGTTCATACGCAGCAACGCGCTGAATAGAATCTGATACCAGAGTGATTTACTGCTGTCATAATGACAGCAGTAAATCTGCGCGGAGCGCATTATCTCAGACAAACTCAAACTGTGACACGATAAAATCACGTTGGTATGAAAAGCTTTTTCCACGTCTTTTTGAGGCCCGTAACCTTGGACTTCGTCGTTCTGCTCCGGTTGATTTTGAACAAACCGGAAAGAGCGGCTTCTGTTCGGCTGAGGGGTGCCGACCCTTGTGAACCTACCCTTTCTCTGCTTATTTTTTGGCTTATAGAGCCTGAGTTACAATTTCGGCTTATGGATTTTGTTGAACATCGTACACTTGTGGCGTAAATAACGTCGTTGCCAGCTCAATCCGCCGTGAAGCGAACCGCCGCTACCTCCTCCGCGTCGGTTTACGCGTGCTCGTCATCGTTGCTGTTACGCTTTTTTTCTCTCACAGCTTTGCGTTTTTTGCGGGCTTCATCGGCGTCTCGGCCGTCACACTTTATAGTCTTGTCTTTTGGTTTGCGCTCGCGCAGCGAACAGGCCAGCGATTTTTTGCTCACCTTGGGTGACCTGCCCGCCCTCGTCGGCCTCGTCCATTTACCCTCGCACGCTCCAGCTTTCGAAGCCCTGGTACCTGTTTGGCTCATCGGGACGACCGTCGCCAACTTGCGCAAGGGCCAACCCACTCTCCTGCCTTTTTACGGCCTCACCGCTTGGCTGGTGCTCATGGCCCACGCGGGCGAAACGAGCCAGCCGCTCGCCTACGCGGTGGTGCAGACCCTCAGCGTCGTGGTCGCCAGCGCGGTCTCGCTGTCGGTGGTGCTCGAGCGGCGCAACCACCGTACCGACGGCCTGACCGGCGTCTTGACGCGCCGGGCCGGTTTGGAAGAACTCGCGCAGGCGGGCGGGCGCGACGGCTTGACCTTAGCTTTTATCGACCTGCGCCACTTCAAGGCCGTCAACGACCGCTACGGCCACGCGGTGGGCGACGAGGTTTTGGCGATTACGGCCAAGCGCCTCCAACGCACGCTCCGTCAGGGCGACGTCTTGTTTCGGTACGGCGGCGACGAGTTTATCGCGGCGAGCGCGGCCCCCGACTTGGAGACCAGACTACGCCGAGCTTTCGAAGAACCCGTAAGCACGAAAAGCGGTTTCCTGGTCGTCGAAGCCCGGATAGGCCTGCAGAGGACCGACGGCGTCGTCGACGTGGACGCCGTCGTCGTTGAGGCGGACCGCCGCATGTACGCCGACGCCCGGACGACCGTTCCCCCCTTGAGTGCGGAAGCTGCGGCTTCGCCGGTCGCCTCGTAAACCCGCTGGGGCGACGGCCTTGCCGTCACGCTTCGCGGCGTGCCGGGTCAGGCTCGAGCCTCAACCTGCGAAAAGTAGGTACCGAACCGTCACGCACGCCCCCCTGGTATAAGCTTTTCAAATGGCGACGGTCACGCTCTCAGACATACAAAAAAGGTTCACGACGCCTGGCAGACGCTCATCCAAACGGTCATCCAGCGCCGGGCCGAGGTCGGCGTCGTTCGGCCTCGGCCCCGTCAACCTGACGCTGCCGTCCGGCCGCACGACCGTCCTGCTCGGCCCGAGCGGCTGCGGCAAAAGCACGCTGTTGAAAGTCGTCGCGGGCCTCGTGCGGCCGGACGGCGGGCAGGTCTTCGTGGGCGGCGAGGACGTCACCCGGCGGCCGCCCCGAGAAAGACACGTCGGCATGGTGTTTCAAACCTTCGCGCTCTACCCGAACTTCACGGTCGAAAAGAACGTCCTGGCCTACTTCTTTTTTCGCGGCAAGACGCCCAAGGACGAACAGGCGCGGCGCATCTACCAGCGCACGAGCGACCTCATGGGCGTCGACATCGCTCACCTGTTGGGGCGCAAACCCAAGGGGTTGTCGCCGGGCGAGCAGCAGCGCGTCGCCCTGGCGCGCTGCATCACCCGGAACCCGGCGCTGTTTTTGCTCGACGAGCCCTTCAGCAACTTAGACCCCAACCTGCGCGACAAGTACCGCGTCAACTTAAAACGCCTGCTGAGCGAGTTTCGCATTACCACCTTGTACGTCACGCACGACCAAACGGAAGCGTTGCTGTTGGCCGACGTGGTCGCGCTGATGGACGTGGGCAAGATTGCCCAGGTGGGCAGCTACCGCGAGCTTTACCGCTCGCCCAGGAGTTTGTTCGTCGCCAACTTTCTAAACCCCGAGCCGCTCACCCCGGCGCTGAACGTGTTGGACGGTGAACGTGTCGGTGGCGCGCTCAGCAAGGAACTCGGCGGCAAGCTCGTGGGCGTGCGGCCCGAAGACTTAAGCCTGCGAGCCGACGCCGAAGCCTTCAGCGTCGAGGCGACCGTGACCGAGCGGCTCGACCTGCCGACCAAGCCGGTCACGCTGCTGAGCGGCCGGGTCGGCGACACGCCGTTTCACGCCGCCGTTTCGCACCCCGACCAGGTGTTGCCGGAACGGTTGAGGTTTTACTTCTCGCGCTGCCACGTGTTCGACAGGGCGACGGGGGCGACCCTGGAGTCCTACGAGTAGCGTTCGGCGGGCTCGAGCCGAGTACCGGCCTCGACAGCTTGGAAACCCGCCCAGTCTCGGCATGAAGGTTGCAGTTCTAAAGTCGCAACTTCCCGACGCCTGAACCATGACTCCTGGCTTCACCTACTGCCTCACTCCCGCAGCCGCTCCACCCGGATGAGGTTCGTGGTGCCGCGCATCCCGAAGGGCACGCCCGCGGTGATGACGTAGCGCGCGCCGGGGTCGGCGAGGTCGGTTTTTTTGATGGCGCGGCTGGCGACCTCGACCATCTCGTCGGTGGTGTGGATGTCGGTGCTCATGTCGGGCACCACGCCCCAGACGATGCTCATCTGCCGGTAGGCGCGGTCGTTCGGGGTGATGGCGAGAATCGGTGAGGGCGGCCGGTTGCGTGACACCCGCAGGGCGGTGTTGCCGCTCGAGGTAAACGTCACGATGACTTCGGCTGAAAGGTTGTAGGCCATCTGGCAGGCCCCCAACGACACGGCGTCGGCGGTGGTCGCGTCGGGGGCGGGGTAGTGGTCGCGCATGTCGCGCTGGTAGCGCTCGTCGCTCTCGACGCTGCGCGCGATGCGGTCCATCATCTTGACCGCCGCGACCGGGTACTTGCCTACAGCCGTTTCGGCCGAGAGCATGACCGCGTCGGTGCCGTCGTAAATCGCGTTGGCGACGTCTGAAGCCTCGGCGCGCGTCGGCGTCGGGTTGTTGACCATGCTCTCCAACATCTGCGTGGCGGTGATGACCGGCTTGCCCGCCTCGACCGAGGCGCGGATGAGGCTTTTTTGGATGAGCGGCACTTTTTCGGCCGGCATCTCGACGCCCAAGTCGCCGCGCGCGACCATCACGCCGTCGACCTCTCGCAAAATCTCGTCGAAGCGGCTCACCGCGCTGGGTTTCTCGATCTTCGCCATGAGTTTGGCCCTCGAGCCCGCCCTCGCTAAGTAGTGCCGCGCCAACAACAGGTCGTCGCGGCTGCGCACAAAGCTCATCGCCACCCAGTCGACGTCGAGTTCCGCGCCGTAAAGCATGTCTTCGACGTCCTTGTCGGTCAGCGCCGGAATGCTGAGGTCGGCCCCGGGAATGTTGATGCCCTTGTTGTTCGACAACACCCCGCCCAGCATCACTTTCGTTTCGATGTTCTGCCCTTTGACGGCCGTGACTTCCAGGGCCAAGCGCCCGTCGTCGAGCAGCAGCGTGTCGCCGCCCTTGACGTCGTTGTAGAGGTTTTTGTAGGTCACCCCGACGCGATGAGAGTCACCGGGCGTGTCGTCGTCGCAGGTGAGGATGAAGGTGTCGCCCTCTTTAAGCTCGACCTTGCCCTTCTCGAAGGTCGCGGTGCGGATTTTGGGGCCTTGCAAGTCCTGCAGCACCCCGACCGGCCTTCCTAAGCGCTCGCTCTGTTTGCGGATGAGGTCGATGTTGCTTTTGTGGACGTCTTTGGTGCCGTGCGAGAAGTTGAGCCGGAACAGGTTGACCCCGGCCTCCATGAGTTGCACGATTTTTCCGGCGTCGCTCGTGGCGGGGCCGAGCGTGGCGACGATTTTGGTGCGGCGCGGCACGTTCACCGGGCGAACGCTTTCCGGCCCAAAAAGCGGGCGGCCGAACCCAACTCGCTCTCGATGCGGAGCAGGCGGTTGTACTTCGCCGTCCTGTCGCTGCGGCTCGCCGAGCCGGTCTTGATTTGCGGGGCGTTGACCGCCACGGCCAGGTCGGCGATGAAGGCGTCTTCGGTTTCGCCGCTGCGGTGGCTGATCATGCTGCGGTAGCCGCTCGTTCTAGCGAGTTCGATGGCGTCGAGCGCCTCGGTCAGCGTGCCGATTTGGTTGACCTTGACGAGAATCGCGTTGCCCACGCGTTCATCCAAGCCACGCTGCAAGCGCTCCACGTTCGTCACGAACAGGTCGTCGCCGACGAGTTGGCACTTGTCTCCAAGGACTCGAGTAAGCTCGGCCCAACTCGCCCAGTCGTCCTCGGCCAGCCCGTCCTCGATGGACAGAATCGGGTACGTTTCGACCCAGTGTTGCCAGTAGGCGATCATCTCGTCGGGGCTCAAAACCTTGTCCTCGGCCTCGAGGTGATAGTGGCCGTCCTTGTAAAACTCGGTCGAGGCGGGGTCCAAACCGATGGCGATGTGCTCGCCGGGGGTGTAACCGGCTTTTTCGATGGCCTCTAAGATAACTTCCAGAGCTTCCTGGTTGCTCTTCAGGTCGGGCGCGAAGCCGCCCTCGTCGCCGACGTTGGTGTTGTAACCGCGGCTCGAGAGCACTTTTCTGAGGGCGTGAAAGGTTTCGACGCCGGCCCGCAACGCCTCGCCGAAACGCTCGAACCCGACCGGGGCCAGCATGAACTCCTGCATGTCGACGTTGTTGTCGGCGTGCTTGCCCCCGTTGACGACGTTCATCATCGGTACGGGCAGGGTTTTGGCGTTGACGCCGCCCAAGTAACGGTACAAGGGCAGGCCAAAGGTGTCGGCTGCGGCCCTCGCCGCAGCCAACGACACGGCCAGCAGCGCGTTCGCGCCCAGCTTGGCTTTGTTGGGCGTGCCGTCCAAATCGAGCAGCGCCCGGTCCAAACCCGTTTGGTCGGCGGCGTCGAAACCTAAAAGTTCGGCGGCGATGGTTTCGTTGACGTTGTGGACGGCTTGCTGTACCCCTTTGCCGCCGTAGCGGGATTCCCCGTCGCGCAGTTCGACCGCCTCGTGTGCCCCCGTCGACGCGCCCGAGGGCACCGCCGCGCCGCCTTCGGCCCCGCTGACGAGCCGCACGGTGGCCCCCACCGTGGGGTTGCCGCGCGAGTCCAACAGCTCGACGGCGTGTATGGTTTCGATCTCTGTCATTGAAACCTCCTAAGCAGATGCTTGTGTGCCACGCTCAACCCGTCCAGCCGCCACTTTACCCCGGGACTTTGCTCGGAATGCAAAGGAACTGAAAAGGGGTTCGCTTTTTATTTTATAGGTTGCAACCAGGTCTCGACCGCCAACGACAAAAACCGCTTAGCAAGTGACGAACCAGCTGAGTCCGGTGTAGACTTTGCTCGAGCCCTGCAACCTGCCTCACAACCGTAACGGCACGATCATCGCCAGGTAGTTTGGGTCTTTCAAACTCGACATCACGCTCGGGGTGGTCGTGCCTGAAAACGACAAGCGCACCTCGCCCGTCACCGGGGCCAGGGCGTCGCCGAGGTATTTGGCGTTGTAGGCCAAGACGATTTCGGGGTCGGTTCCTTCCTGCGAGACCTGCAGCGCCTCCTGAGAGCGTCCGTAACCCCCTTCGGCGGTAATCTGGAGGGTACCTGCCTTGATGAAGAGGTCGACGCGGTTGTTGGCCGTCTTGTCCGCCATGACGGCCACCCTCGAGACCGCTTCGGCCAGCATTTGCGCTTCGAGAGTTATGCTGACCGGGAACGTCGCGGGAATGACGCGCTCGTAGTCGGGGAAGGTTCCTTCCATCAGTTTGAGGTTGGCGCGAATGCCGCTGTTGGCGATTGAGAGTTGCCCGTCTGCTAGAGCGAGTTTCGCCTCGCCGTCGCCAAGTAACTTGGTAAGTTCGTCGACGCTGCGCGCAGGCAGAACCGCCTCGCCTTCCAGGCCGCTCGCTTGCTCCAAGTTGTAGTAGGCCAGCCGAAAGCCGTCGGTCGCCACAGCCCGCGTTTTACGGTCGGAGAGTTCCAACTTAACTCCCCTGAAAATCGCCTGGTACTCGGCCACCGCCGCGGCGTAGCGGGCGTGACCGAGCGCGGTCGCCAGTTCGGAGGCCGCAAGCGAACCTTGATACTCGTCGGGAAACTGCAAGCTGACTGCGGTGCCGACTTCGGCGAGCTGCAACTTCGTCGCGTAACTGCCCGACGAGATGTCGACTTCGTTTTCTTTGAATTCCAACTCGACCAGTTCGCCGGGCAAGGCCCTGACCACTTGGGCAAACACCTGAGCCGGCAGGGCGAAGTGACCTTCTTCGGTCGTGTCGGCCCCCATCTTCGCCTCGATGTCGATGTCCAAGTTGCTGCCGCTCAGCGTCATGGTTTTCTCAGCGAGTGCGATACGCATCAAACTGAGCCCGGGGTTGCTGCTCCTGTTCGGGATAATGCGTTCAACGTGGCTCAAGCTGTTAGCTAAGTTTTTTCGGGGTACATAGACCTTCATTTATGAGAATCCCTTCTTTAGAGGTTGACTGTTATCTAAACTTTTAATTTGAAACCCCCATCTATAGTAGGGCCTGTGGATAGTGTGGATAACCCCTGTTTTGCCCGTCCCCGAGCTGTTTTAGCTTGTGGATAATTTTGTGGATAACTCGGCTTCTCCTGTGGATAACTGTCCGAGTTATCCACAGCTATCCACAGGCTGCTGAAAAGCCCTGTTTATCCACAGCTTGTCCACAAGTTATCCACAGCTTGTCCACAGAGTTATCCACAGCGGAAACAGCTGTTTTATGAGAAGTTATGAGAG
Organism: Trueperaceae bacterium; assembly: GCA_965215355.1. Taxonomy (GTDB): domain Bacteria; phylum Deinococcota; class Deinococci; order Deinococcales; family Trueperaceae; genus CBDCDJ01. The sequence goes on along the minus strand of CBDCDJ010000007.1, from coordinate 3,313,643 downwards.
GAAATAGCTGTTTATTAAGGTTCATCAGATAAGTTCCTCTTTGATATCTCTGACCCGCCCCTCGAGCTCCCGGTCTTGCTCGAGCTGCTCGGTCACCTTTTGCACGGCGTACATCACCGTGGAATGGTCGCGGCCCGAGAAAAATTGGCCGATTTCGGGGTAAGAATGCGGCGTCAGTTCGCGGATGAGGTACATGGCGACCTGGCGAGGCACCACGAGTTCGTGCCTTCGGCCCTTGGATTTCAGGTCCTGCTGGTCGGTTTCGTAATGGCGCGAGGTGACGCGCAGAATGTCGTCCATCGTCAGGTTGAGTTCGCTCTGGGTGAACACGTCCGACAAGGCGCGCGCCGCGGTTTGCCGCGTAATGTCGGACTGGTTCATGCTCGCGTAGACGATGACGCGCATCAGCGCGCCCTCCAACTCGCGAATATTCGAAGTCACCTGACGGGCGATAAAGTCGAACACCTCGCCCGGAATGCGCACGCCGCGGTACTCGGCGTTCATCTTCAGAATCGCGATGCGCGTTTCCAGTTCGGGCGGATGTACGTCGGTGATGAGTCCCCACTCGAAGCGGCTGCGGATGCGGTTGTCGAGCGTCGGGATGTCCTTGGGCGGCCGGTCGGAGGAAAGAATAATTTGTTTGCCCGACTCGTAGAGCGAGTTGAAGGTGTGAAAAAACTCTTCTTGCGTGCGCTCTTTGCCGGCGATGAACTGCACGTCGTCGATGAGCAGCAGGTCGATGGTGCGGTAGCGGTCGCGGAACGAAGCCATGCGGTCTTCACGGATGGCGTTGATAAGGTCGTTGGTGAACGCCTCGGTCGTCACGTATTCGACCTGCAGGTTCGGGTACTTCTCGGAAACGGCGTGCCCCACCGCGTGCATGAGGTGTGTTTTGCCGAGACCGGCCTCACCGTACAAAAAGAGCGGGTTGTAAGCGCGGCCGGGGGCCTCAGCGACCGCCAGCGAGGCGGCGTGGGCGAGGTTGTTGTTCGGCCCGACGACGAAGTTCGAAAAAATGTACTTCGGGTTGAGCCGCGCCGTCGCCTTACGGGGCGTTTCCTCGGCAGGCGTAGCCGAGGTGAACATGTCTTGCTGCTCGGTTTTAGGGAACGACACGACCTTGAAGCCCACACGCGGTGAGGCCGCGCCCAAATCTCTCAGAGCTTGTTCGATAAGGTCGCCGTAGTGGTCTTTGAGCCAGTCTCGAGCGAACGAGTGCGGCACCCCGACCATAAACGTGCCTTCGTCTATGCCCAGCGGGCGCACCTGCTTGAACCAGGTTCGGAACTCGACGTCGGGAATGTGTTCCTTGACGTAGTCCAAGATGTTTTCCCAGATCGCGCTTTCCTGCCTGCCCATACTCATGTTCGCCGTTCCTCCGTCGCCCCGGATAGGAAGGCAGTTTAACAAATTATGGTCGGCGTGTACCCGAACCCCCGGGGCGTCGTGCGCTATACTGCTAGACCTCTCGCCGAGCCGGCTCGAGGGCCGGACTCGCCTGTTTCTAACTTTGACAAGGTTTGTCCGAAAGTCGTTAGGTGGATACTGAATGGCAGGTATAAATTACGAAGTCATCGTCGTCGGGGGCGGTCACGCCGGGGTCGAGGCGGCTCACGCGGCGGCTCGGCTCGGCAGCCGCGTCGCTGTGGTGCTCCCGGACCCGGCCAAAATCGGGCTGATGCCCTGCAATCCCGCCATCGGCGGGCCGGGCAAGTCGCAACTCGTCTTCGAACTCCACGCGCTCGGCGGCGTGATGGGGCGGCTTGCCGACGCGACGGCGATTCATGCCCGCACCCTCAACGGCAGCAAAGGCCCCGCCGTACAGTCTTTGCGCGTACAAAACGAGCGGGACCAGTACGCGACGGCGGCGAGAGAACTGCTCGAGACCACACCCGGCGTCAGCCTCGTCCGGGGTGAAGTCGCAGAACTCGCAGTTGCCGACGAGCACGTCAGCGGCGTGTTTTTGACGGACGGACGGGTTTTGCGGGCTCCGAGCGTCGTTCTTTGCACGGGCACCTTTTTAGCCGGTGTCGTGTGGTACGGCAAACAGCAGCGCGCCGCGGGACGCCAGGGTGAAGCGCCAGCGCGTTATCTGTCGAGCAGTTTACGGGCGACCGGTCACCAGCTGTTGCGGTTCAAAACCGGCACACCCCCCCGCGTCCGTTCGGACTCGGTCGACTTTTCGGCGCTGCAGACCGTCCCCGCCGACGACCCGCCCGCCTCGTTTACCGGTCGGCCCGGTAAAAACGTGTCCAGCAGCCCGACTTGGCTAACCCACACGACGCCTGCAACCCACGCTCTCATTCAAGCCAATTTGGAACACTCCGCCATGTACGGGGGTGTCATAGAAGGTCAGGGGCCGCGTTATTGCCCTTCGATAGAAGACAAGGTCGTGCGTTTCGCGAACAAGGAACGTCATCTGCTGTTCGTCGAGCCGGACGGGGTCGAGACGAGCGAGGTCTACTTGCAAGGCTTCTCGAGTTCTCTGCCGCCCTATCTGCAAGACGACATGATTCGCACCCTTCCCGGCTTTGGGCGGGCGGTCGTGCAGCGGTACGCCTACGCGGTCGAATACGACGCGCTCGACCCGACCCAACTCGGTGCGACGCTGATGTCCAAACACTTAGCGGGCCTGTTCAGCGCCGGCCAAATCAACGGGACCAGCGGCTACGAAGAGGCGGCGCTGCAGGGCCTGCTGGCCGGGGTGAACGCCGCTCGTCACGCTGCCGAGGCGGAACTTGTGACCCTGCGCCGAGACCAGGGCTACAGCGGCGTGTTGATAGACGACCTCATCCGCTGGGGCATCGACGAGCCCTACCGTATGTTGACGTCCCGCAACGAGTACCGGCTGTTGCACAGACAAGACAACGCTGATGCGCGCCTCTCCCCCACCGGCCACGCCTGGGGTTTGATAGACGCCGAAACCCTGAACGAGGTCGAAAAAAGCGAGGCGAGGGTCCGAGCCGAGGTGGAGCGCTTGGCGAACACTCGCCACGGCGGTGTACCCGCCAGCAAGCTTCTGTGTCGCCCGGAGCTTGGCTACGCGGACGTGGTCGATCTCGTCGGCGCGGCGGAAAACCCTCTATCACCGTCGGAAAAAGTCAAAGTAGAAATTGCTGTCAAGTATCAGGCCTACATCGACCGAAGCCGCAAAGAATTGGAACTGCGCTCGAGCTACGAAACACTGAGTCTCAGCAAGGTCGACTACGCGAAAGTGGCAAGTTTGTCTACAGAGGGTAGAGAAGCCCTTCGCAAGGCACAACCCGCCACGCTGGGAGCGGTACAACGCTTACGCGGTGTCAGGGACAGCGACTTGACAGCTCTTCTCGTCTACCTGAAGGCGCAAGATGTTTCACGTGAAACATTCGCTGCTTGAGCCCGTAGAAAAGTACAAAGCCCTACTGGTGAAGTATCACCGAACGCTCGATCTGCTGTCGGACCGAGCGCTCCAAACGGTAGACGAAAAAATAACGGACAGTCTACGCTACGCAGCTGTCGCCGCCGAAGCCGTACCACAACCTTTTACGGGCGTCGACATCGGTTCCGGTTGTGGGCTGCCCGCCGTGCCGATGGCGCTGGCTCTCCCCCACTGTCGTTTCCACCTGGTCGAGAGGCGACAGCGCCGCGCCACGTTCTTGAAAATTCTGAAAAGTCAACTAGGCCTTGATAACGTGACCGTCCACGCTCGAGACGTGCGGGAGGTTGGTGATGTTCGAGCGGTCGTCGTCTCGGCTCTCGCGGTCGGGACGTTCGAAAAACTCTACTGTCTGTCGCGGCACCTCCACGGAGAAACCATTACCCTGCTGAGCCGCAAGGGCGAGGCTTTTCACCACGAAGTAGCTGCTTTGGAAAGCCTCTTGGGCGTCGAGGCGAACTCGGTCGAGACGACGCCCCTGGTGTCTCGTGGTACGCTTGTCGCTGTCGTCGTCGCGGGAGGCTTGGCGTGCCGATCATCGGAGTCATAAATCAAAAGGGTGGTGTTGGGAAGACGACGACAGCCATCAACTTGGCTGCCGCCTTAGCAGAGTGGCGTGAAACCTTGCTCGTCGACCTAGACCCTCAGGCCAACGCCAGCAGCGGCGTAGGCGTCGTCAAACCGGAGGTCACCGTCTACGAGGTTTTGGTCGGCGAAGCTTCGGCGCGAGCGACCATCGTTGCCACGACGACGGAAAATTTGAGTTTGCTGCCCGCCTCGAGCGACCTGGCGGCCGCGGCCCTCGAGCTTGACGCCATGAGCGACAGTGTCAAACTTCTCTCCAAAGCCCTGTTGGCGGTGCGACCCCGGTTCGAGTTCGTCGTGGTGGACTCACCGCCGTCGATAGGTGCCTTGACCCTCAACTCGCTCGCCGCCGCCGACCAGCTCATCATCCCCTTGCAGACCGAATATTACGCGCTCGAGGGTATCGCCGGGATGATGGACACGGTGAGCCGGGTCAAAGCGTCTTTGAATCCCGGTTTGAACGTTTTGGGTATCCTGTTGACGATGTTCGACAGCCGGACCCGTTTGTCCCAAGAAGTCGAAGACAACGTGCGTGAGCATTTCGACGACTTAGTGTTCAAGACCGTGATTCCCCGCAACGTACGTTTGGCTGAAGCGCCTTCCTACGGCCAGCCCGTCTTCAAGTACGCCCCGACTTCCCAAGGCGCCCTGGCCTACCGCGCCTTAGCCGAGGAGGTGTTACAGCGTGTCAGCCAAGCGTAGCAGTTTGGGCCGTGGTCTGGACGCCCTCTTGCCAAAGGCCGAGGGAATTCGGCAGGTCAGTCTCGAGGCCCTGCAGGTTTCGCCGTTCCAACCCAGAAAGAGCCTGGACGCCGAGGCCACCGCTGAACTGGCGGCTTCCATCGCCCTGAAGGGCGTCATCCAGCCGCTGTTGGTGCGCCCCGTGGCGTCCGGTTTTGAAATCGTCGCCGGAGAGCGGCGTTTCAGGGCCGCGAAACAAGCCGGTCTCACCTCGGTGCCCGCTGTGGTCCGTAGCTTGTCCGACCAAGAGACGCTCGAGCTGGCCATCATCGAAAACTTGCAGCGCGAGGACTTGAGCGTCGTCGAGGAGGCCAGGGCGTTCAAACAACTGATGGGCTTCGGTCTCAACCAGGAAGCGGTCGCCAAAGCCGTGGGAAAGAGCCGTAGCGCCGTCGCCAACACCCTGCGCTTGTTGAACCTGTCGGACGAAGCCCTCGACGCTCTGGAGAAAAACGAACTCACGGCGGGTCACGCGCGCGCCATTTTGGCTCTGCCCGAAACTGACCGTGATTGGGCTCTGGAGCAGATTCTTTCCAAGCAGCTCACGGTGCGGCAGGCTGAAGCGCTCGACCCACAGAGTAAGCCGCGCAGGACGGCACCTTCGCCATCTGGACACTACCGGGAGGTGGAGGAAGAATTGGCCCGTCAGGTCGGTGCCAAGGTCAAAATCAAGGGCAAAGAAAAGGGACGCCTCGAGCTGTTTTTTCATTCCGAAGACGAGTTGACGAGACTGCTCGGATTGTTGGGTTACGAAGCTTGAATGTTTCACGTGAAACAAGTTGAGGCTGCGTCAAACAAATCATCACCCAGGAGAAAACCATGAAAAGACCCGTCAAAGTCGCCGTTACCGGTGCCGCCGGCCAAATAGCTTATTCGCTGCTGTTCAGGATTGCCGCGGGGGACATGCTCGGCAAGGACCAACCCGTCGAACTGCAACTGCTCGAGATTACCCCGGCCATGAAAGCGCTCGAGGGTGTCATCATGGAGCTCAACGACGGCGCTTTCGACTTGCTTGAGGCCGTCGACGCCTCCGACCAAGCCGACAAGGCCTTCGAGGCTGTGGAGTACGCGCTGCTGGTCGGTTCACGCCCGCGGGGGCCGGGCATGGAACGCAAGGACCTGTTGGAAGCCAACGGGGCCATTTTCACAGGCCAGGGCAAGGCGCTCAACGACCACGCGAGCCGGGCCGTCAAGGTGCTGGTCGTCGGCAATCCCGCCAACACCAACGCCCTCATCGCCTTGAAGAACGCCCCCGACCTAGACCCCAGCCAGTTCTCGGCCATGACCCGACTCGACCACAACCGAGCCCTGAGCCAACTCGCCGCCAAGACCGGCACACCCGTGCGGGACGTAAAAAACGTCATCATCTGGGGCAACCACTCGAGCACGCAGGTTCCCGACCCGTTTCACGCGACGGTCGCCGGACGGCCCGCCGCCGAAACTGTAGACCGAACCTGGATAGAGGACAGTTTTATGCCCACCGTTCAAAAGCGCGGCGCGGCCATCATCGAGGCGAGGGGTGCGTCGTCGGCGGCCTCGGCGGCCTCGGCGGCCGTGGACCACATCCGCACCTGGGCCTCGGGGACACCGAAAGGCGAGTGGGTGAGCATGGCCATCCCGAGTCAGGGACATTACGACGTAGCGCCCGACCTCGTCTATTCGTTTCCGGTCTTTGTTGAAAGTGGCAAAGTCACGGTGGTCGAGGGTCTCGACCTAAACCCTTTTATCCGTGAAAAGATGGCCGTCACCGAAAAAGAGTTGTCGGAGGAACGTGAGGCGGTCGCACACCTGTTCTAGCTGTATCTTTTAAGCAGGTGCGGACACCACAGCAGCCTCGGTCCCACAGAAGCTGTCCAGGGCCGTTCATCGCAAACACTTTTTACGCGAGTCCGTGGTACCCTTTTTGTGGAGGTCGGACGTTACCACCGTGGCAAAGACGAACCACAGCCGTATTCGCGACTTGTTGACCCGGCACGGGCTGCGTTACAGCCGGCCTCGAGAGGTCGTCCTCGCTTACTTTCGCGAGGAGGCGAAGCACGTGACCGCCGAAGACCTTTACCGCGTTCTGCAAAACCGCGGACACCGCTTCAGTTTGTCGACGGTCTACCTGAATTTGGCCGCCCTGAAACAGGCGGGCATGATTCGGGAGTTTCGGGGCAACAGGGGAGAAGCGCTTTACGACAGCAACAGTTCGCTCCACTACCACTTGATTTGCAAAGTTTGCGGCCGCGTGACCGATTTGCCCGAGGGGTTCGTGACGGGGGAGACGGCTCACCTGTACAAAAGCCAAATAGAAACGCACTCGGGTTGGCAGGTCGACGAGCCCAACCTCAACTTCTACGGCCTGTGTCCGCCCTGCCAGGCAGGTCCTCACTGACGCTTCTCAGGGGAAGAAGAACAGCACCGTGGCGATAGCGACGAGCGACCCCAGCGTCGTCGCCACGACCGAGCGCGCTACCCCCCGGTAGTCGCCTTTCAGCTCCACGGCGACCACGAACATCGTCACGGCAGCCGGCATAGCCGCGCTCAACACCAGCACTTTGAGGTCGAGCGGCTCGAGGTTCAACAGTCTGGCAGCGCCGTAAGCTATCAAAGGACCCAGCCCCAAACGAAAAGCCGTTGTCCTCAAGGCGGCAGGCCCAACCTCCCACACCCAACTGCGGCGCATCTGGATACCTAGAGACAGCAGCATGACCGGAATCGCCGCGTCAGCCAGCAGCGAAACCCCACGGGTCGCGCTGAGGGGTAGGCTCAGGGACAGGACGTTGACCAGCAGACCCGCCAGCGTCGCCCAGATAGGGGGGAGTTTGAAGGCTTCTTTGAGGCGCACCCCGAGCCTGACCGTACCCCCGGCCAGCAGCGTGGGTCCGGCGACGAACATGGCCGTGAGCGACACGACCAGCAACACGACGGCGCGTTCGAACCCCGCTTGCCCGTAGGCAAAAAGGGTGATGGGCAGGCCCATGTTGCCCGTGTTGCCGAACAGGGTCGTGACCATGATGCCCATAACCTGGTGGCGACGCAGCGTGCGTGACCCCAGCATCACGACGGCCGCTAAAACGGCCAGATAAACGAGGTAAGCCCCGCTCAACCGCAACGCGGAGGCGAGCGTCAGGTCGGTGTTGACGAGCGCGTTGAAAATGAGGGCGGGTATGAGCAGCTGAACACTGAGCCGCGCCAGCGTCTCCATGTGCAAGTCTGGAAAAAGCTTGTCCGCAAGCCCTCCCAAGGCGATAAGAAAGAAGGTGGGTAAAATGGCGTTGAGAGCAGCTGTTAACGCGTCCACCTCAGAAGATTAGCTTATTTTGCGCCAAGCAGTGTACGAAGTAAAAAAGGCCGCCTCGAGGCGGCCTTTTTAAAACTTTGCGCTGAGTACCGTTACTTCACAGGAGGCGTAAGAACGGCGTCTACAACGTGAACAACGGCGTTCTCCACTTCTAAGTCGGTCATGGTCACGGTGGCGTTGATGACTACGTTGCCGTCGACCACTTCGACAGTGATTAGGTGCGCCGTCAAAAAGATGAAGCGGGCGTTGAAAGACAAACCATTGTAAGCCCAAAACTTTGTAGACTGACTTTTGTGGTTTTGAAGCTGCTGACAAACGTTCAGGACCTGAGCCTTTGTGCAGGGCTACAAAAAAGGGTGTGGGGTTCCGACAGCGTTTTGGGGGCCTCCGACATGGTCGCGATGGTTCATGCTGGGGGGATGGCGGCCGGGGCCTTCTCAGCCGGTGAGATGGTGGGTTTCGTGTTCGGTTTTCCGTCTTACCGTCCTGGGAAGCCGCAGCCGAACGGTCTTCACTCGCACCTGTTGGCCGTTTTACCCGAGTACCGGGGGCACGGTCTAGGCAAAGCGCTCAAGTGGTTCCAGCGTGAGTGGTGTTTGTCGCACGGCTTGACGTGGATGACCTGGACGTTCGACCCCCTGCAGGCCAAAAACGCTCGTTTGAACTTGGAGCACCTGGGGGCCGTTGCGAACAACTACCGTGTCGACGAATACGGCGCTATGGGCGGCACCCTGACCGGCTCCCTGCCGACCGACCGCTTGCTGGCTTTTTGGGACCTCGAGGGTCTCAGACCGACGCGTTTGGCGCAAGGGTTGGCCCCTGGGGATTCAACTTCACCCTCGAGCCTCGCCACCCTTCCCGCCGTCCTCGTCGACGTCGGTGGTCACCCCAGCGCACCCGACACGACAAAAACCGACCCCCGCCTGCGCGCCGAGATTCCCGGCGACTTCACCCACCTCCTGCAAAGCGACCCGGAAACCGCTCTGGCTTGGCGCTTGGCGGCTCGAGAGGTGTTGAAGGCTTATTTGGAGAAAGGCTACACCGTCACGCGGTTTTACGACAATGCTTATATTTTAGAGAAGGGTTTTCACCAACATCGTATTTTGGGACTTCCATAGCAATGTTTGTAAAGTAAGTCTTGACATATTGTAAAATCTCGTTTAATGTTTGCTGAAGGAGGCGAGGTCGTGAACAGACATCATTACGAACTGTTACACCTGAGTCGAACCAAACTTCGGCAGTACGAGCGTGAGGCCGCGCGGTACGACCAACTGCACAAGGGTAGGTTGCGGTACCGCCTGGCCTCGATGTTGAGGCGTGTGGCCGAGCGCCTCGAGCCCGCGACCATCCCAGCCCCCCCACTCGAGAGGAGCTTCTAAAATGGCTGCAAACGACGAAGACAGGTCCGACCAGGAACGTATTCAGGCTTTGGTCACGCAGGGCAAAATCACTCGAGAGGAGGCCGACAGGCTGCTGGCCGCGTTGCGAGACACGAGTCGGGGTGACCGAGAAGGGCAGGCCGAGACCGCGCCCCCTGCGGAGGAGGCCGAGGTAGAAACAGGCGGGGAGCGTGAGTCCCGAACCGAACCTGAACAACCGCCCCACACGGCGACCGTCCGAGAGGCCGTAGCGGCTCGAGCTGCGGCGCGAACCCCGCCCCCAGGCTTGCCCGAGGGTTTGCGCTGGGTCCGCGTCAGTATGCTCACGGGCGACGTAGACGTTTGTGTGGACCCCAACCTCGGTGAACCGGCGGTCGAAAGCGAGGCCGCGCAGTTCGAGGTCAAACAAGACGGCACCGACTTCGTCGTTCGGCCCCTCAAACCCACAAAAGACAAGGGACCGCGCCGCGAGGGTTTGGACGGCCTCGTCGACGGGGTCAGCGACTTCGTCGGCGACATCTTTAAGCGTATGGGCGACTTGAAGGTCAAGATTCCGGCGGGGTTCGGGGTGGTCGTGGACAGCAAAGCGGGTGACGTGAACGTGACCGGCGCACCTTTCGTCAAAGCCAGGCTGTTGGCGGGCGACCTGAACGTGCAGGGCGTGGGCGGCGTCGACCTCGGCCTGAGCGCCGGAGACGTGAACGCAACGGTGCGCTTGACGAGCGGTGAGCACCGCGTCAAGCTGTCGGCGGGGGACCTGAACCTCACGCTGCTGGAGGGCTCGAGCTGCAGCGTGACCGGCGGGGTCGGCATGGGCGACGTGGACGCGGACGCTCCCCTGACGACCCGGCGAACGGGTATGGGCGGCAGTTTAATCGGGCAAGTCGGTGGGGGCGAGGCCAGGCTCGAGGTGTCGGTCAGCGCGGGCGACCTGGAAGTGCGTTGTGGCTGAAGTCGTGTCGGAACAGCGCCGCATCTTGGACCTGCTGGCGGCAGGCCAACTCAGTGCGGACGAAGCGGCGGAACTCTTGGAAGCCTTAGGCTCGACCCCCGCGCCGCCCCCACCCCCCGCGCCGCCCCCGCCCAAGGGCATCGCCCGCGTGCTGCGCATCAGCATTTACTCCGCAGACAGCACTGACGAGTCGACGCTGAACCTGAACGTGCCCTTGGGACTCGCCAAGTTCGCCGAGCGGTTCATCCCCAAAGAAGCGCGCGCCCACCTGGACCGTCAAGGCGTCGACCTGGACGAGCTTTTGAGTTCACTCGACGGCAACTTTCCGAGCGGCCCCCTGGTTGACATTCAGGCAAGTGACTCGACCGACGAAGTGACCATCACCATCGAGGTCGTGTGATGTCTGACCAGACCAAGCTACCGATGCCTACAAAGTGCCCGGTGACGGGCGGACCCTTGGAGGTCACCCGCTTGGAGTGCCCGACGAGCGGCATTACCATCGAGGGCCGCTTTCAACCGAACGAGTTCGCGCTGCTGCCCGAGGAACAGCTCGAGTACCTGCGACTGTTCGTCAAGGTGCGCGGCAACCTCAAAGAGGTCGAGCGCATTTTAGGCCTGAGTTATCCGACCGTGCGCTTACGCTTCGAGACGCTGCTGCGCACTCTCGGCTACGAGGCGTACGAGAGCGTCGAGGAGGTTAAAAACGAGCGCGCCGAGGTGTTGAGCGCGCTCGAGCGGGGCGACCTGAGTGCCGACGAGGCGACGAAGCGGTTGCAGGCGCTCAAACGGCGCTAGAAAAGTGAGAAAATCTTTGACCTTCGTTTAGACTAAACCTCAGAGGTGATGCCCATGAGCGAAGTCAGTCCGCAGGTTGAAGCGTTTTGGCAGGCTTACCTGGCAGCTTTGCCTAACGACGCTGCACGGCCTGGCGAGTACGAAGCCTGGAGCTTCGGCGACAGCCCGGAGATGGCGGACACCTTAGGCCGTTTGGTCACGGCAGGGACGAAAACGGCGACCTGCTGTTCGCTGCGGGGCCTCGAGCTGGACGGTGAACTCCTCCCCGAAACCGGCAACGTCAGCATCATTCTGGACGGCAGGGGAGAGCCTCTTTGCGTCATCGAAACGGTTGAGGTCGAGGTCAAGCCTTATAACGAGGTCGGCGCAGATTTTGCTCGTGCCGAGGGTGAAGGGGACGGGTCGCTCGCCTACTGGCGCGAGGCGCACAAACGGTTTTTTACGCGCGAGGGTAGAGTGGTGGGTTATACGTTTACAGAAACGATGCCGCTCGTTTGCGAACGGTTCCGAGTTGTTTATCCGTTGCCCATCACGCCTCGAGACAGCCGTCCGAGGTCGCCGTAAATTCAGCTCGAGGGCTCGGGGGAGAAGCCCGACCGTTTTTAGAGGGCAAGCGTTGTTCGTAACCAGGTCGTTTGTGATAAGGTCTCCTGGCAATCGCTGTAGGAGGTTGAAACAGTGGCGAACACAGGACAGGACTACGCACGAGGGTTTATGATGCACCGCGCGGCGCTCTTAGAGCTGCTCGACCAAATACCCGACGACCAGGGCGACTTTGCCGCGTGGGACGGCGGCATGAGTTTTCAGGGACTCACCGACCACCTGGCCGGCGCGGGCGAGCGCACCCTCGCCACGTTGCGGGGCGAAGCGCCGCAAAAGCCGGAACCCTCTAAAGACTTCTCAAGCGCCAAACAGCGCCTGTGCGACAACGCCGCGACCATGCAAGAAACCCTATCTAACCTGAGTGAAGAACAGCTCGGCACGGTTATAGAGGCTTTCGGCGGGCGCAAGATGCCGCTTTCGACGCTGCTCGAGTTTCTGCGCGAACACGAGGCCCACCACAAAGGCCAAGTGTGGATGATGGCGCGGATGATTGGGGTTACGCCGCCCATGTTTGTGAAACTGGGGTAGGGGGTCGGCTCGAGTTGCGGGTTCGCTGTGGGCTGAGAGAGTAAGCGAGAAAAGGCCGAAAGCTTCTGCTCCCCACACCACTACCCCAACACTCTCCTCCCGCCCGCGCTCAACAGATGTGAGTCGGTTTATACAGGCTTTCTGAATGCCTTCCGGTATACTCGTCACTTATGACGATGGACTACTACGAAGCCCTCGGCGTGGCGCGCACGGCGGACGGACGTGAAATCAAAAGTGCTTACCGCAAGCTCGCGCTGCAGTACCACCCCGACCGCAACCCCGGTGACCGTGAGGCCGAAGAACGGTTCAAAACCATCAACGCGGCCTACGCGGTGCTCTCCGACCCGCAAAAGCGCTCGCACTACGACCGCTTCGGCACGGCCGACCCGCAGGCGCAATTCTCGGGCGACATCTTCGACATCTTTTCCTCGGTGTTCGGCGGGGGCTTTTCTGGAGGGAGTCGGGCGGGGCGTGGCACGCAGGGTGAGGACTTAGAAGCGCAGCTCACCGTGACCCTGGAGCAGGCTCGAGCCGGTGAAACCGTCATGCTGGACGTGGAGCGCTTGGGCGTGTGCGCCCACTGCCACGGCGACCGCGCCGAGCCCGGCACGGACGGCAAACGGACCTGCCCCCAGTGCCGCGGCGCGGGCCAGGTGCGCCAGCAGGTGCAGTCGTTCCTCGGCACGATGATGACCCAAGCCGTGTGTCCGCAGTGCCGCGGGGTGGGCGAAATCATCACCACACCCTGCAGCGAGTGCCGCGGAGCCGGACGCACCCGCCAACCCGGCCGAGCTGAGGTCGGGTTGCCCAAGGGCATCGACGCAGGCTACCGTTTGCGCCTGCCGCAGCAGGGCAACGCGGGCGTGGACGGTGGACCGCCCGGCGACCTATATGTTTACATCGACTTAGAACCCCACCCGCACCTGACGCGCCAAGGCGACGACCTCCACTACGATTTACCGCTCGGTTTCGCCCAGGCCGCCCTGGGCAGCTCGTTCGAGGTACCCACCCTCGACGGCCCGGCGGTCGTCGAGGTACCCGCGGGCGTGCAGCCCGGCACCGAGTTCCGGCTGCGCGGCAAGGGGATGCCGCGGCTGCGTCAGGTGGGGCTGGGCGACCAGGTGGTCACGGCCAGGATTGAAGTGCCCAGCAAGCTCAGCACCAAAGCTAAAGACCTGCTCAGCGCCTACGCCCAGGAGGTCGGCGAAGAGATACACGAACACGAAACGGTACTGGAAAAAATTAAGGGCTTTTTCGGCGGCAAAAAGAAAAAAGAGGACAAGGAAGAGGCTCGAGCCTGAGAAGACGGGTGTTCGTTTGAACCAGCTTCTTGAAGCCGTGAAGGTATGAGCACGCGTAAACAACAGAAAGACACGCCTGTCCGCGATGCCGGACTGGTGTTCCGGCGCTTTTTCTCGACCACCTTCGGGGGGCGCTGCCCGGTCTGCGCTCGCGGGCGTATCGCTAAAAACTTTTTGCAAAACAAAGACGCCTGTGAGGTTTGTGGCGCACGCTTCGAGCGGGGCAACTCGGGCAACTGGCTTGTCTCGGCGGTGCTGTCGTACTTTATAACCGTCTTAGTTTGCGTCGGCGTCGGCATCACGCTCGTGCTCAGGTACGGGTTTTTCGACGGTTTGACGCCGCTCATGGTCGGCGTGGCGGTGGTGACCATTCTGCTCATTTACCGCCCAGTGAAGTCCCTGGCGGTGTGGCTGTTGTGGGCGTTCGGCTTCATTTATCCCGACTGAACCGGGTGCTTACCGGGTTTCGCCGAGCAAACACTCTACGACGACCACGTCTTTCCACACGCCGTCGAGTTGCGCGTGACGCTCGTACACGCCGACCTCGCGGAAGCCGTGGCGGCGGCAGAGGGCTCTCGAGCCCGCGTTTTCAGGAAAAATGCGCGACAAAATTTTCCAAAATCCCGCCGCTGCGCAAGCCGGTAAAAATGCACTCATCAGGGCGTCGCCGACACCTCGGCCCCTGCCTTCTTCAGCCACGTACACCGAGAACTCCACGACGCCGCGGTAACAGTCGCGCGGGCGGTACGCCGAGCCTGCAACCCAGCCCAGAACTTTTCCCGAACGTTCGGCGACGAGAAACGGGTAGGGGCGTTTCAGCCACGCCTCCAACTCTTCGGGTTGCCGTTCTCGAGTCTCGAACGTCGCGTGGCGACCGCGAATGCCCTGGTTGTAGATGTCGGCGACGGCGCTCATATCGGCGTGGACGGCGGGGCGAACGGTCAGGTCAGTCGGCATAGGCGACTTCTTTCTGAGGTTGGACTTGCACGACGAGCAGCGCGGCTATCCCTGAGACGCAAACAAGCGTCCACAACACCGGGGTGTAACCCCCGAACGTGTCGTGCAGAAGGCCCGCGCCGAGCGGGGCGACGGTCTGGACGACGGCGATGAGGGTCGCCATCGCCCCGTTGATGCTGCCGTAGTGCGCCGCGCCGAAGGTGTCGGCGACGAGGGCGGCCCTCGCCAACGTGCCCGCCCCGTTCGCCATCCCGAACAGGGCTGCAAACAGCCAAATACTGCCCAGCCCCGGCACGAGGAGCAAAACGAGAAGTGCGGCGACGTGAAAACTGAAAACCCCTGCGGTGAGGGTCGTGAGCGAAAGGCGGCTGGTCGCGGGCGTGAAAAAAAGGCGGCCCGCGAGTTGAAAAAGCCCCACGGAACCGGCGGCGGCGGCAACCGTCGTCGGCGTGTAGCCACGCTCGGCGAGCAGCGGGACGAGGTGCGCGGCCACGGCAATCATGGTCATTCGCGACAGCGAAAAGGCGCTCGAGAGCCACCAAAAGCTCGGCGCGCGCAGGGCTTGGGCGGGGCGGACGCTGCGCTCGGCGAGCAGGGGAGAGGTCGTCGGTAAAGCACCGTCGGGCTCGAGGCCTATGTCTCGAGGGTGCCGCCGCAACACGAGCGCGTGCAGCGGCACCGTCGTCAAACCGAGAATGAGAGCCAAAATCTTCAGCGCGTCGCGCCAGCCGAAGACCTCGACCAAAAAGGTCGTCAGCGGAATAAAAATGGTGCTTGCCAAACCCGCCACGAGCGTGACGACGAGGAGCGCCCGCGCCCGGTCGCGCCGGAACCACACGGCGACCACCGTAAAGGCCACGTCGTACAGCACGGCTGCCATCACCAGGCCGATAGCGCCCTGGACAAGGTAGAAAACGCTCAAACTCTGCACACCCGACCAGGCAAAGACAAGGAGCGCCCCGAGGAGCGAGCCTAAGCTCATGAGTCCGCGCGCGCCGTGTTTGTCGACAAAACGCCCTGCGGGCAGCGCCCCGACGCCCGAGAGCAGCAGCGCCAGCGAGAACGCGCCCGACGTTTGCGCCCTCGTCCAGCCCAGCTCAGCCTCCATCGGCGCTATGAACACGCTGAAGGCGTAGTAGAGCACGCCGAACCCAACCGTTTGCGTGACGGCCAAAGCCCAGACCATGCGCCAGCCGTAATAGCGAGTCACAGTTTTCTCTCGGTCGAGGCTGCGAGCTTCAGGCGGGCGTAGGCCACACGCTTACTTTAAGGCAAGAGTGCTTGGAGCCGAAGGTTTTCTCTCGGCTACGGATTTGAAGAGCAACGCGTTTTAACAGCAAGTTACTCGTCCGCTGGCGACGACCTCGAGCAAGTTCGTCTCCGCCTCTGTCAAACCCGTCTGCGCGCGGCCCCGCGCCTTGCAGGTCACGCCCGGCGGCGTGAGGCTGACCGTGACGGCGTCGTCTCGAGACTCGACCGCCGTGACGTGGTAGCGCAGCGCGGGCGTGGCGTGGTCACCGTACTCGAGCCTCAGCTCAGCCTCTTCTTGAACAGGCAGACTTTGGGTGACCTGAGCGTAAATGCTCAAAAACTTCCCGACCGTCATAAATGCGGGCGCGTCGTCTGCACGCGGACCCTGGAGTTGGACGACGGTTTCGCGCCAGGCGTTCGCTTGACCGCCGCAGTCCACCGACTCGTACGCCGCGTTCATGACTTCGGTGACGTGGTAGCCGGGGTTTACTGTTTTGTTGCCATAGCGGAAGAGGAGGCGGGTCTCCGGATTCAACGCTTTTAAGCTGTCTAAAAAGGTTTGCGTATCCATAAGCGGGTTCCCTTCATGTCGAAACATATCGATGTACGAACTAAATTTTTAGCCGCCGAGCCTCGTCAAAGCCGCCCCGGCCAGCTCTAAGCCGCACGGGTCGATGCGGTAGTACATCCAGCGCCCACGCTTTTCGCCGGTCACGAGTTTGGCGTTCGTCAACACTTTCATGTGGTGGCTCACGGTGGGTTGGGACAAGCCGGTGACGCTTTCCAAGTCGCAGGCGCACACGCTCTCGCCGGGTGTGCAGCAGCTAGCGTCTTGCGCAACCAGATGTTCCAAAATCTTGAGGCGCGCTTCGTCAGCGAGGGCTTTGAAAGTGCGGATGAGGGGCTCGAGCGCAGCGTCTTTTGGGGGTGGCGCGGTTTGGGGCATGAAGTCAGTCTAGTCAAAACATCGATGTTTGTCAATGTGTGGAGCCTCATGACCTTACAGTCCCTTATGCGCGCTTGTGCCATGCTTGAACACGCCTGAAGACACCCGAGGAGGAACGCTTGTGGACACCCTGACCAAAGAAGACCTGACCGAACTGAGCGCCCCGAAGGGCGGGCACGCCGTGTCGCTCTACGCGCCGATGCACCGAGCTGGCCCCGACACCCGCGAGAATCCCATCCGCTTTAAGAACCGAGTGCAAGAGGCCGAAGCGATGTTGGAAGAAAAGGGGTTGGGTCCGCGCGAAGTCACGGCGCTGCTCGCCCCGGCGCAAGCTCTTATCAGCGACGAGGATTTGTGGCAACACCAGTACGGCGGCTTCGCCATGTTTTTGAGCGCGGGCGAGTCGCACCACTACAGCCTGCCGGCCGAGTTCGAAAGCCTCACCGTCGTGTCGGAGCGCTACCACCTCAAGCCGCTGCTGCCGCTGTTGACCGGCGACGGCCGTTTTCACGTGCTGGCGGTGAGCCTCAACAAAGCGCGGCTGTTCACGGCGACGCGGCACAGCGTCGCCGAGGTCAAGTTGGCCGACGACGTGCCGACGAGCATGGCCGAAGCCCTGCGCTTCGACGACCCCGAAGAGTCCTTGCAGTACCACGCGGTGTCCGGCAGCCGGCCGGGCGGGGCGCGGCCGGACATCGCCTTTCACGGCTCGGGCGCGAGCGACCAGGACAAAAAAGAGGACATCTTGCGCTACTTCAAGATGCTCGAGAACGGCGTGACCGACGAGCTCGACGAGGGCACCACCCCGTTGGTGTTCGCAGGTGTGGACTACCTGTTCAGCCTGTACCAGGAGGCCAACCACTACAATCACCTCATGCCGGAACACGTCACCGGCAACCCGGACGAGTGGCGCAGCGACGAAGTGCGAGAGAAAGCCTGGGCGGTCGTCGAGCCGCATTTCGACCAGGCCAGACAAGAGGCGCTAGAGAAATACGCTTCTCAGGCGCACCTGGACACGGCCTCGAGCGCTCTCGAAGAGGTCGTTTTGGCGGCGGTGGACGCGCGCATCGACACGCTGATCGTCGGTTTGGGCGAACAGCAGTGGGGCAGCTTCGACCCCGACAGCCGCACCCTGGAACTGCACGACGAACAGCAGCCCGGCGACGAAGACCTGCTCGACTTGGCTGCAGTGCGAACCCTCCTCAACGGCGGCACGGTCTACGCCGTCCCCAAAGAAGAGGTGCCGGACGGGGGTTTGGTGGCGGCGGTGTACCGCTACTGACGCGTGTCCGGAAAAGGGGAGGAGGTTTCACTTCTCCCTATTTTTTCAAAGGCTCGAGCTTGAAATGGAGAAAACCTATGCCCCCGACCAACCACCAGTGGCGGCTCGCCCGACGGCCCGAAGGCCTCTTCAAACCCGATGACTTCACCTGGCATGAAGAGGCGGTGCCCGAACTTGAGGATGGCCAGGTTCTCGTGCGGGTGCTGTACTTGTCCCTCGACCCGACCCAGCGCATGTGGGCGCAGACCGACAGCTACCTGCCCGCCGTGAAAATCGGCGCGACCATGCGCAGCGGCGGTTTGGGCGTGGTCGAGGCGTCCAAAAACCCGGCTTTCAAAAAAGGCGACATCGTCAGCGGGATGACGGGCTGGCAAGAATACCTGCTCAGCGACGGCAGGGGGTTGCAAACCCTGCCGAGGACCGGCGTGCCGTTGGAGGCTTACCTGGGGCCGCTCGGCATGACCGGCATCACTGCGTACTACGGGCTGCTCGACATCGGCAAGCCGCAAGCGGGGGAGACCCTGGTCGTGTCAGGCGCGGCGGGCGCGGTCGGCTCGGTAGTGTGTCAAATCGGCAAACTTAAAAGTTTGCGCGTCGTCGGCATCGCCGGGAGCGACGAAAAATGCGCTTACCTGACGGATGAACTCGGCGCGGACGCCGCCGTCAACTACAAAACCGAGAACGTCTACAAGAGTTTGCGCAAAGCCTGTCCCGACGGCGTGGACATCTATTTTGAAAACGTCGGCGGCGTGCTCCTGGACGCGGTGCTGCCGCAACTCAACTTACGTGCGCGCGTTCCCCTGTGCGGCTACATCTCGCAGTACGCGGCGACCGAGGCGGGGCCGGGGATTCACAACCTGGCGGTCTTAATCAGCAAACGCGCCAAGATAGAGGGCTTTTTGGTGCTCGACTATTTTGAGCGCGCCGCTCAAGCGGTGCAGGAGCTGGCCGGGTGGCTGCAGGCGGGCAAGCTGCAGTACCAGACGACGGTCGAAGAGGGCCTCGAGAACGCTCCCACCGTCATCAACAAACTGTTTACGGGAGACAAGGTCGGCAAGCTGATGGTGAAGGTGTCCGAAGACGGCTCTTGAGTCTCTAGGCTGTACCTTTAATACACTGTACTTCTAAGGAGACAGTCATGAAACTGAAAGTCGTCGTTCACGAGGCTGAAGAAGGCGGATATTGGGCGGAAGTACCTGCTCTGCCAGGGTGCGCCACCCAAGGGGAGACGTTCGAGGCTTTGCTCGCAAACCTTTATGAAGCCGTCGAAGGCTGTCTGTCTGTGGATATTGAAGATACGTCTTATGGAGACGACGCGAAAATACTCGAAATCGCGGTGTGAAAACGGTCTTGGGTAAAAAGTTTGCTCGAGTTCTGGAGAAACACGGCTGGCAGCTTCTCCGCGTGCAAGGAAGCCACCACATTTATGCCAAGCCTGGACAAGCAGTAAGGATTTCCGTTCCCATTCACGGTAACGAAGACCTTAAACGAGGCCTGCTGAAAAGTTTTCTCAAACAAACCGGGCTGAGCGAAGATGATTTTTGAAAGGAGCCTATGAAAGACTTTGCCGGTAAAACCGCCGTCGTCACCGGCGCGGGCAGCGGCATCGGGCGGGCGCTGGCGCTTGCTGCGGCAGGTCGGGGTATGAAGACCGTCCTCGCCGACATCAATGCACAAGACCTCAGCACGGTTCAAGCCGAACTTAACGGCAGGGGTGCCGACACCTTGAGCGTCCCGACCGACGTGAGCGATTACGGGGCCGTTGAGCATCTTGCCGAAGAAGCTGAAAAAAGGTTCGGTCCGGTCCACCTGCTCTTTAACAACGCGGGCGTGAGCAGTGCGCCGAAATCCATTTGGGAAAGCAGTCTGAGCGACTGGAACTGGGTAGTCGGCGTCAATTTGATGAGCGTCATTTACGGCGTCAAGGCGTTCGTGCCCAACATGCTGGCGCACGGCGAAAGCGCACACGTCGTCAACACGGCGTCGATTGCCGGACTCATCAGCAACAGCCGCATGAACGCCTACGGCGTGACCAAGCACGCGGTCGTCGCGCTGAGCGAGACGCTGTACCTGGACTTGCAAGAGGCGGGCTCGAGCATCGGCGTGTCGGTTTTGTGTCCGGCCTGGGTGAAGACGCAAATCCACACCTCCGAGCGCAACCGTGACCGCACGGAGCACACCGATCCGCGCAGCCTCGACCCGAAAAGCGCGGGCGTGGCGGGCGCGATTTCCGGCCTGGTCGAGGGCGGCTTAGAGCCCGCCGACGTTGCCAAAACTGTCTTTGCGGCAATCGAGGCCGACACCTTTTACATTCTCACGCACGCGCCCTTTGACAAGCTCGTCAAGCAGCGGTTTACCGGCATCACCGAAGGAGGAAAGCCTAAAGCAAGCTGGTAATGAGCGGAAGCCGGAGCGGTTTCGCGGATTCAACTCTTTCTCGGCCTTGCGCAAGCTTGTTAAAGTACAACCCACATGACTCGAAGAACCGTTTTACTCACCGGCGCGACGAGCGGGCTCGGCTTGGAACTGGCGCGTCTTTACGCTCCTGATTTTACGCTCGTTCTCGCGGGTCGCAAGCCTCTACACGAGCTTGACGGAACTTTGTTTACCGAGAAAACTTACTTGCGTTGCGACTTAGCGCGAGAGGATGTGGCCGAAGTCGTTACGGCCTGGCTGGCAGCTCGAGCGGTCACGCAGCTCGAGCTGCTCGTCCACAACGCGGCGGTCGGGTATTACGGCGACGTGACGCGCCAGTCTGAAGAAAGTGTAGACGAACTCCTGAACGTCAACCTGTACGCGCCCGTGATGCTGACGCGGGCGCTGTTGCCGCTTCTCGAGCGCGCCGGGGGCAAGGTCGTGTTCGTCAACTCGGTCGCCGCCGACTTGAGCGCGCCCGACTACGCGGTGTACGGGGCAAGCAAGGCGGCGCTGGCGGGTTTTGCGCGCAACCTGCGGCTCGAGCTTGGCGGCAAGGTCGGCGTGCTGACTTTTTACCCGGGCGCGATAGATACCCCGATGCACCAAAAAAGCGGGGTGCCTGCCGGGAAATTCAAGCGCGAGCGGTTCTCGAGCGCCGCAGAAGTGGCTGGGGAGGTGTACCGAGCAACAGCGTCCAAACGTCACACGGCTACGTCGGGTTTGGGAAACAAAGCGCTGCGGGCGTTTGGGCGTTATTTTCCGAGTTCGCTCGACGCCGCTATGCGTAAGCGCGGGTGAAGCGCGTCGTCGTCACGGGCGCGGCGAGCGGCATCGGGGCGGCTCTCGTAGCGAGCTACGCGGCTCTAGGGTGCGAGGCCGTCGGCGTCGACCGAGACGAACGGCTCGGGGCCGAAGTCACGGAAAAGATTCGGGTTGAGACGGGTGTGACACCAGGGTTTTTGTACGGCGACCTGGCCGACCCCGGCGACTTGAACAGGTTGGCGAGGGCGCTCGCTTCTCAGAAGATAGACGTTTTCGTCCACAGCGCGGGCATCAACGCGACGGGTGCGTTCGAACATGCCGACGTGGGGGCGCAACGCGCCGTGCTGGACGTAAACTTGCGCGCGCCGTTGCAACTCACTCGGGCGCTGCTCGCAAGTAAGGTCTTGACGCGGGGCAGCAGCGTCGTGTTCGTGTCGTCGCTGTCGCACTTTGTAAGCTATCCGGGGGCGGCGGTCTACGCGGCGAGCAAGGACGGGCTTACCGCCTACGCGCGCAGTTTGGGGGTGGCCTTAGCGCCGCAAGGCATTCACGTCTTGACGGTTTTCCCCGGCCCGACGCGCACGCCGCACGCCGCTCGGCACAGCCCGGACAACCGCCGCGAACACAAACGGATGCCGCCCGAGGTGCTGGCTGCGGGGGTGGTGCGCGCCGTCGAGCAAAAACGCCGCCGCTACGTTCCTGGTGCGAGCAACAGGGCGTTCGCCGCGCTGGGCCGCTGGCTGCCCGGCCTGCTAGAGCGGGTCATGGTGCGGACGCTGTTCGAGAAGATGGAGGCTCGAGACGACCCTTCGAACTGAGTTGCCTTGGCAGCGTTTTCGAGCTTTGTGACGAAGGGCTCGAGCCTATCTTTTTCCCTGTCCCATGCTGAACGCAGCGCAGCGGAGTGAAAGAATTTCTTTACCGTACCGCCCGGAGATTCTTTCACTAGCGCTCAGAACGACATCGGGATGGCTGACGACGTGTCCCCGTCTACTTTTCTGGGTGTTTCGCTGTACAAGACACGCCTCCCGCAGAGCCCGCGTTAAGGTAAACATTCGTGTTTGGGGCGATAGCGCGGACGAGACGGTGGGCGGGCAGCGTTTTTTACGGCTGGTGGGTACTGACGGCTTGTTTCGGCTTGCAAATCTTGACCTCGAACTTTACCTTACAGTCGTTCGGCGCTTACATCTCGGTGATGCAGCCCGAGTTCGGCTGGAGCCGCACCTCGTTCGCGGTCGCTTTTTCGATTCAGCAGGCGGGCAGCGGCATTTTGGGGCCGCTCCAGGGCTGGCTCATCGGGCGTTTCGGGGCGCGGAGTATTCTGCGCGTCGGCATCGTCGTTTTCTCAATTGCGCTGATGTTGTTCAGCCGGGTGAACTCGCTCACGGCGTTTTACCTCGTTTACGTGCTGATTTCTGTGGGCGCGAGTTTTGCGGGCTTTTTGACGCTCAACGCGGTCGCGGCGCAGTGGTTCGAGCGGCGGCGCTCGACGGCCTTCGCGCTGCTGCAAACCGGCATCAGCGCGAGCGGCCTGCTCGTCCCGCTGGTCGCTTGGTCCTTGGTCGCGAACGGCTGGCGCGCGACCGCGTTTTTTACGGGCGTCGTCGTGTTGCTGCTCGGCATCCCGCTCACTTTTTTGGTCGGCAACCGGCCTGAAGACTACGGCCTCGCTCCCGACGGCGCGTCACCCGAGCCGGGCGAGGCCGCCGCGAAGGTGAAGCGCGACTTTACGGCGAAAGAGGCGTTGCGAACGAGAGCGTTTTGGTTGTTGTCTTTCGGTCACGCGACCGCGCTCATGGTGGTGTTCGCGGTATTGACGCACCTCGTGCTTCACCTGGAGCAAGACCTGGGCTTTCCTTTGCAACTCGCCGCGACGATGGTCGCGCTCATGACGGCGATGAGCGTGGTCGGGCAACTCTTGGGCGGCTTTTTGGGCGACGCCCTCAACAAACGCTTTTTGGCGACCGGGGCGATGTTCGGGCACGCGGTCGGCCTGCTGATTTTGGCCTTCGGTCAAACCCTTCCTTGGGTCATTGCCTTCGCCGTCATCCACGGCCTGTCGTGGGGGGTGCGCGGCCCGCTTATGCAGTCCATCCGTGCCGACTACTTCGGGCGCACCTCGTTCGCGCAGATTTTGGGGTTTTCGAACGTCATCGTCACGCTGGGAACCATCAGCGGCCCCATTTTGGCGGGGGCGTTTGCCGACCGGTTCGGGAACTACACTTTGGGCTTTCTGGTGCTGGCCGGGCTCGCGGCGCTCGGTTCGGCCTTTTTCGTGTTCGCCACGCCGCCGCGCGGGCCTATTGGTAGTTTGAAGCCACGGGCTGATGGCGTTTGAAAAACCTACCGCGGGTTTTGTTGCCGACCTCTACAAAAAGAGGAGCCCGGCGTTGGGCTCCTCCTGGTACTTGCTGTGCGAAGCTTAGTTGCTCGGGGCGGGGGTCAGGTAACCGTCGCAGTAGGTGAGGCTCGAGGCGTCGGTAAACGCTTCGCCGAGCTGGGTGCAGGCGCTCAGCAGACGCGCTTCTAAGTCGGCTGCGCCGGTGGCGCCGGGCGTCTCGGCGAAGACGTTCAAGCGGGCCTGCAGGGCGTCGAGTTCGGCCTGCGAGGGCCGCGCCTCGAGTTCGGCCCGCAAGCGGGCGATGACGTCGTTGGCCACTTTGACTTGCGTGGCGGTCGGCCGCTCGCGGAGCGCCGTGCGCGTGGCTATCAGGTCGGCTTGCATGGTGTCCAGTTGCTCCTGCAAAAAGGCTATTTGCTCCTGGTTGGGCGCGACCGCGGCGGTTTCGGCGCTCAGCGCCTGCAGTTGGGCTTCCAGTTCGGCCTGGTTGCCGCGCAGGTCGTTCAGCTGGGCGCGCATGTCGTTCAGCAGGTTGGTTTGCTCGCCCACACGCTCCAGGGCCGCGTCGCGCTCCTCGGCGACCGCGTCGAGCTGGGCTTGTAGAGCGTTGACCTCGGCCTCGACGCTGCTCCGCGTCACGTCGAGCGCGGCTTCCTGGGTTTCGGCGACGTCGTCGGCGTTTTCGGCGCGGACCCTGGCCTGGATGGCCTCGGCCTGGGCCTCGGCGAGCTGGCGCTCCAGCTCGGCCCTTTCGTCGCTGAGGTCGCCGATGTTGTCGCGCAAACTCGCGATTTCGGTCCGGGCGGCGGCGAGGGCCTGGTCCAGACCGCGCTGGTTTTCGGTGACGTTCTCGGCTTGGTTCTCTAACTGGCTCACGCGCAGCCGCAGCGCTTCGACCCCCTCGATGTCGGGCAGGGCGGTGGTCGCCGCTTGCAAAATATCGGCTTGCTGCCGGAACGTTTCCGCTTCGGCCCGAGACTCCGCGAGGCTGGTCTCGAGTTCGTTCAACTGCTCACGCGACTCGGTGAGTTCGTTGCGCGTGCTCGTCAGTTCGTTCTCCAGGGTTTGCTGGGCGGAACGGTTGCAGGCACCCAGCAGCAGGGCCACACCCACCAGGACGACAATACTAAAACGGTTCACACATTTCTCCCTTCGCACGTTCGGTCAAATCTGTTCGAGTATACCTTTTCACACGGCTCTCATCCTATGGCGGCTGAGTGCCGCACACTGCGTCAGGGCGCTCTTTTTCGAGCCCGCGGGTAGCTCCCTCCCCCTTTTGGTCATCTTGGCCCCACGGTAGATGGTATACGTTGAGGTCTATGCCTCGACTTTATCACACGTCACACCTCGCGCTGCTTACCGACCCCTCGAGCGCCGCTCGTCCTGGCTCGTTTCGCCCAGCCGCCCGGGGTTAGGGCGTGCACGTCCGGACTATAAACTTTTTTTCGGAGCTGCGCGAGAGCTACTGGTTCGTGCCGACGCTGATGATCGTCGGCGCGTTCTTGCTCGCCAACCTCACCCTCGCCCTGGACGAACGCATCAACTTTGCAAGTTTGTCGCTTCCGCTTATCTACCTCAGCCAACCCGAGGGTGCGAAAACTATGCTCGGGACGGTCGCGGGCTCGATGCTCTCGGTCGCGAGCCTCACCTTTTCCATCGTGATGGTCGTCCTGACGATGGCTTCGTCCCAGTTCGGGCCGCGCTTGCTGAGCAACTTTATGCGCGACCGGGGCAACCAGTTCGTGCTGGGCAGCTTTTTGGCAAGCTTTTTGTACTCGCTCCTGGTGTTGCGAACCGTGCGGGGCAGCGGCGACTTTATCCAGAGTGCCGCCTTCGTGCCGCAACTGTCGCTCACGGTGGCCGTCGCGCTGGCGGTGGTGAACTTGGGCGCGTTCGTCTACTTCATCCACCACACCGCCGAGAGCGTCCAGGTCACCAACATCCTCGCGCGGGTCAGCCACACGCTGACGCACAAAATCATGGCGACCTACGACGAAAACAAGCTTTTCCCCGTCATGGTGGGTCAGGGCCGGGACGAAGCCGAGACCGACCCGGCGACGCGCCTGCCGCACGACTTCACAGACAAGCAAAAGTTGCTGTTCAGCTCGCGCGGCGGGTACTTGCGAATCATCGACGACGACGGCCTGCTAAGGCTCGCCCGGGAGCACGACCTCGTGCTCAGGCTGCTGCAGCAACCGGGCGACTACGTGCTGCGGGGCGGGCCTTTGGCCGAGGTGTACTTGGGCGAAAAGGTCGAGCATTTGCAAGAGGAGCTCGAGCGCGTGTTCGTGCTCGGCGCGGGGCGCACTCAGAGACAGGACCTGGACTTTTTGTTCGACCAACTTCTAGAAGTCGCCCTGCGCGCGCTGTCGCCGGGCATCAACGACCCCTTCACCGCGATGATGTGCGTGGACCGCATCGCCGACAACCTGGCGCTGCTGGCGCGGCGCGAGTTGCCGCCGCCCTACCGCTACGACGACGACGGCGCGCTGCGCGTCATCGTGCCGGTCGTCGACCCGACCACGCTGCTGCCGAACCTGTTCGGCCCGATTCGCAGCTACGGCAAAAGCGACGTGATGACCCTGGAACACCTGCTGAAAGCGCTGCAAAAAATGCTGCAAAACGTCGACACACCCGGTTTTCGGGCTTGCGTCCGTGCGGAGGCCGAGCGCATCAAAAAAGAAGGCGAGGCGGCGCTGTCGGCGGCCGACTACGCGCGGCTGTTGGAGAGTTATGAAGAAACGCGCGTGCTCGGTTAGCGCTCCTCAAGACTCGAGCCTGCGCACCGCCTCGCCGTGGCGGGTTTTGGTAATCGGAAAGCGCAGCGCGAAAAAAATCGCCAGCAGAAAAATCCCCGCCGCCACCGGCCCCGCCATCGTTTGCAGGGCGCGAGCCGTGGCGGGCGTCTGCGCCACGACGCCCTGCTGATAACCGAACAGCGCGGCTACAAACGCATTCGAAAAAACGCCGAGCGAGCCCGCGAGCTTTTGCCCGAAGGTGAAAAGCGCGTAGACCGTGCCCTCGCGCCGCCGCCCGCCGGCGAGTTCGTCGAACTCGACGACGTCGGGCAGCATCGCCCAGGGAAACAGCGTCACCGCCGAAAAGCCGACCCCGGCCAAGGCGCTCGTGGCGAGCAGGTAGACCGACACGCGCCCGGGCGGCGAGAACAGCGCGAGCGCTACAGTGCTCGCGCTCAAGAGCAGCAGACCCAGCACGAGGGAAAAGCGCTTGCCGAGCCGGGCGGCGACGAGGTTCCACAAGGGAAACGCGGCGATGGCGACCCCAAAGAGCGTGCCCAAGACGAGCGGTTGCGCGTCGGCGGGCAAGCGTAAACTGGACTCCAGGTAAAACGGCAAAATCGAGTTCAAAATCATGATGCCGACCGTGACGACCACAAACAGCGCAAAAACCTCGCGGAAGCCGTGAATCCCAAAGGCGGCTCGAGCCTCGGCCCAGAACGACCCGGCACTCGCCGCGCGCTGCGGCCTTCGCGCGGGCTCCCGGACCGCCGCGACCATCGTCAGGTAGGCCGCGCTCGCTACGCCCCCGAAGAGCGTGCCCACCACGAGCCAGCCGAGCGGCGCGCTCTGCGCCAAGTCCGGCCCCGCGCTGAAAGCCAGCACGACCAGGGGTGGCACGACGAAGGCGAGCATCGAAGCAAACGTCCCGAAGCCCATGCGGTAACTGGTCAAGACTGTGCGCTCGTCGTAGTCGGGCGCGATGTCGGGCGTGAGCGCCAGGTAAGGCACCTGGACGACCGTAAACAGCGTCGAAAACAGCATGAACAGCAGCAGCGCGAAGCCGAACTTGAGCAGTTGCGAACCGTCCGGCACCAGCCACAGCAGCGCGAAGCTGACGCCCAGGGGCAGCGCGCCCCAGCGAACAAAGCGCGTGCGCTCGACCCGCCCCTTGAGCCGGTCGGCCAAAACGCCCATCACCGGGTCGAGCACCGCGTCGAGCGTGCGGCCCGCGACGAAGACGACGCCCGCCAGCAGCGGCGCCAACCCGACGATGTTGACCAAAAAATACAGCAGCCAGGTGTTGACCGCCACAAAGGTCAGCGAGGCGCCGACGTCGGCCACCCCGTAACCGAGTTTTTCGCCCAGCGACAGACGTGTCATGCTGCGCAGAGCCTAGCACGCGCAGAAGTGGGGCGGCGAGGACTGAGTTTGACGATGCTCGGTTGTCAAAAGTGGGGAGTGGGGGAGACGGAGAAAAGCTGCCGCCGGGACCCCTCGAAGACCCTGCTCGCCGTCGGTGTGAGGCCTGGAAGTCACGCCCTCAGCGGTACTTCTCGTAGCGGTCGGCTTTGGTGAGTGCGCGCAGGGCGTCCAGCTCTGCGGGTGTGAGGGGCGGCGCGTCGGCTGCGGCGACGTTTTCCGTGAGTTGGTCCAGGGTGCTCGCACCAGGAATCACGCTCGCCACGCTCTCGTCGGCGAGGGCGTAGCGCAGGGCGAGTTGGGCTCTGCTCCGGTCGGGCCGGGTGAAGGCCTCGAGCCCCCGCTGCACCTCTGCGACCTCTGCTGCGCTGCAATTCAGGTAGGCGGCCGCGGGTTTGTCGGCGAGCAGGCCCTTGGCGACCGGGCCGCGGGCGACGACGCTGACCGAACGGTCGCGCAACAAGTCCAGCAGCTCTTCGGGGCGGCGGTCGAGGAGGTTGTACTGCATCATCACGCTCGTCAGGTTGGAGCGCTCCGTCCAGGCGCGAATCACCTGCGGGCGAATCGAGGAGACGCCGTAAGCGCGGATGAGCCCCGCCGCTTTGAGGTCTTCGAACGCCTGGACGGTTTCGTCCAGGGGGTCGTCCAAGGTGCCGCCGTGGAGTTGGTACAGGTCGATGTAGTCGGTTCGTAAGCGCCTCAGGCTGTGCTGCACGGCTTCTTTAAGCCAGGCGCTCGAGGGGTCCCAGCGCCAGCTCTTGCCGTCCTGATTCCAACGGTTGCCGACCTTGGTAGCGATGACGACGCGGTCGCGCTGGCCCCGGAAAGCCTCGCCGACCGTCCGCTCGTTCTCGCCGTGGTCGTAGAGGTCGGCGGTGTCGAAGAAGGTGACGCCCGCGGCGAAGGCCTGCTCGAGCAGCGCGACGCCCGCCGCCCGGTCCGAGCCCAGAGACATGCAGCCGAAACCGACCTCACTCACCCACAGGTCGGACGTGCCGAGTCGGTTCTGTTTCATGAGGCATTAAACCACTCGGCAGGACGGTTGACCGGACAAGAGTTGCTTGGCCGGCACTCCGGCGAAGCCGAACGGACTGAGAAACCACCAAACCTCGAGCGGACAGCCCGATTTTGTGCGCCCCGCCGGTTGTCGCGCGAACCTCGGCGCGTTACACTCGTTTTTGTTTGAGGCCGGGAGCAACTTTTGAAGCAAGCGGAGACAACCTGCGGCTCGAGGGGCGAGTCATGATTTCCGTCGCGCTGTTCGGCGCGGGGCGCATCGGCAAGGTTCACGCGACCAACCTCGCAGCTCACCCGCAGACGCGGCTGGCCGCCGTCGTGGACGTTTACGCGCCCGCCGCCGCGGCGCTCGCCGCTCAGTACGGAAGTAAAGTCGCAACGGCTGACGAGGTTTTCGCCAGTTCTGAGATTCCCGCCATCCTCATCGGCTCGGCCACCGACACCCACGCCGATTTGATAGAGGCGGGGGCGAGGGCGGGCAAAGTCATCTTTTGCGAAAAGCCCATTGACCTGAGTTTAGAGCGGGTGCAGCGTTGCTTGCGGGTCGTGGACGAACACGACGCTAAGCTCTTTGTCGGCTTCAACCGCCGCTTCGACAAGAACTTCCGGGCGCTCAAAACGGCGCTGGACTCGGGCGACGTCGGCACGCCCGAACTTCTGCAAATCACCTCACGCGACCCCGGCCCGCCGAGTGCGGAGTACCTCAAGGTTTCGGGCGGCCTGTTCAAAGACATGACCATTCACGACCTGGACCTGGCCTGCTGGCTCGTCGGGGACACGCCGGTCGGGGTGAGTGCCAGCGGCTCGAGCCTCCTTTCGGAAGTCGCCGCGGCGGGCGACGTCGACACGGCAATAGTCACCCTGAAGTTTGGGAGCGGCGCGCTCGCCGTCATCACCAACAGCCGCCGCGCGACTTACGGCTACGACCAGCGCGTCGAGGTTCACGGGTCTGAAGGCATGTTGCAAGCGGGGAACGTGCTGGAGAACACCGTCGTCAAGAGCAGCGCGAGCGGCGTCGTGACCCAAAAGCCGCTGCACTTTTTCCTCGAGCGCTACGCAAAAGCTTACCGGGCGGAACTCGAGCACTTTGTCAAGGTAGTTAAGGGTGAAGCCGAGCCGGAGGTCTCGGGACGCGAGGGCGAACGCGCCCTGGTGCTGGCCGAAGCGGCAGGGCGCGCGCTCAAAACCGGCGAAACACAGTATTTGGAAAGTGGGAGACGATGAACGACCATCACTTAAAGCCGAAGAACGGCCGTGTCAAATTCGATATTCAACCGCAGGCGGTCGGTTGGGAGTATCTCGGCTACAAGGCCGTCGGCTTGAGCGCGGGCGAAGCCTACCGTTTCGACACCGACGGCGTTGAAGCGGCGCTCGTGCCGCTGGTCGGCAAAGCAGCTTTGAAAGTGAACGGCCAAACCTTCGAGGTCGCGCGGGAAAGCGTGTTTAAGGAAAAGCCGCAGGTTCTTTATGTTCCCCCCGGCCACCCGGTCGAGGTCGAGGCTGGCTCGGCGTTCGAGTTCGCCGTCGGCACCGCGCCCGCCGAGGGCAAGTACCCGCTGCGAATGTTTAAACCCGAAGAGATGCGCGTCGAGGTGCGTGGCGGCGGCGCGGCGGTGCGCGAGGTGCACCACGTCCTGTCGCACCCCCTCCCCGCCGAGCGGCTTATCCTGTTCGAGGTTTATGTCCCCGGCGGCATGTGGTCGGGCTGGCCGCCGCACCGGCACGACGAAACCCTGGAGAGTCCTTATTTGGAAGAAACCTACCACTTCAAGTTCGACAAGCCGAGCGGCTTCGGCCTCCACCACAACTACAGCCCCGAGACCGAGTTTGAAGAGGTTTTCAGGGTGAACGACGACGACCTGGTGCTCGTTACGCAAGGCTACCACCCGGTCGCGGCGAGTCCGGGGAGCACGATGTACTTTTTGAACTACCTCGCGGGCAAGCTCGTGGGTGAGAAACGCGCCACGCCGCCCGTCGACGACCCCGACCACGCCTGGCTCAAAGACAACTGGGACGCTTACAACGTTGAACTGCCCCTCATGAAGTGAACCCTGGGGCGTCGCCGAGCGTCAACCTGGCAACGACTTCGTCGTCTTCCATTTCGCCTGTTTCTATAAATCCCATCGAAGCGTAAAGGTGCTTGGCGACGTTGGTCGGCTGGTAAGACAGCGCGAACCCTGTAGCCCCGGTTTGTTTGGAGAGAACGGTAACAGCTTCTTGTACCGCTTTTCGCCCGTAGCCTTTGTTTTGATGTTTTTGGTCGATGAGGATACCGCCCAGCCAACAACTCCCGTCGTCGATGCCCCACATCATGAAACCGACGACGGAGTCGCCTAAGTAAATTGCCAGCGGGTTCCAGGTGTCGTAGCAGCAGAGCGCGAGGTAATAGCTCGGCTCGGCGACGAAGGCGCGTTGTGCCTCGCTCACTCGAAGCGCGCACACGCTTCGCCAGTTGTCGACGTCGACAGGCCGAACGGTGATGGTCTGTGGAGCAGACATGAGCCGAGTATATCGAGTATATGAGACCGGGTGCTCGTCGGGGCTCAGCCTTCATGGTCTAAAACGAGGACTCGAGTCCCTTCGGGCAAGTCCTCTTTCGTCAGCCTCACCGTGTCGTCGCAGGCGAAGTCTATATCACGCTTGTCGAAACGGCTCAAAAAGTCGCCCAGCCAGAGCGTGTCGTTCGTTTTCAGGCGCAGCGTTTGAAAGTGCATCGGCACGACGAGTTTGGGCTTCACTTTGTCAATCATCTTTTTGAGGTCGTCTAAGTCGATGACGGGGTAACCCCCCGCCAGCGCTAAAAGCACGTCGACGCCCCGGAAGAACTCGAGCTGCTTGTCACTCAGCGCGTTGCCCATGTCGCCCATGTGGCCTACGGAAATCCCGTCGACTTCGAAACGGTACATGCCGTTCTGGTCGGGGTGGCCGCTGCGGTGCGAGACGTTTTCCATAGCCTCTGTGGCGTAAAAGGCAATTCCTTTTTCGGTGCGGCTGTGGCCGGACTTCGCCAGCTCGAGGGCGTTCACCACCACGTGCTCGCCCGGTATCAGGGCTTCGTTGTTGTGAAAGTCGTCGGTTTCTGAGGAAATCACCACGATGTCGGCAGGTTTTGTATAAGGCGCGTAGCCCGAGGTCGCCGGGTTGTGCGGGTCGGTGACGACCGTCGTGCCGTCCTGGGCTTCTATATAAAAGGTGGCGTGGCCGTACCAGGTGAGCTTCATGATTAAAGCATACAGGGAGCGCATGCTAAACTTCTAAGACTAAGATTTTAGGAGCGAAACGTGGCGGACACTCGAGCGGCGACAATAGACGACCTTTACGAGGTAGGCGCTGAAAAGGCCGAACTCGTAGAGGGTAGAATCGTGCGTCTGTCGCCCACCGGGTTTTTGCCGAGCTACGCCGCAGGTCAGGTTTACATAAGCTTGGACGCTTATGCCCGCCGCACTCGCAAGGGGTACGCCGTCGCCGACAACACCGGCTTCGTCGTCGATTTGCCGAACCGCAAGTCTTTCAGCCCGGACGCCGCGTTTTACACAGGCCAACCCACCGGCATGAAGTTTTTAGAAGGTGCGCCCGTCTTTGCCGCGGAGGTGCGCAGTGAAAACGACTACGGCGCTGCCGCCGAGCGGGCGATGGTTGAGAAACGCGCCGACTACTTTGCCGCAGGAACTTTGGTCGTTTGGGACGTGGACGTGCTGAGCGACGACGTGATACGCGTTTATCATGTGGGCGAACCGGAGCGCCCGCAGCGGTACCGCCGCGGTGAGCAGGCTGGGGCAGAACCGGCTGTGCCGGGCTGGACTTTAGATGTCGACCTTTTGTTTCCCTATTATATCGAGCCGGACTCATTAGGCTAAGCTCGAGCGCCCACAAGAAATCTGCCTCCGCTCGACGAGATCACGTTCCTTTGTGAGTAAGCTTCCCAGCGAGCAGCCTGCCGGCCTCTTCAAGCGTCGCCGCGATGTGGACGCGCCGCGTTTTGTCAAACGTCAGCGCTTGGTTGCTGGGGTGGAAGGTTTCGAGCAGCGCCAGGTCGGGCCGGGTCGTCGCGAGAAAGTCCCGCGCCCCCTGCGCTTTTCTGCCCATCATCACGATGGCGCGCAGGTCGGGCAGCAGGTCTAAAAAACTCTCCAGACAGCCGAGGCCTTCTTCAACGTCCTGCCGGGTCGCCGCCCGAATTTTTCTGTCGCTGCCGATGTACCAGGGGATGATGTTCCAGACGACCATTTCGCGCCGCGCCAAGCCGACCTCGCTCAAGATGCTTGACAAGTTGCGGGCGGTGCCGTCCGGGTTGTCGACCGACACGAAACCCGACGCGACCGCGCTCCGGCCGGGAGCCTCGAGCAGGAGCAACACGCGAGCCCTCGTCCCGCCGTCTCGTGGGTCGGGGTAGGGGACGGCCTCGGTGCGCACCTCGCGCAGCGCCGCCACGAACGCGGTCAGGGGCCGCATGGTGGGCGCGTCCAAACTTTCGCGCCGTTGTCGCCAGGCGTCTGATGTTTTTTCCACAGCCGTATTTTCCACAGCCTCATTCTAGGTTCAGCCCGTCCGCCCGAACCGTGAGCCCGGGCGAGGTGCGGGGGCGGCGTTGCGGCGGATACTGAGCGAATGCCCGGTTTGGACCGTCTCGCTGCGTTTTTGGACCCTTACTTGGGTGTGGACGCCTACACCGACGACACGAACGGCGTCTACCGCGCGAGCGAGGAAAACAACTGTCCCGCCATTTATACTTGACGGGTTCGGAACGTCCGCTGTTAGCTGCTCGAGCTTGCCCCCACCCTCGCGCTTTACCTTACTTTTCGCACGCATGGCGTATAGTGTCTTGCTTCGAAGGAGGCAACTATGGCCCAAGACGGCTTTGACAAACTGTTGGAACTGACCGATTCGCGCTACCGCCTGTCGATGATTGCCGCGCGCCGCGCCGCGCAAATCAAAAACGGAATTCCCACCCTGCTCACGCACGACGAGTCTCCGAAAACGCGCAACACGGTCACCCTGGCTTTGAAAGAACTCGTGCTCGGCAAGGCCATCACTTGGGGCGACGAGTTGCCGAGCCAGGACGAACTCAAGCAAACCGTCGACCGCGACCGCCGTTTGGACTCGGCCGCGTACAGTGTGTCTTACACCAGAGAAGACGACGAGTAGAGCCGAGCGTTGAACTGCTGATATGAACATCGTCGTCGCCGCCACGGGGGGTGTGGCCGCGCTCAAGACGCCCGCGCTGTTGCGGCGGCTCCGTGAGGCCGGACACGAGGTGTGCGCGGCCGCCACCGACGACGCCTACCGGTTCGTGACGCCGCTGTCGCTGGCGGTCGCCGCCGGGTCGGAAGTGTTCGACCGGGCGGCGTGGTTCGTGCCGGACGGGCGCGCCCGGCACCTGGAACTCGCGCGCTGGGCCGACCTGCTGCTCGTCGCGCCCGCGACCGCCGACGCCCTGGCGAGCGCCGCGACCGGCCGCGCCGACGATGTGGTGTCGGCTCTGATAGTAAGTGGCGTCCCCAAAGTGGTGTGGGTGCCCGCCATGAATACGGCTATGTGGGCGCACGGGGCGGTAGCCCGCAACGTCGCGACCTTGCAAGCGGACGGTCACAAGTTCATCGGGCCGGTGTACGGTTCGCTCGCGGCCAAGGACGAGGGCGCGGGCGTGGGCCGCATGGCCGAGCCCGAAGAAATCGTCGCAGCTTTGCCCGACCTGTTCAAACCACAAGACCTAGAAGGCAAATCCGTGTTGGTCTCCGCGGGTCCGACCCGCGAATACCTCGACCCGGTGCGCTTTATCAGCAACCCGAGCAGCGGCAAGATGGGCTACGCGGTGGCCGCGGCGGCGCTTGCTCGAGGTGCCGCGGTCACGCTCGTGAGCGGCCCGGTAAGTATCTCACCGCCCCGCGGCGTGACCTCGGAGCGGGTCGAGAGCGCTGCGCAGATGCTGGACGCCCTGAAAGCGCACTTCGGTACCGCCGACGCACTCGTGATGAGCGCCGCCGTGGCCGACTGGCGCGCTGAAAAAACGGCGAACGAGAAGGTGGCGAAGCTGGGCGAGCGGCAAACTTTGGACCTTGTCCGCACCCCCGACATCTTGAGCGAACTCGCCAAAACGCGCGCCCAACAAGTTATGGTCGGCTTCGCGATGGAAACGCACCAGGGCGTCGCGCGCGCCGCCGACAAGGCGCGGCGCAAGGGCCTCGCGTTCATCTGCCTGAACTACCCCGCCGAAGCGCACACGGCCTTTGGCGGCGACGACAACGAGGTCACCTTCGTCACGCCGGACGGCCACGCCGAGGCGTTGCCGCTGCTGACCAAGCGAGAAGTTGCCGACCGGTTGTTGGACAAGGTCGCCGGACTTTTGAGCCAGCGGGCGAGCGAGGTGCAGAGTTAAAGAGGTGCGGAGTTGAAGTGCAGAGTTGAAGATGTCTGCAAGAGGCGCTCGAGTGCGAACGCAGCCCGTCATTTTGTTACTCTGAGCGGTAGCGAAGAATCTCTCGCGCAGACTACCAAACAGACTACCAAAACCGACACTCTTCACACCGCTTCGCTGCCTTCGGAATGACGGGCGTGTGGTCAGTTCAACTTCTCGAGCACCTTTTTCAGAGGCTAAGGTGTTCTTTCGAAAGCACGTCGCGAATATCGTCTCTGCGTAAGTTCTCGACGCACCACGCGTACTGACCGTCACTGCCGTCCTCGGAGTAAGCGTTGCTCGACAAGATGGCGTAAAGGGCGCGGTAAAGAAGCAGTCGTTCGCGGCTGTGTCCCAACGCCTCGCAGTCCGTGAGGAACATCTCGTCCAAGCGGCGACGATGCGGGCCGTACATGTTGTAGACGCCGCAAGCGATAGACGCGTCGAGCGCCGCGTCCCCGAAAAGACTCAAAAAGCCCCAGTCCAAAACCGCAGTGACGTCGCCATCCGCATCCAAGAGAATGTTTTCGGGACACAGGTCGCCGTGAACGGCCTGTGTCGCCTCGAGCCGGACCTTGAGCAAATGATGGACGGTGCGCTTGTAAAGCCAGTCGAAGCCGGGTACCGAAGCTCGCAGTTGGTCGCCGTAGGTCCTGACCTTTTGCTCCGCCACCGCCAAGAGCGCCGAGGTCGGTCCGCCGCGCCTTGCTTGGGGGGAGGGCGTTACGCCCAACAGGGGCAGGTGGGAGTCGTCACTGCTCAACTTTTTGTCTTTCAACGCGCCGAGAATGGTCAAAACGGCCTTGTGGGCGAAAGCCGGCGGCTCTCTTTCGTCCTCCCTTACCCGTTCCCGCAGCGGCGTACCCGGCAATTTCCGCTCGAGTGAGACGGTCATACCGTCAACCTCCTTCACCTGGGTTATGAGCGGCGTTGCAAAGGGGAGAGCCAGCGTTTGCAACCGTTCGTAAAACTGTTTGAGCGGCGCTACCTCGCCGAACGGCTTGTAAAGCCAAACCTTGGCTACACTTTCCTTTGCGCTGCGGTCGCCGGTTCGAAAAACGTGGCCTTCCATGCCCGACGCAAGGTGCTCAACATCCGCAAGGCCCAGCTCTGCCAACTTCTGTCGCGCAACTTCCACGGTCAAGGCCATGCTCGGTTATCCTTTCACAGTGTGGCGGCGTTCTAAACGCCGTGGAATCGTGGTGGCACCACTTTAACAAGACATGTTACGACGGGACGAACGCTTAACTTGCCCCGGGATGTTGCCGGAACTTGTCCCGGCACGAGCGGCTAAAGGCATTTTGACCCACCCCCCGCCTTCAACAGCGGCTGTATGCTCGAGCTAATACCGGTGTATGCAGGATAGGTTGCAAGCTGCATAGAACTGTGCTTAAATGAATAAGTATGCCGAGCAAAGAGTACCGTCAACGCCTCATCGAAGACCTTGTCGAAACCGAATTCATCGCCACCCAGGCCGAAATCGCCGAGCACCTGGGCAAACGCGGCATCCGCGTGACCCAGGCGACCATCAGCCGCGACGTGAACGAACTGCGCCTGGTGCGCATCCCGGCGGGCGACGGCCAGCACCGCTACCGCTCGACTCCGTTGGCCGCCCAGGAAGACGTGATGGGCGAACTCGGGCAGCGCTTCAAGCTGTTCGTGCGCGACCTGGGCCGCGGCGAAAACGTCATCGTCATCAACACCGACGAGGGCCACGCCAGCGGGATTTCCTACGTCATCGACAAGTTAGAGCGCGACGACATCGTCGGCACGGTGGCCGGGCAGAACACGATTCTGGTCATCGCGCGCAGCAGCAAACAGGCGGCGACGCTGCTCGACGAGTTCGAAGCCTTGTTGGACGGCTAGGGCTCGGTTTTGGCTGAAGCGTGCTCGAGCTTTCGCTGAACGCCCTCATCACCCTGTTCGTCGTCATCGACCCGGTCGGCGTGGCGACGCTGTTCGCCGCGCTGACCTTGACCGAAACCGAAGCCTACCGGCGCCGAATGGCCTACAAGGGAACGCTGATTTCGGCGACGATTTTGGTGCTGTTCACGCTCAGCGGCGACCGGCTGCTGGCGGTTTTGGGCATCGGGCTGCCCGCTTTTCGCATCGCCGGCGGCGTGCTGCTGTTTTTCCTCGCCATCGACATGGTGTTGGCGCGCGACTCCGGCCTCCGCTCGACCACCCTGCGCGAAAACGAGGAGGCGGCGGCCAAGCAAGACATCAGCGTGTTTCCGCTCGCCATTCCCCTCATCGCCGGACCGGGCGCACTGACTTCGATGCTGCTTTTGACCGGCAGCGGCGCGGACCAGCTCAGCGCGACCCTCGTCGTCTTGGGCATGATGCTCGTGGTGTTGCTGATCACTTTGGGCGCGCTGCTGACGGCCGGGCGCATGATGAAGCTCATCGGCGTGACCGGCTCGGGCGTAGTCAGCCGCGTGCTCGGTATCTTGCTGGCCGCCCTCGCCGTACAGTTCGTGCTCGACGGGTTGCAGGCCAGCTTCGGTTGAGGGCGGGAAAACCGCAAAGACGGCCGAGCCGCGCACAACCGTTTGTCTCTGCGAGCGAATTGTCTTTGCGAGCGAACGCAAAGCAGTCTTCAACCTTGAAGTGTAGCGGCGCTCCTGCCTAAGGTTGCTTGAAAGCTTCCGCTCCTTCGCAACGACGATAGCTGAAACCCGACCTTTGCGGTAGCTCCTTGATGAGGTTTTTTACACCGCCTTTTCTCACCCCTCACGTGCTAGCCTGAACGTACTTTTTTGGAGGTTTTCATGCGGTTACGCAACCTGCTGGTGAGTTGGGCGCTGCTCTTTTTGGCGGGTGTTTCGTCGGCGGCGTGGGCCGAGACCCTGGTGGTTTACCCGCTCGACTCTCAAGACGTGTTGCTCGGGGTGGCGGTCGCCGACCGCGTGGCGCAAGCTTTTACGCTAGCCGACCCGGCGCTCGAGACCGTCGGCCCGGACCTCGCCCCGGCGCTCGTGCCGCCCGTCGCGGTCGCCGACGGCTTCGTCAACCTGAGCGACTTTCTCGGTCAAGACGACCTGGTTTCGGCGCGGGGCGTGCGGCTGCTGCAAGACATTCTGGGCGCGGACAACGTCGTGACCGGGAGCCTCAGCTTTGCCGGCGACACCGTCACGGCGCGCGTTTTTTACGTTCGCGAAGGCGTCGCGCGCGCCTTCGCGGTGAGCGCGCCCGACGACGACCCGAGCCTGTTGGCCCAGAAAGTCGTGGCGGTCCTGGCCGCGCGCCTGGATGTGGAGTTGCCTAAGACCGAGCTGAGCATCGACCTCTCCGGCCCATACGGCGACTACGTGCGCGCCGTCGCGCTGGTCGGCGCGGGCTTTGTCGAGGAGGCGCGGGCGGTTTTGGAGGAGGTTACCTCGGAACCCGCTCCGCAAGACGGGGAGACCGCGGAGTCCGATTCAGATTCCGGGGTCCCGGCCGTTCCGGACCCGGAAACCTTTTCTCCCACCGCCGAGGTCGCCCTCGCGGGTCGCGTCGAAGCGTTGTTGCAAGACATCGACGCCGCGCGGGTGGGGGCACCCGTGGACGGGGCGGCTCGAGCCGGTCGGCTGGCGACGCTGTCGTTGGGGCTGGCGCCGCTCGACGAAGACCTTTCGATTGCTTACTTCCAAGCGTTCGCCGACCAGACCGAGCTGCCCGTCGCGCGGACCTGGTTGGCGACCCTTTACGCCAGCGACGGCCGCGACGCGCTCGCCGCTGACGCCTTCGACACCCTGGTCGACACGGTGGCAGTCGACACGGTGGCAGTCGACACGGCGGCCGACTACGGTTTCGGCCGCGTGGCGCGGGCGGCGTTTCAAGCCTCGCGCGGGTTGGCGGCTGAAGACTTGCCCCGGCTGCTTGCGTCGGACAGCTTCGCGGCCCTGCTCACGGCCAGCCTTATCACTGACGACGCGGGCGACGTGGCGCAGGAAAAAATCGCGCTGACCAAACTCACCCGCTCAGCGCCCACCTTCGTCTATCCGTTCGAGCGGCTGTCGTTCATCGCCTTCGACGAAGACGACCCGCTCGCCGCCGCGCAAGCGCTGGTGGTGGCGGCCCGGCTCGAGCCCGACAACGACCTCTACTGGACCAACCTCGGCTGGTCTTACTACTTGTTGGGGCTGCTGGAGCAGAGCGAGGCCGCCTCGACGCGCGCTCTGACGCTGGCCCCGGACCAGTACATCGCGCTCTACAACCTGGGTCTGGCGCAAGTCGTGCAGGGCCGCCTGGAAGAGGCGATGGACGCTTACGACGAGGCGCTCAGCCTGGACCCCGAAGTCGACGACGAGGCGGTCGAAGACTTGGAAAACGCGTTGCGACGCTACCCGCGGCAAAACAGCATCCACTATCCGCTCGCCCGGTTGTACGAGCAAGAGGGGCGTCGCGCGGACGCTGCCCGCGCGCTCGAGCGCTACCTGAGCGGCAACCCGAGGAGTGCCTTCGCCGACCTGGCCCGGCAACGGCTCGAGGTCTTGCGCGCGCCGCTGCCGCCCCTCGAGATAGCCGAGTCGGCGCAGCTGGGTTTGGGCCCCACCGGGCTCGCCGCCGCCCCGTTTCACCCCGGCGACCGCGTGTACGCGTCGTTCGAACTGTACACCCCGGGGGTGGAACTGCCCAAACGGGTCACCGTGAACGTCGCCCTGAAAAACGGCGACACGGTGTTGGCGGAGCAAAGCCGCGAAATAGACATCCCCACCAACGCCATCGGTTACGTGGTCGACGGCTTGGGCGTCGACTTGCCGGTCGACCTGGCGGCTAGCAGCTACACCTTGGAACTGAGCGCGGCGGCGAGCGAGGACCGCACCGCCACGGCCCAGGTCGCTTTTCAAGTGAGCGGGCAGCCCGGACTGCTGCGGCGACTGCTGGGGCAAAACATCACCATGTTGGCCCTCGAGACGGAGACGGCGCTCTATACCCAGGGTGACCTGAGCGTGGGCGACGACGTTCTCGTGGCGACCCTGCTCGACGAGTTGCGCAGCAGCGCCGCCGCGGCCGACGAGGCTTTACCTGAGCTGGACGCGGGCCGCTTTGCGGGTCTGAGTGGCGGCGAATTGTTTTTGGGGAGCAGCGCTGAGGACGTGCGCGACTTTCTGAACTACTTTCTCGCCCAGGGCGGGGGCGACGCGACCTTCAGCTTTGTCGACGCCTACGCCCAGTGGGCCTTGAGCGGTGCGCCGACGGAATAGGTTGAGTTGGGGGCAAGAGTGATGTAGGGCGTAAGGACTCTCCAGTTGTTACTCCCGGTGGTAAGGGTGCCCCGCCCGGATGGTCTCCACGCGGTAGAGCTGCTCTAAGAGCACGAGCCGGGCGAGGTCGTGGGGCAGGGTCAGGGGGGACAGGCTCCAGGTTTCGTCGACGCTTTGTTCGAGGTCCGGGCTGTGACCTGCAGCGCCGCCGAGCAGGAGGCTTAAAGAACTGACGCCGCGCAGCTCGAGTTTTGCGACGTGCTCAGCCAGCGCCGCCGAGCCGAACAGCCGACCGCCTTCGTCGAGCGCGACCCGGTACCCCCCTTGCGCGACCCGCAACAGTTGGGCGCTCTCGAGCCGTTTGGCCTCGGGTAGGCTCGCCCTGCTTTCTTTGACCTCGCTGACCTCGACCTTGCCGAAAGCGCGCAGGCGCTTCAGGTAAAACGTCGCGCCCTCGGCGTAAAACCCGCGTTTGAGCGCGCCTACCGCCACGATGTGGTAACGCATAAGCCAGTTTAGCCCGGCCGGCGGCTTGCGTTTCTCGTCAAAACCTCACTTTAATAAACTGTGCTTTTCGTGAGAGAGTGGTGAACCAGCCCCTGAACGGACAAGCCGCTTTCGGCTTTGTTGAGAGGAATCCAACTCTCACCCGGCCTTCACAGACGTTGACAGTGACACATGATGTGTGAAATACTCTCAGGTGGATTCGTGTGCTCTCGTAGTCGCACCGGAAGGAGGTGAGAATACCTTGAACCGGCTAGGAGCAGCTGCCGAGTCCCGGCGAGTCGCGCCCTGCATTTATGCCCGAGGAAACACGGAAACTCAGGCAGCTCATCTTCTCAACCAGGCTTGCCGACGCCAGCAAAACTCAACAAACCAAGATTCAAGGGGATTCTATGAAAAAACTGTTGTTTACCGTCCTAGCTGCACTGACGCTGTCGGGCGCTATGGCTCAGGAAGCCTTCCCGGACATTCCGGCGGGCCACTGGGCCGGCGAAGCCGTCTCGCGCATCGCGGACTTAGGAATAGTCATCGGCTTTCCCGACGGGACCTTCCGCGGTAACGAGAGCTTTACCCGTTACCAGGCGGCGCTCGTGGTCAGCCGACTCTTAGACGTCATTCAGCAAAACATGGACGCCATGCGCGCCATGAGTGACGCCGACATCGCCTCGCTGCGCAACGCGCTGCAAGAACTCGCCTCGGACGTCGCGGCGCAGGGCGTGCGCTTGAGCGCCGTCGAAGGCCAGGTCGCCGCCCTGAGTGACGACGTGGCTTCCAACTCGATGCGCTTGGACGCGCTCGAGAACATGGACATGAGCGGGCTCGACCCGGCCGTGCTCCAAGACCTCCTCAACCAAATAGCCGCCGCACGCACCGCCGCCGACACGGCCGCCGCGCAGGCCGCCGCCGCCGAAGAGTTGGCGCGCGCCGCCGACGCGAGGTCGCGCCAGAACGCCGACGCGATTCGCGACATCAACGACCTGCTGGCGCTCCTCAACGACGCCATCAACAACATGGGCGGCACCGACATCGAGTTTCCCGACCTGTCGCAAATCGACCGCAACCAAAACGACATCGCCAACCTGCGCGAGTTCGTGATTCTGCTCCGCCGCGACCAGGTCGCCCTGCGCGACCGCGTGGCCGCGCTCGAAGCCTCCGACGCCGACCAGAACGCGCGCTTAGACGATCTCGAGGGCCGCGTCACGAGCTTAGAGGCAACCCAAGTGACCTTCTCGGGTGTCCTTGCCCTCGAGTACAACGTGAGCCGCCTCAGCGGTGCCAACATCGCTTTCGACGTTGACCGCTTGTGGGGTCTGAACAACGAGCGCGCGCTCATTCCGACGCTGTTCGCTGAAGAGGGCTCTTCGCCTTTCTCCTCGGGCGACAACGACTTCGACGACGACGGCGATACCGACGAAGGCGGCGAACGCGCCCAGGACCTCGTCGACATCGACTCCACGTCCGGCAACCTCAGCCCCAGCCTCACCCTGAACTTCGGTTTCGGTATCGAGAACATGGGCGTGGGTCCCTTCA
This sequence comes from Trueperaceae bacterium, assembly GCA_965215355.1. Classification (GTDB taxonomy): domain Bacteria; phylum Deinococcota; class Deinococci; order Deinococcales; family Trueperaceae; genus CBDCDJ01. The sequence continues at coordinate 3,271,304 of CBDCDJ010000007.1, read as the reverse complement.
ACGAGTTTGAGGGCGTTATCACCCTCGACCTGAAAAGAGCCTTCAACTTAGACGCCAACGCCGGCGGCACCAGCACCTTCACCGGCTACGTGTTCAACGTCACCAACCTCGAAACGTTCGTCGGCATCGGCGAGTTCCCGCTGACCTTCCAGTTTGGCGAGAGCCCCGAAGCCATCTTCACGCCCTACATCATGGACGCCGACTATTTAGGTGTCGGCTTTGTCGCCAACGTGGGAACGCCGGACTTCCTGGCTTTCCTGCAGCCTGAACTGACCATCACCGGCGGTGCCGTCACCGACTTCGAACTCGGCGTTCGAGACGCGGCCGGCGACGACCAGGACGCTTCGTTCCCCAACGCCTACTACCGCGGTATCCGCGGCACCCTGACGCCTCTCTCGGAAGGGTTCTTCACCCTTACGGGCGGCTTCTCCTTCGCGCAAATGTCGACGAACGCCGGCGAAAACGCCAACGCGGCCGGTGACAATCAAGAAGTTACGGTCTACGGCGTAGACGGTACCGTCGGCGTGAGCATCATCGACATCAGCTTCGAATACGCCCGCAGCACCGGTCAAGTCACGGCAACCTACGACCCGGACGCCGCGGTCGCAGGTGACGAAGTCAACGCCACGGTCGGCATTGATGCCTCGCTGTTCTACGCGATTGCCGATGTGGACACCGAGTCCATTCCGCTGCTCGACGACATCCAGGTCAACTACCGCAGCATTCCGGTTGACTGGTTCGGCGTTCGCGGCGACAGCGACTACGTGTTCGACGAGGACCAAACCGGCTTCAAAGTTTCAGCCGGCCTGCAACTGTTCTTCGTCGTGGTCGACGGTTACTTCGACAGCTACTCGACCGCCGCCGACGGCAACGTCCGCTCCTTCGGCGTGTCGGCGGGTGTGGAAGTGTTCCGCGCCGTCGAAGTCTTCGGCTTCTACGAGAACACGACCGTCAACGGTGCCCTCGTCCTCGAGGTCGGCGACGCCGAGCGTGACAACAACGGCTACGTGACCGGCTTCGGTTTCGGCGTTCGTCACGACGGCGAAGCCGACAACGCGCTGTTGCCGGGCCTCACCTTCGAGGTTCGCTACACCATCGGCAACGCGGAGTTCGCGCTGACCTCGCTCAACGTGGACGCCGAATACATCTTCGACCTCGGTTTCCTGACCCTCTCGCCTTACGTGGCTTACGGGTCCAACATTCGCAACCAAGTCAACGACACCATATTCAACGACGACACCACCACCCTCCGGGTCGGTACCGGTCTCGTCACCGAGCCCATCGACATCTTCTTGCAGCCGAGCCTTGCGGCGGTCGTGAACTACCGCAATACTCAGCACACCGATGTCGGTGCGGGTGGCGTCCAGCAACCCGACTACACTGCCAACGAGTTGCAGTTCAGCGTCGGCGTGACCTTGAACGAGTTCTTGTTCAACAACAGCTTGTTCACCGCTCGCTACGGCTACTGGACGGGCGAGAACGTCAGCAACGACTACACGCCGCCCGGCTTTGCAGACGATTCGGCCACGAACATCTCCGAAGGGGATACGCCCGGTACCGGCGTACAAACCACGAGCGGTTACGAGCTCATGTGGCAGTACTACGGCCTCGAGTTCTCCTACGGTGCTTACCTCAACAGCAACGACGGTGTTGCTACCGGTGGTCAAGCCTTCAAGATCCGTTACGAAGTCGAGTTCTAAAAACCTCGCTTACGGATAACACAGCCCCGCTTCGGCGGGGCTTTTTTTGTAGGCAGACCCCTCTGCCCTGCGGGCATCTCCCCTAAAAGGGGAGAGGAAGTCAAGAGCTGTTTGCCTTTTTACCGAGGTGCAAAAACGCGCAACGAGGCTGGTTGAACGCGGATGTGGAAGTGGGCGGCGGGCTCGAGCAGCTCGCCCTCCATGTGGCCGGGCCGCGCCGTGGCCCACTCGAGCAAGACATCACACCCTTGGTAGGTAAAAACCTGGGGGTGGCTCAGGTGGGTCCCGGCCATGACTCGAGGCAGAATCCGCAGGGTGCCCAAACGCCCGAAGTCGGCCGCGACGACTATCTCCAACAAGCCGTCGTCGGGTCGAGCGTGGGGCGCGAAGCGAAAACTTCCGCCGGTGCGCGCGCCGTTCTGGACCGCGACGAGGAGGGCCGAGCCCCCGAACACCGCCGCGCCGTCGACCGTGACCCTGACCGGGACGTTGCGCAAGCGGCCCAGCCTCGCCAAGACGGTGTACAGGTAAGCCCCCCGCTCTCTCAAAACCGGGGGCGCTTTTCTGACGCCGTAGGCGACGTCGGCGTCGAAACCGACGCCGAACGCGTTGACAAACGTTTCACCGTTGACGTTTCCCGTGTCGAAAGCGCACCAGCGACCGTCGCGGACGACGCGCAAGGCGGCCAGCGGGTCGTCCCTGGGGATGTGCAGCGCGTGGGCGAAGTCGTCGCCGGACCCGGCGGGAAGGATGCCGACCGTGCGCTCCGTGTACAAACAGGCGGCGGCGATTTCGTGCAGGGTGCCGTCGCCGCCGAGGGACAGGATGACGGCGTCGTTCGGCAGCGCCCGGACGAGTTCGGTCGCGTGGGTGGGCCTTTCGGTAAAAAGTGTGGTCAAGGCCAAACTTTCGGCTTTAAAAAACCGCTCTACGGTCTCGAGCAACGCCAACGCCCGGCCGCGACCGGCCACCGGGTTGACGACGAGGTAATACACGTAGGAGCATTTTAACGTCTTGCCCGAACACGGCGCGCTACACTCTGAAAATGTCCAGCGCCAAGATGTTCAGCACCGCCGACCTGTTCGACACCCGCCCTTTACCCGACGCTTTACGCTCTTTGTTAGACACCGCCTGGCCCTGGGAAGTGTTAGCTCGCCTCGACGCGTTTTTAGAAGGGCTCGGCGACGCGCGAGCGGGGGAAGTTCACCCCACGGCGGTGCTGAGCGGCCCGGTCTACATGGACGAGACCGCCTCTATAGGGCCGCACGCGTTTCTCGAGGGCCCGGTCTGGCTGGGGGCGGGCGCGGCCGTGAAACACGGCGCTTACCTGCGCGGCCCGGTCGTGCTGGCTCCGGGCGCGGTCGTCGGACCCAAAACCGAAGTGAAGCGCTCGCTTTTTTTGAACCACGCCAAGGCCGCCCACCTCAACTACGTGGGCGACAGCGTCCTCGGGGCGCACGCCAACCTGGGGGCGGGCGTGAAACTCGCCAACTTCAAGACCTTCGGCGACGAGATTCGCGTGGAGGGCACGCCAACCGGCCTGCGCAAGTTCGGCGCGGCGCTCGGCGACTTTGTCTCTATCGGCTGCAACGCGGTGACCGCGCCGGGCACCGTCATCGGGCCGCGCACGCTTCTTTACAGCGGCGTTACGGTGCGGGGCTTGTTGCCGGCCGACACCGTCGTCAAGGTGAAAACGCAGCTCGAGCTGGTACCGAGGCGTTAAGCTAATCCGTGGTGAACGTGCAAAATGCTTGGTTGGTCTATCCGTACTCGCTCCACTCGGGCAGATTTTCGAGAGCAAATTCACCATGAAAATACTTGGCTCAGTCTAGAATCGTCCAGTTCAAAGCCTCAGCCGTCGTCCTGAGGGCTTTGTCCGGGTAGACGGCCACCGGCCGGTCGCTCAGCAGCAGCATGGGGATGTCCTGTCCGCTTCGGTGTCGCCGTAGGCGGCGTAGAGCCGCTCGGCACCGAGCGCGTCGTGCAGGCGTTCGGCCTTGGTCGAGCCCACGTTGACCGCGCCGCACAGTTCGCCGGTCAACCTGCCCTCACTCACCGCCAAGGGCGTGCCGAGCGCGCGCGCCCCGAGCCGCTGCGCGAACGCGTCCAGAACAGGCTGGTAGGTGCCGGAGGCCAAAACCAGGTCCTCACCGGCCGCCTGGTGCACCCTGAGCGCGGCGACGACGTCGTGGCGACGCTGGGGCCACAGTTCGGTCTCGACCACCCAGGCCGCGACCTCGCCGAAGTCGGCCTCGCTCATCCCGGCGAAAAAGTGCAGCAGGTCGCTCAACCAGCGGTTCTTGAACGCGCGCCTGTCGACCAAGTTGAGCCGCGCCGCCAGCGCCCCGGGGAAACGCCCGGCGAAAAACAAGCGGTACTCCGCCGCGCCTTCTTGCGCCCGCAAAAAGCGGTCCAGGCCGCGCCACGTCTCGCCGACGGTGAGCGTCCCCTCGAGGTCGGCAACTACCGCCACTGCAGTGCCCCCGGCGGTGTCGAGCGTAACGTCGTCATCCTTTCCCGAACTATACCCCACGAGGTTGGACCGCGTTCACCCAGGATTAGAAAGCCGGAAGGGCTTAAACTGGTGGGGTGTACCGCACCCGCACCGAAGACGGCAGCGTTACCCTATTCAGCGCCGCGTACGGTCAAACCTTTCACTCGAGCAAGGGCGCGCTTCAAGAGGCTCGGCACGTGTTTTTGGCGGCGTCCGGCGTGCTCGACAAGCTGACCCGTGGGCACAGCGTGAAGGTGCTCGAGGTCGGCTTCGGCACGGGTTTGAACTTCTTCGTCACTGCGGACGCCGCCTTGAAAGCGGGGACCGGGTTGAGATACACGGCGCTCGAGCGCAGCCTTTTAGCAGCGGACATCGTCGCAGACCTGGGGTACGAGGCGCATTTGGAGCAGCCCGACCTGGTTACGTCCTACCTGGCGTTCAGAGACGGGTTGCCGGAAACGGTGCCGGACGGTGTTTACGAGTGGGCTTTTGACGGGGTGCGGCTCGAGCTGTGCGTTGGTGAGGCGACAGAACAGGCTTTTATAGATGATACCTATAACGCCGTCTACCAAGACGCCTTCAGCCCCGACGCCAACCCTGAACTTTGGACCGAGAGCTTTTTTGGAAGCCTGTACCGCGCTGTAAAGCCCGGCGGCGCGCTCACAAGCTACTCGGTCAAAGGCGAGGTGCGCAGACGCTTGCAACGCGTCGGCTTCGAGGTTCAAAAGCGGCCCGGTCCACCCGGCGGCAAGCGCGAAATGTTGGTCGCCCTCAAGCCGTAGGGTGGGCAACAAGGGGTTGCAACCCCTTGCTCAGACACCGGGCAGCAACGGCCGCCCCCAAGGGATGGCGTAAGCGACCAGCACCGCCGCGACGAGGTAACCCGCCGACGAGCGCACGAACTTGGCGCGGTCGCTGGGCGCACGTTTGGCGAGCGAGTAGCCGAGTTGCGCCGCCACGACCGCCAAAATCATGACGGTGAGGTGTTCGACCGCGAAAAAACGCAGCTGGTCGCTCTGCATCGCCGCGCTCATGTTTTGCAGCGCCCCTTGCACCAAAGGGCTGACGAAGTAAAGCAACAAACCCACGACGAGCTGCAAGTTGAGCGAACTCGTAAAAACGAGTCCGGCCCGCCGGTCGGAGGCCGTCCAGGCCGCGCGGCCGAACAAGCCCCTGAACGAGGTGAGAAGGGCGTACACCCCGCCCAAAACGACCACCCAGCGCAGGATGTTGTGTAAATCTTTTAAAAGTTCGTACATGAGCATCTCCTAAGCCTCCTTTATACTGGCAACCGTGTCTCACTTACAAGATGACAATCGTCCCCACTGCGTCGTCGTCGGCGGCGGCGTGGCCGGGTGCAGCCTCGCTTACGAACTCAGCAAGCGCCCCGTGCGGGTGACGCTGCTCGAGGCCGGAACGTTGGGACACGGGGCTTCCGACGTCCCCGTCGCCCTCCTCAACCCGCACCGTGGGCGCACAGCAAGAGCTAGCGACCTCGATACAGCGGGTTTAACCGCTATGCGAGACTTGGCTACTGAGTTGCAGGGTGAAGGTCTCGAGCCCGGCGTTCACCTCAGCGGCGTGTTGCGCGTCGCGTCGAACGAGAAACAGGCCGACAAGTGGCGCGCGCTGCCGGGAACCATCTTTTTGCCGCCCGCAGAGGTGCCGCCGCCCTACCACGCGCCCTTGGGCGCTCTGTTTGTTGAGCGAGGCGGCTGGCTCGAGCCCGGCACCTTCCTCGCCGCCCTCACGGTTTCGGCACGACAGCGGGGTGTGCAGGTGCTCGAGCATCGTAAAGTTCTTAGCCTCAGCCGGGCGGGCGCGCGTTGGAACATCGTTTCGCAAGACGAAACCTTCAGCGCCGACCGGGTCGTGCTGTGCCTCGGTGCCGACCGGCTGCCGGGGGTAACGCTGCCGGGGCTCGAGCGCTTGGCCGGGGACGTGGTGCGTTTGGAAACCGACCTCACACTGCCCTTGCCGTTGGCGGGTGCGGTCTACGGTGCTCAGAAAAACGGGGATGTTTTCGTGGGAGGCAACCACCGGGCTGAAGGCGAGACCGACCCCGGTGCGGCTGCACGTTTGCAGCGCTCGGCAAGCTGGTTTGTCAAAGACCTGGCTCGAGCCCGCCTGACCTCGGTGTGGACGGGGGTCAGGGCCAAGCGAGAGGGCAGCGAGCCGCTGGTGGAGGAACTCGAGCCGGGCCTGTGGTTTTACGGCGCACTCGCCGGGCGCGGCTTTCTGTGCGCGCCCTACCTCAGTCGTCGGCTGGCACGGCAGCTTTTTCCGTGATTTTTTCAACCTCACGGTGCTGGTGATAGTATTCCTCGTTCGGCTTCCAACCGAAGGCGTTGGCGAGCCGATTCGTAAAGTTGAACATCGCCGCGACTTGCCCCGCCTCGAAAATCGTTTCGTCGGACAGCCCTAAGTCGCGGAGCGGTTGCAAGTCTTCCGGGCTCATCTCGAAAGAATCCTCGGTGAGCTTCACGGCGAAATCCAGCAGCGCCCGCTCCCGCTCGCTTAAAGAAGCGCGGCGGTAGTTGTGGGTGACGAGTTCGCTCAGCGCCGGGTCGCCTGTAAGCTCGCGCAGGTAAGCGCTGTGGGAGGCGAGGCAGTATTCGCAGCGGTTGTGCGCCGACACCGCCAGACCTATCATCTCGCGCTCTTTGCGGGATAGCTCGCTCTCCTCGTTGCGCATCAAAAAGTCGTAGTACTTGAACCACTTCATAAAGTGCTGCGGCGTGAGCGCAAAGACCCTCGCCACGTTGGGCACCAGGCCGGTTTTGTCCTCGAACTTGCCGAACAGGGTTTGGACGTCTTCGGGGAGGTCGTCGGGGTCGGGTACGTGGAGCCAACTTGGGTTTTCCATGACTCATTTTACATCTCATTATTTTTTAAGGTAGTATGTTGGATAGTGCTATACTTCGAGGTTCACATCACGTTAGGTTCTTAAAATAATGGCGCAGCCTACGTCATTATTCTTTAACGATTTGCTCAATGATGTGCTGGGGTACGATACCCATAGCTCACAAACTAACTATCGCAGTAGTCAATATTCCTTTGAACCAGAGGTGGCACACCTTTACCGCATTGCAAAGCGAATTGACGACCCTGAGTCGGGGGTTTACTTTAGAGGTGTTTATACCTTTAGAGCTAGCTCGGATGAACGAATACAGCTACCCGAAATTTCAGCAGTTTGTTTCGCGGAGGTACAAACGGTAAAACAAGCCAAAGAGGTTCACCGCAAAATCTGGAACCTTGGTCTCAGCCCATTCCTGATAATTTTGCTACCCGACCATGTTCGAGTCTATACTTCTCGAGACTTTGATGCCAAAAACGATAAACCCCTGCTCGAGTCACAGACTCTTGATACCAATTCACTTAAGAATTTGCTACATAACTTTACCGCTTCTGCAATTGACAGCGGAAGTATCTGGAAATCAGACATAGCCAGAAAATTAAATACCAAAAGCAAGGTAGATGTTCGCCTACTTCAAAATCTCGCAAGACTAGCGCAAATTTTACGCGATGAATACGGCGCTAAACCTGAAGCAGCTCACGCCCTCATAGGTAAATACATTTATATCAGGTACTTGTGGGATAGAGGCATTCTTACTAAAGAATGGCTCGAGCAGCAGAAGGTGGATTGGAGTAAGGTTTTAGGTAGAGATGCAACTAAAGCCGAATTGCGGAAACTCGAGAACCTCCTTAATAGAGAGTTTAACGGAGAAGTATTCCTTATACCGTTTGAAGATATTCAAGATGAGCATGTAGACCTTGTAGCTTCAGTTTTTCTCGGTGATGAACCTCTTGGTCAGGGAATGTTTCAACCATCTTTAGCAGGACTCAACTTCGAAGACTTCCAAATCTACGACTTTGAGTATATTCCTACTGAAACACTGTCTTTTGTCTATGAACTGTTTTTGAAAGCTCAAGACCGCAGCAGTCAAACGGGCGCTTTTTACACACCGGAATGGTTAGCCGATTATGTTCTCTCTGAAGTCAATACTTTCAAACCTCTTAAACGTGGCATGAAAATTCTTGACCCTGCTTGCGGCTCGGGAATTTTTCTTGTCCTGGCGTATCAAAGACTGATAGAGCAGGAGCTAAAGCTTAGAGCAGAATCGAATCCCAATCGCTCTGAAGAAGTAAGGTTGGAGCATGAAGAGCTAAAAGACATTTTGATTGAAAGCATTTACGGTGTCGAGTTAGAAGAAGATGCTTGCAGGGTGACAGAGCTGAGTCTTATTCTAACGCTGCTCAATTACATCAATCCTCGAGCACTTCATAAAAATCGAGATTTCAGATTTCCAAGTCTAAGTGGTCAAAACATCTACCATGCTGACTTTTTCGATGACGAAAGTCCATTCTGGACAAGCCATGACTCGTTTGATTGGATCGTCGGTAATCCGCCTTGGAAGGAACTAGGCACGGCTGATGAACAAACTAATCCCCAAGCTTTAGCGTGGATTGCTGCAAACAAACAAAAATATCCAGTAAGTAACAAGCGGATTGAAGAGGCGTTTTCCTGGCGCGTTTCTGAAAAGCTAGCCAATGATGGTATCGTTGGTGTTGTCCACCATGCAACAAGTTTGTTTAACTTGAACGCTAGAGAGTACAGACATACATTCTTTAGCAAAAACAAAGTGCTTAGAATAGCAAATTTTGCCAATTTCAGGCAGTTTCTTTTTAGGGGAATACAGATACCTTCCGAAGGAGAAAAGAAAACTTCGGGTTCTACTGCACCTGCTGCCATATTCATTTATCAGAAACCTATTCCCAATCAAGAAAAGTGTGAGATTGTCCATTATGGACCTTTTATGGATAATCAAATACAGAACATGAATAACGATCTCTGGTCAATTACTATTAATGAAAGCGAAATTTCTGTGGTCTCTTCACAAGAGGCAAAATTAGGCAATTTTCAAACTTGGAAGTTTGCTCTCTGGGGAACCCGTCGAGATGAGAGAGCTATCAACTATATAAAAAAAAAGTTCACACTAAATCTTGCACAGTTCTGCAGCTTGAGGGGATGGCCTGAGCCTGCTGAGGGACCTCAGCTTCGAAAATGCGTTGGTAACGTTCAAGAGAAAATAGAAAAAGTTCCTTGGTTAGAGGGTTACAGAAAACTCAACTTACAAGCCCTCAATAAAAATTCCAGATTTCTATTTTCGCTACCAGATAGTACTTTAGAAGCTCTAGCGTCTGACGATGTGTGTCTTCGGTCAAGAGGTGGTAAGAAAGGTTTGAAACATACTTTTGCACCTCATATATTTCTGGCTGCGAGGTGGAATTACATAGTTTATAGTGAAGAAGATTTTGTAATTCCACCTAGGCAAATAGGAATTAGTGCAGGCAAAGGCGCTACCGAAGAGGAGAGACTTCTTTTAAAAGCTCTAACTGCCTATCTTCGTTCGAATTTGACCACCTACTATATATTTTTCAATGCGCCTGAGTGGGGTACATTTCATGTTGGTTCAAAAAGCGTTGTGTTGAATGAGGTGAAGCAGATACCTGTTCCAAACTTTAACCTCACGCAAGCCCAGGAACTTGCTGATGTGTATGACCGTTTGAAGGCTGAAGAGTCTGAAGTTATGTATAAGTTACTTGCTCAGAAGGTTTCGCATTCTGAGCTTCAGAAAAAGTTGGATGATGAAGTAGCGCGTGTCCTCAACTTGCCGCAGAAGCTTCTGCGGTTAGCTCAAGACTTCGTGGAAACAAAATTGCCTTTAGATGCGGGTGTTCAGGCTCGTGAAAATCTGACTCGTGCTCCAGACCTGCTTTCTCTGCGAGAGTACGCACAAACCTTCCGAGACGAATTGGATGGATTTGCAGGTGGAAAACGCTATTACTTTGTTTCTATTACTCAGGGTTTGAGTTTTACTGAGTGCATGATAGAAATCCGGTATGAACAAGAACCTATAGAACCTAGAGTGACTAGAACCACCTCCGACGAATCTGGAAGCTTTTACAAACTTCAAGAACACCTAAAAGAACATCATAGTCAAGCCGTTTATATCCAGCGCGGGCTGAAGGTTTTTGATGGGCCTAGGGTTTACATCTATAAACCTTCGCGTTTGATTGACTGGACCAGAACGCAAGCTCTAAATGACGCTACTGATTTGATAGGTGAAATTCTCGAGGCGGAGGTAGTAGCTTAGTGTCAAACGTGCCACCCGAATGGCGCGTGCCAATAAATGAAGATTTCAGGCGGAACGCTCATAAGCTGATAGCTATAGGGTATCAAAAAGCATTACCGCAGATAAAGTCAAGCAGTAAAGGTGATGAGACCAGCACAACTGGCTTTATTGCAGAAGCCATTAGTGATTGGCTGATGTTCGAAGAACCCAAAGGCTTTAATGGTTTTGCAGTTTTAGATGACCCGCCAGAGAAATCTTATGACAAAACTCGCGCCGGACGTAGTAGACGAAGATCCGATTTGGTCATTACCTATAACAACTCCCCTAGAAACCGCTTTGTTTGTGAGGCAAAAAGGTTGAAGGGTGGGAAAGGTGTCGAATATATTGGTGATGACGGTATGGGGTGTTTCATCAGCGGAAATTATGCTCGACTATTTTCAGAAGTGGCTATGCTCGGCTATGTTGAAACGAAAAGCATAGCTGAGTGGAAGCAGACACTTCAGGAATATATTGCTGAGAAAGAAACTGACCTCGAGCTGATTTCCTCACAAAAAAATATTCAACTCATCCCTGAATTCCCTGATGAATGGCAAAGCAGGCATAAAAGAGACGCAGTGGGTACGCCTGTAGTCATTTTTCATATTTTGCTTGACTGTACCCGCAGTTAGCTGATTAAAGTTCCTCCTGTCAAATTCTCCTCGGAAGGAGAGGTGATCTCAAAAAGTTTCAGACAACGGTTTAGGAGAGTAATAAGGGCACTCGAGCACCGGCTGCCCCTGATACTTGGGCAACTCGGGGTGCGTACACATAACAAAAATGCTGTCTTTGCTGCTCCTGACGAGCTTCGCGTATGTACAAACCCCGCACAACCCCCCTCGAGCCGCGCGCAACAGGTCACGCCGGTCTTCTTCGCTCAGGTAACGACCCCGAACAGGTCGTCGGCCAGCACGCCGAGCATCCCCTTAGTAAAGGGCCGTTTGCCCTCGACGAGCGCGCTTTTCTCGGGGCTGTACTTGAGCTTGCGGTACACGTGAGACTCGAACGGGTGGACGGTGACTTCTTTGAACACGGTGTGGCGTGGGCTGGCGCTTATCAAGAGAATCGGGTTGCCCTTGGGGTCGGACAAGCTCGCTGACATGATGGTGGTGGGCAGGTCGTAGGGGCGCTCCATGCGGTAGATGTAGTCGGGGAAGTCGGCCTGTTTCTCAAAGATAACGCCGTCGCGGGTGGCGGCGTAGTGGCGCATCCACTCGAGCAGTTCCGTCCAAGCCGCGTAAAAGGCTGCGTCCTTGTCGTTCATGAAACAAGTCTATCGTAAATCGGTGAGGTCGGCGCTCTTTGGTTAAACTACGCGCATGGCGACGTGGCTTTTTTTGGGTTTGCTGTGCGTGGTGGGCGGTGTAGCGACGGTCGTGCAGTCTCAGTTTTTGGGGGTGCTCGAGGGGCGCTTGGGTGTGCTGGAGAGCGTGTTCATCACCTACGGCTCGGGCGGCCTGCTGGTCGGCCTGGTGATGCTGGGGCTGAGAGGCGGCAACTTGAGGGCTTGGCAGAGCGTCCCGTTTTACGTTTACCTGTCCGGTGTGGCGGGCTTGGTCATCATCGGCACGCTGAGCTATACGGTGCCGCGGCTCGGCCTGGTCGTCGCGTTTACCCTGTTCATCGTCACCCAGCTCGTCTTCGGCGCGGCGCTCGACCACTTCGGCTGGTTGGGTGCGGCGGTGCGGCCATTGACCCTCAGCCGCGCGCTCGGCATTCTCGTTCTTCTGGTCGGGGTTTGGCTCGTGATTAGAAAGTAGCCCTCGCTTTTTTATCCCGTAGGGAAGGCCGCACCCGGTCTACCGCCTCAGTTTAAAAACTGTAAAATAACCTTGTGTGGCGAAACTGGTCCGGCAGCGTACAAGCTTCACCCCGTCAGCAGCTGGCGGTAAAAAGCGAGGCGGCTTTACAGCAGCTTATCAACTCTGCTCAAAACGACAGCACCATTCGAGCCGTCGGGAGCGGTCACTCCTTCGTGCCGCTTTGCAAAACAGAGGACGTGCTCCTTCATCTCGACGGCCTCGAGGGCGTTCTGTCAATAGATGCCGAAGCAGCCCAGGCCACGGTCGCTGCGGGCAGTAAGCTCTCGAGCCTGGGCGAACCCCTGTCGGCAGCCGGTTTGGCGCTGCAAAACCAGGGCGACATCGACAAGCAGTCCTTAGCAGGTGCGATTGCGACGGGAACCCACGGTACGGGTCCTTCGCTCGGCAGCTTGTCGACCCAGGTGGTGGGTATGCGTTTGGTAAACGGTCGCGCCGAACTTGTCGACTGTTCGGAAACGTCTGAACCGGACCTGTTCAAGGCCGCTCAAGTTTCCCTCGGCGCTTTGGGCATCATCACGCGCGTCACGCTTCAGCTGGTACCCGCTTACCGTTTGCACGAGCGCTCCTGGACCTTGGCTTACGAAGCTTGTACGGAACAGCTCGAGTCCCTCATCAGCGACAACCGGCACTTTGAATTTTTCTGGCTTCCTTCGGAAGACACCTGCGCCGTCAAGACCTTGAACCCGACCGAAGAGCACCTACCTCAAGCCACCTCGCCAAACGTGTCAAAAGCGGCCGCGCGCTACGTACAAGCGGAGCGTATAGACTGGAGTTACCGCATTTTTCCATCCGACCGTGACCGACGGTTCAACGAGCAGGAATTCGCAGTCGCCGCCGAAAACGGTCGGGCGTGTTGGCAAGAGCTTCGCGAGTTGATGCAAACGAAGCACAGGGACGTTCGGTGGCCGCTCGAGTACCGCACCGTGGCGGCGGACGACATTCCGTTGAGTCCTTTTTACAAACGTGACAGCGTAACCATATCGGTTCATCAGGCTGCCGACCGACCCTACCGAGCCTTTTTCAGGGATACCGAAGCTGTCTTTCGCAATCACCGGGGTCGCCCTCACTGGGCCAAGCTACACGGACACAAAGGTGCTGACTTGGAAGCCCTTTATCCAGCGTGGAATGCGTTTCAGGAGGTTCGCAAACGCAGCGACCCGAAGGGGTTGTTTCTGAATCATTATCTTCGCCAGCTTTTTGGAACCGCCTGAAGAAAATATGAGCGCCAAACGAGTCGAGATGGCAAAAGCTTTGAAAGTAGACATCGTCGCCTGTACTATAGAACCTAACCGTTGTGCCGCTGATTCCCAGGCCATCAAAAGTTCGAAAAAGTCCTCAACCTTTCAACGAACCGACCGTAATCCCTTTGATAAACGCGCGTTGGAAAACCATAAAGATGATGAACATAGGAATAAAGGCGAGTGTCGCCCCCGCCATACCCAAACCGATATCAGCGCTGCCTACACCCGACGCTGCAAGTTTTGAAACCCCCACCGGGAGGGTCATCATTTTTTCGTTGTTGATGACCACAAGCTGCCAGACATAATCGTTCCAACCCGCCATAAAAGCAAAGATGGCGACAGCGCCCACAACGGGTCTACTCAGGGGCAAGACGATGTGCCAGAACAGTTGAAGTTCACCCGCACCGTCTACCGTTGCAGCCTGAATAAGTTCATCAGGTAAAGACCTCATGTACTGACGAATCAAGAAAATGCCGAAGGGGTAGGCTAAATAAGGAACGATCATAGCCTGGTAGGTATCGAACCACTTCAAGTTTTTGATTAAAATGAACATGGGCACGAGAAAAGCCTGCCGGGGAACCATCATGGTTATCAAGAACATCCAGAAAAGGATGTCACGCCCCGGAAATACTTTTTTGCCAAACGCGTAACCCGCCGTCACGCTTGTTATAACAGCACCTATAGCCACACCGCTCGAGACCACAAACGAATTCAACATCCAGCGCAGCGAGGGCCGCCCGTTGATGAGGTTGCGCCAGTTTTCTAGAGTAGGTTCCAAGGGGAACCATTCGGGTGGATAACCGATGGAAACTTTCTCGAGCTTGAAAGAGCCGATAATCATCCAGTATAAGGGCACTAAAGAGAGAACGGCGAGCACAATACAAATACCCAAAGCCAGATACCAAAGGGGTGAGCGGCTTCTCAAGGTCTTCATAAACTTGCCCTAAGCTTCTTCACGGCTATCTCTATCCAAGACAAGGAATTGAAACGCCGAAATGCTGCCGATAATGAGCATCAAAACAACCGCCATAGCCGAGGCGTAGCCAAACTTGAAAAATCTAAAAGCACTTTCGTAAAGGCGAAAGACGATGGTTTGAGTGGCGTTGGCCGGTCCGCCCAAGGTCATGAGCAAGACCACCACAAAGACTTGAAAGACCGCAATGGTCAGGGTGACTAAGACGAAGAGAACCGTGGGTTGCAAGAGGGGCAAGGTGATGTTCGAAAACTGCTGCCAACCGGTTGCGCCGTCTAGTTTCGCTGCTTCATAAAGCTCTGTAGGAATAGCCGCCAAACCAGCGAGAAACAAAATGAGCGGCTGCCCCAAGCTCCAACTGATGACTACAATCGATAAGGAGAGAAGCGCCGTCTCAGTTTGAGCAAGCCAGCCGATTTTCTCGATGTTGAAAAGTTCGAAAATACCCAAAGATTCTAGAGTCCCGTTCAGCAAACCGAACTCACGGCTAAAAATAACGTTCCAGACCATGGCTAAGATGACACCAGAGGACACAACCGGCATGTAAAAGGCAATACGAAAGAAAGTCTGGCTTCTTTGATGAAGCGGATAAATAATAACGGCAATAAACAAGGTGATAAGCATAGCGGTGGGTACAACCGCAAATACAAACAAAAAAGTATTTTTGACACCGATGATAAAGGCTTGATCTTTGGTAAACAAGCGCACATAGTTCTCTAACCCGACAAAATGCCATTTGTCACGATTAACCCCAGCTGTTAGAAAACTAAGCCAAATCCCTTGAACTAAAGGGTAAGCAGTGAAAATAAGGAAAGGGACTAAGGCAGGTAAAATAAAGAAGTATCCCCAGCGTCCTTTCCACATTCGTTTAGCAAGACTTTGGGTCATCAATCTGCCTCCATTGTAAGGGTGGGGACGCAGGGGTTTAAAACCTTACCCTCTCGCGTCCCCACGTTCAACATCAGTAGCACTAACTTAATCTTGGCGTATGAGCCAGTTAGATTTACTGATTTGAAATGATGTCTGCAGCTTCTTCTTGTAATTGCTCGGCAGCTTCAGCTGGGGTTATTTGGCCTAAGAACATAGCTTGCCACTTAGGCGGCTGTGCCACACGCACTTCGCTAAAACCCAAGCAAGGAAGACCCATATTCTCAGTACCGCGCTCGCTAATGAGCTCGAGCGTACGCACGTAATTAGAATTATCAGCTAACGGCGTGCCTGCCGATATGCGCGCTGGAAACTGACTACTGCTCAGGGCATAATCTATTTGTGCTTCTGCCGAGTTAAGGAACATCAGGTACTCAGCTATCCACTCCATTTCATAGTCGCTCTGACCTTTATCAAAAACAACAAAGCCAGTGGGGCCGACAGGAAAGCCGTTAACCACACCTTCAGCATGTGGATACATCATCATTACAGCGTCCATATCAGTAGTAACGCTGCCGTCTGCGACGGCGTTGACTAACTCTACGTCAAGCGTGCCAATACCACCACCTACTACAGCGCTTTTTCCTGTATAAAAGTAGTTCATTTTGTCCTGGTTAGAGGCTGTTGTTGCGTCAGGATTGATTAGACCTTCCTGGTAAAGTTGATTGACAAACTCGAGCCCCGCCAAAGTTGCCTCGTTATCAAAGGCCGTCGCGCTGCAATCAGCCTCCCAGATTTCACCACCTGCGCCCCAAAGGAACTGATGAAAGTCGTAATCGCCCTGCTCAGAAGCAACTTGAAGTGAGAGGGGGTATTCGACACTTGGGTCAGCAGCTTTGAGCTGTCTTAAAGCGTCAATAAATTCTTCTTGCGTCCAGTCGCGGTCGTCCACAGGCACTAAGTCACCCAAGCCTGCATTATCAAAAAGGGCTTTGTTGACAACCATTTCTTGCGCCCAAAAATAGGCGGGCATAGCGTGTAATTCGCCGTTAACGGTATAAAGATCAATCAGCCCTGGTTGGATGTCGGCAATTTCTTCGGCAGGCACTAGGGTATTGATATCCACCGTAACGCCGGCGTGCCCGTAACCTGAGGTGCGCCCCAGATAATCTTTTAAAATGTCCGGGGGGTTGCCGGCAGCTAAAGCGGCAGGGACCTTGATGGCAAGATCAGGCCAGTCCAACCCTTGAACTTCGATGGTGACATGTGGGTGCATCTCCATGAATCTTTCAGCCTGTGCTTTTTCATAGTCAGCCAAAGACGTAAATTCGGGGTGATTTGGAGGTGACGCTAAACGGGGATCGGTCCAATGGGTAATGGTCACGGGTTCTTGAGCTAAAGCTAGGGTAAGTAAGAACATGCTCAGCAAACTGAGGATAAATAAACGACTTTGTTTCATGGTTTCTCCCTTTCCTACTTTTGTCCAGAGACTAGCAGAGGATTGCTACCTGACACAGCAAAGACACCTTTATATCTTTTCTCTTTTGCTCATCGACCTCCTTTCCAAGCAACTCAGGTTTCTACCTCGAGCCTGTTATGAACTTGCGTCATATAGGCTTCAGCGACTTCGTAGTGCTTATCTATAGCTTGCAAGGCACCTTCTTTGTCTCTCGCCTCGAGTGCGTTGACAATATCGGCATGGTTTTGGTAAATGTGGAGAAGCTCCGGATGACTGATGTCGCCATATTTTTCGGCCGCCTTGGTGTAGGCCAGCCAGAACATTTCGACGACTTTTAAAATCATGGGATTGTCCAGGGGTTCTGCAAGCAACTGATGGAAGGCTCTATCTTCTTCGGGGTAAATTTCACCGCGTTCTGTTTTTACACGCATTTTCGCCAAAAGCTCTTTCAGCCTTTCAAGCTGTGAGGTCGTCATCCTTTCAACGGTCACATCTATAAGGCCGCGTTCTAAAATATGCCTTACCTGGGTTAAATGCCCCAATTCTTTCAGGTCGAACAGGAGTTCGTACTGCAATCCATCTAAAATCGAATTGAAAGACAACTGCCCGACAAAAAGCCCCGTGCCCCGGCGTATGTCCACGATGCCCTGGGACTCGAGCACTTTAACCGCTTCCCTCACCGAGTTACGGCTGACGTTGAGTCGTTGGCTCAACTCCATCTCTGAAGGCAAGGCGTCACCTACTTGCAGTTTGTTGTTGAGGATGAAGTCTTTAATCACGTCCTGTACGGAGTGATGAAGCAAGGTAGGTCGCTCTAAAGGCTTAAGCGTTGCCATCAAAAATCTTCCTCCAAAATGGGACAAAGAACTGAGGAAACGATTCCGGATGTCCGGTTGTAGAACAGGTAAAATGTATCACAACGTCAACTGTGCTGTCAACTTCAATCTCTCAGAATTTTCTAAGTTTAGGTTAAGAAACTCAAGGGAGCGCTGAGGTGATACAAGACAAGCAGGGCTGGATAAACAAACTTGCTCTCGGTACTGTCCAGTTCGGTTTAGCTTACGGGATAAGCAACAAAACAGGTCAAGTCGAACCTGAAAGGGTTGCTGAACTACTCGAGCACGCCGCAGCCATCGGCTTGACAACTTTAGATACCGCCTCAGCCTACGGCAACAGCGAAGAGGTTCTTGGGACAGTTATAAAAACGAAGCCTAGCCGCTTTGAACTTATCTCAAAATTTCCTAAAGAAACAACCGCTGAAACGTTTGACGCGTTTCTCGAAGACAGTATTCATAAACTCGCAATACAACCCCTCAAAGCTTATCTTGCCCATGATTTTGCAACGTTCAAACGTCCCGAAATTCGCGAAAGGTTGCAGCGGGCAAAAGACGCTGGCAAGATAGATAAATTAGGCGTTTCTGTTTACTATCCTGAGGAACTCGAGTGGCTTTTAGAGCGAAACATCAGCTTTGACCTCATCCAGTGCCCCTTCAACCTTTTCGACCAGCGTTTCAAGCAGATTTTTCCCGACCTCAAAACACACCAGGTCGAGATTCACACGAGGTCCAGCTTTATGCAGGGCTTGTTTTTTATGCCTCCAGAAGAGTTGCCTGAGCACTTTCACAGTGTCAAAGGCAAGCTCGAGGCCGTACAATCGTTGTGCCGCTCCAAAGCTGTGCCCTTAGCAGCGCTGCTCCTCAACTACAGCGTCATGCAAGAAGTCGACAAGGTCGTCTTTGGGGTTCAGAACCTTGACGAGCTTAAAGCGAATATAGGTGCTTATGAACACTTTGACACTTGCAAAGCCCTCGAGCCCGAACTAGCCGCTTTTGCAGTTGCCGACGAACAAATTATCCATCCCGGCAAGTGGCCCTGAACTTAGCCTGTTGCTTAATACGAATTCCGATAATACAGCTCGTAAACCTTGGAAGAGTCTTTCGCTTCCTCATCGAAATCCGTATTTTTTCTTCTCGCTCTGCTCGCATTTAATTCTGAGGAAATTAAACGGAAAGGGTATAACCTGTTCCCATTTCCAAATCTCTGGCTATCAACCACCTTTCCACCCCTTTGCAGATTCCGTCACTTTAACCCTTTTGGAGAAAATGCTGTTCTGGACAGGGCTCGTCATCGTCTGAAGCGTGTGCGCAAATCCTGATAAGTGGGTCAGCCTGAAAGGTCCATCGTCAAGTTGACCATATAGCCACCGTCCACGCGTAGGGCTGCGCCTGTAATGTAATCAGCTTCACGACTGGCAAGAAATGCAACGGAGTTGGCGATGTCTTCAGGTGTTCCCATACGCCCCCAAGGGAGTTTTTCACCTGCTTGTTCGATAGCTCCATCTGAAAAAGCAGCCCGTTCACCGGGCGTGTCGATCCAACCCGGATTGACCACGTTGACGTTGATGTGGTACGGGCAAAGCTCAGCAGCCAGCGTGCGGGCGAAGTGGTTGACGGCGGCCTTTGCCATGTTGTAGGGCGCGCTGTTCTTAACGGGACTTTCTTCATGCACCGAACCTGTGATAACTATTTTCCCCCTCGAGCCGTCAACCAAAGCTTGTTTAACCATTTGCTGCGCCGCCATCTGACAGGTGCCGTAAACACCATACTGCGTGACTTCTATTGTCCTGCGCACGTTTTCCCAACCGGCTTCCAGGACGGGTTCGCGAACAGAAAAGCCTACATTTGCAACGGCTATATCCAAAGAGCCGAAGCGTTCGACGCCCTCTTCTATCATTTGGGCCAAACTGTCCCGGTCGGACACATCCGCTTGAAAGGCGAAAGCTTCGCGTCCCATAGCCGTTATCAGCCGAACAACGTCTTCGGCTTCAACCATGTTGTGAAAATCGTTGACGACGACGTTTGCGCCACCTTGGGCGAGTTTGAGAGCGACGCCTCGCCCTATACCTCTGGCCGCGCCCGTTACAAGCGCAACTTTGCCTTCAAAACGGTTCATGGTGACTCCCTGGTGCTCGAGGTTAACAGCCAAACCTAAGACGCAGCCTCTGGTCGTTCGCCTACGCCGTAAACTTAAGCATTCACAATCTCATCAAGCTCACGACTGGCGTCTTTCAGCACGTTCATCAAAGCGAAATCTCCACCTCGAGGAATCATTTGTGCGCCCATCTTGCGGTAGCGAATGGCGTCCTCTTTCGAGGCGACCGTACTCCAGATTTTGCCGTGCTTTTGCGCGGCGACGGCCACCTTTTCCATCGCCTTCTCGAGCGTGAGCGTCGTTTTGCCTGCCGCAGCTTTGAGGCGAATCCCTAAGTCGCCGGGGCCGACGAACAAGCCGTCAACCCCCTCTACCGAAGCCATCTCTTCAGCATTCTCTACGGCCTCGAGCGTCTCGATTTGCAAAATGATAAAGGTTTCACGGTTCGCGTCTTCCGTGTAGGTTTCCCCTTCTTTCCAGACATCGAGACCGTAATCGGCATCTAAACCGGCACCGTCTATGCCACGGTTGCCCACAGGGGGAAACTTGGTGGCTTGTACAATTTGCCGTGCCAGTTCAGGGGTTGAGATATGGGGCATCAGGAAACCTGTTGCGCCGTCTTCCAAGTAGCGGTAAAGCCCGGTAAATTCTCTGGTGGGCGCGCGCACCATACAGTCGATATCGTTGTAATGACAGAGTTGAATAAGATACTGAACCTCACGGCTCGTCATATTGCGATGTTCCAAGTCTAGCCAGATACCGTCATAGTTGTAGTGGGCGGCGTAGCGAACGAAAAAGGGCAACACGTGCCCCATCGAGCACACTCGAGCAAACTCTCCCGCGCGAAACTTAGCCAGCATTTTACTTTTTCTCATGGTGACTCCTTTGGGGGTTAGGTCTTCACACGTATGCGCCTCACGCAACCTCAGATTGCTTCGTCGCTCCTTCGTCGCTTCTCGCAAGGACAAAAAGAGAACGTCAGGAACAGGATTTGCGTAAGGTGAGTTAGAAGTTTTCAGGTCTTGACCTTGTACCTGACCACTTTTCATCTCGGCGTCCAATCTGGAAACCGGTCGTAAAATCGCTTCTTCATAGCCACATAGTCTTCTTCCGAAAAACCTTCGTAAGGCGATAGCAAGCGCAGGGGCATCTCCTCCAATCCGCCCAGGCGTTTAAGTATTTTGTCGTAAGCACCGTCCATTTTGCCTTGGCTCAGCAAGGGGCCGAGAACGTCGTGGAGTAAGTGATGGAAGCCGTGCTGCAATTCGATGAGGTTTTCCAGGTCGTTAGCTTTGCCGGCTTCGAAGAGTTCCCAAACCTTGTGAGGGGTTGTAAGGCCAAAGGCTGAGAGGAGAGAGCACTCCGCCATCCGGCAACCGTTGGCGTAGCCCTCTTCGCTAAAGAAATGCTGTAAATCCGGTGCGTGTTTGAGTAAGTCGAATACTTTCAGCAAGCCTCCGCCCGTATTTTTGGTGGCGACGAGGTTAGGAACGTCTTGGCTGATGAGGGCGTAATCCGCACCGGTTAAAACGCGCTTGGTCCGGGGCAAGTTGTAGTGCAAAAATCGGCAATCGGCAAAGCTACCGCAAACGTCCTTGAAGAAAGTCAGCAGCTCGCCATCCTTAAGCGCGCCCCAGGGCGGCAGTGAAATCTGGAAGGTGCGAAAGCCGATAGCATAGGCGATGGTTAGGCGCTCGAGCACGTTCGCAGTCGATAAGCCGATAACGCCGACCATCGGGTGGACGTTGCCAAGCTCAGGATTGCCCAGGGTTTCTTCAAAAAAGAGTTCTGCAATTTGAGTAAAGCGTCTGGTATCGACCGCGTAACCTTCGCCTGCCGTGCCGAAGATATAGAGGTGATTGAAATGACGTAAAATATGACGAAGCTCGCGGCGAAAAACGTCCTCGAGTAGTTCTTCGCGGCTGTCCCAAGGGATTTCGCAAGAGACCAGGATGGCCTGCGGGTAGCGAGGCATCAGCCTGACCCCTTTGTAGGCAGTTTTGTATGCAGAGGAAGTTCACCCGATACATATTCTTTGTTCCAGAGGGCGACCGTCTCTTCTATGAACTGCGCCACAGGTTTGTCGATGCCTTGCTTTTCCATGAGAACCGGAAGCCATTTGTGACCGAAAGCAACATGCTGGCGTTCATCCGCCATGTCGTAGCTGATGAACTCGGTTGAGAGTTTATCGCCCATTTCTCTGTAAACTTCAATTTGTTTATGCCTGTAAGGAAACACGTGGGCTTCGTTGCCCATCGTTAAAAGAGCGTATTGGGTGGCAGGATCATATTGGCTGCGCCAAGCGTAAATAAGGGTGTTTTGCGGCACTTGTGTGTAATCGAGACCGTGCAGCTCGAGCCACTCGATGCCTAAACGGCAGTGCCTCGTTTCGTCGTAACAGTGTCTGGCGCTGTCGTAAACAAAGCCCCAGGGCATGTCGGGGCTTTGGTAGATGATGAGGGCAACCGTTTCAGCCGCCAGCATCTCTTGAGAGTAATGCTCGAAGTCGAGTAGACGCGCTTCTTTTTGCGGCGTAGAACCTTCAGCCGTGCGCTTTAGGCTGAACCTTTCATCTCTCGCAGCCTCTTTCGGGGTTGCAAAACGCTTGCGCTCGAGGGGTTTGGGGGACACGTCTGTTCTCGGCTCACGACCCGTCACGCCTCCCGAAGATGCCAACAAGGCCGTTAAATAATGCTCCCAAGCGCCGACAGGATAATCTGCCAGGGCCTCTCGAGCCCACGCCAGTTGCGCTTCTTTATCGAGCATAATGTGTTTGAAGGCATAAAGGGTCGGGGCGTCGGGATTGGCAAACGTTTGTTCACTGTGCCAGCGGTAGGCGTCTAACAGCGCCGGCTTAACGACTCGGAAAAGCCCGGCAAACAAGTCTTGCTCTGTGGGAGCGTGAAGCGCTTCAGCCATAAGGAATTCTAAAGCGTCGTCCTCGGGCGGTCTGAAAGCAGGAATTTGAATTTCAAAAAGCCGTTTGTAAAGGTGCTGCACATGCTGCGCGTCCTCCCAAAGGAAACGCCCCAGCGCCAACTTCCACTCCATTTTTGCGGTGGCGGGTAACCAGGCCGCCAGGATGCGCAAACCCTCATACTCGATAAAACGGTAACGGTTGAGTAGGCGTCTATTGTGCTCAAAGTCTATCTCTTGACTCGGGTTGACGATATCGAGTTGAACACCGGCGAGGGGATTCGTTCGCATGGCTCTCCTTACTCAATTACTCAGGATGTTTAAAAGCGCTTAAATGAAGGTGCTCGAGCAGCGCTGCTCGGGTAGCAGCAGCATCTTTCGCGCGAAGCGCTTTGACAATCCGCCCGTGCTCTTCGACAACGCGTTGGGGGCTGTGCAGCATGGCTTCGGGATGATGATAAAGACTCAAACGAAAGAAATCGGTCAGTAGAGGAATAAGCTCAACCAGAATAGGACTGCGAGTAGCTTCGAGAAGCACCGTGTGAAAATCAATGTCGTTTTTAACCGTGCTCTTTTTCGCCTCTAAGTTTTTGGCAAAGTCGGTGTTGATACGCTCGAGCTTTTTTAGTTGCGTTTCGGTAATGCGCGCGACCATCAAATTGACCGAGCCCAACTCTACAGCCGCCCTCGCTTCTTCAAGCGCGGTCAAGTCATGGCCGCTCGGGTCCACCGTGACGGGCACGGCAGGCAAGGCCTCGGGCGAGAAACCCTCGGCAACAAAAATGCCCCGTCCAGCTTTTTTGACGATAACCCCCTCCGCGACCAAAACACTCAACGCCTCGCGGAGGATGGCGCGACTGACCGATAAGCTCTCACTCAAATCTCGCTCACTGGGCAATTGGTCACCCGCCTGAAAAGGCTCCGTTACAACCAAACGACGCAAGGTATCAGTCACCTGTTTGCATAAGCTGTCACGGGAGAGGGGTTTGAGCACGACACTCCTTTATCTGGTATGGTTATCCTACCAGTAAACCACGGCTTTTGCTAATAGCGTTAGGCTTAAAAGTTTAGCTGACGAAGACGAGGGAGAAAGCATGGATAAAGTCTTGATACCTGATTCATCTGAACTCCTTGCAACTCTCACTGCTCACAAAGGGGTGCATCCCTTTGGGACTGTCCCCTTGTTACCGACGATGTGCCGAGTTTGCAGCATTCCTAAGATTCATCAGGACGCCTTATGAGGTATGGGCTATGAATCAAGTCAATGCAAATCAGCCCAGCGTCCAAACGCTTTTTGATTTGACGGGAAACGTCGCTATCGTCACAGGCGCATCTGGTTGGTTGGGTTCAGCCATGAGTCACGCGCTCGCCGAGGCGGGCGCAACTTTGGCGGTAACCAGTCGAGATGAAAACAAAGCCGCCGAGTTTGCGGCGACACTTCCTGGAGAGGGACATGTGGGGTGTGGCTTTGCGCAGGACGATACCGACTCGATTCCCACCTTTCTCGAGCAGGTCGTTGAGCGTTTGGGGCAGGTCGATATCCTGGTCAACAACGCCTATGGAGGCAGCGCCGCAAGTATCGACGACGCAACTGCTGAAGATTTCGACAAGGCCTATCATACAGGCGTAACCTCTTACTTTTTATTGGCTCGAGACCTAGCCAAACACCTGAAGGGTCGCGGCGCGGGTGGCTCTATCATCAACATTGCCAGCATGTACGGCGTGGTAGCGAGTTACCCTGCTGCTTACGAAGGCTTCGCGGTCAACAGCCCACCCTCCTATCACGGCTTAAAAGGCGGGCTGATTCAGCTGACGCGCCATCTGGCGGTTTACTGGGCAAAAGACGCTATTCGCGTCAACGCGATTTGCCCCGGCGCTTTCCCCTCTCAAAAAGTGCAGGACGACCTGCCTGGGTTTATCAAAGGGCTTGAGCGGAAAGTCCCTATGGGCAGAATGGGCAAACCCTATGAACTCAAAGGGTTGGTGGTGCTTTTGGCAAGTGAAGCAGGTAGCTATCTGACGGGGCAGCACATTTTAGTGGATGGAGGTTGGACGGCGTGGTAAAAGCGAAGACGCTAAAAGTAAGGGAGTGGGAGAGTAACCCCCACTCCCTTGGAGAAGCACCATGCTCATCATAGATGCCCACCTCGACTTGTCCACGAACGCCTTGCAGTGGAACCGTGATTTGAGGCAGTCCGTTTATACCATCCGCACGCAAGAAAAACCCGCCCAGGGCAAGGGGCGCGGGCTCAACACGGTTGCTTACCCTGAAATGCGCCGGGGACGCGTCGCCCTTAGCTTTGCTACCTTGATGGCAAGGTCGACGGGGTGTCCCGTGGAGCATTTGGACTACGCATCTACAGCGCAAGCCTTTGGAATAGCGCACGGGCAGAGGGCTTATTACCAAGCTTTAGAACAGCAAGGGCAGTGCCGAATCATTGTCGATAAAGCAGGGCTCGAGTCTCACATGCGTGAGTGGCAAAGGTGGGACGCCAGTGAGCAGGCCGACAGCGAAGATGCACCTCCGCTCGGGTTCGTCATCAGCATGGAAGGGGCAGACCCGATATTGGTGCCTGAACAGCTCGAGTACTGGCACGGTTTAGGTCTCAGACTTTTAGGACCGACGCACTACGGACCCGGACGCTACGCCGGGGGTACGGGCACGGAGCTTGGCTTGACGGCTTTAGGCCGACCTCTGTTACAAGAAATGGAACGCCTCGGCATTTTACTCGACCTGACCCACCTGTCGGACCAAGCTTTTTGGGAAGCGCTTAGGCACTACGACGGGCTCGTTTTAGCCAGCCATAACAACTGTCGCAGCCTCGTCGCCCATCAACGCCAATTTGACGATGCCCAGCTCAAAGCCATTTTTGAACGGGGTGGCGTCATCGGCGTGGCCTTCGATTCCTGGATGCTCAAAGCGGATTGGACACCCGCTACAAACAACGATGTGACGTTGGAAGATGTGGTCAGGCACATTGACTACATCTGCCAGTTGGCAGGCAACTGTCACCACGCGGCAATCGGCACCGATTTGGATGGCGGCTTTGGGCGCGAGCAATCACCCAGCGATTTGGATACGATTGCAGACTTACAAAAAATTCCGGCTATGTTGAGGACTCGAGGCTATAGCGAAGCAGATATTACCGGCATCATGCAGGGCAACTGGTTACGTTTGTTGCAGCAGGCGTGGAAGGCTTAGGCGAAGCGTATGAGCGAAATCGGTCTACCTAAATCCGAACTGGATACCCCCGTTTTGTGGGTTGAGCTGGCTACGCTGGAAGCCAACATCGCCAAGTTAGCCCAGCACTTTAAGAAGGCCGGTGTTGACTGGCGACCCCACACCAAAGGGATGAAAACACCCGCCGTCGCTCACAAAGCCCTGGCCGCCGGCGCGGTCGGCGTGACTTGCGCCAAACTGGGCGAAGCCGAAGTGATGGCGGCGGCGGGCATTACCGACATTTTGGTTGCGAACCAGCTTGTGACACCGCAGAAAATCACGCGCCTGGTCAACCTGCGCAAGTATGCAGACGTCAAAGTAGCGGTCGACCATCCTGACAACGTGGCCGCACTGGGTAAAGCTGCGCGAGAAAAGGACGTCGAGCTTGGGGTTCTGGTAGAAATCGACATCGGCATGAAGCGTGGGGGGGTTCAGGCAGGGCAGGCTGTTCTCGAGCTGGCCTCGCTCGTCGCCGAAACAGCCGGTTTGAAGTTTTTAGGCGTCATGAGTTGGGAAGGTCATGTTTTAAAGATTAAGGACCTAGAAGAAAAACATCGAGAAATAGACAAAGCTATGGCGAAAGTTGCCGAGAGCGTAGCCCTTTGCGAAGCCCAAGGTCTTGCCTGCACGATTGTCAGTGGCGGGGGAAGTGGGACCGCTGAGTACACACCCTTCACAGGTGTGCTCACGGAAATTCAGGCGGGTGGCATGGTTTTTTCGGATGCTGCATACAGAAGCTGGAACGGGCTAACCGAATCCTCGTTGTTCGTGCGCACAACCGTGACGAGTCGCCCGACGCCGAACAGAGTCATTACCGACGCAGGCTACAAAGCGCTGCCCGCCTGGCACAAACAGCCTGAAGCCATCGACTTTCCCGAGATAGCCTCCCTCACGACTTCGGCGGAGCACGGCGTCATAACACTTCAAGCGGACAATGACAGCATCAAAGTGGGTGACGCCTTTGATTTCAGGGTCGGTTACGGCGACGCGACTGTCTTTTTACACGACCATGTTTACGGGCTTCGCGACGGCGTGGTCGAAGCTGTCTGGCCCCTTTTGGGACGCGGGAAACTCCGCTGACGCAGTGGGCTGAGACGATGACGGGTAGGTTTCACCTGGTTCTGTCGACGAGGTTGCCGCCTCTCGTGCTGCCGACGAAGATGACGTCTAGCTGACCCTGCCGTGTTTATCGTATAGTGTGCAGGAACAAACAAGGAGGAACCATGAAGACACGTGTTTTCGCGCTCGTTTCCGTTTTGGTGTTGCTGTTCGGATTCGCGACGGCTGAAGACGTCACCATCGAGGTCTGGGCGGGGGGAAGCGGTGAAAACGACACCTACCGTGTCGACGCCATTGCCATAGCCGCAGACCTCCTCAACCGCGAGTTCGAAATTAGGGGCGAAGACACCACCATCACCGTGGTGGGTCAAAGTTTCGACGGTTGGGACGACTTCAAGCAGGCCTTTACTTTAGCGGCCGAAGCGGGCGAAGCGCCTAACATCGTGGTCACCGGGCACGAGGATATCGCACCCTGGTCACAAGCGGGCTACATCCGTCCGGTGGAAGACTATCTCGACCTGGCGAGCTGGCCGCTCAACAACGTGTACGAAAATCTTTGGCCGGTCGCTTCTTATGACGGCACCGTTTACGGCGTGCCACAAGACGCCGAGTCGCGTCCTTTCTTCTTCTGGAAAGACCACATGAAAGCTATCGGGTACAGCGATGAGGACATTGCCGCTTTGCCGGACAAAGTGCAAAACGGCGAATACACGCTGCAAAACGTGCTCGAGGACGCCAAGAAAATGCAGGACGCGGGCGTGGTGGAAGAGGGTTACGGCTTCTACCCCAGACCGGCGAACGGGCCCGACTACTGGCAGTTCTACAGGTCTTTCGGGGGAGACATGGTCGACGAGGCGAGCGGCAAGCTCGTTTTCGACAGTGAAGCCATGCGGGCTTTCTACCAGTTCTTTGTCGACGCCGTGGACACGGGCGTCACCCGCAAAAACCATATCGGCACCGAGGGAGACCAGTGGTATTCAGAAGTCGCTACCGGCAAAGTGGGTCTGTGGCACGGGGGTACCTGGCACTACGCCCGCTACACGGGGCGCGAGGGCCTGGACGACTTCTTCGGCAAGATTCAGTTCACCCTGATTCCCGCCGGTAACGAAACGGGAAGTGCCAACACCCTTACCCACCCGCTTGTCTATCTGGTGAGCAACCGGGGCAGCGACGACGAAGCTTTCATCGCCGCTGAACTCATCAAAATCGCCACAGAGCCGCGCATCAACAGCCTGCACGCCATCAAGTCCGCCCATTTAGCCGTCACCAAAGAAGAGTCCAACATCGACCTTTACGCCAACGACCGGTGGGCGTCCGAAGCGACGGCGCGACTTCTGCCTCACGCCAACGCCATGCCCAACAACCTGGACTTCGGCGTCTACTGGGACGTCATGTGGCAAAACCTCGAGGCCGCCTGGACCGGCGTCAAGACCGTCGACGAAGCCGTCGCCGACGCCCAAGCCGAGCTTGAAGCCGCGCTGGGCGACAACGTGATCATGCGCTAAACCTTTCGGGCAAAGGGCAACGCCTCGTTGCCCTTTGCCCTATCTCTGAGTGAGTCTCTGACCCGTACCCGCCGGTAGCGTGTTTTGCTTTGGCTTAACGACTCGGTTGGCCTCGTACCTAGCAGCGAATACGTTGTTCTGGTTGTTGAGGCTGCCGACAAATTGCCCTGGGAGACCTTAGTGCGCCGTTTAATGCCTTACTTGTTTTTAGCACCCGCGCTCACTTTCATTCTGGCCTTCTTCTTTATCCCGGTCGTGATGACGGGCGTTTTTTCGTTTACGTCGATGAGCACCGCGACGGGTATTTTCGGCGGCCGCTACAGCGTTTCCGGGAGTGCCGTGACTCGCTTGCGGGACCAGGGCTTGGCTGAAGAGGTGCTCACCGCACTCGACACGAAACTTTACGTCGTTTCCGAAGAGACGCTCAAAGCCGCCCTCGAGGCCGGCGCGAGTGAAGCTTTTGTGGCTGAGATTCGCAGCGCGTTGTTTGCTGCATCCTTCAGTGACCGGCGTGAGTTCGAAGCCGCTCTCAAAACCCTCAGGGCTCGCCCGCGCAACGTCAGAGAGCTTAAAACCTCCTCGGGCGCGTTCGAAACTTCCCTAAAGGGCAAAGACTTCAGCACCAGAGACGAGCTTGTTGTTGCAGTAAGGGGGCTGGGGCTCGAGCTGAACCCTCAGGAGGAAGCGCGGGTCGCCGAAGCCAGCTACACCGGCTGGACCTGGACGCTGGACAATTACCGGCGTATTTTCGCCACCCCCGACCAGTTGCAGGTCCTTATCAACACCTTTGTGTATGTGTTCGTAACCTTAATCTTGTTCAACGCGGGCTTCGCTATGGTCTTGGCGGTGACCACCTTCTACCTGCCCAACAGACAAGCTGCTTTCTTTCGCGCCATCTGGCTGCTACCACGCATCACGCCCTCGGTGATTTACGTGCTCTTGTGGAAGTGGCTCGCCTGGGACGTCGGCTTTTTAAATTCCGTTTTGCCTCGCTTGGGGTTTTCCGCCCGCAACTGGATGCTCGACACCCCCGTCAACGCCTGGGTTTTTGTGATTTTGATCAACGGTTTTATCGGAGCGTCTCTGGGGATGATCATTTTTACCAGCGCCCTGCGCGCCATCCCCAAACCCATGCTCTACGCCAGCGAAGTAGACGGGGCCACGCGCTGGCAACAAATCCGGCACATCCTGCTGCCCCAACTGCGCTGGCCTATTTTGTTCATTACCTGCTATCAAACCCTGTCGCTCCTCACTTCTTTCGAGCAAATCTTGTTGTCGACCAACGGGGGTCCCGGTTCCACCACCGAAGTCTGGGCACTCCAGGCTTACCACGTCGCCCTGGAAAACTACTCCGGCAACTTGCAGTACGGTTACGGCGCTGCGCTCGCCATGATTCTCGTTCTGGTAGGCTTAGTTCTTTCCGCTGTTTACTTACGCGCGTTTAACTTCAAGCAACTTGTCGAAAAACCCAGAATAGAAACGTGAGGGCACGGATGTCTCAGAACTACCGCACCTGGCCGATACTCGTTTTTTTGACGGTCGTTTCCCTCGTTATTTTTTTGCTGTATTTTTACTTTCTGCTGGATACCGTCACCACCAAAGCCCCCGGCGCTATCTGGCCTAATCGGTTTACCCTCGAGCACTGGCGCTTTTTAATCGAACCCCTGCCGGGACGACCGAGCATCTGGCGGGTTACCTTGAACACGGTCGTCTTTGCCGGTTCCGTCACCGTGATCGTCGTCGGCTTGTCCGCCACCGCCGCTTACGCCCTGTCGCGGCTGAACTTTCCCTTTAGGGGCGGCTTTTTGGGCGGTATTTTGGTTTTACACGCGTTTCCCTCCATCACCTTGCTCATCGCCATTTTCCTCATCTTGCAGCTTTTGGGCCTTTACAACACGCTCCAGGGGGTCATCCTGGTGATTACGGCGTTGGAGCTTCCTTTGGGCATCTGGCTCATGAAAGGCTTTTATGACACGGTGCCCTGGGAGGTAGAAATGGCGGCGATGGCGGACGGGGCGAGTCGCTTTCGGGTCTGGTGGCAGATCGTTCTGCCGCAGGTGCGCCCCGCCCTGTACGCGCTGGGCATTTTCGCGTTTTTGTCCGGCTGGGGCTCTTACCTCTTCCCGCTGGTGCTGGCACCCTCCGCCGACGTGCAGGTTTTGTCGGTGTACTTGGCGAGTCTTATCGACGGCTTGGGGCGCACGGATTTTTCGCTCTTCAAGGCCGTCGGGCTTTTTTACATGTTGCCGGTCGTGGTGTTTTATCTGTTCACCCAGGACAAACTCATGAACGTCTTCGGCGGGGCGGCCAAAGGCTGATGGACGTAGAACTCAACGCCATCACCAAAAAGTTCGGCTCCGTCACCGTGATGTCGGACCTGTCCCTCAACATTCACGACGGTGAACTCGTGGCGCTGCTGGGACCGTCCGGCTGTGGGAAGACCACGACCCTGTTCGCCATTTCCGGCATTTACAGGGTGGACGGCGGGCAAATCTTGTTCGGCGGTCAAGACGTTTCGAATCTGCCGTCGCAACAACGCAACGTCGGCATCGTTTTTCAGGCCTACGCGCTCTATCCTCACATGACGGTCTTTGAAAACATCGCTTTCCCGCTCAAGCTGCGCTCGGTCCCGGCTAAAGAACGGGTGCGCAAAGTCAAAGACATGGCCGAGCTGACCGAAATCGGTGAACTGTTAAAGCGCCGCCCCGCCCAACTCTCCGGGGGGCAGCAGCAGCGGGTGTCTTTAGCGAGGGCTTTGGTGCGGGAGCCTTCCGTTTTGCTGCTCGACGAACCCCTCTCCAACTTAGACGCTCGCTTGCGCACCACCATGCGCGCCGAAATCAAAAAGCTGCAGCGGGAAACCGGGGTGACCACCATTTTAGTCACCCACGACCAGGTCGAAGCCACCACGATGGCAGACCGCATCGTCTGCATGAACAACGGCGCGATTGCCCAGGTGGCTAAGCCGGACGAAATCTACGAGTGTCCGAAAAACATGTTCGTGGCCGGGTTTATCGGCTCACCTCCCATCAACTTTATCGAGGGCACGGCGGTTCAGGGCGGCTTTACGGTAAACGGTTTGAGGTTGCCAGTTAAGGGGCAGTTGCAGGGCAAGGCGACGCTGGGGCTCAGACCCGAATTCATCAAGTTGGGCGAAGGCGACCTACCCGCCACCGTAACCGAGGTCGAGCCGATGGGGCGGGAGATCTTCTATCACTTGAAGACGCCCTTGGGCGACTTGACGGCCCTCGAGACCGCCAGCAAACCCAGCTTTCACCTCCACCAAGCTACCACCATGCGCTGGGACGAAGACAAAGCACTTTATTTCGACCGTGAAGGGAAGCGCGTCTCTTGAGGCCTCTACCCAAGCACCTGACCTACCAGGGCAAAAACGTGCTGCTCAAATACCACAAGTTACTCTCCGGCTCGGGCGAGCACCACGCCAACTCTTTGTCAGCCCTCGAGGAAGTGTTGGCGGGTCGGGTGGCTGTACTCGAGTTCGACGTCAACTACCTTGCCGACGGCGACTTCGCCCTCGTTCACGACGGTACGCTGCAGCGTGAAACAACCGGCGTGGGTTCGGTTAAAAAGCTCACCGCGGCTGAGTTCAAAGCCTTGAGGTACCGAGACTCCAGTGAGCACGGAACCGTCCTGAGCGAACTCGTCGGCATCCTCAAAAACGTCGATTTCCCTTTGAAAGTCCAGGTCGACTTTAAGGAAATAGCCCCCGTCACCAGCGAGGACGCCCAGGTTTTGCTCACAGCGCTCGAGCCCCTCAGAGAAAACGGCTTTTTGACGGTCGTCACAGGTTGCCTGGCCGACTGGAACTTGAGAACCTTCAGGCGTCTGGACCCCACCCTCGACATCGGCCTCGACTTCGCCCTTCATCTCGACGCACCGGTCGACGGCATGGTGCGTTTGCCGACGCATTTGGGAGCCTACGGTTATTTGGACGACCACCCGCTCGCGTCGAGACGACTGCAAACAACCGAAAGTTACCTGCGTGACCGGGTCGAGTCTTTGCTGGCGCTGGCACCCAACGCCTACGAATTTTACTTGCGCAAAGAGTTCGTTGTGCAGGCGCTTGGCGACGGCTTTAACCCCGTCGCCTTCGTTCACGAGCAGTTGCCCGGTTCTTTGGTCGATGTCTGGACCATCGACCATGACTCGCAGGAGGCGGAGGCCGTACTAAAGAGAGCACTGGAGGCTGGCGTGGACCAGGTCACCACGAACACCTCTGTGCAGTGGGCTGACCGTTTCAGCTGAGTTTCTTGAAACCGGCACTGTCGGCGAAGTCTCGAGCGGCAAGGCGCAACCAAACACGTTTGTTGCGACGCGAAAGGCTTTCGCGTCGGTTTCCTACACGTCGACTCGCTGGCGCTGTGTTGCAAAGCGGTTTTCGCTGAAACTTTCCACTGGACCTGGCTAATTCGTGCAACGAAGTCAAGCAGAAGACGGGTGAAACCGTCAGGTGGCTATCGTCAGTAGCGGACAGACAGCGCCTTGAGATAGCGGAACACGTTTTTTGGATGGTACTCGGGTGTGTCACCCGTCAGGCGCAGGTCGGGCAGGCGCGTGCAGAGCGTTTTCAGCGCGGTTTGCAGCTCGACGCGCGCCAGCGGCGCGCCGATGCAATAGTGCAAACCCATCCCGAACGCGAGGTGCGGGTTCGGCGAGCGGGTGGGGTCGAAGGTGTCGGGCTTGTCAAACACCGCCGGGTCGCGGTTGGCGCTGCCGTAGTAGAGGCAGAGTTTCGTGCCCCTGGGCCAGTCGAAACCTTGGTAGTGTAGCTCCTCGAGCACGGCGCGTTCGAAAAATTGCAGCGGCGTGTCGAAGCGCATCATTTCTTCGACGGTTGTGGGAATTAGGCTCAAGTCGGCTTTGAGTATAGTCCACTGGTCCGGCCGAGCGAGCAGCGCGTACAGCCCGTTGCCGATGACGTTCACGACCGCCTCGTGGCCGGCGTTTAGGAGCAAAATGCAGTTGTTGACAAGCTCCAATTCGCTCAGGCGTTCGGGTTCGGCGTCGTGAACCGCCAGCATGGCGCTGAACAGGTCGTCGCCGGGTGCGGCGCGGCGCTGGGGGATAAGACCCTGCAAGTAAGCCATGAACTCTCGCGCGCAACGGACGGCCTCAGCTTCCATCTCGCGCGTGCGCTCGGGCTCGAACCAGCCTATGATGCCCTTCGACCACGGCACGAGGTTCGCGCGGTCCTCTTCGGGAATGCCGAGGAGGTCGGCGATGACGGTAACGGGAATGGGTTGGGCGAAGTCCCGAATCAGGTCGGCTCGGCGTTCCGGGCGGGCGACAAGCCCGTCCACGAGATGCTCGCACAGCGCTTCGACCTCGCCGGAGAGTTCGCGCACCCGCTTCGGGGTGAAGGTCTGGTGGAACACGTCCTTGACGCGGGCGTGGTCGGGCGGCTCTATTTCCAGCAGCGAGCCGATGCGCGACACCTCAAAAGCCGCCTCCGCGCCGAAAGTTTCGAACAGGTCTTCCTCACGCGCGTTTTCCAACACGCGCCCCAAACGGCGGTCGCGGAGCAGCGCGTTGACGTCTTCGTAGCGCGTCACAATCCACTTGCCCCAGGGCTCGTAAAAAAAGATGGGCGCGGTTTCGCGCAGTTCTTTGTAAAATGGGTAGGGGTTTGCCAGAAACTCAGGAGAGGTCGGTTGAAAGGCGTCGGCGGGCATGGGACAGTTTACGAAAGTTTTCCCTCAGGTAAGTGTGGAGTTCCGTGAGGTCGCTGACTTTGGTGATGTCCTCAACCTCCGAAATGCCGAGCCGAACCGCTTGCAGACCGGCGGCGAGCGCGCCCTGAACGTCGGCCTCCAGATTGTCGCCAATCATCAACACTTCCTCCGGCGGCACGTCCAAGCGTTCGCAGGCCAGCTCGAAAATGCGCGGGTTCGGCTTGCGCACGGCTACGTCTTCGTCGCCTGAAACGACGACGGTTTTGAAGTAAGGCTCTATACCGACTTTTTCCAGGGCTGCCCGTTGCATGTCGCTCGGGCCGTTGCTGACGAGGGCGAGGGGGAGGTGAGAGACAAGCTCGAGCACCTCTTGCGCACCCGGTAGCAAAATGACTTGTGCGCTGTAGTCGTTTAATGTCCCGCCAACGATTTCTGTCAAGTCAAGGGGAATGCGTTGCTCGAGCTTTTGAAGCGTCCGGGTGGTGGCGCTCAGCAGCGACACTTGCCCCGCCGCCCGGAGTTCGCTCGAGAGCACTTCGCTGAAGGCGTTCATGTCACATTGACCGAGCATGAGTTCGGTGCGGAAAGCGTCTAAAAGCTGCAAAAAGTCACCCTGAAAATGTGCCAGCGTGCCGTCGAAGTCGAAGCAGAGGGCTTGAATCACGCTCCACTATACTTGCGGTGGCTTTGCCAAAAGCGGTTTTTTGCCCAAAAGTGTAGGTGCTTGCCTATAAAGTCAGATGAGTTCTACATAAAACTGAAAGTGATTGGAGGTGCGATAAGCAAGGATAAGAAAATAGGTGTTAAGAAATCTTGAGTTTCCGCCGAGGGTGGGGCACAATACCAATGCATGCGACGGCAACCGTGCTAACATCTTGTCATCTCATCCTGACGGATTGTCAGCAGTCGGTGACGGGTAAGTAAGAAAGGGGCTCATGATGACGACGAGGACTCGCAATAGCATTATGTGTGGTAAAATCGTGATTTTACTAACCGACAGGTAAGTGTTGACCAAGCTCTTGAACTTCCCGACAGAGCAGTATTTAGACTATTACTGGGTCTTGCGCAGGAAGGTAGAAACATCGCAGAGGGCAACCACAGTCTTAGTATTCACACACTTGAGAGAACAATGACGGATCGTAATTTCTACTCAAAATCGCCCGTTATAGAGGTGATTGTTGACTTACGTACTGTACAACCAGACGACTTCAGCGTCAGCAACTTTCTTGAGATATTTGAGAAGTTTAATTATGAGTTTCCAAACAGAGAAGAAATACATATGCTTGCTGGTCAAGTTCATTTTCCAGGAGGAACAGTTACTCCTGAAGTCACTAGTTCTCAAAGTCATTTGGGCTATCGCTTTACAAGCAGGAATAAACAAAAAATTCTTCAGGTAAGAACTGATGGTTTTACCTTTAGCCACCTTGCGCCTTATGCAAAGTGGGAAGACCTGAGAGATGATGCAAAACGCCTTTGGGATCTATACCGTAATGAGACAGATGCCAAGGAGGTTACGCGTATCGCCGTTCGGTACGTTAACCGTTTGGATTTGCCGGTAGAAGCTGATGCGCAAGAGTATTTAAGAACCTCGCCGGAGGTTTCGGCGGAATACAAGTATGGGGCTGTCAACAACTTTTTTATGCAATTACAAATTCCGCAACCTGACATTAACGGCACGCTTATAGTAAATGAAACGTTTACAGAACCGCCCTCACCGGACATTTCTTCCATAATTCTAGATTTAGATTTGTTCATAGAACAGCCCCAAAAGCCTTGGGATACTGTTGAAGATGATTCTCTGTGGATTTCTATAGAGAAGCTCCATTTGAGAAGTTATCAAATTTTTGAGGCTAGCATCACAGATAAGATGAGGGAGTTAATAAGATGAGACTTCAATCTTCCCTACCTCAGGTTCCCACACCACCACCATTGACAGCTACCTACAACGTTTATATCAAACAAGATGTGACAGTCTCATCCTTGAAATCGAGGGGCTCACTTCATAAGAACTTCCGTACGTCAATAGGCAAGACATTGGAGGATCTTGACAATCTTCTAACTTGGCCTGAAGGGTGGAATGGCTATGATGTTGCCGCGCCCAATCCAGACGCTGTAAAGCAAGCTCAGCTTTGGATTCAGTACCTGCACAATGATATAGTTCATACTTCTTTAGAGTGGAAAACTCCTCATGTGACAGCTAGTGAGGATGGTGATGTGCTCTTTGAGTGGTGGAACGGTGAGAAAGGGCTGTCTGTCTATATCACGGCTCAGGGAAAGGCAGAATACATCATGGATTGGGGGCCGAATATTGTTACGGAGATGGAAGATGGAAATGCAAGTGTTACCCACATGCGTAATAATATCTGGCCTCGGTTTCTAAGTAGTTGATGCCCGATCTGCACATATCAGACGAGGAAATTTTGTATCGTCGTGTACCAGACAGAATGGGAAATTACAAATGTGAAAACGGCAAATGGAGAGTAAGCTCAGCGGCTTTTGGAGATAGGGGTAAGCAAGTCTCCGTTGACCGAGCAAAGCTACACAATGGCGATCCCGCCAAATCTACGGTTTCAGAAGGCGATTTTGTCGCACAGCTTGTTGCAGGTCAGGTGCGTGCAAGAGCGGGAGTGGTTAATTCAGGAACGATAACCCGCACCATAGACACAGTAGATGGTAAAGAAAACGTTGACTGCAAAGTAGATGTGTTTGCTGACCCCCTTGGAAAGCATTGTCGAATTTTGGACCGTATAGAGCAGCCGGAGAATCCTGCGCACGCGCTCATACGAGGAATTCCTGATTTTGGGGAAAATGAGGATGCGGTATTCAAAAAAGTCAAGAAAGCTTTAGCAAGACTTTCAGAATGGGTTATTGGTCCCCTGGATCCCTGCTGATGTTAACCTATACCGCAGCCTCTACACCTACTCCGCTCCGGCGATTTTTAAAATTTAAACCTCGGTTGGTGTTGTAATTGAACTTCTTGTTAAGTGTTTCCCGCGACTGCTCTCGAGGCACTATTCCTGTTCTCTAAACCATCCCACCTCAAACCTCGCGTTATAGTTTCCCTGTGAGTGAATCTACTACAAGCGACCACCCTCTACTGGCACCCCTGAACGAAGCGCAAGCCGCCGCCGTGCAGCACTACGAATCCCCGGCCTTGGTGATTGCGGGCGCGGGCTCGGGCAAGACGCGCACCGTCGTCCACCGCATCGCTTATTTGATGCAGGAGTACGGCGTCTACCCGCAGCAGATTCTCGCCGTGACCTTTACGAACAAGGCCGCGGGCGAGATGAAAGAGCGGGTCGAAACTTTAATCGGGCACAGGGGCAAAGACTTGTGGGTAAGCACCTTCCACTCGGCGTGCTTGCGGATTTTGCGGATTTACGGCGACCTCATCGGCTTAAAAAGCGGTTTCGGAATTTACGACGACAACGACCAGCTCGACGTGCTCAAAGACATCTTGAAAACCGTGAGCGGCCTGGACGACGCCAACCCTCGAGTGCTCCGCGCGCTCATCGACCGGGCCAAGTCGAACCTGTGGACGCCCGAGGTTTTGGACGCTGAGGGCGAACGGCTCTGGGGCGGGATGGTCGCGGGCCTGCCCATCGACCTGCTCGTCGAGGCGTACCGGCGCTACGAGATGAGGCTGCGCCGCGCCAATGCAGTGGACTTCAACGATATTTTGGGCCGCACCGTGGAACTGTTCGACTCTCACCCCGACACGCTTGACCGGGTGCAGCAGCGCGCGGTCTTCGTCCACGTGGACGAGTACCAGGACACCAACCAGGTGCAGTACCGGCTCACGGGGCAGCTCGCCAGCAAGTACGGCAACCTCATGGTCGTCGGCGACCCCGACCAGTGTCTACCGCCGGGTACAAACGTTTACACGCCGTCCGGCTGTCGTCCCATCGAAGCGCTTCAGGTGGGTGACAAGGTGCTGAGTACGGGCGGCGGCACCGAGCCCGTCACAGCGACTATTTGCCAGGTCAAGCAGGGGCACTACCGGGGGCCTCTCTGGCGCGTCAGCGCGGGGGGACGCAGGCTCGAGGGTACGCCTCACCACCTCGTACCCGTCAGGCTCGTACCCGAACCCGGTTTTCACTACGTTTACCTGATGTACCGTGCCGACCGGGGTTACCGCATCGGGCTTACCAAAAGTATGCGCTCGAACGACAGCGGCCGCGAAGAGACGGGCTTTAAGGTGCGACTCAACCAGGAACACGGCGACAAGTTGTGGATTCTGCGGAAGTGCGACAGCTACGCCGAGGCGAGCTACTGGGAAGCCTACTACGCGGCGGCTTACAACCTGCCCAAGCTGTGCTTTCACGGCGTGGGGCGCAGGTTGGCGTTGGACGAGGGGTGGATTAAAAAGCTCTACAGTGAACTCGACACGGTCACGGCGGCCGCCGCGCTCATGCGTGACCTGTGGCTACACCCCGACTTTCCGCACCACCGCCCCCAGAACGGAGCGCGGCGGCAGACGGTCAACCTGGTTATGTACCAGGACAACCGCAACCTCTCAGGTGTAGGCTACCACCGCGTTCAGTGGTGTTCCAACCGTCAGGACGTTATCGACAAGCTGAAAGCTGCGGGCTTGCCCGTGCGCTCCAAAGGCAAAGACGGCTACCGCATAGAGGCTTCAAAAAAAGATTACCGTGAGGCTTTGGCGTTGACGAAGACCATCGCGCAAGCGGGCGACATGGACATTCAACGCCGCGCCTCTGTCGGTGGCAAGCTCTACACCTTCATGCCCCTGTCCCACCTTCACCCAGGTATGCGCGTGCTGGTCGAGCAGGAGCGTCGCCTGCAAGAGCTGCCGATCGACACGGTAGAGCAGCGCGACTACGACGGTCCCGTTTACGACCTCGAGGTCTCTCCCACGCACAGTTACTTAGCTGCAGGAATGCTCGTCCACAACAGCATCTACTCGTTCCGCGGCGCGGACGTGCGCAATATTCTGGACTTTCAAAAGGACTACCCGGACGCTGCCGTGTACCGCCTCGAGCTGAACTACCGCTCGGTCGCCAGCGTGCTCTCGCTCGCCAACGCGGTCATCCTGCCGAACGAGGGACGTCTGGAAAAAGACCTGCGCCCCGTGAAAGCCGCGGGCGACAAGGTCAAGCTCTACCGCGCCGCCGACCACCGCGCCGAGGCGGACTTCGTGGCGCGGCAGCTCGAGCGCCTCATGGCCGAGAAACCCTACAGCTACAACGACTTTGCAATCCTTTACCGGACGAACTCGCAGTCGCGCGTGCTCGAGGAATCCTTGCGCCGCGCCGGGATTCCGGCGAAAATCGTCGGCGGCGTCGGTTTCTATGAACGGCGCGAGGTTAAGGATATTCTGAGTTATGCCAGGGCCGCCCTCAACCCCGCCGACGACATGGCCTACCGGCGCGTCCTCAACCGCCCCAAACGCGGCATCGGCAAGACGAGCGAGGACAAACTCGTAGCGTTCGCGACCAAAAAGCGCGTCCGCTTTTTAGATGCGTTGCGCGCGGCCGAGGATATTTTGAAGGGCACGCCCGCGGTGGCGCGCATCGCCGGGTTCTTAGAGCTTATGGACGACCTGAGCGAGGCCGCCGAAACGCTGCCCGCGGCGCAGTTTCTCAAACTCGTCATGGATGCGTCGGGCTACATGCAGATGCTTAAAGACGAAGGGTCGTTCGAGGCGCAGGCCAGGTTAGAGAACTTGGAAGAACTCTTGAACGCCGTCACCGAATGGGACGAGGAAGGCGGCGGCTCGATTGCGGAGTTTCTGGACGAGGCCGCGCTGATGGCGAGCGTGGACGACCGCGCCGTCAAGGCCGTCAACGAGGAAGTCCCGGACGAGGCCGTCACCCTCATGACGCTGCACAACGCGAAGGGTTTGGAGTTCGGTGTCGTGTTTCTCGTCGGTCTGGAAGAAAACCTCATCCCGCACCGCAACTCGACGAGCAGTTTGCAGGACTTGGAGGAGGAGCGGCGCTTGCTCTACGTCGGCATCACGCGGGCGCAGGATGACCTGTTTTTAGTCAACTGCGAGTCGCGGATGAGCTTCGGGCGTACCGAAATCGCGCGGCCGAGCCGCTTTTTGGAAGATGTGCCTAAGGGGATGCTGAGCGATGTGGACGTGTTCGGGCAGGAGTTGACCGACCCGAGGAGTCTCAACAAGTACTCGAGGACCACCTGGCAACCGCCGGTCGTTTCCAGCAGCAACGGCGGTGCTAAGCCCGACAAGGGCACCTCGTACCGCGGCGGCGAGCGCGTCAAACATCCCCGTTTCGGCGAGGGCACGGTCGTCGGCGTGAGCGGGGAGGGCGCGGGCACCGAACTCACCGTCGTGTTCAAAGAGGCCGGGGCGAAGCGGTTGTTGGTGAAGTTCGCAAACCTGACGGCGCTTTGAGGGAGGATGTTTAGAGCTTTGCTGCCCCGCCGTCAACGATTTTCCGGGACGGGCACGTTCAGGGTCGCTGCGCCGCCGACCAGGTGCGCCCACGTCGCCTCGTCGACGGGAATCCCCTCTTGCAGACGCTGTGCGGTCGTGCGCCGCTCGAGTTCGCCGGGGAGCAAGATTTCAGCGACGCCGAGGGCAGGCGCTGTCGTCTTGAACAGGTCGCTCAATTCACGGCTTTCAGCTAAAAAAGGCTCGAGGGGCCGAAACGCTTCGACCGACAAAACGATAAACAGCACCCCGTTTCTGAACTTGCCGTAGTCGGCGAACTTGGGGCTTCCCTGACCCAGCAGCAAGCCGCCCAAAAGCTCCATCAAAAAAGACAGCCCCGAGCCCTTGTGTTCGCCCATCGGCAGCAGCGCGCCGCCGTCGTAGAGGGCTTGGGGGTCGGTGCTGGCGTGGCCGTTTTTGTCTTGAATCCGGCCCTCGCCTAACCTGTCACCCTTGTTGAGCGCCAAACGTACCTTGCCCTCGGCGACGACGCTGGTGGCGAAGTCCACCACCACGGGCGGATTATCCTTGACCGGGACGGCGGCGGCGAAAGGATTCGTACCCATAAAGCGCCCGGCCCCGCCGAAGGGCGTCACCAGACCTCCGGGCGTCCCGCCGTTGCAAAAGCCCAAACCGATAAGGTTCTGCCGCGCGGCCCGTTCCACCCACTCGCCCAAGCGTCCCACATGCTGCGCGTTTTTGAGTCCCGTCGCCGCGATTCCTTGGGTCTCGGCCTTGGCGATGGCGGCGCGGATGCCGAAGTCCGCGACGACTTGCCCAAAGGTGTGCTGACCATCCACCAGGGTGACGGTGTCCGTCTCGTGTTCGACGACGGGTGTCGCCGCCGGGTCGAGCCGTCCGTCTGTGACGGCGTCTAAGTACTGAGGAACCCGGATAACCCC
This sequence comes from Trueperaceae bacterium, assembly GCA_965215355.1. Lineage (GTDB taxonomy): Bacteria > Deinococcota > Deinococci > Deinococcales > Trueperaceae > CBDCDJ01. The sequence goes on along the minus strand of CBDCDJ010000007.1, from coordinate 3,229,930 downwards.
GTGTGAGTCGTGGCCGGTCAGGTTCGTCGTGACGAGCGAGCGCGCAACTAAGTCGGCACTCTTCTCGAGCGCGCCCGCCGCTAAAAACAGTTCGCGTACAAAGTCGGTGAGGAGGTCGGCCTGGATGAGCAAAGTCGGTCGCCTTTCATTCTATAAGCCTTTTGGAGTAATAAACACTTGGACATCTAAACCACTTTTTGGCCCACTTAAATCGTTTTCGATACCCCGCGGATTGACTATGAGATCTTCAGGGTCATAAACCAAACAAAATAACGTTTGACAATACGGGTGAACTTTGTATTTCTGAATATCAATCAACAACTGTTCGCCAAGCTCCTTTGTCCCCAAGCCTTTGCGCGTTTTTTTGGTTTCTATTGCTATACGGTCTTGCTTTAAGATGAAATCTATACGCGAGGCGCTACCTGCGTAGCTGGGCGTCCACTCTTCCTTTCTAATATCATCAAAGGCGGTAAAAAGGAGAGCGTGAAATAGGTCTTGAACATCATATTCATCTTTGATTTCCAGAGTGGGACGGTTATTGTGCCTTAAACGAATTTGCTTCGCAACTAGATGAAACCGTGAACAGAGGTTCTCAAGTCTGGTTAGTTGGGAAACGGTCTGTTCTGACATTTCGATACCGAACTCATCAACCTCTTGAACAAATGAAGCGACTACCGCTTTGGCCTCGTTAAGACCCTGTGCAAATTGGCGAGCGTAGATGGCTTTGTCGTCTGTCGTATAACTTGGACTGGAAATTCTGGAGAAGTGGGTATTTTTGTATGTTATTTTTGAGAAATCTTTAAGTTGAGAGCTGCCTTCCCCAAAAACTCTTCTAACAACAACTTCTGTGTCTCTTTTCCACTTTTTAAACTCTTCACTCTCAAAGGAAGAACGCTCCAACTCACTGATGTATGACAACTGACGTTGAAGTTTTTCCGTTGCTTCATCTTTGTTCATCGCAAGAATTCTATAACCTCCGTGGTGGTTGTGTAGGATCCATTGGTTGCTTTTGGAAATTGGCCGGTAACCCTGCCGTTCTACTCTACATTACATTAACGCCTCGAGCCTCACCTTTTGAGTTGCTTGACGATGGCCTCGACTTGCGCTTTGGACTCGGCGCGGGCGTTTGCTAAGTCTTTGACGGTAGGCTTTTTGCCGCGCACCGCGCCGATGATGATGTTTTCGGCGGCGACGAAGGCGTCGGCGATGTCGGCGAGTTCGCTGGCGATTTCGGTGGGAATGGTCGTCACGCCGTTGCAGTCACCGTGTAGCAAGTCGCCCGGCTGCACGACGACGCCGCCGACGTTGACGCTCACGTGAATATCGACCGTGTGAAAGTAGCCGTGCGAGCAAATCGCGCCGTCGGTAAAGACGGGGAACTCCAGCGCCCGCACCTGCTCCAGGTCGCGAGCCGCCCCGCTCGAGACCAGCCCCACCGCCCCGAACGCCTGGTAGGTGCTGCACATCACCTCGCCGAAGGTCGCGGCGACTTTCGGAGCGTCCAGGTCTTGCTGCACGACCACCACGTCCCCCGGCAACTCGTCGAAACGCCGCACGTGCTCCTCCAACCAGGCGTAACCGCCGTCGTCCGCAGCGCTCAGCGACCGCACCGTCACGGGTGAGGCGAAGCCCACCGTCGGCGGCAGTTCGGGAAACCGCGCGGCAATGCGTTCGTCCATGTAGCCCGCCGTGCGCGGGCGCACGTCGAAGAGTTCGATGAGGTTGCAAACCGTGGGCGTGTCGTACTGGCGCAGTTTCTCGAGGACCTTTTTAGAAACCATGAAAGCATCATATACCTCACCAAGGTACGACCTGACGGACAATCACTTCAGCTTGGCGTTCGGCAGTATTTCGCGAGTTCGAACGGTGGTCTCGACCCACCCTGTACACTCACCTTGCAAGGATTGGGTAAAGTCGAGACAAGTTTATCGGGCCGGGGTTCTTTGTAAAAACTCGAGCGGCCAAAGTTTCAACTCAATCTCGAAGAGAGGCGACAATGCACAAAATCTGGTTCGAACGTGAGCGCATGGGGGGACACGACGACGTTTTTGCCGGGGTCGCCGAGCCGGTCGGCCCCGGCACCGAGGCCGAGCCGCTGCGCGGCATCGAGGCGGCGAACGGCATCATTGCGGGCGGCGTTCGCTACACCGCCGAGGTCATGGACAAAGCGCCCCATCTCAAAGTCATCGCCCGCACCGGCATCGGTGTGGACACGGTGGACATCGCCGCCGCTACCAAACGCGGCGTCGCCGTCGTGAACACCCCCGACGCGCCGAGCGTGCCCACCGCCGAGCAAACCATGATGCTGCTCTTAGCGGTCGCCAAACAGCTCAAACAGTCCGAACTGCGCCTGCGCGCCGCCGAGCGCAACTTTCACGCACGCCACAACGCGCTGGAACTCGCTCACAAAACGCTGGGCCTGGCCGGGTTCGGGCGCATCGCTCGTCTGGTAGCGAAGATGGCGCAGGGGTTTGCGATGCAGGTCATCACCTTCGACCCGTACGTTCCCACCGAAGTAGCAGAACAAATGGGTGTCGAGCGCGTGCCGAGCTTCGACGAACTTTTAAGTCGCGCCGATGTGGTGAGCCTCCACACGCCGCTGCTGCCCGAAACGCGGCGTCTTATGAACGCGGCGGCCTTCGCTAAAATGAAGCGGGGCAGTATCTTCATCAACGCGGGGCGTGGCGGCCTGGTGGACGAGGCGGCGTTGTTAGAGGCCGTTAAAAGCGGTCACCTGTTCGGGGCCGGGCTGGACGTGACCGACCCCGAACCCGCGCTGCCGGACAACCCGCTGCTCCACTTGGAAAACGTCGTCGTGACGCCGCACGTGGCCTCGGCGACGCCCGAAGGCAAAACGCGGATGTTCGTCGGGGCCTTGGAGCAGGTCGTGCAAGTGTTGCAGGGCGAGCGCCCGCCGCACCTGGTCAACCCCGAGGTGTGGAAGGGTTGAGTGTTCGGTCGGGAAGTAGGGAGAAACTGCTAACGCCGCCTCTGCTTGAGGAAAACATTAATCAGCTTTAATTCCAGGAGGCAAGAGCGCTCCGCCGAGAATGTAAAGTTCACCGTTTGTAATTTGTCCGACGTAGCTGCCGGCGACTCGAGCATTGCCGTTAACGAAGGTTTTACCATCTCGTACCGTTATGTTGAGCTGTTCGCCTGGCAAACTCACGAATGTATCTCCGTCGTTGAGCTGGGTGGAGAATACATCGCTTGCGACGCTATGATTTTAGGACTTACGCACACGCTTCAAACAAAAGAAACTGCTGAAACGAGCTATGAACTATCAGCAACACCGGTTGGACTACTGTCAGTTTCTCATCAGTAGCCAAATCAACTAGAGGGTGTTTGGAAATTACCTCAACCTCCACGATGTGCTGTTTGTGCCAGCCAAACGCCTGGTGATGAGGTCACAGCTGGCAAGGTAGATGAAAGCCTCACTTGAGGCGGTGAGAGTTTCGTAGTCTTTTACCAATCTACGGTAGTTGCCGAGCCAAGCGAAGGTTCGCTCTACGACCCAGCGCCGTGCCTGAAGACCGAAGCTTGTTTGTTCACGGCGACTAACGATGTCGAGCACGATGCCAAAGTAAAACAGCACTTGCTTTGTGAAGTTGCTGCCCTTGTAGCCACGGTCGAGCCACAGGTGATGCAGCCTCGGCAGCAGGTGCTTAGTTTGCTGGAGAAGCAGCGATAGACCTTTGCGTTCAGGAACGTTCGCACTCGTCACCAGCACAGCAAGCACCAGTCCAAGGGTGTCAACCAACAGGTGTCTTTTACTACCATTGACGCTCTTAGCACCGTCATAGCCGTTGTTGTGCAAGCTGCCTGCTTTGACCGACTGGCTATCCGCACAACTAGAACGGGCAAAGCCCGGCCCGTTGGGCCTAGTTCCCTGCACTGGGTTCTCCGTTACGTCCCAACTGTTTCCTCAGCTTACGTCGCAGGTGTTTGTTGAGCTTGCGCCACAGTCCCAGCTTTCGCTACTTCGCAAAGTGGTAGTACACGCTCTGCCACGCGGGGAAAGTCACCCGGCAAGGCGCGCCAGGTGCAGCCATTTTTGAGTACATACCGTAGCGCGTCTATCGGTAGCCGGAGGTCGTACTTTAGTTTGCGCCCCTTCCCACGTTCAGGCATCAAACGCGCTAAGTACGGCTCCAGCACCGGCCATTCTTCATCCCTTAAGTCTGTTGTATACTGCTTTCGATTCATCATCAACCCCTACCCAACCACAGGCGGGGGTTTTATTTTTCAAATACCCTCTAGTTTACCCTGCACCCTATAGGACAACGGTAGAACCCGCTGCCTCGAGTTGATCGAATTTCCCGGAAATGCAGGCTTGATTCACGTAAATTGGCAGGTTATATTATCATCAATAACTCATTTAAGGGGGTCAACTCATCCTTTTTCTAAAGCTATTTTGAAGCTTGGAAATTTCGGTCTGCTCTCGGCGGAGCGGTACTCCCACCAAAAACCCGTCACCTAAAGCAAACTTGGGTGAAACATCGTCTCAAGAGAAATCGAGAGGTTTAGAAGTGACTCGAGCTTATGTACCCGCCCTGTTCGTCCTGATGATTGTTTTGGCCGCCTGTTCACAGCCCACTACTACCCCCGACCCTGTCGTTCCCACCGTCACCAACTTCACCGCCGAGAAAAGCACCCTTACCGCAGGCGAAAGCACCACCCTCTCCTGGACGGACGCGACCCCCGGTGCAACCCTGACCCTGACACCCGACATCGGTAACGTGACCGGTCAGACAAGCGCGACGGTTTCGCCAACCACGACGACCGAATACACGCTCACCATCTCCAACGATGCGGGCAGCAACCAGTACAAACAAACAGTCACCGTGCAACCCAAAGACACACCCGCTCCCACCAACCGCACGCCGGTCTCGGAAAGCGTCACCAAGAGCACCCGAGAGGGCAAGGCGGTTACCGTGCAACTTTCAGGCAGCGACCCTGACGGCGACCGTTTGCGCTACAGCATCGTCACCGAGCCCCAAAACGGCAGCTTGAGCGGCCTCAACCCCGACACGGGCGAAGTCAGCTACACCCCCAACCCCAACTTCAACGGCGTGGACACCTTCACTTTTTCGGTTTCGGACGGGAAGCTGAGTTCGGCCGTGGCGACCGTCACCGTCAACGTGACCGCGGTCAACGACGCGCCCACGGCCAACGCGCAAACGCGCAGCACGCCCGAGGAGACGCCCGTGGTCGTCACCCTTTCCGGCAGCGACCCGGAAGGGGCCGACCTCGAGTACGTCGTGACGCGCGAGCCGACGCACGGCACGCTGGGCGCGCTCGAGCCCACCACGCACAAAGTCACCTACACCCCGTCCCAGGACTACAACGGCACCGACAGCTTTACCTTCGTCGTTTCGGACGGCGAACTGACTTCGGCGGAGGCGACCGTCATCATCAAAGTGGGTGTGGTGAACGACCAACCCGTCGCCAAAGCTCAAAGTGTTTCACTAAATGAGGACAACGCCAAAATCATCACGCTTACGGCCCAAGATGCCGACAACGACGCGCTGACCTATGCGGTTGTGAAGCAACCCGAGCACGGCAAGCTGAGCGGGCTGAACGCCGGCACCGGCAAGCTGACCTATACCCCGAACAAGGATTACAGCGGGGCGGACAGCTTTACCTTCAAGGCAAACGACGGCACGGAGGACTCGGAAGTCCAGACGGTCAGTTTGACGATAAACCCTGTCAACGACGCGCCTGTGATTGCTGGGGGTGACAGCGTTTCGGTCACCATGAGTGAGGACGGTGCGCCGACAGCTTTCGCGTTGACTTTGAACGCCAGCGACGTAGACAGCAGCACGCTTACCTGGAGCGTGAGCAGCGGAGCGGCGTACGGTACGGCAAGCGTGAGCGGAACCGGCGCTTCTAAAGACGTGACCTACAGCCCGAACGCCAATTACAACGGCTCGGACAAGTTTGTTGTCAAAGTAGTTGATGGTGAAGGCGGTGAAGATACCATCACCGTGAACGTGACGGTTACGCCCGTTGACGACGCACCGAGCGCGCTCACTTTGAGTAACAGCAGCGTGGATGAGAACAAGCCTGTCGGCACTGTGGTTGGAACTTTCAGCACTGCCGACATCGACAGCAGCACCTTCACTTATAGCTTTGTCGATGGCAGCAATGACAACGCCAAGTTTACTATTGACGGCAACGCGCTCAAAACGGCTGAAAGTTTTGACTTTGAAACTAAGAAAAGTTACAGCGTTGAGGTGGAAAGTGAGGATGGGTCGGGGAACACAATAACTCAGGGTTTTACAATACAAGTTAAGCAAGTCAGCTCAAAACCTGCGAACATCACCCTGCTCATCGCCGGACAGTCGAACGCCTCGAGCCGAGGTGAGTTGAGCAACGTTGAACCCGGTATCCCGGAAGTGCGGATGCTCGGCAACGACTACGTTTGGAAACAAGCCAGCGAGCCCACCGACAGCAACCTCAACCAAATAGATCAAGTGAGCGAAGATACAGACCCTCAGTTTGCTTTTGGCGCAGGCCACTCGTTCGGAGTGCGGCTCGGCAAAAACCTGTTCAACGCCACCGGTAAAAAGGTCTTCCTTATCCAGAGCGCTAAGGGCGGCAGTTGCTTGACGACGTGTGAAGACGGCAGTTGGAACGTGCCGAGCGACCGCTTGAACCGCAACACCCTGTTCGGCAGCGCCAACTACCGCGCCCAAGTTTCGGCCGGAACCGCGCCTAACGCACCCGCGCCCGCCGAAGGCGGGCCGGTCACCGGCATCATCTGGTACCAGGGTGAAAGCGAACAAGGCAACAGCAACTTCATTCCTGACACGAACTTGGTTATGAACGCTTTTGAGAACGAGTTGAACGACCCGCCCATCATCTACGCCCAAATCGCACGGCGGCTCATCGCTCCGAACGAGTCGGACAGCTTTAAGAACGTCAACTACCAAAACATCCGTGAAAAGCAGCGCTTGATGGAAACCCAATACGGCAACCCCGGTGACCGCCGCAACACCTTTTACATGGTGGTGACCCACGACCTGCCCTTGGTTGAGAACAATCACCTGAGCGCCGAGGGACAAAAGATTCTTGGTGACCGCATCGCGCTAGCTTATCAGGAGCATGTCTTGGGCCAGGGCGTAGACGGCACCGGGCCACGGCTCGAGTCCAACGGCGTCACCCTGAACGGAAACGTTATCAGAGTGAACACTACTCAATCCATCAACAGTAGCTCGGACTATGAGGGCTACTTCAACGTGTCTGCAGGCGGAAGCAGTTACTCGGGCTTGGGTGGCAACATCTCGAGCATCAGCCGTGACCCCAACGACCCATCGACTATTCTGATTACCGTCAGCTCGACTTCTTCTCCCCTTTACTTGCGCTACATGCCACCTTCGTTCAAACCCTCGTCCTACCCAACCCCGCAGTTGCAGAACGTGGTCAAGAGTGCCGGCACGGGTCTACCGCTACCTGCCTTTGGGCCATTACAACTCAAGTAAACAAATCCCGTCACCTTTCCTCTCACTCACCGGCGGCGTGGTTAAATAGAGACCAGAGATACAGACTCAGGTTCGTCACGTAAACTGGGAGGCTTGAAAGGCAATGGACACGCAGCGCAAACTCATCGGCTTACTTTTAAGCCTCGAGGAAGATTGGCCGCACACCTTCGAGGCACTGTCAAAACGGATGGGCAAGGTCAGCTACAGGGGCCAGACCTTCGAGATACAAACCGAGCGCATCCACATTCACCCGTTCAGTTTGCGTGACCCGGTAAGGCACGACGTGGTCATCGACCGCCTCGCCTGGTGGCACCCGAACCCGCGCGAGTGGCTTAAAAAAGCGGCCTTGATGAACGACGTGTACCTGCTCAACAACCCGTTTTCGTTTCAGTCGATGGAGAAACACTCGGCCTACTGCGCGATGATTCGACTGGGGTTGAACGTGCCGGAAACCGTGCTCGTGCCGCAAAAGGTCGGCCCCGACAACGAGCGTTACCAGCGCACCGCGCAGAAGTACCACGACCTGTTTGACCTGCCCGCCATCGCGCGCGAGGTCGGTTATCCGCTCTTTATGAAACCCTTCGACGGCGGCGGCTGGCGCGGGGTGAGCAAAGTCGACGACGAGGCCGCGCTGATGCACGCTTACGACGCCTCGGGCCAAACGATGATGCACCTGCAACGCGGACTAGTCGACTACGAGGTGTTCGTGCGGAGCTTGGGCATCGGGCCGCAGGTCATCAGCCTGCGCTACGACCCCGGCCAGCCGATGCACGCGCGCTACTCGGTCGCGCATGACTTTTTGACGCCCGAGCAGGGCCGCGAAGCGGTCACGGTGACGAAAATCATCAACGCTTTTTTCCGTTGGGACTTCAACTCGTGCGAGTCGATTCTGAAAAACGGCACTTTGTGGCCGATGGACTTCGCCAACGCCTGCCCGGACATCGCGTTGACGAGTTTGCACTACTACTTCCCGTGGACCATAAAGTCGCTCTACGCCTGGAGCGTGTTCTGCGCGGTGACCGAGCGGCCCATGTACGTGACCATGAACATCAAACCGTACTTCGACATCGCCGATTCGGACCGCTCTTACGAGGAAAAGCTCGCCGCTTACGAACGCCTGGCCGACAACCACTTCGAGACCGAGCGCTTTGCCGAGTTTCGCGCGACGGCGCTTAAAGACTTAGACGAGGCAATGTGGGACCTCGTCGGCAGCGAGGAGTTCAAAGGCATTCTTCGGGGCGCGGTCAGCGATACTTTTCCCGAGCACGAGCGCGAACAGTTCAACGCGCACTTTCAGGGGCTGCTCGAGCACTGGCGCGACGCCGAAGCCGCGGCAGGACGCGCGTCATGACCGCCGTCAAGCGCCCCTCGCTCACCGTGGGCATCGAAGAGGAATACCAAATCATCGACCCCGAAACGCGCGAGTTGAAGAGTTACATCACGCAGTTTTTGGAGGGCGACCACAGCGTCCTGCGGCAAAAATCCATCAAGCCCGAACTGCACCAGTCGAGTGTCGAAATCGGCACGAAAGTCTGCGAGTCGGTGCAGGATGCGCGGGCCGACCTGGTCGACTTGCGCTGCCAGGTCGACGACATGGCGAGAAGCGAGGGCATGTGCATCGCCGCGGCGGGCTCGCACCCGTTCTCGGTGTGGCAAACGCAAGAAATCACGCCGCTCGAGCGCTACCAGGGGCTGTTGGAAGACCTGCAAGAACTCGCGCGGCAGACGCTGATTTTCGGGATGCACGTCCACGTCGGCATCGAAGACGAGGAGTTTATGGTCGACGCCATGAACACGCTGAAATACTTCATGCCGCACCTGCTGGCGCTCTCGACCTCGTCGCCGTTTTGGGAAGGACGGCAAACCGGGCTGAAAAGCTACCGCAGCGCCATGTTCAAGCGTTTCCCGCGCACCGGCTTACCGGGCGACTTCAACAGCTACGCGGACTATAAAAACTATGTTGACGTCATGGTCGCGGCGGGGTCGATTCCCAACGCCTCGAAAATCTGGTGGGACCTGCGGCCGCACCACCAGTACCCCACCTTAGAGTTCCGCATTTGCGACCTCTGCACCAGCGTCGACGACGCGATTTGCTGCGCGGCGCTGTTTCAAGCCCTCGTGCTGAAGCACTACAAGATGCGCAAGGACAACGTCACCTTTCGCCGCTACCCGATGGGCATGGTCGAGGAAAACAAGTGGCGCGCGCTGCGCTACGGCGTCGAAGGGAAACTCGTCGACTTCGGGCGGCAAGAGGAGTTGCCGACGAAGATGCTGCTGACCGAACTCGTCGAGTTCGTCGACGACGTATTGGACGACCTGGGCTCCCGCAAAGAGGTCGAACACGTCTATACGATTTTGGAGCGCGGCACTTCGGCGGCGCGGCAAATCAAGGTGTTCGAGGACACGGGCGACGTGCGCAAGGTGGTCGACTGGCTCGTCGAGGAGACGATTCGGGAGTGCCGGGTGGGTTGAACGCCTCGAGCCATCCCCCCGACAACCCGCACCCAACAAGGGGTTGTAACCCCTTGTTACGAGAATGTCAGGTGAGTAGCGAGACGAACTCGAGACCGACCACGAGCCCCGAGCCACCAGCCCTCCGACCTGTACCGCGAACGACGGTCATTCTTCAGCCCCACCGTTAAGGTTTGAGGCTGGAGGCTTTGAATGAACTACCGCAGACTCGGCAACACCGGCATGAAAATAAGCGAGGTCAGCCTGGGTGCCTGGACCACTTACGGGGGCAGCGTTCAGGACAAAAAGCTCATCACGCAGATTGTGGAAAAAGCGCTTGGGGCAGGCGTCAACTTCTTCGACAACGCCGACTCTTACGCGAGGGGCAAGGGCGAAAGCTACATGGGCGAGGTGTTTAAAGACATCGGGGCGGAGCGGCGTCACTTGGTCTTATCGACCAAAGTCTACTGGCCCTTTTCCGACGACGACCCGAACGACCGGGGCTTGAGCCGCAAGCACGTTTTGGAAAGCATCGACGGCTCCTTGGAGCGCATGGGCACCGACTACGTCGACATCTACTTCGCCCACCGCTACGACGAAGAGACGACGATGGAGGAAATCGTCGAGGTGTTCAGCGACGTGGTCAAGTCGGGCCGCGCCCACTACTGGGGCACCTCCGAGTGGAGCGCGGCGCAAATTGCCGAAGCGTACACCTACGCCAAGGCGAACGGCCTCGTCGCGCCGGTTACCGAGCAGCCGCAGTATTCGATGCTATGGCGCGAGCGCGTCGAAGAGCAAATTTTGCCCGTCACCGAGCCCAAGGGCATCGGCCTGGTCGTGTGGAGCCCGCTGGCGATGGGGATGCTCACCGGCAAGTACGACGACGGCGTCCCCGAGGACAGCCGCTTCGGCCAAAACGACCAGTTCGGGAAACGCTTTTTGACTGACGAGAACGGCCAAAAGGTGAAGGAGCTGAAAAAAGTTGCCGACGACTTAGGTATCAGCCGGGCGCAACTCGCGCTGGCCTGGGTGTTACGGCAAAAAGGCGTCTCGAGCGTCATCACCGGCGCGACCAAGGTGAGCCAGTTGGAGGACAACGTAAAGGCCGCCGAAGTCGAATTGAGTCAAGAGGACCTGGACCAAATCGACGGCATTTTGGGCAACAAACCCGAAGAAGAGTAACTCGAGCTTAAACCTCTCACCCTGCCCCCGCTCCCCTTTTAGGGGAGCTGTCTCGCAGAGACTGAGGGGTCTGGGGTCCGCACAAGCCAACCACGCATCCCAAACCCAAAAAAGCAGGCCGAGTTCGCTTTGAACTCGGCCTGCACATCTTTGGTGTCAACCTTTTAAGCCTGCGCCGGCACACCTTCCGGCTTACCGCGAGTCCGCTTGGGCTTCTCCTTGGCGTGGGCCTCCAAGGCCTTCATCCCGCCGACGAGCGCGTTGTCCAAGACCTTGTCGAGGTCGTCCGCCGCGTGAAAGTCGAGGCTTTTGCGCAGGTGAACCGCGATGTCGTTCATGTCGGCGGTGTTTTTCTCGGGGAAGACGATGTGCTTGATGCCCGCGCGCTTCGCGCCGAGAATCTTTTCTTTCAGACCGCCGATGGGTAAGACCCGGCCGCGCAGCGTCACCTCGCCGGTCATCGCCACGTCTTTGCGCACAGGGATGCCGGTGAGCGCGCTGATGAGCGAGGTCGCCAAGGCCACGCCCGCGCTCGGGCCTTCTTTGGGCGTGCCGCCCGCCGGGACGTGTATGTGAATCTCGCGGTTGTCGAGGATGTCTTGCGAGATGCCGAAGCGCTCGGCGTTGCTCTTGGCGTAGGTCAGCGCGGCCCTTGCCGACTCCTTCATCACCTCGCCGAGTTGCCCAGTCAAGACGAGACCGCCCTTGCCCGGCGTGACCGAGGTCTCGACGAACAGGATGTCCCCGCCGACCGGCGTGTAGTACATGCCCGTGGCGACGCCGACGAGGTTGTCCTCGGCCTCGGACTCGGGCGTGAAGCGCTCGGAGCCGAGATACTGCTCCAAGCTCCGCTCCCCGACGCGCACCCGCTTGGCGTCGCCCTCGGCGATGCGGCGCGCGGCCTTGCGGATAAGGGTGCCCAAAGTCCGCTCCAAGTTACGCACGCCCGCCTCGCGCGTGTACGAGGTGATGAGCCGGGAGAGCGCCCCGTCGCTGATGGCGATTTGGCGCGTCTTCAGTCCGTTTTCCTCGGTTTGCCGGGGCAGCAGGTAGCGTTTGGCGATTTCCAACTTTTCTTGCTCGATGTAAGACGAGAACTCCAAGGTTTCCATCCGGTCCATCAGCGCCTCGGGGATGTTCTGCGGGTAGTTCGCGGTGGCGATGAACAGGACTTCCGAGAGGTCGAAGGGCACGCCTAAGTAGTGGTCGACGAAGCTGTTGTTCTGCGCCGGGTCGAGCACTTCCAACAGTGCCGAAGACGGGTCGCCTTGGTAAGACGAGCCGAGCTTGTCCACTTCGTCGAGGAGGAAGACCGGGTTTTTGGTGCCCGCCTGGCGGATGCCCTGGATGATGCGCCCCGGCATCGAGCCGATGTAGGTGCGGCGGTGGCCGCGGATGTCCGACTCGTCTCGAGCGCCGCCCAGCGAAATGCGCACGTACTCGCGGTTCAGCGCCTTGGCGATGGACTTGGCGATAGACGTTTTGCCCACGCCCGGCGGGCCGACGAAGAGGAGAATCGGGCCTTTGTTGACCTCGTTCTCGTCCAACTCGCCCTTTTTGGCGCGGTCCGACTTGAGTTTGCGCACCGCCAAGTATTCGATGATGCGGTCTTTGATTTTCTCCAGGCCGTAGTGGTCTTCGTCCAGGATCTCGCCCGCCTTGTCGATGTCGAGCGTGTCCTTGCTGCGCGTGTTCCAGGGCAATTCGGTCAGGGTGGTGAGGTAGGTGCGAATCACCGAAGCCTCGGCCGAGTCGGGGTGCATCCGGCCTAAGCGGTTGAGTTCGCGCTCGGCCTCTTTCATGACCTCGTCGGGCAAGTCCAACTCTTCGAACTTTTCGCGGAACATCTCTATCTCGTCTTCGTCCTCGTCGGAGCCGGAGAGTTCGCGCTGCAGGGCTTTGATCTGCTCGCGGATGAAGTATTCGCGCTGGTTGCGGTCGATTTCTTCTTTGACCTCGCGCTGCAGACGGCGCTGCGTCTCGGCAAGCTCGAGTTCGGTGTCGATTAAGACCAACACTTTGCGCACGCGGTCGGTGACGGTTTTGGCTTCCAGCACCGCCTGCTTGTCCTCGTGGCGAAAGTCCAGGTTGTAAGCGACGTAGTCGGCGAACTGGCCGGGGTCTTCCAAGTTCATGATGAACTGCGCCACTTCCGGCTGCACGCTGCGGCTCGCCTCGATCATGTCGGCGAACTTCTCTTTGAGTTCGCGGAAAGCGGCCTCCAGCTCGACCTCTTTGCCGACGGGCACGTCGATGGCCTCGACCTCGGCCTCGATGACGTCGCCGACGGTGCGGTACGCTTTGACCCGCACGCGCGCGAAGGCCTGGACGAGCATCTGGATGTTGCCGTCGGGGTTTTTCTTCATGCGCAAGATGTTGCAGGCGGTGCCCGTTTCGAACAGGTCTTTGGCCTTGGGGTCCTGGGTTTCGCGGTCTTTTTGGCTGACGATGAGAATGGTGCGGTCACGGTCGAGCGCGGCGTTGATGGCGCGAATCGACACGGGCCGCGCGGCGTCCACGGGCATGACCATCGTCGGGTACAAAACCGAGCCGCGGACCGGGCAAACCGGAATCGGCTGGTCGAAGGGGGTGGTTTCAGTTTGGCTCATACTGGCCTCCTGGACTTGCTCAAGGCGTCGGCGCGAAAAGAATGAAAGGTCGCTCTAAAAATCTTAGTCTCCATGTATCAAGTTTAGCTCGGGTAGGGCGTCCTGCCGGGAGCTGGCTTACATAGTCTTTCGCACATTATCCTACGCTTCTAAAAGGGCCGAAGGGGTAAGAAAGCTGACGGTCAGGCTTGACTTCGCCCTTCGGGCAGCGCTGCCGCCGACGTGGCGGGGCTCTGCAGACCGACTCTGCAGACCGACGTAATGCTCGAGCGTTTTCGGCCCGCTTACGATGTTCTACGCGGCCTTCTCACACAGTTTTCTCACACAGTGCCGTACCGATAAAGCCTACACTGGGGCTCGAGCACACGGGGTTGACAGACCAGGGTTGACAGAGAGGGGTACAGGAGAGGAGCGGCGTGACACATGACCCTATGACCACGACCCACATGACCTCGAGACGCCAATTTTTAGGCGGGGCCGCCGCGCTGCTCGGTTTGGGCGCGAGCTTCGCCCACGCCGAGGCCGTACCCGCGGACGCCGAGTTGCACCTGCTCAACCGCCTCACCTGGGGACCCCGGCCCGGCGAGCTAAAACGTCTGCGTGACCTCGGTACGGAAGCGTTTTTGGACGAACAACTGAACTTTGAGCGTGTCGACGACGGCGAGGCGGACGTCCGCCTCGCTGAGTTTCCCATCCTCGCCATGAACCGGCGCACCCTTTACGGTTTGCAAAACGCGCAGGGGCGCGCCCGCCGGGCGCTGGTGCGGGGGATGCTCGAGCGCGCGGTCTACAGCGAGCGGCAGTTGCTGGAACGCATGGTGGAGTTCTGGTCGGACCACTTCAACGTGCCGAGCGACTTCGACAACACCCTCAACCTAGTGGTTTTTCAGCAAGACGTGCGCCGTCACGCGCTGGGGAATTTTCGCGACCTGCTGGCTGCGACCGCCAAGAGTCCGGCGATGCTCTACTACCTCGACAACTACGTCAACGTCAAAGAGCGGCCCAACGAAAACTACGCGCGCGAACTGCTCGAGCTGCACACCTTGGGCGTGGACGGCGGCTACACCGAACAGGACGTTAAGGCGACGGCGCGGGCTTTCACCGGCTGGACGATACACGACCGCACCGAGACGGGCTTTTACTTCGACGAAGCCGAGCACGACACCGACGCCAAAGAGGTTTTGGGCCACGATTTGCCCGCCGGGCGGGGCTTGGAAGACGGCCTGCACGTGCTGGGCATTCTCGCCGACCACAGGGCCACGGCGCGCTTCGTGTGCCGCAAGCTGTGCGTCCGCTTTGTCAGCGACGCGCCGCCCGCGTCGCTGGTCGACAGACTCGCCGACGTGTGGACGGCGACGGGTGGCGAGATAAAGCCGATTTTGCGCGCCCTCTTTTTGTCGGACGAGTTTGCCGCCTCGGCCGGGCAAAAGCTGCGCCGCCCGCTCGACTTTTTTGTGGGCGCGCTGCGCGCTTCGGGCACGCGGGTGCGCGAGTGGTGGCTGCTGGAAGAGTTGCTGGAGGCGCTCGGCCAGACGCCTTACGGCTGGCACCCGCCCGACGGTTACCCCGACGTGGCCGCAGCTTGGCTGTCGGCGAACGGCCTGTTGACCCGCTGGAACACCGCCATGCGCCTCACGCACGGTGCCCTGAGCGACGCAGACCAGGGCTACGGGCTGAGCACCCGGCTGACGGAACGTACGCCCGAGGTCGAAACGGTCGGTGCGTTGGTGGCGGCGGTGAGCCGCCAAGTGTTCGGCGCTAGGCTGCCCGAAGAGGCGCTCGAGCCCTTCGTCCACTACGCCTCGGACGGGGCGGGCGCGCTCGAAAAGGTGACGCCGCAGCTGTTGGGCCGCAAGCTCGGCAGCTTGTACGGACTCATGCTGGCCTCGCCGCAGTTTCAGTGGCGCTAGTTTCAGTGGCGCTAGTTTCAGTGGCGCTGGTTTCAGTGGTGTTCACGCCGCAGCCCTTTAAGGAGACCCTGAGTGTTTGACCGCCGCACCTTTTTGAAGTCCGCCGTGAAGTCCGCCGCCGCCCTCGGGGTGGTGGGGGCGAGCCGCACCCTTTTCCCAAGCTGGATGCCGCAGTTGGCGTTCGCCTCGGAGTTTCGGGAGGCACCCGGCGACGTGCTCGTCAACGTGTTTTTGCGCGGCGGCATGGACGGCCTGAGCGCGGTCGCGCCCTACTTTGAGGCCGCACACTTTTTCGACGCCCGGCCCACCCTGGCGACGCCCGAGCCCGGCCGGGGCGGCCTCGACCTGGACGGCCGCTTCGCGCTGCACCCGGCGCTGGCCCCTTTGAAAGAGCTGTACGACGAGGGCACCTTTGGGATTGTCCACGCAACCGGCTTGACGGACAGCACGCGCAGCCACTTCGACGCGATGCGCTTTATGGAAACGGGCCGCCCCGGCGACAAGGGCGCAGGCAGCGGCTGGCTGGGACGACACCTGCACAGCGCCGCCTGGCACAACGACTCGCCCTTCCGCGCGGTCGGCATGGGGGCGATGGTCGCCGAGTCGCTGCGCGGCCCGGTGACGCCGCTGGCGATAAAGTCCATCGCGGACTTTCACTTTCGCGGCCGCGAAAGTGAGTTGCAAAGGTTGCAGGCCTCGCTCTCATCGCTCTACAGCTTGGACGCGCCCCAAACCCTGCTCGACACGCAAGCGGGGATGGTGTTCGAAACCGTCGAGATGTTGCAGGACCTGGACGCGGAACGTTATCAGCCCGCCGCGGGCGCGCGTTACCCCGAGGGCGAGTTCGGGCTGGGCCTCAAACAGGTCGCGCAACTCGTCAAGGCCGAGGTCGGGCTCGAGGTCGCCTGCGTGGACTTAGGCGGCTGGGACACGCACGAGGGCCAGGGCACGCTGGACGGCACCCTCAACGCGCTGCTTACGGAACTCGCGCAAGGGCTCCACGCGTTTTACACCGACCTGGGCGAGCGCATGAAAAACGTCACTGTCGTGACCATGAGCGAGTTCGGCCGCCGGGTGCAGGAAAACGCCTCGGCGGGCACCGACCACGGACACGGCAACGTGATGTTTCTGCTCGGCGGCGGCACGCTGGGCGGGCAAGTGTTCGGCGACTGGCCCGGCTTGACGCCGGAGAGCTTGGTCGACGGCGACTTGAGAATCACCACCGACTACCGCGACGTGCTGGCCGAGGTCGTCGCGGGCCGGCTCGGCAATCCGGCCCTGGGCGACGTTTTTCCCGGCCACACGGTCACGCCGCTCGGGCTCGTGCGGGCTCGAGACTTCGCCGCCCGATTCGCCACCCAAAGAAACGGTTGAGATGAGACCCGTCACGCTGAAAGTTTGCTTGTCCGCCCTGCTGCTTTTGGTAAGTGCCCTGAGCTTCGCGCAGACGTTTTTAGATTCGGACGCGTTTCGCGCGCTCGAGCCCGACGTGCAGAACGCCGTCACCCTCATCGTTCAAAACGACGGAGTTGCCGCGTTTTTGGCCGAACATCCCGACTGGCGCGCCGAGGCCTACGCCGACAGCGCGACCGACTGGCATGTGGACTTCTACCGGGGCGACGAGTGGTTGGCCTACGCGCACATCAACGTCGAAACCTCGGAGGTCTTCGACACGCGCTTTCCCGTCGAGCTGTCCGAGGAAGCGTTCAACGGCTTGCGCGAAAAAATAAAGACTCTCATCTTCAACGACGCCGAACTGCAAGCCCTCCTCGTCGACCCCGACTGGTGGGACTTTGAAGTGCGCTACGACGCTTACGACCAAAGCTGGTGGGTCGAGTTCTGGCGCGAGATAGACGACTACACGGTCGTCCTGAGCCGGGACGGCGAGCGGTTCTACATCGAGGACATCTACGACCCGAACGCCTTCGACGAGGAAGAAGCGCGGCGCGTCGAGCGCGACCGCGCCATCGAACTCGCCTGGCAAGCCGAGGGTATCGGCGCGGCCCTGAACGGCGTCGACGACTGGCGCGCCTACGCCGAACCCCAAGAAGGCGGCCGCTGGACGGTCGAGTTCGCCGGCGACGCCCGCAGTTTGTTCGTCGCCCTGGTAGACCTTGATAATGGCGAGGTGCTCGAGGCCGGCACACCTTGAGCAGAGCCGTTTTGCCCTAAACGCTGCGCCCCATCGCCAAAAGGTCGTAATAGCGCCCGTTGATAAACATCTCTTTCGTAAGTGTTCCCTCTATGACAAAGTCTTTACGCTCATAAAGGGCTACAGCTCGGTGGTTGTCAGCGCGAACGCGCAGGTTGATTTTCGTAACAACCCCGCTGTGTTCGGCCCACGTTAGCAGCGTGTCCAAGAGCAGCGAACCGACGCCTCGGCCCCAATACGTCTTGCTAACCGACATGCCGAACTCGCCGACGTGCCGAACGCGAGGCCGCCGTCCGGCTGCGAAGTGCAGTGTCCCGACAAACTCGTTTTCAACCAAAGCCACAAGGTAGACTTGGTTGTCGGCAGCTCGACAACGCTCCAAAAAGTCCGCTTCTTCAGCTTCTGTCAGTTCAAATTCACCCGCGCCGAAACTCAAGTAGTCTGTTTCACCGGCGACACGGTTGATAAAGTCCAGTAACTTCTTTGCGTCCGTGGTTTCAGCTTCGCGGACGACGAGCGGCGAGCCGTTCTTTAAGGGATAGGTGCGGGGCTCGAGGGCGGACACGAGCTAATCCTCGTCGACCTCGACGACCTCGCCTAAGGACTCGAGCACGCCCTTGTAAAGCGTCAGCGCGAGGTCGCGCACCTCCGCGACGGCGTCGTGGCCGGTTTTCGCCTCGACGCGGCTGTTGGCGATGTTTAGACTGGTGGCGAGCAGGTCGGGGAACAGGGGCCAGGGACCGTCGAAAGGCAGCTCGAGAGCAGTAACCTCGTCAGCTTGCAGTGCGTCCGCCGGCTCGTCCGCGTCCGGTCGTTCTAAAAACTCTATCCCCGCCTGGGCCGCCTGGCGCTCGGCGTCGCGTTTTTGCTTGCCCTCGCCGCGGCCGACAAGCTCGTCGCCCAAATACACTTCGGACACGAACAGGGCGTCGTGCTCGGGGCCGACGTTCTTGGTTTTGTACTTGGGTTTGCCGAGCTTGGTGCGCTGAGCGCGCTCGACAAGTTCGTTTTTCGGATGGGCCACACGTCACCTTACGCTTTCTCTTCTAGTCTCTGCCTACGGTACCACGCACGTGTCCGGGCTAGCATAACGGCTATGACGCGGATTTTGCTCTGTGACGACCACGCGCTGTTTCGGCAGGGTTTGAAGAGCATCTTGGAAACCGAAGAGGGGTTCCGGGTCATCGGCGAGGCGGCGACCGGGCGCGAGGCGGTGCGCTACGCGCTGCAGACCCGACCCGACGTGGTGCTCATGGACATTCAAATGCCCGACTTGGACGGCGTCGCCGCGACGAAGGCGATTCTCGCCGAGCAGCCCGAAACCAAAGTCATCATCCTGACGATGTACCGCCAAGACACTTACGTGTTCGAGGCCATCAAGGTGGGCGCGCGCGGCTACCTGCTCAAAGACGCCGACGCCAACGACCTCATCAGCGCCATTCACCGCGTCGCCGACGGCGAAGCGCTGCTCAACGCCGAGATGGCCGCCTCGATTTTGAGCGAGTTCAAGAAGGTGAAAGAGGCCGTGCCCGACCACCCGGAGCACCGCCTGAGCGAACTCACCGAGCGTGAGGTGGACATTTTGCGCCTGCTCGCCCAGGGGGCCTCGAACCTGCAGATTGCCGACGCGCTGAACGTCAGCGAAAAAACGGTGCGCAACCGCCTGTCCGAGATTTTTTCAAAACTGCGCCTCAACAACCGCACCCAGGCCGCCCTGTACGCGCTGCGGGAGGGCATCGCCTCGCTGGTGGAGGGGCCGTAAGAGGGTGCCGTAGGGTATTCTCAGCACCATGACGCCGCCCGTTCAACCGGCTTCACCCGACCTGAAGCCGCTCCTCGCGCTTCTACGCCGCATCTGCGAGACGCCCGCGCCGACCTTTGCAGAGGAGGCTCGAGCCGACCTGGTCGCCGGTCTTTTAAGTGAGGCTGGGCTCGAGCCCCGTCGCGACCGCGTCGGCAACGTAACGGCCCGCGTGCCCGGCGGCTTTGGCCCCCGCGTCCTCGTCGCCGCGCACCTCGACACGGTGTTTCCGGCCGCGACCGACGTCACGGTCAAAGAGCGGAACGGCAAGCTCACCGCGCCGGGCATCGGCGACAACAGCGCGAGCTTGGCGGTGCTGGTGCGCTACGCCCAGCTGGCCGCCGACGATAAAACTGTGGGTAAAACCAGTGAAACGGCGCGCCCGCGCTTGACCCTGGCCGCCACGGTCGGCGAAGAGGGTTTGGGCAACCTGCGCGGGATTCGTGAACTCATGACGCGGGCCGCGGACTTCGAGCTGGTCGTGGCGCTCGACGGCCACCTGGGCACGATCGTGAACCGGGCGGTCGGCTCGAAACGCTTCGAGGTGACGCTCGAAGCGGCGGGCGGGCACTCCTGGGGCGACTACCCCAGCTCGAGCGCGGTTCACGCCCTCGGCGACGCGGTTCACGCCCTCACCCGCCTCGAGGTCCCCCGCGAGCCGCGCAGCAGCCTCAACGTGGGCCAGGTTTCGGGCGGCACCAGCGTGAACGCGATTGCCCAAGAAGCCCGCTTCAACCTCGACCTGCGCAGTCTGGACGCCGACGTGTTGGCGCGCTTGGAGCGCGACGCTCTCAAAGCGGTCAGGCGTGTCGCGCGGCAGCACGAGGTGCGGGCCGAGGTGGTGCAGGTCGGTGACCGGCCCGCCGCTGTCAGCGACAACGCAGCGCTCGTAGCCGCGGCGCGGGGCGCCCTGCAAGGGGTCGACGTCGTCCCGCGCGAGGCGGCGAGCAGCACCGACGCCAACGCGGCGATGGCGGCGGGTCTGCCCGCGATTTCGTTCGGGGTTTATGTCGGCGGCGACGCGCACCGCTTGAGCGAGTGGCTCGAGCCCGGTTCTCTTTTGACAGGTTACCGCGCGTTCAGCGAACTGCTGAAACGTTTAAGCGAACCCGGCTAGCGCTTTTGCCAGACGCTCGCGCAACTCTTGGCGGCTGCGCGCGGCGACGGGCGCACTTAAAAAACGCTCGAGCGCCGCAGGCGTGCGGGTTTTGTCGTAATGGTCGCGAAACAGCTCGAGCGCCGTCACGTCACTGTCGCCGCGGGTATAGACGACCTCGTCGCCGCGGCGGAGTGAGCCGTGGCTGAGCACTCGGGCGTAAACGCCGGGTCGTTCGGCCTCTTTGAAGCGTTTGACAAAGCCCGTGTCGCCCATCCGCGCGGCCAGGGTCGCGCAGGGCAGGCGCGGCGCGGTGAGTTCCAACAAAACCTCACCTATCTGCAAACGGTCGCCTATATAGAGCGTGTTTGCGCCGAAACTCGACAGCGTCAGGTTTTCTCCAAACGTGCCCGGCGCGAGGTCGCGACCCAGTTCACTTGAAAACCAGGCGTAGTCTTCGGCGCTGTACAGATAGACAGCCTGGTCGGGGCCGCCGTGGTGCTGTTTGGAGACTTGCACGTCCTCTTCAAGGCCGAGTTCACCGACCCGCACGGGTTCACCGGCGGGCGTCTTGAAAATACCTGTGAGGTCGGCACGTACGCCGACGGTGATGGGTTTGGGCGGGCTGCGGTTGACCGAGAGAAGGTTCATGGTGACCAGTTTACGCTTTATGAAGCGGCGCGGTTGGCGGCAATTCAGGACCGCCCCGGCGTTTGACAGGAACTCAAACGCTGGGGCGGGTCAGCGCCTGTTCGGCCGGGGGATACCAACCTCCGCTGTACGCCCAATGCGTGGAAATTCCGATTACAGGTCTGGAGGCTGCCAACCGTCAGGACACCGGTTGTCAGTCTAGCTTGTAAAAAAAAACAACTTTGTCGAACATTTCACATTCTCACCAGCTGAACGTCCCCGGCCCGCCCTTGAACGGCCCGACGACGTTCGCGGTTATCCAGCCGCCGTAAAAGTCGCCCGCTTGAGCTTGCACGCGTTCCTCGCCGACGTAGCAGGCGTCCATCTTGCTCGGATAAAAAGCGAGGTGGTAGCGGATAGCTTCAAAACCCGGCGAGGGTGCTGGGTAACTCCAGGCGGCGTTGTGAACTTCCCGGTCGCCGACGCGCAGCGTCCAGTAACGCGCCCGCCCCTTGGACTCGCAAAAGGTGGTGCGCTCGGTCGGGGTGAGGTAGCCCGTCAAAATATCGCTTTGCGGCAGGTAGTAAACCGGCGGGTGGCTGGTCTCGAGCACGCGCTTGGCGTGTCGGCTGTCGGCAATCGTCACCCGGTTGAAAACAACCCGCACCCGCTTGTCAAAAGCTTCGACCCGCGGCGGGCGCGGGTAGTCCCAGACGGATTCTTGGCCCGCTTGCGGTGCAACACGACGCCTCACGGCCGTCAGCTTAGCTTTTCTCGCGCCGCCCGACTTCGCGCCGGCCTACCCTGTGCGCGTGTATCCGCTCGAGCTATCCTCTCAAAGGGTCCAGGAGGCCGTCATGGTTTTAGAGGTCGCCGTTTTGAACGTTAAAAGAGGTGAGGCCGAAAACTTCGAGGCCGCGTTCGCTCGGGCCGAGAGTATCATCGCGTCAGTGCCTGGCTGTATCTCACACGAGTTGAAACGCTGTATAGAGGACGACCACCGCTACCTCCTCCTGGTGCAGTGGCAAACCCTGGAAGACCACACCGTCGGCTTCAGGGGGTCGGCGGCTTATCAGGAATGGCGGGCGTTGCTGCACCGTTTTTACGACCCGTTTCCGACGGTCGAGCACTATGTTAGTCTTTGATGAGCGTCAGGCTTTGAGAACCCATCCGCTCGCCGGTTTCGGCGCGCTCGGCTCGAGCTAAAATTTACAGATGAGGGGGTACAGGTGAGTACAAAAGCAGGCGGTCAGGCGTCGAACGCCCTACCCGTTTTGGCCCGCGTCGGCTACGCGGCCAAGGGTGTCGTCTACCTGATTATCGGCGGTCTGGCGGCGCAGGGGGCGGCGCAAGCCGGGTCGCAGGGCGCGCTGAGCAAAATAGCCCAGCAGCCTTTTGGGCAAGTTCTGCTCGCCGTCGTCGCGCTCGGCCTGGCGGCTTACGCGCTGTGGCGCTTTGTGCAGGGCTTCGCCGACTCGGGCAACGAAGGTGACGACGCTTCAGGCATCGGCAAACGCGTCGGCTACGTGGGCAGCGGCGTCGCGTACGCGGGCCTCACCGTCGCGGCGGTGCAGATTATTTTGGGTGGCGGGGGCGGTGGGGGCGGCGCGCAGGACTGGACGGCCACGCTGCTGCAAGTGCCGTTCGGTCGCTGGCTGGTCGGCGCGGTGGGTGTCGGCGTCGTGTTGGGCGGTCTTTACCAGCTTTACCAGGCCGTCAGCGCCAAGTTTGTCGAGGAGTTTAGGACGGGCGAAATGAGCAGCAGTGAGCTAACCTGGGCGACGCGGGTGGGGCGCGTGGGCTACGCGGCCAGGAGCGTCGTGTACTTCATCATCGGTTGGTTTTTGCTGCAGGCCGCGCTCAGCGCCGACGCGAGTGAGGCGGGCGGTTTGGGCAAGGCGCTGGACGCGCTGCAGGGCCAGCCTTACGGTCCGTGGCTGCTCGGCGTCACCGGCGTGGGGCTGGCCGCTTACGGCGTTTACTGCTTTGTGTTGGCGCGCTACAGGCGAGAGACGGCGTAGCGACGCATCATCGGCAAACCTGTGCCGGCAAAAACCTGTGAGCGTGCTTGCAGCCGCGACCCTCACGCACCGTTTAGGCTGAACGCATGACGAGCGAAATCCAAGCCGAGCGCGTGCAAACGCTCAACGATACCCAACCCCAAGACGGCGACTACGTGCTGTACTGGATGCAGCAGTCGCAGCGCGCCGAGGACAACCCGGCCCTGGAGTACGGGGTTCAGCAGGCCAACAGTCTTAAAAAACCCCTGCTGGTCGGTTTCGGACTGATGGACGACTACCCCGAGGCGAACCTGCGGCACTACACGTTCATGCTCGAGGGCCTGAAAGAAACCCAAGCCGCCCTGAAAGACCGCGACGTCCGAATGGTCGTGCAGCGCGGCAGTCCCGACGAGGTCGCCCTCAACCTCTCCAAAAACGCCGCGCTCCTCGTCACCGACCGCGGCTACCTCAACATTCAAAAAAAGTGGCGGGAGCGGGTGGCGGACGAGGCCGCCTGCAGGGTCGTCCAAATAGAGGGTGACGTGGTGGTGCCGGTCGAGCTTGCCAGCAACAAACGCGAGTACGCGGCGCGCACCTTGCGGCCCAAAATCCACAAGCATCTGGAGAAGTTCCTCGTCGACCTGTCAACGACGGCGGTGAACCGATCTTCTTTGGGTTTGAACATCGACGGCGTGGACTTACAAGACCCCGTCAAACTCGCTAAAAGTCTGAAGCTCGAGCAGCAAGTCCTACCCGTCACCGAGTTTTTCGAGGGCGGCACGAGCCGCGGCAAGGCCATCGTAGAAAACTTTTTAGACAACCTGTTCGGCGACTACGCCGAGCACCGCAACCAGCCGCAGACGAACGACGTGTCACACATGAGCAAGTACCTCCACTTCGGGCAAGTTTCGCCCGTGTGGTTGGCCCAAGCGGTGCGGCACTCGGGAGGCTCGCAAAAAAACATCGAAACTTACGTCGAAGAACTCGTCGTCCGGCGCGAACTCACCATGAACTTTGTGAACTTCACCGAGAACTACGACACCTACGACTGCATCCCCGACTGGGCCGAAAAAACCCTCACCGAGCACGCGAGCGACGAACGCGAGTACGTCTACACCGCGGAGCAGCTCGAGAACGCCGCGACCCACGACCCCTACTGGAACGCCGCCATGAACGAGATGCGTTACACAGGGTACATGCACAACTACATGCGGATGTACTGGGGCAAGAAGATTCTCGAGTGGACGCCCAGCTCGCAAGAGGGTCACGACGTCACGCTACGCATCAACAACAAGTATTTTTTGGACGGCCGCGACGCCAACTCGTTTTCAAACGTCGCCTGGGTTTACGGCAACCACGACCGGCCCTGGCGAGAGCGCGCCGTGTTCGGCAAGGTGCGCTACATGAACGCGGCCGGTTTGAAACGCAAGGCCGACCCGGACGCCTACGTCGAAAAGGTCGCCGAACTGATGGACCGGGCCGGGCATGACGGCTGACAGGTTTGCGGTCCTGCGCGAGATAGAGCTGCTCGAGCCCCGGCGCGACCACGAACGCATCGTTTTTTTAAGCGCCGCTTACGACTTCCCTTGGGACACCCAGCGCGCTTACGAACTCGCGTTGCTGCGCACCTTCGCGGTACCGAAGAGTTCCGAACTGTTGGTCACAACCCGCGAATTTACCGAACGTACCCAGAAGCGCTACGACGACACGACGATTATCATTTCGACCCTCGGCTTTCACGGCTACAGCAGCCCGGAAGGCCGTGCGGCGCTTCGGCGGATGAACCAGATTCACGGCCATTACGCGATTTCGAACGACGAGTTTTTGTACGTGCTGTCAACGTTCGTCTTCGAGCCTATTCGCTGGAATGCGCGCTACGGCTGGCGACCCTTGAGCGACAACGAAAAACAAGCCTCGTACTATTTCTGGCGTGAGGTCGGGCGGCGCATGAACATCCGTGACATCCCCGATTATGAGGCGTTTGAGCGCTACAACCGCCGGTACGAGTCCGAGCACTTCGCCTACAGCCCGAACAACGCGCTGCTCGCCGAGGCGACCAGAGACCTGTTTTTGAGTTGGACGCTGCCTAAACCGCTCTGGCCTCTGGGCGCGCAACTCGTCTACGCGGTGATGGACCGGCCCATGCGGGAGGCGTTTGGGTTTCCCGAGCCGCGGCTGTGGGCGAAAGTGCTAGTAGAAACAGGGCTGTGGCTGCGAAAAAAGTGCTGCGCCTGTTGCCGCCGCGCCGGGAGCCGTACCGTTTGCCGCCGACGCGCAGCTATCCCGAGGGATACCACATAGAGAAAGTTGGGGCAGACAAAGCTTCAATGTGATTTTCGGACTAGCAAATGAACATTATGTGTAGAATGCAAATTATAAATGGCATCTGAACTTTCCATCGTCAAACCTCGTAGGGCTTTAAATCAACTTGTTGATTTAGTCATTTCTGATTATGGCTTCAGCGAAGATTACTTGGAATTAGCAATCACAGTTGATGATGAAAATCTAGTTGTTCGTGAGTTAACTTCATACCTAGATGTTATTGACCGCACTTATGGCCGACTTATAACTTACAGCTTGCTCAGCTACTCAAAGCGACCTGATATACAGTTGAAATTTTCCTCTCTCCGTCAAGGTTCATTAGAGCTTGTTGTGAGAGAGTTAATTTCAAATATCGACTCTATAACGGCGATTATCATCGTTCGCTATGTTCTAAAATATTTGCCTGACGGAGTAGTAAGTTTGGCAACAGCATATCGAGATTATGAAGAAGCACAGCTTGCACGAGCAAGAAGAAAACAAATTCGTGTTCAAATTGAAGACGACACCTCTCTATCAAAGCTAGAAAATAAATATAGGGAAAGTTTGGTCAAATTGATTGACGAGTTAAATCAGCGTGAAATCAGAAATTTACCTAGAGCACAAAGGTTTGCTAGACGCCACGTCCGCGAAGTACTACTCAGACAAGTCTCTGATAATGAAGAGTAGTACTGCAATATTTTTGAGATATAGGACTGTAGCACCCATTTTTAGAATTCAAAGCTAAACGCTCAAGCCATAGCTTTACACTCTGAAAAGGAAGCCCTTCGGGGGTTATTAAAGCGGATATGAAAATGTTGGTGTCGAGCACAACTCGCATTAACGGCGGCTTTGCCTATGAGCTTTCACCTCTTCGGTCGCGAGCTTTAAGGCTTCCTCACTACTCATGTGCGTGTTGCGTTCGGGGGCGCGGTTCATCATCTCTATAAAGTCTCGAGGAAACTCGTGGCTTTGTCTTGCTTCTAAAGCGTCTAAGTCCAGCAGCAGGTCGGGCAACACAGCATCATCTAACTTAGCGATGCGTTCTTGTATTTGTTCGCGCAAGTCCATGCTGTAAGGATAGTCCCATTCGCGGGACGGGTCAACTGTATCTCCTGAATGATGTACCCCAACCGACGCAACTTTCGCCGCCCCCGCCCTTACGCTGGTAGCGTGAAACGGTTCACCGCGCAAGGCACCAACCAGGGGTTCCAATGCGCCCACTGCGGCGCACAGGTGCCGCCCTTAGCGAACGGCAGCTACCGCAACCACTGCCCCCACTGCCTGCACTCGCTCCACGTCGACGTTTTTCCGGGCGACCGGGCGAGCGACTGCGGCGGTTTGCTGGTGCCCGTCACCGTCGACTACAGCGGCAAAAAGGGCTGGATTATCGTCCACCGCTGTGAACGTTGCGGCGAGACGCGGCGCAACAAAGCAGCCCTGGACGACCCCGCGGTGCCGGACGATTATGACGCGCTGCTCGAGCTGTCGAAGAAATAAGCGTCGTTCGTCGTTCGTTTTTGGTTGTTCGTTCTTCGTTTCGGGCGAATAACCAAAAACGAAAAACCTTTTCCCTGCTAAACTGACCCATGACCTACAAAACGTTGCGCCTGGACTTCGAAGACAGCACTTTGCGCGTCACGCTCGAGCGGCCCGAGGTGCTGAACGCGCTCTCGCTGGAACTGTTGGCGGAACTTAAAACCGCGCTCGAGGACGCCGCCGACAACAAAGAGGTCCGCGCGGTCTTGTTGACCGGCGCGGGCCGCGGTTTCAGCGCCGGGGCGGACTTAGCGAGCACCTCGGTCGACGGCGACATCGGCGACATCATCGAGCGCTCCTACAACCCGGTCATGCGGGCGATTACGACCATGCCCAAACCCGTCGTCGCGGGCGTCAACGGCGTCGCCGCGGGAGCCGGCATGAGCTTGGCGCTCTGCTGCGACCTGCGCTTGTTGTCCACCAACGCCGCCTTTGCGGTCGGTTTTACCGGCATCGCCCTGGTGATGGACGCCTCGGCAAGTTATTTTCTGCCGCGCCTGGTGGGGCGCTCTCGAGCCCTGGAGATGGCCTACAGCAACCGCAAAGTCGGCGCGGAAGAGGCGCTTGCCTTAAGGCTGGGCGAACAAATCGTTCCTGCTGAGACCTTTGAAGAAGAGGCTTTCGCCTTTGCTAAGCGTCTGGCACAGGGGCCGACCAAGAGTTTCGGCATGGTCAAACAGCAAGTCAACGCCGCGCCCCACAACAGTTTCGAAGACCAACTCAAGCTCGAGGCCGCCCTCCAGAGCGAGGCCGCCGCAACGCATGACATGCTCGAGGGCGTCGCGGCGTTCAAGGAAAAACGCAAGCCGGTGTTCAAGGGAGAGTAAGGCGGCTCGACTTCCCTTGTCCCGACCTGAATGCCTTTTTTGACGTTTTTACTCCTGTGTTTTTGCTGGGGCTCGACCTTCATCCCGCTCAAAGAAGGTTTGTTCACGCTGCCGCCGCTGCTCTTCGCGGGTCTGCGTTTCGTGCTCGCCGCGAGCGTGTTCGGCGTTGTCCTCGCTTTACAAAGCCGAGCGCTGCCCACGGGCCGGGCGCTCCTCCGCTTGACGGGAGCCGCGCTGCTGGCAATCGCCGTCAACTACGGACTGCTGTTCTGGGGCGCGCAGTTTTTGCCGTCGGGCATCAGCGCCCTGGTGAACTTCGGGTCGGTCGCGCTGTCGCTCACAAGTTTGAGTCTCGCGTTTCGCTTGGAGCGGGTGTCCTGGCAAAAGCTCGCCGGTTTGGGGTTCGGTGTGGCGGGTTTGCTGCTCCTGGTCGTGCCGAAACTGAGCGGTGACCGGACACAGTTTTTGGGCATCGCTGCGATTCTCCTGGGCGGATTCTGCTACGCGCTGGGCAGCCTGCTCATCAGGCCGCTGCTCAGGACCTACGGCGCGCTTGCGGTCACCACCTGGCAACTGGCGGTGGGCGGCGTCGTTCTGTTGTCGGCCAGCCTGCTGTTCGGGCCACAGGTGAACGTTTTCAGCGCTTTGGCGGACTTTAAGGCCCTGCTCAGTTTGCTCTACCTCGTCGGGGTGGGGTCGCTGCTGGGGTTCTGGCTTTACAACTACCTGTTGACGAGTTGGGAAGTCTCCAAACTCGCGCTGTACAACTTCGTGAGTCCCCTCATCGCCCTGGGCCTCGGCGTGCTCGTTTACAGCGAGGTTTTTTCGGTCACGGAGGGCGTCGCGTCGGCCCTGTTGCTGGCGGGGATGCTGGTAAACTACCTGCGCTTGCCCCGCGCCAAAGCGTTCGTTTGACCCGTCGCGGGCAAGGTTGCTCGAGGCCACTGTAAACAAGGGGTTGCAACCCCTTGTTGCGGTAAACTTAAGCTATGCCCGACCTCATCTTTTGCAACGGCCCGATTTTGACGATGAACCCCGACGCCCCGCAGGCTGCGGCCTTAGCGGTGCGGGGGCGGCGCATCCTAGCCGTCGGCAGCGAGGCCGAGGTGCGCGTTCACGCCGCGGACGACGCCGTGACGGTGGACTTGCAGGGCCGCTGTGCGCTGCCGGGGTTTCACGACAGCCACCTGCACCTGACGCAGCACGGCTTCGAACTGGCGCAGGTGACACTCCACGACGCGACGACGCAAGAAGAAGGTCTGAGGCGGGTGGCGGCTCGAGCCCAAGAACTTCCCACGGAGTCCTGGATTTTAGGCGCAGGCTTTCTGACGGCGCGCTGGAACGTCGCCGAACTCCACAAACGCGACCTCGACCGCGTCGCGCCCCAGCAGCCCGTTTTTCTGCGCTCGCAGGACCACCACAGCGCTTGGGTGAACTCGAGAGCCCTCGAGCTGGCCGGTATCACGTCCTCGACGCCCCAGCCCGAAAACGGCGAAATCGTCAAGGACGAACGCGGCGAGCCGACCGGCCTGCTGCTCGAGCACGCCGCGGGTCTCGTCTGGGACGCGCTGCCCGCGCCGAGCGATACGGATATCAAAGATGCTCTCGAAGCGGCGGGGCAAGACCTGGCGCGGTTGGGCATTACCACCGTCCACCACATGGCCGCCGAGCCCGCGAGCTACTGGCGCAACATCGCGCTGCAAGCCTCGCAAGAGAGCTATCCGCTCCGCGTGTGGGCCTGCATCGACCAGGTGAACATCGAACACGCCGCCGCCGTCGGGGTGGCGACCGGGCAAGGCGGCGAGTTCTTTCAAACTGGCGGCGCGAAGTTTTTCGCCGACGGTGCCTTGGGCAGCTTGACGGCGCACATGCTCGAGCCCTACGAAGGCACGACGACGACCGGGATGCCGGTTCACGGGCTGGAGACGATGCTCGAGCGTTTTCCCTTAGCCATTAAAGCGGGCCTCGTCCCGGTCACGCACGCCATCGGCGACGCGGCGGTGCGGGCGGTGCTGGACGCGCTTGCAGCGACGCGAGACCTCTGGCAACCCCTCGGAATGCGCCCCCGCGTCGAACACGCGCAGCACTTACACAAAGACGATATAAAACGCTTCGCCGCCCTCGGCGTCGTCGCCTCGGTACAACCGATTCACTTCAGGTTCGACGCCAAGCGCACAAGCGAAATCCTCGGCGAGCGGCTGCACACCACCCACGCCTGGCGAAGTTTGCTCGCCGCGGGCACCCGCCTCGCTTTGGGCTCGGACACGCCGGTCGCCGGGCCGGACGTGTTGGAAAGTCTGCAAACCGCCCTCAGCCGCGCCTCGGAAGAGGGCGAGGTGTTCACGCCGTCCGAAGTCATGACGCTGGACGAGGCCTTGGTGGGCTACACGCGCGACGCCGCTTACGCGATTTCTTGGGAAGACCGTTCGGGGCAACTCAGACCCGGCTACGACGCCGACCTCGTCGTGTTGTCGCATGACCCGCACGAGGGGCTGGACGGGCTCGAGGTTACCGGCACGATGAAGGCGGGGCGCTGGACTTACGAAAGTTAGGCCAAACAGCTCAAGGCAGAACGACAGGTATATCCAGATTCTTGAAATCTCCGTCCAGCGTCAGAATAGCGTCGTTTTTGGTCACAGCGAGAGCGTAGGCGAAACAGTCACCTATGTTGAGGGGGTATCTAAGTCGCGCCGCGGCAGCGAGGCGAGCTTGTTCGACATCGGGTGCGACGAAGCGAATATCGGTGTTGAACAAACTTGCCTCGAGTTCCGGATAACGCTCCACGTCTCGGTCTCGGAATTTTATCAGCGTTTCGGTAAGATTGACGGTACTCATCAGTAGGTTGTCAGCGTGCTCGCGAAGTTGCGCGCTCGCCCAATCGCCTTTGGCCTCTTTGAAATAAACAGCCAGCAAAACGGAAGTATCGACGACCAAAACTCAGCCCTTTTCCCACAGGTCGTCATCGGACTTAAAGCGAGGATTCGGGTTCACTGTACCCTTGTTGCCAAAACCCAGTAAGCTTTCGTAATCTCTGAAAACCTCCTTTTTCTCCTGAGCGTCGAGCGCTTCTTTGACAGCCAAGCGGATGGCTTCGGCTCTCACTTTGAGGCCGCGGCGTTTCATAAATTCTCGCAAATCGGCCTCGAACTCCGGCGTCACGTGCATGTTGAGTTGGGGCACAGCAACCTCCTTGTATGTACATAGCTGTACATAATTTAGCACGCGGGTGACGCCATCCGCGGATAAGCTATACTCGAGCATGGCCGTTTTGACACCTACTTTTAATTTACAAGAAACCTTGACGAGGGCTCGAGTCGCGAGCCGTAAGTTGCCTCGAGCGAACCGAAACGCCGCGCTGTACGCCGTCGCCGACGCGCTTACCGCCAACGCCTCCGATATTCTGAAAGCCAACGCGAAAGATGTCGCCGCCGAGCGGAACAAGGGTACGTCCGACGCCCTCATCGACCGTCTTACCTTGACAGAAAAGCGTATCGAGGACATGGCCGCGGCGGTGCGCCTGCTCGCCGAGTTGCCCGACCCGCTGCACCGGGTTTTGGAGGGTTGGACGCTTGCGAACGGCTTACGGGTGCAGCGGGTGAGCGCGCCCTTCGGCGTCGTCGGCATGATTTACGAGTCGCGCCCGAACGTGACCGTCGATGCGGCGACGCTTTGTTTGAAAGCGGGCAGCGCGGCGGTGCTGCGGGGCTCGTCGAACGCGCTTGCCAGCAACCGCGTGTTGGTGAGTGTGATGCGTGAGGCGCTCAGCGCGGCGGGTTTGCCCGCGGACGCCGTGCAACTTGTCGATTCACCCGACCGCGAACTCGTCACCGAACTGCTGAGCGCTCGAGGCCGAATAGACCTCGTCATTCCGCGCGGCGGCGCGTCGCTCATCCAGCACGTCGTGGAGAACGCCAAGGTGCCGGTGATTGAGACCGGCACGGGCAACTGCCACGTGTTTGTAGACGCCTCGGCGGACTTGGAGACGGCGAAAAACATCATCCTGAATGCCAAGGTGCAGCGCCCCGGCGTGTGCAACTCGGCGGAGACGCTGCTGGTTCATGAAAAGGTTGCTGAAGCATTTTTGCCGGAGGCGCTTCAAGCTCTTGAAGATGCAGGCGTGACCCTCTACGCCGACGAGCGCACGCGCGCGCTTTATCTCGAAGCCTTACCCGCCACCGAAGAAGACTGGGCGACCGAATACCTCGACTACAAACTGGCGGTGAAGGTGGTGGGTTCGGTAGACGAGGCCGTCACCCACATCACCCGCTACGGCACGCAGCACAGCGAGGCGATCGTCACGCGCGACATGGCGAACGCGCAGAAGTTCCAGGACGAGGTCGACGCGGCGGCGGTGTTCGTGAACGCTTCGACGCGCTTTACCGACGGCTTCATGTTCGGTTTCGGCGCGGAAATCGGCATTTCGACGCAAAAACTGCACGCTCGAGGGCCGATGGGTTTGGCGCAAATCGTCACTTATAAGTACATCGTCGAGGGTGACGGTCAAGTGCGGAACTGAGAGCGGTGCGCTCCAAACTTCCGCCTGGGTTGCTCAAACAGTTGCGGCGGCAAAAAATGCTGCTCGTCGGCAGTCTTTACCCGCTCAAAAAATTCGGCTACACCCTTTTTTCCGAGGACGCCTCGGGTCGCGCGGCGGCGCTGTTGCGGGAACTCGCTGACCCAGCTTCCGAGTATGTCTTTGTAGTCGCGCACCGCGGCGGCTGGGGCCGCGACTGGGAAAACCGCGCGCCGGAGAACTCGCTCGCCAACATCGACAAGGCGGTGCGCCAAGGTTTCGACGTTTACGAGACCGACCTCGCCCAGACGAAAGACGGCCACATCGTGGTGATGCACGACCTCACCGTCGACCGCAGCACGAACGGGCGTGGGAATGTAGACGACCTCACCCTGGCCGAACTGCGGCAACTCCGGCTGAAGTACACCAACGGCCGCCTCTCACAAGAAACCGTGCCGACCTTCGAAGAGTTCTTGCTGCGGGCCAAGGGGCGCATCCTGTTCAAAATCGACTACCGGCCGCCGCTCGAGACCTTCCCCGACACGGTGCGCCTCGTCGCCAAGCACGGGATGTTGGGGCACGTCTTTTTCCGTTTCGACGTGTCGGAAGTCGACCTTGGAACGCTCGAAGGGTTCGTCGAGGCAGGGATGCCCTACGCGCCCAACCTCCTCATGTTTCGCACTCGCACACCGGAAGAGGTGCGCGCGGTGGTATCAAGGTTCGACCTCTGCGTCATCGAAGTGTTTTTCGATGACAACGAACTGCCTGAGGCCGGACTTGAAGCGGTTCGCGTCGCTCGAGACGCCGGGCTCGTGCTCGAGACACATTCTTGGGGCAGGGAGCGCAACTGGGACGCGCTCCTAGCAAAAGGCTTTCGGATGTTTCACACCCGCAGCCCCGAGGCGTTGACGAAACACCTCAAGCGCCTCGGTTTGCACACGCTTTCCAAGTAGTTTCCCCGGTAGCGGTGCTGTGACGTCTGGCGGAAGCCACAGGACGGCTGTGCTCAGGGCCGCTCAGGCCCCGTCTTGACAAACGCGGTCTTCATGAACGCCGTATGGGTGTACACCTGTACGGCGTTCGCGACGGCGCTGCGCTATGATGCCTGTAGGAGAGGACCAGGTATGGGCTCGCGAGGGATGAACGACCGCATTACCGTCCACATCGCCGAGGACACCACGCCCGCCGAGCTGCAAGCGGTGGCGCGGGAGGTTGCCGTAAAGTTCGACCTGAGCTTGCCGGAGGCCGAAGCGCTCCTCAAGGCCGACGTCATCGTGCTCGAGCGCGGCGAGGCCGAAGCGCTCGTGGCGATTTGCCAGACCCTGGGCATCCGCGGCAAGATGACCAAGCCCAAACCGCCCGTGTCCAGAACCGCGCGCTTGGGACGGCGGGCGTTGCCCTGGCTGCTGGCCCTGCTCGGCGGCGTCGTGCTGGTCACGCTTCTTTCGCTCGTGCTGCCCGAGGTGTCGGTCTTGTCCGGCGGTAACCCCACCGAAGCGCCCACAGCTGCGACAACCGAAGTGGCCGAGCCGACGGTACCCGTCATCGCGACCACTGACAAGAACACGGACGCTGCACCGGCCGCTCTCGACAGCGCCGTGCCCCGGATAGTCTCCGCTACGACACCGGACGGTGGTGAAGACGCGCTTTCAGCGTCGGGTGTGCCTACCATTGCCTCGGCACCCCTGCCCGAAGACGCTTCTGTAGACCCGGCGACGGAGGAGCCCCCCGACTTGTTCACGGCGGCCAGGGACCTGAGCGTCACGGACGTCGAGAGGGCGCTCGAGACCACCGCCGACCTAGACGCGCGCGACGCCTACGGCCAAACCGCGCTCATGTACGCCGCGGGCGCGAACGCGGCCCCCGTGGTGAACGTCCTGCTCGCAGCCGCTGCCGACGTGAACGCGACCAGCGACGCCGGTTGGACGCCGCTGATGTACGCCGCCCGCAACACGGACGACCCCGAGGTCGTGAAGACTTTGCTCGCCGCCGGTGCGGACCCTGCCGCTCTCAACGAAAATGCTCAAGGCGCGCGGGACATCGCGCTGGCTTACAACAACAGCGCCGCCGCGTCCATCCCGGCCCCCGCACGCCCGGTCCCCGCACGCCCCGTCGAGACGAGCCCGGCTCCAGACCGCCAGGACAGCCAAGCTTTACCAGCCTCGCTCACTCCGCCGGGTCGGCTCGTGACGGTGCCGCCCACCCCGGGGTCGCCCGCTTCCCCCGCCGGAGGCAGACCGATCACGATAACGCCGCGCCCGCTCCCGGTGCCGTCTTTCCCGTCGCCCGTCGCCGTGCAACGCGCTCCTGCCGAGACGGCGTCCAGTCCGGTGCCCATCCAGGTAGATGCCAGCCCGGCACCCCTTCACAGTCCGGCGTCTCCAGTCCAACCCGCTTCCCAAGAACGCGACATCATCCTGGACTGTCTTCAAAACTGGGACGCTTGCGGCAACTGAAGCTTTTGTAAACCGGCTACGACGCCTCGTTGCGCAACTGGTTGACCTTGAACTGTAAATCCTGAACGATGCCGGCCACAGTATCGTGGTCGTTTGAGGCGTCCTGAAAGGCCGGTTGCAACTGCTCAGCCACCTCGGGTGCCAGCTCTTCGGCCTCCATTTGCAGCCGCGCCATCTTCTCGATGACGGCCTGGTAGCTGTGTTGCACGTCCGTAAGCTTGGTAATGAGGTCTTCCAACGCGCTGATTTTTTCTGTTTCGTCCATGCGCTGCTCCTCTCGAGCTGTATTTTTCAAGTTCAGCTTACCGCGTCCAGCTACCCTTATGTAGGTGTGGCTCCGGCTGAACGCTTCGAACAAGCCCTTAAAAAATCACGAGTATGTTCGTCTCCAACGTCGTTTGTGAGTTGCTCCACGGTTATCCCAAAGGGTATACTGGTGTGTTTGGATTTGACGCGAAAACGCGATAACGAAGGCTCAAACGTACATCGGAGGCTGACCTTGAGCGCAAGCACGTACACCGCAGACAACATCAAAGTTTTGAAAGGTTTGGAGGGCGTTCGCAAGCGCCCGGCCATGTATGTCCAGGGGGGCACCGGCACCGACGGTTACCACCAACTTTTGACCGAGATTATCGACAACGCCATCGACGAGTCGTTGGCGGGCTACGCCGACACCGTCGAGGTCGTCTTGAACGAGGACGGCTCGGCCTCGGTCAGCGACAACGGGCGCGGCATCCCGGTCGGGATGATGGCGAAAGAAGGTCGCCCCGCCATCGAGGTCATCTTTACCGAGCTTCACGCCGGGGGCAAGTTCGACTCGAACGCTTACAAGGTTTCGGGCGGTCTGCACGGCGTCGGCAGTTCGGTCGTGAACGCGCTGTCGACTTTTTTAGAGGCCGAAGTCATGCAAGGGGGCAAAGTCTACCGCATCCGCTTCGACGAGGGCGAGGTGACTTTTCCGGTTCAGCAAGTCGGCAAGGCACCCAAAGACGTGTCGGGCTCCAAAATCACCTTCATGCCCGACCACGCCATCTTCAAAGAGACGACGAGCTTCGACTACGCGCGCATCCGCCGCCGTTTGAAAGAACTCGCTTACCTGACCGGCGGCGTCAAAATAGTGCTGGAAGACCTGCGCCATAAAGACGTGCGCCGCGAAACCTTTATGGAAAAAGGCGGGGTCGCCGCCTTCGCCGACAGCTTAGCCGCCGACAATAAAAAGATTTATGAGCAGCCCATCCTCATCAAAGGCGTGTCCGAAGACATCGAGGTCGAGGTCGGCATGATGCACTCGGCCGGCTACGGGCAGATGGTCCTGACCTACGCCAACATGATTACCAACCGCGACGGCGGCACGCACCTGACCGGCTTCAAAAGCGCCTACACGCGCGTGCTGAACAACTACGCCAAGAGCAACAACCTCGTCAAAAAGGGCGACCCGGCCCCGACCGGCGACGACTTTTTGGAGGGCATCGCCTGCGTGATTTCGGTCAAGCTCGGCGACCCGCAGTTCGAGTCGCAAGCCAAAGTCAAACTCCTCAACCCCGAGGCGCAAAGCGCGACGCAGTCGGTCGTTTATGAAAAACTCAGCGAGATTTTAGAGGAAAACCCGCGCATCGCCAAGTCCATCATCGAGAAAGCGGCGAACGCGGCGCGGGCAAGGGAGGCGGCGCGGAAGGCTCGAGACTTAGTGCGCCGCGCCAACCCGCTCGACAACGACGAACTTCCCGGCAAGCTCGCCGACTGCCAGTCGGAAGACCCGAGCGTGTCGGAGATTTACATCGTCGAGGGAGACTCCGCAGGGGGCTCGGCAAAGCAGGGCCGCGAGCGCCGCTTCCAGGCCATCCTGCCGCTGCGCGGGAAAATCCTCAACGTCGAAAAGGCGCAACTCAGCAAAATCTTGAAAAACACCGAAATCCGCGCGATGGTCGCGGCCATCGGCGCGGGCATCGAAGGGACCGGCGCGGGCGGCGACAACGAGCACTTCAGCTTAGACGACGTGCGCTACCACCGAATTATCATCATGACCGACGCCGACGTGGACGGCTCGCACATCCGCACGCTGCTGCTGACGTTTTTCTACCGCTACATGAAGCCTTTAATCGACGCGGGCTACCTCTACATCGCGCAGCCGCCCCTGTACGGCGTGCGCTTCGGGCGCTCGAAAGACCTCACCTACGTGTACAGCGAGCCGAACCTGCAAGCTTTGCTGCGCGAAAACAAAGGCCGCAACTACGAGATTCAGCGTTTCAAGGGTTTGGGTGAGATGAATCCCGAACAGCTCTGGGAAACGACCATGAACCCCGAAACGCGCGTGCTCCGCAAGGTCGAAATCGGCGACGCGTTCGAGGTCAGCGAGACGTTCGAGATGCTCATGGGCACCGAAGTCCCGCCGCGCCGCGAGTTCATCGAGGACAACGCGCACTTGGCGCAGCTCGAGACCTGACCTCTTTCTACCCTACTAACTTTTTACCCTACTAAAACGCCCGGCTCGAGCCGGGCGTTTTGGGTTCACCCTCAACCTGCACCCACTTCACGCGGCCGGACGCGCCGCTCTTGATGCTGACGGCGGATTTTGGACAGACGAACCGCGCCGCGATGAGCGCGACCAACTCTTTGTTCGCTTTGCCGTCGACGGGCGGCGACTTGAGCCGGGCGAGCCACACGCCGCTACCGGCTCTTCGAGGCTGCCGACACGCGCTCGCGGCTTAATCTTCTGGATGAGTTTCACCGTCGCTCCCGACTTATCGTAACCACCTTCGGGCAACGCCCACCTCGGCTGACTGCTCGAGGGTAGAATCCGGCATGGACGACGCAGTACGCTGGGGCATCCTGAGCACCGCCAACATCGGGCGTAAAACGGTGACGCCCGCTCTGCAAGCGGCGCGCAACGGCACGGTCGTCGCAGTCGCCAGCCGGGACGCGGCTCGAGCCCAAACCTACGCGGACAGCCTCGGTATCGAAACTGCTTATGGGAACTACGAGGCGCTGCTGGCCGACCCGAACATAGACGCGGTTTACATCCCCTTGCCCAACAGCTTACATAAGCCGTGGACGATTAGAGCGCTCGAGGTGGGCAAACACGTCTTGTGTGAAAAGCCCTTGGGGCTGAACGCGCAGGAATGCCTAGACATGCACGCGGCGGCCGAAGAGAACGGGCGCATCCTCATGGAAGCCTTCATGTACCGCTTTCACCCGCGCGTGAAACGTGTGCTCGAGCTGCTACAAAGTCGTACCTTGGGCGACCTCCGGCTGGTGCGGGCCGGGTTTACCTTTACGGTGGCGAACCCGGAAAACATCCGTTTGCAACCCGAGTTGGGCGGCGGCGCGCTCATGGACGTGGGCTGCTACTGCGTCAACGTGGGCCGCACGCTTTTGGGCAGCGAACCCGTCCAGGCGCAAGCGTTCGCCGTGTGGAGCGAAGGCGTCGACAAAAGTCTGGTCGGCGTTTTACGGTTCGAGGGCGGTGTTTTTTTACAGTTTCACTGCGCGCTCGACACCGCCCGGCAGGAGTTTGTCGAGGTCGTGGGGAGCGAGGGACGCGCAAGGCTCGAGTCCGCCTTTTTGCCCGGCACCGAAGACGCCGCCATCGCGTTGACGAAGGGCGGGGAGCGGCGCGAGGAAACGATTCCCGGCGCGCACCAGTACCGCTTGATGGGCGAGCACTTTGCCGACTGCGTTCTGCAAGGTCGCCAACCTCGTTACGGGGCGCTCGAGGCGGCGGCGAACCTGGCGGCGCTCGAGGCGCTTTACAAGTCTGCACGAGAGGGCGGAAGACCGGTCGCGGTCGAGCGGTTGTAACCGTCTGACTTGAGGTTGGGATTAAGGACGCAAACCCGCTCAGGCTACTCGGGCTCACAAATATTTAATGTTTCTCATGTCAAGAGGACGAAAATAAATTTGGCCGCCTTTGACAACGCTCAAAACCTTGCTGAGGGATTTTGGTAGACAGTGGTCGGCGGCCTTAGTTATAAATTAGCAGATGGTTAGCTCGTCGTGAGTACATCGGTCACATCCGCTGCGAAGTTAAAGGTTAAATGAAGGTTTTGTGACTGAGGCTCTCCTTAAATCTGTCAGCAGGGTTAACTTTACCTCGCTCACCGGCAAAGACGGCGGCTTTTATTGAAGTCACAGGTTTCGCGCAATAAGGTCGGCCATCTCGCGTTGTACGGTGCCGTTTTCCCAGTACAAGCTGTGGGCACGGTCGGGCCGCCAGTGGGTGTCGACCTCGTACTCTTGAATGGCCGCCTGGGGTTCGAACATGCGCCGCGCCGGAAAGCCGAGGGCGTCGTCGGCGTCGTAAAAGAGTTTCCACTTCAAGGTGTCCCCCGCCGCGATGCCGATGACGCTCGCGTCCAAGCGCTCGCGCCGCGCCAGCTGCTCGACGAGCGCTTGTTTGCGCATCAGCAGCAGGGGCAGCTGGCCGCCGGTGCTGGACATCGAACCCAGGACGAGCCCGCCCGTCTTGCGGCGCTCGCGCCAGAAGGTGTAGGCCTCGAGCGCGGGTTGCAGCAAGTCGTCGTCACGGTTTTCACGGACGAAACCCGGCACGCCGCCGGGAAAATGGGTGTCGGGTGCGAACAGACCGAACAAAAAGTCGAACGCGACCGTGACGCCCAAACTCTGCGCGACGACGTGGAGCCGGACCCGCTCGGCGTCTCGGTGCGGTGCCAAACCGTTCAGAAACTGGCTGTACACCGCCCTGCGAATCGCGCTTTCCCCGTCCGGCGAGCTGTAGTAGAGCACGTCGGTAAAACCGCGTACCATCACTTTTTCCTTAAACGGCGTGAGAACGTAGGGGCGCAGCAGCCACCTTGAAGCGAGGGCGCCAAAGTGAAACGCGCTCGGGTCGTCGGCCTCGAGCACGTGGTTATAAGGGCTGGGGTCGGCTTTGCTAGAGGCGTAACTCGTCTGCTCGTTGATAAAGTTCTCGGCGCGGGTGAGAAGTTGGTCGGGCCGCAAAGTGTCCGGGCTTCCCGGCGGCTCGTGACCCCACTCAAGGCCCAGCGGCGTCGCCAGCGCCCCGCTCAGCCGGGGTTGTCGCCGCTGCAGCGCCGCCCACAGCGCGTCGTAGGCCGCCCGGTGGTCGCGCGGCTCGGGGTCGAGCGTGATGCCGTGGAGCATCACCAACACGTTGACGGTCATCCTTTCACCTCTTCACCTCTCCCGCAGTCATTATGCTCTTTTCGGCAGGGGTGCGTCCTTGGGGGCAGGCTGTTTCGGCCGACGCTGTAAAGCTCGAGCCGGTTCCGAGCGCAACGAAAAAGTGCGCCCTCAAGTCTGTGCCAGCCACTACACACACCTGCCGACAAAGGCTTATACTATTTTTCACAAGTGGATGAACATCGGTTTTATTGACAAGCAAGTGGGGGCAAACCAGAGGAGGTCGATAGTGGAGGCGAAACCCAGAGTTCTCGTGATAGGTGCGGGCTTCGTGGGGCTTTACGCGACCAAAGCGCTCAAAGACGCGCCGGTCGAGGTCTTGATGGTCGACCAAAACAACTACCACACCTTTCAACCGCTGCTCTACCAAGTCGCGACCGCCGGGCTGGAAGTCGGCGACGTCGCCCAGCAGGTGCGCGACGTGTTCCGCAAACAGAAAAACTTCAGCTTTCGGCAAGGCACCGTCGTCGGGGTCGATTGGGACGCGCACACCGTCGCTCTGGCGGACGGCGAGCATCTTCACTACGACTACCTCATCCTGGGTGCCGGCGCGGTCTACAACGACTTCGGGGTGCGGGGCGTCGCCGAGCACAGCTTTATGCTCAAAAGTCTGACCGAGGCCGCCAACATCCGCGGCCACATCCTGACGCAGTTCGAGCGGGCGAGCGCGCACCCGGAACTCGTCGACCGGGGCATCCTCAACTTCGTCATCGTCGGGGCGGGGCCGACCGGGGTGGAGCTGGCCGGGGCCCTGGTCGAGCTGTTCGACCACGCGCTGAAAAACGACTACCCCGACCTGGACCTGTCCAAGGCGAAGGTGATTTTGCTCGAGATGACCGGCAAGGTTTTGAGCCCTTACAGCGAACGCTCGCAACAGTACACCGAAAACGTGTTGCGGCGGCGCGGCGTCCACGTCCGGCTCAACACGACCGTGGCCGAAGTGCGTGAGCACGAAGTAGAACTCGAGAGCGGCGAGACGATTCCCACCGAGACGCTTCTCTGGGCCGCGGGCATCCGCTCGAGCCCGCTCGTCGACGCGCTGGGCTTAGACCTCGACAGCGGCTACCGCGTCAAGGTGAACGAAGACCTGAGCGTGCCCGGCCGGCCGAACGTGTTCGTCGCCGGCGACATGGCCGCTGCAAAAGACGCGGACGGCGACATGTACCCGCAGGTCGCGCAGGTCGCCATCCAGGGGGGCAAGCACGCCGCCAAGCAAATCCTCGCCGACTTGGCTCACACAGAGCGCGAGCCTTTTAAGTATTTCGACAAGGGCATCATGGCTATTATCGGGCGCAACGCGGGCGTCGCCGAACTCTCGCCCAAACTTTTGGGGCTCAAACTGCGCGGCTTTTTGGGCTGGCTGGGGTGGCTGTTCATCCACCTCGTCTACCTGCCCGGCCACCAAAACCGCTTCAACGCGCTCGCCAACTGGGCCTACAACTACTTCACCTACGACCGGCACGTGCGGCTGATCACCTTTATGCGCCCTTCGCCTGCGGAGGTTGCCGACCACGGGGGCAAGCTGGTTTCCCCCGCGGCCGCCGAGCCAGTCGGCAAAAAGGTAAGTACCTGAGCCTTTCCTAGCGCGAGGGGCCAGTGGCTCGTAAGTTTTTATAAGCCACTGACCTCAAAGTTGCACCACCTCAAAGTTAAGCCGGTTTTTTAGTTACCCGCAGTCTGCGTATCGACCCTGACCGTTATAGGAACCACGGCGTCTCCGCCCTTGTCCGAGGTCGCTGTTATGAACATCGTATGTCTGCCGGGTGCCGTACTCTGGGGAACGGTTACGACGAAGTAAAAGTCAACCGTCGAGCGCCACTTGAGGTTCGTACGCCGGTTGGTCCTAGAAACGTCGGTTAGGGTTTGGACGCCCTGCGCAGACTGCAGCTTCACGGTCCAATCCGTAGGTAGCCCGGCGGTTTTGATTTTGAAGTGTTTGGTCACACTTTGACTATATTTGCTTCCTACACTGCCGCTGTCGAACGCCTTGTCCGGAATATCGCCCAAGTCCAAATCGAAGTAGCTCGCGGGGTAAGAGCGGGAAAAGTACCAGCTGTTGCCCGCAGTCACTCCGAAAGGGCCTTCTTCACTCAAGTCGAAAGCGCTATACAGCGAACCTCCCTGGGTGGTGGGCGCGCAGGCTGCCAAGACGCCCAAAAACAGCAGGATACTCAAAATCTTCAGTCGGTTGAGCACGTATTTCTCAATCTGGGCGTGGTCTCGCTGTCAAGTCGTTTCGCTGTCGACATGAAGCTCATAAGAGTTTAGAAAATCGGTCTAAACAGCGCTATAAAGGTTTCCTCAAACGAGAATAGCTTTCAACAGACTCGAGCGCATCACTTGCGAAGCGTTATAGTAACGGCATGACGACGGACCAACGAGCTTTTTTGTCGACCGCCATCCGCGCCGCGCAGGCCGCGGCCAAGCTGCAACAGTTTTATGTCGGCGGCGACTTGGAGATAACGACCAAAAGCGGCGAGACCGACCTCGTCACCAAGGTCGACAAACTCTGCGAGGCCAAAATTCGGGAGATTTTGCTGGACGCTTATCCCGAGCACGTGGTGTTGGGCGAGGAAGAGGGGCAACCCGGCGGCGAGTCGCGTTACCGCTGGATCGTCGACCCCGTCGACGGCACCACGAACTACGCACAGGGCTTTCCGTTTTACTGCGTGTCGATTGGGCTCGAGATAGACGGCGTGATGGCGGTGGGCGTCGTTTTGGACAGCGTGCGGGGGGAACTGTTTACGGCGGTCAAGGGTGACGGCGCTTTTCGCAACGGCGTGCCCGTCGAGGTGACGCGAAAAACGGAGCTTGTCGACGCGCTGGTCGCCACGGGCTTCGCCTACCACAAAGACACGATTCGGCAGAACATCGAAGTGTTTGCGCGGGTTCACGACCGCGTGCGCTCGGTGCGCCGCCCCGGCGCGGCGGCGCTCGACCTGTGCTACGTCGCTTGCGGGCGCTTGGACGGCTTTTGGGAACTCGGGCTCAAACCCTGGGACGCGGCGGCGGGCCTGCTCATCATTCAAGAAGCGGGCGGCACCGTTACCGGGGGGGTGGGGGAGCCTTACAGCTTGGGTGACCGCGTGTTGGTCGCGAGCAACGGCCACTTGCACTTAAAGCTCGTCACCCTGATGGGTTTGGGGCAGGTGTTGGCGTGAGCGCCGGCCCGAACAAACTCGTCCTCGACTTAGAAACCCGCAGGTCTTTCGACGAGGTCGGCGGCGCGGACCACAAAGACCAGCTCGGGGTGAGCGTCGTCGGCGTGTACGACTATCTTGAAGACAAGTTTTCGACGTTTCGTGAAGGGGCGTTCGCCGAGTTGGAAATCCTGCTCAAGCGCGCCGAAATCATCGTCGGCTTCAACCTCGTCGACTTCGACTGGCCGGTGCTGGCGGCCGACCTCGGCGACTGGGTGCGGGACCTGCCCACCTTAGACCTGATGGTCGAGGTTCAAAAAGGCGTCAAGCAGCGCGTGAGCTTGAACGCGCTCGCCAAAACCACCCTCGGCATGTCGAAACTGGGTTCGGGTCTGGACGCCCTCGAGTATTACCGCGCGGGCGACTGGACGCGGCTCGAGCGCTACTGTTTGGAAGACGTCAAACTGACCCGCGACCTCTACGAGTACGCGCGCACAAACGGCCACCTCCTGTTTCAAAAGGGTGCCAAACGCGGGCTCATCCCGATGAGCTTTGCCGAAAGCCCTTTTACAAAGCTGTTCAAGGCGGCGGCGCAGCGCAAAGAAAGCGTGAAGATGTTCTACGGGGCCAAAGAGCGCCTGGTCGACGTGTACCGTTTCGACGGCGTTTACATACGCGGCTACTGCCACCTGCGCAAAGAGGAGCGCACCTTCCGGCTCGACCGCGTGGAGGACGCCGAAACGGTGGCCTCGAGCGCGCCGCTGTTCTCGAGCTGAAAGGACCGGGTGAAAAGTAACGAGGGTCGGGCAAAAAGTAAAATCGAAAGCTTTTTCTTTGAAAAGCGCGAGCTGAAGCTGTGAGTTTACGCGTCGGCTACGGCGAGGACGCCCACGCGCTCGCGGCGGGTCGGCCGCTCGTCATCGGCAACGTCCTGC
Organism: Trueperaceae bacterium; assembly: GCA_965215355.1. Taxonomy (GTDB): domain Bacteria; phylum Deinococcota; class Deinococci; order Deinococcales; family Trueperaceae; genus CBDCDJ01. The sequence continues at coordinate 3,185,747 of CBDCDJ010000007.1, read as the reverse complement.
TCGACAGCCCGGTGGGCGCGGTCGCCCACAGCGACGGCGACGCGCTGCTCCACGCGCTCGCCGACGCGCTGCTCTCCGCCCACGCGCTCGGCGACATCGGCACGTATTTCCCACCGTCCGACCCGCAGTTTGAAAACATGGACAGCGCGGACATCGTGCGGAAGGTTTTGAGCTTGTTGAAAGAACGCGCGCCGGAAACGCGCCTCGTCAACGTCGCCGCCGTGGTGACGCTCGACCGGCCCAAGCTGGGTGCGCACCGCGACGCCATCGTGCGGCGGGTGGCGGCCCTGCTCGAGCTGCCCGAAAGCTGCGTGGGCCTCACCTTCAAGACGAGCGAGGGCCTGGCCCCGCAACACCTCCAAGCCCGGGTGACGGTGCTGCTGACGGCTTAAAGCAGGGCGGCTCGAGCCTCGTTGCAACTCTCGGCGGCGCGCGTGACGTCCTCTCGTTGCAGAGCCGACGCCTGGCGTAGCCTGAACTTGCCAAACCTCGCAGAAAAAGGTCTACTTTACGAGTGAACCGTGACCAAACCACCAAGCCCTGGCGGCGCGTCGTCGTCAAGGTCGGCACGAGCAGTCTGACCGACGCTTCGGGGCGCATCTTCCCGCCCTACCTGTGGGCCATCGCGCGGGGCGCGCAGGTGCTGCAAGAGGCGCTGTCCTGCCAGGTCGTGCTGGTCTCGTCGGGCGCGGGCGCGGCGGGGCGCGAACGCCTGGGCCTAACCTTGCCGCTGACCCTGCCCGAAAAACAGGCGGCGGCGGCGGTCGGGCAAACCCTCCTGATGCTCGACTGGGCGCGGGCGCTGGCCCCGTTGCCAGTCGCACAGATTCTCCTCACCGCCGCCGACGTGCAAGACCGCGAGCGCTACGTCAACGCCAAAAACGCGCTCTCTGCGAGCCTGAAGCTCGGCGCGGTGCCGGTCATCAACGAAAACGACAGCGTGGCGACCTCGGAAATCAAGCTCGGTGACAACGACACGCTCTCGGCCTGGACGGCTTACCTCGTCGGGGCCGACGCGCTCATCATTTTGACCGACGTCGACGGCTTGTTCGAGGCCGACCCGCGCACGCATCCGGACGCTGCGCCGATCAAAGAGGTGAGCGACCTCAGCCTCGTTGAAAAAGTGGCGGGCTTTGAAGGCTCGAGCCGCGGCACGGGCGGCATGGTCACCAAGCTGCGCGCCGCCCGCATCGCCACCGAGGCGGGCATCGAGACGCTCGTCATCGGCGGGGGCGGGACCGGGCTCGAGGCCCTGGCCCGCGGCACGGTGCGGGGCACCCGCTTTTTGGCGCAGGCGCACACGCCCGCCCGCAAGGCGTGGCTCGCCCAGCAGCCCGCGCGGGGGCGTATTTTTATCGACGCGGGCGCGGCGCGGGCCTTGCAGGCGGGCCGCAGTCTGCTGCCGAGCGGCGTCACCAAAGTCGAAGGAAGCTTCGACTTCGGCGACGCGGTGGCGGTCGTTTTCGAAGGCGCGGTGCTGGCGCAGGGCTTGAGCAACTACTCGAGCAGCGCGATTGCACGCATCAAAGGTCTTCAGAGTCGCGACATCGCCGCCGTCCTCGGCTACAAGGACTACGACGAGGTCATCCACCGCGACAACCTGGGCTTGCTGAGTCGGCGCGCGTGACGCCGCCCAGCCACTACCGGGGGCCGTGGCAGGCGACGGTGGCGCTGGCCCCGTTGACTCTTCCTGCTGACCTGAAACGCGTTCTCACCGAGGTGGCGGGACGTGCCCCCTACGCTTGGCCGCACGTCACCCTGGTGCAGCTGCCCGAGCGTGCGCAGTTGGCAAGGGTGCGTGCCGAGCTGGGCGCGGCGTTTGCCGGTCGGTCGGCGCTGCTGTTGGAGACCGACGGCGCGGGGGCGTTCGCGGAACAGGGTGTGGTTTACTTGCGCTTGCGCAAAACGCCCGCCCTGCTCGCCCTGCAGAGGCGGGCCGCGGCGGTCGTCGGTGACGTGGCCGCGGAGATTTACAGCGAGGGCCGCTGGCTGCCGCACGTCTCCATCTTTTACGACCTGCCCGAGCCGGAGAAGCTGGCGGCGCGGCTGGCACGAGAACGCCTCACAACCGTCCTGTCCGCCGAAAGCGTGGTGTTGCGCGACTGGCTCGGGCCGGACACGGTTTACCCGCTCGTGCGGCCGCGTTGACCCTCCGTTACACGGGAACCCGCCGAGCCTGAGGTGCGCTGTCCGCCGCTGAGAATCTGCGCTAGACTGGACCTAAAGGAGCCCCATGACCGACTGTGTTTTTTGCAAAATCGTGGCCGAGGACGTCCCCGCCACCAAGGTGTTCGAAGACGACGCCTACTTGGCGTTCGAAGACATCCAACCCAAAGCGCCCGTCCACTACCTCGTCATCCCCAAAGCGCACAGCTCGAGGCTGGACGCTTTGTTGGAGGACGAAGGCGCGGCCGCGCTCGGTGAACTTCTGGCCGCCGCCGTAAAAACCGCCGAGTCGAAGGGTCTCAGCGACTACCGTTTGGGCGTCAACGTCGGGGCGGGCGCGGGGCAGGTCGTGTTTCACACCCACGTCCACGTGCTGGGCGGCTGGCAAGCAACGCCGGGAGACCTGTCATGAACACCCTGCTGACCCGAACCCGGCTGGCTTACCTGGTGACGGCGATCATCCTTTTGTTCGGTTTGGCCTCGTTTTTCAACCCCTGGTTCATGGTGCGCGTGCTGGGCTTCGAGCTGCTGGAGGGCCGCGGCCTGAGCGAGATGCGCGCGACCTACGGGATGATGTTTCTGGTGATGGGCGGGGTGCTGTTGTGGGCCCTGACCAGGCGCGCGGGCGGCGCGGCTTACCTGCGCTTCGCGGGCTTTTTGTGGCTCGGCATCGCGGCGGGCCGCTTGCTGAGCATGATTATCGACGGGGCGCTGCTGCCCTTCAACTTCTTGGCCCTGGCGCTAGAACTTTTCATCGGCGTGCCGCTGCTTTTAGCCGGGTTTCAGTCGCCGCGCAAAAGACCGGTGGAGCCCGACTCGAGCCCGCTCGACGCCTACCGGAGTTAGAACGTCGCTCGTTCTTCGTTTTTGGTTTTTCGTTTTTGACAGCGAAGAACGAACAACCCTTCTCTTGCTATGCTCTGCCCCATGACGCTTTCCGCCACCTCCCCGGTCCCTTCATGAGCGCGCCGCCGGACGGCACCCGCTTCGTGCTGCCCGCCGAGGCGGCGTTGCGCGGGCGCATCGTGGGCGCGCTGCAGCGGCTGTTTGATGGTTGGGGTTACGCGCGGGTTGACACGCCCGCCTTGGAGCACTATGACCCGAGCCACCCGCGCGCCGCGCAGTCGTTCAAGCTGTCCGACCGCGACTCGGGCGTGCTGGCGCTGCGCGCGGACTTCACCCCGGCGATCGCCAACCTGGTTCGCGCCAACTACGCCGACCCTGGGCAGCCCCTGCGCTTTCAGTACTGCGGCACCGTCTGGCAGGCGATTCACCCGGACTTCGCCCGCACGCGCGAGTTTACGCAAATCGGCCTCGAGCTGGTCGGGGTGTCGAACCCCCGGGCCGACGCCGAACTCATCCACTTAGCGCGCGAGTCGGTGCGGGCGGTGGACCTGGTGCCGCGGGTCGAGGTCGGCAGTCCCGGCTTCGTGCGGGCGCTGTTCGACCTGGCCGAAATCCCCACCCCGCAGCGCGACGCCCTCGCCGACGCCATCGACCGCAAAGACCGGCGCGGCGTCCAGACGCTGCTCGAGCCCCTCGGGTTGCCCCCGGACTTGCAGCGCGCCCTCGTCGGCGTCGCCGACCTCTACGGGGACGTCTCCGCCCTCGCAGCGGCGCGGCGGCTTGCCCCCTGGCCCGAAACCGCGCGCGAACTCGACGCGCTTCACGCCGTTTTGGCCGAGTTCGAGGCCGTCGACGAACTCCTGCTCGACTTCGGGCGGGCGCGGCGGCTGAGCTACTACACCGGGGTGACCTTTCAGGCTTACACCTTCGAGTTCGGGCAGCCGCTGCTGGGCGGCGGCCGCTACGACGGCGCGTTGCTGCCCTACGCGGCCGGGTTCTCCATCGGGGTGGAGCGGCTGCTGTGGGCCTTGCCCGGCGGCGCGACCGACGCGCGCCCGCTGGTGCTGAGTTTGGACGACAGCCGCGCGCGGCGCTTGCGCGCGGCGGGCGTGGTGGTCGAGCGCGCGCTGTTCGGGCGGGCCGAGGCCGAGCGCTACGCCGCCGCGCGCGGCATCCCTTACCTTCTCACCGCGGCGGGCCTCGAGCCCCTGACCGCGGCGCGCCCGCGCTACGCCGAGCTGTCCGACCTGTTGGCGGAGACGTGTGTCTGAAGTGTTTAAGAAATTGTCCGACGACGCCTTCACCCTGGCGCTGCCCAAAGGCCGGGTGCTGGCGGAGAGTCTGGACGTACTGCGCCGGGCGGGGCTGCGGCTCGAGCTGGGCGGCGAGCGCACCCTGCGGCACGAGGCGGGCGACGCGGTTGTGATTGAAATGCGCAACGCCGACGTGCCCACCTACGTCGAACTCGGTGTGGCCGACGCGGGCGTGGTCGGCAAAGACGTGCTGCTGGAATCAGCCCTGCGGATTTACGAGCCCGTCGACTTAGGCTTCAGCGCCTGCCGCTTGTCGCTCATCCGGCCGGTGGGGGCGCGGGGGCCGCTGCGCCGGGTGGCGAGCAAGTACCCGCGCCTGACCCTCTCTTACCTGCGTTCGATAGGCAGCAGCGCCGAGGTGGTCTACCTTTCGGGCAACGTCGAGTTGGCCTGCCTGACCGGACTGGCCGACGCCGTGGTGGACGTCGTTCAGACCGGCGGCACGCTCCGCGCCAACCGCTTGGAAGAAGTCGACACCCTCCTGCACTCGTCGGCGCGCTTCGTGGTCAACCGCGCCGCCCTCAAGCTCAAGGCGGCGCGGCTGCGGCCGCTCATCGAAAAGCTGCGTGAACTGAGTGCAGTAGAGGTTCAGGGCTCGGTACAAACCCGGTCTCAGTGACTTACAGAGTCTGTTTCGTCCTACTGAACCGCCTTTTACAGGTTCGTCGAAGGGTCGTTTGTTGCGCGTTCGTAAGCGAGCGAAGTAGACCTAAGCGAGACACTTTCGCAGGGTACGGCCCTATCTTTGGAATGTTTTGCAACCTTCGCCCTACTGAGAAGCTCAGTGTGACAGAAGGTGAAGACGGCTTGAACCTCCAGCTCCACTTTCGGTTTTGCAGTTCTGTGATTTACTGGGTTATGAAACGGATACTGCAGGTCACGCTTTTGTGTTTGCTCATTCTACTTGGCTCGAGTCTGGCCGCCCCACCCCCCACCCTGTTCGACACGCCCTGGGACGACCTCGGCGTGTTCGCAAACGACCTCGTCCCCGCTCGGCAGACCGACTTGGCGGCGCTTGCCGACGCGCCTGTGTACCACCTCGAGCTGACCCTGCCGGAGCGCTCGAGCACCACGGCTGAAGAAACCGTCGGCGGCAAAATGGAGGTTCGCGTTAGGAACACGACCCCCGACCTGTTGGGCGACCTCGTCTTTCGGCTCTACCCCAACGCCCTCGGCGGGGCGATGACGGTAACGGACGTGCGGGTGGACGGGCGGGTGGCGTCGGCGGGGCTCGAGGCCGACGCCACCGCGCTGCGCGTGCCCCTGGCGCTGTCTTTGCTGCCGGGCGAAGACGTGGTGGTGAGCATGGACTTCGCGCTGAGCTTGGCCGGTGCCCCCGCCTCGGTGGCCTACGGGCGCTTGGCGCAGTACGAAGACGTGCTGAGCCTGCCCGGCGCCTACCCGACCCTGGCGGTTTTTCGGGACGGCGCCTGGGACGTGGACGTGCCCGACCCCGCGGGCGACCCGCTCGTCGCCGAGGTCGGGTTTTACCTCGTCCGGGTGCGCGCGCCGGAAAGGTTGCAGCTCGTCACCACGGGCCGACTGACTGCGGAGGTGCTTGACTCCGCTCAGCGCACCGCCGTGTTCGCCGCGGGTCCGGCTCGAGACTTTTACTTAGCCGCCGCCACGGACTACACGCTGCTGAGCCGGGTCGTCGGCGACACGGTCGTGAACGCCTACGTGCCCGCCGGCCTGGTCAGGGGTGGGGAGCGGACGCTGGAGGTGGCGGCGCGGGCCGTAGAGCTTTTTTCCGAACGGTTCACGCCCTATCCCTACCGCGAACTCGACCTCGTCGCCGTGCCGGTCACGGCGGGCGGCATCGAGTACCCGGGCATCGTCAACCTGGCGAACAACCTCTACAACGACCGCAGCGGTACCCTGGACTCGGTCGTCGCGCACGAGGTCGCGCACCAGTGGTCGTTCAACTTGGTCGGCAACGACCAGGTTGCAGAGCCGTGGCTGGACGAGTCGCTGGCGCAGTACCTCACGCTGCTCTACCACCGCGCCTACGACACTCAAGGGTTTATGAACGGCTACTTGCAGAACTGGCGCAGTCTGTGGCGCGCCGCCCCCGACCCCGACAAGGCGGTGGGCTTGCCGGTCGCCGCCTACGAGCGCGACTACAGTTCAATCGTCTACGGCCGCGGCCTCTTTTTTTTCGAGGCTTTGGAGGCGCGGCTGGGGCGGGAGCTGCTCGAGGCCGTCTTGGAGCGCTACTACACCCGCTACGCCTGGGACTTCGTGACGGCGGCGGACCTGGAGAGCGTTGCCGAAGAGGTGTGCGCTTGCGACCTGGCGGACTTGTTCGAGGTTTGGATAGGGGAGAGGTAGAAGCCGCTGGAGGCCGGTTCCCGGGTGTCGAAACCAAGCTTTTTCGACGGGAAGCTCGAGCCCCGTCCCCGACGGACTGGCTATACTGGCGTATGCGAACGGCTGAAGAAGCTGCGGACGACCTGTGAGTTTACTTTTCCGCGTCGGCCTGGTTTGGGTGGTCCTCGGCCTGGTGGCGGGGTTGTTGCTGCGCCGCGTCGGCTGGCGGCGCGGGCTCGCCTTCGCGGCCAGTTTCGCGCCGCTGCTCGGTCACTTGGTGTACCTCGTCGCTTATACCCTACGGGGCGCGGCCGACCTCACGACCGAGCTGCTCATTTTTCTCGGCGTCACGTTTCTCTTGGCGGTCGCCGTGGGGGTGGCGAGTTGGCGCTACGTGAAACGTAAGCCGGGGCGAATGGCGCTCGTGCCGCTGGGTTTGGGGCTTGCTTACGCGGCTCCGCTGTTGTGGTTCTCGAGCGTGTTGCAGACCGACACGGTGCGCCTGGACTCTGTTGCCGTTTTGGTCTTCCTCGGCGCGACGCTGTTCGTCGTCAGCGCGCTAGCGACCTACGCGACCGGGCGGCGTCCGCGCGGGTCCGCTGTGGTCGCGCCGGGCAAGCGTAAAGGCTGAGGTTCTTTCGCCGGTTTCCTTTGCGCCTTTGCTACACTGTGCGGGTGCGACGCCTCCTGTTTTTCCTCTCGCTCGTCCTGCTGACCTCTTGTACGCCCTACCGGCGGCCTATTCAGAGCGTGGCACCGCTGGAGCCCATCCAACCCCTCGTCTTCGAGGTCGTGCCGGGGCAGACGGCGGTCGAGCGCTTCGACCCGCCGGGGGCGGGCGCGACGGTCGAGTTGAGCATCGGGTTACAGGTCAAAAACCCCAACGCCTTCGGGGTAACGCTCGAGCGGGTCGCCTACGAGGTGGTGCTGGCGGGCAAGGCGGTGAGCACGGCCACCGTGGCGCCGGGCAGCTTCATCGCCGCGGGCGAGCAAGCGCCGCTCAGGCTGCGCGTGACGGCGTCTTTGGAGGGGGAACCCGAGCTGATTCGGGCGGTGGCGAAAGCCTTTAGCACCACGCCCCTGCCCTTCCGCTTGGACGGCGTGACGGTCTTCGCCTCGCGCAGCCACGCGGTCAGCACCGCGCGGCGCACCCTCGTCAGCGGCGCGGCGCTGGCGCGCGAACTCGTCGCGCCGCCCGCGTTGCGGCTCGTCGACGCGCAAAGCCGCGTGTTTTCGCTGCGCCCCGACGCGCCGGTCATTCAGCTTGCCGTGGACGCCGACAACGCGGGCGGTATCGGCTACTTTTTGTACGGTGAGGTGCGCGTGTTCCTGGGCGGGCAGGACTTGGGCGCGCAAGACTTCACCCCCGTGCCCGTGCCGGCCGCCCAAAACAGCCGTTTCGACCTGCTCTTTTACCCGCAGCCGTCACGTCTGGACGCTGCGGCCCGCGCGGCGCTCGACGCCGCCCTCCAGGGCATCCCGACGCTGCTCGAGCTGCGCGGCGACCTGCTGCTCGACGTGTTGGGCGTCGACACTTACCGGGTTGCCGACGGTTTGAACCTGTCCGGCTTCGTCTACAACCCGGCTCCCTAAAACGAGTGCTGAAGTCAAACAGGGGCGTGCTCGAGAGGGCGTCGAAGGCATAACTCCCTACTCAGCCACTGCTGGACCCTTTGAACCCAAGCCAAAAATCTTGACTCGCGCTCGTGCCGAACGTCAACTCGCAGCGGTGGCCCGCCGGTCTCGACAGCGCCGCTTTCCGCGGCGACTTTTGAAAGGACGCGGACCCAGCACGAGCGCCCATAGAGACCTCGGAGAAGCCGCCACAACTTCTCTGCCACCCAACTCGGGCTATACTCGAACCCATGCGCGAACTTCTTTACGAGGCGGCCGAACACTACAAGCGCGGGGTCGCGTTCGCCGACCGTGGCGACGTGCGCGGGGCGATGGCCGCCTATGCCGCCGCCATGCGCGACCTCCACGCGGTCAAACCGCAGCGGATGCGCGACGTGCTGTTGGCCCAGGTTCACCTGTCGCGCTACCGGGTCGCGCTCGCCGCCGACCCCGAAGACGCGCTCGAGGACTTGCGTTTGGGCTACAGCTACGCGCGCACCACCCGTGAAGCCTCGGTCCAGGAACTTGCCCAGACGCTCTGGCACGAACACTTACAGGAAAAAAACCGCGGCAAGAACGTCGAACTGTTGACCCGCAGGTAAAACTTTTCTCGGCTGATTCCCGGCAGTCAACCCCAAAGGGACACCCTTTTCCAGGTTGCTCGAGAAGCGAACCGAAAACAGGGTTGACTTCGGCCTGTAGACCAGGGGGCTAAACGACGTTTCAACGCTCGCTTGTTGGCTCTAGCCGCACTTGCTAAAGCCGCAATCGCACTTTCGGCAACCTTCTTCGAAGCGCAGCGGCGCGCCGCAGTCGGGGCAAGCCGCGCCCTTTTGCAACACGTTTTCCACCCCGGTCGTTTCTAAAGCCACGGCGATGAGGTCGGCCTTGCTGGCGACCATGCGGCCCTGATAGGTGCCGTACATGCCGCCGTTGATGCCGCGCAGGGTTTTGACGATGGCTTCGGCGGGCACACCGTACTGCAAGGCGATAGAGACCATGCGGCCCAGGGCTTCGGAGTCGGCGTTGGCTTCTTCGCCGGACTTGCCGGAGCCGATGAAGACTTCTACAGGAAAGTCCATCTGTTTGTTCACGGTGATGTAAAAGCTGCGCCTTTCCCCGTCGGGCAGCATCAGCTTGATGTTGTCGGTAAAACCCGTCAAACGCCCCGGCCGGTCGAACAGCGGCTCGCCGGGCAAGCGCTCGCTCGGGGGCGTAACCTTGGCGGGTGCGGGAACCGGCTTCTCCTCTTTTTTAGTGCTGAGCACCTGAAACTGCCGTGAGCCATCGCGGTACACGGTGATGCCCTTGCAGCCGGTCGTAAACGCGAGGCTGTAGGCGTCGTACACGTCGTCCACGGTGGCTTCGTTGGGCATGTTGATGGTCTTGGAAATCGAGTTGGCGACCATTTTGCCGCCGCCGTCGAAGGTGGTCTGGATGACGCCCTGCATCTTCACGTGGTCTTCCGGGGCGATGTCGTGGGCGCAGACCAGCACGGCCTTGACCGCGTCGGGAACGAACTCAAGCCCCTGAACGCTGCCGTGGTTGCCCTGCACCGCCGTGACGACCTTGTCCCAGTCCCAGGCGTCGCCCTTTCGGTAGTCCGGGTGCGGCGCGTGGCGCTCCAAAAGTTCTTGAAAAAGCGGGTGGATTAAGGACGCGTAGCCGTCGCCGATTTTGCGGTACACGAAGGGGGCGAACACGGGCTCGACGCCGCTCGAGACGCCCATCAACATGCTGGTGGTGCCGGTCGGCGCGACGGTGAGCAGCGCGACGTTGCGGCGCTCGGCGGCAACGCTGCTGTTTTTGCTGGCCGGGAACGCGCCGCGCTCCGCCGCCAACCTTTCGCTGGCACCCGTAGCTTGGTCGCGCAGTTCGGCAATCATCCGCTCCGTCGCCGCGCGGCCCTCGTCGCTGTCGTAGCGCAGGCCCATCAAAATCAGCGCGTCGGCCAGACCCATCACGCCCAGGCCCAAACGGCGCAGTTTCAGGCTCATCTCGCGGTTGTCTTGCAGGGCGAACTTGTTCACCTCTAGAACGTTGTCCAGAAAGCGAATGCAGGTCGTCACGTCCCTGCGGAAACCGTCCCAGTCGAAGCCCTCGAGACCCCGGTCGGGCTCGACCACGTATGCGGCCAAGTTGATAGCGCCCAGGTCGCAGGGCTCGCCGGGGAACAGCGGGATCTCGCCGCAAGGATTGGTCGACTTGATGTCCCCCAAGCTCGAGCGCAGCGGGTTGTACTCGTTGATGCGGTCGATGAAGATGAGTCCGGGCTCGCCGGTTTGCCAGGCGTGGTCGGCGATGTCCCGAAGGACGCCTTCCCGGCCCGCGTTCCGGCTCTCGTTCATAAAGGCGTCGCTCACCAACACCGAAATGTTGAAGGTCGAAATGTCGCCCTCGAGCTGTTCGCGCTCCAAGTCTTTGGCGGTGATGAAGTCCTGGATGTCCGGGTGGGTGATGGACATAGTTGCCATGCCGGCGCCGCGGCGGGTGTTGTGGCTGACGACGCCGTTGGCGAGGTAGGTTTTGTTCTCGTCTACAGACAGGTCGAGGGTCAGGCTGCGTCCGCCGTCTTCGATAGACGTGACGGGTATGAAAAATTCCTCGAAGTCGAACTCGGGAAGCTTGTCGGCGATGAGGGTGTCTCGCTTCAGCCGCTCGAGCCCCGTTGCCGTAAGCTGACGCTCGCCGCGGATATAGCGCGACAGGTTTTTCCGTGCCGACGTGTAGGGCGACGGACGACTTTTCGCACCTGCGGGCAGAGCGTCGAAAGCTGTTTGGAGGAGCGCCGAAGCGTGAGGCAGCGGCCATGATGATTCTCTGGCGGTGTCCGGTTGAAAGTCGCGCAGGGTTTCAAAGCGTGACTTTTCTATAAAACCGACGCGCTCTAAAAAGCGCTCACGGCCCTTGGCGCTGACGACTTTGACATGATGCACAGGCTGTTTGGAGTAGCGGTCGCTGCGCGCCGCAACGCCTCGCAAGGTCGACGGGATGCCCAAGCCCGCCAACATGACGGTTACGTCTTGGAGGAGTTGTTTAGAGGCACTTGTCAGCGTCGGATAGCCGACGGTCACGCTGCCGTCAGCTTCGAAAAGTCCACGCAGAAACGCGCCCACCACGGGACGCGGGGCTTGACGGACGGCTTTGGGTAAGGTCAGCTCTCTCGCTCTACCCTTCGTCAGCCCGTTTTGCCCGAGCCAACTCACCAGCGCCGCACTGCTGGCGACGAAGACGGCACTCTTGTCGTTTTCTTTTTGCTCGAGCCCCACTTCCAAGCCGAACAGGTCGCTGAACAGTTCAGGGGTCTTCTTCATCATCGGCGAACCGTGCGCCACAGAAAAGCCGACGCGGTTGCCACTTACAAAACCGTCGCCCCACAGGTAGCCGAGGAAAAAAGCCAGGCGTTCGTCAAGCTGCTCGGGCGTGCGGACGGGCTTGGTGTTGTGATGGGTTTTTGTCAGCGGCGCGAGGGTAACGGCTGCGCCTGTGTGCTGGTCGAGCACCTGAATCACATAGTCACCCTGCTGCAAGTCTGCCAACGCGACCCAGCGCCGCTCGCCGTTCTCGCGCATGACTTTGAGTTTGTGGTTTGGAGTGCCCTGGATTTCCTGCCCGTTGCCAAGGGTCACCTTGAGGGTAGAAACGTTCCCGTTGTTGAAGCCTTTAGGACTCTCCTTCCAACCCTCGTCGGTAGCGACTTTCAGGGCGTGGTCTTGCCAACCGTACTGGTAAGCGTCGACAAGTTCTCTCAGTCGCAGGGTGCCTTTGCTCGTGTTGACCAAGGTGTCGGGATGGAGGCAGCCGCCCTGACGGATGACCCGCAGCGTGGGCGCAAAGACGTAGCGCAAAGTTGCCACCGGCCCGGCGTAGTCCGCGCCGCCCAGCGCCGCCCAAGTGGCAAAGTTGTCGAACACCTCGACCGCGAAGCTGCTCGGGCCGCTGCTGGTGCCGCCCGAGCCCTTGACGGGTGTACCCTCGGGCCGCAAGTTGCTCAGGTCGAGGAGCACGTCCTCGCCCCGCAACATCCGCAGAATCAGCTCGCGCCCCGCACCCCAAATTTTTTCGACCGAGTCGCCCACGTTCAAAACGGGCAGCGCCGAAGGAACCTCGCTCTGTTCGACGAACAGCGCCCGGCGGTAACCCTTGGACACGTACTTGCCGTGGACCAGATCCATGTAGGTGCCCGTCTTGACTTTGTCGTAGTCGGCGTGCGCGGGGGAGACGGTGAGGTAGAGCTGTCCGGCGGTGCGGTGGTACGCACGTTTGGGTTTCAGGGGGTCCAGGCACAGGCCGTTGCCGCCGCCGACTTTTGTTACGAGCGCGAGCTTGGTCGCCAGTTTGAGCACCCAGGCGTCTGTACCCACCGCCTCGGGAGAGCCGTCTTGCACAAAGCAGTTCAACACGTTGCCGTGGCTCGTCGCCGCGCCCGCCAAAACCCGTCCACCGGGGCAAAAACGCTTCGACGCCATGAGGTCGAAAAAGCGCGCGGTGTACGCCTGTGTCGCTTCACCCTCGGGCGTGGCGACCCAGGCGGCGACGCGGCGAAACAGACCCGTCAGGTCTTTGTCCTCGGGGGCAAAATATTGCCGTTTGGCGATGGCGACGGCGTGCTCGTCGAACGCTGCCGTGATGTCGGTTTGGGGTGAAGCGAGCTTGTCCACGTCGGTCCTCTCTAAAACTTTCGTCCTCGTGTGTAATTTGCTTGTGACGCTCAAGTTAGCATACTACTTGTTGTATGTAAATAGCTTACAAAGTAAAGCTGTGGTAGCCGCCTCGAGCCTCCGGGTACAGTGCAGGTTGCACTTTTCGCGTGTAACCCTCACCGCCCTCAGCACTTCCACCGGCCTCGGTCAGCCACATGAAAAAATCGAGGCTTGCTAAGGTTAACATACAACATGTAGTGTGTAAACCCACACTACATGCAAGTTGCTGTCCTTACCGAACTGTCTTCCCTGTCTTATACCTTACTTTTGCGCTCGAGTATGAGTTCGCCGACCATCTGCTCTAAATCTCCGAAGTGCTTTTCCCAGGACCAGTTCTTGACGATAAAAGCCCTGGCCGCCGCGCCCATGCGGCGGCGCTCGTCCGCGGATTGCAGCAGCTCGACGACGCGCTGCGCGAAACTGTCCGGCTCGTCGGCGACAAAGACGGTATCGGGATGGGGTGCCTGAATGCCTTCGTTGGCGACCGGGGTGATGACCATCGGCAGGCCCGTCGCCATGCCCTCCAAAACCTTGTTTTGCAAACCCGCCCCGACGCGTAGAGGGTCGACGGCGACCTGCGCCCGGTGCAGGTACGCGCGCAGGTCGGGCACGCGGCCGGTCACGGTCACGGCGTCGTCGGCGGCCAGCGCCACGACTTCCGGCGCAGGGTTGGTGCCGACGACGGTCCAGGTCGCGTCAGGTACTTGCGCACGAACCGAGGGAAAAATCTGCTCATAAAAGAATCTGGCCGCGTCGACGTTGGGGGCGTACCCCATGTTGCCGGTGAAGACGAGGGAGTTCGGCACTTTTTCTACCGCCGGGTCGGGCGCGAAAAACTCGTAGTCCACGCCGTGGGGGCTGAAAAACACGTTGTCCTCGGGCGCGTCGCGCTCAATCGCGCGCAAGTCAAAGGGCGAGATGAGCAGGACGCGGTCGAACTTGCGGGCGTAGCGGCCCTCGAAGGCGCGCAGCTTGCGGTATTCAAAAGTGTAGAGCGCTTTTCGCAGCACGTTGTCCGCCCGCTCGGCCAAGCGCCGGTAGTTCAGGGTCATCGAAATTTGCAGGGCCAAAACGCGCGGCAGCTTGTGAAAAGGCTCGACGTACTGGCCCATGCGGATGGTGTGCGCGTAGAGCAGGTCCGGTTTTTGCGTCGCCACCACGTCGGAAACCGCCGCGGTCATGGCCGGGTCGGCGTAGTAGCGCACCTGCAAGGGGACGTCGCCTAGCGCGCCGACCAGCGAATTGGCGTAGACGCGCGCCTTGTTCAGCGGCACGGTGACGACGCGCTCACAGAAGGGCTCGAGCTTTTCTACCCAGCCCGGGTCCTGGTCGGCCTCTAAAAAACACACCAGCGATACCTTGTGACGCTGCGAAAAGAACTTGAGCAGGTTGTAGACCGTGAGCCGGTCGCCCCGGTCCAGCGGAAACGGAAAGCGAGGTGCGACGACGACAATGTTTAAAGAAGGGTTGAGAGCAGGCTCGGGCGCGGGCGTCACCAGCAGATGCCCTGGTAGTTCTTAAGCGCCGCTCCTTCGTCGGTCAGCCGGACGAGGTCGACGACCCGCTGCTGGGGCCGCACGCGCTCCAAAACCGTCCGGAACTCGGGCGCGTTGTTGCCGATGACGACCGTTTCGGCGTGTTCCAAGACGTCTTCCAGCTCGGTCACGAGCAGCGACGAGATGTGCGGGATGACCTGCTCGATGTAGCGTTTGTTGGCCCCGACGATGGCCGCCAGCGACACGTTGCGGTCGTAGATGCACAGGTCGTAGCCCTTGCCGAGCAGCTTTTCTGCCAGCGTGACGACCGGGCTTTCGCGCAGGTCGTCGGTGCCGGCCTTGAAACTGAGCCCGAGCAGGCCGACGCGTTTGTTGCCCACGTCTTCTATCAAACGCAGCGCGTGCTCGACGTGAGCGTCGTTGCTCGGCAGAATCGCTTTCAGGACCGGCAACTCCAGGTCCAAGGTCTTGGCCCGGTAGGTGAGCGCCCGCACGTCTTTGGGCAAGCACGAGCCGCCGAAGGCGAAGCCGGGTTTGAGGTACTTGTCCGAAATGTTGAGCTGGGTGTCCTTGACAAAGATGTCCATGACCGTGTGGCTGTCGATGTTCGCGCTCTTGCACAACAAACCGATTTCGTTGGCGAAGCTTATCTTCAGCGCGTGGAAGGCGTTGCTGGTGTACTTCACCATTTCCGCCGCCGCCACGCTCGTGGTGTAGAGGGGCGCGTCTAAGGGCGCGTACAGGTCGGCGACCAACTTTGCGGTGCGCTCGTCGTCGGCCCCTATGAGCGTAAAAGGCGGGTTTTGGTAGTCGGCGACGGCCGTTCCCTCACGCAAAAATTCGGGGTTGATGCACACGCCGAAGTCCTGACCGGCGCACTTTCCCGAAGCGGTCTCGAGCGCCGGCACCACGACCCCGTGGACGCTGCCCGGCAACATGGTGCTCCGCACCGCCACCACGTAAAAGCCGGTGCGCCCCCGCAACGCCCGGCCGATGTCCTCGGACACGTGGCGGACGTAGTCTAAGTCCAGGTCGCCGTTGGGCCGGCTGGGCGTGCCCACGCACACCAGCGCCAGGTCCGTGGCGGCGACGGCCTCCGCCGCGTCGGTCGTCGCCGACAGCCGACCTGCGCCGACCTGTTCGGCGATGATGGTGTCGATGGAATGTTCGATGATGGGGCTTTTACCCGCGTTGATGAGGTCGACTTTGGTGCCGCTGACGTCGACTCCGTATACCCGGTGGCCCTGTTGCGCCAAACAGGCGGCCGAAATACAGCCGACGTAGCCCAGTCCGAAAATAGCGATGTTCATACTTCTCCTTTGTGCCGCGGCTCCTCAGGCCTGTCTAAATTGGGGTGCAAACAAAAACCACACAGCCCCCGGTGAATGAAAGACGGCGTACCAAAGTCACAGTGTACCAGAGTCTTTGTGAAACGCTTTAGAGCGTAAACTGCTCAGGGCGCACAAAACCTGTAGCTTGCGGTTTTCTACACGCCACAAGCCACGCGCCACGAGCTTGTGTAAGCTGAAGTTCATAAACCAGATAACCACAGAGAGTCGGGGTGTTTCCAGACGTGTTTCAAAGCCTAGCCCGAGGGTGCCCGCTCGAGCCCGTAAACCGCGCCGCCCCCCGCCGTCCGGGGTTGGCGGCCTTTTTCGGACTGCGTGGCGGCTTCGCGGCCGACCAGACCGAGGCCCGCCAAACTCCAGACGAGCGGGTCGACCAAGTGGGTGGGAAACCAGAACATCCCGTAAACGAGGTAGGTCGTCAGCGCGAGCAGCGCGGCCGTGGCGAGCGGTGTCTGGCGCCGGTACAGTTGCCGGGCGCAAGCCGCCACGAACGCGACGAACAGCAGGGCGGCGGGCAGACCGCTGGCGAGACTCAGGTCGAGCAGGTAGTTGTGAACCGCGTAGGGGTTCATGACCTTGGCGTGCAGGCGCTGTGTCGTTGGGTCTTGGTAAAAAGCTATCTTGCCCACGCGCACCGCGTCCTGCGCCAGCTCGGTCGGCAAAAAGTCGCCGATGAGGGCTCGAGCGTCTTGCGGGTCGGCCACGCGCCAGGCGACACTCGAAAAAGAGTAAGGCCCGTAACCCACCAGCGGACTTTGGGGAATGGCCTTGAGGGCGAGCCGCCAAAACAGAAACCGGTGCTGGACGCTCGGGTCGTCGCCCTGCACCGCGGTGGCGACGCGCTCCAGGCGGGTCTGGGCGTGCCCGGAGGTGCGCACCACCCCCCAACCCACCAAACTCAAAACGACGAACAAACCGGCGACCGTCTTTCGGTAAGCGGCGAAGCGCAGCGTGTACAGGCCGAACAGGGAGAGAGTCAGCACGGCCGCGAGCAGACCGGCCCGGCCGCCGCTCGCCACCAAACCGGCGCCCAGCCCCGCCGCGACGACGACGTCCAGGGGGCGCAGCTTCGTCAACACCCGCCACACGGTCCAAAACACCAAGACCACCCCGAGGTAAGCCGCGACGTAGCCCTGGTGGCCCAGCGTCGCCCGCAAGTTGCCGCCGACGCTCGAGCCCGGCAAAACGAGGGCCAGCGGCGCGAAGCCGTAAGCCTCGGCCAAGGTCCACCCGCCGACCGCGAGCGCGCCGACGGCCACCGCGTTCAGCAAAAAGTTCAGGGGCACGACGCGCTGCGCGGCGAGCACGGCCGCTAGCGGGGTAAAGCTGTACCAGGCGGCCTCGAACAGGGTGAGCAGCACACCCTCTAGGCGGTTGCCCAGGTAGGGCAGGATCACGTTCGAGTAGGAGCTTGTGAACAGGCTCGAGGCCAGCAAAACCCCGACAAAGGCGGCGCACCACGCCAGGGTTCGCCGCGTCGCCGGCGGCAACGGCCGCCCCCGCCCCCGCAGGCTCGCCCCGGCCAAGCCTGCGCCCAGCAGCCACACCACGACGAAGACGACGATTTTGGGGATAAAGGCGTCCGGCTGCTCGCCCTTGGGAAACCTCACCCAGGTTTGCGGCAGGCGCTCGAGCACCGGGGCGGGCACGTAAGCGAGCGGGAAAACCACGAACAGCAGCAGCCAAAAAGTGCGGTGGAGACGTTTTTCCAGGGTTGAAGACATGACGAAAAGACCCCCGTGCCGGCTCAGGTTCTGAGCGAACCGCCCCAAGCCGGCGAAAAGACAGTATAAACCTGCCCGGCGTCCCGCAGGGTACGGCTCAGCTTACAGAAGGCGACCGAATCATCCGCTCACCTTAAGCACACTGCTGGCTTGACTGAAAGCGGCGTCGCCGAATGTAAGCCACCGCGGGGCGGCAACGAGAAATGCGCCGTGCAATGAGGGCTATGGAACCAGAGCAGCCTTTCATCCTCACGCTGCGGCTCGAGCCGCGCTTGCAGGGCGTTCTCGACGCCCTGCGCGGGGCGTATTTTCCGCCCGAACGCAACTTTCTGGACGCGCACGTCACCCTGTTTCACGCGCTGCCGAGCGCGCACGAAGAAACCTTACGCCGCGACCTGAGCGAGGTTGCGGCGGCGACCCCCGGGTTCGGCGTGACGCTGCCCGGCGTAGGGCACTGGGGCCGGGGCGTGTTCGTGAGGCTCGAGAGCCCCGGTCTGCTGACGGTGAGACAGCACCTCAAAGCCAGGTGGGAACCCTGGCTGACGCGCCAAGACCGGCAAGGCTACCGGCCGCACGTGACGGTTCAAAACAAGGTAGCCAAGGACACGGCGCTGGCGACGTTCGAGCACCTGAACGCCACCTGGCAACCCCTCACCGGCGCCGCCCGCGGCCTGAAACTGTGGCGCTACACGGGCGGCCCGTGGGTGTTTGTCGTGGCCTTCGACTTCGCCACACACGAAAACGACACGCCGTGAAAAAGAGTCACGTGAAAAAGAGTGGTGCGAGGGTCCCACCCTCGAGCCTCCGGTCCGGACACCCGCGGGGCAGGCGCTGTTCCAGCTCGACCCGTGACGCACGCGGAAGCCACCGACTTCATCCGGGACGGCGTGACGAACCGCGGCGGCGTCTGGGCCGATCTCGGCGCGGGCGCGGGCACGTTCACTCTAGCCTTGGCCGAACTGCTCGGTCCCGAAGGGCTCGTTTACGCCGTCGACCGCCGCGTTTCAAGCATCGAAAGGTTTTCTAAAACCGGGGCGGACATTCGCAGTTTACAGGCCGACTTCACCCGGCCTTTGGGGCTCGGTCCGCTGGACGGCGTGCTGATGGCGAATTCACTTCACTTCGTGAGGCGGCAAGAGCGGGCGCTGGGCCGGATTGTCGGCGCTATGCGGCCGGGCGCAGCTTTTCTCCTCGTCGAGTACGACCTGCAGCGCCCGACGCCGTGGATTCCGTACCCGCTGCCGCCCGCGCGCTTTGCGAAACTCGCGCGTGGGGCGGGTTTGAGCGAGCCTCGAGACCTCAAACGCCGCCCCTCACGCTACGGACCCCGCGAGCTGTACGCGGCGCTCGCCTTTGTCGGGGAGCCCACACGTTCGTGAGTTACGAGTTTGAATGGTGCCCCTGCGACGCGTCGGTTTCGCTCGGAGGGGCCTTGAACGTTTTGTCAAGTCATGCGTTAAAGTAGGCCCGGGTACCTGGCATGGATTTCGACACTACACCTACTACCCGGCAGGGGTCTTTCCGACTCCTTATCTTTAGCGACCTCGTTGTTTTTGGTCCGTATCTGTTTCGACTTGCTCAGCTTGGGTTAGATTGAGGGAATAAACCGGAAAGGGCATCATGCAGCGAACTAAAGACCAACTGCTGGCGATGAGCCACGACGAACTCGTAACCCGGCTGCTCGAGGCCCAGGACATGCTGAGAGAGGGTTTGGCGGTGCGCGACTCGCTCCACGCGGTGCTCAACCAGCTGCTCAAGGCCAAAGCCGACGAGGTCGAATACTACGCCTCAGTGAATGCCAGCAGTTTGGACGAGGAGGGCGCGGACCTCAAAAAAACCTGGGCCGCCGCCCGGCACGCCGTCTCGAACCCGCAGGGCCTGATGCTCGCGCAAAAAGAAAAAGCGGCTCAGCCTTGAACGACTCTCCGGCTGGACGCTCCTGCCGCACGTCTCGAACTGCACCCTTGGAGTCAAAGCAAAGTTGTGTTCAGCGTCTGCGTTGGAAGTCTGCGTTAAACGTCCGCGTTCGCCTCGGACTTAGAGGTAGGGCGTTTGAATGTAAATGTCTTCAAACGTCAGGCTGAGGTCGGCGCAGGGGATGGGGACCGTCTCGCCCTCCTCGAAGTGCCGTTCCTCCCACCCCTTTTTTGTCCGGTAGTAGCCGAGCACGAACTGTTTGCGGCTGTCGACGAGGAGGTAAAGTTGCAAACTCGCTAAGTCTTGATAGGCGTAGCGTTTTTCGTTCATGTCGGTGCGTGCGGTGGAGCGGCTGGCAACCTCGACGATGACGCAGGGTTTGTCGACGTAGTAATCGTCTGAACTTTCTTCACAAACGAATACAACGTCGGGGTAATAAAAGGTCTTCTCGCTGGCACGAACCTTCATGTCGCTGCTGTAGGTGCGACAGCCTTTTTGTCGTGCGGCAGGATTTAAGGCTGTAGCGATATTGAGGGTGATGGTGTTGTGAACATTGCTTCCGCCCGCCATCGCAAAGACCTCGCCATGCACATACTCGTGCCTGACGAAGCCGTCTTTTTCACCCTCGAGATAGTCCTCCACGCTAACCGTGAACCAGTCCTTCGTGGCGTCCATGCGCTCAGTGTAGCAGAGGACTCGAGCTAAAAACGCTTTATTAAGAGGTTTCTCTGCTAGGCTAGAGCGTTATGGCGAAAAAAGGACTCACCCCGCAAAATGAAGACTTCAGCGCCTGGTACAACGAAATCGTCTACCAGGCCGACCTTGCCGACCTGTCCCCGGTGCGCGGCAGCATGGTCATCAAACCGTACGGCTACGCGCTTTGGGAAAACATCCAGAGCAACTTGGACCGGATGTTCAAGGACACCGGCCACGAAAACCTCTACTTTCCCCTGCTCATCCCGATGCACTTTTTCGAGCGCGAAAAAAACCACGTCGAGGGCTTTTCGCCCGAACTCGCGGTGGTAACGCACGCGGGCGGCAAGGAGTTGGAGGAGCCGTTGGCGATTCGCCCGACTAGCGAAACCATCGTCGGCGAGATGTACAGCAAGTGGGTCCAGAGCTACCGCGACCTGCCGCTGCTCTACAACCAGTGGTGCAACGTGCTGAGGTGGGAACTGCGCACCCGGCCCTTTTTGCGCACCACCGAGTTTTTGTGGCAAGAGGGCCACACCGCCCACGCCAGCGCCGACGAGGCGAAGGCCGAAACGACCCAAATGGTCGACATCTACGCCAGTTTTGCCGAAAACTTCGGCGCGGTGCCGGTCGTCAAGGGCGAAAAGACCGCGGGCGAGCGCTTCGCCGGGGCGCTTATCACCTACACCATCGAGGCGATGATGCGCGACACCAAGGCGCTCCAGTCGGGGACGAGCCACTACATGGGCACGAACTTTGCATCGGCCTTCAACATCTCGTTCAACGACGAAAACAACGAGCAAGCCTTCGCCCACACGACGAGTTGGGGACTGTCCACGCGCTTTATCGGCGCGATTATCATGACCCACGGCGACGACAAGGGCCTCATCATGCCGCCGCGTTTGGCCCCGCAACAAACCGTCATCGTGCCGATTTACCGGCGCGACGACGAGGCCTCGAGAGCAAGCGTTATGGCCGAAACCGCCAAGATTGCCGCCGCGCTCAAAGACGCGGGCGTGCGGGTCAAAGTCGACGCCCGCGAAGGCATGAGCCCCGGCTTCAAGTTCAACGAACACGAGCAAAAGGGGGTGCCGGTAAGGCTCGAGCTGGGTCCCAAAGACTTGGACAAGGGCGTCGTGGTGATGTCGAACCGGCTTAAGGACGGCAAGGAAGAGTTGCCCCTGGCCGAAGCCGCGACGCGCGTGCTGGCCGAGCTGAGCGCTTTTCACGACGCCCTTTTTGAACGTGCCTTAGCTTTCCGCGAGGCGCACAGCTTGCTCGTCGACGACTACGACACCTTTAAGGACAAAATCGAAGGCAACTGGCTCTACGTCAACCACTGCGGCCGCCCCGAGTGCGAAGCGGCCATCCAAGACGCCACCAAGGCGACGCCGCGCTGCATCCCCTTCGAAGGTCCCGTGGCGGACGGAGAGTGCGTGCGCTGCGGAGAGGAAAGCGCTTACCCGCGCCGGGTGATTTTTGCCAAAGCCTACTGAGCCGCTGCTTACCGAGAGGTGACGGCTAAGTAGTCGTTGACGTGCGCCTCGAACAGCTTGCCCAGGTGCTGCGCGACCGCGCCGGGTTTGCCGTTGCCGATAGGACGGCCCTCGACCGAGACGATGGGCAACACGCCCTTGAGCGTGCTGGTGATGAACACTTCTTCGGCGCTCAGCACGTCTTGCAGGCTGACTTCGGTCTCGAGGGTTTCGTAGTGTCGCCGCGCGAGTTCTAAAACTTGCTTGCGCGTGACGCCCGGCAAGATGTTTTCTCCCGGCGTTATGACCACGCCGTCACGCACGACGAACACGTTCGAGCGCGCCGTTTCGGTGACGACGCCGTCCCGGTGGTAGAGCACGTCGACCGCGCCCGCTGCCCGCTGGCGCGGCAACAGTTGGATGGCGACCGCGTAGTTCGTCGTTTTGGCCTCGGGAATGTCGCGGCGGTACTCGTGCGTGATGAGTTTTGCGCCGCTTTCGTAAAGACTTGGCTCGAGCGCTTTGAGAGGGCGCTCGAGCACGAGCAGGTTCGGCTCGGTCGGGGTGAAGCCGTCGGGCGTGTAGCCGCCGGTCAGCAAAAGCTGCACGCCCGCGTCGGGAACAGAGTTGGCGCGGACGAGGTCGTGAATCCGGTGTTCCAAGCCCGAGAGGCTGAGCGGAAGCTCCAGGTTCAAACAGCGCGCCGAGCGCTCGAAACGGGCCAAATAATCCTCGATAAACAGCGGCGTGAAGTTGAGAACGCGAAAGTAGTCAAACACCGCGTAACCGCGCAACAGCCCGAGGTCGCTTACGTGCAAATGGGCTTGGGCGGCGGGCAGCAACTGTCCGTTGACACTGTAGAACTGCATAGACTCTCCTCGGCGCGGCTGAGCGGAGTTTAACAGAGATGGGCAGTTGGGAGGTAAAAGCTGTGACTTCGGCCTCGCTACCCCTCACTTCCTCCTCACTGCCGTTACAATACCCTCTATGTCGTCACCTGATTCTTCTCGGCCGCTCACCGTTTTGGCCCTCGCCAGCGAACTCAAGGGCGTGCCCTTTTTAGAAGAGTGCCACCGCCAGGGTTGCCGCGTCGTCGTGGTGATGGACGAAAAGCTCGAGGCCGAGCCCTGGCCCTGGGCCAGCGTCAGTGAACACTTTACGATGCGGAGTGTGCGCCGCCAGCCCGACGTAACCTACGCGGTGAGCTACCTGGCTCGAGACCGCCACATCGACCGGGTTGTCGGTCTGGACGACTACGACGTGGAAACCGCCGCCGCGCTGCGCGAGCACTTGCGCATAAGCGGCCTGGGCGATTCGGCGGCGCGGCTGTTCCGCGACAAGCTCGCCATGCGGGTGCGCGCGCAGGAGCAGGGTTTGCCGGTGCCGGACTTTACCGGCATTTTCAACTACGACGACTTGCGTGACTTCGTGCGCAACGTGCCACCGCCCTGGGTGTTCAAACCGCGCACCCTGGCTGGGTCGGAGGGCATTCACAAGCTCTACGACGCCGACAGCCTGTGGCGGCTGCTCGACGCGCTCGGCGACCGGAAGTCCTACTACCTTTTGGAAAGTTTTGTGCCCGGCGACGTTTACCACGTGGACACGCTCAGTTGGCAGGGCGAAACAGTCTTCTCGCTGGTGAGCAAGTACGGCGCCCCGCCCCTGGCCGTGTTGCAGGGGCGCGGTGTTTTCACCACTCGAGTCCTGCCGCGCGGCCACCCCGACACGGTCGTTTTAACCGGCCTGACCGAGCGCCTGCTGAAAAGTTTCAGTCGGGACTACGGCCCCAGCCACAGCGAGTTCATCCGCGCCGCCGACGGCTCGTTTTACTTCTTAGAGACGGCGGCCCGGGTCGGCGGCGGCAACATCGAGCGTTTGGTCGAAGCGGCGACCGGGCTCGTGCCCTGGCGGGAGGCGGCGCGCTTGGAACTCGTCCAGGCCAGGGGCGAAACGTACACCCTCCCACCGCTCCGCGACGCCTACGCCGGGCTTATCGCCTGCCCTTCACGCTTTCCCTTTGCCGACACCGCGCACTACACCGAGCCGGAAATCATTTTTCGGCCCCGCTCAGCCGAGTTTGCGAGTCTGGTCGTCGGCTCGGAGAGTTTTGAAAAGGTGGAGACCTTGCTGGCAGACTACACCGCGCGCTTTGCCAAAGACTTCTTGCCGCACGGCTGAGGCAAAAGCGCTCGAGCCCCTCAGCGCACCATAAGTGTAAAAAACAGGAATAAAAACAAGCGGCCCGAAGAAAAATCCTCGAGCCGCTCGGCTTGTCAAAAAAGTTTGAGGCAAAAAAAGAAGCACCTCTTAAGCGCTGATAAAGAATAGTATAGCCCGGTATGCAAGATTCGTCAAGAGGTTGCACTGAAACTTCAAAAACGGTGCCGCAACGCCCTCGAGTTGAAAAAAGTCATGCCCGCCTCAGCCCGATTGTTTCGGTGTGCCTGGTCGCCACCCGCTGAACGCGTCATACTGACCTATGCAGTTTACCCTCCTCCCCCTCATGGGTCCCTTCCACCTGCGCTACCCGCTCTACAACGCGGTGAGCGTGCGCGACGCGGTGGCGGCTTTTCAACCCGAAGCTGTAGCGACCACCGCTTTAGCGCCCGGCGCGTTAGAAAATCCTCGCTGGCAAGACACGCCCGAAATCGTTTTACCCCACACAGTCATACCCTGGGCGCGGCGGCAAAATGTCCCGGTCTACGGTGTCTACCAGCCCAGTCCCGACCCGTCGGCCCTACAAGATTTTCGCCGCTACGCCGCGCAGTATCTAAAACTGCGCGAAGCCGTGCAGCGCGTAGACGCCAAGCTGAGGCCGCTGAACACGCTCCTCGAGCAACCCCTTACCCTGAAACGCATCCGGCAAGAGGTCGTGCCCCTGTTGCTCGAGCACCAGACGTTTCAAGAAGAAACCTTCGACGACGGCCCCGGCACCGACTGGCTGCGGGCGCGCTCGCAAAAAATGGGGGAGGCGATTTTGGCGTTACCCTTTGAGCGGGTTGCCGTCCTCGCCAGCGTCGACCACGTGCCGTTTTTGCAAGCGTTCTTAGAGGACAGAGTTGAACTTTTAGAACCTGTGTCACCCGAGCCGACCGAGGAAACGCGCGAGCGCAGCTTGCTCGACTTCGCCTTCCGCGTCGATGTCCCCGAGCCCGGTCCGCTGCTCGCCAAACTGCGCGAGGTGACGGCGACAGAGGCCCGCTACCACGAGGCGAACCTGCTCACCGCGAACAGCCACGTTTTAGAAGCCCTGGAGGTTTTAGAAAACGCCAGCCGCGGCGACTTTTCGCAGCCTTACTACTTGCCCGGCTACCTGCTCGCGCGCTTGGGCCAACTCTACGACCTAGCAAACCGCCGCGACGCCGCGACGCGCGCTTACCGGGGCGTGCTGGCGCTGGACTACGCGCCGCAAGAGGCCCTCGAGACCGCGCAGGCGGGTCTGAAAGAAGCGTTTACCTTCCCCTCGGACGACCCCGTTCCCGCAGGGCCGGACGTTTAGAGGCTGGAGATTTCAGATTGTTCTACGGCCCCAAATAATCATCGGGATTCGGCAGGGCGCGACTGATGTCCACCGCTTGAACGCTGATTTTTACGGTTTCAGGTAAGTCGTCACCATAGCTGGCTTTCAAAAATTCACTCCAGATAGGGGCTTCCCCCGCGTAGCCGAAGCGTAAGGTCTGAAAAACCATTTCTCCATCTGCGAGCGGTAGCCGGACTTCCAAACGAATATCACGTTTCTGAACCCTATCAAGTGCGTCTTCGTAAAAGGATGGCGTGATTGCAAAAAGCAGCTGGTCATCCGGCGGGTCTAAGTTGAGTGATGCGGCAGGAACCTCGAGCGTCGCCAGAGGACCAATGTATTCAATCTTGTCGGCTGGATACAGGTTTTCAAAGAGGCCTGCATCTGGATAGATAGTTATATTTTCTGGTGAAATTGTGAACTTGATATTGGTTTCGGTCGTCAAAGTCCCCTTTCCAACAATGACAATTGCTGCACCACTTCCGAAAACCCTATCTGACTCATTCGGGTAAAGTATCTCTCCTAAACTACCTCCATTCTGCCCCAAGTTTTTCTCAATAACCACGTCGTCCTCTTGTAAAGCGTTCTGCGCCTGCACCAGCACACCGCTCACGGGTTCAATATTGACGGGATTGGCTAGTAGCGTGACGACAGTTATATGTCTCCAGTTCATGCCGTCATCAGCTTCATAAACACTGTCCTCCTTTCTCTCGAGCCCCAAAAAACTCAGACGAGAGAACAAACCTTCTCTATTCTCCCTCCTGCATTCTTCACGCTTCCCAGCACATTTTCTATGACTTCGCTAACTCGTAAAAATATTAGTCTTTCTCGTGCGGGTCGAGCGCGTCGCGCAGACCGTCGCCGATAAAGTTGAAGGCCAGCACCGTAACCACAATCATCAGCCCTGGAAAAATCGCGATGTGCGGGTAGCGCAGGATAAAGGCGCGACCGTCGGCCAAAATGCCGCCCCAGGTCGGCGTCGGCGGGCGCACGCCCAGTCCCAGAAACGACAACGACGATTCCAAAATGATGATGCTGCCGATTTGCAACGAGGCTAAAACGATGACCGAGCCGAGCACGTTGGGAATGACGTGTTTCCAGATGACGCGGCCGTCTCGAGAGCCGAGCGCCCGCGCCGCCACCACGTAGTCGCGCTGGCGCAGGCTCATCACCTCGGCCCGCACCACGCGGGCGTAGCGCGCCCACACGGTCGCGCCGATGACCAGAATCGTGGTGCCGAGGCTCGGGCCGATGACGGCGGCCAGCACGATGAGAAGGGCGATGAGCGGAAACGCCATCAGCGTGTCGATGATTAACGACAGCACCTCGTCCACCCAACCGCCGAAGTATCCCGCCACCGCGCCGATGGTCACGCCGATGACGACGGCGATGACCGAGGCGCTCAAGCCCACCAGCAGCGCGACTCGAGACCCGTACAAAATCCGCGATAGTAAATCACGACCCAGGTGGTCGAAGCCGAGCGGGTGTTCCAGGCTTGGGGCGACGCCGCGCATCCCGCGGAAAATGTCTTGCGTCGGGTGGTAGGGCGTGAGCAGGGGCGCGAAGACGGCAACTAAGCAGAGCGCGACGAAGATAGCGAGTCCTAGAAGCGCCATCCGGTTGGCGGCGAAGCGCTTCCAGGCGCGGCTGCCTCCGCTGCGTTTCTCAGGTTTCGCGGCGGGAGCGAGGGTGTCAGGACGAGATAAGGCCATAATCTTAAGCGATGCGGATGCGCGGGTCCACCAGCGCGTAGACGAGGTCGGTGAGCAGATTGACCACGACGACCAGCACCGCGAACACGACGACCAGCGACTGCACCACTTGGTAGTCCAGCCGCATCACCGAGTCGGTAAACAGCCGCCCGATGCCGGGCACGGCAAAAACAGTCTCGATAATGATGGTGCCCGACAGCAAAAAAGCGATGCGAAAGCCGACCACCGTGATGACCGGCAGCAGCGCGTTGGAAACCACGTGCCGCCAGACAACACGCCTGCGCGGTAAACCCTTGCCCCGCGCCGTGCGCACGAAGTCCTGCGGCAAGACCTCCAAGACCGCACTCCGCATGATGCGCACCAGCACCGCCATCTGCTCGGCGGCCAAAACTAACACCGGCAAAATATACCCCTGCCAACTCCGCACCCCGAACGGCGGGATGCGCCCGATGAGCGGGATGTCCCCGAACCAGCGCGGCACGTACAGCGCGAACAGCACGATGAGCATGAGCCCGAGCCAGAAGTTGGGCGTGGCGATGCCCAACGCCGAACCCACCGAAGTCGCGTAATCGACGGGGCTGTTGCGCCGCGTGGCCGAGGCGATGCCGAGCGGCACCGCGACCACCAGCGCCAAACCGAGCGCGTAAGCGTTGAGGAGCGCCGTGACCGGCATCGCCTCGAAAATAATCTGCCGCACCGGCACGCCCGAGCGAATCAGCGAGGTGCCGAAGTCGCCGCGCAACAAGTTTCCGGCCCAGACGAAATACTGCTGGTAATAGGGCAAATCGAGGCCCCACTTCTGTCGAATCGCTTCGATTTGCGCTTCGGTGATTTGCACCTGCCCTTCGCCGAGGAGCAAGTAGACCGGGTCGCCCGGCATCAGTCGCATGATGATAAAGGTCATGATGCTGATGAGGACAATGACGAGCGCGCCGCGCAGCAGGCGAAAGGTCAGGTAGCCGGACACGAGCCGCCTTTCAAAGGGGCTCGAGCTTGACTCGAGCCCCCTACTTTTTCAAACAGCTTACTCAAGCGTGAATTCGTAATTGTCGATGTAGTAGACCGGGTCGCCGCTCAGCACGACTTCGGGTAGACCGTTCACCTCGCCCACGTTCCAGACGTTGATCCACTCGTCGAACTGGAGGTACAGGGCGGGCACTTCCTCGACGAAGATTTCTTGAATCTGGTAGTAAATCGCCTGGCGCTCCTCGGGGTCGACGGTGGCGAGGCCCTGGTCGATAAGCCGGTCCATCTCCTCGCTGCGGAAGTTGTTGAAGTTGTTGCCGCCGTCCGAGCGGAGCGTGGACGAGGGGTCGGGCTCGGGCGTGCTGCCGTAGGTCCAGTTGAACAGGCCCGACTCCAAAGTCCCTTGGGTTAGACCCTCTAAAATCGAGGCGACCGGCGCTTCGGCGAGTTGCATGTCGATGCCGACCTCACGCAGCATCTGTTGGGCTAACTCCGCGATAGGCCGCCGCGCCTGGTCACCCGTGATGGTGGTGGTGGTAAACGAGAGCTTGACGCCGTCTTTTTCACGAACGCCGTCCGCGCCCACAGTCCAACCCGCCTCGTCCAGCATCGCCATCGCCATCTCGGGGTCGTATTCGTACTGTTTGAGGTTCGGGTTGTAGTAGAACACATTTTTGGGGCTCAGGTTCGAGTGGGCGATTTGCGCGGTGCCGTTCCAGAGGTCGTCGATAATTCGCTGCCGGTCGAGCGCGTACATCATCGCCTGGCGCACGCGCTTGTCCGAAAGTTGCGGCAGTTGGTTGTTCAAGGGAAAGTGCTTGACCGAGTTGGCAAGCGTGCGCATCACCCGGAAGTTCGGGTCGCCCTCGAAGGCGAGGCTGTCTTCGACCAACAGGGGCCACACCGAGGACTGCGCCTCGCCCGTTTGCAGCGCGATGTAGCGCACCGAGGCCTCGGGGACGACCTCGAGCCGCAAGGTGTCGTAGTTGGGCCGACCGCGGAAGTGCTCGTCGAAAGCCTCCAACTCGGTAAACTCGGCGGCCCGCCACTCGCGCAGCTTGAACGCGCCGGTGCCGATGGGCTGGGTGCGGAAGGTCTCCTCACCGACTTCGGCGTGGTAGGCGGCGGGCACGATGGGGGTTTCGGCCCCGCTCGTCAAAAAGGCCGCGTTCACGTCCGACATGTTGACCACGACGGTGAGGTCGTCCGGCGCTTCGACCGACTCGACGTTCAAGAAGTCGTTGGCGATGGAGGTCGCGTTTTCCGGGTTGCGGTAGTAGTCGTAGGTGTACTTCACGTCCTCGGCGGTGAGCGTGGTGCCGTCGTGAAACTTGACGCCGTCCCGCAGCTTGAAAGTGTAGGTCAGCCCGTCCTCGGTCACCTCGTAGGACTCGGCCAGGATGGGCCTGAGTTCGGTTAAGTAGTCCACGTGGAACAGCGGGTTGAGGATGTTGTAGATGACGACCGCCTGCACGGTCGGGCCGGTGTCGTCGGGGCCGAGCCCGGCGACCTCCTGGTGGCCGAGCCAGACCATCGTGCCGCCGCTTTGGGCGCTTGCCAAACTCAGTTGGGACGCGGCCCAGGCCGCGCCGCCGGTCGCCAGGCTGTATTTCAAAAACTGCCTGCGGGAAGTTGGAGTCTCGAGCAATGGAACGCGCGCTTTTCTGGTCATGTTCGCCTCTCTTCCTTGTGATGCTACTGCTGAAGGACTCTCGAGCCTGCGGCCGTTTCGACCCTACACCTAGCCCCCGGCGAAGAACCATGCAGCCACCGTTGTCAACTTGCCTCGTGCAACCTCAAAACCTACAAGGGTTGTCTCAATTTACACAATGGGCGGCAAGCGCGTCAACAAAACCGGGCGTAAACTGGTTGCGGACGTGCTACGAAAAAGACCGGCCCTTGAGCCGGTCTTCGTGTGACGCTACTGGCGTTGCCGCAGCGAGTTGAAACGAAAAGCCTTTGGTTACCCTCCTGTTTTAGGGGAGATGGCCTTGAGAAGCCGTTATGAAGGGCGCATCATGCCGTTCGTTGCGACCTCACTTGTTTGATGACCGGATGCTGCTCACTGCTAAGGGCTTTCCGGCCGGTGGGGTTTGGTTAGCGCTGCATCAATCCGCCGCCGTCACTTGCTCGGCCGTCTGCCGCAGTTGTTCGTACAGCTCGAGCTGCGCCTCACTCGGCGCAACCGGGATGACGACGCGCACCGACGCGAGTTCGTCGCCGCGCGTGCCGTCGCGCTTCGGCCAGCCCTGGCCGCGCAGACGGAGCACGCGCCCGGTTTGGCTGCCTTTGGGCAACGTCATCTCCACGTCGCCGTCCAAGGTCGGCACGCGCACCGTGCCGCCTAAAACGGCCTTGTAGTCGGGCGCGCTGACCGTCACACGCACCTGGTCGCCGTCAAGCTTGAACACCGGGTGGGGCTCGAGCTTGACCACCAGGTAGAGGTCGCCCCCGCCCGGCGCTTGGCCCTTGAGACGCAGTTTGGCCCCGTCGCGGGTGCCTTTGGGGATGGTCACGTCGATGCGGCGGCCGTCGACCGAAATCGTGGTCGCGCCGCCCCGGTAGGCGGTCAGGAGGTCTATCGCGAGGGTCGCCTCGGCGTTTTGCAGCCGCGGCTGCCGCTCCTGCACGCGGAAGTCGGCGAAGGGGTCGCCGCCACGGCCGCTGTAACCACCACCGAAGCCGCCGGTACTAAAGCCGCCCCCGCCGAACAGACCTTGAAAAAAGTCGCTGAAATTCGCGAAGTCCTCGGGGTTGACGTTCGTGTAGACGCCACCCCCGCCCGCACCCGGATTGAAGGGCGGGCGACCGCCCTCGGTACCGTACTGGTCGTAAAACTTGCGTTTTTCCTCGTCCGACAGGACGGTGTAGGCTTCATTGACCTCTTTGAACTTTTCTTCGGCGCTCTTATCGTCCGGGTTGCGGTCGGGGTGGAGCTTGGCCGCTTTCTTGCGGAACGCCGCGCGGATTTCTTTTTGGCTGGCCGTTTTAGGTACGCCCAAAACCTCGTAATAGTCTTTGTAAGCAGCCACGCTTCACCTCCCGTCTAAGGTTGTTTCACTGGTAAACGACGACTCGAGCGGGCCGCACCAGGCGCTCGCCCTTGGTAAAACCAGTCTCAAACACGTCGGCGATTTTGCCCGCCTGCTCGGGGTTTTCGGTCGGCATGGTGGTCAGCGCCTCGTGAACGTCGGGGTCGAACACCTCGCCGACCTTGCCGACTTTTTTGAGCCCGAGGGTGTCTAAGTTGCGCTCCAACGATTCGCGCACCGCCCGGATGCCGGGCACGATTTTGCTCGGGTCGGCTTCGTCCACGGCGGCGAGGGCACGGCCCAGGTCGTCGTAGACGGACATGACTGTGAGGAGCGCGCTGTCCATTCCCGCTTCGCGCGCCCGGTCCACGTCTTGCAGGGCGCGGCGGCGGTAGTTGTCGAGTTCGGCTCGAGAGCGGAGCCACTTGTTTTTAAGGTCGTCAATTTGCGTTTGCAGGTCGGTCGTGGTCGCGTGCGCCTTGGCGAGTTCGCTGCGCAAAATCTCTGTCTCGTCCGATTCGGGGGTGGAGGCTTGCTCCACCCCTTCGTCGGGCTCTAGGTTAGGTTTAACCTCGTCGCTCACGGCTTAGCCTGCGGGTTTGAAGTCGGCGTCGATAACGTCGTCGTCCTCACCGACACCGTCGGGACTCGCGGCGACGTTGGCTTCGGGGTCGGCACCGGCGGCGGCCCCTTGAGCCTGCGCCTGCTGGAACGCTTGCAGCTTGTCGGCGAGTTCCTGGCCCAACTCTTCGAAGCGCTCTTTGGTGGTGCTGCCGTCGTTGAGTGCTTTTTCAGCCGCGTCTACCGCGTCCATGACCGGCTGCTTGGCCTCGGCGGGGGCGTTTTCGTTCTCGTTGACGATTTGCTGCGCTTGCGAGCGTAAGGTGTCGAGGCCGTTGCGCGCTTCGGCCATCTCCTTGGCGCGGCGGTCGGCGTCGGCGTTCCGCTGCGCGTCCTGCACCATGCGCTCGACCTCGTCCTCGCCCAAAGTGGTGGTGTTCTGGATGGTGATGTTGGCCTCTTTGCCGGTCGACTTTTCCTTGGCGGTCACGTGGAGCACGCCGTTGGCGTCGATGTCGTAGGTGATTTCGACCTGCGGCATTCCGGCGGGCATCGGCGGAATGCCGTCGAGCTTGAAGCGGCCCAAGGACTTGTTGTCGTTCGCCATCGAACGCTCGCCCTGAAGGACGTGAACCTCGACGCCGGTCTGGTTGCTCTCGGCGGTCGTGAAGGTCTCGCTCTTGCGCACCGGCACGGTGGTGTTGCGGTCGATGAGCTTGGTGAACACGCCGCCCTTGGTTTCGACGCCCAGCGAGAGCGGCGTCACGTCGAGCAGGACGATGTCGTCCACGTCGCCGGTCAGCACGCCCGCTTGCACGGCGGCCCCGAGCGCCACGACCTCGTCCGGGTTGACCGACTGGTTCGGCTCCTTGCCGAGAATGTCCTTGACGATGTTTTTCACAGCCGGAACGCGGGTCGAGCCGCCCACCAGAATAACCTCGTCAATCTCGTTCTTGGACACCTTGGCGTCTTTGAGCGCCTGCTCGATCGGGCCTTTGATGCGGTTCAAGAGGGGCCGGATGATGTCCTCGAGCTTGCTGCGGGTGAGTTTTTTCTCCAAGTAAAGCGGCGCGTTCGAACCGGGGTCCATCGCGATGAAGGGCAGGCTGATGGTCGTCTCGGGAATGCCGGAAAGTTCGATTTTGGCTTTTTCCGCCGCTTCGAGCAGTCGCTGCAGGGCCTGTTTATCCTTGCGGAGGTCGACGTTGTATTCCTTTTGAAAGTCGTCGGCGAGCCAGTTGACAATCGCGTAGTCGAAGTCCGAGCCGCCCAGGTGGGTGTCGCCCGAGGTCGAACGCACCTCGAAGACGCCGTCACCGACTTCTAAGACCGACACGTCGAAGGTACCGCCGCCCAGGTCGAAGACCAGCACGGTCTCGTTGCCTTTTTTCTCTAAACCGTAAGCCAGCGCCGCCGCGGTCGGTTCGTTGACGATGCGAAGGACTTCCAAACCGGCGATTTTGCCGGCATTCTGCGTCGCCTCGCGCTGCGAGTTGTTGAAGTAAGCGGGCACGGTGATGACGGCCTTGGTGATTTTCTCGCCCAGCGTCGTGCTGGCGTCCTCGACGAGCTTCTGCAGCACCATCGCGGAAACTTCTTCGGGCGTGTACTTTTTGCCGCCCGCGACGAAACGGACGCCGCCGTCGTCGCCGCGCACCACTTCGTAAGGCGAGCGCTCGGCTTCCTCTTTCACTTCGTCCCAGGTGCGGCCGATGTAGCGCTTCACCTCGAACAGGGTGTTCTGCGCGTTCAGCACCGCCTGGCGCTTCGCCACCTGCCCGACCATGCGATTGCCGTCTTTAAAGGCGACGACCGACGGGGTGGTGCGGTTGCCCTCGGTGTTGACGAGGACGGTCGGCTCGCCGCCTTCCATCACGGCGATGACGCTGTTGGTCGTGCCTAAGTCGATTCCGACTGCTTTTGCCATTGGGTTCTCCTTTGAGTTTGTTTACGGTGTGCGCCAAAAATCTGATACGACCAGGCGCAGATTTATGCCTGTCAAAAGATAGCAGAAATCGCTCGTGTTGTCAATAGATTTGAGTGTGGTCATATCAAGTTCTTGTGAAAGTGCAAAAGGTTTGCCGGGAGGGCGTCACGCCTCCACCTTGTTCGAGGCTAAACGTCTCCACTCTCGAGTTTCTTCAAAGGTAAGATAAGGCCAACAACCCCAAATCCACAAGCGGTTGTTGAAAGTAGTTGTTTGGAGGCACCATGAGGCGCAGTTTTCTAGCGGTACTACTCCTTTTCAGCTTAGCGCTGTCCGCTTGCGGCGGCACCGGCAGCCCGCCCGACCCGAACCCACCTGGGCCGGAAGAGCCCGCCGACCCTGATGACCCTGGCGACCCAGGTGACCCTGGCGACCCAGGTGACCCAGGCGACCCCGACGACCCTGATGACCCCGACGACCCACCCACCACGCCGACCGAGACGGCGGCCGTTGGACGCTCCGGCATCGTCTATCTCTGGGAAGGAATTCTCGGCCGCGATGTTGTGACGGCGGCAGGGCAATTCGTTTCTTACTCCGAACTCGTTGACCTTCCGACGCAAGTCAACTTGGGACAAGATGTGTGCTCCATCACGGTCGGTGAGAGCAAACCTCAGTTTCCTCCCTTTTCGGACGCGTTCGCTCCGCAACCGAAGCCGGGGTTGCAGGTGACAAACATCGACGCGGGCGACGTGCTTACCGTCTCCTCGCAAGGTAGCGTGTACGTGACTCTGGAGAACCAGGGGGGCTCGTACGGCAAACCTTTCAGCGGCGACCCCCTACCTTTTCCGCCGCGCAACCTCACTGTCGATATCTCCGGCTCGGCCAACGGCTACCCGGCGTTCACGGGCGCGGCGTTCGCGCCCGCCCCCGAACAGTTCACCTTGAGCGTGAGCGGTGGCGACTTCGAAAACGTCACAGCGGACACGGTCTTTTCCTGGACGGGCGCAGGCTCGGCTGAAGGCTATTTTTGGTTCTCGGGTGCCGGGCGCAACGCCGACGGCGCGTCGGTCAACTTTGGCTGTTTTGCCAGAGACGACGGCAGCTTCACCTTTCCCGCCCAAGCGAAGCAGGACTTGGCAGCCGCCGGCTTTACGAACGGCGTGATGTACAACGCCGTGCGCGAGGCGCGTGCCCGCATCATCCGCGACAAAACGGCCCTCGACCTGTCGGTCGCTTACTTCGAAGTCTACGCGCAGTAGCATGTTCGCAGGGGCGTGAGCAGGATTCACGCCCCCGTCAACTTTTCAAAGCTTCGGTGTAAACTCCGAACATGCTCTACATTGTCATAGCCAAAGACGGAACCGACGAGGGCGCTTTAGAACGCCGCCACAAAGTACGCGACGCGCACCTAGAAGCCATCAAACCTGCCGTTGAGAGCGGCTTCGTGCAGTTGGGCGGAGCCATCTTGAACGACGCGGGCGAGATGGTCGGCTCGGTGATGTTGTTGGACGCCGCCAGCGAAGAAGAGGCTCGAGCCTTTATAGAAAACGACCTCTACACCACGGGCGGCGTGTGGCAAACCTTCGAGTTTTACCCGTTCAAGCGTGCCGTCTGAGCTTACGTTTCCCATTGAAAATAACAAGGGAAACCGCTTGCTCGAGTTCACCCTTGTCGAAGAAGCGCGACTCGACTCTATCTTCCTAGCGCTGATGATTGCCAAACACGACGCCAAGTTTCTGCTCGTTTACAACGCCTGGCGCAGGTGTTGGGAGATTCCCGGCGGGCTCGTCGAACCCAGCGAGACACCTCGCGCGGCGGCCGTGCGTGAGTTTTTTGAAGAGTCCGGCCAGACGGCGGAAAACGTGCGCTTCCTCGGACGAATCAGCGTTGACGAACCCGCCAAAGACCGCATTATCGTGGGTGCGGTGTTCGCTTGCGATTTAGTCGAGTTTGTCCCATTCACACCCAGCGAAGAAATAGAGGCCGTCGCCCTGTGGCCGGGTGAGGGGCTCGAGCTGGACCCTATCGACCAAACCCTCCTGAGCCTTTACCGCTGAACTTCTGTGCTTGCCTCAAGGCCGCCCCGTCTTGATGCGATCTAAAAACTGCTGCACTTCGCCCCAGCGCAGGTCGCTGCTTACCCCGTCGGCGTAGCGAAAGTCGAACGGGTCGTCGCCGACGAACTTTGCGACCACCAAGTCCCAGGTCATGCCGGGTTTGCTTAAAGGTTGATACAACACCACCGACGCGCCCAAGTCGTTTTCAAAGCGGTAGACCCGTTGACGCCAGTCTTCGAACAGGTTTTTCAGGGCGGATTTGGCAGCGCCGAGCAAGCGGTATTCACCGACGTAAACCAGGTGGTCGCTGTGCCGGTCGCTGACCTCGAATAGCAGCTCGAGTTCGTCCATAGACCAGTTTAATACACACGCTCTTACAAAAACGTTACAAACTTTAAGAGGATATTCATCAAAATTACGTCTGTGAACAGGATGTCGGGTACACTTCGGGATGAAGCCGACGCCCCTCACCATCGAACTGCCGCTCGAGCTGCTCGAGCGGGTTACGGCCGCCGCCCGCGCCGCCGGGCTGAGCGAAGGCGAGTGGATTGTGCGGCTCGTTCTCAAAGAACTCCCCTCGAACTACGCGGACGAAGTGCGCAAGTTGGCAGATTTGCGCGGGGTGGCTGAAACAGGGGTGGACGAAGCCTGATTCAGCGGGTGTTACGCTTGTAAGATGACGCACCGCACCCCCGTTCAGGTCCGCTTCGCCGACACCGACGCCCTCGGCCACCTCAACAACACTGCTTTTTCACTTTACGCCGAATTAGCGAGGCTTGAGTTTTTGCGCGCCGCCCAGACCGAGGTGGCTTCGCTCATCCTGGCGCACCTAGCGATAGACTTTCGCAAACAGGTTCGCTTTCGGGACGAGGTGAGCGTGGCGACTTGGGTCGACAAGGTCGGCAACAGCAGCGTGACCCTTTACCAAGAGGTTTACGCCGCGGGTGAGACGGCCGCTGAAATAAGGTCGGTGGTGGTGCATTTCGACTACGAGGCGCAGCGCTCAAAACCCCTAACCGACGAGGTGCGCGCCTCGCTGCTGAGCTACTCACGCGGTTCAGAACCTGAAGCTTAGCTCACCGGCTTCGGCCGCAAAAACAGCGCGCCGACGCCGATGAGCACCGGCGCGACCGCCGACCAAAGGAGAACCGGCGCGTAGTTCCCGGCGCGCTCGAACGCAAACGCGAACAAGAACGGCCCGACGGCCGTACCCGCAACGGAGAGCGTCGTCGCAAAGCCCTTGATGCTGCCGAGGTGCGCCCGCCCGAAGTAGTAAGCGTACACGCTCGCGCTCAAAGCGCCGTTCATGCCCTGGGTCAGCCCGAGCAGCGCGCCGTAAAGCAAAACCGTGGGCCGCCCTGTCACGTGCGTCGCCGCTACGAGCGCCGCCGCCATGCCGCCCATCGCCACGCTCAGCAAAAAGCGCGGCGGCACCCGGTCGACGAGCACGCCGGTCGTCAGGTTCGCCCCCGCGACGATAAAGCCCAGCGCCAGAAACACCGTCGCCGCCGCCAAGCGGTCCAAGCCGCCCTCCGCCATGATCGAGTAGTGGTGAAAAACGAGCCCGGTCGAGAGTGCCGCCACGCACACGCTCCCCGCCACGAACAGCCAAAACGTCGCCGTGCGCCGCGCCTCGGCGAGCGACAGGTTGGCCTCGACGACTACCTCGTCGCTAACGCGGCCGCTGTCGGGCCGCAGCCCGAAGCGCTCCGGGTGGCCCCGAAACAATAGCGTGCCGAGCGGCAAAATCGTTCCTGCAACCATTAGCCCCAGCAACATGTAAGCCGTGCGCCAGCCGAACTGCGCGATGAGCGCCTCGATAAGCAGCGGAAAAAACGCCGTCGCCACCGCAAAGCCGAGGCCGGTCACCCCGACCGCCAGCCCGCGCCGCCGCACGAACCAGACGTTGACGACGTACAGGCTCACCAGGCTCAGCGACCCCTGGCCCAAACCCCGGATGAGCAAAAAGCCAAGAAACAGCGTCACGAGGTTGCTTACCCAACCCATCCACACGCACGAGAGCGCGAACAGCGCCGCGATGACGCCCACCGCCAGCCGTGGCCCGCGCCGGTCGATGAAGCGCCCCACGAAGGGCAGCGCGAACGAGGCGACGAGCGTCCCGAGCGTGTACATCAGCGACACTTGGCCGCGCGACAGCCCGAGGTCGACAATGATTTTGTCCAAAAACACCGACACGCCGACCGTCTGGCCCGGCGTCGTCATCGCCAGGCCGAGCGTCCCGGCAAAAAGAATTATCCAGCCGTAGTAGACCGGCGAGCGCTCGACCACGCGGCTGCGCTGCACGGGTGGGGTGGGTTTTGTCGAGCCTCGTCGCACAAGCGCAACCTTACGACAAGCGAACGTCGTGCAGCGCAGGATGGCTTACTTGAGGGGGCTCGAGCCGGGCATCCGGCGCGAGCGTTCGGGACTACTTTTACACGGTTTTTAAGCGGCACTTTTTTGCGCCCATGTCAAGCAGTTGATGTGGGCGCGTCCGGCAGTTTATTACACTGCAAAAGCGTGACACAGCCGTGAGTAGAGCGCTGGGCTCGAGCCCAGCGCTCAGACCCCGAAAGGAACCCACCATGTTTTTGAAACGACCCACCATTCTGAAAACCCTCGGCCTCATTCTCCTCGCAACCCTCGGCTTCGCCCTGGCGCAGAGCGAGCGGCCCGCCTGGCAAAACTTGGAACTGACCGACGCGGCGACCGGCGAAACTTTTACGCTGGGCGGCTTCGAGGGCAAGACCGTCTACGTCGAGCCGATGGCGACTTGGTGCAGCAACTGCCGCAAACAGCTGGGCAACGTCGCTGCGGCCAAACCCGACGCGGGCGGTGGGGTCGTCTTCGTGGCCTTGAGCGTCGAAGGAAACCTGCCGAACGAGGCGCTGGCGCAGTACGCGGAGAGAGAAGGCTTCGACTTCACCTTCGCCGTGGCGACGCCGGAACTCATCCAGGCGCTGGTCGCGGAGTTCGGCCGCCCCGTCACCAGCCCGCCCTCGACGCCGCACTTCATCATCCGGCCCGACGGCGCGACGACCGACCTCAAGACGGGGTTCGAGACGCCCGAGGAACTCTTAGCGCAACTCGTGGCCGCCGAGTCTGAGTAGTGGGGCAGCTGCTCGAGGCCTTTCTGCTGGGCAACAGCTCGATTTTGACAAACGTCTGCCTGTTGCCGCTCTACCCCGGCTTGGTCGCTTTTTTGGCCGGAAGTGCGACGAGTGAGCGCAGCCGGCGGGCGACGGGTTCCCTCGGCGTTCTGGTCTTGGCGGGTGTTTTGACCCTGATGGTCGCAGTCGGGGCGCTGCTGTTCGCCCTCAACAGCTCGTTTCGTTCGGTGTTGCCCTGGCTGGTGCCGCTGATTTACCTCACGGTCGTGGTGCTGGGCGGACTCATGCTGGCGGGCTTCAACCCGTTCAACCGCGTGGCGGGCTTTCAAACGCCCGTGCTCAAAAGCCCGTACCTGACGGCCTACCTGTACGGCCTCGCGCTCGGCCCGATGACGCTGCCCTGCACGGGGCCGTTTTTCCTGAGTGGGGTGTTGCTGGGTTCGACCGGCCTCACCTCCCTGGTGGACGGCCTGGTGTACTTTTTGTTTTTCGGCCTCGGTTTCGGCTGGCCGCTCGTGGTGTTGCCGCTGTTCGCACTGCCGCTGCAACGCCGCGCGACCGGCTGGCTCGCGCACCACCACAAACTCCTCACCCGCGTGTCGGGCGCGCTGCTGCTCGGCATCGGGGTGTTTGGGTTATGGACCGAGGTGCTACCTCAGTTCGTACAACACCCTAGCGCGTTGTCCCACCTCTTGTCCCTCCTTAGCAGTTGAGGCTTCGAGGATTCGGGTCTCGACGCGCCTTGTACGGGTTGCGACAATACGCTGAACAACCTTTTTCCGCTTCTTATCACCAGCTCTATTTTTTCTCGCTACACTCCGGTCAATACTTCTGGGAATTGACCAAAAACGGCGTCAGCTCCCCTTTTTTCTTTCTGTTTTGTGTACTCTAAAGACCGTGCAGAGAGGGTTCGACACTTCGGAGGTCGCAAAAAAGCGGCGGCGACTGTTGTTGGTCGGTCTCGTGCTCGCAGGTTTCGTGCTCGCTTTGCTGAGTTGGCAGCGGGCCTCGAGCACGGGGGTGTTTGGCGAAAGCTTCCTCGCTTACTTGCGGCCTGCGCCGGGGCCGGTGCGCGTCGGGCTGCAGGTCGGGCACTTGGACGCTCTCAACCACCCCGAGGAACTCGCCAAGCTGCGCGTGAACACCGGGGGCCGCTGGGGCGACGTGAACGAAGTAGACGTCAACCTGGCCGTCGCTCGTCAACTTAAAGAGAGTCTGGAACTCGACGGCGTCACCGTCGACCTGTTGCCGGCGACCGTGCCCGAAAACTACCGCGCCGACCTCGTGGTGTCGATTCACGCCGACGCGAGCCCCGACGTCACGCGGCGCGGCTACAAGAGCGCTCACTTTTACCAGCCGCGCAGCGATCTCGAGCCCGTCTTAAAAGCCCACCTCGACGAGGCTTATTTTTACTACACCGGCCTGCCCGACGACGACGCAAACGTCTCGGGCAGCATGCTCCAGTACTACGCCTTCAACAGCAAACGCTTTCGGCACGCCGTTTCCCCCGACACGCCCGCGGTCATCGTGGAGTTGGGCTACCTGAGCAACCCGGACGACCTGGCCTTTCTGGCAGACCCCGTCAACCCCGCCTTCGCGCTGAAACGCGGCATCATGAGCTACTTGGCAGAGCAAGGACGCCTCACGCTCAGCGCCGAGAGGTGAGGGTGAGCCGGCTGTTCATCGCTTTGAGTGTGCCGGACGCGGTCAAAACGCTGCTGGGCAAGCAGCAGCGAGACCTCAAAGAGAAGTTGCCCGGCGACTTGTTAGGCTGGTCCGACCCCGCGACCGCGCACCTCACCCTCGTTTTTCTGGGCGAGGTGCGCAGCCAGGACTTGGGCGTGGTGCGCCAAGGCTTGGACTTCGCCTGCCGCCGCGTTTTCCCTTTCGAGTTGCACACCGCCGCCCCGGGCGCGTTTCCGAGTTCGCAGCGCCCGAGCGTGCTCTGGACCGGCGTCGCAGGTGAGACCGAAGCGTTGCAGGGTCTGCACACTGCGCTCGTGAGACAACTCGAGGGTTTGTACAAAGACGAGCGCGTCTTCAAACCGCACCTGACCCTGGGCCGGGTCAAACGCTTCGGGCGTCATACCGAGCTGACCGAGGCGCTGCTGAGCGCGCCCGACTACCCGCCGGTCGCCTGGCGCGTAGAGAGGGTGGGGCTGTACTCGAGCACCCTCAAACCCGCCGACGCGGCTCACGAGCTGTTGCACGAAACCGAGTTATAACGTGACATTCGCGCGGGACACCCGCGCGGGACATCCGTACCCGGCGCGGCGTGCTAGCGTTCGGGGCATGAAGCGCTTACTCTACACACTTTTGGTCGGTTTGCTGTTCGTCGCCGCCTGCCGACCCCAGGAGACCGCCCCCCAAGCGACTGCGGAGACGGCCGCGACGACCCCGACACCCACGACCACGACACCAACGACGACCCCGACCCCAGGGGCGGCCACGGCTGCCCCTGCCGGTGTCCAGGGTTTGCTGACGCGTCTCGAGACGGACGGCGACCCCAGAGTCGGCACGGTGCCGGTGGTCGTGTACCTGCTCGAGGATGGCGAGGGCGTCAGCGGGGCGACCGTCGAGATTACCGGCGACATGACCCACGCCGGCATGGCCCCGGTCACCGCTCGAGCCGAAGAAACCGAGCCCGGCCTCTACCGCGCCGAGGGGTTCGAGTTCACGATGGCGGGCGACTGGCTGCTCAGCGCCGCCGCCACCCTGCCCAGCGGCGACAAGGCGACAGCCGAACTCGGCGTGACGGTGCCGGGGCAGTAGAAAGCCGGTAGCCCGTGGTTTTTTAGGCACGAGCTACTGGCTTATACGAAGGCCGATACTACAGCTAACAAACGAGCTTTTCGCTTATCGGCATCCGTAATCGTTTCTTCTCGCTCTGCTCGGGTTCGTTTCTGAGGCAAGCAAAAGGAAAGGGTATTACCTTGTCTTCAGCTGGTCCTTGAACGCTTTGCGAAACTTCTTAACCTTCGGGTCAACGACGAAGCGGCAGTAAGCCTGGTTCGGGTTCAGCCGGTAAAAGTCTTGGTGGTAGGCTTCGGCTTCGTAAAAGTCTGTCAAAGGTGCGATTTCGGTGACGATGGCGTTGGGCCACAAACCGGAGGCTTCGGTGTCGGCCTTGGACCGTTCGGCCGCGCGGCGTTGCTCGTCGTCGTGGTAAAAAATCGCGCTGCGGTACTGCGTGCCGACGTCGTTGCCCTGACGGTTCGGGGTCGTCGGGTCGTGGGTGCGCCAGAACACGTACAACAGGTCTTCGAAAGACACCTCTTCCGGACGGTAGCGGATTTGCACGACCTCGGCGTGGCCGGTCGTGCCGCTGCACACCTGTTCGTAAGTGGGGTTGACCGCCGCGCCGCCGGTATACCCGGACACGACGCTGTGAACACCCTTCAGGTCTTGAAAAACAGCCTCGACGCACCAGAAGCAGCCCGCGCCGAGGGTCGCGGTTTCTGTTGCCATACATTAAGCATAACGCTCGAGGGCCGCACCCACCGCTTCAAGGCGAACATTCAAAGAGTACCGAGTTGAAAGTAGAAGACCGCTCGTCGGCTCGAGAACGTCAGCCGAGCCGAGTTAAAGCGAGTTCAACTGCTCCCGCAACGCCTCGGCTTCGGTCACGGGCAACTTGCAGGTGTTGTTTTCGCAGACGTAAGCGGTGGCCTGACCGTTCACACGGCCGCGGTTTTGCAAAAAAGGCACGACGTCGACGAGCGGGTCCTGTTCGTCCGCCGCGAGCGCGACGACGGTGTGGGGCAAAAAGTGCCGGCCGAGTTCGTCAATCAACTCTTGCATCTCGGGTTTTTCGGCGTCACCGAACAAGGCGATTTCGCGGGGCGGCTCGAGCAGGCCGTCCAGCACGTACAGCGTCGTCCCGAAACCGCTCGGCTGTTTGCGCACAGCGTTTGCAAACGGTTTGAGCGTGTCCGCCGCCAGGGCCTCCCAGGCGTCGCGGCCGGTCAGTCGGGATAGGGTAAGCAGCAACTCGGCGGTCGCCGCGTTCTCGCTCGGGTTGGGCGAGTCGAAGTAGTTTTTAGGCCGCGTGATGAGCTGCTCGCCATCGTCGGGCGTGCTGAAAAAGCCGCCGTTTTTCTCGTCATAAAAGTGCGTCAAAATCGTCTCGGCAAGCTCCAGCGCCCACAGCAGCCACTGCGCGTCGAGCGTCGCCCGGTAGAGCGCCAGCAAACCCAGGCCGTAGTAGGCGTAGTCCTCGAGCAGCCCGGCAATCTTCGCCGTGCCGTCCTTGTAGCTGTGCCAAAAGCGCCCGTCCTTATAGAGGTTGGCGCGGACGAACCGCGCGTTTTTGACGGCAGTCTCCACGTACTCCACTTGCCCCAGTAAACGCCCCGCGTCGGCGTAAGCCGCCAGCATCAGCCCGTTCCAAGAGGTGAGGATTTTGTCATCCAAGCCGGGGCGAACGCGCGCGGCTCGAGCTTCGAACAAAACTTCCTTGGCTGTGGCGATTTTGGACTCGAGTGCAGCCACGCTCAACCCAAACGCCGCCGCGACCTCCTCGCGCGGACGCGAAACGTTGAGGATGGTTTTGCCCTCGAAGTTCCCGGACGCCGAAACGTCGTAAAAAGCCTTGAAGAGTTCGGCATCTTCAGGACTCAGAGTTTTCTCGAGCAAAGCGTCGACTTCGGCCTCGTCCCACACGTAAAACTTGCCCTCTTCGCCTTCGGAGTCGGCGTCTAAAGCGCTGTAGAAACCGCCCTCGGGGCTCGTCATCTCGCGCCCCACCCAGGCCAAGGTTTCCTCGACGACGGTCTTAAAAAGAGGCTCGCCCGTCAGCGCGTAGGCCTCAGCGTAGCGCTGCACGAGTTGGGCGTTGTCGTAAAGCATCTTCTCGAAGTGCGGCACGAGCCACACTGCGTCGACGCTGTAGCGGGCGAAGCCGCCGCCTAAATGGTCGTAAATGCCGCCTCGCGCCATTTTGGTCAGCGTCGTTTCAGCCATCTGCCGCGACAAGCCTTCGCTCGCGTCACGCTGCAACAAAAAGCGCAACGTGCTGTGCGGCGGGAACTTCGGCGCGCCGCCGAAGCCGCCGTTTTTCGGGTCGTAGGCGGCCATCAGGGCGGTGAGGGCGTCTTGCAACACGTCTGTACTCAACTCGCCCGCGGCAGACACGTTGGAAAGGGCGCGCAGGTACTGGGTGGCACTTCGTGCGCTCGCCAAAACTTCCGCGCGGCGGTTCTGCCAGGCGTCGGCGAGGCTTGCCAGCACCCGCCCGAACGAGGGTTGCCCGTAGCGCTCCAGCAGCGGAAAGTAGGTGCCGCCGAAAAAGGGCTGGCCGTCCGGCGTCATCACCACCGTCATCGGCCAGCCGCCATGCCCGGTCATGGCCTGCACCGCGTTCATGTACACCGCGTCCACGTCGGGGCGTTCCTCTCGGTCTACTTTGACGTTGACGAAGTGCGCGTTCATGTACGCGGCCGTGGCGGCGTCCTCGAACGATTCATGCGCCATCACGTGGCACCAGTGGCAGGCCGAATAGCCGACCGAGAGCAAAATCGGCTTGTCCTCTGCTATGGCTTTTTGAAACGCCGCCTCGCCCCACGGGTACCAGTCCACCGGGTTGTCGGCGTGTTGCAGCAGGTAGGGGCTCGTCTCCCGCGCGAGCCGGTTCACGGGCCTGTGACGATGGCTTCGCCCTCTTCGGGCGGGTTGCCGAGCCGCTCGTGCAGCTCGAGCATCAGGTTGTAAATCTCTTGCGCGTCGGGCTCGTTCGAGTTTTGCAGCCAGTCTTCGGCGTCTTGAATCAGGACGGCGACTTGCCGCTCCAGTTCGTCGCGTTGCGCCATCGCCTCTTCTCCCACCAGGTCGTACTCGGTCGGGTAAACCCCGTCGCGCTCGCGTTGGTCGTCGTCGCTGACGTGTTCGGGGCGGTGCCCGTAGCGTGCGATGCTGTCGTCGTCCATCTTGTTGCCTCCTGGGGTTACTCTAGGAGACGGGGGCGCGGGCGACTGTATTGCACTCTCAAATAAAACCGCGCAGGCTTAGCAGACCCCTCCGGCCACAGGGCCACCCCCCTTAAAGGGGAGGACACGTCAAAACCCATTTGTCTCAAGGTCA
This sequence comes from Trueperaceae bacterium, assembly GCA_965215355.1. Lineage (GTDB taxonomy): Bacteria > Deinococcota > Deinococci > Deinococcales > Trueperaceae > CBDCDJ01. The sequence goes on along the minus strand of CBDCDJ010000007.1, from coordinate 3,141,178 downwards.
CACGGGGTTGAAAGAAGTGCCGCTTTGGTTACGTTGTTCAGGAGAGAGGTGCGCCGGGAGAGGATGTAAGACGGTGTGGGAGACATTGCAGGACGTTTCCGGCGCACCTGAGAATCAGTATAAAGACCCACTCTCACAAACTTCTTACGGTATTCTCACTAAAAACTGACTCGCGCAAAGTCGAGCGTGTCGGCGGTTCCGGTCAGCGTCCGGGCAAACGGTTTAGACTGCGCTCGTGGCCCTTTCCGACATTCGCAAAACGTACGAAGTGGGCGCGCTCGACGAGCGCAGCGTCGACCCCGACCCTCTAAAGCAGTTCCGAACTTGGCTGAACGAGGCGCTGGCGACGGACCTGATTGAACCCACCGCCATGACGCTCGCCACCGCCGACCTTTCGGGGCGGCCCTCGAGCCGCCTGGTCTTGCTCAAGGGTTTGGACGAGTGCGGCTTTGTCTTTTACAGCAACTACTCCAGCCGCAAGGGCCGCGAGTTGGCCGTGAACCCGCAGGCCGCCCTGAGCTTTTACTGGGGCGTTTTAGAGCGGCAGGTGCGCGTCGAGGGCCGGGTGAGCAAGGTGTCGCGCGAGGTCTCACGCACCTACTTCGACAGCCGCCCCTACGGCAGCCGCTTGGGCGCGCTCGCCTCGCCGCAGAGCGAGGTCGTCGCCCGCCGTGAAGTGTTGCAAGAAAAGCTTGTAGCCCTAAAAGAACAGTACCCGGACGAGGTGCCGCTGCCCGAACACTGGGGCGGTTACGCGCTCGAGCCTGACCGAATCGAGTTTTGGCAAGGCCGCCCCGACCGGCTCCACGACCGGTTGAGATATGTCAAAGAGGGTGAGGGGTGGCGGGTGGAGCGGTTGGCTCCTTAAGGGCGGACGACAAGCGTGACCCTTTCCTGTGAGCCGACCGGACGGCTGTTTTGCGACCTTGGGAAGCGTCAGGGGTGGAAGTGTTTTGCAACGCCGGTGTGAAACGGCTAACGGGGAAAAACCGCAGCTGCGCCTTAAAGTGAGTCCATGACCGGCACACCCGACGCTGCGCGCCTTTTCGCCCTCGACGAGCACGACTCGAATTTGAACCCCGACCTGAACCTGGAACCCGAACAGGCTTACGGCGACATCGTGCTGTTGGCGGCGCAGGTCTGTGACACGCCCGTCGCCGCCGTCAGTTTTTTGGACGGCGAGCGCCAGTGGTTCAAGGCCGAAGTGGGCTTGGGTTTGAGGAGCGTCGCGCAGGACGGCTCTTTTTGTGTCTACACGCTGGCCGAACGGGCTTGCCTGGTCGTGCCCGACGCGCGGCGCGACGTGCGTTTTGAGGGTCATCCGCTCGTCGCCGGCGAGCCGCAGTTGCGCTTTTACGCGGGCGTGCCCCTGGTCACGGCGGCAGGCGCAGTAGGAACGCTGTGCGTCATGGACCACGCGCCCCGTGAGCTGAACAGCGAGCAGGAAGAAGCCCTGCAGGCCCTGGCGCGGCAGGTGATGAGACAGCTCGAGCTGCGCCGCACCGCCTTACAGCTTGAAGAGAGCGAGCAGCGGTTTGAAGCGCTCATGGACAACAGCCCCGTCGTCACGTTTATCAAAGACGAGGCGGGGCGCATGGTCTACGCGAACAAACCGTTCGAGCGCCGTTTTCGACTCGGTCGGCGGCAGTGGCAGCACAAAAACGACCTCGAGCTGTGGCCCGCCGAGGTGGCCCGTTCCTTACGCGAGCACGACCTGAGCGTGCTGCAGGGCGAAGAAACGGTCGAACTGCTCGAGAGCGTGCCCACGCCGGACGGCGGAATGCAGCACTGGCAGGTTTACAAGTTCCCGCTGCGTTTGGGCGGCCGTAAGTTTGTCGGCGGCGCGGCCCTCGACGTGACCGACATGAAGCGCTACGAGGAACAGCTCGAGGCGTACGGCGAAAAGCTGGCGGCGGACAACCTTCACCTAAACCGCCTGGGCCGGACCGACGCCCTCACCGGCCTCAAAAATCGCCGCGCCTTCGACGAGGCTTTGGCAAAAGCGCTCGCCCACGCCCGGCGTCACGGCGAAGCCCTGTCTCTCCTGCTCCTCGACGTGGACCAGTTCAAGGCCTACAACGACACGTTCGGCCACCCCGCCGGGGACGACGCGCTCCGCCAAGTCGGTCGTCTGCTGAGCGTCAAGACGCGCAGCGGTGACTTCATCGCCCGTTACGGAGGTGAGGAGTTTGCCGCCATTCTGCCGGACACCATCCTCCGCGACGCGCTGGCGCTGGCCGAACGGTTCCGACTCGCGGTCAAGACCTCAAGTTGGGAGCGGCGCGACGTGACCGTCAGCATCGGGGCGGCCACCCTGACGCCCGCCACGACCGACCCGCGCGCGCTCGTCGCGGCGGCCGACAAGGCGCTCTACCGCGCCAAAGAGCAGGGGCGCAACCGCGTGGTGTCGTTCGGCCAACCTCCGCTCACACGCGAGCAACTTTAGATTACACAAAGCACCTCAGACGTCGGCGGCGCGCAGGGCGAGTTCGTAGGCGACGTTGCGCGGCGCGCCGACCGCTATTAAGGCTCGGCGCAGCTCGAGCCCCGCCAACCCTGCGGTGGCAAACTTTCTGGCCTGCGCTTCGAAGTCGGTCACTTCCTCCGGCTCGGCCGGCGCGACGACGACGACGACCTCGCCTTTGACCTCGCCTCGCGCCAACGCTTCGGCGAGTTCGGCGAGCGTGCCGCGGTAGGTCGTCTCGAAGCGCTTGCTCAGTTCGCGGCTGACGCTGGCGCGCCGCGCCGCGCCGCAGACCACGCCCAAGTCTTTTAGGGTGGCGACCAGTCGCTGCGGGGCCTCGTAAAGGACGCTGGTGGCGTCGCTCGCGGCGATAGTCTCGAGCCTCGCCCGGCGCGCCGCGCCCTTGCGGGGCAAAAAGCCCTCGAAGGTAAACCGCGCCGTGCTGAGGCCGGACAGCACGAGCGCCGGGACGAGCGCCGTCGGGCCGGGCAACACCTCGACGCTGTCGCCGCGCTCCAGGGCGAGCTGCACCAGCTCCGTGCCGGGGTCGCTGACGCCCGGCGTGCCCGCGTCGGTGACGAAGGCGACGTGGTCGTGTTGCGCCAAAACTCTTTCGCCGCGCTCCCGAATGGTGTGCGCGTCCAAGCGCACCAGGGGTTTGTCGACGTCGTAGTGCGTCAACAGCTTGCGGCTGTGGCGGGTGTCCTCGGCGGCGACGACGTCGGCGGCGCGCAACACCTCGAGCGCGCGCAAGGTGATGTCGGCTAAGTTGCCGATGGGTGTCGGGACTAGGGTGAGCTTCGCCACTTCTAAACGGGCGCGCCCAGCGCGATTCGCGGGCGGCTGCGGCGGCGGCGGTTGCGGCGCAGGGCCGAGCGCAGGGTCGCGCGCACGAATTCAGCCTCGCCGATGGTGACCGTCACCGTCGCTCCTTCGGGCAGGTGTACGCCCTCGGCGAGCACGACTTGTCCGTCTTTGACGAGTCCTTTATAAGCGCGCACGACGTTCCTCCTGGGTCCCGCGTTCCAGCGTCAGAATCATCTCGTCCACTTCCCGGGTCGCTTGGCCCTGGCGCACCAGCACGGCGCGGTAGGCTTCGTACATCTTCAGGGCGGCGTCCCGGTGACCCTCACGGATGAGGCGCTCCCCCTGAAACACGCCGTCGTGAAAAAAAAAGTCGGGCACGAAGGTTTCCTGCGGCAAAACGCCGGGCCGCGCGTCTTCACCGCTGACCTCGTCCTGGTCGCGCAGGCGCCAGCGCAGCCACGCGAACACGACCAAAAAAATGCCCAACCCCACGCTCAACACGACCGCGTAACTGCGCGAAATGCCCGCGTTCTCGCCCAACCGCGCCAGGAAGGGCAGCGCAAAGGCGAGCGCGGCCAAAAGCGTGAGCAGGCTCGCGTAACTCACGGGGTCACGCGCACAGGGTCACCGGGGTCGCCGACTTTAGAGCTTGCACCGCAGCCTCATGCCGCTAGGGTAGCAGCAAAAGAGCGGCGCCGGGTAGGTGTTGGAGAGGAATCTCCGCCCCGGCGCAGCGGCGGCCGTGGACACTGGTACCCACCCGCCCGCTTCGTCCCGGCTCGAGCCCGGCACATTCCGCTCGTCCCGACAGTCCGCCTCGTTTTGCCGCCGTAGAGTAAGCCCAGGAGGAGCCATGCAAAGCAACCAGAGCGACACCTTCGGTTTGGGCGACTTGACGGTTCACCGCCTCGGCTACGGCGCGATGCGGCTGACCGGCGAGGGCGTTTGGGGACCGCCCGAAAACCGTGACGAAGCCAAGCGAGTTCTTCGCCGCGCCGTCGAGCTGGGCGTCGACTTCATCGACACCGCCGACGCCTACGGCCCCGACGTCAACGAGGAGCTAATCGCCGAGGCGCTGTACCCTTACCCCGAAAACCTCGTCATCGCGACCAAGGGCGGCCTGACCCGCTCCGGCCCCAACCAGTGGCACCCGGACGGGCGGCCCGAGCACCTGCGCGCGGCCTTGGAAGGCAGCCTGAAACGCCTCCGCGTCGCCACCGTCGACCTGTACCAGTTTCACCGCCCCGACCCCGAAGTCCCGTTCGAAGACTCGCTTGGCACGCTTCATGAGCTGCAAAAAGAAGGCGGTATCCGGCACGTCGGCTTGTCGAACGTGTCGGTCGAGCAGTTGGACGCGGCGCGCGACGTGTTGGAGGTCGTGTCGGTGCAAAACCGCTACAACCTCACCGACCGCGCCTCGGAAGACGTGTTGAAAATGTGCGAACGGTACGGCGTCGGCTTCATTCCCTGGTACCCCATCGCCACGGGCGACCTGCCCGCGGACGAGCTCGAAAAAATAACGAGCGCCCACGACACCACGCCCGCCCAAGTCGCGCTGGCCTGGCTGCTGCACAAGTCCCCGGTGATGTTGCCGATTCCGGGCACCTCGAGCGTAGCGCACTTGGAAGAGAACGTCGCCGCCTCGAGCCTGGCACTGAGCGACGAGGAGATGACGACGCTAGAGGGTATGAAGTAGCCTCGAGACGTCGCACCAAAAGGGCAACCTCCAGGGGTTGCCCTTTTAACCCATTCGCTACCGCGTCTTGACGTCGACCTCCTCTTTTTTGTCGGGGCGGTCGTCCTCGACGAAGTTTTTAATGGACTCCAGGGACTTGACCAGGCCCTCACGGATGTCGTCCCTGCTCGGACCGCGGTCGGGGGCGTCCTCGGGTTGTTTGTCCGCGGGCGGCCGGCCTTTGAAGGTCAGGTGGACGGTCACGTCGGAGGTGTCGCCGCTCCCTGAAACTTCCAACCAGCCCGAATAGTAGTGTTCGTCCGCGCCCCACTCGAGCCGGTGGGCCGCTTCGTCCTTACGAAAATAACCGTCCGAGTCGTACTCGTGCCCCTCGACCTCGCCCTGCACCCGCACGCGCTCGCCCTGCTGCGGCTCGGCGCTCTCGGTGGTGGGCAGGTACTTGGGCAGGTTCCGCACGTTTGACACGAATTCAAACACCCGCTCCGCCGCGGCCTCGACCGTCATGCGCTCCTCAAACTCTTGCGTGCCGCCTTGCGTTACGTCACTCACGCCGCTCCCCTTTCGACTTTAGCTTGACCTGAAGCATAAAGCCGGAGAGTTGAAAGGTTGGGGCGGGTTGCCACAATTACGGTTTCAAAGCTGGCCGCTGTAGTGACTTGCCACAGCAAAGCCTCGAGGGATGCTTGGGAGGCTGACTCGCTAAAACAAGCCCGACCGCCACCTATATGTCAAATGTTTCACGTCGGTGTCTGAAAAGTAACGCACCTTGCTGTGTTAGCATCAAGCCATGTCTTTCGGCTTGCCTCCCGCCACGGACGAGCGCAGCCTGAACATGCGTTACCTGACGCTGGCGGGCTTGCAAGAGTTCGCCATTTTGTTGCCCCTGGCGGTGCTCGTCGTCCACATGACCGAGCGCGGTCTGAGCTTAGGGGTGGTGGGGCTCGCCTTTGCGGTGCGTTCAATCATCGTCGTCGTTTTAGAGGTGCCGACCGGCGGGCTGGCGGACGCCGTCGGCCGCAAACCCATCGCCTTGGTGTCGCAAGGTTTTACCTTGGCCTCGATGGTCGTACTGCTGCTGGTCACGAACACGGCCACCGCGCTGCTCTACGCGGCGCTGCAGGGCGTCGGCGCGGCGCTGAACAGCGGGTCGCTCGAGGCCTGGTACGTCGACACCCTCAAGCGGGTCGCGCCCGACGCGGACCTGCAAAAGAACTTGGCCCGCGTCGAGATCGTCACCTCGGTGGCGCTTGTAGGCTCGGGCATCGGCGGGGTTTTGCCCGGTCTGGTCGCGGACTGGAACCTGCCCTGGCCGCTCTCGGCCTTCGGCATCAGTTTGTTCGTGGGCGTTTTGTTGAGAGTGGCGGTGTTCGTGCTGACGGCCCTGCTCATCGAAGAGCCCGAGTACCGGGGGCGCGAAGCTGTGGCCGGTTTCAAGGCGGTGCCGGGCATCTTGAAAGACGCCGCGCAGCTCGCGCGCAACCTTCCGGTTGTGCCTTACCTACTCGCCGCGATGGTGGTCAACGGCGTGGCGATGATCAGCCTGGAAACGTTCTGGCAACCCATCGTCGCCACGGCGACCGGCGCTTCGGCCGAGAACAGCGGCGTGTTTGGGCTGTTCGGCGTGTTGACCGGCGTCGCCTTTTTGCTCGGCAGCTTTGTGGTGATGCGCGGCGCGGGGGCGCGGTTCGTCGGCGGCAAAGCGGGGCTGGCCGGTTTGAGCCAGCTTCTCAAGGGCTTGGCGATCGTCTTGCTCGCGGTCGGCCTAGCGGGGCCGACTCTGGGCACCGGGCTCGGCATCGCCTACTTCGCCATCGCCACCAACAACATCCCGCACGCCACGCTGCTCAACGAGGCGGTGCCGAGCGAGCGGCGCTCGGTGATGCTGAGTCTCAACTCGTTGGCCCTGTTTCTGGGTCTGGCTTTGGGGTCGAGTGTGCTCGGCGGGCTCGCCGCGCTGGCTGGGCCGCACCTGGCCCTGTTTGCGGGCGGCGCGTTCACGGCGCTGGCGAGTTTGGTCTACGTGGGTGTAGCCAGGGCGCAACGCCGCACACCCGCAACCCTGACACCCGACCCGGCCGCCGAGCCGACCAGTTCCCAAGCTTGAGCCTCAGGGCTGTGGGTCGGCGGAGACGTAGGTCGGTCGATAATCAGCTGAAAAAAACCCAAGCACGCGCGAGACGGTGGCAAGAAGAAGTCGAGTCGTCGTTGAGGTGTCGCTGAGACGGCGCAAAGAAGACGCTCGGTGCTTGGGACGTCGAAGTGTTGGACTCGTGGACAAAGCAATGCGTAATGTTTAAGCCCAAAGCCAGTATACATGAAAACTCTGACTTTTTTCTTAATTGTCGTTTAGCGCCCTGCTCAAGGCAAAAAATCGAAGAAACTGTACCGTCAACCTCGAGACCTTTTGCAAAGACGCACCCCTCGCGTAAGTGCTCAGCGGCGGGGTACACAGTTCTCGCAACCCGCCGTCACTTCGTCATGCGCTGCGCTCGAGCCTCGGTGTTTGTCGCCTCGAGCCGAGCGGGGCCTAAGCGGTTTCTTCACCGTTCACGTCGCGCAGGGGTTTGCGGCGGCGGCGGTGCCCGACGTGCCCGACGACCACACCCTGCACGGTCACCTCCGCAAGCGGCAAACGCAGGGGCGAATAGGCCGCGTTCTCGGCGACGAGCAGCGCGTCGCTCCCCTGCTGATAGTAGCGCTTCAGGGTGGCGGTCTCCTCGTCGGGCAAAAACGCGACGACGACCTCGCCGTCCAGCACTTCCTGGGTCGGGTGGACGACCACGTAGTCGCCGGGCAGGTAACCCGCGCCCAACATCGAGTCGCCGTCTACCTTGAGCAAAAAGTCGCCCTCGTGCAGCGGCAACAGGTCGCTTAAGCGGTCGGTGTAGTTTTCCAACTGCTCGGCGGCGTGGAGCGGCTGTCCCGCCGCGATGCAGCCGAGCACCGCGAAACCGGGTTTCTCCAAAAACGCGCTCGCCTTGGGTGTCAGCACCGGGGTCAGGGCTTGGCGGTTCTGCGCTTTGAAGTTCAGGTAGCCCAGGTCGCGCAACCGCCACACGTGCTCGCGGGTGTTCTGGCGGCTTATGGCGATGCGTTTGGACAGTTCGGTCACCGTGGGCGGCCGGCGAAGCGCCTCGCACAGGTCGGCGACCGCTTTCAGCACGTCTTGCTGACGCTCGGTCAGCCCGGACTTCGTTTTGGTCATCGAACGTATCATGACACGCGCTGCGCTTTTTTTCCGTGCCGCAATTCGCAAAACCTACCCGTTCAAGAGGTCGGTGTCCGGTGCTGGATGGCCGAGAATCCGGCACATCGCCGCCATCTGGCCTTTGTGATGGTAAGCGTGGGTCAGGACGTGATGGACGACGGGCGCAGGCGTGAGCGGTTCGCTGGGGCCGCCCGGGAAGTTGACTGAGACTCTGGAATTGAGTTGCGTGTCGCTTAGGGCCTCGAGATACCCTCCCAAAAACCCGATACACCTTTTTCTCTGAGCAGCGTGACGGCTACTCGTCTTTCCACGGTCCCCACATCACGTCGTCGCCAGGCAAAGAAAAGCCGGATGTCTTCAGCGTCAGCAAAATCTGGCCTCGGTGGTGCGCGTCGTGGACCATCATGTGGATGAGGTAGGCGTCCAGGCTGGTATGGGGCAAGTCACCCTTGTTATCAGCAGTTTCGGCGGCTTCCAGGACGGCGTCGGCAGTTTGCTGGGCGACTTTGCGGATGCGCTCGAGGTCGGTCTCAGCGATAAACGAATCGCCCTTCTCCTCGTAAAGATTCGGTAGAGGCCCGAGTTTAGCCTCAGCAAACCTTGTTCCGAAGTATTTAGGCGTGCCGACGATTTCAACGATGTGCTGTGCCAGGGTGAAGCCGCCGCCCGGCGTCTGCGCCCCGACCATTTCCGGGGTGAGGTGCCCCAACAGCGTCCTGTTGATGCGGGTGTTGACTTGCCAGGCTTCTTTGACGGATGGACTCAAAGACATGTTGATTCCTTTCTTACCGAAAGCGGAAGTGGACTTGGACGCCTTGGTTTCAGGTATGGGTCTAATGTGAGGAACCGCGCTGATTTGTGAGGGGTTTGCCGACCAGTAGCAGCTTAAGTCTAACAGACGAACGGGCATCACCTTCAATATGCCTCAATAAACCGGGTACAGCCGAAACTTCGTTTGCGCCGCCTGGAACGCCGCTCGAGTCATGGCGTAGTAAGCGCCGCCGTTCGCGTCGAAGTGTTCATTCTCAACACGCCTCAGACCGGCTTTTTCGATGACGCGCAAGGACGCACTGTTTGAAAGCAGCGCGCCCGCGCCGACGCGCTCGAGCTTCAAGTGGGTGAAGCCGTACCACAAACACGCCTGCATGATTTCCGTCGCCAGGCCGCGCCCCCAGTACGCTTTGGCGATAATATAGGCGACCTCCGCCGGAGCTACGAACCCGCCCATACCGATGAGCTTGGCATCTGCCTTATGTGCAACCGCCCACAAACCCCACGGTTGTCCCTCCCACTGCGTCCGGTACTCACTCAGCGTTTGAACCACCTGCTTCCTCGTCTGAACGCCGTCACTGATAAACCGCATCACGTCGGGGTCGCCGTAAATCTCGGCGAGGCCGTCCACATCTTCCAGTCTGAACTGGCGCAGGTGCAAGCGGGGTGTCTCAAGGTCTCGAGCGGCCGGGTGAGTCAAGCATTTTCCTCTCACAGCTAAGGTGTTCTAACAGCCCCAACCATTTTTCGAGCCGGTGTGGGCTTTGCCAAACAGCTCGGCGACGATGTTGGTCAGTGTTCTAACGGATACCGTCATGAGCACTCCTAAAGTTTTCCGTAAGCTTTGAGCGTCAGAAGCGCGTTCAGTGTAACGACGCCCCGGTATTCCAATTCGCAGCCCGGACTCACCGGGGGCCAGGCGACGGGCCAGCCGCCGTCGTCTTGCTGTTTTTGAGCAAGCGCGTCTAGGTGTTTGTCCATCAGTTCGTCACTGTAAAGCTGCCTCGCAAGGCTGCCCGGTGTCGGCGCGAAGGCGTAGGGCGGGTGAACGTAACCCTCGGCGTCAAGCTTAACGGCCGTCGCATTCAAAATCTGCTCTTTGATACTCTCGAAAACAGCCTCGGCCCGCGTGCGGTCGGGGGCGTGCTCGAGAAACACCATCACGCTGAGCAGGGTGTGAACTTCTGAGTCACCGGGAGCCGCTAACTTCTCCCAACAAAAGGTTGTTGCCCTATCCAACCAAGGGTGCATGTAGCTGTGCTTGTGCAAGAGCCCCGCAATGCTTGCCGTCGGGTTGAGTGAGGCGGGCGGGTCGGCTTCGTCCGTACCCCACCAGGGGGCGTGAGGAGCGTCTTGTACGCTCGGCAGGGTGAACGGGACGCCGCCCTCGACCATCGTAATCGTAGTGAGAAAGTCGCACATGCCTTCAACTATCTCGCCATTTAAGCCGACCTCGTCCATAACTTTTAAGGCGCTCTCTTGGTCGATGGGTTGCGAAAAGGAGGTGCGCTTGTCGGGCTCGAGCGCGTTGCCGAAGCCGCCGTCTTCGTTTTGATAAGCCTTGAGTGCTGCTAAGACTTTGTCGTGAGAGCCGTTCTCGAACAAGTAGGCGAAGAGGTGGCGCTCGAGTAAGCGTCCGTTGTTGAGCAGAAAGGTTTTTGCCGCCCCGAGTGGACTCACCGAGTTACCTCATGTTCCTCGTTAAAAGTGTACTCGAAGGTGTAAGCGTGTCCCGCCTCGACCTGGATAGTCATTCTTCCCGTAAGCCCCGCCAGCTCTCCCGTACCCGAATCCGGCACGACGGTGATGTTCTGCTCGCCCTCGCCGCGGTTCATGGTGCTCGAGTGTTGCAACACGAAGGTTCCCCGCCGCCCGTGCAGCGTGCCCGCAACTTTTTCGATGGCGACGTAACCGGCGGAGTTTTCGACATTCGTTCTGGCGCTCAGCATCTCGCCCTTACTCGTCCCCGTCAGGTCGCCGTGAAACTGCTTGTCGATGGACAGCCTGCCGAGCGCCGCGTCCGCTTCGCTGTCAGCCAAAGTTTGAGGTTTCAGGTCTACTTTGAAAGTGCCACTGGCTTTCGTCATAGGTTTCCTCTTTCTGAAAGGCGCTCGAGCCTGAGCGTTTCACACTTTCTTTGAACGCATCGCCTTGAGATGATTTAGCGTTTTATCGCTTGCGAGCTTTTGGTACGCCTCATCTTCAACCGCGACCAGGGCGAGCTTTCCCTCTTCGTCGCTGTGAACGCCCCAGCCGTAGCGCTTGGGAAGAGGCGACGCCCGCATACACGGTTGACCTTTTGAGAAGAATTTTTCTCGCTGAACTGCACGGTCTTTTTCGGAAATACCCTGTCTTTCCGCGTACACGGTAAACAGCACGTCGTCAGAGGTGTAGCGGTAGGGATGCTCGAGAACCATGCTGTACTGAAGATGGGCAACGGTTTTTTTGTCACCTTTTTGCGGAGGAACTTCCGCAACGGTTACGGGGCAGTCTTCGGCGACTTCGATGAACGTGTTGTAGTAGTTGGTGCTGTGGTTTTTCATGTTTCCTCCCTTTCAAGCGTTCCTCCCTTTCAAGCGTTGGCAGGCTACTTGGCTATCTCCCAGATATGCCCAGCAGGGTCTTTGAAGCTGGCGGTGCGCGGTCCCCAGGGTCGGTCCACCGGACCATTTAAGAGTTCCACACCGCGTGAACGCAACTGCTCGCACATGGCATCTACGTCATCGACCTTTACGGTGAACACAAAACGAGACCCGGCCTCGAGGCTTGCCACTTTTCCAGGCTCAACAAGCTCCGGAGCTTGGCTAATTTTTAGTAAGTTAATAAGCGTATCGCCGAACTTGAACACAGCCGAGTCGTTGTCCTCAAAGACCACGCCCTTATCAAAAACCTTTTGATAAAACCGCTTGCTACTTTCCAAGTCTTCGACAAACAGTGTGACGGCACTGATGCCTTTTGCCCAGGACTTTTCTTTAGCTTCATTCATGACCCAATCTCCTTTCGCTTTACGACTTAATGTGTTGGGGGCTTCTCAAAATTGGCGGTCGCACTTTCAACTGGACGGCAGGTAAAACAGCAAATCGAGCGAGGGTGGTTTGATGCCCTGTGAGCGCAGGAGCGCGGCAATCTGAGCGGTGTGCCGCATCTCGTGAATCATGACGTGCCACAGCAGGCCGTCCACCGTAAAGCGCTGCTCCGGCGCGTCGTGGGGGCTCACCACCCGTTTCAGCTCGTCGTCGGTCAGCGCTCTAAGGTAGGCGAGAGTGCTCTTTTCCACGGCTCGCCAGTAATGCAGCACGGTCTCGAGCGCTACCCCCTCGCAAACAGCGCCCTCCTCGGCGTCCCTCAGGGCGGGATAGCTGTTCAGCACGGGCTCCTCGCGCAGGATGTCCATGTGAAGCCAACCGTCCTCCACGGTGACAGTGTGAAACACGAGGTCTTTGATGCAGGGAAACCCTTCGTCACCCAAGAGTGAATGAGATAAAACCTCGTCCGGCACATCTCCCAACGCAGCCCACAAGTCTCGGCGGGCGCGAACGAGGTAGTCGTAGGTTTCGGGAATGTTCATTCAGAATCGCTCCTTTCTTGGTGACTGGTAGATTGACAATGTGATTGGTAGATTGAAACGCCGAATGAGCAAGACTAAATGTTCGACCTTCATGTTTTGCCGCAACAACCAGACCCATCATTTTGGGAAGGGCGAGGTGTCGAAGTAGATTTGCAGGGAAGTAATCTTGCCGTCATTCACCGTAAGAATTTCAGCCACATCGCTGCCAAACCCAACGCCGTTCGGAAGCGCTAAGTTATAGCGCGAAAGCACACACGCCTTTTGGCCTTCAACGATCATGTCTCTGACCTCGACATCAGCCATCATGGAGAAGAATTGTTGGGTCGACTCGAGATGAGCGCTTTTCCCGTTCACTTGTTTAACGGGGGTAGCAAAGTTTGTGAAAGTCATGTCTTCAGCAAGAAAAGACGCCCATTGGTTTTTCTGCTTTAGCGCCTCAAAGTAGTTCTGAATGGTTTGCTCGGTTGACATGCTGCTCTCCTCTTTCAGCTCACCTGGGATGTTTAATCACTGTTGTTCCAGTTAGCTCGAGCCTGCTCTGCCGCCTCTCACAAAATCATTTATCACGAAGTTGCCTGTTACAAAAGAAGTGGGGCGGTGGGAGAACCGCCCCGAGATTGGGTTTAGGACATCGAGTGCAAACCGACTTTGTTGCCTTCACTGTCCTGGAAGATGGCGATAAAGCCGTTTTCGCCGATGCTCATTTTTTCTTGCAGCACCGTACCGCCCGCGTCTGCAATGCGGTCTTGGACGATTCTCAAGTCGTCGCCGCCGTTCAGGTAAAGAAGCGCACCGTCATGGCTCGGCGTGTAGCTCGCGCCCTGCATGAGCGCGCCGCCGACGCCGTCGTGATTGGGGAGCATCGCCATCCTGTGTCCTTCCGGCATAGGATAGTCCTCGAGCTTGGCGGCGAGAATCGCGCCGTAAAATCGCTTGGCACGCGCCATGTCTTTCACGGGAATTTCGAACCAGTTGAGGGCATTTTTCATACGCATCTCCTTGGTGTAGCTGGTGTGGCTCCCCGACGTTTTAAAAAGTGTCATGTCACGTGACACCCAAAGTATACAGGAGTAGCTGAGGTTTGGCAAGCGGTCTCAGGGGATTCTGAGGCTGCCGCTACCGACCCATGTACCCGCACGGGTCATACTCGGCAGTGGAGGCGTTTTATGACCCAGGCTTTGACCAGACCAGACAACGACACAGTAAGGCAAATCGTCAACATCTTCGCGCTCGGGGCAGTGCTGACCGTGAACGTGCTGTCGAACGCCCTGCCCATCAACGGGCGCACCGCGGGCGAGATTTCCGACGCTTACCCCAGCCTCGTCACCCCGGCGGGCTACGTGTTCAGCATTTGGGGGCTCATCTACGCGCTGCTCGTCGTGTTTGTCGTTTACCAGGCACTACCCGCGCAAAAAGACAACCCCAGGCTCGAGCGCCTGGGCTACATGTTCGCGCTGAGCTGCGCCTGCAACTTTTTCTGGATTTTCGCCTGGCACTACGGGGTAGTTTGGCTCAGCGAACTGCTGATGTTGGGGCTGCTCGCTTCGCTGATTGTCTGCTACAACCGGCTCGGCATCGGCAAGACCGAGGTTCAAAGCGTTGAAAAGTGGGCGGTGCGGCTGGCCTTCAGCATCTATTTGGGCTGGATTACCGTGGCGACGATCGCCAACACCACGGTGCTGCTGCTCGAGTGGGGCTTAGGCGGCGGCTGGCTCGCGCCCGTCTGGGCCGTCATCGTCATCGCGGTCGCGGCCGGCATCGGGACGCTCGTGCTGCAACGCCGCGGCGACGTGCCCTACAGCCTCGTCCTGGTGTGGGCGTTTTTCGGCATCGTGGTCCAGCAGTGGGGCGCAGAAGCCTTCGTCGTCGCCGCGGCGCTCGTCGGGGCGGGCGTGTTGGCGGTTTTAGCTTATCGCCGCACTCGGGGACCGTCCAGCGTGGCCGTCTAGGTAGCTGGCGCAGACTCGAGCACGTTGCGGCCGCGGCGCGAGCCGGGTTCAGCGTGTTCAAGCCGGGCGAGCATTGGGGGCGCTGCCAAAGAGCAGCCCACCATGCAGAAATCAGCTTGAAACGTGGCGATGCGGCCTGTGACACGCGGCCCGTCGAGGCCCTTCGGACGACCAAACGAGAGCCTGCGGCTCAACCTGTCTCGGGCACGCTCGAGTCGAAACGTTTTATTTGGAGACTTGAAGCTCGAGGAACCGCTTGCAGGCTTGTAGTTTGTAAACCCTTTCCGGCCCAAAACCGTTCAAGCCTGACGGGGTTCGGCTCGCACGTTTCTACCCCCAGTTACATTTTTCATTCATCAGAATAAGCTATATTTAAAGCAGTTCGGCGTAGTGCGTCAAAGACGCTTTCTCAGCGCACAGCAAAGTTTGTTGGGACCGAACATAACCTGAAGGGGGAAAAACCGTGAAAAAAATGTTTGCATTAATCTTCAGCCTGGTTCTTACGCTGGGCCTGGCCTTCGCTCAAACGAGCGGGTCGGAAACGGGCGGTGCCGAAACTGGTGGTGCTGAAACCGGTGGTGCCATGATGGGCGAAACCGGCGGCATGGGTGAGACCGGCGGCGCGATGATGGGCGGCGAGACCGGCGGCGACATGATGGGTGGCATGATGGGCATGACCTTCGCCGACTTCGACACCGATGGCGACGGCGAAATCAGCCGGGAGGAGTTTGACGCCATGTCCCCTATGTTGGGCGGCATGATGGGCGCTGAAACCGGTGGTGCCATGATGGGCGAAACCGGCGGCATGGGTGAGACCGGCGGCACCATGATGACCGGCATGACCTTCGAAGACTTCGACACCGACGGCGACGGCACCATCAGCGAAGACGAGTTCAACACCCACATGAGCATGATGGGCGCTGAAACCGGCGGTGCCATGATGGGCGAAACCGGCGGCATGGGTGAGACCGGCGGCACCATGATGGGCGGCGAAACCGGCGGCGACATGGGTGGCGAAACCGGTGGCGGCGACATGGGCGACGAGACCGGCGGCAGCGAAACGGGTGGCGGCTAAGCGACCCGGTTTTTTCTTTAATAAAAGCCGAGGCCTGGGCCTCGGCTTTTTTGGTGGCTGGAAGTCACGGTTTGTTGTTCGTAGCTACCCGGTTGGGGAAAGTGGCTTTGCGCCTGAAGAAAGCGAATCCGTTCCGGGGGCCTCGGAAACCTCAAAAAACGAGAATCTCAAAAAACGAGGTCGGTGAGACGCGAGCGGCTCGAGGTAAACTCGCCGCCTTACGAAACCGAGCTTGCGACCCGCTCCTCGACGACCGTGTCGGTCGGTGGCGGCCGAAGGGGACGCAGCGCTAACGCGAAGGCCGCGCTGAGCGCCCACCAGGCCAAGTGGCTGTACTGCGCCGACTCGAACCAGGTGAGGCCGTAAGCCAAGTAGACGACGGCCACGGCTTCTAAGCCCCAGCCCCGACCCTTGAAGCCGACAAACGCCACGTAACCGAACAGGGCGACGTAGAGTAGCAGCCCCACGAGCCCCAAGGAAATCCCCATGTCTAAAACCATGTTGTGCGCCTTGTTGGTACGCACCCGCCCTTGGCGCAGCTGCTCGTCGGTGCCGAGGTAGCTAAACGAGTAGTGCCCAACCGACTCGACTTCGGCAATCGGTACTTCTTGTGAGAGGTACATCTGGTTGCGCGCCTCCCGCCAGTTGCCCACGTACGGCCAGGCGATGCCGAAACCGTTGAAACCCCAGCCGAACAAGGGGCGTTCGGCGATGCCCGCCAGCGCCGAACGCCACAGCTCCGAGCGTGCCGAGGTGAGCGCCTGGGCGTCCGCGCGCGACAGTTCGGCGACCTCGAAACTGCTCAGGGACGGCACGCTGCGGTGCGGCTGCACGCCCGCGCCGCGCAGGCCCGCCAGGGCGGCAAAACCGAGCAAACTCAGGCCGAGCGTCAGGGTGGCCCGCCGCCAGGACAAACCGCGCCCCGCGAAGCGCCAGCCCACGTAAAGCAGCCCGGCGACGTAAGCGATGTACACGCCCCGCGTCGCGGTCGACCACAGCGCGAACGAAACGAAGAAAAACAGCGGCCAGGCGTAAGCCGGCTTGAGCCAGCCGCGCAGCAAGCTCACCAGGGCGAGCGCGGCGGTCGCGGCGAGGACGAAGCCCGCGTGGCCGCGGCTCGTGTAAAAGCCCAGGGGCATCTGGCCTTTCCACATGGTGCTGACGAGCATTTCAGCGTAGCGAGTGCTCACCTGCCCCGAGGTGGCCGTGTAATCCATCGTCCAGTCGAAAACTTGCGGCACCATCGCCAGCGCCAGCACGAAGCCCGCGGCGAGCAGGCCGTAGAGTTGGACGCGGAACAGCTCCGGCCGGACGCGCAGCACCAGCACGTTGCTGAGTGAAAACACGGCCAGCAGCGCGTAGTAAGCCCAACCGTCGCCCATCTCTAAGTGCGCCCGGACGCCGCCGACGAACCCAGCCGGGCTGAACAACGCCGAGACGAGTCCGACCATTAGAAAAAGCCCCCACAGCCACGCCGCGCGTTGCCACTGCGGCGACAAATTGTCGCGCGGGTTCTCCGGGGTGGGTGACCGCACGAACGTCAGCAGCAAAAACCCGAGGTGAAGCAGGGTGATGTACCACAGGACCGTCACCTTGGGTTGGGTCCAGATTTCACCGCGGTTGCCGCCCCAGGGGTCGATAAGCACCACGCTGAGCGTGAACAGAAGCGCGTATAGGGTTAAAAAAAAGCGTTGCCAGTAGGTCATGAAGGTCCCCCGAACAACAAGTATAAGCCCGTGTCACCAAAAGCAAATAGCGATGTCCGCCTTAAAGGGTAACGACCCGGGGGAATCCACTTTGCCCTACAGACAAGCGCTTGTTCCTTCCCTACCCTGAACCCGGACAAGGAAAGACAAGGAAAAGGAGAACGACATGGACATGAACAGGCAAATGGCAACTCCGCGGACGACGCTGGGTGAGGGTTCGCAGCAGCCGCGGGTCACCGTCGCGAGTTACGCGACCTACCAAGAAGCGCAGCGGGCGGTGGACAAACTCTCGGACGAGAAGTTCCCGGTCGAGCGCAGCGCCATCGTCGCGGAGGGCATCAGGTTCGTCGAGCAGGTGACGGGACGGCTGAACTGGTGGCGCGCGCTTTTAAACGGGGCGCTGAGCGGCGGGCTTTTAGGCGCGTTCATCGGGTTCGTGTTCGGCCTGTTCAGCTTTTTTCAGCCGGGCGTCGCCGCGCTCACGCTGGCGCTCAACGGACTCGTCGTCGGGCTCGTCATCGGGGCGATTTTCGGCTTGGTCAGTTACGCTTTCACCGGCGGACGGCGCGACTTCACTTCGGTCAGTGGGATGCAGGCCGAACGTTACAACGTGATGGTCGACGCCGACTTAGAAACCGAGGCGAGCAGCATCCTCGCCAGCTTGTAACGTTCGGCGTGGTGGACCTGCCGTCCGGCCTGCGCGCAGCGGGAGGCGCAGGCGTGCCGGCGTTGGCGCAGTTCGCCGCCACGGCGTTTGAGGTTTATAAGAACCGGCTCGAGCCGCCCCCCAGTTCCCTCAACAAACCCCCGAAACCGTGCGGCTCTAGCTTGATACGGCCGCCCTCGTCCCCGAAGTTTGTCGCGCCGGAACGTCTAGGGCAGCACCGGCAAGTCCAGGGCGGCTAAGTCGGGGTAGCTCACCTGCCAGCGGTCGTCCGCGTAGCGCAGCGCGGCGTTGCCGGTGCGCGTGTAGCTTTGGCCGTCGACGGTGGCAGTGACGCTAAAGGTGAGCGTCCCGCTGGTGCCCGAAAGACTGGAACTCACGTTGTCCAGGGCGAAGTTTTGGAGCGTGCCCTGCGGCGCGGTGCCCGCCGGGACGCCCTCCATAAAGTAGGCGCTCCAGGCGAGGTCGCCGCACTTGAGACCTTCGAACACTTGCCGCAACGAGTTCTCCGCCAGATAGTTGCTGCCCAACGCCTGCCGTTCGGACACCTGCGGCTCCCCGGCGATGGCGCGGACGGCGTCCGTCGCCCAGTGACAGGGCGACACGTCGACGAAAGGCGAAGGCGACTGCGCGAAAGCGACCCCGAAACCGGCAACGAGCCAAACCAACACGTGTTTCATGCCTTAAGTGTAAGTCGAACAGCCTAAAGAACTCCGGTGGTTGTCTCACATTGAAGTCTTACATTGAAAGGGTTGAGTGCAGGGGCGTCAGCCGAGAGGCGACGGAGACCCACGCTCGACGCGCCCTGAGAAACTTACAGCCTTTTCAAGTTACGATTGGGACATGACCCTGACAGATGCAGCCCACGCCGAACGGGACGCTTACCTGCAAACCTTGCGTGACCTGGTCCGGCTCGAGTCCCCCACCCCCAACAAAGCCGCCAACGACCGCGTGGCGGATCATCTCGAAACACGTTTGAACGCCGACGGTTGGCAAGTCGAGCGCGTCGCGCAAGCGGTGGTGGGCGACCAGCTCGTCGCGCGCTTGCGTGCGCCGGGCAAGGTCTCGAGCCTGCTGCTGTGCCACTTCGACACGGTCTGGCCCGTCGGCACGCTTCTGCAAATGCCCCTGAAAGAAGAGGACGGCAAGCTCTACGGCCCCGGCAGCCTCGACATGAAGGCGGGCGTCGCCGCGGCGCTGCACGCCCTGAAACTCGTCAAACAAGAGGGCCTGACCCTGCGCGGCCCGGTCACGCTGCTGCTCACCTCGGACGAGGAAAAGGGCAGCGTGTTCTCGCGCGAAATCATCGAACGCCTGGCGCTCGAGCACAGCCGCGTGTTCGTGCTCGAGCCGGGCCGCGAGGACGGCGCGCTCAAAACGGGGCGCAAGGGCACCGGCGACTTTACGGTTCACTTCAGGGGCGTCAGCGCCCACGCGGGCAACAATCCTAAAGACGGCGCTTCGGCGCTGCGCGAACTGGCACACTTTTTACCGTTCGCCGAAAACCTCACCGACTATGAGCAGGGCACGACCGTCAACGTCACCGTGGCGCAGGGCGGCAGCGTGAGCAACGTCATCGCCGAGTCCGCGAGCTGCACCCTGGACATGCGCGTGCTCAAACCGATTGAAGCCGAGCGGGTGGAAACGGCGCTCAAGAGTTACGAGCCGCAGGACTCGAGGGTGACGGTGCGCGTCGAGGGCGGCCTCAACCGTCCGCCTTTAGAATTTACCGCGGCGAACAAGAAGTTGTTTGCAGAAGCCCAAACCGTCATGGCGAGGTTGGGCCTGACCCTCGAGGGGGCCGTCGTCGGCGGCGGCTCGGACGGCAACTTCACCTCGGCCCTGGGCGTGCCCACGCTGGACGGGCTGGGTTCGGCGGGCGCAGGCCCGCACGCGCGCTTCGAACACGTCCGCATTGACGAAACCTTAGACCGGCTCGCCCTGCTCACCTCGCTGCTCACCCTCGAAAGATGAGAGGAAGCCGAAGAGCGTGAGTGACGGTCCCGACAAAGAATTCGACGTTTTGCCCGGTGCCGAACTCGTTGCCAAACACGGGCTTTCGCTGGACGGCAAACCTTTAAACCTCCGCAAGGAGGACGTGCCCGCCTCCTTACACCACCTCACCGAACTCGCGACGTTTTGGGGAATCACCGATGACGTGCTTCGGTACAAGTTCGTACAAGCTGCGCCCAAGGAGGCTCTCGAGACCCTGAAAAAAGAGGTCCGCAAAGTCGAAGATGAGTTGGACCGGTGGCTTGGCGGTCCGGAGGCGGATGGCGACTCATTTTCCGACGCCTACACAGCCTTCTCTTGTATGCGCCTGGCTGCCGACGAAGCCTAACTGTTCAGTCAGCGCCTTGGGAGCCGTCGCAGCAGCAACCGACGTTTCTCCTACTCCGGCTTGAGCAAGGGAAACAAAATCACGTCGCGAACGCTCGGCACGTCGGCTAGAAGCATCGCCAGGCGGTCGATGCCGAGCCCGAGGCCGCCCGTGGGGGGCATCCCGTACTCGAGCGCAGTTAAAAAGTCCTCGTCGATGTCGGGTTGTTCGTCGTCGCCCAGTTCGCGCAAACTCCGCTGCAGTTCGAAGCGCGCCCGTTGGTCGAGCGGGTCGTTGAGTTCGGAAAACGCGTTGCCGAGTTCCATCCCCACACAGACCGGCTCGAAGCGCTCGACGAGTCCGGGGCGGCTGCGGTGCTTTTTGGCGAGCGGGCTTATGGCTTGCGGGTGGTCCATGACAAAGGTCGGCTGGACGAGGTGGGGCTCGAGGTAAATGTCGTAAAGCTTGTTGAAAACCTGCCCGACGGGTGCCTCGGCGAGCGGCCCGTCCTCGCTGTCCTCGTTTTTGGGCGGATGATGCTCAGCGACCCAGGCGCGCAGTTTGGCCTCGTCCATGATGTCGAAGTCCAGACCGGCGCGGCGTTGCAACTCGCCCGTGTAGTCCACACGCGCCCACGGCGTGCTGAAGTCGAGCTGTTGCCCCTGGTAAGACAGGGTCGTGGAGCCGGTGAGTTTTTCGACGAGCGAGCAGTACATCGTCTCGACAAGCTCTAAGA
The DNA here is from genome assembly GCA_965215355.1 of Trueperaceae bacterium. Taxonomy (GTDB): domain Bacteria; phylum Deinococcota; class Deinococci; order Deinococcales; family Trueperaceae; genus CBDCDJ01. Next base: position 3,120,214 of record CBDCDJ010000007.1, on the reverse strand, counting down.
TGTCCAAATAATCCTTGCCCGCCCAGTACAGCTCGAGCATCGTGTACTCGGGGTTGTGCTTGTAGGAAATCCCCTCGTTGCGAAAGTTTCGGCCGATTTCGTAGACCGCTTCGAAACCGCCGACGATTAAACGTTTTAAGTAGAGTTCCAACGAGATGCGCAGGTGAAAGTCGTGCTCCAAGGCGTTGTGGTGCGTCACGAAAGGCCGCGCCTCCGCGCCGCCGGGGACGCTCTGCAGGACGGGCGTCTCGACCTCGAGAAACCCCAAATCGTCCAGGTAGCGGCGGATGTACGAAACGGCTTTTGAACGCAACGTAAACGCCCGCCGCACCTCCGGGTTGACCATCAGGTCGAGATAGCGCTGGCGGTAGCGCTGCTCTTTGTCGGCCAAGCCGTGGTACTTGTCGGGCAGCGGGCGTAAGGACTTGACCAGCGGGCGAAAACGTTCGACCCGTACGGTGAGTTCGCCGGTCTTGGTCGTGAAGAGCGGCCCGGAAACCTCCAACCAGTCGCCGAGGTCGATTTTTTTCAGCGCGTTGTAGCTCTCGAGGGCGTCCTTTTGAAAGTAAGCCTGGAGTTGCCCGCTGCTGTCCTGCAGCGTCGCAAAACTCGCCTTGCCCATCATCCGCAGCAACACGATCCGGCCTGCGATTTTGATCGTTTCGTCAAACTCGCTGCCGGGTTCACCGCCGCCGTAGCGCGCCTGCAAGTCGGCGGCTTTATGCGTCGCCTCGTACGTGTACGGGTACGGCTCGAAACCGCGCTCGACCAGGCTTGCCAAGTTTCTAAGACGTTGTTCGCGCTGCTCTTCTAAAGACATAGGGGACAATCTAGCATTCGAGGCTTGTAGCCAGTAGCCAGTAGCTTGTAGAAAACCACAAGCTACTGGCTACAAGCCACTGGCCTCTTTTCAGCTTATCGACACCAGCGTGTACTCGGTCTTTTTGTCGTTGATGACGACCGTGAAGGTCTGGCCCGGCTTTTTGCCCATCAACCCTTTGCCGAGCGGGGACTCGTCGGAGACTTTGGGGATGTCGCTGTCGAGCACGCTCGCCTCGATGGGCGAGACGACCTGCACGTCGAAGGCCTCTTTCGAACTCGCGTCTTGCAGGGTCACGACCGAGCCCAGGTCGACCTTGTCGCGCTCGTGCGCTTGGATGATTTCGGCGCGGGCGAGCTGGTCGTCCATGCTGTCGATGCGCGCCTCGATACGCGCTTTTTCGCGCTTGGCCTCTTCCAGCCCCGAGTCGTCGTAGTCGTCGCTTGAACCGGTCAGCTCGCGCAGAATTCGGGTCGCTTCTTCCAGACGCTCCTGCTCGTTTTCCAACGTCGCTTTGAGCCTGTCATACCCTTCTTGCGTCAAACGCACCTGTCTCGCCATTGCCAAACCTCCTCGGCTGAATTTTTGCGTTGAAACATCTTGCCTCCCGACGGGAGGCAAGTCAGAACTTGGATTTGAGCGCCAGTGTAGCCTATATCGGCAGGGTGCGTCGTAAGGTAGAAAAGTTCCGTCTCGGCAACCGAAGCGCTTGTTCGTTTCGGCCTCCATGCCTGGTTTCTCTCAGCAAAGACGCGCGCGTACGTTTTACACTCTAATTTATGAGGTTTTTGCGTTGGAGGTTCGCAGGCTCTACGTCCGCGTCGGTCAAACAGCTGGTGTTGGCAGCGTCGGCCGTCCTCACCCTGCTCGCCGCCGTGCTGACGGTTGTGGTGACGCGCCCGCAGACGCCCCTCGAGCTGCGCTTGGCGAGCCTGGACCCCTACGACGACCCGCTGTTGGTCGACTACAAAAGCTACCGCGACGCGCTGCTGCAAGGCGACACCGCGAGTTTGGAAGCGCTCGCGCAACAGGACGGTTACGCGTCCTACCGCGCTGCGCTCAGCCTGGCCCGAGACGTCACGCTCGAGCCCGCTACCCGAACCCACTATTACCGCCGCGTGTTCGCGCTGCGCACCGACGACCCGCTCGACAAGCTTGATAAACGGGCGCTGCTGCTCGAGTACGCTGCTACGGCCGAGGCGGCCGGGCTCGGCGACGAAGCCCTCGAGGCTTACGCCGCCGCCTTGCCCGCCGCCGCGGCCACGGCTGGGCTGAAGCGCTTGCAGACCGACCCCTACCGCCTCGCCAACACCTTTTTGCAAGCACGGCGCTATCAGGACGCGCTCAAAGCGCTGGGCGACCTCGGCGCACCCTCCATCGAAGCGCCCGCCTACCGGGCGCTGGGCGACTACGCCGCGGCGCTGGACGCTTACCAGAGGTGGCTCGCCGAGCAACCCGGCAACCGGGACGCCCGCTACGGCGAGGCGTGGACGCACTACTACCTGGGCGACCTGACGACGGCCGACGCGCTGTTCGCGACCCTGTCCGGCCCCTCGGCGCTCAAGGGACGGGCGCTCGTCGCGCGGCAACGGGGCGATACTGACGGCGCGGTGGCGTTCTTGACGCAAAGCGGCGAACCCGCGAACCTGTGGCTGGCGACCGGTTATTTGGAAGCCGCAGACCGTTACCGAGACGCACTGGGCGTTTACTTGCAGCTGGCGGCCCTCGACTCCGTATATGCCGACGACGCCGCCTACCGCGCCTACGTGCTGGCCGGTCGTTTGAACGAGCCGACCCTGGCCGAGACGGCTGAGGCCTACCTGAGGGCGGGCAGCTTTTTCGGCCTCAAGGTGGGCAAGCCGCTGCAAGTGCCGACCACGTCCGTCCTGGAGCGCGTCACGCCGCCCGCCGTTGAAGTTGCTCTTGCCCTCGCCCGCATCAACGACTTGGACGGGGCGCAGGGCGAACTGCTGTTCGCGTTGCGGGACGCGGTCGACGTGCCTGAGCGCGTGGCGCTGGCGGAGAGTTTGCAACTGCTGGGCGAGTTCCGGCAGAGCCAGCGCGCGGGCGTCGAACTGCTCGCCGCCGGGGTCATTGACCGCCGCGTCTGGGAACTCGCTTACCCGAGGGCCTATCCCGGTGAGGTGGACGACGCAGCCGGGCGCAACGGCTTGGAGCCCGCCCTGGTGTGGGCCGTCATGCGGCAAGAGTCGGCTTTTTTCCCCAAAGCCTTATCCAGTTCGAACGCCCAGGGACTGATGCAGGTCATCCCCTCGACCTGGGACTGGCTCGCCGAGCTGCAACGTGAAACCCCGGGCGAGCCCTTCGACATTTCGACGAACGTCCGCTACGGCAGTTTTTACCTGCGGTGGCTGCTGAACTACTTAGGCGGCGACCCCGAACTCGTCATCGCCTCGTACAACCGCGGCCAGGGCTACATCAAACGCCTCTACGAGAGCAGCCTCGTGAGCGCGAACAAGGACGAACTCTACCGCGAAATCGACGCGCTCGAGACCCGCGAGTACCTGCAACGAGTAAGCGAGAACTACGAAGTCTACAAGGCTCTTTACCCGACGACCGCCGCGCGTCCCTGACGGGGTCTGCAGCGCGCGGCTGGTAGTTTTCTGGTGGCTACCGGCTACTCGCCACAAGCCCCGACTGCGAAGTAGAGCCACATAGGCCGCGGGAGATAAACGGTAGGCTGCGACTGTCTTGTCTAAGGAGGCACCATGCCACAGTTGACCGTCAACGACCAATCCGCCGAGTTCGACGCCGACAAGCGGTTAGTGCTCGCCATCGAAGAGATGGGCGTCCACATCGGGCACCGCTGCGGCGGCGTGGCGCGCTGTACGACCTGCCGCGTCGAGTTCGTCTCGGGCGAACCCGAGGCGATGACCCGCGCCGAGTACGACAAGCTCAAAGAAAAAGGTTTACTTGGGCAAGCACGCCTGTCCTGCCAGCTCACCTGCACGCAAGACATGGAAGTCAGGGTGCTCATGACCTTGGAGAGCGTCGAGGGTTGGACCGACACCGGCCCCGCACCCGCGCCCGAGGTCAAGCCCGAAGCAAGGTGGTTGCCGAAAAGCGAGTTGGAGGCCGAAGCTTCAGCCTGAAGAAATTAAAACAGAGGCGCTTGCTCGAGCGCCTCTGCACAAGTTTCCGTCTTTACAGGTAGCCGCTTTAGGAGCGGTCTTCGTCCGAGTTCAAGTCTTCAGCCAGGTCGTCCATTTTCTTGAAGCCGCTCGTGTCCACGTCGTAGTCGACCGGCTCGGCGTCGTCGGCCCGCGTCTCGACGACGCGTTCGCTGCCGGGCGTGTCTTGGCTGCCGGGCGGCGTGGAGGCTTCAGTTTGGGACGCTTTTGGCGGCGACTCTCGCGGCGGCGCTTCTCGGGGTGGCGCGCCGGTGTCGGGCGTGGGTCGCGCGGCGATGTCGGGGTCGACGCGCACCGTGTCGGTCTGGACGGGCGGCGTGGTGATGGTTTGCGGCGCGACGGACGGCGTCACCGGCACCGACGAACCTGAAGGCCCTGACACCGTCGGGCTGTAGGTGGTCTTAGCTCTCGACTTCTGCTGGTTGGTCACCAGGCGCACGATGAGGTAAACGATGCCCGCGACGATGGCGATGGGGATGATGAACCTGAGCAGCAGCCAGATAAAGCTGCCCACGAGGCGCAGCAGCCAGCCCAAAAAGGTGAACACCCACCCCGCGCCCCAGAGGAGCAGCATACCCACGACGAGGGCGACCAGCCCGATGACGACCAACTCCAGAACCTCTTGCACTGAGCGTTTCATAACGGGCAGTATAGCAAGTCTGGCGGCCGGGTGAGAGGCCTTTGAGAAAAGCTCGAGGCGGAAAGGCTGGTAAGCTCATAGGATGCTCGAGCTTCGCCTCGAAAAGATGATTCACGGGGGCCGCGTTTTAGCTCGGCTGGCAGACGGCCGCGTGGCCTTGGTGCGGGGCGGCTTGCCCGGTGAACGGGTGGCGGCTGAACTCTCAGAGCGCAAAGGCGTGTTGCAGGGCTGGGTCACGGAAGTCTTAGAGGCGAGCGCAGACCGGATTGCGCCGCCGGAGCACCCCGGTCTGGACTACGGCTTTGTCGCCTATCCTCGGCAACTCGAGCTTAAACGCGAAGTCGTGAAGGACGCGCTGGCTCGAGCGGTCAAGCGCGACGTTGCCGTACCCGAAGTTCGGCCCGCGCCGCAGCTCTGGCACTACCGCAGCGCCGTTCAGCCCGTCGCGGTGCGAACCGGGCTGGGCTACCGCCTGCCGGAGAGTCACGAAGTCGTAGTTTTGGACACCGACCCCGTCGCCAACCCGGCCGTCGACAAAGTATGGCAGGCTTGGAGCACCCTCGACGCGCCCAAAGGCGTGCGTGAGGTCGTTCTCCGGGGCAACGATTTCGGCGAGGTGTTGGCCTCACTCGTCGCCACGACCTCGGCCAAAAACCTGCTCCCCTTCGCTCACGACTTGCTGGGGGCAGGCGTCGTCGGCGTGAGTTACGCGCCCTTTGACGTGCGCGGCCGTTTCCGGCAGGGCAGCGAGAAGCTGGCCGGTGAGAAAACGATTTTGCAACCCTACGGAAGCTTCACCGTCAGCGTGAGCGCGACCAACTTCGCGCAGCCCAACCCGGCGGCGGCCTCGCAGCTCTACAAAGCCCTGGTGGACCTCGCACCCTCTGGCAAGCTCGCCCTCGACCTGTACGCGGGCAGCGGCGTCATCGGGATGCACTTGTTGAGCAGGTACGAGCGGGTGATTGCTTTAGAGATTGACCGCGGCAGCGTCGTCCGGGGGAAAAGGGACGCTGAGAGGTTGGGTTTGACGGGGCTCGAGTTCCTCAAGGCCGACGCCAAACAGGTCGAGGTTCCGCCAGATACAGACCTCGTCACCGTCGACCCGCCACGCTCGGGCTTGAACAAAGACCTGCGCGAAACCTTGACGCAGTCCGGCGTTTCTCAGCTCATCTACGTCTCCTGCGACGTGGCGACCTGGGCGCGGGACGTAGCGGACCTCGAAGTGAAAGGCTGGCGTTTAGAAAGTTTCGAGCCGTTCGACTTTTACCCGCACACCCACCACATCGAGCTGCTGTCGAAGTTGGTGCGGTAGCGAGCCGTGCGGTTTCGTAGGGGTACAAACCCGCCCTTTCGGCGTCGGCGGCCCTATACTGAAAGCCCCATGAACCGCTACGACAACCGCGCCCGCTTGGTGTTCCACTTCGCCCGCGAAGAAGGTTCGAAACTCGGCCACGCCATGATCGGCCCCGAACACCTCCTGTTGGGCTTGATGCGTGAAGGGGGTCCTACAAGCAAACTCTTGGGCGAGTTCGGCGCTACACTGCAAGATTTTCGCCGCCAAGTCGAGGAGCTGATCGGCCGCGGCAACGGTTTGCCCAGAAACGAAGCCGCCACGATTACGCCGCGTACTCGGCGCGTGATGGAACTCGCCGGGAGCGAAGCACGAAGTCTCGGGAGCAACGTCATCGCCACTGAGCACATTCTGCTCGGCATCATTCGTGAGGGCGACGGCGTCGCCTACCGCATCCTGCAGCAACTCACCCGCGACCCGGACACGGTGCGCTGGCGCATCCTAAGCATGTCCGAGCACAGTAGAGAACCTGAAGCGAGTGACCGGACACTGCGCCTGGGCCGTATAGAAGAATACTTTTTAAGGCTTGAGCACAACTTTCTGCAACTGCGTGAAGAACTGGCCCTGCTCAGGCAGCTCGCCACGACGCAAGGTTGGGCCAACCCCGCACGACATCCGAAACCCAAAACCCTCTACTACGGCGTCAAGTATTTTGAAGACGGACTCAACAACGCGGTGACCAAACGGCGGCTCGAGGCGCTCGAGGCACTGGGCTTTACAACCCGCTGCGCCCTGCGCGACTTGGAGGACTGGGGCACGGTCACGCTCGAGCCCGCCGAACTCATGAGGCTCGCCTTTAACCTCATCGACGGAAGTGACCTGGTTCTTTTAGACCTCACCGAAAAAGGCGTCGGCCTCGGCATCGAAGCGGGCTACGCGCACGCGCTTGGCAAACCCGTCGTTACCGTTGCCGAACAGGGCGCAGACCTTTCGACGACGCTGCAGGGCATCTCTGAGCGGACTTACTTCTATAAAGACGAAGATGATTTGGCTGCGTTTTTCTCGAGCCTCCGGAACAACGCTTAGCTGCTATGCTTTCACAGTGTTAGCCAAACGCATCATCCCCTGCTTGGACGTTCACAACGGCCGCACCACCCGCGGCCAGCAGTTCGGCCGCGCCGAAAAGGGCGAGCTGAGAGACGTGGGCGACCCGGTCGAACTCGCGCTGCTTTACAACGAGCAGGGCGCGGACGAACTCGTCTTTTACGACATCACCGCGACGAGTGAAGGGAGAAAGTCGATGCTCGAGGTGGCGACGCGCGTCGCCGAGCAGTGTTTTATGCCTTTGACGGTGGGCGGCGGCGTGCGCACTTTAGCCGACTTTCGCGCCCTCTTTTTGGCCGGGGCGGACAAAGTTTCCATCAACTCGGGCGCGGTCGCGAGTCCGCAGGTCGTTCGCGAGGCGTCCGACCACTACGGCGCGCAGGCGGTGGTGTTCTCCATCGACTTTAAAACCCGTGCGGACGGTTCGGGCTGGGACGTGTACGTCGCCGGAGGGCGCAAGAACACGGGGCTGGACCTGCTCGAGTGGGCCGTTCAGGGCCAAGAACTGGGCGCGGGCGAACTCGTCCTCAACAGCATCGACGCCGACGGCATGAAAACGGGCTACGACCTAGCCCCGACGCGCGCGGTTGCGAGGGTCGTCGACATCCCCGTCATCGCCTCCGGCGGCGCGGGCCGGGCCGAACACCTGCGTGACGTGCTGGTGGAAGGTGAGGCCGACGCGGCGCTGGCTGCCGGAATTTTTCACAGCGGGCAGACGACGGTGGGGGAGGTCAAGAACGTGCTGGCTGCGGCGGGGGTTCACGTGCGGCTGGTGTGAGGGAGTGGGGGCTCGAGCCCTTTACTCTTTTGCTTCTTGCTCAAAATCAACTCGGTTAGCGTGTGCCAACTCAAGTCACGCGGTTAAAGCTTGGAGCGAATGCGTACCGAACTGTGCGAGACAACCGTGAAAGCATTTGTCATGTCGGCACCGTGCGCCTGAACAGTCTCGCTGACAATTTTCGCCTTCAACTCAGGACTTAAACCGTAAAGCCTGAGCAAAACCACACCTCTGTGAATGCGCCCAAGCCGAAACACCAGTTCACCAAAATCTTTATCTGCCGTCAGAAGCAACGCCTGCTCAGCATTTGCCCTATCTAAAACTTCATCATCGGTTATACCGGGGGACATCTCGACGACATAAAGAACCTTGTGGTTTTCGTCTCTCAACTTCTCAACAACGGCGCTGTCTACACCCTCGTCAGCGACAAAGGTCACGCGGCCTTGCCCGGCGCGGGGTAAATCACGTCGGCACGAAGCGCCTGAGCAGCGAACGCCAAGGCCGCGTCGACGGCTTCTCGGGTCAGCCTGGGATGGGCGGAAAGAAGCTGTTCCCTCGTTTCACCGCTGGCGAGCTTTTCTAAAATGGACTCTACCGTAATGCGCGTACCCGCTATGACAGGTTTGCCCATCATGATGTTTGGGTCTGATTGGACGAGAGACACTGTTGATTCGTTCATCTTGATACCATCCTACACGAGTAAGGGAAGCTGTATAAAGGCCTAAATTTAGGGCTCGAGCTTACCGAAGTCCGGGCAGACGTTTAGCGGCTGAGTTTGCATCCCTCGCAGTAGACGAAAAACCTATTCACGCTTTAGCTCGAGGGGGGATGTAAGCTGAGGTTGGCAACACCCTCAAAATCAGAAACGTTGAAAGTGACGAGCGTGATGTCGTGAACGAGTGCAGTCGCAGCGATGAGGGCGTCAGGAACAAGGACGAGTCGATTGACCTTTTTGCCCTGAGCGATGACTTCGCCGGCTTTGTCGGCAACTGAGCTGTCCAAGTCGAGGTTTACAAAGCGTGACAGCAGTTTTTGTGTAACAGCTTGCTCGCTCTCGTGCGCGCCCGCCCTGACCTCGAGCCTGGTCACCGTAGAGATGCAAAGGCGGTTAGTTTTTCCCAAACCACGCAGCAACTGCACAGTGCTTTTTTGCCCCCGCAGATGGCGTATGAGCAGGGCTGTGTCGCGCAAATAGCGCAAAGCTATCCCCAGCTTTGACGAGATTCTTTAAGCCATTCGTCTATGCCCCGGTCATCTTGCAACGTGGGATGGTTTTCTAGGGACCACTTACCTGCCGCCTCTTCTAAAGCTGAAGCTTGCTCGAGTAGGTCGAGGTGTTCTTCGATGGCCTCGGTAATAAAGAGGCTGCGTTTACGGCTGGGCACCGTCCGGTTCAAACGCTCGAGCAGCCCTTTAGACAGCGTTACTGTGACTTTCTGCTGTGAAGACATCTAGCAAGACCTCCTGCTGGATGTCCAGTTTACTGTAAATGGGCACAAGATTGGTAAAAGACAGGGGCTATTTGGGCCTCATGACCCCACCGCCGCCAGCCAGTGAAACCCGTAAGGCGCTAAAACGACGCTGTTTTCCCGGCAAGTGACGGAGGTCTCGAGCATGTCGAAGTCCGGGCAGACCATCAGCGGCTCGGGCAGGGACACGCTTTTCTCCTCGCCTGACAAGTTTGCCAAAACCACGACCGCTTGACTGCCGAAACTGCGCAAGTAGGCCAAAACGGCGGGATTGCCCACATCTAAAAAGCTCAAACTGCCGCGCGAAAAGGCGAGGTAGTTGCGGCGGTTGCGGAGCATTTGCCGGAGCGGGTAGAAGACTTTGGAGGCGAGACTGTCCGGGTTCTGTAAGTCTTGCTCGGCCTGTTCCCAGTCAATAGGCCCGCGCACCAGGTAACGCGAATCCTGGTAGCCGCTCTGCTCGACCAGACGGTTATAATAGGCGCGGTCGTTTTGCTTGGCGAGTTCGTCGCCGTAATAGACCACGGGCGTGCCGACGAGGGTGAGCAAAATCGCGTTGAGCAGGTTGATTTGGCGCGGGTCGTCCCTAAGCAGCGTCGCCAAGCGCGCCGAGACGCCCTCGCCCTCGCGGAAATCCCAGAGCGGGTCCTGAACGTAGTGGTCGTAAATCAAGGCGCGCTCTGCCGGCGTGACCATCTCGAGCGTCAACTCGTCGTGGCAGCGCAAAAACGAGACCCACTGGCAGTTCTCGGGAATCGGCGGGGTGAAGCTCGGTTGGAGCGTGTCTTGAATCGCCGCGGCGTTCCCTTCGGCAAGGGCGCGGTAGATGCGCGGCATGAGCGGGAAGTGATAGGCGGCCAAGCACTCGTCGCCGTCGGCAAAGTATTTAGCAACCTCGAGGGGTGGCTGGTTCGCCTCGGCGAGGAGGATGCTGCCGGGTCGCAAAAAATCCATCGCCGCGCGAAAAATCTTGACGATTGCGTGGGTTTTGGGCAGGTTTTCGCAGTTCGTACCCGCCTCTTTCCACAGGTAGGGAATCGCGTCGGCGCGAAAACCGTCCACGCCGCGCACCAGCCAGCGCGCGAGCATCAGCGTCATCTCAGTGAGCACGTCCGGGTTGCGGTAGTTTAAGTCGGGCTGGATGTCGAAAAAGCGGTGGAAGTAATACTGGTCGCCGTGCTGCGTCCAGTTGCTGTCCATCATGCCTTTGAAGATAACGCGAGCCTCTTTGTAAAGCTCATTCGTATCGCTCCAGATGTAGTAGTCGCGGTATTTGGAGGTTTTATCGTCTTTGGAAGAGGCGAACCACTCGTGCTCCTCGGAACTGTGGTTGAGCGCGATGTCGAACAGGATGTAAATGCCCCGCGCGTGCGCCGCCTCGACAAAGCTGTCGAACACCTCGCGCGTGCTCTTGTCTGGCGAGGTGACTAGATCATCCCGCACCTTCGTGTAGTCGCGGATGTCGAAACCCGCGTCGCGCATGGGCGAGTCGAGAATCGGCAGCAGCCACAGCGCGGTGACGCCCAAGTCTTGCAGGTAGTCGAGCTTTTCGGTCAGCCCCTCGAAACTCTCGTTGAACAGGTCGACGTAGAGCGAATAGACCACCACGTCCTTGTACCACTCGGCGGGCAGGGCGGGCAGGGTGTGCTCGGTTTTGAGAGTTTTGAGTTCGTCCAGAAAGGGCTCGAGCTTGTCTTCGTGCCCGCCGTCGTAAAGTTCCGTCCATAAGCTGCGAATGCGCTCCAGGGGTTCGTTCATGGCTTTATCTTCTCACGATTCGATGGGGCGTGCGGCGGGGCGTCGTGATACGCTTTCAAGCTATGAAAGAGGACGCCAAGCTCGAGACCCTCGCGATTCACACCGCCGCCGAGCCCAACCCCGCCACGGGCGCGGTCACTGCGCCGATTCACCTGTCCACCACCTTCGAGCGCGACGCCGACGGCTCGTTTCCGCACGGCTACATCTACACCCGCACCGAGAACCCGAACCGGCTGGCGCTGGAAGAAGTTTTGAGAACTTTGGAGGGCGGCGCGGCAGCCGCAGCTTTCTCGTCAGGCTCCGCGGCGGCGGGAGCGGTGTTTCGGGCGCTGCGGCCGGGCGACCACGCGGTAATTCCCGACGACATGTACCACGGCCTGCGCAAGCTTTTGAATCAAGTTTTTATTCCTTGGGGGCTCGAGCTTACCCCCGTCGACATGACCGACTTGGACGCCCTAAAAGCCGCCCTGAAACCGAACACCAAACTCATCTGGATTGAGACACCATCCAACCCTATGCTCAAAATCACCGATGTGACCGTGGTCGTGGAACTTGCCAAAAGCGTCCATGCGCGGGTCGCTTGCGACAACACTTGGACGCCGCCGCGCTTGCAACCCGTGTTCGAAATGGGGGCCGACCTCGTGATGCACTCCTCGACCAAGTACCTCTCCGGCCACAGCGATGTGCTCGGCGGCGCGGTCGTGACGAAGGAAAAAGACGAGTTTTGGGAGCGTATCGCCTTTGTGCAAAAAATGGAGGGCGCGGTTCCTTCGCCCTTCGACTGTTGGCTCACCCTGCGCGGCATTCGCACGCTGCCCTACCGGATGCGCGGCCACTGCGAGAACGCTGCCAAAGTCGCCGAGTTCTTGAATGAACATCCACAAGTGGAGAAAGTCTATTACCCCAGCCTGCCCTCTCACCAAGGCCATGACATTGCCAAAAAACAGATGAACGCCTACGGCGGGATGCTCTCGTTTCAAGTTAAGGGCGGCGAGGCCGAGGCGATGCGGGTGGCGGCGGGCGTCCAAATTTTTACCCGCGCGACGAGTTTAGGCGGGGTGGAGAGTTTGATAGAGCACCGCGCCAGCATCGAAGGGCCGGACTCGCAGACGCCCAAGAACTTGCTGCGGGTGTCGGTGGGGCTCGAGCACCCGGACGACCTTATCGCCGATTTGGAGCAGGCGTTGGCGCGCTAGCGAGCGCGCAGGCGGTAGCGGATGAAGCGCTCGCCGTACAACTCGACTTCGCCTTCGGGCTCGAAGCCCAGCCGCAGAATGCCCCGAACGCGTGTGCGAGTTGGCGGAAAAAAGATAACTACCGACTCGAGTCCCATTTCTCCGAAGGCTTTACCTATGATCTTGTCATAGATTCGTTTGCCCCAGCCCCAGTAATCCGGATGCAAGACGAGCGCCAGATCGGCCTCGCCCGCTTCCGGTTGCAAGCCGCCCCAGCCCGCAAACTTACCCTCAACGAGAAACGCCCAAGGGCCGAAACCGTGCTCCGCCCAGAGCCGCTCCTTGCCCGCGACGAAGGCCGCGCAATCTGCCTCGTTAAAGTTGTCTTTGGTCAGCGGCATCTCGCGTCTTACCAACGGGTTGTTCATGAGTCGGATGATTTCGGCACACTCGACTTCGGGCAAGCGCTTCAGCTCTACGTTCACAGTTTCCGGCTCCCGTCTGCGCCCGAAGGCGGTCAGCAAAAAGCATGTAGGTTAAACTAGCACTGCTGTAGCTGAAAGAGACTATCTTTTTAAAGCCGGAAATCGGCTTCTTTTGTTGAATGAGAGGAATACCGAAGATGTCACAAGGATTTGTCAGTCAGTTTATCAAACATCACTACCGCCACTTCAACGCCGCCGCCCTCATCGACGCCGCCGAAGCGTACACGGCTCACTTAGACAGCGGCGGCAAAATGATGATCACGCTCGCCGGGGCGATGAGCACCGCCGAACTCGGGCTGTCTTTAGCGGAAATGATTCGCCGCGACAAGGTTCACGTCATCTCTTGCACCGGCGCAAACTTAGAAGAAGACATCTTCAACCTCATTGCGCACGACTATTACGAGCGCCTGCCGAACTGGCGCGACCTGACGCCGCAGGAAGAACAAGACTTGTTGGACCGTCACATGAACCGCGTTACCGACACCACCATCCCCGAAGAAGAAGCGATGCGTCGCTTGGAAAAAGCTTTAGTGAACGAGTGGACGAAGGCCGACCGAGCGGGGGAGAGCTACTTCCCGCACGAGTTTCTTTACAAGCTCATCCGCTCGGGCGCGCTTCAAGAGCACTACCAGATCGACCCCAAAGACTCCTGGATGGTCGTCGCCGCCGAAAAAAACCTGCCCATCGTCGTGCCCGGCTGGGAGGACTCGACCACCGGCAACATGTACGCCTCGCACTGCATCACGGGTGAAGTCAAGAATGTCCACACCGTCAAGACGGGCATTCAGTACATGATTGAGCTTGCCGACTGGTACACGCAGACCGCCGAACAGAGCAGCGTCGGCTTTTTCCAAATCGGCGGCGGCATCGCCGGGGACTTCCCGATTTGCGTCGTGCCGATGCTCCACCAGGACTTGCAGCGTGAAAACGTCCCGATGTGGGGCTATTTTTGCCAAATCAGCGACTCGACCACAAGTTATGGGTCGTACTCGGGCGCGGTGCCGAACGAGAAAATCACCTGGGGCAAGCTGAACGTGGACACGCCGAAGTACGTCATCGAGTCCGACGCGACGATTGTTGCGCCGCTGATGTTTGCGTTGATTTTAGGTCAGTAACAGAACTGCTATAAGGTTCGTTTGTTCTCCTAGCTCCCGCAGCTGCTAAGCGCGGTGAGCTATGTTAGGGTGGCATGCGTACTTCCTCGTCGGCCGGTAAGCTCGAGCAACTGTTGATCGGTATTCGTTCAAGTCTCTGGTTTGTGCCGACGCTCGTCGTCGTGGGCGCAGTCGCCCTCGCTCTCGGGCTCATCGAGATCGACCTGCGGGCCGGAGAGAACTTGCGCGACCGGTGGCCTCGGCTCTTCGCTGTGGAAGCGGAAGGTTCCCGCGCCATTCTTTCGACCATCGCCGGGTCGATGATCACCGTCGCCGGCGTCGTGTTCTCTATCACCATCGTTGCCTTGACTTTGGCCTCGAGCCAGTACACCTCACGCGTCCTGCGGAACTTCATGCGCGACTCCGCCACCCAGGTCGTGCTCGGTGTTTTCGTCGGCATTTACGCCTACTGCCTGCTGGTACTTCGCACCGTCAGCAGCGGCGACGGGACGTTCGCGCCGTCGCTCGCCATGCTCGGCGCCGTCCTGCTGGCGCTCGTGGGGATTGCCTTTCTCATCTTCTTTATCCATCACATCGCCGCCTCCATCCAAGCCGGGGAAATCATCGCCGGCATCACCCGAGACACCACCAAAGCCGTCGACCGCCTGTTTCCGCAGGAACTCGGCGACGCAGCAGAAGACGAAGCAGAGCCGGCTGACAGCCTGGCGGACCTGGCCTGGTACGGGGTTCCCGCGCTCACCACCGGTTACGTCCAGAGCGTTGAGGCTGAGGCGTTGCTCGCTTTTGCACGGGAACGGGGGGCGGTGCTGCGGATGGAAGCCGGTGTCGGCGACTTCGTCACGCAGGGTCGGCCTATCGCTTCGCTTGCCCTCGGCCGGGCACCCGACGCGGCGACGGTCCGGGCGCTGAACCGGCTGTACGCCGTCGGTTCCTACCGCACCACGGACCAGGATGTCGCCTTCGGCATCCGGCAGTTGGTAGACATCGCGCTGAAAGCCCTTTCCCCCGGCATCAACGACACCACCACCGCCGTAACCTGCATCGACTACGCGGCCGTGATCTTGAGCCGCTGCGCGAGCCGCCGCTTCGAGTCGCCCTACCGCTTCGAGCACGGCGAACTTCGGGTCGTCGCGCGCGGCCCCACCTTCGAGCGTTTTGTAGCCCTGGCCTTCGACCAAATCGTGGAGAACGCCGAAGGCAACACGGCCATCCTGGTGCGGCTGTTGACGGCGGTGGAGCAGGTAGCCGAAGTCGCGCGAACTCCACAGCGCCGGCGGGTTTTGATGCGGCACGTTCAAGTCGTCGCCGAGGTCGCCGACCGAAGTGTGAAGTCCAGCTACGCCCGGAGCATCGTCGAAGAACACGTCGCGCGTGTGCGTTCGGTGCAAGGTGTGGAAACCGCACTGCCGCTTTCTCGCACAGGCAGCGCAAGTAGAGCCTAACAGAAAGGTTGCTACAACAAGGCCGATTGTCCGTGAGCTGCGCGAGACGAACGGTACCCCCTGCTCCGGTAGCGTGGGTTGAAGGCTGTCAGTGGGGCTCGAGCACTCCCTCCAAAGCGAACAGCAACTCGTAAAGATGCTCCAAACGTTCAGTTCCGAAAGCCGCTTCTATTTCCTGATACCGCGCCTCGAGCCACTTTGTATAGGTGGTGCGAACACAAATCACGCTACTTTCTGAAAGGTCGTCATGGAAATCATCGCAGGCGTTATCGAACTCAAACCCGACTCCCTCGAGCAAGTCGAAGAATGGGCAGCAACCCTCAACGAGCGTGTTGACGAA
Organism: Trueperaceae bacterium; assembly: GCA_965215355.1. Classification (GTDB taxonomy): domain Bacteria; phylum Deinococcota; class Deinococci; order Deinococcales; family Trueperaceae; genus CBDCDJ01. Next base: position 3,104,645 of record CBDCDJ010000007.1, on the reverse strand, counting down.
GCTGTCGCAACCCTGCGCGACGAAGGGGTGCAACTGGAATCTTGGTTTCATCTTTCTCTGGACGGAAAAGACTACCTGCTTTCCTACATGCGCGCCGACTCTTTCGAAAAAGCTCAAAAAGTCGTCAAAACCTCTGCTCACGCCATCGACGCTTACCACCAGCAGTTCAAAAAAGACACCTGGCTCGGCGGCACCAGGGCGAGGCTTTTGGTCGACCTCGTCAGCAGCAACGGAGTGCAGCAAAGAGAGTAAGATGAAGTATGGACTTTCAAGGCCGTATCACCATCGACCCCGAAGTGCGCAGCGGCAAACCCTGCATCAAGGGCACGCGGATTACGGTTTACGACGTGCTCGAGTACCTCGCCGGGGGCATGACAGAAGACGAGATTTTAGAGGACTTTCCCAGCTTACAGCGTGAGGATATTCGGGCGGTGCTCGAGTTCGCCGCCATGCGTGAGCGGCGCTTGGCGAGTTCGATGGCTGCGTGAAAGCGTTCTCACAAGAGCCGGAAGAAGGATTGTTGGTTTTAGGCCCCCTCAGTAAGCTCGAGTCCTTTTTCTTACGCCTCGAGCCTTGCCGTCAACCTGCTTCGCTCATGCCTCTTCCCGGTACAATAGATTTAAAAGGAGGTTGCCGATGAGCCGAAGTACGTCATCGAGAGTGATGCGATGATAGTTGCGCCGCTGATGTTTGCGCTGATTTTGGGGGAGTAGCTTTATGTTCAAGGTTGATTTGTACCTACGCTACTTTGAACAAATGCGGTGTAAAACAACTCTGGAGAACAATTATGGGCAGTTCGACAAAAACTGTTGACATCAACAAATTACACGGTGAGGAATGCCGAGTTTCTTGTGGGAACTGTTCCACCGAAACCCGGCATAAGGTGCTCCAGTCGGTAGATGTCTCCGTCCGCGAAAACTTCAGAGGCGAATTTCATTACGGAGCGGACAACTCCTATCAAATTGTTCAGTGTCAAGGTTGTGACAGTATCTCGTTTAGAAAAACTCACATGAATTCGGAGGACTATTATCACGACCTTGAAACGGGTGAACAGTTTTTTGAGACAGCTATTGATGTTTATCCGAGTCGAGTTGCTGGAAGACATAAACTACGGCAGGTAAGCGTTCTCCCTCGCCAAGTTTTTAAAATTTACGATGAGACCCATGCTGCGCTTTGCAGCAAACAGCCGATACTAGCGGGCATAGGTATTCGAGCACTTGTCGAAGCTGTGTGTAATGAAAAACAAGCTGCCGGAAAGAATTTGGAGCAAAAAATTGATGCTCTCGCATCATTAGGAATTCTGACGAAATCTGGGGCTGAGATGCTACATAGCACGAGACTACTTGGCAATGCAGCCGCTCATGAAGTCAAACCTCACTCCGAGGAAGTCTTGAGTCTAGCAATGGATGTGGTTGAACACTTGCTCACAGACGTGTACATTCTCCCTGCCATAACAGACAAACTACCTGTGCGTAAAAAATTCAATTGATGTCTCAACTTCACTAACCTCGAGCCCTCGGCTTCCCTACGCCTCGAGCTTTGCTGTCAACCTGCTTCACTCAGGACGCCTCTCCCCCTGTAAACTAGGCCTAACAAGAGGTTGCCGATGACTCGACTATTGGAAAAAGCCTTCGCCGAAGCCTCGCGTTTGCCCGAGCGCGACCAGGACGCCATCGCTGAAATCGTGCTGGCCGAACTCGCCTCTGAAGAACGTTGGAGTGAGCTTTTTAAAAACTCTCAAAATACCCTTGCCGAACTCGCGGAAGAAGCCCTGGCTGAGCACCGGGCGGGAAAAACCAAGCCCCTCAACCTCGATGATTTGTGAACCGAACGACCGATAAGTTCTGGAAGCTGTACGCGCGGCTGGACGAGACGACGAAAGAGCAGGCTCGAGCCGCTTACCGTTTGTTTGAGCAAAACCCTCGGCACCCGAGTTTGCAGTTCAAAAAGGTTCACGGCAAACTGCCTGTGTATTCAGCGCGAATCAACCTGAGCCACCGTGCTGTAGGGATTCGTGAAGGTGAAGACCTCATCTGGTTCTGGGTTGGCCCGCATGACGAGTACGAAAAGCTACTTGTTCGGCTTTAGCAAACTAAATCATGCAGCGCCGTCAAATAAGGACTTGATTTTGCAGCTCCTGACTTTCTAAACCCTCGAGCACTTCCTCCAAAGCGAACAGCAACTCGTAAAGCTGCTCCAAACGTTCGGCCCCGAAAGCCGCTTCTATCTCTGAATAGCGCGCCTCGAGCCGCGGCATAATTTCCTTCGTAAGTTCGCGCGCTTGGGCAGTCAAAGAGATGAGCGAACTGCGCTGGTCTTGGGTGTTGGCGTCCCGCTGCACCAGGCCGCGTGCCTCGAGCCTTTTTAAGATGCCCGACATGCTCGGCAGCAAAATGTGACACCGCTGAGCAAGCGTCGAAATGTCGAGTGCGTCGGCGTCGTTCAGCGCGCGGACGACCCGCCATTGGGGTTCGGTGAGGTCATACTCAGCCAGCAACGGGCGGAAGCTGGTCATGGCGGCGTCTCGGGCGCGTAACAACGCCATCGGCAACGAATTATCGAAGGTGGGAAGCGTGGGCCGCGTCGGTTTCGGTAAGGTAACGGTTTCAGGCATAGTGGAGTTCCTTGGACTCGAGCGAGCCTTTATAAAAATGGGTTGACCCATTGACACAGGCGGCGCAACTATTTAACATATTAACTATAAGCTAACACAGCCACCGACACGTCTGCAACGATGGAGGAAAGCGTGCAATTACCCAAAGGTTCCCTGGTCCCCTTACCGACCCCGTTCACCGGCTCCGACAACCGCATCGACGAGGCGGCGCTGGGCGAGATTATCGAGTTCCAAATCCGTGAAGGCTCCCACGGCCTCGGCTGCACGGGCACGACGGGCGAGCCCTCGTCGCTCTCATTAGACGAGCGCAAACACATCACCGAGTTCGTGATTCGAACCGTGAATGGCCGCGTCCCGGTGATGCCGGGGACGGGGACGACGAACTTCGACGAGACGTTGGAACTGACCCGCCACGCCGTCAAGGCGGGCGCGGACGCGGTGCTCGTCATCAGCCCGTACTACATCAAGCCGAACCAGAACAATTTGCTCGAGTATTTTACGGCGGTTGCTAAAAGCGTTCCCGACACGCCCGTGATGCTCTACAACATTCCGGGCCGCACCGCAGTCAACATCGAGCCGAAAACCATCGGGCGGCTGCGCGAGGCGTGTCCGAACATTTTAGGCGTGAAGCACGCGACGAAGAACTTGGACGACGTAAGCTACACCTTTGTTCATGCCGGGCGCGACTTCGGGGTGTACTGCGGCGCGGAGACGCTGACCTACCCGATGCTCACTTTGGGCGGCGCGGGCCACGTGAGCGCCACCGGCGTGATTGCGCCCAAAAAAATCGCCGAGCTGTACGACCTCGCCGCGGTGGGGAAGTGGGACGCGGCGAGAGACCTGCACTTCGACATGCTCGAGCTGAACGACGTCTTGTTTGTCGAAACCAACCCGGTGCCGCTGAAAACCGCGCTCGCCATGATGGGTTTGTGCGAAGCGCAGTGGCGGCTGCCCCTCGGCCCGATGCTCCCGGAAAACGAGGCGCGGCTCAAAAAGACGCTGGCGAAGTACGGGCTTCTCGAGCGGGTGGCGGCGTGAAGCGGGCGCGGTTTATATCCAAAGGAAGAGAACTCGAGGGAGTCTTGCAAGAAGGCCGAATCATCGACCACGCGGGCGAGGCGCACGACCCCGACGCGGTCACCTGGCGCTTGCCGGTCACGCCGGGCAAGGTCATCGCGCTGGCGCTGAACTACCGCGACCACGCCGCCGAACTCGAGCTCGCCCAACCCGAAGACCCCGCGCTGTTCTGGAAACCCAACACCTCGCTGTTGCCGCACCGTGGCACCGTCATCTACCCGCAGGGCGCACAGTTCATGCACTACGAGGTCGAACTCGCGGTCATCATCGGCCGCAACGCGCGGCGGGTGAAAGCAAAAGACGCCTACGACTACGTCGGCGGCTACACCGTCGCCAACGACCTCGTCGTGCGCGACTACGTAACGAACACCTACCGCCCGCCGATTCGCGGCAAGGGTTGGGACACCTTCGGGCCGCTCGGGCCCTACTACGTCAGCGCGGACGAAGTCACCGACCCCGACAACCTCACCTTGCGCGCCTTTGTGAACGACGAGCTGCGTCAGGAGGGCAACACGGGCGACATGATTTACAAGATTCCCGAACTCATAGAGTACATCAGCCGCTTTATGACTTTAGAGAAAGACGACGTGCTCTTAACCGGCACGCCCAAAGGCATTTCCCACGTACATCCGGGTGACACCATGCGGCTCGAAGTCGAAGGTTTGGGCGAACTCGTCAACGACGTGATGATGGAGACCGAGGACGCCGAGCCTTTACTTGGGCGTGAAGGGAATCGACGAGAGGTGAAAGTGTGAGCGTTGTAACGATAACGAAAGCTGGAATTGCGCAGGAGAAGGCTCGAGGCTATCTCGAGTCTCTTTCAGAAAAAGGAATTCGCCACCTCATCGACGGTGAGCACGTCGATTCAGTCTCAGGTGAAACGTTCGACAACGCGACGCCGCTCGACAACTCAATTATCTGCAAAGTTGCTTCCGGTACGGCTGAGGACGTTGATAAAGCTGCGCAAGCCGCACGCGACGCCTTCCCCGTCTGGCGCGACTTGCCTGCCGAAGAGCGGCGTGAACTGCTCCACCGCGTCGCCGACCTCATCGAAGACAACGCCGAGGAAATCGCCCTTTTAGAAGTCCTCGACACCGGCCAACCGATTCGTTTTATGAGCAAGGCCGCGCTGCGCGGCGCGCAGAACTTCCGCTTTTTCGCCGACAAGTGTGAAGAAGCGCGCAACGGCCTGAGTCTGCCGACCGAAGAATTTTTGAACTACACGCTGCGCGCTCCTATCGGGCCGGTGGGGATTATCACGCCCTGGAACACGCCCTTTATGCTCTCGACCTGGAAAATCGCCCCGGCGCTCGCGGCGGGCTGCACGGTCGTCCACAAACCCGCCGAGTTCAGCCCGGTCACCGCGTTGCGGCTGCACGAAATCATGCTCGAGGCCGGCATTCCCGCGGGCGTCACCAACCTCGTCAACGGCTACGGCGAGACGGCGGGTAAAGCGCTCACCGAGCACCCCGACATCAAGGCGGTCGCCTTTGTCGGCGAAAGCCTCACGGGTTCGCACATCATGGCGCAGGGTGCGCCGACGCTGAAACGGGTTCACTTCGAACTGGGCGGTAAAAATCCGGTGGTCGTGTTCGAGGATGCCGACTTGGAGCGCGCCCTCGACGCGGTCGTTTTCATGATTTACAGCCTCAACGGGGAGCGCTGCACCAGCTCGAGCCGTGTCCTCGTGCAAGAAAGCGTCTACGAAGACTTCACCCGCAAACTCGCCGAACGTGCCAAAAACATCCGTGTCGGCGACCCATTTGACCCCGCGACCGAACTCGGCCCGCTCATCCACCCCAACCACGTTCAAAAAGTGTGCAGCTATTTCGACTTAGCGCGCGAAGAAGGCGCAACCGTTGCGGCGGGCGGCGAGGCGGAGGGCAACTTCGTCACCGCGACGCTGTTCACGAACGCGTCCAACACCATGCGCGTCGCACAGGAGGAGATTTTCGGCCCCGTGTTGACGGCGATTTCGTTTAGAGACGAAGCCGAAGCCCTCAGAATCGCCAACGACACGCGCTACGGCCTCACGGGTTACTTGTGGACGGGTGACGTGAGCCGCGCTCACCGGTTTGCCCAAGGGCTCGAGGCCGGGATGATTTGGGTCAATTCGCACAACGTGCGCCACCTGCCCACGCCCTTCGGCGGCATGAAGGCGTCGGGCATCGGGCGGGACGGGGGCGACTACTCGTTCGACTTTTACATGGAAACCAAAAACATCGCCGTGGCTTTGGGCGAGCACGGGATTCCGAAACTGGGGAAGGGATAGAGAATGGCGGACGTGATTGAGTTGGAGGTTGAGGTTGATGAGAACGGCGAACTGCGCTTGACCAAGGAGCAGCTTGGCGCTGAGCCTCACAAACGTTACAAAGTGCGCGCCGAGCCGGTGGTGCAAGACAAACGTCACCTTGGTCCCCTCTGGGAGAGCATGACGCCGGAGGAGCGTCTACAAGATTTTCGCGAATGGGCGGCGCGTTTTCAAGACGACAAAGCGCCTGCGCTTTCCGATTGGGCCGTCAGCCGCGATTCGATTTACGACTGATGCCTCATTGCAAAGACAAGGTCATTACCGTTCTCCAAGCTTATACCGCGGTACTCGGTGAACGTAAAATTCCAAAGCTGGGGATGCAGGTGTCGAAGAATGATTAAAGAGGCTCATGAACTCGATGTCAAGGTGAACGGCGAGGGAAACCTCACGCTGCCTAAAGAACTGTTGGAACAGCTCGGGGCTGAAGAACACTTCAAGACGATGCGGCTCGGTAACCAAGTCGTCGTGTGCCCTGCCTCCAAGTGCTTCCATGAAGTGGCGATGCCGGAACAGCGTGCAAAAGCTTTGCGGTTGTGGGCCGAGAGTCACGAAAATGGGCCGGGGCTGACCTCAAAGCAAATCAGCCGTGATTCGATTTACGACTGATGGCTGTTTATCTGATGGACACCAACGTGCTGTTGCGCTTTGTAAATACGGAAGCGGGGGAGCACGAAAGGGTTGACAGAGCACTGGACACCTTTCTCGAGCGGCAGGACGACGTCGTACTCGTGCCCCAAGTTTTGTACGAGTTTTGGGCCGTAGCGACGCGCCCCGTCCAGAACAACGGGCTCGGCTGGAGCGTGGCGAGGACGCGAGAGGAATTCGGCTCACTCCGCCAGCGTTTCAAACTTCTGCCCGACTCGCCCGCTTTGTTCGATACCTGGCTCGAGCTTGTCACCACCCATGACGTAAAAGGCAAACAAGTCCACGACGCTAGGCTGGTCGCGGCGATGCAAACGCACGACCTAACAAACCTCCTCACGCTCAACGTCAAAGATTTCGAGCGCTACCCGGTCACGCCGGTTCATCCCAACAATGTGAGTAAAGGCTGAGGATGTCGAGAATCCAGCACATCGCCCTAAAGACGAGCGACCTCGAGCGCACCCGCGCTTTCTATAAGTTGCTCGGGCTCGAGGCCGACTTCAACTTAAAAGTCGGGCGGCTGTGGCTGAATTTTGAGGACGGCTTCACGCTCATCTTCGACTGCTCGGATGAGAAGCCCGACCCCGCCACGCTGACCTATTTAGGGCTCGAGCTTGCAAGTTTTGGGGCGGTTGACGAGATGTTTGAAAAGCTTGCGCCGCAAGTCAGCATCGAACGCGACCTGAGAGAAACGTACCGCGATGCGCAAGGACCCTACGGCTTTTTCGTCGAAGACCCAAACGGCTACGTTATTAAAGTTTTCAAGTACAACGAGTCTTGAACACAGCTCTTTGAAAGGAGCCGACATGCCCGCACGCACCGGCAAACAGTTTTTAGAAGGTTTGAAGCGCAACCCGCCCAACATCTACATCGACGGCGAAAAGGTTGAGGACCCCACGAGTCACTCGAGCACGAAAAACGTCGCGCGTTCCGTTGCCCACTTGTACGACTTGCAGTTTGAACCCGAACTGCGCGACGTAATGACGTATGAAAGTCCTACAACCGGCGACCGTGTCGGCATGAGTTTTCTCGAGACCGTCACCAAAGACGACCTCAAACGCCGCGCCGCGATGCACAAGGTGTGGGCGGACGCCTCGCTCGGCTTTTTGGGGCGCGCGCCAGACTACATGAACGTCAACCTGATGGCGGCGGCGCGGGCGGCGGATTACTTCGCGCAGTGCGACCCGCGCTTCGGGGAGAACATGCGCAACTATTACGAGCACGTGCGTGAGCACGACCTGGTGTTGACCCACGCGCTGACAAATCCGCAGGTGAACCGCTCGGCGCGGGCGGACGAGCTTGAAGACCCCTTCATCGCCCTAGGACTGGTCGAAGAGACCAGTGACGGCATCATCGTCCGTGGCGCGCGGATGATGGCGACGCTGCCCATCGCCGACGAGATTTTGATTTTCCCCTCAACCGTGTTGAAAGAGCAAGAAGAACTCAAGCGCTACGCCCTCGCCTTCGCGCTGCCGACGAGTACAAAGGGACTGACCTTCCAGTGCCGCGAGCCGCTCGACATCGGACGCAGCCACGAGGACCACCCGCTGGCCTCACGCTTCGAAGAGTTCGACGCGATGGTCTACTTCGACGACGTGCTCGTGCCCTGGGAGCGCGTGTTTTTAAAAGACGATGTCAAACTCGCCAACCGCGCTTACGGCTCGAGCGGCGCGGTCTACCACATGGCCCACCAGGTCGTGAACGTGAAAATCGCCAAGACCGAGGCGTTTTTGGGTGTCGCGCAAAAAATTGTCGAGACCATCGGCAGCGCGCAGTTTCAGCACGTGCAGCAAAAAGTCGCCGAGATTATCCTGAACCTGGAAATGATGCGGGCACTCAAACTCGCCGCCGAAGAGAACGCCTTTGTAGACGAGTACGGCACGATGACGCCCGCCAAGGAGCCGCTGAACGTGGCCCGCAACCTCTACCCGCAGCTCTATCCGCGGATGGTCGAGATTATTCAGCTTTTGGGCGCGTCGGGCATGATGATGATTCCGACCGAAAATGACCGCAAGGGGCCGCTGGGCGACAAAATTGCCAAATATCTGCAAGCTAGAAACGCGAGCAGCGACGAGCGCATCAAACTTTTTCGGCTCGCCTGGGACATGACGATTTCGAGTTTCGGCGCACGCCAGAACCTCTACGAAAAGTTTTTCTTCGGCGACCCGGTGCGGACGCAGTGTGCGCTCTATGAGGGGTACGACAAGCAGCCTTACGTGGACCGGATAAACGAGTTTTTAGCCCTCGGCAATCGCGAACTCGGCGAACGCGAGCCCGACTTAGTCACTTCCGCGGACGACTAGCTTGCGCCTGCACCCGCCTACTTTCAATCCGCCCTTCAACGTCGTGCGCTTAAGCCACGTCGAACTCGGGGTGACGAGTTTGGACGCGGCTCGAGCCTTTTACGTCGATACCTTGGGCCTGATTGAAACCGAACGAACTTCGGATACTCTTTATTTGAGAGGCTTGGAAGAGCGCAACCACCACGCTTACGTGCTGGTCGAAACGCCTGAACCCATCTGCAAACGCCTCGCTTACAAGCTGGCGAGTGAAGAGGACTTGGACAAGGCCGCCAGGTTTTTTAAGGCCAAGGGTCTGGATGTGCAGTGGGTCGAAAAATACGCCCAGGGGAGGACGCTCCACACCACCGACCCGTTCGGCGTGCCGTTGGAGTTTTACTTCGCAATGGCGCAAGAACCGCGCAAACTGCAAAACTACGGCGAGTACCGCGGCGTGCAGCCGCTGCGCATCGACCACTTCAACCTGTTCACGCCCGATGTTTATTCGGCGCAGGTGTTTTACTCCTCGGACTTAGGTTTTCGCCCGACCGAGTACACCTACGACCCCGACCAAGGCGACGCGCTCTGGGCGGTGTGGCTGCACCGCAAGGGCGGCGTCCACGACCTCGCGCTGACCAACGGGCGCGGCCCGCGGCTGCACCACGTGGCGCTGTGGGTGCCGACCGCGCTGAACATCATCCACCTTTGCGACGTGATGGCGACGACGGGCTATTTGGCGAACTTAGAACGTGGGCCGGGGCGACACGGCATCTCGAACGCTTTTTTCCTGTACGTGCGCGACCCGGACGGGCACCGCACCGAGATTTACACCTCGGACTACTTAACCGTCGACCCGGACTTCGAGCCGATTGCCTGGAAACTTAAAGACGCGCAGCGGCAAACCCTGTGGGGCACGGCCGCGCCGAAGTCCTGGTTCGAAGAGGGAACTATGTTCGAGGGCGTGGCGGTGCGGGAGCCGGTGCTCGAGATGCAGCCGGTCGTCGCGCCTTGACGCGGCCAACCCCCGCCACCTATGCTGTAGCTATGAACCCCTGCTTTAACATCCCGCCGAGCCACAGGGGCGTCGTGTAACCACGACGAGACTTCAGTCTTTTGTCCCCGCCAGCTAACCGCTCGGCGGGGTTTTTCTTTGGAGGTTTACTGTGAGGTTGTTGTTATGAAAATGTCGGCGTTACTGTTTCAATCGTTGCGAGACGTGCCTGCCGAGGCCGAGTTGGCGAGCCACCAGTTGCTGCTGCGCGGCGGCTTCGTGCGCCAGGTCGCGGCGGGGTTGTTCGATGTTTTACCACTTGGAATGCGGGTGTTGCGGCGGCTCGAGACCCTTCTTCGTGAGGAGATGGAGGCGACCGGCGCGCAAGAAGTCCTGTTGCCCGTCGTGCAACCCGCCGAACTCTGGCAAAAAACCGGACGTTGGGACGCTATCGGCGCGGATTTAGCACGCTTTCAAGACCGCAACGGCCGCGACTACTGCCTCGGCATGACGCATGAAGAGGTTGCTACTCAACTCGTTGCGGGAACGGTGCAGAGCTACCGGCAACTCCCCGTCAAGATTTACCAACTCCAGACGAAGTTCCGCGACGAACCCCGACCCAGGGGCGGCCTGATTCGCACGCGCGAGTTCACCATGAAAGACGCCTACTCCTTCCACGCGGACGAAGCCGGTTTGGACGCTTATTACGAAGAAGTTTACCGGGCTTACCTGCGGATTTTCGAACGTTGCGGGCTCGAGGTCGTCGCGGTCGAAAGCGACACGGGCGTCATGGGCGGCCGGGGTGCGCACGAGTTCATGCTGCTCACGCCCGCGGGCGAGGACACGCTGCTGCTCTGCCCCAGCGGCGACTACCAGGCGAATCGGCAGGTGGCCGTTTTCGGCAAACCAGGCGTTGCGGACGAGGTGGCGAGGGGGCTCGAGGAAATTGCAACGCCCAACGTAACCACTATCGAAGCTTTGTCCCTATTTCTTGGCATACCCAAGACCCAAACCGCCAAGGCTGTTTTTCTTACGGTTGAAGAAGTGACCGCTCGGCCTTCGCTTGTGTTCGCCCTGCTACGCGGCGACATGGACCTGAGTGAGACGAAGTTGAGCACCTTGCTCGGCGTACAGCGTTTGCGACCCGCAACCCCGGAGGAAATTCGTGCGGTCGGTGCGGAAGCCGGTTACGCCTCGCCCCTCGGCATTGACCGAAGTAAAGTTACGCTCGTCGTAGATGATGCAGTGATGACAAGCTCTAATTTAGTCGCGGGCGCGAACCGGGTCGGCTGGCACCTCCTCAACACGAACTACGGACGCGACTACCAGGCCGACCTCGTCGCGGACATTGCCGCGGCCTCCGCCGGGGACGCTTGCCCTCGTTGCGGCCGGGCGCTGCGAGCCGAGCGGGGCGTCGAGGTCGGCAACATCTTCAAACTCGGGACGCGCTACAGCGAGGCGCTGGGGGCGCTTTTCTCGGACGAGGCGGGCCGCAAAAAGCCTCTCGTGATGGGGAGCTACGGCATCGGCGTGGGGCGACTGATGGCGGCGGTCGTCGAGAAACACCACGACGCGGCGGGCATCGTCTGGCCCGCCGCCCTAGCGCCATTCGAGGTAACGTTGCTCAGCTTGGCCGACCGGCGACATCCTGAAGTGGCGCTCGAGGCGGACGCGCTTTACGAACGGCTGAAGCACGCCGGTTGTGACGTTCTCTATGACGACCGCGAGGAAAGCCCCGGCGTGAAGTTTGCAGATGCCGACCTTGTCGGTGTACCCGTTCAAATCGTCGTGGGGCGGCGCGGTTTGAAGCGCGGCATAGCCGAAGTCAAAGCGCGCTTGAGCGGCGTGAAGGTCGAGGTGGCGCTCGAGCACCTCCCCCAACACCTGCGCACCCTCTCGTCTGCGAAGGATAACACCTTAAAAACCTCTTTAAGTGGAGTAACATAGACTTATCCGACTTCTCAACCGAAGTCATTCAACCTCACGCGGCAAAGGAGACCTAACCATCATGGCAAGCACCCTACTCGCCGAGCCACAGGGCCTGGCAAAAGCGCAACTGCAAGACTTTTACGGGCTCGAGGCTTTCTACAGCCCGGAAGAAAAACTCATCCGCGACAGCGTGAAAGAGTTCGTCAAATCCGAAGTCCTGCCCGATGTCGGCGACTGGTGGCAAGAAGGACATTTTCCCCCCGAACTGCCGAAAAAGTTCGGCGACTTAGGCGTGCTCGGCATCACCCTGCCTGAAAAGTACGGCGGCATCGGCGCGTCTTACACCGCATACGGACTCGTCAACCGCGAAATCGAATACGGCGACTCGGGCATGAGGAGTTTCGTCAGCGTGCAGTCGAGCCTGGTGATGTACCCGATTTACACCTACGGCTCGGAAGACTTGCGAATGAAATGGTTGCCGCGCTTAGCTTCGGGTGAGGCCATCGGCTGTTTCGGACTCACCGAGCCCGACGCGGGTTCCGACCCCGGCAGCATGACGACGCGGGTGCGCAAAGTGGGTGGGGAGTACGTCATCAACGGCGTGAAGCGCTGGATTACGAGCGGCTCGAGGGCCGACGTAGCCATCATCTGGGCCAGAAGTGAGGACGACGGCAAGGTGTACGGCTTCGCTGTAGACACCTCGACCGAAGGTTTTACCGCCGTGGACATCAAAACCAAAGCCTCCATGCGCGCCTCGGTCACCTCGGAACTTTATTTGGACGACGTGGTCGTGCCTGCGGCGGACAAGCTGAACATCGTCGGTCTAAAAGGCCCGCTGTCCTGCCTCAACCAGGCGCGCTACGGCATCGCCTGGGGCGTGCTGGGCGCGGGCTTTTTCTGTCTCGAGGAAGCCGCCACTTACGTCGAAGACCGCCCGGTGTTCGGCGTGGCGCTGGCGACGAAGCAAATCGTGCAGGCGAGACTCGCCGACATGCTCGCCGACCTCACCAAAGGCAGCCTGCTCGCCTTTCAACTCGCCAAGCTCAAAGAGCAGGGCAAAGACACCCCGCCCCGCATCTCGCTCGCCAAGCGCGACAACGTCCGGGCAGCGTTGAACGCAGCGAGGAGCGCTCGGGACATCTTGGGCGGCAACGGCATCACGCTCGAGTACGGCGCGATTCGGCACATGCTCAACTTGGAAACCGTGGCGACTTACGAGGGTACGGATACCGTTCACACGCTCGTGCTGGGTCGTGAGATTACTGGGCACAATGCGTTTTAGTCGGTAGTCAGGTGGTAGTCACGCTCAAAGACGGCGACCGCATAGCCGTCTATGCCTATCAAGACGAAGACAACGCATGGCTCATCTATGGCACTTTTTCTTCTGAAGGCGAAGAACCTGTGGTCAAGATGAACCGGGGCGGTGAAATACCCATGACTGACGAATGGCTCGAGCGTGTCGAACCCGTTACCGACAAAGTTCCTCAATTCATTGGCAGTGCCGATTATTGGCTGACCCTAATTGTAGGAAATGCTGAGGGGGAAAGTGGTCTTTTGCCTACGGGGTTCACTTTGCCCGAAAATAATTGACGTGTGCCAACACCTGACTTTAATCTTTATGCTCAGTAACCCGTGGGTACCCCTTGAAAGGTAAAATCATCTTAATCAACGGCACTTCGAGCGCTGGCAAATCTACCCTTTGTAGAGCCTTGAAAGACACCCTCGGCGAACCCTTTTGGTACATGGCATCCGACCAGTTTATTGAAATCGGCATGGCACCCTCACGCAAAGACAAAGGGGGTGACTTCGACTGGGGCATCTTGCGTCCAAAGTTTTTCGACGGGTTCCACCGCCTCCTGCCTGCTTTTGCTGCTGCCGGTAACAACCTGATTGTCGAACATATCGTCGAGTTTGAAAGCTGGTTGAACGACTTGCTCAGGTTGCTCAGCGGCTTCGATGTTTTCTTCGTCGGCGTTCATTGCCCTCTTTCGGAAGTCGAAAAGCGAGAGCGTGAACGCGGTGACAGGCAAAAGGGTGAAGCGCGCTATCACATGAAGACGCACGACTACTGCGTCTATGATTTCGAGGTGGACTCGAGAGAACCGGCATCCGACAACGCCGAGCGAATCGTCAACGCTTGGCGGCAGCGTAAGTCTCCAAGTGCTTTCGAGCGAATGCGCGCTTCCAGGTTCAGTCCGCCTTTGTCCGAACCTGACTCGCACGTCTGAAAAGTGATGAGCTTACCCCTGGATAGTATCCGCGTCGCCGACTTTTCCCGCGTCCTCGCCGGACCCTACTGCTCGATGCTCCTGGCCGACTTGGGCGCGGACGTGGTCAAGGTCGAAAGTCCGAACGGCGACGAGACGCGCACCTGGGGGCCGCCCTACGCGGGGAGTGAAAGCGCTTACTTTTTGAGCGTCAACCGCAACAAGCGCTCGGTCACGCTCGACTTGAAAAACCCCGCCGACCGGGCAATTGCTTTTGAACTCATTAAACAGAGTGACGTGTTGCTCCACAACTTCAAACCGGGCGACGACGTGAAACTGGGCCTCGAGCCTGAAAGCATCAAAAAACTCAACCCGAGCATCGTTTACGCGCACATCAGCGGCTACGGCAGCGCCGGGCCGGAGGCGGGCAAACCGGGCTACGACCTCCTCGCGCAAGCGCTGACCGGCTTCATGAGCATCACCGGGCCAGCGGAGGGCGAGCCGTACAAAGTCGGCGTGGCGGTCGTGGACGTGCTGGCCGGACTCAACGCCGCCCTCGGCATCGTCGCGTCTTTGTACGCGCAAAAAGAGAGTTCGCGGTTTCGGATTGTCGAAACGTCGCTGCTCGAGGCCGGTCTCTCGGCCCTCGTCAACGTGGCGAGCAGCTACCTCGTCACCGGCAAGGCTCCCGCGCGTCACGGCAACGCGCACGCCTCCATCGTGCCTTATCAAGCGTTCAAGGCTCAGGACGAAATGTTCGTCGTCGCGGCGGCGAACGATAGACAGTTTGCGGCGCTGGCGCAAGCTTTAGACCGGGAGGAGTGGCTTGTCAACGAAGCCTTTGCGACGAATGAGGCTCGAGTAAAGCACCGCGCGGTCTTGGTGCCGCTGCTTACCGGCGTTTTCAAAACCCAGGCTCGAGCCCACTGGCTGAAGGTGTTGGAAACCGCCGGAGTGCCCTGTGCGCCCGTGGCGACTTTGCCGGAGGTGTTCTCGAGCGAGCAAGTGCAGGCTTTGGCGATGGTGCAGCGCTGTGAGCATTCAATTGCCGGAGACCTCCCGCTCGTCGCGGGCGGCTTCAAGCTGGACGAGCAGCCGACGCCGCTGTACCGGCCCCCGCCGCTGTTGGGCGAGCACACGGGCGAAATCGTCGCGGAGCTGCGCGCGGGGCTCGAGCCGGACTGAACCTCGCTCGAGGTTGGGCTGAAAAGGGGCTCGAGCCTGCCCCGCCCCGTCATTCTGAGCGGTAGCGAAATCTCTCAGGCGGTGCGGTCCAAGAGATTCTTTCAGTGCGCTTCCCGAATGATTTAGACGCTTCTACCGTGTGCATCAGCCGGTGCGCCCGGTATGATGAGGGATATGGAAACGATCACCAGATGGGTGCAGGGGGCCTGGTTTTACTTTCTCATCAAGCGGGGTTTTTTGATTTTCGCGCGGCTTTTTTTGGGTCTTAAAATCTATGGCCGCCACAAGGTGCCGCCGCTGTCGGCGGGCGGGATTATCGTCGTCAGCAACCACATCACCACGCTCGACCCGCCGATGATGGGGGCGGCCGTCCCGCGCGAGGTGCACTACATGGGCAAAAAAGAACTGTTCGAAAACCGCTACCTGCGCGCGCTGGTGCTGGGTTTGCGCTCGTACCCGGTCGACCGGCAGGGCAACACTTCCGGCGCGATTAAAGAGTCTATCCGGCGTTTGAAGGCGGGCACGGCCATCGGCATTTTTATTCAGGGCACGCGCAACCAGGGCGACGCCGCCGCGCTGGACGGCGCGGCCTTTATCGCGCAGCGGGCGGGCGTACCCCTGCAACCCGCCGCAATTTGGCGCGAGGGGCGCAACTTCCGCGTGAGTTTCGGGGACTTGATCGTGCCCGAGGGTAAAACCCGCGAGGAAGCCGCCGTCTTGACGGCTGAGATCATGCAGCGCATCGGCGCGTTGCTGCCGCCGGGCTTCAAGTTCGGGACGGCCGAAACTTCCGCGACAGAGCTCAAGCCTTAACACTTGATTTTGGGCGGAGTTCGTCTCTCGTCCGGCCCTGTCCTCGGTTCTACTGGTATACTTTCAAACCAAGAGTACAAACGAAGTCGCGAACGACTTGACCCGAGTCGGTAAGTCTCGAGCGGCAGCCAAGGAAAGGAACGGTGTGGGCATAGCGCAACTCGTCATTCAAAACCTCACCCTCTCTTTCGGCGGTTTGAACGCGCTCAGCAACGTCTCGCTCGAGGTCGAAGCGGGCACCATCACCTCGATCATCGGGCCGAACGGGGCGGGCAAGACGAGTTTGCTCAACTGCGTGTCCGGCTTTTACACGGCCGACTCGGGCAGCATCGTTTTCGAGGGCAAGGAACTGGTGGGCTTAAGTCCCCACCAGGTGTCGAAACTCGGCGTGGCGCGGGCGTTTCAAAACATCGAGCTGTTTTCAGGGTTGTCGGTGCTCGACAACCTCATGCTGGCGCGGCACACGCACCTGCATTACTCGTTTTTGGCGTCGCTCGTCTTCTACGGGCGCACCCGGCGCGAGGAAGTCAGGAACCGTGAGATCGTTGAAAAAGTTATCGACTTTATGGAACTCGCGCCCTACCG
Source organism: Trueperaceae bacterium (assembly GCA_965215355.1). Taxonomy (GTDB): domain Bacteria; phylum Deinococcota; class Deinococci; order Deinococcales; family Trueperaceae; genus CBDCDJ01. The sequence goes on along the minus strand of CBDCDJ010000007.1, from coordinate 3,088,012 downwards.
CAAAGCCGTGGTCGGCGAACTCGCCTACGGCGTGCGCAAACGCGTCGAGATGGCGCGGGCGCTGAGCTTGGAGCCCAAACTCCTGTTGCTCGACGAGCCGATGGCGGGCATGACCTTGGGCGAAAAAGAGGACATCGTCCGCTTTATTCTGGACATCAAGGCCGAGCGCGACACGACCGTGGTTTTGATAGAACACGACCTCGGCGTGGTCATGGACATCAGCGACACGGTCTATGTCCTCGACTTCGGCGAACGCATCGCGGGCGGCCCGCCCGGTGAGGTCGCCAAGGACCCCGCGGTTATCGAGGCTTACGTAGGTGACGAGGTGGTGGTGTGAGAAGCAAAAAAGAAGCAGGAAGCAAGGAGAAAAAAGTGAGAAGCGAGAAGAAACTCTTCCTGCTTTCTGCTTTTTACTTCTTACTTTTTCCTGCTAAGGTTTCCTCGTGAGCGCGCTGGTTGCGAGTGCCGAACTCCTCGAGCTGACTCTGCCGCAACTGCTCTTGAAACGCGCCGCGGCGACGCCGCGCGGGGTCGCTCTTCGGCACAAAGACTTAGGGGTTTGGAGCGAACACACCTGGGGCGAGGTCGCTGCCAAGGTGCGCCACGCGGCGCTGGGGCTCTTAGCGCTCGGGGTCGCGCCGGGGGACCGGGTGGCGGTGCTGGCGGACAACGTGCCCGAATGGCCGATTTTCGAGCTGGCCGCGCAGGCGGTCGGGGCCATCAGCATCGGGGTGTACGCCTCGAGCGTGCGTGACGAGGTGCGCTATCTGCTCGAGTATTCGGAAGCTAGAATCGTGCTGGCCGAGGACCAGGAGCAGGTGGACAAAATCGTCGGCGTGAAAGGTGAGCTGCCGCACCTGCAAAAAATCATCTTCGAAGACCCGCGGGGGATGCGGGACTATTTGGACGACGAGCTGTTTTTGAGTTGGGCGGGCTTGCTCGAGCGCGGCGCTGAGTTGGACGCGCACCAGCCCGAACTGTTCGAGCAACACGTCGCGCAGGGCAAGCCCGACGACGTGTGCCACTTGAGCGCCACCTCCGGCACCACCGGCCGACCCAAGGCGGCGATGCTCTCGCACCGCAACTACCTGGCGATGGCCTACGCGCTGCACCGCGTCGACCCGGTGGCCGAGGGCGACGATTATGTCTCATTTCTGCCCTTCGCCTGGATCGTCGAGCAGGTTTTCGCCCTCGGGCTGTCGCTCTTAACCGGCATGGTCGTGAACTTCCCCGAGTCCGGCGAGACGGCGATGGAGGATTTGAAAGAAGTCGGCCCCCACATGATGCTCGGCGCGCCGCGCGTGTGGGAAGGCGTGCAGTCGCAGATTTGGGTGAAGATGAACGAGGCTTACCCTTTCAACCGCTGGTTCTACCGGCAGTTGATGAAGGTCGGGCGGCGCGCGGCCGACTACCGGATGCGCGGGCGCACGATGCCTCTGGGTCTCGGCCTGGCCTACCGCTTCGCCCACTTCGCGCTGTTTCGCCCGCTCAAGGACCAGCTCGGTTTCCTGCGCTTGAAACGCGCCTACACGGGCGGCGCGGCTCTGGGGCCGGACACCTTTAAGTTTTTTCAGGGCATGGGCGTGAACTTAAAGCAAGTCTACGGGCAAACCGAGACCTCCGGCTTGGCCTACGTGCAGCGCGACGGTGAAATCGACCCCGACACGGTCGGTAAGCCGCTGCCCGGCGTCGAGGTGCGCGTCAGCGAGGCGGGCGAAGTTTTGACGCGCTGCGCGGGCGTTTGTTACGGCTACTTCAAGCGTGAAAACGAGTTCGAACAAGAACTTTTAGACGGCTACTTCCGCAGCGGCGACGCGGGCTACCTCAACGACTCGGGCGACCTCGTCATCATCGACCGCGTCAAGGACGTGATGCACACCGCGCAGGGCCACATGTTCAGCCCGCAGTTTATCGAGAACAAGCTCAAGTTCAGCCCCTTCATCAAAGAAGCGGTCGTGTTCGGCGACGCGCGCGACTTCGTCACCGCCATGCTCAACGTCGACCCGATGACGGTCGGCAAGTGGGCCGAGGACCGGGGCTTGAGTTACACCACCTACGCCGACCTGTCGCAAAACCCGGAAGTCTCAACGCTCATTTTGGACGAGGTAAGGGCGGTCAACAAGGACTTGCAAGACGCTGAAAAGCTGCAACGCTTCGTCTTGCTGTACAAACTCTTAGACGCCGACGACGAAGAACTCACCCGCACCGGCAAGGTGCGCCGCGACCTAATCGCGACGCGTTACGAGCCTATTTTGAGGGCGCTTTACGACCGCAGCGCCCAAGAGGTGAGCATCGTCGCCGAGTTCAATTATCAAGACGGCCAAACCGCCACGCTCGAGACCGAAGTGAAAGTGCTCGAGCCGCAACATTCACAGCCTGAAGCTAAAGTGCGTTAGGGAGGAGCATGAACTGGTCTTGGTTTTTATTCTCATTCGAGGGCCGAATCAGCCGCACTCAATACTGGCTGAACTTTATCCTGCCGACATTTGTTCTTTGGCTTGTTCTCGTCTGGCTTTTTCCGTTTCGTCTAGACGCTTTAGAGCGTCGGGACTGGCCTTTTGTACTCTACAGCCTTGCCTTGTTATGGCCGGGTGTCGCCACACAGGTCAAGCGCTGGCATGACCGAGGCAAGTCGGGATGGTGGTGTTTGATCAACTTCATCCCCATCGTCGGTGGCCTGTGGGCTTTTATCGAGACGGGCTTTTTGGGTAGGGGTGAGGGCGCGAACCGTTACGGTCCCGACCCGCGCCAGCGGGGGCAACTTCAGTCGTGACCTACTTCCTCCAACTCCTCATCACCGGCGTCTCGGTCGGCTGCATTTACGCGCTGGCCGCCTTGGGCTTCGTCCTCATTTACAAGTCGAGCCGGGTCATCAACTTCGCGCAGGGCGAACTGCTCGCCATCGGCGCGTTCACAGTTTACGGACTCACCGTGTGGCTGGGGCTCAACATCTGGCTGTCGCTCGTCGTCGCCCTCGGCTTGTCGTTCTTGTTCGGTCTCGCAGTCGAGCGCACCTTTTTGCGCCCGATGATCGGCGAGCCCATCATCAGCGTCATCATGGTGACGATAGGACTAGCGAGTTTGCTGTCGGGACTGGTGTTTTTCACGCCCTTCGGCACGCTGAACGCGCGCTTTCCGCGCTTTTTGCCGTCGCAGCCTGTGATGCTCGGCGACCTGCTGATTCGTTGGGAGCAGCTTTTAGGCATCGCCCTCACTACACTTTTCCTGGCCGTCCTGGTCTGGTTTTTTACGCGCAGCACGCTCGGCATCGCCATGCGGGCGGTCGCTGACGACCAGTTGGCAAGCCTGTCGGTGGGTGTTTCGGTCGAGCGGGTCTTCGGCCTCGCCTGGGCGGCGGCGGGCGTGAGCGCAACCGCGGCGGGGTTTGTGGTGGGCAACTTGTCCAGCCTCAGCTTCGCCGGGCTGACCGCCATCGGCCTCAAGGTGTTTCCGGTAGTGATTCTGGGCGGCCTCGACTCGGTTGCGGGCGCGGTGGTCGGCGGCATCGTTATCGGGGTGCTGGAGCAACTGGCCTCGGGGTACCTGGACGTGTACGTCCCCGGCGGCGGCACGGGCGACGTGTTCCCGTTCGTCGTCCTCATCGTCATCTTGCTCATCAAACCGCACGGGCTGTTCGGCACGAAGGAGATTGAGCGAGTATGAGGGAAAGAATTCAGAAGTCAGTAGTCGGTAGTCAGGAGAAAAACCATGCTGAATTCTGGCTACTGACTACTGACTACTCCGAGCTTGCGAGGTGTTGCCGTGGCCGCTAACAAGTGGTTTCAGTCCGGCAACTACCGCCGCTCCTACCGCGAAGACCAGACGATTTTTGCGACTTACAGTGAGCAGGCGTCGCTGGTGGGGTTCGTGCTGCTGCTGTTTTTGGTGCCGCAGATGCCCTTCATGTCGCGCTCGCTGTTCCGGCTGTTCGACCTGGCGCTCATCTACACCGTGGCGGTGATGGGGCTCAACCTGGTGACCGGCTACGCGGGACAAATCTCCATCGGGCAGGCGGCGTTTATGGGGGTGGGGGCGTACGCGGCGGTGGCCGTGACGAGGGACCTGGCGGTGCCGCTGCTGGGTTTCGAGACGCTGCCCTTTTGGTACGCGCTGCTGCTGTTGCCCTTCGGCGGCATCGTGGCGGCGGCGGTGGGCGCGTTCGTCGGGTTGCCGAGTTTGCGCTTGAAACACCTTTACCTCGCCATCGCCACCTTAGCGTTTCAGATTATTTTTACCTGGACGGTCGGGCACTTGCCCTGGCTCAGACAAGGCGGCGCCATCAAGATGCCCCGGCTGGACTTTTTCGGGGCGGAAATCAAGGGGTCAGCGTCAATCGGACCGTTTTACTTTTACTTCGCGCTCGTCGTCGTTATTGTCATGGCCGTTTTGATGCGTAACCTGCTGCGCGGCAAGTTCGGGCGCGCGCTCATCGCGGTGCGCGACAACGACCGGGCGGCGGACGCGATGGGCATCGACCCCGGTGGCGCGAAGGTGATGGCCTTTGCGATTTCGGGCTTTTACGCGGGCGTCGCTGGCGTGCTGCTGGTGCTCTACAACGGCAGCGTGATCGTCGAAACCTTCAGTTTGGGGCTGTCCATCGATTTTTTAGCGATGGCGATTATCGGCGGACTGGGCACGATGGTCGGCTCGCTCATCGGCCCGAGTTTTCTGCTGCTGCTCGACCCCGTTGTCGAAAGCTTCGCCCACTTCCTGCAAAACCTGTTCCCCTCGACCATCGACGTCGCCACGGCCATGCGCCCGACCTTTTTCGGACTTATCATCGTGCTGTTCCTAATTTTCGAGCCGCGGGGCCTGGCGAACTGGTGGCGGTTGCTGCGGCAGTATTTCAAGCGGTGGCCGTTCAAGTATTGACGCTAAAGTGAGTTTCTCAACCTAGAGCGCTTTATCATTCGTGTCCCCTGACCGCTGCTATCAATTTATCGCTGTACTTGTAGAGGTCGTTCAAAGATTCGATATTGACACGTTCGGCTTCTCTTTTTTCATCGAAGAATACAACGTACTTGACGGTCTCACTATTGAAATGCAAGCGGCAGATGGGTTTCCTGTTGTTGTTATCCAACAGGATGCCGAAGTAGCTTTGTGTATCTCTGTGGACAATCCGGTTAGGGTTTACCTTATCCCTCAAAAGAGCTTTAACAATGAAGAATCCTTCTAACTCCTCTTCGGTGGTTTCGACTCGACTTTCTTTGCTTTCCTTTGTCTCTCCAACTTGTTCTTCTTGTGAAGGTATTTCTACCGGAACTTCGACACTGTCGTCAATGGCAGACTGTAGACGTTCGTTGACTTTGCTAGCCACGAATTGATTCAAAGCACGTTTGACGATTGGCGTTAGCTCTTTAACAACGTTTTGCGTCATACGTAAAGAAAAAACGTTGGAGCCGAAATATTTGACGAATTCTTCCGATGGGTTTTTTAGCTCATCATCCAGAACCCGCTTTAACTCTCCCGTGTATTTCAGCTCGATGGCATTTGTTTCTAAGTCCACTGGGTCAAAACTTTCCTTAGAAATCTTTTTTAGAGCTGGCAAAAGGCTTTCTTCAAAGTCCAACATGTCAAAAACTAAAAACGGTTTGCTGTCCATTCTGTTTGGTGATTCGAGGTCCATGTAAAAGTTGTAGGTTGTGCCATTCGTCAGAACTGCGACGGGTGCCTCTGTTACGGAAAAATAGCGATAAAGCTGAGAAGAATGGACAGTTGCAAGATTGGTTCCTACTGTCTTACATTCAAAAAGCATAACGAGCTTGCCATCTTTCATAATGGCGTAATCAACCTTTTCACCCTTTTTTATACCTACGTCGGCTGTAAACTCTGGCACGACCTCAGTAGGGTCAAAAACGTTATAGCCCAACGCATTTATAAAGGGCATAACCAGAGCGTTTTTTGTTGCCTCTTCTGTCTTGACGTGTCCCAGTTGTTGAGAAATCCGACCCGCTAAATTTCTAATCCTATCTGCAAAATCCATCACGACCTCCACTCTCTAAATTCCTGCTTTGTTAATATTATATGAGAGTATACCCATCTATGATAAATTTTTTCCAACCGACGGATTTGAAAAGTATTGTTGTGACTAGAAATACCTCGAGCCCTGGGTTATCCTCGGCTTGCTACAATGCACTGAACGAGGTGAAGCATATGCAAACCCATCCCAAAACCCGGACATCGTGAGTGGGGCTTTGGTGTTCGCGGGTACGAGGGTTCCTGTAGATATTCTCATCGACTATCTAAAAACCGGTGAGTCTCTTGAACGTTTTTTGGAAGGCTTTCCGACGATGACACGCGAACAAGCAGAAGCCTTTTTGCAAGAAGCGCTCGAGACGGTAAAGTCGCAGCGTGAAGCATCTGCTGCTTGACGTTGCAGTGTGAAGCATCTGCTGCTTGATGTTGTAGCGTGAAGCGTGTACTGCTCGACGAAAACATTGACCAGGCGCTTAAAGAGCTTTTCGATAACGATTTTCAGGTTGCTACCTTCACCGACCAAGGCTGGCAAGGTAAGCAAAACGGCGAACTTCTCTGTTTGACAGCAGCCGAATTCGACGTTTTCGTAACGATGGACAAAAATTTACAGTATCAACAAACCTCGAGCCCCTGGAGATTGCTCATGCGAGTCAGCGATTTCAAAACCCTGTACACCTACAACTCTTGGGCAAGGGACAAAGTTCTTTCGGCAGCGGGGCAGCTACCTCTTGACTCGGTGCTCGAGCCAAGCGAGGTTGGAGGCTGTATTTACAACCGAATCTCTTCAAGGGGCCGCAAGCGCGGCCCCTTGGACGCAACAAAATCCCGCAGCCGTCTTTTCAGCTGCGGGAGAAATGTTTGTGCGGCCATCGTGTTTTCAGGCCCTCGAGGGGCTAGAAGCACGCCAGCTACCGTGTCACCTACTACGAACGCCGTGCCTTAGCGGTTGACGCCGCGGTCACGGTCGACGACGTCACGGCGGTTGCGCCCGCTGAGGCCCGCCAGCCCGAGCAGCCCGAGCAGCCCCAGCCAGCCCCAGTCGAAACCGTCGTCATCCGTGTCCACGACTGCCGGTGTGTCCACGACCGCCGGTGCGGTCGTTTCCGTTTGGGCGTAAGCGGCGGGAACGGCCACCGCCATGAGGCTGAGCGCCAGGACGACGCCACGCAGCACTTTCTTCAAGTTGTCCATTTTACCCCCTCCGAGCCCTGAGCCGAACTGTCTACAGACGTCTGCCGTCAGGGTCTCAGCGAAAGAATAGGGGGGGGAGGCGTCTATAAATGAAGTTCAAACCACAAACAGCTCGAGGCGACGACGCTTGCAACGATGCAGCCGTTTCAAAAGCAATCCCGCGGAGGACGCGTAGCAAGAGGTTTGGTCCCCCTCCTTTTAGGAGGGGTTGGGGGAGGTTTGTTTCTGACACATGACGCTAAGGGTCAGCCCTGAGAAGCAGAGCCCCCAACCCCCCTTGCTGCAACTCCGAAGTCAACGCGGTTGAAGAAACTGCGGTGATTTCCTCGAGCGCCGGGCCGAAGTCCTACCGTCCCCGAGTCAACCGGGTTCAGGTGCCGAAGAACTCGAGCAACGCCTCCAACACCTCGTCCGGCGCTTCGCGCGGCAGCCAGTGGCCCGCGCCGCGGACCAGGTGCAGCCGCGCGTTCGGGAGCAGCCTCGCCGCCCGCCGTGAGCGGTAAGCGGGAATGACGAGGTCGCGCGTGCCGTGGAGGAGCAGGGTCTCGGTTTGGAGGTCTTTAAGCTCGCGCCGGAGGTCTGTGACCAGGCGCAGCGGACCCAACTCGCCGCCGAGCCAGTTTGTAAACGCGTTCTGCAAACCTTCCAGCTCGAGCTGCGCCCGAACGTCCGCGAGCATGGCGGGCGTGACCCGCTTGGCCCGGCCGAAGACGAGGCGTTTGACTAGCCAACTCAGCAAACCCCGCCGGGTCCTGAGCTGCCGCCACACGAAGTCGGCGACGCCGGGAAGCTTGAGCAACAGGCGCGGCACCAGCGGCAAGGGCACCCCCGCGCCCAGCCCGTAGCTGCTGATGAGGGCGAGCTTGTGGAGGCGCTCGGGGTGCTCGAGGGCGAACCTCAAGGCCACCGCCCCGCCCATCGAAAAAGCGGCGATGGCGACTTTTTCGAACCCCAAGTGGTCGACGAAGCCGTGCAGAACCTTTTGGTAAAAGTCCATCGTGTACTCGAGCTTGGGCTTGTCGCTGTCGCCGTAGCCGGGCCAGTCGAGGGCGAACACCTGGAAGTGTCGGGCCAGCTCGGGCAGCAGCGCGCCGTAGCTGAGCCGTCCCGAGTCGAGGGCGGTGCCGTGGAGCAGCAGCAGCGGCGGGCCTTCACGACCCGCCGCGAGGTAGTGCAGCCGGAGGTCGGCGAGGGTGATGTACTCGGAAATTACCTTGAGAGCCATGCAAACTTCAGTGTAAGGCCTCGAGCGTGTTTTTCTGCGTGGTAAAGTGCCGAGGTTGTGACCTATCCCGACACCTTCACCGTTCAGCCGCCCGCCCGGGTGGACAAAACCTTGCACGTCCCGGGCTCGAAAAGCCTGACCAACCGCGCGCTTTTGGTGGCGGCGCTCGCCGACGGCGTCTCGACGCTGCGCGGCGGCCTCGTCGCGGAAGACTCCGCGGTGATGATCAAGGCGCTCACCGACTTAGGCATCGAAGTTGGGGTGGACGGCACGACCTTCACGGTTCACGGTCAGGGGGGGCGCGTTCCGAACAGTGAGGTCGAACTCGACCTGCAATTGTCGGGCACCTCGCTCCGCTTTCTCACCGCGCTGGTCGCGCTCGGCCGGGGCCGTTATGTCTTGGACGGCACCGAGCGGATGCGTCAACGCCCTATCCAAGACCTGCTGACGGCGCTCAAACCCTTGGGTGTGGCGCTCGACACGCGGCTCGAGACCGGTTGCCCGCCGGTCGTCGTCGAGGCTGCGGGGCTCAAGGGCGGCGAGACCACGCTTTCGGGCGAGCGCTCCTCGCAGTACCTGTCGGCCCTGCTCATGACCGCGCCCTACGCCCAAAGCCCCGTGACGGTGCAGGTGACGGGCGCGCTGCAGTCGAAACCGTTCGTCGACATGACGGTAAAGCTGATGGCGGACTTCGGGGTGGGGCTCGAGCGCCGCGGCTACGAGACGTTCACCGTTCAGCCGGCGGTGTACCGGGCGCGGGACTATCCTATCGAGGGCGACGCGATGGCGGCGGGCTACTTGTGGGCGGCGGCGGCGGTGACCGGCGGGCGGGTAAAGGTGGACAACGTCGGCGCGGCGTCGACCCAGGGCGACAAAAGACTGGCCGAGGTGCTCGCGCAAATGGGCTGCACGGTCACTTGGACACCTGACACCTGCGAGGTCGTCGGGCCGCCGGGGAGGCTCAGGGGCGGCTCCTTCGACCTGAACGACATGCCCGACCAGGCGCAGACGCTCGCGGTGGCGGCGCTGTTCGCCGACCGGCCGGTGCGCGTCGACAACGTTTGGAACCTGCGCATCAAGGAGACCGACCGTTTGTCCGCGCTGCACGCGGAGCTGAAAAAGTTCGGCGTGCGCGTCGAAGAGGGCGACGACTATATCGTCGTTCACCCCCTACCGGGCGAGCCGCCGCGGCGTGTCACCGTCGACACCTACGGCGACCACCGCATGGCGATGGCCTTCGCGCTGGCCGGGCTGCGCTTGCGAAACGTGACGATTCGCGACCCGGCCTGCGTCGCTAAGACCTTTCCTGAGTTTTTCGAGGTTTTGGGCGCGTTAGAATGAGGGCGTGAACGAGAACGCGCAGCCGTCTTGGCGGCACCCTTTGGTCATCACCATCGACGGCCCGGCGGCCTCGGGCAAGTCGAGCGTGGCGCGGGCGGTGGCGGACGCCCTGCACGTCCCGTTCGTCTCGAGCGGCCTGCTTTACCGCGCGGCGACGCTGCTCGTGCTCGAGGCGGGGGTCGACCCGGCCGACGAGGCGGCCGTCTTAGAGCTGCTGGACGCGCGCGAGGTGGTCTTGCGCGCCCTGCCCGTTGAGCCCAACCGCGTGCTCGTTGACTCCGCGGACGTGAGCGCCGCGCTGCACACCGACGACGTGGACGCCTATGTTTCGGCGGTGGCGACACACCCGCGGGTGCGCGACTGGGTGCGCGAACGCCTGCGCGACGTCGCGGGCTCGTTCGTCATCGAAGGCCGCGACATGGGCCGGGTGGTGTTCCCGGACGCGGCCTACAAGTTTTACCTCACCGCGCCCGTTACGGTGCGCGCGACGCGCCGGGTGGGTGAGCGCGTCGGCGGTCTGGCCGACGTCGCCGCAGCCTTACGGCGGCGCGACACTCTGGACGCCGCGCAGCTCGAGCCCGCCGCCGACGCCCGCTTGCTCGAGACGGGTGGTCTGAGCCTGGAGGGCGTCGTCGAGCACATTTTGCAGGCCGTCCAACCCCACCGAGCCGACTGAGGTGGAAGCGTGAAAAACTTCGACACCCCCGCCGCCGAACTGAAGCGCGTCGTGGTGACGAGCAGCCGCTTCAAGCCGGTGGCGCACCCGTTGGCGAGCGAGCTTGCCGCGTCGTTGCGCGCCCTCGGCGTCGACGTCACCCTCGACCTGCCCGGCACCTCGCCGCTGGCGGAGACGGCGGCCGACGCCGACCTCATCATCGCGGTCGGCGGTGACGGCACGCTGCTCGCCACCGCCCGCCGACTCGTCGGCACCCTCACCCCGACGCTGGGCGTCAACCTGGGCAAGCTCGGCTTTTTGGCCGAGCACAGCCCCGCGGAGGTGCGGGCTTACCTGGGCGGTGCACGCCCGGACGGCTGGCAGTTCAGCCCCAAGATGATGCTGCAGGTCGCGCTCAACGGCTCCCAAGACTACCACTACGCCCTCAACGAAGTGTTTATCGGCCAGGGCGTGATGACCCGGCTCCTCGACTTAGACCTGAGCGTGGACGGCCAGCACGCCACGCAGTACCGGGCCGACAGCCTCGTGGTGTCGACGCCGGTCGGCTCGACGGCTTACACCCTGTCCCTCGGCGGGCCGATCGTGAGCCAGGGCCTGCGCGCCTTTGTGATCACGCCGGTCGCGCCGCACACCCTGACGAACCGGCCCATCGTTTTAGAGGGCTCGTCGCGGGTCACTTGCACCGTGCAAACTCAGGCCGAAGAGTTGGCTTTAATCGTCGACAGCCAGGAGCGGCTCGCGCTCGCCCCCGGCGACTGCTTTACCGTGTCGGCGGCCCCGACCGACTTTTTGCTCGTGTCATCGGGCCAGCGGAGTTACTTCGACACCTTGCGGCACAAGCTCGCCTGGGGCCAGCAACCCCTGCTGAACGACTACAGCGGGGCGGACGAGTAGGCTGCGGCAACGTGACGCTCACCCGAAAGACGCTCGAGCCCAACCGTCCAGCAGAAACCTTTCGGCACTTTGCTTCGTCCGTAAAAGTTTCGTTCCGGCCTCGCTCGGGTTTTTGAAAGCAAAAGTGCCAACTCAACCTCCAGACAGCCGAAAAACACCGTGATAGTGGGTAAAACCACAAAACAAACGTGTGTCAGCTTGCTGCACAAAGTCTGCGACGGGGTCATCCTGTAGGGTATGAACAAGCTCTTCCCCGAATTCTTCAGGCGCTTGGACGAGCGCCCCGACGGGCTCTTTTATACGGAGCCGCGGCGCGTCAAGCACATAGACGAGGGGGCGTCACGGGCGGCGGAGCGTCTTTACGACGAACTGTTGCCTGCCGGGGGGAACGTCCTCGACCTCATGTCGAGTTACCACTCGCACTTGCCCGACAAGTTCGGCCGGGTGGTGGGTTTGGGCCTCAACCGCACCGAAATGGTCGAGAATCCGATCATAGACGAGGCCGTCGTCCAAGACATCAACCGCGCGCCGCGCTTGCCGTTCGAAAACGACACCTTCGACGGCGTGGTGTGCACGGTGAGCATCCAGTACATGACCCGCCCCGACGACACCTTTGCCGAGGTTGCGCGCATTTTGAAGCCCGACGCCCCCTTCGTCGTGACTTTTTCCAACCGCATGTTTCCGACCAAGGCCGTCCTCGCCTGGCGCGCTTCGGACGAAAAAGCGCACACGCGCCTCGTAAAAAGTTACTTCAAGCAAGCGTCTTGTTTCGGGCCGGTCTCGACCCGGCAGCACACGCCCGCCAGTGGCGACCCCTTGTACGCCGCTTGGGCCGTCAAGGTCTGTCAGGGTGAAACGTAGCAGCTTTCCTGCACGACTGCGGCCTTAAGCCCAACGTTTTGAGCTGAACGTCTTGAACTAAACAAATGCAGAGCGGTGGTCGCCGCTCGAGCTTTCGGGCCGCGTAACCCTACCCCATCCCTTAAACTGTGGCGTGACCCCTTTCCCCGCCGAGCGAGCCTGACGTGCCCACCGTGACTTTCCTTTCCAACGGGCACGGCGAAGACGTGGTCGGCGCGCTCCTGGCCGAAGAACTGTTGCGGCAACGCCCGGCGTGGCAGCTCCAGGCTTTTCCCACGGTGGACGAAGGGCGAGCCTATGAACGCTTGGGCATTCCTGTCCTCGGCCCACGCCGCGCCCTACCGAGCGGCGGTCTGCTCATGCACCGGCCCGAACTGCTGCTGGCGGACCTCAAGGCCGGGTTTTTGGGCATGAGCGCCGCCCAAACGCGCGCTCTGCGGCGGCTTCGTCCCGACCTCCTCGTCGTCGTCGGTGACGTGTACGCGCTGCTGCTCTCGAGCCTGGTCAAAGCGAACGCCCGCTTTCTGGTCCAGACGCTCGTCTCCGCCCATCACGGCGGGGGCGGTTTCATGGAGACGTTCCGGCACCCCAACCGGTTGTTTATGGAGCGCATCAACCCGCTCGAGCGCGTTTTAATGCGGCGGCTGGCGCGGCACGTCTACGTGCGCGACGCGGCGACGGCGGCGTTTTTGCGGGACCGAGGCCTCGAGCGGGTCAGCGCCCTCGGCAACCCGGCGATGGACGCCCTGGCGGGTGAGGAGATGCTCGAGCACCGCGACACGCCCTGGCGCGTCGCCCTGTTGCCCGGCACCCGCAGCTACGCAGTTGAAGCCTTAAACACGATGCTGCTGGCGCTGGCCGACATCCCCCAGGCGACCGGCCTCGTCGCCTGGGCCGGGGAGACGCTGCCGCCGCCCCCGGCTCCGTGGGTTTCGACTCAGGCGCCGCATCTTGAAGGGTTGACGGCGGTTTTTGTTCACGGTGACCAGAAAGTTTACGTCTACGAAGGCCGTTTCGCCGACATCCTCCACAGCGCGCACCTTGTTCTGGGCACGTCGGGCACGGCCAACGAACAGGCGGCGGCGCTCGGCCGGCCGGTCGTGTCGTTTCCGGTACCGCCCCTTTACACCGCGGCTTTTTTGCGCAACCAGCAGCGTTTGCTCGGCGCGGCCTTGCGCTTGAGCGAGCCCCGGCCCGCGGCGGTCGCCGCCGCACTGAGCGGGGTTTTTCAAGACGAGGCCGGACAAACGCGCGCCGCCGAGGCGCAGACGAGACTGGGGGCGGCGGGCGGCACCCGGGCCATCGTGACGGACATGTTGGTCAGGGCCGGCTTGTGAGGTAGCCTTTGCTACGGCGTGGGCGTCACGGGTTGTTCAAGTGTTTCCCCGAGCAGTTCTGAAATCCGCGACAAACAGCGGTAATGTTTTTTGGCGTAAGCGCCGTCGCGGTAGGCCGCGTCGAACAGGGTCTCGAGGCTTACGTTCCCCGACAGCCGCAAGCCGACCCTAAGGTTGTAGAGCTTGTCGACGAAGTGGACGAACCTCAGCGCGTCGTTTTGCTCGTCGATAGGGGAGACCCCCTCGACATAAAGAACGCCCACTTGCTCCAGGAGCGCGCCGTAGCGAACCGGGTGGGTCGTCCGCAAGGTCTCGAGCAGTTCGAACCACGTCGCGTAGACTTTGGGCTCCGGCGCTTTACCCATCTCGCGTTGCAATTCGGCCCGACTCAGCAACTTAGGGAGGTGCTCACGCTTGCGGTAGTCCGGCCCCGCGACCTGCACCGTTTCGAAGCGCTCGGCGACGCTCTGAATTTCGCGTTTAAAGTCGTCCGCGTTGAAACGCCCCTGCCCCTGCGCCTCGGGCGGCGTGTTCGAGGTGGTGACGACGAAGCCGCCGCGCCCGAACACGTGAGCAAGAAACGTCTTGACGATGAGGGTGTTGCCGGGGTCGTCGAGTTCGAACTCGTCGACGCAGTACAGCTTGCGCGCGCCTAGCTTCTCCTTGGCCTCGGCCACACCCAAAACGCCGATGACGTGGACGAGTTCGGTGAACGAGGTGTACATTTTCTGCTCGGGTGCTGCCTCGCAAGCGCTGTAAGCGGCGGCCAGCAGGTGCGTCTTGCCCACGCCGAAGCCGCCGTCCAAGTACAAACCTTTGCCCGGCGCGCCCCCTTGCCAGGGCCAGCGAAACCCTCCGCCTTCGGTCACGGCGCGCGCGAACGCTTCGGTGCGTTGCAGGGCTCGTTGCTGGCTCGAGTGCTGAGGGCGATAGGCTTCGAACGTCGTCGTGCCGAACCTGGGGGGCGGTGCAAAGTCGGGCAGCGCGTTTTGGGGAGGCTTCAGGTCGCCGAGCGACAAAGCGGACACGAGGCCAAGCTAGCACGGCGGTCACGAAGGAAGTGTTCGTCTTACTACGGCCGGACGTCGCGGCTGAGAATGCTATACTTCTCAGGCGTGATACGCGCGTGGGCCCTTAGCTCAGTTGGTTAGAGCAGTCGACTCATAATCGATTGGTCGTGGGTTCAAGTCCCCCAGGGCCCACCAAGAAACAGACGTCACAGACGAGAAACCCCCACGACGAAGTGGGGGTTTAAGTTTGGGTTGTTTACAGGCACCCTCGCGGCTCTTCTCAACAGGCTCGAGCGTCGACCTCGCTGTAGTCTGTACCCCGGTTTATAGCCTGGTGCCCCTCACGCCCGGCACTTTTACGCTTCAAACACCGCCCGACCCTCCACGAAGGTCATCGCCACGGGGATGTCTTTGATACTGGCTGGGTCGACCTCGAACGGGTTTTGGGCCAGCACGGTCAGGTCGGCGGCGAAACCGGGGGCGATGCTGCCCCGCGCGCGCTCATCGAAGGTGCTGTAGGCCACGCTGTAGGAGAACATGCGCACCGCGTCGGCTACGCTCACACGCTCCTCAACCCGCGAGTGGTTTACGGCGGCGTGGACGCCCAACACGGGTTGCAAATCGGTCACGGTGCTGTCCGAACCCCCCGCCAGCACCAGTCCGGCGCGCAGCAGCATGGCGAGTGGGTCGACCTCACGGGAGCGCTCACCCACCCACTCGTCGTAGGTGTGGTGGTCCCAAACGTGGTTGAAAGCGGGCTGCACCGAGAGCATGACGCCCGCAGCCTTCGCGCGTACCATCTGCTCGGCACTCATGAGTTGCGCGTGTTCGATGCGGTGGCGCGGGTCAGGGCGTGGGTGTTCAAGCTGGGCACGCTCGAAGGCGCGCAACGCTTGCTCCACGGCGCGGTCGCCGACGGCGTGAAAAGCGAGTTGCAGCCCGCGGCGGTGCGCGTCCAGCACGAACCCTTGCAGCGAGAGGTCGTTGTGGTAGAGGAGCCCGAAGTCCTCCGGGCAACCTTTGTAAGACGTGGTGAGCGCGGCGGTGTGCATGTCGAAGTCGCCGTCGAGCGCGCAGCCGTGACAGCCGCCGATGCGCGGCAGGCCCAAGGCTCGCACGGCCTCGACGTCGAAACTTTGGGTGTAGGGCAAGACGCGTACGTCAAGCTCGGGCTCGAGCCTCAGCAACTCTTTGACCGCGCCTAAGTCGTCGAGGGCGTGAACCACGGTGCAACCCTGTTCGGCCGCCTTTTGCGCCGCCGCCCGGAAAGCGGTCTCGTAGCCCACTTGTTGCGCGTTCAGGGCGTACATCTTTTGCGTTGCGGCCTGCGTCGCCTGGGCGATGAGGTAGCCGGTCGGCTCGCTCTCAGCGTCGACTTGCACGCCCGGCTGACCGCTTTGGAAGTTTAAGTACGCGAGCGCGCTCGCACTTGCCACCGAACTGTGGCCGGTGATGTGGCGCAGGTAAACCGGGTTGTCGGGCGCGGCGGCGGCGAGTTCGCTCAGGGTTGGGACGCGTTTGCTGGGGAATTCCAGGTGCTCGAGCCGCAAGCCCAGAACGAGTTCGCCCGGCGCTTTTTTGCGAGCTTCGGCGGCGACGCGCTCCAGCAAACCGGCGACGGTCTTGATACCGCGGCAGTCGATAGCACTTTGCAAAAAGCCGGTCGCCGCGAAGTGAACGTGCGCGTCGCCGAGGCCGGGCAGCACAGTCAGACGGCTCAAGTCCTTCGTCACCGTGTGTGGCGGCAAACCTATATCCTGACGGCGACCGACTGCGCGGATTTTACCGTCAACGATGAGGAGGGCGTCGGCGGGGTGGGGATAGGTGGGAAAAACGGCCCCGACGAGAAGGAGGGGGCGGGCGTTGGCAGGTTTCATGACTTAATTAAAACACAAGGTCGGGTTCGACCCCGCTCGCGCTAGAATGGCGGCTATGTCTTTGCACGACGCCGTTCTACAAGCCGAAACCCACTTGCGTCCGTATTTGAATGAGACGCCGCTGCTGCCCTCCCCGCTTGGTGAAAATGTGTTCGTCAAGCTCGAAACCCTTCAGCCCACAGGCTCGTTCAAGGTGCGCGGGGCGCTGAACAAGCTGTTGTCGTTGCACGCAGAGGAGCAGGCTAAGGGCGTTGTCGCGGCCTCGACCGGCAACCACGGGGCGGCGGTGGCTTACGCGCTCAAAAAGCTCGAGCTTAAAGGCGTCGTCTTCGTCCCCAAAAACGCCGCGCCGACGAAAGTGGAGGCCATAAAACGGCTCGGCGGCGAGGTGCGCGTTTACGGTGACGACGGCGTGGTGGCTGAGCGGCAGGCTCGAGCCTACGCCGCCGAGCACAAGTTGACCTACGTTTCGCCTTACAACGATTTAGAGGTCGTGGCTGGGCAAGGCACGGTCGGGGTGGAGCTGGCGCGGCAGTTGGACAAAATCGACGCCGTTCTCATCGCGCTCGGGGGTGGCGGCCTTGCGTCGGGTGTAGCAGCCTACTTGAAAACGGTGCGGCCGAGCGTCGAAATCATCGCCTGCTCGCCCGAAAACTCGGCGGTGATGATGGCGTCGGTACAGGCGGGGAAGATTGTGGATATACCGTCGCTCCCGACGCTTTCCGACGGCACGGCGGGCGGGGTGGAGGCGGGCGCGGTGACGTTTGAAACGGTCAGAAATCTCGTGGACGACTACGTAACTGTTTCCGAAGAGGAGATTAAAGCGGCCATGCGGCGCTTTATCGAGTTGCACCACATGTTGTTGGAGGGTGCGGCGGGCGTCGTGGTGGCAGCGTACCAGAAACTGCAAGAGCGGCTTGCGGGTAAAAACGTCGTGCTCGTCATCTGCGGGGCGAACATCGGTTTGGCGGACTTGCGAGTGGTCTTGAACGAGAGCTGTTCAGGGCAAAACAGCTAACTTTCGGCTTTTTTACACCACTTCCCAATACCGCAAGGCCAGGGTCGCTAGGCGCAGCAGCATAAATAGGGCAATTGCCCACCACACCCCGGTGAGCCCCCAGCCCAGGGGTATGACGAGGAGTAGGAGGCCGTTTGCGGCGAGCGCGGCGACGACCATCGCCCGCGCTAAGTAACCGAAGTCCTCGCGCCCCACAAACACGCCGTCCCAGACAAAGACGAGGGCGTTGAGCGGTTGCATGAGCGCGACGAATAAAAAAAGCTCCTGAACGAGTTTGACGACCTCGGACTCGTTTGTAAAAAGCTGGGGCAGAACCGGTCGGAGCAGCCAGAACGAGGTGCCGAGACCCACACCGACCAGCAAACCCAGAAAAAGCAAGCGGTCCGAGACGGCCCGGGCCTCGGCGTGTTTCGCCTCGCCCGAGTAGCGGGCGACCAGGGCTTGCGCGGCGATGGCGAGCGCGTCGACGGTGAGGGCCAAAAAGAGCCACAGTTGTGAAGCGACTTGGTGAGCGGCGACCTGGAGCACGCCGAGCCGCGTGGCGACCGCCGTCGCCAAGGTCAGTGTGGCGACAAGCGAAAAGGTGCGAACGCCCAGCTCCCAGCCGATTTTCAAAAAAGGGCGCAGGTCTTTCAAGCGGGGCAGCTCGAGCACGACGCCGAAAGCCTCACGCTTGCTAAGGACGAGCAAGCGCACGAACCACAGCGCCCCGAGCCACTGCGCGAGCAGCGTCGCGAGCGCCGCCCCGGCCAAGCCCCAACCGAAGCCGAAGATAAACAGGGCGTCGAGCAACAGGTTGACGCCGTTCAGCCACAGCGTGACGATGAGCGGCGTGCGCGTGTCCTGAAAACCGCGAAACGCACCGTTGCCTGCCGTTATCGGCAGCACGGCCGGTGCGGCGAGGGCGCGCAGGCGCAGGTAGCTCAAAGCCGGACCTTGCAAGGTGTCGCCCGCGCCCATCGCACTCAGCAGCGGGCGGGCAAACAGCTCGAGCGCCAAACTCGCGCCCAAACCCAGCACAACGGCGAGTGTCAGCGCTTGCACGACCACGCGGCCCGCCGCCGCCCGGTCCCCCCGACCCACGGCGCGCCCGACCAGGGGCGTCGTCCCGTAAGCCAAAAAGTTGAACACGAAAAAAGCCAGCGAAAACAGCGAAGCGTTGACGCCGAGTGCCCCCAAGGCCTCCGTCCCCAAACGCCCGACGAAAGCCGTGTCGACGAGCGAGACGAGCGGGTCGGCGGCCAACGCCCCCAAGGCGGGCACCGCCAGCGCCCAAATCTGTAGGTCGAACGAGCGGTTCAGAAAGGTTTTTGACATGGGAATAGTTCAAGCTACCATGAGTTCGATTTGAAGGGAGAAGCCGTTTGCGAGTCAGCCTTGTTGGGACTTCCAACGCTCTCTCAGTTTGGCGAAGCCACCGTTAAGCCTCGCCCGCTTCATCACCACTTGCGTGGTCGTGCCCGTGCCGACGAGGTCGCCTATTTCGCTTAGAGCCTCACAGCGGGCATAGATGCGGTTGTTATTGGTTCTCAGGTGCTCGGCCCTCAGGTGTACCGTCATCCCCGGCAGCGCCGAGGCGAGGTGCGTGACGCTCACCTCGAAGCCGACGCCCTCCTCGTCCGCGTCCAAAAAGGGCAGGATGATTTTACGGCTGACCATTTCCATGTGTTTGACCAGCCAGTAGGTTGCGTAGACGGGGTGAAGCTTGCCGAGTTCGGGGTCATCTTGTTCGAAATCGACCGTCATATTTTCCGTCACGAGGATTTCATGGCTGGCGGTGTGGCCTGCTGGAATCGGCTTCACAGTTCGTCCCAGCGCTGTAAGCCTGCCGCGACCATGCGTTTCAGGAGGGGGTGGGGGCGGTAGCGGTCTTCGCCCAACTCCTCAAACAGACCTTGCAAGCCGACCAGCAGGTTCTCGAGCCCCAGCACCTCGCTCCACTCGAGCGGCCCCAGTGGGTAGTTCGTGCCGAGCTTCATGGCGGTGTCGATGGCGGCGGGCGGGGCGAGCCCTTCCGCCACGGCGCTCACCGCCTCGTTGATAATCATGGCGAGAATTCGAAAGCCCACGCCGCCGGGCGTGTCGGGAATTCGCACCGTCTCGAGGCCCTGCGCCTTGAAGTAAGCCCCAGCGAGCCGCAGCGCGTCGGTGTCGCCCTGGCCGAGCGGGACGCACAGTTCGACGGTTCGACCTCTTTCAAAAGGCGGCACGAGGCTGAAACCGGCCAACTCGTTCGGCGCGACGTCGCCGGCCAAAACGCTGCTCGAGCCGCCCCACAGCAGCCGAACGACGGGCAAGTCGCTGTTCAGCAGCGTTTCGTGGTGCGCTTCGTCCAGGCTCAAACCTACCGGGTCGCCGTAAAGGTCCAGCACGAAGTCGGCCTCGGCGGGGTTGTCCACCTGCGGGAAGTCCGCGTACAGCTCGAGGGAGTCCTCCGGCCCGATGAGGTAGGGCCGCAGCGCGGACATACCGCGCCCGTTTCGCTTCTCTTGGGGCGTTTCGCGCGGGTAGCTGTAAAAACCGCGCCCGGTCTTGCGGCCCAATCGCCCCGCCTCGACCATGCTGCGCTGCAGGGGGTGCGGGCGGTAACGCGGCTCGTGAAAAAACTGCTCGTAGACGCTTTTCGCCGCGGCGTAGTTCACGTCGATGCCGATTAAGTCCATCAGTTCGAACGGCCCCATGCGAAAACCCAGGCCGCGCATAACTCGGTCGATGGTCTCGACCGGCAGGCCCTCGCCGTGCAGCTTCAGCGCTTCGCCGTAAAAGGGCCGCGCCACACGGTTGACGATGAAGCCGGGCGCGTCCCGCGCGACCACGGGCGTCTTGCCCATTCCCTGCACGAAAAAGCGCGCCTCCTCCACGACCAATACGTCGGTCGCCGCACCGGGTACGACCTCGACGAGTTCCATCAGAGGCGCGGGGTTGAAAAAGTGCAGCCCGACGACGCGCTCCGGTCGTGACGCTGCGCTGGCAATGCTCGAGACCGACAACGTAGACGTGTTCGTCGCCAGCACGGTGTGTTCGCCCAAATCACCCAACTCGCGGAACACGTCGCGCTTGAGGTTCAAGTCTTCGGGAACCGCTTCGATAATCCAGTCGGCGTCCCGAACGTCTTCTAAATTTGAGCTGAACGCGATGCGGGCTAGGACTTCTGCGGGGTGCTCGAGCCGCCCCTTAGCGTGAAGCATCTCGAAAATATTTTTTAATTCACTCGACGCCTTTTCTAAAACTTCCGGAAAAGCGTCGTAAAGAACGACCTCATGCCCCGCCTGGGCCGCGACCTGCGCGACGCCCCGGCCCATCGTGCCCGCCCCGATAACGGCGACTGCTGCCAAAGTTCCTCCCTAAAAAGTCGTTGGTCATTCGTCGTTCGTTTTTCGTAAAAGCTCTTAACGAACGACGAAAAACGAATTACTGCTTTGCTTCCCACGCTACCGGTAACGTCTCCAAGCCCTTGAACCCCGGTGTATTGCGCCAGCGTAAATCGCTCTCGAGGCCGTCCAAACGGAGTTCTGGCAACCGCCGGAGCAGTGTATTGAGCGCGATTTCAGTTTCTAAACGCGCCAGCGGTGCGCCGAGGCAGTAGTGAATGCCCTTGCCGAAGCCCAGGTGAGGGTTGGGTTGCCGGGTTACGTCAAGCTCGTCCGGCTGCGCGAACTTTTCGGGGTCGTGGTTGGCCGCGCCCAAAATCAGAATCACCGGGGCGCCGCGGTGGATGGTCTGCCCGCGCAGTTCGACGTCCTCGGCGGCCCAGCGGTTCAGCGCCCGCTCGACCGAGCCGTCGAAGCGCAAAAATTCTTCGACGGCGTTCGGCATCAAAGTCGGGTCGTTTTTAAGTTCGGCGAGCGCGTCCGGGTTCAGTAGAAGGGCCAACACGCTGTTGCCGATGAGGTTCACGGTCGTTTCGTGGCCCGCGACGATGAGCAGGAACACGGTGCTGAAAAGTTCGTTCTCGCTTAAGGAATCCCCCTCCTGTTCAGCTCGGATGAGCGCGCTGATGAGGTCGTCCTGAGGCTTGGCGCGCCGCGCGGCGAAAAGCTCGCGCAGGTAAGCCATAAATGCCTGCATGTGGTTATAAAATCCAGTCAAGTCGCTTTCGTCCAGCACCGGGCTCACCGCCGCGTTCGACCAAGCCTTGAACTTTTCGCGGTCCTCAGTCGGCACGCCGAGCATTTCCAAAATCACGATGGTGGGCAGGTGAAAAGCGAAGTCGCTTATCAAGTCCATCTCGCCTTGCGCCTGCAAGCCGTCCAGAAGTTCGTCGGCGATGGTTTGGATGCGCGGCCGCAACTCACGTACCCGTTTGGGCGTGAACGCTTGACTCACCAGTGCGCGCAAACGGTGGTGGTCGTCGCCGTCCTTGTTGAGCATGTGGTTGCTGATGAGGTCTTCCAAGGGCGAGCGTTGCCACGCTTGCTCGAGCGGTTTGGCGCTGCGCTCGTCACGCACAAAACGCGGGTCGCGCAATACGGCCTCGACATCGTCGTAGCGGCTGACGAACCAGATCATGGTGCTGCCGTCCAAACTGAGTTGGCGCAAGATGGGGTTTTGGGTGCGCAGCGTTTTGAAGGTCTTGTAAGCGTTCACCTTAAAGGTGTGCGAGTACAGGTCGTATTTGCGTTCCGTCGAAGTCATGGTGGATTCCCCTCGAGAGCCAGCGTAGCACCTCGGGGTTTGAGAAGGCAGGGGAGCGGAGCAACCGCGAAGTTGTTAAGCCGCGCACAACGGTTCGTCTTTGCGAGCGAATGCGAAGCAATCTCGAGCGATGAGAGTTGCCTGGTAGTGCTTTGGCGTGAGGTTGGCTCAAAGCTTTCCGCTCCTTCGCAACGACAAATTTATGTAAAAGCTGACTCTCGAGGGAAGCAGAGAGGCTAATTTTTTTCCTCCGCGCTCATCACCCCTTCGTCCCCGTCAGCACCACGCCCTCGATAATCTGTTTTTGAAAGATGAAAAAGACAAGCAGCACCGGCAGAATCGCCAGCGCGTTCGCCGCCATGATGAGGTTCCAGGCCGTTCCGGCCTCACCTGAAAAAAGGGCGATGCCGACCGGGACGGTGCGCATGTCGGGGCTTTTGGCGACGATGAGCGGCCACAAAAAGGCGTTCCAGTTGCCGATGAACGCAAAAATACCTAAAGCGGCCAGCGCCGGGCGCACCAGCGGCAAACCGATACGCCAGAACAAGCCGAACTCGTTCACGCCGTCGACCCTGGCCGCGTCGAACAGGTCTCGAGGCAGGGTCAGGAAAAACTGCCGCATCAAAAAAACGCCGAAGGCGGGAATCAAGCCCGGAAAGGCGATGCCCCAAAAGGTGTTGACCCAGCCGTACTGCGAGGAGGTCACGAACCACGGAATCACCAGCATCTCGGTTGGGACCATCAAGGTGCTTAAAATCAGGATGAAGACGAACTCGCGTCCCGGAAAGCGCAGCCGTGTCAGGGTATAACCGACGAGCGAGCAGAAAAACAGCACCGACAGGGTACTCGCCCCCGCCACGATAAAACTGTTCAAAAACCAGCGCGGAAAGCGCGTGTCGAACAAAACCTCGCGGTAGTTTTGCAGCGTCCAGACTTTCGGGAGAATGTGAAAGCCCAAAATCTCACGGATGTCCTTGAACGAACTCAGGAGCATCCACAAAAAAGGAAAGAACATCACCACGCTGCCCAACACGAGAAGCGTGTAGGCGAGAACCGTACCGCCGTCCAGCTTGCGCTTGGACCGGGGTCGCTGCGTTTCACTGCGCGGTCTGACCTGCGCCCTTACCGCCATTTGAAACCCCCCATCAGTACTCGACCTGCTTGCTGGCAAACCTGAACTGCAGCAGCGTCACAACCAGGATAAGTGCAAACAGCAGCACCGTCACCGCGGCGGCGTAGCCCAGGCGGAAACGGGAAAACGCCTCTTGATACATGTACAGCGCAATGGTGAGCGTGCTGTTGAGCGGCCCGCCCTGGTCGGTAAAGTTGATGTTCACGACCTGGTCGAACAGTTGTAGCGAGGCAATCGTCGAAATGATGAGCGAGAACACGATGACCGGGTTGAGCAGCGGCCAGGTGATGTTTCGAAACAGCGCCCAGCGCCCCGCCCCGTCGATTTCTGCCGCCTCGTAAAACATCCTCGGAATCCCCTTGAGCCCGGCCAAAAAGATGACGACCTGAAAGCCTAAGTTCTGCCACACCACGACCGCCGCCACCGCCGCCAGGGCTTGCCGCGGCGAGGTCAAAAACGGCTGCGGGTCGATTGACAACCAACCCATCCCCAAGCGCTCCCAAAACAAGCTCCACTCGATGAGGCCGTTGTTGATGACGCCGAAGTTCACCGAATACATCCAGCCCCACACCCAAGCGACCGCCGCCGCGGGCGTGACGTAGGGCGCAAAATAAATCGCCCGAAAGAGCGGCTGGAACTTGTCGACCGAATTGAGCAGCGAGGCGATGCCGAGGCCCAGGGCGAGCTGCGCGGGCACGATGATGGCGGTGTAGAGCAGCGTGTTGAGGAGCGCGCGGTGCAGCTTGGGGTCGGCCAGCATTTGCCGGTACTGCGCCACGCCCAAAAACTCGCGCTGCGCGGCGTCCACGTGCCAACTGAAGAGCGACAGGTAAAACGACTGAAAAGCGGGCCAGATGCGAAAGCCCAGGAAAAAGAGCAGGGGAACGGCCAAAAAAATATACGCCCAGACCGCCTCACGCCTCGCAAGGCTGAAGCGCGGCCTGCGGCGTGTGGAGTGGGTTCGCTCGAGCCCTGTCTGCATCGGTGTCTCCGTTTGAAATAGGTGGGATGCTGAGGTGTTGCTGAGGAACTTGTTTTCCCGAAAGAGTTGCCGCCCCTCTGTCCCTTGCGTCGTCCTCGAGCGTGTTTCTCCTGGAATCAAAAATAGGGGCGGCGCTTGACGCCGCCCCTGACGTGGTTTACTGGGCGAACTCGTCCAGGAGGGCCTGGTCTTCTTGCGCGGCTTGGTCCCAGGACGCCGCCGGGTCTGCGCCTTCCAAAACGACGCGGTTGATGGCGTTGACGATGACCTCGCGCTGCGCCGACTCGTCTACGAACTCGGTTGCGGTCGCGTAGGCGAGCGAAGCGATAAAGGGGCCGTAAACGGGGTCGTTGGCGAGTTCGGGGTCTTCTATCAGAGCTTGTCTGGCGGGCAACTCACCGACGGTTTCCAACCACAGTTGCATCGCCTCGGGGCGGGTGATGAACTCCAAAAACTTGGCGCTGGCTTCTAACTTAGCATCGTCTTCAAAGGCGTTGGGGGTCAGCCCGTTCATCCAAAACGAGCCGAAGTTGGCCTTGACGCCGTTGTCAAGGGTGGGAATCTCGGCGACGCCCCAGTCGAACTGGGCGGCCTCTTGGGTTGCGCCGACGGCGAACGAGCCGTCGATGATCATGGCGATGTTTTCCTGGATGCGAAAGCCGTCGCGGTAGCCGTTGGCCCCGGGAACGAACTCGGGCACGCCAATTTCGTCGTCGGTGACCCAGCCCGTGTACAATTCGAAGGCCTGCAAGCCGGCTTCGTCACCGTAAAGAACTTGCGTGCCGTCGTCGCTGTAGGGTTGCGTACCGAACTGCCGGGTCAGGATTTCACGGACCAGGTGGTGGTCCTGGCCGTTGGGCGCGATGCCGTAGCCCACTTGCGTAAAGCGCGGGCCGCGTTTCTCGGTTAAAGCCTTGGCGATTTCGACGAACTCGGCCCAGGTTTGGGGTGGCGCGTCGTAGCCAGCCTCGGCGAGCTTGTCCCTGTTGTAAAACAGCGCCAAGCTGCGCACGGCGGTCGGCAGGCCGTAGTACTCGCCCTGGTATTTCGCAGCTTGCGCCATCGGGACGAACTCGCTGTCTATCGTTTCAGCGTCGAAGTACTGCTCGGGCAGCGGCTCCACGTAACCGCTACGCGCCCAGGTGGGGAGCCAACCGTAGAACAGCTGCACCACGTCCGGCCCCGAGCCCGCCGGTAGCGACGCGGCAACCTGCTCCTGATAGTTGTCGTACGGAAACGTTTCCTGCTGAACGGTGATGCCGGGATTTTCCGCCTCGAACTGCTCTATGAGCTGGTTCATGGCGTCGATGCGCGACTCGAAATCGTACTGCCAGTAGGTGATGGTCACGTCCTGCGCGAAGGCCAGTCCTGCCAACAGCAGCCCCCCCAAGAACAGTTTCACGACGTGCTTCATGTGTTCTCCCTTCTTTCTCTTAAGTTGCGGCGAACCTCAGTGAGACGTGTCTGAAGTTGAGCCAATCTATCAAGGTTTTCGCCCAAACCCTGTGCGGCGCGCGTCACGTGCTCCAAGACGCGCGCCGGGGCCGGCCCGCCGAAGCCGTCGCGGCGGCGGACAAAGGCTGCGGGCTCGAGCGCCGCGCGCAAAACATCCTCCGCTAAAACCGGCCCACCCAAAGCGACGAGGTCGGCTTGAGTCGCCTCTTGCAGCGTCTTGCCTTCGCGGCAGAGTTCGTTCACCAAAGCTCCGGCCAGCCGGTGCGCCTCTTGAAAACTGAGGCCGTACGCGCGCGTCAGTTCGTCGGCGAGTTCGGTGGCGGTGGTGTCGGTGCAGCGGGCTTGAGCGGCGAGCTTGGTTGTATCAAAATGACCTTCCTCCAAACAAGCCGTCAAGAGCGCCAGACCGCCGTCGAGCTGGATGAACAAGCTGACCAAAGCGCCCTGAATGTCCGGCCCGAAGTCGTTGAGGTCGGCGTAGGGGATGTTGTGCGAGGAGTAAAGGACCATCTGCGCGCTGCCGAGGGTTCGTGAGAACCGCGTGCGAGCGTGCTCCAAAGCTACCGGGTTGCGCTTTTGCGGCATGATGGACGAGCCCTGCACGAGGCTGTCGCTCAAGGTGTAAAGCCCCGTCGCCGCCCAGTTCAGCAGGTCGCTGACAAAGCGCGACAGCGTCAGCGCCACGCTCTGCGCCCCGGCGACGAACTCGACTTGCCAGTCCGACGAGGCGACCGCGTCGTACGTGTTCGAAACCGGCGCGTCGAAGCCGAGTTGTCGGGCGGTAAAGTGCCGGTCGAGCGCGTGGCTGCTTCCGGCCAGGGCTGCGGCCCCCAAGGGGCAAGTGTTGAGTCGACCGTACGCCGCGAACAGCCGCTCCACGTCCCGCTCGAGCGCGTTGTCGATGGCTGCCAGATAATGCGCCACGGTCGTCGGCTGGCCCGGCTGGTGGTGCGTCTGCGCGATGAGCACCGTCTCGAGGTGGGTTTTGGCCTGCGTCAGCAGCGCCTTTCTCAGTCGGCAGACGTGCTCTATCATCGTCAACAGCAGGTCCCTCGCCCGCATCTTGTAGACCGTCATGTCGAGGTCGTTGCGGCTTAAGCCGAGGCGCAAAAAGCTCACCGTTTCTTGCCCGAGTTGGGCTTCCAAACGGCGGTTGA
This sequence comes from Trueperaceae bacterium, assembly GCA_965215355.1. Classification (GTDB taxonomy): domain Bacteria; phylum Deinococcota; class Deinococci; order Deinococcales; family Trueperaceae; genus CBDCDJ01. The sequence continues at coordinate 3,061,245 of CBDCDJ010000007.1, read as the reverse complement.
AGGCGAAGTAGAGGTCGGGCACGTCGGCCTGGTAGTCGGGGAGGGATTCGCCGCGCAGACTGTTGAGGGCGGCCTCGAGCCGCGTAATGTCTTCTTGACGTGCCCGCACCGCCGGGTCGTCCAGGCGCTTCACGGTGCGCACGTGCGCGGTCATGGCGTCCAAAAAATGCCCCGCCAGGTGCTGCACCGCAAAGCGGTAGTCGGGCATGAGGACGTTGTCGCGGTAAACCTCGTGAAAGCGGCTGCTCATGCTGGCTCGACCGGCCTTAAGCTGTAAACACGTCTGGGGCCGCGGTCGGCCGTTTCAATTTCCGTAACGAAGCTCATCCCGGCTTTCTCGAGCACCCGCCACGACGCCGTGTTCGCGGGGTGGGCCAGCGCCAGGAGGCGTTTTAAGGGCAGCTCGCGAAAACCTACCTCGGTGAGCGCGTGGGTCATTTCCGTGGCGTAGCCCTTGCCCCAGGCTTCCGGCAACAAACCCCAGCCGAACTCGTAGTCGGCGACGCCGAGGTAATCGCAGGGTACGATGCCAGCCAAACCGACGGCTTTTTTTGTGGCTTTTTCAGTAACGAGCAAACTTTCATAGTCACCAGAATAGTGAGCCGTGAGTTCGTCGACCTCCTCTGGCGTCATGGCTCGCCCGCCGAGCCAGTAGCGCATCACCTCGGGATGGCCGAGCAGCGTGTACAAGAAAGGTTTGTCGGCTTCTTGAACCGGCCTCAACGACAGCCGCTCGGTTTCCAGATGCTTCATGCGGGTTCCAGCCCCAACAACCGCGCCGCGTTGTTGCCGAAAATCGCGCGAATGTCCGTTTCTTTGAAGTTCAGCGAGTAACAGGCGCGCAACTGGTCTTGGAGGTAGCGCACCGAGAACCCGCGCGGAAAGTACGACGAGTCGGTGCCGAACAGAATTCGCTCCGGCCCCAGGTTCTCGTACGCCTTGCGGAATAAGTCTTCCAAGGTGAGCGGGTAGGGCATCCACTTCAGCCACTGGTTCGAGCCCGAGGTATCGACGAAGATGTTCGGCAGGCTCCAGGCCAGCGCCAGCACGTCGCCCCAGTGGTTCACGCCGAAGTGCGGGATGACGAAGGGAATTTCGGGAAAGTCGCGAGCGGTCTCGAACAGCGACAGCGGGTTGATGCGCGGGTGCTGCACCACGCCGCCGCCCCGCCCGAGCCAGCCGAAGTGAATCAGCACCGGCAAACGCCGCTCGGCGCAAAACTCCCAGGTGTTGCGCAATTCGGGGTGCTCGAACTCGTATTCGGTCAAGGGGCCGATGAGTTTGTAGCCCTTCAAGCCGAGGTCGTCCACGGCGTGTTTGAGTTTTTCGCACGCGCCCGGCCGCAGCGGGTGGTGCGCGAAGCCGCTGAACTTGTCTGGATACTCAGCGACGATGCGCGCGAGCCGGTCGTTGCCGCCGCCGGTCACGAAGTTCACGCTGCGCAAGCCGTAGCGTTTCACCTCCGCCGCCCAACGCTTTGCGAACGCCTCGACTTCCGCGTCGGTCTTGGCGACGGGCTCGGGGACGGCCATGCTCCACTCGCTTTGCATTCGGGCGCTGCGGCTTTGGCCGTAGTCGACGAGAAGTTGGTGCCGTTCGACGCCAGTAGGCTCGAGCCCCAGTGTGTTTTCAACCGGAAAGTGGGCGTGGACGTCGATGACGTTCAGGTGAGCGTAAAACGGGCTGGTCATGCTGAATCTCCGGCAGGAGGGAAGAGGGGCGGCACGAGCCGCCCCTTTGTGGTTTGTCGTCGCGGCTCGAGCACTCAGCGCGGCGTGACGAGGTTGGCGTACAAACGGTACGCGCCGGGCACGTTGGCGTCGATTTGCGTGTGCAGGCTCAGGCTCGTGTAGGTGTAGCGGCCTTCGCCCACCTCGGCGGTGAGCAGCGGACCGGTGAAGGGCGTTTCCGGAGCGGTGTCGGGCCACTGCCGGTCGGTAATCGACACCATAGACGTGAAGGCGTCGTCCCAGGCTTCAGCGAAGTAGAGGCCGCGCTCTTTGATCCAGCCGCCAAAGTCGGCTTCGGTGATTTTGTTGGGCGTGGTCATGAGCGGGTGGTCGGGCTCGAGGATTTCGACCGGCGCGGTCTGGTCGGTCACGCGGGCCAGAATCGACACCGAGCCGAGCGTCAAGGGATAGGGCGCGGTCGTCTCGGGGTCCCAGTTGTCGCGCGGGCGGTGGTACTGCACGACTAAGTTGCCGCCGTCTTCGACCCACTGCTTTAAACGCGTGTTGGCGGCGGCCAGGTCGGGGCGCGCCCCGTAGCCGTAAATGCCGACCATGATGGTGTCGTACCCGCTCAAGTCGCCGGTCGAGAGGTCGGTTTCGTCGAGCAGCGTCACGTTCACGCCGATGCGCTGCAAACCTTCGTACACCGTGTCCGAGCCCGTGGCGACGTAGCCGACGCGCAGGTTCGGGTCGAAGGCGACCTCGAAGGCTTGCAGGTTCACGGTCGCGGGCGTGACGAGGTAGGTGCGTCCCACGTGCTCGTACTCGACCACGCGGACGCTCTCGTCGGACGAGAGTTCGCCTTGGGTGACCACGCCGATGTCGTAGGAACCGCTCGAGACGCCTTCCGGCGGCGCAAGCGTAAAGCTCACGCCCTGCGTGTCGCCCTTCGCGCCGAAGCTCACGTCGGCGCTTGCGGGTTCGCTGCTCCAACCCTCGGGCAGTTCCAGACTCACCGTGGTGCTGCCGGGACCGGCGTAGCTCGTAAGCGCCACCTCCAGGGTGACGGGCGTGTCGGGCGCGAGCAGGTTGTAGACCAGGTCCGGCGGCGTGGTGGTGATGGACAGGTCGGGCAACACCGCGACGAGGCGGTCGTCGTCCACTTCGACCGACATGGGCACGCCGTCGCTGGTGAAGTTCACGACGCCGTAGACCAGGCCGTTGGCCCCGATAGGACGCAGGTGACGGCGGTAGGGGTTGTACGACGCGGCGTCTTCGGGCGCAGTCACGCGGAAAGTCGCCGAGACGGACTCGTTGTAGGCCAAAGGCGTGCCACTGTCCACTGCGGTTTCGTCCGACGCAGCTCCGCCCGTTTCGCTGCTGTCGCCCTCACCTTCGTCCGGCAGGCGTTCGACGGTCCAGCCTTCGGGGGCGACCAGCTCGAGCGTCACGTCTTCGACCCCGGCCTGCCCGCCGACGAACGCCGTCAGCGTCGCCTCGGTGCTGCCGCCCGCGACGAGTTCGGGGTCGGCCAGGGTGAGCCGCGTGACGAGCGACAGCGCGCGTTGCGCGGCGTACTGGAGTTCTTCTTCTTTGAGGCCCAGTCGAAAGTCCAGGTCGCGCTGCGTGTCCTCAGCCAAACCGGACGCCGCCACGGCCTCGCGCACGTCTCGCGTCAGCGTGAGCGCTTCGGCAGCCCTGGCCGCCACCCTACCGAAGTCGGGAAAGGCGTCGACCGTGGCGCTCAAGGCCGCGTCGAGGTCGCCGAGCTGCGTGGCGACGGCTTCGTCGGTCAGCCCCTCGGCCAGGTCTCCGACCGTGCGCGCGATGCCGCTGAAAATCGTGTCTTCGGTTTCAGGCACCTCGACCACGCTCTCGGCTAAGTACAGGTCCACCGTGTCTGGGCCTTCCTCGCGGAAGCGGCCCATGCCTTGACTGCGGTGGTAAGCCCGCGACTGCTCGGAGAGTTGCACGTACGACGCGCCGAAGACGGGGTCGTAGTCGCCGACCGGCAAGGACAGGGTGGTCGGCAACTCTTCAGGAGCGGCCTCGCGGCTGCCGCCGTCCCCGGCGGGCAAGTAGAGCTTTTTGGCTTGCCAGGGCTCTAAGCCCATCGCCAGGTGCTCGGGAAACGCTTCGGGGTCGGCGGCCAGTCGAAACGCCTCTTCAGCCGCGGCCGCCATCGCGCGGTGGTGGCCGTGCTGACCGAACACGTTTTGAAAGTTGGTGAAGAGGATGTCGGGGCGGCTCTCGCGGATGGCGCGCACGAGTTTTTCCATCATCACGTCTTCGCCCCACAGTTCAAGCGTTTCCACCGCCGACTTTGAAAACGACTCGTCGTAGATGGGGTCGTCGAAACTCTCGCTCAAAAAGTACAGCTCGACGTTATAAGCGCGGCTGGCCTCTTCCATCTCGCGGCTGCGCAGCACGCCTAAAGCCTGGCGGTACTCGGTGCCGATGGCGTTTTGCCCGCCCTCGCCCCGGTTGGCGGTCACGGTGATGGTGCGCACGCCGTAACCCTGCGACAACAGCGACAACAGCGACGAGCGTTCGTCGTCGGGGTGCGCGCCGACGGTCATAAAGCTGGCGACCGACTTGAGCGGCACGAGGCTTTCGTACAGCTCGACGATGCCGCGCTGGCGTTCTTGCTGAGCGATGCGGGCGTCTTGCGCCTGCGCGAACGATGCGACGAGTAGGCCTACGAGTACCCAACCCAGCAGGCGTTTCGTTATCGGTGTCATGATTCCCCTCTCTCCGGTACGAATTGACGGCGTCCCACCCCAGTTTAAAAAGCAAACCTCCTTCACCGAAAAACTTTTCACGACCATCACGTAGGAGTCACAGTCTACTGAGCGGCAAAAGGCCTGTCAAGAACACATTTTTTGAGATTGGGGTTTTTGAGTGGCTCGGTTGGAGGCTTACTCGAGCCCCGTCAGTCCCAGCAAAACCGGGTTGGCGAGGTCGCCCCCGCTGACCATCCCGACGCTTTTTATCGTTACGTCCGGCCGCGGATTCGTCCAGAAAAAGGCGTTGACGGCGACGGGCAAACCGTTCGCCGTGCGCCCCGACCAGCCTTGCAGCAGGTTGATGGAAGACAGGGAAGTTTCCGTCCAGGCGGCGATGTTCTCGCCGTAAACAAGCGGAATTTCCGCCGTACTCCCGTCCGCGTAGTGGACGACGTAACGTCCGACTTCAGTCCCGGTCGGAGCGCTCCAACCCGTCGTGTGCAAAAAAGCGAGCGAGCCCGCTCTTAAACCCACATCAATATCCACAGCCTGTGGATAAGCCCCTGCGCGGCGGTGCGTGCCGCGCAGGGCGACGCCCGCGTTGAGCGAAAAGCGCGCCCCGGCGAAGCGGTCGGCCTTAAGCATGTTAGCGAGTGAATAACCGGGCTCGAGCCCCAAAAACCCGTCGCTCAGGGCCAAGTTGCCATAGGGTTTCAAATCCACCAGCGTCCCCGCCCGCTGTCGCGTGTTGTCCGTACCGAGCCACAGCGTGCGGAAACGTTCGGGCGCGTTCTCGAGGGCGGGCGCGTCCACGTTCCAAAACGCATTTGCCGCGCTCAGGTAGGCGTAAAGCTGCTCGAAGCTGCCGTGCAACACTTCAGAGGCGGCGAAGTAACCCGTCCAGCGCGCCTGCACCATTCCGGCCGCGCCCGCGTCATGCGCAAAGCGCGCGTAAGCTGTAATATTGTTCGGGTCCTGCCAGGACGTGCCCAAAACCTCGACCCCTGCTTTTTGGACTTCTGTAAGGTCGGGGTAAGTTCCAGCAGGAACATAATTCCAGCTCGTCACGACAAGGCCTTTGGGAAATTGTTCCAAGAGTGGCCGCACCTCGGGAGACAGAAGTTCATCTTGCCACAGCATCGTCTTGACACCGCGCGCCGCCAAGAAATCGTGCAACTTTACCGTGTCTTGCAAAAAAAGCTGACCGAAGCCGAGCGCCAGCCCCGCCTCGCTCGCCGGAAAGGGGTGGCCGCTGCGCACCTCGTCGTGGCCGACGTGGAGGTAACGCGGGTTGAAAAGGGTAATGAGTTCCTCGAGAACAGGAAAAAGCACCTCGTAAACTCGTGGGTTCAGCGGGTCGTAAGCGAACGGGTTACTCACCGTGGAGTCTTGCAGCAGGTCGCGGTTTTGCCCGTTGGCGAACAGCCACTGCGCGTGGCCCAGGGTTTCTAAAAGGGGAATGGGCTCGAGCAGATAGTCCCGCGCCGTTGCCGCCAGGTGCCGCGCTTCGTCCTTGCTCGCGCTCCCCGACACGTGCAACTCGGGCGCGCTGTCCCAGGCGAGGTAGTCGCTCATCACGAGGAGCGCGTTGAACTTGTAGCGCGCCAGCAAGGGAACGAGTCGGTCGTTCAGCGCGGCCGAATCGCTATTGAGGTAAATCATGGCGACGCGCAACGGGTGGTCGGGCCAGTCACGCACCCGCAGGCCGCGCAGCGTGGGGGTTTCGCCCAAGAGTTGCCGCAAACTCTGCACCCCGTAAAACGCACCGCGCTCGTCCGTCCCGACGATGATGACGCCTGTGGGGGCGACCTCGAGCACATACCCCTCATCATGCGTGACCGGCCCACCCGTGGGCGACAAGCCGCTCTCCAAAGTCCCAATGACAATTCCCCCCTGCGGTGCCTGGCCGACCGACAAAGGCGGCCGAAAACCGTAGCGCGCTTGGACGTCGCTTTGCAGTTCTGCCGCCGCTTTTTGGAGAGCGGGGGTGGGCTCGAGCAGGTAAATCACCGTTTGGGGCGTGAGGGTATAACCCTCCGGTAGCGCGACCTCTTCTTGCGGCGTGGGCACGATGCGGGTGTCGGTGGGGAGGGGGAGGTAGGCGTCGGGGACGTGGGTTTGGGCGGTGGCGGCGCTGAGTAGGAGGGTCAGGGCGAGACCCCCCAACCCCCCTGAAAGGGGGGCTTTGGTGCTTTGCGGTTTGCTGCCGTTACAGCTTCGCATTCCAGTACCTCACGGCGTCGTCGAGGGCGTCTTGGGAAGATTTGAAGCCGAAGAAGGCTTCTTCGATGTTCTTCTGAAAGTTTTTGAACAGGTCTGAAGCGTTGGGAACGTGCAGGGTGAGGTCGTGGGCGTGCTCGAGCTGCCCGGCGGTCACGGCTCGAGCACGCTCCTCGGGTGACGGATTGGGCGGCAAGGTTGTAAAAAACGGGTCGGCGGCGGCCGCTACGTTCGATGGAAAGATAGCGACGAGTTTTGAAAAAGCGAGTTCCCGCTCTCGCCCGGTGACGAACAGGGCGAAGTCCAGCGCCGCCTGCTGATGTTGTGACGCCGCCGGAATGCCGAGCGCCATGAGCGGGGCGTGGACGGTTCGGCCCGCGCCGAGCGGGTAGGAAAAAGCTACCGTAGTGTCGTAAACCTCGGGCGCACTTTCGCGGATACGCCCTAAAAACTGCGCGCCGGTTAACAGCATCCCGAGTTGGCCGCTTTGGTAGCGGTCGAGCGCGCCGCCGTAGCCTTTCAGCAGCGCGTCGGCGGGAAAATAGTCCTCTTCAAAAAGGCCGATGTACTCTTGCAAAAACGCCACGTGCGCGGGCGAGTTGAACACGGCCCGTGTGCCGTCCTCACTCAGCACCGGCAGCCCTGCCTCCTGAAAGCGGTAGAGCAGGTTTTGCGAGATGAGGTTCGGCATGAAGCCGTAGGTGCCGGTGCGGTCTTTGATTTGTTTGGCGGCTGCAACAAGCGTCTCAGGCGTGCTGACGAAGGTGTCGGCGTCCAAACCCGCTGCTTCGAACAACCCCCGATTGACCATCAGAATAGCCGGGGTGACGTACCAGGGCAGCGCGTAGACCTTGCCTTGGGCGGTGAGAGACTGCAACAGGCCGTCGAAATAGAGGCTTTCGTCGAAACGCCCGTTCAGACTGGAGAGGTTGCCGCGTTCGGTTTGCTCGAGCAGCATCGGCACGTTGAGGTTGACCACGTCGGGCGCGTTGCCGGACTTAATCGCGCCGAGCAGTTCGAAACCCAGCGCCTCGCCCGAAAAGTCCCGCCAGGTGACGCTCACACCGGGATGTTGCGCCTCGTAAAGTGTGATAGTCTCGTTGATGTAATCGTTGAAAAAAGGGGAGAGGGAAATGGTCCAGAACTGCAACTCGATTTGCGCCGAGCCCAAGTTCAGGGCAGCCAAAACGAGATACAAAAGAAGGACGCGGAAAAACGGCACGGTCAAGGTGTGAGTTTAGCAAATTGGGGGCTCGAGGTCAGTCGACGAAAGTTTTCTAAGAAGCTGCACTAGGACTCAGGCGGATGCCACCCCGCCTGCACCCAGAGGCTGCGAACCAATAGGGCGTCGGGGTCGCTGTCGAGCTTGAGCGCTGTGACGGTGGCTCGCCCTTTGGGCGTCGTCCCAACAATTTTGACCCCTGCGTCGTCCCAACGAAAGTGGTTATGCCACCGTTCAACACGTGGGTTGAAGAGCGGCTGGATAGCACCCGTTTCCGGGTCTTGCGCTTCAACCTGGCTGCCCTTGTACGAATTGCAAAGAGGACAAGCGAGCCACAGGTTGTCTTCCTCATCAAAACCACCTTTGGAGACGGGAACGATGTGCTCGATTTCGAGCCGCGCCATCACCAGGCGCTGGGGGCTCAGGCAGTAGCCGCAACGATGACCGGCGGCTTCACGGACTCGCCGTTTCAAAACTTCGGACAGATAACCGCGCACTCAGTTCGGTACTCAGTTAAGGGGTGGCACTAAGCCGCGCTCGACCGCGACTTTGTGAGCCTCCGCTTTGCGCAGCAGACCGCGTCGGTAGACGTTCATCAGCCTCGCTAATTCACCCGTCTCCGCTGCAAGCAGCGTAGCCTCGCGCTGCTTTTCGAGCAAGTCGCTCAACCGCAGTTGTGCCTCATTCCCCAACTGTGCGTGCGTAAGCTCGAGCACCTGCCCGTCACTCAGCGCCGCGATGGGCAGGTCGGCACCTTGGCTCAGCCACTCGAGCAGAACGGCCTCGACAGGCCGCGCGTCCCGTTGCGCCTGCAACTCGGCAGCGTTCAAGAGGTTCTCCGGCAGAGTCAGGGTGATGCTTTGTGGCATGAGGCTAGTATAGCAGGGGTAACCTCTGGAGATTTGAAAATACTTTCAGCAATCAGCAAAAAGCGCAGTTACTCACCGAGTAGATGTCGGCAATATTTTCACTGCTCAACCACTCGGGTCTCGCAACTACTTTTTTAGCCATGTAACCGACTGGAATCATGACACCCCTTGCTTTTGTGGATGGAAAACAAGCTGGACTCGAGAAAAGTAGGGAAGCCGAAGTTTCTCCTCCGCTCCCCTGCTCCTCCGTCCTCCTGCCGTCAGTCCGCCGATACCGCCTCGTCTTCCATCATGTCCATCTTCAAACCTTCAGAAACGCGCGAGCCGAAGTCCTCATCGCACTTCGTAAAGTGCTCGATCATCCGCTCCTGGATATGCTGCTCGCACTGCATGAGGTTGTCAATCATATTTTTTATCAAGTCCTCGCGCTCCCAGTCGGGCATGGTGCGGTAGCGCTCGCCCGCTTGGGCGTAGTCGTTGGTGCGCTCCAGGACTTGACGGCCCACTTTGCCTTCGACGTAAGGCTGATGTTCGGGGCCGTTCGGGGTGGCCTCGTGTAAACCGCCTAAGCTCGAGGGTTCATAATTCACGTGCGGGTTCTCGCCACCCCCATCGACGTAGTAAGCCATCTGCCCGTCGCGCTGGTTGGTGTGGACTGCGCCTGTCGGTTGGTTAATAGGAAGCTGCAGGTAGTTCGGTCCCACTCGGTAGCGCTGCGTGTCCGAGTACGAAAAGGTGCGCCCGACGAGCATCTTGTCGTCCGAAAAGTCTAGCCCGTCCACCAGCACGCCGGTGCCGAAAGCGACCTGCTCGGCCTCGGCAAAAAAGTTGTCCACGTTGCGGTTCAGCGTCATCATGCCGACCGGGAGAAGGGGAAACTGCTCCTCGTCCCAGGTCTTGGTGTCGTCGAGCGGGTCGTAGTCGAGTTCGGGGTGCTCGTCGTCGCTCATGACCTGCACGCAGAGTTCCCACTGCGGGTAGTCGCCGTTTTCGATGGCCTCGTACAGGTCTTTCGAGGCGTGGCCCAGGTTGGTCGCCTGAATCGCGTTGGCCTGTTCTTGGGTCAGCGATTCTATCCCCTGCTGCGTTTTCCAGTGATATTTGACAAGCACGCCCGTACCGTCGGCGGCAACCATCTTATAGGTGTTTACCCCGAAGCCCTCCTGGGTGCGGTAGTTTTTGGGGATGCCGCGCGGGCTGAACAGGAAAGTCAACATGTGCATCGACTCGGGCGTCAGCGACATAAAGTCGAAAATGCGGTTCGGCTCTTGCCGAAACGTGACCGGGTCGGGTTTGAGGGCGTGAATCACGTCGGGGAACTTGATGGCATCGCGGATGAAAAAGACGGGTAAGTTGTTGCCGACTAAGTCCCAGTTGCCGTCCTCGGTCTTGAACTTGACCGCGAAGCCGCGCGGGTCTCGAGCGGTCTCGGCCGAGTCGCGCCCGCCGATGACGGTGGAGAAACGAATGACCACGGGCGTTTCCTTGCCCTTTTCTTGGAACAGCTTGGCCCGCGTGTATTTCGAGGCGGGCTCGTCGCCGATGGTTCCGTAAGCCTCGAACACCCCGTGGGCGACGAAACCCCTCGCGTGAACCACCCGCTCGGGAATGCGCTCGCGGTCGAAGTGGCTGATTTTTTCTAGGAACTGGTAGTTCTCGAGGGTCGCCGGGCCGCGGTCGCCGACGGTGCGCTGACTCTGGTTATTGTAAACCGGGTGGCCCTGGCGGTTCGTCAGCTTCGCGTCGTCAGCCGAGTTTTTCTTGGCTTTATCGTCGTTCATCGTTTACCCCAATCTCGGGTTCGTTCGACCCGAACTGCTCTTTCAAAGTTTTTTCCGCTGCACATTATATTTTGATTCCCAACGTGAACAGCACACAAGTCTCAATTTTCTCGAGTATCGCGCTACTGACTTCGCCCAACTTCTTCGTCAGTCTGGTTTTGTCAAGCACCCGCAACTGATGGCACAACGCTACCGATTCGCTCGACAAGCCGCCTTCGCCCGCTGCTATCCGAACGCACGACGGCAGCGAAGCGCGACGTAAGTTGGTCGTGAATGGAACGGCTAGAACAGTCGTTGTAAAACGGTTGATAGCGTTCGTCTGCATCACCAAAATGGGACGCATTCCAGCCTGTTCAGAACCGCGAACGGGATTGAGTTCCGCCAGCCAAACGTCGCCGCGTAGGAACCGTCATCGAGCCGCATCTTCACGCTCTAGGTTATCAGCATAGTCGGCTAAACCCGCCTCGGCAAGGTCGCGGTCTTCGTCGGCAAATTCGGCGTACAAAGCCTCGAGTTCAACGTCGTCGAACTGATCAAATTTGCGGCGTTCACGAAACTTGAGAAACTCCAAAAACTCGGCGACCGTTTGCAGTTGCGCGTCGTTTAACTCTGCCAGAGTCATGACAACTTTTTCTTTGGTGGACATCATACGAGGTTAGTTTACAACGAGCCGACGAACTCGAGCGTCGCTGACATTTGGGGCTTGTGGCGAGCGGCTCGAGGACGGTGGGAAAAGTTTTTTTGCCGACCATTATATTCGAAGACTTTACAACCTTTCACGCCCTTCGCGGACAAGCTCGACGATTTCCTTGGTCGAAACGCCTAAATCAATACCTGCCACATCAAGGGCGGAACGTTTGGGTTTTTCCGGCTTGAGAATAAATACTTGTCCATTCAGCCGTTTAATCCGAACTTCGCCTTCTTCACGTGCGCGCTCGAGTAAAACGGATAAACTTTCTTGGGTTTCCAGATAGGTCTGCATTAGTCGGCCTCCCAAACTTTCACGCCTGGAGATGATACTTAACGCTCAAATAAGGGAAGCCAATTCGAAGATGACCAAATAATTGGTAGTGTATTGTTGGGACATGTGTCTGCAAACACCACGATTGCCTCAGAGTCGTCATATCCCAATGGATGAGACCTAACTAATTGAAGGCCATGCTTTCTAGCAACTTCTTTTGCTTTTTCTCTCTCAACTTGATCGGGGAAAATTCTACTTTCGTTTGAGAAACACCTGTCCTCGCTGTTAAGAGGTTCGCAAAGATGGACGTTTAAGTTGAAACCCTTCTCCTCTGCAAGCTCCATCAAGTAATCTTTAGCCTTTAAGAAACCTGCGATTGCAATTACCACAATGTTTATTTTCCTCTCTAACAGTATTGAATTCAGGTCTTGACTTAGACTTTCCAAACCCTTTTTGGCAGTACTGCCAGTACCCATGAAATCATCTACGAACGCTATTGCTTGAATGTTGTCATCTTGCTCTAGCCGCTCTCGCAATTCTCGAAAAGAAACTACATTATCAACATATACTTTGTTTTCCTTAGCAAACATACGGGCATAATGTGCCCCGCTTTTGGCGGGATTGTCTAGATAGGAAACGAGGATTTCCGTTCTTCGTCTACTTGTGAGATCAATCTTCAAGTTTCTGAGTACCACCTTTTCAGAGTCCCTAAGCCTTTCTCGAATGGTAGTTTCGCTGATAAATTTTAGCTTTTTAAGTAGACTAAACATCAGCCTTTGATTTTCATAGCCATCAAATTGCTCAAGCCACGCGCGCACGTGCTCAGTGGAAACGGCTTTCCCTTTGTACGCGCTCCATTGACCAACCAGTTTTGTTAATTCCTCAGATTGTACGTATAGTTCGTTACGACGTTTCTGATTTTGAACTATGTAATCAGCGGCATCAATTGAGGTTAAAACCTCATTTATACCTTTATCTTTTAGGGAACTATATACCTATGTGACCTAGCTTTTGGAACGTAAGCCCGAATCCCCTTTTGTGCTAATCTTGTTTTAAGTAACTAAAATCAAGTTGGCAACGGAAAAGGGGATTTATGCTTTTGGATTATCAAGACCTTGACGACGACACTCGAGACAAGATGGTGTCAGAAATTCAGGCCGATATAGACGGGGGCACGCTGTACATGAGTAAGCGTCTTAGCCAAGGGGGGCGGGATGACTACCCCGACTTGCTAGAAAACGCGGCAGAAAACCATGATGACGAGTGGTTGTCTAACGAAATCGCTAAAGCTCAGAGGCTTAACCCGACAGTACCTAGGGAGAACCAAAACGGGACTGTGACCCAAACCAAAATGCCTTCAAACGCGCACACGATGCTTGGTATGGGTGAGTTCAACACCTTCTATATCCGTGCCTTATGCTTACGCGCTATCGAAGAGAAGCGGGAATTGGTTATCTATCGCGCTCGGCAATCATCAAGACCTAGACCGGAATCCGAAGCTGCAATAGGTAAAAAGCCTGACCCTGAGTGGTTACTTAAAGAACTGCGCTTACACCCCGAACAGCGTGACCCTGACGTTATTCCTGAGCCAAACTCAGGTTTAACCGTAAGACTTGGGTAAGCCTTAAACAAAGTCTAGGCGACCACCCTCTATAACGCGGTATGTCCTTTCATAGTCGGTATCAGAACCTTCGTCTACCATCTCGTATAAAACGCATTCATGGCTTATGCCGATGCCGTGCTTTCTAGCTAATTCGGTCATGGCGTTTAGGTACTCAGTGAGGTTGTCGCCCCAAATATCGCGTTTTTCTTGCATGATTAACTCCATTCTTGAAAACGGTTGACAAGCGTAGGTTTTTCGCCTACGCTTTCTCTATGGACAATAGAAGCTCACACGGGGGCGCACGCGAAGGTGCAGGTAGGCCCAAAGTAGGCGATACAAGGGTAGCTATCAGACTCAGCGAAGAACAAGCCGACTGGCTTGACAAAGAGTGCGAAAAAGAAGAGGTAAATCGCAGCGAGTTTATACGCCTACTCATAGAGAAAGCACGCTCCCAACATAACTAATCCTTACTTGAAAACGGTTGACAATATCATATAGAACTGCTAAACTAAGGAATGATTAAGCAGTTCAAAAGCCTTTACGACCTCTTTGAAACGTTCCCTACCGAACAGACGTGTATTGACCACATGAAGTCAATCCGCTGGCGTGAAGGCGAGTTCTGCCCCTACTGCAATCATGACAAGATTTATCACTTCTCAAACGGTAAGACTCTCAAGTGCGCCGCGTGTAAAAAGCGGTTCTCTATCCGCGTCGGCACCATCTTTGAAGATTCCAAGATAAGCCTTCGCAAGTGGTTTGCGGCGATTTACCTCATCACGCAACACTCCAAAGGTATCTCGAGCGTGCAACTCGCCAAAGACATAGGTGTGACTCAAAAAACGGGCTGGTTCATGCTTCACCGCCTTCGCTACGCCGCTAAAACCAAGTCGTTTGCAGCGCCCTTGAAAGACACCGTAGAAGTTGACGAAACGTACATAGGCGGCAAAGAGAAGAACAAGCACACCAGCAAGCGCACCCCCGGCACGCAAGGGCGCAACACCAAAACCAAGACACCCGTACTCGGAATGTTAGAGCGTAAAGGTAACGTGCGGGTCGTGAATCTCAACAGCCTGAAAGCCAAAGAGATAGAGAAGCACATCCTTGACCATGTGGCGATAGGCTCGAGGGTCTTGACTGACGAGTTCAGGTCTTACCTCAACTTGGCTTACCTGTACCAGCACGAAAGCATTTCACACGCCAATGGCGAGTACGTGCGCGGCGACGTACACACGAACAGCATAGAGGGCTTTTGGGCGCTTCTCAAGCGGGGTATCATCGGTATCTACCACTTCGTGAGCGTAAAGCACTTAGAGCGTTATCTTGACGAGTTCTCATTCCGGTATAACCTCCGTGAAGAAAAGAATGGAGTAGCCTTTAACCATCTGCTACACCAAGTTGAAGGCAGACTCACCTATAAGGCGCTGATTGATGAGCAAGAAGCCTAAAAAACCCAAAAACGAGAAGCCCGAAGAGGATGACAGCTTCGGGCTTGATATGGACTTTGAAGAGGCCTTAGAGCGGTTCTTACAGGTTAAGCCAGAAGAGGTTAAAGGAGAAAAGCCTGTGTCAAAAAGCCAAAAATCTGACGCCCCTAGATAGCTTCGTTTGGTTTATGATTGCTTTTAGGAGGTCTAGTAGCGATGGCTGTTGACATCTACGGTGGCAAAAATCCGCTCGAGATGCCCCTGTACACCTATGCCGATGCGGCACGGTATTTAGGTTTACCGAACAGTACAGTTGCCTATTGGACTAGGGGTGGGCCTACGACTGGGAAAATGGGTCAGCAAGAATTTTATGAACCCGTACTCTCCGGTCATCCCGATGGCGGCCTATCGTTTTATAACCTTGTAGAACTGCATACGCTTAAAGCGTTGCGCCGTGTTCATGAGATAAGTTTGAAAAACATCCGGAGCGCCCTTTCGTATGCTGAGTCTACACTTGGTATAGAAAGACTGCTTCTAAGCAACGAGCTTAGAACCTACGGCGGCGAGGTGTTCATTAAGTATCTTGAAGACACCATAAACCTTTCAAGGGGCGGCCAGATGACCCTTAAGGACATTTTAGAGCGTTACTTGAAGCGGGTCGAGCGGGATGATAAGTTTAGGCCCATCAAACTTTATCCTGATTTTGAAGGTATCAGGGATGAGCGTCCTATCGTCATCAACCCGCGCGTGTCCTTTGGTAAACCTACTGTAAATGGAACTGGAATACATACTGCGGTTATCGCACACCGGATAGATGCTGGAGAAGAGATAGAGGTTTTAGCCAAAGACTACGCTATCCCCACCCAAACTATTGAGGAAGTTGTCCGGTACGAAAAAGCCGCATAGTGTTCATTTTCTATTTGGACGAAAACTTACACGGGGATACGTTTGCCGATGTGTTGCGGAACGCTGGCCTAAACTTAGAGCTTTGTAAAGACCACGGCTTTAACGGCGTAGACGATACTATTTGGATTCCGGAAGTGGCTGCACGCGGCTGGGTAGCGGTTACAGGAGATGTACGGACACGCTATAAACCTTGGGAAAAAGCCGTCATTGTTAGGTCTAAAGCTAAAATGATTCATGTGAAAAACGGAAAGAATGCAACTCACTCAGTTTTAGCAAAAAACTTCGTCAACAGTTTATCCAAGATTAACGCCTTTCTGACTAATCATGAGCCACCTTGTTTGGCTACCCTGATACGACCTAGCAAAAAGGAAGACTACTTCGCTAAAAAGCCAGGAAACCTGAATTTACAAAACCTTCGTTCCAAAAGCTAGGTCACATAGGTATATAGTTCCCATCTTTTAACCACTTTTCGAACAGTGGCACTTTACACTGATAACCCCCTCCAACCTTTACAAGAATTTGACGTTTCTCAAAGTCCCTTAGCTCCGATGACACACTTTCTTTGTCAAGATCATATTGCAAGGCAAGCTCTTGAAGCTTTCCGACTGATGGGTAACTTCCCTGTCTTAAAGCTTCTCCGAATGAAATCAGTACCTTCCGTCGGTTGATAGACTTATCTCGTGCTTGAGTTTCAGTATGAAATATTCCATCTTCCCAAAAGTGTTGAAAGCTGTTGCTACCGAGAGTTGACACAAGTTTGTCACTCGCTTTTGCAACTTCCCTTTCTGTGACATGGCTGTCTCTCTTAGAGACCATTAACCGAAAGAGTTCACCACATAGCAGTTTGGTAAAGTATGGGTTACCAGCTGTCTCTTCATAAATCATTGCCAGCGCTTCATCAGAGACTTCCAAGTAATTTTGTACGGGGCGTCTAACAAGTTCAACAAAATCAGACCATTGCTCTTGTTTATTAAACTAATCAATTCTCACAGCCTTGAATTTGTTAAGCTTTTCACCTTGTGCATTCATTACAAGCTCAATACGCTCACCGCCAATTAGGATGAAACCAAACGGTTCCTTGTTGCTAATTGTCCGAATAGGTAAAAAGAATGCATCGGATAAAGTTGAATGCTGAAATAAATCAGGAGGTAGTTCATCGAATTCATCCAAAATGAACAAAACTTTCAAATTCGGAATACGTAAAGTAGCTTGTGTGAGGAACTGACTAAAAAATGCTAATGAATCTTCAAATTCTCCACCAGTCAAATCTGACAAGCGTGCGTCTTTGGTTCTTAGCATAGTTATCAAAAATTGACCGAGACCTTTAATGGTGTTTGTTGGATTCGGGCTTACATAGTCGCCGCTCTCCAGATACAAAACATAAAGGTTTTCTAGATTGAGTGATTCCAAATATGTTTTCAGAGTCCTTGCAACAGACGTTTTACCTACCCTTTTCTGACCAAAAATAATTGTTGAACCAACAGTTTCTCCTCGAACACGATTTGCTAAGTCTTTGAGCACCTCACTACGACCAACAAGTTGATCAGTTGTTTTCACTGGTTCTAGACTATATGGATCATCAAAACTTAGTGAATCCCAGTCCACATCCGATCTTTGTCCCCAAACTTCTAGCACGAAACTGTCTTTAGATAATTGACCATTTGGATTTTGCCAACTTACTTCGCCTGCTACAAGGCAGCTACTCACTACACTGTTGACATGCGCTCCAAGTTCAATAAGCGTTGAACCCTGTTTAAGCTCTCCTATAAATTGATGTTGTCGCACCATTTTGAGGTCAGTAGTGTCAATTAACTCAACATTGACATCGTAGGCATGACCTGGTCCCTTATTGAGAACCCTTAGTCCGAGGTCAATTTCCGCATCTTTTTGATGGAAGGGATACTTTTTTGAAGCTGTTCGAACTTCGAGGGTAACTGGTTGGTAGGTAGGGCTTTGCTCAAAATGATTGTCAAGCAAAAAATCTAGTTTTCTGCCCAGAGGCAAAAAAAAGAGATTGATAAACTCGTTCGGTGAATCTCTCAACTCGGCAAGATAAGCATCTAAAGCAGATTTAGTAGCTTCATATGTTTGCAAACTTCCAACTCCGCTATGATTGAGATAGCTTTCAAAGTTTGAAAATACCTGCTCTAGTAGAGGTTTTATCAAGTTGGATGGTAGAAGTGGTTGTACTACATTCTTAAACCCTGGTTTATTTGTTTCGCGGAAAAAGTCATGGCGTAGTTTACTTACTGTAACCACCGAAGAGAGAATATCCAGTAGGTTTTTTAGCTTCGTCTTAACATCTGGAACTACATCTCGCAATTTTTGTCGCTTGATATAAGTCTGATCTTTGGAATTGATGGAGAGACTTCTATATAAACCATTCAAATATAGGTCGTCAAATAAGCTTACTGCTCTTACTCTCAAATCACTGTTTTCAAAAGCAGCATCATTAACAGCCAGTAGCCGTAATAAATTCGCTGCCACATAGTGTCTTTCTGAGGAAGAAAGTTTTTCATCAAATAAACAGTCAATCGCAGGTTGCTCACATACCTCTTTGGTATGGAGATTGGCTTTTACACTATCTAAGAATTGCATAACTAAAGCATCATCACTCGATGTAAGTTTTGCAATTTGCCCGAGAAGCTCGTCAGTCACAGAATAATCCCCGCGTTCAATGTCTACGGATGTTACCATTTACTGTTGAAGGAGAAAGGAATCAAATCACTAATTCAAAAATGGCGAAGCATAACTACTCCAAAAGGTAGGAAATCGCCGCGCTTCGTAAGTTTATCGCGAAAAGATTAGGTTCGGTGTGGGTTTTCAAAGGGTGCATCTCTTTTCACCAAAACCAAAAGCCATCTGTACCAAGCGTCCGCGTCCTTCGAGCGTCAGGCTGAGAACAGGTAACGCGTTCAGAGCTACATATAGTCTCGCATCAAGTCACTCAGCGCCTTTTCACTCGGCCGCAACTGATTTTCACTCAAACTCGCCAGCGGCGTCTCGGTGAGGTGGCTTACCTCAGCAAGACTTGGCCTTGAGTTGTCGAAGTAAATCAGGCCGGTGATAAACTCGCCGGTGTCGTTGCCGCGTTGCAGGCGCTCCATCGCCGCTAACTTGTTCGTCGGGTCGAAGTCGTGCTCGAGCTTGCGTAAGGAGATTCTCGAGCCGTCGTGCAAATCTACCACTTTCAACTCGCCGGGGTCGTAGTCGCCGATGGTGATTTCCTCGGCGAAAGGCACGTAGCCGATGTCTTGCAGCGGCTGCTCGTTTTTCATGCCGTAGCCGTAGCTTTTGGGCGAGGCGTCGTCGTTGTTGAAGGCCACGCAGGGAGAAATAATGTCGAGCACCGCCGTGCCCCGGTGCGACAAGGCCGCCTTGAGGAGTTCGCGCACCTGTTTCGCGTCGCCGGCGAAGCTCCGCGCGACGAAGCCGCAGCCGGCGATTAAAGCTTCCATGCACACGTCGATTTGTGGAAAGTCGTTGTGGCCCGCGTATTTCAGTTCCAGGTCCTGCTCGGCGGTGGCGCTGAACTGGCCCTTGGTCAGTCCGTAAACGCCGTTGTTCTCGACGATGTAGACCATGCGCACGTTGCGCCGCACCAGGTGTTTGAACTGACCCATGCCGATAGAGCCGGTGTCCCCGTCGCCCGACACGCCGATGGCGCGTAGCGCGTGGTTCGCCAACAGCGCGCCCGTGCCGACCGAGGGCATCCGGCCGTGCAGCGCGTTGAAGCCGTGGGACATCCCCAAAAAGTAAGCCGGTGACTTCGAAGAGCAGCCGATGCCCGAGAGCTTGACGACCTCGTGCGGTTGCAGGCTCAGCTCGAAAGCGACCTGGATAATCTGGCTGGCGATTGAGTTGTGGCCGCAACCTTTGCAGAGCGTGCTCGGCCGCCCGCCGTAGTCGGACTTGCTGAGTCCGATGTCGTTGGCCTTGATGGCCTGGGCTCTACTTGCCATTTTGTTCCTCTTTCTCGAGTTCTTCTTTTTTGAGACGGGCCTCGAGCCACTGCGCGGTCAGCGGCATCCCGTCCAGGTGCGCGACCGACACGAGCCGCGTCGCTAAGTCCGGCAGCTCAGTTTGCAAAATCGCATGAAGCTGTCCGTCGCGGTTGAGTTCGATGACGTAAACACGTTCATGCGCCTCGACAAATTCACGAATTTCGGTGTTGATGGGCAGCGAGCGGACACGCAAAAAGCTGAAGTCTAAGCCCTCTTTTGCGAGGTGGTCTCGAGCCTCTTCAATCGCGTACTGCGTCGTGCCGAGGGCGATGATGCCGAGACGTGCGCCCTCGACATGGTCAACCACAGGTTTGGGAACCAGCCGCCGCGCGGTGTCGAACTTGCGCTGCAAGCGTTCGGTGTTTTCCACCCAGTCCTCGGGGCGCTCGCTGTAGACGGCGTGCTCGTTGTGGCCGGTGCCGCGCGCGAACCAGGCGGACTTGGGGTTTTCGTTGCCGGGCAGCGTGCGGTAGCCGACGCCGTCGCCGTCCACGTCTAAGTAACGGGAGTAGGTCTCGAGGCTCTCGAGTTCCGCCGCACTCAGCACCTTGCCGCGCTTCATCCCCTCGGTAGGATACTCGAACGGCTTGCCCATCCAGTTGTTCATGCCGAGGTCGAGGTCGCTGAGGACGAACACGGGCGTTTGAAGTTCGTCGGCGAGGTCGTGCGCTTTGTAGCCGAACTCGAAACACTCTTCGATTGACCCCGGAAACAGCACCACGTTTTTGGTGTCGCCGTGGCCGAGGTAGTAGACAAAGGTGATATCGCCCTGACTGGTCCGCGTTGGCAAACCGGTACTCGGCCCGACGCGCTGGATGTCCCAAATCACCGCCGGGATTTCGGCGAAGTAGCCCAGTCCGGCGAACTCGCTCATCAAAGAAATACCGGGGCCGCTCGTCGCGGTGACGCTGCGCGCGCCCGCCCAGCCCGCGCCCAAGGTCATACCGATAGCGGCGAGTTCGTCCTCGGCCTGAACGACGGCGTAGGTGGCGCGGCCGTCCTCATTGCGCAGTTTTGGCAAAAAGTCGCGCAGCGCGTCGATAAAACTCGTGCTCGGCGTAATCGGATACCAAGCGCTCACCGACGCGCCGCCGAAGACCGCGCCGAGCGCGCCCGCCTCGTTGCCGGTCATCATGATGAGACCGTCGGTCTTGTTCATGAGTTCGACACGGTAAGGGTCGTTTTTGCCTAAGTTTTCAGCCGTCCAGTCGAACGCGCCCTTGACGACCATCATGTTCGAGTCGATGAGCTTCTGCCGCCGTCCGAACTGCGCGCCCAGAGCCTCTTCGATAAAGTCTAAAGAAATTCCCAAAAGCTGCGCCACCGCGCCCACGTAAACCATGTTGGCGATGTAGGGCTTGCGCTTCACCGGCACGTCGACATCTTTAATAAGGTCATCCACCGGCAACCCGTAATAGGTGAGGTCGTCGCGCTGCGGAACCCCTTTGATGGCCGTGTTGTAAATGCACACGCCGCCGGGCGGTAGGTTGGTCACGTCCTCACTCACCGTCGTCGGGTTGAAGGCGACGAGCAGTTCCGGTGACCGCCGCGCCACGTAACCTTCGGCGCTCACGCGGATGTTGTACCAAGTCGGCAAACCCTGGATGTTCGACGGGAATATGTTCTTGCCGTGAACCGGAATGCCCATCTTGAAAAACGCCCTCAGCAAGGTGAGGTTGGCGGTCTGGCTGCCGGTGCCGTTCACGGTCGCCGCGACCAGGGAAAAGTCATTGACAACCGGCGCGCGGTTTTCCTGTGCCGAAAAAGATTCTCGCTCTAAAACGTCCATACTTCTCCTTCAAACCCGGTTTGGGGCCAGGCTCCGCTTGAATGTCTCATCTTAACGAAAATCTTGCCCCCGGTTGAACGCTCGAAGCGACGAAGGTAAACAAAAAAGCCGCTCGAGACCTCTCGAGCGGCTTTTGTAGGTCAAAGCTAAACTTACGTTCTTCCTCTTACCGCCTTGATGATGGCGAGTAAAATCACCGCGCCGATGATCGCGACGATGATGCTCCACAGGTTGAAGCCGGTGAAGGTGCCGAAACCGAGCAGGTTCATCACAAAACCGCCGATGAACGCGCCGACGATGCCGACGACGATGTCGAGCAAGCACCCCTGTTGGTTGTTGGTGCCCATGATGAGGCTGGCAATCCAGCCCGCCAAGGCCCCGACGATAATCCACGAAAGAATCCCCATTGTCCGCCCCTTTCCGAAAGTCGAGTTTCCCGCTGCCGAACGCTTACACTATACATTCTCGAGCTTATGGATTGTCAACCTTCAGGCTGAATCGACTTCGCTCGAGAGTTTCAACACCTCGTCGCCGTCCTCTTGTTCGATGAGCAGGGCCGGGTCGTCGTCGGAGCCGTTGCGGGTGATTTCAGAGCCCTTGAGGGTGCGGGTCACTTTTTTGGTGAACGTTTCCGTGACCTTGCCCTCGCCCCGGCCGTTGCCCCATTCCCAGGAAACCTTGTCGCCTTTGCTGTAGTTAGCCATGTGCCCTCCCACCCAGAAAGTAGCACCGGAAAAGGTATCTAAGTGGGATGAGGTTCGCAATCCAAATTGGGGCATGGGTGCCGAGCGGAACTTGAAACAGTTTGGTGTGGAGTATTCTAGTCAGCCTTGCGAATGAGTACACTTTAGTGTACTATCTATGTTGGTAAACCTGTCTGCTAGGCTTTCCAAGTGGCGATCAAAGAACTCATCATTTACCAAACCGAAGACGGCAAGGAGCCGTTCACGCGCTGGCGCAAAAGCTTAAAGGACAAGGTAACGGTCGCGCGAATCGACCGGCGCTTAGACCGAGTAAGAGAAGGTCATTATGGAGACTACAAAGCTGTTGGAGAAGGGGTTTACGAGCTGAGATTGTTTTTCGGCCCCGGCTACCGGATTTACTTTGCAGAGGACGGTGACACCATAGTGTTGTTGCTTTGCGGAGGTGACAAGGGAAGCCAGGACGGAGACATCAGCGCAGCCCAAGTCTACTGGCAGGATTACCAGCAGGACAGAGAGGAGTAAGAGGCCATGAGGAAGTACCGGAAATTTCAGGATGTGTTGATTGACGACCTGCGCGACGACCCCAACCAGGCGTATGTTTACTTACAGGTCGCTTTGGAAGAATTCGAGCAAGACGGTGACACTGAGCACTTGATGTTGGCCCTGCGCAATGTGGCCGAGGCTCGAGGCGGAGTGCCGGAACTGGCGCGACGGGTCAACATGGGTAAGACCAGCCTATATAAAGCGCTGTCGGAGAAGGGAAACCCTACCCTAAGCACGGTAGGAACCATTCTGCGTGGGCTTGGTTATCGGCTGGCGATAGCACCGGCGCAGGCAAGCAGCGAAGGACAACCGTGAGCGAAACGGGGGCGATTGAGCGCTATATTTGGCGCTCGGCGGCGAGTTGGAAATCAAGACGAAATTTCCCGATAAGATTGTTACCCTGAGTCAGTTTACGGGCAGTGCTGAGGTTAAGGAAGTGCTTGCGCACTAGGTCAAAACAAGGCAGTCACTCCAGAAGCTATGAAAGAGTGGGTAACTCACCCCGGATCGCTGCCACGATACCGTAGTTATCTTGTTTTGTAATGAGGCGTTTGACATGTTCGGTATAACCCGCACCTGTAAAGTTAAAGAAATTTGCTACCTCTTTAGTAAGTCCTTTATCTGAATACAATCGAAGTACAGCCCGGTAATCCTTTTGATCCAAAGCATCTCTAAGTTCTTTGCTTGTTTCAGCATAAATTTTTGTGGGTTCAGCCTCCGTTATTAAACGGCTAAATTCGGATTTAAGCGCGTTCTCGTTCCTAACTCCTGTATCGAGGTTGGAGAGCGCAAGTTGTATTCGATTGGCTGCTAGCCTAGCAGCGGCTAAATCGAAATTATTTTCGACCTTATTGAACACAAACGTCTTTATTGATTCAATAATGGATAAGTACTCTTCGATTGCCAGGCTCTTTGCAACAGCTTCTATAACAGCCTCGGTAAGTAAAAGTTGCTCAACCTCGTGAACTGCAAGTACATGGACTTCCTTCCGTTGCAGGACTGAAACGCTGGAATCATCACGATAGTCTCGGTCAATAAGTCCTGCGGGGGCGAGATGATGAACTGATGACATCAAATTTAAGGTTTTTGTCGCTGCAATGACATCTGAACAACCACCCATTGGAAGGACTGTTCTTTCAGGGTAAGCACGAGAATAGATTGCAAAATCAAGACTGCTTCTATCCCCCTCGGTAAGCAGTACTTTCTTGCGACTTCCTAAGACGCTCAAAAGCATTTGTTCGGGAATGCCTTCTTGAGCTGGAACAAGTTCCCAATCCCACTGGCTGCCATCATATTCTTTGAGCCAGACCGTTGTGGCGCCTATACGCGAGGCCGCAAAATCTAGGTCATGTGTGATATAGACAAACAAGCAGTCTGGCCTCTCAACTTCTACAGAATCGAAAAGAGGGTCTTGAATTGAGCGATGAATATGTAGTTCTGGTTCGTCAATTACGACGATCGCCCCCTCCGGCGCTACTACACATTGTCCTAGTTACCTCGGGTGCTAGTGGAAAAGGGATAGAAAAAGAGAGAAGATTGGTTATGCGAACCAGACATCTTCTCTCGAAGCACACTGTAACAGACCTCTTCACAGCGGTATACGTCCTGCTAGACGACTATCTGCAAGCGTCTGAGCGCTTGGGGCGCTTTAAGCTGCCCAAGAAACCCAACCAAAAGTCGAGCTACGCCGAAGTGCTCAGCATCATCTTAGTCGGTGAAATCCTGCAGCAAAAGAATCAGGGCTTGTGGTACTTGCTGGTGCAGCGCGAGTATCAGAGCCTGTTTCCCGAGCTGCCCCACCTCAGCCGCTTTTACCGGGTGAGTCGTAACTTTGAACGCATCTACGCTGATTTGGCGATGCTGGTTGCTCAGCATGATGGGGTGTACCTGATTGATTCGAAACCGCTGCCCATCTGCAAGGGCGTTCGCTACACAAGACAGCGAAGGATGAGTGAAGCCGCATCCGGACGCGGTGGAGCAACCAAGCGCTTTTACGGTTACAAGCTACATGCTGTATGCACAGGTCAAGGCGCTATCTGTCGCTTTGCTGTCGTCCCAGCCAATGAGCATGATGTCATGGTGGGCAAGTGTTTGCTCGATGACCGCTATGATGACCTAAACAGCCTTATCGGTGACAAGGGCTATCAAGGCTTAGGCATCTACACGCCGCCCAAGGGCAATGCTAAAGAGCCTCAGTTCTGGTGTGACTTCTTTGCCACAGCACGTAAATCTATCGAAGCCGTTTTCTCCTCACTCACACGCTGTCGCAATATCGCCCTGCAGCAACTCAACTCCTTCTGGAGCATCCGCGCTAGCGTCTGCCGCAAAGTCGCGGCTCACAACCTTATCCTCTTCCTCTTTGCCTAATCGTCTAGCACCCGAGGTTAGTAAATAAAAAATAGCCCGCTCGCCATCACTCATGGATCCTCCTCCATAGAAAGCTGAAGAGCTAGGTATGCGTGCTTTGATATTAATGGATGTTACATCAAGCTCTCTGTGTGGAAGAACCTGCTCCCAGAGCCTTTTAATCTTCATCAGTTGCGTCTCGGGAGGATCAATTTTAGAAGCAGTTCCTGTTGATTTGCTTAAGTATTGTGTAGACGTTTCATAGGCGTCTGAGTGAAGCACATCCATCAGTTGCTGAAAGTCATTTAGCATAGATACATTTGGCTTACCCCCCCACCTCCAATTCTGTTTGCTTGCCATTATTTGGCCTGATCGATTTGATTCTCTAAGTTGACTAATCTGATCGATTGTGCCGCCGCTTAAAAGAGCGTCGATTGCATCCTGCATAGGGCCTGTTTTTGCGGATGTTGGGACGGTGAGAGATTTTTGCGCCGCAATTCGGTAAACTTTGTTGTGAAGAGGAGAATTCATTTCTAGCCACGTCCCAAGCCGTGTTTTACCTGAACCATTAGCGCCCGTTATAACCAAAGCTCCATTAGTAACATCAAGAGGGTTGGGGGCATTCTCTGGATTTTTAGATGGGGGAAGGTGGATCTGATTTATTTTATTCATAACGTCCTAAAACACGTACGTGCATGAGTGTGATAACTGACCTCTTAACATACCTTTAAAAAACATCGCTGGAAGTGTAATGAAACAGTCTCACCTAGTATGTTTCGATCAAAAGCACTTCAAGTGGTAAAACCTGCCGTTTTCGACCTGAAAAGCAAGTTGTTGAAACACTTCATGTCACTTCTGTTGCAGTCTCGCAGCTAATACCGCCGCTTCGCCCGCGCGTCCGGCAACACCGAACTCATTTCCAAGGCCATGCTCGTGCCGAGAACCACGCAGTCTTGCGGCTCGTCGGCAATCGCCACGGGGATGTTGGTCGTTTGGCGAAAAAACGTGTCCAGGTGTTTGAGTTTCGCGCCGCCGCCGGTCATGACGATGCCGCGCTCTATCACGTCCGAAATGAGTTCGGGCGGGCCTTGCTCTAAGACCTTGCGCACCCCGTCGGCGAGCTTTTGCAGCGAGTCTTTGAGCGCGGCGACGACGTCTTCGGTGTTCACCGTGACGGTGCGCGGCATCCCGTTGATAAGGTCGCGCCCGCGCACTTCCATCGTTTCGCTCTCACCTTCTTGCAAGGTCGCCGCGCCGACGGTGCGTTTGATGGCCTCGGCGGTGCGGTCGCCGATAAGCAGGTTGTCCTTTTGACGCACGTAGCGGACAATCTCCTGGTCGAAGTGGTTGCCCGCGTTGCGCAGACTCTCCGCAACGACGATGCCGCCCATGCTGATGATGGCGATGTCGGTCGTGCCGCCGCCGATGTCGACAATCATCGAGCCGATGGGCTCGGCGATGTCCACGCCCGCGCCGATGGCCGCGGCGATGGGTTCCTCGATCAAGAACGCTTTACGCGCGCCGATTTCGTTTACGGCTTGGAGCACCGCCCGCTTTTCGACCTCGGTGATACCGCTCGGGATGCAGACCATGATGTTGAGTCGCGGTCTGAAGAGTCGTCCGGGTCCGCGCAGCACCTTGTCCAAAAAGGCCTTGAGCATTTTTTCGGTGAGGGTGTAGTCGGCGATGACGCCGTCGGCCATCGGGCGCACCGCCGTGACCGAGCCGGGGGTGCGGCCGAGCATCTTGTAAGCTTCTTCACCGACGGCTTTGACGTCGGTGGTGCCGTTGAGCACGGCAATCACGGCGGGTTCGCGCAACACCACGCCGCGCCCCTTGACGTGAATGCGGATGTTGGTGGTACCCAAGTCGATGGCTATCATGCCTGAATCACGTCCCTAACTTACCATGTGGGGCGCAAAAGGGAAGCTGGCGGCTCGAGCCCCGCAGGGCTGACGCATCAAAAGCGAAGGCGCTAGTCTTGAGGAATGACAGAAGAGCTAGAGACAGAGCAGCTACGTTTAGCGGTGTTGCACTTTGCGGAATTACCTGACCCAAGGATAGAGAGAAGCAAACAGCATTCGCTGGTTACCATTGTGGCTATCGCTTTGAGCGCGATTCTAGCAGGGGCAGACAGCTTTTACGAGATAGAAACGTTTGGGCAGACGAAGAAGGTGTGGCTGGAAGGGTTCCTTGAGTTGAAAAACGGCATTCCCAGTCATGACACCTTCAACCGAGTATTTCGCCTGTTAGACCCCGCCCATTTCCAGACGTGCGCGCTGGACTGGGTGCGAGCAGCTATCGGTGGCCGTCTCAGGGCTGAGGATGTGCTGGCAATCGACGGTAAGCAGCTACGGGGTTCGGCAACCGAGACTGTTAAGGCTGTGCATATGCTCAACGTCTGGTCACACGCGCACGGGCTATGCCTGACCTCGACGGCGGTAGACGGCAAGAGCAACGAGATTAGCCACGTGCCGGGCTTGCTCGACACCTTGTCGCTGCTCGATATAGCAGGCTGTATTGTGACGGTAGACGCACTCAACACGCAACGTGACATCGCTGTCAAAGTCAAAGAGCACGATGCCGAGTACATCATGGCACTCAAACAAAACCACCCCAAGCTCTATGAAGATGTGGCGTGGCTGTTCGAGAACGCCGACGCTTCCCAACTCGACAACAGCTTCGAGACCCGTGAACGCTGCCGGGGACGCGACGAGGTGCGACACTGCACGGTCTTGTCCGAGGTGTCTGAACTTGCTTTCTTAGAGGCGCATCAATGGCCCGGCCTTGAGAGTGTCGCCAAAGTCACTTCGAAACGCACCCTCAAAGGCCAAACCAGCCAAGAAGAGCGCTACTACTTATGTAGCTTCAAAGCCGATGCTGAAAAGCTTCTGTCAGCCGTTCGTGCTCATTGGGGTGTCGAGAACAAGCTGCACTGGACTTTGGATGTTGTCTTTGGTGAGGACGCCCACAGCTACACAGAGCGTCGTGGTGCTGAGAACATGTCCATACTACGGCAGTTCGCCTTAAACTTACTCAGGCAAGACACCTCTAAAGGTTCACTCAAAGCTAAGCGCAAAAGGGCTGCTTGGGATGACGACTTTCGTGCGCGTATCATCAAAGGTCTTAGCCCTGATTAAGATGCGTCAGCCCTGACGAGCCCCGAAACCCGCCGAGTCCCCACTTTCTCTGGAGTCGACACTTCAAAGTACAGCCCTCGAGGTCGCAAGACGAGACTTCTGTGGCGAGGTCTCGTCTTCGGTTGAAGAATTACTGCTTGGCTAACCGCGCGCATCTAGGGGGTGTCGGCGTCTCTAAAAACACCGACACAGCTTTACAGGGTGCCGTATCACCTTTTACAGTGACACAAACCTCAGTACCGGTAATAGTCCTGCGGAATCTTGTTGCCCAGTTCAATCACGGCCGTGTAAATCATGTCCTGAATCGCGGTCTCCATCGGGGTGTTCTCGTAGGTGCTGAGCGCGCCGCCGCCCAAGCCGAAGGCTCGAGCCCCGCCACTAAGCCCCACGCTCGTCGCCTCCCCGGTAACGCGGGCCACGGCGACGATGTTTCTGGTCCTCACGTCGACGACGCGCAGGTCGATGGCGGCGGTCGCCTTGTTGGCCGAGCCGCCCCCGAACAGGCCGAGCACGCCGCCGCTGCTGCCGGTGCCACTCGCGTTCGGCTCGAACTGGGTGACCGCGCCGATGACGGCGAGGTCGGCCCCTTGAAAGACTCCGGCTTCGCCGGTCACGTTGAGTTCGTTTTCCAGGGTACCCAAGTTACCCGAGGCCTCGACGACCTGGAAGCGGTTGGACTGCACCAAAGCCGTGAGCATGGCGTCGGAGACGCCGCTGCCGACACCTTGGTAACAGTTCGCAGCGCTACACTCGAACGAGCCCAAAACGATAGACGCCTTGGGGCCGTCGTACTGCGGCAAGTCGGGTACCTCTTGCACCTGGGACGTGACGCCCGGGGTGCAGCCCGCGAGCAACACCCAAACAAGACTGAGGCAAACACCAAAATAAGCAACCGGCTTTTTCATGAAACCCTCCGCCGTGAACTTTTCCACGGCAAACTTATCACGTGTAAAAAGTTAACGCAAGACTGACTGAAGATGAAAACCGCGGCGTGGTTTTCGGACCTCGAGCGGCCTCGTGCTGAACGCGCCTCTTTGTTACAGTCTGTTTGAGGTTTGAAGGAGCGAGTGATGAAAGCAATCGTCGTCAACGAAGACAAAAGCCTGAGCTGGCAAAACGTGCCCGACCCTTTATGCGCACCCGGCGAGGTGCTGGTTTCGGTTCACTACACCGCGCTCAACCGCGCCGACCTGATGCAGCGCGCGGGCAACTATCCGGTGCCAACGGGGGCCAGCGAGATTTTGGGCCTCGAGCTGTCGGGCGTTGTGCTCGAGACCAACGGCCCCTCGGCCTGGCGACCCGGCGACCGGGTCTGCGCGCTGCTGAGCGGCGGTGGCTACGCCGAACGCGCCTGTGTGCCCGAGCGTCTGCTGATGCCAATTCCCAAAGATTGGACTTTGGCGGAAGCCGCCGGAATGCCGGAAGTTTTTTATACGGCCTTTCTCAACTTGTTTTTGGAAGCCGGTTTGAAAGGCGGCGAGCGGGTGCTGATTCACGGCGGCGCGAGCGGCGTCGGCACGGCGGCGATTCAGCTCGCGCGCGAGGCGGGCTGCGAGGTCTTCGCGACTGCCGGAACCCCCGCGAAAGTGGCGCGTTGCCGCGACCTCGGCGCGAGCACGGCGGTGAACTACCGCGAGGCCGACTTCGCCGAGGTCGTCGCCGAAAAAACTAGTGGAGAAGGTGTCGACGTCATTCTGGACATGGTCGGCGCGGACTACTTCGAACGTAACTTGGCGAGTTTGGCGACGGGCGGGCGGCTCGTTTTCATCTCGAGCCTGAGCGGTTCAAAAGTCGAACTCGATATTCGCAAACTCATGGCGAAGCGCGCCTCCATTAGGGGTTCGACCCTGCGCGCCCGGCCCCTGGAAGAAAAAGTCGCCCTCAAAGAGGCGTTCACCCAGCAGTTTTGGGAGGCGCTCGAGCGGGGCCGCGTCAAGCCGGTCGTCGACCGGGTTTTTGCCATTCAAGACGCCGAAGCAGCGCACGACTACATGCGGGCGAACAAAAACATCGGTAAGTTGCTGCTCGAGGTGAAGGGTTGAGCCGGTAGCCGGCACACGACCGACAAGAACCTCGAGAAACGGCCTTTCACCGGGGGGCAGCGGCATGTGAAAAGCGGTTCCTCGAGGCTGGTTCAGGGTAGCGGAGGCCCCCGCAGACCTACCTCGTGGGGGCCTACAAAGTGTATAGTTATACGTTCCCTGTATCAACGCGTTGTCCGTAGGGCTGCCTGCAGGGCGGCCCTCTTCAGGGTTGTAGCGCCGACCGCGGACGGTCGGAAAAGCTTCGCTCGAGCAGGGTGCGGTATACTTTTCATCATGACCATGACCCTTGAGGACCAAGCGTTTGAGGACCCAACATTTGAGGGCCGAGCGTTTACCACGCACAAGTTCAGCCTCGCGACCTACAACCGCATGATCGAGGCGGGAATCCTGACGCCCAACGACAAGGTCGAACTCATTCATGGGGAGATAGTCGACATGGCACCGATGGGCAACAAGCATTTGTTTTTGATCAATTATTATGCAGACCGCCTTCTCGCGACTTACAGGGGAGAAGCTTGGGTTATTTCCCAAAGTCCGGTCCAACTACAACCAGACTCCGAACCCGAGCCTGACCTCACCGTTCTAAGGTTGCCGGTAGACCGCTACAAAGAGCGCAAACCCCAAGCTGAGGATATACTGCTCATCATCGAGGTTTCTGACTCAACCTTGGCTTACGACCGTGGTAAAAAGCTCAGTCTCTACGCTGAGGCAAACATTCCCGAGGTGTGGGTCAGCAACATTCAAGACAACGTGCTCGAGGTTTACCGTGAGCCTAAAGGAACCAGGTACGGCGTCCGTTTGACTTTTTTAGAGGGTGAAGACGTGACACCTCTCTTTTCCGACAAACCGTTTTCATGGAGTTGAGCTATACGCCCATCGGCATGGTGCTCGGCACTGAACAGGCGACGCCGCTGGCCTTCTGGTTTGCGGTCGCCGCAGGCACCAAAGTCCAACTCGACGACATCGTCTTTATCGAAGTGGCCGATCCCGAGACCGCGGGCGACGCGGTGCGCTTTTACGGCGTGGTGGACGAGGTGCGGCGCGCTTACGAAGGCATCCAGTTCGAGGGCGACACCGAACTCGTGGTGCAAGGACTCATGCCCGCCAACGTCACTTACGGGGCGCACGTGCTGGTAACCAGGGTCGAGCCCGAGGACTTCATCCCGCCGGGGCCGGGCGACGCGGTGTTCATGGCGACGGGGGCGGCCTTGGAAAAAGCTCTCTACCTTGACAACATGGAAGCCCCGCTGCCCGCGGGCGTGCTCCGCAACGGCGAGCCGGGCTACCTCAACTTCGACTTTATCAACGGTACCAAGGGCGCGCACATCAACATTTCGGGCATCTCGGGCATCGCGACCAAAACAAGTTACGCGCTGTTTTTGCTCTACAGCATCTTTCAGGCGAAAAACTTCAAGACGCGGCGGGGTCTCATCGACAACCCCAACGCGACGAAGGCGATTATCTTCAACGTCAAGGGCGAAGACTTGCTGTTTTTGGACAAGCCGAACAAGCGCTTTTTGGAAGAAGAGCGCAAGTGGCAGGACAAGCGGCGTTCGGCGCAGACACGCTACGACCTCTGCAACCTGCCCGCGGGCGCGTTCGAGAGCGTCGAGTTGCACGCGCCCGCCAAGGAAGGCGAAAACCTGCTCGCCGATGTCGCGCAACGTGAAGGTGTGAGCCCTTACCTGTGGACGCTCCACGAATTCGCCGCGCAGCGGATGCTCCCTTTCGTCCTCACCGAGCGCGACGCGATGACGAACCTCGGGTTTTTGGTCGGGCACTTGGAAGAAAAACTCTACAAGCTCGCCACGGAAACGCGCGGGCCGGGTTTGGAAGTTCAGGCGGGCGACGAGGACTTCGACCCGAACCCGGAGGCGGGCTTTACTCGAGGTTCGCCCATCACACCTGACGAGGGCTTCGGGTTCAGCGATTTGGAGGCTCGAGCCGGGCGAACCAAGCTCAAGACGTTCGACGAGTTGGTGAGTTATCTCGAGTACAAGTTGCTCGTCAAAGGCGCGTCCGACGACGACGGTAGCAGCAAGGGCGGCGACCCGCTGTGGACGGCGCAGCAGGCGAAGGCGACCCGCGAAGCCCTCATCCGGCGTTTGCGCGGCGCGTCGAAGTACGTGCGCCGACTCGTGCGCGGCGACTTGCCGAAAAAAGCGTTTGACCGCGCCAGACTTGACATCCTCGGCAGCGACAAGCAGGTTCACGTGGTGGACATCAACCGCCTGGCACCCTTGGCGCAAATGTTCGTCGTCGGCGTGCTGTTGCGGCAGATTTTCGAGGAGCACGAGGGCTCGGACCGGCGTAAAACGTTCGTGATTTTGGACGAGCTGAACAAGTACGCGCCGTCGGAAGGCGACAGCCCCATCAAAGACGTGCTCTTAGACATCGCCGAGCGCGGGCGGAGCATGGGAATTATCCTCATCGGGGCGCAGCAGACGGCTAGTGAGGTCGAGCGCCGCGTGGTCGGCAACGCGGCGGTGCGCATCGTGGGCCGACTCGACGCTGCCGAGGCCGACCGGCCCGAATACAAGTTCATGCCGCGGAGTTTTTTGGGCCGCTCGACGATTCTCGCCCCCGGCACCATGATCGTCCACCAGCCCGACGTGCCGAGCCCGATGATGCTGAACTTTCCCTTCCCGAGCTGGGCCACGCGCCGCAAAGAGGTGGACGAGGCGGTGAGTGACGCGGAGGCGCTGGATATTTTAGGATGAGGGTTGAGAAGTGCGGAAAAGGGTTTTTCTCGAGATACCCTCTACATCCATGCTCCAACTGATGTTTCATTGGCTCCTTAGACTTCTACTTGTTTCGTCTATAGCCGTTGACTGGCTAGTTACATTCATTTTGCCTTATGAGCTTGTAGGGAGAAGGCTTTATTCCGCTGAGGGAAATTGGTACGTAAACATCTCACCCAAAGTAGCTTTAGGGATGTTTGTTGTCTTGGTGGCGCTCTTGCTTCTCAGGGTAATCAGGCAGCCTATAACAGTAAGACAAACGATTATCGACTTGTGGTTTTTGGCGGCTTACTTGGGAGTGTGGGTAGTAAGTCTAATTGGAACTTTTATCTTGAGTGCATAAAGGTCCATTTGCTACTTTGCCCTTAAATAGAAAAAGGTCTTACGCAATTGAAGTTAAGGCTGACCCTCTATTCTCCTGCTTACAAGCTTTCGTGTCGGGTCTCGAGCCCCCTCATCTCATAGGCTCCGGTACAATGCCCTGATGGAAATCCGCAACTTCTCGATTATCGCCCACGTCGACCACGGCAAGTCGACGCTGGCGGATAGGATTTTAGAACTCACCCAGAGCGTGTCCGAGCGCAACAAGCGCGACCAGATGCTCGACACGCTCGACTTGGAGCGCGAGCGCGGCATCACCATCAAGGCGACGCCGGTGCGCTTGTATTACCAGGCCAAAAACGGTAAGCGCTACATGTTCAACCTCAT
Source organism: Trueperaceae bacterium (assembly GCA_965215355.1). Taxonomy (GTDB): domain Bacteria; phylum Deinococcota; class Deinococci; order Deinococcales; family Trueperaceae; genus CBDCDJ01. The sequence goes on along the minus strand of CBDCDJ010000007.1, from coordinate 3,027,843 downwards.
CGACACGCCCGGCCACGTGGACTTCAACTACGAGGTGTCTCGAGCCCTGCGCGCCTGCGAAGGTGTGCTGCTGGTGGTGGACGCCTCGCAGGGGGTCGAGGCGCAGACCATCCAGAACGCTTATTTAGCCATCGACAACGACCTGGAAATTTTGCCGATTATCAACAAAATCGACCTGCCCAACGCCGACCCGGCGGGAGCGGTGGCCGAGTTGGAAGAGGTCATCGGCATCCCCGGCGACCACGCGGTTGCCGTGTCGGCGAAAACGGGCGAGAACGTCGCGGCGATCTTGGAGGCCGTCGTCGAACACTTGCCCCCGCCGAGCGGCGACCCGGACGCGCCTTTGAGCTGCCTCATCTTCGACGCCGTGTACGACAGTTACCAGGGCGTTATCCCCTTTATCCGCGTGCTGGACGGCAAGGTAAAAAAGGGCGACGTTATCAAGGTCGTGAGTACGGGCAAGGAGTTCGAGGTGGACAAGGTCGGCTTTTTCGAGCCGAGTTTGGCGGTTGCCGACGCGCTCTACCCCGGCGAGGTGGGTTGGCTCACCGCGAGCATCAAGGACATCGCCGACACGCAAATCGGCGACACCTTCACCTTTGCCGAGCGGCCGACCGCGAACGTGGTGCCCGGTTTCAAACCGGCCAAGCCGGTCGTGTTCAGCGGACTGTACCCGACCGACTCCGAGGACTACCCAAAACTCCGTGAAGCTTTAGAAAAACTGAGTCTCAACGACGCCGCTTTTACCTTCGAGCCGGAAACGTCGGAGGCTTTGGGCTTCGGGTTTCGCTGCGGCTTTTTGGGCCTGCTCCACGCCGACATCGTGCAGGCGCGGCTCGAGCGCGAGTTCGACCTCGCTTTAATCGCCACCGCGCCCGCCGTGGTCTACCACGTCGAGACGAGCGACGGTAAAACGACGGTGATTCAAAACCCGGCCGAACTGCCCGACCCGGCCCGCATCACCCGGATTTTGGAGCCTTACGTGCGCCTCAGCGTCTACGTGCCCGAAGAGTACGTCGGCAACGCGATGGGACTGATTCAAGAGCGCCGCGGCGACATGAAAAACATGGTCTACCACGGGCGGCGCGTCGAGCTGCGCTACGAGGTGCCCTTCGGCGAAATCTTGTACGACTTTCACGACCGGCTGAAAAGCTTGACTCGAGGCTACGCCAGCATGGACTACGAACCGCTCGACTACCGCGAGGGGAACCTCGTCAAAGTGGACATCCTCGTCAACGAAGAAAAGGTCGATGCGCTTTCAGTCATCGCCCACCGCGACAAAGCTTACGCGCTCGGGCGCAAAATCGTCGATAAAATGGTCGAGGTCATCCCGCGGCAGATGTTCGTGGTGCCGGTGCAGGCGGCCATCGGCGGCAAAATTTTGGCGCGGGCGACGGTGCGGGCCTTTCGCAAGGACGTGCTGGCGAAGTGCTACGGCGGCGACATCACCAGAAAACGCAAACTGCTGCAAAAACAAAAAAAGGGCAAAGAACGCATGAAACAGCTCGGCAGCGTCGAGGTGCCGCAGGAGGCGTTTTTGGCGGTGCTGAGCGGAGACGAGTAAAAAGCTTCCGCCACCGTCCGCCCCCAACCTGTTATAAAGAACCATGCCGGACCCTTCCAGGCCAACGCGCACGCCGAGCCTGCGGGCTCAGGTGGCGCTGGTCATCGCTGTGCTGTCGTTTTTGCCCAACCTGGTCATGATGCTCACCTTCGTGTTGCCTCGAGCCGGTCTCGCGGGCGAGGTCGCGGGGGCGGGCTGGACGCTCGCCCTTTGGCTGACGACGACCGCTCTTTTGTCGGCGGCGATAGGCTACGCCCTGTCCCAGCAACTTCTCGCGCCGCTCACCGGCCTTACTGCACACATCGACAGACTGCGGCGCTCGCCAGCGCTCGAGCGCTTGGAAACCGAACGGGCAGAACCCGCCGAGGTTGCCGAACTGCGCACCGCCTTCGACGAGTTGCTCGCCCAGGTCGATACCGAGCAGGCGCGGCGGCGCGCGTTTATGGCGACGCTGGTGCACGACCTCAAAACGCCGCTCATCGCCGCCAACCACCTGCTCGCCGTCATCCGCGACGACGCCGCCCTGAACCGGACGGAGCGCACGAACCTCGTGAGCAGCATCCTGAAAGAAAACAGCCGCCTGGTCGAACTGGTGCAAAAATTCGTCGACGCCAACAAGTTCGAGCGGCGCGACGTGCCGTTGCGGCTCGAGCGCGTCGACGTGACCTCGCTCGTGCAGCACGTGGTGGCGCGGGTGCAACCCCTGTCCGAGGCGCGCGGCCTCAGCATCACGGTGCAGGGTTCGGCGGTGGCGAGCGCGGACGCGCGCGAGCTAGAGCGCGCGCTCTACAACCTGCTCAGCAACGCGGTGCGCTACGCGCGTCGCCGGATTACCGTGCAACTTTTCCCGGGCCTGATTCGTGTCTCCGACGACGGACCCGGCTTGCCCGCGCCGCTCGACCGGCTCGCGCAACCCTTCAACGCGCAGCCCGTGGACTTGGGCGGCGAGCGCTACACTGCGGGCACGGGCGGTTTGGGGCTGTTCATCGCCCGGCGCGTGTTGGAGGCGCACGGGGGGCGCTTGAGTTTGGAGTCGAGTGGGTCGCAGGGCACGGTGCTGCTGGCCTACTTGGGCGGGGAGGTGTAACGTGTCGAGGGTCTTGATCGCCGACGACCATCCTCTGTTTCGCATGGGCCTCGCCTACGCCCTCAAGGCGCAGGGCTTCGAGGTTGTCGCGGAGGTTGCGGACGGCCGCGCGGCGCTTGAGGCCTGTCGCGCGTTTCGGCCCGACATAGCGCTCCTCGACGTGAAGATGCCCGTTTTGGACGGGCTCGAGGCTTGCAAACACATCAAAAACGACCCTTCTCCCATTCTCGTCGTCATGCTGACGACCTTCGACGAGCCCGCCATCCTCGCTGCCGCCAAAGCTGCGGGGGCGACCGCTTATCTTTCTAAAGACACCGACCCCACCGAGCTGGCCGGGTTGCTGCGCGAGGTCGTCGCCGCGCCCGAGCGCGATTGGCTGCCCGTTCCCCACTTGCCGACCCTGACCACGCGCGAGGCCGAAACGCTGCAGCTACTCGCCGCGGGCCACAGCAACAAATCAATCGCCAAACGGCTCGGCGTGAGCCCGGAAACGGTCAAAGACCATCTCAGCAGCGTCTACCGCAAGCTCGAGGTGAACGACCGCCTGTCCGCGGTGGGCAAGGCTCGAGACCTCGGCCTGTTGCGATAAGCTGATCTCTATGTCCCGCGCCCTGCTCTGCGCCAGTCTGCTCACCGCCGGTCGGCCCTTGACGCCCCAAGAACTCGCCAGGGTAACCAGTTTGTCACCGACCGACATCGAAATTGAAATCGACACCCTACAACAGGTGCTCCACGAAGCTGACCTCGGGCTGGTGGTCGAGGCGGTGGCGGGCGGCTACCGGCTGGTGGTGAGTCCGAACCTGGTACCCGCCCTGACCGACCTGCTCGCGCCGCCGCCGCTGCCGCCCCTGTCCAACGCAGCTTTGGAGACCCTCGCCATCGTCGCTTACAAACAGCCCGTGACGCGCGGTGAAATCGAGGCGGCGCGGGGCACGTCGTGTGTCTCGACCCTCGAGACGCTGCAAGAGCGCGAACTCGTCAAGATCGTGGGGCGCAAGGACGTGGTCGGCCAGCCGCACCTGTACGCGACGACGGAGCGGTTTTTGCTCGAGTTCGGCCTGAAGTCCTTAGACGACCTGCCGGAGATTGACAAGCCGGAAGCTTTGTTGCGGGGTTAGGGTATGGTGGAGGTTCAACTAAGGCCTATAGACACCCTCCCCGATGGCGATGATGATGCCCTCTGGCCGTAGGAGAGGTAGGCGTATGACTGCCTCTTGGCTGTCGGGTCGATAACTTGCGTCTGATGGAATCCAGACCCCCGGATGACCCTCAGGTAAGTAGATATGGGTGGCACCTTCGACGGGTGCCAATATAATAGCGCCCATTCCGGCGGTCTCAACGCCCTCTGGCAGAGGAATGTGAATAGAGAAAGGTATGCCCCCCTGAGTGTGGTACTCGGGTGTTCCGCCTATACGGTAAAAGGCGGTTACAGGTGTGCCGAAGTTGGGTGCCATTACACCCAGTTCATCCGCCTCGAGCCGTTCTATAAAAACGGTGCTCCCGCCCTCATAATCGGCTCCGGAAGCGTCTATCGTCACGCCGTCCACCCCAGTGAAGCTGCCACCTGCGGGCAGGGGGCCGGTGGTGTAGGTCATCTGGTCAGCTCGCGGAACCGATGTATCACTTTTGAACACAGGTTGACTGACTGCCAAAATCAGAAACACGGTGATCAAAAAGAGGTTGGTCATCGAACCGACTATACAGAATGTTCGAGTTCTCCGGCGGTACGATTTACAACTAAAGTGTGGAGTTCACCGATAACGCGAGAACTCGAGACAACACTCAATCTTACTTCTTGCCACCTCGCCCTTTTTGCACTCACTTGCTTGGGCTTTCTGTGCGTGTTTGAGCCGACCTTACCCGAGCCGCCGCGCCAGCGCGAACAGCGCGGCGTAGTAGCCGTCTACCCCCAAACCCGTCACTGTACCCAGACACACCGCCGACACGTAGCTGTGGTGCCGAAACGCTTCACGCGCGTGGGTGTTCGACAGGTGAACTTCGACGACGGGCACTTTAATCCCGGCCACCGCGTCGCGCAGCACGATAGACGTGTGGGTGAGGCCGCCGGGGTTGAGAACGACGCCCTTTACGCCTTCCGCGGCCGCGCCGTGCAACCACTCGAGCAACTGACCTTCATAATTGCTCTGGCGGCACACGACCGAAACGCCCAGCGTTGCGCCCCACTCGCTGCACATGTTTTCCAGGTCGGCTAAGGTTTGGTAACCGTAGACCTCGGGCTCGCGCTGGCCGAGCAGGTTGAGGTTGGGGCCGTTGAGGACGAGAATCATTTTGTTTCCTTGAGCGCGTTCCAAGCCGCCTCGAGTTCTTGTGCATTCACGTCGTCCACCATCACGGGTTTGCCGACGGCCTCGAGCAGCACGTAACGAATTTTGCCGGAATGCGTTTTTTTGTCGCGTTTGAGGTAGGGCTCGAGCACTGTGAAGTCTTCAAGCTCGAGCGGGGCGGGCTGCAGCCAGTTCAGGAACTCTTTAACACGTATGGTCTCGTCTGCGAAACCTCTTTGTTTTGCGAGGTAAGCGTTGAACAGCAGACCGTAGGCGACAGCGTCGCCGTGGCTGAGGCGGTGTTTCGTGGCGGCCTCGAGCGCATGGCCGAGGGTGTGGCCTAAGTTGAGGTGGGCGCGGACGCCGCACTCGAACGGGTCGGCCGCGATGATGTCCGCCTTAACCCGCACCGAGCGCGCGACGAGGTCGCTCAAGAACTCGGCGTCGCCCTGTGGGGTGGACTCGGGCTTTGTCACATCTTCCAAGATGCTCGAGTCTGCGAGGAGCCCGTGTTTGAACAGTTCGACCGCGCCCTGCCGGAACTCGCGCTCGCTTAAACTGCGCAGCATGTCGATGTCGATGCCGACGGCCCGGGGTTGCCAGAACGCGCCGACCAGGTTTTTCCCCTGCGGCAAGTTCACGCCCGTTTTGCCGCCGACGCTAGCGTCCATCATCGCCAGCAAACTGGTCGGCAGGCTGTAAAAGGCGACGCCGCGCAGGTAAGTGGCGGCGACGAAACCGGCCAGGTCGCTCGTGACGCCGCCGCCCAAAGACAGCACTGCGCTGTTGCGGTCAAAGGCGTCCGCGCTGAGGCGCTCGAGCAGTTCCCCGTAAGTCGTAAGTGTCTTGCTCGCCTCACCGCCCGAAAACAGGTACACGCAAGTTTCTTTGCCTGCAGCTTTCAGCGCTTGTTCGACCCGCGGGCCGTGACAGGCGTGGACTGCCACCTCGCAGATGAGGGCGACCCTGGTTTCGCCGATGAGGTCGCAGAACTCGCCGAGCAGCCCCGACCCCACCAGCACCTCGTACGGCGGCGTCACGCTTACGCTGAGTCGTCGGACCACTGCCACAGCTTCTCCACGATTTCCTCCACCACCTCGGCCGAGTCGCGGCCGTCGGAAAAGATGTCGATGGTCGAGACCTCCTCGTAAGCGCTTTTGCGCGCCGCCATCAGTTCTTCGATGCGTTCGACCGGGTTGCCGATTTCCAGAAGGGGCCGCTTGTGCCGCCGGGTGCGCTGGTAGATGGTTTGCGGGCTGGCCCAGAGCACCACCACGGGGCCGCGGCTTTTGAGGAGCTTGCGGTTTTCGGCGCGTACGACCGTGCCGCCGCCGGTCGAGACGACCACCTCGTCGAGCCGGAGGCAGCGGCGCACGACTTCGGTCTCGTAGTCGCGGAAGGTCGCCTCGCCGTAGGTCTCGAAAATGTCGCCGATGCGCATACAGCTCACCCGCTCGATGACCTTGTCGGTGTCGATAAAGGTGAGGCCGAGTCGGCGCGACAGCTCCCAGCCGATGCGGCTCTTGCCCGCGCCCATAAAGCCGGCTAAAGCGACCCAGGTGACGGGGCGCTCCAAGTCGAGGGTGTGGCGTTGCACCATAACCGCGGCCTAGTAGCCGGCGACGTAGACCGCGTGCGCGGTGAGCCGTTCGCGCAACTCGCGCACCGTGTCCGCGCCGAACTTTTCTAAGAGCGCGTCGGCGAGAACGAGCGCGGTCATCGCCAGCAGTACGACGGAGGCCGCGGGCACGGCGGTCGTGTCGGAGCGTTCGCGCGCGGCGTCGGCGGCTTCGTGCGTGACCACGTCGACGGTCGGCAGGGGCCGCATCAGCGTGGCGATAGGTTTCATGGCCGCGCGGATGACCAGTTCTTCGCCCGTGGTGATGCCGCCTTCTAAGCCGCCCGAGCGGTTCGTCTTGCGGTAGTAGCCGTCGTCATTGCGAAAAATCGCGTCGTGAACGTCGCTGCCCACTCGCAGCGCGTTCTCCCAACCGTCGCCGATTTCGACCCCTTTGATGGCCTGGATGCTTAAAGCCGCCTGCCCCAACCTGCCGTCGAGCTTGCGGTCCCACTGCGTGTGGCTGCCGAGGCCCACCGGCACGCCGCGAAAGCGGGCCTCGACGATGCCGCCCAGGGTGTCGCCGTTCTTTTTGGCGTCGTCAATGCGCGCGATGATGGCGGCCTCGGCCTCGCGGTCGAAGCTGCGAATCGGGCTGTCGTCGAGCCGCTCGAGTGCGTCCCAGTCCATGCCGGCGTCGCAAGCAATACCGGCGAAATTCACCACTCGAGCGCAGGCCTGCACGCCCGCAACGTCCAGCAGCCGCAGCGCCACCGCGCCCGCCGCCACCCGGCTCGCCGTCTCCCGGGCCGAGGCGCGCTCGAGCACGTCGCGCAAATCCTTGTGGCCGTACTTGATGCCGCCGGCTAAATCGACGTGGCCGGGTCGCGCCTCGGTCAGCGCTTTTTTGCGCGGCTCGTTGCCGGGCTCGGCGGCCATGATGTCCGACCAGTTGCGCCAGTCGCGGTTCTCGATTCTCATGGACAAGGGCGCGCCCGTGGTGCGCCCGGCCCGCACCCCCGCTAACAGCTGCGCGCAGTCGCTCTCGATAACCATACGCCGGCCCCGCCCGTAACCGCCCTGGCGGCGGCGTAACCAGGGGTCGACGTGTTCTTCGGCGACAAGCTCCAAACCGGACGGCACCCCGTCCAAAAGCACGGTCAGGGACGGCCCGTGCGACTCGCCCGCGGATAAGTATCTAAGCATCCTTCAAGCCTATCACGGCGTCTCGAGCCGTAGCGAAAGCGGCGTCTCGGTGACCGAGACGCCGCTTGTTCCAAGCTGGCTGACCCTACTCGATGACGTCTGCCGTGACCACGAGCAGCAGTTCGGTGTCGCTCCGCGAGGTGCTGTTCGTCTTAAACAGGTTGCCCACCACCGGGATGCTGCTTAAGAGCGGCACGCCCTGCTGGGACTGGCTGAACTGGTTTTGGATGAGCCCGCCCAGCAGCACGGTCTGGCCCGGCTCGAGCGTGACCGTCGAGGACACTTTGCGCTCGGAAAAGTCGATGCGCTGCGGGATGCCGCCCTCGTTGAAGGGCGTGAGCAGGTCGGAAACTTCGGCGCTGACGTCCAGGATGACCCGGCCGTCGCTCGAGATGCGCGGCGTGACTTGAATGATCACCCCGAAGTTGATGGTGCGCTGGCTGATGGTACCGTCCGGACCCGGATAGGTGATTTCGATGCGCCCGCCCGACTTGATGTCGAAGGGTTGGTTGTTCAGCACCGTCATGTTGCTGTCGTCGACGCGGCGCGACAGGCCCTGGCTCTCCAAAGTGTCGAGCACCGCGCCCAAGTTGAGGCCGGACACGTTGTTTTGCGCGTCGAAGATGAAGTTGAGGCTGCCGCCCAAAATCGTCGTCGCAAAGTTGCCGATGCCCGCCGCCAGGTTGATGCCTAAATTGTCGGCGGCGCGGGAGGTGATTTCTTGGATGCGTACCTGCACGTTGACCTGCTGCTGCGGCACGTCGAGCTGCGGGATGAGGGCGGCGATTTGCGCTTGGATTTCGGGCGTGGCTGTGACGATGAGGCTGTTGGTGCGCTCGTCGGCGACCACGGTGAAGGGTTGGGCCTCGGTGGCGGCGGGCGTGGCGATAATCGCGGCGTCTTGTACGGGGGCAGCACCGTCTTCGACAACGACGTCGCTCACGGCGTCGATACTGCGCTCGACACCGGAGGTTTGCAGCACTTCGGCGAGCGTGGCGGCTTTGGCGTTGGCGAGGGTGTAGATGCGCAAAACGGTGGTCGTCGCGCGGGTCGCCTGGTCGAACTGCGACAACACGCTCAAAACCTCGTCCTGTTGGGCTTGGGTGCCGCGCACGGAAATGCTGTTGACGCTCGGCAGTTCGCTCACTTCAACGCCGGGTACCGCTTGGCGGATGATGAGGGCCACGTCGGCCGGGTTGTTGTTGACCCGGTAAAAGCGCGCGACCGTGTCGGCGTTCGGGCTGACGGTCTGCGGTTGACCCCGCAAACCGGCGATGGCGGCGGTCGGGCCGACCACGACGACGTCGTTGTCCTGCAACACGTAGTCCAGGTTGTTCAGGGTGAGCAGCGTGTTCCACACTTGCCGAAACGGCTTGGGGTTGTCGATGTTGATGGAGACGAGCGTGTCGGGAACACCTTCGACGATGGGGGTAAGGCCGACGCCGCGCGCCAGACTCTCGACCAGATAGCGCAGCATCTCGCCGTCCTGTTTGGCCACGAGGACGGTGGGCTCGTTGAAACGAACGTCCTCAGGTAGGGGCGCGAGCTGCGCGGCGGCGCTGCCCAACCACAAAACTAGCAGTGTAAAGCCGAACAAACGTTTCATGTTCACCCACCTGGATTGAGAATGAGAACTTGTTTTTCGTCGTCTAGGGTCAGTTCGGCTTGTTCGCCTTTGAGACTCGTCAGCACGACGTCGGTTCCGGGAATAGTTTGGCCCAAGGTCACCACGACCGGGGCGGCGGTTTCGTTGGAGCGAAACACGCCCACGCCCACCGCGCTGATGACGTAGCCGGTAAAGCGGTAGTTGCCGTCGCGCAAAAACCGGGTCAACCCCGACGTTCCTGCGGCTATCGGGTTACCCAGCACCGGGTCGCGACCGGGCGTACCGGCCAACTGCAACGGTTCGGCTTCACCGAGTTCGGCCTGTTGCAGCGCGGGCGGCGCGGCGGCGGCGAAGTTCGGGCTGGCCGCGCCGCCGGGCAGGCGCAACGCGGCCAACTCGACGAGCGGCGCGACCTCGGGGGTGGTGGCGACGGCAGGTTCGGCGGCGCGGCGCGGCGTCCGCAGCAGGTCGGGGGTGGCGGGCAAGGTGCCGCCGGGCAGGGGCCGCGGCAAGGCGGCCGTGACCGTGGTTGGGGGCGTGAGGACCTGGGGTGCGGGCGCGGTGACCCGCGTCGGCACGCCCGCCTCTGCGCCCACGCCTGTGCTCGGCGACGCGCTCGAGCCTGCGACGGGTGCGTCGGGAATGGGCACGTCGACGATGCCGGAGGGCGTGCTGGGCGGAGCCAAGCTGAACGAAGCGTTCCCCGGAGCGTCACCCGGCGCGGCGAGGACCTGGGTTTGGGGTTGCTCGGGCGGGGCGAGCAGGATGGGGGAAAAGGGGTTGACCGTGGCCCGCAACCCGCCGCCCGGACGGGTCGGCGCGAGTTCCGGCGCGGCTTGCGCCGGCGTTTCCAGCGCTGGGGGTGTGGTGACCAAAAAGGGCAGTTCGGCGACCTCGACGTCTCGAGCCGTCAGGGGTCCGTCGGGCGCTACCGTGAAGGCTTCGCCCCTGCCGGTTTGTAAAGAGTCGGTTTGCGCGCCCTCTACCAATCCATCTTCGGTTTGCGCGCCCTCCGCTTGCGCAGTCTCGCTTATAGAGGTGTCGGCTGTCGAGATGTCGACTTGAGGGGCGCTGGCCGAGGCCGCGTCGGCGTTTTGAGCTACGCTTTCAACCGCCACACCCTCGACCGCTCCCACCCCGACCGCTCCCACCTCGACCGTTGCGGCCTGGATTTCTACGCCGTCACTCGCCGCAGGCTCGACGGCTAAAGCCTCAGCCGCTGGGTCGGAGGTCACGTCGGGGGTCACGCTCGTCACCCGGTCGTCTGCCGAGCTGACAAGCGCCGAGTTGACAACCGGTAAGGGTAGCTCAGGTTGAGCTGTCGTGGCTTCTTGAGTTGACGAGGGGTCTGCATCCCTACCGGACTGGGCTGTTTCGTCCGCCGGAACGGATTCGTCGCCGTTCGCCGCCAAAGACGCTGTGCCGCCGACCGTGCCGTTGGAATCTGTGCCGTCAAGGGCTGCTCGAGCAGCGGCGTCGCTCTCAGCTTGGCTGGAGTTCGGCGCGGCGCTGTCGCTCGCGACGCCTCCGTTGCCGCCTGCGCTTCCTACCCCGTCCCCAACCCCAACCATCCCGTTTTCAACCGTTCCATTCCCGGCCGCTACACTCTCGGCAGAACCGTCGTCAGCGCCGGCCGGCGCTGAGCCGACACCGTCCAGAGGGGCGGGCGGAGGTGCCGACGTGGTTCGTGACGGGTCAGCTTCTGGCAGGGCAGCTTCTGACGGGACAGCTTCTAACAGAGCAGTCTCCGGCAAGTCGACCGCCGGGGCGGCGGGTGCCGAGACGGTGGCATCGGCGGTGGCATCGGGCAGGGTTTCGCTCAGACTGTTGGCGGACACGGGCGGGAGGGTGAAGTCCTGGCGGCTTTGGCTGAAATAGTTGATCCACACCCAAGCAGCGGCGGCGACGAAGACCAGCGCGAGCAAGACCCGCGCTTCTCTCGAGACTCTCATCGGCACGGCTCCCCTGAGTTCGTGCCGGTGTAGACGTACACGGTAAAGTCGTAGCTGGCGTTCAGCGCGGGGTTGTCGACGCCGTCGTCGCTGACGGCCAAACTGACCTGGCGAATTTTGGTAAACCGTTGCAGGCTTTCCAACAAGTTCAAAAACGACATGGTCTGGCCGTAGCTGCCCGCGGTGGCGACCGAAAAGCCGAGCGAACGCACCGACTCGATTTCCTCGCTGCTGGGGCCGCCCTGAGTCACGCTGCTGAAGTCGACCCCGGCTGCGTTCGCCCCCAGACGCAACTGGTCGAGCAAACCGGACACTTCGCTGGCGAGCGGCAACTCGGTCAAAAAGGCGCAGCGCTGGACTTGCAACGCGCTGATGTCGGCCTCTAAAGCTTCGATGCTGTCTCGAGCGATCTCGCCGGTGCGAATGTCGGCGTTGAGGGTTTCTATCTGCAGGTCGAGGTCGGCGATGCGCGCTTGCGCCGGACGGTACAGGTAAAAGTACCAGAGCAGGCTCGACAGCACCGTCAACACGATGATGAGCAGTGCGACGTCGCGTTGCCGCAGCTTGCGTAAGTTGAAACTCAAGTTCACGGCGTTTCTCCGAGTGCTGCGTCGTCGAGCGCTGCGTCGTCGGTTGCGTCGTCGGTTGCGTCTCCGACCGCGCCGATGTTCAGACTGTAGGTGTAAATACCCGTTTCTTCGTTGCGCGTGGCGGTTTGAAAAGCGACGCCGAACTCGGGCGAGGTCTCGAGCGCGCGGATAAATTCGGCCAGCACTTCCGGGTTGACGACGTTGCCGCTGACGTTCATCTCGGCGATGACCGTTTTGCCCTCGAAGCGGCTTTCGTCGGCACTGGGCGGCGTGACGGCTTGCATGGTCAGGCTTTGAAAGTCGATGCGGGGGCGCAAACCCTCGCCCTGCGAGGGCAGGGTCTCGAGCACCGAGTTCAGTTCGCCGGTCCACACGATGCGGTCGGCCTGAACGGCGTTGCGCACGGCGATGAGGTCGTTGAGTTGTTGCTGCTGCGCGACGAGGGCGTTGCGGCGCTCGATGAACTCTTGCAGGGCGGCTTTGCGCGCCTCGAGCGTGGCTATCTCGGCCTGTTTGTTCGCAACGGTCTGGTTGACCGCGTACTGCGTAAAAGCGAGCGTGCCCAGCACCAGCAGCGGAAACAGTGCCGCGACAAAGCGCCAGTAACCGGGCTCGCGCACCCGCCGTAAGTGCTTGGGCAGCAAGTTGACGTTAATCAACGGCGCTCACCCCCCGCAACGCCAAACCCAAGGGCACGGCGAATTCCGGTCCGGCGCGGAGCAGGTACTGCGTGTCGAAGCGGTTCGGGTCGACCGTCACGGTGAGCCAGGGGTCGCCGAGTTCGACCTTGAAACCGAGCGCGTCGCCGATGGCCTCGGGCAGACCGCGCAGCTTGGCGCCGCCGCCCGTGACGAACACGCGGTTGATGTTGGCGTCGCCGGCTTGAACCCGGAAAAACTCCAGGCTGCGCCGAATTTCGGTCGTTAAGTCCACCAGCACCGGCCGCAGCGCTTCGTAAACGCGGCTCGGGCTGAACTGTTCGCGTTTGACGTCGAAGTTGAGCAGTTCTTCCTCGTCTTCGGTGGGGATGCTGGCGGTGCCGTAGTCGAGCTTGACCTCCTCGGCGCTGTCGAAGTCCAGGCCGAACGAGCGCTGGATGGCGGCCGTAAACTCGTCGCCGGACACGCCGATGTTGCGATTCATCAAAACCCGGTCGCCGCGCACCAGGGTGATGGTCGTGTTCGAGGCGGCGATTTCCAGCACCACCCCGATCTCACCGCCTTCGGTGTAGGCGTTGCCGACCAGGGTCGACTTGTTGAGGTGTTCGCCCAGCAGCGAGCCGCGCAGGGACCTGAGCAAGCTGAACGGTTTGATGTCTACGACCACGGGCTCCAACCCCGCCATTCTCAAGTAGTCCACCTGCTCGGTCACGAGGTCCAGCCTGGCGGCGGCGATAACGACTTCCAACTGCTGGTCGTCCTCGACGTCCGCCGGGTTGTCCAGAACGTAGTAGTCGAGCACGACTTCGTCGATGGGAAAAGGAATGTAGCGCTCAGCTTCCCACTTGATGGCCTCGTCGAGCTCGGCCAGGGTCATCTTGGGCACCTGGATGTTGCGGGTGATCGCCTGGCGGTTGCTGACCGCCGTGGCGACGAAGCGTTTGGAAATACCTGCTTCCTCGAACAAAGCCTTGACCTCGGCCGCCAGACCGGCCGCGTCGACGACGCCGTCGTCCTGGACGAGCCCAGGGGGCATCGGGCGCAGGGCCAGGGTGACGAGGCTGGGTGGGGACCCCCCGTGCAGCTCTACCACTTTGATGGCGCTCGTGCCGATTTCTAAACCGACGGCTTCCGTACGGGGATTGAACAGGCGCGCTAAAGAGTCGCGCAGTGAAGCCATAGTGTCCCCTCCTTAAGTCGGATTAGGCTAGCACGCACCCAAAAAGCCGGGAGGTAAAATTTTCGCACTTGGTTTTTGAGGAAATCCCGACTTTCGCGCCTTTTGGGCCCCTCGGGCTGCTCGAGCCAGGGCACCCGGTCTAAGCCCGCTCGAGCGCCGGCGTGAACCAAGGCTCGAGCCAAGCCTCGCCCCCGAGCCTCACGCTTTCGACCCCTTCGAAAGGTTGTCCAGCTTCGAGACCCGGCAAAAGGAGCAGCAAAGGGGTTCAGCCCCGTGCGGCAAGCTCTATAAAGCTCGTTCCACAAAGCTGCGTCTCGGAAAGCGCGCCGCCGGGTTTTAATGATCGGTAGACCGCTTGCGCGAGCCCAACTTTTGCGTTGACACCGGCTTTAGTGCTGCTCGGTCGGTGTCAACGCGTCGGTACCTTCGCAACAGGTCCGGGTTTGCGAATTTGGCCCCGAACAAAGCCCTTCAGCCCGGCTCGGGCGTCATGCCGGGCGGGAACGACGGCCCGCGCGGTTTTTCCGGGCTCGGCGGCGTTTTCGGGGGGGCGGCGTCCGCTTTGTCTTCCAGTTCGGCCAAGGTCTCGCCGCGCATAATCGTGTCGAACTCGTCGGCGTGAATCGTTTCGCGTTCCAGCAGCACCGCCACCAGGGCGTCGAGTTCGCTGCGGTGGGCCTGTAAGATGTCTTTGATGCGTGCGTACTGGCCGTCGATGATCTTCTTGATTTCGGCGTCGACGATTTCGGCGGTCGTGCCGCTGTACTGCGGCGCGGCGTCGTACTCGCCCAAAAAAGACTCGCTGCTGGACGACAGTGCGACCTTGCCGATGAGGTCGCTCATGCCCCAGCGCGTCACCATGCGCTTGGCGATGTCGGTCGCCTGTTGAAAGTCGTTCTGCGCCCCGGTGGTGACGTCGCCGAAGATGATTTCTTCGGTAGCGCGTCCGGCCAGCGCCACGCAGATGCGGTCGACGAGTTCGTTCTGCGTGACCGACACCCGGTCTTCTTCGGGAAAGTTCATCACGTAGCCGAGCGCCCGCCCGCGCGGGACGATGGTGATTTTGTGGACCGGGTCGGCGAATTCCAGCAGGTAGGCCGCCAGCGCGTGGCCCGCCTCGTGAAAGGCGGTCAGCCGCTTTTCCTTGTCGCTGATGACGCGGCTGCGCCGCTCCGGCCCCATGATGACGCGGTCGGCCGCCTCGTCCATGTCTTGCAGGACGATTTCTCTGCGGCCCGCGCGCGCCGCGACGAGCGCGGCCTCGTTGAGCAGGTTTTCCAAGTCCGCGCCTACAAAGCCGGGTGTGCGCCGCGCGACCGTTTTGAGGTTGACGTTTTTGCCCAGCGGCTTGCCTCGAGCGTGAATTCGCAAAATCTCCTCGCGCCCTTTCACGTCGGGCGCGTCCACCACGACTTGTCTGTCGAAACGGCCGGGCCGCAGCAGCGCCGGGTCGAGCACGTCCGGGCGGTTCGTCGCCGCGATGATGATGATGTCGTGTTTGGACTCGAAGCCGTCCATCTCGACCAGCAGCGCGTTCAGGGTCTGTTCGCGCTCGTCGTTGCCGCCGTTGATGTTCATGCCGCGCCGCCGCCCGACCGCGTCGATTTCGTCGATGAAGACGATGCAGGGCGCGTTCTTCTTGGCGGTTTCAAACAGGTCGCGCACCCGCGCCGCCCCGACGCCGACGAACATCTCGACAAAGTCCGAGCCGCTGATAGAGAAAAAAGGCACCTTGGCCTCGCCCGCGACCGCCTTGGCGAGGTGCGTTTTGCCCGAGCCGGGCGGCCCGACCATCAGCACGCCGTGCGGGATGCGCGCGCCGAGCGCGTGAAACTTGCCCGGACTCTTCAAAAACTCGACCACTTCGCTCAGGTCGTTTTTGGCCTCGTCGACGCCGGCCACGTCTTTGAACAGGGTCGTGCTGTTTTCTTCGGTGACGAGGCGCGCCCGCGACTTGCCGAACGAGACCGCGCCGTCGCCGCCGGGCCGCGCGCCGCGCATCAGGTAAACCAAAAAGCCGACCATGAGCACGATCGGCAGCACGTAGAGCAGCAAGTTGCCCCAGTTGCGGTCGGGCACTTCGTTGGTCACTTTGATGTCGTTCCGCGCCCAGTCGCTGGTGGTTTCCAAAGAAGGCGGCGTGGACAGCCGCGTCGTGTAGGGTTCACCGTTTTTGGGGATGACGCGCAGTTCGGTGCCTTTGATGCCGACTTCGCTGACCCGGTCCTCGTCGAGCTGCTTCACGAACTGGCTGACGTCGCGGACCTCTTTGCTGGTGCGCCCGTTGCTTTGCGACGCGATGAAAATAACGAGTCCGAGCACGGCGACGGCGATAAAAATGCCCCGAAGCGGTAGTTTACCCATACTTTTAAGTTTACCCCTTAAGCGTCGTTACAATGTGATAGCTGCTTAACTTTACTACACGGCTTTGGCGAGGTCGTTGAAGCGGACGTGGGCGCTGTGAAACTGCAATTCGACCGTACCGACGGGACCGTTGCGCTGCTTGCCGATGATGATCTCGGCGATGCCCTGCTTTTCGCTCTGCGGGTCGTAGTACTCGTCGCGGTAGATGAACGCGACGAGGTCGGCGTCTTGTTCGATGCTGCCGCTTTCACGGAGGTCCGACAGCAGGGGCCGCTTGTTGGGCCGCGCCTCGACCGCCCGCGACAACTGACTCAGCGCCACGACCGGAATATCGAGTTCGCGCGCCAACACTTTCAGCCCGCGCGAGATGACCGAAATCTCCTGCTGCCGGTTTTCGCCACCGCCGAGCCGTGAGCTGCCACTCATGAGTTGTAGATAGTCGATGACGATGAGCCCGAGCCCGTGCTCGGCCATAAGCCTGCGCGCCCGGCTGCGCAGTTCCATCACGGTCAGGTCGGCGTTGTCGTCGATGAAGATTTTCGCCTCGGCGAGTCGGCCCGCGGTGTCGGCCAGGCGCTGAAAGTCGCGGTCGGAGAGTTGACCGTTGCGCACCCGGCTCATGTCCACGCGCGCCTCGCTGCAGAGCATCCGGGTGACGAGTTGGACGGCGGACATCTCCAAGTTGAAGATACCCACCGTCGCGTTCTCGCGCAGTGCCACGTTGAGGCCGATGGTGAGGGCGAAAGCAGTTTTGCCCATCGCCGGCCGTGCCGCCAAAACATTCAAGCTGCTCGGCTGCAACCCCGCCGTGATAATGTCGAGCTCCTTGAAGCCGGTGCGCAGCCCCGAGACCGGGTCGGGGTTGGTGAAAAGTTCGTTGATGTGGGCGAAGGTGTCGCCGACGAGGTTGCTCATGCTCTGAAAGTTGTGGCTGCGCTTCGTGCTCGAGAGTTCGAAAATGCTCGCCTCGGCCTTGTCGAGCACTTGTTCCAGCGGCAGCGCCTGGTCGTAGGCGGTCTGCATGATTTGCCCGCTCGCTTGAATCAGGTCGCGCAGCACCGCCTTGTCGACGACGATGCGGGCGTAGTTCTCGGCGTACGCCGCCGTCGGCACGCTGTCGGCCAGCCCGATGAGGTAGGGCACGCTGCCGACGCCTTCCAACTCGCCCGACTGCCGCAACTCTTCGGTCAGGGTCACCAAGTCGATGGGCTCGTGGCGGTGGAAGAGTTTCTCCATCGAGCGAAAAATCTTGCGGTGGCTCTCTTTGTAAAAGTGGTTGGCCCCGACGATGCCTTCGATGGCGGGATAAACCTCGTTGTCGAGCAGCACCGAGCCTAAAACGCTCTGTTCGGCCTCCAGGTTTTGGGGGGGCAGGCGACTTTCCACGGGGCTAGTTTAACGCAGAAAAAGTGGGGGCGGCGGGCCTCCGGGTTCGGCGGGACGTGTCTTTCGCGTGTTAAGCGCTCGTCACGCCTCAAGGGCGCGTAACGACGAAGCCGAGGGTGACCCGGAAGAGGCTCGAGCTTGGGAACCCGAGTGCCGCCCCACACGCGCGCGGTCAAGTACACTGTGCGTGATGCTCTTCTTCGTCCTCGCGTTCGGCTTCAGCTACCTCGTCGGCTCGCTGCCTCTGGGCGGCGCGCTCATCAAGGGGGTCACCGGCAAAGAGGCGCGCACCTTGTGCGCCCACAACTTGGGCGTCGAGAACCTGTTTTACTACCTCGGCGCGCCGCTGGCCTTCGGCTCGTTTTTCCTGGACGTGCTCAAGGGCTTCGCCGCGGTGCTGCTGTTCGGGGGCAATCCCTGGGCCGCGCTGGGCGTCTATTTGGGTCACCTGTACCCGCCCTGGGCTTTGGCGTTGCCGCGGGGCCGGGGCAACGGCGTGCTGCTCGGCGTGCTGGCGGCGTGCTGGGCGGCGGGCGCCCTGCCGTGGTGGCTGGCCGCGCTGCCGGTCGCGCTCTACGTCGGGGTGCTCACCGCGACGGGCTTTGTCGCGCTGGCGACCCTGGGTGGGCTGGCGGGCCTGCTGGGCGGGGCGCTGGTTTCGCAACCTCTCAACCTGGCCGTCGCGCTGCTCGGCATCACGCTGGTGGCGTTGGGGCGGCACAAAAACAGCGTGGCCCGCATCCTGGACCGGACCGAGGCGCGGCTCGGCGAGCCGCCCGCGGTGCGCGGGCGCGACCCCAACGTCGTGTTGGCGGCGTTTATGGCCCATCCCCTGTCTCTGGACGACCTCTGGCAACCGCGCTCGCAGCGCTGGTTGAAGGGTTTGCTGCAGCTCGAGCTGCTCCCCGAGTGGCTGCTCCGCCGCGTGCTGTTGCACCTGCGCCCGCAAGTCCAAGACGAACTCACCGGCGTTCGCTTGAGCGACGGCCGCGAGTTGCGCGTGATGCTCATCAGCGGCTCGCTGCTGCCCGACCAGGTGCGCAGCTATCCCGAGGTGGCGGTCCGCCTGGCAATCCAGGGTGCACGCTTGGCCTTCGAACGCGGGGCCGAGGCCTTCGGTTTGGGGGCTTTTTTGTCGACGGTCGGCAACAAGGGCTTGGACGTGCAAGCGGCCGTGCCCGAAATCGCCATCACCAACGGCGGCGCTTACACGGCGGCGACGGTCAAGGCGGCGGTGCCGGGGTTGCTGGCCGCTTTTGAGCGCGAGGGCGGCAACTTGCGGCGCAGCACGGCGGCCGTCGTCGGGGCCAACGGCGTGGTGGCTTTCGGGGTGGCGCGGAGCGTCGCGGGTGAGGTCGGCGAACTTCTTTTGATAGGCCGGGACTTAGAAAGGCTCGAGCGCAGCGCGGCGACGCTGCGCAAAAAGTACCCGCACACCGTCATCCGTGTCGGCACCGACGTGGCGGTGTGTGTCGAGGCCGACCTCGTCTTCGCCGCGACCTCCGACCCCAACCCCGTTCTTTTTGCCGAGCACGTCAAACCGGGCGCGTGGCTGTTCGACTTGGGTCGTCCGGCCGACATCGACGAGAGCGTGAGGAGCGTGCCGGGCGTTCACGTCGTGCCGGGCGGCGTGGTCAAGCCGCCGGGCGACATGCAGACTTTCATCGACCTGCACTTCGGCGACGGGCTGGTCCCCGCCTGCATGGCCGAGACGATGATCATGACGGCGACGCGCGCCTTTGAACGCAAGTCTTTGGGGCCGGTCACGCGCAGCGCCGACATCGATTTTTACCTTGCCGAGGGCGAGCGCTTGGGTTTTGAAATCGTGACCCGCGACGAGCGCGTGAGCAAAACGCCGGAGCTGGCGTGAGTGTTGATAATGAGCGTTGAAGTGACAAGCACCGAGTACCGAGTGGAAAGTAAAAAGAACGACGTTCGTTCTTTGTTGTCGGTTGTTCGTAAACACGAAGAACGAACGACGAACGACGAAAAACCTTCGTCTCCACTCCTCATCTCGAGCAGGCTGCGTAAGGTGCCCACATGACCGTGGCGTTTCGCATGACCGGGCGTTTGGAAGCTCGAGACGCCGACACCGACCTGCTCTGGCGTTTGGGTTGCGAGGGCTTGTGGCAGGACGGCCTGGACATCGTCGCTTACTTTCCCGCGCCTCTGGAGCTGCCTTTCACGGGGGTTTGGGAAACGCTGGAGCCGCAAGACTATGCGGAGCGCTACTACGCCGAACTGCAACCGGTCTACTTGAGCACCCTCGTCGTCGCGCCGACCCACAGCGCGGTGACTTTGAGCGGGGGTCAAAAAGTCCTCTGGCTCGACCCCGGCATGGCCTTCGGCACCGGGCACCACGAAACGACCCGCTTGGCCTTGAGAGAGTTGGAACGGCTCGAGCTGGCCCACAAACGCGTGCTCGACGTCGGGGCGGGCTCGGGCATTTTGGCGATCGCCGCCGACCTGCTCGGCGCGAGCAGCGCGCACGGGCTCGACACCGACCCGGACACGCTCGCCGTCGCCGAGGCCAACCGCGACCTCAACCGCTCCCGCGCGACCTTCGCCGTGGGCAGTTTGCAGAACGCGCCCGCGACAAGCGCCGACGTGTTGGTCGCCAACCTGTTCGCCGAACTGCACGTGCAACTGTGCGGCGAGTACCGGCGCGCGCTCGCGCCGCAGGGCGTCCTCGTCGTCACGGGCATCCTGCACGACAAACTGCCCGCGGTCGAGGCGGCGCTGACGACGTGTTTCGAGGTCGGCGCGGTCGTGACCGACGGCGAGTGGGCGCTCCTCACCGCCACGCCCGCGGGGCCGGGGTTGATGGGGCCGGGCTTGGCGGGGCCAGCGTGAGGGTTCACCGCGTCCACCTGCCCAACTTGAGCAAAGGCGTGGTGACGTTGACCGGCCCCGAAGCGCGCCACTTGGCCGGGGCGCTCCGCGTCGCGCCCGGCCAGCGGGTGCGCGCCTTTGACGGCCGCGGTTTGGAGGCCGAGGGCGAGGTCACGGCCACCGACGCGTTCCAGGTGACCCTGAACCTCGCCGCACCCGTCAAGAGCGAGGTCGAGGCCGGACGGGCCGTCACCGTCGCGGTGGCGCTCCTCAAGGGCGACAAACTGAGCGACGTGGTGCGGCAAGGCACCGAACTCGGCGCGGTGGGGTTCAAGCTGTTCACGAGCCGCCACGGCGACGTGCCGAGTTTGTCGGCGAACAAGCTCGAGCGCCTGCGCCGCGTCGCCAAGGAAGCCGCCAAACAGTCGGGCCGGAGCGTGGTGCCGGGGGTCGAAGCGCCCGCGCCGCTGGCTGAACTGCCCCTCGCCGGAACCGTCCTCGTCGCCCATCCGCACGCCTCGTTCACCCTGCAAGAGGCTTTGCAAGACGCCCCCGACCGCGGGAGCTTGACGCTTCTCACCGGCCCCGAAGGCGGTCTGAGCGACGCCGAAGTCGCGGCGTTGGAAGAACGAGGTGCCGTCACCGTCCGGCTCGGCCCGCGCATTTTGCGCGCCGAGACCGCGCCGGTCGCGCTGCTGGCCGCGTTGCTGTTGCCGGAGGCCCTATGAAACGTTTGCTCACTTTGGCGTTACTGAGTCCGGTGGTGCTGAGTATGATGGTGCTGAGTCCGGTGGTGCTGAGCGGTTGCACCCTCCTTTACTTCCCGCCCGTGCCCCAACGCAGCGAGGTGCAGGTCACGCCGCGCTTGACTTTGGACGAAGCGTCCGAGTTGCGCTGGGCGGGGGAGCGCCTCGAGCTGAGCGTCACCCCGGCCACGGTGCCGGCAGAGGGTTGGTTGGCGGTGCAGTGGTTTTCGCCGCAAAACAAGCAGGTCGCCTCGGACTCGGTGTGGCTTAAAGCCGGCGACGCTTTCCTCGGCCACCTGTTTTTGTTGCCGGGCGGCGTCGAGCCCGCGGCCGGCGAGTGGCGTGCGGCGCTGTCGTTCCGGGGAGACTTTGTGAGGCAGTTTTCGGCCGTCGTGCCCGCAGAGAAGTAAGGTCGGCGCGGCAAGCGTTTCTTCGCTCGAGACTATTCAGACTTATTTTTTAGGAGGCACCGTGGCAAGCATCAAAATCGCCTACATCGGCGGGGGCAGCACCCGCGCGCCGGGTACCGTCGCGTCGTTCATCGCGCAAGGCGAAAACTTCAGCGGTTCGGAAATCACGCTCATCGACTTAGACGAACAGCGGCTCGAGCTGGTCAAAAAACTGGCCGACAAGATGGCGCGGGCGCGGGGCGTCGACCTAAAAATTTGCACCACGACGAACCGGCGCGACGGACTCCGGGACGCTTCAGCCGTGTTGTCGAGCTACCGCCCCGGCGGCTTCGAGGCGCGCTACTTGGACGAGAGCATCCCCCTCAAACACGGCGTCCTCGGCCAGGAGACGCAAGGGCCGGGCGGCTTTTTTATGGCGCTGCGCTCCGTCCACGTGATGAAAGACGTCGTCAAGGACATGGAAGAGGTCTGCCCGGGGGCGCGGCTGTTCAACTACACCAACCCCGTCAACATCATCGCCCAGGCGGTCACGCAGCACTCGGACATCCCCACCGTCTCGCTGTGCGAAGGCCCCATCGTTTTTCCGCGCGAGGTGGCCGAGTACGCCGACTTAGACCCCGACAAGGTGGACGCCGTCATGATAGGCCTGAACCACGGTTCCTGGTCGGTGCGCCACAGCTACGACGGGGAGGACTTCGTCGAGCTGGTCACGGCGGCGTACGAACGCAAAAAAGATTCCCACATGGACCCCAAGGGCAAGCGCTTTCTGGAACTCACCGCCACGATGGGCAGCGTGCCCGCGCAGTACTACCTCTACTACTACTACCGCGACGAAATCACCCGGGAACTCATGAACAAGCCCACCACGCGGGCGCAGGACATCATGGCGTCGGTCCCCGACTACTGGCGGCACTACCGCGAGCAGTCAGAGACCGACGACCCGCGGCTCGACCCCGCGCGCTCCCGGGGCGGCATCAACGAGTTGGAGCTTGCCATCGACGTGATGGACGCCGTCTACAACGACAAACGGGAGGTCTGGACCGTAAACGTGCCGAACCGCGGGGCCGTCGCCGACTTCCCCGACGACATGGTGGTGGAGGTGCCGGGCTTTGTCGACCGTCACGGCGTCACGCCGATCGCCTACGGGCACCTGCCCAAACACGTCGCCGGGCTCACCAAGATGCTCGGCGAGTACCAGGCGCTCACCGCCGAAGCCGCCTGGAACGGCACCCGCAAAGACGCCGTTCGCGCCCTGGCCTCGAACCCGCTGGTGGTGTCTTTGAGCAAAGCCGAAGCGCTGTACGACGAGATGGCGGCGGCGCTCAAGGACTACCTGCCCGAGCGGCTGCTCACTTGAAGGGCGAGGTTCTTGAATGACGAGGTCGTGATGGCGCGCTTTTTTTCAAGACGAACGACAAAGCAGTTACCCGTTGGAGGGGTGAGGCTGCTCGAGGGCTATTCGAAAAACACAAGCCAAGCTCGGCAAGAGGTGACGCCGTGAGCGATACTCCGAAAGATTCAAACACGGTACCGCCGTCCGTCGACCTCGTCGTGACGGAGGACTACGCCGCGCTGAGCCGTGCGGGGGCGGAGGTCGTCGCCGACCTCTTTCGCGCCCAACCGGACGCCGCCGTGGTGGTGGCGACGGGCAACACGCCGCTGGGGCTTTACCAGGAGCTTGCTGCACAGCGGGCCGAGGGTGCGTTCGACGCGTCTCGCCTCAAGGTCTTTCAGCTCGACGCCTACCTGGGCCTCGGCCCCGACGACCCACGCTCGCTCTACCGCTGGATGCGCGAGGCGTTTTTAGAGCCCTTGGGTATAGGAGCGCGTCAGGTGACGAGGCTGCCCGGCGACAGCCCCGACCCGGCGGGCGCGTGCCGCGCTTACGACGCTGCGGTGGCGCGGGCGGGCGGCTTCGACCTCGCCATTTTGGGCCTGGGGCCGAACGGCCACCTCGGCTTCAACGAGCCGCCCTCAGGGCCGGCGGACAAGACGCGCGTCGTCTCGTTGACGGAAGCGAGCTTAGAGAGCAACGCCCGCTACTGGGGTGGGCGCGAGCGCGTGCCCACCCGGGCCGTAACCGCGGGCATGGACGTGCTGCTCGCCGCCAAGAAAATCCTGCTCCTCGTTTCGGGCGCGCACAAGCGCGAGGTCTTGCGAGCAGCCCTTAACGGCCCCGTCACGCCCGACCTGCCCGCTTCTTACCTGCAGACCGTCGCCGACGTCACGGTGCTTGCCGACCGAGCTGCCTGGGGTGAGCGTGGCTAGCCACGTCTTGGGCGTGGACGGCGGCAGCAGCAAGACCGTCGCCCTGGTTGCGACCCTGGACGGCTGCGTCGTCGGCGCGGGGCGCGGCGGGCCGGGTGACATCTACGAAGGCGCGGAAGCCGCCTTCGGCGCGGTGCGTGCCGCGGTACGGGGGGCGCTCGAGACCGCCGGTTTGGAGGGCGCGCCCGCTCACAGCGTGTTCAGCATGTCGGGGGCGGACTGGCCCGAAGACTTCGACCTCATCCGCGGCACCTTGGCGGCGGACGGTTTGAGCCCGTTGCGCGTTGTCAACGACGCCGTCGGCGCTCTCTACGCGGGGCTGCCGCACGGCCCCGGCGTCGTGGTGGCCTGCGGCACGGGCGCGGCGACGGGCGGGCGCGGCGCGGACGGCAGCCTGTGGCACAGCAGCTTCTGGCAAGAACCCCAGGGCGGCCACGAACTCAGCGTGAAGACGCTACGTGCCGTGTTCCGCTCGCACTTGGGCATCGACCCGCCCACGGCGCTGACCGCGCCGGTCCTGAACGTCCTCGGCGTGCCCAGCGTCGAGGCGGCGCTCCACCTTTACACCGCGCGCGCCAAACCCCACCCCTCGCGCTGGGCGGGCCTCACCCGCACGCTGCTGGACGAGGCCGAAAAGGGCGACGGCGTCGCCCGGCACATCGTCGCGGCGCACGCTAGAGCGCTCGGGGACTATGCGCTCGTGGCCGCGCGGCGGGTGGGCATCGAAACGGTGCCTTTCAGCCTCGTCCTCACGGGGGGCGTGTTCAGACACTCCTCCACGCTTTTAACGGACGCGCTCGTCGCCCGCGTCCTTGAGGCCACTCCCGACGTGCGCGTCCTGAGAAGCCAGCTCGAGCCCGTCTTCGGCGCGCTCATCCTCGCGCTGCAAGAAACCGGGTGTGAGGTGGGCGCGAGCACGCTCGAGACCCTCCGCCGCAGTTCGCCGCCGCCGGGTTTCTTTGCCACCTGAGGGTTGTAGGGTCTCGTCAAGCAAAAAATTGGAGCCGTGTACGAAACCGACTACATCATGAGGACCGTCAAGCAGTTCTCCGAAATGCTCGCCGCGCTGCTGTTCGGTGCCCGCGCCAAAGGACGAGACATCTCGTTCGGGGACCTGGACGAACTCAGCCTGAGCTTTACCGGGCTCAGCTTGAACACGCTGACGAGCTTGAGCAGTGCGCAAATCATCAGCTTTTTCTCCGTGACGGGCCTGGACGTGAACAAAGTTTACGCGAGCGCGACGCTGCTGCACCAACTCGCCGAGCAGGAAAGTTCGGCGGAAAAGGCGACCGTTTCAAGGCGAAAAGCGCTGGCCCTGCTGCTGGAGGTTCACCGGAGGTTGGGGGACTACCTGAACGAAGAACACGAGACGCTGACCCGAACGCTCAATAGCCAACTGGCCTGAAGCGGCTCGAGCTTGCGGCCAAACCTCGGAAGGCCGCGCTAGGCACGCTCGTCCCTGCGCAAGTCCGGGTCGGCGGCTGCCCGCCTCACGCCGGCCGTCGCGACCGCCGCCGGCAGGCTGAAAAACAGCACCCCCCAGCCGACGAGTTGCAGCGCGCCGCCCACGGGCGCGACCGCGCCGAGCCAAGACAGGTTCAAGGCGACGAGCAGGTACAAACTGCCCGAAAACAGCACGCTGCCCAAAAACAGCGGCCACGCCGCCCGGTGCGTGCGCGGCGGCAGCGCGCCCAGCGCCAGCAAACCGAGCGCGTGGAACATCTGGTAGCGCACCGCCGTCTCGAAAGTGACCAGGCGTTCCGGCGTGACGAGGTCGCGCAGCGCGTGCGCGCCGAACGCACCCAGCGCGACGCCCAAAAAGGCGAGCAGTGCGCCGAGTTTGGCGGGCCGAACGTTCAAGCGCGCCGCGCTTCTACCGAGGCGCGCAGGCTTTTGTGAAAGCGGCCCAACTCGAAGTCGTCCAGTCTGCCCCCGTACTCGAGCAGCGCCTCGACCGCCGCGTTGTACTGGTCGACGCAGGGGCTCGGCGCGGGCGCTTCGCTCTCCATTTCCTTGACCTCCTGGTAGCCCGCCTCGCCGTACTCCGCGACCTCGCGCTCTTTGCAGGCCTCAAGTTCGTCCAGAGCCGTTTGACAGCGCTCGAACGCCTCGTCTTTCACGCCACCTTGACTCTTCGCATCTCGCATGGTCGCCTCCTGGCTCAAGTATGACGCTCGAGGCCGCCGCCTTTTGTAGCCCACCCTGTTCGTCGCCGCCTCGTTTACTCGGGGGCGGCCCTTTTGTCTACTCCAGCAGCCCGTGCTCGAGCGCCCATTTTACGAGTTCGGCGCGCGTTCTCACGCCGAGCTTTTCGGCCGCCCGCTCGCGGTAGGTCGCGACCGTCTTCTCGCTGATGCCGAGTTGCGCGGAGATTTCTTTGTAGGTGAGGCCGCGGGCGATTTGACCCACGACGGCGAGTTCGCGTTTTGTCAGGGTAACGTTGCGGTACGGGTCGGGGCCGGCCATTTCTTTGGCGAGTTCGGCCAAGAGTTTCGCGGGGGCGTAGTACTCGCCCCGGGACACCGCCGCGACCGCGTCTAAAAGTTGAGTGGCGACGGAGCTTTTGGGCACGTAGCCCGAGCCGCCCGCTTCCAAAAAGCCCTGGACGTATTCGGGCTCCTCGTGCATGGACAGGGCGATAAAGCGGGTGTCGGAGAGTTTTTTTCTCAGCAGCTTGACGGTTTCGATGCCGTTGATGCCGGGCAGGGTGAGGTCGCAGACGACGATGTCGGGGCAAGCCTCCGGCGCGCTGCGGGCGGCTTCTTCGCCGCTCTCGGCCTCGCCGACCACGAGCAGGTTGCTCTGCGACTCGAGCAGCATCCGAATCCCCGCGCGAACGACCACGTGGTCGTCTATCAAGAAAATCTTTGTCTGCTCCATAGCAACTCCCGTGGCTGGGCTACGTGCCTAAGGATACCGCTCCCCCCGCCGTCCTGGTGGGAAAAACTCCTACAAGCTTTGTAGGATAATCAGCGCTCGTGAAACTGGGCACAAAAGGCCTAGGCTGGTGCCGGTGTTCGGCGACGCTTTTGCAGCGAATTGAGGAGTAGAAAGCAGTGACACGATTTTCACTAAACGGCGAAGAGCCTCGTACCCGTCATCTTTGCAAACGGAGGAAAAGTCTGATGAAAACACTTTTATTACTGACCGACCTCACCTTCAACGACGCTCATCCGCACACCGAGCCCCTCCTCGTCGACGACACGGGGCGGGTGCTGCGCTTTACCCTTAAACCGGGACAGCGCGGCGCAATTCCGTTTGGTCCGAAGTTCTCTTTAGGCCGCTGAAACCGCGAACAGTTCGCCGCCGCCCTTTTCAAACGCCGTCACGTTCGATAGGGTGACGGCGGCGATGTTGCGCAAGGCCTCTTCGGTGAAAAAGGCCTGGTGCCCGGTGATGAGGACGTTCGGGAAAGTCAGCAGGCGGCTGAACACGTCGTCTTGCAGTACGCGGCTCGAGCGGTCCTCGAAAAACAACTCGGTTTCCTCTTCGTAAACGTCGAGCCCCAAATAGCCCAGACGACCGGACTTGAGCGCTTCGATGACGGCCCGCGTGTCGACGAGCGCGCCGCGGCTGGTGTTGATGAGCATCACGCCCGGTTTCATCTGCTGCAAGGTGTGTTCGCTTATCAGGTGGTGCGTCTCGGGCGTGAGGGGGCAGTGCAGCGACACGATGTCGGCTTCTTCGAGAAGCCGGGGCAGCGACACGTACTCGGCGATGTTGGCTACCGCCGCGTCGGGGTAGGGGTCGTGGGCCGTCAAACGGCAGCCGAAGCCGGACATGATGTTTATAAACGCCGCGCCTATCTTGCCCGTGCCGACGACGCCCACCGTCTTGCCGTGCAGGTCGAAGCCGAGCAGGCCGTCGAGCGCGAAGTTGCCCTCGCGCACCCGGTTGTAAGCCCGGTGAACTTTGCGGTTCAGGGCGAGGACCAGGGCCAGCGTGTGTTCGGCGACGGCGTGGGGCGAGTAAGCGGGCACCCGCGCCACGACGAGGCCGAGCGCCTTGGCCGCCGCCAGGTCCACGTGGTTGAACCCGGCCGAGCGCAGCGCCAACAAGCGAGTGCCGCCCGCGGCCAGCACCTCCAACACCTCACGGCTCAGGTCGTCGTTGACGAAAGCGCACACCGCCCCGGAGCCGGCGGCGAGCGGCGCGGTCGCGGGCGTGAGGCGGGGCTCGAGAAAGCTGAGCGTGTGGCCGTGGCTTTCGTTGGCTGTTTTTAGAAAGCGCTCGTCGTAGGGTTTGGTGCTGAAGACGGCGACGTTCACAGCTTGTTTCTAGCACGCTTTTCGGGCGGCTTCGGTCTCAAGCTTCCTCACCGCTCCGAATCATGAGGTAGGGTTTGGTGGCGCGGCGCAGGGCGCCTTCGGCGACCGAGCCGACCATCAAACGGTCGAAGCCGCGCCGCCCGTGGGTGCCCATGACGACCAGGTCGGCTTCGGTTTCGGCGGCGTGAATCGCCTGCACCGGGCTGGCGCGCTCGGCGAGCAAGGTCTCGCAAAACACGCCCGCCGACTTTGCCATGGCCTCGGCCCGGGCCAGGGCGTCTTCGCCTGCCTTTTTGAGGTCCTCGTAGATGTCGGCTCGGTAGGTTGCGGTCTCGGGGATGGCGTACACGGCGGAGACGGGGTCTTCCAAGGCGTACAGAAAAGTCACCCGGGCCCCCAAGCTTTTGGCAAGCTCAAGCCCCTGCGCGATCGCCGCTTCACTGCAGGCGCTGCCGTCGGTGGGCATCAGGATGTGTTCGAACATAGCGGCCTCCTCCGCCTCAGCCTAGGGCGTGTACAAGAAGGGTGCGTCCGCAAAGTTCCGACAAGCCGGGTAGGGGTTTTTCCGACCTGGCCGGGGCTTTCCTCCAGCTCGAAGGGGGCCTAAGTGCCTGCTGCGAGAGCGTTCGTCGCCACCTCGGCGGCGGGTCTTTTGGGAGTGAGCTGGGGACGGCCCCGTTTTCGTGGCGCCGCGCCGCAGTCCGTACCGGCAGCGTGGGGTAAGCTCGAGCTGTACATGACCGAGTTAGAAGGTTCCCAGGTCCGCGTCGGCTCCGAGGTTTTAGGCGAGTCCGTCCACCTCTTTCAGACGCTGTTCGACGCCGTGCCGGACGCCCTCGTCGTCGTGGACGCTACGGGCACCGTCGTACTGACCAACCGCCAGGTGGAAGCCGTTTTCGGTTACGGCGGCGACGAACTTTTGGGTCAGAGTGTGGAAACGCTTATGCCGACGCGTTTTCGGGACGTGCACCGGCAGCACCGGCACCGCTTCACCGCCCACCCTCACACCCGGCCGATGGGCTTAGGGTTGCAGCTCGTCGCCTTGCACAAGCGCGGCCACAGTTTGCCGGTGGAGATCAGCCTCAGCAGTCTGACGGTGGCGTCGGGTCTGCTCATCGTGGCGGCGGTTCGGGACGTCAGCGAGCGCAAGCGTTTGGAAGAGGTCGCCAACCTCAACGAGGAGCGTTTGCGCGCCGCCCTGACCCATTCCCCGACCACGGTCGTCGACCAGGACGCGGCCCTCCGCTACACCTGGGTCTACAACCCGCCGCCGCCCTTGGACGCTGAAACGTTTTTGGGCAAGACCGACGCCGAGGTGTTTTCGGCCCAGGGGGCGGCGCACCTGACCGGGCTCAAGCGCCGCCTGCTCGAGACGGGTGCAGACGGCCGTGCGGAAGTCACCTTGACGTTTGGCAAAACGACCCGGCACTACGACCTTTACGTCCGCCCGCGGCGGGCTGCGACGGGTGAAGTCGCGGGCTTGACCGCGGCCATGACCGACGTCACCGCGGCCAAAGAGACGGCCGAGACGCTGCGGCGGCTCAACGCCGGACTCGAGCAGCGCGTCGTCGAACGCACCCTCGAACTCGCCGCCGCCAACCGTCAACTCGCCGCGACGAGCGCGCAGCGGGGCCGGCTTTACCAGGCCCTGCTCAAAGCTCAGGAGAGCGAGCGCGCCCGCATCGCCCGCGACTTGCACGACGGCGTCGGGCAAGCCCTGACCGGCATTTCGCTGATGTTGGACGGCGCAGCCGCCGACCCCGCGCAGCTGCAGAAACTTAAAAGCTTAGTCGGACAAACCTTGCAGGACGTGCGGCGCATGTCCAGAGAGTTGCGCCCGTCGCTGCTCGACCAGATCGGCCTCGGTTCCGCGCTGAAAGAGTACGGCCGGGAAGTCGCGCAGCGGAGCGGCTTGGGCGTCAACGTGGTCGTCCACTTGCCCTACCGGCTGCACGAGGACCAGGACATCGCGCTGTACCGCATCGTCCAAGAAGCGCTGACCAACATCGTCCGGCACGCGAACGCGAAAAACGTCTCGGTCGTGCTGACCGGCCAGGCGAACACGCTTCACTTGATCGTCGAGGACGACGGCGTCGGCTTCGACCCCGAGCGGGTGCCGCGGGGCCACGTGGGTCTGGCGAGCATCCGGGAGCGCGCCGAGCTGTTGGAAGGCAGCTTCAGCATCGAGAGCGCGCCGGAGACGGGCACCACCTTGAGCGTGCGCCTGCCCAGGTTGTAGGGCGCGAGTGCCGTCGTCGGCTTGGGTGCCGTTCTCGAGGTGGGGAAGCAGGTAAGAGAGTAGGGGAGTAAAAGCCTTTGACTTTAGCCCCCCCTACTCCGATACTCCCTTACTTTCTACCTGGTACTTTCTGCTCCCGCCTCACGTCAACAGCTGCAAAAACTGGCCTTGAAAAAACATCACCGTCACCCCGTAAACCACGTGGCCCACGATGAAAGACACCAGCAGCGCAAAGGTGTCGCGGTAGCCGGGCACCGGGTGAAAGTCGGTGACGATGAAGGTCGTGATGAGCGACACGAACAAACCGTGGCCGAGGCCGCCCACGAACCCCGCCAGCGGGTAAAAAAGGTTGACGGGCGCGAGCGAGTTGGGAAAAAGGATGTAGGCGGGGGCCGAGAACGGCCCCGTGGTGAGCATGAGGACGAAAAAACCGTAGAAGAACGCGAACAGCACGCCGCCGGTATAGAGGAGCAGCGCGCCTATGATTCGTGAACGCTGGTCGATGCTCCTCGTGAAAACGCCGCCCAGCCCACCTAAAGTGTCGTAGTAAAGCCCGTTCCAAAGGGTCGGCAGGTACAAGAAGACGACCATCACGGTCGTCGCTAACAAACCCGAGGCGATGCTCGACAGAAAAAGTGCCACAGTCGCCTCCTCACCACACCCGTAAGCCGGGCACGGGGACGTTGTTGATCATCATGTCGAGCAGCGTCGGCAAGTAGGCGACGAGCACCAGCACCACGGCCACGGCGAACCAGGCCCAGAGCGAGTCGAGAAAGCGCAACACGCCTTCCGAACGCAACTCCACCGATTCCACAAAGGGAATCGCGGGCACGTCTCGCTCAGCCAGCTTTTTGCGGCCGAAAACGGTCGCAAACAGCACCCAAAAGTAAAGGATGACGGCGACGAGCAGGATGACGCCGCTGACGCCGGTGATGATTTTGGGCAGGGCGGCGTTGGCGTACAAGCCCTCCAGGTTGGGCGACAGGTTCGACACCTGCGCCCGCCGCGGCACACCCAGCAAACCCTGCCAGTGCATCCCCAAGGCGAACACCATCATGCCGACGAACCAGGTCCAGCTCGCCCACAGCGCCATGAGGTTCGAGGACAGCGGTTTTCTGGTGAGGTGCGGGACGAGCCAGAAGGTGATGCCGAAAAACGTCAGGGTAGTGGCCGTCCCCACGGTGATGTGAAAGTGCCCCGGCACCCAGGCCGTGTTGTGGATGAGCTGGTTTAAGTTGAAGCTCGCGTTCACGATGCCGCCCGCGCCGCCGAAGATGAACGAAATCATCGCCAGGACCTGCGCGGTGAAGGCCGCCTGGCCCCAGGGCAGCTTGCCAATCCAGCCCAGCGGGCCCGTGCCGCCCCGCGCGCGCCCGCCGACCTCGAGCGAGGCCGCCACCGTAAAGGCGGTAAGCATACTCGGGATGCCCACGAACATCGTCAGCAGCGAGTGAATCATCTTCCAGGCCGCGGGGATGCCGGGGTCGGTGAACTGGTGGTGAAAGCCGACCGGCGTCGAGAAAATCAAAAACATCAAAAAAGCCAACCGCGCCAGCGAGTCCGACATGAGTTTGCCGCCCGCCTGCTTGGGCACGAGCGCGTACCAGGACACGTAAGCGGGCAGCAGCCAGAAGTAGACGATGGGGTGGCCGGTGTACCAAAAAAGCGTTCTGGCGAGTTGCGGGTCCACGCCCGCCCGCAGGCCGAGCGACCAGGGGATGAGCAAGACGACGACCTCGACGACGAGTCCGACCGCGGCCAGCGACCACATGCTCCAGGTGACCACGCTCATGTAGGTCACAATCGGCGTGACCTGGTCGGGGTGCGCCCGCTTCCAGCGCTGCCGCAGCCGAATCACCTCGGCCCCTATCATGAGGCTGCCCACCACCACCAGCGCCAGCCCGATGTAAAAGCCCCAGTGGCCCATGAGGGGCGGGTAAAAGGTGTAGAGCACGCTGGAGGTGTTGGCGATGATGGCGACCCCGGCCATCACCAAACCGCCCAGCATCAGCCAGAAAGCGCCCCACACCCAGGTCAGGTTGGGAGTTAGGTCGAGTTCTCGAGCGGGCAAATACAGCAGCAGCCCGCAGATGAAAAAGGTCGTGAAGACGAGCGCGTTCAGCACGCCGTGCAGGGTTAACCCCTGGTAGTAGGATTGCAAAAAGGGCAGATACTGGTAAACGTTGATGCCGGCATAGTTCAGCGCCTGCAGCGGCCCGAGCAGCGCGCCGACGAGGAGCGCGACGAGGCCGGTCAGCAAAAAGGCGAAGGTGACGCGTTGTAAGGGGTCGGCCGTGGTGGTGCGGGCGAACGTCGGCGTGGTGACAGCCATGCCAGTCCTCTCTTAGGGCAGGTCCAACTGCCGGTGAAGTTGATAAACCTCTTCGGGAGCCAAGTCCTCGTTGCGGAAAGGGGCGACGTCTTCGGCCGTGTAGGGTTCGAAACCTTCGGTGACGGCTTCGTTGCCCCAACGGCTCAGGGTGTAGTTCAGCACCTCGGCGATTTCGTCGTCGCCGAGCTGTTTCCAGGCGGGCATCTGGCCGTTGTAGGTTTGCCCCGCGACTTCGATAGGACCCTGGAGACCGTAAAGAATCAGGTGGGGCAGGTAGTCCCGGTCGGCGTTGTACAGGTGGCCGACGTGCTCGACCAGCGGCGGAAAGGCGCCCGCGACGCCGAGTCCGTCCGGCCCGTGGCAGCTGGCGCAGTTGCTGCTGTAAACCGCCCCCCCGCTGCTCGTCGTGTCGGCACCCACCTCTACACCGCCCGCCGCGTTACCGCCCGCCGCGCGGGCTTGCGCCAGTTCCGACGGGTTGACGACGCGAATCTGCGCGACCATGTTCTGGTGGCCGATGCCGCAGTACTCGTTGCAGCCCACCCGGTAGGTGCCGAGGGTATCAAAGGTGTATTCAAAGGTGGCGACCTCGCCCGGGATGAGTTCGACGTTGATGTTGGTGTTCTCGATTTGGTAGCCGTGCAGCACGTCGCGGCTGGTGGCGAAAAAGGTCACGTGCGCGCCGCGCGGCAAGACGACCTCCGGCGGGTTGAAGCTGTAGGTTTGCGCGACGACCGAGACCTGGTACTCGTTCATGCCCGCGGTGCGCACGCCCGGATTTTCGAACAGGGCGCTGCTCAGCAGGACTTCGGGTTGGCCGCGCCCGTTGCTGCTGAGCTGGCCGATGTGCGCGCCCTCGACCGTCAGCGCGTAGGCGATGAGCATGATGAACATCAGCGACAACAAGCCGGACACGGCCAGCCAGCGGCGCTCCCAGCGCTCGACGGCGGCGTGCTGCAAGTCGTGGGCGTCTTCGTGCGGGTTGTCGCTCACGCCGGTGCAGCTTTCCGGACACTTGCCGAGGAGCGTTGCACCCGAGCCGCTTGCCTGCACACACGTTCAAAAAGGATAAAGGACTTCGGAATCAATGCGCTAGCCTCTCAAAAAGTCCAGAAAATACATGCCGAACCAGCTGATTAAAATCATCAGCGCCAAAAAGGTCGTCACCAAAATGGCCCCGATGGGTCTGCCTTCCGTGGCTGGTTCGGACGGTGCCGGTTCCGTGTGGTCGTCGTTCACGCTTCACCCCCGCGTTGAGTTATCGCTTCAAGTCTGAAAGCGTCAAGCCGCGACGCCGTCAGACCCGAATTCTTCTGAGCCTAACAAGACACGAACGTCATTCGCTGTCGGAAAAAGTCCTACAAAACTCGGGGAGTGGCCGGGCTCGAGCCGCTACTCTCTTAGACGTACTCAGCCGGGATGAAGCTGGGTCACGCGCTTCTCCGTTTTGCGGGCGTCGGCGGGTTTTTCATGACGAAGCGGTGGTCCTCGACGAGTCTGAGCAGGTCGTAAGAACTGATGACGCCCACCACCTGTTTTTCGTGCGTGACGACGACGTGGTGGATGTGGTGGTTGCGCATGGCCCTGGCCGCCTCGGACACGTCGGCGTACTGCGGAATCGTGACCACGGCCGGGGACATCACTTGCGCGACGGGTTTGTCTTCGGGCAGGTCGGCGGCTAAGTCGGTGGTGGTAACGATGCCCACCGCGCCGCCGTCCGCGTCGAGCACGGGCAGCGCCTGAATGTCGTGCTTGTGCAAGCGGGCGCGGGCGCTCCCGACGGTGTGATGTTTTTGCAAAGCGATGACGTTTGTGGACATGAGGTCGTTGACCTTAGCGTTCATGGGGTACCTCCTGAAAACACCGTAGCGTCTCTCGTTTGAGCTTTGAAAGTTTCACGGACTCTACCGGCCCGGCACTTATTACAGCACTCGAGCGAGCAAGCTCGGGTCGGAAAAACTCTGACAGGCTCTGCGGGAGAGCCTCGGATGGCCCTGTGGCTGGTAGAGCCTACGCTTTATGACGCCCAACCCGGTCACGCTCGAGGAACTCGGCCTGTTCGAAGCGCTCGAGCTGAAAGACGAGGCGCGCCGCTCTACGGTAGTCGACCGAGACGGCAGGTCCGGCTTTTTCACGGTAGGCGTGTTTTACTCAGGCTTCGAATCCGCCGTCACGCGCGTCATCGACCAAGGACCCCTGACGGGCGACACCGGCGCGGAGGCTTTGCGAGGCGCTCAGGGGCCGGAACGTGGCGGATGGATGAAGACTTCCAGCAGGCTCCCACCCTCCCCGGACAGGGCGGCGCTTATGAGCGCGCGGGCGACGACCGTGGTGCCGATGAGCCGGTGCGCGTCTCCGGCGAGCTTTTGCCGGTTGGTCAGGGTGTCGACCGGCCCCATCGGAAAAGCGATGGCGACGCCGACTCGGGTGTCTTTGAGTTCGGCGTCGAGCGAGCGCAAAAAGGCCGCCGCCGCGCTCTTGGCCGCGGCGAACAGACTTCTGTCCGCCGCCCCGCCGCCCCAAGCTTCTTGCGAGGCGATGCCGGCTATAAACGCCTCTTCACGGGTCAGCAGTTCGGGCAGGACGGCCTTGACGGCGTTGAACAGGGTGCGCATGTTGGTGTCGAAGGCTTGGTCGTAGTCGGCTTCGCTCAGCTCCTCGACCCGGCCGGTGACGATCTCGCCGACGAGGTGAACGAGGCCGTCTATCCGGCCCAGCTCTTTTTTGATGTGCGCGACGGCCTCGCGGGCGTGTTGGGCGGTAGCGAAGTCCGCCTCGAGCGCCAGCGCACCGTAAGAGGACGAGCGCCCCTGGACACGCACCTCGTCCTTGTCGACCAGCGCCAGGCGCGCACCCTGCTGCCGGAAGGCGTCCGCGACCGCTCCGGCGACGCTGCCCCCGGCACCCGTGATGATGATGACCTTGTCTTTGAGTGTTTTCATTCTTTCTCCTGTCTGTAGCCCTAAAGCTAAGGGAGTAGCGTCAGCAACAGCTGCGCCAGCAAAATTTTTGTGGCCGTCGCCAGGGGACGGTCGCGTGGCCGATGTTGGGGTCGTTGCCGAAGCCCACCCGCGAAGCCGAGCCCCACGAACGGCAAGGCGCCGATGAACAGCGAGGGGTTGGCGACGGGCAGGTCGAGCATCGCGTCTTTCAAAGAACGAGGGGCAGGTCTTAAACCCGCCCCTGCTGGGTTGCTTCGCCTACACCCTGGCCTCGAGCCTCGGCCCGGCCCGCTTCACGGCGTCGGAGACGGTTGCTTCGTACTTTGTGAAGTTCGCGGCGAACATCCCGGCCACTTTGCTCGCTTGGGCGTCGTAGGCCGAGGCATCCTGCCAGGTCGCGCGCGGGTTCAAAACTTCGGCGGGGACGCCGGGACAGGTCTGGGGCACGGCCAAACCGAACAGGTTGTCGTCGCTGTAGGCGACTCCGTCCAGGCGGTGTTCCAAGGCGGCGTCGATGATGGCGCGCGTGTAGGCTATCGGCATCCGCTGCCCGACGCCGTAGGGACCGCCCGTCCAACCCGTGTTGACGAGCCACACGTCGGTGTCGTGCGCGCGGATTTTCTCGACCAGCAACTTACCGTAGACGCTCGGCTCGAGCGGCATGAAGGGCGAGCCGAAACAGGCCGAGAAGGTCGCCTGCGGCTCGGTGACGCCGCGCTCGGTGCCGGCGAGTTTGGCGGTGTAACCCGATAAAAAGTAGTACATCGCCTGTTCCTCGGTCAGCTTGGCAATCGGCGGCAACACCCCGAAAGCGTCGGCGGTCAGAAAGAGGAGGTTGGTCGGGTGGCCGGCGTAGCCGACCACGCTGGCGTTCGAGATGTGGGTGACGGGGTAGGCGGCGCGGGTGTTTTGGGTTTTCGAAGTGTCGTCCAAGTTGACGTGGTAGGTTTCCGGGTCGATGACGACGTTCTCGAGAATCGTCCCGAAACGTCTCGTGGTCGCGTAAATTTCGGGTTCGGCCTGAGCCGACAAGTGTTCGATTTTGGCGTAGCAGCCGCCCTCGAAGTTGAACACGCCTTCAGCCGACCAGCCGTGCTCGTCGTCGCCGATGAGGGTGCGCTCGCTGGTGGCCGAAAGAGTCGTCTTGCCCGTGCCCGACAGCCCGAAAAACACCGCCACCTCGTTGTCCGGCCCGACGTTGGCCGAGCAGTGCATGGGCATCACGCCTTTGGCGGGCAACTCGTAGTTCATCATCGAAAAGGCCGACTTTTTCATCTCGCCCGCGTACTCGGTCGCGCCGATGAGCACGAGTTTTTCGGACAGGTTGAGGGCGATGACGGTGTCGGTCCTCGAGCCGTGCCGCTCGGGCTCCGCCCTGAAACTCGGCAGGTCCAGAACGGTGTAGACGGGCGTGTGGTTTTCCAGGGCCCGCCGGGTGGGCCTGACAAACATATTGCGGACAAACAGGTTGTGCCAGGCGTACTCGGTGATGACCCGCACCGGCACGCGGTAGCTCGGGTGCGTCCCCACGAACACGTCTTGAACGAAGAGGGTTTTGCCCGCCGTGGCGGCCAGCACGTCCTCTTTCAAGGTGGCGAAGTGCTCGGGGGCGAGCGGCTGGTTGACCGGCCCCCAAGCGACCTTGGCCTCGGTCTCTGCGTCGCGCACGACGAACTTGTCGTTGGGGCTGCGCCCGGTGTACTTGCCCGTGTCGACGGCCAGCGGCCCCAAATGCACCAAGCTTCCCTCCTCACGACGTAAGGCCTGGGTGTAGAGTTCGGGCGTGGTCAGGTTCCAGTAAACCGTGTCGGCCTCGGTAATCCCGAAGGCTCGGAGCGTGTCCGGCTTGCAAGTGTGGCCTAGCTGTTTCATGAAGACTACCTTTCTGGGTTTGACGGTGCCGACTCGGTGAGCACCGGGCTGCTTTGTCCGGTCAGGCTGCTTTGTCCGGTGGTGCCGACGACCCGCTGCCACAAGGCCCCCGCGGGGTCGATTTGCTTGCGGCTTCGGGTCGCCAAGCGAATGGGGACGTGCGTGAAATACCGGTTCCAAAAACCGACCATCACGTCGGTTCGCCCCGCCATGCCGGCGTGGACGGCGTGCTGGC
Source organism: Trueperaceae bacterium (assembly GCA_965215355.1). Classification (GTDB taxonomy): domain Bacteria; phylum Deinococcota; class Deinococci; order Deinococcales; family Trueperaceae; genus CBDCDJ01. The sequence goes on along the minus strand of CBDCDJ010000007.1, from coordinate 2,990,262 downwards.
CCAGCGCCAGACAAAACTCCGAATCGACGGCGTTGGCGCTGCGGCTGCGAATGAGGTAGCTGGGGTCGATGTATTTGAGGGTGAGGGGGATGTTTTCGGCTTCGAAATGAGCCTTGACGGCGTCACGCAGGTACAGGCCTACGTCGCCGAGTTTGAGGTTACCCGAAGCGTCACGCTCCGTTCGCCCCTGCGCCAGCAGGTCTTGGGCCGCCCCCTCGGCCACGGCAATGACGGCGTGGTGCCGCAGCTGCAGCCTCGCCTCGAGTGCCTCCAGCAGCCCCCCCGGCCCGTGCAGGGCGAAGGGCAGCTCCGGCACCAAACAGAAGTTCACGTCGCTGTTGGCGAGGGTCGCGTGGGCGGTGATAAAGCCGCTGCGCCGCCCCATGAGCTTGACCAAGCCCACCCCGTTGTAAGCGCCGCGCGCCTCGGCGTGGGCGGCTTGCAGCGCGCGCTCCGCTTCCTCGACGGCGGTCGCGAAGCCGAAGCTGCGCTCGATGAAGCGAACATCGTTGTCGATGGTTTTGGGAATGCCGACGACACCTATAGCGAGGCCGTGGTCGCGCAAAGCCGCGGCGAGCGCCGACGCGCCGCGGAGCGTGCCGTCGCCGCCGATGGCGAACAGGATGCCGACGTCGTAGCGGCGCAGCGTCCGCACCATGTCGTCCAGGGCTTGCGGCCCCCGCGAGGTTCCCAGCAGCGTCCCCCCTTGCTGGTGGATGGTCTCGACCAGGGCGGGGGTGAGGGTGAGGGGCTCGAGCCCGCCCCAACCCGCTAAGCCCGCGTAGCCGTAGCGAAAGCCGTAAATCGTCCTCACACCGTAGCTGTAGGTGAGCGTCAGCACGACGGAGCGAATCACGTCGTTCAAGCCCGGACAGAGCCCGCCGCAGGTGACAAGCCCGCAGGCCAACCCCTCGGGGTCGAAAAAGAGGCGTTCGCGCGGCCCGGCCTGCTCGCACGAGGGCGGTAGGGTGCCGGACGCTAAAAAAGGCGCAAGCTCCGCCGTGGTCGAACCCAGCAGGACTCGAGCCTCGTTCCCGACAAATCGCTCGTGCCTGCCTAGAAGCGGGCTGGGCACCCGAGCCTCGCCCAAGGTCTCGACCGAGAAGTCGGCCGCGTCAGGCAACCTACGCCGCACGCTTTACGCTCGGCAACTTTGCGCTCGGCAACTTTGCGCTCGGGAACAGGGGATGAGGTCGCGTCGTCATAACTCCTCTCTCATCTTGACAAAGAAAGGCTGGGCCGTTGTCGGAGAAAGTCCCACAGCCGCTGTCAGGTTTTCGTCGCTCAGGGTTCGGTGCGTTTGGCTTAGGCTTGCTCAGACGAGGTCGAAAGCGTCCTGGACGCCTACGGCTTGCCCGTGGCAAAGGGCAAGCTCGCCCGCGACAGCGCCGAAGCGGTTGCGTACGCTCGAGACTTTGCCGGCCCCGTGGCCCTCAAACTCGCCTCGAGAACCCTGATTCACAAGTCGGAGTGGGGCGGGGTTCGACTCGGCCTGAGCAGCGCTGAAGCGGTTCGGGCCGCCTGCGACACTCTGAAGACGCACCTTCGGCAAGCCGGCAAGCTCTCGGAGTTGGACGGTTACTACCTTCAACCTACGGTTGAGGGCGGCGTGGAACTCATGGTGGGCATGACCCAGGACCCGCTGTTCGGGCCGCTCGTCGCCTTCGGCTTGGGGGGCGTCTACGTCGAGGTGTTGCGCGACGTCGTGTTTCGCGTCACCCCGCTTACCGACCTGGACGCCAAAGCGATGATCGCCGGCATCAAAGGCCACAGGTTGCTGACAGGCTACCGCGGCTCGCCCCCGGCGGACTTGGACGCCGTAGAAGACTTGCTGCTGCGCTTGTCGCGGCTGGTCGAAGACGTACCCGACATCACCGAACTCGACTTCAACCCCGTCAAGGCGCTCGAGCCCGGGCAGGGGTGCGTGATTTTGGACGCGCGTGTTCGCTGCCGCGCCGAGCCGCCCTAGCTACCGCCTGTCCGCAAAACCCTTACAAACGCGTGGGAAGTTTGTCCGCTGTCCGCGGACCGACCGACCCGCTAAGCTCCAGGTGCAAGCGGTCGAACCGCGAGAGGAGACTCAGCCATGACCCACACTGCCAAACCCACCGACGTCGCCACCTACCCCGAACCTAGAATCAGCAAGCTGCTCTTCGCCAGTCGCGCTTCAGTTCCGTTCTGGACCGTGGTACGTCTTTATTTAGGGTACCTGTGGCTGAGCGCGGGTTGGGGCAAGGTCACGAGCCCCGCCTGGGTCGGTCCCGAGGCGGGCGGCGCGGTGGCAGGCTTTTTGAACCGGGCGCTCGAACTCACCACCGGCGACCACCCGAGCGTGCAGGGCTGGTACGCGTTCCTCATCGAGCGGGTGTTCTTGCCCAACGCTGCGGTGATGAGCCACCTCGTCGCTTTTGGGGAGGTGCTCATCGGCGTCGCCCTCATCCTGGGCCTTTTGACCGGCGTGTCGGCTTTCTTCGGCGGCTTTATGAACGCGGCGTTTTTGTTTGCGGGCACCGTCTCGACCAACCCGCTGATGTTCGTGCTGGCGACCTGGCTGGTGCTGGCCTGGCGGGTGGCGGGCTACTGGGGCTTGGACCGCTTCGTGTTGCCGAAGCTCGGTGCGCCGCGCGGGCACTGGCGGGACACACCACACGCGTTTGAGTCTCGAGCCGAATCCACGCGTTGACTCGGGGCGGCAGCCCTGTACGGGTCGTTCAGCCTGCTTCGTGAGTCATTAACCGAAGGACTTTACAAAAATCGGTATAGCTTCTTGTGCTGTTGAGCCGTACTGCTCCCCACACGCCCAACCTGGTACACTTACCCCAGCACGCGGTTGTGCCTAGGGTTCCGCGGTTTTCCTCGCTCGTACCCCCCCCAACCAGAGGAGAACGGACTGCGACCGAGCGGCACCAAGATGAGACCCATCTACACCTGACGGGACAAAAGCCTGGAGGTTCTAGTCACCCTTGTATCCGGGTGAGAAGGAGCCTTTATGACACTGTTCGCTTTGGGTCTCGTCTTGACGGCCGCGTTCATCCACGCGACCTGGAACTTCTTCGCCAAGAAAGTTGGCGGGGGCGCACCCTTCGTGTGGCTGTTCAGTGCGCTGTCCACCTGCCTTTACGCCCCGCTGGCGCTGGGCACGCTGCTCGTCCAAAAACCGGCCATTGGCGCGGTCGGCCTGACCTTTATTTTAGGAAGCGCCGTTTTGCACCTGGTCTACTTTCTGGTGCTCCAGCGGGGTTACAGGGTCGGTGATTTGTCGCTCGTCTACCCCCTCGCCAGAGGCACCGGGCCGCTGCTCTCGACCGTGTTCGCCATCCTCATCTTTGCCGAGCGGCCTTCGCCCTTGGCGCTCTGCGGTGCGGGACTCGTCGTGGTCAGCGTCTTTTTGTTGGCCGGGGGCACGAAGCTTTTCAGCAGCGAGCTTAGCGCGCAAGGCAGAAAAGCCGTCGTCTTCGGGCTGGTAACGGGCACGCTCATCGCCTCATATACCCTCTGGACAAGCAGGCTGTGAGCGCGCTGCTCATCCCGCCGCTCATCCTCGACTGGGCCTCGAGTTTGGGCAGGGCCGCCCTGCTGGCCCCGGTCGCGTTCAGAAACTGGCCCGCGGTCAAGCTGCATTGGCGGCGGCACCGCCGAGAAACACTCATCGTCGCGGCACTAAACCCGCTCTCTTACATCCTTATCCTGACCGCTTTGACCTTTTCGCCGGTGAGCTACATCGCCCCGGCCAGAGAAGTGAGCATCCTGATTGGCGCGGCGCTGGGGGCGAAGTTTCTCAAGGAGGGGGACGTAACAAGGCGGCTGGCCGCCGCCTCGCTCATGGTTTTGGGGGTCGTCGCTCTGGCGCTGGGCTAACGCGCTGCTACGCGGCAGTTGCGTGCAACCGCAAGGGCAGTCTGGAGGTTCGATTCTTCGGAGCGCCAGGTGTGCCGAGTGTCAACGCCGTAACGCGGTCTAGTCGGAGCGCCGACCGTCGTGCAGCCGAACGACCTCGTCTGCCGCTGCCGCCACCGCCGCATCGTGGGTGACGATGACGACGGTGCGGCCCTCGTCTGCAACCGCACGCAACGCCGTAAGCACGCTCGCGCCGCTGGCGGAGTCCAGGTTGCCGGTGGGTTCGTCGGCAAAAACGACGTCCGGGTTGTTGGCGAGCGCCCGCGCCAGGGCGACGCGCTGTTTTTCGCCACCGGAAAGCTTGTAGGGCAGGTGGGTCAAGCGCCGCTCGAGCCCGAACCGGGTCAGCAGCTCGGCGGCCCGCGCGGTCCTCTCTTTTTTGCCCACCCCCGCCAGACCCAGCGGAAAGGCGACGTTTTGTTGCGCGGTGAGCACCGTGACGAGGTTGAACGACTGAAACACGAAGCCGATGCGGCGCAGGCGCAGTTCGGCCCGCGCGCTTTCGGGCAGTGCGCTCAGGTCGGCGTCGCCCAGCCACACGCGGCCCCCGCTGGGGGTGTCCAAGCCGGCGAGCAGGTTGAGCAGCGTCGACTTGCCCGAGCCCGACGGCCCCGTGACGGCGACGACGCGGCCTTTTTCAAACGCGTGGGAAAAGCGCTCGAGCGCCGTCACCTTACCCGCCGGGGACAGGTAGGTCTTGCTCAACGCTTCGGCGCGGAGCACGCTAAGAGCCTGTCGACAAGGGCATTATTCTCGAGCCATCGCCACGGCCACCGGGATGCGCGCCGCCCGAAAAGCGGGCAGCAGCCCGGACAGCAACCCCATCGCGAACGCCACCACGACCGAGAACAGGACCAGGCGCGGGGTCAGGGCGGCGACGGAAATCCCGATAAGCCCTTGCGCAATGTCGTTGACCACGACCATGCCGAGCCGCCCCAACGCCACCCCGGCGAGCGCGCCCAACAGGCTCAGCACCACGGCCTCGGTGAGGACGAGCCGGAACAAGAAACCCGGCTTCGCCCCCAGAGCGCGCACCACGCCGAACTCGCGCGTGCGCTCGAACACGCTCATGAGCATCGTGTTGGCGACGGCAATCGCGCCGACTATCAAGGCAATCGCGCTGATGCCTAAGCGCACCACGTCGGTGATGCGCACGCCCTGCTCGAGCACGCCCAGCACGTCGCCGCGGGTTTGAAAGCCCAGGTCGGGGAAGTCTCGGCTAAGGCGCTCAGCCGTCGCCGCCGCCGCCCCCGGCTCGGTGAGGTCGAGGGCCAAAAACGTCACCCGGTCGCTGATGTCGATGGCCGCTTGCAGGGCCTTCAGCGGCACCAGAATCGCGTTGTCGACGAGCCCGCCGTCGGACTCGGCGACGCCGACGATTTCGAAACCGTGGCGCGGGTTGAGCCGCAGCGTCTCACCCACTTCTAGGTTGCTGCGCGCGGCAACCTGTTTGCCGACGACGGCGACGCCCGCCGTCTCGTCGCCCGCGCCCAGGCCGCGGCCCGCCAAAATCTTGTAGTCGTAGTAGATGTCGCCGACGTTTTCACCCGGCGGCAGACCCTCGAACACGAACGACCCGCTCGCGCTGAAACCGGCCCGCACGTAAAACAGCAGCGGGACGACCTTGACGATGCCGTACTCGTCGGCCTTATCGTAGAGTTCGTCCACGTAAGAGAGGGGCAGTTCGGGCACCGAAGTCAGCGAACTCGTCGTGTCGAAGGGGCCGTAACTGACCTGCAAATCCGGCCCGATGCTGCCGATTTGCTGCGTGAAGGCCTGCCGCAAGCCCTCGCCGAGCGACAGAAAAATCACCATCGAGCCGACCGCGACGGCGATGCCGAGTGCGGTCAAAAAGGTGCGCAGCGGGCGCAAGCGCAGCGACCTGAGCGCGAGCGGCCAGACCACTCAGGCACTTTCCGAGGGTAGTCTTTTCGTCGGTGCGGCCGAAATCAGGTACGCCGAGACTCCATCCGCACCGGCTATCAAGGCAGGTAAGCGCGGCTGACGACCTCGCCGCTCGAGCCCATCGGCCCCAAGTCCTGCCCGTCTTTGCTGACCTGCACGCCCGCGGCGTTGCCGGTGTGCAGGTACACGGGCAACGCGAAGGTAAACGTTTCGCCGGGCTGTACCGTGGTGTAGACGAGCCGCTCGCCGACGCCGCGCTGGGTGCTCGCGTAGGCCTCCAACCAAGCCGTGCCCTCGACGCGCACCGTGAGCTGACCGGGCGCGGCCTCAGCCGCGCCGCCGGTTTCCGCCGCCCCCGCCGTTCCCGCCGCCGCTCCGACCGGCGTCAGGGTGACGTTCAAGCGCAGGTCGTTCGACACGTCGACGGGCGCTTCGTAGGTCTCGTACCCGGGCAGGGTAATGCGCAGCGTGCGGCCGACGCCGGGCGTCAGGGGTTGGCCGTTGATGGGGGTCGTGCCGGGCAGCGGAAAGCCGTCGAGCGTCACTTCCGCGCCGGGCGGGTCGGTCGTCAAGGTGAAAAGCGACAAGGACTCGTCGGGTAGGGGTGCCGCTTCGGTCGGCTCGGCCCCGGCGGCGGCGCCGACGGCAGCGGGCTCCGCCGCGTCCGCTGCTACAGGCGTGTCAGCATCTGCGGGTGGGTCCGTCGCTGCGAGGTCGCTGGCTACTTCGGTGTCCGGCGGTGCTTGCCGGTCGGGTCGAAAGAGGAGGCTGTTGAACCCCCACAGCGACAGCCCGACGACGGCCGCGACGAGGATCAGCGTCGGCAGCCAAGCGCCGACGGCCAAGCCGGGCCGGGCGCGGCGTTTGGCCGCCGGGCGCGGTGCCGCTTCGGTCCCACCTTCGTCCCGGTCGCTTTTGCCGCCCCGGTCACTTGCGCCCTCGTCGTTTGACGCGGGGGGCAGCGTGGGCACGGTGCCGCGCCGCTCGGCCGCGTACAGCTCGAGCGCCTTGGCCGTCGGCACGCCGACGGCTTGCGCGTACAGACGAACGAAGTTTTTGGCGTAGATGTCTTCGGGCAAGCGGTCGTAGCGCGCTTCCTCGAGGGCGGACAGGTACTCTTTGCGAACGTTGGTGTGCGCGGCGACGTCGCCGAGTTCCCAGCCTTTGGCCTGCCGCGCGCCGCGCAACACGTCGGCGAGCCGGCGGTCGCGCCCCGCAGCCGCGTCTGTTCGGGCTGCGTCTGTCTGGGCCGCGCCTGTTTGGGGGGTATCCGTCACGTTACTCTCCTCTATACTCGGAAGTCGAACCGCCGTCTCGACGACGGCAAGCCGCAACGTCCGTCCCTTTTAGCATGATACCGCAATCGCCGCGCGCAGACGGGTGGGCTCGTGGGGGTGGGGCTCGAGGGGCGGTACGAACGGTGTCGGGGATGTGTTAGACTCCCGCGGTGACGCCGAGCCCGAACCCGACCCCAAACCTGACGACGCCGAGTTTGGAAACGGTCGCACCCTACTTGCAACAACTCAGCTTCGGCGCTCTGGCGGGTTTTGCGGCTGGGTACGCGCTGAAAAAAGTCGGTAAGGTTGCCGCCGTCGCGCTGGGGCTGCTGTTCGTCGCGCTGCAGGTGCTCGCCTACTACGGCTTTGTGACCATCGACTGGCTGGAGGTGCAAAACCGGATCGACCCGCTGCTCGAGGCGGGCGCTTTGGAGCGGCTGTGGCAGGGTCTCGTCAACGTCTTGACCTACAACCTCACCTTCGCCGCCGCTTTCGTCCCCGGCCTCGTTTTCGGCTTGCGGCGCGGCTGATAGAGTTCCCAAGCCAATCCGCAGCAAAAATATGAGTCTTTCAGACTCAAGCTACTTGACATGTGCGGTTCGAGTGAGCTACACTCATGAGCGGTTAGCACTCGGATGTCGAGAGTGCTAAAAAGATGGAAAACATCAAAAAATCACACGGAGGTAAACTATGGCAGCAAGCACTATGACGCTCAAACCGCTCGGTGACAAGGTCGTCGTCGAGGTTATCGACGAGCCCCAGAAGACCAGCAGCGGCATCGTCTTACCCGACACCGCCAAAGAGAAAAGCCAGCGCGGCAAGGTCATCGCGGTCGGTACCGGCAAGATGCTCGACAACGGCGAGCGCGTTCCGCTGGAAGTCAAAGAGGGCGACACGGTCATGTTCGCCAAGTACGGCGGCACCGAACTCACCCTGGACGGCAAAGACATGATGATCTTGAGCGAGCGCGACATTCACGCGGTCGTGGGCTAGAAAAAACAGTAAAGACGCTAGCACTACCTCAAAAACTTTAACCAAAAATTCCAACGAAGGAGCAATCATGGCAAAAGAACTCATTTTTAAAGAAGAAGCGCGTCGCAGCTTAGAGCGCGGTGTCAACGCGGTCGCCAACGCGGTCAAAGTCACGCTCGGCCCGCGGGGTCGCAACGTGGTTTTGGAGAAGAAGTTCGGCTCGCCGACCATCACCAAAGACGGTGTCACGGTCGCTAAAGACATCGAACTCAGCAACCACCTGGAGAACATCGGCGCGAAACTGCTCATCGAAATCGCCAGCAAGACCAACGACATCACCGGCGACGGCACCACCACCGCGACCGTTTTGGGCCAAGCCATCGTCCGCGAAGGTTTGCGCAACGTTGCGGCGGGGGCCAACCCCTTGGCCTTGAAACGTGGCATCGACAAAGCCGTCGAAGCGGCCGTCTCTGAAATCCAGAGCATGTCGCAGTCGGTCGAGGACACCAAAAGCGTCGCCGAGGTTGCCAGTATCAGCGCCAACGAGCGCGAAATCGGCCAACTCATCGCCGAGGCGATGGACAAAGTGGGCCGCGACGGCGTCATCACCGTCGAAGAGTCGCGCTCGCTCGACACCACGCTCGACGTGGTCGAAGGAATGCAGTTCGACAAAGGCTACCTGAGCCCCTACTTCATCACCGACGCGGACGCGATGGAAGCGGTCTTGGAAGACGCTTACGTCCTCATCCACGAGAAAAAAATCAGCGCGCTGAAAGACCTGCTGCCGGTACTCGATCAAATTGTGCAAACCGGCCGCCCGCTGCTCATCATCTCCGAAGACGTCGAGGGTGAAGCGCTGGCGACCCTGGTCGTGAACAAACTGCGCGGCACCCTCAACATCGCCGCCGTGAAAGCCCCCGGCTTCGGCGACCGCCGCAAAGAAATGTTGAAAGACATCGCGGCCGTGACCGGCGGCGAGGTCATCAGCGAAGAGATGGGCCACAAGCTCGAGAACACCCGCATCGACCAGCTCGGCCGGGCCAACCGCGTGCGCATCTCCAAAGACGAGACCACCATCATCGAAGGTCAGGGCAACCAGCAAACCATCGAAGCCCGCGTCAAAGGCATCCGCGCGGAAATCGAGAACACCGACAGCGACTACGCTCGCGAGAAGCTCCAAGAGCGCCTCGCCAAGCTCTCGGGCGGCGTGGCCGTGATTCGCGTCGGCGCTGCGACCGAAACCGAACTCAAAGAGAAAAAGCACCGCTTCGAAGACGCGCTTTCGACCGCCCGCAGTGCCGTCGAAGAAGGCATCGTCGCGGGTGGTGGCGTCACGCTCATCCACGCCGTCAGCGCCGTTGAAAAAGTCGCTCAGGACCTGCAGGGCGACGAGCGTACCGGCGCGCAGATTTTGGTTCGCGCGCTTGAAGAGCCCGCTCGCCAAATCGCCATCAACGCCGGTTTCGAAGGCAGCGTGGTTGTCAACGCCATCAAAAACAACAACGACGGCCGCTACGGCTTCGACGCCGAGTCGGGCGAGTACGTCGACGACATGATCAAAGCCGGTATCGTCGACCCCGCCAAGGTGACCCGGACCGCGCTGCAAAACGCGGCCAGCATCGGCAGCCTGCTCCTCACCACCGAGGCGGTCATCGCCGACAAGCCCGAGAAAGAGAATGCTCAGGGCGGCATGGGCGGCGGCATGGGCGGCGGCATGGGCGACATGGGCGGTATGGGCGGGATGGACTTCTAAACGAGGTCCGAACGCACAAACGCAACACCCACACAAGACAAAGGCGGCCTTCGGGTCGCCTTTTTTCTTGATAGCATTCGCTATGTTCGCTGTTCGCCTCGAGCCCCACCGCGTCACCGCTTTTCGACAAGGGAAACGTGTAGCCGCTTTCAGCTTTAGACAAAACCGTTGGCACCTGCAGCCCGGCGAATTCTTTTGCCACTTTGCGCTCGAGCCGGAGGTTTCAGAGGCTGATTATAAAGAGTTGGCACATCTTCTCTACAAAGCCGCCCTACCCCAATTAAAGCGTGAAGGCGCGCTGCTGCGTACCGGCGTCATGGAAGACGACCCGCTGCTGAAAGTTCTTCACGGTCTCGGCTTCCGCACCTACCGCCACGTGTTCACGCCCGTGCTCGAGGTGCAGTCTTACGACTTGGGACGGCTCGAGCCTTTCGAGCGCAAAACGCGCGACCTCGGCTTCGAGATTACGACGCTTGCCGAACTAGGGCTTTCCGACGAGGTTGTGCTGAAGTTCCGCGCGCTACACGACGAAGTCTACAGCGAAGGTTCAGGCGCAGTTCCGGCCACACCGCACCTGTGGTCGCTGGACGAATGGCGTACCGACGTGTTCGACGAGGATTTTATGCTGGAGGCTTGCTTTGTTGCTGTAAAAAATGGTGAGTTTGCCGCCTTTGCAAACCTTTATTCTGCGGACCTGGTGCCTGAAAACCGTGAAACGGAACTCGACACCGCCACCTTTGGGACGAGCCGGGCTTATTGTCACGTTCATAAACCTGTAACGTTGGCGTTGTGGGCACACCTCATCCGCTACGCCCTCGCCTACAACTACCGGACGATTCGCGCCGAAATCGATTCGGACTACCCTTGGATTTTGGAAGTTTGCGCTCACTTCCCCATGACGCTTGGTAAAGACTACGTCAGTTTGGTGCGCGTGCTCGAGTGGACCGTTTTGTCGGACGTGTGACGCATCAGGCTTCAGCGGATAACCTTGACCTTGACCCCGTGCTCAATTTTTGTCCAAGCGGATTCAGCCGTGACCGCCGTAGCGCCCAACAAGTCGGCGACCGCCAGGCACGCCCGGTCGCCCAGGGAGAGGCCGTAAGGTTGGGTCAACGCGTAAAGCTGACCGGCTCGCTCCGCTGCCTGCGACGTAAACGGCTTGACGACGACACCCAACAGCTCGAGTTCAGCCACGAGCGTGTCAACCGGTTTTCCGTTTCTCACCAGCACTGTAATGACTTCGGCTAGGTTGACCGAACTTAAGACACCGCCCTCCAACTCGACCGTCCCCGGTTGCACCTCCTGACGCAGCACCGCGAGCAAGGCGCTGGCGTCAAGCACGTTCACGGTTCGTCCCGCGCACTTTCTTGGCGGCGCAACAGCCGCAACTCCTCGACTAGGCTGCCGTCACCTTTGTAGCGTTCTTGCATCTTCTTAAGTAAAGTGGTCCTGGGCTCGAGGACGAGCGCTCCGTTTTCCAAGCGAGCGACAAAGGTTTCCTCTTTGCTGAAACCCGCCCTCAGTTCTTTGGGTATGGTGATTCTACCCTGACTGTCGAACTTGACTTTGCTGAACGCCATCCTGAGCCTCCTTAAGGGGACAAGAAAGATTATAGCCTGCTAACTTTGTTTCACCTGATTTGAATGCTGAAAGGTTGCCTGTGGAGACTCACCTATAAAGTTTCTGAATTCTAACCTGCTTGCTCTGGGCAACCAGAGTTCCTGCGGCGTTTTTTGATTGAGGTGCCGAGTTTCGCTGCGGCAGCGCCCGCTGCTCGAGCCTCCCACGACCTTGCCGCTTGTTTGAGAACGGTTACACTGTCCGCATGGAAGGCCTGCTCATCGCCGAAGAAGCCGCCAAGCTCGAGACGCCCACCAAACGGCTCTCCTGGCGCTTTCCCGACGCTTACACCTTTGTTTTGCCCCTTGCCCGGGGCGCGCTGTGGCTGTTCAACCGCCCGCCCAACCCGCGCGTCGCTTTTTTGGACGACGTTCCCTCGCCGAGCGGCACGCACTCGGGGTTTCAGGACTTGCTGGTGGCCCGAGCCGTCGGTGACTTGCTGGACGTCGAACAGCTCAAGCTCGACCGGGTGGTGCGATTGCACTTCGGGGCGGGGGCGGGCTTCGTGCCGGTGCCGCCCGCGGTATTGGTCGCCGAACTCACCGGGCGCAACTGCAACCTCATTTTGACGGACGAACACGGCAAAATCCTGGGCGCGGCGCGCGAAATCGCCAGCGACGTCAACCGCTTCCGGCAGGTGCGCGCAGGTCTTACTTACGAGCCGCCGCCGCCTTACGACAAGCTCGACCCTCGAGGAGCGTCCGAGAGCGAGTTGAGAGAAGCGCTGACGGGCAAACCTCTCAAAAAACTGCGCGGGATTGTCGACGGCGTCGGCCCCGACCTGACCAAAGCCCTGGCTGTGACGAGCGGCGTGAGTCCGGACAAAAAGCTCGAGCCCAGCGACCTGGCGCGTGTTGTGCCCGCCCTGAAACGTTTGACCGGCAGTCCGTCCGAGGTTATGAGAGAGGCTTTAGAGCTGCCCGACTTGGGCGAGTTGCGCGCGCGCGAGGCGCGTGCTGCAAACGAGACGCGCTTGCGTTCGGCCCTGGAAAAAGAGCGAGCCCTCGTGCAAAACCGCTTGGCAGACGTCGACAAGGCGCGGGCGGCGGCGCGGGACGCCGGCACCTTGCGCGCCCAGGGCGACGTGCTCATGGCTTACCAGTCCCAGGTTCCCCCCAACGCGGACCGGGTGACGCTGCCGGACTTTGCGGGCGGCGAACTGACCTTGCAACTCGACCCCAAACTGAGCGCGGTGGACAACGCCCAGGCGTTTTACGAACGCGCGCGCAAGCGGGAAAATCGCGTCCAACAGGCCGAAGCGCGCGAAGAGGCGTTGGCGGCGGAGGTGGCCGACCTCGAGACGCTCCTCGCCGACCTGCCGACCCTGGACGACAAGCGGCTCGAAGAACTGCTCGAGCGCTACGCCCCGAAGACCAAAGCGCAGACGCGGCTCGAGCCGGGGATTCGCTACGACGGCCCCCACGGCTACCAGGTCATCGTCGGGCGCAACGCGAAAGAAAACGACATCGTCACGTTTCGCATCGCGCGCAGCCGCGACCTGTGGCTGCACGTTCAGGGTTACACGGGCTCGCACGTCGTCGTCCAGGCCGACAACACCGAAGTGCCCTTCGACACGGTGCTGTTCGCCGCGCAGCTCGCCGCGGCCTACTCCAAGGCGGGCGCGTCCGAAAACGTGCCGGTCGACTACGCGTTGCGCAAAAATGTCTGGAAAGCCAAGGGGGGCGCGCCCGGCGCGGTTCACTACGCGCAGCAAAAAACCGTCTACGTCACGCCGAGCCGCCGGCCCGAAAAACCTTAAGTCAGCTGTTGATAAAGTGCGGGCTCAGGCTGCCCGCGTAGTGCCGTCGGGTGTCCGCGCCGCGCTTGGCTAGCTCGGCTTGACACTCGATATAAAGTTCGTAGTCTTCCAGCACGGCCTTGTGGCTGTGGATGAGGTGTTCGCACCGCTCGGTCAACTGCTCGACGCTTTTCAGACTGAGTTTGCTTATGTCGACGTGGATTGTGTTCGAAGTAGTCATAGTTGAAGTTTGGCAAAGCAAGTCTGAACTCACCCTGAACGCCTTTTCCTCCCGTGTCTAAGGATGAAGCGGCTCTGTTAGTGAGATGTTAGTGAGAACCCAGTGTTAAAGTTTTGTGAACGTCTCGGGGCGTGTCGTCTGTAGCTTGCGGAGAAGCCGCGGACTACAGACGCCGAGCTGCCCGGTTACGCCTTGCCCGCCGAGCCGAACACGTCCATGCGCTCCGCGACGATGCGCTTCATTTCGTCCCTGGCCGGCCCCAAAATTTTGCGCGGGTCGAACTCTTTGGGTTTGTCTTTCAAAATTTCGCGGAGGCTCGCGGTGAACGCCAGACGCAGGTCGGTGTCGGTGTTGATTTTGGCGATGCCTTCGGTCACGGCCTTGCGCACGTCGTCCTCGTGAATGCCGACCGCGTCGGCGAGCTGACCGCCCGCGGCGTTGAGGCGTTGCACCACGTCCTGCGGCACGCCCGACGCGCCGTGCATGACGAGCGGGTTGGGCAGCAGCCCGGCGATTTCCTGGATGCGCTCGTGGTGGATGTAGGGCCGCCCCGTGCCCTTGTTCGCGCCGTGCGACGTGCCGATGGCGACGGCGAGATAGTCCGCGCCCGTGTTTTTCATAAAGCGTTCGGCCTCGTCCGCTTTGGTGAGAATCGCGTCTTCTTCGGCGACGACCACGTGCTCCTCGACCCCGCCCAGGCGGCCGATTTCCGCCTCGACCGTCACCCCGGCCGCGTGCGCCGCCTCGACGACTTTCTTCGTTTCTCGCGTGTTCGTTTCCTCGTCCTCGTGCGACTTGTCGATCATCACCGAGGTGAAGCCCCAGCGAATACATTTCATGCACGTCTCGAACGACGAGCCGTGGTCCAGGTGGACCGCGACGGGCACCTTCGCCACGCCCGCCTCGTGGACGACCATGTCGACGAGTGGGCGGCCGCCGTACTTGATAGCGCCTTCGGACAGCGCCAGGATGACCGGGCTGCGCGTCTCCTCGGCGGCCTCCAGAATAGCCTGCGTGATTTCCATGTTGTTGGTGTTGAAGGCCCCGACGCCGTACTTGCCGTCGCGCGCCGCTTGCAAAATGTCCAAACCCGTTTGGAGTGCCATGTGGGAAGTATAGCAGTAGAGCGCTTCGAGGTTGAAGATGACGGGTTTTGAATTCGAATTACCGTCGGTGCTTACAGTCGGTATGAGAAAGGGGAGAGAAGGTTCGCTTTACACTCGGCACTTTCTCCTTTTGGCTTTCAGCGAATCGACCAACGCTCGAGCCCCCGCCCCGAGCGGAGCGTGACGCCTTCGGGCAAGGCCTCGAGCACGAACGCCTGCAAACCTCGCGCGTCGGCTTCTTGACCGAGGCGGGCCTCGAGCCCGCCGCTCTCGACCAGCAGCACAGCACTCAACATGTTCTCTCTTTCGAAGGCGACCATCGCCCCGACCGGCTCGTCCCGGTAAGCGAGAAAGGTTTGTACGTCGGAGGTTTGCCGCATGGCCTTGGTGAGGCTTTTGGCAACCTCGACGGCAAGCTCGGGCTGTTCGTAAAAACGCGCCAGCAACTCGCCCGCGTAGCGCGTTTGTGCCCAGCTCACCTGCTCGACGCCCGCCGAGACGTCTGCCGGGAGGTCGTCTCGCTCGCACCTGCGGAAAACGAAGCTCTGCTCGAGGTCGAAGGGGCCGTCCTGCAGGCTGCGCTCAACGGCGTCGTCCCGCTTCCCCGAAACGATCAAGGCGGGGGGCAGGTCTCGAGCCGCGTACCATGCGGCGACGCTTTTCAGCGCGCCGGGCCGCGGGTACCAGGCGGCGTTGCTGAGCAGGTAAGGCACCTCGGCGTGGGCGAGCGCCCGGCCTCCGGGCAGGTCGGCCGTTTCGGTGCTGAGGAGCGACCAGAAGGCGAAAGCAAAGTCGTACAGGGCGGGGTCGTACACGGGTGCTACTTTACGGGGTAATCCCGGTCTCACGCCACCGGAAAGTGAGCGTGCGCGACCGCGGCGACGCTTGCACAACGCCGGGGAGTGCGCTACAATCGCAAGGTTGTGCTCACGCTGTTACGTGAACAGCGACGTTCAAGCGAGCTTAGACTCACACGATTTGCCAGGAGTTTTTATGAAATTCAACAAAGGCGCGATTTTGCGTTCAATCGAGCAGCCCTTCATGAAAGACGACCTCCCCGAGTTCGACACGGGCGACACGGTCCGCGTCGACTACAAGGTCGTCGAGGGTACCCGGACCCGTATTCAGGCGTTTGAGGGCGTGGTGATCGCCCGCCAGAACGGCAAGGGGGCGCGCTCGAGCTTCACCGTGCGCAAGGTGAGCTTCGGCGAAGGCGTCGAACGCGTGTTCCCGCTGCACTCGCCGCTCATCGACCAGATTGCCATCGTCCGCCGGGGCCGCACGCGCCGCGCCAAGCTTTACTACCTGCGCGAACTCCGCGGCAAGGCCGCCCGCTTAAAAACCGACGTGGGCCGCCAGGAAGAAGACCGCGCCACGGCGCGGGCCGCCAGGGGCGACAAGCCCAGGGGCAAGGCCAAACCGGGCGTACCCGTCGACCCCAGTTAAAACGACTTTAGTCAAGTTCAAAGCTGTTGCAAAGAGGCTCCTTCGGGGCCTCTTTCTCTTTGGCTTTCTGCGTTGAGCCTCTTTTCGTGACGCGAAGGCTCGAGGTCCTGCCGCGCGGCGCTCGACCAAAACAAGTTCGGCGAGCTGTCGTTTGTGCCCACGTCGCCGGGGAAAACTGGGTAGGGTTTAACCCGGAGGTTTGTCATGCGAATAGAGGACAAAGTAAGCATCGTGACCGGGGCCGGCTCGGGTTTCGGCGCAGGCATCGCCAAGCGGTTCGCCGCCGAAGGTGCAGCGGTCGTCGTCAACGACTTAAACGAAGCGGGTGGGCGAAAAACCGTTTCAGCCATCGAGGCGGCGGGGGGTCGCGCGGCGTTCGTGCGGGCGGACGTGTCGAACGGTGACGACGTGAAAAGGCTCGTGACCGCGGCTGTCGAAACTTTCGGCGGGCTCGACATCATGGTCAACAACGCCGGCGTCACCCACCGCAACGGCCCGATGTTGGAGGTGCCCGAAGACGTGTTCGACAGGGTTTACGCCGTGAACGTCAAGAGCCTTTACCTCGCCGCCGTCCACGCGGTGCCGGTTTTCAAGGAACGGGGCGGCGGGGTGTTCGTCAACATCGCCTCCACCGCCGGGGTGCGCCCGCGGCCCGGTCTGACCTGGTACAACGGCAGCAAGGGCGCGGCGATTACCTTGACCAAGTCGATGGCGGCGGAACTCGCGCCGCTTCGTATCCGGGTGAACGCGGTCAACCCGGTGATGGGGGAGACGGGCCTGCTCGACGATTTTATCGGCGGCGACTCGCCGGAAAAGCGCGAGCGTGTGCTTGCGGGCATTCCGCTGGGCCGACTGAGCAAAGCCGAGGACGTCGCCAACGCGGCGCTGTTTCTCGCCTCGGACGAGGCGGACTTTGTGACGGGGGTGTGTCTCGAGGTGGACGGGGGACGGTGTATCTGACAAACCGTCCCGACATTCAAGGACTTGCCGCCTACAATGTGCGCCACCCTAGGGCTTTATCATGAGCCATGAGCGTTTACGTCCACCACCTTGAAACCGTCGTGCCAGAGCTTTTTCACGCCCAAGAACGGATAGGCATGGTGATGGCGGCGGGGCTGAGCGACCGCAAGCTCGAGCGCCTCACCGCGCGCGTCTACCGGCAGTCCGGTATTGACAAGCGCCACAGCGTCATTCGCGACTTCAGCCAGGGCGGTACGGAAAACGTGTTCTTCGAAGCCGACGGCACCTTCAAACACCTGAGCACGAAAACGCGCAACGACCTGTACACCGAAGAGGCGACCCGGCTGTTCGTGTGCGCGGCGAAACGCGCCTTGGCCCGGAGCGAGTTCGAGCCCGCCGCGGTCACCCACGTCGTCACCGTGTCCTGCACCGGCTTTTTCGCGCCGGGGCCGGACTACCGAATTGTGCGCGACTTAGGCCTCAGCGACGCGACGGAGCGTTACCACGTCGGCTTTATGGGCTGTTACGCGGCGTTTCCCGCGCTGCGGATGGCGCAGGCTTTTTGCGAGGCCGACGCGGACGCTGTCGTGCTGGTGGTTTCGGTCGAACTCTGCACCCTGCACCTGCGCCCGCCCACGGACGTCGACAGCATCATCGCTACTTCGGTGTTTGCCGACGGCGGCGCGGCGGCCGTCGTCAGCGCCAGAACGCCCGTCGGGGCCGCGCTGCAGCTCGAGCACCTCGCCAGCACCCTGACGCCCACCGGCGAACAGGACATGGCCTGGACCATCGGCGACGAGGGCTTCAACATGGTGCTCTCGACGTACGTGCCGCAGATTTTAGAAGCGAACATGAAAGGCGTGGTCGAGCCTTTTTTGGGCGCGGCGGGTGTGGGGCCGGCGGACGTCGCGCACTGGGCGGTTCACCCCGGCGGGCGGGCCATTCTCGACAAGGTGGAAAGCGCGCTCGAGCTGGCCCCGGAGCGCTTAAGCGCCTCGCGGCGCGTCCTCAACGACTACGGCAACATGAGCAGCGCGACCGTCCTGTTCGTCCTGAAAGAGGTGCTTGCCGAGGCAAGCGCCGGCGAGCGCGTCTACGCGACCGCTTTCGGCCCCGGCCTGACCGTGGAGAGCGGTCTGTTTTCGGTTGTATAGGGGCGAGTGTTTGGTGCCGAGTCTGAGCTTGAAGCGCGCGCCGCACCTGCGCGAGCACATGGACGACCCCGCCTGCAGTCTGGACCGGCTCCACGCCACCTACCGGCAGTTCGGCGCGGTCAACCGCCTGTTCGCCGCCTGGCGAACGGTTTACCTGTGTTATTTACGGCCGCAGTTGACGGCAACGCCCGCGACCCTGCTCGACATCGGCAGCGGCGGCGGCGACCTGGCGCGCGGACTCGCGGTGTGGGCGAGTCGGGACGGCCTCGAGCTGCACGTCACCGCCGCCGACCCGGACGAGCGAGCGTTCGCCTACGCGCGTGCGCAACCCGCGCCGCCGAACGTCACCTTCGAAAAGGCCCTTTCTTTGGACCTGGTCGCCGCGGGCCGACGCTTCGACGTGGTGGTCTCCAACCACCTGCTGCACCACCTGGCGGACGCTGAACTGCAAGCCCTGTGCTTGGATTCGGAGCGCCTGGCGACGAAACTCGTGGTTCACAACGACATCCGCCGCAGCGCCTTGGCCTACCTGGGCTTCAGCGCGACGTGGCCCTTTTTTCGGGATTCGTTTATCGTTCCGGACGGCCTCACCTCGATTCGCCGCAGTTTTGCGCCCGGCGAACTCGCAGCTCTAGCACCCCCCGGCTGGACGGTCGAGGCGGCGTTTCCCTACCGCAACCTCCTCGTTTACCGGCCGTGACCCGCGACAGCAACCCCGTCCAGACAGAGGTTGTCAGGGCAGGGGTCGTCAGGACAGAGGTTGTCATCGTCGGCGGCGGCCCGGTCGGGCTGTTCTTGGGCTGCTGCCTGGCAAAAGCAGGCATCGAGTTCAAGGTGCTCGAGCGCCGGTTGCAGCCGGTCCGGCACTCGCGCGCGCTCGGCATCCACCCGCCCGCGCTCGAGGCCCTGGCAACCGTCGGCGTGGCCGAGGAGATGACGGCGCGCGGCGTGGAAATCCGGCGGGGCTACGCTTTCGCGGGCACCCGCCCGTTGGGGCGTCTGAGTTTCGACCACTGTCCCGGCCCCTACAGGTTTGTGCTGGCCCTGCCGCAGTTTGAAACCGAGGGCGTGCTCGAGCGCCGCTTGTGCGCACTCGCCCCCGGCTCACTGTTGCGCGGCGCGAGCGTGACGACTTTGCTCGAAACGGACACGGGGCTCGAGGTTGCTTATCAAACAGAAACGTCCAGAGGACATCTGGAGGCGGCCTTCGTCGTCGGCTGTGACGGCAAAGACAGCGCGGTACGCAGCTGGTCGAACATCCGGTTCGTCGGTCAACCCTACCCGGACACCTACCTCATGGGCGACTTCAAAGACACTACGGTGTTCGGTGCCGACGCTTGCATCTACCTCACCGACGACGGCCTCGTCGAGTCTTTTCCCCTGCCGAGCGGGCAGCGCCGCTGGGTCGCCAAGACCGCTACCTACTGCAAAAATGCTTCGCCCGAAGCGCTCTCGAGCCTGCTTGAAAACCGTGTGGGCCAGCGCTTGCCCGCCGAAACCAACACCATGCTCAGCGCTTTCGGCGTGCAGCACTACCGGGCGCAGAGCATGGCGCAGAACCGCGTCTTGCTCGCGGGCGACGCGGGCCACGTGCTGAGTCCCATCGGCGGGCAGGGGATGAACCTGGGCTGGCTGGACGCTTACGCGGCGGCTCGAGCCCTCACCCTCATCCTGCGAGAAGGCCGCGACCGGCGCGAGGTGCTCGCCGCTTACAGCCGCGACCGTCTGCGGGCCGCCCGTAACGCGGCCTTGCGCGCCGAAGTCAACATGCGCTTGGGGCGCAAAACGTCGCTCGCCCCGCTGAAAAACGCCCTCGTCCAGGGCGCGCTCCACAGCCCGCTCGAGCGCGTGCTGGCGCGGCTGTTCACCATGCGCTGGCTTTAGAGTGACTTGAACGCCTCGAACGGCTCGCGGCAACTGTTGCAGGTATGTATCGACTTGCACAGCGTCGGGCCGAAGGTGTTGCGCGTCGTGGTGTCGAACGAGCCGCAGCGCGGGCACCGGGACGGGGACAGCTCGAGCTGGATGAGTCCGTCGTCGCCCGCCGGGGCGGGCGGGGTGACGCCGTAGGCCTCGAGCTTCGCTTTCGCCTCGGCTGTAATCCAGTCGGTGCTCCAGGGTGGCGACAAGACCGTTTTAACATCTATTTCTTCAAAACCCAGCTCGAGCAACTTCGCGCCGATGTCGGTCTTCATCACTTGCAGGGCGGGGCAGCCGGAAAAGGTCGGGGTCATGGTGACGGTGACGGCGTCGCCGGACACCTCGACTTCCCGAACAATGCCCATTTCCACCACCGAGACGACCGGGATTTCGGGGTCTTTGACCTCGTCCAGGGCTTGCCAGACGGTGCGGGTGTCGGGTGTCTGCATCACCAGACCCCCTCGGGCTCGAGCCGGGCGACCTCTTGTAGGTCTTCCAACAAAGAGGCGAGGTGGCCGGTGTGCGTTGCGCGGCTTGTAGCTTGTGGCGCGTAGCTTGTAGGGATATTCAAGCCCGAGTTTTTCAGGTGCGGCGTGACGTGCTCGAACCAGGCTGATTTGACTTCGGCCAAATCGGGGACGATGCCCGCGTTTACGAGGAGAGCTTCGTCGGGCAGGGGGATGAAAAGTTGTTGGGCGCCCGGCCACAAGGTCTCGAGCGCGTCTTGCAGCCGCGTGTTGGACTCAGGTGTGCCCAGTCCCAGCCGTTCGACCCAGGCGTGGCTGTGGCGGAGGTGGAACATCTCTTCTTTGCGAATTTTGGCGACGGTTTCGGCGATGGGCGGGTAAGCACTCTCGGCGAGCCTTGCCAGATGGACATACTCGTAGGCGTCGAACAGGTACTGCCGCAGCATCGTGAAGGCCCAGTCGTTTTTGGGCAGCTCGAGCACCTGCACGTTTCGGTAGGCTTCGGCTGGGCGGAAGTAGACGAGTTCGTCGGGACTGCCACCCCCCAAACTTTGCACCAGGTCGTACCACAGCGTCGCGTGCCCGAGTTCGTCCTGGGCTAGGTTGGCGAGGGCGATGTCCTCTTCCAGAATCGGCGCGTGCCCGGTCCACTCGCTGTTGCGGTGGGCCAGCACGAGTTCGTCGTCGGCGAGCGCGGTGAGCTTGTTCACGAGGGCTTGCCGCGTTGCTTCGTTCAGGTCGGGTGTGTGCACGTCAGCCATGCGCTTTTTCCTCGTCGGTGCCGCGCTTGGCCGCGCCGGGATGGGTGCCGACGAGCCCGTAGGCGGACTGCTGCTTGTAAGTCTTCGTCTTGGCGGGCGCGAACCAACTCTCGACGTCGGCGTCGTGGCTGCGGGTGAGGGCGTGCGCCGGCACGAGCCACCAGGTCACGGCGTCCTCGTTTTCAAAGGTGGTGAGGACGCGCTCGAGGGCGTCTTGCGGGCTCGTCGCAACGACCTCGCCCACGTGGTCGACGAACGTCATGGAGCGGCGGTGGCCGGTCTTGCAAAACACGAGGTAGGTTCGGGGTGTGGAGGCTGGAGGTTGAGCCTGGGGGCTCGAGCCCTTTTCCAACTCCTCCGCCGTCACCGAAAACACCGCCGCCGCCGGGACTACCCACAGGCTCACCGCGCTCGGGCGGCGGGCGAACACGTTGCGCGCCGTGAGAAGCGCGTGCTCGGCGTCGGCGGCGTGGACCGAGCCGACGGCCTGGTGGGGCTTTTTGGGGGTGTCTTGTTTGAAGACTTCCCAGCGGGGCCACTGGGTGTCGACCCCCCCGGACGGCGCTGCGCTCATCCGGCCCCCCTGAAAGGGGGGCGCGGGGAATCCGGCCCTACCCCCCTTTCAGGGGGGCTGCCCTTCGGGCAGGGGGGTCTACGCCGACGCAGCACGTTTTTCCCCGTACGCTTCCAGCGCCTCCCGCACCCACCGCCCGTCGTCGTGCGCTTTCTGCCGCGCTTCCAAGCGCTCTTTGTTCAGCGGGCCGTTGCCCTTGACGACTCGCCAGAACTCGTCCCAGTCGATGGGGCCGTGAACCCAGTTGCCCGTGGCCTCGTCGAAGCGCAGGTCGGGGTCGGGGAGGGTGAGGCCCGCCTCGAGCAACTCGGGAGCGTGCTCGTTCAAGAACTCCTGGCGCACCTCGTCGTTGGTCTTGGTCTTGACGCCCCACCTCGCCAGCACCGCCGTGTTGGGCGAGTCCGAGTCGTGCGGGCCGAGCATCATCAAACTGGGCCACCACCACCTGTCGAGGGCGTCTTGCGCCATCTCACGCTGTCGGGGCGTGCCCTGGGCGTACATCATCACCATCTCTTTGCCCTGTTTGTGGTGGAACGTCTCCTCGGAGCAGATGCGCACCATCGCCCTCGAGTAAGGCCCGTAACTGCACTGCGCCAGCATCAGCTGGTTGCGAATCGCCGCGCCGTCGACCAGCCAACCTATCATGCCCACGTCGGCCCAGGTCAAAGACGGGTAGTTGAAGATGGAGGAGTACTTTGCCTTGCCGGCAAGGAGCGCGTCGACGAGTTCTTCGCGGGTCGCGCCCAAAGTTTCGGCGGCGTGGTAGAGGTACTGGCCGTGGCCGGCCTCGTCCTGCACCTTGGCGAGGAGAATCATCTTGCGCTTTAACGACGGTGCTCGTGTGATCCACTCCCCCTCGGGCAACATGCCCACGACCTCGCTGTGGGCGTGCTGCGAAATCATGCGGATGAGCTGGCGGCGGTACTCGTCGGGCATCCAATCGCCGGGCTCGATTTTTTCACCGGCGTCTACTCTGGCTTCGAAGTGGGCGAGTTGGCGGTCTGAAGTTGTCTCGTCGAGGGTTGCATTCATGGTTGAGCCTCCTTGACTTTGAGGGCGTTGAATTTGAGAGCATTGAAAATAAGCGTCGTGTATTTTTCGGTCAAGTCTTCTACGCTCAAACTTCCTGCCGCGCTGAACCACTGGTAACTCCAGTTGAGCGCGCTCAACACGAACAGCGTCGCGGTTTTCACGTCGTCGACCTCGAAGACCCCTTGCTCGAGGCCCTGCCGAATCGTGTCCCGAAAGTAGCGCTCGTAAGCGTCGCGCCGCTCGATGACGGCGGCTTTCAAACCGCCGGACAAAAAGCGCCACTCGTGAAAAAACACGGTCGCGTTGGGCAACTCGTCGACGATGACCGACAGGTGGCCGCGGACGAGCGCGCGGAGCCGGTCGGCGGGGGCTAAGTCCTTGTCGACCGCCTCCGCCGCCTGCAAAAACGCGTCCGCCGCCTCGGTGACGATTTCCAACAGCATCTGTTCCTTGGAGTCGACGTGACTGTAAAGGCTGCTGCCGCGCATGTCGAGGCTTCTGGCGATGTCCCGAATGGAAGTCGCGTGGTAGCCGTGCTCGCGGAACAGGCCGCCCGCGGTGGCGAGGATTTGTTGACGGCGGTCTGTAACTCTGTTCATGGCTGCCTACAGTATACCCTAACGAACGCTCGTTAGGCAAGCGGCTCGAGATTTTTAGGCCTGAATAGACGTACCGACCGAGAGCGCTCAGCGCTTACGCCACCACCACAGCAGCCAGCCGCCGCCGACCAAAAGCAGCGGGATGAACCAGCCCGGCGTGCCGCCGCTCGGGTCGTTGCTGAGGACGGTCAAAACGATGAACCCTACGGCCGGAAAGAGTGCCCAGCGCTTGCCGCCCCGCCGCGGCGACAACAAGTAGAGCAGGCTGAAGGTCGCGGCGAAGCCCAAAAACAGGATGGGCGTCGTGTCCCAGCGGGGAAACAGCGCGTCCAAACCGACGAGCACCGAGACGCTGCCGATGAGACCCGCGGGCAACAGCGCCCACCAGCGTTTGGAAACGAGGTAGACCAGGCCGAACGCAAGTGCCGGAAAGCCGAGCGCGGCCACCCCGGCGAAGCTGCCCGAAGTGACAATGGCGAACACGCCGATGCCGCTAAATCCTGCGACACGTTGCCACAGCGGCAGCGCCCCGACCGACCCCAGCCAAAAGGCCGCGCCCACCCCGAGGAGCAGCGTCATCCACAAAAACGCGGGCAGCGCCCCGAACACGCCTGAATTGGCGAGGAAAAGAAACACACCCGCGCCGAGCAGCAGGTAAGCGACGGTTCTGGCTCGAGGACTTTTCACGCGACCTCGGACCCTTTCCGGGCAAGGCTTAGACGCGAGCCGAGCGAAGGAAACTTGTGCAGCTTCCGGGGCGGAAACCTGCTTTTGAGTTTGTCGGCTGTCATAGTAGGGTCCACGTCAGCCATGTTTGGGCACCTCGATGGTGAGCGTCGTGCCCGCGCCCGGCGCGCTTTTCACTTTAAAGGTGCCGCCCAGCGACAAACTGCGCTCGCGCATGGACTTGAGCCCTAAGTGGCCCGGAAACGCCTGGTCCGTGTCGAACCCCACGCCGTCGTCTGTAATCTCAAGCTCGATGCAGTCGTCCGTGTGCGTCAGGCGAACGGCGACGTGCGTGGCGGCGGCGTGTTTGACGACGTTGTGGAGCGCTTCCTGGGCGATGCGGTAAAACGCCTGCTTGGTCGCAAACGGCAGCGTGAAGGGCGCAGCGTCGCCGTGCAGTTCGAACTCGGTGCTGAGGCCGTGGCGCACCTCCAGGGCCTCGGCCTGTTTGCGCAGCGCGGCGGCGAGCCCTTCTTGCTCCAAGACTTCGGGGCGCAACTCGAAGATGAGGGCGCGCATCTCGGCCAGGCCCGCTTCGGCCAAGTTTTGGACGTACTCGAGCGCCTGCGCGGCCTTTTCGGGCTCGCTGACAAGCTGTTTTTGCGCCGCGTAGGTGCCCAGCACGATGCTGTAGAGCGCCTGCGACACCGAGTCGTGGAGTTCGCGCGCCAGGTGCTGCCGCTCCTCGAAGGCGGCTGTTTCTTGGACTTGTCGGTACAGGCTGATGTTCTCCAGCGCCACCCCGGCCTGGTTGGCGAACGCCGTGATGAGCTGCAGCTTGCGCTCGTCCAGCGGCGCGCTGCTGCTGAGTTCCAGCAGCAGCGCGCCCACCGCCTTGTCCCGCACCATGAGCGGCAAAACGAGCTGGAACGACCCTTCGGGGTGAGACTCATGATGGTGAGACTCGGGGTAAGGCTCAGGGTGCAGCTCGAGGCGGCTTTTGCGCGCCACGGCCTCGAGCAGCTTGCTTTCGTCCAGGTGCGAGAGCTCGCCTTTGCCCACGACTTGTCTGAACGCGCGGTCACCCAAGCGCTCGAACACCGCCGCCGCCCGGTACGGGGTGATGTCGTGCAGCTCGGCCAAAATCTCCTCGATGAGCGGCAGGTCGTCTAAGGTCAGCGCGATGCTGTTGGAGAGTTCCAGCAGCGCCAACAGCTCGCTCGTGCGCTCCTCGACGCGGGCTTCCAGCCGGACTTCGCTCTCGCGCAACGCCCGGTTGACCTCTAAAAGTTCCTGGGTGCGCTCGGCGAGGCTCGTCGACATGGTGTTGAACGAACTCGCCAGCGCGCCCAGTTCGCTCTGCGACGTGACCGGCAGCGTCACGCCCAGGTTGCCCGCGGCGACCTCTTGCGTCGCTTTGACGAGCGAGGTGATGGGCTCGGTCACGAGGCTGCGGCTGAACAGGGTCGCCCCGACGAGCGTGAGCAAAAACACCGCGACGAGGTTGACGACGATGCCGCGCAAGATGCCGCTGAGTTCCGCCGTCGGCGCGACGTTGAACTGTTTGAGTTGCTCGACGGTGTTCACGTTGATGCGGTCAAAGCCGCGACCCAGCAGAATCAAGGTCGCCCCGGCGAGCACGATGACAATGACGACGAGGAGCAGACCGAAGCGCGTGCTGAGACGCTTCCAAAACGGGATGTCCACTAGGCTGTCTCCTCACTAGCCCTCTTCACCTTAAGCTTTGTCCACACTAACTTCACGCTAAAAGTCACCTTAATCCAGGCCCACTATCCCCTCTTTCAGGGCGAACAGCGCCGCCTGGGTGCGACTGGTGAGGTTGAGTTTGGACAGGATGCTCGAGACGTGCGTCTTCACCGTCACCTCGGACACGCCCATGCGTTCGGCGATGTCCTTGTTGGCGTGGCCCTTGGCGACGAGTCGGAGCGTTTCGGTTTCGCGCTCGGTCAGCGACTCGCGCATCTCGGGCGTGCGCACCTCTTTGACGAGCCGCTTTTGCGCTTTGGGGTGCAGCCGCACCTCGCCCTTGGCCGCCGCCCGAATCGCCTCGACCAGTTCGCCCGGCCCACTTTCTTTAAGGAGGTAACCGGCCGCCCCCGCTTCGACCGCGTCGATGACGAGACGGTCTTCCAGCACACTCGTCAGGGCGACGACCTCGATGTCGGGGTAGTCTTTTTTGATGGCCCGAATCGCGCCGATGCCGTCCATGACGGGCATGAGCAGGTCCATCAGCACGACCTGCGGTTTGAGGCGTCCGACCGCCTCGAGCGCTTCTTTGCCGTTGCCCGCTTCGCCGACGACTTCTAAGTCGGGTTCTAAAGACAGCACCATGTTGAGGCCTTGGCGCACCACGACGTGGTCGTCGACGAGGACCAGCCGAATCGTGCCGGGGGCGCTCACAGCGCCCCCCTCGCCCTCAAAAACAGTTGCCGCCTCGAGTCGTGTTTCGCTTGCTGGTAGCTTTTTGACGTCACCATACATTGATTGTACTGTAGGGTTTCAGGCGTGACACCCGCGTCCGCCTAAAGGTGGAGCCGCCCCTTTACCGCAACGCGACGACGGACCTGACCGCGGTAGGTTTCGGAGAGCGTAAAGTAGTCCGCGACGCTGAACCTGTGCCGCTGAGGTTGCTCTTCGCGCTCGAGGTCTTCAATCATAGTCGTCTCCACCCTACAGTCTAGCAGCTACGACCCCGCTTTTTCCCCGTACACCGGCCGCTCCAGGTCGAACAGCTCGCGCACGCGGCTGTAGGTGGTGCCCGCCAGACGGCCCACGGGCCGCAGCTTTTCGGGGTCGATTTTGTAGCCGTCCAGCAGTTCGTCGTTCACCTGGATGTGGACGATGCGCCCGAACACGACGCTGTTGCTGCCGACCGGGTAGATGTCTGAAAGTTTGCATTCGAAGTTGACCGGGCTCTCGAGTACCCGCGGCGCTCGGGTGGTGCGCGAGGGCGCAGGCGTCACGCCTGCAAACTCGAACTCGTCCACGCCGTAGGGCGCGGCCACGCTGCTTAAGTTCATCGCCGCGGCGACACTTTCGGTGACGATGTTGACGACGAACTCGCCGGTCTCCAACACGTTGCGCAGCGTGTCCTTGGGCCGGTCGACGCTGTGCAGCCCGGCGCTGAACATCACCGTCGGCGGGTTGGCGCTCACCGCGTTGAAGTACGAAAACGGGGCGAGGTTGGCTTGACCGTCCTGGGACAGCGTCGAAATCCAGGCAATCGGGCGCGGCACGACGCTGCCGGTCATGAGCTTGTAGATTTGTTGGGGGTGAAGCGTGTCCAAAGAAATTTCCATGTCGACAAGCCTACGTCGGTCCGCCGGGAAAGACCGTAACGAGGGCGCGGGTGGTAAAAGGGCTCAGGAGGTTGGTATGTACGAGACTTTGCTCGAGCGTTTTCGCACCCAACCGGACGCGCTGGAGTTGTTCGGCGGAATTTCTCAAGCGGCTTTGACGAGGCGTCCCCTGCTGGACAAGTGGTCGGCTCACGAAAACTTAGCGCACTTGGGCCACTATCACGAGACCTTCGCCGCGAGGCTCGAGCAGATGCTTCTCGAGGACGCCCCCGAACTGAACCGTTACCGCGCCGACGACGACCCCGGTTTTGCCGCCTGGGTCGCGCCGCCTTCCGCCGAGGTCGTGGAGCGGATGAAAGGGCTGCGTGCTGGCCTGGTCTCGAGACTCGAGCAGCTTTCACCGGAACAGTTCGACCGGGTCGGCCTCCACCCGCTTTACGGCCGCCGGACGGTTTCCGAGTGGCTCGAGCTGTTTCTCCTCCACGAAGCGCACCACCTCTACGTGGCGCTGTTGCGGGCCAAGAGTTAGGGCGGGGGAACCCCGACGGCGAAAACGCGGGCGCGCTCGCTGTTCCTCGCGAACGTTCGTCGGTACAGTAAGGCGTGGCTAAGATGCTTTTCATCGTTTTCGTCCTGACGGGAGTTGCCGTGGCCCAACCGTCCGAAGCAAGTTCAACCGACCTGGCGCAGTACCGGTGGCAAAACCGGCTTATCTTGTTGTTCGCGCCCTCGCCTGAAGACGCGCGTTACCAAGAGCAGGCGACGCTGTTGGAAGAGGCAGGAGCCGGTTTGCAAGACCGCGACCTCATCATTTTTCACCTGTTGGGTGGCACGGGCTACCTGAACAAGGCCGGCTCGGCAGACGAACAGAATTTGACGCAAAACGAGGTCGAGGCTTTGCGAGAACGCTTCGGCGTCGGCGAAAATGGCTTCGCCCTCCTCCTCGTCGGCAAAGACGGCACGGTCAAACGGCGTGCCGAAGAGGTGGTGAGTGTCGACGACCTCTTCAACCAAATCGACGCCATGCCGATGCGCCGGCGCGAGATGGACGTGCCCTGACGCGCTCAATCTCCCAGCGCGGGTTCGGCTGTGAGCGCGGCCTGCGGCTCGGGTAATTTCCAGTAGGCGAGTATCACGGTCAGGCCGAACAGCAACGACGCCGCCAAAAAGAGCGTCCGGTAGCCGCCCCACAGCACGATGGCCGCGCCGAGCATCGGGGCGAGCGCGCGGGACAGGGAGACCACCGAGTTGTCGAAGCCGAAGGCGGCACCCTCTTCACCCGGTGCGGTGAAGTGGTTGAGCAGCGCGCTCAGCACCGGCATGATGCCGCCCGCCGCCGCGCCGGTCAGGGCTTGCAGGACGAGCAACTGCCAGATGTGGGTCACCCAGAACTGCGGAAGGTAAAAGAGGGTCGCCGCGACGCCGCAGACCAGCAGCACGCGCTTGTGGCCCACCCGGTCACTCAAGGGGCCGAGCAGGACGGCGGAGAGCGTGCCCGCCCCCGAGGCGACGGCGATGGTGAGGCCGGTCAGCGTGTTGACCCGCGCCTCGCTTACCAACAGGGTGGCGATAAAAAGGGGCAGATAAGGCACCAGCACGTTGCGGCCGAGCCAGGCCATAAAGCGAAAAAAGAAGACGAGGTTGACGCCCGGCGTACTCAGTACGTGCCGCCACTCGGCGACCATGCCCAGTTGCTCGGTCTCGGGCCGCTCGAGCGCTTTGGCTTCCGTTACGCCCCACCTGACGAGCAGGCCGCCCGCAAAGAGCAGCGCGGCGGTGAAGTAAAACGCCGTCCGGTAGCCAAAAGCGTCCGCCAAAAACCCGCCCAGCAGCGGCCCCACGGCCACGCCGCTCCACAAGCCCACCTGGAGCGCGCCCATCGCGTAACCCGCTCGAGCGCGCGGCGCGGTCGCCGCGACGAGCGCGTTCGCGGCGGCCACCGTGCCCGTGACAAGCCCCTGAACCGCCCGGAGGCCGACCAGCATTTCCGCCGAGGTCGAAAAGGCCATCAGCAAAACGATCACCGAGCCGCCGAACATGGCCCGCTCGACCATCATCTTTTTGCCCAGGCGGTCGGCGAGCGCGCCCCAAACGGGTGAGGCAAGCGCCATCGTCACGGCCTGCGCGCTGAACACCGCCCCGGCTAGAAAGACGATGCTGAGGCCGAAGCTCGAGCCCAAACTCTCCACATACTTCGGCAAAAACGGGAAGATCATCGAGAAACCGACCGCCGAGAGCAGCTGCGCGCTGACCATCACGTAAAGCGTTCTTTTCCAACCGGGCAAAGCGGCCCCCTTAGCGGTTTACCGACCGCCATCTTAGCTCCGTACGCGCCCCCCATATGTCGGCGCGGGCGACGAATACGGATGAGCGAACTTCGTTACACTGACCTTCGTGGGCCGTCTCCCGACGCTATAAACCCGCAACAGGCACGCAGCAACGCCGTGGCGTCGGACATGGGGCTGTTGCCGCCGAGCGGAATGCATAAGGTGCGTGAAGTGTACGACGAGAAAATCCGCACGCAGGTCCACGACCGTTGGTAGGGAAGGTTTCCTCAGTCGTCTTACGCTGCAAACCTCGAGTCGAACGGTTTACCGCTCCGGTCCGAGCCGTTCTGCAAAGTTGAGGTCGAAAGCGAAGTCGCTCGCGTCGCCGCTTTGGTACTGGTCCAGCACCGGCGAATAGGTTTTCACCGCGATGCGGTCGAGGCCGTCCGCGCCGCCGCCGGGCAGAAACTCGATGGTGCGCAACCAACCGTCGCCGCCGTTGGGGTAGTCCTGGTAGTTGGCGAGCATCTCGAAGACCTCGGTCCCGGCGCTGTTAAGAGAAACCTGATGGTACTCGCCGTTGTCGCACGCCAAGAAGCCGTCCGTACACGACGACTCGCGCCGGCCGTTGTAGTGAAAGTGGCCGCTCAAGACCATGAACACCTGCGGGTAGGGGTAGACGAGGTCGTCGAAGATGTCCTGGCCGCTCGAGGCGTCAGGGTTGCGCGTCCCTTCTTTATCCCCGGAGCAGGCCTTGGTTCCGGCGGGGTTGCCGGGCAAAAGGCAGGCCTGCTTAAACGTCGAGCGGCCCGAGGCGTCGCCGTCGCGCAGGTAAGCGTGGGTGGTGAGGATGGTGGGCGTGCCGGGGTGGGCCGCCAACACGGTTTCGGCCCAAGCTTTGGCCTCCGTCGGCGCTTCCCACTCGAGGGCGAGGTGCAAAAACTCGCGCCCGCCCGCCCCGAACAGCTGGTAATGGCTGAGGCCGCTCGGCGACGCGCCGCCGTACCAGTCGTAGTCCTGGTAGCGCGCCGCGCCGAAGTAGCTGCGGTAAAACTCGGTGTCGCCGTCGTGGTACTCCTCGGGGCCGTAGTCGTGGTCGCCCACAGCGACCGAGTAAGGTACCCGGCCGTCGAGCGTAGCCATCGCCCTGTCGCCAGCCTGCCACTCGGCTTCTCTCAGCGCGTCGTCGACCATGTCGCCCTCGTGGGTCACGAAGACGATGTTTTTGCTCGCCAAGTTGTCGACGATCCACTGCGTTTGCGCTTCGAAAAGCTGTGGGAACCGCTCGGAAAGCCCCCCGCAGCCGTCGCCGTCGGCGCCGTAACACAGGTAGTTTTGGGTGTCGGGCAGCGCGACGAGGGTGAAAGGCTCAGGTGTGACCGCGACGGGCTCGAACACGGCCGTAACGCTCGAGGTTGTGCTCAAGCTGCACTTTTGTCCCGAGCAGTCGCCCGCCCAGCCTGAAAAGTCGGTGTTCTCGGCGGGCTCGGCCCTGAGCCCGACCACCGTTCCCTCGGCAAAACTGTGTACGCAGGTGCCGGGGCACTCTATCCCGGCGGGCGTGCTCGAGACGCGGCCGTTCCCCGCTACCGCGACCGTGACTTCGAACGTGCTGGGCGGTGGGGGTGGGGTAGAAGCGTTTTCGACAGTGACGGTCACCGACGCTGCGGCGCTCGCGCCTTCGTCGTCGTAGGCCACGACGGTGAGGGTGTGAGAACCGCTCGTCGTGGGTCGAAACGTGTAGTCGAAAGGTGCGCTTTCCCTGACGCCGACCTCTGTC
Source organism: Trueperaceae bacterium (assembly GCA_965215355.1). Taxonomy (GTDB): domain Bacteria; phylum Deinococcota; class Deinococci; order Deinococcales; family Trueperaceae; genus CBDCDJ01. The sequence continues at coordinate 2,958,807 of CBDCDJ010000007.1, read as the reverse complement.
TGGCCCACGTAGAACACGACCCTCGCGACGGCACCGTCCAGGTCGGCGACCTGAACCTGGACGGCGACCTGCTCGCCCGCCACCGCCACGCTGTTGTCGGCGGGCTCGAGCACCTGAACCGTCGGCGGCGTGTTCTGGGCAACGCCGGTACCTGCGCCGCTACATCCGGTCATCAAAAGGAGGCAAAACAAAATTGCAAACCGCATCAAAGCTCCTAAACTACCCCCACGAACGCTTGAAGCCGAACGCGTGACGAGAGCTTACCACGCGTTTGACAACTCAAAAACAGACGTCGCTGTGCCAGTCTAACCCGACCTCGGCGGACCGAACCGTTTTGTTACGAGGTCTCGCCCAACCTCTTCATGAGGTTCGCCATTTCGACCGCGGCGGCGGCCGCCTCAGCACCCTTGTTGCCCGCCTTGCCGCCCGCCCGCTCGAGGGCTTGTTCCAGGGTTTCCGTGGTCAGCACGCCGAAGATGACCGGCACGCCGGTCTCGAGCGCGGCGCTGTTCACACCGCTCGCCACCATGCTGCACACGTAGTCGTAGTGGCTCGTCGCGCCGCGAATGACGCAGCCCAAAGTGACGACCGCGTCGAAGCGCTGTGAGGCGGCGAGCGTTTTGGCGACGAGAGAAAGTTCGACCGCGCCCGGCACCCACACGGTTTGGACGTTCTCGGGGGCCGCCCCGTGGCGCTCCAAAGCAGCCTGAGCCCCGTGAAGCAGTCGCTGCGTGACGAGGTCGTTGAAGCGGCTCACCACCAGTCCGAAGCGGAGGCCGTTCGCGTTTAAAGAACCGGTCGTCATAAGCGCGGTCGCGTCAGCGCATTCAGGGCTGCCCTGGGATTTCCGGCAGATACACGTCGAGCTTGGCGTCGTCGACGGTCTGCGACACCGCATAATTTTCAGGGCCGTCGTTGGGAAGACGGAAGGTAAAGATGTTCCAGCCTTCTTCGAGGTTGAGGTCGACGCCTCGGCCCGACACCGTGACGTCTTTGTCGACGTAGATGAGCGAGAAAAAGCCGACACCTTCGGGATTCTCGAGGCTGGCTATACCGGTATAAAAAGCGTCCGTGACGCGGTCGAACACGCCGTTGGCGTTGGCGTCTACGTACATGTTGACGCGTCCCTGGGTGTAGTTGGCGTCTTCGGGGGTGACGGTGTACTCGTTTTGCAAACCCGACAACAGCACCGCGCCGTTGCGAAAAGGTTGCAGCTCGTCCTCGGGTACCGGCGTGGTCGTGATGCTGAAGGTGCCGCCCACCGGGGCGACGCTCGCCACCTCGCGCTGCCAGACGTTGTCGCGGTCGACCACGTGAATCGCCACGCGCGTGCCCTCGGGCGTTTCTCCCTCGGTTTTGATGATGCCACTCATGGTGACCTCTTGTTGCGCGAGCGCAACACCCGCTACCAGGAACAAAGCTAATAAGACTCGTCTCATAGGTTTCTCCAAACGCCGTAGCTTATCACAAGGGCTCTCCAAAGCAATTCACTGAGCTTTCACCCGCCGCTAACCTTAACTTTTACTGTTTCTTGACTCTTACTATTTGTAGTTGTCGGCCGCACGGCCTTGACCCACCGGTAACAGCCCCCCAGTCCTCAAGGTCGTAAACTGAGTGTACCAGGAGGCCGACTATGGCAGTACAGACTGAAACCCCGTCCACCCCCGCCCCCAGCACTTCGGCTGTCGAGGCCGGCATCATCTACTTAGACGGCGAGATGGTGCCGCAAGAAGAGGCGAACGTGTCGGTCCTGACCCACGCGCTCCACTACGGCACGAGCGTGTTCGAAGGGATTCGGGCTTACGAGACGAGTCGCGGCGCGGCCGTGTTTCGCTTGCCGGAGCACAGCCAGCGCCTGCTCGACTCGGCCAAGATTATCGGGCTGCCCGTGACCCTGTCGGTAGAAGACATCAACGAAGCCGTCTCGGAGACGGTCCGCACAAACGAGCGCAAGGCTTGCTACATCCGGCCGCTTCTGTGGTACGGGGCCGAGTCTTTGGGCATCAGCCCGGCGCGCAACCGGGTTCACTTTATGGTGGCGACGCTGCCCTGGGGGGTGTACTTGGGCGAAGACGCGGTAAAAAAGGGTGCCAAGCTCATGACGAGTTCGTGGCGGCGCAGTTCGGGCGACATCCTGCCGACCAAGGCCAAGGCGGGCGGCAACTACATAAACTCGGTGCTCGCCAACGCTGAAGCGCGCGACAACGGCTTCGACGAGGCGCTGCTGCTCGACAAAGAGGGTTTCGTCGCCGAGGGGTCGGGCGAGAACATCTTCTTCTTAAAGGACGAAACGCTTTACGCCATCGCGCACTCGGTCAACCTGCGCGGCATCACTCGAGACACCGTCGTAAAGCTCGCCGCAGCGCAGGGCACCGAGGTCAAGTCGACGATGGCGACGCGCGACGAACTCTACGTCGCCGACGAGGTCTTTATGGTCGGCACCGCCGCCGAGGTCACGCCTATAGCCTCTATCGACCGCCGTCCTGTCGGCGCGGGCGTGGCCGGGCCGTACGCGCTTGCCATGCGCGAAACTTACCTGAACGTGGTGACGGGCAAGGTGCCCGAGTTCGAGCACTGGCTGAGTTACCTGGACTGACTTAAACGGCCTCCGGTTAACACTCTTCGGTCAAGCTCTGCGGCTTTTTACAAAAACCCGACCCGGTTGAGCGGGCTCGAGCCGGGTGCGAGCGTCACGTTTTTTGTCGGATTGGGTGAAAAAGACGTACGCCGACAGCGCTCGCCGGCTAGCTGGACTCGGGGCGGCCTGCCAAAAAACGCCTCACGTCCTGTAAGCTTCCGAAGCCCCCGGTGCCGCCTACGGACGTTACCGCCAGCGCGCCGCAGGCGTTCGCCAGCTCGAGCGCCTCGGCCTCGCGCCAACCCTTAAGAAAGCCGTACAAAAAGCCGGCGTTGAAGGCGTCGCCTGCGCCCGTCGTGTCGACGACGCGAGCGGCGAAACCCGTGTGGTGCGAGGGAGGCGCGTTCCTCCGGTACAGCGTCGCGCCCTGCCCGCCCCGTTTGAGGGCGACGTAACGCGCGCCTCGTTCCAACGCCCACGCCGCGGCGACGGCCGGGTCGGCGTCGCCGGCGAGCGCCGCCAACTCCGCGGCGTTGGGTAAAAAGACGTCCAGGTGAGGGAAGACGGGCTCGAGCTTGTCCCGTTCCCAGCGCTCGTCCGGGTCCCAGCCGGTGTCGAGAGAGGTGCTCAAACCCTGCGCCTTGGCTCGTGCGAAAAGAGCCGCCAGACCGGGTTGCAACGCGGTCTGTAAGAAAAAAGAAGCGACGTGTAAGTGCCCGGCTCGAGCCAGCAGGTCGTCGGGCACCGCCTCGGCCTGCAGCGCGCGCATACTGCCGGGAAAGGTGGCGAGCAAACGGTCTTCCGGGTAGCTCAGCGACACCGTGACGCCCGTTTGCAGGGCGGCGTCCACCACGACGTGCCGGGTGTCGACGCGCTCCCGTTTCAGGGCGGCCAAGCAGAACTTGCCGTACTCGTCGTCGCCGACGACGGCCACGAGCGCCGTCTTCAAACCGAGCCGGCTCAGCCCGACGGTGCAAATCGCCGTCGAACTGCCCAGGGTCGTCGCCAAGCTGCCGACCTCCTGTTCGGTGCCCAGGACGGGGGCCTCCGCCCGAATCCCGGTCAGCACCAGGTCGGGGTTGAGTTCGCCGACCGCGAGCACGTCGTAAGGCTTGGACACCGTTTCTGGGGTCTCGAGACGTTTGAGGGACTAGAACCTGACGACCGGCGACAAGTTCCGGGGGCTGTCGGGGTTTTGGCCAAGCCGAAACGCTGTTTCGAGCGCGAGCAGCTGGACGGGCAGCAGCGCCAGTACCAACCTGGCGGCCTCGCTCAAGCCGGACTCGAGCGCGACGACCTCGTCGGCCACTCCCTGGTAGGCTTGCGCCGTTTCGCCGACGACGAGACTCGTCACGCCGTAGCCTGTGAGGTCTTCGAGGAGGTCCAGCCCGTAGTCGCTGTGGCCTTCGGAGTCGAACAACACCACCAGGGTGTCCGTGCCCGCCGTGGCCTTGGGGCCGTGCCGGTACTCGAGCGTGTGGTAGGCCTCGCTCGTGACGATCGCCATCTCCTGAAACTTCAGGGCGGCCTCGCGGGCGAGGGGGTAATGCAAGCCGGAGCCGAGGACGACGAAGCGCCTGAAGTCGGACCTGTTCGCCAGGGTTTTCAGCGCCGGACGGTACTGCTCGAGGACGCGTTCGCCCGCCGCGGGCAGGCCGGCATGTTTGTCAATGTTCGGTTTGTCAGTGTTCGATTTGTCGATGTCGGGTTTGTCGCTGCCCGCAGCGCGCGCCAGAAAAAGCTGAAAGCCGAGCAGCATCGAGGTGAACGACCTCAACATGACCATGCCGTCCTCCCGGCCCTCCAGGACGACGAGCCGAAAGTCCGCTTGGCGGGGCAGCGTGCTCGCCGCGTCGCAGCCGACGGCTAAAAGGGGCGCGCCGTGCGCTTTCAGGACCTCGGCGGCGATGAGCGCCTCGCTCGACTCGCCCGAGCGCGAGATGCCGACGCCCAAGCGCCTGGCCTCGCGCCCTGCTAAGTAACGCCCTTCGTTCAAAAACAGTTCGCAAGACGGCAGCGCGCGCACGCGCTGGCCGAGTCCGTAGAGCAACTCGGCCAGCAGCAGCGCCAGGTAGTAAGACGTGCCCGAGCCGAACACGACAATCTCGTCGAAATCGTCAAGCCTGAGCCTGGGCAACGCCTCCGGTGCCCGAACACGGGTCAGCAGCGTTTGCCAGCTCCTAGGTTGCGACAACAGCTCGCGTTCGGTGACGGTTCCGTTCACACGTTTTCCTTCCGGCGTATCGTCGGGTCGAGGGCGTGCGGGTTGAGGGCGTCCGGGGGTACATCGCCCGCCAGCACCGACAGCGCGTTTTGTACAGCTCGCACCGCCGCGTTGACCTTGCCGCTCACGGTGAGACCCGCCATGTGGGGCGTGACCACCACGTTCTCGAGGCCGAACAGCGGGCTTTCAAACAGAGGCTCGGTCTCGAACACGTCCAGCCCGGCCCCGGCTATTTCGCCCTCCGTGAGCGCGCGGTGCAGCGCCCTTTCGTCGACGAGTTCGCCGCGGGCGACGTTGACGAGGTAGGCGCTTTTTTTCATCCGGCGCAGTTCGGGCGCGGCCAGCAGGTGCCGGGTTGCGGGCGTGAGCGAGGCGGTCAAACAGACGATGTCGGCTTGCTCGAGCAACGCGTCTAACGTCACAAAGCGCGCCCCGTAGCGCTCGGCGAAGGCGGCGTCGTGCGTGCGCGTGTGAACCAGGAGCTTCATGTTGAAGCCCGCCGCTCGGTGCAGCACGGCGCGGCCGATTTGCCCCAGGCCGACAAGCCCCAGAGTTGCCCCGGAAATGTCCAAGCTGCCGCTCGTCTCGGCCACCCACTTGCCCGCGCGGACGGCCTTGTCGCCCCGCACGATTTGCCGCACCGTGGCCAGCATCAGACCCAGCGCGAAGTCGGCACACTGCTCGGCGTTGACCCCCTTGACGTTGGTCACGACCACGCCACGCTCGCTGGCCGCGTCGACGTCCACGTTGTCCCGCCCCGAGGTGTGCAGGGCTATCACCTTGAGGTTTTTTGCCAGGTTCAGCGCTTCTGCGTCCACGCTCATGACCCGGCCCATGACGACGGCGTCCGCCGCGGCGACCGAAACCGGGCTGTCCTCGGCGGTGATGTCCTGCCAGCGTTTGAGGGCGGGTACGTAGCCGATGCGGTGTCCCGACGCCTCCAACAGCGCCACGGCTTCCGGCAGCTCGTGCAAACTGTCTGAAACGACCAAAATGTTTCGCTGGTTTAGGGCGGCGCTAGACACGGGGGTCGAAGTCCATTTCTCGAGGGGCGTGTTTTCAGCTCGAGTATAACGGCAAGCCGACCAAAAATCAACAAAGTTGTGCTCGTAATTGACTGTTCCACACTGCTCCAAAGACACGACCGTCAGGCGAGCACCACGTCGACGCCTCGGCCCCGCAACCGCGCCACGAAGTCGGCGGGCGCGTCCGTGTCGGTGACGAGCCGGGTCAGTTTGTCCAGGGGGGCCATGACCGCCGGTTTGACGATCCCCAACTTGCTGTGGTCGGCGACGGCCCACACTTCCGCGGCGCGCTCGAGCAGTTCGTGGATGACGTAAGCCTCCGCCTGGTTGTAGGTGGTGAGGCCCCGCTCCAGGGACAATCCGTCGACCCCGACGAGCGCCACGTCCACGTTCACTTCGCGCAGGGTTCGTTCGGCGACGTGGCCGACCATCTCGAAGGTACGGCCTCTAAAAAAGCCCCCCGTCACCAGCACCTCGGTTTCGGGGGAGTGGGCGAACTCCATCGCCACGTTCACGGCGTTGGTCACGACCCGGATGTTTTTGTTTTTGAGCGCTTTCATGGTCTGGATGACGGTGGTGCCGCCGCTACAGCCGACGGTCTGGCCCGCCGTGACGAGCGACGCGGCCATCACCCCGATACGGCGTTTTTCCGCCAGGTAAGCGGTCACTTTGGTAAAAAAGGGACGCTCGTCGTGGGGGTCGCGCAAGGTCACGCCGCCGTGGGTGCGGCGCACCAACTTTTGTCCGTCGAGGTCGGCGAGGTCGCGCCGCACGGTCGCCGCGGAGACTTCGAGCAAGCTCGAGAGGTCCTGCACCCGAAGCGTCCCCCGCCGCGCAAGCTCGCTCAAAATCGTGTCGTGCCGCTCAGCTTTGATCACGTTGACGACTCTTTCCGTTCATCAGGATACAGGATGGACGGGGAAGCGCCGAGGACCGAGTTGAAACTGAGTCGAGGGCACGAGCTTTTTTTCCCCGCAAGTCTTTTCGCGTGTGCTCGGAACTGCCCCCTGTTAAGACTGAAGCGCTCGAGCTGAACCTCTCTAAAGCGGCCCGTCAATCCCACCCGCAAAAATGTTGTTTTTTGCTTGTCCGTAGGCTAGACTCGAGCCCAAGCTACAGACCTCAGCGTGGTCGCAAACGAGGCCGCGCCGGGAAGGAACAAACCGTGACAAGACGAAAAATCGTGCTCATCGGGGCGGGGAGTACCACCTTCACGCAGCGACTGGTCGCCGACCTCATTTTGGGCGACGGCCCGTTTCAGTGGGAACTGGCCCTGGTGGACATCGACGAGGAAGTGCTCGAGTCCATCCACCTGGTCACCCAAAAAATGCTGCAGGCCAAAGGGGTGAACATCCCCGTCACCGCGACGACCGAGCGCCGCGAGGTGTTGGCCGGGGCCAGTTTCGTGGTGACGACGATTGCCGTGGGCGGGCGGCGCGGTTGGGAACTGGACGTGAAAGTGCCGCGCGAACACGGCGTGTTCCAGCCCGTCGGCGACACCGTGATGCCGGGGGGCGTCTCGCGCGCCCTGCGCATGATTCCGCCGATGGTCGCCATCGCTGAGGACGTCGCGGAGCTTTGTCCCGAGGCTTACTTCTTGAACTATTCGAACCCCATGACCGCCGTGTGCCGCGCGGTGCGCAAGGCGACCGGCGTGCCTTTAATCGGCCTGTGCCACGGCGTCCACGTGTCCGAAGGTTACCTGGCGCGGTTTCTCGGCGTCGAAGAGGGGAGTATCAGTAGCTTCGGCGTCGGGCTCAATCACCTGACCTTCCTGACCCATATTTTTTACCAGGGGCAGGACGCTTTTCCACTGATTCGGGAAAAGCTTGCCGAGCAGCGCTCCAAAGTAGAAGAAGAAATTGCAGCCAAAGACGAGTTCGTCAACTGGATAACGGGCCGCGCGCCGCGCTATTCGGACGACCCGTTCAGTTGGGGCTTTTTCGAGCAGTACGGCGTTTTTCCGCTGATGATGGACCGCCACGTCGCCGAGTTCTTTCCCGAACGCTTTCCCGGAGGGCGCTATTACGGCAAAACCTTAGGCGTCGACGCTTATCCCATCGACAAACGCATCGCCTGGGGCGACGAGGTCTACGAGGAATTTACCCGCCTCGCGCGTTCGGGCGACCCCCTACCCGACGACTTTTTCGACCGCGTTCCCGGCGAGCACGAGCAGCTCTTAGAGATGATGACTTCGCTGCTGACGGACAAGCGCGAGACCTTCTCGGTGAACCTGCCCAACGCGGGCGCGGTGCCGAACCTGCCCCTTGAAGCGGTGCTCGAGCTGCCCGCCGCCGCCACCGCCCGAGGCTTTTGCCAACTCCACGCCCCGCCGCTGCCCGACGTGCTCGCCGCCATGCTCTTGCCCAAACTGCGCTCTATCGAGATTACCGTGGAAGCGGCGCTCCAGGGCGACTTCAACCTGTTCGTCGAGGCTTTGCTGAGCGACGGGTCCGTGCGCGAGCCGGAACGCGCGCAACGCCTCGCTCGAGCCTTGCTCGAGACCCACCGCGAACACCTGCCCCAATTCGCCGCCTGACAGCGAGGGCTTGCAAGCCCTCGCTCGACGTTGCAAAGGAGAACGCATGGCCACAGAAACCAGACTCGGTCGCCCACTCAACCACCGCAGCGCCGTCACCACCGAAGGCGACCACCGTGCGCCCAATCGCTCGATGCTGCGGGCGGTCGGTTTCGAAGACGAAGACTTTACGAAACCTATCATCGCCGTCGCCAACGGTTACAGCAACCTGACGCCGTGCAACGCGGGCCTGGGCGAGCTGAGCGACGCCGCCGAGAAAGCCGTCTACCAGGCGGGCGGAATGCCGCGCACCTTCGGCACGATTACGATTTCGGACGCCATCAGCATGGGCACCGAAGGGATGAAGTGCAGCCTCGTCTCGCGAGAAGTCATCGCCGACTCCATCGAGACCGTGTGCCGGGGCCTCAGTTACGACGGGCTTATCGCCGTCGGCGGCTGTGACAAGAACATGCCCGCCGCCATGATTGCGATGGCGCGGCTGAACATTCCGAGTATTTTCGTCTACGGCGGCACGATTAAACCGGGCCGGGTGGACGGCCACGACATCAACATCGTTTCGGCCTTCGAGGCGGTGGGCGAATACGCGGCGGGGCGCATTCCTTTGGAAACCTTCCGCGAGGTCGAGCGGAACGCTTGCCCCGGCAAAGGAAGTTGCGGCGGCATGTACACCGCCAACACCATGTCCGCGGCCCTCGAGGCGATGGGGATGAGCTTGCCTTACTCCTCGACGATGGCGGCCGAAGACGCCGAAAAAGTCGAGAGCGCGGCGGCGAGCGGTACCGCCCTGCTGCACCTCATAGAAAACGACCTTAAACCACGCGATATTTTGACGAGCAAAGCGTTCGAAAACGGGCTGCGCGTGGTGATGGCCGTCGGCGGCTCGACCAACGCCGTGCTGCACTTCTTGGCGATGGCGCACGCGGCGGGCGTCGAGCTGAACATCGACGACTTTGAAACCGTACGCGAGAGCACCCCGCACCTGGCCGACATGATGCCCTCGGGTCGTTACGTCGCCACCGACCTGCACCGCGTCGGCGGCATTCCGCTCGTCATGAAGATGCTCCTGAACGAAGGGCTGCTGCACGGCGACTGCCTTACCGTGACGGGGCAGACCGTGGCGGAAAATTTGAAAGAGGTGTCGGGCACGCCGCCCGCAGGCCAGGACGTGGTGTTGCCCTTCGACAAGCCCAAGTACCCGCAGGGGCACTTAGTGATTCTCAAGGGCAACCTCGCCCCCGACGGGGCCGTCGCCAAGGTGAGCGGCGTCAAACGCAGCACCATGACGGGCCGGGCTCGAGTCTTCGACGCCGAAGAGGCGAGTCTGGACGCCATCCTCAACGACCGCGTTCAACCCGGCGACATCGTCGTCATCCGCTACGAAGGTCCCAAAGGCGGCCCCGGAATGCGCGAGATGCTCTCACCGACGAGCGCGATCATCGGCAAAGGTTTGGGCGACTCGGTCGGGCTGATTACCGACGGGCGCTTTTCGGGCGCGACCTACGGCCTCGTCGTCGGGCACGTCTGCCCGGAAGCGCAACTCGGCGGGCCGCTGGCGCTGGTGCAAGAAGGCGACCGCATCACCATCGACACGGACAGGCGCCTGTTGCAGCTCGAGGTGGACGAAGACGAGTTGGCAAAGCGCCGCGCCGCCTGGCGAGCGCCCGCGCCCAAATACACCTCGGGTGTTCTGTACAAGTACCTGAAAGCGGTCTCGAGCGCCTCGACCGGCGCGGTGACGGACCTTTAGGGAGAGTGCCGAGTGAAAAGTTGAAAGTAGAGTAAGGCCTGTCCTCCTCTATTCGTTTGCTCTCTCAACCGAGAACGGTGTGTAAACTGAGGTATTCAAACCTGTTCGTGTCTCTTGGCTTGTCAACAGGTAAAGTGGCTGTATGAACCTGAAAATCTCAGCCGACGACACTCGCCGCATCCACTTGCCCGGCGTGGGCGAGGTGGCGCGGCCTGTAGACGTAGACACAAACCTGACCGGTTTCCGCCACCTGACCTCGTTGCGTGTTTACAAGTTCTTGCAGGGCCAAACAATCGACGGCGAGGCCGAAGGCGACGAGGTCTGCATCGTCTTCATGTCGGGCGACGCGACCTTCGCGGTCGAAGGTGAAACCTCGCACGTCTGGACCGTCGAGGGCCGCAAGGACGTCTTCGAGGCAGCGCCTTTCGTGGTTTACCTGCCGCCCCGCCACAGCTACCGGCTGACCCCCCACGGCGACGCCGAAATCGCTTACGCCCGCTCGAGCGCCCAGGGCAACTTCCCACCGCGCCTGATTCGTCCCGCAGAGGTCAGGACTGAGAGCCACGCGGGCGTGCGGGTTCGGTCTTTGCTGCCCCCCGGCGCGGCCGAACATTTGTTGTGCAGCGAAGTGGTGCAGAGCGGTGTCTGGTTTCCCTATCCGCCGCACAAGCACGACGAAAACGCCGGGAACGAGGTGGCGCTCGAGCAACTCAGCCACTACCGCCTGAACCCGGCGGCGTTCGCGCTGGCTCGCGTCTATAACGAGGACAGCGAAGAAGCGTTCACGCTGTTGCACCGTGACACCCTGGCGATCGGTAAGGGCTACCACACGGTCGCCGTGCCGCCGGGCTGCACGCTTTACGGCCTTCACCTGATGGCGGGGGCAGGGAGTGCCTACGGCGTCAGCACCGACCCCGCTCTTCGAACGCCCTGAAACCTGAGGGCGAAACCGAGGCTCAGCGCAACTTCTGAATCTTGAAGTTGCTGAACAGGTACTTGTAACCCGCCTCGAGCAGGTGGGCGTCCGCCTCGGGGTGGACGCCGTAGTCGCTGCCGGACAACCAGGCGAAGGCCCTCACCTGGTGGCCCAGCCGCTCTACAAAATCCTGCTGAGAGGCCACGATTTCACGCTGCATACTCTCAGGCGAGTCGTGGGCGATGAGCGAGTGGGTTTTGGTGTGGCTGGCGACGACGTGGGTTTGGTCGAGTTCGCGAATCTCTTGCCAACTCAGCGCAAAGCGCCCGTCGGGGTATTCGTCCGGGACGAGGCGGATGCGGTGCGCTTCGGCAAAGGCGCGCTGCTGCGCGGGTTCCGCGCTGGCAAAGTCGCTCGGCACGAAAAACCAACCCACAAAGCCGTAGCGCTCCAAGAGCGGTTTCAGCACCTCGTAGTTGTTGCGGTAGCCGTTGTAAAAGGCGTGGATGAGGCCGGGCTTGTCCTTGTGCCACCGTCCGGTCGTCAAAAAAGCGTCCAGGTCGGTTTCGCTGACCCCGCTGAAGTGCTGAGCGTAACAAGCGAGTTGCTGCTCGTAGCAGGCCGTTTTAGCTGCCGGCGTGTTGTGGTAGTTGAGGCTGCGCAGGTAGTTTCCGCTCAAAAAACGTTGTTGTAAAGTGACGAGGCTGCTCACGGCCGCAAAAAGTCCTAACGAAGTTTTTGGATTTTGAAGTTGCTCAGCAAGTAGCGATAGCCTGCGTCGCGCAAGAAGCGGTCCGCCCGCGGATTCACGCCGACCTCGCTGCCGAAAAGCCAGGCGAAGGTCGTGACTTCGTGGCTGAGTTGTTCTTCCAACTCCTGTTTGGAGGCGCAGATTTCGCGTTTCAGTTCGTCGTCGGGCAAGTCTTCTGTGAGGCGGCGGTGCGTTTGGGTGTGGCAGGCGATGACGTGCTTGCGGTCCAGCGCGCGCACCTCGTCCCAGGTCATGGCGACGCGCGCGTCGCCGTAGTCGTCCTCGACCAAGCCGATGCGGTTGGCGGCGGCGAAGCTGCGCTGTTCGTCCACCGGCGTGCTCATAAACTGCGACGGCAAAAAGAACCAACCCGTGAAGCCGTACTTCTCCGCCAGCGGCGCGGCGATGTCGAGGTTGTTGCGGTAGCCTTCGAAAAAGTTGAGGATGAGGCCGGGTTTGGGCTTGGGCCAGTGTCCGGTTTCGAAAAAGCCCTCCAAATCTGCTTCGTCGACCCCGGAAAAATGGCGCGCGCAAAAGGCGAGTTGGGATTCGTACTCTTCGGCGCGGTAGCGCGGCGTGTTGTGAAAGTTGAGGCTGCGAACGTAGGTGCCGTTTAGAAAGCCGCGCTGCAAGGAGCGAACCGTGTGCGCCCACCGGTCCGGCGAAACGGGGTTAGGGGGCGTCACGGCTAGGCCCGTCTTGACTTCGGCGCTTGCGCGGTGACGAAAAAGTGCTCGGCTAAGACCTCGAGCAGCAAACTGATGTCTTTGGGGCTCAAGGGCTCGCCTTTGGCCTCGAGCTGTTGTTTGTAAACTTCGGTGGCCGTTACCAGGAGCAGGTCGAAAAGCGCGTCCCGCGGCGCGGCTTCGGCAACCTCACGCACGGTCGGGGTGTCGGAGCTGACGTCCTCCAGCACCAAAAACATCGGGATGCCTTCCTCGTTGTAGATTTTGCTGCGGCAGTAGGCGGCTTGCCGGTCGAAAGCCGTCTCGAAAGCGACCAGTTGTTCCCCGGTAAACAGGGCTCGAGCGCTTTCACCGATAGCTTGCAGGGGTTTTACGTCGACCATCCTCGCCTCCACTTCGTGCCCCCTGCCACAGTTTACATCATCCTTTGATACCCGAAGTCGCCAAACCGCGCACGTAAAAGCGTTGCAAAGCCAGAAACAAGACGATGAGCGGCACGACGCTGATGGCTAAGGCGGCCTGCTGCAGGGATTCATTTTGAACGTTTTGGAAAGCGCTCCGCAGTAAAAAAATGCCCACCGGCAGGGTTTGCAAGTCGGGCGCGGTGCGGGTGATGGTCATGGTCCAGATGAACTCGTTCCAGTGGTAGATGAACACAAAAATGCCCAGCGTCGCCAGCGCGGGTTTGACGAGCGGCAACACGATGTGCGTGTAGATGCGCAACTCCGAAGCGCCGTCGATGCGGGCCGACTCCATCAGGGCGGTGGGAATCGACATCATAAACTGGCGCATCAAAAAGACGCCGTACCAGGTGATCATAAACGGGATGACGAGCGCCGCGTAAGTTCCTAAAAAGCCCGTCCCGCCCAGGCCCAGGAGGTTGTTGCCGCCCGCCAAAGGCCAAAAGCGCATCAAGAAGAACAAGGGGATGAGAAACAAAAAGAAGGGAAACATCTGCGCGGCCAGCACGCTGTTGAAGAGGAATTTTTTACCCCTGAACTCGTACTTGGCGAGCGCGAAGCCGGCCATCGAACTGGTCAACAGCTGGACGAAGGTGATGACGCAGGTGACGAAGATGCTGTTCAAGTACCAGCGCAGCATCGGCAACTCGGTGAAAGCGCGCTGGTAGTTGACCCACTGCGGGGTGCGCGGCCAGTAGACGGGGGGCCGCGCCAGGCGCTCGGCGGGCGTGCGCAACGCGCCGACGAACATGTCGAAAAAGGGCAAAATCATGATGAGCGCCCCAATGATGAGCACCCCGTACTTCAAGATGCTCAACACCACCGAGAGCCTGCTGCGCTTCGTTACACCCACGGTAACCTCCCGTCAACCTAGTACGCTTCGATGCCGCCGCGCCGGAAAACGCGCAGCTGCACGAGCGTGATGATGAAAATGAGCACGAACAGCATGAACGCCATCGCCGAGGCCCGGCCCATGCGCAAGTCCTGAAAAGCCATCTGGTACATGTACAGCGCGGTCACGTTGGTGCTCTGGACCGGCCCGCCCTCGGTCAACACCAGGATCAGGGTGAACGAGCCCATCCCGGCGATAAAACTGGTGATGGTGACGAACAGCAGCGTCGGGCGCAGCAGCGGCAGGGTGACGCCCCAAAAGATCTGCGCGGTGTTGGCCCCGTCGATACGCGCCGCTTCGTAGTAGCTTTCGTCGATGCCCTCGAGCCCCGCCGAAAAAAGCAGCATGTTCTGCCCGATGCCCGTCCAAATCGCCACGATAATGACCGCCGTCATGGCGCTCTGCGGGTCGGTCAACCACTGCGGCCCGTTGACGCCGACGGCGGCCAAAAGCTGATTCACCAGGCCGTAGGTGCCGTCCAAAATAAACTGCCAGATGTAAGCGATGGCGACGACGTTGGTGACCATCGGCAGCCAGTAGATCGAGCGCCAAAACGCCTTGCCCCTGCTGAGGGTGAACACAAAAGCGACGAGGAGCGCCAAAGGCACCCCGAGGGCCACCGTGCCGAAGGCGAACACGAAGGTGTTTTTGAGCGTGAGATAAAAGGTCGGGTCCTGCGTGAGCAGGTAAGTGTAGTTTCTCAGGCCGACGAATTTGGGCGTGGACAGCGGGTTCCAGCGGGTAAAGGTGAGGTACAGGGCGAAGCCGATGGGCAACGCGAAAAAGACGACGAAGAAAAAAATCAGCGGGGCTAAAAAAGCGTAAGGTGCCCAGTCTTTTTGCTGCCAGCGGCGCTTGTGTCGTCTCGGTACGGCGGCGGTTTCTCTGAGCGATTCGGTGGCCATTCACGCCTCGCAATCTCAAAGGGAGTGAGCCTAAAGCTCACTCCCTCGTCGACTCTCAGTCACTCAATAAAACTCGTTTAAGATGTTGGTGATGTCTCGGTCGGCTTGCGCCAGGGCGTCTTCGGCGCTCAGTTCGCCGTTCCAGGCGCGTTCGATGTAGCTCTGCAGGACTCGCTCGATTTCGCTGGCCTGAATCACGTTGGGCTCGGGCACGGCGCGCTCGAGGGCCTCGATAAAGGGCGCGGTGTAGCTGTCGCCGAGGCTGTCCTGCGCCGCCGCGATGTCGTTCGTGTTGGCGGTGAGCGCGCCCAAAGTCATGAGCATCCCGCCCATGCAAGAGGTGTCGCCCTCGGCCTGCGCGGTGTTCAGCCACTCTAAAAACTGCCAGGCGGCTTCCTGGTTGGGCGAGTTGGCGTCGACGCCGTAAAAGAAAGCGTACTGCAGCGAGCGCCAGTCGTCGCCCATCGGAATCGGCGCGACGCCCACGGTGTCTTCAAAGGCGTCGCCGAAGCCCTCTTTCAGGGTCGACTCGTACCACGACGCCATAAACATCATGGCGATACTGCCGCTCGGAAAGTCCCACACTTCGACGCTGCGGTCGGTGCTGCCCTGGTCGTACAGCTCGAGCTGCTGCTGTAAGACCTGGGTCGCTTCTTCGCTGGTGAGGTTGGTGCCGCTGAAGTCGTCCTTGAACAGGCTGACCCCTTTGGACGCCAGCATGATGAGAAAAGGGTGGACGATGGTCGCGGTGGTGGGGCCGTAGGCGTAACCAGCGGTGACGATGTTGTTCTGGTCGTTGCGCTCCGTGATGGCGGCGGCCATATTCACGAGTTCGTCCCAGGTGCCGGGCGGCTCGCTGAAGCCCGCGTCGGCCAGGAGTTTCTTGTTGTAAACGAGCAGGTAGTCGCTGACCTCGGTGGGGATGCCCCAGAGCTGACCGTCAATCGTCACAGTGTCCACCGTCGAGGCGATGTAGTTGTCTCTGACCCAACTCTCAAGCTCGGCGGGCGGGGTGGCGAGCACGCCGTTGTCGACGAGCTGCGGCCCCCAGATGTTGTACAGGTGGTAGATGTCCGGCGACTGGCCGCCGATGCGCGCGGTGAGCACCGTTTGCAGGTAGTCGCCGTAGGTGATTTGCTGATACTCGACGTTCACGCCGGGATTCTGCGCTTCGTACTCGGCGAAGCAGGGCTCGAGCGGCGCGGCTTCTTCCGCACTGTAATGCGCGGCAACGGTGAGTGTTTGGGCGAGGCTCGTGCCTGAAACCAGCAGGCTCGTGACGAGCATCAGTCCCGTCCATCTAAACGCGGGTTGCTTGAAAAACCGTCTCATACTATCTCCTTTTCGCAGTGTTCTCGTCTACGGCTGACCGGCTTGCACCGCCCCGGTTTGCGGAGACCACCTCCCTGGTTTTTGAGTTTTACGGTTCCTTGAGCGAGTGTACCAACTGTTCGACCAAACAACAACGGGTTTGTGCTCGAAAATGAGCGCCCCACCCCCTTCGACCTGGCCTGTAACCCGCCCGGACCAGAGGTTTGCCTAGCAAACTGCTCGACAGTCTCGCTCCACGTCTGCACCGATTCGACTTGCTGACCGTTCTCCGGCAAGCCATGCTACCCCGGACGTTCGCCCCGAAATGGGGGAGTGCTTACGACTGTGTGTAGAGGAAACTGTGTGTAAAGGAAGAGGTGTAGAGGAGGCGACCACTCACCGGACGGCACCCGTGGTTGCTCGGCGGTGGTTACTCGGCTTCGCCATCGGCGCTCACAAAAGGTGTCGACGCCGGTAGGCGCGGTCGAGCACCTGCACGGTGTGGTAGACGGGCAAGGGTTGCCCCAAAGCTTGCAGATGCGTGCCGAGTTGTGTCAAACAGCCGATGTTCCCGGTCGCCACGGCCTCCGCGCCCGTGGCGAGCAAGGTCTTGGCTTTGCGCTCACCAAGTTGCCAGGCGATGTCCGGGTGCTCCAGGTTGTACGTCCCCGCCGAGCCGCAGCAAACTTCGGACTCCAAGGGCTCGAGCAGCTCCAAGCCCTCGACCTGTTTCAACAGCGACCGCGGCGGCAACACCACGCCCTGCGCGTGCGCCAGGTGGCAGGCGTCGTGGTAGACGACTTTGAACGGTGCGCTCAGCCGCGGGATTTCCTTTAGGCCAAGCTCGTCCAAAAACACGCTCACGTCTTTGACGCGCTTGCCGAAACTCCTGGCCTCGTCTTCCTCGGGCTCACCCCGCAGCCACAGCGCGTACTCGTGCATTCCCGAGCCGCACCCAGCGGCGTTAGTGATGACCGCGTCCACGTCGTCGGGAAAAGCCTGCAGGTTGTTTTTGGCAAACTTTCTCGCCTGCCAGGCCACGCCCGTGTGCGCCGCGAGCGCGCCGCAGCAAGACTGGGTTTTGGGAACCACCGTCTCGACGCCGTTTTTCGCCAGCACCCGCAGCGTCGCCCAATTTATATCTGGGGCGAGGACTTGCTGGGCGCAGCCTGCTAAAAGCGCGACCCGCGCCCGCCGCTCGCCCTCGGCAGGGTAAACCTCCGGCAGGGGTTGCGCCTTCGGCACCCCGTTCGGGAGCAACTCGAGCATGTCCCCGAACCGGCCCGGCACGAGCTTTTGGAACGGCTTGGCCGCTTGGCCCAACGTGGCCGCGGCGCGAAAACGCCCCGGGTAGGGCAGCGTCTCGACGACGAAGCGCCGCAGCGCCTGGTCAAGGGGAGAGCGTTCGCGTTCACTCTCGGTCTGCATCCGAAAGCCGGTGATGAGGTCGCCGTACTCGACCCCCGACGGGCAGGCGGTCACGCAGGCCACGCAGCCCAGGCAGGGGTCGGTGTAGGGGATGGCCTGCTCCACGCTCAACTCGCCCTCGAGCACCTGTTTCATCAGCAAGATGCGCCCACGCGGACTGTTCATCTCCTCACCGAGGACTATATAAGTGGGGCAGGTCGGCAGGCAAAAGCCGCAGTGAACGCAACTCTCGACGGCGTCGGCCATCGGCTGAGCCAGGGGGCCTAGTTTATCGACGGGGATGTCGTGCTGCACTTTGTCACGCCTCTCTCAGTCAAGGAGCCTTGCCGGCAAAGTAGCCCGCGAACGCGCCGACGACCGTCCCGATAATCGTCCGGGCGGCGTCTTTGGCGTCGGGGGTCGTGGTGCTGTTGTTGAGCACCCACAGACTGTACACCGCGCCGAACGTCAACAGCCCGAACAACCCGCCCTTGACCCACAGGTCGAAAGTTTGCTGGCGTTTTACCCGGGCCAGCCGCGCCATGCGCTCATCCTCGAACTCGGTCGTAACCTCGAGCCTTTGGTTGGGGTTCGCCTGGTCGACGTCGAACTGCTGGCTCATCGGCGCGTGAAACTAGTCGGTCGGTGCGCTTGCCGAGCTGGCGGCCGAGTAGGCCGGCGTGGGTTGCGCCCGCGGAAACCCCAGCCCGACGACCTCGGTGTCGAGCGGCTTGTCCACGCTCACCGAGCCCACCTTTTTGCCCTCGACGGCCTCACGGTAAGCGAAGTCCATCAGGTTGATGCTGCGCCGCAGGATTTCGCTCTTGTTCGTCCCCGCCGCCTTTGCCAAACTCTCGATGACGTTGTTGAGGTCTTCGGAAACATCCAAAGTTAACCGAACCGTTTCATTTTTAGGCATGACGCCTCCTTTGTAAAAACCAGTATACAGGAATTTTACGTGCTTTTTACACAAATAGTCAACAGGTCGCGTTTCAGCTCAGCGAAGCCGGGATGTTGGGGAAGCGAATTTTCCGTCAGGGTCGAGCACGCTCGAGATACGCACCGCAAAAACTTGTCCTGGTCGTTTGCCGAGAAGCGGCGTCTGCCAACTCCCTGTCAGGGCCAGGGCCGAAAGCGCGAAGCCGTTCAGCAACGTCTCGAGCCTCTGCTCTCCCAGTTCAACCGGCCAGCCGAGCCATAAGACGTTGCCGCCCAAGCTATAACGCCGGGATGTTGGGGTCTCTTTTTCGAACGCAGCCTCGAGCCCACTCAGCTTGTTCGGGTTGAGCGGGACTTTGACGAGGCTGCGCTCGGCAGGCAGCCAGTCAAAGGCTCGAGCCTCCCGCCAAAGAGCTTCGTCCGCTTTTCCAGTAAAGATTTCTCCTTCGCGGTCGACAAAGTTTTGCAGACGCTCGAGCCTTTTTTGCAGCGCCGTCGCCGTGCCACCGACGCGCAGCGTCAGACGGGCGGGGGGCTCTAAATCCAAACAGGTCAACTCGAACCCCGAAACCGCCAACCGCTGCACCGCAACGACGGCGGCGTCCAAACCGCCCATGTCCACCGTGAGCGTCGCGTAGGCTTCGGGCCGCGGGAACACCTTGAAGGTGAGTTCGACCATCACGCCGAACTGCCCCAGCGCACCGACCATCAGTTTGGGAAAGTCGAACCCAGCGGCGTTTTTGACGACCTTGCCGCCGCCCGTGACGAACTCGCCCGTGCCGCTGACAAAGCGCACGCCGAGCAAGAAGTCGCGCACGCCGCCGTAGCGCCAGCGCCCCGGCCCGGACAGCCCCGCGGCGACCGTCCCGCCGAGCGTCGCGCCCTTGTCGGCCAGCGGCGGGTCGAAAGGGAGATACTGGTTTTCTGCAGCGAGAAGCCGTTCGACCTCTTTTAACGGCGTGCCTGCGAGTGCGGTAAAGGTGTACTCGAGCGGGTCGTACTCGAGGACGCCCGTGAGGTCGGACAAATTGAGGTTGGCTCCGCTCGAGAGCGCGGGTTTGCTGAGGCCGCCGACCGGGCGGAGTTTGTCGCTCGAGCGCACCGCGTCCTGGATGCGCGCGACGTGTTCGCCGACACTGGACGAAGACACCACGCTCACAGCTCCCCCCTTTTAGGGGGGGCAGGGGGGGTCTTCGCCAGACCCCTTCCAAGCATAGTTGCAGCAGACCCCCCCGCCCTTCGGGCGTCCCCCCTGAAAGGGGGGAGCAGGTGATCAGTCACGGAAAATCACGCCTTGCTTTTCCAAAGGGTGCGGGCCGTGGAAGGTCGTCAGCGTGGGCGCTTCGGCGGCGGGGAGCATCTTGCCGCGGTTGGCGAGTTCTTTGGGGTCGACGGCCTGGCGGACGCGCGTCATCACGTCCATGTCGGTCGCGCCGTACATTTCGCCCAGGTAAGCCAGCTTTTCGACGCCGACGCCGTGCTCGCCGGTAATCGAGCCGCCCATGCGGATGCACAGGCGTAAGATCTCCCCGGCGAGTTCTTCGGCGCGCTCCAACTCGCCCTCGTTTTTGCCGTCGAACAAGATGAGCGGGTGGAGGTTGCCGTCACCGGCGTGAAACACGTTCGCCACGCGGATGTTGTAACTTGCGCTGAGGCGGTCGATTTCCGCCAAGGCCTCGCCGAGCTTCGTGCGCGGCACCACGCCGTCTTGCACGATGTACTCGGGACTCAAACGGCCTACCGCCGAGAAGGCACCCTTGCGGCCCTTCCAGATTTTCATGCGCTCCATGTCGTTTTGAGCGACGCGCACCTCGAACGCGCCGGACGCCTCTATCACCTTCATAAGGCTTGGAAACTCGCCTTCGACCTCTTCGCGTGGTCCCTCGAGTTCCACAATCAACAAGCCTCGCGCGTCGGGTGGGTAACCTGCGTGGACGGCGGCTTCGGCGGCGTCCATCGCCAGGCGGTCCATAATCTCCATAGCGCCCGGTAACAGGCCCGCCGCGACGATGCTCGCTACCGCGTCGCCCGCCGCGGCGAGGCTCTCAAAAGCGACCAAGACGGTTTGGTAGGTCTCGACCTTGGGCAGCAGTCGCAGGGTTATCTCGAGCGCCACCCCGAACAAGCCCTCCGAGCCCACGAATAGGCCCGTCAGGTCGGGGCCGACACCCTCTAAACTGTCGCCGCCGAGGTCTACGACCTCACCGTCGGGCAGCACGACTTTGAGGCCGAGGACGTGGTTGCTCGTCATGCCGTACTTCAAACAGTGCGCCCCGCCCGAATTGAACGCGACGTTGCCGCCGATGGTGCAAACCGGCCCCGACGAGGGGTCGGGCGCGTAGTAGAGCCCGTGTGGGGCCGCCAAACGTGACACCGCCGCGTTGATGACGCCGGGCTCGACCACCATCGTCCGGGCGTCGGGGTCGAAACTCAGTACCCGGTTGAGCCGGTTGAGCGCGATGACCACGCCGCCCTCAATCGGCAGCGAACCGCCCGACAAACTCGTGCCACTGCCCCGCGCGACGAAGGGGACATCGTGTTCAAAACAGAGCCGCACAGTTTCGATGACTTCTTCCTGGTTGTCGACCAGCACGACGGCTCCGGCTTTAGCCTTGAACGCCGTCAAGCCGTCGGACTCGAACGTGCTGAGCTGCGCTTCGCTCGTGAGAAGCCGCGCGGGTGGGTAAACGCGGGCTAGCTCGGGGAGTAAGGTTTCAATACTCACGGTTGCCTCCAGGTTGAAGCCTCAGTATAGGACAAGACCCGGTTACACTGACTCATGCTCACCATAAGGCCCGCCACCGACGCCGACTTTACTTCGATATGGCCTGTCTTTCGAGAAATCGTCAGCGCGGGCGACAGCTACGCCTACGCGCCGGACACAGGTCGTGACGAGGCTAAAAAGGTTTGGCTGGACGCGCCGCTCGCCACCTACGTCGGTGTTTTAGACGGTGAGACGGTCGGCACCTACTACCTCAAGCCGAACCAACCCGGGTTGGGCGCTCACGTCTGCAACGCGGGCTACATGGTGAGTGCGGCGGCGAGGGGCCGCGGCGTCGGGCGCGCGCTCTGTTTGCACTCGCAAGACGAGGCCAAAAGGCTCGGTTTCAAGGCGATGCAGTTCAACCTCGTGGTGAGCACAAATCCGGCGGTGCGGTTGTGGCACGAACTGGGTTTTGCAACCGTCGGGACGCTGCCGGGTGCTTTCAAACACTCGAGCTTAGGCTTCACGAACGCACTCGTCATGTACAAGTGGCTCGAGTAACCCGCGTCCAGCCTTTCGCATTCGTGGTCACCGTGCTTCTGAGAGACGTTCATGTTCGCTCGAGTCGCACCTTGCTTTCTCCTTTTCACTTTCTACTTTCCACTCGGTCCTCGGTACTTTTTGCCTCCGCACAACGTGGCCGGTTAGCACGCAAGCTGCTAGACTTGACCCCATGAGCATCAGCGACGCAGACATGGCGCACCTTAAAACCCTTGCCCGCATGGACCTGAGTCCGGAGGAAACCCGGGGCCTCAAAGACGACCTCAACCGTATCTTAGAAGCGTTCGAGACGCTGCGCGCGCTAGATACCGAAGGCGTGGAAGAACTCGCGCGGCCTGTGGACTTGCACAACGTTTTCAGGGAGGACACGGTGCGCCCGTCCCTGCCCCACGAAACGGTTATGAACCTGGCCGTCGAGTCGGAGGACGGCTTTTTCAAGGTGCCGCGGACGGTGGACACGGGGGAATGACAAGAAGGGCCGAATCGGCTAAAGTGTGCCCATGAAAATTTTCATCCTCAGGGCTGTTGCGTGGTTGGCGCTCATTGGGGGGATTGCCCTCGCGCTCGCCTCTGTCCCGACCTTTTTCGTCGCTGCGGAAACGCTGACGCCGTGGTGGCTGAATCTCAGCCATATGCTTTACTATCTCGTTGGGGGAGTTGCCGTGTGGGCGCTGTTTTCGACGCTGGCCGACAACGCCGAAGCGCTACGCGACAGGGTTTAGTTTTTTTGGGTTTCAGGATAGAAGTTTCAAAGCGGAAGCGGCTGTCAGTAGTAGCTGATGGTTCGGCGCGCGACCTCGCTCGGCTCCAACCTTTCTTTTCCGGAACAGGTGACGAGTTTTGCGGTGCGGCGCTCCGTCCAGTTGCCGTGTTTGTCGTAAATGTAAGTGTAGGTCAGGCTCGAGCCGCTGCCGTCCACGCTCCTGGTTTCGCGTTTTGTCACGTCGCCTGCACCGTTGTAAGCGTAGCTGTAGCGGTAAAAGGGTTCAAGGTCGGCGCCGTATTCGACCGTCTCGAGCAAGTGACCGGCCTCGTCGTAGCGGTTTTCCAGGCGGTATTCCAAAGTCTCGTCCGCGCTGTAGGCGCTCTCTGTCAGCAGGTCGCCGCGCTCGGTGTAGCTGTATTCGACCCGGTACTGCAGGTCCTGGCTGGGGCCGTAGCTGGCTTCTGCAAGGCGGTGGTTGGACGGGTCGAAGGTTTCCTCCAAGCGATACTCGGGCGCGCCCTGAACGAAATACGCGGTCGAGCGCGTGTAGCCCTGGGCGTAACTCTGGAAAGCCTCGTAGCTCAGGGTTTCGTCGGCCCCGTAGGACGTTTCGGTGAGCAGGCGGTTTTGGGCGTCGTAGCTGTAGAGCGTTTTGACCGCGAGCAAGCCGCGGTCGTCGTAACCGCTCAGGCTTGTCAAGCGGCCCCGGTCGTCGTAGGCGTGGAGCCACCTGTAAAGGGGTCGGTCGTCGGGGCCGAAGCTCGTCTCCTCGACGAGCCGGTCGTGGTCGTACCGGTAGGTCAGCCGGTACTCGAGGCCGTTGTCCGGCCGGTAGCGGCTGACTTGCAGGAGGTCACCTTTGGCGGTGTAGGTGGTCTCGCTCTCTACGCCCCCGGCGGCCTCGAGCCACTCACTGAAACGCTCGACCACGGGAAACGTTTCGACCACGACGCTTTTCACCTGGCCCCGCAACCCGTCCAGGGCGCGTTGGCTCGCCGTCGGGTCGGCAACCGGCCGCCGCGTGACGAGCCAGCCGCCTACAGCGACGCTCACAACGACGAAGAGGGTGACAGGAACGGCGTAGCGTTTCATACTTCTCACCCGAGACTAGCACGCACAGGTTTTTCGCCAAGTGCAGTTGTTATCTCTTGCTGAGTTTCGAAATCGGAAGTGAACTTATCGAGGAAGTACCGAGTCGAATCACTTTCAACTCAGGACTTGGTACTCTCTCAACCCCGCTTGTCCTTGATTTTGGTGCTGAGACGTTGCGGGCGCAGCCAACTGCGGCCGTCGCGAGCGATGAGTTCGGTCGCCTCGTCCGGCCCCCAGGTGCCCGAGTCGTACTGGGGGATGTCCTCGGCTTGGGCCCACACGTCCAAGACCGGCATGACGATGGCCCAGGCCAGCTCGACCTGGTCGCTGCGCATAAACAGCGTCGCGTCGCCCCGGAAGATGTCCAGCAGCAGCGTTTCGTAAGCCTCGGGCGAGGGCTCGCGGAACGCTTCTTCGTAGGCGAAGTGCATGTCGACCTCGCCTAAGCGCATGTTCAGCCCCGGCTTTTTGGCCTGCACGTCGATGGAGATGCCTTCGTCCGGCTGGATGTAAATAACGATGTCGTTCGGCTCGATGGGGGTGTTCGTCCCGTTGGGAAAAGCCTGGTGCGGCACCGGTTTGAAGCGGACGACGACTTCGGAGACGCGCTCGGGCAAGTGCTTGCCGCTGCGCAGGTAAAAGGGCACGCCGCGCCAACGCCAGTTGTCGACGTAGAGTTTGAGCGCGGCGAACGTCTCGGTGGTCGAGCGCGGCGCGACGCCCGGCTCCGCGCGGTAAGCCTGCACGTGCTCGCCCATCACCCAACCCGCGCCGTACTGGCCGCGCGCCGCCGCGTCGAACACGCTTTCCGGTTTTATCGGGCGCACCGCGCGCAGCACGTCTACTTTGCGGCTGCGCACCTCTTCCGCGCCGAACGAGACCGGCGGCTCCATCGCCACCAGGCACAAGAGCTGCATGAGGTGGTTTTGCACCATGTCGCGCAGCGCCCCGGCCGTTTCGTAGTAGCCGCCCCGGTGCTCGACCCCGACCGTTTCGGCCACGGTGATTTGCACGTGGTCGATGTAGCGGCGGTCCCAGACGGGCTCAAACAGCGCGTTGGCGAATCTAAAGGCCAGGATGTTCTGCACGGTTTCTTTGCCGAGGTAGTGGTCGATGCGGTAAATCTGCGTTTCCGGGCAGAGTTGCAAAAGTCGGGCGTTGAGGGCCTTCGCCGAAGCGAGGTCGTGCCCGAACGGCTTTTCCACGACGATGCGGGTGCTGTCGCGGGCGTCGAGCAGGTGCGACGACGCCAAACCCGAGGAAATCGGCTCGATGAGAAAGGGCGGCGTCGCCAAGTAAAAGATGTGGTTGCTTTCCTGTTCCCAAACTTTGTCCTGCGCCGCGAGTTTGGCGGCCAGCGCCACGTAGGTGTCGGGCGTGTCGACCTCGCCCGTAAGATAGGAAAGCGACCCGGCAAAGGTCGCCCACTTCTGCGCTACATCGCCCTTGAAACGTGCGAACGTCTCGACGCCGCTAAGGGCGCGTTGCCGAAACGCTTCGTCGTCCAAGTCTTTGCGGTCCAAACCCACGACAGCGAACTTCTCCGGCAAACGCCGCTGGACGTACAGGTCGAACAGGGCGGGCAACAGTTTGCGCCAGGCGAGGTCGCCCCCGGCCCCGAAAATTACCAGCACCCCCGCCGTGGGGCGGTCGGGGTCAGGCACGGTGTCGCCCTCCCCTCGTCCCCGTGTTGCGGGCGCGGCGAGTTGCCGGTGGCGCGGGCGTTGCAGGGTTGGAGGTCGTGAAACCGGTCGTCATAGACGACAGTCTAACAGGCCGTCTCGAGCCGACTGCAGTCAGGGACGAACTTCGGTGCTCGAGACCAGGCAAGCTCTACCGAAGGCCGCCGTTTCACGTCGGCTTGCCCGCGCCGTGCTCGTCTCGCTGCCGACCGAAGTCGCAAGCCGCTCATCTCGAGCCGCGCTGTGCCCGGGTCGCGTCGACTGCTCAGAGCATAGCTTCCCAAACAACTTTTCCAAAGGCTGTTTCATCCAGCACGATGTTTTTGGCAATGTTTTAGAAAGATTCAGAAAGCTCCCGAAGTCTCAAAACCTACCGGTAGCGCCCCGACACCAAAGACCAGTCGTAAATGCCGCGCACCCGCGCCCGAAGCAGTTCTAAATGCAGCTCCAGGTCTCGCCAAGCGCCGAGCCGCGCTTTGACGTGCTGTTCGGTTTCTAAAAAGCGCGCCAGGGTTTGGTCGTGTTGCCGGCTCGCCTGCTCGACCGCGTCCTGCAAACTGAGACCTTTAGCTTGTTGCAGAACCCTCACCAGGTTGTGAACGTCCCCTTGGCGCAACTCCTTGTCGAGCGAAACGAGGTCGTTGGCCCAGCACACGAGTTCGTTCGCCAAGCGGGTCAGGGCGGCGACACCGGCGAGGTTGCGCACGTTTTCCGGCAGGGTCAAGCCGTCGGCCCGGCTGAACAGGTCGTCCAGCCGCAGACCCACCGTGATGGGCCGCATCTCTAAGTAACGGCTCAGGCTCGGCGGGGTGTTCTCGGCGCGGTTGTGCGCTTCCCAGGCCAGGGCCGAAAAGTAGCGCTCGAGTTCGTCTTGAAGCTGCGCCAACCACAGGTCCCCGCCCGCCCGCAGCAGCTCGCCGCGCAGGTCGACGAGTGCCCGGCCGAGCGGCTCGTCGTCGGGGCGGGGCGGGGCTCCGGCAAACAGTTCGGCCAGCCGGTCGGTCAAACGTTTCAACCGCTCGGGCTGCCGCCCCAGTTCGCTGCCGTCGCAGCGGTCGTCGTGCAAAAAGGCCCAGCAGTACCACTTGCCGAGCAGGATTTGCCAGTCTTGAGCGGCGTAAGGGTGCAGGGTCGCGGCCAGACAGCCGAAACTGCGCGCCACGTGCGCGCGCAGGTCGGCGGGCGCAGGCCCCAACTCGAGCCGCGTCAACCAGGCCGTGACCGCGCCCACGACGGCGGGGGCGGGTTCTTTGAGCACTTCTTTGAACGGGTAGTCCAAGCGCGGTACCTGAACGGCCGCCGGCAAACCGTCCGGGCTGTCGAGACTCACCCGGTTTTTGCCCAAGCTTTTGGCCTGATAAAGTGCGGCGTCGGCTCGCTCGATGAGCGCCTCTAAACTGAGGTCGGCGTGGCACGCGGCCACGCCGAAGCTGGCGGTGATGGTGCCCGCGCCGGGCACCTCGCTCGTGGCGACGCGCTGCCGCAAGCGCTCGGCGAGCAGTGTCGCGTGGCGGGCGTCGGTGTGCCCGGCGACGACCAGAAACTCCTCGCCGCCCCAGCGCCCGAAGGCGTCGGTCGAGCGCAGCTCGTGCTGCACCGCCCCCGCCACTTTTTTGAGCACCTCGTCGCCGAGGGCGTGGCCGTAGGTGTCGTTGAACTTTTTAAAGTTGTCGATGTCGAACAAGATTACCGACACCGGCGCGCCGTAGCGGCGGTGCTGCTCTAGTTCGCGTTGCAGTTGCGTTTCCAGGCGGCGGCGGTTGGGTACCCCGGTCAAGAAGTCCAAGGTCGCCAGGCGAACCATCTCGCTCAAGTTGTTTTGCAGTTCACCCAAGCGCGTGCGCAGGCTGCCGACGAGGTACAAAAGAGCCAGCAGCACCAGGTTGCCCAGGTAGTATTCGCCGAGCCGGTAGCCGCTCAGGGAACCGTTCTCGAGTGCCGCGACAACCGCCAGCGCAACGCTGACGAGGTAAACGGCCCCGGCGCGGTACAGGCCGGTTTTGGGGGTACCGACCAAAAAAGCCAGGGCGTAGACGAACGGCGTCCAGATAAACACCTGGCTCAGCGCGTGCGTCCGCTCAAAAGCCGAGTAAGACGCAAAAAGCGTGTAACCGAGCTTGCCAAAAAAGGCCAGCGAGGTCACCGCGAAAAGTTCGGCCTCGACCACGCGCAGGCTCAGCAGGTCGAGCAGGTGCGCCGTCGCCAAAAGGCTGAACAGCAGCGCCAGCAGGGGCAGCGCCACCAGGTTGAAAGGGTCGACGTTGGCTTGGCCGAGTTCGACCAGGTAAACCGTCACGACGGCGATGATGGTGAGGGGTAAAACGAGCAGGTAAGCGTTGCGGCGCTGAGACTGTCTGGCGGGGTCCGGCATCGTCCCGTCGCCCGTTTTTCCGTCGACTTTGTCGACCGCCGTTCGGTTTGTCGCTCGCCCGTTCACCACTGTCTCAGCATCCCCACTGTCTCAAGCATCCCCACTGTCTCAGCATACCCGTACAAAAGCCGCCACGGCGCGTTTCGGTGGTCACACGCCTAAGCCGGCACACCCAGAGCGCGCCGCCCGACCAGTTCCAGCGCGGCGTCGCCCGAAGGCGGGTGCATCAGGCCGCCGCGCACGTCGCGGAAGTAACGCTCCAACGCCAGTTCCTTGTCGATGCCCGCGGCCCCGGCGACGCGTAGCGCCTTGTCGGTCACGGCGAGAGCCGTCTCCACCGCCACGTGCTTGGCGCTGGCGGCTTTCACCAGGAAAGTTTCACGCTCCTGCTCGAGCCCTCGCCACCCGGCCGCCGTCGCCGACAAAAAGGCGCGTGCAGCCTGCAGGGAGACGTCGATGTCGCCGACTTGCCGCTGAATCCCCGGCAGCGTGGCAATGGGTTTGCCGAGGGCGGTGGGGACGCGCGCTCGTGCGTAGGCGACGACGTCGTCCCGCGCGGCGACGGCGGCGCCGAGGTAAGTGGCCGCGACCAGCAGCGGAAACCAGACGCTGCCGGGGGACTTGCCCCGCTGGACGAGGTGC
This sequence comes from Trueperaceae bacterium, assembly GCA_965215355.1. Classification (GTDB taxonomy): domain Bacteria; phylum Deinococcota; class Deinococci; order Deinococcales; family Trueperaceae; genus CBDCDJ01. Next base: position 2,930,668 of record CBDCDJ010000007.1, on the reverse strand, counting down.
GCCGCAGGTACGCGCACGTCCTCCAGATAGAGGTCGTGGCTGTCGCTGGCGCGCAGGCTCAAAGAGTCGCCCCAGGTTTTTTCCCAGCGCAAACCCGGGGTGTCGCCCGGCAACCACACGACGACCGCCTCGTCGCCGAGGCGCAAGCGCACCAGCAGGTGGTTTAAAAACTCGCCGCCCGTCACCCAGTTTTTGTGGCCGTTGACAACAAGCGTGTCGCCGCTTGGTTCGGCGTGGGTGTCGGGCAAACCGCCGCGCGACGGGCTGCCCAGCCGCGGCTCGCTCGCCGCGCTGTTGAGCAGCGCGCCGCAGGCGACGTCGCGAAAAATCGCGTCTCTGGCGTCGCCGGCCCAACTTTTCACCTCGCGCTCGTGGCCGACGATGTGGAGGGTCATCGCGGCGACGAGGGCGGTGGAGGCGCTGCCTTGGGCCAGCTCGAGCTGCGCCGCGACGCAGGTCTGCAGCGAAGCGCCCCGGCCGCCGTAGTGCGCGGGCACGGCGATCCCGGGATAACCCGCGCGCCGAAGCGTGGCAACGTCCGCAGCGGGCAGGCCGCCGTGTTCGTCCGCGGCTCGAGCCCTCGCTCTGACCTGCTGGGCAAGCTCACGGGCCAAGTCGACGGCGTCTCGCTGCTTAGAAGCGTCGTCCATGCCTTAGGGTATCCACGCCGTACTCACACCTCAGTGTAGCCGTTCCGGAGTGGAAAGTTGTAAAGTTGAAAAGCGACGGGCGTCCGGCCTACGCTCGGGGTCCGTCTCTGCGCCCACGCCCCGGCCCCGACAAAGCACGCCGAGGTGTCGCGTTTCGTTTTGTCTGCGTTGACGTTGTTTTAGGGTGTTTGTCACCTCGAAGAAAAGAGGCCCAGTGAGCGATGAACAACAGGCTTACGCTTTGGCGCGAGCGCGCTACGCCGAGCTGGGCGTGGACGCGGACCAAGCTCTGAGGACGCTGGCGACCCTCCCCATCAGCCTGCACTGCTGGCAAGGCGACGACGTGGGCGGCTTCGAAGCGCCTGAACGCGGTCTCGGCGGCGGCATCATGGCGACCGGCAACCATCCCGGCAAGGCGCGCAACGCCGACGAACTGCGGCAGGACTTGACCAAAGCCTACAGCCTCATTCCGGGTACGCACCGGCTCAACCTCCACGCGATTTATTTAGAAGCTGACAAGCCAGTACCGCGCGACGAGATAACGCCGGAACACTTCTCCAGCTGGCTCGAGTGGGCCAAAACGAACCACCACGGCCTGGACTTCAACCCGACGCTCTTTTCGCACCCTTTGGCCGACGACGGCTTTACCCTGGCCAGCAGCGACGAGAGTGTCCGCCGGTTCTGGATCGAGCACTGCCGCGCCAGCCGCAGGATCGGGGACTATTTCGGCCGCGAACTCGGCACGCCCTGCGTCACCAACCTTTGGATTCCCGACGGCTACAAGGACACGCCCTTCGACCGCAAGGGTCCGCGGGAACGACTGCGAGACGCGCTCGACCACATTTTCGAGGAACCGCTCGAGCACAACTTAGACGCCGTCGAGTCCAAGCTGTTCGGGCTGGGCTCGGAAAGCTATGTGGTCGGCTCGCACGAGTTCTACCTCGGTTACGCGATAACGCGCCAAAAACTCCTCTGCTTAGACGCCGGCCACTTCCACCCGACCGAAACCGTCAGCGACAAACTCTCGGCGGTGCTGCTTTACCTGGACGAGGTTCTTTTACACGTGAGCCGCGGCGTGCGCTGGGACAGCGACCACGTGGTGACGCTCAGCGACGACTTGCAGACGACCATGCAAGAAGTCGTCCGGGGCGACTTCTTGAGCCGCGTTCACGTCGGGCTGGACTTTTTCGACGCCAGCATCAACCGCGTCGCCGCCTGGACCATCGGCACGCGGAACACGCTCAAAGCGTTGCTGCTGGCGCTGCTCGAGCCCGCCGACAAACTCCGCGCTTTCGAAGCAGCGGGCGACTACACCGCGCGCCTCGCCCTGTTGGAAGAACTCAAAACGATGCCCTTCGGCGCGGTTTGGGATTACTACTGCGCCACGCAAAACGTGCCCGTCGGCTTTTCCTTTGTGGACGACGTCAAAGCGTACGAGAACAAAGTCTTGGCTCAGCGCTAGAGGGCTCGCAAACTTCGCAAGAAGTGAGAAGCAGGAAGTAAGAAAGGCGATTTCATGGACGAGGACAAACCCGACACTTTCGAGCACGTCAGCTATCTTTGGGATGATTCTTACGCAGACACCTTGGACCCCGTCGAACGCCTCGTCTACCGCTCGAACCTGCTCGGGCAAGACCAGCGCGTCACCAACACGGGCGGCGGCAACACTTCCGCCAAACTCACCGTGACCGACCCGCTCACGGGCGCAGACGAAACAGTGCTGTTCGTCAAGGGCTCGGGCGGCGATTTGCGCACCGCCAAGCGCGAGAACTTCGCCTCGCTCTACATGGACAAGCTGAACGCCCTCAAAACCATTTACGACAACGCCGACGAAAAAGGCGTGAAAACACCCGTCGAAGACGAGATGGTGGCGCTGTACCCGCACACGGTTTACGGTTTGAACCCGAGGGCCAGCAGCATCGACACCCCGCTGCACGCGTTCATCCCGTTCAACCACGTCGACCACACCCACCCGAACGCGGTCATCGCCGTCGCCGCAAGTAAAAACGGTGAAGCGCTGACCCGCGAGGTTTACGGCGACGAGGTCGGCTGGGTAGACTGGCAGCGCCCCGGCTTCGACCTGGGCCTGGTGATGGCGGAAATCGTCGAGAAAGCCCCCACCCTCAAAGGTCTCGTCATGGGCCAGCACGGGCTTATCAACTGGGCGAACGACGACAAAGCCTGCTACGACCTGAGTTTGGACCTCGTCGAAAAGGCGGCGCACTACATCGAAGCGCGTGACAAGGGCGACGCGACCTTCGGCGGGCAAAAGTACGAACGTCTCAGTGAAGAAAAGCGTGAGGAAGTGCTGGTCGAGATTTTGCCCAAACTGCGCGGGCTGGTCTCGCAGCAAAACCGCTTCGTCGGCACGGTGCAGGCTGACGAGACAATTTTGAGGTTCGTCAACAGTCACGACGCGCCGCGTTTGGCCGAACTCGGTACCAGTTGCCCCGACCACTTTTTGCGCACCAAAATCAAACCTCTATATGTGGACTGGAACCCGCAAACAGAGGACGTGCAGGCGCTGCTAGGGAAGCTCGAGCACAATTTAACTCAGTACCGCGCGGACTACAAAACCTATTACGAAACCTGCAAACGCCAATCCTCCCCGCCCATGCGCGACCCCAACCCGACCGTGATTTTGCTGCCCGGCGTCGGCATGATTGCCTGGGGCAAGACCAAGAGCGAGTCGCGCGTCACCGCCGAGTTCTACAACGCCGCCGTCGAAGTGATGCGCGGCGCGGAAAGCGTGGGCGAGTACATCGCCTTGCCCCAGCAAGAGGCGTTCGACATCGAGTATTGGGCTCTGGAAGAAGCCAAGCTGCGGCGGATGCCCCCGGAAAAAGAGTTCGCCCGGCGCGTGGTCGTGGTGGTCGGCGCGGGCAGCGGCATCGGCGGGGCGGCGGCGTTGCGGCTGGCGGCGGAGGGCGCACACGTCGTCTGCGCAGACCTGAACGTGGCAGCGGCTCGGGAAACCGCTCGAGAGCTGACTGAGATTTACGGTGTCGGCATCGGCGTGGCCGGGACGGGGGTCTCGAACTGTGGCCCGGCGATTGGGCTCGAGGTCGACGTCACGAAGCGTGGCAGCGTGCGCGAACTTTTTCGCCAAACCGTCCTCGCCTACGGCGGCGTCGACAGCGTCGTCGTCACCGCCGGGGTTTTCGTGTCGCCCGACGCGGACGGGCGCATCCCCGACGACAAGTGGGGTTTGACCTTCGACATCAACGTGACCGGGGGTTACCTCGTCGCCGACGAGGCGCGGCGGGTTTGGGAGGCGCAGGGTCTGCAGGGCAGCCTGGTGTTGACCACGAGCGTGAACGGGGCGGTGGCAAAAAAGGGCTCGCTCGCTTACGACACCAGCAAGGCGGCGGCGAACCACCTCGTGCGGGAGTTGGCCGTAGAGCTGGCCCCCTTAATCCGGGTCAACGGTCTGGCCCCGGCCACCGTGGTCGAGGGGAGCAGCATGTTTCCGCGGGCGCGTGTTATCAGTTCGCTCGCCAAGTACGAGATACCCTTCAGCGAGGACGAGGACACCGAAACCCTGCGCGATAAACTCGCTGCGTTTTACGCGCAGCGCACCCTCACCAAAAGCCCCATCACCCTCGCCGACCAAGCTGAGGCCGCGTACCTGCTGGTCAGCAGCAGGTTGAGCAAGACGACCGGGCAAGTTTTGAGCGTGGACGGGGGGCTGCACGAGGCGTTCTTGCGCTGAACGCGAGTTCGAGCTTGTCGAACCGCCCACCTGAAAAACCGTTCGGTGGTGACGCAGTCAAGCTCAGTCCAACCCAAAAAAACCCGCGCTTGTCCAGGGCGCGGGTGTAAAAGGGAGGTGAGGACAGCTTAGAGGTCAAACTCTTACAAAATTCTTACTCGAGCAAACCGGCATCCGCAACACGAGTGTAGACCGGGTGTAGATGGCCCCAACAAACGAGCCGGCCCAGAACGTCTGGCTTTTGTTTCGTCGTTTGTGACAGTGGTTTTGATGGTGGGCGATGAGGGACTTGAACCCCCGACATCCTCCTTGTAAGGGAGGCGCTCTTCCAGCTGAGCTAATCGCCCAAAAGAGGTATCATCTTTCAATAAAATTTTACCTCAGCAGCCTTGAGCTTCAATGCAAGACTCGCGTGGCTTTTAAGATTAAAGGTATCACCCACGTGGATGATACCTTCACCTTGGTGACCCCTACGAGATTCGAACTCGTGCCGCCACTGTGAAAGAGTGGTGACCTAACCGCTAGTCGAAGGGGCCCTGCTGGTGGGTCGTACAGGGCTCGAACCTGTGACCCGCTGATTAAAAGTCAGCTGCTCTACCAACTGAGCTAACGACCCCTGCAGTCCCGGGCCGAAGCCCTTTTGGCAAACCCACGCGTGATTCGCCTACAGCCTGAACAGTATATGGACTCGGGCGCGGGCCTGTCAAGGTGTTGCGGACAAGCTTTTCACGACTCAGACGCTCGTCTGACGCGCTCATCCAGCAAGGTGCCTGCGTGGGCGGAATGGCCGGCGAACTCGAGCCCTCACCTCAACCCAAAAGCTGAGAAGTTCGACCTTTTCCTCCCAGATGACACTTTCGTGACATACGAAAACGCGCCGGGCTCTAACATTGACGGAGTGGAACGGTTAGCACTCATCGGGGTTTCGCATAGGCGCGGCGGGGCGGCGGCGCTCGAGGCCTGGCAGCGGGGTTTCGAGGCGGCGGATTTTGAGCGCTGTGGCTTAGAGGAGTGGGTACCGTTGGCGACCTGCAACCGCTGGAACCTCGTCACGGTTTTGCCCGAGGGGTTAAATGTGGCGGAGGCGAGGACACGGCTTACTCCGCCGGGCGCGGAGGTGCGGCCCTACGCCTTCGTGGGGGACGGCGCTTTAGAGCAACTCTGCCGCGTCGCCGCGTCGCTCGACTCGCTCAACCCCGGCGAAGACCAGATTATGGCGCAGGTGCGTAACGCTTTCAGTGCGGCGCAGGCACTGGGCACGACCGGCAAGTCCACCCTGTTCGCGTTTCACACGGCGCTGCGCATTGCCAAAAAGGTGCGGCGCGACGTCGACTTAGCGCCCCTGCACACGTCGCTCTTCAGCCTGGCGCGGCCGCAGTTGGAACGCAGCCTAGCGCCCGGTGACCGCGTCGCCGTCCTCGGCGCGGGCGAGATGGGTACGCTGGCGGCGAAGTCTTTGGCAGAGAACAAGAACCTGCACCTGACCATCGTCAACCGCACGCCGGAGCGCGCGGCCCGGCTCGGCAAACACCTCGGGGTGGAGAGTCTGAGCTTGGCCGAGTTTTTGGCTGCACCGCCCCCACTCGAGGCCCTCGTCTGCGCGCTCTCCGCGGGCGACGTGGTGGACGAGGCCGTGCTCGAGAAGCTGCCCACGCTCAAAACGATTGTCGACCTGGGGGTGCCGCGCAACCTCAAGGCGGGGGCGGCGCGTGGGGTGTGCGTGCTCGATGTGGACACGCTGCAGGCGGCGGGAAACCTGCGCCGGGCGGCGATGACCGACAAGCTCGCCCGCGCCGAACGGATCATCCAGGACGAACTCGAACTCGCCCGCACCGAGTGGACCGAGCGGCAGCTGGGGCCGTCCATCAAACGGCTGCGCGACTGGTACTTGGACACCATCGGCGACAGCCTGCCCGCCGCCGACGCCGCCAAACTTGCCCACAAGTTCGCGCACGTGCCCATCAAGGGTTTGCGGGCGGTGGCGCGGGAATACGGGCTCGAGGCGGCGAAGGTGTTTTTGGAGGAAACCGGCTTGAACGACAGGGTAAACGACGGGTCGAATGACGGGGTTGAACGGTGACTGAACTCAGCCAGTGGCTCGTAGCCGGTAGCCTGCGGTTCCCCAACAAGCCACAAACCCCTGGCTACAAACTCCATTCAGGGAGAGGACTATGAACCTCATCCGCATTGCCACCCGCAAAAGTCAACTCGCCCTGTGGCAAGCGAATTTTGTCAAGGGTCGGCTCGAGGCCCTCGGCCACGGGGTCGAACTCGTTCTAATCGAAACGCAAGGTGACAAAGATTACCAGCCTTTCGCGCTCATGCAAGGTCAAGGGTTTTTTACCAAAGCTGTGCAGGACGCCGTTTTGGCGGGCGAGGCCGACGTGGCCGTCCACTCGCACAAAGACTTGCCGAGCGCGCCGATGCCGATGCTGGAAATCGCCGCCGTGACGGGGCGCGCCGACCCGCGCGACGTGTTGCTGGTGCGACCGGAAAAATTCGACTCGAGCGCGCAAAATTTGCCCCTGACAGAAGGTACGACCGTCGGCACGAGCGCGGTGCGGCGGCAAAAACAGCTGCTCGCCCTGCGCCCCGACCTCGTCACGAAAGAACTCCGCGGCAACGTGCCGACGCGGGTACAGAAACTGCGCGACGGCCTCTATGATGCGATTGTTCTGGCGGCGGCGGGCCTGGAGCGCCTGGACCTCGACCTGTCGGGTTTGGAGGTGATGGTGCTCGAGCCCCACGTGATGGTGCCCGCCCCGGCGCAGGGCGCGCTGGCGCTCGAGACGCGCCGCGACGCTTACGAGGTCGCCTCCGTCCTGACCGACCTCCACGACATCCGCACCTACAAGGCCGTCGCCGCCGAACGCGGACTGATGGCGATGCTGCAGGGCGGTTGCCAACTCGCCCTCGGCGCGCACGCGGTTTATGAGGACGGCGTCGTCAAGCTTAAAGCCTGGTACGAAGGCCACTACATCGAGGTCGCCAACCCCTCGTCGGAAGGCGCGGCGATGCTCGCGTTCGAAGCGCTTGGGCGACCGACGGTAGAAACTTAGAGGATATTTTAGGTGAAGCTCAGGGTCGCGCTCACGCAGTCACCGGGCAAGTTGGCAGGTCTTGAGGCAGGCTTGCTCGAGCGCGGTTTCGAAGTCGTGCGCAGCCCCCTGATAAAAACCGAGCCGCTTTTAACTGAGGCTGTTAGAAAACGCGCTGAAGATTTACCGGCTTGCCCCTGGCTGCTGTTCACCAGCCCGAGCGGGGTCGAGGCTTGGGGCGCGCTCGAGCCGGGTTTCGGCGACACACGGCTCGGTGCGGTCGGGGCTAAAACGGCGGCGGCGCTTGAGGGTTTGGGCGGTAGGGTCAGCCTCGTCGGTGAGCCGCAGACCTCGCTCGGGCTGGCCGAGGCTTTTTTGCAAAGCGCCCACGCCGCCGCACCCGTCGGCCTGCCGCGCGGTGACCGGGCGTTGCCGACGCTGCAGGACGCGCTGGAGAAAAACGGGCTCGAGACCCGCCCGCTGGTGGTGTACCGAACAGTCACTTGTGGTTTCACGGTTGATGATGTGGACGTCGTCGTCCTCAGCAGCCCCTCGGCGGTTGAAGCCCTGCCGCGCGGAGTTGGGGCGCGCGCCAGACTCGTCGCCCTCGGCCCGAGCACGGGCGCGGCCATCGAGGAGTACGGCTGGCGCTACGTCCAGGCCGAACGCCCCGACGCCGACGCCGTGATTGCCGCCCTCGAGACCCTGATGCCCTCAACTTAGACACCTTCAACTCAGCCGCCGACCGGAATGCAAAAAGGAAACTATGACCTTGACGAAAACGAAACCCGCCTTCAACCTGACCAAACGCCCGCGCCGCCTGCGGGCGACGGCGGCAATCCGCAACCTCGTCGCCGACACCTTTTTGCGGCCCGAGGACTTCGTCGCGCCCTACTTCGTGGTGCCGGGACGGGGTGAGGTGCAGCCCGTCGGCGCGCTACCCGGCGTGTCGCGCTTCAGTGTTGACGCGTTGTTGAAAGACCTCGAGCGCGCCCTCGACTTAGGGATCAAGGCCGCCGTCCTGTTCGGCGTCGTGCCGGAAAGCAGTAAGTCCGCCGACGCGAAAAGCGCTCACGACCCGAGCGGCCCCGTCAACCGAGCGTTGCGCGAAGCGCGGGCCACTTTCGGCGACAGTCTGGTCCTCATCACCGACGTGTGTTTGTGCAGCTACACTTCTCACGGTCACTGTGGACTTTTGAAGCAGACGCCGCGGGGGATGGTGGTGGACAACGACTCGAGCTTAGGGCACCTCGCCAGCATGGCCCTCTCCCACGCGGAGGCCGGGGCCGACCTCGTCTCGCCGTCCGACATGATGGACGGGCGGGTTTCCGCGATTCGGCAAACGCTCGACGCCGCGGGGCACAGCGAAGTCGGAATTCTCTCCTACGCCGTGAAGTACGCCTCGGCATTTTACGGGCCGTTTCGGGAGGCGGCGGGGTCGGCACCGAAGGAGACCCCCCCTGTTGTCGCTGACGCTCAACAGCCCCCCCTTTTAGGGGGGGACCGACCGAGCGAAGCGTTGGTCAGGGGGGGTCCGCCCAAAGACCGCAAAACCTACCAGATGGACTACCGCAACAGCTTGGAAGCCCTGCGTGAAGCCGAACTCGACGAGGCCGAGGGCGCGGACATGCTCATGGTCAAGCCTGCGCTGCCCTACCTGGACGTGCTGGCGCGGCTGCGGGAGAAGACGGTTTTACCGCTGGTGGCTTACAACGTCTCGGGCGAATACGCCATGCTCAAGGCGGCGGTGAAGGCGGGCGCGCTCGAGGAAGCGCCCGCGGTGCGCGAATCCTTGACCGCCATCAAACGGGCCGGGGCCGACCTGATCGTCAGTTACCACGCCGTAGAGGCGCTGGAAAAAGGTTGGTTGGCTTGAAGCGCAGGCCTTCTCTCACCTCCCGCACGGTCACGCGCGCGGCCTTCGGCGTCATCATCGTGTTCGTGCTGGCGCAGGTGGTATGGTGGATTATTTTTCAGAACCGCTATATTTCCGGGGTCACGCGGGACACGCTCGCGGCTTGGCAACAAGATGTAGAGGCGGCGAACGACGCGGTCGGTAACACCGCCGACCCCGTCCTCGTCCGAGCGCTGCAAACGGACTACTCACACCTCAGGTTCGATGAAACCACGGGCACGTTCAAGCTGAATCCTGAGGTCGTGGGGGCGTTCACCAAGCGGCAAAACGGCTTTATCCGTATGGTGGCTTTCGAGGGGCCGTTTTTCGTGCTCGTCGTGCTGGGTGGCCTGTACATCATCGGCAAGAGTTTACGCACCGAGCGCGAACTCAAGCGGCGGCAGCAGAACTTTTTGTCGGCCATCACGCACGAGTTCAAGACGCCCCTCAGCACGCTGCGGCTCCTTGTTGAGACCGTCCTGATGCGCAGCTTGCCGCCCGAGAAGCAGCGCGACTACTTGTCACGGATGGAAGGCGAGTTGACGCGGTTGGAAAGCACCAGCGAGCAAGTCCTCGCGGCGGCGCGGTTAGAACAATCCCGCACCGCTCCCTTTTTAGAGCCCCTGGAAATGAACAGCGTCGTGCAGGGCGTGGTTGGACGGTTGAGAGCGGGTTTAGAGGCGCGCGGCGCACGTTTGAGCGTCGTTTACAGCCCCGAGCCGCTGCCCGTCTCCATCGACAGAAGCGCCTTCGCCGTGGTGCTCGGCAACCTCCTCGACAACGCGGTGAAGTACAGTCCGGGAGCCAAGAAAACCGTGACGGTGCGGCTGGAGCGTCAACGCGACCTCGTGATGACGCACGTCGAAGACCACGGCGTCGGCATTTCGGAGGGTGAGCGCAAGCGTGTGTTCGAGCGCTTTTACCGCGTCGGCAGCGAGATGACGCGGCGCTCGACCGGGGTTGGCTTAGGCCTGCACCTGGTCCGCAGCATGACCGAGGCGATGAACGGGTGGGTGCGGCTCGAGGCCAACCTCCCCCAGGGCAGTCGCTTCACCGTCATGCTGCCGCGCCGCGTCGTGGCGACTGCAGATGAACAAACGGACGAGCGAACGGACGAACAAGGGACGGAAACCTTCACCGTGAGCGGTCGGGCGTGAAGCCGACCGTTCTCATCATCGAAGACGAGGCACTGTTGGCCGACGTTTTGGTCGATAACTTAGAGGCCGAGGGCTACACGGTCACGGTCGCGCCGGACGGGCGGGCGGGTTTGGACGCGTGGCGCGAGCTTCAGCCCAACCTCGTCGTCTTGGACGTGATGCTTCCCTTTGTCGACGGCTATGAGGTCTGCCGAACGATGCGGCGCGCGGGCGACACGACGCCGGTTTTGTTCCTGAGCGCCAAGGGCCGGCCCGACGACCGCGTTGAGGGGCTTGCCGCGGGGGGCGACGACTACCTGCCGAAACCGTTTCACCTGCCCGAATTTTTGCTGCGCGTGCAAAACATGTTGCGCCGTCAGGGGTGGGGACGCACCCAAGAAGACGCGCCTGCGGACTCGAGCTTCGCCTTCGGCGGGCACCGGGTGGATTTTCGTACCTGGACGGCTACCCTGGCGAGTGGCGTTGAGGAACCCTTAGGCGAGCGCGAACTCGGCATCTTCAAACTGCTGTCGCAACGCGCGAACGAAGTCGTGAGCCGCGACGACATCCTGGACGCGGTCTGGGGCGACGACGCGTTTCCGAGCAGCCGCACGGTCGACAACTTCGTGGTGCGCTTGCGCAAGCTGTTCGAGCCCGACCCCGGCAACCCGGTCTATTTCCATACAGTGTGGGGCGTCGGCTACAAGTTCACGCCGGAAGGCAAAGAAAGCAAGGGCGTTTACACGACCTCGGCCGAACGTTGACCACAGGGGTCCAGCGGCTCGCCGCTCTCGAGCTGCAACGTCGTGTGGACGATTTCGAACTTGTCGTGAAGCCCGCGCCGCGCCGCCACGATGAGGGCGTTGTTCTGGCCTTCGTTCTCCGGCACGACGAGGTGCGCGGTCAGCGCGGTCTCAGTCGTGCTCATCGCCCAAATGTGCAGGTCGTGGACCTCGGTCACGCCGGGCAGGGTTTTCAGGTAATCTCGCACCGCCTCCGGGTCGATGCCCTCGGGCACCGCGTCGAGCGACAACCGCAGCGCGTCGCGGAACAGCCCCCAAGTGCTCCACAGCACCACCGCCACGATGACAAGGCTGATAACCGGGTCGAGCCAAACCGCGCCCGTGTAGAGGATGACGATTCCCGCGACGAGCACGCCCAGCGTCACGAGGCCGTCCGCCATCATGTGCAAAAACGCGCCGCGGATGTTGAGGTCGTCCTGGCCCTTCACGAACAAGTACGCCGTGCCGAAGTTGACCACCAGGCCGACGAGCGTCACCCAGATAATCGTCGCGCCGGGCACGGGCGCGGGGTCTTGCAAGCGGCCCACGGCCTCCCACACGACCACGCCCATCGCGCCGAACAGCAGCAGCGCGTTGAACAGCGAGGCGACGATGGGCGAGCGCTTCAGGCCGTAGGTAAAGCGCTCCGAGGGCGGGCGCAGCGCCAACCGCGCCCCCGCCCAGGCAATGATGAGACTCAGCACGTCGCTGGCGTTGTGGCCGGCGTCGGCGACCAGTCCGAGCGAGCCGACGCTCAAACCCACCACCGCCTCGACCATCACGTAGAGCGTGTTCAGACCGATGCCGACGGCAAAGGCGCGGCCGAAGTTTTGCGGTGCGTGCGAGTGGTCGTGTGCTACGGGTCTTGCCCCCCTTCGAAAATTCGACCTGCAGTATAGCCCGTGAGAGGGGCCTAAACCCCCTCGAGCCGCTGTCTTCAAAGCTGCCGTTAAAGTCGTTTATGCAAAACGGTTCTTCTTTGTGAGCGAACGCGAAGTGACCTCAAGAGTCTAAGCCCATCCGGCACTGCTGTATGAGGTTGCCTCAACCGCTACGCTCCCGCGCAACGACGAATGTAGATGAAAGCTGAACTTTGCGGTAGCCCTGCCGCCATCTTCGACCAAGCCCAAAGGATTCACTCGAATGTCAGCGCGCCCACGATGCCGGGCCTGACGAGGCTGTAAAACAACCGCGCCATCTCGTCGGGCGGGGTGCGCATGTCGTCCTCGAGCCAGCCCGTCATGACCGACAACATCGCGCCCGCGGCGAAGTCGGCGATGACGGCGGGCGGCACCTTCGGCGCAACGCCCAGGGTAGCAAGCGCCTGGTGCGCCGTCCGGGCGGCGTAGTGCCGCAAGCGCTGCAACATCAGACCCCCGCCCTGGCCGCTCAGGATGACCCGAAAAAGCTCGGGGTCGCGCTGCACGTACTCGAACACGACCAGCGCGGGGTGCGGCACGCCGCCGAGCAGGTCTTGCTTGGAGAAGCGTTTGACTTCCTCGACGATGTTTTCTACCAGCGTGTCGAGCGAACTCAGCAGGAGCGCGTCCTTGTCGTCGTAGTGGAGGTAAAAAGTGGCTCGAGCCACGTCCGCGCGTTCGGCGATTTCGGAGACGGTGATGTTCTCATAAGGTTTCTCCAAAATCAGTTTCATAAGTGCGTCGAACAGTCGCTTTTGTGAGCGCCGAGTGCGTCGGTCTTTCTTTTTCGGTGCCGCGCTATCAGACATTTTCACCTTTCCGTCCAGTAATAGACGCAAGCCTCAGTTTGTGCTTCCATTTTGCCGTCGTTTTCGCTAGGTTTACCTTACGTTCGTTAAAGACAAGCGTCAAATGGAGGCACCAGAATGAAACCACAAGACACAGCCGTAACGACCACCGACGTGCTTATCGTGGGTGCAGGCCCGACCGGCCTCACCGCCGCCACGTTGTTAGCCCGCTATGGCGTGAATTTCCGCATCATCGACAAGAACGCTGCGGCTGCCGAGAACTCCAAGGCTTTGGGCGTACAAGCGCGCACTCTAGAGCTGTGGGACAAGCTCGGTTTGGCCGAGGGCGCAGTGGCGCGCGGGCAAGCCCTGCAAGCCCTGAACTTAATCACGAAAGGCACGCTCGACAAAGGCGGTAAGCCGTTTATAGCGTTGGGGCGCGACGGCAAAGATGTCTCGCCCTATCCCTACTTGCTCATTCACGAGCAGAACAAAACCGAGCAAATGCTTCTCGACGATTTGAGTCGGCATGAGGGTCCCAAGGGTGCTTACGGTGTCGAGCGAAGCGCGGAGCTGGTCAGCGTTGAGCAAACTTCTGACGCCGTAACCGTCACAGTGCGCCACGAGGATGGGGCAGAAGAGTTTAAGGCGCGTTACCTCATCGCCGCCGACGGCGCGAGCAGCTTTGTACGCAAGACCCTGGGGCTCGAGTTTGGCGGCGCGACCTACGCCGACCCGCTGTTCGTGGCCGACGTAGACCTCGACTGGCCGCTGTCGCGCGACAAGTTTTACGCGCAAGTTCCGCGCCAGGGGATGCTCACCTTTTTCCCGATGCGCGGTGACGGCTACAGTGACTCTCAGTACCGCATCATCGCACGTATACCGAAGGCGCTCGAGGACAAAGACGAGCTGGCCGGCGAGGACATCCAGCAAATCCTCGACCAGCATAGCGTCGTAAGAGCGAAGATTACCGACACGCGCTGGGTCTCGAAATACCGCGTCCACCGCCGCATGACCGAGGAATTTCGTGTCGGGCGTGTCTTTTTAGCGGGCGACGCGGCGCATATCCACAGCCCGGCGGGTGGACAGGGGACGAACACGGGCATTCAGGACGCCTGGAACCTCGCCTGGAAACTCGCACTCGTCGTCAAGGGGCAAGCCGATGAGCGGTTGTTAGAGAGCTACGAACCCGAGCGCGTCCCCGTCGCTAAGGCGGTGCTGAACGGTTCGGACAAAGGCTTCTCCTTCATCGGCTCGCCGAACTACTTTTTTCACCTGTTACGCAGCGCCCTGTTGCCGCGCCTGAGCAGTTTGGCGTCGCGGGAGAGCCTCGGCAAAAGGATTTTCAGGCTTCTTTCGCAAACCTGGATTGGTTACCGCAAGAGTCCCGCAGTCGGCGGCGACCCTTCGGCAAAGCGGGTCAAGCCCGGCGACCGTGCGCCCTACGCACACTTTACTTCGGGCGAGAGCCTTTTTCCGCTGCTGCGCGGCGTAGACCACCACCTGCTGCTGTTCACAGGTCAGGGCGCAGATGATGAGGCGGAGCACGCGAGGGTCGAGGCGCAGTTGAACGACTACAGCGTCACAACACGGGTGCATGTTATCGACGCCAGCCAGACCGCTTTGCGCGAGGCGTACGGCGTGCGTAAGCCTAGTGCGTTTCTCATCCGTCCCGACGGGCACGTGGCGTGGCGTGGTGCAGCGAGTTTGAGTGACTTAAAAAGTTATATGGACAGACTTTACACGCGACGTAGCGAGGCTGGGGAGCAGGTAGCAGCTACAGAGCCAAAGTTCGAAGTCGCTGTTTGAGGTTTCAAGACTAGGAACCCGAGGTGCTACCTGCACCGAACGCCGGCTGAACCGACCCTCTTAGGCAAGCGTGGACGTCTCTCCCGCACCAATGCAAGCCGGGACTTCGTGGCTCATGAAAAGCTTGTGATATAGTGGCGCGTTGCGTAGCACACGCTCGGAGGCCTCTCTTGTCAGATTCTCAGACGTCCGAAAACCCAATCCGTCAGCGCACCGTCTCGAGGAGCACCCTGGGCGTCGTTGAAAAACCCGTTTCCTCTCGCGTCACCGACGTGTTCGAAAAAGCGTTCAACTTTACACGCGCCGACGAAGCGGTCGCGGCGGGGATGCACCCTTACTTCAAACCCATTGCCTCGCAAAACGGCGGCACCGTCAAGGTAAACGGCCGGGAAATGATCATCACCGGCTCGAACGACTATTTAGGTTTGACCCAGGACGGCCGTTTGAAAGAGTCGGCGCGGCGCGCCCTCGACGACTTCGGGACGAGTTGCACAGGGTCGCGCTTCTTAACGGGCACCTTGACGTTTCACGATGACCTGGAGCTGCGCCTCGCCCAGTTTTTACAAAAAGAAACCGCACTGACCTTCAGCGCCGGGTTTTTGGGCTGTTTGTCGGTGGTGAGCGTGTTGGCGGGTCGCCACGACATCTTGTACTTCGACCGCGAGAACCACGCCTGCCTTTACGACGGCGCGCGGCTGTCGTTCGCCGCGCTGCGCAAGTACGAGCACAACGACGTTGCGGACTTAGAGAGGCTGCTCGAGAAAGACAAGGACAAACCCGGCGGCCGTTTGATCGTCACCGACGGAGTGTTTTCGATGAGCGGGCACATCGCCAAGCTGCCGGACTTAGCCCAAGTCGCCCGCAAGTACGGCGCGCGAATTATCGTCGACGACGCGCACGCGACCGGCGTGCTCGGCAAACACGGCCGCGGCAGCGCCGAACACTTCGGCCTGAACGAGGAAGTCGACGTCATCGTCGGGACGTTCTCGAAGTCGTTCGCCTCGGTCGGCGGCTTCATGGCCGGGCCGCGCGAAGTGGTGAACTACGTCAAACACAAGGCGCGCCCGTTCATCTTCACCGCCGCGCTACCCGCCATGCAGATGGCGGCGGCCCTGAAAGCTTTAGACATCATGGAGACCGAGCCGCAGCACCGCGACCAGCTGTGGCGCAACGTGCGGCACTATCACCGGGGCATGAACGCTCTCGGTTTCGACACGCTCGGCACGCAAACCCCGATTGTGCCCGTCGTCATCGGCGACGACGACATGACGCTGCTGTTCTGGCGCGAGTTGTGGGAAGAGGGCGTTTTCACCACGCCGTCGGTGCCGCCCGCGGTGCCGCTGGGCCAGAGCATCATCCGCACCTCGGTCAACGCCAACCACGAACCCCAGCACATCGACGGCATTTTGAGCGCGTTCGAAACGGTCGGGAAGCGTCTGGGCGTCATCGGCTAGCGCCCCTATGCTCGCCGTCCGTCCCGTCAAGGCCAAAGCCGACTTAACCAGGTTCATCGAGTACCCGTACCGGAAGTACCGTTCGGACCCCCATTGGGTGCCGCCGCTGCGCCTGAGCGAGCGCGAGCGCTTCGACGAGAAGAAAAACCCATTTTTCGAGCACGGCCGCATGGAGCTTTTTTTGGCCGAGCGAGACGGCCGGGTCGTGGGCCGCGTCGCGGGCGTTGACGACGACATCCACAACGAAACCCACCACGACAACACCGCTTTTTTCGGTTTTTTCGAGGCGGAGGACGCGGCGGTGGCTCGAGCCCTGTTGACACAAGTCGAAACCTGGGCGAAAAGCTTGTTGCGCAGCGCCCTACGCGGCCCCACCAACCCCACCATGAACGACGGCGCGGGCTTTCAAATCGACGCCTTCGACACCGACCCCTACGTCATGATGCCCTACAACCCGCCCGAGTACCCGGCTTTTGTCGAGGCGGCGGGCTACCGCAAAATCAAAGACCTCTACGCCTGGTACTTGGGCTCCGACGTGGGTCCGAGCGAGCGGCTGCTGCGACTCGCCGACCGGGCCGCCAAACGGTACGACTTCACGATTCGCGCCGTGCAGATGAAGCATTTCGACAAAGAGGTCGAGCGCGTGCTCGGTTTTTACAACGACGTGTGGGAAAAAAACTGGGGCCAGACGAAGTACACGCCCAAGGAAGCCAAACTGCTCGCCAAAGAACTCAAACTCATCGTCGACCCCGAGATGGCGCTGATGTTGGAACTAGAAGGCGAACTGGCGGGCGTCGCGGTGGGCTTTCCCAACGCCAACCAGCTGTTCAAAAAGATGAACGGGCGACTCTTGCCCTTCGGTATTTTTTACGCGCTGCGAGCTAAAAAAATCATGAACGAGATGCGCCTGCCGATTTTGGGCGTCCGGCCCGAGTACCGCAACAAGGGTTTAGAGTTGGCCCTCATCGCCGAGTTTTGCCGCCGGGGCATCGCGCGGGGCTACACCGGGGCCGAGTGCTCGTGGATTTTGGAGGACAACGAAGCCATGAACAAGGGCATCGCCGCGGCGGGCGCGGAGCTTTACAAAACGTACCGGCTGTACCAGAAACAGCTATGAGCGCAAAGAGACAAACGAGGGCAAGCTCTTTCTGCGCTGCTTTACCCCTGCGCTTCGCACCTCGAGAAACCAAGCCGTGAACCCCCGCGTTCTCCTCACCGGGGCTTCGGGCTTTGTGGGCAGCCATGTTGCACACGGCTTGGTCGAGGCAGGCTACGCGCTGCGCTGCGGCTTACGGCCGACGAGTCCGCGGCGCTGGCTGGGCGACTTGAGGTTCGAGGCCGTACCGCTGGACTTGCAGGACCCGGCAAGCTTGGAGCGCGCCTGCGACCACGTCGACTTAATCGTCCACGCCGCCGGGATAACGCGGGCCAAGGACGAGGCGAGCTTTTTTAGGGTCAACACCGAGGGCACCCTGAACTTGGCACGCGCGGCCCAACGCACGGGCGTGAGCCGCTTTGTTTTTGTGAGCAGTTTGGAAGCGCGCGGGCCGGACGGCTCGAGCGGGCCGGACAGCCCTTACGGACGGAGCAAGCTGGACGCCGAAACCGGGTTGCGGGCGTTTGGCGAGGGCCTCGAGGTCGTCGTGTTGCGCCCGGCCGGAGTTTACGGGCCGCGCGACACCGACCTGCTGCCCCTGTTCAAACTGGCGAAGCTGGGCTTTTTGCCCGCGCCCGCGACGGGCGGCGTCCTGCAACCCGTCCACGCTGCCGACGTCGCCGGGGCGGTGCTCGCCGCCGCCTCACGCGCCGCACGTTTTGGGCCGTTTCCGGTCGCCGAGCCGCACAGTTACACTTGGCCGGAGGTCGGGCAAGGTTTGGCGGCGGCGTTGGGGCGCGAGGTCAAGACCCTGCAGGTGCCTGCAGCCGTTTTTTTGGCGGCGGGGTACGGGCTGGAAAGCGTCGCCAAACTGCTTGGCCGGACCCCTCAACTCGACAGCCGCCGGGCGCGGGCGCTCGCCGTCCACACCTACACCTGCGACGTGTCAGAAACGCAGCGCGCCCTCGCTTGGCAACCGCAGTATCCTTTGCAGGCGGGTCTTGCGCAAACGGCGCGGTGGTACGAACAAACAGGCTGGCTCTGAAAAAGGTGGTGAAAAAGGTAATGTGACCGGGGTCGGGCGTGACACCGGCGTCGTTGACGAACCGGCAGTGGTGAAAAGGCAGTGACGGAACGGCACCGACAAAACGGCGCTGACAAGGGCGGTTGCACCCGGACCGGGTGCGCCAAACAAACGAGTTTTTGAGACGGAACGGTGATAAACTCGCTCTAGGCCGGGGAAGAGCGGGGCGCTGAGCACCCATACCGGTACGGTAGGGAAGCTATGAAGTCTGCGGTTGTGATGGCAGGGCTGAGCGTGGTGTTCGGGGTCGTCGGGCTGGTTCTGGTCGTCGGTGACGACGTGTTTCGCCCTGAAACCTACAGTTTCACGAACTACAGCCCCGGCTTGGCACTGCTGGCACTGCTGGCTTTTGGGGCCGCTTGGTTGGCACCTGCGTTTAGAATTCAGCTGCTGTGCCGCGAGCGCGTCGCCCTTCCCTTTTGGCGGGCGCTGCTGGTCCAGCTCGCGACTTCGTTCGGGGCCGCCGTGACGCCGGGCAAGTCGGGGGCCGGGGTTGCTGGTACCGCGGCCCTGAGTACCTTGGGCTTTTCGGTCGGCCAAAGCTTCAACATCGCTGTTCAGCAGGCTTTGCTCGACCTCGCGTTTTACAGCTTGGCGTTGCCGTTGAGCCTCGCCTATCTTATCTTGAGCGGTAAGTTCAAACTCCCTTTGAGCTTGGAGCTTGCCGGCTTGGCGCTCGCTCTCGGTTTGGTTGTGGCCTTGCTGTTCCGGCGAAAAGTGCCCAAGCTGCTGTTGCGCGCGGCCTTGACGGCGGCGCGGCTGCCCCTGCCGGGGCGCGTCAAGCTGTGGCTGCAGCGCACAACCCACGACTATTACCGGAGCGCCCAAACCGAGTTCAGGCTCAGCCGAACAGGGTGGCTGGGCGCGCATGTAGCGACGGCGGTGGGCTGGCTGAGCAACTACGCGCTGCTGTGGGCGCTGCTCAAGTTGGACGGGGCCGAGGCCGCGCTGTCGGGCGTGGTGGCGGTGTTGACGCTGGTGTCCGTCACCGCTAACGTCGTGCCGACGCCGGGCGGCTCCGGTTTTATCGAAGTGGCGGTGGGTTTGGCGACGCAGGCGCAAAGTTCAAACCGCGTCGCCGCCGCACTGTTGCTGTGGCGACTCGGTACCTTTTACATCATTTTTTTTGTCGGTCCTTTCGCGAGTTGGCTGCTGTACCGCAACCGCTCCGCAAAGTTGACGCGGCCCCGCGCCGGAGTCAGGTTGAACGAGCGAGATGCTTGACGTGCCGAGCGTTCACCCGGAGAATGCCGTGAGCGTGACCGGTCTGACCTCGCCCGTTCGCGTCGCCCTGTTTACCGGCGCTTACAATCACATCGCCGACGGGGTGTCACTGACCCTCAACCGCCTGGTGCATTACCTCGAAACGCACGGTCACAGCGTGCGCGTGTTCGCGCCGACCGTCGCCGAGCCCGAGCTGGCGCACCAGGGTACGTTGCTGCCGGCCTGGTCGGTCCCGGCCCCGGGACGGCCCGAGTACCGGCTGTCGCTGGGCTTGTCACGGGAAGCGCGCCGCGCCCTCGACTGTTTCGACCCGGACCTGTTTCACGTCGCCACCCCGGACCTGTTGGGCCACCAGGCGCAACGCTTGGCGCGGCGCGCGGGCAAACCCGTGGTCGCTTCGTACCACACGCACTTCAGCTCTTACCTGAGCTACTACGGTTTGGGCGGGCTCGAGACCCCGCTGTGGTGGGCGCTGCGCCGCTTTTACCGCCGCTGCGACCAAGTTTACGTGCCCACCCCCTCGATCGCCGCCAGCCTGCGCGACCACGGCGTCACCGCAGGACTGCGCCTGTGGCCGCGCGGTGTGGACGCCGCGCGTTTCAACCCCGCCAGGCGCTCGCTCGCTTGGCGGCGGGCGCACGGGATAGCGGACGACGAAACTGTGGTGCTGTTCGTCAGCCGTTTGGTGTGGGAAAAAGGTTTGGCGACGCTGGCCGAGACGCTGCAAACCCTGCAACGCCGCGACGTGCCTCACCGCAGCGTCGTCGTCGGCGACGGCCCGGCCGGGGCAGAGTTGCGGGCGCGGCTCGGCGACACCGTGTTCACCGGCCGTCTGGAGGGCGTCGAACTCGCGACCGCCTACGCCTCGGCCGACCTGTTTTTGTTCCCGAGCGAGACCGAAACGTTCGGCAATGTTGTGTTGGAGGCGATGGCCTCCGGTTTGGCCGCCGTCTGTGCCGACGCGACCGGCAGCCGCGACCTGCAGGTGCCGGGCGTGACCGGCTACCTCGTCACGCCCGGCGACAGCGCCGCGTTCGCCGCGGCGACCACCGCCTTGCTGAGCGACGTGGCGCTGCGCCGCGATTTGGCCCGAGCCGCCTACGCGCGCTCGCAGGCCTACCACTGGGACGCTGTGCTAGCGCGCGTCGCCAGCTACTACGAGCAGGTCTTGGCGGGGGGGGTGGTCGAAAGGGGAGCGGTCAAGCGAAATAGTCCTCTAAGATGACGCGCGTGCTTTTGTACTTCCAGCGCCAGCGCCGCCGCGCGCCCACCGCCGCGGTCGTCGCGTTCTGGTGATGCCGCACGACCAGGTCGGGCAGCCACCACACGCCCAACCCGGCCCGGCGCGCCTGTTCGGCTAAGTGCAATTCTTCGAAGTACATAAAGCCGCGGTAGTCCAAGGCCGGTTCTGTCAGCAAGCTGTCGCGCAGAAACACGGCGCTCCCGTGGGGCGCGTAAATCTTCTCGGGCGCAGCGTCTTTGTGTTCGCTCCTGAAGGCGTCGAGCTTTTGTTTGGTGACAAAGCCCACGTCCCACAAACGGCTCAACAGGGCGTTGCGCCACACCAGCATGTAGGCGTGCAGCAAAAAACGCGCCGGACGCGAGCGCATAAACGGGTTCTGCCGCGCGCCGTTGTCCAGCAACACGTTCGGGGCGACGATGCCCACGTTTTCGGGTAAGCGGTGCGCGGCCAAGCGGACGAAAAAGTCGTCGGCAAATTCCAGGTCGGTGTTGACGACCCCCAGCCACGTCGGCGTGACACCTCGTTCGGCTCGCCAGGCCCGGTAGGCGCAAGCGCAACCGCCCAAGTAACCGAGGTTGCTGCTTTTGTAAACGCTCACGTCGGCCGCCAAGGGCGCGCCGGTCCAGGAAGAACTGTTGTCCGCAACGGCGACGGCCAGACGCCAACCCGGCGGCACGGGAAGGTTTTTCAAGTGCGTGAGAAAACGGCGCACCTCCGCCTCGTTGCGGTAGTGAACGGCGGTCAGTAAAACGGTTTTGGCTTCGGCACCGCTCGCGGGGCCTGCGCTGGCTCGAGTTGAAACGTCGTTACTCATGGTCGGTCTCTTTCAAGGGGCCGGCTTCGACCGGTCTTGTTAACGGTCTTGTTCACGCGCCACGTCGGTTCGGGTGAGAATGCCAGGGCCCTCACCCCAAAAACCCCGTTACTCTAGCACAAAGCCCGGTTCCGCCCAAGAGGGCGCGGCACCTTGACGCCCCGGTTGAACGCAACGCCTCCGGGACCGGCCCGTTTGTGTCATGATACTCAGGCATGACCCGAGCGACGACACCCCCGCCGACGCTGTCAGCGCCGCCCAAGCTGCTCTTCGCGACCATCGCGGCGGGCGGCGGCCACGTCGCGACGGCCGAGGCGATGGCGGCGGCCGTGACGCGCCGCTGTCCGGGTCGGCTCGAGGTCGAAGTCACAGACTACATGAAAGAACTCGGCCGCCGCGAAACTGGCGTCGCGGCCTTCGACGAGCGCCACAAAGAACTGTGGAAAAGGGCGCTGCGCTTTCCCCTGTCGGCGCGTCTCGGCCAGCGGCTTATCGACGCGTTGCCTCACCTCACCGTGAAAGTGCAGCGGCGGTTTTTGGCCGGGTTCGCCGCCGCCGCCGCCGCCGACCTCGTGAAACGCCGCCCCGACCTCGTCGTTTCAAACCACGGGTTGATAACGACCGGCTTGGCCCTGGCCAAGCGCGACCACGGTTTGAACGTCCCCGTGCTGACCTTTGCGACCGAGACCCACAACATCAGCGCTTACTGGGCCGACCCGGCGGTGGACCACATGTTGGTGCCGAACCGCGGCGTGCTCGCCGACCTGAGCCGCCTGGGCGTGCCGCGCGAGAAAATGGAGGTGGTCGGCTACCCGGTTCAACAAGCGTTTTTGCACGCCCCGGGGCAAGGGGAGGCTCGAGCCCGGCTCGGCCTCTCGGACGGCTTTACGGTGCTCGTCTCGCTCGGGGGCGAGGGCATCGGCGGCGACCCGCTCCAGACGGTGCGGGCGCTCGTGGCCGCGCGTCCGCACGCCCAAATCGTGGTGATGTGCGGCCGCAACGAAGTTCTCAAACGCAAAGTGGGCGCGCTTGGAGCCGCCAACCTGCGCGCCCACGGCTTCAGCCGGGACATGGCCGTCTTTTTGGCGGCGAGCGACGTGGTGGTCGGCAAGGCCGGCCCCGCCTCGGTCTACGAAACGCTCGCCGTGGGCCGACCCCTGCTCATCACGAGCTACGCCGGGCTCAACGAGCAGGGCGTGACACGTTTCGTCGCCGAACAGGGTTTGGGTGCCTATGTCCCCACGACGCGCGCCCTTTTAAACGCCCTAAACCTTTACGAACCGGGGGGCTCGAGCCGCAACGACAACCCGCACAACGCCGGCGTACCCAACAGCAGGATTGAAGACGTGAGGGCGCGCTGCCGCGCCCTCGACCTTGCAGGCCAAACGGACGCGGTCGCGCGGGCTGTTTTGAACTACCTGCACCGGTTTGAACCCGCGCTCTACCAAGACGTGTGGGTGTCTTAAACGCCATGCGCAAACGGTACTGGCTGACCATCCTCGCTTCTGCCATGTTCGGCGCGGTGGCGCTGTGGTTGGTGTTGCCGGACGCGTTCACCCCGGCCAGCTTAGAAACTTTACGGCGCTTGAAAGGCTACCACTACGCCGTCATCGCTTTCACCGTGGTCGGCTGGTGGGCGGCTTCGGCGTTGCGCTTCAAACTGCTCAGCCGCGCCGTCGAGCGGCCTCTGCGCTTTTATCAAGGCGTTCGGGTGACCTTGGCCGGTATTTTCGCGGCCACCGTCACGCCTTCGGGCGGGGGCAGCGGCGTGGGGGTCGCCCTCAGCCTGACCCGCTACGGTCTGTCCGCACACGAGGCGGTCGCCGTGACCACCCTGACCTTTACGCTCGACCTGGCCTTTTTTGCCTGGGCGGTGCCCGCCGCCTTTTTTTACCTGCTGGCCGAGGGCGTGCGGTTGCCCGGCAAGCACTTAGGCGTCGTCGTGGTGACTTTGTCGCTGGCGTTGCTGGTGATGGGCTACCTGGTGACGTTTCAGGTGGCTTTTCTAAGCCGAAGTTTGAAAAAAGTCGCGCTGTTGTCGCCCTGGAAACCGTTGCGACGACGCCTACTGCGTTTTTTGACCGATTTGACGACGGCGCACACGCTGTTCAACCGGCGCGGCGGCCTGGAGCACCTGAGCTTTCACCTCTTGACCCTTCTAACCTGGCTTTTTCACTTGGGCCTTTTGAACGTGGTGGCCTGGGCGCTCTCGCTGGGCGTGGCCCCCCTGGAACTGCTGGCGCTGCAACTGCTCGTTTTGATCCTGTCGTTTATGATTCCTACGCCCGGCGGCAGCGGCTACTTAGAAGCCGCCCTGTCGCTGGTGCTGAGGGGCGACGCTCCCGCTCAAACCCTGTCGGTGGCGGTGGTGCTGTGGCGGGTGTTCGGCTACTACCTGTACTTTTTGGTCGGCCCCTTGAACGGTTTCACGCTGTTCGCGCGGCGGCGCGGTGCGCGGCTGGCACGGGTCAGCCCACCTGGTCGATAGGCAGCTTGCCGAGTGCGTAAGCGACCCTGCGCCGGTTCGCCTCGGAAAAAAAGGTTCGCAGCGTCGTGCCCGCAAAAGCCGGGTACACGCGTGCGCGCGTGGCGCCGCTTACGTCCCGGCGGCCGAGGCGTTCGGCCAGGGCGCGCGCGTCCCGCCCGACCCTGAAGACGTCCTGGGGCCGACCCGCCGCCGCCAGGTGAAAAAAGCCCGCTAAGTACCGCCCGGCGAGCATCTCGAGCCGCTCCCAGCCACGAAAGTACCGCTCAATCGTGACGAGGTCGTTGCGCAACGGCAGGTAAGCCTGGTGCGGCCGGATGCTGGCGCGCGCTTCATAAAGGTGATAGACGGGCGCGTCCGGCAAAAAGTCGGCTTCCCAACCGTGCTCTAAGACCTCGATGGTCGTCGGGATTTCGGTGGCGTACATAAAGTAGCCGGGCGGGCTCAGCGGCACCTGGCGCGTCACCTCGCGCCGAAACACGACCGCGCCCGCAAAAAAACCCCGTGCGGGCGCGTAGTCGTGGCCCGGCGCGACCGCGGGCAAGTACGGCGTGTAGGCCGTGCGGCCCGACGCGGGCTCGACAAAGGGCAGCGCCACCAAGCCGAGCCGCTCGCCCCGCTGCTCGAAATGAGTTACGACCTTGAAAAGGGTGTCCTCGTGCGGGTAGGCGTCGTCGTCGAGTTCGAAGACGAGGTCGCCCGTTGCCAGCTCGAGGGCGTCCCCGAGCCCGTCGAAGCCGCGCGCCGTGTCGTGGCGGCAGACCTTGACTGCCGGAAAGGCGTTCAGCATGGCGGCGGTACCGTCCTGGGAGGCGTCGTCGACCAC
This sequence comes from Trueperaceae bacterium, assembly GCA_965215355.1. GTDB lineage: Bacteria > Deinococcota > Deinococci > Deinococcales > Trueperaceae > CBDCDJ01. The sequence goes on along the minus strand of CBDCDJ010000007.1, from coordinate 2,905,713 downwards.
GACGACCTCACGCGCGGGGCCGGGCAGCGTCTCCAGGCGGGTCAACAGCCGCCGCAACGTGTCTCGCCGCGCGTGGGTCGGAATTAAAAAGGTGACGACGGGCCGGGGCACAAGACTTGAATTATGGCACAGCCGCGCCCCTTGCCCTAGGCTGCCTTGCCCGTCAACCTTCCAAAACCGCCCGCACCGCCGCCAACACGCGCTTGGCGTTGGGGCGGTAGTGGTGTTCGATGGAGCTGAAAGGCGGGTAGGGCGCGTCCCAACCGGCCACCCGCAATACCGGAGCGTGGAGCGAGTACAACGCCTCCTCGGCCAGCCGCGCCGCGACTTCCGCGCCGAAGCCGCTGTTCCGCATCGCTTCGTAGACGACGACCGCCCGGCCCGTCTTCTCGACCGAGGCTAAAACCGTGTCCATGTCGAGCGGGGTGAGGGTCTCCAGGTCGACAACCTCCAACTCCACGCCTTCTTGAGAGGCGACCTCGGCGGCCTGAACGCAGACCTCGACCATGCCGCCGTAACAAATCAGGGTTGCCGCGTCGCCCGGGCGCACGACTCGAGCCCTCCCGATGGCGTGGGTGTACCAGCCCTCCGGCACCGGTTGTTTGAGCGAGCGGTAGAGTTTGATGGCCTCGAGAAAAAAGACCGGGTCCGGGTCGTCGACGGCGGCGAGCAGCAGACCCTTGGCCCGCTCCGGCGTGGCGGGGATGACGACTTTCACGCCCGGCACGTGGGTCAAGAACCCTTCGGGCGAGTCGGCGTGCTGTTCGGGCGTGTGGACGCCGCCGCCGTAGGGCGCGCGCACGACCATCGGGACGGAAAACCGCCCGCGCGTCCGGTGCCGGTAGCGCCCCAAGTGCGACAGGATTTGGTCGAAGGCCGGGTAGAGAAAGCCCGCGAACTGGATTTCGGCGACGGGTTTCATCCCGGCGAGCGCCAGGCCGATGCCGTAACCGACGATGCCCGCCTCGGCCAGCGGCGTGTCGAACACTCGAGCCTCGCCGTGCTTTTGCTGCAGACCGTCCGAGGCGCGGAACACGCCGCCCATCTGCCCGACGTCCTCGCCGAACAGCAGTACCGCGGGGTCACGGGTCAAGGCCACGTCGAGCGCGTCGCCTATGGCCTGCACCATGTTTAGGGTTTTCACCGCAGTCGGCGCGTCTCGTTCTTTAACGCTCATGCAAAGCCTCCCAAGCGCGCGTCTGGTCGGGCGTCATCTCTGCAAACACGTGCTCGACGATTTCCCAGGGCTCGGGCTCGGGCGTTTCGTCGGCGACGCGCAGGGCCTCATTGAGTTCGGTTTTAAGGTCGTCTTCCAGGGCGCGTTCTCGTTCGTCGTCCCACAGCTCGAGCCCTTCCAACAAATTCCGCATCCGCATGACCGGGTCTTTTTTGCGCCAGGCGTCGCTGCCTTGTTCGTCCCGGTAACGCCCAGGGTCGTCCGAGGTCGTGTGCGGCGCGATGCGGTAGGTCAGCGCCTCGATGAGGGTGGGGCCGTCGCCACTTCTAGCCCGCGCCACCGCCTCTTTCGCCACCGCCCACACCGCCACGAGGTCGTTGCCGTCCACCACCACGCCCGGCATCCCGTAGCCCGCGGCGCGCTCGGCGATGCGCGGGTTTTTCATCTGTTTGGCGGTCGGCACGCTGATGGCCCAGCCGTTGTTCTGCACTGTAAAGACGACCGGCGCAGCGTAGACGGCCGCGAAGTTCAGCGCTTCGTGAAAGTCCCCCTCGGAGGTGCCGCCGTCGCCGACATAGGTCGCGGCGACCCAGTCCTCACCCTTAAAGCGCCCCGCCATCGCCACGCCGACTGCCTGCGGCAACTGCGTGGCGATGGGAATGTAAAAGGGCAACACGCGCAACCCGTCGGGAAAGCGCCAGCCCGCCGGGTGCGCCCGCCAGTACAAGATGAGCTGCGCCACCGACAAACCGTGCGTGAGCGCGGCGGCGCTCTCGCGGTAGCTCGGCACCAGCCAGTCGCTGTTGTCAAGTGCTAACGCCGTGCCGACCTGCGCCGCCTCCTGTCCGTAGCAGGGCGGGTACACGCCGAGCCGCCCCTGCCGGTGCAGCGTGACCGCCCGCTCGTCGAAAAAGCGGGTGCGCCGCAACGCCCGGTAACCCGCAACCAACTCGTCGTGGTCGAAAGGAAGCTCGCGCAACGGCTCGCCACCGTCGCTCAAGTACTGGACTGTTTCCATGTGCTCCGTTTTCGTCTGAACCGTCTTCATGTGCCCTCCGTAGCCTCATGATAAGACCGTTGTGAATAGAGAAGTGGATGTATACAGGCTATTGTACTCGAGGCTGAGTGAGACGTGTCCGCGGGGCTCGAGACGATTCGGGCTCGAGCTTGAAGACTGCTTCTGTTCCTATAATTCTGTTCCTATAAGAGGTCACTACATAAAGCAAATCGCTACGAGAGAAACTTTGCGAGGATCTATCGAGCAGTTTGTTCTACAATTCAGTGATGATATTTAGACGGAGTGGCAACTGCGAGCCGAACTGAACCGCCTCTTTGGGCGATGCGGTCGCGGAGCGCGTGCAGGGTGGCGCGCAGTGCGGCGTAGGCCGCGTCTTTGCTGGGCAGCTCGAGGCTGTCTTGAATCTGGTTCAGCCACTCGTTCGTCTTTTGAACCGTGGCGTCGAAAACGTCTAAATCGGTGCTCATCATGGGCCTCCCGAGTTCATTTTTAACGAAGCTCAAACGTGTCGTTAAGTGCCCAAACCTCTATTCGGGCCTGCGCTATACTGGTGCGCGTGAGTGACGACAGCCCGACCTACAGCGCCCGCGACATCGTGCTCGAGCTGTTCCCCGCGACCGACGAGCGCCTCGTGCCGACGCCGCGCGCCTACCGGCTTGTGCCCGACCTGCTCGGCAAGGTGTTGTACACGCCCGCGGGCGAGCAGCTTCTCACCTTTAATCCGGTGGCGATCGCCGGCAGCGCGGCCGTGCAGCTCTGCTGCGACTTTTGCGCCCACAGCGCGCCGCGCTACTACCTGCAACCCTTCCGGGTCGGGGTGCCGGGCACCAGCGGGCGGCGCAGCCTCTACGTGACGCTGTGCCGCGACACGGAAAGCTGCGAGTTGCGGCGTTTCGACGACGCGCCGGTGCGGGTGCTGTTGGCGCGGGTTTACGCTTGAGCCGAGGCGACTCGCGCAACGTTTGTTAAGCTTCGAACATGACGCGAGAAGAGACGCCACCCGCAGACCTGCACGACGACATCACCGAACTGGGGCCGTGGTTTCACAACCTGCACCTTTTGGGCGGCGCGCAGACCGCGCCCGAGCATTTTTTGGGCGATTTCCCAGCGTTCAAGTGGCGTGAGTTAGCCCCTCACCTGCCCGCAGACTTGCGCGGCTGGAGCGCGCTCGACATCGGCTGCAACGCCGGTTTTTACAGCTTCGAACTCGCCAAGCGGGGCGCGACCGTCACCGGCGTCGACTCGGACCCTCACTATTTGAAACAGGCGCGCTGGGCGGCGGAACACTACGGCCTTGCCGACCACGTCACCTTCAAACAAATGCAGGTCTACGACCTCGCCCACACCTCCGAGAGCTACGACCTCGTGCTGTTCATGGGCGTGTTTTACCACCTGCGCTACCCGCTCTTGGGCTTAGACATCGTGGCGCAAAAGGTGCGGCGCAAACTCGTGTTTCAAACCCTCACGCTGCCGGGCGGCGAAACGCCGGTCGACGCTCAAATCGAGAACATCAACGACCGCGATTTGTTGCTCGAGCCGGGTTGGCCGAAAATGGCCTTTTTGGAGCACCACTTCGGCGGCGACCCGACGAACTGGTGGGCGGCGAACCACGCGGGCGTTGCAGCCCTGCTGCGCTCGGCGGGCTTGAAAATCACGGCTGAGCCGGCGCACGAACTTTACCTGTGCGAGCCCGACCCGGAGCATCCGTCCAGCGTCGCCACCTGGAACCGGGCCGAAATCCTGGCCGCCACCGGACGGCGTGAAGACCAGGCGTGAGGGCTAACTGCCGACGGCCACCTCGGCAACGGTGGCGGGCTCGAGGGCCGGTGGCGGTGTGTGCAGGGGCAATTCCCTAAAGTAAGCAAGTGTCTTCAACAAACCTTCCCGCAGCGACACCTGCGGCTCCCAACCGAGTTCGCGCCGCGCCACCGCGATGTCGGGGCGGCGGCGTTTGGGGTCGTTGACGGGCAGGGGCGCGTAGCGGATGCCCAAACTTGGGTCGACAAGGTCTCGCACCGTCTCGGCGAGTTCTTGCACCGTGTATTCGACCGGGTTGCCGAGGTTCACAGGCTCACGGTAAGCGCTGCTCATCAGTCGCAGCACCCCCGCGACGAGGTCGTCCACGTACTGAAAGCTGCGCGTCTGCGAGCCGTCGCCGTAGACGCTCAAGGTTTCGCCGCGCAGGGCTTGGCAGACGAAGTTCGTCACCACACGCCCGTCGTCGGCGCGCATGTAGGGGCCGTAGGTGTTAAAAATGCGCACCACCCGCGTGTCCACGCCGCGGCTGTGGCGGTAGGCGGCGGTGAGCGCTTCGGCGTAGCGTTTGGCCTCGTCGTAGCAACTGCGCGGCCCGTTCGGATTGACGTTGCCCCAGTAGGTTTCGGGTTGCGGGTGAGTTTCGGGGTCGCCGTAGACTTCGCTGGTGCTGGCGAGGAGGAACTTCGCGCCGTGTCTGAGGGCGGTCTCGAGGGCGTGCTGCGTTCCCTGCGCCCCAGCCATCAGGGTTTCGATGCGGTGCTGCTGGTAGTGGGGCGGACTCGCCGGACTGGCGAAGTGCAGTACCCAGTCGAGCCGCTTCCTAAGCGGCGGCAAACCTCGGCTGACGTCGGCCTGAACGAACTGGAACCGAGGATGTTTTAAGTAACGCTCGGTATTCACCGCTTGACCGCTCAAGTAGTTGTCGACGCCGACGACGAAATGGCCTTGAGAGAGCAGCCGAGCGGTCAAATGCGTGCCGATAAACCCGCCGCTGCCCGTGAGCAAAATGTTCATGAACCCCCCCTGTTTGCGAACCTAATTTCTAACTCGAGCCGACGCTACTTGTTGGCAGCTAGGGCGGTACGGCCGACAGGGCGGTGCAGGTGGGTCGTAAAGCGAAAGTTTTGAATGATGTCATGCTCTCCCCCGGCGCTGACAAACGTGTTCGAAGACACCCTACCTTAGCCGCAGCTTCTTCTTCAACACTGTAGGACAGGGGGAATTGTAGTCGTGGGTTACTTACTAGACTTCAGACACGTTCGTCTTGTTCGGTAGGGCGTTTTCAGTAGGGGGGCAGCGTTGACTCAAATTTTAATCACGGGTGGAGCCGGTTTTATCGGTTCGCACCTCGCTGACGAATTGTTGGCTCGAGGCTATTCGGTACGCGCACTCGACAGTCTTTCACCGCAGGTTCACGGAGAGGTGGCGCGGCCGAGCTATCTCAATCCGGAAGTCGAACTCGTCCGGGGCGACGTGACCGACAGCGCGGCGCTGCGGCGGGCGCTTCACGGTGTGGACGCCGTCTTTCACCTCGCCGCGCTGGTCGGCGTCGGGCAGAGCATGTACGAGGTCGCCGAGTACACGCGGGTCAACAACCTGGGGACGGCTACGCTGCTCGAGGCGCTAGTCGAACAGCCGGTGGAACGTCTCGTGGTGGCGTCCAGTATGAGCCTGTACGGTGAAGGGCTTTACCGCGACACCGCGGGCGAGACCTACAGTGAGGTTTCGCGGACCTTAGAGCAACTGCGCCGCGGCGACTGGGAACTTTACAGCGCGGCGGGCGAAAGGCTCGAGCCCCTCCCCACGCCCGAAACGAAAGCGCCCGCGCTCGCCTCGGTCTACGCGCTCTCCAAGTACGACCAGGAGCGGCTGTGCTTGATAATCGGCGCAGCCTACGGTATTCCGACCACGGCGCTACGCTTTTTCAACGCCTACGGCCCGCACCAGGCGCTGTCCAACCCCTACACCGGCGTGCTGGCGATTTTCGCCTCGCGCTACCTCAACGACAAACCGCCGCTCATTTTTGAGGACGGCTACCAAAAGCGCGACTTCGTCAACGTGCGCGACGTGGCGCGGGCTTGCCGTTTGGCGCTCGAGACCGAAGCCGCCGCCGGGGAAGTGTTCAACGTCGGCAGCGGGCAGGCGTACACGGTGCTGGGCGTCGCCGAGCGCATGGCGAAAACCCTGGGTAAAGAACACATCACACCCGAAGTCACCGGCGACTACCGCGTCGGCGACATCCGCCACTGTTTTGCCGACATCGGCAAAGCGCGTTCCGTCCTCGGCTACGAGCCGCAGGTGGGGTTTGAAGAAGGACTCGCCGACCTCGCGGCGTGGCTCGAGGGTCAAGTGTCGGTTGACCGCGTGGACGACGCCCGCCGCGAACTCGTGGCGCGGGGGCTCACGGTATGAACGCTCAGGAGAAACAGCCGATGGTCGGCCTTATCGAGTGGTTCCGTCCGGGTGAACGCTTGCAGGTCGAGCGGGTGCTGCGCGACTGTAAGGATTTGGGCGTCGAGCACCTGCGCACCGGCATTTCCTGGGCCGACTGGCACACGCCGGAGGGGCGGGACTGGCTCGAGTGGCTCATCCCGGAGTTGGGCGAGGCGCTGACGTTGCTGCCTTGCTTCACCTACACGCCGCCGTCACTGGGGATAGAGCCCAAAACCTCGGCTCCCCCGCGCAACCCCAAAGCCTACGCGGACTTTCTTGACGTGATGATTACAGATTTCGGGCAGTATTTCGAGTGGGTCGAACTCTGGAACGAGCCCAACAACCTCAACGACTGGGACTGGCGGCTCGACCCGCAGTGGCACGTCTTCAGCGAAATGATAGGCGGCGCGGCTTACTGGGCCAGAGAGCGCGGCAAAAAGACCGCGCTGGCGGGCATGGCCCCGACCGACCCCTACTGGCTGCGACTCATGGCCGAGCGGGGCGTGTTGGAGCACATCGACGCCGTCGGGATGCACGCTTTTCCGGGCACCTGGGAGTTCGGCGGCAAGGACTGGGACACCAAAATAGCCGAGGTTCGTGCGGTGCTGGAAGACTTTGATTTGAGGCCCGAACTGTGGGTGACCGAGGTCGGCTACTCGACCTGGCGCTTTGAGGAGCGCGAGCAGGTGCGGGTGTTTTTGGATACGTTAAACGCGCCCGTTGACCGTATCTACTGGTACTCGGCCTACGACCTCCACCCAGAGTTGGAGCACCAGGACGGCTTTCACGAGGACGAGCGGCACTATCATTTCGGGCTGAAAGATGCAGAAAATATGCCCAAACTCCTCTACCGGCTGTGGGCGGAGGAGGGTTTAACAGGGCTCGAGAAACAGGCGTGGCTGATGAAACCCGCGCCGAGAACGTTCCTGCAAGAGAAACCCGTGCTCGTCACGGGCGGCTCGGGCTTCGTCGGCACGAACCTTGCCCACCGGCTCTTGACGCAGGGGCGGAAAGTGCTGCTGCTCGACAACCTCTCTCGTCCCGGCGTCGAAAAAAACCTGCGCTGGCTGAAGGGCGCGCACGGCGACAGGGTGCAAATCGAAATCGCCGACCTCCGCAACCCCTACGCGCTGCGGCACCTCGTCGAAAATGTCTCGGCGGTGTTTCACTTAGCGGCGCAGGTGGCGGTGACGACGAGTTTGGAGCGGCCCCGCCTCGACTTCGACATCAACCTCAAGGGCACGCTCAACCTGTTGGAAGCGTTGCGCGGTCTTGACGAACCGCCGCCGCTCCTGTTCACCTCGACGAACAAAGTTTATGGCGACCTGGGCGGCCTTGAGCTTGTCGAAGAGGCTACCAGGTATACCCCCATCGACCCGCTCGTCGAGGCGTCGGGCGTGTCCGAGCGCACGCCGCTAGACTTTCACTCGCCCTACGGCGTTTCGAAGGGCGGCGCGGACCAGTACGTGCTCGACTACGCGCGCAGTTATGGCCTCAAAACCGCGGCGTTCCGCATGAGCTGCATCTACGGCCCGCACCAGTTCGGCACCGAAGACCAGGGCTGGGTGGCGCATTTTCTCATCCGGGCCATTGAAAACAAGCCCATCACTCTTTACGGTGACGGCAAGCAGGTACGCGACATTTTATTTGTCGAAGACCTGGTAGACGCCTTTTTGCTGGCTTTGGAGAACATCGACAGTTTATCGGGCCAAGCCTTCAACATCGGCGGCGGGCCGGAGCACACGACGAGCCTGCTCGAGCTGTTGGGACTGATTGCCGAACTTCAAGGCGAGAAACCCGCGTATGACCTCGAGCCCTGGCGGCTTGGCGACCAGCGTTACTACGTGTCAGGCACGGACAAGTTTCAGGGTGCGACCGGCTGGCGTCCACAAACGGGCGTGCGCGAAGGGGTGCGGCAGCTTTACGAATGGCTGCTCGAGTCGCGTAGTCTGAAACCTCACCTTGCAAGGCAAGCGTGACGCGGTCTCGAGCCACGATGCGCGCCACCGTCCTCACCTCGCCGGGGGCGTTCTCTTTTGAAAAAGTGTCCGTCCCCGAGCCCGGACCCGGCGAGGTGCGCGTGCGGCTCGCGGGCTGCGGCGTGTGCGGCTCGAGCCTGCCCCTGTGGGAAGGCCGCGAGTGGTTCAGCTATCCGACCGAGCCGGGCAAACCCGGCCACGAGGGTTGGGGCGTGGTCGATGCTCCGGGCGACGGGGTGACGGGTTTTGAGATTGGCGACGCGGTCGCGCTCCTCTCTTACCACGCCTTCGCCGAGTACGATACCGCTCCGGCCGACGCGGTGGTGAAGTTGCCGGACGTTTTGAAAGACAGACCCTTTCCCGGCGAACCTTTGGGCTGCGCCCTAAACATTTTAGAGCGGAGCGACATCCAGCCGGGGCAGCACGTGGCGGTCGTCGGCATCGGCTTTATGGGCGCGTTAATCACGCAACTCGCTTCTCGCGCGGGGGCGCACGTTATCGCGGTCTCGAGGCGACCTTTTGCGCTCGAGCTTGCCCGCAAGATGGGCGCGGCGGAAACTTTGGAACTCGACGACTATTACCAAATCATCGACCGGGTGAAAGAAATGACCGGCGACGACCTCTGTGACCGCGTGGTCGAGGCAACGGGCTTACAGGGGCCGCTCACGCTCGCGGGCGAACTCACCAAAGAGCGGGGGCGACTGGTCATCGCGGGCTATCACCAGGACGGGCTGCGCGAGGTTAACCTGCAACTCTGGGGCTGGCGCGGGCTAGATGTCATCAACGCGCACGAGCGGGCACAAGAGCGCTATGTCGGCGGGATGCGCCGGGCGGCCGAGGCGGTGGCGGCGGGCACCTTCGACCCCACACCTCTTTACACCCACACGTTCGCCTTCGACGACCTCGGCACCGCCTTTGAAACCATGCGCGCGCGGCCCGACGGTTTCCTCAAAGGACTCGTGACGCTGTGAATGAACCTGTAAAAGTGCTGATGACCGCCGACACCGTGGGCGGCGTCTGGACCTACGCGCTCGACCTCGTCCGCGCCCTCGAGCCGCACGGCGTCACGGTCGCGCTGGCGACGATGGGTGCGGGGCTGAGTGCTGCCCAAAGAGAAACGGCGGACAGTCTCGAGAACCTCACGCTTTTTGAGAGCGGCTACAAGCTCGAGTGGATGGCCTCTCCCTGGGACGACGTGGACGCAGCGGGGGCGTGGCTGCTCGAGCTTGAAAGACAGTTTCGCCCCGACCTCGTCCACTTGAACGGCTACGCGCACGCCGCCCTGCCCTGGTCCTCACCGACGCTCGTGGTGGGCCATTCCTGCGTGCTGTCGTGGTGGACGGCGGTGAAAGGTGAGCCAGTGCCGAGCGATTGGAGGCGCTACGCCGACGCGGTGCGCGGCGGGCTGGCTGCTGCTGATGTCGTCGTCGCCCCGACGAGGGCGATGTTGGACGCGCTCGAGACCCACTACGGACCCTTGCCACGCAGTCGCGTCGTCCCCAACGGGCGCGATTCGGCTCTTTTCGCGTTACGTGAGAAAGAGCCTTTCATCATGGCGGCGGGGCGCTTGTGGGACGAGGCGAAAAACTTAGCCATGCTTGCGGAGGTCGCACCTGCGCTCGAGTGGCCTGTTTATCTAGCGGGCGACGCCACACATCCCGACGGTAGTGAGGTGCGCTTTGAGAACGTGAAGGTGCTCGGCCACCTGCCCTCGAAGGCGCTGGCGGCCTGCCTAGGGCGAGCTTCGATTTACGCGCTGCCCGCGCGCTACGAACCCTTCGGACTGTCGGTGCTCGAGGCCGCCCTGTCGGGCTGCGCGCTCGTTTTGGGCGACATTCCGAGTTTGCGCGAGGTCTGGGGCGACGCGGCCCTGTTCGTCGCGCCGGACGACCGGGAAGGTTGGCAGCGCACGCTGTCGCGCCTGATTCGGCGGCCCGACCTGCGCGATGAGTTCGCCCGGCAGGCGCGCGTTCGGGCGCTTCAGTACACGCCCGAACGCATGGCGGCGGGTTATTTGCAAGTTTACTCGAGCCTCGCAGACCGGACTCGCTCCTTCGCCTTGGCCTAATTGAAAGGAACACCGTGAAAGCCCTCATCCTCAACTGCACCTTGAAACGCTCGCCCGAAACCTCGAACACCGCCGCCCTCGCCCAAACCGTGATAGAGACCCTCGAGGAGCACGGGGTCGAAACCGAGCTTGTCCGAATGGTCGACCTAAACATTTCACCCGGCGTATCGAGCGACGAGGGCGAGGGCGACGACTGGCCCACGGTTCACGACAAACTGCTCGGGGCGGACATCCTCATCATGGCGAGCCCGACCTGGCTCGGTCATCCTTCAAGCGTAGCTCAACGCGTTTTGGAGCGCATGGACGCGATGCTTTCCGAGCAGGACGAGGCGGGCCGCCCGGTGGCCTACAATCGCGTGGCGGGCTTTGTGGTCACCGGCAACGAGGACGGCGCTCACCACGTCATCGCGGAGCTGGCCGGCGCGCTCGTCGACATCGGCTACACGGTGCCGGGCCAAGCTTGGACCTACTGGAACAAAGGTCCCGGTCCGGGCGAGTCCTACCTCGAGACCGACTACAAACACGACTGGTCGAAAAAGACGGGCCGAACCGCCGCCGCCAACCTCGTCGCCGTCGCTTCAGCGCTCGCGGCGAAGCCCATCTCCGCCCCGTAAGATGAAGGTCGCCCTCTTTTACCACTCGCTGCTGTCGGACTGGAACCACGGCAACGCCCACTTTCTGCGCGGCGTGGCGAGCGAACTGTTGCGCCGCGGGGCCGAGGTCTGCGTCTACGAACCTCGAGACGCCTGGAGCTTGCAAAACTTGCTGCTCGAGCACGGCGCGGCGGCGTTGGACGATTTTCACCGCACCTACCCGCGCCTCGAGAGCGTTCGCTACGACTTGGAAACGCTCGACCTCGAGAAAGAACTCGCCGACGCCGAAATAGTCCTCGTCCACGAGTGGAACGACCCCGACCTCGTGGCGCGCGTCGGGGCGCACCGGGCCGACAACCCGCACTACCGCCTGCTCTTTCACGACACCCACCACCGCGCGGTGACCGCGCCCGAGAGCATGGCGGCTTACGATTTGGAACACTACGACGGCGTGCTCGCCTTTGGCGAGATTCTGCGCGCGCTTTACTTAGAGAAGGGCTGGGCACCCCGAGCCTGGACCTGGCACGAGGCAGCCGACACGCACGTGTTTCATCCTATCGAGGGTGAACCCTCTGAGGGTGACTTAGTTTGGATTGGCAACTGGGGCGACGAGGAGCGCAGCGCCGAGTTGCACGAGTTTTTGCTCGAGCCCGTCAAAGCCTTGGGCCTGAAAGCCCGCGTCTACGGCGTCCGCTATCCCGATGAGGCGAAAGCGGCGCTCAAAGACGCCGGCATGAGCTACGGCGGCTGGTTGCCCAACACCTGCGCGCCGCAAACTTTCGCCCGCTACCGCGTCACCGTCCACGTGCCGCGCGGGCCTTATACACGCTCGCTGCCCGGCATCCCCACCATCCGCCCCTTCGAGGCACTCGCCTGCGGCATCCCGCTCGTCTCGAGCCCTTGGGACGACGCCGAAGGTTTGTTCACGCCCGGTGAGGACTTTTTGGTCGCTGCGGACGGTGACGAGATGAAACGGCACCTGCGCGCGATTTTGGAAGACGATGCGCTGGCTCGAGCCCTCACCGAGCACGGCCGCGCGACGATTCTCGCCCGCCACACCTGCGCGCACCGGGTCGATGAACTTTTAGGCATTTGCCGGGAACTCGGCGTCGACACCGATTTGAGGAGGGCGGCGTGAGGAGTCTCGACATAGCTTTTTTCGGCTCGAGCCTCGTTTCGGCCTATTGGAACGGCGCGGCGACCTACTACCGGGGCATTATCCGCGCCCTGCACGAGCGTGGGCACCGCGTGACCTTTTTCGAGCCCGACGCTTTCGAGAGACAACAGCACCGCGACCTGCCCGACCCGGACTGGGCGGAGGTCGTAGTCTACGAGGCGAGTGAAGCAGCGGTTTATAGGATGCTCGAGCGGGCTAAAGGTGCCGATTTAGTTATTAAGGCGAGCGGCGTGGGCGTGTTCGATGAGGTGCTCGAGGCGGGGGTGCTCGAGTTGCAAACGCCCGCCACGATGGTCGCCTTTTGGGACGTGGACGCCCCCGCAACACTCGACCGCGTCAACTCGGACCCGGCCGACCCGTTCCGGTCACTGATTTCGCGTTACGACCTGGTGCTGACCTACGGCGGCGGTGCGCCGGTGGTGAACGCCTACGAAGCGCTTCGTGCGCGCCGCTGCGTGCCGGTTTACAACGCCCTCGACCCTACCACTCACCACCCGGTGCCGCCGAAGCCGACCTTTGCAGGCACGCTCGGCTTCCTGGGCAACCGCCTGCCCGACCGGGAGGCGCGGGTGGAGCAGTTTTTCTTGGAGGCGGCTGCAACTCTGCCCGACGAATCTTTTCTCCTCGGCGGCAGCGGCTGGGGTGACAAGCCCATGCCGGACAACGTCCGCTACCTGGGCCACGTCTACACGAGCGACCACAACGCCTTTAATTGCACACCGAAAGCTGTCCTCAACATCAGCCGCGAGAGCATGGCACGCTACGGCTTTTCGCCCGCGACCCGCGTGTTCGAGGCGGCGGGCGCGGGCGCTTGCCTCATCACCGACGCCTGGGAGGGCATCGAGCTGTTTCTCGAGCCCGGCCGTGAAGTCTTAGTCGCTCACGACGGCGCGGAGGTCGCGGAACATTTGCAGCGGCTGACTGTGGACGAGGCCAGAAAAATCGGTGAACGGGCGCGGGCGCGGCTGCTTTTCGAACACACCTACGCCCACCGCGCCGCAAAGCTCGAGGCTGTCCTGGACGCCACGCAGGATGAGCGGGTAACTTTGTGAAGCTCGTTATCCTCGGCTTGTCCATCACCTCCTCCTGGGGCAACGGCCACGCCACGACCTACCGGGGTTTGGTGCGTGAACTCGTTAAGCGCGGGCACCGGGTGCTGTTTTTGGAGCGCGACGTGGAGTGGTACGCCGCGCACCGCGACTTGCCCGCGCCGCCCTACGGCCGCACCGAGTTGTACGAGAGCGTGGCCGACTTGAAAGCACGCTTCGGCCGCGACCTCGAACAAGCTGACGCCGTCATCGTCGGCTCGTACGTGCCGGACGGGGTCGAGGTAGGTCGTTACGTCACGCAGGACGCTTCAGGCCTCAGCGCCTTTTACGACATCGACACGCCGGTCACGCTCGCCAAGCTCGCGCGCGGCGACTACGAATACCTGTCGCCCGACCTGGTGAAGCGCTACGACCTCTACTTGTCGTTTACCGGCGGCCCCACTTTGGAGCGGTTGGAGCGGGAGTACGGCTCGCCCTGCGCCAGGCCGCTCTACTGCTCGGTCGACCCGGCGCTTTACTACCCCGAAGAGGTTCCGCAGCAGTGGGACCTGGGCTACCTCGGCACCTACAGCGAGGACCGGCAACCGCCGCTGGAGAGGTTGCTGCTCGAGCCCGCCCGGCGGCGTCCACACCGGCGCTTCGTCGTGGCCGGGTCACAGTATCCCGACGGTATTATCTGGCCCGACAACGTGGCCCATACCGAGCACCTGCCGCCCGCCGAGCACCGCGGCTTTTACAACGCGCAGCGCTTTACGCTCAACATTACCCGCGCCGACATGGTGCGGGCCGGCTACGCCCCGAGCGTGCGCCTGTTCGAGGCGGCGGCCTGCGGGGTGCCGATTATCAGCGACTCGTGGCCGGGGCTCGAGACCTTTTTTACGCCCGACGAGGAGATTTTGCTCGCTGAAACGCCCGAGGACACTTTGCGCTACCTCGCCATGCCCGAAGCCGAGCGGCGTGAGGTGGGGGCGAGGGCGCGCTCACGGGTGCTGCGTAAGCACACGGCCGCGCGGCGGGCGCAGGAGCTGGAAGCGTACCTGTCGGCGGGCGTACCCGCCGTGTGACCTCGGCGCTGGTGCCCGCGTCGCGCGGGCGTCGGGTCGGGGAGCGTAAGTTTTGGGCCGCGAGACGGCGTTCACAGCTCGAGGCCCTGCGCGAGCGCTCGAGCGTTCAAACGGTACTCGCCGCGGGTGCCCTCCACCAAGCCTTCGTCACGCAGTTCGGCCATCGCCATCGACACCGAGACGCGGGTGGCGGTGATCATCGCGGCGAGTTCTTCGTGTTTGAGTTCGGTCGACAGGTGGACCCAACCGTCGCCCTCGGCCACGCCGAAGCGGTCGGCCTGCTCTAAGAGCACCTTGGCGACCCTGGCTCGCACGGGCGCGTAGGACGAACTGAGCTGTTCGCGGCAGTCGAACAGGTGGGACGCCAGAATCTCGGCGAAGGTAAGGACGAAGGTCGGGGCTTTCAAAGCCATCTCGGTAAACTGCCCGCGGCTGACCGGGCAGGTCACGGCGTCGGTCAGCGCGACCGCGTCGACGCGGTAGTGGGCGTTCTCCGACAAGAACGCCTCGCCGAACAGGTCGTTGGGGCCGAGAATCGCCAGAATCCGCTCGCTGCCGCCCGCGCTCAGCGTGACGAGCTTGACCTGGCCCTGCGCCAGCACGTGCAAGCTCGTCGCGGGGTCGCCGGCAAAAAAGACGGTGTCGCCCTTTTTGAAACGCTTGTCCGGACACACCCGCCTGAACACCGCCATGTCCTCTGCGCTGACCCGCTGGGCGAAGGCGGTGTCCTTGACGTACCAGGGCTTGACCATAAACCTCTCCTTACAACTGATTATACAAAGGCGGCTGGTTTACGGATGTCCAACGTTCTTTGGGTTTTGGTCGCCCTCGTACAACAGTTGACGGTGTCACCCCCGCAAACTTTCTATCGTGTCGGGGCGTGAGAGGTAACGAATGGTGATTCGGCAATCAAGGGTACAGTGGCGAGGTAGAGAGAGGAAGCCCGCCGCACTTATGGTCGACAAAGCTTTGAGAGTTCCCAAACGAAAGTTGCTCGAGCCCGTAGCAAAGCGCCTGAACGGCGTCTCCCCGACCACCCTGACGGTGCTGGGCCTCGGGGCGGGTTTGCTGTGCGCGCTCGCGGCGCTGGTCGGACAAAGCGGGCTCGCCTTAGTTTTTTGGCTGCTCAACCGCCTGCTCGACGGCCTCGACGGCGAGTTGGCGCGCGTCTTCGAGCGGCAGAGCGACCTGGGCGGTTACTTCGACATCCTGGCCGATTTGACGGTCTACGCCGCCGTGCCCATCGGCCTGAGCTACGGTTACGGCGGCCCCGGCACCTCGCTGGCGCTCGTGGCGCTGCTCGGCACTTACTACCTCAACGCGGGCTCGTGGATGTACCTGTCGGCGCTGCTCGAGAAACGCCACCGGGGCGCTGCCGCGCGCGGCGAGGCGACGAGCGTCACCATGCCCTCCGGGCTCGTCGAGGGGGCGGAGACGGTGGTGTTTTACAGTTTGTTTTTGCTGTTCCCGGGCGCCCTGACCTTTCTCTTCTGGACGATGAGCGTGCTCGTCGCCGTCACGGTGTTGCAGCGGCTCGCGTGGGCACGCCGTCATCTTTAGAAGCACTAACGCCCCCTCGATAAGGAGCCTTGTGGAAACTTCCGCCGCAACCGCCGACAAGGCGAACGCCTCTTTTTGGCACAAGCACTGGCAAAAGGTGCTGGCAGTCCTGTTTTGGCTGCTGCTGGTGGGGGCGTACCTTGTTTATACCTCGAGCCGCGGCGTGTCGCCCTTCTCGGTCGAAGCGCTGCGCCCGCTGCTGGGTTTGGCCGAGAACCGTTGGGGGCCATTCATCTTCGTCGGACTTTACATCGTCAGGCCGTTCGTACTGTTCTCGTCGGTGCTGCTGACCCTCGCCGCGGGCGCGCTGTTCGGGCCGGTATGGGGCGTGGTTTATACGGTGGTGGGGGCGAACCTGGGCTCGAGCTTAGCCTACTTCCTGGGGCGCACCTTCGGCGGGGACATGAACATCGACAAAGACGCCAAGGGCGTCGGCAAGTACGTCGAGCGGATGCGCGACAACAGCTTCGAGACCGTGTTCGTCATGCGGCTCATCTTTCTGCCCTACGACCTGGTGACTTACCTGGCGGGTTTCTTGAAAATCAACTACGGCGCGTTCATCTTGGCGACCGCGCTCGGCGCCTTGCCGGGGACGATTTCGGTGGTTCTGCTGGGCGCGTCGGCGGGTCTGGAGGGCGGCAGGCCGAGCTTCGACCCGCGCGTGCTGGCGGCCTCGGTCGGAATCTTCGTGGTGAGTTTGGGCGTCTCGAGACTCGTCAAACGTCATGAGCAAAACAAAGGAGGTAAAGATGCGTGAGTTTCATGTGGGCGAGTTTCATACCGCCGTCATTGGCGCGGGCTCGGGCGGCTTGACCGTCGCGGTGGGTCTGGCGGGTTTGGGCAAAAAGGTCGCCCTCGTCGAGAAAAAGTACGTCGGCGGCGACTGCACCAACGTGGGCTGCGTGCCCTCGAAAACGCTTATTCACCTGGCGAACCACGCCCAGGGCGTGAGCCCCGCCGAGATTTTGGCGAAAGTGCGCGAGCACCGCGACGAGCTGCGCATTGAAGAAACCGAGTGGGTTAAGGGGATGGAGCACGTCAGCTTTTTCGAGGGCGAGGCGAGGTTTGAGGACGCCAACACGCTTGCCGTCGCGCTGGACGACGGCGGCACCGAGACCGTGCGGGCGCGCCACATCGTCATCGCCACCGGCTCGGTGCCGGTGCGGATTCCCTTGGAGGGCCTGCCGGAGGAAAAAACGCTCACCAACGAGAGCCTGTTCGACCTTGAGAACTTGCCCGAGCACCTCGTCATCGTCGGCGGCGGCATTATCGGCTGCGAGATGGCGTTCGCGTTTCACAAGCTCGGCAGCAGGGTGAGCGTGGTCGACTTAGCCGAGCGCGTGCTGAGCCCGCTCGAGCCCGAAGTCTCCGAACTCATCAGCCAGCGCTTCGACGCCTTGGGTGTGGACGTTTACCTCAAAGCCAAGGGCTCACGTTTTGACGACGCGACGGGCACGCTGTTTTTGGACCAGGAGGGCCGCGAGGTGCGGCTCGAGGGCGTCGACAAAGTCCTGCTCGCCGTCGGGCGCAAACCGCAGCTCGAGCTGGGTTTGGACAAGGTGGGCTTGCAGGCGACCAAACGGGGTTTGCCCGTCAACGCCTGGGGCCGGACCGCGGTAAAAAGCGTCTACGCCGTCGGTGACGTCAACCCGAACTCGGCTTTCACCCATTCCGCCAACGCCGAGGGCCGCCGTCTGGTCCAGAAGCTCGCTTTTCCCTACCTGCCGGTCGGCGAGGAGCCCGTTTACCCGAGCGCGACGTTTACCAGTCCTGAGGTTTCGCAGGTCGGCCCGACGCTGGCCGAGTTGAGGAAGCGGTTTCATCCCAGCCTCGTCAAAACCTACCGCGTCGACCTCAAAGACACCGACCGGGGTTACACGCAGTTTTTCGGCCCGGAGGACGGTTTCGTGCTGGTTCACGCGCTGCGGCTCACCGGCCGGGTGCTGTCGGCGACGGTCGTCGCCCACACCGCCTCCGAGATGATTCCGCTCCTCACCCACGCGGTAAACAACCGCGTGACGATGTTTAAACTCTCCGGTCACGTCTTCCCGTACCCGACCCTGTCCGAGGCCGTCAAGAAAGCCGCCTCGAACTACACCTTCGAGACGCTGCCCAACTTGCCGCGCGAGGCCTGGGCTTATCTCAGCCACCGCTGGCGTTCTCGCGAGTCCGAACCGACCCCCGCCCGGTCCACCCCGGTCGCAAAAAAACAGGCCGGCAGCTCGTAGCCACCGGCCTGCGGAATTTCTACAAGCCTATTGGATTCGAGCCTTGTCCGCAAAATACTTCTTGAGCTGCCGCAACCAAAGGCCGTTGTCGCGGCGGTAAAGGTTGGACGAACGGTTGAAGTATTTTTTGGCCTGCTCGAACACCTCGCGGGCTTCGTCGTTGCGGCCAGCTTGGTCGAGGGCGACCGCCAGGTAGTAGCGCGGTTCTTCACTCAAGCCGCGCTGAACCAGGTTGCGGTACTCGGCGACGGCCTCGTCCAAAAAACCTCGACCCTCGAGGGCTCGAGCCCGTAAAAGCTTCACCTTGTCGGTCTCGAAACCGGGCGAGTCGGCCAGGACGCCGTCGAGCAGGGTTTGCGCTTCGCGGAACTCACCCTTTTGAAGGTAGGCGCGGGCCAGGACCGTCAAACCCTGGGGGTCGGTCGCGAAGACGCCTTTCAGGCCGCCCCGGAGCACGTCGACGGCCTCGTCTTCTCGGTCCGCGGCGAGCAGTTCTTCGGCGTAGGCTTGGCGCACCGCCATCGTGTCCTGTTCTTGCAACTGCTCTTCCAAGGCCTGCAAACGGCGGCCCGGCCGCAGGGTGTCGGCGACCTGAACCCCGGCCCGCTGAAAACCACGACCTGAAAAACCTCGGCCTGAAAAACCGCGACCGGCCTGCAGGGACGGCAGCATTTCGGCGAAAAAGTAGATCAGCACGCCTAACACCGGCACGAATACGATAAAGACGATCCACAGCAGTTTGCCTCGCCGGTACGCGTGGACGGCCGTGACGACTTGGGCGATGAGGACGAGGATACCGGAAATAGAAAGCGTCATGAGAATCGGGGAGGTTGACTCCCTGCTTTTAGGATACCCTTCAAAGCCCGCCCGAGCGTAGTGCCGAACAAAAAGCCGCGCTCAGCGGCTTTCCAGCGCGCGGCGCTGCGCTTCCGCGAGCACCGTCGCCGGGTCGGCCCCGCCCTTGGTCGCGCGCTCGACGGCCTCTTGCAGATAGCCTTGCCAGACCACGTAAGCACCGATTCTGGGGCGGTAGACGGCGTGCTCGAGCTGGGAAAGCGCCGAGCTGCGGTTGGGCGCGGCGGCGTACCAGGTTCGCAAGGCGTCGACGACCGAGCGGCTGACCGGCAACGAGTAAGAGGTTTCGACCCAGCGCGCCTGAACGT
The DNA here is from genome assembly GCA_965215355.1 of Trueperaceae bacterium. GTDB lineage: Bacteria > Deinococcota > Deinococci > Deinococcales > Trueperaceae > CBDCDJ01. The sequence continues at coordinate 2,886,446 of CBDCDJ010000007.1, read as the reverse complement.
CGGGCCGCATCAAAAATTTCCAAAACGCGAACGCCCCGCGCCGCTGCTCTTCGCTGGCGCTTTTCAAGACGACGAGTTGCGAGCCCATCAGCGGCACCGCTTGGCTGCCCCCCGTCGGTACCGGCGTCGAGGCGACTTCGAAGGCGACCGAGAAGCGCTCGCCTTGCGGAAAAAACGCCTCGCTGGCGAGCGCCATCATGCCCTTGGTGCGGGCGAAGTCTACCAGGGCTTGGTCGAGTTCCCCCGCACCGCGCGGAATCGAGTGGCGCTCTCGCGCCAGGCGCTGCAACATTGTAAGCGCGTCGACGGCTTCGGGGCTGTCGAGGTTGGGCCGGCCGTCGTCGGTGACGATTTGCCCGCCCCGCGTCGTCACCAGGGTTTCGAAGATAAAGGCCATCGCCACGTCGATGTAGCCCTTGGTGTTGCGGGTGGTCAGCCGCGCCGCCGCCGCCTCGAACTCGTCCCAGGTGGTGGGCGGCTCGAGGTTGAACTGTTTGAACACGCTCGCGTTGTAAAACAGCACGGGCATCGACATGCTCCAGGGCAAGCCCACGCGCGCCTCCCCCAACACGCCGTAGCCCCACAGTGCCGGGTAAAAGTCGCTGGTCAGCGCCTCGGGCAGGGCGGCGCTCAAGTCCGTCAGGTCGGCCAGACTACCTTCTTCGGCCAAGCGCGGAAACACCGTGACCTCGGCGTCGAACAAGACCGGCACGTTGCTCCCGCCAAGCGCCGCCGCGAGCTTGAGGGCCGACTCCTGGTAGTTGCCGTTGTACTGCGGCACGATTCGGTACTCGCTCTGCGAGGCGTTGAACTCGTCTGCCAAACTTTGGACCAAGGCCTCGGAGGTGTCCTGGGAGTGCCAAAAAGGAACGACGGTTTGCGCGCTCGAGCCACCCAGGCACAGCGCCGCGAGAAAAGCGAGAAGAGGTTTCATGGTGTCAGTGTAGCGAACCCTGAAGAGCGTGTTTGGGTCTTTTAACGCTTTGCCGAGGTTGAGGTGAGGATGTCGGGCTCGTGCAAGCCGCCAGTGGCTTGTAGCTCGTAAAAAATATTCCGCTAAAACTGAGGTGAGAGACTTTTGTGCCTTTCGATTCGACTACAGGGTTTCAGGACGTTAGGCTGAAACCCTGTTGAACACGTTCTGACCTGAGGTTCCCGGCCCTCAGTCAGACCAATCGAAGTCGGCGAAAAGCGGAGCTTCCGAGAAGCAAAGATACCCTTTTACGTATGGAGCCACACCCGAACGTCCCTGGGCGTAACAGTAGCGTGTGGCAACTCCGTTGGCGTAGACGACGCCTTTGGCACGGCTGAAGTCGGTAGTCAGTTCAATTTCGCGCCCACCGGCGCTTGTATATGTTTTAGAGATACCATCCTGTGTGTTGTTCACCAAGGCATCGGCGAGGATGAGGTGGTTCAACAGAAACTCGCGCAGCTTGGGATGTTCTAAGAACGCCTCTTCGCCCAGCCCTTGCGCGGCGATATAGTTTTTTAAAGCCGCGTCACCTACCCTAAAAACGGTTTCCGACGAGCCACAGGCCGAGTCTGCGCCGAAAGAAATGTTCCCCTCGTTGACGAAGTAAAACGACAGCGGAAAATGGTCCTTTGAAAGCTGCCCGATAACGCCCGAGGCGATGACGGCTCGAGCGCTCAAGTCGCCCACGGCGGCCAGGCGTTCGACGAGGGTGGTCAGGGGAAACTGCTCCACTTCGCAACCGCCACCGCCAGTTCTTTGGACGCAGCTTGACAGTAACAAGACGAGCGAGATGCTGAGTAGAACGTTTCTCATCGAAACCTCCGTCGGCATCAATAGTAGGTGTTGATCGCAGCAATAGCAAGGCCGCTCGTCCATCCTTCACCCTGCCTCGAGCCGACACCCTTTACTTGAAGCTCGCCTCGAACACTCTGACGATGCGCTCCTCGAACACCACGTAAAGAATGACGATGGGTAAAGTCGTGACGAAAGCCGCCGCGCCCAGCAAGCCCCAGTCGAGCGGGCGGCTTCTAAGGAGGTCGTTGAGGAAAACCTGCACCGTCCACAGCTCCCGTTGCCCCGCCATCACCTTGGGGAACAGCACCAGGTTCCAGTGCGCGGCGAAGCCCAAAATCCCGGCGGCGGCGAGTTCGGGCCGCAACAGCGGCGCGATGACGCGGAACAGCGTCGCCGTTTGCCCCGCCCCGTCCAGACTTGCCGCCTCGACCATTTCCCAGGGCACGCGCTTCAGCGACTGAAACAGCAAAAAGATGACGAACGGGCTCGCCAGAAAGGGCACCACGAGCGCCCAAAAGGTCTCGAGCAGCCCCAACACCTGCAACTCGCGGTAGAGCGGCACCAGCAGCAGCTCGGCAGGCAGCGCCAAAACGAGCAACACCAGCGGCAGGATTCTCAGGCCGCTCCGCATCGCGTAGGCCGCCGCCAGGCCGATAACGAGTTGCCCCGCCACGGTCAAGCCGCTCGCCAGCAGCGACACAAGAAGCGCGCGCCACAAGCCGGTGCCGCTCAGCGCCGCAAAGTTCGCCAAGCTCAAGCCCGACGGCACCAGCCGCGCGTTCAGCACCGCCTCGGGCGGCAAAAAGGCCGCGTAGAGCAGCCACAAAATCGGCAGCGCGGCGAACAGGCAAAAGACGAGGGTGACGATTCGCTGAAAGATTTTCATGTCTTTCCGCGTGAGGGAGTGGGGGAGAGGGGGAGTAGGGGAGTAAAAAAGTCTCTGGCTTTACTCGGCACTCGGCACTCGGCGCTCGGTACTTTCATCCCTGCCGCCTCGAGACCAGCAGCGCCGCGCCCGCCGTAAACACCAGCAGCAGCAGGGTCAGCGCCGCCGCGTAGCCGAACTGCAGGCGTTCGAACGCGGTTTCGTAGAGGTAGTAACCCACCACGCGGGTGCTGCCGTACGGCCCGCCGCGGGTCAGCAAAAACACCGCCGTGTACGACTGCACCGCCGCGACCGTGCCGATGACGCTCAAAAACGCGTAAGTCGGCCGCAGCAGCGGCGACACGACCAGGCGCTGAATTTGGCCCTCGGTCGCGCCGTCGACCCGAGCCGCCTCTTTCACCTCGGCGGGAATGCCGCGCAACGCCGCCGAGACGACCAACACGCCGTAGCCCACGTACTGCCACAGCGTAAACAGGACGACGAAAAAAAGCGCCGCCCAGGGCTCGAAGTCCCAGGGCAGCGACAAACCGGTCACCTCTTTGACGAGCCCGTAACTCGGTTCGTAGAGGAGGTTCCAGGCGATGACCGAGCCCGCGACGGTCATCAGCCCGGGCAAAAACAGCAGCGCCTTGACGAAGCGCTCGACCCTCGTGCCGGCGATGCCCAGTGCGACGGTGCGCGACAGCCACAAAAAACTCGGCAGCAGCAGCGCGGCGAAAAACAGTGTGGTGCGGAGCGAGCGCCACAGGTCGGGGTCGGTCCACAAACGCCTGAAGTTGGCGAGCCCGACCCCTCTGGGCGGCGACAAGCCCGACCACTCCCAACCCGAAAAACGTATCACGCTGAGGAGCGGAAACAGCACGAACACCCCGAACAGCAGCAGCGCGGGCAGGGCGAGGGGCCAGGCGCGTTTGGACACGGGTCAAAAAGGGGGCGGATACAGGGGGTGCATCAGAAAAGGTAGCGCACGCCCAAGCTCAGGGGCAGCAGGTCGCTTGTCGCCAGCTCTACGGCCACGTCGTCGAAGTAGTAGCGAACCTGCAGCGCCCAGGCGACGGAAAAACTGCGCGGCGCGTAGCCCACACCGAGGTAGGCCGACACGGTCATCGGCACGTTGGCGACGAACAGCAGGTCGCTGCCCGCCACCGGGCCCAAGTGAAAGTTCGCGCCCCGCCGGTCGACCCCGACATCGGCCCCGAAACCGAGTGCCAGCGGCGGCGTGGTCCCGAGCGCGGGAAAAACGAGGGCGCTGCCGCTCAGGCGCGTCCCGAACTGGCCTTGCAAGTCCGCGTAGACGGCCAGGTCGAGGCTGGTGTCCAGGTACGGGATAGGCAGCGTGACCTCGCCGCCCGCCTGGACGGCGAGCGTGCTCGTGTAGCCCACACTGAAATAAAGTGCGGTTTCCGGAAAAGTCGAAGGTGAGGCTAAAGACAGGCTCGAGCCGAACAGAAAACCGCCGAACGCAAGGTTGCGTAAAACGCTGCGCCACATGCGTGCGAATGTAGCACGGAACCCCTCGGCGATAGGTAAGCTTCTCACGGAAACATTTTTGCCGCCGTCGACCCGGCAACGGCTCGCTTGGTCGAGGGGTGTGCCCGCGCTCACGGTTTGGCCGGTGCGGCCGTTTAAGCGTTGAGTCTTCGCTCTGCTCTCTCGAGCCGCTTTACAACACGGTCCACCCACGGCAAACCAGCTACACTCGACGTCTATGCTCTTGCGCCTCGCCTTTCGCAACCTGCTGCGCCACCCCTGGCGTACAGCCGCGACGGTGACCGGCGTCGCGCTCGGCATCGCGGTGATTCTCGCCACGCTGTCGGTCGGCGACAACGTGCGGGCCAACCTGAAAAGTGCGCTTCAAGCGGCGACGGGTCCCGCCGACCTCGTCGTCGCGCCGGGCGTGGAGGGTCGCGCCGTCTTGCAAGTCGCCGACGCCCGAAAAACTCTGTCCGGGGTCGGGGGCGTCGTGTTCGCCGCGCCGGTCCTGAACTACCGCGCCGAGCCCGTACAGGACGTGACCGCCCGCCGCGACACGGTGGTGCCGGGCGTGGGCTCGGGGTTTCAACTCACCGGGCGCGACACGGCCGTGCCGGAGCGCGTGCCGGCCAAGCTGAGCGCGGGCTCGTTGCCGCAGCGCGGGTCCGGGGGCGTCGCCGTCGGCGAGGACTTCGCCGCGCAGCGGGGTTTCACGCTCGGCAGCTCCATCGCCTTTGTCACGAGGTTCGGGCCGGTCACGTTTGAGGTGACGGGGCTGCTCGAGAACGCCAGCGGCCTCGGCAGCACGAACCTCGGGCGGGTCGGCGTGGTCGCGCTGGAAGACTTACAAGCAGCGCTGCGGCTCGGCGGGCGGGCCTCTTTTTTAGAGGTCGGCGTGGCTGACGGTGAGAGTGTCCCGGAGGTGCAAGAACGGCTCACCGCCGCCCTCGGCGACAGTTACACGGTCACGCCGCCCGCCGTGACGGGCGACTTTACCGCGGGCGTGGTCGACACCTTGCAAGCGGGTCTGCAGGTGTTGGCCGCGACGCTGATGGCCCTGGCGGGCTTTATGGCCTACAACACCTTCGCCGCGGCGAGCGTCGAACGGCGGCGCGAGTACGCGCTGCTCCGCACCGTGGCGCTGACCCGCGCGCAGGTGCAGCGCCTGGCCCTGTTGGAGGCGGGCTTGCTGAGCGTGGCGGGCATCGCCGCGGGGGTGCTGTTCGGCCTCGCGCTGTCGTACCTCATCACCTGGGTGAACGCGGGCCTGCTCGGTTACACCTTTCGCATGCTCGTGGTGCCCTTCAAGGCCATGCTGTTGGCGAGCGGCGTGGGCGCCGCGGTGTCGCTGGCGGCGGGCTATCTGCCGGCTCGAGCGGCCTCGCGAACCCCGCCCGTCGTCGCCGCACAGAAGGCGCAAGAGGCGCGGCTGCGCGAGCGGCCCGGGTTGGGTTTCGTCCTGACGGCGGTCGGCGTGGTGAGCACGCTCAGCCCCTGGCGCGGGCTGTGGGCCTTGCTGGGCAGCGCCCTGTCGATGGGACTGCTGTTTTTGGGCGTGGTGTTTTTAGCGCCGGTGTTGCTGCGGCCCACGGTCGCCCTGCTGCGGCCCCTGCTGCGCCGTTTCGGCGCGCAGGGCAAACTCGGCGCGGACTTCACCCTGCGCAACGCCCCCCGCAACGGCGTTGCCGTCGGCGCGGTCGTGGTCGGGGTCACGCTGACGGTCGGCGTCGGCGGCATGGTCGCGGGCATCAACAAGGCTATTGCGGACTGGGTCGCGACGACGGTGGTCGGCGACCTGTTCGTGACCTCGGCGGCGGGCTTTCCTCAAGACTTCGAACCGGAGGTGCTGCGCAAAGTGCCCGACATCGTCGAGACGAGCGGCGTCGGGGTGCGCGTGGTGCGCTTTCAGCCGCAGGCGGACGGACCCGACGCGGCTCGAGGCCGCAGCGTCGCCCTCGTCCTCGTCGACCCGGAACGCTTCAATCCTGAAACGGGCTTCGGCAGTTTTCAGTATCTCTCAGGCCAGGGCGACGCCGACGCGGGGTACGAGACGCTGAAGTCGGGCGGCGTGCTCGCGGCCAGCACCCTGCGCGAGCGCTTCGGGGTGGCCGCGAGCGACCGCGTGAGCCTCCGCACGAGCGAGGGCTTTCGCGACTTTACGGTGGGCGGCGTGGTGGTGGACTTTACCGGCGGCGGCGAGGCGTTTGTCGGCAGCTTGAACGACTTGGGGCGCTTCGGCGGCGGCACGCCCGACCTGTTCGTCATGAACCTCAAAAAAGGCAGCGACCCGGCTGAGGTGCGAGACGCGCTGCTGACGGCTTTCCCCGACCTTTACCTGGACGTGAGCTTGAACCAGGACTACCGCGACCGGATTTTGAGCCTGACGAGCCAGACCTTTTACACTACCAACGCGCTGCTGGCCTTGGCGGTGTTTATCGCCGCGCTGGGCGTCGCCAACACCCTCGGCATGAACCTGAGCGACCGCCAGCGCGACGTCGCGGTGCTGCGCACCCTCGGCCTGACGCGGCGCGGGGTGCGCACCGTCGTCACCGTCGAGGGCGGGATTTTGGTGATGCTGGGGACGCTGCTCGGCGTCGGCAGTGGCGCGCTGTTGTCGCGCGTCATCACCGCCGGGGCCAACGCGCTGACCGGCTTCGTCGTGAGCCCGAGTTTTCCGTGGTCCCTGGTGGTGCTGGCGCTGGTCGCCTCGCCGCTGGTCGGGCTGGTCGCCTCGCTGCTGCCCGCGCGGCGGGCCGGCAAGCTTGCCCCCGTCGTGGCGCTCGCCGGGGCGGAATGAAGGTGAACACGGAATCAGCGGACACAGCCGTCGTCTTGCGCGCAGAGCGGGTCTCGAGGCGTTACCCGATGGGCGACGAGACGGTCCAGGCCCTCCAAAACGTCACCTTCGAAGTGCGCCGCGGCGAGTTCGTCGCGGTGATGGGGCCGAGCGGCAGCGGCAAGAGCACCTTGCTCCACCTGCTCGGCCTCGTCGACCGGCCCGACGCCGGGGAGGTCTTCGTCGAGGGCCGCAGCACCGCTGCGCTCGGCGACGACGCGCTGACGCTGCTGCGGCGTGACCGCCTGGGGTTCGTGTTTCAGAGTTTCGAACTCCTCCCGAGCTTGAACGCGCGCGAAAACATCCTTTTGCCCGCCGACATCGCCGGGCGGCGGCGCGCGGCCGAAGCGCGGCTCGAGCCTCTGGCCCGCCAACTCGGTTTGGAAAAGCGACTCAGGCACCGCCCCAGCGAACTTTCGGGCGGGCAGCGGCAGCGGGTGGCGCTGGCTCGAGCCCTCATCAACGAACCCGCAGTGGTTTTGGCCGACGAGCCCACCGGCAACTTAGACACCCGCAGCGGCGACGAGGTGCTCGCGCTGCTGCGCGCGGGCGTCGACACGCAAGACTGGACGGTCGTGCTCGTCACCCACGACCACCACGCCGCACGCTACGCCGACCGCGTCGTGACGCTGCAAGACGGCCGGGTCGTGAGCGACGAAGTGAGAAACGCGCCGACGCCCCACGACCCCGCTCCGGCAGCTCGAGCCTCTTGAGAGGTTGCAAAAAATTTGCCCTCTTCCTCCGGCCAAGGCTGGTGAGGTGCCGAAGAGTGCCAAATCTTACGCCCTCGGCCCTTCACAAACGCCGCCCCTTTCTCATGGAGGGGCGGTATACTCGAGCGGTTTGCGAGCCGTCACGCGGCCGGAGAAGCTTGGGCGAACCGCTCACGTTTCCCAGCGTTCGCTTTAGGCTCGACACTTTTTCACAACGGAGCTAGATGTTCAAAATAGCCCACCTCGCCACCCGTCGTCCCTGGCTCGTTTTGGGCGTTTGGGGCGTCGTGCTGCTGGGCAGTTTGCCGCTGGCCTTGCGGGTCGGCACGGTGTTGACGAGCGACGTCGGCGCGGCCCCCGGCAGTCAAGCCGTCGAGGTGCGCGGTCTGCTCGAGCAAAACTTCGCCGTGTCCGGCGAGGGCCGCTCGCAAATCGTGCTCGTCGCCGACGGGGGCGAAAGCGGCTTGAGCATGACCGCTCTCGAGGAACGTTTCGACACCCTGCTCGCCGAAGTGCGCACCCTGCCGGGGGTGGTGTCGGTTCAAGGCCCCGCGGACAACCCGCTGTTGCCCGGTTTCGGCGCGGAACAGGCCAGCTTGGCCCTCGTCGAGGCGGCCGCCACCACGCGGGAGGGGGCGCTCGAGACCTACCAGGCCCTGCGCGACTTCTTGCCCCGGGCCGGCGGCCTCGTTTATCACCTGACCGGCGTGCTGGCCGTGGACCAGGAGTTGCAAAAAATCAGCAAGCAGGACGCCCTGCGCGCCGAGGTGCTGGGGCTCAGCGTCAGCTTGGTCGTGCTGGCGCTGGTGTTCGGCGCGGTCGTCGCGGCGACGCTGCCTCTGCTCGTGGCCGTCGTGTCCATCACCTTGTCGCTGGCGGCGCTCTACCTGCTGGGTTTGGTCACGCCGGTCGCGAGCTTCGCGCTGTCGGTGGTGTCGCTGCTGGGCTTGGCGACCGGCATCGACTACGCGCTCCTCATCGTCAACCGTTACCGCGAGGAGTTGGCCCAGGGCGACGTGCGCCAAGCGGTCCAGCGCACCACCGTGAGCGCGGGCAAGGCCGTGGTGGTGAGCGGTTTGACGGTGCTCGTCGCGCTCTCGGCGCTGCTCATTCCGCCGCTAAGTTTTATCAGGAGCATCGGGGCGGCGAGCATCGTGGTGATGTTTTTCAGTGTGGCGGTCTCGGTCACGGCCTTGCCCGCGCTGCTGACGTTGTTGGGCGGCCGCGTCAACCTGCTCAGCCTCACCCGCCGCGAACCCGGCACGCGCTCGAGGGCGTTTTGGCAAGCGCGGGGTCAGCTCGTCATGCGCAGGCCGGTGTTGTGGACGGTTTTGGGTGTTGCCGTGCTGGTCGGCCTTGGCCTGCCCGCTTTCGAGATGCAGCTGGGCATTTCGGGCATCAACGGCCTCACCGCCCAGACCGAGACGCGCCAGGCGCAGGACGTGCTCGAGCGCTTGGGCCTCGCCGACCTGGAGGACTCGTTCGACGTGCTCGTCGACTTCGGTGAGCGCGGGTTTTATCATCCCTCGTCGGTGCGGGGCGTGGCGAAGCTGACCCGCGCCCTGCAGGGACTGGGGCACGTCGGCCAAGTTTACTCACCGACCACCAGCACCGGCGTGCCGGCCCTCATCACCTACCAGTACTACGCCAGCCGCGACCTCGCCCTCGCCAGCCCATTGGCCGACCTGGTCGAGGCGACGGTCAGCCGAGACGGGCGCTACGCCCTGTTGCGCGTGTTCCCCGACGCGGCCTCGCCCAAAGCGCTCACCGACTTGTCCACAGTCCTGCGCGCGACGACGCAAGACCTGGGACTGAACGCCATGTTCGGCGGCAAGCTCACCCAGGAGCAGGAATGGGCCGGCACGCTCTACGGCAGCTTTCCCTACGCCGTTTTGTTCGTCTACCTGTCCACTTTCGTCCTGCTGGGCTTGGCGTTCAAGTCGGTGCTCATCCCGCTGAAGTCGATTTTACTCAACACCCTGACCGTGCTCGCCGCTTTCGGCGCGATTACGGCCGTGTTTCAGATGGGCTTTCTCGCGCGAGTGTTCGGCCTCAGCGGCGGCCTCGGCTTTGTCGAGACGAGCGTGCCGGTGTTTATCTTCGCGGTCGTCTTCGGCCTCAGCATGGACTACGAGGTGTTTTTGGTGTCGCGCATCTTCGAGGGCCACCAGCGCGGCCTGAGCGACCGCGACGCCGTGCTGCACGCGCTGGTCTCGACCGGCAACGTCATCAGCAGCGCCGCTTTAATCATGGTCATCGTGTTCTCAATTTTTATTTTCAGCCACATCGTCCTCATCAAAACCTTGAGTTTGGGCCTCAGCGTCGCCATCATCCTGGACGCCACGCTGGTCCGCTCGGCGCTCGTCCCCGCGATGATGCTGTTGATGGGCAAGTGGAACTGGTGGTTGCCGAAGCCCGTGGCGAGGCTTGCCAAACGGGTGGACTTCGGGCATGATTGAAACTGAATCGACAAGTGATGAGCTTAAGGTAGATAACCTACGCCTACTCAAGAAAGCTACGGCAGGCTGGGCGAAGCGGACGATTTCAACCTGGTTTTCTGGCTCAAACACAAGTTTTGGTCGAGGTGGCTTGTGACCTGGTCAAAGGCCACCTGCTGCCTGTGAGTTCGGCTCGCTACGGCTTGGTGATGTCGATGTCGTCTTTGAGTTCGCGCACCTCTTTGCGCACTTTGTTAAGCGTCCTACTCGCGCCGCGCGCGATTTTCGGCAGGTTGCGCGCGCCGAAGACGAGGACGACGACGGCGACGACGATGATGATTTCCCACAGCCCGAGCGGTCCGAAGCTCATTCCCGGATGCCGTGCAAAATCTCTTCCAACCCCTGCACGTCGGTCAGGATGACCTCTTTGGGGCGGGTGGCGATGACGCGCTCTTGCTCGAGCACCTTCAGCGCGCGCGTCACGGTCTCGCGGCTGGTGCCGGCCAAGTTGGCGATGTCTTGATGGGTCAAGCGCACGAGCGCTTGGCCGCTTTCGGTCAGGTCGATGACGCCGCTGCGGTAAAGCCGCAGCAAGACGAAGGCCACCCGGCCTTGAGCGTCTTTGTAAGACAGGATTTGTGCCTCGTCGTCCATGCCGCGCAAACGCTGCGCCAGGGTCGTGGTGAGGTTCAAGCTGACGGTCGGGTAGGTCTGGATGAGCTTGTTGAAGTCGTCGCCGAACAGCAGGTAGGCCTCGACGCTGCCGAGGGCTTCCGCCGTCGCGCTCCGCGTTTTGGCGCCCAGCAGGGCCATCTCACCAAAAAACTCGGGGGGTTGGAGGATGGCGAGGGTCTTCTCGTAGCCGCCCAGGTCAACCTTGGACAACTTGACGAGGCCGCCGACGATGATGTAGAGCGCCTCGCCGACGTCGCCTTCTTGAAAGATGACGCTGCCCGCGTCGAACTTGCGCAACTGCATCACCGACGCGGCTATCTCGAGGGCGCGCTCGGGCGCGTCTTTGAGAAGCGGAACACCTGCTAGAAAAGGTTTTACGTCTGCCATTTTTTCCTGCCTGTCTTGGTGGTTTGTCAGTTTCTCAAAATTAGCTTCTCAGGCCCAGTCTTGCTCCACAGCCTAGCACAGCCGGTATAGTTGGCGGCAGTGGCAGCGCTCGTGTGTAAAAATGTTCACCGCAGTTTTGTGGGTCCCGCCGGAACCGTGACGGTGCTGCAAGGTGTAGATTTGAGGGCCGCGGCGGGCGAAGTGGTGGCGATTCTGGGGCCGTCGGGTTCGGGCAAGTCGACCCTGCTCCACCTGCTGGCCGGACTCGACAGGCCCACCGAGGGAGAAGTTTACTGGGGTGAAACGCCCGTCCACCAAGCGGACAACCACGCTCTGGCGCGGCTGCGCTTGAGCCGCGTCGGACTCGTGTTTCAGAACCATTACCTGCTTCAGGACTTGAGTGTTTTGGAGAACGTGACGCTCTCGGGGCAGCTTGCCGGCCGGGTCGACACGGCGCGGGGCGAAAGTTTGCTGCGCGCGGTCGGCTTGGCGGCGCGGCGCGACTTTTTACCGAACAAACTGTCCGGCGGCGAACGGCAGCGCGTCGCCGTGGCGCGGGCGCTCTACAACAAACCCGGCATCGTTTTGGCCGACGAGCCGACCGGCAGCTTGGACCGGCAAAGTGCCGGAAACGTGTTCGAACTGTTGGTGGCCTTGGCCCGCGAAGAGGGCAGCGCGGTGATTATGGTCACCCACGACGAGGGCCTGGTGAGAGACGTCGACCAACGCTATTACCTGAAAGCGGGGCGGCTCGAGGAGGTCGGCGCGAAGCCCACAGCAGACGTCTGACTTCGGTGCCGGTTCAGCCGGAGGTTCACCACCCGTCCCCGCCCTGTTCAGACACGAACTCGCCCTCGCTTACGTGAGTTTCCAAGGGGTCGAAAAAGTTGTTGACACACTTTCAAAAGGCGTGCTAGGCTGTCTAGCCGGACGCGAAAGCGTCCCTTTGAGAGCGCCTTCGGACTACCGTGCCACCCTAGCTCAACTGGTAGAGCACCCGATTTGTAATCGGAAGGTTGTCGGTTCGATTCCGATGGGTGGCTCCAAAATTTTAAAGGTATCATCTTTAAAGATGGGTTTAAAGATGGGACTTTTAAAGTTGTAAGCAAAAACGCGGGTCGGTGCCCGAGTGGTTAAAGGGGACGGACTGTAAATCCGTTGGCTTCGCCTACGATGGTTCAAATCCATCCCGGCCCACCAGATGGTCATTGGCATCATCAATGATACATCATTGATGATGCCAATGGCTCACGCGGGAGTAGCTCAGTTGGTAGAGCGTCAGCTTCCCAAGCTGAATGTCGCGAGTTCAAATCTCGTCTCCCGCTCCAGAATCTTAAAGGTGTCATCTTTAAAGATGTTCCTTTGGGATTTGAAACGCGACGGCGTTTCCGTCCCCGTAGGGGGGCTGAAGAAGGAACAGCGTCCGACACGTAAGTAGGATGCTGTTTGAAAAAGGTTCTGGTAGGCTCGTGTAGCTCAGGGGTAGAGCACTCCCTTGGTAAGGGAGAGGTCGACGGTTCAATCCCGTCCACGAGCTCCAACTTAAAATTCTCGAGGCCAGCTTGTAGGGGTTGGTTCTCCGCTGTGGAAAAGCGGAATTCAAGAAGGAGCGATTCAAATGGCAAAAAGTGTCTTTCAGAGGACGAAACCGCACGTAAACGTGGGCACCATCGGGCACGTGGACCACGGCAAGACGACTTTAACGGCGGCCATCACTTTCACAGCGGCGGCCGCGGACCCGACGGTGACGACGCAAAGCTACGACCAAATCGACAAAGCGCCCGAAGAGAAAGCTCGGGGCATCACCATCAACACCTCGCACGTGGAATACCAAACCAAAGCGCGCCACTACTCCCACGTCGACTGCCCCGGCCACGCCGACTACGTCAAGAACATGATTACCGGCGCCGCGCAGATGGACGGAGCCATCCTGGTGGTCTCGGCCGCCGACGGCCCCATGCCGCAAACGCGAGAGCACATCTTGTTGGCTAGACAAGTGGGCGTGCCCTACATCGTGGTGTTCATGAACAAGACCGACATGGTCGACGACGAAGAACTGCTCGAACTCGTCGAAATGGAAGTGCGCGAACTTCTGTCGAGCTACGACTTCCCCGGCGACGACATCCCGGTGATTCAAGGCTCGGCTTTGAAAGCCCTAGAAGCCCTGCAGGCCAACCCCAACACCCAGCGCGGCGAAAACGAGTGGGTGGACAAGATCTGGGACCTGCTCGACGCGGTGGACAGCTACATCCCCACACCCGAGCGCGACGTGGATAAAGCTTTCCTGATGCCGGTCGAAGACGTCTTCACCATCACCGGCCGCGGCACGGTGGCTACCGGCCGGGTCGAACGGGGCACGGTCAAGACCGGCGAAGAGATTTCCATCGTGGGGCTGAGCGACACCAAGAAGACGGTCGTCACCGGTGTGGAGATGCACCGCAAGACGCTCGACTCAGGTTTAGCGGGCGACAACGTGGGCGTGCTGTTGAGAGGCGTGGGCCGCGACGACATCGAGCGGGGTCAGGTGTTGGCCAAACCCGGCTCGATCACTCCACATACCGTTTTCGACGGGTCGGTGTACATCCTCAAGAAAGAAGAGGGGGGCCGCCACTCGGCTTTTTTCACCGGTTACCGGCCGCAGTTTTACTTTCGCACCACGGACGTGACGGGTGTGGTCACCCTGCCCGAGAGTGTGGAGATGGTGATGCCCGGGGACAACGTGGAACTCTCGGTAGAACTCATCAAACCCATAGCGATGGAAGACGGCTTGCGCTTCGCCATCCGTGAGGGTGGCCGCACCGTGGGAGCTGGCGTGGTTACTAAGGTGACTAAGTAAGAACGGCTCGCCGGTGTACAAGGGCTACGTCCCAACGTAGCGCAGATTGAACCCCACAGGCTTTTGTTTGCTATGCTCAAAGGTCGTAAACGAGGAGTTGGCTATGGCAAGTGACGTGAGAATCAAACTGCAGCTCGAGTGTACCGAGTGCAAGCGGCGCAACTACACCACGCGCAAGAACCGCCGCAACACCCAAGCGAAGCTCGAGCTGAGCAAGTACTGCCCCTGGGACCGCAAGCACACGCCGCACCGCGAAGTCAAGGTGTAAGCGTGAACGCGATTGTCACCTACCTGCGCAATTCGCGCGCGGAGTTGCGGCGCGTCACTTGGCCGACCCGCGACGAGGTCGTTCAGGCGACCCAGGCGACGCTCATCTTCGTCATGTTGACGCTGCTCTTTTTACTTTTCACCGACACGGTCTTCGGCAACATCATCAAGACGGTTCTCTGAGGGCGCGAGAGGTCACCATGAGCATCGAATGGTACGCGGTCCACACTTATGTGGGCCACGAAGAAAAAGTGCGTGAAAACATCATGAACCGGGCCCGCTCGCTGGGCATCGCCGACAGCATCTACCAGGTCGTGGTGCCGACCGAGGAAACGGTCGAACACGCGGGCGGCGGCAAGAAAGAGGTCGTCAAGCGCAAGACTTTCCCCGGCTACATCTTTGTGCAGACCGACCTGGGCGACAACCCGGACGAGCCCAACGAGGCTTGGGAAGTGGTGCGCTACACGCCGGGCGTGACCGGCTTTGTCGGCACGGCCACGCACGCGGTGCCGCTGACGCAGGAAGAAGAAGCGCGGATGCTGAGCAACTTGGGCATCAGCGGCAGCAAAGAAAAGCCCAAAGTCAAAATCACCTTCAACCGCGGCGACATGGTTCAAGTAACCTCCGGCCCGTTTTCGGACTTTACCGGGGTCGTGTCCGACCTGGACGCGGACAAAGGCAAAGTCAAGGTGTTGGTGTCCATCTTCGGCCGGGAGACGCCCGTCGAACTCGATTTTTCGCAGGTGGTGAAGAGCTAGTTTTCCCTAGAAGCTCGCTTCCAGGCCGTTCGGCTCGAGCACTTGAAGAGTGGAGCGGCAGGGGAGAAGAGGCTTTCGACTTAACCCTTCATCCGACAGTTGGCATTTTTCGAATCTGGACAGAGGCAAAGCCTCTGAAAGCGTTTGAACCTCGGAGCGTGAGTTCCGAGGGAGCTTAAGGAGAAAGCATGGCGAAAAAAGTAGCAGGCATGGTCAAGTTGCAGTTGCCCGCAGGCAGCGCGACCCCGGCCCCGCCGGTCGGTCCGGCCCTGGGTCAGTATGGCGCGAACATCATGGAGTTCGTCAAGGCGTTCAACGCCCAGACGGCGGGTCAGGGCGACGCCATCATCCCGGTGGAACTCACCATTTTTGCCGACCGTTCGTTTACCTTTATCACCAAGACGCCCCCCGCGAGCTACCTGATTCGCAAGGCGGCGGGCATCCCCAAAGGCTCGGGCGAGCCGCAGAAAAACAAGGTCGGCAAGCTCAGTTGGGAGCAGTGCTTGGACCTGGGCCGTCAAAAGATGGCCGACATCAACGCCAACGACGAAGTCGCCGCGGCCAAAATCATCGCCGGCACCGCCCGCTCGATGGGCGTCGTCGTCGAGGGGCGGCCGACCGATGTCTAACCTGGCGTCCAACCACGGCAAGCGCTATCGCAACTTAAAAGACAAGCTCGAGCCCGGCAAAGTCTACGCGGCGGACGAAGCCGCCCAGCTCGTCAAGGAATTGGCGACGGCCAAGTTCGACGAAACCGTCGAGGCGCACTTCCGGCTTGGCGTTGACCCGAGAAAGTCCGACCAAACGGTGCGCGGCACCGTTGCCCTGCCCCACGGCACGGGCAAGTCGGTGCGCGTCGTCGCCGTCACCCAAGGTGACAACGTGGCCGCGGCCCAAGCAGCCGGTGCCGACTTCGTCGGCGGTGAAGACGTCATCGCCCGCATCCTGGAAGGCTGGTTGGACTTCGACGCGGTCGTCGCCACCCCGGACATGATGGCGCAAGTCGGCGGCAAGCTCGGCCGCGTCTTAGGCCCCCGCGGGCTGCTGCCCAACCCCAAGGCGGGGACGGTCGGGCCGAACATCGCCGAGATCGTCAGCGCGCTGAAGGCGGGCCGGATTGAATTTCGTGCCGACAAAACGGGCGTGGTTCACGCGCCCATCGGCAAGGCGAGCTTTAGCGGCGAGCAGTTGGCGGAAAACTTACGCGCGCTCAAAACGGCGGTCGAGGCGGCCAAACCCGACACCTCGAGGGGCCAGTATTTCCGCACCCTTTACCTCAGTTCGACGATGGGACCGAGCGTTCGGGTGAGCGTGTAAGGTATAAACTCACGTTGCGCAGAGGTTGGGAGAAAGTGGCAAGTACCGAGCAGAAAGTAGCAGGTCAAAGTCGGTAGTTTTCTCTCTGCTCCCCAGCTCGAACAAGGCGAGCGATTCAAGGTTGATGAACGATTCTCAGCACCCCGGTGCGTAGCACCTTTTGGCGTTGGAGACAGCAGGGGCTCAGCCAGCTTAAAGATCCTGCCGAGGCGCAAGGGAGATTCTCTTGCTGCGTTTCGCGGTTGACGAAGAAGTTCGTAACGACGGCTTCACAAAACGAGTGAGACGGCCCGCTCGAACAGGGGCTGAGGTTCCAGAGAAAGGTAGGCATGGCTAATCCAAGAAATCAGGCGGCGGTCGAGCAGCTGAGGAGTTTGCTCGGCGACGCGCAGACGTTTTACTTGGTCGATTACCAAGGCCTTTCCGCAGGCGAATTCAACAGCCTACGCGCCAAGGTGCGGGAGGCGGGCGGGCGCATTTTGGTCGCCAAAAACACCCTCATCAACGTGGTGCTCAAGGAGCAGGGTGCCGACGAGTTTGCAGACGCGCTCACAGGGCCGACCGCCCTGGTGCTCATCGGGGCAGACCCGGTCGAACCCGCCAAGGCGCTGACCGACTACGCCACGAAACACGCCAAAGACCTACCCGTTTCTAAAGGCGGACGTTTGCAGGGCAAAGCGGTCACGCCCGAATCGCTGGTCAGAATTGCCAAACTACCCTCACGGCAGCAGCTCCAGAGTGAGCTGGTGGGTGTCCTGTTGGCACCTTTGCAACAGTTGGTCGGCGTTTTGCAGGGTCCGCAGCGGAATTTGGTCGGCGTACTTCAAAACTACTCGGATAAACTCAAGGAGGAAAGCTGATGGCATTTGACAAAGACGCGATGATGGAACAACTTTCAGGTTTGACCGTGCTGGAACTCGTCGACTTGGTCGAAGGGTTGAAAGAAAAGTGGGGCGTCGAAGCGGCCGCCGCCATGCCGGCCGGCATGATGATGCCTGCGGCGGGCGGTGGCGAAGTTGCCCAAGCCGAAGAGCAAACCGAATTCACGGTGAGCATCAAGGAAGCGGGCGCTTCGAAACTGCAAGTCATCAAAGAGGTTCGCGCGATCACGAGCCTGGGTCTCAAAGAAGCCAAAGACCTGGTCGAGGCGGGCGGCGTGGTGCGCGAAGGCATCAGCAAAGACGAAGCGACCGAAATCAAAGGCAAGCTGGAAGCTGCAGGCGCAACCGTCGAAGTCAAGTAGGGCTGGTCTGGGGTGCAGGACGGGGGCGACACGCCTCCGTCCCCCAATTTTTCACAAACGACCGGAATGGGGTGCGTAGTCTGGCTTACGCCTATTTTTCAATCCCCGACGTACACTGTCTGGTTGTTGACTTTACGAAGTCCGCACCAAGGGAGGAGTTGCCAAGTCAAGCAGCAACTCGCAGAGGTACGTTCTCAAACCCTCCATGTCAAGGTTAGTCAGGTCGCACAGCTAGGACACGGTTGAAGTATTTTTCAAAGCTTTCTACAGCAAGTTACCAACGCACCTCCCAGGAGGCCATCCGCCTCGTGGAGTTCGTCTGTCCGGTAAAGGTGCGCGATTCGGGTCTCACGAAGGGGTGAACATGCGCAGTATAGAGGCGTTCGGTGATATCAAAGAGGTTATCGACCTCCCCAACCTCACCAACATACAGATTAAGTCATACGAGAAATTTTTGCAACGTGGCGTGTCGGCGGCGGAGCGTGGCAACGCGGGTTTGCAGGCCGCTTTCAAAGAAGTGTTTCCCATCGACGAAACCGACCGGGGCCGCCAGGCGGGGCTGGTGCTCGACTTTCTCGAGTACACCCTGGCCGAACCCGAGTTCAGTGCCGAAGAGTGCCGCGAAAAAGACCTCACTTATCACGCAGGCCTGTTCGCCAAGCTGCAGTTGGTCCACAAAGACACCGGACTGATCAAAGAAGACCAGGTTTTCTTGGGCGACCTGCCCATCATGACCGAGGACGGCTCGTTTGTCGT
The DNA here is from genome assembly GCA_965215355.1 of Trueperaceae bacterium. GTDB lineage: Bacteria > Deinococcota > Deinococci > Deinococcales > Trueperaceae > CBDCDJ01. The sequence goes on along the minus strand of CBDCDJ010000007.1, from coordinate 2,868,093 downwards.
CAACGGGGCCGACCGCGTCATCGTGTCGCAGATTCACCGCTCGCCGGGCGTTTACTTTACCAGCACCCTGAAAAACTCGGGCGTGTCCTATACGGCCGCCATCATCCCGATGCCCAAGCGCGGGCCGTGGATAGAAGTCGAGTTCGACAACAGCGACGTGTTGTGGATGAAAGTCAACAAGCGCAAGTTCCCTTTCACCCTGATGTTGCGGGTGATGGGTTACAACGACGAGCAGATTCGCGGGCTGTTCAAGGGTCGCGAGGCGATGTTGGAGGCGACCTTCGAGTCCGAAGACACGCCCGACATCACCGTGGACGAAGCTTTGCTGCGGCTCTTCACGGTGCTCCGGCCCGGCGACCCGCCCAAGGTCGACAAGGCGACGAGCTACCTCCACAGCCTCCTCGCCGACCCCCGCCGCTACGACCTCGGCGAGGCCGGTCGCTACAAGATGAACAGCAAATTGGACCTGACGTTCGAAAACAGCACCCTGCTCGGGTTCGAAGACGGTACCTTTGTCGACTACGGCCTTATCCCCACGATTCAGTACCTTATCAACCTGCAAGCCGGGGCGGATGGGTACACCGAGGACGACATCGACCACCTCGGCAACCGCCGGATTCGTACCGTGGGCGAACTCGTCGCCGACCAGATTCGTGTCGGTTTGGGCCGGATGGCGAGGGGCGTGCGCGAACGCATGTTGTTGGGCGACCCCGACGCGGCCACCCCGCAAAAGCTCGTCAACAACCGCCCCATCGTGGCGGCGTTAAGAGAGTTTTTCGGGCGCAGCCAGCTTTCCCAGTTCAAAGACCAGGTCAACCCGCTGTCCGAACTGCGCCACAAGCGCCGCATCTCGGCCCTCGGGCCGGGCGGCTTAACAAGAGAGCGCGCCGGCTTCGACGTCCGTGACGTCCACCGTACCCACTACGGGCGCATCTGCCCGATAGAGACGCCGGAAGGTGCCAACATCGGACTTATCACCTCGCTGGCGAGCTTCTCGAGGGTCAACGATTTAGGCTTTATCGAAGCGCCTTACCGCGCGGTCGAAGACGGTCGGGTGACCGAAGACGTCGTCTACATGACCGCCCACGAAGAGGACAAGTACATCATCGCGCAGGCCAACACGCCCCTGAGCGACGACGGTTCGTTCGCCACCGACACCATCGTGGCGCGCAACTTGGGCGACCCGGTATTCGTGTCGCCGCAAGAAGTGGACTACATGGACGTGTCGCCCAAACAGGTCGTGTCGGTGCCGACCTCGCTCATCCCCTTTCTGGAGCACGACGACGCCAACCGCGCACTCATGGGCTCGAACATGCAGTCGCAGGCGGTGCCGCTCATCAAAACCGAGGCCCCGTTCGTGGGCACCGGCGTCGAAGAGCGCGTCTCGCGCGACTCGGGTACGGTGCTCTTGGCAACCGACTCGGGCACGGTGAGCTACGTCGACGCCAGCCGGATTGTCGTCGAAACGGCCAAGGGCGTCGAAAAAGAACACCTGCTCACCCGCTACCAGCGCTCCAACCAGAACACCAACCTCGACCAGCGGCCGGTCGTGTCGCAAGGCGACAAGGTCACAGCGGGCCAGGTCATCGCCGACGGCCCGGCCTCGGAAAACGGCCGCTTGGCCTTGGGCAAAAACATCCTCATCGCCATCATGCCCTTCGACGGCTACAACTTCGAGGACGCCATCGTGCTCTCGGAAACCTTAGTGCGGAACGACGCCTACACCTCGGTGCATATCGAAAAGTACGAAAAAGAGGCGAGGGACACCAAGCTCGGACCCGAAAAAATCTCTCGAGACATCCCCGGTCTTTCGGAAGCCGCGCTCCGCGACCTCGACGAGGACGGCGTCGTCCGCATCGGGGCCGAGGTCAAGCAGGGCGACATCTTGGTCGGCCACACCTCGTTCAAGGGCGAGACCGAACCCACCCCCGAAGAGCGCTTGTTGCGCTCAATCTTCGGTGAAAAAGCGCGCGAGGTCAAAGACACCTCCTTGCGCGTGCCGCCCGGCGACAGCGGAATTATCCTGCGCACCGTGCGCTTCAAGCGGGGCGACCCCGGCGTCGAACTCAAACCCGGCGTGCAGGAGATGGTGCGCGTATACATCGCGCAAAAGCGCCGTCTTATCGAAGGCGACAAGCTGGCGAACCGTCACGGCAACAAGGGCGTTGTCGCCAAAATTCTGCCGCCCGAAGACATGCCCTACATGGCCGACGGCACGCCCGTCGACCTGGTATTCAACCCGCTCGGGGTGCCGTCGCGGATGAACTTAGGGCAGATTTTGGAAACGCACCTTGGCTTCGCGGCCTACAAGCGTGGTGTTTCGTTCGTCACGCCGGTCTTTGACAGCGCCAGCGAAGAAGAGATCAAGGGGCTGCTCGAGGCTTCGGCCGACCAAGACATCGCCGCCAACGCGGAAGCCGGCTACGAGCCGGACACGCGCGAGCTTCAGGTCGTGAAGCGCGCCTCGAAACTGGGCATCATTCCCGACGACGTCGATATGGACGACGGCCAGCGCGCCATCAGCCGCTCGGGCAAGACCATCCTGTTCGACGGTCGCACCGGCGAGGCCATCGACGCGCCCATCGTGGTCGGCGTGATGTACGTGATGAAGCTTTACCACATGGTCGAGGACAAGATGCACGCGCGCTCGACCGGGCCGTACTCGCTCATCACGCAGCAACCTTTGGGCGGCAAAGCGCAGTTCGGCGGGCAGCGCTTGGGCGAGATGGAGTGCTGGGCGCTGCAAGCGCACGGCGCGGCCTACACGCTGCAGGAGATGCTCACCATCAAGTCCGACGACATAGACGGGCGCAACGCCGCTTACGAGGCGATCGTGAAAGGCAACGACGTACTCGAGCCCACCATCCCCGAGTCGTTCAAGGTGCTGGTGAAAGAACTCCACTCGCTCGGACTCGACGTGCAGATTCTCGACAACGAAGACCGCACCATCAACATTTTCGACGAAGCGGGCCGAGGTCGTTTGTAATGAAACTCAACGCACGCGTTTTTGAACCTTCGCGAAGGGACACCGCATGAGAGAATTCGACAAAGTCCGCATCAAAATCGCCAGCCCCGAGCAGGTGCGCGGCTGGAGTTACGGCGAGGTCACCAAACCCGAAACCATCAACTACCGCACCTTAAAGCCTGAGCGCGACGGCCTGTTCGACGAGCGCATTTTCGGGCCGGAAAAAGACTTCGAGTGCGCCTGCGGCAAGTACAAGCGGCAGCGCTTCGAAGGGAAAACCTGTGAGCGCTGCGGCGTCGAGGTGACCAAGTCCACCGTGCGCCGCTACCGCATGGGCCACATCGAACTCGCCACGCCCTGCGCGCACATCTGGTACGTCAAGGACATCCCCAGCAAGGTGGGGGCGCTCCTCAACCTTTCGACGAGCCAGCTCGAGCAAGTCCTCTACTTCGCCAAGTACGTCGTCACCGACCCGCTTGGGGCGTTCAAAGATGGCAAGCCGCTGCGCCGCGGCGACCTCTTAAGTGACGACGAGTACCGGCAACTGCGCTACGGCCGCCAGGAAACCTATACCGTGCCGGGCGGCGAAGACGCGGTCATCGGCGACGGTGAGGCGGTCGAGGCCGGGCAGCAGCTCGCCAAAGGCGTGCGCTCCAAACTCGACGGCATCGCGCAGTACCGCTTCCCCCGCAAACTCGTCTTCGACTACAGCGAGGCGCGCGAAGCGGCCTTGACCTTGCCGACCAAGGCCTGGATAGAAGAAGAACGCTACGAGGGCGGCCAACCCTTCGCCGAACTCAGCGAAGACTGGACGCTCACCGCCAAGGGCGAAGGCGTGGTCGAACTGCTGCCCATCGGTACCGAGGGCGGCGTGCTGATGGTGCGCGACTTAGACGAAGGCGACGCGGTAGAGACCTACTTCATCCCCGCGGGCATGACGATTCAGGCGGGCGAGGGCGAGTTCGTCGAAAAAGGCAGCGCGCTCGCCGAGGCCGCCGCCGGCACGAAGTTGAGCGTGCCCAAAGACGCGGCCGTCAAGGTCGACAAAAACAAAAAGCGCGGCACCGACATGGAACTGAGCCTGACCGTGAAGTGGGCGCGCCGCGAAGAGCTGGAAATCAACCCCACCATGCACGTCCTCGTCGGCGACGGCTCGGAAGTGGTGCAGGGCGAAAAAGTCGTCGGTGCCATCGACGCGGCGCAAGAAATCACCGCCGCGGCGGACGGTGTGGTTCACTTAGGCCAGCCGGCCAGCATCATCGTCTCGAGGGCGAAAATTTATCCTTACCAGGACGAGCCCATCGTCGTCAACGGCGACCGGGTCCGGCCCGGCGACGACCTCGCCGACGACGGCCGGGTCAAGGCCGACATCTCGGGCCGGGTTGAAATCGACCTCGTGCGCCGTCAGGTGCGCGTGATCGAATCCTACGACTTCGAGGCGACGATGGGGGCCGAGGCCGTGCAGGAGCTGTTGGAGTCCCTCGACCTGCCCACCTTAGAAGCAGAGTTGGTCGAAGAGATGACCAGCCCGAGCCGCCACAAGCGCGCCAAGGCGCGTAAACGCCTGGAAATCGTGCGCAGCTTTATGGCGTCGGGCAACAACCCGGCCTGGATGATCATGGCCTCGGTGCCGGTCATGCCGCCCGCGCTGCGCCCGATGGTACAGGTCGAAGGGGGACGTTTCGCCACCTCGGACTTAAACGACCTCTACCGGCGACTTATCAACCGCAACAATCGACTGAAAAAATTGATGGCGCAGGGCGCGCCGGAAATGATCGTCCGCAACGAAAAAAGGATGTTGCAAGAGGCCGTCGACGCGCTTATAGACAACGGGCGGCGCGGCGCGGCCGTGGTGCATCCCGGCAGCGACCGGCCCTTACGCTCGCTGACTGACCTCCTCGGCGGCAAGCAGGGCCGCTTTCGCCAGAACCTCCTCGGCAAGCGCGTCGACTACTCGGGCCGCAGCGTCATCGTGGTCGGGCCGCAGCTCAAGCTCCACCAGTGCGGCGTGCCGAAGCGGATGGCCCTGGAACTGTTCAAGCCGTTCTTGTTTAAGACTTTGGAAGAGCGCCAGGTCGTCTCGAACATCAAGAGCGCCCGGAAAATGCTCGAGCGCTACCGCGACACTCGCGACGAGATTTGGGACGCGCTGGAAGAGGTCATCCAGGACCGCGTCGTGCTCTTAAACCGTGCGCCCACGCTCCACCGCTTGGGCATCCAGGCCTTCGAGCCGGTGCTCGTCGAGGGTCAAGCGATTCAACTGCACCCACTCGTGTGCGAGGCCTTCAACGCCGACTTCGACGGCGACCAGATGGCGATTCACGTGCCCCTGTCGGTCTACGCCCAAGCCGAAGCGCGCCTGCAAATGCTGAGTTCTCACAACCTGTTGTCGCCCGCGCACGGCGCGCCTAATGTCCAGGCCAGCCGCGACATCATCCTGGGCCTGTTCGTGCTGACCCAGGTCCACACCGGTCACAAAGGCATCGGTAACGCTTACGACACGCGTGAGGCCGCCTTGCAAGCTTACGACGCGGGCGAAGTCGACCTCAACTCGGTCATCACGGTGAACGGCCTCGAGACGAGTGTGGGCCGTTTGAAGTACCACTTCAGCGGCGTCGACGAAGCGCTGCTTGCGGTCGAGCGCGGCGAAATAGACATGCAAGACGTGGTCACCGTGACCATCGACGGCGAGAAGCTGGAAACGAGCCCGGGCCGCATGGACTTCGTGCGACTCATTAAGGAAACGCTGTCCGAGGACGGGGGCGAGGTGCCGAGTTCGCTCATCCGCTACGACACGGCCTACGAGAAAGGCGCGTTGCGCGACCTCGTCACCGACTCGTTCAAACTGCTCGGGGTCGAACGCACCGCCAAGCTTTTGGACGGCCTCAAACAGTACGGTTTCGAACTCTCGACCACCTCGGGAATTACCATCGGCATCGACGACGTGGCAATTCCGCCGAAGAAGAAAGAGCTTCTCGAAGAGGCCTACAACCGCCTCGACAAAATCACCGCGGCTTTCGAGCGCGGCTTCGTCACCGACGAGGAGCGCTACAGCCAGGTCGTCAAGCTCTGGAACGACACCACCGACCAGGTGAAGCAGTCCGTGTTCGACCACTTCGCGGAGACTTTGCCCTTCAACCCGCTGTTCGTGATGTCCCAGTCGGGCGCGCGCGGCAACCCGCAGCAAATCCGTCAGCTCGCCGGGATGCGCGGACTCATGCAAAAGCCCTCGGGCGAGACCATCGAACTCCCCATCACCTCGAACTTCCGCGAGGGTCTGACGGTGCTCGAATACTTCATCAGCACCCACGGCGCGCGCAAAGGTGGGGCCGACACCGCGCTCCGCACCGCCGACTCGGGCTACTTGACTCGCAAACTCGTCGACGTGGCCCACGAAATCGTGGTGCGCGAGGACGACTGCGGCACCGCCGAACTCCACGAGGTGCTGCTCTACAGCCCCGACGGCCGGTTGCGCAACAAGAGCCAGGTGGAAATGTCGCTGTACGGCCGCCGCTTGGCGCTCGACTTTGAAGTCGGCGACCTCAGCTACGACGCGGGCGCGATGCTCATGAAAGAAGACGTGAGCGCCATCTACCAGCGGCTGGCTGACAACCCGGACGTGCGCACCGTCGAGGTGCGCAGCCCGCTGACCTGCCAAACCCGCGCGGGCGTGTGCCGCCGCTGCTACGGCCTCGACATGTCGACGATGCGCGAGGTGAGTTTGGGCGAGGCGGTCGGCGTCATCGCCGCCGAGTCCATCGGCGAACCCGGCACGCAACTCACCATGCGCACTTTCCACACGGGCGGGGTCGCGACAGGCGGCGACATCACCCAGGGTCTGCCCCGCGTCATCGAACTCGTCGAGGCGCGTAAGCCCAAAATCCGCGCGGTCATCAGCGACCTCGACGGCGTGGCGAGCGTGGACGAGGAAGAGGACCGCAACCGCATCACCGTCACGAGCGAGGACGGCGAGTTCAGCAAGACCTACAAAATCGACAAGAACACGCGCATCCTGGTCCGCGACAAGGAAAAAGTCGAAGCCGGGCAACAGCTCACGCGCGGGGCCATCAACCCGCACGATTTGCTCGAGTCGCGCGGCCCCGACGCGGTGCAAAACTACCTCGTCGAGGAAATCCAGCGCGTTTACCGCAGCCAGGGTGTGTCGGTCCACGACAAACACATCGAGACCATCGTCCGGCAGATGCTCAAGTTCGTCGAAGTCCTGGAGTCGGGCGACAGCGACTTCTTAGAGGGTCAGACGGTCGAACGCTTCGACGTCGAGGCGGTCAACAACGCCCTGCTCGACGCGGGCAAAGCCCCCGCCTCGTGGAAGCCGGTACTGTTGGGCATCACCAAAGCGAGCCTGTCGACCAAGTCCTGGCTGTCGGCGGCGAGCTTCCAGCACACCACCCACGTGCTTACCGAAGCCGCCGTGAGCGGCAAGGCGGACGACCTCGTCGGTTTGAAAGAAAACGTCATTTTGGGTCGACTCATCCCGGCCGGCACAGGTTTGTCGACGATTCGCGCGCTCCGCGTCGCGGACGAGGACACGCTGCAAAAACGTCAAAAAGCCACCACGGCGGAAGCCCCGGCCCGTCCGGTCGTCGGCGGCGGTGAAAAGCGGCCTGAAGCCGCAAGTTAAGCTTTACGCAACCGAGCCTCAAAAGGGTGACCCGCGGGTCGCCCTTTTTCGTCAGCGACAAATTCGTTACTCTGGGATGATGATCATCGCCTTCGACCCCGGCCGCAACATCGGCGTCGCGCACGTCGGTGAGGACGGCCGGCTGCTGCGCCGTGAAATCCTGGACCTGGGCGCCTTGAAGCGGCTCGAGTACCCCCCGGACGCGGTCCTGGTCGTCGGCGACGGCACCGGCAGCGGGGCGGTTCAAGACGTTTTGGCGAAGCTCGAGCTGGACGTCGTCGTGGTGGACGAGGAGGGCACGACCTTGGAGGCGCGCGGCCTCTACTTGCGGGACCACCCGCCGCGGGGCCTGGGCCGCTTGCTCCCCCGAGGCCTCTGGTCGCCGCCCCGACCTATCGACGACTACGCCGCTTACGCGATTGCGCTGCGCTATTTGAAAGGCAGATGAAAGCTCGAGGCTTTGCAACCGGCCCAAACAAAAAGCCGGGCGCTGAGGCCCGGCCGCTAGTTTAAATCAGGTCAGTTCAGTTCGGTGTCGTCGTCGACTTCCATCAGGGCTCTCGCCTCTTTGGTCGAAATATTGAGCACCGCACTGATTTCACCTGCGAGCAGACGCAAGGCGCGGCGATACGCTTGGCGGTCCAAGTCGGGCAGACCGCGCTCCAAGTCCCAACGGCGCAACTCGCTCGCCAACGTAGCGATTTGATAGGGGTCGCCGCTCGTTAAAATTTCCGTGACCTTGCGGTGCCGCGCCGCCCACTGCTTGGGCAGCGTGACGTGACCGTCGACGAGCCGTTCGGTTACGGCACGCACCTCGTCTTCGGTCAGGGCGGGCCGGAGCCCGGCTTTTTGCGGCGCTTGCACCGGCACGTACGCGCGCGAGGTGCCATTGGGAAAGTCGACCTGGTAATACTTCGATTCCGCGCCTGCAATCATGCGCGTCATGGTGCCCGACACGACCCCCACGCCGTAGGGGGGTAGGACGACCTGGTCACCGCTCTTGAACATTTTGGACATTTCTTTCAAAATCATGCTCCCTTCAGGTTTACCGCTTCGGACTGTAAAGTTGCTCTTCGCCTTGCACAAAACACATCACGACGCCCCACGGCGGCAAGCTGTGGAACCTAATAGAGATGGGGTTTGTCGTGATTTCTCAGTGGTGCGCTTAAAATAAGTCTTAGATAGCTCGAGGTCGCACTCACGTGAGCCAGTATAGCAGAAACGCCCCCGTTTTGCCTAGGTTTGCACAACAGACCTCTTGCGAAAGTCACAGTTCAAGGCCAGCGTTGAAGAGACCGGCGATGAGGTTGAAGCGCAAGGCGAAACGTTTACGTCTGTTGCGATAGGTTTCTTTGAGGATGCGCCAGATTTTGAGCGAGCGAATGACGTGTTCAACAGCAACCCGGAAGCTGCCTAAAGCCCGGTTGTGCTGTTTGTCTGCGGGTGTGAGGTGTTTACCTCTGGGCTTTTTGATGGGCAAACAGGTCTGTGGGTGCTTGGACGCTAAACCTTGATAACCGAGGTCGGCCACGTACCAGACCGAAGACTTAAGGTGCGGGTCATTTGCCTTGAACAAAGCAAAGTCCTGACGCGGCCCTTTGCCATGAGCTGTCGCCACAATAGCGCCGCTGCTGACGTCGAGCACAACTTGACTCTTCAGGGTATGACGTTTTTTCTTGCCTGAGTAGTAGTGGCGCTGTTTTTTTTGGGGCGTTCAATAGGCGTTTCGGTCACGTCCACCAACACCACCGTCCACTCGGTTTCTTGTACCTCACGCCGTTTGGGCAAGCTAAACCTACCTGAAGTGATGAGTAAGTTCTCGACACGGGTGATGATGCGGTTGGCGGTGGACTCATGCACGTCGTAGTCTGCAGCGATGTGGAACTGTGTTCGGTACTCCCGCCGGTAAGACAGGCTCAACAGCAGCTTGTCTTCTAAACTCAGCTTGCTACCGCGTCCGGCTTTCTTCTTGGTCAACTCGGCGTCACGCAGAACACCGAGCATCTCAGTAAATACTTTGGGCTTCACACCTGTCAACCGCTTGAACGCTTCTGGTTTCAAGTCTTTCACAGCTTCATACCTCATACCCGCTACTTTGAAACAGATGAGCCTACTTTTGCAAGAGGTCTAACAGGTTCAACCTTACGCCGTCAGCGGGCAACCCTCGAGGAAACGCCGTGCGACAGGCGAGCGGCAAGGTGCTACAGAAGCAGGCCTACTCGGAGCAGGCTTCAGCACGGACAACGTACCACTTCGATCGCTTCGTCTACCTTTTGCCGGCCTGAGTTCTCACAAAAGTTTGCGCGTAGCGACAGCCGGCGCGTCTCAAGCGACCGCCGTGACGGGCTCGAGCACGCTCTCAACCACCGTTTCGAGCTTCTCCAAGCCTTCTTCCAGCTCGGCGTCGCTCAGGTTCAAGGGCGGCAACAGGCGAATCACGTTGCTGTAGGTGCCGGTCGGCAACAGGATGAGTCCGGCGTCTCGAGCGTGGACGGTGACGGCCTCGACCGCCGCCTTGTTGGGCGTGTGGTCCGGCCCGGTGACGAATTCTAGACCGACCATCGCGCCCAGACCGCGCACGTCGCCGATTTGCTCGAACCTGTTTTTAAGCGCGCCGAGCCGGTCTCGCAGCGCCGCGCCGATCTCCTGGGCGCGCTCCAACAAGCCCTCTTCTTCGATGACGTTCAGGGTGGCGAGCGCGGCGGCGCAACTCACCGGGTTGCCGCCGAAGGTCGAGCCCAACATGCCGGGCGCGATGTCGTCCATGATGCCGGCCTTGCCGACGACCGCCGAAAGCGGAAAGCCGGAGGACAGGGCTTTGGCCGAGCAAACCAGGTCGGGTTCCAAGCCGTAGTGGTCGACCGTCCACCAGGCGCCGGTCCGGCCGATGCCCGCTTGGACCTCGTCGTCTATCCACAGTGCGCCTATTTCGTTGCAGTAGGCGCGCAAGCCCCGTAAAAAGTTTTCCGGCGCGGGGATGAAACCGCCCTCCCCGGCAACCGGCTCTAAAATAAACGCCGCTATCTCGCCCTCGCCGAGGGTGTAGCCTACCTGGTCTTTGAGCGCGGCGAGGGCTTTTTCGCCGGTCTCCTCGTCACCGAGCGCGCCCCACGGGTTGCGGTAGCGGTAGGGAAACTGCGCCCGGTACACTTCGGCGGCGCGCGGCGCGAAGCCCGCTTTGTAGGGGTTCGCCTTGCCGGTCAGAGACAGCGCCATGTGGGTGCGCCCGTGAAACGCGTGGGTAAACGAGACGATGCCCTGACGGCCGGTGTGGGCCCTAGCAATCTTCACCGCGTTCTCGACCGCCTCGGCCCCGGAGTTGATGAGAAACGTCTTTTTGGGTGAGGAGCCGGGCGCGATTTCGTTGAGGCGTTCGGCCAGCTCGATGTAAGTCTCGTTCATGCCGACCGCGAAACAGAGGTGCTGAAAGGTGTCGACCTGCTTTTTGACCGCCGCCAACACCTTCGGGTGCGAGTGGCCGACGTTCATGACGGCGATGCCGACCGACCAGTCGAGGTACTTTTTGCCGTCGGCGTCCCAGACGTAGGAGCCCGCGGCGCGTTGCGGATAAAAGGGATGGACGCTGTACGCCGCCGGGGTGACGGCTGCGGCGCGGCGTTCAGCCAAACTCTGGTTGCTCATCGTTGCCTCCTGGTCGGTTTTGCCTTCGGATTTAAGGCGAACAAGACACGCTTCTTAACAAGCGTAAGCTAGCCATCATTATAGCTTACTATCCGTAAACTTGCCATCACTTTTTCACAAACTCTCAAAAAAGCTCGAGCAGCCACACCCCACCTGGGTCTCGGCTCGGCGGCTCGAGCTAGGCTGGGGTGTGACGACGCGCGTCGGTGTTGTGAACGCAGGCGGCGACGCGGCGGCTGCGGCCGACCTGGCGCGCAGCTTGCAGCTGCCGCTGTCCGGCGAGAACACTGACCTTTTGCTCGTCTTGACGCCGGAGCGGCTCGAGCTGCGCGAGACCGCCTCGCGGGCGGGACCGGTCTACGCGGACTTTTCCGAGTTGCGGCGCCGTCACGGCAAGCGCGAGGCCGTGGCGCGGGCCGTCGGCGTGAAGGGTGCGTTCCGGCCTCGCGTTTTGGACGCCACCGCGGGTTTGGGCGGCGACGCCTTTGTGCTCGCCGCCGAGGGCTGCCGCGTCACCCTGGTCGAGCGCTCGGGGGTGGTCGCGGCGCTGCTCGCGGACGGTTTGCGGCGCGCCCTGCGCGACCCCGCCACCGCCGCCGTCGCCGCGCGCATGAGCTTGGTGCCGGGGGAGGCTCGAGCCGTGTTGCTGGGTCTGGACCCCGCAGAGCGTCCCGACACGGTCTACCTCGACCCCATGTATCCCGAGGGCAAGACGGCTTTGAGTCGGAAAGAGATGCGCTTTTTTCGAAGGTTGGTCGGTGACGACGCGGACGCCGGCGAGCTGCTCGAGACGGCCCTCGAGGTTGCCCGGCGGCGCGTGGTCGTCAAGCGCCCGGCGAAGGCCGGCTTTTTGGGTGACAAGCCGAGCGCCACGCTACCGGGCAAAACGACACGCTTCGACCTGTACCTCGTCTAAACTGGCGCTATGGACCGAACCGTAAAAGTTTCCGTGAAGCAGCTCGACGACGGAAGCTACCTGGCTGAGAGCCGCACGCCCAAGGTGAAAGTTTTCGGCGAGACCTTCGAAGACGCCTTGCTCAACCTGCAAGAGGAGGTCACCTTGCGGCTCGAGCACGCCTACCCCGGCGGTTTCGGCGGGGACTTTACCGCTGAAACGCTGTTCGTCTCGTTCGAGGTCGAGGGCGTGGACTTTTCGGGCGACGAGGCGAGCCGCAGTTGCTAAGGCTCAAGTTGTAAACTGTCCATCATGAGCAATTCCAAAGTTGCAACGAACGTCGAAACGATTGCCGTCATGGGTGCGGGAACGATGGGCGGCGGCATCGCCGCGCTCTGCCTGATGAGCGGTTTCACCGTGCGGCTTTACGACCCTTACCAGGCGAGTCTCGACCGGGCCGAGGCCCGCGTCCGCAAGCGCAGCGACCCGGCCACGATGGCCGCGAAGCTGACCCTCACCACCGATTTGGAGACGGCGGCTGCAAACGCGGATTTCGTCATCGAGGCCGTGCCGGAAAAGCTCGAGCTGAAGCGCGACCTGTTTCAGCAGCTCGACACCCTCACCCCGGCGCACGCCGTTCTGGCCACGAACACGAGCGAGCTGTCCGTGACCGCGCTCGCCGGGGTGACGAAACGCCCCGAGCAGGTCATCGGGATGCACTGGTTCAACCCGCCCGAACGCATGACCTTGGTCGAAATCGTGCGGGCGCTGCAAACCTCCGACAAAACCTTACAAGTCACCGAAGAGGTCGCCCGGGCGTGCGGCAAAACGACTGTCGTCGTGAACGACCGCCAGGGGTTTGTGACGACCCGGGCACTGGCCGCCCTCCTCATCGAGTCGATGCGAATGTTGGAAGAGGGCGTCGCCGCGGCGCGCGACTTAGACACCGCCGTCAAGCTCGGCCTCAACCACCCGATGGGACCTTTGGAACTGGCCGACTACGTCGGGCTCGACACGATGCTCCTCATCGCCGAGTCGATGACGGAGGCGCTGGGCGAGCGTTTCCGGCCGCCGCAGACGCTGCGCAAACTTGTCGAGGCGGGTCGTTTGGGGCGCAAGTCGGGGCGAGGTTTTTACGAGTACGACGTTTGACCCGGTCGGTGTGCCCCGTTTGAGAGGCTGAGCGCGCTTCGGGTCGTTTTTTGGCCGCCGGGGCAAGCGCTCGAGACCGAGCTTTTCTCAAAGTCAGCAATACAAACAATCAGCCCCGAATTTCAGGACCGACTGTTTAAACGTCGAGGTTTGTGCGGCCAAACTTTACGGCAGGCGGTTCAGGGCGTCTTGGGCGAGTTGGTAGCCGGGCTCGAGCTCGAGGGCCGTCTGATAGGCGTCGCGGGCGTTTGCGGCGTCGTTCGACCCGCCGCGCGCCTCGAAGGCTTGCCCCAGGTAGTAGTAAGCCTCGGCCGAGTTGGGCGGCAACAGCGCGCCCTGCTGCGCGCGCAACACCGCGTCGTCGTAACGGCCCACGTTGACGTAGGCGCGCGACAAGTAGGTGTAAAGCTGGGGAATGTTCAGGTTTCCCGGCAGGTTGAGCGCCGCTTCGAAGTGGGGAATGGCGTTGTCGACCTGACCGCAGTCGAACTTGGCGCGGCCCAGGTTGAAGGTTGCGTCGAGCGAGCCGGGGTCGAGGTTGACGGCCTGAGACAGTTCGTAGACGCCCTGGTCGCAGTCGCCCAGCGCGAAGTAGGTCGCCCCGACGTTGTTGTGCGCCGACGCGTTGGCCGGGTCGAGCGCCACCGCCCGCTTGAACGCTTGCAGGGCGAGTTCCCGCTCTTCCAGACCCAGATAAACCTTGCCCAGGTTTATTTGGGTCGTCGCCTGGTCCTGGGCGCTCATGTTGCTGTAGAGCGTGGTGGCGCGCTCGAGGGCTTCTCTGGCCCCCGCCGCGTCACCGAGTTGCGCCAACACGACCCCCTTGACGTTGAGCAGTTCGGCGTTGTTGGCGTCGAGTTGTTCGGTCGTGCGGATGAGGTTGAGGGCGTCGTCCAGGCGGTTGCCGAAGCGCTGGCGGTCGCTGTCGTACTGCTTTTGGTAGGCCTGCGCCAGCTGAACCCGCGCCGCCATGTTGTTGGGGTCGGCGTTTAAAACGGTTTCGAACTCGGCGATGCCGGTGTCGTAAGCGCCCTGACACACGAGCGCCTTGCCCTTGCCGAGCGCGGCGTCCGAGTTGTTGGGCTCGAGCTTTAAGGCCTCTTGAAAAAAGTACTGCGCGAACTGGCAGTCGCCGCGCGCGTAGTTGAGGTTGCCGTTTTGAACATAGTCCGTGACCGACCCCGCTTCCTGGGCGTAAGCGAGCGACAGACCGAGCACCAGAAGTAAGCTTGCACGTATCAAACTTGCACGTATCAAAATAGCCTCCAGCTCTGCAAATCGGGTGAGTTTAAGCCGAGCTTTACGTTGAACGGCTCAACGGACGCGCCGGTTCAACCCGCACAGCAAACCGGCCTTTACGTCACACTCTAACCAATCATGCCTAAGGACTGTGAGAGAGCTGTGTGCACCGCTCGAGGTCCACTCATGAACCGCGTCAATACTTGTTTGGTCGGTCTTGCTTAAATGCAATGTCTTCGCAGTCTTCGTACCGTAAGCGGAGGACGACCGCCAAATACCCCCGCACAGCCGCGCGTCCCTGATTACTCGTCGCCCGTCGCTCCTGGCGGTGCGCTAAGCGCTCAGGTTAGAGGCTCTTGCAAAGTTGAGCGTTTAAGCAGTCTCCAAACCAAGCAATTTTCAAACCAAGCGATCTTCAAACCAAATAGTCCACGGCGGGCGTGACGGCGCTGCGGCGCTGCAGTTTTTCGGCGTACTCGACGCCGCTCTCCCGGCCCAAGGCGGCGCGGCTCTGGCGAAACTGCTCGGGCGTGTACTGCCAGCCGTAGAACGCTTGGTAAAACGTAAAAATCTCTACCACCGTGTCGATGTGCTCACCGATGTCGACGTGGACGACCGGGCGGTCGAAAGCCGACGACGGGTACTGGAAAAACCTGACCGCGTTGCGGTGGGGCGCAAGCGTTTCCGGGCTCTGCTCGCTCAAAATTTTGGGGATGCGCGCCAGCGTGACCGCGTCGAAGGCGATTTTGGCCGCCATGCGGTGGTCGGGGTGCGGGTGGTCGTCGCTCCAGGTGATGACCGCGTCGGGTTTGAAGTCCGAATAGAGGCGGGCGACGGCCAGGGCTTCGGCTCTCGAGCCCGACATGCGCGAGTCGCCCATGTCGAAGAAGTGGTGGCGAGCGCCGACCTTCTCAGCAACCCAAGCGCCGTGCTCGCGCCGGATGCGGCGCACGTCGTGTTCACTCTCGTCGATGAACTGGCTCGCCAACTCGCCGTGCGTGGTCCACACCAGCATCGTCTCGTCGCCGCGCTCGGCGTGCTTTTTCAAGGTGCCGACGCAGCTCAGCTCGTCGTCGGGGTGGGCAAAAAGGGCTAGAACGCGCATAGGGGCTCATCTTAACGGGTCGCCGGGAAAGAAGGTGCGCGGTCAGTGACACGCTCGGTGCTAAAGGCCTTACCGTATGACACACCAACCCCGCCCGCGCCGGTTAGGATGAACGACGACGAGCCGTTTTTGCGGCTTTTGTCAGCAACCGTGACAAGCGGCTTGAAACCCCGTTCCGAAGGACAATTGTCCTCGGTCGGGGGGTGCGCGGAGCGGCTATACTGGGGGCGAGATGTTACGAACGAGCCGGGAGGTGTCAGGGTGAAGCTTGGAGCTTGGTTTTCCGGGGTGCCGGTGCAAAAGTTGGCCTGGGCGGCGTTGCTCGGCAACGCGCTGGTCATCCTCCAGGGCGCGTTCGTGCGGGCGACCGGCGCGGGCGCGGGGTGCGGCAGCCACTGGCCGACCTGCAACGGCAGCGTCATCCCTTTGGGCGCGGGCGTCGAAACGCTCGTCGAGTTTTCGCACCGGCTGCTGTCGGCGGGCGTTTTGTTGTTGGGCGTTTGGCTGTTGGTGCGGGCTTTCCGAATTCGCAAGACGCAGCCGGGCTTGTTCGTCTTCGCCGCGGCCGCCTTCGTGTTTTTGATCATCGAGGCGCTGTTGGGCGCGTCGACGGTGCTGCTCGAGCTGACCGGCGACACCGTGTCGACGGCCCGGGGCGTGATGGTGGCGACCCACCTGGTCAACTCCCTCCTCCTCGTCGGCACGCTGACCCTTACGCTGGTTTACGCTCGAGCGGCCGGTTCCGACAGCCCCGCCCCGTGGCCGCTGCGCTTAGGGCAGCAGGGTGGGGTGGCGACAGTGCTGCTCGTCGGCCTGGTGGGGATGCTCGTGCTGATGTTCTCCGGCGGCATCGCCGCACTCGGCAACACCATGTTCCCGTCGGAGAGTTTGCGTGCGGGTTTGGCCGCCGACTTCGACCCGGCGTCCAACATCCTCGTCCGTTTACGCCTGCTCCACCCCGTCATCGCCATAACGGTGGGCCTGTACTTGTTCTTGAGCCTGGGGCTGAGCCGCCTGCTCAAACCCGTGCCCGAGGCCGGACGCCTGGCGCAAGTCCTGTTCGGCGTTTACCTCGCCCAACTCGCCATCGGCACCCTGAACCTGGCTTTTATGGCTCCTGTCGCGCTGCAACTTTTGCACCTGGCGACCGCCGTGCTGGCCTTTGCGCTGCTCACCGCGCTCAGCGCTTATACGCTCGGCCACGCGGCCGTACCCAGGGCGGCTCGAGCCAGCTTCCAAAGAGCGACCGAATGACCCGCGCCGCGGTTACCCCTAAGGCCACCTGGCGCGACTACCTCACGCTGACCAAGCCTAAGGTCATCAGCCTGCTGCTCTTGACCACGGTAGGGGCCATGTTCATCGCGGCCAAAGGGTTTCCGGGCTTGCTGCCGCTCCTCGGCGTGCTGCTGGGCGGCTACATGTCGGCGGGGGCGGCGGGCGTGTACAACATGGTTTACGACCGCGACATCGACCTGCGTATGAAGCGCACCGCCAAACGGCCCACAGTTACCTCCGTGATTCCGGTCAAAAACGCGCTGCTGTTCGCCGTCGCGCTGACCCTGGGTTCGTTTCTCGTCATCGCGGCGGTGTCGAACGTGCTGGCGGCGCTGCTGTCGTGGGCGGGCATCGCCTTTTACGTTCTCATCTACACGATGTGGCTCAAGCGCACCACCTGGCAAAACATCGTCATCGGCGGCGCGGCGGGCGCGATTCCGCCGCTGGTCGGTTGGGCCGCGGTGACGGGCGAGCTGAGTTTGCTCGCCTGGGGCCTGTTCGCGGTGGTTTTCGTGTGGACGCCGGTCCACTTCTGGGCGCTGGCGCTGATGATCAAAGACGATTACCGGGCGGTCGGCGTGCCGATGGCCCCGGTCGTCATCGGCGAGCGGGCGACCGTGTTGCAGATGGTGATGTACGCGCTGCTCACGATTGTCCTCACCATCCTCCCGTTTTTTCTGCACGAGTTCAGCGTGGTCTACTTCGTGGCGGTGCTGGCCCTAAACCTGCTGCTGGCCCTGCGGGTGCTGCACCTGTACCGAGTGGTCCAAGCCGGGCGCAGCATCGACAAACGGACGGCGCTGCCGCTCTACAAGTACTCGATGCTCTACCTGGCGCTGCTCTTTTTGGTGATGTCGCTCGACCGGGCGTTTTTTGTTTAAGTCGCGTTTGTAACTGCCTGAGATGTACCGCTTTTTGTTCAAACCGCGCTGGCTGGTGCTGCACCTTTTGGGTGTGGCGTTGGCGGTGTTGTTCGTCAACTTCGGGGTTTGGCAGTTGCGCCGCCTCGAGCAGCGCAGGGCGCAGAACACCCTGCTCGAGACGCGCTTGGCCGCCGAGCCCGAAGCCCTGCCCGACCTGCTTGCCAAGACCGACCCGGACGCCGCGCCGGACGACGCCGCGAGTATCGCGTACCGCCCTGTGACCGTGACGGGCCGCTACGACCCCGCCCACGAAGTTCTGTTGCGCGGCGCGGGCTACGACGGACGGCCCGGTTACTTCGTCCTCACGCCGCTGGTCTTGGACGCTGTGCCGCAAGCCGTGTTGGTCGAGCGCGGCTGGGTGCCGTTCGACCAGGACACGCCGCCCGTCCAAGCGGCGCTGCCGCCGGAGGGCACGGTCACGCTTCGGGGCGTGGTGCAGCCCGAGCGGAAGCGGCCGACCGGCTTGGGCTCGAGCCTCACCCCGCGCGACCCGCCGGGCCGGCTCGCCATCACCGCTTACGTCGACACGGAACGGCTTCAAGAGCAACTGCCTTACACGTTGTTGCCCCTTTTCGTCGAATTGAGCGCGCAGTCGCCCGCGCAACAAAAGGCGCTGCCCTTGCCCCTCAAACCGCCCGAATTCAGCGACGGGCCGCACCTGGGCTACGCGCTGCAGTGGTTTTCGTTCGCGCTCATCGGCGTGGTCGGCTACGTCTTCGTGCTGCGCGGCGTGGCGCGTTCGCGCTCCAAGGCGGGCGAAGCCGGCGCAGAAGCCGCTACGGAAACCGGTGCTCGAGCCGCGCCCCCACACTGAGAGAATAAGGGAGATGTTAGGCTGGCTTTTTGTGAAGTCGGACAGAAATCCTAGCACCCATGAGCCCGTCGCCGAACCCGGTACGAACCCGACATGAGCGAAACCAGTCACTTTTTCGCCTACCTCGCCCGGATGAAGTTCATCGAGCGCTGGGGTTTGATGCGCAACACCGAAACCGAGAACATCATGGAGCACAGCCTGCAGGTCGCCATGACCGCGCACGCCCTGGCCGTGATCAAAAACACGCACTTCGGCGGCGCGGTGAATCCCGAACGCGCCGCGACCCTCGCCCTGTTCCACGACTCGAGCGAAGTCATCACCGGCGACCTCGCCACGCCCATCAAATATTTCAACCCGCAAATCAAGCAGGCTTACCGCGACATCGAGGTCGTCGCCAAGGAAAAGCTGCTCAACATGGTGCCCGAGGTGCTGCGCCCGGCCTACCAAACCCTCTTTTTTCCCAACGGCGCGGACGAGGCCCCCTGGGCGTTGGTGCGCGCCGCCGACAAGATTTGCGCATATTTAAAGTGCCTGGAAGAACTCAAAACGGGCAACGGCGAGTTCGTCCAGGCCGAGAAGGCGATTCAAGCGGAGTTGGCGGCGCTCGAATCACCCGAGGTGCGCTACTTCCTCGAGACCTACGTGCCGAGTTTTTTGCTCACGCTCGACGAGTTGAATTGAACCGCCCGGTGCGTCCGCTTCACGTTCTTCCCCACCGGCCTCACCCTCCGAGCGGAGTGACGGCGTCGTGAACACGGTCACTCGAACCCTGACACCGACCCCGCCCTTTGACTTCAAACACACGCTGGACGTGCTGGCCCGAATCCAAGCCGACGGTGTTTGCAAACGAGTGGGGAAGACCACCCTCACCCAAGCTTTTCAAGCCGGCGGGGGTCCGGTGCTGGTCGACCTCAGTTGTACCGGAAGCGTCGAAGCCCCCGAACTCCGCGCCGTCCTCACCGCGCCGTCCTCGCTCGGCGCGGCGCGGGTCGGGAAGGTGCTCGAGCACGTCGGACGGTACCTCAGCCTGGACGACGACCTGGCCCCGTTTTACGCCCTCGCCCGCCGCGACGACGCTTTCCGGCCGGTGCTGGAGCGGCTCTACGGCTACCACCAGGTCAAGTTCCCCACGCTGTTCACGTGTTTGTGTTGGGCGCTCATCACCCAGCGGACGCCCAACAGCTTCGCGTTCAAGACGATGGCGAAGTTGAGCGAAACCCTGGCCACGGCGCTGACCGCAAATGGCGTGACCTACACGACTTTTCCCGAGCCGGCGGCCTTTCTCGGTGCGGACGCGCCCGCCCTCGTCCTAGCGGCGACCAACAACACCCGCAAGACGGAGCGGCTGTTGCCCCTGGCGAGAGAAATGCTGGCCGAGGACGAAGCGTTGTTGCGGACCTTGCCGTACGACGAGACGTACGCCCGCCTGAAACGGTTGCCCGGCCTGGGCGACTGGTCGGTACAGTACGTCATGCTGCGCGGTTTGGGCCGCTACGAGCGCAGCCCCTGGACGGACACCTGGTTGTTGGAGGGCGTGTCGCGCGCTTACACGGGCGGCCTCAGCATCAGCCGTGGCGACGCGGCCCGGCTCGCCGAAGGGTACGGTTGGTACCAGGGTTTGTGGGTGCATTATCTCAAAATGGCGTTGTTGTGAAGCGGGTTGTGAAGCGGCTCGAGGACACCTAAAGTCTGGCAGTTTTTTCACTTTTCGAGCCTCGAGTAAAAAGTTTTGCAGCGCGCTGTGAGTTTTTCTCTTACCTTTTCAGGATGAGTAGAGGCGTCGGTCTGGCCGCTTTGAGCGTGGTGCTGGCGCTGGCCTGGCACCATAGCCAGGTGCCGGTAAAGCGCGTCGAACCGGCTCAAAAATTACCTCGTTTCAGGCTGCCCCGAGACCTCCCCGCCCTGGGCTTGTTCAAAAACAACCTTTACGCCGTCGACCCCGACGCCCTCATCTACTTGGGCGACCCCGTCGCGGTAAGGCTGACGGACGGCGTCAGGATAGAGCCTTACCGCGACGAGCTGATGGCTTGCGTCGTCGGCCTGGTCGTGGCCTGAAACCTGCGCGCCAGCTTCCAAACGAGCCTCGCGCTTTTTTGGTAGGGTGGCGGGTATGGACTGGTTCACGTTTGCAATAGGACTTATCTTCGTGCTTTCCGGCTTCGGCATGTTCGGCCAGGCCTTTCGCTTTCGGGCACAGGCGGGCAAAGGCATCAGCAAAACCGCCATTTACACGTTTTTGGGGTTCGGCTTCATCGCCCTCGGCGCGCTGCTGTTTTCGCTCGGTTACTTTCAACTGTTTTATTAGGCTTCGCCGCGTAGGTCCCCTCGAGGTCCGAACCCGTTCCCGCGAAGGTTGTCTAGGGGTGTCTTTCCGGGGAGTACTTCGCTCAGGCTAGGACGTAGTTGTAAAGCCAGAGTGTGAGAGCGACGAGACGACTGAGAACGGCCACGTCAAATCATTACTTCTGTAGCACTACTCTTTTTCGGTTTGTTCCGCCGACCAACTCGAGCGCAATGAGGCTTGGCTTGAGCGTAAGGCGTAGCTGCGGGACGTTGAATGCTGACATGTGCCGCAAACAGGACTGCGGTAGTGGGGCGAGTGGTATCATCAGGTGTAGGTTCAAGTGGATGTTGGTCGACAGGGGGTAGCTTCGGTGCCGCGGAAAACGACGTGATTTACCTACTTCTTCCAGCTTACAACGAGGAATTGGCGATTCAAAGCCTTCTCGAGCGCGTTGCCGACGTTCCTTTTGACCTCCGCGTCATCGTCGTGGATGACGGGTCGGTGGACGCGACCGCTGAAGTGGTCGCCCGGCACGCGCACGTTCACCTCGTCCGCCACAACCACAACAGAGGCTTGGGCGAAGCCTTTCGGACCCTTTTCGGCGTCGCGCTTGCCGAGGCCACAGCGGACGACCTGTTGGTCACGATGGACGCGGACAACACTATGGACCCCGAGCTTATCGCCGCCATGCTGAACGAGGTGGCTGAGGGCAGCGACATCGTCATCGCTTCGCGCTTCGCCAACGGTCGGGAGGTGGGGGTGCCGCCCCTGCGCCGCCTTTTGTCGCGCTTGGCCTGGCTGACGCTCCAGTCTTCTTTCGCGGTACCCAACGTGCGGGACTACACCTGCGGGTACCGCATGTACCGCGTGTCTCTCCTTCAAAAGTTGGCCCGCTCGCGCCCCGACTTCTTCGAATCGAACGGCTTTACGGCGACGGTAGAGCTGTTGCTGAACCTGAGCGCCCTGAACCCCAAAATCAGCGAGGTTCCTTTGGTACTGCGCTATGACCGCAAACTCGGGCACAGCAAGATGAAAGTCGTCACAACCGTTTTCCAGTACTTAGGGCTTGTGGTCAGGTCGAAGTTGCGTCTTCCCACCACTTCCCCCTACAAGGGAAAACTTCTCCGCTAGCCCGTGTGGGCGCGCCTTCAGCTTTCAAGCTGCGCCGCGACGACGTTAGAAAAATGCTCTCGTAACCGTTCGGGCGTGAGTGTTGCCGCCTCTCTTTGAGCCAGGACGCTCATTCGTCGCCACTGGCAGACGTGTTGGTGCAGTTGCAGCATGGCCTGTGCGAGGGCGGTCGGGTCGGGGTCGGTGAGGAAGCCCGTTTCGCCGTCTACGGTAGAGTCTTGCAAGCCGGGCAAGCGGTAAACGACTGATGGCGTGCCGACGGCGTGTCCCTCACTCACCATCAAGCCCCAACCCTCTCTCACCGAGGTGGCGACGACGGCCGTCGCAGCGGCGAGAAGGTTACGCTTGTGCGTTTCGGACGCGTTCGGCACCAGTCTCGCCCCGTCGACGGCACGGACCTTGCGGGCCAAGCGGGCGGCGTACTTCGACCGGCCACGGCCCATGATCGTGAGCTGCGCCTCCGGCAGGGTTTTTTTGACGGTGCTGAAGGCCTCGAGCACGTGTTCAAAGCGCTTCATCGGTACCAGGCGTCCCAAAGCCACGAAGTGGGGCACCCGCGGCGGCTCGCGCTCTTCGGGCACGGGCAAAAAGCCGAGGGCGTTTGTGACCACCTCCACCTCGTGAAAGCCGAGGCGCGCCAGGTCTTGGGCCGTACTGGCCGACACCGTGACGGTCGTCCAGCGCCGGTAGGGCCGGAGTAGCAGCGGCTCGAGCAGGTAGCCCAGCAGCGACAGCGGCGGCGGCATCTGGTAAAACCAAACCTGCTTTATAAACTGGTGGATGAGAAAAATCCCCTTTTGTGGCGGGACGACGAGGTGGCTGAAAAGGTAGCCGTTCGTTTCGTCGATGACGAGGTCGACGGTGTCACGCTGAGCGAGCAAAAAGCGAAAAGCGTAAAAAAGATAAGTTAAGCGGTTGCCGCGCCGGACCGTCCTGACACCCTCGCGCGTCACCTCCTCAGCGGGCGCGTCGCCGCTCGGCACGAACAGGGTGACGCGGTACCCCCGGGCGCGCAGACCTTTGAGAACCTCGTCGGTGTACACCTCCGCGCCGCCGCGTTCCGGGTGCGTCATGTCTTTCCAGTTGAAGACCAGGATGTGCGGCCGCTCAGCGCGCGTCACGTTCGGCTTTCGCGCTGAAGGCCAGCAGGCTTACAGCGAGTGCGACCACGCTGGCGAGCAGGCTGTACCTGCCGACCCCTACCCAGGTGTTTTGCACCATAAGCGCGCCGCAGGTGCCAGGCGGACGCCAGTAGCCCAAGCGCAGGTAGTTGACCGGAACCGGGCGCAAGGTCTGGTCGGCAACCGCGCCCCGCTTGCCCGGCAGGTACAGGGGCTCAAGCACCTCCAACTGCCACGCTGTAGAACACGTTTCAGCTGCAGGTAGGGTCGAGCGAGGCGAAGCGGTCCCGCCGTTGATGAAGAGCGGTTCCGTGCTCAACAGCACCCCTTTCAGGTCGTGGGCCGCGTCGAGGGGCAAGCGGACGAGGTTTGTCCCGGTTTTAAGGTCGACCTTGACGGGTGTCTCGTCGTGCAGGTCGTAGCGCTCGCCGTTGACCTCGAGGGCGACCGGGTTGTCCAAAGTAAGGCTTAAGGTGGCCGTGGTCGCGCGGGCTGAGTCGAACCTGAGCGAGCAGGTTTGGCTCGCGGCGAGCTTCACCCGGCGGACGCGCACCCTTGCCCCGCCCGGGTGCCCGTCGCTGACGATGACTTTGAGATTGGTCGCCGCGTTGAGCGCGCCCGCCGGGGCGAACACGAACGACTTCGGCTTGACGGGCAAGCTCGAGCTGCGCCAGCCTTGCCACCAGGTGTGCAGGCTGCCTAAATAAACCCACACGCCCTGCACCTCGGTCCACAACTCGACGGGCGTGCCTTGCCCGTCGCCGTAAACTTGAAGCGTCACCCGGTGGTACTCGTCCCACCGCCTTGCGCCCGCGAAGGGTTGTGAAAAGGGCAGAGACCGTTCTTCGCTGGCAACCGTCACGGGTGCGGCCTCGCTCGGGTTGAGGTCGCGGCAGAGGGCGCTCGAGGGCCACACCCAGGTTTGCCCCAGCCCGGTGAGCGCCTCGCCCGCCCTTGCCCAGGCGGCCACCGGGATAAACTTAAAGTCGACCAGCGCGTTGAAGCCGTCCAAATTGGTTAGGGCCACGCTCGGCTTGTCCCCGACGCTAAGTTCACCCAAATCGAGCCAGGTGGTGCGCAAGGCCGGAGCGGTGAGGTCCAGGGTATAGCCTTGCTCGCCTATCCCGAGCCGCACCGCCCCGGCCTCGGGACCTTGGTAAACCCGGACGAGCACGCGGTAAGCGCCCGCGGGAACGTCTGTGGGCAGCTCGAGCCGCACGCCGGTGGCGCGGGTGAGGAGCAGCGTGGCGCGCTCGTCGGCGGGCAGCCCGGCCAGCAGCGCGTTGGGCCACCACTGGAGCGTCGTCTCGCCGAGCTTCGACCAGCGGTGTTCGGGGTCGTAATGCACCGTGCCTTTGGTTAAGTCGACGGAATAACTTTCGGCCAGCAAAACGCGCGCGTCGCCGCCGGGGGTCAGGACGACGTCCTGTACCCCTTCGTGCGGCGTCTCGACGAACGACCAGCGCTCGGGCGCATAGGCGGGCCAGTTCGTCAAGGTGACGAGGGCGGCCAAGGGGTTGTTGCTGAGCGAGACTTTGTCCGGCCGGTAACTCGGCGGAGCCGCGCCCGCGTCGTAAACGGTCAGGGGTGAGAAGCTGACGGCCGGATAGAGGGCTTGGCTCGCCAAACTCGGCGGCAACAGTTCGACCTGGTTGTTGAAGGCACTTTTGGGTTGCAAGCGGTAGGGCGGCAAGTCGCGGTGGTGAACGAGCCAGCGCGTTCCCCAGGCTCGCAACACCTTGCTCAAGTCCGCGTCGACCTTGCGGAGCAGCACGCCGAAGTAAAGACTCAGGTAGCTCACCACCGAGCGGCCGTCGTAGTAGTAGGGGTCGAGCACCGGCAGCGCCGAGCTGTGGGTCGGGAACTCCGGAGTCAGGTTGCTGCCGTTCCAAAAGGTGTGTGCGCCGTTGTACTGCGGCAGCCACAAAACACGTCCGTCGCGGCCTTCCAGCCACGCGTTGGTCTCAAAAAAGGCGGCGGGCGGTGTGTGGGGTTCGTAAACGGCGCGCAGGTAGGGTCCGGTCGTGGCGAGGGCGAACGTCCCGTAGGCGGCCAACAAAACGCTGCTCAACACAGTCGCGCGGGTACGTGTTCTGCCCCGAGCGCCCGCGAAACCCAATGCGGCCAGCAGCAGCAGCAGCGCGGCGAGCGGCCCGACCGCTTTGGCGGGGTCGCGGAACAGCCAGCCCAAAGGTGTGGCGAGGGGGCCGCTCAAACTCAAAAACGCGGCGAGCGGCGGCACGCGCGTGCCCAAGGCGACGAGCCCGAAAGACAACGCGCCCGCAGCCAAAAACAAGCGCTCGCGGCTCGGCCGGGCGAGGCCGACGAGTGCCGCCGCCAGCAACCCCAAGCCGAGCAGCGTGACCAAAGGAGTCACGTCGACTTCGACGAGCGGCCACCAGTAGCCCTGCAAACGGGCGACGGCGGCGGGCGTGGCGTGGCGCGCAAACTGCTCGAGCAGTTCCCAGGTCGGGTAGCTCGGTACCAGGTCGACCGCGCGCGTAAACAGGGCCGTCGGTACGAGCCAGTAAAGGTTGAACAGGAGGTAGAGCCCAAAGGTTGCGGCGAAGCGTTTCAGCGCTGCGGAACTGAAGTCAAACAGGAGCCACAGCCCGCCGAGCGCCCACAGGTACACCGCGTAGTGCGGCGTGGTCGAGCCCAAACTCAGGAGCAGCGCCAGGACGAGCGGCGTCCAGCGCGGGTACGGCCTCAACCACAACGCCAGCACGGCGGGCAGCACGGCGTAGCCGGGCAGTTGAAAATAGTGCTGCAAGCGCACCGCGACAAACGGGTTATAGGCAAAAAGGATGGCTGCGAAGAGCGCTAGAAGAGTAGGCGCGCCTAAACGCTTAGCGGCGTACAACATCGCCAAACCCGCCCCCACCACGGCGGCGGCGATCATTGAATTTTGTGCCAGTAGCGGGTTCGGCAGCAGTAAAAAGGGAGCCATCCAAGCCAAACGGTCGACGGTTTCGACGTTCGGGAACTCGAGGGTTCGGTTCCAAAACGGCCAGAACATCCCTCGCAACGCCCTCATCGTGAGGGGCATGAGAAAGTCGGCCGACTCTAACAGGTCTTGGGTGAACAAAACGTGACGCCACAAAAAGGTGACGACGGCCGCGACCAGCACAAACGGCAAACCGCGCGACAGCCAGCGTCGCCAAAGGGGTGCCGTCGTCTCGCCGCTCACTTAACGGCCGAGCCAGACGAGGTTGAGTAGCAGGTAAAGTGTGCTGGCCAGGATGCAGACGCCCCAGTAGGCGGCGCCGCTGTGCGCGAAGACAAAAACGCTGATGGTTAAGGCGACGGCAAACACGGCGAATCCAGCAGCCCTGCGCCCCCGCCCCGACCCCAAGAAAAGGTTGGCGAGCAGCACCACGGGCGCGAACAGCGCGCCGCCCCAAGCGGCGAGTCGGGCCACGCCCACGGCCGCTCGGTAACTTTCTCCAAACAGCAGAACGACGAGCGGTGCGGCCACAACCTGGGCGAGACCGGCGAGGGCGAGCGCGCCCACGAGGAGAAGCCCGGTCGCTTTGAGAAGGTCGGCACGCCCCACGACCCCGCTGGCGACTTTGGGCAGCAGCACCGTCCCGGCGACCGCGCCGAAAAGGATGAAGGGCCGACTCGCCAGGGTGCCTGCCGCAAAAAAGCCCGACGCTTCACCGAGGGCGTAGCGCGCCCATAACAAGTCGAGGTTGGCGAGTAAGCCCAGAGCGAGCGCGACGGCGAACGAAGACCCGCTCGAGGCGAAGAGGGTAGCGCTTTTGAGCGGCGCTGCGTCTTTGTGCAAAGAAGTCGGCGGCAGCACAGCTGCAACCGCCAAACCACCGACCCCGACGCTGATCAAAAGACTCCAAGCCGGTGAAACGTTCGTCAGGCCGAGGAGGAAGGCGAGGGCTCCGAGACGCCCTGTGGCCGCCGCCACGTCGGAGAACCCGAAGCGCACGAAGCTTTCCTGGGCTTGCGCCCGCCCGCGCCACCAAGCGACAAAGGTGCCGAGCCATAACGTCTGTAAAGCGACCCCGACGGTGACCACACCGCCCAGCTCGAGCGCGCGAGCCGCCAGCCACGCCGCTACAGCAAGCGGCAACGACGTGACCCCCAGCGTCCGGGTGAGCCACCCCGTCATCTGCCGCCGAAAGCCGGTGCCGCCGCCCGGCCCGGCCAAGTGCCGCGCCGCCACCAGTTGCACCGTGGTCGTCGGCATGGCGACCAGCGACCATAGCCCGAATAAAGTCATAAAACGGCCGTAGTGGCTGGGAGACAGCAGCCGCGCCGCCACGACGCTGAAACCGAGCGTGAGAACACTCGCCAGCCCCGCCGCCAACAGCAGCAATAAACTCGCCCTCGAGCCCGCTGCCGGGGCTACGGGTAAAAGAAAAGCGCGCTGTTTTAGAGCTGGTTTGTCCAAAAACGCTTTCAACGACTCAGGCGTTCAAAGCGGCTGAGCTTGCACGCTGTCCAGGGCAAGCGAGCCGAACAGCGCCAGCGCCGCCCGCGTCAGCACGATGTCGAAGTTGCCCACCTCGAACGCCGGAAACCCTTCGGCA
Organism: Trueperaceae bacterium; assembly: GCA_965215355.1. Taxonomy (GTDB): domain Bacteria; phylum Deinococcota; class Deinococci; order Deinococcales; family Trueperaceae; genus CBDCDJ01. The sequence continues at coordinate 2,840,355 of CBDCDJ010000007.1, read as the reverse complement.
AGCGCCGCGCGCACCGCCACCTCGGCTGTGGGTGCGAGCTGCAACACCGCGGTCAAAGCTTGCAAAGCTTGTTCTCCGGTGACGGCATCCTCCGCGGTAGCCAAGGTTGTCGCTTCGGCTACAGCACCGTCCCCCGCACCTGCAAACTGGCTTTCCAAATAGGCGAGCGCGGCTTCGGCGGGAACGGGAAACTCGCCGTTGACGGTGGGGGCAAACAAGTTGACGAGGACGAACGCCAGATCGGTCTCGGTGGCGGGTTCGTTGGGTAGGGCCAGAAAACCTTCTGCAAACGGGTACGCGCCCAAATTCGCCAAGCGCAAAATAGCGGCGATGGTGACGGGCGGTGCCGTGGCTAGGTCGGGAATGTCGCTCGACAAAACGGCGGGTACTTCTACGGAAACGTCGGGTACGGGAACGAGCGGTACCGAAGGCGACACCTGTTGAGCGGCGGACAACCCCGACAGCGCACTTACCAAGAGCAAGCTGACCAAACCTTTAACCACGAGTCGTCCTCCAACTTCCGTACTTGTGTGGCCCTACCGCCCTGCCCGGGCAGCTCCCGCAAATCCTGCTTGAGTCTTCAACCGTACCACTATAACTCTGCTGGCGAGGAGCGGGTGGCAGGCCAGCAAGGGTCAGCGGTACAGTCAAAGTTCGCGCTCGACCATCCCCCTCACTTTTCGGGGTGGGGTTTCTCAAGCGAGCCCCAGCAGCTTGCGCCCCAGCAGCGCCCGCACCGCCTCGGGGTTGGCCTGGCCGCGACTCGCTTTCATCACCTGGCCGAGCAGCGCGTTGACCGCCTTGGGATTTTCGCGCACCCGCGTTACCAGGTCGGGATGGGCGCTCAGGACATCGTCCACGAGGCTCTCCAGCGCTTTTTCGTCGGAGATTTGCGTCAGACCTCGTTCGGCGACGATTTTCTCGGGCGCGGCTCCGGCCATCACGTCGGGCAAGATGCCTTTGGCGATTTTGCCCGACAAGGTGCCGCCGTCGACGAGTTTGACGAGTTCGGCGAGGTGTTCGGGCGTGAGCCGCGAAGTCTCCAAGTCCAAAGCGTGCGCGTTCAAGTAACCGGTCACGTCGCCGTTCAGCCAGTTGGCGAGTGCCTGGGCGTCGCCGCCGTAAAGCGTCAAGCTCGCGTCGAAAAAACGTGCCAGCGCCACGTCGTAGGCGAGGATTTCGGCGTCGTAGGCGCGGACGCCCGCTGCCAAGTAGCGTTTCAGCTTGGCTCCGGGCAACTCCGGCGTGTCCCTTTGCACCGCCGCCAGCCAGTCTACGCCCAAGCGCAGCGGCGGCAGGTCGGGGTCGGGCAGGTAGCGGTAGTCGGCGGAGCCCTCTTTCGTGCGCATCAGAAATGTCTTTTGGCCGCCGTCGTCCCAGCCGAGCGTGCTCTGCACGACCGCGCCGCCGTCTTCTAAAAGGCGTGTCTGACGTTTGACCTCGTACTCGAGCGCCCGCTGCACGCTTTTGAACGAGTTGAGGTTTTTGACCTCGACCTTGGTGCCCAGGCCCTCGCCCGGCCGCCGCAGCGACACGTTCACGTCGGCGCGCATCTTGCCCTCTTCGGGGTTGGCGTCGGACACGCCCAAGGCTTGCGCAATGGCGCGGATGTGGGTCAAGAAGGCCCGCGCCTCTTCCGGCGTGCGCAAATCCGGCTCGGTGACCAGCTCGAGCAGCGGCGCGCCCGCCCGGTTGAGGTCGACGAGGCTGTGCTCGGCGTAGCTCGGGTGGACGAGCCGGCCCGCGTCCTCCTCGACGTGACAGCGCGTGATGCCGACGCGGCGGCCCGGCCCCAAGTCCACATAGCCGTGCTCACCCACGGGCCGGTCGAACTGGCTGATTTGGTAGTTTTTGGGCGCGTCCGGGTAATAGTAATTTTTGCGGTGGAACTGCGTGACGTCCGGCACCTCGCAGTGCAGCGCCAAGCTGAGCATGACGGCCTTGTGCAGCGCTTCAAAGTTGGCGACGGGCAAGCTGCCGGGCAAGCCCAGACAGACCGGACAGGTGCTCACGTTGGGTGCCAAACCGAAGCTGTCTGCCGGGCAAGCGCAGAACATCTTCGTGTTCGTTTTTAGGGCAAGGTGGACTTCCAGACCGATGACGGGCTCGAGCATAGCTTGCAGTGTACCAAGCCTCGCCGGTTTTCACGCCGGCTCGAAAGGAAAGCAGAAAGAACGTAAGTTGACCTTCTTGTCGGTTGTTCATAACGAGTCACAGATAACGAGAAACTTTTGGTAACCACCTACTTGCTGCACCACAATGGCAGCAACCATATTTAGCGCACCTAAGAGGCGTCGGGTGGCCCAAACCTCCGACACGGCTGTTGCGCGCAACTGCTGCATAGCGGTTCATCCACTAAATCTTGTGTAGTCTTCTAAGTCGAGCGTTTGCGCTGCTAGCGGAAATTGGTGGCTTAGTAATTGAAGACGAAGTTACTAGACGAACCAATAGAACAATTAAGTCACCTTCTGCTCGAACCGCTGCGTCGCGAATTATAAAGCGTTGTTTGCTGACCGGACAGTGGCTTCTTTTTAGCAAGCAACTTACGGAAGCTCGAGAGGCGTATAGCTGACGTACCTATGCCGCAAGGCTTCAACGTCCCAGTTGGCCCTCCTTGCCCCGGCCAACTAGGCGCTCTCCAAAAAGTCCAGCAGCGCTCCCTTAGGGTCCGCCAGTTCTCGCAAGTCGTCGTACATAAGAAGCGCCATCGAATTTCCCTCGCCCTTCCAAAAGGCGGCCTCAGGTAGTAGCGGGGCCTCTTTGAGACCGCCCGGCTCCGGGTAGGTGTAAGAGTAAAAGGCCGGCGCGGGCACCTGGTCGTCGCCCGCCCAGAAGCCAAACGAGACGACCTCGTGGGAATAAGCTTCGCGGTCCGACGAGGAGCCCCCCTCGAGCGGTGCCGCCCGACCGGAAAAGCGGGTGTGGACCAAGTCGAGCGAGTGCCAGAAGAGGTGTACGGGCGTGCTCTTGCCGTAGAAACGCCCCCTGAACTCTCTAAACACCGCGTCCACCCAAACGAGAATTTGCCAGAAGCGGTTAACGAACGGCGGGTCGTAACGCGTGTGGGTGTGGTCATTGCGAAAGGGAAGGTCGCTGCCGACCTTGGCCGGGTCGTACGGTTTGGCGAGGATGCGGACCTCGACCCCGAGCTGACGCAAACTGCCCAGTACCGACGTGTAGAACGACGCGACCGACAGCCCGTCGTAGAGGCTGATGACCTTGCGCGCGCCCGTGCTGCCGCGGATGACTACGTTGTGGTCGACGAAGTCGAACTCGATGTCGACGAGCCCCGCCCCGGCAGGCACGGCCCCGGTGGTGAGACCCCGTGGCGAGAGGTAGAGCGTGACGTGATCCCAGTGGTTGAGCTTCGGGTGCAGGGCCATGCGAATTTTGCCGACGATTTGCAGGTACAGGTGCAGGGTGCGTTTGGCGTCCTCCCAAGCGGGTAGCGGCAAGTCGGGTAGGTCTAACCCCGGCGATGCGGTATCTGGTTCTCGCTCGTCCTCGTTCTTGTTCATATCTCTTTTACCTCCTAGCGTCTAAACAGGTCGTTCAAACCGTTGCGCCCAAGCAACCAACGCCTCGAGCGTTCCCTTCAGGTACGCCCTGGTTTTTTCGTCTGTAAGCGTTCCGTCCGGGGAAAACTTAGTGCCGATGTGCGGATAGAGCCCGCCGCGTTGCGGCAGCACCGGGGAGAGCGTCGCGTCAAAAACGAGTTTGAGTTGCGCTGCCGCCCTTGCGCCGCCCACTGCCCCCGTCCCGACGCCGAGCACCGCCACGGGCTTGTCCGTGAGCGCCGACCTAAAGGCGGGGCGCGAGGCCCAGTCGATGGCGTTTTGCAGGAGTCCCGGCACGTTGTGGTTGTACTCGGGGGTGACGACAAGGAGCGCGTCCGCATTTTGCACCGCCCGCCGCAACGCCGCGACGCTCACGGGGCCCTCGTCCACGTCGAGGTCTTGGTTGTAGGGCGGGAGGGGCGAAAGGTCGAAGGGCTCGAGCACCGCCCCTTCCGGCACGAGCGCCTGCGCGGCCCGCAAGAGAGCGCGGCTGTAGGAGCCCTGGCGCAGGCTCCCCGCCAAGCCGAGAATATGTGTCATAAAGTTTCGCCCTCCCTAATGAGGGTAAGGCCGTCTCGCCCGGCGCGGCGCAGACCAGCATCAACCGACACCACCCCTGCGCTAAGGAGCATGAGCGCGCCGCTCAGCAAGACCGGGCTCAACCCGCTTGCCCCCGCCAAGAGGAGCGCCAAGGTCGCGCCAGCCGCACGGACCGACGCCTGCCCGCGGTTTAGGCGCGGCCTCTCCAAAGACGTCGTCAGGCTGAGGACGGCCAGCGCCAGCAGGCTCGAGGAGACGGCGCCGCAGACGAGCAGACGTTCGGCAGCCGAAAGCTCGGTAGCAAGCGCGGCCACGAGGTGTTCCACCCCGACGCCGAGCGCGGCCAGGCCTATCACCAGCGGCAGGTGGCCGTAAAGCCACGCCTGGTAGCGCCCCGTCCGACCTCCCTCCCGCGTGGCCCGGATGGCGCTGCCGTCGACGTTATCGAAGTAAAGCCACCACAGCGCGAAGGCGACGGAGAAGCCGAAGACGGCGGTGAAAAAGGAGCCCAACGTCCAGGCGACCTCGGCGACGCCGTTCACGACGCCCACGGCCGACTCGCCGAGGACGATGATCGTGAAGAGCCCGAAGCGCTCCGGCAGGTGCTCCTCGTGGGGGGGCGAGCGTTGCGTGAAGGCGCCCGGCGGAGACGGGCGTAGCGAAATCTACGGCTAGCCCCGCGGCCCAGAGCACGAACCGCCAGGGGGCCGGCACGAACGCGGAAAGGAGCCAGAGGGCCGCGGCGACCGCGAAGCCCGTGCCGAAACGTCTCGTGAGCGCCCTCGCTTCCGCCACCCGTCGGCCCGCTCGAGCGTACTGGAGCACGAGGACGAACCTGAAGACGGCGTACGAGACCGCGAAGCCCGCCGAGGTCTCGCCCAGGCCGTGGTGGACGTTGACCGCCAGGGCCGCGGCGGCGACCATCTGCACGAAGGTCAGCAGCCGGTGAAGCGCGTCGTCGGTGTCGAAGCGGTTGGCGTAGTAGGTCGCGCCGATCCAGGCCCACCAAACGGGGACGAAAAGGACGACGAAACGCCCGAAGCCCGCCAGGGAGACGTCGCCGCTCAGCTCGTGGGCGAGCTCGGCCACCGCCACCACGAAGACGAGGTCGAAAAAGAGTTCCAGCCAGGTGGCGTGCCGCGCCTCACTCTGGTCCCCCATTCTTAACGTGGGAGGCTTGTGCCAGAGAGACATTGTCCGGAAATTTTTGGTGCTCATAAAGTCAACCTTCTGCTTTGGTTCAGGTGTGGCATCCTCCCCAAGTCAACACCATCAGACTGCCGTCTCGGTGTGGGAAATTTGCACTTGGTGCGATATGGGTGGGCAACTCGCAACTGGGGAAGGCCGCGCCCGTTCCGATATCCTCTCACGTCGTCTCCTCCCACACCGCGGTAGGGCCGTAGAGCCGCGCGGCCGTGGTTGACTCGTAGGGCATTCCCTCGGGCCAGTGGACGAGTTCGAGTTGGAGACCCCACGGGGCGGTGAAGTAAACGTAGCGCAGCCCCGCCGCCGCGCCCTCGGTCACGGTAGTCTGCGAGCCCATGACGCTCACGCCTGGCTGCTCCGCAAGGTAGGCCAGCGCGGCGTCCAAGTCACCGACGTAGAAGCAGAGGTGCGCGGCGCTGTGGTCGCTGTTCCTGGGCGGTTCGCTGCGCGCTTCAGGCGCTCGGTACTCGAGCAACTCAAGGTTGAGGTTCGGCCCGAAGCGCACCATCGCCAGCTTCAACTCGGCTCTCGGGTGAACACCGAGATGTTCCGCCATCCAGGTGCCGTCGTCCTCATAAGGACCGCCGCGCCACAGGAGGTCGCAGCCGAGCACTCGGGTGAAAAAGTCCACCGCCTGCTCTAAGTCGGGCACGGTGACGCCGAGGTGGTCGACGTTGCGGGCGGTGGGAATCCCTTTGCTCATACGGGTTCCTTCTTCACCAACCAACGACGAACCTCTTGAAACTCACGGTCGGTGAGCCCGTGCCCCGCGTCCGCCCAGTGCAGCGTGACCTCGGCCCCGGCTTCTTTAAACATCTCCGCGAGCCGTTCGACGTTTCCGGCAGAGGCGACCCTATCGCCTCTGCCGGCACCCAGAAACACGCGCACACCGCCAAGGTCAGGCAGCGTCCCTTCAAAGGGCACCATCGGCCGCAACAGCACGGCGGCGCGGAATAGGTCGGGGTGGCGCAGAAGTGCCGCCGAGGCGATGTTGGCCCCGTTGGAGTAACCGACGGCTGTGACGCTGCGAACATCAAACCCGTACGCGTCGGCAGCCTCCCGCACAAACTCGGCTAACTCGTCGGCGCGGCGCTTTACGTCCGCCTCGTCGAACACGCCTTCGGCGAGACGGCGGAAAAAGCGGGGCATACCGTTTTCAAGTACATTGCCGCGTGGGCTCAGGAGGTTGGCCTCCGGAGCGAGCGCCTGACCGAGCGAAATGAGGTCGTTCTCGTCCCCGCCGGTGCCGTGCAGGAGAAGCAGTGTTTCGGTTGCGCCCTCTTTGGGGAGCCAGCGGTGGCTAAAGGTTTGGGGCGCGTCGAAAGTCGGTTTATTGCTCTCGCTCGGCAAATACAGGGTGGGTAGGGTAGCCTCAAGCCGCTCTCTCATTTCCTCGTACTGCGGCGGCAGTTTGAGCGCCGTACCGAGTTCTCCGACCTTTTCGTCCACCATGAAACCGGGTGAGTCGGTGGCGACTTCAAACAACACGCCGCCGGGCTCGCGGAAGTAGATCGAGTGAAAATACTGCCGGTCAACCACGGGCGTCGGGGTGAGGCCGTCCTCGAGCAGTTCGTTTTGCAACGTTTGCTGCGCCGCGTCGTCCGCCGCGCGAAAGGCCACGTGGTGAACGGAGCCCGCGCCCATCACGCCGGGCCAGAAGTTTTCGGCCACCTGAATGTCGACCACGCCGCCCGGACCCGCATGGGTGGTGTAACGGTGGAGGTTGCCTTCGCGCCCGGACGCGTGAAAGCCGAAACGGCGGCTCAAAAGGTCGGCGGTTTCTTCCAACCGCTCCTCCCACAAGGTAACGCCGCGAAAGCCGCGAACCGCGTGCTCTGCGGCAATGGGACCTTCCGCCCAAGGCACCAGCGCGTCGGCACCCTCGTGGGCGACAAGCTCGAGCCTCAGCCCGTCGGGGTCGTCGAAGGCCAGTACAGCTTCGCCAAAACGCTCTTCCTTGCTAAAACGCAGGTTGCGCGCCGACAGCCTCTGCAACCAAAAGCCCAAAGACGCTCGTGGCACGGAAAAGGCAGTCGCTGCGACTCCACCGACGCCGCGTTGCCCCCGGCGCATCCCCGGCCAGGGAAAAAAGGTCAGGATGGTGCCGGGCCGCCCCAACTCGTCTCCGTAGTAGAGGTGGTAGGTTTGCGGGTCGTCGAAGTTGACCGTTTTTTTGACCAGCCTGAGCCCCAAAAAGCCGGCGTAGAAGTCCAGGTTGCGTTGCGGGTCGCCCGCGATGACCGTGACGTGATGGATGCCGCTCGTCAGGGCTGACGCATCTTAATCAGGGCTAAGACCTTTGATGATACGCGCACGAAAGTCGTCATCCCAAGCAGCCCTTTTGCGCTTAGCTTTGAGTGAACCTTTAGAGGTGTCTTGCCTGAGTAAGTTTAAGGCGAACTGCCGTAGTATGGACATGTTCTCAGCACCACGACGCTCTGTGTAGCTGTGGGCGTCCTCACCAAAGACAACATCCAAAGTCCAGTGCAGCTTGTTCTCGACACCCCAATGAGCACGAACGGCTGACAGAAGCTTTTCAGCATCGGCTTTGAAGCTACATAAGTAGTAGCGCTCTTCTTGGCTGGTTTGGCCTTTGAGGGTGCGTTTCGAAGTGACTTTGGCGACACTCTCAAGGCCGGGCCATTGATGCGCCTCTAAGAAAGCAAGTTCAGACACCTCGGACAAGACCGTGCAGTGTCGCACCTCGTCGCGTCCCCGGCAGCGTTCACGGGTCTCGAAGCTGTTGTCGAGTTGGGAAGCGTCGGCGTTCTCGAACAGCCACGCCACATCTTCATAGAGCTTGGGGTGGTTTTGTTTGAGTGCCATGATGTACTCGGCATCGTGCTCTTTGACTTTGACAGCGATGTCACGTTGCGTGTTGAGTGCGTCTACCGTCACAATACAGCCTGCTATATCGAGCAGCGACAAGGTGTCGAGCAAGCCCGGCACGTGGCTAATCTCGTTGCTCTTGCCGTCTACCGCCGTCGAGGTCAGGCATAGCCCGTGCGCGTGTGACCAGACGTTGAGCATATGCACAGCCTTAACAGTCTCGGTTGCCGAACCCCGTAGCTGCTTACCGTCGATTGCCAGCACATCCTCAGCCCTGAGACGGCCACCGATAGCTGCTCGCACCCAGTCCAGCGCGCACGTCTGGAAATGGGCGGGGTCTAACAGGCAAAATACTCGGTTGAAGGTGTCATGACTGGGAATGCCGTTTTTCAACTCAAGGAACCCTTCCAGCCACACCTTCTTCGTCTGCCCAAACGTTTCTATCTCGTAAAAGCTGTCTGCCCCTGCTAGAATCGCGCTCAAAGCGATAGCCACAATGGTAACCAGCGAATGCTGTTTGCTTCTCTCTATCCTTGGGTCAGGTAATTCCGCAAAGTGCAACACCGCTAAACGTAGCTGCTCTGTCTCTAGCTCTTCTGTCATTCCTCAAGACTAGCGCCTTCGCTTTTGATGCGTCAGCCCTGATAACCACCCCCCGTATCAACTACGAGTTCACCCCCATCAGTCAGCACCCTTGGACACGACACGCCATAGTCGGCAAAAAGCTGGACTAGTGCGGCCTCTTCTTTTTCTAACAGATCATCATCCGCCCGCGCTTCTGCTTTTTGCGCCTCTGTCCAGTAGCCTCCTGTCAAGTTGCTAAAGCGGCCTTTTAGTTCGTAATTCCGGTCCAGGTGCGCGAAATACCTTTGAACGGCCTCACCGAGCGGGTAGGGGTGCAAGTCTCTCATGCCGCCAGCGTAGCAGAAAACGGCCGTTTTTTTAGCTCCTCTGGGTGCGTGAGGCAGGGCAAAACGAGGATTCCTTTCGACTAACCCTTTTTTGCAACGTCTTGCACAGGCTCTATGCTGAGCTATGCTAGTTCAATTCTTGAGCCGTGCCGACCACAAGCGACTAAGCGACAGAAGGAGTGTCGAGTTGGGAGAAGTGAGGTCGAACGGGTGCGATATTTAAAGAAGCAAGTGAACACTTGAAGAAGGTGTTGAGCGCCCCAAAAATAACCGCCGACTTTGAGTTAGCCACACTTCCGTAATCGTGTTTTGGAGGGTTGCCAGCTTTTCTTAAAGTTTTAAGACGCGGCGTTAAGCGTAAGTAAAGAAGAAGCCTTTATGGCGCTATAATCACCCATGACAGCAAGTTTGAGAATGCTGGGGCCGCCGCGGATCACAGTAGACGAGGGAAGCATCGACCTCCCACCCGGCAAAACCTCGGCGCTGCTCTACTACCTCGCCTACAAAAACAACTGGGTCAGCCGTGATGAACTTGTTTACCTGTTCTGGCCCGAGTCCGATGAGGCGTCGGCCAGGAAGAACCTGCGGCAACTGCTCACCACCTTGCGGCGTCTGCCCTATACCGAGCAGCTCGAAATTGAAAACACCCGCTTACGCTGGCCGGTCCACACCGACGCGCACGCTTTTAAAGAAGCACTGGCTCGAGAAGCGTGGGCAACTGCCGGTGAGCTTTACCAGGGTCCCCTGCTACAAGACTTCCAAGCGGCTGACCTTCCCGACTTCGAAGAGTGGCTCGAGCTGGAACGCCAAGACCTGCAGAAGCTCCACCGGGAAGGGGTGCTGACGCTGGCTGAGGAGTTGATAACCAGCAACCGCTATGCGCCCGCCACCGACGTCCTCGCCGGCTACCGCAAGCACGACCCGCTTGATGAGGAAGTCCTGCGAAGGGTGCTACAGGTGCATTACGGGAGTGGACAACCGAATAAAGCCCTGGAAACGTTTGAGGCTTTCAAACAATCCCTCGAGCGCGAACTCGGCGGCGAGCCCGAGGAACGGACGCTGCAACTTGTCGCCGAACTGAAAGAAGCACCAGCCGCTGCACCCACCGCCCCCGCCCAAGCTCGCCACAACCTGCCCGTCCAGCCTACCCCTTTACTCGGGCGCGACGTGGAAGCCGCCGAGGTAAGCGAGCGGCTGACGCGTCCAGGGTGTCGCGTGCTGACGCTGACCGGGCCGGGCGGTATCGGCAAGACGCGCCTGTCCTTGGAAGTGGCAGGACGTTTGGCGGAGAGTGACGTATTCGCAGACGGGGTGTGGTTCGTGCCGCTCTCGACCGTCACGACGGCGGAGTTACTCGTTACTTCTATAGCCGATGCGCTTCGCTTCTCTTTTTACGGTGCCGCTGAGCCGAAAGCGCAGTTGTTCGAGCACCTCCGTGACAAAAACCTGCTGCTGGTGCTGGACAACTTCGAACAGCTCGTGTCGGCCTCGCCGCTCGTAGCCGAGTTGCTGGCAACCTGCCCGGACGTAAAGGTGTTCGTCACCAGCCGCGAGGTCTTGCGCCTTCGTGGGGAGCAAGAGTTTCCAGTACCGCCCCTGGCCTTGCCCGACCTCGGCCACTTACCCCTCGGTGAACACCTCAGCCAATATGCAGCCGTGCAACTCTTCATCGAACGTGCGCTCGCCGTCAAGGCGGACTTTGCGGTGACGAACGAGAACGCCCCGGCGGTGGCTGAAATCTGCCACCGGCTGGACGGTTTGCCCCTCGCCATCGAACTCGCCGCCGCCCGCGTCAAGCTCTTCCCGCCGCAGGCGCTGTTAGCTCGCCTGGCGGCCGGGCCGCTCAAGCTTCTATCCGGTGGGGCTCGCGATTTGCCCGCGCGGCAGCAGACGTTGAGAAGTACTATCGAGTGGAGTTACAACCTCTTAGACCCTCAGGAACAAACACTTTTCGTCCGGCTTGCGGTGTTCGTGGGTGGGCGCTCCTTGGAGGCCATAGAAGCGGTCTGCAACGCGGACGGTGAGCTTGACGACGTCATCGCCAATCTGTCGTCGTTGATAGACAAGAGCCTGGTGCGGCAAGAGGAGGTCAGTGGTGAGCCGCGCTTCGTCATGCTCAAGACGATTTACGATTATGCCCGCGAGCAACTCGAGGCGAGTGGTGAGGCGGACACGCTCAAAAGGCGTCATGCTGAATTCTTTTTGGCCCTTGCAGAGGAAGCAGAGTTTAAATCGAGAAGCCCAGACCACGCCAGCTGGTTAGACCGGCTCGAGACGGAGCATGACAACTTCCGCGCGGCGCTTACGCGGGCAAAAACTGCTGACAAAGAACACGCTTTGCGGCTGGCAGGGGCATTGGGAAATTTTTGGGACTATCGGGGGCACGACCACGAGGCGCGACAGTGGTATGACCGACTGCTAACGCGACCTGTAACTGTATCACCTGCCGTTCTCGCAAAAAACTTTCTTTGCGCAGGCGCACTTGCGGTGAAGCAAGCAGACTACGCTGCGGCAAGTTCTTGGCTTGAACAGTCCCTCAGCCTTTACGAGCAACTCGACGACAAAGGGAACATGGCGGAAGCCCTTCTCAACTTAGCCATTGTAGTCAGTGACCAGGGCAACTACGCAGAGGGAGAAGCGTTATTTAGAAAGAGTCTAAAGTTAAAGCTGGAGATAGGGGATGAAATCGGAGCGGCTAGGCTTCAAGCAAATCTAGGCGAGGTAGCTTACTACAAAGGGGCCTTTGAAGAGGCGATGGATTTACACTCACAAGCCCTAGCAACTTTTCAAAAGTACGATAGTAAAGCCTTTGTTAGCGTCACATTAAATAACTTAGGGGCTGTGGCTCTAGAGTTAGGCAACTACACCTCTGCCGACGAGTACCTTACACAGAGTGGCCGGCTTGCCAAGGAGCTAGGATTAAAGCTGACTTTGAGCCATAATTTAGTGTATAGGGGCCAGATTGCTTTAGGTCAAGGGGATGTCGAGAGAGCGCACAAGCTATTTGAAGAGGCTTTAGCAATACTCGAGGACTTGGAAAACAAGCGTACCGCTGCCGTCGCAATCAATTTTTTGGGAGAGGTGGCGCGCCGTCGCGGCGACCTCAAAACCGCCCGTTCCTACTGCGCAAGAAGCTTACAACTTCGGATGGAAATCGGCAAAAACTATGGTGACCTAAGTTTCTCCTTACAATCTTTTGCAAGTTTGGCTCTCAGCGAAGGTTCTTTCTCCAGAGCTGCTCGCCTGTGGGGTACGGCGATTCAACTTTTTGAAACTCAAAGCACTCGCCTACCGTACAGCTGTTTAAGGCAATTCGAAAAAGATATCGCAACGCTTCGCGCTCACCTTGGTGAAGCGACGTTCGACGCCTTATGGGCAGAGGGACAAGCGATGACTTTAGAGCAGGCCATCGCCTGCGCCCTCGAGACAGACGCAGAGGATGAACAAACCGACTGATAGCCTTTTCTGAACCTTAAAATTGCTTATTTTAAAGGCCCGACTTAAGGCGTGCCTGACGCAGCTTTTTGATTTCTCCAATCCACCTGACGCCCACCTGACGCTTGCATGGCGCTGACATGACGCCCCCTTTTCTACTGTAAGGGCAGAAGAAAAAAGCGAAGGAGGCAAAAGGATTGACAAACCCACAGAGAAAAGCGACAAGTCAGCAAGCGTTTTCAGACCAGCAACATACGAACACTCTCACCAGATAGGAGATATCAAATGTACACCGAGTCAACCGCTAAAGCCGCCATCCAACAGCCGAACCTTGACAGCCACTACAGCACATCCCGCCTTGCACCCGAAATTTCCTGGAGGAAAGCCATGCGCAACACACCCATCACCCTCGTTTCAATCTCCAAAAGTCTTGTTCTCGCAATCGCGCTCTCGGCTCTAGCCGCCTGCGGCAGCGTCACACCTGCCCTGCCCGAGGCCGACCTCAGCCCTTCCCAAAACATCAACACCTCCCTCGAGACAATGGCAAAGCTTTTCGCTCAGGCCGTTACAGACGAAGCCGTAAGGCAAGAGATTCACACCCAGGTGGGCAAACGGTTCGACGGCGATACCGAAGTTCTCTATCAGACGCTTGCACCGCGGTTGGTCATACAGGCACAAGCCGGTTCACGGACAGACATTCGCAGCGTGCTGGCTAGCGCCTATCAAGGTGAGCTGACCAGCCAGTCTATGAATAACACTGGAAGCGCGTTTGAGGCATTGGACGCCTTAACAAACACGATTCCCAAATTTCAGGTTGCTGTACCAGTTCACTTTGATGAGTGGGATGCCAAGCACACCGCTCCCCTTGTCGGCTACATGCCGGTGGGCGTGGAAGACACCGAACTCACGACGATAAAGGCGTTTGATGCGGCAGGTAAAGAATATCTACTTGACGCACAAACAGAGCCGGAAGAGCCGGTAATCATCCTGGGCGTCAGCGAGCGCACCGATGACGAAGGCAATCTCCTCCCCGCCTTCAGGCCGGGCGCGGAAGTTGAATCCGAGAGCGAAGGGGCAAGTTTGACCACGCAAGCGTGTTACAACCACGTCTATGCTGGAAGTTTATGGATGTACGACGACAAAGAACCCTGGTCTTTAGGCGCTGCCGAACTGATGCTGATTGCGGATTCGGTTGGCACGAGCGGCATGACCTATCATGGTGGCTTTCGCGAAGCCGATTACGATGGCCGTTGGTACCAATACAGTCGGTATCTCGGTTGCACCGGGACGGACGTCATCTACTACTGGTACGAAGACGATAGTGGAAGTGCTGATATAACAGCTGCCTATGGCGGTGTCAGCCTCGGAGTCAAGATCAGCAACGGAGACGATTTTATGGGTGCCGTTAGAGTCAATCGTCGCTCCCTTGATAGTGAATGGTATGGCTGGAACTTGGGTAGCATCTACTTCTACAGCAACTAGACAAGTGTAAACAACTTCATGACCCTCGGCTTCAAGCCGAGGGTTTTCGCTCTGCTGGGCTTGCTTGAGAGTGTAACCGATTTTGGGCTCTCCCGTCGATTAAGTGCAACGAGATGGGGGATTTGTTGAAATGAAGGATGATCCTCCAACTTTTTTTCGAACGGCTGTATCCGAAAACTTTATCTAAAGGTCGATGGTGTTTATAGGTGAGCATAAAAGGGTGTTAAAACTACCCTTGAAAAAGCGTGTTAAACAGGGGCTCGAGCCCACACCTTTTCTCTGAGCCTAAAACGACCGGTATTACGCGGTTCGTGGTGGGGCTGTGTGCTATACCTTAGCGGACATGACAAAAAGTCTTCACACCTTTATTTCTTTATTTAGAACCTATTCCATCACCGTGTTCTGTGTGCTACGTCCGCTCAACCAATGGTAATAGAAAGCGAGCGATGAAGAAAACCTATAGCATAAGCATTTGGTCAGTCATCGCCCTGGGGTTACTGATAACTGGCCTCTCTGTCTTCGCGTTTTACTCCTGGAGCCGCGTAGGGCAGATCAACGAGGCGAGCACCCAGATAGAGCTTAACTGGTTACCCAGTACACAGTTACTTGGTCGCATGGAGGTGGACACGCTGGTCTACCGGGTAGCCGCCATGCAGCACGTGCTCTCCCTGGAAAACAAGGACATGCAGCGCTACGAAGAGGAGATGGCTTCGGCGCTCGGCTCACTAGAGCAGGCGCAGCAGCGTTACGAACCGCTTATCGTCTCCGAAGAGGAAAAAGACTTATATGAGTCTTTCAGTAGTTCCTGGACCCGCTATCTTGCGGAGAGCCAGAGCGCTCTTGCCCTATCAAGAGAAAACCAGAATCAGGAAGCTATAACTGTTCTCAGGCAAAGTCCTCAGCAGTTGTTCGATGAGGCGAGTAGCCAGTTGGAGGCCCTTGTTGCGTTGAACATCGAGACGGCCACGACGATCTCGCGTGAGGGTGATGACATTCTTGGGGAGTTCCAACTTACCCTCATTGTTCTACTGATTTTGGGCGGCGCTTTTCTCATACTGATCGTGGTCGATTTGTTCGGGAAGGCTAACCGGAGTTCAGGTACGGGTCATCTGCCCTGAGTTTCCTTGAAGTACGGGGTAAGAGGACTTCACAAACAACTTATTGCGGACTTCTTTGTACATCTATAGTCTTTCGCTTGGCCTTGTTCTTGGCTCGTCAAGCCGTATTTCCAAGCCCACATTTAAGTCTGATAATCCATTTTATGTACAGTCCGTAAGTTCTGCTAATTCCTTTCGTCAGGGATTGGTGGCTGTGTGCTTATGTGTGAGCTGGGCCGAACAGATGCTAAACAACTCACGACACTTAACACGATAGCAGTTTGTCTCGTACAAACAGCCGTGCATTTTTAAAGATTCGAACTGTCCCCACAGCTCAAGCCGGCGCTACAATAGAAAAGACCATGTCGACTACTGCCAAACTGGACGCCACCCAGTTCCTCATCATCTGCTCCGAGCCTTCAGACGAGGTTTTGCAGCAGGATAACCGCTCGAGGCTCGTCTACGTCAGCGAGGCGTCCTCGTCAAGCACGGTGAGCACGGGCGACCTCTACCTCGTCGCGCCGGGTGAAAGGATAGAGCCGGAAAACTTTGCAGATCTGGGAATGTACCTCGTCGCTTTTGCCGCCGAACTGCTCGTGCCCATGAACGAACGCAGCAACGTCTATTTCTACTGGCTTTGTAACCCGCTCTTCTTCGCTTTCATGAACCCGCCAGGTGTTCACACCCCCCTGCACGTGCCGCCCGCCGAACAAACCTCGTGGAAAGCGCGTTTGTTAAGGCTCGAGGCGGAGATGAGAGGTAAAGGGCTTGGTTATGAGGACGCGGCCAAGGCGCTGCTCAGCCTTCTCCTCGTCGACGCCGCCCGCCTCAGCACCGAGCAGTTCGGCACTTCGCCGTTAGAAGTTCAGCCTCTTCTCGCTCGAGCCTTCGATGTTATAGAGGCGCGCTTTCGTGAGCCTTTGTCACTTTCAGACGTCGCCGCGGCCCTGCACCTCACCCCTGCCTACCTCACCACGGTTGTCCGCGAGGCCACCGGGCGCACCGTGAACACCTGGATAGCTGAGCGGCGCATGGCCGAGGCGCGGCGGCTGCTGTTGCAGGACGACGCCTACGTGGCGTTGGTCGGCGAGCGGGTCGGCTACCCTGACCCGGCCCACTTTACCCGGCAGTTCAAACGACGTCACGGCCTAACCCCGCTGCAGTACCGCAAACAGCACTCGGCCATCTAAACATCGGTCAAGAACAGCCGAACTTGGTCGCTTGTACAGGCTTTTCCCCACCGCCTATACTCGAGGTAATCAAAAGATCATCTTACTCTGATGATCCCGGAGGCGATAAGCATGAGTACGAGCGGCACAGGGCTGACGCATCAAAAGCGAAGGCGCTAGTCTTGAGGAATGACAGAAGAGCTAGAGACAGAGCAGCTACGTTTAGCGGTGTTGCACTTTGCGGAATTACCTGACCCAAGGATAGAGAGAAGCAAACAGCATTCGCTGGTTACCATTGTGGCTATCGCTTTGAGCGCGATTCTAGCAGGGGCAGACAGCTTTTACGAGATAGAAACGTTTGGGCAGACGAAGAAGGTGTGGCTGGAAGGGTTCCTTGAGTTGAAAAACGGCATTCCCAGTCATGACACCTTCAACCGAGTATTTCGCCTGTTAGACCCCGCCCATTTCCAGACGTGCGCGCTGGACTGGGTGCGAGCAGCTATCGGTGGCCGTCTCAGGGCTGAGGATGTGCTGGCAATCGACGGTAAGCAGCTACGGGGTTCGGCAACCGAGACTGTTAAGGCTGTGCATATGCTCAACGTCTGGTCACACGCGCACGGGCTATGCCTGACCTCGACGGCGGTAGACGGCAAGAGCAACGAGATTAGCCACGTGCCGGGCTTGCTCGACACCTTGTCGCTGCTCGATATAGCAGGCTGTATTGTGACGGTAGACGCACTCAACACGCAACGTGACATCGCTGTCAAAGTCAAAGAGCACGATGCCGAGTACATCATGGCACTCAAACAAAACCACCCCAAGCTCTATGAAGATGTGGCGTGGCTGTTCGAGAACGCCGACGCTTCCCAACTCGACAACAGCTTCGAGACCCGTGAACGCTGCCGGGGACGCGACGAGGTGCGACACTGCACGGTCTTGTCCGAGGTGTCTGAACTTGCTTTCTTAGAGGCGCATCAATGGCCCGGCCTTGAGAGTGTCGCCAAAGTCACTTCGAAACGCACCCTCAAAGGCCAAACCAGCCAAGAAGAGCGCTACTACTTATGTAGCTTCAAAGCCGATGCTGAAAAGCTTCTGTCAGCCGTTCGTGCTCATTGGGGTGTCGAGAACAAGCTGCACTGGACTTTGGATGTTGTCTTTGGTGAGGACGCCCACAGCTACACAGAGCGTCGTGGTGCTGAGAACATGTCCATACTACGGCAGTTCGCCTTAAACTTACTCAGGCAAGACACCTCTAAAGGTTCACTCAAAGCTAAGCGCAAAAGGGCTGCTTGGGATGACGACTTTCGTGCGCGTATCATCAAAGGTCTTAGCCCTGATTAAGATGCGTCAGCCCTGCTGTGGGGAGTGAGGGAAAAGTCAAGGGTATGAGCGCCCCTCGAGTGGCAATTTGGGCTCGAGTCTCTAGTGGTGAGTAGGACTCCGGCACCCAGCTCGAGCCCCTGCGCGCACTGGCTAAGCAGCTCGGCGGGGAGGTGGTCAAGGAGTACGTGCTGCACGAATCGGCCACCGGCAAGCGCGGCCGCCGCCAAGAGTTCGACGAGATGCTTAAAGACGCCTCAAGGCGAAAGTTCGACCTGCTGCTCTTTTACAACCTCTCGCGCTTCTCGCGCGAGGGCATCCGCAAGACGGTTGTCTACCTGCAAAGGCTCGACGCCTGCGGCGTGCGCTTCAAGTCTTACGAGGAGCCCTTTTTGGACACCGATAACGAACTCATCAGCCACATCGTGGTGGGGCTGCTCGCTTATGTGGCGCACTACCAGGGGCAGCAAATTAGCGAAGCCACAAAGCGTAAATTGGACGGCCTCAAGGCTCAGGCGTCAAGCTCGGCAGGCCGAGCAAGTACTAAAGCTTGCGCCTGAGGCTCCGCACTTTAGCGCAAGAAGACATCAGCGCCACTGAAATAAGCCGACGCCTCGGCATCTCTTACAACAGCGCCAAAGCTTACTTGAAGCGGCTGGAGCGCGACGGTGCCCTTTAAGCTCGTGGTCAAAGACGCGCGTATGGGCGCTCGAGCCTTTTGTGACGGGTGCGACGAGAGGATAACGGACGCGTCGCTCGCTCACCGCGCCAACCCCGACCCGGACCGACTTCTTACAGAACGTGAAGGCAAGACTTACACCTTCGCTGTGCTCCACGAGGGGACCTGCACCGACCTTTGGGAGAAGAGGCACAGTCACACGCGCTTTATGAGTTCTAGACCATTCTGGTCCGGCTGGAGGACGACAGCCTTGTGAACTGGGCGTGGGTTTTTGAGACGGAGGGGATACAAGGAGCTGTGAGCGTAGCTGACGTGCTGCTCCCTGCCGGGTTCATCTACACTGAGTGCTGTGACTTTAATCAAGAAGCTTACCGCCCGGAATTTTTCTGATCCTTAACCGTAACTTATAAACGCCTTTTTGAAAGGTGGGCATTTGTTCACGCTCGAGGAGCTGCTCGAGCATTATGGGGAGAGGGTGGTGTGGACAGGATACGAGGCGGGCTGAACGGGCGTGGCAGAGAGTCAGATGCTCGGTTGCGAAGTGCTGTTTCGGGACCGGTGCCCTTTGTGCATGGCCAGTGCAGCATCCGCCCTTTCTCGCCACCCGGGCGACAGAAACTCGTTCTTAACAAACCGATACGCATGGTCCGAGTTGGGGTTGAGGTCGTCGGCGTAGATGTTACCGGTAGCGAGGTCGACATAAAGGCTGTAGCGATGGACGGCGCTCACGTCGGCAAAAGCTATATCGTCACCCGAGACTTCCATGACCGCTTCGGAGTCAGTTGCCCGACACTCGCCCAACTTGACGAGGTTTCTCTTGTCGGGGTCGACGTAGCGGTTTTTGGCTGCCGCTTCGCGAAAGGCGAGGTAGGCGGGATGCTCCGCCAGCAGGGGACTCGGCTTCAGGCCCACTAGGTTGGTTATAAACTCAGAATCCCCAGGGCCAGGCTCGGAAACACACCGACGAGCAACGTCCCCGCCACGCTCACACCAAGCACACCCACGTAGAGGGGGCGATTGGGCCAGGCTACATCACCCAGCACAGGTGTCTGGTGGACTTGAGCCAACCATGTACCCGTTTCCTTAGGGTGGAACAAGAACACCAGAAAGCTGTGAACACCTTAGGCAACACTGTTGAGGTTGAGGTTCAGGCTCGAGTTGAAGGTCAAAAAAGCGTGTCCATATCCGCAGATGTAAGGCTAAACGACCACTTTTCCTGAAAACGATTTCAGCAAGCTTGTCCGTAGCTATTTCTATATTAGATTAGTTAGCATTCAAAAAGTAAGACTAGCACAGTTAAACTCTTCTATTATTGAGCGGATAAAGTATGGTGGCTTGACAATCTTGGTGGTGTGTATTACGCTTTTGTGAAAGCGATTTCACTAGGGAGTGTTGATGCCGACCATCAAAGAAGTGTCCCGCCACGCCCAGGTCTCACCCGCGACGGTCTCGAGGGTCCTCAACGGAACCGTAGCGGTGGCAAATGACACCAAGAAGCGCGTGCTGGACGCTGTCGAAAAGCTCAACTACCAGCCCAACGCCTTTGCGCGGGGGCTCGTCACCAACCGCTCGGGCGGCATCGGTGTGGTCATCAATGAAATCTCGAGCCCTTACTACAGCGGCATCGTGCGCGGCATCGAAGCGGTGATCGAAGGGGCTGGCATGCACCTTATAGTCTCGAGCGGTCACGCGGACGAGAAGTTCGAGCGCAAAGCCGCGGGCTACCTGTTGCAACGCCGCTCGGACGCGCTCATTTTGCACTTGGAGACCATGTCCGACGTTGAACTTTTGGGCTGGCTCGAGCAGAACCTCCCCGCCGAGACGCCGGTCGTCATCATGGGCCGGCACATCACCGAGTTGAGGAACAGGTGCGTCTATCTAGACAACGAAAAGGGCGGTTTTTTAGCCACCCAACACCTGCTCGAGCGGGGCCACAAACATATCGCGCACATTACCGGCCCCTTAGCCATGAAAGACAGCCGCGACCGCCTGCAGGGCTACCGGCGCGCGCTCGAGGCGGCGGGGCTTCCCTACAACGAGGCTTACGTGATAGAGGCCGACTTTACCGAAGAGGGCGGCTTGCGCGCGGCGCAGCGGCTACTGGGTAGAGGGCTCGAGCTGAGCGCTATCTTCTCCGCGAACGACCAGATGGCGGCGGGCATCTTGCACACGCTCCGCGCCAACGATCTAGAAGTCCCCAAAGACATGTCTCTCGTCGGCTACGACGACGTTTTTATTGCCAGATA
The DNA here is from genome assembly GCA_965215355.1 of Trueperaceae bacterium. GTDB lineage: Bacteria > Deinococcota > Deinococci > Deinococcales > Trueperaceae > CBDCDJ01. The sequence goes on along the minus strand of CBDCDJ010000007.1, from coordinate 2,819,884 downwards.
CCTCTACCCGGCCCTGACCACCATTCAGCAGCCCCTGTGGGACATGGGGCGAGCCGCCGCGCACATTGCTTTGGCGGCTTTGGACCAACAAGAGGCGGAGGTGAAGCGTAAGTTCGAGCCTGAACTCGTCGTTCGGCAGTCCGTCAGAGATGTTTAACGTTCGGTTTTGACTCCCGGCAAGCGCTAGGGAGTGAGAAAGGAAGAAAATGAAAAAGATAGCCGTTTTACTCGTCGCCCTTCTCGTCGCGTTTGGGTCCGCACAAGAGACACAAACGCTCACCGTCTCGGGTTTTCCCAACCTGACCGACGCGCTCGCGCCCATTATCGAACTGTACATGGAAGAAAACCCGAACGTCGAAGTGGAACTTGAAGTCCGCGAGTTCGGCGACCACCACAACAACCTCGTCACGACCTTGGCCGCAGGGTCGGGTGCCGCCGACGTGGTCGCCATCGAGGTCGGCTTTATCGCCAAATTCGTGGCGGACGGCGGTCTGGTCGACCTCAACACCTTAGGCGCAGGCGAGTTCACGCCAGGACTGGCCGACTACGCCGTGGCTCAAGGCACGACGGCCGACGGCCGCTTGGTGGCTATGCCGACGGACTTAGGGCCCGGCATCATGTTCTACCGCCGCGACCGCCTGGCGGAAGTGGACGCGAGCGTCGAAAATATCACCGGCAGCTGGGACGACTACATCGAATTCGGCAAAACCGTCACCCGCGACACCGATGGTGACGGCACCAACGACGTCTTTTTGATCGCCGACGCCGGCGACGTCTTTAACGCTATGGTGCGCAGCGGGCTCGAAGAAGGCCAGGGGCTTTACTTCGACCAAGACGGCAACGTGCTTGTCAATACCGAGCGCTTCCACGAAGCCTTCCGCGTCGCCAAGGCGATCCGCGACAACAGCTTAGACGCCCAGATCGGGGCCTGGAGCAACGAGTGGTACGAGGCCTTTAAGCAGGGCACCGTCGCCACGCAGCTTTCGGGTGCCTGGCTTCAGGGCCACTTACAAAACTGGATGGCCCCGGACACCGCCGGTCTCTGGGGGGCGGAAAACCTCCCCGGCGGCGCGTACGCGACGTGGGGCGGCTCCTTCTACGCGGTCCCTGAGCAGAGCGACAACAAAGAACTCGCTTGGGACCTCATTAAGTTCATGACCACCCGCGAAGACGTGCAGCGCCTCGCTTTCGACACCATCGAAGCCTTCCCCGCGCTCGAGTCGGTCTGGACGGATGAAGTCTTCGACGCGCCGCAAGAATTCCTTGACGGCCAGCAAGCGCGGCAGCTTTACGTCAACGTGGTCAACAACATCCAGGGGACCTTTACCCACCCCGGCGACGTGGTCGCCGCCGAAGTCGTGACCAACGCACTCACCAGCGTGCTCAATGAGGGCGCAGACATCGACACTGCGCTGTCCGACGCTGAGCAAATCATTCAGCGCCGCATTCGGTAACTGAGTCAGTAGGCGGTAAGAAGTAAAAACTATCTTACCGCCTACCGCCCCACCGCCTACTGGAGACAACATGGCTACCAAAAGCACAGCTCGAGCCCCCCGACCCAGCAGCCAAACCTGGCAAAGCCGCTGGCACAAGTGGCAACGCCAGTACGCGCCCTACCTATTTATCAGCTCGTTTTTTATCCTCTACGCCATTTTCGGCCTTTTTCCGCTGCTTTTTTCCGCCTACTTGTCCTTCCAGAAATGGAACCCGGTCCAGGGGCTCGGGGCGATGGAGTTTGTCGGCCTCGAGAACTATAAGTTCATCCTCGAGTTCACCCGCTTCAACGATTTCTGGCCCACGCTCTATAACACGTTCTGGATAGGTCTGGTGTCGGGCGTGGCGCAGCACCTTATCGCCATCCCCTTGGCTTTTATTCTGCTCGTTATTCTCAGCCGTTGGCGTCACCCTTTTACCGTCGCCTATTTCTTGCCGTTCGTAACGTCGGCGGTGGCGATCACGCTCGTTTTTAACACCATGTTCGGCACGCAGTACGGCATCATCAACCAACTTCTGATTTATCTCGCCAGGGCCGACTGGAGCGCCTGGCTCTTCGGCGGCCTGCAAGACACCTTGCCGATCAATTGGCTCGGCCGCAAGGACAACATCAAACCTGCGCTCGCCATTCTCATTTTCTGGCGCTATTTCGGCTGGAACATGGTGCTCTACAGCGCGGGTCTAGCGACCATCCCCCGCGAATACTACGAGGCCGCCAAGGTCGATGGGGCGAACATCTTCCAGCAGTTTTTTCATATCAGTTTGCCGCTCCTAAAACCTATTATGTTTTTTGCCGTGAGCCTCACCATCATCGGCGGTATGCAGCTCTTTGAAGAGCCCTTTATCCTGGTCGGGCCCGACGGCGGGGTGGGCAACGCTGGGCTCACGGTAGCGATGTACTTATATCGCGAAGGCTTCGACTTTGGCTCGATGGGTACGGCGGCGGCGGTGTCGTGGGTGCTGTTCTTCGTAATAGCCCTCCTCACCATCATCCAGTTCGTGCTCGCCGGGCGCGGCGGATTGGAGACGCGCGAATGACCTTGAGACGCCCGGGCACGCTCACCACAAAAATCCTTTTGTTCGTCGCCCTCGTGCTGCTGGCCGTGGCGACCATCTTCCCGTTCTACTGGATGTACATCCTCATGACCCACAACCGCGACACGATTTTCACCGCGCCGCCGCCCCTACTTTTCGGCGACGACTTGGCGCGCAACTACGACGCGCTACTCGCGGCGGTGCCGTTCTGGAATAGCATGTGGAACAGCGTTTACATCGGCGTGCTGGCAACCGCGACAACGCTCTTTTTCTGCAGCCTGGGCGGTTTCGCCCTCGCCATGTACAACTTCAGGTTCAAAAAGCAGATTTTCGGCTTTATCATGGCGACCTTTCTCATGCCGGGGATTCTCAACCTCATTCCGTTCTTTCTGATCATCGACTTTTTGGGCTGGATCAACGAGCCCAAGTCGCTGTGGATACCGGGGATGGCCTCGGCCTTTGGCATCTTCATGATGCGGCAGTTTTTCGCCAGCAGCATGGCGAAAGACCTCATGGACGCGGCGCGCATCGACGGCGCGTCGGAGTTCCGCATTTTTTGGAGCATCGGCTTGCCGCTGGTGCGCCCCGGCCTAGCGACGTTGGGGCTCATCACCTTTATCGGCAAGTGGAACGAGTTTTTGGGGCCGCTGGTGGTCTTGCGCGGCGAAGAAGTCATGACCGTGCCGCTGGCCTTGCGGAGCTTGCAGGGCTTGGCCGCCACGACGGACTGGGGCGCGGTGATCCTGGGCAGCGCTTTGGCCGTGACACCGCTCTTGCTCCTCTTCTTTTTGGCCTCGAGGCAGATCATCGAAGGTCTTACCCAAGGGGCTATCAAAGGATGAGGTGCGGTAAAGGGATGAGCAAAGAAGTAGGGAGTAAGAAGAAAGTGGGATTTGGTCTCTTCAATCTCGTCAGTCTCTGGTTGCTGTCGTCGTTCTCCTTCGCCCAAGCGCCCGTCACCGTCTCTGTCGGTGAGAGCTTAGGACCCGTTCCCGAATACGCGATTACGGGGTTCAACCACGGGGTGTTTATGCGGGTGCTCGAGTTTCAGGAAGACTTTGCAGGGCTCGATATAGACAGCTTGCGCTATCCTCCGGGCAACATCGCCGACGAAAGCCCGCTCGACCGTATGCACATCGCGGACTACGGGAGGCAGTGGCAATTTTTGGGCGAGCCGCCCGTCTTAGTCGTCACCAACCTCTTTACCGGGTCGGCTGAGGCGGCGGGGAGAGCCGTCGTGGATTTCGAAGACGAAGGCATCCCCGTGCTGGCGTTTGAAGTCGGCAACGAACCCGACCTGTACGGCCCGAACCGTGCCGATGAGTCCTGGACACCCGAAAAATACTGTGACAAGTTCCGCGAGTACCGCGCAGTCATCAAGGCAGTTGACCCAAACGCCCTCGTCGCCGGGCCTGCGGTATCGGGTGCGGACATCGCCGAGCCCTATCTGAAAGAATTTTTGAGGCTGTGTGGCGACGTGGTGGACGTGCTTACCTGGCATATCTACCCGACCGACGGCAGCGCGGACGACGACGTTGCGTTGGCGACGTCCTCCCAAGTCACCGAGACCATCAGGCGTTACCGCGAATGGGTAAAGGACCCGGAGACGAACCCTTTGGGGTTTGAACGCGACATCCAGCTAGGCATTACCGAGTTCGGCCTCTCCTGGCGGACCAACAACAACCGCCACCTGATGGACACCGTGGCGACGTTGTGGTTAGCCGACGCGCTTGGGAGGATGGTGCGTGAACGCTTAGACATGAGTCACTATTTCGCCCTGCAAGGCACGGGCGGACACGGGCTCATCGACAACGCCGACTGGCGACGCCCGACGTTTTATCTGTTCGAGATGCTGAGCGACTTTACCGGCGAGGTGTTAAGCACCTCGAGCAGCGACGACGCTCTGCGCGCCTACGCCGTCGGGAGAGTTGACACCACGCAAGTGCTGCTTGTCAATATGTCCACCGAGGCCAAAGAGGTCACGCTCGAGCTGCCCGAGACTGCGGGCGGGCTCGAGCTGAAAACGCTTTCCGACGATACTTATGAAGTTTTCGTGGACGAAGTGGCCTACCAAGTCTCCGGGCAGGCGGCGGCTGAACCCGTGACGGTTCCGGCGCGGGCCGTGGTGCTGGTGACGACGGTGAACTAGCGATTTCGGGGTGGTATCGGAGTTTCGTCGGGCGGCAGCGCCGTGAAGGGATAGTTTTATGAAGAAAGAAGCAAAAAGTAAGAAGCAGGAGCGCGAAGCACAGTTGCGTGGATACGCTCCCGCTAGCCGAAGGGCAGGCAGAAAGGGGCGTTGGGCTCGAGCCTCCGTCGTCCTGGCCGGTTTGCTCCTGAGCTTTCCGGCCTTTGCTCAGAACGGCGAAAAGTTTCTCGGCAACATCTTTAACGGGCTGCCCGACCCGATTTTCGACCGGTACTGGAACCAAATCACGCCTGAAAATGTGGGGAAGTGGGGCTCCGTTGAGATTGTCCGGGACAAGATGACCTGGAGCGGTCTTGATTTGATGTTTGATTACGCGCAGGAGCAGGGCTTTCCGGTCAAGCAGCACACCTTTATTTGGGGACAACAGGAACCTCTTTGGATGGCCGACCTGCCCCCTGACGAGCAGCGGGCCGAGGTCGAGGAGTGGATGGAGCTTTTCGCCGAGCGTTACCCCGACGTCGAGATGATCGACGTGGTGAACGAGGCCCAGCACGCCCCGCCGAGCTACAAAGACGCCATCGGCGGCGAGGGCGAAACCGGCTGGGACTGGATAGTCTGGTCGTTTGAAAGGGCGAGGGAGCTGTTCCCTGACGCGGAGCTCCTCATCAACGATTACAACATTCTCTGCTGTGCAGGCGAATTAGAGACCTACAAAGAGCAGATCGCCCTCCTGCACGAACGCGGCCTCATCGACGGGATCGGCGTGCAGGCCCACGGCTTGGAAACGGTGCTGCCCTCGACGATAGAGCGTCACCTAGACAGCTTGGCCGAATTCGGGCTGCCGATTTATGTGTCGGAACTCGAGCTGCGCGAGAGCGACGACACGGCCCAACTTCACATGTACCAGGACGTTTTCCCGGTTCTCTGGGAGCACCCCGCGGTCGCGGGCGTGACGCTCTGGGGCTACAAGGCCGGGGAGATGTGGCGCAACAACGCGGAGCTGATCGACTGGTTTGAAGAAGAGCGGCCCGCTTTACAGTGGCTGGAAGAGTATGTCGAGCACGGAAACTGATGCTGCGTTGCGCCGCCCTCGCTTATTTGCTGGTGCGTTGCTCGAGCGTGTGCTAAGTGAAGCGCACATCAACCAGATTAAATTGGAGATAAGACTTTGATAAATAACGTGCAGCTAGATCCCCCCGGTTGTCGCTATCGCTCAACCGCCCCCCTTAATAAGGGGGGACAGACCGAGCGAAGCTACGGTCAGGGGGGATCATGATCCAAAATCCTGTCTTAACGGGCTTCAACCCCGACCCGTGCATCATTCGCGTGGAGGACGATTACTTCATCGCCACCTCGACCTTCGAATGGTTTCCGGGCGTGCAAATTCACCACTCCAAAGACCTGGTGAACTGGCGGCTGTTGACGCGCCCTCTCGTCAGACGGAGCCAACTCGACATGCTCGGCAACCCCGACTCGAGCGGGGTGTGGGCCCCGGCGCTGAGCCATGCGGACGGGCTTTTTTATCTCATCTACACCGACGTAAAAACCTGGGGCACAGACCAGCATTTTAAGGACACCCACAACTACCTCGTCACGGCAGAAGACATCATGGGACCTTGGTCCGAGCCGATTTACCTGAACAGCAGCGGCTTCGACCCGTCGCTTTTTCACGATGAGGACGGGCGCAAGTGGTTTGTGAACATGCTGCACGACCACCGCAAGGGGCGCAACCAGTTTGGGGGTATCGTCTTACAAGAGTACGACCCCAAGCAAAAAAAGCTGGTCGGACCCATCAAGAACATCTTTAAGGGCACATGCTTAGGATTGACGGAAGCGCCGCATCTTTACAAAAAAGACGGCTGGTATTACCTGCTGACAGCGGAAGGTGGCACTGTCTATGAGCACGCGGTAACGCTGGCGCGCTCCAAGCAAATCGACGGTCCTTACGAGGTTCACCCAGACAATCCTTTACTCACCGCGAACGGCAAGCCTGAGCTTTATCTACAAAAGGCGGGTCACGGCAGTTTTGTGAGGACGCAAGACGGTGACTGGTACTTAGCGCACCTGTGCGGGCGTCCGCTTACCGAGTTGGGACGGTGCAATCTGGGGCGGGAGACAGCGTTGCAAAAGCTCGAGTGGCCCCAGGGCGACTGGCCCCGTGTGATTGGCGGGGGCAACAGTCCTCACAGAGAAGTGCCTGCCCCCGATTTACCCGAACATGATTTCGAGGACGAGCCTAAACGAGACGATTTTGACAGCCCTGAATTGGCCCTCCCTTGGCAGACTCTGCGCATCCCACACGACGAAAGCTGGCTGTCGCTCACCGAACGGCCCGGTTACCTGCGGCTTTACGGGCGCGAGTCGCTCGCCTCGAGACACCACCAAAGTTTAGTAGGTCGGCGCTTGAGAGCCTTTTACGCGGAGGCTGAAACTTGTCTGGAATTTGATCCGGAAAGCTTTCAGCAGATGGCGGGCTTGGCAGCCTACTACCAAACGGACAACTGGGTCTACCTGCGCGTAAGTCACGACGAAGACCTCGGCAGAACCCTCAACATCCTGAGCTACGACAACCGGCGGTACGATGAACCTTTAGACGAAGAGGTGCCCATCGGCGACGCCGAGAAAGTTTTCCTCAAGTTCATCTTTGAGCGGGAGACGTTTCGGTTTGAGTACGCGCTCGAGGAAGATGCGTGGCTCCCTATCGGCCCCGAGTTCGACGCGGGCAGACTTTCGGACGACTATTGCCAAGGGCTTAGTTTTACCGGGACGTTTATCGCGCTGTGCGCTCAGGACTTGAGCGGAAGGCGCAAACACGCGGACTTCGACTATTTTGTTTACCGAGAGAGGGAGTGAGACCGTGAAACTTCTTTTCGCAGTGGCTACTGTTGTTACCGCAATGCTGGCGTTCGCTCAGGAACCGCTCTACAAAGACGCTTCGCAGCCCGTCGAGGCCAGAGTTGCCGACCTCCTCTCTCAAATGACCCTAGCTGAAAAAGTCGGGCAGATGACCCAAATCGACGTCGCCCGCATCATGGGTGAGGGCGAGTGGGACCGTGGGCCTTTAAGCGAAGAATGGCTGAAAATCATCTTCGAGGACCATCAGGTCGGCTCGATTCTCTCGGGCGGGGGTGCGGCACCCGTACCCAATACCCCGCAAGCTTGGGCGGAGATGACCAATGAGCTTCAGGATGCAGCCCTGACGTATTCCCGCCTCGGTATTCCCATGATTTACGGCGTCGACGCGGTTCACGGGCACAACAATGTGCTGGGCGCGACGATTTACCCGCACAACGTGGGCCTGGCGGCGACTTGGAACCCTGAGCTGGTGGAGGAGGTAGCGGCCCAGGTCGCTCGAGACGTGCGTGCGGTGGGGACCCACTGGACCTTCGCCCCCGTCGCCGACGTCGCCCGCGACCCGCGCTGGGGGCGGTTTTACGAATCGTTTGGCGAAGACCCCGTGCTGGCGAGCGAGCTGGTCGCGGCGAGCGTGCGCGGCTTTCAAGCCTCGGGCGAGGTGGCGGCGACCGTGAAACATTTTGCAGGCTACGGGCAGTCTCTCACCGGCTTTGACCGCAGTCCGGCCTTTTTGGACTTGCGCACGCTGAGAAGTACGCACCTGCCGAGTTTTGCGGCAGGTATAGATGCCGGTGCGATGGCTCTAATGGTCAACAGCGGTTCGGTCAACGGCGTGCCGGTTCACGCCTCGCCCTACATGTTGCAGGAGGTGGCCCAAGACCAGCTCGGCTTTGACGGCGTGATCCTGTCCGACTGGGAAGACATTTTGAAGCTCGTTACCGTTCACAGGGTTGCTAAAGACTTTAAGGAAGCCGTCGCTATGAGCATCAATGCCGGGGTCGACATGTACATGGTGCCGCACGACGCGGCGACCTTTACGAGTACGCTTATTGAACTGGTCGAAGAGGGCACCGTGCCTGAGGCACGAATTGACGACGCGGTGAGCGACATCCTCACTTTGAAGTTTGAGCTCGGCTTGTTCGAAAACCCCTACACAGACGTGGAGGCTGCCGACAGCGTTGTGATAGAAGAGGCGCGTTCGCTGGCGAAACAGGCGGCCTTAGAGTCCATCACGCTGCTGGAAAGGGGCGGCTTGCCGTTCGACGAGTCGGTACAAGACATCCTGGTCGTCGGACCGAGCGCGAACAGTATCGAGAACCAGATGGGCGGTTGGACGATTGGCTGGCAAGGGATAGATAATCCCAGCGACGCGCCCCCCGGTCTTACCGTTTTGGAAGCCGTAGAGCAGACCGCCCCCGACGGCGTTACCGTCACCTATCTGGCTGACTACCGGGATGGCGAGGCGCTAAGCGCAGCCGCCGCGGGGGCGGATGTCACTGTCGTCGTGGTCGGCGAAACGCCCTACGCGGAAGGTCAGGGGGACTCGAGCACGCTCGCATTTCCTGACGAGCAGTTAGGGCTGATGCGCACCGTTCTCGAGACGGAAACCCCGATGGTCGTCGTGCTGATGGCGGGTCGTCCGCTCATTTTCCCTGAGGACGTTTGGCTCGGCTTGGACGGTCTCATCATGGCCTACCTACCCGGTAGTGAGGGGGGCACGGCAATCGCCGACGTGCTGTTCGGCAGGGCGAACCCCGGGGGCAAGCTGCCCTTTAGCTGGCCGGAGCACACGGGGCAACTGCCCCTCACCTACGACGCTCTGCCGGGCGCAACTTACGAACCGCTTTACCCCTTCGGCTACGGCCTAAGCTACACGACGTTTTCGCAGCAGAACTTGAGCGCAACGCTCGAGGGGGAAACCGTCATGATAAGCCTCGAGCTCGAGAATACCGGTGAGCTTGCAGGTAGCGAAACCGTGCAAGTCTACTTAAGTCGCCCGCCGTCGGGCGTGCTGACGCCCCTTAAGCAGTTGGTGGGTTTTGGCAAGCTCGAGCTAGCCCCGGGGGAGCAGCAAACGCTAAACTTGGCTATCCCGCTCGAGCGCTTTGCCGTCGTACCGGGAGACGTTTTGGGTGAGGCAGAGGCGCAAGTGCTGCCGGGTGGCTACACGTTACAGGTAGGGCGGTTGCAAGCGCGCCTGGATATTACGCCGTGAATTACCCAGGGCTGTCAAAACCGCGCGTGGCGCGAGGCGGACCTGACCGTGCTCGAGCGGCCGGTGCGCGCTGTCATGCTTGTAACCGTACTGCGCTCGGCGCTGCCGCACGGCGGCGGCAGTACGAGGTGCGCGACCTGTTGGCTGCCCTCAACAGTTGTCTTCATCAGTTCGATTGTGACCCCTTCGCCCGCGCAGCGGTGGTTGATGAAGTGGTCACCGCCCCCTTGCGGAATGAAGTCGAAGGGGTTGCCGTCCCAACTTTGGAACCGCTCCGGTCGAAACGCCTCCGGCGCGTCCCAGGTTCGCGCGTCGTGGTTCGTGCCGTAAAGGTCCAGCAGCACCCGCCGCCCTTTGGGAAAATGAAAGCCGTGCCACTCGAAGCCTTCCCGCACCCGCGCCGCGACGGCGGGAAAGAAGGGATAAAAGCGCCGGACTTCCTGGACGAACAGCGCCACATCCTCGTCCGTCTCGAGCTTCTGCCGGACGTCGTGCTCGTGCAGCGCGTGGGCGGCGAAGGTGACGTAGACGGCGACGGCCACGGCCGGCCGGAGCACGTTCAGCAGTTCGACCGCGGCGACGTGCGGGCTCAGCAGAGTGCCGCTGGGGTCCCGGTGCCAAGCGATGACGTGGGCGGCGGTTTGTTCTAGCGTCTGCAGTTGCCCGCTGCGAATCCGGCCGACGACATTCTCCATCCACCGTTCAGCCCGCTGGCGCGCCAAGCGCGAGGCTAGGTGTCTGAGGTTGACCGCTCCTGCCCCGTCGAACAGGAGCGTAAGCTGCCGCGTCCGCCGGCCGACTTCTTCCTCGGCCAGGTGGATACCCGCCCAGGCGCACACGGCGCGCGTGAGCAGTTTACAGGCCTCGTCGTAGAGCACGACCGTGCCCTGCTTCGTCCATTTGTGGGCGGCAGCTTGCCACGCCGCGGCGCTCGCTTCGGTAAGCCGAGCAATGTGCGCAGGCGTCATGAGCGACATGAGCATCCCCTTGCGGTGCCGGTGCGTTTCGTTGTCGAGCCCCTGCACGCCGCCCCAGCAGTTCCAAATTTAACCAAATTCGATTTCAATGACGTGCTGAACGGTACTCTCAAGAGATAGGCGACGAGCAATCGAGCAGCTACAGAGGCTGTTTCGGAGAATAACCCTTCAGTTTCTGGTGAACTAAGCTCCCTTAGCAACTTTTTAAAGCGTCCCGCCAGATATTTAGCCCTCTTCTGAGCAAAGTAGAGGGGAATTAGCTGCTGTGCTGATAAGCTTTAACCTGCTCAACGCTGTTTGAGAGAGGGTTTGTTAAATTTGGAATTGCTGACGCCGCCCTGCCCGAGCAGCGTCTTTTTGACGGGTCCGGGCATGGCGCCGTGCCGCACGAACCGGCTTTGGTCGTAGAAGAGTTGAGTCGCCGCCGGACCTGTCATGCAGAGGGCTTTCTCGAGCAGAAGGCGGGTCTCGAACACGTCCGCCTGGTAGCGTCGGCACCGCTTGACGATAAACCGGTAGGGGTCGCGGAGGAGGGCAAGGGTGCTGTCCAGGCCCTTCTCACGTGGAATCTGCGGCATCGTCACTCCCTATGGCCTGAGAGGTTACGGCGTGATCTTCTCGACCACGTCGTCCGCGGCCTCCCTGTTCCTCCTGATCAGCACCTCGCCACTCGCCCAAAGGGTCAGGAGGGCCGCGAGGATGAGCCCGATCATGAGCCACGGCGCATCCGGCCACTCGATAATCGTCTGCACGTGGCGGTGCAGGAACCCGATCAGGACGGCACCCCACCAGCCGAGCTGGGAAACGAAGAGCGAGAGCGAGAGCCGGAACAGGATGAGCGTCGGCACGTCGTCGCCCACCTCGTAGCCCCGCACCTTCTTCTGGAGTACGTGCAGCAGGGTGCCGTTGATGCCGATGAGGGCGACGAAGAAGAGCTTGACGATCAACAGGTTGTCGATCACGCCCTTGAGCACCAGGAGCGGTATTCCTGCGGCTACCATGATGCCCCAGCCCGCCCAAATAAACCACTCGGTCACGCCGCTTACGCGGACGACTTGGGGGAAGCGGACCCGGTCCCGGATCCAGAGCAGGCCGTAGAGGTCGGTAACCAAAACCGCCCCGAACCCCAGGATCAGGCCGCTCAGGTGGATGAAGAGCAGGATGAAGAAGGGCGTCGTTTCCATCGGGCCTCGGTCCTTAGAGGGTCAGGTCTGGGGGTGCCGGGTCACGCCGGCACCTACTCCGTCATCGCGCGGTCGGCCCTCGTGAGGTCGGTGAGCGGCTCGTAGATCTGGAAGTAGCCGTGTGCGGCCGAGCCGTGGGCATGTGACCACGCGCTCGGGGACGCGCTCGTGATCGAAGTGGGTCATCTCCCGGAGGTGGAAATCCTCCATGAGCGTCGGCCCGCGCTCGCAGGCCTTCGAATCATCCGTACGGTTGACGCGGACGCCGTGGTTGGTGGTGAGATAGTGGTCGTCGGCGTCCTCGCGGAAGGGCTCGAGCTGGCGGTCCTTGCTGGTCTCGTTGAGGCCGTCGTGATGATAGCGTTCCTGTTCATCCCAATGTTTAACTGTATCTAACTTTAAGATGGCCTGCCCACGGTGGTGACAGTTTGAGTCAACCTGAAAAACATAAGCTCCGGATTTGCCCTCGCCGAACATTCTTCTTAGCTCACTACTTCCTTCTACCTTCCAATCCTAGATTATTAGCTTTTATATCACGATACACTTTAGACCATCCAAGCACTAATTTTCACCATTCCTACCAGGGCATACGCATGTACACAAAGTAGGAGTGAGACATAAAGTTAAGGAATGACTGAAGAAGAGATACCCAAGCTACTCACGCACTTTACAGTTTTGCCTGACCCGAGAGCCCATAACGTCTGCTATAAGCTAGCGGACATCCTCGTCATCGCCATCTGCGCAGTCATTTGTGGTGCGGACTCATTTGTAGAGATTGAGCAGTATGGTCAAGGCAAGCGCGCTTGGCTGGAGACTTTTTTGGAACTACCGAACGGTATCCCTAGCCACGACACATTCAGACGGGTGTTCATGCTGCTGGACGCTGAAGCGTGGCAAGGGGTATTTTTCGAGTGGACCCGAAACTTGAGTTTGGAACCAAGCGAGAGCCCGACAGAGGTACGAGCGGTGGACGGCAAATGGTCACGGGCAAGTGGTTTACACACGGTAAGTGTATGGGCAGCCGAGCATCATGTCGTGCTAGCGCAACAACAAGTCCCTGATAAGACCAATGAAATAACGGTCATCCCCGAGCTTTTAGAGGTTCTTGATATTGCTGGCACAACCGTTACGATTGACGCAGCAGGAACACAAAAACACATTGCCTGGGTGATTAGAGAACATCACGCAGACTACGTGCTAGCGCTCAAAGCCAATCACAAGCACTTGTTCGAGGATGTGCAATGGCTGTTTGCCCAGCATGACGACTCACCTCACTGGTCTACAAGCAGCAAGGGTCACGGGCGCATAGAAACCAGAGATGTTTGGTTGCTCACAGACAGCTACTTGGAGGACATTTCTGCCTGGCGCGACCTTGCAGGTGTTGCACGCATCAGAGGTACCCGGGAAATTAAAGGGGCAGTCACGGTGCATGAGCGTTATTTTCTTACAAGCTTGACAGATGCTGAAACGCTCTCTTACGCTGTGCGTTCGCATTGGGGCATAGAAAACGGTCTGCACTGGGTATTAGACGTTGCTTTCCGCGAGGATGAAAGCAGGGCAAAGCAGGCCCAAGCCAACCTCGTGACCCTGCGGCACCTGGCTTTGAATCAACTCAAACGAGAGAAAACTTTGCAAGCAAGTGTCAAAGCCAAGCGCATGAGGGCAGGTTGGGATGACGACTACCTACTTAAAGTTCTACATGCGTAAGCCCTACCATTCCTACTCAAACGCACTCACTACAGAAACACGGTCTGATCCAACTATTTTTCTCTATTGGGCTTAAAAGGTCAATATGTCAATACTGCAGCCGTTCTATCGCTGCTTCTGACAGAGGTCGTCAGGCAGGTTTTCCTCAAGCCGCCTAAGCCATACAAATTTGGGGGTGCACCTAACTCAGAGGCTGGGGTTGTGAGGTCGTATACTAAGGCAACTTTCCTACGTTACCTATGTTGTCTCCATCAACTTCAGCATCACGCGTCCTCTTTCGGAAGGCTAGCCCATAAGGAGGCTTATGAAACGTTTTCTGTTAAGTAGTATCGCCCTCAGCCTGCTGGCGCTCACAAGCTGTGCCACCGAGACAGCACCGCCGCTGCCGGACACCCTGACCACCCAGGCGACCGCCTTTACCAGCACCCTGGTCGCCAAGCACAGCGGCAAGTGCCTCGACCTGAGCAACGGCTCGTTCAAAAACGGCTCACCCTTAGAGCAAGAAACGTGTAGCAGCAGCGAAGCCCCCGAGTTCGAGTTTGTCGCCATCGCCAACCGAGCGGACACCTACCTGATCAAAAACACGCGGACGGGCAAGTGCTTGGACATCTTCCGGGCCGGCACCCAGAACGGTGCCAGCCTTATTCAGTACAGCTGTGGCGAGGGTGCCAACCAGCACTTCGAACTGCTCAGCGCAGGCAGCGGCTACTATCAGCTTAAAGCCCAACACAGCGGCAAGTGTGTCGACGTCTACCGCGCTTACCAGGCGGACGGCACCGGTGTTCAGCAGTACAGCTGCCACAGCTCAGCTACTCGCCTTGCAAAGGGCAACCAGCTGTGGAAGATTGATACGGCTGACGAAGCCGACCCCAATCCTGAACCCGCGCCGAGCCTGAAGCCCTTTACCCTCATCGCGCTGCCCGACACGCAGAACTACGTGTGCTGTGACGGACGCCTCGGCACGCCCGCCATCTTTACGGCGCAGACGAAGTGGATCGTCGACAGTTTAGACAAACTCGACATTGCCTTTGTCACTCACGAAGGTGATTTGGTCGACGACGCTTCGAACGAACAAGAGTGGCGCGACAGTGACCGAGCGGTGGACGTACTGGACGACAAGGTGCCTTACTCGGTTGCGATGGGCGACCACGACTATTATCCCGAAGAGGTTCACGACGGCGACACGAGCAACTACCGCAAATACTTCGGCGAGAGCCGCTACAAAAACTATGACTGGTACGGCGGCACCGGGCCTCGAGGGCTCAGTCACTACCAGACGTTTGACGGAGGCGGAATCGAGTTTTTACACGTCGCCCTCGAGTGGGAAGCCCCCCCAGACGCGCTCACCTGGGCCAAGCGGATTATCGAAGACCACCCCGACACGCCGACCCTCATCACCACCCACGCTTACCTGAGAGACGGTGGCAACAGCGCGGGCGGCAGGCGAACCACCCAGAGCGAAACCGAAGCGTGTGTCGACTTGAGCCGAGGGAAAGAGTGCAAAGACCCCGGCAACGACCGCGACGCTGCCGGTGGCGAAAAAATCTTCCAAACGCTTGTCAACCCTTACCCGCAGGTGTTCATGGTGCTGAACGGTCACTTCCACAACAACGGGCGGCGCAGCTCAAACCCCAACGTGAGTGGCTGCAACATACAAGACGATGACTTTAGGAGCACCTACGACGCCCGCCTGCGCTGCGACAACGGCGAGTACCGTCAGGTCTCCACCAACCGGGCGGGTTCCAAGGTCTACGAGATGCTGGCCAACTACCAGAGCTACGAAAAGGGCGGCAACGGCTGGCTGCGCATCATCAAGTTTTTGCCCGGTGAAGGCGCGGGCGGGCTCGACCGCATCAAGGTGCAGACCTATTCACCCACCCTGAACAAGTTTCAGTCGGGCAGTGCCAGCGACTTCTACTACGACTTGGACTTTGCCGAGCGCTTCGGTTTGGACAGGTAAGGGTGCAACGGGGTCGTGAGAGGTAGCTTTGAGTCATAGCGTAGCCGGATTTGGCGCGGCTTGTTTTTTGAAGCCGTTAACGAGAGGCTGCTGCCACGCTCTAGGGATTTTGTCAAATGGGTAGGATAGTGGCTCAACCGAGACTGCCAGCGATGTCGAGGTTGTAGTGAACGAGGAACAGATGGAGGCAAATGAGGTGCATGTGGTCTGATTTGGAGAAGGACAAGGTTTCCCTGACAAAGCGCGCTAGACGTTGGCGGACGGTGTTGTTGAAGCGTTCAACGTGAGCTGTTAGACCGGTATCCTTACCCACAGCTTGGTGCTGTTCATCAGGAATGACTTGTAAGCTCAGAAGTCGCTGAACACAATGCCTTGCTTATAGGCTTCGGGGATGTTGCGCCAAAGCCTCCGACAAGTGGCAACGCCACGCCCGCCTATGACACAGGCGACGACGTCAGGCGTGGTCGCACCCGCTACCTGCCGGGTTTGTTTACAAAGAGCAAGCCAAACCCACCTCTTGTTGGCTTTGTGACGCACAAACGACCACATCTCATCAAGCTCGAGTTGCACCGCCTCCGGCTTCTCAGGGATGAACAGCGTGGCACTAAGCGGCAGAGTCGTCTCGGCTTTTTTTAAGCCACACGCCTAGCGTGGTACGCGACACGCCAAAAGTCCTGGTTATCCCGCGCATGCTGGAGCGCTCCTGATACGCCTTGAGGATTTCGTCTTTACGTGCTTCGCTGTAGCCGTAGTCTGGGTTTTCCAAACTGGCTCGGTTACAGTCCTTACGTAGAATAGCGCTGCTTGCCGTTGGGTGCTTTACCGTTCTTTTTCAGGTTCTCGCTGCCGCAGTGGTAACACGTGACGCTCTGGATGACCATCCCTTAGCTTAGCAGTTGGGGGTGGGCCACTACCTCGCTACCGCATGGTTGATGTCATCCTCGCTGTATTGACGGTGCTTGCTGCTCGCGTCGCGGACAACCGGTTGTATTAAGCCGATGGTTTCGTAGTAACGAAGCGTGCTTGCCGGAAGCCCGCTCAACTCGGACGCCTCCCTTATCGAATAACTTTGAGCGTTTCTCCTATAGGCACTCATAGCTACAGGTTAACGAACTTAAAGCACTTTAAGTCAAGGCCTGAAGTCGTTAGGCGCTGGGTTGGCTGTCGGGTCTTCGCTAACTGCCTTGACCACGGGTGCTTTAGACAGTGCCACACGCTGGGAGTTTGTCTAAAGTTGCATCGTTAAATCAAATACTTGTGCAGCGAACCGGCCCGTCAGCTGCACAAGAAGCTACGTTAGAGTCTCGTACAGTTGAACCCCCTTCGTCGCTTGCGCGCTGAGCTGGGTGAGGGGTGTTTGAAGTAGGTTGTTGCCGTTTTCTCCCCTGCTCCTCCGCTTTTCTGTCACTTCGTCGTGTAAACTGAGTCTCGACCTCATGCCCGTCCTCCTCACCGACACCCGCGCCGCCGTGCGGACCATAACCCTCAACCGGCCCGAGGTGCGCAACGCCCTCAGTTGGGAACTGCGTGCAACTCTGCGGGACGCTTTCGAACTGGCGAGGGACGACAAGAACGTCCGCGTCGTCGTCCTCACCGGTGCGGGGCGTGCGTTTTGCTCGGGGCTGGACCTGAGCGAACTCGGCACGCTGAGCGCCAAGTCGAGCGAGGAAAACTTAGCGGACTCGGCGGCGCTGGCCGAGCTGTTCAAACTCATCTACACGTTTCCGAAGCCGGTCGTCGCCGCCATGAACGGCCACGCGCTGGCCGGGGGCGCGGGGCTGGCCTCGGTCTGCGACCTGAGCGTGATGAGCGACGCGGCTAAGCTCGGCTACACCGAGGCGCGCATCGGTTTCGTGGCGGCACTCGTCGGGGTGTTTTTGGTGCGGCAAACGGGCGAAAAGGCGGCGCGCGACTTGCTGTTGTCGGCGCGTCTGGTCGACGCGGCGGAGGCTTTGCGCCTGGGGCTCGTCAACGAAGTGCGGCCGGCCGGGGAGGTGCTGTCTCGAGCCACCCAACTCGCCCACAGTCTCAAAGCCAACTCGCCAGTTTCGCTGGCGCTCACCAAGCGCCTGCTCGCCACCGTGCCGAGTTTGGGCTTGGACGAAGGCTTGGGCTACGCCGTCAACCTCAACGCCCTGTCCCGAAGCGCCGACGACCTCAAAGAAGGCGTCGCCGCCTTTTTGGAAAAACGCCCGCCCGCCTGGGCGGACGACGCCGAGTAACTGCGAGTCGAACGATGCCGGACGCCCTGAATTTTTTGACCGTAGACGGTCGGCGGCTCGAGTACCTTTGGCACGGTCCCCCGCCGCAAGACGCCCCGACCCTGGTGTTTTTGCACGAGGGGCTGGGCTGTGTGGCGTTGTGGCGGGACTTTCCCCGAGAGTTGGCCGCGGCGACGGGCTGCGGCGCACTCCTCTACAGCCGCGCGGGCTACGGACGTTCCGACGCTTGCGACTTGCCACGCCCCACGACCTACCTGCACCACGAAGGTCTGAACGTGCTGCCCCAGGTGCTCAGCACTCTGGGCGTGCGCGACCACGTCTTGGTCGGCCACTCGGACGGCGGCTCCGTCGCCCTCGTTTACGCGGGGGGTACAGCCGCACCGGGGCTGCGCGGCGTCGTCACCGAGGCGGCGCACGTGTTCAACGAAGAGGTGACTGTAGCGTCGATTCGCACGGTGCGCGCGTCTTACCTGCAGGGCAGTTTGCGCGCCCGCTTGGCGAAGTACCACGACCACGTCGACGCGGCGTTCTGGGGCTGGAACGACACCTGGCTCTCCGAGAAGTTCTGGACCTGGAACTTAGAAACTTTTCTCCCCGACATCCGCGTGCCGCTCCTGGCATTGCAGGGCGCGGACGACCAGTACGGCACGCCCGCCCAGCTCCACGCCATCGCCGCAGGTGCCGGGGCTGCTTGTGAGGTGCGGCTGCTGCCCGGTTGCGCCCACACGCCTCACTTCGAGCAGCGCGACGAGGTATTCGCCGCTATGCAGGCGTTTGTGCTGCGGGTGCTCGAGTAAGCGAGCCTCGGCGTGAAAAACCCTCGGAACAGCCGGGGCTGCGAACGGTTCGGCTCGAGGGGTCGGCACGTTGCCGTCACCGCTTGACAAACTCGGCTTCATCCAACCCTGAACACCTTCAAATTGAGGTTTGCTATATTCTCGACTAAGGAGAAACCATGCTGAAAAACCTTTTGCTCTTGTGCTTGCTCCTCGTTCCCGCCGCGGCTTTAGCCCAGGCCGACCCCGACGCCAACCCGGTGTCGGTTCGCCTGGAAATTTACGTGGTCAGCAAGGTGGGCGGCAACGAGACGTTTCAGGAGTCGTCGACAGCGCGGCCCGGTCAGGTCGTCGAGTACCGGCTGTTCGCCCGCAACGAGGGCGACACCACGCTGCCGCCCGGCACCGTGGTGGTGAGCGGCCCGGTGCCGGACGGCACGACCTTCGTCGCCAACTCGGCCACGCCGACGAGCGACGAGGTTCTCACCGAGTTTTCGGTCGACGGCGAAACCTTCGGCGACGGCGACGCGCCCCTGTTCAAAACCGTCGCCGGCGCGCGCCAGCCCGCCGCGCCGAGCGACTACACCGTGGTGCGCTGGACCCTGCTCACGCCGCTCGAGCCCGGCCAAGACGCCCCCTTCGTTTACCGGGTGACGGTGAACGGCGATTGACACGGGTTTGGGTGAATTGAAGACAACAAGAATCAGGAAGATTTCGAAGTCGTGAGGTTTGCCGCGAGGTCGAAGGTGTTTGGAGGCTCGAGGACAGACGCCCCTGAAACCGACTGAGCGCGGCGTTTCTCAAAAGGGAGGTCGCCGGGGTTAGAGTGGTGCCATGCCCCGACGACTTTTAGCCATTTACGCCCACCCCGACGACGAGGCTTTCGGCACCGGCGGCACCCTGGCCCGCTACGCCGCTGAAGGCGCGACGGTGTCCCTGATTTGCGCCACCCGCGGCGAGTCGGGCAAAATCACCGACCCCGGTATTCATCCCGACAGCGACAAGGGCAAACTGCGCGAGGCCGAACTGCGCACGGCCTGTGCCGCGCTGGGCGTCAACGCCCCTATTTTCCTCGACTATCACGACTCGGGCCGCCATGAGCGCACCCGTTACGACGACCCCAAAGCGCTGCTGAACGTGGACGAGTTCGCCGTTGAGCAGACCCTCCTGAGTCACGTCGCCGACCTCAAACCCGACGTGATGATCACCTTCGACCCGCACGGCATTTACGGCCACGTCGACCACGTCAAGGTTCACCGCGCCGCGACCGCCGCCTTTTGGTCGGCGGGCGGCGTGACGAGCCCAGCGCCGCAGCGCCTCTTTTACAACGCGATGGCCGCTGAGCGGATGCGCGAAATGCAGGCGCTGCGCCAAAGCTCGCCGCTGTCCGACCTCGAGCCCGACCTGTACGGCGTTTCGGAAGGCTCGTTCGCCGCCGTGCTAGATGTGAGCGTTTACGCCGCGCAAAAAGAAGCCGCCATCCGGGCGCACCGCTCGCAGACCGGCCCGCAGTCGTCGTTTGCAAGCATGAGCGACGGCACCGAAAAAGACCTGTGGCAGAGTCTGTTCGCTCGAGAGACCTTCACCCTGGGCGGTTTGCGTGGGGCCTTTCCGGCGATGCCGGTGGACGACCTGTTTGCGGGGCTGGCCGAGTAGGTTTCAGCCGGCCGATGACAAGTTTCCACTCGCCTTTGGAGAGAAGTGACAACACACTTAGACCACATCGTCGTCGGCGCTGAAACGCTCGAGCAAGGCGTTGACTATCTTGAAGAACAGCTGGGCGTGACCGTTCCGGCGGGCGGCGAACACCCGCTCATGGGAACGCACAACCGCTTGATGAAGTTGGGGAACGACGTTTTTCTCGAGGTTATCGCGGTTGCCCCCGGCCTGAGAGCGCCCGAACGGCCCCGCTGGTACGGTTTGGACGACCCCTTGGTTCGGCAACAGCTTGCGAAACAGCCCCGCCTTTTGACGTGGGTCGTCAACACTCCGATTGCCGAAGCGCAAGCGAAAACGGCTTTTTGTTTCGGCCGAGTCGCGCCGGTGAGTCGTGGGGACTTGTCCTGGCTCTTCGGCCTTCCCGACGACGGCAGGTTGTTGGCGAGCGGCATGGTGCCCTACCTCATCCAGTGGCCTGCAGGCGTTCACCCCGCCGAACGGATGGCCGACCTGGACTGTCGCCTGGAAAAACTCGAGCTGTATCATCCCAACCCCGGCTGGCTGTCGGCTGTTCTCGAGGCGGTCGGCGCGGCGAAGTTCGCCGAAGTGAAACCCCTCGCACCGAACGCCTCACCCTACCTGTCGGCTCATGTCACCACGCCGACCGGTACCAAAGTGCTCAGCAACCGAACCTAAACGAAGTTCCTGATAGCCGAGGTTTTCAGCGTGCCGTGCCTCAAGTTGCGCGTTACAATTTCAAATCATGGCACCTACAGCAGTCAAGCGCATCGGCAACTACCTGGAAACCGACGAACAGGGTTTCTTGCAAAGCCGCGCCGACGCCGCCAACGTTACCGGCGCGTGGCGAGCGGCGGTCGAGGCGGTCGGGCAGGCGTATCGCGAGAAGTGGTCGACGGGTATCCACAGCATTTACGTCCGCGGCTCCATCGCCAAAGGTTTGGCCGTCGAAGGGACCTCCGACGTTGACAGCTTGGCCGTGCTGAAACCCAGCTATGAGCAAATATTTTCTTACGACGAGTTTGGGATTTGGGCCAAAGCGGTCGAGCGGCGTGTCCAAGAAAAGTTTCCGTTCGTGACGGGCGTTGAGTTCGGTCTGGAACCCTTCGAGGAGGCGCGGAACAGGGAAAGCCCTTACGCACTCATCCTCAAAATAGAGGCCGCCTGCGTTTACGGCGAAAACTTAGCAGAAGAGATTGCACCGTACAAGCCCGGCCCCGAGATGGCCTTCCAAACAAAATACTTCCGGTCTCACCTCGAGACCTTTTTATCCGAGTACCCCGCAGAACCCGAAGCGGACAAGCCAGAATTTCTCAACTGGATAATGCGGCGCTTCCTGCGCTTGGGCATGGAACTCGTGATGGTCGAAGAGCAGCGTTTTACGCGCGACCTTTACCTGTGTTACGAGAGCTTTGCCAAGCACTACCCTGAAAAGGCGACCGAGATGTACCGGGCGCTCGAGCTGGCTGTCAATCCGGTTTTGGGCGATGCTACCGAAACGTTCGTCAAAGAGTTCGGCGCGTGGCTAGCCCGCGAAGCCGAGCGAAAGCTGACGGCCTGGGGCTGTGTTCGAGACGAGAAGGGTGCTTGGGTGCAAGCTTCTTGACCAACCGCTAAACCGGCTCGATATCCCTTTTCAAGGAAAGTAGCGGTAGATGTCCCGGCGGTGCAAACACCGAACGAGTTCGACTGTGTCGTCCTCCAAAACGATACCGAGACGGTAGTCGCCTATGCGGATACGGTAGAAGTTCCCGCCTCCACTCATCTTTTTGACGTTTGCAAGCTCGCTCAGTTGTTGAACACTTTCGAGTTCCTCGATAGCTGTTTGAACTCTTTTCAAAACGGTGGAGTCGTTGAGTTTTTTGAGGTCGCGCGAGAAGCTTTTTCGGAAATGCGTTTTCACCCCTTGCCTTCAAGAATGGCAAAGACTTCGTCGCGCGTCGTCAGCTCTGAGCGTTGCCCTTCACGAATCGCTTCTGCAAGGGCGAAATCCTCGAGGACTTCGGCGAGAACCTCGTGCAGCAAGTCCCGTCTTTCCTCGAGGGTTTCAGTCAGGGCCTCTTTGAAAAGCTGCTTCATAGCTTCTTTGTCTGTAGCTGGATTCATAAACATCACCGAAAGCAATTATAGCCCGGCCCTTCGTTCCACAGCCTCTAGTCCCCCGCCGTCCCCGGCCGCTCCTGATACTGCAGCTCGTAGAGCTTCCGGTAATAGCCGTCTTGCTCCAACAGCTCGAAGTGGTTGCCCGACTCGATAAGCTTGCCCTTGCGCATCACCATAATTCGGTCGGCGTCCTGGATGGTGCTTAGTCGGTGCGCGATGATGATGCTGGTGCGGCCCTGCATGAGTTTCTCGAGGGCGTCCTGGATGAGTTCTTCGGTCTCGGTGTCTACGTTGGCGGTCGCTTCGTCCAGGACGAGCAGGATATCCGGGTTTTGAACGAGGGCTCGAGCGAACGCTAAGAGTTGCTTCTGTCCGGTCGAAAAACCCGCGCCGCGCTCGCGCACCGGGGTGTCGTAGCCCTCGGGCAGACGCTCGATAAAGCGGTGCGCGTTGACGAACTTGGCGGCTTCCACGACTTGCTCTCTCGTGATGGTCTCGTCGTTTAAGGTGATGTTGCTCATCACCGTGCCGCTGAACAAAAACGGGTCTTGCAAGACGATGCCGACGTGCCGCCGCAGGTCGGTTTGGTCGTAGTCGCGGACGTCTTTGCCGTCTATTCGCACCGCGCCCTTTTGCACGTCGTAAAAGCGGCTGACCAGACTGATGACCGTCGTCTTGCCTGCACCCGTGTGGCCGACAAAGGCGACGCTTTCGCCGGGTTGAATCGTAAAGTCGAGGTCGCGCAGCACCCACTCCTCGTTCTGGTAGGCGAACCAGACGTGGTCGAACTGCACCTCGCCGCGGAACTTCGTCTCGAAGCTCAGCGGGTCGGGGCGGTTGGCGATTTGCTCGGAGGTGTCGAGGAGGCCGAAAATGCGCTCCGACGAGGCCATCGCCGCCTGCATGATGTTGTACTTGTCCGAGAGGTCTTGGATAGGCCGGAAAAACATCTGCGCATATTGGATAAAGGCGAACAGTACCCCGACGGTAATTGCGCCGCCCGCCGCGCCCTCGCCGGCGGGAACGCCGCCGAGCTGAAACGCGCCGTAGTAAAGAATCGCCGCCAGCGCCAGCGAGCCGACCATTTGCACGCTCGGGTAGAACAGGCTGAACCAGCGAATCTGTTCGATGTAGGCGTCCAAGAGTCCCAAGTTGATTTCGTCGAAGCCCTGGGCGTTGCGCGACTCGCGGTTGAAAACCTGCACGGTTTTCATGCCGGTCAGGTTCTCGGCCAGGTAGGCGTTCGAGCGCGAGGTGCGCAGCCGCACCGTGCGGTAGGCGTCGCGGATGCGCAGCCGCAGCGCGTTCAAGGTGATGAACAGTATCGGCATCACCGTCAGGGTGACCAGCGCGAGCTGCCAGTTGATGACGAGCATGTACACCACCAGGCCGGTGATGATGCCGATGTCGGCGATGAGCCCGACCACGCCGTCGGTCATCATCGTCTGAATCGCGTCGACGTCGGTGGTGATGCGGGTCATCAGTCGGCCGACCGGGGTGCGGTCGAAAAAGCCCATGTGCATCCGCTGGATTTTGCTGAAAATCTCTTTGCGCAGGTCGTAAATGACGTGCTGGCCTATCCAGGCGACGAGGTAGGTGTAGCCGTAGCGCAGGCAAAAGCTGACCACCTTGAGCCCGACGTAGATAAAAACAATCGTGAGGAGACCCTGCAAGCGCTCGTCGATGACGAGCGAAGTGTAGGGTTCGGCTTGCGGGTTGATGTAGCGGTCGATGACGAGCCGGATGAGGTAGGGAAACGCCGGGCTGAGCGCGCTCGAGACCAGCAGCAGCAAAATCCCCGAGACGAACTGCGGCCGGTACGGCGTAAAGTAGCGCAGCAGTCGCCGCGTGATTTGCCAGTCGAAGGCTTTTTTGAACAGTTCGCCTTCCTCGGTGTAGTTGCCCTCGTCGCGGATTTGCTTGGAACCCTTGCGGCGCGCGGCGGCGTGCCGCGCTTTGGCCTCGTTGACATCGTAGTTTGCGCCCGACATGTCGGTCAGGCCGCGCTTGACGGGTTCGGGGTTGGCTGCGTTAAACGGGGTGTCTGCCATTATGCAGCCTCCAAATCGGCCTCTAACTGCTGCCGCCTATCCATGTCGGCGTACCAGCCGTCGAGCTTGACGAGTGCGTCGTGCGTGCCCTGTTCAACGATGCGGCCGTCTTCCAAGACCAGCACCCGGTCGGCGTTTTGAAAGGCGCTGATACGGTGGGCGACGATCAAGGTGGTGCGGCCTTTGGCAACGCCTTCCAAACCTTCCAAAATCAGCGCCTCGGTCTGGGTATCGACCGCGCTCAGCGCGTCGTCCAGAATCAGAATCGCCGGGTCGCGGATGATGGCCCGCGCCATCGCGGTGCGCTGCCGCTGCCCGCCCGACAGCGTCACGCCGCGCTCGCCGAGCGAGGTCTCGTAACCGTCGGGAAAGTCCGCCACGTCGCCGTCGAGTTGAACCAGCGCGGCGACCTCTTTGATGCGCTTCAGCCGCGCCTCGCTGTCGTCTTCGGGAATCCCGAAGGCGATGTTCTCGGCAATCGTGTCGGAGAACAAAAACGGTTCTTGCGGCACGATGCCGATATGGCGCCGCAACACCTCGAGCGGGTAGTTCTTTATGTCTACCCCGTCGATGAGAATCTCGCCCGAGGTGGGCTCGAGCAGCCGCGCTATCAAGTTCACGATCATCGTTTTGCCCGAGCCGGTGCGCCCGGTCAGGCCGACCCGCTCGCCCTGGGCAATCGTGAACGAGACGTCGTCAAGCGCGGTGAAGTCCCCGAACTTCAGGCTCACGTTGCGAAACTCGACGTGTCCCTTGACGCTTCTAAGCGCGTAGTCGGTCTGTGGGCCGTCTTTGACGCGAGGCTGTTCGTCGAAAACTTCTTTGAGCCGGCCCCACGAGGTCACGCCGCGCTGCAACACGCTGCCTATCCAGCCGAAGGCGATAATCGGCCATTCGATGCCCATGAACAGCAGCACGAACGAGGCGAATTCGCCCACCGTGAACACGTCGCTGAGCAGCACCGCGCGCCCGCCGAGCAGCAGCAGCACCGAAATGGTGATGCCGAAGAGAAGTTCCATGAGCGGAAACAGCGGCCCGTCGACCTTGACCAAGGACAAATTGCGGCGGATGAACTCGTCGTTGAGCCGCCCGAACGACTGCACCTCGCGCTGTTCGATGCCGAAGCCTTTGACCACGCGGATGCCGCTGAAGTTCTCCTGTGCCATCGCTGAAACGTCCCCGAACTGTTCCTGCACGCGCTCGTAACGTTTGTGAATGAGTCGCAGCAGCAAGAAAAAGCTGAGCGCGATGAAGGGCACGATGATCAGGGTCAGCAGGGTCAAACGGACGTTCAGGTTCGCCATCCGGTACAGGGTGAAAACCAGGGTGAGCAGCGTGTTGATGCCTTGAAAGATGCCCACGCCGACCATCATGCGCACCGCGCTTAAGTCGGAGGTGAGCCGCGCCATGAGGTCGCCGACGCGGTGGTTGTCGTAATACTCGGCGTCTAAAAAGGTAAAACGTTTGAAGAGGTCGTGGCGGATGTCGAACTGGATTTCCCAGCTCGCGTTCAGCATGGTGCGCCGCACAATGATCATCGAGGTTGCCGCGACGGCCGTCACCCCTAAAAGCGCGCCGATGTAGCGCCACACGCTGAGGCTCGTCACGGTGCCGTTTTTAAAGGCGTCGATGGCGTTGCCGATGATGACCGGGGCCAAGGTGGCGAAGTAGCTCGAGAAAACAAGCCCGACGATGCCTATCAAAAAGGGTCCGGGGTAGCGTTTTATGTAGCCGTACAAGTCTCTAAACGTTTGTCGCACGCCGCCTCCACACGTAGCGAGAAGCTTCTGGTTTTGGGATTGTTAGACCTGGACGAGCTGGCGCAGCAGGTGACCCGTAAATGCCGAACGCCACTATACCCCACCTCGCAGCAGGCAAGGTCGGTGAGAGGACAGTCGAAGACGGAGAAAAACTTTTTTCCCCAGCTGCTCGAGCCTGCGTTTAAAACTCCTCGGCTTGCTAGGTCCTAGGCTCTCAACCAGCGGCTTAATCCATGTGGGGTAGGGGCGGGTTTTAAACCCGCCCCTACGATGCGCTGAAAAAGTGCGCTCTTTGGCGAAAGTGTTGTCGGCGGCTAGCGCGCGTACTCGACCGCCCGCGACTCGCGCACCACGGTGACTTGCACTTGGCCCGGATACTCCATGTCCCGCTCGATGCGGTTGGCGACGTCTCTGGCTAGCAAGACCGCCGTGGCGTCGTCTACTTTGTCCGGCTGGACGATGATGCGGATTTCGCGGCCGGCCTGGATGGCGAACGACTTTTCGACGCCGGGGAAACTGGTGGCGATTGTTTCGAGGGCCTCGAGCCTTTTTAAGTAGCTCTCGAGGGTTTCGCGCCGCGCGCCCGGCCGCGCCGCCGAAATCGCGTCGGCGGCCTGGACGATGACCGGGAACAGGGTTTCGGACAACTCGACCTCGTGGTGGTGGGCAATCGCGTCGACGACTTCCGGGGGCTCGCCGAAGCGCCGCCCCAAGTTCGCGCCGATTTCGGTGTGGGTGCCCTCGATTTCGCGGTCGATGGACTTGCCGATGTCGTGGAGCAGGCCGGCGCGACGCGCTAACGCCTCGTCCAAACCCAACTCGGCGGCGATGATGCCGGTCATGTGTGCGACCTGCACCGAGTGTTTGAGGACGTTCTGCCCGTAGGAGGTGCGGAAGTGCATCCGGCCCAAGAGTTGCAGCAGCCCCGGCTTGAGGCCGACCACGTTGGCTTCCAGGGCCGCCTCCTCGCCGCGCTCGCGGATGTAACCCTGCATGTCGCCCTGCGCTTTTTGCACGACCTCTTCGATGCGCGACGGGTGGATGCGCCCGTCGGCGACGAGTTCTAAGAGCGCCAGCTTGGCGACCTCGCGGCGGATGGGGTTGAAACTCGACAGCAGCACCGCTTCGGGCGTGTCGTCGATGATGAGGTCGACGCCGGTCAAGGCCTCAAAGGCGCGGATGTTGCGTCCCTCGCGCCCGATGATGCGGCCTTTCATGGCGTCGGACGGAATCGGCACCACCGACACGCTGATGGCCGCCGAAACCTCCGAGGCGCTGCGCTGGATGGCCTGCGCGATGATGTTGAACGACTTGCGTTTCGCTTCGGCGTCGGCTTTCTCCAACTCGGCGCGAATTCGCACCGCTTTTTCGCGCTCCAACTCCTGGTCCAAACGCTCCAAAATCATGTCGGTCGCCGCCTCGCGGCTGAGTTGCGCGACCTCATAGAGGCGCGTTTCGACTTCGGCAGCTTTGCCGCTCAGTTCGTCCTCGCGCGTTTTCACGGCCTTTTCGCGCTCGTTCAAACGCTCTTCGACGTCGTCTAAGCGCAGGGCTCGAGCGTCTTGCTGCTCGCCGCGGCGGTTCAGTCGGTCTTCGACCTGCTCGACTTTCTCGCGGTCGCGTTTGATTTCCTCGCGGGCACCCTGCACGAAGGCGCGTTCGCGCTCGATGTCTTCGCGGGTGCGCGCGAACTCTTGTTCGAACACTTGGCGGGCGCGCATCAGCTCCAGCTCGAGGCCGCTGCGCGCACGCTCGGACTCCGTTTCCAAACGCGTGCGCTCGGTCTCGATGAGCTGGCGTTTTTCGGTTTCGGCCGTGGCGACGATGCGCTGCGCTTCGGCCTCGGCCTGGGCGCGGGTTTGCGCGGCCTTCGCTTCAGCCTGCTGCAACACCTCCTGGTCGCGCCGCCCCTTTAAAACAAAGGTGAGCGCCGCCCCTATCGCCACACCGAGGAGCAGGTCGAGGATGAGGATGAGCGTGGTCATTCCTCACCCGTGTCCCCGTCATCACTCGCTTTGGTCTTGACCTTCTCCGGCTCCCCCTTGAGCACCGCGACGACCTGCTGCTTTATCTCTTCGATAAGCTCAGGGGTGTCCTGCAGGTACTGCGCCGCTTTCTCCTTGCCCTGGCCCAGCCGAGTGTCCTTGTAGCCGTACCAGGAGCCCGACTTGTTGATGACGTCTAGGTCGGTGGCGATGGTGATGAGGTCGCCCAGCTTGTCGATGCCGCGGCCGAACATGATCTCGACCTCGGCTTCCTTGAAGGGCGGCGCCACTTTGTTCTTGGTGACTTTCACGCGGGTCAAGTTACCCACCTTGTCCGCCCCCGACTTCACGTCGCCCTTGCGCCGCACTTCCAAACGCACCGAGGCGTAGAACTTCAGCGCTCTACCGCCCGGCGTGGTCTCGGGGTTGCCGTACATCACGCCTATTTTCTCACGAATCTGGTTGATGAAGATGGCGGTCGTGTGGCTTTTGGACAAGATGCCGGTGAGTTTGCGCAGGGCCTGGCTCATCAGTCTCGCTTGCAGGCCGACGTGAGAGTCGCCCATCTCGCCTTCGATTTCGGCTCTCGGCACCAGTGCCGCCACGCTGTCGATGACGATGATGTCGACCGCGCCACTTCTAACCAAGAGTTCGGTGATCTCTAAAGCTTGTTCGCCGGTGTCGGGTTGCGAAACCAGCAGGTTGTCGACGTCGACGCCGATGGCCTTGGCGTACTGCGGGTCGAGCGCGTGTTCGGCGTCGATGAAGGCCGCCACCCCGCCCGTGCGTTGGGCTTCGGCGACCACGTGCAGGCTCAAAGTGGTTTTGCCGCCGGATTCGGGCCCGTAGATTTCCACCACCCGGCCCCTCGGCAGTCCCCCCACCCCCAGTGCCAGGTCCACCGACATCGAGCCCGTGGAGATGACCCCTTGTTCCAGTCGGCCGGTCTCGTCCCCCAGCCGCATCACCGCTCCTTTGCCGAACTGCTTCTCGATTTGCAAGAGGGTGGAGTCCAAAGTCTTCTTACGCTGTTCGTCCATGTGTTGCCTCCGTGTCCTTAACGTGTCCTGCAATTAAGGGTGAGGCACTACCGTACGGTCAAAAAAGACCACAGCAAGAAGAGGGCCGCGTAGCTCGCCCTCTCTCGAAACCAGTCGCGCTCCGCGGCGGGAAGATTGAGCTTGCGCACCATTTTCCGGTCGGAACTGTAGATGGCGACAAACGTGTCCGGTTCTTCTTGATGGTTCTCCTTTACCGTCATGGCAGTGGCTAACCCGAGGTCGGTCTGTAGTTTCGTAGCGACGCCTTTGGCTAGACTCGAGACCGTTTGTTCGGTAACGGGGTCGGTGTCGACGGTTCCGGTGTCGAAATCGAAGGCGGTTACGGCTTGCATAGAGTATGCTACCACGCCGCCCCGGTAGCTCGCCTTCTCGGTCGCTACGGCGCTCAAACGCTCCGTGAGCAGCCCGCCGGTGCAGGTGTCGGCCGTGGCAAGCGTCAAGTCGAGCGTGTCCAGGCGGTTTAAAATACGTTTCTCGAGTTCGTCCTCGTCCGTACCCCACACAGCTTTGCCGAGCAGGCTGGCGACCCGTTCGACGACGGGCCGGGCCGTTGCCTCCGCCTCGTCGAACGTCGCGGCCTTCGCCGCCACGCGCACGTGGACGCCGTCGCGCTTGGCGTAGGTCGCCACGCTCGGGTTGGCGCTGAGGGTCAGTTCGCCAAGCGTTTCGGCCACCGCCGACTCGCCCAAACCGAACGTCTTGAACATGCGCGTGTAGAGGACGGAAGTGGGCAGCTCGAGCCGAGTCACCGCTTCAACTTCCCACATCCGCACCAGTTCGCGCGGCGGCCCCGGCAGCAGAATGATAGTTTTCTCTCGGCCCTCAACTTCCGTGCGCACCAGCCAGCCCGGCGCGGTGCCGCGCGGGTTGGGCAACGTTTCCGCCGAGGGGATGAGCCAGGCTTGCTTGAGGTTTTTCTCGGGCATCTTGCGGGCGAAGCGGGCAAAGCGCTCGCGGAGGTCGCGCTCGAGCCCCTCGTCCACATGGGGCGTTTCGCCCAGCACCCCGGCCACCGCCTCGCGGCTCAGGTCGTCGTCGGTCGGCCCCAAACCGCCGCACATGACGAGCATATCGCTGCGGCTCAGGGCTTGCCGAACGGCGTGTTGAACGCGGCTCAGGTTGTCGCCCACCCGTTGCGACCAGTAAACGTCCACACCGCGTTTCGACAAGTCGGCGGCCAAGTAAGCGCTGTTCGTATCGACGATTTCGCCGAGCAAAAGTTCGGTGCCGACGCTCAAAAGTTCTGCGGATTGAATAGTAAACATCTGGCTAAGCTATCACTTCATTAAGTGGGGAGTGGGGGTTTGGAGTTTTGCAGAAAGCGAAGCAGAGGAGAAAAAGCTTTTAGCGCCCTTGCGCCTCTGCTCCTCCGCACCCATTACCTCCAGCTACCTAAAATCTCTACTTGAAAAGTTGCTGACGCTCCCTCGTCCGTTTGTAAGATTTTTGTAAGAGCCTTCAGCGTAGACTCGTCTTCAAGGTTAGCCACGCGGCGGCCTTGAGTGAGGGCGAACCCCTCCACCATCTCCTCTCTGACGGCCCTGTGTTCCCCCACGCAGGGCCAATTTGTGCTGCTCGACTCAACCAAACCAGCTTTAACGCTCTAGCCTCAGCACGGCTGTGGGCTGAGGGCACGGCTTGGGACGGTTTTGTTCACCTGTGTGATACCTAACCGGGCCACGCGCCCGGGCTGTGCCATAATTCTTTCGGCCTTGCCGTGTCCGGTCTCGAGCCCCTATTTTATTCGGATTCGCTTCAAGAGCGCCACAACCGCGCGACGAGATGGAGAAAAATGCGATCGTTTAGACTTGCGACGGCCCTAACCTTTATATTGACCCTGGCAGCGTGTATGCAGGGTCCGCTCATCACTTCGTTCACAGCCTCCGACACGGAGGTCGCGCCGGGTACCGTGGTCACCCTGTCGTGGAACGTGAACAACCCCGACACCCTGACCCTGAGGCCGGGGGACGACGTGACCGGGCAAAACCGAAGGGTCGTCACCCCGGAGCGAACCACCCTCTACACGCTCACCGCGACCAAGGGCGGCCGGAGCGAGACCCAAACCGTCGAGGTCGTGGTCGTCACCGAACTCGCCATTCGGAGCTTTACCGCGACGCCTCCCGAACTGCCCGAGTCCGGGGGACCGGTCGAACTCGCCTGGCAAGTCGAGGGTGAGGGCGACGTCACCCTCGTTCTCGACGACGGTCTGCCCGGCGTCGCCACGGGCGCGGACAACCTGGACGTTTCAGGCAGAAACAGCTTTACCGTCGACAACTTGACGCAAAGCGCCGTCTTCACGCTTACGGCTAAAAACGCCGACGGCGAGACGAGCGCCGAGGCTACCGTCACCGTCGGAGACAAACCCTTTATCAGCTCTTTCGAGGCGAACGACACGACGGTCACGGCCGGAGCCGCCGTCACACTGTCGTGGAGCGTGGTGGGCGACCCTGCCCCCGCCGTCATGCTCGACGGGCAAACCGTCACGGGTACCTCGGCTGTCGTCCAACCGACCGCCACGACGACCTACACCCTCACGGCCAGCAACCCAGATGGCGACGCCACCCCCCAAACGGTAACGGTAAAAGTCGGCCAAGCGCCTACCGTCAGCCTGAGCGCGAGCCCGTCCCAAATCGCCCCCAACGGCAGTTCGACGTTGTCCTGGAGCGTCGGTGGCACCGAGCCCATCAGCTTGAGCATGAACAACGGCGTCGACGTGTCGGATAAAGGGTTGAACGACAGCGTCAACGTTTCCCCCGCCCAAACGACCACCTACACCCTCACCGCGACCAACGACTACGGCGCGGCGAACGTGTCGGGTACCGGCAGTGACAGCGCGACCGTCACGGTCAAGCAGGTTCCCCTACCGACCGGAGACATCACCTTGCTCATCGCCGGGCAGTCGAACGCCTCGAGCCGCGGCGAACTCGACAACGTTGAACCCAGCATTCCCGAGGTGCGGATGCTCGGCAACGACTACGTTTGGAAACAAGCCAGTGAGCCCACCGACAGCAACCTCAACCAGGTGGACAAGGTGAGCAAAGACACGGACCCTCAATTTACCTTCGGCGCGGGTCACTCGTTCGGGGTGCGGTTGGGCAAAGACTTGCACAACGTTACCGGCAAAGACGTTTTTCTTATCCAGAGTGCCAAAGGCGGCAGTTGCCTGAACCCTTGCGACGACGGCGCTTGGCGACCCCCGAGCAACCGCCTGGACCGCTCTACTTTGTTCGGCAGCGCCAACTACCGCGCCCAGGTCTCGGCCGGGACGGTGCCGAACCCGGTGACCGGCTCGACCGACGCCGAAGGCGGCCCCGTCACCGGCATCATCTGGTACCAGGGTGAAAGCGAACAGGGCAACGTCAGCGGCTTTATCCAGGACACAAACGCGGTCATGGACGCGTTTCAAAGCGAACTGAACGACCCGCCCATTATTTACGCCCAAATCGCACGGCGGCTCGTCGCTCCGAACGAGTCGGACAGCTTTAAGAACGTCAACTACCAAAACATCCGTGAAAAGCAGCGCTTGATGGAAACCCAGCACGGCAACCCCGGCACCCGGCGCAACACCTTTTACATGGTGGTCACCCACGACCTGCCGATGATCGAACACAACCACCTGAGCGCCGAGGGACAAAAAATCTTGGGTGACCGCATCGCGCTCGCCTACCAGGAGCACGTCTTGGGCCAAGGTGTCGACGGCACCGGGCCGCGGCTCGAGCCCGGCGGCGTCACCTTGAGCGGCAACGTCATCAGGGTCAACCTCGACCAACCCGTCAACGACAGCTCGTCGTACGAAGACTACTTCAACGTGTCCGTGGGGACGAGCAGCTACTCCGGCGTAGGCGGGAACATCACGAGCATCGCTCGGGACCCGAGCGACCCTTCGTCTATCCTGATTACCGTCAAGTCGACCGCATCCCCGCTTTACTTGCGCTACATGCCGCCCTCGTTCAAGCCCGCTTCTTATCCGACGCCGCAGTTGCAAAACGTGGTCAAGAACAACGCCGGCTTGCCCTTGCCCGCTTTCGGGCCGCTGAAACTGAAGTAGGGTCGGGCAGCCTCGGCGGTTGAGCGCCGCAAGGTCACGATTTCCAGCAGGTGCACCGAGCGCTCCAAGCCCGGCCGGCCGACGCCTGTGCGACTGTGCCGCCGTGGCAACGCTCTGTAGTGACGCCCTGTAGTGACACTCTGTAGTAACGTTCTGTGGTGGTGCTAAGGCGCTGCAGGCCTCGGCCCGAACGAACCCACCTGAAAGGACGTAAAACCGTGCCCGCTCGACTTTTGGAAGGCAAACCCGTCGCCGAGGCGGTGCTGAACGACCTGGAAAAACGCATCGAGGTTTTGAAACACCGGGGCGTCACGCCCGGCTTGGGAACGATTTTGGTCGGCAGCGACGCGCCGAGCGCGGGCTACGTGCGCCTCAAACACGAAACGTCCGAGCGCGTCGGGGTGGCTTCGTTTCACCGCGACGTTCCCGAGACCGCGACTCAGGACGATTTGCTCACAGCGGTGCAAGACTTCAACGAAGACGACCGCGTCCACGGCTACCTCGTCCAGTACCCGCTGCCGCCCGGCTTCGACTTCGCCGCGGCCTTGGCGCACCTGGACCCGGCCAAGGACGCCGACGGCCTGCACCCGGTCAACCTGGGCAAGCTCGTGTTGCAAGAACCCGGCCCGGTCCCCTGCACCCCGGCGGGCATACGTGAGATGCTGCTGCACTACGACATCCCGGTAGCCGGACGCGAGGTCGTGGTGGTCGGGCGGGGGCCGACCTTGGGCCGCCCGCTCGCTCTGCTGCTGAGCTTGAAAGGCGAGGGCGGCGACGCGGCGGTGACGGTCGTGCACTCGGGGGTAAGAGACGTGGGCGCGTTTACGCGTCGCGCCGACATCGTGGTGGCGGCGGTCGGGCGGCCGGGGGTGATTACTAAAGACATGGTCAAGCCGGGCGCGGTGGTGGTGAGCGGGGGCATCACCTGGCAAGGGCGGCGGCTCTTGCCCGACGTGGACGAGTCGGTGGGCGAGGTGGCCGGGTGGATAACGCCGCGCTTGGGCGGCGTGGGGCCGACGACGGTGGCGATGCTGCTGCGCAACACGGTCGAGGCGGCGGAGCGGCGCGCGGGCTTGCGCGTTTAGGGCTGAACGAACAGGCGGGCCTGAGTCTCGTCCACCCGTCCCAACCGTCCTAAATCTTCCGTACCGGCCTGTGCGGTGACAGCGCCCGCGTTCGAAGTGCGCAGGTAAAACGGAACGGTTACGCTGAAAGTTTGTCCGGCATGGAACGCGCCCTCTTCCAAAACCGGCCCGTCCGCCGCGCCGGGGCGCAGCTCGAGCCGCGCGGTACCGGTCAGCCGCAGGGTGACCACCGGGCTTGCCACCGTCGTGACGATGGGAGCGGTTTGGGCAAGGGGAGCCTGAGCAGCGGCGGCAACCGGCGTGTCGGCTGTTGCAGCGTCGGTCGTTGCAGCCGCCTCCGCCGTCGCCGTTTCGGCCGCTTCGGGCTTGGCGGTAAGCTCTGCAGGCTTAGCTTGGAGCGGCGTTGTCGAGGGTGCCGGCGCGGTGGCGCGGGCCGCGGGTGCCGCTGCCGCGGGCGTGAGGGCTTCTCCGGTATCAGCTTCAGTCGGCTCGGCGGTGCCAGTCTCGTAAGCCTCAGCCCCATAAGCCTCAGCCTCGTAACTTTCAGCCTCGTAACTTTCAACCCCGTAAGCCTCAGTTTTTTCGCCGGGTGCGGGCGACGTTAGCGGCGACACGACGATAGCCACGAACAAAACGCTGACGAGCGAGGCCAGCAACAGCCGCTGCGGGGTTTGCAACCTTAAGCTCGCCGCGCGCAACTGCAGGGCGAGGCCGACCATGCCGAACAGCCAGCGCAGGCGCGCGCGGCGTCCTTGGACAAACGCGTACTCTACGCTCATTTCTCGCAGCCACAGGCGCTCGTCCTTTGGTGCCAAACGGCTCGCCAGGCCGAATGCGAGTCGCGTGGTACGCTCTCCGCGGCCGAAGCTCATGACTTCTCCAAGCTCGCCAGGCTGGCCGCGCCGCGCTCGTACTCGTGTTCTAGGAGCGCGCGTTCGGCGTAGCGAAGCCCCGCCTTGGTGAGGCTGTAGCTGAGGCGGCAGCGGCCACCGACGGTTTGCTCACGCTTGCTCAAGTACCCCTCGTCGTGCAAGCGTTTGAGCAGCCCGTAGAGCGTCGCGGGACTGAGCGCGGTCGTTTTCATGAGGTCGTAGCCGTGGCTGCCGTCGTCCCGGCACGCCAAAAGGGCGCGCAGGACGCGGACCTGCTGGCGTGAGGGAATCCGGTAGCGACGCTTGCCCATAAAAGCTTTCAAAGCGAGTGTAAAGCCAGCTCGAGCATCTTGTAAAGAAAACTCGAACTATGTCGTGCTTATGAAAGTTCTCTTGTTGAGTAAAAAACTTGACATCCTCGCGACGGCGCGGTTTCTGCCCTCGTCATCATTTTCCGCTTCCGGTCGGCTTAGCCGTCCTCTCACGGTAGGGGCAGGTTTAAAACCTGCCCCGCAATACACTGAAAAAAGAACGGTCAGGACAGTGTTTTTTGAGGTATGTGCAGATGGTGGCCTCACACGGGCAAGGCCAAAAGCCGTTCGCCTCAACTCATCTTGAAGTTGCTGCAGATTCCCATAAACCTAAATTCTGCATTTCAAATTCTGCCTTTTGCAATAGTTCGATTTTTGTTGGTGCTTCGGCTGTGCGGGCTTTAAACTCGCGTTACCACCTTGAAGGAGGTAACGATGCGACCGAATGTGAAACCCTGGCTCGTCCTGGCGGTGCTGCTCAGCGGCGGCGCGGCCCTCGCTTTTTGCGGCTTTTACGTCGCCCAGGCGGACACGGAGTTGTTCAACGAGAGTTCGCAGGTGATTATGGCTCGAGCCGGCGAGCGCACCATCCTCAGCATGTCGAACGACTACCAGGGCGAGGCGAGCGAGTTCGCGCTCGTCGTGCCGATTCCCTACGTGTTTCGGCAAGACCAGATTCAGGTCGGCGACCCCAGCATTTTCGAACGCTTGAGCGCCTACAGCGCGCCGCGACTCGTCGAATATTTCGACGACGACCCCTGTCAGGAAGATTGGCTCCGTGACGGCGACGTCATGGAAATGGCCGCGCCGACGGCGGAAGCGGCGAGTGCGGCGCGCACCCAGGCCCTCGGCGTGACCATCGAAGCGCAGTTCACGGTCGGCGAGTACGACATCGTGATTCTGGGCGCGGAGGAGTCGGCGGGGCTCGAGACCTGGCTGGTTGAAAACGGCTACAACTTACCTGAGGGTGCGCGCGCGGCGCTGGCCCCTTACCTGGCGCAGGGCATGAAGTTTTTCGTCGCCAGGGTCAACTTAGAAGCGTTCGAGACGAGCGGTTTCAAGCAGCTCCGCCCGCTCGTCATGGCCTTTGAGAGCGAAAGCTTCATGCTGCCCATCCAGCTCGGCATGGTCAACGCGGTCGGCCCGCAAGACTTGATCGTCTACCTCTTGTCCCCCCAAGGCCGCGTCGAACTCGCCAACTACGAAACGCGCACCGTCCCCTCCGACGTGTACCTGCCCGAGTTCGTCGAAAACGAGTTCAGCGACGTGTACCAAGCCTTGTTTCAAAAAAGTTACGAGCGCGCCGGACGGGACGCCGCGTTTTTGGAATACGCTTGGGACATGGCCTGGTGCGACCCC
The DNA here is from genome assembly GCA_965215355.1 of Trueperaceae bacterium. Classification (GTDB taxonomy): domain Bacteria; phylum Deinococcota; class Deinococci; order Deinococcales; family Trueperaceae; genus CBDCDJ01. The sequence continues at coordinate 2,782,997 of CBDCDJ010000007.1, read as the reverse complement.
TGCGCGGCCGACCCGCTGAGCGGCGACGAACTGCGCCGGGCCGGGGTGTTCTGGCTCGATGCCAGCGCCGACCTCCAAGCCCCGAACGTCTACCTCACCCGGCTGCACGTTCGCTACACGCCGGAAGAGTTTCCCGAGGACTTGATGTTCCGCCCGACCGACAACCGCGAGAATTTTCAGGGCCGCTACATCCTCCAGCGACCCTTCGACGGTGAATTGACGTGCGAGCGCGCCGAACAGTACGTCGCGGAGGTTAAAGAGCGCCGCAACCAAGAAGCTAAAACACTCTCGAATTTGACCGGTTGGCCCTTAGCGGACATCCGCGCCAAAATGGGCAAGTACGAGCCGACGGTGAGCGTACCCGACTGGTGGGAACGGGTGTTTCGCTCTTTCGGCCAACCTTGAACCGTGCCGGGTTAGCGCTGTAGCATGGGGCATGTTTCAAACCACCGACTTGAGCGACGAGTACGCGGACGGCCTTCAATACTGTGACGCCATGTTTAGAAACTTCGGTGGGAAAACCAAGTTTCACGGCCCCATCCACACCGTCAAAGTGTACGAGGACAACGTGCTGTACTTGAAAGCCCTCGAGTCCGTGCCCGCCGGAACGGTGGTCGTGGTTGACGGGGGTGGCTCGAGACGTTGCGCCCTCATGGGTGACCGGCTCGGCCGCATCGCGGTAGAGCGCGGCCTGCCGGGCGTCATCCTGAACGGTTGCGTGCGGGACACGGCCGAGCTTGCCAAACTCGAGGTCGGGATTTTGGCCTTGGCGAGCCACCCGCGTAAAAGTGAGAAGCGGGGTGAAGGCGCGCAAGGCTTAGCTGTGGCATTCGGGGGCGTCGTGTGGACACCGGGCCACTACGTGTATGCCGACGAGGACGGCGTTGTTTTGAGTGCCACGCCCCTTTGAGATTCTGGCAAGGTCGCGTGAGCGTGAAGGGGCGGCGAACAGAAACGAGTTTGAAGTTTGAATTGAATCGCTTCAACTCTTGCATTTTGCTTAGCGATGCCGTATAGTAACCGTGTTCCGACAAGGCTAGAAGCTTTCTCGAAACTTTGGGCTTGAGCCCAAAAAGTTTTATGCTAGGCGTGTACTTAGCAGTAAGGAAAGTAAAAAATGGCAACAGGTAAAGTCAAGTGGTTCAACGGCGAAAAAGGCTTCGGTTTTATTGAGCAAGACGATGGCGGTGCCGACGTTTTTGTTCACTTCTCGGCCATCCAAGGCAGCGGCTTCCGCAACCTCAACGAAGGCGACGAAGTCGAGTTCGACGTTGAGCAAGGTAAAAAAGGTCTCCAAGCGGCGAACGTCAACGTGACCGGTGCCGCGCCCGTCCAGCAGCGCTCGCGCTACTAAACCAACCAAGCTTTTAACGCAACACCGCGTGCGGCTCGAGCCGCACGCGGTGTTGCGTGTGGGTGCGCCGGCGCGGACGCTCAGCGGTTGTCAAGCTTGTCTGTATGGTGAGTTGGCGAGGTGGGTCTGCTTGGTAAGCTTGCGTGGTGAACGCCGGTTGTGGCGGGAGGGCGGCAGGCTCGAGCCTGCCGGCGCCGGGTGATATTACGCGTGGGGGACTATGGACATTTTGGGCATCAAGTTTATGGGTGTCAACGCCGTCGTCGGGCAGAAGTTGCTGTTTACGCTCGCTCTCGTTGCCGTGGCGGCGGCGCTCCGCTTCGGCCTCAACGGGCTGGCGCGCTTGTTGCTGCGCGGCCGGGAGAACGAGCACGTCCGCTTTTGGACCCGCCAAGGGGTCAACCTGCTCGTCACCCTGTTTCTCACCTTGGGTCTCGTCTCGGTGTGGTTCGACAACCCGGAACGGCTCGCCACCGCCTTCGGGCTCGTGGCCGCAGGTCTCGCCTTTGCGCTGCAGCAAGTCGTCACCGCGCTCGCGGGCTACTTTGTCATTCTGCGCGGCAAAAACTTCACCGTCGGCGACCGTATCAGCATGGGCGGTGTCCGGGGTGACGTCATCGCCCTCGGCTTCATCCAGACGACGATCATGGAGATGGGCCAGCCGCCCGCCGTGCAGGGGGCCGACCCGGCGGTGTGGGTGCGCAGCCGGCAGTTTACCGGCCGCATCGTGACGGTCAGCAACGCGCAACTCTTCAACGAGCCCGTGTTCAACTACACCCGCGACTTCCCCTACATTTGGGAGGAAATCACCCTGCCGATTCGCTACCAGGACGATAGACACCGGGTCGAGCAGATTCTGCTCAGCACAGCCGGTCGCCACGCCCTCGAGGTCGAGCAACTCGACAAAGACGACCTAAGGCGGATGCAACAGCGCTACGCCGTGCAAATCAGCGACATCGACCCGAAAGTGTACTACCGCTTGACCGACAACTGGTTGGAACTCACCGTGCGCTTTCTCGCCAACACCCACGGCGTGCGCGAGGTCAAGGACGCGCTCAGCCGCGACATCTTGATAGAACTCGACGCGGCGGGTATCGGCCTGGCCTCGGCGACCTACGACATCGTGGGTTTTCCGAAGGTGAAAGTGGCCCTCGAGCGCTCCTCCGGTTCATAAAGTGCGTCTAGCCGTTCTCAGCGACATTCACGGTAATTTGGGTGCGCTCGAGGCCGCTTTAGAAGATATTGAGACGCAAAACGTCGACGAAATCGTCGTTGCGGGCGACGTCGTCAACGGCCTCGCCGACTCGAAAAGGTGTTGGGACTTAGTCATGTCGCTAGGCTGCCCGGTGCTGCGCGGCAACCACGAGCGTTACTTGTTCGACTACGCCACGCCCGCCGCCGACCCGACGTGGTCGAGCGAACGCTTTGCGAGTCTGGGCTGGAGTTTGGGTCAGGTGACGGAAAGCGACCTGGAAACGATGCGCGCTTTGCCCTTGGCGCACCGCCTGCCCGGCCTGCTCATCGTCCACGCGACGCCGCGCAGCGACCAGGAGAACGTCGTCGCGGCAACCACCGACGCCGACCTCGAGCGCATGTTCGACGTCGCAGAAACGTTCATCGTGCGCGGTCACAACCACAAGTGGCTCGAGCGCAGCTGGTCGGGCCGCCGACTCGTTAGTATGGGGTCGCTGGGCTTGCCGCTGAACGGCCGACGCGAGGCGCAGTATCTTGTTTTGGAACAGCGCGCCGACGGCTGGAAGTGGCACAAGAGGTTCGTCCCTTACGATGTCGAGGCGACTTTGAAACACCTGGACAGCTCGGGCTACCTGGAAGCGGGCGGCCCTATGGCGAGGCTGTTCCGGCAGGAGTTGGCGACTGCCGAGGGGCATTTTATCCCGTTTTTGCAAAAGTATTTGGCGGCGGTAGACCGAGGTGAGTTGACGTTGCAAGAAGCGGTGGACAAGTTTTTGGCCTGAACCCCCCAGAAAACGCTTCTTTCAGGTACTTCCCGGTTTACACTCAGGCCATGAGCGACGATAAAAGCGAAACCAAACAAGCCGACCTTCAACCCCACGACAAACTCACCACGACCCGGCACAGCGTCACCGTCGGTGGGCAGAGCCTCAGCTACACCGTCACCACCGGCACCGTCGTCCTAAAAGAGGAAGCCACCCAAAAAGGTGAGAACGAAGGTGTTTCCGAAGGCGAAAAACCCAAAGCCGAAGTCTTTTTCATCGCCTACACGAAAGACGGTGTCGAGGACCTGCGCGAGCGCCCGGTGACGTTCAGTTTCAACGGCGGGCCGGGTTCCTCGAGCGTGTGGCTGCACTTAGGCCTGCTCGGGCCGCGCCGGGTGGACATGCGTGACACCGAACTTACCCCGCCGCCCTACGGGCTCGTTGACAACGAATTTTCCCTGTTGGACGAAACCGACCTCGTCTTTATCGACCCGGTCGGCACCGGCTACAGCCGTGCGGTGACGGGGGAGAAAGCCAAAGAGTTTCACACTTTCAAAAAGGACATCCGAAGCGTCGGCGACTTTATCCGGCTCTACACCACGCGCTACGGGCGCTGGGGCAGCCCGAAGTTTTTGGCGGGCGAGAGCTACGGAACGACTCGAGCCGCGGGCTTGGCGGGTTACCTGCAAGAGCGGCATGGTTTGTACCTGAACGGCCTCATGCTCATCAGCGTGGTGCTGGACTTTACGACGCTGCTCTTTAACCACAACAACGTCTTGCCGAACATTTTGTATCTGCCCACCTACGCCGCGACTGCTTGGTATCACCAAAAACTCGGCCCCAAGCTTCAGGACAAACCTTTGCAGGAACTCTTAAACGAGGTCGAGGCGTTCACCCTGGACGAGTACGCGCCCGCGCTGCTGAAAGGCGCGAGTCTGAACGACAAAGAGAGAGCGCGCCTCACGCGCAAGCTCGCCCGCTACACCGGCCTGAGCGAGGACTACATAGGGCGCACGAACCTCCGCATCGGCATTATGCGGTTTACCAAGGAGCTGCTGCGCGATGAGGGGCGCACCGTGGGCCGTTTGGACAGCCGCTTTACCGGGGCCGACCGCGACCACGTGGGCGAGGTGTTCGAGTTCGACCCGAGCCTGGCCGCCATCACCGGGCCTTACGCGGCCGCCTTCAACGACTACGTGCGCGGCGAGTTGGGTTACGCGAGCGACCTGCCCTACGAAATCCTGTCCTTCGACGTGAACAAAGCCTGGCAGTGGGAAACCGACAACGCCCACGTCGACGTCGCCGAGACGCTGCGCAAGGCCATCACGACGAACCCGCACCTCAAGGTTCACGTCGCCAACGGCTACTACGACCTCGCCACGCCGCACTTCGCGACCGAGTATACCTTCAACCACCTCGGCTTACCCGAGGAACTGCGCGGCAACGTTGCCCTGAGCTACTACGAGGCGGGCCACATGATGTACGTGAATTTGGCGGCGCTCGAGGCCCTCAAAACCGAACTCGGGCGCTTCGTGCGGGCGGCGGGCGGTGGGTCTTGAATACCGGTGGACGGTGCGGGCTCGTTGTCTCGTTCAGCGTTTCTCCCTGCAAAAAAGGCTGTCACGCACGCAAAAGACGTGCTAAGCTGGCGTCGTAACAAAATCGTCGTACAAAAATGACTTGTAAAGGAGTAAAACTTATGGCGAAAAGTGTTTCCAAAGCCGACCTGATAGACACCATAGCCGAGCAGAGCGACATGACCAAAAAGGACGTCAAAACGGTCGTCGACACGATGCTGGAGGCGGTGGGCAGCCACCTCAAACAGGGTGACAAGGTGCAGTTGACGGGTTTCGGCACCTTCGAGGTGCGCGACCGCAAGGCGCGCACCGGCGTCAAACCCGGCACCACCGAGCGCATCGAAATCCCCGCCAGCAAGTACCCCGCCTTCAAACCCGGCAAAGGCCTCAAAGACGACGTCAAGTAATGACGCCTTCGCCGTGACTGAGAAGAGTGTTCCCCTCGGGACACTCTTTTGTTTGGACGTGCTCGCAGACGCCGGGTCGTTGCTGGGTCGCCGCGCTTGTAGCGACCGCGCTTCGCCGAGGCCGTCGGGGTGAAAAGTGTGGACTTGGGCGTGTTGGGCACCCGGAGCCTCAGTCCGCTCGTGCTCGGCGCGCCGAGCCGCCTCACGCGCTCGGTGTGGCTGCTGGGCGCGGCAGGTTGTTTGGTCTTTTTGTGGTCGGTGGCGAGCACCATCGGCTGGCTGGTGCCGGGTGCGAGCGGGTTTGGCTTCGGCCGCGCGCCGACACTGCTCGAGACCGTGTTCTGGCTGCCGCCGCTGCTTCTGGCGGGCTTTTCGCTGGGCATGGCGCTGGGCGGCGTTAGCCTCAGCTTCGGCGAGCCGGGCTTGGAAGTGCGCTCGCAGTGGCCGTCGCGTGGCCGCCGCACCCACCGCTGGAGTGGCTTGCGCTACGCCCGCTTTTGGGAAGAAGTTACCCGCAGCCGCGAGCAACTCTACGCGATGCGTTTCGTTTTCTCGGAAGAAGAAATCACCCTGCGCGTCTCCAACCGGGCCGTGTGGCTCGGTTTGCGCGAGCGGTTCGCGGCTTGAGGCGTTTTGTCGACGTTCCAAAGGGTTCAGAAAGTTCAGCGTTTTAGGAAGTAGGATGCAAAGCGTTGGCGTTTAACACGTCCGTTGCGCGGCAACGTGTTCTAATACCCTTTCCGGTTAATTCCCTCTGTTAACCCGAGCAAGCAGTCCTGAACCAGCGGGACTATCGGTGACGGCTGAGTGCTGAGTCGTCATAGTCACTACCTGTGGTTCAAGACTGTTCAGCGAGTAGAACAAATACGGATTTCGATAAGGAGCCGAAAAACCTCTGCCTAATTTACGAGGTGTATTATCGGAATTCGTATAAGCCCTCGAGCGTTCGCACACCGCTGCCGGCAAGTGTCACGGTTTGTGCTGACGTTTGGCGGTTTTTCAACTCTTTTTGAACCGACTCGCACGTTTGAAATGCGCCACGCCGCTCTGAGCCTTGCGTGATAGGATGGTTCATGTCCCCCAGCACGAAACCGACGCTTCCCTACGCGCCGCGCACAGGTTACGACGAGGCCGTGGCCGGGTCTGCAGCCCGGGCGCATTACGAAACGTTTTTCTCGTTTTACGAGGGTTACGGCGCGTCCGAGTTCAACCGCCGCCGCGCCCTGACCGAACTGGCTTTTAAAAACCAGGGCATCACCTTTACGGTCTACGGCGACGAGCAAGGCGTCGAGCGCACTTTCCCCTTCGACCCGATTCCGCGGATTATCACGGCGGCGGAGTGGGCGGGGCTCGAGGCCGGTTTGCGGCAGCGCGTGCGGGCGCTCAACCTGTTTTTGGCCGACGTATACGGCGAGCAGAGCATCTTGAACGAGGGCGTGGTGCCCAAAAGTCTCGTGCTGCACAACGCCAACTACCGCTCGGCGGTGCGTGGCGTCAAGCTGCCCCACGGCGCCTACACGCACGTGGTCGGCTGCGACCTGATTCGGGACGCGCAAGGGACTTTTCGGGTGTTGGAAGACAACCTGCGCGTGCCGAGCGGCGTGTCTTACATGCTCGCCAACCGCGCCGTGATGACCCGCAGTTTTCCCAAGCTGATGGCCGAGTACCCGGTCCGACCCGTCCGGCACTACCCGATAGAGCTGCTCGAGACGCTGTCCAGCCTGTCGCCGCGCGACGTGGCGCGGCCGACCGTCGTCGTGCTGACGCCGGGCCAGTACAACAGCGCCTACTTCGAACACAGTTACTTAGCGCAGCAGATGGGTGTGGAACTCGTCGAAGGCCGCGACCTGTTCGTGGACGAACTTCGCGTGTGGATGCGCACCACGCGCGGCCGGCAGCAGGTCGACGTGATTTACCGGCGCGTCGACGACGACTTCTTGGACCCGAAAGCCTTCCGGCCCGACTCGTCGCTGGGCGTCCCCGGTTTGATAGAGGTCTACCGCGCGGGCCGCGTGGCGCTCGCCAACGCCGTCGGGACGGGCGTGGCCGACGACAAGGCGATCTACGCCTATGTCCCCGCCATCATCCGCTACTACCTGAACGAAGACCCGCTGCTGCCCAACGTGACGACTTATTTGGGGGCGGACGCGGACAGCCTCGAGTTTATCCTCACCAACAGCGAACGTTTAGTCGTCAAAGAGGTCGGCGGCGCGGGCGGCTACGGGATGCTCATCGGCAGCGAGGCCGACGCCGAGACGCGGGCGGCCTTTTTGGAAAACGTTCGCGCCGACCCGAGCAACTACATCGCCCAGCCCATCGTCCAGCTCTCGACCCACCCGACCTACTACCCGGACAGCGGCGCGCTCGAGCCCTGTCACGTCGACCTGCGGCCCTACATCTTGGTCGGCGAGTGCGCCGAAATCGTGCCGGGCGGCCTGACGCGGGTCGCGTTGCGGCGCGGCTCGCTCGTGGTGAACTCGTCCCAGGGCGGCGGCTCGAAAGACACCTGGGTTTTAGACAGGGTTTCAAGCCAGAGTCAAAGCCAAAGTCAGAGCCAAGGCTGGGGTCAAAGCCAAAGTCAAAGTCAGAGCCAAGGGCAGACCCAGAATCAAAGTCAGGGCCAAAGTCAAAGTGCAGCGGTCGGCGGGACCACTAAGTCGGAGGCCGCAGCGGAGGACGCGGATGCTTAGCCGCATCGCTGAAAACATGTACTGGATTGGGCGCTACGTGGAGCGGGCCGAATGCACCGCGCGCCTGTTGAACGTGAACTACCTCGCGCTCGCCGAAGCGCCGCTGACGCCGGGCGCGCGCGGGCTGGTCACCGAGCAGTGGCAACCGCTGCTCGCCATCACCGACAACGAGGCGGCGTTTCGTGAGCGTTACGACCGCGCCGACGCCGTGAGCGTGTCGACTTGGCTCGCGACCGACCTCGCCAATTCGGGCAGCATCAGCTCGAGCCTCAGCTTTGCCCGCGAAAACGCGCGCACCCTGCGCGACCGCATTTCCAACGAGATGTGGGAGGCGCTGAACCGCACCTACCTGGCGCTCTGCGCCGAGCGAGCCGGCGCGCTGGACGAAGACGCCCTGTACGACTTTTGCGTGAGCGCGCGCGACGCCAGCTATCTATTTTTCGGCATCGCCGACGCGACCTTGCCGCGGGACCAGGGTTGGTACTTCATCCGGCTGGGTCAGTACCTGGAACGGGCCGACAACACCATTCGCACCTTGCAGGTTCGCTACCGCCGCAGCGGCGGGGAAACGTCGGTGACGGCCGGGGTGGACGCGCACCGGAGCATGGCGTTGCTGAAGTCTTTGAGCGCCTTCGAGGCCTTCCGAAAACGTTACCACAGCCAGCTCGAGCCCGCCCTGATGGCGGAATTTTTGCTGCTCGACCCGAACTTTCCGCGGAGCTTGCGCTTTTGCGCGCGGGTGGTCCACGAGATTTTGACCGACTTGCAGGGGCGCAACGCCGATTCGGGCGCGCCGCAACGGCTGGCCGGTCGTTTGTCGGCGCAGCTCGAGTACCTGGACGCCGCCGAGCGCATCACCGAGGACGAAGCGCCGAGCTTGGACGACCTGCTCGGCACGCTCGCCGCCGTCTCGGACGCGGTTACTCAGACTTATTTCAGGGCTTGAGGGGTGCGCCCAAGGCAACCACAAAGTCAACTTTCAACCTAATACCGAAATGATTTTGTCATGTCACAGTCTGAATTTGTCCAAAATAATGCGCTCCGCGCAGATTTATTCCTGTCACCATGACATCAATAAATCACTCTGGTATGAGTCGTCGCTTAGCGTTCACGCAGTCGGGTGTGGCCTTGGGAGCATTAGCGGTTGAGGCAACCTCACGCGCACGCCTCTGCCAGCACACTTCAAACGTTGGGATCGCTTCACGTTCGAGCCTGCTTCACATTTGTTCGCGTTCGCAGTGGACGAACCGTTTTTGTGCGGCTTGAGCGTCTTTGCGGTAGCCTTGACCAACTCTGAGACGAACTCGACTCAAAGAGTCGTTTCCAGCGTCGCTATTTGCCGGTCGGCCCGCCGCACTTTCACGTCGACCGCAAGGCCGCCCCGGCCGCCGCCGCGCCGCAAGCCGCGCGTGGGCGGCACGTCGTCGTAGTCGCGGCCGACCGCGAGCTTGACGTGGGCCTCGTTGATAAGGCAGCCGTTGGTCGGGTCGTAGCCGACCCAGCCGCTGCCGGGTAAAAACACTTCGGCCCAGGCGTGCGAGCCTTCGGAACCTATCATGTCCTCGTTGCCCGCGGGGTTGCTGTGGACGTAGCCGCTGACGTAGCGCGAAGGAAGCCCCACGCTGCGGCAAATCGCCAGCATGGCGTGGGCGAAGTCCTGGCACACGCCCGTTTGGGTGGCGGCGAAGTCTTGCAGCGGCGTGTCTACCGTGGTGCTGTTCGGCCGGTAGGTGAGCCGCGCTTTGAGGTGCGTGGTCAGGTCGTGCAAGTACCGGGTCACTTCGTCGCCGGGGTTCAGGGGGGCCGCGCCGAAGCGCTCCAACCAGTCCTGGTTCAGCGGCACGCGCCGTGTGGGGGCTAAATACTCGAAAAAGCGGTGCCGCAGGTCGGGCAGTGCGCCCGCCGGAACCGTGTGCGGCGTGGGAATCGGGTAGGTGCTGACCAGCGCGCTCGAGGTGATGCGCAAAGTGTCGTGGCGCGTGCTTAAGTGGAAGTGGTGCGCGGTGTTGCCGTAGTAGTCTAAGTGGTTACGCAGTGCGGTGGCGGGTGTGACCTCCAACTCGAACTGCAAAACGGTTTGCCGGTAGTCGTCCGCCGGTTGCAAGCGCAGTTCGTTGAACGAGTCCCAGGCCGGTTTGGGATAGCTGTACTCGGTCGTGTGCTTTATCGAGAGAAGCATCGGTTTACTATAGCAGCGCTCGGCGGCGGGTCTGTATTAGACTGCTCTTTGATGATAGGAATTATGGGCGCGATGACGGCGGAGGTCGAAGGCTTGCTCGCAGACCTCCAGGACGCACGCAAGGTGCAAGTCGGGCCGTTCGAGCTGTGGCGGGGAACCCTCGAGACTCATCCCGTGCTGGTGGCGCGCTGCGGCGTCGGCAAGGTCAACGCCGCAGCGCTCACTCAGACGACGCTTTCACGAGGTGTGACGCGGCTCATTTTCACCGGGGTGGCGGGGGCGCTCGAGCCTGGTCTCACCGTCAGTGACATCGTCGTCAGCAGCGACGCCGTGCAGCACGACGTGGACGCGAGCGCGTTCGGCTACGCGCTCGGCGAGGTGCCCGGCGAACCGTTCGCTTGGCGGGCGGACGAGGTTTTGCAGCGCGCGGCTTTGCAGGCGGCGGAAGGTCTCGAGGGCGTGCGAACGGTCTCAGGCCGAATCCTGTCGGGCGACCAGTTCATCGCCTCTGCCGAAAAAGTCGCCTGGCTGCGTGAAACCTTTCAGGGCGCTTGCGCCGAGATGGAAGGCGCGGCCGTGGCGCAGGTCTGTGCTAAGTGGGGCGTGCCGTTCGTCATCGTCCGCAGCGTGAGCGACACGGCGGACGGCAACGCCGAGGTGAGTTTCGAAACGTTTATGCCGACCGCCGCCGCTCGAGCCAACGAACTCGTCAGGGGAATGCTGAGGCTGCTCGAGGTTTGACGTTTGCGGTAGCCGCCGCGCCGAGCGTCGAGGTTATACTGACCTCGGGCAGGGGAGTAGCCCCCATCTCTCTGTTCGCGTGGACAGCATCCCGGCAATTTTCACCATCACCCAGGACCCGTTCATCGTCTACACCAGCAACGTCTTCGCCATCCTGGGAAAGAGCCTTTTTGTTGGCGGGCGTGGTCGACAAGTTCGTCTTCTTGCGCTACGGCCTGGCGGCGGTGCTGGCTTTCGTCGGCGCGAAGCTGCTGCTGACCGGGTTTTTTCACATTCCCAACCTGCTGAGTCTCGGCGTCATCTTGGTGTCGCTCACCGTGAGCATCGTCGCGTCGCTCTACGCGAACCGGCACCGGCAGAATTCGAAGAGGGGATGACGGACTGAGTGACCAGGCTCGAGTAAAGCAGCCGAGACTTGACAAGCCGTAGTAGGTCACTAAACTTAAAAGGATGAAACGTTTCGCAGTTTGTTTGCTGACCGCCTTAAGTTTCGCCGTTGCCGCCCTCGGAGTTGCGCAACTCGACAGCACCGAAGGCACGTTCGACGAGTTTGAGCGAAATATGTTTTTCGTACTCAGGATTGCCGATAGGGAGTGTCCCGAGGCGTTGGAGAACCCCGAGGCTATCTGCTATGTTCACGGCTACACGGACTTTTTCGACTTTGAGGACAGGTTCAGACTCTTGGCTGTGGACCAGCTCGAGGAACTCAGCCGCTGGCGGCGAGAGGAATTGAGGGCGGGGGACGAAACGTCCGAAGTGTTTCGGGCCAGCTACCGGTCGCGCGGTGATGACGAGACGTTCACCCTCGTCTACACTCAGGGCGGCCTACTCATTTTGACGAGAGAAACCGCGCGGTAACGGAGACTTCGAGCCCCGGCTACCGGAGCCGAGCCAGGTAAAGAAGCGCCGCCGCGTCCCAGGCTTGCGGGCGGCAAGCGGTCGGGTAGGGAACGGGCGGCGCTTGAGTGCGCGCGTAGCCGCCGACGAGTTCGGGCGGGCGCAGGTCGATTTGACTGGCGGCGAGGTCGAAGACGGCGTCGCGAATCAGCCGCGCCTCGTCGGCAAAGCCGTAGCGCGCCAGACCTCCGGCAATCAGGGCCGTGTCGTGCGGCCAGACCGAGCCGTTGTGGTAGGAAACCGGGTTGTAGCGCGCCTCCTCACAACCCAGCGTGCGGATGCCCCAACCCGTCCAAAGTGCGTCCGACATCAGGGTTTGAACAAGGCGCGGTGCGACCTCTTCGGGTACAATGCCCGTCCAGAGGAGTTGGCCCGCGTCCGAACTTTGCACCTCGAGCGCCCGCTTTTCCCCGTCGAGCGCTAAGGCGTAGGTTCGCATGTCTGGCAGCCAAAAAGCCTCGTGAAACTTTTTTTGCAAAGCTCGGGCACGTTCGCGCCACCGGGTCGCCGCCTCCGGCTCGCCCAGAGCCTCATAAAAGTCCGCCGCCGCAAGGTAGGCGGCGTAGGCGTAGCCCTGCACCTCGCACACCGCCAGCGCGCCCGCAGCGAGTGAGCCGTCCGCGTGGCTCATCGAGTCGCCCGAGTCTTTCCAGGACTGCACGCTCAAGCCCTTGCCACCTTCGGCGTCGTCCGCGCCGCGAAACTCCAAAAAGCCGTCGCCGTCCAGGTCGCCATGTTTGAGCATCCAAACAAGCGCCGCCTCCCAGTTGGGGCGCAAGTCTGTGACGAGGCTCAAATTACCCGTCACCCGGTACAGTTCGTGCAACACCATGACGAACAGCGGCGTGGCGTCTACGGTGCCGTAGTAGGGGCTGTGCGGCGTGACCCCGGCGCGACTCAGTTCGCCGTAGCGGAGTTCGTGCAAAATTTTCCCCGGTTGCGCGCTGCGAAAGTCGTCGGTCTCCGTGGCCTGATAGTGAGCGAGAAAGCGCAGGGTGCCTTCAGCGACTCCCGGCGCGTGCGGCAGCAGCATGTAGGCGGTGAGAAGCGAATCGCGCCCGAAGGCGGTGACGAACCAGGGGATGCCCGCGGCGCAGAGCGTCCCGTGCTCGTCGAACAGCAGCAGCGCCCGCAAATCGTCAATCGCGCGGCCCAGCGCGGCCCCGTGGCGGGGGTCCTCGAGCCTGATCTTGAACTGCTCGCGCCACGCTTCGTAAGAGACGAACCCGTGTTCACCCGTTTCGAGCGGGTTCTCTATCCCCACCTCGACCTTCAAGACGTGCTCGCTTTTGGGCTCGAGCACAATCTCGAAAACAACCCTGTCTTCGACAAAAGTAGGCGCTTCGGAGAACTTGACAAAGGTGCCGAAGTTCAAACCGTCCTCAGCTCTATAAGCCAAGCGTAGCGATGTTTCATCAGCCTCACGCGTGATGTTTCTGTCTTTGTCCCGCCAGCCTCGAGCCTCGAACAGGTCGGCAAAGTCGGCGGCCAGGGCAAGCTCGAGCTTTACGGTTTGCGCGACGAGGTCCGTGTTTTGCAAGGTGAGCGTGTCGGTGAAAGTCGTGGCGGTCACTGTCAGGTCGCGTTTTACGGCGACGAGCTGCCGGTGGTAGTCGAGTTCGGCGTGGTGTAAGTGCAGCCGGTCGGGCCGCGGTGTGTGAACGAGGAGCGTTTGAAAGTCGTCCAGGTGCCAAGCGTAAACGTTTAAGAAACGGGTGTCGCGGTTGTAAAGCCCATGCTCCCCACCCATGACCAGGCCGGACAAATCGCCCACGAAAAAGGTGTGGTTTTCTTTAAGCACGAGGTTTTTGCTGAAGTCCATAAAGCTCCCAGAAGCAGTGATGAGTACCGAGTACCGAGTGCGGCACGGTGTCGCCTGACTCGGTACTTTCGGCTCGCTTTCGGTTTTCGACGGTCTCGAGCGCTAAACACCGGGTGTGATATTAAATTACCCGACTCGGTACTTTTCACTCGGTACTAGGTACTTTATTCCTTCGACCCCCCGTAAGACACGCCTTCCAAAAAGTAGCGCTGAAACACCACGAACAAAATGATGATCGGCAGCGCGCTCATCACCGCGCCCGCCAGAATCAGGCCCCAGTCGCCCGCGTTGCCGTAGATGTTGCGAAAGGTCAAGAGGCCGATGGGCAGCGTCTTGATGTCTTCGGGCGTGGTGAGCACGATGAAGGGCCAGAAAAAGTCGTTCCAGGCACCTTGAAAGGTCAGGATGGTGAGCGCACCCAGCGCGGGCCGCGCCATCGGCAGCACGACGCTCCAGTAGCGCCGCCACTGGCTCGTGCCGTCGATCATCGCCGCCTCTTCGATTTCGCGGGGGATGCTTTCAAAAAACTGCTTCATGATGAACACCGCGCCCGCCCCGACCAAGCCGGACAGGATGACGCCCCAAAGGGAGTTGAGGAGGGTTTCTTGGCCCCAGAGCGTAGAGAGCCCGAAAATCCCGTCGCGCAGCACGAGGTAGTTCGAGATGAAGATGACCTGCCCCGGAATCATCTGGGCGAACAGGATGAGGACGAAAATCAGTCCGCGGCCGGGAAAGTGCAGCCGGGCCAGCGCGTAGCCCGCCATCGAGGCGAACAGCAGCGTGGTCACGACCTTGGCGATGGCGATGATGAAGGAGTTGGTGATCCAGTTCAAAAACAAACTTTGCCCGGTGGTTATCGACCTGGCTTCGTCGAAAACGCGGCGGTAGTTGTTGAAGACGAAGCCGAGCGCGCCCGGCGTGGCGTTGTTGAACGAGGCGACCCGGCCGCGGCGCTCGAGCCGCGTCTGCGTGAGTTTTGAACGCACGAACGTCTGGCGCGGGGCCGCGGTGATGTCGAGCGGCAGGCGGTCGATTTCGGGACCGTCGCCCGGATAGGTGACTGTAAAGCCGTAGGTGACGAACTGTCCCGTTTCGCCGCGGTACTCGCCCAGCTCGCTTTCAAGCAGTTCGACCGGGCTCACTTCGGCGTAGTCGGCGGCGTAGTCGATGTTGACGACCGCGCCCAGGCCGCCGCCGGGCCGCCGCTTGGGCACCACGACTTCGGGCGCTTCGGGGGTTTGCCCGTCGGCGACGAAATAGGTGAGGCTAAAGGGCACCGACGCGCCCGGCGCGAAGCCGCCCCAGAAACGGTCGCCCGCGCCCGCCTGCCCGAGCTGCGCCGCCGCCGACCAGTTGCGCGGGGAGAACTGCGGGATGGCGAGGGTCGGGGGGTATTCCAGCGGGTCGGTCTTGAGGCTCGAGACCGTCGCGAAGAGCAGCGGCCCCAAAAAGAGAATCGCGAAAAACAGCATCACCGTGTACATGATGCCCGCCCGCGCCCACCTACGGCGCGCGTTCCACCGCTCGAACTGCTGCTGGCTCAGCCCTTGGGGCCGGTTGCCGCTCAACGTCGCTTGGGCCATCAGTTACTCCCCGAACGGATGAAGCGGCGCTGCAACAGCACGATAAACAGGGTCAGCGCGGCCAAGAACATCGCCGCCGCCGAGGCGAAGCCGACCTCGGGCAGTTGCGCGCCGGGGAACATGCGGTCGTAGACGAAGTAAGCCAGGGTGATGACGCTCCGCAAGGGCACCGCGTCGCCGAAAATCGCCACCTGGTCGAACATCTGCAGGGTGCCGATAAGCCCCAAAGTCACCACGAGAAACGTGACCGGCTGCACCGCGGGGATGGTGATGTAAAAAAACTGCTGCACCGGCGTCGCGCCGTCCAAGGATGAGGCCTCGTACTGCGAGGCGGGCACGTCCTGGAGCGCCGCCAAAAACATCAGCATAAAGGTCGGAATCGTCGTGAAGATATTTTGAATCATGATGGCGATCAAAGGCACCGGGGCGCGCAAGGCGAAGGGAAAAGCTTCCGGCACCTCCTGGCGCGTTTGCAGCCACACGAAGTCGACCGGGGACACCTCGCGCGCGCCGACCACGCCCGTGAAAGCGAGCAGCCAGGTTCCGGCGAGCGCGACGAGAAAGGCCACCACGAACAGCGCCGGGTCGAGCCACTTGGCGGGCAGGTCTCGAGCGCGCTCGAACAACACTTGCGCAACTTGCGCGACCACGAGGATACCGAGAAACACCAGCAAAAAAGGCGAGTAGGTTTGGAACTGCGTCGCCAAGAAGTTGAACAAGCCCTGCCGCTGGTACATCCACAAAAAGATTAAAGTGATGACCACGCTGCTCGTCACGCTCGGCATGTAATAGGCGGCCCGGAAAAAATTCAGCCCGCGAATCTTGACGTTCAGGGCCGCCGCCATGACGAGTGCCCCGAAGGTTTGCAAGGTCGTGACCACGGCTGCAAAGACGAGCGTGTTGCGCAGCGCGACGAGAAAGTTCTCTTCGCGGAACAGGTTGGCGTAGTTGCGCAGCCCCACCCAGGTGGGCGCGTTGAACAGGTCGTAGTCGGTAAAGCTGAAATAAATCGCCCGCACCGTGGCGTACAGGAAAAAAATCCCCAGGGTTATCAAAAAAGGGGCGAGGAAAAGATAGGCCGCGGTGATTTCTTGTTGCCTGGCTTTCATCCCGTCACCTGCTTTCAAGTGGGGGTAGCCGCGCGGCTACCCCCGAACGCGTCTTTACTGCGCTTTACTGTTGGGTGCGCTGAATGGTGGCGTCGAGTTCGGTTTGCGCTTCTTGCAGCGCGGCTTCACTGTCGCTCTGGCCGGTCATGACGGCCGTCATGGCGTTGGCGATGGGCGCGCCGTAGTCGGTGCCGACCGCGCCGAACTGGAAGCCCAGCACGTTGCCGTCGGAAGCGCCTTCGAACACGGTTTTGTTGGCCTGGGCTTCGGGCGTGTCTTGCTCGAAGTAGGCGTTCTCGCTCAAAGCCGAGCGGCTCGGGATGGCGAGACCTTGCTCGAGGATGAACTGCTGCGTTTCTTCGCTCGTCAGGGCTTGCAGGACTTTGGCGGCGGCTTCTTGGTTGGGCGAGTCGGCGTTGATGGCCCAGGCGACGGTGTAGATGTAGTTGCCGCGCTCGCCCGTAGTGGGCGACTTGGGCAGCAGCGCGGTGCCGTACTGCAAGTTGGGCGCTTGGTCGCGCAAGAAGCCGAGCATCCAAGCCCCTTCGATGGCGACCCCCGCTTGTTCTTTGGCTAAACAGTCGCCGGGCCAGCCCGCGCCGATGTCGCTGGGTTGTACCGCGACGCCTTCTTGCACCAGGCCGGTATACCAGTCGAACGCTTCTACGAACGCCGGGTCTTGCAGGTTCGCTTGGCCGTCCTCACCGAACGGCTGCCAGCCGTTGGCGAAAGCGAACGCGCCCAGGCGCGCGAAGTCGGCGGGCAAACAAGCCCCGTACACGTCGTCGCCTAAGTCGTTGACAGCCCGGAGCTTGTCCGCAAAGGTGTTCCAGTCGTCGTCGGCGTTCGGGTACTCGACTCCGGCCTCGTCGAACAGGTCCTTGTTGTAAAACACGGCCAAGGTGTTGAAGTCTTTGGCGATGCCGTAGAGGTTGCCGTCTTGGGTGAAGGTCTGGTTGAGGTTGTCGAGGTAGACTGAAGAGTCCACCAGGTCGTTCAGCGGCAGCACTTTACCCGTGGCGATAAAACCGGGCGCGGTCTCGCCGGGCAGGTAGAACAGGTCGGCGGCGGTGCCGGCCGACAGCGCGTTGGTCAGCGCGGCGTTGTAGTCGCCTTCTAGGGGCTCGTACTGGATGGTGATGCCTTCGGCTTCAAGCTCGTCGCCGATGACGTCGCTCAACAGTCGCTGGACGATGGCCGGGTCCTGGCCGCCGTAGCCCATAATGCGCACGGTGGTCTGCGCGAAGGCGCTACCGAGGAGAGCGAGCGAGACGATTAGGAACAGGATTTTCTTCATGTGTTTCCTCCCAGAAATGTAACGTGAGTAGAGTGGACGGTCAAAAAACGAAAACGGCCTTCAAATAAACACCACCCCCTTTAACGCTTCCGCGCGGTCGTGCCGCGCACGATGAGTTTGACCGGAACCGTTTCAGAGCGCACAAGCTCGCCGCGCAAACCCTCTTTGAGGAGCTTGACGGCCCTCGCCGCGATGTCTTCTATGTCCTGCCGCACCGTGGTCAGCCCCTCACCGATTTCGGGCAAGTCGTCGAAACCGACCACCGACACGTCGCCGGGGACGTTCAAATCTAAGTCCTCCAGGGCCGCCAGCACGCCCAGCGCCATCTCGTCCGAGGCGGCGAAGACCGCGCTGAAGCGCAAGCCGTTCGCGTGGGCTCGGCGCAGGGCGCGGTAAGCGGCGAGGCTGGAAAAGTCGCCCTCGAGCACGAAAGCGTCATCCGCTTCCCGCCCCGCGGCTTTCAAAGACGCGCAGTAGCCCGAGTAGCGGTCGAAAGCGACTTGGGCATGTCTGGGGCCGCCCATGTGGACAACCCTTCGGTGGCCCAAGCGCAACAGGTGGTTCGTCGCCTGGAGACCGCCGTCGTAGTCGTCCGGCATGATGTAGCGCACGTTTTCCTGGTGGCCGACGAGGACGAAAGGAATCTCTTTTTCTTGCAGATAGGGCACGCGCGGGTCGTCGTCATGCGCGCCGAACAGCACCATGCCGTCGCCGAGGCTCACAGGCAAACCGTCGGGGCGCGTCGGAACCTCCTCGACCCGGTAACCGCCGGTTTGCAATTCGGTGATGACGTGTTCCAAAAAAAGCATAAAAAAGGGCGTCAGGCGGCGGCTCGCTTTGGAGATGCTGAGCCCGACGCGGGTTGTCTGCCTGAACGAAAGTTCGCGCGCCGCCACGTCGGGGCGGTAGGCGAGGCGTTCCACCGTCGCCAGCACCGCGTCCCGCGTTTCGGCCCGGACGCCACGGCGCTTGTTGAGCACGCGGCTTACGGTGCCGGTAGAGACGCCGGCTTCGCGGGCAACGTCTTTGATCGTTAATGCGTCTGAGCCTACAGGCACCGCGCCGACCCCCTTTGACCCCTCTGGTGCTTCTCGGTCGTAACCGCTTACATTTTTAGTGAGGTCAGCTTACGCTCTAATAACTTGTTTGTCAAGAATGCTGGTTCAGCAACAGCAATTCCAAATTTAACAAACCCTCTCTCAAACAGCGTTGAGCAGGTTAAAGCTTATCAGCACAGCAGCTAATTCCCCTCTACTTTGCTCAGAAGAGGGCTAAATATCTGGCGGGACGCTTCTAAAAAGTTGCTAAGGGAGCTTAGTTCACCAGAAACTGAAGGGTTATTCTCCGAAACAGCCTCTGTAGCTGCTCGATTGCTCGTCGCCTATCTCTTGAGAGTACCGTTCAGCACGTCATTGAAATCGAATTTGGTTAAATTTGGAACTGCTGGTTCAGCAAACCTTTATAGAAGGTGTTGCAGCGGGCGCTTTGGAAAGTGAGCATGTTTCCTGTGTGTTTGTTATCAGCCTCGGTTTGTAACCGCTTACAGAAACCACAAGCTTTTTGAAGTGTGATGGCGGTGGAGACTTCGAAGCTCGAGCCCCTACGCTATCCTTGACGTATGGCAAAAGCCCTTATCGTGTTCGGTTTGGTCCTCGTCGGGATAGGCGCACTCTGGCTCGTTTTCCCGAAAGCCTTGAGCTGGTTCGGCCACCTGCCCGGCGACCTGCGGCTCGAGCGGGGCTCGAGCCGGGTTTTCATCCCTATCACCTCGATGCTGCTGGCAAGCGTCGTCCTCAGTCTTGTTTTGAACGGTGTGGCTTGGTTGCTCAGGGAGAGATGAAAAGCGTCGGCGTTAATTTTTGTCAGTTTGCCCCGAAGCTTGCAGCGTCTCTACATCGGCTAAGTCTTTGAGTCTGCCGGTCGCTTTTTTGTTGATGAGAAAGGCGTCACGGCCTATGAACGGAACCGTCAGATGTTCGGCCGGATGAGTTATTTTCGTTCGCCAGGCTCGTCTGAAATCCAATGCGCTCCGACGACGAGAAACGTCGCGCCCGCGGCGAGTAGAGCTTCTAAAATGTCCAAAAAATCCTCGTTCAAAGGCAGGTCTCTTTTAAGGCAGGTCTCGGTAAAAAACGGCCACCGGCATGTTCGCCCGGTCGTAGTCCGGTAACTCTTTACCCAGCAGCGCCCAAGCTTCCAGCGCGAGCGGCCACATCATGGCGAGGCGCTGCGCCGGGGTGGTTGTCGCCGACAAGTCCTCGCCCGGCTCTTCGCCAAGTTTGTAGACGTTCACGGGCCAGTCCGACCGGTCAGGTTTCATAATCTTATCATAGCTGCCGGCACCGAATCAGCTTCACGCTACGGCGTCACAGGATGGCCTGGCTTTAGACTTGCCGGACTTGGCGAGTGAGCGCCGTGCGGTACACTGAGAAAAGCAAAAGCTTTGACCTACTTCCCGCCCCCAGGGGCGTCACTTTTTGAGAGGAGCAAGCAAAATGGCAGACGTGTTGGACGAGATTTTGAACATCGACCGCTCGCAGCTCGAGCCCGGCGAGCTTAAAAACTTGAACACCCTGGAAATGAGGGAGTGGCTCGAGTCCCTCGACTACGTCCTCGCCTCGGGCGGCCCGGAGCGCGTCAACGAGATTCTGGAGCGCCTGGAGGAGCACGCCCATAGACACGGGGTGAAGATTCCCTTCACCGCGCAGACGCCCTACATCAACACCATCCCGACCGAGGACGAGCCTGAATATCCGGGGGACCTGGAGTTGGAGCGGCGCATTCGCAACCTCATCCGCTGGAACGCGATGGCGATGGTCGTGCGGGCTAACAAACTCTCGGACGGCATCGGCGGGCACATTTCTACCTACGCCTCGGCGGCAACCTTGTACGAGGTCGGCTTCAACCACTTTTTCCGCGGGGTCGAGGCGGGTTTAGACCGCGACCTCATCTACTACCAGGGCCACGCTTCACCCGGCATCTACGCGCGGAGTTACATCGAGCGGCGCATTCCGGTGGAAAAGATGCGGAACTTTCGCCGCGAACTGCAAGACGAGCCCGGTTTGTCCTCCTACCCACACCCCTGGCTGATGCCCGACTACTGGCAGTTCCCGACCGTGTCGATGGGTTTGGGGCCGATTATGTCGATCTACCAAGCGCGCTTCAACCGCTATTTGGAAGACCGAAGTTTGAAAGAGCACGGCGATGCCAAGGTCTGGGCTTTTTTGGGCGACGGCGAGACCGACGAGCCCGAAACCCTGGGCGCGATTCGCCACGCGGGGCGCGAGAAGCTGGACAACCTCATCTGGGTCGTCAACTGCAACCTGCAACGCTTGGACGGCCCCGTCCACGGCAACGGGCAGATTATTCAGGAGTTGGAGGCGTCCTTCCGCGGCGCGGGCTGGAACGTCATCAAGGTGACCTGGGGCTCGGTCTGGGACAAGCTGCTGGAAAAAGACGACCGCGGGGTGTTGCTCGAGCGCTTCGCCAAACTCGTCGACGGCGAGTCGCAACGCTACGCGGCCTTCGGCGGCGCGGAACTGCGCGAGCACTTTTTCAACACGCCCGAACTTAAAAACCTCATCGAAGGCTGGAGCGACGAGGACCTGTCCAAGCTCAACCGCGGCGGCCACGACCCTATCAAGGTTTATGCGGCTTATAGAAAGGCGACCGACCATAAGGGCTCACCGACCGTCATCCTGGCGCGCACCGTCAAGGGTTACGGCTTAGGCGAAACCGGCGAGGGCAAGAACATCACCCACCAGCAGAAAAAACTCAACGAGGACGAACTCAAAGCCTTCCGCGACCGCTTCAAAGTTCCGGTCAGCGACGAGGAAATCGGCAAGTTCCCGTTTTACAAACCCGACGAGGACAGCGACGAGTTTCGCTACCTCGTCGCGCGGCGCGAAGAACTGGGCGGCTTCATTCCCAAGCGCGTCGTCAAAGCTGAGCCGGTAGCCGCGCCGAGCCGCGAGGCCTTCGAAGAGTTCATGGCGGGCACCGACGGCCGCGAAGTCTCGACCACGATGGTCTTCGTGACAATTTTGCGCAAACTCCTCCGTGACGAAACCTGGGGCCGTCTCGTTGTCCCCATCATCCCCGACGAGGCGCGCACCTTCGGGATGGAGGCGCTGTTTCGGCAAATCGGCATCTATTCGCATGTGGGACAGCTTTACGACCCGGTGGACAGCGACAACCTGCTCTACTACAAAGAGTCCAAAGACGGCCAGATTTTAGAAGAAGGCATCACCGAAGCGGGCTCGATGTCGTCGTTTATCGCGGCGGGGACGGCGTACGCCACGCACGGCGTCAACACGATTCCCTTTTTCATCTACTACTCGATGTTCGGCTTTCAGCGAATAGGCGACCTCGCCTGGGCGGCGGGCGACATGCGCACCAAGGGCTTTATGCTCGGCGCGACGGCGGGCCGCACGACCTTAGCGGGCGAAGGGTTGCAGCACCAGGACGGCCACTCGCACCTGCTCGCGTATCCGCTGCCCAACCTCAAAGCCTACGACCCCTCGTTCGCTTACGAGATGGCCGTCATCATCCGCGAGGGGATGCGGCGGATGTACGAGGAGCAAGAGGACATCTTCTACTACCTCACCATCGGCAACGAAAACTACGCCCAGCCCCGAGTGCCGGAACACTTGGAGCGTGAAGCGCTCGAGACCGGCATCCTGAAAGGCCTGTACCGGTTCAAGACCTCGAGCAAAAAACGCAGCAAACTGCGCGCGCACCTGTTCGGCAGCGGCTCGATTATGAACGAGGTTTTGAAAGCGCAAGAGATTTTGGAAAACTACAAAGTCGCCGCCGACGTGTGGAGCGTCACTTCGTACAAAGAACTCCACCGCGACGCGCTGATAGTTGACCGCTGGAACCGGCTCCACCCGGAAGAAACGCCGCGGACATCCTTCGTTTTCGAGCAACTTAAAGACGCCAAAGGCGTGTTCGTCGCCGCCTCGGACTACATGAAAATTCTGCCCGACGCGCTCGCGCGGCACCTGCCCAAGCCGATGTACAGCCTCGGCACCGACGGCTACGGGCGCAGCGAGGCGCGGGAGGAACTGCGGGCCTTTTTCGAGGTCAACGCCGCGCACATCGCCGTGGCGACGCTGTACGCGCTCCAGCAAGAGGGCGAAACGGACGCCGCGACGGTTGCCAAAGCCATCAAAGACCTGGGTGTCAATCCTGATAAACTCAGCCCGTACGAGGTTTAGAACTTTTTTGGACATCAAGCAAGGAGCGTTCCGTGGCAGAATTCAAGTTGCCCGAGGTGGGCGAAGGTATAGATTCGGGCATCGTCGTCGGTATTTTGGTCTCGGTCGGCGACACGGTCGAGAAAGACCAGCCGGTCATCGAATTGGAAACCGACAAAGCCGTCGTCGAAGTCCCATCGAGTGTCAGCGGCGTGGTGCAGTCCATCAACGTCAAGGCGAACGAAGAAGCCAAAGTCGGCCAAGTCATCCTGACAGTAGGGGAGGGCGAAGCGGCGGCGGATGCCGACGAAGCCGCGCCCGACGAGGGCGGTGCCGAGCAAGCGGCCGAAGACGAAGCGGTGCTCGAGCCCGGCGCTTCCGAAGACGAAGCACAAAGCGAGCAGGCAGCGGCACAAGCGTCTCAAGAAGACCCACCCGCGGAAAAGTCTCCCGAAGGCAAATCATCCGACTCAAAGACCTCCGACTCCGGTTCCGGCGCGGCCGGGGTCGACCGCAAAGAGCAGTACACCCCCGTTCCCAAACCCTCGCCCCAAGAGCCGAGCGACGAGCCCCATATTCCCGCCGCCCCGTCAGTTCGGCGGCTGGCGCGCGAGATGGGCGTCGATTTGCGCGAGGTCGCGGGCTCGGGCGTTTTGGGCCGCATCTCGGCCCAGGACGTGCGGCAGTACGCCGAAGGCGGCGTTCCCGCGCAAGCGCCCGCCGCACCGGCCGCACCCGCCCAAAAAATCGAAGCGCCGCCCCTGCCGGACTTCGGCAAGTGGGGCGAAACCGAACGCGCACCCATGTCGGGCATCCGTAAGGCGACGGTGCGGGCGATGACCCAGGCCTGGTCAAGTGTGCCGATGGTGACGCAGTTCGACCGCGCCGACATCACCGAGTTCGAGGCGTTGCGCAAAAGGTACGGCCCCAAGGCCGAGGCCGTAGGTGCCAAACTCACGCCGACCGCCATGCTTATCAAAGTGCTCGCCGGGGCGCTGCGCAAGTTTCCGGACTTCAACGCTTCCATCGACACCTCGAGCAACGAAATCGTTTACAAGCACTACGTCAACATCGGCGTGGCGGTGGACACGCCGAACGGGCTGCTCGTGCCGGTCATCAAGCACGCCGACCACAAGAACATGGTCGACCTCGCGCAAGAACTCGGTGAACTGGCAGAAAAGGCCAGGGACCGCAAACTCGCCCCCGACGACATGCAGGGTGGCAACTTCAACATTTCTAATTTGGGCGGCATCGGCGGGACGAACTTTACCCCCATCGTCAACCCGCCGGACGTGGCGATTCTGGGCGTGTCGCGCGGGACGATGGAACCTGTCTGGAACAAGGAGACGAGCGAGTTCATCCCCCGGATGATGATGCCGCTCGCGCTGACCTACGACCACCGCCTTATCGACGGCGCGCAGGCGGCGCGGTTTTTGCGCTGGGTCTGCTCGGCCATCGAAGACCCGTTCTTGCTGGCGCTCGAGGGCTAGTGTCCGTCGGTTCCGAACAAGACTTGCAGGGCTTGCAGCGGGTGAGCGCGGTCGTCAAAGAAGCTCTCGCTGCGCTGCAAGCCGCCGTTGAACCCGGCGTGACTCCGGCCGAACTAGACGCGGTTTGTGGCCGCGTCTTTCAAGAGCACGGCGCTTTTTCCGCGCCCCGGCTGCTGTACGGCGCACCTGTGAACGCGTTTGTTTCGGTCAACGACGCTGTAGTCCACGGCCTGCCCACCAAGCGTAAACTGCAAGCGGGCGATGTCGTCAAGCTGGACGTCACCCCGATTTTAGACGGCTACGTCGCCGACGCCGCGCGGACGGTGGTCGTGCCGCCGGCCTCAAAAGTCGCGCTGAAACTCGTAGCTTGCGCCGAGTCGGCCTTTTGGGCGGCCATGCGCGTCGTGCGAACGGGCAAGCCCGTCAACGGCGTCGGCAGGGTCGTCGAGCGTGAGGCGCACCGGTTCGGCTTCGAGGTGATTCGTGAGCTAGCAGGTCACGGTGTGGGCCGCGCCATCCACGAGGAGCCGGAAGTCCTGAACTTTTACCACCCCGACTTTCGGCAACCCTTGACAAACAACCTCGTCATCGCCGTCGAGCCGATGATTGCCGCGGGGAAAAGTCTCGTTTCTAAGCGCAGAGATGGCTGGACGATAGGCACGCAAGACGGCAGCTTGACGGCGCACTATGAAAATACGGTCGTGGTGCAGAAGGGTAGACCGCTCGTGCTCACGGTTTGAGTAAGGCAGAGGGGCGGAGGAGCAGGGGAGACAGGGATTAAAAGTTTTTCTCCTCCGCTCTCTACCTCCCCATCTCCGTATCTCTACTGAAAATTCAACGTTGTGAAGGCTTAAACTTTATAACTTCCCCCTAACCCTCCCCGTGCTACCATTGCTCGAGTGACCGTCCTGACCCACGCGCCCGCGCCTCAAACTGCGATTCCCACGACGGCGAGCCTTCAGGCGAAAGGGCTCGTCAAGAAGTACGGCGGCCACAAGGTCGTGGACGGGGTGGATTTTTTGCTCAACCCCGGCGAAATTGTGGCGCTGCTCGGCCCCAACGGTGCGGGCAAGACGACCAGTTTTTACATGATGGTCGGCTTTATTCGGCCGAACGTGGGGCGCATCTTTTTGGGCAAGCAAAACATCACCGCCTGGCCGATGTACAAGCGCGCCCGCGCCGGGCTCGGTTACCTGGCGCAGGAGCCGAGCGCGTTTCGCAAGATGAGCGTCGTGGACAATTTGATTTCGATTTTGGAGTTTCAAAAGGTCAAAAAGAGCGAGCACCGCGAGCGGGCCATGAACCTCCTCGACGAGTTTCACCTGGGCCACCTGGCGCAGCACCGCGCCGACACGCTTTCCGGCGGCGAGCGGCGGCGGCTGGAAATCGCGCGCAGCCTCACCATCAGTCCACAGTTTATTTTGCTCGACGAGCCCTTTACCGGGGTCGACCCGAAGAGCATCCGCGAGATTCAACTCCTCATTGCCGACCTGCGCGAGCGGCGTGGCTTGGGCGTGCTTTTAACCGACCACAGCGTGCGCGAAACGCTGGCGATTGCCGACCGCGTGTACCTGATGTTCGACGGCAGGGTGCGTTTCAGCGGCACCCCGCAAGACTTTGCCGACGACCCCGACGTGCGGCACTACTACCTCGGCTCAGACTTTCAGATGTAAGCTGTAACAGATGGCCGACCTTACCAACATCGTCGTGCTGGTCGTTTTGCTGGTCGCGCTCGCGGGCGTCATCGCCTACACGGGCGACGTGCTGGGAACGCTTGTCGGCAAGCGCCGGTTGAGCTTGTTCGGGGTGCGCCCGAAGCAGAGCGGACGCATCATCGGCGTTTTGGCGGGCATCCTCATCATGCTCGTGACGTTGGGTACGCTGGCGCTGAGTTTTCGCAACGCGGTTCAAGTCATCATGAGGGCGCAGCCGGTCGGCGTGCAGTTGGCCGAGCAAGAGGCGCGGGTAAGGCGTTCTACGGCCCAGGTCGAGGAGTTGCAGGGACAAGTTGATGCCCGAAACCGAGAACTCTCTCAGGCGCAAACCGAGGTCGAGACGGCGGAGCAGGCGCGGGACGAAGCTCGAGCCGCCGTCGAGGATTTAGAGACGACGCAAGCAGCGTTGCAAGGCGACATCGAAACCTTGAACACTTCTTTGACTTCCGCTCAAGAGAAGGTGGCCGAGGTAGAAGCGAACCTGACCCAAGCCCAGCAGCAATTTAAAGAGGCCGACCAGGCCCGGCAGCAAGCCGTAGCCGAAGCCGCCGAGGCGAGCCAAGAAGCGGCGGCGTCCCGGCAAGAGGTCCAAAGCCTGACCGAAGAGGTTACGGCGGCCCAAACAAAACTTGGTGCTATTCAAAACGAACTCGCTTTATCGCGTCAGGACTTAGTAGCCGCGCAAGACGAGTTAGGCGCTACCCAGACGCAGCTTGCGGACACACAAGACGCGTTGTCGAGTGCGCAAAGTGAACTCGAGCAAGCTAACAACGCCCGTGACGAAGCGATTCAAAGCCAACAGGAGGCCGAGGCTCAAGCCACCACCCTTCAAACGAACATTGACGAGTTGAAATCACAAGCTGAAGATTTGAGCACGCGAAATAGCGAGTTGGTGCGAGTCAACGGTGAACTTGTTGACCTTAGAGATATCTTGAGAAAGAGAGCCAAAGACTTAGGTGAGCAGCTTGAGGACTTGACAGCTACGAACGAGGCACTTACTCAAACCCTCGAGCAGCAAACGAGCGAACTCAACCGTACCAAGCGTGAAGCCGAGGAGGTCGCCAGCCAGAACATCAGCTACAACATTAATCAAGTGATTCTCAGTGGCGTCATCACGGCGCAAGAGCCGCCCGCAATTCGGGTGCAGCTCGCGCAACTGGTGCAAGACGCCAGCGAAGAAGCGGTGCGGCGCGGTGGGCTGGACGTGGTGCTGACGCCGGAGCAGAGCAACAGCATCGTCACAGAAGCCGCCCAAACGCCCGATGAGGACATCGTGGTGCTGCGCTCGAAAATGAACCAGTACGTCTCCGCCCCGGTGTTGGTCGCGGTCGAGGTCGCGCCTAATCAGAAGTTGCTCGAGGACGACCAACTCGTCGTCAGCCGCCAGATTTTTCTCGGCCCCGGCAGCCGCGACCAGTTGCGCGACGACCTGCTCAAAGTTTTAGCCGACGCCAACGCCAAGCTCCTCGCTTTGGGTTTGTCCGACGAGGTTTACCCGAGCTTGTCCGACACCTCGCTCGAGGTCGAGGGCTTCACCAACCAGCTGTTACGCCTCAGGGGGCCGGTGACGGTTGGCTTAGCCGCCAGCGATGCGGTCTTCGCGGGCGGCCCGGCCAAGCTCGAGTTCGTCATCCTCAACTGATTTTGAAAAAACCGCGACCTGCCACACGCCGTGGCGGACGCTGTAGCGCGGGGCGTGTCCGGCGCTTTCGGCAGCTCTGTAGAGTGCCGCTTCGTCATGAAGATAAAAGCGGTACCGTTGCCCGAACACGCGCATCCCGAAGTTGAGGAGCGTCCGCCCCACCCGCAGACACCACCAGGGAACCGGGTAACTCAGCACTATTTCGCGGCGGCTGTGGGCGGCGGCTTTCTCTAAGAGTTGGTTGGCGTCCGGGTAGCAGCAGACGACACGGTCGAGCGTGACGACGTCCGCGGCCGCGAGGTCCAGACCTGTAAAATCACCTTGCTGAAACGTGGCGCGGTCGCTCAGGTTCAACCGTCGGGTCACCTCTTCGGCCGCCGCCAGGTAGGCGCGCGACACGTCGACGAACACCGCGCGCCGCGCGCCCCGTTGCAGGGCGCTCGAGCCCAGCGCCCCCACGCCGCAACCGACGTCGAGCACGGTTTTGTCGGCCAGCGAGACGCCCTCGAGAAACGCTCGCTGACGTGGGTTCGGGCCGTTTTTCAGGTAGGCACGTTTTTCCTGCGCGACCAAACCGCCGCGGAACAGCCGGTCGAGACCGTTGACGTCGCAGCAGGCCACGTTACGCCGCCGGGCGCTTGGTCGGCCGGCTGACGAGGTAGGCGCTCACGCCGACGCCGCAGAGAAGTAGGACGAGCCGGATCGCCAAGACGTCGATAAAAAACAGGCTCGAGCCGATGCTGAGGACGATGACCGCCACCGCCAACACCTTCACCCGCAACGGCAAGCCCAAACCCGCCCGCCAGTCGCGGATGAGTTGCCCGAACACGCGGTGGTTGAGCAAAAAGTTGTAAAACCGCGGGCTGCTCCGCGCAAAACAGTAAACCGCGATGAGGATGAAGACCGTGCCCGGCAACCCCGGCAGCACGTAGCCCAAAAAACCCAAACCGGTGAAAACCAGCCCCAGGACCAGCCACACGAGCCGTACAAAAACGTTCGGCGCTACCTGCGTTTCGTGGCTGTAGTCGACATACTCGGTGGGGGGTTTGCGAGGTGGCACGTGGGCGAGCATACCGTTTGTGGGCCTCCAAAGCTGTACGGCGTGCGGCATTGTCGGGGGGCTAAAAGGACGCGGGCCGCCCCTACCTGCTTAACTTTTAGCGAGCAGGTCGCGGATTTCCTCGAGCAACTCCTCGCTGCGGGTCTTGCCCGGTTTTTCCTCGGCACCGGGTTTCTCGAAGCGCTTCATAAAGTTGTTGTAGGCCCGCACGATTAAGAACAGCACGAAAGCGATGATGAGGAAGTTGACCACGGCCGCCAAAAAGCTGCCGTAGGCGACGCCGTTCCAGGTGAGGTTGGCGAGTTGCTCGACGCCTGCGGCTTCCATCGCCGGGTTCAGCACCGCCGGGGTGATGACGTCTTCGACGAGCGAGTTGACGATCTGGTTGAAGGCCGCGCCGAGGATGACGGCGACCGCCAACTCCATGACGTTGCCCCGGGCGATAAACTCTCGAAAAGCTTTGAACACGCTTCCTCTTTCTCCACCCCCGGGCAGTTTCCTGGGCTAGTCTAACGTAGGTTTCAGGTGGGCTCAAGCGGCTCGAGAAAGCGCTGCACCTCGACGCGGTAACCGTCCGGGTCGCGGGCGAAAAAGTGGTAGATGCCGTGTTGCTCGTTGAGTCGCGGCGGCGCTTCGGTCTCGACGCTGCGCTGCCGCAGTGTTTTGTAGACCTCGTCCACGGCGTCCGTCACGAAGGTCAGGATGAGCCCGGCGTGTTGGGGTAAGGCCCCCTCGTGCTGACAAAAGCCCAGGTAACCCTGACTGGCTTGAAAGATGAGACACGTTTTCTGGTCTCGAGCCAGTTTCAGCCCCAAGTCGCGTTCGTAAAAGTCGCGGCTGGCGCTCAGGTCGTGACAGGGATAAAAGGCGATGAAGGCGTCGGCGCGCATTCAGACGTCCCGCAGGTCTTCGAAGATTTGCCAGCCGACGCCCGGCGGGGTGGTCTCGAGCCGCGTTTGCAGCGTTTCGGCGAGCCACGGCACGAGCTTTTGCGCGTCGTCCAGGGCTTCGTCGCCGTCGTCGGTTTGAACGACGACGGTGAACTGGTAAAGCTGCTGCGTCGCCGACAGCGTGCCGTCGTCGAAAAACGTGAACGGCGCGGCGGGCATGGCGTCCCACAAGACGTGCAAACCGGGCTCGAGGCGCTCGGGCAGGTAGTCGCCCAAGTTGACCGGCTCGTTCCTGGGGTGCCAGATGTAGCCTTGCAACAGCTTGAGGGTGCGTTCCGACGTCGTCACGCTCTAAACCTTCGAAGGCCGGGGTTTCGGTGGGTTTCGCCGCGTGGGGCGCTGCGACTCGTTGTACCACTTGAAAAAGATGACGACGAGCGGCACGCTGTAAATCGCCATCGCCAGCACTTTCATGATGACCCCGGCCAAAGCCTGGTCGTCCGCCGCGCTCAGGTTGACGATGCGCGGCGCGAGTTCGTAGGTGCGGTAAAACGCGTGGTCCGAAAAGGTGATGATGGCGAACAGCGGCAGTTGCAGCACCGTCGAGGTGACGAACAAGTAGATGATCTGCGCCCCGTAGCCGAGCCGCGGCAGTTCTTTCAGTGGGCTCATGATGGGCCACCAGCTTATAAAAGCGACGATCAGGAACAACACGTGCTGGGTGTGGTGAACCGTCGAATTGCGCAAACCCGCGTCGTAAATAGCCGGAACGTGCCACAGCGACAAGAACAGAGTGAACAGCAAGCCCGCAAAGACGGGCTTGGTCACGATTCTGGCAACCGGATAAACCGCGCGGTTGAGCAGCAGGGGGCGGAACACCCATGTCGGCGTCCCCCAAATGAGGAGCGGCGCGCAAAAGTACATCATCAGCAGGTGCTGGACCATGTGGGCGCTGAACAAGTAGCGCTCGGACAGGTCGTGGAGCGGCGACCCTTCGGTGAGGTAGGTCAGCACCAAGGCGCTGCCGAAGATGACGGCTTTCCGCGTCGGGAAGGGTGTACCGGGCGCGAGCCGCGTCCTCAGCGGCCCCACCGCCAGGGCGTAAGACACGGCCAAGGTGAGCAGGCTGCCCAACAACACTGGGTCGAATTGCCAGCCTAAAATAGGGGATTCCATACATCCTCTCGGCTTAAAACGAGACCTGGTTCAGTCGACACCAGTTTAGCGAAAAAAGGAGGTCGGCTCTCACCCTTGTAAAACAAAGCAAAACAAAGGCGGATTCAGGGCAGTTCAGGCCGCAACTCCAACACTTGCGCCGCGCTGAGACCGTTGCCCCTTTCGGCTTCGACCTCTGCGGGCTGAATGGGTTGAAAGTCTTCCAGCAGCGCGTCGTTGCCCCAACTGGTGAGTTCGTGGTTGAGCGTCGCCGCAATCTCTTCGTCGCTGAGCTGGCCCCAGGGCGTCATGAGGCCGTTGTAGCTTTGCCCCAACACCTCGATTTCACCCTGCAAGCCGTAAAGCACCGTGTTGATGATGTACTTGCGCCCGCCTTCGGCGTTGTAGAGTTCGCTCATGTGTCCGGCCAGGGGCGGGAAGGCGCCCACGATGCCCTCGCCGTTTTGCTGGTGGCAGGCCACGCAGTTGGCGTAAGCCCTGTTGCCGAGGTCCACCCAGTCGAAGCTGTCCGCTTGAGCGAGGACTTCGGAGGTGGGTTGCGCGGCGGCTTCTGCGGGGCTCGAGCCCTCAACCGCTTCTTCGGTCGCCCCGCCCGTTTCGGCGGCGACCTCTTCCGTTGCTGCGGTTTCCGTTGTTACGGTGCCGCCGGTCTCTTCTGCACTGGTTTCTAAAGCAGTCTCGCCTTCAGGAGCTTCACTCGAGCCGACTTCTTGCCCCGTCACGTTCTCGTCGGTAGCCTCGACAGTTTCTTCAGCACCGACCTCTTCTATACCGACCTCCTCTACAGAGCCTGCCACTTCCACCTCGCCGCCGGTCGCCGGGTCGACGACGGTGTCGGTGGGCGTCTCGGTGGGGTCGGTGACGACGTTCAGGTCGCCGCCGGTCGCCTCGGCCGCGTCGCCCTCGCTCGTTTCGTCGGCGATGGTGGTTGACGTTCCGTCCTCGAGCGCGTTCTCGGCGAGGGCGTCCGCGACCTCGTCTGCGGTTTCTGCGGCGGCGCGTTCCAGGGCCGGCTCGAGCGTGTCCAGCGTGAGCGTGCGCCCGCCGGAGCTGTCGCCCGTGTCGTAAGAAGCGGTCGGGCCGTCCGGTGCAGGTGTGGCCGGGGGCAGTTCGTAGTCGCGAGCGCGCAGGGCTATCGTGTCTTCTGGGACGGCGGTCACGGCGTTTTCCGCCGGGGAAAAGCCGCTGCCGCGGTCACCGCAGGCGGCGAGCAGACTGGTCAGCAGGCAAAACATCAATATGCGGGTTTTCTTCATTCGTCCTCCTGTTGAATACCTACTTGAGTACGTCAAATCAAACCAAAAGTCGAGTTCAGTGTAAGACTTTCGCCCCCCCCACCGTCAGGGTTATTCGTCCCTGGCCCAGGCTCCGACTCAGAACGGCGCGGCCGTAACCCGGTACGGCTCGAGCCCGCCCCCTCGGTACCCGCCATCATACGCTCCAAAGACCCTGTGAAAAACGGCTTCCGGCCCCGAAACACAGCCGGATTTCGCCACTGAACCCCGAAAAGCGCTAGACTAAAGCCAATGGACCTTTCTAAAGACCAACTGTACGACTTTTTCAAACAGCACCCCGAAAAGCCCTGGCACCTGCAGGAGTTGCAAAACCGACTCAAACTGAGCACGCGCAGCCCGCTGCGCCAGGTGTTGACCGACCTCATCGACGAGGGCAAACTCATCCGCACGCGCCGCCGCACTTACGGCCTGCCCCAAGAGATGAACCTGGTGCTCGGGCGCTTGCAGATCACCTCGGGCGGCTACGGCTTCGTCTTGTCCGAAAAAGAGGGCGAGAAGGACCTGTTCATCCCGGTCGACGCGCTCGCCGGGGCCTGGGACGGCGACCGGGTGGTGGCGCGGCCCAACTCGAGCCGGGACAACGGCCGCGTCAGCGGCGAGATCGTGCGCGTCCTGAAGCGCAAACACGACCGCGTGGTGGGCACGCTGGAATACTCCCAAGGCTACGCGATTTTGCGCCCCGACTCGACCAAGCTGCGCGAGCGCGTGCTGCTGCTGCCCGACTCGGTCGGCAAGCTGCCGGCCGGCAGCCGCATCGTCGGCAAGATGGCCTGGCCCGAAACGACCGGCGAACGCGACCCCTTCGCCGAGGTCGAAGAGGTTTTGGGCGGCGAGGCCGACCCCGAAACCGAGACGCGCGCCGTCGTCATCAAGTACAGCCTCAAAGACGCCTTCGACGATTCGACCCTGAAAGAGGCCGAGGCGGTGCCGCCCACGGTCACGGGCGAGATGATGGCGGGCCGCACCGACCTGCGCGGCGTCAACACGTTCACGGTGGACGGGGTGGACGCCAAAGACTTCGACGACGCCATTTCCCTAGAGCGCCTCGACGGGCGCGGCCCCAAGGGTCTGCTGCGGGTCGGCGTCCACATCGCCGACGTGTCCTACTACGTCGCCGAGGGCACGAGTCTGGACCGCGAGGCCTTGGAGCGCGCCACGAGCGTGTACCTGCCGGGCAAGGTCTTGCCGATGTTGCCCGAACAGCTCAGCAACGGCATCTGCTCGCTCGTCGAGGGCGAGCCGCGGCTGGCGCTGTCGGCGCTGGTCGACATCAGCCGGGACGGTGAGGTCAAGTCGGT
Source organism: Trueperaceae bacterium (assembly GCA_965215355.1). Taxonomy (GTDB): domain Bacteria; phylum Deinococcota; class Deinococci; order Deinococcales; family Trueperaceae; genus CBDCDJ01. The sequence continues at coordinate 2,749,619 of CBDCDJ010000007.1, read as the reverse complement.
CAAGTTCAAAGAGACCGTCATCCAGAGCGACGCCCGGCTCACCTACGACCAGGTGCAGATGTTCGTCAACGGCGACGACCGCCTGCCGCAGGGGAAACGCAAGCTTGAGCGCGACCTGAAAGTGCTCGTTGACCTCACCCAAAATCTGCGCCAGAAACGGCTCGAGGGCGGCGCGCTCGACTTCGACTTTACCGAGGCCAAAGTCGACGTGACCGAGGAGGGGGCGCTCGAACTCACCCCGGTCAAGTCCAACGCGGCGCGGCAACTCATCGAAGAACTCATGCTGCTCGCCAACCGACTCGTCGCGCAAGAGTTGTCCAAACGCGACATCCCGGCGCTCTACCGCGTTCACGAAGACCCGTCCGACGAGAAAATTCTCAACCTGCAGCGCTCCCTGGGGCGCTTGGGCTACGTGTTCGAAAAAGCCGAAGCCTCGCCCCAGGACCTCCAGGACATCATCAAAAAAGCGGCCGGCAAGCCCGAAGCGCAACTTGTCAACACCTTGCTGCTGCGGTCGCTCAAGCAGGCGCGCTACAGCGCCGACAATTTAGGCCACTTCGGTTTGGCGTTCGACTATTACCTGCATTTCACCAGTCCGATTCGCCGCTATCCCGACCTCGTCGTTCACCGAGTGTTGAGGGCCATGCTCCAGCGCCGCCTGTCGCCGACCTTGAAAGAACGGCTGAAAAGCGACTTTCCCGCGCTGGCCGAGCACACCTCCGAGCGCGAGCGCACCGCCGAGGACGCCGAGCGCGACCTCACCCGCTACTACCACGCGCGCTGGGCCAAAGACCACGTCGGCGAAAATTTCGGCGGCGTCATCAGCGGCGTGACGAACTTCGGCGTGTTCGTGGCGCTGCCGAACGCGGTCGAGGGCCTCATCCACGTCTCGCAGCTCGACGACGACTACTACGTTTACTTAGAAGACTCGCTGATGCTCCTGGGCAAGCACTCACGGCGCAAGTTCCGGCTCGGCGACCGTTTGGAAGTCAAGATTCTGGCGAGCAACCCGGTGCAGCGGCAAATCGACCTCATCCCCGGTTACATGGAACTGCCCGAAGCCGAGCTAGACGAGCGCGAACGCGAACACACCAAACCGCCCAAAGACCTCAAAACGCCACTGTCGCGCAAGACGCACCCCATCGAAGACGACCGCGCCGAGCAGAACGCGGGCGCACTCCCCGACCGGGCGGCAACCGAGCTCGAGGACGCTCCACCCCAAGCGGATGCCCGCAAAACGGACACGCGCAAGGCGAGCGCCGAAAAAATACCGTCCAAGGGGGACCGACCTGTTCGGGCGCGAGGCGCTAAAACCGCGCAGCCAGCACCGAGCACGCCGGCCCCGCTCAAACCCGGTCGCAAGCGCGTGCTGGTTTTCGGCGACCCGAACCGGCGCAAGTGACGTTAAAGCGAGTGGCTGTTTTGAGGATGAACGGTTTGGGTTTTTATTGGAAACCATAAGCACTTTTGTAAGCTCGAGAATCCCTCCAACGAACTGTCCTTTCAGAAAAGTCACAGTTCAAAAGCAAGAGCCGCGTCCAACGGACGCGGCTCCTCACATCACAGGCAAGCTGCTAAAGGACTTAGGGCGTGTTGATGGGCAGGCCGGGCGGGGTCGGGTAGAAGGCCAGGTGGCTGTAGCCGGGCCTGGCCGGCAGACCGCTTATCGTCACGTCCGGCGTGGGGCTGCCCGTGGCAGCGAGCTGGGCCGCGGTGTACTTGACCACTGTGGTAGCGTTCGTGTTGCCCACCCACAAGCTACCTTCGCTGTCGAAGGCGAGACCGCCGGGACTGCTTAGACTCCCGTTTCCGTTACCACTTATCGTCACGCTCGGGGTCGGGCTGCCCGAGGCGGTGAGCTGGTCGGGTGTGAAGCCTACCAGGGTGTTTCTATAGAAGGTACTCACCCATAAGGTGCCGCTACTGTCAAAAGCGAGACTAATGGCGTTGGCTAATCCACTGATGGTCACATCCGGCAGTGGGTTGCCAGAGGCGGCAAGTTGAGCGGGCGTATATTTAGCAAGCTTACTTGAATGTTGGTTTGCCACCCATAGGTTACCAGTGCTGTCGAATGCAAGACCGACAGGTCCGCTCAAACTGCTTTGGTTCGAGCCTATCCTTACAGCAGGCGTGGGGTTGCCCGAGCCAGTCAACTGGTTGGGGGTGTACTTGACGAGAGAGCTACCACTGATGTTCGCCACCCATAAGCTGCCATCCTTGTCGAAGGTGAGGCTGTAGGGGTTGTTCAAGCTGCCGTTGGCATCGGCGCTTATCGTCACGCTAGGCGCGACGGTTCCGGACGTCGCCAAACTGGCCGCGGAGAATTTGCTGATGGTTTTGCTACTTCCGTACCCACCTACCCAGGCATTGCCTTCGCTGTCGAAGGCGACAACTGCATGATTGGCACTTGCAATGTCAGACCTGCTCACCGCGATGTCCGGTGCCGGGCTACCCGAACTTACCAGTTGGCCGCTTCTGTAAGCGACAAGACCGGGTGTACCCTGTAGAGGCACCCACAAGCGGTAAGGACTGTACGAAACGCGGACACTAGCCACATTGGCCCCGGTCACACTGGCCGGCGAACCGCTCACGGTGGCTTGGTAAGTGTCGTCACCGACCGTCACGCTGTCGCCTTTGACCGTGTACTGTCCCAGGGTCAGGCCGGTAAAGGTCTCGCTCCCGGTGAGCGTCCGGCTGAAGTTGCCCGGACCCGTCACCGTGACCGCCGCGTCGGTGCTGTCGGGCAAACCGCTGATGGTCACTTCCAGGTCGCCGGTGGTGGCGGTGTAGGCAACCGTGACGGTCGTCGTGGCGTTGGCCGTCACCGTGGCGGGCGAGGCGGTGATGGTGGCGGTATAGTTGTACTTCGTCATGACGTCTTTGGCGGTCACGGTGTACTCGCCGGGGGCGACGCTCAGGGTTTCGCTGGCTTTAAGTGTTTGGCCGTAGCCGCCGGCGCTCACCGTCACGTCCGCGTCGACGCCACTGGGCAAGCCGGTAACGTCGATTTGCAAACTGCCGGGCACGGGCGCGTAGGTCACGCTGGCGCTGGCAGTGACGCCCGCCGTCACAGCGGCTGGAGAACCGGTCACGGTCGGAGTATAGGTGTTGCTGCCCACCGTCACGTCGGCCGCGGTCAGCGCGTAGTCGCCAGTCGCTAGGTCGTTTAGGGTGTCGCTTGCTTTGAAAGACCGGGCAAAGCTGCTCGGGCCGCTCACGCTCACGTCGGCGTCGGTCCCGCTGGGCAAACCGCTGATGTCGACCTGCAGCACGCCCGTGGTGGCGCTGTACGCTATGGTTGCTTGGGCGACGGCACCCGCGGTGACGTTGACGGGCGAACTCGCCACCGTCGCTGCGTAGGTGTAGCTCGAGGTGACATTACCCGCCGTGACCGTGTAGTCGCCGGGCGTCAGGTCGGAAAGCGTCTGGCTGACTTTGAGGGTTTGGCTGAAGCCGTCCGGCCCGGTCACCGTCACGGCCGCGTCGGTGCTGGTCGGCAAGCCGCTGATGGTCACTTCCAGGCTGCCGGTCGTGGGGGCCTGTTTGCTGTAGACGACCTCGGCGCTGACGGTTTGACTCGTGACGACCCCGAGCGGCGACGTATTCACGGTGGCGACGTAGGTATCTGCCCCCGCACTCACGCTTTTGCCCGTCACCGTATACTCACCGGGTTGGAGACTGCTCAGGGTGGTCGTGGCGGTGAGGGTTTGAGAAAAGCCGTCCGGCCCTTCGACAAGGACGGTTGCGTCGGCCCCGCTCGGCAGGCCGCTGACGGTGACCTCTAAGTTGCCGCCCAGGACGGGCGGCGCGGTCGTGCTGTAGGCAACCGCTACCTCGGCCGTGGCCCCGGCGCTGACCGTGGCGGGCGAACCCGTTACGCTGGCGGTGTAGGTCTGGCCGGCCGTCACGTCGGCGGCCGTCACAGTGTAGGCCCCGGGCTCCAAGTCGCTCAGCGTGGCGGTTTTTGTCAGCGTCCGGGCAAAACCGTCCGGCCCGGTGACGGTGACGTTGCCGCTCGCGTCGGCAGGCAAGCCGCTGACGCTGACCTGCAGCGCACCCGTCTTGGGCGGTTGGGCTTTTTCGGTGTAGGTGACCGTGGCCTCTAAACGGCTGCCCGGCGTGAGGGCGAGGGGTGAGCCGTCCACCGTAGCGGTGAAGGTCGCGTCGTCGACGGTGACGTCGGTCGCGCTCACGGTGTAGGTGCCGGGCTCGAGCCGGGTCATGGACGTCGTCTTTGTCAGGGCTCTGGTGTAACCGTTCGGCCCGCTGAGCGTCACGTCCGCGCTCACGCCATCTTGAAGTCCGGCTACGGTGACCGCAATGCTTCCCGAGCCCGGACCCCGCGAACAGCCCGCCACCACCAACAAACCCAAAACGATCGCCAATAAACTTCGTCGCATACTGCTCCTCTTCTCAACGCGTAAAGACACTAATTTTCTTTGCCCCGCCGCCATTATTAAGAAGGAGGACTGCCTTACAAGTTGCTTTTTTTATAAGCTGTCGAAAGTGTGGCTTTGTTTACGGCTTGAATTCACCCATTAAATCCTTTGCGTAATAGGATGCTAGATTAGGAGCAATGATAAGGTTGAACGGCTCAAAGAGAAGCCCCGCCCGTCCACACCTTCACAGGCTTGACGCCTGAGCAGTTTGATGAGCTTTACACACAGGTCGAGAGGGTTTACGAGACCTCTGAGCAAGCGCGACTAAGTCATAAAGAGCGGCAGCGAAACATGGGCGGGGGAAGAAAGCACCGTCTTGCTCTAAGCGAGAGATTGCTGCTCACCTTGATGTACTACCGGCTATACACGACTCAGGTGCTGTCGTACCTTTTCGACTTAGACGTAAGCAACATCAGCCGAGCGGCGCTTCTCATTCCGGCAGCACCCGCGGGTTTAGAGCGCTCGCCAGCGTACTCACAGTTACCCCACGCACGACTATCACTGCTAAGACAAACCTCGCCACAAAGCCGATACGGGCTCCGTGAAGAGGTAGATACGCTGGTAGTTTCTTCTGAAGTTCACTATGCTTATGCACAAGCCAGTCCTCTGATATCGGTTTTGTTCACACCTCAATCATGTCAGGCTGGCTTATTCATGTTTTGTCCCGGTAGTGAGATGTCGCATACCTTTACGCAGTTTTCTTGACTGGCTGTTTTACCCTTTTCGAGCCCCCATCGGGTCTGTTTAGAAGAAAGAGGACAAGAGGCAAGAAAACGAGGATTTTCTTTACCTTTATTTGTTGCTGACCCTATCACGCCGCTACAGCAGAAACCTACGGTACAGCGCGAATGATGTCACCGTAACCGTAGATTTCTGCGTGAATGCGCCCGCTGGTCCAACCGTATTACAGCCTCTGAAACCCTTTAGAAGTCAATGTTGTCGAGTTGGTTTTGGGCAGTGGCGGCTGCAACCTTCCCTATAGCATCCGGACGGAAGTACAAGGTCAACGCGCCGTCAGCCTGCACCATGAAACTTAACAAACCGGCAACCTTGGGCACGTCTCCTAAGGCGATGGGCTGACTGAACGCCTGCACAATTTTGTCCTTCAGTCCTTGTGTACCTGGTTGCGAACGCAGTACGAGAGGCGAGCCCAAAGGCTCCTTACTCGAACACCTGGGACCTAGGGCAGTTTAAAGACTGTGATGTTGGCACCGCGCCCAGCTGCCACGGGTCAACGTGCTACGGCGCGGCTCCACCCTGGCACTGGCCTATTTTTTGGATAGAGGTAGTAGGAATAAGCTTTGTAAGGAAACGAACCAACGCCAAGGGACTAAAGGGGCGGCGTGGCCGTCACTACAAGCAGGACAATAAACCCGAGCATACCGAGCAGCGCCGCAGGCGGCACCCAGGCAAGCTCCGGAAGTCGTGTCGCTCTGGCGAGCTGTTTGTTTGTGGCCGCCAGCGTCTCACCCGCCGTTTGGCCCAGCCAAGCGGCCGGAAGCGACGCGAGCACGGTGGCGAGAAGCATCTCCCCAAAATTCCCCGCTGCAATCTGCGGAAAGCTGAACAAGCGGTTCATGAGCGGAAAGCCCACCACGACCATGCCGAGCGCGGCGGCAAGACCGCTCGAGAACCACAGCGGAGCCGCCCGACGCTGTCGAATGCGGAAAGCATGCCACAGGTCGAGTGCGACGAGTGGCGGCAGGGCGCAGAGCCAGGGGTTCGCGCTCATCGCGTCGTAGTCGAAGGTTCCTAACAGCGCCGACCGGACAGCAAATGACAGCAAGCCTACGGCGGTCGCCGCGCCTATAAGCCTCGTCGCTTGCAAAGCAAGCGTGCCCACAAACGCCGCCGTGGTGACCAGAACGGCACTCAACATCCATTCCGGGCGGTTTCTCAAGATGAAGCTGAAGTCGGTGTCCCACTCGGTGACCAAGACTTGCAGATTGAAAAGGAGCATAAAGCCCAGCACTCCGACGACGAGCGCGTCACCGAGCCGCGCTCGCCACACACCTTCCCAGGCTCTGAGCGGCACCGTCGAAAGCTGCAGCGCAACCGCCAGCAGCATGGCGAGCGAATAACTCAAGCCCAAAAGCAGGTGCGGCAGGCTCCAAGCTGAGATGTCTTCGCCGTAAATCATGTGCCAGAGAGGGTCGGCGGGCAGAATGTAGAGGAACAGTCCACCCAACAGCACGAGCAGCCCCAGGAGCGGGTCGGCCCGGAACCGCGCCGCCACGGGGCCGCGCCCGCGCCCTAAATAGAGGGCGCTCCCAAGGGCTAGGCCGATGATGATGAGCAGGCTCGAGTAGATAAGCTGGTGAGGTCGCCACAGCAGGTCCGCCCCAAAGGGCAAACCGTACTGACGGTGCCACACCTCATCCCAAAAGCCGCCCACGACAAGCGCGACGCCGCTCACCGCCATGAGAGCTGCCAGGATGCGCCGGTAGGCCGCCGGCAGGGGACGCACCTCGGCCGTTTTTCCCTGCGGCAAGGGGCGTACAAGCAGCAGCCAGGTGAGGTAAGCAAACACCCCGATGCTCACGACCAGGGACACGACCCCCAGGACGAAATAGCTCCGCCCGAGCGAGGGCAACCCGGCATAGCTCGAGAGCGTGAGCAGCAACGCCAAAATCAGGCCAGAGGCGACTGTAAACCGGCGCGACGTCACTGTGGGAGCGGGCTTTGCCATCAGTTCAGCATAGCTCGAGTGCATAACTGTTAAAGCCGCTGGGGATAAACCAGTAATCACAAGCTAAGCCGCACGGCCCAGAGGTGCCGGCAAAGGCTCGAGCCGGCCGCGGTGCTCGTGACGGTGGCCGTGTACCGCGGAACTCCGCCGCAGGACCCGGCCGCACTCCCGGTCGTGCCGGGCACGCCGCCGAAACTTATCAAGGGCACGCCTTACTACGCGCTCGCGCGCGGCACCCTGGCGCACGGCGACCGCTACGGCGAGTTGAAGCTCGAGCCCGCACGGGGTCCCGTCCGGCTGAGCGTGGACTCCGCCGCTTACGGACCCTACAGTCAAAAGATGGCCGGCGAGTACGAACTCGCTAGAAGCGCGGTGGACGGCCTGCAGGGTTACATCAACGGCAACTACGGGGTAGTTTACAGCTTTCGGCTCAGGTTTATCAGCCCTGCGCGCAGGTCTTACCGCTTGCTCTTGCAACCGTCGGGCGGCTCCGGCCACTACGCGTTGCGGGCAAAAGGTGAAGCTGTCGATTCACCCTACCTGTCGCACCGTGGAGCCTGGTGGTTTTACGATGCGGTGAGTTACGGTTCCACCGAGGCGCTGCTCGAGACGAGCCTGCCCGGCGGCTCTTACGGACCTCAGAAGCTTTTTTTCATCCCTGAGACTTCATCTGGAGCAGCCGGTACGCCTCGACCGCTAGGACAGGGTGTCAAAGAGTTCGACCCCTCTTGGCCGTGAACCCTCAGCCCGCACAGGACTAACCTTGGAAACGGACCCTTCAACCTGTAACAGGGTCCTGCACCGTCATTACCCATCCCATCTCAACAGCCTGGAGCGTTTATCTTGGAAATGAGAACCGAGAGGGGATGAAGATGAATGGCATACTTCCCAAACCTCGAGACGCGAACGCCGTCACCGGGTCTTGAGACCAACCTTCGACAGTCGGTTCGGCTCGCGGTTCTTCCCGGAGGCTAACTTTCCCCCTCGAGCAACGCCTTCAAACTCCCGCTCGGCAGCGCGCCGGTTTGGGCGTACAGCTCCAACTTGGCCCTCGAGTCTTGAATGTCCAGGTTGCGCAAGGAGAGTTGCCCGATGCGGTCGAGCGGGCTGAACGCCTCGCCCTGGACGCGCTCCATCGACAGGCGTTCGGGTTGATAAGTGAGGTTGGGGCTGACGGTGTCAAGAATCGTGTAGTCGTCGCCTCTCCTGAGTTCCACCGTGACCGTCCCCGTGACCGCCCGCCCCACCCATTTCTGCAAGGTATCGCGCAGCATCAGGCTTTGCGGGTCGAACCATCTTCCTTCGTAGAGCAAGCGGCCCAAGCGCCGCCCGAGGCTGCGGTAGTTCTCGAGCGTTTCTTCGTTGTGAATCCCGGCGAGGAGCCTTTCATAAGCGATGTGTAAAAGCGCCATACCCGGCGCTTCGTAGATGCCGCGGCTTTTCGCCTCGATGATGCGGTTTTCAATCTGGTCGCACATGCCCAGGCCGTGCCGCCCGCCGATGGTGTTCGCCTCTGTGACCAGCGCCACGTGGTCGGAAAAGGTTTGCCCGTTCAGCTCGGTCGGCAGGCCGTCCTGAAACGTCACGCTGACGGTTTCGGCTGGAATATCTACAGACCCGTCCCAAAACTTCACACCCATAATCGGCTCGACGATACTCATGGCGTTGTGCAGAAACTCCAAATCTTTCGCCTCGTGCGTCGCGCCCCAAACATTCGCGTCGGTGGAGTAGGCTTTTTCTTTCGAGGCGCGGTACTCGTGGCCCTGAGCCGTCAAAAACTCGCTCATCTCCTTGCGCCCGCCCAGCTCGCTCACAAACTGCTGGTCGAGCCAGGGTTTGTAGATGCGCAGGTTCGGGTTTGCCAGCAAACCGTAGCGGTAAAAGCGTTCTATGTCGTTGCCCTTGTAAGTGGAGCCGTCGCCCCAGATGTTGACGTCGTCCTCTTGCATGGCCTGAACGAGCACGGTGCCCGTGACGGCGCGGCCCAGTGGCGTCGTGTTGAAGTAGCGCTTGCCCGCGCTCTCGATGTGGAACGCGCCGCACTGGAGGGCGACCAAGCCCTCATGCACCAGCAGCTCGCGGCAGTCCACGGTGCGCGCACGCTCCGCGCCGTAGGACAGAGCACGTTGCGCGATGTCCTCGAAGTCGCTCTCGTCCGGCTGGCCCAAGTTGGCGGTGTAGGCGTAGGGCACCGCGCCTTTTTTACGCATCCAGGCAAGCGCGGCGGAGGTGTCGAGGCCGCCCGAAAAGGCGATGCCGACTTTTTCTCCGCCGGGGAGGGAGAGGAGAATCTTGTCCATAAGGGGTGATTATACAGGTGAGGCATCCGTCTTTCACTCGAGTCGGAACCGAACTATGCTTTTAGCGGTGGTCTATGATTCGCGTATGCTCGAGGCCGCCGCTTTTATCGTGGAAGTCGGCGGTGAGGCGGTCGGCTCGGCGGCGTGTCAAGTTTTCCGGGGGCTATACCTAGTGGTGTTTCAGGCGGACAAACGGAAGTATGCTTGTATTTAGGGCGTCTACGTCGTGCCGGAGCGTCACCATAAGGGGTTTGCTAAGGCTCTGACAAACGCCTGTACCGATCACTTACGGACTATCGGCTGCACTCGAGTCCTGCTGCACGCTTCGCCATTGGGCGAACCCGTTTACCAAAGTCTCGGCTTCGAACCCGGTAATGACATGCGGCTCGAGCTTTAGGTTCATACTTTGCAGCATTTTCACCAAAGATGCTAAACTCGATCTATGAAACGTGCGACCATCACTTTACCCGACGACCTTAACGAACGGCTCGAAGCTTACTTGAAGGCGCAGCCTGTTGCGCCCAGCCTGACCAAAGTCATGCAAACTGCGCTCGAGCAGTTTTTGAAAGAGCAAGACATGCAGCGTGAGCTAGCCAAGCGCGGCTATAAACCGCCCTTGAAATGGCCTATTACCTTTCCTGTTGATGAGCAGGGTAGTGGCAGGGCAGATATCAGTGTCAACCACGACGCTTATGCTGAAACGATAACAAAAGATTGACCGTGCCTCCCAGTGCAGTCATGGCCGATACGGGGCCGCTTTATGCTTTAACAGATGTATCCGACCAGTACCATGAACGCGCCGTCAGGGAATATCAGTCTCTCATCACGCAAGGGCATGTGGTGACTTTGAGTTATCCGGTTGTTTTAGAGTGCTACAACCTGCTCTACCGAGCCTTGCGGCTGTCGGTTGTTCACCGCTGGCTCGAGGTCGTTCTGGAAAGGTTGACGCCGCTGAATCCTACACCTGAGGATTATAGTTTGGCAGCCATCAGAGTACGCTACTTTACCGACCAGCGCATCAGCTTGGTAGACGCGTCGACTGCCGTACTGGCCGAACGTTTCAGCGTTCCGGTTTGGACGTTCGACCGCCACTTCGACGTCATGCAAGTTTCGGTGTGGCGAGCGGGTGACACGCCGTGACCGAGAAAATGTCCGACACCAAACGCATGTGGGGCGGGCGCTTCGAGGAAGCGACCGACGTGCTCGTTCAGCAGTTCAACGCTTCGGTCGGGGTCGACAAGGCTTTAGCCTTGCAAGACATTCAGGGTTCGGTCGCTCACGCGAAAATGTTGGGCGAGACGGGTATTCTGACCTCAGAAGAAGTCGAGAAAATTGTTGGTGGCCTTAACGAGATTCGGGATGAGGTGCTGTCGGAGACGTTCGAGTGGCAGACGGACCTCGAGGACGTCCACATGAACATCGAACGCGCCCTCACCGACCGTGTCGGCGCGGTCGGCGGCAAGCTCCACACAGCGCGCAGCCGCAACGACCAGGTAGCGACCAGTTTCCGGCTGTGGCTGCGGGAAAAAACGCACGAATTAACAGACCTGCTTACAGCGACGCGAGCCGTCTTCGTCGAAACGGCCGAAACCCACCTGGACGCGATTATGCCAGGGTATACCCACCTGCAAGTGGCGCAGCCGATTCTCTTTTCGCACCACATGTTGGCTTACTATGAAATGTTTACACGCGACCAGGGGCGGCTTACGGACTCTCTGAAACGCCTCAACGTTTCGCCCCTGGGTGCGGGCGCGCTGGCGGGCACGGGGTTTCCAATCGACCGGGCGAGGACTGCGGCGTTGCTTTCTTTCGCCGAACCCGCTCGCAATTCGCTCGACGCCGTGTCCGACCGGGACTTCGCCCTGGAGTTTTTAAGCGCCGCCAGCATTTTGATGATGCACCTCTCGAGGCTGTCCGAAGAACTTATCCTCTGGTCGAGCCAGGAGTTCGGTTTCGTGACGCTGCCGGACTCGCACACGACGGGGTCGTCCATCATGCCGCAGAAGAAAAACCCGGACGTGTCCGAACTCGTTCGGGGCAAGACGGGTCGCGTTTACGGCAGTCTGATGGCGCTCTTGACCGTGATGAAGGGTTTGCCGCTGGCTTACAACAAGGACATGCAGGAGGACAAAGAGGGCGTGTTCGACACGGTCGCGACGCTCTCGGTTTGTTTGCAACTCACAAACAGCATGTTGCCCAAGATGAAACTCAACAAAGAACGCATGTATCACGCCGCGGGCCGCGCCTATTCAAACGCGACGGACTTGGCGGATTATCTCGCTAAAAAGGGTTTGCCCTTCCGCGAGGCGCACGAGGTGGTGGGCAAGCTCGTCGCGCTCGGGGTTAAAGAGGGTAAGGATTTGCAAGCGCTGAGTTTGGAAAGTTTGCGTTCGGCGTCCTCACTTATCGAAAACGACGTTTACGAGGTGTTGGCGCTCGAGGCCGTCGTCAACGCGCGGAGCAGCTACGGCGGGACGAGTACGGCGCAGGTCGAAGCTCAAATCGTTGCTGCCAAACAAGCTCTCTCCGAGGGGTAAAGCGTGAAAAGCCCGCTTGTCGAAAAATTCCCTGAGTCCACCATTACCGTGCGGCCCGCTCGAGCCGAAGACGTCCCCGCCATTTTTGAAAATATCGGCTACTGGGCGCACCAGGGCAAAATGCTGGTGCGGCCCATGCAGAATATTTTCGAGAACCTGCGCGACTTTTTCGTCGCCGAACTGCACACCGACGACGGCCCGGTGTTCGCGGGCAACGGCGCGCTGCACATCCTCTGGGGCGACATCGCCGAGGTGCGGGGTCTGGCGGTGCGGCCCGACGTGGTCACTAAGGGTGTCGGGCGCTCTCTCGTCGGGGCCTGCGAGGCCGAAGCGCGACGCGTCGGGATTCCGACCGTGTTCGCCTGGACGTATTCGGTCGAATTTTTTGAAAAGTGCGGTTACCGGCTTATCGACAAGACAAAAGAGTTGCACCCGCGCGTCTGGTCAGAGTGCCTGCGCTGCCCGTTTTTCGTGGGCTGCAACGAGAACGGTGTCGTCAAGGTGCTCGACGGCGTGCCCATGCCCAAAAACCTGCCCGAGCCGCCGCCCACGCAGGTGCCGCCGGGCATTCGCTAAACCCGTTTGATGTCACGGTTTACAGTGTGTTCGCCCTGGGCGCTTTAGGCTGCGAGTGGAGGCGACATGGATTTCAGCGAAAAAGTTTACCTCAGCTACGACCTGGACGACCGCCTTGAGGTCGAGGCGTTTCTGAACGAGTTCGACTACCTCAACAACTCGGTTTTGCACCGCGCTTTCAAGGCGTTGCCCGAGGACGTCGTCAAAAATTCCGACAAACACGAGGTGATCCACCGCCTTCGTGAGCAGTACCTGAAAGATTCGGCGGTGACGCTGGTGCTGCTTGGCAAGTGTACGTTTGCCAAGCGCGCCGTGGATTTAGAACTCATGGCGTCGTTGCACGGCGGCCGTGACGACATGGCGGACGCCGCCGACCGCGGTCGTTTGCCCAACGGAATAGTCGCGGTGATGCTGAAAAGTTATGAGCAAAATGGCTTTCCCGACCGCCTCAACGAAAACCTGGTCGTAGACGAACGCGAGCTGCCTTACGCGGTCGTCATTCCTTACCCGGACAGCAAAGATGCGTTGGCCGAGGCCGTGCAGGAGGCTTTGGAACGCCGCCGCAGCCAAGTTCCCGCCAACACGCCCACGATGCTTTTAGAAGACAAGGCTTGTTTGTAAGGCTCGAGGTGTTCAGTGTCTGCGAGGAAGGGCGAGGGCTTGAAATGTTAAGAGTCTCGCAGGGAAAGAGGGTACGGCGGTCTATGCTGAAAGACCATGCTGGGCCGCACACCCACCGTCTTTCGCGTTCTCGACTACCTGGACAGTCGCCCTCGTTGCGTCACGCTGATGCTGTCGCTCGTATTGCTAGGGTTTTTGGGCTTGGTCGACTACTGGACCGGCCCGGAACTCTCCGTAGCGCTTTTTTACCTCATCCCTATCGTCCTCACCGCCTGGGTGATAAACGGGCGCTGGGCCATGATCATGTCGGGTGTCGGCATGGTCTGCTGGCTCTGGGCGGACCTGGTCGGCGGCAACGTGTACACGAACCCGCTCATCCCTTACTGGAACGCGCTTCTTCGCTTTGTTTACTTCATCATCGTGAGTTACCTGACGGCGTTTGTGCGGTCGCTGTTGGCGCGTGAACACGCCCTGTCGCGCACCGACCCGCTGACCGGCGCGCTGAACAAGCTCGCCCTGAACGAGTTCGCCGAGTTCGAGCTGAACCGGGTCAAGCGCTACTCGCATCCCTTGAGCGTCGCTTACATCGACCTGGACAACTTCAAGTTCGTCAACGACCGTTTGGGCCACGCCGTCGGCGACGAGCTGTTGAAGCAGGTCGTGGCGACCTTGCAACGAGTGATGCGCAAGACCGACAGGGTCGCGCGTTTAGGCGGCGACGAGTTCGCCGTCTTCATGATGGAAACCCGGCCCGAGGACGCGCGGCGCGCGTTCGCCAAAGCTCAAACCGCGTTGCTCGCCGACATGCGTGAACACGGCTGGCCGGTCACCTTCAGCGTCGGCATCGTCACCTTTTTGGAACCGCCGGAGAGCGTCGACGACCTGCTCGGCGCGGCGGACACCCTCATGTACCGGGTGAAGCACAGGGGCAAAAACCGGGTGGCTTACGGGGTGGTGCCCGCGCAACCTCAGGTCGTGGTCAGTCCGACCGCGTAGCGCCGTGGCGACAAAGCGCGTCTACATCGTCTACACGGGCGGCACCATCGGCATGAAGAAGGTGGGGGGCAGCTACGCCCCGGTGCGCGGGTACCTGAGCGAGCGCTTGGCGGCCATGCCGGAGTTGGTGAGCGGCGAGTTGCCCGCTTATACCCTGAACGAGTACGACCCGTTGCTGGACTCCGCCAACATGAGCCCGCGCGTCTGGCGGCGTATCGCCGCGGACATCGCCGACCACTATGACCGGTACGACGGGTTTGTCATCATCCACGGCACCGACACGATGGCTTACACGGCCTCGGCGTTGTCGTTCATGCTGCAAGGTTTGGGCAAACCCGTCATCCTCACGGGTTCGCAAATCCCCTTGGCCGAGGTGCGCAGCGACGCGCGTGAAAACCTCATCACCTCGCTGCTGCTGGCCGCGCACTTTTCGGTGCCGGAAGTGTGTTTGTACTTCAGCGGGTTGCTGCTGCGCGGCAACCGCAGCACCAAGGTGTCGGTCGGCGGCTTCGGCGCGTTCGCCTCGCCGAACTTTCCGCCGCTCGGACGGGTGGGGGTGGACGTCGAGCTGGATGAGGCTTTGCTGCATCCTGTTCAGGGGCCGCTCGAGGTGCAAACGTTTCGGGCCGTACAAGTTGCCGCCTTGCGGCTTTTTCCCGGCATCGGCGCGGCGAGCGTGCGGGCCGTGCTCGAGCCCCTGCAAGGCCTGGTGCTCGAGACCTACGGCGCGGGCAACGCGCCCGCCGACGACGCCGCGCTGCTGGAGGTGCTGCGCGCGGCCTGCGAGCGCGGCGTGGTGGTCGTCAACATCACCCAGTGCCTGCACGGCGGCGTGGACATGGGCGGTTACGCGACCGGCGGCGCTCTGGCCGCGGCGGGCGTGGTGAGCGGCTACGACCTCACGCCGGAGGCGGCGCTGACCAAACTGCTGTACCTGTTCAGTTGCAACCTGAGCGTGCCGGAAATCCGTGCGCGGATGGGCCAAAACTTGCGCGGCGAGCTGACGCGCTGAGGTTTGAGTTGTAAAAGCTGCGCCGAGTACACCGGAGTCGCGTCCGGCTTTTTTGCCCTACTATACCTACATACCGCGTTGCCTCGACACTCGTCCTTAGGAGGAAACATGAAAACGGTCCGGCAACTGCTCAACCACAAAGGCTACGGCGTGTTTTCGGTGGCGCCTGAGAAGAGCGTGTACGACGCCGTTAAAAAGATGGCAGAACACGAGGTGGGGGCGCTGCTGGTGCTCGCCGACGACCAGCTCGCCGGCATCCTGTCCGAGCGCGACTACGCCCGTAAAATCATTCTGCAGGGGCGGCGTTCCCGTGAAACGGAGGTGCGCGAGATCATGACCCCGGAGCCTTTCACCGTCAGTCCCGAGGACTCGGTCGACACCTGTATGCAGCTTATGACCGAGCGGCGCGTGCGGCATTTGCCGGTCTTGGAAGCGGGCAAGCTCGTCGGCCTCGTCTCCATCGGCGACGTGGTGAAGTCCATCATGTCGCAGCAGGCGTTCGTTATCGAGCAGCTCAACAGCTATATCAGCGGCGAGGTGTCCTAAAGCGCCCCCGAACTGGCTGGCGTGCGCGGTGCGGACGCGTGCGGTATGCTGCCCGCTATGGACTATGTCAACTTGAACGACAACCGCCGTTTCGGTGACGAGAAGATGCAGAAAGTGCCCGTTTTCGACTCTGACAAGCTGTTTTTCGACCAGTACTGTTTGCGGCCCGGCCAGTCGCAGCGGGTTCACAGCCACGAGGCCGAAGACAAGATTTACGTGGTGTTGGAAGGCGAGGCGCTGTTCGACATCGGCGGCGAGCAAGACCTGCTGCCCGAGGGCACGGCCGTCATCGCCCGGGCCGGGACGCCCCACGGCGTCGCCAACCATTCCGACAGCGACCTGGTGCTGCTCGTCGCGATGGCCCCCAAACCTGCGTGACGCTGCCGGGTGCCCTGACAGGCTTGCCGCTCGACCACGTCGGCGTCGCCGTGCCGGACCTGAGGGCCGCAACCGAGCCGTACCGGCTTCTCGGCTTGTCACAGGTCGGTGAAGACGAGACGGTCGCGTCGCAAAACGTCCGCGTGCGGGCGTTGCGGGTGGGGGAAAGCTTGTTGGAGCTGCTCGAGCCGACCGCCCCGGAAAGCCCTGTCGCCGCTTTTTTAGCGAAGCGTGGGCCGGGTTTGCACCACCTCGCGTTGCGTGTCGAGAACTTGGCGCTCGAGGTCGAACGTCTCGGCGCGGCGGGCGCGCGGTTTATCAGCACCGAGCCCAGGCCGGGCCGGGCGGGCACCCGGGTCGTGTTTTTACACCCGAAGTGGACGGGCGGCGTCCTCGTCGAGCTTGTCGAACATGCCTAGGGTCGCTTGGTGGCTGCTCGCCGCGGCCTGGGCCGGGCTGATTTTTTGGCTCTCGAGTTCCCCGGACGCGCGCGGCGGCGCAGGTTTGCTCGACCTTGTGCCTTGGGGCGACAAACTCGCCCACGCGACCGCCTTCGGCGTGCTCGGCGCTTTTTTGTACCTGGCGTCGGGTCGGGCGGGCTTGGCCTTCGCTTTGAGCGTGCTCTACGGCGTGAGCGACGAACTGCACCAAATGTTCGTGCCGGGCCGCAGCGTGGACGTTTTCGACCTTCTCGCCGACGCGCTCGGCGCGGCGGCGTTCGTTCTTCTTGTGAGGTATTTGACTCAGCGCCGCGACCCGCGGCCAAACCCGGTACAATAGCCGGGCGTTTTTGGAGCGTTCGCTTTATGATGCAGCTTTACGAAACTTGTGTACCGTTCTCGAGCAGGCAGCATTCGAGTAGGGGCGTGGGGAAAAGAGGGGGTAGGGAAGTAAAAGTCAAGTTTACTTTTCTCTCTGCTTTCTCTTCACTCGGTACGTGGTACGCGGCACGCGGCGCTCTACTCTCGTCCCGAAGACTCTCATCCCGAAGACTCTCGTTCCAAAGTCTGCGCCGCGTGCCCCTGTGAAGCTCGCCATCGTCGGTGCGGGCAAGATGGGCGGGGCGGTGTTGACCGGCGCGCTGCGGGCGGGCGTGCTGCAGGCGGACGACGTCGGAATCTACCACCCGGACGCGCAGCGGCTGCGCGTTTTGAGCGAGCACTACGGCGTCACCGGCTTGGACGACAACGCGATGCACCAGGCCGAGCGCGTGCTCATCTCGGTCAAGCCGCAGTATTTCGACGACGTCGCGCCCCTGATAGCCCAGCGCAACGCCTCGTACCTTTCCATCATGGCCGGGGTGTCGGCGGCGACGATCGCGCGCCGCGTGGGCAGCAACCGGGTGGTGCGGGCGATGCCGAACTTGGGCGCTCGAGTGGGCTTGAGCGCCACCGCCCTGGCGAGTTTGCCCCAGGCCACCCCCGACGACGTGGCGCTGGCCGAGTTGCTGTTCACCGCGGTGGGCACGGTTCACCACGTGCCCGAAACCCTGTTCGACGCGTTCACGGGGTTGGCGGGCTCGGGACCGGCCTTTGCCGCCGTGGTTGCCGAAGCGATTGCCGACGGCGGCGTGCGGGTCGGCTTCGACCGCGGCGTGGCCCGGGACTTGGCGCGGCAGGTGCTCTTGGCGACGGCGAAACTGCTCGAGGACCGTCACCCCGCGAGTCTGAAAGACGAAGTGGCGAGCGCCGGCGGCACCGCCATCGCCGGCGTCAAAGCCCTGGAGCGGCACGGCTTGCGCTACGCCCTGATGGACGCCATCGAAGCGGCGAGCGCCCGCGCCCGCGACCTCAGCCGCGAGGACGGCTGATGCTCGCGCGTCTGGCCCTGCTGGTTTTGCTGTGGTCGGGTCTGGCGGCGGCGCAAGAAGGTTACTACCCGTCGCGCGACGGCCTCAGCTGGACCTACAGCAACGGCGACACCCAAACCCTGAGCGGCCCGCGCGAGGTCGGCGGGCGGCAGGTGATGGTCTTTTTGCACTCTTTGGAAGGCCAGCCCGTGTCCGAAGACTATCTGGTCTACGACGGCGGCGTGTTCTTGCTCGGCACGGCGGCGGGCGGGGCGGTGCTCGGCTACACGCCGCCGCTGACCCTCTACCCGCCCCCGCCCTTGGAGGTGGGGCAGGCTTGGAAAAGCGCCGCCAAGGTCGGCGACTTGGACATCACTTTGGCTTTCGAGGTGCTCGCCGTCGTCGGCGTGCAGACCCAGGCCGGGCGCTTCAACGCGCTGCAAATCCGCCAGCAAACCATCACCAGCACGGGCGGACAGACCTTTTTGGACCTGTTCTTCGTGCCGAGCGTCGGCGTGGTCCGCACCGTCACCCAAGACGGCACGCAAATCGACCTCATCGAGAAAAACTTTTGAGCTAGAAGATTCCGCCGCCCAGCGACAGCCGGATGACCGCCAGCACGAGCACGACGAGGTTGACGTTGCGGCCGCCGTTCTCTTTCGCCAGCAAACCCAAAACGAGGCCGACGACGGCGAGCGGGATGACGAGCCAGTTGAACCAGCCCAAGAGCGGGATAAAACCGACGAACGCGCCGAGAAGCGCCAAAACACCGACGATGATGGAAAAAAGGTTCATGCCCTCAGTTTACAGCTCGAGCGTCGGGTTCGCCTCCTACTTTGTGCGGATTCCAATGCTGCGCTTAACAAACTCAGCAGTAGCGGGTGTGCCCTCACCTGATGTAGCAGGTGCGACCACGCCTGACGTATGCCGAGTTTATGGGTGTGTCATCGTAATCCGTATCAGCCGGTGAAACCTCAGGGGCTGCAACTATAAAGTACGGGCTCCGCCGCGCTGCTCGTCGCGACCCCGCCGCCGCGCCTTTTGGCTTGGTACATGAGTTCGTCGGCAACGTGCAGCAGGTCTTGAATTTTGCGGCCGTCCTGCGGAAACGCCGCGACCCCGACGCTCGCGCCGACGCGCACTTCTCGGTCTTCCAGTTTGAAGGGAGGCTCGAGGGTGGACAAATAGCGGCAGCCGATGGTCACCGCGTCGGTCGTGTCCTCGACCAAGGCGACGAACTCGTCACCGCCCAGGCGGGCCAACAGGTCGCTCTCGCGCACCCGCCGTTTGAAGCGCTCGGCTACCTTGACGAGCAGGTAGTCGCCGACCGCGTGCCCGTAGGTGTCGTTGACCGGTTTGAAGCCGTTTAGGTCGAGGTAGATGAGGTGCATGGTGCGTTTGCCTCGCTCGGCGAGGGTGAGCAGGTGTTCGGCGTGCGCCAGAAAAAAAGCGCGGCTCGCCAGCCCAGTCAAGCTGTCGCGGTGGGCGAGCTGCGCCAGTTGCTGTTCCAAGGCCTTGCGCTGGGTGATGTTCGTGTGCACCACGACCGCGCCGCTGACCGCGCCGTTGTGCCCACGGGTCGGCGTCACGTCGACGATGAACCAGCGTTTTTCGTATAAAGAGTCACAGGGGTACTCGAGAGAGAAGTGCGAACTCTCACCCCGCAGAACCGCCCGCATACCTTCGTAAGAAAGGTCCGCGGTGTCCTTGCCCTCGCCCTGAGCCGCGGCGAGCACCTGAAGATAGTCGACGCCGACGAAGCTGTCGCTCCCGGTCTCGCGAAAGCCGTTCTCGCAAGCGAACCTCAGCCACCCGTCGTTGACGAGCTTGATGACGCCTGCGGCATCCAACACGGCGACGTGTTGGGGCATGGCGTCGAGTGCCTGCTCGGCCAAACTGCTGCGCGTGTTCATGAAACCTCCTGACGTTGCTAGAGTTTAAGAAGTGAGCCCCGCGCTCGGTGTGAAAAAGGGGACTCGGGTGCAGCCGTTTCGAACCGGGGCCGAGTTGGGTCAAATGCCAGGACCGCCGGCCTCGAGCCAGTCCGCTTTCAGCTCTTGGAAGGTGTCGTCCAGCAGACTCTGCCGAATGTCCGCGCAGAGCCGCGCCATAAAGCGCAGGTTGTGAAGGGTCGCCAAACTCTGGGCTAACAGTTCGTTCGCTTTGAACAGGTGGCGCAGGTAAGCCCGGGAGTAGTGCCGACACGTCTCGCAGTCGCAAGTCTCGTCCACCGGTCGCGTGTCGTCGGCATAGGTCGCGTTGCGCAGGTTTATTCGGAACTTGGACAACTTGCGCCCGTCGTCGTCGAACCTTTTCAAGAGACCGCCGTTGCGGGCGTTGCGGGTCGGGCTCACGCAGTCGAAGGTGTCCACGCCGCGTGTAACCGCCTCGAAGATGCTGGGTACGTCGCCGATGCCCAGGAGGTGCCGGGGTTTGCCCGCGGGCAGTTCGGGCACGGTCCAGTCCAGGACGCGGTACATGTCGGCCCGCGTTTTGCCCAGGTTGCCGCCGATGGCGACGCCGTCGAAAGCCATGCGGGCGATGGTTTGTGCGCTCTCCGTGCGGGTGTCCCGGAACGCGCCCCCCTGCACGACGCCGTACAGGGCTTGGGCGTAAGGGTGTTCGGGGCCGTGGGCCTCGAAATAGTCCAAACAGCGTTGCGCCCAGCGGTGGGTGCGCGCGGCGCTGCGGCGCGTGTACTCGGCGTCGTGGAGGGGCGAGGTGCACTCGTCGAAAGCGAGGACGATGTCCGCGCCCAGGGCGCGCTGAAGGGCGATAGACTTTTCTGGGGTGAAGACGTGTTCGCTGCCGTCAACGTGGCTTGTGAAGCGAACCGAATCCTCGCCGACGGCGACCAGCGATTTCAGGTCAGCCTGGGACCGCTTCAAGTCACCCTGCGGCCGCTCGCCGCTCACGCCGCCCGCCTCGTCGGGGAAGATGTTGGCGATTTTGCCGACGCCGTGTTCCAAACTCGCGCCCAGGCTGAACACCTGGAAACCGCCCGAGTCGGTCATGACGGGCCGGTCCCAGTGCATAAAACGGTGCAGCCCGCCGTGCGCCGCCACGACCTCCGCGCCGGGGCGTAAATAGAGGTGATAGGTGTTGCTGAAGACCACCTGCGTGCCCGCCGAGCGCACCTGTTCGGGCGTCACTCCCTTGACGGTGGCTTGCGTGCCCACCGCGACGAAGGCGGGCGTGTGGATGACGCCGTGCGGCGTTTGGTAGCGCGCGGCCCTGGCCCGTTCGCGCTGCGCGGTCACTTCAAAGGCAAAGCCGGGCTGCTTCATCCGCCAAGTGTACTAGGGAGCACTCGGTCGGTGGGCGCTCGAGCCGACGCCAGGGTTGCCGGGCTTTATACCGCTATTCGTTTCTCCATCCATTCATTCCGGCACGTCGGCGCGGCTTTCGTCGTTTTTGAGCGTTAAATGTGGGCAGGATGAAGACTATTGTAGAGCGCGCTTCAGTGACTGCGGCTTAGCGTGTTAGACTCTGGAGCTTGGGAGGTGCACATGGCACTTCACGTCAGCGGCAAACTCTGCGCCATAGGCTTCGTACTCGCCATACTCATCACCGCCTTCAGCGCACCGCCGAAAACTGCACAGCTCGTCAATTTGAATTTGGTCCCCGGCATCACCGTCTTGGACGTCGCGCGTTCCGTCGCAAAGCCCTCGAGCGTGGGGCCGGTCGCGACGCCCGTTTTCACCCTCAAAGCGACCGCCTACAACTCGCACGAGAGCCAGACCGATGCGACGCCGAACATCACGGCGACCGGGGCCACGACCCGCTTCGGCATCATCGCGGTAAGTCGGGACCTGCTCGAGGCCGACATTCCCTACGGTTCTTTGGTCCGCATCAGGGACTTGGGCGGCTACTACAACGGCCGCGGTGCGGGCCGCTTTCAGGAGCTGCTCGAGGGGCAAGTGTTCGTCGTCGAAGACACGATGCACGAGCGCAAACGGGGCCAAGTCGACGTGTGGTTTCCGCGCCTGGCGGACGCCCTCACCTGGGGCGTTCGGCAGGTCGAGGTCGAGGTCGTGCGCTGGGGCCGTGCCGGACCTGAACTTTACGCGGCGGCGGAGAGCGACTTCACGACCCCGCCGCGCCTGTCGGCTGTGCAGTAAAACAAGCTGGACTCCAAAACAAGCCAAACCTTTGTAAGTGCGCGTAAGGTCAAGGCGAGAATAAATCTCGGCCTTCGGGTTTTGACCGGGTTAAAGTAGCTCGTGCGCCGCTTTACTTTTTTTTTTGGCTTACCGGCACATCCGCCGCCGCGCCCTGCAGAGCGCGGTGACGGTCGTCGGCGTGGCGGTCGGGGTGATGGTCCTCGTCACGGCTCTGTCGCTGACGAACGGTTTTATCGACGAACTCGTGCGCAGCACGCTGCAGGCGACGCCGCACCTCAGCCTGAGCGCGCTGCCCGGCGAAACGCTGCCGTCCGACGCGGCCACGCTCAAAACCTTAGAAGAACAACCCGGCGTCGTGGCGGTCGCGCCCTACCTGACCACGCAAGCCCTCATCTTTCGGCGGGCCGACGCCAGCGTCGGTTTGAGCGCGACCAACGGCTACACGCAACTGTTCGGCATCGACCCGGACTTGGAGCGCGCCGTCCTACCGGACCTGCCCCAGCTCGGCACCCTGGCTGACGACGAAATCATCCTGGGCCACTCGCTCGCCCGCGCCCAGCTCGGCGTTTTTCCGGGCGAAGAGGTGCAAATCCTGAACGCCCTACAACAGCGCAGGGCGTTCACGGTCAAAGACACCTTTCGGGTGGGCAACGAACTTCTGGACGCGGTGGTGTCGTACACTTCCGTTCCCGCCTTGCAAAGCTACCTCAGGGAAGAGGGGCGAATCAGCGGCTACCACCTCCGCGTGGCGGACCCCGACCAGGCCGCCGCGGTGGGCCGCGCGCTCAGCGCCGAAACCGGCCTCGTCGCCCGCTCCTGGCAGGAACTGTTCGCCACCCTTATCGAGCAACTGCGGCTGCAAAAAGCGCTCATCGGGGTGGTGGTGTTTTTGATCGTGCTCGTGGCGGCGATGGGCATCGCCAACTTGCTCATTTTAACCGTGGCGGAAAAGACGGAAGAAATCGCCATCCTGCGGGCGATGGGCGCGTCGCAGCGGCAAATTCTGTCGGTGTTCATGGTCGAAGGTTTTGTGCTCGGCGCGGTAGGCACGCTGCTCGGCGCGCTGCTCGGCGTCGGCATCAGCTTGTACTTCAAGCTCAAGCCGTTCCCGCTGCCGGGCGACCTGTACTTCATCACCCAGCTGCCCGTGCAAATGCAGGTGTTCGACTTTGTGTGGGTCTGCGCGCTCTCCTTGTTGACCAGCACCGTCGCGGGGCTCGTCCCGGCCCGGCGGGCCAGCGCCCTGAACCCGGTCGACATCGTCCGCTGAGCTAACGCTCGGCGTAGTATACTTGTTGACCGTTGAGCCTACCCCTGTACCTAGCGGTGCCGGGCGAATTCTGCTACCTTTAAGTCCTGCCGGGGGACAACGTATGCGACAAAAAGGGGAGACTCGCGCTCGAGCTTCCTCTTTTTGTGTTTTGTTGGTGTTGTATTTCATTGGTGCTCGGGCGTAGTTCTTTGTAGTCCAAACGGCCTATGAGTTCCGTTCGTGCAGTGCAAAACCGGCGCCGGACGGTAACGTTGTGGACTCATGCCTCAGTTCAAACGCGCGTCTGCCCGCCGGCCCGACGCCAGCCGCCAAGGTGGCTTTTTCCGCGGTCCCGACGGGCGGTTTGGTTCATACTGGCGTCAGTGGAACCGGCGGCGCCAACAATGTCGGCAGGAGAATCGACCGAAACCGTTACGCTGACCCTGGGAGGCCCGGGATGAAAGACGATGCCCCTGCGGTTACTGCACACAAACCCTTAGCCGAGACCGGCGCTGAGGCCGCCTCGAGCGAACCCCTTCTCGACGTGCCTCAACCGCGCCTCCGCGACCTGCTCGACAGCCTGCCCACCTTTGTGGCACTGTTGTCGGCGGACGGGCGGGTGCTGGAGGTCAATGAGCCGGCCCTGAGCGTCAGCGCGGTCAAGCTCGAGGAGGTGCGCGGCCGCTTTTTCCCGGACACGTACTGGTGGTCCTACGACGAAGCCGTCCAGGCGCGGTTGCGCGGGGCGGTCGCGCGGGCCGCTGCGGGCGAGCGTGCCCACTTCCGCGTGCAGGCTCGGCTGGGCGCAGGCCGCTTCCTGAGCATCGAGTTCAACCTGGCACCCGTGTTCGACGCGGCCGGCGGCGTCACGCACCTGGTCGCCTCCGGTTTGGACATCAGCGCCCGCCTGCGGGACGAGGCGAACCTCAACCGGCAAGAGACACGTCTGCAACTCGCGCTCGAGGCCGGCGCGATGGGCACCTTCGAGTGGGACCTGGACAGCGACGAGGTCAACCTCGACGCGACCGAACGCGAGCTGTTCGGCCTCGAGCGCGCTGCCGAGCCCACTACGGCCGAAACGGCCTTCAGCTGCGTTTACCCGGAAGACTTGCCCGGTCTGAGGGCCGTCATCGACGCGACCCGGGAGAGCCAGGGCGTTTTCTACCACGAATTCCGGGTGCGCTCGGCGGACGGTTCGTTGCGCTGGCTCGTGGGCCGTGGCAACTTTCTGCGTGACGCCGACGGCCGGGCGCGGCGGATGTTGGGCGTCAACTACGACATCACCGAGCGCAAAAACAGCGAGGAGCGGCTGCGCCACTTGGCCGAAGCCAGCAAACTGCTGGCAAGTTCGCTCGACATAGAGTCGACCTTGCAGACGGTGGTCGAGCTGATGGTGCCCTTTCTCGCCGACTGGTGCGTGGTCGACATGCCCGACGCCGCAGGTGCGCTGCGGCAGGTCGCTATAGCCCACAGCGACCCGGCCAAGCTCGAGCTGGCGAGAACGCTGCGCCGTCTTTACCCGCCGGACCCCAACGCTTCGCAGGGCGCGGCCAGGGTCGTCGCCACGGGCGAGCGCGCCCTGTTCCCCGACGTTCCCGACGCGCTGCTTGCCGCCAGCGCCCGGGACCAACGGCACTTGCAGCTCATCCGTGAGGTGGGCATGAAGTCGGCGCTCATCGTGCCCTTGACCGCGCGGGGTCAGACGCTCGGCGCGCTGACCCTCGTGTGGGCGGAGTCGGGGCGGCGTTACAGCGCCGCCGACCTGGCCCTCGCCGAAAAACTGGCCGGGCGCGCCGCCGCCGCGGTCGACAACGCCAAGCTCTACCGGGCGTCGCGCGCCGCGCAAGAGGACCTGAAAGCCCTGAACGCCGAGCTTGAGCAGCGCGTGGCGGACCGCACCGCCAAGCTCGCCGCGCTCAACCAGGAGTTGGAGGCTTTCAACTACTCGGTGTCGCACGACCTGCGCGCGCCGCTGCGCGGCGTGACCGGCTTCAGCGAGGCGCTGCTCGAAGACTACGGCGGCCAGCTCGACGAGACCGGCCGCCACTACGTGGCGCGCATCCAGGCGGCGGCGACGCGCATGGGCCACCTTATCGACGACCTCCTCGACCTGTCACGCCTGGCGCGCGCCGACCTAAAACGAGCGCCGGTCGACCTGGGCGAGCTGGCGCGAGGGGTCGCCGCCGAGCTGAGCCACCGCTCTAAAAACCGCGCCGTCAGGCTCGAGCTGGGGCCGGACCTGACCACTGCGGGCGACGCACGCTTGCTGAAAGTCGTGCTGGAAAACCTGCTCGGCAACGCCTGGAAGTTCACCCAGCACCGCGAGGAGGCCGTGGTCACCTTCGCTCGCGGCGAGGACGGCGCTTTTTTCGTGCGGGACAACGGCGCCGGCTTCGACATGCGCTACGCAGACAAGCTGTTCAGCCCCTTCCAGCGCCTGCACAGCCCCCAAGAGTTCGAGGGCAGCGGCATCGGTCTGGCGACCGTGCAGCGCGTCGTCCACCGCCACGGCGGCACGCTCTGGGCCGAGGGCGAGGTTGACCGGGGCGCGACGTTCTACTTCACCCTGCCCGAGGTTGAAGACGGCGACGGTGAATAAGGTTTCTGGGACTGTTTCAACCGCCAAGCTTTGTGCGCCCGCTCAGGGCGGCCAAGTCCGCTGCTAAGGCCGCCAAGTTGGTCTGCGAATAGACGATTTGGAAGTACCCCTCGGGGTTGACCAAAAAGACCGCGTCGGTGTGCGCAAGGGTTTCGCCTTGGTTATAGCCCTGGTTATAACCGACAAAAAACGTTTTGGCCGCCCCGGCGATTTGGGCGTTGCTGCCGCCCAAACCTACAAAGTCGGGCTGAAACGAGGCCGCGTAGCGTTGCGCCGCTGCGGGCGTGTCGTTGGCGGGGTCGACCGTCACCATCACGACTTTTAGACGTTCCGGCTCGCCTAGGTCGCGGTACAGCTTTGCCAACCGCGCCAGGGTGACGGGGCACACGTCCGGGCAGCGCGTGTAGCCGAAAAAGACCAGCACCGTCTCACCCTGAAAGTCGCCGAAGCTGACGGTTTCTCCGTCCGCCCCCGTCAGGCTCACCGCGCGCACGTCGACGGGGTTTTGCAGCGCGGTGCCGCCGAGTTCGGGTGGGGCGAGTCTCCGGCCCAGGGTATAAGCCCCGTAGCCCAGCCCCAGCAGCAGGGCGACAGCGAGAACGAGGAGGAGCGGGCGCTCTAACAGCTTCATGGGTACCAGTATAGGCGGCACGGTGTTTGGGTCGCGTCGGACAAACGTCTAGAAAAGTTGCGTTGACACAGTTGACAAACCCCCGCCCCCGCCGTAAGCTGACCCTTGAAGGTGGTTGGGGAAGTCCGGTGCAAGTCCGGCGCTGTCCCGCAACGGTGAAAGCCCGAATGCCAGCCGCACTTCACGCACTGCACCCCTTGCGAGGACGAGGAAAGGTGGCCCTCGAGTCGCTCGAGGCTTCCTTCCATCCCCCGTGGGATGGTTTTCTTTTGCCCGCAAGAGCCCCAGGAGGCTTTTGTGAAACGTTTTTTAGCTGTAAGTCTGTGGCTGTTCGGCGTGGCCTTCGCCACCACCTACCCCCTCACCGTCACCGACGAACTCGGCCGCGAGGTCACCCTGCCGCGTGAGCCCATGCGCGTCGTCTCGATGTTGCCGAGCGACACCGAAACGCTCTGCGCCCTGGACGCCTGCGACAAGCTCGTCGGCGTCGACACCTTCAGCACTTACCCGGAAGAGATTGCCGGCCTCCCCAAACTCGGCGGCGGCCTGACCGGTGTGGAGGGCGGGCCGGACCTCGAGGCCATCGTGGCTTTGCAACCCGACCTCGTCTTTGTGAGCGAGTACGGCGAACTTGCGCAGCTGTTGAGCGACGCCGGGCTGACGGTGTACGCGGGCAGCCCGCAGACGGTTCAGGACACCTTCACCTTTTTCGGGGTGGTCGGCGAACTGGTCAACCGGGAAACGCAGGCCGCGCTGCTCGCCGGGCGCGTGCGTGGTGAAATAGAGGCGGTCGCCGCCCTGACGGCTGAACTGCCCGTTGTCTCGGTCTACTACGAAATCGACCCGACCCCCTACAGCGTCGGGCCGGAATCGTTTATCGGCACACTGCTGGCAAAAGCGGGCGGCGAAACCGTTTCGCCCGCCGAACTCGGCGACTTTCCGCAGCTCGACCCCGAGTTCGTGGTCGCCGCCGACCCCGACGTGATCATTCTCGCCGACGCCCCCGGCGAGTCCGCCACGACGCTTCAAGCCCGGCCCGGTTGGGCGGGTTTGAGTGCGTTGACGTCGGGACGAGTGTTTGAACTGAACGACGCTCAAAACAACATCGTCAACCAGCCCGGCCCGCGTATGGCCGACGCGGTTCGGCTGTTGGCGAGTTTTCTGCACCCCGGTTCGTTCTAAGTGCAGTCCTCGGCGAGCCGTCCTCATACTCAAACGTCGGTGCAGCGTGCGCGCGCGCCGCTCCGGACGCCGCTCGCCCTCGTCACGCTGGCGCTGTTCGCCGCGATGCTGCTGGCGACGAGCGTCGGCTCGGTGGCGGTAACGCCCGCCGAGACCCTGCGCGCCTTGTGGCACGGTGTAAGCGGCACCCTGTCCGGCCCGGCGGACACCATCGTCTGGCAGTTGCGCTTGCCCCGCGTGCTCACCGCCGCCCTCGTCGGCGCGGCGCTGTCGCTGGCGGGTGTCGCTTACCAGGGGCTGTTTCGCAACCCGCTCGCCGACCCCTACCTGCTCGGCGTGGCGAGCGGCGCGGGTTTCGGGGCGACGCTCGCGCTTGTCTTTGGGGGAAGCGTGCCACTTCTGGCGCGTTTGGGCGTGCCGCTCTCGGCCTTTGTCGCCGCCCTCCTCGCCGTGCTGCTCGTCTACGCCCTCGCCCGGCAGGGCCGCGGCGTGCCCTTGGTGTCGCTCATCTTGGCGGGGGTGGTGGTGGGCTCGAGCTTAAGCGCCTTAACCTCGTTCGTGATGCTCGCCTCGCGCGAGCAGGCGGCGGGGGTGCTGGCCTGGCTGCTGGGCAGTTTCGCGTTCTCGAGCTGGAGCAAACTCGCTTCGGTCTTGCCGTTCGTGCTGAGCGCGGCGATTGTCGTCCAAGCCTCGGCGCGGGCGCTCAACCTGTTGCAACTCGGCGAGACGCAGGCCGCGCAGCTCGGGCTGCCGACCGAAACGTTCAAGCTCGTCTTGTTGGGGGTGGCGACGCTCGCCACCGCGGCGGCGGTGAGCGTGTCGGGGGTTATCGGCTTTGTCGGCCTGATGGTGCCCCACGCCGTGCGGCTGGCGCTCGGCCCCGACCACCGCCGGCTCGTGCCGACGGCGGCGGTGCTGGGCGCGCTGTTCCTGGTGTTGGCCGACCTGCTCGCGCGCACCGTCATCGCGCCGGGCGAAATCCCCATCGGCGTGGTGACGGCACTCGTGGGCGGGCCGTTTTTTCTCTACCTGCTGCGCCGCCAAAAGGGGCGGGCCGCGTGAGCTTACAGGTTCGAGGCGTGAGCTTCGGGTACGGCCGGACACTCGTCCTAGACGAAGTGACTTTCGAGCTGAACCCCGGTGAAGTCCTCGGTTTGGTCGGGCCGAACGGGGCGGGCAAGTCGACGCTTGTCAAACTCCTGACGCGGGTGCTGGCGCCCGACGCCGGTACAGTCACGCTGGACGGGCGCGACCTGCGGCGCTTGTCAAGGCTCGAGCTGGCCCGGCACCTCGCGGTGGTGCCGCAGGCGGGCGACGTGCCGGAGGCGTTTACGGCGCGCGAACTCGTCCTCATGGGCCGCACCCCGCACCTGGGCTTCTTGGCGCGCGAGACTGCTCGCGACCTTGAAAGGGTCGAGCGGGCCATGCGCCACGCGGACGTGTGGCGCTTTCGGGACCGCGCCGCCGCGTCCTTGTCGGGCGGCGAGCGGCAGCGTGTGCTGCTGGCCCTCGCCCTGGCGCAGGAGCCGCGCTTCCTCCTCCTCGACGAGCCGACGAACCACCTCGACCTCAAGTACCAGACCGAGATTTTAGGTCTCGTCAAGCGTGAGGCCGCGGGTGGGTCGGGCGTCCTCGCCGTGCTCCACGACTTGAATTTGGCGGCTCGAGCCTGTGACCGCGTACTCGTCCTGAACGCGGGTCGCGTGGTGGTTGTGGGTAAGCCGGAAGAGGTATTCACCGAGGCGCTGCTGCGCGAGGTCTACCAAACCGACGCCCAGGTGTTCCAGCAGCCGGGCAACTGTTTGCCGGTCGTCCTGCCGAGGCTGTAAGCTTGGTGGCGTGCCCGACTTTCACCACCGCCAACTGCCCGACTTTTCAACCGTCCTCTCCGGTCACACGCCCCGCGACGCGGTCGGCTTCGCCTCTCAAAAATTACAGATTTTTTACAACCACACCGACACCCCTTGGCGGGACGACGGCCTCCACGCCCACAGGGACAGCGACGAGTGTTTCATCGTCTTGAAAGGCAGCTTGACGGTTCAGGTCGAAGACGAGGTTCACAGGGTTGTGGCGGGCGAGTTTTGCTGTTTCTCGATTGGGGTTTATCACGCGATTTTGGGTGTCGAAACGCCCGTCGAGGCGTTCATGGTTCGCGCGCCTTCGGTAGAGGACAAGCTTTACCGGGAGGAAAAGGCCCTCAACGATGGCTGACGATTTTCTGGACCTCTGGCTCGTCCGCCACGGCGAAACCGACTGGAACGCCGAACGCCGCATTCAAGGCCAAAAAAATTCGCAACTGTCCCCGCTCGGTCTGAGGCAGGCTGAGGTTTTGGCGAAGCGTCTTCAGGGCGAGACCTTTGACCGGGTTTATTCGTCTGATTCTGCGCGAGCCCAGGACACGGCGCGGGTGGTTTTTCCAGAGGTGCGCCTGTGTTTGGACGAACGCTTGAGAGAGCTGAACTACGGTGTATTGGAGGGAAAAACGACCGCCGAATTTACGCTCGCCGAAACCGCCATGCGCCAAGCGATGTACCAAGACCCGCTCAACCGGCGGGCCGACGGCGGGGAAACGTGGCTCGAGCTTATCGCCAGGGTCAGGAGCTGGCTGGACTCGTTGCCCAAAAGTGGGCGTGTCATAGCTTTTTCCCACGGCGGCACGATTCGGGCGGCGGTGTTCTCGTTCGTCAAGCCGCCTAAAGCCTACGAGTGGAACCAGGCTTTCGGCAACACGGGCATCACCCGGCTACGGCTCGGTGAAACGTCGAAAGTGATTCTCACCTTGAACGACACGGCGCATTTGGAGGGATGGGGTGGCTGAGGAACTCGAGCTGTGGCTCGTCCGCCACGGCGAAACCGAATGGAACCGCACCCGGCGCGTTCAGGGCGACACCGACGTGCCGCTGAACGCCCTCGGCGTCCGCCAAGCCGAGGCGCTGGCGCGGCGCATCGGGCACGAGGCCTTCGACGCGGTTCATACCTCGGACTTGCAACGGGCCGCCGTCACCGCCGCGACCGTTTTCCCCGACGCGGAGCTGCACCGCGACGCGCGGCTCCGCGAAATCAACTTAGGAACGTTCGAAGGCAAAGTCTGGCAGGACATCCCCGAAGACGAGCAGGCGCAGTTCGTCGTGTGGTTCAACGGGCCTTACGACCAGCCCGTCCCCGGCGGCGAGTCGAGCGACGACCTGCAAACGCGCGTCGCCGACTGGTTGAAAAGTTTGCCCGAAACGGGCCGCGTCATCGCCTTCGCCCACGGCGGCACCATCAGCGCTATTTTGCAACTCTTCACCGGCCGCCCCGACCCGAGAAAGCGCGGCGAACCCGGTGGTTGGGGCTTTCGGTTGCAGAACACCAGCATCAGCAAGCTGCGCATCACGGAG
Source organism: Trueperaceae bacterium (assembly GCA_965215355.1). Classification (GTDB taxonomy): domain Bacteria; phylum Deinococcota; class Deinococci; order Deinococcales; family Trueperaceae; genus CBDCDJ01. Next base: position 2,718,568 of record CBDCDJ010000007.1, on the reverse strand, counting down.
ACGTTTACTTCCGTCGAGGTCGTCAACGACGCGGCACATTTGGAAACGTTGTTATCAGAAAGCCTCGTGGAGAAGGAAGGTAATCACGTATCTGGCGCACCTGACTCAAAAAAGAAAGATAAGTGACTGCACCTGTCAGTATGTTTTGCCACGACACATAGACAAATTTCTATAGATAGATTAAAGTCTATCTATGGCCGATTTATCCGCTAAGCTCAAGGTGCTGGGCGACCCTACCCGCCTCAAGATTTTGAACTTTTTGCTCGAGCCTGTCCAGAGCTGTTGCAGCCGTGACGACGGCGTGTGCGGTTGCGACCTCGAAGCGTTTTTAGGTCTCACCCAGCCCACCGTGAGCCACCACATGAAGCAGCTCGTCGAAGCTGGTTTCGTCACGGCCGAGAAGCGTGGGCGCTGGGTGTACTACGAGCTGGCCCCGGAAGCGTTCACCGAGGTCATCGCTGCACTCGCTGACTTGAAGCAAGCGGCTGAACAAACTCAGGGGGTAGGAGCGTGAATGCCGCAGCAGTCCGGCCAGCGACGGCTGGAGAAGTAGGTAAGCTGACCGCGATGCTTGAGCGGTCCGAGCTGCCTATAGCCGGCCTCGAGGACACCCACCTATTTGTACTGGCAGAGGGGGACGAACCCGTTGGCCTCGTAAGAATCGAAACACATGGTTCCTACGCCTTAATGCGCTCGCTAACCGTGAACGAGGGCGTGCGGGGCCAGGGTTACGGGCGCATCTTGCTCAGGTTTGCAGAGGCGGAGGCGCGCCGTCGCGGCCTTCGCGCCGTCTTCGGCCTCACCACCACCATCCCCGAGCTGCTGACCGGATACGGCTTCACACCTGTAGAGCGCACCGACCTACCCGCCGAGTTGAGTGCTTCGGCCGAACTGCGTGGGGCGTGCCCGGCCTCGGCCCAGGCTTTTCGGAAAGCGCTGCTGTGAGGTTGCTCGTTCTCTGCACTCACAACTCGGCGCGCAGCCAGATGGCAGAAGGCTGGCTAAAGCACTACGCCGCCGAGCTTGGCTTAGGGGCTGAAGTGTTCTCGGCGGGCACCGAGAAGGCGTTCGTCAAGCCCGAAGCGGTGACCGTGATGCAAGAGGTCGGCGTCGACCTGAGCAGCCACACTTCTAAAACGCTCTTCGAGCTGCCCGACAGGTGGAGCTTCGACGTGGTGCTGACGGTCTGCGACAGTGCCAACGAAGTGTGCCCTACTTACCCAGCCCAAACAACCCGCCTGCACGTGCCGTTTCCCGACCCGACCGGCCAGCCGCTCGAGACCTGGCGCAAGGTGCGCGACGCGATAGGCGTGACCTGCCAACGCTTAGTCAAAACCCTAAAGGCAGGCAACACGCTGACCGAAGAAGCGCTCAAGGCACACGTCCCGGTATGAATCGTCGCGTCTGGCTGGCGGAGTTTATCGGCACCTTTGCCCTGCTGTTCGTGGGCGTCGGTGCTATGGCGTCCGGGGCGAGCGGTCTCGCCGTGGCTTTCGCTTTTGGCCTGACGGTCGCCGTGATGATTGCCGCCGTGGGGGCGATTTCCTTTGCCCACTTCAACCCCGCCGTGACGGTAGGTTTTTTCGTGCTGCGGCGCATTACCTTTAGAGAACTGTTGCTGTACTGGAGTGCGGAGCTGGCGGGCGCGGTGACGGCCATACTTGCCCTACAAGCCTGCTACGGTGCGCAGCGGCTCGAGCCCGTGGCCTACGGCGCGACCCTCCTTGCGCCCGGCGTGTCCCTGATACAGGGCGTGGCTATAGAGGTCATCCTGACCTTCTTTCTGATGTTCGTCATTGCGACCTGCGTCATCCAGAAACAGGCTTTGGCCGGGGTTTACATCGGCTTCACGGTGACGCTCGGCGCGATAGCAGGTGGCGCGCTCACGGGTGCGTCGATGAACCCGGCCCGCAGCCTCGCCCCGGCCTTTTTCTCAGGTGAGTGGTCACAGCACTGGCTCTACTGGCTCGCGCCCATCGCCGGCGCATCCGTCGCGGCGCTCGCGGCGGCCTACTTGTGGCAGCCTACGCACGACGTACAAGAAGGCAGCAGCCCCGCCCTGCAACAGGCGGGCGACTGAGGAGGCCGGATAATGGACCGAAAACGCAAAGTTCTCTTTGTTTGCACGGGCAATTCGGCGCGCAGCCAGATGGCCGAAGCTCTGTTACGCAAGCACGCCGGTGACAGATTCGAGGTGCATAGCGCCGGGCTCGAGCCGAGCGTACTCAATCCCTACACCCTCAGGGTGATGGAAGAAGCGGGCTACGACATGTCGAATCACAGCGCCAAGAGCGTGCGCGAATATCTCGGCAAGGAGCAGTTCACCTACGTCGTCAGCGTATGCTTTAAGACCGAGGAGCGTTGCCCTACCTCGTTCTTGGGCGAGCTGCACCGGCTGCACTGGCCGTTTGACGACCCCGCCGCGCTCGAGGGGAGCGACAAAGATAAGACCGCGTTTTTCAGGGAGATACGCGACCAGATTGAGGCCAAGGTGCAAAGCTGGCTGAAAGAGTTGGATGTGGCTCACCATTTGGCGGAGTAGTGACCAACTTCTGGTCTCCCCTTTTGTCCTTCTGCAGGACACGCGCCCTAGTACACGCTCGGCGGGTCGTAGCGGCGGTGGATGGTGCGGGCGAGGGCGTAGTACTCGAGCAGCTTCTCGGTCGCCGCGCGCCAGCTCAGGCCCTCCATGTCCGCGCGCGCCTGCCGCCCGAACTTGGCACGCAAGTCCGCGTCGAAAAGAAGTTTACCGAGTTGCTCGCTAAAGTCGCCTAAGTCGCCGGGCGTGAACATGAATCCGTTCTCGCCGTGGCGAATCACGTCGGGGATGCCGCCCGCCCGCGCGCCGACCGCGGGCACGCCCGAGGCCATCGCCTCCATCGCCACAAAGCCGAGCGTTTCGGTGTCCGACGGAAACGCGAACACGTCCGCGCTGGCGTAAGCCTCGGCCAGCGCTGGGCCAGACATGTAGCCCATAAACACGGTGTTCGTGCCCTGAAAACGCTCTTTAAGGTGAGCCTCCGCCGGACCTGAACCGACGAGGGAGAGGCGGACGTTCTCGAGCTGGGTAACCGGCGCGTACAGCCACTCGAGCCGTTTTTCAAACGACAACCTACCCACGTAAAGCATCAGCGGCATTTCGGGGTGGCCGCCTGAAAGGCGCTCGCGCATTTCTTTAGAAGTGTTGTCCGGTCTGTACATGTCCGTGTCGACCGCCTTGGGCCACAGCCGCACCCGCCGAATCCCTAAGCCCCGCGCCGAATTCACCATCGGCTGACTGGTGCAGAGGTTGACGTGCGCTTGGTTGTGAACGTCGCGCAAAAAACCGCGCGACACCATGCCGAGGAGCGGCAGCTTGAGGTGGACGGCGTACTGGGTGATGTCGGTGTGGTAGCTCGCTAAGAGCGGCAGGTTGCGCTGTTTGGCGATCGCCGTGCCCCACAGCCCCAGAATCACCGGGTTGACGACGTGGACCAAGTCGGGCGCGAAGCGGTCCAACTCGCGGCCCAGTCTGGGGCGCGGCAAGCCCAAAAACAGCTCCGGATACCAGGGTTTGAAAGGCAGCGCAGGTACGCTCACCACGCGGAAGCCCCGGTACTCGGGCGGTGGGTTGTGCGGCGCGAAAATCAGTACCTCGTGGCCCAGCGCCTTCAGCTCGTCGAGCGTGCGCGTGATGCGCGTGACCACGCCGTCGATTTTGGGCAGAAACGTTTCGGTAAAAAGGGTGATGCGCATAGGTGGGGTGCCGAACAGTCAAACGTTTTTGAGGACTCCGCAAGAGCTTGGCTCGAGGCCGTCACCAGACCTACTGGCGCGGCTGCGGTTCACCCACCGGCCGTTGCTTCGGAAACGCTCGGCACTCAAAACCCCGCCAAGGAATTCTTGACCCTACGCCCGAACTCGCGCAACCGTCGTTTGAAGAACCTGCGGCGGTAGCTCTGCGCCCCGGCGTACCAAGCGCCCGGTTTCAAAAACGACCACAGCGCCACCGTGGCGATAAAAAACGGGTGGAAAAAGGCCCAAACGATCGTCGTGAAGCCCCACAGGTCGGGTCGGGCCAACTGCTTGGTACCCAGATACATCCCGTAAAACTCGACCGCGAACTTTAGGGCCCACACCCCCAACACCCAGGGCGCGAGCGCCGGCACGAACAGCGACAGCAGCGCGCCCAGCGACAGCAGGATGCTCTGGAAACCGAGCGTGGCAATGCTCGCCAGAAAGGCCGGGTGGTAGTGGACGACGTGCTGGTAGCGCGACACCCAGCGCCGCCGCTGGCGCAGCAGGGCCAGCAGCGAAGGCACGGGTTGGGTGAGCACGCGCACGTCTTCGCTGCTGGCGAAAACGACGCGCATCCCCGGCAAACGGCCCATGCGCTGGGTGAGCAGGTCTTCGTCGCCGCTCGGCGCGCGGCCCGACGCGCCGAAACCGCCGATGGCTTGAAAAGCGCTGCGGCGGTAAGCTTGGTTGTTGGCGCTTGAAGCGAACTTCCAACCGAAGTGCGTCAGCGAGCGCGAGGTGAGGATGAGCGTGAACCAGTCCGCCGACTCGAAACGTTGCGTCCAGTTTTGCGCGCCGTAGGCCCGCGTCGTCTCGACGTAGCCGACCACCATCGCCACGTCGGGCTCGAAGTGCGAAACCATCCCGGCCACCCAGCCCGCAGGGTACTGGCAGTCCGCGTCGCTCGCCAGGATGATTTCACCCCGTGAATGTTTGATACCGGTGTTGACCGCGTTGACTTTGGGGGCTAAGCGGCGGCTGGGAAACGGCACGTCGACGAGTCTGAAACGGTGGTCGCGCCGCGCAAAATCTTGAACGATGGCGGGCGTCGCGTCGGTCGAGCGGTCGTTGACGATGACGAACTCCACGTCGCCCGCGTAAACCTGGCGGCTCAAAGATGCCAGCGTCGCCGCCAACTTGTCCTCTTCGTTGTGAGCGGGAATAATCACGCTGACCGGCGGCGTCGCGGCGCTGTAGGGGCGGCGCTTGACGCGGTACATGCCCACCACGACCATCAGCATCAGGCCGATGTAGGGCAGTACGAGGGCGTAAAGAAGAACCAGGAACACGGTCAGCACGAAGGAAACCACCTTCCGGAGGTATAAAATCTTACAAAGTGTAGCACGCTTACCTTGTGAATTTGCAGCTTGCACCGCAACTGCCTCCACCGGGAGCCCAGGACGAGGCGACACGGGCCGACAGCGCTTTTCGGGCTAGGCTGGAGGCGTGCTCGAGACCGTTAAAATCGAGGCGGTAGGAAACGAGGCCGCGGAGACTGCTGACAAAGTGCCGGCCGCGTTGGGCGAGGCCCCGAGCTATCACGAATGGCTCAAAAGCCTCGAGCTGTACGAGGGTCAAATCGCCGCGTTCAGCTATTTTCCGGCGCGCGCCAAGGGTGAAACGGTTCATTACGAAGGGCGTTTCGCAACCATCCTCGAGACCCTTCATGTCACGCCTTACCGCCACCAGGCCGAAGCGCTGACCCTGCTGGAGGCCGGACACAACCTCGTCGTCGCCACGCCGACGGCGTCGGGCAAGTCGCTGAGTTATCAAGTGCCGACGCTCCACGCGCTGCAGCGCGGCGGCGCCGCACTGTACCTGTTCCCCACCAAGGCGCTGGCGCACGACCAGCTCGAGAAACTCGCCACCCTCGCCGAGCCCTTCGATTTGGCCCACCTCGTCGCCGGCTACGACGGCGACACGCCCACCGCCAAGCGTGCACCTATCCGCGACGGGGCGAGCTGCCTTTTCACCAACCCCGACATGCTCCACTACGGCATCTTGCCGTTTCACGAAAAATGGGCGCGGTTTTTGGGGCGCTTACACCTCCTCGTCGTCGACGAACTCCACAGCTACCGCGGCGTGCTGGGCACGCACGTCGCCAACGTTTTGCGGCGGCTGTTGCGGTTAGCGAGGCACTACGGCGCGACGCCGCAAATCATCGCGGCGAGCGCGACCGTCGCCAACCCGGCCGAGCACGCGCGGAACCTGACGGGCTGTGAGTTCAGCGCCGTGCGCGAGGATTACGGGCCGCGGGCGGCTCGAGAACTCGTCTTCTGGCAGCCACCCCTGCTGTCCGACGAATCGCGGCGGCGCAGCCCCAACACCGAGGCGGCGCTGCTGGCGGCGCGCTTCGTCCGGGCGGGCTTGAAGAGCATCTTTTTTTGCAACTCGCGCAAGTCCGCCGAACTCTTGAAGCGCTACGCCGGCGGTTATCTGGACCCCGACGAGGCCGGGCTGTTGCAGAGTTACCGGGCGGGTTACACCCCCGAGGATCGGCGGGCGCTCGAGCAGGGCTTCAAAATGGGCGACATCCGCGTGCTGACAGCAACAAGTGCCTTGGAACTCGGCGTCGACGTCGGCGGGGTGGACGCAGTCGTGCTGGTGGGCTATCCGGGTTCGCTGACCGCGCTGTGGCAGCGCGCGGGCCGGGCCGGGCGCGGCGACACGCGCGCGCTGACGCTCCTCATCGCGGGCAACGACCCGCTCGACGAGTACTACCTCGGCCACCCCGACCTCGTCACCGAGGGCAAGGTCGAGCGGGCCGTCGCCGACGCCTTCAACACCGAGCTGCACCCGCTCCACGTCGCCTGCGCGGCAGCCGAAAAACCCGTCCCCGAGGCCGAGGGCTATGTGGCGGAGTGGCTCGAGCCGCAACCGAGCAGCAAACTCGTCAAACGTGACCACACCTGGCACTACTACGGCCGCTACCCGCAGCGCCACGTGGCGCTGCGCGGGACGGGCGGCAAACGCGTCGTCCTGAAGGACGGCTTCGGCCAAACGGTCGGCGTGAGCGACTTCGCCACCGCGCTCCGCGAACTCCACCGGGGCGCGGTGTACCTGCACGCGGGCGAGACCTACCTCGTCGCCGACCTCGACTTGGAAAAAGGTGTCGCCGTGCTGCTGCCGCACTTCGGCGACTACTACACCCAGACGCGCTCCGTCACCGACATCGAAGTCTTGGAGCCCGGTTTCGGGGTTTACGGCGTCGAGGTGGGCCGCGTGCGGGTGTCGGCGGAGGTCTCGAGCTACGTCAAAAAACGCTACTACAGTGAGGCGATTTTGGACGAAATCCCGCTCGACCTCCCCCAAACAGCCTACGCAACGCAAGCGTTGTGGTTCAACGTGCGTGAAGTAGCGAAGGCCGTCCCGGCGGCCGACCTGCCGAGCGCCATGCACGCCCTCGAGCACACCCTCATCGGTCTGCTGCCCGCCTTTGTCCTGTGCGAGCGCGCCGACGTGGGCGGGGTGTCCTACCCGGTCTACCCGGCCACGGGCGAGCCCACCGTCTTCATCTACGACGGCTATCCCGGCGGCGTGGGCTACGCCCGAGCGGGCGCGACGCTGTTTCCCGAGTGGTTGGGGGCGGCTCGCGACCTGCTCCGCGACTGCGCGTGCAAAACCGGCTGCCCGCGCTGCGTGCTGAGCCCGAAGTGCGGGAACGGCAACCAGCACCTGGACAAACAGATGGCGCTGCGGTTGGCGGAGGCGTTGTTGGAGAGTTTGGAGAGCGCGGAGAGGCAGAGGGTGGTGAACTGACTCGAGGGTTTTTTAGGAATGTGGAAATCTAACACTTGATTATACGTAATACTTCTCCATAAAGTTGCGAACATCTCTAATCATGTTTTCAACATCTGACGTGTCAAACTCTGACCACTTCCCATGTGCCGCATTGTTTCTTATGTCAGCAAGCGCAGTTATCCTTTTTTGCGTCAATTTGCTGTAAGTGCCAGCTTTTGCAAGTTCCGCATTCATAAAATCTAACTTAGGTTGTGAGGAGAGTGTTATTCTTTCTCGACCACACAACTTTCTCAATCCATCTTCTAGGACACTACCCGCGATAACAGCAGCAGGAGCAAAATAGCCCGTACTCAAAAGATGTTCGGCTTGTTCCAAAAAATCCTCAAACAATTCCGCCTCTATCAAAGCTCTTAATTCAAATATTGACTCCTTTTCGTAATCATCTTTAGCTGATAGAAGAACGCCAAATGCCTGATTAGCCTCAGGATATTTGACATTACCCACAAAATTCCTGTTCATATTCTTGTAGTATTCGCTGTCCTTGCCAAAAACGCGAGAAAAGAGATTAAGGCAGCTTGTAAACCATTGATTAGCACGTTGGGTGTCAACAAAATCGGATGTTACATGTCCGGGACGGGGTTCACGGCGAGTTGCTAAAACCTGTTTGCCCAAATCAACCATATCGTTCAAGCGGTCTAGTATTTTCTTATCTACATCCAAGATTTGCTCTCCTAAAAGTAAATCTCAAAACTTTGATTGCTTCTCTTAAACAATACACAGACACGATTTTTTGAGGTACAGTGAAGACATGGAAGACTTCAAGATAGGTGATGTTGTAGTACTAAAATCGGGTGGAGTTAAAATGGTGGTCAACCATATTGAAGGCAACAAAGTTGAAACTACATGGCCTGACGGAAAGACTCAAGAGCCTAAGTTTGCTGAATTCAACAAAGCTGTACTGAAAATCTTTGAGGAAGAGAAGCCACACAGGTCAACTTCCGTCCCAATTGTAGTGGATTTCTGACATTGGCAAAATTCACCCCTTCTGTAAAGCTACTTACATCGCTTGTTTCTCTACCCTTACCAACATCAGCTTATAACTAAGCCCGCGAAGAATGGCGTAAATAGTGCTGAGGGTCGGATTACCTTTTTCCAATGAGGCCTTATGCAAAGTCATTCTCTCCATGTCGATGCGCCGCGCCAGCTCTAGCACCCCGCCTTGCGCCTCTGCGACAGTACGGAGAGCGAGCAGCAGGTGCTTGGTGTCGCCGTCCTCTTGAAACGCTTCTAGGGCAACCTGTAAATAAGCGTGGACTTCTTCGGAGTCTTCCTTAAAGCGTTGGACGACGACATTTCTAAAATTTCTATAGGTAGCCATTGCCACACTCCTCAGCTCAAAAGTAGTTAATCAAACAAGCTGCCGAGGTCGCGGCTGCCTCTGGTTACACCTTCGACAATCACCGCTTCGTCTACCACTCGGTAGATTGCTAAGTAGCTGCGATAAACAAACACGCGTAACCCGTCCGGCAGTTCCTCGCGGGTGCTGCCACTATAGGGAAACACGGTCAACTGGTTCAACGCTGTTCACAGACCTTCAACAAAACGGTCGGCAGCGTTTCTGTTGCCCCGCGCTATATACTCGTGGATTTCGTCCAAGTCTATAAGGGCACGCAGAGTAAAACGAATTTCCACAGAGGCAGGTTAATCGAAGGTGAGCATACCGTTGCGGTACTGGTCTAGGACTTCTCCTAGTTTACCGTCCGGCACCGTGACGACCTGCCCCGCCTTTATGTCTGCCTCGGCTGACTGGTGGCGTTCCTTTGCCCACTCTATAAATTGTTGTGTTTCGATATAAGCTTTGGTGATGGCCTCGTCAATGAATTGCTCAACGGAGTCATACCGGCCGGCTTGCACCAGACCGCGCACTATCTTCTCCTGCTCACGGGTGAGTTCTATCGTCATGCTTGAGGATACTCGCTTTTGAGGCCCTAGCTTACGAACTTGTATAACATTGTTAAACGCGCAACTTAAAGTTTTTGCTTTAGCCAAAGGGATGTGCGTGGTTTGCTTTAAGACCTCGAGCCTTAAACTGAACGTTGAACAGGAGACTTTATATGCCCTACATCAACATCAAAATCACTCGAGAAGGCGCAACCCCCGAGCAAAAAGCGGCGCTCATCAAAGGAGCGACGCAGCTGTTGGTCGACGTGCTCGGCAAAAACCCCGCGACGACCGTGGTGGTCGTCGAAGAGGTTCATACCGACAACTGGGGCATTGCCGGCGAAACGGTGACGCAACGGCGCAAACAAGGTCGTTAGCTGTCGTTTTGAGGTGGGCGGGCCTCGAGCACGTCGACCACGCCGTCATGCTCGACCCGTTGACCGCCTCTGTCTTGCCGTTGGAGCAGATACGCGCCCTGGCCGACGAGATGCTGCAGGCGCAGCGACAGTGGCTTCCCTCCTGGCACCAGCTGCCTTCTTAACCGGTCACGGCCCCGCCGCGCCTGGTACGCTCGAGCCGATGCTACACGCGCTGAGCGCTCCTTTTCGGGTCATCGGGCGGGCCGTCCGGGACTGGTGGCGCGACTGGGTGAACATGGCGGCCCTCAACCTCGCCTGGCTGCTCTGCTGGCTGAGTGTCGTTCTCGGCCCGCCCGCGACTTTCGCGCTGTACGACATCGTCCACCAGTACGTGCACGGCCGCAGCTTCGAACTGCGCGAAACGCCCGCGCTGCTGCGGCGCTACGCGCTGAAAAGTTGGCTGTGGCTGCTCGGCAACGCGTTCGTCGCCGGGGGACTGTGGCTGAACCTCCAGTTTTACACGCAGGGCACGGCTTGGGCGGCGGCGCTGCGGGCATTTTCCGTCCTCGCCGGCGCGCTCTGGTTGGCGGTGCAGTTTTACGCGCTGCCCTACCTGTTCGAGCAGGACCGTCTCAGCCTGCGCCGGGCTTGGCGCAACGCCTTTCTCACCGTCTTGGCGAGTCCGCTGTACACGCTCGTCGTGGTCGGCTTCGCCCTGCTGCTCGTCGTGGTCGGCGTGCGCGTCGTGGTGTTCCTCTTTCTGGGCCTTCCCCCGCTCATCGCGGTGCTGGGCGTGCACGCCGTGGCCGAGCGGCTCGAGCACTACCGTATTCGCGGAGACGAGGCCTGAAGCTTACGGGCGGCGCGGCTCAGGGTTTGGGGCGGCCGTAGAGGTTGGCGGCGTTGCGCCGCGCTTCGTAAGCCCAGTCCTCACTCTTCGCCCCGGCCGACACGATGAGCAGACGCTCGCGCTGGCTTTGCAGGACGCGCTCGCGCAGCGCGCCCACGTCCAACCCGGCGAGAAGTTCAGCCTCGAGCCCTCGGGCCGTGTCCCGGTAAACCGGGTCTGGGGCGAGGTCGTTCAGCTCGAGCGGGTCCTTTGCCAGGTCGAACAGCAGCGGGGCGTGCTCGTGAACGTAGACGTACTTGTAGACGCCCTTGCGGAGCAGCAACATCGGCTGCACGGTGCCCTCGGCGTAGTATTCGGAGACGGCGCTGTTTTTCCACGCCGCCGTTCCGGTCAGGAGCGACCCGAAGCTGTCGCCGTCGAGTTCGCCGAGCCAGGCCGCTTTGTCGGGCACGTCGGCCAGGTCGAGCAGCGTCGCGCTGAGGTCGACGAGGGAGACGACCTCGGTGCGTGACGCGGGCTCGAGCCCGTCGCCCCAAACGACGAGCGGCACCTTCGTCGCAGGGTCGTAAAAGGTGCGCTTGAACCACATGCCGTGCTCGCCCAGCATCTCGCCGTGGTCGCTCGTGAAGATGAACAGCGTGTTCTTAAAAGCGAGGCGCTTAAGTTCGCTCACGAGCCGACCGACGAGGCTGTCGGCGTAGCTCACCATCGCAAGGTAAGCGCGGCGGGCTCGTTCGGTCTCCTCCTCACTCAGCGGAACCCGGTCCGCCTCGTGGTGAACTTGAATCCAGCGGTTGTAGGGATGGAGGTCTGCGAGGGCTCGAGCCGGGGCGCGGGGCGGGGGTATCGCTTTTCCCTCGTACAGCTTCCAAAAGGCTTCGGGCACCTGAAAGGGGTCGTGGGGATGGGCGAAGGACGCGCACAGGAAAAAGGGCGCGCTTTCTTCGCGCAGCTGCCGCAAACGGGCCAGCGCGGCCTGGAGCACCTCTTCGTCGTAGGCGAGTTGCAGCGTCCAGGCGCGCAGCGGCGCGTACCTGAGCCGCTCGACGCTCGTGCCGGGGTTCGGATACGCTCCGCGCGTCCAGTCGGGGGTAAGCAGAAAGCCGGCGGGGGAGAGGTCGGTCGTCAGGCGCTCCTGAAAGCCGTGCAACTGGTCGGGGCCGTTGAAGTGCATCTTGCCCGAGAGAACCGTCGTATAACCGGCGCGGTTCAAGTGGTGGAGCAGAGTCGGGACGGCGGCGGGTAACTCCGCGCCGTTGTCATACACGCCCGTGTGCCGGACGAGCTTGCCGGTCACGAACGAGGCTCGAGACGAGGCGCAAAGCGGAGAATTGCAGTAGGCGTTTTCGAAAGTGACGCCGGCTTGCACGAGCGCGTCCAGGTGCGGCGTCACGACCGCGCCGTGCCCGAGGGAGGCGACCACGTCGTGCGCCATCTGGTCGACCATCACGAGGACGACGTTGGGGCGGGTCATGTTGGGGCGGGACATGGTGTGGTAGGACATAGTGTGGCAGGACATAGTGTGGTGGGTCTCGGCCCGGTCAAAAGAAGGCCCGCTCGAGCAGCTTGCAGAGCGCGTGGTAGAGGGGTAGGTGGCGTTCTTGAACGGCAAGCGTGTCGTCCGCGGGCACGCAGACGCAGACCTCGCAGAGGGCTTTCATGCGGCCCCCCGTGCGCCCGCTCAAGCCCAGGGTGGTGAGCCCGAAGGCCCGCGCGACCTGCAGCGCGCGGACGACGTTGGCCGAGTTGCCCGAGGTGCTGATGGCGAGGAGGGCGTCGCCCGCCCGGCCGTAGCCGTAGACCTGCTGCGCGTAGACCATGTCCGGCGCGACGTCGTTGCCGACAGCGCTGAGAAGCGCGCTCTGGCTGACGAGCGAGACCGCGGGCAGCGCGCCTTGCAGGTGGTCGGCGAGGTAGTCTCCCTCAGCGGGAAAGTGCTCGAGCAACCGCCGCCGCCGCTCTTCGGGGAGGGGCCGCTGCGATTCGAAGCCCTTCATGAGTTCGCCGACGATGTGCTCGCTGTCTGCGGCGCTGCCGCCGTTGCCGCAGACCAGGAGTTTGCCCCCGCGCCGAAACGTCGTCGTGAGGCGTTCTGCCATGTCTGAGAGCGCGGGCAAGCACGGCGCCAGGTCGGGATAACGCGTGCGAAGGGTCTCGAGCACGTCGGCTTCAGCGTCGCCCATCGTCAACCTCCACGACCCCCCTGTTCACGACCCCCTCGTTCATGACCGCCGCCTCGGCTTGTAGCCGGAGTGCTCCAAAAAATCCGTCACGGTCGCCTCACTCAGCGGGTGCAAGCCGAGACCACTGTTTCGGGCGGTTAAAAGCATCCGGCAGGTCATCTCCAACACTTGCAGCGCCTGCAACGCCTCGGCGACGCTCGTGTCGAACACGAGGACGCCGTGGTTCTCGAGCAGCAGCACGTTCGCTTTACGTGCGCGCTCTCGCACCGCCGCGCCGAGCGCCTCGGAGCCGGGGTGGCGGTAAGGCACCCGGGCGACGCGCTCGAGATAGTACATCGACTCGACGAACAGTGCCGAAGAAATCTCCAAATCCGAACACGCCGCCAGCGTGCTGTAAAAGGGGGCGCCGTGGAGCACGGCGCGCACGTCGGGGCGCGTTTCGTACACGGCGCGGTGCATAGGCACCTCTTTCGAGGGTTTTCGGCTCGAGTCGCGCCCCCCTCCCAGAGAACAGCGCACGAAGTCGGTAGCCTCCAACTCGCCCAGACGCGTGCCGCTGGCGGTGATGAGAAACGCGCCCGCGCCCGCGCGGGCGCTCAAGTTCCCGGCGTTGCCCCAGGTGAGGCCCTCACGGACCATCGTGCGGCCCGCCGCCCGCAGCTCGTCGCGCACCTCGTTTTCACCCGACGACAAAACCACCGGCTAACCCTCACCGTTCGAAAGCTCGAGCAGGTTCGTTTCCGTGACGGGTTTGCTCGGGTCCAACGGTATGCGAAAGGTTTTGACTTCGCAGGGACCGAAACTCGCCTCGAAACGCCGGTTTAAGAAGGGCAGCGAAACGGTCGCTGTAGCGCTGTTCTTGCTCGTTTCGAACAGCCTCAAGACGAGGTCGTCGCCGTCCTCTGCCCGCTTCAACGCCGTGGCGACGACGCTGCCCGACTCGACCTGTAAAAACGACCCGCTTTGCGGCAGCGTTCCGGCGTGAAAGGTGGCGAGCAGCGCTACGGGTTCCTGATTGACCTCAGCCGCCCGCTTGACCGTTTCGGCTTGGGTCCAAGCGCCCGCGTGGGGCAGCAAGCTGTAGCGAAAGGTTTGTAGGCCCTGGTCGATGTAGCTGTAGTGCCCGTCTTTTTCGGGCACGGCGGGGTCGTGGTGCGCGTAGATGGGACTGCGGAGCACCGTCATGCCGATGTCGCGGACGTTCACATCGAACGAATACTTGCTGTCGTTTAGCAGGCTGAAGCCGTACAGTTCGTTGGTATCGCGCGCGCTGCCCGACACGTCGACCCAACCCTGACCCGCTTCCTCCTCGCCGTTGGCGAAGCGCTCGATATGCCCGTAGGGGATTTCAAAGGTGGCGCGCATGAAGTGGACGTTCACGGGAAAGCGCAGTTTGAGGGCTTTGTGCCGCTCCTGCCAGTTGACGCTCGCCGTCACGTCGATTTGGCGCGAATTCGGGTACAGCGCGAAATCTTGGGTCAACGTGGAGGCCCCGTACTCGCTAAAGACGCGCACGACGCTTTTGACCGGTCCGTGCTCGACGAGCTTGAGCCGCCGCGCGCTGAAGCTGCCTATGACCTGGTCGAACTTGAACACGTTGTGCGACCAGGTGTCGCTGTGGTCGGCGAGCACCACGGCTCTCGCCGCCGGGCCTGCGAAAACCTCCAGCTCATGTTCTTTGTCGCGCAGAGAGGCGACGCAGCCCGTTTCGGGGTCGAACTCGAGCCGCAAAAACTCGTTTTCCAAAACCAGGTCGTTCGCCTTGACGCTCGTCTCACTTTGTGCAGGGTCACTTTTCACGCCGTCATTTTTCACGTCGCCACTTTTCGCACCGTCATTTTTCACATCGCCACTTTTTACAGGGTCGCGGAGCGCGAGCCGGTAGGTGCGGTAGCCCAGCGAAGGCAACTCGGCCCTGAAAGCCAGGGCTTGCCGACCCTGCGCCGTCGCCCCGGACTGCACCCTTTGCAGCGGCACCTCACGGCCCGCGTCGTCGAGCAAAACCGTGGCGTCCGGGACGCGCCACATCTCGACCGCGACGGGCACTCGCACCGCCCAGGCGTGCGGGTTGAAGACCACGATGGGCATGACGCCCTCCTCTTGGGGAATGTCGACGCGCCAGGCGAAGGCCTGGGTCGCGTAGTTGAGCGCCCTCGTCCCGATGGCTAACGCCTCGCCGTAGAGGTCTCGAGCGTCGTCGTAGGCGGTCTCTAAACTCGTTCCGGCCAAGATGTCGTGGAACTGGTTGAACAAAACGCCTTTCCAGGCGTGCGCCAGGTCGTCGGGATAGGGCTGCTCCACCACTGCGGCCGCCAGCGCCGACCACTTCTCGGCGCACATCAGCAAGTTCTCGGCGCGGCGGTTCCAGCGCTTGACGCCCGAGTGGGCCGCGTAGCAGCCGCTCGCGTGGTGCTGCAGCTCGTCGTGGACGACGGGCAGAGTCCAGTTTTTAGCCTCGACCTCGTGAAAGTAGCGTTCCGGCGTGCTGAAGACGAGCTTGGGAAAGTCGGGGTTTTCGTTCAAGCGGCGGATACTCTCGAGGTTCGCCCTCGTCGGCCCGCCGCCGTGGTTGCCGACGCCGTAGAAGCACATCAGTTCGTTCACGGGCTCGCGCAGTTCCCCCGCGCAGCGGCGGACGTGCTTGTCCAAGGCCGCGCCCCAGGTGCAGTATTCGAACGGGATGCGGTAGGTCAGCACGCTCGAGCCGTCGTCCGACGCCCACCAGAACAGCCGACTCGGCAAGCCCTTTTCGTGCGGCGAGGGGCGCATAAAGACGTAGTAGTCGAGCCCGCTCTTTTTCAAGAGTTGCGGCAGCATCGCGTGGTGTCCGAACGAGTCGACGTTGTAGCCGACCTTGGCCGTTCGCCCGAACTTTTCTTTGAAATAGCGCTGCCCGTAAAGCGCCTGCCGCACGAACGACTCGCCGCTGGGAATGTTGCAGTCGGGCTGCAGCCACCAGCCGCCGACGATTTCCCAGCGACCTTCTGCGACTCGAGCCTTGATTTCCTCGAACATCTCCGGGTCGCTTTTTTCGACCCACTCGTAAAACACGGCGGAACTCGAGACGAACAAAAAGTCCTCGACTTCGTTCATCCGGTCGAGCGCCGAGCGAAACGAGGCTTTGACCTCGTGAAAGCCTTCTTGCCAGCGCCACAGCCACACCGGGTCGATGTGGGCGTTGCCTATCATGTGGAAGGTTGGGGTTTTTGTCGCTGTAGTCATTGAGTGGGGTCTCCGTGGGGAATGAGGAGTCGGTACGAAGAAGCGAGGAGTAAGAAAATTCAACCGAACGGCTCGTTTACACTTCTACTTTTCTCATACCGAGCGCGTAATCCCACCGTCGACGCGAATGTTCTGGCCGGTGATGTACCCAGCACCCTCCGAGGCTAGAAAGGCGATGACCTCGGCTATCTCTTCGGTTTTTCCGTAGCGTCCCAGCGGAATGCGGTCGCGGAACTCCGACGTTTCCGGCAAGCTGTCTATAAAACCGGGGAGGACGTTGTTCATCCGAATGTTTTCTGCGGCGTACGTGTCTGCAAACAGTTTGGTGTAAGCCGCCAACCCCGCCCTGAACACACCGGAGGTCGGAAAAACGGGGTCGGGCTCGAACGCCGCGAAGGTTGAAATGTTAATTATAACGCCTGCGCCTTGCGCCTGCATGATGGGCGTGACCAACCGGGTGGGGCGGACGACGTTGAGAAAGTACACGTCCATGCCCTGCCGCCAATCCTCGTCGGAGAGGTCCAGCAAGGGCGCTCTCGGTCCGTGTCCGGCGCTGTTGACAAGCGCGTCGACACGTCCCCACGTTTGCATGGTTTTGTCGACCAAACGCTTTAGGTCGTCATTCGACTGGTTCGAGCCCGTCACGCCGACGCCGCTCAGCTCTTCTGCAAGCGCTTCACCTTTTCCTGATGAAGACAAAATGGCAATTCGGAAACCGTCTTCAGCTAACTTACGCGCTGCTCCGGCCCCCATGCCGCTGCCCCCGGCCGTGACGATGGCTACTTTGTGTTTCAACAGTGACTCCGTTCAGTGTTGAATTCTGGTCGCTTTTCGAACGTGCTGAGTGTACCGCGAAGTGGAGCCGAGTGCACGGAGACGGCTGCACGGAGACGAATGTTCGTTTTGAGATTTTAAGGGTGACTTTGAAGCTCGAGTCTACCCCTTCAACCCCGACGTCGCAATCCCCTCGATAAAGTAGCGCTGGCCGAGGAAGAAAATCAGAATCATCGGCACGGTCAGGATGACGGTCGCCGCCATGACGATCTCCCACTGCGACTCGCCGCCCTGCCCGAACTGGTCGAGCACCGCCTTGATGCCGCGCGGCATGGTGAAGAGCGCCGTGTCGTAAAGGTAGATGAGCGGTTTGATGAGGTCGGTCCAGCTCGCCTTGAACTCGAAGATGAACACGACGATGAGCGCCGTTTTGGTCAAGGGCATGGCGACGCGCCACCACAGCCCGAAAAAGCTGGCCCCGTCGATGCGCGCCGCCTCGAACAGGTCGCGCGGCAGGGACAAGTAGAACTGGCGCAGCAAGAAAATGTAAAAGGCGGAGCCGAACAGGTTGCCCGCCCAGAGCGGCACGAGCGTGTTCACGAAGCCTAAGCGGTCCCAGATGAGAAACACCGGAATCATGGTGACCGCGGTCGGCAGCATCATCGTCGCCAGCACCAGGCCGAAGAGCAGGTCCCGGCCCGGAAAGCGGAAGTTGGCGAAGCCGAAAGCGACGAGCGAACTGCTCACCGCCACCGTGGTCGCCGCCAAGGCCCCGGTGAGGACGCTGTTCGTCAGCCAGGTCAGGACCGGCGCGGCCTCCCAGACGCGCACGTAGTTGCCCCAGGCGACAGGGTCGGGCAGCCAGGCCGAGCTGAACACCTCGGCGCGCGTTTTGAGCGAGGCGCTCACCAGCCACAAAAAGGGCGCGGTAAACAGAACGGTGCAGCCGAGCAAAACGAGCAGGAACAGGGCGCGCTCTAAGACCCGCCCCCCTCGAGCCGACCCCTTGCCTACCGGCGCGGCGGCCTCCCTCTTAGCCACAGCCACAGGTCATCTCCCCTCGTAGTAGACCCAGCGTTTGCTGATTTGCAACTGGATGAGCGTCAGGACCAAAATAATCACGAACAGCAACCAGGCCATCGCCGAGGCGTAGCCCATGTGCAAAAACTCGAAGGCTTGCCGGAACAGGTAAATCACGTAAAAAAGCGCCGCACTGCTGCCCGCCCCGGACTCCATCTTGCCGAAAAACATGGTGTAGACCTCGGCAAAAATCTGTAGCGAGTAGATGGTGTTGACGACCAGCGTGAAAAAAATCGCGCCGCTGATGAGCGGCACGGTCACGTGGCGGAACTCCTGCCAGGCGTTCGCCCCTTCGATTTGGGCCGCCTCGTAAAGAGTTTTGGGCACGTTGCTCAGCGCGGCGTAGTAGATGATGACGGTGCCGCCCACGCTCCACAAGCTCATCAAGACCAGCCCGGGTTTTATCCAGGCGGGGTCGGTCGTCCAACCGGGCCCGGCCACGCCCAGCAGCTCCAAGCCGCGGTTGATGAGGCCGATGCGGGGATTTAAGAGCCACAACCAGAGCGCCCCCACCGCCACCGCCGGGGTCATCGAGGACAGGTAAAAAACCGTCCTGAAAAAGTCCGCAGCGCGCTTGACGCGGTTGAGCACCAGGGCGAGCGCGAGCGCCACGACGGTCGCGAGCGGGACGTAGAGCGCGGTATAAAAAAACGAGTTCCGCAGGCTCAGCCGCAGCCGCGGGTCGTTGAACAGCTCGCGGTAGTTCTCGAGCCCAATCCACTTGGGCGGGTTGAGCACGTCGTACTGGGTAAAAGAAAGCCACAGGCTGGCGAGCATCGGCCCGGCGATAAAGACGACGAAGCCGAGCAGCCAGGGCGAGATGAAGGCCAGCCCGGCGAGCGTTTCGGCTCGAGCCAGCCGACCCCGACGTTCAACACGTCGGGGTCGAAAGGCCGCACTTTTCTCCGCGGATTTCATAGGTCTGCTTTCATAGGTCTGCTTTCATAGGTCTGCGGGTGTCACCGCCCTACCGGTCCCAGGCCGCGTCGAGCGCTTCTTGCGCTTCCTCCTGGGCCTGTTGGAGCGCCTCTTGCGCGCCCTGCTCGCCGTTGAGCACCCGGTTGACCGCGTCCTCCCAGGCCTGCCGGAACTCCGCGCCCGCCGGGTTGGAGGGAATAGCAAAGGCGCTGTCCTGCGTGTCTAAAATGACCTGGACGGCGTTGTCGAAGGCCGCGTTGCCGCTGGGCTGGTAAATTTCGCCGAAAATCTGCTCGTCGGCGGTTTTGTTGGCGGTGTATACGCCCGTAAAGGTCTGACCGTCGGCGGCGCGCTGGTCGGCGCGGGTCTGGGAGGCAGCCGCCCAGGAGGCCGGGTCGGTCATCGTCTTCATAAAGGCGCAGGCGGCCTCGGGATTTTTCGCGCCCTCGGGAATCGCCCAGGTGTTGCCGGTGGCAAAGGTCAACGGGTTGCCCTGCCGGTCGGTAAACGGCTTGACGGTGATGTTCACGTCCGGCGACACGTCGGCCAAGACGTTGACGTACCACTGTTCAAAGGGAGACGCGCCGACCTGGTCGGCGGCGAACTGGTTTTGCGACCCGAACGAGTCCCAGGTGTCGCGGAAGGCCGAGGCGTCCTGGTTTCCCCCGGCCGCCTCGATCAAACCGACCGTGAACTCGAGCGCCTCGACCGCCTCGGGAGAGTCGATCATCGCCGTGCGACCGTCGTCGGATAAAAGCTGCCCGCCGTTCGCCCTGACCCACAGGGGAAAAAAGCCGGGCAGCTTGGGGTCGAAGCCGATGCGCTCGACCTGACCGCCCTCCACCCTGGTGAGCTGGTCGTTCACCTCGGCCAGCGCGTCCCAGTTGCCAGTACTGACGTCTGCGGGCGTGAGACCGGCGTCCTCGAGCGCACTGTTGTTCAGGAGCAGCACGATGGTGTTGAAAAACTCCGGGATGCCGTAGACCTGGTCGCCTACCGTGACCTGCTCGAGGGCCGTCTCGCGGTACTGGCTCAGGTCGATGCCCTGCGCTTCGACGCACTCGCCCAGCGGCTGAATCACGCCGCGCGTGGCGTAGGTGCTCAGGTCGTCGCGGTTGGTGTAGATGAGGTCGGGCGGGTTGCCGCTGACCACCGCGGTGAGAAGCTGTTGCCGGTCCAGGCTGCCCTCGGACAAGCTGAGTTCCACGTCGGGGTACTGCTCTTTGAACTGGTCGACGCGTACCGAGGCGATTTCGTCGCCCAAACCAAAACCTAAGATGGACAGCGACCCGCCCACCTCGTTTTGAGCGAAGGCCAGGTTTAAGGCCAACATCCCAACGAGCAACAAACCCAATATCCTGACTGTTTTCATCATTCCCCCTGCTAAATTCATACATGATCTTTTGTTGCATGTCTTTTAACTTATGTGACGACCTTACGTGACGACCAGGTCGGTCAGCCTTGGTCGAAAACCTCGGCAGGTCGAAACTTGGACTCTGCTTTCGCGTTGACCGTTGAAAGTACCCCCTTTCCACCACGGCCGTGCCCGCAACGGTGTCCAAGCCTGTGACCGACGAAGGACTGACGAGATACCTTTTTCCGTAGCTGATCCGCAGAGGAAAAGGGGTGGGCCCGGCGTCAAGCTAGTAAGTGGAGGTCATGCTACACCGCTCGTCTTGACGTGTCAACACTTTTTCAGTCGTCCGCTGTTTGGTTGAAAAAGTGTTGTTAACTCACGAAACGAGCACCCGGCCGGACGGGTCCGCGCAACCCGCTTCCGACCGCGACACTGCACAAACTTTTCTTGACGAGTCTCGACTGGGCAACCCTAAAGCCGACTCGCGCCGCAATTTGAACTTAGGCAAGTTTCAAGTTTGATGAGAAAACGTAGCGCCGCTTTCAAAACGGCAAATCCTGCTTGTCCAGACGGCCGAGTTCGGCGGTCGACTTGCCTTGGCGCAAGATGTTGATAAACAAGTTGACGAGTTCAGGGTCGAGTTCGTGCCCGCTCCTGAGCAGCAGCGCCTGCTCGACCTCGCGGGGCGACAGCGCTTGACCCCGCTCGCTGGACAACAGGTCGAAGGTGTCGGCGACCGCGACGATGCGGCCCAAAATCGGGATTTCTTCTTTGTGCAGACCGTCGGGAAAGCCGGAACCGTCCCAGTGTTCGTGGTGCGAGCGTACGCCTGCGGTGGCGGCCGTGAGGAGCGGTGAGGAAGCGACGAGGTTCGCGCCGCGTTGCGGGTGCTGGCTGTCTTCTGTCGACAAGTCCAGGCCGGACCCCAGCTTGCCGACGTCGTGGAGCATGGCGGCGTAGTAGAGGTCGGCCAGCCGTTCCTTGTCGAAGCCGAGCGCGCGGCCCACGGCGAGCGCGTAGGCGGTCACGCGGCTGGCGTGGCCGAGCTGGCTGAAGTCGCGCGCCTCGATGGCCTCGACGAAAGCGCGGGTAAACTCGACCAGGCTGCGGCGCGAGCGCATCCGGTCGAGATACTGGCCCTGCACCTCACCCAGCACCGTGCTCCAGCGTTTGGCCGTTTTCAGCTCGTCGTCGGAAAAAGGGGGCGGTTTGTGGCGGTGCAAAAAGAGGGTGCCGTAAGCGTGGCCGCCGCCCGAGACGGGTACCATGATGGTGGACTTGACGTCGCGCAGGCCCAAGTCGCCCAAAAGGGCACGCACCTCTTGCGGGTTCGGCGTGAACAGTTCGGGAACGAGGTTCGAGATGATGCGCGTCCTCGAGTCGCGCCAAGGGCCGTTGCTGAGTTTCAGCTCGAGCAGCTCGCCCCCGTAGCCCTCGACCGCGTCGAAGCGGACCCGTTCCCCTTCCTCGCGGCGCACCACGTAACCGCGCACGTCGCCGGGCAGCAGGGCTACGAGCTGGCGCAACACGAGCAGACTGCGCTCGCCGAAGGTCGGCAGTTTGAGCAACTTGTTGACCGCCGCCAGAGGGTCGGCAACCCCGGTGTTCTCACTGTTTGTAAAAAAGCGTTTCAGCATACCCGCCTCGACCTACCGTCTCCCCAATACCGTCTCCCCAGTACCGTTTAGCCAAGCAGCCGAGCCGCGCGTCGACCCAGACGCAAGCTCGGTGTGTGACCACTTTACCGGCAACGGCCCGGACGTGGCTTTACGAAACCTAACAGTACGAGTTGCCCTACTGCGCCGGGGTAGGACTCTCCGCCGCGCGGTGGGTCCGGGCTGGGAGGGCTTCGCCCGGTAGGCTCAGCAGGGAAAGGTGGCACAAGGCAGTGTACAGCCCCCGAAAAGCGGGCATCATACTGCTATGTTGCGTGTGATTTTGGCCGCCCTCTCGCTTGCGGGTTTGGTGGCTTGTCTGCCCATTCCTACCGTAAGGCTGGACTTGGAACTGCCCCCCGTGACCTACCGCTCGTCCACCCTGACCGTGCTGACCGATTACGTGACGGTTCGGGGTTACCGAGAACCGCACACGCCCGACGAGTACAACCAAAGTTACTACCTCCGCTATTACCACGCTGAAGACACGGTTGCCGGGAACACGCCCGACACCGTCCTCGTCCTCGTTCCAGGCATCTTCGGCGGCGCGACGAGCATGGACGAACTGGCCCGGCAGCTCGTCGCCAGTACGCCAGGTTTAGAGGTTTGGGCCGTCGACCGCCGCGCCAACGCGCTCGAGGACCGAAGCGCCTTCGTCACCGGTCTGCAAAAACGCGACGCCTACGTCGCCTACCGCTACTACGTCGAAAACGAAGGCAAGCCGGGCGGCTTTGTGCCCGTCCCCCCGCAAGACCTCGCCTTTATGGGCTACTGGGGTTTGGACGTCCACCTGCGCGACCTGCACGCGGTCGTCTTGGGCGCACGTCGCCAGGCGGACCGCGTCGTCCTGGGCGGTCACTCGCTCGGCGCGAGCCTCGTCGGGCTGTACGCGGCTTACAACTTCGGCACGCCGCAAGCCCCCGACCCCGGCGACCGTTACCTCGACGGCTTGGTCCTCGTCGATGGCGCGCTCGGCCGCACGGGCGGCTTCGGCCTTGACCCGAGTCTCACGACGCTGTTCGGTTTTCTGCCCGACGTGGCTGGGCTCGAGTCGGGCGAGGACGCGCCCTACCTCGCCCTCGGGCTGGGGCCGACCTTTCAGGCGGAACGTGAGGTTTTAGCGCTTCTGGCACGCTTCGCGCCCGACGGGACGGCACCCGAACCTTTCGCCCCGTTCCCGGCGACGAACCGGGCCGCTTTCGGCATTTTGGAGACCGACCGCTACGGCGCGGCAACGGTGTTCACCAGTTCTTTGGGCGAGGCGGTCGGGGCCGAGTTCGGCGGCAACCTGACCGCGTTCCTGTTGGGCGGCGTCGACAGCGCCACCAGCCGCACGGTGACGGGCGTGGCGGCCGGATTTACGCGGGTCGACTGGGCGCGGGGCGACCCGCAAAAAGCGCGCACCGACATCGACGCGTTGGCGCGCGAGTGGTCCACGCCGCAGACCAACCGCAACGAGTGGTACTTTCCGCTCCGCTTGGCCGTCGACATAGGCGAGGCGGGCCTGCGGCTGGACGACGACCCTGAGTTCGTCTCCAACGCTGCTGTCACCACCCCGACGCTCGCGGTCGGCGCGGGACGCGGTTTGGTCACCGACTTGTCGGGGTTCGAGGCCTATAGCAACGTGCGGCCGGGCTCGCTGTTCTCTACGTACATCCTGCCGGGCATGACCCACTTAGACATCGTCGAGGCCGAGGCCAACCCGCTGGTGGCGCTCTTTAAGCTGTGGCTGGTGCAGTTGGAGAGAGTTGCAAACTGACCGTTTCCTCAACCGCGCCCCAACTGTTCTTTCAAGAGGTGCTTTTGCACCTTGCCGAGCGCGTTGCGGGGCAGCGCGGCGACGAAGTAGACCTCTCTGGGCTTTTTGAAGCCGGCGATGCGCGCTTTTACGTGCTCGAGCAACTCGGCCTCGCTCGCGTGGCCCACCACCGCCGCCACGACTTTTTCGCCGAGGTCGGCGTCGGGTAGACCCAAAACGGCGACCTCTTGTACGCCCTCGACTTCGGCTAAAACTTCTTCCACCTCGCGCGGGTAGACGTTGAAGCCGCCCGAGATGATGAGTTCTTTGGCGCGGCCGTTCAAGGTGTAGTAGCCGTCCGCGTCCACAAAGCCCAAGTCGCCGGTTTTGAACCAGCCGTCCGGCGTCCGGGCCGCGGCGGTCGCGTCGGGGCGGTTCCAGTAACCTTTTGTAACGTTGGGGCCGCGCAGTTGAATTTCGCCGGTTTCGCCGGTCGCTTTCTCTTCACCCGTGTCCAGGTCGGCGACGCGCGCCTCGACCCCCGCGAAGGGAAAGCCGACCGAGCCTGCGCGCCGCTCGCCAGTGAAAGGATTGCCCATGTTCATCACGGTTTCGGTCATGCCGTAGCGCTCGAGAATCCGCAGCCCGAACACCGCTTCGACCGCCGCGTGGGTTTGCGGGCTCAGCGGGGCCGAGCCCGAGACGAGGAGGCGCAAGCCGGTAGGTTTTTGGGCGCGTGGTTTAGCGACCTCCAACAGCCGCGTGTACATCGTCGGCACGCCGAAAAACATCGTCACCTCGCCGCGCAGCATCGTGTCCAGCACGTCCGCGGCGTCGAACTTGCGGCGCAGCGTCAGGCTCGAGCCTTGAACAAGCGTGCCGTGCAAACCCACGCCGAGCCCGTGCATGTGAAAGAGCGGCAGCACCAACAGGAGATGGTCTCGCGGCGTCCACCGCCAGGCTTGGGTGAGCGCGACGCTGTTGCTGACGAAGTTGCCGTGCGTGAGCATCGCCCCCTTGCTGCGCCCGGTGGTGCCGGAGGTGTAGCCGATGACGGCGAGGTCGTCCCCGGTAAGGGGCACGGGTTGGGGGCGTGGTTCCCCGCTGGCGAGCGCCGCCCAAGCCGCGCGGTCGGCCTCGAGACTTTCACCGAGCTGGACGATAGCCTCGAGCGCGGGCGCACTGGCTTTCTCCACCTCGGCCCGCCCGGCGTCGGTCAAGACGAGGCGGGCACCGGAGTCGTTCAGCATGTGCCGCAGCTCGCCCTCGCGGTAGCGCGTGTTCACCGGCACCGCCACGCCGCCGAGCCACTGCACGCCTAAGTAAGCGGTCACGAAGCTCGGCGAGTTCTCGAGGTAAAGCGCGACGCGGTCGCCTTTGTTCAAACCACAAGCGGCCAGCGCGCCCGCGACGAGACTCACCTGCTCGTGAATTTGCGCGTAGCTGAACGTCTCACCTTCGAAGTGCAAAAGAGGGTTGTCGGGCGCGTCGCGCACAATTTTCAAAAAAGCGCCCGCTAAGGAAGCGATGCCGGTCCGGTTCACAGTCACCTAAAGAGCTTGAGGAAGCGCGGGCGCTTCGGCTTGCGCGAGCCCTTCCCGGTTGCTCGCGTAGCGCCGCAATGAAGCCGAGGCGGCGACCGTGCCGTCTTGAAAAAACTGCTCGTGGTAGCGCTCGAGCTTGCCGGGTTCGTACAGGTAGTTGACCATGATGCCGTAGGACTCCGTCAGCCCGTTCGGCGCGGTGTTGCCGAGCCAGTCGAGCTGTTCGACGCGCGCCCCGTTGGTGATGTGAAAGCGCGCCACCGGGTCGCGGGGTCGGCCGGTCGCGTCCCTCGCTTTCGTCAGGTAGTAAGCGCAGAGGCCGAGGAGGGGTTTTTGAAGCGCATTCACGATTTCGGGGCGCTCTGTCCACTTGTCAGAGCGTAGCAGCGCGTCCACCTCGGTTTCGACGCTCTCACCCTCTTTGTCTACCGCGCGCCTCAACACTTCCCACTCCGCCCCGCTGAACAGGGCCGCGCCGCGCTCTTCCCAACGCTGCAGCAGCCAAGCCCGAAAACCCGGAACGGGCGACAGCGTCACAAAGCGTTTCAAGTTCGGCAACCCTTGAGCTAAATCCTCCATCACCCGCTTCAGCAAAAAACTCCCGAAGCTGACGCCGCGCAAACCCCGCTGGGTGTTCGAAATCGAATAGAACACCGCCGTGTCGGCAGCGGTGGGGTCCAGCACGGGGGCTTTTTCGTCCAACAACTTTTGGACGTTGTCCGGGATGCCGTCGGTCAGGGCGACCTCGACAAAAATCAGCGGCACGCCCGGCATTTTGGGGTGAAAAAAGGCGTAGCAGCGCCGGTCGGCCTCGAGGCGGTTTTTGAGGTCTTGCCAGGAGCGAATCGCGTGAACCGCTTCGAAAGTGACGAGCTTTTCCAGCAGCGCCGCGGGCGAGTTCCAACTTATCGCCTCGAAAGTCAGCAGCCCGACGTCGAACCAGGCTTCGAACAGGCTTTGCAAGTCGGCGTCGAGCGCTCTGAGGCTCGAGTCTTCGGGGGCGTCTTTGAGAAACCCCCGCAGGTCGGCCCGCAGGTCCACCAAAAAGGTAAAGCCGTCCGGCAGCGCGTTGAGGCGCTTCAAAATGGTGGTGCGCGGCGGCTGCGTCGCGCCCTGTAAGGC
This sequence comes from Trueperaceae bacterium, assembly GCA_965215355.1. Taxonomy (GTDB): domain Bacteria; phylum Deinococcota; class Deinococci; order Deinococcales; family Trueperaceae; genus CBDCDJ01. The sequence goes on along the minus strand of CBDCDJ010000007.1, from coordinate 2,692,307 downwards.
GACGTAGTTGTCAAGCGTCGGCGCGGCGAGATAAGCGTCCGCAGCGTCGGCCAGCGTCTCCGGGTTGAGGTCGAAACCGTGCGCGAGCAGGCTCAAAAATTGCCGTTTGTCCTCGCGGCTCAGGCTCAGGTACAAGTAGCCGAGTTCGGCGGCCCGGGTGCGTGCGGTCGTTTCCCCACCTGGACCGGTCAAACAGGCCTGCATGAGCGCGAGCACGTCGTCCTGCTCAAACCCCGAAACCGCGCGGCTCGAGCGGAACGGCAAAAACTCGCGCCAAGAGTTCAGGCGCTGCCACGCGCTGCCGAGAAAACCTGAGCGGGGTTCTACGTCCATAAACCCGCCTACCAAGCCGTACTCGGCGACAAATAATGCGCTTGACCTTTGTCGGTTTGAATCATACTGGACGCGTCCCTCGCGTCCAGGCTAGGCTAGCCGGAGATTTTTGTCAACGCGCTCTTCGACGCGCGCAGGAGGTTCAGGTGGTAAAAGCGTACTTCGCTGCGGTCGGCATTCCGCGCGGCGTTCTCGGGGGCACCCTCGCCGTTTCGGAGAAGGGCTGATGCGAGCCGGGACCCCGCCCGTCTGGGAAGAGGGCGCGGGGCTCACACTGCCCCGGCTCGAGCCCGACCTGAAAGCCGACGTGTGCGTGGTCGGCCTGGGCGGCTCGGGGCTGGCCTGCGTCCATGAGCTGCTGCGCCTGGGTAAAAGCGTCGTCGGGCTGGACGCTGGTACGGTCGCCGGGGGCGCGGCCGGGCGCAACGGCGGCTTTTTGCTGGCGGGGCTCGCGGCCTTTCACCACGACGCGGTGGGCGCGCTCGGCCGCGCTCGAGCCAAAGCCCTCTACGACCTCACGCTCGCCGAAGTGGGGCGCATGGCCGAAGAAACGCCCGACGCGATTCGCCGCCCCGGTTCGCTGCGCGTCGCCGCTTCGGCGGAGGAACAGACGGACTGCGAGGAGCAGTTTGCCGCCATGCGCGCCGACGGTCTGCCTGTTGAAATCTACGAGGGTGCCGAGGGCCGAGGCTTGCTTTTCCCCGGCGACGGCGTGTTCAACCCCCTGCAGCGCTGCCGAAGCCTGGCGAAAAGAGCCCTGCTCGAGGGCGCACGGCTGTTCGAGAATTCGCCCGCCGTAACGATTTCAGGCGACGAGGTTGTTACGCCGCGGGCTCGAGTTCACTGCCAAAAAGTCGTCGTCGCGGTGGACGGGGGGCTCGAGCGCCTGCTGCCTGAACTGACCGGCACGGTGCGTACTGCGCGGTTGCAAATGCTCGCCACCGCGCCCGCGCCCGAGGTCTCTTTCCCGCGTCCGGTCTATAGGCGCTACGGCTACGAATACTGGCAGCAGCTCCCCGACGGGCGCGTCGCCCTGGGCGGTTTTCGCGACCAGGCCGGGGCGGGCGAGTGGACGCACGACGACGAACCCGGCGACGAGGTTCAGACGCTCCTGACGGATTTTCTCCGCGCTACTTTAGGCGTGACCGCGCCCGTTACGAAACGCTGGGCGGCGGCGGTGGGCTATACGTCGTTTGAGAACAACCGCATCTTGCCTTACTTCGGTGAGGTTCGGCCGGATGTTTGGGCCGCCGGCGGCTACAACGGGACGGGCAACGTCGTCGGTGCTTTGTGCGGCCGGGGCGCGGCACAGCGTGCGGTGGGGGAGAGGTCAACCATCGCCGACCTTTTCCAAACGCGCTAGAATCTTTTATGGATAAATCCAAAGACCTGGACCGAGACCAACTGCAACGTGACATCACCGACCTGTACGTCCGCGAGCACAAGGCGCTGGGCGAGGCGGGCACGCTTTCTCACTTAAACCGAGGCAAAGAGCTTTCCCAAAAGTTCGACCTCCCTAAAACCCTGCGCGAGGGCGGCGTTTTAGTGTTTCCCCACGTCGGCGTGGCCGACTGCGGCTACCAGGTCGCCGCCTGCGTCCACGCCGCCCTCGACAGCGGCGCGGACAAGGTCTTGTTCATCAGCGTGCTCCACGCTTTTACCGAGGCGATGGAACAAGCCCGGCGCGGCGTCGCCGCGGGCGAATCGCCGAGCCGGTACGAATTCTGGGGCGTCCAGGGTCCCGGCTTGAACGGCCGTAAAGAATGGCTGGGCGACCACGCCCCGATGAGCTGGCGCTATTTTTGGGACGCCGAGACCGAGCGGCGCGGCCTCGAGCACCCGCCGGAGGTGCTCGAGCGCTTTCCCTACCTCGCGGGCGGCAAACCCGCAGACCTTCCCGGCATCGAAGAACTCCAAGAAATCGCCAAAGACGCCGTCATCGTCTCGACCGCCGACGCCTTTCACCACGGCATCGGCTACGGCGACGCCCCGGAAGACTCGTTCGACCATGACGCCGAAGGGCTCGCCAAGGCTAAAAAAGTTCTGGAGGAGGGTATCTCTATTCTCGAGCAAACCGATTACTGGGGCTACAACCAGCACTGCGTTCGGGCCAAGAGCGACGCTCGAGACGCTGGGCAAGTGTTTCGCTACCTGCGCGGCCCCATGAAGGGCCGCGTCATCGACCTGACCTACAGCGACGCGGGTGAACTCTATAAATCGCCTGAGCCGACTTGGGTGGCGTCGGCGCTGTTCGAGTGGAAGAAAGTTTAAGGCTACCCGGCTTGCTTTCTGCTTTTTTACGTCGTAGTTGACAGTATGAAAGTTACGGTTCATGCTCGAGCACACTGAACGCTTCGTCACCTTTCCAACTACCGAAGTGCGGCTGATGCGTTGCCGGATTACGCTCGAGCCATTCCACTAAAGCCAAATGAGGAACTTGTCGGGGTGTATGAAAATGAAGCGAGCCAACCTTCCGGTTTCGCTATCACCACAAACGTCCTCCGCTTGCCGACTACATGGCGGCTCCTCGCGTTCGACACGATGGACGAAATTCGTGAACCCGAGGAGAAGGGGCTAAAAGAACCGGCTATCACAATTATTACCGTCGCCGGAGAACAGGTTCGAGTTCCAGTTCTCGGAGGTGAAGGCAAATTCGAGGACGTTTATCAGGTTCTCCGCTTTCTCATCCGAGTGCGGGAGGACATTACTCGAGCCAATCCTCTCTAAATAAGCCACGACCGCTCACTAACCCTTAAGGACAACGCGCCGTTGCTTTCCACAAACCTCTGCTATAGTCAGCCCATGATTGCCCGCGTCCTGGACAAGCACATTGAAATCACGCCCGGCATCGCGGGCGGAAAACCGCGCATCGCAGGACGCCGCATCACGGTGCAAAACATCGTCATCTGGCACGAGCGTTTGGGCAAAAGCGTGGACGAAATCAGCAGCGAGTACGACCTGAGCCTGGCGGCTGTCTACGCGGCCCTGGCTTACTACTTCGACCATGTGGAAGAAATCAACAAAAGCATCAAAGAGGGTGAAGCGTTTGCCGAGCAGATGCGCAAGCAGAACGTTTCCGTCCTCGAGCAAAAACTAAGATTGCGGCTTTATCACAGATTTAGCTAACTCGTGCTAGAGTTAGCTAAGGAGTCGATGAGTATGATCAAAGTCAACATGCACGAGGCAAAGACCCATCTCTCGAAACTTGTCAACCAAGCTCTTGAAGGCGAAGACATCGTTCTCGCACGCAGCGGTAAGCCGCTGGTCAGACTTGTTCCTGTAGATGCTCCCTTGGACCAAAGGCCGATAGAGTTGCATCCAACAAAGCTTTCAGATGAAGCGGTAGCTGAATCTATGCGCCCCCTGAGCGACGAAGATTTGGGCTTTTGGCAAGACAAAAACTTCCCCGAGTGAGGCTCTTGCTCGACACACACACGCTCCTGTGGTTAGACACCGAATCGCGGCACATCCCTATTGAAATACGCAACCTCATCCGTGACAAAGCCAACAGCGTTTACGTTTCTGCCATTTCTGCTTGGGAACTGACCATAAAAGCCCGTTTGGGCAAGCTCACGGAGGCCGAACCTCTTTTAGAAAGCTACTTTGCCAGCCTCGCCCGTTACGGTTTCAGCGAGCTGGCGTTTACCAGTACTCACGCACTTGCCGAAAAAACTCTGAGCCACACTCACACCGACCCCTTTGACCGCGCCCTGATAGCCCAAGCTTTAACCGAGGGTTTGAGTCTTGTGAGCAGCGACCCTGAGATTAAGAAGTTCAGCGAGGTTTCTGTGGTTTGGTAGTCGAAGCCTAAATCAACCACAACCGCTCGTAAGGCTTCAGCGACAGCGTCCCGTTCGCGTCCACAAAGCGCTGCTCGAGCTGGTCGTACGGCTCGCCTAAACCGTAAGCGTGCAGCACGTCCGTGGACAGCTCTTGCACCTCTTCGGTGAAGTTGTACACGCCGACGAAGTTGCCCAGGGGGTGCCGCCGCAGGTAGGTGAACACGTGCGGGTGGCCGGTCGTGACGATTTCGGTGTCGTAGCTCGAGTTCAGGTGCGGCGTCCGTTTGCGCGCCCGGACGATGTGGGTGAGCCCGTAAAACAGTCGTGCCTCGACCGAGCCCGGCTGGTGGCGCAGCAGCACCTTGTCCCAGGGCATTTTGGGCCGGTGCAGCCAGCGGCTGTCGTTGCCTAGTTCGGGGTCGTCGGCAAAGTCGTAGTCGTTCAGCAGGCCGAGTTCGTCGCCCATAAAAATCAGCGGAATGCCGCCGAAACCGCAAGTCAGCGCGTGACCCAGCAAGATACGCTCGACGGCGAAGGCGACATCTTTTTGGTCGCGGTTTTCAAGCGCGGTTTCCAACCCCGCCAAGCTCGCAAACGTGCCGGTGATGCGCCGGTCTTGCGTGACCGGGTTGAACTGAAACACGCCGCCTCGAGCGAACGACCCCTCAAACTGGCCTGCGTAAAAGTCCGACAGGAACTTGCGGTGCAAGAATCCGTTCAAACCGAGCGCCGCGGCGTCCTCGTCGGTGACGGCCCAGCCGATGTCGTCGTGGCCGCGGATGTAGGTGCCCCAGGCTATCGAGGTGGGCGTGCGCGGGAACTCGGCGAGTGTGTGAGTCATCAGCCGCGTGTCGCGGCTCGCCAGCGCCGACCAGAACTGCACCATGAGGCTGTTGTGGTAGGCGATGTTCGACACCTTGCCGTAGTGCCGCCCGACGCCGAAATAGCGGATGAGGTCATCCGGCGAGACGATGGCCTCGGCCTTGTGCGCGACCGCGGGCGTGGCGATGCGCGAGCAGGCGCGCAGGGCTTGCAGCAGGTCGTACACTTCCGTTTGGTTCTGCGAATTCGTGCCGAGCCGCTTCCACAAAAACGCGACCGCGTCCAGTCGAAACACCTCGACCCCGCGGTTGGCGAGGTAAAACATGATGTCGGCGATCTCTAAAAAAACTTCGCTGTTGCTCCAGTTGAGGTCCCACTGGTACTCGTGAAACGTCGTCCAGACCCACTTGCCCAGGTCCGGGTAGTAGGTGAAGTTGCCCGGCGCGAAGTCGGGGAAAATCTCCGGCAAGGTTTTTTCAAAGGCGTTGGGTTCGGTTCTGTCATCGTACATGTAGAAATAATCTTGATACCTTTCGTCGCCCGCCCTCGCCTTCAAAGCCCACTCGTGCTCCTTGGCGCAGTGGTTGAGGACGAGGTCGACGCACACGCTGATGTTGCGTTCGCGCAGGGTGTGGCAGAGGTTCTCCAGGTCGTCAACCGTGCCGAGTTTCGGGTCCACGTCGCGGTAGTCCACCACCGCGTAGCCGCCGTCGTTTTCACCCGCGCGCGGTTTGATGACTTTCATGAGGTGCAGGTAGGTCGCGCCGAGTTCTTGGATGTAGTCAAGGTGGTCGGTGACGCCGTTCAAGGTGCCCGCAAAGCGGTCCACATAAAACACGTAGCCCAACATCGACTCGCGCTGAAACCAGTCCGGCGTGAGGTCGCGCTCGATGTCCAGGGCTTTCAAGTCCTCGGGACGGTCACGGTAGGTCTCGGCCATACGGACCAAGAGCTTTTCCACAAAAACTGAAAAGTCGCTGTTGCGGCCGTAGACCGGGGCGAGCCCGTCGTAAAGGTTTTGAAAAAAGCGCTCTAAACGCAGCGAAAACAGCTGGCGGTCACGGCTGGCGAGTTCGCCCAAAACGGGCTCGAGCGCGGGCAGCAGCGTTTCGTAAAGCGCGCGCGCGTTGCGAGTGAAAAGCTGGACGTTTTGCACAAGGGTCTATCATACAAGCTCGGCGGCACACGGACGCGTGGATATCAAAACTGGTAGACCCCGGTGACTTCGCGGCGGCCCTGCGACCGGGCGCGGCATATGAGCGCGGCGTATACTGTCAAGCCTGTGAGTCGAACCCTTGCCTACGCGCTGCTGGACGCGGCCGCGCGCCACGCCGAGCACCTGTGCCTCGTCTTCTACGACGCGGATGACGCACGGGAGAGCTGGACGTTCGCGGCGTTTATGCGGCAAGCGCGGCAACTCGCCACCTGGCTCGAGGCGCGCGGCGTCGCGCCAGGCGACCGTGTGGCGACCGTTTCAAACAACCGCCCGGAGGTGCTGCTGGCTTACGTCGCCTGCTGGCTCTCGGGCGCGGTGGCTTGCCCGGTCAACGTCGAGGAGTCGAGCGAGCGCAAAGCTTACATTTTGACGCACGGGGCCTGCAAAGTGGCGCTCGTCGAAGCCGAGTTCAAAAACGAGGTGGCGAGGTGTGTACCCGACACCCACCCCGTCGAAACGTTGCGGGCCGCACTGGCCGACCTCGAGCCGTTGAATCCGGCAGACCTGCCGCTGGAGACCGGCGCTTTCTTGGTCTACACCTCGGGCACGACCGGCGAACCCAAGGGCGTGCTGCTCACCCACGGCAACCTGCTCGCCAACGCGCGCGCCACCGCCGAGTGGCACACCCTCCAACCGGGTGACAGTGTGATGACGGTGCTGCCCATCCACCACGTCAACGGCGCGGTGGTGACGGGTTTGACCCCGCTGCTCGCCGGGGCGCGCAACGTGTTGAACCGGCAGTTCTCGCCGCGGACCTTCTGGCGGCGTTTGGCTCGTGAGCGCGCCGCCCTGGCCTCGGTGGTGCCGACGCTGCTCGAGTTTCTGTTGGCGGCCGACGAGGACGTCTCGGGGCTGGACTTGTCCTTGCGTTACCTGCTCTGCGGCGCAGGCCCGCTGCTCGGCGAGACGGTGACGCGCTTCGAGGAGCGGTTCGGCGTCCCCGTCTGCCACGGCTTCGGCATGAGCGAAACGACCGCCTACAACACGCAGTTCCCGATGAACTTGCCGAGCGGCGAGCGGCGCTACTGGTACACGGCCTTCGGCTACCCGAGCGTCGGCTGTACGCTTTCTTGCAACGAGGTCGCGGTGCTGCGCGCGGACGGCTCCGAGGCCGCGCCCTTAGAGCGCGGCCAGCTGGCGGTGCGCGGCCCGGCGGTGATGACGGGCTACTTGGGCGACCCCGAGGCGACCGCTACGGCTTTTAAAGACGGGTGGTTTTTGAGCGGCGACGAAGGCTTTTTTGAAGCCGACCGCACCGCGCGCAAGTTTTTTTTCGTCAGCGGGCGTATCAAAGAAACCATCGTCCGGGGCGGCGTGAACGTGTCGCCCCTCGAGATAGACGCGGTTCTGAAACGCTTGCCGGGCGTCCGGTTCGCGCTCAGTTTCCCGTTCGAGAACCTTTACTACGGCGAAGAAATCGCCGCCTACCTGGTGCTGGAAGACGGGGTTTTACAGAACAGAACGCCGCAGGACGGGCCGACCTCGGACGAGGTAGCTTTGGACGAGGTAACTTTGGACGAGGCGGCGGTGCTCGAGCACGTCAAAAAACACCTGCCCTTCGCCAAAACGCCCAAAGTCATTCTGTTCGGCGCGAACATTCCTTTTACCACCACTGGCAAACCGAAACGCCTCGCCCTCGCCGCGGCGTTGGCCGCCGACTTGGCGCGGTACCGGGGCGTGCAGTTTAAGGCGTAGCTCGAGCTTTCCTCAGGGACGTACGACCCTCACCGACAAGTCGGCCCGCGGCGGTCTACACTTGGGCATCCTCAGAACGAGGACCGGTTTAGGAGGCGCTGTGGTCTACGTCGTCGCGTTGCTCGGTTTGGGTGGTTTATTCGTCGGTTTGTTCGCGCTGTGGTTTGTCGTGTGGGCTTTTACGATGAGCACCGGCGGTTTTGCGGAAGACGCTTACGTGCAAATTTCTGACCTGTAGGTTCGTTTCGGTAGGTATTTCCGAAGTGATGTTTGCAGATTTGCAAAATGGCTGTGGAGCGAGTTTCAAGGAGTTACCGATGCTACCGGTAATCTGTTACCGATGCTACCGGTAAGCTCGAAGTGCCGAGCGCAAGGTACGGCTAAACGAACTCAGCCTCCTGTCGCATGACTGAGGTTCAGCTTAAAACAGCTTTGAATTTGACCCCGTTAAAAGGTCGGCTTTGAGGTTTGGGTGCTGCCCTCAGCCGGCGCTACACAGCGTCACCAGCGCTGACCTCATACCAGAGTGATTTATCGCTGTCATCATGACAGCGATAAATCTGCGCAGAGCGCATTATCTTCAGACAAACTCAAACTGTGACACGGTAAAATCACGTTGGTATCACTCTTCGCACCGCACCCTGAAAAGCGGGCTGCTGCCGCGCCGGGATTCGGTGGTGTAGAGAAAGCTCTTGCCGTCCGGCAGGTAAGCAACAGCTTCTTGCTGGGGCAAACGCTCCACGTCGACGCGCTCAAACGAGCTGTCCGCACCGAGTTGGGTCAGGGGCGCGTCGGGTAAGGTGCTCAGGTCAACGCCGACCTCGAACGCGGCGTTGTAGGTTAAAACCAAAAAACGGGAGCCGTCCGGGGCGATGTCCAAGCTCGTCGCCAGGTGACTCAACAGGTCGAGCGCCGAGCCGCTCAAGGTGCGCAAGTCCAACGTGGCGACTAGGCGCAGGGGCAGCGGGTCGGACGCCTCGTTTTGCCACGCCGCCGCCCGCACGCGGTAGAGCCGGGCCGGGGCAGTACCGAAGGGCGACACAGTTTCCTTGCTCAAAATGTACAAGTCGCCGTTGGGGTGAACCGCCAACCCCTCGGCGTCGTGGGGACCGTCGGGGTAGACGAGGCTGCGCCGGTAGCGCGGCGTGACGCGCTCGGGCAAGTCCGGTTGTTCTTCGACGGCGATGATTTCGACCCGGTCTTTTGCAGAGTTGTTGCCGCCGATATTGCCTACGACCAGACACGAAGTCTCGCCGCAAGGCCCGACCGCCAAGTCTTCCAAGTCGCGGGCGCGGTCGCTGAGTGAACCGACGCGCACCTCGCGCAAGCCTTCGCCCTGCAGGTCCGAAACGTAAAAGTAAGGCGTGCCCGAGTCGCTCACGCTGTACAGGCGTTCACTCACCAGGGCCGAGACCGCCAGGCCACTCACCTCACGGAGCGCCTCGCTGCCCAAAACGCCTACCTGTTCCGCCGCGCCCCACCGCTGACAGGTCTGGGCGAACCCTGGGGAAATCGCCACGAGAACCAGCGAAAGGAGAAGCCGACAGCGCACAAAAGCAGCGTAAGCTTTTTAAGAGGTAAAAACAGCGAGAAAATGAAAACGCCCCGCGTCTGCGGGGCGTGGTAGTCGGTGGCAACGAAAGATTGCGAACCCTCGTCAGGATTCGAAGGGGCGCACGACCGCAGCAGGTGCCGAGAACTCTTTGACCTCGACAAACCAAGAGTCGCCTTTGGCGAATACTTTGCGGCTGACGGTTTCGTACTGGCCGAAGTCGACAACGGCGTTGGCGAAGTATTCGGCGACGACCTTGCTCGAGAAAGGCCCGACAAAACAGTCGTGTTCACCCTGCCAACGGTTGGGAACGATAGGCTCGGTTCGCTGATTACTGGACGGCCCCCGGTCACGAGTCCTAAAATTTTCCACGTTCTTCACCTTTCTCGCAGGTGGTTGGGCAACGACGTTCAAGTTGTGGTTACCTGGAAAAGTAGTTTACGGCTTTACTCAATGATAAAGGTGAAGATTTGCTCTCATGGCAACCAAAACGGACGCCGTGTGAGTTTTTTTACCCCACACGACTCAAAACGAGTTAAATTTCGCACTCGAGACGTTTTTCAGGACACGCGCGCTACGATGCCACTTCGGTTTAGACGCTCACCAAACCGGGCTCGAGCGCGCCCCGTGAAACCAAGTATTCCCCGATTTGCACGGCGTTGAGCGCCGCCCCCTTGCGAACCTGGTCGCCCGCGACGAACAGGGCAATAGCGCCGGGACGGCTCGAGTCCTCGCGAATGCGGCCCACAAAGCAGTCGTCCTGACCACTGACTTTTATGGGCATGGGAAAGGTGTTGCCCGCACGGTCGTCGGTGAGTTGCAGACCTGCGGCATTTTGCAGCACGGCCCTCGCCTCTTCCACGCTGACCGGCCGTTCGAACTCGGCGTGAATCGCTTCGGAGTGGGCGCGGAACACCGGCACCCGCACGCAAGTCGCGCTGATAAGCAAGTCGGGGGCGTGCAGGATTTTACGTGACTCCTGGAGCAGCTTACGCTCCTCGACGTTGTAGCCGTCTTCGCCAACGTCGCTGTCGTGGCTGAACAGGTTGAAGGCGATGGTGTGCTGGAACTTTTTGGGCGCGACGCTCTCACCGTTCAAAGCGGCTTTGGTCTGCGCGGTCAACTCGTCGATGCCCGCCGCGCCCGCACCCGACACTGCTTGATAGGTCGCAATGGTCGCGCGCGTCAATCCAAAGGCCCGGTGCAGCGGGGCCAGCGCCATGAGCGCGATGATGGTCGAGCAGTTCGGGTTGGCGATGACGCCGCTATGCGCAAGCGCGTCTTCACCGTTGATTTCCGGCACGACCAGCGGCACAGATTCATCCATGCGCCAGGCCGAGGTGTTGTCGATGACGACCCCGCCGCGCCGCGCCCAGTCCCAGGCTCGAGCCTTAGAAATACTCCCGCCTGCCGACGAAAAAACGATGTCCGCGTGCAAGTCACCGTCTTCGGGCAGCGCTTTGACGGTCAGTTCTTGATTTCCAAAAACCACTTTCTTACCCGCCGAGCGCTCCGAGGCGTAAAGCATGAGCGTCGTCAGGGGAAACTTTCTTTCTGAAAGAAGTCCCAAAAATTCCTGCCCGACCGCGCCGGTGGCACCGACAATCGCTACACGCATACCCGCTCCTCCTTTACGCCCGCTCGTCCTGGCGGCGTAAGAAGGGAGTTTAGCATATGGTTGGGGCTCGAGCTTGATGCATCTTTCATCTGCTTGCGGCTGGTAGACACCTCAAGTAAGAAACGGGTTGGAGTGTCAAAGCTCATATTTAAGGCTCGAGCCGAGTCCTCAGCGTTTTGAGCAGGACGAGTCCGTACACCTTGCAGAACCTAATTAAACTCGACTTTCAAATAAGCTTAAGAGTTTTTCTGCTTTCGTTTTACGGCTATGCTTCTCAAGCCAATTGGGTAGCTCACTAACGTTACTCGGTGGTCTGTATCCAACGTTACACCCACAGCCACGAAATGCGAAGTCGTTATTATATAAGACCTCGACAATTTTCCATTGCTCCCTGTCATCTTTCGGAGGCACTTTGAAATCTAGGCCCATCCAAGCCATTTTGTTATCGCAATCGGGACACCTGCCTATATCAGCTTGGTACTGGTCAAATAACTGTGTCAGCGATACGCCGAGCTTCGCTTCGGCACTCTTCTGTTCCGAAGGCGGAGTTCTACTAAGTTTCCTGTAAGTGGAAATTAGCCCTTTCTGGCTCATATAGTCACCCACGTTTGTCTTTTTGAATCCCTTTTTGCAGGAGAAACAGACAAAGTGAGCTTTATAATTGTGGCTACTATATCTACACATAGAAGTCAGCACCTAACGAGCAATAATACCGCAGTCCACAGCAGGAGCAGGTGAGGTATTTCCTTGGACGACCTATCACTTCGCCTCGAGCCAATTCTCCCCCACCCCGACCTCGGCGACGATGGGCACGTCCAGTTGGTAGGCGTTCTCCATCGTCTCCTTGACGAGTTGCGAAACCTCTTCCGTACTCTCGGCGGGCGCTTCAATGACAAGTTCGTCGTGGACTTGCAGGGTAATCCGGGCGTGGCGCTCGCGTAACCTAGGCGCAAGCTCCACCATCGCGATTTTCATGATGTCGGCCTGGGTGCCCTGAATCGGCATGTTGTAGGCGGTGCGCTCGGCGTACTCGCGCGCGTTGCGGTTTTTCGAGTTGATGTCCGGGATGTAGCGGCGGCGGCCCAGCAGCGTCTCGACGTAGCCCTGTTGACGGGCGAAGGCGAGCGTGTCGTCGATGTAGGCCTGCACCTTCGGGTAGCGCTCGAAATACGCGGTGATAAAGGCGTCGGCGTCCTTGTACTCAATGCCGAGTTCGCGGGTCAGGCGGTGGGCGCTCATGCCGTACAGCACGCCGAAGTTGATGATTTTGGCGACGCGGCGCATGGTCGGGTCCACAACCCCCATGTCGGTGTCGAAAATCTGCGCGGCGGTGCGGCGGTGGATGTCCTCGCCGGTGCGGAACGTGTCCAGCAGCGCCTCCTCGCCGGTCACGTGCGCCAGGATGCGCAGTTCGATTTGCGAGTAGTCGGCGACAAGCAGTTTGTCGCCCTTGCCGGCAATAAACGCTTTGCGAATCTCCCGCCCGATTTCGGTGCGGATGGGGATGTTTTGCAGGTTGGGGTTGGCGCTCGAGAGCCGCCCCGTCGTGGTGACGGTTTGGTTGAAGGTGGTGTGGATGCGGCCCGTCTCCGGGTGCGCGAGCGCGGGCAGCGGGTCGAGGTAGGTGTTTTTCAGTTTTGAGAGTTCGCGGTAGTCGAGAATCATGGCGATGATTTCGTGCTCCTCGCGGAGCGGCTCCAGGGCCTGCACCGAGGTCGAGCGCTTGCCGGTCGAGGTTTTGCGTCCGGCTTGTAAGTTGAGTTTGTCGAACAGCAGGTCGGCGAGCTGGTCGCGCGAGTTCAGGTTGAGGTCGGGGTTGTCGGCGATGGCGCGGACTTTGTTCTCGAGGGTCTCGAGCTGCGTGGCGAACGCGTCTGACTGCGCTTTCAGCAGCGCCACGTCGACCTCGACGCCGCAGTATTCCATGTCAGCGAGCACGTCCTGGAGGGGTTTTTCTATCTCTTCGTAGACGTGTTTCAGTTCCGGTGTCAGTTTCTCGGGCAGGGTTTTAAGCAACTCCGCCGTCACCACCGCGCGGCTTATCGCGTTCACGCCCCAGTCGGGCGTGCCGTAGCGCCTTGCGAGCGCTTCGGGCGTCGCGGTGTTGGGGTCGAGAACGTAGGCCATCAGCAGCGGGTCGTCGCCCGGCGTGACCTTGAGCCCCTGTTTGCGCGCGTAGACCGTTAAGGCTTTGGCGTCGCAGGCGTTCAGCACGCCTTCGCTGCTCAGCACGCTTCCCCGCCACTCTTCCGCCACGGGCGCGACGGTTCGCGCCGCGGCCACCGCGAGTTCGCTCAGTTCGGCGCGCATCGGGCTCTGTTCGGAGAGGACAAAGCCGTACGCGCCGCCGAAAAAAATATCGGCCGAGGAAATCTGCTGGTAGTCGTGCTCGCCCGTGCTGGTGGCTGCCGCGGTCAGACCAAGTTCTCGAGCGATGGAGCCGAACTCGAGTTCCGCCAGCAACTCGCGCAGTTCGTCTTTCGCCATCTCCCGCTTGGCCCAGTCCTTCGGGTCGATGTCGATGTCGGCATCGGTGACGATGCGCGAGAGTTCTCGAGAAAACTTCACGTCTTCCAACGAATCGCGCACCTTGTCGGCAAACTTCGTCGGCTCGACCTCGTCCAGGTGCGCCAAGATGTAGTCGAGGCTGCCGTAGTTCTGCAACAGCTTTTTGGCGCTCACCGGCCCGATGCCCTTCGCGCCGGGGATGTTGTCGCTACTGTCGCCGGTTAAAGCCCGATAATCCACCCACTGCTCGACCGTCACACCGTACTTGTCGAACACTTCTTTGGGACCGAAGCGGTCTTTTTTGTCGAGCCCGCGCACGCAGACGCGCTCCGAGACGAGCTGGTAAGCGTCGCGGTCGCCGGTGACGATTTCGACCGAGTAGCCCTGCGCCTCGCAGCGCTTGGCGATGGTGCCGAACAGGTCGTCGGCCTCCAGGCCCGGCACCTCGGTACGGTACAGGCCCAGCAGGTCGACGACGCGCTTGATGGTCCGAATTTGCTCGGGAAGGTCGTCCGGCGCGGGCGCGCGGCCCGCCTTGTAATCGCCGTACTGCTCGTGCCGGAACGTTTTGGCGGGCGCGTCGAAGGTGACAACCGTCGCGTCGAACTCGCCCTCTTCTTTCATAATTCGCAGCAGCGAGCGTAAAAATCCGAAAATCGCGTTGGTCGCCCTTCCCTTGCTGTTGGAAAGTTCGCGGATGGCGAAGTAACTGCGGTAAGCGAGCGCGTGCCCGTCGATGATGACTATCTTGTGGCCGTTGGTTTCGGCGTTGCTCTCCGGCTCGGTCGTGGGGTCCAGCTCGAACAGGGCGGTCTCTGACATACGCACAGTTTACCGCGCCTTGCAGCGGTCGAAAGTCACGGGGCTCGACGCGGCGGCTCGAGCCTTCCGGGTCGTCTTCGGTCCTGGTTATCTTGTCCCGGTTGTCCCGAGTCCCAATCGTTTCCAGTTCGCGGCGTGTCGCCACCCGTTCGGGCGTCATCCTTTATGATGGGGGCAGACCACCTTTAGGAGTTGAAAGCCATGCGAAGAACCTTTACGCCCTGCCTCGTCGCCCTGTCCTTGGCACTTTGCTCTTGGACGCTGGCACAAGCCACGTCGACCTCGGCGACGATTCCGCAACCGACGCCGCAGGCGACCGTGCAAACGGCGCCGCCGACCTTAGAAGCGCAGCTCGAACCTCTTCTAGCTCAGTTGCAGCGAGCGCTCGCCGCCCTGGAGGCGTCGGACGAGTCGGAAGTGCCGCTGGAAACGCTTGACTCTTTGCGCATCCAGCTGGACACCCTCCAGCAAACTTTGGAGAACCGGAGCACCCCAGCCCAAGACGAACAAGCCCAAGACGAACAAGACGGGCAAACCCAGGACGAGCAGTCCCAAGACGACGCACAGGCTGCAGCGACGGCGGACCTGCAGGCCGACCTGGACACGCTGACCGAGCGCCTGAACGCGGCGGAAAGTGAAAACCAAGAGCTGACGCAAAGCAGCGCCGACTTGCAAGAAAGACTTACCGCGGCCGAGGAGCAAAGGGACGAGGCGCAAACCCAGCTCGAGACGCTGCAGGGCGAGCAAACCCAAATGCAAGACGAGCAAGCCCGGTTGCAAGAAGAGTTGAGCGGCGCGAACGAACAGCTCCAGACCCTGCAAGCGCAAGCCGAAGAAAACGCGGCGCAAACCGAAGACCTCGCCCGCCTCACCCAGGAGCGCGACGACCTGCAAGCTCGGCTCGAGGCCGCTGAGCAAGCGGCGGACGCGAGCGCGGCGCAAAATGAAGAACTCACGACCAACCTCGCCGCGGTAACGAACGAACGTGACGACTTACAAGCCCAGGTCGAAGCTGCAGAGCAAACGCGCACAGACAACACGCAAGCGCTCGAAGAAGCGCGCGCGAACCTCGCCACAGTGGAGGCCGAGCGGGACAGCTTGCAAGCTGAACTGAGTGCGAGCCAGGACAGCTTAGCGCAGGCGACCGAAACCGTAACGTCTTTGCAGGCCGAACTGGAAACGGCTACTCAGCAAGCTGTGGACCTCGCCGCCGCGAACACCGCGCAAACCGAAGAGCTTACGGCGCAAAATGAGGAACTCAGTGCGCAAAACGAACAACTCAGCGCCGACCTCGCCGCCGTCACCGCTGAGCGGGACGACTTGCAAGCTCAGGTCGAAGCCGCGCAGCAAGAGGCCGCCAGCGCGGCGCAGACGTTAGAGCAAGCCCAAGCCGACTTGGGCGCGGCGGAAAGCGAACGCGACGCCCTGCAAGCCGAGTTGAGCGCGAACCAAAACAGCCTCACCCAGGCGACCGAGTCGGCCAGCGCCTTGCAGAGCGAGTTGGACGCGGCCACGCAACAGGTTCAAACCCTCAGCGCCGAACGCGACCAGGCGCGCTCAGACCTCGAGCAGCGCCAAACCGAACTGGAGGACTTGCAAGGGCAGTTGGCGACCCAGCAGGCGGAAGCCGAGCGGCTCAGCAGCAGCTTGACCGAGGCCGAACGCCAACGCGACGACCTCGTCGCGCGCCAAAACGAACTCGAGAACCAAACCCTGACCCTCCAGGAGCGCCTGGCCCCCGCCGACGAGCGCTTGCCGCAGGCGCGAGAGCGCGCGGCGGAAACGGTGGCCGAGTACGGAGACCTGTTGCAGATGGACAGTCCCGACGCCGACCGAGTTGCCGAGGTGCAGACGCAACTGGCGGCCGCCCAACGCACCGTCGCCAACCTGGTCGGGGCGCAAGGGGTCTACACCGTGCAGCCGCTGGACTCGCTGTCCAGCATCGCTTCGACCTTTTACCGCGACGGTTCGCGCTGGACCGACCTGTTCGAGGCCAACGACTACTTGTTGGACGACCCGGACACCCTGCTGACGGGCATGGTGCTGGTCATTCCGTAAAGCCTCGAGCCTTTACAAAGACCGGTTTGCCGAGCGCGAACCGGTCTTTTTTTGCCGCCCGCTTACCGTTCGTCCCACCGTTTTGCTAGGCTTGAGGCATGGCGTTTTCACATGACCCCCTGACGTTGGGCGCGGTGCCGACCGGGCGCGGCACCCGTTTTCGAGTTTGGGCACCGCACGCCGGCCGGGTCGACCTAGTGCTCGAGCCCTCGGGCAAAACCCTGTCTATGACCCCCGAAGAGGGGTATTTCGTGCTCGAGGCCGAGGGCGTGAGTCCCGGCGCGCGCTACCGCTACCGCCTGGACGGCGCACAAACCTATCCCGACCCCGCTTCGCGCTTTCAGCCCGCAGGCGTCCACGGCCCCTCCGAGGTCGTAGACGCGCACACCTTTGCCTGGACCGACCGAGACTGGCGGGGCGTTCCCCAAAAAGACCTCGTCTTTTACGAGCTTCACGTCGGCACGTTTACCGAACAGGGTACCTTCGACGCGGTGATTGACAAACTGCCCTATCTCAAAAGTTTGGGCGTGACGGCCCTAGAACTGCTCCCCGTCGCCGACTTTCCCGGCGCGCGCAACTGGGGCTACGACCCGGCGGCGTTTTACGCGCCGTCGCGCGCCTACGGCCGGCCCGACAGTTTGCGCCGCCTTGTCGACGAAGCGCACCGGCAGGGCCTGGCGGTATTTTTGGACGTCGTCTACAACCACTTCGGGCCGGACGGCGCTTACCCGGTCGCTTTCGACGAACGAGTGCTCACCGACCGCTACAGCACGCCGTGGGGCAAGGCGGTCAACTTGGAACGCCCGGCGGTGCGGCGCTTTTTTCTCGAGAACGCCCTGATGTGGCTGTCCGAATATCACTTGGACGGCTTCCGGCTCGACGCCATCTTCGCGCTTTACGACGACGGCCCGCAGCACTTTTTGGCCGAACTCGCCACCGCGGTCACAAGCTTGCCCGGCTGGAGACGCGTCCTGATAGGCGAGGATTACCGCAACGAAAATCTCGTCGTGTTGCCGCAGGCCGAGGGCGGTTACGGTCTCGACGGCGTCTGGGCCGACGACTTTCACCACCACCTGCGCCGCGCGCTGACCGGCGACCGCCACGCCTACTTCGCGGCCTTTTCGGGCGAGAGCGCGGCGCTGGCCGAAACCGTCACGCGCGGCTGGTACTTCGACGGGCGGCTGCACGAGCCGACCGGTGTACCGCGCGGCTCGAGTCCTGAGCAAATCCGGCCCGACCAATTCGTCTACTGCCTTCAAAACCACGACCAAACGGGCAACCGCCCGCTCGGCGACCGGCTGAACACGGCGGTCACGCCTGCCGCCTACCGCGCGGCGAGCGCGCTGCTGCTCTTTTGCCCCACGCTGCCCCTGCTGTTCATGGGCCAGGAGTGGGCGGCGAGCACGCCGTTCCAGTTTTTTACCGATCACGAACCCGAGTTGGGCGCAAAGGTGAGGGAGGGCCGCAAGGAAGAATTCGGTGACTTTCCCGGTTTTGACGGGGTCGCTACCGAGGTACCCGACCCGCAGGCCGAAGCGACCTTTTGGGCGAGCAAGCTCAGTTGGGCGGAGCTTGAAAAACCGGCCCACGCCCGTACGCTTGCACTCTACAAAGACCTGCTGGCTTTGCGCCGAACGCTTCAGGGCAGCGCCGTCGCGGTAAGCCCGGTGCCGGGTGGGCTGGTCGTGACGCGCGGGCAACACATATTGTTTGTCGCGCTCGAGCCCGGTTTGAGCTTGCCGCTGGGGTTCCCCTTCACCGAACTGTGGCGTAGCGAGGCTGAGGCTTATACAGACGCGCCCGAACCGCCTGTTTTGAGCGCAAACGAAGTGCGCTTTGGGCGCGAAGGCGCGCTGCTGGTGCGGCGCGGCAATCCGGACGAGCTGACGGTCTGACCCTGCAGAGTTGTGAAGCCACGCTACTTATCCAAGCTGCGCTGGTAACCGAGTTCTACCGCTACCGAGGTGAAGCCCAACGCTTCATACGCCTCGACCGTCTCTTTCGACTCTCCCCAGCATTCCAGCGTCACCCGCTCGACGCCTTTGGCTGCCAGAAGCTTTAACCCCTCGAGCGCGAGCGCCCGGTAAAGGTCCGGGCTGCGGTGTTCAGGAGCCAGTCCGGGTGAATCCAGTCGGCCCGCCACCGCGTCATCGTCGGTTACACTGATGTTCAAAAAACCAACCGCCTCATCTTCAGCCAGCAAGACAAAGAAATGTTCGGGGTCGGAAAGCTCGAGAATCTGCTGCCACACAGCCTCTGTCGCGACACCGTGCCCCCACAGGTCGCCGAAACTCCTGTTCATGGCTGTGATGAAAAGCTGGTCGTCCCCGGCGTCGCGGTAGCTTTTCAACGTGTAACCCGCAGGAAGCGGACGCGCTTTGTCCAAAGATTTCGAGGTCAGGGGCTCGAGCAGCATCTTTTGGTACACGCCTGCCACCTCGAAGCCGTTTTTCTCGAGAAGTACAACCGTGCGCTCGTCCGAGGCGGGCGTAAGAACGTTTTGGGCGTTCGCGCTCAAGGCGCGGGAGCGCTGAGTCAGCCACTCGAGCAGCTTGGTCTCGAGTCCGCGACTTCGCCAGGTTGGGTGAACACCCAAAGCGAGATTAGCTTCAGCCTTTTCGGTCACGAACAGGTCGGCGTAAGCCAGAAGCGTCGCAGGGTTCTCGGGGTCGCGCACGACCACCCGGCTCTCGCTCAGGTCGCGGTTCAACCAGGTTTCGTACTCGAGCTGCGCCGCTTCGTCGGTCGTCTGTCCTCCACGCTCGGCGGCAATGGTGTTCAGCAACTCGACAAAGGCCACAAAATCTGTTTCTTGATAGGGCTCGAGCTTCACTAGGCAGCTTTGGCGGGCATGTCCAGCAGCGCCTTCACAAACGCCGCCGCGTCGTAGGGCTGCAAGTCCTCCGCCGCCTCGCCCACACCGATGAACTTGATGGGCAGATTGAGTTCACGCGCAATCGGCAGCAAAATCCCGCCTTTGGCGGTGCCGTCCAACTTGGTGACGATGACGCCGGTCAACTCGACGGCCTCGTTGAATTTGCGCGCTTGCTCGAGCCCGTTCTGCCCCGTCACCGCGTCCAAGACGAGCCAGGTTTCCTGCGGTTCGCCGGGGTCGGCCTTGGCAATCACGCGTTTGACTTTTTTGAGTTCTTCCATGAGGTTGTGCTTGGTGTGCAGTCGTCCGGCAGTATCGACGAACAGCAGGTCGTAGCCGCGCGCGCGTCTCGCCTGCGCCGCGTCGAAGGCGACCGCGCCGGGGTCGGAGCCGTCCGGCCCGGTGACGGTGGGGATGTTCAGGCGCTCGCCCCAGACTTCGAGCTGCGCCGTCGCCGCCGCGCGGAAAGTGTCGCCGGCCGCGTACATCACTTTTTTGCCGTGACCCTTGTAGTACGCGCCGAGCTTGGCGATGGTGGTGGTTTTGCCGACGCCGTTCACGCCGACGACCATCACCACGTGGCCCCTGACCGGCACTTCGTTGCGACCCACGTCGAGCTTGAAGCCGACGTTACGGAGGATTTGCCGGGTGCGGTCGGGCTCGAGCTGCTGCATCATGGCGACTTCTAAAGATTCTTTGAACGTAGAGCCCCGCTCGCGCCCCTTTTTCGTTTCTTCAACCACTTCGGCGGCGATTCTCGCGCCGACGTCCGCCCCGATGAGGGCGAACTCAAGATCGTCCCACTCCATCTCCCAAGTTCTGCCCATGTCGCGCACGTCGGTGGTGAGCAAGTCGCGGGTCTTGCCCAGGCCCTGGCGCAGGCGGTCGAACCAGGCCACTTAAGCGGCCGCTTTCTTGGCTTCTTCTTTTTTAGCGCCCTCTTTTTTCGCCTCGGCGGGCTTTTGCGGTTTATCGTCCGGCAGACCCGCCTCCAAAAAATCGATGGCCCGCCCGATGCGCTCTAGCACCTTGCGCTTGCCCAAAATGGTGCAGAGTTCGATGACGCCGGGCGCTTGGACGGTGCCGGTGAGCGCGGCGCGCAAGGGTTGCATGACCTCGCTCATTTTCACCGACTGCGCTTGCACGTAGTCGCGCACCGCGTCTTCGACATCGTCGTGGTCGAAAAAGTCGAGCAGGGACAACTCGCGTTCCAGACCCTCCAGGTACTTTTGTCCGGCCTCGAGCCGCCGTTTGGCGTCCTCGGTGTAAGTGAAGTCGTCTTTGAAAAAATACTCGCTCTGCTCGGCCAACTCCTGCAAGGTTTCGATGCGGGGGAGGAGGACTTCTAAAACGTCGAGGAGGTAGTCTTCGTCGTCCCAAGTGTAGCCTGCCGCCTTCAAAAACGGCGCGGCGCGTTCGGCGACGGTCTCGAGCGGCAGCAACTCGCGCAAGTATTTGGCGTTGTAAAACCGCAAACGCTTCAGGTCGAAGACGGGAGCGCCCGCCGAGACCCGCTCGAACGAAAAGTGTTCAATCATGTCCTGTACACTGAAAAACTCCCGCCCGTCGGGCATGCTCCAGCCCATCGTGCCGAGGTAGTTCAGGAGCGCCTCAGGCACGACGCCCTGCTGCCGGTACGAGTCCAGACTGACATCGTCTTTACGCTTGCTGAGCTTTTTGCCCTCGGCGTTGCGTAGGAGCGGCATGTGAATCCAGACGGGCTCCTGCCAGCCGAAAGCCTTGTAAAGCAGCACGTGGATGGGTGCGCTCGGCAGCCACTCTTCGCCGCGCACCGCGTGGGTCACGCCCATGAGGTGGTCGTCCACCACGACGGCTAAGTGATAGGTGGGCAACCCATCGCTTTTCAGCAAAACAGCGTCCATGACTTCGCGGTTGGGAATGCGCACCTCACCCCGGAGAACGTCGTTGACGACCGTTTCGCCCTCGTCCGGCGTGACGAGGCGGACGACGAAGGGCTCGCCCGCGGCGGCGCGGCGCTCGGACTCCTCTTTGCTCAAGCCTCGACCCCGCCCGTCGTAGCCGTGACTCAGGCCGCGGCGCTGCAGGTCCTGGCGAATGGCGTCCAACTCTGCTTGTGTTTCAAAGGCGCGGTAGGCGTGCCCGGTGGCGAGAAGTTCGTCGGCGTAGCGTTGATAAAGTTCTTTGCGCTCGGTCTGGCGGTAGGGTGCGTGGGGGCCGCCCTTGTCGGGGCTTTCGTCAGGGCTGAGGCCGAGCCACTCGAGGGCCGCACCGACCCGCGCTTCGGACGTTTCGTTGTAGCGTTTTTGGTCGGTGTCTTCGACGCGCAAAATAAAAGTGCCGCCCTGCTGCTTGGCGTAAACGTAGTCGAACAGGCTCATGTAGGCCGTGCCCACGTGCGGGTCGCCGGTCGGCGAGGGGGCGATGCGGGTCACGACGGGTTTTTTATCAGGTTTTGGTGTGTTTTTCGTGGTGTCTGTAGGCATGGGGCTTCCTCCCAAAATCCTACGCATTGTAGCTCAGAACCCCACCCCTGAACTGTTGCCCCGGGCGGGGTGGGGGTTTGGTTAAGGTTTGGAGTTACGCGGACAGCTCGGGGCGGGTAGTTTGTACGGTTGTTCAGGAGCGCGAAGAATCTCTCGAGGGGTGTACCAGGACACCTTCTTCACTACGCTCCGCTTTGTTCAGCATGGCAGAAAATCAGGCTCCAGAGTCATCCCGGGCAACTGACTCAGCGCAGCCAGAGCGTGAGCAAGGTCAGCGCGGCGACGGCCCACAAATAGGGGGCGAACAGTTTGAACTGGCCGCGCCGCAGAATGGCGAACAAGCCCAAAATCGCCGCGTAGCCCGTCACGAACGAGGCGGCAATCATGGCGACGAGCGGGCCGGTCTCGACGGCCGCCTCACGCACCTCGCCCACCCCGATGAGCGTCGCGCCGAGCGAGGCGACGAGGTACATCAAAAACGAAAACCGCGCGGCGGTCGCGGCGGTCGCGCCGCGCCACATCATCGTCGAAATCGTCGTGCCCGAGCGGGAAATGCCGGGCACGACGGCCAAACCCTGCGCCAGTCCGCCGACAACGGCGTCTACAAAGGTCAGCTCGGCGACCTCGTCTTTCGGGCCGGAGCGGGGCGTGAACCACAAAATGAAGCCGGTGACGATCAACGCGAACGAAACGTAGAGCGGCTGGTTGAGCGCCTCGAAGTAGGGTTTCAGCCCCAAACCGATAAGCGCCGTCGGCACCGAGCCGGTAATAACGAGGAGCGCCATACGCCAACCGTCCTCCCGCCGCGCCTCTCTCGACACGAGCCCACGGACAAAACCCGACAGCGCCGCCCACACGTCTTTGTAAAGTGCCAGGATGACGGCCAAAAAGGTCCCGGCGTTCGTCGCTAAGTCGACGTAAAAGGGGAGACGCTCGCCCCAACCGAAGTAGTAGTTCGCCAGGACGAGGTGACCCGAACTCGAGACCGGCAAAAACTCGGTGAGCCCCTGGACGATGCCGAGGACGGTGGCTTGAAAGATGGACATAGGGGAGAGCTTATCTCAGACGGGTTTGAGGGTATGTGAAAAGCGCTCGAGGCAAACAAAAAAGGTCAGAGGTACCAAACCTTCGACCTTTACCTGAAAACTGAGGTTTAGCGCTTGCTGTACTGCGGTGCGCGGCGAGCTTTGCGCAGACCGTACTTCTTGCGCTCGACGACTCGAGCGTCACGGGTCAGGTGGCCCGCGTCTTTGAGGGCGGGGCGGAAGTTGGGATCGACCTTGAGGAGAGCGCGAGCGACGCCGAGTTTGATGGCGTCCGCTTGACCCGTCGGGCCGCCGCCCTGCACGGTGATGAGCGCGTCGTAGCGCCCGGCGGTGCCGGTCACTTTGAGGGGTTCCAGGGCTTGAACGCCCTTGAAAATGCCGCGAAAGTAGGTTTGAAAATCCTTACCGTTCACGACGATGCGGCCCTGGCCGGGGCGCAAAAACACGCGCGCGACCGAGGCTTTGCGGCGGCCGGTGCCGTAATATTCTTCCATCAGCGAAGCTCCATCTCTTTGGGTTGTTGGGCGGCGTGCGGGTGCGTCGCGCTCGCGTAGACCTTGAGGTGCGTGTACATCTTGCGGCCCAGGGTGCCCTTAGGCAACATGCCCCACACGGCGTGTTCGACCACCCGTTCGGGGTGCTTGGCAAGCATTTCTTCGGCGGTGGTGATTTTCAAACCGCCCTGGTAACCCGTGTAGCGCGTGTAGGTTTTGTTCTCCATCTTGCTGCCGGTAAAAACGACCTTGTCGGCGTTGACCACGATGACGAAGTCGCCGCCGGCTTGATTGGGGGTAAAACTGGGCTTGTGCTTGCCGCGCAGCACG
Source organism: Trueperaceae bacterium (assembly GCA_965215355.1). Classification (GTDB taxonomy): domain Bacteria; phylum Deinococcota; class Deinococci; order Deinococcales; family Trueperaceae; genus CBDCDJ01. The sequence continues at coordinate 2,668,691 of CBDCDJ010000007.1, read as the reverse complement.
TGGGCGATTTGCGTGGCGAGCCGGCCCACCGTCTGGCCGGTCGCGTCCACGACAAGCCAGTCGTTCTGCGTTTCTTTGGGAAAATAGGTTTTCACCTTCGTCACGTCCTTGTCGGTTTAATCGAGGTTGCAGGTGCGTTCAGGCGGAGTCGGGAACGCCCGGCGCGAGACCAAACGTTACTCTAGCACATAGCCGTCAGCTGAGTAAAGGCCGGTGGCGGTAGCGCAGGGCTGACGCATCAAAAGCGAAGGCGCTAGTCTTGAGGAATGACAGAAGAGCTAGAGACAGAGCAGCTACGTTTAGCGGTGTTGCACTTTGCGGAATTACCTGACCCAAGGATAGAGAGAAGCAAACAGCATTCGCTGGTTACCATTGTGGCTATCGCTTTGAGCGCGATTCTAGCAGGGGCAGACAGCTTTTACGAGATAGAAACGTTTGGGCAGACGAAGAAGGTGTGGCTGGAAGGGTTCCTTGAGTTGAAAAACGGCATTCCCAGTCATGACACCTTCAACCGAGTATTTTGCCTGTTAGACCCCGCCCATTTCCAGACGTGCGCGCTGGACTGGGTGCGAGCAGCTATCGGTGGCCGTCTCAGGGCTGAGGATGTGCTGGCAATCGACGGTAAGCAGCTACGGGGTTCGGCAACCGAGACTGTTAAGGCTGTGCATATGCTCAACGTCTGGTCACACGCGCACGGGCTATGCCTGACCTCGACGGCGGTAGACGGCAAGAGCAACGAGATTAGCCACGTGCCGGGCTTGCTCGACACCTTGTCGCTGCTCGATATAGCAGGCTGTATTGTGACGGTAGACGCACTCAACACGCAACGTGACATCGCTGTCAAAGTCAAAGAGCACGATGCCGAGTACATCATGGCACTCAAACAAAACCACCCCAAGCTCTATGAAGATGTGGCGTGGCTGTTCGAGAACGCCGACGCTTCCCAACTCGACAACAGCTTCGAGACCCGTGAACGCTGCCGGGGACGCGACGAGGTGCGACACTGCACGGTCTTGTCCGAGGTGTCTGAACTTGCTTTCTTAGAGGCGCATCAATGGCCCGGCCTTGAGAGTGTCGCCAAAGTCACTTCGAAACGCACCCTCAAAGGCCAAACCAGCCAAGAAGAGCGCTACTACTTATGTAGCTTCAAAGCCGATGCTGAAAAGCTTCTGTCAGCCGTTCGTGCTCATTGGGGTGTCGAGAACAAGCTGCACTGGACTTTGGATGTTGTCTTTGGTGAGGACGCCCACAGCTACACAGAGCGTCGTGGTGCTGAGAACATGTCCATACTACGGCAGTTCGCCTTAAACTTACTCAGGCAAGACACCTCTAAAGGTTCACTCAAAGCTAAGCGCAAAAGGGCTGCTTGGGATGACGACTTTCGTGCGCGTATCATCAAAGGTCTTAGCCCTGATTAAGATGCGTCAGCCCTGCTGTGGGGAGTGAGGGAAAAGTCAAGGGTTGTATTCTCCGACTTGAGTTGCAGGCGTTCAGGGCTGGAAACGGTTTGTCCATCTTCGCGCAGTGTGAGTCGGGGGACGAGTTCGAGCTGCTGGGTGTCGGCGATGAAGTCGCGTTTGCTGGTGTGGTGGCGCTCGAGTTCAGTTGCTAACTCAGTAAGCGTTTTGCCCTGTTTCATAATTTTGCCTCTTTCGTGTTCATATCTCCGAGGATGTGAACGGTGGGTTCGTCGCTTGAGGGGTTGCTGAAGATGTCCCAGACCAAGGCTTGAATCTGACCCTCACTTAGCTCGATGAACACCACAGCCTCTGGATAACCCTGCGAATTCTTGACAAGAACTTCGATGCCTTGGCGGATGATGAGGGTCACAGCTTGCATAGACATGGGCGTGGTTTCGCTGTCCGGGTCGATGAGATGGACTTCGGCCTCGAGGTTGATGGGGCTGAACATAAGGCTCCTTTCCAAACAAAGAACCCGCACAGCCAAAACTGTGCGGGTTGACGTTTAAACGTCAGCTCCTTCGGTATCACCTCCATTTCTGTTGAGTTGTGCTCAACAAGTGTGGAGTGCATCCGTAGGATGCTTATCTAACGAGAAATGAAGGGTGAACAAAGCTCCTTGGCGTGTACACAAAAGCCTTCTCCACACCATCAGTCCAGGACATCTCGAGCCCTTTCCTCACCAAGGTTTTTGCCAATCTGGCGTACACTAAAGGAGGAGATAAGGCTATGACCCTGACCGCTTACAAACACATCAGCCTGACCGACGACGGTGCCCCGGTGATTGCAGGAACCGGCTTTAAAATCAAACAGCTCGTTATCGAGCGGCATGTTCACGGCTCGAGCCCTGAAGAGTTGCAGTTTCAACATCCCCAGCTCAACCTGGCCCAAATCTACTCGGCCCTCGCCTACTACGAAGATCACCGTGCAGAGGTAGATAGTCACATCCGCGAGGGCGAAACCCGCGCCGAGGCACTCAAGGGTAAACTCGACTCGCCCGACCTTAAATCCTTGGTCATGTCAAGGACGAAGCGCTGATAAAGCTCTACATGGACCAGCACGTACCGCGCGCAGTAACGGTCGGACTCAGGCGACGCAAAGTAGACGTGCTGACAGCCTTCGAAGACGGCACCAGTGAGCTAATCGACCCCGTCCTACTCGACCGGGCTACTGCCTTGGGCCGCGCCCTTTTCACCCAGGATGACGACCTATTGGTCGAAGCTGCCAAAAGGCAGGCGGAAGGTCAAGCCTTCGCCGGGGTCATCTACGCCCACCAACAGCGCATCACGATTGGAACCTGTATAGAGCAGCTCGAGCTCATCGCAACAGCACTCGCGCCTGAAGAGCTTGAGAACCGTGTCATCTATCTGCCGCTGTAGGGTTTTTGCTGAGACGTTTCCTGAAGAACATCTTGTACACAGCTGCCCAAAACCCAACTTACCAAAGAGAAGGCTCGAGTCAACAACTCTCGAGCCCATCGGCACCTTTCGGCACCTCGGAGACGAATCTCCTCAGCAGGTCACGCAGTACATCAAGCCATCACGTACTGCGACGCAGCCCTCTCTAAAGCTGCCAAGCCTTGAACATACCTTTGGTTTTGAACAGCATGTTCTTCGGCTTTGATACGCTCCTGCGCGAGTGCGGCGATAATCCCGCGGGGAGTTTTCCCGGATGTCTCCTCGACCTGCTGTTCGAGAAGTTCCAGAACGGTCTCGGGTACGTCACGTTCGGCGCACGCCAAGACCTCGGCCTCGTCAGCGTCCAGTTCCGCCCTTCGCCCAAGCGTTAACATGTGCTCACGCTCGAGCAGGTTCTTCTGCACCGTTTTCAAGTCGGCATGATAGAGCGGTGCATCGGGGAGCTGGCGAGCCAGGTGCTGCTTAGCGGTGAGCGTCTCGAGGGAGCGTTGGCAAACTCGACGGTGGTCACGCAGGTGCAAGACTTCACTCACACCGTGGTGGTCTATGCGCCAAGTTGGCTTGCTACCCTTGAAACCTTTCACCCCTTCGGCAGCAGGTGCCGGGTAGAAGCGGGTGGACACGGGTCGTTTGAATTCGACGTCATGTACCTTATTCCACGCTTCGTGCTTATTGGCATAAGCGCTTTCCCAGCTTTCCCTCACTCGAGGCTCGTAAGGTTGCAAGACGCCTGCCTCGTCGTAAAAGCCCCGGTCATCGCGGAAGTGTTCGTTCTCGTTCATGTCGAGGTCGAACGCTTCGTCTCGAGGGTCTTCGGTTTCTTCGACGAGGGTGAAGTGAGGTGGCCCGTGGACTCGGTTCAGCTTGGCGGCCGCACGCCAACTGATGTCCGGGGCGTAGCCCAACAGTCTGCGCACCTTAAAACCATCAAGGGATGGTTCCCGGTGCATGATGCAGACGGCCTCGAGCTTGCTGACCCGTGTGATCACCCGGTAAGCCTTGGTGCCACCTTTACGCTTTTTGGGCGTGAGGTAGCTCCAGGCTGCCGCGGCCCCTTCAGGTACTTGAGCACGGTGCTCATTGCTGAAAGCGTGGACCGCTTTCTCGAGCGCCCGCTGTGCCTGTGGGCTGTTGCCTGTAAGCACGGGCTTAGGTCTGCCCCTCCGCACCAGGTCGTACGCCGCCGCCACGAGCAGTCGCCTGAAGGGCGGACTTTGACGGCAGCGTTCCCTGAGGGCTTGAAGAGCGTCCGACCTGTGGGTCATGAAGCTCACCTTGATGGCCTCCTGTTTCCGATACGACGAACCTCCCACTGACGTGGATTTCATAGCCTTCTCCTTCTTATGTGGGTTTGATAAGCAGTACGTACGTGGTTGATGGTCTGCTTACCTGCGTAGGAGGATAGCCATTTTTTAGAAACGGCGCGCGATGATTTTGCTAAGCTTTGTATGCATAGCACTCCGCTATGTGTGGATGTCGGGCGAGAAGGCTTTCGTGGTTGATGGCTTCTCGCCTGACATTTTTACTACCGCAACAGTCCCGCCTAAAAGCCTGTCTGTAGACGCTCGAGTGCTTAGGACTGTAGCGCAGGGGTTATCGAAGGTAGACCGTCTGTTTCAGCGACTTGTTATGTGTAGAACGCAAAAACTAAAAGTAGACATCAGAGATGTCCAATCTTTTTTATTCGCATGTCTGTTTTGTACCGGCCATGTCTACAGAACGAGAAACCCTCGTCCTGCACGCTATGTCTTCAGTTGCCTATTTTTTGTCTATAGCCAGTGCCTATGTCTAAAAGCAGGTTGAACGGACATCTTTACTGCCACAATGGCTCAGTTGAAGAGTCTCACCTTCGTAAGCCACTGGCCTCCAGCGTCTTGCCCTTTGCGAAGCTGGTCGACAGCTAATCCCACATCGGAATGGTAATAAAACTGTCCTCGCCCTCTGACCTCGAGGGCTGCACCGAACACTGGACGTGAAAGACGACCTACTTCTGAGTGGTTAATGCCCAGCAGCGGTGCCAGGTCAGGGTTCTCCATCACATCTTGTAAGCACTCGCCGTGAACGGTGGCTATCATCCGCACGCCGCGCCGGGCGATGGTCGTTACCACCTCGACATCACCTCGGTAGCCAATCTCGTCTGCGATGATGACCTTCGGGTTATGGTTTGTCAGTGCCTGCATCAAGATGCTGGCTTGTCGGGATGGATTTGATACTTGCAAACGCCTCGCCAATTGGATGCCGAGATGCGGAATCTTGCCGTCACCACCGATTTCGTTGCTCGAGTCCACGATGATGACTCTCGAGCCAAACTTAGCGGCTAGAAGCCGTGCAATATCTCTGAGCAGTGTTGTCTTACCGACACCGGGCGACCCAATCAGCATGAGGCTGTCACGCTGCTCGAGCAGAATTTTACTCAAGGGCTCGGCAACGCCTCTGAGAAAGCGGCCTATTCGTATGGTGATGCCGACAATCTCGTCGTAGCGGTCTCGGATAGCAGCGATGCGGTGGACTGTTTTATCGATGCCGGTGCGGTTATCCTCCCGAAAGCCGTGGACGCGGTGGATGATGTAGTTGAGGTCGTCTTTGGTGACGGTTCGCTCCGAGACGGCGTAACCGAGAGCGTGATGTACGACGAGGTAGCGCCCTAGGTCGATAGCGATTTCCTCGAGATTATCTATGTGTGAAAGCGCAGCGTCCTGAATCCAGACAGGCAGAATATCGAGAAGTTCTTGAAACCCGTCATCTAGCTTCTCTTGAACCTCAGCGTCCTTTGAGGTTGGCATAGACATTCAGGACCTCCCACACATACCGTTGCGTCTCAGCGAAGGGTGGCATACCCCCGTAGCGTCTGACATTGCCCGGACCAGCATTGTAGGCGGCTAAGGCTAACGTCCAGTCACCGAAAGTGTCGTAACCTGCTCGTAAATATTTGGCAGTACCCCAGAGATTCTGTGCAGGTTCACGAGGATTGATGCCCACTTCTAAAGCTGTAGCGGGCATCAGCTGACCAAGTCCTATAGCGCCCTCAGCACTCAGCGCGTCTACACAGTAACGGCTCTCGACCCAGACGACAGCGCGTACAAGGTCGCTGTCTAAACCGAAGCTTGCCGCAGACGCATCCGTCCAACTGAGGAGCACATCCGTAGGTGTACAGGCCAAGCTGGTCGGAGCCAGAGCTAAACAAAGGAGAAAGCTAAGCCTTTTCATCATTATAAGGCTTGAAGTCGAGCGTCGATACAGTCGCATCTGGGATGGCTCGAGTCGTCGACAGCATGAGCAGTTCCCGAATCTGCCAGAGCGTGCGCAGCATCGCCCACAAGAGGTAAAGGATAAGACTCAGACCAAACATCGAAAGGCCCAAGGAAAGCCCTCCAGGTGTCAAGGTGGAAATGAACATCAGTCCCGTTACCCCGTAGCTCACACCAAGCAGGGCAAGCAAGACCTTGATTAGGATTAGGCGCACCTTCACTGTTTTCCCTCGACTTGGGGCGTGTAGACCTGTGCCTGCTCGAAGCTCTGCCGGAAACCTTCGACAAACTTTTGAGCGTAAGAAGGGTCGTCGATGAGGAGGGTCGGCGTTTCCGTTTCAACCTGGCCCAAGCTGCCGATAAGGGGTCCCGTGAGCGTGTAGCGTCGGTCTAACACGATAAAGCTTCCGCCGACCTCCGACAAACGGACGTTCGCACCCGCATAAGCGAGGCTGGCGGTGTAGGACGGCTTCTCTTCTGCGGTCACTACAGGAATCAGGATGTAGACGGCAACGCCTCTGACCACCATCGCCTCGCGCAACGCGTCCGCTACTGCCTGCGAACGCAACACGTCTGTGACCACGAGAATTTCGCTCGTGGCGACTTGAACGACCTCCTCGACTTCCTCGGCTTTGTTCAAAATGCGGTAGGTCGCAGTTTGCGCTCTGACGAAATTATCGGCGAACGCAAGCACGAGGATTCCGGCGAGCGCACAAACAGCAAAAACTTTTCGGCGGTTCGGTTTCGACATAGCCTTACCTTAGTGGAAAGCAATGCTGACGCGAGCAGGGATTTTAGCCCTTCACTGCTCCGGAGGCGACAGCTCGATACCGATTAGGTAAGGGCGTTTACCGTCGATGATGGGCCGAACCTCCTTCCCATAAGCAGGCACACTGCCCAAAAGGTTTTTGAGCACCTTTTTAGGTAGGGCGACCACCTCCGGTCGAAATAGACCGACGACAGGCGGCGCTTCACCCTTTGCGGCTAGCGCTTCGTAGGACATGTGACCCTCGAGCCGGTGCTGATTTTCTTCAAACCAAGCGTTTAGAGGCTCTAACTGTTGCAGGCGACATAGGGAAATCTCGAGCCTTGCCCCTTGCTCACTCAGCGCTTCATTCATGCTCAGGTCTTCGGGTAAAGGGCGCTGTAGGAGGCGCTCGACGAGATTTCTCTCCAATATGACGGTACCGTCTTGATAAGTGCCAATCGCCTCGAGGGCGGTCTTGGCTTTGCGCTGTGGATGGCCTTTGAGAAGGTGACCGTTTTCGTTGAGGTATCGTCTCAGCTTTTCCGTCTCTTTTTGACGCAGTACCTCAAGCTCAGAAGTCGCTACGATTGCCACTGCCGGTGACTCCGCCTCAACTTGCTTTGCCTCAGCCTTTACATCATTTTGTTCGACCATACGCTGAAGTTGTTGTAGACGCTTCTTGCCGACAACCTCCAAACCCTTACCGACCAAACCGATTTCTTGGCTCGACACCTTGACCCAACCGTTCGTTATCCAAGCATCTAACCCGTCAGGTTTTTGTAAAGGTGTCGGAATGGTCGATAGGTCAAAATTCACCTTCGACAGAGCGTTCGACCTCGGGTTTCGGAACTGCTTCATGCCTACATCATGAACGGCGAGGTCGTCGAGCCAGGCGAGCAAGGCTTGTTGGGGATCGAAATGTAGTACCTCCAGTTTTTTCTCGTGCCCAACAGCAGGTTGCTTTCCTTCTCGGTTTCCTTCTATTTCCACAAGGGTGCGACCTGGTGGCTTAGATTCACTCTCGACGCCCCTCGGGATGATGTCTATCGGTTTTATGGTGTGGCCATCCGTTGCCCTGAACGTTGGCGACTCTTCGCTCTGAGACGCTACGGCTTGTAAAGACTCGCCCACACGACGCTGAATAAGGATTTGTGCGAGAAGGTGAGGCGCGGGCACATCGAGTGCGTCACGGTACCGCTTGTGAAGTGGATTCTTGACCCCCAGCACTTTAGCTTCATCCAGTCTCGGCAAGATAACTTTGACAGGCGGAGCACCACTCGCCAACAACACCCCCATCGCCTCCGGCCAGTCCATCATCTCTTCGATGGACAACAGGGGTCTGGCAACTTCCCTCAACAGCTCGCTGCGGCGACGCTTGCCGAGAAACCCTTCGCTCGAGCTTCCCTCGGACCTATCCAAGGCGGTGATGAAACCGAGCGCTCGGCTGAAGTAATCAGCGTCCTCGAATTTCAAGGAGCGTGGGAAGATGATGACCTGCTGGAAGTTGTTGGTGATGAATGATTTAAATTGGTCCCGACCGTAAAGCGCCTCGCCCTGCGCCCGGTTTTGTAAGCTGACGTGATAGGCCACGCGCCGACTGCGCATCGTCGCAAAGGTCTCGCCGACATTCGGCAAAACGCCCAGGTTGGCGAACTCGTCGAGATAGAACGACACGTGATTGGGGAGTTTGCCACTGTGGGCGTTGGCGGCTTTGAGGAGTGAGAGGTCAATGGCGCGTTTGAGAAGCTTTAGCAGCACCGTTGCTCTTGTCCCTTGCAAGTGCTCCTGCGGAATGCCGATATAGAGCAGGGTGGGGCGTAGCCCTACTCCTTCTAAGTCGAGGTTCTCTTTTGGATTGTTCGACGCTGTCGTGGCACGCTCGAGCCTCGGGTCGTCGAACGCCTGCAGCTCCCCGGCAAGTCCGGCAATCACCCCGGCTTGCTTGCCCGCATCGAGGTCGAAAAAACCTTTGGCGGTTTCTCGGACAAGCGGGTCAGAATGCTTATGGATATAAGACTGTACTGCGGTTCTGCCTTGACGCAGTAACCGGAACAGTACTCCCAAGCTCGGCTGACCTTCTCGAGCCATCCCCATCAACAAAGCAGTTAGCAAAAGACGCTCTTGCTTGCGATAAAAGGATGCGGCTTCGTGCTTCACGTCCGGCGCGATCATGTCGGCCACCTCGCTGGCACCCTGAAAGGTCTCGGTGCCCAAAAGTAGCGGCAAGCGCAGCGTGTGCTCACCATAAGGTAAGAATAATTGCACGTCGTGCCCTGCCTTGACGAAAAGTGGCACCATGTCGAAAAAGCCGGAGACGGTGTCGGGGTACTTGAGGTCTATGACGATGACGCTCACCCGGTCACAGGGCTGACGCATCTTAATCAGGGCTAAGACCTTTGATGATACGCGCACGAAAGTCGTCATCCCAAGCAGCCCTTTTGCGCTTAGCTTTGAGTGAACCTTTAGAGGTGTCTTGCCTGAGTAAGTTTAAGGCGAACTGCCGTAGTATGGACATGTTCTCAGCACCACGACGCTCTGTGTAGCTGTGGGCGTCCTCACCAAAGACAACATCCAAAGTCCAGTGCAGCTTGTTCTCGACACCCCAATGAGCACGAACGGCTGACAGAAGCTTTTCAGCATCGGCTTTGAAGCTACATAAGTAGTAGCGCTCTTCTTGGCTGGTTTGGCCTTTGAGGGTGCGTTTCGAAGTGACTTTGGCGACACTCTCAAGGCCGGGCCATTGATGCGCCTCTAAGAAAGCAAGTTCAGACACCTCGGACAAGACCGTGCAGTGTCGCACCTCGTCGCGTCCCCGGCAGCGTTCACGGGTCTCGAAGCTGTTGTCGAGTTGGGAAGCGTCGGCGTTCTCGAACAGCCACGCCACATCTTCATAGAGCTTGGGGTGGTTTTGTTTGAGTGCCATGATGTACTCGGCATCGTGCTCTTTGACTTTGACAGCGATGTCACGTTGCGTGTTGAGTGCGTCTACCGTCACAATACAGCCTGCTATATCGAGCAGCGACAAGGTGTCGAGCAAGCCCGGCACGTGGCTAATCTCGTTGCTCTTGCCGTCTACCGCCGTCGAGGTCAGGCATAGCCCGTGCGCGTGTGACCAGACGTTGAGCATATGCACAGCCTTAACAGTCTCGGTTGCCGAACCCCGTAGCTGCTTACCGTCGATTGCCAGCACATCCTCAGCCCTGAGACGGCCACCGATAGCTGCTCGCACCCAGTCCAGCGCGCACGTCTGGAAATGGGCGGGGTCTAACAGGCGAAATACTCGGTTGAAGGTGTCATGACTGGGAATGCCGTTTTTCAACTCAAGGAACCCTTCCAGCCACACCTTCTTCGTCTGCCCAAACGTTTCTATCTCGTAAAAGCTGTCTGCCCCTGCTAGAATCGCGCTCAAAGCGATAGCCACAATGGTAACCAGCGAATGCTGTTTGCTTCTCTCTATCCTTGGGTCAGGTAATTCCGCAAAGTGCAACACCGCTAAACGTAGCTGCTCTGTCTCTAGCTCTTCTGTCATTCCTCAAGACTAGCGCCTTCGCTTTTGATGCGTCAGCCCTGCACCCCACAGCCACCGCCAAATCGGCACTTACCTAGGCATCCCCGCCAAGTATTACGACCGCTTACAAAGGGAAGCTTCCGCTCTCTTGGCCCACAACGTCAACCACTGGTTCAAACAACAGCCGAGCGAGCGGATGATTCGCACCCTGGACGGCAAAGCCAGAGCCTTCCTCAGCAACCGCTACCGGAGGCTCGACAACTACGACCTGTTGCACGCTGTCATGCCTGTGCTCTCAGAGCTCAAAGATGACAATGGCAAAGGTCTCGACATCCTCTCCTGCGACGTCACCGAAACCAAGCTCTACTTGAAGTGCGTGTTTCCCAAGATAGAAGCCGAGGTCAAAAAGGGTGACCCGGTCCAAAGCGGCATCGTTATCAGCAACAGCGAAATCGGACTGGGGGCACTGAGTGTCACGCCCCTCATTTATCGTCTCATTTGTAGCAACGGCATGATTGCCCCCGACTACGGCCAACGCAAGCATCACATCGGCCGCATCACCGAGTCGGAAGAAAAGACCTACGAACTCTTCAGCGATGAAGCGCTGGAAGCCGATGACAAAGCCTTCTGGCTTAAGACTCGAGACGTGGTACGAGCTGCAGCAACTCCTGAGACCTTCGAGAAAATCGTCACCGTCCTGCAACGCTCGACGAACGAAATTATCGAGCAACCCGTCAAAGCGGTCGAAGAACTATCCAATCAACTGGCTTTCAACCAGGGAGAAACGGACAGCATCCTCAAACACTTTATGAAAGATGCCGACTTCAGTCGTTGGGGCTTGGCGAACGCAGTCACTCGAACGGCCGAAGGCGCTGCCGACTACGACCGAGCTTCGGAACTCGAAGAAGCAGGTTGGAAGACTTTGACTTTGCCCTTGACCGATTGGCAAAGGGTGGCGCGAGCGGCTTAGCAATTCGAGAAAGTGCTTTCGCAGCCTCGTAAGCTTTCTTCAAACCTCAATTTCAGTCTCGAACCTCTTCAAGGCCGGTGCAAGTCTATCTGCACCGGCCTTTTCGTGGAAAGGAGCTTCTATGCGCCGACACCTCGACCCCGACGAATGGGCCGACATCCGTGGCACCATTTTCGTACTGTTCAACCAGCTCGGCCTCGCCGATGACGAACGCCACCACCTGCAACACGCCATTACCGGCTGTAGCAGCCTGAGGTACATGACGAGCGAAGATCACCGCAGGCTCGTCACCATCTTAGAACAGTTGGCTGAGAAGCCTGTCTCAGAAAGAAACTGTACTCTCCAAGGTTTGTTCGCCCTCAGCAGCTTCGACTACCGAGATGTTGATTGACTTTCGAGAAAGGATTAGTCATGTACGGACACGAACTCACCGCCAAAGACTTAACCCGAGAACTCACCTGGGCCATCGAAGCCGACTACACTCGCCCGCTGATGATTTGGGGCGCACCCGGTCTTGGCAAAACCCGCATCACCGAACAGGTGGCGAAAGAGATGGGCCTCGAGCACCGCGTCTTCCGCATATGCGACAAGTCGCCTGTGGAGATAAACGGCGTCCCTGTTCCGAAAGAAACGACCACCCAGTGGCTCCCACCTGAAGGTCTGCCTAAAGAAGGCAAAGGCATCCTCCTTATCGACGAGATTGTGCGAGCACCCTTCACCATGCAAGGCATCGCCCAACAACTCATCCACGAACGTAAAACGATGAGCTACGCGCTGCCTGAAGGTTGGTTCGTCTTTGCCACCGGCAACCGTAAGGGAGATAAAACCGGCTCTTTCGACATGCCCGCCGACGTCGCTAACAGGTTCGACCACTACACCTTGGTACCCGACTTGGAAAGCGCCCTCGAGTACTTCATCAAACAAGGTGTCCACGAAGACATCATCGGTTTCTTGAGGTTCCGCCCCGAGTGTTTACACCGTTTTGAAGCGGATGCAGTGGCATGGCCGAGCCCACGCATCTGGCTCGAGAACGTCTGGCCGAGGCTGAGTGCGAATCGAAGTCTTGCTCCGGCTGTCGGTGAAGCGGTCGCCGCGGAGTTCAAAGCCTACCGTGACCTCAAGGATGATTTGCCTGACTTGAATCCGATACTCGAGGGTAAAGGCAAGAGCATTCTCTTTCCCGCCGAAGCCAGTCAACGCTATGCCGTTACCACCGCCCTTGCCCTGCGCACCCAAGATGTCGAGCAAGGCAGGCATATCTTGGGCTGGCTCAGCAGCAAAGCTCCAGGTGAGTTTTTGCAAGTCGCCACCAGCATCGTCGTCAAGACCATGCAAGCCAAGGGGCTCTACTTAGAACTTGCCGGGGCCGTAGCGAACGACGAGGCCATCATGGCGAGCCTCCGCCATATCACGGAGGTCGCAGCATGAATGACAAGGCCACGAAAGAGAAGGTAAGCGAACTCAACCTCAAGCTGTTGAAACGTGCGCCCTTCTTAGCCACCATCGCCCTTCACGCCGAAGTCCTCATCCAAGAGCATCCTCAAATCTCAGTAGCGGCCACCGACGGCAGGCGCATCTATCTGAGTCCGAGCGGCTTTACAACCCGGCCGGTTCCCGAGAAGCTGTTCATCTACGCCCACGAGGTGCTGCACTGCGCGCTGTCACATCCGTTGCGGCGGGGTACTCGCGAGCCTAGGTTATGGAACATTGCAGCCGACATCGTGGTGAATGGGATGCTCATATTGAGCGGCTTAACAGCACCGGCCGACATCGCCCGCGACGAAGGTCTCGAGCACCTCAGTACCGAGGAAGTCTACGAACAGCTGTTAGCCAAGGCTACGACGGTCACAGTCGAGCTTGGCAGTGGCGAGGGAGGAGGTAGCGGACTAGGCGAAGATTTGCTCGAGCCCAACACCGACGTTTCAGGGAAATCTGCTGAAGACTTGCGAGGCCACTGGCAGGGCGTTCTCCGCCGCGCCGCCACTTTAGCCCGAATGACCAGCGCGGGCACACTGCCGCTTGGCGTCGAACTCGCGCTGGCCCTCGGCAAACAACAGGTCGACTGGCGTGAGGTGTTGATGCGCTACCTCGTGAGCACGAGTGACGACTACGGCGCCTTCGATACTCGGCTCATCTACGCGGGAATCTATGTAGAGACGCTCGAGAGCCAGAGCTTAACAGCAGCCGTTCACATCGACACCAGCGGCAGCCTGAACGATGCCGAGTCTCAGGGACAGTTCTTGGCGGAGTTGAAAGGCATATTGAATGCCTATCCTGGCGTGCAGGTCATCCTCACTTACGGCGACACCGAACTCTACGGACCTTTCGACCTGACGCAGGACACCACTGTTCCCCCGCCCAAAGGCGGTGGGGGTACGAGCTTCATTCCGTTCTTCGAGAGTGTGCAAGACCTAGAGCTTTCTACCCCACTTGTCGTCTTTACCGACGGCTACGGCAGTTTCCCTGCCTCTTGCGACCATCCTTGTTTGTGGGTCGTCGCTGAAGGGGGTTTGCCTACCAACGCTTTTCCCTTCGGAGAGGTGACCCGCCTTGCGAGCTGAACTGCTGTTGAGGATTGCCGCCGACCTGAACGCGGTTGGTCAACTTACCAACGACGAACTCTGCGAACTGCTGACCGACGCCTCGCCACCTGCTTGGGCGTTCGAAGAAGCTGCCAGACGAACCGGTGACGAGCGGGTGCTGGCGCATTTGGTTTCGCATCCGAAAACGAATGCAGAAGTACTCGAGCGTGCTCTCCGCTTCAACACCAGTTTTCTGGACCGGCTCGAGCATCACGTGAACGTTTGTGAGAGAAAACAGCTCGAGCCGAGCGACATCTTTGCCAACCTCATTCCCGAAGAAGTAAAGCAACCTCTAAATAATGAGAGGCTCGAGCACTTCCTGGCATCTTACTTGCCTCCCTTGTGCCTCGAATACCTGTCGAAGAAAAGCCCTGAGAAGCTCGACATCCCGAGGACTTACTCTCCACTGGCAAGGTTCATCTTGCTTGGCGACTTCGTTCACCACCTCGGGTGCGCTTTAGTGGAAACACCCAACGACTTGCCGGTGCTGGCGAAAGTGGCACTGGCTTTGAATCCTCATCAATCTCTCGAGCCCTACCTCAACGATGCGGACATACGGGTGCGGCGAGCAGCCAAGGAGCGTGCATCATGGACCGGGAACTGAGCTGGCACGACCTGCAAAGGGTTATCGAAGAACACGAGGACTATCACAACTTCCAAGTCTTGGACGCTTTTTGCAGCCGCTACTACCCAGGTGCAACCACCATCACCGTGCAAGCCGTGCAGGAGTATGACGACAATAATTATTACTAACCTCGGGTGCTAGTGGAAAAGGGATAGAAAAAGAGAGAAGATTGGTTATGCGAACCAGACATCTTCTCTCGAAGCACACTGTAACAGACCTCTTCACAGCGGTATACGTCCTGCTAGACGACTATCTGCAAGCGTCTGAGCGCTTGGGGCGCTTTAAGCTGCCCAAGAAACCCAACCAAAAGTCGAGCTACGCCGAAGTGCTCAGCATCATCTTAGTCGGTGAAATCCTGCAGCAAAAGAATCAGGGCTTGTGGTACTTGCTGGTGCAGCGCGAGTATCAGAGCCTGTTTCCCGAGCTGCCCCACCTCAGCCGCTTTTACCGGGTGAGTCGTAACTTTGAACGCATCTACGCTGATTTGGCGATGCTGGTTGCTCAGCATGATGGGGTGTACCTGATTGATTCGAAACCGCTGCCCATCTGCAAGGGCGTTCGCTACACAAGACAGCGAAGGATGAGTGAAGCCGCATCCGGACGCGGTGGAGCAACCAAGCGCTTTTACGGTTACAAGCTACATGCTGTATGCACAGGTCAAGGCGCTATCTGTCGCTTTGCTGTCGTCCCAGCCAATGAGCATGATGTCATGGTGGGCAAGTGTTTGCTCGATGACCGCTATGATGACCTAAACAGCCTTATCGGTGACAAGGGCTATCAAGGCTTAGGCATCTACACGCCGCCCAAGGGCAATGCTAAAGAGCCTCAGTTCTGGTGTGACTTCTTTGCCACAGCACGTAAATCTATCGAAGCCGTTTTCTCCTCACTCACACGCTGTCGCAATATCGCCCTGCAGCAACTCAACTCCTTCTGGAGCATCCGCGCTAGCGTCTGCCGCAAAGTCGCGGCTCACAACCTTATCCTCTTCCTCTTTGCCTAATCGTCTAGCACCCGAGGTTACTAAGACTTCAGCAAACTACGCATCACTTATAAAGGCGTATTCTCGATAAACCCGTGTAGTGGCTAATTTCTCTGTAACTCTGCCTACGGCTCAGAAGGCCAGGGGTTCGAATCCTCTCGGGCGCACCAGAAAAGCCTTTGCTGGACGAACATCCTCGAGCTGCGCCAACTTGCAGCTCGAGGATGTTCCACTACCTTTCCCACTACTTCCACTACGTGCCGATGTTGAGCATGCGCTCGAGCGAAATACTCTCCCCGTACGACGCTTCATGTAAGAGATGGATATAGATTTTCTCCGTCGTCCCCATGTGACTGTGACCCAACCAGCGTGACGCTCTGAGCAGGCTGACTCCCGTCTCAATCCACAGCGACCCGGCCGTGTGCCTTAGCCCGTGAAATTTGATGCGGCGCACCTTAGCCATCTCACTGAGTTTGTAAAACTCGCGTCTCAGGTGGCCCGCCGTCGGGACCCCTCCAGAAGCGTTTGTGACAATGGTGCCGAGATTGTACGCTCCATGCCGTTGCTCCCTCTGATGCTGACGTAATAGCTCAACAGCCGAGCTGGGTAAGGGAATGCAACGCTTGGACGCCTTCGTCTTGAGCCGTTCGGAAAAGGTGGGAACCTGGCGGTCGTTGATGGCCTGACGCTGGACGTGGATGTGTGGCTCAGCTTTACCAGTACCCTTATTTTTGAGATATTCGACATCTTTCCACATCAGGCCGCGCAGTTCGCTCATCCTGAAGCCTAAGTTTAGGGTCAGGTAGTAGGCGATGAAGTGAGGATGTTGCCTGGTCTCCTTGGCGGTGATGAACTTCCTAGCTTCGCTCGGTTCCCAGTAGTCAGCCTCGACCCAGGGCACGATAATTTTGGATATTGCTCCCTTCTCATAGGGACTTTGCTCGAGAAGACGCCAGCGCACAGACTTCGTTAGGGCGCTTGACAAGGTAGCGCTGGCGTTCTTGGCGACGAAAAGCCCGTGTTCTCGCTCGAGCCCGTCCTGCCAATATTGCAGGGTAATAGGTTGCAGTCTGCTCAGCTTGAGGCTGCCCAGAGCGGGTTTGATGAAGTGTTCGACGTCTCTTTCATATCCCTGATAGGTTTTCGGAGCGAGCTGTTTGCGGGACAAAGCACACGCTTCCCTCGGCCGGACCTGACTGAGCCAATAATCGAGATAGTCGCCTAAATTGGTGGTGTAGGCGTTAAGGGAGCCACAGGTCTTAGTTTCGTGGAGTTTTTCTAAGTCGGTAAAAGCTTCATAGCGTGTCTCACGAGATGGGCCTTCCAAACGCTTTTGCTGCCGCCCCGGAGTAAATTTAGTCGTAATTACGGCTGCATATCGGACGTAGCTCGAGCCGTCCTTACGCACTCTTACTCGCTTGCGCAGACAGCCCTCGCCGTTGGCTCGTTTAGTCATGGCTACCTCCCTGTTTGAATTGGAGAAGTTGGCTAGCCGATTCAGCAGTTGGCGACTTACCGCAGAAGGATACAAACGCCAACTCCTGTTTCAACGGCTAGGCCTCACATTTGACCACCCTCCATTGATGATGTGTACCCTTTTCTTGTTAACAGTGACCTATTAAGCGTGTTGAGTTCAACGTGACCTAGCCCCACCCCTGTTGCGGCCTCTGACACTATTTATGAAGCTTTTGGTGACGAAGAATCACCTGGCACGTTACTATGAACCATCAAAATCTATACCCGATGTGGAGTGTGACCCCGCTGTGGCGCTAAATCCTTGCGAAACCTACACTATCTTTGATATAGAAGCGACCAGCGCAGATCCTGAAACCGCAGAGATCGTACAACTCGCGGCGCTACGTCCCGGTCAACCGCCGTTCATGTGTTATGTAGCGACCCCCGAACCGATTCCAGACGATCATATCGTCTGGGGAATTACCAAGATTGACCCGGAAACGTATGAACGTGAAAAGATTTCCCTCGAGGATGCCCTGACGACCTTTCTTTCGTACACCGCAGGCACGCCCCTCGCGGGGCACAATATTCTCCGTTACGACCTTCCACTCCTCAGGCGGCACCTCACCACCACCGACCTGCACCTCCCCGAGGTTGCTCCGCCCGTTGATACGCTACGCTGGGCGCACCTTCTGTATCCCACGCCGCCCGCGGACCTTAAGGGCTACCGCCTTGGAGACTTATATCGAGAATTCACCGGTGAGGATATAACCGCAGCGCACCAGGCCGACAAGGACTGCGAGGCAAATCGCGAGGTGCTGCGCCACCTCTACCTCAACCCACCACCTGAAATAGTGCTGAAGGTGTGGCAGTACCTCGAGCTGCAAGAAGCGTCGTTCTACGACGTCCCAACGGCTACAAATGAGGAACTCCAGGCGTTACTAGAAATAAAAGCGGACGTGGCGTGGCTCGCACGTTCCGGCGTGCGTTTCCCTTCCCCCGACACGCTGACCCCCGAATGGCTCCCTACACTGCAGCCGGATGAACTCGAGAAAGTCAGGGACGGCGTGCATCCGCTAAACCACGAGCGGCCACGAGCACAAGAGGAAGCGCGGGAGTTCATGCGGGTGATGGGTCGCTATCGCCCGTCGCAGCACGACATGCTCAGAGAGGTCACCGACACCCTCGAGGACAGTCGGAGCACGCTGCTCGAGGCTCCCACCGGAACCGGCAAGACACGCGGGTACCTATTCCCAGCGTTGCATCACGTTCACCGTCACGAGAATGCGAAAGTAGTGATTGCAACGCACACAAAGGTGCTGCAAGCGCAGGCGTACGGTGAGCTCACGCGCATCGCCGACCTCGGCTTTCAAGCGAAGGCCGTGACCGTCAAGAGCCCGCGGGATTACATCTGCTTGGACGCGCTGCACGACGCCCTCGCAGATGCCCACGACGCCACACCCGATGAGCGCGTCGCACAGGGGGTGCTCACGTACTACGTACAGCAAGGACAGTTCGACCTGGGTGCCATTCCCCGGCACTGGGATTTTTCCCCGGCGTACCGCGAGCTGCGCTTCAACGTCCAGACGAACCCACGGCGCTGCCGCAGCGACTGCCCGTTCTTCAACTCATGCGCTTTCCAGACGGACAAACGACAACGTGACCAGGCGAGCATCTGGATCACAAATCAGGCGTGGCTTATCAGTCATTACGCGAACCGAAACGATAGCGACCCGTCAGAGGACAATCCCGAGGAACTCCACCTCGTGATCGACGAAGGGCACAACCTCGAGGACGTCGCCACCGAGGCGTTCGCCAAGGGAACCAGTGAAGAGGATACGCTGTTTCACCTCCGGCGGGTCTTCGACCAGCGACGCCGCCGTGGGTGGCTACGCGACAACAGCAAGGTGGCCGATAACCTCAAGGGACTCGCAAACGAGATCAGGCGGACGCTCGTTCCGAACGCCCTCGAGAAGCTCGGGATGTACACAAAGCATGTCGTGACGTTCGTGAAGCAATACGGCACGGGCGAACCGCAGTTCGGCCTGTCCGTCGCGGTCGGCCCGAAGTACAAGAACCGTCACGAATGGGCGAAACTCCGCGCGGCCGAAACAGAGTGGCTGGAGGCTGCGCACGACTTACGCGAAGCGCTCAAAGCCTTCCCGCGTGAATCATGGTTGGGGCGGAACCTGCACCCCACGATCGACTTCTTCACGCAGCAACGGGACATGCTGTTCGAGCGGCGTTCCGCCCTCAACGAACTCGCGGCAGACGACGACCTCCCGGCGTACATTCACCTGAGTCAATGGCATGCCGATAGTGGTTGGGCGCACGTCGCGCAACCCGTCGATATCGCGGAGCACCTAGAAACCCTGTGGGGACAAGCCAGCAGCGTCACCATCACCAGCGCGACGCTGTCACTCAATGATGATTTCAGATACATCACGCGGGTGCTGGGTCTCGAGAACCCAAGCAAGATGGTTCTGCCGGGCACCCTGCCGTATGACCGGGCGCATCTGGTGGTGCCAAGTCACCTTCCGGAAGCCCGCACCAGCAACCTGTTTCGCTTCCAACCACTTTACCACCATGAACTCGAGGCGCTCCTGCCGCCCGCGCACCGCAGCTTGACATTGTTCACCTCCACCACACGTATGAAGCAAGCGGGGGAATTCTTGGGTAAACTCCCGCATCTGTACGTGCCGCTGACACGCCGTGAGCGAGAGGACGTTGCGGAGAGCATGAAAGCAGACGGCCCCGCGAGCGCGCTCGGTACACGTGCGTACATGGAAGGCGTTGACTTCGCCGACCTTAAACTCGTGAACCTCGAGCGCATCCCGTTTCCTGTCCCTACCGCATTGTTGCAGGCTCGTCAGGACATGGCGGAACGACGCGGTTTCGACCCGTGGAAGGACGTGTATCTCCCGCGAGCACTTCTCACGTTCGTGCAGGCGTTCGGTCGACTCATCCGTGATGACCGCGAGAAGGCTCGCGCCGGCGCGTTCGTGCTGTGGGACAAACGACTTTTCAGCGCCAGCTATCAGCTGTTGTTCCTCGCATCTTTACCGAAAGGTGTAAACGTTCATGAGGCAGACGGGCGTGCGGACTTCTACCGTTATCTTGCAAACGTACTGGAAGTAAACCCTGACGACCTCCCGAGTGAAGAACTCGTTGATGAAACACAGCAGTACCTCATGGATTTACGGGCGAGCGACAAGCCCATCGAGGAGAAAGTTCGCGAGCTGGCCTTGAGGTTCTGGGAGGTTAAGCGAATCAAAAATGAGCAGTGGGAAGCGATCAACGCGTCGCTTGCTGGCCGCGACGCGATGGTGCTTCTCCCCACCGGGTACGGCAAGAGCCTCACGTTTCAGATCCCGGCGTTCTTGCAAGGTGGACTGACGCTGGTGGTGTCACCCCTCATTGCCTTGATGCGTGACCAGGTAGAGGTATTGCAGCAGAAAGGCCTTCCCGCGGCCGCGCTTCACTCGCTCATCTCCGGAGCGGAGCAACGCTCGATTCTCGATGAGGTACGCGCAGGTCGTATCAACTTGCTCTACGTCAGTCCGGAACGTGTCAACCGGAGTTCCGAACTTGCTTATCTGCTGATGGAACTCACGGAAGCTGGACGGCTGCACCGGCTGGTGCTCGATGAGGCGCACTGCCTTGCCTCCTGGGGGCACGACTTCCGACCAGATTACCTGCAGGTGGCGAACAAACTCGAAGAGATCATCCCGAACCTGCCGGTCAGCGCCCTCACTGCCACCGCCACCCCGGACGTCTGCACCGAACTGCGTGACAACCTGAAACTTAACGACCCAGTAAAAGTCGGCACGAGTTACGACCGGCCGAACCTCAGCTACTTTACGTACCGCTTGAACGATATTGAGAAACTCCGGACGATCGTGCAAATTCTCAACTACGTCGAAAGTCACCATAAGGGCGACAGTGTCATCATTTACACCTCCAGCCGCAAGCAGACCGAACGACTCGCGTGGGCGTTGCGAGAGCTTCGTTATCAGGCGGAGGCGTACCACGCGGGGCTCTCAGGCGTGATCCGAAACGAAGTGCAAGAAAACTTCATGAACGGGAACGTTAAAGTCATCATCGCCACCAACGCTTTCGGGATGGGTATCGACAAAGCCAACGTCCGCGCGGTCGTGCATTTTCAGCCCCCCACCAGTCTAGCGGCGTACATTCAAGAAGCGGGGCGCGCGGGACGTGACGGCAAGCCCGCCTTCGCCGTGTTGATGCACAATACCAGCGACTGGCGTACTGTCGAATGGCTCGCCGCATCCTCCAAGAGCGACCCTGAGCACGCCAACGCTTTGCTAACGGTCCTCCTCGAGCAGACCCACCGACCGTCGATGTACGCGCGGGATGTCGTGGCACTTGTCAACGAGAAGTTTACCGAGGACCAAAAGCCGCTCCTCGAGGAGCGCTTCGCGTCGCTCGTGAACTCCTTGCAGGAAGCTGGGGTGCTGGCGTTCTCGTACCGAATCGGTAAGGTGTTCGTGCTCGCCGAGAACCCTGAA
Source organism: Trueperaceae bacterium (assembly GCA_965215355.1). Taxonomy (GTDB): domain Bacteria; phylum Deinococcota; class Deinococci; order Deinococcales; family Trueperaceae; genus CBDCDJ01. Next base: position 2,647,169 of record CBDCDJ010000007.1, on the reverse strand, counting down.
TCACTCGAGCCTTACCTTGAAACCTTACGGGAGCTAGGGTTCGCCGCGAAACTCGAGGGGGACGAGCTAGACCTTAGCTCCCTTTCATCCGAACGGGCGGAAAAACTGAGTTCGTTCCTTTATGAGCTGCGTCGCAACCGCAGCATCCGCGTGTACGCTGCGCGTGAAGCGGCTATCGAATTCAGCTTACCCACCGAGCTGCACAAGGCGTTTACTGGCATGGTGAACTTCAGCAATCGGCAGCGGGAGTTGCGCGACAAGGCCGTCAAGCGCGTTACAGAAATGAAGACGTACGCCCTCGCCACGACCTGCAAGCGCGACGTGCTCTTGCAGGCATTCGAACAGAATGCGGAAACCTGCAACACTTGCGGAGTTTGTGATACCCAGCTCTATGAACCTACCGCTCTGAGTGAACCTTGGAAAGAAGAACCCCCGCTTGATGATGAACTCCTGGAAAGCGTCTACAAACCGTTTGACACCCTCTTAGAGTTTTTGAGCAGTCACCGCTCGCGCGCGTTCAACCTCGACGGGTACTTGGGGCTAGGGCAAATGAAGATCGTGATGGCGCTGCAAGGGGAAACGGAACGACCGACCCAGAGCAAGCCGGTGGTGCTCGGGAAGAATGAAGTTCATAACCCGTTCTTCGGGTATCTCACCTTCATCCGGAAGCGCGAGATCGAACGGGCGCTCGAGAGGGCCGCGCGGGAGCAACTTGTTGACATCACTCCCTTCAACGACCACTCCACCTACCGCATCAACGACGCCGGTAACGCCTACCTCGCTAAACGACGCCGCCTCCGGCAGAGAGATGATCATGAACGAGCCGCCTGACTTTCCACGGGAACAGTGGAAGGAGCGCCTCCTCGACCCGCAGCAAGGCGAATGGCTCGAGCGGGCCTTGAGCTGTCTTCCCCCCGCGTCACTCGTACAGGTCTTTAAGGGGCAATTCAAGAAAGGTGATAAGACCGCCCTTCTTCTTGTTGGAAGGCTCAGCAAGTTTGCAGCAGAGGACATTCTCGAGAATCTTGGGAAAATTCGAGAGCGCAAACCCGAAGTTCTCGAGCGGCTGGTTGACTTCTGGCTTGATCGCGTGGGGGATTACCTGGACCTTGACGGCATGACGCAGGGCACGCCGACGCTGCTGAGGGTAACCGCGTGGCTATGGTCAAGTTCCTCTGAACCTCCCGCGGTGCCTTGGCAGCTGATTGCAACCCTCGCGCATCGTTGCGAAACGCTAACTTACGAGCGTGACGAAGAGCAGAAACGCGCAAGTGACGCCATTCGTGAGGCTAACAAAGCGACCAAGCAACGCAGTCGGCAGGCCGATAAAGAGGAGCGCGAGCGGGCCGCGCAGAGAACCCTTAAAGAGCAACTCGAGACACAGACCAAAACTTTCACTGACCAGCAAAAGAAAATCGAGAAACTAAAGGAAGACCTTCAGAACGCCGGACAGCAAGTCACGACCCTGAAAAGCACCGTTAGAGAGTGTGATGCGACACTTGCGGAACAAAGCGCAATCCACAAACAACAGCAAGAGGCGCTGGTCTTGACCACCAAGTCCCTCCAGGATCGACGGAATGGCCTGCAAAGTGAACTCACCCAAGCGCAGGCTGCCCTTATCAGCACGAAAGTATCGCTCGGGCAGCTTGAACAGACCAATCGCGAACTTAGCTCGGAGCTTGAGGAACTCCAAAAGCGTGCGAAGGTTATCTCAGTGCCCACAGACGTTCAGGACCTTCAGAACACCCTCATCATCGACTACGAACTCCTCGGAGACACCCCAAGCGTGCGCCTGCACGGGCTCATCACGATGTACGAAGCGGTGCTTAGTGGCGAGACGAGCGCCCTGCTCGATACCAACACGAACTGGCTGGACCTTGACCATGACGCTTTCGACGGTATCCTGATGCTCGGCCTCGAACCCCTGCTGCTGGATCTTGCCAATCTGCCGGTTCGAAGATACCTCGACCTGCAAAGCTTTAAGCACGAAACGATTCTGCGCTTTCTCACCGCACAACTTGACTCCCCCAGGCTAGAGGTGACCGCTGGTGGATGAAAAGCTGAGGTATTACGAACAACAGTGGAACATCGCGAACGATAAAGCCAAGGAAGCAAAGCGACTTCTCGAGGAGGCGGTGCGAGAACGCGATGAAGCGAGACGAAACGCCGCGATGATCGAAAAGGCTTTGGAGCGGGTGAAAGCGCAGCGCAACGAACTCATCGAGACTGCCACAAAAACGGAGACAGAGCGCACGCGCCAAGAGCAGCACCTTTCCTACCTTCGGGAGTTGCGGGAGCTCGCAAAACGACCGGAATTCTGGCTAGATGAAGTGGTAGCGCCATTCGCACGTGAACTCGAGATGTTCGACCTCGTGCCCCATGTTGCCCGCCAGATCGAGACTGGCGACCCAACTGACATGGCGATCGAGGCTGCGGATTCGCTTGTGCGTCTCACGCAGGAATTTGATGAGGAACGCGCCGCGTACGTGCGGCGTTTACTGCTCGCGCAATGGGTATACCTACGTTGGCTTGAGCTGACCACTGTGACAAGGACGCCGGATAAGCATGTCGCTCATTAACGATCTCATCGCGCGCGTTCGGGAGGATGGGCCAATCGACATGTACCTCTCGGAAGAGGAGTACACCACTTTGAAGGAACGCGTGCGGCGCTTGTGGTGCCGGAGTTATTGGACGAAGGACGACAAGGTGCTGGTATTGGCGTTCTTCCGCGGGTACACCTTCTACCGTGAACTCTCCGAGGATGAAAACAGATTTTGGAAGAGCTGCCATGAGGAGCTTCAGCTCGAGGACGCCCCCATAACCAACCATCAGTACAACCTTCTCTGGGACGCCTTCGAATCCAACGAGGTCACCAGTGCGCTTAAAGTGCGCAGCGCCTACCGCCGAGAGTTCGTGCGCACCATCGATGAAGCGTGGGGAATTCGCAGTCTCAACTCGACGAGGCTCGTAAGTTTCTTTATCGAGTACTACCGCGAGCACCCTGGGAGGCGGATCACGCCAGCGTTGATGAAAGACATCCTTGGCTTGGTTGATGACGCCGTGCTGCGGCAGGCCGCGTCCTTCGACCGGGTGTTCACCTCTATGACGCATGCGGTGGACGTTATCCTCGAGAATGAACTCGAAGGGCTACCGCTCGACGCGTTAGAGGCGGAACTCGAGCTGCACGGTGTAGACCTGGGTCGACCAAACGCGTTGCGGTACTTCGCGAATAAGCGCGCGCACGCCGTACAAGAGATCATTGGTGAATTGCGGCAGCAGCGTACCCCCGCGCAGTTCGTGCGGTACCTGCGAACCATCCCTGGCCATACGATCACCTTGCCGACCGGCGCGCGTCGCGCCGCACGTGCGCTCGCGGAAACGGAGAGACTGCCCTACGGTCGGTATATCGACCGCAGCACCGGCGAGGAGCATCACGTCACGCCAGCTGCGCGGATCTCGCTGAACATCATCGGGGCATTGCCGCTCGGGGTGTTCAAGCAGGTTGCAGGTGTCACCCTGTACGTGACGACCCGCCCGTTTACCGCTCAGGTGGGAAACCTCGTTGAGGCGTCCATTCCCCTATATACCCAAACGGGTGTGCGGTACTTGTGGTGCGGCAATCCGCAACGCGGGGTGCCGCTGAGCATTGACGGTCACGTCCACCCTGATACCGTCGGTTACGCTGCGTATACCTGCACCCACCTGATGCTGCGCGATGACGAAGCCTACTTGCAGGGCAAGATCGACATTGACGCGTTCCTTCCAGATATCACCCGCCCCCTCACGCTGCAGGTCGGGGCTGAGCTATACGACGTGAGACCGCAAGCGCAAGGGCAGTCGTTCACGTTTCGTCTGCCCGCAGAGGGCGTCGAGGCGAACTTGGAGAACCTGGGCCGGTGGTCCTGGCACGCTGGCGCTCGGCTGTTCAGCGCGAACGGCATCGAAATTACCCGGACGCACTTGCGGTACGGCCCGAAATCACTTTACCTTGTGTCGGAACGCCCCCCAAACGTTGAAGGTGTGGCGCACGCTGAGCGACTGCCGGTGCAACTGCCGCTTTGGCGGATCACGTGGGACGGTAGCAGTCCGCTTATAGTCGGCAGGTGGCGTATCGACGAGCCCTACGCTGCGGTGCGGTGGACGCGCACCACGCAACCGCAACGCATCCGTGATGACGTCACCGTCCACCTCCATCCGGGGTACTTCACACCGGATCAGCCGATCGTCGTACCGCTCGAGGATAACCTACCTACGGGCACCCGTTTACGACTAGGGAGTCACACGTTCGTTCCGCATACGCACGGTTTTCACGTTACTGGACTTCCGCCCGGTAAGTACGCCGGCGAGTTCATCCTAAACGACGAGGTGGTCGGTGAACTCGAGCCGTTTCGGGTGGTGCCGCACTTGACGTGGGATTTGACGCGCGACCCGGTTCTCGTGCAGGGCAGGACGCAAGGTGCTCGGGCGATAGTGCCGGACGGATGCTTCACGCCGTTCCGGTGGAAACCGCTTCACACGCCCGACGGTGAACCAAAACGCATTCCGCTCAAACTTAGGCTTAATGATGAGAGTGAGGTGGCGTTCGATTTGCGGGCGACCTGCGTCAGCTCGCAATTCGTGAAGCCGGAAACGACACAACCTCTTGAATTCCTACGGTCACTGAGCCCACGTAGCGTAGCGCTACTGCTGCATAACCCATACGCCCGTGACCTTGACGTGCAGTTACGTCTCGCATCACGACCTGAGGAGGCGTTTCCAGTGGAGGCCCTGCATACTTTGCAGCCTGCCGCGCGGGACAGCGTAATCGTAGAAGTGTGCCTGGACAAGCGATCGCAGAACTGGGTGCCGCTGACCAGCGTACCGGTGCGGCTTAAACCGGTGGTAACCGACTTTGAGTTAAGTGACGGGTTTTGTAGGGCACGGGTCATAGGACCGCATGATGTCACGGTGCGAGTGGAAGAGTTCGAGCCGCATTCGGGCCGTTTGATAGTCCAGATGTTAAGCGTAACGAATGATGGAATCGTATGTACGAAATTGAACAATCCTCAGAAGCTTCGGTCGTTGCATGTCCGGCTTATAGCGAGTTCGGTGAGCGCACCGAACGATGCGGTGTGTTTGGAGAAGGTCTGCCCGCCGTTACTCACTTTCCAAAGAAATTTCTCCCGAGGTTTGGCATGGTCACGAAGACAACCGAATGAATATTGACAGGGTCATCTCACTGGAAAAACGAAGCGAAATACTGGCACTTAGTAAGGGCGAGATTCGGTAGCCTCGCCTTAACCAATTTAGCGACCGGTATACGCCGCGCTGAACTTGCTTGAGCTTGCCCACTTCCACCCACGCGCTGAGTGCCTTGGGTCGACATTTTCTTCGATCACGTCGTTACAAGTGATACCTCCTCACTGGACTTCGAGGAGGTGCTCGAGCTTATCTGTTTGGGTCATAGACAGCCAGAACAAATCCTCGGTAAGTATTTGTAGCTACCGAGGACTTGTTCATGCGAATCCTTCAGCAATGTCAGCTTCAAACGCGGTGGAGCTTGCATGGTTAGACACCGGAGCGTCAACTTTTTCCCTACTATTTCCCTACTAAGACTTGAGCAGACTGCACACGACTTTGATAGGGGTGCTCTTAGTAAAACCGTGCAGGAGCTAATTTCTCTATAACTTCGAAAGACTTTGCGAAAGTTAAAAAGAACTACGGATCAGAAGGCCAGGGGTTCGAATCCTCTCGGGCGCACCAGAAGGAACCCCGTCAGTGACGGGGTTTTTCTCTTTAGGCTTGTGTGGTGCTTGGTGTGCAAAAAGTGTTTGTGTGCCTATAGTGTGCCGCTTCTGTTAAAGGCATTGCTGAGTTGCTACGTCTTTAGGCCTGTCGGTTCGGGGACACGCTCCCCAACGACTAGCGCAGAGCCGTTTTCGTGCTGAGAAGCTTGCTGAGTTGGGCGGACTTTTACTTCAAGTGGGGTCGGCCTGTGGTCGCTTTCTCACCTAAGCCGCACGGCTGTTGTGACTACGAATTTGGCGAGGTATTTTTGACGGCTCCGCTTACAGCCTCAGCCAGCCCGCGCCTGAAAGCCCCAAAACGGGCCCCGTCCAAATCCCCTGGGGTTACCGTGCGTCTCAAAGCCGCGTAGTCCGGCGCGGTGAGTATGTGCCTGTCCACAAGGTCAAGGAGACGGCGCCCCTCGTCTCGGTTGACGGTGGCCGCCACGTCACACCCGAGCAGGTAGGGTCCCAGTTCGGGATAGTTGAGCGCCACCAGCAGGGTCGGCTCGAGTTCGGTGTAGGTCCGTTCTCTAACGGCGTCCGAGGCGTTGAGGAGAATATAACTCAGGCCCCCGAGGTCGCTCGACCTGAGGTTGGCCTCACGGTCTTTAAAAGCGAAGAGTTTAAGCGTGAGGCCCGGCAAGTTCACCACGCGGAGCCGCACGCCCGCGACGTCGCGCAGCTCGCCGTGAGCGTCGGCGCTGTCGAACCCGTCCATTGACATCATGCGCTCTCCATCCCGCCAGGTGAGTTTGTTGTGCTCATCAACCACGCCCCCGAAAGGCAGTAGGTCAAACTCGGTGCCGTCTCGGTAGCGAAGTTTGTGCTCGGCTTTTTGGATGAATCCCGCACCCACGAGCAAACCTACAAACGCCCGGTACTCGTCCCAGGTGGCGACGCGCACCCCCACGTCGACGTCACGGGTCGCCCGGTAAGGTTTGCCGTCAAACTGCCGGTCAAAGATAATCTCCCGGGCGAGCGCCCCGATGAGGAGAACGGATAAGCCGCGCGACGCGGCCACGCGGGCGAGGGCTGCCAGAGCCTCTGTCTCAGGCATCTTTGTCCGTCAGCTCCGGCAGGATGACCTGGGTCAGGAGACGGTCGGCCACGTCCCGGGGCCTGCCGTCACGGAGCGCCAAAAGCTCCGCCCGCACCAAAATCGGGTGGGCAAGGGGCCAGCTGCTCGTTCCCTGAAAACGGTCCAAAGCGTCTGGGGTCTCAAGGGTCGCCTGCGGCACGAACCGCTCGAGCAGGATGACGTCGGCATCACCGCGCGCGGGCGGCAGACGGAGTTGGACGGCGGTCGCTTTGACCTACCCGCGCGGCACGTGCAGGGTCAGACTTCCGAATCAAGTTCTCTCACGGTTTCAAAAGCTCCGCCACGACCTCTTCTAACTTCAGTCTTTCGCCGCGCTCGAGCGCTTCAGCCAACTCCCCAGGTTCCATTTGCTTTTGCAAGGTCTCGAGCAGCAGCTTTTCACCCTCTTCGGCGTGGGCGTTGAGCGCCAAATAAACGCCGAACTGCTGTTTGAGGAACACGGTATGCTCGAGGTCGCCCAGGTGCTGAAGCTCTGCCAACGTCTCTTCGAACGCTCGCTTAGCTTGCTCGAAACTGCCAGCTTGCTCTGCCATCACTAAGCCGGTAGAGAACTCGCCTACAGCTCGAGGGTCATGTTGCTGAGCGAGCGCGCGTCCCTCTCGAAACAGCGCGGCGGCCTCTTCGACGTTGCCGCTGAAATAAGCGGCCCAACCCAGCAGCGCCAAGCCCCGCATGACGCCGCTGGCTTCTTCCAGCGGTCGCAACAACGCCAAGCCGCGCTCCAAAACTCGGCGTGTGCCGCGTCTTTGGGTGGAACTCCAAAACGCCGCCTGCTGAACGAGGACGTAGCCCAGGGCGGCCCGGTGATTAAAGCTCTCGTCCTGTAAGGCCGCGACCGCTTGCGCGAACAGCGCCTCTCCCTCCGGAATCCGGTTGCTGAAGAAGCGCCCCAGCGCCAGCGCGGATGATTTTACCTCCTCGACCCGCTCGTTCTCCAGCACCCAGGTCCAGGCGAGTCTGAGGTTGGCTAAGTCTTCTTCAACCGTCTCGAGCGTCTTTTTACGCTCGAGCGTCAGCAAGTCCGCTTCCCGCTCGCGCACGAATCGGAGGTAGTAGAGGCTGTGCTTCTCTTCCGTTTCCGCTTTTTCCTCCGGGTGTCGCGCCAGCTTCTCCTGGGTGTACTGGTATATCAGCGGATGCCTGCGGTAACGCCCGGCAGCCGTCATGGTCAGGAAGGATTTGTCTATCAAACTGGCGAGGACGGGTAGATTAACCCCTGCGACCGCGGACGCCGCTTCACGCCTGAAACCGCCTCGAAACACCGAGAGCTTTCTGAGGGCTGTTCGCTCTTCGTCCGTCAGTAACTCCCAAGAAGCGTCGAAAACCGCGCGGAGGCTCCGGTGACGTTCCGGCAGGTCGCGCTTCGAAGTCTCGAGGTCGCTTCCCCGCTCCAGTTCCGCTGCAACGTCGCCCAAGGTAAGCGCGCGCAACCAGCTCGCGGCCAGCTCGAGCGCCAGCGGCATCCCCTGGACGTGCTGGCAAATGCGCGCGACGGTCGGCAAGTTCGTGTCATCGAGGGCGAAGTCGGCACGGGTGCCACTGGCCGCTTGGACGAACAACTTAACGGCGTCGTACCCCTCAGCCTCTGCCACTGTCTCGGGTACGGCCAAGCCGAACAGGTCGAACACCCGCTCGGCGTGAAGGTTCAGGCGTTCGCGCGAAGTCGCCAAAATTTTGATATCGGGCGCGCGCTCCAGCAGGTTGCCGACAAGCTCCACGCCGGCGAGGAGGTGCTCGAGGTTGTCGAGCACCAGGAGCATGTGCTTGGTTTGCAAGTACTCGAGAAGTTGCGCTCGCGGCTCGAGCTGGCCGAAAAACGAGAAGCCCACGGCGTCGGCGACGGCGTAGACCATCAGGTCGGGCGAAAAAACGGACGCGAAGGGGACGAAATAAACGCCGTCGCCGAACCTCTCCAGTTGCGCCTCCGCCGCTTCGAGGGCGAGGCGCGTCTTGCCCATGCCGCCGGGTCCCACTATAGTGAGCAGTCGGCAAGCGGGGTCGCTGAGAGCTGCGTTCAGCGCCGCTCGTTCTGCTGTGCGGCCCACGAAAGGGGTCGGCTGGACGGGTAGGGCGGGGCGTCGGTTTGCAACAGACGCAGAAACAGCAGGCTGCACCTCGAGCGTTTCCTCCCGAATGTCTTTCACAAGTCCCAGGGTGCCGTCCTCGGGTTCGCCGCCGAGTTCGTCTTTCAGGCTTTGCTGGAAAGTTGCGAACGTTCCCAAAGCTTCGCTTCGCCGGCCGCTTGCGTACAAAGCCTGCAGGTGCCGCCTCAGCGCTTCTTCGTCGAACGGGTCGGCGCGGCGGAGATTCAAAAGCGTCTCACCCGCTTCGGGATAGCGTCCGGCTTTGTAAAGCTCGTCTGCAAACGTCAGCACCGCGCCGCGCCAAACCCTGTGAAGTTCTTGGCGTTCTTGCTCGAGCCAGTTCTCAAATTCGGGGGTTTGGGAGAGGCTGAAACTCTGCAGGAGCGGTCCCTTATAAAGGGTTATGGCTTGCGCGGTGCGTCCTTCGGCCAGGGCTTGCTTGAAGGCGTGAACGTCCGTAGCGACGGGCCAGCGGAGCCGGGTGGGCTCGGCGTTTAGCGCGTCCGCGTAAGGCAGCCTCCGCACCGAGGTTAAAAGCCGCCGTAAGTTGCGCCGCGCTTTTTCTTGGGTGGTGTCGGGCCAGAACAGAAAAACGAGTTCGTCGCGACTCGTCCAACTGTCTCGGTAGGCGAGGGTGTAGAGCAGCGCGGAGGTCTTGCCGGCGGGCGGCTCGAGCCAAACCTCCTCATGCTTGATGGAGGCGGAACCCAGGAGCTTGGCGTAGGTTGCCATATCCCAGTGTAGAGCTTGAAAAAAACGGACGGAAGACGAGACGTGCGACAAGCCTGTTAGAGCCTTGCGTTCGGCTCGTACTCACCGCCCAGAAAGCCCGGTTCCAGCCTCACGGCCAGCCGCACCAACTGGCGGGCGAGCCGGTAGCGCAGGCTCATTTGCTTCGCTTCGTTGTCGGCGGCGTCTTTTTTGGCCGGCTCGAGCAGCAGCGTTATGCGCTTCTCGGCAAGTTTCATCGTGGTGTACTCGGCAGGATTCATGCTCATTTCCTCTCGGAACATGGGGTAAAAACCCTGTGTTTCTACCTGGGCGCACTTTAAAAAACGAGGCGTTACTTGAGCGCTACTTCGGGGTTACGTAGCTTTCGAAAGTGGCTTCTCGTGTTAGAGTTGCCGATACCGAATGCGCCGTAACGCACGCCCTATGCTCAGCCACCCCGATTTGCGCACCCTCACCGTCCACACCGACTGGGACGACGCCCTCGTGTCCGAACTTCGCTACGTCGCGCTGTTTTACTGCGAAAACGGCTTTTGGGACCGGCTCAAAGACGAGGCGCTGCACCTGCTCGAGGCCTTCAACGGCGACCCGTCCGACCTGCACCGACCCCTGCGGCGAGCCTTCAACGCCTGGCTGCTCGAGACCCAAAAGTACGACTTCGACTTTGAAGATGCCGAGGACTTAGGCGAACTCACCGCTGCCGAACAGCGGCTCGCTGCTGAACTTCTCGACTACCACGCCGACCCCGAAATGTATGCAATCGTTCATGCGGTGGACGATGAGCAAGGCGACGACGCCTGGTTTTTGTGCTACGCCTCGGATGTTGAGGACTTAGGGCTGGACAGGACGATTTCGGCGTAGAGAGGCAGTGTCCCGACCCAAACTGACGCTGAGGATTTTTCCGGCCTTGGCTGCCGTGCCGGGGGTCAATGCTGCATTTGCCCAACTAGGTCGTCCACGCGAGTTTTAAGCCTCAGCCAAGCGCCTTCCAAATCTCGACTCGGCATCGGCACGTCGTTCCACAGGGTGACGAGTTTGTTCGTCGGTGGCAGGTCGTTCAGGTCGCAGCCTATAGAGACGACGAGGTCAGCTTGCTCGAGGTCGGTCGGCGTGACTTTTCTCGGCTTGGCTGCGCCGTCATAGCCTTCTTTGTCGAGTAGCGCGGTGACCTGCGGCGCGACAGCCTCGTCAGGTTCGGTGCCTGCAGAGAACGACGTGGCCGCGACTTGTTCGTCGCTCACGCGCTTGTTGAAGTATGCAGTCGCCATGACACTCTTGGCGGCGTTGTGCGGGCAAAGAAAAAGTACCAGCTTAGCCATATGCTCCTCCGTTAGCTTCATCGTAACATATGTTGCCTTAAAGTGAAATATATAATACACTCAAACTTATGCGCTGGTTGGTTCTTTCCTATTCTCTTCCCAACAAACCCTCCTCGAGCGCCCGCGTGGCGCTGTGGCGGCGCTTGCAGCGGCTCGGCGCGCTGCCCGTCACCGGCACCTACGTTCTGCCGGAACGACCCGACTGTTTAGAGTCGTTTACCTGGCTCGCCCAGGAGATAGAAGCCGCGGACGGTGAGGCGGTCGTTATGAAGGTCGAGTTCGAGGGGTTGGGTGAGAAAGACTTAGTGGCACGCTTCGACGAGGCCCGCGCGGAAGCCTACGCAGAGATGCTTACCGAACTGGGCGCGTTGGAAGACGTCTTGAAGCTTGCAGAAAATGAACTCGAGCCCATCAAAGCCTTAGCCAAACTGAGACGCCGTTTTACCGAGGCACGGCGCGTCGACTTTTTCGACTCGCCCGCGGGGCGGCAGGTCGCGGCGAGGCTGGCCGGGCTCGAGCAGCGGCTCCTCCCCGGCCCACCGGAGGAAGCCGACATCGTCACCAGAAACAAAGCTGATTACCGAGGTAAGACCTGGGTCACGCGCCCGCAACCTCACGTCGACCGGCTGGCGTCGGCCTGGCTCATCAGGCGGTTTATCGACCCAGAAGCCGTTATTCTTTACCGCGACTCGGTCGGCGAAGACGAGGTGAGTTTCGACATGTCCGAAGCCGACTTCGGCCACACGGGCAGCTTGTGCACCTTCGAGACCCTCGTCCGGGCGTTCGCCCTGGAAGACGATGCGCTCGTCCCGATAGCTCACATCGTTCATGAGTTGGATTTGCGGGACGAGCGCTACGCGCGCCCCGAAGCGGCGGGACTCGACGCATTGCTGGACGGCTGGCTGAGCTTAGGGCTGAGCGACGAGGCGCTCGAGCAGCGCGGCTTTGTAGTGTTCGAGGGGCTCTATGCTGCGTTCTCGAGCACCTGACCCTGTGTAAAAAAGGAGAACGAACCTATGCAAAAAACGTTACCTAAAGCGGAAGCAGCCGCGCCTCACTCTATTCCGTTCTCCGAGGCGGTGCGCGTCTGGGTCAGGGTGGCGCTCAACTCCTTCGGCGGGCCCGCCGGGCAAATCGCGGTGATGCACAAGCTGCTGGTCGAAGAAAAACGCTGGATCAGCGAAAACCGCTTTCTGCACGCGATGAACTACTGCATGTTGCTGCCCGGCCCCGAGGCGCAGCAGCTCGCTACTTACATCGGTTGGCTGTTGCACAAAACGAGGGGCGGGCTCGTCGCGGGCCTCCTTTTCATCCTGCCGGGCTTTGTGTCGATCCTCGCGCTCAGCGTCGTCTACGCGCTTTACAGCAGCAGCGGCTTCGTCGAGGCGCTTTTTTTCGGGCTCAAAGCCGCCGTTCTCGCACTCGTGGTCGAAGCCGTCATCCGCATCGGCAGGCGCGTTTTGAAAAACTGGATGATGCTGCTCATCGCGGCGCTGGCCTTCGTCGCCATCTTCTTTTTCACGCTGCCCTTTCCCCTCATCGTGCTCGCCGCGGGGCTTACCGGTTTCGTCGGCGGCAAGCTCGAGCCTGAGCTTTTCCACGTGATTAAAGGGCGGCAGGTGGGGGCGGATGAGGACGAGGCGTACGTCATCACAGACCAGGCAGCCTCTCACACCGCGCCGTCCTGGGGCTACGCGCTTCGAACCAGCGCGGTGTGGCTGTTCGTCTGGCTCGTCCCGCTGCTTGTCGTCCTCGCCGTACTCGGACCCGACAACGTCTTTTCGCAGATTGCGCTTTTCTTTTCTCAAGCGGCGGTGGTCACCTTCGGCGGTGCCTACTCGGTGCTGGCGTTCATCGCCCAGCAGGCGGTCGAGGTTTACGGTTGGCTGCAACCCGGCGAGATGCTGGACGGCCTCGGCATGGCCGAGACCACGCCCGGCCCGCTCGTCCAAGTCACGCAGTTCGTGGGCTTTATGGGGGCTTACCGGCAGGGTGTTGGACTGCACCCTGTTTGGGCGGGCGTCCTCGGCTCGGTCTTGACGACTTGGATGACGTTCGCGCCGTGTTTTTTCTTCATCTTTTTGGGCGCGCCCTTTATCGAACACCTGCGGGGCAACCGGTCGCTCACCGCGGCCCTGTCTGCGATTACCGCGGCGGTGGTCGGGGTGGTGCTCAACTTGGCGGTTTGGTTCGGCGTCAACGCGGTCTTTTCGACCGTGCTCGAGACGCGCTTCGGCAGCTTGCGCTTGTTGCTACCGGACTGGGCGACGCTCGACGTGATGGCGCTTCTCATCGCCGTGGCTGCGTTCGTCGCGCTGTTTCGCTTCAAAACCGGCATGATTCCCACCTTGGTCGTGAGTGCGGGCGTCGGGTTGATTTATCGTCTCGTCATCGCGTCGTGACATGAAGCCACCGGGGCTTCTCTACCGAACGTGAGTTCGAGCCGCAAGGTGGCAAAGTTCCGCTACGATTCGGACATGATGTTTTCAAAATACCGATGGCCGAAAAGCCTCGAGTCCTTGCCATGCTGACCCAAATCCTCGTCGGGCTCGTCACGGGCAGTGTCGGGGCGGCTTACTTCATGTACGGCAAAAAGCGCTAGCGGCACGAGCCGCTGCTGGCGGGGCGACACTCTAGTCTTTACCCCTACGCGGTCGGCAACTTGTTCTGGCTGCTCGTCGTCGGCGCGGCGCTCCTCGCGCTGCCCTTCGCGCTGAAAGTTTAGCTGTCTACAGCCCGTCTGTGGGGTGAGGCGTTACACTGGTCGCCATGACAGCCTCGAGCCTTCCAGATTTGAGCTACGACGAGCGTGGCCTCATTCCCATCATCACCCAGGACGCTTCGAGCGGCGAGGTGCTGATGTTCGCCTGGGCGACCCGCGAAGCCGTAGAGAAAACGCTGCAAACCCGCCAGGCTCACTATTTCAGCCGCTCGCGGGGAGAACTCTGGCGCAAGGGCGCGACGAGCGGGCACGTTCAAGACGTGGTCGAGGTCCGTTATGACTGCGACGGCGACGCCGTTCTTTACCGCGTGCTGCAAACCGGCGCGGCTTGCCACACGGGCGCTCAAAGTTGTTTTTACCGCAGTTTGACGGAAGCGGCGAGTCCCTCGCTGGGCGACGTGATGGGGCTGCTCGAGCGCGTGGTGAGCGACCGCCTGGCAACCCTGCCCGAAGGTTCATACGTGACGAAACTTCACGAACGCGGTTTGGGTTACGTGGCCCAAAAAGTCGTCGAGGAAGCGGGGGAGAGCGTCGTCGCCGCCTTGGAGCGCAAGGACGACGAGCTGCTGAGCGAGGCTGCCGACCTCATGTTCCACCTCACGGTGCTTCTGAAAGAACGAGGGCTGAGTTTAAAGCAGGTGACGGACGTTTTAGCTGCGCGTCACCGAAACTAGTAGGGAGCGGAGGGGATACAAGGGTTTCTCCCCTCCGCTCCAGTACTCTCTCGCACGTTAGCGCCGAGCGCCAGCGTGAACAGGTAGCGGCCTTTGGGTTCTTTAGGCGTGTGAGCTTCAATCACGAGTGTGTTCAAGACTGCCCCCAACCCTTAGAATCGCTCACGTGTCATCCTCAAGAAAAACCTGGTCAGGGTGTCCTGACGCGGCTTTTGGAACTTGTCTACTCACGTCTCTAAGTAAAAGGGTGGGCGGGTTTCATGAGGCGCGGCGACACTGGTAGATGTGGACAGTCTCAACGCAGCGGCGGTTTGGCTTCAAGAACAAACGGCACCGGTCTCGCCCGGCGACTGGCGGGGTGAAGTGGACTGCGTCGTCGGACCTTTCTCGAGCCGCAAACTCGCCCAGTCCTTCGTTACTTTTCAGGTCGCCTTCGACCCGGAGGCGGCCGTCGTCGACGACATTTTCGCCCGGGGCGGCGCTTTCTACGTCGAGTTGCGCCGACTGCGCTGGGCCTGAAGGGAAAAGCGCCCCCGCTTGAGCCCGGCCAGGGGCAGCCGGTACAGGTCGCGCCACAGGCCTGCCTTGGGGTAGTAAGGGGAACTTTTCAAAAACAACCTGTAACCGTCGGTTTTGTGCCCGGTTTCGAAGCAGCGTTTGACCGCGTAGCGGAACATGCGCGCCAGCACCACGTCGCGCTCCTTGCGGCGGGCAGTGCCGCCCGCGTACTCGCCGCGCCGGTCCCTGGTCAGCACAAAGTCGACGCCTGCTAGCAGAGACGCGACCTCGTTCGTTTTGGTCTGCTCGTGCTGCCGGTAGCCGTAAATCACCGGCGCGGTGACGAACGCGAAGCCCGGCGCGGTGCCGAGCCGCAAAAACAGGTCGTGGTCTTCCGAAGAGATGTTTTTTTCTAAAAAGCCGCCGCTCGCCCGCAACACGTCCGCGCGGACGGCCGCCGCCACGGTGATGGGGTAGCGGGCGTGCGCCGCCGCGAGGTAGTCCGGCCAGACGCCGACATCCAAGGGTTCGCAGCTCGAGGCGAGAAACACTTCCTCGGTGCGGAACTTCACGGGGTTAGCCAGGATGACGGCGCAGGCGTGCTCACGCGCGACCTCGTCGTACACGGCCAGGCTCCAAGGCAGCAGCAGGTCGTCGCTGTCTAAAAACACCACGTACTCGCCCTGCGCGTGGCGCAGGCCCAAGTTGCGGGCGCTGCCCGGACCCCGGTTGGCCTGGCGCAGCGGGGTGAGGCGGTCACCGTACCCTGCAAGCAGCGAGAGCGTTTCGTCCGTGGAGCCGTCGTCGACGACGAGGATTTCGAAGTCTCGAAACGTTTGCGCAAAGACCGAGGCGAGGGTGCGTTCCAGCAGCGCCGCGCGGTTGTAGGTCGGGATGATGAGGGAAAACCGGGGCATACCTCCCGCTATCCTAGCCGGACTCGTTCACCCGACTTGCGAGAAAGGGCACGTCGGGGCGGCGTGTGGCGGGTGACGGCTCGAGTACACCACGCCGCCGCCGTGAGCGGCTGTGCCACAATGAACCCGATGACTAAAAAACGGAACACCTCAAGCGATATGGGTGACAAGGATGCCGAATCTCTCCCCAGCAGCCGAATCCCCGGCCAGAGCGTCGGCATGGACATGGAGCGCGCCCTCGTCCTCGACACGGTGCGCGTGACCGAGCAAGCGGCCATCGCCGCCAGCCGGGTGGCGGGCAAGGGTGACGCGGACCTTGTCGACCAAGCGGGCACCGACGCCATGCGCCGCGTCCTGAACGAACTCGACATCGACGGCGAAATCGTCATCGGCGAGGGCGAGCGCGACGAAGCGCCGATGCTCTACATCGGTGAAAAGGTCGGCCGGGCCGGGCCGGACGCTTGGGCGGTCGACATCGCCGTCGACCCGGTCGAGGGCACCGGCATCACCGCCAGGCTGGTCAACAACTCGGTCGCGGTCATCGCCATCGCCGAGAAGGGCGGGCTTTTCCAAGCGCCCGACACCTACATGGAAAAGCTCATCGTCGGGCCGCCCGCCGCGGGCAAGGTCGACCTGAGCTGGCCGGTCGCCGCGAACCTGCGCGGCGTCGCCATGAGTCTGGACCGCGCCGTGAGCGACCTGACCGTGGTGATTTTGGACCGCCCGCGGCACGAACAACTTATCAAAGAGGTGCGCGAGACCGGCGTGCGGGTCAAGCTCATCGGCGACGGCGACGTGATTGCGGCGCTCTCAGCGGCGGTGCGCGGCACCAACGTCCACGCGGTCATGGGCATCGGCGGCGCGCCCGAGGGCGTCCTCGCCGCGGCGGCGATGAAGTGTCTGGGCGGCGAGATTCAGGGCCGCTTCAAGCCCAGAAACGACGCCGAGAAAGAGCGCTTGGAGGCGATGGGCGCGTCGACCGAAAAAATCTACACCACCGAAGACTTGGCACCCGGCAAAAACATCGTCTTCAGCGCGACCGGCATCACCGACGGCGACCTGCTGCGCGGCGTCAAGTTTTTCAAGAACGGGGCCAGAACGCACACCGTGGCGATGGGCTACCACTCTCGAGTGGTGCGTTTCTCCGACGCGGTGCATTTGTTGGAGGAGGGCGCGCGGGTCAACATCCAGATGTAGCTGTGCGCCTTGATGTACGAGGCCGGTGCTAGGAAGTAGAGCCGCCCTGGAGAAAAGGGTGTGCGACCTCGCGGTCGCCATGCCAAACGAGGAGAAACCGTGCTCGTAGAGCTGTTGCCTCTCTTGAACATCCAGCAACGTCTCCACGCCATCCCGCGCGGTCCGGCGCGTTTCAAGGCCTACATCGAGGCGATGACCGGCGGTAGGGACGACGTTGTCGCGCCCTTAGCAAACATGAACCCGATGGGCAAAGAGCACGTCGCCGAACTTGTCGACAACCTCGTCGCTTGGAACGCCGAAGGTGTGGTCGCCAAAGCGTTGGCGGAGGCGCAGAACCGTCTCGACAACTTAGGGAGCCCGCTGTCGAGCGTTAACTTAAAAGTCGGCCTCGTGCTGACCGACGACCTCAAAGGCGGCTGGACGAACCGCTATTTGAGCGACATGACGCAACGCTTCAAAAATGCTTACGACCTGTCGCATAGCTGGGCGCTCGTGCCTGTTTGGACGAGCGAGCGTTGGGACGCTGCCACCCTCGAGCAAGCCGTCCTGAGCACGGTCTACCGCACGCTTTACAAAAAGATTTACGGTTTGCCGGTCACGCTAGGGGACATATTGAAACAAGAGGGGCGAGCCTTGCACTTTGCCGGGATGCTGCCCACGCTCGAGCCGGACGACCTAGCGTACAGCCGCGCGGTGCTGGAGCCCTATAAGGATGCGACCGAGTGGGCCGTGATTTTGCCCTGTCTCTACGGCGACGCGGCGGCCAGAGCGGTCGGACATCCGCCCTTGGGTTTGTCGGCGGGTGTGGGCTACGCGGTGGCGCTGGACGACGCGCGGCGGCGGGGTGCAGACCCGGCAACGGCTCTCTCGAGCCCTCCTGACAACGCCCTGACCTTGCGCTGAACTCCGCTCGTTAGGGTTGGAGGCGCTGACAAAACAGCGAAAGGGGGGTAAGCGTGAAGGTGGGGGTCATTTGGTTGGGCGTGGTGGGGGGCCGCGTTCTTGACCGGGGTGCTGGCTCAAGACCCGTCGCAAGCCCCGGACTCGCGGCCGCCGGACGTGTTTCCCGATGGTGGCGTTGGACAGTCTGGCAGCGCCGTTCATAGCCGTTCATAATGACGAATGCCTACGCCGAGAGTGACGCGGGCACGCTCTACGCCGCCAATGCCGCGCAACAAGAGGACGGCAGCTTCGCGCTCAGTTAGCTCGAGCTGGGCCACGGCAGCAGCGACGAGGTCTACGCCGCCATCCGCGAGCTGGACGGGCAAATCACCCTGGCGGGGCAAGAGCGGTAGGACTCGAGGTGGCCGGGGCGTCGCCGCTTCGGCCTCTCGCACGTTAAAACCCGTCGCTGCAACGCCGGCCGCAAACGTCTTCATCAACCCTCCACAAAAGCCCGAGCTGACAAAGGCCTGACACCTTTTGAGTACATTTCTTTTCGGAGGCACTATGAAAACAACCGCACAAAAACTCTCCTTGGTCCTCGCCACTTTTGTTCTTTTCACCTTGACCGCGGCCCTGGCCCAAGACGTCAACGTCGCCGGCTCCTCGACGGTCTACCCGATTACCCTGGGTATGGCCGAAGAGTTCAACATCGAGACCGGCACCGACATCTCGGTGCAGTCGACCGGCACGGGCGGCGGCTTCGAGTTGCTCTGCAACGGCGAGACCGACATCAACGACGCCAGCCGCCCCATCAAACAGTCCGAAATCGACGCCTGCGCCGCCAACGGCATCACGCCCGTCGAGCTTTCGGTCGCCTACGACGCACTGACCGTCGCGGTGAACCCCGAGAACGACTGGGCCGACTGCATGACGACCGAAGAACTCAACCTGCTCTGGGCACCCGACAGCGCGGTGCAAAGCTGGAGCGACGTCCGCAGCGACTGGCCCGCCGAACAAATCAACCTGTTCGGCCCGGCGACGACCAGTGGAACGTTCGACTACTTCACCGAGACCATCGTCGGCGAGTCGGGCTCGAGCCGCACCGACTACTTCCCCAGTGAAGAGGACGAGGTTTTGGCCGAAAACGTCACCAACGACCCCTACGGCATGGTCTACCTGGGCTACGCCTACTACGCCGAAGACACCGACCGTTTGAAAGCCGTCGCGATCGACAGCGGTTCGGGCTGCGTCGAGCCGTCGGTCGAGAACATCGAAAACGGCACCTACACGCCGCTGTCGCGCCCGCTCTTCATTTACGTGTCCGACCGGGCGATGGCCGAAAATCAAAACGTCCGCGACTTCGTCGAGTTTTACCTGAACGCCGACAACCGCGAAATCATCGCCGACACCGGCTACGCGCTTCTCGACGACAGCGTGTACGAAGAAGGCCTGACGAAGCTCGGCCAGTAGCTTCCGGACCCATGCGAGACGACCTCCGGGCCACAAGCTCGGAGGTCGCTCGGCTGAAGCCAAGTGCATTTGGCGACGACTCTCAGCGCGTACCTGCTACTATTTTAGAGCTGTCTTTTTAGGGAGGACTATGGCGAGCAGACTACCGAGCCGACTACAAAGTGCCGACCTGAGCAAGCGCGCCAACCGCAACTTAGGCGAAAACGTTATTCAACTGGCGCTGCTGGCCTGCGCGAGCATCTCCGTCCTGACGACGCTGGGCGTCGTGGTCGCGCTGACGAGCGAGACGGTGAGCTTTTTCGCCGAGCCCACGGTGACCTTCAGAGAGTTTTTTACCGGCACCCAGTGGACGCCGCTCTTCAACGCGGCGCAGCAGCACTTCGGCATCCTGCCGCTGCTGCTCGGCACCCTGCTCGTCACCTCCATCGCCCTCGTCGTGGGGATGCCCCTGGGCCTCGGGGCAGCCGTGTTTTTGTCGGAGTTCGCCTCGAGGCGGGTGCGGCGCGGCGTCGTGCCTGTTTTGGAAGTGCTGGCGGGCATCCCGACGGTGGTGCTGGGCTACTTCGCGCTCCTTACCGTGACGCCGTTTTTGAAGGAGTTTATCCCCGGCCTGTCGACCTCGAACGCGCTCTCGGCGGGCATCGTCGTGGGTTTTATGATCATGCCGACCATCAGCAGCATCTCCATCGACGCGATGCAGGCGGTGCCGCGCGGGCTGCGCGAGGCCGCTTACGGTCTGGGCTCGACCAAGGCCGAAGTCATTTCCAAGGTCATCATCCCGGCAGCGCTCTCGGGCATCGTCGCCTCGTTCATCCTGGCGATGTCGCGAGCCATCGGCGAAACGATGATCGTCACGCTCGCGGCGGGCCAACTTCCCAACGTCACCTTCGACCCGCGCGACACCGTCGAGACCATGACCGCTTTTATCGCCAACACCGCGCAGGGCGACCAGGAAGCGGGCTCGATAGGCTCGAGGTCCCTTTACGCGGTCGGCATGTCGCTGTTTTTGATCACCCTCGTCCTCAACGTCGTGTCGCAGCAGGTCGTGCGCCGCTTCAGCGAGAAGTACGAATAATGGACGCGAGCCAAACACAGGGTCGCGTCCCGGTCTCGAGCCCCCAACGGGGCTTGCTGTCCGGCGCGGAGCGCGCGCAGCTCAAGCGCCGCCAACAGCGCGGCAAGATTTTACAGGTCGTCACGTTCGTGCCGGTGGTGGCCGGGCTGCTTTTAATCGTGTTCGTGTTCGCCGCCAACATCAACCGGATTTTTTCCTGGCAGGTCGTAGCGCCTTCGAGCAGCTCGAGCGGCCAAACCTTCCCCGCGAGCGAGGTCGAAACCGTGCGCGAGGCCTTGCGTTTGGAACTGCTCGCCCAGGGCGAAACCGCCGAGGCGAACGAGGCCCTGTTCGGCGACGCCGAAGAACTGCGCAAGTTCAACCGGCGCAACCGGGTGGACTACCTGCCCTATGCCGACGGTTTGAGCGACCGCGTGTACGTGTGGTCGCTGCGCGACGACATCGAAGACCAGTACGGCTACCTGGAGGGCCGCGCTCGCCGCGACGAACTCCTGGCCGAAGCCCGAGCTGAGGACTACAACCTCCTCCTCAACCCGATGCTCGACCGCGAGTTTCTGACCCGCGGCAACTCGCGCGCGCCGCAGATGGCCGGGTTTTATAACGCCGTCGTCGGCACGCTGTGGGTCATCGGTTTGGTAATTTTGTTTTCGGCCGTCATCGGGGTGGGCAGCGCGGTGTACCTGGAAGAGTACGCGCCGAAGAACGCCTTCAGCGCGTTTTTAGAGGTGAACCTGCGCAACCTGGCCGGGGTGCCGTCCATCGTTTACGGCATTTTGGGTTTGTACGTGTTCGTGCGCGCGCTGTCGTTCGAGCGCAGCGTGATTTCGGCGGCGCTCACCCTAACGCTCTTGATTTTGCCGGTCGTCATCATCGCCGCGCGCGAGGCGATTCGCAGCGTGCCCGACAGCTTGAGGCAGGCGAGCTACGGCCTCGGCGCGACGAGGTGGCAGACGGTGAGCAAGGTCGTGCTGCCGAACGCGGTCGGCGGCATCGTGACGGGCGTGATTCTGGCGGTGGCGCGGGCCATCGGCGAGACCGCGCCGCTGCTCCTGGTGGGCGGCGCGGGCCTGGTGACGAGCGTGCCTGGGGGTTGGGACGTGCTCAAGGACACCTTTACGGTGATGCCGCTGCAAATCTACACCTACTTCGGGCTACCCAACCAGGACGCCTTTTTGCCGGTCGCCTCGGCGGGCATCGTCGTGCTGCTCATCATCTTGATTTTTATCTACCTCGTCGCGTTCGTCATTCGGGCGCGCTTCGAGCGGAACTGGTAAGGAGGGAACGACAGTTATTCGTTCTCAGTGATTCGTTTTCAGCTTTACGAACGACGAAAAACGAACGACGAGTAACTTTTAACTTATGGCACTCCCCGGCTTAAAACAACTCGAAGGCCACAAAACCGTTCGCACTGAGCCCGTCGGCGACGAGGACGCGGTGGTGAGCATCAAGGACTTAGCGCTGTGGTACGGCGACTTTCAGGCGCTGCACAGCAACACGGTCAACTTTCCGCGCAACCGGGTGACCGCCCTCATCGGCGCGTCGGGCTGCGGCAAGTCGACGTTGCTCAGGTGCGTCAACCGCATGAACGACCTCATCCTGGGCGTCAAAATCACCGGGCACGCCGTTTACGAAGGCGTCGAACTCTACGACCCCAGCATCGACGCGGTCGAGGTGCGCCGCCGCATCGGCATGGTCTTTCAAAAACCCAACCCGTTTCCCAAGAGCATCTTCGACAACGTGGCTTTTTCCCCGCGCTTGAACGGCTACAAGGGCGACCTGAACGCGCTTGTGGAAAAGTCTTTGAAGGGCGCGGCGCTGTGGGACGAGGTCAAAGACAAGCTCAAGGCGTCGGGCCTGAGCCTGTCGGGCGGACAGCAGCAGCGGCTCTGTATCGCTCGAGCGATGGCCCAGGAGCCCGAAGTGATTTTGATGGACGAGCCCACCAGCGCGCTCGACCCGATTGCGACGGATAAAATCGAACAGCTTATCAATGAAATCAAAAAGGACTACACCGTCATCATCGTGACCCACAACATGCAGCAGGCGGGCCGCGTCGCCGACCGCACCGTGTACATGCACCTGGGCCACATCGTCGAAGAAGGCCCGACCGACCAGATGTTCACCAACCCCAAGCACGAGGTGACCGAGCAGTACATTTCGGGGCACTTCGGTTGAGGGCGCTCGGCACTTAGCGGTTGCGCCGGGCCACGTACAGCCCCAGAAGGATGGCCGCCGTCAGGATGAGGGTCGCGCTCAGGTAGAACAGGGCACTTATCAATTGGTCGAAGGCGAGCAAACCCAGGCGGTACAGCAGCGCGTTCCAGACGTGGTCGCCCTCGCTCATCAGGGGAAGTTGCAGGGCTCGAGCGCCGTCCTTTTCTGCGCGGTGTTCGCCCTCGCCCTGCTCGCCAAGCTGTTCTCCCAGGGCAAGCTCAACCTCTTTTACCTGGTTGCTTTCGTGGTGATCGGTTGCGCGGGAGCTTACCTCACCCGCTACGCGTTGCAGGTGGTGGGCAAGCTCAGCGAGGCCCCGGAAGTGAGGGCTACCATCTTCAAACCCGGCCTGTCGACAAGCCGCCTGACGATAGAGGGCCAAATCATGCAGTTGGCTCAAGTTGCCAAGGGCCGCCTGAGCGCGTCCGAAGTTGCCGCCGCCACACACCTCGACATTCACGAGAGCCACCAGGTGCTCCGGGGACTCGTCAAGCAAGGTGTGGCCGAAGTGTGGGTCACCGACGAGGGCGGCGTCGTCTACGTTTTTCCAGAACTGTTCGCGGGCTACAAGGACGGGGCCAGCGACCCCTTCGCGCGGTGAGTCGCCTTTCGGTTTACTTGTGAAGGGGTCTCGTAGCAAGCGAGTGGAGGCACGCCGGGGGGAAAGTGCCTCCACCGAAGAAGTTTAAGCTTCAAGGGCAGCACCGAAAAGCCTGTGTATTACAAACAGTTTGAAACCTTGCTTTGTGGGGTTTGAAAGATGTTCGGTCGCAGGACTAGTGCGTTTGTCCCGGTGCGCCTAGGCTCCGCGCACCTATAAACCTCAGAAAAGCGCGTAGTAGACTGAACCTTACTGACCGTGACACGGTCACAGCTTTTCACTCGTTTGGAACCGACCCAGGCAGTACGGTCTGCCCGCTTCCACGCTCGTGCGCAGCGGAGGGGGCGGTTATGGCCGACACAACGACCAAGGACGTCATCACGACTTGGGGCGCGACGCGCAGCCAGCTCGAGGCCATCCTAGAGGGCATGGTCGCGGGCCTGCTCGTGTTCGACCCGGCGCTCCGGGAGGTGCTGTATTTAAACGAGGCCGCTCGCGGGCTGTTCGGCTTTACCGAGCGTGACGAGGGCCGGCGCAGCCTTCAGTGGTACGCCGAGCGGTTCACGCTCTCCTACCCGGACGGTCGCGAAGTTTCAGGGAACGAGCGACCCCTCAACAGGATTGCACGGGGCGAAAGCTTTACCGACCTGGAAATGCGGGTCCAGGACCCGCACACGCCGCCCTGGGTCGGCGCCTTCAGCGGCACCTTCGTCAAGGATTCCGTCCTGCTGGGCGTGCTGACCTTTCAGGACGTGACCGCCCGGGTGGAGGCCGAAGAGCGTTTCCGCACGGCCTTTCACGCCAGCCCCACGCCGACGAGCGTCACCCGACTGTCGGACGGGGTGTTCGCCGACGTGAACGAGAGCTTTACAGAGCTGACCGGCTACGGGCGCGACGAACTGCTCGGGCGCAACCCCGCCGAAATGAACCTGCACGTCGAGACCGAAAAGCGCAACCTCGTGCTGCGAGGCGGTTTGAAAGCTGGGGCCAGCCTGCCGCCCCTGAAGCGCCACCTGCGCCGCAAGGACGGCTCCCAGGTCCTTATCGAGTCGAGCGGCGAGGTCATCGCCATCGGCGGCGAACCGCACCTGCTCGACACCTTTATCGACCTGACCGAACAGCGCCGCAGCGAGGAAGAGCTGCTGCGGGCCATCGAAGAGGTCATGCGCGACACCAGCTGGTTCAGCCGCAGCGTGGTCGAAAAGCTTGCCAACCTGCGGGCTCGAGCGCAAGCCCGAGAACCCTCCATCGAAGTTCTGGAACTCACCAAGCGCGAACGCCAGGTGCTCGGGAGAATGGCGCAAGGCTTCAGCAACGACCAAATCGCCGAGAGCCTGGGCATCAGCAAAAACACGGTGCGCAACTACGTCGCGGGTGTGTACGGCAAACTCGGCGTGTCCTCGCGGGCCGAGGCGGTGGTGTGGGCGCGCGAGCGCGGCGTCGTGAACTAGTGCAGGTGTAACGGTTTTTCCAGGACGCCTGGCACTACCCCCCCCCCCCCTCCTGTGCTCTAATACTTCAAGCGGACCCCAACGTCCGCGCTTCGGGGGGAGCGGTACCTGCAGCTCATTTGCTTCGGCAACACTGCAGGTATTTTTTTCTCGCCTTTCGGTAAGGGGACAGCATGAACGATGCCGGTTTGAACGTGTTTGGTGGGCGTTTGCAAGTTTTGCGTGGGTTCAAAAAGCGGGGCGGTTTCGGGGTCTCGAGGCCGGTGGGGCGGGTTGCCTCTTGTCGCCACTCGGCGCTCCGCGAAAGCAGGAGTCTGTGAACGCTCTTGGCGGCGTGGGCGTGAGCGTGGGCCGGGCAGCCGGGGGAACCGCCGCGCCCGACTTTGTCACGAATTTTCTGAGCGTTTTGGCCGACCGCGTGGTGCTGCTCGACGTGGCAGGCCGGGTCACCTGTTTGAGTGAAGCGCCCCCCCTGGTCACGCAGGGCGTGGCCGCGCCAACGCTGCTGCGGCCGGGGGTGAGTTACCTGGCGCTGTGCCGCCGCGCCGAAGCCGCGGGTCTCGCCGCCGCCGGAAGGGTGGCCGACGGCGTGACGGCGGTGCTGCGGGGGACAAGGCCGGACGTGCGGATAGAGCTGGCAGGCGAGCCGGCGCTCGAGCTGCAGGCGACGCCCCTGCAAACCGGCCTCGGCGCGGCGGTCATCCACTGCAACGTCACCGCCGCGGCGGCGCGGCTGGCCGAGTTGCACAGACTCGCCTACTCGGACAGCTTGACCGGTTTGAACAACCGCCGCTATTTTTTGCAGGAAGCGGACAATTACCTGCGGGGCGTGCGGCGGGATGACCGGGGGGCGGTCCTCGTCTTCCTCGACCTGGACGGTTTCAAAGAGGTGAACGACGGCCACGGCCACGCGACCGGCGACGCCCTGCTGAAAATTATGGGTGCACGCTTGCGGGGTTTGCTGCGTTCTGGCGACCTGCTGGCGCGTTTGGGCGGCGACGAGTTCGCCTTTTTGGTGCAGGTCTCGGGCGAGCGCGAGGTCGAGGCTTTGCTCGAGCGCATCCGCCACACGCTGCGTCAGCCGGTCATGCTGGACGGTGCCGAGTTGCGCCTGGAGGTCAGTGTGGGGGCGGCGCTGGCCTCGACAGCGGACGACCTGACGGGCCTGCTCGAGCAGGCCGACCGGGCGATGTACGCCGCAAAACGGCGGCGAGGGTCCGCCCGGTTCAGGGACGAGGCGGACTGAACCGCGTGGCGGGTCTGGCGGAGCGTTACAACACCGACTTGGAGTGCGCCCTGCGGCGGCTCGAGTCCTACCTCGACCGCTACCGCAGCGTGGCCGACCCGGCCTCGTACCACAGCGCCGCGAACACGCTGCAAGCGCTGCGCGCCGAAGCAGAGACGGAAACAGCGGCCGAGGCGCAGTGTTTGAAGGTCAAAAGGTTCGCCTCGGCGCTGCGCCGGGCGGTGCTCGAGTGGCAAGACGGTAGGGTGCCGTGACTTAAACTTTTAGTTCGAGCTGCGTCGCGTAAGCCTCTGCGGTGGGCGTCCAGGTGTTCGGGTCCGCCGCCACTTGCGCGCCGCTGCGGATGTCCTTGACCGAGTGTGAACCTGCGTCGCCGGGCTCGAAAAACCACACGTAAGGAATGCCCCGGCGCTCGGCGGCGCGAATCTGCTTGCCGAACTTTTGCGGCGCGGGGTGGGTGTCGGCGGGGATGCCCCGCGCCCGCAGCGCTCTAACGACGTTGGCGGCTTCGGGCCTGGCGTCTTCACTCGGCAGCGCGACCAGGACGACGACCGGCGTCGAGCGGGTGGGCTCGAGCAAACCGCGCCCGAACAGGTAGCCGAGCATCCGCGTCACCCCGAACGACACGCCGACGCCGGGGAGCTGCACGCGTTCGTCGCTCGCCAGGTTGTCGTAGCGCCCGCCCGAGCAGACCGCGCCCAGAGATTCGTGCCCGTCGAACTGGCACTCCACGACGGTGCCGGTGTAGTAGTCCAGCCCGCGCGCCACGCTCAGGTCGGCGACGAGGCTGCCCGTAGGCAGGTCGGCGTTCGCCGTCATCAAAAACTCGAGTTCGTCCAAGCCCTCCTGCAACAGCCCGTGCTTCACGCCCAGCGCCTCGACCGCGGCCACGAACGAAGTGTCGGGGGTGGTTATCTCGCCGAGCTTCAAACACAGTCCCGCGTCCTGCTCGCTCAGCCCGACCTCGGTTTGCAACAGCCGCGCGACCTCACGGGGGCCGATTTTCTCGAGCTTGTCGACAATCCGCAGCACGTCGCCGGCCTCTTCGACGCCCAGCGCCCTGTAAAAGCCCGACAAGATTTTGCGGTTGTTGACGCGTGTCCGCACGCTCGGCACCGGCAGACTCGTCATGATGTCGTGAATGAGCTGCGGGAACTCGGCGTCGTACGCGAGCGGCAGTTCGCCCTCGCCAATCACGTCGATGTCGGCCTGGTAAAACTCGCGGTAGCGGCCCTCCTGCGGGCGCTCGCCGCGCCAGGCTTTTTGGATCTGGTAGCGCTTGAAGGGGAACTCGAGCCCCCCCCGGAACTGCTGCACGTAGCGGGCGAAGGGCACCGTCATGTCGAAGTGCAAACCGAACTCGGGCGGCGCGGACGGGTCTTCGCCCAAGCGGTGCAGCGTGTAAATCTCCTTGTCGTCGCCCTTGCTGAGGAGCACGCCCAGCGGCTCGACCGCGCGCGTTTCGACGGGCGCGAAACCGTACAGTTCGAACTTGCGGCGCAGCGTGTTTATAAAGGTTTGCTCGACGATTTTTTCGGCCGGCAGCCACTCGGGAAAGCCGCTGACGGGCGTGATTTTTGCCATAAACGCCTCCTGAATTGTCGGGAAGGTGCTGTGAAAACGAAAGCAAGCCGGCGGCTACGAATGCCGTCCGTACCTGACCTCGTGATGAAAAATCCTGTGGAAAACAACCTTGTGCGTTGGCAACCTCATCGGGATGATTATAAGGGAGCGCAGTCCGGCGCGTAACCCCTCGCCGTGGCAGCTTGCAACGCTTGGCGGGTCAGCTTACGGTTGCACGGGCGCAACAGGGCTAAAACTGATTCAGGAGGCAGTCATGGACGAAGACCAGAGGCTCGAGTACCAGTCGCTCATCCGCAGCATCGTCGACCAGGCCGAGGCGATGGAAGACCCGGACGAAGAAGACGAAATGCTGTTCGACAAGGTCGAAGCGCTCTCGGTGCGCGTCGAAGAACTGCGCGACCTGATCGACTTGGTTTACGGCTGAGAGTGCACCCAAGTGCAGACGCCACACCGTAGGGGCGGGTTTCAAACCCGCCCCTACACGTCACAAACGATTTGTCAAAAGGAACGCTTTGTCAAACGGGTTTGGCGGACTCGAGACCTCGTATTCGTGGGACGGCTCGAGCCTAACCCTGGGGCGCTTTTTGGGTCCTTCGGGCACCTCTTCGCCGACGCAGCCGCAAAACACACTGAAACCGAGGCACGTTGGGTCGCGGCTCATTCGGACACGGTTTCTTCAGACACGGTTTCTTCAGCTGCAGTTTCTTTAAGGTACTCTAAAACCGCCGCCTCGCTTTCCGACATGCGTGTCAAGGTACGGCGGCGGACTTTTTTGACGATGTTTTCAAAAGTGGCCTGAAACTCGCCGCCCTCGAAGGCCTCCAAAATCAGCGGGTGAACGTAGGACGAGCGGCACACCGCGGGCGTGTTGCCGAGGTGCTCGGCGACTTCTTTGATGGCCGTCGAGACCACCTTTTGGCGACTCTTGACCTCGGCGGGGCAGTCGCCCTGGCACAGGGTTTCGGCGGCCAACACCGTCGCGGCCCAGGTGCGGAAGTCTTTGGCGGTGAAGTCTTGCCCGGTCGTCTCTTGCAGGTAAGCGTTCACGTCGGCCGAGTCGACGACGTGTTTCTCGCCGTCCGAATCCAGGTACTTGAACAGCTCGTAGCCCGGCAGCTCGTAGGCCTCTTTGACGATTCTGGCGAGGCGTTTGTCCGAGAGCGAGATGTGGTGTTCTTTGCCGGACTTGCCGACGAAGTCGAAGCGCAGGTTGTTCCCCTCGATGTCGACGTGTTTGCGGCGCATGGTGGTGAGTCCGTAGGAGTGGTTTTGTTTGGCGTATTCGCGGTTGCCGATGCGGATGAGGGTGGTTTCCAACAGCTTGACAATCGCCGCGACGAGCTTTTCTTTGGGCATTCCCTGGCGGCGCAGGTCGCTTTCTAAGCGCTCGCGCAAACTCGGCAACGCTTCCCCGAAAGGCACCAAAGAGTCGAACTTGGCGCGGTCGCGCACCTCACGCCACTTCTCGTGGTAGACGTACTGCTTGCGCTCTTTGGCGTCGAAACCGGTCGCCTGGATGTGGCCGTCGGCGTCTTTGCAAATCCACACGTCTGTCCACAGCGGCGGGATGACGAGGGCGTCGAAACGCTTCCGCAAAGAAACGTTTTTGACGTGTTTGTCGTCCGGGTCGTAATAGGCGAAGCCCTTGCCCTTGCGAACGCGCCTGTAACCGGGTTCCTCGTCGGAGACGTAGCGCAGCCTGGCCTCAGCCGCAGCCTTGACGGGGTCGCTCAGCACGTGGGTGTCCTCGGTAGATAGTCAGTCATGCGTTCCCCTTCAGGCGGTTGCGGTTTTGGGCGGCGGTTCCGCCCTTGTAAAGGTAGCGCACCCCGCCGCGCCGCACCCGGTGTTTGCGAATCTCGTCGCCGCGCTCCAAGATGTTCAAAATCGTGTCGACGGTGTGGTTCAGGTGGGACTCGCCGTTGGGCAAAAAACTCGCCCCGTCCAAGTAATTGCCCACGCCGTTGTGCCGAATCGGTCCCATCGGGATGTAGGTGAACTTGCCGCGGCGCTTGGCGCGGTTCCAGCTCGAGCTTGCCACGAAACCCCAGCGGCCCGGAAACAGCAGCGTGCTGAAGCGCTCCACCGGGTCTTTACTGCCCGCCAGGTGGTAGAGCCAGCGCACGTCCAGGAGTCCGGCGTCCGCACTTATCACCCCGCCGAGCGAGACGAGGTCGACCGGCGCGCGCAGCAAGCGCTTTAAAAACGGCGTCACGCCCGCCGCCACCTGCGCGCCGCCGCTGAAGCCGACCAAGGTAATCGGCACGCCCGAGCCGGGGCGGTAGCCGTGGTTGAGCAGGTCGTTGATGATGCTCTGCGCTTCGCCGAGGTGGTAAATCGGGCCGTAGCGCTTGTCGGCCGAGACGAGCACCTGAAAAATGTTGCGCAGGTTGATTAAAAAACCGAACGGGTTGGCGGCGTCTCTGAGCTTGCGCTCGCGCGCAAAACGCCAAAAGCGCGACAGGGGCCGCGACGTGGTGAGCGGCGCGCCCGAGACCGCGTAAGGCAACACGTCGCCGAGCACGGCGGCGTCGGGCAGCGCGGCGCTTAAACGGTCCAACAGGTCTTGCACGTCGCTGTAGTTTTCCGGCGTGGCCTTGGCGACGCCGTCCAAAAACACCACGTAGTGCGTTCTCGGCTTAGTGCTCGAGTCTCCTTCAAGCGAACTCAACCCGCCTGGCACCGACGGGTGGGCGTCGTCGTTGTACCAGCCCGCCCACCAGCCGAGCGCCTCCAACGGCGCGAGCAACATAGCCGCGGACAGACCCACGAAAACGATGAGCACAAAACCGACAGCCTCGGCCAGACCCGGCATCAAACGGCTCCCGACACGTCTTCGCCCTGCAGCCCGCGCTCCGCAAGCAACTCTTCAACTAAGTCCTCGGTCCCCAGCACCTCGCGAATGCGCTCCACCCCGGCGGCTCGAGCGCGCAGCCAGCTCGAGAGCGTGACGAGCGGACGACCCACGGTGCGCTGCACGAGTTGCACCACCAGCCAGCCCAACCCGCCGCAGAGCGCGGCCTGCCACAGCGGCAACTCCAAACCCACCTGCGCCCCGACCACGATGGCGAGCAAACTCCACAGCGACAACAGCGACCCCAAACCCACCCCGAAAAACGGCACGAAGGCCAGAAAACTGAACAGCAGCGGCGCGTAGCCCAAACCCACGGTGCGCACCGTTTGCTCCAGGGGCACGCTGCTCCCGAACACCCAGCGTCCGATGCCCCACAAACTCAGCGCCCAGACGAGGTAGTTGAAGACATACAGCGCCGACGACACCAGCACCGTGAAGCCAAAGCGCCGCGGCGAGACCTGGTTGACAAACAGCACCACACTTTGCCCGAGGGCCGTCGCCATACCTGCCAGAAGCACGGTCGCAAACGCCAAAAAAGAGCCGTCCGGCGCTTTGTAAACCGTCAGAAACGCGCTTTTGTCGAGTAGCAAAGCCTGCAGTAAAAGTTCGCGTAAGTCCATAGCCTCCGAGTGCCCCGCGGGAAGCCGAGTCGACCTCCCCCTCAGAGTTTATTAAATCCTGCCACACCCGGCCGTGACGAGGGGCAATCCTACAGTGTCGGGGGCGAGAGGAAGTATATCAAAACCTGCTTTGCCAAGTCTCGACCGCGCGTAGGTGATACCAGAGTGATTTACAGATGCCATGATGACATCTGTAAATCTGCGCGGAGCGCATTATCTCAGACCTGTTCAGACTGTGACGTGACAAAATCATGTTGGTATTACTCCTAACCCTTGACCCCGCCCGCCGTGTATTGCCCCGTAAAAGCGTTCTGGAACGAGTAAAAGATGATGAGAATGGGCAGGCTGCCCAACACCGCGCTGGCCGCCAAGGTGCCCCACTCCGTGGCGAGCGCGTTGGACGCCAGCGCGCGCAAACCCAGGCCGACGGTCCACTTGTCGTTCGAGGTCAGAATGATGTTCGCCAAAATGAATTCGCTGTAGGTGCCGATGAACTGTAACAAGAAAATAAACAGCAGCATCGGCACGCTGATGGGCAAGATGATGCGCCAGAACGCAGCCCAGCGCGTCGCCCCGTCGACCATCGCAGCCTCTTCCAGACTTGGGGAGATGGACTCCAAATAGCCTTTGAAAATCCACGACGAAAAGGCAATCGCGCCGCCCGAATAAGCCAAAATCAGCCCGGTGTAGGTGTTGAGCAGCCCGAGATAGTTCATGAGGTAAAAGATGGCGACCAGCGCCATGAAGCTCGGAAACATCTGGGCGAAGACAAAGGTCAGCAGCGTGCCGTAGCGCCCCTCGAAGCGCAGCCGCGCGAAGGCGTACCCGGCGGTGGTGCTCAAGAGCACCGCGAACAGGCCGGTGACGGTCGAGACGAGCAGCGTGTTCCTGATGTAGAGCACCATCATGCCGCCGCTCGAGGCCCGCAACCGCCCCCCGTCGGCCCCGACGCTGTAAAATTGGTCGGGACCCAAACTCACCAAAAGGATGAGCACGCCCGCGATTAACACCCAACCGGAAACTCCACCGACCTTTGTCAGACTATCCGTTCGCGGGGCATAACGTCGCCACAGCTTCAGCGCTACGAAGACAAAAGCCGCAACCGCGACGACGGCCAACAGCGCCCACTGATAGGTGTAGAGATGGCTCTCACTCAGCACGCGCGTGTATTGAATCAGCGACAAGTCCGCCGGGTCGGGAACGACCCCGGAGCGAACCAAGAGGTTGCCCTCTCTGGGCGGCACGGCGGCGAGCGCGTTGTTGCGGTTGAAGGACACGCCGACAAGGTAGATGACCGGGTAGAGCGTTGCCAGAATGGCGACCCAGATAACGACGTGCTTCACGGACGCAAGCGCGTAGCGCCGCGCTTTGGCGGGTCGGGTGGCGCGGCCGTACAGGTAGCTCGCTGCGGCGACCAGACCGGCGACCCCGGCAAAGCCGACCAGAAACCAGAGCCAGCCGTAAGGTACAAAGAGAAAGCGATCCTGCTGCGCCGCGGCCGGCCCTGAGCCCGTCATTATAAGAACCGTCACAAGACCTATAAACCGTTTCGTCACCGCACACCCTCCTCCTTGAGCGCCCCCGTCACGCGGAAGTTGAGCAGGCTCACCGCGAGTGTAATCACGAAAATGAGTATGGAAATGGCCGAGCCGAGACCGTAGGCGAAGCCGCCCTGCGAGCGAAAAGCTTCGTTGTAGGCCCAGGAAATGAGAATGTCGGTCGCCCTTGCCGTCGAAGTACCCCCGGCATAAGCCGGTCCCCCGTCAGTCAGCAAAAAAATAAGGTTGAAGTTGTTGAAGCTGAGCGCAAAACTCGTCAACGCAATCGGCACGAGCGCGCTGCGCAGAAGCGGCGCGGTCACGCCCCAAAAACTCTGCCAGGCCGACGCGCCGTCGATGCGGGCGGCCTCGTAGAGTTCGTCGGGGATGGCCGAGAGCGCCCCTAACGTGGCGACCATCATAAAGGGAAAGCTGAGCCAGAGGTTGACGAACAAAACCGCGCCCTTCGCCGCCAAAGGGTCGCCGAGCCAGTCGACGGCGGGCAGCCCCAGCAGCGCCATAACTCGGTTGACCGCCCCGAAGTTGTAGTTGAGCAACCCCCGCCAAACCTGAATGGTGATGATGCCGGGCAGCGCCCAGGGCACAATCAAAAGGGTGCGGTAGAGGTTGCGCAGCGGCATGGTGGGGTCGTTCAGCAAAACCGCCAAAAACACGCCCACCCCGATGTTGAGGATGACGGTCAGGGTGGCAAAAAGAAGCGTCCAGACGAATACCGGCAACAGAGACTGCCCCGCCTGACGCAAAATCGTGCGGAAGTTTTCAAACCCCACCCAACTAAAATCGTTGTAGCGGGCCAGCGCGGTGTAAGAGAGGTCTGCGGGCAACGCTTCGGTCAGGGTCAGGATATTGTCCTGCACGTTTGCTATTTTGCGCTCGAGACTCTCGCCCGCCAGCTCGAGCGTCACCGACTCCAAATCGACCGCGCCGGGCGGCGCGCGGCCCAGCGTCAGGGTTGCGCCGTCAACGGAGACGACGGGAAACTGCGCTTCCATACCGAAATCGCTGAGAGTGAGGCCGACGGCGGTGACCGTCTGCCCCTCGGGCAAGGGCTCTGCGAGGGTCAAAGTGGTGTCCGTGAGGCTTACACCTGCGGCCGTGACTTGCCCCGAAGCGTAGAGCCGGACCCGAACGCCGTCGCAGCCGTTGTGCAGCGCCGCGCACTGCAGCGCGCCTACATTCTCCACCACCACGCGCTCCCCGGCCGCCTCGACGATGCTCACCTGGGTGGTGGGGTTGAGCTGCGTGTTGCGAACCCCGGCGTAGTCGGTAAAGGCGAGAACCACCGTCAGCCCGACGGGCATCAGGGTAAAGGTAATCAGAAACAAAATAGCGGGCAGCAGGTAGTACCAGGGCACGAGCCAGCCGAAGTGCCGCGCCAGCCACACGAGCAGCAGGACGAAAACAACCAGCCCGACCACGACACCGACCAACGGACTGACCTCAGGCGCGACACGCCAGATGAGCAGAAGGCCACCGACCGCCGCCACCGTAGCGGCGCACAGTGCTGAAAAGAGCAGCAGCAGCGAGGCCCAGAGGCTGGCACCGCCGTCTCGTCGGGGCAGGAAATCTTTGATACTACGTGAAATGTCTATGGCTTACACCTGGCGGTTTCTTAAAATAGAGTAGAAGTGACTGGCTGAGAGAGGACTGTGTGTGAGGTGACCACGGGTGACGTTCACCCGTGGTCTTTTTGGTTACTCGCCGCGAATTTCGTTGACGGCGGCCTCGAGAATCGCCGAAACGTCGGAGTCGGGGCTCTCCATGATGAGCGAGAAGGCGGTCTGCATGGGCGTCCAGACGTTGCCCATCTCGGGGATGTTCGGCATCGGCACGGCGTCGGCGAGGGCCGCGGCGAAACCGGCGATGACCGGGTTGTCACCGACCTGTGCGGCGGCGCTCTGCGAAGCCGGGATGCGTCCGCTCGCCTCGGCCAAGGAAGCTTGCGCGTCGGCGCGGATGAGCCACTTGGCGAGGTTTGCGGCGCTCAGTTTGTTCGTGGAAAACTCGTTCATGACGACGCCCTGCACGCCCATGAAGCCGGCGAAACTCGTGCCGTCTTCGCTCGGCGGAATCGGCATCACGTCCACGTCGATGCCGGCCGCCACGTAGTCGGGAATCGCCCAGGGGCCGTTGACGACCATCGCCGTGGTGCCCTCTAAAAACTGGCCGTGCATGATGTCGTAGTTCACGCCGGGCGGAATCAAACCGTAGTCGTAGCGCAGGCTGCGGATGAGTTCGGCCGCCCGGACGCTGCCCTCGTTCGCCAGGCCGACGTCGTCGGGGTTCAAGTTCCCCTCGGCGTCGCGACCGAAGACGTAGCCGCCGTAGGCGTTGATGTAGGGAAAGTTGTGATAAAAGGTGTCCCCGTCTTGCACTTCCAAAAATCCGAAGGTGTCGTCGGTGGTGAGGTCCTGCGCGGTCTGCAGCATCCCTTCAAACGTGTCGGGACCCTCCGGCACGAGGGCGCGGTTCACGATCAAAGCTACGCCGTCCACGTACATGGGCAAGCCGAACAGCCGTCCGTTGAGGGTAAAAGCGAGGCGCGACTGCTCGGTGAGGTCGGTGACGTATGCGTCCGTCGCGTAGCTCCCCATGTCGGCGAGCACGCCGCCCTGCGCCAGTTGCCCCAGCTGGTCGTGCGGAATGGTCACGACGAGGTCCGGCCCCTGGCCCTCGGGCGCGTTCAGCAGCATGTTCTGGACGATTTCGTTAATCGGCACGTAGACGAGTTCCACTTCAACGCCGAAGGCGGCCTGAAAGGCGGCGGCTTCTTGCTCGAGCCAGGCCAGACTCTCGTTCTGGAAGTGCGTCCAGACGGTGAGCGACTGGGCCAAACTCGAGCCGAGCAGGGCGAACAGTAGGGTCAGTAAAAAACGTTTCATGGTGTGTCCTTTCTTTTCTCTTTAATTGCGTTTTGCGATGGATGAGGCTTTGAAGGCTTCGAGCGACTCCAGAGCGTTGCCGCCGAAGTCGAACAGGGCTTGGTTCTCCCAGGCGTTGCCGGGGTATTCGGGCTCGCAGTAGCCGTAGCCCTCGTCGAAGCACCAGCCGGTGCTTTCCGAGAGGGTGTCGAACGGCACCGCCAGCCAGGTTGGCTCCCAGTACACGAAGCCGCGTCCGCGCCCGTCCTCGACGTTCAGGATGACCTCGGTGAGGTCGCCCATAAAGGCCGCCTGCCCCGCCGGGCTCACCTCGTAACCGGCGGCGTCCGCTTGCGCCTGACCGAAGGTGTTCGGCAGGCTGTCGAAGCTCTCTAAGGTAAAGCCGTAGGCGGTTTCGACCACGAGCACGTCTTTGTCGTAGCGTTGGCTGATGTCGTTCAAGTTGTAGGCGAGCGCTTCAAGCGTACCGTGCCAGTAAGGGTAGTA
Source organism: Trueperaceae bacterium (assembly GCA_965215355.1). Classification (GTDB taxonomy): domain Bacteria; phylum Deinococcota; class Deinococci; order Deinococcales; family Trueperaceae; genus CBDCDJ01. Next base: position 2,611,235 of record CBDCDJ010000007.1, on the reverse strand, counting down.
AGACAAACCGATGATGTCGAAGTCGGTCACGCCGTTCTTGGTGATTTCGTCGAACCACCAGCGGTAGAGGCCGTTGTCGCCGCCGTCGGCGAGGTGGAGGACGATTTCGACTTTGTCGCCGAGCACGTCGCGCGTGGCAGAAATGCCCGCGCTCAGAAGTTCAGCCGTAACGGGAAACAGCCCTGCTCCCTCTCCGCCGTCATCGTAGGTCTTACCGTCCGGCCACAGCAGGCCGCCCTGGATTTCGTTGCCAATCTGAACCATGTCGGGGGCCACGTTCGCCTCGAGCATGGTGGTCAGAATGTCGTGCGTGTAGTCGTACACGGCGGTGACGAGTTCGTCGGTACTCAAACCTTCCCAGGCGGTCGGCTTATACTGCTTGCCGGGGTCAGCCCAAAAGTCGGAATAGTGCAGGTCGAGCAAAACGTCCATGCCCGCGCGTTTGGCACGTTGCGCCAGCGCCACCGTGTCGGCGGTGTCGTTGTAGCCGCCCAAGTCCTTGGGGTTCACGAAAGCCCGCAGGCGCACGAGGTTCGCGCCGTAACCCCACAGAATCGTCATGGGGTCTTCTTGTACGCCCTTGTCATAAAAGGTGACGCCCCGGTCTTCGACTTTCGTCAGCGAACTCACGTCCACGCCGCGGATAAACTGGCCGAGTGTGTTTTCTTGCATAGCCGCTTGACCGAACGCAACGCCGTCGTCATGCGCCGTCAGAAAAAGTAGTGTCGCTACAAGACTTACAGTCAGTTTGAACATAGTTTTTCACCTCCCTTATGCGTGGCTCCTGCCACCAAAACAACACGTTTCTACTTGTTTACGAACTCGTCAAGGTACGCTCGAGCCTCACCTCCTCTGCCGAATTACTTTCACTCACCTGCAAAATCTCAATGCCGTAAGCGGGCAGCGTGACCTTCTTGTTTTGAGAAATGCCGAAGGGCTCGAGTATTCCCCCGTCAAGCGTCCTTTCTTCACCCGAAAAGTTCATGACGAAGACGAACGTTCCCTCATCACCATGACGGACCTGCACCGACACACCTTCCGGCAACGCCTCGGGCGTCGCAGCAAGCCTGCACCGCTCGACAAGACCCGCGTAGAGCGCGTCTAGGAACGTGTCGTCGGGGCGCGTCGCCAGGTAATAAGCTTCGCCGTCGCCGTGCTCGTTCACGCTCAAGGCGGGGCTGCCTCCATAGAACTCTTTGCCGTATGCGGCGAGAGGTTGGGCGGACTCTAAGCGAACGATGTCGGCGTAGTGCCCGCAGCCCGCTTCCGGCAACGGGAAGGGCGCGGCGTCCAGGGGCCTTACACGCTGCGCGTCCGGCTCGACAAAAGTATCGGTCTCCTCGACCCACAAGCCGAGCGTGCGGCGCAGAGGCTCGGGAAACCCGCCCAAGAAGCAGAGGTCGCTCTCATCAACGATGCCGCTCAGGTAGGTTGTCAGCAGCACGCCGCCTGCCTGGACGAAGTGCTCGAGCCGCTCCGCCACCCCTGGCCTGAACATGTAGAGCATCGGCGCGACGAGGAGCTTGTAAGGGCCGAAGTCGGCGTTGACGATGTCGGTGGCGACGCCGCGACGCCACAACGCGCCGTAGTGGGCAATGCAGCGCGCCTGGTAATTCTTGGCCTCGTTTTGCGGCAACTGGGCGTGGTTCAGCGCCCATTCGTTCTCGAAGTCGTAGATGACGGCGGCTTGCGCTCGCACTTCCGCGCCGCGCACGCCGTCCAATGCCTTGAGGCGTGCCCCCACCTCGCTCACCTCGCGGAAGACGCGGGTGTGTTCGCCGCCCAAGTGCGTGACAACCGCCCCGTGGAACTTCTCCGAGCCGCCCCGCCCCTGTCGCCACTGAAAATACTGCACCGTGTCCGAACCGTGCGCCACAGCCTGTAACGACGACAACAGGTGCATGCCGGGCCGTTTGGGACGGCTCACGCCCTGCCAATTCGTGACCGACGGGGTGGACTCCATCAGCATGAAAGGCTGACGTTTGTAGCTGCGGTGCAGGTCGTGGTAAAACGCCGTCCGCTGCGCCGTCTGCGCGTCCGCTTCCAGGTGCCAGCGGGGATAGCTGTCCCAGGAAACGATGTCGACGTGTGGAGCAAAACTCCAGTAGTCGAGGCCCACGTCCGGCTGCATGAAGTTTGTCGTCACGGGCGTGTCGGGGGTCAGTTCGCGGAGCGGCGCGCTCTCGGCCAAGAAAAACTCTAAGGTCTGGTCGCTGGTAAAACGCTGCCAGTCGAGCATAAGGCCGTGAACGGACGCGTCAACAGGTTTTATTTGCTCCCAGACCGTGTAGCGGTGGCTCCAGAACGTGCTCCACCAGGCGTGGTTGAGCGCGTCCAGGCTGCCGTAGCGCTCCTTCAGCCACGCCTGGAACGCCTCATAACACAAACTGCAGTGACACGGCCCCGCCCCGTACTCGTTCGAAACGTGCCACATCAGCAGAGTTGGGTGGTAACCGTAACGCTCGGCGAGTTTCCGGTTGATGGCCCGACACTTGTCGCGGTACACGGGCGAGGTGCGGCAGTGGTTGTGCCGTCCTGCGTGGGGCGCGCGCACACCCGCGGCGTTCATCTGCAAAACTTCGGGATAAGCCTCGGACAACCAGGCGGGGCGCGCGCCGCTCGGCGTCGCCAGAATAGCGTAGATGCCTTGTGCCGCAAGCTGCTCCATAAGCTCGTCGAGCCAGCCGAAAGTGTACTCACCCTCGCTCGGCTCGAGCCTCGACCAAGCGAAAATCCCGATGCTGAGCGCGTTGATGCCGGCTTTTTTGAACAGCCGGAAGTCTTCGCCGAGAACGTGCGGGTACTCGAGCCACTGCTCGTAGTTGTAGTCTGCGCCGTGTAGCAAGGTCGGCAACCGATAGTTTGTCATTTCACCTTCTGCGCGCGGTCGAAAACTCGCGTGGCGGCTTCATAAAGATGTCGATGAGGCTTAGAATAGCTTAAATAATAGGTGTTGTCAACACGTGTTGATATTGTCCCCTCACGAACCTTACGCAGCTCCCGAAAAGGAATGTCTTTATGTGGTCAGGATTCAGTGTAATTCGAATCACTGGACTACTGATTTCTGACGACTCACCCTTCAGCTTGGGTTGAAAGGGCTCCACAGGACTCTCGAACAACCAGTTCGGTGGGCAGCACGATGTTGATGGGGCCGCGCGGCCGCCGTTCGTGTTCGGTGAGCAGGCGCACCGCGTGACGTCCGAACGCTTCTTTGGGTACGTCGACGGTGGTCAGACCCGGCGAGGCGAATTCTGCAAGAGCGATGTTGTCGATGCTCACCACGGCGATGTCTTCGGGCACACGCCGACCTTGCTCTCTGAGCGCCTTGAGAACCCCGAAAGCGACCTCGTCGGTGCCGGCGACGATGCCGGTAAAATTCGCTTTTTGATGAATGAGGCTCGCCTGAGCGTAACCGGAAGCCGCGTCATCAGCTCCGAAGCTGGTGCGACCGCCTTGCGGAACGTCCAGTAAGGCGGCAGTGAAGCCTCGAACCCGCTCGTCGCTCGGGCCGATGTAGGCGAGCCCGGAGTGACCAAGCGCGACAAGGTGCGTCGCAGCGTCGAAGGCGGCCGCGTGACGGTCGAAGCCGACGGTCGGCAAACTGCCGTACTGCCCCTCGATACACGCCGCGTTGTCGACGCGCTCCAAGATGCGCTCGAGCAACATCTCATCCTCATCAGTTTGTAAAACCTGGTCTAAAGCCAACAAGACCAAACCACTGATCTCGCTCCGGTGGACGAGCTGGTTGCGCAGCGCCGGGTCTCTGAGCGACTCGAACAGCCGGATAAAGCGGATGTGATAGTGCCGCTCAAACGCCTCTTCATGGATGCCTGCCAGGATGGTGCCGTAGTAAGGGCGCTTGAACAGGGTGCTCGAGCCCATCACGATGCCTAGCTGCTTGGTGCCTTTGGCGGCACTTTGTTCCTGGATGAGCATTTGGGCGTGACGGTTGGGCCGGTAATCGAGTTCTTCGATGGCGTTAAGAACACGTTTTCGCGTGTCGGGAGCCACGGCGCGGGGGCCGTGGTTGATGACGTAGGACACGATGGAGCGTGACACGCCCGCCTTTTCGGCGACGTCCGCCTGGGTGACTTGTTTTTTCTCTGTGTGTTCCGACATCGTGTTACGTTACATCATACCTACCTGGTTCGACACCGAAGAGGAAGTATGGCTCGCGTAGGAGCAACTTCAAAACCGCCCCGACAAGATGGCGAAAAAGAACGTTCAAAGCACCTGAAGCGGCACCCTCGAGACCCTGCCGATAAGCAAAAAGGACTGAGGGGGTTATCTTCCCCTCAGTCCTTTTTGCTTTTCTCTCGGTCGTGCTACATGTTTTCAATCAGCGCCGAGCCGAACTCGCTCGTCTTCAGCAAGGTCGCGTTGTCCATCAAGCGCTCGAAGTCGTAGGTCACACGCTTTTGCGAGATGGTCTTGCTCATGCTCGACAGAATAAGGTCGGCGGCGTCGTTCCAACCCATGTAGCGCAGCATCATTTCGCCGGACAAAATCACCGAGGAGGGGTTGACCTTGTCCTGGCCCGCGTACTTCGGCGCGGTGCCGTGGGTCGCTTCGAACACGGCGTGGCCCGAGACGTAGTTGATGTTCGCGCCCGGCGCGATGCCTATGCCGCCCACCTGCGCGGCGAGCGCGTCCGAAATGTAGTCGCCGTTCAGGTTCATGGTGGCGAGCACACCATACTCGGCGGGGCGGAGGATGATCTGCTGGAGCATGGCGTCGGCGATGACGTCTTTGATGGTGATGGTAGTGCCCGTGTCGGGGTTTTCCAGCGTGTGCCACGGCCCGCCGTCGAGTGGCTTCGCGCCGAACTCACGCGCGGCCAGTTCATAACCCCAGTCGCGAAAGGCCCCCTCGGTGAACTTCATGATGTTGCCCTTGTGGACCAAGGTGACGCTGTCTTTGTCGTTCTGAATCGCGTAGTTGATGGCCGCGCGCACGAGTCGGTCGGTGCCTTCCCTCGAAGTCGGTTTAATACCGATGCCCGAGGTGTCGGGAAAGCGAATCTTCTCAAAAGACTGCGGAAAGTTTTCTTTGAGCAGCTCGAGAAACTTCTCCGCCTCTTTTGAACCCTCTTTGTATTCGATGCCCGCGTAAATGTCCTCGGTGTTCTCGCGGAAGATGACCATGTCGACGGCTTCGGGGTTTTTGACCGGGCTCGGCACACCCTCGAAATACTGCACCGGGCGCACGCAGGCGTAAAGGTCCATCCGCTGTCGAATCGCCACGTTGATACTTCTAATGCCGCCGCCGACCGGGGTGGTTAAAGGCCCCTTGATGCCGACGAGGTACTCTTCAAGCGCTTGAATCGTTTCGTCCGGCAACCACACGACTTCGCCGTAAACGTCGTTCGCCTTGTCGCCCGCGTAGACTTCCATCCAGGCGATTTCTTTTTGGCCGCCGTACGCTTTTTCGACCGCCGCGTCGAGCACGCGTTTTGAAGCCGCCCAAATGTCCGGCCCGGTGCCGTCGCCCTCGATGAAACCCACGATGGGCCGGTCGGAAACCTGCAGTTTGCCGTCCTGAATGGTGATTTTGTCGCCTTCGGGAACTGTAATGTGTTGGTAGCTCACGTCTCTCCTTTGCATGTGCTTACACGAGTTTTTGTTGCGCTTCGACAAGGATTTCCGTTTTGTCGGTGCCGAACCAGTGTTTCTAAGGCCTTAACTATACACTCGAGTTTGGTGAGGACCGCTTTGAACTGGGTATCTGAACTGGGTAACCAGTTCCCTGCGCAACGCGAGACAAACCCAAAAGCAACCATGAGAAAGCGGTCCTCGGGTGAGGACCGCTCTTTTCTCTGGTAGCGAAGGAGAGACTTGAACTCTCGACCTCACGATTATGAGTCGTGCGCTCTAACCGGCTGAGCTACTTCGCCACGCCGACAGCCTGGAAAGTATAGCACGCCTTTTCAGAGGATGGGAGGCCTGCCGACATACCTCACGTGACGCTTCACAAAGCGGGGTGCAGCCGAGCAAAGTTTGCCCGGTTCACCTAACAAGGCTTCGGCATCCGTGACATTTCCGACAGGGTGCCCGGCATGAAGAACTTTGCAGTTTTTGTAAGAACGCCGGGCTATACTTGGGCCCATGCTAGAACCTTCCCTCGAGCTGTACGGCGAAACCTTCGAGCAGGTCGCTGAACTCTTGACCGAGCTTGTCAAAGACAGCCACGCTCGCTACGCCGTCATCATCGACCTGAAGGGGTTCGTGCTAGCTCATACCCGAGCCCTGTGGGCACCCAAGCCGCCTTCGCTGGACTCGCTGGCGACGCTCATCGCCTCAAACTATTCGGCCAACCTAGCTATTGCCCACCTGTTCGGTGAGGACGGTTTCAAAGAGATGGTTCAACAAGGTAACGGGGTGGGTATGTACGTCGAGGAGTTGGGAACCAAAGCCCTGCTGGTCACCGTGTTCGACGAGCGGGCGGTTTTGGGTCGCGTCAAGCTGTTCGCCAAAAAAACGGTTGCCGCCGTCGAGCAGGCCCTTGCTGAAAACACCGAAGTGCCCCCTCAGGTGACCTTTGACGACACCTGGCAAAGCTCGAACCAAACGCTGTTAGACGGACTGTTCGGGAGCAAATCATGAGCACCATCAACTTTTCGGCGCGCGAGATCAACTTTAAGGTCGTCTATTACGGCCCAGGGCTGTCGGGCAAAACGACCAACCTCAAGAAAATTTACGAGCAAGTGCCGCCGGGTGCCAAGGGCGAGCTGGTCAGCTTAGCGACCGAGGACGAGCGCACCCTGTTTTTCGACTTTTTGCCCCTGGACCTAGGCCAGGTCAACGGCTTCAAGACGCGCTTTCACCTGTACACGGTGCCGGGTCAGGTGTTTTACAACTCGAGCCGCAAACTCATTCTGCGCGGCGTCGACGGGGTCGTGTTCGTCGCCGACTCCGCCCCCAACCGCCTGCGCGCCAACGCCGAGAGCCTGCGCAACCTGCGCGAGAACATGGCCGAGTACAACCTTCACTTAGGCGACATCCCTTACGTGGTCCAGATCAACAAGCGCGACCTACCCGACGCCGTGCCCGCCGAGATGATCAAAAAAATCCTCGACCCCAAAGGTCAAATCCAGTTTTTCGAGGCCGTCGCCAGCGAGTTCCGCGGCGTCAAAGAGCCGCTGCAAGCGGTCTCCCAACTCGTGTTCGAAAAGCTGGCGCAAAAGGCCTGACCACTATAACGGCTCGTGAAGCTGCGTAAAGTTCGTGAGGCGAGGGCGTAGAACCCCGCCAAGCTCCGGGCCCGGCTCGAGCAAGGGGTTTAGGCAGCGCGTGCGCTGACCGCTTATACTTCGGCCATGCCAAAAGCGTTTCGTGGCTTTCTCCTCGTCGCCGGGCTCGTCGCTATCGGGTTGGCGTTGTGGAGCGTCATCGGGGACATCCGCGCGAGCAGCGGCGGCGCGGTGCAGCAAAACTACCTGCGGCCGCTGTTGCTGTCGATGTTGGGCGGCGCGCTGCTGAGCGCGAGCCGCTACAAGCCTTGAACAGGCGCGTCCTCCCTTCGGCGGAGGCGTTTTTCGTTTTTTTGGAGCACACTTAAGCCGAGGGTTGACACGAAAGGAGGAACGCGGGCAATGGGTTGGTCGCAGCTTTCGACCTTACAGCAGGTGTTCTGGGTGCTGGCGGTGCTGGCGAGCGTGTTTTTCGGGGTCTCGAGCCTGCTGTCGTTCGCGGGCGTCGGCGACGCGGACGCAGGTCTCGACACAGGTTTGGATGCGGACGTCAGCACGGACGCGGACACAAGCCCGGACGGAGCGGGGCACGAGGCGTTGGAATACCTGAGCCTGCGCAACCTCCTCGCCTTCGCGCTCGGCTTCGGGTGGACGGGGGTGCTGTTCGCCCCGACGCTGGGGGCAGTGTCGCTGGCCCTGGCGGTTCCGGCGGGCTTAGCGTTCGCCTGGGCGAACCTGCGCCTGACGCGCTCGCTGCACGGTTTGGAGAGTTCCGGCAATGCCAACCCCTACGACGCCATCGGCCAGGACGCGCGGGTCAGCGTGACAATCGACCCCGAACTTAGGGGTTCCGGCAAGGTCGTGGTGCGCGTCCGCGACCGCGAGTTGGAGCTGCTGGCCGTCACCGAAGACGCGCAGCCGCTGACCCGCGGCGAGCGCGTGCAGGTCTACGGCGTCGAGGACGGGCGGCTTCTCGTCTCGAGGGACGACAAGCTCGGTATCCGCGCGCTCTGAGGTTCTCGAGCCCAAATTTTCTCAGCCCTAAGGAGGCAGTATGACGGTTCTCGGCAACAGCGCCATTATCCTCGGTATCCTCGTCGTCTTCGCGATTCTGGTTTTGGTCTACTGGCTCAACCGCTACCGGCGCTGTCCCAGCAACAAGGTGTTGGTGGTCTACGGGCGCGTGGGCGCGGGCAAGAGCGCCAAGGTCATCCACGGCGGCGGCACCTTCGTGTGGCCCATCGTCCAGGACTACGGCTACTTAGACCTCATCCCCATGACCATCGACATTTCGCTGAAAAACGCGCTCTCTAAACAGAACATTCGCGTCGACGTGCCGAGCCGCTTCACGGTCGCCATCAGCACCGACGACCACAGCATGGTCAACGCCGCCGAGCGGCTGTTGGGCCTGCAGCGCGTCGAAATCGAAGAACTCGCCAAGGACATCATCTTCGGACAACTGCGGGCGACGATTGCGACAATGGACATCGAAGAAATCAACGCCGACCGCGAGCGCTTTGAAAAGTCGGTGATGGACAACATCGAGACCGAACTGCGCAAGGTGGGCCTGAGCGTCATCAACGTCAACATTTCGGACATCAGCGACGAGGGCGGCTACATCGAGGCTTTGGGCAAAAAGGCGAGCGCGCAGGCGGTCAACCAGGCCATCGTCGACGCCGCCGACGCCGCCAAAAAAGGCGAGTCGGGCCGCGCGCTCGCGCTGCAAGACCAGCGCGTCGCCGTGGCCGAGGCCGAGGCGGTCGCGCAGCTCGGCGAAAACACCTCGCGCGCCCGCATCGCCGACTCCGAAGCGCAGCTCAAGGTCGCCGAGGCCGAGGCGCGTAAACTCGCCACCGTGGCTGAACGCACCCGCACCGCCCAGGCCGAGATGGAAGCCTACCGCGCCGAGCAGGCCGCGCAGCTCGAGCGCGCCAAGGCCGAAGAAGCCAAGCTGCAGGCCGAGCGAATTGTGCCCACCCGCATCGCGCAGCAAAAGGCCGTCATCGACGCCGAAGCGGCCGCCGAAAGCGAAAAACGCCTCGGCGCGGGCGAGGCCGAGCGGCTCCGCGCCGTGCTGCGCGGCCAGGCCGAGGGTCTGGCCGAAATCGTCAAGGCCGCGGGCGGCGACGCCTCAGCCGCCGTGCAACTCCTCTACGTGCAGCAACTCCCCGAACTCCTGCGCATCCAGACCGAAGCCCTCAAGCAGGTGCATTTCGGCGACATCACCCTCATCGGCGGCGCGCAGGAAGGCCAGAGTGGCATCGCTAACGTCCTCAAAGAACTCTCGGTCGGCATGGCCGGGGCGGGCGCCATCGGCGAGCAACTCGGTATCCCGTTTTTGCAAAAGCTGAACGGCGACGCCGGCAAGGCGACACACAAAGTGGTGCTCGAGCCCACACCACAGCGGGAGTTGGCGAGCGAGCAGCAAAAACCGAACATCCCCCGCGACATTGTCGAGGTGGGTGATTAAGTACTCAAACCAAAACGTTCGCACGGGCTGAAGGTGGTAGGCTGCCAGGTCGTTAAGGGTTTTCTCGCGCCTTGCTTTCAGCCCGTCACAAGTTTTCTTTCGGTTCCACCCATGCCTCTGTGAGCCACCTGTCCGTTCAAAAAACTACCTTTTCCAGCCACGCCGTAGGCGCGCACGTCGCTGGGGCTTACGGCTTGGCTCCACCCGTGCGCTGTCGCTTGTCCAACGCCACCCAAAACGACCTGTACCTTGTCGAGGCCGCGGGGCGGGCCTACGTCTACCGCGTTTGGGCGCAAGCCGCCGCGTCCGTCGCCCGGTTGGAGGCCGTCCTCGAGCTGCAGTACGAACTCGCCGCGCGCGGCCTGCCGGTTGTGGCACCCGTCCGCCATCCTGCGGGTGCGTTCGTGAAAACTTTGAGCGCGCCCGAGGGCGAACGTGCGGCGGCGCTCTTTGTGTTCGCGCTGGGCGAGCCGCCCGGTCGCGGCATAAGTCCGCCTCAAAGTTTTGCGGTCGGTCGTTTAGCGGCGGCGTTGCATCTGGGCGCGGACGTGCTGCCAAAGATTCCCAACGTACCCGTTCAAGACGCCCGCTCGCTGCTGCTCGAGCCCCTCGCGACTATTTCGAACTGTGGAGCGGCTACCGCAACGCAGGCCGAAGCGTTCGAACGAGCAGTCGAAACGTTGGCGCGGCGTATCGGTGGGCTCGAGACTTCACCGCCGCTCTTCGGGTTGTGCCACGGCGACATCCACGGGCTGAACGTCCTGTTCGACGACGACACGCCCACCCTCCTGGACTTCGAGCGGCTGAGCTACGGCTGGCGCGCCTACGATTTGGCGGTGTTCGTGTGGTGGATTCGTGGTGTGCCGAAAGAGAGCGAAGTCAAAGAGGCTTTTCTCGAGGGTTACCGCTCGGAACATCCTCTGGCTGAACAAATCATTGAAAACATCCCCGTTTTCGTGCCCGTGCGCCACCTGCTGTTGACCGCCGACATCGTCACCTATGCCGCCCAAGGGGTCGATGTTGGGCGCTGGGTCGATGAGGCGTTCGTAGAAAAGCGGCTCGAGTCTATACAAAGGTGGCTCGAGAATCTCAGCTAGCAACGGCCTTCGACAAAAAGGCCCCTCGAGAAGCTCGAGGGGCTACACTTGCATTTCCTTGACTGTTATCCCTGAGTGTTTGCGCAACTTTCCAAGATGGGCACAGGGTCGGACAAAAGCCTGTAGTTGTAGGTGCCGAACTGTAAGAAAAGTTGAGTCTTACCGGCCAGCACGGGGTTGACGACGATGGCTTGCGGCGCGGCGTTGGCCCGAATTTCGTAGTTCACGGTAACGCGGTTGGTCGCTCGGTCGTAACGGACGTTGTCGCTGCTCAGGTCGAGCGAGATGCGGCCCGCTATCCTGCCCGTTTCGACGCCTTTGAGGTATGATTCCCAGCTTCTCAGGTCACCGTTGAAGTTAAAACCGTAAGTAAAGTTGGTCGTGCGGTCATTACAGATGACGTCTTGAAGTTCACCGTCCACTGTGGCTTCAAAGTCCGTTCCGTAGGTAGCGTTGCTGATGGTAAGTCCGGGTGGTAGACCGACTTCACCTTCAAACGTACCGCTGAAGGTACAAGAGGCCAGCAACGCGGTTATCAAAACGGCAAGCGTTAATGCAAAACTATTTTTCATGTCCCCTCCTCTGGGTGTTGGCCCAGTATATGAGACTGGGGTGAACGCAGCCTAGCAGGTTCATGAACACGTCTTTAAGGCTTATTTCACTTTGTCGGCGGGCAAGCGCGACGAGTTCGGTACACTGGCGAGCATGGACGACTACATCGAGCGGCTCTTCGACCTGTTGGGCCACCGCGACCCCATCACCGTTTTAGAGACCACGCCGCAGCGCCTGGAAGGCTACCTGCTCGGCTTTTTCGACACCGACTTCGAACGCTCTTACGCCCCCGGCAAGTGGACGGCGCGCGAGATTCTGGCGCACTTGGCCGACGTCGAACTCGCGTTGGGTTTTCGCTTGCGGCAAGCGGTATCCGAAAGCAACTACCGACCCCACGCGTTCGACCAGGACCTGTGGGCGCGGCGCTACACGCGGCTCGAGCCTTCCCTCGCCGTCGAAACCTTTCGCGCCCTGCGCGCCTGGAACCTGGCGCTGCTCGTCACCTTTGACCTGCAAGACTGGAACGCGCACGTCGACTATCCTTTTAAAGGTATCGACACCGTCGACGACATGGTGCGTTTTCTGGCCGGACACGACCTGAATCATTTGGGGCAGCTCGAGACCATCGCTCAGGGGGAACTGTAAGAAGTACCGAGGACCGAGTGAAAAGTACCGAGTAGAACGCTTTCAAATCGGTACTGGGTACTGTCGGTTTGCTTTACAGAAAATGTCGACGAACACAAACGCTTCCCGACGCCGCTCCTGTGGTATCGTCCTGCCTTATGGCAACCGAACGTACTTTTGCGATGGTTAAACCGGACGGCGTCAAGCGCGGTCTGGTCGGTGAAGTGGTTTCTCGGCTCGAGCGCAAGGGCTTCAAAGTCCGGGAACTCAAGATGATGCAAATCCCGCGTGAAACCGCCGAGCGGCACTACGGCGAGCACCAGGGCAAGCCCTTTTTTGAAAACCTGGTGAACTTTATCACCAGCGGCCCGGTCGTGGCGATGATCGTCGAGGGCGAAAACGCTATTTCAGAATGGCGCAAGATGATGGGCGCGACCAATCCCGCCGACGCCGCGCCGGGAACGATTCGCGGCGACTTCGCCAGCACCATCGACGAAAACGTCGCCCACGGCTCGGACGCTGCTGACACGGCTGAGCGTGAAATCGGCATCTTTTTCGGCGAGGCTAGCTGACCCCGGACTCGAGCACCGTTACCGTCAGGTCTATCGGGTCGATGGCGGCGCGGCACAGGTTGGGAATCGTAAATAGGCGCGGTGTGACCGAAGTCCATGTCAGCGACGACCGGCAGGTCTTCGCGGCCGCATTCTGCCAAGACTTTGCGGACAGCGGCATAAAGCCGTTCTTTCATCGCCGCGTCGTAACCGAACGGCCGCGCCCACAAAAGACCCGAGAGTTCTTGCAAAATGCCCTGCGAAGCATAATTGCGCAGCCAGTATTCCACGTTCGACACGGGCGGCACTTCCTCGCTAGTCTCGAGGTACAGTATGGCTCCTTTCCAAAATTCAGTCTCGGGCCACCAGCGCGTGCCTTTGAGCATTTCCAAAACTTCGATGTTGCCGCCGACCAAGTGACCCTCGGCTCTCGCCTCACCCTGCACCCAAACCCAACCGTCGTTCGGTTCAAGAGGTTGCGGCGTGTCGGCTTTGGCCGCGTACTCGGGGTCGTTCCAGTCGAGAAACTGCTCAGTCCAGCCGGGGGCGGGCTCGAGCCTACTCGGTGCCTCACGTTCAAAAAGCGTTTTGTGTAAAGAGGTTTCGGCGTAAGGATAAGCTGTAAGGGTGGCAATTCCGGCCATGAGGCTCGGCCCGTGAAAGGAAACGACGCCCGCGTTCATGAACGCGACATGCTGCACGGTCGTGTCGGAAAACCCCAACAACACCTTCGGGTGCTTGCGGATAAGCTCGACGTTCAAGTAGGGCAGAATCCGCACCGACTCGTACCCGCCGATAGCGCTGACGACGCCCTTGATGTCCGGTTTTTCCAAGGCCCAGTGCAGGTCGTCGGCCCGCGCCTCGGGACGCGCGTAAAGCCAATTGTCGGGCCGTAGCGCGTTCGGGCTCGTTACGACGTGCAGGTCGAAGCGTTCGGACAAGGTGCGCGCGGCTTTTTGGTAAACCTCGGGGTAGGCGTGGAGCAGCCCGCTCGAGAGCGACACCACCGCGACCGTGTCGCCGGGCTCGAGCTTGCCGGGCTTTACAGGTTTCATGCCGCCAGTCTAGCGCCTCGAGCGAGAAAAACGCCTCGGCTTCGGCCTGAACATCTTGCTAAGCTCGCCAGTGTGCCCAACACTGTCTCTGTGAGTGACGGCTTCAGCGACGGCTTTTTGAGCGACCTGGCGTTGCTGCTGCGCTCACGTCACGCCGTCGTGTTCGTTGAAACTGTGGAGGAGGACCGCGCGCAGAGTTTGCTGTTGCGCTTGGCCGACCGCATGAAGCTGCCCTTTTTCACCTGGACCCGAACCAAAGGCCTGCGCCTGGCTTACGAACTCGCCGCCTCGGAAAAAACCCTCAACCCTGTCGACGCCCTCTTTGAGGTCGAGCGGCAGTACCGCAAAGCGATTTACAATTTTCAGGGCTTGGGCGAGGATTTGGAAGACCGCACGCTCGCCACCAAGCTGTGCGACGCCGCTCGGCAGTTCAGGACGCACGAAGGCGGCATCGTCGTCACCGGCACGGTGTCCGACGCTCTACCCGCCAACCTCAAAGCCTTGGCGACCGTGTTGCTCTTACCGCTTCCGCAGCCGGACGAGTTCCGCAGCTTGGCCGAACACCTCTACCGCGACCTCTCCAAACGCGCCCCCGTCGATTTACGACTCACCAAAGACGAGCTGAACCGCCTGGTGCGCAACTTGCAAGGCTTGACCTGGCTCGAGGCCGAAAAAATTCTCACCAAGGCGATTTTAGAAGACAACTGTTTGGGTCCTGACGACATCGGCAGGGTGGTGGCGGCCAAAAAAGAGGTGGTCGAGCGGTCCGGTCTGCTCGAGTACTACCCCGCCGAGCAAGCGATGACGGACGTTGCGGGGTTGGACGGCCTGAAGCGCTGGTTGGCGAAGCGCCGCGCCATTTTGGTCGAACCCGAACGGGCGGCGGCCTTCGGGCTCGAGTTTCCCAAAGGCGTGCTCCTGGTGGGGCTCCAGGGCAGCGGTAAAAGCTTCTGCGCCAAGGCGGTCGCCGCCGACTGGGGTTTGCCGCTCCTCAAGATGGACCCGGCGAGTTTGTACAACAGGTACATCGGCGAGACCGAAAAGAACTTCCGCCGCGCCACCCAAATGGCCGAAAAAATGGCCCCGGTGGTGCTGTGGATAGACGAAATAGAAAAAGCCTTCGGGGCGGGCGGCGACCAGGACGGCGGCGTGTCGCAACGGGTGCTGGGCGCGTTTTTGTCCTGGTTGCAAGACCGCCGCAGCGACGTGTTCGTGGTGGCGACCGCCAACGACGTTTCGAAACTGCCCCCCGAACTCGTGCGCAAGGGCCGCTTCGACGAGCTTTTCTTCGTCGACTTGCCTACCACGGCCGTACGCGCCGATATCCTGGCCTTGCACCTCAAAAAGCGCAAACGTGACCCGAAGTGCTTCGACCTTGCAACCCTCGCCGCGGCGACGAAGGGGTTCAGTAGGGCGGAGCTAGAGGGCGGCGTCGTCTCCGGCCTGTACACAGCCTTTGCGGACGGCGGCGATTTGACCTCTGAACTGCTCTTAAACGAAGTGCGGCAAACCGTCCCGCTGTCGCGTACGATGGCGGAGTGCTTGGACGGCGTGAGGGCGTGGGCTGAAGGGCGCGCGGTGTCGGCCAACTGAGGATGGGCCGCAAAAGGGTCACTGTCCTCGAGGCCTTTTAGGGAGCAAGGATGAATGGAAAAGCTAGGTCGAACGTCCGTCCGGGTCTGCGCGTCGCCGTGGTGCAAAAGCGAGACCAGCGCACGGGCCGACTGACCGAAGGCGTGGTGCAGACCGTCCTCACCAAGAGCGCCACGCACCCGCACGGGATCAAGGTGAGGCTCGAGTCGGGCGAGGTGGGGCGGGTCAAGGAGATTCTGGGGTGAGACTTGTGTGTACAAGTACTTTGATAGCGCTGCTTGCCGTTGGGTGCTTTACCGTTCTTTTTCAGGTTCTCGCTGCCGCAGTGGTAACACGTGACGCTCTGGATGACCATCCCTTAGCTTAGCAGTTGGGGTTGGGCCACTACCATTCACTGTAAGGACTGTAACCGAGCCAGTTTGGAAAACCCAGACTACGGCTACAGCGAAGCACGTAAAGACGAAATCCTCAAGGCGTATCAGGAGCGCTCCAGCATGCGCGGGATAACCAGGACTTTTGGCGTGTCGCGTACCACGCTAGGCGTGTGGCTTAAAAAAAGCCGAGACGACTCTGCCGCTTAGTGCCACGCTGTTCATCCCTGAGAAGCCGGAGGCGGTGCAACTCGAGCTTGATGAGATGTGGTCGTTTGTGCGTCACAAAGCCAACAAGAGGTGGGTTTGGCTTGCTCTTTGTAAACAAACCCGGCAGGTAGCGGGTGCGACCACGCCTGACGTCGTCGCCTGTGTCATAGGCGGGCGTGGCGTTGCCACTTGTCGGAGGCTTTGGCGCAACATCCCCGAAGCCTATAAGCAAGGCATTGTGTTCAGCGACTTCTGAGCTTACAAGTCATTCCTGATGAACAGCACCAAGCTGTGGGTAAGGATACCGGTCTAACAGCTCACGTTGAACGCTTCAACAACACCGTCCGCCAACGTCTAGCGCGCTTTGTCAGGGAAACCTTGTCCTTCTCCAAATCAGACCACATGCACCTCATTTGCCTCCATCTGTTCCTCGTTCACTACAACCTCGACATCGCTGGCAGTCTCGGTTGAGCCACTACCCGAACCCAAAACACCATAAGCACTACGAAATCGCCGAGAAAGCTCCCTAAGCGCGACAGCGTTAGGTCCTGAACCACCGGTCGATTCTAAAAGGCACTCGAACAAAGAGTCATGGTTCGAACGTCCCGTCAGTCCACAGCGCTTAAACCGCTCGCTCAAGTAGAACCTTCTCCGTCCTGTTTAGTTCAGTGAGCAAAACGTTTGGACGGGCTTGCTGACCCAACGTCTGCAACCATTTGCGCTTTTAGACACAGCTCCGCCGCTTTGAAGGCGTGCGCCTGGGTCATGGCGTTTTCGCTGCGGTTCAGGCAGTCAAGAACGAGGTGCCCGAAAAAAGGATAGCCGACCCGGTTTGCCAAGTTCAGGTGCTGCTCGCCCGCGGCGTCGACCAAATAGAGGTGGTCGCCGCCCCCCCGCGCCACGTCGACGTACTTGCGCAGCTCGATATAACCGTCCGTACCGAGGATGAGGGTGCGCCCGTCGCCCCAGGTCGAAAGCCCGTTGGGCGTAAACCAGTCCACCCGAAAGTAGCTCGAGCAGCCGTTGTCGGCCACAAGACTCGCCTCGCCGAAGTCCTCGAACTCACCGTACTCCGGGTGCGCGTAGTTGGCGACCGCCGCCAGCCTCACCTCGGCGTCGGTAGCGCCGCTGTAGTACAAAAACTGCTCAATCTGGTGAGAGCCGATGTCACACAGAATGCCGCCATACTTGTCCCGCTCAAAAAACCAGTCCGGCCGGGCGGCGGCGTTGAGCCGGTGCGGCCCGAGGCCGAGCACCTGAATCACGCGGCCGATGGCCCCGCCTTTGATGAGGTCTCCGGCGTAGACGGCGCACTCGACGTGAAGGCGCTCGCTGTAGTAGACCAGGTACTTCCGGCCCGTTTCTTGAACCGTCTTTCTCGCCGCGTCAAGCTGCTCGAGCGTCGTAAAGGGCGTCTTGTCCGTAAAGTAGTCTTTGCCCGCGTTCATGACCCGCACACCCAGGGGACCGCGGTCGCAAGGAACAGCCGCGGCGGCGATGAGCTTTAGCTGCGGGTCGTCGAGGATGTGCTCTAGCGACCGGGCCACCTCGACAGCGGGAAATTTACGCTTGAACGCCGCCACCTTCTTCGGGTCGTCGTCATAGACGTAGCGCAGGGTGCCGCCCGCCTCGGTCAGGCCGTTGCACATCCCGTAGATGTGCCCGTGCTCCAGGGCCGTCGCTGCAAAAGGAAATTCGCCGGCGGCGACCACCGGGCTGGGCTTGCCCGTGGGCGCGTAGCGCATCCCGTCACGCGTCACGAGGCCCCTCCGATCTGGTAAAACGTTTGCCTCGACAGATACTACTGAGTGACCCGAGGCCCGTCACGCCGTCGCCCCCTCACCGCGCTTGAGGTTTTCCAGTAGGGTATGGTAAGCTGCCCGGTCAAGGGGAAACGCGACGGTCTCGCCCGTGTAGCTCGAGAGAATCATCGCGTTCGCCAGCTCCAAAGACATGCGCCCCGATTCGCCGTCGCACACGAGCGGGGCTCCTTGCAAAATCGCCCGGTGCAGGTTGTGGTAAATTTCGGTGTGGTTGCCCTGACCTTCCTCTTGACTGTGAACAAGCTCTAGGTCGACCCTTACCCGTTCGGGCGTGCCGAACCTCTCGAGCGTCGTTTCGCTGTAGTGGGCGAAGTCGGGCTCGAACCGTTCGACCGTCACCCGGCCTACACCGATGCGCATGACGCCGCCCGTACCGACGACCTCGATACGCTCGTCCCGACCCCCTTCGGCCGTGCTGATGTGAAACGAGCCCAGCGTTCCGCCCGCCCACTCGAGCATGGCCTGCACCGTGTCCTCGGTTTTGGTCGCGTGGAGCAGGTTGCGGGTCCAGGCGACGACCCGACTGGGCATTCCCAGGAAGTAGCACAGCAGGTCCAAGTCGTGCGGCGCTTGGTTGAGGAGCACGCCGCCCCCCTCGCCGCGCCAGGTCGCGCGCCAGGTCGCCGAGCGGTAGTAGGCGTTCGTGCGCGGCCAGGCTTTGGTGATGTCGACGTGCTGCACCCGGCCCAAGTGGCCCGCGTCCAGATAACGTTTGGCGGCGAGCACTTCGCCGCGCAATCGTTGCTGAAAGTTCACAGCCAACAGCCGACCCGCTCGGCGCGCGGCTTCAATCACCGCGTCCGCCTCGTCGACCTCGACCGCCATAGGCTTTTCAACCAGCACGTGACAGCCGGCCTCTAAGCAAGCCGCGGTGACCGGCGCGTGAAAGGGATGCGGCGTGAGGACGACGGCTACCTCGGGCCGGGTTTCCGTCAGCAGGGTTTCAAAGTCGGGATAAAACGTGCAGCCCAACTCGGCGGCGCGCGCCGCGCCGGTTTCGATGTTCGGGTCGGTCACGCCGACGATTTGGGTGGTGGGCAGCTCGAAGGCCGGGCGGTGCATCTCGAGCACGCTCGCCCCCACGCCGATGACGACGTGTCGTAGCTGGGTCACGCCGTCACCACCTCCTTTACCAGCCCGCGGACGAACGCCAGGTTGTGCTGCAGCGCGGCGCGGCTGGGGCGTGAGGCGCTAAAGTCTTCAACGACCAGCCAGCCGTCGTAACCGACGGACCGCAAAGCCTCGAGCAGCCGCGGGAAGTCGACCACGCCGTCCTCCAGGGGGGCCCAGCGGGGCGTCCACACGCCGCCGCCCGCGGGTTGCGCGTAGGCCGCGTTTTTGAGGTGGACGTGGGCTAGGTAGGAGCCGAGCAGCTCTACGCCCAGCCGGTAGTCTTCGAAGCCTTCATACACCATGTTGCCCGCGTCGTGAACCACGCCGACGACCTCGGGGTCGAAGTGGGACACGAGCCGGTGGGCGAGCGCGGCGCTGGGGCAAATCGTGCCGTGGTGAATCTCGACCAGCGCCTTCACGCCGTACCGCCGCGCCAACGGTTCGACCTCCGCCAGAAAAGCCTTGGCGTCGGCGAACAGGTCGTGATAGGCGGACCCCTCTTGAAACTTACCCACCCCCACCCGAATTTGGGGCGCGCCCGCCGTTTGGGCGAAGCGCATGGCGTTTTCCGTCGCCCCCAGGTCGTCCACGTCGATGTAGGTACCCAAACCCGGAATCACGAGCCCCGCCGCCTCGGCAAGCGCGCGCGCCCGTTCCGCCCCCGCCTGGGTGGGGGGAAGCGTGCAGAGGTTGTTGCCCCAAAAGGAGGTCGGCTCGCGTCGCTTCTCCGCCGGGATTGAGGTCACGCGCCATTCGACGCCGTCGTAACCGGCGACGGCGAGTTCGTGCGCCGCTTCTTCCGGGCTGAGGTCCGGCAACATGACCGTGAACACGCCGACTTTCACGGTAGACCCTCCGCGTCAAAAACTTTCACCGTAAAACCTCCCTAATCCTTGACCGCGCCCGCCGTCAAACCCGAGACGAGCCAGCGCTGCAGAAAGGTGAAGAACACGACGACGGGCAGCGAGATGATGACGCCCGCGGCCATCGTCAGGTTCCAGCGCACCGTGAACTCGGTGCGAAAGTCTTGGATGCCGAGCGCCACCGTGCGGGTCAGTTCGTTGGTCAGGACCGAGGAAAACAGCACCTCGTTCCAGCCGCGGGTGAAGGCTAAAATCGCAATCGTGGCGATGCCCGGCACCGCCAGCGGCACGGTCACCCGCAAAAACGCCCCGAAGCGGCTCGAGCCGTCGATTTCGGCGGCCTCTTCCAAGTCGGCGGGCAAGCTGTCGATGTAGCCCCGCATCACCCAAATGGTAAACGGTAACACCGCCGACGTGTAAGCCAGGAGCATCAGACCCAAGTTCCCCCAGTAGACGTTTCGGCCGATAAAGCGGATGTCCAAGCTCTCCAAGAGCGGCGTGTTTTGCAGGGTGCTGAAAATGAGGAAAAACGGCACCAGCAACAGCACGCCGGGGAAAAGTTGGGTGGCGAGGACGCTGCCGCCGAACACCCCGCGCCCGAAAAAGCGAAAACGGCTGAACGCATAGCCCGCCATCGTGGCGACCATCACCGCCAGCACCATCGACACCGCGGACAGCCCGAGGCTGTTCCCGAAATAGCGCAGCAGCGGCACTTGTTCCCAGACCTGCCGGTAATTTTCGAACGCCCAGATGGTCGGCAGGAGCGTCGTCCGCCGGATGTCGCTCTCGGTTTTGAGCGAGCTGACGACGAGCCAGTAGACCGGGAACAGCACGACGAAGCCGTAAAACAGCCCGCCGAGCAGGGTGAGCGCCCGCTGCGCCGCGCGCTCCGCAAGGCCCAACAAGAGTCGGATGAGGAGCACCACGCTACCAATCAGGACCAGGGCTGCACCGATGCGCACAAGTTGCGCCCCCAGCAGAAACGCGCCAAAAAGGCCCACCACGCCCGCCAGCGCCCAGGTCCAGAAACTGCGTTTTGGGGCCCGGCCCTGCTCTAAAGCCTGGGGCCGGGCCAGGCGCAGGTAAACAAAGGCGAACAGCAGCGCCAGAAGCGTCATCAAAATCGACATTGCCGCGCCGTAGCTGAAGCTGAAGTTGTTGAACGACTGCTTCAAGATTTCGACCGACAACAGCGACGCCGCCGCCGGGATCTCCGAATACTCACCGCCCAGCATGACGTAAGGCGTCAGATAATCGTTGTACGACCACAGCGAACTGAACAGAATGATGACCGCGCCGACCGAGCGCAGGTAGGGCAAGGTGATGTGGCGAAACTTTTGCCAGGTGGTCGCGCCGTCGACCGTGGCGGCTTCGTACAAAGACGGCGGCACCGTTTGCAGCCCGGCCAAGAAGACGAGGTAAAAGAGTGGCCAGCGCACCCACACGCTCCCCACCAGGATGCTCCAAAAACTGTTGTTCCCGACGAGCCAGAACACGGGCTCGTGAATCAGCCCGACTCTTAACAGCAAAGCGTTGATGATGCCGTCCGAAGTCAGCATAAAGCGGAGCGTGATGAGCGACACGACGCTCGGTAAAATATAGGGGAGAAGCACCACGCCTTTGAAAAGGAGCGCGCCGAAGAACTTGCGGTTGGCGACCAGCGCCGCGCCCAGCCCCAGCGCGGCGCTGAACAGCATCGTGAGGAGCGTGTAAGACAGCGTCACGCTCAACGATTGGGTGAAGCCGTAGCCCAAACTCTCGAAAGCTCGAGTGTACTCTTGAAAACCACCCCACTCGAGCTGAAAAAAGGGGCGGCTCAGCGTGAACTTGTTGTAGGTTTTGAAACTGATGGCGACGCCCCACAGCATCGGCACGAAAAAGATGACCAGCAGCCCCAGCATCGCCGGTAAAATCATCCAGTAGGCGAGCCGCCCGCGCGAGTTTTTGCGCCCTGCGGCGCGGGGGCGCTGCACTCGAGCCTCACTCAACTTTAAAGAGGAGTTTGCCATAGTACCTCCGCGGGGGCGGCGCTGGTGCGCCGCCCCCGTCTACGCTTATGGATTCGCGGGCGTGGGCCAGGGGCTGTTGTAACCTTCGGGCGCGCCGCCCGCCGCGTCGAGCGCGCGCTGGCCCTCGGCTTCGACCTCTTGGAGAATCTGCTCGACCGTCGCGTCGGTGTAGCTGCCGTCAATGATGGCGGCGTAGACGCGCGTCACGACCTCGGGGATGGTCTGCTGGACGTCGCTCCAGGCCGGGTGAACGGGAAAAGTGCGGCCGACTTCGGTCGCTTCGGCCAGCGTTGTCCACAGCTCGGGGTCGTTCTCGGGCGCGCTGTCCGCGAAGGTCGCGCGGACGACGGGGACGTGGCTGCCGAGGTTGGTGTTGTAGGCCTGGATGTCGGGGCGTTGGAGAAACGAAATCAGCTCGACGCTCGCGTCTTGCCGGTCGCCGCCCTCAAAGACCATGAGGTTGGAGCCGCCGACGAAGTTCGACTGACAGCGGCCGGAGGGCTCGAGGGCGAAGCCGATGTCGTCTTCCAGGGCACTCGCTTGTTCGGGCGTCGCCACGCGGCTGTATTCAGAGCCGAAGAACAGGGTCGCGATACCGCCGTCCCAAAAGCGCGTCAGCACGTCGTCGTAGGTCCACTCGGCGTTCTGCGGCGCGGCTATTCCGGTCTCGGCGACGAGGTCGGCGAAGAACTTTACCGCTTCAACGACCTCAGGCGCGGTCCAGGTGACTTTGGACCCGTCGGGCGAGAGGATGTCGCCACAGTTCTGCCAGATGAATTCGCCCAGGTAGTGCCCGAAGTCCTGACCCGGCAAGCCGATGACCGAGGCGAGTTCTGGGTGGGCGGCCTTGATTTTGGTCCCACCGTCGACCAGGTCCTCCCAGGTTTTAGGGCCTTCCGGGTAACCCGCTTCGCCCCACAGGTCTTTACGGTAGATGAGGATTCGGGGGTCGCTGAACCAGGGGGCCGAGTAGGCTTTCCCGGCGTAACCGACGGTTTGTAAGGTGGAGGGAAAAAAGGCGTCTCGCGCCGGGAGGCTGTTGCCGTAGGCGTCTGTCAGGTCGACAAAGCCGCCGGTCGCCTGAAAACCGGGCACGCGGGTGGTGCCCACCTGCGTCACGTCCGGCCCTTCGCCCGACATGACGGCGGTCGAGATGCGCTGCACGGCGTCGCCCCAAGGCACGAACTCGTACTCGACGTTCACGCCGGTCTCTTCGGTAAACATGGGCAAAACGGTGTCTAAGTAGCTGACGGCGTTGTCGGTGGCGCTGCCCATCACCCACAGGCTTAAGGGTTCGGCTTCTTGAGCGCTCGCTTGGGTGAAGAGAACCAGTATCAGGGCTGCTAGCGCGATTTTGACTCTCTCTCGGGTTGACGGTTTGGGGTTCATCCTAGCCTCCTTCAAGGCTTTGCTAAAACTCTAACCTGGTGCGTCCAGGGCCTTATTGACCGAGTCACGAACGACGAGTTGCGGCTCAAAACAC
The DNA here is from genome assembly GCA_965215355.1 of Trueperaceae bacterium. Classification (GTDB taxonomy): domain Bacteria; phylum Deinococcota; class Deinococci; order Deinococcales; family Trueperaceae; genus CBDCDJ01. The sequence goes on along the minus strand of CBDCDJ010000007.1, from coordinate 2,588,232 downwards.
TGTTCTACCTCCTTCTCTTCCGTGCCGAGAACCTTGAGCGCGAGCTGAGCGGCGGCGACGCCCATCTCGTGGATGGGTTGGTGAACGGTGGTGAGTGCGGGCCGGAGATAGGGCGCGCTCGAAGCGTCGTCGTAGCCGACGACCGACACGTCCTCGGGCACCCTAAGCCCGACGCCGCGCAGGCGCTCGAGCACGCCCTCGGCCATGCGGTCGTTCGCCACAAAGATGCCGCCCCGCGTGAAACCCTGCTCGAGCAGTCTGCCGGCAGCCGCAAAGCCGCCCTGCTTACTGAAATCTCCTGCAACGACGAGTTCTGATACATCCTGCCCCGCGTCGCTGAGCGCTCGCCGGTAGCCCCTCAGCCGGTCGCGGGCGGCTCGGTGACCGAGCGGACCCGAAATGTGGGCAACCCGGCGGTGGCCGTGCTCGAGCAGGTGTCTGGTTGCCAACACGCCGCCCAAAACGTCGTCGAGCGTGATGCAGCAGGACTCTAAGCCCGGCACTTCGTGGCCGACCACGATGATGGGCCGGTCGGCACGGCTGAATTCGACCAAGTCCGCGTCGCTCGTCGCGCTCAAGCTGACGATAAGGGCGTCGCAGCGGCGCGCGAGCAAGAACTCGATGGCGGTACGCTCGCGGTCCCTTTGGCCCCGGCCGCTTGAAATCATAAGGTGCATACCCGCGTCGCCCATCACCCGTTCGATGCCGCTCAACAGCCTGCCGTTGAAGGAGGTGTGCAGGGCCTTTACAATCACGCCGACGCCGCCGCTGCGGTTGACACGGAGCCCACGCGCCAGCAAGTTGGGTTTGTACCCTAACTCCTCGACCGCTGCCAGTACACGCTTTCTTGCCTCTTCACCGACGCGCGTGCTGCCACTAACCTTACCGTTCATAACAACAGAAACGACCGCCGGTGAAACCTTGGCAAGTCGGGCTACGTCGACTTGGCGGGGTCGAGTTTGACTTTTTACCTTTTCCTTCACATCCACCCCCGTCTGTACGGCTTTCAGTTGTCGATGATTAAACGATTAATTAAATTGGTCTGAGTCTACTAACTGAGCGTTAACTTTGTCAAGCACCTTTTGGGCAGTGCTTCCACAGTTTGTCAAGATGAACAGCCGAAACGCCTAAAGGCATTTTGGCGTGGCTTGGGATAGCGCTTGAAACAAGTGTAAGCACCCCCAAACCTTTTTACAGCTTAGGTGCGTCACCAAACAGCTCGGGCTTCGCTCCGTGTCCGCTCGGCTTTTGCTCGGTTGAGTGCTCTATCCCTTTCCGGACAAGCTTAGGGTGCTGGTCACTTTACATGCGGTTGGAAAGACGAAGTGCGAAACACTGCCTGCCACACCCAGCACTTTTGAAGTTTGGGGAAGCGGATACGTTGTGAAGGGGCTCGAGCGAGTAAGAGCAGGTGAAGCCATATTATTTGCGAGGCCACAGCTTATAGGTCTTTGGCTTTGAACGAAGCGTCAAAGTCCGGACGTACATTTTTTGTGGTTGCTTTCGCTCAAACCCCGAGCGGTCGGAAGGCTTTGTCCAATGGCATACGCGACCCAATCCCTGATTGCCACACAAGCGTAAAGACGTCCCCGTTAGGGTTCGCAAACACTTGCCGTAACTGCCAAGCTTGGGACGGGGCAGTGTATTGGAGAGGTGGGTAGGGGAGAGGACCACAAAGACAGGGGGCGCTTTTCTCACACTGCCCACAAACTCCCCAACGGCGCAGCCCACAAGTTGTCTCCAAACGGCACTACTTTCTCCCCGAAGTGCAGAAGCACGCCGCGGCAGAACTGCTTCGGAAAACTCTCCTGCATGGCCCTGAGACCCTGGAAGTCACCGTTTCTCACTGTCGTTGCCGCCTTGACTTCCAAACCGACCAGGCGACCGTCCGGCGTTTCCAGGACCACGTCGACCTCGAGCCCCGAGTGCGTTCGGAAATGGTAGACGCGTGGCGATTTCCGCGCCGACCCCGTAGGCGCGCCAAGCCTCGTGCGCCACCACCGCCCGCTTCGTCTTGCGCACCGAGGCGAACACCGTGTCCCAGTCGAGCGGGTTGAGGCTGCGCAGGTCGACGACCTCGGCGCTCACGCCTTGCTCTGCCAGTTGCTCGGCGCTCTGCAGCGCTTTTCGCAGGGTCAAGGAGTAAGAAATGAGCGTCACGTCCTGCCCTTCTCTCGCGACCGTCGCCGTGCCCAGCGGCACCACCACGTCGCTCGGTACCTCGCCCTTCACGGTGTAGAGCGCCTTGTGCTCCAAGTAAAGCGCCGGGTCGGGGGAACGGATGGCGGCCTTGAGCAGGCCCTTGGCGTCGGCGGGGTTCGACGGCGTCACCACTTTCAGCCCCGGAACGTGCAAGAACAGGGCCTCGAGCGACTGCGAGTGCTGCGCCGCCGCCGAGCGAATCGCGCCGTCGGGCATCCGGATGACGAGCGGCACCTCGACCCGCCGATGTCGGCCCAGTGCGCCATCACCGCCGAGAACGCGACGAGCTCGCCTTCGTAAAAGATGGGTGTGTAGAGGACCGTGTCGCTGAGGTGGGTGCCGGTGTCGTCGGGCTCGTTGCTCAAGACGATGTCGCCTTCGCTGAAACTTGTGCGCCCTAACCCGCTCTGAATCGTCGGCGGCAGGCAGGCCAAAAACCCGGGCAAACCCGACCCCTCGGCAATCATCTGGCCGAAGCGGTTGGTCAAAACCATGCCGAAGTCTTGAACCTCGTAAATCAGCGGGTTATGCGCGGTTTTCACGAGCGTCGTCTGCATCTCTTTCGCCGCCGTGAGCGCGTTGCGGATGACCTGCCGGGTGATAGGGTCGACGTTCACGAGGTGGCCTCCAGGCTGAGGTTGCCGTAGGTGTCGACCCGGAGCGCACGAGGACGGTGCTGTCCCACTCCTCGACCACGGCGGGCCCGGTCAGTTCGTGGCCGGCCCGCAACCTGTCACGCGCGTACACCGGGCAGGTAAACCACCGCTTGTGCGAGGCGATAAATACGTCCTGTTGCCTGCCAACGGTCTCCTGGACGGGGGCAGACGCTGCCTCGAGGGTTTGCACGCTCGGCTTCTCGGTTTGGAAGCTGGCCGCCAGCCGCAAACCTACGAACTCGAGCCCGTGCTCCTTGAGGGCGTGGGCGTAGGCCTGCTCGTAAGAAAGGTCGAACCGCTCGCGGAGTGCGCTCAGGGTTGCCGCGGCCAAGTCTCGCCCTTCGACCGGGATTTTCAGGGTGTGTTCCTGGCCCAGGTAGCGCAGTTCCGCGAACCGCTCGACCGTCAACCCGCCGCTGGCGAGCCCCTGCTCTTCGAACCAGTCTTTCGCCTCGACCTCAAGCTCGCCGAACCGCTCCGCCAACTCGCCGGGCGTCACCTCGGCGAGTGGCTTGACAAAGGTGCGGCTCACGTCCTCGCGGTAGTCGGCGTTCAAGAGCCCGTAGGCGGAGAAGGTCGCGGGATGGCGCGGCACGATGACGCGCCGCATCTCGAGCTCGCGCAGCAGGGCGCCTGCGAACAGGCCGCCGCCGCCGCCGTAACTCACCAGCGTAAAGTCGCGCGGGTCGTGACCGCGCTCCAAGGTGACTTGCCGCACGGCGTAGCTCATGTTCATGTTGGCGAGGTGCAGGACGCCCGCAGCGGCGTCCTCGACAGAGAGCTGCAGCGGCGCGGCCACGTCGGCCTGGACGGCGCGCCGCGCCGCTGCAACGTCCAGCTTCAGCCGCTCGCCCAGGTAACTCTCGGAGTTCAGGTAGCCCAACACCAACTGCGCGTCGGTCACGGTGGCGCGCTCGCCGCCCAGCCCGAAACAGGCGGGGCCGGGGTCGGCCTGGGCGCTCTGCGGGCCGACCCGGAGGCCGCCCTCGGCGTCGACGTAAGCGAGGCTGCCGCCGCCCGCGCCGATGGAGACGATGTCGAGGGTGGTCTGCAGGACCGGCCGCCCGTTGTAGCTCGTGTGGTTGCGTTTCGGCAGCGTCCCGCCGGTCACCAGCGCCACGTCGAAGGTCGTGCCGCCCACGTCCGCCGCGACCAGGTTGTCGAGGCCGAGCCGTCTCCCTAAGGCCGCCGCGCCTATGACGCCGCCCGCCGGCCCCGACTGGACCGTGCGGATGGGCACCTCCTGCGCGACCGCGCTCGAGGTCATCCCGCCTGAAGACTGCATTACCGCGAACGAGCCCTGGTAGTGGCGGTCTCTCAGGCCGCACTCGAGTTTTTTCAAGTAACGGCTCATGCGCGGTTGGGTGTAGGCGTTTAAGACGGTACTCGAGCCCACGCTCACCAACACCGTCATCGCCGTCGCCCTGACCTGGTGGCCGTGGTACACCCGCATCGCGCGTGGTCAGGCGGTGAGCTTACGCGAGCGTGCTTTTGTACAGGCCGCCCAGGGCCTCGGCGCTGGGGACGGGCGCATCATCGTCAAATACGTCTTGCCCAACCTCATGACGCCCGTGCTCGTTCAGGCCACCCTCGACCTGGGCACGGCCATCATGATGGTGACGGGCCTAAGTTTCCTAGGCATCGGCGTTCAACCCCCCACCGCCGACTGGGGCGTGATGGTCAGTGAGGGGCGGCTGTTCGTGCAAAGCGGGGTCTGGTGGATAGCGACGTTCGCGGGGCTGCTGATTTTCCTGAGCACACTCGCCTTCAACTTGCTCGGCGACAGTGTTCAAATCATCCTGAACCCCAGGACGAGTCAGACCTGATGGTTGGGGTACTTCAGGTTTCTTATTCAGCACAACAATAGTTTCATTTGAAGTTATGAAGTTTACTTCATAACTTCACTGTTACCACAGCGTGTCGGCACCGTACAACTGGAGTTTGCCGTCGTCAGTTACGAGTGTCAGACCTTCCACTTGTGCCTGAGCCACGAGGAGCCGGTCGAACGGGTCGTTGTGATGCGTCGGCAGCTCGAACTCGGCTAAAGCGTGGTTGAGCGTGATGGGCAAAACCCCAAAAGCGTGCCGCTCGAGCATTTTACTCATGAACACCCGGGGCGGGTCGGGCAAGGGCAGTTTGCCGAGGCGAGCTTTGATGGCTATTTCCCAACCGTTCACGGCGCTTACCAAAACCTCGTTGTCGGCGTCCGCGATCGCGTGTAAGGCGGTTTCGGAGAGTTTGGAATCGTTCGCGCACCACCACAAGAAGGTGTGCGTGTCCAGGAGCAGCCTCACTCGAAGTGTTGCATGAAGTCTTCGGGTAAGGCTTCGAAAAAGCTCTCGGGTACGATGAGCCCTTCCGCCCCACCTGGCGTCCGCGCTTTGCGAGGCGTCAGAGGGCTCAACTTGGCGACGGGCTCCCCCGCTCGCGCGATGATGATTTCCTCACCCAATGCAACCCGCTCGAGCAACTTCGAGAAGTGGGTCTTGGCCTCATGGATATTTACAGGCGTGCTCATGACTCCACTATAGACTAACCTACGGACTAAGGTCTATAGCTTCATCCACTCGCCACGTATAGCGAGGAGTTCTTCGGTTGAGAAAAGGTGGCAAACCCCTTTCTGTTTGCGCAGTTGGTAGTTGCCGAACAGCATGTGGGCGCGGTGACTCGAGAAGATGACGAGGTTGTCCGGGTGCAAGTCCGCTTTATCGCCGCTTTTGTGGTGAACGGTTTCTCCCTTTTCGAGCTGCCTGCCCAGCTTCAAAGCCGCCATGCCGCGGTGGCGGTAGCTGAGCACGCCGTGCCTGCGCGGTCGTGGATACGGGTTGTTATCATTAGACCTCAGCTCTTAGAGATACTGCGCAAGAGATGGCAGCACCCACCTTCGATTGAACCGCATCATGCACCGAGTTGCTCAAAACTCACCAGGAGTGCGCAGGGAAGCACAACCGCTAGGTTCTTTTCTTCAGTCTTCGTCGATACTTACTATTCGATTATGTCTTCAAATCACTTGACTTTTGTGACCTTTTCAGGGAAGGTCTAATGGCTGGAACCCTAAATAGGCAATTTTTCCGACGGTTGGAACAGGGTGAAACATAACCAACGTTAGATGGAGGCTCTTGCAGAACGTAAAAGCCGCGGCTTGTACCCTCGCGAGAAGGGCCGATACGTGGGTTTGTCCGACAGCCAAATTAGATTAGACTCTGTCGGATGACAGGCCGACTCGAGCTGAAATCGCGTCACTGACACAGTGACTGAAAGCTCTGCCAAGCATCCGCCACTATTTATCCGACGGTTTGGGGCTGCACCCGAGTACAATTTAAGGAAACCATATAAGGGGGCGCGCGGTTCACCTCAAGAACAACGAGAGGGCTTTGAGCTGCGTCGTCGGCGGCTGGTAGCTGAGATTGAGAACGACCAGCAAGACGTAAGCCAAATCGGACCAGCGGGGGCATCTGAACAGAAACCTACAGTTGCGCCTGCCCATGAATTCTTAGCTCTTTTCTCATCGCTCGTCTAGGACTTTCATCCGCCACCCTATAGCCTCTAGCTTCCAACCAAGGCTGATACCAGTCATCTTCAAACGCTGGGTCACTCGCGTAGGTATAAACCTGTGTCACCCCTACGCGTTGCAGGTATGCCTCGAGCACGCCCCAGAGTTGCGTCATCAGTATCGCGTGGTCATCCCGAGCTTGAAGCTGCCTGTCGAAGTAGGCTTCCCAGAGCACAGCCGTGTCACCCCCGAACCACACCTGGGCGTTGCCGGCATTCTTAAGTACCACCGTCACCTTCCGGATGTTTCCTGTGACCAGTTGTCCGTCTGCTCGCTGGACCAGGGTCGTGAGAGGTTGCGGCCAGGGGATTACCGGGCGCAAATCTTGGTGACAGCAGAGCTGCCGGTTCTGCTCGGCTGTGAGAAAAGGAAAGTCGCTGGGGTAGGGCTCGCGTTCCAGCTCATAGGCCATGACGAACCCCAGCAGGTCAGGGCGTTGCAACTTCCCCAGGCTGCGCGCGTCGTCGATGAAGCTGCCGTTCAGGTCCAGGGGATGGTCCTTGAGAAAGGGGAAGTGGGCGTAAAGCGCGTCGAACACCTCAGGGTCGTTACAAACCAAAAGCTCGTCCAAGCCCACCCGGTTCTGGAAGCGTTGGGACCTGTCCTTGATAAGCGGGTTGAAGTTGAGGTTGACGGGCTGAAAGCCACTCGGTACCAGCCGCCTGCCCAGCCTCGTTTCCAAACAGCCGAGGCACAACCACAGCTCAGGCGTCGTGCACGCTTCAAACCAGCAGCGTCGTGAACCAGGTAGTGCTCACTGTTGGTACTCGCTTTACAGTCGTGACACCTTGGATACAGGTTAGCCACTCTGACTCTCTTTCAAAACGGGTCAAGTTAAAACAAGTACCGCGAAGACAATCGTACAAAGTTCGAGCTAGAGGTACATTTAGTGTGGTGTACAAGGTACCGCAAACCCAATTTGCGGGGTGGCCTAGCGCACCGTTTGCGAGCGATAACGCGCGCGACTTGTAGTGAGTTGAAGATAAAGATTATCAAAGGGGTGGTGTCGAGCGACCAGCGTCCACCTGCTGGTAGCCATCTCGCCGCAGCTGTCGGAAAGCCAGCTGGTACAGTGACTGAAAGGGAAGCGTCAAAAAAGTTGCAACGAGAGTTTACGAGTTTGCACAAAACGTACTGGGGCCAGATGTGGGCTCGGGGGTACTTCGACTCCGCCGTTGGTTCGGAAAAGCGGGAGTTTCTTTTATGAGGCGTCCTCTGTTTCGATGCCTGGTTTGGCTGGGCAGGCGTTTACAGCCTCAACCGCCTTGTAGTGCAGCGGCTAGCTTAGCCATGAACCCCAATCCTGCTCTTCTACGTAGCCGAGTTTACCTCATTCCTTTCGAAGCCTTGAACGTACCAGCGCCAGCTCGGTGTAACGCACCATATAGCGCGGCGAGGATGTAGCTCCCCAGCGCCACCAACCCCACTGTTTGGAAGCCGACCCCGACCCCGAGCGCCGTCGCCGCCACACCCCCCATGACGGAAGCCACGCCGTTCACCGTCCAAGCCAGCGCCACCTGCTGTTCACCCGCTGCGCCGGCCCAATGCAAGGCCAGCGGAAAAGGCATCCCGAGGGCGAACGCCAGCGGGAGCAGGCTCAGTGCGGTTAGGGCGGCTCGAGTCCCCAAACTCTCCGCCAGAAACGTGTTCGTCAGCGTGGGCCACGCTAAATTCCAAACGAGTAAGAAAGCAGCGACTGAAACTGCCGAGACGAAAATCCCCCGCCAGGAACGTCCTTTAAAAAGTCGTCCTGCCAACAAGCTTCCTGCACCGCCTCCCAACAGTAACGTACCCAGAACGAGGCTCAGCGCCAGCGCCGGTCGGCCCAGAAAAAGCTGCGTGCGCTGGATGAGGGTTATTTCGACGGCCATAAAGCCGAAGCCGAGCGCAGTGAACAGCGCGGGGAAGGTTCTCAGCGAAGGCTCAAGTCCTCTTTGAACGGAAACCAGGATGACGATGCCAAGGATAGAAACGAGTTCGAGGACGAGAACGAGCGGCCTCAGCGTCCGCGGCAAACCGCGCTCGAACTGATAGAAGAAGGGCCGGTCGTCGCTGACGGGGCGCAAGTCAGTAGGTGCTGCGGCTGCGATGAGGTCGCCGAGTTGTTCACGCCCCGCTGCCAGGGCGCCCAAGGGTGGGTTCTCGAGCAAACCCGGTACGAATAAAAGGGCGTAACCACTCGCTTCGGCGACTCGAGCCAGCCGCACGGCCTCCTCACGCGACAGGGCTTGTTTTTTGACGACGAGAAGCGGGATGGGCGGCGTCGCGCGCGTGTCGAGCAGGGCCAGGACGTGCCGTGTGGCTTCCGCTTCGGTCAAGCCCGTCTCCATGAGAGTCTGCAAGGCGGTGAAGAGCGCGCGGCTGAGCGTGAGTTCGTCGTAAAGCTTCAAAACGATTTGTCCGGTGGGAGAAAGATGCTCCAGGTAGTCGTGAAAGGCGTTCGTCGTGTAAAGCGTATTTTCCGCGAGCGCGTAGCCGCGCGCTTCGGCGGCTTGGGTGATGACCTGCGACAGAAAGACGAGGTCGTAGTCGCGCCCGCTGCGCCGCAAGACGCTCCGGCCTTCGTCTATGGCGACCTTGACGGGTGGAGCATAGACGTCTCCCGCATACGCGCCGAGGTCGCGGACAAGTTGGACGCTCGAGCGGTTGACCTCGACAGCGGTGATGTCTGCGACACCGTGGAGCCAAGCCAGTGCCACGTCCAACCCGCCGCCCGGCCCGATGATGAAGGCACTCTCCGGCACGTCGGCTTTAAACGGAAAGCTGCCGATGTCCCGCGACCACTGTTCGGGTCTTTCGGCGTCGGGCACGAGCGAGCCCGCGCCGCCGTCGACGTACAGGTAGTAAGCATCTCGGTCGGCGCGGTAGACGAGGTCGGTGCGGGAAAACGCGTTCCAGCGCGTGGCGACGATGTCGCCGCCAGCGCTGAATTGTTCCAGAATCGGCTTCGGCGTCGCCAGCCGTTCCATGTCCAAATGCAGCCAGGGAAACACGAGGCTGCTCAAAACGGCGAGCGCGGTGAGACTTGTCAGCAGCAGGCTCGAGCGGGTTTGGCCGAGCAGCACCCCAGAGAGGCCGAGCAGCGCCGCGGCCGCGAGCATCCCACCGAGCCCGCCGAGGGCGTTGAGCAAGGGGAGGGCGGCCACGACACCGAGCCCCGCGCCGACCAGGTCGGCCCCGTACAAGACGGTGCTGTCCTCGGCGTTTCGGCTGAACAAACTCGTCAGGGCCAGGCCGACACCCACGTAGGGCGTCCCGGTGAGAACGAACATCAACCACAACGGCGAGCCCACGGTCACGATGCTCGAGAGGGTCAGCAGGACAGCCGCCAAACCCGCCGCACTGGCCCACAAGGCGGTCTCGGCACGGAGGCGCGGGAACAGGGTCGCCAGCGCCGCGCCCACGCTCACGCCCAACACCGCCACCGACAGCACCAAAAACACGTAGGACTGCACGTACAACACCGATAAAACCCGCGTCAGCGCGATTTCCAGGGTCAGGCTGCCGGCCGACAACAGCGCCGTGCCGAGCAGGGTTTTGAAGTTCAAAAGCCGCAAGCGTTCAGTTTTTCAGGCGCGGGTCGAGCAGGTCGCGCAAACCGTCGCCGACGAAGTTGAAGCCCATCACCGCGAGCATGATGGCGAGGCCGGGAAAGACCCCCATCCACCAGGCCTGCCGCAAAAAGGCGCGGCCCTCGGAAAGCATCCGGCCCCAGCTCGGGTCGGGCGGCTGCGTGCCGAGGCCGAAAAAGCTTAAAGCCGCTTCGGCAAGAATCGCAAAGGCTAAGCTCAGCGAGGTCTGCACGATCACGGGGCCGAGCGCGTTGGGCAGAATGTGTTTAAAGATGATGGTCGTGTTGTTTTGTCCCAGTGCCCGCGCCGCTGTTACGAACTCGCGTCCCCGCACCGAAATCACCGCGCCGCGCGCGACTCGAGCAAAAATCGGGATGTAGACGATGGCGATGGCAATCATCGCGTTCTCGACGCCGCGCCCTAAAATCGCCATAACGGTAATCGCCAAGAGCACGGCGGGAAAGGCGAACAGCACGTCCATGAGCCGCATGACGATTTCGTCCAACCAGCGGCCGTAAAAACCCGCGACCGCGCCCAGAAACACGCCGGTCGTCGCCGAAATCGTCACCGCGATAAAGGCGACCCGGAACGACACCGCCGCGCCGTAGAGGATGCGCGAGAACACGTCCCGCCCGAAGTCGTCGGTACCGAAGAGGTGCGCTAAGCTCGGTGGAGCGAAACGCGCGCCGAAGTCCATCCCGGTTGGGTCGTAAGGGGCGAGTTGCCGCCCGAACAGCGCCACCACGCCGAGCAGCAAGATGATGGTGCCGCCGAGCACGAACAGCCGGTGGCGCAGGGCACGGCGGGTGAACTCGGCCACGCGCGACTCTTGCGGGGCGGTTGTTTGGCTTGCCGTCACAGCTTCCCCCGAATATCGCCGCACTCGCTCTGCCCTCTTGAAAAAGAAGGGTTACGCATACGCCACACTCGGGTCTAAAAACACGTAAGAGAGGTCGGTGAGAAGGTTGATGATCGCGAAGGTGGTGGCGAAGAGCAGCACCGAGGCTTGCAACATCGGGTAGTCGCGCTGCAAGGTCGAGTTGAGGGCGAGCGAGCCCAAACCTGGCCAGGAAAAGATGATTTCGACGACCACGACCGAACTCAGCAGCGTCGCCATCTGCAAGCCGATGATGGTGACGATTGCGATAGAAGCGTTGCGGAGCGCGTGTTTGTTGACGACGACGCGCTCGGCGAGACCCTTGGCCCGAGCTGTGCGCACGTAGTCTTGGCTTAACACCTCGAGCATGGCACTTCTCACAAAGCGCGTCATAATCGCGCCGCTCACCAGTCCGGCGGTGACGGCGGGCAAAAGGAGGTGGCTCAGCCACGGGCCGAACCCTTCCGAAAGCGGCGCGAACCCGTTCGAGGGCAGCCACTGCAGGGTTTCGGCGAACAGCAAAATAAACAAAATGCCCATCCAAAAGTCGGGCACAGACACGCCGACTTGGCTGAATATGGAAGCGCCCAGGTCGGCCCCGCTGCCCGGCCGCAGCGCTGAGAGAATCCCCGCCGGAAGGGCGATGGCGAGCCCCACGAGCAGCGCCGCGAGCGCGAGTTGCAGCGTCGAGGGCAGCCGCCGCAGGACTTCGCCGGTAATCGACTTGTCGCTGATGAGGCTGCGCCCGAAGTCGCCGCGAAAGACGATGCCGGTCAGCCAGTCCCAGTACTGGACCGGCAGGGGACGGTCGAGGCCGAACTGCTTCTCGAGCGCCGCCACCGAAGCGTCGGTCGCCTGCACCCCGAGCCGCACCCGCGCCGGGCTGCCCGGCACGAGCGGGACGATGGCGAAAATCAGCACCGACACGCCGAACAACACGAGGAGCAGCGTGCCCAAGCGTTGGAGGAGGTAGCTTAAAGTCATGAGGCTTGTGGCGCGTAGCTCGTAGCTTGTAGGGTTTGAACCACTGGCTACAAGCTACGAGCCACAGGCCGGTTTACCGGTCCAACCAGGTTTCGGTAAAGCGAATGTCCTGGTCGGGTCGAGCTTGGTAGCCCATGACGTAGGGTTTGTAGACGTTTATCTCGAGCGGGTTGTACAGGTAAATGTAGGGCGCGTCGTCCACGATGATTTTGTTGACTTCGGCGTAGATGTCTTTGCGCTCGGCCTGGTCGCGGGTGACACGGCCCTCGTCCAGAAGTTCGTCGACCTTGGGGTTGCTGTAGCCGGTGAAGTTAAACACCTCGCCGGTCTTGTGCTGCGCGTAAAAGTAGTCTTCGGGGTCGGTGCCGCCGTTCCAGGAGCACACGTAGGTGTCGTAGTTGCCCGCGCCCTCTTCTTCCAACCACTCGGCCCACTCGAGGGTGCGAATCGTCGCCTGCACGCCGACGTTGGCTAAGTCGGCCTGGATGACTTGCGCTGCCCGGACGGACTCTTCGTACTGCGTGGTCGGCATGATTTCCATCTCGAAACCGTCGGGGTAACCGGCCGCGGCTAAAAGCTCTCTGGCTTTCTCGGGATTATATTCATAAGGCGAGTAGCCGAAGGCCCACACGCTCGAGGCGGGAATCGGGTCTTCAGTGGTTTGCGCGTTGCCGAAGGCGGCGGCGGCGGCGACGTTGTCCCGGTTGACCGCGAAAGCAAGCGCCTGGCGCACCTCGGGGTTGTTCAGCGGCTCACGCTCGGTATTCACGCCGATGTACCAGTACGCCCCAGCCGGCACCTCGTCGACGACCACGTCGTCGCGCGCTTTGAGTTCCTCGACGCTCTGCGCCGGCACCGAGATGGTCCAGTCCACATCGCCGCTGATCAATGCCGAGCGGCGCACCGACTCGTCGGGGATAATGCGGATGTCGACGGCGTCCAGGTAGGGCAAACCTTCTTGCCAGTAGTTCTCATTGCGCGTCAGCATCACCTTGACGCCCGGTTGAAAGTCGCTGATGACAAACGGCCCGGTGCCGATGGGTTGGGTGTTGATAGTGCCGTCCTCGACACTTTCCCGCGCGATGATGCCGAGCTGTTTGCTGCTGGCTAAGTTGCCGAGCAGCACGGCGTTGGGCTCTTCAAGTGTAAACACCACCGTGCGCTCGTCGGGCGCGCTGATGTCGGCGACGCCGTCGAGCAAGTAAGCGTTGCCCGAGCCTGTCTCGGGGTCGAGGATTCGCTGGTAGGTATAAAGCACGTCCTCAGCGGTGAGGGGCCGACCGTTGCTGAAGGTCACGCCGTCGCGAAGATGAAAGGTCAGTGTGAGGTTATCTTCCGAAAATTCCCAACTCTCGGCCAGGGCCGGGACGATTTCAGACTCGTCGTTCACAGAGACCAAGTTGTCGAGCACGTTTTCCAGGATGGCGATGCTCGAGCGCGCACTCGTCACGTGCGGGTCGAGCCCAACCGGGTCTTGCGCCCATGCGGCTAGAAGCGTGCCGCCTTGCTTTTGAGCGCTGCCGAAACTGACGAGCGCCAACAGCGTGAATACGACGACTAATCTTCTCATGTCTCTCCCAAACTCCCCGGCTTCAAGCGCTTACCCGTAGGCCGATTCTGTACGTTTCAGGTCGACCCTCTATCCGGTTTTTCCGCCTGGCATACAGCATAACCTGTCAAGACGGCGTCTGCAAAAAATCGAGAGATGCCCGTTTAAGACCGCAGCTGTAGTAACCAGATGGGTCATCGAGCAGGGAAAATGCTGTGACTAAGATGTAGGTTGGCGACTCGAAAATCCCTATTTTTTGCAGACTCACCAGCGAGCGCAGCTGGACAGTGGAGCCACGGTTACAGGCAATCAAGTGCTAAGGACATGTGGTTTCTAAACCCCCAAGGCCTTGCGGGGGTGAGCTGCCAAGCTAGTTTCTGAGGCGATTCAGGGCTGGTTGACCTCGCTGCCGTGAAACTCGAGCAGGATTAAGCCGTACTGTCACGGCGTTTCTGAAGGCGCGTCCGTGGTAAACGCTCCCTGTGACAGCCCCCGTGCCACCCTTGCCAAGCAGTCCAGCGGCCACGTCCGAACCACGAACTACGGTTGAGAACGAGGGCTTTGGCTACCCCGAGAACCTTGAGCGCAACACCCCGAACAAGCGCAAGACCACTGTCAAGTGAACCGCGAAGCTTTAGGCTCGAGCTTGAAAGGGGCTAGCATGAGTGACAAACAACGAGCCGGTTCGGTAGCAGCGTCGGCAGAGCACACCGATAAAGAAGACGCGCGCGAACTGACCTTCGAACACGGCTACGGCGCTCAAGAAGAGGTTGTGACCGACGACGAGGCGCTGGAGGACGTGGCCGGAGTCAGCGAGGAGGATGTGCGCGAAGATTTGCTGGACGCGCAACCGGACGACGAGGACGAGCCTGAAGCGGATGCACCTCGAGCCCGCGGGCAAGCGAAAGACTGAACACCTCACCGGAATCAAACGTGGCGGTCTCTAAAAATGAAAGTTTGTCGCTCAGTCTTCTCGCGCTGTAGCAGCGTCGTCAACACCGTAGGTTTTCGGTGCGACGACTGACGCGGCCCGGACGGCTGTGTTCCCCGGCCCTGTCGCTTTTGCTGCTTGGTCTGGTGGGTGCAGGTTACGCGGTACCCGCGGTGTTGAGTGGCAGTTCGGTCAACACCAGCCTACCCATAGAGCAGCTGCCGAGCAGTGTTTCACTCAATCCGGAAGTGGTCTTGACCCGCTACGGCGGGCCGCTCCTGGTGTCGAACAACCCCGACTGCTTGGAGAGCACGACGCTGCTGCCCGGAGCGCTCTACCGCGACCGGGTCGAGCGGCCCTTCCGCGTCTTCTACCACCACGCCAACCGTACCGCTGAAGAACTCACGGTTGCCGTGGCCGTCACCAACCCGTCCGACCGGCCGGTCTTGCTGTTCCGGCGCGGCGCGGGCCAGGGTGACAACGTCTACCCGGACGTCGCCGGCCAGCAGGCGGTGAAGGCCTACCTCGCCAGCCGCTTAGAGACTCACCTCGTCCGCATCCTGGCGCCGCACGCGTCCGCGCTCATCGCCCCGCAGACCTGCCGGGACTGGAGTTGGAAACGGATGTTTTAACCTTTGACACCTGGGGTCCTGCACCGTCATCACCCATCCCATCTCAACAGCCTGGAGCGTTTATCTTGGAAATGAGAACCGAGAGGGGATGAAGATGAAACGAACAGTTTTTCTGCTGGCGGTTCTGCTGGTTTGCAGTTCGCCTCTGTCCAGGGCTTGTACGTCGGGGGCGGCGCTACTTTGTCGAGCCCCGGCCTGAGCGCCCAGTTCGGTGTGGGTTTGCCCGGCGGACTCGAGCTGCGCGCGGTGGTCTTCACCGCGGGGGACTTGTCCCCTACCTCTGCCGGGGTCGACTTTCTTTACAACGTCACCCTGCCGCTAAGCCGCATCTGCCTGGGAGCGGGCGGCGACGCCTTTTTTGCCGGCACCCCGGACGGCGGCGCTGAAGCAACGAAGCAAACGCTCGGCCTGCACGCCACAGGTGGCACCGAACTCAGGCTGGGCTCGGTCGGTGTGTTCGGGGAGGTGCAACCGGTGCTCAGGCTCGAGCCCCTGGAAGGCTACTTGCGAACACGGGTAGGGTTGAACTTGCACTTCTGAAGGTGAAAGGGTGAAAAGCTGCCCCGTTTGTGATGCTTTTAGAGGTTGGTCTTTCATACGGATGGCGATAATACGCTGAATAAACTCGGCAGAGGTCCTTCTGCTCCTTATCGCCATCCGTATTTTTCTTCTCGTTCCACTCGGGTTAATTCTTAAATTAACCCGAAATGGTATCAGGCTCGAGCACTACCGGGCTTTGGCTTTGCTGCTGTAAAACCTCAGCGTTTGCATCAAAAAAGGGCGGCTTCCACCCCGTCGACTCGAAGTTTGTCTTAGCCGCCGGTCTCACTACTTCCCGCCTCGAGCCTTCCGGTCATAACCTTTCAGTGGCTTCTAAAGAGAAAACTTTGCCGTGATGCCCGGACCGGCACATCAGCTCGAGCCTTCGCCACCCTTCTCGCGCAGCTTCAGCAGGTAAGCGACGAGGGCGTCAAGGTTTTCGTCGCTGAGTCGCTCTGGCGAGAAAGCGGGCATCGCGCCCAGGCCGTGGCGCACCTGATACTTGATAAGACCAGCGGGAAGCGGCTTGTTGTTGAGGGCCGGCCCCAGGCCGCTCGAGCCGCCGGGGTGACACTGATTGCAGTTGGCGGCGAAGGTTTGCCGGCCCAGGGCGACTTCGGGCACCGAGGTGTCGAGCGGCCCGTAAAGCGGTTCGCCGCGGTAGGCCGGGGCGCAAGCGCTCAGCAGCGCCGCCACTACGAATAAGGCTCTCCAAACGTTCATTGGCCGCTCCGCGTGATGCGCCAGAGCACGCCGGTGCCCGGACGCGGCTCGGGACCCTGTTCGCCGATCGTCATCACCCCGAAGTCGACCACATAGAGGGCGCTGCCGTCGGGGCTGAACTTCACCGACACGGGGCGCTCCAAACCACCCCCGCCCACTTTGGAGGCCGGCCCGTAGGGTTTGCGGTTGACCGCGAAGTCCTCCACGACGCCGCTAGCCACGTCCACCCGGACAACCTTGAAACCCACCGGCCCCAGCACCTTGCCGACGCCGGGTGCCATGTCGCCGAACTGAGCGACGAAGGCTTGGCCGACGAAGCCGAACTCGGGATTGGCGGAAAAGTCCATGCCGTTCGAGGAAGAATGCACGCCGAGCAGCGCCGCCGGCTCGGGCGGCGTGTCCGGGTGCACGGCGAGGAGAAAGCCGGGGGCGGGCTCACCCGGCGCCCTATACTGGTCGGCGTCGGTCAGCGGCCGACCGCCGTGAAAGTCCGGCCAGCCGTACCAAGCGCCCTCTTCAACTTTCCACAGCACGTCGCCGCTGCCGAAGACCGGCCGACTGCCACGCACGTCGTACGAGTTTTCCAGCGCGTAAAACTCTCCGTCCGGCGACCAGGCGAGGCTGAAAGGGTTGCGCAGGCCCCAGGCGACGACCTCGGGCGCGCCGCCCGGCGGCAGCCGCAGGATCGCGCCCGTGCAAGGCAGCTGCCCCCGGACGACTTGTCCGGACGTGGTGGGCGTGCCGAAGCTTTGGTAAGCGCCGGTGGTGACCGTGTCGTCGGGGTTCTCCGTCAGCGGGTTCGGGGTGGTGTAGTTCTGTCCCAGCAGGGTGATGTCCCGGCAGGGGATGTCGTGAAAGTCGGGACGGCGGTAAAGCCAGCCGAAGTCGGCGTTGTCGACGCCGACCACCCCCGAGTTGGTGGCGGTGCCCTGGCCGAAGTAGAGGGCACCGTCGGGGCCGAACACGGGGCCGTTGGTGTGGTGGTCGCCGAAGCTCGGGAGGTGCTCGAGCAGCGGCGTCACCTCACCCCCTTTGCCGATGCGCAGAATCTGACCGCCCTCAAGCGTGCCGCCGCCGACGTAAAACGCCCCGTCGTGAAAGGTCACGCCGTTCCAGGGCGGGTTGTCGCCCCTGGCGACGACCGAGTTGCCGCCCTCGCCGAGGCGCAGCAGGCGCGGCTCGGTGACGACCTCGCCGTAGGAGTAGCCCGCCTCGAGCACGTAAACCTCACCCGCTTCGTCGAAGGCGACGCCCGTGGGAAAAGTGAGGCCGGTCGCCAGCGCCTCGATTCGGTAGCCGTCCAAGAGGGCGACATCGGCGGGATTGACCGCTCGAGGCGCTTCGAACGCCGTCTGGCCGCCACCGTCGGACTTCAAGGCCGGAAAACAACCGCCGAGCCCGGCGAGCACGATGAGCAGCAAACACATCTTCTTCACCGCGCCGTGTTCGGCTTGCACCTTCGTCACTTCAGCCCCCTGTCTGTTATAAGACCTAAAGTTTAGCGCCCCGCGGGCGAGCGGTTGCTGCCGAAGCCCACAGTTCGCATGCTGCCGAAGCCCACAGTTCGCATGCTGCCGAAGCCCACAGTTCGCATGCTGCTGAAACTCACAGTTCGCAGCGAGGACTTTGCGCGAGCCTACAGCGCGTTTTTTGGCAAAGCTTTATAGTCGTGACGAGGGGGTCGGATGAAACGTTTACGCACGAACACGCTCGCCAGAGCCGCGCTGTGGAGTTGCCTCGATTCTATGGATTATCCCCTTTACAAAGCTAAAGGCTACCCCACCGGCTCCGGTCAAACGGCGCAGCGATACGGCCGAGGTGAAAACTAACGATTTCGGCCGCAAGCGGATTCAGCGTCGCCATAGCGGCCACAGCCGAACCCAGCCGAACCTTTACAGCCACCGCCGAGTCTGCTAGACTCCCTTTCGTGACTTTTAGAGCAGCCCAGGCAGAACGCTTTTCGCGGCACAACCTTTGTGGTCGTCGCTTCTCCGGGTGTCTTGGCTAGGCTTTAAGTCCATTCCAACTCACGACCGAGGGAAGCTCAACCAAGCTTCTCTTTTTTCATGGGTTTCAGCCTAAAGGTCGAACTCTATATCGGCACCAAGAGTTAGCCCACCACTTTGCAGAAAGGACCAGCGCATGTTAACCGGTACGACCCTGCTCCAAAACGGCTGGCCCCAAGGCCCCGTCATCGGCCTGGCGCTGGCGGCGGCGCGGCAGTCTCTGCTGAGCGACGACGAGGCCTTGGCAGCGCTCGAGGGGGTGCGTAGCCGCCCCGAAGCCTACGACCTGCCGGGCCACGCGTTCCAGCCGCTCGCGAAAGCGCTGCTGGCTTTACAAGTCCAAGAAGCTGACGCCCTGCGCGACACGCCCCTGCCCGCGCCCGTGTGGGGCGAAAGTTTGATAGACGCCCGCGCCGTAGAGCAACTTCGCAACGCCATGCGTTTACCCGTCACCGTGGCGGGGGCGCTCATGCCCGACGCGCACGTCGGCTACGGCATACCCATCGGCGGCGTGGTCGCCCTGGAAGGGGCTGTCGCGCCTTTCATGGTCGGCGTGGACATCGCTTGCCGCATGATGATGAGTGTCTATCCTATAGCGCCAGAGAGCCTGCTCGCGGACGAAGCCAAACGCGACGAACTCCGCCGCGCCTTGCGAGCTGAAACGCGCTTCGGCATAGGGGCCGCCTTTGAGAAGGGTGAGCGCCGCCAGCACGAGGTTCTCGACGACCCGGCCTGGCAAGAAACCAAGCTGCTGCGCGGCTTGCACGACAAGGCGTACGCCCAGCTCGGCACGAGCGGCAGCGGCAACCACTTCGTCGACGTGGGCGCTCTGAACGTGGACGAAGCTCATGCGGCCACGCTTCAAGTCGATGCGAGCCGTTACCTCGCCGTGATGAGCCACTCGGGCAGCCGCGGGGTGGGCGCGTCAATCGCCGACCACTACGCCAGACTCGCGCAGGGGCTCAGCCGCCTGCCGCAAGAGTTCAAGCACCTGGCTTGGTTGTCGTTAGACAGCGAGCCCGGCCAAGCCTACTGGACGGCGATGAACTTGGCCGGCCGCTTCGCCTCGGCCAACCACCACACCTTGCAGGCGGCGCTTGCCGCCCGTCTGGGACTCGAGCCCATTAAAAGGCTCGAGAACCACCACAACTTCGCCTGGCTGGAGCGTTGGCAGGGGCGCAAGGTCGTCGTCCACCGCAAGGGCGCGACGCCGGCGCACCAAGGGGTGCTCGGCATCGTGCCCGGCTCGCAGGGGCACCGCTCGTTCGTCGTGGAGGGCAAAGGGAACGACGCCTCGCTCAACAGCGCCAGCCACGGCGCGGGCCGACTGATGAGCCGCACCCAGGCAAAAAAAACCATTGCTCCCAAGGCTCGAACTGCCTGGCTGGCCGAGCGAGGCGTCGAACTCTTGGGCGGCGGTCTCGACGAGGCGCCGCAAGCTTACAAAGACATCGACGAGGTCTTGGCCTTACAGAGCGACTTAGTCGAGGTGGTCGCGCGTTTCGAGCCGAAGATGGTGCTGATGTCGACCGACAAACGAGCCGAGGACTGACGAAAATGCCGCGTCATCCGTCACGACGATTCGCTAGGCTATGAGGACACCATGCTGCTCACCATCACCACCACTCACAGACCGGCGACCGACTTAGGCTACTTGCTCCACAAGCACCCCGACAGGGTGCAGAGCTTTGCGCTGGCCTTCGGGCAAGCTCACGTGTTTTACCCCGAGGCCAGTCCGGACCTCTGCACCGCCGCCTTGCTGCTCGAGGTCGACCCGGTCGCACTCAGCCGCCGCGCCCGTGGCGACGCGGGCTTCGCGCTGCTACCCTACGTGAACGACCGACCCTACGTGGTGTCGTCGTTTATGAGCGTAGCTCTCGCCAGGGTGTTGAGCAGCGCTCTCGGGGGCAGCAGCAAGGAGCGCGACGCCCTGGTCGAAACCCCGCTACCGCTAAAGTTCATCCTCACCGCGCTGCCCTGCCGCGGCGGTGAAGACGTGCTGGCACGCCTCTTTGCCCCACTCGGTTACAGCGTCGAGGTAACTCAACACCCGCTCGACGAAGCGTTTCCCGACTGGGGGGAGAGCCGCTACTTCGACCTGACGCTCAGCACGGTCAAGCCGCTCTACCAGGCGCTGCGCCACCTCTACGTCCTCATCCCCGTGCTCGACGACGACAAACACTACTGGGTCGGCCAGGACGAGGTGCAAAAGCTGCTCGACAAGGGCAAAGGTTGGCTGCCCACGCATCCCGAAAAGGCGTTTATCGCGAAGCGTTACCTCAAACACCGGCAGAGTCTTACCCAAGCCGCCCTCGCCGAGATGGAAGAGGAAGCCGACGTTTCAGAAGACGCTCCCGAAGGAGCAGCCGAGGTCAAACTCGGTCTGCACGAGCAGCGCTTGGCGCGCGTGCGCGACTTGCTCAAAGCCAGCGGCGCGACCCGCGTGCTCGACTTAGGCTGCGGGGAAGGCAAACTGTTGAAGCTTTTGCTCCAAGACCGGCAGTTCAGCGAAATCGTAGGCGTCGACGTGTCGCATCGGGTACTGGAACGCGCCGGTGCCCGCCTCGAGCGGTTGCCCGAACGGGTGCGGAGCCGCGTGACACTGCTACACGGCTCGTTGCTCTACCGCGATCAACGCCTAGCCGGCTTCGACGCGGCCGCCCTGGTCGAAGTGGTCGAGCACTTGGAGCCTTTTCGCCTCGCCGCTTTCGAGCGCAACGTGTTCGAGTTTGCGCGGCCCAAAACGGTCGTCCTGACCACGCCCAACGCTGACTACAACGCGCTGTGGCCGAGCCTGCCGGCGGGTACGTTGCGCCACCGGGACCACCGCTTCGAGTGGATACGTTCAGAGTTCGCGGCCTGGGCTTCACGTGTAGCCGACAGCTACGGCTACAACCTGCAGCTCGGCGGCGTCGGGGTTGAGGACGCGGCGCTGGGCGCGCCCTCGCACCTCGCGCTGTTCGAGGTGGCGACGTGACTCTCAAGTTGCCGGAGTTCGCGTTGGTCGTGCTCGTCGGCGCTTCGGGGTCGGGCAAGTCGACTTTCGCGCGCCGACACTTCAAACCGACCGAGGTCGTCTCGTCGGACACCTGCCGAGGACTGGTCTCGGACGACGAAAACAGTTTGGCTGCGACAGGCGACGCCTTCGAGCTCGTCAACTACATCGCAGCGAAGCGCTTAAAGAACCTAAAAACCGTCGTCGTCGACGCGACGAGCGTGCGCCGCGAGGACCGCAAGCCGCTGCTGGAGTTAGCTCGCGAGTACCACTGCTTGAGCGTCGCCATCGTCTTCGACTTGCCCGAACGCGTGAGTCATGAGCGGAACCGCTCGCGCCCGGAGCGCGACTTCGGGCCGCACGTCGTCCGCAACCAAACGAAGAACCTAAAACGCGGTCTCAAAGGGCTCAAGCGCGAGGGCTTCAGGTATGTTTACACCTTCAAGTCCGCCGCGGAAGTCGACGCCGCCCGGTTGGAGCGCCAACCCCTCTGGACCGACAAGCGTAACGCTCCCGGCCCGTTCGACATCATCGGCGACGTCCACGGCTGCGCCGACGAGCTCGAGCGCTTGCTGGAGAAGTTGGGCTACGGCCATGAACCCGTCGACGCTCACTACCCCCGGCTCTACACCCACCCGGACCGCAAGGCTGTGTTCTTGGGCGACCTCATGGACCGAGGCCCGCGCAACTTGGACGTGTACGGAATCGTGAAAAACATGGTCGACGCGGGCGCGGCGTTGTGCGTGCCCGGCAACCACGACGTCAAGCTGCTGCGCAAACTCAAAGGCAGCGACGTGCAGGTGACTCACGGTCTGGACGTTACCCTCGCCGAGTTGGCGGGGTTGCCCCGGGAGCTGCGCCCAACATTCGAGCGCGAGTTGGCGGCGTTCCTCGACGGCCTTGTCAGCCACTACCTGCTCGACGAGGGCAGGCTCGTGGTGGCGCACGCCGGCCTGCGCGAGGACCTGCAGGGCCGCGCCTCGGGGGCGGTGCGCTCGTTCGCGCTGTACGGCGAGACGACCGGCGAGACGGATGAGTTCGGACTGCCGGTGCGCTACGACTGGGCGAGTGACTACCGTGGGCACGCGACCGTCGTTTATGGCCACACGCCGGTGCCCGAGGCGCAGTGGCTCAACAACACCCTCAACATAGACACGGGTTGTGTGTTCGGCGGGCATTTGAGCGCCTTGCGGTACCCCGAAAACGAACTCGTGCAAGTCTCCGCGGCCTGCGTCTACGCCGAGCCCGTCAAGCCTTTGACGGAGGCCGCCCTGCAGACCCTGTCGGCCCAACAAAAAGGGGACGACGTCCTCGACTTGGCGGACGTGACGGGGAAGCGGCTCGTGTCGACGCGGTACGGCAACGTGACGCTGCGCGCTGAGAACAGCGCGGCCGCCCTGGAAACCATGAGCCGGTTTGCGGTCAACCCCAAGTGGCTCGCCTACCTGCCGCCGACGATGGCCGCGCCCAAGACGACGAGCCGAGAAGGGTTGTTGGAACATCCCGACGAGGCTTTCGGCTACTACGCGTCAGAAGGCGTCAGCGACCTCGTCTGTCAAGAAAAACACATGGGCTCGCGCGCGCTTCTGGTCGTGTGCCGGGATTCGGCCGCCGCGCGGCGGCGCTTCGGCGTGTTGGGTGAGGCGGGCGTTTGCTACACGCGCACCGGTCGGCCCTTTTTCGGTGACAAAGGCCTCGAGGCGGCCTTGCTCGGCCGGGTGCGTGAGGCGCTGACCGATACCGGCTTCTGGGAGGCTCTAAACACCGACTGGGCGCTCTTCGACGCGGAGCTCATGCCCTGGTCCGCAAAGGCGCAGATGCTGCTCGAGACGCAGTACGCCGCGGTGGGCGCGGCTGCCACGCACGGACTGGCCGGAGCTAAGGAGCTGCTTTTAAAGGCCGTGGCGCGGGGCGTAGCGACAGAGACCTTGCTGTCCCGGATCGAAGAACGTGCCAGCGCCGTCGCCGCCTACCGGTCGGCGTACCGTCACTACTGTTGGCCGGTGAAAAGTGTCGACGGCCTCAGACTCGCGCCCTTTCACCTGCTGGCGACCGAGGGGGCCGTCCATACCGACAAACCCCATACCTGGCACCTAAAGACGTTGCACACTTACCTGACCTCTACGCCGTCACCCGTACTGCAGGCCACGGCTCACCGACGCGTGGACTTGAACGACGCCGAGAGCGTGACGGCAGCTGTGCGCTGGTGGGAGGTGCTGACCTCGGCCGGCGGTGAGGGTATGGTCGTCAAGCCTACAAGCTTCGCGGCGCGGGGCCGACGTGGCTTTGCCCAACCCGCCGTCAAGGTCAGGGGACGTGAGTACCTCCGCGTCATCTACGGACCCGAATACACTTTGCCGGACAACCTGACGCGGCTCAGGCCGCGCAACGTCAACGCCAAACGCGCTCTAGCCGCGAGGGAATTCATACTGGGGTTAGAGGCGCTGCACCGGTTCATCGACCGCGAGCCGCTGAGGCGGGTTCACGAGTGCGTGTTCGGGGTGCTGGCCTTGGAGAGCGAGGCTGTAGACCCCAGGCTCTAGCACCGAGCCTACTGTGAAGACTACAGTTTCCATGTGAAGCAAAGAGGTCCCCCTTGCTTCTCGGTACGAGGGTAAGAAACGGGGCCTGACCTAAATCGAAAGGTAAGATTCGTCGGGCGCAAGCTGAAAAAATTGGCTGGACCGAGTCGGCTCGACACAGGTGCTTGGGTCAGGCTACTCGTGTATGTTTCTAGTCTGTCAACATTAGACAAGTTCGGTAATAGTCTTGAAGAGAAGCCAGAGGTAAAATAGCTCATGTTGAGCTATAGCCAGGTGGCAACCAAACCGAGGTTACTGAGAAGCTTTACCGGCTTGAACGAAAAAGCATTCGAGCGACTGCTGAGCAGTTTCAAGCGGACTTACGTTGAGAGCTTAGATGAAGCGGACAAAAAGCGTAAGACACCTAGACAACGCGCGCGAGGTGGCGGTAGACAAGCTGTCTTGGCAGATGACAGGGATAAGCTGCTGTTCATGCTGTTCTACTACAGGTTCTATCCGCTGCAAGAGGTGCAGGGCTTTTTCTTCGGGATGGGCGAAACCCAAGCGCATGAGTGGGTACACCGGCTGACACCGTTGGTAAGCAAAGCACTGGGCTATGAGTTGCAGTTACCGGAACGTCGAGCCGCCAGTGTCGAAGAAGTGCTGGCAGCTTGCCCCGAACTGAGTTTTATCATCGACGCAACCGAACGACCCACTGAACGTCCTAAAGACCGAGACAGACAAAAAGACTACTACAGCGGTAAGAAAAAGCACACGCTGAAGAACCTGGTCATCAGTGAAACCAAGAAGATAAAGGTCTTGAGCCCTACAGTCGCAGGTAAGCAACACGACAAAAGCTTAGCCGACGAACAGGCTTACACCTATCCCAAGCACACCAGGCTTTACAAAGACACCGGCCTTCAAGGTTATGAACCCAAACGCACCACGACCAAGCAACCCAAAAAGAAACCGCGAGGCGGCACGCTGAGCGAGCAAGAAAAAGAACACAACCGTCTCATCTCCAAAGTCCGCATCGGGGTAGAACACAGCATCGGTGGAGCCAAGACCTACCGCATCGTCAAAGATACGCTAAGACATCACCTCGAAAGCTTTGCTGACAAAGTCATGGAAATCGCCTGTGGCTTGCACAACCTCAGAATAGATACTAGGACTTTTAACCAGACCTGAACCTATAAACTATCCGCTCTATACAAGCAGCTTGAACTGTTATTCCCAAATTAGTCTAATGCTCGGTATCAGCTACTAAGCTTTCGGCGTCGAGTTCTGGTGCCTCGATATCTCCGTAGGCGGCAGCTTTCCGTGCCACATTGAGATGTTGCATAAAGGTTGCAACATTGGGCAAGCCGTATTTTTTGTGAAGCTCCTGTGCATATTTTGCTTTCTCTCCGTGCTGGCGCGTTTGCGGAAACCCTGAATGGCTTGCAGCCGCCATGACGGCGGCCTCGAGGCAGTACAGACCGAAACTTGCTAGAATTGCCCAGTCGGTTGGGTCATCCCAAGCAATTTGTACTCGTCTTCAATATTCCTCAGCTAACTCTAAATAATCCTCTGGAGCTTGCTCCGCCATTTTTCGAGTTTAGCACACAGAAATTTCTGTTTTGGGAACCGTTGCCAGCTCGAGGTGAGGCTCGAGTCGGGTGAGGTGGGGCGGGTTAAGGAGATTCTGGGGTGAGATTTGGGCCGTGCTAAAATGTGGGCAGCTCGAGGTGAACCGTGCAAACCAAACTTACGCTAAAGTTGGAAAAGGCACCTGTCGAAAAAGCCAAGTTGTACGCTGAACAAAGCGGTAAATCGGTTTCGCAGATGGTAGCGGATTACTTCACGGCACTGGACCAAGACGTGTCCACCGATCTTTCCCGACCTACCACCGATTACGCGCTCGCTGAGTGGGGTTCTGAAAGACAAAGGTGTGATTGAGCAGGGCTACTACAACTATCTGGAAGACAAACACCTTTAAGGATGTTTCAAATACATGCTAATCCCACTGAAATACAAAAGTAGCGTGTTCTCTAACTATCACAATTTGTTTATCACTTCGGGGTAGATTTGCTCCTGCCATGTACACGAGGATTCTGTTAAAAGCTTTGCCAGATTCAATGCGCTCACGTAAGAGGCTTTCGCCTTCATCTGTACTTAAATTTGCTTTGGCACCACGCATAGGCATAAAAGCAGCTTGTGCGCCTGCACGACTCATCAAGTGGTCACCCTTGTGATGAAAAATAATAAAGGTTCCTAACTCGGAGTCAGAGTAAAAGCGTATAGCAAGACCTAGCAAACCCCCTTCTTTAAGCTGGTTAAACCAAGCTGGATAAACGTCTGAAGACGATGCTGACATGACGATAACGTCATAAGGCGCTGCTGTCTCATACCCAAAATGACCATCAGACTGAAAAACGTCAACGTTAGCTACACCGACAGTTGCTAGGTTCTTTCTAGCCTGCTCAACAATGTCGCTGTCGTAGTCTAAGCTAACTACCTTACCTTTGTCGCCTATAAGGTCGGCAATGAGGGCAGCGTTGAAACCTGTACCTGCTCCAATTTCTAATACTTTTTGACCTGATGACAGCTCAAGTCTTTCAAGGATTTCTGCCATAACACCAGGATGTGAAGCTGAGCTGATAACTTCACCATCATCACTGTACTTCGTCGGTATGTTTTCATTCTTGTAAGCTTCTTCTGGACTGAGCTGAGGTAAGAATTTATGACGAGGTACAGCTAAAAAGGCTTGTTCTACGGCTTTACTCTGTAGAAACTTTTCGCCTCTTAACGTTTCTACAAGTTGCTTCTGTAAAGGATGAACTTCTTCTGACACAATCGAAAATCTCCGATGTTTTAATTATGCTCGTGTTTAGCAATCAAAGCCCGAACGTTTGCAACCAGTTCGTCAGGAACCTGCACGAGCGTTTCTTCGACGGCAAACGCCGCTTCGTCTTCGGCGACGGCCTCATCTTCATTTTGCGTTTCGTAGTGATTGATGACTCGCTTAACTTTGTCTTTGCTCCAACCGGCGGGAAGTTTGTTTTTCATCTTTTACCTCTTTTTTTGTGATGGCGTTTGTAAGCGGAAGGGAGGCTCGAGCCCTCGAGCCTCCCCAAACCCTTTATCCAATATCCCCAAACGCCTTCTCAATCAACTCACACCCCGCGTCCATGTCCTGGGTTGACACGTTCAAGTGCGGCGCAATCCGAATCACGTTCCCGTAGCGCCCACCCTTGCCGATTAAGAGCCCGTGCTTGCGCGCCGCGTTGGTAAGCGCAGTGGCTTTGGCCGGGTTGGGATTCTTGCTGCCGGGCTCGACCATTTCGAACGCTTGCATCAAGCCCATGCCGCGCACGTCGCCGACGAAGTCGTACTGTGCGCCCAGACTTTCCATGCGCTCACGCAGTTTTGAACCCATCGTGGCGGCGTTCTCCCAAAGCTTGTTTTTCTCGATGTAGTTAATCGTCGCGTAGGCTTGCGCCATCGACACGGGGTTGCCGCCGTAGGTCGAGAGGGTGAGGCCGTCCAGCGCCTTGGCGACCTCCGCCGTCATGACGGTGCAGCCGACCGGTGCGCCGTTGGCGATGCCCTTGGCGAAGGTGATGATGTCCGGCTCGACGCCCCAGTGCTCGATGCCGCACCAGTAGTCGCCGGTCCGGCCCCAGGCGGTCTGCACCTCGTCGATAATCAGCAGGCCGCCCGCCGCGCGCACAATCGGCAGGATACGTTTGAAGTAGTCCTTCGGCGCGACCGCGAAGCCGCCGACACCTTGGATGGGCTCGGCCATAAAGGCGGCAATTTTCCCGCTCGTACTTGTGTCGATAAAGTCTCGCAAGTCCTCGACCAAAAAGTCTAAATACTGCTCCTCGTTCATGCCGTCCGGCATCCGGTAGAGGTTTGGGCTGCGCACGTGTTTAATCGCCCCGTCGAACACGCCACCCAAGCGCCAGTTCGAGTGGGCGGTCATTGACATCATGCTCATGCTGCGGCCGCTGTAGGCGTGGCGGAGCGCAATCACGTCGGTGTTGCCCGTAAACATACGCGCCGCCATCACGGCGGTCTCGTCGGCCTCGGTGCCGGAGTTGGTGAAAAAGCTGTATTGCAGCTTGCCGGGGGTAAGCTCGGCGATTTTCTCGGCGACCTTGATGGTGATTTCGTTTAAGTAGAGCGTGCTCGTGTGCCCGGTGGTGCGCAGTTGCTCGGCGGTCGCGGCAACCACCTCGTCGTTGCAGTGCCCGACCGATACGGTGAGGATGCCGCCGAAAAAGTCTAAATACTTGTTGCCTTCTACATCCCAGAGGTACTGGTCTTTGGCGCGCTCGACCGCCAGCGGCTCGTCGCCGTAGTAAAGCATTTTGATCTGGATGGGCGGGAGGACGCGCTTTTGGCGCTCGAGCAGTTCTTGCGTTTTGGTAGGGGTGGTGACGGCCATGTTCAACCTTTCTTTGCTGAGCTGTTCAAATAACCTTGCTGAACAGTCTACTCCAAAGCGAGCGGTGGGCGCAGCTACACGATGAGGAGGTTGCGAGCTGGTGGCGGGCACTCAACACCGTTGAGCCTCGCAGACCGGGGCGACGCTTCACAAACGCTTCACCGTGAGCGCGGCTACTTGCAAAAGCCGCGGGCGCAACGTTACACTCGGCTCCAGACATCAAGTTTGTGTGAGGGTTTGCGGGCGCTTTGTCCGCAGAAGGGGATTACGATACCTGCATTTGTCAGCTTGCCCGCCTTGCTCCAAACCCGCAAAGACGACCCCGGTTTGGCCCAGCGGGTCAAACGCTTCGGGTTGTGGCAGCGCGTGACCTGGGCCGAGCACGTCGCAAAAGTCAACGCGCTCGCGGCCTACCTCGTCGACCAGGGTTTGAAGAAGGGCGAGAAAGTTGCCGTCCTGAGCGAGAACCGGCCCGAGTGGCTGGTCAGCGACCTCGCGGTCCAGTCGGCGGGCGGGGTGAGCGTCGGGGTGTACACGACGAGCAG
This sequence comes from Trueperaceae bacterium, assembly GCA_965215355.1. Lineage (GTDB taxonomy): Bacteria > Deinococcota > Deinococci > Deinococcales > Trueperaceae > CBDCDJ01. The sequence goes on along the minus strand of CBDCDJ010000007.1, from coordinate 2,559,513 downwards.
CCCCAAGCAAGTGAAGTACGTGCTCGAGCATTCCGACGCGGTGGGCCTGATTTTAGAAAACGCCGAACAGCTCGAGAAGTGGTCGGAAGTTCGCGCCGACTTGCCGGGGGTGCGCTTCGTGCTCGCCGTAGAACCCGAAGGCTACGACGAGGTTGGGGCCTTCGAGGACGCGTTGGCGGCGGGGTCCAAGCTTTACGAGCAGAACCCGGACGCCGTCCAGGACCGCGTCGCCGCACTCGCCGAAGACGACACCGCCCTGATCATGTACACCTCCGGCACCACGGGCGACCCCAAGGGGGTGATGCTGAGTCACGGCAACCTGTCGTGGCTGGTCGACACCCTCATAACGACGCTTGATTACACGGCCGAGGACGAGATTGTGTCCTACTTGCCGCTGTCGCACATCGTCGAGCGGGGCGGCAGCTACGCGCACCTCAAGGCGGGCTACGTCATCAACTTCGTCGAGAACCTGGACACCTTCGCCCAGAACTTGCAAGAGATTCGCCCGACGGTGCTGTTCGCCGTGCCGCGCATCTGGGAAAAGATGCACTCGCTGGTCGAGCTTCACATGCGCGAGAACCACTTTTTCAAGCGCGCCGTGTACGACTGGGCCATGCGCGCGGTCGGGGGCCGGCCGGGGGGGAGAAAACAGGGCGGCGGGACGAGCGCCGCCGCGCCCCTCGCCCACCTCACGGTGGTGCGCTGGCTCAAGCAGCGGCTCGGCTTGGACCGGCTGCGCGTCGCCATTTCGGGGGCCGCGCCCATCAGCCCGCAGATTCTGGGTTACTTTCGCGCCTTGGGCGTCGACCTGCGCGAGGGCTACGGCATGACCGAGAACGCGGGCGTCGCCAGCATCCACCAGGAGGTGTTCAAGTACGGCACCGTCGGCACGCCCTTTCCCGGCGTGGAGCTAAAAATAGCACCCGACGGCGAAATCTTGACCCGGTCGGGCGGCACCTTCCAGGGGTACTACAAAGACGCCGCGGCGACCACCGCGACGATGCACGGCGATTGGCTCCTCACGGGCGACGTCGGCGTGTTGGACGAGGACGGGCACCTGCGCATCACCGACCGCAAAAAGGACATCATCATCACCGCGGGCGGCAAAAACATCGCGCCGCAAAAAATCGAGAACCTCCTCAAGGCCTCTGTCTTTGTCAACGACGCGGTCGTCATCGGCGACAAGCGCAAGTACCTGGTGGCGCTCCTCGTTTTGGACGAGGACAACATCACCACCTGGGCGCGCGACCACCAAATCACCTACACGACCTACAGCGACTTAGCGACGCACGAGGCGGTCGAAACACTTATCAAAGCCGAGGTCGCCGCGGCGAACAAGCAGTTGGCGCGGGTCGAAACCGTCAAGCGTTTCGCCGTCCTGCCCAAGCGCCTCCACTTTGAAGACGGCGAGGTCACCGCGACCCTGAAGGTCAAGCGCTCCGCGGTCGCCAACAAGTACGCCGAGCTGATAGAGGGGCTGTACCGGTGATCCTGCGCGAACGCTTCGAGCAGGACCTGGCGCACATCGAATACCGGCACGGGCGGGCGCTGTTCGCGTTGCTCCTCGGGGCCCTCGCCCTACTGCCCTTCGTCGCGCCGGGTTACATCGTCTACAACGCCACGCTGTTTTTTATCTTCGCGCTCGTCGCGGTGGCGCTGATGGTGCTGGTGGGCTTGACGGGGCAGGTGTCGCTCGGGCACGCGGGCTTTTTGGCGGCGGGGGCGTACACGACGGCGGTGCTGGTGGGGCTGGGCTGGCCCTTTTTGCTGGCGTTGCTGGCGGCGATAGCTGTGAGCGGCCTGTTGGGCCTCGTCATCGGGGTGCCTTCGTTGCGGCTCGAGGGCCCTTACCTCGCCATCGCCACGCTGGGCTTCGGGCTCGCCATCCAACAGGTCTTGAACAACTGGAGGTTCGTGGGCGCCTCGAGCGGCACCCTCGCCGATAGGCCTGAGCTGTTCGGCATCGACTTTTACCGGGACACGCCGTACTACTTTTTCGTCTTCGTCATCGCGCTCGTCTTTATCTGGAGCATGTTCAACTTGAAGCGCTCGCACGTCGGGCGGGCTTTCTTGGCGGTGCGCGACGCCGAACTCGCCGCGCAGATGAGCGGCGTGAACCTCGCCTACTACAAGACGCTCGCCTTCGTCGTCTCGGCGGGTCTGACGGGCCTGGCGGGCGGGCTCTACGGCGCGCTTTTGGGCTACATCACGCCGGAGAGTTTCAACCTGCTCCTCAGCATCAAGTTTTTGCTGATGATAGTCGTTGGGGGCCTGGGCTTTTTGCCGGGCGCGATCATCGGGGCGGGCTTTGTGACGGGGTTGGAAGTCTGGCTTTCGGCGCAGGCGAACCGTTCACAGCTCATCTTCGGGGTGCTGGTGATTCTGCTCATGCTGCTCGAGCCCAGCGGCATCTACGGGCGCTGGCAAAAAATCCGCCGTTACTGGAACACGTGGCCGATGTGAGGAAGTTGCGTTTGCGGCACGTCGATGTGAGCACAGCGCCCCAGGCTGGCGAAGGGTTGCAAAGAAAAAGCCCTTCTCTCCGCTTTTTCCTTTCTTCCGAGGTTTTTTGATGGAGCAACTCTTACAAGCCTTGGTCAGCGGGCTCGCGACCGGCAGCATCTACGCGCTCATCGCGCTGGGGCTGGTGCTGCTCTACCGCACCACCCACATCCTCAACTTCGCCCACGGGGAACTCGGGCTGTTCGGCACCTTTTTGGCGTTCGTGTTTTTCAACGCGCTGGCGCTGCCCTACGCGCTCAGCTTCGTGCTGTCGCTCGTCGCGGCGCTGCTGCTCGGCGGCTTCGTCTCGCTGCTGATCATGAAACCCGGCAAGGTCGCGCTGAGCGTGGGCCTGGCGCTGCTGGTGGGGGCGCTCGCTTATGGAGTTTTTCCCGTCCTCGTGTTCGCGGCGCTCGTCGGGGTATTGACCGGTTTGGCCGCCTACTTTTTTCTCGAAACCACCCCGAGCACGCCGGGGGAACTCGGGCTCATCATCTTGACGCTCGGGGTGAACTTGGGGTTGCAGGGCGTTTACGCGCTGACTTTCGGGACGAGCAACAAAAACCTGCCGCCCATCGTCGCCGACAGCATTTTTCGGCTCGGCGGCGCGGCGCTGAGCCGGACCTCGGTTATCACCTCGCTGGTCGGCGTGCTCATCATGGTGGCGCTGTGGCTGCTCCTCAACCGCACCAAAATCGGGCTCGCCATGCGGGCGGTGGCGCAGCGCGAGGACGTGGCGCGGGCGCTGGGCATCCCGGTCAAGACGGTGCTGTTCGCCACCTGGGGCGTGTCGGCCCTGCTCGCCGCGGCCGCCGCGCTGCTGCTCGCGCCGACGACGCTGCTGTCGCCCACCATGATGTTCGACCCGCTGTCCAAAGGCTTTGTCGCCGCGGTCATCGGCGGCATGAACTCGCTGCCGGGGGCGATTCTGGGAGGGTATATACTGGGGGTGCTCGAGCTGCTGGTCGGGGTGTACGTGTCGAACGAGTTCAAGGCCTCGTTCGCGTTCTTGGTCGTGATTCTCGTGCTGGTCTTCCGGCCCCACGGGCTTCTCGGTAAGCCGGAGGTAAGGCGTGTTTAGTGCGCCCACCTCCCAAGCGCACGTCTTACGAAAAAGGGTTACCGGGGCGAAAGTTCAGCCACCCCGCACCCTGAAAGGAGCAGTATGAAAAAACTCGCCCTCCTACTCGTCCTGGGGATTTTCAGCCTCAGCCTCGCCCAGACGCCCGGCGTCACGGACAGCGAAATCCGCATCGGCACCTGGGGGCCCCAGTCGGGCCCGGCCGCGGCCTGGGGCACGGTCACCACGGCCATCGACGCTTACTTTCAGTGGGTCAACGACAACGGCGGCATCAACGGGCGCAACCTGGTGCTCGTTTCTCGCGACGACGGCTACGACCCGGCGCGCAGCGTGGCGGCGGCGCGTGAACTGAACGACCGCGAGAACGTCTTCGCCTTTGTGGCCGGCATCGGCACCGCGCCGGGCCTGGCCGTGATGCCCATCGTGCAGCGCAACGGCATCCCCTGGGTCAGCCCGGCGACGGGCTCGGGCGAGTTCGCCGAGCAGTCCGAGGGTTTGGTGTTCGCGACCTTCACCGACTACGAGGTCGAGGCGGCGCTGATGACGCGCTACGCGGCCGAAGAACTCGGCAACAGCCGCCTCGCGGTATTCTACCAGAACGACGACTACGGCGGCGAAGGGCTCGCCGGGGTCGAGAGCGAAATAGCCAAGCTGCAAGAGGCCGGGGTGGACGTGTCGGTGGTGGACACCGTGTCTTACGAGCGCGGCGAGACCAACATGGCGGTGCAGGCGCTGCGCCTAAGCGGCAGCGGTGCCGACGCGGTCGTCATGTACAGCACGCCCGCCGCGGCCGCCGCCCTCGTCAACGAGTTCCAAAAGCTCGAGTACACCCCGCGCATCCTGGCCTCGACCACGCTGCTCGACCCCAGCCTGCTCGCCAACCCCGGCATGCAGGGCGCGCTGCTGTCGACCTTTTTACGGCTGCCCACCGCCATCGTCGGCGAGGGCAACGGCGACCCCATCGCCGACGACGTGCTCGCCAACATCATCGTGGCCTACGCGCCCGAAGCGGCCCAGGACCCGTTCCGCTCGCTCGCGGGCGTCGCCTTCGCACAGCCGCTCGTCGAAGGCCTGCGGGCCGCCGGCCCCGACCTGACGCGCGAGAACTTCTTAGCGGCCATGAAAACCATCAGCGGCTACGACCAGGGCATGTTCGCCAACCTCGACTTTACCGAGGGCTACCAGGGCAACAACTCCATCGTCTTGTTGCAGATGACCCCGGAGGGCTTGCGGCCCGCTTCGGACGGGTTTATCACCTACTGAGTCACGTGAGGGAGCGGAAGACCTCCGCTCCCCTTTTTAGGACCTTATTTTGCCAGAGTTATTTCGGTGACTAAGCCCCTGCTCGAGCTGTCCGACGTCACGTTGCGCTTCGGCGGCATCACGGCGCTCTCCGGGGTCAGCTTTACCCTGGGCGACGACGAGGTGGTCGCCCTCATCGGGCCGAACGGGGCGGGCAAGACGAGCATCTTCAACTGCATTTGTGGCTTTTACGAGCCGCAAGCGGGCGAGATTCGTTACAAAGGCGAGTCGATTCGCGGCCGCTCACCCCACGCCGTGGCGCGGCTCGGGGTCGGGCGGGGCTTTCAAAACATCGAACTGTTCGGCACGCTGACCTGTCTCGACAACCTCCTGCTGGGGCGACACCTGCACGTCCGCGCCGGCTTGTTGGGCGCGCTGCTCGGCACTGGGGCGTGGCGGCGCGACGAGGTGAGGCAGCGCCAGCGCGCCGAAGAAATCATGGACCTGCTCGACCTCCAAGCCTACCGCTCGACCCCCGTCGCGGCGCTGCCCTACGGCGTCCAAAAGCTCGTCGAGGTGGCGCGCGCCCTCGCCGCCGAGCCCGAGCTGCTGCTGCTCGACGAACCCACCGCCGGCATGACCGCCGAGGAAAAGGACGAGATGATGTTCCGACTGTTGCGCCTGCGCCAGGACTTGGGCATCACCCTGCTGGTGGTCGAACACGACCTGCGCGTGGTCAGCCGGCTCGCCGAGCGCATCGTCGTCCTCGACTACGGCGTGAAAATCGCCGACGGCACGCCGCAAGAGGTGCAGCGCAACCCCGAGGTTATCAAAGCTTACCTGGGCGAGACACAGCTGGAGAAAGCGTGATCTTAGAACTCACCAACGTCGAGTCGGGCTACCACAAACGGCTGCCCGTCTTGAAGGGCGTGTCGCTAGAGGTCGGTGAGGGCCGGTGCGTGACTATCCTCGGCTCGAACGGGGCGGGTAAGAGCACGCTTCTAAAAACCATCATGAACTTGATCGACGACGAGCCGCGCAAGGGCGAGGTCACAGTGATGGGGGAGAGGGTGCAGGACGACTCCACCGAGCGCGTGGCGCGCTTAGGCATCGCCTACGTGGTCGAGGGGCGCGGCATGTTTCCCGAACTCACCGTCACCGAAAACCTGCAACTCGGCGCGTTTCACCGCCGCGACCGGGCGGGCGTCACCGAAGACTTGGACAAGGTGTACGCCTTGTTCCCACGGCTTAAAGAACGCGCGCGCCAGCAGTGCGGCACCATGTCGGGCGGCGAACAGCAAATGCTCGCCATCGCGCGGGCGCTCATGAGCCGGCCCAAGCTGATGATGCTGGACGAGCCCAGCCTCGGGCTCGCGCCGCTGCTGGTCGCGGAGATTTTCGACGTCATCCGGGGCATCAACCGCGAGGGCGTGGGCGTGCTGCTGGTCGAGCAGAACGCGGCGCAGGCCCTGCGGATTGCGGACTACGGCTACGTGCTCGAGGGCGGCCGCATCGTCTTGGAGGGCACGGCTGACGACCTCAGCGAAAACGAAAACGTGCAGGAGCTTTACCTCGGGGTGAACGCCCAGGCCGACAGCCGGATGTTCGTGCGGCGCAAACGGCGCTGGAACTGAACGGGCCGTCTCACCCTAAAACCTGCGTCTTTGCAAGTTTTTTCGACCGCCCCGGTCTTGAAACGCTCGAGAGTGGCGACAAGTTTTTTGGCGTAACGCGCTGCCCTCGAGCCCTTTCCTCACGGTCTGACTATCAACAAAAAGGGCCGGGCGCGACAATGCGCCCGGCCCTCCTTTACTCTCGAGCGCTACTGCATCATGCTTTCATGTACAGCTTCGTAGACGCTTCCGTCGACAATCTCGTCGAACGTCACGGCCTCGTCGATAAGCCCGACCTGCACGAGCAAGTCGACCGAGTGCTCGAACGCCTCTTGACTAATCGCGCCGACTTGCGTGTCCGCGTCCGGCTTGACGAGTTCGGCGACCCTCGCCATCTGCCAGGTCTGGTGAACCTGCGGGCTCTGAGTCGAGCCGGAGCCGTTGCAGGTGTCGCCGCACTGGGAAATCACAATTTCGACGGCCTCTTCCTGGTTGTCCACCGCGTACTGCCAACCCTTGATGGTCGCGCGTAAAAACCGCTCGGCGACCTCGCGGCCGGACAAGCCGGAGCCTTTGAAGTCCTCGCTTGCCAGCAGGTCGGGCGTGGTGAAGATGAGGTCTTCGAGCAGGTTCGCACCTATTTCCGCCGGGTCGAGCACGTTGAGCGTGTCAAGTCCGTAGCCCAAGCCGACGATTTGGTCAAGTTCGTTGTAGGTCATCGCCGAAGCCACGTCGACCTCGTTCGGGAACACGAGCGCCGGGTCGAAGGCGTAAACGACCGCGTTCACGTCGGGATTCGTCACCGTCGGGTCTAGGTTCGAGGTCATGCCCTCGACGTCGAAAATCGCTTGCGAGACGAACTCGTTGCCGAAGCCCCACACTCCCACCGTCCGCCCGGCCAGGTCGGGGAACTGCTCGATGCCCGAGTCTTTCAAGGCCACCATCCGGTAGCCCGAGTCCTGGTAAATCTGCGCGATTTGCACGACGTTGAGCCCCTGCGCCCGCTGCACGAGCATGTTGGCAATCCAGTCGGTGCCGAAGTCGCAGTTGCCGCTGGCGACCTGCACGGTCGGGTTGACGTTGCCGCCGTCCAAGATGGTGACGTTCAAACCTTCCTCTTCGTAAAAGCCTTTGGCCTGTGCAACGAAGTAGCCCGCGAACTGCGCCTGCGGGAACCATTTGCTTTGAAAACACACGTCCACAAGGTCTTGCGCGAAGCCTGCCGGGAGCGTTGCGAGTAGTAGCGTTGCCAGACTTAAAAAAACTTTTTTCATTCTTCCTCCTTAAACTCTTACGAGGCTAAGTTTATCAAGGTTAGGAGGAAGAGGAGGAAAGCATGAAGAAAGCAACTTCACCGAAAGTACGAGCGGCACAATTAGGTTACGCAGTAGCTTGACCTAAGGAAGTAACAGTGGTATAATTCAATCAACTGCTTGATTGATACTTATGTTTGAGACAACTACGGAGAAACAATCTGACCGCCGCATCCAAATCATAAATGCTGCTCATGACCTCATCGCTGAGAAGGGGTTTGAGGGGTTGCGTGTGAGAGAGGTGGCGGAACGGGTGGGCATTAACATTGCTACTCTGCACTACTACTTCTCGAGCAAGGAAGACCTTATCAGGGCTATCGTTCAAACGATTATCTCTGAACTTGACCGCGTGCCAGCGATGGATGGGGCGAATAATGTTTCTCCTAAGGTGGTATTGAGCGGACACTTCCAGCACGTGCTGAATCAGACCTACGAATACCCAGATAGATTTATCGTACTCAACGAGCTTTTCGTGCGGGCGTCCCGCGACGATGAGGTTCATAGGGTGCTTTCCGAAACAGATGTGAGCTGGCATGGGTTTCTCGTGCCGCTACTTGAAGCGGGACGTGCTGACGGTTCGTTTCGCAGTGACCTAAAGCCCGAAGAGACAGCCGTTATCATCACGAGCTTTTTCAAGGGGCTCGGCTTGCAGCTCTCGCTAGGTGCCGAGCGAGTAGAGAATGCCTTAAACCAACTCGAGGTCTGGATAGTAGGTAACTAAAGGAGTTTGTCATGCTGGAGCAACTACTTTTCACGCTGCTTATTCTCTCGTTAATGCTATGGGTAGGAGGTGCAGTCACGGGGCAAATCTGGATGTTTCGCGCCCGCACCTTAGGTGATGATGCATTTGCTGCTAAAGTCGTGCCTTATGTCAACTGGATTATTCGCCGCGTTTACATCCCTGCAGCGGCTACGGCCTTCACAAGTGGAATGTTGCTGGTATGGCTCAAGGAACTGTCTGTCACGTCGCCTTGGCTTATTTTCCTCATCTCCGTTTTCCTAGCTACCATTGTCGTAGGGTCTGTTTACTCCTTGCCCGAATATAACCGCCTTGAAAATATTGCTCAGCAAGACCCGAGTAATCAAATGCTTCATCGGCGTTTGAACAGAGCAGCGTGGGTGAACCGTGTTGAACTCACTTTGGTGCTTGTCGGAGTTGTGGGTGTGTTTAATGGGATAGTGTTTCCTGCAGTTTCTTAGCAGCATAAGGCGCTGGAAGGGACGTTATCTGCGCTGGTCTCTGATTCTCGCCTTCTCTGTTCAGCAAACGTACAGTAGCTTTATGCCTAAGTGCTCGAGCAGTTTCAAGCTGTCGCCGCTCTGGAGCTTGGGGCATCAGCTCTCTCCGCTTCTGCTTGACCTTTACTAAGGGCACTCTTAAACTTTTGCTATGAACTATCGGGATTACATCACGATAGACCCTAACAAGCGTGGCGGCAAGCCCTGCATTAGAGGTCTTAGGATTACTGTTTACGAGGTCCTTGATTATTTAGCTTCCGATATGTCCGAGGAAGAAATTCTCGAGGACTTCCCCGACCTGACTTTAGAAGACTTCAAAGCGTGCATTGCTTTTGCGGCTGAGCGCGAAAGGCGTCTTGTCACGGTGCCTCCTGCGGCGTGAGACTGCTTTTCGACCAAAACCTTTCACACCGACTGGCTCGTTTGTTGGGTGATATTTTCCCCGACTCGCTACACGTCCGAGAGGTGGGTCTTAAAGCGGCGGACGATCTTGTCGTTTGGGAGTATGCAAAACAGCACGGCCTTGTTATTGTTTCAAAAGATTCCGACTTTCACCAAAGGAGTCTTGTGTTTGGGCACCCACCGAAGGTCATCTGGGTGCGGCTCGGTAACTGTTCAACCGCAGATGTCGAGCAACTCCTCAGACATTATGAACATGCTGCCGAGGCGTTCGCTACCAACCCGGAAGCCGCCTTTCTCAGCCTCTCGTGGTGACGAAACCTGATGCACGTTGCGGTTTACCTCATCCACCCTCCTCCCTGAACGACGGATGCCAACCCGTAAGCAGACGCTCCACAGCCGACAGAAATCCGTAAACCAAAATCGAGAAGAAGCTCGAGACGAAAATCGCCGCGAACACCACGTCGTAAGCGCCGCGCCGGGCCGAGAGTGAAATGCGCTGGCCGAGGCCAATGGGCGGCCCCGGAATCAAGAACTCCGCGACGATGACGCTGATGACCGAGAGCACGGCGGCGAGCTTGAGCGCGTTGAACAGGTAGGGCAGTGCGTTCGGCAGGCGCAGCTTGAAGAAAATGTGGCGCGGTGTGGCGGCGTAGGCTCTTAAAAGCTCGAGCTTCAGCGGGTCTACAAGCGTAAGCCCCTGCACCGTGTTCAGCACGACCGGAAAAAAGGTGACAATGACGACGACCGCCGCCTTGGATTCCCAATCGACCCCGAAGGCCCGGCCCAACACCGGCGCGAGTCCCACAATCGGCACCGCCCCGAACGCCGCCGCGAGCGGCAAAAAGCCGCGCTGCAAAAAGGGCGAGTAAGCGATTGCTACCCCGACCAAAAAACCGGCAGCGAGACCGAGCGTAAACCCGAAGGCGACCTCTTTGACAAAGGTGACGTAGCTGTCGTTGAGTAGCACGGGCAGGCTTGCGACGAGTTGGTTATAAACGTTCGTGACGCTCGGAAAAATGCCTTTCGGCACGCGGTAGCCGACGACCAGGCCCTGCCAAACGAGGAGCAGCAGGAAAGGTACGGTCGCAGGCGGCAAACCTCGGCGCAAACGTTTGAGGAAGGAGGATTCGCCCGACTTTTCTTCGACGAGGCTCACGCGACCCGTCGCAAACACAGCCGCGAGGAGAGCGCCCCAAAAGAGCGCCCAGTAGCCCCAGGCGCCGCTCGAGTTGAGGGGCTCGAGCCCCCGTACCGCCCAAAACGACCCCAGCAACCCGAGTGGAACGACGAGGGTTACAGTCCACACGTTGCCGACCAACGCCAGCACGAGCAGCGCCAAAACGACGGCGAGACCGGGAAAGCCGACGACCTCGAGCGAGGTCGCGCCTCCCGCACCGAACGGCCCGAACATGCCGACGAGCGCGACGATGGCGCTCAAAGTGGCGAACAGCGCAGGTCTGAACCTCACGCCCGCTCCCAGGGCGCAATCACCCGTTGCAACGCCGTCACGAGCGCGACTAAGCCGATGCCGAGCAAACCCGAGATAATGAGCAAAATCCACACGTCGGCCACGTTGCCGGACTGGACTTGCCCCAAAATCTGAAACCCTAAGCCCCGCCGATTGTTCGACTCGGTCTCGGCGACGAGCGCGCCGACCAACGCCGCGGCGGTGCCGAGCTTTAAGCCGGTAAAAAAGAACGGCACCGCCGCCGGAAACCTCACCTTGAAAAACACTTGCAGCGGCGTCGCCGCGTAGGATTTCATGAGGTCCAAAGCGAGCGGGTCGACCGCGCGCAAGCCCTTCACCGTGCTCACCACGACCGGAAAAAAGCAGATGTACGCGCCGATGATCGCCGTCGGCAGCAGACTCGTCTGAATGGTGATGCCGAAGTTGCCGAGCACGAGGAGCAGCACCGGCACGAGCGCGATGATGGGAATCGTCTGTGAGGCGATGGTCCAGGGTAACAGGGCGCGCTCCAAGGGCCGAAACAGCACGAACAGCGCCGCCAAAATGATACCCACCGCCCCACCGAGCGCGAGCGCGGCGAGCGTCCCGAGCGTCGTGTAGAGCGTCGCCCGCACCACGTTACGCTCGTCATAAAGCGCATATTTGGAGAAAAACGGCCCTACCCGCGCGGCAATCCAGTGGGGAAACGGCACCGGATGCTGCGGCAGCGCATAAAAGCACTCGAGCACCGTCGCCCCGCAACTCGGTCGGGAATAGACGGTGTACTGCGCCGTCCACAGGCTCGAGCCCACGGGTGGCGCTTCGGCTAGTAAGACCTCACCCTTCGCCGGATTTTTTAAGTAGTAGTCGCGGTACTGCCGAAGTTGCGCGTTGCGTAGAGGTGGTCTTGCGAAAGTGACGACGTTGCCGTTGCGGCTATAGTCTACGCCGTCCTCGAGCACCCGCCCGTCCAGCACCACCAGCCCGCGCGCACTCTCGAAAGTAAAGGTGGTCTGCACCCCATCTACTCGTTCTTGCGGGCGCTCCGAGGTGTCGGTGAGTTGGACGCCGTCGAGGTAGAGTTCTCGAGTCCCGTCATTTTCCACCACATTTTTCTGCGGAAACGTAAACACCCGGTTTTCGCCGTCAACCTCACCTTCAAGCCGTCCGCTCGTGGCGTCGGCGCTCACCGTTTCTTTGCTCCACTTGCGCAGGTCGTTCCGGTCGCGCAGCGCCAGCGGCAACCCGAACAGCAGCGCCAGCGGATAGCCGAGCAGGATGAGGACGGCGAGAGTGATGAGGACTGGAACGTAGCGGCTCATGAGACGGGGAAGTCGAAATCAGCAAGTGAGGAGTAAAAAGATCCTTCTTGCGTCACCTAATGCACCTCCCGCAACGCTTCTCTTACCTGCGTGGCGAGGTCGAAGAACGCCCTCGATTCGCGGGTGTCGTTGCCCCGCGGGTAGGGGAGACCGACGGGGATGATCGTCTCAATTTTGCCGGGGCGCGGCGTCATCACGACGATGCGGCTACTTAAGAAAACGGCTTCAGGTATCGAGTGGGTGACGAAGACGACCGTCTTGCGGGTTTCTTGCCAGATGCGCAGGAGTTCTAAGTTCATCGTCTCGCGCGTGATTTCGTCGAGCGCGCCGAAGGGTTCGTCCATGAGGAGGAGCTTCGGGTCGAAGGCGAGGGCTCGAGCGATACTGACCCGCTGCTGCATCCCGCCGGAGAGTTGCCAGGGGTACTGTTTGTGAAAGTCTTGCAAACCGACCATCTCGAGGAGGTGTGCAGCTCTCGAGTGCCGCTCCTTTTTGGACCAGTTCATAATCTCGAGCGGCAGCATCACGTTTTTCAGCACCGTGCGCCAGTCGTAGAGCACCGGCGCTTGGAACACATACCCATACTCGCGGCTGAGTCTAGCTTCACGAGGCGTTTTACCCGCGACCAGCAACTCGCCCGAGGTCGGTGTGACAAGGTCGGCAATCAAGCGCAGCAGCGTCGTCTTGCCACAGCCCGACGGCCCGATGAGGCTGATGAATTCGCCCTCTGAAATCTCGAGGCTCGCGTCTTTCAGCGCTACCGTCTCGGTGCCGCGCCCCCGGTAGACCATGTTGAGCTTGCGAATGGCGATGACGGTTTGGGCGCGAGTCGGTGAGGCGGTCGTCATAAGGTTGCTTCGTATCTTATCTTTTTACGGCGGGCGCTGCCCGATTGCGCTAAACTTTCAGCTATGGTCGAAGTCAAAGCACGGGCAACTGCTCTCGAGATTCCCGAACTCATGAATGGGGATAAACTGACCCGGCACGAGTTCGAGCGGCGCTATCACGCCATGCCGGAACTCAAAAAAGCGGAGCTGCTCGAGGGAGTCGTCTACATGGGTTCACCCGTCAGTTTTGAAAGACACGCCGGACCTCACTCTGATTTGATGACGTGGTTGGGGTTTTACCGCGCCATGACCCCCGGTGTTCTTTCGGGTGACAACGGCACGGTGCGTTTGGACAACGACAACGAGCCTCAACCGGACGCCTTTTTGTTCATCGTGTCGGGCGGACAAGCCCATATCGGTGAAGACGGTTATTTAGAGGGTGCGCCGGAACTGGCTGCTGAGATTACAGCCAGCAGCGTTTCCTACGACTTTCACGTCAAACATGACGTGTACCGCCGCAGTGGGGTGCAAGAGTATTTGGTTTGGCGTATAGATGATGAAGCCTTCGACTGGTTCGTGCTGAATGAGGGGCGGTACGAAAGGCTCGAGCCCGCCGACGGCATCCTTGTCAGCAAGACCTTCCCCGGCCTTCGGTTGGACGTAGAAGCTTTGCTCAGGGGCGACATGGCTCGAGTTTTGAGCGTCCTGCAAGAAGGTATCAGGACGAAAGAGCATGAGGCGTTTGTGGGGGAGTTGGGGTCTCGGGCCAAAGGCTGAGTCAGGTTGCTCGAGACGTATTTTCGGCATTGATTACGTTTCACTCTGAAACTGTACGAGAGGCTGCCAGGCTCGAGGGATTCGTTTCGCTCAAAAAGACATACAGTGAATCATCTGCAAAATGGAAATTTGGGTGTTTTTTCCCATCCGGGACGGCAAAACACAAATTTGCTCGGCATCCCATGAGTTTTCCCGTTTAGCACGTGCCAGTCGGCGATTTTTAAGCTTACTACGCAGACCGTTTAGTTGGGGTTGGCGAGAACGACCGCAAATAAAACGGTGACTTCACCAATGTGTCTGCTGAACATTCGAGGGGGTGCGCGTAGCCTGATTCAAAAGGGAAGAACCTCCTGTAAGCTTTGGTTTGCGACGCAAGCACAGGAGGTAAAGCGATGTAAAACCGGATTGGAAAGAGCTGTTCGCAGAGCCGGAAGGTTTGTCGGCCTTCTGCGCGCACCCCTCAGGTCAAAAGCTCGAGCTGTAGCGTGAAGCTGCCGCGCTGGCCTCGAGGGCGGTGGCCGAATAAGCGTTTTGCTCCGACGCTTTTTGCACGTCTTGCAACAGGGCCAAGTCGCTGACCAAAACGCGTCCCTCGGCGGTCACCCTGAAGCCTCTGAAAACTTTGGCTTGCTTGCTCGTGTTCATAGTCGTCTCCTTAGCGTCCAGACTTCGTTTGGAAGCCGAAATGTCGGGCGCTGATGGCGCGCCCTGCTGATGCCAGTAAACGCCCTGGACGTTAGCGGTTCGTTACGAAACTGTTACCGGGACGTTAGCAAGCTCGCGGCTTAAGCGTCGACCTCTAGGGGTCGAGCGGCGTGAGCGAGTGTGAAAAACGCGAACACGAGAATACAGGCTGTAAGAAAGGTGTGGAAACCGCGGAGCAAGAAGTGCAGCGGGAAATACAACGGGAGACGGAACGCTCAACTCAGGTTCGCTCCGTCTCCCGTTGAAGTGTTGGTTGGAGCGGGTCTCACCGCCCACAAGTCTCACTTCGACGCCGTTCATTACAAGTAACAACGGTTAGCAACGGGTTAGCAAATCCCGTTAACGGACCGCTAACCCAAGCTACGTAAAGTACGAGACAAGTGAGGTATTACACAGAGGGGCAAATCACTAGAAGGATTGGGGAGATGGATATGAAAAAAGTTATGTTGACCGTGGTGGTTCTGGGGACGCTTCTCGGCGCAGGCTTGAGCTTTGCTGCAAACACGAACGACCTTTTTCCGGGTCTCAACAGTACGACCATCGACGTCCGCTTTTAATCGAACCTACAACTCAACTGCTCAACCAGCTCTTGCGGACCTGTTCCGCTCGAGCTTTTATTATGGGAAAGCGCGGGTCGCTTTTGTGGAGAGACGCTTCTACCGCCTCCCACAGCTCTAAGTCGGCGGGTATTTTTTCCGCCAGCGCCAGCAGGGCTTCGGCGTCTTTCGACAGCAAAGCGGCCTGGCGCAACGCCTCTTCGGCCGCTTCGCGCGCCTCGACGATGCCGGGCGCTTCCGAATCGGGCAGCAAAGGGCCTCGGTACAGGTCTACGGCGCGCCGCACGCGCCCTTCGACCAGCAGGTCGTGCAGGCTGAGAAAGTCCGCCTGGTAGTTCACCTCCAAGCGGTAAGGCTGGTGCGAAACGGGAACGTATTTGCGCAGTTGGGACAGGGCGACCTTGACCGCGCCGCGGCTGCCTTCGTCGCCGTACAGCAGCAGCAAAATTTGTTCCAGGGACAGACCTTGCTTGTTGAGAGCCAACAGCGCCAGGATGTCGCAGGCCTGCGGCGCTAGTTTTAGGGGTGTATTGTTGAACCAAGCGTCGCGGCTGCCCAAAAAGCGCAGTTCCAGGGGGAATTTGTGACCGTTGATAAGCGTCCAGACTTCGCGGAACTCAGGCTCCGGGCCTGACAGCAGGATGAGGCCGGTCTGTGACAGCTCCTTCAAACCCTGCTCACCCTCTTTGAGCGCTCGTCTCGCCCTTTCGGCATCGCCGCTTTGCAGGTGCGCCCAAGCCAGGTACAGGGCGCGTTGCGTGACCAAACGCACCTGCGGTGTGTAGCTTTTGTCTTTGGCCATTTTTTCGAGGTGGCGCTTGCCCAGTTCAAAGTCGGTCATCGTCAGGGCCATGCCGTAGGCGAGGTCGGCGGTATAGCTGTAGATGGAAGACTCGCCCGTGGTAAGCACTTTGGCCTTCGTCGCCAGGTCCAGCGCCGTACCGTACTCGCCGAGATGGAGCAGGGCTTGGGTCACGCCGAGGACGTTTTCGCCCGACATGATGCGGGACGCGGCTTCCCAGTTTTTGTGATAGTACGACAACGCTTCTTGGGGTTTGCCGGTCGCGAGCAAATAGTCTCCCAACGTCTCCCGGTAGGCTCGAGCCAGGGCGGGAAACGCCTCCGCGAGTTGAGCCTCGCCCTCGCGCAAGCGCTCGAGCAGCCCGGCCGTCTCACCGACCAAGATGCGCGCGAAGGCCCAGTTGTTCACCAGGTGCAGCCGCCGCTGCGCGTTGCCCAGGCCGTGCCGGTCGAACTGGGTCAGGGTCCAGTCGCCCCAGTAAACCGCCTCGTTGTAGCGGCCGATGTCGATGAGTTGGTTCATGAGTTCTCCGGCGTTGCGCGTGACTTCGTAGGTGCGCCCTTTGTGTTCGGCGAGTCGTACGGCTCGCTGCAATACCTGCACGCGCTCCTCCCGGTCGGCGAGCCTGCGGCCGTACTGGTAAACGCTCAGCGGCGAGGCTTGCGCCCGGTACGCCCGCTCGGCCTCGCTCTCCGCGCTCTCCAGGGGAGCGAGCACGCCCGCATAAAGCGCGCGCAGGTCGGGGGCTTCCTGGACCGCCAAAAAGCGTTCCACCGCGGCGCGCATCCCCTCGGCCTTGCCCAGCCAACCCCCGGCCGACAGTTTCCAGAACAACACGTTTTCGTCTTGTAAGCGCGCGGGCACGTCTTGCAGGAGTTCCCACAGGCGCTTGTGCAAGCCGCGCTCGTGGTAAACGTGCCCCGCCTGCTCGAGCACGTCCGGCACCCGCCCCGGCAGCGCGGCGACGGCGAGTTCGAGCGCCTCGGACCACTTTTCTTTGGCAACGAGGACGTTGAGGAGGAGGCTCGGGTCCACCTCGACCTCTTGCCCTTCGGGCAACCTGGGGCCGTCGGGGCCGGGGCGCAGCGGGGTGGGCAGGTGCAGGCGGCCGTGCAAGCGCGTGGTGAACGCCTCGAACGCCCCGCCGCTCTGGCGCAGCAGTTCGTCGACCTCCTCAGGCGGCAGGCCGGCCGCCAGTTGAAGCGCCTCCGCGCGGCTCAGCCGCAGGTCGGCCGCGCCGAGCAGGAGCGCCTCCGCGGGCAGGACGAACCTTTCGGGCAGCTGCGAAAAGGCGAGCACCACGCGGCTGCCGCTGCGGTTGAGGGTCGTCAGGGCGGCGGCGAACTCGGGCCCGTATTCGGCGTTCGACAGCAAAAACGTGAACGGTCCCAGCAGTTCCAAGTGCAGGTCCAGGACTTTGAGCCCGTAGCTGTAGGGCAGGGAATACTCAAAGAGCGCGTTTCCCAAGGTTTTCTTGACACCCTCGGCGAGCAGGTTGCCCTGCGCGACCGGGTCGCCTCGTTCGCTGCTGCCGAACTCGAGCCAGACCGATGTCGGCGCGGCGTCTTTGAGGGCGCTCAGCAGGTGTTGCGTTCCGAAAGACGCCGCGCACGCCAACACGATCGGGCCGGGACGGGCATTGATGAGCTTTAGGCGGTTGGACAGCCACATGCTGAACCTCGTTCGGGGCGGATGGGTGAAAACGACGTCGCTTCGGTGGCGGGGCTGGCGGTCCAGTTTAGCACTTCGCAACAGCCGGTTTCGGGCTCAGCCCGGCAAGTCCGCTCGGGACAGAGCGCTCAACAGCCACAGGGGCGGCGCGTCCGCTTGCGGCTGCTGGGCGAGGCTGAACAGGTAAGGCGCCTCCCCGGCTCCAGCCTCTGCCGTCCAGACGACGACGGTTTGCCGCGCCGCGCGCCCGCGCCGCTCCAGGGGTTCGGCGCGCGCCCGGGTGTGCTCGAGCAGCGGCGCGTAGAGACTGTTGTGCAGGACCCGTTTGAACGTCTTCAAGTCGCCCACCTGGGCGCGCAGCCTGGCCGACGCGAAGGCGTAAAGCGTCTCGACGCCTGCGTCCGGGTGGGGCGCGTCGTTGCGCTGTAAAGCCGTCAGGACGAGGGCGACGACCCGGTCGGGCGTGAGGTCGGGGTGGGGTGTCGTGGCCACCTGGGGCGTGCTGTGTTCAGACGTGACGGGTTCAGGCGTGACGGGGTCCACGAGCGACGGTCAGCGCGGCAAACCCAAAGAGATGTACTTCGTCTCGAGGTATTCTTCCAAACCCCAGTACCCACCCTCACGCCCCAAACCCGACTGTTTGACGCCGCCGAAGGGCACGTAAGGCGTCGAGGGCACGCCGTCGTTGACCCCGACGATGCCGTACTCTAAAGCCTCGGCGACCCGAAAAGCGCGGCTCAGGTCGTTGGTGTAAAAGTAGGCTGCCAAACCGTAGGGCGTGTCGTTCGCTAATCTCACCGCTTCTTCTTCGCTGTCGAACGAAACCAGCGGCGCGACCGGCCCGAAGGTTTCTTCGCTCATGAGCCGCATGTCGCTGGTGACGCCGGTGAGCACGGTCGGCTCGAAGTAAAGACCGTCCAGCGCGTGGCCGCCCGTGACGACTTCGGCACCCTTGGCGAGCGCGTCCGCGACGTGAGCTTTGACTTTCTCTAAGCCCGCCGCGTCCACCAGCGGCCCGATGTCGGTGCTGTCTAAAAGTGGGTCGCCGACCCTGAGCTGTTGCGCGGCCGCCGCGTAGCGCTCGGTGAAGGCGTCCAGCACCGACGCTTGCACATAGATGCGGTTGGCACACACGCAAGTTTGCCCGGCGTTGCGGTACTTGCAAGCCATCGCCTCGGCAACGGCCCGGTCTAGGTCGGCGTCTTCGAACACGATAAAGGGCGCGTGCCCGCCGAGTTCCAGGGAAATTTTCTTGACCGTGTCGGCCGCCTTTTTATAAAGGATCTTACCGACCTCGGTCGAGCCGGTAAAGGTGATTTTGCGGATGCGCGGGTCGGCGAGCAGGGTGTCGGACAGCGCTACGGGGTCCCGGCAGGGCAAAACTTGCAAGGTCCCGGCCGGACCACCCGCCTCTTCCCACAGCGCGGCTAAGTGCAGCGCGCTCAGCGGTGTCTGCTCAGCCGGTTTGAGGATGAAGGTGCAACCGGCGGCCAGCGCGGGCGCAGCTTTGCGCGTCACCATCGCCGCCGGAAAGTTCCAGGGCGTGACGGCAAAGACCGGGCCGACCGGCTGTTTGACGGCGAGCAGACGCTTGTCGCTCACATGGCTCGGCATCGTCTCGCCGTAGACGCGCTTGGCTTCTTCGGCGTACCACTTGACGAACCCGGCCGCGTAGGCGATTTCGCCGCGCGACTCCTTGACGGGTTTGCCCATCTCCTCGGTCATGGTGCGGGCCAGCTCGTCCTGGTTCGCCAGCAGCAGGTCGTGCCAGCGCACGAGGATGTCGCTACGCTCGAAGGCGGTGGTCGTCTTCCAGGTCTCAAAAGCGCGCGTAGCGATTTCGGCGGCCTGCGCGGCCTCCGTCACGCCGCAGTCGGCGACTTCTGCAACCGTCTCGCCGGTAGCCGGGTTGGTGACTTCAAACGTCCGGGTCGCCTCGTGCCAGCCGTCGGTGAAGTAGCGGGGGCGGGAGTAGTCTAAGGTAGCCATAAACCAGTGTAGCAGGGTGGCGCGTGAGGCTTCTGTAGCTCTCAAGTCGAGCCGCTGCGCTTGGAGCGGCGGACAGCCGAAGAGGTTTTCTCCTGTTGGACGCTGCAACGCGTCTTACGCGTCGCCGAGGGCGCAGGCATCACTCACGACGCCGTCCAAAAAGACAGGGCGAACGCTGCCGCCGCGACGAGGAGGCAAACACACGGTGCCAAATGGGCGGCAGCAAAGGAAATGGGCAAGCTCGAGACCCACTTCGACGAAGACGAAATTCGGACACGTTTGACAGCCCACGTCGCTGAACATCAGGTCCTGCTCAGCGAACGGCTGAGCGCCGAAGCGGTTTGAAGACTGACAAGAGCAGCTAAAAGCAGATGGAACAGCCCCTCAAAACCTGAAAACCCACCCATGAACCCCCCCCGCTGTTTCAGCTTCCGACCTTAAAGACGCCGGTGCTCGAGTCTGGGCGCTGGTATCTACCACCCTAACCAATCACTGCCCTTGTAGGTTTACCCAAAACTTGACGGCGGGGATGAGCTTCTGGCGCTTGACGGCAAGCGTGCCAGAGGTTCGGCGCGTGAAGGTTTAGCTGCGTTACACACGGCAACTCCTCGCCTACTGTCTTTGTGGTTGCCCCGCGCGCAGCCGCCGCGCCAGCCACAAGCCCGCCCCGAACAGCCCCGCCAGCACGAGCACGGCCAGGTAATCAATGAGGGGAATGCGCACGATTTCGTCGAGCTTGTCGAAGCCGCGGCTGTTGTAAACCCACAGCGCCCCGCCAATGTACCCGGCCAGGATAGCGCCCCTCACCCATTTCGAGAGCCCCAAGCCGTGCATCTGGGTGATGACGAAAATGCCCGCGAAGCCGAAAAAGAACATCGGCCAGATGCCGTTGGCCTGCATCACCGCGACCAGGGTGCCGTGAACCAACACGATAAACTCCAGAAAGAAGGTCCAGTAGCGGTTGGTGTGCGCCCGCGTGAACATGAGGCTGCCCTGGAGCATGAGCAAAAGCGTGTAAAACAAGCCGACGAGGTGACCGCTCGTCGCGACCATCGGGTGAAACCAGAAAGTGTACAGAATCGCCCAGGCGAAAAAGTAGCCGTGATACCGCCGCGCGAAGTCCATGACGCGCGCCCCTAAGGGTGCCTTCCAGCCGAACAGCAGGCCGCGCCGCCGGTTTTCCATGAGCAAGACCCAAACCAGCAGCACGATGACCGAGCCCTGCGAGGAAAAGACGCTCACGTCTTGGGCCAGCCCGTCGTACCAGAGGTGCGTCTGTACCAGGTGCAGCGTGACGAAGAACGCATTGAGCGAGAGGGCCACGAGGTTGACGCGGTGCAGCCCTCCAGCGTAGCGCCGCACGCGCGTCTGCGCGTAGAAAATGGTCCCCCAGATGGCGAGCTGGTGGGCGAGGTACAAGCCCCAGGCGCTCGCGCGGGTCCAGAAGGTGGGCTCGGGGAGCTTCCAGTAGTACCACGCCGCTCCCTGGTCGGGCAGAAGCCGCACGCTCTCCAAGCGCCCACCCAGGCTCCAGACGAGCAGGGTGAAGAGCACACTGAACAAGACCCCGCCCCACAGTGCTAAGTCGTCCTTGCGGGTCGTGTCCTTGCGGAGTGCCGTCATGCCCGCCTCTCGAGTGGCTCGAGCCCGTAGACGAACACGCGCACGCCCTCGTCTAAAAGGTCGTCGCGGCGCAACCCGGGGTGGTGCCGCGCCATCATGTAAGCGCCGTGGACGATAGAGCTGAAGGTCGGGGCGAGAAGTTTGGCGCGTTCGTCGCCGACGGCCTCGGCGAGCGCACTTTCCAAAAGCGCGACGCCGCGCCGCATGTGCTCCTGGGCGATTTCGACGGCTTCCGAGTCGCCGCCCCGCCGCGAGCTTTGGGCGCTTGCTACGGCGCTTAGGGGCTCGAGGTGGTCGCCATACACCCGCGCGTAGGCTTTCAGTCTGGCCTCGAGCGGTGCGGCCGAGGTCAGCGCCGCCTGCGCCGCCGCCAGACCGTCGTCCAACAGGGCCTCGAGCAACGCCCGCTTGGACGGAAAGTGATGGTAGATGGCCGCTTTGGTCAAGCCCCGAGCGGCGGCCAACCCCGCAAGCGAGGTCGCGGTGTAACCCCGTTCGCTGAAGGCCCGGCGGGCTTCGCCGAGAAGTGCGTCTCGCGTGTTCATACCTACCGGTAGGTTAGTCTTCCCCAGCGCCTTAGGTATGTAACGAGAGTTACCTTCGTTTCGTGTGAGGTGGCTCGGCCATGTTCTCACGGCCTATGTAGGACTTTCCCCGACAAGCGCCGTCGGTGACTTTTGCCGGTGTCCGGGGCGGTGGCAGCGTGTATGTGGACGCTCGACGTCGCGCCGCCTTGTGTCGCCTCACCGTGTCGCCTCACAAAGCGTCCGCGATGATCCGCAGCCCGGTCAGCGTCAACAAGGGTGCGAACACGTCGACTTTTCGGGCGTGCCCCTCGATAACCTCAGCGAAACCGCCCGTGGCGATGACGAGGGGTGTTCCTAGAGAGGGTTCTATCTCCTGCGAAAGCCGCGTCACCATGCCGTCGACCATCTCGGCGTAGCCGAGCACGAGGCCGGACTGCAAGGCGCTCACGGTGTTTTTGCCGATGGCTTGCTGCGGCGCGACGAGGTCGACCCGCGGCAGTTTGGCGGCGCGGGCGAACAGCGCCTCGGCGGCGACGAGCGGCCCCGGGGCCAGCGCCACCCCGAGCAGCCGGTTCGGTTTGACCACCACGTCGAAGTTCGTCGCGGTGCCGAAGTCCACCACGACGAAGGCCGCAGCGTCGTAGCGAAGCGCGGCGACTGCGTTCACCATGCGGTCGGCCCCGACCTCGCGCGGGTTGTCGGTTTCGACCGAGAGGAGGGGTGCCAAGCTCGAGCTGTTCACCCCCGCACTCTCGACCTGCCAGTAAGTTCTCAGCGCCAGCGACAACTCGCGCTCGACGTGCGGCACCACGCTCGAGATGATCGCCCGGTCGGGCGGCGCTAGGCGGTCCAGCTCGAGCAGGTTTTTGACGAGCACCGCGTACTGGTCGGCCATGCGGTTGCGGTCGGTCGACACGCGCCAGTGCGCGCGCAAACGTTCGCCTTCGAACAGGCCCAGCACGGTGCTGGTGTTGCCCACGTCTACGGCTAGAAGCATGGGTGTAGGATATAGGGTTTGGAGACTGGGGTCTAGCTTGTGCCGATTTTTCTGTCTTGTGGGGACGCTTGGGGTCCAACGACGTGGTAGTCAAGGTTCCTTGAGAAGTCTACCGAACTTCCATTTACGGCACAGTTAGCTAACCCACCTCCGTAAGCACCAACTTCGTCCAGGCGCGAATCTCCTCGGTCAGGTCCAGCGCTGCCAGCTCGCCAGGCCCGTACCAGCCGAGGCTGGGGTCGGTCTCGAGCAAATACCCTTCGTAGCCGTCCACAGGCCGGGCGAAGTAGATGAGGTCAATGTGCTCGTGGCCCTGAAAAATCGTTTCCAACTGCACACCTCTAGGCGGCACGAGTTGGCGCGGCTCAGCAATATTGAGGGCAGGTTTCCCCAGCAGCACGACCGGCACGCCGGACTCTTCCAAGACCTCGCGCCGCGCCGCCTCGTCGGGGAGTTCGTTCGGTTCGACGTGGCCACCGGGTGGAAACCAGTGGCCGAGCTTTTTGTGCTTGTGGAGGAGCACGCAGCTGCGCCAGACGACGAAAACTGTGGCGGTGAAGTCTCGAGTGATTTGAGAAACCTGTGAACCGTCCGGCTCAGTTATGTTCGGCTCAGTCACGTTCGACCCACGAACGTCGCCAAGCGAGCGGCTCGAACGGGTCGGGCCAATACTCGAGCTGTTTGACAATCAAGCCGTTCTCGACGGTCGAGAAAGTGAGGGCTCGAGCCGTCACCACGCCGTCCGTCACGCTCACGTCGGTGACGACCTCGTTGCCGGCGGCGAGGATTTTGTTTACTGTAAAGCGCCACTTGCCGTTGGCCGGGTAATTTTCGTTCACCGCGACGAAGTTGGCGCGTCCCCGTATTTTCTCCGACGACTGCGGCCAGTGGAGTTCATAGTCTGGGGCCAACAACTCGCTCGCCGCGACGAAGTCGTTGCTCTGCATGGCTGCCCAGAACCGTTTCACGACCTCTCTGACTTCGCTGCTCACGCCATCAGCAGAGGGATTTTGTCGGGGCTGTGCCCTTTGACCGTGCCGTAAAGCGTGTGCGGCGTGGTGGTGTCAACGGTGACGGTGTACAAGCCCATGCGCGTAACTTGCTCTTTGGGAACCAAGACTGTGTGGTTCTGGTCGCTGTGGCCCACCACGTAGTCACCCCTATCGGCCACGTCTTTGATGAGGACGCGCAACTCGCGGCCCTCGAAGCGCTTGTTGCTGGCAAAGGCCCAGTGTTTTTGCCGCTCGATGAGCCGCCCCAGGCGCTCGGTTTTGAGGTCTTTGGGCAGGTCGTCGAAGTGTTCATAAGACGGCGTGCCGGGCCGGGCGCTGTAGAGAAACATATAAGCCTGGTCGTACTGAACCTCTTCATATAAAGACAGCGTGGCCTCGAAGTCCTCCTCGGTCTCGCCGGGGAAGCCCACGATGATGTCGGTCGAAAGCACCACGTCTTGAACCTTGGCGCGAATCTCGCGCACGATGTCAAGGTAGCGCTCGCGGCGGTACTCCCTAGCCATGCGCCGCAGCACCCGGTCGCTGCCCGACTGCACCGGCAAATGGATGTAGTTGCAGATGTTCTCGGTCTCGGCAATCGCGTCGATGATGTCGGAGGTGAAGTTCATCGGGTGGCTCGTCGTGAACTTCACGCGCGGGATGCCGGTGGCGGCGACCGTGCGCAGCAGTTCGGCGAACGAGGGCAGTGTGGGGTCGCCGAGGCCGTAACTGTTGACGTTTTGGCCCAGTAAATAGATTTCCTGCACACCCGCTGAACGCATCGCTTCGGCTTCTTGCAGGATAGTTTTGACAGGCCTCGAGACCTCCGGCCCCCGCGTGGTCGGCACGATGCAGTAGGTGCAGTGGTGGTTGCAGCCGCGCATGATGGTCAAAAAACCCGTCAACGCGTTCGGCGCGGGCGTGATGTAGGTCGTGAGGTCGTCTTTGAAGCGCACGCTTTCGAACGCCTCTTGTCCGGCATTCAGCGCCTCTAAAGCGGGCAAAATATCGGTAATCGCGCCCGGACCGAGCAAGATGTCCACGCCGAGCTTGGTGGCAATCTCTTTGCCCTCGTCGAGTTGCGCCAGACAACCCATCATCGCCACCGTGAGGTCGCGGCCGGCGCGCTTTTGTTTGCGAAACTCGCCGAGGAGCGTTTTGACCTTTTCGACCGGCTTGCCGCGCACCGCGCAGGTGTTCAGAATGACGAGGTTGGCGTCTTCCGGACTGTCCACGAGGCTGTGACCGCCCGCGACGAGTTCGGAGTGAATCGTCAGGGTGTCGTACTCGTTCATCTGGCAACCCATCGTTATAACGTGGGCGCGCAAGGGTTCGTGGTTCACGCTTCACTCCGTCGGTTCACAGTCAGGTCGGTTTGCGGTCAGGTCGGTTCAGGGTCAGCGTTGGAAACACCTCTACTGAGCAGCTCAGCATACTAGGCCGAGCGGGTCGGTCTCAAGGCGAGGGGTTACAAGGCAGCAATTCCAAATTTAAGAATTCCCCTTGGTTCAACGAAAGCAGTAACCTTTTGGAATGGAAAGGTCATTGAGCTTCAGCCGACTTGTCGAGATGTTGGGGAGCATCTTCGAAGGAATGCAAGATACCAGAAGCAAGAACAGGCACTACCGCTTAAGTGAGATAGGTCTAGCGGCATTTTCGGTGTTCTTTACGCAGAACGCTTCGTTTCTGGAGTGGCAACGGGAGATGGTAAGTCGCAAAGGCCAAAGCAACGTGCAGACCCTGTTCGGGATAGACCGCATCGCGCGCGACGAACAGATTAAGAACGTGCTCGACGAGCATTCACCCGACACATTGGCTGCAGCTTATCGCTATGTGGTGCGTGAACTCGTCGCTGCGGGTTTGCTCAAGCAGCACTTCGAGAATGCAGGAAGGGTGTTGGTGGCGCTGGACGGCACGCAGTACCACAGTTCGGAACGGGTGCGTTGCGAGCAGTGCAGCCGAGTCGTGAAAGACGGCAAAACACGTTATGGGCACACGGTCTTGTTGCCGGTCATTGTCAGTGCAGGTCGAACCGAGGTGCTCAGCTTAGAACCCGAGTTCGTTCTGTGTGAAGACGGGGAAAGCAAACAAGATTGCGAGAGTGCGGCTGCCAAGCGCTGGCTGAAATACAAACTCCCCGAGTACGCCTTTGCCAGGGTCGTCATCTTAGGGGACGACCTGTACTGTCATCAGCCGACTTGCGAAACGGTACTCGCTACCGGTCATGACTTCATCTTTGTGTGCAAGCCGAGTTCGCATAAGACGCTTTACGAGTATCTCTCGCTCAGTCCCATTGAAGAAATCACCCTTACACAGGGTCAGGGTAAGAAACAGCGCACCCTTACCTACCGTTTTGCCAACGCTCTCCCGCTACGCGACAGCCCCGATGCCTTACATGTGAACTGGTGCGAGGTCACTGAGCAAGATGCTAAGGGCAAGACGCTTTACCACAACACCTTTGCTACCAACTTGCACCTCAGTTCACAGACCGTTGTCCGTGTTGCAACCTGGGGACGTGCCCGGTGGAAAGTCGAGAACGAGGGCAACAACGTGCTTAAAACCAAGGGCTATAGAAGAGCCCTCAGCAGGGCGTATCATGCCGTTATGACTGAGCGCGTTGATGACCAGATGCTACCTGCTGCTGAAGGCTCTTTTTGAGCACAACTTCGGTCACGGTAAACAGCATCTCTCGACCATGCTGCTGTCGCTGATGTTACTCGCTTTCTTGTTTCACTCACTTTTCGACCTGCTCGACGAACGTTACCAGGCCATCCGCACCCGCTTGGGTCCCCGTTCGTCCTTCTTTGGAGACTTGCGCACCCTGACGCGTTTTCACCTGTTCGACTCTTGGCCTCAGCTTTTGCTCTTTATGGCTCAAGGTCTTAAACTTGAGGGCGTGTTAGAGTTGGACTCAAGTTGATTGGTTAAATTTGGAACTGCTGGTTACAAGGTTGCAAGGTGCCTGGCAGGGCACCGAGACTGAAGAGCCGGCTCGAGCGCGTTTTACCCGGCGTTGGGTGCTCCCGGCTTGGCCTAGTCCCTGGAACGGCGAAATATGTAAGAGTCTTGTGAGAAGGAGTGGCTAAGCTGAGAGCATGTCATCTGAACTCCCCGTCTACCTGACCCTCAAACTCAAAACGACCGTCGAGCGCGTCACCGAAGCGGCGCGCGCCAAAGGGCTCGAGCAGGCCCTCGCCTTCGAACTCTTCGACTTGAAACGGCGGGTCGAAGACGCTTTCGCGCGGCAAGACGCGCCCCTCGCCAAAGCGGCGCTCGTGCAGGAGCAGCGGCTGCTCTTGTACATCGAAAGTTTGCCGGGCAAGCTGCCGGTCGGGCTGCGCACAGGGGGCTCGAGCCCGGCGCGGCGCGGCTGAGGTGTGACGCACGGCTCGAGCCTAGAGCGCGGCGGACGGTTTAGACTGGCTCATGCCTTTACCGTCCGGCCCAGGGGCGTCCTCGAGAACTTTCAGAGACCTGGTCGTCGCCTTTGTCAAGGCCGTACCCGCCGGCAAGGTCGCCACCTACGGCCAAATCGCCACTTTGGCGGGCTCCCCGCAAGCCGCGCGGCAGGTGGGCGCGGTGCTGAACGGTTTGAAAGAGCATGAGGACGTTCCCTGGCAACGCGTCGTCAACGCCTCGGGTGGCCTGTCGACCTACAAAATCGGTTATGGCGAGTTGCAAAGGGCGCTCCTGAGCGTTGAAGGGGTGAGCGTGTCCGCCGACAACACGGTCGACCTGAGCGTTTACCGGTGGCGACCCGAGGGCGAAGAGCAGGGGCGGCTTTTTTGAGCGTGGGGGAGCAGGAGAGGTAAAAAGAGGGAAAAAGCCTTCAATTTTGCTTTCAACTCGGTATTTTCAACTCGGCCCTCGGTACTTTCCTCTTTCCCGTTATGATGCCCTATGGCTGACTTCGCTTCAGAACTAGAACTGGCCCAGGCGCTCGTCCGGGTCGACAGCCCGTCGCAACGCGAGCGCGAGGTCATGGCGCTCATGGTGGCGGCGTTTGAAGGCCTCTCGTTCGACGAGGCTTACCTGGACGAGGCGGGCAACGCGGTGGGCGTGCTGCGGCGCGGCGAAGCCCCGACGGTCATGCTGAACGGCCACCTGGACACCGTCCCTTACGGCGACGCGTCGCTGTGGGAGCACGGTCCGCTCTCCGGCGACGTGGCGGGCGGCTGTCTGTGGGGCCGCGGTTCGGTCGACATGAAGTCGGCCGTGGCCTGCATGGCCTTCGCCGCGAAAGACGCCGTTGAAGCCGGGTTCACGGGCACACTGCTCGTCACGGCGGTCGTCCAGGAGGAAATCGGCGGCCTCGGCGCGCGGCACTTGCAAGCCAACATGAACGCCGACGTCGTCGTGCTGGGCGAGCCGAGCAACCTCAACCTGATGCTCGGGCACCGGGGGCGCTTGGAGGTCGAGGTGCGCTTGCCGGGCAGAATCGCCCACGCGGCCAAAAACGAACTCGGTGACAACGCGCTCTACCACGCGGCGGAGCTGTTGCAAAAGCTGAAAACCCTGGATTTGCCTGCGGGCGGCCCTTTGGGCGCGTCGACCCTTACACCGACGCACCTCGTCTCGCAGCCGCAAAACGGCAAAAACGTGGTGCCGGGTCGGGCCGACCTGACGCTCGACTACCGCAACATCCCCGGCGACGAGCCCGCAGAGATTTTGGCGCGCCTCCGCGCGCTCATGCCCGGCGCTGTTTTCACCGTCCACGACGTCGAGGCGAAGAGCGAGGACGGCGCGGTCGCGGTGCGCTACCCGCAGTACATCGAGCCGTACCTGGCACCGGGCGAAAACGGCTTGGTGAACGTGGCGCGCCGGGCGCTGAAAAAAAGCCTCGAGCCCTTCCAAATCCCTTTCGAAGAGCGCGTCTGGTGGTTCGCGACCGACGCGCCGCACTTAGCCGAAATGGGTTGCCCGGTCATTGGGTTTGGGCCCGGCGACGAAAACCTCGCCCACACCACGCGCGAAGCCGTACCGTTGCGGCACTTGGAAGTGGCGCGGGCGGTGTATCGGGACCTCGCGCTGGCCTACGCGCGTTCGGAGCCAGGGTAGTCTCACGCGGAACGCGCGTTTCGGCTAGAATAGCTTTGTGAAAGGCGAAACCATGCTCGTCAACGGCGACCGCTGGACGGTCGTCGACGTCGCCCCGGCCGCCCCGCTGGCGGAGATGGTCGCGGTCGTCTTGGAAGAAGAGGGTTTTCTCGTCATGACCAAAGGTCCCGACATGGTCTCCGACGTGTTTACCCACATGGGCACCCACAGCCTCGGCACGACCTACGTGCTCGTGCCGGAAAAAGACGGCGAGCGCGCCCTCCAGGTCGTCGCCGAGACGGTCACGGACTATGAAGGCGACGACCTGGACGAAATCCTCACCGCGCAAGCCCTCGAGGCCACGGGTGAAACCGGCTACGAAGACGAGGACGAAGAGGACTTCTAGGCCGACTCGTTTTTGTAACTTTGCTTCCGGGGCAGGGCGGAGATGCTGGAGAGGAGAAGACTTCGCTTTCTGCCAACCGGTAAAGAACCGGGTTGAAGGTTTACTGAGAGCTGAAACGCTCGAGCCTGCAACAGCCTTTTACAACGTCCATGACAGCAGAGCGCCCGCCGAAGCGGGCGCACCGTCCTTGAACTTTCAACGGGTTTAGCTGTTGACGCTGTCCTTGAGGCTTTTGCCCGCCTTGAACGCCGGGGCTTTGCTGGCGGGGATGGTGATTCTCTCGCTGGTGCCGGGCTTGACGCCGGCGCGTTCCTGGCGCTGCCGCACCTCGAACGCGCCGAAGCCGGTGATTTGTACCTTGTCACCCTGCTTGAGGTGTTCGGTTATGTGCTCGAACACCCCGTCCACCGCCTTTTTAACGTCTTGCTTGCTCATGCCGGTGCTTTCTGAAACCTTGTCGACTAAGTGTCCTTTGTTGACTGTTTCTGCCATTTTTTCCTCCTCCGCTGCACCATAGCACACGAACCCCGTTAGCGACGCGAAAAGCAAGTAACAGGCTATCAGAAAATGTGAACAATTTAACATTTTGAGCCTAAGCGACAAAGCGGATTTTGGCGAGCCGACTTTTGTCGGGTCGCGGTGACTTCTGCGGGGGTGACTTATACTGTGCCCATGCAACGTTTACTCGAGACCATGCGCACCCTGCGCGGCCCGGACGGCTGTCCCTGGGACCGCGAGCAAACCCACGCGTCGCTGCGCCCTTACCTGTTGGAGGAAGCCGCCGAGGCCGCCGACGCGCTCGCCACGGCTACCGACACCGCGCTCGACGCCGCGGCCGTGACCGAAGAACTCGGCGACGTGCTGTTGCAGGTCGCTTTTCACGCCGTCATCGCCGAAGAAGCCGGGACTTTTGCTTACGACGATGTCGAGACGGCCATCGTGGACAAGCTGGTGCGGCGGCACCCGCACGTGTTCGGCGACGTGCAGGTCAAAGACGCCGGGGAGGTCGTGGCGAACTGGCAGAGTATCAAAGCTCGAGAGAAAACCCAACCCAGCCCGGCCGAGGGCGTGCCGCACAGTCTGCCCGCCCTGATGCGCGCGTCCGAGTTGGGCCGCAAGCTCGCCTGGCCCACGCCACAAAAAAACGACCTCGTCGCTAGGGTGGCGGCCACAGAGCCCTCGGCCGAAGGGGTCGGCGAAGCGCTGCTCGCGCTGGTGAACTACGCGCGGGGTTTGGGTGTCAACCCCGAACTGGCCCTCCGCGACGCCCTGAGCGACGCCGTAATGAACGCCCCGGCGGACGCGCCCGGCGGGGCAGCGCACCGAAATGCAGACGCGCTCTAGGGTGCAGAGGACAGAGCCTGAAGTGACACCTAAAGTTACAGAGCCCGCAGTGACAGAGCCCGAAGTGCTGCGCGCCGCCCTCGCGGCGCGCCCCCGAGAAACCCTGCACCTCGAGGGGTTCCGCCGAGCGGCTGTGCTCGTGCCTTTGCTGTACGGCGACGCGGGCGTGGAGCTGCTGTTTACGGTGCGCGCCAGCGGCCTCAGCAGCCACGCCTCGCAAATCTCGTTTCCGGGGGGTCGCGTGGACGCGGGCGAAAGTGTGAACGACGCGGCGCGGCGTGAGACGTTTGAAGAGGTCGGTTTGGACGTGCCCACGAGCGCCCTGCTCGGCCACTTGGACGAGCACCCGTCGCCGGCGCGCTACATCGTCACGCCGGTCGTGGCGGCGCTGCCCTGGCCGCAGGATTTGACCCTCAACCCGGCCGAAGTGTCGGGCGCCTTTACCGCGCCGCTCGACGCGCTGCTGGACGTGCGGCCCTACGCCGAGGAGCGCCAAATGATGCAGTACCGCCGCCGCCTCCACTTTTACCCTTACGGCGAGCGGCTCATCTGGGGTTTGACCGGGAACGTCTTGAAGAGTGTGCTCGAGCTGTTCCGCACCGCCGACGTCGGGTCGGTGTGAGGTGCTGAGAGACGGGGAGCTGGGGCGCTGGGGAGTTGGGGAGCAAGAAACGCTCCTCCGCAGCGGGGCATCCGCGTGAAGCGCCGCGAACTGCGCGTCAAGGGCGACGACACCTCTTACGCGTTTTCGGTCGGGGAAATCGTCGAGTCGCTGCAGGGGGTCGGGGTGCCGACCGACGAGGCCATCCGCATCGCGCGCGCGGTCGAGAAGCACTACCGCGGCGGGGGCGTCAAGACGGTCAAGCTCGAGAAACTCGTCGACCGGGTCGCTAAAACGCTGGAAGACCTGGTCTCGAGCGAGGCTGCCGAGCGTTTTCGGGTGCAGACGCCGCCGTTCGTGCCTTTAGAAGTGCAGGCCGACGACACCGCCACGCCCTTCTCGAAGCGAGTCTTGGCGAAGTCTTTGGAGTCTGTCGGTCTCCGCTTCAAAGAAGCGCGCGCGGTGGTGGGCGAGGTCGAGCAGTCTTTGCGGAGCAAAGGCTACCGCTTTGTCAGCGAGCTGGAACTGCGCCACCTCGTCGCGCTGGCGCTCGAGGGCCGCTTCGGCCGCGACGCGCGCATCCGCTACGAGACGCAGACCGGCGCGGCCTTCGAGGTGCAGGTCGTCGAGGACGGCGGCGTGCGTTTTCCCTTTTCGCGCGGCATCTTGGCGCAGTCGATGATGGCGATAGGCTTGGGGCCGGAACAGTCCTACACCTTCGCGAAACACCTGGAGAACGTCCTCCTTCACAAGGGCGTGAGCGACGTCGACCGCGACGAGCTGCACCGCGAGGTGGGGGCGTTTTTGCTGGAGGAGGCCGGGGAGGAGTTCGCGCGCCGCTTCGACCTCATGCGCAGCGTGCGCCGCCCGGACCGGCCCGTTATCGTCCTCGTCGGCGGCGCGCCGGGGGTGGGCAAGTCGTCGTTGGCGGCCGAACTCGCCTACCGGCTCGGCATTCGCCGGGTGGTGTCGTCCGACGCGATTCGCGAGGCGCTGCGCTCACTCATCAGCCCGCAGCTCAGCCCGAGCCTGCACCGCTCGAGCTTCACCGCCTGGCGCAGCGACCTGCTGCCGAGCGAGCAGGCCAACGCCAAACCCAAACGCAAGCGCGTCACCCGCGGTTTTCAGGGCCAAGCCCAGCAACTCGGCACCGCGCTGACCGCCATCGTCGAGCGCAGCGTCGTGGAGGCGACCTCCGTCATCGTCGAGGGCGTCCACCTGGTGCCGGGTTTGCTGCCGCTGGAAGGCTTTGAAGACGCGACCGTGCTCGAGCTGGTCCTGGTCGTCGCCGACGAGGAGCAGCACCGCAGCCACTTCGCCACGCGGGAGACGGAGACCAAAAACAAGCGCGCGCAAGGAGGTTACCTCGCTCACTTCGAAGAGATTCGCATGATTCACGACTACCTCGCCAGGCGCGCCGACAGCGAGCACGTCCCGGTCATCGAGGCCAGCGACTTCGACGAGGCCGTCGACCGGGTCTTGGAACGCGTCCTGGACGCCTCGCTGAGCGGACGCGACGACCCCAAGCGTCTCGGCGTTGAGAGGACCGAGGACCGAGAACCGAGTAGCGAGTGACGCAACAAGGTGTTGCAAGGCTTTAGGTCTCTCCCGCTCTCGCAGAAGCTGGCTGGGGTTTTCAAACGTGACGAACGGGGTACGTGAGGGTGGAAACGAGAAAAATGCCATTCCGGTGCTCCTGAACCTTTCGTAGACTTGCTCACAAGAGGAGTCTGCGTGTCGACACAAACGGCGTCTATCGAGACCGAAAGCCTGACCAAGCGTTACGGCTCTCGCCCGGTCGTTTGGGACATCACCTTCCGGGTGAATCCCGGCGAGGTCTACGCGCTCGTCGGGCCGAACGGGGCGGGCAAGACGACCGTCATCCGGCTCGTGTCGGGTTTGGCGTTTCCGAGTTCGGGCAGCGTGCGCTTGCTCGGGGTCGACCCGTTCGAAAAGCCGGCGGTGCGCCGTCAGCTCGGCGCGGTGGTCGAAGCGCCCGCCGCCTTTTACCCGTACTTGAGCGGCCGCGGCAACTTGAAGCTGCACGCGCGGCTGGCCGGGGGCGTGAGCGACAGCCGCATCGGCGAGGTGTTGGATTTGCTCGAGCTGAGCTACGCCGCCGAGCGCAAGGTCGGGGTTTACAGCCTCGGGATGCGGCAACGCTTGGGCGTCGCGGCGGCCCTGCTGACCCGGCCCGACGTGCTCATCCTGGACGAGCCCGCGAGCGGAATGGACCCCTTAAGTTTGCACCTCGTCCACTCGGTGTTGCGGGACGCGGCGCGCAGCGGCACGGCCGTACTGCTGTCGACCCACCACTTAGACGAGGTCGTGGCTTACTGTTCGCGGGTCGGCATCGTCGAGGAGGGGGCGCTCATCGACGAAGTGGACTTGTCCGAGCGGCGCGACCGCTACCGGCTGCGGGCCGGCGACGCGCTGGCCGCCAAGCTGGCGCTGGAAACGCAACCCTTCGTTCGCCACGTCGCGACGCGCGGCGACGAGGTCGTGTTCGTTTTAGAGGACCGGCACGCCCTGGGCGAGGTCGGCGGGGTGCTCGCCGCGGCCGCCGTCCCTTTGTTCGAGCTGGGCCGCGACACCTTCGACCTGCGCGCTTACTACCGCGAACGGCTGCAAGAGCGCGCCAGGCCGCTGTCTACAAGCGTGCCTACAGGCGCGGAGCCTCAACCGGGCGAGCTGCGACCCGGTGAGCTGCGATCCGGTGAACTTCAGCCTGCCCAGCAACCGGACGAGGTTTTGGAGGCTGAACTGTGAGCAACCTGCTGAGTTTGGAGTTCGGCAAACTGTTTCGCCTCAGCAGCCTGCGCTTCAGCCTCGTCTTACTGACGGTGTTTCCGCTGCTGTGGGCCTACGCGCCGGGGATTTACAGCGTTTACGGGTTTTTCATCGTGTCGGCGTTTCAGGTGCCCGCGCTGAGTCTGCTCTCGAGCATGGAGTTTTTGTTGCCGCTCCTCGTCGCCATAGCCAGCGCCGAACTGCTCGGCATCGAAATCGCCTACGGCACGCTGCCGACGGTGTTGTTGCGGCCGGTGACGCGCTCGCAGTGGCTGTCAGCCAAGTTGCTGGTCGCGGCGGTGTATCCGTTTATGTTGTTGGCGTTTTTCTTTTTGTTGTCGCTTACAGCCGGGTCGCCGCTCGGCTTCGGAAACTTTGTCGGCGGCACGGGCGTGGGCGTCGGCGGCTTGCTCGGTGCGGGCACGATGGTTGCGCCCGTGGCCTTGGCGGAACTCGCGCGGGCTTACCTCGTCGCCGCCGCGAGTTTGGTGCCTATCAGCTTGCTGGCGGTCTTGTTCACGGTCATCTTCATGAACGCCTCGGCGGGCGCTCTGGCGACGTTGTCGGTCCTCATCTTCATGCAACTGCTGGTGGTGTTCCCGAGCCTGGGGCCGTACCTGCTGACCTCGCAGTTGAACGCTTACGTGTCGCCGGTGGCCGGGACGGGCTGGGTTCTAGCCCTCATCGCCCTGTACAGCGCGGTTTTTGCGGCCGTCGCCGTGGTCATCTTTGAGCGCAAGGATTTTTGAGCGCCCGCGGACGTCTCGGCGGGCTCGAGGTTGAGACCCCCGCCCACGCTCCTGCAGGGTGCGAACGGGTCGAACAACGTCTGGCCGCTTGCGCCGGCTTCGCTCGGGGTGTTCAGCGTAAACGCACACCCCTGCGCGCGCGCTGAGGGATACAATTCGGTGACTCCGCCGCTGCGGGGTCGAAAGGAAGACGGTTTGCCTTTCAAGCCGAAGCGCGTCAAGCCACGACCGCGCCCCGAGCTGGGGTACGCTCCCAACCGCACTGGGCGACGGGCGCCGGTCTCTTTGCGCCGCGCCGTTTTGGCTCTGTGCGTTTTGCTGGCGGCCTGGGGCCAGGCCATGTCCTACACGGTGCAGGTGGTGGCGGTCTCGAGCCAGGAGCGCGCCCTGAGCTTGGTCGCTGACCTGTCGCGCCAAGGTTACCCGGCTTACCTGCTCACCGTGCCCACCCCGCAGGGGCTCGTCTACCGCATCCGCGTGGGCGCGTTCGCCAACCGGGAGGCGGCGGCGCGCTACGCCGCCGCGCTGCCCGCCCTCGGGGACAGCCGCCCGACGCCCGCGCTCGCCGAGAACGTGCCGGCGGGTCTGAGCCCGCTCGCGCCCGCGCTGCTCGGCGCTTACCCCCTGGACACGGTGGGGTTGCAGGTGTTGCCCTGGCGGGGCGGCGTCGCGCTGCGGGTGCAACCCCGCGACGCCGTCCAACAGGCCACTTACACGCTGCTCGACGGCACGGCCACGCCGCCCAGTTTTTCGGCCTGGCGCGCCGCGCCGCAAGACGACGGCACGGTCGTGCGCGTCTACAACTTTCCCTTGTGGCCCGACGACCGGCCCACCTTGAGCGCGCCGGAGCGGGAAAGCTACCGGCAGACGGTGCTCGGCAACCTCGCGCGTCCAGTTCGGTTTGAGCGTCGCCGAGCTGGAGACGTTTGTCTTCGCCCCGGAAAACACCGACGCCGCGCCGTTTCTCGTCCTCGCCGAACGCTTCGACCCCGCGACCGGCTTTCGTGAGCGGCTTCCGGTGTTGGGGCGGCCCGGTACGGGGGCCGCGGCCGGGCCGGAACTGCAAAGTGTAGGCGCGCCCGTGCCCGAGGTGCCCACGCTCCCGCCGCTTTACGAAGCTGGGGCGGCAAGCGGGGCGACGGTGCAGGGCGACGGGTGGCAGGCCCTCGCCGCCGACGGGTACACCGAACTTGCCGCTGCCGGCGTGACCAAACCGTGGCGAGCTGTAACCGGCACGCCGCTGTGGGCGCGGCAGGACGTCCTCGTCACCTTGGACGGCGCGGACGCGCTCGTTTACGTGTTGCTCGAGCGCTAGCTTGAGAAGAAAGTACCGAGTTGAAAGTACCGAGTTAAAGGGATAAAGAGTTGTCGGTTCTTGATTTTGGTTGTCGGACCAGAAACCGAGCACCGACGAACAAGTAACGTCTCCAAACCCGTTCGTCCGAGACTCGTCTCAGGTTTGGTGAACCGGCGCTACCTACCCTTGAACTCGGCGGCGCGCTTTTCCAAAAAGGCCGTCGTGCCTTCGTTCATGTCCTCGGTGGTCGAGACGATGCCGAACAGGTCGGCTTCTATCTCGAGACCCTGGTTCAAGGTCACGTCGAGCCCGCGCACGACCGCCTCTTTGGCGAGTCCGAGCGCGACGGGCGCGTTTTTGAGGATCTGGGCGGCCAGGTCTTTGGCGGCAACAAGCGCGTCCGGGGCGACGCGGTTGACGATGCCGAGCTGCAGGGCTTCGTCGGCCTTGACGTGCCGCCCGGTGTAGACGAGGTCGAGGGCGCGGCCCATGCCGACGAGCCGCGCCAGGCGCTGCGTGCCGCCGTACCCGGGGATAAGCCCCAAGCTGACCTCGGGCAACCCTAAGCGCGCGCCTTCGCTCGCCACGCGCAGGTCGGCGGCGAGGGCCAGCTCGAGCCCGCCCCCCAGCGCGAAACCGTTGACGGCGGCGATGGTGGGCACGGGCAGCGCCGCCAAGGTGTTCATCACGTCTTGCCCCGCCAGAGACGCCTCCCGGCCGCTGAACGGGTCGCTCAGTTTCTGCAAGTTGGCGATGTCCGCCCCGGCGACGAAGGCCCGCCCGCTCCCGGTAACAATGAGCGCGCGCACCTCCAGGTCGGCCTCGGCGAGTTCGAAAGCGAGGCTCAGCTCGAGCAGCAGGTCGCCGTTCAGCGCGTTCAGCGCGTCGGGCCGGTTGACGGTGACGACGGCCACCCCGTCTTCGACCTCGTAGGTCAAAAAGTCGAACTCGTCGACCAAGTTGTCTTCGTTAGGGCTTACGTCGTCGCTCATGTTCGTGCCTCCATGTTCGTCTCTGACTGAAGCTTGAGGGAAAAGTACCGAGGACCGGGTTGAAAGTCAAAAAAGGTCAAAAGCTTTTGCTCTCCACCTTCTCTACCTCCCACCTCATCTACCGAACTACCGCCTACCGAATCCTGACTACTCGTACTTGTAAAACCCCTCACCCGTCTTGCGGCCGAGCTTGCCCGCGCGCACCATCTGGCGCACCAGCGGGGCGACGCGGAACTTGGCGTCTTGAAACTCGTTGTAGAGCGATTCCCCGGCGGCCAAAGCCACGTCCAGACCGACCAGGTCGGCCAGTGCCAGCGGGCCGATAGGCATGTTGGCCCCGAGCTTCATCGCTCGGTCGATGTCCTCGGCGCTGGCGACGCCCTCGCTGAGCGCGTGGACGGCGTCGTTCATGTAAGGCACGAGCAGACGGTTGACGATAAAGCCGGGTTTGTCCTCGCAGACGATGGGCGTTTTGCCGAGGCCTTCGACAAACTCCGTCACTTCTTTTAGGGTCGCGTCCGCGGTGCGCAACCCGCGCACCACCTCGACGAGGGGCAACACCGGCACCGGGTTGAAAAAGTGCAGACCGCAGAAACGCTCGGGCTTGCTCACGAACGAGGCGAGTTCGGTGATGGACAGGCTCGAGGTGTTGCTCGCCAGAATAGCCTCGTCCTTGGCAATTTTGTCCACCTTCTCCCACAACTCGCGCTTGGCCGCCAGGTTTTCGTAAATCGCCTCGACGACCATGTCGACCTTTTTGAACTGGTCGAGGTCGCCGACGAGCGTGATGCGCGACAGCGCGGCGGCCTTGCGGTCTTCGCTCAGGTTGCCCTTTTTGACCACGCGCGCGAGGCTCGTCTTGACGGCCTCGATGCCGCGCGCTCGAGCCGCCTCGCTCGTGTCGTAAAGGAGCACGTCGTGTCCGGCGACAGCGCAGGCCTGGGCGATGCCCGCGCCCATCGTGCCCGCCCCCGCCACGCCGATCACGCTCGCTCCTCCGAGTTTTTCAAGTTCAGTCCTGCTTGCAACGCAACCTTGACCATGTCGTCGATTCCTTTCGTCATCACGTCGGGTGACACCACCGCCGGGTCGCCGATGTAGTTCGAAGCGACCAGCAGGGTTCCCACCTCGACCCTGCGCAGTTTACCAAGTAAAAACAAGGCCGAAGACTCCATTTCGACCGCCAAAACGCCCAATGCCGACAGCCGTTCGACGTCGTCCCGGGTCGTCGCGTAAAAGGCGTCCTCGGTCTGGACGAGCCCGACGTGGGGGCGGCGCTCGTTATCCCGCGCGGCCGCGACGAGCGCCTCGGTCACGCGGTAAGCAGCCGTGGGCGCGTAGGGCGCGTGGTTCAAGTACATCCGGGTGGTACCGTCGGCGGGGACGGCCGAAAGGGCCACGACGAGGTCGCCGGGCTCGACCTCAGGGTCGACGATGCCCGCCGTGCCGACGCGGACGAGGGTTTTTGCCCCCAGCTTGACCAGTTCCTCCACCACGATGGCGAGGCTCGGGCAGCCCATCCCCGTGGTTTGCACGCTCACCCGCAGACCCTGATACGTGCCCGTGTAGCCGAGAAGTTGGCGGTTGCGGTTGTAGAGTTGCGGCTCCGTAAGAAACGTTTCAGCGATAAAGGTCGCCCGGCCCGGGTCGCCGGGCAGCAACACGAAGGGCGCGACCTCGGTTGCTGCGGCGTGGATGTGAAATTGGCTCATAAGCCTTGAGGATAACGCACCCCCAGGCAATAAACAACGCGCCGACACCATCGCACCACCGACGCGTCCACCACAAGCACCAACTCTAACCACAGCCGCCACCCCCGACGTTCAGGTGTGACACCTGTACTCACCTGTTTCTCATTTCGCTGTACGCTGTTGATAACGAGCAGTCGCTCAATCTCGAGGAGGGTCACATGACGGTGTCTTTGTATCTTTTACCGGTTGTCGTTTACGCAGGGGTCGCGGTGTACATGGCGTGGTGCTACGGCAAAGACAGGACCCTGCAGTTCCGCGACCTCCTCGAGATTTTGGCCTGGCCGCTGGACGTGGTGTGGCCCTTGCTGCTGGCGGGTGTCGCGGCGCTCGAGCTTGCCGCCGTCCTCGTCGCCAAACGCTGGGGCGAGGCCGAGCCGGGGCGGCGCGCCACCGACCTGGTGTAACGCGGGCCGGTTCGGGGCGAGGTAAAAGTCAGCCGAGCCCGCTGACTAAAGCAGCGAGTGAAAAAGTGACGAGCCGTAAGTAGCCCGTGAGGCTCACGGCTCGTCGCTCGTTGCTGAAGGTGACTCTATCTCCTTGTCACCCCAAGCTTGCCGCCGACCGTGCGCGCGGCGTGAGAAACTTTCGACAGCCTGAAGCCGACCCGGGTGCTAAGCTCGGGGACGTGCAGGACCTGAGCGAACTCCTGAGCTTCGTCGCCTTGAACGTCGACGGCGCGCAGTGTGTCGCGCTCGGCGGCAGCGACGGACTGCTGGTCGAACAGTACCCCGACCAGCAGTCTGCAGGCCAACCCCTGTCCGCCTTTACGGCCGAGATGACGAACGTGTTGAGCGCGCTGGCGCGGCTCGACGCGACGGGCTTGGGCGGCGGGAGGGTCAAAGAAGTCATGGTCACCGCGGACAAGGCCATCCATTACACGCGGCGCCTGAACGCCGACTTTTTTTTGGTCGTCATCATGAGCCCGGCGGGCAACCTGGGCAAGGTGCGACTCTACACCGAGCAGGTCGCGCCGAAAATGCTCGAGCTGTTTTAGTTTGTGTCGACGTTTCAACCTGACGACCGCTTTTGCCAGTGGGACGTGAGAAAGAGTCGGGAAGCAAAGTTGTGAAGCTCTGGTGCTCGGCGCGTTCGTCACGCGAGCGCTTCGTTGGCTCGGGCGGGCGTCGACCCGGGGCCGTGTAAGATTTTCGGGCGTAAGGAGACGGTGTGGAACTGCGTGAATTGTTGAACCAGGTTATCGGCGTCAAGGGCGTCGGCAGCGCCGCGGTGGTGAGCAGCGCCGGCTTCGTTATAGAAGGCGCTGCCAACAACGAAACCGACCTGAGTTTCGTCGGCGGACTCATCATCAGCGGTCTGGCCTCGAGCCGCGTGCTGGCGAGCTTTTTGGGCGAAGGCGAGGTGCTGCAAACGATGCTCGAGTACGACAACGGTCCGGTACTGATCGTGCCCCTGGGCGACGACGACGCGCCCGTGCTGGTCGCCACCCTGGCTTCGGCCGCTCACTTAGGCCTCACCCGGCACAGCTTGCGCAAGCTCGTGCCCGACCTCGCGCGCGCGGTCGCGTCGTGAGGGCCGCAGCTTGAACGCCGTAGCTTGAACATCGAGCGTAAACTGGGGCCATGAACAAAGAACTCAAATTAGAGCTGGACAAAGACACCGCCAAAGGCACTTACGCGAACATGGCCGTCATCACCCATACCAAAGACGAGTTCATCATCGACTTCGCGCTAGCCTATCCGGGCCAAGCGCCGCAGGTGAACAGCCGCGTCATCACCAGTCCGAGCCACGCCAAGGCTTTTTTGCGCAGTTTGGAAGACAACATCCGCCGTTTCGAGGCGCGCTTCGGCGATTTGGGCGACGCCCCCGCGCGTCCGCCGGGCGCGCAAAACTGACGCGACCTAAAGCGGCGCTTGGGGGCTTTTTCAAGTTCAACCGGACTTGTCGCTCGGATTACCTGAAGGTGGGTACCCCCACGTTCTAATGAGTTTGTGGCCGAAGCCGTAACCGTCTATTTCGACTATCTGTGCCCTTTCGCCTGGCGGGCCGCGGAAGTGGTCGAGGTGGTGGCGCAAGAGTTGGACGTAACTTTTACCTGGCATCACTTCAGCCTCTACCAAAACAACTACCAAGGTGGCGACCACTGGCAACTCTGGAACGACCCCGTCGACTTCGAGGACGACCACGGCAGCAAAGGTTTGTTGCCTTTTTTGGCGTCCTGTGCGGCGCGGCGTCAGGGGGAAGAGGCGCACCACGCTTTTCGTTTGGCGACGCTGCGCGCCCGGCACCGACACTGTCGCCCCCTGAGCCTGAAGACGGTGCTGGACGCCGCCGCAACCGCGGGCTTGCACCTGCCGAGTTTCGAGCAAGACCTGAGCAACCCCGAGTCGCGCACCCTCCTCGCCAAAGAACACCACCAGGCGACGACCTTAGACGTCTTCGGCACCCCGACGTTCCACTTTCCGAGCGGCCACCTGGCTTATTTTCGCATCGGCAAGCTGCCGGCGAGTTCGCGCGAGGCGCTCGAGTTGTTCGTGGGCTACCGGCACCTGCTCGAGGCCTATCCGTACCTGGAAACCATCAAACGCCCCCGGCCTAAAGGGAATTAGAGTGGGGGAGGGAGTAAAAGCTTTTACTCCCTCCCCCTTTACTTTGTTACTCCAAACAGGTGTGGCAGGGCCGACGTATCTTAATCGCAAGTTGCCCGTGTACCGCTCTCGAGCTTTTCGAGAAAAGTGCCCCTGACGCAGCAAGCTTGGGTGCCGAAGGCAAAAAGTGAAGGCGAAGGTGCGGGAGCTGAGAACGATAAGCTATGACAGCCCTGAGAGAACTCAAAAACATGGTGTCTTGGACGCACTTAACCAGACATAGCCAAATTTAAGCGGACTTTTTTGAATCTGTCGCCTACATAAATGTACCGGGTGCAACAACCAAGTTCTCAACTCATCGTTACATAGAAAATGTCGATTCTTGGTACAGTAGTGTACCTGGGGGTCAAGGGGTAGAAGCAAGAGTCGCAGGCTACTTATGGGACATTTGGGATAGTCAACCTAGTGACAACACAACATACGTGTATGATAATGATTTGATCAACCCGAGTTACTCAGCCAAATATCGATATAACAAAGTAGCAAACTACTTTTTAAACATGCCCCTGTCGTCAGAATTCGATGATGTCTGGCGCACTCATATCAAGCCCACGCTTAACACAACCGAACTCGCTCAACATAGGGATGTTCTTAATCGTAATACATTAGGAAGTGTTTATTAATACGATACATTTTCTAATACGTTCTCTCCCTTGTCTACTGGTGCTCACGGCTTGCGGATTGCCAAGGGAGGCCTACACCCAGGTCAACGTGTACAGCGAACCTGCCGTCGCCGCTACGCCCACTACCGCATCAGTTGGAACCTTTGTTGATGTTACCGTCGAAATGGTTCTCGCACTTGACGAACGCAGCCCTTCCGACCAGCGTAGTACCAGCTTTAGCATAGGTGTGTGCATTCGCACGGAGGAGATGCTCAGCGGAAACGGGCACTGCGTTCCTGATGAACCCTATACCTCACCCAGCAGCGTGCAACTCGCCCCCGGTAGCGCACAGTACCGAAATTATACGGTCACCCTGAAACGTGGTGAAAAGCGCGTCGTAACCCACACCTTCCGCTTCACCAAAAGCGACCAAGGAACTCTCTGTCTAACAGGCGTTTCCAAAGGCGAAAAAAGCGACCAAGGCAACATCGGGTTCGGTGGCAGCATTGAACCCGAGTGCGTAACTGTCCTCTTCAAGTGACAGTTTATGTCAAACTTGTCCTGACTACGGCGAATGAACCTACTCAACACAAAGATGTTTTCATTCGCAATACGCTGGGAAGTGTGTACTAAAATCATGCGTTTACTTCCCATACTTTTTACTGGCTGTCTACTACTCAGCGCCTGTTTGCCCCCAAGAGAGGCTTACCAGACTGTGACGGTCAGAACTGATCCTGTAGTTTCAGTTACGGCTTTAGAGGTGCAGGTAGGTGAGTACATCAACGTTGAGGTAGAAATAAAAGTTGGGCTTAGTGCTTCAAGCTCCTATACCAGTCGGCACGCCGAGTTTGAGTTGGGTGTCTGCTTCCAAACTCTGGAGCACCCTTGTCCGGGAGGTGTAGACCAAGCTTTAACGGGCATAACCGTACCTGAAGACGTTGTATTAGCCGAAGGCGACAGCTCTGTCAAACTGTTCAAAGTAGATGTGAAACGCGGCGAAGTATTGACATTGGAGCACTCGTTTCGCATGACCTCTAAAACCCCGACCGACTACACTTTGGTAGGATTTGTTCTTGGTGATGTCACCGAGGAAGCCACGATAGGCTATCTACCTTCTGAATTCAGCCGCAAAGTCAGCTTCGAGTAACTCTCAGTAGGGGGTTTCCAAATATAGAGACGATAAGGTGGTCAACGCCGTACTCGACCACCTTTAGTTTGTTCGGCTCGAGCAAACCTCAAAAGAGGGCTGGCGCATCTTAATAAGCCCCTCGAGGATGTGAGCACGAAAGTCATCATTCCAGGCGGCCCGCTTGCGCTTAGCTTTGAGCGAACCTTTAGAGGTGTCTTGCCTGAGCAGGTTCAGAGCGAACTGTCTCAAGACAGATATATTTTCAGCACCCCGACAGTCTGTGTAGCTGTGAGCATCTTCGCCAGATACAACGTCCAGTGCAGCAGGTGTGGCAGCAGTTCCAAATTTAACCAAATTCGATTTCAATGACGTGCTGAACGGTACTCTCAAGAGATAGGCGACGAGCAATCGAGCAGCTACAGAGGCTGTTTCGGAGAATAACCCTTCAGTTTCTGGTGAACTAAGCTCCCTTAGCAACTTTTTAGAAGCGTCCCGCCAGATATTTAGCCCTCTTCTGAGCAAAGTAGAGGGGAATTAGCTGCTGTGCTGATAAGCTTTAACCTGCTCAACGCTGTTTGAGAGAGGGTTTGTTAAATTTGGAATTGCTGCAGGTGTGGTATTTCTTTTGTAAGTGACATCTCCGTCACGTTAGACTTGGGGGGTGCGTTTGGTTCAGAATGTCGGCCACGGTTCGGACGTAGGCCGAATGCGGCCCCTCAACGAAGACTATCACCGCGTTTGGCAGTTCCCGCTTCCGAGCGCGCCCATGACGCTGCTCGCCGTCGCCGACGGTATGGGCGGCGCGGCGGCGGGCGAGGTCGCCAGCAAAGCCGCGATGGAAGTCTTGGGCGAGTCGTTCGGCCTTTACGTGAAGGCTTTGCGAGCCGGCCAAGCGGTGGTCGGGGTCGACAAGCTCGTCGACAAGGCCATCCGTTTGGCGAACCGGCGCGTCTACGGGGCCGCCGTGCAGGTCGAAGGGCAACGCGGTATGGGCACCACGCTCACCCTCGTCGTGCTACACGGCCCCAAAGCTTACGTAGGGCACGTGGGAGACTCGCGAGCCTACCTGGTTCGCGGCGACAAAATCTATCAACTCACCAAAGACCATTCTTGGGTCGAAGAACAGCTCGAGAAAGGGTTTATCACCGAAGAACAAGCCAAGGTGCACGAATGGCGCAACCTCATCACCCGGGCGCTCGGTACGCGCGCGCAAGTCGCGCCGGACTTGG
Organism: Trueperaceae bacterium; assembly: GCA_965215355.1. Taxonomy (GTDB): domain Bacteria; phylum Deinococcota; class Deinococci; order Deinococcales; family Trueperaceae; genus CBDCDJ01. Next base: position 2,515,352 of record CBDCDJ010000007.1, on the reverse strand, counting down.
TCGAACTGGACGTGCAAAAGGGCGACGTTTTCGCCATCTCCACCGACGGCCTGCACGGCCTGGTCGCTCCCGAGGAAATCCTGAGTGAACTTAAACGCACCCTCGACCGCCAGTCGGCCGTGGAATACCTCATCGAGCTGGCGAACGAGCGCGGCGGCCCCGACAACATCACCCTGGTCGTCGCGGAGGTGCCCTAGATGTGGCTGGTCGCAGGGCTGGCGACGCTCCTCCTGGCTTTGGGGTTGTGGCGCGCCCCCGTGGGGTTGAACGCCGCAATTTTGGCGCTGTTCAGTTTGCCGGTGCTGGCCCTGGCCTTCGGCGGCGGGGGCGGGCGTTCGCTGTTGCCGCTGCTGGTCTTGGCTGTTGCCGCGGGCGTGCTGGTCCCGCCGAGCCCCAAGGTGCAGCCGGTCTCCCGAGTCGCGCCGGCCAGACGCGCTCCCAAAAAACAGGGTAAAAACGCGCCGGGTCTGGGTTTCGAACACGGCCTCGAGGCGGTCGAAGTGCCGGGCTACGAGGTGCTGGAAAAAGTCGGCTCGGGGGGCATGGCGAGCGTGTACCGGGCGCGCCGCAAAAGCGACGGACGCGTCGTCGCGCTCAAAATCCCGATGGAGCAGTACGTCGCCGACGCCAAGTTTATCCGCAGATTCCACCGCGAGGCCGAAGTCGCGCAGCGCTTGGACCATCCCAACATCGTCCACACGTTTGAACACGGCAGCGTCGGGGTCAAGCACTTTATGGCGATGGAGTTCGTCGACGGGCGCAGCTTAGAAGCTTACGTCGAGGGCGCAGACTTGGACACCGACCTCAGCGTGGAGGTGATGAAAGCCGTGGTGCGCGCCCTGCAGCACATCCACTCGGTCGGCATCATCCACCGCGACATCAAACCCGCCAACATCATGATTTTGAAAACAGGCATGTCGGCAAACCCGCTCCGGCTCGACCCCCATGCGGTCAAACTGATGGACTTCGGCATCGCCGGGGGCAAGGTGTTGTCCCGGCTGACCATGACCGGCGCGCGCGTCGGCACGCCCGTGTACATGTCGCCCGAGCAAGCCCGCGGCTTGAAAATCGACCACCGCAGCGACATCTACAGTTTGGGCTTGGTGTTTTACGAACTGCTCACCGGCCAGACGGCCTTCAAGGGCGGCTACGAGGCCATCGTCCACCAGCAAATTTTCCAGACGCCGCCGCCCCCCCGGCAGCTCAACTTGGCCATTCCCAAAACGCTCGACGCGCTCATCATGAAGATGATCGCCAAAGACCCCGACGAGCGGCCTACCCTGGGCGAGGTGTTGGCGGTGCTCGAGCAAGACAGCTTCGAAGACGAAGGGGTGCCGGACTTGCCGAGCCGCCTCGTGCTGACGGTGAGCGCGCGCCAGGGGGTGTTGCGCGTGCTCGACCCGCAGGGGTCGCTGCACAGCTCGGTCGGCGACATCGGGGCGGGGCCGGGTTCGTTTTCGGCGGCCCCGCTCTCCATCGCCGTCGACAGCGCGGGCAACATCTTCGCCGCCGTGTTCGAGTACCGGGTGGGCGAAAGCGGCGAGCCCATGATCCACAAGGTGAGCGCCGCCGGCGAACCCATCCTCTCGTTCGGACCGTACGGCATGAAACCGGGTGAGTTTTTGTACCCGGCGGCGCTCGCCGTGTCACCGCAAGACACGGTGTACGTCCTCGACGGCGAAACGCACCTCGTCCAGTGTTTCGATTCGGACGGGACTTACCTGTTCGGCTTCGGGGGCCGGGGCGACGGGCGCGGTACCTTCAACGACCCACGCGCCCTCTACGTCGACACCGACGGCTTCGTTTACGTGCTCGACTACGGCAACCGCCAGGTGCAGCGCTTCGACGCCGAGGGCCGCTACCAGACGCGCTGGGCTTTCAGGCTCGGGGCCGACCAGGAGGGGATGCGCCCCTTGGACGGCTTCACGGTCGACGCGGGCGGCAACCTGTTCGTCAGCGACGCGGCCGGGGGCAAGGTGCGCAAAATCACGCCGCAGGGCAAGGTCGAACTCTCCTACGCCGTCGACCCGCTGCAGGGCGAGGCCACCGACGCGCTGCTGGACTTAGGCGTAGACGACCACGGCTTTTTGTACGCCGCGCGCCGCGGCGGCCACCTGATTCGCAAGTACGACCTGTCCGGACGGCTCGGCGAAACCCTGGAAACCTACGCGCCCGTGTTGCAGATGATAGTGGACGTCAAGGTGAGCGCGGCGGCCGTCCAAGCCTCGAGCCTGTAACTCTGGGCAAGTACCGAGGACCGAGTGAAAAGTAGAAAGTGGAAAGGCTGAGACAAAACCTCAATCCTTGGGCTTGACCGCCTCGGCCAATACTTCGACGACGTGTTTGGCCCGTTTGCCGGTGCCGTCTTTAATCTGATGGCGACAACTGAAGCCGCAGGCGACGACCTCGCCCGTGTGCTCGCGCGCGGCCGGGAACAGGCGGCGTTCGCCAATCGCCATCGACACGTCGTAATGGCTGTAGCCGAACGAGCCCGCCATGCCGCAGCAGCCCGAATCGACCTCAGTGACGTTGCTGGACGCCCAGCCGAGCACCGCTTTCGACGGGGCCGAGCCGATGACGGCGCGCTGCTGGCAGTGGCCGTGAAAGAGCAGCGGCGCGCCGTCGGTGTCGAAGGCTTTACTCGGCTCGAGCCGCCCACTGCTCCACTCCTTCGCCAAAAACTGGTCTATCATCTTGACGTTGCTAGAGACCGCGTTCGTCTTGTCGCCGGGGATGAGGTCGCGGTAGTCGTCTTGAAAGGCGGTCACGCAACTCGGCTCGAGGCCCACAACAGGCACCCCCCGTTTGGAATAGGCATGGAGCGCGTTGACGTTTTTGTGCGCTAAGCGTTTCGCCTCTTTCAACAGCCCTTTCGATAGAAGCGTGCGCCCGCAGCAGCGGTAGTCGACGACTTCGACGTGATAGCCGAGCGCTTGCAATACCTTGAGGGCCGCCGCCCCGACCTCAGGCTCGTGGTACATCGTCCAGGTGTCGGCGAACAGGGCGACGGTGGCTTGCGTCGGCTCGGTTTTAGCGAGAGGTGGGTTTTTGCGGATGAGGGTGTCGAAGGCTTGTTGAGCGTAAAGGGGCATCGTCCGGCGGCGGTCCACACCGAGGGTTTTCTCGACCGCCCAGCGGAACGGGCGCGTGGGCAGGAGCTTGTTCGCCAGCGGAGCCACCAGCCGGCCCAGCGGCGCGGTTTTGTAGACCTCGCCGAAAGCCCTCACCGGCAGCGGCGTCCCGTGTTCGTCGTAGTAGTGCTGCAAAAACTCGTACTTGATTTTCGCCATGTCGACTTGGCTCGGGCACTCGGCCTTGCAGGCCTTGCACTCGAGGCACAAGTCCAGCACTTCGTACACCTCGTGACTGGTCAAGCCGCCGGGCAACCGCCCGTTCATCGCCTCGCGCAAGATGTTGGCGCGGCCGCGGGTCGAGTGGTCCTCGTCACGGGTCGCCATGTAGGACGGGCACATAGTCCCGGTCGTCGTCTTACGGCACGCGCCGACGCCGGTACACATTTCGATAGCCCCCAAAAAGCCGCCGTCTTTCGAGAAGTCGAAATAAGTGTTGACCGGGTCGACGTGGTACTCGACGCCGTAGCGCAAACTCTCGGTCATGGCAGGCGCGTCGACGACTTTGCCGGGGTTCATGAGCCCCTTCGGGTCGAAGGCGCGTTTGACGGCGCGGAAGTCCTCGTAGAGCGTCGGCCCGAACAGCTTCTCGTTTTGATACGAGCGGATGAGGCCGTCGCCGTGCTCGCCGCTCCAGGAGCCGCCGTACTTCTGCACCAGCGCGAACACCTCTTCGCTGATGCTCTGGAACGTCTCGATGCCGCGCTCGGTTTTGAGGTCTAAGTGTGGCCGGCAGTGAATCACCCCGACCGAGGCGTGCGCGTAGATGACCGCGTGGACGCCGTGCCGTTTGCAGACTTCCAAGACTTCGGGGATGTAATAGGGGAGGTTTTCGACCGGAATCGCCGCGTCCTCAATAAAAGGCGTGGGTTTCTCGTCGCCCTTTACGGTCGCGTAGATGCCCAGGCCGCCGCGCCGGAATTCCAAGACCTCGTGTTGCTGTTTGGCGTCGAAAGCGAGGTGGGTGGCGTAGCTCAGGGCTTGCACGTCGGCGTCGGCCTGCAGGCCGGTAAGCCCACTCAACATCTCTGCTTCCGTCTCCCCGTCGAACTCGACCATGAGCACCGCGGCGGGCTCGCCTTGCAGCCAGCTCAACAGCGGCGCTAGGTTCGGGTTCTGCCGGCCCAAATCGAACAGCACGTCGTCCATCAGTTCGACCGCCGACGGCCCGTGTTTGTTGACGTACTGCACCGCGGTGAGCGCCCCCACGAGCGAGTCGAAGTGGAGCAGCGCCAAACAGCGATGTTTCGGGACGGGCTCGAGCTTCAGCGTCACGTCCAAAATAAAAGCGAGCGTCCCCTCCGACCCCGTGACGAGCTTGGCGAGGTTGAAGGGTTTGCCGTTCGTAAACTCGTCTAAGTTGTAGCCGCCCACGCGCCGCATCACCTTGGGGAAACGCGCTTCGATTTCATTGGCGTGCTCGGTGACGACGCGGTGGACGGTGCGGTAGGCGTCGCCCTCCAAACCGGGTAGCTCGAGCTTGTCCTGCAATTTCTTGGGATTTACCTCGCCGAGTTCGGCCGTAGTACCATCGGCGAACATCACCGTCATGCTCTTCACCGCGTCCACCGACTTGCCGTACTTGATTGAACGCGTCCCCGCCGAGTTGTTCGCGACCATCCCGCCGACGTTGGCGCGGTTGGTGGTCGAGATGTCGGGCGTGAACTGCAGGTCGTGGGGCTTCAAAAACAGGTTGAGGTTGTCGCGCACCACGCCGGGCTGCACCTTGACGGTTCGCTTTTCGGGCGAGAACTCCAGAATCTCGGTCATGTACTTAGAAAAGTCGAGGACGACGGCCGCGCCGACCGTTTGCCCGGCGAGGCTCGTACCGCCGCCGCGGGGTAGCAGCGGCAAGCCGTAGCGGTTGGCCGTTTCGACGGTTTGCCGCACGTCGTGAACCGTTTTGGGCAAGACGACGCCGTAGGGTTGAATCTCGTAGGGCGAGGCGTCGGTCGCGTACAAGGCTCGAGCGCGCTCGTCGAAACGGACCTCGCCGGAGACTTTCCACTTCAGCTCGTTGGCGACGCGCCTGAGCAGGTCGGGGTCGGGTAAGGGTGTGTGGGGCAGGTCTCGAGCGGGGTTTTGAATCATCTTATAGCCAGTATCGCACGCGCTCCCAAACGGGCGCGGCGGGTTGCCTTACAAGCTCGAGGTTGAGAGGAAAATGGGGACTTGTCTCGAGGGACGGACGAGAACGCTCGGTGCTTGAGCGCGCACACCGGTTGCGGCTACTCATTCGCGCCCGGCGTCAACCCTTGACCGCCCCCATCGTCAAGCCGGTCACGATGTAGCGCTGAATGAGCAAGGTCAGCAAGATGACCGGCAGGGTGATGAGGACGGCCGCCGCGCCCAGACCGCCGAAGTCTATTTGCCCGTAAGAGATGAAGTTGAACACGGCCACGGGGACGGGTTTGGTGTTGGGTCCCGACAGCACCAGGCTGAACAGAAACTGGTTCCAACTGAAAATGAACGCCAAAATGCCCGCCGCCACGATGCCCGGCATCGACAGCGGCAAGATGATTCGGAAAAAGGTGCCCAGCCTGCTCGCCCCGTCCACAAAAGCGGCTTCCTCAAGTTCCCTCGGGACGTCCTCGAAAAAGCTGATCATGATCCAGATGATCAGGGGCATCCCCACGATGAGGTGGGTCAGGGTGAGCGCAACGTAGGTGTCGAGCAGTTTCAGGGCGCGGAAGGCGACGTACCAGGGAATCAGGTAGGTGATGAAGGGTGCCAGCCGCGCGACGAGGATGGCGAGGGCGAGACCGTTCTGTTTGAAGCGCGCGATGGAGTAGGCGGCGGGCAAGCCCAGAACCAGGCCTAAACCGGTCGAAAGCGAAGCGATGACGAACGAGTTCCAGGTGAACTCTAAAAAGTTGTTGCGGCGAATGACGTTGCGGTAGTTCTCGAGCGTCGGCTCGAACAGCCACACGGGTACGGGGCTGGTGTTGTCCACCTGGCTGCGAAAACTCGTCAAAATCATCCAGTAAAAGGGGAACAACATCACGACGAGCACCAGCGCCATGAGCGCGTAGACGCCCAACTGCCTGAGCCGCCTGTCGCGCCGTGCCCGCGTTCGGGGTCGGTTGCGCTCAGAAACCGTCGTACTCATGACCGGTTCCGCCCGAGGTTGAGGAGGATGGCGACGCCCAACACGACGAAGAGTAAAAAGATGAGCAGCGACGCCGCGTAACCCACCCGGAAAAACTCAAACCCGGACTTGAACGCCAGCACGTTCAGGGTCTCCGAGGCGGTGCCGGGACCGCCCTGGGTGATGACGTAAATGATGTCGAAGGTTTTGAGCGCGTCGATGCTGCGCAAGATGAGGGCCACGACGATGGCGGACCGGATGGAGGGAAGCGTGATGCTCCAAAAGGTTTGCCAGCCGCTCGCGCCGTCTATGCGGGCGGCTTCGTAGTAGTCCTGGGGCACGCCCTGCAGGGCGGCGAGCAAGATGAGCGCGACCATCGGCGTCCACTCCCACACGTCCACCAGCACCAGAGAGGGCAGCACCAGGCGGGCGTCCGCCACCCACAATGAGCGCGACAAACCCAAAGTTTCCAAAAAATAGTTGAGCACCCCCAGGCTGGGGTTGAACATGAGCGCCCAGATGAGGGCGATCGCGACGGGCGTCGCCACCATCGGGAGTAAGATGATGGTGCGGACCACTCCTTTGCCGGGGAACTCCCGGTTGAACAGCACCGCGATACACAAACCCAGCACGAGCTGCAACGGCACCGCCATGAAGGTGAAGTAAAACGTGTTTCTGAGCCCGTTCCAAAAACGCCTGTCTGCAAGCGCCTCGGCAAAGTTGCCCAGCCCTATGAAGGTCGGCGAACCCCCGATAAACCAGTTGTAAAGGGAGAGCCCGAAGTTCGCCAGGACGGGTCCGACGATGAGCAACAGAATAGCGAGCACCGCCGGCAACGGAAAAAGCCAGGTCGCGTGCCGGTCGAAAAAAGTCATGACCCGGTCGCCTAACATAAATGGACACCTGCAAATAAACTACCGACGGACACAGCCGTACCTCCCTAAAATCCGGCTACCGCAGAAGCCACCCGTAGACTTTTTGTGAAAGCAGACTGAGCGACGATAAAGCCGACGTGCATCAACAAAATATAAAACCTGTGCAAGACTAAGCATCTCTGGGGTGAACTTGCCTGCGGTGAATTTACCCGCGCCTGTTCACTCGAGTAAAACGCGTACGAACAGACTGGTTGAGCACCGCACCAGCGTCGTCACGGCTTAGCTTAATACCAACCAACGAGGTGCGCCCGACGCACCTCGTTGGTTGGCTGCTCGGTCGTCTACGCCCGCGCCTACTGGGTGCGCGAAACGATTTGGTCGGTGTCCTCCGCAGCACGTTGCAGGGCTTCGGCTACGTCTTGACCCTGGAGCGCCGCGACGATGGCCTGGCCGTAAGCGTCGCGGACCTCCGGTACGGGTACGACGGGCGGGTTCCACTCGGGCTGACCTGTGCTGAACGACGTTTCTGAGGCCTCTATCCAGTCGGCGGGGGCGGTGGCGCGGAACTCCTCGTTGGCCCAGGCCGACTTGCGAGCGGCGGGGATGCCCGCCAGAATAGCCAGGGTCTGGTTTTCTCGCGAGAGTACCCACTGGATGAAGTACCAGGCAGCTTCGGGGTTGTCGGAGGCGTGGTTGATGCTGAGGCCCCAAACGAGGACCGCCGGGACGCTGCCCGCCGGACCCGCCGGGAGCGGCGCGTAGCCGACGTTCTCGCGCACCACGTCGGTGGCCTGGGCCGGGTCCTCCATGATAGAGCGAAAAACGTTGGCGTCGAAAATCATGGCGGCTTGGCCCTGCGCGAACAGACTGGTCACCTCGGCCCAGTGCATGTTTGCGGGGCCCGGCGGGCCGTAGTCGCGCAGCAGGTCGGCGTAGTAGGACAGGGCGGCCTGGCTCTCCTCGCTCGCCAGGGCCGAGGTGCCGTCCTCGTTTTGCCACTTGCCCCCGAACGAATAGAGCAGGTTGACAATCTGGCTGGTGGCCGCCGCGCCCTTGCCGCGCATGGCGAAGCCGGCCACACCGTTCTGGTTGAGCGCTTCGGCGTACTCGCGCAACTCTTCGGTCGTGGTGGGCGGGCCGGAAAGACCCGCGGCCTCGAGCAGGTCTTTTCGGTAGAAGAGCAGGCTCGCCTCGGTTTGCAGGGGCAGGCCGAACAGCTCGCCTTGGGCGGTAAAGGTGTCGAGCGCGCCCTCGAAAAAGTCGTCCAGGGCCAACTCGGGATTCGTCAGGCTGGGGTCAGCCACAAAGTCGCCTATCTTGCGCACCCAGTTCGCGCCCAAATACTGCGCGCCCACCTGGCCCGGCATGATCATGTAGCCGTCCGTGGTGGCGGCCCCGCTGCTGACCTCCAGCAGGCGCCGCTGTCTGAACTGGTCTTCGGGAAAAACCTCGAAGGTGACGGTGATGCCGGTCAACTCTTCGAACTCTGGCAGGAGCGGTTCGATAAAGCTGGTGAAGGGGTGGCTGTTCATCAAGAACCGCACCTCTTGACCCTCGAACTGACGCCAGTCGAACTCCTGGGCAAAAGCGGACGCGAACATCGCCAGCAACAGCGTGACAACCGCTAACTTTCTCATAGACCCTCCTCGATGAATTTTTCTAAACCTTGCAAGCTCGAGCTTAAAAACAGCGAGTTTCCGTTTACTTCATGTAACCTGCCGCGTCCTCCTGGCTGATAATTCCGTCGAGCACGTAGGTGTCGGCCTCGTCAGCGGTCATCTCGAGCATCTCGTCGAAGTTGCCGCTGTCGACACGGCCCGGAATGGGCACGTAAAGGGTGTTGCCGAACGGTCCCTCAAGCTTGCTCTCGTCGATTTCTTTGCCCTGCAAAAGTTCTACCGCGACGCGCAAGCCGCTCGCGCCCTGGCCCGGCGGGTTCATCACAGCGTAAGACTGGAAGTCCGGGTGCTCGCTTTTAATGTCGTCCCAGAGTTTCAGGTAACCGGCAATCGCCTCGCCCGTACCGATGGGAAAGTTCTCCGGGTTGGCGGTGCGAATCGCGGTCCAGACGCCTTGCGCCATACCGTCTTGCGTCCACACGGCGTCGATGTTGGGGATGGACGCGAACAGGTCGCTCGTCACCTGCTGCGCGGTGGCTTGGTCCCAGCCGCCCGACTCGCGCCCCACCACGTTGATGTCGGGGTACTCGGCCAGAACTTCTTCGACGCCCGCCATGCGCGCTTCGTTGGCGGGGTGGCCGACAAAGCCTTCTATCAAAATGATGTCGCCCTCGCCGCCCAGCGTTTCGGCGAGCCACCGGGCGCTCTCTTTGGCCCACTCTTTCTGGTCGATGGCGACGTTGTAGACGCCTTCGGCGCTCACTTCCTGGTCGACGGCGACGACCACGATACCTTCGTCGACCGCTTCTTCAAAGGCGAGGTTGAGGGCGTTCTGGTCGTTGGGGTTTACGATAATCGCGTCCACACCGCGGTTGATGAGGTTTTGTATTTGCTGGATCTGCCCCTGCACGTCGACGTTGGCGCTTTCGACGACCAAGTCGATGTCGACGCCTTGCTCGGCGTACTCTGCGACCACGTCCTCCATGTTCTGAAGCATCTGCGTGCGCCACTCGCTGCTGATAAAGCCGTTCGACACCCCGATGGTGTAGGACTGTGCCAGCGAGAACCCTAGAAGTAACACCGCGAGTAAAGCAAAAAGCTTGGTTTTCATACCGCCTCCTTGAATGGGTTGTGTAAAAAGTATACGGGTACGGGCCATTCACTGTCCATTGCTGAAGTTCTGTTAAGTCGCCGTCACCCCCTGGTCCTGGCCAAGTCGATATGGCGCTTGGCCTCGCGGACGGCTTGTTTGCGGCCCTCTAAGCTGTCTTCAAAAGCGCGGTCTTCGACCTCGATGCAGGTGTAGCCGTCGTAGCCGACCTCGTCCAGCGCCCGACAAAATTCGGTCCAGTCGATGTCGCCCAACCCGGGTATTTTGGGGTCGTGCCAGCCCAGCCCCGTGACGCCGCGCTCGTAAAGCAGCTCTTTGCTCACCTTTTCGTCCTTGATGTGCGCGTGGACAAAGCGCTCACCAAAGTCGTGAATCGCTTTGATGTGGTCGATGCCCTGCCAGAGCAAGTGGCTGGGGTCGAAGTTCAACCCAAAATGCTCGCTCGGTAGTGCCTCGAACATCTTGCGCCAGACTTCGGGGGAGGCGGCAAGGTTTTTGCCGCCGGGCCACTCGTCCAGTGAAAAGAGCATGGGGCAGTTTTCGATGCCGACCTTGACGCCCTGCGACTCGGCGTACTCGACCAAAGGGGGCCAGACTTCTTCGAACAGGGGCCAGTTGTCCTCGGTAGACTTGGCGGGGTCACGCCCGATAAAGGTGTTCATGAGGTTGATGTCCAACTTCGCCGAGGCGGCTATCACCTTTTTGATGTGGTCGGTAGAACGCTCGCGCTCCCTCGTGGCGGGCGTTAAGGGGTTCGGGTAGTAGCCCAGCGCCGAAATCTCGACGCCGTGCGCTCTTGTCAGCTCTTTGACGCGCGCCGCTTCGGCGTCGGAGAGCGCGTCCACGTCGATGTGGCTCACGCCCGCGTAGCGCCGCCTGTCGCCGCCGCCCACGGGCCAACACATGACCTCGACACAGTCGAAACCTTCCTCAGCGGCGAAAGCCAACACCTCTTCTAAGTCCAGGTCGGGCAAAATGGCGCTTACGAAGCCTAGTTTCATGGTTACCTCCCCTTGGGTTTCAAACCTGGCGTTCAAATGCAGCGTTCAAACGTCCACCCAGCGCCGTTCCCGGTGGCTTTGCAGAATTTTCTCGCACAGCCTCACCTCGTCGTGACCGTCTTCGAAGGTGGGAAACGGTTTCGGCGCGCTGTAGTCGCCCGCTTCTATGTAGCCGTAAATCGCGCGGTAGAGCTGTTTGAAGGTGTCCGGGAAACCCTCGGTGTGCCCGCCGGGGTAGTTGCTGTAAGGCGACACGCCCGCGTCCATCAGGGCGGGGTCTTTGACCAGCACCTCGTTGGGCTTGTCGCGGTGTCCGAGCCACAGTTGGTTGGGGGTCTCGCTGTCCCAAGCGAGCGCGCCCCCGGACCCGGCAAGTTCGAAGTTCAGCCGGTTTTTGCGTCCGGCACTGACCTGTGACACGTGCAGCACGCCGCGCGCGCCGCCCTCGTAGTGAAACAGCACGGCGCCGAAGTCCTCCGTTTCGACCTCCACCCGCTCGAAGTCCGCGGGCGCGCTCGCTGTAAAGGTTTCGACGCTGTCGGTAGGCTTTTTACGCTGTGTGACAAACGTTTCTAAGTCGGCGAGCAGGCGGCTTACCTTACGTCCCGTAACAAAGCCTACCAGGTCCATCCAGTGCGTGCCGATGTCCGCAACCGCGCGCAGGTCGCCGCCTTTGTCGGGCTCGAGCCGCCAGTTCCAGTCGGTGTCTTTTAAGAGCCAGTCTTGCAAGTAGCTGCCCGTAACGGTGTAAATATCGCCGAGCGCGCCTTGTTTGACGAGTTCGCGGGCGTGCAGTGCCAGCGGGTAAAAGCGCACGTTGTAGTTGACCGCCGCAACCTGTTCGGGATGGTTTTTCGCCAGCGCGACGAGTTGCTCGGTTTCCGTCGTGTTCAGCGCCAGGGGCTTTTCGCAGACGACGTGCTTGCCCGCCCTGAGCGCGCTTAACGCGTGTTCGAAGTGAAACCGGTTGGGCGAGGCGATGTGAACCGCGCCGACCGAAGCGTCGGACAAAAGACCTTCGAACGACTCATAGGCAACTTCCAACCCCAACGTCTTCGCGGCCCGCCGGCTTTTTTCGGGACTCGAGCCCAGAATCCCCCGCACGGGAAGCCCGAGACGGCGCAACGCTTCAACGTGGACGGGTCCGATGAACCCGGTTCCCACAACAGCTACGCCCGTAACAGCTACAGTAGACAAGGACACCTCCCTTGTGACACGCCGCGTCCTTAGAGCAGCTTACGCAATCGATTGCGTCGACCGTACCACAGTGTCGGGACTTGGGCAAGCCGGCGGTCGAAAGAGCGGTCGAGACCGAGGCGGCTGACCGGGGCGGCTAAGGACATGACGCCCGGATTTTCAGCGTGACGGGCAACATTTCAGCCGAGACGTCGTCCCCCGCCAGGAGCGCCAACAGCTTTTTGACCAGCAGCCGCCCGCCCGCGTAGACTTCTTGCCGCACGGTGCTCAGGCTCGGCTGGCAGTGTTCGGCCAGCGGGATGTCGTCGTAGGCAATCACGGCGACGTCTGCAGGAACTCGTTTGCCCGTCTCGACCAGCGTTTCGAACGCCGCCAGCGCCATGAAGTCGCTGCAGAAAAAGAGCGCGTCCAGCTCGGGCGTCGCCGCCAGCAGCCCGCGCACGGCGTCCTTGGCTTCTCGAGGGGTGTAGTCCGTAAACGCGACGAGGGCTTCGCGCGATTCCAGCCCCGTCTCTTGGAGGGCGTCCTTGTAGCCCCGGTAGCGTTCGGCCGTTTCGACCATGCTGCGGTCCCCGCCGACAAAACCGACGGTTTTTCGGCCCGTCGCCAGCAGGTGCCGTACCGCCCGTTTGGCACCGCCGTAGCTGTCGCCGCCCACAGAAACGTAGCTTTGCCCCGGCAACACCGGGCCCCAGACGACAAAGGGCACGCCCGCCCGTTGGAGCTGCGTTACGGCCTTTTGCGCCACGTCGCGTTCCAACACCAGCAGCCCGTCGGCGCGTTTGTCGAGCAGGTAGCGCTCGTACCAGTCGGTGCCGGCCTCACGGCTGAGCGACACCAGCAGGTCGTAGCCGTGCAGACTCAACTCGTCGGAAATAGCGCCCACAATTTCCAAATAAAACGGGTCGGACATCAGGCGACCACTGCCCTTCCCCTGAGGAAAAATCGCCGCCACCGTCAGCGAGCGTCGCAGGCGGAGGTTTTGCGCCTGCGCGTTGATGCGGTACCGGTGCCGCAGCGCCAGCGCCTGGATTTTCGCCCGCGTCGCCTCGGGGATGGACGGGTGACGGTTGAGTGCGCGCGACACGGTGGAACTCGACACACCCGCCAGCGCCGCCAGTTCGGACATGGTCTCGACCGTTTTCGCCTCGTCCGGTTCAGTCGGCATAGGGTGATTCCCCGGACCTCTTGGTGAGTAAGAACCCGTCGTCGGCGGCGAGGGTCTGCCCGGTCAGCGAGAGAAGGTGGTGGGAGACCAGCAGCTCACACAGCTCCGCCGCACTCTGGTAAGCCCTTTGCGCCGCGGGCCTGTCCTCACGGAGTCGCTTTAGGGCGCTCGAGCCCAACCCCAGCCCTTCGTACTCGGGGCCGACCGCCACGCCGTGCACGGGGACGTCGTGGGGGGCAAGCTCGAGCGCGAGCATCTTCACCAGCACCTTCAGGGCGGCGTGGCCCGTCGCCAGCAGACTCAGGCCACGCATGGGCGAGAGCGCGGACAGGTGGCTCAGCACGAGCAGGTGACCCTGCCCTCGAGTCAAAAGATGTTGCCTGGACACTTGCAACAGGTAGGTGACCGCCTCTACGTTGGCTGTGAGCATGGCTTCCCAGTCTGCGGTGCTGCTGTCTAAGAAGCTTCCCCTGCCGCGCCAGCTCGGGTAAACCACGACGACGTCGGGGTTTTGGCTGGTGACGAGCCCCGACAGCGCCGCCTTGTCCAGAAAGTCCACCTCGTGCGGTTCGACCTGTCGGCAGTCGACGCCGCCCGCCGAGAACTGCTTCATAACCGCCTCGCTCAGCGCGTCGCGTGGGCCGAAGAAGCTGAGGCGTTTCATGGCGGCCCAAGCAGCGACCTGACTGGCGGCCTAATCAGTGGTTTAACCATAGCTGCCGATGCCCAGCCCGCCGTCCACCCGGACGAACGCGCCCGTGGTGTAAGCCGCCTCCGGCGAAGCCAAATAGCGTACCGCCGCGCCCATCTCGGTAAGCTGGCCGTCACGGCCCAGGGGCACCGCCGCACGTTGCGCGGCGATGTCGGCGTCCGTCTGCTGGTCGGGGGCGACGTCGTTCAGGGGCGAGCGCACCCAGCCCGGCCCGACGTGGTTCACGGTGACGCCGTGCGGAGCCAGCTCGAGCGCCAGCGTGCCGACGAAGGCGTGCAGGGCGTGCTTGGTCGCGCCGTAAACGGGCGTGACAGGAAACTGCACGTCGCTCTGCACCGAAGACACGACGACGACGCGCCCGCCTTGCCCGCCCGCCACCATCCTTTGCGCCGCCGCCCGGCAGACGTTGGCGTTGCCGAGCAGGTTCACCCGCAAAAGGGCGCGCAGGTTCTCCGGCGTAACGTCGGCGAAGCGCTCCCAGCGGATGACGCCCGCGTTGCTCACGACGATGTTCAGCTTGCCGAAACGCGTGACGACGTCCTGCACCATCTGCTCGACCTGCGTCGCCGACGTCACGTCGGCCCGAACGGCGAGTGCGCCGCCGCCCAGGGCTTCGAGTTCGGCGGCTCGAGCCTGCAACTTTTCAAAGTGGCCGACGTCGTTTACGGCCACGTCCGCGCCGGCTTCCGCGAGGCACCGGGCGACGCCCCAGCCGATGCTGCGCCGCCGCGCCGCGCCCGTGACCAGCGCGACCTGGCCGTGCAGAGGCTTATCGGGGCGGCTCACGCGTCTACCGGGGTGAGCAAGAGTTTCACCCCCTGCTTGCTGTCGAACAGTTCAAACGCTTCTCGCCAGTCGGTGACGGGAAAGCTGTCGGTGATGAGCGCCTCGGTGTCGACCGCGCCGCTCTCCAGCAGTTTGAGCGCCCGAATCCAGGCGGCGGGCACGCTGGCGTTGCTGCCCGTCACGACGAGTTCTTTGTAGCAAACCTGGTCTAAGTCCCAACCGACGCTTTTGCCGAACAGCCCTATTTGCACGTAGCGTCCTTCGCGGCGGACGAGCCCCAACAGTTGCTGCGCGGCGGCCCCCGCGCCCGAACACTCGTAGACGACGTCCGCGCCCAAACCCTCGAAGCTCAGTTCGCGCACCCTGGCCGCGGCGCTGTCTCGCTGAACGTTCAGCGTGTCGTCCGCACCCAGCCGCCGGGCCAGCTCCAAACGGTTCAGGTCCGCGTCCGTCCCCAGCACCAGGACCGTCGCCCCGGCCGCTTTCAAAACCTGGAGGGTCAGCAAACCGATAGCCCCCGGCCCCGCCACCACCGCCAGGTCGCCGGGTCGCACGGTGGGCGTGCTGAGCACGCCGTGAACCACGCAGGCCAACGGCTCGGTCAAGGCACCCGCCTGAAAACTGAGTCCGGTGGGCAGCACGTGAAGGTTGGCCGCCGGAACGACGACAAAATTCGTGAAACCCCCGTCGACCGCCGAGCCGATGGAGCGCCGCTCGAGACACAGGTTTTTGTGCCCCGTGCGGCAGTAGCGGCAGCGGCCACAGGTGGAAAAGTAGGTCTCGGTGGTGACGCGTTTGCCCAACAACCCGTCGTCCACCCCGTCGCCCAGCGCCACCACCTCGCCCGAGAGTTCGTGGCCCAACACCACGGGCGGTGTCGTTTTGAACTCGTCGTGGTAGATGTGCAGGTCCGTGCCGCACAGGCCTGCGGCCACGACTTTGACGAGCGCTTGCCCGGGTGCCGGCTGCGGTTTCGGGATGTCCCTGAGGGCCAGCTGGCCTACCCCCGCCGCCACCTTCATCACCGCTTTCATCGTCACCTCCGACGCTCGAGCCTGCCCCCGCCAACACGGTATGACGCAATCGATTGCGCCAACTATACTGCGCAAGCATCTCAAGACGCAACTCGCAGGAACTTAAGTGCTCTGGTAAACCCGACCTGCCAAAAACCCGACGTGATTGTGCCGGCAACGGGGCTCGTGTTATCTTTGCGTCACCTAAACCCAACGCCGTGGTCTGCCGAGCCGTCGTCTAATCCAAACGAGCTGGAGGTCCAACTATGTGAATGGCAAGAGGACAAGGTTAGTATGCTCAGGTTGGGGGCAAAGGTGTAACCAGGCGCTGCCTCCAAACGCGTTCGCTGTTCACAGCCGGCAGCGAACACTCGACTCGGAAGGACACGCAAATGTTCAAAAAACTTTTAATCGGCGTCAGTCTTCTTCTCTTAGCCGTAGCGCAGTTGGGCTTGGCGCAGGACAAGGTGTTCTACTGGATTTCGCACGGCGACCCCGCCGACCCGGTGTGGACTTACTTTCTGGACGGGGCCGAGCAGTGGGCCGAAGACACCGGCAACACGGTGCGCACCTCGTTTCACAGCGGCGACGTGCCTTCACACCAGGAAGCGCTGCGGGTGGCTATCGCCTCCGGTGCCGACGGCATCGTGAGCAGCAGCCCCGACCCCGGTAGTTTGGTCGAGGTCGTCGCCGAGGCGCGCGCCGCCGGTATTCCCGTCATCAACATCAACACGCCCGACCCGACCGCCGACTTCAACGCCTATGTCGGCGGCGACAACGTAGCTTTCGGGCGTGCCTGGGCGCAGTACTTGGTGGACAACGGCCTGGTCGAGGCGGGTGACTTCGTGTGGCTGCCCGTCGAAGTACCGGGGGCGACGTACGGGGTGCAAGAGGAAGAGGGCGTCGCCAGCGTGTTCGAGCCCTTGGGCATCACCTGGGAGGTCACCGACGCCACTCTCGACCAAGCTGAAATCATCACGCGCATGTCGGACTACCTGCTCGCCAACCGCGACGACATCGACGCGATTATCGGGCTGGGCGACCTGGTTACAGGCAGCATCAAACGCGTGTTCGACCAGGTGGGCGTCGCCCCCGGCGACATTCCCGTGGTGGGCTGGGGCAACTCGCTCGACACCACCCAAGAGGTTTTAGAGGGCTACGTAAACGCCGCGCAGTGGCAGGACCCGCAGGCCACCAGCTACGTCGGCCTGTCGCTCGCGGCGATGGAGGCGAGCGGTATTCCCGTGGGTTTCGACGTCATTACCGGCGCGCTGTACGAGGCGGACACGGCTCAAGTTTATGACGACATCCTCTCGGGTCAACAGTAACAGAGGGGTACAGGTCCTGTGCTTAGCTTCAAGGAGGGGAAGGGGGCGTTCTCGAGCCCCTCACCCCTTTTGACTTACTCCTGCTCTGCTAGACCCTTCTGAGGCCCCCATGAACGAACCAGCGTCGCCCTCACTTGTCAAGAAGTTCATCCTCCGCCCCGAGTTCGGTCCTTTGGTGCTGGTCGTCGGTGAGGTTGTCGCGTTCACGGCCCTCTCGGGCGGGCGATATTTGAGTACGGTCAACCTCAGCAACGTGCTGGCTTTCGTCCCCGAACTCGGCATGATCGCGCTCGCCATGACGCTGCTGATGATTGCGGGCGAGTTCGACCTGTCGGTGGGCTCGGTGTTCGGCTTCACGCCTGTCCTCATGTGGACGTTTTACAACGCGGGGCTGACGTCGCTCGAGCTGGGTTTTCTGGTCGCCATGCTCGGCGCGGTGTTAATAGGCTTGGTCAACGGCCTCTTCGTCACCCGACTCAAAATCCCCTCTTTTCTGGTCACCTTGGGGATGTTGCTCATCGTACGCGGCAGCGCGCTTTACATCACCAGCGGCTTTCCGCAACGAACCTGGAACGCCGAGTCGCCGCTGCTGGAGTTTATCGTCGGCGACTTCCGCATCGGCTCGCTGCGCGTCTTTGCCTCACTTTTGTGGTTTGTCTTCTTCGCCGTCGTGCTGGGCTACGTCCTGGCGCAGACCCGCTTCGGCAACTGGATACAGGCGGCGGGCGGCAACCCTTACGCGGCGCGCGCGCGCGGGGTCAAGGTGGCGCGCACCAAAATTTTACTCTTCATCTTGTCGGCGGTGATGGCCGCTTACGCCGGGGTGACGAGTTCTATCCGGGTGTCGGCCGCCAACCCGAACAGCGGCACGGGCTACGAGCTGGAAATCATCGCGATGGTCGTCATCGGCGGCACGGCCCTGATGGGCGGGCGCGGCACGATTCTCGGCACGGTCTTGGGCGTGTTCATCCTGCGCTTGATGCGCAACGGCATCAACTTTACCGACGTGCCCGCGCTCGCCTACAACATTTTTATCGGCGCGATCATCTTGGGCATGATGGCGATTCACTCCACGCTCGAGCGTAGGCACAATGCGGGTGTGTAGCGGAACAGGAGCGTAAGCGGCTGTGTCTGACGCACTCAAGTCTGACGCGCTCAAGTCTGACGCGCTCGTCCGCATGGAACACGTCGACAAGTTTTTCGGCCCCGTCCAGGCGCTCGACGACGTGTCGTTCAAGGTCCACAAAAACGAAATCGTCGGGTTGTTGGGCGACAACGGTGCCGGTAAGTCCACCCTCATCAAAATTCTGTCGGGCGCGCTTACCCCCAGCAGCGGCGATATCTACTTGCGTGACAAAAAAGTGTCCCTGCGCAGCACCGGTGACGCGATTGCCCGCGGCATCGAAACGATTTATCAGGACTCGGCGCTGGTCACCCAGCTCTCCGTCGCGCGCAACTTGTTTTTGGGACGCGAACCCCTCAAAGGCCCGGCGTTTTTGAACCGGATGGACCAAAAAAAGATGAACGAGGTCGCCCGCGACCTGTTGAGGCGGGTCGGTATCTCTAAAAACATCCCGCCGACCACGCCCATCAGCGCCCTGTCGGGCGGCGAGCGCCAGGCCGTCGCCATCGCGCGGGCCATGCACTTCGAGAGCGAACTCATCATCTTGGACGAGCCCACCAACAACCTCGGGGTCGAGGAGACTCAGGGCGTCCTGCGCTTTGTGCGCAGCGCGCGCGACTCGGGGTACTCTTGTATCTTGATCGCGCACAATATTTACCACGTTTTTCAGGTCGTCGACCGCATCGTGGTCTTGCGGCGGGGTCAGGTGGTGGCCGACGACGTCGACCCAAAAACCTCGTCTATCGAGGAGGTAGAGCGGATTATCACGGGCATCTCCCTTGAAGAGGCGGAAACTGACCGCCTCGAGCCCGAATGAGGTTGCCCAGGCTTGTTTGGAGAGCACCTTTGCTTCCGAACGCACGGCTGCCTGGAGATGATAGACGCTGCAAACGTCGACGCTCCGCAGCTTACCGACTGCCGAACCCTCACTGCCGCACCGCCCGCTGCCGTCCGTAAATAGAGATCAAGACGACCAGCGTAAGCCCCAGCACTATGAGCTGGTAGGCCTCTGAGAGTTGCAGGGCGGTCAGCAAGCTGTTGATCAGCGTCAGCACCAGCGCCCCCGCCATCGTCCCCCAGTAGCTGCCCTTGCCGCCCGCCAGCACCGTGCCGCCCACGACCACGGCGGCGATGGAGGGAAACAGGTAGGGCGTGCCCAGGCTCAAAAAAACCCGTTGCGTAAAGCCGAGCAGACAGAACCCGCCCAGCGCCGCGAGCAAGCCGCTGAGCGTGTAGGTGACCAAAACGACCCGGGGAACCCGCACGCCCGACAAGCGCGCGGCCACCCGGTTGACGCCGACGGCGAACAGGTGCTTGCCGTAAGGGGTGCGCTCGAGCAGCAGCCACAACAGCGCCGCCACCAGCAGCCACAGGTAGACGCTGCCCGGAACGCCCCCCAGGTTTTTGGAGATGAGCGCGGCCAGAGCGGGCGGCGTGCCCCCTTGCAGCGCGCCCTGCGTGACCACCAGCACGAGTCCCTGCACCACCCCCGCCATGCCCAGGGTCATGACCAGCGGCGGAATGCGTAAAAAAACGATGCCCAGGCCGTTGACAAGCCCCACCGCGGCGCCCGACAGCAGCGCTAGCAGCAGACCGACGACCAACAACTCGTTCTGCCCGTCGGAAAAGCGAAATGTCATGATGGCGCCCAGGGTCACGACGGACCCCACCGACAGGTCGATGCCTTCGCCCCCGCTGATGATGACGAGCGTCTGCCCCGCCGCCACGATGCCCAGCAGCGACGCCAAACGCAAGATGTTCACCGCTTGGTTCACGTTGACGAAGCCGGGGCGAACGACCCCACCCAACAGGAACAGGGCGACCGCCAAGAGCAGCGCGATGAGCGGCGGCGTGAGCTTGAGTGGCAGCGTCACGCTCGCCCCCGCGCCCCACCACGAACGAGCCGCCACAGTCCCGGCCCCGCCAGCGCCAGCACGATGATGCAGGCGTTCACGAGGGTTTGGTACCAGGTGGGCACACCGGCAAAGGAAATCAAACTGCGGATGATGCCCAGAATCGCCACCCCGAGAATCGTGCCCGCAATCCCGCCCTGCCCCCCGCTCAGCCGCGTGCCGCCCAGCACCACCGCGACGATGGAGTCGAGCGTCATGGCGTCGCCGATGCGCGGGTTGCCGCTGCCGATGCCCAGCGTGAGGGCCAGCGCCGCCAGCGCGCTCAACAGTCCCGCCGCCGCGTAGCTGGCGAACTTGACCAGCGACACCGGGACGCCGCTCGTGTAGGCCGCGTCCGCGTCGCTGCCGGTGGCGAACAGGTACTGTCCGAAGCGGCTCGAGCGCACCCCGGCCCAAACGAGCAGGAGGACGACGACGACGAAGACGCCCAGCGGAATGTCCAGCGGCGTCGACCGGTAAAACCCGGTCAGGGCCCGGGGCAACTGCCCGCCGGGACGCGGTAAAACGAGCAGCGCCAGCCCTGCGAAGACAAAACTGGTCGCGTAGGTCGTCACGATGGGTTGGAGCCGCAAGTAGGCCACGCACAGCCCGTTGAACGCGCCCGCTAGCAGCCCCGCCGCGCAACCCACGGCCACGGCGAGCGCGACCCCGCCCACCCCCGACTCCGGTGTGATAAGCGTGACGAGTACGGCGTTCACGAGCGACACGATAGCCCCCACCGACAGGTCGATGCCGCCCCCGATGATCACGACGGCCTGCCCCACCGCCAGAATCATCAGCGGCAACAGCACGCGGAAGTTGCCGTTGACGGCGCGCAAGCTGAAAAAGTTGCTCTGTAGGTTCGCGTTGACTGCCACCAGCACTACCAACAAAAGAAGCGCGAACAGGTAGGGGTTCAGCCGCAAAAAACGCCGCCAAGTCACGCCGTCGCCTCCACTGCCCCGCCGGAACCCATGCTCGCCGCGACGAGGCTCGAGCGGTTCAGCGCCGCCCCTTGCAACGTCGCCGTCACGCGCCCGTCTTGTAAAACCAGCACCCGGTCACACAGCCCCAACAGTTCTTCGTCGTCGCTGCTGTAAAAAAGGATGGCGGTTCCGCGGCTTCTCAAGTCGTTCAGAAGGTTGTAGAACTCGCCCTTCGAACCGACGTCCACGCCCTTGGTAGGGTCGTTTAAGAGCAGCAGGCTAGGGTGTCGGAGCAACCACTTGCCGATGACCACTTTCTGCGCGTTGCCCCCGCTCAGACTGCTGACGGGTGCGCCGAGTGACGCCATTTTGAGACTGAGCTGCTTTGCCATTCCGAGCCCGTCCGCCTTCGCTTTTGCCTGTTTGATGGGCAAGCCGTAACGCTGCCACGAGGGCAGCTGCAAGTTTTCCAAAATCGAGCGAATCATGAGCAGGCCCTCGCGGCCCCGGTCACCCGGTACGTAAGCGACGCCTGCACGCATGGCGGCTTTGGGATGGTTGAACCTCACCTCTCGCCCGCCCAACTGGACCCGGCCTGAAAACGGGGTCGCGCCAAACAGCGCCAGCAGCAACTCTTCTTGTCCCTGACCCTGCAAACCGCCCAGCCCCAACAGTTCGCCGTCCCGCAGCTCGACGTCGACGCCTTGCAAAACGGGAGTTTTCAGCGCCTGCGCCCGGAGCCTGACCTTGCCCCCGTCCCCGCCGGTGACCGAGCGTTGTGGGGGGACCGCCGCCCCGACCATCATCTCGACCAGTTCGGCTTCGCTCGTTGCCGCCATGACGGCGCTGCCGACGGTTTCGCCGTTGCGCAGCACCACCGCACGGTCGGCCACGCGGAACAGCTCGTCCATGCGGTGGGACACGATAACTAGCGCCATGCCCTCGGCTTTCCAGTCGGCCACGAGTTGAAACAACCTGTCCACCTGCCGCGAGTCGAGGCTGGCCGTCGCCTCGTCCAGGATGAGCAGGCGCGGTCGCTGGCTCAGGGCCTTCAAGATTTCGACGACCTGCCGCTCGCTTGCGCTCAAGTCCGTGACGAGGTCGTGGGGCCTCACCTGAACCGTGCCTTCGAACAGCTCGAGCAGCGCCTCTGTTTCTGTCAGCATCGCTCGGCGCAGTTGAACCCCGCCCCGGCTGAGTTCGTGACCGAGGAAGATGTTTTCGACGACCGTCATGTCGGGAACCAGGCTGAGTTCTTGGTACACCGCCGTAATGCCCCTTCGCCGGGCGGCATAAGGCGAGGCGAAGCTCACCGGTTTGCCGTCCAAAAGCAGTTCCCCGGAGGTCGGCGCGACCACGCCCGTCATAATCTTGCCGAGGGTGCTCTTGCCGCTGCCGTTCGCGCCCAAAAGCGCCAGCACTTCGCCCGCTCGTACCTCCAGCCGCCCGTCGACCAACGCCTTCACCGCACCGTAGTGCTTGGCAAGGTTACGCGCGACGAGCATCACGGCACCTTGAACAACTCAACACTTTGAATACCTCAACAGAGTCCTCCTTGTCGTGCCGGTTCGCCGCTTGTTTTACCAAACGGCCAGCCGGAAGCGCAATCGTTTGCGTCGTTCGCGTTCCGGTCGGCAACCACGGAACCTGCACGTCCAGCGCTCCTCACGCCGAACCGGCGCCCTCAGCCGGCGCGAACTGCAACCAGCGCGCGGGGTTGGTGACGAACAAGGTCTCGAGCTGGAGCGAGGTCAGGCCCGCAGCTTTCAACATTTGACAGACCGTTTTTGGTAGATGTTGAAAGCCAGCGCCGCCGCTGCGCCGCCAGTACGACTTGCGCGCCAAGTCCCCGGAGAGCAACAGCCGCTCGTGGCCCGCAGCCAAGAGCCGCACGACAAGCTCGACCCGGGTGGCGTCCGGCAGGTACTTGTCTTTGGAAAACTGGTCGAGACCGAGGTAAATCCCCAAACCGGCAAGCTCGGTCAAAAAGCCGAGGTCGGGTCTGAAGTCGAGGTGGCCTAGCAACAGTTTGTCGGGGCGAACGCCCAACCGGAGCAGGAACTGCGCCTGCTCTACCGCCCAGGTCGCCTTTTCGGTGTGGGTGCTGACCGGCGCGCCCGTAGCCGCGTGCGCCGCGGCCACGGCGCGCAAAACTTTCTCTTCGGCCCGGGTGGGGCCGTTCAAGCTGCTCGAGCCTTTGAGGACGCCCGCCCTGACGCTCGTCCGGCGCGAGGCTTTTTGAACGAACGGGGGAGGCTCGGCGATACCCGCCGACACCTCGGCCACCAGCCAGTCGGCGAGTTCGTTCTCCGTAAGCCGCGAAGCGTACCTGTCTGCAAACTTGCCCTTGTTGAAGCCTGTAGCCGCGACGATGTGGACGCTCGAGGCGCGTGAGACGCGCGCGAGCGCTGTGACGTCCCGGTGGTAGTCGGCGGTGGACATCTCCACCACCGCTTTGCCGCCCGCAGCCGCAAAGTTTCCCAGTTCGGCGACGGCGTCGGCCTCGCTCGTCAAGCACAAGTCCTCGTCCGAAAACTCGGGCGGAGGCTGCCCAATGAGGTGCTCGTGCGCAAGCGTGAAGCCGAGCGTCTCAGGAGCCACGTCGCCTAGAACGGTGCGGACAATCACAAAACCGCGCCGATGTCCGTCAGGCGTGAGCGCAGCGTGTCGGTAGCGACGGCGCGCACCTCCCCTTTCGCCAGTACCGCCGCCAGCCCCGCCGCCTGCCCCATCGCCAGGCACTGACCGATTGAACGCACCGAGGCGTGGGCGTCGTGCGACGCGGACAGGCAGCGCCCCGCGACCACGACGCCGTCCAGCGTTGCCGGCACGAGGCAGCGAAACGGAATGTCGTAGGTTTCCCCCTCGGGCAAATACTCCCAGCGGGTGTCGCCGCCCGCGTGGTGCTCCTCGATGGGCGCGCCGCACCGGGCGACGGCGTCGCCGAACTTGCGCGCCCCCAGCACGTCCTCTTTGGTGAGCCAGTACTCACCCCTGACGCGGCGGCTTTCGCGTACCCCGATTTGGGTTGACAAGCCGCCCAGCACGGCTCGTTCGTAGCCGGGCACCTGGTCGTGTAAAAAGCGGGCGTACTCGAACGCTTGCTTGCGGCCCTCTTGTTCGGCCTCGGACAGCGCGGCCGGGTCGGTGGGGTCGACCCCGGCCACCCGCGTCATGTTGGTGACCATGACGTTTGCCAGCGGCGTGACGTGCGAGCTGCCCTCTTTGCGGGGAAGGTTGTACTCGCCGCTCTCAGCCGCCGCGGCCATCTTCTGCCACAGGTCGGTTTTGGGGAAGGCCCGTGCCCGCTCGACGTCGACGTTGATCATCTTGAAGGTCGTGGTCAGCGACTGCGCGGTGCCGGTTGCGCCCGCGTCCTCGAACGCCCCGCCCGCCCGGGCGACCACGTCGGCGTCACCCGAAGCGTCGACCACGGTTGCGGCGTGAACGGCCCGCAAGCCCTGCTTGGTGCCGACCACGGCGCCCGTCACCTTGTCGCCGTCACAAAGCGCGTCGACGAAGTAGCTGTGCAGCAGCAGCTTCACGCCCGCCCGCGTGACGAGTTCGTCCCAAACGACTTTCAGGGTCTCCGGGTCGTAGGTGTACCCCGCGCCCGCGCCGTACGTGTTCGGGCGCTTGATCAGGACCCCTCGAGCCTTCAGGCCGGCGACGACCCGGTCGGGAATGCCGCCGACGACTTTGCGCTCGAGCCCCGGCGTGAAAAACCCGTAAAAGGTGTCGAGCACCATCGCGCCCGTGCCGCCCAAGAATCCGTAGCGCTCGACCAGAATGGTTTTCGCCCCCGCCTCGGCGGCGGCCACGGCGGCGGCCGAGCCCGCCGAACCGCCGCCGATCACCAGCACGTCGCAGTGGTCCAGGACGGGAACGGCGACGCTGTAGTTCAGTGTTTTAAGACCCGTCATCCCGACACGCTCCAGCCCCCCGCCACCTCGAGCACCTCCCCCGTGACGAAACCGCTCAGGTCGGAGGCCAGAAAAAGAGCGGCGGCCGCGACGTCCTCGGCTTTGCCGAGTCTGCCCGTCAAGGGTTGGCGCTGTTTCACGTACTCGAGAACAGCCTCGTTACTCTGCGCCCTCAGACTCATCGGGGTCTCGATGAGCCCCGGCGCGAGCGCGTTCACCCGCACGCCCCGTGAGGCGTAGCTGCTCGCCATCGACTTGGTCAGGCTGATGATTGCGCCTTTCGAGGCGGCGTAAGCGTGCGTTCCGAAGTGCGCGCCGTTCGGCGCGTAGGCCAGCACCGAGGCGGTGTTGACGATGCTGCCCGAACCCCGCGGCAGCATAGAGCGCAGCACCTCACGACACATGGTGAACGTGGTTTTGACGTTTGTGGTCATCACGACGTCGAAGCCTCGGTCCGTCGCCTCGTGGACGGGGCCGTCCCCGAGGCTGCGGCCCGAACGACCCACGACGTTGACCAAAATGTCGATGTGGGCGAGCGCGCCGACCGCTCGCCCGACGAGCGTTTTGCAGGTCGCGCTGTCCGTGAGGTCGCCTTCGAGGGTGAGCAACTCCGGCAAACACCGCTTTAAGGCGGCGAGGTTGTCGCTCGAGCGGTCGATAGCCGCCACCCTCGCGCCGTGCTCGCTGAACAGTTTGGCGGTCGCCGCCGCGATGCCCGACGCCCCCGTAATGAGCGCCGTCTTGTCGTGAAGCAGGTCAACCGCCATAGACGACCTTCACACGGTCGCGGTAGTCGTCGTAAGCCGCTTCGAACCGTTTTTTGGACGCCTCGTCGCCCATCTCGAAAGCGCTCGCCAGCACGAGGGGTGCCTGGCCCCCTGCCGCCAGCTGTTCAGCCACCAGCACTTTCAAGCTGTTGACGACGGCCGTGTTCCCGAGGGTGCTGCCCGGTCCCACCTTCACGTCCACGCCCGGCACCTCCACCATCGAGTCGCCGGGCAGGGCGCAGTTGTCGATAACCAGGTCGGCTAAGTCGACCAGCTTTTTGCCCGAGGAGTGCTCGCTGTCCAGTACTCTCGAGTACTCGGCCGCCAACACCGCGACGACTCTCATCCCGCGCTTTTTAGCGCCTACGGCCATGTCGACGACGACGCCTTTGTTGCCCGAGGTCGAGAACACGATCATCACGTCGTAGTCGCGAAAAACAAAATTGCTCAAAATAGGTTCAGCCAAACCTTCTTGCCGTTCTATCCACATCGCTTGGCGCTGACCGTTGGCCCCCACGACCTGCGTGTGGTTGGTGAGCGACAACTCCACGATTGGATGAAAACCGGGGAAGCTGCCGTAGCGCGGGAAAACCTCTTCTACCGCCATGCGCGAGTGCCCCGAGCCGAACAGGTGGACGAGCCCGCCCCGCAAAATGGCGCTCGAGCACCACCGCGCCGCTTCTCTTATGGCGTCCAACTGCGTGGCCTTGACCCGGCGCAGCAGGGCTTCGGCTTGCTCGAGGTAGGTCAGGGCGACGTCGGGTTGACTCATGAGGTTCCTTTCGGGGTCGTGTCGGGTGGAACGGCGGCCGTCAAGCGCTAACTGGTACGTACCACTATAGTACGCTTGCCTTTCGAAAGTAAACTTCTCAGTCCCGGCAGGCCGTCGTTTTGGTTTCCAAGTGTGTAAGGTCGTCCTGACCGAGTCCGCCAGACTCAGCCGCCGTCTTTTATGTGCTGTTTTTTTATGCGCCGTCTTTTATGGCGAAGTCCGCCCGGTCGGCCGAGAGCGTGACGGTGAACTTGCACTTGTCCGCCCGCGCGTGCCGCTCGGCGTATTCGATGGGCAGTCCTTGCTCGTTCGTGACGAGCCGTCGCGTGTAAAAAAGCGCGTCGCCCTTTTTGATGCCCAGCAGCTTGGCCATTTTTTTGTTGGCCCAGGCAAGCTCGAGACTCTCTTCACCTTTGGTCAGCTCGAGTCGGTAGACGTCGGTGAGAATCGTGTAGAGCGACCGGCTGAGGTCGTGCTCGAGCAGCTTCGGCGTTAAAGAGTAGGTGACGTGGCTGCGCTCGAGCATGACGGGGTCGCCCGCGACCGAGCGCAGCCGGGTGACGACGGCGACAACGCCGCCGGGCGGCAGCGCCAAAAACCGGCGTACCGCGTCGCTCGGTTCTTGCAGGGTCGCGCTCAAGACTTTGGAAGAAGATTTAAGACCTGCCCGGCGCATGTTTTCGGAAAAGCCGCTGAGGCGGCTCAGGGACTGCTCGATTTTGGGCGGCGTCACAAAGGTGCCTTTCCCGTGTCGCTTTTCTACCCAGCCGTCACGCTCCAGACTGTCTACCGCCCGCCTCACCGTGTCTCTGGAAATACCGAAACTTTCGCTCAAGACCCGTTCCGAGGGCAGGGCTTCACTCGTCCAACTGCCGCTTTGAATCTGCTCGACGAACCAGCCTTTGAGCTGTTGATAGAGGGGGATGCTCGCTTCACCACGGAGTTGGGGCGGTTTTATCACGGTTGGTACCTTGTCACTTGGGTCTGTCACTTGGGTCTCAGAACCCCACGTGTAGCTGGACATTCGCTGGTACGTACCAGTATACTGTCTTTCACGCTTTGGCGCGTTGCAGCGAACAGGGAGAGCGTTTTGGGCGATGTCCCCACCAGCATCGGCGTCGATTTGGGAGGCACCAACACGAAGTTGGGGTTGCTGGTGGCCGGTACCTTGAAGCACGTCCACAGCTTTCCGACTCGCTCGTTCCGCCCGCGGGACGACGTGGTAGCGGACGTTGCGCGCGCCGTTGAAACCCTGAAAGAAAAAGCTCGAGCCGAGGGCGTCACCGTTTCTTCCCTGGGCGTCGGCGTGCCCGCCACGCTGAACGCGGCGAAGGGTCAAACCCTCGTCATGCCCAACTTCTCCGAGGGCTGGTTCGGCTTTGGTCTGGTCGACTGCCTGCAAGAGAGGGCGGGTCTGCCCACCTCGCTCGTCAACGACGCGCGGGCGTTCGTGCTGGCGGAAACCACTCTGGGGGCAGGCCGAGGCTACCGGGACGTGTTCGGCATGATATTGGGTACCGGTGTCGGCGGCGGGGTGGTGGTCGACCGACACCTTTACCTGGGCAGCGGCTCGCTGGCGGGCGAAGTCGGGCACCACGTCGTCGAGCCGCACGGCCTGAGGTGTGGCTGCGGCAGCGTCGGCTGCCTCGAGACGGTCGCCTCGGCTCCGGCGTTGGTGGCGAGCGTCGCCCGGGCTTACCTGCACGGGCGCAGCCCGATTCTGTTCGAACTGACCGGAGGCAAGCTGGACGCCGTCGACGCCGCCGGGATTGCCCAAGCGGCGCGGCAGGGCGACGCCGCCTGCCTAGAAGCGTTAGAGCACGCCGGCTTCTATCTGGGCATCGCCACCGCAAACGTCATGACCCTCTTGGCTCCCCAGTGTATCGTCGTCGGTGGGGGCCTGGCCGGTGCGAGCGACTTGCTGTTTCCCGTCATCGAAAAGACCTGGCGAAAACACCTGCGGGTTGTGGGTGAGCACCGACCCGAGTTGAAAGTCGCAGAATTAGAGCACCCCGGCGTCGTCGGCGCGGCCCTCTACGCTGGCACCGCTTTATAAATCAACAAAGGAGAAAACATGCACAGAATCACCATGTTGGGCACAGGCTTGATAAGCACCTTTTACACCATGACGCTGCACGGACAGCGCAACCGTGACCGGGTCGAGGTCGTTTACTCGCGCACCCAAGAACGCGCTGACGCGTTTGCACAAGAGTGGGACATCCCCAACGCCCTGAACGACCTGGCGGCGGCCGTCAGCCACCCCGACACCGACGTCGTCGTCATCGCCCTTCCCAACCATCTACACTTGGAGGCCGTTAGACTCGCTGCGGAAGCGGGCAAGGCCGTGCTCTGCACCAAACCGCTGGGGCGGACGGCTGCCGAGGCCCGGGAGATGCTCGAGCTGGTGGAGACGGCCGGTGTGTTTCACGGCTACCTGGAAGACTTGTGTTACGCGCCGAAAACTTTGAAAGCCGTCGAGGCCGTCCGCAACGGCGCCATCGGGCGGGTGCTCTGGACGCGCTCGCGCGAAGCGCACCCCGGCCCCCACAGCGACTGGTTTTGGGACAAAGAGCTGTCCGGCGGGGGTGCCATCATCGACCTGGGGTGTCACTGCATCGAGATTTCGCGCAACTACATCGGTAAAGAGGTCAAGCCCCTGGAGGTCATGTGCTGGGCGGACACCCAAGTGCATCCCATCGAGGCCGAGGACAGCGCGGTGGGACTGGTGAAATACGCGAGCGGCGCGGTCGGGCAGTTCGAAGTGAGCTGGAACTTTCGGGGCGGCATGGACTTGCGCGACGAGGTGTCCGGCACCGAGGGCACCATCACCAACAACCACTGGCTGAGGACGGGGTTTGAGATGTTCACGACGGGAGCGTCGGAGGGGTACGTCGCCGAAAAAGCCGAGAGCGACAGCGGCTGGCTGTTTCCCGTCGGCGACGAAGTCGTGGCGCTCGGCTACGTGGACATGTTCACCGACATGCTGAACGCGCTCGACGAGGGCCGCAAACCGCTGGAGGACTTTTACGATGGTTACGTGGTCAACGCTGTCATGGACGCGGCTTACAAGTCTGCCGAGACGAAACGGTGGGAAACCGTCCAACTGGACGATTGGCGCGGTGAAAACGAAACGAGTGGCGGCGGCGGTTTCAAAGACTACGATGGCGCGCACTGGCTTATCAAAGAGGAGAAAATGCCGGACGGGAAAACGAAGCTCATCCTGAAGGAGAAAGAGAGCGGCAAGGTGCTTCAGCGCGTCAGTTGACTTAAAACACCTTTGGTTGAAACACCTTGGTCGGGCGCTGAGACAGTGTTTTGTAGGAAGTTCGGTGCTGCAGGGGCCGACGCGGGACCGTCTTCGAGACTCAGCACCCTTAAAAGCCGCCTCGAAACGAACTCAGCTTAATTTTTTAGGCAAATCAAAAACAGAAATCTTGCCAAACAGAAAACCGGACCGGTACGGGGCGGATAGGGAGAACTCACAGTTCTTAGTTTGTTTCTCGAATAGGATAGAAATTATGAGACGCTCACTGGTCACCCTGCTGGTTTTTTGTACTTTCTACGCTCTCGCCCAAACCGAGCCCGCCGTCACAAGTCTGACGCTGGTCAACGCCGCGACCAGCGAACCCGTCGGGGAGCTTGTCGACGGCCTCACCCTCGACTTGACCGCCATCGGCACCGACCAGCTGAGCGTGGTCGCCAACACCCGCCCGGACACCGTCGGGAGCGTGGTCTTCGCTTTCGACGGCGACGCCGACTACCAGGTCGAGAGCGTCGCCCCCTACACCATCGCCGGGGACGGCACCCAGGACGGCGCTGTGACCTACAACCCCTGGACGCCGAGCGCGGGCGAACACGTCTTGACAGCCACGCCGTACAGCGGACCCAGCGGCGGGGGCAACCCGGGCGCGGCCTTGACCATCCGGTTCACGGTGGTCAACGAGGCACAGGCAGTCTCAGACGCTGCCACGCCGGAAGCTGCCACCCCAGCGACGCCGCCACAGACCGAAACTACAACCGAGCCGTCGTCAGGTGCGGACGCCGTCACGGTGGAACAACCGACCCCTGCACCGTCAACTCTCGCACCATCAGCGCCCACGACACCCCTGTCCGCGACGGCTCGAGTGCGCCAGGAACGTTTCGAGTTGACGCCGGCTCCAAGCACCCTGAGGGGTTCCGTGCTCGTGGCAGACTACGGCTTAGCCCAGACCATCCTCACGGTGCTGGTAAGCGGGACGTCGGCGACGGAAAGCTACACCGCCGCGGTGTACGAGGGCGGTTGTGAGGGCGCGGCAGTTCCTTTGGAGCCAATTAACGGCCGCACGGGTTTGAGTGCCAGCGCCGTGGCCCTCAGTTTCGACGAGCTTGTGCGGGGGAACTACTACCTCGGTATCGACTCGGCGGCTGGACAACAAAACGGCCTGAGCTGCACGCGGTTGGGCGGTCAGTAGGCAAGCGCCGGTTGTAACCAACACTGTTCGGGACCGGCTCGAGCGCTCCCGTCGCTCGAGTTCGCTCTGTTCAGCCTCGCTTGAGTGACATTTTAGCCGTCCGCACATCGTGAGAGGGCTGCATCAGAATGGTCGGAAGTGCCCGCTCGTCGGTGCCGAAAAAGGGGTCGCTGGGACTGCGGGGTGACCCCTTTGGGTCGATTCCGGTGCCGACTCGGAAGGCTGTAGCGTTCAGCGTTTTGCCCGCCGTTTGTCCTCGAGCCCGCCCTCGAACCAGTGGGTCGGTAAAATCGTCACGGCCCTCATGGTTTCGCTGAGTTTGGCACGAGTCCTCGGGGGCTCGAACCTTTCGCCACACAAATCTCGACCACCGCGGCGAACGCAAAGTTGTCTGGTGCCGATGGGCGTTTAAGCAAGTTTTCGGTTTGGAGCCCCAGCAATTCGAGATAAAGCCGAACCTACCAGAAGGGTGAGGTGTTTTATTCCCCTCCTTTTAGGAGGGGTTAGGGGAGGTTTGCTTCTGAGCCTACCTCCACAGGGTTCTTACGGGCGTAAATTCCCCCAGCTCCCTTGTTGATGGACGCTTTTCTACGCTCATCTGGAATTGCTGTTTGGAGCTGGCCGAAGTTGCGTCTCACAACGACGTTGTGGTAGTTTCTCTTTCTGCCTTCGGGATTCGTTCGCGTCCGTTTCAGCTCGGTTTATCACCTTCAAAGTCTCCGACCATTGTGTACGTTGTGACCCTGAGTCGTCTGCACCCCTCGAGGTTTTCGTATGAGGTTGTTTTGGGAAATCGTCCGGCGTTCGTTCCGCCGCCACCTCACCTACCGAACGGCGGCGCTGGCCGGGCTCGTCACCAACATTTTTTTCGGCTTGGTCCGGGCCGCCGTGCTCGTGGCCCTGTACGGCGACCGCACGGAGGTCGCCGGACTCGACCTGCAGGGCGTCGTCACCTACACCGGTTTGACCCAGGCTGTGATCGTTTACCTGAGCATTTTCGGCTGGTACGACCTCATGAACGCGGTTCACCAGGGCGACGTCGGCGCGGACCTGCTCAAACCCATGCGCCTGTTCACCTTTTGGCTGGCGCAAGACCTGGGCCGGGCGCTCGTCGGGCTCGCTTTACGCGGCTTGACCATCATGTTGGTCTACGCGCTGCTGTTTGACATCGCCTACCCGCGCGGCTGGCAGTGGGGGGCGCTGGTGGTGACCCTCGCTTTAAGTTGGCTGCTTTCATTCGCGTACCGTTTTTTGGTCAACTTGGCCGCGTTTTGGTCGCCGGACGCGCGGGGGATAGGCCGCTTCGCGTTCGTCGTCGTGATGTTTTTTTCGGGCTTTTTGATGCCGCTGCGGTTTTTTCCCGATTGGGTGCAGCGCGTGGCCTACCTCACGCCGTTCCCCCACATGCTCAACACCGTCGTCGAGATTTACCTGGGCGTGGTGACGGGTCCGGCGTTGCTGCAAGCGTTGCTGGCGCAAGCTCTGTGGACTGCCGGCTTGGTGGTTCTTTGCCAACTCGTCCTGGCTCGCGCCACCCGGCGGCTCGTGATTTTGGGAGGTTGAGTGCGACACACCTCATGAAACACACCTGGGGCAGCTACCGGCGTCTGTTGGGCGCGCAGGTGCGCAGCCAGCTCCAGTACCGCACCTCGTTCGTGCTCGACCTGCTGGCGACGCTGCTCGTCACGCTGACCGAGTTCGGCGCGTTGGCGTTGGTGTTTGAACGCTTCGGGGACATTCAGGGCTGGACTTTGGGCGAGGTGGCTTTTCTGTACGGGCTGGTCGAACTGTCTTTCGGCGTCATGGACATGCTGTTCGCGGGCTTCGACCCCATGCGCTTCGGGCAGGAGGTGCGCAAGGGGACCTTCGACCGTCTGCTGCTGCGCCCCGTGCCGGTCACCTGGCAGGTGCTCGGCTCGGACCTGACGCTGCGGCGGCTCGGCAAGGTGGCGCTGGGCGTCGGCATCTTCGCGCTCGCCCTGAACCTGAACCCGGTAGCCTGGACGGCCGCGAAGCTGCTCTACTTGCCGCTGGTCGTCCTCGGCATGGTGCTGTTTTTCGGGGGGCTCTTCATCATCGGCGCGACGGCGACGTTCTGGACGGTCGAGTCGTTCGAGGCCATGAACATTCTCACCTACGGCGGCAGCTACCTCATCTCTTACCCGATGAACATCTACCAGGACTGGCTGCGGCGGATTTTCACCTGGGTCCCGGCCATCTTTTTGAACTATTACCCGGCCCTGTACTTTCTGGACAAACCCGACCCCCTGAACTTTCCGGCGTTCGCGCCTTTCGTCGCGCCCCTGGCGGGGGGCCTCGTCTTCGGCAGCGCGCTCCTGTTTTGGCGTTTCGGCCTCAGGCACTACCACAGCACGGGGAGTTGACATGATAGAGGTCCGCCACCTGAGCAAGCACTTTCAGTTGCGCACACGTCACGAAGGAAGGTTTGCCGCGCTGCGCGACTTCGTGACGAGAAACACGCGCACGCTCAAAGCGGTCGACGACCTGAGTTTTACTGTTTATAGGGGCGAGGTCGTCGGTTACCTGGGACCGAACGGGGCGGGCAAGTCCACCACCATCAAGATGCTGACCGGGCTGCTCGTGCCGACGCGCGGCCATGTAACGGTCGACGGTTACGTGCCGTGGGCGGCGCGGCGCAGCTACGTGGCGCACATCGGCGCGGTGTTCGGGCAGCGCACCACGCTGTGGTGGGACTTACCCGTCATCGAGTCTTTGGAGCTGCTTCGCTACATCTACCGCGTGCCGGAGAAAACCTTCAAAGCCAACTTAAGCGAGTTCGAAACCGTGCTCGAGCTGCGCGAGTTTTTGAACGCGCCCGTGCGCACCCTGTCGCTCGGCCAGCGGATGCGCGCCGACCTCTGCGCGGCGCTCCTCCACAACCCCAAAATCCTTTTTTTGGACGAGCCGACCATCGGGCTGGACGTCGTCGCCAAGGAGCGCGTTCGGAGGTTCGTCAAACACGTCAACGACCTCCGGGAGACGACCGTGCTGCTGACCACGCACGACCTCGCCGACGTGCAAAAGCTGTGCCCGCGGGTGCTCATCATCGACCACGGCAAGCTGCTCTACGACGGCGCCTTGAGCGAGTTGCAGACGCGCTTCGGCGGGCAGTGGCGCTTGGAAGTAGACTTCGGCGAGGCCTACGCCGACGTGTCGGTCGACGGGGCGAAGGTGCTCCGCTACGCCGACCGGCGCGCGGTCTACGCCTTCGACCGGCAGGCTTTGAGCGCCTCGGACCTGATAGGGCGGCTCTCACAGCGCTACAGCCTGCGCGACGTTTCGGTCGTCGCGCCCGACGCCGAAACGACCGTCAGGCGAATCTACGAGGAAAAGCTGTTGGTCGACCCCACCGAAAGCTGACGCCGCCGCTCTGAGAACTCGGCGACCCGGTCGCGGCTGCCGACGGGATTGAAATTCCGCAAAACCTCGAGGCAACCTTGTATCTTTGACAGGCTCTGAAACGCGGTCACGAGTCTAACGGCCTCACGCTCATAGCCGGCTGTTCCCGGTCGCGTCTAGGCCGTCCCCGGTCTCACTCCCCCCGCCCCGCGCCGCAGGAGCGCGAGGACAGCGGCCAGCACGCCCAAAATCGCCACCAAAACGCAGCTGAGCGCGGCCGCCTGGTTGCTGGAGCCGGCTTGCTCGAGGCCGAAGACCAGCACGCCCAGGGTTTCGCTGCGCGAGCCCGCGAGCAGCGCGGACAGCGACAACTCGCTGAAAGCGTTCAGAAACACGAGCAGCGCGGCCGTGCCGAGCGCCGGGGCTAAGAGCGGCGCGAACAGGTGCCGCATCAACGCGAACAGCCCCGCGCCGTCGAGCCGGGCCGCCTCTTCCAGGGCGGGGTCGAGCTGTTGCCAGGCCGCGCCCACGGGTTGCAGCGCAAACGCGAGGTAGTGGCCCAAGTAAGCCAAAAAGAGCAGTTGGAGCGTGCCGTAAAGGTTCAGCCCCAGGGGGTTGCGCAACCACACCAGCACGAGCGCCAGCGCGAACACGAGCCCTGGCAGCGCGTAGGGCAGGTCGACGCTGAGCTGCAAGCCAAAAGCCTGGGGTCCCCGCAAACGCAACAGCACGTAGCCGAGCAGCAGCGCCAGCAGCGCCGCGACGAGGGCGGCGCTGAGCGCCAAGCCGAAACTGTGCGCGAGCGCCGCGCGAAACCGGGTCAGGCCGGTCAAGACGAACGCGAAGTGGGCCAACGTGAGGTTTTCGGGGCGCGGCGCGACGCCGTAGGCGCGCAGCAACGCCGTCAGCAGCAGCGACACGAACGGCCCGAGCGTGAGCACACCCGCGACGCCCAGCCAGGTCAGCGCCGCCAGGGGCCAGCGAAAGCCGCTTAAGCCGTAGCGAAGGGGGGGCTCGAGCAGCGTTTCCAGACGCGTTTCGCGCCGCCGCAGCACCGCGTACTGCAAGGCGAGCGCCAGCAGCGCGGGCAAGGCCAACAGCAGCGCCAGGGCCGCCGCCTGGTCGAAGCCGCCCGAGGCGAAGGCCACGACCTTTTGGTAGATGAGCGTCGGCAGCGTGAGGTAGCGCGCCGGGATGCCCAGCAGCGCCTGAATCCCGAAGTTGCCGAGCGCCGCCAAAAAGGTGAGCATGAAAGCGGCCAGCAGGTTGGGGGCGAGCAGCGGGACGAGCACGAAGCGCCAGCTTTGCCACAGGGTCGCGCCGTCGAGCCGGGCCGCCTCTTCCAACTGTTTGGGCACCCGCGCCACGCCGGGCGCGAGCGTCAGGTAAGCGACCGGCAGCGCGAACACCGTGAGCAGCAAAACGATGCCCGCGGGGCTGTAAAGGCTGAACAGCGGCTCGGGCCGGTCGGTTACGCGCATGAGGAAACGCTGCGCGTAACCCGCCGGCCCCGCCCAACCGAGCCAGGCTATCGTCAGAATTTGCGGCGGCACGACGAGGGGGACGAACAAGCACACGCGCAGCGCGCGGCGACCGGGCAGGTCCGTTTTTTCGCAGAGCAGCACGAGGAGGGCGGCCAGCGAGGTCGCTAAAACGGCCACGGTCACGGACACGCTCAAGCTGTGGCTGAGCGCGCTGCGCGCCTGCGGACTCGTGACGAGCCAGGTCAGGGCGGGCGCGGACAGGGCGCGCAGCAGCAAGCGCAGCAGCGGCAGCAGGTTGGTAACCAGCAGCACCGCGCCCAAGCCCAGGCCGAGGACGAAAACGGCGTCGAAACGCCACCGAGGTCGCGCCGCATTGCGGCGCGACCTCGTCTCAACAGCCATGACGGCTTACGACGGGGCGCTCATTCCCCAAAGAGGGCGGCAAACTCTTCTTTGTCGGCGTCGCGCGTTTCGGCGAGCGTTTTGGCGTCGACGCTCAGGATAGAAAGGTCGCCGAGCGCCGGGAAGCCTGCGGGCGCGGCGACGTCTTCGCGCAGCGGCATGTAGCCCATGTCGGCGGCGAGCGTCTGGCCCTCTTCCGAGAGCAAAAAGTCCACGAACGCCTGCGCCGCCGCCAAGTTGGGGGTGCCGGCGACGATGCCGACCGGCTCGGTGATGGCGGGCACGCCCTCGTCGGGGTAGACCACCGCCACGGGCGAGCCGTTTTTCGCCTCGCGGATGGGCACGAACTCGACCATCATGCCGTAAGGTTTTTCGCCCGCCGCGACCGCGCGGAACACCGCGCCGTTGCCTTGGGTCAAAAACACCTCGTTGGCGTTCAGGTTTTCGTAGTAGTCGAAGCCGACGCCGTCGGTGCGCTTCAGCACGCCGAGGTTGTAAGCGGCCGCGCCGGAGTAAGACGGGCTCGGCATGGCGACCTGGTCCGGCAGTTGCGACAGCTCGAGCCACGAGGTGACGGGCTCGGTGACTTGGTTCGTGTTGTAGACGATGACCGTGGCGATGAGCTTGGTGCCGTAATAGTAACCTGCGGGGTCGTAGTAAGCGGCGTCTATGCCGGCGGCGTCGGGCGCGTCGTAGGCCGCCAACAGGCCGCGCGCTTTCAAAATCTCAAAGGTCGGCGCGTCGGCCAACAGCAAAACGTCGGCTTGGGGCGCCCCGGCCTCGGTTTCCAGCAAAAAGCGGCTGACGACCTCTTCGGTGCCGCTGCGAAAAAGCTCGACCGTGACGTCCGGGTACAGTTCGTTGAAGGCCGCGACGGTTTGGGCCGCGTCCGCTTCGGGCTGCGAGGTGTAGAGGCGCAGGGTGCCGTCCGGTTGCGCGAGCGCGACGCCGCAGCAGAGCAGCAGGCAAAGCAGCAAGTTGGGTAAGCGCATCGAGTTCTCCTTGTCTGAACCTGACTCCTCACTTTATAAAGAGGGTGTCAGCGGTTTGTCATCAGCTTACCAGGCCGCCCGCTGTGGTGCTCTCGGCTTGGCGGGGTTTGTGCCGTGGCCTGCACCTCACTTTGTCGGCGGCGGGCTAGGCTCGAGCGCGTGCTCCTGCTCAACGCGGCCGCGACTTTGTTCATGACCGGGCTCATCTGGTTCGTGCAGGTCGTGCACTACCCGCTGTTCGCCGCCGTGGGCTCCGCCGAGTTCGCGCGGTACGGGGCGCGGCACGCCGACACGACGCTCGTCGTCCTCGTGCCGATGCTGACGGAACTCGTCACGGCGTGCCTGCTCGTGTGGCACCGTCCGCCCTCGCTCGGCGCTCGGGAAGTCTGGCTGGGCGCGGCGCTCGTCGGCATGGTCTGGCTCTCGACGGCTTTTTTGCAGGTGCCGCGCCACGGCGAGTTGGCGCGAGGTTTCGACGCGTCGGCGCACGCGGCGCTGGTCACGACGAACTGGCTGCGCACCGCGGCCTGGACGCTGCGCTCCGGTTTGGTGCTGAGGTGGTTGGCCGGGGTGACGGGCTGACACCGCAAGATGCCCCTTCTCAACCGGTAGGAACTGAACCGCGCCCTTTCGTTCCCACAAGAGCCTCCCAGGGCAAACATTTTCTCACCTCACCTCTTGCATCCGGCGAACTTGCTTGAGCATCATTTTCTTGGGCAACAGAGGTGCCGACCCCATCATCATTCGCTGCAGGGGGGTGACGCCGGCGATGACGTCGAGTTTGCCTTCGAGCATGGCGTCGTAGCCTTTTTTGGCGACCTCTCGAGCGCTGAAGGTGTTGTCGAACAGCCTCGTTTTGTCCATGCCGGAGGTGCTGGCGAACTCCGTCTCGGTCGCGCCCGGCATGAGGGCGGTCACGGTAAGGTTGGTGTCGTGCAGTTCTTCGGCCACGGCGTTGCTGAACGAGGTCACGTAAGCTTTGGTCGCGTAGTAAACCGCCTGCAAAGGCCCTGCCATGAGCGCGGCGGTCGAAGAAACGTTGAGGATTCTACCTTCGTTGCGCGCCACGAAGTCGGGCAGAAAGAACCTGGTGAGCGCTGTCAGGGCGACGATGTTCAGGTTGATCATGGCGAGGTCTTGCGCCCATTCGCGTTCATGGAACTTGCCCCGCCCGCCGAAGCCCGCGTTGTTGATGAGGTAGTCAATTTTTATACCGGCTCGCTTGACTTCGTCGTAAACTTCTCGAGCCGCGTCCGGCTCGGTCAGGTCTTTGCCGATGACGTGAACCTCGGCGCCGTGTTTGCCTTCTAAAGCTGCCTTGAGCGCGTTCAGCTTGGCCTCGCTGCGCGCAACCACGACGAGGTCGCCGCCTTTTTCCGCGTGGATGTGGGCGAACGCTTTGCCGATGCCGCTCGAGGCACCTGTGATGAGGGCTGTTTTGTGCATGTCGGTTACTCCTTAATGACGCCGCCACGACGCTGGGTTTGCTTGCCGCCGCGGGTACGGAAAGCAGTTTAGCCCGGCGCTTTTCACTAGACTTCTCGCGAAAGTATCACGGCAACTCCCTGAGCGGTAACCATCCCTTTCCAACTGGGCAAACGCAACGCCTGTCTAAAAGAACGCCGTCACCCCGAAGCGCAGCCCGTAAACGGTTGCCAGCTCGGTGTGGTTGAAGGTCGGCCCCACCGCAAGTTGGTAGTCGCTCTCGGTGTAGAGGTAGAAGAGACTCGTCGAGGCTTGCGCGCTCGAGCCCCCCGACACACCGTCTCTCAACCCCAAACGGGTGTTCAGCTCTAAACTTCCCACGTCGCCCACCGGCAGGCTGGACTGCCCCGACAGCTGTGGGTAAGCCTTCGCCGGGTTGAGAAGGGTTGGCGGGTCCGAGTCGGTCGCGCGTGGGGTCGTCTCGAGCGCGTCGGCGGCGTAGGCGAGTTCCGCCGTCCACAACAGGTCGCCCGCAAAGCCGCTCGCGCCTAAAGCGCCGCGCAAGTCCCACGGGTCGGCCAACAGCCAAGCCTCACCGTAAACGACGACGTTGCCGACGAGGCCGCTACCCCCGAGGCCGGCCGCAAAGCCGTCCAGGTAAAGAACGTGCGCCTCCAGGTCGAAAGCGTCAAACTCGCGCCGGACGCTCAGCACGCCGCCGAGCCGGTCGTCTTGAGTGCGGTAGAGAAGCGCGGGGCGAACGCGCCAGTCCTCGAGATAAACATTGGCTCTCACGCCCAACAAGCCTAAAGGTTGTCCCAGTCGGTTCACCGGCTCGAGGCGAAACGGAACACTGAGGCGGGCGGTTTGAAACGGCAAGCGCTCCAGACCCGCACTGAAGTCGATATTATTCAAACGGTAAAGCGCAAAGGCTTCGGTCAAACCGGGGTCGATGAAAGCGCTGTCTATCCCAGCGCTCGTGACCCGCACCGCCGGGTCGAGGACGAGACGGAAGTCTAGGGGCTCAAGCGTGTAGTCGGCCTCGAGATGACCGCGCAAACTAAGCCCCACCAGTTCGTTCAGCACTTGGTTCGTAGAGGCGAAAGAGAGGTCGCCAGCTACTTCGATTTCGCCTCGGTAGCTGAGTTGGGCGAAGGAGAGAGACGTAGCAAGAAATGCGAACAGGGTGAAAAGAGATTTCATGATGGTTCCTCGAGAGCGAGGGCCAGAGCAGGCCCTTTAGCTTCCCTCAAGCAAGAACCGCCTCGCGCTCGCGCGCTCCGACAACCCGACCATCCTCTAAGTTGACCGTGCGTTTGACATGCTCTAAAAGTCTTGGGTCGTGTGTCGAAAACACAAACGTCACGCCCCGTTCTTCATTTAAACGCTTCATCATCTCGATAAGGTCACCGCCCGACTTACTGTCTAGGTTCGCGGTGGGCTCGTCCGCCAAGATGATGTCGGGCTCGGCGGCAAAGGCGCGCGCCACCGCCACACGCTGCTGCTGCCCGCCCGAAAGCTGGTTGGGGCGGCGGTCTTTGAATTCTTCCATGCCCAAGGCCTTGAGAGAGTCCAGCGCCCGCGCCTCACGCTCTTTCTTCTTCACGCCCTGGAGTTCCAAGACAAACGCCGCGTTTTCCAAAGCCGTCAACACCGGAATCAGGTTGTAAGCCTGGAATACGAAGCCCAACTTGTCGAGCCGCATCGCCGCGCCTTCCTGCTTGCCCAGTTGGTCGATGCGTTGGCCGTTTAAGTGGATTTCGCCCGAGGTCGGCTTGTCGAGGTCGCCCATGAGGTGTAAAAGCGTGCTCTTGCCCGAGCCAGAAGGCCCGGCGATGGCGGTGAATTCGCCCTTGTCAATGGTGAGGTTTACACCTCTAAGCGCGTCCGTTTTGATGTCGCCGATCTGGTAGGTTTTCTTGAGGTTCTTGACTTCGAAGAGGGGCATGTTGTTTTCCTTTCTGCGTCTCGAGTATCAGGTTCAGGCGGTGTAGCGCATCGCCTCGGCGGGCTCGATGTTGGCCGCCATCCGCGCGGGACCCAGTGCGGCAAAAAAGGCGGTCAGGACGGCGAAGCCCACCGCGAGCAGCACTTGCCACGGTTCGATGGAGAGGTAGAAGACGTTGGGCAAACCGACTTCCGCCAGCATCTCTTCGGCGTAGCCGGGCATGGCAAAGCCGTTCGAGCCGAGCGCGATAAGCGGCAGCCCGACAGCCAGCCCCAAGGCCGCGCCCGAGAGGCACAGCAACAAGCTCTCGAGCGTGACCATCCCCAAGACCCGGCGGCCCCTAGCGCCCAAACTCAAGATGACGCCGAACTCGCGCACGCGCTCCAGGGTGCTTAAGTAAACCGTATTGAGTACGAGCAGCCCCGCCAGCACGAAGAAGATGAGCGACATAACGAGCAGCACGGGCGTGAAGAACTGGACCAGCGTCGCCAGGCTGGGGTCGATGTCCCGCCAGCCTTCGACTGTTAGACCCTCGCCCAGCGCGCCTCTAAGGGCGGCGAGTTCATCCGCCGTCCCTGCATCTTGGTCTAAAGTATTGACGCCGGGGAAGTGAAGCTCGAGCCGACTCACCGCGTCGGGCGCGGCCAACTCTTGCGCCGCGGCGAGCGAAAGGTACGCCGAGTTGATTTCGCGGTTGGGGTCTTCAAAGTCTAAAAGCCCTTCGACGGTGTAAGCCGCCGCGCCGTAGCCTTCGGTGCCGGGGGCGTAGACGTACACGTCGTCACCCAAACCGACTTCCAACGCCGTCGCCAAAGACCGCCCCAGCATGATGCCCGTGACGTTGTCACCTTCGACAAAGCTACCTTCTGCGAGATAGTCGTTGACGAAGTCTCCGCGCAACAACTCAGGCCAATCCTGACCCTGCACCGCCAAGCCCCTCGAGCGGTCCTCGCCCGCCACCAGACCGGGGACTTGCAAGGAGCCCACGACAACCGCGTCCGGCAACGTCTGCGCCACCGTCTCTCTAACCTCTGCGGCGTTCTCTAACAACCCCGCGCCAAAGCTCCGCGCGTCCCGGTAGCCTTCGGTGTGAATCTGGACGTTGCCCACCTGGTCGGTCAAATCCCCGTACATGCCGTTCGTGAGCGCGCCGCCGAAGCTGTACATCACAATGGCGAACAGCACGACAATCGCCACGGCCAGGATGGAGATGAGGCTGCGCCGCCCCTGCCGCCACAGGTTGCGCCAGGCGAGGGCTATCATTCGCAGGCCCCCTCACGCTCGAGCGCGTTCTGGGTAAAACACGCCTCGGGAATATCTACACCGAAGTCGGCGTCTTGCCAGGTGACGACGGTTCTGTGGCCCTCTTCCAACAAATCCGTCACCTCGAAGCGTTGCGGGATGTAGAGGCCGTCCACCTCGGCATAGTCGGACAAGATGTTTTCTTTCACAGCGTTGCCGCGCTGGTCGTAGTAGGTGATGTTGGTGGGCGCGTAAGAGGGCTTCTCGGCGGTCAGCTCGACCTTGCCGTAAGGCGTCGGGGCGTCCGTGTTGGGTACAAGCTCCAGGGTGACGCTCGTTTCGGTTTCTTCCAGAATGCTCGCTTGGTAGCTCTCTTCCAGGTCGTCTCCTGCTAAATCGTTGTAGGAAATATCCGAACCCAAGAACGAATCGCTTTGACCGCTCGGCGGGAGCCGCAGCACGCGCCTCAGGCGGGGGTTGTAGATAAAGACGTTGTCGCCGTCGTTCAAAAAGGCTTGCCCGGCGTCGCGTGGTGGCGCGATGACGCGCGTGAGCCCTTTGTCTTCGCCTTTGCTGAAAATGCGCATGGTATAAACGTCTTCTTCGTCGGGGCGAATCACGGTCATTTCTAGCGTCGCCGCTTGCGACTCGCCGCGCAGGTTGCCCAAGATGCGGTCGATGATGCTCGCCGCGTCTTCTTGGGCGCTGGCGAAGCCCAAGCCAAGCAGAACGGTTAGGGCGACTAGAACGCTTTTCATAGGGATTCCTTTCCGAAATCAGTTCGCCCTCATGGCTTCAGCAGGATTGAGGTTTCTCACGCGCCTGCCGGGCACGACGACGGCGAGAATCGCGGCAATGAGGATGGTGATGGCCGCCCAGGCTAAATAGGTGAGGCTCGAGGCCAGCACAAACTCGTCGCTCAGCGCCAAGCCCGACAGGTAAGCGCCGTAAAAGGTGTTGATAAAGGGTCCCATCAGGTTGGTGGCGGACATGAGTGCGTTGAGTCCGAACCCGAGCACTGCGCCCGCGGCGAACCCGATAAAGGTGGTGTAGACGGCCTCGAGCGTCACCATCCGCGCAATCTGACCCTGACTAAGGCCGAGCGAGGTGATGACGCCGAACTCGCGCGTGCGTTCGATGACGCTGACAATCACGGTGCTCATCACGGTCACGGCGGCGAAGAGCGCGATCATCAGAACAATCGGAATCATCGACGTGCGTTTGTCCTCGATGCCCGCCATGAGGCCGCCTAAAAGTTCGCTGATGGGGTAAGCTGCCACGCCTTGTGGTAAAACCGCCGCGGTGTTAAGGGCTTCGGCCACCCCCTCCTCGTCGCCCTGCCGCACGTCGAGCGCTACGCCCGTGGCGGTATCTACACCCGTGAGCGTTCTGGCATCCGCTAAGTGAACCAGCACCACGCCTTCGTCTACCGGGTTGATGTTGCTGTCGATGATGCCCACGACTTGCAGCCCCGCGCCCTGCGAGCCGCCCACCGACTGCACGTCGAGCGCCAAACGTTCACCCACGCGCACGTCTAAGTCTTCGGCAAGGACTTTGCCCAGCACGAGTTCGCCCTCGTTCTCGACCATGCGGCCCTCGCCGATGTCGCCGCCGATGTCACTGACTTGCCCTCTAAGGTCGGGTCGATGCCGCGTACCTGAGCGCCCAGGGTGCGGTAAGGCGAGCGCAGCAGGGCTTGGAACTCGAGCCTCGGCGCAACCCCGCGCACGCCCTCGAACGAAGCTAAAGCGTTTTCAAAAGCCAAGCTCGGCAGGCTGTTTTCAGGGTCGGGGTCGGTGCGGTAAGCCTCAGTCTGCACCATCACGGGGGCGCTCAGGTAGCGCGCTTGACCGCCCAGCAGGACGTTGACAAACCCGTCGTAAAAGCCCCAAAAAAAGATGATGGCGACCGTCGCGTAGGCCACCACAGCCAACAGAAGCTGCGTGCGCCGCTTGTGCCGCCACAGGTTGCGCCAGGCCAGTTTGGAGATAGACATGGTCATACGGTTCTCCTTTCAACATTCAGGGGCTACTTCGGGGCCGACCCCTTCAGGGCCTCCCAACGCGCGAAAACTTCGGGAAACTCACGTTCGGCAAACGCGTAAAAATCGCGCATCTCCTCTAAGCCGAGCTTGGCCTCGGGGTCGCCCGACTCGAGCAGCGCCAAACCCCGCTCGGCCAGTTCTCTAAACATGCCCAGTTGTTCGACGCCGCGGCGGGTCAGCCCTACCCACGCTCCATGTTTGTTGCGGTAAAAGTCGCGGCGCTCGCCGGGTTTCGACACCCGCTCGACAAACCCGACCTGGATGAGGTAGCGCGTCGCCGTGCTGATCGAGCCCCGGCTGGCACGCAGTGTGGCGGCTAAGTCGTCGGCCGACTGTTCAGCGGGCTCCGCAACGAGCAGCGCCCCCAACACCCGCCCGGCCATCCGCTGCATCCCACTCTGTTCCAGTCGCAACCCGACGTCTTCG
Source organism: Trueperaceae bacterium (assembly GCA_965215355.1). Classification (GTDB taxonomy): domain Bacteria; phylum Deinococcota; class Deinococci; order Deinococcales; family Trueperaceae; genus CBDCDJ01. The sequence continues at coordinate 2,471,146 of CBDCDJ010000007.1, read as the reverse complement.
ATAAAAGCCTGTTTCTTTTCTGAACCTTTTGAAATAATTGAAACCTCCTGCAACGACTATAGACCCGATTCTGGTTTTAGTCAATACTGAAAGTTCTAAAATTTCATTTTTGGCCCGGTGCGCTTAGGTCCGTTCCAGGACCGACCGGTAACCGTGTGCAGCCGGGTTGCACCTCAGCGCAGCAGAAAACCCGTCCCCACCGGGTCGCCGGGCTCGAGCACGAAGTGGTTGAAGCCGGTGATGTAAGCCCGCCCGCCCACTTCGGGCACGACCGCGTCGAAATCACCGACCTTCGTCTCCGCCAACACCCTGCCCGTAAACACCGTGCCGATGACGCTCTCGTTCACCAAGGTCTCGTTCAAACTCAGCTTGCCCCGTGCGTAGAGCTGCGCGACGCGGCCCGCCGTGCCGGTGCCGGTCGGCGAGCGGTCCACTTCGCGGTCGGCGAACACGCAGACGTTGGCCTGCGTGGAGCCCTCGTGCCGGGGCGCACCGTCGATGATGGTGCCGTAGAGCCGGTCGAGTTCGGGGACGAGCGGGTGCCGGATGTCGACCGCGGCGGATACTGCCCGTTTGACCTCGTCGCCCAGGTTTATAAGAGCGTGGTAGTTGGCCGGGCTGACCTCGAGCCCCACCTGCCCCCCGTCCAAATAAGCGTAAAACGCCCCACCGAAGGCGATGTCGACGGTGACTGCTCCAAACGAGGGTGTTTTGACGCTCAAGTCTCGCAGGTACAAAAAAGAAGGCACGTTTTTGAACCGCACCGCGCCGACCCGCTCGCCGTCCCACTCGGCAAACGCCTCGACAAAACCCGCGGGCGCGTCGATGCCGACGCGCGTTTCGGGCGTTGTGGTTTCAACCAACCCTTGCGCGACCGCCACCGTGGCGAGCGCGATGACGCCGTGCCCGCACATGTCGCTGTAGCCCTCGTTGTGCATAAAAATAACGCCCATGTCGGCCCCTCGGGTGACCGGCTCGGTGAGGTACGCCCCGTACATGTCGGCGTGACCGCGCGGCTCGAGCATCAACGTCCGGCGCACCTCGTCCATGTTTTCAGCGACCCAGCGGCGTTTTTCTAAAACAGTCTCACCCGGAATCCGCGGAATCCCTGCGGTGACGATGCGGAGCGGCTCGCCCGCGGTGTGGGCGTCGACGGTCGTGTAACTGCGGCTGAAGTTCATGCTTGGAGTGTACCGCTCGAGCTTCTCGGGCATACTCTGTTCCTGCGCCAGACCTCCGCAACATGAGGAGCAACGTCGTTTTCTGGACGGGCAGGGTGTTTAAGGATCAGGGTTTCGAAGTCGGGGTGTTTAAAAACAAAGCCCCCGAAGTTCGGCGCAACGTCAAACGGCAAAGCCCTCGAGCCGAGCTTCGAAGGTTGCCAGACCTTCGTCGACTTCCGTGCGGGGCAGACCGCCCGCGCTCAAAGCGGCGTCGGGTTTGGCTTGCAAGGCGCGGTAAAAGCTGCGGCCCCGCGCCCGTAGCGCGCCGCTCGGCCCGAAGGTCTCGAGCAGCGCGAACAGCCCGTCTTCGGCGCTGGCGTAACGGCCGCGCAACACGTCGTAAGCGAGCACGCGCCACTGCGTCGCCTCGGGCAGCACGAAGTCGGCCAGGGCGCACCTCGTCTCGGCAATTTTCTCGTCCAGTTCGTCCGCGTCCAGCTCGGCCAGTGCGGCCTCCAAGTAAAGGTCGAACGCCTTGAGTTGCAAGGCGACCGGCGCGCGGTCCCCCCTGGCGCGGGCCAGCGCCACCTCGACCTCGAACAGCGTGGCGAGGAGGAAACTCTTCTCGCGGTCGAGAACGCCGGCGCTGCTCAGCACGTTTAGCAGCTGCTCGCTCGGCAAACTTCGGAACAAGGCAGCGTCGGCACCGGTGTGTTCGCGGTAGGCTTCGTGCAGCGCGGCTTCGGCCGCGCCGACACCGTCCCGAGCAACACCGTCCTGGGCGCTGGGCGTGTCGCCGAGACCGCTCAGGGCGCGCACCACTTCGGCGAGTTGCTCCAAGGTACGCTGGATGAGGTCGTCTTTCAAGGGCACGGTTCAACTATACGCCGCCCGCCACGCCGCCGGTGTGGCCTACACACTTTCAGCGAAACGCCGAGAGCGCTGGTCTACCGAAAAGCGTAAAATAACCCGGTTTTCCGCAACTTTAGGCCTATACTGGGGCTATGACTGCCCTGCCCGTTCTCATCACCACCTCTCACAGTTCCGGCTTCGTCCCCTTCGACATTCTCAGCAAGATGCTGGGCGAAGACCTCCAGGACCTCGCCAGACGGCGCGAACGCCTGGACTGTTTGTACAACGAAGGCGACCCCTACACCGACGCGATTTTTCACTTGCCCGGCGCGACGCACGTCAACGCGCTGGTCTCACGCTTCGTGGTCGACTTGAACCGGCGGCGCGACGAGGGCGGTTTGAACGGCGTCATCAAGGTCACCGACTTCGGCGGGCATCCGCTTTACCAGGACGGCTTCAAGTTCGCCGAGGGCGAGGTCACCGAGCGTTTGACGCGCTACTACGACCCGTTTCACGCCTCAATCGAGCGTGCGGTGGCGCGTGAGGACATCCTGTTTTTTATCGACGGCCACTCGATGTCGCCCAAGGGACCGCTCATCGGACCCGACCAGGGGCGGCCGCGGCCCGCGTTGACCGTCATCACCGGGGGCAACCTTTTGGGCGAGCGGCGCACGCCGAACGAGCACCCGAGCATCCCCGCAGAAGCCGCGCAGGAGGTGGTGCGCGGTTTGGAAAAGCACTTCGGGGACATCATCCAGGCCACGCCCGACGTGCCCAACACGGTGCTGCTGAATTCACCCTTCGACGGGGGCGGCATCCAGGAGTTTTACAGCGACCCGCACCGTAGACACGCTAAACCGGGTTTTTCTTTAGAGTTCAACCGCGCGCTGTTTTTGCAGCCCGGCGCGAACGGTTTCGACGCGCCCATACCGGGCCGAATCGAAGCGCTCAACGAACATTTTCAAGCGTTCGTGCGCGACCTCGTGCCCGTGTTCGAAACGTTGCGGACGGCGGTCGGCCAGGCGGTCTGAGGGCGCCGGTCCTCGAGCGCAGCCACAGCTACAGAGTGCGCAAAACCTCCGCTTGCCGGCGGGCGTGCTCGGGTTCGACGTGCCAGCACACCGCGACTTCCCAGGCGACGAGGGCTTTGGTGAGAGCGTGAGGCCGTCGGCCGTCGGCGTCAGCTTGCAAAACGGTGGTGTCAAAAAGAGAGGCGTCGAGCCGCGCCTCGTCCCAGTCGAGCAGTATAAGGCGGCCGTCAGGCGTCTTGAGGACGTTCGCCGAACCCAAGTCGCCGTGGACGACCGAGACGGGTTCACCGACGAACATACCCCACGCAGCCCGGCACTGTGTGACGAGGTCGGGCGGCATTTGGGACAGGTCGACGTCGCCGCCTTTTTCCAGGGTCAGCAAATCGGTCGCACTCGCAAAGCCCGGACGCTGAGACCAGTTCCGCGTTGCTTGCTGGAAGCGCTCGAGGCGCGGCGGCGCGGCCAACAAGTCTTCGACCGTAGCAGGCTCACCCTCGATGAACGTTTCCACCGTCACCCCGTCTTCCACGAGGGTGCCTTGCAAGCTCGGCACGAACTCCGGCGTCACGAAACCCACGCTCGCCGCCACGTGCACCGCGTCCGCGACCCAGCGCAGGGCCGCCTCGCTCCGCCGCGTCGACTTGGCGACGTAGAGACCGCCCGCCATCTCGACCAGCACGACCGTGTTGCGGTGGCCGCCGGGCAGTCTCTTGACAACCCGGCTCGGCGGCCAGTGGCGTAAACCTGCTAAAACACCGTCGCTGGTGGACACGGATGAACTTCTCCCAGCCATCCCTCATACACTTGAACACCGCCTCGAGACAAACGGCTTTTGACCTTGATCCCCTTTAGAGGGGGATGTTCCTTCGGGACAGGGGGTTCACGGCGTAGCGGCGACCCGATGACGCCTCCTACAGCTCGCCCAACGCCGCCAAAACCGCGTCCACGTCCGAAGAGTCGTTGTAGTGCAGCAAACTGAGCCGCACCGCGCCCTCACGCCCCCGCAAACCGACGGCGTCCATCATGAGGTCGTAGGCGTAGTAGTGGCCGTCGGCGGCGGCGATGCCGCGCCCCCCCAAGTGTTCGGCGACCGCGCGCGGCGCGTGCTCGCCGACGTTTATAGACACCGTGGCGGTGCGCCCCGCGACGCCGGGCAGGCCGTAGCGGGTGACGCCGAGGTCGTCCAAGCCGTTCAGCATCTTTGCAAACAGCGCAGTCTCGTGGGCGTGGAAGGCCTCGTACGCCTGTGCCCAGCGCTCGCGCCGCGTGCCCTGCGCGCCGAGCTTGGCAGCGACCTCGTCGAGATAGTCCAGGGTGCCGCCGAAGGCGTAAATCGCCTCGTGGTTCTGGGTGCCCGGTTCCCAGTTGACGGGCCGCTCTTTCTCAAAAAAGGCGAGGCCCGGTCCGGCCAACGTCGTGCGCAACTCGTCGCCCAAGTACAGCACGCCCGCGTGCGGCCCGAAGACTTTGTAGGGGCTGAAGACGAGGGCGTCCGCGCCGAGCCGCGCCACGTCGGGCAAAAAGTGTGGTGCGTAGTGGACGGTGTCGACCATGAGGTGAGCGCCCGTGGCGTGGACCCGTTCGGCCGCCGCGGCGACCGGGGACAGCGTGCCGAGCGCGTTGCTCGCGGCGGTCATGGCGACGAGCCGGGTTTTATCGCTCAGCAGGGGGTCTAAGTCTTCAAGCTCGAGCGTAAAGTGCGGCGCGCGCGTGGGCCAGGTTTTTAAGACGACGCCGCGCTCTTGCAAGCGCCGCCACGGGTCGACGTTGGCGTGGTGGTCGAGTTCGGTGACGACGATTTCGTCGCCCCGGGAGAGCTTGCGCCCGAAGGCCTGGGCCAAGAGTTCGACCAGCGTCGTCGCGTTCGGCCCGAAGGCGACGTTCTCTAGCGCGGCGGCGTTTAAAAAGGTGGCGACGCCCGCCCGCACCTCTTCTTTGGCCGCGCCGATGCGCGCCGACTGCGCGTACGCGCCGCCCTTGTTGACCTGCATGGTGGTGAGCGCCTCGACCATGTTGTCGACGACCTGCTGCGGCACCTGCGCACCCGCGGCGTTGTCTAAAAAAACGGCGTCGCCGCGCTTGACGGCGGGAAACTGGTCACGAATCCAAGGGGTGGGGTAAGTCATGTGCAGAGCTTAGCACTCGGCTCGGGCCGGGGGTTTGGGGCGTGTGGCTTATAGCCTATAGAAAAACTGAGGACTTTCGGGTACAGGCCGGCGACTTGCTGCGCAGCGTGACGTCCCGCCGAAGTTGAGAGGTTTCTCGACCCAAATTCTCACCCCCGAGGTCTACACTTGGAACATGTACGACGCCGAAGGCTTTTACGACAACGACCGCTGTCCGCAGTGCGGCAGTCTCAAAACCATCACCTACCGTTTTGAGGAGGGCTTTACCGAGTTGGAGTGCGAAACCTGCGGCTTCCACTCGGACGCGCCCGAAATCAGCGACTTGGGGCGTTACCGGGGCGAGTTGCTCGAGAAACCCCTCGCCGACCTGCCGCCGATTCCCTTGAAAAAGCTCGAGGCTTGAACGTGAATGTGTCGAAAAGCCATCATCCCTCTTAAAGACTTTTGCGTATACTTGTTCCCAACTGCGTACGACGTCGTGATGCTCGAACGAAAAAATGCCGAAGAGAACGCGCCAGCCTACACCGGGGGCAAATCCCTCGTTAGGGAAAGGAGCTAGTATGGACGTAAAGGTCGTGCTGAGTTCGGACGAAATCGTGCGGGGGTTGAGACACTACAGACGCATCGCCAAACAAGACTTGTTACGCTCGCGAGAAACCGAAAACCCCGATATTTTTCGTTCGCACGCCGAGGCCCGGCGCGAGGTCTACGCGTACTTGAGCGACCTGGCTGAAAAGTTGAGCCCCGCCGACGTCGCCAAGGAAGCGCTTCTCTATTACCAGCAACTGCCCTTCGTCACCGGCTCGCCCGAAACCGAGTTTGTAGACATCAAAGCTAAAGAAAACGCGCTCGAGAACTTCTTTTTGATGATCGGTTTAGAGCCCAAAATCCGCCGCGAGGTGCGCAGCCAGCGGCCCTCGAGGGCGTGAGCGGCAACTTACTTTTTAGCCCACCGACAAAGGCGCGCTCCAAGCGCGCTTTTTCTTTGCCACCCTTTTGCAAGGTGTCCAGCAGTCCTCGGCCCGCCGGGTTGGTTAAACTAAGGCAGGACTCGAACCCGCCTGAGAAGCCAGCCCTCGCACAGTACCCAAGGAGTGAAAGCGTGACTTTAGCAGACCTCGAGAAGCAAGCCTCGACCAAACCCGGCGGTTTGGACGCCCTCAGCGACAACGTCGTCTTCGGCGAAGGCCCGCCCGACGCCAAACTGATGATCGTCGGCGAAGCGCCCGGCGAAGACGAGGACGCGCAGGGGCGGCCGTTCGTGGGCCGCTCGGGCCAACTGCTCGACCGGATTCTGGACAGCGTCGGCTTACACCGTGACGACATTTATGTCACCAACATGGTCAAGTACCGCCCGCCCGGCAACCGCAACCCGACGCCGCAAGAAATTCTCTTGAGCGAGCCGCTGCTGTTGGAACAAATCAAGCTCATCCAACCCCAAATCATCGCCACCTTGGGCAACGTGCCGACGCAGTACTTCATCAAGAGCAAAGACGGCATCACCAAAACGCACGGCAACTGGTACGACTGGCACGGCGTCAGGGTGTTTCCCCTGTATCACCCGGCTTATCTGCTGCGCAACCCGAGCCGCGAAAAAGGCAGCCCGAAGTGGCAGATGTGGCAGGACATGCAGGAGCTTAAAAAAACTTTGGACGCCCTACCCCCCAAAGAAGGCCACTTCGTCCTCGACACCGCCCAGCAGGAAGGGCTGTTTTAGGAGAAAGACGGGTCTTCTTACTTTTTATGTCCGACAAACACTTTATCGGCCTGGTCCACTCGGTGCTGAGTTCGGCGGAAGCCGCGCTCGGCGAGACCGACAGCCCGCTCACGCTGCGCCTGGCGAGCGAGGGCGTCCTGGCGCGCAAGACGGCGGAGCGGAGTTTGGCGCTCCTCACCATGCTGCAGACCAAGACGCTCGGCAACTTGGACGAGACCGAGCGCGACATTCTCAGCAAAGCCATCGCCAAGATTCAGGGCGGCCTGGAGCGGCCGGAAACCTCGCCCGACCTCAACTGATGCGCGCGCTTCTCCAGCGGGTAGCGTGGGCTAAAGTCACGGTCGACGGCAAAACGACGGGCGAGATAGGCGTGGGCCTGCTCGTGCTGCTTGGCGTGACGCACCCTGACACCGAGAGGGAGGCGCGCAAGCTCGCCCAAAAAATCGCCAAACTGCGCGTTTTCAACGACGACGCGGGCAAGATGAACCTCAGTGTTCGGGACGTAAATGGGGCGGCGCTCGTCGTCAGCCAGTTCACGCTGTACGCCGACGCTTCGGGCGGCAACCGGCCCAGCTACGTCTCGGCGGCGCGGCCCGAACAAGCCGTGCCCCTTTACGAAGCCTTCAGCGAGGCTTTGCGGCTCGAGGGCCTCACGGTCGAGCGGGGCGTGTTCGGGGCCGACATGGACGTGGAACTGCTCAACCAGGGCCCGGTGACGATTTGGCTCGACACGGACGAGTAGCCCTATGAAAAAAGCGGTCGGCGTTTTTGCCGACCGCTTCTCGAGCTTGAATTTCAAGCGTTAACGCAGCGTCCCCAGGTTTGAAACCGCTGACGTGAACGTCGGCATGAAGTCGTAGCCGAGGAGGTAGGCCTCGAGCGTCGTCGAGCCGCCGCCGGAGAACTGAATGGTGACGTTTTCGCCGGGCACGCCGTTGGCGTTTTCATCGTCCAAAACGCCGTCGAAGGTCGCGGCGAGGTCGTCGTCCACCGTCACGGTGCCGTCGGTAAGTCTCACCGAAACGACGCCCTGGAACGTACCCGCCATAAACTCGTCGATGCTCAGGTCGAAGTCGGCGAAGACCACTTCGCTCAAGCCGGTCGTAATCCGGAAGCTGTGGCCGTCGTCGCTCATGGTCGAGGCCGCGCCGAAGCTCAGCGTGCCCGTGTCGACTTCGAAGCTGTCGATGAAGCAGGCGTCGCGGGTCAGGGTGCCGTCGACGTTCAAACTGAAGTCGGCACTCAGGTCGGGTCCGGCTTTCAGCGCGCCCTGCACGTTCAGCGTGGTGTCGCTGAGGCTGTAGCCGACATTGCTGAAACTCACCGAGCCGCTAGCGCCGCTCACGCTCACGCCGGTAGGCTCTAAAATGCCGTCGGCGGTGCCGCAGTTCGGCGCGTTGTACCAACCGAAAGCTGCACTGATGGCGGCGACTTCTTGGCCGTCCGCCGTGAGGCTGGCGGTCATGTCGGTGGGGACTTCATACACCTCGCCGTCTCTGTCAGCGACGTTCAGGGTAGCGCCCCAGTCGGCGCCCAGTTCGGCCGCAGCCACGTCGCCGTTTTGGGTTTGGTAAGGGTAGCGCAGGACGAGTTGGTCCGTGTCGGCCGCGTAGGTACACGCGCCGCTCGAGGCGTCGTAGGTGTAGGTGCCGCGGGCCAGGGTGGTCCCGGCCAGGGTCGTCAAGCTTTGGGGAGCCGTTCCCTTAAAGGTGATGAGCCTGAAAACGGCCTCGACGACTGGGCAGCCGTCCTGGTTGAAGGGCGCTTGCAGTGCAGCGAGAGCGGCGGTGACAAAGTCGGGGTCGTTAAAAGTTTCCCAGTCGTCGCCTAAATCGGTCATGGCGGCGGCGAGTTCGGTCTCGGTGTAGGTTTTAGCGGTCGGCACCGGCTCGGGCTGACCACAAGCCGCGAGCAGCGCGGCGGTGAGAAAAAAAGTTAGCGCAAAGGTCAATCGTCTCATACAAAGTCTCCTAAAACTGTGGACGATGTTTACTGCTTCTCGAGGCTCAGCGTGCCTTTGATGTCGCCGACACAGCCGACCCCGGTGTAGCTCCCGGTAAGTTTAGCACCCGCGCGGGTCACGCTCGCCTGGTACGGGCAGTAGTCGGGGTCGTCGGGAGTGAGCCTCAGCTCGGCCGTTTCGCCGTCGATGCGTCCGGTCACGTCGCCCGCCGCGGTGTAGCGCGCAAGCCCGGCGCTGAAGGTCAGCAACACCTCACCGCTCAGGGCGTCGCCCTTTTGGACGAGCACCATTTCAACCCCGCCCCGGCCGAGGTTGTCCGCCGCGCTGCCTGAATAGCTGCCGGTGTAACTGGCGGCCGGGGCGGGCGGGGGCGGCGCTAAGCGGGGCGAGGCGCAAGCCACAAGCAGTAAAAGCGCGAGGAGGGCGGCGCGTCTCATAAGCGTAACTGTCCCGGCGCTCACTGGTTAAGCGCCGGGACGAAAAGTTACAGGGACGGAACGCCGCTGAAATCGCCGTTGAGGCCGTCCGGGAAAAAGCCGCCGGGGGTGGCCGTCCGGGTGAGGTCTAAGTAGACGATGTTCAGGATTTGAAAGGGCGTCCGCGCGAACACGGTCGCGTTGGCGTCGGTCGGGACGATGTTCGCCATCGTGCCGAAGGGGTTGTCTTGGACGATGCCTTGGTCCATGTCGCCGTCGCCGTCTAAAAAGTCGCGCGCGTCGGAGACCATCTGGACGAGGCGTTGGACCGGGACCTTGTCGATTTCGGTGCCCAGGCGGCTGTAGAGCAGGGTCCTAGCTTCCGCCGCGTGATAGGCCTCGACGGCTAAGATGCCCGCGGCCGCCTCTAAAAAGTCGGGGTTGCTGATAAAGGGTGCCGCCCCGTAGTAGGCGGTCACGCCGACGTCTTCGAACAAAAAGGCACCGTTCAAGAACAAGCCTTCGCTCTTGAAGTGGTTGAGCGTCTGGTCGTCGGGGATGATTCCGGCGGCCCTGGCCGCGGTCGTAAAAGCGTCGGTAAAGTTGATTTTCGGCCGGGACACGGCCTTGTCGCCCAAAGCGGCGCGCAAAAACCTGACGTGCGCTTCTTCGTCGTTGGCGATTTCAGTGGCGTACTCGCGTACCGCGTCGCTTTCAAACTCGACCTGGCTGCCGCCGATGACCTCGCCGGGGTCGTCGCCGATGTCCTCGTCACTGAGGCCGCGGCCGTAGACGGCGCGCAGGTAAAACTCGGCTTCCAAGTATTCCAAGTTGAGGGCGAAGTTGAGGATTTTGGCGTCCAACTCCGGGCTGAGGTCCTGGGCCAGCGCCAGCGAACCGTACTGCGCCAGCACGGCTCCGGCCCCAACAGCGCCCATCTGCCCCAACAGGCGACGGCGGTCGATTCTCGATTCAAAAACGGTTTTCATGTCCATGAGCAAGTCTCCTTTCTTAGGGAAGGTTGGCGGGAAAGCTGGGGTCGAGCAGCACGGCGAACTCGTCTTCCAAGCCGGCCGGTACGCTGATGCCGTTCGGGAAAAAGCCGCCGGAAGCGTTGTTGACGTCGGGATTCAAAAAGACGATGTTGGCGACCTGCCGCGGTGTGCGGCTGAAGACAATCGAGTTCTCGTCGGTCGGCACGATGTTCGCGCCGCCGTGGGCCTGTTCGGACATCCCGTTGAGAGGCACTTTGGTGACGCCCTGGTCGAGGTCGTCGGGACCGTCGAGCGAGTCGCGGGCGTCGGAAATCGCCTCGACGATGTTCCAGATGGGCAGCGCGCCGTACAGGCCGTCGGCAAGCGTGCCGCCGTTGGTACGACCGTCCGCGCCGTAGAGCACGAGTCGGATTTCGCCCGCGTGGTACGCTTCGACCGCTAAGATGCCTGCGGCGGCGCGGAGAAAGTCTTTGTTTTTGACAAAACGCGCCGCGCCCTTATAAGCGGTCACGCCGACGTCTTCAAAGATGAACGCGCCGTGGAGAAAAAACACTTCCGCGGCGAAGGGGTTGAAGTCCTGAGGGGTAAAGGGCAGCGAAGCACCGTTGTCGGCAAGTGTGCCGAAGGCGGCGGCCGCAGCGTTCTGAAAAGACATGTTCAGGTCGAGGACGGGCCGCTCGGCGGCGTCCGGCCCTAACGCCGTGCGCAAGAAGACGACGTGGGCGAGTTCGTCCTCGGCAATTTCTTGGGCGTAGGCTCGAGCGAAGTCGTTCTCGAAGGGCAGTTCGCTTGAACCGTCGAAGCCGCTCGGCAAGCGCACTTCGGCGCTGCCGCCGGGCAGCCGGTCGAGCTGGCCCACGGCGGCTAAGTAAAAAGCGGCCTCCAGGTATTCCAGGTTGAGGGCGAAGTTGAGAATGGCCGGGTCTAAGTCCTGGGGCACGTCTTTCATGCGGGGGGTACAGGCGGCGAGCGTCGCACCCGCACCGACCATCACCAGGTTGTTGAGAAGTCTACGGCGGTCGAGCTTGGTTTCAAAAAGGTTCATCTGTTAGGCCTCCTTGCGCTAACCGGTCGAGTTGGCTCCACACTGCTGTTTATGTCGGGTTCTTTTCGAGACCTGACTGGGCAGGACTCGTTCGCGGCACCTCCGTCGCCCCCTAAAAAAGGTGTTCGAAACGGCAACCGTTCACCAAACGAGATTCCTTTCCGCTCGAGGTTGAGACAAGGCAGGTGACGGTCTCGAGCAAGTTGAAAAGTTCACACCTTGTAACGGGTACCTACACACCCCAGCAGAAAGTGGATGTGAGGCTTTTTAGCCACCTCACAGTTTGCAACCGAAAGCTCTCCGCGATCAGACCCTCTCGTCTGCGGCTAGTGCATCAACCCAGACGTCTTTTCCTGAACACACAGACGAGCGGCTCTGGTGCAGCGTCCGCTACTTGGCGCTGCGCCGTCAGGGTTTACGCTGCTTCGGGTTCGAGTCAGCGGGGCCACTGGTTGGCCCGCTCGCCCCGCTGCGCCAACCGTGCGGTCTCCTCGACGCGTTTTCGCCGTGTGGCGTCACGCTTCGCGTTGAAAATCCACTCCAAAATGCCGCGCTGAGCCGACGGCGGGAAAGCTCGAAAGTTCGCCTTGGCCCGGTCGTACTGGGCCAAGGCGCGCTCCAAGTCCTCGGGTATGACGAGGTTTTCCACGTCGCTCAGGGCGTCCCAACGGCCGTTTTCTTTGGCTATTCTCACCCGCTCACGCCCGGCTTCGGTCAGCAGGCCGGCGCGCTCGAGCTTGGCGATCCGGCGTTTGTTCAGGCCCGACCAGTTGCTGTCAGCGCTGCGCGGGGCGAGGTAAAGCTTGGTTCTTTCGTCGTCGACCTTGCCCGGTTTCGAGTCCACCCAGCCGAAGCAGAGGGCTTCTTCGGCGACGTCGTCGTAGGACAGGGTTCGTTTGTCACCTTTGTAAAACACGACCCACACGCCCTCGTCTTGCTTAGGGTTCGCTGTCAGCCAGGCGCGCAGCGCGGCTCGGTCTTCGACGAAAACCTCTTTCATCCTCGACAAGAATACTACAGCCCCACAGGCGAAACCACGCCGAGCTTGTCGCGTGCTAGATTGAGCGACGCTATGCCCCCCCTCACCCCCAAACACGTCGTCAGCGTCGGGCTGGGCTCGAGCACCCGCGACGCCCACATCGAAACCGACATCCTCGGGCAAAAGGTCGTCATCGAGCGGCGGGGCACCGACGGCGACTTGGCGAAAGCCGCCGCGCTGCTGAGAGACTTAGACGGCCGGGTGGACGCTTTCGGCCTAGGTGGCGTGGTTTTGTTCGTTCAAGCTGCGGGGCGGCGGTACTACCTGCGCGAGGCCGTCAACCTCGCCAAGAACGCCCCACACACCCCCACCGTCTGCGGGGCGGGGCTCAAAAACACCCTCGAGCGTCTCGTCGTCGAACAGCTTGACCCAGTGCTCGAGTGGCGAACCAAGCGCGTGTTGATGGTTTCGGGGGTCGAGAATTTCGGCATGGCCGAAGCCTTGAATGCGCTGGGCGCGAAAGTGACCTACGCCGACCTCGTCTTCTTTTTAGGCGTGCCCGTCCCGCTGAAAAGTTTGCAAGCTTTGGCTCGAGCGGCCCGAATGCTCGGCCCGGTCGTGTCGCGCTTGCCCATCAGCTGGCTCTACCCGACGGGCAGCAAGCAGGAGACGAACCAAAGCGGTTGGCGCAGTCGGTATTTCGAGCAAGCCGACGTGATAGCGGGCGACTTTCACCTCATCCGCCTTCATCTTCCCGAGAAGTTGACCGGCAAAACCATCCTGACCCAAACGACGACGCAAGAAGATGTCGAGTTGTTGCGACGGCGCGGCGTCAAAACGCTCGTCACCACCACGCCCCGGTTCGACGGGCGCAGCTTGTCGACGAACATGTTGGAGGCCGCTCTTGTCGCGCTGTCCGGCAAGTATCCCTTGTCGGACGCGGATTACCGCGAACTTATCCGACAAAGCGGGATTGAGCCGGACGTGCTCGAGCTGAATCCGTAAGGGCTCGAGTTCCTAAAAGTCAAGCTGAGGCAAGTCTTAAAAATAAGGCGGTCTACTCGTCTCGTTCAAAAGAATCAGCGCCTTGTTGATTGAGACACCGGACAAAACACTGACGCGACCCGCTTTGGGGCAGGCGGGCGACCACGCGCACGTCCTGGCTGCTGGCGACCGTCGCCAGTGCAAGCTGACTTTGCGGTTGCCTTGCCCTCCACTGCTCAAACCTGCAAAGCTCAACAAGTCCGGTAAACTGACCTGGTGACTGCCACCTCTCCAAACATCGTCGTCATCGGGGGCGGCGCGGCGGGCTTTTTTGCCGCCGTGACCTGCGCCGAGGCCAACCCTCGAGCCCGTGTCACCCTTCTGGAAAGAAGCAACCAACTTCTCTCCAAGGTGCGCATTTCCGGCGGCGGCCGTTGCAACGTGACGCATAGTTTGTTCGACCCCGCCTCCCTGGTCGAGAACTACCCACGCGGCGGGCGCGCCTTGCGCGGGCCGCTGACGCGGTTCGGCCCTCGAGACACCGTTCAGTGGTTCGCTGCGCGGGGCGTCGAACTTGTAGCCGAAAGTGACGGGCGGATGTTTCCGGTATCGAACAGTTCCGAGACGATTGTGAACTGTTTGCTCGAGGCCGCGAAAACAGCCGGGGTCGAGGTTCGCGCCAAAGCCGCCGTGACCTTTATCGAAAAAACCGAGGAAGGTTTCAAAATCGAACTTGCAACGGGCGACACCTTGCAGTGCGAGCGCTTGCTGCTGGCGACCGGCAACAATGCCAAAGCCTACGCCTGGGCGCAAGCGTTGGGCCACTCGGTCGAGCCGCCGGTTCCTTCGCTGTTTACCTTCAATATCAGCGACCCACGGCTCGAGGGTTTGGCGGGCATCTCGGTGCCTGATGCTCGGGTGCGGCTTACCGGGACGAAGCTCGAGCAGCGCGGCCCCCTGCTCATCACGCACTGGGGGCTGTCCGGCCCCGCCGTGCTCAAGCTCTCGGCGTGGAGGGCTCGCGAGCTTCAGGCGCGCAACTACCGGACGCCGCTAGAAGTCAACTGGTTGGGCGACGTTCAGCCGGACGAGGTGAGGCGCACCCTGTCCACGTTCAAAGAGGCCGAAGCCCGCAAGACGGTCGTGGCGAACAACCCGTTCGCGGTGCCGCAAAGGTTGTGGCGGTCTTTGGTTCAGGCCGCCGGAATTCCTGAAGCGAAGCGCTGGGCGGACGTTTCCAAGCTCGAGCTGACCCGAATATCCGACGAACTGAGCCGTGGCTGTTACCAAATTGTCGGCAAAGGCGTGTTCAAAGAAGAGTTCGTGACCTGCGGCGGCGTGCGCCTTAACGAAGTGAACTTCAAAACGATGGAAAGCCGCCTTTGCCCCGGCCTTTACTTTGCCGGTGAGGTTTTGGACATCGACGGGGTGACGGGCGGGTTCAACTTTCAGAGTGCCTGGGCGACGGGTTGGTTGGCGGGGCAGGCGATGGCTGATGGCTAGGGAATTTATGGATATTGAAAAAACAGGGCCGGGTGAATTCAGTATAAAGTTGACGCGCAATGAAGCTTTTCTTATTCGGCAAATTCTTTCGGGTGCTCTTTATCAACGGAGTGTGACAACCGATAGTAGAGTCACTTGGTTTACGCGAGACACTTTGAAAGAGTTGGTCTCGAGATTTAAGAATTTATACCCGTCACTACCTGGCCTGGGACCACGAAGGAGGGAAACGAACCAAGAGGTGCTTGATGAACTTAGACGAAAAGCAGACGAAATAAAAGAAATAACTCTAACTTTCGATGAAATGAAAATCATCAGCCTAAGTGCTCGCTTCTTAATGGACGACGAAATAACAGCTTTAGATTGGGATTCGATAGTGGGTTATTCGCGTGAAGCTGTTGAAGAATTGGCGTCACAAATTGAGGGTTCCGTATCTTTGTGAATTTTGATGCCCGAGGTACCTTTAAGCCAAAAATCTTCAAGTTGGGAAAAACAATTTCGTCTGACTTGAGGATTTGGCCTAAAGGTAGTCGTACTTCGACTTTTAGGCGAGCGGATACCCCCCCGCCTCATACGCGTCCTGCGCCGCCTCACGCCGCAGTTCGATAAGGTCTACGCCGTGCTCGGCCAGGTAAGCGTGCAGCTTGCCCATGTGCTTGCCGCCGCCGGGAATGCGCCGCAACGCCTCGAGCCCCCACGCCCTCGCCTCGTCCACAGCCCCAAACGTGTACAGCCGAGCAAGTTTGGCCGCCTTCGCGCCCTTGCTTGTGCTCAACAGCCGCTCGGCCCGCAGCAGCGCGGACTCGGACAGGTAGACCGCGGCTATCATGTCGGCGGCTCGAGCCATGATTTCTTGTTCTTTCTCGAGGGCTTGCATGTACGCCATCGCCCCCAATCCGGCGACGAGCAGCACCGCCTTTTTCATGTTTTCGACGGCTAAGAAAGCATCTTGCAACTCATCAGGAGCCTCGATGTCCGTGACCGGCCCGCCCTGCACCACCCCTTGCGCGGCGCTCATCAGCTCGAGCTTGCCCTTCATGGCGCGTTTCAGGAGTTGGCCGCTCGTGAGCATCCGGTTGATTTCGTTTGTGCCCTCGAAAATGCGGTTGATGCGCGCGTTGCGGTAGGCGAGTTCAACTGGGTACTCGGCGCTGAAGCCGTTGCCGCCGAAGATTTGCAGCGTCTCGTCGATGGTCTCGCCCAGGATTTCCGAGCCCAACACCTTGATGAGCGAGTACTCGACCACGTATTCGTCGATGGCGCTCAGTTTGTCGGCTTGGCTTTCCTTGCCTGCCAAGTTCGCGTCCAAATCGCCGGTCATGCGGTAGACGGCGCTCTCGAGGGCGTACGTCTCCGCCGTCATCCGGCCGACTTTCTCTTGAATCATCCCGAAGTTCGCAATCGGCGTGCCGAACTGCTCGCGTTCTTGAGCGTAGGTGCTGGCGAGGCGAATCATCTCCTTCGCGCCGCCGACTGCGCCCGCCGCGAGCTTGAGGCGGCCCACGTTGAGGATTTGAAACGCGATGACGTGCCCGCGGCCCGCCTCGCCGAGCAGGTTTTCTTTGGGGACGCGGGCGTTTTCCAGAATCACTTGCCGCGTCGAAGAACCCTTGATGCCCATTTTCTTTTCTTCCGCGCCGAAGCTCAAACCCGGCGTGTCCCGCTCGACCAAAAAGGCCGTGAACTGCTCGCCGTCGATTTTGGCGAACACCGTGAACAGGTCGGCGAAACCCGCGTTGGAAATCCACATCTTGGTGCCGTTCAGGACGTAGTGCGTGCCCTCGTCGTTCAACACGGCTCGCGTTTTCGCCCCGAGCGAGTCTGAGCCGCTGCCGGGTTCGGACAAGCAGTAGGCGGCTATCCACTCGCCGCTGGCGAGTTTAGGGAGGTACTTTTCTTGCTGCTCGGGCGTGCCGAAGTAGACCAGCGGCAAAGTGCCGATGCCGGTGTGCGCGTTGAAGGTGACGTTGAACGAGCCCGCCCCAGCGAGTTTCTCGGTGACGAGCATCGAGGCGGCCTTGCTCGAGTCCAGCCCGCCGTACGCCTCGGGAATATCGACGCCTACCAAGCCCTGCTCGCCCGCCTTGCGCATCGCCTTGACGGACAGGTCGTAGTCGAGCTTTTCCAACTCCTCGAGCACGGGTTTGATTTCGCGCTCGACGAACCTTTGCGCGGTCTGCCCGACCATTTTCAGCTCGTCGCCAAACGCCTCGGGGATGAGGACGCTTTCGGCGGGGTGGCGCTCGAGCAAGAAACTTCCGCCCTTGTTCGGTGTGGTGGTCTTCTCTGCGATTGCCATGTCGGCCTCCTGGATTGTTGAAAATACTTGCCTCAGTATAGGCGAAACCTTGAACCGGGTACAACTTTTGCGAAAGCCGGAGCTGTGCCGGCAAGGAGGGCTGGAAATCATGTCATAATCATGAGATGAACAAACCAGACCTCGAACCTACGGGCGAACCTGGGCCGGAGGACAGGCGCGTTGCACCCGTGACGGCGGGCGGTCTCGAGGCCGAAGCGCCGAAGGACGTTCAGCAGCAGGTCGAGGAGCACGAAGCGGAACAGTCGCAGAAGTTCGGCACCTTCGGCGGCGTGTTCACGCCGACGCTGCTCACCATCCTCGGCGTCATCATGTACCTGCGCGAAGGTTGGGTCGTGGGCAACGCCGGTTTGGGCGGGGCGCTGCTCATCATCCTGCTGTCGTTCGCCATCACCGGCGCGACGGGCTTGTCGATGGCGACGTTTGTAACCAACATCCGCGTCGGTCCGGGCGGCGCGTTCTCGATGATCGCGCAGTCGCTGGGCCTGGAAGCGGGCGGCGCTATCGGCGCGCCGCTCTACGTCGCGCAGGCCCTCGCGGTGGTGATGTACATTTTTGGCTTCCGCGAAGGGTACTTGTGGGCTGTAGACGCCTGGACGCTGCCGGCCCTGCCGCCTTTAGCTATCGACCTGCTCATCTTCGCGGTCATCTTCGGGATTACGATGGTCAGTACGGGTTTGGCCTTCAAAATTCAGTATGTGATTCTGGCAATTATCATCGGCTCGCTCGTCTCGGTCGGCATTTCCGCGTTTACGGGTTCGCTGGACAACCCTATCGTGTGGTGGGGCGACTTTCGCGGCAGCCCGGAAACCGGCTTTTCCGGCGTGAGCTTCTGGGCCGTCTTTGCGGTGTACTTTCCCGCGGCGACCGGCATTATGGCCGGTGCCAACCTCTCAGGCGACCTCAAGGACCCGCGCAAGTCGATTCCGATTGGCACCTTGAGCGCTATCGCGCTCAGCCTCGTCGTCTACCTGGCGCTGGCCTACTGGCTGATGCGGGTGGCGACCGTAGACGAGTTGACCCAGAACTACACCATCATGATTGACCGCGCCTTTTGGGGGCCGGCGGTGCTCGGCGGTTTGCTGGCCGCGACCTTTTCGTCGGCGCTGGCGTCGTTCGTCGGCGCGCCCCGGATTCTCGAGGCCCTCGGCAGTCACAGCATCGCGCCCGCTTCGGCCTGGCTCGCGAAGCGAACCCGCAAGGGCGAGCCGCGCAACGCGACCTTCGTCACCGCGGTCATCGTTTTAGCAGCCATCATGCTCCGCGACTTGAACGCCATCGCGCCGCTGGTGGCGATGATTTTCTTGCTCACCTACGCGACCATCAACCTCGTCGTGGCGACCGAGCAAAGTTTGCGGCTGATCAGCTTCCGCCCCCTCCTGCGCGTGCCGAAGGCGGTGCCGATGCTTGGCCTGGCGGGCTGTCTGTTTGCGATGTTCATCATCAACCCCACCTTCAGCCTCATAGCGGTGGGCGTGGTGGTGGCGCTCTACTACCTCCTGATGAAGCGGCGCTTGACGGCCCCCGGCGGCGACGTGCGCAGCGGCCTGTTCACCGCCCTGGCCGAATGGGGTGCCAAGCAAGTCAAACTGTCCCAGGGCACCACCGAACGAGCCTGGAAGCCCAACCTCCTGCTGCCGGTGGAAGACCCGCAGCGGCTGCGGGGGTCGTTCGAACTGGTCGAGCAACTGGCGTACCCGATGGGCTCTGTCAAGTTGCTCGGCATCGCGCCGGCGGCCCGCATTGACGACCTTCAGAAACGTCTGCTGGACGCGCAGCAGGCCTTTACGGACGCAGGCGTCTTCACCTCCTCGAGCGTGATGGAAACCGACCGCTTCCCCGACGACGTGCGGGTCGGGATGCAGGCGCTGGCGGGGTCGTTTTTTCGCCCTAATTTACTTTTCCTCGAGCTTCCCAAAGGCACAGAAACCCACGAATCGCTGCAGCGCGTGATTCGCGAAGCGAAGCGTCAGCGCATGGGCGTCGCGCTGTTCGTGCAGCACGAAACGTCCGGTTTGGGACGGCGCAAGCGCATCAACCTGTGGATTCCCGACCAGGGTCCCGACTGGACCCTGGAAATGGAGTTCAAAGACCTCGACTTAGCCATCCTGCTGGCCTATCGGATGCTGGACAGCTGGACGGGCGCGAAGCTCACCGTCATCGCGGCGGTCGAAAAGGAAGCCGACAAAGAGAAAGCGACGACGTTTCTCGCCCGCTTAACAGACCTCGCCCGGCTGCCGGCCGACACGGCGGCGCACGTGGCCGACGGCAGTTTCGGCCGTTACGCCAGCAGCGCCCCGGAAGCGGACCTGAACGTGTTCCCGCTGCCGGCAGAACTGGACGCCGACTTTTTGTGGAGTCTTCGCGACGCGACGGGCTCGTCGTGTCTCTTTACGCAGGACAGCGGCGACGAGAGCGCTCTAGCCTAGTACCAGGGCGGACGCGTCCGCCCTGCTTACTTTTTGCTTGCCGCACCGCGAATCCCGCAGCAGGTGGCTCGACTCCCCCGAACCCGGTCCTGTGGAATGCTTCATCTTTTTTGCCCCCAAACTTGATAGCCTTGTTCCAGTGATTCGTTCAGAAATTACCCTGCCCGTCATCACCGCATTTTTGCTGGCGGCAGGTTTGCTGACGCTCAGCACCGCCGCGCCCGAGGGTGCGTTCGTGGTGCGGCAAGTCGTTTACATGGGCATCGGCTTGGCGCTGTGCGGCGTCGTGCTGTGGCTGGGACGCAAACGAATGATGGCCGCCGCGTATCCGCTGTACGGCCTCAGCCTTGGGCTGCTCGTCCTGACCCAACTCGTCGGCACCGAAAAAAACGGGGCCAAGTCGTGGTTGAACTTAGGCCCGCTGCCCGAATTTCAACCCTCAGAGTTGGCGAAAATAGCCCTCATTTTGGCGTTGGCGGTCACTTTGCACGAGCGGCCTTTTCGGGGTTTGCTGAGTTACGTGCGGCCCGTGCTGACCCTCCTGCTTCCGTTCGCCCTGGTATTTTTAGAACCCGACCTGGGCAGCGCCCTCGTGCTGGCCGCCATCGGTGGCGGCATGATGCTGGTGCGGGGGTTGCCCTGGAAGCACCTTGTTTTCTTGGGCGTGCTGTTCGCCGTGGCGCTGCCGACGGTGGTGTGGCCGCAGCTCAAACCGCACCAAAAAGAGCGCCTCGCTATCTTTTTGAACCCCGAAGCCGACCCCAAGGGCAGCGGCTACCAGGTCATCCAGTCGCGCATCGCCATCGGCTCGGGGGGGTTGCTCGGCAAGGGTTACAAGCAAGGCACGCAGGCCCAGTTCGGCTTTATCCCTTACCGCTATGCCGACTTTATTTTTCCAGTTCTGGCCGAAGAAGGCGGCTTCGTCGCCGCGGTGAGCTTGCTGCTGCTGTACGGGTTGCTGTTCTGGCGGCTCAGCGGCATGGCGGCGGAGTGCCCGTTCGAGCGCGACCAGCTCGTCGTGGCGGGCGTGCTGTCGCTGCTCGGCTTTCAGGTGCTGGTCAACGTGGGCGTCGCCCTGGGCCTCGCGCCGGTCACGGGCATCACGCTGCCGCTGGTGTCGTTCGGCGGGACGAGTCTCATCTCCACGATGATAGCGCTGAGCCTGGTGTACCTGGTTCACCGGGACAGGTACAAGGACTGGTAGGGGAGTGGGGGAAGCGTCACACCTCTTGCGGCAGGTCGTCGGGCGGCGGCAACACGATTTTGACCTCGCGGATGGCGAGGCCGTCGACCGCCTCGACGCTCAAACTGAGGCCCTTCACTGCGGCCGTGTCGCCGACCGCGGGCGGGCGGCCGAGCTCGTCTAAAACAAAGCCGCCGACCGTCTCACTGCGGTCGGTAGCCAGTTCCAGGTCGTAGAGCCGGTTGAGGTCGGCCAGCAACACGTCGCCCCGGGCTTGGAGCACGCCGGGCTCGAGTTCACGCAGGGAGACGGTGTCATCTTCGTCTTGCACCTCGCCCACGACCTCCGCCAGCAAATCTTCCAAGGTGACGATGCCCGCGGTGCCGCCGTACTCGTTCATGACCACGGCCATGTGAATTTTGAGGCGTTTGAAGGCTGCCAACAAGCTTTCGGCGGGCAGGTGTTCGGGCACGCGGGGCGCGCGGCGCATAAGGTGACGCAGGTCGGTGTCAAGCCCGGTTGTCTGCGCCTTGATGTAGTCCTTGACGTGCAAGATGCCGACGATGTGGTCTAAGTCTTTTTCGAACACCGGGAAGCGGCTGTAACCCTCTTCCAGCAGGTGCATCACGTCTTTTAAGTTTCCGTCGGCGTCTAAGCCGACCACGCGGGGGCGCGGCGTCATGAGCTGCCCGACCTCGCGCTCGCTGAAGCTGAAGATATTGTCGATCAGTTCGTGTTGCCGCTCTTGCACCTCGCCCTCCTCAGCGCTTTCATCGACGAGGTGCTCGAGTTCCCGTACCGAGTAAAACTGTCCGTGCCCGGCAATCGGAATCCCCAGCGCTCGCAGGCACAGGTTGCCCAGGGCGTTCAGCAACCACACCAGGGGCGCGAACACCGTGCCGAACACGGCCATCGGCGGTGACACGCGCAGCGCCGTCTTTTCAGGTGCTATAAGCGCCATCGCCTTGGGCACCATCTCGCCGATAACCACGTGCAGGTAGGTCATGAGCGCCACGGCGACGACGACGGCGACGGTGTGAGCGAGTGCCCCGCTGCCCGCAATGCCCCAACGTTCTAAGGGGGCCAGCAGCCACTCGGCGATGACCTCCTCGCCGTACATGCCCAGTCCGATGCTTGCCAGGGTAATCCCGAGCTGTGCGGTGGCGATGTAGCGGTCTTGGTTGGCGGGGCTTGCCAGGACCCGGCGCACCCGCACGGCGGCGCGGTTACCCGCCTCTACAAATTTGTCCATACGCGCCTTGCGCGCCGCTACCAGTGCGAATTCGGCCGCCACGAACAGTCCGTTTATAACGACCAGGGCCAAGATGATCAGGCTGGGGATAAGGTAGGTCGTCATGGTTCGTCCTCGGCGCTGTCGGGCAAAGTGAAGCTGACCCCGGTTACCGCGTTGCCGCTGACTCCGGTCACCTGCAAGGTCACGTCGCCGACCGT
The DNA here is from genome assembly GCA_965215355.1 of Trueperaceae bacterium. Classification (GTDB taxonomy): domain Bacteria; phylum Deinococcota; class Deinococci; order Deinococcales; family Trueperaceae; genus CBDCDJ01. The sequence continues at coordinate 2,448,994 of CBDCDJ010000007.1, read as the reverse complement.
CACCTCGTCGCCCACCTCAGGTGCTCTTTCCAGCTCTTCTAGCGTCATCCCGCCGACGGTGTCGGCCTCGTCCTCGGGCAGTTGCAGCAAAAACTGCCGGTTGAGGGTGGTGACGAGGACGTCGCCGCGCACGCTCACCCGGTCACCGCGCCGCTCGAGGCGCTGCTCCTCGTTGTCGAACTCGTCTTGCACCTCGCCGACGATTTCTTCGATGATGTCCTCTAAAGTAACCAGCCCGACCGTGCCGCCGTACTCGTCGAACAGCACCGCCATGTGGTTTTGACGCTGTTTGAGCGTGTCCCAAACCTCGCTGACGGTGTTGGTCTCGGGTAGCAAGGGCACCTCGCGCAACACGTCTTGCAAGGTGCCGCTCCGGCCGGACTGCACAAAACCGAACAGGTCTTTTAGGTTGAGGACGCCCACGACGGTGTCGATGGCGCCGTCGTAGACGGGGAAGCGCATGTGCGGCGTCTGTACCAAGCGGGCGAGCGCCGCGGCGGGGGGTTCGGACACGTCCGCGCTCACCAGGCGGTTGCGCGGGACCATGATTTGGCGGGCGAGGCGGGTCTCCAACTGCAAGACGTTGGCGAGCATCTCTTTTTCGTCCGAGTCTAAAAAACCCCCCTGGGCGCTTTCGCTGAAAACAAGCTCGAGCTCTTCCGGGGAGTGCGCGTGCGTCTTTGTTTTGGACTCGACGCCGAACAAGCGCAGCAGCAGCAGCGCCGAGCCGTTGAAGAGCGCGATAAAGGGGTGCAGGATAAACAGCGACCAGCGCAGCGGTCTGATGGTGACCAGTGCCAAACGCTCGGGGTAGCGCAGCGCGATGGACTTGGGTACAATCTCACCGAAAATAACCTGTAGGGTCGTCAGAAAGCCCAAGACGATAAGTGCCGCCACCCCGGTCGAGAGCCCGAAGCCCAAATAGGGTGACAACTGCGCTTGACCGTAAAAGCCCACCATCAGGCTGGACAGGGTGATGCCGACCTGACACGCCGCGATGTAACGGTCAAGCTCGCGGGGGCTCTCTAGGTAGGGCAGCAGCGCTCTTGCCGCGCGACTGCCGTCGTCGGCAAGGTTAGAAACGCGGGCACGCCGAGAGCTGATCGCTGAGAACTCGGCGGCGACGTAAAGGGCGTTCAGACTTAAAAGAAGAACGACGACGGCTATGACGACGACTAGCTCCACACCCACGTGTCTCCCGTCTGTCTTTTTGGCAAAAGGATAGCGTTATGAGAACACCTACAAAGGCAAGGAGGGGGCATGGACATTTGCAAGGGTAGTATACCGGAGTTGCAAACGTAGGCGCTCGACTTGCAAAGCCGAGCGCTCGAGCCGGCCCAAAAGAGGTAACTCAACCTGCGAGAATTCGGTTGATGTACTTCGGCGCCGCCGGTTTGGGCGCTCTAGGGTGCCGGGGGAGAGGGTGCCACCGCCGCCCGGAGCGAATAAACCGGCGCAGGCGCTTCGGGTAGAGCGAGGCGGATATCCTGCCGTTTGGGCTCGGGGACGCGGTAACGCTCGAGCAGCGGCCGCTCTTCGGCCAAGAGCAGTTCCAGCTCCTCGAGGCCGCGCTCGTGCAAGGCCTCGCCCTCGATGACCGCCTCCGCTTTTTGCGCCTGGGCCTGCACCCCCGCCGAAATCATGCCCCGCGCGGTAAACAGAAACGACAGCGCGATGAAGGTGCCCAGCGCGATGACGATGCCGCTGCTGAAAAAGCCGGTGTAGATGGGGTCGTCGTCGCGCAGGTGCATGTAAATGGCGATGACGAGGGCGAACTTGAGCAGCGACAAGCCGACGAGCAGAGCGATGGTCGCAAGGCCGTTCAGCCAAGCAATCTCGTACTCGACGATGGCGAACTCCAGGTAGGTAATCGCCATCAAGACGAGCGCGATGACGTAGTAAAACGAGGTACCGCCTTTGTGATGCGCCGCGGCGTGGTCTCGGTCCTGATTGGTCTTCGCCATTAGACAAACTCCACGAGGTAGATGACCGTAAAAATCACGATCCAGACGATGTCGACGAAGTGCCAGTAAAGCGCCGCCACGTCGAAGTAAACCTCGTCCCGGCTGCTCATCGGCCTTATATATGAGGTGACGAGGATGGCCAACAACCACAGCACGCCGACGGTGACGTGAACCCCGTGGGTGCCGGTCAACACGAAAAAGGTCGTGCCGAACAAGTTTTGTTGCAAGGTCAGGCCTTCGTGAACGAAGTGCCTGAACTCGTAAACCTGAAAGCCCAAAAAGACCGACCCGAAAAAACACACGCCGAAGGTAAACAGCCGGAACTTGGGGATGTCGTTGTTGCGCAGGTAGTAGAGCGCCACGACCATGAACACGCTCGACATGAGCAGCACGAACGAACTGAGGGTCGTCAGGGGAATGTCCAAAATGTCGCGCGGGTACGGCCCTTGGATGCTGCGGCCCTTGTAGACCAGGTACGTCCCGATGAGCGACCCGAAAAACATGCAGTCCGAAGCGAGAAACACCCACATGAGCAGTTTCGGGTCGGGCAGCTTGGTGCTGCGGTAACCGTGGTTGGTGACCGCGGCGTGGGGGTTGGGGATGACGGCGGGTTCGCTCATGGTTTAATCTCCGACGCCGTCGGCCGTGCGGCGCGCCGGAAACACGTGGTGACCGCCGACGCCTTCCAAAGCCCAGCCGAAGGTACCGGCCAGGATGATGAGGGCGCAGACCGAACCCAGCAACCAGTTGTGGTAAATCACCGCGTAACCGCCGACGAACATGGCGGCGGCCATCGCGAACGGATACCAGGACTGGCCCGGAATGTGAATCCCGTGGGCGTCGTAGTCTTCGGACTCCTCGGCTTCTTCGAAAGCGTCCAGGTTGGCTTCACGGCCGTCCTCTAGGGGCGGAAACGGGTCGCGGTCGGTTTCGTAAAAGTGCAGCTCGGGGTGCTTGGTGTGCCAGAAGGGGTCGCGGTCGGTGACTATCGGCATGACGTCGAAGTCGTGCTCGGGGGGGGGCGAGCTTATGCTCCATTCCAGGGTGCGCGCGTCCCAGGGGTCGTTGCCGGCCGGTGCGCCGTTGCGAAGCGAGCGAACGAAGTCGTAGGCGAACAGGAGCGCGCCGGCGATGGCGACGAACACACCCAAAGTGGAAAGCAGATTGTAGATTTCGAAGCCGTAGCCCGGGAAGTAGGTCTGCGTGCGCCGCGGCATCCCCAACAACCCGACGATGTGCTGCGGGAAGAAAATCAGGTGCAAACCGCTCGCCACCAAGACGAACACCCACTTGCCGAGCCGCTCGGACAGCATCTTGCCGGTGATTTTGGGGAACCAATAATACGTCGCGCCGAAAAAAGCCAGCAGCGCGCCCCCGCCCATCACGTAGTGAAAGTGAGCGACGACGAAGTAGGTGTCGGTGGCTTGCCGGGTAAAGGACGGCAGCGCCAGCATGACCCCGGTAACGCCGCCCATCGTAAAGGTGATGATAAAAGCGATGGCGAACAGCATCGGCGTGGTAAAGCGCAGTTTGCCGCCTATCATCGTCCCCAGCCAGTTGAAGATTTTCGCGCCGGTGGGAATGCCGATGATGATGGTCGTCATCGAAAAAGCGGCGTTGGCGACCGCGCCCAAGCCGGTCGAGAACATGTGGTGGCTCCACACTGCAAAGCCCATGAAGCCGATGAAGATGCCGGCCAAGACCATGATGGGGTAGCCGAACAAGGGCTTGCTCGAGAACGTCGGGATAATCTCGCTGATGGCGCCGAAGGCGGGCAAAACGATGATGTACACCTCGGGGTGGCCGAAAATCCAGAACAAGTGCTGCCACAGTATGGGCATCGCGCCCGCCTCGGGCACGTAAAAGAGCGTGCCGAACGAGCGGTCCATGATGACTTGGAACAGCGCGATGGTCAGGGGCGGAAAAGCGAAGACGATCAAAAACATCGTCACCAAAACCATCCAGGTAAAGAGCGGCATCCGCATAAAAGTCATGCCGGGGGCGCGCATGTTGATGATGGTGACGATCAAGTTCATGGCCGTAATAAGCGTGCCGATGCCGCCGATGAAGAGCGCCACCATGTAAAAGTCCGTGCCGTGGCCGGGGTTGTTGCTTAAAGATGTCAGGGGCGAGTAGGCGAACCAGCCCACGTCCGGCGCGCCGCCTAGGAGCCAACTCGACAAAAACAGCAAAGCGCCGAACAGGTAAATCCAGTAGCCGAAGGCGTTGAGTCGGGGGAAGGCCAGGTCCCTCGCCCCGATTTGCAGCGGCACCATGTAGTTGGCAAAACCTATCCCCATCGGCATGATGGCGAGGAAGACCATCGTCACGCCGTGCGCGGTGAACATTTCGTTGTACAGGTCGGGGTTGAGCAGCTTCATGTTCGGCGCGATAAGCTGCAAACGAATCAGCGACGACTCGATGGTGCCTACAGCCAGAAAGAAAAAGCTCGAGACCAAGTACAAAATACCCAACTTTTTGTGGTCGATGGTGGTGAGCCAGCTCAGCGCCCCCGTTTTCCAGGTAGGCCGTTCCAACAAGCCGGTTTGGCTCGCGGGTCTGCTGGGTTGCCGACTAATCGCCATAGCTGCCTCCAACTTGCGCCTGCGGCGCTCGTTCCGTACCTAAACTTTCCAAGTAAGCTACCAAGGCCGTAATCTCCTCATCCCGGTTGGGGTCGTCGGCACTCCACAAAGTAGGCATGTAGTTGCCCGGTTTGACGGCTTGCGGGTCGGCGAGCCACAGGGCTAAGTTTTCAGGGTTGTTGTCCAGCACGCCCGCCGCCAGCGAGGTGCGCAAGCCGAAGTTCGTCAGGTCGGGTTTGTCGGGCGCGCCGCCCGCGTAACCGCGCACCGCGTGGCAAGACGCGCAGCCTTTTTGTTTGAAAAGTTGCTGCCCCGCCGTCACGAGCGGGTCGGCCTGGACCTGCTGCACTTGGGGTTGGCCGACCTGTTGTTGCAGGGGCGTGATGTCTTGAAACGAGGCTAGCCAAGCCTCGTAGTCGGCGGGGCTGTCCACGACGACCCGCATCCGCATGTAAGCGTGTGCGCCCAGGCAGAGTTCGGCGCACTCGCCGTAGTACACGCCCAGCGGCGTGGTCTCGTCGGTGGTGAACCAGAGCTGGTTTTGTTGGTTGGGGATGAGGTCCGTCTTGCCGGCGAGTTTTGGCACCCAGAAGCTGTGGAGCACGTCGCCCGAGTCGAGGTTCAAGATAACCCGCGCCCCCTGCGGAACGTGCAGTTCGTTGGCGGTGAGAAGGCCCTCGCTGGGGTATTCAAAGGCCCACCACCACTGCCAGCCTACGACGTTGACGACCACGTCGTCTTCGGTCGGGACGGCGCGCAATCCAGTCGTGAAGTTGGTACGCACCGACGGAACGGCGACGGCGATGGCGATGACCGTCGCTGTCAAAATCAAACCGATTTCAATGGCGGCGTTGCCGTGGACTTGTTTCGGAATACTCTCGTCGCCGGGTTTAGCGCGGTAGCGAACGATGGCGTACACCAGCACGCCGCCTACACCCAGGATGACTGGAATGCTCCACCAAAAGGCGTACCAGAACAAACCCATCTGTTCTCTGGCGACAAAGGCTTGGGGGTCGAGCGCAGACTGAACGGTGTCGAAAGCGCAACCGCCGAGCAGCATCACGCCGACGAGCCCAGTTCCGTAGGTCAAAAACGACCCTCTTTTTTTAGGCACATCCTCCTCCTTCTGTTTCTAAGATGCGCAGCTGATACGCGAGTCTTTAGACTTGAATGTATCATACCCCCGGAGCCTGTGCCGTAGGGCATTTGTCCCGCTGGCGACACCTTAAACGGCTTCCGCTAACACGCTGGATGAACTTGAAAAGGTTTTCCCGCTCCTTGTCTTCAGTCCGTAATTTCTTCTCGTTCTACTCGCGTTTAATGAGGGAATTAACCGGAAAGGGTGTCAAACGACTTCTCGGTAGCTTACGGCCTCGGCCAAGTGGCTTTCCGTAATGGTGTTTTCATTTGCCAGGTCGGCGACCGTGCGCGCGACCCGGAGCAGGCGGTCGTAGCCGCGGCCGGACAGCGAGAGTTGTTTGATGACGGCCCGGGCAAACCCCTCCGGTCCGGCTCCCAAACGAGCGTGCTCGCGCAAGGCGCGGCCGAGCAGGTGCGCGTTCGCCGTGCCCTGGCGCTCGACGGCCCGCGCCCTGGCCGAAGCCACGCGGTCCCGCACCGTCTCGCTCGGCTCGCCCGGCGGCGCGCGCAACAGGTCGTCGGCCGAGAGGCGCGGCACGCTGAAGCGCAGGTCGATGCGGTCTAAAAGCGGCCCGCTGATGCGGTCGCGGTAGCGCTGGCGCAGGGTCGGCGTGCACGAGCAGGCCTGCTGCGTGTCGCCGAAGTAACCGCACTGGCACGGGTTCTGGCTGGCGACGAGCATAAACCGCGCCGGAAAAGTGAGCGACGCCCGCGCCCGGCTGATGGTGACGACGCCGTCTTCCAGGGGCTGCCGCATGACCTCCAGGGCTTTGCGGCTGAATTCGGGAAACTCGTCCAAAAAGAGCAAGCCCCGGTGGGCCAAGCTGACTTCACCGGGCTTGGGGATGTTGCCGCCGCCGATGAGTCCGGCGTCCGACACGGTGTGGTGCGGCGCGCGAAACGGCGGGTGCTGGACGAGGCCGCTTTTCAAGAGCAGGCCGGCGGTCGAGTGGATGCGGGTGACCTCGACAGCCTCGTTGCGGGTCAGGGGCGGCAAGATGCCCGGCAAGCGCCGCGCCAGCATCGTCTTGCCCGAGCCGGGCGGGCCGGTCATGAGGACGTTGTGGCCCCCGGCGGCGGCAATCTCGAGCGCCCGTTTGGCCGCCGCCTGTCCCTTGACGTCCTGAAAATCTTGAAAACTTTCCGCCTGCGCGACCAGGTCGGGGCGGGCGGGCTCGAGCCGACTCTCCCCCCGCAAAAAACGGACGACTTCCAGCAGGGTCGTCGGCGCGTAGACCTTGACCTCGCCCACGACCGCGGCTTCGGCGGCGTTGTCGGGCGGCACCAGCACCCGCTTCACCCCCGCCGTGGCGCAGTACAGCCCGATGTTGATGGCACCCCGTACCGGCCGAAGCGCCCCGTCGAGCGCGAGTTCGCCGCTGATGATGGTGCTTTCCAAAGAGCTTTGCGGCACGACGCCCTGCGCCGCCAACACCGCCACGGCGATGGGCAGGTCGAAAGCCGGGCCTTCTTTGCGCACGTCGGCGGGCGCTAAGTTGACGACGATGCGGCTCGCCGGAAAAGGAAACCCGGCATTTTTGACGGCGGCCCGCACACGCTCTTTGGACTCTTGTACGGCCGCGTCCGGCAGCCCGACGACCATCACGGCGGGCAAGCCGCCCGCGATGTCGACCTCGACTTGAACCTCGAAAGCGTCGACGCCGAAGACGGCGGCGGACATGACCTTGGCGAGCACGAAGTCAGCCTATCGTGAAAGCCTCCTTTTGGAACGCGAGCTTTTCACACTGCGCCGCGGAGGGCCTCAACCTTGTCAAAGCACGCACAGCTACGACTCTTTTCGAGGGTTTACTGCTCAGTGATGCCGCTTTCACTGCAGAGTGCTTTGCCCCTCAACGTTCTAAGCAGCAAGGACAGTCGTTCGGGTTAGGAATAAGTTGTACGTCGACACTGTAGCTCGGCACCGACACACCTGCGGCTGCGACGTAAAAGGAACAACACATCGGAAAGCTCCATCTGATTGATTTACTTTCTTTGACATTTTACTTTCTTTGACAACGTGGACTCTGCCCGTCGACACCCGACTATCCCCGGTTCGTGTTGACGCGGCGGGCGTCTTACACTACACTTTGAGGCGGACCCCCTCCTCAACAACTCTTGCGTCAGGGGTTTTGCATCCTGGAAGGTTTACAATGATCAAAAAGCAAGTCGTCAAAAGCCGCAACGTCACCAAGGTGACCTTCGAACTTCCGCCCGACTTAGAAGCCGACGCCGTTCACCTGCTGGCGGACTTCAACAGCTGGCAACCGGTCGCTTTTGAACAGCTCAAAAGCGGCAAGTGGAAGCTCGTGCAAGAAGTCACGGAAGGCAGCTACCAGTTTCGCTACATGATTGACCACGAGGGCCATCACCACTTCATGAACGACCCCGAAGCGGACGACACCGTGCCTAACGACCGCGGTACCGAAAACGGCGTTCTCAACTGCTGACCCACGAGCTGTCATCAGGCGGCTGCACAACTAAAGTGAGATGATTCGACCCATCGTCAAGAGTTTGCACTTTTTTCTGTTCGGTGTGCTTCTGTGTTGCCACAGCAGTTACGGCTTTTTGGGTCATCGGCTGGTTTATGGTTTTGGTCGATTCGGACAACGGCACGGTTCCTTTGGGGCTACACGTTGCGAATGCTGCGTTCACAGCCCTGAGTTTTCCGTTGCTCACGCCTCTGGCAACTTAGGCTTTACAGGCTGGCTACGCCGACCCCGTCAACGTTAAACTCTACTGGTTGCTGCCGCCCATCAACAGTTCGGTGGTCGCTCTCGCCCTTGGGCTGCTGTGGTTTATGTTCGACCGTTACCAAAGGCGCGCCGGCTGACTTTTTGTTTTCAGTAAAAAGTTAACTGTCCCAACATGGGAGGGTATAAGCCCCCAACTTCAGTTGGCTGCTTTAGCTCAGGTAAACTGAGCTAAGTGAGCGAATACCGCACAGGCAGCCATACACGGTTTGCGCTAGAGATACATTTGGTGTGGTGTACCAAGTACCGTAAACCCATCTTGCGAGGTGATGTCGCCCATCGTTTCCGAGCCCTGGCGCGCGAAGTATGTAGCGAGTTGAAAGTCGAGATTATCAAAGGAGTGGTGTCGAGCGACCATGTGCATATGCTGGTATCCATCCCGCCACAGTTGGCTGTGAGCAAACTGGTACAGAGGTTGAAAGGGAAGACCTCGTACAAATTGCAACGCGAGTTTACGAGTTTGCACAAAACGTACTGGGGCCAAAGGATGTGGGCGAGAGGCTACTTTGCTTGTAGCACCGGGAATGTCAGTACGGAGATGATAGCGGCCTATATAGAAGGGCACACTGAAGAGGACAGTTTCAAGGTGGTGGACGACTTCGAGTCCTAGTTCAGCTTCCTTGAGGGAGCCTCACTTGAGCCGACTTCAGTCGGAAAGACACTTTCAGTGTCGAAGTCATTCCACCTGCTTCAGCTGGTGGTTGATTGAATCGGGTGCAGCGTCCTGATAAAGGGTTTTCTCGCGCCCTGTCAGGCTTGCGGCTGAAATTACAGCCCACTGGCTCTTTTTTTATACTCCACCTCCTCATACTCCACCACGAGTACGACGAGACCGCTGCCCACACTCACCCTGAGGGGCGGCTGCAGCACCCGGTTGGACACCCCCAACCCGATCCCGAACGGCAACGGGGCGTGCTCGAGCCCGAACTTCGCGCCCCGCACGCTCAAGGTCGAGTCGACCAGACTGAGCAGGCTGAAAAGTTGCCCGGCCTCCAAGTCGAACGAACGCGCGGTTCCGGCCAGCAAAAAAACCTCTTGCCGCCCGTTGTGGAGCGACACGGTGAAACCTTCGCGGGCGTACCTGGCTCCGACGAACACGGCGGCGAGCGACTGGTCGAAGCGCTCACCCAGGGTGCCGACGAGGACGAGGTCGCGCGCGCCGCGCGCGACCGCCTGCGCCAGGGCCAGCTCCAGGTCGAGTTCGTCTTTGTCGGTCGGGTGGCGCAGGTGCGGGACGCCCTCGAAGCGGGTCAGGTCCGCGGGATTGGCCGAATCGAAGTCGCCGACGACGAGGTGGGGGGTTACCCCGAGGCTGAGCGCGTGCCGCAGGCCACCGTCTGCGGCGATGACGAGGTCGCCCCGCGTTTGGGCGAGCAGGCGGGGCGTCACGACGATGTCACTGCCCGCCAAAACGACCGCTCTCATACGGGTTCGGCGGTTTGGGGCAGCTCGAGCCAAGCCGCCGCCGGGATGTCGAGCGCGACGCGGTCGCCGACCTCCAAGGCTGCGGGCAACTCTCTCGTAAAGCCTTGCCAGCGCAAGCTGAGCCCGAGTTGCGGCACGTTGAGCCACAGTTGATGGACGCCGCCCAACACCTGGTGGGCTTGCACGTCCGCCTGGTACGCGCCGCGGCCCAGGCCGACCAAGTCGGTGCGGAGCACCGCCGGGCCGCTGAGCTGCGGCACGCGCTCCAGCTGCTGAGCGCTGTACAGGTTGGGGTGGCCCAAAAACTGCGCCACCCAGCGCGTCGCCGGGTGGTGGTACAGCTCGTTCTGGCGCGCGACCTGGATGATTTTGCCGCGCCGCATGATGGCGATGCGGTGCGCCAGGGCGAAAGCCTCGCCTTGGTCGTGGGTGACGTAGACGGCGCGGATGTCGAGCTTGGAAAGGATAAAGCGCAACTCCCGCTTGAGGTTCTCGCGCAGCGTCAGGTCGAGGTTGGAGAGCGGTTCGTCCAAGAGCAGAACGGGCGGGCGCGGCGCCAGAGCCCGCGCCAGGGCGACGCGCTGCTGTTCGCCCCCGGAAAGTTCGAAGATGCGGCGCGCCTCGTGGCCTTGCAGACCGACGAGTTCCAAGAGTTCCGCCACCCGCTCCCGCTTGGCGGCGCGACTCAAGCCCGCAAGTCCGAAGGCGATGTTTTTCGCGACGTTGAGGTGGGGAAACAGGGCGTAGTCCTGAAACACCATCCCGAAACCGCGCGTTTGCGGCGTGGCGTGGGTGATGTCGCGAGCATCCAGGCTGATGCGGCCGCCGTTCGCGTCCTCGAGTCCCGCTATGAGGCGCAACAGGGTACTTTTGCCGCAGCCCGACGGGCCGAGCAGCGCGAGCGTTTCGCCCTCGGCCAACTCCAGCGACACGCCGTCGACGGCGGCGACCGCGCCGTAGTGTTTGCTGACGTTGTCGAGGCGCAAACTCATAAAAGCGCCACCATCATACCGTCAACCCCGTCTGCAAGCGCGTACTCCCCACACACGCCCCGCGCTCGAGGTTGGGAAGGGGTGCAACCTCGGGAGGGTCGCCGCAAAGCTGCAGTGTCATTTTTTGGAACGTCATCGTTTTTTCAACTCCTTCAGGCAAAAGCTTGTAGAGTTTTGCACACCGACCGGCTTTTTTCATGTTCTTCATAACTCTCCAGGCTAGGGTCGGAGACGGCCAGCACCTAGACATCACGAGCCCGACGAAGGGGGAACCATAAGAATACTGACAGTATCAAGGGGACGACGTTCCCCGAGCGGCGCTGACACCTGTCCTGTTACATGGGCGCTTAAGCACAGGTCGAGCCAGTAGCGCAACCGGCTGGGGCACCGTTTTTTACCCCAGACTGCTCCACGCGCGAGCGTGTGGTGAGCGCCCAGACCCTACAGGTTTTCAGGCCCGAGGTTTGGGTTTTTCGTTGTAGAGGAGTTGGAACGTGTTTAAAAGAAGTGTCGAAAGAATAGACGCGCGACGTCGCGCCAAGGGCGTGGCTCGACCTGCTTTTTGCTCGGTCTTTTTGGTGTTTGCGGTGCTTCTGAGCGCTTGTGGCAGTGCGCTGCAAGAAGCCGCGCCGGCGGAGCCCGGTGTCGACGACGGCTTGGAGGTACAAGCACAGGTCGGTGACTTGTTAGTCAGCGAGGCGGCCGACCGCTCCGGTCTAAAAGCGCTCGACGCGACCGAGGTGGCGGGTAAGGTTTACGTCCACCTCGGCCTGACCGGCGTGCGCGAGGTCAGCTATTACCTCAACGACGCGGAACGCGCCGGTGCGCCCCACCAAACAGAAACCCTCGCGCCCTTCGACTTGGGCGGGACAGGTGCCGACGGTGGAGCAGGAGGCTTCGACACCCAAGGTTTGCAAGACGGTATCCACACGTTGACGGCGGCGGTCGACTACCAAAACGGTCACAGCAAGGTCGTCACCGCAACCTTCTTGGTGGCGAACTCGAGCGATTCGGGTCTGAGCGAAGCCCTGCTGCTGAGCCGTTCGCCCCGACGCGTCGACGCCGTCCCCTTGGACGGGCAGGCCGTCAAGGGCAAAATGCACGTGTTTGTGGTACCGCGCGAGCCCGTCCGGCAAGTTGACTTCTTTTTGAACGGCCAGCACACGGTGCGCGAACGCTACCCCTTTTTCGACTTCGGCAGGACGGCCCGGGACGGCACGGCCCACCCTTTCGACGCTTCGGCGCTCCGCGACGGCAAACACACGCTCCGCGCCGTCATCACCCGCAAGTCGGGCGACCGGGACGAGGTCAAGGCGACGTTTACGGTCGGCAAGCCCTCCCAACCCGACACGCCTAAACCGGCCGACCCCAGACCGACCGACCCCGAGCCTGAGCCCGCGACCCCGGACCGTCCGGTACCCGGCAAGCTCGAGGCCCTCAAAGTTTCAGACAACGGGCGCTACCTCCAAACCGCCTCGGGCACGCCGCTGTTCGTTTTAGCCGACACGATGTGGGGTTTGGCAACCCTGAGCGAGGCCGAGGCCGACCTGTACTTCAAAACGCGCAAAGAGCAGGGTTTCAACACCATCCTCGGCCCGGTCGGCTGGGGCAGCCACTTTAAGACGCCCGCGGGCGACGACCTGGACAAGCCCAAACGTGCCGAGGACGCCTACTACCGCCACCTCGACATGCTCGTCGCCAAGGCCAAAAAGCACGGGCTTTACTTGGGTTTCGTGGTGCAGTGGGGCAGCGCCGACCGCATGAAAAAGTTCAAAAATCCGGAAGAGGCTTACGACTACGGCCGCTTTATCGGCAACCGTTATAAAAGCGAGCCGCACCTGTTCTGGCTCGGCGCGGGCGAGTACACGCTCGCCGATAAAAAATACTTGAAGTACCACGCAGCGGTCGGCCGCGGCGTCAAGGACGCGGTCGGCTCGCGCCAACTCGTGACGCTTCACCCGGCCGGCGGCGAGGGCTACAAAAAGCAGTCGAGCTCCGACTTTTTCCACGACGCCGACTGGCTCGACTTCAACTCGGTGCAAACCTGGACCCACGACGCCAGCACGTTTAAGAAAGTCAAGGACGACTGGAACCTCAAACCCACCAAGCCCGTCTTCATGTCCGAAACGAAGTACGAGGGCGAAGGCTCGGACGCTTTCCGGGTGCGCCGCTTAGCCTACTGGTCGACTTTCTCAGGCTCGCTCGGCTTCGGCTACGGGCACGGCGACATCTGGTCGGGCAAGCGCGACGGCAAAAACTGGCGCGGCGCGCTGCAAGCGCCGGGGGCCAACGACCTGCGCCACCTCTCGAACCTCGTGCGCAGCCGCAGCGAAACGCCCAACGGCAAAGTCATCTACTTCGACCGCCGCCCCGACGACGGCCTGGTCAAGCGGGTCGACGGCGGTAAAAACTCGGACAAGGCCGGCGAGCGCGGTCACGTCGCCGCCATGCGCGACGACGACGGCAGATACCTGATGGCCTACGTGCCGACCGACGGTTCCACGCGCAGCCTCACCGTCGACATGGGCGCCATCAAGGGTGCCAAGGCCAAAGCCTGGTGGTACAGCCCGCGGTCGGGGGACGCACGCGAGATAGGCGTTTACGACGCTTCGGGCTCGCGCACTTTCGACACGCCGAAAAGCGGCAAAGACTGGGTGCTCGTCGTCGACGACGCTTCCTACAAGTGGGCTGCGCCGGGGCGGTAAGCATTCCTTGACACAAGAGGACGCCGGCTTCGGCGTCCTCTTCTTGTGCCTCACTCCAACCGCCCGTAGTACACCTGCGTCCGGTAACGAAACGCAACTGTGGCTCTTTCAGGCCCCTCTTCAGAGAATCGTGCGAACAAAGTCTCCAACGCGGAGGCCATCTCCAAGTAGCGTTCGTGCTGGGGCGTCGGCATGTACGAGGACGAGGTGGCGCGGCCCAGCAAGCCCGCGAAGTCGAAGTGTTGCACGTTCTCGAGGCTCGCCAGCCGGTAACGGCCGGGCGCGAAGAAGCGAGCTAGCGCCTCGTCGCCGACATTTTTGTGCGACACCTCCGCGTAGTCGCTGGCGTAGGTTCGCGTCAGGGTCTCGTACGCTTCCAGAAACGGGGTGTCGGTCAAGCGCTCGTTCCAGACGAGCACGGTCCAGCCGTTGGGTGAGAGGACGCGGGCGAACTCAGGGCGCGCCCGCTCCCGGTCGAACCAGTGAAACGCCTGGCCCGCCGTGACGAAGTCGGCGCACTCATCCGGTAGGGTCGTCGCTTCGGCGCTGCCGTCCACGCTGACAAAGTCGGGGCAGCTCGAGAGCAGCCGTTCGCCCGCCGCGCGCATCTCCCGGTTGGGCTCGACGCCGTAAACGCGGTTGCCGTTTTGCAAAAAAAGCTCGCTCAGCTTCCCCGTACCCGAGCCGACGTCGGCCACGACACTCTGCGGCCTCAAACCGCACTCGCTTTGCAGCAGCCCCAGCACCCCACGCGGGTAGTCGGGGCGGTACTTGACGTACTGGTCGACGCGGTCGGAGAAGCGTTCTAGCGGGTTGGGCATCCTGATTTATACCTCGAGAGCCTCGAGCCAACGCCTCATAGCCTCAGGCGAATGCAGCCGCACGAACTCGAGATGGTTGTATTCGGGATTATCTATGAGCGCCGTGTACCTCTCGCGTTTGGCCCGGTGCGTGCGCAAGGCCCACAAGAACAGCGAGTCGCGGCTCAGGAACTGCGTCCAAAAGCGTTCCCTGTTGCCGTTCCAGAGTTCTTCGCGCAAAAACACCCTGCGAAACGTGCGCGGGGTGAGCTGTTTGAACACGGTCCCGAGCGGGTAGTCGAGCCAGACGAGCGTGTCGGCCCGCGCCAGCACGAGGTCTTGAACGGCGCTGTAGTTGCCGTCCGTCACCCAGGCGTCGTTTTCGAGTTCGCTGACGACCCGGCGGCGGAACTCGTCGGTCGAAAGAGCTTGCCAGCCAGCTTGCCAGTGAATCGCGTCGAGTTCTATGTGCTGGCTGCCGAGACGACCGGCGAGCCGCATCGCCAACGTCGTCTTGCCCGAGCCGGTCTGACCGACGACGGAAACGCGCTTCATCCCAACAGGATACCCGGCTCGAGTCCCACTGCCGCTTCTTCTCCGCTCTGAGTTTTCCAGGCATAAGCCATGTGCGGCGCGTTGAAGCCGACGCACACGCGCCCGTCGGCAGTCGCGCAGATGAGTCCGCCGCTGCCGCCAAACCGCTTCACGTCTTGAAGCGCCCTCGCTACGGCCTCATCTAAACTTTCGCCATACTCGAGCCGCAACGCCACGTCCTTGGCCGTCACCGCCTTCATAAACGCCTCGCCCTTACCTGTGCAGGAGATGGCGACGTTTGAATTTGCATAAGTCCCCACACCGATGAGCGGCGAGTCGCCGACCCGCCCCGGCCACTTGCCCAGGACCCCGCCCGTGCTCGTCGCGGCGGCCAAGGTTCCCGCCTCGTCCAGCGCCACCGCGCCGACCGTCGCCGAACCCACCGGCCCGGCGTTTTGTTCCCTCCAGCGTTCAAAAGCGGCCCTCGTCCGCTCGGTCAGCAACTCGGCATTGTCGATAGGATTATCGACGAGCTTGTCCGCCCCCTCACCAACGAAAAACACATGCGGTGTTTCAGTACGTGCTTTATCGGCGACGAGGACGGGATTTTTGGCTTTGGTGACGCAAGCCACCGCTCCGCAACTGCCGTCTGAGAGCATGATGGCCGCGTCGCACTCCACGACGCCGTCGCTCGTCGGCGAGCCGCCGGTGCCGGCGTTAAAGGCGAGCGGGTTGTCTTCCATCAGGGTGACGGCTTTCAGGACGGCGTCGAGGGCGCTGCCGCCGGCCTCGAGCACCTCGAAGCCCGCGTTTCTGGCCTCGAGCAAACCTGCATGATAATTGGCTCGGTCCTCTTCCCGAATGGTGCCGGAGCCGCCGTGGATGAGCAGGGTGATGGGCATGGGCCAGTGTACTAAATTCTCTATACATTCTTCTCTGCCGCGCTTGGCTTCGCTGCGCACACCGCGAGGAACTTTGTAGACCTGCCCTGCTTCTTTGTCGGCTCGAGCTTCTGCCAATTCTTTGACGTCTAGGGTTGTAACCCTGCTGATACTCCGCTTTCGCTGGCGAGGCGATACTGCGCGACAACCTGCAAATCTCAGGTCAGCGCGTGCGGGTCGAACAGCCGCGCGTACTCGTCGCCGGCGAAGCGGTCGGTCATGCTCGCCAGGTAGTCCGTCACGGCCCGTTCCAACCCGCGCGCCTCGGTGGCCTTTTGTACCTCGGTCGGGAGCATCGTCGGCGAAGCCGTGTAGGCGTCGAAGATGCGCGCCAGGATGTGGTCGGCTTTTCTGGTCATGCGGATGAGTCGGTAGTGAAAGTAAAAGTTTTGGTAGAGAAAGTTTTTCAACTCGCGCAGCCGCTCGTGCATTTCGGGCGACGAGGCGACGATTTTGTGCTCAGCTCCCCGCACGTCGTCGGTAGACGCGACGTTTAACTCTTTTAAGCACGCGTCGGTGTGAAAAATCGCGTCCTCGATGACCTTGCCCAGCAGTTCGCGGATGAGGACGTAGCGCGCCTGGTTGGTGAAGTTGCCTGGACGAAGCTCGAGCGCGTCCATCAACGCGCCGACGAGCGGAATGTCGGCAATCTGTCCCGGCGTCAAGATGCCGCTGCGCAAGCCGTCGTCGAGGTCGTGCGCGTTGTAAGCGAGTTCGTCGGCGATGTTGACGACCTGCGCTTCTAAACTCGGCTGTTTGTCGGGCTCCCAGTCCGGGGCGGGCAGGTCGTACTCGGTTTCGTGCTTCATGATGCCCTCTAAGGTTTCCCAAGTTAAATTCAGGCCCGGAAAGTCCGGGTAGCGTTCTTCGAGTTCGGTTACCACGCGCAACGACTGTTTGTTGTGGTCGAAGCCGCCGACCTCTTTCGCCAGCCGGTCGAGCGCCTTTTCTCCGGCGTGGCCGAAGGGTGGGTGGCCCAGGTCGTGGGCCAGCGCGATGGTCTCGGTCAGGTCCTCGTTCAGCCCGAGCGCCCGCGCGACGCTTTTGCCGACCTGGACGACCTCTAGAGTGTGCGTGAGGCGGGTGCGGTAGTAGTCGCCCTCGTAGTTCACAAACACTTGCGTTTTGTACTCGAGCCGCCGAAACGCCGAGGTGTGAACCACGCGGTCGCGGTCTTTCTGAAAAGCGGTGCGGTAGCTGCTCTCGCTCTCATGGTGGACGCGCCCCCGCGTCTCGCCCGCCAGACTCGCGTAAGGTGCGAGCGTGAGGCGTTCGGCAGCGTCGAGCTTTTCCCGGGTGTAGAGCATGGTTTGAGCGTAGCAGACGCGCTACGCTGAGAATGAGACCTTGAGAAAAGACTGCCAGCCGCCCACGTTCGACGGTCTGGTATCCTTGCACCCTATGAGCGAACTCACCGACCTGCTCGACTTTGCCACCGAGACAGCGTTCCAAGCCGGACAACTCACGCTCCGCTACTTTCAAACGGGCGTCGCCCCCGACTACAAGGGCGACGACTCGCCCGTGACGATAGCGGACCGGCAAGCCGAAGAACTCATCCGTTCACGCATTGAGCAAACCTACCCGAGCCACGACGTGCTCGGCGAAGAGTTCGGCAGCAGCGGGAGAGGCTCGAGCCACCGCTGGATTGTCGACCCCATCGACGGCACGAAGTCGTTCGTGCGCGGCGTGCCGCTGTACGGGGTGCTGCTGGGGCTCGAGATAGGGGGCGTCGTCCAGATTGGCGTCGCCTACTTTCCCGCCTTGGGCGACATGGTCTGCGCCGCGGCGGGGGAGGGTTGCCGTTGGAACGGGCGGCGCTGCTTTGTGAGCGAGGTTGAGACGTTGGACCGCGCCGTCGTCTCGTTCACCGACGCAGGCAGTTTCAAAAAGTACGGACGTGAAGCGGCTTGGGAACGCATTCAAGACGCCTCTTACCACCGCGTCGGCTGGTCGGACGCTTACGGCCACAGCCTCGTCGCCACCGGCCGCTGCGACGTGATGCTGGACCCCGTCATGAACCCCTGGGACTGCGGCCCGTTTCCGGTATTGCTCCGCGAGGCGGGCGGCTACTTCGGCGACTGGAGCGGGAACGAGACGGTTTATGCGGGCGAGGCGCTGAGCACGACGCGCGCGCTGCTGCCGGAGGTGCTCAGCGTTATAGGAAAAAAAGGAGAAAGGGACGAGTAAAAAGAGGGTTGTTCAACGAAAAACGAACGACGAATAACGTCCGCCTCTACCGTCCAAAGCGCCGTTCCCGTTCTTGAAAGCTGCGAATCGCCCGCAGAAAGTCGACTTTGCGAAAGCTCGGCCAGTAGGCGTCGCAAAAATAAAACTCGCTGTAGGCCGTTTGCCACAGCAAAAAACCCGACAACCTGACCTCGCCCGAGGTGCGAATCACGAAGTCGGGGTCGGGCGTGCCCGCGGTGTAGAGGTAGCTGTGAATCGCCTCGGTGGTGACTTCTTCGATCAAGTCGCCCAAACTCATCGCCCCGTCCGACTTGTGGTGCAGCAGTTTGCGCACCGCGCTGATAATCTCCTCGCGGCCGCCGTAGCCCAGGGCGATGTTCAGGTGCATCCCGCGGTAGTGCTCGGTGGCCGCCTCGATGTCGCGCAGCGCGTTTTTGGTGTCCTCGGGAAAGTCGTCGACGTTGCCGATGACGCGCACCTGCACCCGGTTGGCGTGCAGCTTGGGGTCGTTCAGCAACTCTTTGGCCTGCCGCGCGAACAAGGTGTGCAGGTGCGCCACCTCGTCGGGGCCGCGGCCCTTGTTGTCGGTGCTGAAGCCCCACAGCGTCACGTGGTTGATGCCGAGTTCCAAACACCAGTCGAGCACCTCGCGCGCCTTGCCCGCGCCGTAGTCGTGGCCCGCCTTGACGTCTAAGTTGAGCGTTTTAGCAAAGCGCCGGTTGCCGTCCATGATGATGCCGATGTGCCTCGGCAACTTTTGGCCCTTGGCGATGTCGCTCAGCAGTTGGCGTTCGTACAGCCAGTACAGCGGGGCCGTGGCCCTGTCCCACACCTTGAGGGCGCGTTTGGCGCTCGAGAACGTTCGGGCGGCGCTGCTCATCCCCCAAATGTACCCCAGAAGCGCATGAGAGGTGATGGAATAGTCGGCAAACAGGGGAGTTTGCACGAGCGAGGGTTTCGTTTTCAGGCCGCTGACGGGTGACGCTACTCTGAATAAATCCTCTGCGAAATAAACGGCTCAAGTCGGCCAAGCTAAAGTAGAGGGTATGCTAAACGCCGAAAGGCTGAGAAGAAGGCCCAAACACTGCTTCACGTGGGGCACTCCAGTTATAAAGGCAAATCGCCAATCTCCACTAAATCTTCACCCGCTTCGAGAAGTGTCAGTGCTTTTTCAAACGTTTCACCAAGCACCCATTTTAGATGCGCATTGCTCGTATTTCCAAGGGTCAACCAGAGAACTCGGGGCGGTGAGCCGTGTTGCTCGAGCATGGTGACAAAATCGGCGTCTTTGGTGATGACCACAGCCGACGCCTCTTTAGCAGCTTCAAAGATAACCCTGTCAGCCGCGTCTCGGTAGCCGAGAAATTTCACCGAGTAAGCCTCGACCTCGAAAGTCTCAGTGAGCTAAATTGCCAGGGCGGGTGAGAGTTGAGCGTCAACCCAAAAGGTCACGCGGCAAGGACAGGATGATTTAACCTTCGTGACGCAAACATGAGAGCGGCCGTGATGTCTTCAGGTTCCAAGTCAGGCAACTCCTCGAGGATTTGCTCGTGAGACAATCCAGCAGCGAGTAGGTCGAGCACATCAGTCACACGAATACGCATACCTCTGATACAGGGTCGTCCGCCGCACTGTTCAGGATTGACCGTGATTCGCTCTAAGAGTTGGCCCGCGCTTTTGCTCATGGAGTTACTCTACTCGTTCTGTTCATAGTTTGTCTTGCTATAGCGTCTCACAAAGGTAATCCTTTGTAATAACGGTTCATACGCTCTGCTTGCTCAGCCGAGTAAACACCCAACTTCTGCGCCAAGGTCGTGGCGAAGTCGATGTAACCGTTCGGCATAGCCGTCACGATACCGCTGCTCTCGACACAGAGCGTGTCAACATACTCTGCACCTTCCCAAAACTCTGAGGTAAACTCAACGACTTCTTTCGGCGCATACTTCTCAGTGTAGTTGTGCGTTATTGTCTGTCCTTGTAAGATGCCGCTGTCCGCCAAAACCACCACACCAGCGCAAATTCCGCCCACGACGATACCTTTGGTATGCGCTTCACAAACGAGTTGCTGGACTCGAGCATCACCGACGACACCGTCAGGATTTCCGCCTGGGACGAGCAGAGCAGCGTAATCGTCGAGCTGAGTTTCGGCAAATGTTAGATGAGGCTCGAGCTTTAAACCCGAAGCGTCGGTGTGAACTTCATCGTTGGTTGTGACGACTTCAATAGGAAAAGCCTGACCCAAAACCTCGACCGCCAGCATCGTTTCAAAAGAGATGCAGCCTGGGTAGAGCATGAGAAGGATTTTTTTGTCAGACATGCCTGTCTCCTGAGGATGCACCGACGGCTTGCCGTTGAGGTCAAAGGCGCTTGATTACAACCTGTACCTAAGTGATGAGGGCGCGCGTGTTGGGCTCGAGTTGCAAGGGCTCGGTCGGGCGTAAAACTTCGCCGTCGAACACAGCTTCAACGGTCTGAGACATTTTGGCCTCCTGGTATAGAGGATATACTACGGGGATAAGACTATTGCCCTGACTTACGGTCCTTAAAGGAGCGCTATGAGAATCCCGTTACGTGTAGTCCTGAGTATCTTTCTGATTTTGTCCACTTCTGCGTGTGGGACGGCCGATGTGCCTGGAACGGGTCCTGAACCAGTGAGGTTGGGTGATGCTTTCTACAATCGGAACAAAGACCTTTTCACACTGTCTGTCTTGAAGGCAGATTTGGTCGATACACTTAATGCACCTGGGCCGCTCACTATGTTTGTACCTAACGACGAGGCTCTCGAGAGGATGTTGACTACACTCGACACTACCGAAGAAGAATTTTTGGCACGCGACGACCTGGCTGAATTTGTCCTCAACCATGTCGTTGAAGGCGACATCGGCCCTAACGATTTCACGGACGGAACCCTTCAGACACTTGCTGGCGGAACACTTATCATAGACGTGCAGGAACGCGAGGTTCTAATAAACGGCGTGGATTTGGTCAACACTTACGTTGCCCAAATCATCAATGGTCAACTTCACCTTATCGACGGGGTGCTTCTACCAGCCGGATTTACAGAGGCGGATTGAGCAAGACCTGTTCAGTTAAGCCAGCACCTTCGCCGCCCGCTCACGCTGGTTGGGTTCCAAGATGCTCTTGCGCAGCCGGATGCTCTTGGGCGTCACCTCGACGAGTTCGTCGGCGGCGATGTACTCGAGGGCTTCTTCCAACGTCAACTTCTTGACCGGAATGAGCGAGGTGTTCTCGTCTTTCAGTTTCACGCGCACGGCGGTGAGCTTTTTATTCTTGGTGACGTTGACGTTGAGGTCTTGCGGCTTGGCGTTCGCGCCCAGAATCATGCCCACGTACACTTCCGTGCCGGGTTCGATGAAAAAGATGCCGCGGTCCTGGAGCTTGTTGAGGCTGTAGGCGTAAGCCTCGCCCGCTTCCATCGACACCAGTGAGCCGCCCTGCCGGGTTTTCATTTCGCCCGCGTAAGGCTCGTAGCCGTCGAAGGTGTGGTTGAGGAGGCCTTCGCCCTGGGTCATCGACAGAAAGCTCGTGCGGTAGCCGAACAGCGAGCGGCTGGGGATGGAGAACTCGAGTCTCGCCCGCCCGGTCTCGTCCTGGGCCATGTTGACGAGGTCGCCCTTGCGGCTCGCCAACGACTCCATGACCGCGCCCATCGAGGCCGTCGGCACGTCGGCGATGACGTGTTCGAAGGGCTCAAACTGGACGCCGTCGATTTCTTTCATGATGACTTCGGGACGAGAGACGCTCAACTCGTACCCTTCACGGCGCATTTGCTCGATGAGGATGGACAGGTGCAATTCGCCCCGGCCCGACACGCGGAAACTCTCGCCGCCCAGGTCCTCGACCCGCAAAGCGACGTTGGTGAGGAGTTCGCGGTCCAAACGTTCTTTGAGGTGCCTCGAGGTGACGTACTTGCCCTCGAGCCCGGCGAAAGGGCTCGTGTTCGGGCTGAAGGTGACGCTCACGGTGGGTTCGTCCACTTTTTGGATGGGCAACGCCTCGGGGCGGGCGGGGTCGGTGAGGGTGTCGCCGATTTGTACGTTTTCAAGACCCGACAGCGCGACGATGTCGCCCGCGGAAATCTCCTCGACCTCGACCTGTTGCAGCCCGTAATAGGTGAAGATTTTGGTGACGCGCGCCTGTTGCAAGGTGCCGTCGCGCCGGACGCGCGTCATCATCTCACCCTTTTTGGCGCGGCCCCGCACTACGCGGCCCACGGCGATGCGGCCCATGTAGTCCGAGTAGTCGAGGTTGGCGACCTGCAGTTGGAAGGGCGCGTCTAAGTCGACCTTCGCGGCGGGGATGTGGCTCAGGATAGTTTCGAACAGCGGCTCCAGGGTGTCGCCGGGTTGGTCAAGCTCGAGCCACGCCTTGCCCTCGCGCGCCACGGCGTAGACGATGGGAAAGTCCAACTGCTCGTCCGAGGCTCCTAAGTCGACCATCAGATCGAAAGTGAGGTCGACGACTTCGTCGGGGCGAGCGTCCTTGCGGTCGATTTTGTTGATGACGACGACGGGCTTCAGGCCCAGCGCCAGCGCTTTCTTGAGGACGAAACGGGTCTGCGGCATCGGGCCTTCGGCGGCGTCGACGAGCAGCAGCACGCCGTCGACCATCCCCAGCGCCCGCTCGACCTCGCCGCCGAAGTCGGCGTGGCCGGGCGTGTCGACGATGTTGATTTTGACGTTTTCCCACTCGACGGCGGTGTTTTTCGCCAAAATCGTGATGCCGCGCTCGCGCTCGAGGTCGTTCGAGTCCATCACGCGCTCCGCGACCGTCTGGTTGTCGCGGAAGATGTGCGACTGTTTGAGCATACCGTCGACGAGTGTGGTTTTGCCGTGGTCAACGTGCGCGACGATGGCGATGTTTCGGTAAGTCATAAAAGTTCCGTTTCTGGAAAAGCGTCGGGAGGTTGCCGCCAGGGGCACCAAAAGGCCAGTATACACGCCGCCGAGCGCTTCGACCCGGCGGCGCGAAACGTTGAACAGGGCTGACGCATCAAAAGCGAAGGCGCTAGTCTTGAGGAATGACAGAAGAGCTAGAGACAGAGCAGCTACGTTTAGCGGTGTTGCACTTTGCGGAATTACCTGACCCAAGGATAGAGAGAAGCAAACAGCATTCGCTGGTTACCATTGTGGCTATCGCTTTGAGCGCGATTCTAGCAGGGGCAGACAGCTTTTACGAGATAGAAACGTTTGGGCAGACGAAGAAGGTGTGGCTGGAAGGGTTCCTTGAGTTGAAAAACGGCATTCCCAGTCATGACACCTTCAACCGAGTATTTTGCCTGTTAGACCCCGCCCATTTCCAGACGTGCGCGCTGGACTGGGTGCGAGCAGCTATCGGTGGCCGTCTCAGGGCTGAGGATGTGCTGGCAATCGACGGTAAGCAGCTACGGGGTTCGGCAACCGAGACTGTTAAGGCTGTGCATATGCTCAACGTCTGGTCACACGCGCACGGGCTATGCCTGACCTCGACGGCGGTAGACGGCAAGAGCAACGAGATTAGCCACGTGCCGGGCTTGCTCGACACCTTGTCGCTGCTCGATATAGCAGGCTGTATTGTGACGGTAGACGCACTCAACACGCAACGTGACATCGCTGTCAAAGTCAAAGAGCACGATGCCGAGTACATCATGGCACTCAAACAAAACCACCCCAAGCTCTATGAAGATGTGGCGTGGCTGTTCGAGAACGCCGACGCTTCCCAACTCGACAACAGCTTCGAGACCCGTGAACGCTGCCGGGGACGCGACGAGGTGCGACACTGCACGGTCTTGTCCGAGGTGTCTGAACTTGCTTTCTTAGAGGCGCATCAATGGCCCGGCCTTGAGAGTGTCGCCAAAGTCACTTCGAAACGCACCCTCAAAGGCCAAACCAGCCAAGAAGAGCGCTACTACTTATGTAGCTTCAAAGCCGATGCTGAAAAGCTTCTGTCAGCCGTTCGTGCTCATTGGGGTGTCGAGAACAAGCTGCACTGGACTTTGGATGTTGTCTTTGGTGAGGACGCCCACAGCTACACAGAGCGTCGTGGTGCTGAGAACATGTCCATACTACGGCAGTTCGCCTTAAACTTACTCAGGCAAGACACCTCTAAAGGTTCACTCAAAGCTAAGCGCAAAAGGGCTGCTTGGGATGACGACTTTCGTGCGCGTATCATCAAAGGTCTTAGCCCTGATTAAGATGCGTCAGCCCTGAAACGTTGAATACGTCACGTTGCGAGTCGGGTTTCTACAAGGTTCTTGTAAGGACGGCTGCCGGGAATCAGTTTTTGTGGAAACAAGCTCGAGCTTGGCGGCCGACCGCTCAACGCGGTTTCGCCCTTCGGTTTCGACTGTACGCGGGGACGCCTTCCGGCTGGCTATACTCGAGCGGTGCGCGTCGCCAAACCTTTCAGCTTGCTGTCCCAGGTCTACGACGCCATCATGGGCGACGTCGACTACGAAGACTGGGCGGACTTTATCCTCGAGACCGTCACGGCGCGGGGCTGGCAGCCGGGCGCGCTGCTCGAGCTGGGCTGCGGCACCGGCAACGCGACCTTGCCGCTGGTCGCGCGGGGCCTGGACGTGACCGGGCTCGACGCCTCCGCCGAGATGCTCCAAGTCGCCCGCGAAAAACTGCCGGGCGTGGCGTTCATCCAGGCCGACTTTACGAGCTTCGCGCTGCCGACGCGCTTCGCCCTCGTCTACTCGGTGTTCGACTCGCTCAACAACTTGCTCACGCTGGGGGCGTTCTCGAGCATGGCGCGCTCGGTTTATGCTCACTTGCGGCCGGGCGGCTTTTTCGTGTTCGACGTCAACACGACCCCCGGCCTGCGCGACCTGTGGGAAGCCGGCCGCGCCGAGGGCTGGGCGGGCGAGGTGTACTACCGCTGGGAGCACAGTTTCGACCCTGCGACGGGGTTGGCCAAGGTCGAGGCCTACTGCGAGACCGAAAAAACCTCGTTCACCGAAGTCCACTTGGAGCGGCCCTACGACGCGCTCGAGCTGGAAACGTTGCTCACCGAAGCGGGTTTTGTCGAAGTCGAGTGCTTGAGTTATCCCGGCGGCGAACCCGCGCCGGAGGACGAGCCGAGGCTGTGGGTGGTGGCGAGAAAGCCTTAGCTTTCGCTCAACCCCGCCCGAACCGCTCGAGCGGTGGTCGACACGTCCTCGTCGCCGAAACCGTGTTTTACCAGGCCGGTCTCGCATCCCTTCACGTCGAACTGGATACTGCGAGCGTTCGTATCGCCGGGTCGTTCCAGCTGTAGTAAGTCGCAGTTGTTGAAGTAAGGCGAACAACCTTTCCCATCCGTCCGGCCTTTGTACGAAATTCGGGGTGCTGGAAGAGCCGCCGCAAAAGGAGCGGGACGCTGCGTGCATGGGTGTCGGGTAGGGCGACACAGACGAGACAAAAGTTCGGACTTGGAAAAACCTTCTGCCAAAAATCGCTGATGTTGATGGTGACGAAAGTAGCTTGGCGTTGCTGCTGCAACAGGGCCGGAACGGTGTCGTCTTTAATAACTGTGCCAGGTCGCAAATCGGTGATAAACAGAACGTTTCCTCGGTACCACGTTGCGATAGCTTTGTCTAAGCTGCGCCCGAGGAGCTGTTCGTCAAGCACAATCATTCAAGCGGCAAAGTCGGGCAGGGTATCGAGGAATTGCGCCATGACGACTTGACTGGCTTCGACGATCGCCTCACGCGCAAGCCGTCCCTGATAGCCTGCCAGAACCTCGTCCACCGTTTCGCCTGCGGCTAGGCGCTGCAGCGTCCCCGTAATTTCGATGCGCGTGTACTTGAATGTCGGTCGACCGCCGCAGACGCCCGGCGCGCGCACGACGTACTTGCCGAGCGGGTAATACCGGTAGGGCTCTCCGCCGACGAGTTCGGTGACAAGGTCTTCGCTCATCGTCTTCCCAGTTTAAGCGATTTGAAAGGTCAGAGTCTTTCGGGCCGCTAGTCTTCCAACCCCGCCCCCGCCCGCACCGCTCGAGCGATGTTGGAGACGTCTTCGTCGCCGAAGCCGCGTTTGACGAGGCCGGTCTCGAGCTGCGCCACGTAGGCCGTGACCGGGACGGGCACCCCTAAGTCTCGAGCGGTTTCCAGGGCGATGCCCAGGTCTTTGAGGTGCAGCCGGGTGCGAAAGCCGAGCGGGTAAGTATTGTCAATCATGTTCTGCGCGCGGTTGCTGAGCACCCACGAGCCCGCCGCGCCGCCGCTCAGCGCCTGGTGCGCTGCGTCTAAGTCGATGCCGGCGGCGAGGCCGAGCGCCATGCCCTCGGCGACGGCGGCGTAGGTGCCCGCGATGATGGTCTGGTTGATGGCCTTGGTCACTTGCCCGCTACCGACGGGGCCGACGAGCGTGACGGTTTTACCCATCGCCTCCAGAACGGGCTTCATGCGTTCGAACACACCGGGCTCGCCGCCGACCATGATGCTCAAGGTACCCTTCTCCGCGCCCTCGCTGCCGCCCGAAACCGGCGCGTCGAGCATGGCGACGCCCTTTTCGGCCAGCCGTGCAGCGATGGCCCGCGTGGCGCTCGGGCTGATGGTGCTCACGTCGATGAGGACGCTGCCCTCTTTCATGCCGTGAACCGCGCCGTCCTCGCCCAGCACGACCGCCTCCACGTCGGGCGTGTCGCTGACGTTGGTGACGACCACGTCCGCGCCCGCGGCGGCCTCTTCAGGACTCTCCGCACGTTTTGCACCCGCTGTCACAAGCGCCTCTTCTTTGTCCCGCGTGCGGTTGTGGACGGTTACGTCGAAGCCCGCTTGAAGCAAGTTTTTCGCCATCGGCGCGCCCATCGTGCCCAGTCCGATAAAGCCGATTTTCATAGTGCCTCCTGCAAGAGAGTTTAACCCGACGGGTCTCAAGGCCGAGCGCGTGAGTCTCGAGCCCCTTTTGCGCTTCAGCGCGCAGTTTTTTAAACCTGTTCTCGTTAAGCTGACAAGCGTTGAAAGGAAGGCTTAATTATGGCAACAGCGACCGAAGACAGAGCTACCAAAGCTAAACCCGCCAACGACCACATGTTCGACACCCACATCGACGTCGAAAAAGACGCGCGCGAGCAGCTCATCCGTCTGTGCAACCAGCAACTCGCCGACAACACCACGCTCTACACGCAGGTCAAGCAAGCTCACTGGAACGTCAAGGGCATCCACTTTTTCCAGCTCCACGAACTCTTCGACCACGTCGCCGAAGTCGTGCAACCCTACTCGGACATGATCGCCGAGCGCGCGACGATTTTGGGCGGTTACGCCCAAGGCACGGTCAAAATGGCCGCAGATGCGACCACGCTGCCCGAGTACCCCACCGACGCGACCGCGGGCCACGAGCACTTAGAGGCCGTCGTCGAGCGGGTCGCGCAGTACGCCAAGAGCACCCGCGAGGCGATTGACAAGTCCGACGAGCTGGGCGACCCCACCACCGCCGACATGTTCACCGAAGTGTCGCGCGGCGTCGACAAGCAGCTCTATTTTCTGGAGTCGCACCTGCAAGCGGGCGGTGTCAAGGCGCAGTAAGTTCAAACTCGAGTTGACAGGGAGGAGCGGCGTTTAAACCGCTCCTCCTTTTTTGTGCTCTTTACTTTTTGAGATGGTCGAACTCTGCCCAAATGGGTTCCAGGGTATTCAGCAACCGCTTGGCGACCGCCGCGTTGTGCGAGCTGATGTCCGCGCGGCGCGGCGTCGGCTTCCAGTTGGCGGTGTCGTCCTGGAGGGTTGTGGGCAGTTGGACGGGGCTTTGGGGAGTCCACTGCTCGAGCCAAGCCGCGGGCAACGCGTCGGGCAACGTCTGCCCGGTCAGCGTCGCCCAGAGGAGCGCCCAGGCTCGGGGCACGGTGCGGTAGGGGTCGTAGCCGCCGCCGCCGGTCGCAACGATTCGGCCCGCGCACAGTTCTTCGGCAAGTTCCACCACGCGCCGGTAGCTCGCCGCCATGCCCGCCACGCTCAGTTTGAGGTCGGCCAGCGGGTCGTAAGCGTGCATGTCGGCCCCGGCCTGCAGCACCACGAGGTCGGGGCGAAACACGCGCAGGGCGGCGGGCACGACGGCTTCGAAGCTCGCTAAATATGAGACGTCTTCGGTGTAGGGCTCCAGGGGCATGTTCACGCTGAGGCCGCGCCCGGCCCCCTTGCCCACCTCGTAGGTGTAGCCGCTGCCGGGAAACAGGTAGCGCCCCGACTCGTGCAAACTAATCGTCATCACCTCGGGATGCTCAAAAAACAGCCCCTGCACCCCGTCGCCGTGGTGGGCGTCGATGTCGAGGTAGGCCACGCGCAAACCGTACTTGTTGACGGCGTGGTCGATGCCGAGGGCGAGGTCGTTGTACAGGCAAAACCCCGAGGCTTGCCCCGCGTGGGCGTGGTGCAGCCCGCCTGAAAGGTTGACCGCGCGCTTCGCTCGGCCCGACGCGACTAAGTCGACGGCCGTCACGGTCGCCGAGCACACGCGCAAAATCGCCTCATGCATGTGCGGAAAAATCGGGTTGTCGCCGGTGCCGAGGCCGTAGCTGTAGGCGTCCTCGACGTGCTCACCCCTCGAGACCGCCTTGACCGCCGTAACGAAGTCGCGGTGGTGAAGCCGGAGCAGCTTCGCCTCGCTGACGGGTTTGGGTTTGACGATGTGGTCGGGGGAGAGGAGGCGAGCGTGCTCGAGCAAGCTCCGCGTCAACTCTAAGCGCACCGGTTTGAACGGGTGGCTGTCGGACAGCTCGTACTCGCTCAGCGCGGGGTCGTAGACGAAGGCGTAGTCAAGGGGGGCGTCGGGAGCGTCAGGCATGGCTTTACTTTTCCCCCGGCCACAGCACGCTGAAACCGACCTCGCTCAGCGTTCGGGCGAGCGTTCTAGCGTCGATGGTGCCGACGCGCAGCGCAAAGGTCAGGGTGCCGGGTTCCTGGTGCGTGGTCATCACGCTCGAGACGTTGACCTTGCGCTCGGCAATGCGGGCCAACAGGTCGGCGAGCGCGCCGGGCCGGTCGTCGACCTCTATTTCCAAACGGCTCGTCGCCGCTCCCACCCCGGCCATCTTGGTAAACGCCTCTAAGAAGTCGATGCTCGTGACGATGCCGACGAGGTCGTCACCCCGCAGCACCGGCAACGCGCCGATTTTGAAGTCGTGAAGGGTTTTGGCCGCCTCCTCGACCGGGTCGAGGGGGTGCGCGGTGACGACGGCGGCGACCATAATTCGCTCGACCGGGTCTTTGAGCGTCACCCCGACGGGCGCGCCCGGATAAGCCGCGCCGACGCTGCGCACGTCGCGGTCGGAGACGATGCCGACGAGTTGAGCGTCCTCGAGAATGGGAAAATGGCGGATGTGTTTTTGCGCCATGAGCGCGAACACGTCGCCGACGGGCAAGTCCGGCCCGATGGCGATAACCTCTTTGGTCATGATGTCTTGAACGAGCACGAACCTCCCCCTCGTTTCGGCTTTGTTCTCTCAACCCCGACCAACTGACAGTGACAACGCTTAGACGGTCCGACTTCATAGTAGCAGGCCGGTGGAACAGGCACTGTAAAGGTTATATAGAGCAACAAGTGGACGCGCGATAAGTCGTCTCGCTTCTCAAACTACAAGACGATTTTGCCCCCCGGCTCGAGCCGGGGGGGCAACTCGGCCCCTTGCAAATCCTCGGGCTCTAGCGCCGTCAGCGGGCTCAGTTCGATGACGGCGTCCACCTTGCCCGCCCCGTCGAACGGCACCGCGACGCCGCAACCCTGCAACCACCGCGCGGCACGCTGACTCTGGAGCTGCCGGCTCGTCTCGGGCGAGTCGTCGCCCGAAGCGTTCTTGATGGGCGCGAACTCCTCGACCCGGTCGGTTTCCAACAACACGCTTTTTTCGGCGAGCGGCAGCGCGTCGAAGACGAACGTCTCGAGCTTGACCGCGTTGGGCGCGTCGGACTCGACATGCTCACCCGTCGCCAGGTCGAGGTGAGGCACTTTTTTGTTCGCCCGGTGAAACGGCAGGGCGAAACGCCCGCCGGACTCGTTCAAACGGCGCACGAAGGCCACGCTGAGGAGGTGAATCGCAATCGAGCCCGCGTCGAAGGCGAGCTTGCCCGACGCGTCGCGCTGTTCGGCCAACGCGTCCGGCATGTCCGAGTATTCGATGACGCTCAAACGCCCGTCAATGCGGCAAAAGTTGCCGACTTTCTCGAACGGGCCCGCCTTGGGCAGCAGTTTTGCCGACATCTCCGCGCTTTGCAACGCGTGCAGCCCGATAAACAGCGGGTCGAGCGGCTTGACGTTCGGGTTGTCGACCTGGAAGTAGCTGATGTGCTCCACGCCGCGCCACGTCATGTCGTCGAGCGCGCCGCTCTTGTAAAGCGCCTTGAGGCTGCCGCCGTGCCCGTCGGGGTTGAGGGCGAGCCGGCCCTTGTCGGCGAGGAGAACCTTGCCGTCCAACCCGATGCTCGGCATACTGCCTTGCTGAAAAAACATGACATTAGCGGGCTCGAGCCCGAAATACTCGCTTTCTTCGAAAAACGTCCGTGTGTCCGCGTCGTTCAGGGTGCTCGTCATGAGGTACCAGGGTACGGTCGCGCCGTACTTTTGCTGCGCCTTGCGAATCGTTTCAGCGTACACCTGAAACAGCGGCTTGCCCTGCACGGGCGTCGCCGGAAAGGTACCCTTGGGGCCGTCCCAGCCGAGGCGCGTGCC
Source organism: Trueperaceae bacterium (assembly GCA_965215355.1). Taxonomy (GTDB): domain Bacteria; phylum Deinococcota; class Deinococci; order Deinococcales; family Trueperaceae; genus CBDCDJ01. Next base: position 2,418,321 of record CBDCDJ010000007.1, on the reverse strand, counting down.
CTGGCCCCCGGCGACGGTAAACGCCGCGATCTTGCCCGCGTGCAGCAGGTCTTCGCCGCGCGCTCTAGCCCGGCGGTAAGTTTGCTCGAGGTCACCGGTCGGCGTGCGCGGGTAGTAGGGCGCGGGCTCGATGTTCTCGGACAGGGCAGCCTCGGCCGGGTGCAGCACGTCCTGGACCAGTTCGCTCAGTTGCGCCCAGTCCTGAGCCTCTAACTGGTCCAAAAGTTGCGCTTTGCCCGCGTCGTCCAACTCGTTGAAATAGTGCAGAAGATGAGTTTGGTCGTAACTTTGCAACGTCTGCTTCGAGGCGTCGTAGCGTTTTTGTAGTGCGTCCATAGCCTCATCATACGCAACCCTGCTGAGTCGTTACAGTGCGAAGGGTGACTCGAGCTACACAGCTTTTCTGAGCGCAGCCGTTCTCAAAAGCTCAAGCGCCGGGTTCGTCCGTTTCAGCAGGACTGGGTAGCGGCAACGGCTCCAAATCAGTTTCAGACTTCCCGCGCCGTCCCCTGGTGCGCACCCGTTTGGCTATTTCGCCCGCCAGCTTGCGGCCCCGCTCCAAAGCCTCGGCGTAGTAGCGGCGCATCTCTTTCAGCGTCGCGGTTTCGCCCTCGGCGGCCCACAGGTGGACCGTCTGGCCGATGACCCAGGTGCCCGCGTAGGACACGGCGATTTTGGGGACGATGCCCCACACGGGCACGAGCCCGACGAGTTCGCGCGCGACCTGCCGAAACAAAAAGCCGCCGCCGACTACACTCAAAATCTCTTTCATCAGTTCTTCGGGTTTACCCTTTTTGCCCTCGGCGAGCGCGAGCTTGTAGGCCATGAGGAGTTGGTTTTTGGTCAGCACGACGAGGTCGGCCACGTTGAGCGGCAAGCTCAAAATCGGCACGATTTGGGCCACGCCCGTGGAGGCGGCGTAGGCGGCGTTGGTGCGCGAAGTTTGTTCGATGAGCGTCCGCGCGTAAGCCCCGCGCAAGGCGGGGACGTGCCGCGCCAAGGACAACCGCTGCGTGTCGGGCGCTCTGTCGACGAGGGCCGGGGCCAAAACGTTTTGCAGCGTGTCCAGGTTCAAATCCGGCAACACCACGCGGTCGGGAATGCGGGTGCTCGCCGCGCCCACGACGACCTCTATCCCGCCCGCAGGCAGCGGTTCGGCAGGCGGCGCGTCTCGCGACACCCGCACGAGCAGGTCGCCGACGCGGCGCTCGCTTTTGTCCTCGAGCACGCTCACCCACGGGGCCGCGCCGAGTTCGCGCGCCAGGCGCCCCGCCAACTCGGCCTCGCCCGTCACGGCGATGCGGACCGGCAGCTCGGCGTTTTCTTGAATGCTTTTGAGGTTGATTTCGCGAACCAGGTTGAACAGGGTTTTGGTGGCGTTTAGGAACATTGCAGTTCGTTCCCGACGTTACGAGGTTTTGCTAGAGACGGCATGGGTAAGTTTAGCAGCTCGATCAGGAAACGGCCTCAGCAAAAAGTCGGACGGGCGAAAACGTCCGTTTTATGCGGATTCCGGTCATACGCCTGACGAACTCTGCAGAGGTTTTTTCAACTCACCGGAATCCTTTTTCTTCTCGCCCCGCTCGGGCTAACTCCCGAGGAAAACAACCGGAAAGGGTCTTAAAACTCCAACTCGTCGTTTTTCGACTTGATAAAGCGCTCGAAGGCGTCGTCCCGTTTGTTGGGGCGTTCCGGGGCCGGACGTTCCGGTGCGGGCTCGACCGGTTTGGGTTTTGCCTTGGCCCCGCGGAAGTCGTCGTTGTTCAGGTCGACCGGGGCGGTTCGTGCAGGTCGGGCGGGGACGGGTTTGGGAGGCGGCAAGGGCTCGAGCCGTTGCCGCCCCAAGGTCAGCAAAAACCACAGCGCGAGTGCCAGTGCGACGACCGCCAGAAAAAACAGCAAGATGAGAAGGCTCAGCGGGTCTAAGGCCATAGCGCCAGTATAGCGTCAGACGGTAAGCAAGTCCCTCAAAACCGCACTTGAAACGTTGCCGCCGCTCACCAGCAGCACCGTTTTGCCGGGTTTGAGGGTCGCCCCGCCCTCACCCGCTCGCAACTTGTTATAAGCCGCCAGGGTTATCGCGCCGGTCGGCTCGACGACGAGTTTCGCCTCGTTCAAGTACCAGGCGGCGGCGTCCAGAATATCCGCTTCGGGCACGGTCACGAAATCGTCGACGGCTTCTTTGATGATTTCAAAGGTGTGCTCGCCTAAACTCTGCGTCCGCACGCCGTCCGCGACCGTGCGGGTGGTTTTTTCGGCGGGCCAAGAAACGACCTTCCCTTCTCGAAAAGATTCAGCAGCGTCGGCGGCGAGTTCGGGCTCGACGCCGAGAATCTGCGCGTCGGGGCAGAGTTTTCTGAGGGCCAAGGCGATGCCTGACAAGAGCCCGCCGCCCCCGGTACAGACGAGCACGTTGGCGACCTCGGGCAAATCCGCAGCGATTTCTAAGCCCACCGTGCCCTGCCCGGCGATGATCCAGGGGTGGTCGTAGGGCGGCACGAACGTGTAACCGCGTTCGTCGACAAAGTGTTGTGCCGCCGCCTGGCGTTCGGCTGCCGAGCCGCCGCAGCGCACCACCTCCGCGCCCCAGGCGAGGGTGCGCTGCACTTTGATGTCGGGCGCGTTTTCGGGAATGGCGATGGCGGCGGGCACGCCGAACAACTTGGCGGCGCAGGCGAGGCCCTGCGCGTGGTTGCCCGACGAGGGTGCAGTTACACCGCGCCGCCGCACCTCTTCGGGCAAGGAGGCGAGAAAGTTGTACGCCCCGCGCAGTTTAAAGGAGTTCGTCCGCTGCAAGTTTTCGGCTTTAGCGTAAACCTCGCCCTCTACAGGCAAGCGGACGAGGGGCGTGCGGTAGACGGCCTCGGCAACGCGGGCTTGGGCGTGTAAGAGGTCGTCGAAGGTCACGGCTGGGGTCGGGGCGACAGCGGTCGTCATGGGGCCATCATACGCGCTCCGGGAAAGGCCGGTGGCGTGTGGCTTGTGATTTTCTAGCAGGCCACTTGCCACAAGCACCAAGCGTGCTAAACCTCTTTCAGAAACGGGTAGTCGGTGTAGCCACGCTCGCCACCGCCGTAAAACGTTTTGTCGTCCCAGGTGTTCAGTGCGGCGTTCGCTTTGAACCGCGCGGGCAGGTCGGGGTTGGCGATGAACAGGCGGCCGTAAGCGACGAGGTCGGCGCGGCCCTCTTGCAGCAGGGCCTCGCCCGAGCTTTGGTCGAAGCCGCCCGCGACGACGAGCGTGCCGTCATACGCCTTACGAAACAGGTCCGAGGCCTTCATGTCCCCTACTTCCATGTCCCCTACTTCCATGCCCCCTACCTCGGCCTCGACGGTGTGGAGGTAGGCGAGGTCGTAGGCGTTCAGCATCTCGGCGGCGTAGCGGTAGGTCTGAACCGGGTCGGCGTCGCCGCGGCTGCCGGGGGCGTTGTTCGGCGACAAGCGCACGCCCACGCGGTCCGCGTCCCACACGCTCAAGACGGCCTCGAGCACTTCTTTGAGCAGGCGGTTGCGGTTCTCGACCGAGCCGCCGTAGGCGTCGTCGCGCCGGTTCGTGCCGGTGCGCAAAAACTGCTCGAGCAAGTAACCGTTCGCCGCGTGAATCTCCACGCCGTCGAAGCCGGCGCGAGCAGCGTTCTCAGCCGCCCGGCGGTACTGCCCGACGACTGCGGGAACCTCGTCCGTACGAAGCGCGCGGGGCAGTTCGTCGCTCGGCGCGCGGCGGAAGTCGGGGTACATGACGTTGCCCTCGAACTTCACCGCCGACGCCGATACCGGCTTCTCGCCGCCGTGGTACGACGAGTGCGACACGCGCCCGACGTGCCAGAGCTGCAGGTAAATCACGCCGTCGGCCCGGTGAACGGCGTCGGTGACGGTTTTCCAGGCGGCGGTTTGCTCGTCCAAGTGGATGCCCGGCGTGTCCGGGTAACCCTGGCCCTGCGGGGCGACTTGGGTCGCCTCGGTGATGATGAGGCCCGCCCCGGCGCGCTGCGCGTAGTAGACCGCGTGGACGGGTTGCGGCACCGTGCCGACGGCGCGGTTGCGGGTCAGGGGGGCCATGACTGTTCGGTTTTTCAGGGTCAAGGGGCCGAGGGGGTAGGGCTCGAGAAGTTTCATGACTACCACTCTATTCAATTTGCCACTGCACGAGCGCCGTCCGTGTCGTGACGTTTTTACTTTGAGGCTTATACTGTTCGGCGTGCGCGTGATCCTCGTCCGACCTCAAGAGCCCGGCAACATCGGCAGCGCCGCCCGGGTCATGAAGAACTTCGACCTGTTCGAGCTGTACCTCGTCGACCCGCAGTGCGAGCCGAACAGAGACACCTACGCCCTGGCGACGCACGCCGCCGACGTGGTGGGCAACGCGGTGACGGTGCCGACCACCCTGGAGGCCGTCGCCGACCGCACCCTCGTCCTCGGCACGACGGCCCGGCCCCGGACCTCCGCAGGGTTCGACGTCTACACCCCTAGAGCCGCCGCTCAAACCTTCGCGCGCCCCGGCACGGCGCTGGTGTTCGGTCCCGAGCGCTCAGGCCTCAGCAACGAGGACTTGGACCTGTGCCACGCGTATATTCGTATCCCGACTGGGGCGTTTTCTTCGCTGAACTTAGCTCAAGCCGTCAACTTGGTCGCCTACGAGTTTTTCGTGACCCACGCCGAGCGCGACCGGGACCGACAAATTCCGGAACTCGCCCCGCGCGAGGCGCTCGAGCGCCTCCACACCCACTTCTTAGAGGTGGCGCGCTACATCGGCTATACCAACGACGAAACCGCTCACAAGACCGACCACATGTACCGGCGCATCTTCGACCGCGCCCGCTTGACAGGGCGCGAGGTCGCGGCGCTGCACGGTTTGTGGCGGCAAGCGAAGTGGGCGGTCGACCATCCTCGGCGGGGCGAAGCTGCTCCCGCAGAGAAAGAGCGGGCGCACGAGCCCCAAGGCTCGGAGTAGCCGGGCGGTCGCCCGGCGCGCTCGGTGACCTGCCAGCGTTCGCGTTGCAGGTGGGCCTCGAGCGTGGCGGACTTGCCCGTGCCTGCCAGGATGACGGAGCGAGGTGACGCGGTTGACGGTCTGGGCGCGGTGAGGCGTCGGCGAGGTTGTCGAGCCGTTCAGCGTGAAGCCAAGGGCTGGGTCGGCCTCGCCGGACACGCCGGAGACCTCGTTGGCTAGCCGTGTCACACTGGTTCTATGGTCAGAAAAGCTAAACCGTTCGACGTCGACCGAATCGTAGAACTTTCCGAACAGAAACGCCTTCAGTATGAGGCTTACCAACCTGTTTTCTGGCGTAAGGCCGCAGACTCCGCCGGGCAGCAGCGGGTTTTCCTCGAGCAGCTTGTGGAGCGGGACAACGTCATCGGCATGGTCTACGAACGAGGCGGTGTGGTCGAGGGTTTCATCATCGGCAGCCTGATTCCCGCCCCGCCGGTCTACGACCCCGGCGGCTCGACCTGCAGCGTCGACGATTTCGTGGTTGCCGAGGAGGCGTGGGACAGCGTCGGCGGAGAACTGCTCGAGGCCGTAGCGGCGGCGGCGCGCGCTCGAGGGGCCGCGCAGATGGTCGTCGTGAGCGCACACCTGGACACCCGAAAGCGGGAGGCGCTTGCCAACCGAACCTACGCAATCGCCTCGGAGTGGTGGGTCAAACCTCTACAGGGTTAACTCAAAAGCTCCGCTTTACGCAAAACATCCAGAAGCTTGTGGTCGAGGGTCGACAGCGCGAGGTTCCCGAGTTCCCCCACCTCGACATAGCGCCCCTCGTGCTCGCCGTGAGCGGTCAGCACGGGGGTCACTCGAGTGCTGAAGTGCGTGTAGGCATGTTCGGCGGCGGGTAAATCAGCTCCGGCGGGCTTCTCCTCCGTCAGCACGAAGCCCCACAACCCCGGCAACATCTCTTCCGGCGTGCGTTGCCGCAGCCACACCGACCCGTTTTTGATGTCGACGACGGCGTAACGTTCGCGGTGTGGTCTGGGGCGTTTGGGTTTGGGCGTCGGCAGTTCGGTTACGCGGTTTTCTCGGAAAGCGACGCACACGTTCGCCAGGGGACAGGTTACGCAAGCCGGATTTCGGGGTGTGCAGACCGTCGCGCCGAGTTCCATCAGCGCTTCGTTGAAGTTGCCGGGATTCTGGTCTGGCAAATGTGGGCTGAAGAGACGTCGCACTTCCCGCTCGTCGACCACACCCTCCAACCCGAAGACCCGCGCCGCCACGCGCTTTACGTTGCCGTCGACGGCGACGACGCGCTCGCCGTCGACAATGGAAGAGACGGCGGCAGCGGTGTAGGGGCCGACGCCGGGCAGCTCGAGCCAGCCCTCGTAAGTGTCCGGAAAAACGCCTTTGTGTTCGCAAGCGACGAGCTGCGCCGCTTTGTGAAGGTTGCGGGCGCGGCGGTAGTAGCCCAAGCCTTCCCAGAGTTTGAGGACGTCGTCGACGGGCGCGTCAGCTAAAGTCTGCACGTCGGGAAAGCGCGCTACCCAGCGCTCGAAGTACGGAACGACCGTGGCGACTTGCGTTTGTTGCAGCATGATTTCGGAAATCCACACGCGGTAAGGACTGCGCTCACGCCGCCAGGGCAAGACGCGTTTGACGCGGGCGAACCACTCGAGCAAGTCCGTCACACGCGTCAGGGTAGCAGCTCTCCGGGTGTGGCGTGAGCCGTGACGGCGACACTTCACGCTTTTTCGGTCCCGACTTCCCTTACGCGCGGTGGGGGATGATAGACTTTAGTCCCGGAGGACCCGTGCCAAAGGAAGACAAAAGCATCGGCGGGCAGTTTCAAACCCAGACCAAGTACCGCCGCGGTCAACTGCCGAGCACCACGGGGCGGCTCGCGCCCGTCCTGAAGGTCTACGCCAACCCGCTCGAGGTCGCCGCCCTGCCGGTACCCGACCTGCAAGGCGGCAAGGGCGTGTGGGCCGCGCTGTCGCAAAAACGTCCGCAAATCCCCGAGGGCGGCCAGATTCGCCAAAAAGAACTGTCACAAATCCTGTGGAGCACCGGCGGCTTTACCTACGGCGGCCAGCGCACCTACGTCAACACCGGGCCGGTCTCGGGCCTCGAGACCTACCTCGTCGTGCGGCAGGTACAGGACATGTTTCCGGGGCTCTACCACTACAACGCGCGCGACCACAGTTTGGAATTTCTCGAGCGGGGCGACCCCAGCCTCAACCTCCAGGACGCCCTGCTCGGCACCGACATCGACGCCTGCGCCGCCATCATCGCCTACACGGGCGCGCCGAACCGTTTGGAGGACGGCGTCAAGAGCCGCGCCTACCGCTACCTCTACCTGGAGGCGGGCGGCTCTGCCCAGTGTGCGGTGATGGCGGCCGTCGCTCTCGACTTAGTGGCGTCTTTCCGCGCCGAGTTTTACGACGATGAATTGGCGCGGTTGTTACAGATTGACGGCATGAGGGAGTTTCCGCTCTGCGTCGTGACGTTGGGGACGTAACGGGAACGTAAAAACACGCCTGCCTAAGTTCATGAAAGCTCTCTCACATGTCAAAACAAGTGGCTGATGATGCGAGGAAGGGTTTATTCACTGTTCTAATGCCGACCAGGTGTGCCGCGTCGCCGCTTTAATCTTTATCGAGGACAGCCCGACTTGCTGCTTGAAATCGACAAATCGCATCATTGCCGAAGTCGACCGCGTCGGCCCCAAAGTCGGGCGCGTCGGCTAAGTCCTGAGCCTCGAGCAACCCCTCCCCACCAGCGCGTCCAAGTCGATAAGGTACGGGTTGCCCGCAAAGGCGCTGAAGCTCTGGTAAGGACTGTCGCCGTAACCCGTCGGGCCGAGGGGCATGACTTGCCACAGCCGCTGTCCGGCCGCCTCTAAAAAGTCCAGCCACTGATAAGCCGCCTTGCCCAAAGTCCCGATGCCGTACGGCCCCGGCAGCGAAGTCGGGTGGAGCAACAAGCCTGCGCGTCGTTCAAATGCCATGAAGCCTCCCAAGTAAGAGACGCTATCACGTTTGTGGGCTCGAGGCTTCGGGTGAGGTTCTCCGGTTAGTACGGTAGATTTAAGTCTCTCTGTAATTCCCTTGCACGTTCTTCACTCGAGCAAACAAGAAAGAGTCTAAGAATCACGCCACCCTCTTCGTAAAAAGGTTCGTCTTTTTCCATAGGACTAATACTTATTGCCACATGTGCAAACCATTTGATGGCCTTGACAAAGAATGTTGGAGACGCTGCTGCCGAGTTATCAGCATTTGACCAAAGTATATCAACGTAGTCATACTTGAAACTAGGAGAACGAAAGCCCCCAAACAAGGAGTCGGCGAGTCCGTCCCACAGTTCACCGTTTAGTGGGTTCATAGGAAATGAGGCGTTAGAAACTGCATCATAGAAGGTTACTTTTGAATCAATGATTTTGCCTGATGTGGTTTGCAACGTATACTGCTTCGTTAGTTTCTTTGACGGCTTGCTTCGCAAATCTTCAGCAGAAACGAAATTGAAAAAGTTGTTCCTTTTCAGCTTTTCGTTACTGTATTTTTGAAGCCACTTAGCTCGAGTTTTCTGCGCTTTCGATTTACTCATAAAAGACGCTTAGTCACGCAGCGTCAGCTTTCTCTTGTCCGATACGCTCTTGCAACCAGAGGTTGAGCAGCGTTTCAGGTGAGACTCCGTGCTGAACTGCCAACTTGCGAAGTTTTTTACTAAGCGTGGATTCGACAGGAAAGTAGGTCACGGAGCGTTGGATATCAACATCGAACTCAACCTCGTGCGTTTGCTCCCAAATTTCACCGAGGTCGTGCTCGTCCCAATATTCTCCCATTTCTTCGTAGGACGTGGCTTGTGAGATAGAGGTTTTACCTTCGCTCATAGTTTCTCCTTTCGACATCTGTCATTGTACGTGAAGAGATAACAACAGCGTGTTTGTCTTGTCTGTAGACAAAAAAGGTGATGAGGTAACGTCCCGCGTCGGTTTGTCCAAAAGCTGCGTAGAGATTCTCGTCTTTGCGGCGACCTTTTTCAGTGAAACGGAAATAAGGAGAGTTGGCGAACACCTCTTCAACCTCGAACGACTCAACCTTGTGTTTGCGCCACAACTTCTCAACGATGTCCTCGAGCCAGATAATTCCTGCGATGGTCAAGCAAATCAGTGCTCTTACATCTTACATTACTTCTCAAACGGCTTCCCAATCGCCTTCGGCGGCACCGCCCGACCGATAAACCCGGCCAGAACGAGCATCGTCAAAATAAACGGGATGCTCTGCACCAGCGTCGCCGGCAGCAGTTGCCCGCCGCCCAAGACCGTCGCCAGCGCCTCGAAGGTGCCGAACAGCAGCGTCGCGCCGAGCACGCCGAGCGGGTGCCACTTGCCGAAAATGAGCGCCGCCAGCGCGATGAAGCCGCGCCCGCTGGACATGTTGGCGACGTACTGGTTCAAGTTGCCGATGCTTAGGTAAGCGCCCGCCAAACCCGCCAGCACACCCGACAACACGACGCCGTAGTAGCGCATCCGCTTCACGTTGATGCCCACGCTGTCCGCCGCCTCGGGGTGTTCGCCGACCGAACGCAGCCGCAAACCGAAGGGCGTTCGGAACAACGCGTACCACACGACCGGCACGAGGACGAAGGCGAGGTACAAAACCGGGCTGAAGCCGCCCCACTGCGGCAGGCGGTTATTGATGGGCGCGCTCGAGGTCGAGTTGTTGTAAAACCCGGTCAAGACCAGCGCCGGAATCCCGATAGCCATGAGGTTGATGGCCGTGCCCGAAATAATCTGGTCGGCCTTGTAACGGATGCTGACGACCGCGTGGATGAGGCCCACCAGCGCGCCGACCGCCGCGCCGCCCAGCACGCCAAGCCACGGCAGCCAGGCGAGGTTCGCGTCCGGGTCGGCGGCGAGCAGGCCGACCTCGAGCTGCTGCACCGTCACCGCCGCGGCGAGCGCGCCGAACAAGATAATGCCCTCTAAAGCGATGTTGACCACGCCCGCCCGCTCGCTGAACAGACCGCCCAAAGCCGCCAAAAGCAGCGGCGTGGTGGCGCGCAGCGCCGAGCCGACGAGGGTGAGTAAGAGAAGCGTGTCCACTTACACGTCCACGTTTTGCGAGGAGCGGACCGGTTTGCCGGGCGGGTCGAGCGGCTGCGTGACGGTCGGGTCTTCTAAGTACAAGCGGCGGCGCAACGGGTCGGTGACGCTGCCGGGCAGAAAGCCCTTGGCGGCGATGAACAGCACCACGAGCGCCAGAATCATGCTGACCACGTCGCGCGTCAGGTCGCTGAAGGTGATGTTGAGGAGCGTGCCGCCGTTTTTGAGCACGCCGAACAAGAACGCCGAGAGCACCACGCCGAGCGGGGTGTTGCCGCCCAACAGCGCGACCGCGATGCCGTCGAAGCCGTCGTTCGTCGGCAGGGCTTGGCGCAGCGAGTACTCTTCCAACGCGCCGCCCAGCACGTAGTGCGTCGCCGTCAGGCCCGCAAAAGCGCCGCTCAGGGCGAGTGCCAACACGGTGTTGCGCGCGATGCTGGCGCCGCCGTATTCGGCGGCCAAGGGGGCGAGTCCGACCGCGCGCAGTTCGTAGCCCCATTTGGTTCGCCACAGGAAAACTTGCATAAACACGGCCGCCGCCAGCGCGATCAAGAACGACACGTTGAGCTTGGTCGGCGGGATGATGGTGTCGACCGACCTCAGGCCGAACAGCGCCGCGACGCCGTAGGCGAGGCCCCCCGCGGCCAGGGCCATGAGAAGGCGTTGCCACAGCTTGCGGCGGCGAACGAGGAAAAACGCGAGTAAAAGGACCGCCGCGCCGACGACCAGCGCGAAGTCGAGGGGCAAAATCGCCTCGCCCGACGTGACCTCGCGGTCGACGCCGAGAAGAGTGGGCAACTGTTGCAAGCGCGCGGTTTGTTGCAACGGGTAAGACTTCGGCTCGGAACCGGGCGCTTTGAAGGGCAGTCGCAGCGTCACGGGGGGTTCGTTCGCCGCTAAAGACCAGGCGTAAACGCCCCCCCCGAGCGCGACCAGCGCCAGCATGGCGGCCGTGATGCGCGGGGCTCGAGCCCCAAAACGCCGCAGCGGCGGGACGAGGCTGAGAACAATGAGCACCCCCGCCAAGATGCCCAGCCAGTAAATGACTTGCAGCACCGGCGCGGCGAAGACGTTGTTCGACGACAGCACGAACAGCAGCAGCGACGAGGCGATGTAGTTCAGCAAAATCGTGTTGATGACCTCGTTGGCCCCGAACCGCGCCTTGAGGTAACCCGGCAGCGCGCCCCACAAGCCGCCGCCCAGGGCCGAAGCGAACACCGCCAGCGGCAGCACCAGAATTTTCGGCCCCGGCATGTACAAACCCACCAGCATCGCAAAAATCGCGCCCAGAACCATCTGGCCCGGCGCGCCGATGTTGAACAAACCCGCCTGAAACCCGAAGGCGACCGCCAAGCCGGTGAAAATCAGCGGCGTCGCGAACTTTAAAGATTCGGCCAGGCCCCCGACCGTGCCGAGCGAGTTGCTGAACAGGGTGAGGTTGGCGTACCACAGGGTTTCCAAACGTCCGGCGAGGGCCGTCTGCCAGTCGTTTATCACGAACTCGCCGCCCGTCGGCGTGCCTTGGAGGGCCAGGATGACGACCGCCGCGACGAGCAGGGCGAGCAGAATCGAGGTGAGCGGCACCGCCACCAAGGTCAGAGTGCGCTCGAGCATCCGGTTGAACCTGGGCACGACGCGCAAGCCGAAAAAGAGCGCCAACCCCCCGGTCAGGTAAGCCAGAAAAGCCGCCAGGCCGAGGCCCGCGCCGTCGTAGCCGAGCCGCTTGATGGTGAAGCCCGCCTTGCGCGACTTGAGGACCGTGGTGTCGATGGAGGCCGTGGGCGCACCGTCAAGCACCGCCCGCAACGCTGAAACGTCAACGGACGGCCGCGGGTCCTCCAAGGCCCGCGTGATGGCACCCGTGACGAGGTCGAGGCGCACCTCGCGCACCGCCGAGCGCACGTTCGCAAGACCCCAAAAGGTCGTGGCGACGAGCAGCAGACCGCCGCCGAGCCACAAAAGTGAGCGCGCCCGGAGGTTTTTCAGCAGCGCCGCGACGACGATGACCAGGAGCGCCGCGGCGCTGAGCGCGAGCACGGCTCCCAAACCCGTCACCGGGAGCAGGTCGGTGCGGCCGGAAAAGTCCAGGTAGCGGTTCGGCAACAGCACCACGCTGCTGCGCGCGCCCGTGGGCCGGGCCAGCGCGGCCCAGGGCGCGAGCCACAAACCCAACAGAGTTGTGAGAGCGAGACCGGCGACCGCAAAACGTTCGTTCACCGGCCTATTCTAACAACAGTGTGAGGCAGGTTTAGCGACCTTGTCGAGTTGGCTCGAGCTGAAAGTACCGCGTCGAAAGTATCGCGTCGAAAAACCTACCGCTCATCAAGACCTGTTACGCCTCCGCCTCAAGCCCATGCGTCAGCGTCTCGAGAATCGCCGCCACCGAGTCTGCGTCCGGGCGGTCCGCGGGGCGTTTGGCGAGGAGCACCTCGAGAACAGGGTCAAAGCCGCCGAGCCTGGGGTCGAAGCCGGAGGGCGGTCGCGGTTTTTGGCCCGCGTGCGCCGCGACGACCTCTCGCACGGTGCCGGTGAACGGAACCTCGCCGGTCAACCCGCGGTAAAGGATGACGCCCGCCGCGTACACGTCGCTGGCCGGGCTGGCGGGCTCGCCGCGCGCCTCTTCCGGGCTCAAATAGGCGACGGTTCCGGCCAGAGCGCCCCCGCGCTGCGGCTCGCGGGGGCGCACAGCCAAGTCGAAGTCGACAAGCCGCGCGTGGCCGTGGCGGTCGACGAGGATGTTCTGTGGTTTGACGTCGCGGTGGATGACGCCCTTGCGGTGCAGGTAGCCCAGCGCCGACAACACGCCGCCGAAAGAGGTCAGAAAACCGGTCGTCGACGCCGCGCCGAGCCAGGCACTCAGGCGCTCTCCCGCCACGTAAGGCATGGTGAGACTCGGGTGACCGGCGACCTGGAGCAGCGCCTCGACCGGGTTGAGGTGAGGATGGTCCAAACCTTTCCCGAGACTCAGCTCACGCTCGGCGCGCTGCACACCCTCGAGCGGAAACACCTTGAGCGCCTTGACGTGTTCGCCGTCGCTCGCCAAAAACACTCGTGTCCGCGCCCCCGACGCGAGTTCGCGGAGCACGGTGAACGAGCCGAAAGTTTCGCCGATAAGGTTCACGGTTTACAGTCTATACCCGGCCCGCCGGGGGTGGCTGAGCCAAAAGTCACGCCGGCTCAATCTGAAATCAGCGTTTACGTTGCCAATCCCATTCCGGCCAGCTCGAGCTGCACATAAGCTAAAACAGCACTCTCTAACTCTTCCGGATAAGGCGTGTTCAACCGTTTAGCGGCGAGGCGACCGCGCCGTTGCATCGTCCGAGCCAGGGTGAGGTGAGCATGTACCACTGAGGCACGCGTCAACTCAGGCAGCGCTAAAACACTCTCCAGCTCCGAACGTTCCTCAGGCTCGAGGAGTTCGTTCGCCCGCTTTTCGCCAATATCGCGGGGTCGGCCCCGTCCGAGGCTACAAACGTTCACGACCTGCGCGACTTCTTGGCTGAGGCGCAGCACGGCGGGGATGAGTTCGTCGCGCTCGATGCTGGGCAACATGGTGAACAAGCGCCAGAAGTAGCGTATCTCGATGTCCAAGTCTCGTTGCAGCGAGGCAGGCTCGGGAGAGGTTGGAGAAACCTGCGTGAGCTGACCACGATTTAGGAGGACTCGCGTCTTTCCCTCTGTGACCTGCACCTCGTCAGCCGTCTCGATAAACAGGTCGAGGGCAACGACTTGCGCGTCGTCGCCTCGCAGCAAACAGACTATCATCGAGCCGCCGAACAGTTCGTGATACAACAGGACGGGCCGGAGGGTGGCGAGCCACACTCCAAGTTTCTTACGAAAAGCGTCAGCGTCGTCGGGCGCAAGCCAAACCGTCAAGTCGATGTCGGAATGTCGGTCGGCGTCGCCGCGGCCGAAGCTGCCTTTGAGCCAAGCCGCCTTTATGCGGGGGTCTTGCTCGAGGGCTTGCTCGAGCTGGTGGATAATTTTTTCTGCCGGTAAGGACAAAACAACCTCCGTTATACTCGAGCCGACCCTCGCTCAACGCTTGACCAGAATGCCTGCCCGGATGAGTTCGGCAAAGGCGTGCCGCTCCAACACCTCGTCGGGCTCGTCGCCGACTTTGAGGAGCGTGTGGCGAAAGCCGGCGCGCAGCACCGCGCGTCTAGTGTGGTCGATAAAGGCGTGAACCGCCCGGTGGTAGGCGCGCACCTCCTCGGGGCCGACGAGGAGTTTTTCGCCGGTTTCTAAGTCTTCGAGTTCCAACTGCCCCGGCTCCGGCTCGAGGTCTTCCGCGGCCATAATTTGCAAAAAACCGGCGTCCAAACCTCTGGCTTTCAGCGCCGCGAGCGCGGGTTGCCACGAGGCTTCGTCGAGCAGGTCCGAAACGACCAGGGCGAGACCCGCCCCCGCCGGAAACGGGGTCGTCAGCGCGAAGGTTTTTAAGGCCTGAACCGGCGGGGTGCGCTCGTCGGGTGCTTCACTCGCCGCCTCGATAAAGTCCCAAACCTCGCCGACGCGGGCGCGCCCTTGCACGGGCCTGGTCTGCCGCCCGTCGAACAAATGCACCTGACTCACGCTGTCGCGCTGCGCCGCGTAGCTCAGGAGTTGCGCCAGGATGCGGGCGAAACGCGCCTTGTGGCCTTTCGCCATGCTCCGGCTCGTGTCGAGGACGACGTGCAGCGCGATGTTGCGCTCGGCCTGGTAGAGCCGCGTGTAGAGCCGCCCGGTGCGCCCGTAAACGCGCCAGTCGACATATCTCAGCTCGTCCCCGGCCTGGTAGGGCCGAAAGTCGTGAAACTCGACGCTTTGCCCAGCCTCGGTCGCCAAGCGTTCGCCCGAGCTGCGGCTGAGCGAGCGCGAGGCGAGCGCGTAGCGGTCGAGCAGGGCGCGGGTGCGGGGGCTAATCATAAAAAAGAACGGAGAATGGAGAACGCGCAAAGCTTTGTAGCTTTATCCTGTTAAACCTATAAAAAGGCTCCGCGCCGCTCGCCTGAGAGCTGACGAACAACAAACGACGAAGAACGAACAACCTCGAGCGCTGCTTTTTCAGACCTGGACACCTGTGAAACATTAGCATCTACGTAACAAGCTTTTTACTGCTCGACACTTTTGATGATTTCGCGGATGATTACGTCCGGGTCGGCCCCGTCGACCTCGGCCTCGAAACTCAGCAGCAGGCGGTGGCGCAGGGCGGGCAGCGCGGCGCGGCGCACGTCGGCGAGTTCGACGTTGGGGCGGCCCGCGGCGAGGGCGTAACCCTTGGCGGCCAGGACGACGGCCTGCGCCCCGCGCGGGCTCGAGCCCAGGCGCACCAGGTCGTGCTCGTGGGTCGCTTCGGTCAGGCGCACCACATACTCGAGCGCCCGCGTCGCCATCGGCACGGCGCGGAGGACGGTTTGCAGCTCGAGCATCTCCTCCCGCTTGAAAACGGGCTCGACTTTCATTTCGTTCGCGCCGGTCGTCGTCACCAGGATGCGCTGCAAGGTTGCCGCGTCGGGGCGGCGGATGAGGATTTTAAAGAGAAAGCGGTCGAGTTGCGCTTCGGGCAGCGGGTAGGTACCTTCCATCTCGAGCGGGTTTTGGGTCGCTAAGACGACGAACGGCTCGGGTAACGCGTAACGCGTCCCCGAGGCGGTCACGGCGCGCTCCTGCATCGCTTCCAACAAGGCCGACTGCGTTTTCGGCGTGGCTCGGTTGACTTCGTCGGCGAGCAGCACGTTGGCGAAAATCGGCCCACGCTGAAAGTCGAACCTGGGCGCGCCCGCTTCTTCGACGAGCACGTTCGTCCCGGTCACGTCGGCGGGCATGAGGTCGGGGGTGAACTGGACGCGTCCGAACGACAGGTCGGTCGCCTCGGAGAAGGTGCGCACTAGGCGCGTTTTGCCCAGTCCGGGCGCACCCTCTATCAGCACGTGCCCCTGCGCCAGGGCCGCGACGAGCAGGTCCTCGACGACCTCCTCCTGGCCCAGAATGACCCGGCCTATGGTGTCTTTCAGAGTTTTGAAGCGGTCGGTAAAGGCCGTAAAGTTGAGGCTGGTCTTGTCCATCTTGTCCCCTTGCTGACAGGTCGGGCGCGTGCGAGCGAGTTGTTACCTCAGACTAACACTCTTACTCGTTTTTGAAGTTGAGTTCGAAGTAGGGGGACTTGAGAAGCAGCTTGAAATCAATTGAGCATTCCACGGCCCTTTAATACCTGAGAAGGTCCCTGCAGAGACTGCGGTACACTAAACAGTTACGCAACCTACAAAAAACACCGTTTCTCGTCACAGGATAACAGTCCTGAACGCTACCATCGTCCGCACAGGAGCAGACGGAGGCCATGCGTACCTCAAGGGTGAATGCTAAGTACGAAGGGCGAACCGTCGCCGTAACTGCTCTGATGGTGAACAAAGCTGAAGAGGCAAAACTTCTTAACGGCGATTCGGTGATAAGTTTTGCAAGCAGCAGTTACACACACGGAATCGGTTTACTTCTTAATGACTGTCGTCTCGCAAAAGACACATGACATACTGCTTGGACAGCTTAGCCTGAAAAGGCTGGCAGACTTACCCAATTTCACATTCTAAAAGTCCCTAAAATGCAGCGAACCAACTCTTTTTCCCTCCCAAAGCTGCTAAAGTCGGTTTGTGATGAAGCCATGCTAGGGCGGCGGCCAACCGGCACTGAACTCGAGTTCGGACGGGTGCGCCTGCAACCTCTCGCAGATTTGGACAAAAGTGCCTGGCAACGCATCCACGCACATTTCCGCGACCCCGAAATCGCTCACCTGAACGGTACACCACCCAACCGGATGCCCCTGTGGCTCCTCAAACGGGTGCTCCGCGCCGACAGCCGCCGGGCCGACCGCGAGACTTTCGGCATCTTCGACGAGCAGGGCGGCTATATCGGTACAGTAGAGCTTTACGACATCCGCTACAGCTCGGCGACGCTCGGCATCATCATCGGCGAGAAAACGCACTGGGGACGGGGGTATGGCCCCGAGGCGATTTCGGCGCTGCTCGAGCACGCCTTTCAAACCCTGGGTCTGGACGAGGTGCGCCTCAGCACCTTCGGCGACAACCTGCGCGCCCAGGCCGCTTTTAAAAAAATAGGTTTCGAGGAACAGCGCCGCGTGGCTGCTGGCAACGGCCGCATCGACGTGCAGATGACGCTCTTTAAGAACGCCTGGGCGGAGCGGCGACGGGGGACGGGGGGGCTCGAGGCTGCCCCCCGCTACTCGCAAGCCGGGTCTTAAAGCGGAGAAAAGAAACCCCTCTTCACTTTTTCCCGCTTTAACTCGCCAACGGCACTTCCCACCCGGATTCGCGGCGGAGCGCGGCCAAGGCGGCCAGCTCGTGCGCGCGCAGGTCCTGCTCTTCGGCGCTGGCGTCTTCAACGCTCGGGTGCGGCGCGACGCGCCAGAAGGCGGTGAGGGCTCGAGCCCAATCCGCCAACAGTGTGTTCGCCCGCACGCTGCCGGTCAGCTCGGCGTGGCGTGTCAGAAGCGCGTGCAGCAAGTCTTCGTCGACGCCGCCCGTCACCCGACCGATTTCGACCATACCGGAATTATAGCGGCTCGTGAACAGCCCGTCCGGGTCATACACGTAGGCCACACCGCCACTCATGCCGGCCCCGAAGTTGCGCCCGGTCGCGCCCAGCACGGCCACCACGCCGCCGGTCATGTATTCGCAGCCGTGGTTGCCGCACCCTTCGACGACCGCCTTGCCGCCCGAGTTGCGCACGCACAACCGTTCCCCGGCGCGGCCCGCCGCGTAGAGGCTGCCGCCGGTCGCGCCGTACATGACGGTGTTGCCGATAATGGCGTTTTCGGAGGCGGCTTCTTTGACGCTCTCAGTTGGAACGACGACGATTTCGCCGCCGTACATGCCCTTGCCGACGTAATCTTGCGCCTCGCCCACTAGCGTGAAGTGCATCCCGCGGTTGTTAAACACGCCGAAGCTTTGGCCGGCGACGCCCTCAAACTCGAGCTGAATCGTCCCGGCGGGCAGGCCCTCGGCTCGGCAGCGCCGCGCAATTTCGCCGGACAGCCGCGCACCTACTGAACGTTCACGGTTGCTGATGGGGTAGGTTTTTTGGAAGGGTTGTTGGGTCGTCAGGGTCTCGAGGGCGTCCTGAAACACCGTCTCGTCGAGCGGCGGTGCAGTTTCCGGCCGGTCGTTGTGGCGCATCTGCGAACGGCGTGCCTTGCTACGCTCGGGGTCGGCGTCGTAGAGGATGGCGCTGAGGTCGAGGCGGGCTGCTTTGGGGAGGTTAACGGTTTTGGGAGACAGCAAGTCCACCCGCCCGACAACCTCGTCCAAACTGCGAAAACCCATCTCGGCCAAAATCATCCGCACCTGCTGCGCGACGTAGACCATAAAGTTCATGACGTGCTCGGGCTGGCCCACGTACTTGGCGCGGAGGTCGGGCCGCTGCGTCGCCACGCCGACCGGACAGGTGTTGAGGTGGCACTGCCGAATCATCGCGCAACCCGCCGCCACGAGCGCCGCCGTGCCGAAGCCGAACTCTTCACCGCCGAGGAGCGCGCCGACTATCACGTCACGGCCGGTCTTCATGCCGCCGTCCACCCGTAAGCTCACCCGGCCGCGCAAGCCGTTGGCGACGAGCGCCTGCTGCGTCTCCGCCAGGCCGAGTTCCCAGGGAACGCCGGCGTTTTTGATAGAGGCCAGCGGCGACGCGCCGGTGCCGCCGTCATTGCCCGAAATCTGGATGTTGTCGGCGTAGCCCTTGGCGACGCCCGCGGCGATGGTGCCGACCCCGGCGGTCGAGACGAGCTTGACGCCGATGCGCGCCTCTTTGTTCACCCGTTTCAGGTCGTAGATGAGCTGCGCTAAGTCCTCGATGGAGTAAATATCGTGGTGGGGCGGCGGCGAGATGAGGGTCACGCCCGGCACCGCGTGGCGGATGCGGGCGATTTCCTCGCTGACCTTGAAACCGGGAATCTGCCCGCCTTCGCCGGGTTTGGAGCCCTGCGCCATTTTGATTTCCAGCTCCTGCGCCGACACGAGGTAGTAGGGCGTCACCCCGAAGCGACCCGAGGCGACTTGTTTGATGGCGCTGTTGGCGAGGTCGCCCGCCCGCGGATGCCAGTCCGCGTGGCTGAGGTCGGGGCGGTTCTCTTCGTAAGGCTGAAAACGGTCTTCGTCTTCGCCGCCCTCACCCGAATTGCTCTTGGCGTGCAGTCGGTTCATGGCGATGGACAGCGTCTCGTGCGCCTCACGCGAGACCGAGCCGTGGCTCATCGCCTGGGTGGTGAAGCGTTTGACGATTGCTTCGACCGGCTCGACTTCGTCTAAAGAAAGAGGAGTAGCGGCTTTGCGAATCTCGAGCAAGTCCCGCAGCGACGTGGGCGGCCGCTCGTCTACTTGCGCCGCGTACTCGCCGAACGCCTCGAAACTCTCCGTGCGCACCGCTTTGTGCAGCGCCTTGAACACGAGCGGGTTGAGCGCGTGGTATTCGCCCGCCTTGCGAAAGCGGTACAAACCGCGATCGATAAGCGCCGGGTCTTCCCCGAACGCCTCGGCGTGAAAGCGCAGCGCGTCGGTGGCGAACACGTCCAGCCCCGCCCCGCCGACGCGGCTCGGCGTGCCCGGAAAATAGCGGTCAATCACCTCACTGTCAACCCCGACCGCCTCGAAAATCTGCGCGGCGCGGTAGCTCGCCAGCGCGGAAATCCCCATTTTGGACATGATTTTCAGCAGACCTTTTTCGACGGCCTTGACGTAGTGTTCAACACAGGTCTCGGGCTCCAAGGGCTCGCCGTTTTTGACCGTGGTCGGCACGCTGCGCGCGGTCGCGAAGGCCAAATACGGGTGGATGAGTGCGGCCCCGTAGCCGATGAGACAGGCGAAATGGTGGTCTTCGCGCGGCTCGCCGGTGTCCAGAATCAGGGCCGTTTTCGTGCGCAAGCCAACTTGCAGCAGGCGGTGGTGAACCGCGGCGGTGGCGAGAAGCATCGGTACGGGCGCGTACTCCGGGGAGACCTCGCGGTCGCTCAGGACGAGCATGACCGCGCCGCTCCGGGCGGCCCGCTCGGCCTCGTCGGCGATGGTTTTTAGGGCGGCTTCCAACGCTTCCAGCCCGTCACTCACCCGGAACAGCGTTTTGATAGTGGCTGTCTTGAAGTGCGGCTGCGCCTTCAACCAGGCGAGTTGCGCCGCGCCGATAAGGGGCGAAGAAAAGCGCACCACGTGCGCCGAGATGCCGTCCTCTTCCAAAATCGAGCCTCGAGGCCCGACCACGGTCGACAAGGACATCACCAGGCTTTCACGCAGCGGGTCGATGGGCGGGTTGGTGACCTGCGCGAAGCGCTGTTTGAAGTAGCGGTACAGGTTTTGCGGCTGCTCGCTCAGCACCGCCAGCGGCGTGTCGTCGCCCATCGAGCCTGTTGGCATGTCGCCGCCGTAGACCATCGGCTCGAAAATGCGGTCGTAGTCTTCACTGTTGTAGCCGAAGGCTTTTTGGGTGCGGTGGAGAGTTTCGGCTTCCCAGGGCCTCGAGCCGATTTCGTCCGCCCCGAACTCCGGCGGGCGGATGCTGTACTGGTCGACCCACACCCGGTACGGGTGACGGCTCGCGTAGTGCCGCTTGAGTTCGTCGTTGCGGAGCAGCTTACCTTCTTGCGTGTCCACCGCCAGCAGCGTACCCGGCCCGAGGAGGCCTTTTTCCAAAATGTCCTCGTCGTCCATCGCCACGACACCCGCTTCGGAGCCGACGATCACGGTGCCGTCCTTGCTTATCCAGTAGCGCTGCGGCCTGAGGCCGTTCCGGTCGAGCGCGGCGACCGCGTAGCGACCGTCGGACAGGGCGAGGGCGGCGGGGCCGTCCCAGGGCTCCATCAGCGTGCCGTGGTACTCGAAAAAGGCGCGCACGTCGGGGTCGAGGGCGTCGTTCTCTTCAAAGGCTTCGGGGACGAGCATCATCAGGGTCTCGATGGGGTCGCGGCCTGAGAGGGTGAGGAGTTCGAAGGCGTTGTCTAGCGCCGCCGAATCGCTGCCGCCGGGCTCGATGATGGGGAGGAGTTCGTGAACCGCGTCGCCCCACAAACGGCTCGAGAGCACGGGTTCGCGCACCCGCATAAAGTTGACGTTGCCCTGGAGCGTGTTGATTTCGCCGTTGTGCGCCAGAAACCTGAACGGCTGTGCTAAAGACCATCTGGGCGCGGTGTTGGTGCTGTAGCGCTGGTGAAAGACAGCAATCGCCGTTTCAAAATCCTTGTCGGCCAAGTCGGTGTAAAAGTTCTCGAGCTGCGGCGCGACCATGAGGCCTTTGTAGACGATGGTGCGGCTCGAGAACGACGGAATATAGTAACGCCCGAGGTCGGCTTCGCGCAGGCGACGTTCGATGCGTTTGCGGGTCAAATACAGCAGGCGCTCGTAAGCGTCGTCGTCGGTGCCGGCGGGCCGCTTCACCAACAGCTGCCGCAAAATGGGCAGTCGGCCTCGAGCCTCCTCACCCAAGTAAGCGCCGTTGACCGGCACGTCGCGCCACAACAGGGGCTCGAGTCTGGACTCGGTGACGACCTCGTCGACAAGGTCATACATCTTTTCCACAGGGCCGTCGTTGGTGACGAAAAAGACGCCGACCGCTAAGTCGTGGTCGTTCTCCAACTTTATACCAGCCTCCGCCAACACCCGCCGGAACAGCTTGTGCGGCAGTTGCGCCAAAATCCCCGCGCCGTCGCCGGTCAGCCCGTCGGCGCTGACCGCCCCGCGGTGGCTCAGGTTGCAGAGCGCTTCGATGGCCCGCTCCAGGGTCCGGTGCGTTTTGCGGCCCTGAACGTCGGCGACGAAGCCGACGCCGCAGGCGTCGCGCTCGTTCGGCCAAGCGAGGGTACGGATGTCGGAATAAGTCATGTGTGTCTCCGTCGGGGGCGCTCGTCAAGAGCGGCAAAAGCGAATTGTCGAGCCGATTCATCTAAATAAACTTGCAGCACGGCGCATGTTGTTTATGGATGAGGTCCCTGTGACTAGGCGACCGGAAAAGCAGTATACCTGGCAGAACCGACCTCTGTCAATTTCAAAGCGTCGTCAGGAACGTGTCTAACACGCACTTACTTTTCCGAAGGAAGCCCGCGTAGCAAACACCCCAAACGACGGCTCGTGGACGTTCGGGTTCTGCTTAAGTATAACTATGCAGCGGTTGCTTTCGTCTTCTCGAGCGGCGCGACCTTGTCTTTCAACAGCTTGTACTCGAGGGCGTCGATAAGCGCTTCGTAAGAGGCGTTGATGATGTCGCTGCTCGCGCCGACCGTGCCCCAGACGTCACTCCCGTCGGAGGTTTCGACCTGCACCCGCACCACGCTCGCCGTGCCGGTTTCGGCCCCTGACAGCACCCGCACCTTGTAGTCGGTGAGCCGCAGCGTCTTGACGCTCGGGTAAAACCGCACCAGGGCCTTGCGCAACGCCTCGTCGAGCGCGTTCACGGGGCCGTCGCCGTTCGCCGCGGTGTGTTCCAACTGCCCGCCGACTTCCAACTTTATTGTCGCCTCGGCAACCGGTACCCTATCCCCGTCCCGTTTGGTGATGTTGATGTTGAAGCCGTGCAGCGTGAAGTAAGGCCGGTACTCACCCTTGACCTTTTTGCTCATGAGTTGGAACGAGGCTTCGGCCCCCTCGAAGGCGTAGCCGCGGTGCTCGAGTTCCTTCATCCTGTCCACGACTTCTTTGACGGACGGGTCTTTGCCGTCAACCTCCTCCCCGAACTCACCCGCTTTGGCGAGCACGTTGGCCCGGCCCGACAAGTCCGACAAGAGGATGCGCCGCGTGTTGCCGACCGCCTCCGGCGCGACGTGTTCGTAGGTCGCCGGATTTTTGTTGACCGCCGAGACGTGGATGCCCCCTTTATGCGCGAACGCCGCATCCGACACGTAAGGGGCGCGCAGGTTGGGCTGCAAGTTCGCCCGCTCGTCGATGTACTTCGAAATATCGCGCAACTTGCTCAGGTCTTGTGGCTGCTCGAGCCCCAGCTTCAACACGAGGTTCGCGATGATACTGACTAAGTTCGCGTTGCCGCAGCGTTCGCCGTAACCGTTCATCGTCCCTTGCACATGTCTAGCCCCCGCCTGCACCCCGGCGAGCGCGTTCGCCACCGCGAGTTCGGCGTCGTTGTGGGTATGAACGCCCACAGGAATGTCAAACCTGGCGACGACCTCTGCAACCCGCTCGGCGATAAAACCCGGCAGCGAGCCGCCGTTGGTGTCGCAGAGGACGAGCCGTTCCGCACCGCCGTGAACGGCGGCTTGCAGCGTCTCGAGCGCGTAATCCGCGTCGGCTTTGTGCCCGTCGAAAAAGTGCTCGGCGTCGTAAATGACCATTTTTCCCTGCGCCTTGAGAAAGGCCACGGAGTCCTGAATCATCTCGAGGTTTTGCGCTAACGTCGCTCCCAGCGCCTCGGTCACGTGCAGGTTCCAGGTTTTGCCGAAGAGGGTGACGACCGGCGTTTCGGCCTCGAGCAGCGCTTGCAAATTCGCGTCGTCCTCGGGCCGGTTATTTTTGTGCCGCGTCGAGCCGAAGGCCGCGAGCCGCGCGAAGGCCAGCTTTTCCCCTTTCATCAGTTCGAAAAAGCGCAAGTCTTTCGGGTTCGAGCCCGGCCAGCCGCCCTCGATAAAGTCCACCCCGAAGGCGTCGAGCCGCTTGGCGATGGCTACTTTGTCCTCGGCGGTGAGGTTGAAGTCCAAACCTTGCGTGCCGTCGCGGAGGGTGGTGTCATAGATTTCAACCTTGCTGCTCATGCTCTCCCTTAACTTTCCACCCGAGATAATCCAGAATAGCCGCTGAGGGCAGCGCTTGGCCGCTACGCATATCCATCGCCTGTCGCCGAACATTATTTGCAAAATAAGAAAGATGCACCAGCGTGCCAAAGGTGTCGGAGAGTTCCAATCCGCTGATAATGAAACCTGCTTTAAGTTTTGGAACGATAACGTGATTGTTGGTAGCCGTGTGTCTCGAGTAAATGACTTGAAATCCTTCGTCCAGAACGCGCTTGACGATGACAGGCAACAAAGCCGAATAAATCCCACGATTCTGATGGTCGGGCAAGATGCCTGTGTTAATCATGTAGTACCTTTCCGCCGTCTCCTGGCGTCCGAATGACCAGCCGACACACGCGTCACGGTAGTAGACTAGAAAGTTCGCCTGAAACGGGTTCCCTAAATTTCCACCCAGGCTGCGGATTGCTTCGTGCTCACTGAGCGACAAAGCAAACTCACGAAAATTCAAAGCAAAAGTGGCGGCGAAGACTTGAGGACGCATGGACCCGAACACGTTTTCAAGTGCTGAGGTGTCCACAACTTCATATTCGTATTCGTCTGTTAAACGGTGTCGTCCCATAACCTCTGCTCGAAAACCTCGCCCTCGAGTTCGTGGCTCAGGTCAACTTCGCCTGACGAACCATCGTTGAATCTGAGCCAGAGCGTGTGGTCTCTGACGTACTTTGCTTCGACAACGTGTAAAAACATCTTTGACTCCAACAGCTCGCGTTAAACAGATTCTACCCTTCGCTCACCCGTCGCAAACTCCGTAAACGCCCGGTGAGCAGGTTCGTAATAGGCAAGCACAATAGCCGTCTTCGGAACGCCCAACGCTACCAAATCGTTAGCGACGCCGTGCTCCGTCCCGTCGTACTGAATCCAAATCTGCTCGCCAATCAGGTCTATGTGAATCAAGCTTCCGCAGTAACGCTTGTCGTCAATCCAACCGACCTGAACGAGATGGTAATGGTCGCGCACCTCATCGAAGACGAGTTGGTACTCGAGTGGCTTGACCGCTTTGGTAGTCTCCAACTGTTCAGTCAACACCTGCTCGACAAGCTGACGATACCTTTCTAGCTCTGCCATAACATGATTGCCTCAGAAATCATCTTCCCCGTCAACAAACATCGTCTCCTCTGTCAATTTTTCTTTGAGCCAGAGATTGACGAGCGTTTCCGAGGCGATGCCGCGCATGTATGCCTGCTCCTCAATTTCCGAGAGCAGTTTCGGCTCGATGGCTACAGAGGATGAAAGACTGAAAGCAACATCCGGCTCATCCGTATCGAAGTCTACGAAATCGTGTTCATCCCAAAATTCACCCATCTCCTCGAGTGTTTGAGCTTTTGAAATGCTGCTCTTGTTTTCTGTCATACTCGAGTCCTCCTAATCACACGCAGCTCCCCCGTAAACCTCCGCCGCCGTCCGCACCACGGGCTCCGCCCTAATTCCAGGTGCCAGAAACACCTTCGTAAACTTGAACGCATAAGCGCTCTCGCCGTGCGTTTGCAGGTGCTCGAGCCTTTCTTTCGCCTCCTCAACCGTGGGAATGTGCCCCGCGGGAATCCACCAAAGCGCGTAGTAAATACCGTCAAACCTTTCGAACCATTCTTTGCGCTGTTTGACGAAGGCGACGTGCTGGCTTTCGTAAACGTAGGTTTTCAGCACCTCAACGCTCTCCCACACCGACATGTTGACGATGAGCATGGCGTCGTCGAAGACTTGCAAACTCGTCGCGTCGCCCGCGTCGGTTTGCAAACGCCACACGAAACCGGGCGCGGCGTCGGCGAGGGCGTTGATGGGTTCCAGACCCGCCACGAAACCCTGCATGAGCGGGTCGTCTAAGGGCGCACGCATCCGGGCGATGTTGATTTGTGCGAGGTGGTGCGGCGTCACGGCGTCGCCACCCGCTGCGCCTCCTCTTTCACCCGCCCCACACCCGCCGCGAGCTTGTTCAGCACGTCCACATAGGCCAGCACCGAAGCGTGAACCACGTCGGTCGAAATGGCGCGGCCGTGGACGATCTGCCCGTCGCTGTTGACGCGAATCGAGACCTCGCCGAGCGCGTCGGTACCCGAGCCGATGGCTTTAAGGTCGTAGGACTCGAGTTCGAACGCCAATGACGTGAGCTTGCGGAGCGCCTTGAACGAAGCGTCCACGGGGCCGTCGCCGAGCGCGGTTTCGGCGACCGTGCCTTCGGGCGTGACCAGGCGCACCAGGGCGGACGGCGTCATGCCGCCGGTTCCGGCCTGGAACTGGAGGTGCTCGAGCTTATACGTTTCGGCAATCTTGGTCGTCTCCGCGTCGACGAGCGCGCGGATGTCGTCGTTGGTAATGCTCTGTTTGAGGTCGGCCAAGTCTTTGAACTGCTTGAACAGAGCGTTCAATTCCTCATTTTCCAAATCAGTATAGCCGAGTTCGGTGAGCCGCTGCCGAAAGGCGTTGCGGCCCGAGTGCTTGCCCATCACCAGCACGCCCGCCTCGCGGCCCACGAGTTCGGCGTTCATGATTTCGTAGGTGTCCTTGTGCTTCAACACGCCGTCCTGGTGGATGCCCGCCTCGTGCGCGAAGGCGTTGTCGCCGACAATCGCCTTGTTGGGCGGCACCACCATGCCGGTGCGCCTCGAGACGAGCTGCGACACGAAATAAAGTTCGCGCGTGTTGATGCCCACCTCGGCCCCGTAGTAGTCGCGCCGCGTGTAGAGCGCCATCACGCACTCCTCGAGCGAGGTATTCCCGGCGCGTTCGCCGATGCCGTTGACGGTGCATTCGATTTGCGTCGCCCCGTTCTCGACCGCGGCTAAACTGTTGGCGACTGCCAAGCCCAAGTCGTCGTGGCAGTGGGTCGAAATAGTTACGTCGTGCGCTTCGGGAACGTTTGTGAAGATGTTTTTGATTAAAGCGCCGTACTCGAGCGGCGACCCGTACCCCGTCGTGTCGGGGATGTTCACCGTCGTCGCGCCCGCGGCAATCGCAGTGCGGACGAGCTTGTAAACGAACTCGGGGTCGGCCCGCATACAGTCCTGCGCGGAGAACTCCACGTCGTCGGTGAAAGTTTTGGCGTAGCGCACCATCTCGTCGGAGGTTTCCAAAACCTCTTGTTCGGTTTTTTTGAGCATGTGCTCGAGGTGAATCTTCGACGCGCTCGTGAAGGTGTGGATGCGCCCCCGCTCGGCGGGTTCTATCGCCTGCGCCGCCCGCTCGATGTCGGCTTTGTGCGTGCGCGCCAAGCCGCAGATGACCGGCCCCTTGACCTCACGCGCGATTTGGCGCACGCAGTCGAAGTCGCCGTCGCTCGCAATCGGGAAACCCGCCTCGATGATGTCGACACCCAAACGTGACAGGGCGTGGGCAATCTCGAGCTTTTGCAAGGTATTCAGCGCGATGCCCGGCGCTTGCTCGCCGTCGCGGAGGGTGGTGTCGAAAATCTTGATGTAGGCCATGAGAGGAACCTTTCTGAGAGAGTTGTTCGTTTTTAGTTTTTCGTCAAGAGCCGAGTCGAAAGCGCTTGCATAGTCGGTGGTTGTTACCGAGCCTGCGCTCTAGGGTGAAGTGTTTTGGGGACTCGAGCATCGTCTCTCATTCTCCTCGAAAGGTGCTTTTTGCTTTAACGAACGACGAACAACGAAAAACTAACCACTCTTCCCCGCAATAAACGGCATCATCTTCCGCAGCCTGCGCCCCGTCTGGCTAATCTGGTGCGCGTCGGTGTTCTTGCGCCCGGCGTTCAGGCGCGGTTGGCCGACCACGTTTTCGGTTAAGAAGTCTTTGGCGAACTCGCCGGTTTGGATTTCCTTCAAGAGGCGCTTCATTTCGGCTTTCGTTTCGTCGGTGATGATGCGCGGCCCGGCGCGGTAGTCGCCGTACTCGGCGGTGTTGGAAATGCTGTAACGCATCCGCTCGAGCCCGCCCTCGTAAATCAGGTCGACGATGAGTTTCATTTCGTGCAGACACTCGAAATAAGCAATTTCGGGGTCGTAGCCTGCGTCTACAAGAGTTTCGAACCCGGCTTGCATCAGCGCGGTCACGCCGCCGCAGAGAACGGCTTGCTCGCCGAACAGGTCGGTTTCTGTTTCTTCTTTGAAGGTGGTTTCTAAGACTCCGGCCCTCGCCCCGCCGATGGCTTTGGCATAAGCGAGCGCCGTTTGCTTGGCAGTGCCGGTCGCGTCCTGGTAAATCGCCATGAGGCAGGGCACGCCCGCGCCCTCGGTGTAAACGCGGCGCACCAGGTGGCCGGGGCCTTTCGGCGCGACCATGAACACGTCGATATCTTTGCTCGGCTTCACCTGGCCGAAGTGGATGTTGAAGCCGTGGGCGAACAAGAGGGCGTTGCCGGGCTCGAGATTGGGCTCGATTTGCTCTTTGTAAACCTTCCCCTGCACCTCGTCCGGCAACAGAATCATTACGAGGTCGCCCGCTTTGGCGGCTTCCTCGACGGTCATCACTTTCAAACCGGCTTCTTCGGCCTCTTGCCAACTCTCGGACCCTTTGCGCAGCCCCACGACCACGTTCATCCCGGAATCCTTCGCGTTGAGCGCGTGCGCGTGGCCCTGCGACCCGTAACCGATAACGGCAATCGTCTTGCCCTGAAGATGCTCTAAGTTCGCGTCGCTGTCGTAGTAGATGTTTGCCATAGCGTTTGGTGTCTCCTAATTTGACTTGGCTGTTTGTTGCTGAAACGGTTGAAGTAGAAAGTGCTGAGTGGAAAGTAGAAAGGATTTGGAATTTTTGCCTCCCCCCTTAACAAGGGGGATTGAGGGGGGATTTGCTTTTGAAAAGTCGCCGTAAGGCAGTCGCAGAAGCAAATCCCCCAAACCCCCTTGTTAAGGGGGCTTAAACGCAGAGTTGAACATGTCTCAAACACCTTCTAAGCTGCCTTGGCCGGACTCGCCAGCTTGACTTTCGGGTCTTCGGCGCTCCGGGTCAGCGCGACGCGGCCGGTGCGGATGAGTTCGACAATTCCGAAGGGGCGCATCTGCTCTATAAAGGCGTTCATTTTCCCTTCGTCGCCGGTCACTTCGAAGACGAGGGCGTCGCGGTGAACGTCGACGATGCGGGCGCGGAAGTCCTGGGCGATTTGGCGCAGTTCGACTCGAGCGTCCGTCGAAGTCACCGACACCTTGATGAGCATGAGTTCGCGGTCTACATATTTCGCCTCGGAGTGGTTGATGACTTTCAAGACTTCGATGAGTTTTTGCAACTGCTTTTCGACCTGCTCGATGGTCTTGTCGTCGCCCGAGACGACGAAGGTGGTTCTCGAGATACCCGGCACCTCCGACTGCGCGACCGACAGCGACTCGATGTTGAAGCCGCGCCGCGCGAAGAGGCTGGCGATGCGCACCAGCACGCCCGGTTTGTCGCGGACGGTGACGCTCAGAACGTGGGTCTGGCTCACGCCCTGGTCTTTCACGCTGGAGCCTTGTCGCCGTAGACGACCGCGTCGTGCTCCAACTCGACTTCCTGGTCACCCAAAATCATCTCGTCCACGCCCGCGCCCGACGGCACCATCGGGAAGACTTTTTCGGCTTCGTAGACGACGAAGTTCACCAGCGCGGGCTTGCCGGTGTTGAGGAGTTTCGGGATGAGGTCTCGAGCGGTTTCGCGGTCGAAGACGTTGTAGCCGTCGATGCCGTAGGCCTCGGCGAGTTTGGCAAAGTCCGGATTCGAGTCGGCTAAGTAGATTTCGCTGTAGCGCTGCGAGTGGAACATTTCCTGCCACTGCCGCACCATGCCGAGCACGCCGTTGTTGCAAATGGCGATGAGAATGGGCAGTTGATGCTTGTAAATCGTCGCGAGTTCTTGAATGTTCATCTGCACCGAGCCGTCGCCCGCCACACAGACTATTTGCTCGCCGGGCCGCGCGAACGCCGCGCCGATGGCGGCGGGCAAGCCAAAACCCATCGTCCCCAGCCCGCCCGAGGTTATCCAGGTGCGCGGCTTGCTGGTCGGGAACAACCTGGCAGCGAACATCTGGTGCTGGCCGACCTCGGTCGTCACCACGCAGTCGCCGCCGGTCGCGGCCTCGAGCATCTGAATCACCTCTTGTGAAACGAGCGGTTTGTCGGTCTTGTAGCGCTCGGGGTACTTGCCTTTCCACTCGTTCAAGGTCTGCCACCAGTCCTCGATGTCGAGCTTTTCCAATTCCTTGCCCAAGCGCGGCAGCACGTCGCGCAAATCGCCGACTACCGGCACGTGCGAGTGGACGAGTTTGGAAATCTCAGCGGGGTCGATGTCGATGTGGACGATGGTCGCCTTGGGCGCGAAGCGGCTGAGCTTGCCGGTCACCCGGTCGTCGAAACGCAAGCCCGCACCCACGATGAGGTCGCTGTGGGTAATCGCCCTGTTTGCGGTAACGGTGCCGTGCATCCCCGGCATCCCGAGCGCCTGCGGCGCACCCGCCGGGTAAGCCCCGATGCCCATGAGCGTGGTGATGACCGGGATGCCCGTTTTTTCGGCAAAAGCCATGACCTCAGGGGAGGAAGCCTGCGCGCCGCCGCCGACCATCATGATGGGCTGCTTGGCTTTACGAATCGCTTCGGCGGCCCGCTTGATTTGCCCGGCGTGGCCGGTCACGGTCGGTTTGTAGCCGGGCAGGTCGATTTCAACGTCGAAGCTGCCCGTAAATGCGGCATTCTGAATGTCTTTGGGAATGTCGATGAGCACCGGCCCCGGTCGCCCGGTCGCGGCGAGGTGAAAGGCTTCCTTGACGATGCGGGGAATGTCGTTCACGTCTTTGACGAGGTAGTTGTGCTTCGTCACCGGCCCGGTGATGCCGAACACGTCCGCCTCTTGAAAAGCGTCGGTGCCGATAAGGCTGCTCGGCACGTTGCCGGTGACGGCGACGAGTGCCGACGAGTCCATGTGCGCCGTCGCTAGACCGGTGACGAGGTTCGTCGCGCCCGGCCCGCTCGTCGCGAAACACACCCCGACGCGGCCACTGGCCCGGTAATAAGCGTCGGCGGCGTGCGCCCCGGCCTGCTCGTGGCGCACCAGCACGTGTTTGATGGGCGAGTCGTAGAGCGCGTCGTACACCGGCATAATCGCGCCGCCCGGATGGCCGAACACGGTTTTCACCCCTTCGCGCTCGAGGGCTTTCAAAATCACTTCGGCACCGTTCATGCTTCCTCCTTGTTGCCGCCCCCACCCGTTAAAACTCGCTGGCAAGAAAAAACCCCGCCGGACGAAGACGGGGTTTGCGCGGATGCTTAACTCTCACTAAGCAGCACGACCCCGACACCCTAGAGTTAGGGTTGCTATCAGCGAGGCGGTGCGGCTCATTAGCGGCGAGTATACGAAGGCGCTCGGGGCGGCGTCAAGCCTGGTCGGGCGCACGGCGCTCTAAAGGTGAAGTGTAAAAAGCAGCGGAAAACCCAAAAAAATAACAAGGGCAAGGCTCCGCGGTTTCAAGCCATCGTTAAGGATATCGCTACAGGCGTCACGCACTTGTGTCAAACTGAGCTGGGTGGTTGGGGACAGAAACTTAAAGTTTCTGTTACTTGAACAAACGCAGCTCTAGCCCTGGGAAAGCTCGAGCCTGTGGTTAAGAGGGAGGATACGCTATAGAAACTTTAAGAGTGTCAGGGAGTTCACGCCCCAATTCGGTGGCAGGTGCGGTGGCCGCCCTGCTGC
The DNA here is from genome assembly GCA_965215355.1 of Trueperaceae bacterium. GTDB lineage: Bacteria > Deinococcota > Deinococci > Deinococcales > Trueperaceae > CBDCDJ01. The sequence continues at coordinate 2,386,915 of CBDCDJ010000007.1, read as the reverse complement.
GGAGCGAGGGCGAGGTCGAAGTGCAAGCCATCGGGCCGCACGCCATCAACCAAGCGGTCAAGGCCATCGCCATCGCCCGGAGTTACTTAGAGGGCGAGGGCATCGACCTTTACACGCAGCCGTCGTTCGTGAAGCTCGAGCTGCAAAACGAAGAGCGCACCGCGGTCCGCTTTACGGTCAAGAAGACCGACCTCGAAACGGGCTGAGCGGCGCAGGCGACGAGCGAGCACAAAACCTGAGTATTACAGTATCAAGAAGGTGAACTCTGTTTAGGGTAAACTAAAACCTGAGCCCGCCTTCTTGGTTGCTTTGTTCAACTGAGTGTTGTTCAACCAAGAGGTGCGCTGCTTAACCAAACTTTCGAGCGTCTCAAGGAGGACCAGAAAATGTTTTTCGACCCCGTCTACCTCATCATCGGCATCGGCTCGTTCGTCGCGTCGCTGGCGATTCAAGGCTACCTGAAAAGCACCTACGGCAAGTGGATGCGTGTGGGCAACACCGCCGGGCTTACGGGTGCGGAAACGGCCCGGGCCATCCTTGACGCCAACGGCCTGAACGACGTCAAGGTCGAAGCGGTCAAAGGTCAACTGACCGACCACTACGACCCGCGCACCAAAACCGTGCGCCTGTCCGAAGGCAACTACGGCCACAAGAACGTCGCCGGTATGGCGGTCGCGGCGCACGAGGTCGGGCACGCCATCCAGCACGCCAAGGCCTACAGCCCGCTGCAAATCCGGACCGCGATTCTGCCGGTCGCCAACTTGGGTTCGCAGTTCGGACCCATCGCGGCCATCTTCGGCATCATGCTCGGTATGGGTGGTTTGGTGCAGATAGGCATCGTGCTTTTCGCGGCCGCCGTGCTGTTCCAGGTCGTCACGCTGCCCGTCGAGTTCGACGCCTCGCGCCGCGCACTTGCGCAGATGAACAAGCTCGGACTCGTCACTTCGAACGACTCGGGCGGGGCGAGACAAGTCTTGACCGCCGCCGCGCTGACCTACGTCGCCGCCGCCGCGACCTCGATTGCTTACCTGCTTTACTTTATCGGCATGAGCCGCGACTAAAGCCGTTCTGACAGCCAGACAAACTGCACTCAACATCAAGCGCCGCGTAGACAGCGGCGCTTTTGCTGCGGCGGTGTTGGCCTCGAGCTTAGGCGTTTTGGAGGCTCGAGAACGCGCTCTCGTCACCGACCTCGTTTACGGCACGTTGCGGTTGGAACGCTATTTAGACGCTTGCCTCGCGCTCTTGCTAAAACGCCCCGACAAGCTGCCCGCCGATGTTCTCAACGCGCTCCGCCTGGGCGCTTATGAACTTCTGATACGCGAAACGCCGCGCCGCGCGGTGGCGAACGAGTGGGTGCAAGAGGTCAAGCGCGGCTACGGCAAGCTGAGCGGCCTCGTCAACGCGGTGTTGCGTCGGCTCGAGCCCGTCGAGACCACCCCCGCCGTGCGCTACGGTGTCCCCGACTGGCTCTTTAAAGAGTGGCTGGAGATTTTCGGTGAAACGACGGCGCTCGAGGTCGCCCGCGGCATGAGCGACCCCGAACCCTTGTGGCTGCTGAGCTATCACTCGGACGCCGCAGCGTCGCTTGAAAACGAAGGTTGCGAAGTGCAACCCGGCCCCCTACCCGGTACTTTAGCCGTTCGACCTGCAAAACCGCTGAGCGCACTCGAGGCCTTCAAACGCGGCTGGGTGCAACCCCAAAACCCGAGTTCGACGCTGCCCGCGCGACTTCTCGAGGTTCAAGAAGGCGAGCGCGTCCTCGACTTAGCGAGCGGCAACGGCATCAAAGGGGCGCAACTCGCCGCGCTGGGTGGCAAAATTTTAAGTGTCGAACTGGACGCAAACAAGGTAAAGCGGAGTGAGCGCAATTTAGACCGACTCGGCTTGACGGTTAAACATCTCGTTCTTGACTTGCGTGAAGTGCCCACGCTCGAGCCCGCTTCATACGTCCTCCTCGACGCGCCCTGCACCGGCACGGGCACGCTGCGCGGCAACCCGGAAATCCGCGCGCGCCTGACCGATAAAGCCGTCGCCGAACTCGCAACCCTGCAACGCGAACTTCTGGATACGGCTGCAGCGCTGACCGCACCGGGCGGCACGCTGCTTTACGCCGTCTGCGCCCTCACGAAAGAAGAAAGCACCGACACCGCAACCTGGTTTCTGGAACGCCATCCCGACTTCGGGCTCGAGCCCTTCACCACCGAACTGCCGAATCTTCAAGCCGAGACCGGCACCTTTGTCTTGCCCGTTGATGGCTTGGACGGCTTTTTCATTGCGCGTTTCAAGCGAGCTTGATGCCGCTTCGTTCGGTATTTGGGAGACACTTCGTCGGCCGTTTTCTGGAAAACAAGTTATTTCGAGTACAAACAAGTTGGAGAATAAAATGGTGCGTTTAGACGCTCGAATCGTACCAAATGAAAGTTTGGGAGGGCTCCGGTTAAGAACTAAACTTCTCGAGCTTCAGGAACTCGTGGCTGGTTTTCTCGATCCAAGTTCCTTTCGTCTAATAAGTCCCTTTGTCGCAGTTTATACGCTTGAAGGAGGTGCCATAAAAATAGACGTTGACGTTCGTAACGGCAAAGTCTCTATGCTCTCTGCGTTGTCTGGTTACCGAGGAGAATTATTCGAGAAAATCCATGTAGGGATGAAAGTGAAAGATGCTGTGGCTGCGGAACCTCGTTTGTACTACGACGAATTTACAGAGAGTATAGTCTGTAAAGGGGTTAAAGGTTTGGCAATTGATGTTCCAGACATTCCGTTAGCTTCTGACCTTCAAGACAAATCCCTTACGTTCTCGGATCAAGTTTTAGAAATGAACATTTCGTCAATATCTGTTTTTGCAGCTGAAATCGAGAGTCCAAGGGGGAATCGTGGCTACTGGTAGGCCTAAAGTGACGCCTCTTGTTGAGTTTAACGTTGCCTTGTTCTAAAGAGGGTCTGCTTTCGAGCTTCAACCCTCTCGACTGTTCACGGAGTCTGGATAAACCTCCTGTTACACTCGAGAAGATTGGGAGGTCTCCCTTGCCGAGCCCCTTATTCGCCCAGCTGAGCGAGCACGTCTACTACCTGCCGGGGGCCGTCAACTGCGCGGTCGTCGTGAACGGCGGCGAAGCCGTCCTGGTCGATACAGGCGGCGACAAAGACTACGGGCGCGCCCTTCGTAAAGTTTGTGAGGCGCTGGCCGTTAACCCCGTCGCCGTCCTCAACACCCACTCGCACGCCGACCACTACGGCGGCAACGACTACTTGCTGCGCCAGTTCGAGATGCCGGTCTACGCGCCCGCGTTCGAGGCGGGCATCTTGCAAAACCCTTACCTCGAGCCCGTTTACCTGTTCAACGGGGCCAAGCCTTTACCCGAACTCATGTCGAAGTGGCTCCTCGCCAAACCGTCCAAAGTGGACGTTGTTTTAGAACCGGAGCGGCTCGAGCTTGTCGGCTTGCCGTTCGAGATTCTCGACACCTCCGGCCACGCGCACCGGCACGTCTCGGTCAAAATAGGTGACGTGCTCATCGCCGCCGACGCTCTATTCGGCGCGGCGGTGCTGGACAAGTATCCGCTGCCGTTCGGGCAGGACATCGGCGGGCAAATTAAGAGTGCCCAAAGTTTGACGGAGGTGGGGGCTCGAGTCCTGTTGCCCGGCCACGGCGAACCGACTGAAAACATTTCAGACCTCGTCGCGCACAATGTCGCGGCTTTTGGGCGCGCCGCCGCCGCGGTCGAAGCGGCGTGCCTCGGGGTTTCAACGGAAGAAGTTCTCAAAGGGGTCTGCACAACGCTAGCCATCGAAATGCTCGACCTGCCGCGTTTTTACCTCAACCGTTGCGTGGTCACGGCCTACTTGAGCTATTTGCGCGAGGCGGGCCGAGTTGAGTTAGAGCTAAATGATAACCAGTTAACATGGAAAGGGATTTAAGAATTCCCGAATGGACATTATACTCGACACAAATATTATTTATCAGGATTTCCGCTTTCTTCAAATAAGTTCGATGCCCTCTTTTCCTATATTGTAAGTACTGGCTCAAAGTTGCTTATTCCCGAAGTTGTTTGGAAGGAAGCGGTAAGTCATTACGAGCGACAAGTACAGAAAAGAGTTTTGGCAGTTCAAACGGCAATCAAGGAGGTGAATAAGCTCACCACTAACAATTGGGAACCATCCGAATTTGTAGATGTTGATGAAGAGACCAGCCTATTTGAAAAAAGGTTAAACAACCCCAGAGGCAGTATTGGTGCAGTTTCAACCCTAATTTTACAGAACCCAGAAAGTTCTCTGGCAGAAACTGTTGAACGGTTGATCAAGCGGATCAAGCCTGCTTCAGCAGATGGGAAGTCTGGTTTTCGAGATGTTTTGATTTGGCTTTCAATCAAAAATTATTTGGCTACAAGCCGCAACAAAAGAGCTAGTTTCATTTCAGCTAACTGGAATGATTTTGGGATTAAAGAAGGCAATAAAGTTTATCTTGACCCACAGCTCAAACAAGAAATCGAAGGCAATAGTTGGCAACTCCATTATTACGATTCGATAGAAGCTTTTTTGGAGGCTAGAACAGAAGTAATAAAAGGCTACTCGAGACAGTGGTTGGAGTCACAAGTATCACCAGAAACAGTTTCTATTGTGGCAACACCAAGAATTGATGAGGAGGCAGTTCGTCTTCATGTTTATGCAAAGCAAAATTTAGAAGATACGACCGGATTCTTAGTTTTCAGAGGTTTTACAAGTAACCCCACGCTCAATGATTTCAAAGTCTACAAAGTGAGTGAGGATGAAAGATTTCTGCAAATTACTTACGAGGCAGAAGTATACATGGAGGTAGAGATAGAGCACCCTAATTATGTTTTTCAAATAGGTGAGGAGTACTCTGATGATAAGCGCCATTACTACCAAGCTGTTTATCCCAAAGTTACTCTAAGTTTTTCCGCAAAAATCGTAGATGACGATGTTGAGCAACTACATCTTGAGAACTGGGATTTTATCAAACTGAACAACGTTTATTGACGTAAGAGATCAAAGAGATTTTGTTAGGGAGTCAATGTGAAACTTATCAGTGCAGGCGCAGCCGAAACCGTGACCGGGAGCTGCCACTTTTTGGACTTTAGCGGCTTCAAAATCCTCGTGGACTGTGGCTTGTTTCAGGGCGGCAGAGATATAGAGGCGCTCAACTTCGAGTCGTTCCCGTTCGCGCCTGCCGACTTGGACGCGGTGCTGATAACGCACGGCCACTTGGACCATGTAGGCCGGTTGCCGCTGCTCGTCAAACAGGGTTACAAGGGGCCGATTTACTCAACCTACGCCACCCGCAAAATCACCGAGGTCATCCTTCAAGATTCAGCCAAGATTCAGAGTGAGGACTACGACCGCGCCGTCCGTAAGGCGAAGCGGGCCGGGCGCGAGCACGAGGTTGAAAAGCCGCTTTACGAGCCCAAAGACATCGGCGGGGTGTTGGAGCTTTTTAAGCGGGTCGATTTCGGGGCCCGGCTCGAGCTGGGCAAAGCGAGCGCCACCTTTCACCCGGCGGGCCACATTCTGGGCAGCGCCTTCATCCAACTCGACAGCCACGACGGGCGCGTGATTTTGTCGGGCGACCTCGGCAACCGGGAGAGTTTGCTGCAGACCGACTTCGCGCTGCCGGGCGAGTGCGACGCGGTTTTGGTCGAAACCACCTACGGCGACCGGACACACCGTTCCGCAGCCGCGACGATTCAAGAGTTCCGCACCGTGATTCAAAACGCCGCCGCGAACGGCGGCAAAATCATGATTCCGAGTTTCGCGCTCGAGCGCACCCAAGTGATTCTGCATCAACTCAAAGTGTTGGAAGATGCCGGGGACATCCCGCCGCTGCCGATTTTCCTGGACTCGCCGATGGCGACGAAGTTCACCAGGCTTTACCAGGAGTGCGCCAACGAGTTTTTGCCCGAGATTCGCGAAGTGCTTCAACAAGGCCGCGACCCGTTCGAGCCGCCGACGCTTTCCTTTACGGTCACGACCGAGGAATCCAAAAAAATCAACGGCGTGGAGGGTGCCGCCGTCATCGTGGCGGGCTCGGGCATGATGACGGGCGGGCGCATTCTGCATCACCTCAAACACAATTTGTGGCGCGACAACGCTTCGCTCGTCGTCGTCGGTTATCAAGCCTCAGGCAGCCTGGGCCGTGCAATCGTGGACGGGGCCGACCACGTGCGCATCTACGGCGACGACATCAAAGTGCGGGCCGACGTTCACACCATCGGCGGTTTTTCGGCCCACGCCGACCAGGACGACCTGCTCGCCTGGCTGGCCCCGACCGGCGCGGCCCCGATTTACATGATTCACGGCGAGGTGCCGACGATGAACGCCTTCGGCGACGTGCTGGTGGAACGGGGCCGTAAGCCGATTATCGTGAAGCGGAACGAGCCTTATGAACTCACTTGAACTGAAAGCGAGGTGTTTGAAGTAAATTTCGAGCAAGTTGAGTTCGACACCATCAGCGAGAGCGTAAAAAGGCATCTCAGTTCGCCGCCCTCGGCGCTAGATTCTTTTCTCGAGCAGCGCGAGGACTTACGTCAAGCAGTTCGGTTTACCCGCACAAGCCGACCCGCTAAAGTTGGAGTTCCGTAGAGTGCTTCGTGAATTCGTCTTGCCAGCGCGTCGAAGTCAGCATTGAACGTGCAGGTGATGATGCCTGGATGTTCAGCACCGGCGTTGTGCAAGCGAATTCTCTACGGTTCAACGTGAGCAGAACACGTTGTCGGCTTGCCGAAAGAGCAAGAACTTCGTCGTCCGGCACAGCTTGCTCGGCTTCTGCACTCTCGGTCATGGCAAGAACATCATGACCCAACTCTCTAAGGTTTGTGACTGCCGGAAAGGGGAAGTTTTCATCGGCATAAAGTTTCGCCACGCTTTTAGGCTGCTTCGTTCTCGAGAATCTGCTTGTCAACTTCGTCGGGATGTGCTCTTAAATAGGCCCAAGCGTTGGCAAGGTCTTCCGCCTGAAGGTGAGGGTAGCTTTCTAAAATCTGTGCCTCCGTCAACCCCTGCCGCCGCGCTTGCACCAGCACCCAGACGGGAACTCGAGTGCGTACGATGCGCGCCTCGCCCCCCACAATGCCTGGCGTGTGTTCGATGCCGGGAAACAGACGACCCAAATCCTGCGTGACCCACCAAAGGAGTTGCGCTTTCTCGGCAGCGGTCATTTTACTCAAGAGCCGTTCAGCTTCTTGTAGAGGCGTCATCTCATCACCAAAAACAGTTTAGCAAATCGAGCTTTTCTTTTGCTTCGACCCGCGAGCCGTTCACCCAAAGTTTCCGCCCGTCAGCCACCTTACGGTGCAAAATCTCCAGGTACGGTTTACTGGTTTCATGGATTGGGAACTGCCTGTCATCGCACTGAGAACGCAAGTGGTGTTGCCGCGCACCCTGGAAAACGTGGACGTGGGCCGCGCGAAGTCGAAGCGCGCCCTCGAGGAAGCCCAGGCGGGCGACAACCGCGTGCTGCTGCTAACGCAGAAAGAGCCGCGCGTGGACGACCCGGCAGGCGAACAACTGTTCGACGTCGGCACCTTGGGCGTGGTCAAGCAGGTCATCCGCCTACCCGACGACACCTTGCAGGTTTTGGTCGAGGGCCGCGAACGCGTCCGGGTCGAGTCGTACATCAACGGGGCCGCGTTGCGTGCCCGCGTCGTCACGCTGCCCGAAACGGACTCCGGCGACGCCGAGCGGATGAAAGCGCTCGTCGAGCAAACCAAGTCGGCGTTCCGCGACTACGCGCAGCAGAACAAAAACTTGCGCCTCGACTCGTTTCACCTAGAAAACTTGAACAGCCTGCGTGAGGCCGGGCCGCTTGCCGACGTGGTCGCCAAGTACGCCACCTGGGAGCCGAACGACAAGCAAGCCGTACTCGAAGAAACCGACACCGGCAAACGCATCGAAATGGTTTACGGCTACCTGAGCCGTGACTTAGAGCGCTTCGACACCGAAAAGCAAATCAGCGCCCGCGTCAAGCAGCAGATGGACTCGAACCAGCGCGAGTACTACCTGCGCGAGCAGATGAAGGCGATTCAAAAAGAACTCGGCAACGACGAAGTCTCGGAAGTCGAAGAACTGCGCAACCGCGTCGAGGAGAAAAAGCTGCCCGAGCACGCGGCCGAGCGCGCTAACAAGGAAATCGAACGGCTCGAGAAGATGTCCGGCGGCTCGCCCGAGGCGACCGTGGTGCGCACCTACCTGGACGTGCTCTTAGACCTTCCCTGGACCGAGACCGACGAAGAGCACCTGGACATCGCCCACACTGAAAAGATTTTGGACGAAGACCACTACGCGCTCGAGGAGCCCAAAGAGCGCATCCTGGAATTCTTGGCCGTGCGCCAGCTCACCAAGGACCTAAAAGACAGCAACTACAAGCCGCCCATTATGTGCATGGTCGGGCCGCCCGGCGTCGGTAAAACCTCGCTGGCGAAAAGTATCGCGCGCAGCTTGAACCGCGAGTTCGTGCGGATGAGCCTGGGCGGCGTCCGTGACGAAGCCGAAATCCGCGGCCACCGCCGCACCTACATCGGCTCGCTGCCGGGCCGAATTATCCAAGGGATGCGCACTGCGGGCAAGGTCAACCCGGTCTTCCTGCTCGACGAAATCGACAAGATGACGGCAGACTTTCGCGGCGACCCTTCGGCGGCGCTGCTCGAAGTCCTAGACCCCGAGCAGAACGACACTTTCAACGACCACTACTTGGAAATTCCTTACGACCTGTCGCAGGTCATGTTCATCACCACGGCGAACACCCTTTCGACGATTCCGGGGCCGCTTCTCGACCGCATGGAACTCATCCAAATCGCGGGCTATACCCTCGACGAGAAAGTCCAAATCGCCAAACGCTACCGCATTCCCAAACAGCTCAGCGACCACGGTTTGACCGGCAAACTGAGCATAGGCGAGGACGCGGTGCGCCGCATCGTCACCGAGTACACCCGCGAGGCGGGCGTGCGCAACTTGGACCGCCTCATCGCCAAGGTCGCGCGCAAGTCGGCGAAGGACTACCTGGATACTTCCTGGAGCGAGGAGCGCCCGGTTGACAGTGGCCGCGCCCGCGACCTGCTCGGCGTGCCGCCGTTCCGCGACACGCAGGCCGACAAAGAGCCGCAAGTCGGCGTCACCCACGGCCTCGCCTGGACGCCGGTCGGCGGCGTGACGCTCGACATCGAAGTGGTGAGCGTGCCGGGCAAGGGCAAGGTCAACCTGACCGGTCAACTCGGCGAGGTGATGCAGGAGTCGGCGCAGGCAGGTATCGCTTACTTGCGCAAGCACGCCGACCGTTTCGGAATTCCCGCGGACTTTTACGAGAACCGCGACCTGCACGTTCACGTGCTCGAGGGCTCGACCCCCAAGGACGGCCCCTCGGCGGGCATCGCGATGGCGACCGCCGTGGTGAGCGCGCTGACCGGCCGCCCGGTGCGCGGTGACGTGGCGATGACCGGCGAAATCACCCTGCGCGGCCGGGTGTTGCCCATCGGCGGGGTGAAGCAAAAACTCCTCGCCGCCCACCAGGCGGGCATCCAAAACGTCATCATCCCCGAGGCGAACGAGGCGAACCTCGAGGACGTACCCGAGGCCATCCTGAGCGAACTCAAAGTCATAGTCGTCAAGGATTTTCAGGAAGTGCTCGACCTGATGCTGTTAGAGAACGACGAAGCGGCCGACTTCGTGCCGCCGCTGCCGGAGGATTCGGCGGGGAGTTCGGCGGGCGTGTCCGCTTAGCAAAATCAGCTTTTTAAAAATCTCGGCGGGCAACCCGCCGAGATTTTTTAGTATCGGCTCGTTAAGGAAGGTAGGCATCACCACTCAAGCTGTTGCTGGCCCAGTAAGGAAAGCGTTGCGCAACCGCGTCGGCACTTGGCACGGCGGGCAGGTCGTTCGCCTCGAGCTTTTTCGGGCTCACATAAACGTAAAGGGCCGTACTGCTGTTTTGAAGTGCGTCAGCGTAAGTTCCGAAAGGCCCGTAGACCACAAGCGGAAGCCAGGCGTCTTGTAGCAAGGTAGGGAGTTTTCCACCTACCTCTTTTTGGGTGAAACTACTGTCGTAGAGGTTTGTCATCGTGTAGTCTTCTCGTTTGTCGAGGGGAGGGTTGGCTGTGTAAGTACCGGCCCCGGCCGTGACGACCAGAAAGGGGTCAAACCCGTCTCTTCCAGTGACGACGGCGTTGACGGAAAGCGCGGGGAAGCGCCGGAGATTTTCTTGCCATTCAGGTTTCACCTCGAGTTCAGCCACGGTTCTAGCCTCCCCCGCCTCGACCATACTCAAGTAGACGTAGCGAGCAGATTCTCCCAGACGAACCTTGACGTTGGTCATCGAATCGAGCGAGTTCGGCTCCAAGCGCATCCAACTTGCGTGGGCGACGCTGTCCGGCAAAAATTCACGCCAGACAGCCAAGCTGACAAAAGCCAGCAACAGGGCCGCGCTCAACCACACAGCGAGCTTACGCGTGTCGCGCGGCTCGGCGACGGGACCCATGTGCTCGACGGCCAAATACTCGGCTTCTTCGGCTGAAAACCCTTCGAGGATGTACTTCTTGGTGCGCTCGAGCAGGTGGGTGCGCAACTCCGCGGCGCGGTCGAGGCGCACTTTGCGAGTCAACCCTTTGGTGGCCTGGCGAATATAGCGGTCGGCATACTTTCCCATACCTAAACCCTCCCAAAATCAAACGAGTTCACAACCGAATCGACCGCGCGACGAAACGCGTTCCACTCTTCTCTCTTGTTGCCGAGGGCTTTTTTGCCTCGCTCGGTCAGGTGGTAGTACTTGCGGGGTGCGCCACCTAAGTCGCTCGCCTGCCAATGACTCTCTACCCACTTTGCCTTGACCAATCGGTGCAGGGCCGGGTACAAACTTCCCTCTTTAAACTGAAAAGCATCGTCGGTACGGTCGTTAACCTCTCTCAGTATTTCCAACCCGTACAAAGGTTCGCCGGAAAGCGCCGCCAACAAAATGAGGTCGAGCGTACCCGATTTGAGTTTGGGATTCACGGCTACCTCCACTAACTTGCTTAACTCTATAGTTACACAAGATAATGGCTTTGTCAAGTCTCTCTTGTGGTAGACCTCTCAGCCTCACAGCGTTCCAGCGCGTAAGCTCGAGACCATGAGAAAACTCCCTTTACTTGTCTTTACCTTTTCCCTGTCCGCCTGCTCGTTCGCGCCCATCACCGTGCCGGTCGAGGGCTTCTACATCCGCACCGGCTCGAGCGGCAGCGACGTGTGCTACACCGAAGTCACCGAGTCGGTCTCGGTGAAGTTCCGCAGCGTCTTTTACGAGGGCGACGCGACCTACACGCCGGGGCCGAGTGTAGGCGACAATTCGACGGTTAGAATGGCCGTGTTTGGGCGCGCATCGGACCCGAATCCTAGCTCGAGCGACACCTTCAAGTGCGTGAAGCGCAGCGACGCCGACCTGCTGTTGGCGGAGGACATCGAGCTTGCGGCGAACACGAGCAAGCGCATCCGGGCCGGGGGCGGCGAGCTTGCCAAACTGGTCACGCAGGAGCGCTACTGGCTGGGCGGCTCGCTCGCCGACTCGAGCTTGTTCAGCTTTCCCGGCGACATCACCTTTACAAATGGCGTAGTAAAGGCGAACTTTTAGGGCAAACCGGAGAAAAACGCGCGCAGGTTCTCGGTAATCTGCACCTCGGCCCGCGCACGGGTCACGGTCGGAACACCGTCCCCTTTGTTGCGGGCCGTAGCGCCCGAAGAAGGCGTGGACGGAGCCGTCTGTAAGCTCGAGGTCGCACTCGAGCCCGAACGAGTAGTCTTCCTTGGATTGATAAGAAGCATCTTCAGCGACGTACCACCAGTTGGTCACCACATCGCCCACCTCTCCGGGCTCTTCGGACAGCACGCGCCCTGCCGCCACCTGTGAAGAAGCGAGGACGATGCCCCTTGTAGGCTCCGTCACGCCCCCTGGAAAGCGGTGTTGACAAGCCGCTTCGAGCCTCCGCTTTCGAGGAGGTGCAAAGAGGAAGTGACGACACCTCAGGCGTGGTCGCGTACCTAAAGGAAAAATCGCCCCGCGCCCAGAGGCCGCCTTTTCCCAAGGGAAGAGATTCTTAGGGAATAGAGCCGGATTCGCAAAATATGCTTTTAGTGACAAGTAGAGCTTCTCCGGCACTGTAAGCTACCACCTTGCCCGTGAACGAGCGCACGGTTTTGCCGTGGTAAGCCACTGACACCCCGGCCTCGGCCTGAATCTGCGCCGGGTTTTGGGCACCCTCGGCGGCGTCGGCGTAACGGTAAACCACGTCGGCCTCGACAGCCCTGTCACGGTAGCTCGTCATGTTGGGGCCGACTTCGGCGAGTTGAACAAGTCCACCGTCGCCGGAGGCGCGGAAGACGATGAAATCCGGACCTGCTACCAAAATGCAAATTTTGACAATTGCTCTCATTTAGAGTAGAGTAAAAGCGCTTTTACAGACTGGTACACGAAGCGTGAAGAGGGGTCCTCTATGCAGCAGCTCGAGGCTTCACGGGTCACAATAAATGAGGTTGCCGCACGCGCAGGCGTGTCGATCAGCACCGTCTCGCGGGTGACGAACGGTTTGGACCGGGTGCATCCGGCGACGCGCCAGCGGGTACTGGAGGCCATCCAGTTGCTCAACTACCAGCCGAGTGCCCTGGCGAAGGGTCTGGCGACGCAACAAACGCGCAGCCTGGGCTTTGTGATCCCGACGATCAGCGACCCCTTTTACCTCGAGATCGTGCGGGGCGTCGAGGAAGCCGCCGCCGCGGCGCGCCACAGCCTCCTGGTCGCCAGCCAAGTGGTCGCGCCGGGGGTGCCGCCTTACAAGCCTTTGGTGAACCAGCGGCGCGTCGACGCGATGGTCGTGGTGGGCATCAAAATTCCGGACGCGGAGCTGCGCCGCTTCGCCCTTCAGGGGCTGCCTGTCGCCTTCGTTCAGCAAGACGCGGGCGCTCTGGCGCCGAGTTTTGTGGCGGACAACTATGGCGGCGCCAAGGCGCTGGCCGACCACCTGCTCGCCCTGGGGCATCGGCGGATCGCCTACATCGCGGGTAGCGACCGAACACCTGATAACGCAGAGCGGCTCCGCGGTTTACGGGACGCGCTCTCCTCGGCAGGGGCGGCGCTGCCGGAAGCTTATCTCGCTTATGGCACCTACCTGCCCGGGAGCGGCTATGAGGCGATGATGAGGTTGCTTGCGCTCGAGCCTCCTCCCGAAGCCGTTTTCGCCGCCAACGACCAGATGGCCGTCGACGCCGTCATGGCGATCCGGGAGCGCGGCTTAAACGTACCCGACGACGTCGCCGTCGTGGGTTTTGACGACGTTCCGATGGCTAGTTACGTCACGCCGCCCCTGACGACCGTTCGCCAGCCGACCTACGAGCTTGGCTTCCGGGCGGCCACCGCTGTTCTTAACTTGGCTCTTGGCGCGCAAGAAGGAGGTGCGCCGACGCGCGTCGTCCTGCCCACGGAACTCGTTATCAGACGCTCCTGCGGGAGCCGCGCCTAACTCAGAAGGGGGGTAGTTTTGGCAATAGAAGTGTCTGGGGCAGTACATCCGCCAACATAACGCTTTGGGGTTGGATTTCACGAGAATAGGAGAGAGACATGATACAGAACATGACGAAGTTGCTCTCGAGCTGCTTGGCTACCGCGGTGCTTCTGGTGGGCTTGGCACCGGCGCGCGCCCAGGAAGACCTTTCGGGCACGCTCACCGTTTCCGTCGTTGCGGGCGCGATGCGCGACACCGTCGAGCCGCTCGCGCAGGCGTTCATGCAGGCGCACCCGGACGTGACGGTCAACCTCGTGCCCGAGCCCGAAGGCGGCGCTTTCGAGGCGCTCATCGCCGCGGGCAACCAGCCCGACCTGCTCATCACCTCGTTCGGCAGCCTTGTCGGGCGGCTGGCCTCGCAAGACGTGGTGCTGCCCCTGGAAGACCTGCCGGGCGCGCAAGAACTCCTTGAGAAAATCGTCCCCGGCGCGGTCGAGCCGCTTTACGGCCACACCTACTACATCCCCATCGGCGCCGACGTGACCATGATGATCTACAACAAGCAACTCTTCGAGGAAGCGGGGCTCGACCCCAACCAGCCCCCGACCACCTGGCAGGAATTTTTGGACGCCGCCGAGGCGATCCAGGCGCTGCCCGCGCGCGAGGACGGCGGGAAGGTCTACGGCACGGTTTTCTGGAACGACGCCCTGGCCTGGGGCGGCTGGTACTGGAACATGTTGCAGCCGATGTACCTCAACGCCAATCAAAACGCGTGCGGGCTGCTCAACCGGCTGGGGACCGGCATCGAGTTCAATGACCCCGAGTGCAAGATGAGCGACTTTCTCGAGTTCAACCAGGCGGCGCAAGCCTACGCCCCGCCGACGATGGACCCCAACTTTTTCAGCCGCCGCATCGGCATGTGGCCGCAGTACGGCTACTCGTGGGAGCCCAACCTCCAAGAGGCCGCCGGTCAGCCGATGGTAATTGGCGAGGACGTGGGCGTCGCGCCGGTACCCGTTCCCAACGAGGGCGACACCTCCTACACCACCTACGGGGGGCGTGCGCTCATCATCCTCAAGACCAACCCGGAGGGGCAGAACCTCGCCTGGGAATTTATCAATTTCTTAATGAGTGATGAGAATAACAAGACTTTCATTACTGAACTCGGTTACCTGCCGGTGTTAAAGAGCCTCCAGGACGACCCTTACTTCCAGGACCCCGCGCGGCAGCCCTTTGTGCAGGCGCTCGAGCACGCCGTCCTGCCGCAGATGACCTCGAGCGCCGAGGCCGTGGCGAACGCCGTCCAGGGCGTCTATCAGCAGGTGGCGGTCGAGGACAGTGTCGCGCCCGACCAGGGCGTCGAGCTGGCCGCGCAAGAGGCGCAGAAAGAGCTTCAGGCGCGTTAGCACGTCGGGCCGCTGGGATAGACCGGCGGCCCTTCTAAAGCGGTTTTCATAAACACTGAGCCTATTAGCGCAGGTATCATCCTCAAACTATGTCTTAGACGGTAAGTGTAAACCGAATTTGTCTTAAACCAGATGATACCTGCTGTACACTGAGGGGAGAGTCGTGGCACAAGCAACCGCAGCGCTTTCCGGGAGGGGGCGGCGTCAGCCAAAGAAATTGTGGCAGCGCATGGCCCGGCACAAGTGGGGGTACATTTTCGTCGCCCCCTGGATAATCTTGTTTCTGGTGTTTACGCTCTACCCGCTCGCGCTGTCCTTTTACCTCACCTTTTTCGACTACACCTTCACCAACCCCGAGCGCCTCACCTTCGTGGGCGTCGGCAACTGGATCAGGGGCGTGCTCGACCCGCTCTTCTGGCTCGCGTTATGGAACATCGTCTACAATCAGGTGATTTTTATCGTTCTTAAAAACGGCCTGGGTTTAGGGACGGCGCTCCTGCTCCAGCGGGCGCAGTTTTTGGGGCGGATTTTTCGCACCATCTACTTTATGCCGGTGCTGACCTCGGTGGTGGTGCTTATGACCATCGGCGGTTACGTCGTGAGCCCGAGCGGGCCGGTGCAGAGCTTTTTGGTCGGGCAGGGTGCCCTGGACACGCCCGTCTACTGGCAGTTCACCCGCTGGTTGCCGATGCCGGTGATTGCTTTAATCAACACCTGGAAGTGGTTCGGCATCAGCACCATCATCCTGCTCGCGGGCCTCTACGGGGTTGACAAGCAGCTCTACGAGGCCGCCGCCATCGACGGCGCGGGGGCCTGGCAGAAGTTCCGCTTTATCACCTGGCCGCAGCTCCAGCCGCAGATTTTCTTCCTCTTGGTCATCGACGTTATCAACGGCTTGCAGATGTTTACCGAAGTTTACGTGCTGCTGGGGCTCGACGGCGGACAGCAAAACCAGGCGCTCACCCCGGTGCTTTATATTTACGGCCAGGCCTTCGACCGCTCGAACATCGGCTACGCCTCGGCGCTGGGGCTGCTGCTGGCGGGCATCATCGCGCTTTTAACTTACTTGCAGTTCAAGTTCGTGCAGCGGGACGTGGCCTGATGAAAGGTGGCCTGATGAAAAGTGCGTCCTGGTCGCAAATCGTTGTCTACGCCCTCCTCGTCGCCGGTGCGGTGTTCGTCGCCTATCCCTTTTTCTACATGGTCATGAACTCGGTCAAGCCGGGGCCGGAAATCCTGAACGCGCCCAACAGCCTGCCCAGCCGCGTCACCTTTTCGGGTTACGTGGACGTGTTCGAGCGCCTCCACATGTTTCGGCTGTTTCGCAACTCGATCATCGTTTCGGGGTCCATCACCCTGCTCAACACCGTTTTGAGCGCCTTAGCCGCCTACGCGGTCGCCAAAATCCCCTTTCCCGGGCGCGACGGGCTCTTCGCCTTTATGCTCGCCACCATGATGATTCCGGGGGTGCTCCTGCTCATCCCCACCTACGTGCTCATCTACAACCTGGGCTGGGTGGGGCAGTTCTACGCGCTCATCATCCCCGGCGCGGTCACGATTTACAACATCTTTCTCATCCGCCAGTTTATGGTCACGGTGCCCAACGAGCTGCTCGAGGCCGCGCGCTTAGACGGTGCCAGCGAACTCGGCATCTTCTGGCGCGTCATGGTGCCCATTTCACGCCCCGCTCTGGCGACGGTCGCCATTTTGACCTTTATCGGCTCCTGGAACGACTTTTTGGGACCTCTACTCTACCTCAACAAGCCCGAGGTCTGGACGGTGCAACTCGGTCTGCAACAGTTTCAATCGACGGTGCCGGGCGCGAACGCGCAGCAGATTTGGGCGGCCACCACCCTCATCACCCTGCCTTTGGTCGTTGTCTACTTCTTTTTGCAAGACCAGTTCATGCAAGCCTTTACCAATGTTTCTCTCAAGTAATCTCTAAAGTGAGGTTGCCATGATGATGCAAACCGCTGGGCAAACCGCCG
Source organism: Trueperaceae bacterium (assembly GCA_965215355.1). Lineage (GTDB taxonomy): Bacteria > Deinococcota > Deinococci > Deinococcales > Trueperaceae > CBDCDJ01. The sequence goes on along the minus strand of CBDCDJ010000007.1, from coordinate 2,370,049 downwards.
GAGAAGCGCCCGCCCAGCCAGAAGCAGAGACGACCTCGTGGCTGCGAGCACCCCTGATTATCGCCGTCATCGCTTTGTTCTTTGTGGCGACCTACGCCTTCGCCTGGTACCGGGCTTACCGTTTGTCGGAGCGGTTTGCGCAGAACGCCGAGGCGAGTTTCGCTCAGGGCGACTTTGTGGACGCCCTGAGCGGTTACGACGCATACGACGAGGCCGCGGGGCGCTACATCTTTCGCGGCGGCTACGCGCAGGTGGTGCGCATCTGGAACAACGCCTACGCCTGGCCGGTGCCGGCGAGCGCCGCGGAGGCCGAAAAACGTGTTGACGAGATTATCAATCAGCACCTTACCCTCGAGGACGCCGAAGGCTTTATCCAGGCCAACACGGGCAGAGCCAACCCCGACCTGGGCGCGGTCTACCTCCGCACCGGCGAGCTTTACGAAGCGGAGGGCGACCTGCGCGACGCCCGTGACGTTTACGAGTCCATTGCCGAGCTTTTTCCCAATCAGCCCGAGCTGATAGAGCGGGCTCAAGAACACCTGAACCGGCTCGAGCAGGAGAGCCAATAAAGTTTGTGACGGTGCGTTAACCCCGAGCTTCAATCCTGAGAAGGGAGACACGTAAACTCGCCAGCTCACCGTTCTATCTCTACCACGTCGTGCTCTGGGCCTCTCCACGATGGTGTTCACGCCATCTCAAGAAATGGGGCAACGCATGAAAACCGTTTACAAGACATCCAGTGTCTCCCGACGCTTCGCCTGGCTCGCCTGCGTCTTGCTCGTGAGCCTGTCGGCCTGCGCCACCACACCTATAGACACGGACACAGATGTTGTTTGGCAAGCCTGGGCGGACAAAGATGTAGGTGCCTTGAGCGACGACAACACCGGCGCGACCTTTGCGGAGAGCCGTGAGGTGCTCACGCCCAAAGACGAGGCCAGTCTAAAGGTCACCCCGAGCGGCAGCTCGCTCGAGACCAAGGTCGCTCTTACTGTCTCGGGTGCCGACCTCGCAGCCTGGGAGGCGTACGACCAGCTCGTGCTCGAGGTCTACTTGCCGCCCGAGAACACCCTCAACCCGACCGACTTCTTTTTGGGCATGGCGGACACCACGGGCGGCGAGTTCGGGTGGCTCGACGGCCTCTTTAGCGACAGCAGCGTCCAGACCGGCTGGAACCGGGTCGTGTACACGCTCTCGGAGCCGTTGCGCGAGCCACAGGCGGACCGGACTTACACCCTCTACCTCTCCTTTTTCGCGAGCGACGCCAACGAGAACAAGGTGCCGCTGACCGAACCCTTCTACCTCGGCAACGCCTACCTCGCCGAGAGCGCCCCCGGGCCGGGGCCGGACGCGGGGCGAGACCCTGTTTACGATGCGGAGGCCGAGGCTTTGCTCGAGCTAGACGACGCGGCGCTGATGGCGCAGGTGGCGCGGGAGACCTTCGACTATTTCTGGAGGGAAGCCAACCCCGACAACGGCCTCATCAAAGACCGCAGCACCGAGGATTCCCCCGCCAGCATCGCCGCGGTCGGCTTCGGGCTGAGCGCCCTGCCCGTCGCCATTGAAGAGGGCTGGATAACCCGTGACGAGGGCTACAACCGCATCCTGACGACGCTCCAAACCTTTGCCAACGGCGGGGTCGAGGGCAAGAACGGCTTTTTCTACCACTTCGTCGATATGGAGAACGGTCGGCGTGCCTGGAGCAGCGAACTCTCCTCGATAGACACGGCGCTCTTCATCGCGGGCGTGGTGACGGTGGGCGAATACTTTCCGGATACCGAGGTGAGCACCCTCGCCCAAAGTCTCTATGAAGCCGTCGATTGGGCGTGGATGTTGAATGGCGGCGACACCCTGGCGATGGGCTGGACGCCCGAGGGGGGCTTTTTGGAAGCGCGCTGGAGCGCCTTTAACGAGGACCCCATTCTCTACATCCTCGCCATCGGCTCGCCGACGCACCCGCTACCGGCGACGTCGTGGGACGCCATTTACCGGCCCGTCGCCACGCCTGAGGACGCTCCGGCTTACATCTACATCCCCGCCGAGCCGCTCTTCATCTACCAGTACCCGTTGGCCTGGCTCGACCTGCGCAACATGGAGGACGACTATGCCAACTACGTCAACAACGCGGCGCTCGCGTGCGAGCGCAACGCCGCGTTCAGCGCCGCGCGCCAAGACGAATACGAGACCTACCAGAACGGCGTGTGGGGCCTCAGCGCCTCGGACGGCCCCGACGGTTACAAGGCCTACGGCGCTTCTGACGGCAACCATGACGGCACCATCGCGCCCTACGCCTCGGTCGCCTGCTGGCCCTTTACCCCCGAGCTGACGATGCAAGGCGTACGCGGCATGTTGCAGACCTACGGCTCGCTCGTCTGGCGCGACTACGGCTTCGTGAGCGCCATCAACGCCGAACGGGACTGGTACTCCACGGAGCACATCGGCATCGACCAGGGCGACATCTTCTTGATGATAGAGAACGTGCGCAACGGGCTCGTCTGGCGGCTGTTCACGCAAAACGAGGATGTGCAAAAGGCGTTGCAGGCGGTCGGGTTCGTCACCAAGGAGGCCGACTACGCCGTCACGCCCGCCTATTTGGCCGACTGGTTGGCGCGGGAGGGCGCGCTCAAAGAGCCGGTCAGCGCGCCGCAAACGGCCACAGGCGTCACCGTCGACGGCGACCTGAGCGACTGGACGGCGGCGACCTGGTACACCGTCGATAAGACGATGAACGTCCCCAACGACGGCGTCGCCCCTGTCGGCGCGGACACGAACCTGAGCAGCACCTTCGCCGTTCTCTGGGACGCGGGCACCCTCTACCTGGCCGCCGACGTGACCGACGACGTGGTGGTGAGCAACCTCGCGCCGGACGACCTCGAGAACTTCTACCGCACCGACTCGGTCGAGTTCTATCTCGACCCGGGCGAGGCCGGTTCAAGCGCAGGCTTGGTGAAGTTCGCAATCGTTCCCTTCGATACGGCGGGGCAGGTGCAGGCCGTCCGGCACGAAGACGCCAAGCCCGGCCCGATTGCGGTGAGCGCGCCGGGGACGCAAATTGCCTCGAGCCGCACGAGCGGCGGCTACATCATCGAGATGGCGGTTCCCCTCGACCTCCTCGGCGTTCCCGGTGCGGCGGGCACACAACTCGGGTTTTCTCACGTCGTACACAACAGCAACCAGGCGGACGCGGAAGTGGGCGCTTACGTCCGGGAGAACATCATCGGCTGGAACCCGGCGCCGGACGTGTGGGCGAGACCAGACACCTGGAGCACTCTGACCCTTCAATAACTTTTGTGACTGAGCTTTTGTGGCGCTACCGTGACCCAGGGAATGGTCCGGTAGCTCGACCTTAAATTCCGCAGAAGATTCCGCAGAGCGAGGCTCCGATGACCCGTGACTCATCCCGCTACTACCACCATCTGATCTTCGACAACAGCTTGACCGAGACGAACTACGCGTTCAGCCGGGGTCACGCGGTCGCGCCGAGTCGGCTCGAGCTTATAGACGGCAAACTCCCGGTTTCCAAGCGCCGCTTCGTCAGCCCGCCGAACAGCCTCAAGCTCGCCTGGACCTCCCAAAGGGGCGGGGATTGGGGGGCCGAACTGCAGGTGGAGAGGTGGCGAGGTCGGGCGCTGCGGCTCGAGGGCGACACCCTGTCCCTCTGGTGTTATTCGGAGGACGTTCTGGCCGCGGCGGCGCTGCCGATTATTGTGCTCGAGCTGGACGGCCCGCGGACGCGGCCCCTTCGCTTGGGTGAGATTGTGACCGGTTTACCCGCGGGTGAATGGGTGCAAGTCACGATTCCTCTGAGCGCCTTTGGAACCTCCACTGCCGAACTACCCTTCGAACAGTTACACAAGGTGATCTTCTCGCAGAGTATCGACGACGGCGAGCCCCATACGCTCTACCTCGACGAGATGAAACTCCGCTTTGCAGGGGCGGAGGCAACGCCGTCCATACCGTCCGGTCTGACGGCGCAAGCTTACGACCGTCACGTCGATTTGCGGTGGACGCCCACAGACGATGCTAGCGTCGAGTATTACGTTGTTCACCGCTCCAGAGACGGTCAAACCTTCGAGCCCGTGGGTATTCAACATCCGGGCTTTGGCCGCTACACTGACTTTATCGGCGAAACCGACGTGGAGGTGTTCTACCGGCTCACCGCCGTCGGGCGCGACTACTCGGTTTCGGAAGCCTCCGAGGGGGTGTCGGCGAGGACGCGCGCCTTTTCGGACGACGAACTGCTGAGTATGGTGCAGGAGGCGTCGTTTCGCTACTATTGGGAAGGCGCGCACCCGGTAGCTGGGATGGCCTTAGAGTGCGTGCCAGGGGATGAAAACCTCGTGGCCCTCGGCGCGTCCGGCTTCGGCATCATGGCGCTCATCGTCGGTGTCGAGCGTGGCTTTATCAAAAGGGACGAGGGTCTTGCCCGCCTCCACACCATCACCGAGTTTTTGAGCGAGGCCGAGCGGTTTCACGGCGTGTGGCCTCACTTTTTAGACGGTCGGACCGGCAAGGTGGTGCCGCTGTTCGGCCCTTACGACAACGGGGGGGACCTGCTCGAGACCGCCTTTCTGATGCAGGGTTTACTCACCGCCCGGCAGTTTTTCGGTGACGACAACGCAGCCGAGCGCGAACTCCGCGACACCATCACCCAGCTGTGGGAAACGGTCGAGTGGGACTGGTACCGGAAAACACCCGAAGGCGATTTTCTTTTCTGGCACTGGTCGCCCGACCACGGCTGGCACATCGACCATCCCCTCATCGGCTGGAACGAGACGATGATCGCTTATCTGTTGGCGGTCGCCTCGCCCACGCACCCCGTGCCGCCGTCGCTCTACTACAGCGGCTGGGCGTCGCCGTCCGAAGAAGCTCAGCGCTACCGCCAGAACTGGGGCAAAACGACCGCGGGCGACGCCTACAGCAACGGGGAGCGCTACTACGGGCTCGAGCTGCCGGTCGGCGTCGGCAGCGGCGGGCCGCTCTTCTTTACCCACTACTCCTTTCTGGGTTTCGACCCCAGAAACAAGCGGGACGCGTTTACCAACTACTTTCACAACAACCGCGTCTTGTCGCTCATCAACCACCGCTACTGCGTTGAAAATCCGGGAGGGTACAAGGGCTACAGCGAACGCTTTTGGGGACTCAGCGCGAGCGACGACCATACCGGCTACTTAGCGCACGACCCGACGCCCAAAAACGACAACGGCACCGTGTCACCGACCGCGGCTCTGAGCGCGATGCCCTACACGCCCGAGGAATCGATGGCGGCGCTCAAGCATTTCTACTACGACTTAGGTGAGGTGATGTGGGACGTTTACGGCTTTCGGGACGCCTACAACCCGACGGTGAACTATGTCTCGAGCATTTACATGGGCCTCAACCAAGCGCCGATAGCGGTCATGATCGAGAACTACCGGAGCGGCTTGTTATGGGAACTGTTTATGTCGAATCCTGAGATGAGCGGGATGCTCGAGAAGCTTGGGTTTGCTGTTGAACCTACCTGAGGGGTGTGCACATAAAGCAAAGAAAGATGCAACGAGCTGTAGTGCTTCAATCTAGCGGTAACTGAGTGATAGCCTTTTGACTGCAGGCGTTCCAGAGGGGTTTGGTAGCCGAGGGCCCGATGGGGTCGTCGAGTGCTGTATTAGCTGCGGTAGGCGTCGAGCTTGGGCTGCAAGCTTTGGCTGGGTTCGAGGTCTTCGGGCTGAAGCCCCACGCGTCAGGTTCCCACCGGGCTTTTGAGCCGTGGCGACCCGGCAACCGCAAAGATGATTCGCAGCACACACGTTTGGACTCGCTAAAATGAGGTATGCTCGCCGTGAGGCCGTTGCGGCGTCCTCTTCAAGCTCGGCGCAACGGCCCCCGCGCCTCGCCCTGACAAACGAAAATCATATCTCGGGCGGTCTCGAGCTTTAAGCACCCTCGCTCGTCCAACCCTCGAGCCACACCGCGTTTCAGTTCGCCTGTGAGGGTGACTTCGACCTCTTGGCCCGCCAGCACGTCGAAAGGCGCGAACAAAGCGGGCAGGTCGTGGTCGCCCGTCAACAGCTCGAGCCCCCGCTGCACCCCCGCCAACACGAAGTTGCTTACCCCTTCCACGTCCAGCCCGCGCAAGCTCGTCGCGCCCGCCGGGGGGTCGTTGTTCACGTTCATTCCGACGCCGACCAGCAGGTGGTTTGACACGTACTCGCACAAGATGCCGGCGACTTTTTTGCCGCAGTAGTAGAGGTCGTTCGGCCACTTGACCCTTGTTTGAATGCCGTACTCGGGCAGGGTTTGGGCGATTCCGAGGCCGACGACGACGGCGGTGTGAGGCTTGTTCAAAATGGGCGGCGTGCGGTCTTTCACCGCGAGCGTCTGGTAGCTGCCGCCGGGTCCGGCCGACCAGTCGCGCCGCCGCTGACCCCGCGCGCCGGTCTGCTCGAGCGCCCGGATGACGAGTCCGTGGACGTTGTCACCACGCTGCAAGCGCTCGCGCAGCGTGTCCTGGGTGGACGGCAAAACGTCGAAGGTTTCGATTTTGAAGGAGATGGCGAAGGGCATGTGTTGAAGCTGGCTCGAGGTCAAGGCAGGAATAGTCTATATCACGCCAACAGCGTGAGGTTTGGAAAGGCTCGACGGTAGCGCTCAGAGTCCAAAGTCAGCAGCCGGTCAGCCCCGTATAGGGCGTGTGCTCCGACGACGAAGTCTATCAGTAAGCGTTTAGCTACGCCTCCACCTGAAGCTCGGCGACGTCGGGTGTATTCTGCATAAGCGCGTCCGGCTTCTAACCATATAGTTTGGCTCAAGACAAAGTCTGTTTGAATATCACCGTCGCTCAAAAATCTGTCGAGATTGTCACGCGTCGCCGTAGGGTAGGCGAGCAGCTCGGCATAAACTGCGCCGCAAACGACCATACCTCCCTCTTGACGTGCTTGCATGAGCAAGCCGATCAGCTTGCTTTTACTCGTTTCGCCACTCCACAACGCTGAGACGATGTTCGTATCGAGTGCTGTTTTCACTCTTCGTCGCGCATCTCGCGTACCCAGTCAATCACCTCTTGCTCAGTCTCAAAAGCAGGTAAAGCTCCAGCCCACCGCTCGAAAGGGTTTTCTTCGTTCCTAGAGGGCCTAACAAGCGTTTTTCCCTGCTCATCCACAAACTCAACCTTGTCACCTTGTTTAAGACCTAAGCGCTTGCGCACCTCGAGTGGCAAAGTGATTTGGCCTTTGCTACTGAGCGTAGCTGTACACTTCATAATTTAGGCTCCTTAACGTAAAGATAGAGTTCCTTACCTTAAAAGTCAAGCGTAACTGGTAAGTCCTTACCTCAGGGCCGAGCCTGAACGCTTTCTGGGACCGGGCGCAGCGCGGCTCGAGCCTCTTCAGCAACCTCGTTTGTTATCCCGAAGTCCTCAGCGATGACGCGCGCCGTCATCTTGGCCGACATCATCACCGACGGGGTGCCCGCGCCGGGCTGGGTGCTCGCGCCGACGAGGTAGAGGTTGGGCACGTCTTCGCTCCTGTTGTGCGGCCGGAAGAACGCCGACTGCACCAGCACCGGCTCGACCCCGAAGGCGTTGCCGAGGTGACTGCCCAGCGTGTGTTCGAAATAGTCGGGCGTGATGAAGTTTTTATAAACCAGGCGTTCGCGCAGCTCGGGGATGTAGCCTCCAGCCTCGAGAAAGTCCAGAATCTTGTCGGCAAAGGGCTCGCCGAGCAGTTCCCAGTCGAGCCGGCTGCCCTGGTGCGGCACCGGTACAAGCGTGTAGGCCGCGTGACAGCCGGGCGGGGCCAGGCTCGGGTCGGTTAAAGTCGGCAGGTGCAGGTACTGCGAAAAATCTTTGGCGAGGATTTTGCTGTCGAAAATGTCCCTTAGCAGCCCTTCGTAGCGGGGTCCCAAGATGATGTTGTGGTGGCGTAAGTCCAGGTCCAGACCCTCGCCGCGAAAGCCGAAATAGACGACGACCAAAGACATCGACTGCCGGGCGAGCTTGACCCGCAGGTTCGAGTTGACGGGCCGGTACTTGGGTTCGACGAGTTTGAGGTAGGTGTTGGCGTAGTCGCCGTTGGAGGCGACTATTTCGGCGCGAAGCCGCTCGCCGCTCGCCAGGGTGACGCCCGTCGCCCGCTTTTTGCCGAAGCGCGAGCCCTCGACCTCGATGCGGGCCACCTCGCTGTCATAGCGGATGGTGCCGCCGAGTTCTCGGAGCTTTCGCACCAAGGCGCTGACCAGCGCGCCCGTGCCGCCCATCACGTAGTGGATACCCCAGGTTTTTTCGACAAAGTGAATCATCGCGTAGATCGCCGGGACTTTTAAGGGGTTGCCGCCCACCAGCAGCGTTTCGAAGCTGAAGACTTGCCGGAGTTTGGGACTCTTAAAATACTTTTTGGTAAACGAGAACAGCGTGCGAACCGCGTCCAGTTTGAGCAGGTCGGGCAGCACCCGGAGCATCGAGGCCACGTCGCCGAAGTAGGTGTAACCCAGCTCGAGAAAACCCCGCTCGAAAATAGCCGCGGCGTCCGCGTGAAAGCGCTCGTAGCCGCTCAGGTCTTCGGGTTCGATGGCCCGAATTTGCGCCCGCGTGCGTTCCGGGTCGCCGTCGTAGTCGAAGTAGCTGCCGTCGTCGAAGTAGATGCGGTAAAACGGCAGAATCGGCACGATGTTTACGTACTCCGAGGTGCGCGGCCCGCCGCTGACGCCCGTCGTGACGCGCTCAGCCGTCAAAACCGAGGGGGGAAAGTCGGGCGCGTCCAAACCTGCCGCGCCGCGCTCCAGGGCGAACAATTCTTCGATGAAGTGCGGCACGGTGATGACCGTCGGCCCCATGTCGAAGGTGAAGCCGTCCTCTTTCAACACGGCCGCGCGCCCGCCGGGGCCGCCGAGCTTTTCCAGTACGGTGGTTTGAAAGCCCAGGCTTTGTAAGCGCAGGGCCAGTGCTAAGCCGCCGAAGCCCGAGCCGATGATGACGGCGCGCTTACCGGGTCGTTCGCTCAGGGAGTCGTTTTGTCGTCGGTTTTGTTCGACTTGCACGCCCTCATTATTCCAGGCGGGGGCGGGGGCGCTGTGTAGTGCGTGGGGGGTTTGGCTTAAAAACGCCGCGTGTCGCTGATGAGCCGCTCGAGTTCCGCTTTGTTCTCGCCCCACAGGTGAACGCGGGTGTCGCCCGCCCTGACCGTCAGCCGCTCGACGCCGCGCTCGCGCACACACTCGGTGTAGATGTCGGCCTCGAGCGCGCCGACTTTGGCCTTGACGCTGCGAAACGTGGGGCGGTTGTCCAACACCGACGCGGCCATCGTCTGTAACTTGAAAGCGTCGCTGCGGTCGATGGTGGCGGTCGTCGTACCAAAAATGATGTTCATAAAAACCTCTAACCCGTCTTGAAACTTGGCCCTGCTCAGGGCCGAACTTCAGTTTAATACAAGTCTGTATATTGCGGATACTCACAAATTACATTCCGCTATACATATGTGAAGCGTTGCTCCTGCTTGGCTCGAGCTTCTTTGCAACCTCGGCTCGAGCGTGGCGAGGCCCGGGGACAGCTCAAATCGGTGTTAAGTCGGCAACCCCAAATTGGCAGCCTTTTGGTGAAGCGGCTCGGCGGGCCGACTTTCGGACGCGACGACCGCTACGCGTTGAGGAGCTAAACTGTTCCTATGAAAGCCGTTGCCCTAATAGCTCACGACAAAAAAAAGCTGGACCTGGCCGTGTTTGCTCGAGACCACGCCGCGGTGCTGAGTCGTTTTTCGCTCGTGGCGACGAGTACGACGGGCAGCGTGCTGGTCGACAAGGCCAAGTTGCAGGTCGAACGTTTGCGCTCGGGTCCCGAAGGCGGCGACTTGCAGGTCGGCGCGCGCGTGGCCGAGGACAAGGTTTTGGCCGTCATCTTTTTTCGCGACCCCCTGACCGCCCAGCCCCACGAGCCCGACGTGTCAGCGCTGATGCGCATTTGCGACGTTCACAACGTGCCCTTGGCGACCAACCTGGGCACCGCCGAGGCGATTGTCGCTTGGTTGGAAGAACAGCTCGAGCACCCCACCGTCTCTACCCCCACCGTTTCTACTGAGGAGTCGAAGCCATGACCGACCCCACCACCGACAAAGACACGATTGCCGCTTTCATCCGGGAGATGCGCGAGCGCCACGGCGACGTCGGCGGCATCGAACTGCCCGCGGGCACCCGCGACTACGTCGAAGAACGCGTCGCCGCAGGTGACACCGACACCCTGATGTTCATGCTCAAGCTGGGTTACCTGATGGGTTTGCAAACCGGTTTCGCCGCTCAACAAGTCGAAGACGCCGCGCCCCCGCCCGGCGGTTCCTGGGGGCCTTTGGAGGCGTAGCGAGGGGACTTACTCCCCTCGCTCAACTTGCCAACAGGTACACCGCCGGGCGTTCGAAGGCGAGGTCCAACCTCGTTTTGCCGCCGACGCGGTGCTCGGTCACGCCGCTGAGGCGCACCTCGGGTCCGTGGAGGCTGCGCACCGTCTCGATGACGTCTTCCAAACTCGCGTGCATGGTGGCCTCGCGTTTGCCGTCCAAGAGGATGGTTTTCTCCATCGTGTTGCCCGGGCTGACGCCGTAGCTTTTGTTGAGCGTGTAGCGGGCCTCTTCGGCGCGCTCAATAGCCTCGTCGAGCGACCTGTGGACGAGCATAAAGGTGATGACGCGCGCGCGCTGGGCGGGCGTCATGTACTTGGCCGAGCGCGAGCCGGTCAGGCGGTAGAGTAGCGCGCGGTAGTCGTCGCCCGACAGCCCCAACTTGTCCCGCAACGCGTGAATGGTCTGAAGTTGCTCTATATAGGTGTCGCGGTCCAGTACGGTTACGTTTTCCATACCTTAAATTATAAGGTATCGTTCCCTGAATGTCCAGTCCTGAACGGCAAAAAGGGTAGGTTCTTCGCTCCGGTATGTCGAGGGTCGTGAAACGGGTCTGGCGTTTTTCAAACCCGGCAGCGGTGGTTCGAAAAACCGCGGCGCTCGAGCCGCGCGGCTGAAATCGTGTAGCCGAAACCCTGTCCTCGCCGGGTTAGCAAGTAGAATACAGGTCTATGCCGAAGCCTTCAGAGAGCCCGTGGCGCGCCGTGTTCGAACGGGTGCGCGCTCTGGTAGGAACTCAGCGCGACGAGTCCGGGGTGTTGGGCAGCATCAACTGGCTGCGCGCCCAGATGAGCGCCCGCGGGGCCAACCCCAACGTGGTGCGCAACATCATCTACCGCGACAAGGGCAAGTTGGCGGACAAGCGGGCGCTGTTCGAGATTCTGCAGGCACTCGCCACGGCGAGTGGCGGCGCGCCGCTGCAAGCGCCCGAACTCGAAGCGCTGCTCGCGGCCGAGAGCGGTGCCGAGCAGGACGTGCAGCTTCTGGGCCGCGAAAAGCGCCGCGCCTACAGCGCCTTTGTGAGCGGGGTGCGCGCGGGGCAGGCTCCCAAATTGCTCGTCACCGGCCGCCCCGGCTCGGGCAAGACGCTGCTGCTCGACTACGTGCAGCAAGCCCTCGAGCTGCCCCCCAAAACCGCCGCGACGGCTCGCCTGGAGTTTGGGGCCGACTTGGGCTCCGGGCTGACGCGGCTGGCGGCCGCTCTGGGCGTTCGGCGCGAGGTCGTCGAGGCGAAACTCGTCAAGGCCGCGGCGCAGAGCGCCTTTGCAGTGCAGGCGGACGCCCAGGCCGACGTGGCGCGCAGCCTGCTCGAGGCCGCGCGCGCCCAAAGCGAGCCGCTCGTGCTGCTGCTCCACCTGTCGCAGGCTTTGGCCGAGCAGCGCAGCTTGGGCGCGGTGGACCTGCGCCTCAACACGCCGGACGTGCCGCGGGTGTCGGCGGCGGAGTGGCTGTGGCTGGGGGTGCTAGAGCCCATGAGCCGCTTGGCGAACCTCAGTTTGCTGGTGAGCACGGCGAACCTGCCGCTGCGGGCGGCGGCCGCGCTCGGCGGCTTCGAGGGTCCGGTCAAGCTCAACCCGCCCACCGTCGCCGAGGCGCGCCGCTTCGTGCGCGCCCGCTTGCCGCAGTTGGCAAGCGCCCAGCAAGAAGCCGTGGTGCAGCGCTCCGGGCGCTCGTTCGAGGAACTCCGCACGGTAACGCTGCTCGCCGAACTGCGCGAGCCTTTGCTGGAGGGGTCGCGAGCCGAACAGGGCGAGTCTAAACAGGGCGAAACCAGACAGGGCGAAACCAGACACCTCGAGCGGCTCGGTCACCTGCTCGACACGGCCGGAGACGAACGCCTGCGTGACTTTTTGGCCGCCCTGGCGGTGGTGTCCTTGCCGGACTTCCCGACCTTCGGCGAGGACGTGTTGAGCGCAGTTCGGGGTGGGCCGCGCTTGAGCGGCCTGGAGGCCGCGTTTTTGGACCCGGTGCCGGGTCGGGAGGACACGTACCGCCCGTTTTCGCGGCAGTTCGCGCGCACTCTGCGGGACCGCTTCGAACAGCGGCAAGAAGACGCGTACCGGGCGCTCCACCGCAGGGCGGCCACCTTTTACGAAGCCGCGGCGCACCGTAACCCCGAAGCCCACAATGTTTCTGAAGCTCACAGTGTCTCTGAAGCCCACAATATTTCTGAAGCCTACAATATCTCTGAAGCCCACAGCGTCTCCGGGGCGCACGGTGACCCCGGCGGCGAGGCGGCGGTTCGCTACCTCTACCACCTGTTCGAGGCGCGGGACTGGACGGCGCTTTACGCGTGGCTGCAAACCTCGAGCGTTCCCCAGACCCTGCTGCACCGCCTGTGGACGGCCGCCGAGAGCGAGCTGCCGCGCGGCGAGGTGTTGGAGCAGATAGCCGTGCAGGTCGCCACGCACTACGTTCGGCTGGGCAGCTACAGCCACCCGGACGCCCTGCGCGCTTTCGAAGTGTCGGGCCGCTCCGACCACGAGGACGTGCGTCTCTGGACTTTGCTCAAACGGGCCGAAGGCGCCGTCCTGAAAGGCCGAACCGACGCGGCGGAAACTTTGTTGGCGGGCTGGACCGAAAGCGCGTCGGCCGAGCTGAACGTCGAACACGCGCTGCTGCGAGCGAGCCTGGCGCGCTGGCACAGCGACCTGCGCCGCGCCGCCGACCTCATAGACAAAACCGCGCGGCCCCTCCTGAGCGCCGTGACCGGCGACAGCGGCCCGAGCCGCCTCGTCCACGCCAAAGTCGCGGTGTGGGCGGGGCTCATCGCCAAAGACCGCGGCGATTTGGAAGACGCGCTGCAAAACTTTGCCAGCGTGACTTCCGCAGACGACCTCGTCGGCGCGCGTCTCGCTTTTCAACGGGGCGACGTGTTGCTGCAACTCGGTCGTTTCGACGCCGCTCTCGGGGCGCTCGACGAAGCGGTCAGCCGCGCGCGGCGCAGCGAGGCGCTGTTGCAAGAACAAAGCCGCTACCTGGCGCGGCGTGGCAGCCTGCAGCGCCTGCGGGGCCAGCTGGCGGCGGCCGCGACGGACTTCGCACTGGCGCTGAGCAGTTTGGCCCAGTGGCCGGGCGAGGCCCTCGAGCACGCTTTCTGGCAGGCCAAGGTCGAAGACGAGCACGCGCTGCTGTTGCTGGCCCAAGCTGACTTCGCCGCGGCCATTTTGCTCTTCAAGCGCAACCGGGAGGTTTTTTCGCAGTACGAGGCCAGCCACGGGGTCGACGCCGGTTACCGCACCTTGCGGAGCGGTTTGCGCCTGGCCCTGGCCTACGGACTGCGCGGTCTGGCGCAGCCCTACCGCCTGCCGTTCCACCGCGCCGCCGCGATTGAGAACGCCGACCTGCGCCACGCACGGCGGCTGTTGCAAGACGTCGCCGGAGCGGTCGAAGCCCGCGCCGCCCGCCGCGCCGCTTACGAAACCCTGCAGCGCGAGAGCTTGCTGGTCGGCAGTTTGCTCGCCGCGACGCCGAGCGAAGCCCTGAGCCTGGCCCGGCGCGCCGCCGAACTGGCGCGGTTCGACTACCCAAAAGCGGAAACCTGCGCGTACGCGGCCAGCGCCCGGCTGCGCGCGGACGAGCCCGCAACGGCCCTCGCGGCGGCGCGGCGCGGCGCGGCGGCGCTCGACCGGGCGAGGCGTCACGGCGAGCCGCGCGAGCCCGGCGACCTAGGTCTGCGTGCCTGGCTGCACAGCTTGGAGCTGCAAGCCCTGGTCGCCAAAGGTGACACGGTCGCCGGGCTCGAGCACACCCTGATGAGCCTGCACAACCCCCACCTGCAAACCTACCGCGAACCCCTGCTGCGCGCCCTGGGCGAGAGTTTAGAGGCCGCCCTCGGCGACGACGCCCGCCGCCACCCCGCCCTGACCCGCGTGTTCGGCGACGCGCTCGCAGACGAGACCGTGCGCCTGCCCGACGCGCTGGTCGCCTGCGCTGAAAAACTGAGCACGCTCGCCGTGCCGGTAGCTTGAGGGGGTGGGACGCGAGAGTCAGTGCAGGCGACGCGAACCCTCGAGCAGCTCGGCAGCGGTTTTTCTACACAAGCGCCCTGTGCACTGTGGTTTCGGGATTCGTATCAAATCCGTTCGTAGGCCGGCAGCGTCAGAAACGGCACGAACTCGTCGGTCAGCACTAAACCGTCCAAAATCTGGGCTGACTCCTCGAAACGACTCTCGCCGTACTCTTCTTTCAAGCGGCTCAACTCTTCGCCGCGGATTTCGTTGTACATCTCTTCGGTGACGGGACGGCCGTCCTCGAGTTCGGCATCGTTTTGCAGCCACTGCCAGAGTTGGGCGCGGCTGATTTCGGCGGTGGCGGCGTCTTCCATGAGGTTGTAAATCGCGGCCGCACCGTTGCCGTTCAGCCAGGCGTTGAGGTACTGAATCCCCACGTCGACGTTCATCCTCACGCCGTCCTCGGTGGTGGAACCCGAAAAGTCGGTGTCGAGAAGGTCGGCTTGCGTGACGTGTAAGTCCTCACGCAACTCGTCCTTTTGGTGGGGTTTGTCCCCGAGGACCTTGTCAAAGGCTTCTCGAGCCACCTTGACGAGGTCCGGGTGGGCCACCCAGGTGCCGTCGTAGCCTTGCTGGGCCTCGCGGGTTTTGTCCTCTAAAACCTTTGCAAAGGCTTTGCGGTTCACCTCTTCGTCGCGGCGGCTCGGGATAAAGGCGGCCATGCCGCCGATGGCGTGCGCGCCGCGGCGGTGGCAGGTTTTCACCAGCAGCTCGGCGTAAGCGCGCATGAAGGGCACGGTCATGGTTATTTGGGCGCGGTCGGGCAGGGTTTTGTCGGGGTGGTGGCGCAGTTTTTTGATGAAGTTGAAGATGTAGTCCCACCTCCCCGCGTTCAGCCCGCTCATGTGGTCGCGAAGCTCAAACAATATCTCGTCCATCTCGAAAGCGGCCAGCAGCGTTTCGACGAGGACGGTCGCGCGCACCGAGCCTTGAGGAACGCCGAGTTCGCCTTGCGCCATCACGAACACGTCGTTCCACAACCGGGCTTCTAAGTGGGACTCGAGCTTGGGCAGGTAAAAGTAGGGCCCGCCGCCGTGCTCGAGCAAATACGCAGCGTTGTGGTACAGGTACAACGATGCGTCGAACAGGCTCGCGCTGACCTCTTCGCCGTCCACGGCCATGTTTTTTTCTGGCAGGTGCCAGCCGCGCGGGCGCACGACGAGGGTGGCGGTGTCGTCGTTGAGGGTGTAGCTTTTGCCGCGCTCGCTGTCTTCAAAATTGATCGTTTTCCGCACCGCGTCGCGCAGGTTGATTTGCCCCTGGACGACGTTGGCCCAGGTGGGGGAGAGGGAGTCTTCCAGGTCGGCCATAAACACCTGCGCGCCGGAGTTGAGCGCGTTGATCATCATTTTGCGGTCGACCGGGCCGGTGATTTCAGCGCGGCGGTCGGTGAGGTCGGCGGGGGCGGGGGCGACCGTCCAGTCCAAAGCGCGAACGTCTTTGGTCTCCTCTAAAAAGTCGGGCAGTTCGCCCGCATCGAACGTTTTTTGGCGCTCCTGGCGTTTCTCGAGCAGCTCGAGCCTTTTGGGGTTAAAGGCGCGCTGCAGCTTGGCGACAAAGGCGAGCGCCTCGGGCGTGAGGACTTCTTCGAACTCAGGCTTCAGGTCGCCGGTGATTTCGACACCTGCTAAAGCGGGGTTGGGCATGGCGGAACCTCTTTTCGTAGCGTACGCCTGTGGGGTTTCAGTTTAACGGATTGGGAGGAGACAGGAAAAAGTGACAAGGTTGCGCCTCAAAAGCGCTCCTCCGGCAACTCCAAAAAGGTCAACAACTGCGCGGCGGTGGCGATGGCGATAGTTTGCGGACTTTTGCCGGGCACGCCGGGCAGGCCGATGGGGGTGGTGACGCGCTTTAGGGCGTCCTCGTCGTGCCCTTGTTTCGTGAGCTCCCGCCGGAAATGCGACCACTTCGCGCGGCTGCCGATAAGCCCGATAAAGCCGAGGTCGTCCCGCCGCAACGCCGTGTCCAAAATGGCGACGTCCTCGGCGTGGTCGTGGGTCATTACGAGGAGGTGCGTGCCGCTCGGCAAGGTCTCGAGCGCCGTCTCGGGAATAGGGGCGTACTTTTTGTGAATGTTGGCCTCGAGCTTGGGCAGGTCGGGCTCGAGCTGCGCCGCTCTTGAGTCCACGAGGCAAAGCTCGAGCGGCAGCGTGCCGAGCACCTGAACGAGCGCCCAGCCGACGTGCCCTGCGCCGAAGACGGCGACGCTCGGACGTGTAGGGTTGACGGGTTCCAACAGCAGCGTCACCTCGCCTCCGCAGCACTGGACGCCGTGGGAACCGCTTTGCGAACTCAGCGTCATCGTCAAAAGTTCGGGGGCTCGGGCTCGTTCTGCCAGGAGGACCCGAGACCTGTCAATCGCCGTTTGCTCCAGATTACCGCCGCCCACGCTGCCGTAAACCTCGCCTACGGTCACGATCATCTTGCTGCCCGCGCCGCGCGGGGCGTGGCCGCGCACTTGGGCGACAGTTACCAGCGCGGCAGGCTCTTTAAGGTGGGAAAGGGTCTCGAGCCAGCTCATGTTGTAAGAAGGGTTCTGAGCGCCCGCCGATTCTCGTTGTCGAAAACAGCCCGGACGGGCATTTCGAGACCGTCGACCACTGCACTTTCGACCGTTCCCTCGAGCAATTTTTCCACGACGGCGTCCACTTTTCGATTATAGACCCAATTCTCAGTTCAAACACCGAGAACCAAGGTGAGACTCGAGGCGGCTCCAAGCGCCTCGAGTCTTTAGAAACAGTCTCGACGCTCCGCCCTTTAACGACGTGAAGAGGCATTAAAAAATAGCTGAGTGAGGCGTCGCACGTCCCTTGCTCTACCTAAGCGAATCTGGATGAAGCCGCCTCAACAGGCAAAAAGCCAGCATAAAGCCGGCCTGCGCGGCGTAACTCGGGCTCAGCCGGTTCCGGGCACGTGATGGTCGATGCCCTCAAAAGCCTCCAAAAAAGCGCGCATCCCCGCTTCGTCGACGGTGTCGAAGCGTTGCAGGCGGGTCCAGGCGGTGAGGGTGTAGGGCGTCTCCATGCCTTCACGCGGGGCGATGACGACGTTGCGGTAACCGCTGGCGACGGCCTCGAGCTTTTGAATGTTCTGTTCGTTTTCTTCCGGCGTGCCGTAGCTGTACCAGAGGACGACGCCGCCGTCTTCAAGGTTGTGAACCAGGGGCTCCTCCGGCACGAGGTAGTCGTAGCTGCCCCAGGGCAGCAGGTTGGGCGTGTGCCAACCCGAGGTCGGCGGGTCGCTGTTGTACTCGGGGTGGCTGGCCCCCTCGCCGATGTGGGTGTTGCCCTGGCTGCGGAACGACTCGCCCGGCAGGTTGCGGGCGGTGACGGCGTTGACGATAATCGGCACCGCGATGGCGAGCACCACCACGAGGCCGACCAGCCATAACCAGGGGTTGCTCTTGCTGCGGGTCGAAGCTTTGCGGGCGCGTTTGGACTTTGTTTTGGTTGCCATATCGCCTGTCAGTTTAGCAGGTCACGTGCTCGCCGGGGGAGGCCACTTGACAACATCCTCACAAGCGACCGGCGACAAAAAAAGACTTTCCCGTTTTCGGTATGATGGCACCGAATAGATGGCACCGATGTCGGGAGGACAAAGTGGCTGACACCTTCAAAGCGTTCCGCGTAACCGAACAAGGCGATGGGTTGGTTCGCAGCGTCGAAACCATGAACCGAGCAGACCTGCCCGCGGGTGAGGTGACGGTTAAAGTTGCCTACTCGTCGCTGAACTACAAAGACGCGCTCTCGGCGAGCGGCAACCGCGGCGTGACCAAAAGCTACCCGCACACGCCGGGCATCGACGCCGCCGGGACGGTGCTGCAGTCCGGCGACGCAGGTTTTTCAGAGGGCGACGAGGTCGTCGTGACGAGTTACGACCTCGGCATGAACACGCCGGGCGGCTTTGCCGAAATCGTGCGGGTGCCAGCAGCCTGGGTGGTGCCCTTGCCGCCGGGTTTGAGCTTGCGCGAGGCGATGGCGCTGGGCACGGCGGGTTTTACGGCGGCGCTGTGCGTGGACGCCGTAAAGCACCAGGGTTTTCAGGACGGTCCGGTCGTCGTCACGGGTGCGAGCGGCGGCGTGGGCAGCGTCGCGGTGGCGTTGCTGGCGAAACTCGGCCATGAGGTCGTTGCCAGTACCGGCAGCGACAGCGCGCACGACACCCTCAAAAGTTTGGGCGCGGCGCGCGTTATCGACCGGTCCGAGTTGGCCTTGAAAAACGACCGCCCCATGCTCAAAGCCGAGTACGGCGGCGCGATAGACACGGTGGGCGGCAGCACCCTGGTGAACCTTCTTAAGAGGCTAGCGCCCCACGCCTCGGTCGCGGCTTGCGGTCTTGTCGGCGGTGCCGAACTCGAGTTGAGCGTGTACCCCTTTATCCTGCGCGGCGTGAACCTGCTCGGCATCGACTCGCAAAACTGCCCCATGCCCAAACGGCGGCGCGTTTGGGACAAGCTGGGCGACGCTTGGCAGCTCGACCTGGCCCCCGTTACGACCGAAATCGGCTTGGCGGACCTAGACGAGCACATCGAGGCGATGTTGCAAGGCCGGACGCAAGGGCGAATCCTCGTCAAGGTCGCGGACGCTTGAAGTCCTTACGCTTCAGGCTCTTCGGTCGCTCAAGCTTTTTACTTTTGGTTTTAATGCTGACAACAGGATGTGAAGCGAACATGACAGATGGTTCAGGTGAGCCGCAGGGTGGCTTGCAACCCTGCCCCGACCGCCCCAACTGCGTCTCCACGCAGGCCGACCCGGCCGACGCCGAGCACTACTTGCCGCCCCTGGTGGTTGGGGGCGAACCGCTCGTCATCTCGAGCGTCGCCGCGGCGCTGAACGACCTAGCGCGCACCAGAATCACCGAACAGACCGACATCTACCTGCACGCCGAAGCGCGCAGCCGCGTGTTCCGCTTTGTTGACGACGTGGAGTTTTACTTCGACAAAGAAGCCGGCCTGCTTCACTTTCGCTCGGCCTCGCGCCTCGGCTACTCGGACTTGGGCGTCAACCGCAAACGCATGGAAGCGTTGAGCGCGCGGCTGAAAGGGGTACTTTAGTCGGCGACTTGGTCCGCCCGCACCGCGTCGCCGACGCGCAAGGTACCGCCCTGCACGACCCGCGCGGTGATACCGCCGTGGCCGCGCACGGCGTTGTAGCCACCCGGCCCCAGCGCTTCTTCCATTCGTGAGCAAGGGTGGCAAAGGCCGCTGCCCGCCAACAAAACCTCGCCTATCCAAAAAGGCCGGTCTTTGAGGGCCAACAAGTTGATGCCCGAAACGAGCAGGTTGCGCCGCAGCTGTTCGGCCCCGAGGCTGTCCAGGCCGACAAACGCGGCGATGACCGGCAAGTGTTCGGCCTGGAGCAGCGTGACTTGCCGGGGACTTTTGGGGTCGGGTGTTTTGCCCGCTACGCGGCGGTCACCCGCCAGACCGAGACCCGCCAGAGCAGCCGTCTCGGTAACGCTCAGTACGGGGCCGCGCCGCGCGCTGCGCAGACCTATCCACTCCAACCTGCCGGGGTCGGGTATGGTCGACAGCAGTTTCAACATTTTTAACCCACTCGTTTCAAAAGGCATAAGTATTATCCCTACCTGTTAGTGAAAGGTTAGTAACCTCACACCCAACTCATTAAGGAAAGGTTAAACTCTGCGTGTCGAGGGTTTGTAAAGTTTGGAAGAGAGAGGTGATTGGAGCGCCATGTATCACGCCACTTATGCCCGACTCAAGGGGGACAATCCTTCACGGTTGGAGTGTCTTGTTAAGGCGCTCGAGGCGCAGCACTGCCGGGTGCGGCTCGACCTAGCCGACGGCCTCTTGACCGTAGACATTCCCGACGAACAGATGTGGTGGGTGCTGACAGGCTGCATCACCGTCTTTTTCGAGGACTACAAAGACGTCGCCGACTGGTCGTTCAAGTTCAAACCGGCCGCGCCCGGTGCCCTTACCGCCTGACGCCTCGCGCCACTTCGGTGCTCGCTTCGTCCCGGCCCAGCCGGGATTTTTCAGTTCGTCCCTAAAACCCGGCCCTGCACCAAATTCACCGTGAGACCGCCGTTTTTGAAAACCTTTGTACCGCGAAGCTCGAGCCCGCCCTCAATAAGCCACGCCGAATCGTGGGTGACGAAGGCGAAGGCCCAACCCGCGTAGTGGGTTTTGAGGTGCTCGGCCAGGGCGCTCAGCAGCGCCGTAACCTCACGCTCGGAGCCGAGGCGCGCGCCGTAGGGCAAGTTGCTGACGAGCAGCGAGTCGCCTTGACGGTGGGGCAAACGCAGCTCGAGGGCGTCCCCGGTTTGAAAGTCTATCGCCCCGTCCAGCCCGGCGCGGCTGGCGTTGGCCTGAGCCGCTTGGACGGCCGCCGGTTCCAGGTCGTTGCCGACGAACACGGTGGCGGTCGGTTTGGCCTGCGCCGCAGCCTCGCGCTTGAAGCGCTCCCACTTGCTCGGTTGAAAACTCGGCAAGTGTTCGAAAGCAAAATGACGCTGCCAACCCGGCGGCACGTTTTTGGCGAGCAGCGCGGCCTCCAACAGCAGCGTCCCCGCGCCGCAAAACGGGTCGACGACGCGGCTGTAGCCCTGTGACCCGGCCGCCAGCAGCACGCTCGCCGCCAGCGTTTCCCGCAGGGGCGCCGCGGTGATATGCGTCCGGTAGCCGCGCTTGTGCAAATGGTCGCCGCTCGTGTCGAGGCTTAAGCTGCAGCGGTCTTGAAACAGGCGCACGTGAACTGTGAGGGGCGCGTCGTCTTGGGGGGCGGGCGTAAGGCCTAAGGGTTCGGCAGCTTTGCGTACCCCGTCCGCGACGGTTTTAGCGATGTTTGTGTGGTGGCGCAAGCGCGAGGTTTTGGCGCTGACGCGGAGGCTGTAGGCGCTGTTGAAACCCAAGTAGAGTTCCCACGGCACGCGGCTCACCCGGTCGAACAGGGCGGGGTAGGACTGGGCCAAAAACTCGTCCACGCGCAGCAGCACCCGGTGAGCGCTGCGGAGCTGCAGGTTGGCGTGGTAGAGCGTGTCCAGCGGTCCGCTGAAGCTCACGCCGCCGCGCTCACGGCCCTGCACATTGACCTCGGGTAAACCGCTCACCTCACGCTCCAACACGTCTTCGAAACCCGGCGCGCAGGGGGCGAAAAAATGTTGCGGCACTTTGCGCAGGTAGCGTTTCACGCGGCGCTCGAGGGCGCGCTCGGTGAGGTCGGGCATGGCTTCAGCTTAACCCTGAAGAAAGTACCGAGGACCGAGTGGAAAGTACCGAGTCAAAAAGGCTTTCCACTCGGTCCTCAGGACTCGGTACTTTTCTCTTCCCTAGCTTCCGGGCTCGAGCGCGTCGCGCAGCCCGTCGCCGAGGAGGCTCCAGCCGAGCACCGTGGTCACGATGGCAAGGCCCGGCACGAGGACCGGGTACACGCTCAAACTTAAAAACCCCTGCGCCTCGCGGAGCATGTTGCCCCAGCTCGGCACGTCGGGCGGCGTGCCGAGGCCCAAAAAACTGAGCGCGGCCTCGGCCAACACGGCGACCGCCAAACTCAAACTCGCCTGCACCAGGATGGGGGAGAGGGCGTTGGGCAGCACGTGGCGCGTCAAAAGCCGCCCCTCGGACGCCCCGAGCGCCCGCCCGGCCTCGACGAAGGGGCGTTCTTTGAGCGACAACACCGACGAGCGCATAATTCGCGCAAAAATCGGCACGGTCGCCAGGCCGATGGCGGTCATGGCGGTCAGCGTGCCCGGCGTGAAGACCGCCGCCAGCAGCAGCGCCATGAGGATGGCGGGAAAGGCGTAAAGCGTGTCGACTACGCGCATGGTTAGCTCGTCCCAAACCCCGCCCAAAAACCCGGCGACGGCCCCCACGAAACACCCTAAAGCGAGCGCGATGCCCACGGCGATGAACCCGACGTAGAGCGTGGCCCTCGAGCCCACCAACAGCCTACTCAACAAGTCCCGCCCGAAGTGGTCGGTGCCGAGCGGGTGCGCCGCACTCGGCGCGGCGAGCTGCACCGCGAAGTCGAGCGCGTTCGGGTCGTAGGGCAGCCACACGAAACTGAGACAAGCGCCCAGCACGACGACGGCGATGAGCGCGCTGCCGAGGACGAGGTTGAAGCGCTTCACAGTTGGTTACAACCTTAACTACGTTTAGTCATAGCGGATGCGCGGGTCGAGCAGTCCGTAGGAAACGTCGACCAAAAAACTCAGCAGCACGATGGCGCTGGCGTAGACGAGGACTTCACCCTGGAGCAGCGGAAAGTCCCGTGCGCCGATGGCGGTCAAGGCCAATCTCCCCAAACCCGGCAGCGCGAACACCTGTTCGATGACGATGGAGCCGACGAGCAAGTTCGACAGGCTGATGCCGAAGATGGTGATAAGCGTGACGAGCGCGTTGCGGAGGCCGTGTTTCCAAATCACGTTTCGCATGGGCAAGCCTTTGGCTCGAGCGGTGCGGATGTAGTCCTGCCCCAGGACTTCCAACATCGCCGAGCGGGTCATCCGCGTCATCACGGCGGCCTGGCCTAAACCTAGCGCAAGCACCGGCAGCGCGAGGCTGCGTAATGTGGCGACCGGGTCGCGCGTCCAGGGCGTGTAGCCGCCCGCGGGCAACAAGTTCCACTGCACGCTGAACAGCAAAATGAACATCAAGCCGAGCCAGAACGACGGCACCGCCGCCCCGAGCTGCGACAGCGTCACCACGAGCGGGTCCAAGACGCTGCCGCGCCGCAGCGCCGCGAAAATGCCCAGCGGCAACGCGACGAGGCAGGCCAGCAGCGCGCTCAACAGCGCCAACGGCAGCGACACTGCCAAACGGTCGAGGATGAGGCTCGAGACCGGCTTCTGATAGTTCAACGACTCGCCGAAGTCCCCCCGCACCGCGCCGCCGAGCCAACTCACAAACCGCAACGGCGGCGCAACGTCGAGCCCGAGCTTGGTGCGCAGTGCCGCCAAAGATTGCGGACTCGCGTTGACACCCAGAATTATCTCCGCCGGGTCGCCTGGCACCGCGAGGAGCGCGACGAACACCAGCGTCGCGGCCAAAAAAATGCTGACGAGAGCGGTCAGAAAGCGGCGGACGAGGAAAGCGAACATCTAAGTGGGGAGCAGAGGAGGCAACAAGGGGTTGCAACAGGTTGTTTCACTCAGTACTTTCGACTCGGTACTCGGTACTTTTTCCCCTCACTGCGCCCTGTAAACCTCGGTCATGTCGACGGCGGGCGTGGGCTGGTCGGTCCAGAAGCCGTACACGTCGCTCCGCGCCGCGACGAGGTAGGGCGGGCTGAACACCCACACGTTCACCGCGTCGTCGGCGATGGTGGTGGCAATCTCTTGGTAAAGCCTGGTCTGTTCGGCTTCGTCGGGCGTCGCCTCGATTTCGTCAAGGAGCGTGCTTATGTCAGGATTGTCGTAGTGGTAGTAGTAGTCCGGGTTGCCGTACACGTTGATGTCGCGCGGCTCGGAATGCCCGATGATGGTCATGTCATAGTCGCCGCCCAGGAAAATCCGCTGGACCCAAGTTCCCCACTCGACCACGCTGAGGTCGGTTTCGATGCCTATTTGCGCGAGCTGCTGCGCGATGACCTCGCCGGTGCGCCGCTCGATGTTGTAGGGCTCGGGCAGTTCGAACTTGATTTCGAAACCGTCCGGGTAACCCGCCTCGGCTAAAAGTTCTTTCGCCTTTTCCGGGTCGTAGGGGTAAGGATTGAGGTCGACGTAGTAACCTTCCACTGGGCTCATGTGCGTGCCGATGACCGTGCCGAGCCCGAAAAAGGCCCCGTCGACGATTTGCTGCTTATCGATGGCGTAGGTGATGGCCTGCCGCACCAGCGGGTTATCCAGCGGCGGCCGCGTGTTGTTGAGCGCTAAAGTGATTTCGGTCGTGGCGCTGCCCTCGGTGCCCTTGAGACTGGGGTTGCCCTCAAGCTGCATAAACTGTTCGGGCGGCAACGCCACGCCTATCAGATCGATGTCGCCGGACTGCAACGCGGCAAAGCGGGTGTTCGGGTCGGGGATGATTTCAAACGTCACGGCGTCCAGGTAGGGAACACCCTCGAGATAATAATCCGCAAACTTCTCCAGCCGCACCTCGCTCCCCTCGACGTAGTCCACAAACCGGAACGGCCCGGTGCCGATGGGCTGGCTGCGCTGGGTTTCGGCCTGGGCGGCGGGATAGATGATGGAGTCGGGGCGGGCTAAGTTATAGAGGAGGCTCGAGCTGGGTTCGGAGAGCGTGAACACCACTGTGTTGCCGTCGCCAGCTTGAACTGTGTCAATCGCCGCGTAGTATTCGGGGTGCGTGTGGCCCGAATCCGGGTCGGTGGCCCGCTCGAACTTGGCCGTGATGTCGGACAGTGCCAAATCGCTGCCGTCGTGAAACTTGACGCCGTCGCGAATCTTGAACGTCCAGGTCAGCCCGTCGTCGGAGGTTTCCCACGATTCTGCCAAGGCCGGGACGATTTCGCCGTTCCGGTCGAGCCGCACCAAGCCTTCGAACACGTTGTGGTAAGTCACGCGGGCGATTTCCTGCGAGGTCGAGACCGTCGGGTCCCACCCTGGCGGGTCGGCGGTGATGGCGACAGACATTTCGCCGCCGTAGACCGGCGCAGGGTCTTGGGCCACGCCGAAACCGAGGCCGAGCGCGACGAGCGTAAGAACAGAGAAGAGCAAACCGCGTTTCATACGTTCCTCCTTTGTTGCCTTGTCTTAGCTTAGCGTGCTGAACACTACCACACCTTCACGCGTCGTTGATATCGTCACTCAGGTAAAAAACGATTGCGGCGGCGTAAAGCTTGGCGGCGTCAATCAAATCTTCGACGCGCACGAACTCGTCGCGCCGGTGCGGGATGGTGCGGTCGCCGGGGCCGACGGTGACGATAGGAATGCCCGCCCAAGCGCTCAAAAAGGTGCCGTCGGTCGCGCCGGGCACGCCGCCGTAGCGGGGTGGGCGCTCGAGCGCGACTTCGTAACTTTTTTCTAAGGCTGCAACGAGTGGGTCGTCTTGCGGGGTTTGCGTCCAAGGTCGGGACTCGAAACAGTCCACCTCAATGCTCAAGTTCGGGGTGCTTGTTTCCAAATCTCGAGCCAAACCGTCAAGGCTTTCCAGCAGAATCTCGTGCTCCTGCCCCGGCACCGTGCGGATGTCGAGCGCAAGGTAGGCCGTTTCCGGCATCACGTTGTGCTGAGCTTCGCCGCTGGCAGGTGCTCTGACAATCGTCGGGGTGAACCAGGGCAAACCGAGGTGTTCGTGCTCGCCCAAGCGCCGCTGTTCGGCGGCCTCGAGTCCCTTGACGGACTCGAGAAAACTGCTCAAGCCCCTAACCGGGTTCACGCCCGCGTAGGGCATTGCGCCGTGGGCCATCACGCCCGTAAAAATGACGGAAACGCGCATGGCCCCTTTTTGGAAGAGGCAGAGTTCGTTCTCCTCGGGTTCGCAGATGATGGCGGCGTCCACTTCGTCGGCCCAACCCTGCTGGATAAAGTGTTTGACGCCGAGCATCATCCCTTCTTCGTCCGCGACGATGCCGAAGCGAACGCGCCCTGGCAAGTCGGGCGCGACCTGTTGAACCGCCCGCACGGCGGCGAGCGCGGCGGCGATCCCGCCTTTCATGTCGGCGCTGCCCCGGCCGTAAATTTTGCCGTCCACGAGTTCGCCGCCGAAGGGTTTGTAAGTCCAGCGTGCCGCGTCGCCCTCGGTGACGACGTCGGTGTGGCCCTCGAGCATCAGGGTCTTGTGCTTCGCCCCATCGAAGCGGGTGCCCTGCCAGTCCGCGACGACGTTCGGCCGACCGGGGGCGGCTTCTTCGAGGATGGGCTCGAGGCCGAGTTCGCGCAACGCCGCGGCGATGAAGTGTGCAGCCTCGGCCTCGGTGTTGCCCTTGTCCGGTTCAAAGACGCTGCGCACCCGCACGAAAGCCTGCGTGACTGTGACGAGATAATCTTTATCGACCGCCGCGGCTGCCCGCCGTGCAAGTTCAGCCGAACGTGTAGCGGCTTCACTCTCCACAAGCGCCGGGATAGGTGTCGCAGTAACTCATCGTGTCCCTGACACTGTTCGCGCTCAGCATGGCGTGGACGATGGCGCGCGCCATCACGTCGGCCGCGGCAGCGCCCACGGCGCTCAGCTCACCGACGTTCGCCAGTTCGACCTCCCCGGTGCCGACCGTGAAAATGGTGTCGCCGTCGAACATCGTGTGTGCGGGCCGGATGGCGCGGGCGAAACCGTCTTGGGCCATCTGGGCGATTTTTTGAGCCTGCGCCTTGTCGAGGACGGCGTTGGTGGCGATAACGCCGATGGTCGTGTTGCGCGCGACGAGGTCTTGCCCGTCTCCGAACAGGGCAAAATCTTCGGGTCGGCCCTGAAAGCCGAGGTCGGCGGGATTGGTCAAACTTCCGAATTCACCATCCAGCTCGAGGAACGAGGCGTACAGTTCGCCGGTTTCGGGGTTGAAAGTGCGGCCCACCGAGTTGACGGCGACGATAGCTCCCACGACGACGCCGTTTTCCAAAACGATGCTCGCAGTGCCGATGCCGCCCTTGAGACCGCCCGACCGCGCGCCTGTGCCCGCACCCACGACGCCCTGCTCGACGGGTCCGTCCGCTGCGGTTGAAGCTGCTTGGTAGCCGTAGTCGGCGTCCGGGCGAATCGTCCAGTCGCCGCCGCGGCCCAGGTCGAATAGGACGGCCGCGGGAACGATGGGAACGACTTGCCCTTCGCCCACGGGGTAGCCGATGCCCCGTTCTTCCAGGTACCGCACCACGCCGGTCGCGGCCTCGAGGCCGTAGGCGCTGCCGCCGGTCAACACGACGGCTTGAACCTCCTGCACCAGGTTGATCGGGTTCAGAAGGTCCGTTTCGCGCGTTCCGGGGGCGGAGCCGCGCACGTCCACGCCGCCGACCGCGCCGTCCTCGACCAGAACGACGGTGGTGCCGGTCAGCCCCCCGCCATCCATCGTCTCGTGGTGCCCGACCTTGACACCGGGTACGTCGGTAATGGCGTTGTTCGCTCCGGGTTGTTGGGCCAGGCTCGAGCTTGCCACGAACAGAAACACCAGAACGGCACCTGCAACGGTTTTTCGCATGTTTTCCTCCTGAAGTGGAGTATAGCTCAGCGGTCGTCCCCGTCCCCGCGGAGCGCGCCGCGCCGCTGCCGGGAGAAGAGCTTTTCTAAGTTGGCACTCGCCACTTCCTCCAAAGTCAAGTCAAGCTCGGTGCAAAGCTGCGTGAGGTACCACAGCACGTCGCCGAGTTCGCTTTTAAGCGCCTGTCGGTCAGCTTCGGAGATAGCGCCTTCCTTGTCCCGAAACAGCTTTTTGACCTTGCCCGCGAACTCGCCCGCCTCGTTGACCAAGCCGAGCGTGGGGTAGACGATTGGGTGGTCGGTATAGACACGCTGAGCGGTTTTTCGGGACTCTGTTTGGTAAGTAGTGAAGTTGGTCATGGGGCTCCTAGCAAGGAATTATGTCCCGGTAAAAGGCTTGGGGTAAAAGCGTTCTGAGCTTGCCTCTACCACGCTTCGTGACCGGTGGAAGCTCCCGTATCTATTTCTGCGCGGGTATTTTTCTCAGTAACACCCTCGAGTAGTTGCTCGAGCGAATCCTTGAAACGCTGCCCGTCTTTTTCGGCCAGCCAGTTACGAAGCTGTATGAAGTCTTCTGCCGACAAAGCCTCGACTGCGGATTTGATGTGGTCAACTTGTGCCATGTTGCGATTATAGAGTTTCAAAGCTATTTGGCTGCAAACGGCGTCAAAGGCTTCATCACGCCTGTTGTAGAAATCTATTTGAGGCCTCACCGAAAACGCTAGGGTGTGTTGGTTGCTGGAGCGACGAGGTCAAAAATAGCTGTGTTACAATCTAGCCTGACTAGATTGAGGTGAAGATGACCTGGCCTGTTCAAGATGCAAAACAAAAGTTCAGCGAGTTTGTGCGCAAGGCGATTCAAGAGGGTCCACAAACCGTGAGCCGCCACGGCGAGGAAGTTGCCGTGCTGGTGTCGGTGGAAACGTACCGGAAGCTGAGCGGCAGCGGCAAGGATTTCAAGACGTTTTTGCTTCACGGTCCCGACCTGAGTGAGCTTGACCTCGAGCGCTCCCCAGAGCTTGCGCGCACCGTCGAATTGTGAGCTACCTGCTCGACACCAATGTTCTTTCGGAACTGCGCAAACCCAAAGGGAACACCAGGGTCAAAACCTGGTTCGAACAGGTCGAGGGCAACGGCCTATTCCTCAGTGTGTTGGTCGTCGGCGAAATTCGTCAAGGGATTGAGCGTTTGAAACCGCGCGACCCCGAGCAGGCACAAGTTTACGAACTTTGGCTCACGACCCTGAAGCGCGATTACCGAGAGCGCGTCTTAACAGTCAGCCGTGACGTAGCTGAAACTTGGGGTCGGCTCAATGCCGCCCAAACCTTACCAGTCATTGATGGGTTGTTGGCAGCTACGGCCTTGGTGCATGACCTCACCTTAGTAACGCGCAACGTGACCGATGTGGCGCGAACAGGTGTGAGCCTGCTCAATCCTTTTGGGTCGGGGGCTTGAGTGAAAGCGGGTTTTGCAGCCTTTTGGCTTGCCAACCCAAAAGGGTCACCCTCTACAGCCACTACAATTTGCCGACGTCAACGCGATAGCTTTCTTTGCAAAGTGGAATCTTACAGAACCGCTGCCAAGTTATCTCGATTGCCTCAAGAATTTGCTTACGTCTATCATCAGGTATGGCTAGTTCGTCACTGGTTGCTGCAAGCCAATAAAGTGCAAAAAAATTAGCTCTCTTGACTTTTGAACTTTGATTTCAAACTCCGCCATGTTGTAGTCAAACAATTCCCCAAGTTGCCACAGCGTGTGGGATGCGTCTTGGCCCTCTGCGTGATAACCATCTCTTTTGCTATGCTCTAAAAACAATTTACCGAAGTAGGCCTCAAGAACTTCGATAGGTCGTATCAACTGAGTGTTGAACGCTTCGAGGTCTTCAGAGGGAACCCATAACTCTTCGTGCTCACGACCACCCACGACCTTGATGTCGTACTTGTCAGCAAAGCTGTCAGCAATTTCAAATCTGGTCACGTAACCAACGCAAGAGTCAAACTTTGTATTCCAGTCTCGAGCAATCTGGCGAGCATAGTTTTGGTTGAGAACGGGATAGAAAATGGGTTGGTCTGGCAATCTAGGAGGCCATGCCGACATATCACTCTGAAAAATCAGTGCAAGTTCTTTAAGTCCGGTAGGTCGAAATAAAATCATGGTTTCTCACAGCGGCGGCGTAAACCGCCCATCCACCGCCGTCCAACCGCCGTCCACAAACAGCAGCGAGCCGGTCACGAACGAGGCGGCGTCGCTCGCCAGAAAGATGACCGCGCCGACCATCTCGCTCGGTTGCGCCCAGCGGCCCAGCGCGCCTTTGTTCGCGTAGGCGTCGTACCAGTCCCGGTTCGCTTTGATTTGCTCGGTCAGCGGCGTTTCGACCACGCCGGGCGCGACGGCGTTCACGCGCACCTTTTGGGGGCCGAGTTCGGCGGCGAGGGCGCGGACCATCTGCAAGGTACCCGCCTTTGTCGCGGCGTAAACGCCCTGGCCGGGCTCGACGGTTTGGGAGCGAATCGAGGAGAACAGCACGATGCTCCCGCCGCCCTGCGCCGTCATCAGCCGACCTGCCGCCTGCATCGCAAAAAAGTTGCCCTTGAGGTTAAGCGTGACCACTTTGTCGAACTCTTCCGCGGTATAGTCCAGCAGCTTTTTACGCACGTTGACCGAGGGTGTGCAAACCAGTATGTCGAGCGCGCCGTCAATCTCACCAAAAGCTGTTTTGACGCTGTCCTCGTCGGTGAGGTCGATTGGTAGGGCTCGAGCCCTACCGCCCGCCTCAGCTATTTTTTGCCGCGTTTCCTCAGCGGGCTCGAGCCGCACGTCCGCACATACTATTTCGGCCCCAAAAGCGGCCAGCCCTTCGGCTGCCGCCGCCCCGATGCCCGAGCCCGCGCCGACGACGAGGGCTCGTTTGCCGGTCAGGTCGAACATCTTTGCATAGCTCACGCAAGCTTCTCTACGAGGTCTTCGAACTGCCGCGCCCGCTCCCGCGCGACGCTCAAACTGCCGCGCCAAAAGTCCACGTCTTCGATGTCGATGCCGAAACCCCGCGCCAAACTCGCGGCGTCGGCGAGACCGGTACTCGAGAGCAGGTCGTCGTACCTCGCTTTGAACCCGTCCGGCTCAGCCTCATACACCTTGTACAGCCCGAGGCCGAACAGGTAGCCGAAAGTGTATGGGTAGTTGTAGAAGCTGCGCGTGTTGCTGTAATAGTGCCCCTTGTGCGCCCACATGAGACTGTGCCGCTCACTTTCGTTCAAACCTTCGCCGTAGGTGCTCGCTTGAGCGTCCAACATGATGTTTTTGAGTTCGTCAATCGAGAGTTCGCGTTTCTGACGTTTTTCGAACACGGTCTGCTCGAGGATGAAGCGGGAATAGATGTCTACGACGAGCCCGGTCGCGCCGAGCAAGTCTTGGCCCAGGATGCTCAAGCGTTCCTCGTCGCTCGCTTCGGCCAACATCGCGTTGACGACGATGGTTTCACAAAAAATGCTGGCGGTTTCGGCGAGGGTCATCGGCGTGTTGCGTTTCAGGGCGTCGCGCCCGGCCCGGTACATCTGTTCGTTGTGGTAAGCGTGCCCGAGTTCGTGGGCTATCGTAAACACGTCGTCGAGCGTCCCGCCGAAGTTCAGCAGCACCCGCGACTCCGCGCGGCCCGGTACGCCCATGCAAAACGCGCCGCCGCGCTTGCCGCGTCTGGGCGGCACGTCGCACCAGTTTTCCTCAAAAGCACGCTCGGCGAAATTTGCCAGGTCGTCCGAGTAGCTCCTGAAGGTGTCCACCACAAACGTTTTCGCCTCGTCCCAGCTGAAGGCTCGAGCCTCACCCACGCTCACCGGCGCGCGCAGGTCGTACCAGGCGAGCGCGTCCTTGCCCAAAAACCTCGCCTTGGCTTTCAGGTAACGCCGGAAGTCGGGGAAAGCTTCGCGGCAAGCCGTCTGCATCGCCTCCAGACTTTCCAGGGTGATGTTGTTGTCGAACACCGCCTCCGCCAGCGGCGAGTCCCAGCCGCGCGCCGCGCTCAACTCGCCGACCTCGCCCTTGACGCTGTTGAGCGCCGCGGCGTAGCTCACTTCGTGTTGCGTCAAAAGCTCTATTTCGGCCTCATATGCCGCCTTGCGCACCGCCGGGTCGCCGTCGTGCTGCAAGTTGACGAGTTCGGACAGGGTGTAGGCTTTTTCTTCGCGGCCGGGTAATTTCGCGGTCACGCTCGAGCGGCTCGTCAATTCGCCGTGCAGCTTGCCCCAAGCCCCGCCGCCCGTCGCACCCAAGGTGCTCACCACCGCTTCGGTTTTGTCATCCAACAGGTGCGTGGCATTGACCGCGGCGCGCTCGAGCAAGTAAGACAAGTCTGCGGCTTTAGGTGACCGCGCCTTAAGCGCTTCAGCGTCCAAACTTCCGAGCCAGGCGGTCAAGCGTTTGCTCAGCGCACCCAGTTTGCTGAACTGTGGCTGCAAGCTCGACAGCTCGCCCTGAGCCTCGTCATCGAAGGCGTTCGTGCTGGTAAACCCGGCAAGGTAAGCGCGCAGGTCGCTCAGGTTCGTCACGAGGGCGTTGAACCGCTCGACAAGCGTTTCAAACGTCGTCACGGTTTCCGCCGAAACTTCCGCCGAGGTTTGCGTCCCGATTTTATGCTCGTCCATAAAGGTCTCGAGCGCCTTCAACTCGCTCTTAACTTCGGCTTTGGCCTCTTTGTACGCTGCCGAGTCCAGGCCCGGAAAGATGCTCGAGAGTTGCCAGTGGGGTAGGTCGAGGGTGGTGTCCACAAAAGTCTCCTGTCTCGAGGCCAGTGTACCAAGACGCGGGTAAGAGACGGAAAAGTGTTTCCGGTTCGCTGTGATAAACAAGGGCTCGAGCGGGTACAATAGCTTTGTCATGCTGAATTACTCGCTCGATTGGCCGACTTTTATGCTGAGTTTGCAAGGGGCGTTGGTGGGTCATGTGCCGCCCGCCCTGCGGGCGATATTAGTTACTCTGAAATTTAACGAAGAGGCGCACGTCGTTTGTTACTTCGACGGTCCTATCTCCGAGGATGACGAAGAGGATATGCAAGTCGCTCACACAGAAATACTCGCTCATTTTTTTCCCGACTACCCGGTTTCTCTGGAAACCCAACGATTAGATTCGCCGACTCCGTTACCTAGAGGCATCAGAAACGTAAACCGGTGGGCTTGCGGGAGAAGCGGTGAGTTCTGAAGTCGAAGTAAGAAAGAGGCGTGTCATGTCAGAGAGCGACAGCACAAAATTTTCTCGCTTCACCGAAAAGTTGACGCTAAATCCCGGAACTCGGCAAGAGGCTATCGAAGCTGCTGAAATCCAGTTGGGTTTGAAGTTTCCAGAAGACTACATTAGCTTCATGCTCACTTCGAACGGGGCGGAGGGCAGCATCGGGACCAACGGCTACGTCAGGTTTTGGCCCGTCGAAGAGCTTGTCGAAGGGAACGACGGTTACGGCGTGCGTGAGTTTGCGCCGGGCTTCGTGCTGTTCGGTTCGGACGGGGGCGGCGAAGCTTTCGCGTTCGATACTCGAGGGGAACAGTTAACCTTGGTCGAAATCCCTTTCATACCTATGACTGCTGACGAAGCGCTCGTTCGGGGCAACACATTCTTAGAGTTTTTGGAATACTTCTTCAACTATGAGTGAGGGAATCGTGCAAAGCCCGAACATCGAACAAATAATTGACGAAATAAAAAACTTACCTTCCAAGAATGAAGGCGCGGCTCTACAGCTTCAATCTACAGTTGCGACGGCTATACCGTGGGACAAAACCTATCTCGGGGACGCCTTGCAGTGCTTAATTCCTGATGAACTTGTTTGGTTTTGGCAAGTAAGCTCGAGCCTGCGAATTTTTATAGACCTCGGCGAAGATGGTCAAGTTGGTCTCGTAACCTACCCACCCGACCCAACGCTCGTTGAACGCAACCACTATTTCAAATCGCTCTACAGAGAAGGTTTCCGGCCGGGCGACCTTATTTTAGGCGAGTTTTTCTACGAATCCGACTTGCTCGTTATCAGGTGTAATCTCGTTGGAGAAGACTACGGCCACGTTTTGATAGCCTTACCCATCGACTCACGTGAAGATTGGCCCCTTGCAGGAAGCTCGCTGGCAAGCTTCCTGCGGCGCTACCTCGACGAAGGCGGCAGAGAGTTTTGGCCTAGATGACCGAGACGACGCTGAACCGTCAACCCGACCTTCTTACAACTCCTCCGCCCCCGCCGGCGGCCAACTCCCGCCGAGCTTGAGCCACGCCTCGAGCATGTCGGCCGGCACCTGCGCGGTAAAGGTGATGGCCTGGTTGTCCGCTGGGTGGGGCAGGGTGAGGCGGAAGGCGTGGAGGGCTTGCCGGGCAATCGCCTCGGAGGAGCGCCCGTAGGTTTCGTCGCCCAAAACGCTCGCGCCTAAGTGCGCTAAGTGAACCCGAATCTGGTGCGTGCGCCCGCTGTGCGGCTTGGCCTTGACGAGCACATAGCCAGGAATCCGGGCCAGCACCCGAAAATAAGTGTTGGCGCTGCGCGGTTGCGTGCCGCCGATGGTCATCTTTTGTCGGTTGACCGGGTGCCGCCCGATGGGCGCGTCGAGCTGCACGTCGTCGCTCAGGTCGCCCACGGCGATGGCGACGTATTCTTTTTCGGTGAGCCGCTTTTTGAACGAGGCGGACAAGTGACGGTGCGCCTCGTCATTTTTGGCAATCACCATCACGCCGGAGGTGTCTTTGTCGAGGCGGTGGACGATGCCGGGGCGGTAGTCGTCCTCTTTGGGGTCGAAGTGGCTGTCTTTGGACAGCTCTAAGCGCCCCAACAGCGCGTTCACGACCGTGCCACTGCGCACCGTCGCGGTCGGGTGGGCGATCAAGTTGGGCGGTTTGTTGATGGCGGCCAAGTCCTGGTCCTGGTAGATGATGTCGAGCGGGATGTCCTCGGGCTCGACCATCATGGGGCGGGGCGGCGGCACCATCACGGTGACGGTTTCGCTGCCTTTGAGTTTGATGGAGGGTTTGCCGACCGGACGGCCGTCTATTTGGACAAAACCCTCGTCGACGAGTTCTTTGGCTTGAGTCCGCGAGAGGTCTAGCGCCTGCGCCATCGCCACGTCGAGGCGTTCGCCGGCGGGCGCGTCGAAACTTCTGAAATCCACGAACGCCAGTGTACCGCCTCAACCTGGATAGGGGCGTTCTCGAGAGAGGCGTCCAGCTGCGAAAACGGCAAGTACCCGACGGGGAACGTTTGCGTCTCGGGAGCCCCTTCTCGGCTAAACCTCGAGCCGCACCAGTTCAGCCTCCGCCCGGTCACCCTTGACGACGAGCCGCGCCAACGAGACCGGCAGGTCGAAGCGTTTGCGGCCCGCGCTGCCGGGGTTGAGGTAAAGGACGCCCCCGCGCTTCTCGATGCCGGGCCGGTGCGAGTGCCCGCTGACGACGACGCCGGAGCCGTGTAAAGCGTCGGCCTCGAGCCCCAAGTGGCCGTGATGGACGAAGAGGGCGATACCTTCGACCTCGAGTGTGACAGTCAGGGGCAAGGCGTAAGCCCAAGCGCCCGTGTCGACGTTGCCGCGCACCGCGTGGACGGGCGCGAGTTCGCGCAGCGCCGGGAGGATGCTCTCACTGCCCACGTCGCCCGCATGAACGATAATTTCGGAGCCCCGCAAAGCTGCGACCACCTCCGGCCGCAGCAGCCCGTGCGTGTCCGAAATGACGCCGACTCTGGTCATTTTCGAATTCTACCGCACCGCGGAAGCGTGAACCGCCTCGGGTCGTGGCCTCAGCGGTCGGTCAGTTGCTCGGGCCAGCCACTGAAAGTACCGCCCTGCGGCACGATGACGGCGCTGTAGCTCACGCGCATCGGGTAAAAGTCGCTGAAGTCGAGCGTGGGGTTGCTTTCAAAAAGGTAGCTGCTCGAGACCGGGTTGCCGCGGTCGTCGCGCAGGACCAGTAAGACGTTCGCAATTCCCTTGCTCCAGTCGATTTTGCGGTAGTTCGAGAGCGAGGTCAGCGGTTGCTGCGCCTCGAAGGTGCCGCGCCCCTTAAAGGTGAGGTCGGCCGAGTCGCTGCAAGCGGGCAAGACCGTGATGTAGTCGGCGGGTACCAGGCAAACCTGGTACTGCACGACCGCGTCGCTCGGTTTGCTCATAATTTCCAGGCGCTGGTACAGCGTGCCTTCGGCGTAGTCGAGCGGGCTGCGCAGGTCGAAGGCCAGGGATTGCGGTGTTTCGAAAAAGGAAAAGGCTCCTTCTTGCCTGCTCGCGTCGCCGTGGTGCGTAAAAGTGACGCCGAGCAGGGTCAGGGGTGGGCTGTTCGGGGCCGCGTTTTCTAGCGCGCTCGCCGCGTCGTCCAGGGTCGCCGGGAGGGTGTCCGCTGCGGCCGTCTCAGGGAGTGCTGTGGTTGCTGCGGCTGTGGAGGAGGTGGCTGCCTCAGCCGGAGGGCTCGCCTCGGTAGGACCTGTTACCACGGTTTCGTTCTGCACGGTGAACTCTTGTGCGAACTCTTGTGCGAGGTCTTGGGTGAGCTGGTTTTGCAGTGCGT
The DNA here is from genome assembly GCA_965215355.1 of Trueperaceae bacterium. Lineage (GTDB taxonomy): Bacteria > Deinococcota > Deinococci > Deinococcales > Trueperaceae > CBDCDJ01. Next base: position 2,334,119 of record CBDCDJ010000007.1, on the reverse strand, counting down.
CCGCCTGTTGCCGGTAGCTCGGCTCACCGGGCGCTAAGTCGGCGGCCCGCTCGAGGGCTTGCAGAGCGGCTTCGGGATTGCCCAGGGCGCGCTCGACCCGGCCCAGCTGCGCCCAGGCGTCCGGGAAGCGTCCGTTGGCTAGGGTCGCGGCGCTGAGTTCGTCTCGGGCGGCGCCGAGTCGGTTTTGCTCGAGCAGGCGAACCCCGTCGCGGTAGTGCGTGAGCGCCTGCACGCCCCAGCGCACCTGCGCTTTAGCCAGTTCCAAGTTCGCCGCGGTCTGCGCATCGTCCGGGGCGAGGGCGAGGGCGCGTTGCAGGTAAGACACGGCTTCGTCCGGCCGGTTCAGCGCCAGGCTGAGCGCCCCGGCCCGCTCGAGCGCGTCCAGGTAGTTAGGGCTCGAGCGGGCGGCCTGCGCAAAGGCGTCGAGCGCCGCGGCCGAGTCGCCCCGGTTATACGCCGCGAGGCCCTCGTAAAAGGCGTTGCTGGCCTCGACGCCGTGCTCTATCTGGTCGCGGGTGCGCGCCAAGTAAACGGTGTAGACCGGGTTGTCGGGCTGGCGTTCGCTGAGGCGCTGCCAGTAGGGCAGCGCGTCTTCCGGCCGGCCCAGTTCGAAGTTGACGAGCGCGAGCCAGGCGAGCGTTTGGTCTGGGTTCTGGTCGTCGGGTGCGAGTTCGGCGGCTTTCTGGTAATGGGTGAGCGCCGCCGTCAGGTCGCCCCGGGTGTAGCGGCTGTAGCCGAGCGCCGCGCTCATCTGCGCGTACTTGCTGCGGGCGTCGGCGTCCAGCTCGCCGCCGGACTGTTCGTAGCGCGCCCAGGCGTCGTAAGCGCGTTTGAACCAGCCGAGGCTCGTGTAAACCTGGGCCAAGAACCGCTGCGGCTCGGGCGCGTCGGGCGCCAAGCGTTCGGCCTCGGCACCGTGAGCGAGCGCTGAGGCCCAGAACGGCTGGTCCGGGTTGGGCGTTTCGTAAGCGTTGAGCGCCTGCGCCGCCGCCGTCTTGCCCTGGCGCAGCGCTTCTTGGGCGGCGGGCGTCAGTTGGGCCTGAGCTGCGACACACAACAGCAAGCAAGCCGCCAAGATTTTTTTCACAATTCCTCCCCACCGAAAGTGTGACCTGGTGATGTGACCCGTGTTTGTTACCGGGTCACCGCCCCGACCTCGCCGCAGGCGACGATGACGTCCAGGCTGGTGCTCGAGTGGATGTTCAGGTAGTGGTCGCCGTCCACAATCACGTCGTAGGGTGCGGTCACGGTGGTGACGCTGAGGCCGGAACTGTCCGAAACGTCGTTCAGGGGGATGACGATGTCGCCGCCGCTGCCGCAGTCGCCCGCGTGAAAGTGTGCCGGGTGGTCGCCGCCTGCGCCTTCCGTTCCCTTGACCAGGATCGTCGCCACGGCGTTGTCGAAACCGTAGTCGGCGACGAGGACCGAGCCGCTCACGCCGCTGCCGCCCAACTCCTCGAGCGGAAAGCGCACGCTCCGCAGCGCCGCCGTTTCGTACACCTGGGCGACTTCGGCAACCGAGCTGACCGGCGCGCCGATGCGGGGCGCGACCGGCGCGCCCCCGGCCAAGGCGACGTCGGGAGGCTCTAAGACGCTGTCGATGACGTGGATGACCCCGTTGGACGCCTGCACGTTTTCGCTGGCCCCCACGTCGAACTTGACCACCTTGGACTCGTTGACGAGCAGGTTCCCCGCCTCGACCCGGACGCTCAACTCGCTCCCCTCCAGGGTCGGCGCGCGGGTCGCTTGCACCGCGTCCCGCGCCATAATAAAGGCGGGCACCACGTGATAAGCCAAGACGCGCTGCAGCGCTGCCGGGTCGCCGAGCAGACTGTCCAGCTCGTCCGGCGGCACCTGTAAAAAGGCGGCGTTGGTCGGGGCGAACAGGGTGAAAGGCCCCGCGCCCTGCAAGGTTTCGGCCAGCCCGGCGGCTTTCAGCGCGCTGACGAGGGTGCTCAGGCCGGGGTCGGCTTCGGCGACCTCGAGAATGGTTTGGGCGGCGCCCAACGACGCGCTGAAGACAAGCGCGCAGACGACGGCGCGGACAAAGTGACGCATGTTTAACCTCCCTGGTAAAACACGTGCGGTGAGTCTAGGGTGGACGTAAAACGAAAACGGAGAGCGTTGTTCGAGGTGGTCTGTCGGCAGCGCGGTCTGTCGGTGGCTAACGCCCTTCAGGCTAACAAGCCGCTGCCGCCGAAAGCATGTGCAAGCGTCACAGACCGAGGCTCGAGCAGACACGCCAACGCCGTCTGTTTTTCCGGGACTGCTTTCGTCGTTGCAGTGACGAGCGAGCGACGGCGACGCCCCCCGGCCCTGCGGTTCACCCCGTACCTCCCTCGACTCGAGTTGACGTTGGAAACGCTTCGGACAAACGCTCGAGCGCTTCAGGTCTACCTATAGAAACGCGCTTCGGCCGAGTTTGGATGCAGGAAAGGTTTGAGCCCCCCGACCCTCTTCTCGGTCCCCTCGCGTTCTGCAAGCGGTCTTCCCACTCACGCCGTCCGGACGACACCCCCGTCGGTACAGGTCTGTACCCCCCGAGCCGCTGAGTCAGCGCGACAGGTAGTGGTGCCACAAGAGCCGCGCCGCGACCGCCCGGAGAGGCCGCCAAGGTTCGGCGACGACGGTAAGCTCGTCGGGGCGGGGCCGGGTCGGCAACCCTTTGACCTCTTTCACCGCGACGGCGAGCGCCAGGTCGCCCCGCGGCCACACGTCGGGACGACCGAGGACCGTCATCAGGTAGATGTCGGCGGTCCAGGTGCCGATGCCGACCACACGCGTGAGGTCGCGCCGCACCGCGTCGTCGTCTAGGGTCTCGAGTCTCGCCAAGTCCAGCTCGCCCGTTTGAAGCGCCGCGGCGAGCGCCCGGCCATAGCGCGTTTTCTGACGGCTGAAACCGACTCGTTTCAAGGTAGCGTCGTCCAACTTTAAAAAAGTTTCGGGTGTGAGGGGTTGGGCGACCTGGCACAACCGCTCGAACGCCGCCCGCGCCGATGAAAGCGAGACCTGCTGTTCCAAGACGATGTGCAGCAGCGTGCCGAAGCCCGGCTCGCGCCGCCACAGGGGTGGGTAGCCGTGGGCTTTCAGGATGGCGGCCAGGGCGGCATCTCGGCTGGCCAGGCGGTCGGCGGCCGCCCTCAGGCCGCTTTCGTTGTCGATGAGCGTCGGCACGTAAGCGCCACTATACGCTGACCCACGGCACGCTACACCACGACCTACACCACGACAAAGTCGAGGGTGGGTTTCATGTCTAAAACACGATTTGCAGCGTTCCGGCGACGGTTGCGTTCAAAGTGACAGAAAACGAAGGCGTCGAACTCTTCAAAGTCCGCCCTGCCTGTAACGATTTTGCGCTCGTAAAGCTCGAGCAGCTCGAGCAGCTTCCGGTCCGACAACAGCGTTAAATTCAACTTCTCTTTCTGAGTCACGCTTCACCTCCCGACCGCCGAGTTCGTGACCTGCGCAAAACTCAGCTCGGTTGACTGGGTTATACGTGCCGAAGAGCTTTTTAGATGTGAGCGCTTGCCGAGCCGCGGCTCGGTCGGGTCTCGTGGCCGCGAGCCGGTAGCTTGTCGCCCGCGCCTTATTTGAATTTGAACGCGCCGTTTTCCTGAAACAACTCGCCGTCCAAGTAAATCGCTCCACCCCTGCGCAGGTCGCAAATCATGTCCCAGTGAATCGCCGAGGTGTTGGTGCCGCCCGACTCTTTGTAAGACTGCCCGAGCGCCAGGTGAACCGTGCCGCCGATTTTTTCGTCGTAGAGGATTTGCTTGGTCGGGGTTTGGATGTGGGTGTTCGTGCCGATGCCGAGTTCACCCAAAAAGCGCGCGCCCGCGTCGGTGGCGAGTTGGGCTTGCAGCAGGTCGTCGCCCTTGTCGGCCCTCGCCTCGACCACTTTACCCTCTTCAAACGTGAGGCGGATACCCTCGACCTCGACCCCGCCGACCGTGCTGGGAATGCCGAAGGTGACGGTGCCGTTGGCGCTTTCCTCGAGCGGCCCCGTGAACACCTCGCCCGAGGGCATGTTGCGGTGGCCGTCGCTGTTGAGCCAGGTGCGGCCCTTCACGTTCAAGGTGAGGTCGGTGCCCTCGGCGGCAATGCGCACCTCTTCAGCGTGTTGCAAACGCTCGATGAGCCGCGCCTGAAAGTCGTGGATTTTGCGCCACTCGGCGACCGGGTCGGCGGCGTACAAAAACATCGAGCCGTAGACGAACCGCTCGTACTCCCCCAAACTCATCCCGGCGTCCTGCGCTAAGGCGGCGGTGGGGAAGAGGCTGCCGACCCAACGGGTGTGCTCGACGCGGGTGTTCTGGACGGGCCGATTTTTCTTAATCAGCGCGGCATATTTCGTCTTGTCGGCGTTTTGCAGCGCCTTCGTGTTCTGCGGCGCGCGCACGCGGACAAAGGCTTGCATCTGCTTCATCTCGCCCAGTTCTACGCTCGGCTCGGCTTCGAAAAAAGCGTCCGGCGCGAGTTCGAGCGTGTCCTCGGCCTGTTCGGGGTAGCTGAGGCGCAAGAAAGGGTAGCCGCCGACCTGCAAAACTTTGCGGTACAGCGCTCGAGCCAGCTCCTCGGCGGGGGTGTCGAGCGCCAAGAGCACGTTTTCGCCGGGCTGTAAGGAAACGCAGTAGTCGACCAGCAGGTCGGCCCATTTCTCCACCAGGGGATGAATCATGCCGAAAAGCCTAACACGCAACCTCGGGCTTTACTCTGCGGCTCGAGCAACCGAGTCGAGGGTGAGCCGCACGAACTCTTTATCACTGAGGCCGGCGAACATCGCCTCGGCACGCTCGGCGGTGCTGGGCCGCAGCGTCACGGTTTTGCCCGCAAGGGTGGGTTTCGCCAACATTTTCGTCTCCCTCGTCTCTGTCCCGAACGTCTCTGCCCCGAACCCCGGTGGCGTCTAGGCCGGACATGAGACGGCGTTAGACACTTTAGGTCGTCGGGCCTCGAGCCTCTGGGGGTAGCGTTCAACAGGTCCAGTATGATAGTATCTTGTTCGTGCTAAACGGATGCCCAAGCGGGCATTTTGTAACGAAGCACCGAGGTTGTGTTCTTTAGCGGGGCTGTGGCGCAGTTGGGAGCGCGTCTGAATGGCATTCAGAAGGTCAGGGGTTCGAATCCCCTCAGCTCCACCAAGAAAGCGAGTGCAGGACGAAGAAAACCCCTGGTCGCAGTGACCGGGGGTTTTCTTGTGGTCCATTTTTTCTTGCACCAGCTCGAGCCTTTCTGGCGTCTCTAAACTGTCGTGACGCTCGGCCCCGACGACCCTACCCGCCGCGTCCAAGTCGAGGCAACGCCCAGGCTGATGCTCGCCCGTAGCACGCACCTCGCCGCCCAAAAAAATCGTGAGGAGGTTGGCGTCTTTCGCGTTTCGGTGCATTCGCCCTAACGCGGCCCGACTCAGCGTGCCCCAAACCCCGTCACAACAGTTTTGAGCGTCCGGAGGACAATCTCGGTATCTAGCTCGAGCGACAGGTGCTTGACGTAGTAGAAGTCATAGCGAAGCTTCTCGATCGTCTCCTGCTCCGTTGCGGTGTAGCCGTTGAGCACTTGCGCCCAGCCTGTGATGCCCGGCCTGACGTTGTAGCGCAGTTCGTAGAGGGGAATGTCGCTCTCGAAGCGGCGCGAGAAGCCCACCTGTTCGGGCCGCGGCCCGATGATGCTCATGTCTCCTTTGAAAACGTTCCAGAATTGCGGCAACTCGTCGAGGCGGCATTGCCGCAGAAACGTCCCGACCCGCGTCACGCGGGGGTCGGCCCGCTGCGCGAACGCGGCACCCTGTGCTTCGGCGTCCAGGCGCATGGTCCTGAATTTGAACATCGTGAAAGAGCGGCCCCCCTTGCCGACGCGCAGCTGCCGGAAGATGACGGGGCCGCCGCTGTCGAGGTAGACCAGCGTGGCGACGAGCCCGCCCGCGAGTAGGAGAAAAGGGGCCGCCAGGATGACGACGAAGAGGTCGAGAGCCCGCTTGGGTACCGCATAAGTTGAGCGGCCGCTAAGAAGATGGAAGGCCCAACGCCCGTGCAGCATCTCGAGCGGTACGCGGTGGGTCAGGGTTTCCAGGAGCAGCGGCGCCGCCACCATCTTTACACCGACCATGTCTGCGTGTGACAGCCAGTACAGCCATTCCTTCGAGTACAACTGACCTGCGAGGGGGTCGACCGCAACAATGTTGAAGCCGTCGAAATGCTCAGGCGGTTTTTCTAGCTGCGTGACCGCTAACCGCGGCAGGCTGCGCAGCGCTGGGAGGTAGTCGGGCCGGCCGATCACGAGGGTGTGCAGGGGGGGTCGGTAGCGCCCATACAGCACCTGTCCCAGCAACATCCAGGCGGTCCAAAACACTACAAACAGCACAAGGGCGCGGCCGGAAAAATAGGCGTGTGTGAGGGCTTGGACCGAGAGCGTGACCATAGCCGCAACGGCCGGCGCTAGAAGCAGCCGATAGTTGCGGCCGGTCAGGACGGTGTTGAGCGTCTTTGTCTGCGCTGCCATAAGCCAACTGACGATGGCGGCGGCCAGCAGGATAACCGGGAAAAGCTGTTCGTCCGAGGGCGACACTTTCAGGACGACCAGCCAAAGGGCGACCCCCAGGCCGACCAGGTCGAATACCCCCAGCAGGTTGTGCGGAAGCGTCTGCGTGTCGGTCGTGACGTAGCGGCGGGAGTAGTTTCTCACGGGCCACCGCTCCAGCGGCATTGTATAGGCATGGCTCAGAACTCCTATCGGTGGGTACTTATTGAAGGATGGACAGACGTAAGCCACCTCCAGCGGTTCCAGAAACTTTCATCCACAGCTTTAACTGCCTTTAAGTGAAGTATAACATCTTACAGGTTTGACTGCCCTTAAAGTGAAGAAGTATAACGGTCTTGGCAGCGGCCTTCTGTGACGAATGCACCTGGGCCTGAGGGGCCGGTCGGGTAGTGTATTTGACCTATCCATTTTGAGCCGTGTGGATATAAGATAGCTATGTACAGGAGTTCCGTATGGCCCAGCAGCCGACTCACGATGCACCGCTGAGTAACACCTTAAGGTTTTTATGGGGCGGGCTCCCGCTGGCCCTGTTGGTGGGTATTTCGCTTGCCGCGGGGGTTTATTTTCTTACCTCACGGCTGCCGCCGCGCTACCACGCCGAGGCCACGGTCTTTGCCGCCGACGCGGCTGCGGGACTGCAGCCCTTCGGCTTGCGGGCGACCTCTACGCTCGACGTCCCGATCTATGAAGTCGCGGCTTACAGTGACGCCGTCGTGGCCGCCGCGGCGGCCACGACGGGCAGTGAAAGTGCCTCCCAGGCCGAGCTCGACCGCCTCCGCGGTCAATACGATGTGGCGTCAACCGAGGCTAAGACCTCGAGCTTGCTGACCATCGTCTTTAGCGCTGCGACCCCGGAGACCGCAGCGCTCGGCGCAAATGCCGTGGCCGAGTCTCTCATCGCCTGGGACGCCAACCGCGCCGGGCGCAGCTGGGCCAAGGTCATAGCCACCCTCGAGAGCGAAATCGAGGCCTTCAACGCCCAGCTCAGACTCTTGAGTCAGGCACCTGACGACACTGCCCGCGAGGAGTATGACGGCATGACGGCGCTGAGGGCGCAGCGCATAACCCAGCTCACCTCAGCCCAGGCCCTCGCGACCTCCGCAGTCGGCTCCTTGGAGTTACTGCAGCCCGCCGTTCCGCCTCGCGCACCTTACTTCCCGCGGCCTCTGCCCAGCGCCGCTGCCGGCTTGGCGCTGGGCCTGCTGCTCGCCTACGGGGCACAGCTGCTCGGCAAGTCCTTCGACACCCGCCTGCGCACCCCTGACGACGTTGCGCAGGCGGCCGGCCTCCCGGTCATCGCTGCTTTCCCCCGGCGCTCCAGAAACGCCAGCCGCCTTCACCAGGAGTCCGCTAGCTACCTGCGGACCAGCCTGCTCTCCTCCGCAGCAAGTGCCCATCCGAAAATTATCCTTGTGTCCAGCGCGCGGGCTGGGGAGGGCAAGCCCGGTGTCGCCGCCCGTCTGGCCGAAAGTTTCGTCCGCAACCGTAGCCGGACCCTGCTGGTTGACGCTGACCTGCGCCGCCCCGGCCTTGCGGATGTCTACGACATAACCGGTCAGCAACAAGCCTCGCTGATTGACTATCTAGAAAATCCCCAAGACGAGCGCCGCGCCACCGAGGTAACCCTGGGACCCAGCGAAACGCTCCATCTCATTCCCACCTTTGAGGCCGGTCCACATACCGCTGAACTGCTCGGTCGCGGCTTTGCTACCTGCCTTGAGGTCTGGGCCCGGGACTACGAAGTCATCGTTGTGAATGTTGCGCCCGTCCTAGAGGTTGCGGACGCGCTCAGCATCGCGCCCCTGTGTACGGGTACTGTGCTCGTTACCCGGCTGGGTCATTCGCGTTGGGAAAGCACGCGCGCCGCCGTAGACGCGTTCCGGCGCGTCAACGTGCCCGTCTTTGGCGTTGTGGCGACCAACGTCGCCAGCGGCGCTTGGGCCCGCCGCGGCGGGCGCGGCCCGGGCGCGGGCAAGGCCGTGAAAGAGCAGCTGTCGCCGTGAGCGCCGTCGACCGTGCTCCAGGACGGGCATGAGCCAAGACATTTACCTGAGTCTGCACGACCTCCTCCAGTTCGTCAAGCGCGGCCTTTTCATCGCGCTTCTTTTCGCCGTGTGCGCCGCCGGCGGCGTCTACTGGCTCGAGCTGAACCGCGCCCCGGACTACCGCGCCCGGGCCACGCTGGCGGCGACGCTGCCCAAGTCAAAAGCCAGCACCGTCGGGGAAGCCCTCGCTCCCTCGCTAGACCCCAACATCTACCGCGCGGCCGCGCTCAGCGACACCATCATCGTGAACGCGCTCGACTCCTGGCTGGGGTACGCTAATCCCAGCCCCGAGGCTATCGAGAGCGTGCGCTCGAAGATGGTGGTGCGCACCGAAGAGATGCGCGTTTCCAGCCTCATCCACATCGAAGTGACCGGTCCGGACGCGCAGGTCGCGGCCTACACCGCCAACGCCCTCTCGGGTGCCCTGCTGGCCTGGGACCGGGCCCAGGCCGCGGACCTTCTCGAGGCCTACACCGACGCCCTGCGCGAGAGTGTCCTCATGATGAGCTTCCAGCTCGCGTCTGCTGCGGACAGGCGAAGCGAGGTCGACAGCCGTATCTTCACTCTCGCGGAGCAGCAGATGCAGCTGACCTACGCCCAGGCCATGAGCGCCGCTCCGGAGGGACTTTTGCAGATTATCCAGGCGGCGTCGGTGCCCTCCAGCCCCATGTCGAGTCCCAAGTTCAGCGCCGCCCTCGCTTTCTTGCTCGGTGCAGCCGCCGGCTACGGGCTGAGCGCCGCCCGCGAGCTGACCAGCGACCGGTTGCGCAACGGTGCCGAACTGGGCGAACTTGTCGGCCAGCCCGTTCTCGCTGAGTTTCCACAGCCCGGACGCGGCCTGCGGCTGCCCCCTGAGGCCACCAACTTCCTGCGCGCCAACCTCGCTCAGGTCGTGGCGTCCGCGTCCCCGGCGGTGCTGCTCATCACGAGCGTCGAGCAAGACGAGAGCGCCGCCCGAGTCGCAGTGAGCCTGGCAGAGAGTTTCGCCCGGAACCGCCGCCGCACGCTGCTTGTCGACGCCAACCTGAGCGCGCCGTCGCTCGACGAGGCCTACGGCGACCAGGCCTTCGCCGGCCGCTCCCTGACGACTCAGCTACGTTATCCGGAGCGGGTGCCCAAGCCGGCCCGTGTGGCGCTGGACGGCTGCACGCTTGACGTCGTGCCGAGCTTCAGGACCGACCCCGCCGACGCCGACGCCTTGAGCGTGCAGTTCCCCAGCCTGCTCGAGGAGCTGAAGAGCGGTTACGACGTCATCGTGGTAGCCGCGACGCCCCTGTTGTCCGGTGCCAATACCCTCAGCATGGCGGCCCACTGCACCGGCACCGTCTTGGTAGCTCAGGCGCGCACCGCGCGGCGCACGCGTTTGAGCGCGGCCGTCGACCTGCTGCGCCGCGGCGGCACGCGCCTGCTGGGCGTCGTGCCGGTCGCGTTCGCGCCTTCGCCGGGACTTCGGAAGCGAACAGGGCTGAGGCATTTTCAAGCAAACTAAAAGTTTTGAAGGTTTTTGTTTTCGGAAGGCCCTCTCGTGCAAGCGTTGAGACGAGGGGGCCTTGGCTTCTTTATCTTGACGACGGGATGAACTTTAGAAATTGTAACCCTTTCCAGTTTAGTTCTCATACCAACGTGATTTTATCGTGTCACAGTCTGAGTTTGTCTGAGATAATGCGCTCTGCGCAGATTTATTGCTGTCATCATGACAGCAATAAATCACTCTGGTATAAAAATTATTCCGAGTGGAACGAACAGAAAAAATACGGGCTGAAAAGGAGCGCAAAAATCTCTGCCAAGTTTATTCAGCGTAGTATCTTTCCGTGTCAGGTCACGGGTCAGCCCTGCGGAAGCGGCAACTCGTTACACTTCGGGCGGCGTTCCGGCGCTATCCTAGTACGATGACATCAACTCACCGCTGGAGCCTGCTCTTTCTCTTTGTGCTTGTGGCCTGCGGCGGGCCCGCCAGTGAGCCGCCGGCGGTCGCCACACAGCTTGCCCACACCGCCACCGGCTTCGACGCGAGCGGCGAGGCGCTTCCCGTGCCCAGCCCGTACCCCGCCGGCGTCGCCTTTCATCCCCCCTCCGGGCACCTGTTCCTGGTCGACTCCGAGGTCGACGAGGGGCCCGTCTTTGGCCGCGTCGGTGCCAACCTGTTCGAAGTCTCCCTCGACGGCAGCACCCTCTACCGTAGCTGGGACCTCACCCTCCCCAGCGCCGGCGAGCCCAAGAACACCGAGCCGACCGGCATCGCCTTTTGTGGCGGACAGTTCTACATCACCAACGACAACCGCAACGTGGTCTACCGCTACCGCCTCGACGGGGACAGGTTCGTTGCCTTGGGCACCATGTCGACGCAGCCTTTCACGTCAGACCCTGAGGGCATTACCTGCGACGACGCCACCGGGCGGCTTTACGTCGTGGGCGGCGCTGACCTAAACATCGTGGTGTACCAGGTCGGCAGCGACACCCTCGTCCTGGAGGGGGTTCTGGACCTGTTTGAGACCGCTGAGGACCCAGCCGGCGTGCCCAGCGACCCCGAGGGCATCGCCTTTGACCCCGTCAGTCGGCGCCTGTTTGTACTGTCGGACCCTGACGACGCCGTCTTCGAGTACGAAACCTCGGGGCGCTTTGTGCGCCGCTATTCCATCAGTACCCTTAGCCCACACGCCATTGCGCCCCAGGGTCTCAGCTTTGGGCCTACTTCCGACGGGTCGGCCGGTGTGGACGCCTTTTACCTAGCGGATGGGGGCCGCGACAACGGCATGCACCCCGACGAGTTCAGCGGCGCCCTCTACGAGCTGAGCATCGACCGCAGGGACTGAACCAAGCCGGCGTGACGGGCCTGGCGGGTGGGGCTGTGCTAAACTCTAAAAGTGTCATAAACGCTTTTAGGGGAAGGTGTGTACTCTATGGAGAGAGTTTGGTGGGGTGTCTTGATCGCCCTCCTCGGCTTTTGCACCACGCTTCTTTCCACGCCGTCGGCTGTGTCCTACGCCGTGTGCCGTAACTCAGAAGAGACGGTCACCCTGCCCGACCCCGTCCTTAGAGTCGCCCTGCGCACCGCCCTAGGCAAGCCGGTCGGCCACCTTACCTGCGCAGACCTACAAGCTCTCGAGCAGCTCGAGGTCGTCAGTGCGGAGGGAGAGGTGCTGACTCTGGACGGCTTGCAGCACGCCGTCAACTTGACCAAGCTGGTTGTCAACGATGGCGACGTAAGAGATTTAGGACCCCTTGCAGCCCTTGAGCGTCTTGAGGAGTTGGCGCTGGAGAACAATGAAATCAGCGACCTTGCGCCCTTAGAGGGTTTGAGCGCCCTCAGGGAGTTGCGGCTTGACGGCAACCAGGTCAGTTCGCTCAGACCCCTGGCCAAGCTGCAGCAACTGCAGCAGCTGCAGCTGAGCGACAACCGGCTCAGCAACCTCAATTTTTTGTCTGAGCTGACCGGTTTAACCGAGCTGCATCTGCGCGGCAACGACATCACCGACATCCGCCCTTTGGCCGGGCTGAGCAGCCTCGAGACCTTGCGGCTTGACAAAAACCGGATCGGCGACCTTACGCCTTTGGTTGGCTTGAGCGCCCTCAAGGAAGTCCGGCTCGGTGACAACGACTTGACCGATGCCGCGCTGGCACCCTTGGCCGAGCTGAGCGGTCTCGAGGAACTGCGGCTCAATAATAACCTGCTGAGCGACTTGAGCAGCCTCACCAAGCTCGACACGCTCACCGAGCTGCGGCTGGACGACAACCTGATCTCGGACATTCGCCCGCTCGCGCGCCTTCCGCAGCTCACCGAGCTGCGGCTGGACGGCAACCGGATCAGCGACCTCACCCCGCTGGCTGAACTCGCCGGCCTTGCGAGCCTCGAGCTCACCGAGCTGGACCTGAGCAAGAACATCCTCGCCGACCTCACAGGTCTGGGTGAGTTGCACCGCCTCGAGCGGCTCTCCCTTTCAAAAAATAACATCGCCGACCTGCGGCCGCTGGCACGGTTGAGCAACCTGACGGTTCTGGAACTCGACAGAAACGAGATAGAGGACGTGCTACCCCTGTCCGGCCTCGGCCGTCTGCGGGAGTTGAATTTGCAGAAGAACAAAGTGGCCGAGGTGTCCTCTCTCACCGACCTGACCGCTCTTAGTATCCTGCAGATCGAGCACAACTGCTTAAACGAAGACGAGGACGTGAGCGACCTGGCAAGTTTGCTGGCCGCCGGTGCTGCCGTGAGCTACAATCCCCAGGACAAGTGCAGCGGGTAAGGCGTCCATGAGGTTCTTGCTAGGCATCGACGTCGAGGACTGGTTTCATGTCGAGAACCTTAAGGGTAGCGTCAGTCGTGACAGCTGGTCGACACGGGAGCGGCGCGTAGAGCAGAACATCGACTGGCTGCTACAGGCTCTGGAGCGCTCGGACACCCAAGCCACCTTCTTTATCCTGGGTTGGGTGGCGGAAGAAATGCCGGGGCTGGTGCGTCTCATCGCCGCTGGAGGACACGAGATAGCCAGTCACGGCTACAGCCACGAACTCGTTTACACGATGTCTCGCGAGGCTTTCCGCGAAGACGTACTCCGTTCCAAAAGGCATCTCGAAGACCTGACGGGTGCTCCGGTTCTGGGTTACCGCGCGCCCAGCTTCTCCATCACCGACTGGGCGACCGACGTTTTAGCGGACCTCGGCTTGGCGTACGACTCGAGCCTCTTCTCGTCTAACCATGACCGTTACGGCAAGCTGTCGTCGGCCCAGCCCGGACCTACCTTTGAGCTGCCTAACGGCTTGCTTGAAATACCCCTTTCTTACTTACCTCTTGCCGGTAGGAACGTTCCCTGGGCGGGCGGCGGCTACTTCAGGTTGTACCCCTACCCACTCTTTAAGGCGGGCGCGCGGCTGATCGCGCGCCGCGGCGTCTACAACTTTTACCTCCACCCCTGGGAGATAGACCCCGGGCAGCCGCGGGTCACGGGGCTTCCCAGGTCCTACCGCTTCCGCCATTACCACAACCTCGGGGCGACGAAGCGGCGCTTAGAGGACCTGCTAGCGAGCTTTCCTTTCGAGCCGGTTGGTGGGTTGCTTACGTCGTCTTGAAGCGCGGTGCGGTACTGCTCGGCTTGGGTCTCGGGTTCTTGATCGTCCTGCTGCTGGGGCGGGCTTGGGTGACGCCCCAGCCCACGGGCCGCGTCTCCGCCATCCAACAGGTTGCCCACACGGCCACCGGCTTCGACGCGAGCGGCGAGGCGCTTCCCGTGCCCAGCCCGGACCCCGCCGGCGTCGCCTTTCATCCCCCCTCCGGGCACCTGTTCCTGGTCGACTCCGAGGTCGACGAGGAGCCCGTCTTTGGTCGCGTCGGTGCCAACCTGTTCGAAGTCTCCCTCGACGGCAGCACCCTCTACCGTAGCTGGGACCTCACCCTCCCCAGCGCCGGCGAGCCCAAGAACACCGAGCCGACCGGCATCGCCTTTTGTGGCGGACAGTTCTACATCACCAACGACAACCGCAACGTGGTTTACCGCTACCGCCTCGACGGGGATAGCTTCGTTGCCGTCGATTGGACTGAGACCACCGGCGTGCCCGACTTCGACCCTGAGGACATAACCTGTGACGACGCCGGCACGCTCTACGTCATCAGCGGCGTAGGCCACGGGCTTCAGCTGTACCATTACGGGCCGACCGGTGTGGGCGAAGGGCCGTACTTCAACCTCGCTGACACCGCGGGGTCCGCAACCGGTGTCCCCAGTGACCCCGAGGGTATCGCCTTTGACCCGGTGAGCGGGCACTTGTTCGTTCTGTCGGCCGTTGACGAGGCCATCTTCGAATACACGACCGACGGGGTGTTTGTGAAAACGTTCAGTATCGAGTCGTTCAGCCCGTTGCCGATGAGGGCTGCTGGGCTCGTTGTCGGTCCGTCCTCAGCCGACCCGGCCCTCGTTTCGTTTTACTTCGCCGACAGGAAAACCGACAACGACTCGGACCACAACAAAAATGACGGCGCTTTGTACGAAGCCCTTATCACACGGTAAGCGCCGTAACTGAGGTTAGATTCATCCGCAGTGGCTTTGCAGGATGCTTCGTCGGGTTAGCCGTACGCTTGTGCTCGGCACTTCGAGCTTACTGATGCTACCAGTAAGCTCGAAGTTACTGATGCTACTAGTAAGCTCGTGAAACTCGCTCCACGGTGAAGTTGCTCTCGCCTCACCGTGGAAATACTTAAAACGCGTGCGACACTACGGTCTAGCCACGAACCAGAGGTCGCCGATGCCGTGTCCTGTGGCGTCGCCGGGCGCCTCGTCCCGCGACCAGTAGTAAAGCGGCTGACCGTTATAGGTTAGCTGCTCGACCTGAACTTGCGTCTCTGACTCTTCATCGGGTTCGCGCGTGATGGTGCCCAGTTGGCCCGGCAGCCCCTCGGGGACGACCAGCTCGTCCTGCACAAGCAGCGGCGGCCAGTTGACGGCGCAGCCGCCGGTACAGCCGAGGGTTCCGGGCTCGTCCTTGGCAAAGGTGTAGAGGGTCATGCCGTCAGGCCCGGTGAGGATAGCGCCCAGCGACGGGTGAGAAGCGACTTGGACAAGCGGCGGGGTCTGTGCCGCGCCCAGGAGTGCCGCCGATAAGCCGAGAACCAGCACCAGCGCGAGTCGGCGCGGCCAAAAACGTGTTGCCATAAATGCCTCCTTTAAGGACGAGTAGCTCAGTTGCTCCGGGTGACGGCTAGCTCGTAAACCGCCGCATCCCGCTCGTTGGGGTCGGAATCGTTGTCTATGCCTCCGTCGACGAGGTAGAAAGACTCGCCGCCGGAGCCGTTGGACGACGGTCCCAAGGTGAGACCTTGCGGCGCGATGGGCCTGGGCGAGAGTCCACCGATGTTGAACTTCCTGATGAAAACACCGTCGGTGGTGTATTCGAAGATGGCCTCGTCCGGGTCGGAGGTGACGAACAAGCGCCCGCTCGCCGGGTCGTAGAAAATGCCTTCACCGTCACTGGGGATGCCCGAGGGGTCGCCCGCAGTGGCGAACAGGTCGATGGTCCGCTCGAGCTTGTAGTGCGTGGTCGCCACCCGCGAGCTGGGGCCGGGGTTCGGCTCCGAATAGGAGGCCGACCAGCTGTACACGAGGATGTTGATGCCGACGCCGTTGACGACGTAGAGGAGGCCGGAGTTCGGGTCGCAGGTGACGTCTTCGGGGTCGTCGTGGTCGCTCGTGTCACCGTCCCGGCCTTTGGGTGAGGTAACTTGGTCTTCCCAGTTGAGGTCGCCGCCGGACAGCTCGTAGAGCCAGAGCCCTGTGGGCGTGTTGTCGTGCGAGATGTGGAAGTGGTCGTGAGAATGCCCGTCAACAACGCTCTCAGGGCAGTAGGCGATGCCGGTGGGTTCCCGGTTTTTGCCTTTCGAGTCGGGCACCACATTAAAGGTGTCATAGAGGACGGTGCCGTCGAGTGAGATCTCGAAGATGTTGCCGCCCGCGACGCTGAAGGCCGAGCTGATCTCGTTGATTTCCGAGTCCGCGATAAACAGGTGGCCGGTGGGCGGGTGGTACACGATGCCTGCGGCGTCCGTGCTGGGGATGGTCATGGGGGTGCCGCTGGCCGTGCCGCCGGTCCAACCCATTTCGAAGTGGTTGACTTGCGTCAGCGAGGTGATGTTGCCACCCCCGCCGGTAGGCACCTGGTTGAAAGTAGCCGTCACGCTCCTGGCCCTGTTCATCGTTACGGTGCAGCTGCCAGTGCCGCTGCAGTCGCCGCTCCAGCCTGCGAAGGTCGAACCTGCAGCTGCGCTGGCACTCAAGGTCACGCTGGTGTTTTCGGCGTAGGCTTCTGAGCAGTCGTTGCCGCAGTCGATGCCTGCGGGGCTGCTCGTGACCGTGCCGCCCCCCGAGCCCGCCTTCGTGACCGCTAGCGTGTACTGGGTCGTGGTCGTCGTGTTGAAGGTGGCGGTGACCTGTTTCGCCGCGTTCATAGTGACGGTGCAGCTGCCCGTACCCGAACACCCGCCGCTCCAACCCGCGAAGGTTGAGCCCGCTCCGGGTGTGGCGGTGAGCGTTACGCTTGTGTTCTCGTCGTACAGTTCGGAACAGTCGCTACCGCAGTTGATGCCCGCAGGGTTGCTCGTGACCGTGCCGGTGCCGGCACCGTTTTTGGTGACGGTCAACTGAAACTGCGTCGTCGGCACCTGGTCGAAGGTGGCGGTCACGTTCTTTGTGCCGCCCATCGTCACGGTGCAGGTCCCGGTACCGCTACAGTCGCCGCTCCAGCCTGCGAAAGTTGAACCTGCAGCCGCGCTGGCCGTGAGGTTGACGACCGTGTTTTCGCTGTACACCTCCGAGCAGTCGCTGCCGCAGTTGATGCCCGCAGGGCTACTTGTAACTGTGCCCGAACCGGTGCCGTTTTTGGCAACCGTGAGCGTGTACTGGCTGGGCGGCGTGCCGTCGGTCGTGTACTCGAGGTGCAGAAGCGGGGCCTGGGCCGGGGAGCCGACGTAGGATTCCGCCACGCGCTTGCCGGTACCGCTGACGAGCAGCACCAGCGAGTTGCCGCCGGCCCAGCCCGGTCGGCTGACGATTTCCTGGACGACCGCTTTGAGGTCCGGCGTCCTTTGGGCCGCACCCGCTGCGCCCACGCTCACCCAATTCGGCGGTGACCAGGCCACGCCCGCCGAGGTGGTCGGGCGCGTTGAGAGGTTGTTGGTGGTGCTCGCAAAGGTGGCCGCATTGTCACTGGCCTGGCCCCGGACGAGCAGGTTTATAGGATTGTCGTTTTGCGTCTCGTCTACCGTGAACTGTAGGTAGGCATTGGTGATGACGGCGTTTTGGGGGACGCTCACCCCGTTAAAGCGCATCCCGACGAGCTGGTGACCCTTGCTGCCGTCGAAGGTCAGTTCTAAGTCGGAACTGCCCGTATCGACGGCCCCGGACTCCGCCTCTTCGGCGTCGTCGGAGCGGGTGGCGACGCGCACCTCGAGCGTTGTCGTCCCGCCGGTGGCCTCCTGGTTGAAAGTAGCCGTCACGCTCCTGGCCCTGTTCATCGTTACGGTGCAGCTGCCAGTGCCGCTGCAGTCGCCGCTCCAGCCTGCGAAGGTCGAACCTGCAGCCGCGCTGGCACTCAAGGTCACGCTGGTGTTTTCGGCGTAGGCTTCTGAGCAGTCGTTGCCGCAGTCGATGCCTGCGGGGCTGCTCGTGACCGTGCCGCCCCCCGAGCCCGCCTTCGTGACCGCTAGCGTGTACTGGGTCGTGGTCGTCGTGTTGAAGGTGGCGGTGACCTGTTTCGCCGCGTTCATAGTGACGGTGCAGCTGCCCGTACCGCTACAAGCACCGGCCCAACCGGCAAAGCTGGAACCGGGCTCGGCCGTAGCCGTCAAAGTCACAGAGGTATTTTTGTCGTAAACCTCGGAGCAGTCTGTTCCGCAGTCGATGCCGGACGGGTTGCTCGTCACTGTGCCCGCACCACTGCCGTTTTTGGTCACCGTCAACTCGTGTTGGGTAGGCGGCGCGCCGTCGGTGCTGTACTCGACGTGCAGGAGCGGGGCCGCGTCGGTCTTGCCGTTGTAAGACTCGGCCACGCGCTTGCCGGTACCGGTGATGACCAGTGCCAGCGAGTTGCCGGCCGACCAGCCGGGTCGGCCGACGATCTCTTGGATGACGAGCCGTAGGTTGGGGGTTCTCTGGTCTGCGCCCGAGGCGCCCGCGGTCCAGCCGGTCGGCGACCAGGCCACGCTTGCCGAGGTGGTTGGGCGCGTCGAGATGTTGCCGGACGTGCTGGCGAAGGTGGCGGCGCTGTCGCTGGCCTGGCCCCGCACGGTGAGCGAGATGTCACCGAACTCCGTCTCGTCCACCGTGAACTGTACGTAAGCGTTGGTGATGACGGCGTCCTGAGGGATGCTCACTCCGTTGAAGCGCATCCCCACAGTTTGGTGACCTTTACTGCCGTCGAGGGTAAGCTCGAGGTCGGAACTTGCGAGAGACACGGCACCCGACTCGCTCTCCTCGGCGTCGTCGGTGCTCGAGGCGACGCGCGCTTCGAAGGTGGCGGTGTCGCCGCCCCCGCCCGGCGGTGCCGGGTTCACGACGACGCTCACCTCGTCGGCTGCGGAGGCCTGGCCGTCGTTCGCCGTTAGGCGCAGAACGTACGTGCCCGCCGCCGAGAAGCTGGCGGTCGTGTCTACCGTGTTCGTGTTTCCGAAGGTTACGTCCCCCGGGCCACTGACCTTGCTCCAGGTGACGCTGACCTGCCCGGGCGGGTTGGGGAAGCCGTCGTCCGTGACGGTCGCGTTAAGCTCGACCGAGGCGGGGCGAGTGACAACCTTGTCGTCGCCCGCATCGACTGTCGGCGGCTGGTTGTTCGGGTCGGGTGGGGGCGCGCCGTCGGTGCTGTACTCGACGTGCAGGAGCGGGGCCGCGTCGGTCTTGCCGTTGTAAGACTCGGCTACGCGCTTGCCGGTACCGGTGATGACCAGTGCCAGCGAGTTGCCCGCCGACCAGCCGGGTCGACCGACGATTTCCTGAATCACAGCTTTGAGGTCCGGCGACTTTTGGGCCGCACCCGCTTCGCCCACTACGTTCCAGTTCGGGGGCGACCAGGCAACTTCTGCCAACGTCATCGGCCGCAACGTGATGTTGTGGCTGGCGGCCGTGAAGGTGGCCGCGCTGTCGCTGGCCTCGCCCCGGACCTGCAGGTTCACGGGGTTCTCGTTGCGCGACTCGTCTACCGTGAACTGTACGTAAGCGTTGGTGATGACGGCGTCCTTGGGCACGCCGACGCCGTTGAAACGTATGCCCACGGCCTGACGGTCGTCGTCCTCCGTCAGTTCCAGGTCGGAGCTACTCAGGTACATGGTGCCGGTAGCTCTTTCCTCGGCGTCGTCGGTGCTGGAGGAGACGCGAACCTCAACGGTGAGTGGGGTATTCGCGGGCGTTAGCAGGGGGACTGGCGGCTCCGGCACCTGTCTGGCACATCCTACCAGTACCAGAAAAACCAGTACCAACAAAAGTGCGGTCGCTCTACTCACGGTCAGGTGTCTCAGCATATTGCTCTCCTCCGGCAGCTCGCAACTTTGCTTACGAGAACGCTGCCCACCGCCAGTGAAGCGTGACGATGAACTATAGGCATCCGAGTGAAACCAATACTACTATAGTTATGTGAGGATAACCAACACCGCGGAGCGCTCGGTGTGACGGATGCACAATGAACGCCCGAGAGGTCAAGCTGTCTGTGATGATTGCCAAAACCGGTTTGGCAACTGGAGGTTAAATTAGTTACATTGGCAGGTAACCACACGAACGGCCGCGAACGGCTTTGTGCGCAGCCCTAAGAGAGTCGAGACATGTCTGCTATATCTCTGTGCGGTACCTCGCCGTGGCTCATCCCTTCCCCCGCGGACGCGCCCAAGCTCAGGGCTGCGGCCAGAAAGAAGCCTAGCGTCATGCCTGCTATGAAGACCAGTATCAGGACCAGAATGCTCATCGGTTCTCCTTTCCCCTACCCGACAAGGGTAGACCGCGTCTGTCAGGACAACATCATGCTCTAAAGCATGGCACATATCGGAGGAGCTGTACTGTGAAAATTAAAACTCTTGCTAATCAAGGCTTAACCGCTAGCTGGCCGGAGGGTAACTGTGCTTGAGGCCGCCAGCCCGGAGGCCGGGGCTTTGGGCATTACCGCAGCCCTCCTGGACGCGTTTCGCGAGCAGGGTATCAGCTATTGCCATTGGAAGAGCAATCAGCACCTGCGGGAGGGCTTGGACGGCGTCACCGACCTCGACATCCTTGTAACGCGTCGGCACGGCCGCGCGGCGCAAAGGGTGCTTGCGGCCGTAGGCTATAAGCGCTTTGATGGCGCTCCGCCGGGTACCTACCCCGCCGTCGAGGACTACCTGGGGTTCGAGCCCAGTTCGGGCGAGTTGGTACACCTGCACCTCCACTACCGTCTGGTGCTGGGCGAAAAATACCTCAAAGGCTACTGCTTACCCTGGGAAGAGGAACTGCTGGGCCGGCGGCGCTTCGACCACGAGCACGGCGTTTATACGGCACCTGCCGATGTGGAACTGCTGCTGCTGCTGCTGCGTGCAAGCCTCAAAATCCGGCTGCGTGATTGGCCCAAGCGCGCGCTCGGCCGCACTTACTTTGGAAAAGACAGCCGCGCCGAGTACGACTGGCTTCTTACACGGGTCGACAAGGCGGCTGTCGTTCGTCTAGCCGAAAAGCTCCTCGGCGCTGCCGCGGCCGAGGCGGTCCGGCCGCTTCTGGAACAGCCCCCGACCCTGGCTGACTTAGCAGGGCTGCGCCGAGCCGCCGCGCCAGTGCTCAACGTCTACCGCACCTACGGCGCTGCCGGTGCCCGCGCCCGCCGCTGGGTGCGCGAGGCCGTCTGGTTCGCTGGTGGCGTCAACAAGAAAACCTTGGGGCGTCCCTGGCTTTTTCGCAAAAGCCTCCCGACGGGTGGCCTGTTTGTCGCGGTCGTCGGCGCGGATGGGGCTGGCAAGACGAGCCTTCTGGCGGCGCTTGAACCTTGGCTTGCCTGGAAGCTCGACGTTTATAGGGTGTACCACGGCAGCGGCGACGGTCACGCCTCGTGGCTGCGAGCGCCGCTCGTTCGCCTGAAACCTCTGTTCGCGTCGGGGACCGGCGGCTCGGCCAGCCGTCCTTCGACTCAGGTCGGCTGGGCGCGGGCGGGCTGGGCTTTGGTCTTGTCGTTGGAGAAGCGCGCCAAACTCAGAGACAGCTGGCGCGCCCGGGACCGTGGGATGGTGGTGCTGGCTGATCGCTACCCCCAGAACCAGGTTCTCGGCTTCAACGACGGGCCGCTGCTCGCCGACTGGCGCGCCCGACCACGCCTGCGCCGTATCGCGCAGTGGGAGGCAGTGCCCTACGAGTGGGCCGCGACGCGTCCGCCCGACCTCGTCATCAAACTGAGTGTCGAGGCGGACACAGCCTTCCGGCGCAAGCCCGACGACGGCATGCGCCGCGCTGAGGTCGAGCGGCGCGTCCGCGCCGTGGCGGCGCTCCGCTTTCCGGGCGCGGACCTCTTGACCGTAGACGCGAACCAAGCTCAGGAAGATGTTCTGCTGGCGGTCAAGCGGGCGATTTGGGAGCGCCTATGAGCGAGCGCGCCTTTGTGGTTGAGCTGGTCGGTTTGCCCGGGGTCGGCAAGACCACGCTGGTCGCCGAGACACTCCGACAGCTCCGCGCTGAGCGCGTGTCGGCCCGGGCGGGCACCCACCGGGCCGACACGCGGCTGCGCAAGGCCGCCGCCGTAGCGGCCTTAAGTGCCCAGCGGCCCGGCTACGTGATGGTCTCGACCCGGGCCGTGACGGCCTCACGGCAGAGAACCGCGTACGACTACGCCAAGGTGCTCCACAACTGGCTCAACGTGACGGCCCAGGTTGACCGGGCACGCCGTGAGGCCGCCGTCACTTTGTTCGACCAAGGGCCTTATCAGGCGCTGTGGACGATCGGCTACAGCGCCGGGGCGCTCGACCTCGACAGTTTCGCAGCCCGGCTCGGGCAGCGAATGCCGTCCCCGGACCTGTTGGTCCTGGTCGAAGCGGACGCGGACACGGTCCTGGCGCGTTTGGCCGCGCGCGGTACCCGGGCTAGCCGCCTGGACCCCGCGCGCTCCGGCCTTAAACTCGCCACGGACTTAGCGGGTCCACAGTTGCTGCTAGACCAAGTCGCCGCGCTGGCCGCGCGCGCCACGCCGCTGCTCCGGTTGGACAGCGGCGACGCGGACAGCCTGAAGGCCAACGCGGTTCGGCTGGTCGCCAGCATCCGTGACGGGTGCACGCGGCTGTGAGGGTCGCCTACATGGTGGCCCGCGCCGACGCGGTGGGCGGCACCAGCATCCACATCCGTGACCTGGCGGCGGCCCTGATCGAGCGCGGTCACGAGGCCAGCGTCATCATTGGGGGCGAGGGTCCCGTGACCGAGATTTTGGCGGAGCGGGGTGTTCCCTACGTGCCGCTTAAACACTTCCGGCGCCCGGTCAACGCCTACCATGACGCGCTGGCCTACGCCGAGGTTCGGCGCGTGCTGCGCCGACTCGAGCCGGACCTCGTCTCGACCCACAATGCCAAGGCGGGCATGCTTGGCCGGCTAGCGGCTCGGACTTTGGGCCTACCTGTGCTGTTCACCGCGCACGGCTGGATTTTTACCGACGGTGTGCCGCCGCTGGAGGCGACTGCCTACCGGATGGCCGAGCGGCTCGCCACGCCGCTGGCGGACCGCATCATCACCGTCTCGGAGTTCGACCGGCGCTTGGCGCTGACGCAACGGGTCGCCCCGGCGGCCAAGCTCACCTGCGTCCACAACGGTATGCCGGACCTAGGAGCGGAGCTGCTCGGCCGACCGGCGCAAAGCCCACCCCGCCTCGTGATGGTGGCGCGCTTCGAGCCGCAAAAGGACCACGGCACCCTGTTTCGCGCGCTGGCGCAGCTCAAAGAGTTGGCCTGGCACCTCGACCTGATCGGCGACGGGCCGCTGCGCGGGGAGGCGGAGACGCTCGTGGGGAACCTGGGTCTTGAGTCGCGGGTCCGCTTTTTAGAAGCGCGCAACGACGTGGTCGAGCAGCTGGCGGCGGCCCAGGTGTTTTTGCTCATTTCCAACTGGGAGGGGTTTCCGAGAAGCATCCTGGAGGCCATGCGGGCCGGCCTGCCGGTCGTCGCCTCAGACGTCGGCGGCTCGAGCGAGTCGGTCGCGGAGGGTGAGAGCGGCTTTCTCATCCCACGCGGCGACGTCGCCACTTTACGCGAGCGTCTCGAGCCCCTTATCAGCTCGGCCGAGCTGAGGGTGCGGCTGGGCTGCGCGGGCCGGCGCCGCTACGAGGCCGCCTTTACGTTCGAGGCGATGTTCTCGAAAACGCTCGACGTTTACGCGGAGGTCTTGCGCGCGGCTCGGCCGGCCTAGGGCAGCTTCCCGGAAATCCTCAGCCGTTTGCAAAGGTTCTTTGGCTAGCCCCATTGCGGATACTGCACCAGAGCCGCTCGTCTGTGTGTTCAGGAAAAGACGTCTGGTTTGACGCACTAGCGCGCTCTGGCACCCGCCCAGAGTTGCTCGTAGACCTCGGTGTAGTCCGCCTGCATGCGTCGGAGCGAAAAATGTTCCTCGACCGACGCCCGGTTGACGGCCCCGAACGCCCGAAGCGCGGCGCGTCGGGCGCTCAGGTCCGTAACCGCTTCGGCCCAGCGGTGGGGCGCGTCGGGCGCGATGAAGACGCCGCGCGCGCGGGCGGCCAGCTCCTGGTGCGGGCCGATGTCCGACAGGAGCGTCGGCAGGCCTACGGCCATCGCCTCGAGCACGGCCACGGGAAGACCCTCCCAGGCAGAGGTCGACACGAAGAGGTTGGCCGAGCGCATCAGCGTGAACACGGCGTCGCGCGCGACAAGGCCTGTAAACTGCACCCGCTGCGCGACGCCCAGCGCCGTGGCTTGCTGCTTGAGTTCGGCCTCGAGCGGACCGCTGCCGACAACGGTCAGAGCGACGCTGTCCGGCAGCGCGGCGAGCACCTCAAGCAGGCGCGCTTGGTCTTTGGCGGGCACCAGACGACCGACCGTGATCAGCTCGAACGCGCCCGCCGCGGTCGGTCGGGGCGGCGCGGCGGCGAGCACTTCGTCGATCCGGCTCAGGTCGACCCCGTTGATGATGACCTGACTCTTACGCGCCGACTGCCCGGCCGGGAAGGCGCGGCGGCTGGTCTCGCTGACGAAGGTGACCCGGTCGGCCAAGGCGACGTTGAGGCGCGACAGCGCCTTGTTGCGACGGGAGTAATGGGTGAAGGTGCTGTGGACCGTGTACAGAGCGGGAACGCCCCGGAGCAGCAGGTTTCGCTGCAGCAAGACGAGGCCGGCCGAACTGGGGTGGTGAAGATGGACCAGAACCGGCACGCCGGCGCGGCGGTAGGTCGCCACGAGCGCCACAAGACGACGAGCTAACCGGGCAACGCTACCGCCGCAAGGGTGAACCCTCAGCCGTCCGCCGAACGGCTCGGCCTTGACCAGCTCGAGCACCGCTGGGTCCGGTGCAAACAGGGTAACGAGGTCGGTGTGCTCGTCAGGATAGGTGCGCGCCCGGTACAGAGAGAACTGGTTGAGCGGCGAGCTTGTCGGCCCGGCCGTGTTGACGACACGTATGATTGCCCGCGCCGGGTTCACGTTTCGGCCCCCGGCTCCAGGTGCCACGTCGGCGCGGCGCGCGCGACGCGCGCGAGAATGTAGGCGCGGTGCGTGGTGAACAGGCTGAGCACAAAATAGGTGGGTTTGCGCGTCTCCCAGTTGAGCGGCATCAGCCCTACCAGCAGCGTGAGGAGCAAGACGAGGTAAAAGGCGCGGTGCGGCGAGCTCAGCTGCAAAACAGGCCGCGCGGCCGTCACGAACAAGGCGAGAAACAAAACCAGGCCGACGAGCCCCGTTTCGGTGACCACGGCCAGGTAGGCGTTGTGGGGCCGCCGGAGCCGGTCGAGCATGGGTCCGGCGGCCTGCGGGAAGTTGCCGCTGCCCACCCCCAGCCAAGGCCGGCGCTTGACGAGTTCAAAGCCCGCCTGCCATATAACCCTCCGGTAGTTGAGGTCGCCTTCTTCAAGCTCGTTAGAGAGGGTAGAGAGGCGGTTTAAGTTGGGGGTCAGCTGCCGGTAAAGGTCGACTCCGGTGCCGAGCAGCGGGAAGGCGGCCCCGGCGAGCAGTAGCGCAGTAAAACCGAGCTTGCGTTTCCAGCTCAGTGCGCCGTAGGTGAGCGGGATGACGCTGAGCGCGAAGATCGAAAGAACAAGCCCCCCGCGGGACGAGGTGAGCAGGTTGATGAACAAGACCCAGGGCACATAAGCGAGGTTGAGCCAGTAAAACCAGCGATGCCGCGAGGACACCAGGTACCAGGCCATCGGGATGCCCAGCGCCAGCGTGGTTGCAAAGTCGTTCGGGTCGAAGCCGCTCCCGGCGAAGCGGAGGAACTCGCCCTGGGTATCGCCGCCGAGGAAGTTCGTCAGCGCCGTAGTGGTCGAGACGAGCGCGCCGCAAACGTAGGCCTGGAGCAGTGCCAGGCGGTCCTCGTCGCGGCGCGTGAGCTGCCACACGAGCCAGGTCATGGCGAGCAACTGCGCGTAAGTAGATACCCGTTCCAGCGTCTCCGGCGGGCTGATGCTCCAGAAGAAGCTGGCCGTGTTCCAAAACACGAAAAGCGTCATCACCACGAGGAAGTAGGAGGGGGGGCGTAACTTCACGCCCCCCCGAGTCAGGAGCGACGCCAGCGCCAGCGCCAGTACCGCAAAGCCAATCAGTCGGCTGATCGTGCCGACGCCCGAGAACTGGAAGGTTTTTTCCAGCGGCAGGAAGAACACAAACACGAGCAGCGCCTTGAACGCTAGGCGTGTCACGCGGCGGCCTCCGCGACACCCGCCGCCACCAGGTAAGCGTCCACGGACGCCTCGTAGGTAAAGGGTGCATAGGCTTCAGTGCCGTGGGCGGCTCTTGGTTCTTGGAGAGCTTCTAGCAGCGCCTCGGCCAGGCCGGGCGGGTCGCCAACAGGCACCAGGCGACCGTACTCGCCGCCCTGAAGGATCTCTCTAGGGCCACTGCGGCAGTCCGTGGACACAATGGGCGTGCCGAGCGCAAGTGCCTCGATGAGAACCGTCGGCAGGCCCTCCCAGGCTGACGAGAGCGCGAACGCGCCCGCGCGCGCAAGATACGCATAAGGGTTTGCGACGAACCCCGGCATGTCGACGTGGTCCTCCAAACCCAGCGTCCGCGTGAGCGCCTCGAGCTCGCCACGCTCCCGCCCCTCCCCTAAGATGACGAGTCGGGCCGGGCTGCGTTCTTTGAGCAGGGCGAAGGCGCGCAACAGGTCGCCGAACCGCTTTTGAGCGGCGAGGCGACCGACACCGAGGACAACCGGGGGCTGTCCCGGCGTGAACCAAGGGTGCTCGGCGGGCTCGGCGGCTCGCTCGAACATCTCGCGCGACACGACCGGGTTGTAGACGACCCGAACCCGGGACGCGTCGATACCGGTCACCTGGGTAAAGTCGTCGGCGACGCCGCTCGAGACCGCGATGATGGCGTCGGCCCAGGGGAAAAAGCGGCGCATGAGCAGGGGGACGGCGCGCTGGCGGCGGTTCCAGGCGTTCTGCGTCGTGCTCGAGAGCGTGTTGTGCAGCGTGACGACCACGCGGGTGGGTACGCCTGCCAGACGCCGCGCCCAGAGCGCCACTAAGTTGACGTGGTTGACAGCGGAGATGAGGGCGCTCGGGCGTTCCGCACGCAAGTACCGCACCAGTTCGGGGAGGCTGGCAATCACCCGCCGGGCACCCAGGTCTATGACCCGGACGCCCGGCGGGACCTGCTCTAAGTAGGGTCCCTCCGCGCTGGCCAGCACAAGGTCGACGGCCAAGCCGCGCTCGCGGAAGCCGCGCGCAAGGTTGAGAATGACGCGCTCCGCCCCCCCGGCGCGCATCGAGGCGACGAAGAGTGCCAGCCGAACCTCGTTCGGGCGTTGAGTGGGGTATTCAGGGTCCATGTATCGTCTCTGACACGTGCAGCGTCAGGAACCTCCTTTCGAATTCAGAATGCTGAGGGCCCGCTGCAGCAGTTGTTGCCGGTCGCGGCGCGGCAGGCCTACAAAGCAGGCCAGCGCCGCGGCGACCGGCAGGGTGACCGCCACACCCAGACATAAGGTCAGCCAGCTGCCGGCCGCCAGCGGGGTGCTGAGCCACAGGGCGCTTCCAAACAGCGTGGCGGTCGTCAGGGCCGGACGATAGACCCCGCGCATCTGGGCACTGGGCGCGACACTCAGGTAGCGTCCGACAAGACGGGGGTAAGCGATACTCAGAATAGCATTGCCGAATATAAAGCCCAAACAGGTGCCGACGACGCCGAGTTCCCAAACGCTCACCAGGGCCGACGCGGCAAGAACCGACACGGCCGCCGAAGCAACCCCCAGCAGGACTTTGGTGCGCAGCTCGAGCGTTAGGTCGATGATGTTGGCGTCGTTTCGCATAAAAACCAGTTGCGTGTTCATGAGAACAATAAGGAGTGTCTGAGCGTCGCCGGCAAAGTACTGCTCGCCCACCCAGAGCAGAACGAAGGAACGATTCCAGAGGAGCACGGTCGCGCCGAGCACGCTGACGATCAGCCAAGTCAGCTTCATGATCTCGGCGCGCACGCGCGCTGCCTTGACCAAATCGCCCGCGCCGATGATGCCGCCCAGGCCCGGCGCGATCCCGAACACCACGATGGCGACGAAGCTGATGAGCGTTTCGGGTACGTATTTCGTCAGTGTGTAGGTGGTCACCAGACCGACCGAGGCGAGAAAGCCCAAGACAAGAATGTCGCCCGAACGTAGCAGCTGCATCACGAGCTTCCACACTAGAAACCAGCCGCTCAGCCCCAGGAAGCGCCGGACGGCCGACAGCTCAGGTCGGCGCAGCCCGAACCAGGGGACGTTGCGACGCGCAACCGGGTAGAAAAGGCCGCCGTTCAGCAGGGTCGTGACGAGGGTCGCGCCGGCCACGCCGGCCAGGCCCAGGTCCAGGTACAGGGCCAGGAGCGTCAAACCGCCGCCCAGCGCCACCACGATGGCCGACAAGCCCATACGCTTAAACCCCAGGTTTTCCCCTTCGAGGACCGATTTGGGCACGGCGACCAAGCTCACCATAATGAGGTCGGCGACGAGCAAACCGGTGGCTAAGCGGATCGCCGGTACGAAGTTCGGGGGGGCTCCGAGCCAGGTGGGCGTAAACCAGGTCAAAAGCCCGCCCAGGGTGATAAGGAGGGGCGCGGAGAGAAGCCACACGGCGACGGCGCTGCCCACCTGTCGGCGCTTCTCGTCGTAGTCGCTCGAGGCCTGCCGGTTGGCGATCGTCCACTTCAGGGCCTGGGTCGGGCGACCGCCCGCCGGCGCGATATAGCCGATGAGCCGGCCGATGATCTGCCACACGCCGTAACCGTAGTCTCCTAAGCCTGCGACCAGATAGGGGTTGACCACAAACCCGACGATCAAACGGGTTACATAGTCGAGCATGGCGGCGGCCCCGTTTAGGAGGGCTCGGCCTGAGAGATTGCTGCCCGGTGGCCTGAGCAGCCGCCGCCATGCGGGGGTGCGCTCAACCGACACGGTCGCCCCTGACACGGTCGCCCCGCACCGCCAGGCGACCCGCGACGGCCGCCGCCGCCTGCTCGGGCGTCAAGCGACTCGTGTCGAGGCGAATGACCTCCGGGCCACCCAAGGCGTCCATTGCGCCGATAACCGCACCGAAGGCCGCGCGGTAGCGCGTCAGGAAAAGCCGTGCCTCCCGCTCGAGTGCGCCCTTGACGAGGTGTGCTTGGGCGCGCCCGTTGATGCGTTCGAGCAGCACCTCGTCCGGGGCGTCGAGCCAGACGACGAGGTGCAGCGAGCGCGCCCAGCGCTCGAGCGAGGTTTCCCACCAGGCCGTGAAGGCGCCGCTCCGGGTAAAACCGGGGCCGAACTCTTTGAGGAAGGCGAGCCGGTAGACCGGACCTTGGTCAAACACGGTCAGGCCGCGCTCGCTGCCCGCGCGGGCGTGCCAAGCGTTCAGGTAAGCGACCGACCTTAATTCTGCGCGGTTGAGCCAGCGTCCTGGGCCCGGACGAAGTGCGTAGGTCGGAAACAGCTGGAGCGTGCTGGTTAGCAGCGTGGTCAGGTACACGACCCGAGGTAGCTCGATACCTAGGTGCCCGCCGTCCGCCAAGAGTGCACGGGTCAGGGTCGTCTTGCCCACGCCGGCTGGACCGACCAGCTCGACGAGAGCGGTGTTCAAAGGTGTGTCCACACGAGCGCCTTTATTTGGGCAAGAACGTCGTCCTGGGCTGGCGAGGCGTCCACCAGGGTAACGGGCAAGCCGCGCCAGTCGGCCTGCCAGACCTCCGCCGAGCGGGAACGGACCAGCTCGGCGTTTTCTTTTGTGCCTCGCGCAAGAGCGCGGCGCACCGCGACCTCGGGCGGGACCTGCAGGACGAGCGTTAGGTCGGCAGGAGCGACAGCTGCGTACCAGCTTGCCTCGCGGCGGCGAAGCCAGGAGAGCAGCCTCCCCTCGCCCGCGGCCGCAGGTTCCGGGGCGTCCATACGCGTCAGGTTTGAAAGGGGATAGCGGTCACAAATCACCAGTGTGCCGCGGTTCGCTTTCCGGCGGGCTTGCCGGTAAGCGAGAACCCGGTCCCGGGAGGCGCAGAGGTTGCGCAGCGACCGCGCGAACTGCTCGTCGGCAGAGCCCCGACAGAGAGCGTTCCAAGCTTTGAGAACGGCACGGGTGAAGTGTGTCGTCAGAGAGCGGGGCGGCTTTCCTAAATGCACCCTGGTCGCGCGGAAGTCGCTGGAGAGCCATGTGTGCAGCGCTGCGACGGCCGTAGTCTTACCCGAGCCGTCGCCGCCGACAACGGCAATGAGGGTGCCACCTGCCGCCGGAACGAGCGCGCTCGTATGCCCGGGAACTGCGTGGTCACGCAGCGTGCGGCGCAGCTCCCGGGCGGAGCCCGCCCAAAACGCCTCCGGGTTGATGAAGGGGAGGCGCCGCTCGAGCAGTGCGGTCACCTGAGTGCGGCCGACGTCCCCCCCGGGCGGCATGCTCACCCCGGTGCGGTCGTCTCGAAGAACCGTGCTGATAAGTTCGGCGACAAAGGCGGGCGTCGGGGGCGGGTCGCCCAGCACCCCTGGCTGTTGGTCCGCGAGACAGTCAGACGCGAGAGGAAGACAAAAGGCGCGCGCGCCGCCCACGAGCACGCGGTGGTCAAGGCGCAACCGGACAAAACTTTGGTCCGGGGCATAACCGTAATAGAACGTCTCCGGCCACTCGCCGCCTCGAGCCGTCGTAACCCGCTTGAAGCCCAAGCCCACGAGAGCGGTGGCCAATTTCAGCAGGTCGGCTCGGGCGGCGAGCAGAGTCGTGGCGGTCCCCCCGCGCCACTCGGGCGGCAGACGGCAGCAAGCGACGCCCGACGCAGCTACAGCCTGCGCCGCCGCGTCCTTCATCCCACTATTCGCCAAAGTTGCCTGCAACCGTGTTGTCCCCTTACGTGGTTGGTGCTTCGCGACGTCGAGTCACTATAACTACCGCCGGGACACGCGGTGGCGTCAGTCGTCACATGCTCGCAACAGGAAAACGGCGACGCCCGGGGGCGTCGCCGTCGGCACAGGGTTGCAGACGCTAGAAGCCGACGTCAGCGGGCTGGTTGACCCAGCGGCCGGCCGGAACGCGTGAGGTTCCGTTTCGCACATCTTTGATAAGCTGGCGCGTCAAGGTGTCGCGGTTCTCATAATCGGCACCTACGTACTGGAGGACTTCCTCGTAAGCTTGCTGGGCGCTCGTCACGGTCATGTCGGGCAGCTTGCTCGAGGGGGCCTTGGCGACGGTTACGCCGCTCGCAACCTCCACCTTGGCTGCGCCACCGTCCTGGACGTTGCCCGACAGATAAACGTCCCCGTGTTCCTCCAAGGTGATAGCCGCCACAGCGCCCGAATTTGGGCCGCTCTTGTAGTAGTTGCCCACCACCGCGGCGTAGAACTCGCCCGGAGCGTTGGGTTGCAAGAGTGTGTTGGAGTCCTGGCCGCTGTTGTAAATGACGTTGTTCCACATCACAAAACCGCCCAAAAGGTCAACCTTAGGATTGCGGTAACGGCTGGTAGAGATCAGGTTGTGGTGGAACGATACGTTGCCCCCCCCCCGGTCCGCTGCGCCGAAGAGCGGCCCGTAGCCGTGGTCGTCGAAGTTGAGCGGGTAGGCAATAATGTTCCAGGCGAACGTAATGTCGTGGGCGTCGTACCAGCTGTTGACCGACTCATCCGCACCGAACAAAATGGTGCTGCGCTCCACGAGAATGTTGTAGGCACCCTGCTTGATAGACACGACATCCTTTTGCTCCTGGACCGGGTTGTACAGCCGCGAGTTGGTCACGATGACGTCGTGCGTGGCTATCTCCAGGGTGTGCTCGCCGTTGCCCGGCGCGTTATAGACGAAGAGGTTTTCCAGAGTAACGTTGGGGTTTTTAAGCGTGAGTGGGCCATCGGTGAGTATCGGCCCGCCCTCGACCTGGCGGATGACGCGCGGACCCGAAGCGGCCAGGGCCGACTTGAGACTGGCTAGGTCGCGCACCTCGTAGAGCTTG
Source organism: Trueperaceae bacterium (assembly GCA_965215355.1). Classification (GTDB taxonomy): domain Bacteria; phylum Deinococcota; class Deinococci; order Deinococcales; family Trueperaceae; genus CBDCDJ01. Next base: position 2,302,478 of record CBDCDJ010000007.1, on the reverse strand, counting down.
CCGCCCTGGCCGCCGCGGGTGTCGGTGCCGTAACCTTCGCGTTTAAAGGACGGCCCGTCTTGCGGCTGGGGTTCGGGCTGGGGTTGAGGTTCGGGCTGGGGTTGAGGTCGGGGTTCGGGCTTGGGTTGGGGCTTGGCTTTAACACATTCATTACAGACCTTGTACTCGACGTGTAGAAGAGGGGCTTGACCAGCCTCTCCGTTGAAAGCTACCGCGACGCGCTTGCCGGTTCCACTTATGATCAGGACGACGGCATTACCCGGTTCCCAATCTGGACGGCTTACGACCTCCTGCAACAGTGGGCTCAGGTTCGGCGTGCGCTGGTCCGGACCGGCCTGACCGACCCGGTGCCAGGCGGGCGGTGTCCAGCTCACGGCGGACTTCGTGCGGGTCCGTGTGGAGATCCCGGCTCCGTCGCCGAAGGCAACAGCGTCGTCGGTCGCCTCGGCGCGCAGCTCGAGCTGCGTTTTCTTGGACCCCGGCTCGTCGGTGGTGAACTGAACATAGGCCCGGGTCACCTTCGCGCCGGCCGGGATGGCGAGGTCGGCAAAGCGCAACCCTACCAGTTGGTCACTGCGGTCGCGGCTCATCTCTAAGTCGCTGCTGGTGATGTAGAGCCCGCGCTCGGGGCCCTCCTCGGCATCGTCATGGTCGTCGGCGATACGCGTCTCGAAAACGACCGTTCTTCCCTGTGGATCGACTGTCTCGTTCGGCGCGACCTCGCCACCGCAAGCCGTCAACATGACGAGTAGCGTTGCGAGCAGCATTCTATAGTTCCATCCTTTGTTCATCATATTCGAGTACGGAGAACCGGGCTACCCAGGTCTCCTTTCCTTTCTGCCCAAGACAAAAGCCAGACTCGGTCTGGCCCGTCGTTTTTGTTCCGCCTGAGATTCATCGCACCCAACAACGTCTATACAACGCTGATGAACCCTTGACCGGTTGCGCCACTAGCTCCGCCTGCTCCGGGCGCCCAAAGTTTGGAGACAGGCATCACAGCTTTCAAGGGGCGGGCGTCCCCTTCAACAAAATCAAGAGTAGGTCAACCGTTTATTAAAACCATTAGTTTGTTCGTGAGAACTATGACATTCCATGAGTTATGAAACAAAGGACCGTATAGCTGTTCCTGCTTGCAACCAACTAAACCAGTCAGATGAGGATGTAGTTTTAGGCACTCACTTTCTCATACAGACACGATATGCAAAAAATTTTACATCAGGCTTCTTGCGCTAGCAACTGAACAACCCTACGACCGGTAACTATCGCTATCCAATTGGACTTGATAAAAGAGGTGGATTAACTTTCGACTCGGTACTTTTTAGTTCAGCGGCGCTTGGGCAAGCTGTGTGGCGACCAGTTGCGTGACGCCGTGCGCGACGGTGAGGCTGTCGCGATAGCGCATCCGCGTGGGTCCCAGGATGGTGAGGCTGCCGAAACCACCCCCGAAGGGCAGGCGTGCGGTCACGCCGGCGAGCGCGTCGTCGAGCACGATGACGAGGTCGTCTGCGGCCGTGGTCTCGGGGTTTTCGACGCGCTCGAGCACGGTGCGGACAAACTTGGGGTCGGCCGATTCGGGCTCGCTCAGGAGGTGCCTGAGCCCTTGCGAGAACAAACGCGGCGGGCCGATGTGGCTCAAAGCTGCAGCCAGGGCTCTCAGCGTGTCAGCCAGCGAGGCCTCGGCGCGGCGGGCGATGTCGCTCAAGCCTTCGCTCAAGTCGCCGACCGGCAGGGCGAGCTGCCGCAGGTTGTGCTCGGCGTCGCGCAGCACCTCGTCCGTGGGGGCCGGGTCGACCTCGACGGCGACCTGCCGGATGAGGCCGTTCTCGAGCACGATGACCGCTAAGAGCCGCGTGCTGGTGACGCTTGAGAGGTGAATTTCCAGGGCCTGCAAGGTGTCGTCGGCGGGCAAACTCACCACCACCGCGTAGTTCGACAGCTCGGCGCTGGCGTCGGCGACGCGCTGCAACAGCGCGTCGCCGTGGCTGCCGCGCAAGCGTTGCGCGACCAACCGGCGTTGCGGCGCGGCCAGGTGGCCGGGCGGAATGAACTTGCTGGCGTAAAGCCGGTAGGCGAGCGAAGTCGGCACGCGGCCCGCCGAGGTGTGCGGCTGCTGCAGGTAACCTTGCTCTTCCAAAGCGCAAAAGTCGTTGCGGACGGTCGCGCTGCTCATGCCGAGTTGCTCGGCAACCTGCGCCGAGGCGACCGGGCGGGCCGAGTGAATATAGCCCTCCGTGACGAGGTCGAGAATGTGAGCGCGCCGCTCTTTCATACGCCTATTGTAGCACGTCAGACCTGACGTTTAGGTAAAAACGCCGACGGGCACGCGGTTTCGCTCGAGCCGGGCGGCTCAGTTCGTCACGTTCAGGTAGCTCAGCGCTCCTTTGGTCAGCAGTTCCACGGCCAGCGGCAACACCGCTTCGTCGATGTCGAATTTTGGGTGGTGATGGGGGTGGTGCGTGCCCTTGGCCTCGTCGCCCGCGCCGACGAAAAAGTAACAGCCCGGCGCTTGCTGCAGCCACAGCGCCATGTCGTCGCCGCCCATGATTTGCGGCGCGACGAGCACGCGGCCCTCGCCCACCACCTCCCGCGCCACCGCGCGAAACTGCTCGGTCAAGGCTGCGTCGTTCACCACCGCCGGGGAGCCGTCGCGCCACTCTACCTCGGCTTCACCCCGCAACGTTTCGACCACGCCGCGCGCGACCGTTTTGACGCGCTCGGTCAGGTAGCTGCGCGTGTGCGGGCTGAAGGTCCGCAACGTGCCTTTGAGTTCGACCTCTTCGGGGATGATGTTGTAAGCCGAGCCGCCGTGGATGGACGTTAGGGTGACGACCGCCTGGTCGACCGGGTCGACTTCACGCGCCACTAAGCTCTGCAGACTCGTCACCAGGTTGGCCGCTATCATCACCGGGTCGACGCTGTCCTGGGGCCGCGCGGCGTGCCCGCCTTTGCCCTTGACAAGAACGCGGAACGAGTCGGTCGCCGCCATCGCCGGGCCGCTGCGCACCGCCACCACGCCCGCCGGATGCGCGCTGCTGAGGTGCAGGCCGATGCTGCTGTCGGGCTCCAGACCGTCCAGCGCGCCGTCGTCCAGCATCGCTTGCGCCCCGCGCACGATTTCCTCGGCGGGTTGGAAGACGAACACGAGCTTGCCTTTAAGGTCGTCGCGGCGTTCGCTCAAAATCTTGGCCGCGGACAGCAAGACGGACGCGTGCCCGTCGTGGCCGCAGGCGTGCATTTTGCCGGCAAGCGTCGAGCGGTACTCGGTCTCGCACTCTTCGTGAACCGGCAGCGCGTCGATGTCGGCGCGCATCAGCACGGTATTGCCGGGTTTGCCGGTCTCGAGCACCGCCACCACGCCAGTCTTGCCGACCCCGGTTCGCACGTCTAGGTCCAGGCTCTTGAGCTTGTCGGCGATGATTCCGGCGGTGCGCGTTTCTTCAAAAGCGATTTCGGGGTGACGGTGAAAGTCGCGGCGCGTGGCGACAGTCTCGTCGGCGAGGGCATGGGCGGCTGCGTGGATGGCGTCTGACATGGCTTACTCCTTAAAAAAGCTTGAGTACGTTTCAGCATACCGTTCAACACGGCTAAAAAGGTGTCCCCCGCTATTTCCGAACTGTGGTCGACACCCTCAGCAATATCCTCAGCAATATGAAGATTGCAATGAGCCCCAACAACGCAGAACGCCGCAACGGTTCTTCGGGAGTACGGGTTTGACGCGCCCGAAGTCTCGGCGGACCTGTTCCTCGAGGAGGCTCGCGTCATTCGTATGGGCCTGCCGCCTTTTCGTGATGCACCGCATCACCCCAAAGTTTTGGGAGCAGCGAGTTGTCGCTTGGTGACTGGCGCGAGTTGCCTGGCGGAGCGGAAAATCACGACCGTTACCTCTGCGGTGCGCCTAAAAAACGAAACAATTTTTAGAGAAGGTTTCCGCGGACGCGTTTTCCCAAAGGCTGTCCCCTTCACCCGACAACCTTCTGACCTTAGCCCCGCACCTGATTTTTTCCCGACCGTTTGGCTTCGTAGAGTTTGGCGTCGGCCAGGGCGACCAACTTTTCGTGGTTGGCGACGCTCACGTCGTCGGCCAAACCGACGCTGAGGGTAACCACAAGGCCGGGGGCGACCGTGTCCCAGGGATGCGTCTCGACCTTGCGGCAGAGGTCGCCGCACACCGCCACAGCGCCTTGAAGAGAGGTTTCCGGCAACAGCAGCAAAAACTCTTCACCACCGTAGCGAGCGACCAGGTCGACTTCGCGCAGGTGGTCTTTGAGCAGGTGCGCCACGGTTCGCAGCACCGTGTCACCCGTTTGGTGCGAAAAGGTGTCGTTGATGGTTTTGAAGTTGTCGATGTCGCACACCGCCACACTCAGCGCGTGGCCGAAGCGGCGGGCCCGCGTGAACTCTTCAGCCAGCCGCAGGTCGGCGTGGCGGCGGTTGAAAAGTCCGGTCAGGGCGTCCTCTCTGGCCTGGCGTTCCAGTTGCGCCAGCAGCTCGGACTTTTCCCGGTCGGCTCGCTCCAGCTCCACGTTTTTGAGCCGGTAGATTTCCAGTTCTTTTTCTGCCCGCTCGGTTTCGAACTGCACCCGCAAACTGCCCAGCGCACGCTGCGAGGCTTCGTTGACGACGCGGTCTTTGACCTCGCAGTAATGTTCGTGGTGATGAAGCGCTTCGGCCAACAAACCTTGTTGTTTGAAGGCTCGGTAGAGCGCCTTGTGCGCCGCGTAAACGGTGTCTTGGTTGCCGATGCGCGCCGCGGTTTCCAGGGCTCGCCGCAACAGGGGCAGGGCTTCCGTCCGTGTTGTACCGAGCCCGTCGAGCAGAAGCGTACCCAACAGCAACAGCGTTTCCGCTTCGCCTTTTTGGTCGCCCACCTCTTCTTTGAGCGCCAAGCTTTGCTCGAGACAGGTCTGCGCCTTGTCGGCCTCGTCCAGCGCCCGGTAGATAGACCCTAAGCTGTCGAGCGAGTAGCTGATACCTCGTTTGTCGCCGTTTTTCTGTCGCAGTGCCAGGCTCTGTTGCTGATGCTCGAGCGCGTTCTGGAGGTCGCCGAGCTGCTTCAGAGCGAGGGCCGTGTTGTCCAGCAACAGGGCGTGGAGATGGCTGTCGGCCTTGCCCGAGGCCAAGGCCTTGCGGTAGTGCTCGAGCGCGTCCTCATGCTGGTTCAGCCGGTAGTAGCAGTAGCCGATGTTGTTGAGCAGCCGCGTTTCCCCGTCCAAGTCGCCGTGAAGGGCGCACAATTGCCAACTCTTCAGGTTATAAGCGAGCGACTCCGCATGGTTTCCCAGGTAGTCGTGGATATAGCCCAAACTTTGAAGTGCTTCGGCCTCGGACGCATCGCCGCGTCCCTCACAAAGGTGATAGCGAGCGAGGTAATGGTGAAGCGCCGTGTCCAGTTCACCCAACTCCGAGTAGATGACGCCGAGCATGTTCAGGGTGTTTTCAATTCTCTGCCGGTCGCCTAAGGCTTCAAAATACGGCAGGGCAGCTAGCGCGTCCGCGAGCGCGCCTCGCGGGTTCGAAAGTCGCCAAGACAAGTCGCTTCTGACGTAGAGGCTGAGGGCCACGCCCGCCTGGCAGGTCAACCTCTGGGCTTCCTCGAGCGCCTCTTTGCAAAGAGCGAGCGCCCCCTTCGGGTCACTGAACCGCACTTCCCAGGCGCGGCCGAGTAGGCCGTCCACTTCGGAGGTCGCTCGGGGCGTGTCGGTCGTCAGCGCCGTGGGTTCGGCGTTTTCTGTACCTTCAAAAGTGTGTTCTACAGCCATCCTCGCTCAAGTATAAAGGACGGCTCTGTCGAAACTCTTACAACGCTGCTTTGAAATTCGCTGCCCGAACTCTACCGCAGCCTGCTGAAGACCCACGTCCGCCGTGGCATGATGGCGAGGTTCGGGCTCGAGCACGCAGGAACGAAGGTTTGCACTCGAGGGGGTTGACATGAGAGAGAAACCGGCGACGCACGTCCGGTTGGGGACGACCGGTTTGCTTGTGCCGCGCCTCGGCTTCGGCGGGGCGACCATCGGCTTTTGTGAGCGCAGCGAGGCCGACTTGCGAGAGGTCGTGCGGTCGGCCGTCGACTCGGGCATCACCTTTTTCGACACCGCCCCGGACTACCGGGACAGCGAGCGAATTTTAGGTGAAGTGCTGGCCGACGTGCGCAGTACGGTTGTGGTGGCGACGAAAGCGGGGCGTTACCAGGTTCGAGACGACGGCGTCTGGCGAGTCCTCGAGGACTGGAGCGCCGCGGGCGTTTACGCCTCGGTCGAGCGCAGCCTGGCGGCGTTGCGGACCGACAGGCTCGAGCTGGTTCAACTTCACTCGCCGCCGCTCGAGGTCTTGCACGCGGGTGAGGCGCTTGAAGGTTTGCGTCGCGCTCGTTCGGACGGCCTCGTACGGCACATCGGCGTCAGTGCCGACGGCGAGGCGGCGCGGTGGGCGCTCGCCTCGGGCGACTTCGAAACCCTGCAGCTGTCTTACAGCGTTTTGGAGCAGGACGCGAGCGGTTTGTTGGACGAGGCGCGGCGCAAGGGTGTCGGCGTCATCGTCAAACAACCGGTCGCCAACGGCGTTGCGGACCTGCCCCGGTGCCCCGAGCACCCCGACTGGGCGGCCAAGTGGGCGCGGGCGCAACTCATGGACTTGACGCCTTTGGGCGTCCCCGGGGCGCGCACCGGCGGAGCGCTGCGCTGGCTTTTGGCCGACGCGCGCGTCGACACCGCCATCGTGGGGACGAGCAGCGCGGCACACTTGCGTGCAAACGTTGAGGCCGCGCGTTCGCCGCTGAGCGAGGCGGGTTTTGCCTTTTTGCAGGACGAGTGGCGAAGGACGGCACCCTGATGATACGCATTGGCTTCGTCGGTTGCGGCGGGATAGCGCTCGAGTATTTGGCCCGCCTGGACGAACTCGGTGAGCGCGTGCGGGTGACGGCGTTTTGCGACCTGGAGCTTGCCAAGGCCGAAGAACTCGCGGCGGGCCGCGGGGCGCGAGCTTTTCAAAACTACGAAGACCTTTACAAATGCCCCGACCTCGAAGCTGTATTCGTCTGTTTGCCGCCCTTTGCCAGGGGCGACGAACTCGTCAAAGCCGCCGAGCACGGTCTGCACGTCTTTACGACCAAACCCTTAGCGCTGGACTCAGGCACGGCGGAGCGCTCCGCCGTCGCCCTGAAGGGGGCGGGCGTCTTGGCGAGCGTCGGCTACATGTTTCGCTACAGCGGCATTACCGAGCGGGCCAAGGAACTGCTGGGCGAGCGCCGCCCGGCGCTGGTGCTGGGCCGGGTCATCGGCGCGATGCCGAGCGGTTGGGTCGCGCAAGGCCAGCTTTCGGGCGGCCAAATCCTCGAGCAGAGTACCCACATCGTCGACGTGGCCCGCTACCTGGCCGGCGACGTGACGCGGGTTTCAGCCGAGGCGAGCAGCGGCCACGTGCCCGACCGGGTCGACTACCCGGACACGACCGTCCTGAGCCTGAGGTTCAGTTCGGGCGCGGTCGGCTCGCTGGTGTCGTCGGCGGCGGTGTGGAACTTTTACTGGGCGCTGACCCTGGTCGCGCGCGACCTGCACTTGGAACTCGTTTACGACGTTTTCACGCTCAAGGGCGTGGTCGACGGCCAAGTTATCGACGAACACGACCCGCGCAGCGGCTACCCGGAACAGGTCGAGGCGTTCGTTCGGGCTGTCGAGACGGGGGACGCCAGTCTTATCAGGTCGCCTTACGAGGACGCGCTGCACACTTTTCAAACGACCCTGGCCGCCAACCGGGCACTGAAAACCGGGCGTCCGCAGACGCTCGCCGAGCCTTCACTGTGATACTGTCGCCCGCTGCCCCGTCCCTTACTCCAAACACGGCACCCTTGTAAAGACCGAAAGCAACGCGCACAACACAATTGTAAAAAGCACGACAGCGCCCTCCAAAACCCCGAAAACTTAACAAGCTTTGGCCCGCCCGCGCGCCATGATGGCGTGTTCGAGAATCCCTTGGCGCCGGAGTTTGAGACTCCGGCGCTCAAAAACCAGGGGTGCGGGAAACTGCTCGAGGAGGAACTTCATGGTCAAGGGTTCAACGTTGGTCTTTTTGTTCGCGCTCGTCACGGGCTGGGGGGTTGCCCAAACGGAACCGGTCACGGTGCAGTTGGCGGCGTTCGTCGTCACCACGGTCACCAACGACGACGGCACCGTCACGGAAACGTTTACCGAGGCCGCCGAGGCCCGGCCCGGTCAAATGGTCGAGTACCGGGTTTTGGTGCGCAACGACGGGGTCGAGACCTTGCCAGTCGGCACCGTCGCGGTGGCGGGGCCGGTGCCTGCGACGACCCGTTACCTCGCCGACACGGCGAGCAGCGGCGACCTCGTAAAGACCGAGTTTTCCGCCGACGGCGGGCAAGCCTTCATGGCGGCACCCGTCATGATAACCGTCGTAAACGACCAGGGCGAAGAGGAGCAAGTCGTCGCCGAGCCCGACCAGTACGACGCCGTCCGCTGGACCTTGCAAGAAGCGCTGCAACCCGGCGCTGAACACGTGCTCGTTTACCGCGTCACCGTTCTTTAACCCCAGTTCTTTAGGTCCGGCTCTCCAAACCTAAGCTCCAAACCAAAACCTTTGGAGGTTTTACCTTGACTAAGCTCAGTTTTAGGGTCTTGTCGCTCGGAATTTTCTTGAGCGTGTTCGGTCTGGCTTTTGCTGCGGGTACGCCCAAGGACACGCCGATAACCAACACCGCCTCGGCGACTTACGTCTCAGGCGGCACGTCCAAGACGACGGTGTCCAACACGGTGACCACCATCGTGCAGCAAGTCTACAGCCTCACCATCACGCCCGACGGCACCGAAACCACGCCGGGCCAAACCAAGTCCGCTTTGCCGGGCGCGCCGGTTTACTTCAACTATGTTTTGACCAACACCGGCAACGGCCCCGACACTTTCAACCTGGCAAGCTCGCAAATTACGACCGTAAACGACGATTTCAACCTGAGCAACGTGACCCTTTACCGGGATGTGGGCTGTGACGGCAGCGTCGCGGGCGACCCGGTCGTGGGAAGCGTGACGCTCAATGCGGACGCCTCGGTTTGTTTAATCGTCGCGGGCACCTTGCCCGGGACGGCTACCAACAACCAGAACGCGCTCATCAACCTGACCGGCACCTCGGCCGGCAACACGGCCAGCACAGACACTAACAACTGGGCCAAGGCCGTCGCCAACACGGCGGGCAACCTGACCGCCACCAAAACGGCCAACCCGACGAGCACCGTCAACGCGGGCGGCACCGTGAGCTATACCATTGCGGGCTCGAACAACGGCGGCTCGGCGGCTTACGGGGTCGACTTGACCAGCTACACGGGGCTTACGGGCGTCGGCATCGTCGTTACCGACGTGCTAGACACCAACACGACCTTGACGGGCAACGTGACAGTCAGCTCGGGCAAGGGCACAGCCGAACCCATTTACCGAAGTGGGGGCACCTGGACGACCACTAAACCCGCCTCGGGTGTTATTGACGCGGTCGGTATGGTCATTCGCGACCCCGCCTCGCCCACCAAGAGCGCTTTTTTTACCCAAGGCGCGAACTACTCCATGACCTTCAGCGTGACGGTGGCTGCGGGTGCAGGGGCCAACACGTTTGTGACCAACGTCGCCAACGTTACCTACGCCACCGGCACCACCGCGGCCACCAACAAAACGACCACCACCAACACCACCAGTGTGACGGTCAACACGAATGCCAGCGTCGCGGTGGGGCCTGCGGGTCAAGCGGCTGCCAACGGTCTTTCGGGTACGGCAAGTTATACCGACCCAGCAACGGGCAAAACCTGGACTGTCACCTTATCGGGCGGCTACACTGCGCAGACCGATACCCAAACCCTCAACCCTCCCGTTTATACCGGTGACACCGTGGCGTTCAGGCACACGGTTCTCAACAACGGCAACGCGCCTAGCTCTTACACCTTGTCCGCCTCGAGCACCAACGGCTACAGCGTGACGCTTTACGCGGCCGACGGCGTTACCCCACTGTCCGGCTTCTTGGGACCGCTCGCGCCGGGCGCTTCGCAAGACGTGGTCGTCAAAGTCGCCGTGCCGGTCGGTGCGACGGCGGGCTCTACGGTGACCCTCACGGCCACGTCGACCTCCAGCTCGGCCAGCGACGTCACCAAAGACGTCATCCCCACGCCCGCAAGCGGGTACAGCGTCGACCTCGCCACGCTGGGCAACTCCAGCAATCCCGCCACCAACAGTGATGACAACCCGGCCGACCGGAGCGCCAACCCCGGCGTGACGCTCGTCTATCAGGTGGAAGTGTTGAACACCGGCAACCAGGCCGACAGCTACACCCTCACGGTGCCGACCCTGCCCGCGGGCTGGAGCGCGGTTTTCGTTCAAGATGCGGATTGTGACGGTGAGGCTGACGGCCCCGCGGCAACCCAGACGCCCTCACTCGCCGTCGGTGCCAAAGCTTGTTACGTCGTGCAGGTCACCGTTCCCGCCGACGCCGCGCCGAGCGTCAACACCCTCACCTTTACCACCACGAGCAGCACCACCTCGGCCAGCACGGACACCGTCACGACCCAGGTCACGGTCAACATGGTTACCGGCATCTCGTTCGTCAGCGACCAAATCGCCACGACCTCGCCCAACGGCGTCGTGACTTACACCCACACCCTCACCAACACCGGCAATGCTGCGGCCACGGTCGCCATTCCGGCCCAGCCGGGGACGACGGCCTTCACCTATCAGTACTCGCTCGACGGCACGACCTACACCCCGTCTCTGAGCGGCATCAGCCTCGCGCCGGGCGCTTCTCAAACCGTTTACGTGCGCGTCATCGTGCCCGGTAGCGCCGCCGACGGGGCTCAGGAGACCGTGACCGTGACGGCCACGGCGACTTATCCGGGCGGCGCGACGGCCACGGCCAGCGTGCAGGACAAGACCATCGTGCAGTCGGGCGAACTGCGGCTCGTCAAGACGGCGCGGACGCTCGCTTTCGACGGTGACTGCGACAGCAGCAACACGGAGTTGAGCGCGACCGGCGCGACCACCAAACCTGGCGACTGCCTCGAGTACACCGTCACCGCCACCAACATCGGCTCGGCCGCCCTGACCAACGCCAAAGTGTCCGACCCGTTGCCCGGCTCGACCACGTTCACCTCCGCCTCGGCCACGACCACGGCGACCGGCACCGTGCTGTACTCGACCGACGGCACAGTTTGGACGACGACGGCACCCACCTCGGTGACCACCGGTCAGACCGTTTACGTCGGCGTAGACACGAACGGTTCCGGTGCTGGGGCAAACGCCATCACCACCGACGACGTGCTCACGCCGGGTCAGTCCGTCACCCTCACCTTCGTCGTTCGAGTGCAGTAACGACGCTTCGGCTCCGCCCTTCGGGGCGGAGCCACCTATTCAGGCTCGAGCTTTCGACCCTATCTTTTATCTTTCACGATTTTGTTTTTTATGACGAGGAGGAAGGCGCAACGTGCCCTGTAACCATCTCTACAACGCTATTCACCGCAGTCTGCTCGCGCTGCCGCTCGTCTCTTTATCTTTTTTCGCCACGTTCGCAGGTGCCGCCCAGCCCGCCGTTACGCCGCCTGTCAACCCAATCGTCAACCAGGCGCGCGCCTCTTACGACCGCTCCGGCACCGAGCGGGACGACTCGTCGAACGAGATTGTGACAACCGTTCGTTCAGTCGTCATCGACCTCCAAAAAACCGCCTCGCCGAGTCGGGCGGGTGTCGGCGACACCCTGACTTATCATTTGCGAGTCACCAACCTACCTGAAAGCGTGCCCGTCCAGACCCTGCACCTCGTAGACACCTTGCCCGCGGCGCTGCGCTACGTGCCGGGCAGCGCTCGAGCGGAAAATTCGGACGGTGAACCCGTCGCCGTAGACACTGTTGTAGAAAACCAGGTAGGCGGCTCCACCTTGCGCTGGACGCTGCCCGACCTGGCTCCGGGCGACGTCGTGACGGTCGTTTTCCAAGCCACCGTGCTCCCCACCGTCCTGTTTGAAAAAGACATCGTCAACGAAGCGCAAGCGTTGGTTGCCGACGGCGCGGGCCTGGAACTGGCGAGCGTCGCGTCGTCGGCGACGACGCCCGTAGAGCTGGGCCTGTTCGAACAGCGCGCCGTGCTGCTCGGCACGGCCTTTGTCGACGCGAACATGAACGGCCGCTACGACCCGGCGGCGGACGCGGTCGTGCCGAACCTGCGCTTGTACCTCTCCGACGGCAGCGAGGCGGTGACCGACGAGCTTGGGCGCTACACCTTCCAAAACGTAGAGCCGTCGCTCGTCGCCTTGCGCGTCGACACAACCACCACACCCGCAAGGCTGTTCGAGGCAACCGTCAGCGAGGACAAGCCCGGCCTGTGGCGCGTGCGCTTACTGCCCGGCGTCGTCACGCGGCGGGACGTTCCTTTCAAAGCGGCGCGGTTAGAGCTGTCGGTTCGGCAACGTTTGAACGTGGTCATGGGGCCGCTTGAGCTCGAGAAACGGGTCGAGGCCGTACCCGGCGGGGTCATGGTGACCCTGAGTGTTAGCGCGAGCGAAGCCCTGCGCGGCGTGGTGGTGCGCGAGGCGCTTGCTGACGGGGCGACGTTGCTCGAGGCCCCGGTGTTCGAGGGCGGCACGCCGGTGGCGGGGGCGGGGCTCGAGCTGGCCCTCGGCGACGTTCCGGCGGGTTATCGGCAAGTTCTCAGCTACAAAGTCGCGTATTCGGACGCATCCGAAAAGCTGCTCACCGCGCCCGACATCCGTTGGGACGTGCGCTGATGGTCAAGCGTTTTCTTTTTCTCGTAGCCTTGTTCGGCACGTTCACGCTGGCGCAAAACGCGCCGCGAGTCGGGGCGCACCTACCTCTCGTCACCGCAGGCACGGTTTTACGCTGGGCTCCGAACGGGGACGAAATAGTGTTCGACCTGCCCCAAAGCTCCTGGGTCAAACTCTCACTTTACTCCCCCGGCATCGACCTGAACGAACCCGGCGACGAACACTATGACGACTTGCCGCTCGAGGCCGGTTTCACCTTATCTAGCGGCGACGCGACGATAAAGAGCGAACGCTTCAGCTTGGCTTCTTCGGAATGGCTCACTTTTTACGAAGGCCCGGCTGAGGCTGGAAACTACACCTTGCGGAGCGAGGTGACCGGCAACGGCAAAAACGTCTACCTGCTGAAGCTCGAGACCGAACTTGCAGACGTTACCCTGCAGGCCGAAAGCGTCACCGTGAACGCCAATAGCGAGGAGTGGACCGACGCTTTCAGCTTCGAGGTCGAAGGCCACAAGGCGTGCGCGCTCGAGCTGTACGATGGCGACGGGGACGACGAGCTTTCGGCCCGCTTGCGGCTGCCGTCGGGTACCTTGCAGCTCGTCGTCTCCGGCGACCGCAGCTCGGTGACGCAAGCCCTGCCCCGCTTGCCGGGGATTTACACGGTGCAACTCGCGCTGCCCGCGGGGCGGTATCAAAAAACGAACGCGGTGAGGTTTACCGTCCTGTGTGATGGTGAAGCGCAACTCGTGACCCTGACGCCCGCCTCGCAACTCGTCGCGCCGCTCGCGCCCGTCGAGCTGCCGACGCCGGTCGTGACCGTGACGGCCAAGCGCCCCTTGCCCCTGCCGACCCCGAGCGCCGTGGTGACGCCGAAACGGCCCGTCGAACTTCCGCGAGTTGACGTGTCGGTGCTGCCGCAAGCTGAGCTCGCGTTCACCCGCAGCCTGAGTGCCGAAGTGTTAGCCCCTTGCCAAACCCTGACGGTGACTTTGAAGGTCACGAACAGCGGCGGCGCTGCGGGTGATTATCTCTTGCGTGAGGCGCTGCCCGAGGGCTTGGTCGTCACGCAGGCGGGCGCAACCTTGTCAGGCCGCGACCTCGTTTGGACAGGAAACTTAGCGCCGGGGGCCACGACTACGCTTTCTTACAGCGCCACGCTCGCGCCCGCCGCGCCGCCGAGCCTCGAGCTGCGCGGGCTGCTGTCTGCGGACGGGCTCGAGCCCGTCCACACCGACACCGTAACGCGCGGCGACCTCACGACCGAGTTGACGCCACCCTCCGACCCGGTTTACATCGGTGACGAAGCCACGGTCGAACTCACCGTCAGAAATCCGCTTCCAGTTCCTGTCAGCGCCGTTTTGGGCGTGCAGCCGAGCGGCCGCTTGGAACTGGTCGCAGCGCCCGAGACTTTGCAAATCCCTGCGGCTGACAGCGTCACTGCAAACATCACCGTGCGGGGTTTGGTCGAGGGTACGGGCTTGCTCGAGGTCACGCCTTACCTGTGCGGCCTTGAGAACAGCCCCGCGGGGAACAGCGGTTTGTTGCAACTTGACGTTGCCGCCCTGCCCGAGCTTCCCCAACCCAGCTCGAGCACGACCGTGGTGGTGGACGTCGCCGCTTACGACTTGCCGGTGCTGGACGGTCTCGTGTTGCTCGAGCAGTTGCCCGCAGGGGCGAGCTACGTGGCCGGCAGTACCACCGTCAATGGGCAAGTGGCAGCCGACCCGCGGGGCGTGGAGGACGCCCTCGTTTTCGAACTGCCGGGCGAGGCGGTGCAGGTGAGCTTCACGGTTTTGCACGAGGGGACGTTAGACCTGGGCAAAGAAACCCTCGGCTTGATAGGGCTCACGCCCGAGCCTGAGGTGCTGGTGGGCGGTGAAGAGGGGCTCGAGCTGTACGCTCAGGCCGAACCTTTAGACACTGAACTCTTAATCCCAAACGCAGTCGAGCGCGAGCGCGTCGGCGCGGTCATCCTGGCCCCGGCACCGGGTGCGGTGCTGCGCGAGCGCGACCGCGTCACGGTGAGCGCGGACACGCCCCTGAACAGCGCGGTCGTCCTCACCGTGAACGGCGAGCCGGTGAGTGACGAAACCATCGGCAAGCGGGTCCTCGACCCCAACCTGAACCGCCAAACGTACGACTTCATCGGCGTGCCTTTGCAACCCGGCCCGAACGAGCTGCGGCTCGAGAGCACCCTGGACGGCTTGGTCTCGAGCGACAGCGTCACGGTTTACTTCTCCGGCCCCGCCGCCGGGTTCAGCCTCACGCCCCTCACCCCGCTCGTCGCCGACTCGGCCACGCCGCTCGCGCTGGACCTCGCCCTGCTCGACGCCTGGGGCAACGCGCCGCTGGATAGGTTCGTGACTGTGGAGGTCGAAGGTGCGCGTTTGGCTGAGGAAGATGCTTTGGGGGAAGAGGGCGGCTATCAACTTCGGCTGATAAACGGCCACGGACGTTTACGGCTCGAGCCCCTCGCCGAACCCAGCGAGGTCACGGTCAAGGTGCTCGTCGGCGAAACCTTCCAGAGCCGAACGGTGAGCGTGACGAATCACCTGCGCCCCTGGATTGTGAGCGGGACGGGCAGCGTCGGGGCGGCGTACGGTGAGGAGTTCACGTTCGGCGTGGGCGGGAGTTTCTTTGCTCGAGGCCGCGTCTTCGGCGATTATTTGTTGACCCTGGCGGCGCGCTACCCGTTCGACGACTTAGGCCCCGCCGACAGCAATCCTTACCAGACCTTCCCCGTCCCCGGCAGCAGCAATGCGGCGACCTTTGGCGCTGAGAGCCGCCAAGGGATTTATGCACGCCTCGAGCGCGGTTTCAGCTACCTGCAGTACGGCGACTTCACGACGCCGCTGACGGGCGAATTTCTCGACTTCGGGCGCTTTTACACCGGCTTGAGCGGCGTGTATGACGGCGGTCTGTATGGCGAGGGCGGGGCTGGGTCTGAGGCTGAGGGGCGCGGCTTCGGCGTGCGCGCTTACGCGGCGTACAACGGTGTTACCGACCAGCGCACGGTGGACTTGAAAAGCGACGGGACAAGTCTGCGCTTCGTGCCGGACGCGCCCCTCGAGCCGGGCACGCTGCGCGTCGAAATCATCAAGAAAGACCCTCTCGGCGTGACGCTGCCCGAAGACGACTTCGACCCGGTGACCCGCGTCTTAGAGCCCCTGACGGACTTCCGTATTGACGAGGCGACGGGGGTGCTCGAGCTGTTCAGACCCGTGCCGCTTTCGGACGACCAGGGCAACGCTTACTACTTGCGCCTCAGCTACACCCTGGCCGACGGCGAGGTAGGGCGTTACCTGCAAACCGGCGCGCAGGCTGAGGCCAGCCTGGGCGGCGTACTTTTCCGCGTCGGCGTGGCGCAGGAGACGAGCAGCGGCGCAACCTTCAACCGCGTTTTGGCGGGCGGGGCGACGTACGCTGCCGACGGCCTTACGGCCGACGCCGAAATCGCTTACGGCGTCAGTGAGAGTTCCGGCGGCGTCGCCGTCAGCACCCGACTGCTTTACAGTGCCGACGCGCTTCAAGCCAGGGCGCGCTGGCGCTTCGTTTCGGAAGGTTACCGCTCGCCGACCGTGACGACCGGGAGTGAGGGCCACACGCTGGACGCTAACCTGAGCTACGGCTTTTCCCCCACGTTCAGCGTGGCGGCGAAGACGACGCTGTCGGCCAAGGCGGGCGACGTGAAGGTGACGGGTGACGCGCTCGGGCTGTATCAGGGCGGCGGTTTCGACCTGCAATTCGGCGTGAACTTCGAGGACGGCCTGTTTCGCCCGCTGGTGGGCGGCAACCTTTACGACCTGTTCGGTGAGGGCAGTCGCCTGGGCGTCGTCCACCGCCAGGGTTTGGGCGCGGGCGCGCGCAGCGTGACCCAGTTCAGCGCTGCTTTCCCGCTCTACAGCGGCTTGAGCCTCACCCTCAGCGACGAACTGGTGTGGGGTAACAGCAACGCGCTGCTGGTGGGTTTGGAGGCGACCGTTGAGCACGACCGCGTGCGGGCGAGTTTGTGCCGGACGCTTGAATGTGAACTCGAGCCCGCCCTTTCTCTCGGCAGCACCACGGTGACCGCGCAGTACGAACTGCCGGGCGGGGTGAGCGCCGCGGCCGGGCGGGTGCGCCTCGGCGTAGACACGACGCTGCCGGTCAGCGAAGCCTTAAGCTTTCAGTTCGGGGCCGAGTATCGCCGCAGCTTGTCCGGCGCGGACACCACCGAGGCCGCGCTACGCGCCGGAGCTGTCTACGACAGCGACGACATAGACGCCGCGCTCCGCTACGAGGTCTCCTGGAACCCGACCGCCACGAAGCACGTCGTTTTCGGCGGCAGCACCTTCGCCCTGTCGGAACGTCTTTACGGCAGCGTGACCGGCACGTACCTTACCGACGGCGCTCGGGGCTCCGGTTTCACGTTCGGCGTCGCGGGGGCGTACCGGGGCGAGCGTGTTTCCTTGTTGACCAACAACCAAGCCCAGTTCGGAGCGCTGTCTCGAGACGGCGACGCCGTGTGGGGCGACAGCCGCCTGACCTGGACGCTTCACGAGCGCTACGACCTGCGCTTCGGCTACGCCTACCGCTTTTTAGTGGGGGAGAGTTACCTCGACCTCGTCAATGTAGGCGGAAGTTTTTACGTCTGGCAGGGTGGCAACGTGCTTGCCCAAGCTCGCTTGTTCAATGATTGGACGAACTCAGAAAGGGCGTTCGGGGTCGGCTTGGAAGTCTCCCAGCGCCTCGGCTGCGGCGTCTACGGCGTGGCGGGCTACAACCTGGGCGGACTGGACCGTAACTACGGCGCGGTCTACGGCGGGGGCGGCCTGTTCGTGCGGCTCGACGCGGTGTTCGACGAGCAGTGGACCTGCGGCCGCGCCGCGCCGACAGGGGGTGAGAACTAGGTGGTACGGGTTTGCTTGGGTCTGCTGGCGCTCCTTTTCAGCGCGACCGCTTTTTCCGAAGGGTCATGGCAGGTCGGCCTCACCCAAAGCCTCGCCGAGTACGACCTGTCGTATACCAAGTTCTCTACCCCGAAGCACCCTCAGTACGTCATTTTCACGTCGGCGACCGAGGTCGTGAATGTATCGCTGTGTGGCAGCAGCAGCAGCGCCAACGACAACGTCTACTTTGAGGTCTGGAGCGCCGACGGCGCGACCCGTTACTACACCTCGCCCAACGCCGTCAAAGAAACGCAAACCGGTTTCTGCAGCTTCACGGCGGCGAATTATCCGACCGCTCTCAACCCGCCCGCTGGCTTTAAGTGGTCGCCCAGTACCTCGCAGTTGCCCGCCGGCACCTATCAACTGCGGCTTTTCAACGGCTCATGGAAAGATGACCAGAACAGGAGTCTTTTGAGCCGCTTTGACATCACGGTAACGCCGAACGCGACGACCCCACCGAACCCCAAACTGGCGGCCGGGCGCGTATTCGCTTACAACTGGGCGTTCAACGCGAAGCGTTTCACGTCAAACGAGTCGACCAGCGCCGACTACTACATCCTCGTGCCCGGCGGGCGTCCCAACACGAACTTCGTGTGGCTTTTGGACCTCAACAACTTTGCGGGCTTCATTTACGACCTCGTCGCGAACGACAGCGGCGTGGACGCGGCGAACGTGCTCTACAGCGTCCCGCGCGCGGGCAACAGCGTGACCGAAAAGTACCCGATGTACCTGGGCTACCCCGTGAACGCGCTGCCCCCGCCTACCCAAGCGCCGCAGCTTTCCAACGTTACCTTTACCGACAGCGACGGGGTCGACCAGACGATTTCGCCGGGCGGCACGGCTGGGGTGCAGGACACGGGTGTGTTCAAGTTTACGAGCGACGTGCCGGGCCGCTACCTCATCACCATCGACGCCAACCAGGACGGCGTGTTCGGCAGCAGCATCGTCGTGAACGGTTCGGCGGTCAACGACGTGTACCTGTTCGGCGCGATGGTGGCAGGTGCCAACTCGGTTGTTTGGAACGGGCGTGACAACAAAGGCGCAGTTTTGCCCGACGGCGTGTACCAGGCTCAGGTTCAGGGCCGCATCGGCGAGTACCACTTCGTCGCCGGCGACGCCGAGACGAGCGGGGGCGGCGCGCAGAACGGTTTGACCATCTACGGTGTTGACACCAGCAAAAACCTGTTCGGCGTGCCGGTTTTCTGGGACGACCTGACCGGCTTCGACCCCGCCAGGTTGGGCAACGGCGGCAACACGCTGCCCAATGGGCGTTTGTCGGTCGTCGGGCAATCCTCGGGCGCTTTCCGGCACACCTGGGGCGGCTTTACCAGCACCTCGTTCGGCGACGAGGTGTATGTCGACACCTACGTGTACGGCCTGGCGAGTTACGCCTCGGCGACGGCGGTCCTTGCCAGCGACGACACCGTCCGTGAAGCCGTAGAACTCGTCAAGGAGGTGCGCAACGTCACACAGGGTGGCGTGTTCGGGACGAACAATACCGGCTTGCCGGGGGACGTGCTCGAGTACCGCGTCACCTACCTCGGCCACGGCGACAGCTACAACGTCGTGTTAACAGACCCGCTGCCTCTTTACACAACCTTGCAACTGAACCAGTACGGCGCGGGCGAACTCGAGTTCACCTGTCCCGGCGCGCCTGTAAGCACCATCGACTTAGCCGTCGCCAGCCCGAACTACGGCACCTCTGCCAACACCACTTCTACGTCCAACGGCACCACGCTGCGGGTCACCCTTACCGGCGGCAACGGAACCACCCTCGGTGGGGTATGCAACAAGGCCAAGTTGCTGACGGGACAGTCGGGATATCTATTGTTCCGGGTGAAGATTCAGTAAAAGGCTCGAGGCGACTTCAGACCGTCACCGAAAACAGCGGTTCCAAGAATGATTGAGACGCCTCGGTGCGCAAGGTTAAAAGCAGACCCCTCTGCCTCGGCATCTCCCCTAAAAGGGGAGGGCAAGTCAAAATCCGTTTATCTCAATGTTAGGTGGAAGAGCTAAAAAAGATAAACTCGACGCCTATGGTCAAACTCACCGTTCTTTACAACCTGCCCGCGGGTGCCGACCACGCGGCGTTCTTAGCCTGGCGCACCGGCCCCCACCAGGCGAGCAACGCCAGCGCCCCCGGCGTCTTGAAAACCGACTTTTACAAAGCCCTCGAGACCCCCCTCGGCCCGCCCCGCTACCGCTACGTCACCGAGGCTTACTTTGAAACGCTTGCCGACTTGGAAACCGCTTTTTTCGGCGAGGAGGCCCAAAAGCAGCTCGAGCAGGACTTAAAAAACATCGCGGACCCACTCTTTTTGATTTCTGAAGAGGTCGTGACGACGGTTCTTTAGGTTGCAAGCACACCCTTAAGCGCCCGCGAGCGGACGTGTCATACTCAGCGCAATGCTTTTTTACTTCCTCCGGCAACTCCTGCTCGCCGTTCCCGCCCTGTTCGGGGTCGTGCTGCTGACGTTTGTCCTGATGCGGGCGGTGCCGGGCGACGTGGTCACGCAGTTGGTGGGGTTGGAAGGCAACGTGAGCGCCGAGCGCTTAGCTGAAATGCGGCGCATGTTCGGCCTCGACCTGCCCGTCCACGAGCAGTTCGCGCAGTGGTTCGGGGCGCTGCTGCAGGGCGATTTGGGGAGTTCGCTGCGCACCGGACGGCCCATCCTCACGGACCTCGCGCTGCGTTTTCCGGTGACTTTAGAACTCACCCTGCTGAGTTTGCTCGTCGCGCTCGCCCTCGCGCTGCCGTTGGGCGTCGCCGCCGCGCTGCACCGGGGCCAGGCGGTCGACGCGCTCGTGTCGGGCTTCGCGCTGCTGGGCTTGTCGGTGCCGGGTTTTTTTCTGGGCATCCTGCTCATCTTGCTGTTCTCGCTCGAGCTGAGGCTGTTGCCGCCCGCGGGGTTCGTGCCCTTTGCGGACGACCCGCTCGCCAACCTGCGGCACATGGTTTTACCCGCGGTTTCGCTGGGTTTGGTGCTGGCTGCGGCGATTACGCGCATCGTGCGTTCCAGCATGTTGGAGGTGTTGGGCCGCGACTACGTCCGCACCGCCCGCTCCAAGGGGCTGGCCGAGCCGCGGGTCACCTACCGCCACGCGCTGCGCAACGCGCTCATCCCGGTGGTGACGGTTATCGGTTTGCAGTTCGGCGCGCTGTTGGGGGGCTCGATCATCATCGAGCAGGTGTTCAGTTTGCCGGGGGTGGGGCGGTTCGCGCTCGAGGGCATCAACCTGCGCGACTACCCGGTGGTGCAGGGCGCAATCATCTTCATCGCGGGCGCGTTCATCTTGGTCAACTTGCTCGTCGACCTGCTGTATTCGCTCATCGACCCGCGCATCCGCTATGGCTAGCGCTCGAGTCGGGGGCCGAACTACGCTCGCCCTGTCCAAACTCTTCAAAAACGTTTCGGGGGTGACCGGCCTGCTGCTCATCGCGCTGGTCGTTTTGAGCGCCGTGTTCGCGCCCCTCGTCGCGCCTTACGACCCGGTCGCCCTCAACTCGCCCGACCGCTTGCAAGGCCCGTCCGCGGCGCACCTCTTAGGCACCGACCAGTACGGGCGGGACACGTTTTCGCGCATCGTCTACGGCGGGCGCACTTCGCTCCTGGTCGCGGGCGTGGCGATTTTGGCGTCAGGGTTAGTCGGCACGCTTCTCGGGCTATTCGCGGGCTATTACGGCGGCCTGCTCGACGTGCTCGTCATGCGCCTCACCGATATTTTGCTGTCGTTTCCGGCGGTGCTCTTAGCGATTGCGCTGCTCGCTTTTTTGGGCAGCGGCTTCAGCAGCCTCGTCCTCGCCATCGGCCTCGTTTATGTGGGGCCGTTCGCTCGAGTGGCGCGCGCCGCGGTGCTGGCGCTACGCGAAGAGTTGTTCGTCGAGGCGAGCCGCGCCGCCGGGAGTTCCGACGCTAGAACCCTGTTTCTGACGCTGTTGCCCAACGCCCTCGCTCCCATCATCGTCGAGGTCAGCTTGCGGCTCGCCTACGCCATCCTCATCGAGGCGGGCTTGTCGTTTTTGGGGCTCGGCACGCCGCCGCCCGCGCCGAGCTGGGGCCAGATGATTGCCGAGAACCGCCGCTTTTTGGCGCTGAGCCCCTGGGCCACGGTCGCCCCCGGATTGGCTATCATGGTGGCGGTGCTCGGCTTCAACTTGTTGGGCGACGGTTTGAGAGATGTCCTCGACCCGCGTCTGAAGTCCGGCTAACTTTACAGGAGGTAATTATGAAGCGTTTTTTCGTCCTGCTGGTTCTTTTGAGTTTCAGTTTTGTTGCGACCCTGGCCGCGGCCCAGTCTGAAACCGGTCCCCAGTACGGCGGGACCTTGCGCGCCGGGATGCAGACCGACCCGGTCGGCCTCGACCCGCACAGTACGCAAGCCACTTCGACACGCAACATGCTCGAGAACGTCTACGACACCCTGGTGATGTTCGACAGCAGCCTGCAGATTGTGCCGGGGCTGGCCGAGTCCTGGGAAGCGAGCGAGGACGGCCTCACCTGGACGTTCAAGCTGCGCGACGGTGTCACTTTTCACGACGGCACGCCGCTGCGAGCGTCGGACGTGGTGTTTTCGCTCGAGCGCATCACCGACCCGGAGATCGCCTCGCCCCGCTCGGGCGACTTCGAGGTGGTCGAGTCGGTCAGCGCCCCCGACGATTCAACCGTCGTCATCACGCTGTCCGAGCCGTTCAGCCCGCTGCTCTCGAAGCTGGCCCAGAGCCTCAACGTCATCGTTTCGGAAGAGGTCGCGCTGGCGAACGATAACGATTTGAACGATGTCGTCGTCGGCACGGGGCCGTTCGAGTTCGTCGAGTACGTGCCGCAGACGCGCCTGATTTTAGAGAAGAACGAGAACTTCTGGGGCGCCGACGCGGACGGCAACCCGCTGCCCTATCTCGACGGCGTCACCTTCACCTTTTACCCCGAGCCGACCGCGCGCACCACGGCCATCCAGACCGGCAACGCCGACTTCGTCGAGTACGTGCCCGCGCCCGACGTGGACATCCTGCGGGCCGACCCCGAGGTCGAGGTGGTCGGCGGCTTGTCGGCGAACTTTCGCAGCATCTACCTGAACGTGACGCGCCCGCCCTTCGACAACAAGCTCGTGCGCGAGGCGCTCGCTTACGCCGTTGACGAGCAAGAGGTGGTCGACGTCGCCCTGTTCGGCACCGGCGGGGTCGCCGCGACCGGCACGACGGTCCCGGTAGGGCAGTTCTACGCCGTGGAGTCCAGCCCCTACGACGGCCGCGACGTGGAAAAGGCCAGGGAACTTCTCGCCGAGGCGGGCTACCCGGACGGCTTCACCTTCGACCTCTACGTCACCAGCACCTATGACTTTCTGCGCACCCCGGCCGAAATCATCCAGGCGAACTTGGCCGACATCGGCGTGACGGTGAACATCGTGCCGGAGGACTGGAGCATCTACTTGCCCAAAGTTTTAGAGAACGACTTCGACGCGACGATTTTGGGCGAGTCGGGCCAGAGCGACCCGGACGACTTTTTGTACGACGTGTTCCACACGGGCGGCGGGGGCAACTTGGGGTTGTACAGCAACCCGGAACTCGACGCGCTTTTGGAGCAAGGTCGTCAAGCGGCCGACCCTGAGAAGCGCAAGGCGATCTACACCGAGGCGCAACAGCTCATCCTGGACGAGGCCCCGCACATCTTCCTGTACCACTCCGCGCAGTACGAGGCCGTCCGCGACAACGTCCGCGGCTTCGAGCACTTTCCGAACACGAGCTACTTAGGCTTGAGGACGACCTGGTTAGAGTAAAATCCAGCTCGGGTTAAAACGCATCCGCATCTAAAGCCCATCACCCGGGGGGTTGAAGCCTCGAGGGATGGGCGCAATACCTAGAAGGTGTCGAGCGTGTCATTTTTCAAATCTCAAAGGAGAAAACTATGTTCACCCTCATCCACTCGAGCCCGCTCAGACAAGTCGTCGCTAGGGCGCTGCCCAGCTTCGTCGTCTCGTTCTTGATTGCCGAGTTTTTTTACAAGTTTCACAGTTTCGCGCTCGAGTGTCTCGCCTTTTTGGCGACGTGGTACGTCTTGGAGTCGCTGTTTCAACTCGTCGGCAACCTGTTCAGCCGTCCCGACACGCGCTAGTCGGTCGCGGGAAGCCTCACCGAACCAAACACATCTTTGGACGAAGTTGGGGGGTTTGAAGGTGCGGCGTGACTTCGGCTCGCGCAAGGTTCTCGAGAAGGCCGCTTCCGGGCAAGGCGAGAAGCCTCTTCCAAAGGCCTGTGACCTTAACGTTTAACTTTCGACTCGGTACTGTCTACTTGCCTTGCGGCCCACTTAACCTTTGACGCTCCCCAGCGTCAAGCCTTCGACGAGGTAGCGCTGGGCGTAGATGTACACGAGCATCACCGGAATCGCCATGAGGAGCGAGGCGGCCATGAGCTGGCCCCAGGGGTAAACGTCACCGAAGACTAAGAGTTGCAAACCCACGGGCAACGTTTTCAAGTTCTCGCTGGTGATGAAGACGAAAGCGAACAAAAACTCGTTCCAGGCGTTGGTGAAAGCGAACAGCGTGACCGAGAGCAGCGCGGGGGCGGCCAGCGGCAGGGTGATGCGCCAGAAAGCGACGAGCCGGTTGGCCCCGTCTATCATGGCGGCTTCTTCTAGTTCTTCAGGAATTGAGCGGAAGTAGCCCAGCATCACCCAGGTCGCAAAGGGCAGCAGAAAGGTCGGATAGGTGACGATGAGCGCGGCGTAGGTGTTGATGATGCCGAGTTGGGTGAGCGTCTGGTAGAGCGGAATAAACAGCAGCGCGCTGGGCAGCAGATAGGTGACCAGCAGCAGGGTCGTGAGCGTGCCCGCCCCCAAAAACTTAAAGCGGGCCAGCGCGTAGGCGGCGAGCGCTGAGAGCACCACGGAAATGGCGGTGCTGACCGTCGCCACGACGACGGTGTTGCGAAACCAGATTAAAAAGGGCGTCTCTGTCAGCAGGTCCCGGATTTGCTGCAACGTCCAGGGCCGCGGCCAGTAAATCGAGGCGAACTGCTGAATTTGCAAATCGGTTTTGAACGAGGTGATAAAAATCCAGTAAAACGGAAACAGGACGAACAGCAGCGTGGGCAGCAGCAACAGCAAACGCAGCCACACACCTACCCGCTCGCGCTGCGCCCGCTTGAGCGGGGGTTTACCCCGGCGCGCGGTCCTGGCGAGGGCGTTGAAGCCGTTGTTCAGCCACTCGAGCGGCAAAAACACCAGGTCGAGCAGCAGGCCGAAACCCCGCCCTACGGGGTTGAAAACACGCTCCAGCAGCCCCACTTTTTTAGGACCGTGCCCACCCTGGTCGCTCAGCATAAAGCGGCCCAACAGCGCGATAAACACGGCCAGCAGCGGGGCCATGCTGAACGCCGTGGCGATGCCCGGCCCGAAGCGCAAACCGATGATGGCTTTTTCGTAGGCGAGAATCGAGTACACCCGGGTCGCGCCGCCGGGGCCGCCCCCGGTCATCAGGAAAATAAGCCCAAAGGTGTTGAAGGTCGAGATGAACGACAGCAGCAGCGTCACCGCGATGACGTAGCGCAGACCCGGCAACGTGATGTGGCGAAAGCGCTGCAGGGCGCTGGCCCCGTCTACTTCGGCGGCCTCGAGCAACTCGCCGGGAATAGACTTGAGCCCCGCCAGCAGCAAAATCGTGTAAAAAGGAATGCCCTTCCACACGTTCACCGCGATGACGCTGGGCAGCGCCAGCGAAGGCTCGGACAGCCAGGCCACGGGGCGGTTGATAATTCCGAGCGTCTGCAAAATAGGGTTCAGCCCGCCGAAAATAGGGTCGTAGATGTTGCGCCAGGCGAGAGCCGTGACCACCTCCGGCGCTATCCAGGGCAGCAGCATCAAACCGGTCAACACGCTGCGGAAGGGCAGGCGGCTGTTTAAAAGCAGCGCGATGCCAAGGCCCACGACGAACTTCACCGCCAGCGAGAAAACGGTAAACGAAATAGTGACGTTCAGAGAACTTCTGAAGTCGCTGTCGCTCCACAGCCGCAGGTAGTTGCGAAAGCCCACGAACTGCTCTTGCCCGGTCACGAACGAGCGCACCGTCAGGCTGGTCCACAGCGCGTCGATAAACGGCCACAAGATGAGCCCGACCATGAGGACGACGATGGGCAAAACGAAAGGCAGCGCCACCTTCCAGTCGCGCCCCAGCGCGCCCTCGAGCCGGCGGGCACCCGCCCGGCGGGGGCGTAACGGTTGCGGCACACTTTGCCCAGCTCGTTTGTCCACGCGCTGCCTTTACCGGAGAAAAAGAGAAAGCCGAAAATCAGTTAGGTCTCAGGTGTCGGTTCTTAAGAACCGACACCTGAAAGTGTCCTCGACGCTACGGCTGCATGATGCCGCCCTCTTCGAAGATGTCGACGATTTTTTGGTGCGCGTCGCGCACGGCTTCCTCGGCGCTCATCCGGCCGGTGGTGACGTTGGACATCATCTGGCTGGGAATCGCGGCGGCAATGACGGCGTCGATGGCGGCGCTCGGCTCGGCGGGGTAAGAAATGCCGTCGTAGTCTACCGGGTTGAAGATAATCTCCTCGATCACGGCGAAGTTCTCGTCGGTCTCGACCAAGTCCTCGGTCCAGAGGTCTTGGTAAGCGGGCAGGAACAGGCCGCCGCCGAGTTGGACCATCGGCACGAAGTTCTCGGGCTCTAACAGCGTCAGGATGAGGTCTTTGGCGGCCTCGACGTCCTGCGAGCCTTTAAAGATGGTGAACCAGCCGTTCTGGCCGGTCTCGAGCACGACGTCCTGACCTTCCACCTTGGGCTTGTGCAGCACCGCGGTGTTTTCGTAAATCGGGTTGCCCTCGGCCTTGGCGTTGGCGTAGACGCTAAAGGCGTTGGCGGTCAGCGCGACGGTCCCGGCCAGGTAAGCCTCGTTGTTGCTCACGTCGGTCCAGCTCTCGATGCCGGGCGGCAACATCGGCTGGTACTTCTCGCTCGTGTAGGTTTCCTCGAGCCACCTCACCGCCTCGACCGTCTCGGGCGAGTCGAAGGTGACGACCTGGCCCGACTCGTCGGTGATGCTCCCGCCAAAGGCTTGAATCACGTCCATGATAAAGCCGTGCCCGTCGCCGCTGCGGTTGATGGTCAAGCCCCAGCCCCACATGTTGTTGGCCGGGTCGGACACCGCCAGGGCCGCCTCGCGCCGCGCGTCCCAGGTGTCGAGCGTCGCCACGTCGATGCCCGCCGCGTCGAACACGTCTTTGCGGGCGAACCAGGCCCCGGTGTTGCTCATGAAAGGAACCGCCCACCAGCGCCCGTCAATCTGGGCGTTTTTCGCCGCCGAGGTCGGCACGACCTCGCCGTACATCGCGGTCGCCTGCTCGACCACGTCGGTCACGTCCTCGAGCAGCCCCAACGCGTGGAGCTGCGGGATGCTCAGGGTGTGGTAGGCCAGGTCGGGCGCGTTGCCCGCCTGCACGGCGGCGAGCATCTTGGCGGTAAAGTCGCCGAACATTTCGGGGTTCGCCGTGGAGATGTCGAGGTCGATGTTCCGCTGCTCGGCAAAGTCTTCCACCGTTGCGCGGAACAGGTTTTGCACCTCTTCGAAGTATTCGGTGCGGTGAATGACCGTAAGTTCGCCCGCCTCGCTTTGCGGCAGGGCGAGGTCGTCCTGGGCGAGCGCGGTAGCGCCCCCGAGAACGGCCAGCATAGCGCCCACGGTTGCGGCGGTCTTGAAAAAGCTCCAACGGCTGATGGCTGCTATCATACTCTATCCTCCCTAAGTGAGGGTGAAAACGCGGAAAGTTCGAGGGGCGGCTGGGTTAACGCTAACTTATGCACCTAGGGTGCATTTCGACATCGCAAACCTCCCTTTCACCAAACCGGTCAGACATAAAAGGCCGCGTCGCTCGAGGCACGACCTTGAGCCTCATCATTCGTTTGCAGTTACTTTTACAGTTACTGAGGTATTATAAACAGAAGAACTTCGGAAAGTCCAGACACCCGTAGAAGTCCAATCCCTGTCGGCCTCGCGGGCTACGGGCGGCTAAGCATAAGACAGGCAGGAGAGAGGACAGACGTGACCGTAACCGAGATGCACGTGACCCCCATCGCCCTGAGCGACCCGCCGCTCCTCAACGCCGCGGGCCTGCACGCGCCTTACGCACTGCGCACCATCGTCGAACTCGTCACCGACGACGGTCTTTACGGTCTTGGGGAAGTTCCCGGCGGGGCCGCCGTGACCGAGAGCCTTAACGCCTGCCGGGAAGGTATAATCGGCCACGACCCCTTTCAGCTCAACGCGCTCGAGCAGGCGTTGGAACCTTTGAAAAAGAAAGGCGCTCGGCACTTCGCCCGCGTCTCCAGCGCCCTCGAGGTCGCCTGCTTCGACCTGATAGGCAAGGCGACGGGGCGGCCCGTGGTGGACCTGCTCGGCGGCCGGGCGCGTGACCGGGTCGAGTTTTCGGCCTATCTCTTTTTCAAGTATGGAGGCGCGGGCGGCGCGTTGGGCTTTGACGTAGACCCACAGGCAAACGGTTGGCCTGCCGCCAGGCAAGCCGAGGCATTGGACGCCGACGGCATCGTCGCGCAGGCCCGAGCCATGTGTGACACCTACGGCTTCAAGTCGCTCAAACTCAAAGGCGGCGCGCTCGAGCCCGCAAAGGAAGTCGAAGCCATGTTCGCCTTGCGAGAAGCTTTTCCTGATGCACCCTTGCGCCTAGACCCGAACGCGGTTTGGTCTTACGAGACGGCGCTCCGTTGGGGGCGGGAACTGGCGGGGGTGCTCGAGTATTTTGAGGACCCCGTGCGGGGTCAAGCTGAAATGGCAAAGTTGCGGCAAACCTTGAACATCCCCCTCGCCACCAACATGTGTACCACTTCGTTTGACGACTTGCCCGGGGCGCTCGAGCTGGGCTCCGAAGACATCATCTTGAGCGACCACCACATGTGGGGCGGCCTGCGCGCCACGGTGCAGCTCGGGCGCATCTGCCAGACCTTTGGGCGCGGGCTGTCGATGCACTCGAACTCCCACGCGGGCATTTCATTGGCGGCGATGGTCCACGTCGCGGCGGCGCTGCCGCACCTAAGTCACGCCTGCGACACGCATTATCCGTGGCAGTCCGAGGAGGTCGTGACCAAAGGGCGTTTTGAATTTGAGGACGGCGCGCTTCAAGTTCCCGAGGGGCCGGGCCTGGGCGTCGAACTCGACCGCGAGGCGCTATCCAGGCTTCATGAGCGCTACTTAGAGTGCGGCCTTAAAGAGCGCGACGACGAGCTTGCGATGCAGGCCAAAAGGCCGGGGTGGCGGTTTGAGAAAGTTCGCTGGTGAGTAGGGGGGGCTCGAGTTAACGTCCCGGCCATAACCGGCCCAGGGCGGTGTTGTCGATTGGTCGAAGTTACAGAGTCGCTGGCGCTGGAGCAAAGCGCAAACCGCCCAGCCCTGGGTCCGCGTTGATGGCCTTGTTATGCGGCCTTTACTCCGGCGGCTCGCTCTCTTTGAACCGACTGCTTAAATCGCTACCGATGTCCTTGAGCACCGAATCCGCCGCCACGATTCGAGAGTATGCCTGAGCAGCATCGAAAGAATCCCCCGAGAGCACTGCGAGCGCTTGGTTGTGGAGAGCGTAAGCCAAGTGAGCTGCCATGCGGACATCGGGATCACCATCATTCTCACTGCCAAGGTAGCCGGAGAGCAACACCCTGATTTCAAACAAGGCCTTCGCTAAGATGCGTTCTTGCTCAGAGGAGGCGGGCATATGACTTCATCAACGAATGAGTAGGCCGCACAACTATGATTATACCGCAGCCTGCGGTATAACACTCCAGAAACGTACGTAATTGCCGCATATCGTGAGGTTTCTGTGAGCAGATGAGAGCTGCTGTGGGTTTCTCAAAAAGCGATTCTCCTTTTCTTAATAAGAAGGGCTAACCGCGTTGCTCCTTTCTCCACACTTCGTACTCCTCTTGCGCCTCCGCCGACAGCGGATAATATTTGCGCAAATCACCCCCCTCGGCCAGCTTCATGCGCGCGAACTCCTCCCACTCGACGTGCTCGCTCGCTTTCTTAAGCAGTTCCGGGGCCAGAGAAATGGGCACCACCGTCACGCCGTCGTCGTCGGCGACGATTAAGTCCCCCGGCATCACGAGCGTGCCCGCGCAGGCGATAGGTACGTTCACGGCATAAGGAAAAATCTCGGTCTGGGTGTGGTAGTTGGGCGTGGTGCCTTTGAGCCATAGCCCGAGGCCCAAATCCTTCGCCTTCGGATAGTCGCGGATGCAGCCGTCGATGACCACGCCGACGCCGCCCTTGCCCTTGAAGTAGGTGAGCATCATCTCGCCGAACACACCGCTGGTCAGGCTGCCGCGTGCGTCCACCACCACCACGTCGCCGGGCTGCGTGTGGTAGAGCACGTGGCGGTGGAGTTGTTTCTCGGGGTCGTCATATTCCTCTTGCTGATACTGGTCCTCGCGCAGCGGCATGAATTGCAAGGTCAGAGCCGGACCGACGATGGACGCGCCGGGGCTGCGAGGGGTCGGCCCCTGGATATGGGCGTTACGGATGCCCAAGCGGTTGAGTTCGGCGCTCGCGGTGGCGCTGCCGATGTCGCGTAGCCCCTCGATAAGCTCCTTGGCTGGACGTTCGATGTCGGATGTCTGAACCATAGCACTGTCCTCTCTCGCTCTGATTTGTCCAAGTATACGACGCGCACTCCCAGGGACTAGCGGTTGCCACGGCCGGGAATATGGCATGATTCGGACATCTGGGAGGTGCAGGGTGAAAATCACGGACGTTCAGGCGTGTGTGGTCGGCAAACCCGAAGCGCACAGCGGGGGCAGCGTGTGGACTTTTGTGCGGGTCTACACGGATGAGGGCCTTGTCGGCACGGGCGAGTGCAACTCGGCGGGGGCGAGCGCCAGCGGCTTTGCGACCAAAGAGAGCGTGCTGGCCTTGAAACCGCTGCTCGTCGGTCAAGACCCCACCAACATCGGCCTCTTGTACGAGACGATGCGCCGCAGCGGGCGTTACGGCGGCACCTCGAGCGCCCCCGTCATCTTTGCGATTACCGGCATCGAGAACGCGCTCTACGACGTTGCGGGCAAGGCGCTCGGCGTGCCCGTTTATAAGCTTTTGGGCGGCAAGTTCCGTAGCGGATTGCGGCTCTACGCCGACTGTCACGCGGGCGCTTCGAATGACCCGCAGGCCTACGCGGACAAGGCGCTCGAGGTCGTTTCCGAAGGCTACAGCGCGGTGAAGTTCGACGTGGACGGTATGGGCGTCGGCAAGCTCGACCCGTTCAACTGGACGGTGGGCGCGCAGGAAATGAGCCACGTCCTTAAGGTCATTGAAACCACCCGCGAGGCTATCGGCTTTGAACACGACCTCGCTATCGACTGTCACGGGCAGTTCGACCTGCCCTCGGCGCTGACGCTCGCCAAGGCCGTCGAACCCTTGCGCCTGCTGTGGTTGGAAGAGCCCGTGCCCGCCGAGAACGTGGACGTTTTGGCGCAGATCGCGGCCTCGAGCAGCACGGTCGTCTGCACGGGCGAAAACCAGTACACCCGCTTCGAATTTGTCGAGCTGTTGCAGCGGGGCGCGGCGCAGATCATCATGCCCGACCTAGCCAAAGCCGGGGGCATCATGGAGGGCAAGCGCATCGCCGAGTTGGCCGACACCTTTTATGTGCCCATTGCGCCCCACAACGTGTCCTCGCCCTTAGGCATGATGGCGGCGTGTCACGTGATGGCGGCGGTGCCGAACTTTTTGCTGCTCGAATATCACGCCCGCGAGGTGAGCTGGTGGGAAGATTTATGCGACGGCGACAAGCCTTTTATAGAGGACGGCTTCATGCGTGTGTCCGAGCGACCCGGTATCGGCGTGGAACTAAACGACGGGGTTGCTAAATCACTGCTGTGGAACGGGGATACCTATTTTGACTAGCTGAACCCAATCAACGATTTTCTCTCCTACGGCGGGAATGAGCTTACGCTTGTCGTCGTGGGTGAGGGTTTCGATGGTTTTTGAGTCTTTTGCCATGACGCTGGCTTATCCTTCCAAAAAGGGATTGTGGACGGTCAGGCCCTCGACCTGTTGCCCGTGTTGCAGGTCTTCACTGTAGAGGGTCCGGCAGCCCGCCTCCAGAGCGGCGGCGACGATGAGGCTGTCGTAGAAAGAAAAACGATACCGCGCGCTTACATCGAGGCTGCGCCGGTAGAGCGTTCCCGTCGGACTGACGCGCCACAAGGGGACAAGCACCCTGTCGAGAAAGGTGCGGGTCTCTTCGGTGCTGACGCCGATTTTTCGGAGCATGACGTTCATCGTTTCCTGGACCACCTGGTAACTGATGCAGGCCGTACCCTTCTCTAAACCTTCTTGCACCAATGTCTCTGCGCGTCGCTGCTTCGCCTCGTCGCTGTCGTCAAACAGATAGACAAACACGTTGCTGTCCAGAAAGGTGTCAACGCTCATTCATCTCGTCCCGCGTGAACGTTCTCCCTCCCGTCGAGTATTTGCCTTGCAGCGCCTTGATGGTCGTCATAGCCGCGTCAGCCTGTTGTCTGCGCCCGACGTACTCGTCCAGCCAGCGCCGGAACTGCTCGTTGAGGGTGGTGCGCTCCTCGCGCGCCCGCGCGCGCGCAGCCTCAATGAGGCGTTCGTCTGCGCTCAAGGTGATGTTTTTCATGCTCGGTCCTCCCACTCCACTGTACACGATTTTCGTGTACACGCAGTTCGTATAAAGATTGCTCGAGAAGTGCTACTACTTTTCCGCCATGCTCTTGACCTGCTGATAAAGATGGGGCCTCAGGGTCAACAGGTCGTCGCGGACTCCCCGAACGTTTCTTTGAACGCTTTGTCATTATAGTTCACCCAACTCCAAGCTCAGAACGCCTCCGGCTCGAGCTTGCCCGCCAGCACATAAGCGTCGTCCTGAGGCGCGTAGCCCGTCCGCGCTCTCGTGTCGCTGATGTCCAGGCGTTTCCAGAAGTTGTTCGACACGCCGTGGAAGATGCCGAAGGGGAGGCTCGAGGCCAAGCAGCTCTCGAACAGCCCAACGAGGTCGCGGTGGGTGAGGGCTATCTGCAAGAGGTCGTTCTTCGCATCTGTCATCAGCTTTCCCCCGTCATGCGGCGTCACCCAGCCGAGGCGCAGGCAGTGGACCGCCATACCCTTCTGGTCGGCGTAAAAGCGGCCCAGCGCCTCGCCCCAGACTTTGCTCGCCCCGTAGAGATTGGCGGGCGCGACCGGCATGGATGTGTTGATTTGCAGGTCGGGCGGATGGCCGTTCACCGCGTTGACGCTGCTGGCGAAAAGGACGCGCTTGCAGCCCGATGCGTGCGCGGCCTCGAAGACGTTGTAGGTGCCGACGATGTTGTTGGGCAAGAGGCTCTCCCAGGGCGCGGTGGTGCGGATGTCCGCCGCCAAGTGGATGACGGTGTGGACGCCGGGGTGAGCGCCGAACACGCGCTTCACCGCCTCAAAGTCCGCGATGTCGGCTTGAACGTAGGGCAGGTCGGCGGAGGGTGAAGCTTCTGATTTGTCGGTCAGAACCAGCGCGTAACGGTCTTGCAAATGCTCGGTCAAGAGCCGCCCGATGGTCCCGGCGGCCCCGGTGATGAGGAGTTTTTCTCTCACGCCGCGCGCTCTTCGCTGTAAACGGCCTCACGCAGGCCCTTGATGTAGCCGACCGCGAACAGCCGCCCGAGGGCCGAGTAGCCCGCGCTTAAGTTGCTGTCGCCCTCCATCGTCGGCACGTGGTCGGGGCGGAGCACGCCGCTGAAGCCGACGTCGCGGTAGGCGCGCAGGCACGCTGCCATGTCGGTCTGCCCTTCGTCGTGAAAGGTCTCGACGAAGTTTTGGGGCGTGCCTTTCACGTCGCGGAAATGGACGAAAAAAATCTTCTCCCCGAAGTGCCGGATGGCGCCGGGCACGTCATCGGTCATCAGGGTGAAGTTGCCCTGGCACAGCGCGACGCCGTTCACCGGGCTGGGGACGAGGTCTAAGAGCCGCTCGAAGTTCTCCACGCTGCGCATGATGCGGCCCAGACCCCGGATGGGCGAGAGCGGCGGGTCGTCCGGGTGCATGGCGAGCTTTACGCTCGTCTCCTCCGCGACGGGGACGACGCGCTCGAGAAAATACCTCAAATTCTCCCACAGCGCCTCTTCGCTAACTTCGCCCGCCTCGGTCAAAGGTTCGTTTTGCATCCGCGCGTGGTCGTAACCCGATACCAACGCGCCGCCCCGCGCCGGAACGTCCATTGAGGTGCGCAGCCAGTTGAACACCGGCATCCATTCGTAGCACCAGACCGACACGCCGAGCTTGCCCAAATTGCGCAGGAGCGTGCAGACCTGGTCGATTTCTTCGTCGCGTCCGGGCAGGCCGAGTTTGGTTTTGTTTAAAGGCGGGCGGGACTCGAGCACCTCGAACATAAAACCGCCCGCCTCGTAGGTTTCTTTAAGCCGTGTGAGAGCTTCCAAACTCCAGGGGAGCTTCGAGGGCTCGAGCCCCCCCGCCCGTTCCGCGTCGGTCATGCCGGGGTGGGCGCTGCCGAAGTCCAGCACGCCGACCACATGGTCCACGCCGCACTGCTTGACCATGCGCCACAAGGGAGAGGGGCAGGGTGGTAAGAGTTCAGCGATTTGAATCACGGCTATAAACTCCTTTGGGGCTTTTGAACGTCACTATACACCCCGGATGGACGATGATACACATCAGCCGGGCTTCTGCAAAACCATTATTATAGTGTCAGATATGATATCATCTTTTCGGACCTCCTCGCGTCGAGCGCCGCGCATCGTGGTGGATACGAACGTGCTGGTCAGTGCGCTGCTGACCAAGCAGGCCGACTCGAGCAGCCGTCAGCTTTTACGCGCTTGCGCTAGAGGAGACTACAGGCCGCTCCTCAGTTTGGCGCTGTTCAAAGAGTACGAAGATGTCCTGAGTAGACCGAGCCTCGTCGCGCCGGAACGCCGTGCTTTCGTCGAAAGAGCTTTGGACGGCTTCGTCTCCCTTTGCGACGAGGTGCGCATCTTTTTCCGCTTCCGTCCGGACTTGCCAGACGAAGCCGATAATCACGTTTTGGAGCTGGCGCTCGCGGGCAGCGCGCACTACATCGTCACTTACAACGCCAAAGATTTCAGGGGTGAGCTTATCTTTGAGAAATCCGAGGTCCTATCCCCCGAAGCGTTGCTCGAGCGCAACGTTTGAAAGGAGCCCCTTATGGCAAACTTTACGATTCGTATGCCCGACGACCGCTACCAGCGGCTCAAAAGCTTGGCCGAGGCCAGAAACGTCAGCCTCAACAAACTCTTCGAAGAGATGGCGACGCTGCTGCTCGCCGAACAGGACGTGCGCACCCGCCTCGCCATCCGGCAAGGGCGGGGCAGCCCCGGGGGGTTGCTTGAGGCTCTGGACGCACTCGACACCCTGGACGCCGCGCAAACGGATTAACTCCACAACCTGTCGTGCGACCATTCACCGTCCCAGACACCCGTCTCCTCGAAGTTGAGCGGCTTGTCGGGGTCTAAAAACTCGAGCAACGCCTCCTCGTTGATATCGCTAAAGCCGAGGCCGGGCGTGTCGGGTACGGTAATGTGCCCGTCTTGGATAAGAGGTACGGACAGACCCTCCAAGATGTTGTTCCAACGCGGGATATCGACCGCGTGGTTCTCGAGCACCAAAAAATTCTCGGTCGCCGCCGCGCAGTGGACGCTCGCCAGGGTCGAAATAGGCGAGCCCGCCATGTGCATCGCCATCACCACGCCGCAATCCTGGGCCATGTCGCCGATCTTTTTGGTTTCCAGAATCCCGCCCGAGGTCGCTAAGTCGGGGTGAATGACGGACACGGCTCTGGCCTCCAAGAGCGGCTTGAAGCCTTCTTTCAGGTAGATATCCTCACCCGTACAAATCGGCGTTGTCACCGACTGCGAAAGCCGCACATATTGGTCGGTGAACTGCCAGGGAATCATGTCCTCATACCAGGCGAGGCTGAAGCGGTCGAGCGCCCGGCCCAAGCGGATGCAGGACTCCAAGCCCAAATGCCCGAAGTGGTCCAGCGCCAGCGGCACCTCGTAGCCCACCACCTCGCGCACCGCCGCCACGTAGTCGCACAGCACCTCTATTCCGGCGTCGGTAATCTGAATGCCGGTAAAGGGGTGCATCACCGTGTTCGTCGCCAGCGACCCCGGCGGCGCGATGAGCGTGCCCGGCCTGTCGTGCAACAAGCCAATGCCTACGTCCATTTTGAGAAACTTGAAGCCCTGGTCCATGCGAGCTTTGAGTCGCTGACCCATTTCGGTTCCGTCCAAGACCGAGTCGGTGTCGCAGTAGCACAACACCTCATCGCGGAACTTGCCGCCCGCCAGCATGTAGGCGGGCACGCCGTAGGCCTTGCCCGCCAGGTCCATCAGCGCCATCTCGACGCCGCAGACCCCGCCGCCCTGCCGCCCGTGATAACCGAACTGCTTGATTTTGCGGAACAGCTTGTCGACGTTGCAGGGGTTCTCGCCCAGCAGGCGGCTTTTGAGCATCAGGGCAAAAGTCGCGCTCGCCCCGTCGCGCACCTCGCCGTAGCCCGACACGCCCTGGTTGGTGTCGAGCCGAACTATCGAGGCGCGAAAGGGCAAGTCTTTGAGGTTGGCGACGCGCATGTCGGTGATGCGCAGTTGCGTGGGGTGAGAGTGCGTGTTGACTTTGTCCAACAGGGCGTCGCTCATGGTGTCCTCCTAAAGGTTTACACAAGCTACCAAAGGTAGAGCGACTTTGTCGAAAGGTTCACGAATGTCTCTTCACTTTTGATTTTTACTCGCCCTTTCTTCTCAACCCCTGCCCAGCGCGAGTGCTAAACTCAGGCGTGACCCGAGCCGACCCCGAGGCGAGCCGCTCCGCCGTCCTCGAGACCCTGAGCCGCACCCGGCTCTTAGCCGTCATCCGCCGGGACGACCTGAGCGAGGCCGAAGCCGTGGCGCTGGCGCTGCTAGCGGCGGGTGTCGAGGTCCAAGAGTTCACGCTGACCAACCCCGACAGCTTGAACGCCATCGGGCGGCTGCGCCAAGACGACACCTTTGGGGCGGGGGGCGGTCTCGTCGGCGCGGGCTCGGTGCGCAGTGTAGACGAAGCTCATCAAGCCATTGATGCAGGCGCGCAGTTCGTGGTGACGCCCGTCCTGGACCTCCAGGTCATCGAGGTTTGCAAGAACGCCGGCATCCCCGTTTTCCCCGGCGCTTTCACCCCGACCGAAATCCACACGGCTTGGCAAGCCGGGGCCGCCGCGGTCAAGGTGTTTCCCGCGACCGCCCTCGGGCCGGGCTACGTCAAAGACATCCTCGCCCCGCTGCCCTACCTGAAACTCGTCCCGACCGGCGGCGTGAACTTATCAAACATCGCGGCGTTTCTGGACAAAGGAGCTTTTGCAGTCGGGACGGGCAGCAGCTTGCTCGACCCGGAGGCGCTGAAGCGTAAGGACTGGCAGAAGCTCACCAAGCACGCTCGAGCCTTTGTCGAAGCCGCCAAAGCCGCTGCCGAAGCTGCTCAAGCGTGACTCGCTACGACGTCGTCACGCTGGGCGAAAGTATGCTCCGCCTGACCCCGCCCGAATTGCTCAGGCTCGAGCAGACCCGCAGTTTCAACGTCGAGGTGGCGGGCAGCGAGTCGAACACGGCGGTGGGTTTGGCCCGCTTGGGTTTGAAGACCTGCTGGCTGTCCCGCTTGCCGGACACTGCCCTGGGCCGACTTGCCGCAGGCGAACTGATGCGCTACGGGGTCGATACGCGCCACGTTTGCTGGACCGGTACCGCCCGCATGGGGCTTTACTTCGTCGAGCAGGGTGCCGAACCGCGCGGCGCTCAGGTCATCTACGACCGTAAAGATTCGGCTGTAAGTCATATGCAACCTAGCGACTTACCCCGCGACCTTTTTACCGAAGAGGGCGCGCGGCTTTTTCACACCAGCGGTATCTCGTTGGCGATCGGCGAAAGCGCCGCTCAGACGACGCTGCATGCGCTGTCGTTAGCGAAACAGGCGGGGTGGCTGGTCAGTTTCGACGTCAACCACCGCAGCAAACTGTGGTCCGTCGAGGAGGCCAGGGCGGGCTGTCACGACGCGCTTGCGCTCGCCGACTTTATTTTTGTAGCTCAACGGGATGCGGTGGCGCTCTTTAAGCTCGAATTCGATGAGCCTCGTAAGCTGCTTGAGCAGCTAGCTCAGCTATACCCGCAAGCCGTTGTCGTCCTGACAAAAGGCGCAGCGGGCGCGGCGGCTCGCACACCCGAGGGCGAGGTCTACAGCGAGGCGGCTCTAGCCGCCGAACAAGTAGACCGCGTGGGCGGCGGGGATGCGTTTTCGGCGGGCTTCCTCTACGGTTACCTGACCTTTGGCTCGGTCGCCACCGCCCTGCGTTGGGGCGTGGTGGTGGCCGCTTTGAAGTACAGCATTCGCGGCGACTTGCCGCTGGTGAACCTTGCAGAAGTCCGAGCGCTGGTGGAAGGACAGCGCGCTGCCGACATCACGCGCTGACACCGTCACGCGTGGCCGGGAGGTGGTTTTTTAGAGCCGCCTTGTGTTCAACGAGCCGACGAACCCTCTATGTCTCACTTTCAAGCTTGCCGGTTGCGGTGTCTCATCGCACCGCCGAGAGAACGTTTCGCTCACCTTACCCGGCCTTAAACCCTGACGTGAGGCGCTCTGCCTTCGGCCAAGCCGGCGTTGAACGCCGCCAGGTCGGTCGCGACGAGGTTCTCGAAGCGCTCGAGCTGCTCGTCGATGCGGCTTGAAAAGTCTTCAAAAGCCTCCCACGCCTGGTCGGTCGGTTTGTAGTTGCCGGTGCTCACCACCGGAATGAGCGAGGCGAGTTTCGCGAGCAAGCGCACCCCGCTGTTGTTGGTGTCACCCCAGCCGGGGCGCA
This sequence comes from Trueperaceae bacterium, assembly GCA_965215355.1. Lineage (GTDB taxonomy): Bacteria > Deinococcota > Deinococci > Deinococcales > Trueperaceae > CBDCDJ01. The sequence continues at coordinate 2,263,943 of CBDCDJ010000007.1, read as the reverse complement.
AGCCGGGCACGGCGAGCTGTTTTTCTACGTCCAGCACCTTGTTTTTTAAGCTCAAAGCCGCCTCGGCCGTTTCATCCTCACGCTTGGCCCACTGGTCGAGCTGACTCCGCAGAGAACGCATTCGGTTGATGGCGGTGACGGTCGTCTCGAGCTTGTGGTTGATTTTTTGCCACAGCTCGAACTGCGCCGCCAAGTCTCCCTCTTCCACCTCGCCCGCCACCGGGTCGGGGACGACGTTGAACGTTTCGCTGAGGTCTTTGCCGTTCACGCTCAACGTCACCCGGTAAGCGCCCGGTGCGACGAGCGGCCCCGGAATGAGCGTTTCCGCGGCGAGGTCGTCGCCCTCCAACTTGCTCACCTTGGGGTAGCGCAAATCCCAAACGAAGCGGTTCCAACCCCGCCGCGCCGGGATGCCGAGTTCCAAATGCTTGTCGGTCTTGACTTTTTCCCGGTCTTCGTCGTTGAAGCTCACGAATTCCCGAACCGTGTTGCCGCTCTCGTCGGTAACACGCAGGCTGATTTTCGTTTCCGGCTCTTCTTTGAGGTAGTAGGTGAAAATCGCCCCCTTGGGCGGATTGTCGCCCGAGTCGAGGTAGGTGGCTTGCAGCCCGCCCTCGGGCACCTTGTCCTCGATAAAGGCCGCGACGACGCCGAGCGAGCCCATGTAGTTTTTGCCGGGTGCGCCCTTGAAGGCACCCTCGAAAATCGTCGGCAGAATGCGAATGCTGTCCCTGGGTTTGAAGAGGTGGGCGGTTTCTTCTAAAAGGCCGTCTCTGTACTGGTAGAGCGGCGTCAGGTCGTCGAGAATCCAGAACGAGCGCCCGTGCGTCGCCACGACGAGGTCCGTGTCTTTAATTTTGAAGTCGTACACGGGCGTGACCGGCAAGTTGAGTTGGAAACGCTGCCAGTTCGTTCCTGCGTCGAAGGACAGGTAAAGGCCCGTTTCCGTGCCGACGTAGAGCAACCCCGCCCGGTTCGGGTCTTCGCGGATGGCCCTGGTAAAGTCCGTCCGGGGGATGCCTTTGGCGATGCGTTGCCAGGTTTTGCCGTAGTCGGTCGTTTTGAACAGGTAGGGCGTGTAGTCGTCGAGCTTGTACTTCGTCGCGGCCAAATAAACGGTCGTCGGATGGTGCGGGGAGGGCTCGAGCATACTCACGAGCGACCACTCGGGCAGGTCTTCGGGCGTGACATCGTCCCAGCTTTCGCCCCCATCTCGGCTGAGATGCACGAGCCCGTCGTCGCTGCCCGCCCAGAGCACGCCCGCTTCATGGGGCGACTCGGCCAGGGCGAAGACGGTCGCGTAAGTCTCCGCGCCGACCGCGTCTTTGTTGACCGGCCCGCCCGTGGCTTGAAGCTTCTCGGGGTCGGCCCGCGTCAGGTCGGGGCTGATGCGCTCCCAACTCTGGCCCTCGTTGCTGCTTTTGAACACAAAGTTGCCGCCGATATAGACGGTGTTCGGCGCGTGCTGCGAGTAAAAAATCGGGTAGGTCCAGCCGAAGCGGTACTTGTGCTCCGCAGCGCCGTAGCCGGTCATGGTCTCGGGCCAGGTGGTGACGAGCCGAACTTGCTTGCTGCGGTGGTCGTAGCGCTGTAAGGAATTGCCGCCGCCCGGCGAACTGCCGACCGCGCCGACGAAGACGATGTTCGGGTCGTCGGGGTTCGCGGCGATGTAGCCGCTCTCGCCTGTCCCGGCGATGTAGCAGTCCTGCCAGGTGATGGACTGACCCGGACTGCGGCTCGGCACGCTGACGCTGCTGTTGTCCTGCTGCGTGCCGAGGACGCGGTAGGGCGTTTGGGTGTCCACGTCGAGGTGGTAAAACTGCGCGGTCGGCTGGTTGTACAGGGTCGTCCAACTGTCGCCGCCGTTGAACGACACGCAGGCACCGCCGTCGTTGCCCTGCACCATGCGGCGCGGGTTTTTGGGGTCTATCCACAGGTCGTGGTTGTCGCCGTGGGGCGTGCCGATTTCGGTAAAGGTGCGGCCCCCGTCGGTGGACTTCCAAAAGTCTAAGTTGTTGACATAAACCGTGTCCGCGTCCTGCGGGTCGGCGGTGAGGTGCATGTAGTACCAGGCCCTCGAGATGAGCCGCTGGTCGTCGCTCGTTTGCTCCCAGGTTTCGCCGTAGTCGTCCGAGCGGTACAGCCCACCCTTGTCGCGGTGCTCGACGAGCGCCCACACCCGCCCGCTTTTGGCGGGCGACGCCGCCACGCCCATCTTGCCGAGGGTGCCTTTGGGCAAACCGGGCGCGCAGGTGAGTTCCGTCCAGGTTTCGCCGCCGTCGACGGACTTGTACAGGCTGCTGTCTTCGCCGCCGCTCGAGATTTGCCAAAAATTCCGGTACGCCTCCCACACGCTCGCGTAAAGGACGCGCGGGTTTTGAATGTCGATGCTCAAGTCCACCGCGCCCGCCTTGTCGCTGCGGTAGAGAACCTGTTTCCAGGTCTCGCCGCCGTCGGTCGATTTATAAACGCCGCGCTCACGGTTCGGGCCGAAGGCGTGGCCGAGCGCCGCCACGTACACCGTGTCGGGGTCGTGCGGGTGAACGCGCACTTTGCCGATAAAGCGGGTGTCTTCCAGGCCCAGGTGCCGCCAGGTTCTCCCGGCGTCGGTTGACTTGTAAACCCCGTCGCCGTGCGACACGTCGATGCGAATGGTCGTCTCGCCCATGCCCGCGTAAATCACGTTCGGGTCGCTTTCCGACACGGCCAGCGCGCCGACGGCGGCGGTGTTGAAAAAGCCGTCCGAGACGTTTTCCCAGTACGTCCCGGCGTCCGTCGTTTTCCAGACGCCGCCCGCGCAAGCTCCAAAGTAAAAGGTGGCCGTGTCGCGCGGGTCGCCCGCCACGGCGACGACGCGCCCGCCGCGAAACGGGCCGATGCAGCGCCACTTTAAGAGGCCGTCGAAGTCAGGCGCAGAGGTTTCAGGCGCAGAGGTTTCAGCTGGAGAAGTCTCAGGCATCGTTTCCTTTCGGCTCGAGCTGCGAATCCGGCACCCGTTTGCCGGGACTGCCCAAAGTCTAACTCAATTGTAAGAAGCTGCGTTCGGGCTCGAGCCCGACCCGCTGTGCCGGGTGTGAACCTGTTTTTACATCTCTAACGACGGGCTGCGACCCCAAGACCGGACAGCCGCCTGCTACACGCGCTCCAAAGGCTGAACCGGCAACGTTTGGACAAGTACTTTTGCCTCGGCCAGGCCGCTTTTCAGGTACTGCGCGCTCGCCACGTACACGAGCAGCCACTGCAAGGACGCCAGCACGTTGTAAATCATGTCCACGTTGTAGGTGTCCGGCAAACGCACGTAGAGCAGGTCGGCCAGAAACCAGGCGAGGGTGGCGAAGCTGAGGAGCAGAAAGGGATGAGTAAACCGTGATTCGGCTTTTGAGAACCCGGTTCCTGAAAACCACAGCGCGACGGCGGGCACCACCAGCAGGGCGCTGAAGTAGATGGTGGCGTTGTCGGCGATGGCGATGCCCGTCCCGAGACCGAGGACGAAGCCCAACACCACCGCGATGATAAAGGTGACCGACGAGGCGAGCAGGATAAGTTGCGCGACGAGTTCCATGAACACCGCCCCGCTGAGGCGCTTGTACACCACGAAAATAGCTAGCGACAGCGCGTAAGCCCAGGGCGCGGATTGAAGCGTCCACAGGGTCGCGCCCAAAAACTCGAGCCCCAGCGGCAGCCCGCCCGCGACGCTGCCGTACACCCAAGCGAGGTTGCCGACGGCCGCGATGGCCGCCGCCAGCGAAAGCGCGTAGATACCGTACTGCCAGCGCAACGCGGCGGCTTGGCGGCCCAGGCGCAGCAGCGCGAAAAAACTCACCATCATGAGCAGGGTGTAGCTTATCTCGCCGAAAAGAGAGGGTAACAGCCCGCCCATCACGAGCAGACAAAGTCCGATGACCAAACCGAAAACAGCCGTCACGGCGCCACCTCTTTCGCGGGGTCGTCGCTCGCCGAGACTCCCTCGGCGAGCGTCAAAAGAACGATTTCGTGCATGATCGTGGGTTTGGCAAACAAGTAACCCTGGCCGTAGGGACAATTCAAGCCGCGCAAGAGGTCGAGTTCGGCCCGCGTTTCGACGCCCTCGGCGACCAGCTCGAGCCCCAAGGTTCGGGCCAAGGAAACGGTGGTGCCGACGATCTCTAAGGTGCGCCGGTCCTGACTCATCTTGTGGATAAACGAGCGGTCGACTTTAAGCAGGTCGAGCGGCAAGTTTTGGATGTAGGTCAGCGACGAATAGCCGGTGCCGAAGTCGTCCAACGCGATTTTGACGCCCAGGGCGCGCAACGCCTGCAACGGATTCAGCACGCTGACGGTGTTCTGGATGGCCGCGGTTTCGGTGATCTCGAGCCTGAGCTGGCGCGGGTTCAGGCCCGTCTTGAGCAAAATGTCCGTGACGTCGTCCAGCAGTTCGGGTTGCGCCAACTGCTTGCCGGACAGGTTGACGCTCACGCTGAAGGTGCCGCCCAGCTCGGGATGGGCGGCCAGGGTTTTGCAGGCTTCCTCCAGGACCCACAGCCCCAAACGGCCAATCAAGCCCGCGTCTTCCGCGACGGGGACAAACTCGGCCGGCGACACGGAGCCGCGCTCGGGGTGCTGCCAGCGGAGCAGCGCCTCGACCCCGGTGATGCGGCCGCTCTCCAGGGCGACGATGGGTTGGTAGTGCAGGTAAAACTCACCGCCGTCCAGCGCGCGGCGCAGGTCGGTTTCCAGGCGGTGGGTCGCGACCGCCGCCGCCAACATGTGGTCGTCGTAGTACAGGTGCGGCACGCCGCTCCGCTTCGCCTCGTACATCGCCGCGTCGGCGCGCTCCAGGGCCGTGTCCGAGTCGCCGCAGCTCAGAATGTTTTCGACCACGCCGATGCTGAGGCTGGTGAACAGGTCTTCGCCCGCCAGTTCGAAGCGCTCGGCCATCCGCGCTTCGACGCGCTCGACGACCGCGGCGACTTCCGTGTGCGGCGTTTCTAAAAGCACCACGAACTCGTCGCCGCCGAGCCGCGCGACGAGGTCGTCGGCGCGCACGCAACTCTGCAAGCGCGCCGCGATTTCGGTGAGCAGCAAGTCCCCGGTTTTGTGGCCCAGCGTGTCGTTGATAAACTTGAAACGGTTGACGTCCATAAACAGCAGCCCGGCTTTGCCGAAGCGCCGGTCGCCGAACAGCCGGCCGAGACGCCGCTGCAACATCAGGCGGTTGGGCAAACCCGTGAGCGGGTCGAATATCCCCCGCGTCGAAAGGTTGGTCAGCGACCCCGCCATGCGTTCCGGCAGGCCGCCGGCGGCGCACACCGACTTGCCGCGCACCAGCATCCACAAGTAGTCGCCGTTTTCAGCCCTGAGCCGGTGTTCGTCCTCGAAGAACTCGCTTGTGCCGGACAGGTGTTTTTCCAGCTTGGCTTGGACCCTGGCGCGGTCGTCCGGGTGGACGCGCTCTTGCCAGATTTCGACCCCGGCGACGGTTTCTCCCCGGTCACAGCCGAGCAGGCTGAACCAGCGCGCCGAGTAGAGCACCTCGCCCGTTGCCAAGTTCCAGTCCCACAACCCGTCGTTGACGCCCGCGGCGACCAGGCCGTAGCGCTCCTCGCTCTGGGCCAGGTTGCGAAAACTCGTCTGCAAGGTCTCCAACAGGCTGTTGATGTTGCCCCCGAGCTGCGCGATTTCGTCGACCCCGACGACCTCTACGCGGCCGCTCAAGTCGCCGCTGCGCGTCGTCTGGTCGACCCAGCGGCTCAACCGTGACAAGCGCGACAGCAGCAAACGCTCGACGAACACGAACGTCAAAAGCCCGAACAACAGGCTGACGGTGACGAGGAGCGAGGTGAGCGCACTCGCGCCCCGAACGCCGTGGCGGTAGAGCGAGCGTGCGTGGTCGACCGCCACGTATATGGGGTCGCTCCCGGCCGCCACCGGCAGGGCCGCCTGCAACTGCACCGCGTCCGCGGTAACTTCGACCCTGGGTGCTGCGAAGGTGGGGGTTTCGGCCGCGACAACCTCAGCCGCGACAACCTCAGCCACGACAACCTCAGCCGCGACAACGCCGCTTGCGACGGCTTCGACTGTCGTGCCGGCGGCTGTCCCGGCTGGCGCTCGCACCGGGGCCTGGGGCGAGACCTCACCCCACAAGAAGGCAACCTCGACGAGCGTGTCCGCCTCGAGCCGCCTTACGAAGTCGGCGTCCAGGTAGCGCAGCGCCAGAAGCGTGCCGCCGACCGCGCCCCCGACCTCGCGCACGACCGGCGCGCTGACCACTTGGGCCGGGCCTGCGGGCAAAACCAGGTAGAGGGCCCGACCGGCAGCGCTGCCGGTCGGGCCGAACAGCTCCGGGAACGTCGCTAAAGCTGTGAGAGTCGGCGCGTCCAGCGGCACCGCTGCTTGTGACGACGGGTCGTACTTGTAGGCGTAAGCGGGCGCGGCTTCCAAGTCGGTCAGCAACAAGGCGTCGAGGTCGAAGGTCTCGAAGGTGTGAGCGCCCAAGTTTTCCTCGGCGTAGTCCGCGCTCTTGGTCGTAACGAAGTCGTAAGTGTCGTCCCAAGTCGCCCAGTCGGTTGCGAAGGTTTTCAGACTCGAGAGCGAGGTCTGCAGACTGTTTTGAACCCGAGCCAAGTCTTTTCCGCCCTCGTGCAGCTCCACCTCGGACACGGACCTGACCGACACCGCCCAGACGATAACCGACAGCGTCACCACGAGGCCGGCCAGCACCACGCCGACCGCCAAGCCGGTACGGAACCGCAGACTCACTCTCCCCACCGGGCCGTTCGGCTCGAGGCGCGTTCTGCGTCGGGTTTCGGGCGCTGTACGCTCACGCGTCCAGGGTAGCGGTCGGGGTCTTACAAAAGTCTTAGTCGCGCTCGCGTTTCGCCGTCGGTGTGACCGGGGCTTTTTTTGTGCCAGGTGAGGTTGAACGGTGAACGCCCAATCTCAGCCTTGTCAAGCTTCTCAGGTTGCCGCCCAAGCGGTCAGGGCACGTACGTGTTGCGCGCTCCTCGTAACGCCGGCCGCACCCCCGGCGACCTCCAGGCAAACCGTGCCGGCAAAGGCGCTCAAGTAGTCGCTGCGTTTGTCGAAGGCAATCACGCCGTCGGGTGTGGCCCAGTGCAGGTCGGCGCGGCCGTCGTTGTTGCACAGGTGCAGGTGGACGACCCGTTCGCCCAGGGTTTGCTGGTAGGCGCTTACCGAGTTCTCGCCCTCGGTCGGGCAGCCCTGCGCGCCCTCGAGGTAAGCGTGGGCGAAGTCGAGGCAAACCCCGAAGTTCGTGCACTCGCACAGGTCGCGCAGCATCTCAGGCGTCCGCACGAGCCCGTCGGGGTGCAAGCCCAGGTTTTCCAAGGCGACGGGGACGGGCCCGGCGGGAAGCTGCGCGAGCGCCGCCAAGAGGGCCGCGACGGCGTCGGCCCGGGGCCGCGGCTGGTACACGAACACGGTGCCGGTGTGCAGCACCCCGCACAGGCTGCCGACGGCAGCGCCGTACTCGAGGGCGCGGCAGGTCTCTTCGACCGCGGTGCGCCGCACGGCGTCGTTGAGCGACGACAGGTTGAGGTCGATAAAGGGCAGGTGCAGGGTCGTCGCCACGCCGGTCGCGCGCGTCAGTTCGGTGACGCGCCGGGCGGGCTGCGCGTCGGGCAAAAACCCGCAGATGTCGTAACTCAGCTCTATAAAGTCCAACGACAGCTGTTCGGCGAGCCGAAAGGCCTCGTCCAGGTCGTAAACGCCCGCGGTCATCGAACTGTAGCCTAGCTGCATGGGTCACCCTCGACTCACGCTGCCCCACCGTTACTATAGGAGCAGGGTCTCGCCGCGGCTGTGACGGTTGCGGACGCGCTGCGCTTGTGAGATAGTTCAGGCCTGCCCTGAAAATGATTCGAGAAACGACCTCGACACGCAAACTGCAGTCACAACCTACCCGGCACGGCCCGGTCGGGTACGCTGTGGGACGTGGTTGAACGACACGCGCTTCCGGGTGGGGTAACGGGCTACCAGATGGGTCGGGGACAACGGCCGCGCATGACCGTGTGGTGTTACCGCGTCGGCACGACTTTGATAGACACAGGCGCGGCGAGCGTGCTCGAGGCCTTTCTGCCGGCGCTGTTGGCGGACGGTCCGGTGCGGCACCTGTACGTGACCCATCACCACGAAGACCACAGCGGCGGCGCGGCGCGCGTGCGCGCCCTCACGGGCGCGCAAATTACCGTTTCGCAGTTTGCCGCACCGCTGCTGCGCCGCGGCTTTCGGCAGTACCCTTACCAGCTCCTTTACTGGGGCCGCTTCGCCAGGTTCGAGGCCGACGAAGAAGTAACCTTGCCGCCGCTCGGCAGCGCGCCCTGGTCCACGCCCGACGGCGACTTTACGCTGCTGCACGCGCCCGGCCACAGCCACGACATGACGGTCGTTTGGGACAGGGCGCGCGGCGCGCTGTTCGCGGCCGACCTGTACTTGGCGGCTCGGCTCAAACTCATGCGCCGCGACGAGGTGTGGGCGGCGCTGCAAGCCTCGCTGGAACGCGTTCTGGAGCAGACCGTGTTCGAACGCCTCTACTGCGCTCACCGCCCGGTGTTGGCAGGTGGGGGGGCGGCCTTGGCGAAAAAACACGCCTGGATGACGGCGAGTCGGGCGCGTTTGGAGGCGGAGCTTGCCGCCGGGACGCCTCCCGCCGACCTTGCCGAAAGAGTGTTCGGCCCTTCCAACCGCGCCTTCGAGCGCGCCAGCCTCGGCAACGTCAGCCGGGGCAACATGCTGGCCTCGCTGCTGGGCGACCTTCGGCCCCGCCCGGACGTGCGGCGCGCGGTCGGCGACGCCTGGGCGCGCTGTGACTTCGGGGCTGAAGACGCTCTGGGCTGATGTTTACGAGTCGAAGCTTAAAAGAATACAGAACACAAAATGGCCGTATTCTCTATGTCCTTAAACTCATCTCCAATCCGCCCGCGAGACACAAGCTCGCGTAAAAGCAAAAAGTAAGAATTTTGTAAGGCTCGGCCGGCTAAAGTGGTCGCCAAGGAAACGAGCATGGTCAGAATTCGCTTGGCAGGTAACGCAGCAGGGGTCACGGCGCTAGGCTTTGGCACGGTGACCACGGTGGAGGCCACCCTCGAGTCGGGACGCTGGCACTGCCCGGACACCCGCGTAACCTGCTTGCTCAACGCCATGCGCGCGCCGTGGCAAACGTTCGCCGGAGCGCGGCTGGAGTTCGACGAGGCGGCCGTGGTGTCCAAAATCCTGGGAGCCGAAATCCTCGAGTCTTGATTTACGGAGTTTTGACTTATGCAGCGAGCGCAGCACCTTTGCGGGTCTCAGGCGTTCTTGCGGGTCTCAGACGTTTGACGCGCAGCAACAAATTGTCTAAGGCCTTCGCGTTGCTCGCGGCTTAGCGTTCAGCTGGTTGAAGCGGGTCGTCGGGGGCGGTTCTTCGAGCGGGGAAATTTGCCCAGCGAGCGAGACGGGGTCGCTGGGCCTGCACAAAAACGCACGACGAGCCGTGACTTTTAGACCTTTTTACCCGTAGCTTTCAAAGGTCTTTCGCGTACCAGTCCAGAATAGGCTGGGCGTCTATCGCGAAGCGGTAACCGAGCGTTTTCCAGAAATGTTCGGCTCGAGGGTTTTGGCCGTAGATGCTCGCCAGCACGCGCCGCGCCCGCCCTTGTAGACGAGCCTCCAAGTCTAAGACGCAGCTGCGCCCCAGGCCGGAACTTTGCAAGCGGCCTAAAATGAGCAAGAGGTTGACCATCACGTCGCCGTCGTCGGGGTAGTGCATCTTGTAGTCGAGATAGCCGACGACCTGGCAGCCGCTCTGCGGGTCGCTGACGCCGTTTAAGTTGGGTGCGCCCAGCACGAGTTCGGTGCAGCGCCGCGGGTCGGCGGCGGCCGTTTCCAGCTCTTTAGCCACTTCGTCCAAGGTCGGCATCGGAATCGAGATGATTCGGAAATAGTCGGGCGTCGCCTCGTAGAGGGTGTGGACGACGGACGCGTCGGTGGGTAAAGCGGTGCGCACGCCCAGCGGCGGCGTGGCGTCGGCCCGCTCGGTGAGCGAACTCGCAGTTGGAGGTTTCATGTTCCCGCAGTATAAAACCGGACCCTCGATGTCGCGCTATTAAACATCACAAAAATCTGTAAAAGACCGTGGTAACGGTTGACGGGCGGCCCTGCCGAGGGCACGCCTGGGGTTAAAGTAAGCAAGGTAAAGTGGCCTATGAAAACTCAGCCGAAAATCATCTGTATGGGTGACGCTTTAATCGACTTCAAGGAAACCGGACCGCTGGCGTTTCAGGGTTTCGTGGGCGGCTCGCCCTTGAACGTGGCGGTCGCCGCGGCCCGCTTGGGCGAGGCGGTCGGCTTCGCCTCGCAAGTCTCGAGCGACCAGTTCGGGTCGGCGATTCGCGCCTACTTGCAGGACAACGACGTGGGCACCGAGTTTTTGCTCGAGAGCGACGCCGCCTCGACCCTCGCCTTTGTCGGCGAGGTGGACGGCGAGGCGGTGTTCGACTTCATCGCCACGCGAACCGCCGACGTTTTGTACGACCCGCAGCCGCGCCAGGTTTTTCCCGAGACGGTGCGCCTGGTTCAGTTCGGCTCCATCAGCCTGCTCCAAGAGCCGGCCGCGACCACGCTCACCGACACCGCCGCCGCGCACCGGGAGCGCGCGCTCGCCGTGTTCGACCCGAACGTGCGCCCGGCCCTCATCGCCCACAAAGGAGACTACGAGTCCCGCCTGAAGCGCCAGTGGCTGCCCATCAGCCACCTCGTCAAGGTGAGTTCGCAAGACTTGCGCTGGCTCTACCCCGGGCGAGCCCACGCCGAGGTGGCGGCGGACTGGTTGGGCCACGGCCCGCAGGCCCTGGTCGTCACCGACGGCGGCGACGGCGTGGCCCTGTACCGGCCGGCTCGAGAAGCGCTTAAGGTGCCCGCGCCCCCGGTCCAGGTCGTCGACACGGTCGGCGCGGGCGACACCTTTACCGGCGCGCTGCTGGTGGCGCTGCTGGCCGAGGCAGGGCCAGGCGGAGACGTGCTGCCTTTGGCTCTTGCCGACACGGCTTGGCGCAAGGTCCTGAGTCAGGCCGCCGCGGCGGCGGCGCTCAACTGCACCCGCGCCGGGGCCAACCCGCCCACGGCCACCGAGCTGGCGAGGTTCATGGCCGAGCGCAACGCCTGAAACCCGCCGAGCGCCGGGCTGACCCGGGCGACGTGACGCTTGGCAAAAAAGTGTCGAAAAAATCACTTACAATCGTTGCAGATTCTTCCAAATCACCTCGAGTGGAGCAACGTGACGCGACGACACCTGCCGGTGAGCAACCCGACCCTTCTCAGTCTTACGGTCTTCAGTCATACTCGTCCTCAGTATTACCGAAATCCCGACTGATCGGGCGGTTGCCGGGGCGCACGGCAACGGCGAGGCGTTTTCGCCTCGCCGGCGGGAGAGATTCGGCTCGAGCCACGAGCCGGCTGCCGAGTCGGGAACGACCGCACCCGACCTGAAGTCTTCAGATAACGATTTTTTCTCTTCACTTTCGACGTTGTGACTTTAAACTACCCGCGGGTCACAGACTCACGGGAATGAGGGACGGGGACATCATGCTAAACATCGCAAGAGGGTCGGGCTTTGAGCCGGTCGTTACCTTGGCGCAGGAGGCCGTGTTGGCGCGCATTTGCGTGCGACCGCCCTACTACGCCCTGAAGGGCGAACACGTTTTCGGCGGCGCGTTCGTCGCCGAGGCGTGCGCCGAGCTGCCGCAGGGCAAAGCGCTCGGACCGATGCGGCCGGGCGACGTCAGTCGCCACGGCGCGATTGCCGGGTCCTGCGCGCTGGCGCTGCAGCAGCAAGACGACAAACGCCGTTTTTACCTGGCGACCCGGGCGACCTACCAAGGCTTTCTGGTTCAGGCGCCCTACGGCGCGCCGGTGCGCTTCGAGGCTCGGGTGCAGCACCTGGACAAGCGCCACGCGGTAGCGGCCGTTCACGCTTTTGTCGCTGGGGACCTTCTGGCAACCCTGGAGGTGGGCTACGCGGTGCTGACGCCCACCTTGTTCGAACGTCTGCACGCCGGCAGACGCCGCGCGACGCCGCGCCTGGACGCGCTCCAGCCCATCGGCGACTATCCCGTTCGCTGGACCGGCGACCAGGGCGTTCGGACCATCCCGCGCCTGCCGCTGAGCGCCTGCGGCGGCCACTTCGACGGCTTTCCGGCCGCACCCGTCGCCCTGCTCATGGACCAGCTCGGGCAAGTCGCGGAACATTTTGTGGGAGGCTCGTCCTACGCCACGCGCGCCGAGGTGACGGCCACACAACTGTGCTGGGCGGACGAACAAGCCGTGTTCAGCATGGCGAAGGTGTGGGCCGACCCGGACCAAGCGTACTTCGAAGGCGGCATCCGCAGCACCGAAGCCGACGTCGGGACGATGAAGCTGTGGTTGCGCTACTGACGCCCTGACCGAAGTCAGTTGAAAGGCTGCCGGGCGGTCGCGGGCACAGAAACCGCCTCGGGCACCGCGCCGGGCTCGAGCAGCAGTGCGCTCACTTGCTCGGGCGGCAGCGGGCGCGCCAAGTGAAAGCCCTGCAGCAGCGTGCAGCCCAGCGAGCGGAAAAGGGTGCGCTGTGCGCCGGTCTCGACGCCCTCGGCGACCACAGACACGTCCAAAACGGCGGCGATTTCGACCACGGCGCGCACAATAGCGACCGGGTAATGCACGTCGCCGCAACGGGCGAGTTTTTGCGCGAACGAGCGGTCGAGCTTGATGGTGTCGAACTCTAACTCTTCTAGGTAGGCGAGCGACGAGTAGCCGGTGCCGAAGTCGTCCAGGGCGACGGCCACCCCTTGGCGCCGGAGCGCGCGGATACAGTCCCGGACGCGCTCGAAGGCGTGGATGACGACGCTCTCGGTGAGTTCCAGCTCGAGCCCGCAAGGCGGCAAGCCGGAAGCGCGCAAGGCGTCCTCGACCACGGTCAAGAATTCGGGCTGGACGAACTGGTGGGCCGACACGTTGACGCACACGCGCACCTCTGCGCCTTGGTCGCGCCAGCTTTTGGCCTGGCGACAGGCCGTGTACAGCACCCAGCTGCCGAGCTTGTGAATCAGCCCGACCTCCTCAGCGACGGGTATGAACTCGCCGGGCGACACCGGGCCGCGCGTCTGGCTCTGCCAGCGCAGCAGCGCTTCTACTTTGTCGACGCGCCCCGTCAAGTCGTTGAAGATGGGTTGGTAGTGAAGCGCCAAGCCGGGCATCTGGCCCAGCACCGCTTGTTTGAGTTCTTGGACCAGCAGGGCGCGGTCGTGGCTGGTTTGTTCTTCAAGCTGGTAGCGCTGGACGCCGTTTTTGCCGTTTCTTTTCACCTGGTACATGGCCGCGTCCGCCTGCCTGAGCAGGGCCGCCGGGTCGTCCCCGTCGTCGGGGCTCACCGCGACGCCGATGCTGGCCGAGACCGAGATGGCCTGGTCGGCCACGTCGAAGGGTTGCTCGAGCGCGCTTCGGATGCGTTTGCCCACGTTCTTGACCTCGCCGGCCGTGGGCAGGTTCGGAAACACCATGATGAACTCGTCGCCGCTGATGCGGCAGATAAAGTCCTCTAAGCGCCCCAGCGAGCGCAAGCGTTCGGCGACGTGTTTAAGCAGTTCGTCGCCGGTCGCGTGTCCGAACGAGTCGTTGACCGCCTTGAAGCCGTCGATGTCGATAAAAAACACCGCGACCGTTTCGTAGAACGAACGCGCCTGCAAAATCTCGGTAAGCGCCTTTTCCAGGGCGAGCCGGTTGGGCAACTCGGTCAGGCTGTCGGAGTAGGCGAGTTGCTCCAACATCTCGGCGCGCGAACTTTCCCGGCTGAGATTTTCCCGGATGCCCATAAACACCTGGATAAGCCCCAGCAGCGTCGCGTTGGCGAGCGCCAGCTCGACGAGCGCGTAGACCACACCCAAGTTGCGGCCCTGCAAGACGTTAGGCACGACGTAGCTCAGCCCCAGCCCGGACACGAGCGCAAGAAAAACCAGGGTGGTCGTGCGCGCCCTTTGCAGGCCGGGCACGAACGAGGCTAAAACGTAGACGGTGGGCATCCAAAAAAAAGTCTCGGTCAGCTCGGCGTGAAAGTTGGCGGGCGCGGGGTTGAAGTAAAGCAAGTAGACGAGCTTGCCGAAAAGCTGACAGCACAGCGTCGCAACCACGACGTGAAGGGCGACGGTTACGCTGAGCTTTTTGAGGAGCAGCAGCCCCTCGAGCAAGACGAACAAAGCTATGATACCGCTGTAGCTGTACAGGTCGAAAAAACTGAACTGCCCGCTCGGCCCTTCCATAACCAAGCCGAACAAAAAGGCGCACACCCCCAAAGGAAGCGCTAAGACGGTGCAGTGGTACCAGTCGTCGCCCCGCAGTCGCGCGGCCAGCATTCGGTAAGGTCGGGAGGCGACTTGCACAGACCCGAGCATAAGGGGGAGACTCTTACAAAATTCTCACGGTGAGGCGCTGCGGCGACAAGCTTCGGGGTGGTCTGCCGAAGCTTGTCGCCGAAGTTTGTTGCCGCGTCCCTGCGCGCGTGACCCGGTTACGGCTGGACTCGGATAAACTGAACGGTGTGGCTTCCCCGACCGACCTCCCCCTGGCAACGCGCCTGGACGACCTGGTCAAAACCTGCCGCCCGTTGCCGGACGCGGCGGCGGCGATTCGCTTCGCCCTGGAGCGCTTTCACGAGTCCTGGCACGGCTACCACACCGTCACCCCGACGCTTTACGGTGTGCGTGAAGGGCCGGGCGTGTACCTCACGCTGGGCCACCTGCGCAAAGCTTACGGCCTCACCTGGGCGACGGTGGACGCGCTGACCGAGGCGCTCCAGGCGCGCTACGCCACGCACGGCTACCTGCTCACCTCCGAAGCGGTCGGCGACGAGCCGCTCAAGCTCTTGTTCGGCCTGCAGGGCCACACCCACGGCGAAAAGCACTACGGCGGCCTCGACTTGACGACGTTCGCGCCCTTCGAAGGCTTTATCACGACCGAGTTCGACGTGGCCCCGGAGACTTGGCGCGACCTGCGTCTGGAAGCGGTGAGCAACAGCGGCGCGTCTCTGCGCTGACCCTCTCCAGCTTGTAACCAGAGCTTCGACGCTGGCGTTTCTGTGCCGACGGCCGCCCCTTTAGCCAAACAAACGGCTTGAAATCAGTTACACCCCGACGACTGCGGCGTCCGGTAAACTGATCCCGTGAACCTCCTCGTCGCCCCGCCCGGCTCCGGCAAAACGACGCTGTTAGTAAAGCGGGCTCGAGCCGTCGCCGCCCAGGGGGGCCGCGTCTGGTGGGTGGGTTTGCCGAGTCAGCGCAGCTACGTCTACCGCCGCGCGACCGAGGCGGGGGCGCTGCTGGGGCTGGAATTTTTGAGTTCGCAGCAAGTCTATTACCGGCTCCTCGCCCACGCGCTCCGGCTGAAACCGCTCGTCGTGGGGACGGGGCGGTTGGCGCTGGTCGGCCAAGCGCTGCTGCACCTGCGCCGAGAGTTGCCCGCGCCCGGCGAGGCGCGGCTGTTCGCCACCGCGATTGCCGAGGCGAAGCGCTACGGTTTGGGCTACCGAGAGATTACCGGCCAGGACGAAGAAACCCTGCGCTTCCGCGACGTGTTCCGGGTCTACGAAACGGTCAAGGGCGAGCGCTGGGACTACGACGACTTTCGCACCGAGGCGCTGCGTTTGGCGACAAGTCTCGAGGCCAAGAGCGAAGCCGACCTCATCGTCGTGGACGGTTTCCGCGAGATAGGTCCGTTGGAACTGCGCATTTACAAAGCGCTCGCCGCGCACACCGAAGTGTGGCTGAGCTTGCCCGAGCCGCCGCCGGGCGCAGCGGCGACCCATCAGCTCGAGCCCAGGACGGCCCCGTCCCCCCGCAGCCACCGCGCCGCCAACCCGGTGAGTGAGGCTAGATGGCTGCTGCGCTCGCTGAAGCGCGACCTCGCTTCCGGTTACGACCCGCTCGAGCTGGCCGTCATCCTGCCCGAGCGCGAGGTCAAAGCGTTCGTCGCCCTGGGCGACGAGTACGGCGTACCGCTGATGGACGAAACGCCCAAGGCCCTCGCCGACACGCTCGCCGGGCGTCTGCTGATGAGCTTGTTGGAACTGCCCGACTACCCGACGGCTTCGAAACTCCTCGCCATTCCCGACCTGAGCGCGCTGGCGAACGCCGCGTTGGAACGCGGTGTAGCCGGTTTGGAAGCCGTCAACGTGCTCGCCAAAGAAATGGGCCTGGAGGCGAGCTGGCGCAAGTGGCTGGGGCTGCTGGAAGTGCCGGACGACGAGGTCGTGTGGGCCGAGAACTTGCTCGAGACCAGTCTGCCCGACCTTAGAAAAGACTTACCGCAGGACCTCGGCTGGGCGACGTTCAAAAAGCACGCCCTGCAACGCGCCAAAGAGGCGAGTTCGCTCGCCAAGGGGGCCTCGTTCCGCGCCTGGTGGGGGGCGCTGCTGCAAGAAACTTACACCTTCGACGCGCCCAGGGGCGGCGTCGCGCTGCTGACCCACAAACTCGCCTCGGGGCGGCGCTTCAAAAAGGTCTACCTGAGCCACGCCGTCGAGGGCGCCTACAGCGTCGGCGAGGGCGAGGACTATTTCATCCCCGAAGAAGAACGGGGCGAACTCGCCGAGGTCTTCGGCCGCCTCGGCCTGCCCAAACGCTTTTTGGGCCGCGACGCCGCGCTGTTCGCCGAGCTGCTGACGCGCGGCGACGAGACCGTCGTCACTTACGCCGAGGCCGACCAGGGCGGGCCGAACGTGACCGCGACCGAAATCGTCGGGCTGGAGCGGGCGGACACCTTACCCGACCTGCCCGCCGCCAGCCGTTTGGAGCTGCCCACGCTGGCGAGCTACACCGCCGGGGTGAGCACCCTGCCTTTGGGCACCGTCTCGCTGCAAAACCTCAAACGCTACGAGGACTGCGCCTTTCGCTACTGGGCCGAGGCGCGTATCGAGACCGGCGAAACGCCGCCTTGGTGGCGAGAGCTGTTAACCCGCCTGCGCGAAAACTCCCGGCTCAACGTGGCGCGGCTCGAGCTGCTCAAAAGCGACTACCCGGAAGCTGCCCCGTGGCTGAACACGCACGCCGAACGCCTCATGGCGCTCAACTTCGGCGTGACGTTGCCCGAAAGCGGCGACGGCCCGCGCGCCTACCTCGACGCCGCCGGGCGCAGCGGCAGCGAGGTGACGTTTTACCGCTTCACCGCGCCGGGCCGCAGCTTCGACACCGGCGAGGCGGGCAAGTACATCGACGGGCGCTGGAACGAACTGTGGGCGGCGGGCCACATGCTTAGGGGTTACGGCGGCCGCGTGAGCCGCGTCCACGTCCTCGTCTGGCCGATACTCGCCGAGCCGGTCGCGGCCTACGACGGCGGCGTCGCTTACCTGTGGCGGCGCATCACCAGCCGCCAGAAAAAAGCCGAGGCCGCTTACAACCGTTTTCGCAGCGGCGACGTGAGCCCCAACCCCGGCTTCCGCTGCCGCGAGTGCAGGGTTGCAGACGTGTGCCGGGCGGGGCAGAGGTAGTAGGGAATCTTATGAGCACTACTTTCGACGTTTTCCCAAGCACTCCGTATATTCCTACTTTTGAGGAAGCTATTGCACTGGCCGAAGTCAAACTGCAAAAGTTTTTTACGAAACTGAACCTCGATATTCAACTGAAAATTAACGTCGACCTACATACTCGAAAGCCTGATATTGCGATACCTACTGCCCTTGAATCGAAAGCTCAGTGGTCAAAGGATTACTACGCTTGGTTCACCGTGAACTCGGTTGCTGGTGGTACGGATGCTTACTTCCACGACTTGAATAAAGAAGAGGCAAACAGTCGGGAAATTAGCCAACAAATCAAGCTGGAAACACTCCAGAAGCGGCCCAAAGCCGACCAAGACGAGAGCTTGATTGAAGGGTGTCTCAAACAGGAACACGAGTGGGGATTTCGGCGGTCTGCTGGTCAGCCCGGCATGATTGCTGTGACATACGGGTTCATCGCTTCGGCCTTTGCTGAGCTGACTCACGGTCTTATCTACTCTGACGACGGTGCTTGGGATTCCGAACGGATGCCCGCACTATCCTCTGAGTTTGATGACTGGTACATGCGCCCAGAATTAGCCATCGAAAAAGAATATGCTGAGTGGGCAGAGAGGTGTATAGATAACATTGAGGGCGATTTCAGCATAATTTAACTTAATTTGACGGTTGCTGTCATTCCACCCTCTTTCGGTAAAATTTGTCGTGGAACACTGGCAAATACTAAGACAAGCCGTTGGGCATGAAACCCTCGTCCTTAGCAGCCTTTTTACGAACCCGAGTTTGAATCTCTTAGCTCTATCCTTCTAAGCTTTGCTTGAACGGCTCTCGAGCTTGCTTTTCCAAGCTTAAAGTCTGGCAAAGCTGTAAAATACTTGACAGCAAATAGCATACTGTATACAATCACCCTGTTTAACGAAACCCAATAAGCCCTGAAACGGCACCAACGTCTCACGAAAGGCTGACCTTTGACGGTGTTCGCCCCCATCCGCACGACGAACTTGCGCGACCGCGTGGTCGAACAGGTGCGGACCGCCATCATCGAGGGACGCCTAAAACCGGGCGACCACGTGGCGGAGGTCAAACTCACCCAGCAGCTCGGGGTGAGCCGGACGCCGGTGCGGGAGGCGCTGATCTTGCTCGAGCGCGAAGGCTTGATCGTCGCCGAGCCCAACCGCGGCTGTTTCGTGCGCGCTTTTGGCGAAACCGACGTGGACGCTATTTTCTCAATGCGCACCGTCTTGGAAACTTTTGCCGCCGAGCGGGTTATCGGCGTGCTCAGCAAGGCGGACTTCTCCAGGTTGGACGACCTCATCACGCAGCAAGAACGTTTTATCGAGGCCGACGACTTCAAGGGCGTGCGCAGCACCGACATGGCCTTTCACCAAACCCTCGTTGAGTGCGCCGACCACCCGCTGCTGACGCGCGGTTGGCGCGAACTCGTGGCGCAAATCGCCGCCCTGCTCTACTTGCGCGCCGACGCGATTCGGGACTATGACGAAGAGCGGGCGGTTCGGGACCACCGGGCGATTTTGGGAGCGTTGCGCGCGGGCGACCTGGCCGCGGTAAGAGCGCAGCACGACCGCATCAACGCCCGCGTCGCCGCCGAGTGCCGCTTCGCCGTCCGGGAGTTGGCGGCGTGAAGCTCTCAAATCCCCGAACTCAACTTACGCACCTTTTGGGCGGAGGGACAACGAGGGGTTGCAACCCCTTGTTGTCCACTTTCCGCTCGGTCCTCGGTACTTACTTTAAGGAGGTCAACCGCACCAAACCCGTGAACGTCAACTTTGAGTCTGGAATTCTAGGGAGATGACATGAAAACGTTGAAAGCACTTCTTTGGGCTGCAGTGTTGGCGCTCGTCGCGGGCGCGAGCGCGCAGACCGTCTGCTTCGGCTATCAGGACTTGGAAACCGAGTTTTGGGTGGCCGGGCACCGCGCCATGATTCAGTCGCTGGAGGACCAGGGCGTCACCGTGATTGAGCGCAACGCAAACGAGGACGCGAATAGGCAGCTCGAGCAGGTGCGCGACTGCATTGCGCAGGGCGTCGACGGCATCATCATTATCCCGCAGGACGGGGCGAGCGCGATTACCATCATCGGCGAGGCCAACGCGGCGGGCGTGCCTATTGCGGTCTTTAACCGCCCGCCCAACCCGGACAACCCCAACGACGCCATCGTGGTCGTGGCCGACAACGTTTCGATCGCCGAGCAGGCGGTCGAGCACTTGGCCGAGCAGGCGCAGGCGCTCGAGCTAGACCGCAAGGTGCAGCCCCTCATCATGGTCGGCGCGCTCGCCGACACGAACGCCATCGGGCGGCGCGAGGGCTTCTTGAACGTCATCGCCAAATACCCCGACCTGTTCGCCGAGCCCATCGAAGTGCCGACCAACTGGGACGCCGCGACCGCGCTCGCCAACCTGGAAAGCGCCTTGCAGGCTAATCCGGACGTGGATTTGATTTTCACCTCGTCGGACTTCCTCTTCCCGCAAATCCGCGCGGCGCTGTCCCAGCGGGGCAAGTGGGCCCCCAAGGGCGACCCCAACCACGTGATTCTGGGCGGGCTCGACGGCGACGTGACCGCGTGCCAGCTCATGAAGGAGGGTTACGTCGATTCTACCGGCGTGCAAGACCTCTTCTTCGAGGCGGACTCGACGGTGAACGCGCTGTTAGAGGCCATCCGGGCGGGCGAGGCTCAACCCAACGAGCAAATTGACGACCCCGGCTTCGCGCTCACCCAGGACAACATCGGCGAGCGCGAGATGGACATGTGGGGCTGCGTGCTCCTCGCGGACCAGTAAGCGAGCGCGGGAGGGTGAGCCGTAAACTCACCCTCCCGCACACTTTATGAGCGATTTATCTTCTCGAACGCAAACCCCTCACGGCGGAGTGGGGGCTCGAGCCTTGCGCGCCTTGCAGCGCCTCCTCGTGTCCGAGTATTTTGTGCTGCTACTGACTATCTTGCTGTTTCTCATTCTCGCGCCCTTCGTGCCGCGCCTCGCGTCGCTGCGCAACCTGGCGAACGTCGCCTCGAACGCTTGGCCGCTCCTCGCCATCGCCGTGGGGCAAACCCTCGTCCTCATCATCGCGGGCATTGATTTGTCGCAGATTGCGGTTATCGCCGTCTCGAGCGTGTTGGGCGGCATGATCATGACGGGCGCGGCCAACCCGGTGTTGTTCGACAAAACGCCGCTCTGGGGCGTTTTGTTCGGTGAGGGGGGCGGCCTGCTGGCGGGCAGTCCCTGGGGCGTGCCCGCGGGCCTGCTCGTCATGTTCGCCTCGGGCGCACTCATCGGCCTTATCAACGGCGTCGCCATCGCGCGGGCCAAGGTGCCCCCTTTCATGATGACGCTCATCACGCTGCTTTTTTTCTCCTCTTTCGCGGTGTATCTGACGCGGGCCGAGAACATCTCGAACCTGCCGCTGGCCTTTACGAGCTTGGGCGGCAGTCGGGCTAGTCCGTGGCTGGGCTATCCGCTGCTCATCTCGGGCGGGCTGGCGCTGCTCGTCCACCTGCTGCTCGGTCGCACGGTGTTCGGGCGCTGGCTCTACGCGATTGGGCTCAACCGGGAGGCGGCGCGCATCTCGGGCGTGCCGGTGGGGCGGGTTATCGTCACGACGTACGTGCTGAGCGCGCTCTGCGCCACGGTGGGCGGCGTGCTCTACTCGGCGCGGTTGGGGATGGGCAGACCCGGTTTTGGCGAGGGCTTCGACCTGTTGCTCGACGTTATCGGCGCGACCGTCATCGGCGGGACGAGCTTGTTCGGCGGGCGCGGGAAGGTTCTCTGGACGGTCTTTGGCGTATTGCTCTTCGTGCTGCTGACCAACGCGCTCAACCTCCTCAACCTGTCCTATTTTACGGTGAACATCGTCAAAGGGGCATTTATCCTTCTGGCCGCGCTTCTCGACGTGACGCGCCGCCGATTGACGACGACGGCATCATGAAAGCTGCATCATGAAAGAGGGGGTGATGAACGCGGTGGTGGTGGACAGAGCACAAGACGCTACGCCCATCCTTAGCTTTGAACATGTCAGCAAGAGTTTTTTCGGCGTCAAGGCGGTTGACGACGTGAGCCTCACGCTTTTCAAGGGCCACCTCCTCGGGCTCGTCGGCGAGAACGGCGCGGGCAAGTCCACGCTGATGAATATGCTGGGCGGTGTTTTGAGCGCGGACGAGGGCGAGATAAGCGTGAACGGCGCGCCCTACGCGCCCAAAACGCCGCGCGACGCGGCTAAAGCGGGTATCGCGTTTATCCACCAAGAACTCAACTTATTTACCAACCTCACCCTCGCCGAAAACCTCTTTATCAACGCCTACCCGCGCCGCTTCGGGCTGCTCGACCGGCGCAGCATGGCGCGGCGTGCCAAAGAGGCGCTGGCTCGAGTCGGCCTAGACACCCCGCCGAACACGCGCTTGGACGAGTTATCCCCCGGCGAGCGGCAACTCGTCGAAATCGCCAAGGCGCTCATTGCCGAAGCAACCATCATCATCTTCGACGAGCCCACCACCTCGCTCACCGAGCGCGAGACCGAGCGGCTGTTCGGCATTTTGCAGGAGCTTAAAAAGGGTGGCACCTCCATCATTTACATCTCGCATATTTTGGGCGACGTGCTGCGCTTGGCCGACGAGGTGGCGGTGCTGCGCGACGGGCGGCTCATCGAACAAAATGCTCGAGCCGCCTTCACCCCGGCCCGCATGATTTCGCTCATGGTCGGGCGGGACTTGAACGCGCTGTACCCGCCGCGCAGCGAGAAGGTTAAAGGCGAGACGCTGCTCGAGGTGCGCGGCTTATCCCAACCCGGCATCGTCCACGACATCTCTTTTAAGCTCCACCGGGGTGAGGTGCTCGGGCTGTACGGCCTCATGGGCTCGGGCCGCAGCGAACTGGCGCGCATCCTGTTCGGGCTCGATTCTTTTGCGTCGGGCGAGGTCAAGCTGAGGGGGGAGGCGCTGGCGCGGGTGGGGCCTCGAGGGGCCATCCACAAGGGCGTGGCGTTTGTGACCGAGAACCGCCGCGCCGAAGGCTTGATGATGCCCGCGTCCGTCGCCGACAACCTCAGCCTCGTCACGGTGGCGGAACATGCAGGCCCGCTGGGGCTTCTGAACAGCAAGAAGATGCGAAAACGGGTCGCAGACATCGGCGGCGCGCTGCACATCAAAACTCAGGGCGACTTCAAGCAGCCCGTCAAGACGCTCTCGGGCGGCAATCAGCAAAAAACGGTTCTGGGCAAGTGGGTCGCTAGCGCGCCGAGCGTGTTCATCTTGGATGAGCCGACGCGCGGCGTTGACGTGGGCGCGAAATTTGAAGTTTATACGATTGTTCAAGACCTCGCCAAGGAGGGTGCGGGCGTGCTCTTTATCTCGTCGGAACTCGAAGAACTCATCGGCGTTTGCGACGCGCTGCTCGTCATGCGCAACGGCGAAATCGTGCGACGCTTTGAACTTGACGGGTTCGACCGCGAGCACATTCTCGCCGCCGCCTTTGGTGAGGCCGCGTGACGCCCGCTTCGCTCAGAGACAGGCTCTTGCTGTGGGCACTCCGCTACAGCTCGGTGCTGCTGTTCGTGGTGATTTTTGTGATTTTTGGCCTCCTCTCGCCCCGGTTTTTGCAGCTTTCGACGTTCGCGCTCATCGCCAATCAGGCGGCCTACATCGGCATTTTGGCGGTCGGCATGACGTTTGTGTTGCTCACGGCGGGCATCGACTTGTCGGTGGGCAGCATCATGTACCTCTCGGCGGTCGTCGGCGGGCTCGTGCTGCAAAACGGGGATTTGCCGCTCTTGCTGGGTCTGCTCGCCTGCTTGGGCGTCGGCGCGCTCTTCGGACTCGTGAACGCCTTTTTCATCACGCGCCTCAACATCATCCCGTTTATCGTTACCTTGAGCACGCTCATCGCCGGGCGCGGCCTCGGCCTCGCCATCACCCGTTCCAGAGCGGTGGTGTTGCCCAACAGCCTGTTCGAGTTTTCCTCGCTGCGCGTTTTCGGCGTTTCGGCACCCGTTCTCGTGTTCGCCCTCGTGGTCGTCGCCGCCGTCGTGGTGCTGCGCATGACGCCGCTGGGGCGCACCATCTACGCGGTCGGCAACGACGCCGAGGGCGCGCAAAAGGCGGGCATTAATACGAAGCGCACGCTCACGGCGGTTTACGTCATCAGCGGGCTGTGCGCCGCACTGGCCGCCTTCGTGTCCATCTCGCAACTCGGCATCGTCAACCCGGCCTTTGGTGAGGGCGACGAACTCGACGCCATCGCCGCGGCGGTGCTGGGCGGCACCAGTTTGTTCGGCGGGGTGGGCAGCGTGTTTCCGGGCACGGTGCTCGGCACGCTTCTCATCCAGATGGTGCAGTCGGGTCTCGTGTTCGCCCGTGTCGACGTGTTCGTGCAGCCCCTCGTGCAGGCGCTCGTTTTGCTTGTGGCGGTGCTCGTCGACAGCGCCCGCAACGGCTATTTGATGAGACTCAAGCGTCGCAATATCCGCAAAGAACCGCTGAGTCGAGACGTAAGGCAAGCGGAGGTTTCGTGACCTGGAAGCGACCCTATTCCCTCCGCGCCGGTCCTTTACGCGCCATCTTCGAGCCGACGACCGGCTTTTTGCGCTACTTGAGCGTCGGCGGCACCGAGGTGTTGCGCGGCATCTACGCCGCGGTGCGTGACGAAAATTGGGGCACGGTGCCGGGAAAGGTTAAGGATGTGAGGCTCGAGCAGCGCGAAAACAGTTTCGACCTTCGCTTCTCGAGCGAGTACCAACAGGATGAGGTTCACTTTACTTGGCAAGGCCGCGTCACGGGCGAGGCGAACGGCAAGCTCACCTTCACTTTTGACGGCGAAGCCCAAACAACCTTTCGGCGCAACCGCATCGGCTTCTGCGTGCTCCACCCGGTAAGCTGCGCGGGCGCGCTCTGCATTCTAGAACACGTCGATGGGTCGGTCGCTGAAGACCACTTTCCCGAACTCATCTCCCCCCACCAACCCTTCAAAAACCTCCGCGCCGTCACGCACGAGGTTGCGCCGGGGTTAAGTGCGACCGTCACCATGACCGGCGACACCTTTGAAACAGAAGACCAGCGCAACTGGACGGACGCCTCGTTCAAAACTTATTGCACGCCGCTGGACAAGCCCTTGCCCGTCACCGTGCCTAAGGGAGCGCGCGTGCGGCAGACGGTCACGCTCGAGTTCAGCGGCCCGCTCCCCGCTCAAGACTTTGAACCTCCACCTCTCACCGTCAGGCTGATGGAGGATACTTTCGGGTTTCCCAAGCTGGGTTTGGGCTCGAGCAGAACGCCCCTGAACGAAAAGGCGCTGGAACGCCTCAAGGTTCTCAAGCTCGACCACCTGCGCCTCGATTTGGACTTGGGAGCGGACTATAAGGAGCGGCTCGAGCGTGTGACAGCGGAGGCGAATACTTTGGGTATTAGTCTCGAACTCGCCCTTCACCTCAGCGACGAGGCAAAGAAGGAGCTGGCGGGGGTGCTCGAGCCCCTGAAACGGCTTCGACCTCCCATCGCTCGCTTTTTGGTGTTTCACAAGGGGGAAAAAAGTACGTCGGAGCACACGCTGAAGCTCGCCCGCGAAACCCTCTCCACCTACGATTCGCAGATTCCCCTCGGCGGCGGCACCGACGCTTTTTTCACCGAACTCAACCGCGGGCGGCCCCCGACCGCGGCGCTCGACCTCGTCACTTACTCTCTCAACCCGCAGGTCCACGCCTTTGATGACGCATCGCTGACCGAGACGCTGCCCATTCAGGCGGAGACGGTGAGGAGCGCCGGGGCGTTCAGCGAGGGCAAGCCCGTATGCGTGAGCCCCGTCACCTTGACGATGCGCTGGAACCCGAACGCGACGGGTGAGGCCGAGCCCGCGCCCGCCGACGCGCGGCAAAAAACGCTTTATGGCGCAGCCTGGACGCTCGGCAGCCTCAAATACCTCATGACCAGCCCGGCGGCAAGCCTCACCTATTTTGAAACCTTTGGCGCGGCAGGCGTGATGGGTGAGAACGGCGTTTACCCGCTCTACCACGTTTTTGCGGACATCGCCGAGTTTAAGGATGGCGTGGTGCGGGGAAGCGTCTCGAGCCATCCCCTACAGGTCGAAAGTCTAGCTTTGAAAAGTGAAAACCGACTGCGCCTGTTGCTGGCGAACGTAACGAATGAGTCTCAAACTGTGAGCGTCGAGGGCTTGACCGGTGAACTCACGGTGTGCAGGCTGAACGAGGATAATGTGGAAGAGGCGAGGCTCGAGCCCGAACGCTACCGCACAACACTTGAAACGTTACGAGTTGAAGAGGGTTCTCTGACGCTCACCCTGACCCCTCACGAACTCGTCCGGCTGGACGGTGCGGCGTGAACGGCGCGCTCGTCGGCTGCGGCTTTTTCGCGCGGCACCACCTGCACGCCTGGGGGATGTTGGAGGCTGCCGACATCGTCGCGGTGTGCGACCTTGACGAAGCGCGAGCCGAGGCGTACGCGCGCGAGTTCGGCGTGCCACGGTTTTATAGCGATGTAGAGGCGATGCTCGAGCAAGAAGACCTCGACTTCGTCGACATCGCCACTCAAGCAAACACGCACCAAGCGCTTGTGGAGATGGTCGCGGCGCGCGGCCTGAACGCCATCTGCCAGAAACCCCTCGCGCCGAGTTTGGCGGAAGCGCAACGCATTGTCGAAGCGGCTAGAAACGTCACCTTCATGGTGCATGAAAACTTCCGCTGGCAGCGGCCCATGCTCGAGCTTAAAAAGGCGAGCGCCGACATCGGCGACCTCTTCTACGGGCGCATCTCTTTTCGCAGCGCTTTTGATGTGTATAAAAACCAGCCCTACCTGGCAACCGACGAACGCTTCATCCTCTACGACCTGGGCGTGCATCTGTTCGACCTCGCCCGCTTTTTTTTCGGGGAGGCCGACTCCTTGCTCTGTCACACGCGGCGCGTCAAACCGAACATCCGCGGCGAGGATGTCGCCACGGCGCTCCTCAAAATGCAGAGCGGCGCGCACGTCATTGTCGAGATGAGCTACGCGTCACGGCTCGAGCACGAGCACTTCCCGCAAACGCTCGTCCAGCTCGAGGGCGCGTCAGGCTCGGCGCGTCTCGGCGCGGACTACCACATCGCCGTCACGACGCCCGGCGGGACGTGCGACGTAGACGCTTCACCGCGTCCTTTGTGGACGCCCGCGCCCGCCACCGCCATCCCCGAGAGCGTGCTCAACATCCAGCGGCACTGGCTCGAGTGCCTCGCACAGGGCAAAACGCCTGACACCTCGGGGGAGGACAATTTGAAGACGCTTCAGCTTACCTTCGGTGCTTACGCTTCTGCGGACGAGGGCCGGGTCGTCACTTTGGGAGCAGCGTGAGCGAGCGCGTTCAAGCTACTTACCTTATCGAGACGGCGCATTCGCTTCAAAAAGCCGCGGCGATGATGGCGGGCGAGCAGTCCACCGGCACCTTCGTCCCGGTGCCGGGCGAAACGCCGGAGCTTCACGCGCGTTACGGTGCGCGTGTCGAGCGCGTCACGGAGTTAGAAGAGGTCGAAACGCCCTCGCTGCCGGGCTCACGGCCACCCAAAGTTTTTGACGGCTACAAGCGCGCCGAGGTGGTGCTGTCGTTTCCGCTCGAGACCATCGGCACCTCGCTCACCGGCCTGTGGACGGCGGTCGCGGGCAACCTGTTCGAGTTGAGCCCTTTCTCCGGCCTCAGACTCACCGGCTTGAACCTGCCGGACGAGTTTCTGGGGGCGCAGCCGGGGCCGCAGTTCGGCGTGGCGGGCACGCGGCGGCTGGCGGGTGTCAAAGAGCGCCCGCTCATCGGCACCATCATCAAGCCAAGCGTGGGGCTGTCACCGGGCGAAACAGCCGCGCTCGTCGCGGAACTGTGCGAGGCCGGGCTGGACTTTATCAAAGACGACGAGCTGCAAAGCGACTCGCCGCACTCGCCCTTCGAGGCGCGTGTCAAAGCGGTGATGCAAGCTGTGAGCGACCACCGGGAGAAAACTGGGAAACAGGTGATTGTGGCGTTCAACCTGACGGGCGACGCTGAAGTGATGCTGCGACGGCACGATTTTGTGCTTGCGCAGGGGGGAACATGTGTGATGGTCAATCTTCTCGCCGTGGGTCTCGCCGGGGTGCAAAGTTTGCGAAAGCACGCTGCGTTGCCCATCCACGGCCACCGGGCCGGATGGGGGATGCTGTCGCGCTACCCGCTGTTGGGGCTGGACTACGGCGCGGCGGCGACGTTTTTTCGCCTCGCGGGTGCCGACCACCTCCACGTCAACGGGCTCCGCAACAAGTTTTGTGAGGCCGACGCCTCAGTCGTCGCTTCGGCTAAGGGCTGCCTCACGCCGCTGAGCGTTACTCATCCGGCCTTGGTGATGCCCGTGTTTTCCTCCGGGCAGTGGGCGGGGCAAATTCCCGACACGTACAACGCGCTTCATAGCAGTGACTTCATCTACCTGGCGGGCGGCGGCATCATGGCGCATCCCGGCGGGCCGGGTGAAGGGATAAAGAGTATTCAGCAAGCTTGGGAAGCCGCCTCTCAAACTATCCCCCTCGAGACCCACGCCCAAAGCCACCCGGCCCTAAAGCAAGCCATCGAAACTTTTGGTGCCTCATGAGCTATCTCCTCGCGTACTACGGCGACGACTTCACCGGCTCGACCGACGTGTTGGAAGTGCTCAGCTTGAGCGGCGTGCCGACCGTTTTGTTCTTGGCCCCGCCCACCGAGGCGCAGCTTGCTGCCTTTCCCGACGTGCAAGCCGTCGGCGTCGCCGGGGTGAGCCGCAGCCTGACGCCGGAGGAGATGGCACACGAACTGCCGCCCATCTTTGAAGCGCTGCGACGTTTGGATGCGCGCTACACCCACTACAAAGTCTGCTCGACCTTCGACTCGTCGCCGCGTCTCGGGAGCATCGGCAAAGCGATTGAACTGGCGCAGGAAGTGTTCTCGCAAAGGGTGGTGCCTCTCGTGGTTGGCGCGCCCGCCCTGAAACGCTTTGTCGTGTTCGGCAACCTGTTCGCCAGCGTAGGGGCGGAAACCTACCGCCTCGACCGCCACCCAACCATGAGCCGACACCCCGCCACGCCGATGGCCGAGGCCGATGTGCGGCGGCACTTATCCGAGCAGACCCACCTAAGCACCGGGCTTGTGGACGTGCTGACGCTCGAGCGCGGTCTTGAAGCCACCCTCGAGCGCGTCGCCACCCTCACCGACGAGGGGCACGCGGTTGTGCTGTTCGACACGGTCAACGATGCGCACCTCCTCACCC
Source organism: Trueperaceae bacterium (assembly GCA_965215355.1). GTDB lineage: Bacteria > Deinococcota > Deinococci > Deinococcales > Trueperaceae > CBDCDJ01. The sequence goes on along the minus strand of CBDCDJ010000007.1, from coordinate 2,235,205 downwards.
TCGGTGAGACGCTTGCCAAACTCGGCGAACGGGGCAACCGCTTCGTGGTCGGCTCGTCGGGCGTTGAGTACGCTCTTACAGCCTATCTCCAGCATTCGGGGCGGCTCGAGCCGCCATCCGAACTCCCCACGCCGGGCCGCGCCGAGCGCATCATCGTGATGTCCGGTAGCGCCGCGCCTGCGACCGCCGCGCAACTGGCTGAGGCCGAGCGGCAGGGCTTCAAACTCGTCCGCATCGACGTGCCCCGTTTGTTAAGTGGTGAACCCGCAGCGGAACACGCGCGGCTCAAAAGGGAGGCTTGCGCGGCTTTGCGTGAGGGCCGCAACGTCGTTCTTTACTCAGTGCGCGGCCCCGACGACCCGGCTCTGGCGGCATTTGGTAACCGAGTTGCCGCGGGACAAAAGCTCGGCAGCGCACAAGGTTTGTTGCTGCGCGACCTCATCCAAACGTCCGGCGTGCGCCGCGTTTGTGTGGTGGGTGGTGACACCTGCGGCTACGCGGCGCGGCAGCTTTCGCTTTACGCGCTCGAATTTCTCACCCCACTCGCACCGGGTTCGCCGTTGTGTCGTGGGCGCTCGAGCGACGCTTCTTTAGACGGCTTAGAACTCTCGCTCAAGGCGGGCCAAGTCGGCCGACCGGATTACTTTATGTCCGTGCTCCGCGGGCACCTTTAGGAGGCGCGTATGGAAACTTCAACGACAACCACAGTGGCCCTTATGGGCGCGGGCGGCAAGATGGGCTGCCGCATCACCGACAACATCAAAGACCTTTCCAGCTACGACGTGCGTTACCTCGAGGTGAGCCCCGAGGGCCGGGCGCGCTTACAAGAGCGCGGCGTCACCCCGAGCGACCAAGACGAGGCGCTGGAAGAGGCCGACGCCGTCATCCTCGCCTTGCCCGACCGCTTTATTGGGCGCATCACGCAGGACATCGTCCCGCAGCTCAAAGGGGGCGCGATGATCGTGAGCCTCGACCCGGCGGCGGCCCACGCGGGCGTCATCCCGATTCGAGACGACCTCGTCTACTTCGTCACCCACCCCTGCCACCCGCCGCTTTTTAACGACGAGACGAGCGAAGCGGCGCGCACCGACTGGTTCGGCGGCGTTCACGCCAAACAGCACATCGTCTGCGCGCTCCACCACGGTCCCGAGGCGGCCTACGCCAGGGGTGAAGCTTTGGCGCGCGACATCTACGCGCCGGTCATGAACAGCTACCGCGTCACGGTCGAGCAGATGGCGATTCTCGAGCCCGCCCTCGCCGAAACCTTCGCCGCCACGCTCGTTACCGCCATGAAAGAAGCGCTCGACGAGGCTGTGAAGATGGGCGTTCCCGAGGAAGCGGCGCGCGAGTTTTTGTTCGGCCACATCCGCATCGAACTCGCCATCGTTTTCGGCTTGGCCGGTTTTCCCTTTTCCGACGGGGCGAAGCTCGCCATCGAACAAGCTTACGACAAGATTTTTAAGCCCGACTGGAAGGAGAACATTATGAACTTGGACGCGTTGAAAAAAAGCGTGGAGGAGATTACGCATCAGGAATGATTTATGCTTTATTTATAGCGCAAAATTCGCGCCGCTATAGTTTGGTGTCCTGTCCGCCCTAAAAACTTTCAACGGAGAACAATGATAACTGACCCGAAACAAATGATTGTGATGCTGAAGGAGGAACTCGAGCGTTGGGAAAACTTGCTGAGCAGCCTGAGCGAAGAGCAAGCCACGGCCTCACGTCTGCCCAACGGCTGGTCCGTCAAAGACCTGACGGCTCACTTGATGGCGTGGCAGCAGGTTTCCGTGGCACGTTTGGAGGCTGCTCGACTCGAGCAGGAGCCGGCACTTCCCGACTGGTTTGCCGGCGTTACCCCAGACATGGACGACTTCGCTCCCATCAACGCTTCTATTTATGAAACCTACCGGGAACAGCCCTGGCCGCAGGTACATGGGGCGTGGCGAGACGGTTTCGTCAGGTTCTTGACCTTGGCGAAAGGAATTCCTAAAGATGACCTTTGGGATACGGAAAAGTACCCGTGGCTGAAGGGATACTCTCTGTTTGACGTTCTGCAAGGGTCTTATAAACATCATGTTGACCACTTCGGGACTTTGCAGGTCTGGTTTAGCGAGCATGGAGCGTAAAAGAGGCTCGAGGGGTTCGGTCCACTAACTACGTTTTTGCCTGTCGAAGTACACTGATACTGATGAGGTGGTCATTTTGCAACACGCATACGGACTCGAGATTCCGCAAACGCTAGAAGAAGCCTGTACACCCCAACGTACAGCGCTCATCGTCTACGACATGCAAGTCGGTATTTTAAGTCAACTCGCTCACGGCAAAGAAGTCTTGGCGAAGGTACAGCAGGTGCTGAAAGCGGCGCGGGACGCTCACGTGCGCGTCTTCTTCATGCGCCACTTGTCGTTACCCAAAGAAGCAGCCGGGGTTTTTCAGCTTCACATGGCGATGCGCTGGCAGTGGGCTACCGAGGTTGAAGACGTGCAGCCCTGGTTTTTGCGAGACTCGCCCGGGTTCCCGATTGCACCCGAACTCGAGCCTCGTCCCAGCGAAGTTATCTTCGACAAAATAACGATGTCGGCGTTTGAAGGCACGCCTCTGAACATTGCCCTCAGAGATTGCGGGATTAACAGCTTTGTCATCGTCGGCGTTGCGACCGAAATAGGCATTGACCCGACGGTGAGACACGGCGCTGATTTAGGGTACATCCCCATCATCGTTCGTGACGCTTGTGGAGCGGGACATCATGAAGCGGGAGAACGTTCCTTGGAGAATCTCGCCTTTGTTGGCGACGCCATTCTGACTGATGCTCAAACTGTCTGTGACGTTCTTGCCAAACACAGACCCTCTGCTGCCTGACTTCGAAGGAACGCTGAAGCGTTCCCTCAACGTAAGTGGAGCATGTTTCGAATGAAGTCGCGTATTCAGCGCCTCACTCGGGCCGTCAACCGTGCGTTTTAAACCAGTCCAGAATCGCCTCGAGCCGCTCCACTCTTCTGTCCGGCCGCCCTGAGCGCGACAGTTCGTGGCTCTCACCCGGAAAGCGGATGAAGCGGGTCGGCGCTTTGCCGATGCGTTTCAAGGCAACGTAAAACTGCTCGGCCTGTTCGACCGGGCAGCGGTGGTCCTCTTCGGCGTGGAGGATGAGGAGCGGTGTGGTGACGTTGGCGACGTGTTTCAAGGGACTCTGCTCCCACAGCGCGGTGGTGTCGTCCCAGGGGTTGCCGCCTTGCTCGGTTTCGCTAAAGCGGTAGCCGATATCCGACGTGCCGTAAAACGACAGCCAGTTCGAGATTGAGCGCTGCGTCACTGCCGAGCGGAACAGGTTCGTGTGCGCGACGAGCCAGTTCGTCATAAAGCCGCCGTAGCTGCCGCCGGTCAAGTGAACCGGCGCGTCGGGCGTGGCGGCCGTGGCGTGGCGAAGGGTGGCGAGCACGTCGTCGGCGTCGATGGTGCCGTAGCGCGTGAGCAGCGTGGTCGCGTAGTCGCTGCCGTACCCGGAACTGCCGCGCGGGTTGCCGTAGACGACCCCGTACCCCGCTGCCGCCAGGATTTGAAACTCCAAGTAAAACCCGTAGCCGTAGTTCGTATGCGGCCCGCCGTGGACTTGCAGGACGAGCGCCCCGTCCTTGCGAGGTTTGGCAGGGGAGAGCGTCCAGTAACTCAGGTTGGTATCGACAGAGGTCTCGAGCACCGTTTCCGAACTCGCGTCGACGAGTTTGAAGCGCTTGACGAAGGCGTCGTTCGCCGCGCTCAGCTTGCGCTCCTCACCGTTTTGAAAAACGAACAGCTCGCCGGGCTCGAGCGGCGTCTCGGCCGTGAAAAGCGTCCCGTTCGCCGCGTCGAAACTCGTCACCGCCCGGTCGCCCTCGACCAGCCCTGTGAGGTCGCGCGTTTTCAAGTCGAGTGTGTAGAGTCCGCTGCGGCCTGCGCGGTTGACGTTGAGAACGAGCTTACCGGGCTCGAGCCACTGCACGGTGTTGGGGTAGTTCCCGTAGCGACTGTCCCCGCCGACGGCAGGCGGCGTTTCCACGTCGCCTAACACTTCAGGCTCGCCGCCTTTGGCGTCGACACGCCATAGCACGTTCGCGCTGGCGAAAACGTCCCAGTCCACGGGTGCGAAAAAAACGACGTGACGCCCGTCCGGGCTCGGACTCGGCGCGGCGACGGGGCCGGGTTGGGGCAGCAGTTTTTTGAGCTTGCCACTTTTGAGCGTCAGCGCGTAGAGGTCGCCGCGCCATTCGTCGCCGTCCTCTACAGACGCCGAGGCGACGAAGTAGAGCGTCTTGCCGTCCCGGCTGAACACGAGGCCGCCCGGGTCGCTTTTCAGCGAGGTCAGTTTGTCGCTTTCGACTTTTTTGAGGTTGTAAAGGTAAACCTGCGCGGGCTCGGTCGGGCGAAAGCCGACGCCGTTCATCTTGTAGTGCAAGCGCTCGACGGTGCGGGCCGTCTTTTTGGCGACCTCGTCTTGCCAATCGCCTCGAGACACGAACGCCAACCCCGAGCCCTTCGGATGCCACACGAAACTGCTCACGCCGGATGTGAAGTCGGTGAGTTGCTCCGGCTCGCCGCCCGTCACGTTCATGAGGTAGAGTTGCGCCTTGCCCTCTTCCTCGCGTTTCGACAAAAAGGCCAGACGTTTACCGTCGGGGCTGAAACGCGGGCTGGTGTCTGAAAAGTCCGACCGTGTAAACTGCGTCTCTTCGTCCGTTTCTAGGTCGTACAGGTAGATGTTGCTTCTGTACCGCGGCGGCTTGTCCTCGTCGGGCTGAACCGTTGAGGTGTGAACGGCGGCCGCGCGTGTGCCGTCCGAATTCAAAGCCGGGTCGGAGATGAAAACCAGCTCGAGCAAGTGTTTGGGTTTAAGCTTCGCCACGCGCTTGCTCCCGGCTCGAGACGACGCTGTATATTAAAATTCCTGCCGCCACCGAGGCGTTGAGCGCGCCGATGTTGCCCCGCGTGGGAATCCGCACCCACTCGTCGCACTTTTCGCCCACCAGCCTGCGCATCCCCGTCCCTTCCGACCCGATGACGAGGGCCACGTCGCGGTCCCAGTCGACCTGGGCGGGCGTGCTCTGGCCCTCGCCCGCCGCGCCGTAAACCCACACGTTGCGCTTCTTTAAGCCGTCGATGTAGCGCGGCAAGTTTTTGACCTGGACGAGCGGTAAGTAGCTCGTCGCCCCGGCCGCCGCCTTGACCGCGACGGCGGACAGCGGCGCGCTGCGGCGTTCCTCGGTCACCACGCCGTGCGCGCCCAGCACCTCGGCGCTGCGGATGATCGCGCCGTAGTTGCGCGGGTCGTTCAGCTGGTCGAGCAGCACGAGCAGCAGCCGCTCGCCGCGCTCCTCAGCAAGCTGGAAAGGCGCTTCGGGGTCGGCGAATTCTAACTCGGGCAGTTCGGCGACGACGCCCTGGTGCTTCGTCGTCTTGAGGCTCTGGTCGAGCTGGATGCGCGGCACAAACTCGACGGCGACGTCGTGGGCTCGAGCCAGTTTCTCCAACTCCTTGACCGTCCCGGTTTGCAAACCCTGTGCCAGCATGACGCGTTGGGCCTGGCCCTCTTGCACGGCTTCGATGACTGCGTTTTTTCCGTAGATGAGCATGACGACACTATATCCGCAAAAGACTTCTGGTTTGCTGCACCAGCACCCGAGGTTAGTAGGAGGGATTGGGGAAGGTTTGCGCAGCTTGACGACTTTGCGGTAGCCCTGGGACTCTGCGCAGCAATTCGAGCTAAAGCCGAACCTACCTACCAGAAGGGTAAGGTGTTTTGTTCCCCTCCTTTTAGGAGGGGTTAGGGGAGGTTTGCTTCTGAGCCTACCTCCACAGGGTTCTTACGGGCGTAAGTTCCCAGCTCCCTTGTCGATGGACGCTTTTTCTACGCTCATCTGGAACTGCTGGACTTTGCGAGCCGGCGTTGCACCGCTTTGTCCGGGTGTGCTAGACTTTTCAGGTTGTCGACGCTCTTTAGGGGCGCGCTAGAAGGAGAATCATGGCAAGAAACCGTTCCGCAATGAAGTATCACCGCCAGTCCGAAGAGACGCGGCTCGTCAACCGCTCACGCAAGAGCATGATCCGCACCTTCACCAAAAAAGCCGTCGCCGCCGCTGAAGCGGGCGACGAAGCCGCCGCCGCCAAGTACCTCAAGGTCACCACCAGCCTCATCGACCGGGCGACCAAAGGCTCGACGCTTCACAAAAACACCGCCGCGCGCAAAAAGTCGCGGCTGAGCAAGCGCATCAACAAACTCCAAGCCGGAGCCTAAATCCCGCTTGCTTTGAGAGGGCCGTGCGGTCGACCGCACGGCCCTCTCGAAGAACACCTTGGCCTCGAGCCCCTCCCCAAGGCCCGCGTAAACCTCAACAGTCCGCGCCCCCTTCCTTGCAGGGGTCGTGTCCCCAGTTCATGAGCGAGTAGCGCCAGCGGCTCTCCTTGACGTCGTCTTCGGGGCCCTGCGCGCTGTGGCGTTTGACGTACGAGATGACCCGCTCCATGTGCTCGTAGTCGTCGTCGCCGTAGTCGTCCACGGCTTTGCGCTTGATGTCGACGATGCGCTCGCCACTCTTGTGCCCGATGGCCTCGCCGTCGCCCGAGTCTTGCCCGACGGACTTGGACTCGTCGGTCTCGAGCCAGTCCGCTAACTCTTTGGGCTGCATGTTGACGAGCTTTTCGAAAGTTTTGCGCGTTTCCAGTTTGTCGTCTGCCACGGTGTCCCCCTTGGTAATTGAAAATCTAAACAAGCTCAGAAGTGCTCGTCCAGGTCTCAGCTGTACCGCTCTTCCGCAAACGGCTCGCCGCGCATGTGGTAGCCGTTGCGCTCCCAAAAGCCGGGCCTGTCGCCGTGCATGAACTCGAGGCCGGACAGCCACTTGGCGCTTTTCCAGGCGTACAGGTGTGGAATGAGCGTGCGGAGCGGGCCGCCGTGCTCGACCGGGATGGGTTCGCCCTCCAAGGTGTGGACGACCATGCAACCTTCGGCTAGAAAGTCTTCCAGAGACAGGTTGGTCGTGTAGCCGCCGTAACAGTGAAACATCACGTGGGTCGCGTTCTCGTGCGGGTCGAGGTGCGCCATCAGGTCGGCCGTAAGGACGCCGGTCCAGGTTACGTCCAGCTTGGACCAGTGCGTGACGCAGTGAAAGTCTTTGGTGAGCGTCGTCTGGGGCAGCGCCATGAGGTCTTGCCAGGAGAGCGTTTTTTCTTCGACCAGACCGAAGACACGCACCTCGAGGTCTTGTGGCTCGACGCGGGGGGTCGGGCCGTAGGTGAGGACGGGGAAGCCCTCGGTCACGCTCTGGCCCGGCGGCACACGCGGGTTGTTCGGGTCCTTTTTGAAAAATTTGCCGATCATGCTTAAAAATTACCACGTCTCGCCTCTTCGAAAAGTCGGTCCACTCTAAATTCTGTTCAGTCGAGGCTTGAAGTCGCTGGCGGCCGGCTCGAGACCCACACATTGAATTTTGGACGGCGTCCGTCCGCTTCGGCGCGGCTGTTTTCAGGTCGTTTTGAGAAAGCCAGTTTCGTCAAGCACACCAACAGCCTCTTCTGTCGCCCGCAAGAAGTCTGATGGTTGCGAAGACCCACAAACCACTTGCTACAAGCCATCGGCTCACCGTTCGTTCAGCCGCCCGTACCGTCGCAGAACCTCCTGCAACCGCTCGACGGGTAGGGCGTACACCGTGTTGCCGTTCACGCCGGTCATCGTTTCCGCCCCGGTGAGGGCGTTCAAAACAGCCTCTTCCGTGGCCTGAACGGTCGCCTCGAAAAGTGGGTCCAAGGTGTCGTTCGGGAGCATGGTGAGTTCGGCGACGCCGGCTCGAGCCGGCGCCCCCGCGTTGGCCGTCGAAAAAGCGAGAAATAGGTCACCTGAGCTGTTGCCGCCCACGCCGCCCACGCGCGAAAGCCCGAGCGGCGCGCGCTTGGCGAGTCGTTTCAGTTGGTGGGGCAACAGCGGCGCGTCGGTCGCGACGACGCCGATAATCGACCCTGTTTCCCTTTGCCCGGGACCGAAATTCAACTCGGGCGGAAGGTCGGGAATCTCGCGCCCGACCGGCACGCCGGCGACGGTGAGTTGATGCCGGAGCCCGTAATTGGCCTGGACGAGCACGCCGACGGTGAAGTTTTCAACGCGTCTCGAGGCCGTGCCGACGCCACCTTTGAAGCCGTGACAAACCATGCCCGTGCCCCCGCCCACGTTGCCCTCGGCGACGGGGCCGCTGCCGGCACCGTTCAGGGCTTCGAAAACGTGCTCCCTCGTCACGTGAAAGCCGTTGACGTCGTTCAGCAGACCGTCGAAGGTTTCGGCGACGACGGGCAGCAGGAAAAACTGGTCGGCGAAAAAGGGGTCGTAGAAGCCTCGTTCGAACTGCCATTTGATAACCGCGTCGCGCACCACGCCGACGCTGTGGGTGTTGGTCAGCAGCACCGGGCCCTCCAAAAAACCGGACTCTCGCAGCCAGTGAGAACCCGTCAGCTCGCCGTTGCCGTTCAGGGCGTAAAAGCCTGCAAAGCAAGGACTGTACACTTTGCCGCGCGGCAAAAGCGCGGTGACGCCCGTGCGCACCGGCCCGACGCCGACTTTAAGTTTGCCTTCGCCTTGGACAAGCGTGCAGTGGCCGACCTCTACGCCCGCGACATCGGTGACGGCGTTGTTCTTACCGGGTGTGCCGGTGAAAGGGACGCCGAGGGCTCGAGCTTTCACGCTCTCACTTTACCGCGCGGGTGTAGAAGCCGGGTTCAAACTCGGGTGAATCGGCTTACGGCTCCGAAACCGTAGGTGCCAAGACCACCGCTTCGGGCAGGGCGACCGTGACCGCGCCGCTCGGCGCTGTGTCCGAGCGTTGCGCCAAACCTAACAAATCATCAAAGCGCAACACGAGGTCTTTGGTTCGCTCGGTCACGAACAAGTTCTGGCCGTCGAAGGCGATGCCTGTCGGGTTGCCCAGCAGCGTGCTCGGTCCGGACAGTTGCAAGCGCACTTCGCTGTCGCCGTTCGCCGTGCCGGCGTTCTCGAGGACGAAGATGCTGCCGTCCGCGTCGAAACCGGGCTCGTCGGCGGTGGTGGCGTGGCCCACGTCCGAGGCGATGAGCAGGTCCCGGTCGGACAAGTAAACGAGGTCGTGCGTGTTGGCCGAGACCTTTTCACCGCCTAAAACCGGTGTGACCACGCGGTCGGGGCCGGCCGCGCCCCGGTCGCTGAGAAAGTCGTCGAAGACGAGCACGGTGCCGTCGGTGCCGCCGACGAACAGCCGGTCGTTCGGCGTGTCGAAGGCCAGCCCCCAGGGTCGGCGCGCGTCGCCCGCGGCGGTCACGCCGAGGTCGTCGACGACGAACAAGGGCGCGGCGTCGCCGCTGGCCTGCAGGTCGAAGACTGCTACTTCGGCCTCGGCAAAGTCCGCCACCACGACGACGCCCAACGTATTCGCCACCACAAGGTCTTTGGGCTCCACCAAACCGACGGCCGCCCCGGTAACGAGGCGGTCTCGAGCCGCGTCAAAGCTGCCGCCGTCGCGTTCTAAAAACTTGTCAACCACCATAATGCCGCCGGGAAACGCTTCGTTCGGCCCGTCGTCGAAGGTGAGGTAGGCGTCGCCTTGTGCGTCGAAGTGAAGGTACTCGAGACTGGTCGGCCCCCCCGAGGTGTCGAACATGGCGCTCGAGGCCGTCATGCTGGACGGTAACTTGAAAACAAGTCCTTGCGGCGGGTCGCTCGGCACCACCGGCACGGGCGGTTTGCTGACGGCGATAATCAGCGTCTCCGCCTGCGCGTCAGCCTGCGCCCCGACCGGCACCAAAGCAGCCGCAGCCAACACGAACCCCAAACCTGTCAAGCCCAGCCGCAAAGCAACCTCGGCGCTTTTGTACGTTGTCATCTTCGACCCCTTCGAGCCCAGCAGTTCCGCCTCATCCTATCAAGGCGAGCGCCGCCTGCTACCGGGTGTACACGACAGCCCTACAGCGAAACCGGCCGGACCTCGGCTCGACCTGCCGAAAAGCTTCGAGCGGGTGCGTTTTTCGTGTCGCGTCAGTTCGGGGGCGTGTATAAAACTGTCACGGACGCCGTCACGGTCTCGCCGTCCGCCGTCGTCGCCGTAACTTCAAGGGTGTTTTCGCCCGCGCTCAAGCCGGTAGCAGTAAAGGTGAAGCGGTTGTTGGCGAAAGCGACGTCGGTCGTGTCACCGCCGCCGAGCCGGTAGCGCAGGTCGGTGACGGTCTCGCTGACGGTGCCGCTGACGATGACGCTGGGCGCGCCGACTTCACCGCCCTGTTCGGGACTGGTTAGCCCGAGCACGTCTTCCGGCCGTGGCTTGCGGAGCGACACCTTGCTGAGCGGGTCGGTCGGCTGGGGACTGCCGCCTGCGGGTTCCAGGCTCAAGTAGAGCGACGCGAAGCCGCTCCCGCGCGCCGCCAGGACGTTGCCGCGGGACACCCCCAACGAGGTGAGTTCCTCGCCCCGCTCCGGGTCCCAGTCGCTGCTGGTGTGGCCCCAGGCTTGGTAAGCGCGCCCCCTGGGCGCGGCCTCGCTCAGCACGAACAGCGCGTCGCCGCCGGGTGCCAGCAGCAGGCTGCCGGGCGACTCGGTTCGCTCACTGCCGATGACGTTCTCGAGGGCGACTTTTTGCACCTGCGGCTGCGTGAGAAAAGCAGTCAATAGTTGTGTTTCGGCTCTGGCCTGTTGGTACGCGCCGTAGCTGCGGACGCCCCAGAAGAGGCTGCCGCCCGTGACGGCCAAAGCGACACAAGCCGCCAGCAGCCAAGGGTAGGCGGGACGCGCAGGTTGAGCCAGCACCGTTACGTTCTCCGGCTGTTCGCTTTGCGCTTGCTCGAAGCGCACGCGCAACGTTTCCCAAACGCGCTCCGGCGGTTGTGCCTGCGGCAGCGCCTCGGTCAGCAGGGCGACGGGGGCGGCCAGGCGCGCTAATGCCTCGCGGCAGGCGGCGCAGCGCTCTAAGTGAGCCTCGAGCCCCTTCACTTCTTCAGGGCTGAGCGCGCCCAACAGGTAGTCCGGCAGCAGGTCGGTGGGGTGGAGCGCGTCGTCTATCACAACGTCTCCCAATAGTCCCGCAGCTTGAGCAGCGCGCGGCGCAGTTTGCTTTTGACGGTGCCTAAAGGCAGGCCGGTCTGTTCGGACAGTTGCGCGTGGGTAAAGCCGTCGTAAAAGCTCTGTTCGACCAAGCCTCGCTCTTCGTCGCTGAGGTGAGCCAGCAGCTTTTCAGCGAGCAAGCTCGTGGTGGGGTCGCTTTCGTCGGGCGCGGTAAAACCCGTGTTCGGGTCGTACACGTCCCAAGCCTCCGCCTTGAGCGGTCGCGTGGAGCGCTTGCGCAGCCGCGACAGGGCCAGGTTGCGTGCGATGGTGTACACGTAAGCGCGCGGCGAACTCTCCAGCGTGTGGTAGCTGTCCGCCTTGTAAAGCTTTAAAAACGTGTCCTGCACGACTTCTTCAGCCTCCTCGGGGCTTTTGAGTAAATGAAGCGCCAGACTGTACACCTGCGCGCCCAGGCGGTCGTAAAGTTCAGCCAACGCCTGCTCGTCCCCCTGCTGTAACCGTGCCACCAACGCTGCTTCCGGATTCATCACGCTCTATTCGGGTAGGTTAAATTTACTCCTCTATAAATACCGCATCCTCTGTGGGTACGACCTGACGCTGCTCACGCTTGATCAATTCGGCTTTACAGAGGATGAACGTTTCGTAGTCCCGAATTTGGGCCGTCCCCCTCGAGACGGCGTTCTCGACGTAGTGGACGATGCCGAGCAGTTCCTGACGGGTGAGGTGTTCGACGCTTTCCAGGGCGAGGCCGTCAAGCTCGTCCTGGGTGAAAGAGCTAGGTAAACCCCTCTTTTTGGCGACGCCGGTGTCGACGCCGTCACTGAAAAAACCATCATCGACCGGGCTGTACACCGTGTTGCTCACCATAGCGTTCAGGTATGGGTTCAGACTTGCGCTCATGCTTCGCCTCCACTTACTGAAACGCCCCGCGGCGCGTTTTGGATGCACCGGTTGGATGCGCCGGGCCTCACGAGAAATTGAAAGCCGAAGTCTCCGGCTCCTCTCGGTCCCGCTCTGTCCCGCGGGCACGCTCGAGTGGTGTGCATCCAAAAAGCGCGGGCGCACGTTACTGAAGTTGGGAAGGGTTGAAGAGGTATGGGGGCTAGCCAAAAGGCGGGTTGGGGATGTTATGACTTTTGAAACTTTGTTGGGACGGTTGCAGCGGCTTAAAAACTTAGCCGAAATCGTCGCTGCGGACGACTACGCAAAAACGTTGCAAGAAATTCTCGGGGAATTGGAGGGTGCCGAACCCCTTCCCTGCACAAGCGAAATCGACCCGGCGCTGCTGGGTGATTTGCGCCGCCGTCTGACCAAACGCTGAACCTCAAGGCACCTAAATGACCCGCTGAAGCGTCGGCATTTTTGTAAAACAGCTTTGCTGCCATCTTAAAAATCTATCCGTTTCGAAACTCAACAATGTCGCGCCGAAAAGCTTAAAGACCCGCACATCAGTAAGAAGCGGCTCGAGGTCTGTTACCTCTAAACAGACCTCGTGTACGTTTTTCGAGTTGGAAAGGGGGATTTGGCGAAGCGTTCTCGAGGTTTGCCGAATCCAAACAGCCCCTGTGCACGTTACTGGAGACAGAGAGGAGGAGTGTTAGCGAACGGTTCTGAGCAACCCGTTCCAGGCGGCGTTGTCAAGTCGGCTCGAGTTTTGCAAAAGGGAACGTCCACGCTTGAACCCTACGACACCGTGCAACCCATTCGACTCGAAGCCCTTGCAAAAACAACCAGCAAAAACAACCAGGGAGGTTGTCATTACATGACCGATAGTCTAAGCAGTAGACCGAAGCTCACAGCAAAGCTTTGGGGTTTGCTCGTCACGCTGATTCTCTTAGTCGGTGTGCTCGCGGCCTGTTCCGGCGCGACGCCCGGCCCCGAACCCACCGACCCTGACGCGCCCGCCATCAACATCACGGGGCCGTCCGAAGAGTCCGTCGTCAGCCAAGACAACGTGCTGGTGACCGGCGTCCTCAACGACAACGTGACCGCGATGAACTACACGCTCAACAACGGTCGAGTGTGGGACGTGCCGTTTTCAAACAACGAATACGCCTTTCCCATCAAGGGCCTGCTCGGCGGTAAAAACGAACTCAAGGTCACCGTCAGCAATGCCGACGGCGACACCGTCGTCGTCATCATCATCATCATCTTCAACCCGGACGCCGGGGGCAAGATGGCCGACACCTTTTATGTGTCGAACAACGGCCCCCAAAACGCCGGTGAGGTGGACACCTTCGACGAAGACTTCGACCAGCAAAACACCTTTTTCTCGGGCAACAACGAAGGCGTGGAGTTGGACCGCTTCGGCGACCTTTACCACGCGGGTGACGGCGACAACGGCCCGAGCATCCGCATCATTTCGCAGTTTTACCTGCGCGAAGGCGGCTCGTTCGATCCCGGCCGAGACCGTGAAATCAAAGGCGACCAAACCGGCCTCGTCGCGCCCAAAGGCATCGACCTTGCTGAAGACGAAGGGTTTATCCTCGTCGCCGACTTCGGCGCGGACCCCGGCAACGATAACCTCAAAATTTTCAACACTTCGGACAGCGGCAACGTGTCGCCCGTGGGGACGACCAGTTTGGCGGTCAAACCCTGGGACCTGGCCTACGACGAAGAGAGCGACCGGCTATTCGTCGCGCTCACCGACGGCACCGTCGCCGTGTTCGACCGCTACTTGCAACAAGGCGACTTCGGCAGCGACGGCCCGGACACCGTGCTCACGCCGGTCGACCGCCGGGGCGACAAGATTTCGGACAACCTGCACGGGATTGCTTACGACGCGCTGAAAGACGCGCTCGTCGTGACCGATGTCGGTGACGCGGCCGTGGCGGACGACGGTGGCATCTACGTGATTCACGACGCGGGCAAAGCGGGCAAACGGGGCGGCAAGGTCATTCCGGGGCGCACCATCTTCGGACCCGACACCCTGCTCGGCAACCCGGTAGACATCATCCTGAACGGCGACGAAGCGCGCGTGATGGAAAAAGCCGGGGACAAGCTGCTTGTCTTTGAAAACATCTTCTACGGCAAAAGCGGTGAGGTCGAGCCCGACCTCGCGGTGAATGAAGCGAAGCCCGAGTCGATTGTGGCGGCTCGAGACGACTACGACGACAAACCGGGCCAGCCGAATCCGCCCGGCGACGGGTTCGATTCCGACTTCGACTTGAACGTTTACGTGTCCAACAACGGCCCCGACAATGCGGGTGAGGTCGATACCTTTGACGAGGACTTCGGCGGCCCTGAAAGCACCTTCTTCTCGGGCAACAATGAGGGCGTAGACCTCGACGTGTTGGGCAACCTCTACCACGCGGGCGACGGCGAGAACGGCCCCAGCCTCCGCATCATCGCGCAGCTTCGCAACCGGGACGACGGCGGCATGTACCAGGACAACGTCGACCGCGAAATCAAAGGCGACAAGACCGGCCTCGTCGCGCCGAAAGGTTTCGACATCGCGGACAAAGCGGGCTACCTGATAGTGGCCGACTTCGGTGACGGCAACCTCAAAATCTTCGGCACGGCGGCGGACGGCAACGTCGCGCCGGTCGCTGTGACGAGCCTGAACGTCAAACCCTGGGACGTGTCTTACGACGAGGACGGTGACCGCCTGTTCGTCGCGCTCACCGACGGCACCGTCGCGGTGTTTGAGAAGTACCTGGGCCGTGACGACCGTGGCCGCGGCAACGACCGCAGTTTTGGTAAAAACGGTCCCGACCGCATCATTACGCCGGTGGACGACAACGGCGACAAAATCTCCACCAACCTTCACGGCATCTTCTACACGGACGAATTCTACACGGACAAAGGCAGCCTCGTCGTGACCGATGTCGGTGACGCGGGCGTTGCCGACGACGGCAGCATTTACGTCTTCAACGATGTCAACAAGGCCAGAGGCCGCTCGAGCAGCAACCTTCGGCCCGACCGCGTCATCCGCGGCCCCGCGACGATGCTCGGTAACCCCGTCGATGTCATCGTCAACGG
Organism: Trueperaceae bacterium; assembly: GCA_965215355.1. Lineage (GTDB taxonomy): Bacteria > Deinococcota > Deinococci > Deinococcales > Trueperaceae > CBDCDJ01. The sequence goes on along the minus strand of CBDCDJ010000007.1, from coordinate 2,220,180 downwards.
CGACGAGGCGCGGATTGCTGAAAAAGCTCGCGACCTGCTGCTGATTTTCGACGACATCTTCGGCGGCGACAGCGGCAACGTCGCGCCCGACCTGATGGTGGCTGAAACGAAGCCCGAATCGCTCGTGGCTGAAGACGCCGACTTCATGTTGATGAATCCCGACGTAACCGACATCGACGACGCCGATACAATGATTGACGGCATATTCGCGGTCAGCAACACACCCGAAGCCGGTAGCCGTGGTCGGAGTAACCGCGACGACGGTAACGAGTTCCTGGTCAAGCTGGACACTAACTTGTCCTCGAGTATTCGCGCAGAGTTCGACACCCGTGACGCCACCGCCAACCCCGAAAACATCACCTTCGACCTGTCCGGCGACGCTTACGTCACCTTCGATAACGGCATGACCCCGAGCCAGGGCGGCATCCTGGTGGTCAACCGCTTAGCGGGCAGCCGGGACGGCGACAGCTACGACCCCTCACGCGACCGCACCATTGTCGGTGACCAAACGGGCCTCGTCGCGCCGAAAGGCTTAGACGTGGTGAGCGCGAAGGGCCTCGTCATCGTCGCGGACTTCGGTGACAAGAACATCAAGGTGTTCAGCGCCCAGACCGGCGGCAACGTCGCGCCGCTTTACGTGACCAGCGACTTAGGCAGCGACATGCGCAGCGTTTGGGACCTGGACTACGACCCGGCCGACGACCGCTTGTTCGTCGCCGCGACCGACGGCACCGTGCTCGTCTATGACGACTACACCGCCACGATGGGTGCGGGCGGACCGGACCGCGTCATCACGCCGACGAACGGCAATAAAAAAGTGTCGGTCAACCTTCACGGCGTCGTTCACGTTGCTTCGGCCGACGGCTATGACACGCTCATCCTTTCGGACGTAGGCGACGCGGCCAGCAACGCGGACGGGCAACTGTTCGTCGTTGCCGACGCCGGCGCTGTCGACGGCGACACGGCGGTCACCGCGCAAATCGGCGGCCCCAAGTCGACCCTGGGCAACCCCGTCGACATCACCTTCGACGGCGAAGACCTTTACGTCGCCGAGAAGACCAAGGACACCGTATTGCGTTTCGACGACATCTTGAAGCGCAGAGGCAAGCAAGACGTTCGCCCCGACCGCTCGGTGACGGTCGACAACGTCGAGTCGGTCGCGCTCGCGCCCGAGTACCTCACCGACTTCCGCTAAGGTTCCGTCTCAGCGCGTCAACGTAGCTGAGCTAAATTCGGATACCGCGTACGCGGTATCCGAATTTTTTGGCTGGGGTCGCCCCGAGGTTTTCGTCTGAAACGTAAATCAGCTGGCGAGCGTAGCCAGGGTTTGCGCCAGGGTCTGCACGCCGTTGTAAATCGCCTCGGGGCTCGCGTACTCGTCCGGGCGGTGGCTCACGCCGTCCCGGCAGGGAACAAAAATCATGCCGACCGGGCACAGGCGCGCCATAAAGAGCGTGTCGTGGTAGGCGCGACTGACCATCGGCAAGCTGCTCAGGCCGAGGTCTTTTGCAGCCGCCTCGACCGCGTGAATCACGGCGGGCGCGCAGACCGCGGGCGGGTCGGCGTTGAGAACCTCTAGCTCGACGCCGACGTTGCGGCCCCTCGAGACTTCTTCGACCGCTTTTTTGATGCGTTCGACGGTGTGGTCGCGCCGCGCCAAACTGGTGTCGCGGGCGTCGACGGTCATCGTCACGCGGCTCGGGATGCTGTTGACCGCGCGCGGGTGAAGGTCGAACACGCCCACCGTGGCGACCGTGTCGACGCTGCCGCTGGTGCGCGCGGCTTCCTCGGCGGCGAGCGCAATCTCGGCCCCGGCGAGAAGCGCGTCGCGGCGCTCGGGCATCAGGACCGCCCCGGCGTGCCCGCCCTGACCTGTCAGCGTGAGGTGCAACGTCGCCGGGGCCGCAATCGCGGTGACCACGCCGATGTCTAAATTCTTTTGCTCCAAGAGCGGCCCCTGCTCGATGTGCAGTTCGACGAAAGCGTGATAAAAACCCTGGGGTAGCTGCACGTCCGAAAGCCGCCCCGTAAAACCAGCTTCGCGGCGCACTTCGTCCGGGGTGCGGCCGTCTTCGTCTTTGAGCCCCCGGATGTCGTCCGGGCTCAGTGTTCCGGCCAGCGCCCGGCTGCCCAGACAGCCTATCCCGAAGCGTGTCGGCTCTTCGCTCGTAAATAAAATAAGCTCGAGGCTGCGCCGCGGCTTAAAACCGCTCGCCTTGAGCGCGCGCAGGGCCTCGAGCCCGCCCAGCACTCCGACCGTGCCGTCATAGCGGCCCGAATGCGGAATGGCGTCGATGTGCGAGCCCGTGGCGACGGCGCTGAGGTCGAGCTCCGTTCCCGCCCAGCGTGCGAACACGTTGCCGAGCGCGTCCTCGCGCAGTTCCAAGCCCGCCTCTTTGCACAACGTTTTGAACCAGGCTCGAGCCGCTAAGTCCTGCTCGGCGTAGAGCACCCGCGTCACGGCGGGCGCGGGGGCGTCCGAGAAGGTGGCGAGGTGCATCAGTTCGGCGCTCAACCTGGCCCCGTCAACTTGCACGTTGTTCGTCATGGGGTATTAAACCATGCACGCCGGGACTGAGTTTTCAGCGCGCAGGCGTCACCGAGTTTGAGCAGCCGGTCGGAGCAACGCGCGTCAAGACGGCCCTGAGAGAAGCGCGGCTAACGAATTTGTCTCACCCGTACGCCCTCGAGCTTTGACCAGGCCCGCTCGGCGGTCACCGCCACACCGCCCGAGACGAGCGCCGTGGCTAGACAGGCGCGGTCGCCGAGCGACAAGCCGTAAGCTTTGGTCACGGCGTACAGCTCGGCAGCCCTTTCAGCCTCCTCGAGGCTGAAAGCCCGGAGTTTGAGGCCGAGCGCTTCGAGTTCTTCTCTCACGCCCTCGACCTCCACCCCGTTCTGCCGCGCTTTTTGCAGCACCTCGCTCCAGTTCACGCTGTTGACGATTGACCCTGTAAGCCGGACCTTGTCGGCACCCGGTTCGGCTTGTAGCCAGGCGAGCAAAGCGGACGCATCGAGCACCTCCAGACGTTCCCCATTTTCACTCACGCGCCGCTTCCTCACGCCGCTCGGCCAGAAGCTCGTCGGCCAGGCTGCGCTCCATATCTCTGAAGCGGGAGCGCAACCGCTCGACCACGGCCGCTCGAGGCTCGAAGATGAGCCTTCCCCCCTCGGCGCGGGCGACCAGTTCGTCCCCCGCCTCGAGCCCCAGCGCCTCCCGCAGTGGCGCGGGCACGACCAGTCTTCCTTGTTTGCCGAGCCTGACGGCTGCTAAGTTGGATGCCATAGTTCACCATACCATGCCACTCTCGTCAGTCCTTGCAGATTTTTTTTACGTGGGGTGGCATCTCGGCGGTTGCCACGCCATGTACATGCCGAGCGCGCTCGGCAGTCCGCCCTCTGGCAGGAGGTTGCGCTCGCCGGAGCGGGCAGCGTAGGCTATGACGGAACCCGGCAGAGCTTTACCCTGACCGCTGCTTCAGCCAGTGAGCCGAGTAATTATTTCGTCTAACAAAACCTCACTCAAAACGCTACGCTTAGCATGGCGGCCCCGGTCTGGCTCAAACTCGAGCGAAAGGAGGATGGTGTTTATGTCTATGAATCTGATGATGGTGTGAACTGGACGTTAGTTACAACCGTCGCGATAAGTCTTGTGAACCCGTTTCACCTCGGTCTTGCTGTTAACACGTCCCAAGAAACAGTTCAAGCTCAGTTAGACCAAGCTAACATTCTTCTGCAAAACGCTCAAGGTGAGGTTGAAGTTACGGAAACCGTCGGGGCAGAGGGGGGAACCATTAGTGTGGATTTTGATGGCGCACCCAGACAAGTTGTTATTCCAGCGGGAGCATTGTTGCGGGCAGTTACGGTAACCGTAACGGTAAGCGCGATACCCGACACAGACTATCCCGACTTAGAGGAGCTTCGTCGTACACATCCGCCTGAACTTCTTAACTACATCAGTCCGAAATTGACCGTTGAACTGCCACTTGAGGCACTAGATTGGCAAAGTGCAAATGCAATAAAAGAGCTGATGTATTTATCATCAGGAGTCAACAAAGGCGATTATGACGCGGATGCATACGTTTTTGTAGAAACGAGAACGCAGCTTGCGGACGGAACAAACCTTTTAGGATACGAACACTACAATCTTGATGAATTCACGGTGGTGAGAGCCGGAGACCTGCAATTCAGCTATCAAGATGACGTTCCAACGACTTTTAGAATCAGCAATCAAGTGGTAAGTCAACTTAAAAGTGACAGAAACTCTTCATCCCCCAATCAATTGACCCTGAATACATCAACGGTTCCCTCCTCAAATTACGAGGAGGGGTTATTAAATCTAAACAGTACCTACACCGAGACAGATTTCACCCAATTCAGCCTCCACGACTGTCTCAATCTTTTGTCCCCGTAGTGAGGGCAGTGGCCTAAAGCGTCAATCGCTGAAAATATTTGAGGATTCGTCCAGACTCGAGTTTTTCCAGTCGCGTCGCTAGCTGCCCTTCTCAAACGCGAACACGTCCCGGTTGGCTTCTTTATAAAGAAGATAGCTCGACACTTCCGTCCCCAGCGCCCCGAACCACTGCGGACAGTACGGCCCCAGCCACAAAACGTCGCCCGCCGTCACCGGATACCAGTCGTCCCCAAGCCGGTACACGCCGCCGCCGGAGAGCATCAGCAGGCCGTGTTCCATAAAGTGCGTCTCCGCAAAGGGCAGGGTCGCGCCGGGGCGAAAGTTCATGGTGTTCACCGCCAGGTCGAAACGCGGGTCGTCGGGGAGGAGTTTTTTAACGGTCACGTTCACGTTGCCCAAAAACGGCTCGCCCACAACCTCAGCCTCGTTGCCGACGATAATGGGCAGGGGCTCGTCGGTTTCCGACGGAATGAAGCGGCGCTCGAGCACGCTCAGCCGCGTTTTCGAGGTCGCGGTGATGATATGCGGCTCGTCGGCGGGGAAAAAGGCGTAGCCTTTGGGCTCGAGTTCGAACGTATCGGCCTCGGTTTTGACGCTCAGAGCGCCCTCGAGCACAAAAACGAATCGCTCGACACCGGGCAGCGGCGGCGTGCCCTCGCCGCCCGCTTCCAGCAAAGCGAAATACTGCGTAAAGCGCGCGCCCATTTGCGGTGAGACGAGGACGACGCCTTGGGCATTCTGCCAACCCGGCAACGGGGTCGGGACGTGCCCGTCCGGCGCGATGACGGCGTGCTGCGGCGTGACGCGGCTGCGGGTTTGGCCGAGGTGGGTCAGGAAGTGAGTCATAAGCTAGGGTAGCAGAGCGTCCGGCCGAACGAGGCGACCGCTCGGATGGGAGAGCTTGCCCTCATGAAAAATCGTCCGCCCGCGCAGAAGGGTGCGAACCACGCGGCCGGTAAAAATTTCGCCGAGGTAGGGGCTGAGTTTGTGTTTATAAAAAAGGTCTTTTTTTTGAAGTTTGAAGGTCGCGCCCAGGTCGACCAGACACAGGTCGGCGTCGTAGCCGGGCTCGAGCCGCCCCTTGTGCGGCAACCGAAAGCGCTCGGCAGGATTCGCAGCGGTCAAAGCCGCCACCTTTTGCAGCGGCAAGCCTTGCTCGGCGCGGTGACTCAGCAAAACGTTCAAACTCGACTGCACTCCAGAGATGCCACCCCAGACCTCGAAAAAGTCCTCACGCTCTTTCAACTCGGGGTCGGACGGCGAGTGGTCGCTGGCGACAAGGTCGATTTCGCCGCGCAACAGGGCTTGCCATAGCGCGTGGCGCTCGTCGTCGTTGCGGGGCGGCGGCGCGCACTTCAAAACCGCGCCCAAGCGTTCCAAATTTTCGTCGGTAAAGTGCAGGTAGTGCGGACAGGTCTCGCAACTCGTGCGGACGCCGCGCAGCCGCGCCTCGGTGACGAGGGCGACCGCTCGAGCGCTGCTCAGGTGGACGAGATGCAGGTCGCAACCGGTTTCCTGCGCGAAAAAAAGCGCCCGGGCGACGGCTTCTGCTTCGGCAACGATGGGCCGGGACGCTAAATAGTCGCGCGGCAGCCTGCCGCCGCTGTCGCGCAGGTGCCGGGTGAGCGCGCTCGTCAACGGTTCGCTCTCGGCGTGGACGGCGACGGGCAGGCCCAAGCTTGTTGCCAAGACCATGCCCCGGTACAGCGTGAGGTCGTCGGCCGCCCGGAATTCTGGGACGCCGCTGTCCGCCATGAACGCCTTGAAGCCAACGACGCCCAAAGAGGCGAGTTCGGGCAGGTGTTCCACGTTGTCCGGCGTCAGGCCGCCCCACAGCGCGAAGTCGGTGTGCGATGAGGCCTCGGCCGCGCGCCGTTTGGCCTCGAAGTCCGCGGCACCCAACAGCGGCGGGTCGGAGTTCAGCGGCATGTCGGCGTAGAGCGTGCCGCCGCCCGCCGCGAGCGCCGCGCTGCCGCTCGAGATACCTTCCCACGACACGCGGCCGGGTTCGTTGAAGTGGACGTGGGTGTCGATAAGGCCGGGGAAGAGGTGTAAGCCGCTCGCGTCCAAGGTTTCTTTCGCCGCCTCAGGGATTTCCGTCTCGACGGCGACGATTTTCTCTCCCTGAACCGCCAGGTCCGCCCGCAACACCCGCTCACCCGTGACGAGCGTGCCGCCCTGAACCACAAGGTCAAACACGCAGCCCTCGCACGAATTTCAACAAGGCCTCGAGCGCCGCCGCCACGTCCTCCACCAGCACCGTCTCCGCCGGGTTGTGGCTTATGCCGTTGGGCGAGCGCACGAACAGCAGTGCCGACGGGGTGAAGAGTGCCATCACCATCGCGTCGTGGCCCGCGCCGCTCACCAAAACGGGTATGTCCGTTCCGGCAGCCTGAGTGAGACGAGTTTGAAAGTCGAGGTCGAGCGGCACGGCGGCTTGGTCCAGCAAGTCTTGCCAATCAGCACGGAGGCCTCGGGCCCCCGCAATCTCGGTCGATTTTGACTTCAACGCTGCCACAGCCTCCAGACGCACCCCGTCCTCCGCATGGCGCACGTCCACACTTAACATGGCCGCGCCGGGAATGACGTTGACCGCGCCGGGATTCGCCCCGATTTGCCCGACCGTCGCCACCAAGCCGGGCGTGCCGAGAGCGTAGCGTTCGACCTCGAGCACGAACGCCGCCGCTCCAGCAAGCGCGTCGCGGCGCAGCGCCATCGGCGTCGTCCCTGCGTGGCCCGCTTGACCTGTAAAAGTGACGCGGGCGCGCGTGGCACCGGCCACCGCGCTCACCACGCCGAGCGGTTCCTTCAAAGAGGCCAGGTGCGGCCCTTGTTCGATGTGGACTTCGACGAAGCCGAGCAGTTTTTTAGGGTCGTAAGCCGCATCGGGAATGTCCGCAGGATTCAAGCCGAACGCTGTTATGGCCTCTGCGACATTCACGCCGTTTTCGTCGCGCAGCTCGAGCATTTCCTTGTCAAACGTTCCCGTCACAGCCTTGCTCCCCAAAAACGGCACCCCGAAGCGCACCCCTTCCTCTTCGGAAAAGCCGACGATCTCGAGGTGAAAGGGGAGGGGTTCGTCCCGCAAGGCTTTCGCCGCGGCGACGCCCAGGAGCACGCCGAGGGTTCCGTCGTAGCGCCCGGCGTCGCGCACCGTGTCGAGGTGCGAGCCGATGAGCAGCGTGGGCGCGTTTTCGTCTCGAGCCTCACGCCGCCCTATGATGTTGCCGACCGCGTCCAGGCGCACGCTCAGCCCCGCTCCTTGCAGCCAGGCCCGCACCGCTGTGAGTGCGTCGTGCATGGGTTCGCACAAAAAAGTACGGGTGAGTGCGCCCTCGTCTTCGCTGAATTGGGCGAGGGTGTCGCAACGCGTGAGAATCTCCCCGGCTAACTCTTTGACTTTGTCTAATCGCGTTGTAACGTCTGACTGCGTCATAACAACTGTCCCGCTCAACTGCCCCGGTAGGTGCTGTACGCAAAAGGCGACACGAGCAGCGGCACGTGGTAGTTCTGCGCGGCGTCGGCGACGCCGAAGCGCACCGGCACTTCGTCCAAAAATTGCGGCTCGGGCTCGAGCCCGAAATATGCGCCCACGTGAAAGACGAGTTCGAACACGCCCGTCACCATGTCGTCTGCGCCCAGCAGGGGCGCGTTGGTGCGGCCGTCGGCGTTGGTCGTAAAGCTCGCCAGGTGCTGCCGCGACTCGCCGCCCAGGTAGTAGAGGTCGAGCTTCAGGCCGGCGGCGGGTGTGCCGCGCGCGGTGTCCAAAACGTGGGTGCTGAGGCGGCCCATCAGTCGTTTTGGGTGAGCGTCAAACCGATGACGCCGTAGGGCGGGCGCGGGTCGCACATCGTCTTGGTCGTGGGGTCGGCGTCGTTCTCGAACATCACGTCCCAGGTGCGGTTTTGGCCCTCGAAGCTCAGCTCGGCGAGTTGTGGGAAGCGCTGCAGCACGCGCTCGCCCATCTCGTGAAACAAGTGCTGGATGGACTTGCTGTTGAACTCGTGAAACACGCTCCGCAAAACGTCGCGCACCTGTTCGGAAGCGACGAAGTGCTTTTTGTCGTCCGAAATCATGTTCGTAACGTCCCGGTAGCGCCAGCAGCAGTCGAGGTAAAGGTAGAGCGCCCGGTCGACGCGCTCGGGCAAGGTGGTGTGCTCGTCGCGCACGAAGCTGTAAAACGAGCTGCCCGTCACCTTGACGAGCTTGAAGCCGAGCCGCCCCGCCCGGTGGCGGGTCACGACGGCGTCGTCGCCGCTGCGTTGCAAGCCCACCTCGGCGTAACCCCGGTCGGCGTCGGTCGGGTAGAAAAGCGTTTCGCTTTTTCCGAACGCGCCGTCCTGCGGCACGGTGGCCGCCTCGAAGGGCACTTCGGTGCCGGACATTTCCAGCGCTTCCATGTGCGGGTAGCGCGTCAGAAACTCGCGGCCCAGAAAGTGCAGCAGACCCTCCAGGGTGCTGCCGGAGAACTCGAGCCCCTTCTTCAAAATAAAATTCTTCATGCTGTCGGTCGCCACCACGTTTTGGTTGTCGCCCTCGGTGTAGGCCGGCTTGAAGTTGTCCCCGAGCACCAGCACACCGACGTCGTTGGCGAAGAGCGCGTTGCTGCGCCCGGTAAAGTTCGACTCGGGCAGCGGGGCCAGGCCGGTCAAGGGCGCGGCGTTGGTGCGGTACACGGTGACGTTGCTCTTGCCGTAGCTGATAGCCTCAATCTTCATGCTTTTCTCCTGAAAGCGCCTGCAAGCGAAAGCGCACAATCTTCGCAATCTCGGCCAGCGCGCGCGTTTTTTCGGTAGCCGGGTCGTTCTTCAAGCGTTCCTCGAACGACTCGAGGATGCTGGTTTTGTCGTGCCCCTTCACGGCCAAAACGAAGGGAAAGTCGAACTTCTCTCGGTACGCGCTGTTCAGAAGGTGGAAGCGTCGGTACTCGTCGGCACCTAGTCGGTCTAAACCCGCGCGGGTCTGTTCTTGTCGGGAGCTTTCGGTCACTTCGCCCGCGAGCGCCGCCTTGCCCGCCAAGTCGGGGTGGGCGCGGATGAGGGCGAGCTGCCGTTCCGGCGCGGCTTTATCCACAGCCTCGAGCATCGCGCTGTGCAACTCTTCCAAACTGGCGAACGGCCGCCGCTCGTAAGCCGCCTCGGCAACCCAAGGCGAGTGCTCGAAAGTGCCGCCGAGCGCTTGAACGAAGGCGTCAGGTGTCAGTGGGTTGAGAGCGTCTAAGAACAGGGTTGCCACGACTGGCTCACCATATCACTGAAGCGTTCGGAAGACGAAGGCCGTTTTTCTGCTCGAGAAACGACCCGGCTGCGGCTCGAGCCCAGCGAGCGCGTCCGCTACAGCCCTTGCCGGTGCCGACTCAGCTTAGACGAAGTTCCTGTTGTGCGTGCCACTCATGCTCGATGTTGCGCATGAGCAAAGCACAGTCGAACTCGAGCGTTCCCGGCGGAAACAGCGAGCGGTCGTTGAAAAAACTCGAGGACACTTCTGTCACCTCGAGCGGCTGCACGTCCCAGTTGAAGCTGCGAAATTCCAAGGTCGACGAGGCCGGCAAGGGTGAGGAAGTTCATCCTGACTAGGTGCGTCCGACCAGCTCGAGCGGGCTGCTGCTCATGGTTTTTTTGCCCAAGAGCCGCGCGACCGTGGCGCGAATGTCTTGGCCGCCGAGCGGCTTGGTTAGAAGCGCGTCCGGGCGGCACAGTTCCGCCGCTTTCAGGCTGGCCGTGTCTTTGGCGGCGACGAGCAAGACGAACGGGACGGTCTGCAGGCGCGCTATTTTTTTGATGCGGCTGCCAATCGTGATGCCGCCGACGTCACCCAGGTGAGCGTCCAGCAACAACAGTGCAGGCGTGTTCTCGCGCAGGTAGGCGAACACGTCTTGCCCCTTGGTCAGCAAGACGAGGCTGTGGTGCTCGGTCGACAGGAGCAGCTCGAGCAGGTCGTTCTCTTTTTCAGTCGCTACGACGATGTCTTGCGTTGAAGTTGGCTGCATAGGGCAAGTGTATTCACGACCTGGCACAAATTTCTTACAAGAAACTGGTTTGAGGGTGGGCTGGGGGTGTGTTGAGATTGGTCAAGGTGTGGGGCGGCAAGTCCAGGTCGGCAAAGTCCAGAATGCGGGTGTGCGCGCTTTCGACAAAGCCGTAAACGGCCCAGTCGCCGCGCTGCAAGCGCCGTCCGGCTTCGGGTGCCAGGTCGCGGTGGTAAAAGGCGGCCAGGGGCTCGAGCCTACCCCCGCGCCGCACCACGACGGCCTGCACACCCGCACGGTGCCGGGCCAGCCGGGCCCAGTAAGCGGGCGTCAAGTACGGAAGGTCGCAGGCGACAACCGCGACCCAGTCTTCTGCGGCCCGGCTCAACGCCGTGTGGACGCCGCTCAAGGGCGTCTGTGCGGGCAGAACATCCGCGTAGACGGGCGGCCCGAAGTCGCTGTAGTCCCTGTCGGCGACGACGAAGCGCTCTGAAGCCGCGGCCAAACTCTCCAGCACCCGCGTCAGCAGCGGCTTGCCGTCCAGCACGAACCGCGCCTTGTCGCTGCCGAAGCGCTGCGAGCGTCCCCCGGCCAGCACCGCGCCGCTGAAAGCTGCTTCGCTCATCCTTACAGTCTAACGGGGGCTCGCGTATGCTGAATGACGCCACTGCGCGCAGGGGCTTTAAGGAGTTTGGGTATGTTGGTGTCTACGAGAGAAAAACGGTGAGCGTTCGCCCGGCGACGCCGGAGGACGCCCCCGCCATCGCCCGCGTCCACGTCGTCTCGTGGCGGGCGGCGTACAAAGACCTGCTCCCGGCCGACCTGCTCGCCAACCTGTCCACCGAGCGGCGTGAGCAAAACTGGCGGCGCATCCTCCAGGACGCCGGCCAAGCGACCTTCGTTTACGAAAACACGGGCGGGGTCGTCGCCTTCAAACGTCGGCCCGTGCCGCGACGAAGACAAAGACGCCGAGACGACGGCCGAACTCATGACCCTGTACGCCCTGCCGGAGGTGTGGGGCCGGGGTGTGGGCAGGGCGTTGTGGCAGGCCGACCTGGGGGCGTTGCGTGAGCGCGGCTACTTTGAAGTGACCCTGTGGGTGCTGGACGGCAACGAGCGCGCCCTGAGTTTTTACGAAGCCGCGGGCTTCACAGCCGACGGTACCACCAAAACCGAACAGTGGCGCGACGGCCTGGAGATTCTCGAGCGGCGCATGACGAGACCTGTTTGACAACGAGCGAAGTACCGACTCCTTTCAACTTTGGACTCGGCACTTCCAAAAGCCCGCGCCTCGAGCCCCGTCCCCGTTAAACTTAGGCATGACCCGAGTTCGGTTCGTCCCGTTGGAGTTCCGCCGCTACCCTGAAGCAGAGATGCTCGAGCGGGCTCGAGCCTTTTACGACGACCTAAAACGCCGCCGCAGCGTCCGCGAGTTCAGCCCCAAACCGGTGCCGCGTGAGATTATCGAAGCCGCCCTCCGCGCCGCCGGGACCGCGCCGAACGGGGCCAACCTGCAACCCTGGCACTTCGTCGTGGTGACGGACCCCGTCCTGAAAAGCAAAATCCGCGCCGCCGCCGAAGCCGAGGAGCGCGAGTTTTACGAGAACAAAGCGCCGCAGGAATGGTTGGACGCGCTTGCGCCCTTAGGCACCGACGAGCACAAGCCGTTTCTGGAAACCGCTCCCTACCTCATCGCCGTGTTCGCGCAAAGTTACGGGATGACCCCGGACGGTAAAAAGGTCAAACACTACTACGCGACCGAGTCGGTCGGTATCGCCACCGGTTTTTTGATTGCCGCACTGCACCACGCGGGGTTGGCCGCACTTACCCACACACCCAGTCCGATGGGATTTTTGAACGAACTGCTGGACCGTCCCAGCAACGAGCGGCCCTTTTTGCTGCTCGTGGTCGGTTATCCGGCGGCGGACGCTGTTGTCCCCGCGATTACCAAGAAGGAGCTGGGGGACGTAGCGACGTTCCTCTAGCCGAAGGAAGAAAGTTCAAGCCGGCCTCGCACGAGTTGTTTGACATGCTAAAATCCATTTGTGCGGACAACCGTGACAAAGCGCGGCCAAACGGCGATACCCTCCGTCATTCGTAAAAGGTACGACATAGCGGAGGGCGACACCCTCGTCTGGTTGGAAGACCAGGAAGGCATCAAAGTCATTCCCGTGCCGAGCGACCCCGTCGGCGCGTTACGGGGCAGGGGTCGAGGTGAAAACCTCACCGAAACTCTGCTGGAAAAACGCCGTGAAGACCGCAGCCGTGAATAGCCCGTGAGTGAGACGTACCTGCTCGACACCTCGGCGCTCCTTACCCTGATAGAAGACGAAGCTGGCGCGGCTCGAGTCGAAACCTTGTTCCGCGAGCACGACATCCTCATTCCTTGGCTTTGCCTTATGGAAGTTCACTACATCAGTCGCCAAGAGCGGGGTTCCCGAGAGGCCGACGAGCGCTACGCCTTTTTTCGGGCTACCGGCGCTCAAATTCTTTGGGAGACGAGCGAGCCTGTCCTGCTGACCGCCTCAAGATACAAAGCCGAGCATAAACTTTCTTTTGCAGACATGGTCATCGCCGCTTTTGCCAGCGTAGCAGGTGCCACGCTCGTTCATAAAGACCCCGAATATGAAGTCTTGGAAAGTGAGTTGAAGCTCGAGCCGCTGCCTTACAAGAAGTAGCTCGGGCGTGGTCAAGCTTGCTTTTCATAAAGCGTTTTTCCCTCTCTCAAAGCCGTGGTGACAAAAGCGTGCGGGACGGCGCTCCAGTCCTCAACCTCTTGCGGTGTCCACACGACGTCTTTGGCAGGAAAAACGCCCAGAAGCGCCTTGCGGTAACGTGCAGACCGTTTGTGACGGGGTAGAGCGGATTCTTCTAAAACGAGCAAGTCCAAGTCGCTGTCCGCCCGCGCTTCACCCCGCGCCGTTAAGCCGAAGAGCACAATTTTAAAAGGGTTGCCGGTCGTGACAAGCCGCCGCACGACTTCGCCGAGCAGTTCATCCGTGACTTCCGGATAGGGGTAAGCTTGCGCCATGCCTCCAGTATGCCTTTTTTGGGGTGAGGGAATAGGGAAGAGCGAGCTGTTGAGGCTGCTTTCTCCTCCCGGTTTTCGCCTCGCTGTGAGGTCTGCTCGGTACACAGGCAAAGTTTTCGGGCTGAAGGGTCAGCCTCGGGAGCGTAAAAGGGTTTATCTGAAGCTCGAGAAAATAGCCACTCTGGGCTCAGCGTCTCGCGCGCCGCCTCACACCCGTTCCGGCACCTCCTCCGCCAGATAAAGCCACGTTTCCAACACCGAATCGGGATTAAGCGAGATGCTGTCAATCCCCTCGTCCAACAGCCAGCGGGCAAAGTCAGGATGGTCCGAGGGACCCTGACCGCAGATGCCGATGTATTTCCCCTTCGCTTTACAGGCTTGAATGGCGCGGTGCATGAGCGCCTTGACGGCAGGGTCGCGCTCGTTAAAGAGGGGGGCGACGAGGCCCGAGTCGCGGTCAAGCGCGAGCGTGAACTGGGTGAGGTCGTTCGAGCCGATGGAGAAGCCGTCGAAGTGCGCCAAAAAGTCTTCGGCCAAAAGGGCGTTGGAAGGCACCTCGCACATCATGATGAGGCGCAGGCCGTTCTTGCCGCGCTCGAGCCCATGACGCGCCAAAATTTCGACCACCTCCTCGGCTTCCCCGAGCGTCCGCACAAAAGGAATCATCACCTCGACTTTATGAAAACCCATCTCGTCGCGGACGCGGCGCAGGGCGCGGCACTCGAGCGCAAAACACTTTTCAAACGTTCGAGAGCGGTAGCGTGACGCGCCGCGAAAGCCAATCATCGGGTTCTCCTCGGTGGGCTCGTAGCGCCGCCCGCCCAAGAGGTGCGCGTACTCGTTGGACTTAAAGTCGGACATGCGCACGATGACGGGCTCCGGGTGAAAGGCGGCGGCGATGGTCGCCACGCCCTCGGTGAGTTTGTCAACAAAGAACGACACGGGGTCGGGATAGCCCGCGGTCCTTTCGTCGATGGCGGCTTTCAGGTCTTCGGGCAGCTCGGGATAGTCGAGGAGCGCGTTGGGGTGAATCCCGACGACGTTGTTGATGATGAACTCGAGCCGCGCCAGCCCCACCCCGGCGTGCGGGAGGCGCGAAAAGGCGAAGGCGCGCTCGGGCGAGGCCACGTTCATCATGATTTTGAGGGGCAAAGGCGGCATCGCGCCCAGCTCGGTGCGCGTGATTTCGACTTTTAAGCGCCCTGCGTAGACGTTGCCCGTGTCGCCCTCGGCGCACGAGACGGTGACCTCGAGCCCGTCCTCGAGTCGTTCGGTCGCGTCGCCCGTGCCCACCACCGCCGGGATGTTGAGCTCGCGCGCGATGATGGCGGCGTGGCAGGTGCGCCCGCCCCGATTGGTGACGATCGCGGCGGCGCGCTTCATCACGGGCTCCCAGTCGGGGTCGGTCATGTCGGTGACGAGCACGTCGCCCGCCCGCACTCGCTCCATCTGCGAGGCGTCCTCCACCACCCGCACCGCGCCCGCGCCGACGCGCCCCCCGACGCTGCGCCCGGTGACGAGCACCTCGCCCCTTTCGCGCAGGTGGAAACGCTCGAGCACCCGCCCCTCGTCCCGGCTCCTGACCGTCTCCGGCCTCGCCTGCAAGATATATATCTCCCCGTCCGTCCCGTCCTTGGCCCACTCGATGTCCATCGGCCTGCCGTAATGTTTTTCGATGGTGACCGCCTGCCGCGCCAGCGCCTGAACTTCCTCGTCGGTGAGCGAGAAGCGCCGCTGGTCGCCCGAGGACACCTCAACCGTCTTGACCAGTTCCTCGCCGCCGGGCTCGGCGTAGACCATTTTGAGCGCCTTGCCGCCCAGGGTGCGCTGCAAGATGGCGGGGCGGCCCGCGGCCAGGTTGGGTTTGTACACGTAAAACTCGTCGGGATTGACCGCGCCCTGCACGAGGAGTTCGCCCAAGCCGTAGGACGAGGTGACGAAGACCACGTCGCGGAAGCCCGACTCGGTGTCGAGGGTAAAGGCGACGCCGCTCGAGCTTAAGTCACTCCGCACCATCCGCTGGACCCCCGCCGAGAGCGCCACCTCGCTGTGGACGAAGCCGCGGTGGACGCGGTAGGCGATGGCGCGGTCGTTGTAAAGCGAGGCGAACACGCGTTTGATGTGCGCCAAAACGCTCTCCACGCCGCGGACGTTGAGGTAGGTTTCCTGCTGCCCGGCAAAAGACGCCTCGGGTAAATCTTCGGCGGTGGCGGAGGAGCGCACGGCCACGGCGAGGTCGGGGCCGGAGTGAGCCTCGAGCTCCCCGTAAGCTTCGCGGACGGCGTTCTCGAGCGCCTCTGGCAAGGCCGCGTCCAGCATCCAGCCCCGAATCTCCCGCCCCGCCTCGGCCAAGCGGACCACGTCTTCGATGTCGAGAGTTGACAAGCGTTCGGCAATCCGTCCGGCAAGCCCGTCCGCCGCCAAAAAGTCCCGGTAGGCGGCGGCGGTGGTGGCGAAGCCGCCGGGCACCCGCACCCCGGCCTCCTGTAAACCGCGGATCATCTCGCCGATGGAGGCGTTTTTGCCGCCCACCTCCTCCACGTCTCCCATGCCCAGCGTGTCGAACCAGCGAACGTAGCGCGCCATCATTCTCCTTCTCTAAAGCATCTCAAAAGCTCAAAAAATGTCGTAACCGAACTGTATACAGTGTAGAGTACACTGGCGCGGCGGCCGTGGCTTTTTGTACTTCTTTTGACGAGAGATTTTAGCTGAGATAAGAGTCGATTTTACGAGAGTTGGGGGATGGCGAGCGAACTCCCCAGCCTCTACAGCCGAAAGGACGGCATGGCACCAGAACACCCAGCCGAGAATCCAGCCGAACGCACCGTTTTCTTCGTGTCCGACCATACCGGCATCACTGCGGAGGTGCTCGGCCACAGTTTGTTGGTTCGCTTCGAGGGCGTGGGCTTTCGCCACCTGACGCGGCCCTTTGTCGACACGCCCCACAAAGCGGCGGAGGTCGTGGCGGAGGTCAAAGCGGCGGCGCGGGGTGGCGCGCGGCCGGTCGTGTTCAGCACCCTGAGCGACCCGTCGTTGCTGGCGGGGTTGAGCGAGGCGGACGCGCTCCTGTTCGACCTGTTCGCGCCCTACATGGCGCGGCTCGAGCGCGAGTTCGGCCGCACCGTCTCACAGCGTGTGGGCCGCTCGCACGGCATCGTCGACTTAGCGAGCTACCAAACGCGCATCGACGCGGTGGACTTCGCGCTTAATACCGACGACGGGTTGGGCACGACGCAGTACCAGCGGGCCGACATTATCTTGGTGGGCGCGTCGCGCGTGGGCAAAACGCCGACCTGCCTCTTTTTAGCGCTCCAGTACGGCGTCCGCGCCTCGAACTATCCCCTGGCGGAGGAGGATTTCGAGCGCAGCGACCTGCCCGAGGCGCTGTCGCCCTACCGCAACAAAGTTTTCGGGCTGACCATCGACCCGCTAAGGCTCCACGGGATTCGCAAGAAACGCCGGGCGGGGAGCGTGTACGCGTCGCTCGAGCGCTGCGAATTCGAGGTGCGGCAGGCCGAGCGGCTGTTCAAGGCGCGCGGCATCCGCTTTTTCAACACCACCACCGCCTCGGTCGAGGAAATCGCCGCGACCATTATGCAGACCGCCGACTTGCAGCGGCGGCTTCACTAGCGCAGCGACCAAGGTCTTCCCCTTTTCTGAACAGGTTTGCAGGCGGCTAGGGTAGCAGCGTCCGGAACCGCGTCGCACCAGAGATTCGCAAGTGGCCGATGACTTTTTTGGCGTCTGCACCGGTTTTCGGGCACGCTGGCGACGCTCGCCTCAGACCCGCCCGACCGGTACAGGTTTGAGCCTTTTCACTGTGATTCGTTACACTTGAGGGCGTAAACTACGTGTCTTGCGACCTTCACTGTCGAGCTGAAGCACCGAGCCGACCACGCCGGAAAGGAACGCCATGCAGAACTTAGACGCCGTCGACATCCAACCCAAAGTTTCCGTTTACTGGAACGCGCCGAGCCCCTTGCTCTACGAAATCACCGTCCGCCGGGGTTTGGGCCAGATGTCCAACCAGGGCGCGCTCGTCGTTGACACCACGCCCTACACCGGGCGCAGCCCCAAAGACAAGTTCATCGTCAAAGAGGAGAGCGTCGAGGCCGATATTTGGTGGGGCGAGACCAACCAACCGGTGACGCCCGAAGCGTTCGAGGCGCTTCACGCGCGGCTTGCAACCTACTTGTCGCAGCAAGAACTCTACGTCGAAGACGTCTACGCCGGGGCCGACGAACGCTATTCGCTGCCGGTGCGGGTGGTGAGCGAAAGCCCCTGGCACGCGCTCTTTACCCGCAACATGTTCATCGTGCGGCCCAAGGGCGACGACGAAATCGACCTGTTCGTTCCCGGTTTTACGGTGCTGCACGCGCCCTTTTTCAACGCCGTACCGACCAGAGACGGCACCCGCAGCGAGGCCTTCGTGATGGTGAGTCTCGAGCGCAAGCTGGTCCTTATCGGCGGCACCAAATACGCCGGCGAAATCAAAAAGTCCATCTTTTCGGTGATGAACTACCTGTTGCCGCAGCGCGGCGTGTTGGGAATGCACTGCTCGGCCAACGTCGGTGAAAAAGAGGACGTGGCGATTTTTTTCGGGCTGTCGGGCACGGGCAAAACGACGCTCTCAACCGACCCCGAACGCCCGCTCATCGGCGACGACGAACACGGCTGGAGTGACGACGGCGTGTTCAACTTCGAGGGCGGTTGTTACGCCAAGGTCATCCGTTTATCGCCCCGAGACGAACCCCTCATCTACCGCGCCTCGAACCAGTTCGAGACGATTCTGGAAAACGTCACCATGAACCCGGTGAGCCGCAGCGTCAACTTCGAAGACGGCTCCAAGACCGAGAACACGCGCAGTTCTTACCCCATCACCCACTTAGACAACATCGAACCCGACGGCCAGGCCCCGCACCCGGCCAACATCTTCTTTTTGTCCGCGGACGCTTTCGGGGTGCTGCCGCCGATTGCCAGGCTCTCGGCCGAGCAGGCCATGTACTACTTCATCAGCGGCTACACCGCCAAGGTCGCCGGGACCGAGCGCGGCGTGAGCGAGCCCAAGGCGACCTTTTCGGCCTGTTTCGGCGCGCCCTTTTTGCCGCTGCACCCGTCCCGCTACGCCGACATGCTGGGTGCCAAGATAAGCGAGCACCGTCCCGACGTGTGGTTGCTCAACACGGGTTGGACGGGCGGGCCGTACGGCGTGGGCGAGCGCATCCGGCTGCGCTACACCCGGGCGCTGCTGCACGCCGCGCTGTCGGGGGAGCTGGCGCAAAGCGAGTTTATGACCGACCCCGTGTTCGGCTTCGAGGTGCCCCAAAGCGCGCCGGGCGTGCCCGCCGACCTGCTCGTCCCGCGCCAGGACTGGGCCGACCCGGCGGCTTACGACGAAGCCGCCCAGGCCTTGGCAGGCATGTTTCAGAAAAACTTCGCCCTTTACGCCGAAGGCACCTCCGCAGCGGTTCGGGCGGCGGGGCCGACGGGGCAGGACTAAGGCGACCGCTGCAGTCCCTATAGACCTTCTACGCGGCGGTCGACGCGGTATCCTGACTCAAGGCCAGAGGAGGACCCATGAGTGTTCACGACCTGGCGGGCAAACCCGCCCCCCTTTCATTGCTGCCCAACATCCCACGCTTGGTGTCGGCCTACTACAGCACCCGGCCCGACCCGAGCAAGCCCGCCCAGCGCGTCGCTTTCGGCACCTCGGGGCACCGGGGCACGTCGCTCCAGGGCAGCTTCAACGAAGACCATATCCTGGCCGTGAGCCAGGCCGTCGCCGAGTACCGCGCTGCCCAGGGCGTCACCGGCCCCCTCTTTATCGGCATGGACACGCACGCCCTGTCCGAACCCGCCCTGGTGAGCGCCCTAGAGGTTTTCGCCGCCAACGGCGTCACGGTGATGGTTCAGGACGGGCTGGGCTACACGCCCACGCCGGCCGTCTCGCACGCGATTTTGACGCACAACGAAAGGCGGGAGAGCGGCCTCGCCGACGGCGTCGTCATCACGCCGTCGCACAACCCGCCCCAGGACGGCGGCTTCAAGTACAACCCGCCCGACGGCGGCCCCGCCGGACCCGAGGTCACAAAAGCGGTCGAGCGGCGGGCGAACGAACTTTTGCAAACCGGGCTTGGGGGTGTCAAACGCGTCACCTACAAGAAAGCCCTCGCTGCCGACACCACGGTCATGCACGACTACGTGCAGCCTTACGTGGACGACCTAGAAAACGTCCTCAACCTCAGGGCCGTCGCCGCTGCGGGCCTGAAGCTCGGCGTGGACCCGATGGGCGGGGCGGGCGTCGACTACTGGGACCCCATCGCCGCGAAGTACGGCCTCGACTTGACCGTGGTGAACCGCCGCGTCGACCCGACATTTGCGTTTATGACCGTCGACAAAGACGGCAAAATCCGCATGGACTGCTCCTCGCCCTACGCGATGGCGAGTTTGATCGGCCTGAAAGACGACTTCGACATCGCCTTTGGCAACGACCCCGATTTCGACCGGCACGGCGTCGTCACCAAAAGCGGCCTGATGAACCCGAACCACTACCTGGCGGTGGCGATTTCGTACCTGTTTCAAAACCGCCCCGAGTGGCCGGTCGGCGCGGCGGTGGGAAAGACACTGGTCTCGAGTTCCATCATCGACCGGGTGACGCGCGCTTTGGGCCGCCCGCTCAAAGAAGTGCCGGTCGGTTTCAAGTGGTTCGTCGACGGGCTTCTGGACGGTTCTTACGGTTTCGGCGGCGAGGAGTCGGCCGGGGCGTCGTTCCTACGGCGCGACGGTACGGTCTGGACGACCGACAAAGACGGCATCATCATGGACCTGCTAGCCGCCGAAATCACCGCCGTGACCGGCGAAGACCCGGCGGAGCACTACCGAAAACTCACCGAACGGTTCGGCGACCCCGTCTACAGCCGCAGCGACGCGCCCGCTTCAACCGAGCAAAAGGCGGCGCTTAAAGACCTCTCGCCCGACTTAGTAAAGGCGGACGAACTCGCCGGGGAGCGCATCGAGGCGAAACTCACCCGCGCGCCCGGCAACGACGCGCCCATCGGCGGCCTCAAGGTCGTCACCGAGAACGGCTGGTTCGCGGCGCGACCCTCGGGGACGGAGGACATTTACAAGGTTTACGCCGAGAGCTTCAAGGGTAAAGAGCACCTGGCGCAGATTCAGGAGCAGGCGCAGGAGATTGTCAAAAAGGCGTTCGAAGCGGCGGGGGTTTGAGGGAAAAAGTTGTTCGTTTTTCGCAGTTCGAGGGTTGTCCTGAACGAATGACGAGTAACGAAAAACGAAGAACCTCAGCCCTGATACTGTTGCAGCGTACGAGTATAAGACCTAAAACGGGGGAACCATGCTGAAAACCAAAGTCCTTACGCTGATTCTGGCCGGGGGGGAGGGTAGCCGCTTGGAAGTGTTGACCGACGCTCGAGCCAAGCCGAGCCTGCCCTTCGGCGGCAGCTACCACCTTATCGACATCCCGCTGAGCAACGCCGTCAACAGCGGGCTGAGCGACGTGTGGGTCATCGAGGAGTACCGCCCGCACTCGCTCAACGAGCACCTCTCCAACGGTCGTCCCTGGGACCTCGACCGCAGTCGCGGCGGCCTGCGCGTGCTGCCGCCCTACAGCGGCGGCGAGGGCGAGGGCTTCGCCTCGGGCAACGCCGAAGCCCTGCACCAAAACCTGACCTTCTTGCGCGACTTCGGCGCGGACCAGATCCTGGTCCTCAGTTCCGACCACCTCTACAAGCTCGACTACCGCGACGTGGTCGCGCGGCACCTGGAGAAAAAGGCTGAAGTGACGATGGTGACGACGCGCGTTGAGGAGGACGCTGCGCGCTTCGGCGTCGTAAAAACAGACACGGATGGGCGTGTCACCGACTTCGCTTACAAACCGGACGAGCCGAAGACCGACGAGGTAACCGCCGAAATTTTTCTGTTCGACGCCGACGTGTTGCTGGACACGCTGAGCGCGCTTTTCGACGAGGACCAAGACTTAGGCGACTACGGCGAGCGCCTGCTGCCGCGCCTGGTCGAAAACGGCCGCGCTTACGCGTTTGGGCATTCCGGTTACTGGCGCGACCTCGGCACGCCGGAGAGCTACTGGCAGGCGCACCTGGACTTGCTTGCGGACGAGCCCGAGTTCGCCCTGGACGACCCCGACTGGCCGCTCCGCACCAAGGGGGGCCACCTGCAGCCCGCCCGGATTTTTGGGTCGGCGCGTGTCGACAACAGCCTCGTCTCGCCGAGTTGTACGGTGCGGGGCGAGGTCGCGCGCTCGGTCCTCTCCCCCGGCGTGGTCGTCGAAGCGGGGGCGCGGGTCGAGGACGCGGTGCTGCTCGAGAGCGTGCGCGTTAAGGCCGGGGCCGTCGTGCGTCACGCCGTGTTGGACAAAAACGTAACCGTCGGCGAAAACGCCCGCATCGCCGGCAAAAAGGGTGATCTGGCCCTCGTCGGTGCGGGCGTCGAAATCGCTGACGGTCGGGAGGTCGGGGCGGGGGAGCATGTGGAGCCGGAAACTTCGGTTTAGCTCGAGCCCGCTCTCACGTGCAAGCCGTCACCAGCCTCGGCGACGACCCCGCGGTTCGGCGCCTGTTTTGCCACTGCGCGCCGGTCGTCGTCAGCGAAATGCGCGAAAAGAGCCTTCAGCGGCTGGTGTCATGACCCTGGCATCACCAGACATATCACCAGACATTTCGAAGCGCGATTTCTCTTCCGCGCCTTCAGGCTGGCGTAGCTGTTCAGCCGGGGAAATTCCTGTGTTTGAAACGGCTGTGGGACAACCAGCAATTCCAGATGAGCTAGAAAAAGTGTCCATCGACAAGGGAGCTGGGAACTTACGCCCGTAAGAACCCTGTGGAGGTAGGCTCAGAAGCAAACCTCCCCTAACCCCTCCTAAAAGGAGGGGAACAAAACACCTTACCCTTCTGGTAGGTATGTTCAGCCCTGTCTCGAATTGCTGTGGGACGATTGTCTCGATTGACACTTATTTCCCCAGCTTGCTATGCTGACGCCGTAACACGCAACGTAGCTCGTTGAGCTACAAAGGCGCGTTTTTTTATGCCTCGAGCTAGATTCAGGTGTAAGCCCAAAACGCATGTGTTTTAGTAAGAGAGGAGGGGCATTTGGAAGCGCAAGGTGAAAAACTACTGCAAGACCTTGTCAGCCAAGAGCAGGCCCTCGTAGCCAAAGTCGAAAACGCTCGCGCGCAGGCGGCTAAAATCCTCGAGGACGCCGCCGCCGAGGCCGAGGCCCTGCGGGCGCGAGCCAGGACCGAGGGCGAAGAAATCTTGAAGGCCCAGACCGAAAAGGCCAAAACCGAGGCTGCAACGGCGCGCGCCGGCGTGCTGGACCACGCCCAAGCCGACGTCGACAAGGTCAAGTCGCAAGCCCAAACCAACCTCGACAAAGCCGTCGCCCTGGTGCTGGAACGGGTGTTGCCGTGACGCTCACCCTGACTGTGCCCACTACGGTTGTGCCGTCGTGATTGCGGCGATGGACAAGCTCACCGTCGTCGGGCGGCGCAGTGCGGCGAACGACCTCTTGGTCAGCCTGCAGAGTCTCGGCGTGGTGCAAGTGGACCCCTTAGAGACCACCGAAGACGTGCCGCTCGAGCGCTTGCGCTTGGCCGAGGCCGACCAGGCGCAAAAAGACGGCTGGGACGCGGCGGTCGCCCGCTCGGCGGGGCTGCTCGACGCGCTCGCGGTGGGGCGGGTCAAGCCTGCGAGCCGCACCGAGGTGCCGGGCAAACTCGAGGACTTGAGTGCTGCGCTCGAGGCGGTCGGCAAGAACGTCGACACGCTTTTGGCCGAGCGCGGCGAAGTTCGCGACGAACTCGAGGTCGTCGGGACTTACCTGCCGGTGTTTCGCGACCTCGCGCCGGTTCTGGCGCAGTTCGACAACAGTCGTTACCTGTTCGGCACGGCCTTCGCGGTCGCCGCGGACGCGTTGGACGACGCCCTCAAAAACATCGAGGCCGACCTGGACGGGCGCGTCGTGTTCAGCGCGCGGCCCCGTGACCGGGACGCGCTCGTGGTGGCGGTCGTCCTCAAAAGCGACGAAGCCGCGCTCAAGGCGGCCGTCTCGCGGGCGGGCTACGCCGAACTGACGCTGCCCGAGCAGTACGCCGACCTTGGCGTCGCCAAGGCGGCGCACACGATGGAAGAGCGCTCGCAAACCCTGCCCAAGCGTTTGCAAAGCATTGACGCGGAGCTTGCCAAGCTCGCCGAGCAGCACGGCCCGAAGTTGGCGACGATGAACATGGTCGCGCTCAACCACCAGAGCCGCTTCGAGCGCTTGGAAGACATGGCCGGGGGTCGCTACAGCTTCGCGCTGCAAGGCTGGGTGCCGAGCGAAGAGCGGGCTCGAGTGGTCGAAGCCCTCACCAAGCAGTTCGGCGAGGACGTGATCGTCGCCGCCCGCCACGCCGACGACCACCACGACTACAACGTGCCGGTCCGGCTCGACAATCCGGGCTGGGTCAAACCTTTCGAAGGTTTGCTGGCGCTGTTCGCGCCGCCCAAGTACGGCAACTTCGACCCGAGCTGGACGCTGGCGGTGTTTTTCCCGTTTTTCTTCGGCCTCGTCATCGGCGACATGGGTTTCGGACTGCTGTTCGCGGCCCTCGCGCTGTGGATGCGCGGTCGCGGCGCGGCGGGCAAAGAACTGAGCCTGGGTCCGCTCGGCGTGGTCATTCCGCCGGGGGCGCTGTTGCCCATCAGCACCATCATCTTGTGGTGCGCCGTGTGGGGCATCGTTTTCGGCTTTTTGTACGGCGAGTTTTTCGGCAACTTCTTGGAATACTGGCCGCACGACAACCCGGTCTTTTACATCCCCGGCGAGCTGCACGAAGGCAAACCCGCCCACGGGCTGATTCCGGTGCTCATCCCGCGCGTGGTGGAGTACACCCCGATTTTGCTGTTGTCGCTCGGCTTCGGGGTGCTGCAGGTGCTCGGCGGCTGGGTGATTCGGATCATCTACGGTTTCAAGCACCGCGACATGAAACACGTCTGGGAGGGCGTCGGCATGATCGGCGGTTTGGTCGGTCTGATCGTGTTCGCGACCGCCTACCTGACGAACAACATCACGCCGCTGGCGACGGGCGTTTTGGTCGCCGGGCTGGTGGTCTTTTTTGTAGGCATGATCCTGTCGCGGGTGTTTCTCATGCTCATCGAACTCGCCTCGAACGCGGGCAACATTTTGAGCTACCTGCGTCTGTTCGCGGTCGGCTTGTCAGCGGCGCTCGTCGCCAACTTAGCGACCGGTCTGGGCTTCGCCATCAGCGACACGCTGCCCATCGTCGGGCCCATCCTGGGCATCCTGGCGGCGCTGGCCGTGCACTTCATCGCCATCGCCCTGACCATCATCGGGCACACGCTGCAACCGCTGCGTCTCAACTACGTCGAGTTTTTTACCAAGTTCGGTTTTTACGACGAGAGCGGGCGACCTTACGCGCCGTTTCGTCTTTTAGGAGGAAGACCATGAAGAGAGTTACCGGTTTCTTAGGATTTTTGGTTTTGTTCGCCCTCGCAGCGCTCGGTTTCGCTCAAGAAGCTGAAGAGGTCGCCGTCGTGGGCCGCACCGTCGGCGACGGCCTCATCGCCATCGGCGCAGGCTTGGCTATCGGCATCGGCGCGGTCGGCGTCGGTCTGGCGCAAGCCGCCATCGGCAGCGCGGGCGCGGGCACTTTGGCCGAGCGGCCGCAGGCCTTCGGCCAGATTCTCATCTACCTCGTCATTCCTGAGACGCTCATCATTTTCGCCTTCGTCATCGCGTTCTTCTTGCAGGGTTCGCTTTAAGTTTATGGCCAACCTTGCGGCCCTGCTCGAGAAAGAAGCGGGCGCGGAGATAGAGGCCATTCTCTCCGAGGCGCGTTCACGCGCCTCGGAGTTGGTCGCTAAGGCGCGCGCCGAGGCCGACGCGCTGGTCGCGCAGCAGGAGCGCAGCGCCAAGACGCAGTACGACGCGGCCCTGGTGCGTTCCAGCAGCGGCGCGCAGCTCGAGGCCTCGTCCCTAAAACTGCGCGCCCAACACGACGCGGTCGAGCGGGTGTTCGCGGCGGCGCGAACCTCGCTCGCCAAGCTCACCGAAGACAAAGCGGCTTACGCCGAGGTGCTGGGCAAGCTGCTCAGCGAAGCCGTCGAGGGTTTGGGCGGCGCGGCGCAGGTCGCGGCGGTCGTCGTCAACCCGGCCGACAAAAACGTCGCCGAGCGGGCCGTGGCGGCGCAAGGCTTAGCGGGCAAGCTCGAGACCTCTCCGGACGTCGAGGGCGGCGTGCGCGTGCGCGCTGTCCGCGGCAACGTGACGCTTCAAAACACCCTGTTCGAGCGCCTGGAAACCGTGCAGGACGAACTCGCCTCGGACGTGTCGCGGACGCTGTTCGGCTCGACACGTTCGCAGACGTCTGCGAACGTGTCGAAACCCGCGCACGGCGGCTCGACCGACTCAGCGGCCGAGGTTTAGACGCGTGTCGTCGGACTACGGCTACATCAACGCTCGGGTGCGCGGGCTCAAGTCCAAGCTGTTGGGGCCGGAGTTTTACACACAAGCGCTCGAGGCCACCGACTACCGCGCGTTTTTGGCCGCGCTGTCACAGACGCCTTACCTGCGCGAAATCGAAGAGGCGCAGGCGCGCTACAGCGGCCTCAAGGTCGTCGACAAGGCCCTGGCGAGGGATTTTTACAACACGACGAGGAGCATTCTCAACTTTTCAGACGGGCTGCCGCACGACCTCATCGCGCTGCTGCTGCTGCGCTACGACCTCTACAACATCAAGGCCGTAGCCCGCGCCAAGCACGCCGGTCGGGACGTGGCGGACGTGCAAGAGGTTTTCTTCCCGGCGGGCACGCTCAAACCCGCGGTGTTGGAAACCGTCGCGGGCGCCGCCGACATGGCCGCCGCGGCGCAGGCGCTGGCCGCCACGCCGACGCCGCTGAAAAGTGCTTTTTCCCGCGCGGCTGCCGCCTACCAGTCCGACGGGGACCTGTACACGCTCGAGCTGTCCTTGGACCGCGCCTACTACCGACTCGTCTTCGACACGCTTGCCCGGGTGAACGCGCCGCGCGACTTCGTGCGCTACGTCCAGCGCGAGGTGGACGCGACCAACCTGCGCACCGCGCTCAAACTGCGCGGCACGGAGACGGCTCGGGACGAGCTGTTCATCCCCGGCGGCAAAGAAGTGAACCGCGCGACCTTCGACGCGGTCGCGGGCGACCCTTCGGCGGGCGCGCTGCAAGCTTTGAACGGCTCGAGCTTCGCCCCCGTCGCCGACACGAGCACGCTGAGCGAGGCCGAGGAAACGATTCGCGAGAACGTCAACCACAGCGCCAAGCGCCTCGCCGCCGACCCGCTGGACATCGGCGTGGTCGCGAACTACTTGCGCCTCAAAGAAGAGGAAGCGGCGCGGTTGCGCTTGCTAGCGCGCGGCAAATACTACGGCGTGCCGCGCGACACGCTCTCCAGGGAGTTGGGCGATGCCTAAGATGCTGATTTTGACCGACGGTGAAACCGCCACCGGCTTCCGGCTGGCCGGGGTCGAGGTGCGCGAGGCGTCCGAAGAGGACGCTTTGAAAGAACTCGAGCAAATCATCGAGTCCCAACAGTATGGCCTCGTCGCGGTGGACGAACACCTCGTCCCCGACCCGGTGCGCGCGACCGCAAGGGCCATGCGCGGCCGCGAACTCCCCGTCATCTTGCCGATGCCGAGCCTAGGCTCGGCCTTCGGCGAGGGCGGCGACGCGACCGCGTACATGAAAGACTTGGTACGCAGCGCCATTGGGTTCGACATCAAGATTGATTAGAATTGAGCCAATGGGAAGGTTGTTCGTGATTCGTCGTTCGTAACGGGTCCAAAACCAAAAACGAACAACGAACGACTTTCCTCCAAAGGAGGAACAATGGCAATCGAAGGAAAAGTCCAGCGCATCTCCGGCCCGGCGGTCATCGCCCAAGGGATGATGGGCGCGCGCATGTACGACATCGTGCGCGTGGGTAAGGAACAGCTCGTCGGCGAGATCATCCGTTTGGACGGCACTACAGCCTTCGTGCAGGTGTACGAAGATACCGGCGGCCTCACCATCGGCGAGCCCGTGGTTTCGACCGGCCTGCCCTTGGCCGTCGAACTCGGCCCCGGCATGTTGAACGGCATTTTCGACGGCATCCAGCGCCCCCTGGACAAAATTAAAGAGGCGTCGGGTACGTACATCGAGCGCGGCATCGTGGTGAACTCGCTGTCGCGTGAAGCGAAGTGGGCGTTCACGCCGAGCCTCAAAGTCGGCGACGAGGTTAAGGGCGGCAGCATCCTGGGCACCGTGCCGGAATTTTCGTTCACCCACAAGATTCTCGTCCCGCCCGACGTGACCGGCAAAATCAAAACGATTCAGGGCGCGGGCGAGTACACGCTCGACGACGTTATCGCTACCCTGGAAGACGGCACCGAACTCAAGCTTTACCACCCCTGGCCGGTGCGCCAGGCGCGGCCCGTCGAGCGCAAGCTCGACCCGGTCACGCCCTTCTTGACGGGGATGCGCATCTTGGACGTGCTTTTCCCCCTGACGATGGGCGGCACCGCGGCGATTCCGGGGCCCTTCGGCTCGGGCAAGACCGTCACGCAGCAGTCGGTCGCCAAGTACGGCAACGCCGACATCGTCGTCTACGTGGGCTGCGGCGAGCGCGGCAACGAGATGACGGATGTGCTGGTCGAGTTCCCCGAGTTGGAAGACCCGCAAACCGGCAACCCGCTCATGCACCGCACGGTCTTAATCGCCAACACCTCGAACATGCCGGTGGCGGCGCGTGAGGCTTCGATTTACACGGGCATCACGCTGGCCGAGTATTTCCGCGACCAGGGCTACCGCGTGTCGGTCATGGCCGACTCGACGAGCCGCTGGGCCGAGGCGCTCCGCGAAATCGCCTCGCGTTTGGAAGAGATGCCCGCCGAAGAGGGTTACCCGCCTTACCTGGCCTCGCGTCTCGCCGCCTTTTACGAGCGCGGTGGCCGCGTGACGACGCTTTCGGGCGAACAGGGTGCGGTCTCGATTATCGGCGCGGTTTCGCCTGCAGGGGGCGACTTTTCGGAGCCGGTCACGCAGGCGACGCTCCGCATTACCGGCTGCTTCTGGGCGCTCGACGCCTCATTGGCGCGGCGGCGGCACTTCCCGGCCATCAACTGGAACCGCTCGTATTCGCTCTTTACAGGCATCCTGGAGGACTGGTACGCCGAGAACATCGCGCCGGACTTTTCGCAGCTCCGCGACCGCGCGGTGACGCTGCTCCAGCGTGAAAACGAACTGCAAGAAGTGGTGCAGCTCGTCGGCCCGGACGCGCTGCAAGACCAGGAACGCTTGATTATCGAAATCGGCCGCATCCTGCGGCAGGACTTTTTGCAGCAGAACGGCTTCGACCCGGTCGACGCCTCGTGCTCGATGCCCAAGGCTTACGGGATGCTCCAGATGATGCTGAAGTTTTACGACCAAGCGCAAGAAGCGCTCCGCGGCGGCGCGACCATCGACGACATTTTGCAAGACGAAGTGACCGAAAAAATCAACCGCGCCCGCTACACGCCCGAAGACGAGTTCGACGCATACAAAGAGAACGTGATGGGCGAACTCGAGAACGCTTTCGCGGTCGCCGCTTGAGAGAGTTTTTAGTTCCTCGTCATTGTTAGACTAAAAACTGACAACTGATAACCAACGCCTACAAGGAGAGACAATGGCATCCAGTCTGCTGAAAAAAGAATACAGCGAGGTCAGTTACGTCTCGGGGCCGCTGCTGTTTTTGCAAAACGCCTCCGACCTGGCTTACAACGCCATCGTCCGCATCACCGACAACTCGGGCCGTGAGCGCGGCGGCCAGGTCATCGAAGTGACCGACGAGTTTACCGTGCTCCAGGTGTTTGAGGAAACCTCGGGCATCGACTTAGCGAGCACGAAAGTGAGCCTCGTCGAGAACGTCGCCCGGTTGGGTGTGGCGCGGGACATGATCGGCCGCCGCTTCAACGGCATCGGCGCGCCCATCGACGGCCTGCCCGACGTGGTCGCCGACAAGCGCATCCCCATCGGCGGCGCGCCCATCAACCCGGTGGCGCGGCAAAAACCCGAAGAGTTCATCCAGACCGGCATCTCGACGGTGGACACGCTGATGACCCTGGTGCGCGGCCAAAAGCTGCCGATTTTCTCGGGCTCGGGTCTGCCCGCCAACGAACTCGCCGCGCAAATCGCGCGGCAGGCGAAAGTGCTCGGCGAAGGCTCGGAATTCGCCGTCGTTTTCGGCGCGATGGGCGTCACGCAGCGCGAGCTGACCTTTTTTACGCAAGAGTTCGAGCGCACCGGCGCGCTGGCTAGAAGCGTTTTGTTTTTAAACAAGGCCGACGACCCCGCGGTCGAGCGCTTGCTCACGCCGCGGATGGCGCTGACGGCGGCCGAATACCTGGCGTTCGAGCACGGTTACCACGTCCTCGTCATCCTCACCGACATGACCAACTACTGCGAGGCGTTGCGCGAAATCGGCGGGGCTCGCGAAGAGATTCCCGGCCGCCGCGGCTACCCCGGTTACATGTACACGGACCTCGCCTCGATTTACGAGCGCGCGGGTGTGGTCGAAGGCGTTTCGGGCTCGGTCACGCAGATTCCGATTTTGTCGATGCCGGACGACGACGTGACCCACCCGATTCCCGACCTCACCGGCTACATCACCGAGGGGCAGATTTACTTAGCGCGCAGCCTCCACAACCAGGGCTACTACCCGCCCATCAACCCCGGCCCGTCTTTAAGCCGACTGATGAACAACGGTATCGGCGAGGGCAAAACGCGCAAAGACCACAAAAACGTGGCCGACCAGCTGCAAGCGGCCTACGCCAACGGCCTCGACCTGCGCCGACTCGTCGCGATCACCGGGGAAGACGCGCTCTCCGAGACCGACAAGCTGTACCTGAAGTTCGCCGACGAGTTCGAGAAAGAGTTTATCAACCAGGGCAACGAGGACCGCGCCATCGACGACTCGATCAACATCGCCTGGAAAGTCCTTTCGGTGTTGCCGAAGAGCGAGTTGACCCGCCTGAGCCGCGAGCAAATCGACAACTACTACGGCGCAAAAATGGAAGCGATGTGGGGCGCTGGGAAGGGCATGTGAGGAAGTAAAGTTTTTAGTTTTTAGTCTAAAGACTGACAAATAATAACTTTCCCTTTCTCAAAAGGAGCACTATGGCCGAACAAATCGCACCAACCCGGTCGAACCTGCTGCAGCGGCGCGACCAGTTGCGGCTCGCCATCCGCGGCGCCGACCTCTTGAAACGCAAGCGCGACGCGCTCATCTCGGAGTTTTTCGACCTGGTGAAGTCTTCGTTAGAGGCGCGGCGCGCCCTCTCGAGCACCAGTCAAGAAGCTTACTTCAGCCTCTTTCTTGCAAAGGCTTGGGACGGCCCCGAGGCGGTCGAGAGCTTGAGCTTGGCCGAACAGTCGGGTTTGGACTTGGAAATTAAGGTGGAAAACCTGTTCGGCGTCAAGGTGCCGCAGGTGCAGCCGCCCAGTTTCTCGACCGACTTGCCCTTCTCGCCCGTCGGCGCGGGCGCGCGCACCCTGGACGCCGCCGCGCAGTTTCGCCAGCTCACCGAGGCGCTCATCAAAGTGGCCGCGACCGAAACGCGGTTGCGGCGCATCGGCGAGGAAATCAAGAAGACGAACCGCCGGGTGAACGCTCTAGAGCAACTTGTCATCCCCGGCATCAACGTGCAGATCAAAGACATCCGCAGCGTGCTCGACCAGCGGGCGTTGGAAGAAGTGACCGTTTTGAAGCGCATCAAGGCGAAGCTCGAGGCGCGCGAAAAAGAGGACAAGGCCAAGTCCGACGCGGCCAAAGTCGAAGCGGGTTACCCGGAAAACCTGCCTGACCAGACGATGGCGCAGCGCGTGGCCGACCCGGCACCGTCCGCACTGTCTTAAAAGCTGCCTCAAAACAAGTCGTTACAAGTCGTTGCACAGCAAACTGTAAAAAGAGTCCCCGTTGAAGGGGGACTCTTTATTCTTAGACTCTATCCTAAAACTAGAAAAGCCGTCTCAGAACCAACTTTTTCGTATCGAAGGTCAGTCGTGAAGCGCGTTCCGGGCGTACTTTCAGCCTCCTCTATCCCTTGATCTTGGTTTAAACCCAAGGACGATAGGAGGTTTTAGGATAGGTTCTTAGTGAACACCTTTTGGGTGACAACATGGCTTACTTCATTCGTCCCGCTGCCGGAACGTTTTAAACTCAGGGCATGAAGAGATTTCTGTTTGTCTTTGCAATGTTCGCCGCGCTGGTGGCCTGCGCCCCCTCGGCCACGACCGGCCCGACAAAGGCTGGGGACATGGCTGCTGGGGACGTGGCCTTCACCCTTCAACCCAAGCCGCCAGAGGCGCGCTGGATCGTCGCCGTGCCCAACTTCGAGGTGCGCGCCGGTGACGTAACTATAGGTGAGGCGGACTTGAGCGGAGAGGGCCCCGACTTCTACAAAAAACTCGGCTCGGGCGTCGCCGATATCTTCGTGACCGAGGCGTTTCGCAGCGAGCAGTTCCGAATCACCGAGCGCGCCGAATTGGGCAAAGTCATCAGTGAGCAGAACTTGGCCGTCAGTGGCCGCGTCGACTCGGCGACCGCCGCCGAGGTGGGCCGCATCACGGGGGCCGAACTCGTCATTTTGGGGAGTTTGTCGGAGTTCGGCGTCACGACGACGGGCGGCGGGGGCAAGGTGCTGGGCGTGTTCGGCGGCAGCAGCGAGACCGTGACGGTGCGCGTCACCGTCGACATCCGCGTCGTCGACGCCGACACCGCGGAAATCCTCGCCATCGGCTCCTCGACGAGCGAACAGTCGCAGTCCAACGTGAGCTTCGACCTCGGCAACGTCTTGCGGGCGCTTCGGGCCGGGCGCAGTGGCACGACCTTTGTCGACGTCGCCGTGCGCAACGCTATTCGCGGCGCTATTCAAGAGGCGGCTTTGAACCTGCCGGACAAATAAAACCTCATCCAAACTTCATAAATTTTGAGATTACCCTTTACAAGCGGGGTGGCAAACGGTTAGCATGGCGTTGGGCATAAAAAAAGCCAAAATTTCACGACAGAAAGAGGTATCATGCGCAAACTTTCCGTTTTACTCTCTCTTTTGAGCCTTTTCGTTCTCGGCACAGCCTTTGCCCAGACGAGCCTGCTCGACACCATCAAACAGCGCGGCAACCTGGTTTGCGGCGTCAACGGCACCGGCTTGGTCGGCTTCGGCAACGTCGGCGCGGACGGCGAGTGGACCGGCTTCGACGTGGACTTTTGCCGCGCCATCGCCGCCGCTGTCCTGGGCGACGCCAACGCGGTCGAGTTCCGTGGGCTTTCCGCGCAAGAGCGCTTTACCGCCGTGCAAACCGGTGAGGTCGACGTGCTGATTCGCAACACCACCTGGACTTCTTCACGTGACACGGCCTCGAGCCTGAACTTCGCGCCGACGAACTTTTACGACGGCCAGGGTTTTATGGCCCGTAAAGACTCGGGTATTACGACCTTGAACGATCTCGAGGGCCGCCGCATCTGCGTGCAGTCGGGCACCACCACCGAACTCAACTTGGCCGACGTGCTGGGCGCGCTCGGCATCAGCTTTACGCCGGTCGTGTTTGAAAACAACGACCAACTCACCGCCGCCTACGACGACGGCGCGTGTGACGCCTGGACGACCGACCGCTCGGGCCTCATCGCCTCGCAAACGCGGCTGCGCGAGCCCGACGCCCACGCCGTCCTCGACCAGACCATTTCCAAAGAGCCGCTGGCACCCTCGGTGCTCGACGGTGACTCGAAGTGGTTCGACGCGGTGAAGTGGGTCGTCTACGGCCTCATCGCCGCCGAAGAGTTCGGCGTCACTTCCGAAAACGTCGAGAGCGTCGCGGCCGAAACCCCGAACCCCGAGTTGCAGCGGATGCTCAACAACGAGGGCGACATCATCACGCAAATCGGCCTACCCGCGGACGGCATCAAACAAGCCATTCAACAAGTCGGCAACTACGGCGAGATTTTCAACCGCAACTTAGGCCCCGACACGCCCTTCAACCTGGGCCGTGGCCTGAACGCCCTCTACACCGACGGCGGTTTGATGTACGCCCCGCCTTTTCGCTAGACGCTGCCGTTTGAAAAACCGGGGTGGCGACGGCCACCCCTTTTTTATCTTCGCTCTTTAAGGTTTTAAGAGGATTCAGCGCGGCGAGCCGGAGTTTATTTCAGAGAGGTACCGGTTGTTCCGTCCGCCCTCAGGTGTTCTGTTCCGGATAGTCGCCTAGATGGTCGCGTACGGTCAAGGCTGTCCTAAGTCGCTGAAGACCGAACTTGACGCTTCGGGTTATACTGTCGCAACCGTTTCAGGAGGTGTTGAGTGTCCGATTTGTTCCGACGAGCAACTTTAGAAAAGGCTCGAGGCTAGTTTCGTGGCCGCACGGTCTATGGACGCGCCCGCCCCCGAGCGCATTCCTTTTTACCGCAACGTCAAAGTCATCGGCACGCTGGCCCAAGTTGTTTTTGCCGCTATCGTTCTCGTCGCCGCGGTTCTTATGGTGCGCAACGTGACGGTAGCGTTGCAGCGCTCGAACCTCCCCGCCGACTTTTCGTTTTTGGACAACCGGGCCGGCATCCCCATCGCCGAGACGCCGATTCCCTACAGCGCCGCGACGAGCAGTTACTTGCGCGCTTTTATCATCGGCGTGCTCAACACGCTCAAGGTGGCGCTGGTCGGGGTCGTGTTGGCCTCGCTGCTCGGCACCCTCATCGGGGTGATGCGGCTGTCGAGCAACTGGATACTGCGGCAACTCGCTACGGGCTACGTAGAACTCATCCGCAACACGCCGTTGGCCGTACAGATCGTTTTCTGGTTCACGGCCGTGCTCACACCGCTGCCGCCGCGCAGTTCGAACCCTATCACCTTGCCCTTCGGGGGCTACTTGAGCAACTTAGGCTTGGCGCTGCCCTGGCTGTATCCTTCGCAACGGTTCGGGGCCTGGTGGCCCTGGCTGTTGGGCGCGCTCGTCGCGGCGGTCGTCGTCTTCGGCTTGCGGCGGCGCAGCATCGAACGCTCTGAACGGCCCGGCAGCCCCTGGCCGCTGACCCTGCTGACCTTGTTCGGCGTCGCCGCGGTGGGCTACGCGGTGAGTTTGAGCGGCCCCGGCTTGCCCGCGAACACGGCGACGAGTTTCAACCCCGGTACCGGGGTCGCCACCGTCTACCGCGACGCCAACGGCGACGGCGCCTTCGACCGCGGCGAACAAAAGTTATCCTTTACGCCGGTGACGGTGACGATTCCCGAAGCCGTTTTGACCACCCAAACGCAGAACCTCACCGAGTCGCGCAGGTTCGTCTACAGCACTTTTCGTTTTCCCGCTATCAGGGAAAGCGAGTTCGGCGCGGCCGAGGTGAGCTTCGTCGACCCTGACGAGGCCGAGGGTTTGGCCGTTGCGTTCGACCGTTTTCCGAGCGAAGGCGTCGTGTACCGCGACGCCAACGGCAGCGGTAGTTTCGACCGCGGCGAGGAAATTCAAACCCAAGACGGCAACGCTTCGGGTTACAGCGCCCGCTTGCAACTCACCCTGACCGACTTCGAGCGGCGCGTCGTCAGCGACCGCGACGGCGAATTGCGCATCCCCCGCTTTGCCGCGAGCGCGCCGGGCGCGGCGGCGGAAACGACCCAAAACTTGAGCCCCGGCCAGCTGTTCGGCACGCCCGGCGGCGGCGCGCAGAGCGAGTCGGAGTTGAATGTCAATTTGGCCGTGAACGAGTCGGGGCCGCTGGTTTTGAGCCAGCCGAGCATCCCCATCAGCGACTACTTCGGCGGCATCAGCTTGTCGGTGAGCTACCTGGCGATGCTGTTGGCGCTCGTCATCTATACCGCGAGCTTTATCGCGGAAATCGTCCGGGCCGGCATCCAGGCGGTCGCCAAGGGGCAGACCGAGGCCGCCAAGGCTTTGGGCCTGAGCGGGTACCAAACCTTCAACCTCATCGTCTTTCCGCAGGCGCTGCGCATCATCCTGCCGCCGATGATCAGCCAATACCTCAACCTCACCAAAAACTCGTCGTTGGGCCTCATCGCGGCCTACGTGGAGATTTTCGCCATCAGCGCGATCATCGCCAACCAGACGGGCGCGTCGGTGCCGATGACGCTCATGGTCATCGCCTCGTACCTGCTTATCAGCTTCGCCTTCGCCTTCGTCCTCAACATCGTCAACGCCCGCATGGCGTTGGTGGAGCGTTGAGATGAGAGGACCGGCATGATAGACGCCAGAAATCGCCCGGTCCGCAGCAGCGGCGCAGTGGGCTGGCTGCGTGAGAACCTGTTCAGCTCGGTCTTCAACAGTGTCGTTTCCGTCGTCGTCATCGCCGCGGTCCTGTGGGGCTTGTACGGCCTGGTCAACTTCGTTTTTTTCGGCGCGCACTGGGAGCGGGTGTGGGCGAACATGAAACTGTTCGCCGTGTACCGCTACCCGTTCGACCTGCTGTGGCGGCCCCTGGCAATCGTCGCCCTCGTCATGGGCTTGCTCGGTTTGACCGCCGGGGTCTCGAGCCACGCCGAAGGCGAGATCATCCGCGGCGTGTTCTGGTGGGTGTTTACCTTCGTGGTCGTCGTCAACGTGGCGGCGCTGCTCGATTGGGAGGCGGTGAGGTGGCTCTGGACCCTCGTCACGGTGGCGAGCCTGGTGGGCTACGGCCTGGGCCGGGCGCAGCCGCGGCTGGTGAGCGCCCTGCCGTGGTTGTGGGGCGCGTCTTTGTTGGTCGGTTACGTGCTGCTGCGCGGCTTTGGCTCGAGCGGCGACTTGCGCGTGGTCGAAAACCGCGAGTGGGGCGGCTTTTTGCTCACGCTCATCCTGTCGGTTGTAGGCATCGTGGTGAGCTTCCCGCTCGGCATCGCGCTGGCGCTGGGCCGGCGCAGCCGGTTGCCCGCCATCAAGTACTTCTGCATCGGCTTTATCGAAATCGTGCGCGGCGCGCCCCTCATCATGTGGCTGTTTATCGCCTCGCTCATGGTGCCACTCATTTTCAACATCGACACGAGCAGCGTCGACGCGCTCACCAAAGCGCTTGTCGCCGTGACGCTCTTTTCAGCTGCGTACATGGCCGAAAACGTGCGCGGCGGTTTGCAGGCGGTCGGCAAGGGCCAGGAAGAGGCGGCCAGGGCCCTGGGCCTCAGCGGTTGGCAGACGATGCGCAAAATCGTGCTGCCGCAAGCGCTGCGCGCGGTGATTCCGGCCATCGTGGGCCAGTCCATCGGCCTGTTCAAGGACACCTCGCTCGTCTTCGTGGTGGGCCTGTTCGACTTTTTCAACGTCGCCAACGTCGTCGCCAACCAGCCGCAATCGTTGACGGTGCCGGGCGGGATTCGGCTCGAGCTGTCGCTGTTTTTGGCCGTCATCTACTGGTTCTTTGCGTTTCGCATGAGCGTGGCGAGTCGGCAGCTCGAGAAACAACTCGGCGTAGGCACCCGCTAACAGGAGGCTGAACATGGCAGTCACAACTGAGAAAATGGGAAAAAATGTTCGCGCAGACGCGCCCGAGGGCGGCGACAAAATCATCGAAATCGCCGACCTGAACAAGTGGTACGGCGACTTTCACGTGCTCAAAGACATCAACTTGTCCGTCAACAAGGGTGAGGTCGTGGTGGTCATCGGGCCGTCGGGCTCGGGCAAGTCTACTTTGATTCGCTGTGTAAACAGGCTCGAGGAGCACCAGGAAGGCCGCATCAGCGTGGACGGTACCGAACTTACCGACGACGTGCGCAAAATCGACCAGGTGCGCCGCGAGACCGGCATGGTCTTTCAGCAGTTCAACCTGTTCCCGCACCTCACCGTGATGGAAAACATCACCCTGGCTCCGATTCGCGTGCGCAAGTGGAAAAAGTCCAAGGCCGAGGAGCGGGCGATGTACTTTTTAGAAAAAGTCCACGTGCCCGAGCAAGCTCACAAGTACCCCGGCCAGCTCTCGGGCGGGCAGCAGCAGCGCGTCGCCATTGCACGGGCGCTGACGATGGAGCCCAAAGTGATGCTCTTCGACGAACCCACCAGCGCCCTCGACCCCGAGGTCATCGGCGAAGTCCTGGAGGTCATGGTGAACTTGGCTCGTGAAGGCATGACGATGATTGTGGTGACCCACGAAATGGGCTTCGCGCGCGAGGTCGGCAACCGGGTGGTGTTTATGGACGCTGGGCAAGTCGTCGAGGTCGGGCCGCCCGAGCACTTTTTCACCAACCCGCAAGAGGAGCGGACGAAGTCGTTTTTGTCGAAGATTCTTTGATGTTGCCGGTTTGAAACGGAAGGGTAGCTCAGTGAGGTCACTTCGAGTCTACCTCGATACCTCGGTGCTTGGAGGAGTCTTTGATGAGGAATTCTTCAAAGACACCCAAGTTCTCCTCGACGCCATCAAGGCGAAAAGCATTATCCCAGTCGTGTCCGATGGGGTGCGGACTGAAGTTGCCCTAGCTCCTCACGAGGTCAGGTCGCTCCTTGCCGAGCTTGAGGCACGAGGCGCGGAGGTTCTTGTCCTGAGCGTCGAAGCCGACAGGTTAACAAGCGCCTATCTTAAGGCAGGCGTAGTTTCACCGAGATTCAGGAACGACGCCACACATATCACGCTCACCACGGTTGCTAAAGTAGACGTGTCGGTGAGCTGGAACTTTAAGCGTGTTGTTAAGCTGCCGCGCATCCTCGGCTTTGACGGCGTGAATCTGCTTTATGGTATCAGCCCCTCGAGACAAGGAATCCGACGGAGGTCGTGAGCGATGAAGACGAACAAAGTAGAAATGTTTGACACCGTAGCGGTGGTGCGTGCCGTTCGTGACCGCATCTTCGAGGAGACGAAAAGTTTGAGTGCCGAAGAGCGTATCGCTTACTTTCGCAGCCACGGTCAAAAAGCAGCGTCTGCGCAACCTGTCCAAGAAACAAACGCAGAAGGCGTTAAAAAGTAGCCCTTAGCTTTACCTGCTCCGACCCAAAATAGTTGAGGCGTGGACTGTCCAAGCACGGCGCGAAAAGTTTTACTGCATTTTTTTGTCAATTGAGTACACTCGAGGTCGTGCTCGCTGGCCGGAGCCGAGACGGCGGGACTACGCACATGGTACATGACAGCACTGGGCAAAGCAGGGGCGTGCGCATCGCCGACATGTTCAAAAACATGGTCGCGCAGCGAGCTTCGGACATCCACCTGCAGGCGGGCGCGCCGCCTTACATCCGCATTGACGGCAGTTTGCACATTTACGAGAGCGTGCCGACGCTGACCCCGCAGCAAACCGAGCAAATCGCCCTCGCCATGATGTCCGAGCCGCAACGCGAGCTGTTTTTGCACCGCCACGAACTCGACTTCGCTTTTACCGTTCCCGACATAGCGCGCTTCCGCTGCAACGTGTTTCGGCAGCGGGGTTCGGTCGGCATCGTCATGCGCGTGGTGCAAGACAGCGTGCCGAGTTTCGAGACGCTGGGCTTACCCACCAAGGTGGTCACCGAGTTCGTCGCTCAGTCGCGCGGGCTGGTCCTCGTCACGGGGCCGACCGGGCACGGCAAGTCGACCACCCTGGCGGCGATGGTCGACCACATCAACCGTACCTATCCGCGCAACATCCTCACGGTAGAAGACCCCATCGAGGTGCTGCACGCGAACCGGCGCAGCCTCGTCATCCAGCGCGAGGTGGGTCTGGACACCGCCGACTTCGCCGACGCGCTCAAGTACGCGATGCGCCAGGACCCCGACGTCATCATGATAGGGGAGATGCGCGACCGCGAAACGGCCGAAGCGGCCATCAGCGCGGCGCAGACCGGGCACCTGGTGCTCAGCACGCTCCACACCCTGGACGCGATTCGCACCATCAACCGCATCATCGACTTTTTTCCGCCTTTCGAGCGCACCCAAGTGCGCATTTTGCTGGCCGACTCGCTGCTCGGCATCCTCAGCCAACGCTTGCTGCCCCGCGCCGACGGGACGGGCCGCGTGCTGGCGCATGAAGTGCTCGTCAACTCGCCGCTGGTGCGCGACTATTTGAAAGACGAGGACAAGACACCGCTCATCAAAGAAGCGCTTCAAGAGGACAACCTGCGCGGCATGAAAACCTTCGACCAGCACCTGGTCGAACTTTACCTCAACGGCCGGGTGTCGATGGAAGACGCGCTCGCCGCCTCGACCAGCGCGCACGAGTTCAAGGTGATGTTGACGCAGCACCACGGTGCCGACGAGCCGTACGCCGCGGGCGGCGACGAGCGGTCGCGGGGCTCGAGGTCTTACGACAGGGGCCGCAAGTTCTAGGTACCTCCCGGGTGAAATAGTCACGGCCTGTGGTTCAGGCCCGTTCAGCTTTCACGAAGTTACGGGTATTACCGGTAAGCTCGAAGTTACTGATGCTACCGGTAATACAGATGGCGGTAATACGCTAAATAAATTTGGAAAGTCTTTTTTCGCTCCTTATCGTCATCCGTATTTTTTCTTCTCGTTCCACTCCGGTTAATTCCTTTAGGAATTAACCGGAAACGGTATAAGCTCGAGGTGCCGAGCGCAAGCGTAGGGACAAACCCACTAAGCATCCTGCTTCACTAGGATTGGCTTAAACCGCGCTTCTACAACGGGCTCGAGTGCTCAGCGTGGCCGGTGTCAAACTCCCGCGTCTCGAGGCTGCCACTGGAAAGAGCGCTCGAGTGGGTAAAGAGGCCGCCTGAGCCGCGCGTAGGGCAACCGCTCGACGTGCTGGTCGACCGCGCCGGGACTGAGCGCCAAAAAACTCCCGCCCGCAATGCGTTTTAGGTCGGGGACGAGGTAGCCGACTTTGACGACGATCATCTTGCGCGTTCTGGGGTCGACGCCGAGGCGTAGAAAATCCGCCTCGAGATGGTAGGGCCTGCGCCGCCGTGCCAGAATCACAGTCACGCCGCCCGTTTGCACCACCGCTTGTCGCTCGCCAGGGTCGCTCACCGCGTCCAGAAACAACACTTCACCTTCGACCTTCAGGGGTTCGCTGCGGGCGTCGAGAGAAGCGCCCAAGTTTAGGCTGAGCTTGGCCCCGACCCCGGCTTGGTAACAGGCGTCGGTCGCGGCGGCGTCCGTCAGACCGCCCAGCACGGCGTCGGGAACGTTGCGCCCCAACAAACACCTCAAAAAGTCCGCCCGGTCACCCACGCCCCCGGCGGTCGGGTTGTCGCCCGAATCGCTGACGAACAGGCAGGTTTTTTCGCGCTCGAGCGCCCAGGTCAGACTTTCGTCCATCGTCCCGGCCGGTACGCTGAACCCGAACTCGTCCCGCAGGTTCCAGTAAGCCTGTGCCAGCCGCCGCGCCTCTCGTTTTGCTGCGCCTAAGTCGGTCCCCGTCACTAGGGCGCTCGCCGCCGCGCGCGGCTCGTCCGCCCAGGCGTAGCCGACGAGGACCGAGGCGTCCAGGATGCCGGGCAGGCCGTCGGTCTCCGGCAACGAAGCGTAGAGGCTCGCCGCGGGCTCGTATTCGGTGCTGGTGCGCTCGCCGGGAAGCAGGACGGGAACGGACACCCAGACCTTGTGCGGCCGAAGGTTTTCTTTGAGACAACGCACGAGCAAGTTGAACGCTCTGGTGCGCGTTTGAAGCGTGTCCACGTGCGGCGCGGTGCGGTAGGCCGTGAGGAGGTCGAGCGTGGCGACGATGCGCCGGCTGAGGTTGCCGTGCAGGTCGTAGCTTGCCGACATGAGGCAGGTGGGGCCGACCACCCTTCTAGCCGCCGCGTAGAGGTCGCCCTCGGCGTCGTCCAGGCCTTCGACGTTCATCGCGCCGTGCATGTCGAGGTAGAGGCCGTCCAAGGGCAGGGCCGCGCGCAACCGCGCTAAAAAGTCGGCCTTGAGACTCTCAAAAGACGAGCGCTCGACGGGGCCGCCGGGCAGGGCTCGAGCCTGCAAAGTCGGGAAAACTCGAGCCTCGCCGTCGGCCAAAAAGGGATAGCGACCGGACTCGAGCAAGGCGTCGCCGTACGCGACAGCGAAGTCTTCTTTTTTAGTCAAAACGGGTGAGAAAGTGCAGCTTTCGGTGGCGATACCGCCGAGGGCAATACGCATCATGGCTACAGGATACTTGACTGAACACAGCCAGACCGGTTCCAAACAGCGGTTCCGCAAGCAATTCCGTAGAAGCTGAAGTCCTCCCAACAGGAGGGGCTAGGGGAGGTTTGCTTCTGACGACCTCTACAGTAGACGTCTCTTGACGGGTAGCAACTAAGCAGCTGTAAAGCTCATTCGCGTCGCAAATCTTTGGACTTGTGCAAGAGGTCTGGTGCTCTTACAGAAGCAAATCCCTTGTCCAGAGGAACTCCTTCTCATCTGGAAATCGTCTGGCTCGAGCTTGTGAACCGCCTCCAAACGCCGTTTCAGCGCACTTTTTCTACAACCTCTTCATCGTTCGGCCGAAGCCTTGCCCTCGAGTGGTTACAGACTGGTATGCTGCTCTTACATCACCGTTTGTCAGGCGAGGAGGTTCTATAGACTCGAGTCGTTTAGGTGTAACCGGGGGCTGTGCTCAAGTGAGATACCGGTTCTCGAAGCGTTCACTTTTATGGGAGGAAATTCGATGCGCAAAAGACTGTCCACTCTGCTCGCTTCACTGGCGCTGAGCCTGTTCGCCGTCGGCCTGGCGCAAGACGGCTCGACTTTTTACGGCGGCTGGCCCTACCAGCTGCCGCCCGACGGGCACTTCAACAGCTTTTCGGTCGGGGGCATCATCTTGGGCCCTTATCAGAACCTGATGGAGCCGTCTTTAGCGACCTACGTCTGGTCGGCGGGCGAGTACGAGCCCATGCTCGCGGAGTCTTTCGACTTCGACGAAGACAACAACTACGTGGTCACGCTCAAAGACGGCCTCACCTGGAGCGACGGCACGCCGCTGACGGCCGACGACGTCGTCACCACCTTCAACGTCGGCTACCTGCTCAACTTTACGGTGTGGGACTCGCTCGACAGTGTCGAGAAGGTCGACGACCGCACGGTGAAGTTCAACCTGTCCACGCCGTCGTTCGCCGCCCAACGGGAGATTTTGACCCAGTACATCCGCCCGAACAGCGTTTACGGCGACATCGCCCAGCGCGCCGCCACGCTTGTAGACGAGGGTGTGGCGAGCGGCGACGCGGCCTTCGACGACCTGCTCACCGAACTCACCGAGTTCCGGCCCGAGCAGTACGTCGCGATAGGCCCTTACCAACTCTTGAGCGAAAACGTCAGCGATGCACAGGTGCGACTCGTCAAGAACGACGGCGGCCTGAACGCCGACACGGTTCGCTTCGACAACGTCGTCCTCTGGAACGGTGAAACCGAAGCGGTCACGCCGCTGGTGACGAGTGGCGACCTGTGGTACGGCACCTACGGCTTTCCGCCCGCGACCGAGGCGGCGTTTGTCGACGCCGGACTCGACATCGTCCGCGGCCCGAGCTACAGCGGCCCCGCCCTGTACTTCAACTACACGGTCGAACCCTTCGCCGACCCCCAGGTGCGCAAGGCGCTCGCCCACGCCATCGACCGCGAGGAGAACGGTTTCGTGTCTTTGGGCGAGTCGGGTGTGGCGGTCGAGTACATGGCCGGTTTGAGCGACAACCTGCTGCCGCTTTACCTGTCCGAAGACACTTTGGACGGGCTCGAGACCTACGACTACGACCCCGAACTGGCCGCTTCGATGCTGGAAGACCTCGGCTTCACCAAGGGTTCCGACGGAGTTTGGACGGACGCGGACGGCAACCGCATGGCCTTCGAACTCATCTTCCCGGCCGAATTCGCCGACTGGGCGGCGGCCGCTGAAAACGCCGCGCAGGCCCTGAACGATTTCGGCTTCGACATCACCGCGCGCGGCGTGCAGTTCCAGCAGCAGCAGCAAGAGGTTTACGACGGCAACTTCGAACTCGCCATTCGCAACTGGGGCATCGCCAACCCGTTTCCTTACCAGAGCTACCTGCAACCCTACCAGCGCTACAACGGCCAGGGCGAACTCGCCGGTGAGGGCGTCGGCGGCGGGATGCGCTTCGACACCAACGTGAGCTATTCGGGCGGCGACTTGGACGTGTTAGAGACGACGATTGCCTCGAGCCAGGG
Source organism: Trueperaceae bacterium (assembly GCA_965215355.1). Lineage (GTDB taxonomy): Bacteria > Deinococcota > Deinococci > Deinococcales > Trueperaceae > CBDCDJ01. Next base: position 2,176,716 of record CBDCDJ010000007.1, on the reverse strand, counting down.
TCTCGACGCCGAAGAGCAGGCCGGGCTCATCGAACAGCTCGCCGTGTCGTTCAACGAACTGCTGCCCGCCATCCCGCTCTGGGAACGCTACGGCAACAACCCGCTCAACCGCACCTTTTTGGACGCTCCCGCTGGTGACGACCCCATCTACAACAACGCGGGCAACGCCGACCACTTTATGCCCTACCTCATCCTGACCGGCCAAATCGGGCCGGTCAATTAGGATTTCGACCCGGTAAACGACGTTTGCCATTCAACCCGTAGTAGGGGCGGGTTTTAAACCCGCCCCTACACGCGACATCGTTTTGTGAAGGGTGACGTTTTATGCAAGCCTCGAGGGACCTGACCGCACCCCCCGCCGAAGCCGACGCCCCGTCTCCACTGGCGCGGCTCTACGGCAACTTTTACGTCCGCACGCTGCTGCAGTCGCTGCTGACGATTTGGGCGGTCGTCACCTTTACCTTTTTCCTGGTGCGACTCATGCCGGGCAACCCCGTAGACGTGTACATCGACTACCTCATCAACCAGCAAAACATGAGCTACCAGGAGGCCTTCAACCGCGCCGCTTCGCAGTTTGCCTTCGACCCGGACGCCAACTTGTTCAGCCAGTACCTCGCCTACATGGGCCAACTCCTGCAGGGCGACCTGGGCCAGTCCATCACCTCGACCGGCACGCAAGTCATCGACCAGATTTTGCGGTTTTTGCCCTGGACGCTCTTTTGTGTGGGCTTGGGCCTCTTAATCAGTTTCGTGCTGGGCATGACGCTGGGGATGCTCGCCGCTTACTACCGCAACTCGCCGCTCGACACGGCCGTTTCTTTGCTGGCGAGCATCCTGGGCGCGGTGCCGGAATATATTTGGGGACTGCTTATTTTGATTATTTTCGGCGTGCAGTTGGGCTGGTTCAACATCGGGAGTTTGCGCGGCACCTACGACCCCCGGCTGCAACCGGGCTTGACGCTGCCCTTTATTTTGAGCGTGCTCGCCCACGCCGCGCTGCCGGTATTGACCTACGTCATCGGCACGGTCGGCAACTGGACGCTGTCGATGCGCAGTTCGACGACCGGGGTGCTCGGCGAGGACTACGTGACCATCGCCGAGGCGCGGGGCCTGCCGCGGCACCGCGTCATCACGAGCTACGTCGGGCGCAACGCGGCGCTGCCCCTTTTTACGCTGTTCGCCATCAGCATCGGCTTCGTCATCGGCGGGAGCATCATCATCGAAGAGTTGTTCGTCTACAAGGGCATCGGCAGCTTTTTGTTCTGGTCGATTTCGCAGCGCGACTACACCTCGATGCAGGGCGTGTTTCTCATCATCACGATTTCGGTGGTGCTGTCGAACGTGTTGGCCGACCTTCTCTACAGCCGCCTCGACCCGCGCGTGCGCGTGACGGGTGAAAAGTGAGGGTTAAAGCGATGGTTGAGACGTGATTGAGCGCGCGCAAGTTTTACCCCGCGCCAACCCCATCGGCGCGGTTTGGGGACGGTTCGGACGCTTTTTCGGAGCGCTCTCGAAAACGAGGGCCGGACTCATCGGGCTCGGCGGGCTCGGCTTTTACATTTTCCTCATCACCGTCGGGCAGGCGCTCGTGCCGTTCGACAACCAGGTCAAGCTCGACGCCATCAACGCGCCGCCGGGGTCACGTTTGCAAATCGTGACTCGAGCGGCGGACGCGGACACCTTGACTTCCTTTGGAGACCTCGAGGGTCGAACGGTCGGCGTGGTCGACAAGTCCGGCGGCCCCGACCTGGTGCGGCCCTACGCGGACAGCTTGAACGTCGAAACGGTGCGCTGGCGCAGTGGGCGGGGCGTGGTGGCGGGGCTCGAGGACCTTCAAAAAGGCGACCTCGACGCGCTCGTGCTGTTCTCGCCGCTCGTCCAAAAGTACGTCACCGAACCCACCGACCCGCGTTACCTGGACACCTTCGGCGACCTCGCCGTCGCCAATCCGGGTGTCGGCCCGCGCCACCTCCTCGGCACCGATACTCAGGGGCGCGACATCTTGAGCCACGTCATCAACGGTGGGCGCACGCTCATTTTCACGGCGCTGTTGGCGGGCGCGATTTCGACCAGCATCGCGGTGTTGCTCGGCGCGCTGGCGGCCTTGGTGGGCGGCGCGCTCGACCGCGTGTTGACGGCCTTTGCCAACTTCATTCTGGTCATTCCGCGCTTTCCGCTCCTGGTGGTGCTGGCGGCGCTGTTCACGCTGAAAAACTTCGTTTTACTCGCGGTGCTCATCGGCGCGCTGGCCTGGCCCGCCCTGATGCGGGCGATTCGCGCGCAGGTCTTGAGCCTGCGCGAACGCGACTACGTCGAGGCGGCCGTGGCGCTCGACCTGGGCACGCCGCACATCATCCTGCGCGAGATTTTGCCGAACATGATCAGCTTCGTGCTGGTGAGTTTGGTGCTGTCGATGATCGAGGCGATGTACGCGCAAATCGGGCTTATCTTTCTCGGCATGGCCCCCATCAACGATTATTCCTGGGGCGTGATGCTCTACTTCGGGCGCACCCGCGGCACCCTGTTCAGCCCCGACAGCGCGCTGATGGTGCTGTCGCCGGTCCTCGCCATCGCCGCCTTTCAGGTGAGTCTGGTGATGTTCGCCAACGCCCTCGAGGAAGTCTTCAACCCGCGCTTGCGGGGGGTGTGATGACCCCCCTGTCGACGCTGCGCTGGACAGCCCCCCTTGAAAAAGGGGGGTCGGGAGGATTTCCGCGCCGAGGTTCGTTATGAGCGAAACGCCCACCAACGCCCCCGTCCTCAGCGTCCGCGACGTGTCGGTGGCGTACGCGGCGAAACGCGGCCAGGTGCGCGCGGTCAACAAGGTCTCGTTCGACCTGTACCCGGGGGAGGCTTTAGCCCTCATCGGTGAGTCGGGGTCGGGCAAGACGACGCTGGCGCTGTCGTTTATCCAGATGTTGAGCAAAAACGCGGCGGTGACAAACGGGGAGGTGCTCTACACGCGCGACGGCGTGACGCGCAACGTGCTCGAGCTGTCCGAACGCGCCGTGCGGCGTTTTCGCTGGCAGGACTGCGCGATGGTGTTTCAGGGGGCGCAGAACGCCTTCAACCCGGTTTTGAGAGTGCGCGACCAGTTTGCGGACACGGCTCGAGCCCACGGCCACAGCGACGCCAGGTGGATTCGGGAGCGCACCCTGGAACTCTTCAAACTCGTTCGCCTGGACCCCGACCGCGTTTACGACGCTTACCCGCACGAACTCTCGGGCGGCATGAAGCAGCGGGCACTGCTCGCGCTCGGCGTGCTGCTCGACCCGACGGTCGTGATTTTGGACGAGCCGACCACCGCCCTCGACATCCTCACGCAGCGCGCCATTATCGACGTGCTCAACGAGATGCAAACGCGGCTCGGCTTCAGCATCGTCTTTATCAGTCACGACCTCGCGCTGGCCGCCGAGATGGCCGACCGGGTGGCGACGATGTACGCGGGCGAAATCGTCGAGCAGGGGACGGTGGACGACCTTTTTTACGCGCCGCTGCACCCCTACACCCTCGGCCTGCTGCGCTCGGTGCCGCGCTTAAGCGGGGGGCGCGAGGAACTCACCAGCATCCGCGGCAACCCGCCCGACCTGATTCAGCCGCCGCCCGGCTGCAAGTTTCACCCGCGCTGCCCCTTCGCCACTGAAAAGTGTCAAGAGGAAGCGCCGCCGCTCGCTGAACACGCCCCCGGCCACCTCGCCGCCTGCTGGCACACGGATAAGGTTGTGGAGGCTCGAGCCGACTTGTGGGAGAAAGCGCTGTGAAAGAGACACTATGAGCGAACCCGTCCTCGCCTTCGACCGGGTGAGCCGCTCGTTCAAAAAAGGGCGCACCGCTATCCCGGTGCTGCAAGACATCAGTTTGCGGGTCAACCCTTTGGAGTTTTTATGTCTCGTGGGCGAGTCGGGCTGCGGCAAGACGACGAGCGGCAAGATTTTGGCGGGGCTGTTGAAGCCCTCGAGTGGCCGCGTCCTCTTCGAGGGCCAGGATGTTGCCACCCTCAAGGGCGCGGCCTACCGGCACTACCGCCGCAGCGTGCAGATTATCCACCAGGACCCCTACGCCTCCCTGAACCCGACGCACAGCATTTTCGATATTCTGGCGTTTCCGCTCTACCGCCACAAGCTCGTGCGGGGGCGAAGTGGGGCGCGGGCGCGGGTGGAGGAGTTGCTGACCGTCGTCGGCTTGACGCCTGTGCAAGACATTATCGACAAACACCCGCACGAGCTGTCGGGCGGGCAGCGGCAGCGCGTCTCGATTGCGAGGGCGCTCACCACCAACCCGAGCGTCATCGTCGCGGACGAGGCGGTGAGCATGGTGGACGTGTCGATTCGCATCTCGATTCTGAACATGCTCATGGACATGCGCGAAACCTTCAAGGTCACCATCGTCTTTATCAGCCACGACTTAGCCCTAGCCAAATACTTCGCCTGGGGCGGGCGCATCGCGGTGATGTACCTGGGCCGCGTCGTCGAAATCGGCAGCACCCCGAACGTCACGCAGCGCCCGCAGCACCCCTACACGCGCACCCTGCTGTCCGCCATCCCCGAGCCCGACCCGGACCGCACCCGCCAGAAAGAGCACATCGAACTGCGCAGCGAGGACATTCCGCGACTCACCGAACTGCCGCCGGGCTGCACCTTTCACCCGCGCTGTCCCTGGTTCGTGCCGGGCCTGTGCGACGCTGAAGTGCCGCCGCTGGAAAGCGTCCCGGAAACGAGAAGCGACGCCGAGGTCGCCTGCTTGCCGCTGACGAGGGGGTTCGGCTTAGAGCGCTATGGCACCTGAGCCTGTCACAGTAAGTCTAGATGAAGGCAAATCCTCATGGTGAAGCTATAAAAGGGGCTTTTATCCCCCTCCTAACAGGAGGGGCTAGGGGAGGTTTGCTTCTGAGACGACCTCTACAGTGCTCTTACAGAAGCAAATTCCCCCAACCCCCCTTAAAAAGGGGGGCTCTTGCCGAATTATTTGGAGTTGCTGAGCCTGTCAACTCTACATCGAAGCAACCCTTGTTCGGACTAAAACCTTATGGCCCCTGAAGGCCTCAAACTCTTTTTCCGGCTCGGCATGTTCGTGACCCTCACCGGGCTTTTTTTGGTCTTCACCGTGCCGCGCGGCAGCGCCGAGTTCGTAGTGTCGGTGCTGTCGCTGGGTTTAGGCGTGACGCTGCTCGTCTTAATCGCTTTGGTGAGTTGGTGGACCGGGAAGTGAGGGAGACTCGAGCACCCCCTCCCCTACCCGCCCACCTCCTCCCGCTCGCCTACGCCGCTTTCGTCGTCTACGGGATGCCCGGGGCCGCGCTCGGCGTCGCTTGGCTGCGGATGCAAGATGCGTTCGGCCGAACGCTTAACGGCCTCGGATGGCTCCTGGCCGTCCTCATGTTCGCCAACTTGCTGACGAGTTTCAACAGCGGCCGCCTTATCAGCCGCTTCGGGGTCGGGCGGCACTGTTTTGTGGGCAGCGCTTTGATGACGCTCGGGCTGCTCGGCTACGTGTTTGCACCCGCGTGGGCGGCGCTGGTCGCGGCCACCTTTGTTCTCGGGCTGGGCATGGGGATGCTCAATACCGGGGTCAACACCTTTGTGGCGCACCGCTACTTGTCCAGCCGCGTCAACTGGCTCCACGCCTTTTACGGCCTCGGCGCGACGTTGGGGCCGCTGCTGGTCACTTTTTTTACCCTGCGCCACAACCTCCCCTGGCAGACGAGCTTCGGGATTATCGCTGTTTTGCAACTCGGCGTGACGCTGACGTTCGGCGCTACCTTGCAGGCTTGGCGTCTGGACGGGGACGACCCGGACGGCGAACCGCAAGCTCGAGCCACGGCCGCCGACAGCCTCAGACTGCTGGCCGTGTGGCTGGGCATCGCGCTTTACTTCGTCCACAACGGCCTCTCGCTGAGCGCGGGCCAACTGAGCAGCACGTTTTTCGTCGAGGGGCGCGGCTTGGACGCCGCGCGGGTGGGTGCTTGGCTCAGCCTTTACTTTGCCGCCATCACCGTCGGGCGGGTGCTGCTGGGTTTTCTGAGCGATTTGCTCGGGGCGGGTACGCTGCTGCGGGTCAGCACCTTCATCACCGTCTTGGGCGCGGCGCTGCTGTGGTGGAACCCGACGCCCTCGACAGGACTCGTCGGCTTAGCCGTCATGGGTTTGTCGCTCGCGCCCGTGTACCCGACCGGCATCTACCGGACGCCGCGGCTCGTCGGCCTGCGCCACAGCGCCAATACAATCGGCTTTCAAATCGCCGGAGCGTCGCTGGGGTCGGCGGCGCTGCCCTGGCTCATTTCGCTCAGCACCCTACCTTTGGGTTTGAACGTCGTCGGGGTGTGGTTTTTCGGGTTAGCGCTGCTGCAGTTCGTCGTTCACGAGAATCTGATGAGGCACGAGGCGCTGACGGCGCGGGCGTGAAAACCGCTCGAGCCCCCTCTAGTTCTGGCTTGCCCGTTTTTGTCACCCCCCTGCAACTCCAAATTCAAACGCGCCAGCTCGGCTGCCGAAGCCTTAACGACGAGGGATGGTCTTCTCAAACCAAGCTGAGGACGTTGGGCCGCCAGGGAAGCGTTGCGGTTACTTCGCCGTGCAGGTCGTAGGCGCTGGCCTCTGAAACTTTCACCTTGACGACGTCGCCGATTTTCACCGTGCCGTCGGACGTGGCGAAGACGGTGCCGTCGATGTCGGGCGCGTCGTACTTGCTGCGCCCTATGAGGTCGCCGGGCAAGTCGCCGTAGTCGTCGACGATGACCTCCAGGGTTTGCCCCACTTTCGCGCGCTGCTTCTCAAAACTGATGGCTTGCTGCACTTCCATAAAGCGCGCGAAGCGCTCCCGTTTAAGCTCCTCCGGCACTTGCCCCGGCAGCGCGTTGGCCGCCGCGCCGGGCACCTCGCTGTAGGTAAAACCGCCGACACGCTCGAGCCTGGCCTCACGCAGGAACTCGAGCAGCAGTTCGAAGTCTGCCTCGGTCTCGCCCGGAAAACCGACGATGAAGGTCGAGCGAATGGCGAGTTCGGGACAAATCGAACGCCATTCCTGAATAGTTTTGAGGTGACTTTCCGCGCCGCCGGGCCGCCGCATGGCGCGCAAAATCTTGGGGCTGGCGTGTTGCAGGGGTACATCCAGGTAAGGAAGCAGCTTGCCCGCGGCCATCAGCGGGATGAGGTCGCGGACGTGCGGGTAAGGGTAGACGTAGTGCAGCCGCAGCCACGCGCCCAGACTGGCGAGTTCGCTCACCAGCGGGACGAGGTGGGCCTTCACGTTACGCCCCTGAAACTCGCTCTCGCGGTAGCGGATGTCCACGCCGTAAGCCGAAGAGTCCTGCGCGATGACAAGCAGTTCCTTGGTGCCCGACGCCACGAGCCGGTAAGCCTCGTAAAGCACCTCGCCCGCGTCGCGCGACACCTGCAACCCGCGCAGTTGCGGGATGATGCAAAAGCTGCAGGTGTGGTTGCAACCCTCGGCGATTTTCAGGTAGCTGTAGTGGCGCGGCGTGAGCTTGACGCCCTGCGGCAACAGCGAGGTGAAGGGGTTGTCGTCGGGCGGCAGCACGTCGTGGACGGCGTTCATGACGCCCTCGACGTCGCCCTGCCCGGTCACCGCCAGGACGCCCTTGTGCCGGGCGCGAATCGTCTCCGGTTTTTCGCCCAAACAGCCCGTGACGATGACCTTGCCGTTGTGTTCCAAAGCCTCGCCGATAGCCCCTAGCGACTCTTCGACCGCCGGGGTGATAAAGCCGCAGGTGTTGACCACGACGAGGTCGGCGTCTTCATAGCTGGGCGAAACCGCGTAGCCCTCGGCGCGCAGTTGCGTCAAGATGCGTTCGCTGTCGACCAGGGCCTTGGGACAGCCCAGACTTATGAAACCAACTTTACCTGCCATCAGTTCAACTCCAAAGACAAGCTCGAGCGCTCGAGTCCCGAGTATAGCTCAGTCGGGTACAAGTCGAACTTTTGCAGCGGACGAAGCGCTCGGGCGGAGAGCGTGTTCCCGCAACCACGGCCTGACCTGACCGGCCAAGTACAAAGAACCCGCGACGACGACCGTCGCGTTTTCGGGACAAAGGTCGAGCGCCTGTCGAAGCGCCTCGAGCGGTTCCGGCACAGTCCGGCGGCCCGTCTCGAGGTCGGCGTTCGGCTGCCCTTCAACGTGGGTGATGAACGTCTCCAGGGCGTCCGGCTCGAGTTCGGCGAGCGTCGCCGCGCCCTGCTTTTTGGGCAGCGCGCCGAAGACGAGTACATAAGGCGCGTCCAGCGTGGCGCGCAAGGCTCGAGTGGCGGCCGGGTTGTGGCCGCCGTCGACGATGACGGTTTTGCCGCCGAGCTGAAACACCTCGCGGCGGCCGGGCGGGGGCTGAGAGGCCAGGCCGACGAGTACCGCGTCCTCCGCAACGTTTAAGAGCCGCAACGTGGCCGCGGCGAGGCGGCGGTTTTGCTGTTGAAAAGGGTATAGAGCCTGCTCGAGGTCAGGCGGCAGCGCGAACAGGGGAGAGCTTGACAAGTGAAAAAGGGGGCTCGAGCGTTCCGCGGCAACTTCCGCAACCACCGCTAGCGCCTCACCCTGCGCCGCCGTGACGACGGGCACGCCCGGCCGCACCGCCGCGGCCTTGTCACGGGCGATGTCGCGCAACGTTTCGCCGAGGGTGGCCTGGTGCTCCAAAGAGACGTTGGTAATGACCACGGCTCGAACGTTCTCCAGGGTGATGGTCGCGTCGTTTTTGGCCCCCACACCCGCCTCGACCACGGCCCACTCAACCCGCTCGCGTTCGAAATGGTGCAGGGCCAGGGCGTAACAAAGTTCGAAAAAAGCGGCGCCGGGCTGTAGCGGTCTGAGGGTTTGCACAAACGTTTGAACCTCCCGCTCGTCAACCTGTAGGCCGTCGACCGTGACCCGCTCCCGAAACTCTTCGACGTGCGGAGAAACGAACGCGCCCGTCCGAAACCCCGCCGCGCTCAACCCCGCGGCGACCGCCTGCGTCACGCTGCCCTTGCCGTTCGTGCCGACGACGTGAACGCCGTTCGGGGGCGAGCCGAGGTGCAGCGTCTCGAGAAGAACGCGCGTCCGCCCAGGGTCGCGCGGCGCACCGGAGCGCGTTTGCGCAAAAAGCCAAGCGAGGGCGTTTTTGTAAGTCACGAGGGGGGGCGTCGGACGGCTCATCGGCAGGCTGAATTATAAGCTCAACGGTCCAAAAGAGTACCGAATCCTGAGTACCGTGTTGAAAGTGTTTTTACCCGGTACTTTCTACTCGGTACTTTACTCGTACTTCTCAAAGTCTCCGAGTACGGCTTAACGCAGCGCGTGCGCCTGGAAATAGGTCAATATAGAGAGGTGATTACCGACGACTTAGCCCGCGAACTCATCGAATCCCACCCGCTCGACACCGCCAGGGTGTTGGAACGACTCGAGCCTGACGCAGCCTGGGCGGTGTTGGCCGGTTTAGACGAGGACTTACGCCCCCCCATCGTCGAAGGCTTCAGCCCCGACTACGCCGCCCGGCTGCTGTTCGAGCCCAGTTTGGACACGGCCGTCGACATCGTGCGCGCGCTGCCCTCGGAGGTCAGCGCGGACATTTTGGAACACCTGTCCGAGGCCGAGAGTGAGCGCCTGTTGGGCGCGCTGCCGAGCCTGCACGCCGACGAAATCGAAGAACTCAGCGAGTACCCCGAGGACAGCGTGGGCAGCGTCATGAGCCCGGAATTCGTAGCGCTGCGCGAAAGTGCCACCGTCGGCGACGCACTGACGCGGTTGCGGCGCTTGGCGATGGTCGGCCGCAACGTGAACTACGTCTACGTCGTCGACGACGAGACGCGGCTGCGCGGGGTGCTGGTGCTTCGTGACCTCATCCTGGCCCAACCCACGACCTCTCTAAAGCGGCTCATGATCACCAACGTGGTGAAGGTTTACACGAGCGACGAACTCGACGACGTCGCCGACGTGCTGCTGGAAAAACGCCTGATGTCGGTGCCGGTCGTCGACGACGGCGAAACTTTGAAGGGTGTCGTGTTCGCCACCCAGCTCGTCAACGAGTTGCAAGAAGAAGGCTTCGAGGACGCCCAAAAGATGTTCGGGGCCGGCTCGGACGAGCACGCCTCGTCGACGCCGCGCTTCGCCATCCGCAAACGCTTGCCCTGGCTCACCGTGAACTTGGCGACGGCCTTTTTGGCGGCGGCGGTCGTCGGCGCGTTCAACAGCGTCATCGCGCAGATTACGATTTTGGCGGCGTTTTTGCCGGTCGTGGCGGGTCAGGGCGGCAACGCGGGCGCGCAAGCCCTCGCCGTCACCCTGCGCTCGCTCGCGCTCGACGAACTCGACGCGCGCCGGCCGCGCAAGCTCATCGTCAAAGAAGCGTTGGTGGGCCTCACCAACGGCCTGGCGACCGGCGTTTTGGCCGGAGGTTTGGCGGCGCTCTTCAGCGGCAACGTAGCGCTCGGTTTCGTCATCGCGGCGGCGATGGTCTTAAACCTCGTCATGGCGGGGGTGGCGGGCGCGGCGATTCCGGTGGTGATGGAGCGCTACGGCCAGGACCCGGCGCAATCCTCCAACATCATCCTGACGACGGTCACCGACATCGTCGGCTTCGCCTCGTTTTTGGGTTTGGCGGTCGCGGCGAAAGGTTGGCTGCTGCGCTGAGCGCCTCGAGTCCGGCCGACACCTCTTCGCGCGGAAACCGTCGCGCCACCTGCTGAACGACGTCTGTCGACCGACGACTGCTCGTCTTCTTAGGCTACTTTTTCCGGCGTCGCCGCCTCGAGCCCCGGCGGCGTTTCGGGGCTGCTGCCGGGGCGGGCTGGTCTTCGTCGACGCGGACGAGTTGGGCGTCTAAAAAGTAACCCTCGAAGGGTTGGCTCATCGTCAGGATGGGGTGGGGCGGCTCGGTCGCCACGTACAGGTAGTTGTTGCCCGGCTTGAGCACGTAGACGTAGGCCGTTTTTTCACCCATGACCGTGTCCAGCGTCGTCTCGCCCAGGCGGTCGACCAAGACGGTCTTGCCCAGCAGCGGCACGCGCAGCGGGGCAGCGTCCGTTCCTAAGGGGTTCGCGCCCAAGTTGCGGACGTGGTAGAGCAGCCCGAGCGGGTCCTCGAGCGGTTCCAAGTACGGCACCGCCGCGCTGTCGCCCCCGCCGCGCGTCGCCCTGACGAGACCTTCTTCCAGGTCGAACACGACCGAAAAACTGCGCGAGTCCGCAGGGCCGACCGTCTTTTCTTGAAACGAAAAGCTGAAATACTGGTCGCGGTGGACCTTGCTTTCTTGGGTCACGGTGCCGTTCAGCAGGCGGTCTTGCACCGTCAAGTGGGCGCCGAGCAAGGCCGTGCGCCCCCGAAAACCGGTGCTGAGCGTGTGGCTGCCCACCGGTTTGCCGCGCAGCGACAAGCGGTAGTGGCAGACTTCAGTCGACATACTCTCAGCCTAGCACGCTCCCCCGGACTCGAGCCGGAAACTCGGTAGCGTTTAATCCCTTCATGAGTTCGCCGACGAACTGCTCGCTGTCCGCCGTCGCCGCACACGAACAGTTCGCCCCCGCGCCGAAAGCGGTCGGTGAGGCGTTCGAAAAGGACGCAAGAAGTAAGAAGACAAGCGTAAAGGCGAGCTAGTCCAGAGCGGGGGCGGGGAAGCTCGAGTCGATTGCGACCGACCGGTCGGTCGCAATCGACGTTTTCACCGCGTTGAGGATGTCGACGATGTGCGCCGCGTGCGCGCCCGTGGCGCGGTGGGGGCGGTCGGCGAGCATCGCCGCGGCCATCTCGCGCACGCCGCGGCCCCACTGCAAGCCCGGCAAGTCCTGCAGCGGCACGGGCTCATACGGCTTGCCGAACGGTGCGAACTCCAAAGAAGCGTCGGGGTTTTGCCAGCTCGAGAGGTGCAGCGAGCCCGCGTCGCCGTGCAGCTCGACGCCCGTCTGCTTGCCGCGCTGGGTGACGTAAAAGTTGGTCGTGAGCCGCACCAGCACGCCGCCCTCCAGGTCGAGCATCGCGGTGACGAAGTCGGGCGTCGCCACGGTGAAGGGTTCGCCCGTTTTGCCCCTCCGGTTCGGGTACAACACGCGGCCCTGCGCCGACACCCGCCGCGCGGGGCCGAACATCGCGGTGAGGAGCGTCAGCGGGTAAACGCCCACGTCGAAGAGCGCGCCGACCTCGTAAAAGGGGGCGGGCGCGGGGTGCCACGACTCGATGCGGCCCCAGTTGACCTCGGCGTAGGCGACGCGCACGGGGCCGAGACGACCGTCACGCACGAGCCGCCAGGCCGCCTGCTGGGCTTCGCCCAGAAAGGTGAAGGGCGAGCAGCCGAGCCGAAGGTTTTTGCTCTCGGCCAACTCGACGAGTTCTTGCGCCTCCTCATAGCGCATCGCCAAGGGCTTTTCGCTGTAGACGTGTTTGCCCCCTTCGAGACAGGCCTTCGTCACTTCAAAGTGCGCGTGGTGGATGCTGAGGTTGACGACGAGGTCGACCGTTCCGTCGGCGAGGAGGGCGCTCAGGTCGGGATAAACTCTCACCCCGCGCTTCGCGGCGAGCGCTTCCGCTTTATCTCGGACGAGGTCGGTAATACCCAGGAGGTCGGTTTCGGGGTAGCTCAGCAGGTTTTCGGTGTAGGGTCCGGCGATGTTGCCCGCGCCCACGACGGCCACGCGAATATGTTCAGACATCTTTTAACCACGTCTCGAGCAGCACCTTACTCGCGCGAACGTCCGCCGTCGGGTCGAAGGTTTCCGGCTCGTGCTCGACCGAGACGAAGCCGTCGTAGCCGGTTTGTTTGAGGGCTGTAACGCAAGCCTGCAGGGGAACGACGCCCGCCCCGAAGCGGCAGGTCTCGTGTTTGCCCGCTTTTTTTACGTCTTTGAGATGCACGTAAACGAGGTAAGGGGCAAGCTCTTTGACGGCTTCAGCCGCGTCGTAACCGTGCGTGCCGAACCAGCCCGTGTCGAGCGTGACCCCGACGCGTTTCCCCCCGCCGTGAATCCGTTTCAGCACCTCGGCCGGCGTCTTTTCGGGATGGTTCTCGTAGCCGAAGCGCAAGTCAAAGTGCTCGAGCACGTCTTCCAAAAGCTCGGGGTCGTCTTTCAACAGCGCCGTGTTGCCCCCGAGAATTGGGGCACCTAAAGTTTTGGCGAGTTTGCACACGGCTTCGAACTCGGCGCGCGTCTCGCCAAACCCGCCCGCCAGACTGGGCACGGTGAGCCGGTGGTGCTCGAGCAAGTTCTTCGCCGTGCGCACCTGCTCGTCCGTCGCCCAGCTCGGGTTGAGGAGTTCCGTCCACAGGTCGAACGCGCCGAAGCCCAGCGCGGTCACCTCGTTTAACAGCGCGTTGAAGCGCGCCTCGAAGGTCTCCGGGGGTTCGAAAAAAGCTCGGGTCGTGGCGACCCCTTCACCCCAGCCTTCGCTGAGTCGATAGTTCGCCGCCCGCGCGACGAAGTTGGCACCCATGAACGATAGCTTAGTCATATTCCCTCTCGTCTCTCGGGAGCCCGGCTCCACCCTGCGGAATGGGGCGCGACCGTAGCACGGGCTCGTCGGCAGAGTCAACACAGTTCAACATCAACCGCACAAGTGAGCCGCGATGTACGCGTAGCTCTGCCGCACCGAGTCGAACGGGTCACCGGCACAGGTATCCTGCTCGACCACGAACCACTCGCAGCCGGAGCGCTCCGCCGCAGCGATGATATCCCCAAAATTCAGGTTGCCGTTGCCGATTTCAGCGAAGGTGGGCTGGTTGTCCGCGCCCACGGCGTAGTCTTTGAGGTGGATGAGCGGCAAACGGCCGGCGAGCTTTTCACAGTAGGCTTTCACGTCGCCCCCACCGTACTGCACCCAGTAAGTGTCGATTTCGCCCTGCAGATAGCGGGGGTCGGTTTTTTCATAGATGAGGTCGAGAATAACGGTGCCGCCGAGCTTGCGAAACTCGTGCTGGTGGTTGTGGTAGGCGAGCGTTTTCCCCGCCCGGTGCAGAACTTCGCCCGCCCGGTCGAGCCTGGCGATGAGGTCGTGAACGCTTTTTTCCGAGCCGAAGTCGATGCCGTGGGGGTACGGGTAGGCAGTGATTTTGCAGTCGAGTTTTTCCAGGCGTTCGGCGACCCTTTCAGGCTCGTCGAGAATTTGTTGTGCGGGCTCGTGCGTGGCGCAGAGGGTGAGCCCTTCCCCGTTCAAGATGTCGACCAACTCGGCCTCGTCAATCGGCCCGAGGCCGCTGGCCTGTACCGCTTGGTAGCCGATGGCGCGCACTTTTTTGAGGGCGGTGGCGATGTCGGCGGGCGTTTTGAGGTGGTCGCGCAGGGTGTAGAGTTGCAGGGCGACTTGCTGGATGTCCATAGGGGGTTCCTTTCCGGTGGGGAGATTGGCGTTCGGTTTTCTCAGGCGTCACCGACGAATCAGCGCCCGCCTCGCCCGCGCGCCTTCAAGTCCTCGAGCAGCGCCGTGTAAGCTTGCGCGTCGAGCGGCAGTTCGACCTCGCTGCGGGTGTGCGACGAGAGCGTCATGGCGTTGGCGAGTTCTAAAGACATTCGGCCCTGCGCGCCGTCGGCGACGAGAGGTGCGCCCTCCAGAATCGCCGCGTGCAGGTTCTGGTAAATCGCCGCGTGGTTGCCCTCGCCCGGCTCCAGCGCCACGGTTTGGGCTCGGCTGGACGGCGCGGCGAAACCGTCGGCACTGGTGGCGGCGAAGGTTTCAAAGTCCGTCTCGAGCAGCTTCAGGCTCAGTTCACCGTCGCTGAGGCGCAGGTAGCCGCGCGTGCCGACGATTTCCAGGCGCTCCGGCCGGCCCGTCTCGGCGGTGCTGACGTGCAGCGTGCCTAAAGTGCCGCTGCCCCACTCGAGCAGCGCCTGGGCGGTGTCCTCGACCTCTAAACGGTGAAGCAGGTTGCGCGTCCAGGCGGTGACCCACGCGGGCCGTCCCACGAGATGGCAGAGCAGGTCGAGGTTGTGCGGCGCCTGGTTCATGAGCACGCCGCCGCCCTCGCCCCGCCAGGTCGCGCGCCAGTCGGCCGAGCGGTAGTAGGCGGCCGTCCGCGGCCAAGCGACCGCCATGTCCACATGTTGGAGTGTGCCCAAGGTGCCTTCATTGACGAGTTTGCGCGCCGCGCGCACCGCGGGGCGACAGCGGTGTTGCAAGTTCACCGCCAGCAACCGGCCCGCTTTGTCAGCCGCCGCCGTCATCGCGTCGGCCTCGGCCACCTCGACCGCCATCGGCTTTTCCACCAACACGTGACAGCCCGCCGCCAAACAGTGGGTACTCACGGCGGCGTGAAAGGGATGGGGCGTGAGGACGACCGCGACCTCGGGCTGAGTATCAACGAGCATCGCCCGGTAATCGCTGTAAAACGGGCAGTTCAGTTCAGCCGCGCGCTGTCGGCCTTTGACTTCGTCGAGGTCGGACACCCCGACCAGCCGGGTCGTGGCGAGGTTCAGGGCCGGGCGGTGCATCTCGAGCACGCTCGCCCCGACCCCGACGATGGCGTGGCGCAGCGGTTCTCGGGCTTCGGTCACGGGTTGGGCGTTCTCGAGCATCTCTCATACTCCTTTTCGGACCGTCACCAGCGCCTCGGCAACCTGCCCCAGACGCTTGTCGCCCAACTTTACCTCGGCCGCGACCCGCGCCCGCCGCACGGGGTTCGGGGCGGGTAAAAGGGTGAAAAAAAGGCAGCTTTCGCCGTGAGCGGCAAGCTCGAGCGCCGCGACCTCCGGCTCGACCCGCCACTCCTGCGGCGCCACGAGCGAGACGGTCGCCGTTTCGGGACGAGCGAAAGGGTTGCGCACCGTGACCGTGAACGTTCCCGTTTCAGCTACGCCAAGCTCGAGGGTGTAGGGCCGAACGACGGCTTCGTCGCCGTTCAACCGCTCGAGGGGCAGCAGCGCGCGGTGCAGGCGGCTCAAACTTTCGCCCCGCTCGTCTAAACGCTCAAAGTAGCCCGGCTCGACCCGGTAGGGTTCCCAGTGGCCGGACAGGACAATTTCGGGCTGCAAACGCCGGTACAGTTCGGCACTCTTTTGGTAGTCGTCCGGGTGAAAGCCGTTGTTGTAGACGTAGTTCCAGCCCGCCTCGCCGCCGCCGACGTACTGGTCGCCGCTGAAAAGCACGCGCGCGCCATCCACTTCGAGATAAACAGCGACCGCGTGCGTGGTGTGGCCCGGCTGCGGGTAAAGGGTGAGCGTGTACTCCTCCCAGCGAAGCGGCGTTTCCAGGGGCAGCACCCGGTCTATTTTGACAGGGTCGTACCAGAGACAGGGCAGGTTGTAGCGGGTGGGGTGCTCGAGAATGTTCGCAAAGTTCTCCGCCGCCCAAACATGCGTTCCTTCGGTTTCTCTCAACAGGTTCAGCCCCGCTACGTGGTCGTCGTGATAATGCGTCGGCAGCGCCACGTCGACCGTTTCCACGCCGAACGAGCGCTTCAAAACGGGCAGCGTGTAGAGCCAGGGCCGACGTGAGGCCCGGTCGAAGCCGGCGGCGAGCCCGGTCGTAAAGTCGTAGCCGAAGTCGATAAAGAGGGCTTTGCGGCTTTTGGAAAGAAGAACGTAGCTGTAAGCGAAACTCGTCCGGTTCCAGAGGAGGTGCGGGCTGAGCGCCACATAGGGTTCATCGCGGAGTTGCAAAAGGCGCGGGTTTTCTCGTCGGTGACGCAGCAACGCCCACAAGTTTTCGACGAGGGCGTCGGTGGCTGCGGCGGGCTCGAGTATCGCCCCGCCGTGCGAAGGCAGCAACAGGTCGGGGCGACGGTCTTTAAGCTCGAGGAGTGACGCGACGCTCGCCGCCACGCCCTCGGCCCCATTGTAAGACCACTGCGTCGCGGCGAGCGACCAGACCTTGCCGGGCGCGGCGATGAGGTCGCCCGTAAAGGCGACACGTACGCCGTCTATGTCGGCAAACAAGGTAAGCGAGCCGGTCGTGTGCCCCGGCGTCGGTATGACTGTAAAGCTGAGGTCGCCGAAGCGGTAGGTCGCGTAGTCTTTCAGCGTACCTGCGACGGGGACGGGCTCGAGGGGTGAAAAACGGTCCTGGCGGTTGTTGTAAGAGTTCAGCACTTCACGCGACAGCCAATGCGCGTCCACGTTGCGAAAAAGGTCTTGCTCGGTGTGCGGCACGAAAATGGGAATGCCTCGCTCGACCGCACGCGCCAAGCCCTGACCTTGGTCGCGGTGGTGGTGGGTCATCAGGACGGCTCGGACGCGCTCGAGGCCGAGGGCGGGGAGTTCATCCAGCACCGCGCCGCTGCCGAAGTCGACCAGGACGGCCTCGCGCCCGCTGCAAACGACGTACACCTGACAGGTATCCTCAAAGGAGTAGAGGTGTTCAGAGAGACGCTGCATCTACACGGCTTCTTGCGGCAGCGCGTCCCGCCAAGCGCCGAACATCCCGACCCGGCCCGCATTCACCGCGTCGTGGGCGAACAGGTACAGCGCGGCCGACCAGGACTGGCCCGCGTAGCCCAGCGGCCGGCCCGACAGGCCGTGAAACCACTCGTTGAACTCCCACTCGCCGCGCTTGCCTTGCCGGTTCATGGTAGCGAGTTTCTCGAGCTGCCGTTCGGCCTCCAGGCCCCGCCCGGCCTGCACGAGCGCGGCCACGTACAGCCCGCCGATAAACGGCCACGCGCCGCCGTTGTGGTAGTGGTGCGGCAAATTGAGGTTGCGCACCCGGTAATACTCGCGCCAGTCGCGCTCGCCCGGCATAACCGGCGGGTAAAGTGAGCGCACCGGGTAAGGTTCATCCAGGCCGCAGCCGCGAACATAGTCGAGGATTTTGTCGCGTTTCACCCCGTCGGCGACGCCGAACAGGATGGCGAGAAGGTTGCCCAAAGTGTCGAAGCGGTCGGCGTAGTCGCGAAAAGCCACGTAGGGCAGGTAAAAGGGCCGCTCCACGAGTTCGGTTTCGATGCGCCGCAGCGTGTAGACCCACTCTTTGCGCTCTCTCGCCAGCCAGGCCCAGTCCTTCGGGGCTTCCGGCCCGACCCAGAGCACGGCGTCGAGCTTCATGTAAACGTCCAAGGCTTGAGTTTCATAAGTCTCCGCCGGTTTATTCAACGCCGCAGCCATCTCCGCGAACGCCCTCCAGCAGGCGTAGTAGAGGATGTTGTCGTAGAGGACGTTGTAGCGGTTGCCGAACAGGTCGGCCCAGTCCATCGCCTCGTGGACTTCCAGCAAGCCGCACTCGTTCGAGTCCTGGTAGCGCAGCCACAGCAGCGCGCTTTCCAAGCTCGGCCACGCCTCCGCTAAAAAGTCCCGGTCTCTCGTTGTCGCGTAGTAAGCGTAGTGGCCGAGGATGTACCACAAGTTGCCGTCGACGCAGCCCGCGTGGGCCGTGTCGAGCACAACGCCCTCACCCTCGAGCCGTCCGCCGTGCGCGACGAGCGCCGGGTCGGGGATTTTCGCCACGCCGACGTTGTGGGGGATTTTGCCCAAAGAACTCTGGTAAGCGCGCAGGGTTTGGAGCGAACGTTTGTGAACCTCGCGGCCCTCCGGATTTTGCGTAACGAGTAAGCCGAGGCTGCAGAGCATACTGTCGCGCGCCCACACCTGCCGGTAGGCCTCGTTCGAGCCCACCAGTCCGAGGTCGCTCCCGTTGGCGAGGAGGAGGACTTCGGCGCGGTCTCGAGCCGTGTCGACCAGGTTCATACGGGCTCGTTCATGCGGGCTCGAGCCCACCCTCGGCCAGCGAGGCCGCGCCGAAACTCAGGGTCGGCAGCTCGCTCATCCGTTATGCACCTCACCCTGTACCTCGTTCTCACCCTGCACCTCAGTCTCGTAGTGTCGGGCTCGGCCTTCGCTCAGCAAAACGCGCGTCATCTTTTCCCGCACGACTTTTTCGACGGCGTCTTGGGCACGCTTTAGAGCGTCGTCGTCCAGCGCCTCGATGTCCGCGTCGACGAGGCGTTCCTCGCTGTGAAGCGCGCTCAACATGGCGAGTTCCAAATCGGTCGCCAGGTTGACCTTGCTCACGCCGCCGCCGGGAACGTGCAGGGCGCGGCGCATCAGCTCGGCCCCCACGCCGGAGCCGCCGTGCAGCACGAGCGGGACGCGCGTTTGCGCCCGGATGGCTGTGAGGCGCCCTAAGTCGATGGTCACGGGTTTGTCCTTGCTGACGCCGTGAACCGTGCCGACCGACACCGCCAGCGCGTCAACCTCCGATTCTGCGACGAACCGAGCTACGTCCGCGGCGTCGGTGTAGCGAACCTCTTCGCTCGCCTCGGTCTCGGAAAAGCCGTAAGCGCCTAAAGTCCCGAGTTCGCCCTCGACCGACACGCCGCGCGCGTGCGCCAGGTCGGCCACCTTGCGCGTCACCGCGATGTTCTCGTCCAGGGGCAAGTCCGAGGCGTCGATCATCACCGAGGTGAAACCCGCCGCCAGCGCCGCTTCGATAACCGTCCGGTCCTCGGTGTGGTCGAGGTGCAGGGTCACGGGCACGGTAGTTTCGCACTGCTCGAGCAGGCGGTAAAACGCCGCGGCGAAAGCCTCCACGGCCACGCCGCAGCGCGTCATGTCCTTGTGCGAAATCTGCACGATTGTCGGCGAGGCGAGGGCCTGCGCCGCTCGCAAAATCGGCGGAATCAGGCGCGGGTAGCGCGGCGAAAACGAGCCCACCGCGTAGCCGTGGGGTCCGGTGGGGGCGAGCAGTTCTTTGAGGGTGAGCAGGTTGGCGGGTCGCTTCACGCAGTCGCCCTCAGCACGTCCCGCACCCGCATCATGGCGAGGCGCGGACTCGTCAGGAACTTGTCCTGCACGTTTGCGGGCAAGCTGTCCAGCACGCGCGCCATCGAGGCTTGAGCGAGCACGACCACGTCGACCTCTTTGGACAAGTCCCTGAGCGCCTCCGCCAGCACCGCGTCGTGCCCCTCCCGGTCGCCTTGCAAGAGGCGTTCGTAGGCTGTAGTAACGCAGCGGGGCTCGAGCCTCACTTCTTTGTCAAGCTCCGCGGCTTTGGCTTTTAAGAGCGCCAGGGTCGGGGCCAGGGTCGTGGCAAGCGTCGCCGCCACGCCGATGCTGCGCCCGCGCCGCACCGCCGCCTCGGCCATCGCCTCGTCGATGCGCACGACCGGAATGTCGACCGCGCGCCCGATTGAAGTTACCAGCGCGCCGACCGAGGAGCAGGCGCTCAAGACGACGTCCGCCCCCACCTCTGCGGCGAACTTCCCGTACTGTACGAGGCGAGGCTCGACCGCGCCCGTGTCGCCGCCGTTCTCGGCGAGTTGCGGCAACACCGAGTCGTCGACGAAGTTGACGACCCTTACTCCCGGCAGCAACTCCGCCGCGAGCGCCGCCAAGGGCGCGACCGTGACGGGCGTGGTGTGGATAATGGCGAGTTTCGGCACCGTGACCTCCTCTAATTCAGGGACAAAACTTGATGCGCGTTCTTAAGCCGCTCTTGCAACTCGGCGACCGGGACGCGCTGCACGCTCAAACCCCGCTCCACCGCCAGCGCCGCCGCGACACCCGCGCTGTGGCCGAGAATCATGTACTGCGGCTCCATCCGCAGCGAGGCGAAAGCCACGTGCGAGGCCGACACACAGACCGGCACGAGCAGGTTCTTGCACTCGCCGAAGCGCGGCAAGAGCGCGCGGTAGGGAATCTCATAGGGCTGCACCGGCACCGACAGGTAGCCCTCGTTGAACGCGGCCGGCACCAGGTTCGGGTGGAGGTGGACATGTTCCCACACACGCTGCGTGTGGCGGATGTCGATGTGGTACGAGCCCATCCCGACGCTGTCGTACTTGACGCGCTCCTCTTGCAAGTCGCGCTGGGTTATGAGGTACTCGCCCTTCATGCGCCGCGCCTCGCGGATGTAGAGCTGGTGGGGCCAGTGGCCGGTGTCGCCAAACTCGTCCTTGCACAGGCCCCAACGGTTAAACTCGTCGCGGAGATGCCGGGGCACCGAGGCGTCGCTGGCGAGAAAGTACAGGAGGCTCTGGGTGTAGTGCAGGTGCCGCTGCCAAATCTCGGCTCGAGTTTGGAAGTCCGCTTCGGGGTAAGCCCAGTTGCTGCCGTCGAGCAGGTTCGTCGAGAGCGGCCCTTTCGAGTTGACGTCGGCCTTGTCGTTGGGGAGGTTGGGGCGTAGAACCATAAGGTCGTTCGCGTGCAGCGTGTCCCCTTTGGCTTCGAGGTAGCGCCTGAGAAGTTCGAACCTCTCCGGGTCGTAGCCGGGCGGCTCGAGAAATGCTACGCGGTTGTCCGCCCGTGTGGTGAGGCAAAGGCGAAAGCCGTACCCCTGCACCGCGCCGTCGGCCGCGCCGACGGGTGCGAGCGGGCGGTCGTGGACGAGCGGCAACAGCGTTTCCCCGTTTGCAAACGGGGAAACGTACACGTCGAACTGGTGCTGGCCGGGCCGTAAGGGTTGCCGCCCCGCCCAGGACTCGCCGTAAGTCTCGACCCCTTCGCGCCCCACCGCGTAAGACACGCCCGCCGCGGCCAACAGGTCGCCCTCGTAGCTGGCGTCGACAAAGACGGTTCCCCCGAGGGTTTCGTCGCCTGCGTTGAGAGAGACGATGCGCCGCCCACTTTTCGCCACGCTCTGTAACGGGCGAGCGAACAGGACTTCGACGCCGGCGCGCTCGAGCCGTTCCTGGAAAACCCGCTCGGCTACATGCGGCTCGGGGCCCACAAAGGCGAAGGCGGGCGCGTCGTAAGCCTGACCCAGAGACTCGTAAAACTCGTAAGCCAAGCCGCCCACGACCTCGCGCTGGCCCAGGTCCGTCCAGCCGAGGCCGCCGCTCACCATGCCGCCGACGTGACGGCCCGGCTCGAGCAACGCCACCTTCACGCCCGCCCCGGCCGCGGCGACGGCCGCCGTCACGCCGCCCGCGGTCGCCCCGTAAACGATCACGTCGTAACTTGTCACCGTCACGCCTCCGCGCCGAGGAGGGCGCGGTAGCGTCGCCAGCCCTCGCGGACGAGGGCGTAATCGTTCTCTGCAAGCGCTTCCCCGGTTTTGTCGATGTGGCTTGCAAAGTAGAGCGAGGGGACGCCCAACTCGGGCTGCAGCTCGGTATAAGCGCGCCACGCCGCGAGGTCCAGCATGGGCCAGTTGTCGGTGTCGATGAGGGCGTCGGGGAGGGCGAGGGCAGCGATGCGGGCGCGGTGCCGCATGGCGGGGCCGACGGCTCGGCCCGTGTTGATGTCGTTCAACCGGATCATGTCGAGCACGTCGCCCAGGTAAGGGTGCGGCGTGTGGGTCATGACAAGCGCGTCCGGCTTGGTTTTCTTAGCTTCGCTGTAGAGGATGCCCAAATACAGACGCATCATCTCCAGGCCCCAGCTCGAGCCGTACTTGTTCAACCCCGGCCCGCTCGGGATGCGCGCGGTGAAGTCGAGCTTGAAGCCGTCGGCGGCGTAGTCGGCGAGCATGGTGCGAACCGAGGCTCGAAAGCGCTCCTCGAAAGCCGGGTTCGTCGGGTCGACCGCGAGGGGCAACCCGGCCGCGTTGGTGATGCACTCTTCGACCGGCACGCCCTCGGGGTCCCAGGCTTTGAGCCAGAGAAGGACTCTGCGCCCCGAGGCGTGCTGCCGGTCGATAAAGCCCCGGAGGTCGGGCCACTTCGCGGGGTCGACGCGGTTCTCGCCGTAAGTCAGTTGCCACTTGTCGTCCAAAACGACGGTGCCGGGCGACAGGTCGTGGCGCGCAAGCGTCTCCAAAAAAGCCTCGTAGTGAGCTTGCGTTGAAAAGTCCGGCGCGTGGCCGCCTGCTCGGGCCGCCAGGTGGCACTGCGAGCCCCAACCGCAGAAGCTGGGCTCACTCCACCAGGCGGGTTTGTCTTTCGATTTCGGCACAGGCACGAAGTGCCGCGCGCGCAGCGCCGCGACGTGAGCGCTCAAAGCCTTGTACTCGTCCCCGGCGAAGTCGAAGCCTAAGGCGGGAAGTTGGTAGGTTCCGTCGATTTCGGTATGGCCTTCAAAGGCGAGCGAGAAGTGAAACCCGGACCGCTGGCCCCGGTAGTGAAAGTCGGTGTAGCGGTTTTCACCTGCGGGCGCTTCCAAACCCACGCCGAGCCAGCCGCGCGCGTGTTCAAAAGCAAAGCAGTAGGGCGGCGGCGTAAAAAACCAGCCCGCCTTGCCGTAAATCGGCACACCGGTCAGGTCGATCAGCGAGCCCGCCGCGGGCGCGAAGTGGTAATCTTCTTCCTTTGTGGGTTCAGGGTTGAAGCCGCGCGTAAAGGCGTGGCCCGACCAGAAAAAGCCCGAGCCCCAGCGCGCCTGCCCGGAGTAGTAGCCGCCGAAGTAGTGAACGTCGGCGAGGCGGCCCTGTCCCGTCACCTCGGTCTCGAAGCGAAAGCGGGTCGGCGCGCAGCGAAAGCGGTAAACCTTTTTTTCCCACAGCGAGCTTTGGGCCTCGAGCGCAAGCACCGTCTCGTCGCCCTCGTCCAAGCTCCACTCGCCGAGGGCGACCGTGTCGTCTTGCGCCCCCACGGTGTGGACACTGCCGGGCACGAACAGCGCGGCGAGGTGTGACCCGTCGGCGCTGTGCAGGTAGACGTAAGGCCGGTCTTCGGCGCAAACCAGGGTGTAGGTGTCGGTTTTTACTTGCAACATGTAACCTTCCAGCTCAGCTTAGGGCGCGTTTTTGAGCGGAGGAGCGACAAGAGATTGCACCCTCTTTTTGATACTTTCTACTCGGTACTCCTACTTGCCCACGCTCCCGGTCACGCTGATGCCCTCGATGAACGAGCGCTGAAAAGCTAAGTACATGATTAAAACCGGCAGCATCACCACCAGGCTCGCCGCCATCAGCCAGTTCCAGGCGGGCGCTCCCCCAAAGGCGAACTCGAACTGCCGCAAACCCAGTTGCAGGTTGTAAAGCCGCTCGCTCTGCAAGTAGATTAAAGGCCCCATAAAATCCTGCCACGCCCCCTGAAAGGCGAAAATGGCGATGGTCGCGAGCGCCGGTTTGGACAGCGGCATGACGATCGACCAGAGAATGCGCAACTCCGAGGCACCGTCGATTTTGGCGCTTTCGGAAAGTGACATGGGAATGCCGCGCATAAACTGGCGCAGCAAAAAGATGTTGAACGCGCCGCCGCCCAAAAAGCCGGGCACGATCAAGGGCAAAAAGGTGTTGACCCACACCTCCGAACCCTGAAACCCAAAAGCGGGCAGCTTGGCGAAGATGATAAAACGCGGGATGAGCAAGACTACGCCCGGCAGCATCATCGTGGCGAGGACGATGCCGAACAAAAAGTCCCGCCCCGGCCAGCGCAAGCGGGCGAAAGCGTAAGCGGTCAACGAGGTGGCGAACACCGCCGCCACCACCGCCGACACGGTGAGAATCACGGTGTTCACCGCCCAGCGGAACCACATTCCGAACGAGAACGCGTCCACGTAGTTGCGCCACTGTGGCTCTTCGGGAAGCCAGCGGGTGTCCATGAGTTCGAAAGGGCTTTTCAGCGAGGTCGAAATCATCCAGCCGAGCGGCACCAGAAAAAGAACCGCGATGCCGACCAGGAGCAGCCACACGAGCCACTCGCCCACGCCCATTCGAAAAAAGCGTATGTCGCGCCACTGAGGCGCGCGCCGTGTCACTTCAGGTGTCGTGCTAGCCACGGTAACCTCTCAGCAAAAAGAAAAACACCTCTTTCCAGGGCAACTGCAAAGTCGTCAAGCCGCGTAATGGGGTTCGTCCACTTTCCCTCAACTCTCATAATGCACCCACCGCTTCGAGAGCCACAGCTGAAACAGCGTTATCGCCAGGATGATCAAAAACAAAATCCAGGCCAGCGCCGAGGCGTAGCCCATCTCCAGCGTTCCCGAACCCACCTGCTGCCCGAAGGCGCGTTTGTAGAGGTACAGGACGTAAAAAAGCAGCGAGTGTTCCGCCCCCCCCACCGTCGAAATGCCCGGCGCGGTGGTGATGATGTAGGCCGAGGTGAAAATCTGAAACACGCCGATGATGTTGGTGATGGTGAGGAAAAAGGTCGTCGGCGACAGCAAGGGCAGGGTGATGAAGCGGGTCTTGGCCCAGAAAGACGCGCCGTCGATCTGGGCGGCTTCGTACAGAGTTTTGTCGATGCCTTTAAGGGCCGCTAAGTAGATGATGACCTCGATGCCGACGTACCACAGCCCCATGATGACGAGGGCCGGCTTGGTCCAGGCCGCTTCGGTGAACCAGGCCGGACCCTGAATGCCGAACAGCGCCAAGCCCTGGTTGAGCAGGCCGTTCGAGGCGAGAATCCACTTCCACAAGAAGATGCTGGACACCCCTGCGAGCACGGCGGGCAGGTAGATGATGGTCCTGAAAAAGCTCGAGCCGGGCAGGCCCATGTTCAGCAAAATAGCGATTGCGAGCGCCAGCAGGATGATGAGCGGCGTCTTGACGAAAAACATCCAAAAGGTGTTTTTCAAAGAAATCCAGAAAAAGCGGTCGTCCGTAAAAATTTCCCGGAAGTTGTCCAGGCCGACCCACTGCGGCGCGGTCGTGATGCCGTAGTCGGTAAAGCTCGTGTAAATCGAAAACAGCATCGGCCCGAGGGTGAAAGCGAGAAAGCCGATGACCCAGGGCGTCACGAACAGCCAGCCGGTCAAGGCTTCGGAGCGCTGCATCCGGCCCATTCTGCCCCGGGCGCGTTTCGGCGGGTCTGCTACAGGTGCCCGCGTGACGTCTCTGTCCATCATGGTCTCCTGCTCGGGTTCCGAGAGTGGGACCGGGGCCGGTGCCGGCCTCGGTCCCAAGCGTGTTTACTGGCCGCTCGCCATCTCGGCGTCGATGGCGGCCTGCGCCTCGTTCAGCATCTCTTCGGGCGTTTTTTCACCCGACCAAACCTGTTCGTAGCGGTTGGCGAGTTCGGTTTCCCAGTTGGGATATTCGGCGACGAAGGGGTATACGCGGGTCACTTCCATCGCGTCCACGAAAAACTCCCAGTTCGGGTCGGCGAGGAGTTGCGGGTCCTGCGCCGCCACAATCGTCGTGGGAATCGCGGCGGTGTCGCGCGACCACGACACTTGCGAGGGAATCGAGGAGACGCACTTGATAAATTCCCAGGCCGCGTCCGCGTTTTCAGCGCCGACCGGAATCGACAGCGCGAAGCCGCCGCTCGCCGAGGCGGGTCCGGCGTCTTCGTCGTAAGGCGGCAAGGACACGCCCCAGTCCATGCGCGGCGTGTCGCCGTTTTCTAACCGCACCTGCGGCCGGTAAAAGCTCAAAATCGAGTTGTACCCGGCGGTGTTGACCTGCATCACCGTGCCGCCCGACATGAAAATGTCGTTCGGCGGCGCGCTGAACTGGCCCACGAAGCGCTGGTAGTTGTCGAAGCCGCCGTAGCGGTCGATCCACTTTTTCATCCAGGTCACCGTTTCGATGGCCTCGGGCGAGTTCACCACCGGCTTGCCGTCTTTGACCAAGTCGGCGTCGTTGAGCAAAAACCAGATGCCGGGTGCGCCGTTGCCGCCCAGCACGTCCAAGGTGATGCGCTCGTAGGTGCCGTCGGCGTTTTGAACGTCGAGCGCGTCGGCGGCCTCCCAGAGTTCTTCCCAGGTTTTGGGCGGGTTGTTGGGGTCTAGGCCGGCCTGCTCGAGCAAATTCTTGTTCGAATACAGCACGCGCACGTCGGTCTCGAAGGGGACGCCGAAACTGTCGTCCTGGTAGATGGTTTGCTCCCAGGTAAAGGGCCAGAAGCCCGCCGAGTCGAAGCCGTCGCGCTCCATAAACGTTTCTAAGTCCTGGTAGATGTTGGCCTTGGCGTCGCGCGGCAACTGTCCCCGGTCGGCGACGATAACGTCGGGCATCCCCGAGCCCGCCGCGACCGCGGCGATGTTGGCGGTCCAAATGTCGCCGAAGGGCTTGAACACCTCTTCGACGTCGATGTTGGGCAGCTGCTGCTCACAAATCGCGACGACCCGCCGAATCGCGGTGCGGCGCACCGGCGAGCCCCAAAAGTGCCAGAACTCCACGTCGCCCGACACGTCCGGGTTGAGGGGCATGTCGCTGGTTTGCGCGGTGTCGGTCTGCGACACGCCCAAACCGGCCAGGAGCAGCGCCGCGAGGGTGAACAGCTTGACGAGCTTTGACATTCGCTTCATAGATGACCTCCTTGAATGTGGTTCGTGGGTGACGGCTTGGCGAACAGTTTTAGTCGACCACTCTTCCTCCTCCCCCGTGACGGTGCCGACCCGAGACGCCTTCAACCCGCCGCAGCCGCGGCGACCTGTGTGGGCGCGGTGGTGGCACCTTCTACAGTGACGACGTCGACGCCTTTGGCAACCAACAGCGCCCGGTCGGCGGCGCTGAGGCCGGAGTCGGTTATCACCTTGTGGACCGCCCCGAGCGGCGCGACCGACGCTTCGCCGACGCGGCGGA
This sequence comes from Trueperaceae bacterium, assembly GCA_965215355.1. Lineage (GTDB taxonomy): Bacteria > Deinococcota > Deinococci > Deinococcales > Trueperaceae > CBDCDJ01. Next base: position 2,149,473 of record CBDCDJ010000007.1, on the reverse strand, counting down.
ACTTGCTCGAGTCGCTCACCACCACCGCAGTTTTGGCGGTGCGGACGAGGCCGCGCAGCACCGCGGCCTCGTCCTCCTGGGTGACGGTGTAGCCCTCAGCGTCGATGCCGCTCACGCCGACAAAAGCGAGGTCGGTGAAACAGGTTTCCAAATTTGCTCGGCTCCAATCACCCACAACGAGTTCGCTGCCGGGTCGGTACTGCCCGCCGGTCAAACTGACCTGCGTCTCGCCGTGGGTGACGGCCCTCGCCACAACGACGCTGTTGGTGAGGATGCGAAGCGCTTGGCCGTTCAGCCGGTGAGCGACGGCTTCGGTCGTGGTGCCCGGCCCCAGTGCGACCGTCATACCGGGCATGACGAGCCCGGCCGCCGCCTCTGCGATGGCGAACTTTTCGGATTGTCGTAACACGGCGCGGTCCCGGTAAGGCACGGTGTGGTAGTTGACCAACACCGCGCCGCCGTGGCCTTTGTCGATAAGGCCCTGGTCCTCTAACTCCCAAAAGTCACGGCGGATGGTTTGGTCCGAGACCCCGAACCTTTTTGCCAGTTCCTGGGTCCGTGCCGAACCGTCCTTCGCCAGTATGCTCAAAATCGTGCGCCGCCTCTCCTCCGCCAGCACGGCAGCCTCCCTGTGTCGTTAAATGTTGAATTTAACACAGCTTAAGACGGAAATCAACATAGTCCAACATGGCATCATACTGGACTTTCTCTGGTTTTCGCTTGGACGCGGAAGCTTTGCTTGAGAGGATATAGCTCGAGTTTTGAGCGTCCTTCAAGCAGGCGTCGGGACGAAAGAGCATGAGGCGTTTGTGGAGAGGTTGGGGGCTCGAGGCGAGGGCTGAATTTCTCTAAAACGATACAGCGTCCCTCATAGTGCCTAGCTAGTGACGACCTCACTTTAAAACTTGACAGGCTTTGCTGCCACTTTTGCTTTAAGCTCGAAGATGGTGCTTACCGAGATAAGAGAGAAGGGTTGCATTGAATTCGGAAGCGTTGTCCTCGTGCATGATATGCGACGCGTTAGAAATCTCACGCTGCTCCGACTTGGGGATAAGCTCTGCTAGGTGGTTCGTCAAATAGTTAAAGACACGCGGGCTCGAGTCCGCTGTGAGCAGTAAGGTGGAAACCTCGATACCGCGCAGCTTTTTGGCTTCAAGGGGTAAAAATCCCGAACCGAGAAATTCTGCTCGGGTGAGGTTGACACGAACCTGTTCCTTACGTTCTTTTGGCATACGCTCAAAGGTTTCACGACCCAGAACGGCCCTTCCGAATGTCTTGCACCTCCGTTTAAGCCTCAGAAACGGGGTTGGCTTGCTTTGCCAAATCTATAAGCAAGCGTAAGGCGTCGTTAACAGCTTTTTCATTCGGGAAGGCTCGAGCCACGTCTGCGTCCAGCAAAACCAGGTTGCTGCCCTGTTTATAAGCTTCAGCATACTTGCCTCTTACAGGATTACCGAGTTTGCTGAAGTCGTACTCAAGTCTCAAATCATCTTTCGCCATATCAACCTCCTGTTTCATAAAATTTGCGCTCTCGTTTGGTCAATTCGCGTGCGCTGATGATGCGAATTTTACTTTCGCGGTCAGTGTGAGAAACGATGAGCAGTTTGCCTGTAGAAGCGAGTCCAATGGTCAGAAAACGTATTTCTTCGTCTGAGTGGTCAGGGTCGTCGAAGGTAGTAGAGAGTGGGTCGCCAAAAACGGTTGCCGCTTCTTCGAAGGTAACCCCATGTTTTTCAGTGTTACGTTTAGCTTTCTCAAGGTCCCATTCAAATTGCAGCACAGTTAAAGTCTAGCACTCGAGGCTGAAAAGGCAATCCGAGACTTGACGATTCGTTACGCATTCGCGTCGCGCCTCAACAGCTTGCCACGTCCCTCTTCGCCGACGAACTCCCCATCCCTCACCGCCACCTTGCCCCGCACCGTGACCACGCTCGGGCGGCCGTCGATTTCGAAACCCTCGAAAGCGCTGTAGTCGTTGTTCATGTGCTGCGTCTCGACTGAGATTTTGCCCCGGTAACTGGGGTCGTAGACAACCAAATCAGCATCCTTGCCGACCGCGACATCGCCTTTTTGCGTGAGGCCGAAGAGTTGCGCGACCCTCGTCGAGGCCGCGTCCACAAAGCGGTGAATGTCCAAACCGCCCCGGCTCACGCCGTAGGTGTAGAGGAGGTTGATGCGGTCCTCAATCGCGGGCATCCCGTTGGGAATTTGCGTAAAGTCGTTTTTCCCCAGCGCCTTTTGCTTCACGTCGAAGGGGCAGTGGTCGGTGCCGACGGTGTCGATGTCGCCCCGGTTGAGCGCGTCCCACAGGGCTTGTTGGTTCGCCTTGTCGCGCAGCGGCGGCGACATGACGTACTTGGCCCCCTCGACGCCTTCCCGCTCGGCGTACGTTTTGTCGAGGACGAAGTGCGGGATGACCGCTTCGACGGCGAGGTCGACGCCGCGCGCTTTGGCAGCGAGCGCTTCTCTCAGCGCGAGTTCGTTGCTGAGGTGGACGACGTAGCCTCTGGCCCCGGTCGCCTCTAAAAAAGTGGCGAAGTGGTGTGTCCCGTCCGCCTCGACCGTCACCGGGCGGCTCGGCTCGTGCCATTCGGGGCCGGTCTTGCCCGCCTCGAGCAAGCGCTTTTGCAGCTGCGCCACGAGTTCGTCGTTCTCGCAGTGGGCGGTCACGATGACGCCGAGTTCTTTGGCGAGCGTCAAGGTCTTGAAAAGCTCCTCGTCGTTCACGCCGAAAAAGTTTTTGTAGGCCAAAAAGACCTTGAACGAGGTCATGCCCTCCTTGACGAGTTCGCGGAGTTGCAGTTCGGTGTCGTCGTCAAATTTGGACACGCCGATGTGAAAGGTGTAGTCGCAGGCGCTGTTGCCCTCGGCCTTGGAGGTCCACAGGTCGTAGCCTTCCATCAGGTCTTCGCCGCGCGACGGCGCGAGCATCTCGATATAGGTCGTGGTGCCGCCGACGAGCGCCGCTTTGGAACCCGTTTCGTGCGTGTCCTTGGCGAAGGTGGACATGAAGGGCAGGTAGATATGCACGTGCGGGTCGATAAAGCCGGGGAAGACGTATTTGCCGGAGGCGTCGATAACCTCGGCACCCGGTGGTGCGTCCAAATCTGGCCCGATGCGGGTGATGGTCTCGTCCTCGACGTAGATGTCGGCTTTGTAGCGCGAGTCGGCGGTGATGATTTCGCCGTTTTTGATGAGCAGGGCCATTTTTATTTATCCCTCCTCGCTCTTTCTGAGATAAGAGTTGTGAACTTATCAATAAGAAGTCTCAGTTCGTCGATTCTCAGATATGCAGTCCAGTTGATTGTTTTGCTTCTGTCACGATTCCATATTTTTATTCCGCTTATTCTTCGATTGTCGTCTGATGCAAACTCGATGTGAAAATGTGCAATTGAATTACGTACGTACCTCATTAAGTCGTTCAAATTATTGAAGTCTTTAGGGAGTTCACCTTCTGTAAGTGGTTTAGGCCAACCGTCAACTTCTAATTGATTTAAAGGTATTTTTGGAATTGAGTTAAAGTAATGCTGTTGTGGAAGGACTATAAGGCCAAGTAGCGAGTTGATAAGCTGTGTGACCTCGTAGGCTTCAATTTCTTCCACGTCGATTTCCGATTGTGAGTCTTCAACAATTAAATGTGCCTCTTTATCGGCTAGTCTCTCAACGAGTTCAAGATTGGTTTTAGTGCGTTCCACAAAATCAATCACTAGGTTTTGATACTCCATAAGCTTAGTGTCTCCTTAGTGAATGTCGATGCCTTTTTCGTCGCGGTAGCGTTTCATCGCGTCCCACTCCACGGTCACCTCGGGCCGCTCCCGCGTAATCTCGCCCCAGGTCACGTGCGGAATTTCGGGCGGCACCTCTATCATGCTGATGCAGCCGTCCACCGGACAGACCAGCGAGCAAAGGTTGCAGCCGACGCAGTCGTCCTCACGCACGACGGGCTGCGGTTTGACGAACCCCGTGTAGAGCGCCGGGTCGATTTTCACGCCGTCGACGGTCAAGTCGATGCACTGGTGCGCGCCCTCGTCGCAGGCCACATAACAGAGGTTGCAGTTGATGCACTTCGCCTCGTCGATACGCGCCACGACTTTGTAGGCGAGGTCGAGTTCGTTAAACGACGAGTAGCGCGGCGCGCTCGCCCCGATAATCTCCGTGACCGAGGCCGCGCCCTTTTCGTCCAGCCAGTTCGACAGGCCGTCGGTGAGGTCGTCGATGAGCCGGAAGCCGTAGTGCATCACGGCGGTGCAAACCTGCAGACTCGTCGCGCCGAGGAGCAAAAACTCCGCCGCGTCCCGCCAGGTCTGGATGCCGCCCATGCCCGAAATGGGAATCCGAAAGTCGCTCGTTTCTGGAAGTTGCATCGTCTCGGACAGCATACTGAGGGCGATGGGTTTGACCGCCGGCCCCGCGTAGCCCCCGTGCCCGCCCTTGCCGCCCACGTTGGGCCGCAGTTGAAACGAGTCCAAGTCCACCCCGACGACCGAGTTGATGGTGTTGATGAGGCTGAGCGCGTGGGCCTTGCCGTCGATGGCGGCTCGAGCCGGCTGCTTAATGTCGGTAATATTTGGCGTGAGCTTCACGATGACCGGAATTTGGGCGACGCTCGTCACCCACTCGGTAATCATGGTGCAGTATTCGGGCACCTGCCCGACCGCCGAGCCCATGCCGCGCTCGCTCATGCCGTGCGGGCAGCCGTAATTGAGTTCGATGGCGTCCGCGCCGGTGTCCTCGATGCGCCGTACCGCGTCTTGCCACACTTTCGGGTCGGACTCGAACATCGCCGAGACGACCATGACGCGCTCGGGCCAGAGGCGCTTGACCTCGGCGATTTCTTTCAGGTTGACCTCTAAAGGTCTATCCGAAATGAGTTCGATGTTGTTGATGGCGGCGAGCTTGTTGCCGTTATATTCCCAGCCGCCGTAGCGCGACGACACGTTCAAGACCGGCGTGCCGATGGTTTTCCAGACCGCGCCGCCCCAGCCGTACTCGAACGCCTTGTTGACCTGGTAAGCGCTGTTCGTCGGCGGGGCCGAGGCGAGCCAGAAGGGGTTGGGCGAGGTGATGCCCGCGAAGTTGATGCTTAAATCGGCCACAGTTTCTCCTTTTTACCAGGGTCCTTCTCGGACGGTAAAGGTCTCGATAACGAGTTCCGAGTCGAAAGTAAAGTCCGCCCTCAGCGTCGCCCCCGCCAGCACCTGCGGGAGCCAGTGCCGTGCGTCCGTCCACATAGCGTCCAAGGGTAGCGCGCTCGAGTCGAACCACTGCGGAGCCATTTCCTCGGACTCCGTGGGCGTGCCTTCCCAGCGCCTGCTCGTGAAGACGCACACCTGCTGGTTCCAGGCGGGCTTGTGAGGAAAATAGAAGTTCACCGTCGCCATCCGGGTCAACTCGAGCGGCCTCACCCCGACTTCCTCGAGCGTTTCGCGCACGGCGGTTTGCTGAACGGTTTCGCCGGGCTCGAGCTTCCCGCCGATGCCCAGCCAGCGGCCCTCGGCAAAACCTCGTTTTTTCCGCCCGAGCAGCACCTCGTTTTCGCGCAGGAGAAAAAGCAGGCTCATCTGCTGTATGTTTGAGGTTGCCGCCGTCATGCCGCTAATCCACCGCCGGAGAGGTTTCTAGCCACGCGTGAATGCTCCGCGCCGCAACCTTGCCGTCTTGCGCCGCCGTCACCGTCATGGCGTCGCCGACCAAGCGGACGCAGTCGCCGCCCGCGAAAACTTTCGGGTTCGAGGTGCGTAAGTGTTCGTCCACTGCAACGTAACCGTTTCGGGTCTCGAGCCCGAACGCCTCGTAAAGCTGCACGAGTTTTTCCTGCCCGATGGCTTTGATGACCTGGTCGCACTCGAGGACGAACTCGCTGCCCGGCACCGGGATGGGCTGCCGCCGCCCGTCGTCGCCGGGCGAACTCAGCTCCATCCGCAAACATTTCAGGCCCATGACCTTGCCGCCCATACCGACGATTTCGACCGGCTGCGTCAAAAACTGGAACTCGACGCCCTCGTTTTTGATGAAGCTGTATTCAAAATCATAAGCGGGCATCTCTTTATCGCTGCGCCGGTACACAATCGTGACGCGCGCGCCGAGGCGTTTGGCAATCGTCGCCGCGTCGATGGCCGTGTTGCCCGCGCCGATGACGACGACGTGGTTACCGATGGGTAAGTTTTTCAGGCGCTCGAGCCCTTCTTTTTCGGCCAACTTCGTCGCCGCGATAAAGGACAGAGCTTCGGTGACGCCGAGCAAGTCCTCGCCGGGCAAGCGCAGGTCGGGCACCGCGCCCATGCCCGCGCCCACGAACACGGCGTCGTAGCCGTTGAGCAGGGCTTCGGCCGAGATGTCCACGCCGACTTGGAGGTTCGTTTTGACGTCCACGCCGAGTTGCTTGACGAACTCGACCTCTTCCAAAGCGACGCGCACGGGTTCGCGCATCACCACGATGCCGTAAGTGGACAAGCCGCCGGGCAGGTCGTTTTTCTCGAAGACGGTCACTTCGAAACCGAGCTTGGCGAGTTCGCCCGCGCAGGTCAATCCCGCCGGACCCGCCCCGACGACGGCCACCTTAAACCCATTTTTTTCAGCAGGCGTAAAGGGCATGATGTCGCGGCCGTAGATGTGGTCGGTCGCGTAGCGCTGCAAGCGCCCGATTTCGATGGGTTTGCGGTTTTCTTCGTTCAGCACGCAAGCGCCTTCGCAGAGTTCCTCGACCGGGCACACTCGAGCGCAGGTCGCGCCCATGAGGTTGGCGGAAAGAATCGTCACGCCCGCGCCGGTCACGTTGTCGGTCGAAATCTTGCGGATGAAAGTCGGCACGTCGATGTGTGTGGGGCAAGCCTTGATGCAAGGAGCGTCGAAGCAGTACAGGCAGCGGTTGGCTTCCACGCGCGCCTCGTTTTTCGACATCGGCGGCTTCAACTCGGTGAAACGGTCGCGGAGGTCGTCTAGGGATAGCTCGGTCGGGTTCATAAACTCCTTCGGTGGCTGAGTCGGCTCTGCGCCGCCGCCTCAGGCCGTCGCGTGTCGCTGCTTGTCCGGGTTATGTCGCCTCTGCGACGCCTCTGCTAAGAGGCGTTTGTCTGAGAAACTCTATGCAGCTCTGTAAAAACAGTATACGGTCGGCTGCGACACCTGTAAAGTCTGTAAACTGCGGCTGTCTCGGCTTGCCGACTCACTCAGGGCGCTGCAGTCGAGAGAAGAGGAGAAAAAGAGAGGGCCGCAGTGTTCTGGTGGATAGACGAACCCCTTTTCAGGGGCAGCCACAACCCGACCGACGACGAACTGACCGAACTTTCTCGGCGGGGCGTCGTCACGGTCGTGTCGCTGCTTGTAGAAGACCTGCAAACGCCCAACTACCGAGCGTCTCATTTGAAATCGCTCGGTATGAAGAGGTATTCGGTTCCTATCCAAGACTACAGCGCGCCGACCGTGGAGCAGCTTTACGAAGGGCTCGAGCTGGTGCGCGTTCGGTCTCGGCAAGGCCAGGTTTTGATTCACTGCCAGGGTGGTTGTGGACGCACCGGGACGGTGGCGGCGGCGTACTGGATAAGCAAAGGTTTAGCGGCTGACGAGGCCATTCAAAGGGTTCGCGCCGTTAACAGGTGTGCCGTCGAGACGCAGGTGCAGAAGGCGAGCTTGTACGAGTTCGCAGCTTCTTTTTTGTGAATTACACCATTCTCGTTTGGGCGAATCCCGGTATTCTTGGGGCACGTGTTCCCCGACGCCTCCGGGTTGAGCTTGGGAACCTCGAGAGGAGCAAACATGAAACGATTTTTCTACCTGATAGTGCTGATTACTTTTTTCGGCTCGCTCGCTGCAGCGCAGACCTACCGGAGCAGCGCCGAAAGGAGCGTCCGTTACGAGATTAGGCCCATTGACGACAGCGGCGTGAGCGGTTCGGTGCTCGTGCTCGACTACGGCACCGAAACGGTCGTGGTGGTTTCGGTCAAAGGCACGCAAGCCGGCGGCGTGCATCCGGCGCACTTTCACGCGGGCGACGTGGGCAGCGGCGGCCCCATCGTGGTGCCGCTCGAGGACGTGGACGGCGCGAACGGCCTCAGCATCACCGTGACCGACACGCCTTACGACGCGATTATCGAGGGTGACCACTACATCAACCTACACGCATCGCCGGACGACCTGGGCACGATTGTCGCTAGCGGCGAGGTCGGGGCCGGAGCGACGGCGCTGGCGGGCGACGCGGTGGTCTCGGACGCGGAGCCCTTTCCCGGCATCGTTTTAGGCGTCGACGAGAGCGAGACGTTGCCTGAAGAGTTCGATACGCTCCGCACGCGGAGTTATCAAATCTACGCGGTCAACGGCAGCGGCGTCACCGGTACGGTGCAAGTCACCGAACGCGCGGCGGAAGAGGGCGGCGGCACGCGCAACACGATTTCTTTGGAGGGCACCAGCGCGGGCGACGTTCACCCCGCCCACTTTCACGCCGGGAACTGCGGCGGGGGTGGCCCGATTGTAGTGCCGCTGGAAAACGTGGCCGGCGCGAACGGCTCGAGCGTCACCACCAGCGAGGCCTCGTTCGACACGGTCGTCGAGGGCAACCATTACATCAACATCCACCGCTCGCCCGACGCGCTGAACACAATTGTCGCCTGCGGCGAGGTCGGGGCGGGTGTGAACCGGTAGGTTTGAAAATAGTAGCTCCGTTATGAGGCCCTTTTTGTCGTTCGAGGCATCACGACATTTTTATGAAACATCGAAACAAAAGCGCTTTTGACCTTGCCCCCTTTTCTCAAGGGGGCGGCCCTTTGGGCCGGGGGATTCTGACGAGGCCACGAATCGAGCTTAACAACGGCGAAATTACTGTCAAGCCGCTCGAGACGCGCTCAAAAGTTCGCGGGCGTTGGCGACGGCCGCCGCGGTGGTGCTGCCCGAGAGCATCCGGGCGAGTTCGAGTTCGCGCTCAAGGGGCTCGAGCCGCGTCACCCTGGTGACGGTGCGGCCCGCGACCTCTTGTTTTTCGACGTAAAACTGGGCGTCGGCGAAAGCGGCGACTTGCGGCAGGTGCGTCACTACGAGCACTTGATGGTCCCGGGCGAGCTGTTTGAGGAGCGAACCCACCGCTCGAGCCGTCTTGCCGCCGATGCCGGCGTCCACCTCGTCGAAGGCCAAAACCGGCAGGTCCGAACCCGTCACTACGTTCAGCCCGAGCATCACCCGCGAGAGTTCGCCGCCCGAGGCGACGCCCGAGAGCGGCGCGGGCGGCTCGCCCAAGTTCGCCGTGAATAAAAAGGTGATGTCGTCTTGCCCGAACGCCGTGAGAATCGGCGTGCGGGCTACCTCGACTTCGAAGACCGCGTTCGCCATGCCGAGGGGTTTGATTTCTTTGGTGACCGCCTTGGAAAGTTTCTTGGCGGTGGTTTGCCGCGCCTTGCTCAAAGTTTCGGCGTGGCGCTCGAGCCGGCTTTGCAGCTCGGCTTGGCGTTGCTCGAGCACACTGATGTTGGCGTCGGCGTGCTCGAGGGCGTCGAGTTCGGCCCCGGCCTGCGCGCGGTATTCCAACACGGCGGCGACGCTCTCGCCGTACTTGCGCTGCAAGGTTTCGATTGAGGCGAGCCGGGCCTCGACCTGTTCCAAGCGGCCCGGCTCGGCCTCGAAGTCGCTCAGAAAACTGCCGACCTCGTCACCGATAGCCGCGACGCTCGAGAGCGCTTCGGCGAGTTCCGTAGCGAGCGAGGCGAGTGTTTTGTGGTAGCGCCCGGCGGTCTCTAAGTCCTTGACCGCGCCCGCGAGGATTTCGACCGCGTTCGGCTCGGCCTCGTTCAAAGCCGACAGCGCCGCGCCCGCGTTCAAAACGATGCGCTCGGCGAAGCGCAAACTTTCGGCTTCTTCTTCCAAACCCGGCACCTCGTCGGGCTTGAGCCGCGCCGCGTCGATTTCGTCGATTTGAAACTGCAAGATGTCCATGCGCCGCGCCCGCTCGCGGCTCGCCTCGCGCAAGCGCTCTAAGTCTTTTAGGACGCGCTGCCACTCTTTGTAAAGGTCGCGGTAGTCGGCGAGCGTCGCTGTCGCCGCGGCGTCCAGCAGCCGGTCGAGGAGTCGCCGCTGCTCGGCGGCGTTCAGCAACACCTGCGAGGCGTGCTGGCCGTGGATGGTCACGAGCCGCCCCAGCCGTTCGGAAAGTTCGCCGACCGTGACGAGTTCGCCGTCCAAACGCGCAGTGCTGCGGCCCGCGCTCGAGAGCCGCCGCGCCGCCGACTCCAAGCCCGTGTGCGGGTCGAACAACCCCTGGATGAGCGCGGTGTCGTGCCCGCTCCGCACCCAAGAGCTGTCGCCGCGCCCGCCGATGAGGAGCGACAGCGCGTCGATGAGAATCGACTTGCCCGCACCCGTCTCCCCGGTCAGCACGTTGAGCCCGTTCGACAGCTCGATGCGCAGACTGTCCACGATGGCGAAGTTCGTAAGCTCGAGGGCCTGTAACACGCGGTTCAGTATAAAAGGGCGTGAACGCCCAGGGCGGGAGGTGGAGAACACTCGAGAGAGGACTCAGAAAAGTACCGAGGACCGAGTTGAAAGTACCGAGAAGAAGTGTCCTGACCTCACGAGTCGGTGTTGGCTCGAGGCGCTATACTCGTTCATGCTCAAGCCGGTCACGCTCAAGTACGTCGAATGTCCGCGCGACTCCTGGCAAGGACTGAGCGACTTCATCCCCACCGAAGAGAAAACTCGCTACCTGCAAACCCTCCTTGACAGCGGTTTTCGGCACCTCGACATGGGCTCGTTCGTTTCACCCAAGGCAGTGCCGCAACTCGCCGACACCGAAAGCGTGCTTGCCGGGTTGACCGTGCCGGAGGACGCCGAAATGCTCGGCATCGTCGCCAACGAGCGCGGTTTGGAACGCGCCCTAGCCAGCCCGAACTTGACCAGCGTCGGCTACCCCTTGTCGGTCAACGACACCTTTCAGCGGCGCAACACGAACCGGAGTTTGGAGGCGTCGTGGCCTTTGGTGGAAGAGATGGTCAAAGAGGCAGGTCGGCTGACCCTCGTTGTTTACCTGTCAATGGGCTTCGGCAACCCTTACTTTGAACCTTGGAAACCGGAGGACACGGCGCGGGCCGTCGCCAAACTGCGCGACTTGGGCGTCATCCACATCGTTTTGGCCGACACCGTCGGCACGGCGACGGCTGAAAGGCTCGAGCAAGTCTTGCAAAAAATAGACGCACCCGAAGGCCTCGGCCTGCACCTGCATGCCCGGCCGGACGCCTGGCATTCTCAGTTGGAGGCCGCCCTAAACCACGGCCTTATATGGTTCGAGGGCGCGCTGGCGGGCGTGGGCGGTTGCCCGTTCGCGGGCGACGAACTCGTCGGCAACTTACCGACCGAAATGGTGCTGCCGTGGTTGGAGCTTAAAACGGACACGCGCCTCGTCGAGAGCGAGACGGTGCGGGCGCTGTCACAAAACGCGGCGAACTTGGCCGCGCGCTACGGTTGAATCAACCTCGTAAATAGCCTTTGCGCCGCAACTCCTCTTTGGTGGCCTCGAGCGCTCGTTGCTCAACCTCTTCAAACGTTCCCTCGACCTTCGCCCCGGCCGCGCTGACGTGGCCGCCGCCGCCGAGGGCGTAGCAAATCGCCTGGGCTGAGACGGATTCGCGGGTGCGCACCGACAGCTTGACGTGGTCTTCGCGCACTTTGAAAAAGATGGCGACCTTCGTGCCCTCGGCGTAGCGGATGAGTCCGACGTAGTCGTTCGAGTCGTCGTCGCTGTCGCCGACCTCGGCTTCCATTTGCGGCGTCATGACGGCGGTGGCGACGAGGCCGTTCAGGGGAAACCTCACCGTCGCCATGACTTTGCCGAGCATTTCGAAGTACTTCGGGTCGCGCCACTGCAACCGGTCGGTGAGGTCGGCGTAGTCGACACCGACTTCCAGCAGTTCCCCGGCGTCGCTTAAAACGCCGCGGTTGGTGTTGCTGTAGCGAAAGTTGCCCGTGTCGGTGATAATTCCGGTCAAGCAGGGTGTGGCGATGTCCGGCGTCCAGGTCACGTTCATGGCGTCGACGACGTCCTTGACGATTTGCGCGGTGGCGGCCTTGGCGGGCTGCACGCAGGACAAGTCGCCGAAGCGTAGGTTCGTGCCGTGGTGGTCGATGTTGACGGTGAAGGCTGCGCCGGTCAGGGGTGCGCCGACTGCGCGGGCTTCGTCGGAGACGTCCAAAACGGCCAGCAGCGTGTTTTCGGGCAGCTTGTCGAGCGGCGCGGAGAGTTCGCCCTCGTGCGCCAAAAAGGCCAAAAAGCGCGGCGCTTCGAAGGGCAAAATCGTCTTCTTGCCGAGGCTCGAGAGCGCCCGCTTCAGCGCCAGCGTGCTGCCCAGCGCGTCGCCGTCCGGGTCGACGTGGCTGACGAGCACCACGGGTCCCTGCCAGGCGCGGAGCTTTTCGGCGATGAGGGCGACCTTGGCCGTGTAGTCGAGTTCGCCCTTGTTGTCGATGGTTGCAGCTAAAGACATTTTTACACCAGCTTCGAAAAGTTTCGGTCGCGTCCCTACAGCGGCGGGCCGACGACCTCGTTCACTATACCTCAGCTCGTGCGTTCGGCCTGTGCGCAAAGAGGGTGAGAGGTTGAACCCCTCTACTCTTGGTGCTCGAGAAAGCGCCCGTGTAAAATTCCGAGAACAGGCTGCAGAAAAACCCCAGCCACCCCGGCGGTCGACAGTGAGGAAAAAGGTTACAGTTCGGCTGAACAGAGCTTGATTTGTCGTTTATCTAGCAGTTTTGGGTTGTGCGTTCGACGCATAATAGTGTATGAACATGAATGAAGGCGACACCGCTCGGCCTGCCGAACCTACCCCGACCGAACTTGTACCGCTTACCGAAGCGACGCCAAACAAAAACCTGCGCCGCCTGACTTGGTTACTTTTGGTCCTACTGGTCACCGTTTTTTCTTTACCGTTCACGACGCCGTTCACCGCGCCGTTCAAACCGCACTTCGAAGCGCGGCCCGAGAGCGTCGTTTACTACGCCAGCCAAAACCTGCCGGAGGTCGTGCTTCCTTCGGGGGCGTTCAGCGCGGTGTTCGACACCGCCCGCCCGGCGACCTTGCGCATCGAGGCGCGCAGCCCGGTGTACCTGGGCGGACCTATCGGTGTGGGCACCGGCTTTTTCATCAGTGACGACGGCTTTGTGCTCACCGCCAACCACGTAGTTGATAAGAGTGAAATACCCGGCGACGTTCGGGGCGGCGTCACCTACGTCGGCGTGAGTCCCGACGGCCGCGAATACGACCTCGAGCCGGTCGGCTTCGACGCTTACCTGGACTTGGCCCTGCTCAAGGCCGAAGTGCCTGAAAACGTGACCTTTTTACCTCTGGCGACGGCGTCGCCCAAAGTCGGCAGCGACATCATCGCCATCGGCAACAGTCGGGGCGCATTTTTAGAAGGCCGGGCCGGGCGCATCTCGCGGCTCGGGGTGGCGAGTCCGCGGGCTCGCTTCGCCACGGACACCATCGAGCTTACCGCCGCGCTTTCCCCCGGCGACTCGGGCGGCCCCATCATCAACGCGCAGGGCGAGGCCGTCGGCGTGGTGAGTTACATCAGCTTTCGGCCCGACACCTTGGGCGCGCCCGGCGACAGCCCCGTTCCCGAGTACCTGCGCCCCATCATCGTGCCGCAACGCGGTTTCGCTTCGTACGCGGTGCCGGTACTGGCGAGCAGTGAAACGCTAGCGGCGCTCATGGCCGGCGAACGCAAAGACATCCCGGTGGTCGGCTTGTCCCTCGTGCCGGGCGGCTACGACCCCAGACGCGCCAGCACCGACCTCGGCCCGCGCGCGGGCGCGGTCGTGCAAGAGGTTCAGCCGGACGGCCCCGCCGCCAAAGCGGGCTTCAAAGACTTACAAGTCGGCCGCACTCAAGCGGAAGCGACGCGGGCCGACGTGATAACGGCCGTCGACGACGAGCGGGTACGCACCGTCGACGACCTGTTCGAGGTTTTGTTCCGCAAACAGGTCGGGCAGACGGTCACCGTCACCGTGCAGCGGGGGGACGACACCTTCAAGTTGCGGTTGGTGTTGGGGGCCAAACAGGACGTGTTTCGTTAAAATTCCAGAAGTTTTAGAACCGAGTAAGAGCAAAGCTCCCGCCCTCTTGAACTCTTGTTCGTACTGCCAAGAACCCTCCTGAGGCGAACCCGAACGCCTCGAACAGCACAGGCGTCATCTTTTAGATGACGCCTGTGCTTGTTGTGGTGGGCGATAGTGGATTTGAACCACTGACCTCGTCGTTATCAGCGACGCGCTCTAACCAACTGAGCTAATCGCCCGGACAGCGTCGAGCAACGCCCCGGGTGCAGGTATGACGCTCGCGGCTCGAGCGCCAAAAAGTCTATCACGGCGTGGCGTGGCGGGTCAAGCACTGAGCTACTTGGCCAGCAATTCCAAATGAAGATAACCACGTCTCACAGCGTGTTGGCCCTAACATTCTCGACTCACTTGCTGTGCGAAGTCCCCTCTATTTTCCTCGAAGGGGAACTTGAGGTTTCTAAACTGCTCTTTGGGAGGGGCATTGTCTCGAGGAGGCTGAAGGGTCAGTCGCTGAACGGTCTCTCTAACGCATGTTCGTCGCTTACAGATTTGCCGAGGAGTTCGTCTGGTACGTGATGAAGCGCAACTTTACGCTCATTTGAATTGCTGACCTCACTTCGGTACCCGCTGATAAACCACCCCACCTGTGCTACAGTAGCCTCACCTACACTTTGAGGTCGCTGAAGATGAAGCCGTCTCTACACCACGCCGCCCTGAGCGCGCTGCCCGTTGCCGTTGTCGTGCTGGACGGACAGGGCTGCCTCGTCTTTAGCAACAAAGGCTGGCACAGTTTGTTCGAACGCCGCGAGGATGTTCCTTCTGCCTTGGGGACACCCTACGAGCTGCTGCACCCGGCGGTCTGCGGCGAGGCGCTCGACGCGGTCGCCAAGGAACAGATTCAAGCGGTGCTCAGAGATAGCCTGGCGAGCTACAGCCACAGCTACAGCTGCGTGCTTGGAAAAGAAATCCGCACCTTCGACATGATGGTGACGCCCCTTTTGGCACATTCAGGCTGCGTCATCGTGTATCAGGAGACGTCCGGACAGCGGCAACACGACGAGGCCATCCGCCGCGAAGCCAACCACGACCCGCTGACCGGCCTGCCCAACCGGCGGCTGTTCTTGCTCGAGGCGGACAAGGCGCTCTCTTTGGCCGAGCGCGGCGGTCACACCTTTGCACTGCTGTACCTCGACTTGGACGGCTTTAAAGCCGTCAACGACACCAACGGACACGCCGTAGGCGACGAGGTGCTGCGGCAAGTCGCGGCGCGGCTCAAGACGCTGGCGCGGGACAGCGACCTGCTGGCGCGTCAAGGCGGTGACGAGTTCGTCATCCTGCTGCAGAACGTTTCCTCAGAGCAAAGCTTGGCGGCCGCCGAGCGGTATCGGCGTAGCCTGGCGCAGCCTTTCAAGATTCACGGGGTGGCCGTTAAACTACAGGGGAGCTTCGGCATCGCCCGCTACCCCGAGGCGGCCGCGACGATTCCCGAGCTGCTGCGCTGCGCCGACCGGGCCATGTACCAGGCCAAGGCGGCCGGGGGCGGTATCGAGGTGTGCTGACGGATGGATGCCGTCTATGTTGTTGACGTTGGGTGGGATAGACTTTTGGTGTGTAGAAAACTCTTAAAGAACAGCGTAAAGAAAGGCGGCCGGGGTGGTCATGAGTTTAGAAGAGGTTACCGACGCGGTGAACGCCGCTTACCGAGACAGCCTGGTCCACCGCGTTGAACAGGGCGAGATTGCCACCTCTGAACCAAGCGCGGCTTTGGCAGCTTTTATGCTCAGTGAGGTTAGGGACCTTTACGATTCCGCCTCCAGCGACGAGGAAAACCTGAGCCGAATCGTTACAGGCTTGCAGTTCGCCGGTGACGAGTTGCGGATGGTGGCACAACGCTTGAAAATCTTGTGACCTCAGCGCCTTTTCTTACCCGAGCGGACTGTTTTCTTCTCAGGTATTTTGAGGTCAGGTCAACCGTTGTCGCTCGACAAAACTGTAACCGTCATTTATTTTGAAAGTGCAGACAGTTGTTACTTTTTTAGTAGGTATTCATTCTCGAGCAACAAGGGGGAATATGCAGAAATTATGGACTGTCTTTACGGCGCTGCTCTTGGGGCTGGTCCTGGCCCAGGACTTGCCGCCGGGCAACGGCCCGGCCAGCCCCGACGGCACGATTTTAGAACCCGTCGCGGTTAAGTTCACGCCTGAACTGCTCTCGAGGCTGACCCTGCCCGCAGGCTTCGAGGTCGGCATTTTCGCCAAAGACCTGGGCAACGCCCGCATGATGCAGGTGATGGAAAACGGCGACGTGTACCTCACCCGGCGCGAACAGGGCGACGTGCTGTTGCTGCGCGACACGAACGGCGACAACGCGGCCGACGAGCGAACCACGGTGGCCCAGAACCTCCCGCTCGTCCACGGCATCACCGCGCGCGGCGACACCCTGTACCTGTTCGCCAACCGCAACGTCTACACCGCGGCGATTGAGCCCGACGGCACCCTGACCGCCCTGACCGCCATCATCACCGACCTGCCCGACTCCGGCCAGCACTCGGCGCGCACGCTCGCCTTCGGGCCGGACGGGATGCTCTACTTAGGCGTCGGCAGCACCTGCAACAACTGCGACGAAGCCAACCCCGAGAACGCCACGCTGCTGCGCGCCACGCCGGACGGGTCGGCGCGAAACGTCTTTGCCAAGGGCTTGCGCCACACCATCGGCTTCGGCTGGCAGCCAGTCACGGGCGAGCTTTACGGCTTCGACCACGGCTCGGACTGGCGCGGCGACGACCAACCGCCGGAAGAGTTCAACCACATCGAAGCGGGCGGCGACTACGGCTGGCCCTGGTGCTTCGGCGACGCCGAACCCGACGTGTTCGCCACCGGCCAACCCGCCGGTACGAGCAAGGCGGCCTTTTGCACCACCACGACCCCGCCCACCCTCACCGCCACGGCCCACAGTGCGCCTATCGGGACCGCCTTTTACACAGGCGACACCTTCCCCGCCGAGTACGCGGGCGACGCCTTCGTCGCCATGCGCGGCTCCTGGAACCGTTCCGAGCCGAGCGGCTACAAGGTGATGCGCGTGGACTTCGACGACGCGGGGCAGCCTCAAAGCCTCGAGGACTTTATGACCGGCTGGCTCATCGAAGACGTGCCGGACCCCGAAAACCCCGGCCAGACCATGCCGGGGCAGTTCGGCCGCATCGCCGGGGTCGCGGTTTGGACCGACGGCTCGCTTCTGGTCAGCGAGGACCAGAACGGCGTCATCTACCGCGTCAGCTACGAGGGGGACTGAGGTGACGGGTTCAGCGTTGAAACGTCTCGCGCTAACTTTGAGTGTCAGTCTTGTCGCCTTGGCAGCGGCGCAGAACAGCGCCCAAGCGACTACGGCCAGCGCCACGCTCGTCAACCAACAAGGTGAGGCGGTCGGCACGGCGACGTTTGAAGAGAGTGGCGACGGCTTGAGCATTCACATAGAGGTCTCCGGCCTCGAGCCCGGCAGCTACGGCACCCACGTTCACGAAAACGGTGAGTGCAAGGAGGGTCCCGACCCGGACGGCAACATCATTCCCTTCGGCGCGACCGGCGGCCACCTCGACCCGAACGTGACGCGCAACCACGACAATCCCGAAGCCCCGGCCGACGTGGGCCACGCGGGCGACCTGCCGATGACGCAGGTGAGCGGCGACACGGGCACGCTCGACTTCGTTACGAGCGACCTGAGCTTGGGAGACGGTTCCGACACCGTCGTCGGCCGCGCTATTCTTATCCATTCGGGGCTGGACGACTATCAAACCGACCCGGCGGGCAACTCGGGCGAGCGTATCGTCTGCGGCGTGATTCTGGCGACGCCGAGTGCTATGACGGAACGCCTCGTCGTACCCGGCGCGGCGACCTATCCCGAGGGCGTCGCCGTTGCGCCCGACGGGAGTGCGGTGTTCACGGGCAGCGCCGCGAACGGGACCCTCTACCGCGTCCCCCTGGATGGGGGCGAGGCGGAAGTCTTCTCGCTCGGCGGCTCGCCGGGGCGCACTTCGGCACTCGGCATGAAGGTTGACGGGCAGGGCCGGCTTTGGGTGGCCGGCGGTTCCGCGGGCAGCGTCGCCGTCCTCGACACCGCCACGGGCGCGATTCTGCACGTGCTGAACAGCTTAGAGCCCGCGCCGCTGTTCGTCAACGACTTGACCGTCGCTGCCGACGGCAACGTCTACGTCACCGACTCCTACCGGCCGGTGCTTTACCGCGTGTCCGTAAATGAGCCCGGTAACCTCTTAGACGTCTGGCTCGACCTTCAGGACACGCCCATACGCTACGAGCCCAACGCCATCAACTTAAACGGCGTCGTCTCGAGCGCCGACGGCGCTTACCTCGTCGTCGCGCAAAGCAACACCGGTCAGTTGTGGCGCGTCGACACGAACACGAAAAACGTGCAGGAAATCCCGCTCGAGTCGCCCGTTTCAGGTGCAGACGGCCTCGTTCTGGACGACCAGACGCTGTACGTCGTCCAGAACAGGCCGCGAACGGTGAGCGTTTTCAGCTTGAGCGACGACTTCTCGAGCGCCACCCTTGTGACAAACCTCCAAGACCCCAACTTCAAGTTTCCGACGACCGGCGTGCTGAACGGCGACGAGCTGTTGGTCGTCAACGCGCAACTCGACAAGCAAACCGTGAGCCCGGTGCTGCCCTTTTACATCGCTCGCCTCCCGGAGGAGAGCCTGAGGTGAGTTCTGAAGTGTGTTGAAATGCTGGGGACAAACCAGCGTAGGCGTGTCGGCGTCCACACCTCCCGGCTGTCAGAGGAGCCGTTGCCATGAGACGACCCGGCATCCTGTGGACGCTTACAGCTCTCTTAGCGCTCAGCTTTTTACCCGGCTGCATCCCTAGAGCCAGCTCGGTCGAGCCGCCGACCTTCCGACCCCTACCCGAGAGTTTTACCCTGGTGCAGCTCGAGCCGCCGGGCGTGGGCTCGGGTCGTGCCATGTTCAGACTCGAACTCTCTGTCGGCAACCCCAACACCTTCGCCCTGTCGCTGTCCCGGCTCGACTTTACGCTTTTCATCAACGGTAGGCGCGCGGCGCAAGGAAGTTCAAACGAGGCGGTCAACCTGCCGCCCAACGGCTCGGAGCGTTTGACCTTGAACATCACCGTCGCCCTGGGCGAAGTGCCGGAGGTGCTGGGCGACATGGCTCGACTTGTCGCCGGTGAGCCGACGCCTTACCGTTTGGAGGGAGCGGCGACGGCCTCCGCCTTCGGCCTGAGCCGACGTTACGCCGGCGTCACGCTGGCCGAGGGTCTGGTCGAGCCGCCCGCCGCCCTGACGGCACCGGGTTTTCGTCTCCTGCCCTCCGGGCTGCGTGAGCTGAACTTAAGCCGAGCCGTCGTGGCGGTCGGGCTCGAGCTGGACAACCCCACGCCGTTCGGCTACGTGTTGAGCGCCCCGGCCGTCACGCTGAACCTGGACGGTCGAAACGTCGCTACGGCGAGTGTCACGGCCCAACCCGTTCCCGCCTTTTCGAGCACCACCCTCAACCTGACGTTTGAACTTCGTCCTACCACCCTGGGCGTGACGCTTTTCGAGAAACTGGCGGGCCTCTCAAACAGCGGCGGTCTCGAGCTGGAGCTTTCCGGCGACGTTGCGCTCGAGCTGCCGGGTATGTTCAGGCGTAACTTTTCCCTGGACCTGCTTCCAGAGGTGCTGAAGTAGGTCGACCCTCGGCTTGTGACCGCGCCCGAACGAGGTCGTCGACCATCTTCAGCAGAGTTGGGTGTTCGCCCTCTCCCTCCTTCTCAAGCAGCGAGAGTGCCTAGGCGACTCGCTATCCTGGCTCAGGCTCGGGCGGAGGCAACTCTATGTCATCCCCACCCTCACCAGGTAAGTCGACATCCGGTGGTTCCTGGTCGGGCAAGTCTCCGGGCGGCTCGTCAATGCCGGGCAGGTCTTCACCCGGCTCCTCGACCCCGGGCGGACGCGGGTCGGGCAAATCCGGGTTGGGAACATCTTCGCCGGGGACCGGTATGGGTTCGTGATTCGGAGGCGGGTCGGACTGGCCAGTAAGGTAATGCTCGTTCGTCATTTCGTCTCCTCGTGCCTTCGCTTATGGGGTCAGCTCGAGCCCCTCGGGTAGAAGAACCGTGTCAATCACATGAATAACCCCGTTGTTCGCCTGCACGTCCGACACGACCACGGCTGCGTCCCCGACCGAGACGCCGCCGTCCTCCGCGGCTGTAACGGCTAAGTCGGTGCCGTCCAGGGTCGTAATCACACCCGCGCCGACGAGGTCTGCGGACAAAGCGTTGTTCTGCACGACGTGGTTGTTGAGCACCTGTGTGAGCGCTTCCGGGTTGGCTAACAGCGCGTCCAGTTGCTCTTGCGGCAGCGCGGCGAAGGCCTCGTCGCTGGGTGCGAACAAGGTAAAAGGTCCGGGTCCGCGCAGCGCCTCGAGCATCCCCGCCTGGTCCAGAGCCAGGGCGAGCGTGGCTAAGTTCGGGTCGGTAAGCACCAAGTCGCCGACCGTCTGCTGTAAGGGGTCGGTCGCGCCCATGAGGCCGGTCGCGGGCGCGACCAGGGCCGCGGCGGGGTCGAATTGGGGTGCGTCGCTGAAAGCGATGACCTTGAGCGGCGCTTGCTCCAAAGCCGTGCCGGTCACGAAAAGCGTGTTGACGGTGCCGCGTTCGAACGCGGTATCGGCTAGGTCGAACGCGACCGCTTCCGAACCGGCGATGGTGACGGCGGGTTCGCTGAAGCCTTCGGCCAAAGAGGTATAACCGCTCGCCTCACCGAAAGCCACGTTGTCGACCACGTTCTGCCGCGCCGTCGCGTCTTCAGGGTTGGTGACGGTCAGGTCGACGGCGTCGGTGCCGGGGGCGGCGTGGACCAAACGTACCAACGTGTCCCCCTCGACCATCGGAGAAACAAGCGTGTCTTCCAAGACGAGCAGCCTCAAAGACAGCGCGTCGGGTTCGCGGCCCCCGCTGAAGAGGTTTTGGATAAACCCGACAAAGCCACCCTCCTCCTCGGCCTCGGCGTCCTCGCCGGGGAGAACGAGGCCGAGGGCGGCCACCGTGTAGCTGACGCCCGGAGCGAAGTTCACTTCTTCCTCGAGCACGGGATTGCCCTCGCTCGTGACGCTCACCGTGTAGTCGCCGACGGGCACCTCGAGGTAGTCGGTGCTGGCTTCGTAGTTCAGCCCGGTCAGCGCTTCCGGCGCGAGTGTTTCGCCGCCCTCTAAGGTGCTGGTCAAGCTGATGTCCACGGCGGGGGCGTTAGGTGAGAGGTGGGTGACCCGGACGTTCGCCGTGTCGGGTAAGGCCTGCTGGGCGGCTGTGGGCGTGGCGGTTTGCGCCGGGCTCAAAGCACCCGTCTCGGCACCGCCCGTCTCGGCACCGCCGGTCTCGGTACCACCCGTTTCAGCACCACCCGTTTCAGCACCACCCGTTTCAGCACCGCTCCCGGTACCCCTGATTTCAGCGCCGACCACGGCTGCTCCCGTAGTGCCTACGGCACCCAAGCCTAACAAGTCACGGTTGGCGTCGAACTCTTCCCGGCTGATGTCGCCACTGCCGTCGGTATCGAGTTGGTCGAAGAGCGCGTCGGCATTTTCTTCCGTATCCGTAGGGGCACCACCGGTCTCAGCACCACCGGTCTCAGCGCCACCAGTTTCATCACCCGTCATGGTGCCACCCGTTTCGGTGCCCACAGCACCGCCTGTCTCGGTGCCCACGACAGCCCCGCCGGTTTCTGCCCCGCCGGTTTCTGCCTCTGCCTCTATAGCGCCACCCGTTTCTGCACCGCCCGTTTCTGCGCCACCTGTTTCAGCGGTAGCACCGGTCACTGCAGCGCCTAAACCCAGCAGGTCGCGGTTGGCGTCGAACTCCGTTTGGCTGACGTCACCACTGCCGTCCGCGTCGAGCTGGTTGAAAAGGCTGCCGTCGGCGAACGCGCCGCGGTACTCCTCCTCGTTCAAGCCGCCGCTGGCGTCGGCGTCGAAGTCGGCGAACGCGCCGCCGAACAGTCCCGGGTTGGCGTCGTACTCGGTCTGGTCGATGATGCCGTCCCGGTCGGCGTCGTAGCCGGTATAGAGGCCCGCGTCGAGTTCGTCTTGGCTGAGAACGCCGTCGGCATCGGTGTCGAGGTCGGCGAAGGTCAAACTGGCGGGCCCGCCCGTAGCGACGTCGCTGGTGGCTTCTTCGGTATCGCTGATGCCCAACTGGCTGCGCAGGGAAGCCGACAACACGAGGTCGCCGACTTCGTTCAAAACGCCGTTCGAGTAGGTGTTGTCGACATCGGTGGAAACGAGGTCGGCCCCGTCGACGGTCAGGCCGCCTGCGGTCAGGTCTATCTCTAGCGGCTCCCCGTTCAGCGTGACGACCGAGCCCGCTTCGGCGTCGCGCAGCTCTTTGATGCCGTACGCGCCCTGGACGACGTGAGACTGCAACACGGACTTGAGCAGTTCGGGGTCGTCGTTGAGTTGCTCTAAGATGTCCGGGTTGAGTTCTTCGAGCACAGCGTTGGAGGGCGCGAAGAGGGTAAAGGGGCCGGCACCTTCCAGCTCGCCGGTCAGACCGGCTTGCTCGAGCAGTCTGACGAGCGACGAGAAGTCTTCGTTGCCGGCCAGTCCCTGCAACAGGGTAGCGTCGGGGTTGTCTTGTTGGGCGAAGCTCAGACTGATGAGTAAGCTGACTAGCAGGGTGATGAGGTTACGCATTGCGGCTGTTTGCATGATGACTCCTCCTTCATACTGCTAAGATTCTGTAAAAGGACGCCGACTGTCTAGCCCGCCCCGCAACCCGGCGCGTAGTCGGGTGAAACGCCGTAGAAGTCGCATGTCGACCACGCGCCAACCGCGTATGTCCTCGTCGGGGCGGGCGACGGAAACACCTCCGCTTGAAAGCCTGACCAGTTCAGCCACGACTCACTCCTTTCGCATCGTTTGACAAAACCAGTATAGAACTTTTTTGCAGAGTGGGAACAGCCCTTCAATCCGAAAATCAGGCTCGGCAAGAACACTTTGACTGGTCGAAGGACAAGCTGGAAATCATCCCGCTGACTGCGACAGGCCGGGCGACCCTGTACACGACCTCGACCGCGAGCGGGTCAGGCGCTTTCGCGAAGCCGGCGGCGTGGTGGGACGGTACTCACCGAGCGACCCGGTACAGACTGGTGAAGGGTGGGCTGGAGCGTGTTAGTTGCACTGCCTTTAAGCAGCGAACGGGCCGTAATCACGTATAAGCATTGGCGCAGAAAAGGCGCGCTAGTATACCGCTCTCATTACGAGTGCTACTGCCGGTTTAACAGGTCTGCTGGCAACCATTATCAGCTACTTTTTATAAAATTTTGTGAACAGATTTCTCTCTACGACGGTTTGAAGGCGACGCTGAATGACGAAAGTGCCGAAGAGACAAAAAACAAACGAGGTGGAAACGCTGAAAAGACGAAAGGCACTAAGTCATCGACTTTTCAAAGCAGCTTTTTATTTCTGCGCTCGAGCAGAGCCAGCGCCACCCGCCCCCGGTACTGCGCCCGCAGCAGTCGAAAACCCGCTTTTGCGGCTTGTTGCTCGAGCCTCTGCGGGTCGACAAAGCGAATGCCCGACACCCTTATCAACCCCTGGCCGCCTTTGCCGAGCACGGTGTCGGCCTCGGTGAGGTACATCTGCCACATCTTGCCGCCGGGCTTGAGGACGCGGGCGAACTCTTTCAGGGTCCGCGGCAGGTCGGTAAACTCGTTCAGCGAACCGCCGCAGACCAGCGCGTCGAAAACGGCGTTGCGGTAAGGGAGGGCTCGCACGTCGGCGTGGACGAGGACGGGATTCACCCCGTCGCGCTCGGCGTAGCGGCGGGCTTTTTTGAGAAAGGGCAAGCTGAAGTCCAGGGCGTGAACTTCCAAAAAAGGCTCGCGCTGCAGCAGCGTCCGCGCGTACAGCCCGGCGGAGCAGGCGGCGTCCAGCACTTTCTGGCCGGGTCGTGGGCGGAGAAGCTCTATCATGACCGCCAACTCCCGCTCGGTGCTGAAGGCCCCCGCCGTCAACAGCGAAATGGAACGTTTGCGCCACAGCGGTTCGTAAAGCGCGGCGGCGAGCGGGAGAAAGTTGCTGCTTTGTGCCAGGGGAACGTTCTGCCGCTTGTCCAGGGCGCGGTAAATTCCCCCCACGAGTGGCGGAAGCGGTGCCCGGAACACGCTGTCCCCGACCGGGCCGGTGGCCGGCATCAGCGCCTCACGGTGGCGGTTTTCCAGCGCGCCGGTAAAACGCGTCACTGCGTCGGGGTGTCGAGGTCATCGTCGGCAGCGGCCTCGAGCGTTTTCCGAGCAAAGGCTTCTTCGTGGTTGACCGCGAGCGGGGCGTTCGGCGCTGCAAAGGCAGCTCGCGCGCGCCCTGGCAGGAGAGGACGGCACGCTAAAATTGGACGCGGTGAAGTTGGGCATGAAGGCAAGTGTAGCACTCGAGCTGTTGGGGCTCAGGCGTGGCGAAGATGGGAAATATCGGCTTGCTCTCGCCGTCTCAGTTTTTTGCACCTTCGCTCGGGTCCGCCTGCTCCATACCGACCGCGTAGAGCGCGCCGTCTCGCACGCTCAACGCGACGCGCGGGAGGGGCCGCACCGCCGGGCCGCTCACCGCCTCGCCCGCTCTTTCGGGGTCGAAGACGCTGAAGTGGCAAGAACAGGCCAGGGCGGGCGAACGGGTGCGGTAGTTGAACGCGACCGCGATGGCTTCCAAGTTGCGGTTTAGGGCCACGATGCAGCCCTGGTGCGTGCAGACGCGGCTGAAGGCCGCGTAGTGCTGCTCGCCTGCGCTCGTTCCGCCCGGAACCGGTCCGGGCAGCCGCAACGCGACGGCCGGGACGGTTCCGAAGACGAACTCCGCCTCGTCCCAAACGTTAGCGAAGTCGGCCAGGTCGCCGACGCGCTGGGCGGCTTGCGGGGTGAACTCGGGATCGTCCACGGCTCGAGCCTTGCCGAACTGAACCCGGTACGCTTCGTACGCCGCGAAACCCGCGCCGCCGATGACGGCCAGGACGGGCAGCCGCCACAGCCAGGTGACTATTCGGCGGCGGCCTTCGTCGACCTGTTGAGGTTCGTCCTGAGCGTCAGGCATCGTTTACGGGGCCGCAGGGCGCTCGGCCTGCGTTTGACCGACGGCGACCACGTTCACGACGTAGTCCGTCAGGGTGTCCAACTGCTCTTCGCTCAGCGAGGCTCCGAAACCCGGCATCGCGCCGCGGCCGTACTGGATGACGCTGCGCACGTTCTCGGCGCGCGCGGCGTTGCGGTTGCCCGCCAGGGCCGGGCCGGTTCCGCCCTGCCCCTGTGCGCCGTGGCAGCCCGCGCAGTTTGCGGTGTAGAGGCTTTGGGCCGAGACTTGCTGGACAGCCTGGTCGTTCGCCTCGGTTGGAGCTTCCGCGCCGCCCGCCTCGGAAAGACGCGCTCGAGCGTTTTCGATGAGGCCGGGCACCCGGCCCGCCTGAGCCTCGCCCCCGGCTACTGTGACGTAGCTTTGCCAGGTGTCGATGGCGTCCTGAAACCGCTCGAGGGTAAAGTAAGCGTTGCCCAAGAACAGCAAGGTGTCGAGGTCGGCGGCGGTGAGGTGGTCGGCGTTGACTGCCTCGGCCCGCTCGAGCAACTCCACGGCCTCGTCGGTGCGCCCGCTGAAAAAGAGCACCTGCCCGATGCGGCTCAGCGAGACCGCGCTGTGTGGGTCGAAGGTGCTGAGCACGCGCACGTAAATGTCGGCGGCGCGCTCGCGTTCGTCGAGGTTCCAGTAGGCGTCGGCGAGGGCGAGGAGGTTGGCTTCGGTGGGGTCGGCGGTGGCTTGGTCCAGCACCGGGGCGAGCGTTTTGAAAATCTCGAGGCGCGCCTGCACTTCCGCGTCGCCCGCGCCGCCCGGCCGCGCCAAAAACGCTTCGAGCGCCGCGACCGCGTCGTTGGGCCGCGCCAGCGAAAAGTACAGCTCGCCCAAAGTGAACAGGGTGTCTAAGTCGGTCGGGTCGGCGGCCCGTGCCTGTTCGAAGTAGGGCAGCGCCGCCGCGAGGTCGGTCTGCAACTTCAAAAAGCCCAAGCGCCGGTAGGCCACGGCGGGAGCAGGCGTGACGCTCTGGGTGATCTGCAGGTAGGTGGCCTCGGCCGAGTCCGCTTCTTGCAGGCTCCAGTAGGCGTCGGCGAGGGCGAGAAGGTTCGCCTCGTCGGGGTTCTTGGCGGCGGCTCGTTTCAGGGCTTGCAACTGCTTCGCCGCCGCAACGTCGGTCGTGGTGACGGTGCCGTTCACGCCCACGCGCGGCAGCACGAAGCCGCTCATAATCACCGCCGTCACCACCACGCCGGCGAGCAGCGACAGCGCGGCGTAAGGCGTGCGCCGGGGGCGCGGGGCGGGCGTGGGAGACCGTCCGGCTTCGCTGACGCGCTCGTCGAGGGCGCGCAGCACCTTGGCGGCTTTGGCCTCGTAGCGGGCGCGCAAAGCTTCGCGGCGCGTCACCCCGAGGTCGTCGCGCAGCTCGAGTTCCCGTATGGCCCGAAACAGCGCGTCGCGCTCCTCTTCCAGGTCCAGCGTGACTGGGTCGCGCGGGTCGGGCAGCGGGTCGGCTTGACCCCGGAACAGCAGCGGGACGGCGACGTAGGCCAAGAGCAGTAGCGCCAGCAAGATGATGACGACGAGGCTGAACATCAAACCTCCCGCCCCATCGCCTCGCGGACGCGTTGCCGGTCGGCTTCGTTCAGTTCGACCGGTTGCCGGGACCTGCGCGTCCAGCGAATCAACAGCAGCGCCAGCGTCACCGCGCCGAGCGCGCCCCCGACGACGGGCAGCAGCCACACGACGAGGTGCAACCCGCGTTTGGGCGGCTCGAGCAAGATCCAGTCGCCGTACCGGGCCTGAAAGTAAGCGAGGATTTCGGCTTCGCTGTCGCCCTCGGCAAGCTGCTGCTGAATGATGTTGCGCATCTGGATGGCGGCTTCCGAGGACGAGTCCCCGACCGACTCCGACGTGCAGACCGGACAGCGCAGTTGCCGGGCGATTTCAAAGGTTTGGGTCTCGAGCTGCACCTGTGCGCCCGCAACGTTCGTCAAACCGCCGAATATCAGGATGCACAAACAGAAATAGAAAAGGTTACTCAGTCGTTTCATTGCGTCAACGCCTCAATTTGTGTGTCCAGCAACTCGGTCGTTAACTCCCCTGTATGTCTCAGAGCCAAGGTGCCGTCCGAGCGAATGAAAAAAGTTTCGGGTACGCCAAAAACGCCATAATTTATGAACACCGAACTATCGTCGTCAATGACGTTGGGAAAACCCAAGTTGAACTCGTTGATGAAAGCCCGCCCCTCGTCCCGCTTGCCTTTGTCCTGAGTCTGCACCCCAACGATTAAAACTTCGTCGCCGTACTTGCGCCAAGCGGCTTCCAGCAGCGGCGCTTCGTCGCGGCAGGGCGGACACCACGAGGCCCAAAAGTTGACGACTTTCGGCTTGCCTTCGAAGCTTGCCAAGTCCAGTGTAGGGCCGTAGGTCGTTTGGTAACGCTCGAACACGGGTAAAACGAAATTAGGCACCGGCTTGTCCAGGATGTTCGAGGCGATGTCCCGGTCGGGCGGCCCGCGGAGCAGCCCGAACATAAACAGGGCCACCAGTCCTCCGACGACGGCGACGACGGTCAGAAGACGCCTCACGCCGAGTGCGCTCCCTCCGCCGACGTTCGGGTGAGCACCCTGCGGCGGCGCTGCGGCGTCAGGGCGTACCCCGTGCCGAGGACTATGATAAGTCCGCCCACCCAAATCCAGGTTACGAGCGGGCTCTGCACCACGCGCAACGCCGCGCTCGTTTGTCCCGGACCGGGGTTGCTGATGAGGCTCAAGTAGAGGTCGTGCCAGGGGGTATAGAGCACAGCGGGTGTCACGACGGGCTGAGCGTTGCCGAAGGTGTTGACGCGAGGGCGTAGTGTCTTAACCCGCTCCCCGTTCCGCCACACCTCGATGTTGGCTCCGGCGCTGACCCTCGCAATCGACCCCGCCACTTGTCCTATCGCCCCCGGCTGCGCTCCCATGTCTATAACCTGCCCGTCCGCCATATGCGCCTCGGCAAACTGGTCGACGGCTCTCAGTTCGTAGCCTCTGAACGCCACACTCCCCCCATAAGGAAGGCTGACCTGCTCGTCCACCCGGTAAGCCGTACTCGCCATAATCCCGACCGCGATGACGACCACGCCGAAGTGAACGACCATCGACCCGAAACGGCGGCGACTCTCGAAGGCGTACTGGGTGAACACGCTCGCCACGCTTTTGCCGGTTAAGCGCGCCCTCGGCACGACTGCCCCGCTAATCAGCAGCCCCAAACTCACCAGGTTGTACGCCGCCAGCGCCACGGTGATGAGTGGGTAAGGCCGGTGAATGCCGAACAGATAAGCGACCACGGCGGCGACCAGCGCCCCGCCGAACAGCCACGCCAGGTTTTTCAGCAGCGTTTGCTCCTCGGCCCGCCGCCAGGGCAGCAGCGGCCCGACGCCCATGAGCAGGAAAATCAGGAACCACAGCGGCACGCTGATTTGGTTGAAAAAGGGCGCGCCGACCGTCACCTTGTCGCCGCTGACCGCCTCGACAATCAAGGGGAACAGTGTCCCGAGCAAAATCGCAAAGGTCAGCGCCAACAGCAGCACGTTCCCCGCCAGGTAACTTCCCTCGCGGCTCAGCGGCGAGTCGAGTTCGGCGTTGTCGCGCACCTGGTCCCACCTCAGCGCCACGAGCCCGAACGAAGCCAGCGCCACCACGCCGAAAAACACCAAGAACACCGGCCCGACGGGTCCATCCCCGAACGAATGCACCGAGCTGATAATGCCCGAGCGGATGAGGAACGTGCCTAAAATCGACAGCGAAAAGGTCAGGATGATGAGGAGCATGTTCCAGGACTTCAGCATCCGCCGCCGCTCTTGCACCTGCACGCTGTGGATGAACGCCGTCGCCGTCAGCCAGGGCATAAAGCTGATGTTTTCGACCGGGTCCCAGGCCCAGTAACCGCCCCAACCCAACACCTCGTAGCTCCACCAGCCGCCCGCCACGATGCCCGCGGACAAAAAACCCCAGCCGAGAAGTGTCCACACGCGCGTCTGCGTCATCCACTCGGTGCCGCTGCGTTTGGTGATGAGGGCCGCTATCGCAAAGGCGAAAGGTACCGTCAAGCCCACGTAACCCAAGTACAGCAGCGCCGGGTGAATCGCCATCATCCAGTGGTTTTGCAGCAGCGGGTTCGGTCCGAGGCCGTCCACGGGTGGGGCGGGCAAAAAGGTGAACGGGTTGGCAATCGTCGCCACCACGCCGATGAAAAAGGCCTGCACGGTCTGCAGCACGACCAGCGCCCAGGGCCGCAACACGTTGTTGCGCGCGGTGGCGGCGACGACGGCGGTGTAGGCCGTCAGCAGCCAGGCCCAGAAAAGGATGGAGCCCTCCAAAGCTGCCCACAGCGTCACGATTTTGACCCACAGCGGTGAGGCGAGACGTGAGTGTTCAGCCACGTACTGCACCGAAAAGTCGTCGGTGAGGAGCGCCACTTCCATCGTCGCGATCGCCGTGGTGAGCGCCAGAAACACCGCGACGGCGGCAAACCGCGCTGAGGTCTGTAAACGGGCGTCACGCCGCCGCGCGCCCAAAATGCCGACG
Organism: Trueperaceae bacterium; assembly: GCA_965215355.1. Lineage (GTDB taxonomy): Bacteria > Deinococcota > Deinococci > Deinococcales > Trueperaceae > CBDCDJ01. The sequence continues at coordinate 2,119,818 of CBDCDJ010000007.1, read as the reverse complement.
ACGACGGCGTAGATCGCCAAACCGAGAGCGAAGTAAACGCTGGCGGTGCCGAGTTGGCTGAGGTTAAGCATGACCCCCCCTGAATAGCGCTTCGCTTATTCGGTCCCCCCCTGATAGGGGAGGGAATGGGCTGTGGAAGGCGGTTAAACTGTCTCGAATCCCCCTTTTTAGGGGAGCGCTCGAGCGACAGCGATGAGCGGGGGGTCTTGTCACTGCAACGACTCCTTTAACTCCTGTACATCGACCGGCTGTCCGGCTTGGGGCTGCTCGTACTGCTCCGAGTGCTTGACCAGCACGTTGTCGCCGTAAAACTCTTCCCCGTCGAACTTGCCCTCGACAACGACGCCCATGCCTTCTTTGAACAGTTCGGGCGGCGCGCCCTTGTGGCTGACCGGGTAGCTGCGCACGGTGTCGGTAATCATGAAGGTGAGCTGTAAGTTTTGGTCGTTGAACTGCACCGTGCCGGGTTCGACGATGCCGCCCAAGCGCAAGCGCCGCCCGGCGAACTCTGTGACGTCCGCGGCGTACTCGGACGGGGTGACGAAGTAGACGAGGCTCGAGCCCAGTGCCCGGTACATGAAAAACCCGGCAAACCCGAGCACCGCGACGCCCATGACCGAGTAGACGAGCCGCTTCACGCGTCGTCCTCGTCCCGCGCCCGTTTCACGCGCCATCTCAAGTACAACAGGTAGCCCGCGTAAGCCGCCAAAACCTCGGCCCAAGCGAGACTTACCCAACCCCATTGAGAAAGTGAATCAAACACGGACGACCTCCCCGCGAGTCGAGGTTTCCGGCTCTGTGTAAGCGACCTCGCGCCGACCGATGCGGACGCGCATCAGCAAAAAGTAAACGAAAATGAGTCCGGCGACCGCCACATTGTAGAGCAAAATCCACCTGAAAATCGGCGACATCATGTCGCTCACGCCGCTGCTGGTAACAGCAAAGCTTTTGCCGGGATGGATGGTGCGAAACCACACCGTCGCCATCCAGTTAAAGGGCAAACTCGCCAGTATGATGATGGACACGACCGCGCTCACCCGACCGCGCCGCTGTGGGTCGTTGATGAGTCCGCGCACCACGAAGTAGCCGACGAGCAGGGCGAAAGCCAGCGCCGTCAGGGTGAGTCTCGCGTCCCAGTCCCAAAAAACGCCGATGGTCGGCTTGCTGTAGGTCATGCCACCGACGATGGCTAGGCCGAAGTAAATCAGCGATAATTCGGCGCTCGCCACGGCCCACACGTCGTCCATCGGCTGCGAGCGCCACAGGTAGAGCATCCCGTAAAGCGCGGTCATCAGCACCGCCAGAAAACCTATCCACACGACCGAAACGTGTGCGTAGGTGACGCGGAACAGGTCGCCCTGGTTGACGTCGGGCGGGCTCACCACGAGCGCCAGGTACAGCCCGACGCCGAACAAAATGAGGGTGATAATGCCGAAGACGCTCAGCCATAGGGGGCGTCCTTGGGTGCGTGTCGTCATTGCCTTGCCTCCTGAAACGAGTGTGAAACCGGCGTGTTGAACTGCGAAAAGGGGCTGTCCACAACCCTCACTCTTCCAGCACGAAGTGAAAAATAGCCGTGCAAACCACAAAATAAACGAGGTCGAACCCCACCAACAATTGTAGCCAGTCCACCGCGAAATTCGGGTTGTCCAGAAGGGTGAGTTCGAGCGTCGCCCGCACCGCGGCGAGCAGCACGGGCACGACGACCGGGAACATCAGCACGGGCAGCAAAGACTCCCGAGCGCGCAAATTAGCCGTCAGCGCCGCGTAAAAGGTCGCGATAAGCGCGAAGCCGAGCGTGCCCAGCGCCACAGTGAGCAGCAGCCACGGCAAATGGGGGGTGACGGGCAGGCCGAAAAACACCGCCGCCACGGGCAGCAGCAGCGCGCCCAGCAGCGCCATGTACAGCCAGTTGGCGACGAGCTTGCCCAGGAAAATCGTCGCTCGAGGGATGGGGTAAAGCAGCAGTTGCTCCATCGCGCCCTCTTCTTGCTCGCCCTGGTAACTCTGCGCCGCCGAGATGACGCCCGCGAAGGCCAACGCCACCCACAGCGCGCCCGGCGCGGCGTTACGGAGTGCCAAGCGCTCCGGCCCCAGCGCGAAGGCCAAAATGACGAGCACCGTGCCTGCAAAAAAAATCGTCGCCACGGTGACCGCCTTGCTGCGCACCTCCTGCCGAATGTCCTTGCGGGCGATGGTGGCTGCATAAGTAAAATCAGCAAAGAAATCGGCGAAAAACGGTTCAGCCACGCGCCACCTCCGAGTCGGTCAGCGCGCCGTAGCGGTGCAAACCGCCGCCCTCGAGCTGCAACACGCTGTCGGCGTACTGCGCGGCGTGCTCGACCTCGTGCGAGGCGACGATGACGGTGCGGCCCTGCAAGCGCGCACTCACCAGCAAGTCGTCGACGAGACCCTTGCCCTCCTCGTCCAGCGCGGCGTAGGGCTCGTCGAGCAGCCACAGGTCGGCGTCGGCGAGGAGCAGTCTCGCTAGGGCGAGGCGCTTTTTCATGCCGCTCGAAAACGCCCGCACGAGCTTGTTCGCCGCCGAAAGCAAACCGACGGCCTCGAGCTTGCCGCTCAGTTCGGCCGTGGTGACCTCGCGCCGCCCGTAGCCGTACAGGGTCGCCGCCAAGCGTAAGTTCTCCAGGGCGCTCAGCGTCGCGTAGTGCCCGCCGAGCGCGCTCACGTAAGCCACGTGCCGCCGCACTTCGGCGGCACGTTTGACGAGGTCGAAACCGAAGACCGACCCGCGCCCCGCCGTGGGGCGCAGCCGCGTCGCCAGCACCTTGAGGAGCGTCGTCTTACCCGAACCGTTGCCGCCGCAGAGCACCACGGTTTTGCCGGGCGTCACGACGAGGTTGAGGTCTCTAAACACGTATTCCGGGCCGTACTTGCGGCCTAAACCGACGAGTTCGACGGCGGGCGGCGGGAGTTCGGCGGGAGTCATCATAATGCAAGTATCACAGTTTCGACAACAGCCAGTCTGGTGTGTAGCGAATCAGGGCGCTGTTGAGCCGTGTGTAAAAGCCCGTCACCATCAGCGCACCCGCCACCACGAGCAAACCCCCGGCCGCCCGCTCGACCCAGGGCAGATAGCGCCGAAACGAAGCGGAGAACTTCAAAAACGACTCCACCGCCAGCGCCGCCAGAAAGAAAGGAACCGCCAGGCCGAGGGCGTAGCTGCTGAGGAGCAGGACACCCTGCGCCAGCGTCCCCGTCGCGCCCGCCAGCGTCAAAACCCCGCCCAACACCGGCCCGATGCAGGGTGTCCAGCCCGCCGCGAACGCCACGCCCAACAAAACCGCGCCCCAGGACGTGCTGCTGTCGCCCCTAAACGCCCGGCGGGTGTCCCGGTACAAAAAGGGCAGCTTGAACACGCCCAACATCACCAGGCCAAACAGCACCACGAGCAGGCCGCTCGCAGTCGTAAACGGGCCGCGGTACTCGCGCAACAGCGACCCGAGCGCGCTCGCCGACGCGCCCAGAGCGACGAACACGAGCGAAAAGCCCAGGATGAACAACAAGCTGTTGCGGAGCGCGACGGCCCGCGTCTCGGCCTGTGCCGAACTGCCGCCGACGTAGGCCAAGTACGAGGGCACGAGCGGCAGCACGCAGGGCGACAAAAACGACAGCAGCCCCGCGGCAAAAGCGAGCGGCAGGGTCGGCGTCATGGGTTGGCGTGTCTCTGAGTCATGGCGGGTGTAACCTGGCTCGAGCATCATACGCCGCGCGGGCGACGTGCAGAACAGACATTTGTCCTTGCCCGGCCCGGAAGTGCCGAACTTCGTGGCGCCCTTGCCGAACTCGAGCTTGTGGCGGGGCTTGTGACAGACCTACAAAAGCCGCCGGTGGTCCGCCAACATGCAGCGGTCCTGGACGACGTCGATGCCCACGTCGGAAAGCGCCCTGGCAACCTCGTCGTCGCGAATGCCGAGTTGCAGCCAAACGAGCTTGGGCAACGGGTGCATGTTCATAAGGTCGTCCAAGTGTTCCGGCAGGTGCTCGGCGCGCCGAAACACGTCGACGACTTCTGCAGGCTCGCTCAACGCGGCGAGGCTTGGGGCGACCTCGCGGCCAAACAAGGTCTCGCCTGCAAAGACGGGGTTGACCGGGTAAACTTTGTAGCCGTTGTCGTGCAGGTACTTGGGCACGTAGTAGGCGGCCTTGCTGGGGGTCGTGTGCGCGCCGAGGACGGCGACTTTTCTATAGGTCTCGAGCGCACGTTTGACGTCGTCTATTTCGGTGAGGATAGCCATGCTTGAACGTAGCAGAAGAGCGCGCAGCGAGCTGCGTATTACATGACAAAAGTCTGCTTGCAGCGGGCGCAGGCAGACTCCGGCTACGAGTCGGGCTCGGGGGTGTGCGCAGAACCTCGGCGACCGTTTCGGCTCGAGCCGGGCCCGACCTGCGTCAGTAGCGGTAGGTGACGAACAGTTGTGCCGGTCCGTCGGTGTCTTCGTGGGAAGTAGCGGCGCGGTGGGCGGTGCTGTCGGGCTCGCCGCTCAGGATAAAGACGAGTGCAGAGGAAGCGTTCCAAGCGGGATTATCGACGACCTCTTGCACCAGTGCGGACAGGTCGGGTGAGCGTTCCTCTTCGTTTGCAGCATCTGCTGTGTTCTCGTCTCCCCACAGTTGAGGTAACCACGTCACCTGCGCAACGGTCACGGGTCGGTCGGAAATGTTGTTGACAGCACCCTCGACAAAGGTAGGCGCGTTCGGGTTGGCCTCGGCTTTGATGGTGAGTTTGGGAAAGGTGGTATGCGCGTAGTCCTCGTCGGACTTAAACTGGATATAGGCGCTTTCGATGGTTGCACCCTGGGGAATGTTCAGGTCGCGAAAGCGTAAGCCCACGAGCTGCTGGGTACGGTTCAAGGTGTCGTAGGCCAGGTCGAGGTCGCCGCCGGTCGTGTCCGTGGCGTTGGCGGGCAGCGAGTTGTTGGCGGGTTTCTTCAAAAACTGCTCGGCGTCGTCCGTACTCACGCGAGCGTTGTTCGGGTCGGTGCCGCGGATGGGTACCCTGACAGTTCTCACCCTAGCGCTCGCCTCGGGTTCGAAAACGGCGGTAACTTGAGTAGCCGTGCTCAGCGCGACCCTGCACACGTCGCCGGAGGCGTCGGGGCAGTTTTGCCAGGCCGCGAAGACAGAGCCTGAATTCGCTGTTGTCCTCAACGTGACGGTCGTGTCTGTCGCAAAGTCGGCGCTGCAGGCGCTGCCGCAGTCGATGCCGGAGGGCGTGCTCGAGACCGTCCCGTTGCCGCTGCCCGCTTTGAGCACCGAGAGGGTGTAGGTCGTGGGGTTTACGTCCTTGACGAACGAGGCCGTGACGTTGGTCGCGCCCGTCAGGGTCAAGGTGCAGGAGGTGCCCGTACAAGAACCGCTCCAACCCGCAAACGTAGAGCCCGCTGCGGGCGCAGCCGTCAGGGTAATGTTCGTGCCGTAGTCGAAACTCGCGGTGCAGGTCGCCGGACAGTTCACACCCGCGGGCGAAGTGACGCTGCCCGCGCCCGTCCCGGTCAAACTCACCTCGAGCCGAACCTGTTTTTTCTCGAAAGTCGCGGTGACCGTTTTGGACGCGCTCATCGCCACGGCGCAGCTGCCCGCGCCGGAACAAGCGCCGCTCCAACCCACAAAGGTGGAGCTTGCGTCCGGCGCGGCGCTCAGGGTGACGACGGTGTTTTTGGGGTAGGTCTCGCGGCAGTCGGTCCCGCAGTTTATGCCTGGAGGGCTGCCGGTCACCGTGCCAGCGCCCGCTTTGGTGACGACGAGGTCGAAACGGGTCGCGCTGACGCGGTCGAAGGTCGCCGTCACGGTTTTGGGCGCGTCCACCGTGAGCCGACAGGTCGGCGCGGTCGCCGTACAGGCTTGTCCCCAGCTCGTAAAGGTCGCGTTCGGGTCGGGACTCGCCGTCAAAGTCACGACGGTTCCTGCGTTGAATACGACCTCGCAGGTGGCGCGGCACGGGGTTTCCCGGCCGTCGGCGGCCGTGACGAGGGTTTGACCGCTGCCGGTGCCTTCGAACTCGAGCCTCAAAGTAAACTCTTTTGCAAAGACGGCGCGCACGGCCTTGTCCGCGTCCATGAGGACCTCACAAACGGGTGCGTCCGCGCCGCTGCAGTCGCCGTCCCAACCCACGAACACCGAGCCGTCGTCGGCCGTCGCGGTGAGTTCGACGCTTTGGCCGACCCGAAACAGCTCGGTGACGTCCTGTCGGTAGCTGGCGTCGCCGGCATCAGAGGTGCTCAAAGTGACCGTGCCGTCGCCCTCGCCCAAAAAGTTGAGGGTCAGGGGGGCGAGGGCTGCTTCGTCCGTACAAGCCGCGAAAAAAAACGTGCTGGCGAGCAAGGCGGTGTAAAACAGCGCTGCTCGAGCTGTTAGAACGATCTTTCCTGGCTCGGGTTTGGGGGTGGAGAGGATGACGTGTGAAAAAAGCCTCATGCGTCAAGTCTCGCCCGAAACGCCCGGACCCGCCGTGACGCCTGACGACTTCGGTGCGGGTGTCAGGAAGTGTGAAGGCGCGGTTAAAGAACCGTGTCGACGTTGGCTTCGATACTCGGCAGCACGAGGCGAAAGCGGGTGCCCTGGCCGAGGCTGCTCTCGACTTCCAACTTGCCCTCGTGAACGTCGGCGATTTGTCTGGCGATGGCGAGCCCCAGTCCCGCGCCGCCGCCCTTGCCCTTGTAGAACTTGTCGAAAATATGGGGCAGTTCCGCCTGCGCGATGCCCGGCCCGCTGTCAACCACTTCCAAAACGACAGTGTCCGCGCGGCAGCTCAGGCGCAAGCTGACCTGGGCCGGGTCGCCGGTCACCCGCACGGCGTTGGCGGTCAGGTTGCGCACCAGTTGGCGCAGGCGCTCGGGGTCGCCGACGAGCGTTGCGCCGGGTTCGCCCCACAAAGCGACACCCGGAAACTCCTCGGCGACGGGCTGCAAAATATCCAGGTAAGGGTCGAGCAGGTGCGGCACGAGTTCTTGCACCAACTCGCCGCGCGACAGTTGCAGCAGGTCGGCGACGAGCCGCGACATCGTCTGCGCGATGCGTTTGGCGTCGGCCAGGTCCCGCTGGACGTCCAAGTCGGCGCCGCGCGAGGCGCGCTCTAAAAAGCCCTGCAGACTCGTCAGGGGCGTGCGCAGTTCGTGGCTCGTCTCGGCCAAAAAGCTGCGCTGGGCGTCCAGGGCGGACTTCAAGCGTAAAATGAGGTCGTCGATGACCTGGCTGAGTTGCCCCACCTCGTCGTCGGGGCCGTGGTAGTGGAGGGGCCGCAAGTTGTGCGGGTCGACCCGGGCGGCCAGGGTGGCGAGTTGGGTGATGGGGCGGATGGCGGTCGCCGCGACGACGTAAGCTATCAGCGCGCTCGAGACGATGAGGATGAGCGCGGTCAAGACGAGCGACTGGGCCAGTTTGCGCAGCGCTACCGGGATAAAGCCCGTTGCCGCGAGCACCACCACCACGCCGAGGTCGAAGGGAGCCAGCGCGGCGCGAACCGGTTGCCCCAGCACTTCACCCTGCCAGTCGCGGACCGTGCCTTGCTCGTAGGTCTTGACGATAAAGTCTTTGGGCAACACCGACTCGGCCTGGTCCTCGAGCCGTGAAGACGTCAAAAACCCGCCCTGGTTGTCGTAGAGTTGAATTGTAACGCGTCCGGTCGGAGCCGAGCGCAAACTTTCGGGCTGGCCCACCGCGCCCCCGTCACCGCCGCTGCTGTAGTACCTCCCGAGCTTTTGCGCGTCTTCACGCAAACCGCGTTGCAGGTCGCCGAACAGCGAAGTCTTGACGACGAAGTAGGCGGTAAAGACCGCGACCACACTCAGCAGCGCTATCGCCAGCGCCGTCAACACGGCGATGCGCCACCGCAGGGCGATGCCGCGGCGAACGATCACGCCCCGGTTCTCACAGTTGACGGCTCCTCACAGCTGACGGGTCCCATAAATAAAAGGCTGACATACCGGCTCGCGTTGTGCAAGCCGGTAGGCGACGAAGAGAACTCAGCCACTTCTTTTGACGCAATCAGCCTTTGACAGCGTAGCCGATGCCGCGCACGGTGCGAATCATGCCGTAGCCGCCCGCGTCGCGCAGCTTGCTGCGGATGTTGGCGATGTGCACGTCGACCACGTTGCTGGACGGCGGCAAGTCCTCGCCCCAGACGTTTTCCTCAATTTCCTCGCGGCTGTAGACGCGGCCGGGTTGGTTGCAGAGGTAGCTCAGCAGGTCGAACTCTCTAGGGGACAAGCGCACCTCGCCCTCCTCCCAAAAAATCTGCCGGCGCGTCGCGTCGATGCTGAGGTCGCCGACGCGCTGCACCGCGCCCAGGCTGCGCCGCCGCAGCTGCACGTTGATGCGCGCCAACAGTTCGTCGGCGTGAAACGGCTTGGCCAGGTAGTCGTCGGCACCGGCGTTCAGCAGGTCGACCTTGGTCGCCACGTCGTCTTTCGCGGTGAGGATGATGATGGGCGTCTCGGTCGTTTTGCGCACCCGCCGCGCGATTTCCGCGCCGTTCATGTCGGGCAGCCCGAGGTCTAAGACGACCAAGTCCGGGCTGCCCTCGCGCACCGCGGACAGCCCGCGCATCCCGGTGTCGCAGTGCGTCACGTCGAAACCGGCGTCTTCCAGTTCGAGTCTGAGCAAGCGGCTAATGTCCAGGTCGTCTTCGACGATGAGCACGTGTTTTTTGTCTTCCATCGTAATCACTGGCTGTCTCCTTTGGGGCTTACCTCGAGGGTGATGCCGCGTTCTTCGGCGAGCCACTTTTTGAACGACAGGGGGCCGTCCAGCTCTTCGAACTGCACCAGGATGTCGTCGCCTTGCGGGCTGAGTTGGGCCATCAGGGCCTGGTTGCCGAGCGAGTCGACGGTCGCTTGGGGCGAGGCGTCCGGCTGCAAGATGAGCAGCCGCATGTCGCCGCCCGCCGCAAAGTCGCCGGTCATGACCAGCCGCTCGTCGTGAACCTGACCGCTGGCGTAGATAGTGACCAAGTCCAGCGACACCAGCTTGACCTCGGTGCCGGGAGCCATGTCCGGAAGTCCGGCGACGGTTTGGCTCACCAAAAACCAGAAAAGTAAGTCGGTCACGGGATGTCGTCCTGCAGGGTCGACTCGTAGCTCGTCATGACCCTCATGCTAGCAAGTCCATGCCTAAGAGGACGCTAAGCTAGATAAAGAAACGTTAATACACGGTGAGAAAAAAGGCCCGAAGATGAAGACGCCGCCCCGCGCCACCTTCCGGTCGCCTGAGTAGGGTGCCCCTTGCGCCGAATCGGGGAGGTGTCGAGGCGACTTTCGACGAGCGACCCGAGTGAAGTATCCGCTGTCTCCCAAACCCTCGTTTCCGCCATGATGAAGGGCAATGACAGCTGACTGTCGGCAAGCGCATGGCCTCTCCTCGCTGTCTACCCGGCTCGCGCGGTGCGCCTGGGTGTTGCTCGCACTCCTCGGCAGCGCGGCGGCGCAACCCTTCGGTGCCGACCTTTACTACCGCCAGTGTTTGCGGTTCGAGACGCTGGGCGACCTGGAAACGGCGCGGCAAAGTTGCCTGAACGCCCTCGAGCTGAACGCCTCCTCGGTCGATGCCGGGTTGGCGCTGGCCCGTGTCGAACTGGCTTTGGGCAACCTCACCGCGACCGAGGCGCGTCTGAACGAACTGCGCACCCGCACCCAAAGCCCCGAGGTCTGGGTGCTGCTCGCCGAAGCCGCCCTGGCCGGGTCGCGCTCAGAGGTGGCGGCAGGTTTTTTGAGCGCGGCGCGCGAACGCTTGTCCCAAAACGTCAACAGCGCCTTGGAGGGCCGCTTTTACTTCGTCGAAGGCGAACTCGCCGCCTTGCGGGGTGACTACGGCGCGGCGCAAGGCGCTTACCGGAGCGCCGGCGCGGCGGAGCCCCTCAACCGGCGTTACCCGCTCGCGCTGGCGGGTTTGCTGTTCAAACTCGGCGACGCGGCGGGAGCCGGGCGCGAGCTGGAAAGCTACCAAACGGTGAACGGCACCCGCGACCCCGCCCTGCTGTCTCTGCTGGGCCGCGTCAAGTGGGCGCAGGGCGACCTGAGCGGGGCCGTGAGCGATCTCGAGACGGCGGTAGCGCTGCGCGGCTCGGAGGACACCGAGGCGCAGGGCAAGGACTTGCGCGCGCTCGCGCTCGTTTACTACGGCCAAGGCGACCTGAGAGCCGGCAGTTTGGCGGCGCGAGCGGCGTTGCGCCGCGGCACTTTGCTGCTCGACGTGCTGAACCGCGCGCTTTTGTGGCTGGTTCTCCTTGTCGGTCTGCTGGCTCTACACTTATTGGGCGAAAGCCGCGTCGTGAAACCCGCCCCCGCACCCGACCCGGACGCGCCCGCAACCTGGACGCTTCTACAGGTTTACGCCGTCCTGGGCGTCGCGCTCGTCCTTTCGCTGGGCGTGGTGTTTGTCTACGGGGTGCTGCGCTACGAGAACTACCTGGCTTTTCTCACGCCTTTACAGTCGGGTGACACGCGTTCGCTCTTTTTTGCGTGTCTGGGCGCGCTTCTTTTTTTACTCACGGTCTTGCGCACGACGCGGAGCGGCCTGGACCCCGTCGCGACGCTGTTGGGCAACGCCGCCAAGATCGTACCAGGCACTGGGCTCGGGCTCGGTTTGGTGGCTGCCACTTTGGTCTACCTCGCTTACTTGCCCCACGGCGTTTTTTATTTGGACTTTTCACGGTTGACCCTGAGCCTGGTCGCCGCAGCGGTGTTGGTGCCGCTGAGCGAAGTCTTTTTCAGGAGTTTCGCGCTGCCGCCCCTGCAAACGCGTTATCCCCGACCCTACGGGGTGCTGATTTCCGGAACGCTGTTCGCCCTGGTGTTCGCGGCCCCCGCGCCGTTGCTGCTGGGTGCGGGCCTGGCCTTGGCCGAGGTGTTTCGCCGCACCGGCAACGGTCTCGCCGCTCTGGTGGCGAGTTTGGTTTTCCACTCGAGTCTGGTTCTCGGTGTCGCCCTGCTGCCCTGGGTACGCCAGCTGTTCGTTTGAAACAGTTCGTTCAAGCGGAATTCTCGGCCAGTCGTCAACTCACTTTTCTTCTGGCTCGGTCCTTTCAACTCGGTCCCCGGTACTTTCTGCTTCCTAAAATCTTCATCAAACAGCTCTCTAGCTGCGCCGGAGCACACTTTTAAGTTACACTGTTCCTGCAAACCCTAACTCGAGTGCTGACAGTTCCCTGACAGGGTTTCGTCACACTGCGGCTGGGGTGCACAACTCTAACGGGAGGTAACATGAAACGTTTATTTGGAGTCTTGAGCGCACTGCTGGTGCTGAGCATCGGCGCGGCGCAGACCAACATCGAGTTCTGGCATGGCTTTAGCGATGAACTCAGAAATAACTGGATTCAGGAGCGTATCGCCGAATTCAACGAACAACTCGGTTCCGACTCGCCCTACCAGGTGACCGGCGAGCGCAAGGGCAGCTACCGCGAAACCCTCGACGCCGCCGTGCTGGCCGCGCGCCAGGGCAACCCGCCGCACCTCGTACAATTGTTCGAAGTCGGCAGCCAACTCGCCGTAGACTCGGGCATCTTCGAGCCTATCGGCAACGTCGGCGGCGGCATCGACTTGGGCGACTACATCGAGCCGGTCATCAACTACTACACCATCGACGGCGCGGTCAATTCGATTCCCTTTAACAGCTCGAGCCCGGTCGTCTACATCAACAAAGACCTGCTCGAGCAAGCCGGTTTGGATCGCGACTTCGTGCCCGAAACCTACAGCGACGTGCTGGAAGCCTGCGAGCAAATTGTCGCGTCCGGCATCGAAGCCAAGTGCATCGGCTTCAACCTGCACAGCTGGTTTTTCGAGCAGTGGATGGCCGAGCAGGGGGCACCCCTGGTCAACAACGACAACGGCCGTTCCGGCCGCGCCACCGAAGTCCTGCTGACGAGCGACGCTGCCAAAAACGTCGTCAACTGGATCAAAGAACTCAACGACAACGGTTACTACACCTACACGGGTAGGTTTGAAGACTGGGACGGTTCAGAAGCTATTTTCACCAACGAGCAGGTCGTGTTTCACATCACCTCGACCTCTCAAGTGACCTTCCTGACTGAGACCGCTCAAGAAGTGGGCTTCGACCTCGGTGTGGCTAAACTGCCCATTCCCGACGATACCGAGCGCACCGGCGTGGTCATCGGCGGGGCAAGCATTTGGCTCACCACGGGCCATCCGGAAGAAGAGTTGGAGGTCGCCAAAGACTTCGCCCTGTACATGACGAATCCTGAGAACATGGTGTCCTGGCACAAAATCACCGGCTATTACCCGGTGCGCACCAGCTCGGTCGAAGACCTTGAAAGCGAAGGCTGGTTTACCGAAAATCCCAACTACACGGCCGCCTTCGACCAGTTGCTCGAGACCACGCCCAACACCGCCACGGCGGGCGCGCTCATGGGCAGCTTTCTGGAAACCCGCACCATCATTGAAGAAGCCATCCAAAAAGTGCTGAACGGCGCGGATGTGGACGAGGCCTTGACCGAAGCCAAACGGTTGGCCGACGCCGCCCTGGAAGACTACAACAGCAACTTCTAAACGAAGGCTGTCATAGAGAGGGCGGGGTTTTCTCCCGTCCTCTTTTTAAGTCTGAGGGTTCATCTGCTCGAGGCTGTGTACACAGTAACTAAGGCAACCCAAAAGACGCCCAAGCCGCGCAAAACGCTTCGTCATTGCGAGCGAATGCGAAGCAATCTCCACCCTTTGAAGCGTGCTAGCTCTGCTCTTACGTGAGGTTGTCTCAATGCTTCCGCTCCATCGCAACGACGAATGTAGATGAAAGCTGACTTTGCAGTTGCCCCGGCGCGGTAAAAGGCGTCTCGAGGGCGTTCAACCAAGGAACAGGTATGATTTAACGATGCAAGACCACGCCGTTTTCAAGAGTCGCCTTTTCCCCTGGTTGTTGCTGTTGCCGTCGCTGCTCATCTTGGCGGTGTTTATTTATTTTCCGGCGATTCAAGCGTTTATTTTGAGTTTTTACCGAAGCAACCTGCGGCTCGGCACGCGTAAGTTTATCGGTTTTGAAAACTTTACCGACCTGTTTGTCGGCCCTTTTTCGGGCGCTTACAAACAGATTATGGTGCAGTCGCTCTTGTTCAGCCTCTGCGTGGTCGTTATCGGCTTGTCTCTGAGCGTCGTGCTGGCGACGTTCGCGAGCCAAAAGGTGCGGGGGGCGCGCGTTTACCGCCTGTTCCTCATCTGGCCCTTCGCCCTGTCGCCCGCGGTGGCCGCGACGATTTTTCTGTTCTTGTTCAACCCGCAGGTCGGCGGGGTCAACCTCATCCTGAACGAGCTGTTCGGCATCAAACCGAGGTGGCTAGACACGGCCTGGCTGACCTTTTTGCTCGTCGTGCTGGCGGCGGTGTGGAAAAACCTGGGCTACAACATCGTGTTTTACCTTGCCGCCCTGCAAAATATCCCCAAAGAGTACGACGAGGCCGCCGCCATCGACGGCGCAGGACCCGTGTCGCGCTTTTTCCGCATCACCCTGCCGATGCTGAGCCCGATGACGTTTTTTCTGGTCTTCACCAACCTCACCTTCAGCTTTTTCGACGCCTTCGGCATTATCGACATCATGACGCGGGGCGGACCCGTCGGCCCCGACCCCATCGACAACGCGGGCGTCACGACCATCATGATGTACCGGGTGTTTCAAGAGGGCATCCAGCAGGGCAAGAGCGGTTTCGCGGCGGCGTTCAGCATCTTTATTTTGATGATTGTCGCGATTATCACACTTTTGCAGTTTCGTTACGGCTCGCGCAACGTCCAGTACGGGGATAACTAATGAAAGAAGCCAACTGATGCGCAACCGCCACGCCTGGATAGTCCACCTCGTTTTAATTGTCGGCTGCGCTATCGTGATGTTTCCGATTTTGTTTGCGGTTATCAAGGCGACGCAGACGCGCGCGGCGGTGCTGACCCCGAGTTTGATACCGGGACCAGAGTTTTTGAACAACCTGCGCGCGGTGTGGATAGACGCGAACCTGTGGATGTTCATGCGCAACTCGTTCGTCGTGGCGATTGCCGTGACCGTGGGCAAAACCATCCTGTCGCTGTTCGCGGGCATGGCGCTGGTGTTTTTTCGGTTTCCGTTCAAGCGCTTCGTGTTCGGCTTCATCCTGCTCACGCTGATGATGCCGACCGAGGTGCTGCTCATTCCGCTCTTCGACCTCGTCTCGCAGCAACCGCCGCAGTCGTGGGCGGCGTTTTGGGAATGGTTTCAGCATCCGCGGCGAGTTTTGCTCGAGCCTAACCCCTTCGGTCTCGGCTGGGCGAACACCTATTGGGCCATCATCGTGCCTTTTTTGGCCTCGGCGACGGGGACGTTTTTGTTTCGGCAGCACTTTATGGCGATTCCGCAGAGCCTCGCCGACGCCGCCCGCATCGACGGCGCGTCGGCCATGCGCTTTTTGACCAGCATCCTCATCCCGATGAGCTGGAACACCATCGGCGCGCTCGCGGTCATCCAGTTCGTGTACGTCTGGGACCAGTACCTGTGGCCCAAAGTCATCATCCGCCGCGAGGAGTTGCAGGTCGTGCAGGTCGGGCTCAACCTCATCATCGGCACGGGGGAGGGGACGCAGTGGGGTTACGTGATGGCGGGCGCGCTGCTGACGCTGCTGCCGCCGATTATCGTGTTCGCGCTGCTGCAAGAGCAGTTTATGCGCGGGTTTGCGCTGTCGGAGAGCAAGTAGGAGTCACGTCTACACGGCTGGTCTAATCACGCTCGAGCTTTTCCAGGTCGAGTAGGTCTTGCGGTCTTCCGGCTGCTTGCTTAGCTTTGATAAGGTCACCCTTAGAAATGAAGTACATTTCCGTTTCGGCAATTTGAAGGGTCTCGTGATTTTGCCATGCCTCGGCAAAACTGACACCTGGAATCGACATGAGCACGTCGACACGTAAGGGAGGGTTACCCATCTTGTAAAAATAACCTTCCTGGGCGAAGTCTTCTGAAGAAAGGTTGTGAAGCGGTGCGCCGAACTCTGCAAGCGCTGCGTAAACGGCTCGAGCGTTGTCGTCGTCGACTGCGATAAGAACGTCGAGGTCTTTTGTAAACCTCGGCTCGGTATAGCGCATCACCGCGTAGCCGCCGACAATCAAATAACGAACCTCATATTTTTTGAAAAGACTCAACAGTTCTTTGAAGTCTGGGCTCGTCAGCATAGCCTTCCTTTATCAGCAGGTAGTCTTTAACCAAGTCGAAGGCCGCCTCAAACAAAACTTCGGGTGTTTGGCTTTGCCAGAAGGTTAAGTCGAAATCGTCTTCTTCTCCCAGTTTGCCGTAGCTTTCTTGAACGGGCATAAGTTATTTTATCCGAAACTCGAGCCTGCTGCCTAACGACCGAACAAAAACTCAGCTGAGGAACGGCTTTTTATGGAGTATCAGTCATACCTCGTTACGGTGCGTTGTCTGGAGGCTGGTGAGTGATACACCAAGTTTGCTCGCAATGTTTAGAAGGCAAGTCCAAGAGTCTTCAGACAGCTGAACCCTTGTTTCTTTAATCATATACAGCAAGTGGTCAAATGCTATGCCAGCTTCACCATGCTCTACATAATCTTTTACGACGTCAAAACCGTTACGCAAACCGGCCTGGTCAAGCGCACTCTCGGGCTCGGGTTCCCAGTTGACGCGCTCATACTCGAGATTGATAAGACCTTGAATGTTTTCGGCAATGATTAGCAATTCGCGATTTAGCCTGTTGGTGTCGAGATGTTCGTTTGGGTTAGGCATTGAAGACTCATTTCCTTCCCTATTTTACACCTTTGAAACGACTACAATCCCAACCCACTCCCCAACACCTCATCCCTAATCAACCTCTCAGTCAACACCAGCAGCACCACGCCGGGCAGCGACACGAGCAGCGCCAAACCCGCCGCCACCGGGTCCAAACCGCCGCCCCCCGCGAGTTTGGAGAACAGCAGCGTCGGCAGGGTTTGTAAACTGCCCCGCGACACGAAAAAGGTCAGCAAAAACAGGTTCGACGACACCAGAAAGGTGAACAGCCCGCCCGCGAGAATTCCCGGCGCGACGAGCGGCAGGGTGACGTGCCAAAAGGTTTGCAGCGGCCCCGCGCCCAACGTGCGCGCCTGCGCCTCGTAACCGGTGTCCAGGTTTTGAAACACCGCCGTGAGAATGCGGGTCATGTAGGGAATCGTCGGGATGAGGTGAGCGACGACGACGCCGACAAAACCACCCGCCAACCCCAAGCGCAAAAAGATGACGAGGATGCCCAGCCCCACCGCGATTTCGGGGACGACCAGCGGCGTGAGGAGGAAAAACTCGAGCCCCGCCTTGCCCCGAAACTCTCTAGTTGCCAGGGCTCGAGCGGCCGGCAGGCAGATGAGGGCGCACAAAAAAGTTACGGCCAGCGCGATAAAAACCGTGTTGCGCAGCGCGGGCAAAGCGCCGGAAGCGCTCGAGAACACGAAGTCCCACCCCACCGGCACGCGCGCCGTGCCCCGCGCCGCCCACCACCACACGCTCGGCAGCAAATCGGGCCAGGCCCAGCGAAAGGCGAGCGACGCAGTGATAAGCAAAACGAACGGCCCGGCGAAGGCGACGACGGCGCAGGTCAGGTAGAGTTTGGCGAACGGCGACAGGTTCACACCCGCCCCCGCCCGCGTTCGAAGCGGCGGTAGAGGACGAGGTAGACGACGAGGAGGAGGCTCGAGAGCAGCGTGATGACCATCACAAGCGCCATCGCCTGCAAGCGCCGCAAGGGGTCGGCGTCGCTGAAGGCGCGCCACGCCTCGACCGGCAGCGTGTTGGGAAAACCGCCGCCCAAAATGAATGGCACCTCGAACGAGCCGAAGTTGAAGGCGAAAACGATGAGGCTCGCCGCGACGATGCCGGGCGTAAGCCGCGGCAGGGTGACATGCCAAAACACCCGGCGCGCGTTCGCGCCCAAAGTGCGGGCCGCGGCCTCCAAGTCGGCGTCCAACCCTACCAGCGTCGAATAGATGACGAGGGTGGCGAACGGCACCTGTTTCCACAGGTAAACGAGCATAATTCCGATGCCGGTGTGGGAGTTGAGGAGCCGCGGGAAGTCACGCGTCGTTTCGACAAGTCCGAGCGCGTGTAAGGCGCGCGCTACCAGCCCGCCGTTCGACCACAGCAGCACGGTCAGCGCGACGCCGACGAGGTAAGGGACCATCAGCGGGAGTTTGTAGAAAAAACCGACCCAGGTGCGCCCTAAAAAGCGGCGGTGCAGCAGGTGGGCCAGGTAGACGCTCAACACAGTACCGACGACGGTCGGCACGAGCGCGTAGTAGAAGGTGTAGCCCAGCGAGCGCCAAAAGCCCGGCGTCTCGAACAAGGTGCGGTAGTGCTGAAGCGTGAACTCGCGCACGCCGTACCACGGTGCCCAGCCGAAACTCTGCAACAGCGCCGTCACGAACGCGCCGACATAGAGCGCGCCCAGTACCGTCACCACGGGCGCGAGCATGAGGAGGGTGGTGACGGTGCGACCGGGGCGCATGGTGGCGCGGCTAGCGGCGGGCGGCGACGGCTTCGGCGAGGAGCGTTTCGACGGACTTGTCCGACTGGCGCTCGACGTAGTCTATCCACACGCTTTGCAGCACATCGACGATGCTGGCGTTCGCCTCGGGGACTTCGGCGGTGGCGAGTTCTTCGAAGGTCACGCCGCGCAGGTCAGGTGCGGCATCGGCGACCTCTTGTTGCAGTTCGGGTGGCAACAGCGGCACGTCCACGCCCGGCGCGTAGCCGAGCGCCGCCAGTTTCGAAATCTGGTTTGCGGGGCTCGAGAGCAGGTTCGCCAGCACCAGAGCCGCGGCAGGGTGCGGCGCGCTCGCGGGGATGGTGATAAAGCTCTTGTTGGTAATCATGCCGCTGGCAGGAAAGATGATGTTCTGGACGGTGTCGGCGTAAGACCCGTTGTCCACGCCGACCGCCGCGCTGAACGCGCCGAACTGGCACTGCATGTCGACCTCGCCGTTGTTGAAAAAGGTTTCGTTGGCGGCTTCGGTCTCGGGGTAGATGGGGGAGCCGCGCACGCCTTCCGCGCCGCCCCCGCCGAGGAGAAAGGGCTCGAGCCCGCGCAAGTACTCGAACCCCGGCGTGATAATGCGAGCGAAGGCCTCGACATCTATGTCCGCCAAGTCTTGCTGAAACGGCGCGTAACCTGTGCCTTCCGGGTTGAAAGCGTAGAGCACGCTCTGCACGAAGGCGTTGCCGATGTAGTTGGGTGGGCGCACGTAGGTGAAGCGGCCGGGGTGGGCTTGCAGGTAGGCCGCAAGTTCCAGATAATCCTTCGGCGCGTCCGCCGCGCTCAGCCGCGCGGTGTCAATCAAACAGGTGTACTGAAACTGTGCCCAGGGGACTTCTTGCAGCCCCGTCGGGTAGCCGTTGTCGGCTAAGTTGATGGCCGAGCGCGGGTCGGAGGCGTCGAAGAAAAAATACTCGGCGTTGGGCAACCGGTCGGCGAACGCGCCGAACAGCAAGTCCTGCGAGGCGAGGGTGTAGAAGTTCTCGCCGTTGATCCAAATCGCGTCGACCGTGCCCTCACCCGGCCCGCGCCCGACGGCGCTGTCGGCGACGACCTGGTCTACAGCGTCGCGGGTGTCGGGCACGCGCGAGGTGTTCAGCGTGACGCCGAGCGCGGCCAACTCGGGCTTGACCACGCTGTCAATCCAGGCGTTGAGTTCGTCGCTGCCGCCCCAGTGGAACCAGGCGACCTCACCCTCTTGTTGCGCCTTCGCCACGACTTCGTCCCAGCTCAGTTCGCCCGCCAGAAACGCTTTTTGAAACGCGGCAGCATCTTGAGTAACGGCGTCCTGTGCGCCGGCGAGGGTTGCGACGAGTAAAAGAACGAGTAAAACGATTGCCCTTTTCATAGTTTCCTCCGTGATTTATGACGCGCGAGTTTTCTCAACAGTTTTTTCATTTTTGACGAGCCACAAGTTTTGAGCGGGCAGCGTCAGCGTGACGTAGTCGCCGGGGGCGAACCGTTTTTCGCTGCTTACCGACGCGCTCAAGATAGTCTCACCCACGGCAACCTCGTACAGCACGCTGTCGCCGCGATACTTTGCCGCGCGCACCACGCCGCCGAAGCTGTTGGGACCGAGCTCCAAGTCGGGCAGCGCTACCTCTACCCCCGCGGGCCGAATCGTGAGCCAGCCCGTTTCGCCCGCAAAATCGGTCTGGGCGGTGCGCAGCCAACCCAATTCCGTTTCGACGAGCCCGCCGCCCTCACGCAGTTTTCTGACTTTCAAGAGGTTCCCGACGCCCATAAAGCGCGCCACCGCCTCGTTGCGGGGGCGTTCGTAAACCTCTTGCGGTGTAGCGAGTTGCTCGAGTCGGCCCGCGAGCATCACGCCGACGGTGTCACTCAGCTCGAGCGCCTCGTGCTGGTCGTGGGTGACGAACACAGTGGTGATGCCGAGCCGCTGCTGCAAGCCGCGGATAAAGCCACGCAACCCTTCGCGGAGCGAGGCGTCCAGGTTGGACAGCGGCTCGTCCAAGAGCAACACCTCGGGCCGGGTGACGACGGTGCGGGCGATGGCGACGCGCTGCTGCTGCCCACCCGAGAGCGAACCCGGAAAACGGCGCTCGAAGCCGGTCAGCTCGACGGTCTCGAGGGTTTCGGCTACACGCCGCTGGGTTTCAGCCTTGTCCAAAGCGCGCATCCGCAGCCCGAACGACACGTTTTGCGCGACGTTCATGTGTGGAAAGAGCGCGTAACGCTGAAACACCATGCCTATGTTGCGCCGCTCGGGGGGTAGCCCGGTCACGTCTTTGTTGCCGAAGTGTATGCTGCCCGCATCCGGCGAGAGCAGTCCCGCGATGAGTTTGAGCGTCGTCGTCTTGCCACAGCCCGAAGGCCCGAGCAGCGTGAGCAGACGACCCGCCTCGACGTTCAAGTCGAGACTTTCGACCGCCACCGCGTCGCCATATTTTTTGCTGACGCCCCGCAAACCGAGGGACACTGCGTTGTGACCTGGTCGTCGACTCACTCAGGGCAGTCTACCAAGGCGGACGGGTGAGGCGACAGTCAAGCTTTTGACAAGGAAAAAGGGAACGGGAGAAAGTTTGAGCTGAAACTGTCCAGCTTTCTCCCTACAACCCCACCCGCGCGCCGAGCCGGTACCAGAAACCCTGCGCGTAGCCCACCGTCACGCCGAAACTCACCGGGGCGGCGTAGTTTAAGAGCAGGTCGGCGTTGACGCTCAGGTCGCCGCCGAGCCCGAAGGTGCCGTCGAACCAACCCCGCACTCGAGGCTCCAGGGTCAAGCGTTCAACGGCGTACAGCCCGTCGCCGTAGCGAAGCTCGAGGGGCAAAGTAACGCGATAACCGGCTATGGTGACGCCCGCCCAGGGTTGCAAAAAGAGCGGAACCGGTGGCGTCTGCCGGTAACCGGCCCGCAAGGCGAGTTCGCCGGTTCCCGCGACGCCGAGGAAATTCAGAGGCTGGTAAGCGCTGCTGTCCCCCCAAACCCCGAACGACGGCCCCGTCGGCGTGGCGCTCAGCACGCTTGTTACGCCGAACCCGAGGCCGCGCGTGCGGTAGCCCCAGTCGTCAGCGCGCTGGTCAGTGAGGACGACACTCAACCCGGCGTCCGCTTGCCAAGCGCCGTAAGAGCGCAGGTAGAGCGGCCCGCCCGTCACGCGCCCCCGCAAGGTCCAGCGGTCGAGCGGCAGGGTCAGGTCAGTACTGGCCTCGAGCCCCGTGGCAATCTCGGTCGTCGGCAACAGGTGCGGCGCGTGCGGCCACGTCCCGAGCCGCACCCCGAAACCGAGCGGGTGCGGCGGCAACAGCCCGTTCAGCACGTTGTTGGCGCGGTAGCTGTAACTGAGGTCGGCGTGGAAGCCGCCGAGCGGCCCGTCCAGCGCGCCCGCGTAGCCGACCGTAAACGTGTAACCGTGCTCGCCCGAATCGTCCTGCCCCAGCACGGTCGCCGCGACCGACAAGGCCGACACGTCGAGCGCGGGCGAAAGCGCCAGCGGCAGCCAGCCGTAGGGCACGAGGCTGGGCCAGGGCGAGTAAGGGCGTACTGGGTAGGTTTGCTGGGATGTAGCTACTTCCGGTGGCGTTTCTTTCGTCAGCTCGAGCGTCGGGGCCGACGGGTCCAGGTCGGTGAGCGCGAGGTCGTAACCTTTTGTACCCAAGCGGGTGTAGACCACGTGTTTGTCCAAAGCAATCGGCTCGAGCGCGCCGCCGAGCGTGTGCGTTTGTTGCGACAGGTGAGAAGTAGCAAGCTCGAGCCGGTAAATCTCGAAGACACCGGCCTCGTTACGGTCGGAACTGAACAGCAGCGCATCCTCGCCTTGCCAAACCGGGTCCACGTCCTGCGCCGCGTCCTGGGTCAGAAAAGTGATTTTGTCGCCGTCCAGCAAGGCGATGTCGGCAAAACCGCTGCGCCACAAACCGAGCGCGATTCGTCCGCCGGAACTTACCGCGAGGCCGGTGACGTGTGTGCCCGGCGGGGCCGTCCAGCGCGGCGTCGTTGTGGAGTCGCACCAGGACATGAGGCCCGAGCCCGTCCCATCGTCACGAACGTAAAGGATGCAGCCCGCCGCGTCAGGTGCCGGAAAGTGCGCCCGCACGTCCGTGGTGAGTTGCGTTTCTTGCCGTCTCTCTAAGTCGAAGGTGAACAGCTCGAGCAACTGCGCGCCCGGTTTTCGAACCGTGCGGTTGTAAAGAAGCGTGTGGTCGCCCAGCCACCGCAGGGTTTCGGGGCGACGGTCGCGCAGGAGAGTTCGAGGGTTCGAGAGGTTACCGTCTTCGTCCACTTCAGCCACAGCGATGCCGGGCGGCCAGGTTACCCAGGCGAGGCGGCTGCCGTCCGGGCTGCGGGCTGGCGAGCCCGTGTACCAACCCGTGTCGGTGAGGGCTTGGTCATCGTCCAAAGTTTGTGCTCGAGCCTGCGCAGACGCCTCGACCCCTTGCCGCCACGCTTCCCACTCGTCGGCCAAAGACGTACCGATGGCCTTGTGCCACGCCGCGGAAAACGTCCCCAAAAACCCGCCCGCGTTGTAAGCCCGCAGGGTGGCGAGGACGGCGTCGAACGAGTGTTCTTCGATTAAAAAGTCTACAAAGCCCGCGCCCAGCAGATAGCGCGTCAGGCCGCCCGGCCACGCGTCGTAAGCACCGAGTCCGGCGTCGGTCAGGCTCGGCCAGGCGTCGGAGAGAACCAGGGTCTCGAGCACGCCTTTCGTTCTGGCATCCATCAGCCGCCCGCCGTTGGTATACTCGGACTCGACCCACACGGCGATGCCCTCCAAAAACCAGGTGGGCGGCACCCTTGCCAAACCTTCCCCGACCAGCCCGAACTTCGGCCCCTCATTCGCCCCTTCCGGCAGCTCGGTGTAGGTGAGATGGCCCAGGTGCGTGAGTTCGTGCAGGAGCAGCAGGTAGAGTGGGTCGGCCGCGCGAAATCCGACCTCGCCGCCCACCGGGAACAGCGTGCGCACGCCCAACTGGGGACGCGGCACGGGGTTGGCGAAGGCGTTGAACACGTCGGTGTCGCTGCGCAGGTTGATGGTGACGGGCCGCTGCGGCGGGCCGAACAAAGGGGCGAGAACTTCGAGCGCGCGTTCGGCTGCGGCGGCGACCGTTTGAGCGTAGACGGCTTGGTCCGCGCCGTCGTACAGCACGCGTGAGTGGGGCGTGACGACTTCTTCAGTGGCCGACGCAAGACCACTCAGGACGAGTAAGCTGAGAACAAGACGACGCACGGCGTCCAGCCTCGCACACTTCCGGCGCTGCCCGCGTGAAACCTGCGACTTAGCAAAAGCGGCGCGCGGGTTGACGAACCTCCGAACCGGCAGAAGCCAAAAAGGCGGAACTCGAGGCTGAACTGCAAACTTTAGCCTTTGCGGGCTCGGCCCTCACCCCGGCTTTCCCCTCACGGCCGACAGACCTTTTTCGGCGGGCCTTGCTATAGTAAAACCGTGAGCAAGACTGCCGGAGATACCCTCACCAAGACGCGGACGCAGCCGCAAACCAAAACGCCGCCCCAGTACAAGGTGCTGCTCCTGAACGACGACTACACCACCTGGGACTTCGTCGTTTACGTGCTGACAAGGTTTTTCAGCAAGAGCGAGGCCGAGGCGGACCGCCTGACCCTGGAGGTTCACCAAAGAGGCGTCGTTTTAGCAGGCGTATATACCTTCGAAATCGCCGAGACCAAAGCGCAACAGGTGGTGCGCGCCGCGCGGCAAGAGGGTCACCCGTTCCGCGCCACGGTCGAACCGGAATAGGCGGAGGAGCCAGGGAGCAGAGGAATACGAGCTTTTGACTTACTTTCCCCTTTCTCTTTTTTCCTAGCTTATGGCCACCGAAACCCTCACCCGCACGCAAAACAAAACCAAAACGCCGCCTCGCTACAAGGTGCTGCTTCTAAACGACGACTACACGCCGATGGATTTCGTCGTATACGTGCTCATGCGTTACTTTCACAAAACCGAGGACGAGGCGAACCGCGTGATGCTCGCGGCCCACCGAAACGGCGTCTGCGTCGCGGGCGTGTACGTGTTCGAGGTGGCCGAAACCAAAGTCGCGCAAGTCGAAAAAGTGGCTGCCGAGGCGGGCTATCCTTTACAGTGTGCGCTCGAGCCGGAGGAGTGACCCGAGCCTTCAAGCTCGAACGGGGGAGACCGGACACCTCTTTCGCCCCTCGGTTTTTGAAAAGCTGAACCTGAAAGGCTAAAACCCTATGATTTCACCGACCCTACGCCAAACCCTGCTCGCCGCAGTCGACTTGGCGCGCGCGCGCGAACACGCTTACGTGGGCTTGGAGCACCTCCTTTACGCCCTCATGGCCGACCCGGACGCCGGGCCCATCCTGCGGGCCCATGTGAAGATGAGTCTGCTCGAGGACGAACTCGAGACTCTGTTGAACGAAGTCGAAACGCTGCCGACCGAGGCCGACGCGCTCTACATGGCCGAAATGACCGCGACCCTGGCGTTCGAGCGCGTCGTCAAGCGGGCCGAGTACCAGATGCAGGCGGCGGGCCGCGCCCAGGCGCACGGCGGCAACGTGCTGGCCGCCTTGTTCGACGAGCCGATGTCGGCGGCGTGTTTGCTCCTGGAACGCCTCGGCCTGACGAAACTGGGCGTGACCAGCGCGCTGGCCGGGAGCCTGCCGGTGAACACGCCCGCGAACTCGTCCCAAAAAGAACCCGCCTCGCCCAACGGCCCCGCCGGGGACGCGGTGAGCGTGGACGCCAACCCGCTGGAAGCCTACTGCCTGGACCTGACCGCGAGCGCCGAGGCGGGCAAGCTCGACCCTTTGATCGGCCGTGAGGCTGAACTGACCCGCACCCTGCAGGTGTTGTCGCGGCGCAACAAAAACAACCCGCTCCTCGTCGGCGACCCCGGCGTCGGCAAGACGGCCATCGTCGAAGGGCTGGCGCAGCGCATGGTTGATGGCGAGGTGCCCGAAGCACTCCGCGGCGGCCACCTCTACGCGCTCGACATGGGCGCGCTCCTCGCCGGGACGCGCTACCGCGGCGACTTCGAAGAGCGCCTCAAGGCGGTGATGAAGGAGTTGGAGTCTCAACCCGGCGCGATTCTGTTCATCGACGAAATCCACACGGTCGTCGGCGCGGGCGCGGTGTCGGGCGGCTCGATGGACGCCTCGAACATGCTCAAACCCGCGCTCGCCAAGGGTTTGCGCTGCATCGGCGCGACGACCTTTCAGGAGTACAAAATCATCGAAAAAGACCGCGCGCTCTACCGCAGGTTTCAACGGGTGGACGTGCTCGAGCCCAGCCGCGCGGACGCGGTGAAGATTTTAGAAGGCCTCCGTTCCCGTTTCGAGGACCACCACAAGCTGTCCTACGCCGACGACTCCTTGGCGAGCGCGGTCGAACTCGCCGCCAAGCACCTCTCCGACCGCCGCCTGCCCGACTCGGCCATCGACGTGCTCGACGAGGCCGGGGCCGCGCAAGCGCTGCTGCCCGAAGAGAATCGCAAAAGCCGTTTGGAAACGGGCGACATCGAGGCGACGATTGCTAGAATGGCCCGCATCCCGCCCAAAACCGTCTCCTCGGACGACCGCGGGCGTTTAAAAAGTATCGAAAGCGACCTGGGCGCGGCGGTGTTCGGGCAAATGGGGGCGGTTAAAGAGGTCTCGAGCGCCATCAAACTCGCCAGAAGCGGCCTGCGCGACCCGAACAAACCCATCGGCAGCTTTCTTTTTTCGGGGCCGACCGGGGTCGGCAAAACTGAGTTGTCCAAACAGCTCGCCCAGCAGCTCGGCGTGCCTTTTTTGCGTTTCGACATGAGCGAGTACATGGAAAAACACACCGTCTCGAGGCTCATCGGCGCGCCGCCGGGTTACGTCGGCTTCGACCAGGGCGGACTTCTCACCGACGCGGTGTCGCAAAACCCGCACGCGGTTCTCCTCCTCGACGAAATCGAGAAAGCTCACCCCGACCTGTTCAACATCTTGTTGCAAGTCATGGACTACGGCAAGCTCACCGACCACAACGGCAAGCAAATCGACTTTCGCAGCGTGATTCTCATCATGACCACCAACGCGGGCGCGGCCGAGGCGAGCCAGAACGCCATCGGCTTTTCGGGCGGCACCCGCATAGGGGAGAGCACCGCGGCGATAGAGCGGATGTTCAGCCCCGAGTTTCGCAACCGTCTCGACGCGGTGGTGGGTTTCGCGCCCTTGGAGCCCGAGACGATGCTTTCAATCGTCGACAAGTTTTTGGACGAGTTGAAACTCCAGCTCGCCGACCGCAAGGTCGTCCTCACGGTGACCGACGCGGCTAAAACGCTGCTCGCCGAAAAGGGCTACGACCCGCTCTACGGCGCGCGGCCCTTGGCGCGGGTCGTTCAGGACGAGGTCAAGCGGCCGATGGCGGACGAACTGTTGTTCGGGCAGTTGGCGCAGGGTGGTAGGGTCCGCGTCGGTGCCACGGCGGGCGCGCTGACCTTAACGTTTCAGAGCTAAACCTAGTTACCAAAAATAGCTGAAGGGGCGGGTTTGACCGCCCCTTCCAGTTGCCCGGCGCTTCGGCTTGTAACTCGAGCATCTTCAACCGTCGAAGCGTGACACGTACCGTTTGCCCAGTAGGTGTCGGGGTTGTCGTGGGTTCCGGGAAATCCAAGCAAAGCTCTACGGGGGCATTTTTTCGTCTTTACAGCCCGAGCGGCGTGTCTTTCCTGCCCAACGCGGCTTCTCAGTTTCTTGTCCTGAGGCCGTACAGACTTTCGTCCGGGTTTCAGTGCATCCTCTTGACGAATAACGTATACTGGGCTATACTTTCCTTTATCAGCGCTTACCAGGCGCTTCTTTTTTTGCCCTATGGGTTTCAGTCGTGGCGTCTTCTGCGTGCCGCCGCAACCAAAACGACAAGCCGAGGCTGACGACGAGCAAACCTGCCGAAGCCAACAGGTATCCAGGGCTTACTTCGACACCGCTGAAGGTGAACTGCCCTTCGACCGAAGCGCCCGCGAACACGCTGACCATCAGCCCCGGCAGGCCACCCAAGGCCGTCGCCGTCATAAACCCTACAAACGAAATCCTCAAAAAGCCTGCCGCGTAGTTGACCAGGTCGCCCGGTAAAAAGACGAGGCGGCTCGTTAGGACGGTTTCGAAACTTCGTGAGCGCAGGCGCTCTAAGAACCCCGAACCTGCTTGTTCGGGTGCAGCGCCGAACGAGCGAGCGACGCCGTAAGCCACGGCTGAAGACAACAAGCTCGCGCTGAGCGCGTACAAAAGGCCCCACACAGGACCGAACAAAAAGCCCGCGAAGACGTTAAGAAGGGTAATCGGCAGAAGCAGCAAGGGCCGCAGCAAAAAAAGTCCCAGCAGCCACACGGGGCCGAACGGGTTGTCGGTGACTTGTCTCAGCCCCAGTTGCACCACCTGGACGACCCCTTCGCCGCGCCACTGCGCGTATCCCCAAAACGCCCCGATGACGCCGAGCCACAGCGCAACGACGAGGCGTTTGCGCCAGTTTCGCGGGGCGAGTTGCACGGTCAGGCGACGGTTTTTCGTCGAGGATGCGGGTGTGCAAGCGGGTCGATTTCAAACGTCTCGGCTCGGTCTCCGCGGGCTCGAGGGCTGGCGAGGTTTAGTTTAGAAAACTGCACAGACTGGTAGCGGATACGCCGGGCTCGAGCCGCATCACACTTTGTACTGCATGTTGTATTGCATGTTGCACATCAACCCAAACTGTGCCGACAGCGGCCAAACCGACCACAGTTCAACGGTTTCTACAAACTCCGGTCATACACCCAGTAAACTCGGCAGAGGTGTTGCGGTTCCTTGTCTTCAGTCAGTACTCGTTTCATCTTGCTCCGCTCGGGTCAACCAAAGGAATGAACAGGGCTGACGCATCTTAATCAGGGCTAAGACCTTTGATGATACGCGCACGAAAGTCGTCATCCCAAGCAGCCCTTTTGCGCTTAGCTTTGAGTGAACCTCATGGTAGCGGATACGCCGGGCTCGAGCCGCATCACACTTTGTACTGCATGTTGTATTGCATGTTGCACATCAACCCAAACTGTGCCGACAGCGGCCAAACCGACCACAGTTCAACGGTTTCTACAAACTCCGGTCATACACCCAGTAAACTCGGCAGAGGTGTTGCGGTTCCTTGTCTTCAGTCAGTACTCGTTTCATCTTGCTCCGCTCGGGTCAACCAAAGGAATGAACCGGAAAGGCTATCACCTGACTCGAAAAGCGTTATTTTGAGCCTTGTGCCAAACGACGACAAAAAGCCCAGGTTTTACGACCTCGACTTCGAACACACCGACTTTCGCGCCGAGCCCGAGAAGTACCGTGTCGGCCGGGGCGAGCAGGGTGTGCTTTCAGTCGAGCCCTACAAAAGCGAACTCCTCCCGCACTGGCGCTTTGCAACGCCCGAAGTGGCGGAAGAGTCGTCGCAGAAAATCTTAGAGCTGTTCCACGCTTACCTGGACGCCGAGGACTTCGTCGGCGCGGACATGGCGCGTAAATTCTTGCAGATGGGCTGGACGCGCGCCCGGCGCTACGCCAACCACAAAGGCGGCAAGAAGTACGACGGCCCCGTGCCGCCGGACAAAAAGGGCCAGAGCGGCGCGCACGGCCGCGCCGAACTGCCGCGCGAGCAGGACCCGGTCAAGGCCCGCTCAGCCGAGATTTTTTATGAACGCTACGTCGAGGCTCGAGAAAACGAAACGTATAAGCGGCTGAAAAAAAGCCATCAGCAAGCGTACGGCTGACGGCCGCTGCCCAGTGAAGTTCGCTAGGTGAGCAGCAGCAGCGCCGCGTAACCGATCATCCCGAGGGCGAAGGACGAAAAGCGGCTGCGACGTTTTTCGGGCAACTCCTCTTTTAAAACGTTGAGCACGACGCCGCCCGCCAAAAAGGCGAACAGGGCGGTGACGAACGCCTCGTTTATTTCGATGGCCAGGCCCAAGCCCCAGCCGACCAGCACCGCCGCCGCCAACAGCCAGCGCCCCGTGTCGTGGTAGCGGCGTTTGTGGTGCTCGCGCAGGCCGTAGTCGTTGACGAAAAAGTGCAGGCCCATCGCCACGAAATACCACAGCAGGCTGATGGGCTCGGGCGTTTCGCGGTGCAGCAGTAAATAACCGACGATGAGGTTGTAAACCCCGAACGACCCCACGTGCAGCCAGAACACGCCCGGCTCGGTGCTTTTGGCGTCGGGGCCGTCGTCGGGGTCGTCGGGGTCGTCCCCGCGCGAGCTGAGCGCCGCCCGCTCGAGGCCGTAAAACACCGCCAAACCGAGCAGCGCCACCGCGTAGGCGCGCTGCTCGATAAAGGCCAAAACCTCGCCGAGCGCCTCGTGACCCTCGCTCAGTTCGGGCAACAGGTGCAAAAACACGTAAGCCACCGAGGCCCCGCCCGCCGCTGAGAGCCAGCGGCTGCGCGGGATGCCGTCCAAAAAGCGGAGCTTGCCCGCGAACAGGTGAATCAGGGCGAAGCCGCAAGCGGCCAAAAACGAAAAAGAAGTTTCCATAACCTTTACACTACCTTACCTGAAAGGTGAGCCCTGGGCCAACCCGCGCCGTTGGGCTCGAGCCGCCTAAACCGTTTTCCCTTTGCGCAGCGTGCGCGCGTACAGGTAGCTCGCGGGCACCAGGAGCAGCCCCGCCAAGACGAAGGTGAGGGGCATCCCGTAGGTGCGCGCCAGCAGACCCAGCAGCGGCCCGCCCGTAATCTGGCCGAGCGCGTCCATCTGCCCGTTCATCGAAAAAACCGTCGCGCGGGTCTTGGTTTCCAAACTCTGGTTGAGCCAGGCTCGGTAGAGCGGCCCGTTGACGACGCGCAGCAGCCGCGCCGCGCCGTAAAAGGCCAGCGCCGCCAAGAAGTTTCCCGCCACCCCGAACACGACGACGCACACCGTGAGGAGCGCGTTGATGCCGAGCAGCGCTTTTGCCACCGCGACGTGCGCGTTCAGGTCCACCCTGCGCCGCACCGTTTCGGTGACGACGATGGAGAGCAGGCTCGAGCCCGCCGCTATCAGGCCGAACCACAACGCGGGACTAAAAATGTCGGGCAAGCCGATGTTGCGGATGAAGTGCGCGGTGTAGAGGCGGTCGAAAGCCTCCGACGACGCGCCCAAAATCGCGGTGATGACGAAAATGCTTAGGATGACGGGTTTGCGGTTCGCCACTTCCAACCCCGCAGAAAACGTCGCGCGCATGGCCTTGAAAGGATTGTGGCCCGTTTCCGGGCTGCGCGAAAAGTTTTTCTCGGGCATGAACAGCAGCAAAAACAGGGCCGCCGCCAAAAAACCCACGCCGCCCAAAATCATGGGCAGGCCGAGGTAGACGCCGCCGAACACGACGGCGAGCCCGATGCCCAAAAACGACACGACCTGCCCGACCTGCGTGGCCCGCAAAAAGGCGTCGCCCGCTTTTGTCTCGCCTATCTCGTCCGCGACCCAGGCGTCTATCGCGCCGCTCTCAAACGTCGCGCCGAGCCCCCACAACACCTGGGCGAAGAGCATGGTGGCGAACATCGGCAGCGCGCCCTCGAGCACGAAGCCCGCGCCGAACAGCGCAAACCCGATGATGACCGAGCGGCGGCGGCTGTAGAGGTCGGCGACGATGCCGGTCGGGATTTCGAACAAAAACACGGTCAGTTCTAAAACCGAGCCGACGAGCACGAGTTGCAAGGGGCCGAGCAGCGCCACCTCGACGCGGTACACCGAGGACAGCGTGCCGTAAAGGCTGAACGACAAAGCGGTCAACGCCGTGACGAGCATGTAAACCCTGAAAGGGGAAAAACGTTCGGTCAACATACCCTACCTTCCGCACCCGGCTTCGAAACGAGCCGGGTCTGTCATAGCCAAAAAGCTACGACCCGAGGAGGCCGAAACCTCAAAGGTTTAAAAACGGATGGGTTTTTACGTCTGGCTGAGCACAGCGCTCAGGGGACGGTTCAGTTGACCGTTGTCACAATGCCCCACTATGTAGGGTTTCCGGGCCGGGTGTCAAGGTTTGGCTCGTGGCTTAGCCGCGTCCCGCTTTAATGGGCAGGCGGCTCGCTCCACGGGATGAGGTCGGTTTCGCTCACCCTTACGGCGCCCTGGATAAGAACGTGCGGGATGTGGGCAAAAAAAGCCCCGAACCGGCCCTGACGGTAGAGCTTTTCGTACCACCGGTGGGTTGCCTCCGGCAGTTCCCTCAACTCTTCAAACGTGTCCGCGTCAAACGGGCTCACACTGTCCTCGGCCAAGGTCACGTCCGGACTCGAGCGCTCACCCGAACTTTTATAAACCACGCCGGGAAAACTTGCGATGCGAGCAACGGGAACGCGGTAAAACTGTCGGTCTGCGACCTGTTTGCCCAGCTCGAGCCAGGCCCGGTAAATCAGGTGAGGATGGGCGGGCGAAAAGTGCAGCACGTCGTTCCACAGACAGTTCAGTTTGGGGACGACGCGCGTAGGCAGACGCTTCCGGTTCGGGTGGTCTTCGTACTTGGCGCGTTGCTGCGCGTACAGGTCGGGGTAAATGTGCTCCAACTCGTTGAGCGGATAAAGTGTGTCGCCCCGCATGGCTTGGGGTTTCATGTGATACAGAAAGGACATGACAGCCTCCGTAACGGTTCAGTGTAGCGGTGCAGCTTTTCAGGAACCGCGAAGAGCGCTGTGGCGGCCTCAGTGAGAAAGGCCTCAGTGAGAAAAAGGTAAGCTGTAGTCACTCAAAAAAGCTTAAGCATCCTTTTTAGGAGTTGCGTTCTCGGCCTGCCGTTGGACGACCGAAGTTTTTATATTCGTAACGGCCTCTAGGGGTATACTGACCTGTGGCTGAACATTTTAGCGAGCGGCTGGCCCGGCTCGAAGCGCACCTGAACGAAGTCGCGCAAAATATACCGCTTGACGAGGGCGGCGTCAACGCCGAACTGCTGGCGCAATTCGGGGCGGTTCTGGTTGAACTGCGCCGCAGCGAAACCCGCTTCGCCCAAATCTTCCGCCTCGGCCCGGTGGCCGCCACCCTCATCGCCCGGCCCGAGGCTCGCTTTCTCGACGTCAACCACAGCTTCGAGACGCTGACCGGCTATGGGCGCGACGAGGTGGTGGGGCGGCGTCCCTTCGACCTCGACATGTGGGCCTCGAGTGAGGACCAAGCGCTGCTGCGGGCCTCGCTCGACGAGGCGGAAGGCTACCATGATTTGGCGTTGCAACTGCTTACCAAGTCCGGCGAGCTGCGGGACATCCTCGCCTCGGCGACGGTCATCAAGGTCGACGGCGAGGAGGCGCTGTTGCAAATGTTTTACGACGTCACCGAGCGCAAGCGCACCGAGGGCGAGCTGCGCCGCGCCATCGACGAGGTCATGAGCGACACTGCCTGGTTCAGCACCCAGGTATTGGAAAAGCTCGCTGAGTTCCGCACGCCCGAGGCTGACCCCGGCCAACTCGCCGACCTTACACCGCGCGAGCGGCAGGTGCTCGAGCGCATCGCCGCAGGCGCGAGCAACGCCGAAATTGCGACCGAGCTTGACCTCGCCCTGAACACGGTGCGCAACTACGTAAGCGGCATCTACGACAAAACCGGGGTGAATTCGCGGGTCGGGGCGGTGCTGTGGGCGCGCGAGCGGGGGCTCGGCTGAGGTATAACACCGAATAATGCCCGAAGACACGGGGGGCGGTGCCGCCGGGCTGAAGGGTTTCTAAAAAAGTCCGCAAGAGGCGCTAGTAGGAAGTAAGTCCTGGTACGCTCTTGCGGAGCACCGCCCACGCTGGCCCCCCGGCGGTGCAGGCTAAAGCCTGTCATCATTAGAGCAGTTCGGACCTCGTTCGGCTAGAGGTTGCTGCACTAACGCCGACCCGACAGGTGTACCGGTTTGCCCGTTCCCGTGGCCCGTCTGCCTCACTCACGCCCGTGCGCATCGTCGTTCAGGCGGTGTCGCGGCGCATGGTTTGGGGTTTCGGGTGATAAAGAAAAGGGATACGTCGGTTTCCGTGCCGGCTCGGTTTAGGGCTGAAGGCTCGCAAAAACCGCGAAGCGCGCTGCGGCGACCCGAGTGAGAAAAAGGTAAACTGTCGTTAGGCGAAAGAAGGTTACGCGTCAGCTTCATGACCGTCCAACAGTGCCGCCAGACCTGCAGAGGCGGGCAGGGTTAAAGAGAAATCGGCACTGTAGGTGAGCGGCGTTTGTTCGGGGTTGATTTCGATGACGAACGCCCCCCGCTGTTTCGCTACCCGCGCCAGGCTCGCGGCAGGCTCGACCACTGCAGAAGTGCCGACGACGAGGGCGACTTCGGCCACAGCAAAAGCGTTTACCGCCGCCTGAAAGGTTGCTTGCGGCAGCGTTTCGCCGAACCAGACCACGTTGGGCCGGGCGCGTGAGCTGCACGTTGAGCAGTGCGGCGGCAGCGCGAAGTCGACGCTGAGCACGTCCAAGTGCCCGCAGTGCTCGCAACGGCTTTGGGTTAAGTTGCCGTGCAGCTCGAGCACCCCTTCCGACCCGGCCAGAGCGTGCAGCCCGTCCACGTTTTGCGTGACGAGCGTGAGGTTTTTGCTCTTCGCAAGTTGCGCCAGTGCGCGGTGGGCGCGGTTGGGCTCGGCGTTCAAGACGGCGTGCAAGCGCATTCGGTACCACTCCCACACGAGGCTCGGGTCGCGCGCGTAGGCCTGCGGGGTGGCTAAGTCCTCGGCGCGGTAGTTTTGCCACAAGCCGTTCGGTCCGCGAAAAACGGGCACGCCCGACTCGGCGCTGACGCCCGCGCCGGTCAGTACGGCGACACGGTGAGCCGTTTGAAGTGCGGCCTTGGCTGTCTCGGTCATGGGTTTCCGTTTGTTTTTAGTAGGGAAAGGGTCAAGGTAGAAAAAGCTTTTGACTTTAACTTTTTACTCGGTCCTCGGTACTTCCCCACCTTCTTTCTAGGACGTTTCCGGCTCGGCACCGACGTCTTGGGGCACGGTTTCGGGGAGGCTTTCCTCAGGGGCTTCTTCCGTCGGCGAGGCCAGCACGCTCGTCACGCGGCGCTCGTCGGCCTCCTCGACCACAAAGCGCACCGATTCGTAGTGAAGCGTCTCGCCGGGTTGCGGGATGTAACCAAACTGGCTGATGAGAAAGCCCGCCAGGGTGTCGTAGTCGCCGCTCTCGTCGTCGAACACGAGCGCGAGTTCGTCGGCGACCTCGTCTAAGTGAACCGAGGCCTGGATGCGGTACTGGTCGTCGCCCAAGGGCGTGATTTCCTCGACCTCCTCTAGGTCGGTCTCGTCGTAGATTTCGCCGGTAATCTCTTCGATGATGTCTTCCAAAGTGACGAGGCCCGCGGTGCCGCCGAACTCGTCGACGACGATGGCGAGGTGGTTTTTGCGGGTGCGCATGTCTTTTAAGAGTGCCAAGATGTTGAGCGTTTCCGGCACGTACTGGGCGGGCGTCATGAGTTCGGACACGTGGGTCTCGGCAAGCTCTTCGGCGCGGCCGATAAAACTCAGCAGGTCGCGGGTGTAGACGATGCCGCGCACGTTGTCGACCGTGTCGGCGTAGACGGGCAGGCGGCTGTAGTGTTGGTCGCGGTTGAGTTCGAGCAGGTCTTGCAGCGTGGCGGTTTCGCTCACCGCGACGATGCTCACCCGCGGCGTCATCACCTCGCGCACCACGGTTTCTTCCAAGTCGATGATGCCCTTGATCATCTCTTCTTCTTGCGCCTCGATGACGCCCGACTCCTCGGCGCTGCGCAGCATCAGTCGGAGTTCGTTTTCGGTCAGCAGCGGGTTGTCGCCGGGCTCGAGCCGCAACAGCCGCAGCAGCGAAGTCGCGATAAAGGTAAAAAACAAGCCCACCGGGTAAAACACGATGGAGAGCGCGTACACCGGCCGGATGACGAGCCGCGAAAACCTCACCGCGTGGTGGACGGCGATGGACTTGGGCGTAATCTCGCCGAAGATGAGGACCAAAATCGTCATCAACCCGGTCGCGTAGCCGACCGCCAGCGATTCGCTGTAGCCGAGCGGCCGCGACAGCCCGATGCTGATTTGCGTGACCAGCGCGGTCGCCGCGATGTTCGCCAAGTTGTTGCCGATGAGCAGCGTGGTGATAAAGCGGGTGCGGTCGCGCTCCAAAAGCGCGAACACGCCGCCGGGGTCGCGGCCCTCCTCGCGCAGTTCCCGGATTTTCCAGTGGCCGATGGCGGTCAGCGCCGTCTCCGAGCCCGACAGCAGCGCCGACAGCGCCAACAGCACCACGAGGCTCAGCACCTGCAGCCACGACACGCTGCCCGGGGCGGCGGTCTGGGCGACGACCGACGTGCCGAGGAGAAGCGTAAAGCCGACTGTCAGGAGGTAGGGCCTAGCCGGGAGGTAAGGCCTAGATCGTTCTGGCGGTTCCATCAATGGAGGGATTCTAGCACACGGGCTGCCGGGGGGCGGGTTTTGGGACGGCGGGGCTCGAGCTTCAGCCGGGCGGGGCTGCGCCGTCTTCGTTCTCGTTGCGCTCTGTTGCTATAGTCGCGGTTGCTATAGTCACGGTCATGAGAGTTCCGCCGCCAGCGGTTTTGGACGCGTTCGGTGCGTCCGCGCCGCCAAACCGCCTACCGGGCGGTCAAGGCACAACTTATCGGTCGGGGAACGTCGTCCTGAAACCCGCTTTCAGCCTCGAGGAAGCGCATTGGGTCGCTTACGTTTACAGCACGGTAAACCAGCAAGGCTTCACCGTGCCTCGACCGGTAGCGACTCGAGCCGGCGACTGGGTGTTCGGAGGCTGGACGGCCTGGCGTTTTTTAGAGGGGGACATCATCGAAAAAGGTTGCTACGGCGAACGCCTGAAAGCGAGCCGCGCGTTTCACCGGGCGCTCAAAGCTTACCGCCGCCCTGGTTTTCTCGACCACCGAAACGACTCCTGGTCGCAGGCCGACCGCGTCGTTTGGGAAGGACAGGCTTGGAACCCGCGTCCGAAAGTCGCCGAGGTTTACGCAAGACTCCAACGCTTGGCAAAACCGCTGTCGCTCAAAGAACAACTCGTTCACGGCGACATCAGCGGGAACATGCTTTTCAGCCCCGGCAAGCCGCTCGCCGTCATCGACTTCAGCCCCTACTGGCGGCCTGCGGCGTTCGCCGAAGCCGTTTTCGTCGTTGACGCCGTTCTGTGGGAGGGTGCCTCTTGGAACGTTGCGACTTTGGCGGGTTCGGGCGAGACTTTCTTTCAACTGCTCGTCCGGGCGGCGATGCGCAGGTTGGCCGAAGTGGACCTGCACTACACCCTGCGCGACCTGTCTGAAAGCTACCTCGAGCAAGTCGGCAGGTACGCGAAAGTGGCGCTCGAGCTGGAAAAAATGTCTGCGGCTTGATTGCTATACTCGCTGCGGAGGTCGGAATGGCGTACAGCGTGGTCACAGGGTCCGCCGGGGCGGGTAGGAGGTTGAGGCTATCGGTCTTACAAAGGCTCGCAGCCGAGCGGGGCTACAGGCTCGGCTCATGACCCTGGCCGACCTCGTTGCGCAGGCTTTGGGCCGGCGGCAGCTCCTGCCCGAGACGCAAGTGACGGGCGTCGTCCAGGACCACCGCCGGGTGCGGCCGGGTGTGGTCTTCGTGGCGCGGCAGGGCGGCAGCGCCGACGGCCACCGCTTCGCCAAGCTCGCCGCGCTGGCGGGCGCGGCGGCCGTGGTGGGGCAGCGCCCGGGCGTCACCGTTTTGCCCTGGCAGCACGTGCCTTACGTCCACGTCGACAACGACAAAATCGCCCTCGCCAAGCTCGCGGCGGCGTTTTACGGGCACCCATCGCGAAGTCTCACCACCCTCGGCGTGACCGGCACCGACGGCAAGACCACCGTCTCGTTTTTGCTGCACCACCTGCTGCGCGCCGAGTTCGCCACCGGACTCCTCAGCACGGCGGGCAACAGGCTGAACGACGCAGCCCTGGACTTGGCGGGCCACTTCACCACGCCCGAAGCGCCGGAGGTGCAAGCGCTCCTCGCGCGGTTTTGGGACGGAGGGTGCAGTCACGCGGTCGTCGAGGCGAGTTCGCACGGGCTCACACAGCACCGGCTGGACGAGATTTCTTTCGAAACCGGCGTGTGGACGAACCTGACGCCCGAACACCTGGACTTTCACGGCACCTTGGAGGCTTACCGGGAAGCCAAACTCACGCTGGTGCGCCGCGCGCGCGCGAGCGTCCTCAACCGGGACGACGATTCCTTCGGGGTGTTCGCGGCGGCCTCGAGCGCGGTCCTCAGTTACGGCGAGCACGCGGCCAGCGACTGGCGCGCCGCCAATATTACAACTGAACCGAACGGGCAGCGGTTTCAACTGCTGGCAAGAACGGCTGAGGGTCTTTTAGAACGTGAGGTTTGGTTGCCGCTCGTCGGCCGTTACAACGTCCACAACGCGCTCGCGGCGCTGGCCGCGGCGCACGCGGCCGGGCTGGACTTGGACACCTTGTTGGGGCGGCTCGAGACTTTTTCGGGCGTGCCGGGGCGCATGGAAGTCGTCCAGGGTGCGCCCTTTCGCCTCGTTGTGGACTTTGCCCACACGCCCGCGGCGCTTCAAAAGCTGCTCCAAACCCTGCGGCCTGCGACGGCGGGGCGTCTCATCGTCGTGGTGGGGGCGGCGGGCGAGCGCGACCCCGGGAAGCGGCAGCCCCTGGGCCGGGTCGCGGCGACCTACGCCGACGTCGCCGTTTTTACCGAAGAGGACTCGCGCTCCGAGGCCACCGACGCCATCCTGGCCGAGTTGCTGCGCGGCGCGCGGGGTGTGGGCAAGGAGAACTACCGGGCCGTTGCCGACCGGGGCGAAGCGATTTTTACCGCGGTCGCCTCAGCCGCGCCGGGCGACACGGTCGTGCTGGCGGGCAAGGGCCACGAGCGCACCCTGGAGCGCGCCTTTGAAACCCTGCCCTGGGACGAGGTCGCGGAGGCCCGGCGGGCTCTGCTGGGAGCCGGCTTCGAGAACGGCGCTGACCCGGACTGCTAGCCTAAGTTCCCTGTTCTGCACCGAGGAATTGCAACCCCTTGACGAGCCCCTTCGCAAACGCCGCATCTTCCAAGGTTTCGCAGCCTTCTGAATTCTGACGACCGAATTATCAACTGCTGCCCTAGCTCAGCTCGAGCGGCAGTTCCCGCAACCTTTGCCCGGTCAGCGCGAACACCGCGTTCGCCACCGCCGCCGCGACCGGCCCCAGGGGCGGCTCGCCCATGCCGAAGGGCTCCTCGCCGCTTTCTAAGATGACCACCTCGATGTCGGGCGTTTCTTTCATGGTCAGGAGCGGGTAGGTGTCGAAGTTCGTCGGCTCGAACCGCGAGTCCTTGACGGTCAACCGTTCGAACAGCGTGGAACTGAGGCCCATCACAATCGCGCCTTGCGTCTGCGCCGTCACCCCGTCGGGGTTGACGACGAAGCCGGGGTCGACGGCCGCCGTGATTTTGTGAACCCGGATTTTGCCGTTTTCGACCGACACTTCGGCGACTTGCGCGCAGACGGTCTGCACGTCGGTCGAGCAGGCGATTCCGTAAGCGCGGCCCTCAGGCGGGGGCGTCTGCCAGCCGGCGCGCTCGGCGGCGGCGTTCAGGACGGCCTTCATGCGCCGGCCGTGTTCGGAATCCGCAAGGTGCCGCAGGCGGAACTCGAGGGCGTCCGCCCCGGCCTCAAAGGCGAGTTCGTCCATAAAACTTTCGATCGCAAAGGTGTTGCAGAGCAGACCCAGCCCGCGCCACCAGCCGGTCTTGACGGGCAACCGGGCGCGTTGCGAAGTGACCTGGCAATGTTCGATGCCGTCGTAGTGAAACCTCGAGCCGCGCCAGGCCCCGAAGTCCGCGCCGAACAACAGGACCAAAAAGTTGGGAAAAAAGGGAAAAGCCACGTCGCCGCTCGACTGCACGTGTTCGGTGGCGAGGATGTTGCCGTTTTCGTCCAACGAGCCGCGCAGGCGGTTGTGGGTCGGCGGCCGCACGTAGCCGTCGCGAAACTCTTCGCTGCGGTTCCAGCCCACGTGGACGGGCGCGCCCACGGCCTGCGACAGCCGCGCCGCTTCCTTGGCGACCTGTACGTTCAGCCTGCGCCCGAAGCCGCCGCCCAGGTAGGTCGCGGTCACCTCGACCGCGTCTTTTTCGCGCCCCAGGAGCTTGACGAGTTCGTCGCGGACGAGGCCGGGGGACTGGGTGGAGACGAGCGCCGTCACCTTGTCGGCTTGCACGTCGACCAGGGCCGCTTGGGGCTCCAAGTGCGCGTGGGCCGCCATCGGGCTGCGGTACTCCGCCTCGACGAGGACGCCCTTGCGGAGGTTGGCCCCGGCACGCCCTTCGCGCTGAATGACCACGCCGCCGTCGTCGCTGACCTGAACCAGCGCTTCGATGTCGGCCTGTTGGAGAGGCGGGCCTTCTTGCCACGTCAAGTTTAGCGCCGCCACGCCCGCGTAGGCCTGCGCCCGCGTTTTCGCCACTACCCCGGCAAAGCCGTCCTCTATAACGACCTCGACCACGCCCGGTTGCTGCCGCGCGGTGCCCGCGGACGCGCTCGAAAGCGTCGCGCCGATCGTCGGGGGTCGCGCCACCGCGCCGTAGAGCATGCCCGGCACGCGCGCGTCGTAGCCGTAGACGGCCCGCCCGGTCAGCTTTTCCACAAAGTCCACCCGTTTCAAGGCCTTGCCGATGTAGCGGAAGTCCTCAACCGCTTTCAAGTCCGGCGGGCTGTCGGGAACGTCCCAATGTCCCACGCCCTCGACCACCTCGGCGTAGGACATGGTTTGGTCGGGGTCGGTGCGCTGGAAAAAGCCGCCGTCTTGTGCCACGACGGTCTCGGGTTCGACGTTCCACTTTTCGGCGGCCTTGGCGCGCAACATCTCGCGCATCGTGGCGGCGGCCTCGCGCAGCGGCGTGAACAGGGTGCTCACCGTGTTGCTCGCGCCTGTCCCGAAGCCGTCGCTGATGCCGCGCAGGGTGCTGGCGGACACCACCTGCAAACGCTCGAAAGGCACCTCCAACTCTTCGGCCGCTATCTGCGCCAGCGCCGTGTGGACGCCCTGGCCCATTTCGACCTTGGGCAGGTAGAGCAGGACGCGGTTGTCCGGCGTGACCTCGAACCAGCTCGTCACCGAGCCTTCGGTGCTGCCGGGGGCTCCGGCGGTTTCTAAGCTGTCGGCGATTCTCAGCCGCGCTTCGGGCAGGCCGTAGCGCCAGCCGAGCGCCAAGCCGACCCCCGCGACGCCCGCACCTATCAAAAAGCCGCGCCGGGAAACGCGCCAGCGGCGGTTGCCCTTTTCGGCGGCCTCGGCTTCTTCAGTCCCGTCCGTGGGCTTCGCCATCAGTCGACCGCCCCAACGGCGAGCTTCTCGGCCGCGCTGGCGACGGCCACCTTGATGCGGGCGTAACAGCCGCAGCGGCAGTAGTTGTTGCCCATCGCGGCGACGATGTCCTTTTCCGTGGGGTTGGCGGTCTTCTCCAAAAAGGCCAGCGCCGTCATCATCTGCCCGTTCATGCACCAGGCGCACTGCGGCACTTGCGCGTCGATAAAGGCCTGTTGGACGGGGTGCAGGCGCTTGTCGCCGTCGGCGTCCGTGGTGGCGAGCCCTTCGACGGTGCGGACCTCTTGGCCCGCGGCGGCGGCCACGGGGGTCACGCAGGAGCGCACGGCGGCACTGCCCACGTGAACCGTGCAAGAGCCGCAAATCCCTATGCCGCAGCCGAACTTCGTACCGGTCAGGCCGAGTTCGTCGCGCAAAACCCACAGCAACATGTCGCTCGAGGCGGCGTCAGACGAAAAAGTTTGGCCGTTGATTTTTAAGTCCATAGCTACAGTTTAAGGACAAACCGGCTCAAAGGCAAAAGTTAGGACCCGGGCAGCGCAGCGTCGGGCTCGTTTGCGGCGGGTTCTCCGGCGGGTGCTCGAGCCCTTTAGCGCCCTTTACCAGCCCGCCTTACCAACCCTGAAAACGCCCGCCGGGCGGCACGATGACGGCTTCGAAGCGGACGTTCATCGGAAAGTAGCTGGCTAAGTCGAGGGTGTCGCCGCTTTGCGTAAAGTAGGCGTTGTCGATGGGTCGCCCCTCGCCGTCTTTGACGACGAGCATCACGTTGTCGATGCCGTTGGCCCAGTTGACGCGGGCGTAGTTGAGAAACGAACTCAGCGGTTGGCTGTTCTCGTAGACGCCGGGGCCGGAAAAACTCAGCTTGGCGTTGCTGCACGCGGGCGAGGTCGTGATGTCTTTGGGGACCAGGCACAGCTGGTACTGGACCGGCGTGTCGCTGGGTTTGCTGAGGACTTCCAAGCGCTGATAAACCGTGCCGCCCGCGTAGTCGACCGGCGTGGTCAAGCTGTTCTCGAGGGGGCCGGGCGCACCGAAAAACGAGTAGGCACCCGTGCCGCCCTGCTCGCTCTTGTGGGTGTAGGCAACGTTGAGAAGTTTGACTTGAGCGGCGGGTTCGGCGACAGGGGCGGGGTCGGGCGCTGCGGCGACAGGTTCGGCAACGGGTTCAGTGACAGCTGCGGCGACAGCTTCGGAAACAGGGTCCGGTGCGGCGGGTGGGGCACTCGTTTCGGTCGGTGCCGCAGGTGCCGCCTCGAGAACAGCAGGTGCGGGCTCGGGGGTGGCCGGCGCGGCCTGAGCTTCCCTGACAGCCTCGGCTCGTTGCGCGGCGGCTCGAGCCGCTTCGGCGGCACGTTCGGCCTCTTGCGCCGCCCGCTGCTCCGCCCGTTGTGCCGCCTCTTGTGCTGCCCGCTGTGCCGCCCGCTGCGCTGTTTGCTGGGCGGCGAGCTGCTGAGACGCTTGTTGGTAGGCGTTCGCGTAGCCGGAGTCGTTTGGGCTCAAGCTCCGGGCGCGGTCGTAAAAGCTGACCGCGTCTGCCAGGTTGCCGGTTTCCAGAGCGATGCGGCCCAGCCAGGCCCAGGCGTCGCCGTAGCGGCTGTTCTCGCTCACCGCCGCGCGAAACCTCTGCCGCGCGGCGTCGACCCGGCCTTGGGTGTAAAGGCTGACGCCCGTCTGGTAGGCCGCGAACGCCTCGACGCCCCACTGGCTCTGGTTGCGGGTCAGGGTCACGGCTTGCCGCGCTTCGGCGTTTTGCGGCTCGAGTTGGGCCACGCGCTGCCAATAGGCCAGGGCCGTCTCGGGCTGCCCCAGGGCTTGGCTGGCCCGTCCGGCACTCGCCAGGGCCGCCACGAAGTCCGGACTGGCCTCGGCGGCGCGCTCGAACGCCTGCAACGCGTCCGCCGTCGCGCCCGCGCTTTCCAGCGCCAAGCCCGCGCGGTACGCTTTGCTCGCCGCCACGCCGTAGGTGAGCTGTTCCTGAGCCTGGGCGAACAGGTTTTGGTAGCTTGCGTTGTCCGGGTAGCTGCGGACCAAACCTTCCAAAAAGCCTTCCGCCTCGTCCGGCCGCTCCAGGGCTAGAAAGCTCAGCGCCGTGCGTTCGGCGGCTTCTTCGTTGGTCGGGTCGACGTTGAGGAGGGCGTCGTAGTAGCTCAGCGCCGCCTCAAAGTCTTGATTTTTGAAACTGTTGTCGCCCAGCCACTCGCTCACCTCGCCGATGTAAGCGCCCGTCTGGACGTTCACGGGGCCGCCCAAGCGGAGGTAGTTTTGCCAGGCGTCCCAGGCGCGGCTGTACCACTTGACGATGGTGTAGACCTGGCCCAAAAAGCGGTAAGGCTCGAGGCGCTCGGGGGCTGCGAGTTGCGCGGCCTCGCCGTACTGGATGGCTTCTTTCCAGAGCGGCCGGTCGAGGTAGTGGACGTCGTAGGTCGCCAGGGCCTCGGAGGCCGCCTGCTGGCCTTTGGTAAGGGCCTCTTGCGCCGCTTGGGGCAAGGGTGTTTGGGCGATCGAAACCGCCGTCAGCCACAAACCGACAAAGCACCACAGCTTAACGCTGCACAGCCAAGTTCTATACGGACCCATCCTGTGCAGGCGTGTCCGGTGTAACCAAAGTCCGAGGGGCTTCACGGCGCTTCTCCCATGACCGTCTATTCTACCGAGTTCCGGACGATAAAGAAGTGTCGGGAGCACGCGCCGCGACTTTCCCGAAAACTTGAGAGTCGGCTGCCGACTTTTGGGTAGTCTGTATAGTTGGTGGATGTGGTGAACGTCTGACCCGGTCAGGGTTTTTCCCTGGCTGGAGAAAGGGTACGAGAGTGACTAAATGGTAACCCCTAAACGGCGTCTTGCGGTGGTTTTGCTCGTGCTGACGGCGGGGGTCGGCACGGCGCTCATGCAGGCCGCGACCGACACGGAAACCGCTACCAGCACAGAGACCGCTACCAGCACGGAGACCCCTTCTAAGACCGACACGAACTGGCGCGGCGCGGCCGTCGCCGAACTGAGCGAGGCGGGCGTCGACATCACTTTTCCCGACGGGTCTTTTTTGGGCGAGGACGGCCTGACCGGCTACCAGGCGGCCGCCCTGGCGGGCCGACTGTTGCGAGCCATCGACGCCCAGTCCGGCTGCGCGACCGCTTTGCCGAGCGAGCCCACGGGTATTTTTGCCGCCACCCCCCCTGAGCACTGGTCGAGCGAGGCGCTCCGGCGCTTGTCGGTGCTCGAGCTGAGCGCGGCCTTTCCCGACGGCTTCGACGGCGACGCGCTGTTGAGCGGCTTTCAGACGGCCGCCCTGATGGGTGAGGTCATGGCCGTCCTGGACGCGAAGGTGGCCTGCGCGCGGCTGAACCTGCAAGACCGGGTCGCCGAACTCGAGGCCGAAATGGCGACGATTCGCGCCGACATCGCCTCGGGCGAGCTGCGCGGCCCCGCGGGTCCCCCCGGCCCGGTGGGTGCCGCGGGGCCGCCGGGGTCGCCCGGCACCAGGGGTGAGACCGGACCGGCCGGGCCGGGGGGCGTCGCCGGCCCGGCCGGTCCGCCGGGTGCGCCCGGGGCCGCCGGGGTCGCCTGCTGGGACACGAACGGCAACGGTAGCGGCGACTTGCAAGAAGACGTCAACTTAGACGCCGTGTTCGACGCTCGCGACTGCGTCGGCCCGCGCGGCCCCGCCGGTCCTCGGGGTGAACCGGGTGAGCCGGGCGTGCCGGGACCTGCCGGCCCGCGCGGTGCCGACGGTGAAAGCGGCCCGCGCGGCCCCGAAGGCCCCGCAGGTCCTCGCGGCCCCGAAGGCCCGCAAGGCCCACAAGGCCCGCAAGGCCCGCAGGGTTGACTGACGTCCCGGCCCCTTTACGGTGAGGCTCGCTGTGTGGGCGTCGTGAACCGCGTCGTTGCGGTTTTCTGTGACGACGTCACCAGTTTGTCTTCCCAAGTGAGCTAGGCTGGGACCACTGTTGTGTTGCGGAGGCCGCGGACGTGTTTGAAACCTATGATCAAAAATACGCTTGTCAACGTCGAGGGGCGGCGTCGGCGGGTAGGACGGCGGACCCGCTTGAAACTGGACCCAGGCGGCGGTTCGTCCTTGGCGGCCTTCGGTGGTGGTCGGCCCTGCTCCTCGCTTTGCTGCTGAGTGGCCCGGCGGGGGCGCAGACGCCGGACGATTGGAAGGGTGACGCCCTCGAGTCCCTGCGCCGCAACGACGTCAGCGTGGCTTTCCCCGACGGGTCTTTTTTGGGCGAAGACACCCTGACCGGCTATCAGGCGGCGGCCTTGCTCGGCGAGCTGCTGCAAAAAGTCAACGCCGTGACCGCCTGCCCGACGCCCGTCCCCGCAGCGCCGAACGGGGTGTTCGCGACGGTCCCGGCCGACCACTGGGCCTACGACGCGGCTCGGCAGCTGTCGGTCTTGAACGTCGGTGCGGCTTTTCCCGACGGTTTCAACGGCGACGGTTTACTCACCGGTTTTCAGACCGCCGAACTCGTCAGTGGGGCGCTCGAGCTGTTGAACGAGAAAGTCGCCTGCGGCTCCCTGAATTTAGCGGAGGAGGTGTCCGGGCTGCAAACCCAGCTTACCGACCTGGACACCGCCCTGGCGGCGGGCGCGCTGCAAGGTCCCCCAGGCGAGCCGGGTCCGGCCGGTGCGCCCGGTCCCCAGGGCGAGCCCGGTCCCCCAGGCGAGCCCGGCCCGCCGGGCGTAGCGGGCGCAGCCGGAGCACCCGGCCCGGCGGGTCCGCCCGGCGAGCCGGGCGAACCCGGCGCGCTCGGTCCGCAAGGCCCGGCAGGTCCGCCCGGCCTCGCCTGTTGGGACTTGGACCTGGACGGTGAGGCGGACCTGGCCGAAGACCGCAACCTGGACGGGCTCTACAACACGCTGGACTGCATCGGGTTGCCGTAACCCCCAAACCTGTGCAGGAGCGACAAGGCTAAGACAAAGCTAAAAGGAGCGCGGCGGTTACCGCCGCGCTCTTCGTTCTGTTTACGCTGTCCGTTCTACCCGGTCGCCGGGTCAGTCCCAGTAAGGCGTGTACCCGTAGTAGTCGTGGACTTCTCGACCCCAGTCCAGGTCGGCCGTGTCGGGCCAGTCGTTTTGGTCGAAGCCCGCCGCGTTCTCGAGCCGCTTTTTGGCGATGTCCAAACGCAAGACCTTGTTGTCTTCGTCGACCTTGAAGGCCTGCCAGGGGACGGCGAACAGTTTGTTGCCCATGCCCAAAATGCCGCCGAAGTCCAGCACGCCGTAAGCGACGCGCCCCGACTGAACGTCGATCATGAGTTCCTTGAGGTTGCCGATTTTTTCGTCTTCACTGTTTTTGACGGCGTCACCTAT
The DNA here is from genome assembly GCA_965215355.1 of Trueperaceae bacterium. Lineage (GTDB taxonomy): Bacteria > Deinococcota > Deinococci > Deinococcales > Trueperaceae > CBDCDJ01. The sequence goes on along the minus strand of CBDCDJ010000007.1, from coordinate 2,074,851 downwards.
CAGGCTGGTCGCGGACAGGGTGAGCCGGTGGTTTGAAGTCGCCATGATGGTCTCCTTCGCGAGGGTTGAACCTGTTGTCGCCTCGAGCCTCTTTATAGACGAGGGTCCTCGGGGCCGAAAGAAGTCGGCTTTACAGTTCGTTCGGTTGGGGGTTCAGGGCGCTTCTCCGCCGGACTCGCCGCCGAGCGGGGTTTGCGCGTCGTCCGCGGGCACTGGGTTCTCGTCGAAGGGCTCGTCGGGCAACGCGTTCTCGGCGGGGTCGCCGGTTGCTATATCTTCGTTTTCCAAATCACCCGCGCTCGAGCCCCCTGTTTCTAAGCCCTCCGTCTCCAAGCCCGCGTCTTCCGGGTCCGCGTCTTCGGCGCCCTCCGCTTCCGGGGGGCCGGTAGCGGAGGGCGGCGCGAACACGTAGGCCGCCCGGAGGAGTTCTAAGTCCTGGCGGTCGACCAGGCCGTCGTCGTTGATGTCGGCGGGCGCGTTGATGCCGGGCTGCCCGAAGCTCTGCGCCAGCGCGACGAGGTCGTAAAAGTCGACGCTGCCGTCGCGGTTGACGTCTTCCTTGACGGCGCTCAAGCTTTGCAGCGCGGCGGTTTCGCTTTCACCGAGCGCCAGGGGCTCTTCGGGCAGGGCCGGGTTCATCACGCCGCCGCCAGACACCGCCAAGTCGAGCAGCAGGCCCGCTTCGTGGAGCAGGGCGTTGTCGGCGAGCGGGCCGGCGGTGGGCGTCACCAAAATGTCTAAGCTACGTTCCCCGCGCTGGCGCTGCACGGTGAGCGACAGCGTGTCGTCGCCGAGGAGCGCCGTGTCGCCGTAGCGGAAAACGGCGCTGGCGTCTTCGCTCTCGCTGACGTCCAAGGTTTCGTCTAAGCCTTGCCAGGCCGCGAACGCCGCGGCCACGGCCGCGCCCAACCCGTCGGGGCCGCCGGTGGGGTCGACTCGGTAAGTGACCGCCAGCGCGGTGGCGGGTACCAGCAGGCACAGCAACACGCGCATACGCTTCACGGTCGCGCCTCCAAAACCTCTGCCAGCCTGCTCAGCAGCGCCTCGGTGGCGGCCCCCTCGCCGTCGGCCACTAACTCACCGTCTTCGTTCAAACTGAGTAGTCTCCCGTCCTCGTCGCGCAGACCGAGCGTGGTGTCGCGCCACAGGCCCTGCCGAAAACCGACGACGGGCGAGTAGTGTTCGCCCGCGTAGGCCAGCACCAGAACTGTCTCGCCGACGCTGAACTGCGGCATCAAACTGACCAGCAGCGACTCGCCCGAGGGCAGCGTGCCGCCGTAAAAGGCGAGGGTGACCCTGAGCGGCTGACGGGTGTCTTCGGGCGGCGTGACGCCGACCAGGGCGGTCAGCACCTCGAAGGTGACGAGCGTCCAGGGGTCGCCGCCGCGCTCTTCGACCGCCACCTCGCCGACGGAGCCGTAAAAACCCAGTTCGGTCTTGGCCAGCAGCTCGTCCAGGGTCAGGGCTTTGTAGGTGGTGGCGAACGCGCTGCCACAGAGCGCGACGACCGTGAGGGCGGTGAGGTAAGAAAGTCTGCTCATTGGTCGTCTCCCTCATTGTCGACATCATCATCGTCATCATCGTCGCTGGGACCACCGCCGGTATCGTTTCCGAAACCGGCCCCGCCGGTTTCGTCGCCGGGCACGTCCTCCAGGTCGAGCAGCGACGCCGTGCCCTCGGTCAGGGTTTGGTAAGCGAAGCCGGTCTCGCCCAAAAACTCAGTCTCGCTGCTGAGGGCCAGGGTGGTGACGACGACCGGGCGCAGCGTAAAGGTGAACATGCGCCTCGTCCCCGACACGCTGCCGCCCAGGACGGCCAGGTCGAGTTCCAGTTCACCCTCGCCCGCTTCGTAAAAAAGGGCGAAGTTCTCGTTGGCGGCGGTCACGGTGTCGGGCACCAGCGCGAAGTAGCGCGGGTCCCAGGTGACGCGGGTGCGGAACGCTTGCAGGTCGCGCGCGTTGCGCACCTCGCCGCGCAGCACCACCGGGCGCTGCACGTCGGTCAAAGGCACGTTGAGCGTGAGTTCGGCGGGCGGCGGTTGTTGGACGTTCAAGGTGTAGTCTTGAAAGGTCTTGGACAGGTTCGCGTCCGACACGCTCACCGTAAACGTGTAGTTGCCCTCGGTGGTCGGGACGCCGCGCAGGGTCGCGCCTTGCAGGGTCAGGCCGGGCGGCAAGGTACCCTTGCTCAGCTCGACGGTGTACGGGGTCAAGCCCCCCACGACGCGAATCGTCGCCGCGTACTCCTCGCCCAGGTAAGCGGGCTCGAGCGTGGTCTCGAGCACGCGCAACACCTCGCCGCGGGTGTCGAGTTCGCTGCCGCAGCCGCCGAGCAGGAGCGCGGCGCTCCACAGGGCCGCCAAAAAAAGTCGGTTTCGGAGGGTCATGGGCTTACTGTAACCGAAGCCCGTGTGAGCGCGCTGAAAAGAATCGCACTGGAGATTGATGTCGTACCGAGGGCGGTTCCGGCTCGTGACGACGTCGGGCCGCGGCTTCGCCTGTCCCTCCCGGACCACCCCCGGCGGCACCTCATACAAGGCTGGGGACCGGGCGCGGGGCGTGCTAAGCTGACTTTAGAAGGCGTTTCACGACGACGCGGCTCGAGAACGGGAGGGCTCTCCACCGCAAACCGCTTGTTCACCCCGCTCGAGTCACGCCCGAACTCTCTCACAACGAGCCCCGCGAAACGAGGAACCATGAAACACGTCTATCCACTGCCGACGCGGCCCGTAGCGGCCAAACGAGAGTTTCACGTCTCGCGGGAGGCGCGGGACAGTTTCGGCCTCGACGACAGCCTGTTTTCGGTCCACGGCGCGGCGCTGTTCGCCGACCTGGGCGCGGCGCGGCGCGCGGCCTTGCAGATGAACCGGGCGCGCGACGTGGCGAGATTCCCCGAACTCGCGGTCAGGGCGAGCGACCTGTACGCGGCGGGTTTGTTGGACGAACTGTTGCACCTGATGGTGCAGGCTTACCGCGAACGGGTAAGTGAACGCCTGTTCGCCGACGCCCTCGCTATGCTCACCGAGACGGTGGGGCCGGAAGCGCTGGACGACGCCTTGCACGTCTTCGCCGACCTTTTCCCGGCGACCCCGGTCTACCGCGGCGAGCAGACCGCGGCCGAGTACCTGGCGGGCGAAACCGACGGCGTGCCGCACCGTCAGGTCGTGCTCGAGGAGTTGCTCCTGCTCTACCTTGCCAACCAGAACCAGGCGCTGGGCCGCTTCGTCACCCTGTTCAACGACCGCGCGCTGGCAGAAAAAACTGCTTACAAAGAGGTGGTTTCGAGCCTGCGCGACTTTTTCGCCGCGCCCGAGCGCTGTTTGGAGGGCGAGTCGCTGTTCGACACGCTGCGCGCGCCCGCCCTGGCGAGCCCGAGTTCGCTGTCGGGGCAGCTCGAGTACGTCCGCGCCCGCCTGCTGCCCCTGCTGGGCGACCGCGCCGACGTTTTTTTCAAACGCATTTTGCAAAGCGTGGACGTCCTCGAAGAAGAAAACAAACCCGCCGCGACCTTCGGCGGCCCCGGCCCGGCGCACGTGTTGACGTTCGACGACCCAGGTTATGACGCCCCCGGTGGGGCCGGCGTTGCGGGGCAACCGCGCCGTGACAAGAGCGACTGGGCGACGCGCGGCGCGGTCGGCTACGAGCGCTACAGCCCAGACCGAGCTTGGATGCCGCGCGTGGTCATGCTCGCCAAAAGCACCTACGTGTGGCTCGGGCAACTCTCGCACAGCTACGGCCGCGACATCCGACGCTTGAGCGAGGTGCCCGACGCAGAACTGGACGAACTGGCGCGGCGCGGCTTTACCGGCTTGTGGCTCATCGGGCTGTGGGAGCGGAGCGAGGCGAGCAAGCGCATCAAACACCTGCGCGGCAACCCGGACGCGGTCGCCTCGGCCTACGCGCTCTACGACTACGAAATCGCCCACGACTTGGGCGGCGAAGCGGCGTTCGAAAACTTACGCGACCGCGCCTGGGCGCGGGGCATCCGCCTGGCGAGCGACATGGTGCCCAACCACGTCGGCGTCGACGGGAGATGGGTCGTGGAGCACCCGGACTGGTTTTTGAGTCTCGACGAGCCGCCTTACCCCGGTTACACCTTTGGTGGGCCGGACCTCTCCGGCGACGAGCGCGTTGGCGTCTTTATCGAGGACCACTACTTTGACAGCAGCGACGCGGCGGTCGTGTTCAAGCGCTTGGACCGCCGCACCGGCGACGTTCGTTACGTCTACCACGGCAACGACGGCACGGTGACGCCCTGGAACGACACCGCGCAGCTCGACTACCTCAACCCCCAAACGCGCGAGGGCGTCATCCAAACCATCCTGCACGTCGCGCGCAAGTTCCCCATCATCCGGTTCGACGCGGCCATGACCCTCGCCAAAATCCACGTGCAGCGGCTGTGGTTCCCCGAACCCGGCGAGGGCGGCGCGATTCCGAGCCGCGCCCAGTACGGCGGCATGTCGCAAGAAGAGTTCGACCGACTCATGCCCCAGGAGTTCTGGCGCGAGGTCGTCGACCGGGTCGCGCAGGAAGTCCCCGACACGCTGCTGTTGGCCGAGGCGTTCTGGATGATGGAGCCCTACTTCGTACGCACCCTCGGGATGCACCGCGTTTACAACAGCGCGTTTATGCACATGATGATGCAAGAAGAAAACGCCAAGTACCGGCAGACGATAAAGAATACCTTGGAGTTCGACCCCGAAATCTTAAAGCGCTTCGTCAACTTTATGAACAACCCCGACGAGGAAACGGCCGTCGCGCAGTTCGGCCGTGACGACAAGTATTTCGGCGTGGCGACGCTGCTCTCGACCCTGCCGGGGTTGCCGATGTTCGGGCACGGGCAAGTCGAAGGGTTTGTTGAGAAGTACGGCATGGAGTACCGGCGGGCCAAGCTGGACGAGTCCCCCGACCTTTGGCTCGTCGACCGCCACTACCGGGAAATTTTCCCGCTGCTGCACCGCCGCGCCGAGTTCGCCGAGGTCGAGCACTTCACCCTCTACGACCTCTATACCGCAGCGGGCACGGTCAACGAAGACGTTTTCGCCTACTCGAACCGCTACGGGGACAGGGCGTCGCTCGTCGTCTACAACAACAAGTTCGCACAGGCCAAGGGCTGGCTGAAGCGCTCCACGGCCTACAAGGACAAGGGCAGCGGCGAGTTGCGGCAGCGCGAAATCCACGAAGGGTTGGGCGTCCACGGCGGCGACGAACATTTCGTCGTTTTACGCGAGCACGTCTCCGGCTTGGAGTACCTCGAGCGCAGCCGCGACCTGCAAGACAGAGGGTTGTACGTCGAGCTGGGAGCTTTCAAGTACCGCGTTTACCTGGACGTGCGCGAGGTTCACGACGCCGACGGCGTTTATCAAAAACTCCATGACATGTTGGGTGGCCGCGGCGTGCCGAGTCTGCGCGAGGCGGTCGAAGACCTGCAGTACGCGCCCCTTTACGCCGCACTGGACGGCCTGTTGGCAGCCTCGGCCGAGAAGGATTCGCTCGTCCTGACCGAGAGCCTCGAGGCGTTTTTGGACCGGGCTCGAGCCTACGGCGTAAAACCCGCCGACACCGCGCCCCGGACCTTCGTGCGCTTTGTAAAGGCCCTCGACGAGTTGCCCCTGGCCCTCCAAACCGACGTCGCCTTGGGTGAGGACGCCGACGAAGCCGTAGCAGAGGACGTTCTCGAGGACGCGACCGTGATGAGCACTGAAAACGTCGCCTCGCCCGCGGCGGACGCGGTCGTGACGGTGGCCGACCTGGCACCTTACCTCGCCCGCGTCGACGCGGCGCGGCACCTGTTTTTGCTGTGGTCGGTAGCGACGAGTTTGTCGAGCGAAGCTGCGTCACCCGCGGCGGTCGCTGAAAAGTTGGCCCTGACGAGGTACGCCCGACGTTCGGCGGGTCGAGACGAGACCTTGCTCGAGCTGCTTACCCTTCAACCCGTCGCCAGCCAAAGCGCCGCGGTCGCCGACTACCTGCGCGCCGCCCAAACCGACGAAGCCGTCCTGAGCTACCTGAAAGTCAACGAACACGGCGGCGCGCGCTGGTTCGACCGCGACGCCTACCGCGCCCTGGCCGTGAGCTTTGTCGGGGTTCACTGGCTGTTCGCGCAGTTGGGCGGCGAGGAAAAAACGCAGACCCCCACTTTCGTCCCCGCAGACGCCTTGAGCGACTTCGCCCGCGCCGAGGCGCACAGCGGTTACCGCTTGGACCGTCTCGCCGCGCCGCTGAAAAGTTCGCTCGAGGTCGAAGCCGGTTCGGACTCGGTCCTTGCCGAAGACGCGTCCGAACCCAAAAAAGCCGAGCCCAGAAAGTCCACAACGACTGTCGCGACTGAGGTTTCGAAGGCTGAAGCTTCCAAGCCTGAAGCTTCCAAACCCGGTGCCTCTGAACCTGAAACTTCAAAAGCCGCCGAGTCCAGCGACGCGACCGCACCCGGGCCGGAAGAAAACCGTGACGCCCGACTCGAGACCGAACGCGTGAGCAGCGATTAAACTAATCCAGGGTGAATTTGCAGGATGCCTGGTTGGTTTATCCGTACTCGCTCCACTCGGGTGAAGCGAGAACAAATTCACCCCGAGATTAAAGAAGCGCCTTGAGCTTGTGGGCGCTCAGGTGCGTCAGCGCGAGGGCCAGCGCGTCGGCGACGTGGTGGCCTTCCAGCGTTTGGGTCAACCCGAGCAGGGCGCGCACCATGTAGCTCACTTGCGCCTTGCTGGCGCGGCCGCTGCCGACGAGCGTTTGTTTGACCTCCATCGGGCCGTACTCGAACACGGGAAGCTTCAGCTCCGCCGCCGCCAGCAGGCACACACCGACCGCCTGCCCCACCTTGAACGAGACCTCGCGCTGCCGGTGAAAATACTGGCCCTCGAGGGCGAGCGCGTCGGGGGCGTGCGCGGTGAAAAAAGCCTTGGTCTCGCCGTAAATCGTGTGAAGCCGCGCCGACTGCTCCTCGCGCGGACTCGTGCGGACGAGCTTGCTGCCCAGGTAAAGCGTCGTCCGGTGCTCTTGCCGCACCGCGCCCAGGCCCAGGTTGGCGATGCCGGGGTCGAGGCCGACGACGCACAGACGCGTCGGCAGCCGGACGTGTTCGCGTTTGACAATCACACGGGCATCATGACACAGGGGGCGCTCAAGAGGGGCAACAGCTTTTGAGACTGCCAAGTCGAGTGGACGGCTCCAGACTCCCAACCCCGCAGCTCTTGCTGAACTCGGCGTCGTAAGACCGGGCTCGAGCTGCATGTTTGCGAAATGCTAAACTCCTCAGCATGACACCTACCACCGAAGCGCCGTGGCTGCGCGGCCTGGCCGACCTGTTGCGGCCCGACCAACTAGACACTTCCCAGGCCGGGCTCGAGGCGCACTCCAAGGGGGAGTCTTTCGACGAGGCCGCGCTGCCGCAGGCGGTCGTGTTTCCCGAATCGACCGCGGACGTGCAACGGGTGATGCGGTTCGCGTTTGACACCGGCGTGCCGGTCACGCCGGTGGCGGTAAACTCGTCGCTCGAGGGCCACACGGTGCCGGTCGCCGGCGGCGTGTCGCTCGATGTCACGCGGCTGAACCGGATTTTGGAGTTTCGGCCCGAAGACCTGCTCGTCGTCGTGCAACCGGCGGTGACCTACCCGCAGGTAAACGAGTATGTGGGGCGCAGCGGCTTGTTTTTCCCCATCGACCCGGGCGCGCACGCCTCTTTGGGCGGGATGGTGGCGACGAACGCGTCCGGCACGATGGCGGTGCGTTACGGGGTGACGGCGGACTTCGTGCTGGCTCTGGAGGTCGTCACGCCGACGGGCGAGACGATTCGCACCGGCTCGCGCGCCCGCAAGTCTTCAAGCGGCTACAACCTCACCCGGCTCTACTGCGGCTCGGAGGGCACGCTCGGCGTGGTCACCGAAGTCACGCTGCGCCTGACCGGTCTGCCCGAGGCGGCGAGCGCGGCGCGGGTGCCCTTCGGGAGCGCCGCGGCGGCAACTGCCTTCGTTACAAATCTCATCCAGGCGGGCTCGCCGGTGGCGCGCTGCGAAATCGTCGACGGGGCGAGCATCCGCGCGGTGAACGCCCACCAGAACACCGCCTACCCCGAAGCGATGACCATTTTCTTAGAGTTCCAGGGCAACCCCGACGGCGTCGCGGCAGACGCGGCGCTCGCCGCCGAACTCGCGCAGGAGCACGGGGCGCTTGCTTTCGACTCGAGCAGCGACCCCGCCGAGCGCGCCAAACTTTGGGCGGCGCGCCACGCCATGTTTTACGCCGCCGTCGCCGCCAACCCGGGCCGGCGCAGCGTCGTCACCGACGTGACCGTGCCGATTTCCAAGCTGCCCGAAGCGGTTTCAGTCGCCCTCGCCGCCTGTGAGACGCAGCGCCTCAGCGCCTACATGGTCGGACACGTCGGCGACGGCAACTTTCACCTCGCCATCTTCTTCGACCGCGGCGACGGCGAGGTGCTGCGGCGCGTCGAAACGGTGAGCCACGCACTGGTCACGCACGCGCTGTCGGTCGGCGGCACCTGTACGGGCGAGCACGGCGTGGGCCTGCGCAAGCTCAAGTACATGGCCGAGGAGCACGGCGCGGCCCTGGACGTGATGCGCGCGGTGAAGCGGGCGCTCGACCCCAAGGGGATTATGAATCCGGGCAAAAAGTTGCCCGCGTAAAGCGGGAAAGTGTGGAAGATGTTGACAAGCAAACCCGCCGTATAACTGTACAGCGGGTTTGTGGCTGTTTGGGCGCTACGGTAATGGTTTATTCAAGTTCGACAACCAGTTTCGGCGCGGCCTCCGGACTCAGGTCGTAGGCTTTGGCCTGCCTGACCAGCTCGGGGTCGGTTGTGGGCGGCCCGGAGATGACAAAGACGACCCCGTTGGTTGCCGGGTCCCAACTCGGTAAAGCGACGATTTCCTGTAAGATGTCGCTGACGTCGGCGCTCTGCTGCGCCGTCGCCGCTTCGTTGGCAGTCCAGGCCGGAGGCGACCACTGGACCTCCGCCTGGGTGGTGGGCCGGTCGGAAATACCGTTCACCAACTTGTTTTCAAAGGGTGCCGCGGTGCTCGAGAGTTCCCCCTTGATGGTAAAGGTCAGGGCTTGACCGTTTAAGTCGGTGCCGCCGCTCGTGGCGTTGGCCGTAAACTGGATGTAGGCGCTCTTGACGGTTTTGCCCGCGGGAATAGCGACGTCGGCGAAACGCAAGCCGATGAGCTGGTTGCCGCGCCGCGGCCGGCTCGGCGTTTCATAGTTGTCGTTGGTCAGGTCGAGGTCGTCGCTCTCGGTATACACCGAGTTCTGGGGAAACGCTTTGCCGGAACCGACACCCATCTCTAAAAACTGTTCGGCGTCGTCGTTCGAAGCCGCCACCTGCGCGGTGACGTTCCCAGGACCCGGGCCAGGTCCTGGTCCCGGACCCGGCGCGACAGCTGCAAAGTTGGCGGTCACCTTTTTCTCCGCGTTCATCGTCACGCTGCAGGTACCGCTGCCCGTGCAGTCGCCGCTCCAACTCTCGAAGGTGTAGCCGCTGGCGGGTGCGGCGGTGAGGCCGACCTGCGTGGCGGCTTCGAACTCTTCCGAGCAGTCGCTGCCACAGTCGATGCCTTCGGGCGTGCTCGTCACCGTCCCGTTCGTGGCCGTCACGTTCAAGGTGTAAGTCGTGGGCGTCGGGCCGGGGTCTGTGTTACAAGCCGCGATGAAAAGCGCCGTTACAACGAGCGAGCTGTAAAGTGAAATTCTACGGTACATGGTTACGACCTTTCTGTTTTGGGTACGTGAGTTTGGCCCTGAAGCCAGTGCTGCCCCGCGCCGTCCTCTAAGGAAGTGTCCGGCTGAGGGGAGTCTATACAGCCAATGTTAAAGCGAGGTTAGCTGCCGTCTCAGGGTTCCTGGTCCGGCAGCGGGGGGATGACGGTGACGGTGGCGCTCGCGCCCCCGCCCGCCGCCTGACGCCGTTCGGCCAGGGCGATAAAGAGGCGTTGGAAGCGGGGGCGCGCTCGGTTGAGTAAATAAAACAGCGGCGCGACGAGGAGCAGCGACAGCACGAGTAAAGCGTCCGACTGTAAAAAGGTTTCCCCGAACCAGGCGCTCGCCACGAGCCAGGGCAAGCGGGCCACCATCGCGGCGAGCCACAGCTGGGCCAGGGGCAGTGCGGTCAAGCCCGCCGCCGCGACCGCGAAGTCCAGGTTGAGCACGAAAAAGATGACGCCCCACACGTACACCGAGCGGATGCCGAGCAGGTCTTCCCACTGCTTCCAGGCCTCGGGTCGCACGAGTTTGAGCAGCACCGGCCGCCCGATGAGCCGCGCCACGCTCAAAGCGGTCACCGCGCCGATGCCGAGCCCGATAGCGCCGTAGCCCAACGCCGGTATGAAACCGAAGGCCGTACCGCCGAGCGCGCCGATGAGCGGCGTGGGGATAAACGGTAGCAGCGCCGCCAGAACAAAACTCAAAATGTAGTAAAGCGGCCCGTACAGCCCGGTGCTGCTGATAAAGCTCGTCAGGAGGTCGGTCACAGGCTCGTGGGCCGGTGCGTGGTGAATGGGGCCGTGGTGAACAAGGTCATAGTGAGCAAGGTCATAGTGAGCAAGGTCATAGTGAGCAAGGTCATAGTGAGCAAAGTCATGGTGAGCAGGGTCATGGTGAGCAGTCTACCGTCCAGTCTAAACGCTTTGGCCCGGCAGCCGGGTGAAGGAAGTTAAACTCGTCTTCACCCTGTGCTAGGCTTGAGCGGATGAGTGACCTTTACCCCTTGAAACTGCGCCCCACGCCGAGCGAAAGGGTGTGGGGCGGGGACCGTCTGAAAGCGTTTGTGCCGGGCTTCGCCGACCTGAAAACGGACGAGCCTGTGGGCGAGGCTTGGCTCGTTTACGCCGACAACGAAATCACCAACGGCGTTTACCGGGGCCGCACGCTGCAGGCGGTGGCGAGTGAACTCGGCGAGACTGTGCTGGGCTCGAGCAGCGTCCAGCGCTACGGCTCGCAGGTGCCGCTGCTGGCGAAGTTTCTCGACGCCGCCGACAAGCTCTCGGTGCAAGTCCACCCGAACGACGCGTACGCGCGCAGCCACGAGGCCGACTCGGGTCACCTGGGCAAGACCGAAGCCTGGTACATCATCACGGCAGAACCCGACGCGAGCATCATCTGGGACGTCAAAAAAGACGTCACCAAGGAAGCGTTGCGCGCCGCCATAGACGAGGGCACGGTGGAAAACTTGCTCAGGGTCGTCCCGGTTGCGGCGGGCGACGTGGTCTACAACCCGGCGGGCACGGTTCACGCCGTCGGCGCGGGCATCCTGCTGTTCGAAATCCAGCAGTCGAGCGACCTCACCTACCGTCTATACGACTACAAACGCAAAGACGCTGCCGGTAAGGAGCGCGAGCTGCACGTGGACAAGGGGTTGGAGGTGCTGACCTTTCAAACCGACCGCGACGCCAAGGTGCCGCCTCGCGCAGTGTCCGAACACGTCACGCAACTGGTGCGTTCACCCTTTTTCGTGATGGAACACTGGGAGGTCGCCGAGACGTTGCGGGGCGCGACCGCGCCCACGAGTTTGGAAACCCTGACCGTCTTGGAGGGCGAGGTGACCGTGACCGCGTCCGGCGAGAGCGTCACGCTGGCCCGCGCCGAGTCGGCGGCGCTGCCCGCGCTGCTGGGTCCGTACCAGCTCGCCGGCCGCGGGACGCTGCTGCGCTGTTATCTACCCTGACGCTGTTTTGTCCCCGCTGGGGGCGGGTTTCAAACCCGCCCCTGTTTTGTCTCCAGCGCGTTACGGGAGCGTGGCGGGCGGGCGCGCTCGAGCCTTGACCGCCCGCAACACGTCTGCTGGGTCCTCGTAAATCCGGTGCCGCTTGAACGAGGTGCAGAGCGAGACCACGTCGCGCTCCAACAGCTCGAGCGCGTGACTGTTCTCCTCGACGCTCACGACCTGCGGAAAGTCGATGGCGACGACCCGGCTTTCCCACCACAGCAGGTTGTAGGTCGAAAAGTCGCCGTGCACCTTGCCGAGGTCCAGAAATTTCACCAGGATGTCCAAGCTCTGTTCCCAGGCGGCCTGCGCCTCGTCGGGCGGCAGCCGCGTGTCGGACAGACGGGGCGCGGCCTGGTCGCGGGTGCCGATAAACGCCATCAACACGGTGTGGCCCGCCTCAATCAGGTCGCTCGAGTCGGGGCCGACCGCCGGTTTGGGCACGGGCAGGCCCGCTTCGAACAGTTCCCACAGCTGCCGGTATTCTTCATACACCCATAGGGCTTGCTGGGCTTGGAGGCCGTTCAAGCTGCGCTGGTTGATGGCCTTTTTGATGCGGGCGTCGGCGACGTAGCGGCCCTGGCGGTACACGCTGTCCTTGCGGAACGACCGCACCGCCAGGTCGCTGTAGACTTTGGCGGCGAGGAGCCCCTGCGGGCCTTCGGCGAGGTACACGGTCGCCTCTTTGCCGCTCTTGAGTTCGCCCAGCACGGCGGTCAAGAAGCCGCGCTCGAGCAGCCGCTGCAGACTGGCGTCGCTGAAGGTCGCGTCGCCCGGGGCGTCCGCCGGCGCGTGGAGCTGTTTGACCGAGCGCTTGCTTTTGGGTTTGCGCCGGTCTTTGCGGCGGCTGAAGCTCTCTTCGGCGTCGGCATAGTCGTTATGAATCTTCTTCAAGTTTCCCTCCGGGGAAGTGTCGAGGCGTAAAAATCAAGCGGGCGCAGAGCGGCCTCACACCGACTCGGAGAAGCCGAAACGTGAGTCGGGGTGCTGTCTTGTCGGGGCGCTGTCTTGGAGTAAAATGCTTGGGTTAATGCGTGGCTGAAACCGTGTCTAAAATACAAACCCCAAGGCAGACCGTGCTGCTGTAGGTATGTCAAATTGGGCCATAAAACAGTCACCTCCCTGGGGTTGATGGTTCAGTATGCACGCCCTCGTACCCACCTGTCAATCACTCGAGGCCACCGCAGGGGCTTATACTTGGCTGTGCTCGAGCTTGTCCGAACCGACCTCCAAACCTTTGAAACCCGGCTGGCGCAAGAACTGACGTCCTCGGTCGAGTTCATCGAGGCCATCGGCGAGAACTTGGCGAGCGCGGGCGGCAAACGCCTGCGCCCCGCGCTCGCCTTTTTGGCGGGTCGGCTGCTCGGCAGCGAGGCCGAGGCCGCCATGCGGGTGGCGCTGGCGGTCGAACTGCTGCACTCGGCTTCGCTCCTCCACGACGACCTCATCGACGACGCCGACACGCGGCGCGGCCACGAGGCCGCTTTTCGGCGCTACGGCAACGTGGTGAGCGTGATGTCGGGCGACTACCTCCTCGCCAAGGTGTTGGGGCTGCTCGCGGTGGCCGACAACGGCGCCTTCACCGGCCTCATGTCCAGCACCGCCGCGCAGATTTGCGAGGGCGAGGTGTTGCAGTTTCAGATGGCGACCTTGGAGACCTACTCGTTCGAGGACTATTTCCGCATCATCGAGGGCAAGACGGCGGCGCTGTTCGCCGCGGCGCTGGAGGGCGTGGCGCTGCTCGGCGAGGCTCCGCTTCCGGCGCGCACCGCCCTGCGAACCTTCGGGTTGAGCTACGGGCGCGCCTTTCAGTTGCAAGACGACTACCTGGACCTGCTCGGCGACGAGGCCACTCTGGGCAAACCGGTCGGTGGCGACTTGCGTGAGGGCAAGGCGACCTACCCGACCCTCGCGCTGCTCGAGCAGGGCGTCGCCGAGGCGCGCGCCATCCTGTCCCGGCACGCCCAAAAAGAAGGTGACGTGGCGCGCATGGTCGCGCTCGTCACAGAGTGCGGCGCCGACGCCAAGACGCGGGCGCGCATCGTGACGGAAGCTCAAACTGCGATAGACGCCCTCGCCGTTTTCCCCGACAGCGAGGCCAAAAGTCAGCTCGAGCGCCTAGCCGAGCGGGAGCTGGAGCGGGCGAAGTAGGCTCGAGTCCGGCTGACCACAAAAAACAGGGGAGAACTGCGATTTTTCTTTTTTCACCCCGAAGTGAGAAAAACCTTACAGCGTCGCGCCGTCATAACGTCTAACGTATATACATTGAAACAAACATACAGGAGGCTTTATGACGCACAAGGTTTCGCTTCTTTCTCGCCCCGCCTTCGAAGAAAAGTCTGCCGACTTTGCGAGTCAACAGGTCAGCGTCGCCCTGCTCGACTTGGACCACTTCGCGCAGGTCAACGACGACTACGGCCACGCCGCCGGGGACGACGTGCTGCGGAGTCTCGAGAACGTTTTGACCGGCAGCTTGCCGAACGACGCCCTTGTCAGCCGCTTCGGCGGTGATGAGTACGCGGTCGCGCTGCCGGACACGCCCGCCGAGAGCGCGCTGATTTTGCTCGAGGAGATTCGCAGCCACTTTTCAAGCCGCCAGCCCGCCAGCAGCGTGCCGCGCAAAGTCCACCTGTCGGTCGGCATCGCCAGCCGCCCGCCCCACGCCGAGACCGTGCCCGAGCTGCTCCGCGCCGCCACCGAAGCGCTCTACCGCGCCAAGCGCGAGGGCAAAAGCCGCATCGCCATCTACACCGAGTCGAAGATGACGCTGAAGAGCAACTACTACTCCAAGTCCAGCCTCGAGCGCCTCGCCAAACTCTCCGCCGCTTTAGACCGCACCGAGGCGAGCCTGCTGCGCGAGGCCCTGGACGACCTGTTCGTCAAACACAAAGACGAGCTGTGAGGAACGAGTTGTGACCCCTACCGAGTCGCCCTTGCCCTGGCAGCTCTGTTTGGACCTGGCCTGGGAGGCTTATCGGGCGGGCTCACTGCCTATCGCCGCGGTCATCGTGGACGCCGAAGGTAAGGCTGTGGCGACCGGACGCAACCGTATCCGCGACAAAACCGCGCCGCACCCGCAGGTTTGCAACTCTTCCCTGGCCCACGCCGAGCTGAACGCCATGCTGTCGCTCGACGAGGCAAACGTCGACCCGCGCACTTGCACGCTCTACACGACGACCGAGCCTTGTCCGCTCTGCATGGGCGGTATTCGCATGATGAGCATCAAAAGCTTTCACTACGCCTGCCGCGACCCGTGGGCGGGCTGCAGCGTCATGACGGAAGTCGTGCCCTACATCAAGCAAAAAAACCTCACGGTGACGCCGCCCCAGTCGCCGGACCTCGAGAACTGCCTCGCCGCCCTTTTGCTCGAGTGCTTTTTGAACCAAGGCTTGCGACCCACCCACCCTTTTTTCGAGGCTTGGGAGAGGGTGTTGCCCGTCGGCACTCGAGCTGGTCAGGAGCTTTTTGACACAGGCGTTCTAAAAGGTTTGGGGTCGGCACGGGCGAGGACCGGGGAGATGTTGGCGGTGGTGTCCGAGGCGGTGGCAAAAGTGGCTCGAGGTGTAACCACGGCGTAAGACGCGTGCTCGGCGGGAGCGTTGCTGGAGTCACGAGCCACCGCGGCGGGACTATGTACTTTCGGCGTCGGCGCGGTATGCTTTCAAGCCAAGGATACGCTTTCGCAGCGCGGGGCTTGGAAAGCGGGTCGCTGAAAAGCTTTGCGCGCGGTCGTTGGAGGTTCATGCCAGCATCACAAACATCTGAAAAGCCGATGGGGCGTGTACGTCCGTGATGGAGGTGATACCCGACGAGCACCTGGTGCGGCAGATGGCCGCTCGAGACGAGGCCGCGCTGCGAGAACTCCACCAGCGCTACGCGCCCTACCTGAGCGCGGTTGCCAGGCGGATGCTGAAAGACCCCGACGAGGTCCAGCAGTGCGTGCAAGACGCCTTTGTGAACGCCTGGGACTACGCCGAGCGCTACGACGCGGACAAAGCGAGCGCCAAAACTTGGCTCGTCACCATTTGCCACCGTCTGGCTATCAACCGCATCCGCGGCGGCAAACTCGACACCCTGCCGCTGCAACACTGGGACGCCCCCGTCCGCCAACCCGACCACGTGGAGCGGCTGTACGTCGAAGAAGCCGTCGCTACCCTGAACGACGAGGACAGAGAACTCATCGAACTGGCTTTTTACCAGGGTTACTCGCACAGCCAGGTCGCCGAGGCCACGGGCAAACCGCTCGGCACCGTCAAGACGAAACTCCGCAACGCGCTGCAAGCGCTCCGTGAACACCTGACAGGAGGTGAGGCATGACCATAGACCGCGACTTACTTTTGGACTACGTGATGGGCAGCCTTACCCCCGAGCAGGAGCTGGAGGTCGCCGCCCACCTGAACGCCCACCCCGAGGAAGCCGCCTGGGTGCGCGACATGTTCGAGACCTTAGCGGCGGTCGCCCTGGCCCAAGACCCGGCCGAAGTTCCGGACGGCGCCGAGGACGCGCTTTTGCAACGCGTCCGCTCGAGCACCCCGTCAGCAGCCGTGGCCCGGCTCGAGCCCGCGCCGGTAACCTTGCCACGCGAACCCGCGCCGCGCCGCTCGCGCAGCCCCTGGGTCGCGCTGGCGCTGGCGGCGGCCCTCGCCGTCGTCGCCTGGCTCGGCTTGCGGCCCGCCCTCGAGACCTACCAGGTCGCGCAGCGCTTGGACCGGCTCTGCGCCGAAGCGGGCGTGAGGTGCGAAACGCTCGCTTCGGACGGCAACGAGCCGCTCGGCACCCTGGCGGTCAGGCCCGACAACAGCCTCTACGTTGTGTTCGACCGCAGTCCGCCCGCCGGGCAGGTTTACCAGGCTTGGGAAATCGTCGGCGGCACGCCCCAGTCTTTAGGGACCTCGGACGAACGGGTTTTGGACATCGCTCGAGCGGTAAGTAGTGACAGCACCTTCGGCGTGTCCCTGGAGCCGCCCGGCGGCAGCGCCCAGCCGACCAGCACGCCCATCGTGGTCTTGCCCTTGACCGGCTGAGGTGGTTGGCTGAGGGCCGCGGCGAAAAGTTTACACCGGCGTTTTTAGGTCTAAAAAGTGAGAACCCACCCGCTTTAGCGCCCGGAGCACAATTCCGACGCGAAGAGTTTGCTAGCCTCGAGGCACTTCACTGTACCGAACATCCAGTTCAGTCGTAGAAGTGTAAGTACGGTTTGAAACAGGGGAGGAAACGACACAAGCTCGTTCCGCCCTGCTCGACACACATCCTGTACCACGAAAGGGAGAAAACATGAAAAAAGGCTTATTGGTCCTCAGTCTGATGCTTTTGCCTGTCATGGCCTATGCACAAGACACCGGCGGCAGCGAAACCGGTGGTGCCATGATGGGCGAAACCGGCGGCGAGATGATGGACGACATGATGGTGACGGACGGCACCTACGAGGTTCAGCTTTCCGGCGACCAAGAAGTGCCCCCGGTCATGACCGACGCGACCGGCTCGGCAACTTTCACCCTGATGGGCGACGCTTTGAGCGTCACCGGTGACTTTGAAAACCTCAGCAGCATGGCCATCGAGGTGGCCGGCACGCCCGCCCACATCCACATGGCCCCGATGGGCGAGAACGGCCCCGTCATCATCCCCTTGAACGTGACCCTGGCCGAAGACGGCATGAGCGGCATCTTCAGCGTCGACGCCACGCTCACGCCCGAGCAAACCGACGCCGTCATGGCGGGCAACCTCTACATCAACGTCCACAGTGAAATGCACCAGGCCGGCGAGCTGCGCGGTCAACTCGTCTCGAGCATGATGGGCATGGACCAGATGGGCATGAACCAGGGCATGGCTTTCAGTGACCTCGACACCGACATGAGCGGCTCGCTGAGCGAGGACGAGTTCAACGTCGGCATGGAGTCGGGCGGTATGATGGGCGCCTTCACCGACTTCGACACCGACGCCAGCGGCGACATCAGCGAAGACGAGTACAACAGCATGTCCGGCATGATGAACATGGACGACAGCGGCATGATGGGTTCCGGCCTGATGGTGGTCGACCCGGACGGCAACATGGCACCTATGGCCTTCAGCGACCTCGACGCCGACATGAGCGGCACCGTCGACGAGAACGAGTTCAACGCCGGGATGGAGATGTCGGGCGGCACCATGATGGGCACGCTGGCCGACTTCGATACCGACATGAGCGGTGACCTGAGCGAAGACGAGTTCAACGCGATGAATACCGGCATGATGGACACTGGCATGACGGACACGGGCATGATGGGCGAAACCGGCGGCGCGATGATGGACGGCATGATGGGCATGACCTTTGCCGACTTCGACACCAACGGCGACGGCGGCATCGACCAGATGGAGTTCGACACCGCGATGGGCATGATGGGTGACATGTCCGGCGAGACCGGCGGCGCGATGATGGACGACACGATGGGCATGACCTTTGCCGACTTCGACACCGACGGCAGCGGCATCATTGACCAGATGGAGTTCGACGCGATGATGGGTATGATGAACGACAACATGTCGGGCGACGCTCAAACGGTCGTCGGCCCGGACGGTATGCCCCTCATGGCTTTCGCCGACTTCGACACCGACATGAGCGGCACCATCGACGAAGACGAATTTAACGCCGGGATGGAGATGTCGGGTGGCACTATGGGTGGTGCCTTCACCGACTTCGACACCGACGCCAGCGGTGACTTGAGCGAAGACGAGTTCAACGCGATGAACCAACCGTAAAACTCCGGTCGACTGAAACCATAGTCGACACTGAAGCGGGACTCGCCCAGGGCGAGTCCCGCTTTTTGGGTGGCGTGACCGGTATCGAGACAGAGCAGCTGCCAGGTGACTCAACCTTCCAGCCCTTTTTGTCGCTTCCGGCGGGGTTCAAAACGTGTAGCGCCCGCCTTCTTCGGCTTTTTCGGTGTCGGCGAAAACCGCTCGAGCCTCTTGCACCGTTTCAGCGTTCAGCTTGTTCTCGGGCGGCAGGTGGACGAGGAGCAGGCGCTGAGCGTCAGCCTTGGCGGCGGCTCGAGCCGCCGCCAGCGCGCCCGTGTGGCCGGGACCGTCGCCGGTCGCCTCGTGGACGAAAATCGCCGCGTCGGTGCCGAGCCGGGTGATTTGCTCGCTGGGCTCGGTGTCGCAGGAGTAGGCGACGGTGCCGCCGCCCAACACGTCCCGGACGCGCAAACCGATGACCGGGACCGGGTGGACGCCGGGCGCGGCGCTGACTTCCCAACCTTCGTCGCTGAGGACCGGCGCACCCTCCTCGTGCGCGACCTCGCGCCACTCGATGTTGGGATAGCCCGTCCAGCCGCTCGTGTCGAAGGTGTCGTGCATCCGCCGCGCCTGGGACAGGGCGGCGGGAATTCCGTAAACGGGCAGCGGGTCGCGGCGGCCCAGCAGCCAGATTTTCTCCATGAACAGAGGAAAACCGCTGACGTGGTCGGCGTGTTCGTGCGTGACGACGAGGGCTGCGAGCTTGCCCATATCCACCCCGGCCGCCATCAGCCGCTGCACCGCGTCGCCGCCGCAGTCGACGACTAGAAGCGAGTGTTCGTTTTCGACCGCCAGCATCGTGGTGGTGCGGTGCGGGTCGCTCACCGCCGCGCCGGTGCCCAGGGTGTAAAGAACAGCCATGCTGAGGACCTCCCGCCTCCATTTTAAGGCTTCCACTCCGCCCCAGCCTCACCATGTTAGCAGGAGATTATGTTCCTGCTCTTGCCGAGTCGGGTCAAGCTTGACCGAGAACTCAACCGCCGTAACGTTGCAAAGCGAGTTTGAGTCCTGGCGCGGTACCGATGTCGAGAAAGGTGCCGGTCGCGAACGTGTGGGTTTGCACCTCGAGCCCCGCCGCCTGCGCTGCTAGCAGGACGGGGCCGAGCTGCACTTCGGACGCGTCGGTTGCCAAAGCGAGCCCCGCGAGGTAGGTGTGCAAGAATTCTGTAAACCGGGGCGACCACAGCGCCAGCGCCCAACTCAAGGTGAGCCGGGTCTCGAGCGGTTTGACGACGATGTCGCGCACGCGGCCGTCCTCGTCTACCGCCACCATGTCGGAACGTTCCGGGGCGGTGGCAGGAAAAAGCCCCAGCACCACGTCGGCATGGGACGCGACGAGCCGTTCGCGCAAGTGCCGGAACGCGTCCGGGGGTTCGTAGACGATGTCGGGAAAGCCGACCGCGACGTGCGCGTCTCTGACAAACGCGTAGGCCGAGTCGAGGGTGTAGGGCACGCCGTAGGGCAGCTTGGCGAGGGTGTAGGCGATGTCCAGCCCGAAGTCGCCGCCGTCCCGGTAGTACGCCGGAATGTCCCACTTGCCCGGCCGCAGCACCATCACGACTTTGTGGATGCCGGCGTTGCGGAAGGTCTCGAGCAGGTAGTGGCTCACGACTTTAGCCTGGAGCGTACCGTCCGGCAGCGCGCGAAAGCCGAGCGGCAACAGTTCCTTGCTGCCCGGCAACTGCCCTAACCGCGTCGCCCGCCCCGCCATCGGGACGAGGCCGATGATGTCGGTACCGTCGCTCATCGCCACAGTTCATTCTACGCAGAGAACCAAAAAAAGGCCGAGCGAACTCGGCCTTCTCGAGAGGTTACGCTTACTCGTTCTCGGCCGCCGTCGTGCCCGTAAACGAGGGCGCGTCGCTGGCGGGAAAACTCTCCTGGCTGGCTTCGGTCACCCTGCCGGCGTCTTCGTCCTCCAGCGACGTTTTCAAACGGTTCAGGTCGTCGCGGATTTGCACACTCGGTGCCTCGCCGAACAGCCGCGCCACCGCCGCGCCGAGCCGTCCCGCGGGCGGGTTGTAGGTGAGCTTGACCGAGACTTCGGTGCCGCCGCCCGTCTCTTCGAAGCGCACCGCGCCTGCGTTGGCGACCGTCGAGTGCGGTAGCGAGCGCCAGCTGATGAGTTCGCCGCGCTTGTCGCCCACGATTTCGGCGTCCCAGGTCACGTCCAAGCCCGCCGGACCCTTGGCCCGCCAGTGCGAGGTGCCGTTGGGCAGCGTCTTGACCGACTCCAGGTGACTCATGAACTGCGGCAAGTTTTCAAAATGCCGCCAGAAGTCGTATAGGTCTTCGGCGCTGCGCCCAATCGTCACACTTTCCTCGACGTGGACACCCTGATGCTGCGAAACCGCGTAGGGCCGCCGCGTGGGGCGCGAGCCGGTGTCGATACCGAGCGCATTGTAGAGTTCGCAGTGACCGCTCACGCCCCTGTAAACGAGGTAACCGCCGAGCGCGCCCAGCAGCACGCTCGACGCGGAGCGTTGCCGCAAAGCCGACACAAGCAACGCGCCCCCCGCCGCCGACGACAGCAAGCGCTCCGCCCCGCCGACGTTACTGTCCACGACCGCCGGGTTGGGGTCGTTTTCCCTAGCCCATTGGCGAAAAGCTCTATCCGGTTCTTGCATCATTGGTTTGCCCCGTTCCGCTCAGCGCAAGGCCGAGCCCTTTGAGTCGAGCATAGATTAAGGCCGGTGGATAAGTTTGTTCTATGTGGCACGAAGTGAAAGTTGTGTTGCATTTTGGACAGCGTAACAGTACAGACGGCATAAATATACTTCATAACCTGCAGTTTAAGAAATGAGAAAATCTTTGCCAAAAAGTAGGGTCATATACACTCGCTTTATTCTCAAAATCCAACTCTGTGCCGACTTGTTCTATCTTTTTAACCAAGCTGTGACTCAATGTCAGTTTTTCCTCCAGCAGATACAGACCAAAAAGCTCGTAAGCTATTTCTAACTCCGCGTGATTGATGTAATGCTGGACGCTTGAATTTAAATCAGCGGGTAATTCGTGCATTAGGTTGTCAAGTATGATTCCAAATCGGTTTTCTATCTCCTTATAGTGTTTGGAACTTAACACGGTTTCCTTTCGAGCCCCAACGACTTGCCTCAGCCGCCCAACCGCTTCACCTCCACGGCCGCCCCCACCATACCCGCCTCGTTGAGCAAAGTAGCGGCCACGACCGGCGTTTTGGTGTCTAAGTAGGGGAAAAACTGGTCGCTCTTTTTGCTCACGCCGCCGCCGATGATGAACAGGTCGGGGGAGAACAAAAATTCCAGATAGTTGAGGTACTTGGTCACCCGCTTCGACCACTTCTTCCAGCTCAGGTTTTTGTCTTCTCGAGCCTTCGCCGAGGTGCGCGGCTCGACCTCTTTGCCGCCGAGTTCCAAGTGGCCCAACTCGGTGTTGGGCACGAGCACGCCGTCGTTAAAGAGCGCCGTGCCGATGCCGGTGCCGAAGGTCAACATGAACACCACGCCCTCTTGGCCCTTGCCCGCGCCGAAGGCCATCTCGGCCACGCCCGCGGCGTCCGCGTCGTTGAGAACGTGAACTTTTTGGCCGGTCGTTTTTTCAAACAGGGCGTCCGCGTCGGTGCCTATCCAGCTTTTGTCGACGTTGGCGGCGCTGTAGACGACGCCGCGCCGCACCACCGCCGGAAAGGTGCAGCCGACGTCGCCCGCGTAGTCGAAGTGCTTGACCACTTCGTTGACGACTTCAGCGACAGCTTCCGGCGTGGCGGGCTGCGGCGTGGGGATGCGGTGGCGGTCGGTCAGCAATTCGCCCTTTTTGGGGTCGACGAGCGCGCCCTTGATGCCCGAACCGCCGATGTCGATGCCGAGGAGGGGAGAGGTTTTTTTGCGTGCCATAGGTTGAAGTGTAGCAGATTGGCCTCCGTCCGGGCTTTGTTCGGAAACCCTGGGGTAGCCGGCCTCGAGAAAAAGACTGGCCTCATCAAGAATGGTTTGCGAACACGGACAATTCTGCTTTTGACGTGCGAAGTCAAAACGACTGGTTACGAGTTCAGCTGCGGGCGTTGTCCTGGAGCATGGCCGACAGGGTTTGCTCTTTGTGGTCCTTGGGTTTCACCTGCAGCTCGAGGCCGAGTGCGTCCAGGACGTTCAGGAGCAGCTCCGGCACCCCACCTTCCAAGCCCGACTGAAGACGGTCGATGCGGGTGCCCTCGACCCCCAAGTCTCGGGCCAGCTCCTGAGCGGTTTTGCCCTGTGAGGCGAGCGCGGTTTGGATGGCGTTCCTGATGGTTTCGTTGGTGTCTTTCACCCGGTCATTCTACGCCCTTCGACCTGAGAACTCGTGCGGAAGCCTGAGCGCGTTTCTCGCGTGTTGCCGAGCGGGCCAGGCACCTTACGCTACGCGCTGCCCACGGTCAAGTGTGGACTCGGGCCAACTTGCGCTTCGACCGCGGCCTTAGAATAGTTTTATGGCTGACGGTCTTGTGTCTGAACGGAGTCGGGAGAGGACGGCAAAAAACGTCCTCGGCAGTGTCCTCGAGCCCTGCTCCAAAGACCCTGTGACGGGCTTTTACCGTACCGGCGCCTGCGAAACGGGGCCGGAGGACCACGGTGTCCACGTCGTTTGCGCCCGCGTGACTGAAGAGTTTTTGCAGTTCAGCCGCGCGCAGGGCAACGACCTCGTCACCCCGCGCCCGGAGTTCGACTTTCCGGGGCTCAGGCCGGGCGACCGCTGGTGTCTTTGCGCCGAGCGCTGGCAAGAGGCGCTTGCCGCCAACGTCGCGCCGCCCGTCGTGCTCGCCGCCACCCACGCTTCGGCGCTGCGGGTGGTTTCGCTTGAGGACTTGCGAGCCCACGCAACCTTGGACCCTGCTGAAAAGTAGCTTTCAGCCAAACCTTGCCGTCCTTCAACCATGCACTAATTTTTTCGACGTTTTCCGGCCTTGGCCTCCTCGAGCCTGGTGTGCTAGACTTACAAGGTTGACTTTACGGGTTCTAGCGACAGACCCCCTCAGAGGTGATTAAAATGGCGAAAGTGTGTTCGATTTGCGGCAAAGGCCCCATCGTCCGCAACCAACTCGTGCAGTCGGGCAAGGCGAAAAGCAAGGGCGGCGTCGGGCGTAAAACGACTGGCATCACCAAAACCTGGAAGTACCCCAACCTGCAGAAGGTCAAAGTGTGGCGCGAGGGCAACGCCCAAGCGATGCGCGTTTGCACCTCGTGTATTCGTGAGGGCAAAACACTCACGGCCTAAACCCTGAAACTCAAACCCCGCAGCCTGAGCCAAAGCAGGCAGCGGGAGCCGAGGCGGTCGCCTCGGCTTTTTTTGTAAACCGGCCTCGTGGGCAGCGTGCTAAACTTTTTTTGTGACCCTTTGTTGCAAAGTTCGTTGCTGCAGAATTCGGGCGAGCGTATGAGGCGCTTGCGCAGCGTAAAACCAGGCTGGTACGTGCTGCTGTTGTTCGTGCTCTACAGCCTTGTCGTGACCGTCGCGCTGACCCGCGCCGAGCGCCTCAACCGCGCTCTACGGACCCCGAACGAGTCCGTGACCGGGCCGGAACCCGAGACCGCCGCGCCCGCGGGTTTATGGTTTCCGGTGCCGGGTGCGTCCGTCCCGCAGAACCCCGCCTATTTGCCGGGTGCGCCGCGCGTTTACCGCCGCGGCGTCAACCAGGGGTTCGACTTTTACGGCGAAGATGCGGGCATCCCCATCGTTTACGGAACGCCGGTCGTCGCCGCGGCGGACGGCGTGGTGACGCGGGCCGACGTCGACTACAGCGAACTCGGTGCTGCGGCTTGGCAGACGCTCCTGAGCGAGGTGTACGCCAACGGTGCGGGCGAAGAACAGCTCAACTTGCTGCGGGGTCGGCAGGTGTGGCTCAGGACTGACGACAACCTGAGTTTGCGCTACGGGCACCTCTCGGGTTTGGCTGAGGGCGTAGCGGTCGACGAGCCCGTGTACCGCGGCCAGGTCGTCGGTTTTGTGGGCAACTCGGGCACCGACGACGGCGTGGCCGGCACCCTGCGCGGCGCGCGGCTGCATTTCGAAGTGTGGCGACCCGACGGTACTTTTATGGGTCAAAACCTGGACGAAGCGACGCTCCGCAGCGAGGCCGCCGCGCTCTTTACAGGTCCCTGACGTGCCCACCCCCGACGGGCCTACTGCTTTTGAAGTCGTCTGGCGCAGCCCTTGGGTGCGGGCCATGACCTACCTCGCGCTCGCCGCGTTCGTGCTGTGGTTGCTGGTGCGTTACCAGTCGGGCTACGCCTTTGCGCTGCAGGTTGCCATCATCGGTTTCGTCATCGCTTACATCCTCAACCCGCTGGTGCTGCTGCTGGGACGCCTGCGGATTCGGCGGGCGCTGGCGGTCGTCATCATCTACGTGTTGCTGCTGTTCGTCATCGTGCTGGGCTCGGTGCTCATCACGCAGGTGGTGACCGAACTCGGGCGCTTTATCAACCTCATCCCGACCGCGCTGACCAACATCGGCGACTTGACCGGCAGCGTGTCCGGTTGGGCGACGCGGCAGCTCGAGCGCTTGCCCGCCGCGCTGTCCGACCGGCTGGGTTTGGGCGGCTCGAGCGAGGCCATCAGCGTGCAGCTTCAAGAGCAGTTCGCCCTGTTCGTCGCCAACACCGCCGCGAGCATCACGGTGTTGCTGGAAAGGCTGGTGCGGGACGGTCCGAGCTTGCTGCTGACCGGCGGCACCACGATTGTCTCGACCACGCTGCAAGTGTTTTTAATTTTGTTGGCGAGCGCTTACTTTCTTTACGACTTTCCCAAGTTCACCGCGAACTTTCGCCGCGCGGTGCCGGTGCGGTGGCGGCCCCTCTACGCCGACCTCATCACCAAAGCGGACTCGGCGGTGGGCGGCTACCTGCGCGGGCAACTGCTCATCACGTCCGTCTTGGGCGTTTTCATTTTCATCGGCCTCAGCCTTATCCGGGTACCGCTGGCCCCGGCCATCAGCTTCTTGGCGGCGCTCTTCAACATCGTGCCGTACTTAGGGCCGATTATCGGCGTGATTCCGGCGGTGCTCTTGGGCTTTACGGTAAGCCCGCTCACCGCGCTGCTGGCCGTCGTCGTGTTCGTGGTGGCGAACCAGCTCGAGGGCCACTTCTTGGCCCCCTACATCTTGTCGAAAAGCACCGACCTGCACCCGGTCACGGTGTTGCTGGCGATTTTGGCGGGCGCGGGGCTGTTCGGCTTTCTGGGCGCGCTCTTGGCCGTGCCGACGGTCGCGCTCGTCAAACTGGTGCTGGAGGAGTACCTGTACCGGCGGCCCGCTTACCACGAGGTTCCGGCCGCGCCGCCGACCGAAGAAGCGCTCGACACGCCGCTGTTGGCGCGCTCCGAAGGGGATTAGGTTGGGTTGACCCTCACAAGAAGTAAGAAGGTTGCGGAACGACTTTAAGTTGTAGAGGTCACGCCGAGGTGGGCCGTGTTTCTCGAACAGCGCGTGGGAACGACAGCCTAGCGCGTTGATTTCGAAGTCTTTTACCCCTCCGCAACCTTTTGAAGGCGGCTCTGGTGCAGCACCGGCAACCAAGCCGTGCAGCCACATTCGCAACTGGATGAAGGCTTCTCTGCCGCACTAGCGTCGGTGCGAACTGTTTCTCCTCGCTAGCGGGCGGAGCGCGCCGCGCGGTACAGTAGGC
The DNA here is from genome assembly GCA_965215355.1 of Trueperaceae bacterium. Taxonomy (GTDB): domain Bacteria; phylum Deinococcota; class Deinococci; order Deinococcales; family Trueperaceae; genus CBDCDJ01. The sequence continues at coordinate 2,048,728 of CBDCDJ010000007.1, read as the reverse complement.
CACGTGGCACGCTCGAGGACGAAACGCAAGAAAAAAACACAGACAGGGTCGGCCTTCGACTTAGAAGCGCTGGGACTGGTTCTTTTGGCGGTAGGGATATTTCTGCTCGGCCTGCTCGTCCCGCTGGTGCCGACCGGCGAGTGGGGGAGGAGTTTGCGCTCTCTGGCGACCGCGCGCGTCGGCTGGGGCGCTTACGTGTTGCCCTGGCCCTTCCTCGTGCTGGGCGCTTTGTTCCTGCTCCGGCGCAACCCCAAGGGCTGGCCCCGGGTGTTGGCGGGCTACCTCGTTTTTGCGCTCGGGCTGTGGTGTTTGGCGATGCTGGCCTACCCGGGGGTGACCGGGCGCTGGGGCGCGGCGTTGCGGGGTTACCTCGCCGGGGCGGCGGGGCTGCTCGCTTATGTACCCGCGCTGTTCATCGCGACGCTCGGGCTGGACTTGCTGCTCGGCTGGACGCCGACGCGGTTGACGAGGGTCCTCTCGAGAGGCAGTGTCGACGGCGTGCGGCGCGGCTTCAAAGGCTTTATGGCGACGCGGGCTAAGTGGAAAAAAAAGGCCGCCTTCAGGGCCGACGTCGCACTTGCCAGGCGTGACCTGAACGACCTCGACAAAGACCTGCAAGCCTTGGAGGGCCTGTACCCCGGCAGCGCCGAGGTGGGCAAGTGGCGCAAGTCGGTGGCGGTCTCGCTCAAACAGCTCAAAAAACCCACAAGCGCCAAACTTGCCGACATCGACCACGACCTGCACGCCTGGCAGGGTGCGGTCGCCGACTTCGCTCGAGACCGCGCCAAGGAACTCTCGGTCTACTTGCGCGGCGAAGGCGTGCCGGACTTTTCCGCGCTCGTCAAACGCATCAAAGCCAGTTTCGACGACCCTGTTACCGAGTCCGGCCCGCCCGCCAAAGCCCTCGACGGCGTGCGCAAAACGCTCGCCCTCGACCTGACCGCCCTCGCCGAGCGGCACCGCCGCGCGCTGCGCGAGCGCGACCTGGCCGACGCCGCCCTCAAAGACATGCGCCCCCGCGACTTGGTCAAGGCTTCCGACGAGCACAACAAGCGCGTCGAGCTGTACCGGCACTTCGCCGCCGACGCCGCGGCCCTGGAAACTTACGCCGACACGCTCGAGCCCTGGCGCAGTTTGGTCGGCAAACACGCGCGCCTGCGCGCCGAGTTCTCGGCGGAAGAACTTGCCGACTATGGCGAAACCCTTGCCAAAGAACTCCGCAGTAAGGGCCGTGAGGTGCTGGTGCAGCTCGCGGGTTGGCAGCAAGCCCTGGACAGCGCCGAACTCAAGGCGCGTGCGGGACCCATTCCGGGCGACGTCGAGTTCGAGGCCGAACTCGAGGCCGACACCTCACCGAGAGAAGAGGCGGGGGAAGACTTCGCCGACGAATCCGGCGCTGATGTTGATGAGACGATGGGGCTCGAGGCTGTTCCTACAGACCCTCTGGACCCCTTGGAGCTTCTGGACGACGAAAACGAGCCGCAGCCCGCCATCCCCGCCGTCGGCGGCATTCCCATCCAGCTTCCGGCGACGGACCTTTTGGAAGCGGCCCAGCGCCACGGCGAAGACCCGGCGCTGTTGGCGAAGGAAGTGCAGGCGAGGGTGCGCAAAATCGACGAAACCCTCGCCAACTTCGGGCTCACCGGGCGCGTGGTGGCCTCGGTGCGCGGCCCGACCGTCACCCGCTTCGAGGTCGAGCCCGCGCCGGGCGAAAAAATCAGCCGTTTCGCCAACCTCTCCGACGACTTGGCGCTGGCGATGGCGGTGGGCTCGGTGCGCATCGAAGCGCCGATTCCAGGCAAGAGCGTCATCGGTTTGGAAGTTCCCAACGCCAACCGCGACCTCATCCGTTTTCGCGAGGCGGCGGAAGCGGGCGGCTTCAAACGCAGCCGCGCGCGCTTGCCGCTCATCCTGGGCAAGTCCATCGACGGCGACATGGTCGTCGCCGACCTGGCCCGGATGCCGCACCTGCTCATCGCCGGCTCGACCGGCTCGGGCAAGTCGGTCGCGGTGAACACGCTCGTCGGCAGCCTGTTGTACAAGTTTTTGCCGACCGAACTGAGATTCTTGATGATCGACCCGAAGATGGTCGAACTCACCCCGTTCGACGGCATCCCACACATGCTGCAACCGGTAGTGACCAATCCCAACGACGCCTCCGGCGTGCTGTTGGGCGCGGTCGCCCACATGGAGCGCCGCTACAAGATGATGAGCAAAATCGGCGCGAAGAATCTCGACCAGTACAACGAAAAAGCGCGCAACCTGGACATGCCCGAGATGCCCTTCATCGTCATCATCATCGATGAGTTGGCCGACCTGATGATTACGAGTCCGAAAGAGGTCGAGTCGGCGATTATGCGCCTGGCGCAGATGGCGCGGGCGACCGGGATGCACCTCATCCTGGCGACGCAGCGCCCTTCGGTGGACATCCTGACCTCGCTCATCAAAGTGAACGTCCCGGCGCGGATGGCGTTCGCGGTGTCCTCGAGCCACGACTCGCGCACCATCCTCGACTCGATGGGGGCCGAACGGCTTATCGGCATGGGCGACATGCTTTTTTACCAGCCCGGCATGGTCAAGGCCGCGCGTCTGCAAGGCCCCTACATCGACGAGAGCGAAATCGCCGCGCTGAGCGCGTTTTTGCGCCGCCAATACTTCGACGACGACTTCGGCGAGGCTTACGGCACCGACTTCGACCCGCCGTCGCTCCACGAATCCGAGGCGAGCGGCCTCATCGACTGGAACGACGACAAGCTGCGCGAGGCCGCCGAACTCGTCATCAACGAGGGCCAGGGCAGCGTGTCGCGCTTGCAGCGGCGTTTGAGCGTGGGGCACGCTCGAGCCGGCAAACTCATGGACTCGTTGGAAGCTTTGGGCGTCGTCGGCGGCCACGTCGGCAGCAAACCGCGCGACGTGCTGGTGGACATGGACGAGTTGCCGAATATTTTTGGGAAGTAGTGAGGTGGTGTGTTGGGCTTGGCGTTCTTTTTTTGACATTGTAACGATAGCCAAACTGCTATCATATGTGCTATCATCTTTGTGTGGGAAAACGTATCGTGCTAGACACCAACATTCTCGTTAGCACAGTGTTGAGTCCACAGAGTTCCAATCGTGAGCTTCTGAAACGCTGCTTCAGGGGAAGCTATCAGCCCCTCATCAGCCACAAGCTTTTTCTCGAGTACGAAGACGTGTTTGCTAGAGACGAGCTGATGCAAAAGTCCCCCTTCAGCGCCCAGCAGCGTGAGCGCCTGCTAAACGATGTTTTGAGTGTGTCCTTACTCGTCCCGGTGTATTACCTGTGGCGACCCAACAGCCCTGACGAAGGTGACAATCATCTTTTGGAACTTGCCGTAGCAGGCAATGCCGACAGCATTGTGACCTACAACGTCCGCGACCTAAGATGCGCCGAACTTCGCTTTCCCGTGTCCGTCCTCACGCCTGCCGAGCTACTGAAAGGAGACCCACCATGAGCGTTCTTACCATCCGCGTCCCCGAGGAAAAGCACCAACGCCTCAAACAACTTGCCGAGGCCAAGCAAATGAGCCTCAACAAACTCTTCGACGAGATGAGCACCCGACTCTTGACTGAACACGACGTGGCACAGCGTTTCAAAGCGCGCGCCGCCCTCGGGTCTGCCGAAGACGGGCTGGCGCTGTTGGACGAGTTCGAGCGCTACGACCGAGAGCACGGCTTGGGGGATGAAGAAAGCTACTGAGTCCGTAAGCGGCTTTATAGACAGCAAACCGCGCGACGTGTTGGTGGAGTTGGATGAGTTGCCGAATATTTTTGGGAAGTAGCCACCGAGAGGATTCTTGAGTGAGACAACGCAAGCTGCAAGTTTTTCTTTCGTCCACATATACAGACCTTATTGATGAAAGATTGGTGGCTATGGAGGCTATTCTAGCCGCTGGTCACATTCCTGCTGCAATGGAGCAGTTCACGCCAGGCGATGAAGAGTCGTGGGTGAAAATCAAGCGTTGGATCGACGAGTCTGACGCCTACATTTTGATACTAGGTGGTCGCTACGGCTCGATTGAACCGGAGTCAGGGAAAAGTTATGTCGAACTCGAGTACAAGTATGCCCTAAGTCAGAACAAGCCGTTTATGAGCATCCTTGTCACTGACGAAGCTCATAAGAGACGGGTTAACGAGAAAGGTCTTGACGTTGTAGATGAGAGGAAATACCAAGACAAGCTAAAAGTATTCAGGGAACTCGTTGAAAAGAAACACCGTGCTACTTGGAGTGACGTTAAAGACATCAAAGCTCACATCTTTCAAAAGTTGCCGGACTGGCAGGCAAGACCTGAGCTTGAAGGCTGGATTCGCGCAGAAGAGGCGGTGAACGCGGAAACTCTTAATGAACTTGCAAGGCTTTCTAAAGAAAACAGTGAGCTTCGGGAACAGGTAGCAGCATCGAGAGTCGAATTTAACGGTGTCAGCTTTGACAATTTAGTCAAAATTTTGCGCGAGGACAAAAGGAAAGATTTGCTAAAAGTTCAAGAAGCCAAAGCGGGAACTTGGAATAAAATTTGTAAAGAATTTTCCTACCTTGAACCAAAAAATGTAGGGCACCTGTTTGAGTTAACTATGAAACTGCTTGCCCGAAGAAAGATAAATTTTTTTGAAACACATCTCTCTTCAGAAGACAAAAGTGAGGATGTATGGTTACGTTACAACGTTGACCCGCTTATTGAGTATGGTCTGGCTTTTAAGCAAAGTCAGTCCGAAAATGGCAACACCACGAGTCCTATTTATGGTTTGACAGACGCAGGAATGCGCCTCAAAAATAGCTTGCTGGCTTTCGCTGACTCCGAAGTCCGTCTAAAAGAACTTTGGAACGTCGAAGCTGATGATTCGGTTTCCGATTAAGGTTCGGTTAATAAGGCGCAGGCGTATCCAACTCCTCGGCACTATCCTTAAACCCGTCCACAACCCTCTGCGCCGCCCCAACCAAAAACCCCAAATCCGACTGCACCGTGACGAACTGAAAGCCTTTTTTTATCATCTTTTGCGAGTATTCGACCGAGGCGTTGTGAAGCCCGGCCTTGACGCCGTGGCGTTTGGCGGCTTCGATAATCGTGTCCAGCGCCTCCGGCACCGGCCCGTCGGCAAAGTCCGCGCCCGGCGGCCCGCCGAGCGACTGGCTCAGGTCGGCCGGCCCGACGTAGATGGCGTCCAGACCCGGCACGCTTAAAATGTCCTCCAAGTTGGCAAGCGCCGCTTTGGTTTCAATCATGGCGAAGGTCAGCACGGTGGCGTTGGCGTTCGGCGCGTAGTCTTTCCCGGCGTAAAGGGTGGCCCTGGTCGGCCCGTAACTGCGGTAGCCCTGCGGCGGGTAGCGGCAGGCCTGGACGAAGGCCTCGCACTCGGCGCGGCTGTTGACCATCGGGCAAATCAGGCCGTAGCAGCCCGCGTCGAGCATCTTCATGATGATGCCGGGTTCGTTCCAGGGGACGCGCGCTAAGGGAGTGGTGTCGGTCGTGGAGATGGCCTGGAGCATCGGCAGCGCGGCGTCGTAGTGCAAGGGGCCATGCTGCAGGTCGAGGGTCAGGCTGTCGAAGCCTTGGTGCGCCATCGCCTCGGCCGCGACCGACGACGGGATTTGCAGCCAACCGTTGACGACCGCTTGACCGTTCTCGAGCTTCGTCCTCAACTTGTTCTCGCGCATGGTGCCTCCCTTAACTTATCAACCAGTATCTCATGACGGCCGTGACCGCTTGGGGTTGCTCGAGCATACTATAGTGCCCGCTGTCTTCAACCGGCACCAGCGCCGCGTCCGGGATGAGGCGGGCCATTTCCTCGTGGAGTTCGAGCGGTGTCACTTTATCCTGTCTGCCGACAAGCAGCAGGGTGGGGCAGTTTATCGCGCCGAGTGAAGGGCGGCTGTCGACGCGGCTGGCGAGCATGTCGAGCTGCGTGACGAAGGTGTCGACGCCCGTCTCGAGGGCCATGTGCTCGAGCACTGTCTTCAATCCTGGCTCCGCCTGCGGATGAAGGCCGTTGGTGAACACCGAAATAATGTCTGCGAAGCCGCCCGCTCGAGCCTCTTTTTGCCAACGCGCCCAGGTGTCCAACTGTGCCGCGCTGCTGCCGCCGGGGTTGGCGTCCAGCAGCGCGAGTTTGGCGACGCGTTCCGGGGCTTGGCGCACTGTCTCGAGGGCGACAATGGCTCCCTGAGAAAACCCGGCCAGCGCAAAGGTTTTCGGGGCTTTCTCCAACACCCAAGACGCGCAGGCCGCCACCGTCTCGCCCACACTGAGCGGCAGCACGAGCGGGTCGGTGAGGTCGGCAAGGTGTGCGGCTTGGTATTCGAACGTCGCCGCGGTGCAGAGCGTGCCGGGGAGCAGGATGAGGTTTGTCACTTACGTTTCACTGAGTACCGAATATCCTTCCACATAAACAGCAGAGAAAATGGTTTTTGACCTTACCTCCCCTTTGAGGGGAGGTGGCCCTGCGGGCCGGAGGGGTCTAACTTACTCGTGGCTGCCGATGCGCTTCAAAATGTCCTGGCCCAAGGCGTCGAACCCGTCGGGCGTTTTGACCATCTTGCCCGTTTCGTCCGCCTCGTAACCCAGGCGTTCGGCGGCGCTGACGACGTAGGGTGCCCAGTAGGGGTCTTTGCCCTGGAAGACTTCGTGAGGCTCGAGCACCGCAAACAGCCAAGCGGTACCCTCTTGACCCGGCAGCACCTCGAAACCGCGCCACAGTTTGGGCGGCAAGCTGATGAGGTCCCACTTTTCCAGATTTGTCTCGCCCGTGACCGTGTCCTCGCTGTCGCCCCAGTAAAAGCGCCACTTGTGCTCGGTCAGCGGCATGAAGCATTCTATGTAGTCGTGCGTGTGGTAGGCGGGGCCGTTGCCGGGCTCGGCCTTGACCATGCCGATTTGAAAACCGTGCGGCGTGGTGATCATCGGCGTGAAGTCGGGGTTTTCGCTCGCGGTGTCGCCGATGACCGCGTAGTTGAGGCGTTGGTGATGCTCCAAGGGGCTGTCGATGAACATCAGCGGGATGGGTTGCTTCAGGAGGTCTTGAAAACGGCTGATGCGTCCTTCCATCGCGCCCAGAGTGCTGTCGTCGCCTCGCTGTTCACGTGGGTCGGTGATGTCTGCCATCGTTGCTCCTCTCGAGGTCAGGTTAAACACTTCCGGCCTTGACTTCGGGGACGGCCGGACTAAATGTACTCGGACGAGTTTAACGCATCCGCCGCCCTCTGCAAGGGATTGACGGCTCTATCGCGCCCATAGTACGGTGTTTTTTCAAGGTGATTTGCAAACCCTGACCGGCTCCTGCACTTTACTGGTCCTCGAGCCTCTTTCGAGCGCAAATGGGGGTTCACGGCGAGACTCGACTGCCTCCGTCTGAACAGCTCGAGCCTCTTTCGTTTGAAACGGAGAACCGCATGGCGAAAACGGACGAAACGGACGCCCTGACGAAGAACGCCGTGGGCCGAAAACCTGTGACCGACGTGCCCGGCACCGACGTCAGCACGTTGATGAACCCCGGTGGTGAAAAACGCCAGAACATGACGGGTTTTGACAACGACTACGTCGACATCGTCGACTACATCGTCCGCAGCACCCACAAGATTTGGGAGGAGCGCGGGCTGGGGCGCATTTACGACCACTACCGCCACAACGTGCTCATCCACACCTCGGATGGACAGACGATGGAGCGCGACAAGGTCATCGCGGACAGCGCCAAGACGATGGCCGCGTTTCCGAACATCCGCCTGTACGCCGACGACGTGATTTGGTCGGGCGACGCCGAGCGCGGCTTTCACTCGTCGCACCGCATCACCTGGACGGGGCGCAACACGGGCTACAGCATCTACGGCCCGCCGACCGGGCGCAAGGTCGTGCGGCAGGGCATCGCCCACTGCTTCGTGAAAGACAACCGGGTCGTCGAAGAGTGGATTTGCCGGGACGAGTTGGCGCTGGTGCAGCAGCTCGGCCTCGAGCCCGTCAGCCTCGCTAAAAAGATGGCCTTGCGGGACGCCCTCAGCGCCGCCCGCCCGCCCGTCTGGGCGACCGGCGAGGTCGAGCGCTTGCGCGGGCAAGTCCAACCCGAACGGTTGCCCGACGCGGACGCGAGCGACCCCGAAGCGTTCGTCAAAACGATGTTCCACAACGTCTGGAACCGCCGCATGATTGGCGACGTGAACCGCTACTACGCGCCGCACCTCTACGCGCGCACGCCCGGCCACCGGATGAGCTACGGTTTGGGCGACTACAAGGCGTTCGTCGTCGGGATGATGGCGGCACTCCCCGACCTGGCGCTCGTGGTGGACCACCAGTGTCACGTTGAAGATGCTGGCGGCCACCGCGTGGCGACGCGCTGGTTTTTGAACGGCACCCACGACGGCCCCGGCCCGTACGGAGAGCCGAGCGGCAGGCCCGTCACCGCCTGGGGCATCACGCACCACGAAATCCGCGACGGCAAGATTGAACGCGAGTGGTGCATCTTCGACGTGTTCGCGCTCCTCAAGCAAATCTACTGGCCCGTGGGCGAGGCGTAATGTACGACGTCATCGTCCTCGGCGTGGGCGGCATGGGCAGCGCGGCGCTGTACGAACTCGCCAAGCGCGGCAAACGCGTGCTCGGCCTGGAGCGTTTCGACGTGCCGCACGAACTGGGCTCGTCGCACGGCGCGACGCGCATCATCCGGCTCGCCTACTACGAGGACGGCGCTTACGTGCCGCTGCTGCGCCGCGCTTACGAGCTGTGGCGGGAGTTGGAAGGGGTTACGGGCGAACGGGTTTTGCACGTCACGGGGTCCATCGACGCCGGTCCGGAAGACGATTGGGTGTTCAAGGGCTCGCACTCGTCCTGCGTCGAGCACGGCATCCCCCACGAAGTGCTCGACGCCGCCGACCTACATAAACGCTTCCCCGGTTACGAGTTGCCCGACGGACACTTCGCGCTGTTACAAGAAGAAGGCGGCTTTTTGACGCCGGAGCGGTGCATCGTCAACTTCGTCGGCGCGGCGCAAGCTTTGGGTGCGGAGGTGCGGGCGCGGGAGCGGGTGCTCGAGTGGCGCGAAACGTCCGGCGGCGTCACCGTGCGCACCGAGCGGGGCACCTTCGAGGCGGCCGAACTCGTCGTCACGGCGGGCGCGTGGGCGGCGCAGCAAGTGCCTGGTTTGGGCGGCAGCGCGCAGGCCGAGCGGCAGGTGCTGGGCTGGTTTCAACCTCACAAACCCCAGCTGTTCACGCCCGACCGCTTCCCGGTCTTCAACTTAGCTGTAGACGAGGGCCGCTACTACGGCTTTCCGGTTTACGGAATTCCCGGTTTCAAAATCGGGCTTTACCACCACCTGCATGAAACGGTCGACCCCGACCGGCTCGAGCGGGACGTGTACCCCCGCGACGAGGCGGTGCTGCGCGACTGCGTGGCCCGCTACTTTCCCGAAGCGAACGGCCCCACCATGACGCTGAAAACCTGCTTGTTCACCAACTCCCCCGACGAGCACTTCGTCATCGGGCGACACCCGGACTTTAATCACGTGAGCTTCGCGGCGGGTTTTTCCGGCCACGGCTTCAAGTTTTGCAGCGTGGTGGGCGAGGTGCTGGCCGACCTGGCGGTGCAGGGAGTGACGCCACATCCTGTCACACTCTTCGACCCACAGCGCTACTTGGCCGCGGTTCGTTGAGTAGCGCTGCCGCAAAGTTGTTAAGCCATGCACAACAGTCCGTCCTTGCGGGCGAAGCGTGGCAATCTCAACGTTTGAAATGTGCTGGTTTTGTTCTTACGTGAGGTTGCCTCAATCGCTTACGCTCCCTCGCAATGACAAGTGTGGATGAAGGCTGACTTTGCTATGACCCATCCGTTAAGCGTGAAGGCTTGCACTTTTCCGGACAAAGTGTTTATGATGAAAACGATACCAAAACTTACCGACGTTTTTGCGAAGTTGTTCTCCGCTTAGACGCCTTCCAGGTTGAAAACGATACCAAGGCTCGAGGTGTTTCATGCAACTGAAACCCACCATTCAGCACATCGCCCGGCAAGCCGGGGTCAGCGTGGCTACCGTGTCGCGCGTGCTGAACGAGCACCCGAACGTGCGGCCCGGCACGCGGGCGCGGGTCGAAGAGGTGATGGCGGCTCTTGAGTACCGCCCCAACTTCGCCGCGCGGAGTATGCGCACGCAGCGCTCACAAGTCATCGCCTTCGTGACCGATCAAATCGCCACCACGCCCTTCGCGGTGCGCACGGTCGAGGGCGCGCAGCGGCTCGCCTGGGAGCACGGTAAGTTGCTGTTCGTCGTCAACACCTCCGGCGACGCGTCCCTAGAAGAAGCGGTGCTGGAAAACCTGCTCGAGCGCCAGGTCGAGGGCGTCGTCTACGCCGCCCTTTACCACCGCCGGGTCGAGCCGCCCGCGCTGCTGAAAGAGGTGCCGACTGTGCTCATCGACTGCTTCAGCGACGACGGGGCCTTCGCCTCGGTCGTGCCGGACGAGGCGAAGGCGGGTTTTGCCGCGACGCAGACGCTGCTCGAACTCGGTCACCGCCGCGTCGCACTGCTGAACTTGCGCCGCGGCACGGTCGCCGCCGAGCAGCGCCAGGCGGGTTACGAACAGGCGCTGGCGGAACACGGCGTCGAACTCGACAAGAAACTCGTCCGCTACGGCGACTGGACCGCGAGCGGCGGCTACTTACACACCCTCGCGGTGATGCAACTGCCCGAGCCGCCCAGCGCACTTTTTTGCGCCAACGACCGCACCGCGATGGGCGCGTACGACGCGCTGCGCGACCTTGGACTGAACGTCCCCGAAGACGTCTCGGTCGTGGGTTTCGACGATCAGGAGGTCATCGCCGCTTACCTTCGTCCCGCGCTCACGACGATGGCGCTCCCGCACTATGAGATGGGGCGCTGGGCCGTGAACGCACTGTTGGCAAAACAAGAACCCGTTCAGGCGAAGCTCGAGTGCCCGCTCGTCCCGCGCGCCTCGGTCTCGTTCAGAAGGGAGGACGCTTCACGTCAGTCGGCTTAAACTTCACACCTCGAACACAGTTTTCAAACACAAAGGGAGAACACCTTGAAACGAATCCTGTTAGCTGCACTTTTAGGTTTTAGCCTCGTCGGCGTCGCCGCCGCCCAAGAAGAGGTCACCATCTGGTTCCACTCGTCGGGCGCTTCGGAAATTTACGAGGCGCAGGTGCAGCGCTTTAACGAGTCGCAAGACCAATACCGCGCGACCATCACCGAAATCCCCGGCGGAGCGACCTCGGGCTCGGGTTATAACGACGCGGTGAACGCCGCGGCGGTGGCGGGCGACTTGCCCTGCGTCCTCGACCTGGACGGGCCGAACCTCTACAACTACGCCTGGGCGGGCTTTTTGGAGCCGCTCGACGCTTACCTGCCCGAGGGTTATATGGACGACTTTTTGCAAAGCATCGTCGACCAGGGCACCTACAACGGCCAACTTTACGCCATCGGCCCGTCCGACTCGGCCACGGGCCTCGTCTCGACCCGGCAGGTTTTGGAAGAGATTGGCGCACGCATCCCCACCGGTCTGGACGACCCCTGGACCTGGGACGAATTCAACGAGTACCTCACCGCCATCCGTGACCTGCCTTCGACCGAGTACGCCATCGACACCCGCATGAACTTCGGCGCGGGCGAGTGGTTCACCTACGGCTTTTCGCCGTGGTTGCAGTCCTACGGTGGCGACCTCATCGACCGCAGCGACTACCAGTCGGCCGAGGGCGTGCTGAACGGTGAAAAGTCTATTGAGTTTATGACCTGGCTGCAAAACCTTTACCAAGACGGCTACTCCACCCTGACGCCGCCCGACAACTTCGAGTTCGTCAACGGCAAGGCGGGCATGGGCCTGTTCGTCAACTGGATGTACAACGACTACAAAGAGGCCTTTGGCGACGACCTCGTGGTCATGCCCGCGCCGGACTTGGGCGAAGGGGCCGTGTCCGGCATGGGCTCCTGGGCCTGGGCGATGAGTTCGCAGTGCCCGAACAAAGAGGGCGCTTGGGCGCTGCTCGAGTACCTGCTTCAGGGCGAGAACCTCAACGAGTGGACCTCGCAGTTCGGCTCGATGCCCGCGCGCATCTCGGTGCTGGACTCCCAAGAGCGCTGGCAAGAGGGCAGCGACATGTACGTGTTGCGGCAGCAGCTCGAGCAGGGCGTCGGCCTGCCCCGCCCCATCACCCCCGCCTACCCGACCATCACCACGGCCTACGCCACCGCGATGGACAACATCATCAAAGGAGCCGACGTCGAAACCGAACTCGACACGGCCGTCGACAAGATCGACCAGAACATTCAGGACAACCAGGGCTACCCCAACACGAACGAAGGGCAGTAACGCAAGCGGCACCACGTCGTAGGGGCGGGCTTCAAACCCGCCCCCGTTTTTAAGAGGTGATGGTATGGCCCTGAACTACCGCGCTAGGGAGCGCCGCGCCGCCTGGGCGATGGGCGCGCCCGCCCTCGTCTTGTTGTTGATATTCTTCGTAACCCCGCTCGTCCTCGGTCTCGGCTGGAGCTTAACCAACAAGCGCCTCATCTCGCCGCTGCCGACGCAGTTTATCGGGCTGCAAAACTTCGACCGGCTGCTCAGTTTGAACCTCCTCACCCTGCAACCCGAACGCGACGCGGCCGGCGCAGTCGTGCGCGACGCCGCCGGGAACCCCGAGTACCCGCGCATCCGCAGCCTCACGCGTGGGGATGAGCGGCTTCAAGATTTTCGCGAGTGGTTTCGCTTCTCGGTGGGCGGCGCGCCGCGCGTGGTGCTCGCCAAGGACCCCGCTTTTATGCAGTCGCTCGTCAACACCTTTATTTTCGTGCTTTTCATCGTGCCGGGGCAGGGCGGGTTGGCACTCATCCTGGCGCTGCTGGTGAATCAGCGGCTGCGCGGCATCAACTTTTTTCGCACCGCCTACTTTTCGCCCATCGTCACCTCGATGGCGGTCATCGCGGTGGTGTGGACCTTTCTCTACAACCCCACACAGGGTTTGGTCAACACGTTTTTGGAAACCGTCACCTTCGGGGCCGTTCAAAACGTGCCCTGGCTGATCAGCACCGACACCGCGCTCGCCGCGGTCATCGTCATGTCGATCTGGCACTCGGTCGGTTTACAGATGATTATCTTTCTGGCCGGCCTGCAAGGCATTTCTGAAGCGCTTTACGAGGCCGCCCGCATCGACGGGGCTAACGCGCTGCAACGCTTCCGCTTCGTCACCGTGCCGCAGCTTCGCAACACCATCATCTTCGTCCTCGTCAGCACGACGATTCTCGCGTTTCGGGTGTTCACCCAGGTCGACGTGATGACCCGAGGCGGCCCCGAAGACGCGACGCGCACGGTCGTGTTCCACGCGGTCGACACGGGCTTTCGGCAGCAGCAAATCGGCTACGGCTCGGCGGTCACGGTGGTGTTTTTCGTGATTGTCCTCGCCATCGCCGTCCTCCAGCGCCGGCTGTTGCCGCCGGAAAGTGCGGTGTAGGCCGTGGCGCAACGGACCCTGACGAGCGCGCCCACGAGGGTCGACTCGAGCGGCGTCGGGCCGAAACGGCCCTGGCTGCGCCTGCTGGACTACCTGCTGATGCTGCTGCTGGCGGCTTTTTTCCTGTTCCCGATGGTGTTCATGATGGTCTCGGCGTTCAAGCCCGAAAAGCAGATTTTCGACGATTTGCAAACGCTTGTCTACGCCTTCGTGCCGCGCAACGTGTCGTGGGACAACTTCCGCTTCGTCTTCGGGCGGGTTCCCTTTTTGCGCTACCTGTTCAACTCGGCGCTCATCACCGTGGTCACGGTCGGGCTGGGTTTGTTCGTCAACAGCATGATTGCCTACACGCTGGCGCGGCTGCGCTGGCCGGGCCGAAACTTCGTGCTGGCGGCGGTCGTGGCGCTCATCATCGTGCCTTTAGAGGCGATTTCGATTCCGATGCTCGTGGTGGTCAACGAGCTGCCCTGGCTCGACGTTGGCTGGTCGAACGGCCCGACCTTCACCTGGGTGACGAGTTGGCTCGACTCGTACCAGGTGCAGATCATCCCCTTTATCGCTTACCCGTTCGGCATCTTCTTGTTTTACCAGTTCTTTTTAGACATCCCGCGAGAGTTCGACGAGGCGGCCATCGTCGACGGGGCGAGCCCGTTCGGCATCTACTGGCGAATTATCGTGCCCTTGGCGCGGCCAGCGTTCGCCACCGTGGCGATCCTGCACTCGCTGGTGATGTGGAGCGCTTACCTGTGGCCGCTGATGACGACGCGCGGCACCGCGTACCGGCCGCTGACCATCGGCATCACGCAGATGTATTTAGAAGACATCGAGTGGGGCGCGATTATGGCCTACGCGTCGATGGCGACGTTGCCGCTGCTGCTGATTTTCTTGATTTTTCAGCGCTGGTTCATCCGCAGCGTGGCGTCGTCGGGCGTGAAGGGGTGAGCTTGCTCGAGCGCCGCCTGGAAAACAGCCGCCACCGCCCGCGCTATCACTTTTTACCGCCCGCCAACTGGATGAACGACCCCAACGGGCTCATCCGCTGGGGCGACGACTATCACCTTTTTTACCAGTACAACCCCGTCGACGCCGCCTGGGGCGGCATTCACTGGGGCCACGCGGTGAGCCGCGACCTCGTCCACTGGCGAGACGAGGTCGTCGCCCTGTCGCCCCAACCCGGCACGCCCGACGAGGACGGTTGCTGGTCGGGCTGCGCGGTCGACGACGACGGCACGCCGACCCTGTTCTACACCGGCCTGCGGGGCGACTCGGCCCGGGCGGGCAGCCAAAACGTCTGTGTGGCGACGGGCTCGGCCGACCTGAAAGTTTGGCAAAAGTTTGCGGACAACCCCGTCCTCGAGCCCCCACCTCACCTGCTTTTGACCGCTTTCAGAGACCCGAGCGTGTGGCGGCAGGACGGCGCGTGGTACCTCTGCATCGGCGCGGGTCTCGAGGGTCGGGGGGGCGCGGTCCTTTCGTACCGCTCTGAAAACTTGCGCGACTGGGACTACCTCGGGCCGCTGCTCGTGGCGGACGACTTGTCGGACGAACTCGTCACAGGCGACGTGTGGGAGTGCCCGCAACTGCTCGAGTTCGGCGCGAAACGGGTCTTGCTGTTCAGCGTGCTCAGGCGTGACGAGACGCCCCGGACGCGCCACTCGGTGGCGCTGGTGGGCGGGCTCGAGACGGGTCGTTCTAACCTGCGCTTTCGAGTCGAAACGGTGCAAAAACTCGACCACGGCGACTTTCACTTTTACGCGCCGCAAACGCTGCGCGATTCGGACGGTCGCCACCTCGTCTGGGGTTGGGTTCAAGAAGGCCGGAGCGCCGCCGCGCAGCGGGCGGCGGGCTGGTCGGGGGTGCTGTCGCTGCCGCGCGTTTTGTCGTTGGAAGGCGGCCGCTGCCGTTTTGCGCCCGCCGCCGAGACGGAGAACCTGCGCGGAACTTGCCTGACCTCTGGGGGTGAAACGGAGGTTTCAGGCGGTCAACTCGACGTTCGAGCTGTTTTTGCGCCCGGCCGGGGCGTGTGTGGTCTGCGCCTTTTCAGCCCCGACGAACAGGAACAGACGCGCGTCGTTTACGACGCCGGCAACCACTCTCTGTACGTGGACCGCAGGCGGAGCAACGCGGCCGGCGGCGCGGACCTGCACGCGCACCCGCACGAGGGTGTGTTGCGGCTCGAGCCCGGGGAGCCCCTGGACTTGCGTGTTTTCGTCGACCACTCGGTCGTCGAAATCTTTGCCAACGACCGCTTTTGCCTCACCACGCGGGTTTATCCGCAGAGCGAGAGCTTGCGGGTCGAACCGTTCGCCCACGAGGGGGCGGCGCTGCTGGGACTCGAGGCCTGGACGATGCGCTCGATTTGGGCAGCGCCCGAAACCGCTGCGGAAGCGTCCTCGGACTGAGAAAGCGAACACCTCTCAACGGGTCCTCGAGCCTTCCCCGTCCTCACTGCTGACCGAGGGGGCCGGGGCGGAAGACGTTTCGCCGAGGACGACGGCGCTGGCAATCGGCGGGACGACGGCGCTCGCGTAGGCCAGGCGTTCGGCCGCCGCGCGGTAACCGCTCAGCAGCGCGCCGTGGACGGTCGCGGCGCGGTGTTCGGGCTCGGTCGCCTCGCCCGCCCAGTACAGCGGCGGGGTCGGGGCGGCGAGGCGTTCGCGCGCGCCGTCGTGGCCGGGCAGCACGAAGCTGTAGCCGCCGCGCGTGTAGGGGTCGTCGGGCCAGTTGACGAGGTGCCTGGCCGTGGCTGCCAGGTCGGGCCGGTTCAACTCCTCGCGCAGGGCGGCCAGCCCGCGCTCAAGCGCGCCGGCCTCGCCCGCGGCGAGCAGGTCCACCGCCCCGTCGCCCGACACAAAAGCGGTCCAGACGGTTTCCGCGCCCGCGTGGCCGAAGCTCGGCGACCACCACATCGGCGGATTGAGGCGGCTGTAGAGCGCCATGACGCCGTCGTTCAAGAGCGGCTCGGCAAACTTGTAAACGAGCTTGATGACCGGCCCCATCCGCAGACCCGCCAGGGCGAGCTGTTTGGTGTCGGGCAGGGGGGGCGTGAAGTGGACGGCGTCGGCCTGCAGCACGCCCAGAGGTACGGCGACGACGGCCGCGTCGGCCGGGTACGTTTTACCGTCCAAGGTCGTTACACTCACGCCGCCGCCAACGGCCCACTCGAGCCCCACCACGGGGTCATTAAGGTGAATCTCGAGGCCCGCGGCCAAGTGCTCGACCAAGGTGTCGTACCCGCTCATGAGCCGGTAGTCGCCCAGGCCGCCCTCTTCGCCTTTGCCGCGCAACAGGGCCAACATGGCCTTGGCGCTCAAAAAGCGCATACTCTCGCCGCAGGCGTTGGCGTAGGAGCGTTTGACGTAGCGCAGTTGGGTGGCGTCGAAGCCGATGCGGCTCAAGTAGCTGTGCCAGTTCTCGAACGGCAAGGGGTCGACCTCGGGCAGCACCCAGGACCGGGTGATGTCGAACTCGGGGTGGCTGGCGCGCGCTTGAGCCATCGTGAGCAGCGTGCCGTCTTCCAGCCTCACCAGTGAGTCGTCTTGCTTGTTCCAGTGCAGGGTCGGCAGTTTGAGGTCGCGGATGAGTTCCCAGGTCGCCGCCCGTTCGCCGTGGATGAACTCGGCCCCAAACTCGACCGGCACGTCCGCAAAGGCCCGGTCGGTGTGGGCGCGCCCGCCGAGACGGCTTTTGGCCTCCAGGACGACGACTTTTTCGCCCGCTTCTTGCAAAGCTCGAGCGGCGGCCAACCCTGCCACCCCGGCCCCCAGGACGAGCGTGCTCATGCCGGAACCTTCAGCGCTCATACCAGCGCGACCCTGTAGCTGGGCTCCGGGGGGCGTGCCGGCAGGGGCGTTTCCCAAACGATGAGCATCCCGGCGTGCTCGGCCTCGTGGTCCCAGGAGTAGTTTTCTATCAAGGTGCGCGGCGTAAAGCCTTTGCGCATCTGCACGCTCACGGTGGGGTCGAACAGTTCGCCGCGCATGACCTTGCCCGCGTACTCGCGCAACGACATCTCGTGTTTGAAGTTCTTGAAACCTTTCAGCATTCCGCCTGCGTAAATGCCTTTGAGGTTCAGTTCTTGCGCCAGGTTGAACTGCGCTCTATACAGCGCCGACCCTACGCCCATCCCCTGATAATCGGGGTGAACGGCCTTTTCGACGCCGTAAAGCCACTCGCCGCCGGGCACGTGGTTGGCGAGGCTTAAACTACCGATCATCTCGCGCCAGCTCAAGGGCCGGGCCGACGGGGCGTAACGGGTGCGCATCGCCACCGCGACGCCGAGGACTTTTTCTATACCGTTCAGGTCGGCAACGGCGACGAACTGGCCTTCCGGAAAACGCCGCACCTGTTCGGTCAACTCTTTCGGACCGATACATCCTTGGGTTCCCACGGGGAAATCGTTGGCGAGGCACACGACTTCGTGTACGCCGTCGCCGTGGCTACTGCTCGGATTGACAATCCGGTACGACAAACTGGTATCTCTATGGCCTCTCATAACGTCGTTTGGACACCCGCCTCTAACGTTTGTTTGAGGTGTATGAGTTCGTTACAAATTGGGAAAAACGAGAAACTACCTTGGGCGGTCGGGGGTTTGAACTGGTGGCGCGTTTGGGTAAAGTTTTCCTACGTTTTGAAGACGCTGCCTATGAGGCTGCCCCGTACCGGTTTCTGCTTCTCCACAACCTTCACGCGAGAGTTTTGGCTTCCCGAAACCCAAAGGTTTCTTTTGGTTAACTCACCACTTTAGGGCTGTCTTGAAACTTTCACGCTCCCTTTCGCTCGTCTTGGAACAGTGTAGCACAGGTTTGAGACTTTGGGCGGTCGCGTAGCCGGACAAAAGAGAAGGGATCAGCCTCAAAGGCCGAATCACGTCGTTCAACCTACAGGTACAACTAAAACTTCGTCGGCAAACCTGCGGCCCTGCCAAAAGCCTGTGGTAGAGTAAATCCTGATGTTTGCAACCGTGCGCATTTTGTCGGACAGCGGGCCTGTGCGCGTCGAGCTGGCGAGGTGGCGTGACCAGCTCGTGGTGGTCAAACGGCTCAGGTCGCACTCGGCGTTTCTCGCCGAGCGCATTCGGCGCGAGGCCGAAGTTTTAAGCAAGCTCGAGCACGAAAACATCGTTCCCCTCCTCGGCACCGAGGCCGACGCCATCATCTACGCTTACTACCCGGGCGTCAACCTGGCCGAAGCGCTGGACGTCGGGCCGATTCCCATGACCCGCAGCGTGAAGATCGTCACCGACGTGCTGAACGCGCTCACCTACGCGCACGCGCACGGCGTGCTCCACTGCGACGTCAAGCCCAGCAACATCCTGGTGCGCGGCGAAAAAGCGCTGCTCGCCGACTTCGGCTTTGCCAAAGACCTGGCCTTGACCGCCATCACCGACCAGAACGTCCTGCTCGGCACGCCCAACTACATGGCCCCGGAACAGTTTCGGGGCGAGCGCAGCGACCCGCGCAGCGACCTGTACGCAACCGGCGCGGTGCTCTACCACATGCTCTCGGGCTCACCGCCTTACGGCGGTCAAGTCATCCGGTTTTTGATCGGCGACACGAGCGTCGTCCTCGAGCCCCTGCCCGACGAAGCGAACGTCGTCGCCGAAGTCGTTTACAAAGCCCTGTCCCGCCTGCCCGAAGCGCGCTTTCAGAGTGCCGAAGCGATGTTGGCGGCCCTCGAGGCCGTCGGTTACGCCGTCAGCCGCTAGCTCGGCGGTTTAAGTTCAAGCTGAAGATGTCGAACCAGACAAAAGTTATCCGGTTGCTTGCGGTCTGTAGTTCGCGGTTTTTCTACGCGCTACAGGCTGCAAACTCAGGTGCTCGGCGTGATTCTCGCTTTTAGCGGCGACCCTTTTTTGGCCCCGCGAGCGGCGCGGCGCGCCCTCAAAGCTCGAGGGGTTCACGCCGAAGAAGTAACCGAACTCGGCGAGGGCATGACGGCGGGCGAAGTCGCGCAGCTCGCCGCGCAGTCGGGCTTGTTCGGGCAAACGGCGCTGCTGCTCGACTTCGACGCCGCTTTCAAGGGACAGGGCGGCGTCAAACCGCGCAACGAAACGCTCAAAGTCCTGGAGACGGTGCCCGCCGAGACGCTCCTCGTCGTGCTGGACTTGGGCGCTACGGCCGCGCGGCAAAAAACCTACAAAGCTTTGGGCGAGCACAGCGCTCACCCGACGCCCCGCTTCGACGCGCTCACGCACTGGATACGCCGGGAACTCGGTGAGGCGGGGCTCCGTTTTGAAAAAGAAGTGCCGCAAACCTTGGCCGACCTGTTCGGCGAAGACCTGCCCGGCATCGCCAGCGAGGTGCAAAAGTTGGCGGCGCTGGACGAAGAACTTTCGTCGGACCGGGTCCGTGCGGTGGCGAACCGCCCGGCCGCCCGCGACGCTTTCGACTTTATCGAGGCGACGGCCAGGGGCGACGCGGGCGCGGCGCTGCTGGTCTGCCGCAGTCTGCTCGCGCAGGGCGAAGCGCCGCCGCGCGTGCTGGGCGCGCTTACCTGGCAGTACGGCCTCGTCGCCCGCTGCGTCGGTCTGCGGGCGGGCCGGGCTCGAGCCGACCCCGGTTTGGTCGCGCAAACCCTCAAGGTCAAGCCTTTCGTCGCCAAGAAAGCCCTCACCATCGCCCAAAAGCTCGACGAAGCGAGCCTCAAAAAAGTCCTCACGGCCATTCTGGACGCCGACGTGGCGATGAAGACGGGCAAAGACGAAAACTGGGCTCTGGAGGCTCTGGCCGTAAAGTTGTCAGGAATCTTCAAAACCGCTTGATTCGGGACTTCGGGTCCGAGTCGAACTCGAGCGCCCCTCAGGCCCGAAGCGTCTACGCGTCGTCCTCGCCCCACAGGTCGGCCGCCCCAAGCGCCTCTTTCACCACGTCGCCGGTAAAGCCGCGCCGCGCCAAGTAAGCGTAGGCCTTGGCGCGGTTTTTGCGCGGGTCGTCTTGCGGGTCTTTGTTTCTAAACCGCCAGGCGTTTTTTGTAAGCAAGACGGTCGCCGCCTCGACTTGGCCTTCTAGCTCGAGAGGTTCCAGCGTTTTGTCGACAATCTCCTCGGCCACACCCTTTTGGTACAAGTCGCGGCGCAGGGCGATGCGGCCTTTTTGTTTTTGGCGGCCGCGCACGTAGGCTTCGGCGAACTGTTCGTCGTCGACGAAGTGGAGGTCCTCGAGCCTCAGCATCACCCGCTCGAGGACTTCGGCCTCGACCTCTTTTTTGACGAGCTTTTCGCGTATCTGCGCTTTGGTGTAGCTCTTGCGGCCCAGCAGCCATAAAACATAGTTCCAACTGCGCTCATAGGTGTAGGGCTTGCTCGGTTTGCGCTTTCGCCAGGCCACGGCTTCAGTTTACCGTGCGTACACCCGCCTTGGAACGTCCCAGGCTGCGTTATGCTGGGCGGGTGACGGGACTGACAGCATCTTTAGAAGAGAGGTTTCTGGCCCAAGAGGAGCGCGCCTTGGCGCGGGCGATTACGCTGCTCGAGGCGGGCCGGGACGAGGGGCAGGCCTTACTCAAGGCCGTGAGGCCGCGGGGCGGGCGCGCTCGAATCGTCGGCGTGACGGGCTCGCCCGGCAGCGGCAAGAGCACCCTGGTCGACAAGCTCATCGGCGTGGCGCGCTCACGCGGGCTCAAGGTCGCCGTGGTCGCCGTCGACCCGACGAGCCCCTACAGCGGCGGCGCGCTCCTGGGCGACCGCATCCGCATGGGCCGCTGGCACACCGACGGAGACGTCTTTATCCGCTCGATGGCGACGCGCGGGCACCTGGGCGGTTTGGCGGCGGCGAGTTTGCAGGTCGTGGCGCTGCTCGAGGCTTATGGCTTCGACCTCGTCTTCGTCGAGACCGTGGGTGTGGGCCAGTCCGAGGTGGACGTTGTGAAAGTCGCGGACACCACGCTCCTGGTGCTCACGCCGGGTGGGGGCGACGGGGTGCAGGCGTTCAAGGCGGGCATTATGGAAATCGCCGACGTGTTCGCCATAAACAAGTTCGACTTACCCGGCGGACCGCGCTTGAAACGTGAAATTAAAGCGGCTCTGGAACTCGGCCACGCGCGTGACGAAGACTGGTGGCCGCCCATTCAAGCGACGACGGCGTCGCAAGACGAGGGCGTTGCGGAGCTGTTCGAGCAACTGGACGCGCACTTCGACTATTTGGAAACCTCCGGCAAGCTGGAAGCGCGCAAACGTGCCCGCGCCCGTTTCGAAATCAGCGCGCTCCTTACCGAAGCCCTGCGGCACGCGCTCGCCGAGCAGGAAGACGCCTTCGTCGACGCCGTTTTGAACGGCAAGACGACGCCCGCCGAGGCCGTGAAGACGCTGCTCTCGAGCCTGTGATTGACGCCCCTCGCAGCGTTTTGGTAGCGTTTGAACGTCAGGTTTATTAAAGGAGAAATTTGTGGTTCACGCCGTGTATCCGGGCAGTTTCGACCCGCTTCACAACGGTCACGCGGACATCATCCGCCGGGCCAGCAGCATCTACGACCGCCTCACCGTGGCGGTGCTCAACAACCCGCTGAAAGACAGCAAAACCTTCAGCGTGGACGAGCGCCTGAACATCTTAGAGGACGTGGTGCGCGACATGCCCAACGTCGACGCTCAAAAGTTCGAGGGGCTGCTGGCGAACTACATGGAACAGCTCGGCGCGCGGGTCATCGTCAAGGGTTTGCGGGCGATTTCGGACTTCGAGTACGAGTTGCAGATGGCGCACCTCAACCGCCAACTGAACGTCAACTTGGAAACCACCTTCATCATGACGGCGACGCGCTGGTCTTACGTCTCGAGCACCCGCATCAAAGAACTCGCCAAGTACGGCGCGGACGTGAAAAAACTCGTGCCGAGGTCGACGCTCCGCGCCCTGCATGAAAAGTACGGCGACGGTATGCTGTCGTGAGGGAATTTTAAACAGAGGCTCGGGTGAAAACAAAGGCGGTTCTTGCAGGGGGTGTGGTCACGCCTTTCCCGGCCAACTCCACTTCAGTTTAGCACCGGGTTCAGTCGCCCCACCGTCCCCAAGCCTCGAGCAGCAAGGCTGCGGGTAGCTTTGCAAATCGCCGTACCGCTCGTCACCTAGTCGTCAGCGCCGCGAGCAGGCGTTCCGCCGTGCTCTCGGTGGTGTACTGAAAAGCCCCTTGCTTGTCGAAGGCGTCAGTCGCGCTGCTGCTCGAGACCGTCCTACCCGTGGCGTCGACGGCCCTCAGTTCTGCCGACCAGGAAAGCGTCCCGGTGTCAAAAGTCATCGCGTAGTCGAGGCGCACGGTCGTGTCGTCACAGCTGCTTGACACTTCCCAGGGCGTTCCCGACAACGCGACCGACATGGCTTTCACCGAGGCCGTGTTGAAGGCCGGCAGCACGTACTTCCCCACCGCCACCGTGGCTTCCAAGCAAACCTTCTGGTAGTCGTTGACGGCGGTCGAGCTTCGGCCTGAACGGTCCACTGTCGAGGCGCAGGCGGCTAGAAGCCCGAGGACGAGCGCGCCGAGCAGAAAGAGCCGGGGTGTCGGTTGACGCTGGGGTGGGTGGGTGAGTCTACGAACGCGGTTCATGAGGTGACCTCCTGACGCAGCCATCTGGATTGGGGTTTGGCTGCGGTCTGTTTCGAGTCGGGTGAGGGCGCGGGCATAGGTGAGTGGGTCGTCGGTCACGTGAACGACGAGGTCGTCGCAGCAGTTTTCGCGCTCGGTGCGAACCTGTTTGGACAGCCAGCGGGCGGCGGGGTGGTAGAAAAAGAGGGTTTCGACGAGGCTTTGCAGCAGGTTGACAAGGTAGTCTCGGCGCTTGATATGGGCAAGTTCGTGCAACAGGACGGCCTCGAGCTGCGGCACGGTCAAACCCGACAGGGTGGCGGGAGGCAAAAGAATGACCGGTTTAAGCCAGCCGATGACGCTCGGCACCCGGACCAACGCCGACTCGAGAAGTGTGACGTGGCCGCGCAGCGCGAGCTTGCTTTTGAGCGGCTCGAGCTTTGTAGACCAGCGTTGGTCACAGGGCTGCCCACTCCTTTTAAGGTGCTGCACCCGGCGCACGCCTGCGGCTAAACCGAGTCCGTAGAGAAGCACGCCCAGCAGTCAAACGTAGGTCAGGTAAGGCAGCAGCGAAGAAACGGCTTGCTGCGGGACGGTCACCGTCTGTGTCAGCGGAAGTGCAACGGCTGTAGCGCTGTCGAGTGGAAACGTCGAGCCGATCTCCTTCGTCGTCAGCTTGAGAGTTGTGGCAATCAGAACAACTGGAAGCAAACTCAAACCCACTAAGGCGGTGGCGTAGCGGAGTGATGAGCGCTGTACGGCGTTAAGTGCTGCTAACACGACCAAGGCGATGAGCCCACCTTGCCACAACGAATGCAACAGGGCCAAGCCGAGGCTGTGCGCGTCGATCACGGCTTACCTTCCAAGCTGTCCAACAGGCTGCGGATTTCGTCCAACTCCTCTTGGGTTGCTTCTTTAGCGCTCAGCGCCTGCAGTACGAGACGGCCCGCGGAGCCGTCAAAGGCTCGCTCCAACAAATCGCCGATAAGCTGCCGCTGCGTCACCTCCCGAAGCCTGGCCGCCTCGTAGATGTGGGACCGCTGCGTCTCGTCCCGAACGACCAAACCCTTGTCGGTCATGATCTGCAGCAGTTTGAGAACTGTGGTGTAGCCGACTTCCTTGTCGAGTTGTGGGTTGAGAGCTTCCAACACCTCACGTACCGTGCTGGGACCCTTGTCCCAGAGAACTTTGAGAATGGACAGTTCGGCCTCGGTCGGTTTGGGCAGTGCCATCGGCGCTCCTACGAAATGTTTCGTTGCTCGAGAATATACGAAACCTTACGTAGTTGTCAAGCGTCTGGGGGTTGCTAAGTTGCTACCGCTCAAATCGAGGGCCGATGACAAATTCACCCCCGACCGATTATCGAACGTGCCTCGCCGTAAGGCGTCTTACCGCTTTTTGACTCGCATTTTTCTATACTTTTAAAAGTGCTTGACGTGCCGGGCGGTGTTAACACCGCCCCTCTTTTTGGCGCGTCAGGGAAGGAACCCGACATGTCTTACTTACTTCGCGGCATCGCCGCTAACGGCGGCATCCGCGTCATTGCGGCGGACACCGCGAGCTTGGTCGAAGAGGCGCGTTCACGCCACGACGCCACGCCCACTGCCGCCGCGGCGCTGGGCCGCACGCTCACCGGCGCGCTGCTGCTGTCCCACGTGCTCTTAAAAAACCCGCAGGACCGGCTTACTTTACGTTTGCGCGGCGACGGCCCGCTGGGCGGCGTCATCGCCGAGGCCGGGCTCGACGGCTCGGTGCGCGGCTACGTCGCCAAACCCTGGGTGAGTTTGCCCCCGCGCCCCGACGGCAAGCTGAACGTGGGGGGCGGCGTCGGCAAGGGCGACATCGAGGTTATCCGCTCGCACGCGCCCTACGGCGACCCGTACAGCTCGAGCGTCAAGCTTCATAACGGTGAAGTGGCCGAGGACATCGCGGTGTTTTTAGCCCAGTCCGAGCAGATCGGCTCGGCGGTGCTGCTCGGCGTGTTCGTGGAGGGTGACAAAGTGACCCGCTCGGGCGGCGTGATTTTGCAAGCCCTGCCGGACGCCGACCAGGGCGCGCTCGACCTGCTTACTGCCAACGTGAAAGCCTTCGGGGGGCTCACCACGGCGATGGCGAACATGTCTTTAATCGAAATCATTCACGAACTCTGCTGGGGTTTGGAGTTCGAACTTCTCACCGAGGACGCCCTACCCTTGCGATTCGACTGCCGTTGCAGCGGTGGAAAAGCCCTGGACGCGCTCGCTTACTTCACGGTGCAAGAGCGCGAGGAGATGATTGAGCAAGAGGGCGGCGCGGAAGCGGTTTGCCACTGGTGCGGCGAAAAGCGCTGGCTCGAGCCCGAACAAATCCGCACCATCTCCCAGGACGAAATCCGCTGCCCCGACTGCGACACCCTCTGGTACCGCGAGGGCCAAGCGACAATGGTCCGCGACCAGGAACTCTGCGCCTGCGGCCGCGAGGTGGCGCTGCCCGGCGGGGCGGTTCAGGCGGCTGGCTCGAGCAACTGAGGTTGCAAAGTGGAGAGCGGGGAAGTCGAAGCTTGGGCGGATGCCACCACGCTCCTTTGGGCGGATGCCACCACGCTCGTTTTTGACCTCGCACCCCTCAAAACACCTGCAAAGACACCCAAGCCGCGTAAAACGGTTCGCCTACTGCGAACGAATGTGAAGCAGGCCCGAATGCGAAGCAAGCTCGAGCGTTGAAGTGCGCCGGCTATAGAACGTACGTGAGGTTGCCTCAACGCTTCGCTTCCTCGCAAAGACAATCTGTAACGCAAGCTGGCTTTGCGGCAGCCCTACCCCTCTTCCCAACTCTCCTACTCTCTTGCCTGCGTTAGAGTAGCCGCTGTGACACTGCCCTTTTTCGGTACCCTGTTTCTCTTAGCCGTCTTGTGGGGCTCGGCGTTTCCCGGCATCAAGTTGGGGTTGGAGGGTTTGTCGGCGGGCCACCTGACGCTGTTGCGGCACCTTGTCGCGTCGGTTTGCTTCGTGCCTTACCTGGCCTTGACCGGGCGCAGGGTGTGGCCCGAGCGGCGGGACGTCCCGTTCTTTTTTCTGCTAGGCCTGTTCGGCTATTTTGTTTATCACACGGCGCTGAACTTCGGCGAGCTGAACGTTTCGGCGGGCGCGGCGAGCCTGATCATCGCCACCGCGCCTGCGTTTACGGCCGTCGTCGCTTATTTTTTGCTCTCCGAACGGTTGAGTACGCTCGGCTGGCTTGGCATCGTGGTGTCGTTCGGCGGGGTCGCGCTCATCGTGGTGGGGGAGGACGCAGCCCTCGGCTTCAACCGCTACGCGCTGCTCGTGCTGGTGTCGGCCGTAGTAACGGCTTTTTACGCCGTGTTGCAAAAACCTCTGTTCGAGCGCTACAAACCTGTCGAGGTGACGGCCTTCGCCACCTGGGCGGGCACCCTGCCGATGTTCATTTTTTGGCCCGGCTTTACTGCGGACGTCGCCACGGCCGGTGGGACGCCGCTGCTGGCGGCGGTTTACATCGGCGTCGTACCCTCGGCCGTCGCTTACACGCTTTACGCTCAGGCCCTAGCGCAAACCTCGGTGACGCTCGTGGCGGCGTTTTTGTACATGGTGCCGGTGTTCAGCCTGCTGTTCAGTTGGCTTTTGCTCGGCGAAGTACCGACGCTGCTGACGCTGGTAGGCGGTGGCATCGCGATTTTCGGTATTGTGCTCGTCAACAGAAGTCGGCGGGACAGGGTGAAAGTGCAAGCCGAAGTCGCTACTGATTAGACTTGAGCTTGATGACGGCTACGTCAACTTCTTCACCGGCTTAGGAAAGGCCTGAATTCCTTTAAGCTCGAGCCTGCACCAGCCCTCAATTCCGACCCACTTACTCTGAGACCCGGACGAAATTCATGTTTGTGGAAAAAGATGATGTGCAAGGTTTCTGTTTCTGCCCTCGAGCTGCGGTGCAAGCTCACCATAGGAGACCTCCTTCTCACCCAACTGGGTCTTGAGACTTCCCATCAGACGGCCGTACCTTTCGGAGAGAACGCCGTGCTTCGCAAGCAAAGGTACGTTGGTGGCGACGAAGAGCCTCGACTCGGCCTCGAACGTTTTAACCATCTCGGTGAACTCGTTTGGAGTTTTCTCCCTTACTGCTTCTAAGAACTTTTCTTTCAAAACGTGGTTGGCGTTCTTTACGTTTGGCAACAGGTGTTCCGAGTAGCGGTCGAAGGCTTTTTGCGCAGCTTCGTCGGTCAGGTCGGCATAAGCGGCAAGCTTGAGCTGAATCTCCAGCCCGCGGATGAGCTTTTCGACGTTGCTCCAAGCCTTCAGCCAAGCGTTTAAGTCCGACAGTGACAGGTCTGTCGTCTCGAGGTCTCGAAAATAGCTTTCGTAGTCGAGCCATTCGGTAGACGGGGTAGGTAGATAGTCTATGTTTAGAGTCATAAAGTTAACCAACTCTCTCCTCGTAAGCGCTTCAGTCGAAAGCTGCAAGGATTATGCGGCGCAAGTAAGTTGGCCTTGATGGTAGCGCAGTTTTTGAGAACCCATCCGACTCGCGCCCGACAGCGGTGTTCATGTCGCAGATATTGGTACGGTGTCCTATTCTGTAAGCGTACTTAATCTGCACCGAGCAACGATAGTAAGTGTGGAGGTAAGTGAAAACAAGCACCTCCCCTTTGGGTCTAATCCAAAAAGGAGGTGTTTTTCACGTCTCCGACGCTTTTTCTTGGCGGGCGCACAAGGACTTGAACCTAGGACCTACGGTTTTGGAGACCGCCGCTCTACCGACTGAGCTATACGCCCGTATCCTACTAGTATACCAAGTCGTCGACGGGCTGCCAAGTATAGTGGACCCCATTGTCAGCAGTTCCAAATTTAACCAAATTCGATTTCAATGACGTGCTGAACGGTACTCTCAAGAGATAGGCGACGAGCAATCGAGCAGCTACAGAGGCTGTTTCGGAGAATAACCCTTCAGTTTCTGGTGAACTAAGCTCCCTTAGCAACTTTTTAGAAGCGTCCCGCCAGATATTTAGCCCTCTTCTGAGCAAAGTAGAGGGGAATTAGCTGCTGTGCTGATAAGCTTTAACCTGCTCAACGCTGTTTGAGAGAGGGTTTGTTAAATTTGGAATTGCTGCCCCATTGTCAGGTTCATCGCCACTTTTGATGAAACCGGATCACGAAGCTGGTGTTCGGTACATCACCCGAGCACACAGCAGGTCGAAGTTGGCGCGACCATACATCTGCCGCTTGATGGTTTTGAGCCGGTTCACCTGGCCCTCGAGCTGTCCGTTGCTCCACGAATATTTCATGGCGTTATGAACAGCGTCTTGGTCTTTGATGTGGGCGGCGAAGTTACACAACTCCAGAACATCACAGGCCTGAGCTTCCTCGAGCCAGACGGGAAACGCGTCAGCCTGCTGGGTCTTGAGCATGTGACAGAACTGCCCTGCCTAGCGTTGCAGTGTTTTGGCTTCGGGACAGGAGTCGAGAAATGCCTTGATGAAACTTTTCTGTTTGGGTTCCAGTTTGTTTTCTTCTTTAAGCAACCAGTAACGCAGTTGACGGGGCGAGGGCTTGCGGAAAGGGTTTTGCCGCAACCTTTCACATTCATCTCGTGTCAGTCGGCGGAGCTGCTGAATATAGCGCTTCACCATCGCCCTTTTACCCAAGTAGCCTTGCGCCTTGATGTCTCGCCACAATTGGCTGATATTGTGACAGCCTTCAAGCCAGCGCCGCTGAAGGTAACCAACATAGGGTGCCAGGATGCCCAAGGTGGGAGTTCTGCGCCTTCTTTCTGGGAACGACCCCGCGGCCACGTAAGCAATCACGGTGCTCCGACTCATGCCGAGTCGCCTGGCTATTTCCTTTTTAGATTTGCCCTGCTCGAAAAGCGCGACTGCCTGTTCATAACGCTCACGGCGTCTATCATGTGTACGCTTCTTGTTCGAAGAGAGCGACAACTCGGGGGCGGCCTTCATGACGGCATCCTCGGTTACTTTTTGAAGGGTGGTTTCGTGGGCGAGACAGATGGTAGAAGCGTGGCGGGTTAAGAAACGCTCGACCATGTCGCCCACGTTCCTCAACAGGTGCCACCGGTCAGCGATTTGTATGGCGTTCGGCGCGCCCCGGCGCGCTCCCAAAGCATAGTCACCGGAACGGTCACGACTGATAACTTCTACACCCGGATGCTCGTTTAGCCAGGCCGAAAGCGTGTCGGCATCTCGTCCCCGCAGCACATCAACGACGACCTGCCTTTCAAGGTCGACTAACAGAGTGCCGTAACTGCGGCCCTTACGCAAGGACCAATCATCTACGCCGAGAACTTTTGGTGTGGCTCTTGGTTTTACAGCCGTGGCGCGGATGAGACGTAGTAGACTCGTGCCACTGGTTCTCACCCCGTTTGCTTTCGCAAGCGCTTCACCTGCTTGCCCTCCCAGTGCAAAAGCGATGGTGCGAGTCCAACGGAGCAGCCGTTTGCTCTTCCGAGCGTAGACAGCCGCTAAATCTTCAAGTCGCTCGCAGAAGATTTGTCGCTTGCACCTGTTGTTACCGCAGAAGAACCTCCGACAAGTAAGGTGCAGGCGGCTGGACACGCCGAAACAGGGCAAGTCGGCTAGTCGGCGGTGGTAGAAGCTGTGTCTGCGTGAGGTTGCTCTCTTACAGCTGGGGCAGCGGACGGCGCGGCCTACGGTGTGCGCCCGTATCTCTAATAGCCCCTTCTTGAAGCCGACAGCTTCAACCTCTATTGGTTTTCCGTTCCAGAACTTGTTCCACAACATGCTCTATTGTCGCTGAATCTTTCCGCTTCATCAAAAGTGGCGATGAACCTGACAACGGGGTCCACCTCACCACACGCCCAATAAACCGCCCGCCTCACGCGGGGAAAGCCCGAATAGATAGACCTGGGCGAGTTGTGAGAGGTGCTCGGCAAAATGCCCGGCGACGAGCACGAGGTAGAGCGCAAGGGCTTGGGCGTACCTCAAGCCCTTGCGCCGAGTGCGTAAGCTCGAGGTGAGCGGGCGCATCGTTTGCTTCATCACTTGAACCTTCTCGGATTTGGGCAAGGGCTTCCCCTTTACTTCCCTGCCAGCCAATCGAACCAACCCTCATGCGGGCCAGGGAAGAGACCATAATTTACATTCGATTGACAGTGCGAAGCCACCCTTAACGTAAAAGGCGCACCCTCGGTAACCACCGCTACAGGAACGGCCATCGGATTCTCTAAAGGAAAGCGTTCATCGGTAGGATCGAAACCTTCAAAGTTCTGAAAGGGGTAGGCCCCGCCGATAAGGGGAAAGTCCACCGTGGTGGTAAAGATGGCGTTGCCGTTTTTATCACTCCAAAAGCCGTTGCTAAGCCCAACTTTGGCATTGCCCGGACCTGTAAAGCCGAGGGCTTCGTCAAGCTCGGAACTCGGAATAAGCGGCGTCCCCGGAATACCTAAAATGGGGTTCCCGCCGAAATCATTCCCCGCAGCGTCGGTGCCTTTTAAGCGCAGCCACATCGTGTAATAACTGTTGGGTTTGACGCCGGTCATTTCAATACTCACAACCGTCTGCACACCTGTTTGCTCAATGCTTAAGGTGGCTTTAGCATCGGGCCAGTCGTAAGGTGAATAGGGATAATCAGCGCCTTCGTCCTGACATTCGATAGCGACGCTTTGACCTGTGGGCATTTTCATGTCGATAGGCACACGGTTGAACTCGGCTGCTATAGATGTCTGAGCAATGCCTGTTCCAAGCAGCGTCAAGACAATCATTGCGCTTAAAGACGTTACAAAACGACTACTCATGGACAACTCCTTTTTGAGGTGATGGACTTTGGCTTAGGGAGAAGCCTGTGATAAGTAAGATGCTTATAACAAGGACATTTCGTCGTTTCATGCGTTGTCTTCCTCCTCTTGGATTGTTACGAG
The DNA here is from genome assembly GCA_965215355.1 of Trueperaceae bacterium. Lineage (GTDB taxonomy): Bacteria > Deinococcota > Deinococci > Deinococcales > Trueperaceae > CBDCDJ01. Next base: position 2,017,883 of record CBDCDJ010000007.1, on the reverse strand, counting down.
AGCTGCGCGCGTAGCCTCGTAAGAGCAACTGTAAGAAAGAGGGCGTTATGTTAGCGCCATATAGGGGTTATGTTTTTTCTGCCCTTTAGCTTGAAGATTTGGGGGTGAGGGCCGCGAGGATTTGTGTGAGGTCTGGGGTGGCGCCTCCAGGGTCCCGTTGGGAAGTACCTCTTTCGTTTGGGGTCGAGTCCAATGCATGAGCCTGAGTCTGTGGGAAGGGGTCGGGTTCAGTTTGAGCATCTTTACCGGGATGGCTCGCCAGCCGCGCCAGGACCGAGGCAGGGTGCAAGCCTTTCTTGCAAAGGCGCAATCACCGTAGTCTCTCAGGACGAATTCTCAGATTGGGGCAGCTTGACAGGTAAGAGGGCAGCCCGGCGAAAGATCATTCCTGTTTGCTGGGCCGCGCAGCCACCGCAGATGATGTCGATTCTTCCACACGGTCTTCCCAGTGCCAATTGCGTAGCGAATACCCAACCGTCGTCCCGTATCGGTAGTGCTATTCGGGCGCGTGGTCATCTTCATCCTCGAGCGTCTCCGCCACCCGCAGAAAGGGCCTTACTCCCTGCTGAACAAGGCTACACAGCTCAGGGTTGCCGCGAAGTTTCGTTGCAGACCGCTCGAGCTTTTGGGCTTTTTGTTAATCCTATAGTCAGGTTGCAGGATGCTTTCGTCTAGCCGTACGCTTGGGCTCGGCAGTTCGTCAAAATTCCACTCGGTCATCTTGTAAGCTTACAAAGTCTTAAAGTAGACCTCTTTTATCAAGTCCAATTGAAGAGCGATGGCTACTGGTTTTACGGTTGCTCAGTTGATACTTTCGCAAGAGGTCTAGTGCTTAGTCGGCGAGTGGCTGAGCCGAAGTCGCAGCGTCGCTTCCCCGGACGGTCAACAAGACGCCCGCCAACAGCACAGCTGCGCCGAGCACCGTCGTCAGCGAGGGAACCTCTTTAAAGAGCAGCACCGCCAACAAGACGGCGCCGATGGGCTCGAGCAGCACCGCCGTCGCCACCAAGGTGGGGGAAAGGTAGCGCAGCGCGTAGTTGATGCCCGTGTGCCCGACCAGTTGCGGGATGAGCGCGAGCAGGGCTATCCATACCAAGGTCTCCGCGCTGTACCCTCCGTAAGACACACCCGCAAACCAGGGCAGAGGTAGGAGAAAAATGGCCGCTACCCCGTAAGCTACCCCGACGTAAGCGTTCAAGCTCAAACCGTGGCGTTGCGCGGCGCGGCCCAGCAAAAAGTAGGCTGCTCCGGCCACGGCCCCGGTTACGGCGAGCGTGTCGCCGAGCAGCGGGGCCGCGCCGCTACCAAAGTCCCCAAAGCCGATAAGCGCTCCCCCGGCTACCGCCGTCACCACCCCGAGCAAGGTCAGAAACGACGGGGCCAGCCCGGCGAACAGCCAACCCAACAGCGCCACCCACAAGGGTTGCGACGCGACCAGACTCACGCTGGCCGCCACGCTCGTGTAAGCCAGCGAGCTTATCCAGGTGACGAAGTGCAACCCCAAAAAGACGCCTGCCAAAACGGCGTAAAAAAGGTTCGCGCGGGTAAACCTGGCCCGGCGCAGCGCGGGCAGGCTCCAGGGCAGCAGCGCCACACTTGCCAAGCTCATTCGGTAAGCCGCGACGATCAGCGGGTTCGTGTCGGCGAGGCGGATGAAAATGGCGGCCAGACTCACCGCGACAAGGCCGACGCTCAAAACCGCGTAAACACGTTTGGGTGGAGGCGAGGTAGGGGGCACAGCGCCGCCCACCATACCGCAGAGTGGACGCGAACCGAGCGAGGCCCCAGCCCCGCGCCGGTGTTCTCGAGGTCTTAAAAACCCGCACCGAACGCCCGGCCCCAAACGTCGAGTGCGCTCGAGGTCGGCTGGCTCGAGCCCCCGCCAGACCGCCGGTCCGAGTTCGAACGCGGTAAAGAAACCCTTTGCACTTCACCGTAGACGAGGCTCCTCGCGGACGCCCAAGCTGCAGACGAACTTGTCAAAATGAGTCCAGAAACGCTTCAGGAAACAAGTCTTTTCGAGCAACAAAGCTTCTCAAGCCGCAAAGCTTTACAGCAGCCTTCCTTTCACGTTCTGTGGGCTGGAGAGGTAAGCTGGGGCCGTTACGAAAGGGGCACACTTGTGGACATCGAATTTCCGGCCGGGTTTGTCTGGGGAGCGTCGACCGCGGCTTATCAAATCGAAGGGGCTGTGGGAGAGGACGGTCGGGGCCGCAGCATCTGGGACACGTTCAGCCACACGCCGGGCAAGGTCGTGGGCGGTGACACCGGCGACGTAGCCTGCGACCACTACCACCTCTATAAACACGACGTGAAACTGCTGGCCGACCTCGGCTTGGACGCCTACCGCTTCTCGACCGCTTGGCCGCGGTTGTTTCCCGAAGGTCGCGGCAAGCCGAACGCCAAAGGCCGCGACTTCTACGACCGGCTTATCGACGAGTTGCTGAACCAAAGCGTCGAGCCCTGGCTGTGTTTTTACCACTGGGACTTGCCGCAAGCCCTGCAGGACAAGGGCGGTTGGACGAGCCGCGACACGGTTCACTACTTTGCCGACTACGCGGCCTACGCGGCCGAGCAGTACGGCGACCGTGTGGGACACTTCGTGATGATGAACGAGCCCAGCGTGGTCGCCTTGCTCGGCCACCTGTTCGGGATTCACGCGCCGGGACTCACCGACATCGTTGCTTACGGCGCGGCGACGCATCACCTGAACCTCGCCACGGGCACGGCGCTGTCGCGGTTGCGGAGCACAAACGGCAGTTGGCAGCTCGGCACCGTCTTAAGTTTGCAGCCCGTCCACCCCGAGTCGGACACGGAAGAGGACGCCGCCGCCGCCACCCTGTTCGACGCGCTGTGGAACCGCACCTACCTCGACCCGCTTCTCAAAGGCACTTACCCCGAGTTGACGAGCGCGATGTTGGCGGCGCACGTGCAAGACGGGGACTTGGGTCTCGTTCAGCAACCGCTGGACTTCTTGGGTCTCAACTTATACACGCGTGTGCTCGTCAAGGCCGACAAAGCCAGCCTCGTCGGCATGAGCCAGGCCGCGCCGCCCCCGGACGCCGAACTGACCGGCATGGGCTGGGAAGTTTATCCCGACGCGCTCTTTGAGCAGCTCGTTGACCTCAAGGAAAACTACGGCAACCCGAAAGTGTTCGTCACTGAGAACGGGGCGGCTTTTCCCGATACTTTGGACGCGAAAAACGAGGTTCACGATGAGAAGCGTGTCGCCTACCTGGCGGCCTACCTGCAGGCTGTACACCGCGCTTTGCAAGCGGGCGCGAACGTCGGCGGTTACTTCGTGTGGTCGTTGCTGGACAACTTCGAGTGGGCGGAAGGCTACGACAAACGCTTCGGTATCGTCTACGTGGATTATCACGACCAGGCGCGCTATCCCAAGGATTCCTACTTCTGGTATCAGGAAACCGTTCGCAACAATGGCTTCTCGCCGGATTCGTAAGGGTTCCTACTTTCACGGTTTGTCCCGCTCCCTATCCTGACCGTTGGGAGGCAGTCATGTTACAAAGTTGGAATCCTTGGCAAGAGCTGGAAGATATGCAGCGCCGTTTGAGTCGCGTGACGAAGGGGGAAGAAAGCGTGGGAGCCTGGGCACCGGCCACCGACATCGTCGAAGACACCGAAGGTTTGTTCATCTACCTGGACTTACCCGACGTGGACGACGGCAGCTTAGAAGTGAGCACCGAGCAAAACAACTTGAACATCAGAGCGACCCGGCACTACAAAAAAGACGAGAACCAGACCGTCCACTACCAGGGTCGGCCCAAGGGCGAGTTTTCCCGCAACTTCACCATTCCCTCGAGCTTCGACCTCACAAAAGTTGAGGCTGAGTACGAGCGCGGCGTGCTCACCCTCACCGTACCCCGTTCGGAAAGCACCAAGCCGCGCAAAGTCGAGGTGAAGTCGTCGCAGGGCAAGTCCGAGGACGTGGACGTTCAGGACGAGCAAAGAAGCGAAGAGTAGACGCCTGACGAGTATCAACTGAGCAGTCACGGGGCCAGTTGGAAGCTATCCCAACTGGCCTTTCTAAAAGACCTAATCGTTTAAGAGACCTGATAGGAAGGTGCGGGGTTCGGAACTTCGTAAGCTCTGCGCCGCCGGTGCAGGTGCCAGCTCAGCTGCAGCCCCAAAATTCATCAGGGACTGTAGCCGCTTTGCTCCAGTATCGTCCGCGAGTCCAGCGCCGTCCACGCCTCGAGACTCGTCTCGGGATGCCGTCGCAAAAAGGCCTGCACGATGTGAAAGCCGACGGTGTAGCCCGTCCAGGTTGGAAAAGCGCTAGAGCCGAACATCGCGTTTCGAAACAGCGACGGGTCCGTTGCCGGGGTCGCCGTAAGCAGCGGCTGCAACGCCTGCCACTGTTCACGCTCCTGGTCGGTCGTCAGGGCGCTGGTCCAGGGCGCTCGAACCTCGGGGTAGGCGAGGTGGGCGAAGCTGTCGGCTTTTCCTTCGTGGACGAGGTAGGCCAGCAGGTCGAACCCTCCGAGGCCGTTGGGAAAGCGTTGGGCTAAAACGGCGTGGTGGTACTCGTGGGCGACGACGTACTCGAGCCGCTCGAGCCACCCTTCCTGGGGATACACCTGCAAGTGGACGACGTGCCCCGAGCCTACAGAGCCTGTCACACCGCCCATCTTTTTGATAATTTCAGTCTCGAGAGCATCGTCGGGACGAGGGACGAGCACACAAAAGGTGATGGGGTCTGCGGGCAGCAGCGGCGTCACGATGGTCATAGCCCGCCGGACGGCTTCTTCAACGTCGGCGCTTGCGGCAGTGAGCTGTTCTAGGGCGTCCGTAAAAGCCGGTGCGTCCACGACCCGGTCGTAAAAGTAACTTGCGACAAAATAGGTCTCATATCCTTCCGCACACGGCTCGGCATAGGGCGAGAGCACAAGTTGGTCGAAGCGTTCCAACTTTTCCCTGGACAGCAGCCCGGGCTCGGCTTGCAGGGCGTCCAGGTAGGCTCGCTGTCCCTCGTACACAGGCACGACTTCTTGCGCCCAAACCCAGCCGAGCAGCAGGAAAAAACTCAGGCTAAACCGCGTCGCGTGTTTCGCAACCCTCATCTCCACGCCTTTCTGAACGTTCAAAACTCCGGCAACCTCCACCGACGAACCTCAGTTTAGCTAAGACCTCTTGACGAGGGTGTCAGGCGTTACCTGTTTGGGTTGAAGCTGACGCCTGACTTTTTGTCGCTGTGATTTGCCACAAGCACGCCTGAAGCTGTATACTGCCGTTTGGAATAATCCCGTCTACCGCGAGGGTGGGTGCGTAGCACGCCGCCTTTTTTGTTGGGGCGGGAGGTTTAGAAGGTTTAAGCGAGAGTGTAGGAGGTTGTATGGACTTGGCACAGGCCGCTCGAGAGGTGCTGGAGCCGCTCGGCTTCGAGGTGCTCGAGCTGGAGCGCACGGGCCAAGGGAAAAAGCGGCGCTTGCTGCTCCGCATCGACCGTTTGGACGAGCAACTCGTGTCGATGGAGGACGTGACGCTGGCGACGCAAGTCTTCGGCCTGGAACTCGACCGTCTGGACCCGTTCGCGGAAGCTTACGAGTTGGAAGTCGAGTCGCCGGGCTCGGAGCGGCCGCTGTTTACGGCGCGGCACTTCGAGCGGTTTCACGACTTGCAGGCTAAAGTCCGTACGGGTGGCGAAACCTTCAAGGGAACTATCCGCGGGGTTGACGGGGACGAAGTGGTGCTCGAGGTCGGTAAGGAAACGAAGCGGTACAAGCTTGCAGACATCCAGGCCAGACTAGCCGAATGGCCGAGCGAGCCGCGTTAAGAAAATTTTAGAGGAACATCTTTAAGTTAGAGATGACACCTCTGAAACTTACAATTGAATAGGAGTAAACGATGAACAAAGAATTTATAGATGCCCTCAACCAACTCGCTGCCGAACGCAATCTGGACAAGATGCAGCTTTTGACCTCGTTCGAAGAGTCTTTGGAGCAAGCTTACGAGCGCAACGTCGAGCCGGGTAAGACCATCGAGGTCGAAATCGACCCGAACACCGGCGAAATCGACGTGTTGGTGGTACGGCGCGTGGTCGAGGAAATCGAGGACGAGGATAAAGAGATTTTGCTGAGCGAGGCCCTGGACTTGGACGATACCGTCGAGGTCGGCATGGAGATGGAATTTCCCGTCGACCCGGACAAGTTCACCCGTATCGCGGTGCAAACTACCAAGCAGGTCATCACCCAAAAAATCCGCGAGGCCGAGCGCTCCATCGTCTTTGAAGAGTACAAAGACCGCGCCGGCGAGGTCATCACCGGCATCGTGTCGCGCACCGACAACAAGCGCAACGCTTTCGTGGACTTGGGCCGCGGCGAGGCGATTATGCCACAAAAAGAGCAGATTCCCGGCGAGCGCTATATGATTGGGATGCGCCTCAAAGTGTACGTGATGAACGTCGAGCAGTCGAGCCGCGGGCCGAGCATTTTGGTGTCTCGAGCCGCGCCCGAGTTGCTCCAGTACCTCATGCGCCAGGAAATTCCCGAGGTCGCCGACGGCACCGTCGAACTCAAGGCGGTCGCGCGCGAGGCGGGCCAGCGCTCCAAAGTCGCCGTGACGAGTTCGAACCCGAACGTAGACCCCATCGGCGCGTGCATCGGCCACCGCGGCAGCCGCATCCAGTCGGTGACCGGCGAGTTGCAGCGCGAGCGCGTCGACATCATCCTGTGGGACAGCAATCCGCGCGAGTTCATCCGCAACGCGCTCTCGCCCGCCAAGGTCGGTACCATCGAAATCAACATGGACGAGCAAGAGGCGAAGGTGCTCGTCTCGAACGACCAGCTTTCGCTGGCGATTGGCAAGGGCGGGCAGAACGTGCGCCTCGCCGCGAAACTCACCGGCTACAAAATCGACCTCAACGCGACCGAGATGATAAGCGACTTAGACGCCGCCGTGCAGGCCGCCGCCTCACGCATCGGCGAGCCGCTGGTGCAAACCTCGAGCGAGACCAAACGCGCCGCCTTCGACGCGCTCTTCGGGTCTCCCAAAGCCGAGTCGAGCGGCGAACCTGAAGAAGCCGTAGAAACAGAAACAGCAACTGAAACGGCAACCGAAGCAGAAACCGAAGAGGCCGCGAGCTGAACATGGCGAAACACGTCCCCTTACGCCGCTGCGTCGTCTGCCGCGATTCACGCCCGCAGAGTGAACTGCTGCGCTTTTACAGAATTGACGACGCCTGGCAGCTCGATGTGAGTCGCAAAGGCGGCGGTCGGGGTGCTTGGCTGTGCCGCGACAAGGAGACGTGCCAGCGCCCAAAGGCTCTAAAACGTTTCTTCCGTGGCGAGGCCGAGCACGTCGCCGCGCAAGTTTCGGATTATCTAAACCCTCACGCCGCTACACAAACCGGCGCGCAACCCGCGCCTCAGACTCTTCAAAAGGCACCTCAAAACACAGCGCAAAAACCCGCCCCAACCCCGAACCGTGGAGGTACGAATGTCCGATAAGGTAAGGATTTACCAGCTAGCCAAAGACTTGAACATGGAGTCCAAAGACCTGTTGCCGATTTTGGACGAGATGGGGGTCGAGTACAAGTCGCACTCGAGCACGTTAGAAGGCGACATCGCCGACACCATCCGGCAGCTCGTCCAGGAAGAGGGCGGCGCACCCGAGGCGGACGCAGCCCTGGAGCACGTGGCTGAAGCAGAAGCGACTGTGGCACAGGCTGAAGCCGAACCTGCCGAGAAAAAAACGGCAGCGCCGACCGGCCCGGTGCGCGCGCCGGTCGTGACCGTGATGGGCCACGTCGACCACGGCAAGACTTCCTTGCTCGACTTCATCCGCAAAACCGCCGTCGCCGAGCGCGAGGCGGGCGGAATTACCCAGCACATCGGGGCGTACCAGGCGCAGACCGAGCGCGGGCCGGTGACGTTTATCGACACGCCGGGCCACGAAGCGTTTACGACGATTCGGCAGCGCGGCGCGAACGCGACCGACATCGCCGTGGTGGTCGTCGCCGCGGACGACTCCATCATGCCGCAAACGCGCGAGGCCATCGCCCACGCCAAGGCGGCGAAAGTGCCCATCATCGTCGCCATCAACAAAATCGACCTGCCCCAGGCCAATCCCGACCGGGTCAAGCAAGACCTGATGCAAGTAGAACTCGTGCCGGAGGATTTCGGCGGCGACACCATCGTGGTGCCGATTAGCGCCAAGACCGGTGAAGGCGTAGACGATTTGCTCGAGATGATTTCCCTCGTCGCCGAGGTCGAGGACCTGCGCGCCCCCGCGGATACACCCGCCAAGGGCGTCATCATCGAGTCGGTGCTCGACAAACGCGCGGGCGTACTGGCAACGCTGATTATTCAAGAAGGCACGCTGCACGTGACCGACTACCTCGTCTCCGGCAACAGTTGGGCCAAGGTGCGCGCCATGAACGACTCGGCGGGCCAACGGGTCGAGGCGGCGGGGCCGTCGTTCCCGGTGCAGATTTTGGGCTTCAGCAACCAGCCCGCCGCCGGGGACCGGTTCGAGGCCGTGGCGGACGAGGTGACCGCCAAAAACTTGACCGCCGCGCGCAGCGAAGCCCGTGAAGAGGCCGAGCGCGAACTGATCGGTCAAAAGAACGTGACGCTCGCCGACCTGTTCGCGACGACGAAAGTCACGACGCTCAACCTGATTTTGCGGGCCGATACCCAGGGGTCTTTGGAAGCCATCAAGGGCGTGCTCGCCAAAGAAGCCGCCGTGACCGACGAGGTCGACCTCAACCTCATGCTCGCCGAGGTCGGCGCGCCGACCGAGTCCGACCTGCTGTTGGCCGGAACCGCCGACGCCACCATCATGGCCTTTGGGGTGAACCCGGCGGGCAGCGTCAAAAAAGCCGCCGAGCGCCAGGGCGTCACGCTGAAAACGTACCGCATCATCTACGAGCTTATCGAGGACGTGCAGCGCATGATTCGCGGCCAAATCGAACCCGAGTTCGCCGAGCAGGTCATCGGCCACGCCGAGGTGCGGCAGATTATCCGCGTGCCTAGAAGCGGCAACATCGCCGGTTCTTACGTCACCGACGGCACCATTCGCCGCGGCGCGAAGGCCCGCCTTATCCGGGGCGGCAAGGAAGTGTACAAAGGTTCCGTCGCCCAACTGCGCCGCTTCAAAGACGACGTGCGCGAGGTCGGCACCGGGTTTGAATGCGGCATCAACCTGCAAAACTACGACAATCCCCAGGAAGGCGACATCATCGAGGTTTACGACATGGTGGAAGTGCCGGCTTAAGACTGTTGTTACAGGCTGGAACGGTGTTGAGGTGACTGATTAAAGCGATGCTCGAGCGAAACCCGACCCCAGCCACGCTGAGAGTTCTTCTCAGTGTGGCGCTGCTGTCCCTGCCGCTCGTCGCGGCGTCGCACCGCGCGGCGCAGCCGGACGGGGGCGGCGTGGGCATGGGCACGCGCGTTCCCGCTTTGCTCGAGAGCTTGAGCAAGCTCAGCGCGAGCACGCCCGGCGGGGCCCGCCTCGACGGCTTTTCGTTCGAGGTCGCCCTGCTGGGCGTCTCGGCGCGGCACTGGCGACTCGTCGGGCGTTTTTTGCGCGACCGCCCGGCCGAGGTGGCGCGAGACCGGCTCATCCGCTTTGGCAGTTTGCAGCTCGAGGGCGGCTGAAAGGCAAAAAAGTACCGAGTCAAAAATGCCGAGTAAAAACACTTTCAACTCGGTACTTTCCAACGCTTTTCGTCAACACGTTTCAACTCCAAACCCTCTCAAGCTACTGACGCTTTTAGGAGTCTTATGAACCGAAGAAACTTTACCGGAGTGCTCGTTCTCGCCGCGATTGCGGCTTCGCTGCTGTACCTGTGGCAACCCTGGAACGTGGCGGCCGAACCGCTCAGGCTGGGCCTCGACCTGCAAGGCGGCTTGCGCGTGGTGTTGCAGGCGCAAGAGGGCGACCCTTCCCCCGAGGACATGAACGCGGCCCGCAACGTGATTGAAAACCGCATCAACGAGTTCGGCGTGTCCGAGCCGCTCATTCAAACCTCCGGCGGCAACCGCATCGTCGTCGAGTTGCCGGGGCTTTCCTCCGACGACCAGGACCGGGCGCTGGGCTTGATAGGCCAGCAGGCGGTGCTCGAGTTCCGCATCGTCAAGTCGCAGGTCGGGGACAAGCTCGCCGCCGACTTGGTAGACGCCGACATGGAGCCCACCGCTTTTACCGGCGAGATTTTGCGCGACGCTCGAGCGGACTTTGACCGCTTGGGTGGCGCGACCGTCACCGGGGCGGTCGTCCTGTTCGACGTCAAACGCGAATTCGCGGGCGACTTCGGAGCGTTCACCCGCAGCAACATCGGCAACCGGATGGCGGTCGTGCTGGACGGCAACGTCATCACCGCGCCGGTCATCCAGGGCGCGATCAGCGACAGCGGCCAGATTACCGGCATGGACTCGCTCGACGAGGCGACCAACGTCGCGCTCGTGCTGCGCAGCGGCTCGTTGCCCATCAACTTAGAAGTTGAGGAGATTCGCGCCATCGGGCCGACCTTGGGTCAAGACTCGATTGCCGCGGGCACGCGTGCGGCGCTCATCGGCGGCGCGCTCGTCGTGGCGACGATTTTGCTTTACTACGGCCCCCTGTTCGGCGGCGTCTTAACCTTCGGGCTCGTGCTCGTCGTGCTCTTTATCTTCGGCGCGTTGGCCGGTCTCGGAGCGGTACTTACCTTACCCGGCTTAGCCGGACTCGTGCTGACCATCGGCGCGGCAGTAGACGGCAACGTGATTTCGTTCGAGCGCATCAAAGAAGAACTCCGTACCGGGAAAAGTTTGCGGCTCGCCATGAAAGCGGGCTTCGGCCATTCGTTGTCCGCCATCATCGACGCCAACGTCACCACCATTCTCGCGGCGGCGGCGCTGTACCAGTACACCACGGGGCCGGTGCGCGGTTTTGCGATTACCCTCGCCATCGGCATCGTCGCGGCGGTGTTCGTCAACGTCGTCGTGGTGCCGTTTCTGCTCGACGTGCTAACCCTGAGAATCAAACGGCCCCTCATGCCGAACGGGTTCTACTCCAGGGGTATCAGGTTCATCAAGCTCGCGCCCGTGGTGATGACCATCTCCGGCCTGCTGGCGGCGGGCTCGCTCGCCATCGTGTTGGTCCGGGGTCTCGACCTGTCGGTGGACTTCACCGGCGGCACCACCGCGCTCTACCAGGTGGATGAAAGTACGAGCGTCAACGACGTGCGTACCGCCATCGACGCCTTAGGGCTGGCGGGCGTGAGCGGCGGCGGCGCGCTCGTTCAAGAGGTACAAGACGCCACCATCAGCACCGTCGGCACCGATACAAGCACCGACGCCGGCGCAGCGGCCAACACGAAACTCATCTCGGTGCGCACCGGCGTGAGCGAGAACGAAGCAAGCGACCAGTTCTCGACTGCGCTGGCGCAGAGCCTTAACGCCCAGTTGCTCTCGGCCGACTTCGTCGGGCCGGCGGTCGGCTCGGACCTGCGGCAGGGGGCCGTTTACGCCCTGCTGGTCGCCCTGGCGCTGATTTTGGTCTACGTGACCTGGCGCTTCTGGCCGAACTGGATAATTGCGGTCGCCGCCATCATCGCGGTCATCCACGACGTCGGCATAGTCATGGGCGGGCTCGACCTCATCAACGCGACCTTCAGCATTCCGGTGTTGGCGGCGATTTTGTTCGTGGTGGGTTACTCGCTCAACGACTCCATCATCATCGCCGACCGCATCCGCGAGAACCTGCGCAGGAGTCGCGGCGAGAGTTATGAGGCCGTCGTCGACCGCTCGGTCAACCAGACCTTGTCGCGCACCGTGATGACCTCGGGCACCACACTGCTGCCGGTTCTGGCGCTGTTCTTTTTCGGCGGCAGCGTGCTCCGGGATTTCAGCACGGCGCTCCTTATCGGCATCGGCATCGGCACCTACTCGTCGATTTTCATCCTCGCGCCGATGGTGGTGTGGTTCAAGCGCTGGCAGCGCAAGCCGAGCACGTCCAGGCGGCGCACGGCCTAAAGCTTGCTAAGAGGTGCGGCTCCGAGAGAGCCGCACCTCCTTTTTGCTCCTCGAGACTTTTTAATGAAGTTTTGAACTTTACAACGGGCACTATCTTGTGTAAACTACTCACCAGTATGAGTTTAGCGCCGCGAGCTTTTTGACTGCGACCCGTTTTTGATACGCGTCGCATCCCCGATGACCCGCCTGTCAGGTGTGGTCGTTTTTCTTTGGTGTTGAGAGCTGAACGCTACAGACAAGGATGTTTATGGACTTGACAAAAGAAGTGTTGCTGCTGACCCCCGGCCCCACGCCGATTCACCCTCGAGCCCTGGCCGCGCTGCACTGGCCGATGCGCGGCCACATGGACGCGGACGTGTTCGCCTACAACGACCGGGTCGTCGCCGACCTTCACCTTCTTTACAGGACTGAGCCGGATGCGTTCACGAGTTTGCTGTCAGGTACGGGTTCGCTGGGGATGGAGGCGGGCTTTGCGAATTTGCTCGAGGCAAACGACCGCGCCCTCGTCGTCAGCAACGGCGTGTTCGGCGAGCGCATGGTCGAGATGGCGACGCGGCTCGGGGCGAACGTGACCCAGGTGCGCTTTCCCGCCTCCTCGCCTGTAGATGTTGAAGTGGTGCGCCAGGCCGCGCACCAAGTCAGGCCCAAACTCATCGCCGCCGTCCACGGCGAGACGAGCACGGGCGTCCTCAACCCGGTTCGAGCGATAGGCGAGGTCGCCGCCGAAACAGGCGCGCTCTACACCGTGGACGCGGTGACGACGGTCGGCATGTTGCCGTTCGAGATGGCGGCCTGGGGCGTCGATTACGCTTACACGGGTTCGCAAAAGTGCCTGTCCGCCCCGCCCGGCCTGGCCCCGGTCGCCTTCAGCGCGCGGGCGATGGCCGCGATTCGGGAGCGTAAAACGCCCGTGACAACTTGGTACAACGACGCCCTCGGCATGGAGCACTATTGGGCGGTGGGCGAAAAGGGCCGCAAGTACCACCACACGGTGCCGGTGCAACTCCACTGGGCCACGGGCGAGGCGATTGCGGCGGCACTGGACGAGGGGCTGGACAACCGCGCGCGGCGCGTCGCGGAGGTAGGTCGAGCGGCGCTGGCCGCCCTCGAGACTGCGGGCTTCAGCGCCTTTATCCCCGAGGCTTACCGCTTGCCGACCGTGCTGGCCGTGAGACTGCCCGAAGGTCTGGACGACGCTAGCGTGCGCCGCCGACTGCGCGAAGACTACTTCATCAGCGTGACCGGCGGCCTGGGCGCGACGGCGGGCAAAATCTGGCGTTTGGGACTGATGGGCGAAAACGCCCGGCTCGAGCACTACGCCCGACTGATGAGCGCTCTCGGCGAGATTTTGAACAAGCCTCACCTGAAAACGGTGTTCGATGAGGTGCTGGTACCGGCCTAAACTGCCCCAACCCTGACTGCCAGGCAAAAACTGAGGGTTCGGCGAATTCTGCTACACCTGCGCGCTAAGACGAGGTATCAGAACTTCAGCTCGAGCTTGTACTTGCCGCTTTTGCCTTCCTGGTCGAGTTTGAGGTCCAACCCCTGCCCGTCGCGGGCGTAGTCGGCCTCTAGCTTGGTCGCCGCGTCTTTGGTTTGGAGCAGGGTGCGCTGCCAGCCGTTTTCTGAGAGTTGGCGGTGCAGGTCGTCGTAGACCTGTTGGAGTGAAGCGCCGCTGTCGAACTGGGCTTTGAGCTTGCCGCCGCCCTGCTCGAGCTTGCTCAGGCTGGCCCCCGGGTAGAGGTTGAGCCCGAGCCGGTCGCTGAGGGTTCCGGTCGTGACCGTCACCGGCTGAGCTTGCGGCGCAGGCGTGACGGCAACCGACTGAGGTTGGGGGGTATTCCCACCTAAGCTCAGGTCGACCGGCAGCGACTGACCCCCCTCTAAGGTCACGTCGGTGCTGTAGGGCGCGTAGCCGGACTTCTCCAACCGCACCGTGTGCGGCCCGGCGCGCGTGCCGAAACGAACCGGCGTGGTGCCGACGAACTGCCCGTCCACGTAGGCTTCAGCGCCGGACGGGTTCGAGGTGATGTTGAGCGTGCCGTACACGGGCGTTTCCGGGGCCGAACCCACGTAGAGCAGCGCGGTGTCCGTGACCCAGCTGTTTTGCGGTTTGGGCGTGACGACGATGCTCAAACTCTGCGCGAAACTCTGTTCGCTCTGGTTGCTCGAGGCGAAGTTGGGGTCCTGGCCGAAGTCGGCGAGGGTCGAGGTGTCGAGCGGGTCCTTGCTGGCGACCGCGATGACCTTGTCAAGACCCCGCGGTCCCTCTATAGAAAACGTGTAGGGCGCGTCCGGCGCGGGGAAAACCTTGGTCTGGCCCGCCTGGACACGGTTGTTTTTACCGGCCTCGTCGTAGTTGTTGGGCAAAATCTGCTGAATCTCACCGTTCGAGCGCACGTTGAACAGGTACACGTAAGCGGACTCGGCCACTTTGACGCTGATGGTGACGGTTTCGCCGATTTGGTAACTCGGCGTGCCCTCGCCGCTGGCGTCTTTGTCGACTGACACCTCCACGCCGAACGCGGGTTTGGGGTTGACCACAATAGACTGCGGGCTGATGACGACACTGTCCTGAGCTTGAGCGGTTACGAGAGCCAACAAGCCGAAGAGCAGTGTTTTCGTCAGTAGCTGGGTCGAACGGAGTTTCAAAGTCGCACGGTTCATGCCGACCTCCTTTTCACCCACCGACCTTAGCACCTTGTGAAGTTGGGGACGATAAGAAGTCTTAACACCCGGTTCACGGACCCCCGCGTTAGAAGACTCGTCATGAACGCGCTAAACTGGACGCTATGGACCTGACGAGTAGTGTGACGAACAGCGTGCTCGAGCACCACATTCCCACCGAGGCCGCGCGGCAACGCGCCGAGGCGGCAGGCTTGGATTTCGACGACCTGAAACGCAGCGACCCGCAGCGCTACAAGATGCTGAACGCCGCACCCCTGTTGCAAGTCGTGCCCGACTTACAAACGGCGGCGAGCGCCGTGTTTTTCGCCGCCTTTCGCCACTACGATTTGTTTGAGGTGCCGGGCGACGCTGCGACGACCTTGTTGGTCTTCCCCCCGCTGACGCCTGCCGAAACGAAGCGTTTCGACGACGCCCTGGGGCGGTTGGCGGCGCTGGAGGTGCACGCTAAAAAGCACGTTTACTACCGCGTCGTCACCGACCGGCAGGGCGAGCACCGGCAACTCGCCCTGCCCTTAAGCCCCGCCGCGTGGTCGGGCGAGGCGAACCGGCTCGTCGGCCCGTTCGCCACCCAAAGCGAGGCCGAAGCCTGGGGCGAGGTGCGCTTAAGGGGTCAGGGCAGCCTCATCCACGACACCGTGCCCCAAGCGGGCGCGTGGTTTTGTGACGTGTTCGACGCCGACGCTTGAACGGTTCAGGAATCAGTTGATTAAACTTCTTGCGCTAGCAACTGAGCAACCGTAAGACCAGTAGCAACCGCTCTTCAATGTCCAAACGCCCGGTTGAATCCTTCGCCTTTAGGCGGAACAGCTTCAGCGGGGTTGCTAGGATAATGCAATGGCGGAGTATCGACGCGGAGCGCATACGCTGTATGACATCGAGTATCACTTTGTGTGGGTAACGAAATACAGGTATCAAGTGCTGAAAGGAGAGGTAGCCGAACGAACGAGAGAGTTGATAAGACAAACGTGCCTGAGCCGAGAGATAAAGATAATCAAAGGGCACGTGAGCAAAGACCATGTACACGTTTTGCTGTCATGCCCACCGAAGCTGAGCCCGTCACGAGTTATGCAGTATCTGAAAGGAAGAAGCTCACGGCTGCTGCAACAAGAGTTTCCGCACCTGAAGAAGCGTTACTGGGGACGGCACATCTGGGCGCGGGGGTACTTTTGTGCAAGCGTAGGGACCATCAGTAAAGAACAGATAAGAGCGTATATCGAGCAACATGATAAGGAACCTATCGAGGAAAGCTTTAGCATTGATGAAGACGAACAGGCTTGAGCCTGAGAGGTCACTTTCAGTGCCGAAACCAACCCACCGGCTTCAGCCGGTAGGTCGTTTAGTATTTTTCTCAACCGGCTAACCTGCTAAGCAACGAGTAAAACCTAAAGATTCGTTGCTCGGCGTTTGAGTCGGACTCTACTACCGCTCTCGCGGCGTAAATCAGTTGGCTGGGTGGCGGTGGGCGCTCGAGCCCACCGCCCGCTCCGGTTTGCAGGTCGCGCCGAGTTGCGCCGCCATCTTCAGCGCGACGAAGCCGTCCCGAAACACCAGAAAATGCTCGCCCTCAGGCCCTTGCAACACCGTGCCCAGGTTCCGCTGCTCCTCGCTCAAAGACGCCAACTGTGTCTCGTTGATGCTCACGACCCACTTTTCCATACTGACGCTGCCTCCGAACACTAAGTTACCTCCAGGATAGTCTGTGTACTCTCAAGAGTAAACAGTATAGGGGGTGCGAAACGACACAGGCGGACGAGTGTCACAGAGGGTTGGCTGACGCGGGTGTGGTGCGGGCGAGAATCCTCAATTGATGACGTAGCTGTTGTGGCGCAGCGCGAGTTACGTTGTTGTATGTGGACCTCGTCAGCTTGTCCATAGACCTCGCGCTCCCGGTCCAGTTGACAGTCCTTGACACCTGGGCTAAACTCACGCTTGTGAGAAGCCTTATAGCTTCGCCGTTTACCCTCTGAGCGTGAGTTGACCCCAACTCGCGTATTTCGACGCTGCCCCTTTGCGGGCGGTGTTTTTTTATGGAAGGATGCCGATGCAGCACTCAGTGCAACCGAACGAACTCCGACGGCAAGCCGTGCTCGAGATCGACGCCGCCCCGGACCTGTCAACCCTGCAAAACGTGCGGGTCAAGTATTTGGGCAAAAAGGGCGCGGTGACGCAGCAGCTCAAAGGCTTGGGCGCCCTGGCTCCTGAAGAGCGGCGGCGGGTCGGCGCGGACATCAACAGCGTCAAGGCAGCTTTGGAAGAAGCTGTAGGGGCGCGTAAAAGTGTGCTCGAGCGCATGGCTTTGGACGAGCAACTGCGCAGCGAGCGCGTCGACGTGACCCTGCCCGGCGTTCAATTTTCGGTGGGCGGCTTGCACCTCCTCACGCAAATTATCAACCGCCTCACCGACGTGTTCCGCAGCATGGGTTACGACGTGGTGGTCGGCCCCGAATTAGAAGACGAGTTCCACAACTTCGACGCGCTCAACACCCCCGACTGGCACCCCGCGCGCGACCTGCAGGACACCTTTTGGACCGTTGACGGCCGACTCCTCCGCACCCACACCTCACCCATGCAGGTGCGTTACATGGAAGCGCACACGCCGCCCTTTAAAATCGTGGTGCCCGGCAAAACCTTCCGCAACGAGGCGGTGGACGTCACCCACGAGGCGCAGTTTCACCAGCTGGAAGCTCTGGTCGTCGACACCCACATCACGATGGCGGACCTCAAAGGCGCGATTCAAGAGATGGCGACGGCGCTTTTCGGCCAGGGCACCCGTACCAGGCTGCAGCCCTCCTTTTTCCCCTTCGTCGAGCCGGGGGCGGAGTTTGCCGTCTGGTGGACGAACCCAAAAACCGGCAAGGAAGAGTGGTTGGAACTCGGCGGCTGCGGCATGGTCCACCCGAACGTCTTCAAGGCCGTCGGCTACGACCCGGACAAAGTGACCGGCTTCGCCTTCGGTTTCGGCGTCGAACGCCTGGCGATGGTGAGCTACGGCATTCCCGACGTGCGTTACTTCTACCAGAGCGATTTGCGAGTTTTGGAGCAGTTTCGGGGGGCGTTGTGAAAGGCAGGAGTAAAAAGCAAGAACTGAGAAGTGAGAAGTTGACCTTTTCTCTTTTTCCTTTTTCCTTTTTCCTCTTCGCAGGAGGCTTGTCATGAATGTTCCCTATACCTGGCTTCAAGAGTTCATTCTCGAGCTGCCGGCATTGGAAGAGGTCGCCGACTTGTTGCCGCAGCTCGGCCTCGGGGTGGAGCGGGTGTTCACACTGCCCGCGCCGCCCGCGGGCGTGGTTGTGGCGCGTGTCGAGGCGGTGACGCTGCTTGACGGCTCAGACCACCTCGCGGTGTGCCAGGTGGACGACGGTTCGGGAGCACACACCGTCGTCTGCGGCGCACCGAACGTGCGTGCGGGAATGCTCACCGCCTGCGCCCGGCTAGGAACTCACCTTCCCGCCGTGGACCTGACGGTCAAAACGCGCGAGATAGTGGGCGTCAAGAGTGAGGGAATGCTGTGCAGTCCTAAAGAGTTAGGCTTGTACGACTATGCGGGCGGCATCATCGTTTTAGGTGAGGACGCTTCCGTCGGGGCTGAACTCAGGGAGCTGTGGCCGGCGGAGACGGTGCTCGAGCTGGAAATCACCCCCAACCGCGCCGACGCTTTCAGCGTGTTGGGCGTGGCGCGGGACTTGGCCGCCAAGCTCGGCGTGCCGTACACCCACCCGGCTGCCGACCTCACGCTTTCTTCTCCGAAGGTAGACGACGGCCTCACGGTCGAGGTGGACGACCCCGCGGCGTGTCCCCGCTTCACCCTGCAGCGCATCGACGGGGTGACGGTCGCGCCGAGCCCGGTTTGGCTGCAGCGCCGTTTGGCCGCGCTCGGCTTGCGCCCGCGCAACAACGTCGTAGATGTGACCAACCTTGTTACTTTCGAGCTGGGTCAGCCTTCCCACGCTTACGACCTCGACAATTTACTTGAGAACACGATTGTGGTGCGGCGGGCTCACGCGGGGGAGAGGCTCGAGCTTCTGAACGAAGAAACCGTCACCCTGAGCGAAGCCGACCTCGTCATCGCCACCCCGGACGGCGCGACGTCGGCGGGCGCTACGAAAGCCGTCGGTCTGGCCGGGGTGATGGGCGGGCTGCACGACAGCGTCAACAAGGCGACGAAGAACGTGGCCTTGGAAGCCGCCCACTTCGAACCCGTCGGGTTGCGCAAAACGGCGAAGCGTCACGGCCTCTCAACCGACGCTCACACCCGTTTCGAGCGCGGTGTCGACCCGAACTTGCCGCCTTTAGCTTCGGCTCGAGCCGCGCGGCTCATCGCCGACCTCGGCGGGGGCACGGTGCACCCCGGAATTACGGTCGTCGGTGACGAGGTCGAGCCCACACCGATCGTGTTCCGTCCCTCGCGGGTCGCGTTTCTCACGACCTTACAGGTCTCCCTGGACGAGCAGCAGCGTTTTCTGGAAGCGCTCGGTTGCGCGGTCGAGGTGCTGGCTGAGGACAGTTGGCGCGTCACCCCGCCGAGCTGGCGCTTCGACCTAACAATAGAAGAAGACCTCGTCGAGGAGGTCGCGCGGCTGTACGGTTACGAGCACATCGGTGAGTCGGTTCCCGCCATGCACTTCGTTCCCGCCGAGACCGACGCGACCGCCCGCAAGCTGCGCCTCCTGTTGGCCGGCTTGGGTTTGCAAGAAACGATGAGCTACGTGTTCAGCGGCGACGCCGAGCTCGCGCGCGCCGCCGCGCCCGCAGCGCAGGTGCGCCTCGTCAACCCGCAGGGCGTCGAGCGGAGCGTGCTGCGCACGGCGCTCTATCCCGGTTTGCTCGGGGCCGCCGTGACGAATCGCGCAGCCGAAGCGCTCGCCCTGTTCGAAATCGGGCGGGTGTTTTTGGAGACCGAGCAGGAGCGCTTGGGCCTGTTGGTCCGCGGCCCCTGGGCGCGGGGCGGCTGGCTGCCGACTCAAATGACGGACTTTTACACCGTCAAGGGTTTGCTGGACAAGCTCGCGGCCACGCTCGGAGTGACGCTCACGCTCGAGCCCGCCGAGCACCCGCACCTGCACCCGGGCGTCTCGGCAACGGTTTTGTGGGCCGGGCGGAGCGCCGGCAGTGTGGGCCGACTGCACCCCGAAGTCGCCGCCCGCTACGACCTGGGCGAGGTTTACGTGGCGGAACTCGGCTTGCCCCTGGCCGGGGCCGAGCTGCAGTTCCGCGACGTCGTGCGCCAACCGCACGCCGAGCGCGACTTAGCGGTCGTCACCCCGCGCGAAGCAAGCTACGCCGAACTTCAGGCCCGTGTCGTCGCCGCGGCGGGCGAACGGCTCGAGACGGTCGCCCCCTTCGACCTGTACCGGGGACCGCCCGTGCCCGAGGACAAGCAGAGCGTCGCGCTGCGGCTACAGTTCCGGCACCCGGAGCGCGCCCTGACCGACGCCGAAGTCGACGCTTATATGGCAAATGTCATCACCGCCCTGACCGCGAAGGGCTACGCTGTCAGGGACAAATGACCTGGCTCGACGTCGTTCTTTTGGTATGGATAGCCGCCCTCACCGCCCTCGGCGCGCAGCGCAAGATGACCGGCTTGCTCGTCGGCGTGGGCGGGGTGGCGCTGCTGCGCATTTTGCTGGTCGTGTTCGCCCACAACGCGGCCGTGGGCTTGCTGTTCGCGCTCGCCGCGGGTTTGCTGTTGGGCTTCGCGGGGCGGGCGCTCATCCAGCGGCGGCGCGGCTCGGCGCTGCCCGCGGTCGTGTTGGGCGGCGTGGGCGGCTTTTTGTTGGGCGTCGTGTTCGTCTTGGTCACGGTCACCTCGCTGCCTATAGAACGCAACCTCAACAACCAACTGGTCTACCCGCCACGTGACCTACCTCTCAACCTGCGCGGCGCGGTGATAAATTCGCGGTTGGTTTCCTTGGGGCGTGATATTCTGCTTTATCCGCTCTTGGTGCGCGACGGCGTCATCGAACCGAGCGGCGTCAAAAGCGGCCTCCACGCGTTTTTTGTCGTCGGAGAGCCGTGGAACAGGAGGTTGTAAGTCAAGACTCGAGAAGCGCAAGCCCTCGGTTTGACCGGGAATCAAGCCGAGGTGACGAGGCGGAGGGCCTTCGGGACGTGGTTGAACCGCGTGGTCGGAGGATAAGGCCGAAAGGCCGAAAATGCGAGCGTGGGTGCCGAACCCACACAAGTCTGCGGGCCCCTCCTGAGTAAAACCCCTCACTCGAGCCAATCTGGGTTTACAAGCCGTTCAATCAGGCAAAGCGAGCAAAACGGGAACGTTCACACCTTCAAGGGAGCGAAGGAACGAGACAGTGCGGTCATTTAGGCCGAGCGTTTCGCCCGCGCTGTTGAGTCGGCTGTTGAGTTGTCGGTGTCGGGACGTTTGGGTGTTTCGAGTTCAAAGGAGTCGTTTATGTGTGGAATAGTGGGCTACGTAGGTTACAGGCAAGCAGCAGACGTCATCGTCGACGGGTTGACGCGACTTGAATACCGCGGCTACGACTCGGCGGGCGTGGTCATTTCGCCGCGCGATTCGCAACCCTTGAGCGTCCTCAAGCGTGCGGGCAAACTGAGCGTGTTAAAAGAAGCGCTCGTCACCCAACCCTTGACCGGCACGCTCGGGCTGGGCCACACCCGTTGGGCCACGCACGGCAAGCCGAACGACGTGAACGCGCACCCGCACCTGTCCGAAGACAGCAAACTCGCCGTCATTCACAACGGCATCATCGAGAACTATCTGCAGCTCAAAGAGCGCTTGCAAGCGGCCGGGCACGTGTTCGTGTCCGAAACCGACACCGAAGTCATCGTCCACCTGATCGAGGACTACTACGCAGGGGACTTGGTGGCGGCCGTCCGCAACGCGCTCAAAGACGTTCACGGCGCTTACGCGCTGGTGGTGTCCCACGCCGACCACGACGTCATCGTCGCCGCTCGGGCCACCAGCCCGATGGTCATCGGCTTGGGCGCGGGCGAGAACTTCGTCGCCAGCGACGTGCCCGCGCTGCTGCCCTACACGCGCGAGGTAATTTTCCTCCACGACGGCGACATGGCGCTCATCACCAAAGACGGCGTGAGCCTGAGCGACTTCGGCGGCAACGTGTTGAAGCGTGAAACGAGCACCATCGACTGGGACGCCGAGGCGGCCGAAAAGGGCGGCTACCCGCACTACATGCTGAAAGAAATCTACGAGCAGCCGACCGTCTTGCAAAACACCTTCGGGGGCCGCTTTGCGGGCAACGGCACGGACGTGCAACTCGACTTGAGTCTCGACCCCACCAGCATCGACCGCGTCGTCATCACGGCGGCGGGGACGGCGTACTATTCGGGCGCGGTCGGCGAGTACTTGATCGAAAAGCTGGCCCGCTTGCCGGTCGACATCGAGGTGGCGAGCGAGTTCCGCTACCGTGACCCCGTTTTGAACGAGCGCACGCTCTGCGTCGTCGTGTCGCAGTCGGGCGAGACCATCGACACCTTGGAGGCGCTGCGCGAGGCCAAGCGCCAGGGCGCAAAGACTCTGGCTGTCCTCAACGTCAAGGGCTCGTCCATCAGCCGTGAGGTCGACGACGTGTTTTACATCCACGCTGGGCCGGAAATCGGCGTCGCCAGCACCAAGGCCTACATGGCGATGGTGGCGGCGTTTGAACTGCTGGCCGTGTGGCTGGGTCGGGCTCGAGGCACGCTCTCCGACGCCAAGGCCGCCGCAATCATCAGCGCCCTGCGCGCCACACCGGGGCTGGTCGAAGAAGCGCTGCAACAGCGCCCCCACATCGCCGAAATCGCAGAGAGCTTTAAGGGCTGCGCCGACTACCTCTTTTTGGGCCGGGGCATCAACTTTCCCACCGCGCTCGAGGGTGCCTTAAAGCTCAAAGAAATCAGCTACATCCACGCCGAGGCCTACGCGACCGGCGAGATGAAGCACGGACCCATCGCCCTTATCGACGCGGACATGCCGGTCGTCACCATCGCGACCGCGTCCGAGCTGTACGAAAAAACCGTCTCGAACATCCAAGAGGTCAAAGCGCGCGACGGCGTCGTCATCGCCCTCGCCAACCCGAACGACACAGCCATCCATCAGCACGCCGACTACGTCATCACCGCGCCCGAGACGCACGAACTCGTGTCGCCGCTGGTCAACGTGGTGGCGCTGCAGCTGCTCGCTTACGAAACGGCCAACCGCTTAAACCTAGACGTCGACCAGCCGCGCAACCTAGCCAAAAGCGTGACGGTTGAGTAAAGAGTGGGGTCTGTGTGAAGGAATAAACACAGTAAAAAAGCCCTAGACTGAACTAAAAAAGTTCTAAACTTTTGCTTCTGAGTACCCTATAGCAGCAAGCACTAGCTACTCGCAAAAGTAGAAACAGACTCTAACGACGCTTGAATAGACTGAGCGAGCTTGGGCTCGCTCAGTTCATATTTTGCAGAAGGTATATGGCGAAGCGCAATCGAGGACTTACTAAACAGGGAATTCAGAAACGCTGGAGAGACGGACGAGGTCAGGGTGAGAGTAAGGCTACCAATCTTGGCTTACCATTCGGGATGCCCCTTCGCGGGGTCAGTCCAGTTGAGGCGCACCCCCTAGCGATGTCTTCTTTACACTCTTCTATTTATCTGTTAATTTTAGACTGTGCCCCATTTTGTCGTCGCGTCTCTGGGCAAACCGAGTAAGGCGAACAGCCTTTATTACCGGGCTTTGGCCGACGAACTTATCAGGCGAGGGCACCAGGTCACGTTTTTGACGAAAGGGGCCGACGCAGGTAAGGCAGGCTCGAACCCGGCATTTCTGGATTGGCCTTCCCAAACTGCTACGAAGTGGCGCGACGCCCTGTTTTTTTATACCTTTGCGCGGCGTCACCATCCCGACTGCCTTATAAGTCAGTTCGGCACGGTCAACATCTGCGTGCTCGTCGGCGCTCTTACGGGTGTGCCCAACCGGGTGGTTTGGTACAGGACGCTTTATCGGCAAGTTCGGGCGGACGCGAAAAGGCCTGACTGGGTCGAAGATTTGAAGCTGCTGCGCAAGCGTTTTGTTTACCGTTTCGCTACTCACCTGGTCGCCAACTCCCAAGCTTCGGCTGACGACGTGCGAACCGTTTACCACGTGCCTTCCGGCAAGTTGTCGGTGCTGCACAACCTCGTTCCCGCTCCGCAAGTCGAAGCCGTGCCTAAGTCGCCCAACCGGCTGGTCAGCGTGGGCCGCTTTACACCCTCCAAAAATCAGCAGGTGCTCGTCGAAGCGCTTCCCTTGATTAAAAAGTGTGTGCCCGACGTTCATGTCGACTTTTACGGTTCAGGACCCTTAAAAGACGCGTGTGAAGCTCGAGCCGCCGAGCTTGGCGTCGCCGAGTCCTGCACTTTTCACGGCTACGCGCCATTACCTAAGATTATGCAGGCTCTCGCCGAAGCGTCGGTCTGCGTGGTCACGAGCAGAAACGAGGCCTTCGGTTACGTCGGCGCCGAGGCCCAGGCGGTAGGCACCCCGGTCGTGGCCTCCAGGGTCGACGGTATCTTAGAGGTCGTCAAGGACGCAGAGACGGGCTTTTTAGTGTCCCCCGAAGACGCCGCCGCGTTTGCCGAGAAAATCACCCTCCTTCTCCGAGACGACGCCTTGCGTGAACGGCTCGGCAGCAACGCGCGCGAGCACTTTCAGACCACCTTCAGCACAGACAACATCGGCCGACACGCCGACCACTTCGAAAAGCTCGTGAACGGTGCCGCTTGACACCAAACGGGTGACCGGCGACTCGAAAGCCCGTACCGCCATGACGCTCGAACTCGAGAACGTTCAGGCGAGGCCGAACACGAGTTCGCGCTGCCGCACCGAAGTTTGGGCGGAGACCGGTCTTATACGGATTCCGGCTGATTTGCCTGCACGGCAAATTAAACCGAGCGTAGCGAGGGGGAACAAAGCTGCGGACTCGAGCGGTAGGGAATAGCAGCGAACGTTTTTCTCGGCGGTGTGGAATTTAGCGGAATCCGTATTACGCCTTGATGCCCGGCTTGGCCCGGTAGATGTCCGTCACGTCGGCGATTTTGAAGACGTTGTCTTTGATAAAGGCGATTTCGTTTTGGTCCTTGACGTCCACGCGGAAGTGGATGTGGGCCGAAGTCGTGTTGTGAACGTCGGCGCTGACCCGTGAAGCCGACTTGTTCATGCCGCCGATGACGTCGAGCACGTCTTTTAAGAGCCCCGGCCGGTCGACGCCGACGACCTCGAAGTCGACCGGGAACACCTCGCCCGAGGGCACGTCCCAGGTGACGTTGACGAAACGTTCTTCTTGGGTTTGAAGGAGGTGCTTGACGTTCGGGCACTGGGCGCGGTGGACGGTCACGCCGCGGCCGCGGGTGATGTAGCCGACCACGTCGTCGCCGCGGACCGGCGAGCAGCACTGCGCGAGCTTGGCGGGCGTGTTCAGTTCGTCGACGAAGACGCCGCCGAGGCTCGAGCGGGGCGTCGGCGGTTTGGGGCTCGGCGTGGGCGGCTGCTCGGCACCGGGCGCGAGCAGGTCCACGACTTGCCGGGCGGCGACGCGGCGGCTGCTCAAGGCCGAATACAGGTCGTCGACGTTGTCGGAGTGCAGGAGTTTTTTAGCGGCGTGCTCGAGCTTGGCCCGCGTCATGTACTGGCCCAAGCCGAGCTGTTTGCGGCGCAGGGCGCGTTCCAGCGAGCGCTTGCCGCTTTCCAGTTGCCCTTGTTTTTCCTGCTGCCGAAAGTAGTGGCGGATTTTTTGTTTGGCGCTCCTGGTCACGGCCAGGTTCAGCCAGTCGCTGCTCGGGCCGTACTGCGCCGAGCGGTTGGTCAAGATTTCGACGCGGTCGCCGGTCTGAAGTTCGTAGTTGAGCGGCACGATTTGGCCGTTGACGCGCGCGCCGATGCAGCGGTGGCCGATTTCGGTGTGGACCTGGTAGGCGAAGTCTATGGGCGTCGAGCCGCGCGGCAGGTTCATGAGGTCGCCCGCGGGCGTGAACATCAAGACGCGCTCGCTCAAGAGGTCGTGTTTGACCGTTTCGATAAACGCGCCCGCGCTCTCGGCGGTGTCGTCGACGTCTAAAAGTTGCTTCATCCACTCGAGCCGCTTCTCGATTTCGGCGACATCTTCCAGACCCTGTTTGTAAGCCCAGTGCGCCGCGACGCCGTACTCGGCGACCTTGTGCATCCGCGAGGTGCGAATCTGCACCTCGATGGGCTGGCCGCGCAAACCGATGACGGTGGTGTGGAGCGACTGGTAGCCGTTCGGTTTCGGCACCGCCACGTAGTCCTTGAAGCGGCCCGGAATCGGCGTCCAGAGGCTGTGGACGATGCCGAGCGCGCGGTAGCAGACC
The DNA here is from genome assembly GCA_965215355.1 of Trueperaceae bacterium. GTDB lineage: Bacteria > Deinococcota > Deinococci > Deinococcales > Trueperaceae > CBDCDJ01. Next base: position 1,991,904 of record CBDCDJ010000007.1, on the reverse strand, counting down.
GCTTTTTCCTTGTCCTCGTCGCTCATGCCGTTGCCGTGGGCCACGTCGACGGTCGCGCGAATCGCCATCAGGTCGAAAATCTGGTCGAGGTTTTTGTTGTCGCGCTGCATCTTGCGGTGGATGCTGTAGAGGTGTTTGCTGCGGCCGGACACTTCGAACTTCAGGCCTTCGGTTTTGAGGCGTTCCTCGAGGAGGTGAATCGACTGTTTGACGTAGGCCTCGCGCTCGGTGTGGCGCATCCGCACTTGCCGCTGCAACGCTTCAAAGCGCTCGGGCTCTAAATAGTGAAAGCTCAAGTCCTCGAGTTCGTTTTTGAGGTTGCTGATGCCCAAGCGGTGCGCGAGGGGCGCAAAAATCTCTAAAGTTTCCCTCGCGATGCGCTGCTGTTTGTGCGGCGGCTGAAACGCTAAAGTCCTCATGTTGTGGAGGCGGTCGGCGAGTTTGACGATGATGATGCGCACGTCGCTCACCATCGCCAAGAGCATCTGCCGCAGGTTTTCGGCCTGCTCGTCTTCGTAGACGCGCACGGCGAGCTTGCTGATTTTCGTCTCGCCCTCGACGATTCGGCGCACCGACGCGCCGAACTCGGCTTCGATTTGCTCGAACGTCACCTCGGTGTCTTCGACGGTGTCGTGGAGGAGCCCGGCCAGCAACGCGTCCGCGTCCAAGCGCAGCCCGGCCAAAATCTCGGTCACCGCGACCGGGTGCGTGATGTAGGGGTCGCCCGAGCGGCGCATCATGCCGTCGTGGGCGCGGTGGGCCAGCGCGTACGCCGCCGCCAAGCGGTTCGCGTCGCGGGCGTCTAGGTAGGCTGTCGCTTTTTGCAAGCTTTGGGGGAGGGGCGTCATGCTAAGGTTTACAGTTTATCACGTCTGGTACTGCCTGGAGGGCAAGGCGACAACGGGGAAGTGCGAGGACCAAAGTGAAAAGGACCGGGTAAAACCACTTTCAACTCTGGACTCGGTCCTTTCTTTACCTCAGCCGCGTCCGCGCCAGCAGCAAGTACAGCCCCACCGCCGCGAGTGCGAAGTTGCCGAACCACAGCCCCAACCACACCGGCAGCGCGCCGCTCTGGGCGAGCAGTTGTCCGGCGGTGAGCAGCAGGTACCAGGCCAGGGTCACCACGAGCGACAGCCCGAAGGCCACGCCGCGGCTGCGCGCGTAGAGCAAACTCAAGGGAACCGCGACGAGGAGCAGGGTTACATTGGCGAACGGCTCGGCGAGTTTGCGGTGAAACAGCACCGCGGCTTGGCGCCGGTCCTGCGGGCTCAAAGCGGGGTTGGCGGCGTCTTGGAAGGTGGTGCGGAGCGAGCGGCTGTCCTCGAAACCGCCGCCGCCGTAGCGGGTGACGAGGTCGTCGACGTCCGAAGTGCTCAGCACGAGCGGCTGGTCGGGCCGTGGCGACTCGGTGTAGCGCAGGACGAAGTTTTTGAGCGTGTTCGCGGCGTCGCCCCCGGTGGCCGTCAGGGCGGCGAAGTCGAGGGTGCTCGAGCTGTACTCGTACAGTTCCAAACCGTCTTTACCGAAGCGGGCGCGTTTCGCCAACACGAACGTGCCCTTTTCCCCCTGCCACGCCTCTATCCGCACCCCCAACAGGTCGTCGGTCGCAGGGTCGGTGCTTTCAAAATAAAGCGTGTAGCCGTTCAGGGGGATGTTTTTGGCGGCGAGCCGCCACAAGCCGCTTTGGCCGCCGGTGGTCAAGGGCCAGTACAAGCTGCCGACTTTCGCGTTGGTAACCGGCAGCACCCACTGGTTTGCGCCCAGGGCGAGCGCCGCGAACAGGATGCTCACGACTACGAACGCCGCCCCGACGCGCAGCAGCGAAATCCCGCCCGCCTGGGCCGCCGCGAGTTCGCTGCTCGCCGCCAAGCGCCCGAACACGAGCAACACCGTCAGCACGAGCGCCACGGGCAAGGTTTGGACGAGCGCCGCCGGAACCTGGAGCAGCAGCCAGTAGGCGAGCCCCGCGACGGGCGCACCGACCACCCACTGCAAACGCGGCAGGGTCACACTCACCACCGCCAGCGCACTGTAGAGCGCGAGGCTGAACAGCAAGGGCGCGACGGCCTCGCGGAGTAGGTAACGGTCGAAACGGGTCATCGGTACGGGGTCTTCAGCGTACAACCCTAACATTAAAAGTACGTGTCTCACTTGGACTGTAAAAGGGAGCGTCGAGAGTACGGAATGTGAGGACGCTGGTGTATTCTGCTTGTTCTCTTCTCCACAACGAACAACTGAGAAACGAACCACCGAGAACGAGCAATCACTCGAAGCGCAGCGCGAACGAGGTGGTAAAGGTGTTCTCGAGCTGCCGGTAACCGACCAGAAAGGTGCCGCAGCAACTCCGGTAAGTCACTTCCAAACCGTGGCCCGACACGCGCGGGAACGCGCCCGCAAGAAGCGTCGGGGCGAAGTCGAGCGCCAAAAAGGGCTCCAGGGTGACCGCGTCCAGGGTGACGGGAAAGCTCGTGCGCGCTTCTAACTTGGTCACTGCGGGGGCGACCGGGTCAAGCCGCAAGGTGAGGCCGAAGTCCCCAGGCGCGGCTTCCAAGTCTCCCCCGAGTTCTACGAAGCCCTCCGCGTCGCCGCGCACCGCCGGGTTGAAGACCGGGGCGAGTTCGGTCCTGACGAAGGGCCTGAATACAAAGCCGTCGCCCCGGTAGGTCAGGCTGCCGCTCAGCGCCAGCGTTTCGAAGCGCTCGGCGAAGGCGGTGCCGGTTTGGAGCAAGTTGTAACGGGCGGTGACCAGGAAAGCGCCGTGAAGGTCGGGACTCAAGTCGCCGTCCAAAGCGGCGCTCAGGGTGAGCAAGCTTCTGGCCTCGAGCCGGTCCAAACTCACCCCGAACGGCGAAGCTGAGTTCGTCCACATCACGTCCCAGGCCGCGTCGACGTTCAAGGGGCCGTAGCTGCCCGTCCAAGACGGTCGAAACGCGAAACCGACCTGGGTGCGGCCCCGGCCGGGGTAGGTCGTGAGTTCGGCGCGCGCGCTCACCCCGAACCGGCCGACCGCGCTGGGCGGGCTCACAAAGCGCAGTTCTTCGTAAACGCCCAAACGCGGCGCGGCGACGGGGACACCCAAAAACTGGTACGACACGGCTGCAAAGCCGCCCGCGCCTAAGCGCAGGTCGTTCGGGCTAAAGAGCGTCGCGCGCGTGTCGGCGCTCAACCCGAACACGCCCTCGTGTAAAAAGTCGGCGTCTTCCCAGGCGCGGTTGCGAATCCCCAAACTCATCGTCACTGCCGGGGTCAGCGGCTCGGTCAGCGTGACGTCGGCCTGCAAGCCCTTGGCGGCGCGGCCCACGTCGAACTGCAGCCGGTCGTCCCGGTAGTGCGTCAGCAGCACGACGCTGAGGGGGTAGTCGGCGTCGAGGCCGACCGCGCCGACCTCCAAACCGAGGCCGTCGCCCAGGCCGATGGCGGGCACGCGGACGCCCAAGCCCGTGCCGCGCACGCCGGTCACGTGGTTGTCGGAAACGTACTCTATCTGCACGGGAAAGGTGAGGTTTTGCAGCTTTTCCGGCGTCAGCTCGACGTTCGGCAGCGCGACCTGCACGCCGCCGACGAGCAGCCTACCGCCCTCGACGCGCACCGCCTCACGGGTCAGGTCGTAGCTCGCGCTCGGCGCGCGCACGACGTAAAGGGCGTCTGCGGCGCAGACGCAGGTCGTGGCGAGCGCGTCTTGGAACACCAGGCGCTCGCCGTCAAGCGTCGCCGTGTCGCCCTGCACCCGAAAGCCCTTGCCCGTGACCGCAACTTTGACAAGCTCGAGCCCGCCGGTTCGAACGTCGAACAAGGCCGCGTCAGCGCGGCCCTGCAGCGTCCCGTTACGAAAAATTATGTCGCTCAAGGTGAGTTCGTTCGCGTCGGCCGTGAGGACCGCGCCGTCAAGCGTCCAACCCGAAAAGCTCAGGGTGACCTGTTGGGCCTCGAGGCCGGGTGCAGCGGCCCCAAGCCCCTCAACCTCCACCGTTTCGCTGCGCAGTTCCCAACCGCCCTCGCCCGCCACGCACACGCCACCTGACAAACGAGGAAAGTCGAGCACGCTGAAATAAGCCGTACCCAAACCTTCGACGGTAAGCGTGGTGCGGCCCTCAGTCAAACCGTCGCAAGGCGCGGCCCAGGCCAAGTTCGCTGAGCCTGCGACCCAAAGCGCAGTCAACGTAGCGAGCCGCCGAGCCCACCCCACCGTTCAGGGCAGAAAAGGTTGCAGCGTCTGCAACAGACCGGCCTCGACCTCAGTGGTGGGGTTGTAGGCGTAAGTCCCGTCGGGCAGCGCGTCTTGGCGCAGCTGCAGCAAACTCCCTGCCGAGGTTTGCTGCAACGTGAACGGCCCGTTTTGAAACGCGTAGGGACTTACCAACAGCGCCCCCGAGATTTCCAAGTTCAGCAGCAGCGCGTCGGTCTCGAAACTCGGGTCGCGGCTCGTGACGTGACCGCTGAGCCGTGCGACTTCGGCGTCTAAATACAGGGTGAGACGGTCCGCCCTGACCTCGATGTCGGAACCCACAAACACGACCTCGCCCTGCGCCCAAAGTTCGTTCCTGACCAGGTCGAGGGTCAGTTCGGGGGCGCTCAAGCTGCCGAACTTGCCCGTCACGGTCGCTTGTTTCGTGGCGATGTACTCGTTTTCGACAAACTCGATGTAGGCGCTTTGAAGCGTCAAACCCCGCTCCTTGTCGACAACGGTGCCCCCGTCGGGCAACGTTGTCACCCCTGTGGCGATGTCGACGACCTCGGCCCCGGCGGGCGTGACGGTGAGGGCGGCGAATTGGGCGTGCGCGCTCACCATGAGCGTCAACGCGAACGCAGAAAGCCACGGGGCGCGTTTCAAGGCGTCAAGCTCAGCGAGTAGGCTTGGGTAAACGGTTTGTCCGCCAGCAGCGCCTCGGCGTCGGCCAGGCTCGCTTTGAAAATCGCCGTGACCACGTCCTGCACCGACTGGTACTCACCCGTGTAGAGGTAAGCCGAGCCGAACGACATCAGCCGTCCGAACGGCGTCTCGCCGCGTAAAGTGAGCGAGGTGGCGAGTTTGCGCTGCGCCCGCGCCCACTCGGCGGCGCTCAGGCCGCCGGTTTCGACGCGCGTCAACACCTGCAAGTACAGGTCCCGCACGCGTTCCAAGTCTTTGGGCGCGGTTGACAAGTAGCCCACGAACGCGCCCGAGCGGTCGGCGCTGTCGTGCGACAGCGAGGCGCTGTCGGCGAGCCCTTTGTCGACAATCTCCCAGTACAAGCGGCTGCCCGAGGAGTCGCCGAGGGCGTTCGCCAGCACCGCCGCGGCGTAGCGCAGCGCGCTCTGCGCGCTCACGCCGGGCGCGAAAAAGGCGACGTGGGCGCGGTTCAGACGAGCGTCACGCTCTTCGTCCGCCCCGGTTTTGGGGTTCAGGTCGGGATAGCGCCGCGCGGTTTTGAACGGTTGCCAAGTGTTCGTCAGGGTCGCAACTTGCTCGAGAACTGCGTCCCAGTCGTAGTTGCCGGCGACGCTCAGGAGCATGTTGTTGGGCGCGTAGCGGGCCTCGAAGTAGGCTTGCATCTGGGCCTGGGTAAGGTCGGTGATGGACTGGGGACTGCCCAAAACCGAGTTGCCCAGGGGGTGCGTGCGGTAGTAGCGCTCGTTGCCTATTTCGAACACCTTGAAGTTGGGCCGGTCCTCGTACATGGCGATTTCTTCCAAAATCACGTTTTTCTCCAAGTCGAAGTCCGAGACGCGCAGCGAGGGCCGCATCATGTCGGTGAGCAAGTCGAGCAGCTTGTCGGCCCGTTCACTCAGCACCGCGCCGTAATAGACGGTGCGCTCTTCAGAGGTGTAAGCGTTGTAGTTCGCGCCGAGTTCGTCGAACTCGCGGTTGATGTCTTCGGGGCTGCGTTTCGCAGTGCCCTTGAACATCATGTGTTCCAAAAAGTGCGACACGCCCGCAACTTCCTTACTCTCGTCGCGCGCGCCCGTGTTGACGAAGTAGCCCGCCGCCACGCTCTGCGCGCGCGGGTTGTGCTCGCCGATGACGACGAGGCCGTTGTCCAGTTTGGCGTGTTGAAACACGATGCCGGGTTGGGCGGGGCTGAGTTCGGTCGTGTCGGGCTGCGTCGTGCTGGGTTCGAGATTCACGCTAGGGTCACCTCGCTCAGGGGTTTGGCCCCGAGGGTCAGGACGGTAAACTCGGGGCGGTACGAGCTTGCCAGGTAGCGGTTGAGGTCGGCGACGGAAATGTTCAGCAGCGCCTCTTTGACCTCGTCCACGCGGCGCGGCTCGCCGAGTAAAAAGGTGTCGCGCGCCAAGGCCGCGGCCCGCGCGCCACTCGACTCGCCCTGCATCACGAGTTGCGACAACAGGCCGGTCCTAGCGCGCTCGAGTTCGTCTTCGCTCACGCCACTCGCCAAGCGCCGCAGTTCAAAGAGCAAAACCTCCAGGGTTTCGTTGGCGCGCTCGGTCGTGGTGCCGGCGTAAGCGAGCGTGTAACCGAAGCCGCGCACCGCCTGGCTCATCGCCGCCACGCTGTAGACCAGCCCGCGTTTTTCACGCACCTCGGTAAAGAGCCGCGCGCCCATGCCGCCGCCCAGCACACCCAGGACGAGCGCGTTTTCGTACCAACCCGGCGCGCCCGGCGCGGCCGCCCCAAAAGCCACCCCGATTTGCACCTGCGAGGTGTCTTCGGTTAGGTGGTCCTGGTGGGGCCGCCCGACGCGCACCTCGGGCAGGTCGGTCCCGGCGGCCTGCCAGTCGCCGAACAGGCCCTCGGCGAGGGTGTGCACCTCGTCCCAAGCCAGCCCGCCCGCCACGCTCAGGATTGCGCCACGCGGCGACACCCGGCGTTGGTAGTCCCTGCGCACGCTGTCGGGTGTCAGCGCCGCCAAACCCGCCGCGTCGCCGTAGCTGCTGTTGCCGTGGGCGGACACGAAGTACTTTCCGGCCAGGGTGTTGAACAGTTGCTGGGTCGGGTTGTCGCCGAGCGAGGCGAGTTCTTGCTCCGCCAGGGTGCGCGCGCCCTCGAACTCGCCCGCGTCCAAGTGCGGGCGGCGCACGATGTCGGCGTAAAGTGGCAAGGCTTTGCGAAACGACTCGGCCAGCAGCGAGCCCGACAAGGTCATGTACTCTTTGCCGGCCCCGCCGCCGCGGCGCACCCCGAGCGCGTCGAGCGCGTCGGACAACGCTTGCGAATGGTACTCGCCCGCGCCACGGTACAGCAGGTCGTTGAGCACCGTCGCACTTCCCGACTCGTTTGCCGGGTCGGTCGTCGCGCCGACCGGCAACAGCAGCGAAAAACTCGCCGAGGCCAGCCAGGGCAGCGGTTCGAACACCACCGTGAAACCGTTGGGCAGGGTAGCTTTTTGAATAGTATCTTGAACAGTATCCGTCTGAGGTTCGGTTTCTAGCATAAACTAGAGTATAGCCCCGCCCGGCTGAGAAGTGCAGGGCCGGGCGTCGTTCGGTGCCGTGACCGACCCGGCAGCAACCGGGACGTCACAGGCTCGAGGCCGCCGAACGAACAAAAAACCACGGGTTCGGTCGAACCCGTGCGACTTAAACCCATGCGCTTGAACCGAGGAGACCCCATGACCCCCGCCGAGCAGCAGACCGCCGAAGGCGTACTCTTCACCGACATGTACCAGCTCACGATGGCGCAGCTTTACTTTCGCCAGGGCTTGCACGAACGCCAGGTGCAGTTCGACTATTTTTTCCGCTCCTACCCCGACTATGGCCGGCACGAGGCGGGCTACTGCGTGGCGGCGGGGCTCGAGTGGCTCCTCGACTGGATGGAACGCGCGCACTTTCGCGCCGAGGACCTGGCCTACTTGCGCGCTGCTAGAGCGAGCACGGGCGCAAGACTGTTCGACGAGGACTTTTTGAACTGGCTGAAAGCCTGCGGCAACTTTGCGGGGCTGCGGCTCAGCGCGGTGCCGGAGGGCCGCGTCGTCCACGCGGGCGCGCCCGTGGCGGTGGTGCAGGGGCCATTTGCGATGGCGCAGGTTTTGGAAACCTCGCTGCTCAACCACCTCAACTACCCGACGCTGGTGGCGACGAAGGCGGCGCGCGTCAAGCAAGAGGCGCGGGGCAGCACCGTCATCGACTTCGGGATGCGCCGCGGGCACGAGCGCGGGGTGAACGCCGGGACGCGTGCGGCGCTGGTCGGCGGCGTGGACTTTACGTCCAACACGGGTCTGTCGTTCGTGCTCGAGCTGCCGCCGAAAGGCACCCACGCGCACAGCATGGTGCAAGCGTTCGTGGCGCTCGGGCTCGGCGAGCTGGCCGCTTTCGAAGCCTACGCTGAAGCCTATCCGGACGACTGCCTGCTGCTCGTCGACACCGTGGACACGCTCGGCAGCGGCGTGCCCAACGCGATTAAGGTTTTTGAAAAGTTGCGCCGTCGGGGCCACAAACCCGTCGGCGTGCGCCTCGACTCGGGCGACTTGGCTTTTCTGAGCATCCAGACCGCCAAGTTGCTCGACGCGGCGGGCTTCGGCGACGTGGGCATCGTCTTGTCGAACCGCTTGGACGAGTTCACCATCTGGCAAATCGTCACCCAAATCGCCGCCGAAGCGCGGAGTTACGGGGTCGACCCGGACGCGCTCGTCCGGCGTTTGTTTTACGGCGTCGGCACGAGTCTGATGATTTCGCAAGGCGACTCGGCCCTGGACGGCGTCTACAAGCTTTCGGCCGTTCAGGAAGGCGGCGCGTGGCGGCCCGCCATCAAACTCTCGAACACGCCCGCCAAAACCCTCAACCCGGGCGACAAGCGGCTGTGGCGGCTTTACGACGAGCGCGGCAAGGCGACGGCGGACCTGGTGAGCTTGTCCCACGAGGACCCGCGCCAAGAGGACGCCATCACGCTTCACCACCCCTCGGACGCGCGCCTGCGGCGCACCGTGCAGCGTAGTGCCGTGGAGGTTGAGCCGCTGCTCGAGCCCGTCTTCGAGGGCGGCAAGCGCGTGGCCGACGCGCCGCCCCTGCAAACCCTGCGCGAGCGCTGCGAGACCGACCTGGCCCGTTTGGACGCCGGGGTCAAGCGCCTGCTCAACCCCCACATCTATCACGTTTCGCTGACCGAAGCTTTATGGGACTTGAAGCAAGACCTGGTGCGTTCCGCCAAGCTTTGATAGAGGCAAAAGTAGGGAAGAGCCGGAACCTCTTTCTCCCCGCTCCCCAACCTCTCTGCTCAGTCTTACCTCTGCTCACCGAGCATTCGGTATTTTCGTCCGGGCGCGTTTGCTTGGTACACTGAACACGTGCCCGACCGCGACCTCGCCGCTTTGGACAACTATCAACTCATCCCGCGCGTCCTCCACGACGTTCACGAGGTGGACTTGGGCGTCACGGTGCTCGAGCAAGTCCTCGCCTCGCCCGTGGTGCCGCTCGTCGAAGGCGTGTTGGACAGTTTGGACACCCTGAGTCTCGTCCGGGCCGAGCTGTTGCTGGAGCCGGCGGGCGACAAAGGCGGGGCGCTCGAGCGCAGCCTGGCGCTGCTCAAGACCGACAAGATGGGCGAACTCATGCCCAAGGTGCGCCGCCTCGCCGCGCGCGGCGTGAGTGCGCTGGCGCTGGACTTTAGCGTTTTGGCCGACACCGCGCCCTACGGGGCGAACCCCTGGCGGCCCAAAACGCGCGAGGATTTAGCCGAACTTCGCGCGGCCGCCGGTTGCCCGATTTGGCTCTACGGCGTCGCCAGCCCGGCGGACGCGCTTGTCGCGGCCGAGGCGGGTTTGGAAGGCGTCGTGGTGCATTCGGGCGCGGGGTTTTACCTGAACGGCCCCGCGACCATCGAGATTTTTCCCGAGGTTTTGGACGCCGTGGCGGGCATGATCAACGTGTACGCGGGCGGCCCGGTGCGGAACGGCGTCGACGTGTTTCGCTACCTCGCGGTCGGCGCGGAGGCCGTGGTGGTCGAGAGTGACCGCGCCCGCGCGAACCTGGAGAGCGAACTCGCCTATGCCATGCGCTTGACCGGCTGCGCGACGGTCGCCGACATCGGCTACGAGGCGATTTTTGCGCCCCTGTTTGGAGAGTTTCAGTGATTGCTTTTTTGGACGGCATCGTCGCCGAGGTGCGCGACGCGAGCCTCGTCATGCAGGCGGGCGCGTTCGGCTTAGAGCTGTTCGCGCCCAAGGCAACCCTGATGGCCTGCAGCAAGGGCGCGGCGGTGCGGCTGCACACGCACCTCGTCGTAAAAGAGGACGACCTGTCGCTCTACGGCTTTCACACCGAGGATTTGCTGACGCTCTTTCGCTACCTTACTTCGGTTTCGGGCATCGGGCCGAAGGTGGGGCTGGCGATTTTGTCGTCGCTGCCGACGACGTTGATAGCTTCGGCGATTTTGGGCGGGGACGCCGGACTACTCTCGAGCGCGCCCGGCGTCGGCAAAAAAACGGCCGAGCGAATCATCTTGGACCTCAAAAACAAGTTGCCCGAGCACCTCGCCGCCGCGCCCGGTGCGGCGCGGCCGCAGTCGGTCTTGTCCGGCGCGGGCGAGGACGCGGTGCAGGCGCTGCTGGCTCTCGGCTACCGAGAATCTCAAGTCAAGTCGGCGGTGGGGATGTTGGCGCTCGAGCACCCCGACGACGCGGCCGAAACGCTCATCCGCAAAGCCTTGGCGAAACTGCGTTGATTTCCCCTCGTTTTGACTGGTAAAATTTTGTCCTGAAGGCACTTTTTCAACGCATCGTAGGGGCGGGTTTAAAACCCGCCCCTACCACAAACGGACCAGGGTGCTCACTTGTTTCAACTCACTTAAAGCTGAAGAGTCCCTGACTCAGCTCGCCACCACCATTTGTCCCAGAGCTTCCGCCGCGGGCACGGTCTCGAGGCCGAAGGCGTTGCCGACCGCCGCGTAGGTGAGCTGCCCTGCGTGGGTGTTCAAGCCCTTCATAAGTGCGGGGTCCTCGCGGAGCGCGCCCGTGTTTTTTGCTGCCAGTTTGAGGGCGTAGGGCAGGGTTTGGTTGCTCAGTGCCGTCGTGCTCGTGTTCGGCACCGCGCCCGGCATGTTGGCGACGCCGTAGTGGACGACGCCCTCGACCACATAAGTCGGATCGTCGTGGGTGGTGGCGTGAATCGTTTCGATGCAGCCGCCCTGGTCGACCGCCACGTCCACAATCACGCTGCCCGGCTTCATGGTGGTGAGCATGTCCTTGGTGACGAGGTGCGGCGCTTTGGCCCCGGGGATGAGCACCGCGCCGACGAGCAGGTCGGCCCGCCGAATGATGTCGGCGATGTTGCCGGGGTTGCTGGCGAGGGTTTGCACGCGGCCCCCAAAGATGTCGTCCAGGTATTGCAGCCGCGCGTGGCTGATGTCCAGAATCGTCACCCGCGCACCCAGCCCGAGGGCGATTTTGGCCGCATTGGTGCCGACCACGCCGCCGCCCAGAATCACCACCTCGCCCGCCTCGACGCCCGGCACACCGCCCAGGAGCAAGCCGCGCCCGCCCAGAAAGCGCTCCAAGTGGTACGCCCCCACCTGCGGGGCCATGCGCCCGGCGACCTCGCTCATAGGGGTCAGCAGCGGTAAAGCGCCGTTGTCGACCTGCACCGTCTCGTAAGCGATGGCTGTGGTGCCCGCGCCGAGCAGAGCGTCGGTCAGCGGCCGGTCGGCGGCAAGGTGAAGATAAGTAAAGAGCAGCAGGTCGTCGCGCAAAAAACCGTATTCTTGCTTCACGGGCTCCTTAACCTTCAAGACCATCGCCTGCGCCCAGGCCTCCTCGGCGCTGTCCACGATGCGCGCCCCTTGCACCTCAAAGTTCGCGTCGGAAAAACTGCTGCCTGTGCCTGCACCTGCTTCGACCACCACGCTGTGCCCGGCGGCGACAAAGGCCCGCACCGCGCCCGGCGTCGCCGACACGCGGTACTCGTGACGTTTGACCTCTTTGGGAATGCCGATGTTCACACTGCCTCCTTTTCGGCGTCTCCTTCACGCTCGCTACTTCACGCCGTTTCTTTCAGGCTGTTTCTTTCAAAATCCAGTGTAGTGCATGAAGGGTTGTAAAGTGTGGATAACTGCACGCGTGTGGGGACAACGCTAGCGGACGGGCTCGAGCCTGAATACGTCTCCACGTTGCGTACCTTCTGCCTGAAGATAGCTTTCGTAAAAGGGTCTTTCGTCTTCGGGCGAAGTATAGTAGGTGGTGCGGTAAGTGCCGGATAGGTTCCACTGAGCGCCGTCGTATTGAAACGATGCCTCGAAACTTGTCGGAATCGGCGGTGCCCTCAACACGTAAATGCTGTTGTCTCCCGAATAACCCTGTCCGCTGATAGGTACGAAGTCGCTGCCGCCCACGCTCACTTCACCCTCAAAGATGTACGAATGGCACTTGCCTTCTTCTGCATCCGGACAAGTTGCAACAAGGTTGACGAGGCTGAGCCCTGGGTCTTGCTCGGTCGGAACGCTGAGAATAGTACCAGACCAGTCGCCACGCAACACGCTCGGGTCGGTGGCGAAGGGGAGTTCGGTACGAGAGTATGAGCGGTCGGTCTGGCAAGCGCTCAAGATAAGTAGGACAAGGAGCACGGGAAAGAAAAGAGCGTTTTTCATAATGCAACTTTAGCAGAAGGTAGTCCTGTAAGTTTTCAACTGCTCCAAACGCGCAACAGCTTCATCCGTTCATTCACCATTTCAGCCACCGCAACCAGCTCGCCCTCCGGCGTCGTCAAACCGACGCGGCCTTCGAAGTCTAAAGACAGCCGCTGTCCCTGCCGCACCCGCGCGACCTCGTCGTCGCTCAACGTAAGAAGCGGGTAGGGGAGAGCGGCGGCCAAGCCCAAACCCTGTACGTTGGCAAGCTCCTCGAGCGCAGAAGCCTCCTCCAACCCCAAGCGCCCCGCCCGCGTCCGCACCAGGCCGCTCAGGTGGGCGGGGACCCCGAGGGCCGCGCCTAAATCCCTTGCAAAGGCCCGGATGTAGGTACCCGCCGCGACTTGCAGGTAAAACAGCGCCGTGGGAAAGTCGCCCAAGGTGGCGGGCAAGAGTATTTTCAGCCCGCGCGGGTTGGGTGCCCAGGTGCCTTCCGGGGTCAGGCTGAAGGCGGCGGGCAGGGCGTCGCGGGAAGGGGCGAGTCTGAGCAGCCGAATCTCCGCATAACCTGCGGGCCGTGCCGCGAGGTTCAAATTCTCACCCTTCCGCGCCGCCTCGTAGCCCTTGACGCCGCCCTTTTTGACGGCCGAGTAAGCGGGCGGGGTTTGCTCGGTCAGCTCTAAAAAAGGGGGGAGGGCGCGCTCGAGGGATTCTCGAGTCAGCCCTGTAGCGTCCGCCGTCTCCAGCACCGGCCCTTCGGCGTCCAGCGTGGGTGTGCTCGCGCCGAAGGACACCCAGGCGAGGTAGTGCTTGGCGGAGGCGGTCAAAAAGGGCGAGAGCTTGGTCGCGTCCTCGCTCAGGAGCACGAGCACCCCGCTGGCGAGCGGGTCGAGGGTGCCCGCGTGGCCCACGCGGCGCGTCTTTAAGAGCTTGCGCGCCCGCGCGACCACGTCGTGCGAGGTCGAGCCTAAGGGTTTGTCGACGGCGAAAACGGGCATGGGTTCGTCATTGTCGCACGGTTGGGTGGGGCGCACCATCCGGGGCTTATCCCGGAGCCGCCTCAAGGATTGACCCTGGTTTGCGCGTAGGGTCTGGCGTCGGTGCCCAGAAAAAGTTCAAAGGTGACGGGGCCTGGCTCGCGCGTGCGCCACGTGCCGCTCAACCGCTCGCCTCCCGTGACGGTTTGTGGGGCTAGAACCTCGTATTTGCCGCCGAGGGTGAGGGCGTCAATGCGCGCCTCGAGGGTCGGAATACCGGACTCGACATCGAAGGTGTACGTCAGTTCGCGCTCGCGTGGCGGGCGCCACGTCGCGGTAACCGCGGGCCGCGGCGTGGGGACGGGGCGTTGGTTGACCAGAACACTCACCGTGTTGCCGCTGGCCGCGCCCCCGGGCGGCGGGCTCTGGCTGACGACGCCGGAGGGCAAGTTGAGGCTTTCGGTGTCGTCGTCGACCCACTCGTAGGCGAGGTCGAACCCCGCTTCGGTCGCCGTGGCGGCGGCGGCGGCGCGGCTCATGCCGACGAGCGAGGGCACGGGCCGCGCGGGCGGCGGGGTTCCCCCGTCCGCCACCGTCAGGCGTAACTCGGCTGCCCGCAGCGGGACCATCTCCCCGGGCGGGAGGCTCTGCGCGAGGACGGTGCCGGGGGCGTAGCGGCCGCCCGGGGAGGTTTCGGGTTCGGCGACGGCGACGCCCGCCAAGCGCGCCAGGGCGAGGGCGTCCTCGAGCGGCAGACCGACCAGGTCGGGTAAAAACGTTTCTCGGGGGCGGGGGCCTTCGCTCACCAGTAAATGGACGGGCGAGCCTTCGCTGGTCTGCGTGCCCGCCTCACGCGATTGGGCGACGACGACGCCTTCGGCGACGTTGCTGTGGACGTAGGCGACGTCGCCCAGGCGCAGCTTGGCGGCGCTGAGCCGCTCCGCGAGTTCGCCGGACAGCGCGCTGCCCCGCAGTTGCGGCACCGTCACGAGCGCGACCTGCCCGGCGGGCAGCGCATAGTCCAGGCGTACCGCGCTGCCCGGCCGCGTCTCGCTGCCGGGTGCAGGCGCGCTGTCCAGCACGCTGTAGGGTGGCGCGTCGGAAGCGACGGCCGCGGGGTCGGCCTCGAGCTTCAAGTCGTAGAGCGCTTTGGCCGCCTCGTTGACCGGCAGGGTCGTCAGGTCGGGAACGGTCACCAGCGCGTCGTTCACGCTCGTCTTGAAACTCACGTAAAAAAGGACGCCGCCGACGCTCAGCAGCGCGACGCCCAAAGCCCAGCGCAGAAACCACAGCGGCAGTGGCGGACGCGCCACAGGTTTGCCGCGCGGGCGCGGCGGTGAAGCGGGCTCGGGCAACGCCGCCGTTGCCCCGAAAGCGAGCCCGTAGACCAGGGTGCGGCCCGTTTTGTCCACCCGGACATCGGCTTGACCGGAACTGTAGCCGTAGCTGCGCAGGGTGCGCTCGAGGTCCGCCGTCGCCGCCGCTCTCGGCTGCTGACCCGGGGCGTACCAGGCCACGTAGTGCGCACCCGGTCGGGACACGATGTCGTGGAGCGCCACGAAACCCTGCTTTTTGAGCGCGCGCAACAGTTGGCGGTAGCGCTCGAAACGCACCTCCTGTTGGGGCGTCGTCAAGTCGAACCAAACGATGTCCAAGGCGGCACCGTCGGGCGCTGTAGCGCTGAAAAAGGTCTGTCCCTCTGCCGAAACGCGCTGCGAAAGAATTTCGTATTTGCCGTCTATCACAGCCACGCTGTGTATCCTAACAGGGGACGGTTAGGTGCGCTTGGGCACCGTGTGAGAAAAAGGGGGGCGAGTCGAAAAAGCGTGGAGAAGGCTACAACGGCTTGTTTCCCCTTTACCTTCTTGTACGAATTCCGATAAGGAACCGTAAAACCCCTACGGCGTTTATCAGGTGTGCGACGAAGCCGGGCGGGGTCAGTCCCTACTCCGAAAGAACAGCAAAAAGTGCGGCCCTTTTGGGCCGCACTTTTTGAAAATACCCGGTTGAGACTTCTTCTAACTGCCTTGCGCCGGCCTTGGTTCGATGGGACCCTTGGGCCGCTCGGGCTCGGCGGGGCGGCGGCGCTCCTCGCGCAACTCGGCTTCCTCGCGTTTGAGTTGCGCGGCTAATTTAGCTTCGACCTCTTGCGACTCGCGGACCAGCATCTCGGTGATTTCCTCAGCGCTCGCGGCACCCTCCTGGGCGAGTTTGAAGGCGCGCTCGACCGCCAGGCCGTCCAGGGTTTCTTGTTGCAGCAGCGCTTCGGCGACGGCCTCGACCGCCATCCAGTTTTCACCGATGACCTGCTCGGTGCGCCGGTAAGCCGAGTGCAGGATTTCGTTGACCTGCTCTTCCAGTTCTCGAGCCGTTTCCTCGCTGAAGTCTTTGCGGCGGCTGATTTCGCCGCCCAAGAACACCGGCCCGCTGTCGCTGCCCCAGGCGATGTACTCTTCGCCGCCCATGCCGAGGTCGAAGACCATCTGCTTGGCGAGGTCGGTCGCTTGTTTGAGGTCGCTGGCCGCACCCGAGGAAATGGTACCGGTGAGTTTCTTCTCCGACACACGTCCGCCGAACATCGAGATGAGGCGCTGCTCCAACTCTTCACGGCTCGTGACCATCTGCTCTTTGCTGAGGTAAGCCGCAAAACCGCCCGCGTTGCCGCGCGGCATGATGGTGACCTTGCGGATGCGGCTGTGGTCGGGTTGCGACACCGCGCCGATGGCGTGGCCGGACTCGTGAAAGGCCAAAATGCGCCGCTCGGTGTCGCTCGGGACCAGCGAGCCGCGCCGCAGGCCCAGGATGATGCGGTCGAGCGCGTCGTTGAAGTCGTTCCAGTTGATGACTTGTTTGCCGCTCCTGGCTGCGACCAGCGCGGCTTCGTTGGCTAAGTTTTCCAGGTCGGCCCCCGAGAACATCGGCGTGGCCTCGGCCAAGCGGCCCAGGTTGACGTCGTCGGCGACCGGCTTGTTGCGCACGTGGACCTGCAAAATCTCTTTGCGCTCGCTCTGGGTGGGCAGGCCCACCGTGACCTGGCGGTCGAAGCGGCCGGGGCGGAGCAGCGCCGAGTCGAGGACGTCGGGTCGGTTCGTCGCGGCGATGATGATGACGGAAGTGTCTTTCTCGAAGCCGTCCATCTCGCTCAATATTTGGTTGAGGGTCTGCTCGCGCTCGTCGTGGCCGCCGCCTATTCCCGCCCCGCGGCGGCGGCCGATGGAGTCGATTTCGTCGATGAAGATGATCGCGGGCGAAGCTTTGCGCGCCTCTTCGAACAAACTGCGCACGCGGCTCGCCCCGACGCCGACGAACATTTCCATGAATTCCGAAGCGCTGACCGTCAAAAAGGGCACCCCGGCCTCGCCCGCCACCGCCCTCGCCAGCAGCGTTTTACCCGTGCCCGGCGGCCCGACGAGCAGCACGCCCTTGGGAATCTCCGCGCCGATGCGCAGGTACTTCTGCGGGTTTTTCAGGAAGTCGACGACCTCGATGAGTTCTTCTTTGGCTTCTTTGTGGCCGGCCACGTCGTTGAAAGTGGTCTTGACCTTGTTCTCGCGGCCGTAGGTGCGCGCCTTGGACTGGCCGAACTGCATGACCTGGCTCGGCCCGCCCTGCGCGCGCATGAAGATGAACCAAAAAAACCCGATGAGGATGACGATGGGCAAAATGGAGACGACCAGGCCTATCCACTGGGCCGGGTTGCGCACCCGCATGTTCACGTTGTTGTCCTCGAGCCGTTTCGTGAGCGAGTCGGTGATGATGGCCGTGGTGGTGAAGTTCTGCACCGGTTGCGCGCCGCCCTCGGTATCGAGTTGGGCGACTTGTCTAAGTTCGCCCTGGATTTGCCCGTCGTTGCGCGCGATGACAACCGATTCGACCTGACCGCTGTCGACCCAGTTAACAAACTGCGAGTAGTCGACTTCGCGGCTGGGTGAACGCGAGTTGAACTGGCTGAACACGAAGATGCCCAAAACAATCAGCATCACGAGCAACCACGGATTGAACGAACGTTTCAAAAGCTTCCTCCTAAGCCTGCAGCCCCCATGCTGAAGCAGCCGACAGACGTTTTCGGTACGGTCAGGGTAGCACCCGGACGTGTGAAAAAGCTGTAAGCTACCGGACCAACAGAGTGCCCGCCGCCCCGGGTTTTGCCGCCGTTTCCACTCCGCCGTCAAGGCTCGCGACAAGTCGTTAAGCAGGATACGGATTCGGGCGGCTCAGCGCTGTGACGTTTCCGGGTTCGAGCGTTTAACGTTTGGTGCTCGAGCCGCCGACCCCGAGACGACCCCGGCCGCCGAACCCCTCCCTTTTCAAAATACCCGAAACGAGCCGCCTGCCCCGACCGCGTCGACCACGCCCCCTAGAAACTCACCCGGCCTCGGCCCCTTCGCCCCGCTGGGCAGCCACCCCGAACGCCGCTGCTCCCTACTTCTTGTTGCTTATGTCCTCACGCGCACGGCTGTTTAGTTTGATTAGTTTGACCGGTTGAACCCTTGGTCAGGCGTTGCAACCCTTCTGGATTCCGGCTCTCCAAAAGCCTGCCGCTCTGCCGAACCCTGTTCCGCCCTCGTTCCGCGTGTGAGTTACTTCTTGCTCGTCCGACAAAACCCCTCGTCACTCGCTCGGCAGCGCCGCCCCTACTCGAACTGGTAACTCTTCGGCACGACCACGACGCCCTGGTCGGTCACGGTAAAGCCGCGCGCCCGGTCGTCGTCCAAGTTGACGCCGATCTGGGTACCTTCGGGGACGGTGACGTTTTTGTCCACAATCGCGTTGCGAATCGTGCAGCGCCGCTGAACCGTCACGTCGTCGAACACGACCGAGTTTTCCAGCAAGCTCAAGCTGTTGACCCGCACGCGCCGCGCCAAAATCGAGCGCCGCACCGTCGCCCCGGAAACGATGACGCCCCCGGCGAGCAGGCTGTTGAACGCTTGGCCGCGCCGCTCGACCTCTTCATGGACGAACTTGGCGGGCGGCGAAAACTCGCTGGAGGTGCGCAGCGGCCAGGCCTCGTTGAACAGGTCGAATTCAGGCGTGACGGCGACCAAGTCCATGTTCGCTTCCCAGTAGCTGTCGATGGTGCCCACGTCGCGCCAGTAGGTGTTCGGCCCCGACTGGCCCGGCAGCGGGTTGCTGGCGAAGTCGTAGGCCATCAGCTTGTAGCCGTCTTGCAGCGCCATCGGCAACACGTCTTTGCCGAAGTCGTGTTCCGACGTTTCATTCGCGGCGTCGCGGTTGAGCAGCTCTAGGAGCGCCTTATAAGAAAAAATATAGTTGCCCATCGAGGCGAGGCAGTACCCCGGACGGCCCGGAATCTCTTTGGGGTGTTCGGGTTTTTCTTGAAACTCGGTGATTTGAAAATTGTCGTCCACCTGCAAAATCCCGAAGCGCTGGCCCTCGTCCACCGTGGTCGGATAAGCGGCAATCGTGATGTCGGCCGCGTTGCGCATGTGGTCGTCGATCATGCGCGAGATGTCCATCTTATAGATGTGGTCGCCGCTGAAAATCGCAACAAAGTCGGGCGCGTTGTTGTTGATCAGGTGGATGTTTTGGTAAATCGCGTCGGCGGTGCCACGGTACCACTCCGCCCCGAGTTCTTCGTACAGGTACATCTGCGCCGGAGCTAAGGTGATGAAGTAGTCCGATAAAAAACTGCCGAAGCGCCAGTTGCGCTGGATGTGCTCGGTCAAAGACTGTGCCTTGAACTGCGTCAGCACGTACATCCCGAAGATTTCCGAGTTGATCATGTTGTTCAGCGCGAAGTCGATGATTCGGTACTTCGACGCGAAGGGCACCGCCGGTTTGGTTCGTTTCCAGGTCAGGGGGTGAAGCCGCGTGCCCTTGCCGCCCGCCAACACCATGCCGACTGTCTTCTTTTTCGTGCGCATAAACTGCCTCCGTCGAGAACCTGACTTTTGTTCGCTTTACCCTGACTATACCGTTTGCCACACCCGCAACGTAACAACCGCTCCACACCCACCGGGGCCGCACCGCTAAACTTGACCCTGTGATCCTTGAACCCGTGGAGCATCTTTTAGAGTATCAAGACTACTTGCTGGCCTACCGCCTGCGCGCCATCGTCGGTGGGGCTTTACGCCCACAGGGCAAACCGTTCAGTTTAGCCGAGTACGCGACCAAGCGCCTCGAGCGCCAAGCTTTGGCCCGTGAACTGCTCGGCAGCGGCGAGTACCGCAGCCGGATGCGCCGCGTCGACGAACTCACTTCTGAACTTTCCTTCGGCTTGTGGCACAACCCGAACGAGACCGTGGTCGTGCTGCGCGAGGTCATCCGTCAAGGCGGCTGTCCAGCTTTAGAGTCGCGTGAAAACTTCGTCGCGGAACTGCTGACCCGGCTCGAGCGCGAACAGCTCAGCCGCGCCGAGCAAACGCTGATAGCCGACTACTACTTAGGCCTGTTCCGGGCGAGCGCGGCCTACCTAGACGCCGAGGTCTTTACGCGCCTACGCGCCGAGGTCGAGCCGCTGCGCGAACGCCTGCCGCTCTTTATCCTACCCTCCGACCCCGCCCCGGCCTGACCCGCCGGAGACCTGTCCCAGCGACTTAACGGCTTTCAACCCCGTGCTACAGTGACGAAGTGAACGCAGCGACACCCGACACCCTCAAAATAGACATCACCAGCACCCCGAAGACAACGCCCGAGGTGTTCAAACCGTCGCTGCTCGAGCTGGCCCCCGAAAACTTCCCTGTACCCTCGCCCGCCCAAAGTTACCGCCGCGACCAGCTCGCAAATTGGCTCTATGAACGCGGCGCGCAGAGTTTCGCGGCGATGACGAATTTGCCCAAAGCTTGGCGGGCGGACCTCGAGCAAAGCTACAGCATCAGTCCCTTTGTAAAAACCGAACGCTTCCCATCCTGGGACGCCTCGGTGCGTTATCTGTTCACATTGCGCGACGGCCGCCAGACCGAGGCGGTTTATATGCCCTACAAAGACCGCAAGACGGTCTGCGTGTCGTCGATGGTCGGCTGTCCGGCGGGCTGCGCGTTTTGCGCCACGGGCAGTTTGGGCTTCGGGCGCAACCTGACGCGCGCAGAAATCGTCGCGCAAGTCTTGGCGATAGCCTGGGGCGAGGGCTTCGCGCCGAAAGAAATCCGCAACGTCGTGCTGATGGGCATGGGCGAGGCGCTGCTGAACTACGACCACGCGCTCGCCGCCGTCCGCACGCTGATAAATCCCAAAGCGCTCGACATGTCGCCGCGGCGCATCACCTTGTCAACCGTGGGTTTGCCGCCCAAAATCCGTAAACTTGCCGCCGAAGGTTTGCCGCTCGTCCTCGCAGTGAGTCTGCACGCGCCCGACGAGGACACGCGCCGCGCTATCATCCCCACCGCGCACGCTTACCCACTGGAGGACATCATCGCCTCGCTCCACGACTGGCAACGCTCGACCTCGCGGCGCGTCACCGTGGAGTACACCATGCTGGACGGCGTCAACGACGCGCCCTGGCAAGCCGAGTTGCTGGCGAAGCGGTTGAAAGGCTTGAACAGCCACGTCAACCTCATCCCGTTCAACGCTTGGGGAGTAGCCGAGTTTCGCACCAGCCCGCGCGAACGCATCGCTGCGTTTAAGGAACTTCTCGAGCACGCCGGTTTGTCGGTGTCGGTGCGCTTCAGCCGCGGGCAGGACGCGGGCGGGGCTTGTGGGCAGCTCGCGCTGGCCCAGGGTGAAGCGGGGTAGCTCGAGGGGTTCACGCATAACAAGTGGCCGCTCACCCGCGAGACAGCGGTTGAACGAGGCGAGTTGAGCGATGAAGGTGAACAAGGCGGCGCAGCGTTTCGTCGGCGTGCGGCGGCGGGTTATACCACCCCTGCGATGTTGTACTTGCGATGCACCGCTTCTTTAGTCAAGGCTCAGACTGCGGCTCCGACGTGTCCTCGGAACGCTCGCGACTATAGATGGGGAGGACGTACCACATCGCGATCGCCAGTGCCGCCGTTGCCGCTGCCACCACGGTGCCTAAGGTGGAGCTGTTGAACAGGAAACGGGTGACGACGAAGACGGCGCAGCTGATCGATAATGTCAACAGGAACAGTCCGGCCAAGGTGGTCCTCACGCCAAGGCGCAGCCGCCATCGATGGTCCCGATGACCTGTCGGGCGGTGGTACGCGGCTGGTGCCAGGAACAGGACCGTCGCGGCCGCGACGGCCAAGAGTGAAACCGTGAAGATGATTTTACCAAGACCATCGACCTCAGAGAACCGTGTGGCGAAGGGCACCGTCAACAAGAACGCGAACAGGACCTGCGCGCCGGGGATGATAGTTCGCAGCTCTTCGAGCAACTCGCGGTACCGCTCCCGCTCTTCTTGGCCGTCGCGGCTCATACGGCAGCCCCCTTGTGCGTGGTGGGTTGGCAGAAGGTACAAGGCCCTGGGTTACACTCGTTGCCTGACGCGCTTCTAATTCCGGCGGCGGCGGTATAACTAGGAATACGGATTAGGGGCTGTGTAATCTCTGTAAGAGGATTATCTTGCCACCTATGAGAACCACGACGCTCAACCAAGCTGTTAGCTCTCTCATGATAAGGCAGCGCCGCGGGGGGCGGCGGTGAGAAAACCTCTGGAAAATACCCGAACATTTCCGCGTAACTGTACCACATTCTGCGGCACTGCGGCCCGTTCACCGCCTAACGGAAGCACGACCGGCTTGAGCGAAAACGCCACACTTTGCGCACCTGGCGCGTCTCGTGGGGGATTTCACACGGGCGGCGGGGACGCGCGTACTAGACTTAGCCTGGAATTTCGGGACGCGCACAGCGACTCGGCGGCGGGCTGCGTTTTAACTTTGGAGGCACGGGCTATGGCAAGAACAACTTTTCAGGTCTCACGCGGCTTGAGCACCCTGCTGGCAGCTTTCGCTCTGGCGGTCGTCTTTGTCAGCGGTGTGGCGACGGCGCAAACGTCGGCGGGTTTGCGCCAGACGGTGCAGCGCGAGCCGGGCAACCTGGACGCCTGGATAGACCTGGGCAACGCACTATTGCAAGAAAACGCCTTAGACGAGGCGCAAAAGAGCTTTTTGGAGGCCGTCAGCCTCGACTACCGTTCGGGCGACGCGCACTTCGGGCTGGGTTTGGCCGAGTACGGGCGCGGCGACTACGAAGCCGCCCTGTTCCAGTTCAACGAGGTCGCGCGGCTTTACCCGGAGCGGTTCGACGGCCACTTCAACCGCGGCGTGACCCTCGCCAAGCTGCGCCGTTACGAAGAAGCCGTCGAGGCTTTTAGCGCGGCCCTCGAGACTTCGGCAGAGGTGAGTTCCGCTGAACAGGTCAACGCTTACTTGGGTCTGGCCGGGCAGCTGGAGCGGGTTGAAGACTACGCGAGTGCCGCCGAGGCTTACACCGCCGCCCTCGAGCTGCGCCCCGGCGACGACGCGCTGACCCTGCAACGCGGGCAAGCGCTCTACAACGCGGGCAACGGGCTTGAAGCCTTGCCCGAACTCACCGACTTAGAGGCGCGCAGCAGAGACTTTTTGGTGAGCACGCTCGTCGCCGACATTTACGTGCAGGCCGACCAACCCGACTACGCGGTGAGTTCTTTGGAGCGGGCCTTGCGGAGCGCCCAGGCGGCCGCCGACGCCGCGGCGCAGGCGAGCATTTTGCTGAAGCTGGGGTTGTTGCAGCGCAGCTTGGGCCGCGAAGCCGAGGCCATCAGCGCTTTCCAGCGGGCGACCGCCGCCGACGCCGGCTCGTGGCAGGCGCGCTACAACCTGGGCGTGAGTTATCTGGAAAACGGCGAGCCCGACTCGGCGCTCGGCTACCTTGAAAACGCCATCGCCATCAAACCCGACAGCGGTGAAGCCCAGCTGGCGCTCGCCACCGGCTACGACCAAACCGGCCGCGACGCCGAGGCGTTCGCCGCCGCCCAACAGGCGCTTGTAGCGCTCACCGACCCCGACCTGCTGGCCCAGGCCGACTTTATCGTGGGGCGCGGGCTCTACCGGCAAGAGGACTACGCGGGCGCGCTCGCCGCCTTCGAAGCGGTTTTGGCAACCCGACCCGACGACGCCTCGGCCCAGCTCTGGGCCGGATTGGCCGAGTACCAACGGCAAAACTACGACGCGGCGGTGCAGTACCTCGAGCGCTCGGTACAGCTCGAGCCCGACAACGCCCTGGCGCGCGTCAACCTGGGCGCGGCTTACCTCGCGTCCGAACGTTACCAAGACGCCGAACTGGTTTACCAGATGGTCGTAGTCGACACCCCCGAAGACGCCGGAGCTTTTTACAACCTGGGTTGGTCCCTCTACGCTCAAAACCGCCGCGAAGGTGCCAAGGAGGCTTGGGTGCGCGCGTCGGACTTGGGTTACGGTCCGGCCCAGAACGCACTTCAAAAGTACTTTTAGCTTACGCAAACACGTTTCTTGCCGATGAATAAGGAAAACTTGAAGGAACACAGAATGCAGAAGGGAGGATAACCCATCGTTCTGCATTCTGTATTCTGAACTTCCGCAACCCATTTTCTACACATTCACGGTAGCTGGTGCGCAGGGCGAGTTTTGGGTTAAACTGGCGGGCATGGACTGGATAAGACGCAACTGGCCCGACCTGCTCATCGGACTCGCGCTGCTGGCAGTTATCGCCGGAATCATCGCCACCTTGCTCAACGGCGGCTCGTTCCTCTCGGGCGGCGCGCGCACGCCCACTCCGAGCGCCGCCAGCGCGACGACGCAACCGGGCGTGCAGCCGGACACTCCGGCCGACTCCGTCGCTGCCAACGGTGCTACGGCGGACCCTGCCGCTACCGACAGCGCTGCTGTAGACAGCGTTGCCGTAGACGGTGCCGACCCGGACGCGGCCCCTGAAACGCAAGCTACCGCCCAAGACGCCGGGCAGGACACCGGGCAGGACACCGTGGTGCCGAGTATCGAGACGACACCCCTGGACGGGTCCCCGGCTGCCGACGGTACCACCCCCGACACGGACGTTCCGGTCATTCCCAGCTCGAGCGGCGCGGCCGACACCGAAGAGGCCACCCCGGCAGCGACTACCCCAGCAGCGACTGCCACGGCACCGTCCACCACGGCGACCCCCACAACGACCACCGCGCCCGCCACGGCGAGCGCCGGAGCCACGTCCGGCACAGTTTCAAACGTCGAGTCGGCCTACCGCATCGTGGTCGGCAGCTTCGGCAACGCCGACAACGCGCAGCGGCGCGCGCAAGACTTTGCAGACGCAGGTTTCCCCGCCTTTACCGCCACCCAGG
The DNA here is from genome assembly GCA_965215355.1 of Trueperaceae bacterium. Taxonomy (GTDB): domain Bacteria; phylum Deinococcota; class Deinococci; order Deinococcales; family Trueperaceae; genus CBDCDJ01. Next base: position 1,967,225 of record CBDCDJ010000007.1, on the reverse strand, counting down.
GCGACCTGACCCTCGCCCTGGTCGGCCCCTACGACACCCAAAACGAAGCTGAGAGCGCTTTCAACCGCATTCAGACTGAAGGCCTCGAGGCCGCCCCGCTCCTGTTCGCGCCAGCCGGTGCGACGAGCGACGCGGCAGCGACCGAGACGAGCGACGGCGCGGCCCTTACCCCCGCGACCCCCGACCCGGCCACCACGCAAACCCCGGTCGACGCGGACGTTGTGAGTACGGACGTTGTGAGCGGCGATTACCTGCAAACGGGCGCTTACGGGTCGTCGGCGAGCGCCCAGCCCCAGCGGGAACGGCTCGAGGGGTTGGGTTTCAACGTTTCGGAAGTGACCGAGGGCTCGTTCGTCAAGCTGCTCGTCGGCCCCTTCAGCGCCGACGAGCTTGCCGGTGCCCAGTCACGCCTCAGCGCCCAAGGTATCGACTACTTCGTCCGTAGCAACTGATGTCGACGATTCCCACCGCCACCATCAGCCGTTTGGTCACTTACTTGCGCATCCTGAGTGACTTGGAAGCGCAGGGAATCAAGAACACCTCTTCCGAACAGCTCGCCGACGAGGCGCAGGTTTCGGCCTTTCAGGTGCGCAAAGACCTCGCCTACTTCGGGCGCTTCGGCACGCGCGGCGCGGGCTACACCGTGCCCACGCTGCGCCGCGAGTTGCGCCGTATTTTGGGTTTGACGCGCGCCTGGAACGTCGGCATCGTCGGGATGGGCCGTCTGGGCGAAGCGCTCGCCCACTACCCCAACTTCGACCAGTACGACTTTTCACTCAAGGCGTTCTTCGACATCGACCCCACCCGGGTCGGCCAGGCAGTCGCGGGTTTGGAGGTGCATCACACCCGCGAGCTTCCCCGCGTTGTCAAGGAAAAAGGCGTGGATATCGGCTTTTTGACGGTTCCTCAAGACGCCGCGCAAGACGCCGCCGACGCGCTCGTCGCGGCGGGGGTGCGCGGCATCCTCAACTTCGCCCCGCGCGTCATCAACGTGCCGAGCGACGTTCACGTTGAACCTGTGGATTTTTTAGCTGGCTTGAAAAGACTTTCGTTCTATATTGTTAATCCACAGCTCAAGGAGGAGCTTGCATGAAACAATTATGGAACGTGTCGAAAGCTGCTGTTTTGCTGCTGCTGCTCTCGAGCTGCGGCTTTAATTTGGGGGTCAACAAACCTCAAATAGACCTGCGTGTCACTCCTAATCCTATCGGTTTCGACTACGATATCGACCAAGAAACGGGTATCGTGACATTCACTATTCCGAGTCATACCCTTACTTTTACCAGTCGAGCAGGTGCTATCGGGGCCACAGTTGAAGGTTACGCGATAGAGTTTTACGATTCGAGCGGCAATCCGCTTTTCCCTGGCGACAGCGTCGTCAACAGCCAAGGTTCGCTAAATGTTTATGTGCCTGCTGGGATGACTTGCACCGAGCCGCTGCCGGTTGTCGGGAGTGAGCTACTCGGTTGCCGCTTCGATTCTGAAGGCGTCAGGTATGCAAGAGGGCCAGAAGTGACCTCCTCAAGTGGCTTTTTTCTTCCTATTTCTATAGCGGCTGAGACCTACAGAATCCTCTTTTCGGGGGGGGCCGTGGGTGCGAAAGCAGATATTTACCTCTACGGCACAGATGATTTGAATTCAGCCTTCCGGTCCGGGCCTTACCGTGTAGCTATTCAAGTGCCGGTAGGACAGTAACTTCCTGTGAAGCTTAGATTCTTTTTGCTGACAGCCTTGGTTGTCTTGCTGAGTGCCTGCAACAGCGCCCTCGACATCGTCCCGGACACGGCACCGCAGACCTCGCTGGCGACCATTAACGGGCTCGAGGCGCGCAAACCCTCGGGCGGCGTTATCCTTGCTCCTGCAGCGCAATTGTACGATCCCAACAGCAACACGACGACGCCCAACAGGGTTCCGGTCGAAGTGACCTCCTCCGACGAGCGGCAGGTTGTAGAAGTCACCCTCATCCTGCGGCAGGGCAGCCAGAACAGCGTCGGCGACCTGGTCTACAGCGAAGTCTGGCGCGACACCTTGAACGCCGACGTAGACGAGGAAATTTTCCGAAATCCTTTCACTTTCGTCGTGCCTTTTCAGGGCGCTAAAACGGGACTGGTTCCCGCTGAGTTGGAGGTTATCGCCACCGACGACAAGGGCCAGGACAACGCACTCTACCGGGCCGCGGTCATGGTCGACGGTAGTTTGCCGGTCGTCAGGGCTTCGGTGCCACAGGGACCGCAAAAAGGAAATGTTTCTCTGTCTGCCTCGGTGGCCGACCCGGAAAGCGGTATCCAGTACCTCGAGGTTGCCGTGGACGGCGAGACGGTTCATAGCAGCACTGTGCCCGGCTACGCTACGAGCATCGACACCGCAGAACTGGGCAACGGCAGTCATACCTTCTCCGTTTACGCCGTCAACGGCGTAAACGAGGCCGTGTTCGAGTCGTACGCTTTCAACGTTTTCAACAACGAATCTCCTGTTGCAGAAAACGACGAGGCGGTGACGGCGGTCAATCAACCCGTGACAGTTGATGTTCTGGCGAACGACTCCGACCCAGACGGCGACGCGCTTCTCGTCACGGCGGTCACACCGGCTGCCAACGGAACGGTCACGATACTGGGTGAGGCCCTGGTGCAGTACACACCCAACCCCGGCTTTACGGGCACGGACACCTTTGCTTACACCATCAAGGATATAAACGGAGCAGTGGCTATTGGGCAGGTTGCGGTCACGGTGGGGACGGCACCCTCCGCACCCTAGCCAACTCCGCTGTTGTTTTAACCCTCTGTTGGACTACCCTGTCGTTTACAAGCATCCCTTGGAGGAGGGCTCAACTGCCCTCCTTTTTGCATCTCTCGCTCAGGAGAAACGGTAAACTTAAGCTATGCACCCCATCGACCTCCGTTCAGACACCGTGACCCGCCCGACCCCAGAGATGCGCCGCGCGATGGCCGAGGCCGTGGTCGGCGACGACGTTTACGGGGAAGACCCGACCCTCAACCGACTTCAAGACATGCTGGCCGAGCGCGCCGGGTTCGAGGCGGGCCTGTTCATGCCGACCGGCAGCATGAGCAACCAGGTCGCGCTGGCGACCCACACGGGCCGCGGCGAGGAGGTCATCGCGCCCGAGGGCGCACACATCTACGAGTACGAAATCGGCGCGTTCGCGGTGGTGAGCGGGCTTGTGCCACGGCTCGTCCCGGCACCGCAAGGGGTGCCGGCGGTGGAAAGCGTGCGCGCCGCGGTTCACCACAGCGTCCACCAAGCGCCGACCGGGCTGATCGTTTTAGAGAACACCCACAACAAGGCGGGCGGCACCGTCGTGCCTTTGGAGCGCTGCTGGGAAATCGCGCAGGTCGCGCGGGAGGAGGGCTTGCCGCTGCACTTGGACGGCGCTCGAGCTTTCAACGCCGCCGCCGCCCTGGGGGTGGCAATCGCCGAACTCTGCGCCCCCTTCGACTCGGCCTCGCTCTGCTTGAGCAAGGGCCTGGCGGCCCCGGTGGGGACGGTGCTGCTGGGCTCGAGCGCGTTCGTCAAGCGCGCCCACCGCTACCGCAAGATGCTCGGCGGCGGGATGCGGCAGGCGGGCGTGCTCGCCGCCGCGGGCCTCGTCGCGCTCGAAACGATGGTTGAACGTCTTAGCGAGGACCACGCTCGGGCGCGGCGCTTGGCCGAGGGCTTGGCCGCGTTGCCCGGCGTCACCCTCGACCTGGGTGCCGTTCAAACCAACATGGTCTACTTCGCAGTGCAAGACGCGCCCGCCCTCGCCGAAGCGATGAAGGGTGCAGGCGTGCTCAGCAACGCGATGACGCCCACGACGATTCGGCTCGTCACGCACTACGAGGTCAGCGACGCGGACATCGACAAGACCCTGGAGGTACTGGCCGCGTTGCTCGAGCGCCGCGCTGTGGGGGCGTGAAGCGGGTCTTCCTGCTCGCCCACCCGGCGGGACACAGTGTCAGCCCGGCCATGCACAACGCCGCGTTTGCAGCCTTGGGGATAGAGGCGCGTTACGAAGCGCGCGACGTCGCGCCCGCAGACCTGAGCGAGGTCGTAGCGTTCCTGCGCACCCCCGACGTTCTCGGCGCGAACATCACCATTCCTCACAAACTGGCGGTCTTACCCCTGCTCGACACCCTGACCGACGCGGCTGTGGCGGTCGGCGCGGTCAACACCGTCGTCGACCGAGGGCGCTTGCTCGGCCACAACACCGACGCTAGCGGCTTTCTGCGGGCGCTCCGGGAGGACGCCGGCTTCGAGCTTGCCGGCGCCACAGCCGTCGTGCTCGGCGCGGGCGGCGCGGCGCGGGCGGCCGTCTACGCCCTGTTGAGGGCGGGCGTCGCGCGTTTGCACATCTACAACCGAACCTCTGACAAGGCTCGAGCCCTCGCCACCGACTTCGGGACGTTGGGAGAGGTGGGGGTTTTGGGCGAAGAAACCTTGCCCGAAGCGGTGCGGCGAGCCGACTTGCTCGTCAACACGACCTCGGTCGGGATGGAGCGGGGCGGCGTCGACCCGGACGCGTCGCCCCTGCCTGCGGGCGTGCTGCCTGAGACCGGCCTCGTCTGCGACCTCGTCTACCGGCCCGAACGGACCCGGCTGCTTCGAGACGCCCACGCCGCCGGTCTGCAAACCCAAAACGGCCTGCCGATGCTCGTTTACCAGGGGGCGGAGGCGTTTCGGTGTTGGACGGGCCGCAACGCCCCGACAGGGGTGATGTTCGGGGCGGCACGCTCGGCCTTGGCTCACAGCCCGAGCCGGGAGAGCAAACCGGGTTGACGGTCTTTCAAGTCCAGCCAGAGCGAGTGTGCGGTGTAAAAGACCGGGTAAACGAGCGACAAGTAAAGCAGGTTCGTCCTGACCTCGCCCGCCGGCAAAAACAGCGCCACGAGACCGAACAGACCCCACACCGCCCCGAGCGCGAAGTGCAGCCTGCGCCCTTTCGACAAGCGACTCACGTACAAAAACCGGACGGGCACGAACACCAACAGCGACAGCACCACCACCAGCAGCGTGTTGAGCGCCGCCGGCGTACCCAGCAGGTACAGGTAAAAAACGAGAATGTTCCAGTACGACGGAAAGCCCACAAAAAAGCCTTTGTCGGCGAGCTTGGCCGTGGTGCGCGAGAAACCGAAGGCGCTGGCGAACATCACGAACGACACCCACAGCGTCACCGGTAACAGCAGCATCTCCGCCTTGAGCAAGAACAGCATCGGCAGCGCCACGTAGCTTAAGAAGTCGACGATGTTGTCGAGCAGCGCGCCGTCCACCCCGCTCGCCGTTTCCTTGACCCGAAAGCGCCGCGCCAACAGGCCGTCGGTCGCGTCGATGAGAATGGTCACCGCCATCATGCCGAGCGCGAGGCCGTAGTCGCCGCTCAGCACCCACTCCATGCCCAACACCACGAACACGAGGGTCGAAGCAGTGTAGACGTGGACGAGGTAAGCCCGGTGGCGACGAAAGAAAGCCATGAGTTAAGCTACCACGCGGGGGGTTGGGGGTTCTTCAAGAATGTTGGCGGAGGAGAAAAGACTTCGGCTCCCTACCTCCCTTACCCTTTACGGTGCGGTGGCGGAGGAGGCGAGCTTGTCGAGCAGGCCGCTGATGGTGGCGAAGCGCTCGTCTTGACCTGCGACGCCGTGACGCGCTTTGAGGTAGTAGGGGCTGTTGTAGGCCACGAACACGTCGCCGTTCTCGTCTTCCCAAATCAGCATCTTTTGGGGCAGGTCGATGGCGACCGTCTGCGCGGCCTGCATGAGCGGGGTGCCCGCGTTCGGGTTGCCGAAGATGACGAGTCGGGTCGGGCGCAGTTCTAACCCCGCGCCCTCGGCGTTGGCCGCGTGGTCGATGACCGTCATGACCATGAGCCCGTCGGCGTCTTCGATGGCGGCCTCGAGCTTGGCTTGGGTCGTGTCAATGTCGTTCGCGCTTTGCAGGATGACCATCCCCGCGGGTGTTTGCGCCCAGACCGTCGCCGTGACCAGGAGCGCCAAAATGAACAAACGTTTCATGTTGCCTCCTTTTGAGGTGCGGAGGTTTCCATGCCGAACCTCGTCCCTCCTCGCCATTGTACCCAGCCGGGCGGGCCGCCGCTTTCGGAGTTAAAGAGGTACCCCTGAGGCCGGGGTGGCGGCGCTCGAGCCATATGAAACGAAAACAGCTTTTGCCCCGCCGACTCTGCGGTACGATTGCTGGAGAGCCGAATCATTCATGACGGCTTTTTGGTTTCATCTTCTATAGTTTCTATAGTCAGCGGCCAACTTCCACTTTTCTGGCCCGACCTGTGGCTAGCCGGGGCTGAGCTGACTGCGAGAGGTAGTTGGTCACCATTCGAGTGTTCGAGAAGTTTGCTGTCCGTAACTTCGTCTGCGACCTTTACGCGAGAGCGCGTTCGACACCAAGAGCGAGTTTGGGGTCGGCCTGTCGGCTGGACCGGCTTGGGCTCGAGACCGCACTTGGGACCGGCTGATGGGGTTTTACGTCTGGTTCATCATCGTTGGCCTGCTGCTCACCTTTATGGCCCTGGCGGCCTCCGTTCTCAAGCGGCTGCCTTTGTCCGCGTCTATTCTTTATTTGGCGACGGGGGTGCTCGTGGGTCCGCTCGGGCTCGGTTTGCTCACGCTTAACCCGCTCGGCGAGGGTGAGGTGGAGTTCATCGAGCGCTTGTCCGAGACGGTCGTGGTTTTGTCGCTGTTCGCGGCCGGCCTGAAAATGCGCATTCCCTTCCGCGATGCTCGGTGGCGGCTGCCCCTGCTGCTCGCTTTCGTGTCCATGACCGTGACGGTCGCGCTCATTACCGGCGTGGGGGTTTGGCTGCTCGGGCTGCCGCTGGGCGGCGCGGTCATCCTGGGCGCGGTGCTCGCGCCCACCGACCCGGTGCTGGCCTCGGACGTGCAGCTCGAAGACCCGGGCGACAGCGACCAACTGCGTTTCGCGCTCACCGGCGAGGCCGGTTTCAACGACGGTACGGCGTTTCCTTTTGTGATGCTGGGGTTGGGGCTGTTAGGTCTTCGCGAACTCGGCGAGTACGGCTGGCGCTGGCTCGCCTTCGACGTCGTCTGGGCCATCCTGGGCGGCTTGGCGGTCGGCGCGCTGTTGGGGGCCGCGACGGGTCGGCTCGTGGTCTACCTGCGCAAAGAGCACCGGGAGGCGGTGGGGCTCGACGACTTTCTGGCGCTCGGGCTCGTTTTTTTGTCCTACGGCTTGGCGCTGTGGGTGCACACCTACGCTTTTCTGGCGGCGTTCGCGGCGGGTCTGGCACTGCGGGCGGTCGAGCGTCACTACGCGAGTGAAAACGGTCTGAACGAAAACGGCGTAGACGAGAGTACGGCCGACGAGGACGCCGCAGCCAGCGCGGAGGTTGCCGCGGCCGCGCAGCAAGGCCAAGATGAGGAGATGGCGGTCGACCCCGAAAAAGCCCCGGCCTACATGGCTTCGGCGGTACTGGGGTTTACCGAGCAGTTCGAGCGCATCGGCGCGGTGGCGATGGTCGTTCTCGTCGGCGCGCTGCTGTACTACGCCCAGTGGAGCTGGGAAGCCTTGTGGTTCGTGCCTTTGATGTTTTTTGTGATTCGCCCCATCGCGGTGTGGTTGGGGCTGTTGGGCTCGCACACCGACGACGTGCGCGAAGGCTTTATCGCCTGGTTCGGCATCCGCGGTATCGGCTCGGTCTACTACCTCATGTACGCCGAGAATCACGGGCTGCCCGACGGCGTCGCCTACAAAGTGCTGTCCTTGACGCTCGTCACCATTGCCGCCAGTACCCTTGTCCACGGCGTGTCGGTCACGCCGCTCATGAACTGGTACCAAAAGCGGTTTGCTCGGGGCGGCAGCTCTACATGATACGGACGGTGGTAACCCGAAAAGCGGGACCCAAGGTCAAAAGCGGGTTGTCTTAGACCCTTTCCAGTTCACTCAAGAAATAAACCCGAGCGGAGCGAGGTGAAACGAGTACGGACTGAAGATACGAAACCGCAACACCTCTGCTGAGTTTATCGGGCGTACGATCAAAATCCGTATAGAGGCGCAAACCAGCTTTTCTCTTTCTCGAGTGTGGCGCGAAGGCTGTTTTTTATTTCCGCTCTTTTGGTGCATACTGTTGGTACGTACTGAAGTGGTACGTACTGAAGGCCTAAAAGGAGGTATGTATGAGCGACTACCGCAAGCCCGGCGCAAACCTGCCCGACCCCGGCAGTTTGCCCAACCCGAACGAGCCGCCCCTGGACGGCCCGAGCGAAGAGCCGGTCGTCCCGGTACCGGGCGAGGAAGAACACCCGCCCATCAAACTGCCCGAGAACACCGACCGGGACTTGACCGAAGAGTTCCCCGACACCGAAGACGGCCTGCCCGGACGCGAGGACCCGAGTATCCTCGAACAAGAAAGCGGTGGCTAAGCTGACGCTGCTGTTGCCGCTGGACAACACCGGCTTCAGCGCGCAAATTTTGCCGGTCGCACGCAAGCTTTTTCCGCCGGAGCAGTACCAGGTCAGACTTCTTCACATCGCCACCACCGCCTCGCTCGCCGCCCCGCTCGCACAACCGGCGATGGTCGGGGTGGACTACGGCTTTTACATGTACAACGAGCCCACCCTCCTGCACCCGATTCAGGACGAGGCGGAGTTGGCCGAGTTTCGCGCCCAAGTCACCGAAGACCTGAAAGCGGAGGTCGAGAGTTTGCAAGGCTTAGGCTACGAGGCGTCCTCCACGGTGGTGTTCGGCGAGCCCGTCAAGGGCATCGCCGAGTTTGCCAACCGAGAGCGCGTCGACGTGGTGGCGATGGCGACCCATGCCCACACCGGCTTAGACCGCTTTTTGCTCGGCAGCGTGGCGCAGGACGTGGTCAAGCACCTGGAGGTGCCGGTGCTGCTGGTCCGGCTGGAAGACAACCCCGAACCTTACTCGTAAACGCGCTCGACCCTGGGAGAAAGTGAGACCAGCAGGTCGTAAGAGATTGTCCCCATCCGGCCTGCAAGCGTCTCCGCGTCCAGCCCGCCGGGGCCGAACAGCGTGACCCGGTCGCCGACGGCAACGTCCGCGTCGCCCACGTCAATCATCAACTGGTCCATGCAGACGCGTCCGGCGATGGGTTTGAGGCCGCCCTTAAAGCCGACCTCGCCCTTGTTCGTGAGCAGCCGCGGATAACCGTCGGCGTAGCCGATGCGCACCGTGGCGACGGTCGTGTCGCGCGGGGCCGTCCACAGACTGCTATAAGAAATGGATGTGCCCGCCCTGACACGTTTCACAAAGGTGACGGGCGCGCTGAGGGTCAGGGCGGGCTGCAGGTCCTTTTCCAGCCCCGCCACGATTTCGCTCGAGTGGTAGCCGTACAGCGCGATGCCGGGCCGCACCAGGTCGAAGTGCGCCTCGGGGTAAGCGAAAACGCCCGCGGAGTTGGCCGCGTGGACTGTTCCGGGGTCGATACGGTGCTCGCGCAAACTCTCCAAAAAGAGGTCGAAGGCCTCGAGTTGGGCCAGCGTAAACGCCCGGTCGCCGTCGTCCGAGGCGGCGAAGTGCGTCCACACGCCCTCTAAGACGAGGTTTTCAGCCGCGTCGATGTGCTTAGCAAGTTCGACGGCCTCGCGCCAATCCAGACCCAAACGCCCCATGCCGGTATCGACCTTGAGGTGAACCTGAGCCCCTCTTACGCCGCTCGCTTTGACAACTTCCAAACTGTGGGTGTCCGCGACGGTCAGGGCGACGCCGTAATCGACGAGTTCGGGGATGTTTTCGTACACGGGCGAAAAAATAAGAATCGGCTGGGTCACGCCGCCCGCGCGCAACTCCAAAGCTTCCCCGGCGGTGGCGACGCCGAAGTAAGTGACGCCGCAGGCCGCGAAGTGGTGCGCCACTCTCACCGCGCCGTGCCCGTAGGCGTTCGCCTTGACGGCGGCGAGAAGCTTCGTTTCGGGCTGTAAGTGGCTGCGGATGCGCGCGATGTTGTGGCGGAGGGCGTCCAGACTGACGGTGGCGGTCGGCATGGCTCAAGGATACCGCGCTTCAAGAATACCCAGGGCTGACGCATCTTAATCAGGGCTAAGACCTTTGATGATACGCGCACGAAAGTCGTCATCCCAAGCAGCCCTTTTGCGCTTAGCTTTGAGTGAACCTTTAGAGGTGTCTTGCCTGAGTAAGTTTAAGGCGAACTGCCGTAGTATGGACATGTTCTCAGCACCACGACGCTCTGTGTAGCTGTGGGCGTCCTCACCAAAGACAACATCCAAAGTCCAGTGCAGCTTGTTCTCGACACCCCAATGAGCACGAACGGCTGACAGAAGCTTTTCAGCATCGGCTTTGAAGCTACATAAGTAGTAGCGCTCTTCTTGGCTGGTTTGGCCTTTGAGGGTGCGTTTCGAAGTGACTTTGGCGACACTCTCAAGGCCGGGCCATTGATGCGCCTCTAAGAAAGCAAGTTCAGACACCTCGGACAAGACCGTGCAGTGTCGCACCTCGTCGCGTCCCCGGCAGCGTTCACGGGTCTCGAAGCTGTTGTCGAGTTGGGAAGCGTCGGCGTTCTCGAACAGCCACGCCACATCTTCATAGAGCTTGGGGTGGTTTTGTTTGAGTGCCATGATGTACTCGGCATCGTGCTCTTTGACTTTGACAGCGATGTCACGTTGCGTGTTGAGTGCGTCTACCGTCACAATACAGCCTGCTATATCGAGCAGCGACAAGGTGTCGAGCAAGCCCGGCACGTGGCTAATCTCGTTGCTCTTGCCGTCTACCGCCGTCGAGGTCAGGCATAGCCCGTGCGCGTGTGACCAGACGTTGAGCATATGCACAGCCTTAACAGTCTCGGTTGCCGAACCCCGTAGCTGCTTACCGTCGATTGCCAGCACATCCTCAGCCCTGAGACGGCCACCGATAGCTGCTCGCACCCAGTCCAGCGCGCACGTCTGGAAATGGGCGGGGTCTAACAGGCAAAATACTCGGTTGAAGGTGTCATGACTGGGAATGCCGTTTTTCAACTCAAGGAACCCTTCCAGCCACACCTTCTTCGTCTGCCCAAACGTTTCTATCTCGTAAAAGCTGTCTGCCCCTGCTAGAATCGCGCTCAAAGCGATAGCCACAATGGTAACCAGCGAATGCTGTTTGCTTCTCTCTATCCTTGGGTCAGGTAATTCCGCAAAGTGCAACACCGCTAAACGTAGCTGCTCTGTCTCTAGCTCTTCTGTCATTCCTCAAGACTAGCGCCTTCGCTTTTGATGCGTCAGCCCTGCAAGAATACCGCGCTTTGGGACGCAGTTCGAACCGGCGCGTTAGACTTGTCTGAGTGACCTCCAAACCCCCTTCTTTGTGGCCGCTGTTGCTGCTGCTGTTCGCCACCGTGATGCTGTTGCCGCTCGACCGGGACGTTTTTTTCTTGTCGGTGAGCGTCCGCGTTGCGCTCGGCCTGCTGGCGGCTGTCGGTTTCGGCGTTTTGCTCCCTCGAGAAAGCCCGGAACGACGCCGGAAGTACCTGGCCCTCGCCGTCCCTATCGGAATTTTGGCGATTGCGCCCCTCGACACGGGTTTGGATTGGCGGCACGTGCTCGAGCTGGGCGCGGCCTTCGTCGCGGTGCTCGTCGTCCCACCCCTCATCTTGCGGCGGCCGGACATCATCACTTTCAAACTGTGGCCGGAGCGCTTCGACCTCGTCGACGTCCTCTACACTTTGAGCAGCGTGCCGCTCGCCTGGGGCGGGCTCACGCTTTACCTGGAAGTCCTGAGTCCGGAGGTGAGGTTCAACTGGCTGCTGCCGAGCACGCCGGACGGTGAGGAACTGTTCAAACTGTTCATGGGCATCAACGCGGTCGGGGTGTGGGACGAACTGTTTTTCATCAACATCTGTTTCGCGATTTTGCGCAGTCTCTTTCCCTACCGCGTCGCCAACCCGGCGCAGGCGGTCATCTACACGGTCGTCCTCTACGACATGGCCTTTGCGGGCTGGGGGCCGGTCTTCATCGCCGTCCTCGCGCTGTCGCAGGGGGCGATGTTCGAGCGCTCACGCATCCTCGTCTGGGTCTTGATCGTCCATTTGATCGTCGACTACTTCTTGTTTCAAATCATCGTCGAAGCGTACTACCCGAACCTCGCGGTGTGGTGGCACTAGCGGTGTGGTGGCATCAGCGGGTGGCGTTAAGGGTCGGGACGATGCACCCTCTCACGTCGCCAGCTTCTGACTCCTGAATTCTAAATTCTTACTTCCGGTCCAGCAAAGTTCACGCCAACAAAGTCGAGTATCACCCCGGCCTAGCGCGTCTCCCCCGCCCCGGTGCGGCGCTCTATCCATTTGAGCAGGCTCGAGGCGCTCAAGGTCAGGACGATGTAGAGCACCGCCGCCGTGTTGTAGGGCGGGATGTTGTTCAGCGTCGCCGCGCCGTAGGCCCTTGCCAAGCGCGTCATCTCCTCGGTGCCGATGAGCGAGATGATGGCGGTGTCTTTCAGCATGGCGATGAACTCGTTGCCCAAGGGCGGAATCACCACGCGCAGGGCCTGCGGCAGCACGATGAAGCGCACCGTCTGCAACCCCGTCAACCCGAGCGTGCGCGCCGCTTCGGTCTGGCCGCGCGGCACGGCTTGAATGCCGGCGCGGAAAATCTCGGCCATGTACGCGGCGTAAGCGAGGCCGATAGCCAAGGTGCCGCGCTGCAAGTTGCGCAAGAACTCGTTGTCGGGTTCGAACAAGATGTTGAGCTTGGCGAGTTCGCCCGGCAACACCAGGCCGATGAACAAGATGATGACGAGCATCGGGATGCCCCGGATGATGTCGATGTAAAGTTCGGCGAAAATCGCCAGCGGGTGCTCACCGCTCTGCCAGCCGCCGAACACCAGCAGCAACAAGAACACGCCCAGCGCCAACAGCCCGGAAAACAGGTTGATGCGCGGCTGCGGCGTGACCGAGGTTTCCCACAGCACCTCTTCCCCCGCGGGCAGCGCCGCTTTGGGAATGAGCGCACCCGTGTAGGTGCCAGTGCGAATACGGTCCAAGGCCGTTTCAGCGTCGGGCACGGCGCGAAAGGCGCGTGCCGCCACCCCTTCTTGATAGCTGCCGCTCCGCACCGCGTCGCTCAAAGAGCGCGGCGTGCCCTGGACGATGGCGACCGTGCCGTCCGCCGCGCCGACGAGCACGTAGTCGTCTTTGGGCAAAAACAGCAGACCGACGCTCACCAGAACGAAGCCCGCGCCGATGACCAGAAAAGTTCGCAAGGTGCCGCGGCCGAGCTTCAAAAATTGCATCCCCGCCAAAATCAGGCCCCACACCGCTGCCAGCAGGTAGCCGAACACGGCGAGCAGCAGCGTCAGCTGGATGCCGGGCAGGATGAACTTCAGCGAACTCTGATACACCGGGTTGTAAACGAACAGGTACACGACGAGCGGCACGAGCGCGAGCAGCACGAGGTAGCTCGGCTTGACCTTGCGTAAAAACGGGAGCCCTCCGGGGGTGCGGTGCGCCATAAAAGAAGCCTTTCCAGTTCGGACGAGCTTAACACGGCCACGCGCCGAGACTGCTGCAAAAACCTTCTCACCTTACGCACCTGCTGTCAAAGGTGCAAATAGCAGAATACAGAAGGGCCAATAAACCGAACACTCGCCCTTCTGTATTCTCAATTCTCCTGGCCTCCCACCGTGCGGCAAGTCCTCTCAAACCCAGCCAACCCCAAATATGTCATGATGCTTGGCACATGAACATCGTCGTTGCGAGAGAAGCCGACCCCGAAGAAGCGCGCGTCGCCGTCACGCCGCAGGCCGCGCAAAAGCTCACTCAACTCGGCGCGGGACTTAACGTTCCGAAAGGCTACGGCGCGGCGCTCGGATTTTCGGATGCGGACTATGCCGCCTCGGGCGCGACGCTCGTAGACGACCCCGACCTGAGCGGGGCCGATGTCGTCATTCTGTTGGGCAAGCCGAACGCTGAGTTAATTTCTAGTTTGAAAGAAAACACCGTTCTGGTGAGCTTTTTGGAGCCCTTCCAAAACGGCCCGCTCGTTCAAAAGCTTGCCGACAAGCGCGTCAGCGCGCTCTGCATGGAACTCGTGCCGCGCACGACCTACGCGCAGAAGATGGACGCGCTCTCGAGCCAGGCCTCTCTCGCAGGCTACGTCGCCGTCGTCAAGGCCGCCGACGCGCTGCCCAAGGCGTTCCCGATGATGAGCACGCCCGCCGGGACGATTCCCCCGGCGCGGGTCTTCGTCATCGGCGCGGGCGTGGCGGGTTTGCAGGCCATCGCCACCGCCAAGCGGCTCGGCGCGCGGGTCGAGGCCTATGACACCCGGCCCGTGGTCGAGGAGCAGGTGCAGTCCTTGGGCGCGAAGTTCGTCAAAATCGACGTGGGCGAAACCGGGCAAACCGAGCAGGGCTACGCCAAAGCCTTGAGCGAAGAGCAGTTGGAGCGGCAACGGCAGGGCATGGCTCGCGTTATCGCCAACTCCGACATCGTCATCACCACCGCGCAGGTGTTCGGGCGGGCCGCGCCGCGTATCGTGTCTAAAGAGATGGTCGCCGGGATGCGGCCCGGCAGCGTGGTGGTGGACTTGGCCGCCTCGACCGGCGGCAACGTCGAAGGCACCGTCCCCGACGAAACGGTGACGGTGAACGGCGTCTACATCGTCGGGATGAGCAACTTTCCCGGCGAGGTCGCTCGCGACGCCTCGCAGATGTACGCGAGCAACGTGGCGAACCTGCTCGAGCACGCCTGGAACAAGGAAACGGGTCGGCTCGAGCTGAACTTAGAAGACGAGATTGTCAAGAGCGTTTTGCTGACGCATGACGGCGAGATTCGGGACGAGCGCATCCGCGCGGTCGTGAAGGGACAAGCATGATTATCCTACTGGTCTTCATCTTCGTGCTGGCGATTTTTTTGGGCGTCGAACTCATCAAAAAGGTGCCGTCGCAACTCCACACCCCGCTGATGTCGGGCTCGAACGCGATTTCGGGCATCACGATTGTGGGTGCCATCATCGCGGCGGGCATCGGCGGGCCGTTCGGGACTTTTTTAGGCACGTTGGCCGTGATTTTCGCGACCATCAACGTCGTCGGCGGCTACCTCGTCACTGACCGGATGCTGGGCATGTTC
The DNA here is from genome assembly GCA_965215355.1 of Trueperaceae bacterium. Taxonomy (GTDB): domain Bacteria; phylum Deinococcota; class Deinococci; order Deinococcales; family Trueperaceae; genus CBDCDJ01. The sequence goes on along the minus strand of CBDCDJ010000007.1, from coordinate 1,952,179 downwards.
AAAGCAGGGAAAAAGTGAGCGTTTTCGTCAACATCGCCTACATCGTCGCCTCGGTGCTGTTCATCTACGGGCTGAAGATGCTGGGTCGGGCCGAGACCGCGCGGCGCGGCAACCTCGTCTCGGCTGCCGGGATGCTGCTGGCGATTGTCGTGACGCTGTCGGTCAGCGGTTTGGCTTACACCTGGATTTTTGTGGGTCTCGCCGTCGGTGCGGTCGTCGGCGTGGTCGCCGCGCGCACGGTGCAGATGACGCAGATGCCCGAGATGGTGGCGCTGCTGAACGGCTCGGGCGGTCTGGCGAGTTTGCTCGTCGGCTGGGCCGAGTACCAGCGCGCGCCGCAGACCGACGCGTTCACCGCCGTCGCCATCTTTTTGGCGGTCTTGATAGGCGGGGTGACCTTTACGGGCAGCCTGGTCGCGTTCGGGAAACTCTCAGGACGGCTCGAGGGCAGGCCGATTCAGTTCGACCGTCAGCAACTCGTCAACGCAGCGCTGCTCGGCGGGGCACTCCTTATTGGCATCATCTTCGCCCTTGCGCCAGGCAGCGTGTATTTTCTCTTCATCCTCGCCATCCTCATCGCCCTAGCGCTCGGCGTGCTGGCGGTCATCCCCATCGGCGGGGCGGACATGCCCATCGTGGTGTCGCTTCTGAACAGCTATTCAGGTTTGGCGGCGAGCATGGCGGGCTTTATCATCGGGAACAACGTCTTAATCGTCGCGGGCTCGCTGGTCGGGGCGTCGGGGCTGATTTTGACCAACATCATGTGCAAGGCGATGAACCGCTCGCTCGCCAACGTGCTCTTCAGCGGTTTCGGCGGGGTGGCTGTCGGCTCGAGCAGCGCCGTCGTAGAAGGAGAAGCTAAGCCGATTTCCGCCGAGGATGCCTACTATATGCTGGAAGCCGCCAACAGCGTCATCTTCGTGCCCGGTTACGGCATGGCCGTGGCGCAGGCGCAGCACATGGTCCGCGAACTCGCCGACTTGCTGGAGGCCAACGGGGCCGAGGTGCGCTACGCGATTCACCCGGTCGCCGGGCGGATGCCGGGCCACATGAACGTGCTCCTCGCCGAGGCCAACGTGCCCTACGAAGCGCTCGTCGAACCCGACGACGTCAACCCGTCGATGGACGCGGTCGATGTCGCCATCGTCATCGGCGCGAACGACGTGGTCAACCCGGCGGCGCGCGAGGACGCGGGCAGCCCGCTCTACGGAATGCCCATCATCAACGTGGACAACGCCAGGACCGTGTTCGTCCTCAAACGCAGCCTCAAGCCCGGCTTTTCAGGTGTCGAAAATCCCCTGTTTTTCAAAGAGAATACCCGTATGCTTTTTGGCGACGCCAAGGCCACGCTGTCCACGCTGGTGGCCGAGTTCAAAGACGCCCTCGCCGCGTGAGACAAGGGTAAGAATTTTGTAAGGCGCGCCTGCTACTCTCAAAGTGTCCAAGTCCGAACCCAGGTTCGAGCTTGGGCGCAGGAACCTGAACCTCGCTCACAACGCAAGCGCTCGAGTCGGGGCAAACGGTGCAGGCGGCCGAAGGGCGCGACAGGGGATGCTTTGCAAGGCGTTTCCTTTCCCCTGCCAGCTTTATAAACCTAAAGGAGACGTTGTGGACGCTACGATGCAGTTTTCCAGCCCTTCGCTTTCGCGCGTGGACGATTTCCCGGCACTCAGGGACATGAAAATCCTCATCGTCGACGACGACGACGCGCAAGTGCTCATCTTGCGCTCCATTCTAAAACGCGAGGGCTTTACGCACGTCACCACCGAGCAAGACCCGCGCCGCAGCGCCGAACAGTTCGAGGTGTTGCGACCCGACCTGCTGCTGCTCGACCTGAACATGCCCCACCTGTCCGGCTTCGACGTGATGGAGTCTCTCAAAGACAAAGCGGGCGAGTATTTTCCCATCCTCATGCTCACCGCCGACGAGCGCGCGACAACCAAAAAGCAAGCGCTGGCGAGTGGCGCGAAGGACTTTATCAACAAACCCTTCGACTCGACCGAAGTGATTTTGCGGGTCTGCAACCTGTTGGAAGCGCGGCGCTTTCAGCAGCGGCTCGCCAAAAAGGGCGACCTGTTGGAAACGCTCGTCGCCGAGCGCACCCGGCAACTCGAGCATGCTCAAGTCGAGATGTTGGTCCGTCTGGCGCGCGCGTCGGAGTACCGCGACGACCGAAGCGGCGAACACGTCTGGCGGGTGTCGCAACTCAGCGGGCAAATCGGCTTGGAACTGGGGTTGGAGCGCCCTCACGTCGAGCTGTTGGTGCGCGCCGCCCGGCTCCACGACGTCGGCAAAATCGCCATTCCCGACGGTATTTTGATGAAACCCTCAGGCCTCACCCCACAAGAGTTCGACGTCGTCAAAACCCACGCCACCGTGGGTGCGCAACTGCTTTCGGGCGGGCAGTCCCCCCTCATGATACTGGCCGAAACCGTTGCGCTCACCCACCACGAGCGCTGGGACGGCGCGGGCTACCCGGCCGGACTCGCCGGGGGCGACATACCCCTGGAAAGTCGCATTTTCGCAGTCGCCGACACGCTCGACGCGCTCACGCACGACCGGGTTCACCAGCGGGCCTGTTCGTTGCTGGAGGCCGTAAGCAAAATCGAAGCTCAAGCCGGCACCCAGTTCGACCCGGAGGTCGTTGCCGCCTTTTTGCGCGTCTACGAGCGGGGCGAGGTCGTCACGTCTGTGCCCACGTGGCAAACAGGGGGTTGACTCGAGCAAAACCGGCGTGGCAAAGGCTCGAGGCCACAACCTTCAGGTAAAGTTATATACCGTCAAAACACTTCCGAGCCGCACGTGAGGATGTAGAGATTGCAGCGTGCTTGCGAACCTAGATGTTCGAAATTTAATTGAATACACGTTGATATGGACTGCGGTCGGTCTGGGGCTACCCGGCGGTCTCATTGTTATGTTCTACGGGGTAAAGGGGATACTTTACGCCTTGATGATGATGTTCACTCACGACCTGAGCTATGAAGCCAAAATCGAACGTACTAACCCTCCTATTCGCTGGGGCATTTGGATGGGTTTCTTCAGTGGGTTGCTCATTTTTTTGTCTGCGTTCTTTAGGTGAGAGACCGTGACTGTTTCCTGTCACTCTACCGTCGGCCTAGCGTTTCCACATACGTTCTTGCCTCTGAAAGCCTCATACCTGTCAAGTCCTGAACCTGCTTTACCGCTTCGGTCTTGTCGACAGCCGCGATGGTGCGCAGGTCCGTTTCCAAATCTGCGGGAAGAGGCAGGGAGTAACGCTCGGTCTCTACCGACCCCCTTTTTGTTTTCTGGGGCTTGGGCTCGAGTAGCCCCTGACCACTAGACACGGCATCCACTGCTGCTAGGTTGTTGGTGTCAGCAGCTGTCCGCTTTGCTTTTTCGTGTTTCAAGATGAACGGCCACATCACCGCAAAACCACTCACCATGAAAAAAATTGAACCCACCGTCATGTTCCACAGCATGATGGCAGCGCTGACCGCAGCAAGGGCGAAGTAAGCGACGATTGTAAAAACGAGGTAGCTCATAACCTTATTGTCATGTCGCGGATTGGTCTTTTCAATGTCCAAACGCCCGGTTGAATCCTTCGCCTTTAGGCGGAACAGCTTCAGCGGGGTTGCTAGGATAATGCAATGGCGGAGTATCGACGCGGAGCGCATACGCTGTATGACATCGAGTATCACTTTGTGTGGGTAACGAAATACAGGTATCAAGTGCTGAAAGGAGAGGTAGCCGAACGAACGAGAGAGTTGATAAGACAAACGTGCCTGAGCCGAGAGATAAAGATAATCAAAGGGCACGTGAGCAAAGACCATGTACACGTTTTGCTGTCATGCCCACCGAAGCTGAGCCCGTCACGAGTTATGCAGTATCTGAAAGGAAGAAGCTCACGGCTGCTGCAACAAGAGTTTCCGCACCTGAAGAAGCGTTACTGGGGACGGCACATCTGGGCGCGGGGGTACTTTTGTGCAAGCGTAGGGACCATCAGTAAAGAACAGATAAGAGCGTATATCGAGCAACATGATAAGGAACCTATCGAGGAAAGCTTTAGCATTGATGAAGACGAACAGGCTTGAGCCTGAGAGGTCACTTTCAGTGCCGAAACCAACCCACCGGCTTCAGCCGGTAGGTCGTTTAGTTTAAAACCTGACTTCTCTTCGCCTTACCTTCTGACCCCGGAGAACGCAAGTGTTAGACTGTGACGACTTGACGGCGTAACCAGCAGTTCTAATACAGGTAATTTTTCGGAGGCAGGCATGATTTCGGTTACAGACTTACGCAACGGCACCAAAGTGATGATGGACGGCTCCCTGTGGGAGTGTCTGGACTACCAGCACCAAAAAATCGGGCGGGGCGGGGCGAAGGTCGTCTCCAAGTTCCGCAACTTGGACACCGGCTCGATCGTCGAGCGCACCTTCAACTCGGGCGAAAAGCTGCAAGACATCTTCATCGACTACCGCACCATGCAGTACCTGTACGGCGACGGCGCCACCTATACCTTTATGGACACCGAAACCTACGAGCAGCCGACCCTGACGCGCGAGCAAGTCGGCGACGGCGCGAAGTTTTTGAAAGAAAACTTGGAAGTCACCGTGGACTTTTACCAGGGCCGCGCGCTCAAACTGACCCTGCCCAACGTGGTCGAGCTTAAAATTACCCAGACCGACCCCGGTGCCAGGGGCGACACCGTCTCGGGCGGCAGCAAACCGGCGCTTTTAGAGTCGGGCGCGACCGTCAACGTACCGCTCTTTATCGACCAGGGCGAAACCATCCGGGTCGACACCCGGACCGGCGCTTACATGGGCCGCGCCTGATGGACGTCAAGGACCTCAAAAAACTGCTCGACGCCGTGGCCGAGAGCGAGGTGAGTGAGTTGACGCTCGAGACCGGCGACTTTAAGCTCACGCTCAAGCGCGGCGAACCCGCGCCGCAACCCGCAGGGCAAGCCGCCCCACAAAGCGCGGCGCAGGCCGCACTCCCGCCGCCGGCAACTCAGCTCGAGACCCCGGCGGCGCAGAGTGCCCCGGTACCCGCGGCCACACCGAGCGCCCCTCCTTCGAACCTCGCCGAGGTCAAAGCGCCCATCGTGGGCACCTTTTACGAAGCGCCCGCGCCGGACGCGCCGCCCTTCGTCAAGGTCGGCGACCGGGTTGCGGCGGGCACGGTCTTGTGCATCATCGAGGCGATGAAGCTGATGAACGAAATCGAGGCCGAGGTCGCAGGCACTTTGAAGGAAATCCTCGTGAAAAACGAAGACCCGGTCGAGTACGGGCAAGCCCTGTTCCGCATCGACCCCGGCTGAGCGATGTTCAACAAAATCTTAATCGCCAACCGCGGCGAAATCGCGCTGCGCGTGCTCCGCGCGGCCCAGGAACTCGGCATCAAAACGGTCGCCGTGTATTCGGAGGCCGACGAAAAGTCGCTGCCGGTGCTGCTCGCCGACGAGTCGATTTGCATCGGGCCGGCTGCGTCGGGGGGGTCGTACCTGAATGTACGCAACCTGCTCTCGGCGGCCATCGTGACCGGCGCGGAAGCGGTTCACCCCGGCTACGGCTTCTTGGCCGAAAACGCCGAGTTCGCCGAAAAGTGTGAAGAGCACAACCTGGTCTTCATCGGGCCGCGCGCCGCGACGATTCGCAGCGTAGGCGACAAGGCGAGCGCTCGAGCCCTCGCCGCCGAAGCGGGCGTGCCGCTGACGCCGGGCTCGGGCGCGCTCTCCGGGCTCGAGCACGCCCGCAAAACTGCCGAAGACATCGGCTACCCGGTCATCCTCAAAGCCTCGGCCGGCGGCGGGGGCCGCGGGATGCGCGTGGTGCGGAGTGAGGCCGAGTTGGAGCGCAACCTGAACAATGCCCAGGAGGAGGCCAGGGCCGCCTTTGGAAATCCGGAAATGTACCTGGAAAAGTTTTTGGAAGAGCCGCGCCACGTCGAGATTCAGGTGTTCGGTGACGGCGAGGGCAAAGTCGTTCACTTTTACGACCGCGACTGCTCGATTCAGCGCCGCTACCAGAAAGTTTTGGAAGAAGCCACGAGTTCGCTGCCCGAAGCGTTGCGCTTAGACATCGCCGCGGCGGCGGTGCGTTTAGCCGAACGCATCAACTACCGCGGTGCGGGCACTTGCGAGTTTTTGGTCGACCGCGACGGCGCGTTTTACTTCAGCGAGATGAACACCCGCATCCAGGTCGAACACCCGGCGACCGAGATGGTCACCCGCTTCGACCTCGTCCAGGAACAGTTCCGCGTCGCGGCGGGCGAGGGTTTGAGCGTCACGCAGGACGAGATTCGCGTTGAGGGCCACGCCATCGAAGTGCGCGTCAACGCCGAAGACCCCGACTTTGATTTTCGACCCTCGGCGGGAACTATCACCGACGTTCACTGGCCCGGCGGACCCGGCATTCGCGTGGACTCGCACGTGTACTCGGGCTACCGCATCCCGCCCAACTACGACAGTCTGATTGCTAAAATCATCGCCTGGGCACCTACGCGGGACCAGGCGATTGCCAGGCTCCAGCGCGCTCTGTCCGAAACCGTCGTCGAGGGTGTCAAGACGACCGTCCCTTTTCACCTCCGCGTGCTCGACAACGCTTTTTTCAAACGCGGGGCGGTGTATACAAACTTTATCGCGAAAAGGCTGTTGAATGAAGAGGGGCAATAACGATTCAGGGATTGGCCACCAGCCAGCAAGGTTGGCAACGACTGCCCAGTCTCAAAAGGGGAACCGATGAACACAGTTTCAACCCGTGCCTGCGGGTCCAAATGAGTCTTACCGCCGACGAGTTGGAGATTTCTCAAGACGTCCTGTTCGGCATCGCGCAGCTCGCCTTAGACGAGGTCGAGGGTTTGGCGACGGTCGCGCCGCCGGCCCGGGTCGGCGAGATTTTGACCGGCCGCCGGGCCAAGGGCATCCAGGTCGAGCGTGAAAAAGACAAGGTGCGCATTTTGCTGAGCGTCCGCGTCGTCTACGGGCTCGCCATACCCGAGGTCGCTCGAGCGGCCCAACGCGCGGTGCGCGAGGCGGTGTCGTCGATGACGGGGTTGGACGTCGACACGGTCGAGGTGAGCGTCGAAGCGGTCGACGTGCCTGAAGGGCTGTCGCGTGGCTAGGCGCAAGGCGCGCGAACTCGCTTTTCGCACCCTGTTTCAGGCCGAACGCGGCAGCGCCGACTTGTTGGAGGTCTGGCAGCAAGTCCGCGCCGACCTGGCGACCGAAGACCTGGGCGACCAAGACGACGCCTACGGCGACAAGCTCGACAGCGAGAGCGTCCTGTTCGCCTCACGCTTGCTGCGCGCGTTCGACGAGCACCGGCAAGAGATTGACGCCCAACTCGGCGAGACGATTCAGGGCTGGAGTTTCGCGCAGATGGCCCAGACCGACCTGAACGTGCTGCGGCTGGCCCTGACCGAACTGTGGTTCGAGCCCGACGTGCCGCTGGAAGTGACCATCGAAATCGCCGTGCGCATCGCCAAGAAGTTCGGCGGCGAGGAATCCGGGAAGTTCGTCAACGGCGTGCTCGCCAAGCTGGTGCGCGAACGCCCGAGTGCGTCCCAACTGAGCTAGGCCTTTAGGGCCACGCCCCCTCAGGAGACCCAAGTGACCGACCTGCTCGCCAACAAACCGCTCTGGACGGCGCTCTTGGCGACCGTGCTGGCGCAGGTGTTCAAAGTCGTTTTGGTGCTGCTCACCGAGCGCCGCCTCGCGCTCGATAGGCTGCTCGAGACCGGCGGAATGCCCTCGTCGCACTCGGCCGCGGTGATGGGTTTGGCGACGAGCCTGGGCGCGCTGTACGGCTGGCAGAGTCCGGCTTTCGCCATCGCCATGGTCTTCGGCTCCATCGTCATGTACGACGCGACCGGCATCCGCCGCGCCGCCGGGATTCAGGCCGAACTCATCAACGAACTCGTCGGCGAGTTGGCGCACCTGTTCGACGAAGGGTTTCAGCCGCAAGCGCTTAAAACCCTGCTCGGCCACACCTACCCGCAAGTGGTGTTCGGCGCGCTGTTGGGTGTGGGCGTGGGGTTGGCGACTTCTCTCTAAACAGACTTCTCGCGGTAGCAACTGAGCAACTGTAAGACCAGTAACTATCGCCCTTCAATGGGACTTGATAAAAGGGGTCGCAGCGCTCCTCCAGCCTGTCCAGTGTCTTTCCTGCATAACTCGAAGGCCTTGGTAGCTTCTCTTGCTGCGCGGTCGTGGTTGGTCCCGTAACCGCGCATCGTTCTCTTTACTTTCGGGCTCGTCAACCCTGGTGATAAAAGCCTGGACGGGCGGGTCGCACGGTCGGGCGGCGGGTTTTCGTTGAGGATGCGGGCGTGCAGGCGGGTCGATTTCGGACGTTTCGGCTCGGTCTCCGGGGGCTCGGGGGCTGGCGGGGCTTCGTCTACGCTGTACGGCCTGATAGCGGTCGAGCCGCGTCACACCTTATAGCGCACCTCAACCCAAATGCCGTCAGCGGTCAAACCGACCGCAGCTTTGGGGTTTATGCTGGGCGGGTGCCGACCGTTCAAACCGACCTCCTCACCTACTACCTGCCGGAACACTCCGAGCCGGAGGCGGGCCGCTACGTTTTCGGCTACGCCGTACGGCTCGGCAACCAGGGCGACCTGGCGGTGAGGGTGCTGACCCGCGCCTGGACGCTCACCGACAGTCTCGGGCGCGCGCAGACTTTGCGCGGCACGGGTGTCGCGGGGGAACGCCCGCTGATTTTGCCCGGCGGCCGCTTCGAATACTCGAGCGTCTGCATCCTCACCACGCCGAGCGGGTTTTTGGAAGGCGTGTTCGAGCTGGTGGACGAAGCGCAAACGCCCTTCACCGCCACGGTCGCCCGCACGGCCCTGGAGCCGGGTGGGTCGTCGTCTCGAGACGCGAAGGCGTAGACGGGCTGAGACGGTGAGGCCGAGCATCGTCAGGGCGTTTTCGGCCGACCTTACTTTGAACGACGTACCTTGTCAGTCAAGCGTCCGGTCAGGGCGTAAGGCGCTTTGCAAGGTTGCGAACGCCTCCAATCCCAAAGTTTCGGCGCGGACGCGCTCGTCGAGGTTTGCAGTTCGCAGCGCCGTGACGACTCTTTGTTTGTCGTACCCCGCCATGAGCAGGTTTTTTTTGACAGTTTTGCGGCGGTGCCGGAAGGCCGTGTGGATGAGGTCGAACAGTTCCTCGGCGGGCCGAGCTTCGGGCTTCACGTCCAAGCGGACCACGCTGCTCGTCACCGCGGGCGCGGGGTAAAAGCTGTCCGGCTTGACGTCTTTGACGAGTTTCACCCGGGCGAAGTGCTGCACGACGAGGCTGAGCGCGCCGAAGGCCGCTTCGCCCGGCGTCGCCTTGAGGCGTTCGGCGACCTCTTTTTGCACCATCACCACCACGCGCTTGAAGCGGCCCGACTTGAGCGCGCGCACCACGATGGGCGTCGCCACGTTGTAGGGCAGGTTGGCGACGAGCAGGCTGTGCGGCGGCAGTTGGGCGAGGTCAAGCTCGAGCCCGTCGCCGTGAACTATTTCTACGTTGTCGAACGCCCGGAGCGTTTCCTGCAGCACCGGCAACAGCCGCGCGTCGAGTTCGACGCTGACGACCCGCCCGGCGTGCTCGGCTAAAATTTGCGTCAGCACGCCCAGACCGGGGCCAATCTCGAGCACCGTGTCGCCGAGGTGCACCTCGGCGGCCGCGACGACGGTTTTGAGCACGTTGCCGTCGACCAGAAAGTTTTGTCCGAAATTTTTGTCGGCCCGCAGGCCGTGACGGCTCAGCAAATCAGCCACGACGGCGGGAGAGTAAAGCGGACCCGTCGGGTCGGAGGGTCGGACCCCGTTCAACTCAGGCTGATGTTGTCGGCGAGAAACTGCTCCAGGCCTTGCCGCGCCTGATTCAACTTCGTCTTTTGCACGACCGCCAGTTCGCTGGCGAGCATGTCCTTGGCTTTTTCCATGATCTCGCGCTCGGTCGCGGCGAGCCCCTTGTCCAGGTCGCGCTGGTAGAGCACGCCCAAAAGCTTGGCGAGGTCGTAGGCGTTGCCGGCGGAGATGATGTCCTGCTCGGCCCGAAAGCGCGGCGGCCACTGGTTGGGCAAGCTCAGGTCGGCCTTGAGGATGGTGTCGTGCAACTGCTCGACCTCGTCCTTGCCGATGGTTAAGCGCAGCCCCACTTCTTGCCCTTTTTTCAGCGGCACCAGCACTTCCATGTCGCCGCTGACAAAGACGATTTTCAGGTACTCGTGCTGCTCCCCCAGAACTTCTCTGGTGGTCGTTTCTTCTATCGTACCCGCGCCCTGCGAAGGGTACACCACGTCGTCGCCCACCTTGAACGTCACTAATGTGTCCTCCTGGCGGACAACATACCATTGTTTGCGGGTTTTGTCGTCAGCGGGCGGGACGGGGCGGTTTCGAGAAGCGTTCAACTCAGGCAGGAACCGCCCTGCCCGGATAAACGACGACCGCGACCGTGCAGGGTTTGGCGGCGTCACCGGCCTCGGTGCCTTCACCCTCGGCGTCGTGAAGGGCCTCTTGCACCGCCTGCACGACTTTCGCGTAGCCCTTTTCACTCAGCCGCACTTCCGCCACGCCCAGCAAGGGTTGATAGGCGCGTAAAGAAACGCCGTCACCAAGCTCGAGCCGCCCGTAGTCGGACGCATCCTCGTCAGCCTCGCCCTGGGTCGCTTCAAAAAACCGCTCGAAAGCGTTCGTAAAGCCCTGCCGTAAGCCGGTAAGCAAATCCCCCGCGCCCGTCGTCAGCGAAGCGGCCACGTGACCCAACAGCTCTTTGCGAAAGCGGAACTTCGTCGCGACCGTCTCATAAACCCGGCTGCGCCCGTTCTCGCTGACCACGCGGAGCAGCCCGGCCGCCGCCAAACGTTTGACGTGGTAGTGGACCCGGTTCGCGGGCAGCCCGAGCTTTTTGGCCGCGGCGCTGGGGTTGAGGGGTTCTTTGAAGGTCTCGAGCAGCAGGTACGTCTTAGCGTCGCAAAGAAGCTCGAGCTGTTGTTCGTTCAGGGTGAAAGGTTCGTCCGTCATGCCCTATTGTGCGGGAGGGCGTTTTCAAATGCCAGGGGGGGATTTGAAAAGGGAAACCGAACGGCTTTCGACCTGAAGTGGGTGGGCTCGAGAAAAATCAGTCTTTCTTACCCCAGCGGGTAAAGCGCTTGTCTTCTTCGTAGAGCGCTTGGCGGTCGAAGCGGTAGCCTTCGGGGGGACGGTGCGTTTTAGCGAGTCTATCGGCTCTTTCGAAAAAAGCTTGAAGAATCGCCTTTTTTTGCTCAATTGTGGGTGCGACCGCCTCACCTCCCAGAGCTTTATCGAGTGCTCGCCTCACTACTTCGGCCTCGGAAACGCCGAGTTCCTTCGCCCGCCTTTTGAGGGCTTTGTTCTGGATTTCTTTTAGGTAAAACTGTTTGCGAACCATGACCACATTATAGACATCGAGGAAGTAGTCAGAATTCAGCTAGCGCCGCGCCGCCACCTTCGGCTTTTTGCCGGGGAGGACGGTCATCTTGACCTCTTTGCCCTGCAACTGCGCCTCGACCTCGCGTATGCGGTCGCGCACCGCGGCGGCCCGCTCGAAGTCGAGCGCTTCGGAAGCGGCCCACATCTCGGTCTCGAGGGTCGCGAGTTCGGTCTTGAGGTCGTCCATGACGAGTTCGCGCTCCCAGGGGTCGAGTTGGCTGTCTTCGCCCTCTTTCTCGCCGCGGATGACCTGGCGGATGTTTTTGCGAATCGTCTCGGGCGTGATGCCGTGCGCTTCGTTGTAGGCGAGCTGTTTTTCGCGGCGGCGGTCGGTCTCGTCGATAGCGGCCTGCATCGCGTCGCTGACCACGTCGGCGTAGAGGAACACCTCGCCCCGCACGTTTCGGGCCGCGCGGCCGATGGTCTGGATGAGGCTGCGCTCGCTCCGCAAAAAGCCGGTCTTGTCGGCGTCTAAAATCGCTACCAGCGAGACTTCGGGCAAGTCCAGACCCTCCCGCAACAAGTTGATGCCGATGAGCACGTCGAAGTGGCCCAGTCTCAGGTCGCGGATGATGACCTGGCGCTCGATGGCCTCGATGTCCGAGTGCATGTAGCGCACCTTCAAGCCCTGCTGCGCGAGGTATTCGGTCAAGTCCTCGGACATCTTTTTGGTCAGCGTGGTGACCAGCACGCGCTCGTCGCGTTCGACGCGCTCGCGAATGGCGAAGACCAGGTCGTCGATTTGGCCGCGGCTCGGCTTGACCGTGATGTGCGGGTCTATCAGGCCGGTCGGGCGGATGACTTGCTCGGCGACGTAGTCCGAGTGCTCGAACTCGAACTGCGCGGGCGTCGCCGACACGAACACGACCTGGCCGACGCGGTCGAAGAACTCGTCCTGTTTGAGCGGCCGGTTGTCGAGCGCGGCGGGCAGGCGAAACCCGTAGTCGATAAGTGTGGACTTTCTGGCCCGGTCGCCGTTGTACATGCCGCGCACCTGCGAGACCATGTTGTGCGACTCGTCCATAAAGGTGATGAAGTTTTCGGGAAAGTAGTCGAGCAGCGTGTGCGGCGGCTCGCCGGGTTGGCGACCGTCCAGGTAACGAGAGTGGTTTTCGATGCCGTTGCAGTAGCCCAGCGTGCGCAGCATCTCCACGTCGTACATCGTGCGCTCTTTCAGGCGCTGACGTTCCAGAAGCTTGTCGGACTTCTCGAAAAACTCTAAACGCCGCCCCAGGTCGTACTCGATTTGCTGGATGGCGGGCTCGAGCTTGTCCTGCGGCGTCACGTAGTGTTTGGCGGGGAAGACGGTGACGCTCTCGAGGGTTTGCAGTTCGTCGCCGGTCAGCGGGTCGGTCATCATCAGGCGGTCGATTTCGTCACCCCACAGTTCAATGCGTAGGGGGTTTTCCTCGTAAGCCGCCCAAATCTCGACCACGTCGCCGCGCGCCCGGAATCTTCCGGGTGCGAGTTCGATGTCGTTGCGCTCGTACTGCTGCAGGATGAGCCGGCTCAGGATGTCGTCGCGGCTCAGTTTGCCGCCGACGGTTAAAAGCAAGTTGAGGTTGCGGTACTCGTCGGGCGAGCCGAGGCCGTAAATCGCCGACACCGAGGCCACCACAATCACGTCTTTGCGGGTCAGCAAACTCCGCGTGGTCGAGTGGCGCAGGCGCTCCAACTCGTCGTTGATGTTGGCGTCTTTTTCGATGAACAGGTCGCGAGCGGGCACGTAAGCCTCGGGTTGATAATAGTCGTAATAAGAAATGAAAAATTCGACTGCGGCGGTGGGAAAAAACTCCCGGAACTCGCCCGCGAGTTGCGCGGTGAGAATTTTGTTCGGCGCGAGGACTAAAGCCGGGCGTTGTGTGGCCTCGATGATTTTGGCGATGGTGAAAGTTTTGCCGGTGCCCGTCGCTCCTAAAAGGGTCTGAAAACGCAAACCGTCGTTCAAGCCTTGGACGAGTCCCTGAATCGCTTGCGGCTGGTCGCCTTTCGGACTGAAGGGGGAGTGAATCTCGAGTGCCATACCTCTATTTTATCCTGCCGAAGCGCCTCGCCCATGTCGGGGAAAGGGTAATTTTCGGCCGAAAACCCCGGTTTACAGCCGTCCTTCTTTCGTCCCGTTTTTCTCCACTTCTAGGCTGCCGTTGCCGTTTCGAGGTAAACTCATACCGCTCAACGAAAGGAGCTTACATGCCAACTCGCACAGCTGAAGCCGTTTGGAAGGGCAACTTGAAAGAGGGTTCCGGGTCCGTCACCACCGAGAGCGGCGCGCTCAACGGAAGTTACTCGTTCCCGTCGCGCTTCGAAAGCGGCAAAGGCACGAACCCCGAGGAGCTTTTGGGCGCGTCCCACGCCGCCTGTTACTCGATGGCCCTCTCAAACGCGCTCGCCGAGGCGGGCCACGCGCCCGAGAGCGTCACCACCACGGCCAAAGTCCACCTCGACATGAAGGGTGGTCCCAACATCGACAAAATCGACCTGCAGACCGAGGCCAAGGTGCCGGGGCTGGACCAGGACACCTTTCAAGAACACGCCAAAAAGGCGAAAGAAAACTGCCCCATTTCGAAAGCCCTGAAGGCGGTCGACATCAGTTTAGACGCCAAACTGCTGTAAACCCGAGCTGTCTCGCCCCACCGTGAAGGTTACGGTGGGGCTTTTTCATGGCTTTTTCACGCGGGGCCGAGGTAGGCTCGAGCGATGCAAAAACCCCTCCTTGTCCTCCTTACCCTCGTCCTCACGAGTTGCGCGCCCCCGGCCACCGCCCAGGCCGCCTCAAGCCCAACGCCGAACGACGCCGCGCCCACGGTCGCGCCGCGCCCGGTGCCCGCCGAGTTTGCGGAGATGGTCGCGCGGGTCAACGAGGTGCGCGAAAGCGGCTACGACTGCGGCGCGAGCGGCAGCTTCGGCCCCGCCGTGCCCCTCGCCTGGAACCCAGTGCTGGCCGAGGCCGCCGCGGACCACAGCCGCGACATGGCCGAGAACGCCTTTTTCAGCCACACCGGTTCAAACGGCGGCGACGTGACCGGCCGGGTCGAAGAGCGCGGCTACGCGTGGTCGGCGGTCGGCGAGAACCTGGCCGAGGCCACGCCCGGCCACTTTACGCAGCAGTCCGTGGTCGAGGGCTGGCTGACGAGTCCCGGCCACTGCGCCAACCTGTTGCGCCCCGAGTTTCGCGAAATCGGCGCGGCGAAGGAGACGGGGGATTTGGAATACTGGACGCAAGTTTTTGGCACGCCGCGCTGATCAGTCTGGAACTTTTATCGCGTAGGTGCTCAAGCGCTCGTAGTAGGGCAGGCACTCGTTCAGCAGGGGCTCGAGCCGTTTCGGCAGCGCCACCTTTTTCGCTTCATAGGGCGCGAAGCCGGTCGAGGCGTGGACGTTTGTGTACCAGTGGGGTGCCCACACGCCGTCTTCAGGTTTGGGGCCGGCGGGCCAGCTTAGCATCGCCGGTTCGAAGGGCAAATCAAGTCGCTCACAAGCAACGGTGAGGACGCCTGCGGGATTTTTAAGAACCTTGCTCGCCTCTAAAACGACGGGTACGCGCCCTTGCGCCAGTTCACGTTCCAGAATCTCAACTTGTTCTTTCAACCCGGTATCGCGCAGCGTCGGCTCAGGGATTTGCTCAACGAGCGAACTCAACATGTCACGCGGGTCGCGGGTGAGCAGCAGGTTGTTGAGGTCGTCCAGAAAGTCCCGCTTTACGCCGACCAAGTGGTGCGCCATGTTTTTGAAAAACACCACCGGCTTGTCGCAAGGGCCGAGTAGGGTGTCGCGGACGACGCGCTCGCCGTCGGTCGCCATCGCTGCCAACACGTCCCGCGCCCCCGGATGCTCGGCGTTCATCACCCGGAGGTAGTGGCCGTACAGGGGCTCGTCCACCACCCGCGTGTCCGAGCGTTGCCGAAAGGCGTACATCATGGCGGTCGAGAGGTTGCGCGGCCCCGACCACAGCGATAGGCGTAAGCAACTCATCTACTTGTAGCTCGCCACCGCCGCCTTGTAAAAGCGGCTGAGTTGCGCGGTCACGGGTCCAACTTCGCCCGTCCCGATGGTGCGCCCGTCCACCGCCACGACCGGCGTCAGGCTGCCGAAGGTGCCGGTCACGAAGCTCTCGTCGGCGCTGTAAACGTCGGTGAGGGAAAAGTCTTTTTCGAACGCTGGCAGGTTGTTCGCCCGACACAGCTCGAGCACCAAGCGCCGCGTGATGCCGTTCAAACAGTGCTGCCCTGTGGAGGTCCAGACTTCCCCATGCGTGACGATAAAAAAGTTCGTCGCGTTGCAAGTGGCGACGTTGCCGTGGATGTCCAACATCAGCGCCTCGTCCGCGCCCGCGTGCAGTGCCTGGATGAGCGCCATGACCTCGTGGAGTTTGCTGTGGCAGTTGAGTTTGGCGTCCAGGGTTTGCGGCGGGGGTCGCCGCACCGTAGACGTGAACAGGCGAATTCCTTTCATCGTCACCGCCGGGTCGGCAATCTTGTGCTCGGCAATGATGACGATGTTGGGGGGCGTCACGGTCAGCCGCGGGTCTTGCGCGGGCGTTTTTTTGTTGCCCCGCGTGACCATGAGTCGGGCGTGGACATTCGTGTGCATGTCGTTGCGCCTTACCGTTTCATACAGCGCCTCGGTCAGTTCGGCGCGGCTCTTGCCGATGTCCATGTGAATCGTCTTTGCCCCTCGGAACAGCCGGTCTAAGTGCCGCTCCAAAAACACGAACTTACCCTCGTGCAGCCGAATCCCCTCCCAAACCCCGTCGCCGACGAGGTAACCGCTGTCGAACACGGAGATTTTGGCCTCGTCGCGGTGGAAAAACTCGCCGTTGATGTAGACGGACACGTCTTTGTTGCGCGCGTCCGGCAGGGCTTCGTGGGTGCCGGTTGCGGGTCGGGGGTCGCGGGTCAAGGAGTCACCTCGAGCGCCATTAAACCACGCCATCAAACCGCGTCGCCCGGGCCAGGTCGGACGGTGCAGGCTGAGGGTGACGTGCTCGGTGGAAAAAAAGGGAGGCCGACCCGGGGGGAGGTAGGCCTCTGGCTCGCATGGTACAGCACCGAGGTGCCGAGCGCCTAGAGCGAAGAGCCGAGTGTCGCCTTTTTCACTGGGTCCGAAGGGGCGAAGGTCCAGGCCCGACCTGCGCAATTTTGGTCAAGCGAGGCCCGAACCCGAAGCGGTAAACTCCCGACAGGCATGAAGTACGAGAAACGAGTCGGGGCGCTCGTCAGCCTCATCTTGAACACGCTCGACGAAACGCTCGACGGTGCAGGCTTGGCGGGGCGAACGCACACGAGCCGCTATCACCTCATAGGGCGCTTCCGGCGCGCGACCGGCGAGACGCCGGGCCGGTTCCGGCGAAGGTTGTTGCTCGAGCGAGCCGCCTACCGGCTTTCGGCGACGGAGGACAGCGTGACCGACACCGCCTTCGACGCGGGCTTCGAGACGCTCGAGGCCTTTACCCGCGCCTTTCGCAAGGCTTACGGCACCTCGCCGAGCTTGTTTCGCCGCCTCGGTCTAAGGGCTTACCGGCTGAACGCGCCGAGCGGGATTCACTTCGTGCCGGAAGGAGTACTCGACGTGGACGTTCTCGACCATCTTTTAGAGCACGACGTGTGGCTGACGCGGCGGATGTTGGAGCGCGCCCGGAGTTTGAGTGACGAGCACCTCGACCGACCTCTCGGCGAACACAACCCCCTTCCTTTCGAAGCGCCTCAAACCAGCCTGCGTGAGATGTTTCACCGTCAGGTGTTCTGGAAAGAGGTGTGGGTCGCCGCCATCGAGGGGCAAACCCTGCCCGATGTGTTCGACAAAACCGTCGCGGGCATGTTGAAACGGCTCGACACGGCTTTCCCGAAGTTCTCCGGCATCGCCCAGGAGGTGCGCGCGGCGGGAAGCTGGCAGGCCACCTTTACCGACGCGCTCTGCACCCCGCCCGAGACCTTTTCCTACGGCGGCGTGCTGGCCCACGTCATCACCTTCAGCGCGCACCAGCGCCAGGTGCTGCTAAGCGTGCTGCGCGGCTTCGGCATCGACGACTTAGGCTCGGGCGACCCGCTCGAGTACCGGGGCGCGTTCGGCCCCGCCAAGGACGAAGACCGTGCGCCCGCTTGAAGGTAGGGTGGCCGTCGTCACGGGCTCGAGCCGCGGCGTGGGTCGCGGGATTGCGTGCGTTCTTGGCGAGGCCGGGGCGACGGTTTACGTGACGGGGCGAAGCACGAGGCAGAAGGCCACCCGGCCTGACCTGTCGGGGACAACGGTCGAGGACACAGCAGAAATGGTCAGTGAGCATGGCGGCGTCGGCGTTCCCGTTCGTGTCGACCATACGGTAGATGCGGAAGTCGAAGCGCTTTTCGAACAAGTTGCAAAAGAACAAGGCAAGCTCGACCTGCTGGTCAACAACGCTTGGGGCGGTTACGAGGGCCTTATGGACGGAACGTTCGACGCGCCCTTCTGGGAACAGCCGCTGACACGCTTTGACAAGATGTTCACGGCGGGCGTGCGCTCGCACCTCGTCACGACAAGGGCCGCCCTCCCGCTGCTGATGGCGGAACGCTCCGGGCTCGTTGTCAATACTTCAGGGCGCGCTAAGCTCATCGTCAACACGACGCTCGAGATGGACACGAGCTTTTACGACCAGGCTCTCTTTTACCGCACGTCCAAAGTCACCATCAACTACATGACCTTCGGCATGGCGCACGACTTGCGCAAGAGCGGGTTCAACATCGCCGTCGTCGGACTCGCGCCCGGCTGGACGCGCACGGAAGAGGTGATGGCGAATTTTGAGAAAGGGGTGCACGAGCCGGAAGAACTCGAGCAGACAGAATCCGCCGAGCACGTCGGGCGGGCCGTAATGGCACTCGCCACCGACCCCGGCGTGATGAGCAAAACGGGTCAGACGCTGCGGACGAGGGACGTGGCGCTCGAGTACGGCTTCACCGACGTCGACGGGCGGCAACCTTCGTGAGTGGGCCTCTGAAAAACAAAGTCGCCGTCGTCGCCGGAGCTACGCGCGGCGCGGGCCGCGGGATTGCCGTAGAACTCGGCGCGGCGGGCGCGGTCGTCTACTGCACCGGGCGCAGTGTGCGCGGGCAGCCTTCGGACATGAACCGGCCCGAGACGATAGAGGAGACGGCCGAACTCGTCACCGCGGCGGGGGGCGTCGGCATCCCGGTGCGCGTGGACCACAGTGTGCCTGCAGAAGTCGCTTCACTGTTCGAGCGCGTTCGAGAGGAACAAGGACACCTTGACATCCTCGTCAACGACATCGGCGCTGAGGGCATGGTCGACTGGAAACCCCGCTTATGGGAAACCGATGTCGCGCAGGGCTGGGCTTTTGTGGAGCGCGCCGTTTACACCCACATCGTCACGAGCCGCTACGGCTTGCCCCTGATGCTGGAGCGCGACCGCGGGCTCGTCATCGAAGTGACCGACGGAGAGACCTACGCCTACCGGGGCAACTTCTTTTACGACCTCGGCAAGGTGGGCGTGATGCGTTTGGCGCACAACCAGGCCGAAGAGTTGCAGGACACGAACATCACCGCCGTAGCGCTCACCCCCGGTTTTCTGCGCAGTGAAATGATGCTCGAGCACTTCGGCGTGAGCGAAGCCAACTGGCAGGACGGCGCGCAGCAAGACCCCTACTTCGCGGGCTCGGAGACGCCCCACTACATCGGGCGGGCGGTGGTCGCGCTGGCGAATGACGAGAACGTACACGCCAAGGCGGGCCAAGCCCTGTCGACGTGGGGGCTCTCGAGCGAGTACGGTTTTAAGGACGTAGACGGACGGCAGCCGCACTGGCAGCGCTTTTTCGACGAGAAGGCAGAAGCGGGTTAGCTTCTCGCCTTAAATCAGCGTCACACAAAGGCGAACATTTGCACACGCTCGGTTGACAGCGCACCAGTCCGGCTTATAATCGTGGGAAGGAGTGGTATGGCGAAGAAACCGATTTTCCTGACCCCGCAGGGGTTGGAACGCATCAAAGACGAACTCAAACACCTCAAAGAAGTCAAGCGGCAAGAGTTGTCCGAGTACATGGGCAAGGCCATCGAAGACGGCGACCTGCGCGAGAGTGCCGCCTACGACGAGGCGCGTCTGCTGCAGAGTGCCAACGAGACGCGCATCGCCGACTTAGAAGAAATCATCCACCGCGCCCAGGTCGTCGAGGCCGAGGTGGGCGAGGACGCACCCGCGCGTTTGGGCGCGAGTCTGGTGCTCGAGGGTGCCGACGGCGAACACGAAACCTTCTACCTCGTCGGCACGCACGAGGCCGATATTTTCGAAAACCGAATTTCCGACGAGTCGCCTCTGGGGCGCGAACTCATGGGCAAGCGCGCGGGCGACACGGTGGCGGTGCCCTTGCGGGCCACGACGGCTCAGTACACGGTCGTCGACGTCAAGTTCGAATAGGCCTGCATTGCCAAGGCCGGCTTTACTTGCGTGTCACGCTTCTCATAGCCTCAGCCTGAAAGATTGACGGTGTGCTTAAACTCGCTTTTCTCACGCTCGCCCTCGTGGTCGGCTCCCTTGTCGTTTTGGCGCTGCTGCCCAGAAGTGAGCGCGCGGTTCCCGACAGCCGGATAGAACTGATAGACGCCGCGGTCACGTTGTTTCCCCAGGCCGACCCCGAGGCGGTCTGGCACTTCGCCTCACCCGAAGTCGACTACAACCCCGACTCGCGCGAGACGACACTGCACGACGTTGCAGACGCCGAGCGCAGGGTGGGCAGCGCAACGGACTTCACCCTGCAAGCCCAAGAAGTTACCATTGACAGCGACGACAACTTACGTGGCGAGCAAATCTCTGTACACCTTACCGAAGAAGCTTGGGACCTGGACATGCAAGCGCGGGACGACCGACTGGTGCTTATCAATCAGCGGACGGGACTGTTCGAGGTTCCGCACCTCGCTTGGGTAGGGGAGGGTGGCGAGGGCGTCAACGAAAACATGAACATCAGTTTCGACCTGACCACCTTCGAAGCTGGGGGCGTGGGCACGGTCGGAAAAAGCGTCTTCGACATCGGTGACGTGGCTAGAGCGGACGGAGAGTGACGAGCATGACTCAAAAATTGGCTATTTTTTCACTTGTACTCCTGATCGTGGCGGCGTTCGCGCAAGAAGCGCCGGAAAAGCGCGTCATCAGCATCGACTCGAGCGGCGGTACCCAAAGCGGCAACTTGCGCTTCGGCCCCATCTTTTACGAGCACCCCGACCCGGAAGGGGTCCGGGCGGTGGTGTCGAACCTGACCATCTACGCACAAAAAGCCGAACTGCGCGGCCCTGAAGGCGAGCAAGTTGCCCTGACGGCCGCCCAAGGACGGCGTACGGCGAGTTTTGAAGACGGCGTACGCGTCACCCGCAACCGCCTCGAGTCTAAAGGCTCAGACCTCGTCTACAGCGAGGCAACTGGTTTGGGCACGCTCACGGGCGGCGTGGACATCCAGGTTGCCCCGAAAGAGGAGGGCGACGACCCCGTCGCCATCACCGCGCAGGAAGCCGAGTTCGACGTCGACACCGACGTGAGCGTCAGCAAGGGCGACGTGCAGCTCACGACCGGCAACCAGAGCGCCGCCTCGGACACTCTGGAGTACGAAGAAGACCGCGACTTGGGCTGTTTGCAGAGCGAGGGCGCGCAGGTCACGGCGCGGCGGGTCGACGACGACGGCGACGAACTGCTCATCACCGCCGACACGGTTTGTACCTTGACCGAGCAGGACAAGCTCCTAGCGAAGGGCAACGTGACCATCGTCGACGGTTCGATTACCAGCACGGGCGACACCGTGTTTTTCGACGACACCCGGTCTCGAGCCGAAATCATCGGCAACGCCACCTCGGTCGACGAGGCGGAAGGCTTCGAGATTTCGGGCGACCGCATCGAACAGCGGACCGACCTGGACACAGTGCGCATCATCGACGCGTCGGTGCCGACTCAGTTTACGGAAGACGAGTTTACCCTCACGCGCAACCTGCCATGAGTTTCTCGAGGGTGCGTTTGGTTTTGGGGCTGAGCTTGGCGCTTTCGTTCGGATTGGCCCAAGACGGCGCTGAGGCGCTGCCCCCACCGCCGTCGGCCCAGAGCCGCCAAGACTCCGCGCCCGACCCGACGCCCGCCGGGGAGGCTCGAGACGCGCAGACCCCGGATACCGAAGAAGACCCTGAAACTCAGGGTGACGAGGCGCAGGACGCTGAAACCCAAGATGTAGAGGTGCAAGACGCGCCCGCGCCGCTACAGCGCACCGTGCCCGCGGGGGCGGAGCCGCTGAGCAAACTCAGGCTGACCCGTGAAGACCGCGTCACCGTCGTCAACCAGTACGCTCCCGGGGCCGAGGGCGGGCAGTTCATCCTGCGCGCTCCCGACTGCGGCGAGGAGGCGCGACGGGACGAGCTGCTGACGAGCACGGTTTACGGCGGCGACGCCTACCTCGTCGAGACGCTCGTCAACGAAACCCGCATCACCTCGCCCATCGTGTTTCAAAAAAGCCCGCCCAAAGAAGCGGGCGGCAACGACAAGGCCAGGCTCGAGATGTTCGGCGGCACGCTGGCCGTCAACGCCGAGACGCTCTGCCCCGAAGACCTGGCGCCGGGCGGCCAGCCGGAGGTCAAGCTCGAGCAGGGCCGTACGACGGTGGACGGCTACCAAGGGGTTTACGACAACGCGACGGGCATTTTCGAGATGGGCGGCGGTCGCGTGGACCTGAACCGCACGGCCGAAGGCGACTCGCCCGCGCTGACGGCGGACGCGGGCGGCTTGAAGTACGACGAGGCCACCGGTCAAATCGTGCTGCGCGAAAGCGTAATCATCGAGTCGGACGGGCGCGTGAGCGAGGCCGACTCGGTCGAGTTCGACGACGCCAACAGCGTCGCCGTGTTGACGGGGAGTCCGGCGACCAGCCGCAAGGGCGACGAATTTTTCCAGGGCAACGTCATCACCTATTATCTGGACAGCAACGACGTGAAAGTGACGGGCGACATTCAGGGCGAACTCATCCTCGACTTGGGCACCGAAGCGCCGAACACCACAGAAGCCACGCCGAACGGGGACACGCCCCAAACGCCCGACCTCAACCCGTCGCAGTAGGTTTAAGCTTGAGCTTTGGGCAGGTCCAGAACGAGTAAGCCGTCGTGCAAGCTCGCCTGGCTGCGGTCGTAGTCGACCTCGCCGGGCAACTCGACGTTGCGCTGGAAGTGGCCGTTGGCGCGCTCGCTCAGGAGGATGCCGACGCTGTCCCCCAGGCTGTCGTAGGCGGGTTGACGCAGGCCCGCCACGGTGAGGCTGCGGCCTTGCAGGGCGATTTCCAAGTTTTGCTGCGGCACGCCGGGCACCTCTAAGACCAGGCGGTAGGCAGCGCCCAAGTCCAGCAGTTCCAACCTGGGCCCGCTGTCGGGCTGGGACGTGCCCGCGCTTAAACGTTCTATGTCGTCGCGCAGGGCGAGCAGGTCCTGGATGTCGCGGCTCGAGTCGAACTTCTCTAGCTCCATGCCGGCGAGTCTAGCACCCTAAGGTGAGGCTTTTGTTACCTTGGGCACTGTGAACGAGCCCGCGCCGAAAAAGTCTGACACCCCTATGCGCCGCGTTCCCGTCCTCGCCGCGCCGACCGCGGCGGGCAAGACCGCCGCGGCGCTGCAGTTCGCCGACCTGCCCCTAGAAGTCGTCTCCGCCGACGCGATGATGGTTTACCGCGGCATGGACATCGGCACCGCCAAACCGACCGTGCGTGAGCAGGCGCGGCTGCCGCACCACCTCGTCGACGTGGTCAGTCCGGACGAGGCTTTCAACGTCGCCGACTTCGTGCGATTAGCCGAGGCGGCTATTCGGGACGTGTGGCGGCGCGGCAAGGTCCCGCTCGTCGTCGGCGGCACCGGCTTCTACATCCGTGCGCTGAGCGAGGGCTTGCCGACCGTCCCGGCGGCGGACGAACAGGTGCAGGCGGGGTTGTGGCAAAGGCTCGAGCGTGAAGGCCTCGACGTTTTGGTCGACGAGTTGGCGGCGGTCAGCCCGGCAGACGCCGCGCGCGCCGCGCGCAACCCGCGCCGGGTGGTGCGGGCTTTGGAAATCATGGCGCGCACCGGCCGTGCCCCGGCGAGTTTCCCGACGACCACCCCTGCTTTTCACTACGACAAGACGGTGCTGCTGCCGTCCCTGGACGTTTTGCGCCCGCGCATCGCCCTGCGCACCGAAATTATGTTCAACCGCGGGCTGGTCGAAGAGGCGGCCGCGCTGCAGGAGCGTTTCCCCGCGCAGACGACCGCGCGGCAGGCCATCGGCTACAAGGAGGCGGCTGCTTTTTTGGCAGGCGACCTCAGCCTGGACGAAGCGAAGGCGGCGGTGACGCTGGCGACGACGCAGTACGCCAAACGGCAGCGCACCTGGTTTCGCAAAGAGACCGGCGCGACCTTTCACGAGGCCGTGGCGACGGATGTGTTGCCCCAACTGCGGGGGTGGCTCGAGGCCTACGCGGCGCTTTGAGGGGTCACCCTGAAGTGTCGCTCGGGGCGACACGCACCCTCGGTCCGCCGCCCGGCAAAACCCCTGAGGACGGCTGACGACCTTCGCTCGGCCCTGTTCGTTCGGCGTTCCTGGATGCTCGAGCCTGCGCCGCCCATAAGCTAAACTCTTCCTGATGAGGTTCTTTCTGACAAGGTTCTTTCGATGTCCCTGAGCTTTCTCGCGCCGCAGTTTTTGTGGGCGCTGCTGGCGCTGCCGCTCGTCGTCGTGCTCCACTTCATCCGCGCGCGCAAAAAACGCTACGAGGTCTCGGCGCTGTTTTTGTGGAAGCAGGCCAAAGACCTCGCCGCGGCGCGGCGGCGCTTCAACCCGAGCCTGCTCCTGCTGCTCCAACTCGCCTTCGTGACGCTGGCCGCGCTGGCGCTGGCGCAACCGAGTTTGAGCCTGAGCGGCCCGCCCGACCGGGTGCTCGTTGTCGACGCTTCGGCGAGCATGGCGGCGCGCGACGCGGACGGGGTGCGCCTCGCCAAGGCGGTCACGGAGGCCGAGACGCTTCTGCGCGGCGCCGGCCGGGTGGCGGTGGTGCGGGCCGGTCTGGGCGCGGCCGTGGTGCAACCCCTCACCACCGACTTGGGTGCGGTCGAGCGTGCGCTCGACGACCTCGTCGCGGCCGACCGCGAGGCCGACCTGGGGCGGGCCTTGTCGCTGGCCTTGTCCGTCGCCCCCGACGCCGAAATTCACCTGTTCACCGACGCCGAGCCGCCCCCCAGCAACCGCGCCACGGTGCACGGCGTCGGGGGCGACGGCCTCAACTTGGGTATCAGCACGTTCGATATAGGTTTGCAGCAGGCTTTTGTGGCGGTGGTGAGCAACCACCCGCGGCCCCAAGAGGTGGGGCTCGAGCTGAGCCGAGACGGCCGGGTCGTCGCGCAGACCACGCTGCTGGTCCCCGCCGCGGGCCAGGCCAACGCGTCGTTCCCGCTGGGCGACGCGTCGGGCTTTTTCGAGGCGCGGCTGTTAACACCCGACTGGGACGCGCTCACCCTCGACGACACGGCCTACGCGGGCAAACGCGACTTGCGGGTGGTGCTGAACACGGCCGACGAGGCCGTCGAGCGCGCCCTGAGCGCGATTCCCAACCTGAGCTACCAGGTGCTACCCAACGCCGCCGCGAACGCACCCGGTTTCGGGGCGCGCGTCTTGACCGGCGTCGCCCCCGAAGGTTTGACGGCGGGCAACTACCTTTTGTTCGCCGCGCCCAGTGACGAACCCTCTTACAAAACCGTGCGCACCTGGGACCGCAGCGACCCGCTGCTCCGCTTCGTCGACCTGAGCGGGGCGGTGGTCGGTCTGCCGCAAACCCTGCCGCCCGCCCCACCGGGCTGGCAAACCCTGGCGCAAACGGCCGACCTGAGCCCGGTCCTCTTGCACGGAGAGGGGCCGGACCTGAACGTCGTCGCGGCCAACTTCAACCCCGCCCAGACCGACCTCGTCAACCGCTCGGCCTTTCCGCTGTTCGTCACCAACGTCATCAACGCGTTCCGCGACGAAACGCCGCTGCTGCTGGGCGAGCCCTTGCCGCCGGGCGCGACGCTGCGCGTGGGCGAGTCGGCGCAGCCCCGCGCCCAGGCGACGCAGCCCGGACTCTACACGCTCGACGGCCGGACCTACGCGGCCAGCCTGCTCAGCTCGGCCGAGTCGCGGCTGTCCACCTTTCGCGGCGAAGCAGTGGCCGCCGAGCGGGAGGAAACGTCTCAGCGCGTGCGGAACGCGGCGCTGTGGCTCGTCGCCCTGGCCGCTGCGTTCCTGGTGGCCGAGTGGCTGCTGTGGTCGCGCGGGCGGCGCAGTCGCTGGCGGCCCCGTTGGTTGCGCCGTTAGGTTGGTTGCGCCGTTAGGGCAGTTCGGCTTGAACGTCGAAGGCCACCTGCACCGCGTCGTCGACGCTGGTGCCGAAAAAGCTGGGCCGTTTCATGGCGTAGTCGCTGAGCAAAACCTGAAACGCGCCTGTCGCCCTGACGGTCGCCCCGGCGCGGCTGACGGTGGCGGTGGTCGTGACCTCCCGGGTGACGCCGTGCATCGTCAGGGTGCCGGACAGCTCGACCTGTAGGGTTGCGCCGTCGGCCAGCCGGTTGGCGGCGGTCCGCGCCCGCGTCAGGTCGAAGCGGATGTCGGGGTACGCGGCCGTCTCAAACACCGCCCGCCGGGCGTTGGCGTCGCGAATGAAGTTGCCGGAGTCGAACTGTCCGGGCCGAAGGGTCACGCTGAGGCTCGCCGCGCGGACGTTTTGAGGGTCGAGGGTGAACGCGAGGCCCGCCACGGGTGCCCGCCCACTCCAACTGCCGGCGGGGTCCGAGGCGGTGTACTCGACCACGCTGCTCGGGACCAGCTCAAGCTGCGCGGCCGCCAAGGGGGCGAAAACGAGCCAAACCAGCGTCAAAAGCTTTTTCATACCGCTCAGTATCACCCCGAACCGAAGCCGCGACCGTTACACGCCCTAAAATTGCTACGTTGGTCGTTATGAACTTCGAAGTTTGGTGTGTGGTTTGTCCAGGAGGACTGGGAGGGGAGGCAAGCCGTGTTTTTGTTGAACGAGCCGGACGAAAGGTTTGTCCGTCGTTTTCTCGAGCGCCAAAAAGACGAACCGTTTTCTTATCCTGAGGTCGGCGCTTCCCGCCTCGGTGCGCCGGAAGGTTACACCGTCGACCACAACCGGGTTTTGCTCGGCAAGGGGCCTGAGGCGTTCTCGAGGGCCGTCACGGCCGTAAACCGCTGAAAAATGTTCGGCCTGGATTGGGTCGAATTGTGCTGGCCGTCCACGCCCGTCACCGAGGGCGCAGTCGTCGGCGTTCTCGTGCGTCACTAGCACAAGCCCCCGACCGCCCCCCCGTCCACAATCAACGTTTGGCCGGTGATGTAAGCCGCCTGCTGCGAGGTCAGAAACACGACCGCCGCCGCGATTTCCTCCGGCGTGGCGAAACGTTTGGCGGGGATGGCGTCGAGCAGCCGCTGCGCCGCCTCGTCGTCGAAAAGCTCCGCGAGCCGCTCCGTCGCCGTGTAGCCCGGCCCCACGGTGTTGACGGTGACGCCGCTCGCCGCCACCTCACCAGAGAGCGTTTTGGCGAAGCCCGTCACCGCCGCCCGCAAGGCGTTCGACAGGGTGAGGTTGGGAAGGGGCTGTTTGACCGACAGACTCGTAATCATCACCACGCGACCCCAAGCGTTGGTTTTCATGGCGGGCACCGCTCGTCGCGCCAGCCGCACCGCCGACATCAGGGTGAGGTCGTAGCCCTCGGCCCAGGCCTCGTCGGGGGTCGTCTCGGCCCTGCCCGCGGGCGGGCCGCCCGCGTTGACGACCAAAATGTCGGGCGCACCGTGGCGCTGAGCGACACGCCCCAACAAAGTTTCGACGCCCTCGGCGCGACTCACGTCCGCCGCGACGCCGAACGCCTCGCCGCCCGCCAAGCGGACACGCTCCACCGCCTGTTGCAGGTCCGCCTCACCCCGCGCACTCACGCAGACCCGCGCGCCTTCGGCGGCGAGCACCCGAGCGACGGCGAAGCCGATGCCCTTCGAGCCCCCGGTGACAAGGGCGGTTTTGCCGGCAATGCCTAAGTCCATACGCGCAGTTTAACCGGACACATCCGTACTGAGCATTGCTCAGTACGGACGCCTGTTTTTAGCAGAGGAAAAGGGGTTGTTTTTCCACTTTTCACTCGGTGCTCGGTACTCTCCTCAGCTCGAGCCCCTTCAACATCTCTATGTCCTTCACCCCAGAGCAGTGCATGGCGACTCTGAGTTCCCAGATGAGCTGTTCCAAAGTTGCTAGGACGGCCTCGGCCGAGCGGGTGGCGGGCTCGAGCAGCGGCCTGGCGACTGCAACCACTTGCGCGCCCAGAGCGAGCGCCTTGGCGACGTCTGAGCCCGAACGGATTCCGCCCGAGGCGACGAGCGGCATGTCGGGCAGCGCCTCGCGAACTTCTTGCAGGGCGGTCGCGGTGGGAATGCCCCACTCGGCCAGTTGGGGGGAGCGCACCTCGCCGTAGTTCACAAACTCCTCGACCTTCGCCCACGAGGTGCCGCCCGCGCCCGCCACGTCGAGGGCGGCGAAGCCAACTTCCGCGACGCTTCTAGCCACCGCCGCGCTCAAGCCGTGGCCGACCTCTTTGAGTAGAACGGGATAGGGAACCTGGGGGACGATTCCCGCGAGCTTAAGTACGAGGTCTGAAAAGTTCGTGTCCCCGTTGTGCTGCAGGGCTTCCTGCAACGGGTTCGTGTGGAGCGCCAGCGCGTCCGCCCCGACGCTCTCGACCGCCTCACACAGTTCACCCGCCCCGTAGCCTTTGTTCAGTTGCGCCACGCCCAAGTTGCCGATGAGCAGCGCGGTCGGGGCGTAGGGCCGCACTTTGAAAGAGGCGGCGGCCTCGGGGTGCTCGAGCATCACGCGCTGCGAACCCAGCATCAGGCCCACGCCCAGCGCCTCGGCGGCCGTCGCGAGGTGGCGGTTGATGGTGCCGGACAGTTCCGCCCCGCCGGTCATCGCGCCGATGAGTATCGGGGCGCTTAAGCGTTTCCCTAAAAAGGTGGTGCTCGTATCGACACCGCGCAGGTCGCTCTCGGGTAAAGCCTGATAGGGCAGGTCGAAGCGCTCGAGGCCCGTGGTGCGCGTGCTGTACTCGACCGGGTAATGCAGGCACACGTCGACGTGTTTGAGTTTGCGGTCGGTCAGCACAGGTGTAAGCATACCGTCCTCGAGTCTTCGGTTTCGTGGGCTTTAGAAAACCTTTGTAGAGGTCGGTTACAACTCCGTCTGTCGTTCTGTTCGTAAGCGAAAAAAGCTCTCGGCGGCACGGTAAAAATGAGCTTCTTTCACTACGCCGCGCTCCCTGAACGACAAAGGATGCCGTCGACTCAGTGTAACGGTCGACTCTGCTTCAGTCGTGCGAGGCCGCTCCGTAGACTGCAGCGGGGTCGCTCGGCAGTGGGACGTGGTCCGGCCCCTCGAGCCGTTTCGCGAGCAGCGCCTTGAGGCCGTCCAAGCCCTCACCGCTCAGCGCCGACACGCCCAACGCGCCGTAACGCTCCGCCAAGCCCGCCAGCACCGTTTCGTGCGCGACGTCGGCCTTGTTGATGACGACCAGGCGCTCGACTTTCAGGTCGAGGTCGTCCAGGATGCGCCCGACCGCGTCCACTCGGTCGGGCGCGCCGGGTGTGGCCCCGTCGACGACGTGCAGCAGCAGGTCGGCGTCGTGGAGTTCTTCCAGCGTGGCCCGAAAGGCGTTGACGAGTTCGTCGGGCAGGTCGCGGATAAAGCCGACCGTGTCGGTGTAGAGCACTTTTTCGCCCCACTGCCCCAGCGCGGGCAGCCAGCCCTCACGCGTCGTCGGGCGCAGCGTGGCGAAGAGTTTGTTCGCGCTCGTCGCGTCGGCCTTGGCGAGCGCGTTGAACAAGGTCGACTTGCCCGCGTTCGTGTAGCCGACCAGGGCGATGACCGGCGTGCTCGAGAGCGTGCGCGTCTTGCGCGTCTCGGCGCGGCGCGCGCTTATCTCGTCGACCTCTTTTTCGAGTGCGGTCAGGCGTTCGCGGATGCGGCGGCGGTCGAGTTCCAACTTCGTCTCGCCGGGGCCGCGGGTGCCTATGCCGCCGCCCAAACGGCTCAACGCCGCGCCGCGTCCGGCCAAGCGCGGCAACTGGTAGTGCAGTTGCGCCAGCTCGACCTGCACCTTGGCCTCGCGCCCGCGCGCGTTCTGCGCGAAAATGTCTAAAATGAGCTGGGTGCGGTCGACGGTTTTGAGCTTCGTTTCGGCCTCGATTTCGCGCGCCTGCGCCGGGTTGAGTTCGCGGTCGAAGATCAGCAGGTCGGCGTCCTCGTGGTAAGCTTTGGAGACGAGTTCTTGCAACTTGCCGCGGCCTATCAAGGTGCGCGGGTCGGGGCTGGGGCGCTGCTGACGGCTTTTAAAGACGACCGTCGCCCCGGCGGTTCTAGCGAGTTCGGCCAACTCGTCCAGCCGCGACTCGGCCTCCAGCGCGCCCTGACCGGTGTCCAGCCCGATGAGCACGGCGCGTTCGCTGCTGCTGCGCTTGACCTCACGCGCGCTGGCGTTGCGCACCAACTCTTCTTCGAGTGCGCGGACGCGCTCGAGCATCGGCACGTTTTCCAGGGCGGCCATGCTCATCGGTGCCTCGACGATCCAGTCTTCTTCTTGCGCGCTCACCGGCGCGACCATCGCCAGGTGCGCGTCCTCCAACACCACGCTGCCGCGCTCGTTCTCGAACAGGTCGACGGCAATCACGGCGTCGAGTCGGTTTAAAAACAGTTTGGACAGGTCGCCGCTCGAGAGCCCCCCTTTTTTGAGGTGGGTGTGGACCAGGCGCAGCCCGTACAGCCGCGACTCGGCCTCGCCGTAGAGGGGTGGCAGCGGCGTGTCGGCGGCGTCGCCGACGGCGACCGTCGTGACGCGGCCCCGGCGGTCTATCAAAACCGAAACGGGAGAGTTGATTTCCAAGCTCAGTTCGCCCAGCGCCCTTACCAAGTCGGCGGTGGCGGGCATGTCGGGCGGAACTTTACGTCGGTAGAGGTTGCTGAGGCTCTTGACCTGGCTTTTCTTGAGGCCGTTGAGTTTACCGTGGACTTTTTCGATTCTGAACGCTCCTTTTCGTCAGCGCCGCTCGTGGCGGTCTGACGCAAAAATGTACACATGAGCTTTGGGATATGGATAAACGGGTGCGTCGCAACTCCGCAACTAGGCCCTCACAAGGCTATGCCGAAGAGCGCAGCGAGTTGGGTTTTTGTCTATCTCTGTGTCTATCAACTTTGTGTCTGTCAAGGTCAGCACAGTTTAGGGCATCTTGTATGAAAAGGATGTAAGCCTTGTCCCAAAAATCGTGAATTTACACCAGGAGATGTCGGCCGGCTCGAGCCCTCCCCGACTTCTGGGTAGGGTGCCCCGAGAAACTCGAGTCCAGCCCTCGCGTTTCAGCGTTCACCGCCGGTGAGGCAACCGAGTGAACTTTCTAGTCCCTTGTCCCTAGCAAAGGGTAAGAGTTCACGTCGCGCCGCGAGAGGCGCTTGTTACACTGCGGCCATGCGACGGTTCTTGCTGTTTCTCACCCCGTGTTTCGCCTTGCTGGGTTTGACGGCCGCCTGCGCGCCCCGGTCCCAGGCGGACTACAGCCTGCTGACCACCTCGGACGGCGGGGCGAGCTTTTCGACGCTCATCGCGCCCTTTTACCGTGACTTGGCCGTGCTGGACGTGCGCGTCGACAGCTTTGAAAGCTTTCGCTACGACGGGCAGGACGCCCGCGTGCAGGACCGCGTGGTGGACAACTTTCACGCCAAAAACGAAACTGAGGACAAACGCTTTTGCGAGCTGCGCAGCCGCTACCGCAGCCAGGACGGCCAACACGTCATGGTGCTGGCGACGAGCGACGACCTGGACGTGCGCGGCGTGGTCTACGACCTGACGCGGCGACCGCGGCTGACCTACGCCTACTTCGAAGGCCGCGTGTTCAGCCCGCTTCCGACCAAGCGGTGTTGAACCCGGAGATGTGAACGCTTGTCGCACCCTCTTAAATTCGGCTTTCGGTGGCTCAGTCTGGGGTTCTTGCTGGGATTCATGACTCTGGGCGGCGCTGCGCTGGCGCAGGTGGCGGCCCGCGACGTCGGCGGCGTGCTGTACGTTTCGGTCGACGACCTGGCCCGCCAACTCGGTTACAGTTTCAGCGGCGGTGCGGGCAGCCTGACCCTGCGCGCGGCGGCGGGCGTGGTGGTGCTGTTCGAAGACTCGCCCGACCTCCTCTTCAAACCCAAGAACAGCGCCGCAGCCCTCGAGCGGAGCAACCAGAGTTTGGCCGCGCCCGTGTTCAAAACGGGTGAGGTGTGGTTCGCGCCCGCGGAGCTGCTCGAGCTGCTCGGCTTTAGCGTGTCGAACGAAAGCGTGGGCGCGCCGGGGGGCCGCACCTTCAGCTTGGACGTTGCGGCCCCGGCCGTGACCCAGGCTGCCCGGCGCAGCGAAGTCGACTTGGGCAACGGGGTCACCGGCCTGAGTTTTTACTTGCCCGGCGTCGCCGGGCCGGAAACCGTGAGCGTGCTCGTCACCGACCTCGGTTTGTTGGGGCTCGCGCTGCCCGCGGAGCGGCGCGACCTCGACGCGGCGGCGGCCAAGTTCAAAGACGCCAAACCCCTTTATTTCGTGGCGACGGCGCTTCGTGAAGCGCCCTGGCAACCGGTATTCACCGTGGCGCAAGGGGGGCGCAGCGCGGAGTTGCGTCCCCCCTTCGGCGTCAATCTGCTGGCCGGGGACGCTGAAACCCTTGCGCCCGACGCGCCGGTTTCGGGGCTCGTCTTGCTGCCCGCTTGGGTCAACCTGCGGCAGCCGCTGAGCTTGGGCCTGGCCGGCGCGACGGCGACGGTGCAGTTTCGGCGCTGATCCGGCACTGATTCGGCGTTGATTCGGTGCCGGGACCCCGCTCGACACGCTCGCGGGTGGCTTTTTCGTATACTGGACGGGACTTGATGCACACAGGACTGTTTACAGCTAGAGGAGGCTATTTATGACCGTCGTCATCGCGTCGGCCGTGCGGACCCCGGTCGGGGCTTTTCAAGGCGCGTTCGCCAACCTGAAAGCGTCGGAACTCGGCGCTGCCGCCGTCAAGGAAGCGCTCAAGCGCGCCGGGCTGGGCGCGGCAGACGTCGACCTGGTTTTGATGGGCAACGTGCTCAGCGCGGGCATGGGCCAGGCCCCGGCGCGGCAAGCCACCCTTTACGCCGGCCTGGACCCGAAGACCCCGGCCGTGACCCTCAACAAGATGTGTGGCAGCGGTTTGGAGGCCGTCATCCAGGCGGCCAGGGTCGTCGCCCTGGGCGACGCCGAAGTCGTCGTCGCGGGCGGCATGGAGTCGATGACGAACGCGCCCTATTTGCTGCCCGGCGCGCGGGGCGGTTTGCGCATGGGCAACAAAGACGTGGTGGACTCGATGGTCCACGACGGGCTGTGGGACGTCTACAACGACCTCCACATGGGCTCCTGCGCCGAACTGTGCGCCACCGAGTACGCGTTGAGCCGCCAAGCGCAAGACGAGTTCGCCGCGTGTTCCTACCGGCGCGCCCAGCAAGCCATGAAAGAGGGCGCGCTCGAGCCTGAAATCGTCCCGGTCGAGGTGCCGGGCCGCAAAGGCGAGGTCACCCTCGTCGCCGAAGACGAAGGCCCGCAACAGGTCAAGTTCGACAAAATCCCCACGCTGCGGCCCGCCTTCGAAAAAGACGGCACGGTCACGGCCGCCAACGCCTCGACCATCAACGACGGCGCGGCGGCGCTCGTCGTGACGAGCGAAGAAACGGCCCTGAAACGCGGGCTGCCGATTTTGGCGCGCGTCGCGGGCTACAGCGCCCACGCCAAAGCGCCCGAGCTGTTCGCCACCGCTCCAATTGGCGCGCTGCAAAAACTGTTCGAGAAACTGTCCTGGCAACCCGACGAAGTGGACTTGTTTGAAGTCAACGAAGCGTTTGCGGTCGTGCCGCTGGCGGCGATGGCGGAGTTCGACCTAGCCCACGACCGCGTCAACGTCCACGGCGGCGCGGTCGCCGTCGGCCACCCCATCGGCGCGTCGGGGGCGCGCATTTTGGTCACGCTCTTAAACGCGCTCGAGCGGCGCGGTGCGGCGCGCGGTGTGGCGAGCATCTGCATCGGCGGCGGTGAAGCCTTGGCGCTGGGCGTCGAGCGGGCGGCCTGACGAGGTTTTTCAGGGCGGCCCTCGTCTCACGTCGTCCGACGGGCCGGGGCTGTTACAGCGCCAAGGCTTCAGTCGAAAGCGGGTCCATTCGCGCTACCCCGCTCCTCGTCTTTCCGAGTAGTATAGTTGGTGTATGGAAGTACGCCCATAACTCTCGACCGGCTCTCGCTGCGCCGTTCTGCTAGGTCTGTCGGCCGCCGGCTGTCGGACCCGGCGTCGTTTAGACTGCCGCTCGCGAACCCTGCCGGCGTCTGCACCGCTCTTCCGCGTTGTCACAAAGACTTTCTGAACGGGCGGACTCGAGACGCTTCGTCAAACTATCTTTCAAAGGACGACTATGACCGATTCTATCCGTGTACTGCTCGCTGACGACCACCCCGTCGTGCGCTCGGGCATCAAAGGCGCGCTCGAGAGCGAGGGCAACATCAAGGTCGTCGGTGAGGCCGACGACGGCCACGAGGTGCAAACCCTGTGCCAAGACCTGTTGCCGGACGTGCTGCTTTTAGACCTGAACATGCCCGGCCCCAAAGCGACGGACACCATCGCCGTGGTCAGGGAAACCTGCCCCGACACCAAAATCGTCATGCTCACCGCCCACGACGAAGACGCCTACATTCGCGCCGTCATGCGCGCCGGGGTGTCGGGCTACTTGCTCAAAGAAGAAGCGGTTGACACGGTCGTCAAGGCGGTGCGGGCGGTCAAAAAAGGGGCTGCCTGGTACAGCCAAACGATTGCCGAACGCTTTGTGCAGTGGCAGTTCGGCCGGGAGCCCGAAATCGAGGACGCCCAACTCACGCCGCGGGAACGCGAGTTGCTGGTCCTCGTCGCCAAAGGCTGGGACAACGCCCGCATCGCCAAAGAGCTGAACTTGGCCGAACAAACGGTGCGCAACTACACGAGCACGCTCTACGAAAAACTGCAGGTGCACTCGCGCGCCGAGGCCATCGTCTGGGCCAGAGAGCGCGGTTTCGCAGACGAAGAAGTTTAAGTACCTTCGTGGTAATTTTGCAGTTTGCGAAATTGCCCGAGTGGAACGAGTACGGATAGACCGACTCGGCATTTTGCAAGACGACTGTGAATTAGCTTAGACGAGAAGGCGGCACCCTTTTCTCACCATCCGGCTACGGGCCGCCGACCGCTGCTTGAGTTTGCACCTCGCCCCGCTTGGCGTAAACTTGGGTGAACTCCGCGCCGAGCAAGAAAATTTGCGCCGAGTAGTAAACCCAGAGCAGCAAAACCACGAGCGAGCCGGCGCCGCCGTAGCTGCTCGCCACGGCACTTCTGCTCAGGTAAAAGCCGATGAGCGCCTTGCCGACGACGAACAGCAGCGCGGTCACGGCCGCGCCCGCCCACATGTCGCGCCATCTTAGCTTGGCGTCGGGCAAAACCTTGAACAGCACGGCAAAAAAGAGGGCGAGGACGACGAAGGATACACCTTCGACGGTGACGCTCCACACAAAGTCGGTGCCCGGCAACAGGGTTCTCGCCGAGTTGGACAAGGCGTTGACCAGGGTGGTCGCCAGCAGCGACACGATGAGCAAAACCCCCATGCCGACGACCAGGGCGAAAGAGACCAAGCGTGAGCGCAGCAGCCGCACGATGCCGCCTCGGCCCGGGTCGGGCTCGACGTTCCAAATGTGGTTGAGGGCGTTTTGGAGTTGGACGAACACGCCGGTCGCGCCGACGACGAGCAGCCCCGAACCCACCACGGTCGCTACCACGTCACCCGAGGTGTCGCCCTGCCGCTCGCTGAGGATCGTTTTGATAAACTCCGCGACCCCGTTGCCGAACACACCCCGCAACTGGTCGACGAGTTCTTGTTGCCCGAACGTCTGCCCCAGAAAGCCCGAAGCCAAGTTAAGCACAGCAATCACGATGATGAGCAGGGGCGCGAGCGAAAAGACTGTGTAGTAAGCCAGCGACGCCGCGTACACCGAGACATGGTCGCTCTGCCATTCTTTCAAAGTTTGCTTTGCCAAAGACAGGGCTGTCATGGGCCTCCCGGCCCCAAGGATACCTCACGACGGCCTTCGCGCTCGGCGCAGCGTGGGCTCTTTTGTTTTGCAGACAAGATTTTCAGCATCGACCGAACGGTGGTAAGGCGGATGTAGACTGGAAAACCTGAGACGAGTCAAGAAGGCTGCTTTTCCAAAACTGACCGGCACTGCCCGCCTCGAGTCGGTCGGGTGGGGCTCAGGTACTTTCGTACCTGACGGATGTACGCGTGTACAAAGTGACGCGGGTACCCTTACCTCTTTTAGACAACTGCCAACGCCCCCTAAACTCGCTTGGGATACAGTGATAGCTCGCTGTTCTATAATGTTTTAGTCGTTACACTTGGCAATGAAAGCTCGAGCTTTTGAACCTGTTTCGACAAACGGTTTGCCAACAGCTGGGGCGAAAGGGAGGAAAAACGTGGACTCACAAAAAGAGAAGAACGCCACTCTCAAAGACGACGCCAAAGAAGTTGCTGACGGCGTCGCCGCCGACGTCAAACAGAAGGCTGGCGAGGCAAAAGACCAAGTCGTCGGTCAACTCAAAGACGTCAAAGACGAGGTGACGAGTCAGGCCAAGTCGGGTTTGCAAGAAGGCCGTCAGCAGGCCGCTTCCCAAGTGGGCGGCGTGGCCTCGGCCGTCCAGCAGTTCGGCGAGCAGCTGCGCAACGAGAACCACCCCCACTTGGCGGAGTACACGGAGAAGTTCGGCACCCAGGTCAAGGACGTCGCGGACTACCTGGAGAACCGGGACTTGGGCGACATCATCAGCGACGTCGAAGGCTTTGCGCGGCGGCAACCGGCGGCGTTCATCGGTCTGTCGCTCGTGTTGGGCTTGGCCGCCGCTCGGTTTTTGAAAAGCTCGAGCCCGAGCCGGTCTCGCTAGGCTCCGTTTCTGCCGGTCGCCTTTTGTCGACCCGTAGCAGTCGGTAAATCCTTCGGTCACCGGGCTTGCACAGCCGCACCCTTTTCGGAACGGGTGCCGAACACTTTAAGGAGAGAATCATGGACGACCCCAACCAAAACGACACGCCAGCTTCGGACGCGAACAAAACGCCCGAAGAACTCCAAGCGGACATCGCCTCGACCCGGGAACGCATCGGCAGAGACATCGACGAACTTTCCGACCGCGTCAACCCCGGGCGCCTTCAAAACCAAGCAAAAGACGCGCTGGCGGGCACGCTGTCAGGTGCGCAAGAAACCGTCATGGGCACGGTCAACGACCTGGGCCAAAAGGCCAGCGCACGCGCGCAACAGGCGAGTTCCGGTCTTATCGACATGATCAAAAGCAACCCGGTGCCGGCAGCCCTCATCGGCCTGGGCGTCGGCTTGTTGGCGGCGGGCGGCGCGACCGTCGCGGGTTCGTCGGGCGGCTCGAGCCGTTACAAGACGTACGGCGGCGACGCTTACGGCGGTTTCGACCGCACGGGGGGCTCGGCCTCCGACCGCTTCGGCACCAGTTCGAACGACGCGCTGGTGGGGGCCAAGGCCTTGCCCCGCTCGAGCTACGGCCGCGACTACGGCCAAACCTATGACCGGGGCGGTTCTTATGACCAAAGTTCCTACAACCAGGGTTCTTACAACCAGGGAGGCTCCGGCGGCCAAGGCATTATGGGCTGGGTCGAGGACCACCCGCTGGCGGTCGGCGCGGTCACGCTGCTGCTCGGTGCGGCCATCGGCCTGTCGGCACCGAGCACGCGTTACGAGAACGAAGCTCTGGGTGAGATGAGCGACCAGTCCATCAAGCGCGTCAAAAGCGTCGTCGCCGACGCGGTCGACGTGGTCAAAGAAAGCGCCGGCCAGGCGACCAAGGCGGTCAAAGACGAGTTGAGCGAGCGCTCGCTCTCCAAAGAAGGTTTGAAGGGCAGCGTCAAGGCGGTGGCCGAGACCGTCACGAAAGAGGTCAAAGACGCCGCGACCAACGTGGTCGACAAAACTACGCAGACCGTCAAAGAGGAAACCCACAAGAAAACCGGTGGCAGTACCGACGCCAAAGCCGGCTCTGACACTACTGGCTCTGACACTACCGGCTCTGCCAACACCAGCTCTGAAAACGCCGACGCTCAAAACGCCGGCTCCAAATCCGAGAACGCCTGACTTGCTTGCTGACTCGAGTGGCTGAGGGGTAGCTCCTCAGCCATTTTTTTGGCGTAACCGTTCGTTACTGTTTTACATCACAGACGGTTTACATCACAGACGGGACGCGCGCGTCGCGGCCCAATCGTAGCTCGTGTGCTAGTCGCGAGTGGGCGACGCGTTTGATAAAGGACGGGTTTGACCGGCCGGTAGCCGCGAGCGCCGTGCCAACGCCCCAGGCGGCGCAAAGGAGACCATGACAACCAAAAAACCTTCAGCAACCCCGAAGACCGAACCGGTCAAGACGCCCGTTGAGTTCAGCTTGTTCGCGCCTTACAACGCCGAGGCGAGTCTTATCGGCACTTTTTCAGACTGGCACGACGTTCCGATGACCAAGGGGGACGACGGCGTTTTCCGCGCCGAGGTCGAGTTGGCCGACGGGGAGTACGAGTACAAGTTTCGGGTCCGCTCTAAGAGTTGGTTTTTGGAGGAAGACACCTGGGTCGACGTCGTCGACCCCTACGCGACCGCCGTCCTAGACACCGAGCAGGCGAACGGCGTCGTCTGCGTTCAGAACGGGGCGCGCGTCACCGACAGCTATGTTTGGCAGCACGACGACGTCCCCCTGCCCCCCGACCACAGCCTCGTCATCTACGAGCTGCACGTGGGGGACTTTTCGGGCGAGGGCGACCTGGCCGGGCGCGGACGTTTCGAGGACGTCGTCGCCAAGCTCGACTACCTGAGCGACTTGGGCGTCAACGCGGTCGAACTGATGCCGGTCGAGGAGTACCCGGGCGACCACAGTTGGGGCTACAACCCGCGCTACTTTTTTGCGCCCGAGTCGAGTTACGGCTCGAGCGCCGACCTCAAAGCCCTCGTCGACGCCTGCCACGCCCGGGGCGTCCGCGTCATCAAAGACGGCGTCTACAACCACTCTGAAGCGAGCAGCCCGCTGACCCAAATCGACCACGACTACTGGTACCACCACGCTCCCAGAGACCTGGAGAACAACTGGGGGCCGGAGTTCGACTACGAGCACTACGACGAGAAACTAGACACCTACCCGGCCAGAAAGTTCGTCGGCGACGCGGTGCGCTACTGGACGAGCGAGTACCACTTAGACGGCCTCCGCTTCGACGCGGCGCGGCAGATGGCCAACTTCGACTTTATGTACTGGGTGACGCGCGAGGCGAAGCGCGTCGCCGGGGGCAAGCCCTTTTACACGGTAGCCGAACACATCCCCGAAACGCCCGACGTCACCGGCGTTGACGGCCCGATGGACGCCTGCTGGCACGACAGCTTTTACCACACCTTGAAAGCGGTGATGCGCGGCGAGGAAGTGGACTTCGAGCGCCTAAAGGACGCGCTCGACGCCAAGCGCACGGGTTTTCCCGGCGCGACCAACGTGGTCAACTACCTCTCCAACCACGACCACAACCACGTCATGGCCGACCTGGGCGACGCCGGCATTTTAGGTGAGGAGGCGTTCAAGCGGGTCAAGCTCGGCGCGGCGCTGCTGATGACGGCGGTGGGCGTGCCGCTGGTCTGGATGGGCGACGAGTTCGGCGAGTCCACACCGACCTCCACCGAGCAGAACAAGCTCGACTGGACGCTGCTCGGCAACAGTGCCAACCGCAGTTTGCGCGAGACCTTCAAGGGGCTCATAAATTTACGCACTTCGAACGGCGCGCTCTTTACCGCCAACATCGACTTTTTTCACGAGGACCCCGACCGGGGCGTCCTCGCTTACGTGCGCTGGGACGAGGGCTCGAGGGTAACAGTCGTCGCCAACCTGTCCGGCGACTTTCACGGCGACTACACCGTCCCCGCCTTTCCCGCTCAGGGCACGCTGCACGAGTGGCTGGGCGACTACGACGTCACCGTCGAGGGTGATGCCACTCTCGACTTGCCCCCTTACGAGGCGAAGGTATTTGTGGGGTGAGGGTAGGGGCGGGTTTGAAACCGGCCCCTCGTTCGACCGTCGACGCCGGCGCTACGCCGTCCGGCGCCGCTCGCCGTGCCGCAAAATCAGGTCGGGGTGGTCTAAGTTGCCCGCGTCGACGGTCAGGCTCGAGACGTTGCTGCCCGGCACCTCGTACATGAGGTCGAGGAGGGTTTTTTCCAGAACGGCCCGCAAACCCCGCGCGCCGGTTTTGTAGTCGTGAGCGCGCCGGGCGACCTCGAACAGGGCGGCCTCGGTGAACTTCAGCTCGACGCCCTCTAGCGAAAACAGTTCCTTGTACTGCTTGACGAGCGCGTTTTTCGGCTTGGTGAGGACATTCACGAGCGCGTCCAGGCTCAGGTCTTGCAAGCGCACGCTCACCGCCAGACGCCCGATGAGTTCGGGGATGAGCCCGAACTTCATGAGGTCTTCGGGCAGCACCTCGGTCGTGGCGACCTTGTCTTCGAACCTCGTGTCGTCGTAGCTCTGAAAGCCGACGCTGGCGACGTTCACGCGTTTGCCAACGATGTCGTTGATACCTTCGAACGCGCCGCCGCAGATGAACAAGATGTTGCTCGTGTCGACCGGGATGAGTTCCTGGTGCGGGTGTTTGCGCCCGCCCTGGGGCGGCACGTGGGTCACGGTGCCCTCGACGATTTTTAGCAGCGCCTGCTGCACGCCCTCGCCGGAGACGTCCCTCGTGATGGACACGCCCTCGGACTTGCGCGCGATTTTGTCGATTTCGTCAAGGTAGATGATGCCCCGCTCGGCCGCCTCGACCTCGTAGTTGGCGGTTTGCAGCAGTCGCAGGATGATGTTTTCGACGTCGTCGCCCACATAGCCCGCCTCGGTCAGCGTCGTCGCGTCGGCGATGGCGAAGGGCACTTGCAGGATGCGGGCGAGGGTTTGGGCCAGCAACGTTTTACCCGTGCCCGACGAGCCGATGAGCAGGATGTTCGCCTTTTGCAGTTCCGAGTCGGGGTACTGGAGCCTGCGGTAGTGGTTGTAGACCGCCACGGAGAGCGCCTTTTTGGCCTCGTCTTGCTCGATGACGTAAGCGTCGAGCTGGGCTTTGAGTTCGCGCGGCGTGGGCAAGCGCCCGCCCGCCATGTGTTTGCTGCGGTTGGCCTCGAGCACGTCCGCAATCCGCTCGACGCAGTAGTTGCAAATGTGCGTCAAGCCGTTTTCCGAAGCGACCAGTCGGCCCACCTCGGCGTGGGTGCGGCCGCAAAAGTTGCAGCGGGGCTGCGGCATCTACAGGTCCTCGTCGGTGATGCTGAACCTGGGCAGCTTGCGCGGGTCCACCACGCGGTCGATGAGGCCGTACTCGAGGGCCTCTTCTGGCGACATGAAATTGTCACGTTCCATGTCCTTGCGCAGCTTCTCACGGCTGTGGGTGGTGTGGCGCTCGTACAA
Source organism: Trueperaceae bacterium (assembly GCA_965215355.1). Lineage (GTDB taxonomy): Bacteria > Deinococcota > Deinococci > Deinococcales > Trueperaceae > CBDCDJ01. The sequence goes on along the minus strand of CBDCDJ010000007.1, from coordinate 1,911,163 downwards.
ACCCTCTAAGATGTCGCGCAGACTCAGTACCTCCCTGGCCTGGACTTCCAAGTCGGGCGTGTTGCCACGAAAGCCCGCCGAGCCCGCGTGAATCATAATCCGGCTGTTGGGCAGCGCCACGCGGCTGCCCTGCTCGCCCGCCATCAAAATCACCGAACCCATCGACATGGCGATGCCGACGCAGTTCGTGTGCACCGGCGCGGAGATGTACTGCATCACGTCGTAGATGGCGAGCCCGGCATAGACCTCGCCGCCGGGACAGTTGATGAAGATGTTGATGGGCTGCTCGCGCGACTGCGAGTCGAGGAGCAAAAGCTGCGCGACGATGGTGTTGGCGACGTTCGAGTCGATGGGGGTGCCCAGAAAAATGATGCGTTCGCGCAGCAGACGGCTGTAGATGTCGTACATCCGTTCACCGCGGCTGGTTTGTTCGATGACATAGGGAACTAAAGACATAACCACACCTTATACCAAATCTCCCGCAGGGGGTAGGGAAAAAGCTGCACGGGTTCGGTTCAAGCTCGGCGTGGCCGCCAGTATGCAACGAAGCGCGCCGCCGCGCCGTCAGCAAACTCAGGTACCGGGGTAAACAGCGTCGGGGCAAAGAGAACCCGCCTTGAGCTTCAAGGCGGGTCGGGGCGTCGCGAGGTCTACTCGGCCTCGAGGCCCGTCCTCACTTCGCTCAGGTCTGCCGTAGAGGTCTCGTCGCCCCGCTCGTCTTCGTCATTAAACCCTTCGTCGTCAAATCCTGCGTCTTCAAACGAACTGTCGTCAAAGTTATCGTCGTCAAAGTCGCCGGCGTCTTCGTCGCCCGTCTCGTCCTGACCCAAAAGTTCGCGCACCGTTTCGCGCACCGCCTTGTCGCGGGTCAGCATAAAGCGGTAATTCTCGAGCCACTCGTCACCGACCTCGCGCCGGAAGCGGCTCACGTCTTGCTTTTCGCGCGCCGCCATGAAGCGCACGGCGTCGTCGAACTCTTTGGGGCCGAGGGTCGTGCCCCGTTCGTCCAGCAGGCGCTCCAAAACCATGTCCCGCTTGACGCCCGCCTCGGCGGACGCTTGCAGCTCGGCGTCGAACTCTTCGCGCTTGCCGGTCGTGTCCAGGTTGGTGAGGTAAGCGTCCACGCCGACGCCGTTCTGCTGCAACTCTTGCGCTAAGTTGTTCAGCAGCGTCGCCTTGCGGCGGTTGACGAGGCTTTTGGGCAGCCCCAAGCTCGTTTCCTGCACGAGCTTGTCGATGAACTCCTCACGCTGCGCCTGGAAGGCCTCGCCGTCGAGCTGTTGCTGCAAGTTCTCGCGAATTTTCGCCTCGACTTCAGCCCAGGTCTCGAAGCCGAGCGTTTTGGCGAGTTCGTCGTCGGCGGCGGGCTTTTCTTTTTCTTTGACGTCCTTGACCACAACCGTCAGTTTGGGCAGTTCGGCGGCAGGGTCTTTCTCGGCTGCCTCCGTCTCGGTGCCGTCCGTGTCTTCGTCGTAGGCGTCTTCGTCGTCCTCGTCCTCACCCGAAGCGAGCGTGAGTTCGACCGTGTCGCCTATCGTCTTGCCCAACAGTTGCCGCGCGAACGCCGCGTCCACCCTTTCCAAGTCGATGGGCAGGACGCTGCCGCTCTCTTCGCCGTCGCGCAACGTCTCGACGAGCACGTAGTCGCCCGGTTCCACGGCGCGGTCGACCGGGACGAGCGTGGCGTTTTCGCGCTGCAACTCTTTGACGGCTTCTTCGACCTGAGCGTCGGTCAAGGGCGGCGCGGCGGTGTCGATGATGATTTCTTTCAGGTCGGGCAGCGTGAATTCGGGGTACAGGTCGACCTCGACCGCGAAGGTGTAGTCGCTGCCCTCGCTCGGCTCCTCGGCGCGAAAGTGGGCGTGGACCGGGGACAGGTCCAATTCTCTGACCGCTTTGGGATAGTTCGTTTCGACCAGGGCGTCGCGCACCTCTTGGTTGAGTGCGTCTTGCCCGACGCGCTGCACGAGCACGGCCTTGGGCGCTTTGCCCGGCCGGAAGCCCGGCACCTTGACCTGCCGCGCGACCGTGTTGAGAACCGCGCCGAAGGTTTTGTCGACCTCCTGGGCGGGTACGGTGACCTCGAACTTGGCGGACACCGCTTGTTTGTCGATGAGTTTGGTCTGCATGGTTTCTCCTAAGCTCTCGTTATCAACTCGCCAGTGTACCCGAAAACCACGCCCCGGCAAACGGCGCTCGGAACAGTCGCGCGGTTTCAAACAAGCTCGAGCCCTGCCAAGCAAAGCCTTGTTAGCCCCCTCGGCATTCTTGTATACTCGGTACGGCCTCGGGGCGTAGCGCAGTCTGGCTAGCGCACCTGCTTTGGGAGCAGGGGGTCGGAGGTTCGAATCCTCTCGCCCCGACCACGCTTTTTGGTATCATCAAAATTACTGATAATACCAAGCAACCTGCGGGAGTAGCTCAGTTGGTAGAGCGTCACCCTTCCAAGGTGAATGTCGCGAGTTCGAATCTCGTCTCCCGCTCCAAAAATTTAGAGGAACCGTCTTTAAGTGAATTAAAGATGATACCTCTAAACTTTGCACCAGTAGCTCAGCTGGATAGAGCAACCGCCTTCTAAGCGGTCGGTCGAGGGTTCGAGTCCTTCCTGGTGCGCCACAAGAAAGTTCGTCAGGGACGAAAAAACTAAGCGCAGTGAGTAATAAGCTCACTGCGCTTAGTTGCCCTTTGTGTGCCGCCTGTGTGCCAACTAATTTAGAACAGGTGTGGCAGACGCTCTTTCTTTCGTGTAGAGGGCTGGCCCCAAAGCTGCCACGGCGGTTTCTTGCATCGTCGGTAAGACGTGCGAGTAGGTGTCTAGAGTGAGCGCGATAGAAGTGTGTCCTAACCGCTCTGAAACAATCTTAGGATGCACGTTGGCCCTCAAAAGCATGGTGGCGTGGGTGTGGCGTAGGTCGTACATCCTAAACTTGCTTTTGATGGTCTCTTTGCCCTTTGCGGTCTTTGCCAGTGTAGCCAGGCCTGCCTCGAGCAAACAAGGTTTGAAGTAGCGCCCTGAAATGTTGGAAACGTCCAAAGGCTTACCGACCTCACTGGCAAAAATCATCTCGTCCGGTCTGGCGCTGTCGTGTCTGTGAGCAAGTAGCAAGCTCACCGTGCCGTCGTGCAAGTTGACTTTTCGCCTAGAGCGTTTGGTTTTGGGCTCCTTGAAGTAAATCTTGCCCTTGACGTACTCGAGGGTTCTCTGAATGTTCAGCGTTTTTCTTATGGGGTCGAAGTCCTGCCATTTCAGCGCCAAGCCCTCCGAAGGCCGTAAGCCGGTAGCTAGAAGCAAGTCGAAGTAGGTGTACATCCTGCTACTTCTGGCCGCCTCTAGGAACGCTTGCACCTCACCTTCGGTCATGGCATTCATTTCCTTTTTGGCCCGCTTCGGCTTTTCGGCGTAGCGGCAAGGGTTGCTTGGAATGAGCCTCTGAGCGACCGCGTGGTTTAGGGCGGAACTGAGGATGCGGTTTGTTTCGTTTACCGACAAACCGCGCTCGAACATGTCGGCGTAAAGCTTTTGTATATCTCTGGGCTCGAGTCTGCCGAGTTTTAAGTTACCGAGGGCGGGGTAGATGTTGCGCTTGACGCAGCCTCTATAGTTGACGAGGGTCTTTCGAGACAGCTTTCCTTTTGCCGTGGTCTCTAACCATTCCTCGAAATAGTCACGAACAGTTTGAGTGGACGGGTTAAAAAGCAGTTCCCCCGTGTCCAGCTTTTGCAGCATGGCTGTCAGTACCTTCTGGGCGTCTTTCTTTGTCCCTGTCACCCGCTGGTTACGGTAGAGGCGCTTGCCCGCCGCGTCCCGGCCTATGAACACCCGAACGGTGAAGCCGGTAGCGCGCTCGATAACCTGACCGCGTGAGCTAGCCATTATGCGCCCTCATGGTACTCGAGCAAGTCCGTAATCTCTACTTTTTCGCCTGTCAGCTCTCTTAACCCGTCGATAACAGTTGACAGCACATTAAAGTCGATACGGGAGAGTTCGACATCTTCTTTGGCAAGCCGGTAGATGGTGGGGGCTCGAGTATGCGAGTCAAGGGTAGTCGCCAAACGGTACGCGGTCAGGTCGTGCTTCGCTAGGAACTCGTTTAACTTCCACTTGATTGAACTCATGCCGATGATACTAGCACGGGGCGTAGGAGCTTCTAAAACAGTTGTGCTCACAGTAGTACCTCCATAGCTAGTATTACACAAACTGATAGTATTGACAATACTAACGCCTTGTGCTACTATAGGGGTATCAGAAAAGGGGCTAACGCCCTGGTAAGCAAAGCCCCTCTTCTGAAAATCCCTTAAGGAGGATTCGACATGAATCCTAGCACTTTCGAAAAGTACCTAGCCGCCAGCAAGTTGCAAGACCAAGCCCGCCACACCATGAACCGGATAGAGGCCAAAGCAGACGAGGGTGTGCGTAAAGCCGAGAAGCTGTTAAACCTCGCTTGGGAACGCTACAACCGCCGCGCCGCCGTCACCTACGAAGCCGCTTACCGCCACTGGGGAGACCTTTAATGGTCTCTCTACTTTCTATCCTTGAAGAGTTGGCTACGGGCGCACAGGCGTATCAGGACCGGCTCGAGACCTATCACGAGGCGACCGCTAAACTCACCCTTGCCAAGCGCACTTTAGAGACGGCTAAGGGGTCGCACCTGTTAGCCGGGCTCGAAGGCAAGAACCAAGCCGAACGGGACGCCAAGCTCGAGACGCTTGTCTTTGAAGAGTTGGCGGCGGTCGAGTTTTTAGAGGATGAGCAAGCACAGGTTAAGTTGGGGCTCGAGCAAGCGCGTCTTAGCTGGGACTTGGCACGCTACAAAGTCCGGGCGTTTGAAGCGTTGGGAGGGGCGGCGTGAGTGCCGCCCTTATTCCCCATTCGTTTGTGCTGGCAGACCTGTTCGACGTGACCGCCCTCGAGCTTCTGATACCTGACCACGTGCTAGAGGATGAGCCGGGGCTTTACGTTGTCCCTTGTCCTAAGTGCGGGGGTGAGGGCTGGCTCGAGTGCTACGGCTCGGCTTGGGGCGTGTCCTGTGAAGCGTGGGGACGGCCTGACTTGGACTTCACCTACAAACCTTGCTCACGCTGTCATTGTGAAGGGGAGGTGTTGACTCTAAGCGAGTCAGCACCTCACGCGCCTGCGTGCGAACGCTACGCGCGCGGGCGACCCGGTGCGAAAAGCCCAACACCCCACGCGCCCGCGTGTGAGCGCTGCTTAGGCACGGGCTGGATAGACGCCGAACCGACCGCTAAGACACGGGCGGCGGGCTTTGTCTACTTGTTAGGCCGGGGTATTTGTCCTTGTGGCGCGTGGCGGAACGGCCTTGACCGGGCGGCGTAGGTCGGGGCTCGAGCTTGTAAGAATTTTGTAAGAGGGCGAGCCTAAACTGACCTTACCTCCTCCCTTGATACCCGCGCCCTGGACAAGCGCGGGTTTTCTTTGGGAAGTTGAAAACGCCGCGTAAAGGGATTAGCTACAATTTCTGAATATGGCGGCGTAAGTCGAAGTTCATTTTTCTAGCTCGCGTTCGATAAAAGCCAGCATAGCTTCACCTTGTTCAGCGAGCCGACCCTTACCAGTCGGCGGTTTTTTCAACTCTGTAGCCAAAACCAGCGCCGCCTCGACCCGCTCATCCGGCACCAAAAAGATACCCGCCGCGCCCTTGTAAGGAACGGGCTCTCGAAAGCGGCGCGGGCGGGCAAGGTGCCATTCAAAGTTTCCCGCTGCGCCGGTGTAGCCCGTGACCTCGACCACGCCGACGAGCGCACCGAACACGAGCTTGTCAGCGCTGAAGCCCTCGCTGACGATGTCCTCTTTCACGTCTCTGTTTCGGGTGTTGGACGCTTGGATAAGCAGGTCGCCCGTGTGATTTGTTTTCCAAGAGCGGTACTCGACTGTTTTGTCACCCTGAAGAATAAGTTCGACCCAAGGCTGACGGATACTCAGGGCTCGCACAAAACGCCTCCATAGCTGATTATGAAGGATTTTGCTCGAGCCCCGCTCTATAAAGTTAAAATGGCAGCACCGACAAGGCAGGGGAGTGAATGAGCTATTTCGACACGTACCGCCAAACGTTGCAGAACGACCTCGCACGCGGCAACGCTACCGAACACACCCACCGCTCGACCTTAAAGACATTACTCGAAAGCCTGTTTCCGGGCATCGTGGCGACCAACGAGCCCAAGCGCATCAAGGTGGGCGCACCCGATTACGTGATTCAAAAGGGTGAAACCCCGCTCGGCTACATCGAAGCCAAAGACGTAGGTATCGACTTGGACAAGGTCGAAAAGTCCGACCAGATGAAGCGCTACCTTCCGAGCCTCGGCAACCTCATCCTGACGGACTATCTCGAGTTCCGCTGGTACGTCGAAGGCGAGCGCCGCAAGACGGTGCGCCTCAGCACCTACCTACTCGGCAACCTCACCCTCGAGCCGGACGGCGAGGCCGCGCTGTCCATGCTCCTAAACGGCTTCATGGAGGCCAAAGCCCCGACGCTGAAAAGCCCCGCCGCGCTCGCCAAGAAAATGGCGGCGCTCGCGCAACAAATCCGCTACAGCATCCTGCAAGCCTTCAACGCCGAAGACCTTACCGACGACCAGCCCGACCCCTTGCACGACCAGTACCAAGCCTTCAAAGAGGTGCTGCTGAGCGACCTGACCGCAGCACAGTTTGCCGACATGTACGCCCAAACGATTACCTACGGGTTGTTTGCCGCTCGCACCTCGCCAAGCTTCACCCCGCCCTTCACCCGCTACAAAGCGGCTTACGACATCCCCCGCACCAATCCTTTTTTACAGACGATGTTTAGAGACATGGCCGGTCCCGACCTGCCGACAAGCCTCGACTGGATTGTTGACGACCTCGTGAACTTGCTCGAGCACGCCGACATCGGCGCGATTCTGGCCGACTTCGGCAAGCGCACCCGCACCGAAGACCCGGTGGTCCACTTTTACGAAACCTTCCTAGCCGCTTACGACCCCAAGATGCGTGAAGCTCGAGGGGTCTACTACACGCCCGAGCCGGTGGTGAGCTACATCGTCAGAAGCGTTGACCACATCCTGAAGACGGACTTCGGCTTAGCGGACGGCCTGGCCGACACAAGTATGGTGCAGGTAGTGAACCCCGAGCGCTCGAGCCCCAAAGACCGCAAGTCCAAAGACGTTCACCGGGTACAAATCTTAGACCCGGCGACCGGCACGGCGACGTTTTTGCACGCGGTTATCGACCAGATTCATCAGACCGTAACCGAGCAGTACGGCTCCGGCTCGTGGTCGCAGTACGTGAGTAAGCATCTGTTACCCCGGCTTTACGGGTTCGAGCTGCTGATGGCTCCGTACACCGTGGCGCACATGAAGCTGGGTTTGCAACTGCGCGAACTCGGTTATGACTTTGCCAGTCCCGACCGCCTCAAGATTTACCTCACCAACACGCTTGAAGAGGCGCACGAGTTCCCGAGCTTGCCGCTGTTCGGGCAGCTCATAGCGCGGGAAAGTCAAGAGGCCGGACAGATAAAGCAGGATGCGCCGGTGATGGTGGTGATAGGGAATCCACCGTATTCGGTCAGCTCTCAAAACAGAGGTGATTGGATATCACGCGAGCTTAACGAATACAAAAAAGGCCTGAATGAGCGAAAAACAAATCTTGACGACGACTTTATCAAGTTCTTCCGTTTTGCACAGTGGCGCATTGAAAGAACTGGCTACGGAATTCTTGCATTTGTTACCAACAACACCTATTTGGATGGTGTGACTCATAGAAAAATGCGTGAAAGCCTATTTGAGCTATTTGACGATATTTACATCCTAGACTTACATGGAAGTTCCAGAAAAAACGAGATGAGCCCAGACGGCTCGAGAGATGAAAACGTTTTTGATATTCAACAAGGAGTAGCAGTATCAATTCTGGTTAAAAAACCTAAAACTGAGAAAATTAAAGCTGTTTATCATGCCGACCTGTGGGGAAATCGGAAGACGAAGTATGAATATTTAATAGAGAGTGATACTGCGACAACAAAGTGGGTGACTACAAAACCCACTAAAGGTTATTACTTTTTCGTTCCTAAGAATTTTGAGTTGGAAGAGGAATACATGTTATTGAAAAATTTGAGGGATTCCTTTACAACATCAGGACCTGGTATCAAAACTGAACGGGACAGAGTTACAATTCATTGGTCTGAGAAAAATATCAGAGAAACAGTGACTAATTTTAGGACACTCCCAGAAAGGGCTTTAAGAGAAAAATACAAGCTAGGGAAAGATAGTCGTGATTGGACAATCACCAACGCAAAAAAAGATGTTCTTGAAAACACGGGTGATGACTATTTTATCCCAATCATGTACAAGCCATTTGATACGAGAAGGACGTGGTACAGCGGACGAACTCGCGGTTTCATAGGAACGCCTGGATACGCCGTAGCCAAAAATATGCTTGTCGGTAACAATGTAATGCTTATAACCTGTCGGCAACAGTCACAACAAGGACTTTGGCATTTAGTTGGTGTTTCTAATTTGGCTATAGAAGGGACAGCAATATCTAACAAAACAAAAGAAGCTTTGAACTACGGATTTCCCCTCTATCTCTACCCTGATTTAAGTTCCGGCACTCAAGCAAGCGCTTATGACCAACCCACCACCAACCCCGGCGGACGCCGCCCCAACCTTGCACCGGACTTTATCGACGACGTGTCCAAGCGGTTAGGGCTTGCCTTTGTAGACGACGGCCAAGGCGACCTGACAAGTACCTTCGGCCCCGAAGACGTTTTTTACTACATTTACGCCGTGTTCCATTCCCCCAGCTACCGCGAGCGCTACGCCGAGTTCTTGAAAATCGACTTCCCCCGCGTACCCCTTACGAGCGACCTCGAGCTGTTCAGTGAGTTGGTGGCTCGAGGGCAAGCGTTGGTCGCTTATCACCTTATGGACAAGCGCGGCCCCAACCTGAGCCGCTTTGTGGGTGAGGGGGACAACGTGGTCGAGAAGCCGACCTTCAAAGCTGACGGGGAGACCGGACGGGTTCACATCAACGGCTCGCAGTATTTCGAGGGCGTCCCGGCTGACGTTTGGGCGTTTCACGTCGGCGGCTACCAAGTGCTGAGCAAGTGGCTGAAAGACCGCAAAGGCTGGACGCTCGGCTTCGACGACCTTCGGCACTATCAGGGGATTGTGTCGGCGCTCAGTGAAACGATACGGCTCATGAGTGAGGTTGACGAGGTGATAGAAGAGCACGGCGGCTTTCCGCTTGCCTGACCTGTCAGCTCGGTAACTTTTGTCAGACTCCATTGTCAGCCCCACCCGGCCACAGGTGCGAGTTGCTGAAAGTTGTTTTTCGCAGTTGTGCGGCTACAGCACGGCTAAACTTGACTCGAGCCCGATTCTAACTTTCGGCGTTTTTGTGGGGTCTGTTTTCGGAACGGTCTTGTGAGTCTCGAGCCTCTGAACGCATAAGCACCCGTAAGGTTTCACAACTCCCATAGGGTAGCCACGCTTTTATCTCTGTCATGAGGTATCCCTTCAAAGGGTCTAAAGCAGCGCAAGGTCTAACAAGGTTCATGGACAATCAGCATTTTTCCAAGGCTCATGGACAATCATTTTGTTAAACGCTCATGGATGTTCAACACTTCTCTGAGGCTCATGGAGGTTCAAACTTTACACTATAGCGATTTGACACGCTTCCGCTCCCGCTCGAGCCTCTTGCGCGCCGCTTTCAACGCTTCGCCGGTCTCGTGGTACTCGCGCCTTACCTCGTGGTACTGGGCCTCGAGCCGCCTCACTTCGTCTTCTAAGTGGGTGAGCATGATTTCAGCGGTCACTCTGGCACCTCGCTAAACAGGTTGAACCGGGTGGCGATTTTGGCCCAACGCCGGTGCTCTCGCTCGCTCGCGTTCAGCCAAACTTTGAAACTCACCTTTACCCGCCGTTTTACAATCGCCCGGTCTAGCGCTTGGGTACGGTGGGCGTACTGGCCGGGGTAGCTGAGCCCGAAACACTTCTGACAGCCCCAGATGTTGAGGTAGTCCCTTTTATGAACGTACAACCGACCCGCCCGCCGCTCACAGCCAGGGCACACCAACCACAGCCGCTTGCCCTTGTGCTGTTCGGAAAGCTCGAGCCCTACATGGGTGCCGGGCGGTTCAAAGTTGACCTGTAGCCGCCCGTCTTTGTAGCTCAAAAACACCTCATCGTTACCTTGCTCGACACGCTCTTTCACGGTCTTTAACAGCTTGCCGGAAAAGAGGTCGGCTACGGTAACAGAGGGTAGCTCAGTTGTCCTGACTCGCCGCTTGAACGTCCGGCCCGATTCGTAACGGGTGACGGTGCTAAACACTCTAGGCGTCTCGCTCAAGCCCCGTGTAAAGCGGTCGCCTTTGGGTTCATAGTCATAGCTCACGTAGCGTCCTTTACGGTAGTCCATACGGTTGTACATTGTTCACCTCGAAACCTTACAAAAGCGTACCCTTTACGCCCCCCTTATTTTAGCGTGAGGCACGGCGTTTCTGCCTCTTTTCAGTGTGTCTTTCCTATACGATTACGGACTTTAGCCCCTAATAACGCTGCATTTTGGCGACCTCCAAAAGTGTGGTTTGCGTAGGTGACGGTATATCTAACGCCCTTTACTTTTTCAACACGGGTCAAAAAGAACGGAAAAGGGCGGAAAAACGACGCATTTACGCCCTTTTTGGTCGGTTCATTAGGCATTTTGCCGCCCGTTCGTAACATGGTGTAGGCGCTCCAAAACGTGCTCGAGCTTCTCATCCTCGTCTATAACCCGCCGCAAAGCAGCACCGAGGTTGGACGTGTTCACCCCGTCCCAGCGAGCACCGGACACGCCGTCGAAGTCTCCCGCCAAAATGCCACGCCTGAAGCTTGCCAGGTCTTTGTAAGGGTGTTCTGTGTGCCCGTTCGCGCCTGGAGAGTTTGGTTTGACGGTCGGCTCGAGGTCGTCCCAAGATAGAGCGTCATCGTCCCGCACGCCGCGCACTTTGGGTGACGGGTTGGAAACCCCTGAAACCCCGAAAACCTCTTTTTCTTCGTCACCCGTTCGGGGGGTTTCCGGGGTTTCCGTGGTTTTAGAGCCGAGCCGCTCGAGCCGGTACGCGGCGCTGCCTGTCACCCCGTCCTGACCCGCACTCGTGATGAGGTAGCCGTTGAAAACCCGGTCAACCCGCTTTTTCAGGGCGTGCCCGATGCGCTGGTAAGCGCTCACGTCGCTGCGACCGCCCCACAGGTCGAGCAACAGCCGGTGTTCTTTTATCACCGTGAACAGGTCGCTCGCTGTGACGGGTCGAGGGCCGTAGCGCTCAAACCACAAGCCACAAAACGCGCCCCAGTCCCGCGCCTCGCTGTCGGCTTGGCTGTAGAGGCGTTCACGCCCGCCTAAGAAGCCTTCAACCCCGGCAACGTCCAACACGCCGCCCAACACCCCGGCCCAGTTCTCATAGCGGCCCAACGTCTTGCTCCCTTTGGGCATCCCGGCGTCTACCCAAGCTTGCACCAAAGACAGGCACGCGCTTACCAGGCTCGAGCGGTTCGCTCTCACCCAAGCGGGCAAGTCTTTGTGTTTGAACGCGGTACGGTCTTCGGGCCGCTCTACCCCGGCGTCTAAGCGTATAGGGATGATGCGCCGCGCCAGCTCGTCAGACATCGTGACGTTGTTGCCGGTGCCGAGCCAAGTAGCATCATTTCTCAGCAGCACCATCTCGCTTTTACCCAAGCGCCGCCCCCGCCACAGTTCGGAAGTGAGCGCGGCGGCTAACGAGGTCGAGGTGAGCGAGGTCAGGTTGTCGAGGAGCAAGAAGGTTTGCGCCGCCAACAGCGCGGCGGTGATGCGTTTTTCGGTTTCGTCGTTGTCACGCGGCAAGGCCATGACCGGGGCGGGTTGACCGGTGACGATGAGGGCGGTGACTTCGCTGAACAAACCCTTGCCCGTCCCGCGTGCCGGGGCGTCGATGAGAAAGAACGGTGTCGGGCCTTTGATGAGTTGCCGCACAAACGGTTGCAACAGTAGCGCCAAGGTGTGAGCCTTGCCAGCGTCGGGGTCGGGATAGGGAAATTCGCCGTACACCTCGCACAAGATGAGGTCTAACGCCTCGTGGGTCGGCATGTCGGAGCGCAGCGCCTCGAGCCCGGTCAGTTTAAGCAACAGGCCGCTGTCAGCGTCGTAACCGTCGGTAGCCAACAGAACGCCGCCGGGTAGAAACACGGGCACGTTGGTGATGCCCTCGAGCCTTGGGAAGTCGAGCTTAGGGTGAGCAAGGATAGTAGGGGCAAGGTCGCCGGGGGGTCGTGCCGCAACGGAGACGGGCTCACCGTCTCGGTACTCAGTTTTGACAAAGTCGGCGACCCGGTCGAGTGCGCCTTTTAAGGCGACAGGGTTCAGCACTTCTATGTTGGCCTCACTGTCAACCCGTACCAGGACGGGGCCGCGCAAGAATAGCCACGGCGGGGTGTTGGACGCTTTCAGGGCGCTTAGAGCGTCGTCGGTAATGTCGCGCAGCCAGCGCCCGTTTACTTCAATCTCGGGGCGGCTCGAGGCTTGCTCTTCGTCGTCGGTTTCGGGCGGTTTGCGTAGCTCGGTCGTGGCGTGCTCTAGCAGGTCGTCAACGCTGTGGCCGCTCGCTAGGTAGTCGTCAACGCCTTGCTTGGCCGCGCCCTCGCCTGTGGGCAAGTAGATGAGCCGCACCTTTGCGCCGCGTGACTTGAGCCAAGCCGACAACCGCGCTAAAGCCATGTGGACGGGTAGCTTCAGCATCACGTCACTGTCAAAAACGATGTAAACCTCACGGTCGTTTAGGGCGACGTGTTCCCAATCGGGCAACACTGTTTTGCCGCCGTGTTCGTTCTTGCCCCTAAAGTTCCACACGCCGATGAGGGCGACCGCGCACAGGCCATGTGTTACCAGGCTGTCGCCTTTTTTGACGCCTTCGGTTATGAACAGCGGCGTTTTGGGGTCGCCTAGTTTGGCTCGAGCAAAGGGGTGAATGTCCAAAGCCATGCTCGAGCCTTTGGGGGTTTCGTATTTGACCGGCCTGCCTTTGACGATGCGGGGCGTGTCGGGGCGGGCTTGGTAAAGGGCTATCTCACCGGCTGGGTTGTAGATGGGGATGAGCAGCGCCGGGACGTTGCGCTGTGCCCTTGCAAAGCCGAGGGTTTCTAAGTCGGCTTTGACGGTGACGGTTTTGTAGACTCGAGCTTCTATGACTTCTTGAGAGATGCCGGACTCGTCAGCAAGCATAGTCAAGTGTTCGGGGGTGAGGGCGCTCATGACTGCGCCCTCTCGGGTTTGAAGACGTGCCAGCAGGTGCGGCAGAAGTAGCAAACTTCGTCGGTTGTGGGGCGGCACAGGGGGCTCGAGGGGCAAGTGTCTGGTACACTTGCCTTAACAGTTTTGCCGCTGTTTCTCGAGCTTGCCCCTGTTTCCGCAGGGGCTTGTTTCATTCGTCGTGCTTCCAGCCGCCAGGTAAAGCTTGCCCACCAGCATTCAACCACGCCTCAAGCTTTTGCGGGTCGAACCGTAGGCGGCGACCGATGCGGATAGCGCCGCCGATGCGGTTGCTCCTGGCGTGTTCATAGACGGTGCTCAGGGGTAGGTCTAGGCGTTCGGCTACGGCTTCGGCACTTAAGAGCTTAGGGGGATGACTTACGGGTGGGCTTTCGCTTACAGTTGTCATGTGAACCTCCAAAGGTTCGCAAGGGCTCGGGGGCGTTCTCGTTTCTCAGGCCAGAGCGCCCCTCGAGCGGTTTGTGGTCGGCAGCTTGTATTGTTCTCACCTCCATAAGAAAGACTCACCTAAAGATAAAATGGTGAGTCCCTGAAGTGGACAAGCTTTAGGGGGGTGGGTGTTTAGCTTGTCAAAGCGAAATCCCTATAACCTTTGCTAGTTCGAGGGTTTTGCCTGAAACAGCCTGCTTCGTTAAGGATTTACCCTTTTTTGTGCCAAAGGCTTTGTCCAGATTCAGCCTCTCGAGGGTTTCTTCTCTTTCGAGTGGCCCGAACATCTTAGCTATCTCGACCGTAGACTTTCCCTCCATATGCCGATAGTAAAGCCAGTGATAATGCTCTGTCGTCGTCCTGAACTTATTTTTGGCTGCGTACATTTTGATATAGCCAAGCTCTACAGCCTCTTTTTCAAGCTCGGCAATAAAATTGTTTAGTCGCTCGTCAAACACCTTTTTGATACGCTTTTTGGCATTCGAGGATGTCTCAATAAGCAAGTTGACTGTATCAATCTCTTTGGCTTTCTTCCTAAAATCCGGTTTCTCACCAGTCCGCTCATAGTGCTCCGCTTTTTGCTGAAACCATGTTGGTTCACTCATCAAATCAAAAGAAAAGTCTTTCGTGAAATAGAAAGCGGGCGCGCCTAGTGACCACCACTGCCCAGGCTCTTGTTCCCCCACTGAAATATCTGTGTGAGGTATACGAGGTTGCCATACCCACTGCTCCCATATACTTATTACCAAGTCGAATATCCAGGGCACGAGGTCTTGCAATTTCGCTTTGCCCTGCCACAAGTGGCGCGATGACCAACTTTTTAACCATTCGTCTGCCCTTTTGACATCTTCAGGCCGCGTTTTCATAGGCGTCCTATGTTCTCTGCCCCTTACTACGACAGGGTTCAGAAGGATTACAGCCTTAATAAATTGGTCATAGTAACCGTTATACGCCACATATTCAGACATAAGATTGTGATTCTCGGGCGCATTAAAGAAGTTTATAAGGTCATGGTAAACGTCGCGCCTGTGCCAACAAACGAGCCTAAAATAATTCGCTCGAGCGATTCTGACTAAGGACCCATCCTTATTGTTAGGGTCTCCATATTCTCCAAGAGCATTACCCATCGTAAAGATAGCGCTCGCATTTTGTGTGCCAACTGTGTGCCAACTCATCAAAACTAGCCTGATTCATTCGTTCTCACCTGATAAGAGTTTAGCAGAAAACACGTTTCAGACGCACTCTTCAAACTCACCGTAGTCAACAATTGAAGCGGACGCACTCTTCTAAGCGGTCGGTCGAGGGTTCGAGTCCTTCCTGGTGCGCCACTAGAAAACCCGTCGAGCAAGCAGTACCCGAAAAACTGTAAAAGTTTTTCGGGTCACTTGTTTTTTGACATCCACCCAACATCTACCAAGCGTTGAAACCAACGGCCTCGAGCCGCCCAAAACACCCCGAACGACCTCGAGCCCGAACCTGGTTTGTTAAAAAAGGCCGAAGCGATTTGTAAAGACCCGGACGACGCCCCTATCCTGACGGCTGCGGTGCAAAGCGCCGAGCTTTACGGCGCAGTATTTTTACTGACTTGGGGCTTTCGGCTTGGACCTCACACAAAAACAGCACCTGTGAAACCAAGCCCGTGATAACAACCTCACAGCCCATACGTAGGTGCAAGTTCTATGCTTTCGGACGTGGGTGGTCGCTGCCCGTTCGCTACGGCACCCGCTCTTTCGGTGCGGTGTAGCGTTTAGCGGCCGAAAAGATATCCTTTTTGCAATCGAAACAAAGTAGGAGTCAAAAAGTCAGGCAATGAAAAACACAGAGGCCGCGCTGCCGACAACCAAATTTCTCGTCAACAACACCCTTATCAATCTTTTGGGACAAGCTGTTCCTCTGTTGGTCGCCGTGTTCGCCATTCCGCCGCTCGTTCACGGTCTGGGAACGGCGCGTTTCGGGTTGCTGACGATTGCCTGGGTCGTTATCGGTTACTTCGGCTTGTTCGACTTGGGCCTCGGGCGGGCGCTGACCCAACTCGTCGCAGAAAAGCACCGGCAGCACAGCGAAGAAACACCCGCACTGGTCTGGACTTCACTCGCTTCGCTGGTGGTGCTGGGTTTGGTCGGCCTCGTCGTCATGGTTGCGCTCGCGCCCTTGCTCGCCACGCGGTTTTTGAACGTTCCCCACGACCTTCGCTCAGAGGCTGTCCTTACCTTTTACGTCCTCGCGCTGTCTATTCCCTTCGTCGTCACAACGAGTGGACTGCGGGGCGTTTTAGAGGCGTTGCAACGCTTCGACCTTATCAACCTCATCCGCGTGCCTACAGGTTTGTTCGTGTTCGTCGGTCCCTTGCTGGTGTTGCCCTTTACCCACAACCTCGCCGTCATCACGGCGGTGCTGCTGGTCAACAGAATCGTCGGTTGGGCGCTCCACCTCGTGATGTGTTTCAGGGTGTTGCCGGAACTCAGGTACAAACGGTCTTTCGAGCGCTCCGTCTTGGGCCAGGTGGTGCGTTTTGGAAGTTGGATGACCGTGACCAACGTCGTCGGCCCGCTGATGGTGACGCTAGACAGGTTTTTGATCGGCGCTGTCGTGTCGGTGGCGGCGGTGAGCTATTATGCAACACCTTATGAAGTCGTCACTAAGCTATGGATTATTCCCGGTGCGGTGGTCGGTGTGCTTTTTCCGGCCTTCGCCAGCAGTTTTTCCAAAGACGAAAATTACACCTCTACGCTTTTCAGCAAGGGGGTAAAGTATACGTTCTTGATTCTGTTTCCCGTCACCCTCGTCATCGTCAGCCTAGCCCCGAACGGTTTGGAGGTATGGCTGGGGGCGGACTTTGCCCGCAACAGCACCGCCGTCATGCGTCTGCTCGCGGTCGGCGTGCTCGTCAACAGCTTGGCCCAAGTTCCTTTTGCTTACCTGCAGGGCATCGGCAGGCCGGACATAACCGCCAAGCTGCATTTGTTCGAACTTCCTTTGTACATAGGCACGGTGTTCTTTTTACTCAAAACCAGAGGCATCGAAGGCGCCGCGTTAGCTTGGACGGCCAGGGTTCTGCTCGACACCGTTCTTCTGTTCGCTTTTTCCAGTAAGTACCTTGTGACAGGCTCGAGGCTTATAAAGTCCGTCGCAACGCTACTGGCTTTGGCTTTGGCTGTTCTTGCGGTTTCGGCGCTGCCGAGTCCCTTACCTACCAAACTCTTTTTCTTGCTCGCCGCTCTCACCCTTTACTGCGTTTTAACCTGGCTGTTCGCCTTAAACCCAGGCGAGCGGAGCTTTGTCAAGACGAGGGTCGGGCTGACACAGCCGTCATCCGTTTTATGAGCACACTCATGGCAGAGACCGAAGCTCACATCCGCACGGAGCGGCGACCTAACTGCTATCTGTGCAACGCGGAGGGCGGGGTGCTGTACGAAAACCTGACGGACCGCCTGTTCGGTGCGCCGGGCGAGTGGACGCTGAAAAAATGCCCAAATCCCGAATGCGGGCTTATCTGGCTGGACCCGATGCCGGTAGAAGAGGATATTTGGAAGGCTTACCGAACTTACTACACGCACCGAAGCTCACTACAGGCTGAAAGCTCCCGCTTAAAAAAGCTTTATCAGTATGTCAAGCAAGGTTACTGGGCTGATAAATATGGCTACAGAAACAACGCTATACCGCGCTGGAAAAAATTGGCGGGCTCACTCATCTACCTCGAGCCCGGACGCCGCGCCAGCCTGGATTTTAGTGTGATGTATTTACCTTATCTCCCTAATGGAAAATTACTCGAGATAGGGTGTGGCAGTGGCGATATGCTCAAGACGATGCAAGACCTAGGTTGGGAAACGGAAGGTGTAGATTTCGACCCCAAAGCTGTCGAGCAAGCAAGGTCGAAAGGGCTTACGGTGCAACTAGGCACGTTGGAGCAACAGTCTTATCCTGATGATTCCTTCGATGCTGTTACGATGAGTCACTTAATCGAGCATGTTCATAAACCTTTAGAAGTTTTGCGTGAATGTCAGCGCATCTTAAAACCTGGTGGAAAGTTGATTATTGTCACTCCCAACACCGAGGCCTACGGGCACAAAAGATTCTCTAGATTTTGGCTACACCTTGACCCGCCGCGGCATCTATATATTTTCACTGAGACATCGCTGGAAAGCCTTACTGAAAAAGCAAAATTTTCGAGAGTAACTGTATCAACCATCATCCGAGATGCAGACAACACCTTGGTTGCTAGCCAAATTATCAAGCAGGAAGGGAAGTACACTTTTGGAAACCCGCAGCCAGTCCCCTTGAAACTCTGGGCGAAAGGGCTCCAAATTTTTGAATGGTTGCTTTTGCGATTTAGGCCACATATGGGCGAAGAACTTGCTTTAATAGCAGAGAAGTAATGTTATGAGAACAAGCGTTATCATTGTTAACTGGAACGGTCTCCACCACCTCGAGCACTGCCTACCTGCCCTTGCCGGACAAACGCTCAAACCCGACGAAATCATCGTCGTGGACAACGCCTCGTCAGACGGTTCCGTCGCGTATCTGAAAACGAACTATCCCGAGATACGACTGGTCGAGCTTGACGAAAACCGGGGCTTCAGCGGCGGCAACATCGCCGGCTATGAACTAGCGAGTGGCGACTACATCGTGTTGCTCAACAACGACACCAAACCGCTGCCGGACTGGCTCGAGCACCTCGTCCGTTGCGCCGACGATCACCCCGAAGTCGGCATCGTCGCCGCGTTCATGACCGATTGGGAAGGCTTGTCTATAGATACTGCTGGTGATATGTGTAGTGTAACTGGTCATGGCTACCACAAACATCATGGACTACCTATCTCGACTCCCCTTCAGTCAGATTACATCTTCAGTGCTTGCGCAGGTTCAGCACTTTACAAAAGAGCGATGATTAACACGGTAGGTTTTTTAGACGTAGATTTTTTTATGAATGTTGAGGATACCGATTTATCTTTCAGAGCACAGCTTAGCGGTTGGGAGGTTTATTTTTGTGCTGAATCGGTGGTGCGGCACCGTATAAGTGGAAGCCAAGGCTCTTTGTCCAAGCTGAACGTGTTTTTCAACTCGAGAAATCAAATTCGAATGTATGTGAAATGTATGCCGACTGCTTTGATCTACCGATATTTTCCCCTGTTTATGTTTGAAAAGTTTAAGCTACTGCTTTTTTACGCCCAAAAAAATCAAGGTATAGCTTATCTAAAAGGTATTGTTTCAGCTCTTAGCGATATGCGTAGCTTACTAACTCAGAGGCAGAAAGTTCTCGAAGGTCGCTCAATAGCCAACTCCGAACTTGAGCAGAAGCTCATTTCCCCGCCGTTTTTACACTCTATATTCAATCGCTTATCAGTGATCCGTAAATCGAGAAACTAATGATAAGTGCTGATTTGGTAACACCTGGAGATGTTTGCGCAGTAGTAGTTACCTATCTTCCTGACGCAAACTTTGCACATCGGCTTTCAGCCATTGCTCAGCAAGTTCAACAAATCATTGTTGTAGATAACAGCGCCCCCCCCAACTTCACCGAAGAGTTAGGACGGCTCGCTGCACAGCACGGTAGCAAGCTCATTGAAAATTCCGGCAACGTTGGCATTGCTACTGCACTCAATCAGGGTTTGGAGGCGGCAAGAGCCGCTGAGTATTTGTGGGCTGTAACCTTAGACCAAGACAGCCTTGCAGATGTAAATATGGTTGCAGAGTTAATTTGCACTCTAAACAAGCAGTCGGCTGAGTCTGTGGCTTTGGTCGGTCCAAACATTATCCACGAAAATGTCTCGGTAGCACCCTACAAATGGTTGCGACGAGATTCGCAACTGCCTTGGCTTTTCGAAAGAGCGCCCTGCCACGGTTCAGACATGGACGACGTAACTATCGTCATTACCTCCGGCGCACTGACCAACTTGCAGGTTTGGGAAAAGTTGGGCGGCTTCCGCGACGACTTTTTTATTGACTATGTAGACACGGAATACTGTCTCAGAGCCAAGCGAGCAGGTTATAAAATCCTCGTCAGCGCGGGGGCAAAGCTGTACCACCGGCTCGGGGACAAGCGTGAAGTGAAACGGCTGGGCCTGACCCTGAAACCGACTTTTCACAGCCCTTTGCGGCTTTACTATGTGGCGCGAAACCGTGTGCCTATGGTTCGTGAATACGCGCTTGAATTCCCCCATTGGTTTTTGTTCGATGTGGTTGCGGGCGCGTACAACACCCTGCGTATTTTGCTGACCGAGGACAAGCGGTTGCAAAAACTCGGCGCGACGGTCCAGGGAACTTGGGACGGGCTGTTGGGCCGCATGGGGCCGAAGCGGTAGGTTTTTATGAAGCCTCGAGTCAGCCTTATCATCCCCACGCTCAACGCTGAACCTTTCGTTCAAAGGTTGATGAGCAGCCTCGGCGAGCAAACCCTGCCCGCCTCTGAAATCATCGTCATGGACTCGCAGAGCGACGACGGCTCGGCCGCACGGTTCCGCGACCTGGGCGCACAGGTTCACACGGTCGAGCGCGCCACGTTTCACCACGCTTCGGTGCGCAACGCGGGCGCGCGACTCGCCTCGGGCGACGTGCTGGTGTTCATGACGCAAGACGCTTTGCCCCGGCACCCGGAGTGGCTCGAGCACCTGACGCGCCCCCTCGCGGACGGCACGGCCGCGGCCAGCTTTGCCCGGCAAGCGCCGCGCCAGACGGCGACCCCGCTCGAGGGTTTTGCCCGAACCACGAACTACCCGGCGCAAAGCCGCGTCGTCGGCAAAGACGACATCGCCCGCTCGGGCGTGCGCGCTTTTTTCTTTTCCAACAGTTGTTCGGCCGTCCGGCGCGACGTGTTCGAATGTTTGGGCGGTTTTCCGGGTCACACCATCATGAGCGAGGACATGCTGTTCGCCGCTGCGCTGCTCAAAACCGGCCACCGTATCGCTTACGTGGCCGAGGCGGTGGTGGAGCACTCGCACGACTACGGCGCGGCGCAGACCTTCCGGCGCTATTTCGACATCGGCGTGGTGTTCGAGCAGGCGCGTGGCGACCTGGCCGGGGTGAGTTTGGGCGGCGAGGGTTTGCGCTACGTTTCCAAACTTTTCACACACCTGCTCGAAAGCGGACACTATGATTGTTTGGCGGGGGCCGCTGTAGAGAGTGCCGCGAAGTGGGTGGGAGTATCGCTAGGCAAACGACACCGGGTTCTGCCGCTCGAGCTGAAACGGCGCTTCAGTATGCACCGAAACTACTGGCGCTAGTGCAGCTTCACAGAAGTCACCGGCCCCCTCCGATGCTCGTTCACCTTGACGGGTGCTGCACCAGAGCCGCTTGCCTGCGAAGGGGCAAGACGTGGTAAGAAGCTGCGCAGTCGACGCGCCAGCGCCCCGCTTCGGCGTGCTCACGCCGCTGACGTTCGTCGCCGGCGACGCGCTGGCGGTCGTCGGCTTTACGCTGCTTGCGGTGTTTTTGCGTGACGCGGTGTTGCCGGGCTTGTTCCGCTTCGACCCGTTCAGCCCGGTCAAGACCTACCTGAGCTTGTGGCCCGCGCTGGCGCTGCTGGTCGGCGCGCGAGCGGTTTTCGGGCTCTATCCCGGTTACGGTATGAACCCGGCCGAAGAGTTGCGGCGGCAAACCCTAGCGACCCTGGCCGTGCTGTTTTTCGTGTTGGCGGGCGCTACCTTGTTCCGTTTTGCGGAAGTGTATTCGCGCCTCGTGCTCGGTTTGGCGGGCGCGTTCACGTTGCTGTTGTTGCCGCTGGTCCGCGCCGGGCTGAAAAACTTGCTGGCGCGGACGCGCTTTTACGGCGAATCGGTGTGGCTGCTGGGCACCTCGAAACGCGCCGAGGAGCTGCGGCGCGTGCTGGCGGCGCACCCCGCGCTGGGGCTCAAAGTCGTCGGGCAGGGTGAGCGCGTGCCCGCTCCGGGGGTGCGCGCCCAACACTGTTTGCTGGTGCCCGAGGGTTTGCCGGGGTCGCGCTTGCCGGACCTACTGGACGGTCTCGCCGAGCGCTTTGGCCGCGTTTGGCTGGTGCCGGACTTGCTTGAGGTCTCGAGCGTGTGGGTCACGCCGCGCGACCTGCAAGGCCATTTGGCTTTAGAGCTGAAAAACAACCTGCTCGAGCCTGCCAACCGCGTCCTCAAACGAGTTTTGGACGTGGCCCTCGTCGTGCTGGCTTTGCCCTCGCTGTTACTCGTCTGCCTACTGCTCGCGCTGTGGCTTCGGCTCGACTCGCGCGGGCCGGTCTTGTTCGGGCAGCGGCGGGTCGGGCGGCGCGGTGCACACTTTACCGCCTGGAAGTTCCGCACCATGCGCCCGAACGCTGAACGCGAGTTCGCCGCTTACCTGGCCGCCCACCCCGAGGCCGAGGCCGAGTGGACGCTGAAGCGCAAACTGCGCGCCGACCCGCGCGTGACCGCGCCCGGCCGCCTGCTGCGCCGTTTGTCCCTGGACGAACTGCCGCAGGTGTGGAACGTGCTGCGCGGCGAGATGAGTCTGGTCGGCCCGCGGCCCGTCATGCCCGACGAACTGGCGTTCTACGCCGACAAGGGCCACCTGTACACGAGGGTTCGGCCCGGCATTACCGGGTTGTGGCAGGTCTCGGGCCGCAGCGCGCTGAGCTACGGCGAGCGGGTCAAGCTGGACAGCTACTACGCCCGCAACTGGTCGCTGTGGCTCGACCTCGTTATCTTGAGCCGCACGGCGGTGACGGTGTTGAGGGGTCGAGGGGCTTACTGATACCGTTTCCGGTTAATTCTTTTGGGAATTAACCCGAGTGGAACGAGAAGAAAAAAATACGGATTGCGATAAGGAGCGGAAGGACCTCTACCGAGTTTATTTAGCGTATTGTCGCAATCTGTATGAGACTCTTCAGCAAAGGGTTTCAAGAAATTGACGTGGGTTGAGCGTACCCTGGCGGGTGTGGTTTTTTCGTGATGGTACGGGCTCGAGCAGGGGTAAGGTTGACGTCATGACAGCTTTGCGCAAAGGGTGGTGGCCGGTTTTCGCTTTCGTTTACCCCCTATTTTTTTGGCCCGAGCCGTTCGTCGGTACCATCGGCCACAACTACATTCCCTATCAGTACTTCACCTTGTTTTTCGTCGTCGGCGGTGTGTTCCTCATCCAGCCTTACCTGAGAGAGAAGCGTCGCAACGAAAGCCGTTATTTTCTCCGGCAGCCCGCCGTCGTCCTGGCGCTCGCTTTCGGCGGCTGGCTGCTCGCCGCTTCTTTGGTCGCCGAACACCCTACTATTTCGCTGACCGGCGCGCTCGGCGGTCCGTTCGAGTCCGCGCTGTCTACTCTTTTGCTGCTGGCCGTCTACGTGCTTGCTTACCTTTTTGTGCAAGCCGACAGGGCGGTCGGGCAGTACGTCGTTCACGCCGTCGTCGCTTCGGGGTCGCTGTTGGCGGTGCTGGGGCTGCTCGAGGTCGTCATTCACACCGGTCTTTTGTTTCCTTACGACGCGACGGCCGTACCTATCGTGACGTTTCCGCAAAGAGGCCATTTGGCGGGCTTTTTTGCGTTGAGCGCCGGCGCTTGTCTGGGGCTGTTCTTTCGCGGTAAACGGTTTTTTCTGCTGCCTCTCGTTCTCGTCAGTTTGGGCGCGGGTTTGGCTATCAACCGCGCCTTTTTAGTGGCTTTGCTGGGTACGCTGCTCCTCCTGTTGCGTAAACCCAAACTTTTCGTGCTGGCTGCGACCCTTTCGGTCGTGGGTTTTGCCGCAGGCGGCGTCATAACCAAGGCGCTCACACCCACGAACGAGCGCACGGTGACGAGTTCGGTCGCGGCGACGGCCCGGTTCGACTTCTGGCAGATAGCCCTGAACGGTATCGCGGCCCGTCCGGTGTTCGGCTGGGGTGCCGGTCAGTTCCATTACTTTTGGCACGAAGTCGCGTCACCGGAAACCCTGAAAAACTGGTGGCTGCACGAAAAATTCGTCGAACTCGAGTCCGTAGTGGACAACAGCGACTTCGACCCTTTGTTTTCTATCAGAGACGCGAACGGTGCCTCTTCTCTAATGGCGCTGGACGGTTGGAAAGCGCACAACCAATACTTAGACATCGCCCTCATGTGGGGGGTTGTCGGCCTCGCACTTTACCTGGGCATTCTCTGGCTGGCCGTAACAGGTGTAAGGTACGACCTGCCCGCCTCGTACGGCGTGCTCGGGTACGGTTTGTTTTTGCTGTTTTGGTTCGTTCCACTACAGGTGCTGGGCGTTCACTGGCTGCTGTTGGCGGTGGCGGCGAGTGGGGCTTATTCGGCGCGGCGAAGCCTCGAGCCTCAAACCAGCCCCCTACCGTCGCAGCGTTCTACCGAGATACGGCAATGACGTGAGTCACCTGTCTGCCGCCGGCATAAGTGACCGTGACGGAGAGTTCGTCGGAAGTGCTCAGGCAGGTCACGTCGGTGACGGGGGTGGGCGTGGCGACGTTGACCGTTTCGGTGCCCGCAGTGACCGAGGTGTTGGGCGAGCTGTAAGCACACGTGGCCCCGAAACCGGAGTTGGTGTTTATCTCCACCGCCGCCATCGCCGTGCCCACTTGCCGGGCGACACCCTGGGCGGCTACGTCGTTGGCTCGAGAGCGCGAAACCATAAGGGCCGGAATCATCACGCTAGCCAGAATGCCGATGATTGAAATGACGATAAGAAGCTCGAGTAACGTAAAGCCGGCACGTTGGGTCTTCTTCATGACGCTCCTGAGAGTGAGACCTTGGAAAAGTTTCTTTGAGGCACGCCGGAATAGTTGAAATGACAAGCGAGCCTCTTACAGATGGCTCACTCTAAAGGTAAAACTCTTACAAATCTCTTACAAGTTTTCCGCCGAATATTTTCTGTCGAAGCTGTGGCAAAAGAAGCCCCGACGGGCTCCTCTGAGTCAGTCTCGGGCTGAGCTATTGTTGGATTTTGGCGGCGTAAGTGTTGGTGCTGCCGCCGGCGTAGGTTACCGTGACACTCGAGCCGTTGGTTGCGCAGGACACGTTGGACACCGGTTTGGGCGAGGCGACGACGGTCAAATGAGCGGAATTGCTAGCGGTGCCGCCCGAGTACACCCTGGTAGTCCCGGTCGCCGAGTAAAAAGTACACCTCGAAATGACGTTCGACGGGTTTTTGACCTGCATGGCGGCTGCGGCTGTAGCGACGTTGCGGGCGACCGAGGCGGCGGCCGTGTCGTTGCCACGCTTGCGGGCACCGAGCAGGTTCGGGATGAGCACCGCGGCGAGAATGCCGATGACGGCGATGACGATCAGCAGTTCGACGAGGGAGAACCCCCCGGTTTTCTTGGCGTTGCGCATGGTGTTGCCTTCCTTAGACACTCGAGAAAACTATGAAAGGCGAGCATCCGTAGTTTGAAGTCAGCTCAGGAAGTTTCCCCTATCGCTCAAAAGTAAGTGTACCAAGCTGTTTCTTACAGAAGTCTTACCGTGTCTCGTCTGCCGGAGATAATCTCTAGCACGCGTAATATCAGCCAGGGTGCAGCAAAAAAAAGAAGCCCCGAAGGGCTCCTGAGTTGCTGGTTTGGGCTGAGTTACTGTTGGATTCTGGCGACGTAGGGGCTAAGTCCTGCTGTACCACCAGTGTAAGTTACTGACACACTAGTGCCGTCAGGAGCGCAGGTCACACCGGTAACAGGGCCGGGCGAAGCGACTGTGGTCGTTTGAGCAGAAGCACCCGTACCGGAGGTAACTGTGGTAACGCCGGTACCCAAAGTGCATTTCGAAATTTCGTTCGACGGGTTGTTGACCTGCATCGCAGCCGCAGCGGTGGCGATGTTGCGGGCAATCGAGGCGGCGGCGGTGTCGTTGGCGCGGGCGCGGGCGTTGAGCAGGTTGGGGATGAGCACCGCGGCGAGAATGCCGATGATCGCGATGACGATCAGCAGTTCGATGAGGGTGAAACCCCCGTTTTTCCTGGTGTTGCGCATGGTGTTGCCTCTCTCGGACACTCGATAAAAGGATGAATGAAAGGCGAGTATCCTTGTTCTGAATTCAGCCTCGGGGGCTGCCCTGAAGCTCATGTAGGAGTCTACGGAAATACTCTTACAAAATCCTTACAAAACTTCATACCCGGGGGTCCGCTGTGTCGGATGTCACAGGCGCGGGGGCCGGACGGCGCAAAGGTCCTGGGTCTCGGCCTAAAATGCTTTTTCGAGTCCGGCCTGTTTCAGCACGCCGTTCGCCGTGTGGTGATTTATTTTGCTGTCAACTACCAAGCGGGTATCGGTCAACGGGCTGTACCACAGCTCGTGGTCACCTTTCGCCTGACGTTCAAAGCGGCAGCCCGCCTCTCACCGTATTTTTTGAGACAGCATCCTTTTGAGTTGGGGTGCAAAGTCCGCCACTTATTGGGCGTAGTGGACGACGCGTTCAGCCTTGAGGTTGACAAGCTCACCCTGTAAGGGTTTGCCGTTCAGTTCCAGCAACTCGGGGACGAGTGTCGCAAGCTTTTCCAGCAGGTGCTCTAAGGTGTCGGCCTCGGTCACGAGTCCGGGTTGCTCGCTCTGAGCGACCCACACCGACGCCTCGTCGTCCCAAAAGGCACTTACCTGGATTTCTGGGGTTTTGTTTTGGGGTTTGAACATAGTTTTAAGTATAGCGGTTTAGTGCATCGCTAGGCTTTTCAGAAGCAGACCTCCTCCAACCCCTCCTAGCAGGAGGGGAATATATTACTCTGTGTGTAACCGCATATAGTGGCAAAATGACGAAAAAGGATAAACTCTTAGACAAGGCACACCGCACACCGAACGGGCTGCGGTTCGGTGAACTGGAAACCCTGATGAAGCAATGCGGCTGGGCGCTGCGCCGCCAGAGCGGAAGCCACCGGATTTGGTACTCGCCGCAAAACTTTCGGCTGCCGGTGCAGGAGGATAAAGGCGGCAAGGCTAAAGGCTATCAGGTAAAGCAGTTTCTTGACCAACTGGATACGGAGGATGCGCTAGTGACCAAACAAGACTATGACGGTTTCACGGTAACGATGTTTTTCGACGAGGACGACCAGTGGCTCGCGCATTTTGTCGAGTTGCCCAGCGTGTCTGCCTTTGGCGATACGCCGGAGGAAGCCCTGACCGAACTCAAGACCGCGTGGGAACTTTTGAAAGAGTGTTACCTCGAGGACGGCGAAGCTATACCCGTCGCGCCGGGAAACAAGAACTACAGCGGCAAATTCAACGTGCGGATTGATAAGCGGGTGCATAAGTCACTGGCCGTCGAAGCCGCACAAGCAGGCATCAGCCTGAACGCTCTGGTAGCGCAAAAACTGGCGAAGAGTGTGCACGTGAAGTAAGGGTGGCTTAGTAGGCCTTTCTCGGTTGAAGGTATCTTCACGGCTGTAAAATTGGGCGAAAACGTGTGTTAGGATTGTCACATCCGGTGGTCTGGTACCTTGCGGCTGCCGAATTCATTCAAGGAGGCACCATGAAGAAATTTTTAAGCGTGCTGCTCGCCTTCGGCCTGTTGGCCGGGGTGGCGAGCGCGCAAACCCTTACCTACGCCCGGAGCGGGCTGCCGGTCACCCTGGACTCGGCGGACTCGACCGACGGCAACTCGCTCACCGTGAGTTACCAAATCACCGAGCCGCTGCTCTTGTTCGAACTGGGTTCGACCGAGGTCAAACCCGGTCTGGCGACCGAGTGGAGCGCCAACGAGGACTCCTCGGTGTGGACTTTCAAGCTGCGTGAGGGCGTGACCTTCCAGGACGGCACCGAGTTCAACGCCGAGGCCGTGAAGTTCAACTTGGACCGCTGGAACGACCCCGAAAACGAGTACCATTTCGGTGACGAGGGCAAAACCTACACCGCCTGGGGCTGGGTCTTCGGCGGGCCGGTGGGCGAGGGCGTCTTGGAGTCGGTCGAGGTCGTCGACGACCTGACGGTCCAGCTCAACCTCACGCAGCCGGTGGGCTTGTTGCCGAACATGATTGCCTCGAGCTACTTCGGCCTCGACTCGCCGACGGCCGTCATGGAAGCGGGCGGCGACTACGGCACCCCGAGCGTCGGCGCGGTCGGCACGGGTCCGTTTAAGTTTGAAGAGTGGTTGGAAGGCGAGCGCGTGGTGCTCTCGGCCTATGAAGACTACTGGGGCGGCGAGGTCGGCTTCGACCAGCTCGTCTTCCGCGGCATCGAGGACCCGACCGCACGACTGGCCGAGTTGCAAGCGGGCAGCGTCGACATCGCCGTGGACTTGGGTCCCGACGACTTATCCGTCATCGAGAGCGACCCCAACCTGATGCGCGTGCCGGGGCCGAGCCTGAACATCGGCTACATCGCCATGCACCAGGCCAACGAGCCCTTCGGCGACGTTCGCGTGCGCCAGGCCGTCGCCCACGCCGTCGACTGGCAGGCCATCGTCGACGCCTTTTACGGCGGTTTGGGCATCCGCGCGACCGAGTTCATCCCGGACGCCTTCGACTGGGCACGGGCGGGCGTCGAACCTTACGAGTACGACCCCGAACTCGCCAGAAGCCTGCTCGCCGAGGCGGGCTACCCAGACGGCTTCGACACCGAACTGTGGTACATGCCGGTGTCGCGCCCTTACTTCCCCACGCCCGAGCCCATCGCCTCCACGGTCGCCACTTACCTTGCCGACGTCGGCATCAACGCCGAACTGTTGACCGAGGACTGGGGCATCTACTTAGACGACTACCAGACCGGCAAGTTCCCCATGTACATGCTCGGCTGGAGCCCGGACTACGGCGACCCGGACAACTACCTGTACACCTTTTTTGGGCCGTCCGCCGTCGACAGCCTTGGCTGGGACGACCCCGAGGTGCGCGACCTCTTGAACGAAGCGCGCCAGGTGACCGGCAACGAAGCTCGAGGCGACCTCTACGCCCAAGTCACCCGGGCCGTCTTTGAGGACGTCGCGCAGATTCCCGTGGCCCACAACAGCGTGCTTTACGCCGCGCGGCAGCGGGTCCAGAACTGGACGCCGAGCCCCTTGGGTTCGACCGAACAGCTTTACGTCATCAACTTGGAAGAGTAAGACCAAGCGGGGGCGTTTTTGCACGCCCCCCTTATTTTGCCGCTTACGTCAACGAGGTTTTTTGTGCAGAGGTTCTAGCTGAGGAGCAGGGGAAGGAGCAGGGAAAAACTTATGATTTTACTTTCTACTTTCAACTCGGTACTCGGTACTTTTAGACCTTGACCATTTATGTTTTTCGGCGGTTGTTGGGGCTGTTTCCGGTGCTGCTCGGTATCAGCCTGCTCGTGTTCGCCATTCCCAGGAGCGTGCCGGGCGACCCGGCAACCATCATGCTCGGCCAGCGCAGCACGCCCGAACAGCAGGCGCGGCTGCGCGCGAACTTAGGCCTCAACCGGCCCCTCTTTTTCGACGTCGCGGGCTTTCGCGACAGCGGCGAGGTGGGGCGGCTGTTTCAGTCTCAGTATTTCTTTTTTGTCGGCAACGCCCTGCAGGGCGATTTGGGCCGCTCGGTGTTTACGCGGGTGCCTGTGGCGACGACCCTGGCGCGGCGCTTTCCGGCGACCTTGGAACTTACCCTGGTGGCGATGCTGTTCGCGCTGCTCATCGGGATTCCGGCCGGGGTGTTCGCGGCGCTCAACCGGGGCAACTTCACCGACACGTTAGTCGTCGTCGTCGCGCTGACGGGGGTGTCGTTTCCGGTGTTTTGGCTGGCGATCATCCTCAAGTACATTTTTTCCATCAACTTAGGCTGGCTGCCGCCCTCGCAGCGTCTGGACATCGCTTACAACATCGCGCCGATTACGGGGATGTACGTGCTGGACGGGCTGCTGCGCGGCCAGTTGAGCGCAGTCTGGGACGCGCTGCGCCATCTGGTGCTGCCCGCGGTCGCCCTCGGCACGATTCCCTTAGCCATCATCGTGCGGATGACCCGGAGCAGCATGTTGGAAGTGCTGGGCCAGGACTACATCCGCACCGCACGGGCCAAGGGCGTGCTGCGCCGCAGCGTGGTCAACAAACACGCCTTCCGCAACGCGCTCATCCCGGTCGTCACGGTCGTGGGTTTGTCGTTCGGCACGCTGCTCTCGGGCGCGATTCTCACCGAGACCGTGTTCGACTGGCCGGGCGTGGGCTCGTGGGTGTACAGTGCGATTACCTCGCGCGACTACCCCATCATCCAGGGCGGCGTGCTGTTCGTGGCGTTCGTGTTCGTCATCGTCAACCTGCTGGTGGACTTGTCCTACGCCCTCATCGACCCGCGGATTCAGTATTCATGAAGCGAAGAATGCCAGTAGCTTGTAGCCAGTTGCTTGTAGTTTTGGTGTTCCTAAGAGCGACTGGCTACAGGCCACACGCCTGCCCCTCGAGAGCCCCCCGTGGCTAGCGCCGCGCCCCGCGCGGAGCAGCCCAAAGGCCGCTCGCTGCTGCAAGACGCCTTTCGGCGCTTTTTCCGGCATACGACCGGGGTGGTGGGTTTGAGCATCATCGTGTTTTTGCTGCTCGCCACCTTTTTGGCCCCCGTGCTGCAACCCTACAACGCGCAGCGTGACCGCAACTTGCGGCTGCGCCTGCTGCCCCCGACCTGGACGCTGAGCGAGGCGGAACTCGAGTCTCGAGACCTCTCCCCGACGAGCTACGTCTTCGGCGCGGACGAACTCGGCCGCGACCTGTTCGTGCGGGTCTGGCACGGCGGGCGCATCAGTTTGCGGGCCGGGCTGCTGGCGGTCGCCATCGCTTTCGTGGTGGGCGTGTCGCTGGGGTTGGTGGCGGGCTACTTCGGCGGTTGGCTCGACATGTTTTTGGTGTGGCTGGTCGACATCATGCTGGCCTTTCCGGGAATTTTGCTCGCCATCGCCATCGTCGCGGCCTTCGGGCCGAGCCTCACCAACGCGCTCGTCGCGGTGAGCATCACGCAAATCCCGATTTACATCCGCATCACGCGGGGTGTGGTCATCGGGATGCGCGACTCGGAACACGTACAGGCGGCGCGCTCGCTCGGCTCGGGCTCGGCGCGAATTATCCTGGCCCACATTTTCCCCAACGTGCTGTCGCCCATCATCGTGCAGCTCACCCTGTCCATCGGCACGGCCATTTTGGACATCGCCGCGCTCGGCTTTTTGGGGCTGGGCGCGCAACCGCCCGACCCCGAGTGGGGCGTGATGATTCGGGACGGCTACCGGCAGTTCCTAAAAGCGCCGTGGCTGTCCATTTTCCCCGGCCTCGCCATCTTTCTGGCGGTGCTGGGCTTCAACCTGCTCGGCGACGCCATCCGCGACGTGCTCGACCCGCGCTTGCGGGAGTGAAGAGCGCCCCGCGGACCGACCCGTCGTCCCCCTCGGTCCGCGGTCGCCCTGCCCCTTTTTGTTCAAGAGACCTTTTGCATAAGTCCCATCGGAGAGCGGTGGTTGCCGCTTAGGTGGTTGCTTGGTTTGACCAGGTAGATGCTTAATACTCCGTCAAGTAGCG
Organism: Trueperaceae bacterium; assembly: GCA_965215355.1. Classification (GTDB taxonomy): domain Bacteria; phylum Deinococcota; class Deinococci; order Deinococcales; family Trueperaceae; genus CBDCDJ01. The sequence goes on along the minus strand of CBDCDJ010000007.1, from coordinate 1,880,121 downwards.
CTGCAACTCCCAGTCGTGTACGTGAATCCGGTAGGCGTCGAACTCGGCGGTTTTCGCGGCGACGAAGTGGTTGAAGGCGTGCTCGCCCAACACGTCTTTGAACAGCGGGTCGCGCTCTAAAGTGCGAACCGCCTCGCGCAGCGTGCCGGGGAGTTCCTTGATTTTGTGCTTGCGGCGGTCGCGCACGCTCATGTCGTAGATGTTGCGCTGGATGGGCGGCGGGGCTTCGAGCCTGTTTTTAACCCCGTCCATCCCGGCGGCCAGCATCACCGCTAACGCCAGGTACGGGTTGCAGGCCGGGTCGGGCATCCGCAGTTCGCACCGGGTGCTCATGCCGCGCCGCGCCGGGATGCGAATCATGGCGCTGCGGTTGGACGCCGACCAGGCGATGTTGGTAGGGGCTTCGTAGCCGGGGGTGAGGCGTTTGTAGCTGTTCACGATGGGGTTGGTCACGGCGACCATGCCGCTGGCGTGCTCGAGCAGCCCGGCGATAAAGTGAAGCGCGGTGCTCGAGAGTTGCCGCTCGGCCCCCTCGTCGAAAAAAGCGTTTTTGCCGTTTTGAAAGAGCGACAGGTGTGTGTGCATCCCCGAGCCGTTGATGCCCGCGACGGGTTTGGGCATGAAAGTCGCGTGGAGGCCGTGGTTGATGGCGACGCGCTTGACGATGAGCTTGAACGTGGCGATGTTGTCGGCGGTGGTGAGGGCGTCCTCGTACTTAAAGTCGATTTCGTGCTGGCCCGGCGCGACCTCGTGGTGCGCCGCCTCGATTTCGAAACCCATGTCGACGAGCGCGTTGACCATGTCGCGGCGCGCTTCCTCGCCTAGGTCGACCGGTGCTAAGTCGAAGTAGCCCGCGGCGTCGTGGGTGACGGTGGTGGCGCGGCCCTCCAAGTCCCGCATGAACAAGAAGAACTCAGGCTCGGGTCCGGCGTACATGTCGTCGAAACCCAGCCCTTGCAGTTTTTCGATTTGCCGCCGCAGGATGTAGCGGGGGTCGCCCTCGAAGGGCGAGTCGTCGGGGTGGGCGACGTCGCAAATCAGGCGCGCGACCGCGCCCCGCTCGGAGCCTTCGATGCTGGCCGGGAACACCAAAAAGGTGCTGTAGTCCGGTTTGAGCAGCATGTCCGACTCTTCGATGCGGGTGAAGCCTTCGATGGACGAGCCGTCGAACATGATTTCGCCGTCGAGCGCCTTGTCGAACTGCGAGGTCGGCACCTCGACGTTCTTGTTGTGACCCATGAGGTCGGTGAACTGCAAGCGCAAAAACTTGACGTCTCGGTCTTGCAGGCTTTGTTTGATGTCGTTCGCGGAATTCGCCATGTTGCCTCCTCAGACTTTTAACCGAACTCACCTAAATCGCCAGTCCGGCTCGATTTTGACGCACGCTGCGCCGGTTTGTCAACTCGGAGCGCTTGAAACGGCGGTAGTTTGTGGCGAAACGTCGTCGGAAATGTAAACGCGGTCGCCGCCCGGCGGGCTTCGGCGAGGCTCGAGCCCGGCGACGGGTTTGTGTCCTGAAGGTGTGCGCCGTTTAGAGAGCCCCTTTTCAGACCTGGTATGCTTGACACCCTAGACCGAACCGGGTTGAAAGAAGGCCTGCTGTGAACGACAACCGAACCTCGAAGTTTATGAACCGCTCGACTCGCACCGCCCCTGGCCCCGGAGGCAGCCCCGGTGCTTGACAAGCTCTACCGCCAGACGGTGCTGGCCGTCGCCGACAACGGCGTGGTCAAGAACGTCGCCCACAAGCAGGGCTGGAAACTCGGCGTGGGGCGTTTCGTCGCGGGGGAAACGCTTGCTGAGGCGCTGCCCGCCCTGCGCGACATCTCGTCAAAAGGGATGCACCCCATCCTGGACTTGCTCGGCGAGTTCGTCGACACCGAGGCGGGCGCGAACGCCATGACCGAGGAGATTTTAAGCACCCTGGAGCGGCTCGAGCAGACCTCGCTGGACCGCTACATGAGCGTCAAGCCGAGCCAACTCGGGCTGGGCGTGAGTCCGGCGCTGGCGCTGGAAAACGCGACTCGGGTGTTGGAGCGGGCTCGAGAGGCCGACGCCCACATTTGCCTCGACATGGAAAATTATCCTCTGTTGGAACCGACGCTTCACCTGTACCGGACGCTCCACGCGCAAGGGTTCGAAAATGTCTCGACGGTGTTGCAAAGCTACCTGCGCCGCAGCCTGGACGATCTGAATGACTTGTTGAGGCTCGAGCCCAAACCCGTCTTACGCATCGTCAAAGGCGCTTACAAGGAAAGCCCCGAGGTCGCCTTTCAAGACAAGGCCGACGTGGACAAGCAGTACCGCGCTATGGTCTACGCCGGGCTGACGGGCGGCGCGCACGTCAACGTCGCCACGCACGACGAGAGCATCATCGGTGACGTTAAAACCTACCTGCAAAAGAACAGTTTGGGTGCAACCGCCTACGAGTTTCAGCTTCTCTTCGGCGTCAAACAAAACCTGCAAGCCCGCCTCACGCAAGAAGGCCACACGGTCCGCATTTACGTGCCCTACGGCCAAGACTGGTACGGCTACTTCAGCCGCCGCCTCGCCGAGCGCCCCGCAAACCTGATGTTTGTTTTGAGAGGCTTGACGGGGTAGTTTCCCGAGCAGGGGAGGCAAAGCTCCTGACCTTCACTCGTTACTTTTTACTCGGTCCTAGGTACTCTCTTCTCACCCCACACCGACAGCCCTCCAACCGTTAAGACAAAGGAGACTTCCATGCTCTTCGAGCCCTACCGCAACGAACCCTACTCGTTCTATTCGACACCGGAAGAAGAAAAGCCTTACCGCGAAGCCCTCGAGCGGGTCCGCGCCCAACTCGGGCGGGACTATCCCCTGTGGATAGGCGGCGAAAAGGTCCATACTTCGGATTATCTCGAGTCCGTCAACCCGAGCGACTTGGACGTAATGGTCGGGCGCAGCGCCAAGGCGAAGAGTAAAGAGTTGGAGCGCGCCATGAACGCGGCCTGGGAGGCGTATGAAAGCTGGTCGCGCCTGGACATGGCGCACCGGGCGCGCACGCTCGTGAAGCTCGCCGCCGTGATGCGGCGGAGGAAGCTCGAGCTTGCGAGTTGGATGACCTTCGAGGCGGGCAAAAACTACGTCGAGGCCGAGGCCGACACCGCCGAGGCCATCGACTTCTGCGAGTATTACGCCCGCGAAGCCATAAAACTGGCCGGGCCGCTTCATACGTTCGACTATCCCGGCGAGGAAAACACCTCGTTTTTAGTGCCGCTCGGGGTGGGTGCGGCGATTTCGCCGTGGAACTTCCCGCTGGCGATTTTGGTAGGCATGGCGGTCGGCCCGGCGGTCGTCGGCAACGCGATGATTCTCAAACCCGCCCCCGCCACCGTCATTATCGCGCAAAAATTTATGGAGTGCGCCGAAGAGGCGGGCTTCCCGCCGGGCGTGCTGAACCTGCTCACCGGCGACGACGCCGACTTGGGCGACGCGCTGGTCGAGCACCCGCGCACGCGCTTTATCAACTTTACGGGCTCGCTCAACACGGGAATGCGCATCAACGAGCGCGCCGCCAAGGTGCAGCCCGGCCAAAAGTGGCTCAAAAAAGTCTACGTCGAACTCGGTGGCAAAGACGCGCTCATCGTCGACGAAACGGTTGATTTAGACGAGGCCGCCGCCATCGCCACGGCGAGCGGTTACGGGTTTCAGGGTCAGAAGTGTTCGGCGATGAGCCGTTTAATCGTCGTCGAAGAGGTTTATGACGAACTGCTCGAGAAAGTCAAGGCTCGAGTCGAAGCTTTACACGTCGGCCCCGCCGAGGACAACCCGGACCTCTCCGCCGTCATCAACGAGGCGGCGGTCGAGAAGATCATGCACTACGTCGAACTCGGCAAGGTCGAGGCGCGGCTGGTGACCGGCGGCGAGCGGGGCGAGGGCAACGGCTACTTCATCCAGCCGACTTTGTTCGCCGACGTGTCCCAAAGCGCCACCATCGCCTGCGAGGAGATTTTCGGCCCGGTCGTGGCGACGATGAAAGCTCGAGACTATGACCAGGCCTTGACGATGGCGAACGCGACCGTCTACGGACTCACCGGCGGCGTGCTGAGCAAGAACAGGGCGCGGCTCGAGCGGGCGCGGGCCGAGTTCGAGGTCGGCAACCTCTACTTAAACCGCAAAATCACCGGCGCGCTCGTCGGGGTGCAACCCTTCGGCGGCTACAAACTCTCGGGCTCGAACGCCAAGGCGGGCGGGCCGGACTACCTGCGGCTGTTTATGGAGATGAAAACGGTGAGCGAGCGGTTTTAGGGACGCTCTGTAGGGTTCACATCCGTGTCGCCGACGTTGAAACGACCGCAGATTCTCTTGCCGGAACGAGGGGTTGCAACAGGTTGTTGACGAAGAAACGATGAACAAAACCTATAGAAGCCGCGTTGACATCGGCATAGAGCCTCGTTATGATGCAGGGGCGTCACTACAATTCGTGATAGCTCAGGAGGTAATCGTGAAAAGACTACTCGTTCTGTTAAGCGCGCTTCTACTAGGCGCGACCTTCGCCCAAGACCCGGTTCGCATCGGCGTCAACATGGAACTCTCGGGCGCTTACGCCTCGCTCGGCCAACCCGGGCTCGAGGGTGCCCAGGTCGCTCAGCAACAGATGGGCGAAGTGCTGGGCCGCCCGGTCGAACTCAGCGTGTGCGACAACGCCACCACCGCTGAAACCTCGATCGCTTGCGCCAACCGTTTCGTCGACGAAGGCGTCGTGGCCGTCATCGGCGCGGGCAGCTCGGGCATGAGCATCCCGGCCGCCGAAGTGTTGCAAAACGCGGGCATCCCGATGGTCTCGGTCAGCTCGACGAATCCTGCGACCACGCAAATCGGCGACTACATCTTCCGCATCGCCTACACCGACGACTTTCAGGGCCGCGTCGCGGCGCGTTACGCCTACGACGACCTGGGTGCCCGCCGCGCCGCCATTTTCCGCGCGCAGGACGACGACTACTCGTTCGGTTTGGGTGGCTTCTTCGACGAAGAGTTTCGGGCCCTGGGCGGCGAGACCGTCGTCGTGGACTACACGACCAACACGGTCGACTACTCGGCGCAAATCAACGACCTGCGCGGCTTCGAGCCCGACGTCATCTACTTCGCGGGCTTTCCCGTGAGCGGCGTCAACCTCATCCCGCAACTGCGCCAGCAAGGCTTCGACCAGCAAATTTTAGGTGCCGACGCCTCCGACACGCCCGAACTGCCCGAGGGTGCCGGCGAGGCCGTCGACGGGATGCTCTTCACCGGCTTCGGCGGCGCTGAAGTGTTGACCGGCGAGGCCGCCACGCGCGCTTCGGACTTCCAGAGCATGTTCGGAACCGCGATGCCCAACGGCACCTTCAACGGCTTTACCCTGGCCGGGGCCGACGCTTACAACGTGGTCGTCGAGGCGATTCGTGTGGCCGACAGCACCGACCACGCGGCGGTTCGTGACGCCCTGGCGGACCTGACCGACTACCCCGGCGTCTCGGGCAACATCACCTTCGCCGGGACCGACGGCACGCCCGCCGACCGCACCATCGCTTTCTTTGAATACCAGGTGCCCGGCGCGGACGGTGCCCCTTGGTCCAAAGTGACGAGCTTCGGCTTGTCGACGGGTGGCGACGAAGGCAACTAAGGGTTGTGAAGCCCACCAAAAAAGACGGGGCCGCAACGGCCCCGTCTTTTTAACTGAGGTTCGCCGCAGCGGCAACCTTGTAGAGCACCGACCCTTTGTGAAATACTGCGTGTGCGAAACCGCAGAAAACACTGTGAATTCCAACTCGAGGGGTGACTATGGCGGCAAGCATAGCGAGACCGAAACGACGTAATTTTACACCCTGGCTTATCGTCGCGGCCATCCTCGCCGTCGTCGTCTGGCGCATCTACGCCCTGGTCTACGTGACCGAGGCGCGCACCCTGGCCGACTTCGTCGGGGCCTTTATAAATTCCTTTCAACTCGGCAGTCTCTACGCGCTCATCGCCCTGGGCTACACGATGGTTTACGGCATCATCCGGCTTATCAACTTCGCCCACGGCGAAGTTTTCATGGTGGGGGCGTTCGCGGCCTTTTTCCTGTTCAGCCGCACGCCCTACAGTTTGCCGTGGGCGCTTATCGCTGCGGCCCTGACGGCGTTCGGCTTCATGTACGCCCTCAACTTGTGGCGGGGCCGCTTGACCGACCCGATAGTCCTGGGCGGCGGCGCGGCGGCGTTCGTGGGGGTAACCTGGTCGCTCAGCGCGGCGAACCTCAACTGGATAGTCGCCATGCTGCTCAGTATGCTCATCACCGGCTTGGTCGGCATCGTGCTCGACCGCGTCGCTTACCGGCCGCTCCGCGGCGCGCCGCGCATATCGCTGCTGATTACGGCCATCGCGATGTCTTTCTTTTTGCAAAACTTCGGTATTTTGACCTTCTCGAGAGAGCAAGTCCCGTTCCGCCCCGACACCGACTGGACGCAGTTTTTGCGCTTCGCCCTGGGCGCGGGCACGGTCTACACGACCCGGCTCGTGTTTCTGATTCCCCTCGTCACGGCTATTTTGGTCGTGGCGCTCACGCTGTTCGTGAACCGCACGCGGCTCGGTAAAGCCATGCGCGCCTCGGCGCAAGACCCCGAAACGGCGCAGATGATGGGCGTCAACGTCGACCGCGTCATCGCCACCACCTTTTTCTTAGGCTCGATGCTGGCGGCGGCGGCGGGCGTGCTCTGGGGGCTGAACTTCGGCTCGCTCAACCAGCCCGCCATCTTCGGCATTCTGCCCGGCATCAAGGCGTTCGCGGCGGCGGTCATCGGCGGCATCGGCAGTTTGCCGGGCGCGGTCATCGGCGGGCTGCTGCTCGGCTTTATGGAAAACTTCTTGACCGCGCTGTTCCCGCGCACGCGCGACTTTGCCGGCATCACCGAATACAAAGACACGTTTGCATTTTTACTCCTCATCGTGATTTTGCTCATCAAACCGAGCGGCATCGTCGGCGAAGACCTGTCGGAGAAAGTGTGATGTCGGGTAAAAGAGGTCGCAATGCGCTGCTGACCCTGGCCGGGCTCGGTCTGGCAGTTTTGGCGCTCTACTTCGTCGACGCCTCGGGCAGCGTCAAGCTCGAGCAAGCCGTCGCCCTGTTCGCCATTTGGGGCGTCGCCTCGGTGAGCCTGAACCTCATCAACGGCACCACCGGCATCCTGTCGCTGGGCCACCACGGTTTTATGCTGTTGGGCGGCTACACCACGGCGCTGCTGATTTTGCCCGAGGCCTCACGGGCGCGCATCACCAGCAGCGCGCGTAGCCAAATGAGCGACTTTACGCTGGGGCTCAGCCTCGAGAACTTTTTTAGAAACATTGGCCTGGACGCGCTCGCCACCCCCGAAACGCTGTGGGTGCGGTTTATCGTCGCGCTCATCATCGGTGGCATTGTGGCGGCGCTGTTCGGCCTCATCGTCGGCGTGCCGAGCTTACGGTTGCGCGGCGACTACTTAGCCATCGTCACCTTCGGGTTCGGTGAAATCATCCGCCTGCTTGCCTCGACGAGTTTGTTCGCGCCGTTTACGAACGGCTCGCTCGGCTTCAGCGGCGTGCCTTCACTGTTCGGCAAGAGCATCTGGTGGACCTCGGGTATTTTGGCGCTGACGGTGCTGATTATGGCGAAACTCAAGTTCAGTTCCTACGGCCGCGCGCTGCAGGCCATCCGCGAGGACGAAATCGCCGCCGAGGCGATGGGCATCAACCTCGCTTACCACAAGGTTTTGGCCTTTACGCTGTCGGCGTTTTTCGCCGGGGTGGCGGGCGGTTTGTGGGTGTCCTGGTTGGCGGTGGCCCGACTCGACGTGTTTTTGTTTTTCCTGACCTTCTTTTTCTTGGTGGCGATTTCGGTCGGCGGCACGGGTTCGATTACCGGCGTCTTGCTCGGCACGGCGCTGGTGGTGTTCGTGCGGCAGTACGGCGACCCGCTCGAGCAGAGCTACGCTTTGTCGACCTGGCTCGGCTTGGTCAGCGTGCTGTTCCTGCTCGCCGCCCTCGGCACCGTTTTGTACCGGTCGTCGTTGCGGCTCAGGCCGCGCGTTCACCCGGTGGTGTACGGGCTGGGCGCGGTCGGCCTGGCGGGTCTAGCCTTCGCCGTTCTCGCGCCGGGTATGAGCTTGCTCCAAGACACCTTTGTGGGTTACGGCTTGCGCGCCATTTTGCTGTCGGTCATCCTCGTCGTCATCATGGTGTTCCGGCCCGAGGGCATCATGGGCCGCGCTGAATTCAGTTGGGCCTGGCTGTTCCGCGAACGCCTCGACCAGCCCACGAGCGAGGAACGCGCGCAGGACGCCTGGCTGACCAACCCCGAACTGAGCGACCGCTTGGAGGGCGCGGGTGCGAAGATGGCCGAGGGGCCGCGGCGCGAGCAGCCCGAGCCCGGTGCCAACCCCATGACCAAGGGCGACGGCCCCCAACGAGACACTAAAACAGATTCAGAGGTCGAGTGATGCTCGAGATAAGCAACCTCAACAAGTCCTTCGGCGGTTTGCAGGCCATGACCGACCTGAGTTTGAAAGTGAACGAGGGCGAAATCGTCTCGGTCATCGGGCCGAACGGGGCGGGCAAGACGACGCTTTTCAACCTCATCACCGGCGTGTACCGACCCGACTCGGGCGACGTTCGCTTCGAGGGGAAATCGCTCATCGGCAAAAAGCCCAGTTACATCGTCGACGTGGGCGTGGCGCGGACGTTTCAAAACCTGCGGCTGTTTACCAACCTGAGCGTGCTCGAGAACGTCCTCATCCCGCAGCACCACAAACTGCGCTCGACCTGGCTCTCGGCCGTGTTGCGGACGCCGGGTTACCGCAAGCAAGAGCGCGAGATGCGCGAATACGCCTTGGAAAAACTCTCCTTTTTCGGCCCGCGCTTGATGAGTTTTCGACTGCACCAACCCGTTTATGTTTTGTCCTACGCCAACCGGCGGCGTTGCGAGATGGCTCGAGCGATGGCGACCGGCGCGAAGATGCTCCTGCTGGACGAGCCCAGTGCCGGCATGAACCCCAAGGAGACCACCGAAATCACCGACATCATCCGGCAGATGCGCGACGAGGGCGGTTACACGATTCTGCTCGTCGAGCACAAGATGAACCTCGTCGGCTCCATCAGCGACCGCGTCGTCGTCCTCGACTACGGCCAAAAAATCGCCGAGGGCAGCTACCGCGAGGTCGTGGACAACCCGAAAGTCATCGAAGCCTACCTCGGCAAAAAAGCCGAGGACGAGGGCGGGCACCGGGCCGACGAGGCGGAGTTTTTATAATGGCTGAGACTCAGAAACAAGAGCAGCGGGAGAAGCTTTTAGAACTCAAGCAGGTCACGACCCACTACGGCCCCATCCGCGTGCTTCACGACGTGGACATGGTGATTTATCCGGGAGAGATGGTTTGCTTACTCGGCGGCAACGCCTCGGGCAAATCGACCACTCTCAAAACGATTCTCGGCATCGTCCGCGTCTCGGAAGGGGAGATGTTTTTCCGCGGCGAGCGCGCCGACACCCTCACCACCGCCGACCGCATCGCGCGCGGCATGGCGGTCGTGCCCGAGAACCGCCGCATCTTCCCGAAGATGACGGTGATGGAAAACTTGGAGATGGGCGCGTACCTCCGCGACAACCGCAAAGACATCAAAGAAGACTTGGACTACGTCTTCGACCTGTTCCCGCGCCTGTCCGAACGCTTGCACCAAAAAGGCGGCACCATGTCGGGCGGCGAGCAGCAGATGCTGGCGATGGGGAGAGCGCTGATGAGCCGCCCCAAACTCATCCTCATGGACGAGCCGAGCATGGGCCTAGCGCCATTGTTCGTCGAGCGCATTTTCGAGATTATCAAGCAAGTCAACGAGCGCGGCATCAGCGTGTTCGTTGTCGAGCAAAACGCGAACGTGGCCTTGGGAATTGCCGACCGGGGTTACGTGCTGCAAACGGGCGAAGTGGTGCTGAGCGGCCCCGCCAAGGAACTGCTGCACAACGAGGCGATGAAGCGGGCGTATTTGGGGGAGGTGTAGAGGTTTGGCATAGGCGCTTGGAAACTGCAGTGCTAGAATCATTCTGAGAGTTGAATGGAATCCATATATTATTAGTTGGGCTGTCGCGTCCAGTTTCTGTTAAGCTAACAGCTACTATGGGTATTTACAACTATAAAACGAATGACTTGTTTAGATTTGATGAACCAGTACATCTAAATGCTTGCGTCGGTAAAAACGGTGGTCCTTACAATTTCGAGGATTACAGCTTAGGGTACTTCGATGCAGCGGGGGTGTTGGTGAAAGCGGCAATAGATGGTCAACTTGATATTGATACAGCCATATATCCAATCACATACAATTATAGACATGGAATTGAATTGGGGTTAAAGCATCTCTATACCTTCCTGCCGAGCATTTGGAATGAAGCTGCTCCACAAATACGAGCCACGCATAAATTAATTGATGTTTGGGACCAAACTAAGCCTTATTTATTACGAGACAATGAATTTGATAAACATGGGCGAACTGTATCAATTGTAAGTAAAGTGCTTCATGATATTGTTCAATTTGATCCTGACGCTGAAGTTTTTCGTTTTCCTACCGAGCGTAGTGGAGCCTTCTATCTACAAGATTCGGCTCACATAAATGTTCTGGTTTTAGCTGAATCGCTTGAAGAGGTGCGTTCTATTTTCGAGACATGGTTCAGAGTAGCTACAGCTCTGAAGTATGGCGAATAGCCCGAAAATTTAACATAGTCAGAAATAAATAACAGCTGAACTAGGCCTTGTACTCGGCCGTTTACGGCGCTACACTCCGGACTTCCAGCGACAGGTGAATTTTATCGTTAGGTCGAATTTAACCACGCAGCCTTATAGACCCAAAATTCAGACGGTGCCAGAATAGCAATTTTACAATCCCCTTACGAAACCCATCTCTGTAACCGCACACTTCGACAGTGAACAAGTAAGGTCTGATGAACCGCTGGGGCTCGAGCAACCTCCCCGCTTCGACCAACCGCTAAACGTCACCAAAAACTGTCTCCACATCCCGCGCCGCGTTGAGGACTCGAGCGTCGCCCTTCAAAACGTAAGCTCTCACGGTTTGTTGTAAAATAACTCTGTTTTAGGAGTTAATTTTATGTCAACTCATTTACAACACGCCCTTCAAGAACAAATCAGCGTTCTGTCGGAAGATGAAATGCGCCTTGTTTTGAGTTTTGTCAGCAACTTGCGAAAAGAGAAGAGCGCTTCTCGAGCAAAATCCATTTCAGCCGTCTTCGAAGACTTGAGCAGCGAGTTACCGCTTGATGAATGGCGTGAGTTGCCTGTCGATGGAGCGGAAAATCACGACCATTACCTTTACGGTGCGCCTAAGAAAACGAAATAACTTTGGTGGATAAAGTTTTTGCAGACGCCTTTTATTGGATTGCGCTGGCAAACCCGGCAGACCAGTGGCACGGTCCCGTAAAGCGATATGATGAGGATAATCCAGACGTTTTTCTGACGACGACCGAAGAAGTCTTGACGGAGTTTCTGAACTTTTACGCTGAAGCCGGGAAACGTCGACGAAACGTTGTCGGCGCGATGTGCGAACAGGTTTTAGTTCACCCGAACATTACTGTTATCGCCGCTTCACACGAATCTTTTTCGCAAGGTTTTGAGTTGTACCGGCTTAGAGAAGATAAAAGTTACAGTTTGACCGATTGTATTTCGATGGCTGTTTGTTACAAACGAGGACTTTATAAGGTTTTGACGAATGACCATCATTTTGAGCAGGAGGGCTTCACCCTCTTGTTTTGACGGCAACGTGCCCCCTTAGCTATGAACCCCCCGTCATCTGTACCCCTGAAGAACTTATGGAGGAACTATGAAAGACAGCATCGTTGAAGAAGTCCGTCAAGCTCGAGCTGAACATGCCAAGCAGTTCGACTACGACCTCAAAGCTATTTTTGCCGATATTCAAAAACAGCAAGAACAGAGTGAGCGCGAGTTCGTTTCTTTTCCTGCCAAACGAATCGAGCCTGTGGTCAAAAAACGCGCCACCGACCCTCAACGCGCAACCTGAGCAGGCGCTGAACGAGCTTCAAAAGGAGTTCTCGAGATAAAGCTCGAGCAACCTCCCCAGTTCAACCAACCGCTAAACATCACGAAAAACTGTTTCCACATCCCGCGCCGCGTTCAGGCCTCGAGCGTCGCCCTTCAAATTCTTATTTCACACGCTTTTCGACCTGCTCGACCTGCGTCACCAAGCCATCCACACCCGCCTGGGGCCTCGTTCGACCTTCCTTGGTAATTTGCGCACCCTGACGCGTTTTCACCCTTTTGATTCGTAGCCTCAACTCTTACACTTTATGGCCCAGGGGCTTGAAGAGGGCCTGCTAGAACTCGATTCCTCTTGAACGGTTAAGTTTGGAACTGCTACTTGCCGCAGCAGTTCCAAACGAAGGCGAATCCTGGTGGAAAACCAAAAATGAGCTTTTATCCCTCTCCTAAGAGGGGGCGAGAGGGTGCGACCGGTCAGGCCGCGTTGCGGTAGTTCTCGGCGACTTGGTCCCAGTTCACCACGTTCCACCAGGCGCTGATGTAGTCGGGCCGCTTGTTTTGATAGTTGAGGTAGTAAGCGTGCTCCCAAACGTCGAGGCCGAGCAGCGGGGTTTTGCCTTCCATCAGCGGGCTGTCCTGGTTGGGCGTGCTGGTGACCGCGAGCGTGTCGCCGTCCTTGACGAGCCAGGCCCAGCCCGAGCCGAAGCGGGTCGCGGCGGCCTTGGCAAACTCCTCTTTGAAGGCGTCGAAGCTGCCGAACGCGCTGTCGATAGCTTGCGCCAGTTCGCCCGAGGGCTGACCGCTGCCGTCCGGCCCCATGACTTTCCAGAAGAGGCTGTGGTTGTGGTAGCCGCCGCCGTTGTTGCGCACCGCGGTCGGCAACTTGTCCGCGCCCAGCGCCAGGATGTCCTCGATGGACTTGTTTTCCATCTCGGTGCCTTCAATCGCCTTGTTGAGGTTGTTGGTGTAGCCCGCGTGGTGTTTGTCGTGGTGAATCTCCATCGTGCGAGCGTCGATGTGCGGCTCGAGGGCGTCGAACGCGTAAGGCAGGTCGGGTAGTTCAAAAGCCATAAGTGTCTCCTTCTCTGAGTTGTCGAACCTCTTCAAGCTCGACCGGAACACCTCCGAGTGTAACGAACTGTGTGCGTTCGTACCTTTTCCAGGCTTACAGTCCCGGCTCGGGTGCCATTTTAGCGCACTCTCGACCACGCTTCTTACGACTATGGTCTTAGCGGGGCCCCGAACGGTTCGGGTTCAAGTTGTTTAGGAGACCGCAAAAACCTCGGCGTAAGCCTCTTGATAAACCTGCAGGTCGTGGGCGCTGAAGCACACTATGACGACGCGTGTCACACCGGAATTTCGAGCGAGAAAGTGCTTCGTTTCCAGCAGGGCGACGCGGCTCGCCTTGTCGACGGGGTAGCCGTACACGCCGGTGCTGATGGAGGGAAACGCCATCGTCTCGACACCATGCTCCGCGGCTATTCGAAAACAGCTCTGGTAACAGCTCGCCAGCAGTTGCGGCTCGCCCGCGTGGCCACCTCGCCAGACCGGGCCGACGGTGTGGATGACGTACTTGGCGGGTAGGTTTCCGGCCGTCGTGATAACCGCTTCGCCCGTACGGCACCCCCCTTGCCGAGCGCGAATTTTTTGGCAAGCTTCTAAGATGGCCGGGCCACCTGCGCGGTGTATGGCGCCGTCCACGCCGCCCCCGCCCAACAGTGAGGTGTTGGCGGCGTTGACGATGGCGTCTACGCGTTGCTCGGTGATGTCTCCGCGGACAACTACGGTCTTCATCGAACCCCGGGAAAAGCTTAGCACTTGTTACAACAGTTGTGAATAAAAAGCGGTCATCGCTCGAGGGTCGTAGAGCTAGGAAGTAGAACTAGGAAAAGGACTTTTGAGCAAGGGCCGCAGGGCTACGGATTGCAGGTTCGGCACGTTTAAGGGATACTCGAACGTCGTGCCTGCCCCGGCTTCGGGCGAACAGCGAATTTCGCCGCGCCGGTAGCACCGTTCGAACACGCCGACCAGGTGCGGGTCGAACTGTTCGGCGGCCCCCTCGCGGACGTAGCTGAGCGCCTTGTCAGGCGGCAGCGGTTGGCGGTAGGGGCGGCGGCTGGTCAGCGCCTCGAACACGTCGACGATGCTGATGACCCGGCTGAGCAGGGGAATGGCCTCGCCGCTGAGCCGGTGCGGGTAGCCGGTACCGTCATAGCGTTCGTGGTGCGAGCGCACGATTTCGGCAATCTGCGCGAACTCGCGCGACACCGAGGCGAGCAGGTTCGCGCCGTAGTCGGGGTGGCGTTTGACCTCGGCGTATTCGACCTCGGTCAACGCGCCCTCTTTGAGCAAGATGTACTCGGGGATGGCGATTTTGCCCAGGTCGTGGAGCAGGGCGCTCCAGTAAAGCTGCTCGAGCCGCCCTTCGCTGAGCCCCAGAGCCCGGCCGACCACCAGGGCGTTTCTGGCGACGCGTTCGCAGTGGCCCTGGGTGTGCCGGTCGCGCACCTCGACGGTGCTGGCTAGGCTCGAGAGCATCTTGGTGTACATCTCCGACAGACGGTCCACACGTTTCTCGACCCTCTGCAACCGCAGGGTGACAGCTTCGAACAGAGCCCCCACGGTGACGCCGAAAAGCAGGTAAAGACTGCCGCCCAGCCAACCCCCGAAAACCTCCTCGCTCGGTCCGAAAAGCGGCAACAAGGCCGCGAGCAGTCCCACCACAAAACCGCCGCGCAACCCGAAAAAGGCCGCCGCCAACAAAATAGGTAGATAAACGAGTTGGGTGAGTGGTGCGGGCACACCTTGCGCCATGAACAAAACAACTGCGACGCCTACGAAGAGCAGGGTCGCCACCGCCGCCACCCCCAGCATGACGACACGCTGTGGCGACGCCCCCCGAAACTTCGGGGGGCGCTGAACCGGCCCTATCACAAACGATGCTCTGGTTTACGGGTGACTTGGTTAAATGACGACTTGGCGAGAACTACGAGAACAAAAAACTCCACGAGTCACATCCTCCTTCGACGTAACTCGCAGAGTAAAACAGGGACGCTTAGAAAACGCTTAGAAGGCGTCCATAGGGTTGTTTAAGACACTTTACCGAACAGTAGAACTTGTACCTGCCAGTGCTAGGAACGGCAAGTTAGCAAGCACTAAAAACACAGTTGCGTAGAAAATCTTTCTCCCATTATTTTTCATTTTCTTCCCCATTCTCTTCCTGCGCTCCCGCGCATTTGTGAATTTCCTACTCGAGGTCTCCTGCCTCCAGTAGCGCCTTTGCAGTCTCCCAACTAACAAAGGACTTGGGACCAGACAGGAACCTGCCTGATTTTTGGGTGGCTAAGTTGTATAGAGATACTTCAAGACGTAAAAAGTTACTCTCCCTTAGCTCCCAATTTTCCCCTGACAACTCCAGGTCTCCCAACCTGTTTGTGTTGTCAGCACCGTTGCCGCTCTCCCAAACGGCAACGCTTAAGCATTAAAATACTACTTTGGTTGCCTGCTTACAAGTACATCTACACAAAATGCCAAATACTTCACATAAGCCCAGAAAGAGTTTATGAGACGTGGTATTCTTCTGTCAACAAGACGAGCATTTATGCAAAGATTAAATTTGGGTGAGGTTACAGACTTTCTAATAACGGGGTGGCAGCTATAGTTGTTCGAGTAAGGACCCTCTGACGATGGCTAATACTATTTACGACATCATTGCTGAGAAGTATCCAGGGGTTGAGTTGGAAAGCCCTGTGCAGGGTTGGGTGTATTTAGAAGAGTATAAAAAGGGTATTGAAGCTCATCAAAACATGATTCAGGTGCATACGACGGCTCATGATGACCGTTGGCTCGGGGTTTGTTATTTTCAGTTATTTGATGATATGAAAGCTACTGAACTTTTTTACCGCGCGATTGCTCGTTTTGCTGAAGCGGCGCGAATAAATTTAGCGTTTACTTTTCTTTTTACCGATAGAGCAGGTGACATGCTGACAGAGTTACAAAAAGTGGATTTTAGTAATGTTAGTCAATATGACAAAGCTCTTTATCTTCGTGTCAAAAGTCATTACGAAGAAAGCGATGGAAATATACAGCAAGCTTTAAGTGACGCAGAGCGTGCGTGGGAGATGATTCAAGGGATTCCAGAGTTACCTATCCTTGCTCCACAAATTCTAAATCAACTAGGCATTCTTCATGCCAGGATAGGACGAGCGCAAAGAGCCTTGTGGTACATAGAGCGTAGCCTAGGACTTTCTAATGGCATTGAACAGCAAAAAAGCTTTGTGAGACGTGCTTATCTACTTACAATTCTCGGACGGTATGAAGAAGCGTTGACAGACTTAAAAAATCTTGATGTCCCCGAAACTCCGATATATTTCAAAGCAGAACAGTATCTCCGAATGGGTGATGCTGTTTGGGCTATGCGTAATACAGCCAAAGCTTCAGATTATTATGAACAAGCCGTAGATTCAGCCCTTAAAAACCAACACAGTTTTGAAGAATTTTTAGCTAGATTAGCTTTAGCTTCAATTTACGGCTTTCAGTCTCTTATCGCTACAGCGGGTGAGCACCTTGCAAGGGCCAAAGCGCTCATCAGCGATACCACAGACGAGTTAGCTTACCGGTTCCGCGATATTTTGGTTTCACGCTTTGCCGACGAACTCACGCCTAAGCAAACAAAAGACGAGTTGGTTGCCGTAGCCAAAGAGTTTGGGAAAATGGGTCTGCTACAAGAACAAGGCTGGGTCCGGCTCCACATCGCCGAAATGCACCGCCAACTCGGCGACGAAGAAAACATGTTGCGCGAACTCGACGAGCTTCAGAAACTCGCCGTGACGTTGCAGAACAATCACTTTTTGGCGAGGGAGTGGACCCTCGTCCCCAAACTGCGCGAGACCGCCCTGTTGACCCACCCCAAAATCGCGGGCAAGTCGCCGGACGTGCTGGAAATCTACACGATGGGCGAAGAAAAGCTCGTGCTGAACGGCAAAGTTGTCAACGTGCGCATGACCAAGGCGGTCGAAATCATCGCTTACTTTTTGGAGCACGGCAAAGTGAGTCTCAAAAAGATGTTGGTGGACGTGTTCGCGGACGAAGAGCCCAAGGCGGCGCGCAACTACTTTCACCAGTTCAAGTTTGAACTGAACAACCGCGTGCCGGGCTTGACGGTAGAGTACGACGCCGCCGAGCGCCTGTACTCGCTTCACACCGAGGCCGACGTTCTGTGGGACGTGGCCGAGTTGCGAGCCGGGCGCAAGATGGGGGCGTTGGGCATCTTTTTGCCGGGCTCGGGCTCGGAATGGGCGCTTTTGGCGGAAAGCGAACTCGAGCCCCTGAAGCAACGCGACGAGGTGTTTCCCGTGGTACAAATCACCCGCAAGGCCTCCGTCAACACCTAAAGTGTCGCAACGCAAAGCGTGATACGCTTCTGGCTATAGTCAGGAGGACGAAGTGCACTTGGCAAGGTTTCCGCGCAGGCGTTACACCCAAGGCTTTACCCCGCTGGAAAAGCTCGAGCACCTCACCGAACACCTGAACGGGCCGAACCTGTTCGTCAAGCGGGACGACTTGCTCGGGCTCACCGCGGGCGGGAACAAAACGCGGAAGTTGGAGTTTTTGGTCGCGGACGCGCTCGCCCAGAAAGCCGACACCCTGGTTACGGTGGGCGCGGTGCAGTCGAACCACTGCCGCCTCACGCTCGCCGCGGCGGTCAAAGAGGGGTTGAAGTGCCGCCTGGTCTTGGAAGAGCGTGTGCCCGACAGTTATAACCCCGACTCGAGCGGAAACAACTTTCTGTTCAAACTTTTGGGCGTCGAGAGCGTTAAGGTCGTCGAGGGCGGCGCGGACTTGGCGGCGGCACTGCAAGAGGTCGCGGACGAGCTTGAGAGCGAAGGCCGCCAGGGCTACATCATCCCCGGCGGCGGCTCGAACAGCCTGGGCGCGCTCGGCTACGTGAGCTGCGCCGAGGAGATTTTGCAGCAAAGTTTCGACCTCGGGCTCGCCCTCGACCACATCGTCGTCTCGTCGGGCTCGGGCGGCACGCACGCGGGCATGGTGGTGGGCAACGTCGGGAACAGCAGCGACATTCCCGTGACCGGCATCAGCGTTCGGGCGAAAAAAGAGCCGCAAGAGGAGAAGTTGCACCGTCTGGCGAACGAGACCGCTGACCTTCTCGGTCTTCGCGGCGGCGCGCCGCGCGAGGCGTTCACGGTGCTCGACGACTACGTCGGGCCGGGTTACTCGCTGCCGACCGCAGGGATGGTCGAGGCGGTGCAGCTGTTCGCACGGCTCGAGGGCATCCTGCTCGACCCGGTTTATACGGGTAAAACCGCCGCCGGCCTCGTTGACATGGTGCGGCAGGGACGTTTTGGAAAAGGCGAAAACGTGCTGTTTTTGCACACGGGCGGCGCTCCGGCGCTTTACGCCTATCAAGACGTGGTTCTGGACTGATGGACAAAGCCATCGGCGTCATCGGCGGGCTCGGGCCGGCGGCGACGCTCGACTTTTTTTCTAAAGTTCTTGCTAAAACGCCCGCCGGAAGCGACCAGGAACACCTGCACCTCATCATTGACAACAACCCCAAGGTGCCCAACCGCAACGAGGCCGTCGCCGGCACCGGGCCGTCGCCGGGGCCGGCTTTGGCGGCGAGTGCCGTCGCCCTGGAAAAAGCCGGCGCGGACTTCCTGGTGATGGTCTGCAACGCGGCGCACGCGTTTCAGCGGGAGGTGACCGAAGCCGTCGCCCTCCCGTTCGTGAGCATCGTCGAAGAGACGGTCGCGGCGACCCTGGCAAAGCTGCCCGGTATCAAAACAGTCGGGGTGCTGGCCTCGAGCGGCTGCTTGGACGCGCGTCTTTACCAGAGCGCCTTCGCCGAACGCGGCGTGACGGCGCTCGTGCCGACGGGCGCGGACCGCGAGGCTTTTATGACCCTCCTCTACCGCGTCAAAGCCGGGGATAAAGGGGTTGGGGAGGCGATGCTCGAGCTGGCGCAGGGCTTGATTCTTCAGGGTGCCGAGGCCGTCGTCGCAGGCTGCACCGAAGTCCCGCTGGTGCTGTTCGAACGGGACCTGAGCGTGCCCCTCGTCAACTCGACCGACGTGTTGGTCGAGAGCACCGTCGCCTACGCGACCGGAGCGCGGGCGCTGCCCGAACGGGTTACAGACGTGACAGGTACAGCGTGAACATCGTCGTGTCCGAACACTTCCACCCGGAAGCGCTGGCCCTGCTGCAAGACGCGGCGACCGTCCACTACGACGCCGAGCTGTTCAAAGACCGCGGCACGTTGAAAAGGAAGCTTGCCGACGCCGACGCGCTCATTGTCCGCAACGGGACGCGGGTGGACGCCGACCTGTTGGAAAGCGGACCTCGGCTAAAAGTCGTGGGGCGGCTCGGGGTGGGGCTCGACAACCTGGCGCTGGACGAACTCAGGGCGCGGGGCGTCACCGTCACCTGGGCACCGGGCGCGAACGCGGTGAGCGTGGCCGAGTACGTGCTGGGGGCGATGCTCGAGCTGTCCCGGCGCTTTGCCGAGGTTTCCGCCGCGGTTCACGGCGGCGTTTGGGACCGCCAAGCGGCCATCGGCTTCGAGCTGTACGGCAAGACGCTCGGCGTGGTGGGTTTGGGCGACATCGGCAGCCGTCTGGCGAGGCGCGCCGCGGCCTTCGGGATGAAGCTGCTGGCGAGCGACCCGGTGGTGCACGACAACAGCTTCGCGGTGCAGGAGTACGGGCTCGAGCTGCTCGAGTTGAGGGACCTGCTAGGGCGCGCCGACTTCGTCTCGCTCCACGCGCCGCTGTTGCCGGGTACGCGGCACCTCATTAACGCTGAAACCCTGGCGTTTTTCAAACCGTCGGCCTACCTCGTCAACACCGCGCGCGGCGGCCTCGTCGACGAGGCGGCGCTGGCGAGCGCGTTACGACAGGGCAAGCTCGCGGGCGCGGCGCTCGACGTGCGGGAAAACGAACCGCCCGGCGCGGACGACCCGCTGCGCGGTTTGGAAAACGTCCTCCTCACGCCGCACGTTGCGGGCGTGACCGAGGCGTCGAACCGGCGCGTCTGCCTGCACGTGGCGAACGACGTGTTGCGCGTCTTAAAGGGCGCGGCCCCGTTGAGCCGGGTGCCGGGCAGTGGCTGAACTCGAGCACCTCGTCCGTCTGCCGCTCGGGACGGCCCTCGTCAAACTCGACCGGCACGGACTCGGTTTGGGCGAGCGGGGCGGCTTCGAAGCTCGGTGGGCCGAAGAAGAGGGTGAGGGGTTGGGGCTCGAGGCCTACCGCGCGGTCGTCAAAGCGCATCTGAAAGAGGTGTACCGAGAGCGTGAGGGCGGCGAACCCGGTAAAATCACTTTGAACTTGGCGAGCCATCAACTCGTCGACGACCTCGTGGGTTGGAGCAAGCTGAACATTCCCTAGTCGGTAGGGCCGACGCTCCGGGCCAGGCATCGTCACGCCAGGCATCCGGGGACGTTCTCTCGTCCCACGCTCTACCGCTCAAGTACGCTCAAATAATCGCCTGCCGCACCCGCGCCGACACCCATTCGCTGACGAGGACGAGCACGAAGATGACCAGGAAGATGAGGCTCGCCTGCGACCAACTGAGCGTGCCGATGGATGCGTCGAGCGCTAAACCGATACCGCCCGCGCCGACGAGCCCCACGATGGTCGACTCGCGGATGTTGATGTCCCATCTGAACACCGTGACGCCTGCAAAGGTCGGCATAATCTGCGGCACCACGCTGTAAGCGAGGGTCTGTCCGGGGCTCGCGCCCGTGGCCCGGACGGCTTCGACCTGTTTGGGGTTGATCTCCTCAATCGCCTCGTAGAGCAGTTTCGCCACAAAGCCAATCGAGCGCAAACCGATGGCGATAATGCCGGCCAGCACCCCCGGCCCGAGCAAAAACACCAAAAACAGCGCCCAGATGAGCGAGTGGATTGAGCGCGAGGCGACGATGACGAACAGGGCCAGCGCGCGAAAGACCGGGTGCGGCGTGGTGTTGCGCGCCGCCAAAAAGGCGACCGGCACCGCCAAAAAAAGCGCCAGTACCGTGCCGAGCGTGGCGATGGTCAGCGTGTCCCAGATGGGCAACCAGAGCTTGCCGATGTAGCTCCACTTGGGCGGGAACATCCGTGAGAACAGGTCGCGCGCCTGTTCGGGCGCGTCCTGTACGAACACCCACAGGGTTTGGTTGGAGATGAGCTGCCAACAGAGCGCGACGAGCGCCAGCGCCGCCAGCCAAGCGAGCGCACTCAGAAGCCGCTGCCGCGGGGTTCGGTAGGTCCAGATTTTTTTATCTCCCAGGACGCGCGCGGGCATCTACTGCACCCACTTTCGCACCGCGCCCGAGAAAAGTTCCAGCACGAACACGATGCCGATGATGGTTAAGAGGATCGCCCCCGTCGTGTCGAAGTCGTAGCGTTGCACCGAGGTCCTCAACACCGCGCCGATGCCGCCCGCGCCCACGATGCCTAAAATCGCCGACTCGCGGAAGTTGATGTCCAGGCGGTAAGCCGACAGGCCGACAAAGCGCGGCAGCACCTGCGGCACCACGCCGTAGGCGATGGTTTGGAGCCAACTCGCCCCCGTCGCCCGCATGGCCTCGAGCTGCCCCGCGTCGATGTCCTCGATGTCCTCGGCCATCAGTTTGGCGATAAACCCGACGCTCGCCAGCGTCAGCGTGATCACCCCGGCGAGCGGCCCGAAACCCACCATCACGACGAAGACGAGGGCGATGACGACCTCGGGAAAGGTGCGCAGCAAAATCACCAGGCCGCGACACACGAGGTAGACGGGCGTCGGCGCGATGTTGCGGGCCGCGCCGAGGCTGAACGGTACCGCCAGCACGACGCCCACCGCGGTCGACACCACCGTCATCGTCAGGCTTTCTAAGATGCCGGTGCGGATGTCGCGCAGGCGGGTCAAAAAGTCGGGTCGGAGAAAGTCGCCGAACAGCCGCAGGGTGCGGGGCCAGCCCTGGGCGATGCGGGCGGGGTCGACTTCGATAGTGGCGAGCGCCAGCACGAGGTACACAGCGACCCCGAGCAGCGCCCCCCAGCGCAGCCACGGGTTTTTGATGAGGGGTGGGCGCGACCAGCGGCGCGCGGGCTGCGTCGCCACCTACAGGCTCACCGGGGCGGGCGCGCTGTTCGGGGCGTCGAGCGCCGCCGTCCAGTCCTCCGCGCCGTAAATGGTCGTGAGCATGTCGTTGCCGAGCCCCGCCGGAGTCCCGTCGTAAACAATTTCCCCGGCCCGCAGACCCACGACGCGTTTTACGAACTGTTTCGCCAGGGCCACGTCGTGGATGTTGATGATGGCGGCGACCCCGTTCTCCGCGGCCAGCTCGGTGATGAGGCGCATGATTTGGCGCGAGGTCTTGGGGTCCAGGCTGGCGGTGGGCTCGTCGACCAACAAAATGTCGGGGTCCTGGATGAGCGCCCGCGCGATGCCCACGCGCTGCCGCTGCCCGCCCGAGAGGGCGTCGGCGCGCTTGTCGACGAAGTTTTCCAGCCCCACGCGCTCGAGCAGGTAAAACGCCTTGTCCACGGTGTCTCGGGGATAACGCCGCAGCACGCTGGGCCAAAAACCCACATAGCCCAGCCGCCCGGAGAGCACGTTTTCCATCACGCTCAGCCGCTCGACCAGGGCGTATTCCTGAAAAATCATGCCCATGCGCCGCCGCGCGCGCCGCAGCGCTCCCGGTCGCAGCCGTGAGACGTCCTCGCCGTTCAAAAGAATTTCCCCGGCGGTCGGCTCGACCAGGCGGTTGACGCAGCGAATCAGCGTGCTCTTGCCCGCCCCCGAAGGCCCGATGAGCGCCAGCATTTCGCCCTTCGGGACGGCCAGCGTGACGCCCTTTAAGGCTTTGTCGCCGGTCGGGTACTGTTTTTCCAAGGCTTTCAGCTCGAGCATGTCGTACCCTTTGCGGTTCATTCAAGGGGCGGGTCACGCCCGCCCCCGTACTGTCTCGTCTAGTTACGGCGAGGTGTAGTTGACCCCGTTGGCCTCGTCGATTCTGCGAATCACGTCCCAGTAGGTCGCGTAGTCGATGTCGATAAACTGCGCCTCGCCGCTCTCGCTGAACTCTTCTTGCAGCGGCGTGCCCTCCCAGTCGTAGCTGAAAAAGGCCTCCTGGATTTTATCGGCCAGCTCGGGCTCGAGGTTGTAAACGTAGCCGTAAGCCGTCGTCGGGAAAGTCTGCGAGGTGTAGATGGACTTGTAGTCGCCCTCGTTCACGACGCCGCGCGCCACCATGCGCGCCAAGACCGAGTTCGCAATCGAGGCCGCCTCATAGTCGCCGTTCACGACGCCCAAAATCGAGTTCTCGTGGCTGCCCGAAAAGGCGGTTTCGAAGTCCTCGTCGGCACTCAGTTCGAACTCCGACATGAGCAGCGCGCTCGGCGCTTTAAAGCCCGAGTTCGAGGTTTCCGAGGTGAAAGCGAGCTGCCCGCCCGCTAGGTCGGCGGGCGACGCCAGGGCGCTGTCCGGCGGCGTGATGATTTCCATCTCGTAGCCGAACGAGCCGTCTTCGGCCGCCATCATCGCGAAGGGGCGGAAGCCCGCCACGTTGACCGCAAAGGGCACGCTGCCCGTGTTGAAACCCGCCACGTGCAAGCGTCCGGCGCGCATGGCCTCGAGCTGCGCCGCGTTCGAGTCGACCGGGAAAAACTGCACCGTTTTGCCGGTGACCTCTTCCAGGTGCGTCAAGAAGTCCGCCCACACCTCGGCGTACAGCGCCGGGTCTTCGACCGGGGTGTAGGCGAAGATGAGCGTGTCGGGGTCGACCCGTTGTGAGGTGTCGCTCGGCACGTCGGCGAGCAAATCGCCGTCCGCGTCGCAAAAGCGCACGTCCAGCGTGCCGCGCGCGCAGTCCTGGGCGAAGGCCGTGCCTACAAGCATCATGCCTGACAAAAGTACAGCTACGAAGCGGTTCATGCTTTACCTCCCGAAATTCCGTAGCGCCCGTCGGGACGCCGTCGTTGTGTTGACGCGGCCATCATACCCTACCTTTTGACGGCGCACCTGAACGATGAAGGCCCCGAACGTCCTCTAAAGGTCGACGACGCTCTCACCTGTCCCAAGCGACCGCTCCACCGCCAAAGACAGCGCCACCGAGGCGAGGCCGTCCAGGCCTGTGGCGGGCGGGCGCGCGCCTTCTCGGACAGCGTCGAGAAAAGCCGAAGTCTGCCGCGGCACGTCGAAGGCGTGACCCGTTTTTTGCGTTACGTCGATGCGCTCGGCGGGCGCGTCGCGGTCGCCGCTCGTGTGAAGTTGCAGGGTCGCCGTCGGCTGCTCGTCCAAATCCATCGTCCCCGCCCACTCGGCGCGGAGCGAACCCGTTTCGCCGACGATTTGCAGCGTGACCCGGTGTTCGAAGGCGGCAATCGAGCGGGTGACGAGGGCGCGCGTCTTGTCCGCGTACTCGAGCCGAACGTCCAAATTCTCGTTCAGGTACTCGCGGCCCGTACGGCTGTTGGCCCAGGCTTGTAGAGCGACGGGTTCGCCGCTCGTCTCGAGCAAGTACCAGCGCGCCAAGTCGAGGTAGTGAACCGGCTCCTCCAAAATCGCGCTGCCGAGCTTGGCGGGGTCTTGCTTCCAGCCGCCCGCGCCCGCCCGGTAAGGCCGCCGCCACAGGTCGAGCGCGAGGTGGACGGGTTTGCCGATAGCATCCGCGTCGAGAAGCTGCTTGACGCGTTCGAACAGGGTGAACACGCGCATCTCGAGGCCCACGGCCAAGACTTTGCCCGCACGCTTCGCCGCCGCCAGCATCGCTTCACAGTCCTCGAGTTTCGTCGCCATCGGCTTTTCGACGAGGACGTGTTTGCCCGCGTTCAGGGCGGCGACGGAATGCTCGGCGTGGAGGTAGTTCGGGCTGACGACGATGACGGCGGCGATGTCTTCGTTCAAAAAGGTTTGCATGTCGGTGGTAGCGCGGACGTTCCACTCGTCTTCGACGCGCTGTTTCGAGGTTTCGCTCGAGACCAGCACCGCCTCTAAATTCGCGCCGACCTCCGCCAAAGCCCGCTTGTGAACCTCGGCCCAACGCCCTGCGCCGACGATGCCGACCTTCATGCAACGGCCTCGAGCACTTGCAGGGACAGCTCGAGCGCTTCGACGCCGTCGTCCGCGTCGGCAACCTCACGCGCGGCACCTTCGGTCAGCTCTTTGTAAAACTGCCGAATCTCCGCCGCCCAGGGGTCGCGCCCGCTCTCGAAACGGGCCACGCCCGCGCCGTTCAAAAGTTCGACCGGATTGGTTAAATAGTCCCAACTCGCCTCGACGAGTCCGCCAGGGCCGACGTAGACGTGCTTCTCGCGAAAAAATACGCCCTCAGGCAGACCCCAGGTGATGAGCAGTTGCACGGTGTTCGCGCCGTACTGAAGGGTAATTGCCGCGCTGTCGACCGCTTTGTTCTTGATTCCAGCAAGCTGAGGTTTGTCCGCGCCGTAGGTGTGGCCCACCGCGTGGACGAGCCGGGGTGACGCGTTAAACATCCGCTTCCACATGTCGAACAGGTGGCAGCACATGTCGACGACGGGGCCGCCGTTGGCGTCTCGAGCGTGCATCAGGCGTTTCGGGCGGATGCCCGCCGTCACGGTGACGCTGCCCAACACCGGCCCGCCGACGGCGTTAAGTTGATTCAACAGCACCGGGTACGAGGGGTCGAAACGGCGCATAAAGCCGATGCGGAGTTCGCGGCCGTTGGCCTCGGCGGCGTTTTTCATCGCGTGGGCGTCTTCCAGGGTGAGCGCGATGGGCTTCTCGCAGAGGACGTGTTTGCCCGCGTTCAAACTGTCGATGGTAACGGGCGCGTGCAAAAAGGTCGGGGTACACACTGAGACCACCTCGACATCGTCCCGCTGCAACATCTCCTTGTAGTCCGCGTCCGCGAGCGCCGCGCACACATCGGCCAAGGCTTGAGCCCGCTTTACGTCCGGGTCGCACACCGCGACGACCCGCGCCCCCGCCGCCGTCCAGTGCAGCGCGTGGCGCGTCCCCATGTCGCCCGCGCCGACGACGAGCACCCCGAGCTTGCCGCTCACGCGCCGTAGTCCGTTAACCAGGTGGGCGAGGCGGCCTCGAGCACAACCTCGCCGCCGTAGCGCCGGTGCTGCGGCCACGGCGTCGCCGCGTCGGCCGCGCCGGAAATCTGCCGCAGGTAGGGTAAGGACTTTTCACGCAAACGCGCTTCGACTGCTTCTAAGTCAGGATATGCGTCCAGCGCGTCCAACCACACCGCCCGCCCCGCCAAAAACCCGCTCGCGCCCGCTTGAAACGCGAGGTCTAAGTTCAGCGCGAACTCGAGCGGCCCCACCCCCGCCGAAAGAAGAACCCAAGGGACATTCGTGATGTCGTCGAGGTTTTTGAGGTAATCTTTGACCTCGTCCAACGTGTAGGCCGCCTCCCGCGCTTCGCCCCCGAACGCACCCGCCGCGAACTCTCTAGTACGTTTGAGGTCGGCGGGGAACTCGAGCTTGAGCAAGTCCACGCCGAAGCGGTCATCCGAATAGTAACGAACGGACTCGAGCACGCGCTGGGGTTTGGTGCGAGCGTACTCGAGTCCGTCCGCGTCTTCACCCGGTTTGGGGTAAGTGAGAAGCTCGAGGACAAACGGGATGTCCCGCGTTCTGCACTCGTCACCAACCTCTTTGATGAAAGCGTCCTGGTGCGCTTGCGTGTCCGCGCGGATGTCCGGGCGGTGCCAGGCGAGCACCTTGACGCCCGCCGCGCCGCTGCGTTTGATTTTTTTGACCGACCAGTTTTGGATGGGCTTCGAGGTGCGCTCGCCGTCCGTTACGTCGAAATCGTAACCCTCGAGCGTGCTCAGCAGCCCGACGCGACCCGGAATGTGCCGAAGCGCGTGCGGGTGTGTCCACACCGGGTCGACGAGCACCGCCGTCGCCTCGGGAGCGAGTACGCGGGTGAGGAGGGTTTTGATGCTTGCTACCTCGTCGTAAGCAACTTCTCCAGGTTTGCGGTTGCCGTGCTTGGCGAGTGCGTTGAAAATCGGCGGGCGCTGGTCGACGGCGATCATCTTGAACACGCCGCGCTCGTCGGCGAGGGTTTGCAAGTTGCGGTACTTGCCTGCGGAGAGCACCCCGCTCATCTCTCCCCCCTTTTAGGGGGGGCAGGGGGGGTCTTCTCCACCAGCAACTCCGCCACCTTCAAACACACGCCTTCAAATTCAGTCAACACTTCCCTGTTCGTAAAGCGGACAACTTGGAGTCGGTAACCGTTAAGCACATTCGTCCTTTCCTGGTCGTAAACCTTGGCAGGCTCTGGGGTGTGGCTGTCTCCATCAACCTCGATGACGAGCTTGCGGCTCGAGCAGTAAAAATCGACGATGAAGTTGCCGATGAGGCGCTGGCGGTAAATCTTCACGTCAAGCAACTGCAGATACTCCCAAAGCTTGCGCTCGGCTGGGGTCATGTTTTTACGCAAGGTTTTAGCCCTTTGAAGTAGGTCGGGGTTGTAGGGGAGGTGGAAGTCGGTTTTGACTAGCTTAGTCATCGGCTGGCCGTCCTCTCAGCCGCCCCCCTTCCTCCCCTGAAAGGGGAGGAAGGGGGGCGAAAGTCGCTTACGTCCATTCCAACTCGTCCATCTCTCGAGCCGTTTTCTCCTCGAGCAGGTGCTCGACCTCTGCCGCTGTGGGTATTCCGGCACGGCCTCCCAAGGCAGTACATTTCAAGGCCGCCGTCACCGAGGCGAACAAACCGCAGCGCCCCACGTCCCACTGTCTCGCCACCGCGTAAGCGTAAGCGCCGTGAAACACGTCACCCGCGCCGGTCGTGTCGACCACGTCGACGGCCAGGGCGGGGATGTGGCGGACATCTCCCGCGTGTTCGTAAAGAAAGCCGTTCTCGCCCAAGGTGATGCCGACGAGTTGCGCGTCGGATTGCCGTAGCGCGGCGAGTGCCGCTTCGGGCTCGTTGCGGCCCAGCACGTCGGCGGCGCATTCCTCCGACGCGATGAGGTAGTCCACGTACCGCGCCAGGTGCCAGTTGCGGGTGTTGCTGAAGTCGCCCACAATGGGCACGCCGTGAGCGGCAGCCTCTTTCAACACGGCTTCACTCATCACCGGATGTCGCGCGTCGGTGAGAATGCAGTCGAAAGTTTTCACGCGGGACAGCTCGAGCCCCTCCGCCGAATCTTCTAAGTTCGCCGGGTAATAAGGAAAAATGTAGCGCTCTCCGTCCGGCGCGACCAAGATGCCGCTGACGATGGTTTCCGCACCTTCGGGCGTGCGGAGCCCGGTGCAATCGACCCCGAACGCCTCGAGTTCCGCCTTCGCCGCTCTGCCGTTGCCGTCGTCACCGTGGAGTGCCCAAAGCTCGACCGCTGCGCCAAGCCGCGCCGCCGTGACCGCCGCCGTCGCCGCCGGGCCGCCCCCTTGCGAGCGGTAGGCCGTGGCGGGTGTGCGCGAGTTCGTCGGCGGAAAGTTTTCGACCTGCCAAACGTGGTCGATGCAGGACAACCCGACCATGAGCAGTTTTCTACTCCCCCCTTTCAGGGGGGCCGGGGGGGTCTCCCCACTCACAAGGTGTTCCTGAGAGGACGGGGCTCGAGCACCCGCGCCCCCAGCCACCCACTCAGTTCGTTCAAAGCCTCGGTCAACTCTCCCGCCCCGAAAGCGAAGTGGTGCGGCAAGCGGTGGTCGAGGACGTTGGCGACGAAGGCTCGAGCGTCAACCTTCTCGCCGTTCCACCTGAGTTCCCCGAGCCAGCCGCGCACGCCGTCGAAACCCGCTTTATCCGGTGATGTGAAAACGCCCGAAGCGACGAGCGCCGCCCGTCCTTCCGAAAGCAGTCGAAAGCCCGTTGCCGGGCCGGGCCGGAGCGCCATGTCCCGCACGACGCCCACGCCGTCCCGGTTGAAGTGAGTGGTGAGCCGCGTGTGACCGCCCGCCGCCCAGTTCAGCGGCGCGTTGCCGCAGTGCCAGAACTGGAGGGTGTCGTCTTGCAGGTCTATGTCGGATAAATCCATTAGAGCCGCCGCCTCGCCGCTCACCCCTTGCAGCACGCGCATCGAGAGAGCGCCCATCACGTCGCCCTCGCAGGCGGTGGGGATGTTTGCGTCACCCAAACGCCCGACCGCAGCGCAGGCCATCGCGCCGCAAGCGTCGGGCAGTTCGGGCCAGCAACGCACGGCCAGCGCGTTGTAGTCGCCCTCTTCGGCCAGAGAACGTAGCGCGAGTTCGACTCGAGCCGCGTTGTTCAACTGTTCGGAAGAGGTTTCCAATTTCTCCCTTTTTCCCCAATTGCGTGCCAAGGCTTCAGCTTCTTTTTCAGGAACGCTCGAGACCCGCTCGAACAGCTCGGTGAGTTCTTTCGTCTCGACGGTAATAGTTTTTAACGAGGGCCGCTCTTGAATGCCGAAAAACGACGGTGCGGTGCCGCCGATTTGTAAAATGCGCGCGGTCTCGAGCGCTTTGAGACCTTTGAGAGCGGCCAGGGTGGGCTCGAGCCGCGCCCGGAACCAGTCGCTCGTCGCTTCGCCGTAAAACCACTTCACGGGCTCGCGTTTGGCGACCTCGGGATGCTCCAAAAAACTCAGCGTCATGTTGAGGCCGCACAGGGCGTTCAGCGGCAGCGGCCCGCCCTTGCCGCGCCCGCCTGAGGACTCGGGCAGCGCCCACACGCCCACCCGCTTTGCAGCATGTAGCAGCGGCACGAGC
Source organism: Trueperaceae bacterium (assembly GCA_965215355.1). Taxonomy (GTDB): domain Bacteria; phylum Deinococcota; class Deinococci; order Deinococcales; family Trueperaceae; genus CBDCDJ01. Next base: position 1,850,454 of record CBDCDJ010000007.1, on the reverse strand, counting down.
AAGTCGCCGGTTGTGAAGGTCGTGTGCTGGATGAGGAGAAAGTCGAGCTTTTCATCCCTCAATTGCTTAGCGGCTTGCTCAGCAGTGGATAAATTGCTCACGGCGAACGTCGGGATGGTTTGCCCCGTCGCCACGTGCTGGTCATTGCCGGAAACTTTCGCAGTGACGACCTCGAAGCCGTGCTCCTCACCTAATTTTTCAAGCTGCTCGCGGCTCTTTTTCGCCGCCGCGGGCGAATCTCCTTTGAATAAAGGTCGAACGATGCCGACAAAACCGATGCGTAGATTCATAAATCCCGAGTCTACCCCTTGACCCCGCCCGCGGTCAGCCCGCTGATGATGCGCTGTTGGAAAAAGATGATTAAAACGACGAGCGGCACTATTCCCAAAATGAGCGCCGCGCTGATAATCGCCCAGTCGAACGAGAACTCGCCTTGGTAGAGGATAATTCCGACCGGCACGGTGCGCATCTGCCGCGCGGTGTTGAAGGTAAAAGCGAGCAAAAACTCGTTCCAGGAGTTGACGAACACGATGATGCCCGCGGTGACGATGCCCGGCGCGGACAACGGGGCAACCACGCGGAACAGCGCGCCGACTCGTGAAGACCCGTCCACCATCGCCGCGCTCTCCAAATCCTCGGGGATGAGTTGGAAAAAGCTCGTTAGAATCAGGGTCGAGATGGGGATGCTTAAAGCCACGTAAGGAATGATGAGCGCCGGGTAGGTGTTGAGGAGGTTGGGCGTCGTGATGACATCTGGAAAAGCGCCGAAGCCGATTAGCTCGAGCCAGCCCACGAACGCACTCAAAAGGGGCACTTCAACCCCGACGAACAGCCGGTAAAGCGGCACGAGCAGCACGAGTGCCGGAAACATGCTCGTCATCACGATGAGGGTGAGAATCGCGCGCCGCCCCGGCAGCCGCAGCCGCGCCAGCGCATAGCCCGCTAGCGCCGCGAACAGCACGCAGACAAGGGTTGACACGACCGACACGATGGCCGAGTTGAGCAAAAACCGCGCAAAGGGGTTGTCCCGAAACACGTCGACGTAGTGCCGCAGCGTCGGGCTTTGCGGGAGGTAGGTTATCGGCAACTGCACGAGTTCGCCGTCGAGTTTGAGCGAAGTCAAAAAGAGCCACAGCACTGGGAACAGCCCGCCCAGAATCATCAGCACGAGGAGAATGTTGAGGACGACTTTGCTGCGCAAGCTCAAGTCAGTCATTGGTGTAAATCCACCTTAAGTAAAACACCGTGATGCTGAGGCTGAGGACAAACAGCATCACCGACAGCGCCGCCGCGTAGCCGATGTTCGAGGCGTTCACGGTGTTGTAGATGTAGAGGCCCAACGTTTCCAAGGTGCGCCCCGGCCCGCCCCTCGTCATCGCGAAGGGCTCGTCGAAGGTCTGGATGGCGGTGAGGGTGCGGAAAATCAGCGCGACCGCAATCGACGGACGCAGCAGCGGCAGGGTCACGCGCCAGAAGCGCTGCCAGGCGTTCGCGCCGTCCACCGTCGCAGCCTCGTACAGACTCTTGTCCACCGACTGCAAGCCTGCGAGCAAAATCAGCGCCACGAACGAAGAGGTTTTCCAGATGATGGTCGTGTTGACTGCGATGACGGCGGGCAGGTCTCGAGCCAGCCAAAACACGCCCCGGTCGCCGATGAGAACGGGGTCTACAAACGTCTGAAGTAGTGCGTTGATGCCGAGCCGCCCGAACAGGTCGTTGATGACGCCGTAGTCGCTTTGAAACAACCATGCAAACGTGAGGCCAGTGAACGCCCGCGGCATCGCCCAGGGCAACAGCAGCGCCACCCGCCCGAGCCACTTGATGGGCGAGTCGACGTTCGCTAGCAGCGCCAGCGGCAAGCCGACCAAAAACGAGCCCACCACACTTACAAACAGAATCGTCAGCGTGATTTGAAACGAGTTCCAAAAGCGCGCGTCGCCCCAGCGTCCGGCCTCGCCCGGATGAAAGCCGAGCAGCACGCCGAACACGAGGACGAGGAGAAGCGTCCAGCCGACGGCTGAAATCTTCGACAGCCCGCCGCGCAGCGCCGCCCACCACACGGCTGCGAGGGCGAGCAGGCCTAAGATACGGAGACCGATGAGGTGAGACGTGTCCCAGGTTGCGCAGTCGCCCCAGAACGTTTCGGCGGCGGGTCGGCACTGAAGCCACAGCACCTTGCGGAAGTTTTCCAGACCCACAAACGGTGTGCCTTCGTAGGGGCGCAACAGGTTTTCGCTGTGGACCGACTGCCACAGCACGCTCACCACCGGGTAAAACATTACGACAGCGAGCGTGAGCAGGGCGGGCAAGAGGAGCAGCACGCCGAGTTGGGTATCGCTCAGGTTGCCGCTGCGCAGCCGTTTCCAAAAACCCGGCTTGCGGTAGGGCGCGTCTGAAGATTGAGAAGATAAGGCCATAAAAATAAGGGGGCGGGTTTCAAACCCGCCCCCGTGCGTGCTACTCGTTGAAGATGTCTTCCAGGCCGACCTGCATCTGCTGCAGGGCTTCGTCGCCGGTCAGCGAGCGGGCCAAAAAGGAGTTCATGGTCGTGCGGATGAGTTCGGACACCTCGTCGTAGCGCGGCGTGACCGGGCGCGAGCGGGCGTTTTTAATCACGTCGAAGAACTCGCCGAAGTACGGCGCGGCTTCCAGGACGGTCTCGTCTTCGTAAAGGCTCGCCCGAGCCGGGATGCGGCTCGCTTCGACGGCGAAACGGCGTTGGGCTTCGGGGCTCGAGAGAAACTCGATCAACTCGAACGCGGCGTCCTTGTTGTCGCTGTAGTTGTTGATGACCCACTGCCAACCGCCGATGCAAGTAGCCGACTCGTTGTCGCCGAACACCGGCAGCGGCGCGACGCCGACGTTGCCTTTGACCTGAGAGTCCTCGTCGTTTTGCGCGCGGCCCCAGGCGTAGCCCCAGTTGAGCATGAACACCACGTCGCCCGCTTGAAACTCCGAGCGGCTGTCGTCGGTGCCGGTCTCGGCGATGTTCGGCTTGGTGATGCCGGACGACAGGGTTTCGTCGTACCAGTCCATCACCTGCATTCCTTCGGGGCTGTCCACGGTGATGTTGCCTTCCTCGTCGCGCCAGTTGCCGCCGGCGGTCCAGAGCGGCTCCAAAAAGGTGCAGTTCGCCCCTTCGATGGCCGCGCCCTGATAGCTGAAACCCTGCAGGGTCGGGTCGGCCTCACCCTCGAGAATTTCTTGCGCCTGCGTCTTCAACTCTTCCCAGGTTTGGGGCGGCTCGAAGCCGTACTTGTCGAGCAGGTCTTGGCGGTAGTACAAAAACTGCGCGTCGGTGTAGGCGGGCAGCGCCCACAGTGTGCCGTCGATGAGGTCGGCCTCGACCGGGCCGGGCAAAAAGTCCTCCAAGGCGCTCATCATCTCGTCTTCACTCGCGTAGTAATCGTTGAGCGGCGTGGCCCAGCCCGCGGCGGCGTACTGCGCCGGGCGCACCACGTCGACCAAGAACACGTCGATGTCGCCGCTCTGCGAGGTCAACACCGTGTTGAGGTACTGCTGCTGCACTTCCGACGTGTTGCCGCCGACCTCGTAGCGCGCGGTGATGTCGGGGTGTTCGGCATTGAACTCGTCGAGCAGGCTCTGCATCAGGTCGGGGTCTTCGCGGCTGCCGATAAAGACCACGAGTTCCGTTTGGGCTAAGGTGACCGAGAGAATGGCGAACAGGGCGACCAGTAAACCGATTCGTTTCATGCTTCCTCCTTTGAACTTGCTCCTTCGAACAAACGTTTTTGCCGCGCGCCCGGTTTCGGGTGACGCTTGCGGCCGAACGAGCGCAACAACCCAGGGGTTGCGTCGAGCTTGTTCCACCTTAAAACGTTTGCGCCAGCGTATCACGAGCGCTCGGTGAAGAGCAATTCAGACCGCCTTCACCCTTTGACTTCGTGGTCGTCCTTTTGGCAAGCTGTACACGATTCACGAAAAATTTCTTCGGCAAACGACCTAGGGCGCTGTTCAAGGCGTGCGTTTTGGTATTTTTGACGAACCTGAGCTAGGGCTCGAGCCGCCCCGTCAACCCTTCCTTGCGCGCTTTCCCGGCGAATGCGTGCGCCCGCTTCAAAGGCTCGGGAAGTTTCGTCTTGCCGGGCAAGCTTTGCACAAAGCGCAGCGTTTCGGCCATGCTCACCCGGTGTCCCGGTGACACGTAGAGCGGTTTGACCCCGGTTCTCGAGCGGTATACCCAGCCGACTTGCTCGCCTTTGCCGACGAGTGACGCAGCGCCGCCCGCCGCCTCGGCCAACTCACCTTCTTGCTTACCGTACAAGCGACTTTTCGCCACACCGACGCTCGGCATGTCGAGGTGAACACCCAAGTGCGCGGCGATGCCGAGCCCCCGCGGGTGCGCCACGCCCTGCCCGTCCACAAGGAGCAGGGTGGGTTCGCGGGACAACTGCGCCAACGCCGCTAAGTACACGGGCGCTTCGCGGAACGACAAAAAGCCCGGCACGTAGGGAAAAACCTCGTCCGCGGCCACGGCAGCCGCGCCGACCTCGAGCACGTCTTCGGCCTCGAGGTCCCACAGCACGGCCACCCCGACGAGCGCCTCGCCCTGTTTGACGGAGGCGTCCAGGGCGGCGAGGGTTTTGACGTGTTTCAAGTCTCCCTCGAGGACGACCCGTCCGGCCAGTTCACGCTGAATTCTCCCGGCCGCGGCTAGGTCTTCAGGCTTGGGCAACAGCGGTGGTCGCATCAGCTTGAAGGAACCCCACGTGAAGCGACCTTACGCACGCCGTCGAGCGCAAACGTCCAGCCCTTGTAGACGAGGGCGACGGCCGGGTGGGTCCACTCGCCGTCGACCTCGCTTGCGGTGTCACTCAAGACTGAGAGCAAGTCCTGCGGCGTATGAACCGCCCGCAACGGCGCTTCGACCCAGGCGCTGCCGATGTCTCTGACCGTGTGCGCGTCCGAGCCGGCCGATTCAGGTTTGCCGTGGGTCGCCGCCCAGGTGCTGCCCGCCAAGTTCCACTTGCGCCTCGAGATGCGCGCGTTGAACACCTCGACGATGTCTATGCTGTCGGCCACACGCTCCAAAGCTTCGGGCTTCAGGCGGTGGCGTTTGAGCGGGTCGAAGCCGTGCGGCAGCAGCACCAGCCCGCCCTGGTCTTTGACGGCCGCGACGGTTTCTTCCGGGCTCAGGCCCGCCGGAATTTTTTCGTTCAAAAACAAGCCGACGATTTCGCCCTCGCGCGTCGAGACCTCCTCGCCGACGATGATGGTGAGGTCTCCAGCGCCGCTGTTCGCGACCATCTCCTGCAGTTTTTGTGCCCCCCAGACCTCGTTGTGGTCGGTAATCGCCTGGACGCGGATGCCGCGCGCCCGGCAGCGGGCCGGAAAGCTCGAGAGCGGCGTCACGCAGTCGGCGGACGCCTCGCTGTGACAGTGCAGGTCGAGGCGCATGGTTTTAGGTTCGGTTGCAGCCATAGGTCGAAACTCCTCTTCCAAAGTATACCGTCGGTTCGTCCTCCCGACCTGATTTGAGGGGTAAAGTGAGGCTGTGGAAGTTTTGACGAACGACGAGGTCGAAAAGCGTTTGAGTTGGACCGCGGGGCTGGCGGCGCTCGAAAAAGCGTTCAAGGCTCGAGCCAGCTTTCAGATGCCCGAACGCGTCGCTCTGAACGTCCCCCAGGGCACGCTCCTGACGATGCCCTGCGCCGACCGTGCGGGTTGGTTCGGCGTCAAACAAGTCTCGGTCATGCCGAACAACCCGAGCCGCGGCAAAGAGAGCGTCCAAGCCTGGTACACCCTGTTCGACCCGACCGGCACGCCCACCTTGGCCTGCGACGCCACACTGCTGACGCGCTTCCGCACCGCCGCCGTGTCGGCGCTCGCGGCCAAGTACCTCGCGCCCTCACGGGCCGAAACCCTTCTCGTCGTCGGCACCGGTTCGCTGGCACCGTGGTTGGGCGAGGCGCATTTGCAGGTTCGTCCTTACAAAACTGTTTTGGTGTGGGGGCGAAATGCCGAAAGAGCCGAAGCGACCGCCGCCGACCTCGAAGCTCGTTTTGAAGGTTCGGGTTTCACGCCACAGGTCGCCGTAGCGCCCGACTTGGCCGCGGCCGTAGCCCAGGCCGATGTCGTCACCGTCGCCACCACCGCCAAGAAACCGGTTCTTAAGGGCGACTGGCTTCATAACGGCCAGCACCTCGACCTCGTCGGCGCGTTCACGCCCGACATGGCCGAGGCCGACGCGGATACCGTCAAGCGCGCCGACGTGTTCGTGGATGATTTGGAGGCTTGCCTGAACGAGGCCGGCGACCTCATTCAGGCGCAGGCGCAGGGCTGGTCGTTCGACCTCGTCTACGGCGATTTGGCAGCCCTTGTGACAGGTGAGGCCGGTCGGCAGGGACCGCAGCGCACCACGCTGTTCAAGTCGGTGGGGCTGGCTCTGGAAGACCTCGTCGTCGCAAAGTTGTTGTTGGCTATGGCACAATAGAAGCGTGAAACAGCTCCCCGAAGAACTTTTAAACGAGGTGACGCGGTGCTTGGTTGACGAATTTGCGCCCGAGGCCGTCTACCTGTTCGGGTCGCACGCTTGGGGCGAGCCGACTCAGGACAGCGACCTCGACTTGCTCGTCATCGTTTCAGGCAGCGACCTCAGTCCTGCTCAGCGGGCGCAACAAGCCCATCATGCGTTAGGTGACCTTGAAATCGCGAAGGATGTTCTGGTGCGAACGACCGCCGAGGTAGCTTTCGCAAGGCGAGTTTACGCTTCCCTCATCAGCCAAGTTTTGGATGAAGGGAGGCTTTTGTGGACGAAGCCAAGCGTCAGTTCGTCGCAGCTTGGCTCGAGCGCGCCTCTCAAGACTTAGGCGCTGCACGCGTTCTGGCTCAGTCTTCCGAACCCTATTTGAGCGTGGCACTTTACCACTGTCAGCAAGCTGCTGAAAAAGCTGTAAAAGGTTTTTTGGTCTTTCACAATCAACGTGCCCAAAAGACGCATGATGTTACAAAGTTGGTTGATACAGCGCTTCCGTTTGAAAAGGAGTTTTTTGCTTGGATAACAGTCGCTGAACAGCTTACGCCCTACGCAACCAAGTTTCGCTATGTTGACGACTTCGTTAGCGCGGAGCCGTCTCGAGAAGAGTTCGACACTGTGTTTAATGCTGCATCAGACTTTTACCAGTTCGTGCTGTCCGCATTGCCCCCGGAAACGCACCCATGATTGACCGCTATACCCCTCCCGACTTCGCAGCCTTGTGGAGCGAGACGAACAAGTACCGCACCTGGCTCACCGTGGAACTCGCCGCGCTCGAGGCCTGGGAACGTCTGGGCGAAGTCCCTGCGGGCACCGCCGCGCGCATCCTCGAGCAACTTAGGGACATGCCCCTCGACGACGCCTTTGCTACGCGCGTCGCCGAAATCGAGGCCGTCACCCGGCACGACATCGTCGCTTTTACGAGGGCGCTCACCGAGCGCGTCGGCGAGGACGCCAAATACATCCACCTGGGCCTGACGAGCACCGACGTGGTGGACTCGGCCCAAAACTTGATTCTGAGGCAGGCCGTAGAGCTGATTCTGACCGACGTGCGCGCGCTCGCCGACGCGCTGAAAGAAAAAGCCGTAGCCTACAAGCACACCTCCTGCATCGGCCGCACCCACGGCATTCACGCCGAGCCGATGACTTTCGGAGTAAAGTTTTTGAACTTTTACGCCGCGGCGCTGCGGGATTTGGGGCGGCTCGAGCTCGCCAAAGAAGCGGTTTCCGTCGTCATGCTCTCCGGCTCGGTGGGCACTTACGCCCACGTGCCGCCCGAGGTCGAAGCGTTCGTGGCCGACAAACTCGGGCTCAGCATCGACCCGGTGACGAACCAGACCGTGGCTCGAGACCGCCACGCCGAGTTGATGAGCGCGCTGGCGATTCTGGGCACGACGCTGGAGAAAATCGCCGTCGAAATCCGCCACCTGCAACGCACCGAGGTGCGCGAGGCGCAAGAGGGTTTCAGCAAGGGCCAAACGGGTTCGTCCTCGATGCCGCATAAAAAAAACCCGATTGCTTCGGAAAATATTTCCGGCTTGGCTCGGTTGATGCGGAGCAATTTACAAGCTGCCTTGGAAAACGTCGCCCTGTGGCACGAGCGCGACATCAGCCACTCGTCGGTCGAGCGGGTGATTTTGCCCGACACCACGAGCTTGGCGAGCTACGCCACGCGCCGCTTGACCCGTGTCGTCGAAAACCTCGTCGTTTATCCCGAGAACATGCAAAAAAATTTGGACGCCCTGCACGGCCTCGTCCATTCGCAACGGGTGCTCCATCTGCTCATAGAAAAAGGGCTGATGCGCGAGGCGGCGTACGACCTCGTGCAGCGCAACAGCTTGAAAAGTTGGGAGACGCAAACCCCGCTGAAAGACCTCCTCCACGCCGACTCGGACAGCCCGCTGACCGAGGACGAGTTGGCGGCGGCGTTCGACGTGGGTTGGTATTTGCGGTATGTCGACGCTGTTTATGAAAGGTTCGGTTTATGAGTGATGTCCGCTTTAGGTTGGCTGCCGAGCACGATTTTGAGGGTGTCGTCAAGCTTGACCCTCATCTCTCAGAACAGCAGTTGAAGATGAAGTTGAGGAGTGCAGAAGTGCTCGTCGCGTGTGACGGTGAGCAGGTCGTCGGCGTTTTGCGCTGGAACTACTTTTGGGACCAAATTCCCTTCATGAATCTGTTGAGAATTGAGGAATCCTACCGGCGTCGGGGCTTGGGTAAACGTCTGGTGACGCACTGGGAAGACGTGCTGCGGCAGGCGGGACACGCCAGCGTCATGACCTCTACGCTTGCAGACGAGTCGGCACAGCATTTTTACCGGAAGCTGGCCTACATTGACAGCGGCGCGCTGTTGTTGCCCGGTGAAGCCCTCGAGATTCTTTTCATCAAATCGTTGTAAAGAGAAGTTCTCAGCTCTTCCCCAAAGCCTGCACCCACGCCTGCAAAGCCCGCACGACCGTGTTGTCGTCTTCGGTTTCGCCCTGAGCCAACCAATCAGTCACGCGCTCTGCGCTCACCTGCGGAAAAGCCAAGCTGTGCTCGAGCCGCTCGTAACGCCCTTCTTTTAAGCCGTAGATGTTCAAGCTACGCTCTATACAAACCCATACTTCCGGCACGCCCAGAGAAGCGTAGATGGTCATCTTGTAGCTCGAGGGGCTGGTCACATCGACCTCGAGCACGAGGTCGGGCGGTGGGTCGGTGAGTAGGTCGATACGTCTGCCCCGCACTCGAAAGGCGTTTTGAATGTAAAAGCAGCCGTCGGGTTCGACGCTTCTTTGCAAGTCTTCACGGCTCAGTGTTACTGAGCCTGCGCCCTTGACGCTCAAGCTGAACACAAGCGTCAGCGCAGTGATGATGCGTTCCAAAAGATGCTTGATGATTTCGTGCTCGTCCGACGGCACGACAATCTCTAACGTTCCTCTGTCGTAAGCCAGCCGCGCAGTGCGTTCGTTGCCCAAGTCACGAAGCATGGCTTGATAAGTTTGCCAACCGATGTCACGCAGAACCACCTGCCGAGTTTGTTCTTGAAACGCTACCATCTTTGCTCACTTTCAGCGAACCTGCCGTTGCTTGGTTTATCGTCCCAATTCGGCACCGATTATTCACGTATGGCTAGTTTAGCGGATGCGTGACGTGTCGATGTGAAACAGGTGCGGCTTGGTATAGTCGAAGTGTGCAAAAGCTCGAGCAGCGCTACGAGGGCAAGGCCAAAAAAGTCTTCGCCACCGACGACCCAGACCGCTACATTATCGAGTTTAAAGACGACGCCACCGCCTTCAACGCCCAAAAACGCGGGGTGATTGCCGGCAAGGGCGCGGTGAACAACGCGGTCACGGCGCAAGTGTTCGAGATGCTGGAGGACGAGGGCGTCCCTACACATTTTGTCAAGAAGCTGAGCGAGCAAGAGCAACTTGTCAAGGCCGTCGAGATTATCCCGGTCGAGGTCGTGGTGCGCAACAAGGCGGCGGGCTCGTTCGCCAAGCGCTACGGGGTCGAGGAAGGAAGGCCGCTCGAGCCCGTCGTCATCGAGTGGTGTTACAAGTCGGACGACCTCGGCGACCCGCCGATGAACGACGCGACGGCGGTGGCGCTGGGTTTCGCCACGCCGGAGGAACTGGAAACGCTGTTCGAACTCGCCGCCGCGGTCAACGACGGCCTCGAGCCTTACTTTGCCGAGTTGGGGCTGGACCTGGTGGACTTCAAGCTCGAGTTCGGCCACCTGCCTTCGGGCGACATCGTGCTGGCCGACGAAATCAGCCCGGACACCTGCCGCTTGTGGGACCTAGAAACGGGCGAGAAAATGGACAAAGACCGCTTCCGCCGCGACTTAGGAAAGGTCGAGGAGGCGTACCGCGAGGTCTACCGCCGCGTGATGGGGGAGAGCTTTGCCTGAGTTCAGAGCCGTCGTCACCGTGACCATCAAGGGAAGCGTCCTGGACCCGCAGGGCCGCGCGGTGGAGAACACCTTGAAGCGCTTGGGCCACGCGAACGTGTCGAACCTGCGCGTCGGCAAGCACATCGAACTCGTCCTGTCGGGCGAGCGCGGCGAACTCGAGGCGCAGCTCCGAGACGTCGCCACGAACGTTTTAAGCAACCCGGTGATGGAAGACGTGACGTTTACGTTGACCGAGTTGGAGGCTGCTGAGTCGTCCTAGCTCGAGCTTGTATGTTTAGCGTTGGCGGGTTTTTCGTCGACCGCGACTTGACCGCTCGCCCTCGCCGCCAAGGTACACTAGCCGCAAACGCGCTTGGGGAGACCCGTCATCAAAGACTCTGTGCAGCGCACCACGGACGTGTTCGTCGCGAGCGACGGGTTGCGGCTGTTTCGGCAACAGTGGCTCTGGCAAACTACACGGATTCAGCAAAAAGCAACTCAGAGAGCCTCAAGAACTTGTGGGGGGAACGAAGATGTCATCCGCGACGCTTGGGAAAAACACTTTGGAAATTCTTGACGTAAGTCAGTACGGCGTGTGGCTTTACTGGAACGCTCAGGAGTATTTTTTACCCTACGAACACTTTCCTTGGTTCAAAGAGGCAAAGGTCAAAGAGATTTTGAACGTCGTCGAAGAAGCACCTGAGCATCTTCACTGGCCCGACTTAGATGTTGACCTGAACTCGGCGATGATTCTCGAGCCGGAAAAGTATCCGCTGGTTTCCAAGTAGGCTCGAGCGTCTATTCCCTCGTTCGGGTGAGGGGGTCATGCCTCGGCGCACCCTTCGCGTAATTCTCTGTCCACTCGAGCAGTTCGCTACCGGGTTGGTACAAGTGAGCGACCTCTTCAGCTTGTTGCGCGAGCAGTTTTCGCCGCTGCGCTTTGGGAAGGTTGAGGAATTCTAGGTTGGATGTGTTCATGGTGTGAGTTTGGCACGCTCGAGCCGCGCTTTAGGGCTGAAAAAGAGGCTGGGGGCTCGAGCCCTCTTTAACCTTCTCAAAAAATAGTCGCAAGGCTAAAAAAATGACCATAACCGTGCTACCCTAAAGTATGAAATATGCCGTCTCCGAGTTAAAGGCCCATTTGACCCAAGTGCTTCGTGAGGTCGAAAAGGGAAAAACCATCGAGGTTACGCGCCACGGGAAAAGGGTGGCGGTGCTTATCGCCACAGACGATTACGAAAATCTCACGGCTTCGCGCCCCAGTTTTATGTTCGGCGTACGCGCTTTGCGAGAGTCTGCCGACTTTACGCCATTGGAAGAGGACGATTTCGACCCTCTACGGGACAAGGACACGGGCCGAGAGGTCGTCTTTTGACCTATTTGTTGGACACCAACATCCTCTCCGAGCTTATGCGTCCGCAACCGAACGAAGCCGTGCGAAACAAACTTCAGATGTTTGAAAGAGAGTGCGCCATAGCTACACCTGTCTGGCACGAACTTCTTTACGGTTTTTACCGCATGGCTGAGGGCAAAAAGAAGAGAACGTTAGAGCGCTACCTTTTTGAAAGCGTCGACCCGAGCTTCCCCAAACTTGCTTACAACGACAAAGCTGCCAGGTGGCAGGCCAAGGAGCGCGCCAGACTCGAGCGCCTCGGGCAGCCGGTAAGTTTTGTCGACGGGCAAATTGCTGCCATCGCCGCAACCAACGGCCTGAGTCTGATTACACGTAACGTCCGAGATTTTGAACCCTTTGAGGGATTAGAGGTGAAAAACTGGTTTGTGTAGGCTCGAGCCAAATCTTAGGGATGGGAAAGAGGCTGTGGGGCTCGCGCCTTCATAGCTCAAAACCTGACGAACCGAAAAACTATTTTGCTTCTCCGGCTAGACGAAGCATCGTTTGAACTGTTCTTGGACTAACTCGGAAACCCAAAATTTGTAGCTTGTCGATTACACTTTCGATAGTTTCAACAAGCCTGCGGTGTTTAGCGTCGAGGAGAAGCCCGAGTGTTCCTGTGAAAGGTATGCTCAGAGTGTGCGCGAAGCTTCGTGCCAATTTGTCGTCCAGAACACTCGTATAGCCGGGGTGCTCGAGGGTCAGGGCTAATACTTCTATTTCTCCCTTTCCCAAATCAGTAACGAGTGGGAGAACCGACACGCTCTTTGGACGTTCAATGGTGAGCCACTCGAGTTCCTTCACCCTTGGGACATCGACCCCCACCGCCCGACCCGCCTCGAGTTCTGAAACGACCGCTTCAGGTACGAGAATGTCTTCTGCCAGCTCGAGCAGGATAGGCAAAAGCCCCAACTGGTGAAGATACTGCAAAGGCGAGGTGTTGCAAACAAGCTTAGGCAAGCCGCGTCTCGAGCCCGAAGCTGTCATCCGTCAGGTCGAAACTGTCGATGCCGTAGTCCACCAACTTTGTCAAAAACAGAGGTTTGGGAATACCTGCCAGTGTGGCCGCCGCTCCTGTGGACAATCTACCCAACTCGTACAGCTTCATAGCCGCAGCCAAGCGCAGTTCTTGCGCCATTTCGTCGGGCATGAGTTTGAGGCTCAGCAGGCTTTCTGAAGGTATCTCGAGGATGATTTGTTCAGTCATACCGAAAGTATAGCGACTGCTCGTTTGTTAGGTGTGATGGAGAGGTTTGACGGTTCAGGCTCGAGCCGAGATTTGGGGCTGAAAAGAGGCTGGAGCTCGAGGTTTTATACTGTCATCATCCTGCGTTAACTGGCGAAGTGGGGGCTTAGCTTTCATGCCTACAGTACAAGGTAGCTCACAGTAAATAGAGTAAAAAGGTAGAAAGGGTTAACGGACCTAGTCTGTGGGTGCTGAGCTGGAAGGTTGAATTAACTGTCCCAACATGGGAGGGTATAAGCCCCCAACTTCAGTTGGCTGCTTTAGCTCAGGTAAACTGAGCTAAGTGAGCGAATACCGCACAGGCAGCCATACACGGTTTGCGCTAGAGATACATTTGGTGTGGTGTACCAAGTACCGTAAACCCATCTTGCGAGGTGATGTCGCCCATCGTTTCCGAGCCCTGGCGCGCGAAGTATGTAGCGAGTTGAAAGTCGAGATTATCAAAGGAGTGGTGTCGAGCGACCATGTGCATATGCTGGTATCCATCCCGCCACAGTTGGCTGTGAGCAAACTGGTACAGAGGTTGAAAGGGAAGACCTCGTACAAATTGCAACGCGAGTTTACGAGTTTGCACAAAACGTACTGGGGCCAAAGGATGTGGGCGAGAGGCTACTTTGCTTGTAGCACCGGGAATGTCAGTACGGAGATGATAGCGGCCTATATAGAAGGGCACACTGAAGAGGACAGTTTCAAGGTGGTGGACGACTTCGAGTCCTAGTTCAGCTTCCTTGAGGGAGCCTCACTTGAGCCGACTTCAGTCGGAAAGACACTTTCAGTGTCGAAGTCATTCCACCTGCTTCAGCTGGTGGTTGATTGAATTTTTTGTCTTTGATAATTACCGCTACTTGCTTATAAGCAGCTTTATCCTCCTCACTTAGTTCGTCCCAACGAACAAAATCTATGGCTGCATCTGCGCGGTTTGTATTTGAGATTTTAGGGATTTGTAAAAGCTTAATGCTATATTCCTGAGAGCCATAATCGTCATCAGTCAAATTAGTACGGTACATCTTCACAAAATCGATTAGCTCGGTCAAATCTTTTGACAAAGCCGCCTTATTAGCTACCTCTTGTTGAGGAGTACGCAGTTGAGAGAATTGCAGGCTATAAACTAAAGCTTCGTTAATGGCATATTCTTGACCAAACAAGCTAATTAAAAGGTTTTCGTAGTTGTACAGCAGTGCCTGACATTCACCAAATATAAGAGTATCCACTTCGCGTTTGTCAATATGCCTGTGTTCTACTTTATTTCTTAATTTGATAAAGAACTCAAGATTTTTTTCGACTGGTGAAGTAAGTTGACCGAATTTTTTAATACATGTAGCAAGTTCCCAGCTTTTAGGTTCGCCATCAACTCGCTTATAGCGCCCATTACTTTCTTTATAATAGTAGCGATTGCCGATAGTGTTGTGAAAGTGTGCGTGAAAAAGGCGAGTCCAAGCAATAATCATCAGAGTTATGTAACCTTCGCTTCGAAAGGCGGTTCGTGGTTTGTTGTAGATTTCGACTGCCAGTAAAGCTGAATCAATAGACGACTCGAGAATAGATTTTGTTTTCCCTTTTCGTAATACCACTTTGCATAAACCCTTCAGGTTTGGCTAGTAATCAGACTAAACAATGCAGTATGACACCCTTCTCAAGGGTGTCATACTGCATTTCTTAATTAGGCTACACCAGCTTTCTCCATCGCCTCGAGCATCGCCCCACCCATATCCGTCGGCGTCGGCGCGACGACCACATTTGCGTCTTTCAAAGCGGCGATTTTGTCCTCGGCGGTGCCTTTGCCGCCCGAGATAATCGCGCCTGCGTGGCCCATCCGCTTGCCGGGGGGGGCGGTCGTCCCGGCGATAAAGGCGGCGACGGGTTTGGTCATGTTGGCTGCAATCCAGGCGGCGGCCTCTTCCTCGGCGCTGCCGCCGATTTCGCCGATCATAATCACGCCTTCGGTTTCGGGGTCGTCGTTGAAGAGTTGCAGCACGTCGATAAAGTTCGTGCCGTTCACCGGGTCGCCGCCGATGCCGACGGCGGTCGTTTGGCCGAGGCCGTTGTTGGTGAGTTGAAAAACGGCTTCGTAAGTCAGCGTTCCCGAACGGCTCACCACACCGATTTTGCCGCCCTGGTGAATATAACCGGGCATAATTCCGATTTTGCATTCATGCGGCGTGATGACGCCGGGGCAGTTCGGGCCGATGAGACGTGAGGAGCGCGTTTGCAGGTACGCCTTGACCTTCACCATGTCCATAATCGGGATGCCCTCGGTGATGGTGATGATGAGCGGGATTTCGGCCTCGGCCGCTTCCATGATGGCGTCGGCGGCGAACGCGGGCGGCACGTAGATGACCGAGGCGTTCGCGCCGGTAGCTTCCACAGCGTCTTTGACGGTGTTGAAGCTCGGCAGGTCTACGCTGTAGCTGTCGGAGCGACTGGGCACGCCGCTGTGGTCGGTTTCGCCTTCGAAGTGGACGCTCTGCCCGCCCTTGCCGGGGCGCACCGCGCCGACCATGTTGGTGCCGTAGGCGATGGCCTTGTCGGTGTGAAAGGTGCCCGCTTCGCCCAAACCCTGCACGATGACTTTGGTGTTTTTATCGACAAGGATGCTCACTGTGCCAACTCCACGATTTTCTGCGCGCCGCTCAACATGTCGTCGGCGCTCACCACGCCGTCGATGCCCGCTTCGTCGATGATTTTGCGGCCCAGTTCGACGTTGGTGCCTTCCAGACGCACCACCAGGGGAACTTGCAAGCCGACCTGTCCGACCGCTTCGACCACGCCGTTGGCGATGGTGTCGCACTGCATGATGCCGCCGAAGATGTTGATGAAGATGCCTTTGACGTTCTCGTCCCTGGTGATAATCTTAAACGCCGCCGTGACGTTTTCGGTGGTCGCGCCGCCGCCTACGTCTAGAAAGTTGGCGGGCTCGCCGCCGACCTGTTTGATGGTGTCCATTGTCGCCATCGCCAGGCCCGCGCCGTTGACAAGGCAGCCGATAGTGCCGTCCAGTTTGATGAAGCTGAGGCCGTACTTGGCCGCCTGGACCTCGGCGGGGTCTTCTTCGGACTCGTCGCGCATCTGGGCCACGTCCTTGTGGCGCATCAGCGCGTTGTTGTCGAGGCTCATCTTGCCGTCGAGCGCCATCACTTCGCCGCTTTGGGTCACCACGAGCGGGTTGATTTCGACGAGGTCGGTGTCGAGTTCGACCGCGGCCCCGGCGAGAGCCTTCATAAACTTGACGCCGTTCTTGAAGGCCTGGCCCTCCAAGCCGAGGCCAAAGGCCAGGGCTCGAGCCTGAAAGTCCGTCAAACCGACGGCCGGGTCGATGGTCTCGCGCAGGATTTTTTCGGGGCTGTGCTCGGCGACCTCTTCGATTTCCACGCCGCCCTCGGTCGAGGCCATCATCACGTTGCGCCCCTGCGCCCGGTCGAGGACGACGGACAAGTACATCTCGCGGTCGATGTCGATGCCTTGCTCGATGTAGAGGCGGTTGACCTGTTTGCCCTCGTCGCCGGTTTGAATAGTGACCAGCGTCGAGCCGAGCATGGTTTTGGCGAGTTCGCGCACGCGCTCCTCGGTCGCCTTGACGCCGCCCTCGATTCCTGCCGTGACCACGTTGACGCCGCCCAGGTCCGGGTGTTCTTTAAAGCGGCCCTTGCCGCGTCCGCCCGCGTGGATTTGGGACTTGACCACGACGACGGGGTTGCCGGTTTCTTCGACGAGGTGCCGAACGGCCGCCACCGCTTCGTCGACCGTGGTGACGACCTGCCCTTTCGGCACGGCGATGCCGCGCGCCTTCATGAGCTGTTTGGCCTGATACTCGTGGATTTTCAAGGTGTGCCTCCTAAAATCGCTCTAGCCTACCGCGCTGACGTGGCAATGCGCAAAGCTCAGGGTCAAAGTTGAGTACAAGACTGAGATGTTTTGTACTTCCCGCTTTCGTTCACGCCCTGGAAAAGTAGTCGGGCGGAGGTTTTCCGTTCTTCGTTGTTCGTCTCGAAACAGGTTTCGAGCTGCGAACGACGAAGAACGAACGACGAATGACCTTGCCTATAATGACCTTGCCTATGATGTGGCGCATCGCAAAGACAATCGGGCGGAGCTTCCACTACTGTAAGCCCTATGATAAGGACCGTCATTTTGGCCGTAAACGACGCGGGCGCGGGCGACGAGCGCGTCGTCGCCACGCTCGAGGTGATTCGCGACTTGCTGCTCAAAGGACCCTTCGTGGAGGTCGACTTCACGGTCATTCCGGACGAACAGGCGCTCATCCGCTCCAAACTGCGCGTCCTGTCCGACAAAGACGGGGCCGACCTCGTGTTGACGACCGGCGGCGCGAACCTCTCCCAAAAAGAGCGCACGCCCGACGCCACCCGTGAGGTCATCGAGCGTGAGGTGCCCGGCCTGGCCGAAGTCATGCGTCTGGCCGGGCTGCGCAACAGTCCGCGTTCGGCACTGTTCCGCGGCGTCTGCGGCGTGCGGCGGCAAACCCTCATCGTCAACCTGCCCGGCGGCCCCAACGGTGCAAAAGACTCGCTCGCCGCGATTCTGGACTCGCTGCCCCCCGCGGTCGAGTTCTTGACCCGTTACAGTAGTGTAGGCTCGAGCGGCCCGGCAGGGAGTTAGCGCGGCTCTTCGGACCCTACGAGACGGGTCCGGCGGGTAAAGAACCGTCGCCGTTTTCGAAAACCTCTACGACACCTTGTGGGGCTTGCTGAGCGCTGCGCCCGGATGTCCTCCGGCCTCGAACAGCCAGCTCGGCGTTTGGAGGAAAAGCGTGGACATCGGCAACCTGGCAAAGCTCACAGCGTTTGAAATGAAGACGGCCTCAGGTGAAAAACTGAGTTTGGCGCGCTCCCTATCCGACTTTGCCGCCCCGCCCGACGACGCGACGACCTTTGTAGTGGCCGTAGAGGAGACGGTGTAGGGACAGTCGAAGCTGTAGCCGAGGTCGCAAGTCCCCGCCGAGGCTTAAACTGAGTCTATGAAACTCTTTACAGCCGAAGCGATGCGCGCGGCGGACAAGGCGGCCGCGCGGGCGGGCGTCGCCTTGCAGGTGCTCATGGAAACCGCGGGGCGCGCGGTCGCCGCAACGGCGCTCGACCATTGGCCCGACAAAGAGCGCCTTTTAGTCCTCTGCGGCCAGGGCAACAACGGCGGCGACGGCTACGTGGCGGCGCGGCTCTTACACCTGGCGGGCAAAAACGTCACGGTGCTCGAGCAAGCCGCCTCGCAGGACGCCATGACTTCTGCGGAAAGTCGGACGGCGCGGGCCGCCTGGCTGGCTTACGAGCGTCCGACCCGCAGGCTCAGCCCGGCGACCGCCGAAGCCGCGTTGAAAGAAGTCGAAATCGTCGTCGACGCGCTTCTGGGCAGCGGGCTCTCGAGGGCTTTAGAGGGCAAATGGGCAAGCGTCGTCGAGGCTGTCAACCGCTCCGGCCTGCCCGTCTTGAGCGTCGACGTGCCGAGCGGGATTGATGCGGACAGGCCCGCGCTCGTCGGTCCCCACATCCGGGCGACGCGCACCGTGCAACTGGCGGGGCCGAAAGTTGCCAGCGCGTTTCCTCCGGCGCGGGCGGCCTTCGGTGCTTGGGCGGTCGCCGACATCGGCATTCCGGCGAAGGTGTTGGACAAACAGTCCGACGTCGAGCTGTTGGCGGACGACACCGTCAAGCCTTGGCTGCCGACGCGCGCCCCAGACGCTCACAAATACAGCGCCGGTACGGTCCTCGTCGTGGCGGGGTCGAAGCGCTATCTCGGCGCGGCGGAACTCGCGGCGCGCGGGGCTTACCGCGCCGGGGCCGGACTGGTCACGCTCGCTGCCGAAGCGAGGCTGCCGAACAGCTGGCCCGAAATTATTTTCGAGGGGCTTGATTGGGGTAGCAAACCCCTCGAGACCCTCGCCTCCTTGAGCGAAAAACGTGCTCAGGTGCGCGTCATCGGCCCCGGCCTGGACGAACGCGCGACCGAACTTCTCCCTGACCTCATCACCCAGAGCGAGGTGCCGACCGTGCTCGACGCCGGGGCGCTGACGGGCGGCGAGGCGTGGCGGGCGGCGGTCAAAAAACACGGCCGCTGCGTCCTCACGCCGCACGCCGGCGAGGCGGCGAAGTTGTTGGGGACGAGTTCGGCCGAGGTTGGAGAAGAACCGCTCGAGACGGCCCGCACCCTCGCCAAACGTTTTGGCGCGGTCGCCGTTCTCAAAGGCGCGACGACCGTGATAGCCGAGCCGGGGGGCCGCGTGTGGGTCAGCACCAGCGGCCACCCCGGCATGGCGACCGGCGGCGCGGGCGACGTGCTCGCCGGCATGATAGGTGCGTGGCTGGCAAACGCGGACGACCTGACAAAACGCACCGCGGCGGCCGTCTACGTCCACGGCTTGGCAGGGGAGAGGGCGGCGCGGCGCTACGGCGACGGTCTCGTCGCGGGCGACCTCGCCGACGCTTTTGCAAAAGTTTGGCTGAGGCTGAGCAGGCGTACCGAGGACTGAGTACCGGGTTAAAAGTATCTGTCTTCTACTCGGTACTTTTCACTTCATGACTCGGTACTGTTTTTCGCACCATCCCCGCAAACCCGCGTGTTAGGCTGCGGGGCGTGATTTCCCTGCGCGTGCCCGCGACGAGCGCCAACCTAGGCCCCGGTTTCGACGCGCTCGGGCTGGCGGTGTCGCTGTGGCTCGAGGTCCAAGCCAGGCCTTCACAAACCGACACGTTTCTTTACCAGGGTGAAGGCGCGTTGCCCGACAGCAGTGACAACCTCGTTCACAAAGGTTTTCTAGCCGCTTACACCGAATTGGGTCGAGACGCGCCCAAAGTCACCTTCGAAGTCGCCAACCCCATTCCGCTCGCTCGCGGCCTCGGTTCCTCCTCGGCGGCGCTCGTGGCGGGCATCGCCGCAGCCGACGCTTTTTTAGAGGACGGCTTGGGTCGTGACGGCGTCTTCCAACTGGCTGCCCGCTTGGAAGGCCACCCCGACAACGTCGGCCCGGCGGTCTACGGCGGTTTTACCGTGGCGGCGCGGCGCGAGGACGGCACTTACCTCTGCGAAAGGTTGCAAGTTCCTGAGACGTGGCAGCTCCTGTTCGGCGTGCCCGACTTCGAACTGCCGACGAGCCGAGCGCGCGCGGTGTTGCCGGAGATGTATGCCCGAGCCGACCTCGTCTACAACGCCGGCCGCACCGCGCTGTGGAGCTTGGCCGTCGCCCAGGACAAACCCGAGCTGTTGCGCGTGGCTTCGCAAGACCGGGTTCACGAACCTTTTCGCGAACCTTTGGTGCCGGGGTTGGCAAGTTGTCGCGCGTCTCTTCTGGAGGTCGGTGCCTACGCCGCTTTCTTGTCCGGTGCCGGGCCGACGGTCGGGGTGGTGTGCAACTCAGCGACAAAAGCGGTTTGTCGAAGGGTGTTGCAAAGCTTCGTGGGCGCATCCGGCAAAGTTCTTGACCTGGCCGCCGGGGAAGGCTACGCCGTCACCAAGAATTGCGTCGTGGATTAAACGTCGAAGTGGGTTAAACGTAGAAAATATCTGCGACGTTCACCGTAGCGTCCAAACAAGCTACCTCCAACGTACCCGCCTCGAGCCGTTGTGAACGCCAACCGCTCACGCCGCGCACCACGTACTCGAGCGCCCTTTCCTCGTGGTCGACCATCAGGTAGCCCTGCAAAGTTTCGATTCCCCGGTAAGCCTGCAACTTTTCGCGCTTGTCGGTTGCGCGGGTGCTGGGGGAATGGACTTCGGCGATGAAACATGGGTACTGAAAAATCTTGTCGTCGCTATCGCGGGGGTCGCAGAGCACCATCACGTCCGGGTAGTAGTAGCGGTTCACGCTCGGAATCCAGAGCTTGACGCCTTCGAAGGCGACGCGACACTTGCGTGACCGCGCGGCACTACGAAGGAGCGAGTAAAGATTCCCGGCAATTTCATTGTGTCGTAGCGACTCGCCCGGCAAAGCGTAAACCAGGCCGTCAACGTATTCATGCCGCTCGCTCGAGCCCTCTTCGAACGTCAGGTACTGCTGCGGCGTTACGAGCAGGTTGGGCGCGGTGGAGTCCATATTCTAAGTTTAGCAAAAGCTCGTGCCTTTCAGAAAAGCGGGGGCTCGAGTCACGTCAAAGCTTGTTAAGCCTCGTCCAGTCACCTAAACTTGTCCTACTTTGGCACTTGAACCCGACCCCGCCGCGACCGACGTGCAACTCGACGCCGACACCCTCACAGTTACCTTGGAGGACGGCAGACAACTCCGTGTCCCACTCGCCTGGTACCCCCGTTTGGCAGCGGGGAGTGAGGCGGAGCGCAGTCGCTGGGAACTCTTGGGCGGCGGCTACGCCATAGAATGAGCCGATTTGGATGAACACGTCGGCGTCGAAGGGCTTTTAGCGGGGCGCAAAAGCAGTGAGAGTCAGGCTTCTTTTGAGAGGTGGTTGGAGGCGCGGAAGGCTGCTTAGAAGGTGAGGCTCGAGCTTCCACCTGTAAGTTACAGCAGCTATTCGCTAAAGGTTACGATATAACCATATACTTGAGATATTCCCCATAAGAATTTTATCGGACAAATGTCTGATAATCAGTAGTTAGGCGGCTACGTTAGACTTGAGAAACCATATGAAAACTTGGCGATTTATCACCCTGTTACTTACAGCCCTCAGCATGGGAATGTCTTTTGCTCACTTGCTAGAGCTACCGCCCAGGATTTTTTACTTTGACGCAGAGCTTTGGATAACGATGACGACCGAGGGCTTATATGCTTTATTTGGTTCGGTAGGTGGACCCATTGAGGTAGCTTCAGTTCTTACAGCTATTGTCCTTGTTTTTCTTGTAAGAAGACGTGGCTCATCCTTTTATCTCACTTTGGGCGGAGCCATTTGTGTAACTGTCGCGCTTGTCTCTTGGTTTATTTTTATAGCACCTGCTAATGCCCAATTTGCAACATGGACACCGACATCCTATCCCCAAGATTGGACACGCTGGCGCAATCAATGGGAATATACGCACGCAGTTAACGCTATTATCAAAATCATCGGTTTCAGCCTGCTTATCCTTTCTATCATTATTGAAACTCCTAAAATACTGCCCAAGACCGCCACCTAACTAAACGCTGCAACGGATTCGGAATAGTTCTGTCAAATTTCTGGAAAAGATCTAGAGTACGTCAAATTACATCATCGAGGTTTCCGAACCGCTGAGCTTGGGTCGTTAAGTCGCAGATTGACCGTAAAGGTAATTCATGAAAATCGTTACCTGGAATATCAATGGAGGCTACGGCTTAGACGCAGAAACTCCAACTAAACTTTTAGGTTACGAAAACTTAGACTATTTTATCGGACAGCTTGAGAAAATCGACGCTGATATCGTTTGCTTACAAGAAGTCCACATAAATGACGAGCGTTCTCAAGCCCGTGAAATCGCTAACACGCTTGGTTACGCCTCTATATTTCAAAGCGCGGCCAGCGAATCTCACCTTGACTCGAGCTTTCAGCTTGCAAATGCTATTCTTGCTAAACGAGATTTTCAAACAACTCAGTGCCTAACGTTGCCACGCCCTCATTTTTTAGTTGAATTGCCCGTCTTGGCTTCGGGAAAACGCGCTGCTATTCATGACAAAGTATTACAGGTAGTACAGTTAAATGAACTGATGATAGCCAATACACACCTGTTGCCCCTGCATATTCTGGGCGCATCTTGGAACAGCGTAGAAGGTCGAGAATTAGCTGCTCTAACAGCGAAGTTGGTAGAAGTTGAACTGAGGACACCCATCATCTTCTGTGGAGATTTCAATTATCCCGACGTAGCCGATTTGATGCCTGGCTTGGTGCGGAAATTACGCCTCACGGACGCGTTGCCGGACAAACCTTCTCAACCACATTCCGAAACTCGGATTGACCACATTTTGGTCTCGAACGAACTCAGAGTTCATAGCAGTGAAATCATTAAGTGTTTTGCTGACCATTTTCCCTGTACCGTTGTTTTCAACACCCTGCTGGCAACTTAACCAGGCGCTGCAAGGGATACCGACTTGCTCTTTCCGAAATGCAAAAAAGGCCATCTGGATAAGGTGGCCTTTTCTGCTGAGGCGCGCTCGAGTTTAATTCAGCGCGACTTCGGGCTGTTTCGTCTCGAAGGTGAAGCCTTGCGCGCCGGGCTCGACCCGCACTGTGTCGCCGTCGTGAATCTCGCCCGCGATGATTTTTTTCGACAGCGGCGTCTCGAGCAGTTGCTGAATCGCCCGCTTTAAAGGCCGTGCGCCGAACACCGGGTCGTAGCCGACACGGGCGAGTTGCTCCATCGCGCCGTTGGAAAGTTCCAAGTGGATGCGCCGGTCGGCGAGGCGCTCGAGCACGCGCTCCAGTTGAATCTGCGCGATTTCTTGCACCTGCTCCTGACCGAGCGCGTGGAACACGATGACATCATCGACGCGGTTCAAGAACTCGGGGCGGAACTGCTGTTGGAGCAGGTTGAAGACGGTCGTCTTCATCGTGTCGTAGTCCGCGCCACTGCGCGAGGCTTCCAAAATCTGCGGGCTGCCGATGTTCGAGGTCATGATGATGACCGTGTTGCGAAAGTCCACCGTGCGCCCGTGCGAGTCGGTGAGTCGGCCGTCGTCCAGGACTTGCAACAAAATGTTGAATACGTCGGGGTGCGCCTTTTCGATTTCGTCGAGGAGAATCACGCTGTACGGGCGACGGCGCACCGCCTCGGTGAGCTGCCCGCCCTCGTCGTAACCGATGTAACCGGGCGGCGCGCCGACGAGCCGCGCGACGGTGTGCTTTTCCATGTACTCGGACATGTCGAGGCGAATCATGTTGTCTTCGCTGTCGAACAGTTGCTGGGCCAAGGCCTTGGCGGTCTCGGTCTTACCGACGCCCGTGGGGCCTAAAAAGATGAACGAGCCGATGGGCCGGTTCGGGTCGGCGAGGCCCGCGCGGGAGCGGCGAATCGCGTCGGCGACGGCGGTGATGGCCTCGTCCTGGCCGATGACGCGCTCGTGGAGTTCGTCTTCCAAGCGCAACAACTTCTCGCGCTCGCCTTCCATCAGTCGTGACAGCGGGATGTTCGTCCAGCGGCTCACGACCTCGGCGACCTCGTTTTCGCCGACTTCCAAGCGGACGTATTTGGCGTTCTCGAGTTCCCTGGACAAGTCACGCATCCGCGCTTCTAATTTGGGCAACTGCCCGTAGCGCAACTCGGCTGCTTTGTTGAGGTCGTAGTCACGCTCGGCAGCTTCGATTTGGGTTTTCACCCGGTCGAGTTCGCCCTGCGCCTCGCGCAAGCGCTCGAGCTTTTGCCGCTCGGCCTCCCACTCGGACTGGGCGGTGTTCATCGCGTCTTCGATGCTGCGCAGTTCTTCTTCAATGCGCAGCAGGCGGTTGGCGGACTCCACGTCGTCCTCTTTTTTGAGGGCTTCTTGTTCGATTTGAAGTTGCAACTTGCGGCGCTTCAGCGTGTCGATTTCCTCAGGCATACTTTCCAACTGCACCCGAATCCGACTTGCCGACTCGTCAATCAGGTCGATGGCTTTGTCGGGCAGTTGCCGGTCGGCGATGTAGCGTTGCGACAGCGTCGCCGCGGCAATGATGGCCGGGTCGGCGATGCGCACGCCGTGGTGAACCTCGTACTTTTCTTTGATGCCGCGCAAAATCGAGATGGTCTCCTCGACCGACGGCTCGTCCACGACGATGGGCTGGAAGCGGCGCTCCAAGGCCGGGTCTTTTTCGATGTCGCGGTACTCGTTCAGGGTCGTCGCGCCGACCATGCGCAGTTCGCCGCGCGCCAAGGGCGGCTTGAGCATGTTGCCCGCGTCTACCGCGCCCTCGGCCTTGCCCGCGCCCACAATCGTGTGAAGCTCGTCGACGAAGAGGATGATTTCCCCTTTCGACTGCACGGTTTCCTGGATGACGGCTTTCAGGCGCTCCTCGAACTCGCCGCGGTACTTCGCGCCTGCTAACAGCGAGCCCATGTCGAGCCCAATCACGCGCTTGCCCTGCAAGCCCTCGGGCACGTCCTTGTTGACGATGCGGAGCGCCAACCCTTCGGCGATGGCCGTTTTGCCGACGCCGGGTTCGCCGATGAGGACCGGATTGTTCTTGGTACGGCGCAGCAGGATTTGCACGGCGCGGCGAATCTCCTCGTCCCGGCCGATGACCGGGTCGAGCTTGCCGTCGCGAGCTTGCTGGGTCAGGTCGATGCCGTAGCGCTCCAAAGACTCGAACGTGCTTTCGGCGGATTTGCTGTCCACGGTTCTACCCCCTCTGATGTCTTGGGCGGCGTCAGCGAGTGCCTTAGCGTCAGGCAGCGCGCCCAGGTCTTTGCCACCCTTGGCTCGAGCCGCAACCAGCAGCGTGTCCGCGGCGACGAAGCTGTCGCCCCACGTATTCGCCAGGCGCTCGCCCTCGTCGAACACGGCCGCCATCTCGTTCGACATATACTGCCCGTCTGCGCCCGACACTTTGGGCAAACGGCTCAGCGCGGCGTCGACGGCGGCTTGAACTTGTTTGAGATTGCCCCCGGCCCGCTCCACGACGCGCGCCGCTGGACCGTCCGAGTCGGCGACGAGCGCGGTGACGAGGTGCAGCGGCGTGATGGTTTGGTTCTGGTGGGTGCGCGCGATTTGCTGCGCGCTTGCGACCAGTTGCAAAGCTGTTTCGGTGAGTCTTTCAGGGTTCATAGTACGAGATTATAAAACCTGAGCCTTATATTGTCAAGTTTGTTGCGCTGCGGTCAGCAGTTCCAAATTTAACCAAATTCGATTTCAATGACGTGCTGAACGGTACTCTCAAGAGATAGGCGACGAGCAATCGAGCAGCTACAGAGGCTGTTTCGGAGAATAACCCTTCAGTTTCTGGTGAACTAAGCTCCCTTAGCAACTTTTTAGAAGCGTCCCGCCAGATATTTAGCCCTCTTCTGAGCAAAGTAGAGGGGAATTAGCTGCTGTGCTGATAAGCTTTAACCTGCTCAACGCTGTTTGAGAGAGGGTTTGTTAAATTTGGAATTGCTGCGCTGCGGTTTTTTATTGTCGTTCGGTAGTTTCGGACAACTCGTCCTTGCTGAGGGGCTTGAGCCTCCTCATCTAGCATAAAAGGCGTTTGTGTCGACGATGACCAAGTCAGCGTCCTTTGTCTTGAACCAAAATTCGTTTTAGTGTTTGGGGTTTACGGACCTTCAAGCGGTGCTGATTTGACAGGACAAAGCTGAGGCAGTCCACAACTTTGTTTCTCGTTTGTTTCTCGAGCGCCTAACGGCTGACAAAAGCTTTGCGAACCAAGCTTAGTTGTAAATTTATAAAGACCTGACACCGTGCAAAAACCAAAAAATGGACAACTCCCTGTCGCCTGTTCTCGCTCTGTCGGTTCCCCTGTATCGGTTCCCCTGTATAGGTGGATACGCGCTCGAGCCTCTAGTGGGAGAGGGAGTTGTCGGGTGAGACATGCGTTGAATCCTTGTCTATAAGTTACCTCCCTTATTGTAAAAGTATACACCCTCTCCCGATTTCAGACTGAGAAAAACAGGCTGGTGCCCGTCTCAGAAAAACGCTATACTTGAAACTTGTGCCGCTCAAAATACTCGCACCGCCCGTTACTGAATGGCCGCCACTAATGTCCGACTAACTCGGCTCCCCTAAGCTGAACTTGGCCTTGGGAAAGGGGTCTAACCGTTTTTGCCGTTCACCTGCGTGTGTGTAGCGACTGAGATTCTAAAGGGCGCGCTTTTTCGCGCAATGCGTGACGCTTCCCGCTTTGCCACGGTGCCGGTTCGCCTACACTCGACTTGTTTGCCGTGGCTTCGTCGTCGCTTCGTGTTGGACGGGTGAGGCGGGACCCTTTTGAAGGGCGAGATGGTAAAGACATGACCGTACTGATTGTCGAGGACGAGGGGTTGTTGGCCCAGGTGTTGTTGAAGACGCTAACTCACGAGGGTTACCGGGCGGTGTGGGCGGACTCGCTCGAGGCGGCCTGGGCCTTGCTCGCCGAGGTGGAGCCCGACCTCATCGCTTTAGACATCATGCTGCCCGAAGGGGAAAACGCAGGCTACGACTTTGCCCACGACTTGCGCGCCGGCGGGGTGAACGTGCCGATTTTGTTCGTGTCGGCGCGCGACACGGTTGAGGACCGGGTGACCGGTCTGGACTTAGGTGCCGACGACTACCTCGTCAAACCTTACAGCTTGGACGAGTTTATGGCGCGCACGCGGGCGCTGCTCCGCCGCGAAGCGCAGACCAAACAAGCGGTTTTTCAGCGCGGGCCTTTAGAGGTCGACTTTCGGACGCGACGCACGCTCTGGAAACGCAGCGAGGTCAACTTGTCGGACCGTGAGTTTTCGCTGTTGGAGCAGTTCGCCCTCAACCCCGACCGCGTCTACACGCCCGACGAACTCCTCGACAAGATTTTCCCGGGGGCCGACTCGGGCACGCGGGTGGTTCGGGTCTACGTGCACTACCTGCGCCAAAAGCTCGGCCCCGAAATCGTCACCACGGCCTCGGGCGGCTACCGGCTGGGTGTGTGATGAGCTTTCGCTGGCGACTTATGCTCGGGCTCGCCCTGACGGTGCTCATCACGGCCACCGTCTCCGGACTGCTCGGCTATTTCGTGTTCAGGCAAGCGGCCAACGCGAACATCGAAAAGAATTTCGGCGAGTTCCAGAACGCCATTCGGAGTTCGCTCGACTTAACAGGCGAGCGCCCGGCCTTTCTTCCGGGCGACGGTGTCAAGGCGGTGTTGGACAAGTACAACTACGGCTTTCAGGTGGTGAAAAACGGGAAGATAGAGTTAGAAGGCGGCAGCGATGTGGAGCGCGGCCCGGACTGGCGCAACGCCGCGCTCGAGCTGGGCGACGGTTACCGGCTGGAACTCGCCCTCAACGTCGCTGAAAACCGCAGCGCCCTGACCTCTTACTTGCAAGCGGCGTTGCTCGCTCTTTTGCTGGTGCTGGGCGTGGCGACCCTGCTCAGTTTGTTGCTGCAGCGCTTTTTGTTGCGGCCCCTCAAAGACCTGCAACGCGGCGTCGAGCAGCTGTCGCAGCAGGCCATCCCGCGACCGGTCGCCGTGCCTGCCGGGAACGACGAACTGAGCCACCTGGCTCTAAGTTTCAACCGCATGACCGAGTCTTTGCAAGCCTTTTTGGAGCGTGAGCGCAGCTTTACCCGCTACGCTTCGCACGAACTGCGCACCCCGCTGAGCAACCTGCGCGTGCTGAGCGAAGGCGTCCGTAAAGAGATTTTGGAGCCGGAAATCGCCTGGCCGCAGATAGACGAGACCCTGGACCGCATGGAGGGGATTTTGAGCGGCCTGCTCAATTTGACGCGGCAGCCCGAGCTTCGCTTGGAACCGCTGGCGGTGCTTCCGACCCTGCGGCGCGCCGTCTCGAGCTTGCACGAACAAGAAAAACCCCGCGTTCGGCTCACCGCCGCCACGCCCGTTTACGTCATGGCCCAGGACGACCTGCTTACGCGGGTGCTCGCCAACTTGCTCCACAACGCGCTCAGGTACAGCAGCGGCGACGTGCTGGTCGAGGTTCAGGCGCACAAACACGAGGTGTCCATCGAGGTCCGCGACTTTGGGCCGGGCGTGCCGGAGCAGAGTCTGGCGCGGCTGGCGGACCCCTTTTTCAGGCTCGATACCCGCAAAGGCGGTTTGGGTTTGGGTTTGGCCCTCGTCAAACACATCGTTCAGGCGCTCGGCGGCACCCTGTCGTTTAGCAACGCCGCGCCCGGTCTGAAGGTGGTGGTCGGTTTGCCCAAGGTGGTTATCCCGGAGGCCATCGTCGCGACGCCTGCGGAGGTCGCTCATGCTTGATTTCGTGACCGGTCTGCTCACCTCCAGACGATTCGCTTCCAAACTGTTTACCAAGCCGAAACGTACCTGGTTGCTGTGCCTGTTGCTGCTCGGCACCGCAAGCTCCGTCGGGGGCGCGACGCAGACCGTACAGGTTTCCTTCAGCGTCCAAACAAACGACCCGAAGCAGGAGGGCAAAGACGGCAAAGACAAAAACAAGGGCCAAGACGAAAGTCAAAACGACGAAGCGCCCAGCCAGGGGAACGACAAAGACAGCCAAGCCAAAGACACAAACAAAAACAGCACCGACAAAAAAGACGCGAACAAAAAAGAACCTAAAGCCAGCAACAAAACGACGACCAAGAAACTAAAAGATGACCAGCCGCAAACCGGAACAGCCGAAGCTACCGCCGACGCCGGTGTGGCGGCGGGCAAAGGCGTTTTGCCCAACCCGGTGGACCGTACCAGTTCGGGGGGAGGGCGCTACTTCGTCGGTGAAGTGAGCGTGAACGACGGCTCGAGCGTGCTCATCGGCGGGACGCGGTTGGAGGGCGATTTGCGCTGGCTGAGCGTGCTGCGCGCAGGCATGTGGGCCGAAGCGTACGGTCACTGGGAAGACGACGTGTTCGTCGCCGACGATGTGGTCGTGCGCGAGGACAACGACTGGGCCTACTACCGTGGGCCTGCCGCGGCGCTGGGTGGGGATGCCCAAGGCACGGTCGAAGCGTGGACCGCCGACGGCAAAGAGGCGTTCGAAAATGTTCGTACCGCCCCCGACGACGGGAATGCTGTGCGGTTGGTGGCTTACTTCGACGGTCAAGGTCTCGTCGCCGTTCCCCAGGATTTCTCACCGCCCCTGACGGGCGGCACGGCAGGCTGGCTCGAGCTGAAAGGTTACTTCGACGGCGAGAAGGTCGTGTGGGAGAGCGCCGCGCCGTTTCCTTAAGCGGAAGGCCGGAAAAACGAGAAGGGCAACTCGCGAGTTGCCCTTCTTCGTGTAAGCAGGGATGAACCTAAGCGCTTGACTGCTCAAAAAGTGAACTTGAAACATCACGAAACTTAAAAAATCCCCCCCACCCCCGCGATGATGCCCGCGAAAATCAGCGCGATGGTGTTGATGACCTTGATTAAGGGGTTGATGGACGGGCCCGCCGTGTCCTTATAGGGGTCGCCGACCGTGTCACCGACGATGGCCGCGGTGTGGGCGTCGCTGCCCTTGCCGCCGTGGTTGCCGTCCTCGATGTACTTTTTGGCGTTGTCCCAGGCGCCGCCGCCGTTGCTCATGGTCAGCGCCATCATGAGTCCGCTGGCGATGACGCCGATGAGGGTGCCGCCCAGCGCGAGCGGGCCGAACAAAAAGCCGACCAAGAGCGGCGCGACCACGGCCAACACGCCCGGAATGAGCAGTTCGCGCAGCGCCGAGCGCGTGACGATGTCGACCGCTTTACCGTACTCGGGCCGGGCGGTACCTTCCATAATGCCGGGGATGTCGCGGAACTGGCGGCGCACCTCTTCGATGACCGCGCCCGCGGCTTTACCGACCGACTCCATTAAAAACGACGAGAACAAAAAGGGCAACATCGCGCCGATAAACAGGCCCACCAGCACGACCGGGTCGTCGAGCCGGAAGTCCAGCGGCGGGCGACCGCCCTCGAGCGCGAACAGGTCCAGCCGGTGCGTAAAGTCCGCGAACAAGACCAGCGCCGCCAGCGCCGCCGAGCCGATGGCGTAGCCCTTGGTGACGGCCTTGGTGGTGTTGCCGACCGCGTCGAGCGCGTCGGTGTTGGTGCGGGTTTCTTCGGGCAGGTCGCTCATCTCGGCGATGCCGCCCGCGTTGTCGGTGATCGGGCCGTAGGTGTCCATCGCGACGATGACCCCGGTGATGCTGAGCATGGCGACCGCGGCGATGGCGATGCCGTACAGCCCGGCGAACACGTACGCAAAGAAAATCGCAAAGGCGAGCAAAATCACCGGATACGCCGTCGACTCCATGCCGACCGCAAGCCCGCTGATGATGTTGGTCGCGCCGCCGGTTTCCGACGCCTTAGCGATTTTGCGCACCGGCCGGTACTTCGTGCTCGTGTAGTATTCGGTGATGAACATCAGCCCGATGGTGACGCCGATGCCCAGAAGCGAGCACAAGAAGATACCGAACCCGCTCGTCGCCATACCCAGCGGGTAGGTGAGGTCGTAGCCGGTAAAGGTAAACAGCGTGACCAGCAAAAACCCCACAGCGCTCAAGCCCGCGCTGATGTAGACGCGGCGGTAGAGCATCCCCATGACGTTGACGTCGCCGCCGAGCATCCCGTCGCGCTGTTTGGGTTTGCCCAGGGTCATCGGCCAGACGTTGTCCGGCCACACCACGCCCGCGATGCTGGCGAGAATCGCAATCGCGCCCAACATGAGCGGGTAGGTGACGAGCCGGGTGACCTCGGCGACGCCGGGCAGCAAGTAGCCCAAAAACACCGCGCCGATGGCGGTCACGGCGTAGGTCTCGAACAGGTCCGCGCCCATGCCCGCGCAGTCGCCCACGTTGTCGCCCACGTTGTCGGCGATGACCGCCGGGTTGCGCGGGTCGTCCTCGGGAATGCCCGCCTCGACCTTGCCGACGAGGTCCGCGCCCACGTCGGCGGCTTTGGTGTAGATGCCGCCGCCCACTCGAGCGAACAGACTGATAAGTGACGCGCCGAAAGCGAAGCCGATCAAAGGTTCGACCGGGTTGCGCAAGTCCAGCACGCTGTAAAACAGATAAAAGAAACCGCTCACGCCCAAGAGCGCCAAGCCCGCCACCGCCAGCCCCGCCACCGCGCCGCCGTTGAAGGCGATGTCGAGCGCGCCCTTGAGGCTTTTTGTCGCGGCCTGCGCGACGCGCACGTTGGCCCGCACCGCGATGTTCATCCCGACGTAGCCGCTGACCGCCGAAAACAGTGCCCCGACGACGAAGCCGACCGTCGACCACCACCAGGTCGTCGCGTCGCCGCCGCGCTGGGTCAGCGCGACAAGCGCGAAAATGACCGTGATGACGGCCGCCACGACGGCGATGGTGCGCGTCTGGCGCGCCATGTAGGCCATCGCGCCCTGCTTGATGGCGTCGGAAATGTCGACCATGCGCGCGCTGCCCGTTTCGGCCTTGAGGATTCCTTGGGCCAGCGCGACCGCGGCGGCCAGCGCGGCGACGGCCGCCAGCGGGATGAGGACGATGAAACCACTCATGAAACCTCCAAAAAATGCGCGCGTGACACGCGCCTTGTCTCAAGTAAAGCGCGCTTAGGCAAGCGCGCTTTGTCACCCAAAAGAGCTTGAAAAGGGCATCTTTTCAGGTCGTTAAGCGCAAGTCTAACACGAGTTTTTGTGGATGGGGGAGAGCGCCCGGCGGCTCGTGAACTTGCGCAGGGCTCGACTCGAGCCTGACACAGTTGGATTGAAAACATTTTTGGGATAGCGCAGGAGAGGCTGTTCCTCTGCAAACGTAGGGGCGGGTTTGAAACCCGCCCCTACCCGGTATCAGGCTTACTGCGGCGTTACGACCTGCGCGGTGCCGCTGCTGCGGCGCACCGGCTCGGCGACGGCGGTCATCGTGCCGTCTTCGCTGAAGAAGACGCCGGTGGCCGCGCCGATTTCGCCGGGGTCGCGGAACTCGTGGCCTCGAGCCGTAAGCGCGGTAAGCAACTCCTGTGACACCTCGGCCTCGACGGACGTGGCGCTGCTGTTGCGCTGCGACAAGCGCGGTGCCGCTACAGCCTCGGGCAAGGTCATGCCGAAGTCGGTGACGTTGAGGATGGTTTGCAACACCGTGGTGATGATGGTGCTGCCGCCGGGCGAGCCGAGCGCCATCACGACTTCACCGTCTTTCATGACAATCGTGGGCGACATGCTCGAGCGCGGCCGCTTGTAAGCCTCGACCACGTTGGGGCCGCCGGGCGCGCTGTCGAAGTCGGTGAGTTCGTTGTTGAGGAGAAAACCCCGGCCCGGCACCACGATGCCGCTGCCGCCGGTCGACTCGATGGTGGTCGTAAAACTCACCACGTTGCCGTCCGCGTCGGCCACGGTGAGGTGGGTGGTACTCGTGCCCTCGGTGTCGGCGTTGGGCGGCGTCAGGGGCGGGCTCGGGTCGTCCTGGAACGCGAACGGGTCGCCGGGGGCGGGGTCGCTGCCGGCGGTGTCGGCAATCAAGGGCGCGCGGGTGTCGGCGAAGTCTTGGCTCAGCAAACCCTCGACGGGCACGTTCACAAAGTCGCTGTCGGCCATGTACGCGCCGCGGTCGGCGTAGGCGAGGCGGCTGGCCTCGAGGACAAAGTGAATTGCTTCCTCTTCAGACATCGTGCTCAAGTCGAAGTTGTCCAGCATGTTCAGGATGAGCGACACGGTCAAACCGCCGCTCGAGGGCGGCCCCATCCCGTACACCTCGTAACCGCGGTACTCGCTCACGGTCGGGCGGCGCACGCGCACCTCGTAAGCGTCGAGGTCGGCCATCGTCATGTTTTGCCCGCGAACCGTGAAAGGCGGGTCGTCCACGGTCTGCGGGTTTTGTACGGTGGCGACGAGGTCTTCGCCGACGGCCCCGTGGTACAGGGCGTCGCTGCCCTGCTCGGCGATGGTTCGGAACGTTTCAGCCAGGTCGGGGTTTGTGTGGACGCTGCCCGCCTCGGGCGCGGCGCCGTCTTCGGTGAGGTAGAGCGCGGCGGTCGCCGGGAAAACCGAGAAGCGCTCGAGGTTCTGGTCCACTTGGTTGGAAAACGTCTCGGTAATCGGAAAACCGTTCTCGGCGATGTCGATGGCGGGGGCGAGGGCGGTGGCTAAGTCAATCGTGCCGTAGCGTTCCAAAGCGAACTCCCACCCCAGCAGCGTCCCCGGAATCCCCACCGCTAAACCGCTCGAGATGCGGTCGGGATAAAAGTTGATGGGTTCGCCCGTCGCAGCGTCGATGAACATCTCCGGCGTCGCCGCGCCGGGGGCCATCTCGCGCGCGTCAAGCGTCACCACGCGGTCCTCGTCAGCTAAGTAAATGACCATAAACCCGCCCCCGCCGATGCCCACGCTGAACGGGTTTGTCACGTTTAAGACGGCTGCGGCGGTCACAGCCGCGTCGACCGCGTTGCCGCCCAGCTCGAGCACGGCGATTGCCGCCTCGGTCGCAAACCGGTCCACGGTCGCCGCCGCGCCGCCCGTGCCCGTCTGGGTACTCTGCGCGCCGGCCGTGGTCACGACCAACGTCAGCACGAATGCAAATGCAAAAGTTAGCAGGCTAAATCTCCGGATGAACGTCATAAAACCTCCTGAGTTTGCGAAGAGCGGTGTAGGAAACAACACCTGACGAATGGGCTCGAGGCCAGTGTAACCTAACGAGTGAGCCGGTTTTTGTCTGGGTACTCCTCACTGGGGCTAGGCGGCGCACCTCGTTCCCCCTCGACGGGTAAGCTTGAACTTTCCTAGCAACTCTTGTCAACCCTTCTCTGTCAACCAAGTGACGAACAGAGGTTGCGTGTAACGCTTATACCTGAAAGGGGGGCCTCGTCATAAAGCACCTGCCCTTAAGGAGGCCAGTTGTGAAACCTGTTTTGTTGGTGATGGTCGGTCTTTTAGCTTCACTCGCCGCCGCTCAAGGGGAGCCTTTCGTGCTCGGGGCGGGCGGCACCGCGCCCCGCCAGCAGGTCGCGGTCCAGTCGAGCACCGACTTTGAAGACTTTATCGGCACGACGACGGCCATCGCGGGCGAAGTCACCTTCGACCCCGAGGCCAACACCGGCTCCGGCTTTTTGGTTGTCGACGGTACTACCATCGATACCGGCGTCGAGGAGCGCAACGGCCACATGCGGAGCGAGAACTGGCTGAACTTCGACGAGTACCCCGAAATTCGCTTCGAGATTGAGCGTGTCGAGTACCTGGGCGACGACACCTACGAGGTCAGCGGACCCCTGACCATGAGCGGCGCGACCGTGACCATCACCGCGCCCGCCACCGTGCGCTACCTGCCCGCCAGCGACGACACCGCGGCGGCCCGGCTCGAGGGCGACATCATCGCCGTGCAGACCACCTTTCCGCTAGTGCTGAGCGACTTCGGCATCGAGCGCCCGGTGCCCAACCGCGTGGCGGACGAACTCGAGCTCAATGTTCGCTTTTTCGCCTCCAACGCCGAGTAAGCGGTGAACACGTTGAAAGTCTTGGCGGCGGGAGGTGCCATTCTGGCTGCCACCGTGCTCGTCGTGACCCTGCTGGTATCGGTCTGGCTCAGCAGCCGCGCCGAGGCTGTACAGCGCGTCGTTCCCCACGACGAGGCGACGGCGGCGCTGCTGGGCGAGGTGGGCACGCCCGTCGGGCGGGTGGACGACTACGTCATCTTGAACGAGGGCGCATTTCTGGGTGCAACGACCGACGCGGGCGCGCATCTCGTGAGTGAACCCTTTTTAGAAGAAAACAACGTCTACCCTTTACAGCTCAAAACGGTGACGTTTTTGCGCAACCTGGTGGCGGCGGCGAGCCTGGCGGCGTTCGTTCTCTTCACCGGACTGTGGCTCTGGTTGAGACGTAGGCGCGAACCCGCGCCCGCGAGCGTCTGAGGCGGACGGGCTCGAGCCTTAACCTCTAAACCGACACGGTCACCCGTCGCGGTCACCCATGACCATAACGAGTGTGACCGATGAGCAGGTGAATCGGCAGCGTAGCGCGGGTACTGGTGCTACAGTAAACGCCATGCACGTCGTTTTTATCGCGCCGAGTTTCCCGGCCAACCAGAAGAGTTTCGTCCGTGCCTTGAGCGAGGTCGGCGCGACCGTCACCGGCATCGGCGAGACGGACTTTTACGAGCTGCCCGAAGACGTGCGGGGTTGGCTGAGCTGGTACGAGCGCGTGCCGTCGGTCGTTGACGAGCAAGCGCTGGCGGCCGCGGTGCGGCGCGTGCAGGCGCAAGTTTGGGTCGACCGTCTGGAAGCCACCGTTGAATCGCACATGCTCGTC
This sequence comes from Trueperaceae bacterium, assembly GCA_965215355.1. Classification (GTDB taxonomy): domain Bacteria; phylum Deinococcota; class Deinococci; order Deinococcales; family Trueperaceae; genus CBDCDJ01. The sequence goes on along the minus strand of CBDCDJ010000007.1, from coordinate 1,814,745 downwards.
GCCGCCAAGGTGCGCGAGGCCTGCGGCATTCCGGGGACGAGCTACCGGCAAACCCTGCTGTGCCGCGACAAGACCTTTATGAAAGACTTTATGCGCGAGCACGGGATTCCCACGGCCGCGTCTCGAGGCGTGAGCAGCGCCGCCGAGGTGCGGGACTTCGTCGAGGCGCACGGCTACCCCGTCATCTTGAAGCCGAAAGACGGCGCAGGTGCGGCGGCGACCTATTACGCGGACGACGAGACGAGTTTGCAGCGCGCGCTGGACGAGATTGGCGGCAGCGGCGCGCAGGCCATCGCCATCGAAGAGTTTGTCGCGGGGCACGAAGGTTTTTACGACACCCTCACCGTCGGGGGCGAGGTGGTGTACGAATTTATCAGCCACTACTACCCGAACGTTTTAGAAGCCATGCGGACACGCTGGATTTCGCCGGTCATCATCACCACCAACCGCGTGGACAGCCCCGGCTACGGCGAACTCAAGGCGATGGGCCGCAAGGTCATCGGTGCGCTGGGGTTGCAGACCGCGCCGACCCACATGGAGTGGTTCTTCGGCGACAAGGGCCTGAAGTTTTCCGAAATCGGCGCGCGCCCACCGGGGGTGGGGCAGTGGGACCTCTACAGCGCCGCCAACGACCTCGACCTGTACAAAGAGTGGGCGCAGGCCGTCGCTTACGGCCGCGCGCCGGGTCGCTTGTCGCGCGCCTACTCGGCCGCCCTCATCGCGCTGCGCCCGACGCAAGACGGCGTCATCGACCACTACGAGGGCGTGGAGCGCGTCATGGGCAAGTACAACGACCTCGTCATCCGGGGGCACTTGCCCGAGCCGGGCACCCCGACGCAAGCCGTCGAGGCGGGCTACATGGCGAACGCCTGGTTACAGCTCAAACACCCCGACTTTGACGAGTTGCGGCGCGTCCTGACCGACATCGGGGAGACGGTCAAGGTCGTCGCGCGCTAACCTTGCTGCTCGCCGACCGCCTCAGGGCCGCCTTTTTCACCCTGCCTGACTCGAGCGGCTGGCTCGCGACGTTTGTGCTGTTCGCAGTTTTTGCCGCCCTTACCTTTGTGATTCTGCGCCGCACCCGACTGTTCAAGTTTGCGCTCGTCCGTTTGCCGTTTTCAAACATTGTGCTGCTCGCGCTCGTTGCCGTCGTCACGCCGAGCCTGCCCGAAGAAATCGTCTACCGCGTGTTGCCGGTGCCGCACCCGTCCGAAGACGTCTCGCTCACCGCGCGCGTCTTGTGGAGCGGCGCCGCGCTGCTCGTCTTCGTCGCCGCTCACCCGCTCCTGGCCCTGGTCGCGTGGCCCTGGTCGCGGCGCATCTTTTACCGCGGAGCGTTTTTGGCAATCGTCGCGCTGCTGGGAACGGCTTGCACGCTCGCCTACCTGGCGACCGGCTCGCTGTGGGCACCGGTCGCGCTGCACTGGGCGACGATCATGGGCTGGAAACTGTTTTACGGCGGGCCGGACTTCAACTTGAGCAAGCGCGCCGCCCGGGACTGACGAAAGGCAGATGCTCAGCTTTTGTCGGGTCGCCCTGCGCACCCCGCCGGTCGGGCGGCTCGAGTCCCGGTCTCGGGTGCAGAGTGCGAATTTGAGTTGACACCCGCGTCCCGACGGACTTAGGCTTGGCGCTGTGAACCGTCGCCTTGCACTGCCGACTCCCACGCTTTTAACTGGCCTTCTCCTCACCGCCGCCCTCACCCTGCTCGCTTACCTGCTGGACGCGCTGCCGGGCTTGCACCTGCTCGGCACGCTCGGCCTCGCCCTGGTGCTCGGTTTGCTGTGGCGGGCGCTGTTCGGGCTGCCGGAACGTGCCGCGCCCGGCGCGAGGTTTTCGGCGAAGACGTTGCTGAATGCGGGCGTCATCCTGCTCGGCGTCCGGCTCGACTTCGTCTTGCTGTACCGGGCCGGGCCAACTGTGCTGCTGCTGGACCTGCTCGTTGTCACGACGAGTTTGCTGGCGATGGAGCGCCTGGGCAAGTGGCTGGGTTTGTCGCGCGGTCTGCGCTTGGCGCTGGCGGTGGGCTCAAGCATCTGCGGCGCGGCGGCCGTCGCCGCGGCCGTACCGGTCATCAAAGCGAACGACGACGAGGTCTCAGTGTCGGTGGGCATCGTGAGCTTGCTCGGCACGCTGGGCGTGCTGGGCTACAGCCTGTTGGGGACGCTGCTGGCCTGGAGTCCGGCGCAGTACGGCATGATGACGGGCGCGACGCTGCACGCGGTCGGGCACGTGCTCGCGGCGGGCGCGGCGCAGGGGGCCGAGGCACTCGACATCGCCACCCTGACCAAGCTCACGCGGGTGGCGCTGCTCGCCCCGGTCCTGCTCGTGCTGGGCACCTTGCTGCGGCGGGACGCGGGCCGCGGCGACGCCGCCCTGACCCCGGCGGAACGTCCGCCGCTCGTGCCCGGCTTTTTGGTAGGTTTTCTCGCCGTCGGGCTTCTCAACAGCCTCGGGCTGCTGCCGGGGCCGCTGGTGGGGGTGCTCGAGACGACAAGCGTCCTGCTCACCGCGACGGCGATGGCCGGGATTGGCTTAGGCGTGGACTTCGGCGTGCTGCGGCGCATCGGCGGCGGCGCGCTGCGCCTGGGCGTGCTCGGTTTCGCGGCCATTCTTGTGGTTGCGGGGCTTTACACGGCTTTCGTGCAGCTCTGAAAAGTCCGTTGCCTGCTCTGTACAAACAGCCTGCACAAACACAGCAGTGAACACGAGTGATGTCCGACTTTGAGAATTTCCGAGCGCACGAAAGTTACGGTATCCACAACTTAGCCTCACCTACAGTTTAGCCTCACCTACAGTCCCGTACCATTGCGCTGCTTATCCTGTGGTTTGTGCTGGACACAAGCTATTGGAGTACAACCTAGTTGGGTTGATGCTTCAGCATGACACCGGGGGGTGAAAATTTGAGCCGCCACTTCTGAACGCTGAAACGAATGTCGAACAACAAATCCGACTCACCTTTTTTCAAGGAGGATCATGAAACGTTTCAACGCTGTCATTTTGCTACTCGCGACCGTTTTGCTCACGGCTTGTGCGGCGGCCCAAACGGAGACCGCACCGACCGAAGGCTTTCTCGAGCGCCCCGACGGCGCGCGCATTCACTACCAGGTGACGGGCTCGGGTGAGCCGCTGCTGCTCGTTCACGGCTACCCGCTGTCCGAGGAGCTTTTTTCTAAAAACCGCGACGCGCTCGCCGCCGAGTACCAGGTCATCACGCCGACGCTGCGCGGTTACGGCGTGAGCGAAGCGCCGGACGACACGGCGACTATTCAAACCTACGCTGAGGACATGCTCGCACTGATGGACGAACTCGGCGTGCAACAAGCCATCGTCGGCGGCATGTCGATGGGCGGACCCATCGTTTTTGAGATGTACCGCCAAGCGCCCACGCGCTTCAAGGGTCTCATCCTCATCGACACCATCGCCGCGCCCGCCATGCCGCCCGAAGCGGGGCTGTGGAACGGCGTCGCCGAACTCGTCCAAAGCCAAGGCGTCGACGCGCTCGTGCCGGTGCTCCTCAAAGACATGCTGACCGGTGAAACGCGCATGAACCAGCCCGACCAAGCCGACTTTTTGACCGGCATCATCAAACAAGCTTCAACTAACGGTGCCCTGGCCGGTGCCAAGGCGCTCGCCAACCGCCCCGACTCGCAGCCGACCCTTGCTGAAATCACCGTGCCCACCCTGATTCTGGTCGGTCTCGCCGACTCGCTCTACCCGTTCGAGATTGCCCAGATGATGAAAGACGGCATCCTCAACTCGCAGCTGGTCATTTTGGACGGCGCGTCGCACGCGGCGATTTACGAAGCGGCCGACCAAGCGAACCGGGCGATCCTGGACTGGGCGGCGGGCATTCAGTAAAATTCGCTAGCGACCGGCGGGGCGTTTACGCCCCGCCTTTTTTGTTGCCGCCTCGAGCCGCTTTGTACGTGTAGAATTCTTGTAGAGTGCTGGACGGACTGAAGCTCTACGGGGGGCACATGACGAACACAAAACCGACGCTCGAGCGGCCCGCGGTGCAGCGTGTCTGACTTAAACCTCGTCCTCTTGGCGCTCGGCGCGCTCACGCTGGCGCTCAGTCTGCTGTCGGGGTTCGTCAAGCGCAAGGCTTACCTCGTTTCCGAACCGATGCTGGCGCTGGCGCTGGGCGTGGGGCTGGGCCCGCTCGGTTTTGGGCTGTTGGCGCTCGAGGACTGGGGTAGCCCGCGTGGCTTGCTCGAGCAGGCCGCCCGCCTGACCGTCGCCGTGTCGGTGATGGCGACGGCGCTGCGCTTGCCCCAGGGTTATTTTTCAAAAAACGCTTCGGCCCTGGCGACGTTGCTGGGGCCGGGGCTGCTTCTTATGTGGTCGGTGAGCGGGCTGCTGGCTTGGTGGCTGCTCGACGTGCCGTTCTGGTTGGGGCTGCTCGTCGGCGCGATCCTCACGCCCACCGACCCGGTCGTGTCGGGGACCATCGTGACCGGCGAAACGGCCAAGCAAAACATCCCGGCGCGGCTGCGCAACTTGCTTTCCGGCGAGGCCGGGGCCAACGACGGCGGCGCTTACCCACTCGTGTTTTTGTGCCTGCTGATGTTGGAGCGGGCACCGAGCGAGGCCTTCGTGACCTGGCTCACGCGCGTCCTGGTGTGGGAGGTGCTCGCCGCCGCCGTGACGGGCTACCTGCTCGGCTACGCGGCGGGCCGGGCGCAGCGGTGGGCCGAACGGCGCGACTTTGTAGAAACGTCGTCGCTGTTTACCGTGACGGTGGCGCTCACCGCGACGGTGCTCGCCGGGGTGGCGTTGGCCGGCGGCAACGGCGTCTTGGCGGTCTTCACCGCCGGTCTGGGTTTCAACCGGGCGGCGGGCGAACCCGAAGAGGACGAGCAGGCGGCCGCGCAAGAGGTGGTCAACCGCCTGGTCTCGTTTCCCGTTTTGATGCTGTTCGGCTTGGCGTTGCCCTGGCAGGGCTGGCTCGAGCTGGGCTGGTCGGGGTTGGGGTTCGCCTGCCTCTTGCTCCTGCTGCGCCGCCTGCCGATGGTGTTTCTCCTCCGGCCGTCGTTGCCCTTGCCGCGCCGCGCCGACGCGCTGTTCGTCGGCTGGTTCGGCCCCGTGGGGGTGGCGGCGGTGTTTTACGCCGCGCTCGCCGCGGAGCGTCTGGGGAGCGACCTCATTTGGAACGTGTGCAGCCTCGTCGTGGCGGCCTCGGTGCTGGCCTTCGGCGCGACCAGCACGCCTTTCACGCTGCTTTACGGGCGGCTCGAGGGCGAAGACGGTTCACCCTCGCCCCCCTGACCTCGTTTTGTCCCAGTGCCCGGCGCTAGGCGGCTTGCCGGTCGAGAAAGCCTTTGGTGACGATCGGGATTTGGCCCAGCAAAAACTCGGCCATGCGCTCCTCGTCTTGCAAGATGCTTTCGCAAACCCGCGCCGTTTCCTCGTCGCCTAAGTCGCGCGCCCCCGCGACGAGCGAGCGGTACGAGGCGATTTCGAACGCCTCGGCGGCGTAGTCGCCGAGCGTGTTTTTGACGACCTCGTCGGCGGCGAGACCTGAGCCCCGCGCCTGAAAAAAGCCGCTGACCGCGCCGAGCGCGTCTTTGGCTGCGGAGGTGCTGCCGCTCAAGCGCTCGATACACGTTTCGACCTGCTCGGCGTGGCGTCGTGACTCTTCCAGGTGCTGCTCGAGCCGCTGCTGCAACGCCGGGTAGCCTTTTTCGCCGGCGTCTTTGCTGTGGTTCTGGTAGGTCTGCACCGCGTTCAGCTCGAGCGCGTGGGCGTCTTTCAACCAGGCCAACAGCGAGTCTTGTTGGTTGCTCATGGTGTCCCCCTTCGGATTGTGGGCCAAAGGCCCTAGCCTTAAGTTTAGAAAGCGTGCGCGCCCGCTTTTGCAGCCGCGCACGCTTTGTGCCGGGCGGCACCCGGCACAGGACGCACGTTTGAGTTGTACGGTTCGGATTTCTGACCGTTGGGTCGCTCGAGGTTGACGAACGAGTCCGCTCTTCACCCTTTAATCCCCCCAGCGCCAAGTTTGTTATAGTCCTGAGTTACTGCCGCGTCGACCGCTAAAGGGTCGACCAAGGACAAAAACCACCGAGCGGCCGCTGCCAAGCGCTCGCCCTTGAACGTTCGACGTGCTGGAGGAGGCTTATACAAGTGGACGCTAAAGCAATCGTGGTGACCTCGGGCAAGGGGGGCGTCGGCAAGACGACGACCACCGCCAACGTGGGCGCGGCCCTGGCCCAGAGTGGGGAAAAGGTCGTGGTCATCGACACCGACGTGGGCCTGCGCAACTTAGACACCGTTATGGGCCTGGAAGGTCGGGTCGTCTTCGACCTCATCGACGTGTTCGAGGGCCGCTGCAAACTCAAGCAAGCGCTTATCCGCGACAAGCGGGTGGACTCGCTCTACTTGCTGGCCGCGTCGCAGACGAAAGACAAGAGTTCGCTGAGCGAGGAGCGGATGCGCGAAACGGTTGCCGCGCTGCTCGACGAAGAAGCGTTCGACCGCGTCGTCATCGACTCGCCCGCGGGCATCGAGTCGGGTTTTCAGACGGCCGCCTGCGCCGCCGACGGCGCGCTCGTGGTGGTCAACCCGGAGGTGTCCTCGGTGCGCGACGCCGACCGCATTATCGGCCTGCTGGAGTCAACAGGCATCACCGAGGTCAAACTCATCATCAACCGCTTGCGCCCGGCGATGGTCAAGCGCGGCGACATGCTGGAGGTCAGCGACGTGCTCGAGATTCTAGGCGTCAAACTCATCGGCATCGTGCCCGAGGACGAAAAAATCCTGATTTCGACCAACATCGGCAACCCGGCGAGTCTCGACGACGGCACCAAAATCGGTGCCGGCACCGCGTTCCGGGACATCGCGCGGCGCATCCGCGGCGAGGACGTGCCCTACCCGAACATGGACGCGCCCGGCGGCTTTCTGGCGGCGCTGCGCCGCCTGCTGGGGGTCGGCTGATGTTCGGCGGTTTGTTCGGCCGCAAGCGCAGCAAGGACCAGCTCAAAGAGCGCCTCAAGCTCGTGCTGTCCTACGACCGCGCCGGGCTGACCCCCGGCAAGATGGAAGAACTCAAGACCGAACTCTTGGAAGTCATCGGCAAGTATTTTCCGTCGGAGAAAAACGACTACGACGTGACGCTCGAGCAGCAGGGCGACCGCATGGTCTTCGTCGCCAACCTGCCCGTGCGGCCGGAGGTTTAGGGTTCCGCCAGTCGAGCCGATCAGTGACCTCAGCGCCTACGCGTCGTTTTTGTCGTTGCGACCGAACGTGAAGCAATCCCAACGTTTGAAGTGCGCTGGCATTGGGGTGTTTGAGGTGCCTCAAAGCTGCCGCTCCCTCGCAACGACAATTTAGGGATGCAAGCTGTCTTTGCCGTTGCCCTGTGCGAAGCCTGTTCGCGTGACCACGCGACGGGGCCGGTAGGGTAGACTGTTTTCTATGGTCAAGGCCACGCTCGAGGACATCGCCGTCGCCAGCGACGGCAGCTATTTTCTGATGCTGTTGGGGACTGACGACGGGGACATCGTCCCTATCTCCATCGACCCGTTGCAGGCGCAGTCAATCGTCATCGGCCAGGCGCACGAAAAGTTCGAACGGCCCCTTACGCACGACCTGCTGTTGTCGGTCGTCGAAATGCTGGACGCCAAGCTCAAACGCATCGAGATTACCAGTTTGCAAAACGGCATTTACTATTCCCGGCTCGTGCTCGAGGCCAAAGGCATCGAGTACGACATCGACGCGCGCCCGAGCGACGCGATGGCCCTGGCGGTGCGCAGCGACGCGCCTCTGTTCATCGCCGAAGAAGTCATCGAACAGGTCGGCATGACCGACGACTTCGGCGGCTCGGGCGGTGTGGAGGCTTAAGCTTACTACAGCGAGTACCCGCCCCGCTCGTCGTCACGGACGATTTGGCCGTTGCGCAAGACAATTGTGCGCCGCCGCAAGCTGTCGACGAGGTCGCGCGAGTGGGTGGCAACGACGATGGTCGTGCCGCGGATGTTCAGGTCGTTCAAGAGTTCCACGATTTCCCAACTCGTGTCGGGGTCCAAGTTGCCGGTGGGTTCGTCGCAGAGCAGCAGCGGCGCGTTGGTGACGAGCGCCCGCGCGATGGCGACCCGCTGCTGCTCGCCCAAACTCAGTTCGATGGGTTTCGCCTTGCGCTTGTGCGCCAGTCCGACCTGGCGCAAAGCCAAGGTGGCGCGTTGCTCGTAGTTGCCGCGCTCGCCGGTAGCCCGCAGCGCGAACACCAGGTTGTCGACGGCGCTCAGGTCGCCCAGGAGCCGGTGGTCTTGAAACACCATGCCGATTTTGCGGCGCAGCAGCGGCAGCTTGCTCTCGCGCACCTTGCTGATGTCCTGGCCGATGAGGTAGACGCTGCCCTCGGTCGGCGTGACTCGGCGCAAGATGAGCGACAGCAGCGTCGACTTGCCCGCTCCCGAGTGCCCGGTGATGTAGACGAACTCGCCCTTGCGGATGCGAAAGTCGACGGCTTTCAGCGCGTGGGTGTGGGTGCTGGGGTAAGTTTTGGTCACGTTTTGAAACTGAATCACGAGCTCATCGTACCTGCCTGCAGCGGCGGGGGCAAGCTTTTCTACCTTGCTTTCGCGCGTCTCGAGAGCGCTTGACAAAGCCGAACGCAAAAGCGTTTAATAATCCAAAGCGTCGGGCCGTGTGACCTGACGTTGACGTTCTCAGGCGCGTAGCTCAGCGGGAGAGCACCACACTGACACTGTGGGGGTCGGCAGTTCAATCCTGCCCGCGCCTACCAAAAAAGCCTTGAGGAGCGCAAAAAGGAACACTCGGTGTCGAGCCGGGTCTTTTGCTTTTAGAACAGACACACTCGCCAGCCTCGGCGGGTGGGCTTAGTTCCGCAGGGTTGGTTGACGACCTCGGAATGCCACGCGAAAAGAGCCTTTGCCTGAGCTGTCCCGGCTTTTAAAGAACGACGAGAAGGCAAAAACGGTCTGTGGCAAAGGCGCTCGCGGTCACAAGCTCGCTCTTCGATGACAGAATCGTTTACGCTGGGCAGCAGCCATGCCGACCTTCGAATCATCCCTCATCGCCACGAACGGCGTAACCCTGCACGCTGTCGTCGCCGGCCCCGAAGACGGCCCCCTGCTGGTGCTGCTGCACGGCTTCCCGGAGTTCTGGTACGGCTGGCGCAAACAAATCCCCGCGCTGGCCGCGGCGGGTTACCGGGTGGTCGCCCCCGATGGGCGCGGCTACAACCTGAGCGATAAACCTAAAAGCGTCGAAGCCTATGAGGTGAGCGAACTCGTCGCCGACCTCAACGGGCTTATAAACGCGCTCGGACGAGATAAAGCCTACGTGATGGGCCACGACTGGGGCGCGGCGGTGGCGTGGCAGTTCGCCATTACCCAACCTGAGCGGGTCGAGAAGCTCGTCATCCTGAACGCGCCTCACCCGGAGGTATTTTTGACGACCCTGCGCAGCGACCCCGAACAACTTCTCAAAAGCTGGTACATGCTGTTCTTTCAGCTGCCCTTGTTACCGGAACGTTTGAGTCGGCTGGGTGGTTGGCGCGCGCCGACACGAGCGCTTGTCACGACGAGCCGACCGGGAACGTTCAGCGCTGAGGACCTGGCGCGGTACCGCGAGGCTTGGTCACAGCCGGGCGCGTTCAGCGCCATGCTGAACTGGTACCGGGCGCTGTTCAGAAGGGCATTGTTTAAAAGTCGGCCGCGTGCCGCTGAAACGCCCTCGAGGGTCCAGGTGCCGACACTGGTGCTGTGGGGTGTCCGAGACCGTTTTTTGTCGGCGGAGATGGCGGCGAAGAGTGTGGCGCTCTGTGACGACGGCCGGCTCGTCACTTTCGGTGAGGCCACGCACTGGCTGCAGCACGAGGAGGCGGAAGAAGTCAACCGGCTCAGCCTCGAGTTCTTTTCATCGGGCTGAGGTTCGTCCGCCTCAGGTCGGACACGCTTCCGGCTTTATCTGTTACCTTAGGCTATGCCGACTATGCTCATTGCCGTTGACGAAAAAACCCTGCCCGAAGGAAGTATTGCCAAGCTCGAGGCCCTCGCTGAGGGCTACGACATCCTCATCAGCCGGGACGCCGGGGAGATTGAAGAGCGCGCGGCCGACATCGAGATTGCGGCAGGTAGTTTTTCCAGAGCCTTGCTCGCAAACATGTTGCGCCTCGAGTGGTTCCAGCAGTGGGGTGCCGGTGCCGACTGGTTGCGCGACTATTCACAGCTGCGGGACAAAAATTTCATCCTCACCAACGCTTCGGGCGTCCACCCCGTCCAGATAAGCGAACACGTTTTCGCGCTGCTGCTCGCGTTCGCCCGGCAGCTTCCCCAAGCGCTCGAGGCGCAACAGGACAGGCGTTGGCTCGAGCTGGGCAACGGCGACGTGTTCGAGCTTCAGGGCAAAACGCTGCTGCTGGTCGGCGTCGGCGCTATCGGAGAGCGCACGGCGCAGCTGGCCCGGGCCTTCGGGATGCGGGTCGTCGGCCTGCGCCGCCACCCGGAGAAAAGCGTGCCGGGCGTCGACAGGATGGTCGGCCTGGACCGTTTGCACGCCGAACTGCCCGACGCCGACGCCGTCGTCCTCACCGTGCCCCTGACCGACGAAACCTATCACCTGTTCGGGGCGCGCGAACTGGGTTTGATGAAAGACAGCGCCTGCCTCGTCAACATCGGCCGGGGCGGCACGGTTGACGAGGCAGCGCTTGCCGAGGCCCTCGAGGCCGGCAAGTTTGCCGGGGTGGGTCTCGACGTGTTCGAACACGAACCCTTGTCTGAAGACTCGCCCTTGTGGACCGCGGGCCGCGTCATCGTCACCTCGCACTACGCGGGCTCGAGCCCTCACTACGACGAGCGCGCCTTCGGCATCTTTTTGGAAAACCTTGAACGTTACCTCAAGGGTGAAGAACTGCTCAACGTGGTGGACAAAGACCTCGGCTACTGACGCCAACGTCGGGCTTGTTCGCTGGTCGCGGGCGTCCGAAAACTGGGCAGGGAAGCCGTAAGGGCAATCGCTCAGCGAGGTTGTTTTAGCCGCCGCGCTGTCACGGGATTCTGACGGCATCCGGCAACCCACTCCCTCACTTCAAAAAAGGTTTAATAGTGAAGCTGTCTACTCTAAGCTCTGGTTTCCAAAGAGGAGTTTGCATGTTCAACCTCAGTCAAGAACCGACTCAGCGATGAAGGTTCTGTTCATCGGCGGCACCGGCGTCATCAGCTCGGCTTGTTCGCGTTTGGCTGTGGAGCGCGGGCTCGAGCTTTACCTGCTCAACCGCGGCCACAGCTCACGACCCCCGCCGGACGGTGCGCAGGTCTTGCGGGGCGACGTCCGCGACGAGGCCTCGGCAAGCGCGGCTCTGGGAGACCACACCTTCGACGCGGTGGTGGACTGGGTCGCGTTTAAGCCCGAGCACGTCGAGACCGACCTGCGTCTGTTCAGAGACAGGACGCGGCAGTACGTTTTCATCAGTTCGGCCTCGGCCTACCAGACGCCGCCGGCCGCGCTGCCCGTCACCGAGTCCACCCCGCTCTACAACCCGTACTGGGACTACTCGCGCAACAAAATCGCTTGCGAGGAGCGGTTAATGCGAGCCTACCGCGACGAACACTTCCCCGTGACCATCGTTCGGCCCTCACACACCTACGACCGGACCTCGTTGCCGGTGGGCGGTTACACGGTCGTCGACCGGATGCGGCGGGGCAAACAGGTCGTCGTCCACGGCGACGGCACCTCGCTATGGGTCTTGACCCACCACCGCGACTTCGCCCGGGGGTTCGTGGGCTTGTTGGGCAACCCGCACGCCGTCGGCAACTCGTTTCACATCACCTCGGACGAACTGCTGACCTGGAACCAGATTTATGAGACGGTGGCGCGGGCGGCGGGCACGGCGGCGAACATCGTCCACGTTCCTTCGGAGGTGATTGCCGCCTACGACGCAAGCTGGGGCGCAGGACTTCTGGGCGACAAGGCGCACAGCATGGTCTTCGACAACAGCAAAATCAAACGAATCGTGCCCGACTACGTCGCCCCGACGCCGTTCGCTCGTGGGGCCGAGGAAATCATGGCCTGGTACGACGCCGACCCGGCACGGCAAAAAGTCGACGACGAGCGCGACCGCTTGATGGACGCCATCATCGCTGCTCAAGTGTCGGCGCTGCCTTAAAAAATTCAAAGCGTCTGACTTGGCTTCGGCGCGCCCCGAAGAGCCGCTTCCGCACAACGGGCAGGGTTTGCGGTGCCGACGAAAGAAGTCGACGGTGCCGGCAGACGCCGCCCGACCCGTGAAGCTGTTTTGTGGACTCTCGAGGACCACGCCCGTCCGTTTTTTGACACGGCTCGGGTGAGGGTCTCAAGTCTTTGTCTGGAAGCCCACTGCTCGGGTCAGCCACCGCTCAGAAACTTCTGCTTGAAAACCCGCTCAGAAACCTACCGCCGCCTCGAGCGCGTCGGGCAACAGCCAAGCCGCTTTCTGCAGGGCGGCGGCCTGAGCATCGGAGAGGGTTTCGCGGGTGCCACGGAACTCGACACCGTCCTCTTTGTGGCGGCCCTCAAACAGCCACACGAAAGGATGCTCGTCCGAGCCGAGTTCATCGTCTTCTCCCGGAATGGGTGTGGCGGGGTCGAGCCAGGCGCTCAAAACGAACTCGCCGTAGTCCAAAACGTGCTGCCCTGCGTCGTATCGCCAAGTCATACCTTAGATAATAAGGTAAGCAGCGCAAAAAAGCAAGCCCCCAGCCGTTTTGAAATTATTCACTCTCGCAAGGGTTCCGCCCCGGCCCTTTTCAGCCGTGCGCGGTTCTGGCCGCCGGGCTCGAGCCCGGCGGCGACTCGGTGTTGAGCGTGCAATCTGCCGGTGGCGGTACTGAACAGTCTGCTTCTGAGGTGCAACGCCGCGGAACGAACGCTACAGAATGCTCGAGCCGCTTAAATCGTTCTGAACCTGTGCCGGCTTGGTACTGTTTCGACATGCGGTGTGGGGCTAAACTGGGATTGTGGAAACAGTAGACACGGAACCTGTCACGGTCGTCACGGGCGCTACCGGCAACGTCGGCGAATTCGTGGTGCGCGGCTTGTTGAAACGCGGGGCGCGCGTCCGCGTCGCGGTGCGCGACCCCGAAAAGGCTGAAAAGCGCTTCGGTCCCGACCCCGACTACGTGCGGCTCGAGTTCGGCGACGAGCACACCTACCGCGAGGCCTTCGCAGGCGCTCAGGCCCTCTTTCTGATTCGCCCGCCGCAGATTGCGGACGTGGCGCAAAAAATCCTCCCGGCCTTGGGCGTCGCTAGAAGCGCCGGCGTCGAGCACGTCGTCTTCTTGTCGCTGCAAGGTGCCGAGCGCAACCGGGTGGTGCCCCACCGCCGCGTCGAGGACGACCTCAAGGCGCAGGGACCGGCCTGGACGCTGTTGCGGCCCAGCTTTTTTATGCAGAACCTGTCCACCACCCACCGCCGCGACATCGCCGAGCGCGACGAAGTCTTCGTGCCCGCCGGCGGGGGGCGCACGAGCTTTGTCGACACTCGGGACATCGCCGCCGTCGCGGTCAAAGCGCTGACCGAGCCGGGCCACGCCTTCAAAGCCTATGAGCTGACGGGGAGCGAGGCGCTCAGCTACTTTGAGGTCGCCGACATCTTAAGCAAAACGCTGCGGCGGCCCGTCCGCTACCCCAACCCGTCGCCGTGGCGGTTCTGGCGGCGTATGCGCGACGACGGTTACCCGGCGGGTTACGTCGGGGTGATGCTCGCTCTCTACACGGTGTGCCGTTTCGGCCTGGCCGCGCGCGTCACGCCCGAAACGGCGCGCCTGCTCGAGCGCGCGCCCCTGTCTTTCGAGCAGTTTGCGCGAGACTACGCTTCTTGTTGGCAGACACCTGCAACCGTACCGAAACCGGAGGCCACATGAGTTTTATCGGCAACCTCGTCGGCGCCGTGCTGCGCCCCCTGCTCGAGCGCCAGGTCAAAAACCGCTCGCTCGCAGACCTAGCCGCATCCCTTGAAGGCTCGAGCGTGGCAGTTGCCAACCGTCTGGAAGCCGCCGCGGACACGCCGCGCAACCGCGAAGTCGCCAACCACGTCGTCGGGATAGAGCGCTGGGGCCAGCGGCGGCTGCGCGTGGCGCTCGGCGAAGTGTTCGTGCCGGACGGCTACCGCGGCTACCGCGCGCCTGAAGACGCTTCGCTGGCTGACCTGACCCGCGCCTACGCCGACACGAGGCGAACAACCCTCGAGCTTGTCCGAGAGCTGCAAACGCAGCAGGTCGACCCCACCCGCAAAATTCGCCACAACGACTTGGGCGAGTTGAGTGTCAAGGGCTGGCTCGCTTACTTAGACGGCCACGCCAAGCGCGAGAGCACGCGCCTCAAGGCTTGAGGGCCGAAACTGAAAGCGTCATCTTCGGCAGTTCTGCGAATACCACCGAGAAGACGTTTAGAGGCTTGAACTTGAAAACGGGCGCACTCACACTGCTCAGCGACTTTCCCGGTGGCTACGTAACCGCTACGACAGGGGCTTCGGCGTTGTTCACCGTTTTCAACCACGACGGAAGCGCGCGACTCTACAGGCTGGACGCCGAGCGGGGCGCAACCCTGCTGTACGAAGCCCTGGAGGTAGCCGGAGCCTTTTCGCCCGACGGGCGTTTTGTCGCGGTAGACGCAGCCGTCGGCAGCCCGTGGTACCGCAACGCGGCAGGCGTCACGCTGCTGATGGACGCTGAAGGTCGCGTTATGCGAGAACTCGGGCGGGGCGGTCACGGCGTGCTTTGGCTGTCCGAGGACGAGTGATGCTCGAGCTTGTCGTTCTCTTGGTCGTCCTCCTCGTCGTCGTGCTCGTGCCGAGCCTGATCGTCGTCCGGTTCAGGTACCACTGGCTGGGCCTCATCCTGACGATGCTGGGCTTCGAGATGCTGGGTTTCGCGCTGCTGGGTCTGCCCGGCGCGGCTTTTGTAGAACCCACCGAAGCCGTGATGACGCGCCTGGGCAAAAACCCCATCCCCGCCGACGGTGCCTGGGGCACGGCCATTCTCGTCACCCTGCTGTTACCTCTCGCCCTTGTCCCCGCTTGGCTCCTGACTCGCAGGTCACCGGCGAGAGGCTTCTGGAGCCGAGTCATAGTGTTCGGGAGCCTCTTTTTTGTGGGCGCTTGCGCTGTCAGCGTGGCTGCGTATTTGCTTCTCGTGTAGGGAGCCTCAGTGTTCAACCCGTTTAGAAAATCACCTGAAAAGACCCTGCTGAGCGTCGCGCTGGACGGCAAACGCCTTTTCACGGTCGACGAAAAACGGCTTCCTTTCAGCCGTGAGTTTGTGCTCGAGCTTGCCTCACCCAATCCCCTGCTGAGTCTCACCGACAGCGCGGGTGAGAGCCGTCACCACGACCTGAGCGAACTCAAATCGTTGGGGAGATTTTTGCACCTCAACCTGCGCGTGCATGAGTCTTTCGCCGTCGAGTTTGATGGGCTGCTCGGCAGCTCGGCCAAAGCTGCCGAGGCGAAAGATAGCTTTGCCGCAGGCGACCCCGCCGCGCGCTTCCAACCCTTTTATTTGCCCGAGTGCGCCGCCGACCCCGTTGCACTTATCGGCAAAGGCTTTTTCTACCGAGGTCTGCACTTTCAGGGCACCATCACGCCGAGCAACGTCAAGCTGGCCTGCCGCTGCGACCGTTGCCGAAAGAGTTTCATGCTTTCGCCCTTTCATGCGGGTTTTATGGATGTCGCTTACTTTTTTTGCGACGCGGGCACGCACACGCTTATGACGCAGCATCCCGACTCGCCGGGGTTGCTCGAGCCCCCCGACTTAGAAAAACTGGCGTCCCTCGAAACCAAGTTGCCGCCGTGCGAAAAATGCGGGGGACGTTTCGCCTACTTCAACCCGCTGCTGTGCCCGCACTGCCGAGCACCCTACCTAGATTTCAAGCGCTTTCCTCAGTTGCGCGAGGTGGAGTATTACGGCACAACGTTACTCGGTGACAACTGCCAATATTGGGAGATGCGCTGACGACGCCGTTAGGCTGCGCTTGCTTTATCACGACCCTTAATAATGCCGACGGTCGCACTGAAGTATACTAAGTTTATGGATTTTTTAGACCGCATCACACACGACGCCAACATCATGGGCGGCAGAGCTTGCATTCGCGGGATGAGGGTGACGGTGGGCGCTGTTTTGACCTTACTCACCGACCATACACCTGAAGAAATTTTGAGGCTTTATCCCTATCTCGAGCCCGAAGATATCGGCGCTGCTCTGCACTACGCCGCCTGGCGTGTCGAAGAACGCGAACTCGCTCTTTAAAAGCTGTGAGGCTTTTGCTCGATATGAATTTGTCTCCCGCATGGGCTAAGTTCTTTAGCGAAAACAATCATGCTGCCGTCCACTGGGCGAATGTCGGCAAACCAAACACGCCCGATTCGGATATTCTTTCTTATGCAAAAGAGCAGGAGCACGTTGTTCTGACCTTTGCTTTGGACTTCACTGATTTATTGGCTGCATCAGGCGAAAGCACGCCGAGCGTGATTATCTTACGGACCAGAACGTTGCGAGCAGAAAAGTTGCAACTGCGCTTGCTTGAGGTGTTGGCAACCTGCCGGAAAGATTTGGGAAAGGGCGCAGTGGTTATTTAAGATGCAAAAGTGCGGGTTCGTACTCTGCCCATTGAGCGCAAGGATAAAGAACAAAGCTAAGCTGAGAAGAGTACCCCTTGCCAGTAACTAGGCATGGCAAAACTCGTGAAACTGCTCCAAGCTATTGCGACACAAAGCCACTCGAGGAGCCTAAAATGTCGACCCTAAAACTCGTCTCGGTTCTGGCTACTGCACTCATCACGCTTACTGCCCACGCACAACGTACCGCCACACCGGCAACCACCGACCTCAGCACCGACACCCACAGCAGCACCTTTGCCACCGCTGAGGAACGCCTCGAATTTTTAGACCGTTACCTGAACTTTCCTACTCAACCCAAAGACGCGCAGTTCACCCTCGTTTATCATGACAATTCGCGGGGTTTTCCGCCCGGCCCTTCCGATTGGGACCTGCAGATTGTCGTGTGGCTCGAGCCGGGCGAGCTTCCCCTTTGGTTGAAGGACATGCAGGGGGTAGAGGCATCCGACGGTTTCGATTGGGTGTCGGAACTGAGCCCAAACCTCAGTGCAAGCCTGTTGGATAAAGCACAGTTTTACGAGGCACCGGGCAAACGCGCTGCGCTTCTGGAAAAGGGTGTGCTGGCGCTCTGGTACAGCACCTACTGACCTCGACGAAACACCGGTGAGACGCCCGCGAGACGCTCACGCGCTTAAACTGCCCGTATGAACCTCCTCAAGATGTTTCTGCTGGCTTTGCTGCTCGGAACGGCTTGCGCGCAACCGCCCTCACGCGTCCTTACGAATCAACCGTTCACGGGCGTCGTTTTTCAACCCGAACGAGGGACGCCGGAACTGCTCGAGTATCTAGGCTACGGCGTCGGACAGAACGTAGACGATGTCTGGACGGCTTCGGCAGAAGATGCTCTGGGCTTAGAAGCCGCGCTTAAGGAAAGGCTCGAGGCCATGACGGATGACTACTACGGCAAGGAGGTGTTGGAGCATTACGACGACTTCAAGCGTCAGTACATCGGCGTGGTGATAGAGGATCAGCGTTACCTCTTCGCCACCTACGACCGCTGCACCGACTTGAGTCTTGAAGACCTGACGGCAAACTTTATCGCTCTCTTACCTGCCGACGGCGGCAGTTGTTTTATGGAAATTTTGTTCGACCCGGAGACGCACGAGTTTATCCGGTTCAACATTCACGGGGAGGCTTGAAGTGAAACGCATCTTGTGTGCCTTACTCCTGCTGGGGGGTGCGAGCGCCCAGAACGACTGGATTTTGGGAAGCTGGGCAACGTCGTACAACGAGGTCGAGACGACCTTCAACGCCGACGGCACTTACACCTTTGACATTTTCGGTCAGGCTTACGCCGAAACGGGCACCTGGCAGCTTTCGGGCGACCAGCTTACACAGGTCTGGAACGACCCCAACACAGGTGAGGCTCGGCAGGAAACCTATACGGTGACGCGTGTGTCCGACACGGTGATGACCCTGTCGGGCGGCAATTTAGAGAGCACGGTGTATACGTTTTATGCCGACTCAGCGGCGGCGCAAGGAGCGACGGGCAACACTGAGGCAAGCGCTTCGGGCTCGAGCGCGCCCACCTTCGACCCTACTGCCAACAAAGCGGGGCTTCTAAAACTCCCGCCACCCGAAGCGGGCGAATACACCTGCTCGTCTTCCAACTTAAGCGTCGGCACGACCTTCGACCCGACGGGTGCGCCAGGCAGCACCATGCCCGTTTACGGCGTCGACACGTTAGAAAGTATGGTCGGCAACCTCGTCCTCAAAGGTGATGGCAGCTATAACCTGACCAAGAGTGACGGCGGCAGTTATAGCTTCGACGCGGCGACCAACGCGGTGACGTTTACGGGGGAACTGGCGGCTTTTCCGATTGACTACTTTGTCACCGACGGCTGGTTTACGATTCGGCTCAACTTTACCGATGCCGACAACAACCAGGTGGCTTCGCTGAGTTGTTCGCTGGCTTCGGCCAACGCCGTCGCGCCCACCACGCCCACGCCCAATCCCGGCTTGCCCGGCACCCTCGCGCTGCAACTAAACGGCGGGGAGGTGGCTACCGTGGTCGCCGAGAGGGGCGACGTGAACGTTATCGGCGAAGCGAGTCAACCTTACGTGGCGGCCAACGGTGAGACCATCGGGGCCAACGTCTACCTGGGGGGCGGGGCAGAGTTCATCATCCTGGCACCCGACGGTACGCTGGCGGCACAGTTTGAGATAGACGACGATAGCGACTTCACCCAGCAACCCATCGATACCGGGCTCAGCGGCGTGACCGAGCCGAGCGACCCTGTTCTGTCCCCCGACGGTAGCCTCATCGCTTACGGCACCATAGACAGCGTGGGCGCTCGAGCCGTCATCGTGCGCCGCCGCACGGGAGTCGGGGGCGAAACCGTCGCCGTCTTGCCCGACATGGCGCAGCCGAACTGGACGACGGACGGCGGCTTGATGATGGCGGGCGAGGACGGGAACGGGCTTTACCTCACGGACGCTTCGTTCGGGACGCCCACCCGAATTGACCCGAACTTAGACGCGGTATTAGCCCCCGCGCTCAGTCCCGACGGGCAAACGGTGGCGTTTATTCATAGCGACGGGGCTTACAGCTCGAGCGGACAACTCTGGCTGATGGGCGCAGACGGCAGCAACCCGCACTCGCTTACCGACGCTAGCGGCCTCGACTTTTACGGCTACCCCGCCTGGTCACCCGACGGGCAGTGGCTGGCGGTGGCTGCAGCCGAACCCGGCTTCGAGGCGTGGTCGTTCATCCTCGTGCTGCCTTCGAACGGCGCTTTAGCGGGGGCGCAACGCCTCGACTATCCCACCCTCGAGCCCGTCACCGTCACCCGCGACGCGCACATCAGTTGGTATTGAGGTTCTCAGCGCCCGGTTATTAGCGCCCGGTTATTAACGCCAGGTCACGCGCCCACTCGTCTGCACCGACTTACCGTCGTCGGTCACAAGTTCAGTCACTTCACCGTCCAAAGAAACGAGCACAACCTCGTCGTAGTCTCCGTCTATGACGGCCAGGGCGTCGCCGTCGGGTGACCAGCTCAACCCCTCTACCCGGTCGTCGAAAGAGGTGAGTTGGCGTAAGTTGCCGCCGTCCAGCCCCATCAACCAGACCTGACCGTGAAAGCTGAAGGCGAGGGTTTTACCGTCGGGGCTTACCGCGGGCAGGTCGAGGTCGTCCAAGTTGGGGTCGAGGCGCGTCAGGGTGGTCAGACCTGCATCGCTGATAAACAGCCCCGGCTCGGCACCCTCGTATTGGGTGTTGGCCGCCGTCACCAACCGCCCGTCGGGCGTCCAGGCGGGGGAGACCATGTTCTCGAAGCGTGCCACCTGACTGCCGTCACGGTTTAAGACGACGACGCTCGAGTCGTAGTAAACGGGCATGGCCGTATAAGCGACGAGCGACCCGTCGGGCGAAAAGATGGGCTGGCTGGGCTCGTCGTTCGCCTCGGTGGGCAGCCGTGCCACGGTGACGCCGTCTTTGTCGACGATCACCAAGCCGTTGTTGTAAAACACCGTCTCACCGCTGACCGCGCGGCTCGGGTCGGTACCCGAGAAACGGGGCGTGACCTCTCCCGTCGCCACGTCGATGTCTATAATCATGCCGTTCCGCCGCAAGGTGAGCGTGCCCGTATAGTCACCTTTGGGGGCTTTGGCTGCCGCCGCCGCGTCGACGGCGGCCGTGGTGGGCAACCGGCACATGTGTTCGTTGATTGCCATCTCAGTCGCTGCAGCCTTGTCCGCCGTCGCCGCCAGACGCAACCGCAAGCCGCCGTTGTAGGTTTCGTAAATGACGGGCCAGCCTTGCAACGGACCCTTCGTAAAGGTAAACCCACTTCCACCGTAGACGTAGTTGCCCTGTTCGCCGCCGATACTGTACCCACCCTGCCCGTTGAGCCTGAGGGTGCCCAAAGCGCTGCCCTGGTACTGGACGGAAAACATCCCTCCGAGTGTGGAGTTGTAGCTCGAGGTGATACAGACGTAGTCGCCCGCCTCGGGTGCGGGCAGGGTTTGGGCGGTGGCCGAGCAGAGGACTGTCATGACCAAAAAGCCGCGAAAACGTTTCATAGCTGTAGTTTAAAGAGTGGAGCGTCTCACCAGCGTCTTGGTGGCTCGAGCCGGGCTGGGAAGTTTGACTTTTTTGATGCGCCGAGTTCAAACCTGAACCCGGCTACTTTGTCAGGCGGTGTTTGAAAGCGTGCGTTAAACTAGCCGCGTGAGCGACTGGATAGGCAAAGACTTGGACCTCGGCGGCTACTTGTTTTCGGTGCAGGACCCGACGCTGTGGACCTGGCTGGCTCTGGCGAACAGCGTGCTCGGTGTTTTTTTCGCCCTGGCGGTGCTGTGGAACCCTGAGCTCGGCGGCTTGCGCAAGCTCGGCTGGATTGTGCTCGGTTTCGCGTTGCCCCCGGTCGCCATGCTCGGCTACTGGCTGCGGGCGCGGCGCTCGAGCTGAAGTATCCTTCAGCCTATCAGTGGGCAAACGAGTCGGGCTGGGCGCTTTTGCCCTCGGCCGCGCGGCGCAACGCGTTAAGCATGTCCGGGGTGACGGGTTCCGAGCCCAAGCGCCGGAACACCGGCCCGCCGTGTTCGTCCGAGCCGCCGGTGACGGGTAGCTGAAACATCTTGGCGAGGAGTTCAAAGTGGCGGCGCTGAGGAACGTCCAGGCGGTAGTGTAAGACTTCCAGACCGTCCAGTCCCATCTCGACAAGCTCGGCTAAACCGCGCTCGTTCAGCAACTCCAGGTCCGACGCGCGCCGCACGATAGACGGGTGCGCGAGCACCGCGACGCCGTCGAGGGCGTGGACAAGTTCGATGCTTTTGGCGATGGTCGGCGAGGTGGGTTTGTTTTTCCAGACCGACTCGAGCAGCGCCGACTCGAGCAGACGCGCGCCCTGGCGCGCGTCGTTCACCAGGCCCTTGCGCACGAGCGTGTCTCTTAGCGCCACGAAGCCGGGATGATGCGCGTTCGTCGCCAGCACGTCGTCCAGACGGAGCGCGTAGCCGGAGCGTTGCAAGTGGTCGCAAACGGTTTGCGCCCGCGCGCTCAGACGTTCTCGGGCTTGCGCTTCGTGCTCTAAAAGCAACTCGTGGTGCGGGTCGATAAAGTAGCCCAAAATGTCGATGTCCGGCCCGCCGCCGTGCCCGACGTAACCGGGCCAGGCCGCGGTCAGTTCGATGGCGGGAATGAGGCTTAGGCCTAAGTCGCGCGCCGGGCCGGCACCTTCGCGGCTGGCGCGCGCGGTTTCGTGGTCGGTAATCGCGACGGTGCGCAAACCTTTGTGTTTGGCCCCGGTGAGCAGTTCGCGCGGCGACGCGCGCCCGTCGGAATAAAAGGTGTGCATGTGCAGGTCGATTTCGTTGGTCCCGGTTGTAGACGCCCCGGTCGTGGGTGACGGGGTTTGGTGCGACGGGGTTTTGGAACGGCTTCTTTTGAACATCGGGCTCGAGCATACGCCACCGTTCGGGCCTGAACGGTGTTTTGGGCGGGGGTATCTGTTAGCATCGCGTATGAATATAGGACTTGTTTTAAGCGGGGGCGGCAGCCGCTGTCTTGCCCACATCGGCGTGCTCAAGGCTTTGGAAGAGCGCGGCGTCGGCTTGGACGCCGTCTCGGCCTGCTCGACGGGCGCGTTCGTGGCTGCGCTGGCCGCGGCCGGGCATAATTCGGCCGCCATCCAGGACATCCTGAGCGCTAATCTGTTCAGCGTGATAAGCCTCAGCAAGGACAGCGGTCTGGCCGACCAGGACGCCATCGCGGCGCTGCTCCAGGAGCACCTGCCCGCGCGCTTCGAAGACTTGAAGCTGCCGCTGGCGGTCGTCGCCGCCGACATTCAAAACGGCGAGTCGCTCGTGCTCAGGAAGGGCGCGCTGGTTCCGGCGCTGTGCGCCAGCAACGCTTTTCCGGGGCTGTTCGACGCGGTCGAACTGGGGGGCCGCTTTCTCATCGACGGCGGCATTTTGAACAACGTGCCGGTCGACGTCATCAAGGTGCTGACGACCTCGCCCGTGCTGGCCGTCGACGTCAGCCAGCCGAAGACGGAACGGGTGGACTTGGGTGACAAAAAAGAGGGCTTGCTCCACCGACTCGCCGGCGCCGTGACGCAGCAGGTGACCCTGCCGGTCGCCATGCTGCGCAAGTCCTACATCGTCGCGCAGAGTTTTATCACCGAGGTCCGTTTGACGATGCACCCGCCCGACCTGCTGGTCTGCCCCGACTTGGGCAGTTTTGGCATTTTCGACTTCGGCGACATCGACCGGGCGGTGGCGGTCGGCTACCAGGCCACGCTGGCGGCGCTGGCTCAGGAAGGCCACAGGCTCGAGCGCAGAACTTGAGCTAAAAGTGAACGGGCGAAAGGGGCGTTTTCTCCGCTCCCGGCTCGAGAGCGTACCGGGCAACCCGGCTCAGGCCGCCTCCCTGAACAGTTCGTCGACGACCGCGCCTCGCAACAAAGCGTCGTAAACACCCGCTACGTAGACTTCGCTCAAAGCGACTTCGATAGGTTCGTAATCCCGGTTGTGCGGCCTGAGCAGCGCAGACCCGTTCGGGTGCAGGTCGAGGTACTTCAGGGTGGTCTCGTCTTCAAAGCGCACGGCGCAGATGTCGCCACTCTTGAAGGGCGACTTTTTTAAGATGACCACGTCGCCGTCTTGGATGGGTTCGCTCATCGAGTCGCCTTTGACCCGCAACGCGAAACGGTCCTCGCGGCCCGGCACGTTCAAAAAACCTTCCAGGTGCTCGACGGCCTCGTGCAAACCTCCGGCGGCGATGTCGCCCAGAAGGGGCACGCCTCGACCCGGAGCGCCGAATCCCGAATCCTCCTGCGTGAGTCGGATGATGGGCGGCTTGCCCCGGCCCTGCGTCTGGAAGGTCAGGTAGCCTTTGGTGTCGAGGGCCGCCAAGTGCTGTTTCAACGAAACGTAGTGGATGCCCAGCGCCTTGGCGACGTCGTTCAAGTTGGGTTGCCCACCGCGCTCTCGCCACTGCTTTTTGAGCAGCGCCAACACGCGCTGTTGGGGTTTGGTCAGCTCGAGCCCACGGTTTTCAGCACCAAAGTTTTCAACGCCAAAGTTTTCAGCGCTACTGCTCTCAATCACACCGTCATCCCCTTTGTCAACAGACACCTTAGATAATAAGGTGTTTTTTACAGAGTAAGGCGGACGTCTCGAGAAGTCAAGCCGAAAACGTAACACGGGTGCAACACCGTAGTTGGGCTTACGCACCCGCGCCAAGGCGGCCCGCTGGGCGCGCGAGCGCGGTTAGGGCTGAGCCGCACAGGGATGAGACGCGAGAAGGCTTTGTGGGGCAGCGAAAAACGAGTGGGGGAGAGAGTAGGGGAGTCGGGTCAAAAGCTTTTACTCCCCCCGACTTCCGTACTTCCTCACTTCTCACTGCCAAACGTAGGAGTCGATGCAGGCTCTAACCGCCAAAGCCTGCTATGATGCGGCAATCGTGAGTTCAAGAATGCTTTCAAGAAAGGACGCTGCCCAGGGCGGCGGGACGCTTATGCAAGAATTCAACAGCTCGAGCCTGAACTTTGCCGAAGACCTGTACGTCATGTACCTCGAGGACCCCGCTTCGGTGCCCGAGGACTGGCGGGCCTACTTTGAGACCTTGCCCAACCTGACAAACCGCACCACGCTCAAACCGTCGTTCAAGCCGCGCAGCTTGTTCAACGCGCCGGGCGTCGTGCCTTTGGGCGAAGACGACACCGACCTGCAGTACAAGATGGGGATGCTGATTCGCAACTACCGGGTGCGCGGCCACATCATGGCCGACTTAGACCCGTTGGGCCTCGTCAAGCACGAACCCCCCATCGAAATGACCCCCGAGTTTTACGGGTTTTCCGACGCCGACCTGGACCGCATCGTGCAGAGCGGCACGATGGCGGGCCGAACGCTCCGCGAGGCCCTGGAACGCCTGCAAGAGACCTACTGCCGTACCATCGGCGTGCAATTTATGCACATCGACGACTACGACGTGCGCGAGTGGCTGCAAACGCGTATGGAAACGAGTCTGAACCGTTTGGAGCTGAGCCGCGACGAGCAGTTCCGCATCCTAACCAAGCTCACCGACGCGGTCGTGTTCGAGGACTTTATCCAAAAAAAGTACGTGGGCGTCAAGAGTTTTTCGCTGCAGGGGGCTGAGAGCCTCATCCCCTTGCTCGACCTGGCCGTCGAAAGGGCGGGCGAGCAGGGCGTCGACGAGATCGTCTTCGGGATGGCGCACCGGGGCCGCCTGAACGTGCTCGCCAACATCATCGGCAAGCCGCCGCGGCAGATTTTCAGGGAGTTCGACGACGCCGACGCCGAACGCTACATCGGCCGCGGCGACGTGAAGTACCACCTCGGCTACTCGCGGGATCTTGAAACCAGCGGCGGCAAAAAAATTCACATGTCGCTGTCGTTCAACCCCTCGCACCTGGAGTTCGTCAACCCGGTGGTGCTGGGCCGGGTGCGCGCCAAGCAAGACCGCTTCGGCGACAAAAAACGTGAAAAGGGTTTGGGCATCCTCATCCACGGCGACGCCGCTTTTATCGGCGAGGGCGTGGTGCAAGAAACGCTCAACCTGAGCGAGTTGCCCGGCTATGAAATCGGCGGGACGCTCCACGTGGTCTTGAACAACCAGCTCGGCTTCACCACCGGGCCGGAACAAGGGCGTTCGTCTTACTACGCGACCGACATCGCCAAGATGCTGCAAAGCCCGATCTTCCACGTCAACGGCGAAGACCCCGAGGCGGTGGCGCAAGTCGTGAGTTTGGCGATGGACTTCCGCGCCGAGTTCAAGCGCGACGTGGTCGTCGACCTGTACGCCTACCGCCGCTTCGGCCACAACGAGTCGGACGAGCCCGCTTTCACGCAACCCCTCATGTACGAGGCGATTCGCAAGCGCGACTCGGTGCGTGAAGGGTATTTGGAGCGCCTACTCGCTTTAGAAGACATCAACCGTGAGGAGGCCGACGCCATCGAGGCGGCCAGAAGAGAAAACTTGGAACGCGAACTGAGCGCCGCTCGAGCCGACGACTACGAACTCAGCTATCAGGCATTTCAAGGCTTGTGGGGTGACTTCGAAGGCGGCCCCGACGAGGCCGTCGCCGAGGCCGAAACCAAGGTGGACGAGGCGCGTTTGGCCGAGTTGCTGGAAAAACTCACCCAGGTGCCCGACGGTTTTACCCCAAACAGCAAAATCAAACGCCTGCTGGGTCAGCGTGCGGAGATGGCCGCGGAAAAACGCCCGCTCGACTGGGCCGCGGGCGAGGCGCTCGCTTTTGCCAGCCTCGCCGCCGACGGCTACCACGTGCGCATGAGCGGCCAGGACGTCGAGCGCGGCACCTTCAGCCACCGTCACGCCGTGCTGCACGACGCGGAAACCGGCGAAACCTACACGCCGCTCGAGCACTTAAGCGACGTCCAGGCGGGCGTGGACATCATCAACAGTCCCTTGTCGGAAACCGGCGTGCTCGGCTTCGAGTACGGTTACAGCTTGGACTGGCCGGACGGCCTCGTCGTCTGGGAAGCGCAGTACGGCGACTTTGTCAACGCGGGTCAGGTCATCATCGACCAGTTCATCTCGAGCAGCGAAGACAAGTGGCGGCGCTTGTCGGGTTTGGTGATGCTCTTGCCCCACGGCTTCGAAGGCTCCGGCCCCGAGCACTCCTCGGCGCGTTTGGAGCGCTTTTTGCAACTCTGCGCCGAGGACAACATGCAGATTATGAACTTAACGACGCCCGCGCAGATTTTTCACGCGCTGCGGCGGCAGGTGCTGCGCAAGCTGCGCAAACCGATGATCGTCATGTCGCCCAAGAGTGTGCTGCGGCACCCGCAGGCCGTTTCCAACTTGAGCGAACTCGCCGAAGGCGGTTTCCAGCAGGTTATCCCCGACGATACCGTAGACCCCAAAAAGGTGACGCGCGCGCTGCTCTGCTCGGGCAAGGTCTACTACGACTTGGCCGCCAAGCGCGAGGAAACGGGCCGCGACGACGTGGCCATCGTCCGCTTAGAAGAGCTTTATCCGCTGCCGATGACGCAGCTCGCCGCGGCGCTGCAACCCTACTCCAAAGACGTGCCCGTCGTGTGGGTTCAGGAGGAACCCGAAAACATGGGCGCGTGGAGATTTTTGCGGGTACACTGGCTGGGGGAACTGCTCGGCCACACTTTTTCCGGCGTGACCCGGCCCCCTTCGGCGAGCCCGGCGACGGGCTCTAGCAACAGCCACAAGCTCGAGCAGGCCAAACTTTTGAGAGAAGCCTTCGCCGAGGGCAAAACGCAAGAAAAAGTCGCGTCGTAATCTCAACAGCGACTTAAAAGGAGCGTGCATGGCCGTAGAACTCACAGTACCCGCCGTCGGCGAGTCCATCAACGAAGTCTTTATCGGCACCTGGCTCAAAAAAGAGGGCGACAGCGTCGCGAAAGACGAAGCCCTGGTCGAGGTCGAGACCGACAAGGCGACGCTCGAGATTCCCGCCTCGGTCGCCGGGACGCTGAGCAAAATTCTCAAAAAAGAGGGCGACTCCGCCGACATCGGCGAGGTCATCGCCCACATCAGCGAGGGCGGCGCGGCGGAGGCGACGGGAACGCAAGTCGAAACGAAACGAGACGCAAAACCGGACGCAAAAGAAACTGCGAAGGAAGCGGTTGCAACCTCGGCCATCGACACCGAAGAGGCGGAAGTCGAGTCCGACGAAAGTGCTGAGGGCGAAGGCTTCGTGATGCCCGCGGCGCAGCGCTTGCTGGACGAGAACGGTCTCGAGGCCGCCGACGTCAAAGGCAGCGGCCCCGGCGGGCGTGTCTTGAAAGAGGACGTGCAAAAGGTTCTCGAGGGCAGGTCTGAAAAAGACGAAAAACCGCAGCCTGAAACCAAAAAACCTGAACCCAAACGCGAAGCGCCCGCGCCGCAAAGCGGCGAGCGCGAGGAAGAAACCGTGCCGATGAGCCCGTTGCGGCGCACCATCGCCCGCCGGCTCGTCGAGGCGCAGCAAACGGCCGCGCTGCTGACGACCTTCAACGAAATCGACATGAGCACCATGATGGCGCTGCGGAGCGAGTACAAGGACCTGTTCGAAAAGCGCTACAGCATCCGCCTCGGCTTCATGTCGTTTTTTATCAAAGCAAGTATCGACGCGCTCAAGCAGTTCCCGGCCATCAACGCCGAAATCCGTGACGACAGCATCGTTTACAAAAATTACTACGACATCGCCATTGCCGTGTCGTCCAAAAAGGGCCTCGTCACCCCGGTGATTCGCAACGCCGAGCGGCTGAGCTTTGCCGAAATCGAAGCGGCCATCGCTGACTTCGGCGCACGCGCCCAGACCAACAAACTCTCGCCCGACGAACTCACGGGCGGCACCTTTACGATTTCCAACGGCGGCGTGTTCGGCTCGCTCATGAGTACGCCGATTGTGAACCCGCCGCAGTCGGGCGTGCTCGGGATGCACGCGATTCAGGAGCGGCCCATCGCTCTAAACGGCGAAGTCGTGGTTCGCCCGATGATGTACGTGGCGCTGACCTACGACCACCGCATCGTCGACGGGCGCGAAGCGGTGACGTTTTTGAAACGCATCAAAGAAGCCGTCGAGACCCCGGCGCGGATGCTGCTCGAGGTCTGACGACTGTTCAAGCGAAGACGGACACCCGCAAAGGGTGTCCGTTTTGGCTCGAGGTTTCTAAAGGGCTTTGTTCGGGGCAGCTTTTTAACCCCCTCGGTCGCTTCGCGCCAGCTCCCCTGACCTCCAGGGTGAATGCGCTCTCGAAAATTTACCCGAGTGAGCGAAAAGAAACGTTTACAGATGGCGATGAGGAGCGAGACGACCTCGGAAGAGGTCGTCTCGCGTAGTAGCGCAACCCGTGTTAGTTGCGGGACCGGCGAGAGACGGCGCTCACGGCGGTTAGGCGCTCCCCGTCTCTGACGTCGGTCTGCTTTTAACGCAACCCAAGGTTACTCGTAGCGCAACGCCTCGACCGGGCTGAGGTTGGCGGCGCGGTTGGCGGGCAGCAGCCCGAAGACGATGCCCGTCGCCACGCTCACCCCGAAGGCGAGGGCGATGACGAGCGGGTTGATGATGACCCGGTCCAAAAAGGGCACCGCGGCGACGATGAGGTAAAGACTCGCAACCGACAACACCACCCCGACGATGCCGCCGATGACGGTCAGCACCACGGCCTCTATTAAAAACTGTTGCAAGATGGTGTTCTTTTTCGCGCCGAGCGCTTTCCTCAGCCCGATTTCGCGGGTGCGTTCGGTCACCGACACGAGCATGATGTTGAGGATGCCTATGCCGCCGACGAGCAAACTCACCGCGCCGATGCCGCCCAAGACGACCTGCAAAATCGTGGTGATGGTGTTGAACAGCGTGAGCGCCCCTTCGATGCTCTGCACGCTGTAAGTGTCCGCGCCGCGCCGCCGGTCCAGCACCGCCTCGACCTGCGCGCGGATGTCGTCGATGTTTTTGTCGAGCGACACGGTGATGGGGAAAAACTCGTACTCGCCGCGCGGCACCGAGGGGAAGTTGCGGTACAGGGTCTCCAGCGGCACGTCGCCGGAGGTGTCGTTGGCGAAGGTGCCGAGCGCGCCGCTGACACGCTCCTTGACGCCGATGACCGTGTAAAAGCTGCGCGAGCCGCCGAGGCTGAAGGCGATTTCGCGGCCCACCGGGTCGGCGTCGTCGGGGAAGAGTTCTTCGGCTCCGTCGGCGGACAAGACGATGACCGGCGCGGCGCGTTCAAACTCTTCCCGGCTGAAAAAGCGGCCCCGCTCGAGCTTCAGCGTCCGGTCCACTTCGGGCGCGTTGGCGGTGGTGCCGTTCAGGGTCAGGCCGACGTCTTTGTCGGCAACGCGCACCGTCCCGAACACGTTCTGCGTCTGCAAGATGTCGATGGGCAGCCGGGACAGCGCCTCGATGTCGTCGTTTGTAAAGGGTTCGGCCTGCGGGTTGTCCTGGTCGACGACCACGAACAGCGACTGCGCCCCGAAAGCTTGCAGCTCGCCGGTGATGCCCGCCGTGGCGATGGCCCCCATGCTGATGGTCGTCGTCACCGCGAACACCCCGATGACCACGCCGAGGAGCGTCAAAAGCGAGCGCAGGCGGTTGCCGAACAGCGCTTCTAAAGCGGTGCGGATGTTTTCAAAAAACACGGCGTGCCTCGATCACGGGATGGCCCCGGTAAACACGGCGTGGCGGCGGTTCGTGACGGTCTCGAGCGCCTCCACCACCCCGTCGCGCACGCGCACGATGGTCTCGCAGTGCTCGGCGACCTCTTGTTCGTGGGTGACCATGATGACGGTGCGGCCCTCGGCGTGAAGTTCTTGGAACAGGCCCAGGATTTCTTCGCCGGTGCGCGAGTCCAGGTTGCCGGTGGGTTCGTCGGCCAGGAGTATGTCCGGATTCGTGGCGAGGGCGCGGGCGATGGCGACGCGCTGTTTTTGGCCGCCGGAGAGCTGGTTGGGGCGGTGGTCGAGCCGGTCGCCCAGACCGACGCGCTGCAGCGCGCGCTTCGCCAGCCGCGTGCGCTCACCCGGCGCGGTGCCCCGGTACATAAGAGGCAGCGCGACGTTTTGCAGCGCGTCGGCGCGCGGCAGCAGGTTGTAAGCTTGAAAGATAAAGCCGATGCGCCGGTTGCGGATACCCGACAGCACGTCTTCCTCCAGCTCGCTCACCTCTTCGCCGGCGAGGCGGTAACTGCCCGAGGTCGGCAGGTCAAGACAGCCCAAAATCTGCAGCAGCGTCGACTTGCCCGAGCCCGACGGCCCCATGATGGCGGCGTACTGGCCCCTCGCGATTCTCAAGTCGAGGCCGCGGAGCGCGTGGACTTCCAGACCGCCCTCGAGCCGGTAAATTTTACGCAGCTCACGCGCCTCGATGACGGCTTCCGGGCTCACCGCTTTCGGGCTGGCGGCTTCGGACGGGGCGGTTTGGAGCGTGTCGTTCACGGCTCCACCAGCGGCTCGTAGGCCACGGCCTCGCCCGCTTCCAATTCGTCTAAGCCGATGACCGCGATGAGGTCGCCCGGGGCAAGCGCGTCGCTCGTGGCGGCGGCGACGGTGGCGTTGCGGTCCAAGACGCGCAACGCCGCGCGCGTGGCGGTGCCGCGGCCGGGTTCGTTCTCGGCGACTTTGTAGACGAAACTCTCGCCGTCCTCTTCGGTGATGGCTTCCAAGGGGATGAGAAGGGCGTCCTCGAGGGCGTTGACGGTGACGCGGGCGGTCACCGTGTAGCCCGGCCGCACCTCGGGCTGGGGCGCGGCGAAGTCCAGGTCGACGTTCAACTGTGCGGCGTTGTTGCTCCGCACCGCGACCGCGCCGACCCGGCGCACGGTCGCCTGCAAACGCGCGTCGGCGTCGGCGTCGGGCGTGACGGTCGCTCGTTGCCCCGCGGCCAGCTCGCCCGCGCGGTTTTCGTCGAAGTCGGCCGCGACGTACAGGCTGGTGGTGTCGACGAGGCGCAGGCTCGCGCCGCCGCCCCCCACCGCGTCGCCGGGCTCGAAGCCGATCGCGGCGACCGTCCCGGCGAAGGGCGCGACGAGGCTCGCTTCTTGCAGGGTTTGCTCCAGGTTGGCGACAGTGGTCTCGAGCCCGGCGACCTGCGCCGCCGCACTCGAGCGCTGCGCGGCCGCGAGGTCGCCGAACGAACCCTGGCGCGTCTGCGCGCTCTGCAGGGTCAACCGGGCGCTCTCCAGACGGCGGCGCGCGCTCTCCACGGCTGCCTGGGCGGTGGTGAGGTCGTTTTGGGCGGCGGCCCCGGTGTCGAACAGGCGCTGCGTGGTGGACAGGGCGGTTTCGGCGTCGGCAAGGGTTTCTCGTGCGTTCGCCACCGCGTCTTGGGCGCTGGCGACGCTCGTCTGGGTGTCGATGCGGTCGACTTGTTGCTGGGCGTTCAGGCGCGCCAGGTCGGCGCGCGCCGACTGCAGGTTGGCCCGGCTCGAGGCCAGGTCGCGCTCGAGGGCGGCGGTGTCGAGCGTCGCCAATACGGTGCCCGCCGCGACCTCGTCGCCCTCGCTCACGAAAACCTCCTGCACCGTCCCGGCGGTGCCGAAGGTGAGGCTGCGCTCTCTGGCGGCCTCGACCACGCCCGT
The DNA here is from genome assembly GCA_965215355.1 of Trueperaceae bacterium. Lineage (GTDB taxonomy): Bacteria > Deinococcota > Deinococci > Deinococcales > Trueperaceae > CBDCDJ01. The sequence goes on along the minus strand of CBDCDJ010000007.1, from coordinate 1,783,109 downwards.
CCCCGACACCTCGCGCGTGAAGGGTCCTGACACGACCCGCTCGACGAGGGTGCGCTGCGCCGCGGGCGCGCGGTTGCGACCCGCCAAAAAAAACGCCCCCGCCGCGACGCCTAAGAGAACGAGCCCGACGACGAGCCAGCGCCGCCGCCGTCGCTTGGGCTTAACCGTTTTAGTCGTCCCCGTCGTTTCCGCCGTCTCCGCCGTCTTGGTCTCGGTCATCTCGGTCACCTCAGACGCCCTCGCCTCGGCCCCGTCTGCTCGGGTCACGGCGTGCCGCCGCGCAAGGTCGTGTCCAGGGCGCGCAACGCCGCGGCGAGGGCGTGCTGGGCGGCCTCGAGCCCCGCCGCGGCGCTTTGCGCGTTCAGCTCGCTCTGGGCCAGCTCGAGCTGCGAGATGCTGCCCGCTTGAAAACGCACCTGTTGAGCTTGCAGGGTTTCCTGGGCGGCCTCCAAGTCGGCCGCCGCGCTCTGCACCCGGTTCTGCGCGGCGACGACGGCGTTGTAACTTTGCTGCACCCCGAGTTCCAAACTGCGGCGGGTTTCGCGCAGTTGCGTTTCGGCGTTGGCGACCGCGTCGCGCGCCGCCTCGATGTCGCGCCGCGCGCTGAAGGCGTTGTCGACGGCGGCGAGTTGGGCGCGCGCCAGCTCGAGCCCCTGCTGCGCCGCCACGAGCGCGCTGTTTTCGTCCAGCCTCGCCAGCGCCTCTTCCAAACTGGGCACCTCGCCGACCGGAACGCTCTCGCTGAGGGCGGGTTCGGTTGCGAGAGAGAGAAGGCTGGCGAGGCGGTCGTAGGCGAGCGTCTGCGCTTCCCGCGCGTCGCTCAGGTCGCGCTCGGCAGCCTGCAAGGTGTTCTGCGCGCTCGCCACGTCGAGCGCGGTGGCCGCGCCCGCCTCGAAGCGAATTTGCGTGGCCTCGGCCTGGGTTTGGGCGATGGCGCGGCGCTTTTCGGCCAAGACCGCGTTGCTACGGGCCTCGAGCGCCGCCGCGTAGGCCTCGGCGACGCTGTTTCGGGCCTCGGCTTCGGCCGTTTGCAGGCTTTGCCGTGCCCGCGTCAGCGCTTGCTCGGCCTGTAACACCGGAATGCGCAAGGCGAGCGGGTCGGCCCTGAGCCGGGCCAAGTCCCGCTCGGCGCTCGCCAAGTCGACCCGCGCGGTGTTCACCGCCGCGCTCGTCCCCACGGCGGCGGTGAGGGCGTCTTCGTAACTCAGGGGGGTGGCATCGTTTTGGGCGGTGTCTGTTTGCACAGTGTCAGGCTGTGCAGTGTCTGGTTGCACAGTGTCTGTTTGTGCAGGGTCGGCTTGGGCAGCGCCGAACGGCAGGATGAGCATCAAAGTCAGGACGAAAAAACGCATTCAAAAAACCTCCCTGGGGTCGTCTCCCAGCGCCGCGGCGTAGCGCATGTAAGCCAGCCGCACCGCGTCTTCGGCCCGGTGCAGCGCGAGTTCGGCCTCGAGCGCGGTGACTGCAGCACTCCGGACCTCGAGTTGCGGCAACAAGCCCAGCTCGAACCGTTGCCGCGCGACACGCGAACTCTCTCGGCGCTGCGCCAGGACTTGCCGGGCGAGGTCCGCTTGGGCCTCGGCCGCCGTCACGTCGGCGGCGCGGTTGGCCACCTCGAGCCGCGCCAGGGCGAGCGTTTGCGCGCCGCGCAGACGCGCAGTGTCGACGTTGAGGCGCGCCGCCTCGAGGGCGGCGTCGAGCGCGGCGTTCAGGGGAATGTTGAGGCCCAGCCCGACGCTGAACGCGCTCGAGACCTGCCCCGGGGCCAGGCCGGGCAAGCCCGAGTCCGGGTCGATGCCGGCCGAAAGAGTCGGCTGGTAGGCGTTCGGGCCGCCGGTGCTGAACTGCGCGCCGAGCTGCAAGCTGCTGCCGTCGCTGCCGTTGGTGTAAGCCGCGCTCAGCGTGCCGCTCGGCAGGTTGTCGCGGAGCGTGGCGGCGGCCGTCAGCTCGGCCTCGGCCACGTTCAGCGCGGCGCTCAAAAGGTCGCTGCGCCGCGCCAAAAGCGCGTCTGTGGTTTTGTCGTTGGTTTCGGCGAGCAGGCCCGGGGCGGCGTTGTCAGGCACCCCGCCGGCGAGGGCGTCGACTGTGCGCCCCAGGGTAACCGACAGGGCGGCGAGGGCTTGGGCTTGCGTGGTGAGCGCAATCTCTACGTCTTGTTCCGACTGTCGTGCGCTCAGTTCTGCGCCGGTCACGCCGCTGGTCGTGGTGGTTCCGGCTGCGAAGCCCACGCGCGCCGCCCCAAGCTGGGCTTGAGCCAGCTCGAGCTGAGCGCGCGCGACCGAGACGTTTTGTTCGGCGCGCAGCGCGTTTTGGTACTGCTCGGTCACGCTTATCACCACTGCGGCGGTCTCGTCTTGCAACGCAGCTTCGGCCCGTTGCAACGCCCAGCGGCCCCGCACCACACGGTCCTCAAAGGGTCCGTAAGGAACGAGGTTGAGTGCGGTCGTCAGTTGGAGCGGGTCCAGGTTGCCACCGGCGTCGTAGCTGGTCACGCCGTTCGTGGTCAAGTTCGAGAAAGTCCGCGTGTAGCCGCCGCTCAGGTTGCTCTGCAAAAACGAAGCGGTGACGTCGAGTTGTTTGCGGGCCAACTCTACCTCGGTGCGGGCGACGGCGACCCGCGGGCTCGTCGGCACAGCGGCGAGCGCCTCTTGAAAGCTGAGCTGCACCTGCGCGGCGGCAACCGTGCTGACGACCATAAACACAACCCCGGACACAAACGCGAACACGACCCTGCGGATACGACCAACTCCTTGTCCCCCTGAAAGCTTACGCGCCCCCGCCGCCCCAGGCAACGGCTACGGCGACAATTTTACAGACCCGCCAGCGTAACAGGCCGGCGCAGACGTTTCTGACGATTCTAAAAGAGCGTCGGAAGCTTTCGCTTCCTTCCTAAGGAGGAGCGTCTGAACCTCAGCGTTTGGGCCGGGTCGAAAGCACTTCCTGAACAGCCACATAAAGGTGCGTTTTGGTCCTGACCGGTGCCTGCGCGACGAGCAGCGCGCTCGCGCCGAAAGTTAACAAGACGAAGCTGTCTTTGTCGGTGTCGATGTTTATTTCTTTGGGGTTTTCCCCCAGCGCGGCGCGGTTGCTGGTGAGCAAACTTTTGGCGAGCGTGAACAGGGCCGCGGCGTCGCCCGCGCCCTGGGCCGGGGCGGGCGCGCTCGCGTAGCCGACCGCGGCGGCGCTCACGCCCGGGCACAGCCTGAGCAGTTCGGCGAGCACCGTTTCGAAGCGGCCCGACTCGTCAGCCAGGCGGGCGGCTTCGGTCACCGCGCTGCTCGTGGGCAGGTTGATGCTGGGCCGGGCCGGGGCCACGTAGTCGGTCACGCGAAAGTCGGTGTTTTCAAGACTCATGAGTTGGGCCAGGGCCTGCAGGCCGCTTTTGGCCACGCCGTTCGCAAAGCAGACCGCGTGCTCGAGCTTGTTTTTGTTGACCACCACGAACCCTTGCTTGCCGAAGGCCAACTCCACCACGCCCTGCTGCCCGCTCAGACTCATCATCTCGATAAGGTCGGGCAGCGCCAGCAGCGAGGTGTTGCCCGCGAGCGGCGTTTCGACCACGCCCAGGGCGACTTCACTCTTGGTGCCCAGCGGCGCGGGGATTTGCCCCGCGACCGGCGGAAAGTGCAGCAGCGCGGTGGGCTGGCCCGACAGCCGGAAACGGTGAGGGTCGTCGACGTTGCTGAACACGTAAACGGGCAGCCCCGGCACGAGCCGCCGCAAGCCCACCAGCAACCCGGCGGGACTCGCGCCGCGCACCTGTTCGTCGCAGAAGACGGCTTCGTAAGGGGTCGTCTTCAAACTCTGCAGGGCCTCTTGGGGGTTGAGAAAGGGGACGACTCGCCAACCCAGCCGGCCGAGCGCGGTCTCGAGAATGGTCAAGCGCGTCTGCAAACCGCTGATGAGAAGAGCCGTTCCTGCCATACCCAAGTGTAAGCGAGCGGTCCGAGCCGGCGGTATAATAAGTTTCGCTCCGGCGGGCTTCGGTGCGGGCGGCGAGAGCCGCTTCGGTAGACCCGTCTTGGGTTTGGGAGGCGGCGTGAGGTACAACGGTGTGCGTGACGGCGAGGTCGACCACTACAAAACCTGGCGTTGGTTCGCGCCGCTGGGCTTGGGCGTCATCGGGCTCGGCGCGAGTTTGCTGGGCCACAGCGTCGGTTTGAAGGGTGGCGGCGCGCCCTTTTGGACCTGGTTTTTGTGGGGCACGCTGAGCTTAGTCGTGTTGAACAGCGGCGTCGCGCTGTTCGGCGAGGCGGTCAAGCACCGGACGCTGTTCGAACTGCAAACCGAAGGCGACGCTTGACCGAGGCGTCTTCGGTTTGCAGTCAATGCTTGGTGAGCGGTCGTCCTGTCAACGACGCACAAGGCGTGACGAACGACCTCGGTACGGCTGAACCGGTGGAGCCAACCGGCTAGGCGATTCGAAACTACCGTCCCTGTTAAACTGCTCTTATCTTGAAGCTTGCCGTTCTAGCCGACATCCACGCCAACCTGTACGCGCTCGAGGCCGTCCTGAAAGACTTGGACGACCAAAAAGTCGACCAGGTCGTCGTCAACGGCGACTTCGTCAACCGCGGCCCCGACAACGTGGCGGTGCTCGAGCGGGTCTGGAACGAGGGCTACAGCCTCGTCTTGGGCAACCACGACGACCTCATGCGTCTGTGGACGCGGCGCAGCCCGGACCTGCCCGCCGAGTGGTTCGGCGACCCCTTTTGGGCCGCGACCGCCTGGAGCGCCGCGCAGCTTGAAAGTGCAGGCTGGACCGACAAACTTGCCGACTTGCCCATGACGCACCGGGCCGAGTTCGAGCACGCCCCGAGCCTCCTCGTGTCGCACGGCAGCCCGCGGCACTACCGCGAGGGCTACGGCTCGCGCACGCCCGACGAAACCCTGTCCGAAATCCTGCAGATGCACCCGGCGGACATCCTCGTCGGTTCGCACACGCACCAGCCGCTCGACCGGGTGTGGGGTGGACACCGCGTCCTCAACACCGGCGCGGTCGGCGCGCCTTTCAACGGCGACCCGCGCGCGCAGTACCTCGTTTTGAACCTCGAGAACGGCGACTGGCAAACGGACTTTCGGCGCATACCCTACGACCGCAAACCCGCGCTGGCGGCCTTCGAGACCTCGGGCCTGCTGGACGCGGGCGGCCTCAGCGCACGCATCTTTTACGAAGAACTGAAAAACGCCCGCTCTTACCTCACGCCCTTTTGGATGTGGACGGAAAAAGAGGGTTTGGAGCGCGACTGGGCGACGTGGGAACGGTTCAAGGAAGCGTTTCCCGACTATTTCAAGGTGCCTGACGGTTTGGAGGTGTAAGGTGCCGCCTACCCGCGCCCCTCCGACCGTACCTCCGCCCACGGTCGTCGTGAAGGAGTGCATCCTATACTTTGTACTTAAGCGTGACATTTTTGAGGAATCTATAGGCTCTGTTGACTCTTAGGGGGTACAATATGAATATCGACATAAAACGCGCCGTTTTTGCTGTTGGCACCGCTAGCATGGTCGTACTTGTAGGAACTTTGGTTGCGGCTCAGGGCTCACCGCAGCAGGTCGAGTCCTTACTGACAGCGGCAGGTCCGGTGGCCGTCATGGACATCGTGGGGGGGCTCAACCACCCCTGGGGTATGGCGTTTTTACCCGACGGCCGTCTGCTGGTGACCGAGCGCAACAGCGGCGAACTGCACATCCTCGACGAGGGCGAGTTGTCGGAGGCCGTCGAGGGAACGCCGACCGTTTTCGCCGAGGGCCAAGGCGGCCTTCTCGACGTGGCGCTCGACCCGAACTTCGCTGAGAACGACTTCGTCTACCTTTCCTACGCAGCACCGGGGCCGGAGGGGAACGCGGCTTCGGCGCTGGGGCGCGGGCGTTGGCAAAACGACCGCATCGAAGGCTTCGAGGAGATTTTTCGGCAGGAGCCGTGGATAACCGGCCCCAACCACTTCGGCGGCCGCATCGTGTTCAGCCCGGACGGTTACTTGTTTCTCACCCTCGGTGAACGGTTTCAGTTCGAGCCGGCACAAGACCTCTCCAACCACCTCGGCACTGTGGTTCGCCTCAACCCGGACGGCTCCGTTCCGGAGGGAAATCCGTTTGTGAATCAGGCCGACGCCAAGCCCGAAATCTGGTCTTACGGCCACCGCAACGTTCAGGCCGCCGCCGTCAACCCGGAGACGGGCGCATTGTGGATAGCCGAAATGGGACCGCTCGGCGGCGACGAGTTGAACCTGCCCGAGCCGGGCCAAAACTACGGCTGGCCGGTGGTGAGTTGGGGCATCAACTACGACGGCACCGAAATCCCGGACCCGCCCACGCGGCCGGAATTCACCGACGCCCTCAAGCACTGGTCACCGGTCATCTCGCCCTCGGGCATGATCTTTTACAGCGGCGACGTGTTTCCCGAGTGGCGCGGCAACGTGTTTATCGGCGGTTTATCGGCCCAAGACCTCGTGCGTCTGACCACCGACGGGAGTAGCGTGACGGGCGAAGAGCGTCTTCCCCTCGGCAAGCGCATCCGCGATGTCGAGCAGGGGCCAGACGGCTTTATCTATCTGCTGACGGACGAGGACGAAGGGCACGTGTGGCGTCTGGAACCGCTGCGGTAAGGTCTTTTACCTCGTGCGAGTTTGTTGCAGTTGAGTTTGCGCACAAGTTTGGGGAATAGAGAATGCAGAAGGGAGACTACAGAACACCTGTAGTCTCCCTTCTAACCTTCTCCATTTTTTGCGTCGTCCCCCGGCGTCCGGCAGACAGCAGTAAAACGGCAATCAGCACGAACGCCGTCAGCGCCAACACCGGAATGCTGATAAAGCCGAGCCAGTTGATGTACTTGGCGCTGCACGCCACACCCACCTGGCACATGGGCGGCGGCGCGAAACCGGGGACGTTTTGCTCGAGCAGGTGGTACGCGGCCGTCAGCGCCCCCAACACGGCCAGCGGCAGCGCGTACTTCACCACCCCCCGGTCCTGCCGAAAACTGGCGACGCCCAAGATAACCACGAGTGGATACATAAACACGCGCTGAAACCAGCACAGCGCGCAGGGGACGAAGTGCCGCACCTCGCTGAAGTAAAGGCTGCCCAGGGTCGCTGCCAAGGCGACGAGCCACGCGGCGTACAGACCGAACTCGTCGAAAAAAGTCCGCACGAAGGTTCAGTTCTCGAGCGCTGCGTCGATGGCTGCTTTGACGGCCTCGTAATCGTTGGCGGCCTCGAGCTTCGTCCCGTTGACGAACAGAGACGGCGTCGAGTTCACGCCTATGGCCTGACCCATCTCGAGGTCGCTTGTCACGTCGTCGGCGTAGCGCTGTTCGTCGATACAGGTGTGCAAGGCGGCAGCGTCCAAGTCACCCACGTTCTGCGCGAGTTCTTCCAGGCGGGCCGGAGTAGCCCACTGCTCGCGCTCGTCGCCCTGGGCGCGGTAAAGAATCGTCTTGTACTCCCAAAAAGCCGCCTCGTTCTGGTGATAAGCACATTCGGCGGCGATGGCCGCCGTGGTCGAGTCGGGGCCGAGAAAGGGAAAGTTGACGAACACGAGCTGCGCCTGGCCGCTGTCTAGGTAGTCGCGCTCGAGCCCCGGAAACACGTTATTTTCGAAAAACTTGCAGGCCGGACACTTGAAGTCTTCGAACACGGCCAACTTGACCGGCGCGTCCGCGTCGCCGAGGGCGGGTTGACCCTCGTAGCTGAGTTCGCTTGTCGTACCCGCCGTCGGCAGGGCCGTCTCGGTCAGAGGTTGAAAACGGCTGTAGACGATGATGCCGACGAGGGCTAAGGCGACCACGACCGCAGTGACGATAGTGAGTCTCTGGGTGTTCATAAAAGCTCCTTCACGCTTACAGCTTACCGACTAGGGCGTGAGAGGGCTAGGGATAAAAGCACCCGCTCTCGGTTGTGCTCGAGAGGCGAGGTCGGTGAAAAGCTGTTTGAGTCGCCCCCGCCTTGTCATTCTAAACGAAGCGCAGCGGAGTGAAAGAATCTCTTACCATACCGCCCGAGAGATTCTTTCGCTATCGCTCAGAATGACGATTGGAAAGACAAGAGGACCGGAGTGCCCAAAGGGCCGAAGGTCGGGCTCGAGCCTAAAACTGGTACTTCAAGGCCTCCATCAGCTCCTCGACGATGTGCTCGGTGTCGCCGCGTTGCGCGGCGGTGGCGACGTGGTCGCGGATGTGGCTGCGCAAAACCTTGTCGCTCACCTTGCTGAGCGCGCCCTGCACCGCCTTGACTTGCTTGAGGACATCGACGCAGTACACGTCGGGGTCTTCCAGCATTCGCAAGACGCCTTCAAGATGGCCTTTGGCGCTTTTGAGGCGCAACGCGGCGTCTTTGCGCGTTTCCGGGTCGAGGTGCAAACACTCGGGCGCAGTCTTAGCCGCAGTTTTAGAAGTCAGGGTCTCGCTAGGCATGGTCGAGAGTGGCGGTGTAGCCCTCGTCCTCGACCGCGCCGATTAAAACTTGCACGTCGGCGCTGCCGTGAACGAGGGCGATGCCTTCTTGCCAATCGACCTTGGCGCTGTCCACGCCGGGGATGCCCTCGAGCGCGTCCTTGACCGCCTTTTGGCAGTGACCGCAGGTCATACCTTCTACGTTGAACTTCATCATGGTTAAGCCTCCAGGTGATTAAAGCCGATTGACGAGTTTGTCAATCTCTGCTAGACTCATGTTAACACCCCACCCCCGGTGGGGTCAAGAGCGTAAGAGAGAAGCTCGAGCATCCCTGCGCTGTTTTTCGAAACGGTTTTAAAGGAGTCAACAGTGGCAACCAAAACGGTAGACGTAGGCGTTCAGGGCATGACCTGCGCGAACTGCTCGTCGCGCGTCGAGCGAAACTTGAACAAACTCAGCGGCGTTAGAGCGAACGTGAACTTGGCGACCGAGCGGGCGAGCATCGCTTACGACTCGGACACAGTAGACCGGGCGGCGCTGCTGGACACCATCACTAAAAGCGGCTACACGCCCGTAACCGAGGAAGTTACGTTTCATATCGGCGGGATGACCTGCGCGAACTGCTCGGCGCGAATTGAGAAAAAACTGACCAAGCTGGATGGCGTCCTGAACGCCACCGTCAACTTGGCGACCGAAAAGGCGACGGTGCGCTTTTTGCCCGCCCAGGTAAACGTGAGCGGCATCAAACAAGTGGTCGAGGCGACGGGCTACACGGTGCTCGAGACGCAAAGCCAGGACAAAATCGACACCAAACAAAAGACTGAGAACGACCTCAAACGGAGCGCGCTGCTAGCGGTCGCCCTCGCCGCGCCGCTGCTGTTGCTCGAGATGCTGCCGATGCTGTTCCCCGGCGGGATGATGTGGCGCGACGCGCTCATTCCGCACCCGGTCATGCTCGGCCTCGGCTTCGTGCTGGCGACGCTCGTTCAGTTTGGGCCAGGCTTGCGCTTTTACAAAAGCGGCTTCCCGAGCCTCATTTCCGGCAGCCCCGACATGAACAGCCTGGTGATGCTGGGCTCGTCGGCGGCGTATTTTTACTCGCTCGTGGCAACCTTTATCCCACAAGTTTTGCCTGAAGGCACGCGCCACGTTTATTACGAGGCCTCGGCGACGATCATCGCCATCATCCTGCTCGGCAAGTGGTTGGAGGCGCGCAGCAAGGGCCGGACCGGCGACGCGATTCAAAAGCTGCTCGGCTTGCAAGCGAAGACGGCTCGAGTGCAGCGCGGCGGCGACTGGCGTGATATACCCGTCGACGACGTGCGCCAGGGCGACGTTATTCAGGTGCGGCCCGGCGAGCGGGTTCCGGTGGACGGCACGCTGGTGTCAGGCCAGTCTTACGTCGACGAGTCGATGCTTACCGGCGAGCCCGTCCCGGTGTCAAAAAATGAGGGCGACGAAGTCGTCGGCGGCACCCTTAACGGCACCGGCAGTTTTACCTTCAAGGCGACCAAGGTCGGCGCGAACACGACGCTGGCTCAAATCATTCGCATGGTCGAAGAAGCCCAAGGCTCGAAAGCCCCGATTCAGGCGCTCGCTGACCGGGTGGTGGCGGTGTTCGTGCCGGTGATTCTGGTCATCGCGGCGGTCACCTTTGTCGTGTGGCTGTTGTGGGGTCCGTCGCCCGCACTGAACTTCGCGCTCGTCAACGCGGTCGCGGTGCTCCTCATCGCCTGCCCCTGCGCGATGGGTTTGGCGACGCCGATTTCGATTATGGTCGGCAGCGGCAAGGCCGCCGAGATGGGCACGCTGTTTCGGCAGGGCGAGGCGCTGCAGGGTTTGCAAAAGTCAGACATCGTCGCGCTCGACAAGACAGGCACGCTCACCAGGGGCAAGCCGGAACTCACCGACCTGGTGACCCAAGGAGACTCGGACGAGGCCGAGGTGTTGCGCCTCGTCGCCTCGGTCGAGCAGAACTCCGAGCACCCCATTGCGCAAACCATTGTCAAGGCGGCGCAGGCTCGAGATCTCGTCCTCACCGCGCCCACGGACTTCGAGGCCGTGCCCGGTTACGGCGTCAGCGCGCTCGTGGACGGAACGCGCGTGCAGGTCGGGGCGGACCGCTACATGCGGCGCTTGGGGCTCGAGCCCATAGCCACCCTCGCCGACCGGCTCGCCGACGAGGGCAAGACACCTCTGTATGCAGCAGTTGACGGGCAACTCGCAGCCACCATCGCCGTCGCCGACACGCTCAAAGAGGGCAGCGTCGAAGCGGTGAAGTCTTTACACGACCTTGGGCTCAAAGTCGCGATGGTGACCGGCGACAACGCTAGAACTGCGCATACAATCGCCAAGCTCGTCGGCATCGACGAGGTTTTAGCCGAAGTCTTGCCCGACGGCAAGGTGGACGCGGTCAAAAAGTTGCAGGGCGAGGGCCGCAAGGTCGCCTTCGTCGGCGACGGCATCAACGACGCGCCCGCGCTCGCCCAAGCCGATGTGGGCATCGCCATCGGCACCGGCACCGATGTCGCCATCGAGGCGGCGGACGTGATTCTGATGTCCGGCGACCTGCGCGGCGTGCCGAACGCGTTCGGGATTTCTCGAGCGACGCTGAACAACATCAAGCAAAACCTGTTCTGGGCGTTCATCTACAACATCGTCCTCATCCCGGTGGCGGCGGGCGTGCTCTACCCGGCGTTCGGCATCCTGCTGTCGCCGATTCTGGCGGCGGCGGCGATGGGCCTGTCCGACCTGTTCGTGGTCGGCAATGCTTTGCGCTTGAAGCGCTTCAAGCCGCCCGTGCCGCACGCGCTCAAAGAGGCGCGGCCCGCGCCCCTGCAAACGCCGAGCCACGCCGCGTAGGGGCGGGTTTCAAACCCACCCCTACCACAAGAGGACTTGCTCCGCTCGAGACGCCGCACGTTTTTTTGACCCTTACGGCCTTACGTGTCCTGTCAGGGCGTTTCGGGCTGCGTTTGCGGCGCTGCCTGGGGCGCGGTGGTCGGCCCCTCAACGACGGGTTTGTCGTCTTGCCACTCGAGCCTGTCCAGCCACAGCAAGCGGCTGTCGCCCCTCAGCCCGGCGGAGGTTACTTGCCAGACGTGGTAGACGAGCCAATCATCCCCCGCAGCGTCTTCGATAATCGTCTGGTGGCCCGGCCCGATGACCAGGGGCTGTTCATCCATGCGGCTGGCGAGGATGGGGTTTTCCGGCGCGTCCTCGCACGGCCCGGTCGGGGTGGCGCAGGTCGCGTAACCGACGGCGTACTCGAAACCGGCGTAGTTGTTCGCGGAGAAAAACAGGTAGTAATCGCCTTCGTGTTTCCACATCGTCGGCGCTTCGACGACCCGGCCCTCCCAGGCTTCGTCGTTGCGAACGAGCCGGACGGGTTCACCTGTCAGGCCCAGCCCGTCCGGCGTCAGCTCCTGAACGTAGAGGTAGGTCGCCATGCCGCAGCAGTTGCCGTCGTTTTTCCAGTAGAGGTAGAGCTTATCAACGTCCCGAAAGGGGCTGGCGTCGATAGACCCGCCCTCCTCCGCCTGGCACACGAGCGGTTGGTCGCGGGTGTCTTTAAACTTGCCCTCGGGCTTGTCGCTCTCCGCCACGCCGATACACTGTTTGTTGGAGGTCTTGTCGCGGGCGGTGTAGTAAAGGAGGTAACGGTCGCCGAGCCTCAGCACCTCCGGTGCCCACACGAGCGAGCCGCCGAGCTTGGCCCACGAAGGCAGCGCGGGCATCGCCTCTTTGGGCAACTCCCAGTGGATGAGGTCCGCGGACCGGCTCACCTGGATGTTTTTGCCGGCGGCGTTGGTCGCGTAAGCGTAGTAAACGTCATCCACCTCGAGCACGAACGGATCGGGAAAGTCGGTGCGGAGGACCGGGTTTTGAAACTCGGCCTGAGCCGTCACGGTGAGCAGGCTCGAGACGGCAAACGTCAACAGGGTGCGAGCGCTGAAGAAGTTCAAAGTCCTCACCCTCAACTCTTCAACCCGGTGCTCGCCACGCTTTGCACGATAAAGCGCTGCAGGGCGAGGTAGATAATCAGCACGGGGACGGCGACGATGACCGCGCCGGCCATCATCAAGCCGTACTCCGAGGTGTAAGCGCCCTGCAGGGTACGCAAACCGGGCGGCAGCGTCTGCAGGGCGCGGTCTCTCAAGATGAGCAGCGGCCACAAAAAGTCGTTCCAACTGCCCAGAAAGGTCAGAATGCCCAGCGTCGCCAGGGCGGGTTTTGAGAGTGGCAGCACGATTTTGTAAAACGTTTGGAACTTCGTCGCGCCGTCGATTTCGGCGGCCTCCTCGAGTTCTTTAGGAATACTCTCGAAAAACTGGCGCAAGAAAAACACGCCGAACACCCCGGCCAAGCCGGGCAAGATGACGCCGCCGTAGTTGTTCAAAAGTCCCAACTTGTAAACGGTCAGAAAGTTGGGGATTAAAAACATGATGCCGGGCATGAAGAGCGTCGCCAGCAGCAGGGCGAAGATGGTTTTGCGCCCGCGGAACTCCATGCGCGCGTAGGCGTAAGCCGCGAGCGAGTCTACAATCAGCACCAGCGCGGTCGTCGCGCTGGCGACGAACAGGCTGTTCAAAAACCAGCGGCCGATGGGGGTGCTGGGATTGTCGAGCAGCTTGGCGTAATTTTCAAAGGTGAAGGTTTTGGGTATCCAGTAGATGTTCTGGCTGAACCACTGAGACTTGGGCTTGAACGAGGTCGAGAGCATCCACAGCAAAGGCAAAATGACCAGCAGCGCGATGAAGACGAGCAGGGCGTAAATGAGGACGCGCTGCGTAATGAGGCGTCGCCGTTTCTTGTTTCTCAGCTTGCTTGCCTCGGATGGGTAACTTGAAGTCGCCATAAAAGCCTCCTTACTGCTGGCGCTGGCCGAAAATCTTAAAGTTCAGGTAAGAAACGGCTATCATGATGGTCGCCACCACGAAGGACATAGCCGCCGCGCTGCCCTGGAAGGGGCGCACGAAGCCCTCGTTGTAGATGCGGTACATGACCGGCTCGGTCGAACCGCCACCGGTCGGTTGCGCGGGGCCGCCCCCGGTCATAAAGAACGGTTGGCCGAACAGGTTGAACGAGGCGATGATGGTGATGATGATGATGAAAATCAGCACGGGCCGGAGCAGGGGTAGGGTGACGTTGAAAAAAGACTGCGTACTCGTCGCGCCGTCGATGGCGGCGGCTTCGTAGAGGCCGTTCGGGATGTCCTGCAGGGCCGCCAGAAAAATAATCATGTTGAAGCCAATCGTCCACCACACCGTCGCCACCAGGATGGACACCCAGGCCCAGGGCATCGACGAGAGCCAGCGGGGCGGCTTGACGCCGAAGTCACCCAAGTAAGCGTTGATAAGCCCACCCTGACTCTGAAAAATCCACCACCACAACAAGCCGACGACCGCCACCGAGAGCACCCAGGGCGCGAAGTAAATGGCCCGGAAAAAGTTGCGCCCCGGCGTTTTGGTGTTGAGCAGTACCGCCAGCCCCAGAGGAATGAGGACGAGGGGCGGCACGCTGTAGACGACGAACTCGGCTGTGTTGCCGAGCGCGTTCCAGAACTCGTTGAACTTGATGTCGCCCGGCGTGAAGAGGTTTGAATAGTTTTGCAAGCCGACGAACACCGTGCGCTCGGGGCGCAGATAGTCGTACTCGTGAAAGCTTATCCAGAGCCCGCTGAAAAATGGAAAGCCGACGAACAGGCCGAAGAACAGGAGGTGCGGCAAGATAAATAGATAAGGGGTCAGGCTGGCTTTGCGCTTGCCCGCGCCGCTGCGCACGGACGCATTTTGCCCGGTGACGCTCGCCATGACGGCTCTCCTTTCGAGCTGAGTGCCGAACGTTCGGCACTCAGCCTTGAAGATTTAATTTCAACCAGCGCTACTGGCTCGGCGCGTCGCCGTAGCTGCTGCGGTTCTGCTCGAGAATCTGCGCAGCCCGCTCTGCGGCGTCGTCCAAGACTTGCTGAACGTCGCTGGCGGTACCCGCCATAATTGACGAGACGGCCTCGTCCAAAGGCGCGTAAGCGTCGGTGATGCCGGGAACGGACGGCGGGAAAAAGGCGCTCTCGACCGACGGCGCGATGGACGCTTGAGGCTCGACCGCTAAGAACTCTTCGCTGCTGCGCACCGCGTCGTTCGCCGGGATTTGGCCGGCTTTGGCCCACTCGACCGAGTTGTCGAGCAGGTACTTGATGAAAATTCCGGCGGCCGCGTCTCGGCATTCGTCGGGCTCGCTGTGGACCGGCAGGGTCAACTGGTGCGAACCCGCCCAGACGGCCATCTCGTCGCCGATTTGCGGAACCGCCGTCGCCACGCCGCTAAACTCCACGGCGTCGCCGGTGAGGTTGCTGGTTTGCCAGATGCCGTTCCAGACCAGGCCCGTCGTTCCCGACTTGAAGGCGTTGAGTTCGGCGTCGACCTCCAAGTTCTCCTCACCGTACTGTGTCTGGGCGTCTTTCAACCACTGCAGCGCCCTGACCCCGGCCTCGCTGTTCCAGGTCACTTCGCTGCCGTCCTCGCTAAAGGCGCTGCCGCCGTACTGGTGGAGCAGCATCTCGAAGATTTGCCGGATGGGAAAGCCCGCGGTGATTAAAAAGCCGTTGTTCCCGCCCTCGCTTACGGCGGCGGCGGCGGCAGCAAACTCTTCTCCCGTTTGCGGCGGCCCGTCCAGACCGGCCTCCGTAAGCAGGTCCTGGTTGTAAAACATGGTCATCGGGTGGATGTCGAGCGGGATGCTGTAGCGGTTGCCCGCGACCTCGCCCGCGTTCCAGACCGCCGCCGGAAAGTCTTCGCCGCTGACGCCCGTTTGCGCGACGAGGTCGTCGATGGGGCGAATCACGTTGCGAAATGCCTGCGTGGCAACCTGGTCGGCGTGAACGATGGCGACGTCGGGCAGCGTGTCGGAGGCGGCGGCAGTGCCGAGCTGTGTGTAATACTCGGACTGAGTCGTCATCGTCACCTGAACGTCCGGGTTGGCGGCGTTGAAGTCGTCGACGATTCGGCCCATAAAGGGGCCGTCGGGGCCGGTAAACGGGTTCCAGTATTGCAGTTGGACGCTCGAGCAGTTCTCCGGCAACGTCGCGCCCTCTTGAGCGAAGCCCACGCTGCTTATCAGCAACACCGTAAACGCTAAAGCTGTGGTTCTAACGATGGTTCTAAGGGTCATGCTGTCCTCCTAAAAGTTATTCGTGACTTTGGCTGCGCCTGACCTGCCGACCAGCCCCTCTTCTCAACCTCGACGCCCGACTGCTCCGCCCTGGCGGTTCACACATACTTCCCCCTCATCTCACCCCTTTTCCGCGCGTGGCCCTGTTCAGGGCGCGCAAACTCACCTTGGGCCGCCGGTCCGAATACAACAGCCCGTTTTGCTCCTGAAAGGTGTCGGCGAACTGGGTGTAGCAAAAACCCGCCAAACCGGTAAGGGTGCGAATCATGGCGGCGTAGACCTCGAGCAACGCCTCGGGACTCTGCACTTGCTGGTAGCCCCAGCCCGCGCCCTCCGGGTGAAAACGCGCGCCGCCGAACTCGGAGAGGATGACGGGCTGGCCCTCCGCGGTGACCCCGTCCAGCAGCAGGGTGCGGCCGTGCTCTAAAGTCTGCGCGCTCGTCGCCAAGCTTGCCTCGGCGCTGCCGTAACGCTTTTTCAGGGTTTTGGCCTTGCGGCTGTAGTCGTGGACGGTGAGCAGGTCGGTCACGACGTGTTCCCAACCGTCATTGCCGACGACGGGTCGGGTCGGGTCGAGGGCCTTGGTGAGGTGGTAGAGCGCCGCGACCGCGTGCCGCTGCGCCGCGGAGTGGGGCAAGTCGGGCACGCCCCATGACTCGTTGAAACACACCCAAGTCACGATGCAGGGGTGGTTGTAGTCGCGGTCGATAACCTCCAACCACTCGCGGGTCAGGCGCTCTAAGGTGTCGGCACTGAAAGCGTAGGCGCTCGGCATCTCTGCCCAGACGAGCAGGCCGAGCTTGTCGGCCCAGTACAGGTAACGCGGGTCTTCGATTTTCTGGTGTTTGCGCACGCCGTTGAAGCCCATGACCTTGGCGAGCTTGACATCCCGTTTGAGCGCGTCGTCGCTGGGCGCAGCTAACAGGCTTTCGTCCCAGTAGCCTTGGTCGAGCGCCAGGCGTAAAAAGTAGGGTCGGCCGTTCAGGTAAAACTTGCCGTTCCTCGCCTCGACCGAGCGCAACGCCGTGTAGCTTCGAACCTCGTCAAGCACGGTTTCACTTTGGCGCAACGTGAAAGTCACGTCGATGAGGTTGGGGTGCTCCGGGCTCCAGAGCAGGTGCTGAAACTCGTCGAGGCCGGGCGTCGCCAGGTGGACGGTGCGCGTTACTTTGGCGGGGGCCGAGGTCCCGAGGGTCAGGGCGCTGGAGGTTCGTTTGCCGAGGCTCGAGGTAACAGAGGTCGGGGTGGCAGCCGTCGAGGTGTCGGCGGTCGAGGTAACAGAGGTCGGGGTGGCAGACGTCTGGGTGATGGCGGGTACGGCCCAACCGTCCTCGGCCAGCACCACGTCGCCCAAAATAAAGCGAACCTCGAGCGTACAGCCCGCGCAGTCGCCCGCCAGCGTCACCTCGGTCTCAAGCGCGAAACGCGTCAAGTCGGGGGTAAAGCGCACTTCGGCCACGGCGCGGGCTGGGACGGGCTCTATCCAGACCGTCTGCCAGATACCGGTGGTGCGCGGGTACCAGATGCTGTGCGGCTCCCGTTCCCAATCCTGTTTGCCGCGCGGCTTGTGCAGGTCCAGCGGGTCGTCCTCGGCGCGGACCGTGACCGTCGCTGCGCCTTCGCCCAAAACAGCCGTGATGTCGGCGGAAAAAGGGGTGTGCCCGCCCTCGTGCACCACGACGAAGGAGCCGTTGACCCAGACTTTCGCGCTGTAGTCCACCGCGCCGAAGCGCAGGTGGACGCGCTCGCCGCGCCAGGCTTCGGGCACGCTGAAAGTTCGTTGGTACCACACGACTGGATGAAACTCTTGGTTGCCCACGCCGGACAGCGGCGCTTCGGGCGGGAAGGGCACGCAGATGTCGCCCTGCCAGGTGACTTCGGAGGGTTGCTCAGCCTCGTCAAAAGCGTAGCGCCACAGACCGTCCAAACTCTGCCAGTGAGAGCGCACGAACTGAGGCCGCGGATACTCAGACACCTTTTCCCCCTAAAAGGCCGACTCGAGACGCTGCGCAAAGCGCCAACGCCTAAACTTTGTCCAACGCTCGATTGCTTTACAAATTACTACGGCTTAGCTGCATTGTCAACGAACACTCGGGAAAAATGAGCTGTGTAAGCGGCCTCAACTTTGATGCAAACGGCAACCGCCTGCAAGACCTTCTGCTGCGGCTGCGCTACCGCTGAAAGTCTCGTGCCGCGGAGGGCTGTTCTGAACGTTCTTTTTCAGCACTCCGTAGGGGCGGGTTTAAAACCCGCCCCTACCCACAAGGTGCCTCGGTAGGCAGTGGTTTACCCCCGCAACCCTCGAGCGAGCGCGTAAGCGAGGTCGTTTTGGCGCAACTCCTCCTTGAACGCCCGCAGCCGCGTGCCTTCGTCGATGACGACGAGTTCGGTTCCGGTCATCTCGGCAAAGTCCTCGAGAAACTCGCTTGTCACCCCATAGCTGTAAACCGTGTGGTGCGCGCCGCCCGCGTAAATCCAGGCGGCGACGGCCGTTTTAAAGTCGGGTTTGCACGCCCACACGGCCCGCGCCACCGGCAACTTCGGCAGTTCTGGATGTTCGACCGCCGTGACCTCGTTGACAATCAAACGGAAGCGGTTGCCCAGGTCGACGAGCGACACGTTGACGGCCTCGCCCGGCGGCGCGTCGAACACCAGGCGCACCGGGTCGGCTTTGCCGCCGATGCTTAGCGGGTGTAGCTCGAGCCTCGGTTTGCCCTTGGCAATCGTCGGGCAGATTTCCAGCATGTGCGAGCCCAGCACTTGAAAGTTGCCCGGTTCCAAGTGGTAGGTGTAGTCCTCCATAAACGAGGTCTGCCGGTTGCCTGCCATCACCTTGACCGCGCGCAACAGCGCCGCCGTCTTCCAGTCGCCCTCCGCGCCGAAGCCGTAGCCGTCGGCCATCAGTCGCTGCACGGCGAGGCCGGGGAGTTGCTTTAAGCCGTGCAGGGTTTCGAACGTCGTGGTGAAGCCTTTAAAGTTTCCAGCCTCGAGAAACGCCCGCAGCCCGAGTTCCTGCCGCGCCCCGTCGCGCAGTGAGGCGTGGCGGTCACCGTTTTTACGTAGATTCTCGGCGACCTCGTAAAGCTCGGCGTACTCAGCGATGAGGTCATCCACCGTCGCGTCCGCGACGGCCTCAATCCGCTCGACCAAGTCACCCACGCCGTAACCGTTCACCGAAAAGCCGAAGCGCAGTTCCGCCGCGACCTTGTCGCCTTCGGTCACGGCGACTTCGCGCATGTTGTCGCCGAAGCGGGCGAACTTGGCACCCTGTAAGTTATGGTGGGCGTGCGCCACTCGAGCCCAGACGCCCAGACGCTCCTGCACCTCCGGGTCAGACCAGTGCCCGACGACGACCTTGCGCCCCAGGCGCATCCGGCTGTGCATGAATCCCGCCTCGCGGTCGCCGTGCGCGGCCTGGTTGAGGTTCATAAAGTCCATATCGATGGTGTCCCAGGGCAGTTCGCGGTTGTACTGGGTGTGGAGGTGGCAGAAGGGTTTGGTGAGGACGGAGAGTCCGCCAATCCACATCCGGGCGGGCGAAAAGGTGTGCATCCACAAAATGAGCCCGGCGCAGTTCGGGTCGGCGTTGGCCTCGAGCATCAAAGCGCGAACCTCGTCCGCGGTGGTGAGTAGGCCTTTGAAAAGAATCGGCAGAGGTATAGCGTCCGCGTCGTTTAAGGCGCTGGCAATGGCTCGAGCGTTGCTCTCGACCTGGCGCAGCGGCTCGGGGCCGTAAAGATGCTGCGAGCCGCAGACGAACCAGATTTCGGGGATGATGAGGTTTTTCAAGGGGCGTCCTTTACTGACCCTCTCACGTTATGCAGAGGTCGAGAGAGAAGGAAAGTACCGAGTACCGAGTTGAAAGTAAAAAGTGAAGTCAAGAGCCTTTTCTCCTCCGCTCCTCCGCACCTCTGCTTCCTTGTCAAAAAGCGTGTATAACCCGAGTGACCCCAACTTTTTACTGTCCATAAACATTTGTATAGCGGTCATGAAGTTTGGCGATATCCTCTGCTGAAATAGTCGTCGGCGTGCCGAGCTGAATGGCGAGAAAACTCGTCCGCGCCACGTCCTCGCACATGACGGCGGCTTTGACGGCGTCTTTGGGCGTCTTGCCGACGGTGAACACGCCGTGGTTTTGCAAGATGACGGCGGGCGATTTATGCACTTTGAGCACCCGCACGACCTCTTTGCCGATGTCCTCGCCACCGATGAGCGCGAAGCCGCCGCAGGGAATCGGGCCGCCGAACTCGTCGGCCATCGCGGTCAAAAAGCAGGGGATGTCTTTGCCGACCGCCGCCCAAGCCGTCGCGTAGGGGCTGTGCGTGTGGACGATGCCGCCGACCTCGGCTAAGTGCTTGTAGATGTAAGCGTGCGTGGCGGTGTCGGAAGAAAATTTGTAACGGCTGTGATTTTCTAGGGTTTCAACATCGACTTCGCACATGTTTTCTAGCGTCAGGTCTTCGAACAGTATGCCCGACGGTTTGATGACCATGCGGTTCGAATCCGGCAGCCGTCCGCTGAGGTTGCCGCTCGTCCAACTCACGAGGCCGTTGGCGGGCAGGTAAGCGTGCAGGGCGCAGACCTGTTGTTTCAATTCTTCAACCGTCACGCGCCGCTTCCTTTCGCCTCGCGGACGCCCGCTTCGACTTCGTCGGTTTCAGGGCGAACCTGCTCGAGCCCCTTCGCCTCGCGGCGAATCCGCTTCAAGGTCTTCATCACGTCGTTCTCGCCGCGCCCGAACGTGTCGTAAAGGCGCTTGTATTCCCCATAAAGCCGGTCGTACAGGGCCTGATTTTTTGGAATAGGGTGAACAACCTCTTCTTTGAGGCTACCCATCCGCTCAGACGCGGTGTGAATGTCCGGGTAAACCCCCGCCGCCACCGCCGCGAAAATGGCCGAGCCGAGTGCGGGCGCTTGCGCCGAGCCTGCGAGTTTTAGGGGGCGACCGGTCACGTCGGCGTAGATTTGGCGCAGCAGCGCGTTTTTCTCGGGCAGCCCGCCCGCCGCCACGAGTTCTTTGACCTCCACGCCTTCTCTTTCAAACGCCTCGACAATCTCGCGGGTGCCGTAGGCGGTCGCTTCGATAAGCGCGCGGTAGAGGTCGGGGGCTCGAGTCGCCAGGGTCATCCCGACGATTAAGCCCGACAGTTCGACATCGACCAACGTCGAGCGGTTGCCGTTCCACCAGTCGAGGGCTAAGAGCCCATGTTCGCCGACGTTCTGGGTGGCAGCTTCGCGCTCGAGGTACGCGTAAATATCCAAGCCCGCCTTCTCAGCCGCATCGTAATACGCTTGCGGCACGGCGTGCTCTACGAACCAGGCGAAGATGTCGCCCACGCCGCTCTGCCCGGCCTCGTAGCCGTACAGGCCGGGGATGATGCCGTTTTCGACCACGCCGCACATGCCCTCGACCTCGCGCAGACTCTCGCTCGACATCACGTCGCAGGTCGAGGTGCCCATAATCATCACCATCACGCCGGGTTCGGTCGCTTTCACAGCGGGCGCGGTCACGTGCGCGTCCACGTTGGCGACTGCGACAGCGATGCCCTCTTTCAAGCCGGTCGCTTCGGCCCAGGTCTTGGTGAGGCCCCCGGCCCTTTCCCCGAGCTGTACGAACTCGCGGCTCATCTTGTCGTCTATGATGTCGGCAAAGTCCGGATGCAAGGCCGCGAAGTAGTCGTTCGAAGGGTACTCGCCACCTTGAACGAGCGCCTTGTATCCGGCGGTGCAGGCGTTTCTCGTCTCATTGCCGGTGAGTTGCCAGACCACCCAGTCGGCGGCCTCGAGCAGCCGCTCCGCCGCCCGGTACACCTCGGGCGCTTCTTCCAAAATTTGCAGCGCTTTGGAGAAAAACCATTCGCTACTGTACTTGCCGCCGTAGCGGGCCAGCCAGGGTTCATTACGGGCTCGAGCGGTTTCGTTAATGCGGTCCGCCTGCGGCTGCGCGGCGTGGTGTTTCCAGAGCTTGACCCAAGCGTGGGGCTGCGCGCTCCATTCCGGCAGCGCCATGAGCGGCGTGCCGTCGGTAAGGGTCGGCAAGATGGTACAGCTTGTAAAGTCGATGGCGAGCCCGACCACGTCCGCGGGGTCGACGCCGCTCATTTTAAGAACGGCCGGAACGGTTTGGCGCAGCGTCTCTAAGTAGTCCAGCGGGTCTTGCAGCGCCCACTCGGGCGGCAGCGGCGTCGCCGAGCCCGGCAGGCGCTCGTCGATGACGCCGTGCGGGTAGGCGAACACGGCCGTGGCGACCTCGCGCCCGTCGGCGGTGTCGACGAGCAGCGCGCGCCCGGACAGGGTTCCGAAGTCGATTCCGAGAGTATAGCTGGACATAATCACCCCGTTTGCTACTTGAAAAGTCACAAAGAAAAGGGGATGTCAAGGGTGCTTGTGACCAAACATCCCCGCTACAACTATACGCCCGAGGACTTGTTTTTGCACGTGTTCGTGCTGGTCGACGACTGGCTCGAGGAGAATGAGACGCGCTTCAACTTGCCCGAACAACCCAATCAAATAGCGAGCTACAGCGAGCTTTTCAGCATTGCCTTGGTGGGTGAGTTGGTTGCCCAGAACTTCGAATCAGCATGGTACTGGCTGGTTAAGTACGGTTTCGCCGAGTTATACCCTGAGCTGCCTGAGGCTTCACGCTACCACTCCTCGTCCGCTCACTCATCGGCCCCGTCGGACCCACCGTTTACAATGTGCAGATTACGATGTGCAGACTACTACGATGTGCAGACTACAGTGTGCAGACGGTCGCGTCGGTACAGCATCCGCTCCCGACCATTTTCCTCGCCTTGGCGGCGCTTTGTCGAAGGCGTCACGGCGGGAGCACTCGACTGACGGCGCACCCCTTAGCGTAAGGAGGAAAGGAACGCGTATGAAAATTGCCATCATCGGCGCGGGCGGCTACGTTTTTCCGCTAAGGCTCATCGGCGACATCTTGAGCTTCCCGGAGTTGCGCGACGTTACTTTGTCGCTCATGGACATCGACTTGACTCGAGCCGAGCGCACGGCGGCGGCGGCGCGCGAGCTTGTCGGGCACTACGGGTTTTCCACCGTCGTCGAGACGACCGGCGACCGCAAAGAGGCACTCGGCGGCGCGGACTACGTCGTCGTCACCTTTCAGGTGGGCGGCCTCGAGGCCTACCGCTGTGACGTGGAGATTCCGCGGCGTTACGGCCTCGACCAGCCGGTCGGGGACACGCTCGGGCCGGGCGGCGTGTTTCGCTTTCTGCGTTCGGCCCCGGCTCTCGAAGACCTCGCCGCCGACATGCGCGCGCTTTGCCCCGAGGCGCTGCTCATCAACTACGCCAACCCGATGGCGATGAACTGCTGGTACCTGAACGAACTCGGCGTCAAGCCGGTCGGGCTCTGCCACAGCGTCCAGGGCACCTCGCGCTTTTTGGCGGGCGCGCTCGGCGTGCCCTACGAAGAGGTGCGCTACCTGGCGGCGGGCATCAACCACCAGGCGTGGTTTTTGGAGTTCGGGCGCAACGGTGAAAACCTCTACCCGCGGCTGCGCGAGGTGCTCGACCGCTTTTTACACCGGTCCGGTCAGGCCTCAAAAGACCAGGGCGACCACAGCGACCCCGAGCGGGGTGCGTCCGACTACGAAGGCGCGCAGGAGCGCGTTCGCACCGAGATTATGGCGGCCTTCGGTTATTTTCATACCGAATCGAGTCACCACGCCTCGGAGTATTTACCTTACTTTCGCAAAAACCCGCAAACGGTCGGCGACTTCGTTCCGCAGCGCTGGGACTACTACGAGATTTGCGCGGCTTTTGAGGAGGACGACCGAACTCGGAAGTTGCTCGAGCAGTTCAAAACCGACCTCAAACCTTCGGTCGAATACGGCGCGCTCATCATCCACAGTATTCAGACCGGGCAGCCGCGCGTGGTCTACGGCAACGTCGCCAACCGTGGGCTCATCGCCAACCTGCCCTTGAACTGCTGCGTCGAGGTGCCCTGTCTGGTCGACGGCAACGGTTTGCAACCCACCGCCGTAGGCGCGCTGCCGCCGCAGTGCGCCGCCGTGAACCTGACCAACGTCAACGTGCAGGCGCTGGCGGTCCGGGCGGTCCTCGAGCAAAACCCGGCCCACGTCTTCCACGCCGTCATGCTCGACCCGCTCACCGGGGCGCTGTTGACCCTGAAGCAAATCAGGCGGATGGTGGAAGAGATGCTTCGCGCCGAAGCGCAGTGGCTGCCGCCTTTCGCCGTACCGCCGGAGACACAAAGCGCGACTGGACCAGGACCCTATCGTCGAGAGCGTACCGCCCACGGCCAAAGCTTCAGCACCGCCACAGGTGAGGTAAAACCGTGAGTCAAGCGAACGTACCCGTCTAAACGAGCGCTTTTTGACGAGCAACGGCTTCGCGCGCTCGAGCACGCCGGAGCGTTTGGGTCTGTTGACGCCGAGCGACTCCGCAACGCCGCTGAAAACCTGGAAAGAACGCTACCGCGCTGAAGGCTGCTTGTGGCAAGGTTTTTCCTCGTGGCGAGCCGCTCCGACAGCGTGTCCGCGCACCTCTCGTCTCGACCGTCGCGTCGGCACGCTACGGTCGGTCACGCTCGACACGGACGCCGTAGGCCTCGAGCCCCGCGTCTCCCAACCGAACCGCAGTGTCTGTAAAGTTGAAGGTGTACGTACGAGGCCCCCGCACGGTGCGCCGCACGCCGTCCGGCATGGGCGAGAGAGCGAGTCCGGCTGTTTTTAAGAAAGAGGTAAAAACGGCGGTATGCGTTTCGGCCTTGCCCCACATGCCCACCGTGAAGCAACTTCCCGCGCCGCTCGTGTGGCGCGTTACGGCGGCGGTCCCTTGGTAAGCGCTCGTCTCGTAAACGGCTAAACCCTCCGCCGTGGTCGGGGTGAGCAGGTCGGCCCAAACGGCGTAAGCGTGGGGCTCACCTGCGAAAGTGACGTGCCCCTCGACGCCGGGCCGCAGGGCGTCCACGTGCAAAATGTTCACGCCCATCAGCTCGCTCAACGGCCCCGGTGCCGGAGCCTGCGCCAAGTTGCTGAGTGTCTTCGCGCCACTGCGTGGGCCGACGACGAGGTGGCCGCCCGCCGCGACGTAAGCCTCCAACTGCTCGGCAAGCGCCTCGTCGACAAGGTGCAAAGCCGGGGCGAAGACGACCTCGTACCGGGCCAAGTCGCGCCGCGGGTGAGTCACCGCCACGTCCAACCCGAGGCCGCGCAGGGTGCTGTACCAGTCCCACAGCAACGACCAGTAGTTCCAGCCCGCCGCGTGGGGTTGGAGGTTCGTGGCCCAGAGGTTTTCGTAGTCGAAGAGAAGGGCCACCCCGCCCGTTCCCCCCTTTGAGGGGGGCCGATTAAGCGCAGCGCCAATCGGGGGGGTCTCGAGTTCGCTATAAACTCGTCTAACCTCTTCAGTCGCCCGGTCCGGCGTCCCGTCGCGCAAGTTCAGCCCCGCGTGCATCGTCTCCTGCGCGCCGGCGGCTGCACGCCAGCGGAAGTACGCGACCACGTCGGCGCCGTGGGCGAAGGCTTGATGCGACCACAGCCGCACCGCGCCGGGCGCAGGCAGCGGGTTGGACGGTGCCCAGTTGACCTGGCCGGGCTGCTGCTCCATCACCCAAAAGGGTTTATCTTTAGCGCCGTAGTACAGGTCGTGCATCAAACTTATGAGGTCCGGGTGGCCGACGCGCAGAAACTTTTCTTTGACCCCGTCCGGTAGCGCGCTCTGCTCGAGCATCCCCAGCGGGTAACTGTCCCAGGTGAGGATGTCCAAGTCCTCGGCCAGTTTGAAATGGTCGAAGTCGCCCGAGTAGAGCATGACGTTGTGGGTGACGGGCGCTTCTGAGTAGACCCGCAGGATGTCTACCTGCACCTTGTTGTAAGCGACGACCGAGTCCGAGGAAAAACGGTAAAAGTCCAGCACGTGGCTCGGGTTGGGTTCGGTGACGGTGCGGTTGGGGGGGTCGATTTCGCTGAACGACCGGTACTCCATGCTCCAGAACACGTTCCACCAGGCTTCGTTGAGGGCGCTTAGGTCTTCGTACCTGGCCTCGAGCCAGCTTCTAAACGCTTTTGCACAGTTTTCGCAGTAACAGCGCACCGTGTCGTGGCAGCCGTACTCGTTGTCGGTCTGCCACGCGCCGACCGCAGAATGTTTTCCGTAGCGCTCGGCGAGCAGCGTGACGACGCGCGCCGTCTCCTCGCGGTAGCTGCGCGAGTTAAAGCAGTAATGCCGCCGCGAGCCGAACTTGCGCGCGTGACCGTCCGCGCCGACCTGTAAAACGTCGTCGTAGGTGTCGACCAGCCACTTGGGCGGCGTCGCGGTGGGCGTGCCGAGGACGATTTTCAAGCCAGCTTCACCCAAGGTGTCGACTGCGCGGTCGAGCCAGTCGAAGTGCAACGCGCCGGGGGCGGGCTCGAGCCGACTCCAGGCAAATTCGCCAATCCTCACCCAGGTCAACCCTAAGTCTTTCATACGCGCCGCGTCTCGTGCCCACGTTTCTTCCGGCCAGTGTTCGGGGTAGTAGCAAACGCCTAAGTCCATAACGGGTCCATAGCCCCGCATCATAAGCGTTTTAGGTGTTGAAGCGAGGAAAGAACCGCGATAAAAGTAAACCTATCAGTGCGCGAGCCCGGTCTTCATGAACCTGACGAGAGTGTCCGCGCTTCACAACTGTACGCCCAGACGGGTATAGTGGGTGTGCTCGAGACAGATGTTAACGATTCGCCCCCGGGGCGAGGTCTGTCTACGTGACTATTCAAGGAGGTAAAATGAAACGACTGCTCATAGCTGTGCTCGTCTTCGCGTTCGCCGCGGAGGTCTTCGCCCAAGACGTGACGCTACGCTGGCGCACCCGCCCGGACAACCAGGCGGAAATCGACGTGTACCAACGCGCCAGCGAGACCATTGACAACGAGTTCGAAGGGGTCACGCTTCAGTACGAACCCGGCGGCTCGGAAAGCGCCTCGTACCAAGACGTGCTCGTCACCGAAATCGAAGCGGGCACCGCGCCCGACGTGTTCTGGATTCCGGGCACCGACGTGGCGCGCTTCGCTGAGGCCGGGCTCATCCTCAACTTGGCCCCCTACGCCGCCGAAGACGCCGACTTCAGCGTCGACGACTTTTACGCCGGCCCGATGGGCTTTTTGACCACGAGTGTCGAAGAGGGCCAAGACGCGCTCTGGGGCGTGCCGCGCGACGTGTCGGCCTTTGCGATTTACTACAACCAGGACCTGTTCGACGAGGCCGGTTTGGACTATCCCGGTGAAGGCGAGTGGGACTGGGAAGCGTTCAAAAACGCCGCCGAAGAGATCAACGCGCTCGGCGACGAAATCAAAGGTTTCGCCATGAACGCCTGGTGGGCGAACTGGGGCTACTTCGTCAACGCGGCGGGCGGCAGCTTTTTCAACGAGGACTACAGCGCCTGCGGCTTAGACAACGAAGCGACCGCCGAAGGTTTGCAATTCGCCGCCGACCTCTTTGACAGCGGCGCGGCCGTTCCCTGGGGCAGCGACGGCGAGCCGCCCTTTTTGGCGGGCAACGTCGGCATGTTCATCAACGGCCGCTGGGCCACGCCCGGCACGGTTCAAAACGCGGACTTCGCCTGGAACGTTGCCCCCTTGCCGACGGGTCCGAGCGGTGAAGCGACCAACTGGCTGTTCTGGGGCGCGTACGTCGTCAACGCCAAGACCGAGAACCCAGAACAAGCCTGGGAACTCGTCACCCGCTTGACCAGCCCCGAAATTCAGGGCGAAATCGCTTCACTGGGCGCGAACATCCCGAGCCGCAGCACGCAGGAAGCGGTAGACTTGTTCCTGGGTACGCTCGAGGGCAGCGGCGTCAACAACCAGGCGTTTATCGACGGCACGATGGCTGCCGACGTGCGCACCGAAGCGCCCCTTTTCAGCGGCAACTGGCCCGCCATCGACACTGCTTACGGCAACGCCGTGACCTCGGTGTTCAACGGTGAAATGAGCGCTGAGGACTTCGCCAACACGATTTGTACGCAAGTGGCGTCGGACTTCGACCAGTAAACCGACACCTTTTTTAGGGACACGAGGGGCAGCCTGACCAAGCTGCCCCTTTTCAGTGTCTACTAGCGAGCCCGCGTGGGTTCGCGTCTTGCGAGGACGCACATCAATAGGTATGTTTGACTTAAACCAGGTTAAAACTTTAGGTCAGCTCCACGTTGGAAGGGAAACCTATGGACCACAGCAGTACCGCAGCTCTCCCACGGCAAAACGCTCGAGCCCTGACCGTCATTCTTCTGGCGACCGTCTGGCACGTCTTGCTGGCTGTATACCTCGTGGGTTTGTCCCTCGACATCCTGCGGGCCGATACGCTCTTTATCGCTGGAAAAAGTGCCGACTTGGGCCGACCCGTCCAGCTGTTCGCCGGGGTTTTTCTGCTCGTCCCGGCTGTTTTGGCAGTTCTATCAAGCGTGCTGATGATGCTGCGCCGCGGCGCGGGCCGCTACCTCGCGCTCGGGGTCGACTTGGGTGCGTTCGCGCTGAGTTTGTTCGCGCTGTTCGGCGTGTGGGGCTTGTACGGAAGTTTCGAGAACATCGTCGACGGGGTGATGCGCACTCCCTACCTGACGCTCGGGTTTGCGCTGGCTTACGCGCTTTATTACGTTGCGGGACAGCTTGAGGAGGGGGGTGCGGTGGCGAAATGGCTGCGGCGCGTCGGCCTCGTTGTCGGCCTCGTTTCGCTCGCGGGTATTTTGTTGGGGGCAAATATTTTTGGCGGCCTGAGCCGTGCGTTTCTGGCTTACTCGAGCCCCCAAACCTGGCTCCTCACCGCGGCGGTGCTCACCTCCGGCGTGCTGCTGTGGCAATTGCTGGTCTTAGGCGACTATTTCGGTGAAACGCCCGACGGGCGCGCGGCCTGGCAGGGTTGGTTCATGCTCTCGCCCAACGTCATCGGCTTTTTGTTCTTTTTCGCGGGGCCGCTGTTGCTGTCGTTTTACCTCAGCTTTACCAACAGTTCGGTAGGGCGGGTGCCGCAACTCACGGGGGTGAACAACTACGCGCGGCTGTTGGCGCTCGAGGTCAAACTCCTCCCCGCCGACAACACCACGGCTGCGCAAAATACCCTTCAATTCGGCTACGCCCTGGTCCGCGAGGTCGAGATTGGCGACCGCCGACTCGTCATCGGTGCGAAGGACCGCTTGTTTTGGATAAGCTTGTTCAACACGCTCTTTTACTGCGCCATGCTGCTGCCGCTGGCGATTTTGCCAGCGCTCGGCATGTCGCTCATTTTAAACTCGTCGCTGCCGGGGATGAACTTTTTTCGGGCGCTTTACTTTTTGCCCTCGGTCGCGGCGGTGGTGGGGACGGCGCTCATCTGGCGCTGGCTCTACACGCCGACGACGGGATTCGTGTCGTACACGATTACGCAAGTCACGAGTTTTCTCGGGCTGCCCGACCCGAAAATCGAGTGGCTGTCCGACCCTAGCATCGTACTCGTTTCGGTGGTGCTGTTGGCGGCCTGGCAGGTCGTCGGTTACAACACGGTGCTCTTTTTGGCGGGGCTCCAGGGCATTCCCAAAAGCCTTTTTGAGGCTGCCCAAATCGACGGCGCGAATCCTTGGCAACGCTTTCGCAACGTCACCCTGCCGATGCTCGCGCCGACCACTTTTTTCGTCCTCATCACGACGATGGTGACGGGGTTGCAAGCCTTCAACGAACCTTACGCCCTGTTTCCCTCACGCCCCATCCCCGAAGGCGCGACGACGCTCGTTTACTACCTCTACACGGTCGGCTTCAACCAGTTCAACTTCGGCTACGCCTCGGCGCTCGCCTGGGTGCTGTTTGTCATCATCTTCGGCTTTACCTTCGTGCAGTTCCGGCTCAACCGCTCGCAGGCCTACGCTTAGGAGTTTGAGATGAGACTTTTCAACCTCAGCCCGCGCACGTTTCTGCTACGCGCTCTAGCTTACACGGCCCTAACGCTGTTCGGATTTTTGATGATTTTTCCGTTTTTGTATATGCTCTTCACCTCGTTCAAGACCTCGTCGGACGTGTTTCGCTATCCCCCGGCGCTGCTGCCGCTGACCCAGGCGACCACCGAGTACGAGGGCACGCAGGTGCCGCTTTACAACCTGCGCGTGGACGGGGAACGGCGGCCTGTCGTAGATACGGGCGAGCGGGAAAGGTTCGGGTTTTTCACGACGGAAGAGGGGGCGAACCTTACCGACACTCGAGCCAGCAAAGTCGTCGCCGAGGTGCCGTTAGACGACGCGGTCGAAACAGGGGAGAGCGTGACCGTTACGAAAGGTGACGCGGAGGAAACCTTCGATGTTTACAGCGTCACGGTAGACGGTGAGGCTCGAGACCTCCTGCTGGCCTACCGCGGCGCACAAAACCGCTTCGTCGTGCCTGAGAACCCGGCGCTGAGCACCTACGCCGTCGAGCGGACCGCGCCCAAAGAAGAGTACGTGGACTTTCAGTGGGAAAACTATCGGGCGTTTTCAACCCTCGACCTGGACCGGGCGCTCGTGAACACCGTGCTTGTGACGGTGCTCGTGGTGTTGGGGCAACTCGTCACCTCGATCTTCGGCGGCTACGCCTTCAGCCGGGTGGAGTTTCGCGGGCGGGACACGCTGTTTTTGCTGTATCTGGGCAGCATCATGATTCCCTTTGTGGTGCTGATTATCCCGATGTACCGCTTGATGGTGATTTTGGACTGGCAAAATCAGCTCGTCGCGCTCATTTTGCCGTGGATTTTTACGGCCTACGGGACGTTTTTGATGCGCCAGTTTTTCATCTCCATTCCGAAAGACCTGGAAGAAGCTGCGATGCTGGACGGGGCGAGCCGCTTCCGGGTGCTGTGGCAAATTTTTGTGCCGCTGAGCGGCCCGGCGATTGCCACGCTGGCGATTTTTTCGTTTTTGTACGCCTGGAACAGCTTTTTGTGGCCGCTCCTCATCATCAACGAGGCGAATGAGTCGAACCACGTGCTGACCCTCGCCCTCATCAAACTGAGCAATATCGCCGCCGACCGCCCGAACCTCGTGCTGACCGGGGCGGCGATTGCGATTTTGCCGCCGATGATTATTTTCATCCTGGCGCAGCGCTACTTTATCGAAGGGCTCTCGAGTTCGGGATTGAAAGGCTAAAAAGTACCGAGTACCGAGTGAAAAGTACCGAGTGAAAACACTTTCGACTCGGTACTTTCTATTACCTTTTTGAATTCGGCGGCTACTTGACGCTCGTCTCGAGAGACGTTGCAACTGCCGACGGTTCGCGTCCTTCTTGATTTTACTTCTCCGGTGGGCAGGACCGAGGCGGCTCGAGCTGGGTGGCTCGAGCCGCGCCCCCTAGAACTGCAGGGTATACTCGCCCATGCGCATTTTGCTCGCCAGCAGTGAGGTTTACCCGTTCAGCAAGACGGGCGGCTTGGCCGACGTGGCCGGGGGCTTGCCCGAGGCCCTGGCGGAGTTGGGCCACGAGGTCGTGGTGGTCAGTCCCTGGTACAAAACCCTCAAGGGTACGCCGCTCTGGGTCGGGGACGAGTGGGTGCCTTTCGGCGGCGGCATCGCCGTTTGCGGGGTCGGCGTGGTGGAGCGTGGCGGCGTGCGCTACGCCTTTGTCGGCCACGAGGCGTTTCAGCGGGACAGTCTGTACGGTTACCCCGACGACGCCTGGCGTTTTTGCTTGTTCACGCGAGCTGTACCTCAAACCGCGGCGCACCTGGGCTTCGTGCCCGACGTGGTTCACGCCAACGACTGGCACACCGGGTACTTGCCGATGGTGCTCACACACGGCTGGCACCTGCCCGAAGGGTTTCCCCACACATCAAGCGTGTTCACCATCCACAACGTGCAGTACCAGGGGGCGTCCGGCCTGGAAGAAACGCTTTACTGGCTGCGCCTGCCGGCCTCACTTAAAGACAGCTACATGAACCGCTTCGGGGTGGCGAACGCGTTGCAGGCGGCGCTCGGTTTTGCCGACGCGGTGACCACGGTCAGTCCCACCTACGCCGAAGAGGTCAAAACGCCCCGGTACGGCTACGGCCTGGACGGCACCCTGCGGCACGTGTCGCACAAGTTTTTGGGCATTTTGAACGGCATCGACACCGACACCTGGAACCCGGCGACGGATGAGGCGCTGCCGCAGAAGTATTCGCTTGAAACCCTGGACGACAAAGCGGTCAACAAGCGCGCCCTCTGCGAACGCTTTAACTTGGACCCGGGCAAACCCCTGCTCGGCGTGGTCTCGAGGCTGGTCGACCAAAAAGGTCTCGACCTTCTCGTCACCGCTATTCCCGGACTGCTGTGGCAGGACTGGAACTTGATTGTGCTGGGCTCGGGAGAGCCTGCTCTGGAGGCCGCACTGCACCACCACACCGCCGCCCATCCCGGCCGGGTGGCGAGCTACATCGGTTACGACGAAGGCCTAGCGCACCACATTTACGCGGCTTCGGACAGCCTGGCGGTGCCGAGCCGGTTCGAGCCCTGCGGGCTGACCCAAATGATTGCGATGCGCTACGGCTCGCCGCCTGTGGTGAGGGCGACCGGCGGGCTCGTCGACACGGTTGAGCACGACCGCAGCGGCTTTTTGTTCGAGCACGCCACGTCCGACGGCTTGCTGTGGGCGACCGGCGTGGCGCGGGGCGCTTACCAAGCCACCGACCACTGGCGCTACATGATGCGCGAGGCGATGAACGAGGACTTCAGCTGGACGGCTTCGGCGCAGCAGTACCTGCACCTGTACGCCGACGTCCAGCGGTGAGCGCACCCGGTAGAATGGTGCCGATGCGTGTTGGTAAGACGGCTGCTACAACAAAGCGTGACGGAGTTGCGGCGGGCAACCCACCTCAAGCCGTCGGCTCGAGCCCGTCATGACCGACCCCGATAAGGCTGACCCTGACGTGAACGACCCTGACATGACTGACCCCTTTACCTGGCAGGACGCGCTGAACGAGGGCCGCGCGGGCGAAGCGCTGGCGCAGTACCGGCGCTCGGAAAACTTGGACGAGGCGGTCTACGAGACCCTGGACGCGCTCGCGGCGATGCAGGCCGCGTTGCGTGAAAAGGGCTACACGCGGGCGTTGCGCGCCCTGAGGGTAGAGCGCCGCCCCGACTTTCTGGATTGGGCCGGGCTCGAGGCCGACCTGTTGCGCGTGCAAAAAGGAGCCGAAGAAGTCGGCAAAAACCGTGTCGACGAAGCACTCGCCGTCCTGGCCCCCATCGACACGCCCCTGCTCCGCGCTGAGGTCGAAACGCTGCGCGGCACCGCGCTGGTCATCGACAACCAAGTCGAACGGGCGAGGGCGAGTTTCGAGCGCGCCCTGGCCGCCGACCCCAAAAACTACCGGGCGATGACCAACCTGGGCAACCTGGCCCTGGAAGCCGGCGACGTCGACGCGGCGATTGCCGCTTACGAGCGGGCGCTCGGCTTGAACGATACTTTCGGCAACGCTCACCACAACCTGGGCGTGGCCTACCGGCGCAAGGGCCAAGTCGGCAAGAGCGTGCGCGCGCTGCGTAAAGCCCAAGGCGCTTCGCAAAAACAACTTCGCGAAGAAGCGCGCGAAACCCTGCGGAGCGGCGTCGGTGGGGGCATCGCCAAGTACGGCCGCTGGCTCGTCTACCTCGTCATCGCAGTGGCCGTGTTCTTGCTGCTGCGCTCGAGGGGCATCGTTTAGGCACCGGGCTCGAGCCCCGGATTTCATCACGAAACGTTTGCGTTTGGCATTCACCAAAGCTGGCTAGCCCGTAGAACCGTCGACTACCTTTCGACCCAGCCTTGGACCCGCCGCGCGGTCGGTGAAGAAACCTCGTTTGTCATTCCGCAGACGGGCGAGAAGCTCAAAGTCCGCGCCCTAGCGTTTTCGCGGCGACTTGGGTTTTTTCTGTAGCTTTTGGCCTTGTTGCACCTGGGTCTTGCGCTCGGGGCTCTGCTTGGGGCGGGGCTTAGCGTCTTCGTTGTAACCGGGAAAAGGCCGCGACGGTGCCCACAGCATCACCAGGGAAATGGTCAAAAACGCGCCCAGGATGAGCACCACCATGATGGCCGTTATCAGGGAATGTTCACCGGTAAAGATTTCGGGCATTAGGGTCTCCTATAGTTGGCTGGAGTTCGCATTTCGCTCAGTGTACCTCAAGAAAGTAAAGCTTGAGCCGTGACGCGACGTCACAGCGACACCTTTTCCTTGGCTTTCAGCGTCTCTAGCCACCCCTCGAAGGCCGCCAGGCCCCGCCGGTAGCTGCGCGTGCGCCGCTCGCGTTTGCCCTCGCCCTTGCGCTTCTCGAGCGCGGGCACGAGTCCCCAGTTGGCGTTCATCGGCTGAAAGTTGTCGGTCTTAGCGGTCGCCAAAAAGCGCGTCAGGCCGCCCAACATGCTCTCTTCGGGCGGGAGAATGAGGGGTTGCTCGAGCGCGTACCGTGCTGCGTTCGTGCCCGCCAGCCAGCCGGTCGCCGAGGATTCCAGGTACCCTTCGGTCCCGGCCAGCACGCCCGCGACGAAGACCCTCGGCTCTTTGCGCAAATACAGTTCGGGCGCCAAAAGTTTAGGCGCGTTGAGGTAGGTGTTGCGGTGCATCACGCCGTAGCGGACGACCTCGGCGTTTGCCAGGCCCGGCACGAGCCGCAGCACCTCTTTTTGGTCGCCCCACTTCAAGCCGGTCTGAAAGCCGACGAGCGAGACCATCTGGCCGCGCACGTCTTCCTGACGCAGTTGCGCCACGGCGAAAAAGCGCTTTCCCGTGTCGGGGTGCTCCAAACCGACCGGCTTCAGCGGCCCGAAGCGCGGTGTGTCGTAGCCGCGCCGGGCGAGTTCTTCGATGGGCATACAGCCCTCGAAAAACTCTAGCTTTTCCCACTCGTGCGGCGTGTGCCGGCGCGCCTGGGAGAGCGCCTCGAACCAGGCGTCGTACTGCTCTTTATCGAACGGCAGGTTGAGGTAGTCCGCGCTCTGGTCGTAGCGGCCCTTGCGGTAGGCGATGCTCATGTCGACGCTGTCGGCCTCGATAACTGGAGCCGCCGCGTCGTAAAAGCCCAAAAAGTCCATCCCGACGAGTTCGCGCAAACTCGCGGCCAGCGCGTCCGAGGTGAGCGGTCCCGAGGCGATGACCGTGACGCCCTCGGGAATGTGGGTTAGTTCTTCCGGGTGAACGGTGATGTTTGGATGGTTGCGCACCGTGCCGGTCACGAGCGCGCCGAACGCCTCGCGGTCGACCGCCAGCGCGCCCCCGGCGGGCACCCGGCTCCGCTGCGCCGTGCTCATGACGAGGCCGTTTGAGGCGAGCATTTCCGCTTGCAGCAATCCTTTGGCGTTCGTCTCGCCCTCGCCGCCGAAGCTGTTCGAGCAGACCAGTTCGGCGAACTTGTCGGTGTGGTGGGCGGGCGTGGTCTTGCCGGGGCGCATCTCGAACAGGTCGACGTGGACGCCTGCGCGCGCCGCTGCCAGCGCCGCCTCGCTCCCGGACAGGCCCGCACCGACGACGGTGAGGCGCGGGGTCGTTCGTGGAAGTTTCATGGCGTTGAGTCTAGCAGGTATGGGGCCTGCTCGAGGAGCGGTATGATGCCGCGTGCGCTCGAGGCTGTGGTTTCAAAACCGTAAGAAGGAGAGAGGCAAAAAGCCCCCGACTTTGTTTTTCGCTTTTTACTTTCAACTTTCAACTCGGTACGCGGTACTCTCAACTTAGATGCGCCTCGGTTTCCTGCTCGGCTTCGCGCCCGGGGCCGCCCTCGGCGTCGGGCGGTTCGCCTACGCGCTGGTGTTGCCCGCGATGCAGTTCGACCTCGGCCTCAGCTACGTGCAGGCGGGGGTGTTGGGCAGCGCGAACACGGCGGGCTACTTGGTGGGCGCGCTGGTCAGCCACCGGGTGCTCTACGCGACCGGCTACCGGCGCGGGCTCTACGCCTCGCTGTGGCTGCAAGCGCTGAGCTTGGCGCTGCTGGCCTGCGGCGGCAGTTTCCTTGCGCTCCTCCTTTTGCGCTTCGTCCAGGGCGTGTTGGGGGCGTTCGTGTTCGTCGGCGGCGCGGCGCTGCTCTTGGCGAGCGGCGGGCGGGGTCTGGCGACGGGGATGTACTTCGGCGGCGTGGGCATCGGCATTTTGCTGTCGCCCGCCGTGTTGCCCTTCGTAACGGCGTGGCAAACGGCTTGGTTGCTGCTGGCGGCGCTCGCTGTCCTCTTGACCCTGGTCGCTCACCTCGCCCACGGCGGTCTGCGTGAGCCCGCGGCCCGCGTGGTCGGCGGGGACGGCAGCTTAAAGCCGATCGTGCCGCTGCTGGTGGCTTACGGCCTGTACGGGGCGGGTTACATCGGCTACATGACCTTTGTGACGACCGGTTTGAGGGTGCCCATCGTCCCGTTCTGGGCGGTGCTCGGCTTGGGCGCGGCGCTGACCGGGCTCGCCTGGGGGCCGCTGGTCGAGCGGTTCGGCGGGGCGCGGAGTTTGGAACTCGTGTTGGCTTGCTTGGCCGGGGCGAGCGTTTACCCGCTCGTCGTGAGCGCGCCGTGGCTGTCGGCGTTCGTTTTCGGCGTCAGCTTTTTGGGCGTGATTACGGCGCTGACCGACGTGTTCCGCAAGCTCTTGCCGCCGAGCGGCTGGGCTCGAGCGATGGGCTTGTCCACGGCCTGCTTCGCGGCGGGCCAAGCCGCGGGGCCGAGCTTGAGCGGCTTGGCGGGCGACCTGCTGGGCGGGGCGGTCGGGGCGTTGGGTTTGTCGACAGCCCTGTTGTCGGCGGCGCTGGCTGTGGCCGCCCTGGCCGGAGTCAGGTCGCGCAGAGTCGTGCAGAGATGAGTTGCCGAGCCCGCTTGCGTTTTCTCGCTCCGCGCTGCCCGGCGTAGCTTCGGCGTGAGAGAGTCGGCGTAAGAAAAACTGCACACCCGAACGCTTCGAAGACGGGCACGTTGGCGGGCGTCAGCGGTGCTTGCCGGTGGTAAACCCGGACGGTGCTCACCCTTCGGGACTCGAGCCCACGTACAGCTCGCCCTCGACGACCTGGAAAATGGCCGTGAGGACGTCCAGCGGGTCTTCTTTCATGACGTAGCCGCGCGCGCCCGCTTGCAGCGCGGCGCGGACGTAGTCGCGTTGGGCGTGGGCCGAGACCATGAGGCAGGGCAGCCCGGGCTTGAACGCCTGCAGCGCCGTG
Organism: Trueperaceae bacterium; assembly: GCA_965215355.1. GTDB lineage: Bacteria > Deinococcota > Deinococci > Deinococcales > Trueperaceae > CBDCDJ01. The sequence goes on along the minus strand of CBDCDJ010000007.1, from coordinate 1,746,468 downwards.
ACGAACTCAACCCCGTTCATCTCCGGCATCGACATGTCGACCAACACGAGGTCGGGGGTCAAGGTCTCGAGGCTTTTCAGGGCGGCTTTGGCGGAAGCCGCCTCGCCGCAGACGTTCAGGTCGGGCTCGCCATTCAGAAAGCGGACCAACGCGCGCCGCATGGCGTCGTGGTCGTCGATGACGAACAGCTGGTAGGTCACGTCACACCTTCACAGGTTCGCGACGGGGATGGTGAGGGTCGCGCGCGTGCCGTGGCCCGGACTGGACTCCACCGCGAAGCCGCCGCCGAACAGGGCGAGCTTTTCCCGCACCGCGTAAAGGCCGAACCCAGCCGAGGGCGTCGCCGTCAGCAGTGCGGGGTCGAACCCCCGCCCTTCGTCCGCGACGGAAACGTTCACCGCGTCGTTGCGGACCTGCAAGGTGACCCGGGCCCGGTCGACGGCCGCGTGGGCCGCCACGTTGGCGAGCAGCTCGCGCACGACCTGGAACAAAAGGATGCGCATGGCCTCGCTCGGCAGCGGTACGTCGCTCTTTTTCTCTAACTCGACCTGCAGGTCGAAACGTTCGCGCATCTGTGACGCCAGCCAGCCCAGCGCCTCCAACAAGCCTTCGCCCTTCAAGACTGGCGGGCTCAGGTCGACCGTGAGTTGCCGCGAGGCTTGCAGCACCGCGCCCAGCTGGTCGTAAGCCTCCTGCAGGTGAGGCAGCGCCGCGTCTCGAGCCCCTTGCCCCTGACCTTCTTGACCCCCCTGCGCGTTCGGAACGAGCAGTTCGCGTTGCACGGCGCGGAGCAGCAACCTCACCCCGTAGAGCCGCTGCTGCAGGTCGTCGTGCAGCACGTGGGCGATGTGGTGGCGCTCGCGCTGCTCGGCCAAGGTCAGGTCCGAGGCGAGTTGGCGGAGCTGGCGATTTTTGGCCTCGAGCGCCTGCGCCTGCAGCGTGAGCAGGCGCTGTTTGGCGTCTAGGTCGCGGCGTAAGGTGACCTTTTCGATGGCGTTGTAGATGGCGGCCTCGAGGGCTCGTTTGCTCAGCTGGCCTTTGATGAGGTAGTCTTGCGCGCCCCGCTGCAGCGTGTTCACAATGACCTCGGGGCTGTCCTCGCCGGTCAGCACGACCACCGGCACGTAAACCTCGACGCACTTCGCCAGTAGGTGAAGCGCGTCCAAGTCCGGCAGCAGGTAGTCGAGCAGCACACAGTCGGGCGGGTTTTCGGCGAGGTGCTGCAGCGCCGCCCGTCCCGTCGCCGCCCCCGAGACCTCGTGGGGGGGCTCGAGCAGCCTCGTGACCTCTTCACGGTTGACCTCGTCGTCGTCGACAAGCAGGACGTGGACGGTCTCGGGCGCGTCCTGCAGTGCGGCGGTTTCTGAGAAACGGGTACTTAGCAAGGCGCCGCCCCCGGCGGCTCGAGCGCGCCGCCACGTTCTAAACTGCCAAGTTCCAAACCCCAACTCCGACGACCGCAGCCCAAACCGCCCGCACCAGGAGCGGTCTTGTGAATGACACCAGCCGGAACTTCTCCAAACAGAGTCACCCCAGCCACTTCAACCGGAGCCACTTCAACCGGGGTCTCCGCGGGTGAGGTTCTGGGTGGGACGAACAACATCGTTCAATCTTGGCACAGTCCTCGCGCCCGGAACACCCACTGTAATAACGGGACGGTAGTCCCACCAATACCAAAAAAGGTCGTGAGACACGAAAACCTCTAAAATTTCAACGCCTAGCCGAGTCCTTTGCGCGCTTCCGGAGGCCGCTCGCTCGAGGGTGCCCCCGCAACCCCCGAGCTAGCCTGAAAACGCGTCCAGCACGCCGCTTTGCTTGTTTCGTAGAAGCGCATGGAGCACGCGCAGGGATGGTAGACTCAAACGTTCGGCGTCACACCTTTCCGGCCGCCGCTCGGCCTTGGTCGCACGATTTTTCGCCACGCTCGGCGCGGCAGTACGGAGCAAGACCATGACGAAAACAACCCCACCAGGAGGGCTCTTTTGAACGAAGGCCACGTCGTCCCCGCACCCATCACGGACGAAATCAAAAACAGTTTTATCAACTACGCGATGTACGTCATCGTGGACCGCGCCCTGCCCGACGTGCGCGACGGTCTCAAACCCGTGCAGCGCCGCATCCTTTACGCGATGTACCGTGAAGGGCATTTTTCCAACCGCAAACACGTCAAGTCGGCGTCGGTGGTGGGCGAGGTGATGAAAAAGTACCACCCCCACGGCGACACGGCCATCTACGACGCGATGGTGCGTCTGGCGCAACCTTGGAACTTGCGTTACCCGCTCGTCGACGGTCAGGGCAACTTCGGTTCCGTCGACGGCGACCCGCCCGCCGCGCAGCGCTACACCGAAGCGCGCATGACCCCGGTCGGCGAGATGATGCTCGCGGACATCGACAAAGAAACCGTCGACACGCGCGGCAACTACGACGACACCACGGTCGAGCCGGAGGTCTTGCCCTCGGCGGTGCCGAATTTGCTCGTCAACGGGGCCTCGGGCATCGCGGTCGGCATGGCGACGAACATCGCGCCGCACAACTTGAGCGAGGTCGTCGACGGGCTTGTCGCCATGATCGACAAACCCGACATCACGCTGGACGGCCTGATGAGGCACATCAAAGGCCCGGACTTCCCGACCGGCGGCATCATGAGCGCCGAGGGCATCCGCAAGGCCTTCGAGACCGGGCGCGGCTCGATTCGGGTGCGGGGCCGGGTGCGGGTCGAGGAGCGGGGCAACCGCACCTCGCTCGTGGTGACCGAGATTCCTTACCAGGTCAACAAGACCTCGCTCATCCAAACGGCGGCGAGCCTGGTGCGGAGCGGCAAAATCACCGACCTGTCGATGCTCCGCGACGAGTCCGACCGGCAAGGGATGCGCATCGTCTTCGAACTCAAGCGCGGCGCGCTGCCCGACCTGGTGCTCAACCAGCTTTACAAATATACGCAACTGCAGAGCACCTTCAGCGTGAACAACGTGCTCATCGTCGACCGCAGCCCGCGTATTCTGTCCTTGCAAGAGACGCTGCGCTACTTCCTCGACCACCGCGCCGACGTGGTGCGCCGCCGCACCGAGTTCGACCTGCGCAAGGCCAAAGAGCGGGCGCACATTTTGGAGGGTTACCTCATCGCGCTCGACCGCCTGGACGAGGTCATCGCCCTCATCCGGGGCTCGCAGGACGGCCCCGAGGCTCGAGCCGGACTGGTCGAAACCTTCGGACTCAGCGACGTGCAGGCGCAAGCCGTGCTCGACATGCGCTTGCAGCGTTTGACGGGGCTCGAGCGCGAAAAACTGCTCGCCGAGTACCGCGAACTGCAAGAAGAAATCGGCCGTTTGGAGGCCATCCTCGGCGACGAAGTTTTGCTCTGGAAAGAAATAAAGGGCGAACTCCGCGAGGTGAAGGCCAAGTACGGCGACGAGCGCCGCACCCAGATCAGCGACCTGTCCGACGACATCTCCAAAGAAGACCTCATCGCCGAGGAGACGATGGTCGTGACCTTGACGCGCGGCGGCTACATCAAACGGACGCCGCTGTCGAACTACCGCGCCCAGTCGCGCGGCGGGCGCGGCGCGAAAGCGCAAAAGCAAAAAGAGGACGACATCAACTCGCTGCTGTTGGTGGGCTCGACGCACGACTTTTTGCTTTTCTTCACCAACCGGGGCCGCGTTTACCGCGAGAAAATCTACGACCTGCCCGAGGCCGAACGGGCCGCTCGAGGCTCGCACATCCGCAACATCTTGCCTTTAGAAGACGACGAGCAGGTGCAGACCGTCATCACCTTAAAAGACTTCGACGTGGACGGTTACTTCGTCTTCGCCACGCGCCAGGGCGTCATCAAACGCACCGCGGTACGCGAGTACGCAAACATCAATGTTTCGGGGCTCATCGCCATCAACCTCATCGAAGGCGACGAACTCGTCTCGGTCAAGATTACCGACGGTGACAACGACGTCGTCCTCGCCACCCACGACGGCCAGGCGATTCGCTTTCAGGAGGAGCAGGCGCGCGACACCGGCCGCGCCACGCAAGGGGTCATCGGCATCCGTTTGCGCCCCGGCGACTTCGTCGTGAGTTTGTCGGTCGTCGCCGAAGCGGACAAAGAGCAAGCCGAACTCATCACCGTGTCCGAGTGCGGCTACGGCAAACGCACCGCGCTAAGCGAGTACCCCGTGCAGGGGCGCGGCGGCATGGGCGTCATCACCATGAAAGTGACCGACAAGACCGGTCACTTGGTGAGCATGGACGTGGTGCAGGGCGACGAAGAGCTGTTCGTGCTGTCTGAAGGCGGCGTGCTGATTCGCACCCGAGTCAAAGAGGTCAGCTCTTACGGAAGAAGTTCTCAGGGCGTCACCATCATGCGGCTCGACCGCGGCGACCGGGTCGTCTCGGCGATGGTCATGCCGGACGAAGAGAAGCTCGAGACCCCCCTGGTCGAGACCGACGAGCGGATGCTGAACTGAAAGCGGTAAGGGAGTAAAGAGTAGGGGGGTAAAACTCCCCTACTCTTCAAGTTGGTGGCGAGGTACACTCAACTTCCCCATGCCCAAACCCAAAATCATCCTCGACTGCGACCCCGGCCACGACGACGCGATTGCCATTCTCCTCGCCGCGCGCCACACCGAACTGCTCGGCGTTACAACCGTAAACGGCAACGTGAACCTTGACCTGACCACCCACAACGCCCTCATCACCACGCAACTCTTAGGTATTGACGTACCCGTTTACCGAGGCGCGAGCGCGCCCCTCGTCGCCGAACCCCGCCACGCGCCCGACATCCACGGCGAGACCGGCCTGGGCGGCCCCGAGTTGCCGCCGCTGACGCGCGAAGTTGCTGGGGACGACGCGGTGCATTACCTCATCGACGCCGCCCGGCAGCACGACGACCTCTGGCTCGTCGCGGCCGGGCCGCTGACCAACCTTGCCCTGGCGCTGCGTTTGGCACCGGATATTGCGGACAAGCTCGAGGGAATTTCGATGATGGGCGGCTCTAGCTCCTTCGGCAACACCACACCCGCCGCCGAGTTCAACGTCTTAGCCGACCCGGAAGCGGCGGACATCGTCTTTCGGAGCGGCGCGAAAATGTTCATGTGCGGCCTCGACCTCACCCACCAGTTCGACCTGCGCCGCGAAGACTTAGCGACGATTCGCAACGTGGACAACCGCGCCGCCCACTTCGTCGCGGACATGCTAGAGTTTTTCGGCCAAACTTACGCGGAGCGCTTTTTCGGCACCTTTACTGCGCCCCTGCACGACCCCTGCGCGGTTTTGGCCTTGACGCATCCCGACTTGATAACTTTCGAGCCGAGAAACGTTACCGTCGAACTGCGCGGCGAGCACACCCGCGGCATGACGGTGGTGGACGAGCGCAAGGTGCGGAGCGACTTACCCCAAAACGTGCGGGTGGGCAAACACATCGACCGGGATAGGGCGCTGCAAGTGTTGCTCGAGACTATCTCGAGCTACTGACCCAGCTGAGCTGTTCAGGTCAGCAACGCTTCACACGGTCCTAAAGAAGTCAGCTTACAACAGCGTCGTTTTGATTAACAATCATTGACAATCTCTAACAACTCTTCTATCCTTCGGTTCGAGGATGTGCTATGAACGTGAATTTGACGCCCGAACTCGAAACGTTCGTCAGAGCGAAGGTCGGTACGGGTATGTACAACTCCGCGAGCGAAGTGGTACGTGCTGCACTGCGCTTGCTCGAGGAGCAAGACCGGCTGAAAGACCTTAAAGTACAACTCCTGCGTGAAGAGGTTAAAAAGGGGTTGGCTGAGTTGGATGCTGGGCGGGTTTCCAACCTGACGATGGACGACATTAAACGGCTGGCTCGAGAGCAGGCAAAAGAGCAGAGCGGCTAGCCCGTGGCAACCTACGTCAAGGCGCCAGCCGCGGACATCGACCTCATTGAAATTTGGAGCTATATATCACAACGTGACTTTGAGACGGCAGACCGCTTTCTGGAACGTCTCGAAGCAGCTTTCGAGCAGTTGGCCGAGCAGCCTTTCATGGGACGGGACAGACGAGACCTGTTTCCCGGCCTGCGCAGCTTCACGGTCGGTCATCATATCATTTTTTATCGCCTGAGCGAAGACGTTGTGCAAATCGCTCGAGTCCTGAACGCAGCGCGGGATGTAGAAGCGGCTTTTGGTGATATTTAGCGGTTGAACGAAGTGGACTGACAGAATCAGTCCCATCTCGTTCGACGCAAGGCTAAAAAATTAAGTCTGACCTTAACCTCTGTTTCTTGAACATCACTGCAGTGTAGGTTGACTGCTAGGTTCACACTCCCTCTCCCGTTTTAGAAGGCACATTTTTACGTCAGCTTGTAGCGTCCATCCCCCACCATCCTACTTCTTGCCAACCTGATCCCCGTTCACCCCCTCCACGAGGCGCGCCAGCAGCCGGGCCAGCACTTCGGCGCTCGCTAAAGTAAAGGTCTCGGTTTCACGCACCTCGGCGAGGGCGGTGTCGTAGCGGCTTAAGGAGCGGGGTTTGCGCTCTAAAAAAGTTTCGGCGTTCAGGTCGGTTTGGTGGGCTCGAGCCTCCAAAAAGTGCAGACTGAGCTTGCTCTGGGTTCGGCGCAGGTCCATGATCAAACCGCCCCGCGCGACCTTGTCCCACTTGCTCGGGCTGGGCAACTCGGTGAGGCGGTCGCGCAGCCAGCCGAGCGAGAGGCGTTCGCCGAACGCGAAGAAAACCGGGGCGACCTCGCCGATGGGCAGCTCGAGGGTTTCGCCGACCTCGGTGACGCCGACACTGCTCGGCAGGTAGTCGAGCCCGGCGACGCTTTTGGCTAAGTCTTTGGGCAAGCCTTGCTTGGTCCAGTTGCGGGCACTCGCGGTAAAGCGCTCGCGCTCGTCCGCGGACAAAAACTTGCCTAAACCGCCCCGCAGCTTTTGGAGCGGGTCGCGGTAGCTGTCGACGAACTCGGCGACGGAAGTCGTTTGCTGGTCGCTCAGCAGTATCCAGGTCACGACCCCTTCGACCGCCTTGACGAGTTCGTCAAAAGCGCGGTACTGCACGTCGGTAGGAACCGCGTTGTCGAGCGCGTTGATGTTTTCGACAAGCTCCTGTACATCTAAAAGTTCCAGCGCGATGAGCGCCGCGCGGATGACCTCCACCGGCGTCGCGCCGGTATCGCGCAAGCTGCGGTGGACGAAGGTGATGCCCAAAATGTCCACGACCGTGTTGGTGAACTGCGTGGCGATGATTTCGCGGCGCAACTGGTGGGTTTTGATGGCCGACGGGTAGCGTTCCACGAGTTGCGAGGGAAAGTAAGTGTCCAGGTAGTGCTGGAAATAGGGCTCGTCGGGAAAGTCGGTTTCCAGCAAGCGCCGGTACATGCCCATCTTGGTGTAGGCGAGCAGGATGGCGAGTTCGGGGCGGGTGTAACCCTCGCCCCCCTTTTGGCGCTCGAGCAGTTCTTTGCGACCAGGCAAAAACTCGACCGCCGGATTCAGCGCGCCGCGCTCCTCCAGGTAGTCGGCCAGCGACTCGAACAGCAGCGGGTCGCCCAAGCTGCGCCGCTGCGCCAAGGACAGCGCCAGCGACTGGTTGTAGTTGTCTTTCAGGACGAGCGCGTTCACCTCATCGGTCATGTCCTGCAGCAAGTGGTTGCGCGCGTCGAAAGACAGCTCGCCGGCACTCAGCAGCGGCTGCAGCAGGATTTTGATGTTGACCTCGTGGTCGCTCATGTCCACGCCCGCCGAGTTGTCGATGGCGTCGGTGTTGATGCGGCCACCCGCGCGCGCGTACTCGACCCGGGCGAGCTGGGTAAACCCTAAGTTGCCGCCCTCGCCCACGACTTTGACACGCAAATCGTCGGCGTCGACGCGGACTAAGTCGTTGCTCGAGTCCCCCACTTCGGCGTCGGTCTCCAAGCTCGACTTGACGTAGGTGCCGATGCCGCCGTTCCAGAGCAGGTCGGCCGGCGCTTTGAGAATCGCCTGGATGAGGTCTTGGCCGCTCAGCGCGTCGGCCTCGACGGCCAACATTTCCTTGACCTGTGGGCTCAGCTTGATCGACTTGGCCCCGCGCTCGAACACGCCGCCGCCTTCGCTGATTGTTTCGGGATTGTAGTCCTGCCAGGTTGAACGCGGCAGCTCGAACAAACGCTTGCGCTCTTCGAAACTCGCCGCCGGGTCGGGGTTGGGGTCCAGAAAGATGTGCAGGTGGTTGAAGGCGGCCAAAAGTTTGAGCTTGTCGGTGTAGAGCAGGCCGTTGCCGAACACGTCGCCCGACATGTCGCCTATGCCGACCGCGCTGAAGGTGTCCTCATGGACGTTGACGCCCATTTCCCGGAAGTGCCGCGCCACACATTCCCAAGCGCCGCGCGCGGTGATGCCCTCTTCTTTGTGGTCGTACCCGTAAGACCCGCCCGAGGCGAAGGCGTCGCCGAGCCAGAAGTCGTACGCGGCCGCCGTTTCGTTGGCGAGATCGCTGAAGGTCGCCGTGCCCTTGTCGGCCGCGACCACCAGGTAAGGGTCGGGCTCGTCGTAGACGAGCACTTCCTCGGGGTGAACGGTCTGCCCGTTGACGAGATTGTCGGTGATGTCGAGCAGTCCGCCGATAAACAGCCGGTACTGCTCGCGCGCGTAGGCGCGCAGCGCGTCGCGGTCCAGGGGGGCGTTTTTGAGGACGAAGCCGCCCTTGGACCCCACCGGCACGATGACGGCGTTTTTGGTCATCTGCGTTTTCATCAAGCCCAGAACTTCGGTGCGGAAGTCGTCCGGACGGTCCGACCAGCGGATGCCGCCGCGCGCCACCTTGCCGCCGCGCAGGTGCGCGCCCTCGACGCCCAAACCCAACACCGCGATCTCAAAAAGCGGGCGCGGCTCGGGCATACTGCTCACTTTTTTAGAGGCGAGCTTGAAGCTGATGGTCGGGCGGTTCAAGAAGAAGTTGCTGCGCACGCTCGAGTCGATGAGGTTGAACAGCCCGCGCAGCGTGGTGTCCTCCGGCAACGAGGCGACGCTGTTCAGCGCGTCCAAAAACTCGCTTTTGAGGTCGTCAAAGGCCGTCTCGCGGTCACTGTCGACGGCGGGGTCGAACTTGGTTGCAAAGGCTTGGTAGAGCAGCGCGGCCAACTCGGGGTGGTTCAGCAGCGTCTCGTTGACGAAACTGCGGCTCGTCACCGCGTTCAGTTGCGCGTAGTACATCTGGTAAGCCCGCAGCAGCGCCACCTGGCGCACGCTCAAGCCCGCGTAGAGCACGAGCCGGTTCAGCCGGTCGCTCTCGGCCGAGCCGCCGAGCAACCGGGTCAGCGCTTCGGTCAGCCGTGCCCCGTGCTCGCGCACGTCGATGGGCGCGCCGCTCCAGTCCTGTACCCGGAAAATATCGACGCCGCGCACGCTGTCGTCGTCACTTTCCTTTTCGCCACTTTCCTTTTCGCCATCGTTTTTTACGACACCGTCTTTTGCGTCACCGCCGGGCAACCTCGCGTGGTAGGCGATTTGCTCGAGCACGCGAAAGCCCAGGTTCTCGAGCATCGGCAGCACGTTGCTTAAAACCAGCGTGCGTTCGCCGTGGTAAATCTTGACGAGCGTCGTGTCCGCGCCGACGGTCAAGACCCGGTCGTCGTCGGCGGCGTTCAAGATGTCGACGCGGTAGGGGGCCTCGCCCAAAGCTTCCAACTGCTCGACGTCGCGCAGCGCGGCGGGCGTCGAGGTGTCGGCCTTGTAGGCCTCGTCGAAGGCCTTGCCGTACTTTTCCGCGAGACGCCGCCCCTGCTCGCCCTTGGCAGCCACGAGCTGTTCCAACAGGTGGTCGTCCCAGGTGCGGGTGAGTTCGGTAACGCCTTGCTCCAGGGCGACCACGTTCACGTCGAAGTGGCTTTTTTCGGTGGTGAAAAAAAAGTGAAAGCGCAACTGCGACTCGTCCTCGCCCATCGCGAGCTGGTAGTCGACGTGGCTGGCGGCCAGCTGCTCGTACAGGTAACCCTGAATGGCGCGGCGCACCGTTGCGTTAAAGTGGTCGCGCGGCATCACCACCATCGCGGCGAGGCCGCGCCCGAGCGGGTCGGGCCGCAAAGTCAGGCGCACGCCCTGTTCCTGCTCCAGACCCATGATGGTGCGAATGTCTTTGTAGAGCTGGTCGGCGTCCGCCCAGAACAGTTCCTCGCGCGGCATCGAGTTGAAAATGGAGGTGATTTGTTTGAAGTCGTGCGACCCCGGCACCGCCCGGTCCCGCGTCAAAACGCGGCGCAGCTTGAGCCGCAGGATGGGTATGTCCTCGACCGCCGTGGACAGGGCTTTGGAGGTGAACAGACCCACAAAGCGGATTTCGCCGACGACCGCCCCGGCCTCGCCCAGTTTTTTGATGCCGATGTAGTCCATGCGCGCCGCGCGGTGGACGGTCGACTCGGCGTTGGTTTTGGTCACGGTCAGCACGCGCCCGCCCGTGACGCGTTCACGCAGGCCCTCGGGCAGCTCGGCGACCGGCACGGGCTCGGTGTAGGCGCTTGTCTCCGACTTGCTCAAAATGCCCAGACCCGAGTCCGGCGTGAGCAGCAGGTGCGGCGCGCCCTCATGGGTCACGATGTCGTACTCGCGGTAGCCCAAAAAGACGTAGTTGTCCTCTTCCAGCCAGCGCATAAAGGCCGCGTACTCGTCCAGCTCTTCGCGGCGGTCGCGCAGGGCGCTCTGAACCTCGCGTGCGCTCAGTTCGGCCAGGTAGGCCCGCGTCCGCTCGGCCTGCTCGCACATCGCTACGTAGTCGCCCGTCGCCAGCACCACGTCGTCCAGGACTTCGCGCACGGCCGTTTCCAGCCCTGTCAGCGCCGTGGGGTCGCCTTGACGCTCGACGAAGTAAAGCTCGTAAGCCTCGCGCTCGGCCTCGGGGTGCTCGCTCGTCGTCAGGTCGGTGAGGGTGCCGTCCGCGTCCCGAAGGGTGTGCAAAATCGGGTGCAGCAGGTGAACAAGCTCGAAGCCGCGCCGCCGCAGCTCGGCCCGCACCGAGTCGACGATAAAGGGGCGGTCGCGCAGCAGCACCTCGACTATCGTGTACGGCACTTCGAAGCCGTCCTGTGACAAACTCGGGTTGTAAACCCGCACGCAGACTTCGCCGGGCTCGAGCCGCCGCACCTGCTGCAGGCCCGACGTGGCGACGGCCAGCAAACTGTCCGCGTCGAACGCGTCCATGAACTTCGGCGCCGACTTGTCGAACAGTTCGGTGGCGAAGCGCTGTAACACGTCGTCTTCGGTGACCTCGATGCGGCGACGAACCTGCTCTAAAGTGACTGACATAACGGCCCTCCCAGGCTGAACTCGACTCGCTGACTTACCTTGACCCTTTATTCCGTTTATTCGGCTCAGTATACTCGAGCCGCCGGTTGTGTTTCCCACTTCGACCCGCCGCGAAGGACACTTGTGACCCACACCCGTGAGAAGAAGCTGCTCGAGACCTGCGAAGGTGACGAGCCCCGTCGCGCTTTTCGGGTTTTCGGCTCTGGGTTTTCGGCAAACCAAAAACGCCCGCGGTTGAATCTCCGGTTGTCGGGACGCGGTCCTACAACGCCTGACCCCGTCCCTCCGGCGCTTGCGTATACTGTTAAGCAACGGCCGCGACGCCGGGTGCCTAACAACCGCCCCGGTGCCGCGCCGAACGCGTGAGAGAGCACGCGTGAACGGAGAAACCATGTTTTTGCTTGTAACCGCCGCACTGGTGGCGGTGGACCAGTTGACCAAGTGGTGGGCCGCGACGACGTTTCCCCTTAACGGGCAGGGCCAGTACGTCGGCCTCGGCTTTTACCTGACCTACATAAAAAACACCGGCGCGGCCTTCGGAATTTTGCAGGACGGCACGCTTGTTCTGGGGCTGTTGTCGGCGGCCGTCGCGGTTGTGTTGACCGTGTATCTGCTGCGCAGCCGCACCATGCCGGTTCTGCAGCGTAGCGCCCTGACGCTGATTTTGGCGGGCGCGCTCGGCAACATGATCGACCGCTTCGCTCTGGGTTACGTGCGCGACTTTATCCACTTCCAGATTCCGAGCTTCAACTTCGCGGTCTTCAACGTCGCCGACAGTTGCGTGGTGGTCGGCGCGGGCCTGCTGCTGCTCTCGAGCTTTCTGCCGCGCAAACCGGAGCCGCGCCCGGTTCACGGCGACCCCTCGCCCGTCGAGGCCGAGTTTTTCGGGGAAGACTCGGAGCGCGAGCCGGAGCACCCTTCGGGTAAAGTAGCGAGCAGCGAGTAGCGAGTCACTTTTTATCAAGTCCAGTTGGATAGCGGTAGTTACCGGTCGTAGGGTTGCTCAGTTGCTATCGCAAGAAGTCTAATGGCAAAGCTTTTCTCCGTCCCGCCGCTCGAGAAGCGGGCGTAGGCTGGTTGGAGCTTGCCTCAGCGCAGCAGCCGCAAAAAGCGCTCGCGCCCCGCGAGGTCGGGCAACACAGCTGACGCCGCCCAGCCCTGCGCCTTGCGCCGCGCCTGGTGGACGTTGCGCGGGTCGAGTTCGAACAGGGCCGTCGCCCCTTTTTTGAGCGTGGCGTGCGCTTCGCGCTGCAGCCGCCGGAAAAGCGTGAGGCCGTCGGGCCCCGAGTACAGCGCCAGGTCCGGGTCGCGGCGCACTTCCGGGCTCACGCGCCCCCGGTCGGCGGCGGGCAGGTAGGGCAAGTTGGCGACGAGCAGGTCGAGGCGCGCCGCAAACACCTGCACGGCGGGTGCCGCGAGCAGGTCGGACAAGACGAAGGCGACCTCGAGCCCGCACCGCCTCCCGTTGGCCGCTGCCACCTCCAAAGCCGCGCTCGACACGTCGGTTGCCAGGACGACCGCGTCCGGCCGCCCGTGTTTGCAGGCCAGGGCGACTGCGCCGCTGCCCGTACCCACGTCGAGCACGCGTGGGTTTCTCGTGTTTTTCACCGTCTCGAGCGCGAGTTCGACCAGGCGCTCGGTTTCCGGCCGCGGAATCAGCACGTCCGGCGTCACCGCCAGCTCGAGCCCGTAAAAGTGCGCCACGCCGAGGACGTGTTGCAGGGGCTCGCGGCTCAGGCGGCGCTCGAGCCAGCCCGAAAGCGTCCGTTCTTGCTCGGCGCTCAAGGTTTGCCGCCGCGCCAGGACGAGGTCGGCCCGCGTCGTCTTCAACAAAGCCTCGAGCAACAGGTCGGCCTCGACCTCGGCAGACGGGACGCCGACGGCGCGCAGCCGCCCTACAAGCCACGCGCGCGCCTCGGAAACCGTCATCGCCTCAGTGTAAAGGGTCTCGGTGTAGGCAACAGGCCGCGAGGCTTTCAAAAGCTTCGCGGCCGTGACGCCGGGCTGGCGGCCGAAGCTCGAGACGACAAAGCTCGGCAAGGCGTACGCGATGAGATATTTAATGGCACCGCGGCGGGATTAGGTCTACGCTGAACAGCTGTGCTGCCCTTCATTGAACGAACTCAGCCTGCCCGTGACACAAACCCAAACTTGCACCGGGCGGCGGAAACCTTGTGAGGACCAAACCCCAGGCCTCCGGCGAGGTCGCCCCGGCCACCGTCGAGCTGCGCCTTATCGGCAGCAAACAAGACCTGAAAGCGGCGGCAAGCCTGCTCTACGAAGCGCTGAACGGCCGCTTCGCCATGAAAAACGTTTACAGAGGCGAAAAGGGCGACTTCGTCGCCAAAGCCACGCTGCAAGTCAAGGGTGAGCTGAAACGAGATGAGGAGTAGCTTAACGCCCCCGCGCGTTCGTCCCGTGGGGCTCGAGATTTAAAGACAGCGACTGACACACCGTGATACTGACGGCTATGACGCTGAAAATTGTAACACAGTATTATGGACAAACATTAAAAACGCACATCGGGCTTTAAAAGTCCGATGTGCGTTTTTTGTGGTGCCGAGGAAGAGACTTGAACTCTCACGCCCGAACGGGCACTACCCCCTCAAGGTAGCGCGTCTACCAATTCCGCCACCTCGGCAAAGGTTGGCTGCGCGCTTAGCAAAGGAAATGATACTTGTTGGGGTCTTTGAGTGTCAAGCGGTTATGCTCGTTTTATGAGCGCCAGACGCTACCAACGCATCCAAACCGTCCTCGCCAAGCGCCAGCCCGACCTGACGATTTTGGCCGAGGACGTCTACAAACCTCACAACCTCTCGGCCATGCTGCGCAGCTGCGACGCGGTCGGCATCGGGAAGGTTCACGCGGTCAACCCGACCGGGGGCGTGCCGACCTACAGCGAAACCAGCGCCAGCGCCGACAAGTGGGTGGAGGTCGTCGTCCATGACTCGCTGCTGGCAGCTCTGGACGTGTTGAAAGCTCAAGGGATGCAAGTCTTGGCCGCCCACTTGTCCGCCGAGGCCGCGGACTACCGCGACGTGGACTACGCCCGGCCCACCTGCATCTTGTTCGGCAACGAGAAAGGCGGCGTGAGCGAGGCCGCAGCCGCCCGAGCCGACGCGCACATCGTCATTCCGATGTTGGGGATGGTGCAGTCTTTGAACGTGTCGGTGGCGACCGCCGTCGTGCTGTTCGAGGCGCAACGTCAGCGCCGCGCCGCCGGGATGTACGACGCGCCACGCTTGAGCCCGGAGGCGCGGCAGGCGCAAGCGTTCAAATGGCTCTACCCCCGAGAAGCCGCCAAACTGCTGGCGGCCGGGCAGCCTTTTCCGCCCCTGGACGCCGAGGGTTCGGTCGTGGGGGTGCGGTCGTGAGGGTGCGGCCGTAGCTTGAACACCGTGTTTCTAATCTCGAACTTTTTACAATAGAGACACGGAGGCAAGTGTGAAGCGAAACAGGATTCTCAAAACCTTTTTACTCATGGCGCTGGTCGTGCCGCTGTGGACGGCCTGCGCGCAGACCTCGGGGAGCGACGACCCCGGCGACGGCTCGTCCGGCGGCCCGACACCCGACGTGGTGGAGGTGAGGCTCGAGCCCGTGGTAACCGGCCTCAGCCAACCCCTCGACCTCGTCAACGCGGGCGACGGCACGGGGCGGCTGTTCGTGGTCGAGCAGGCCGGGCGCGTCGTCGTCGTGCAGGCCGGGGAGAAGCTCGAGCCGGCCTTTTTGGATATTCGTGAGCGCATCAGTGCAGGGGGCGAGCGTGGTCTTTTGGGCCTCGCCTTTCACCCGAACTACGCGGACAACGGCCTTTTTTACGTGAACTACACCGACCTGAACGGTGACACCGTCGTGGCGGAGTACAGCGTCGGCGACGACCCAGGCAGCGCCGACCCCGCGTCCGAGCGCGTTTTGCTGACCGTCCCCCAACCGTTCAGCAACCACAACGGCGGCGACCTCGCCTTCGGGCCGGACGGCTACCTCTACATCGCCACGGGCGACGGCGGTAGTGGCGGCGACCCGCTCGACAGCGGTCAGTCCCTCGACACCCACCTGGGCAAGTTGCTCCGTATCGACGTGAACAGCAGCGACGCAAACAGCAGCGACGCAAACAGCGGCACCCCTTACGCGGTGCCTGCGGACAACCCCTTCGTAAACACGGCGGGCGCGTTGCCCGAAATCTGGGCTTACGGTTTGCGCAACCCCTGGCGGTTCAGTTTCGACCGGGACACGGGCGACCTCTACATCGGCGACGTTGGGCAAAACGCTTTTGAGGAGGTCGACTTTCAAAGTGCGGACAGTGCCGGGGGTGAGAACTACGGCTGGAACGTCATGGAAGGTTTTCACTGCTACAACGCCAACAGCTGTGACGAGAGCGGCCTCGTTCTCCCCATCGCCGAATATCCCCACAGCGAGGGCAATTCGGTCACGGGCGGCTACGTCTACCGCGGTGAGGCTGTCCCGGAACTGGTCGGTCAGTACGTGTACGGCGACTTCGGCAGCGGCCGCGTGT
Source organism: Trueperaceae bacterium (assembly GCA_965215355.1). Taxonomy (GTDB): domain Bacteria; phylum Deinococcota; class Deinococci; order Deinococcales; family Trueperaceae; genus CBDCDJ01. Next base: position 1,730,715 of record CBDCDJ010000007.1, on the reverse strand, counting down.
GGCGTGCCCAGCGCCAAAACGGCGAGTGGACGAGCGAAGTGTTGCTCGAGAGCGGCCTCAACATCGCCGGTTTCGGTACGGACGAGGCGGGTGAACTGTACGTCGTCGCCATCAACGGCGGCGTGTACCGGTTGACGAAGTAGAAACTAAAACAAAAAAGCAGCTCGAGGGGTTGACCCCTCGAGCTGCCCTGTACTCGGTTGGGTTTAATAGCGCTCGCGGCCGCCGCCGTACGAAGAAGTCGCGGGCGCGGCGTTCGTCACGGTGACGTTTTTGGCTTGCAAACCTTTTTGGCCTTGTTCGACCTCGAACTCGACCTCGTCGCCCTCGTTGAGCGACTTGAAGCCCGAGCCGCTGATAGCCGAAAAGTGACAGAAAACATCTGCACCGCCGTCATCTTGTTCGATAAAACCGAAACCTTTTTCTGCGTTGAACCATTTAACTTTACCTGCAGCCATCTCAAACCTATCTTTCCTGCGGCTTTCTCAAATTGCGAAAGCCTCAAACATGACTTCGAGCCTTGGGCTCGAGCTACGCACCTCTTTTTGAATAACGTAGTACTACACTGTAAGCTAAATTGCTCCGAACTTCAAGCCCGACTGTGCAAGCCAGCTAGCAGAGGCGGGGGCGCGGCCTTGCTATCCTTAAAGCGTGTATGAACCCTTTGACCTGCGCGACTTAGGAAAACTCGACTACAAAGAGGCGTGGGAGATTCAACTCGCCACGCACGCCGCCGTCGTCGCGGGCCACGCGCCGCCGACCTTGCTGCTGGTCGAACACCCGCCGGTCGTGACCTTCGGCAAGAAGGGCGGGCGGGAAAACCTGCTGGTGCGCGAGGATTTTCTGCGTGACAAGGGGTTTGCGCTTTACGACGTCGAGCGCGGTGGCGACGTGACCTACCACGGGCCGGGGCAACTCGTCGGCTACCCGATTTTCCGGGTCGGGCGGCGCGTGCAGGCGTACTTGCGGGGGCTCGAGATGGTCATGACGAATGTTCTAGCCGAGTACGGTATCAGCGGCGTCGGCAGTCCCGGTTACGCCGGTGTTTGGGTCGGCGACGACAAGGTCGTCGCCATCGGCGTGGCGATAAAGCGCGACGTGTCGTTTCACGGTTTCGCCCTGAACGTGTCCACCAACCTAAACCACTTCAACTACATCGTCCCTTGCGGTTTGCAGGGCAAGGGCGTCGCCAGCCTCAGCTCGCTGTTGGGGCGGCAGGTAAGTCTGGACGAGGTCAAACCCAAGCTCGTCGCCGCGTTTCAAAAAGCATTTTCGGAGCCTGTAGCCAGTAGCTTGTAGCTTGTGGTTTTTCTACAAGCCACTGGCTACGCGCCACAAGCCCTTTAAGGAACGGTATGATTGACCGCAAAGACATCCGCTACGTCAAACACGGCATCCAGCGCAAAGGCAGCGACACCGTGCCGCGCGACCGCAAACCCGACTGGCTGAAAGTCAAGCTGCCGACCGGCGCGAACTACGCCAAGGTCAAGGAAACGGTGCGCGAAAACCGCTTGTCGACCGTCTGCGAAGAGGCGATGTGCCCCAACCTGGGCGAGTGCTGGGACGCGGGCACGGCGACCATTATGCTCATGGGCTCGGTCTGCACGCGGGCCTGCAAGTTCTGCGCCGTCTCGACCGGCAACCCCAAGGGCTGGCTCGACTTAGACGAGCCGCGGCTGGCCGCCGAGTCGGTCAAACTGATGGGCCTGAAGTACGTCGTGCTGACCTCGGTCGACCGCGACGACCTGCCCGACGGCGGGGCTAGCCACTACGCCGCGTGCGTGCGCAAAATCAAAGAGGTCAACCCAGACACCGCCGTCGAAGCCCTCACGCCGGACTTTGCGGGCAACTTGGAGCACGTGCAAAAAGTGCTCGAGTCCGGCATCCAGGTCTACGCGCAGAACATCGAAACGGTCAAACGCCTCACCCACCCGGTCCGCGACCCGCGCGCGGGTTACGAGCAAACTTTGAGGGTGCTCGAGGGTGCCAAAACCTACCGCCCAGACATCCTCACCAAAACGAGCCTCATGCTCGGGCTCGGCGAAACCGAGGCTGAAATTTTAGAGACGATGGCCGATTTGCGCGCCGTCGGCGTGGACATCGTGACCTTCGGGCAGTATCTGCGCCCGACCGCCGCGCACCTGAAAGTCGAGCGTTACGTCACGCCGGAGGAGTTCGCGCAGTACCGCACCTGGGGTTTGGAGAAAGGCTTTTTAGAGGTCGTCTCGGGGCCGCTGGTAAGGAGCAGTTACCGGGCGGAGCGGGCGCTCGAGAAGAACAATGTGGGATTGTAGCAGCCAAACGCAATGCACATCACCCTCATATGTGCTATATTTAAGTGTACTGAAGCCCAAGTTGGGGCATGAAGTTTAACAAACGAAAGATGGGTGTTAGAAATGGCTAAAGCGTTAGCACACGCTCTAAAGGGCAGTCGCGGCACGGCAGTCGAACAGGCAAAACGTGTAGCAAAAGTGCCGCAAAATGAGCACGAAGCTCGCAATCAAGCGAGAGACTTTATAGCGCGCCGCAAAGATTCTATGGATGCCCTCTCCAAGCTCTAAAAACGTTTATACCTACCGTCACCGAGGGTGGAAGTTTCCTACTCTCGGTTTTGCTTTGGTGGGTCACGAAGAAATAGCAAAAGCTTCTGCTGAAGACCCAGGCGTAAGAGATTTAGGACTGCTGGAAAGCGCTCTAAATGCCCCCATAGATTCTGCGGGTAACGAGGACGCCTATCACACTTTTTTCGAGAAAGTAGCTGCGTTGGGCTTCCGAGTGTCCCGTAACCACGCTTTTGTGGATGCCAACAAGCGCACAAGCCTGTACGTTATCACCAAAACACTTGAGTGGAACGGATACTACCTAAAATGGTCTGTTGAAACTGAAGTCATGGTGATTCGGCTCTTAGGTGCAGGTTTTTTAGATATTCCAGGACTTAGGTTCGCGCTTCTGGCGGGGTGCGAGCTGGACGTAGGAGACCACATGTTGTGATAAGCAAAGGGGTCGCCGAACTCTAATGCTCAAACCTACGAATTAGCTCGCGCCGCGAAGTTGCCGTGGGCACGTCTAAGCCGCTGTCGGCGTGTTGAGGTTAAGATCGTTGACGACGGGCAAAACATCACCGTCTTTGAGCTTGAGTAAGAGCCATTCCTGAAGCACTTCAAAAAGCTCTGCACGTGTCGCTTCGACCGTTGTTGAATTCGCCCAGATGCCCTGAAATCCCGGAATTTCGGCAAACCAAGAGCCGTCTTCAAGCTGTTTGTAAACGGCTTGCTCGAGGGCTTCGGAGCAGTAGCGAAGAAGCACAAGGTATTTTAGCAGTCCAGGTCCTTGAGCCAACCTCATCCAGATATGCGATCTTATTGTGCAGGACTTAAACACCAGGAAGACTTACTCCTTGTGTGGCTAACCATTGTTTGAGCAAAGCCCAACCCAGAGAGGCAGTGCCTTTTGCCATCCCCTTCATCAAATCCCCAAAAGCACTACCTGTGTTCTCTTTGACCCAATCCAAAAATGCTGGGTTTTCTGCTGTGTCAAGGACGAGCGCTCCTTTGTCGGTCATTCGTTCGATTAAAATGACGCTACCGGCTCTTTCCAAGCCTATGATTTGCCCCTCTAGGTAACCTTCTTTAATCAAATGTTTAACATGATACTGAAGTTTGTTCTTAGGCACATCTTCTTCAAACTGCAATTCGTCAACATTTACAGCATAGCTTTGATAATCGACATTAGCCACACTTGCGAGAATATCTTTTAGTAAGGCCGCATCTGGTTTCATAAATCAAGCGTACCAGCTTCACTCGAGCCCAATCCGCACCGCCCCCATTTTGAAGGTTTCATATACGAGCGCGCCCGTCGCCCGCACCCGCTCGACAAGTTCGGGGTTGGGGTGGCCGTAGGTGTTGCGGCCGTAGGAAAACACGACGATTTCGGGTTGCGCCGCCCGCAACAGGGCGTCGCTGGTCGAGGTTCTCGAGCCGTGGTGCCCGGCCATCAACACCTTGACTTTGGGAAACGCCATGCCCCGCTCGCGCTCGGCGGACAAGTCACCCATGAAAATCGCCTCGGGCTTGTTTTTGTAGTTCAAAACGAAGGTGACCGAGTTGTCGTTGTCTTTCTCGAACGGGTGTCGCGTCGGGTTGAGGATGTCCAGTCGGGCGTCGCCCAAACTCAGCGACTCGCCCCGGACGACCGAGACAACCTCGACGTGGTTTCGTTCTGCTGCCGCGATGAGGTTGTCGTACACGGGGTCGCCCTCGCTGCGCACGCCGACGACGAGGCGACCGACCGGTAGCGCGTCCAGCACGCTCACCAGCCCTTCGAGGTGGTCGGTGTCCGAGTGGCTGGCGATGACAAGCTCGAGTTCGTCCACGCCCAAAGCCTTCAGGGCGGGCACGACCACTCTTTTACCGACGTCGAAGTCTGAAAACGGCGTCCCGCCGCCGTCCATCAAAATCTCTTTGCGGCCCGGCAGGCGGATGAGGGCGCTGTCGCCCTGACCCACGTCGATGAACACGATTTCCGGCGGCGTGTGCGCGGGCACGCTCGCCGCCGAACACAGCCCCGCCGTCGCCACCACGAGGAGCGCGCGCCAGGGCCGCAGCCGTCCCCAGGCGAGCAGGGAGAGAGCGAACACCGCGACGTAAAAGTAGGCGTAGCCGAGCGCGGCTACTTCGCCCCAGACGAGGTTGGGCAGGCTCGAGCCCAGCCTTGCTAAAGTGATGATGGCGCCCGCCGCGACCGCGGTGACCGCGTTGAGCGCCCCCGCGAGGGCGAGCGAGAGCAGACCGAACACGCCCGCAAAAAAGCCGAGCGGCACCAGCAGCGTCGCCAGCGGGATGGCGACGACGTTGACGAACGGGCTCAGCAGCGGCAGCGTGCCGAAACTGCTCGCCACGAGCGGCAGGGTCAGGAGTTGCGCCGACAGACTCACCACCACACTGCCCACGACCAGCTTTTTCCAGTGCCACCAGGGCACCTTGTAGTACGCCTCGCCCAGCACCAGGCGCGTCAGCGGCTCGGTGAAAACCAGCAGGCCGATGACGGCCAAGTACGACAGCTGGAACGACAGGTCGAACAACCACGCCGGGTTCCAGAGCAGCGCGACCAGCGCCGAGAGTGCCAGCGCCGGCCACGGCTCGATGCGCCCGGCCCCCAGCCACAGCGAGCCCAGCACCGCGCAGGTCATCGCCCCGGCCCGCACCACGCTCGGGCTCGGGCCGACCAAAACCACGTAGCCGACGACGAGGAGAATCAAAAAAGGGTAGCGCCGCAAGCCGAAAGCGCGAAACATAAAGCCCAGCACACCCACCAAAATGCCGACGTGCAGCCCCGACAACGCCAGGACGTGGGCTAAACCCGAAGCTGAAAAAATATCGCGCAGGTCGCCCAGGTCGTCGCGGACGCCCAAGACCATCGCCTCCATGAGCGCGGCTTTGGGCGCGCTGAGGCCCGCCACCACGCCGCGCCGCAAGCGCTCCTTGAGGCTCACCCCGGCCGGCACGAAGCTCACCACCTCGTCGACCAGGACTTGTCCGTCCACCCCGCGCCGCCGCAGGTAGCTGTGGTAGTCGAAACCGCCGGGGTTGCGCTTTCCGGCCGGCTCGAGAAAGCGCCCCGTGAGTGTCACCCGCCCCGCTTTCACCGCGCCCTTGGGCGAGAGCGTGACACGGGCTTTGACCGGGGTCTCGAGCTTCAACACCTGCCCGTCGAAGACGCCTGAAACGCTCATCATTTCGCCGGCCAGCGCCGCCACCGGGTTGGGCGCGGCGTCCCACACCTCAAACCGTCCGAAACCGACCGGCAACAGCAGCAAGAACGGCAGCGTCCAGCGCAGGTCGAAAACGAACGAGGCCACGGCGAGTAGTAGGGTGGCCGCCAGCATGACGAACGGCGGCGTGTTCAGGTAAGCCAGCACGATGCCGACGACCAAAAAGAGGGCGGCCGGCAGCGACCACGGCGCGAAGGGTGGCGCGGGCGTGGGGGCGGCCTCGCTCGGCTGAACAGTCCGAGAAGCGCGGCCCAGCACCGGTCCGGCGTTCACACTTCGACCTTCACGAGTTGGCCTTCACAGTTTGACCTTCACAACTTAACCTTCACAGTTTGACCTTGGGTCGCAACTTCTCCAACGTTTTCGGGCCGATGCCTTTGACGTTCAACAGGTCCTCTAAGCTGCTGTAAGGTCGTCCCTCGATGATGAGCGCCGCCGTCGCCGGGCCGACGCCGGGCAGGGTGTCGAGTTCGGCCATACTGGCGCTGTTGACGCTGACGCGCACCTCGCCGGTCGCGGCGACAATTGCAGGGACAAACACCGCCTCGCCCGCGTCGAGCGGGTCGGCCAAGTTGACGAGGCTCTGCTCGGCCTGAAGCGTAAAGCCCCCGGCGGCCTCGACCGCGTCACCCACCCTCGAGCCCCAGGGCAGCGCGTAGCTGCCGGGCGCGCGCACCGCTCCCGACACCGCCACGGTGAGGTCGGGCTGTTGGAGCGCGACGGGCGCTTCGTTCACCAGCAGGCGCGGCACGAGGTTGAACGCGGCGAGCGTTACACACACCGCCAGCAAACTCCACATGATGAACGCCTCACGCTTCGGCACGCCTCAGTATAAAACTCGTCCCTACAAGAAACGGCGTGGTTTTTTCCACGCCGTTTCTTTGGTAAAGCTTGTTACTCGAGCGCGCTCCGCAACGCCTGTACCAAGCCCAAGAGGTATTCGGCGGACACCTCGGTTAAGGCCTGAACTTGGTTTTCGAAGGTGCCGAGCTGGTCGAGGGCGGTTTTGGACTTGTCTTCGGCGAGAGACTTGTTCACCTGCTCGAGCTTCTTGAGCAGAGCGAGGGTCTGGTCGCCGTTCAGGGTGCCGGCAACGCGCAGGGTCGCGACCTCTTTCGTTAAGGCGTTTAAGAGAACCTGCGGGTCGGCCCGCAACGCGTGCCCCACAATGACCGGGTCGTGGTCGGACGAGCGATAGGGGTCGGCCGCGAAAAGCGCGTCCTGAGCTTCTTTTTTAAACGTCGTGTCGTAGTCGAGGAGGTCGGGCTCGTCGGCGTTGATGTGCCACTCGGTCGCGCCCGTGACTTGTAGCAACAGCGCCGTATTCGCCAGGGCGTAGTCGAGGTAACCGAACTGCCCGTCGAACACGTACGAGTAGGCGAACTCGCCCTGGAACTCCAGAACGAGGTCGGTGAACCCGGCCGTTTTCAGCGCGTCGACAGGGTCTTCCTGGTCGTAGGCGTTGAGGTCGCCGATGAGCAGCACGTCGGCGTCGCCCGCAGCCGTGGGGTCGGTCGCGAGCCAGTCGGTGAGGGCCTGAGCGGCCAGCGTCCGCGTGAGGTTGCAGCTACCTTGCTCGGCACTGTCGTCGCCCGCGCCGCAGCCGGAGCCCTTGGACTTGAAGTGGTTGACGACGACCGTCAGCACGCCGCCGGTAGCTTTTTCGGCAAAGGTTTGCGCCAGGGCGGGCCGGTTTTTGGGCGTGTCCAGGTTGCGAGGGTTGGTAAAGCTGTCGTCCTCGAGCACCGCCGCCGCGCCTATCGCGACGACCACGTCCGGTTTGTAGACGAACGCCACCTTGATTTCGTCGCTGCCGTCCACGCCCGTCTCGATGTAGGCGTAAGTCCCGGTCCCCGCCGCCTTATTGAGGGCTTCGGTGAGGTCGTCGAGTGCGCTCGTTTCACCCTCGGGGTCGTTCTCTATTTCGACGAGGCCGACAATATCCGCGCCCGTGCCGATAATCGCGCTGACGATTTTGGCTTCTTGCCGCATGAACTCGGCCGGGTCGTCGGCCCCGCGCGGAGTTGGAAAGCCGCCCCCCGCACCGTCGCCGTTGAAGTAGTTGAGCACGTTGAAGCTCGCCACCTTGAGCGTACCGCCCACGTCCTCCGGCGCTGCGGGGCGCGGGTTCGTCTGGACGTAGTCGGCCCCCGCGGTCGGCTGGACGCGGTACTTGCCGAAGCTGTAAGTCAACACGCCGGTCACCCCCTGCACCGTGTCGCCGCCGCGGAAACGGTTGTCCAGGTCGAACGCCAAACCGTTCGGGTGCCGCGCCGGGTCGGGGTTTTGCGTGTTGCGGCCGTCGTCCAAGGTGATGCGGCTGAGTTCGATTGTCTCTTCAGCCGCGTCGACGGCCGTCATTTGCGTGTCGGGGTCGAGATAGCTCGTCGGCTGGTAGGGGCGGTTTTGGCCCGCGGGAACGGGCAGCGACAGCACGATTTCGCCGAAGCGGTCGAAGTTGAAGTATTCGGAAATGACGAGGGGTTGCGGAAACGTAACGTACATGCCTTCGAAGCGCTCGAGCGCGTCTTTGGTCGCCACCGGCAAAGTAACGACGGTCGCAGTCGGCAGCGGCGCGGTGCCGACGACTTTCAAACCGGTGAGGTTCGTCACTTCCGTCAAGCCCTTAAATTCGGTCACCTCACCGGTCACCGTGACAAGGTCGCCTTGCCGAACGTCGGCCGCGCCCGGTGCGTACACGAACACGCCTTCGGAGGTCGCGGCGTCGCCGTCGGCGTCCGCGTCTTCTTCCTGGACGTAAAAACCGCCCAGGTTGGTGCCGAACGGGTCGCCGTCGTCGGCCTGAAAATCGCCGACGACGACGCCCTCAACGGTGACCCTGCGCCCCTCGAGCGGGCTGCTCATGCCCTCGCCCTGCAGCTCGTGGATGAGCGTGACCGTGTCCGCGCCGTCCCCGTCGTCACAGGGCTCGAGCGGCGCGGGGTCGCCGACAAACCTCTGGTCGGCGTTGGTCCCGCCGAAGCTGTTCGTCCGGGGGGGTGTCCAGCTGAAGTCGTCGTAGGTCGCGCCCGAGCCCGTGAGTTGCAAGGAGGCGTCCGCCGCGCTGCCGGCGTCCTCGGCCACGCCGATGTCGGTGCTGGTCAGGCCGGCCGCCGGCCCGCCCAGTGCGGTAAAACTGCCTCCGTAGGACAAAAACTGCACCACGCCGCCGCAACCGTCAACTAAAGCGAGCCCGTCCGGCGCGCCGTTTTGTAAACTCGCCACGGCAAAGGCCAAGGTGCCGAAACCGCCGCTCTGGTCGGGAATCGCGCCGTTCAACTCCACGGTGTCGTAAACGTTTCGCTGTGCGCTCGAGCCGTTGTAAAGGCTCAAGCGCCAACCGCCCAGGTCGGTTCCGGCCGGACCGGCTATCTCGACGGCTTCGCCCGTGTCGTCGCCGTCGTTGTCGTAGTGGATTTCGTTGATGAACACCGGGGTGCTCTGGCGAGGGGACGGCTCGAGCGCCGCTTGCGCGCAAGCCGTCAAGAGTCCGAGGAGCAGGGTCGTACTCAGCGTTCGCTTCATAAATCTCCTTTGGCAACGTCATCTTGAACGTTTCTCGCTCGAGCAAGGTAACACACCCGCTTCGGTCTTTCGTCAGTTGTCGAACCGAGGAACGGGTACACTGAAACCTATGAAGGTTGCCCCGTGAAAGTTACCCCGTGAAAGTCGCCGTTATCCGCTACCCCGGCTCGAACTGCGACGACGACGCCCGCCACGCCTTGACGGTTTGCGGCGCAAACGTAGAAGTGGTCTGGCACCGCGAGACGACGCTTGGTGATGCGGACGCCGTCCTCATCCCCGGCGGCTTCAGCTACGGCGACTACCTGCGCAGCGGCGCGCTGGCGGCGCTCAGCCCGATTATGACCGCGATCAAACACTTTGCGGCGCGCGGCGGGCCGGTGCTCGGCATCTGCAACGGCTTTCAGGTTTTGTCCGAGGCGGGGCTGCTGCCGGGGGCCTTGACGCGCAACCCGGCGCTGCACTTCAAGTGCCAGGACGTGTTCTTGCGCGTCGAGCAGGACACCCCGTTCACCTCGGCTTACCGACCCGGACAGGTGCTGAGAATGCCCATCGCCCACAACGAGGGCCGTTATTACGCGGACGCTGAGACGCTGGCGGGGCTCGAGCAGAACGGCCAGGTCGTCTTCCGCTACTGCGACGCTACGGGTGAGGTAAACGCAGCAGCCAACCCGAACGAGAGCTTGGGCCACATCGCAGGAATTATGAACGAAGAGGGCAACGTCCTCGGCATGATGCCCCACCCCGAGCGGGCGGTCGAGGCGCTGCTCGGCTCGGAGGACGGCCTCGGGCTGTTCCGGTCACTGCTGAATGTCAAAAAAGAGGTCATACTGGGCTGACCTTGAGCTTCTTCATCGCCTGCGACATCGACCACACGCTTTTGGACGACAAGGGAACTCTTTTGGGGGCCAACGTCGCCGCCTTGGAGAAAGCCCGCGCCCTCGGCGCGACCGTGCTGCTCGCCACCGCGCGCAGTTACGCTGGAGCGAAGCCCATTCACGACGCGCTCAAATTAGACACACCGCTGGTCGTCAGCAACGGCACCCTGGTGTGCGCGCCGGACGGGGCCGTGCTGATGGCGCAAACGCTCGAGCCCGCCACGGCGCGCAACATCGTCGCGCTGTTCCGCGAGACGCCGCACCACTGGAGCTTTCGCGACCAGGACGCGGCGCTGCTCCACCCGAACTTCGACACCGGCCGCGCCCCCTTCAACGACCCGCACCACTACCGCAGGACAGACCATGCTGCGCTCGAGAGCCTCCTGGGCAACTACGACCGCATCATCACAGCGAGCTTGTTCGGCGTGCCGTTGCGGGCGTTTTTTTATCAGCACGACTGGGCGAGGCTCAAACTGACCGGCGACTATTACGCGCCGAGCCACTACAACCCGCTCGAGACGGTGAGCGTCATGTCCGCCGCCGCCAGCAAGGGCAACGCGGTGTGCTGGGCACGGAGCTATTTGGGCCTCGAGCACGCCCCCACCCTCTGCATCGGCGACAGCATCGCTGACGCGACCATGTTCGCCCTCGGCACCGGCGTCGCGCCCGCCAACGCCGCGCCCGAAGCGCTCGCCCAGGCCGACTGGATAGCCCCCCACTGTGACCGCGCCGCGGTGGCGGCGGCGCTGTACAGGTACGTGCTGTCGCGGGACGTGCCGGTGTTCTAAAAAGTACCGAGTAGAAAGTACCGAGTACCGAGTTGAAAGTTAAAAGTGGTTTTTACTCGGTACTTTTCACTTCAAGCTCGGTACTTTTCAGGTGATATAACAAACGCATGACGAGCGACCTGAGCCTGCGCGAGCGGGCGGCTACTTTCGGGCTCAGCCCGGACGAGTTCGACCTCGTGGTGGCGGCGCTCGCGCGCGAGCCGAACGCGCTCGAGGCCGGGGTGTTCGGGGCGCTGTGGAGCGAGCACTGCGGGTATAAAAACTCTCGGCCGCTGCTGAAGCGTCTTCCTACAAAAGGCCCCCAGGTCCTGCAAGGCCCCGGCGAAAACGCGGGCGTGGTCGACATCGGTGAGGGTTACGCGGTCGCTTTCAAGATGGAGAGCCACAACCACCCCTCGGCGGTCGAGCCGGTGCAGGGCGCGGCGACGGGCGTGGGCGGCATTCTGCGCGACATCTTCGCGATGGGCGCGCGGCCGGTGGCGGTGCTCGACAGCTTGCGCTTCGGCCCGCTCGACAACGACCGCACGCGCTATTTATTGGGCGGCGTCGTCCACGGGATTTCACTGTACGGCAACGCCGTCGGCGTGCCGACGGTCGGCGGCGACGTCTTTTTTCACCCTTGCTATCAAGAAAACCCGCTCGTCAACGTGATGGCGCTTGGGCTTTTGCGGCACGAGGACTTGCAAAGTGGCACGGTCGGCGCGACGGGCAACAAGCTCGTCTACGTGGGCTCCAAAACGGGCCGCGACGGTTTGGGCGGGGCGGTGTTCGCCTCGGCGGACTTGTCTGAGGCCAGCGGTGCGGACCGGCCCGCGGTGCAGGTGGGCGACCCGTTTATGGAAAAGTTGCTGCTCGAGGCCTGCCTGGAAGCCATCCAGCAAAACCTCGTCGTCGGCGTGCAGGACATGGGCGCGGCCGGACTGAGCAGCAGCGTCGGCGAGATGGCCTACCGGGCTGGCAAGGGCGTCGACCTGTTCATCGACCGCGTGCCGCGCCGCGAAGCGGGCATGACGCCGCTGGAGGTTCTCCTCTCCGAGTCGCAGGAGCGCATGGTGCTGACTGCTGAACCGGGCAAAGAAGACGAACTGTTGGCGCTGCTCGAGCACTGGGAACTCGACGCGGTGGTTGTCGGCGAGGTGGCCGAGCACGGCATGTTTCGGGTGCTCGAGCGCGGTCGCACCGTCGGCGACATGCCGGTCGCCGCCCTCAACGAAGCGCCGTTTTACACGCGGCAGGGTGTCGAGAATCCAGACATCGAAGCAAAAAGAGAAAAGCCTTTCGACGTGCCCGTGCCGCAAGACCTGGGCGCGGTGCTCCTCAAACTCTTATCAAGCCCCACGATTGCCAGCAAGCGGCCGGTGTTCGTCCAGTATGACCAGCAAGTGATGACGAACACCGTCGTGCTGCCGGGTGCGGGCGACGCGGCGGTGCTGCGGGTGAAAGGCACGTCCAAGGGCGTCGCCGCGAGTACCGACTGCAACCCGCGCTACTGCTATTTAGACCCTAAACAGGGCGCGATGTTGGCGGTCGCCGAGGCCGCGCGGAACGTCGCTTGCGTCGGCGCGACGCCGCTGGCGATTACGAACAACCTCAACTTCGGCAACCCGACGCGGGCCGAGGTGTACTACCAGCTCGAGCAAGCCGTCGAAGGCCTCGCTGAGGCTTGTCTGGCGCTGAACACGCCCGTCACGGGCGGCAACGTCAGCCTGTACAACCAGTACAGCGCGAATGGGGACACCGTCGCTGTCTACCCGACGCCGACGGTAGGCATGGTCGGGGTGCTGGATGACGTGTTGAGGCGGGCGACGTTGGCCTTTAAGCGTGAAGGGGACGTAGTTCTCCTCATTGGCGACCCCACCGACGAACTCGGTGCGTCGGAATATTTGTTTGTAGAACACGGCCTCGAGCTAGGGAGGCCGCCACGGCTCGACCTGGCCCGCGAAAAAGCCGTTCAAACGGCGGTCGTCGGCCTCGTTCAAAAAGGCCTCTGCGACACGGCGCACGACCTGTCGGAAGGTGGGCTCGCCGTGGCTCTGGCAGAAATGGCGATGGGAGAGGGGATAGGGGCGAACCTGGAACTTTCCAGCCCCATTCGCGCCGACGCGCTACTTTTCGGTGAGGCGCAATCGCGTATTCTGGTGGCGGTGCGCCCGGAAGGTTTAGCCGAGGTCGAAGCCGAGTTGGAGGCGCACGGTGTACCCCACACGAACTTGGGCCGCGTCGGCGGAAAAAGCCTCAAACTTCGTTACTCGTCCGGCGTGCTCGAGTTCCCCGTCCAACACCTGCAAGAGGTCTATGAGGCACCCTTGAGAGAGGCACTGGCATGAACCGAGACCCCTTCGAGTTCGACAAACCCCGCGAAGAGTGCGGCGTGTTCGCCGTGCACCTGACCGAGCCTACCGACGTCGCCGCTTTGTGCCACTTGGGATTATTCGCGCTGCAACACCGGGGCCAGGAGTCCTGCGGCATCTGCATCTCGAACGGCGAGGAAATCCGCATCGAAAAGGACATGGGCTTGGTGAGCGAGGTCTTCACCGAAGCGCGGCTCGACACGCTGCGCTTTGTGGGCACGCACACCGGCATCGGGCACACGCGCTACTCGACGACGGGCTCGTCGCTGCGCTTCAACGCGCAGCCGCTCACGGTGCGCTCGAACAAGGGGCTGTTGGCCTTGGCCCACAACGGCAACTTTACGAACGCTCGAGCCCTGCGCCATCAGATGCTCGACGAGGGCGCGGTCTTTCAAACCACCAACGACTCGGAGGTGATGATCAACCTCATCGCGCGCTACAGCCACTTGTCGCTCGAAGACGCGACCGCGCGAACTATGGGCGAGTTGGAGGGCGGCTTCAGCGTGGTCATCATGGACAAAAACAAGATTCTCGGCCTGCGCGACCGGAACGGCGTGCGGCCCCTGGTTATCGGTGAACTGGACGGCGGCTACGTGTTCGCCTCCGAGCCGTCGGCGCTCCACGTCATCGGCGCGACACCAGTGCGCGACGTGCGGCCGGGCGAACTCGTGGTGGCGGACGACGCGGGTTTGCATTCGACCCAAGTCTTGCCGCCCGCGCCGACGCCCTGCGCGTTCGAGTGGATCTACTTCGCCCGCGGCGACGGCGCGCTCGACGGGGCGGACGTCCACGCGGCCCGCGTCCGCATGGGCGAGGTTTTAGCCCAAGAAGCTCCGGCCGCGGCCGACCTCGTCGTCGGCGTGCCCGAGTCGGGTTTGGCGGCGGCCATCGGTTACGCTCGAGCCTCCGGCATTCCCTACGACTTGGGACTCTACAAGTCACCCTACGCGGGGCGTACCTTCATCAACCCGACGCAGCGCCTGCGCGACCTGAAGGTCAAGCTCAAGCTCGCGCCGACCACCGCGGTGCGGGGCAAGCGCGTGGTGCTGGTCGACGACTCCATCGTGCGCGGCACGACCTCGGGGCGCATTGTTCAGCTGTTGCGCGAGGCCGGGGCGACGGAGGTGCATTTCCGGGTCTCGAGCCCGCCGATTCGCTACCCCTGCTACTACGGCATCGACACCGCGGCCCGCAAAGAACTCGCCGCGGCAAGCCTGAGCGTCGCAGAAATCCGCGCGAAAATCGGGGGCCGACTCGCTGCACTACATTTCCGAAGCGGGACTCTCGAGAGCCGTCGGAATAGCCAAAACGTGCTTGGCCTGCTTCAACGGCGAGTATCCTGCGGGCTATCCGGGAGAAGCGAGCAAAGACGAGTTGGACAGGGAAGAAACGGAACGGTTGGCCGTTTCTGCTTAGCAGGGTTGAGGTGTGGTCATTAATGGCTCGGGTTGGGGCTGCCGGGTGAATTCAAAGCCTTCGGGCGTTTGCTATTGCCCAATTTCACGGAGTAGAAGTTAAGCAGCTCTTTCAAAGTCTAGCCTCTCAAACTCAACGGGTGATACATAGGCTAAAGACTAATGCCTGCGCCTGGAATTATAGAAGCCCTGGATGTAGCTGTGTAAACTCTGCGCTCTTTCATCTTGCCTCCGTTCTTACAGAGGCTTAACCGACTCTCCGTTTTTGCGGGGCAGTATCGTTGACCTCATGAGGGGTTTTAACGCATACTTTGAAGTGGTTCAACCTGTTCCGGTTGACGTGCGAGGGGGGCAACATGGTAAACCGACTTTTCGCTGGAGTCGTCGCTGAGTTTAAGCGCCGGTGGCTACGGCGTGCCGTACCGGTACTGTTGACGAGTTTGCTGGGCGTCGTCGGCACCGTCTGGGCACAACGTGGAGCCGAATCGCAAGAAGTACGGCGCGTCGCTTTCGACCTGGAGGATGCCGACGACTTAGACCCGCTTTTGGAGCGCGTCGGCGACGCCCACGTCGTGCTGCTGGGTGAGGCGTCCCACGGCACTTCCGAATACTACACCTGGCGCGCCCGCATTTCACAACGACTTATCGAGGAAAAGGGTTTTTCGTTCGTCGCCGTCGAAGGAGACTGGCCCGCCAGCTACCGCGTCAACCGCTACGTCACGGGGGCGGCACCCGAGGGACAGGACGCTTACGACGTGCTGCACGCCTTTGCGCGCTGGCCGACCTGGCTGTGGGCCAACTGGGAAACCGTCGCCTTTACCGAGTGGCTGCGGGAGTACAACGAAAGCGTACCGACGGCGGGCGTCGGCTTCTACGGGCTCGACGTTTACAGCCTTTGGGCGTCGCTGGCGGTGATTCTGGAAACTCTGGAGCCGGCTGCTCATCCCGAAGCCCTCGAGGCCGCGCGTGAGGTCGAGAGGTGCTTTGCGCCTTTCGCCGAGGACGAACAGGCCTACGCGCGGGCCACGCTACAAATACCCCTCACCTGCGAGAGGGAAGCGACGGGTCTCCTTGTAGAGATAAACCGGCTCGAGCTGGACGCCGAAACGCGGTTCAACCTCCTGCAAAACGCCTTCGTGCTGGCGAACGCCGAGCGCTACTACCGCGCGGCGGCGCGGGACGGCGCACTTTCTTGGAACGTGCGGGACATCCACATGGCCGACACATTGGACCGCCTGTTGCGCTATTACGGACCCGACGCCAAGGCCATCATCTGGGAGCACAACACCCACGTCGGCGACGCGCGAGCCACGCCGATGGCGGCGCGGGGCCTGGTCAACTTAGGCCAGCTCGTGCGCGAGCGCTACGGCGAGGCGGACACGGTGCTGGTCGGTTTCGGCTCGCACCAGGGCACGGTCATCGCCGCCGAAAGGTGGGGCGCGCCCATGCAGGAAATGGAAGTGCCGCCGGCCATAGAGGAAAGCTGGGAAAGCCTTTTCGCCGCGGCCGGGGAAAGGAACTGGCTCCTTATTACCGAAGGGCTCGAGGACACCCAACCCTTTCTCGCCCCCCGCGGGCACCGCGCCATCGGGGTGGTGTACAATCCCCTCTTCGAGCGTGGCAACTACGTGCCCACGGCCTTGCCCGAGCGTTACGACGCCTTTGTTTACATTCATGAAACGGCAGCGCTCCACCCGCTCCACCTCGAGCCGTCGGGCAAAAAATCGCCCGAACTCTATCCCTGGGGGTTCTAGTGGCCCCTTACCTGGGCGTCGCCCTCCTCTCCGCCGCCACCTTCCTGTTGCAACTCGCGCTGCTGCGTCTTTTCGCGGTGCAGCAGTTTTACCACTTCGCTTTTATGGCTATCAGCCTGGCGCTGCTGGGCTTCGGGGCGAGCGGGTCGCTTCTCAGCGTGCGGGGACGGCGCTTCGCGCCGCTCCCGCTCTGTCTGGGCTTCGGCGTCACCACCGTAGGCGCTTACCTCACCATCAACTACCTCCCTTTCGACTCGTTCAGCATCGCCTGGGACCCCAAGCAACCCCTCTACTTGGCGCTCTACTTTCTGGCCGCCGCCGTGCCCTTTACGTTCAGCGGGCTGCTCATCGGCGGCGAACTCATGGCGGCGGGGGCGCGGGGGCGTTCGCACCTCGTCTACGGGGCCAACCTCGTCGGCTCGGCGCTGGGGTCGCTGGGGTCGCTTGTAGCGCTCAACGCCTTCGGCGGCGTCGGCACGGTGGTGTTGGCCGCCCTGTTGGGGGCGGCGTCGGGCGGGTTGTTCCTGGATAGGGGCGTGTTGCGGCGTCCGGGGGGCGTCGCCGCCGCTCTTCTCCTCACCCTCCTCGTCGCGCTCGGGGTGGGGCTGCTCGTCAGGCCGCCCGAGATGCTCGCGCAGCGGCTCTCGCCCTACAAGACGCTGTCGCAGCTCCTGCTGGCGCTCGACTCCAGGCTCGTCTTTACCGAGTGGGACGCGACCGCGCGTGTGGACGTGGTCGAGAGCCCGACCATCCACTCGATGCCGGGCCTCTCCCTGCTCGCCCCGGTCGGGCCGCCCCCGCAGGCGGGGCTCATCCTGGACGGCGGCACGCTGCTGCCCATCACCGAACTCGCCCCCGACGCGGACGAGGCGGCGCTGCTGGCCGACCACTTACCCATCGGCCTGGCCTACCGGCTGCGCCCCGCGGCCGAGACGCTGGTGCTCTCGGCGGGGACGGGGCTCGACGTGCTCCTGGCCCTGGCGGCGGGCGCGCAGAAAGTGACGGCGGTCGAGGAACACGGCCTGGTCATCGACATTCTGCAGGGGCCGTACCGCGACTTTACGAGCGGGCTCTACACCGACGAGCGCGTGACGGGGCTCGAGCGCTCGAGCCGCGTCTACGCGCGGGCGCTCGAGCCCCACAGCTTTCCCCTGGTGATGGTCGCGCTCACCGACCCTCACCGCCCCGTCACCTCGGGGGCTTACAGCCTGACCGAGAATTACCTTTATACCGCCCAAGCCTTCCGCGACTACCTGCGCGCCCTGGAAGAGGGCGGACTTCTCGTCGTCACCCGCTGGCTGCAGACGCCGCCGAGCGAGTCGGCCCGGCTGTTCGGCACCGTGGCCGCGGCGCTGGAAGAGAGTGGCCGCGACCCGAAAACTCACCTCGCCGCTTTCCGCAGCCTGCGCACCATGACGGTCGTCGCCAGCGAAAAGCCGCTCTCCGCGGAAGAGGTCGAGACCGTCCGCGCCTTTTTGCAGGCGCGGGGTTTCGACGGCGTCTACTATCCGGGCATCGAGGACACCGAACTCAACCGTTACAACATCCTGCCCGAACCCGTTTATCACGAGTTGTTCACGGAAATTCTCGAGCATCCCGAGAAGGTCTATGAAGACTACCGCTTCGACATCCGCCCCACCAGCGATGACCGCCCCTTCTTTTTTCACTTTTTCAAGTGGCGGCAGACGCCGGAGATTTTGGCGAGCTTGGGCCGCACCTGGCAACCCTTCGGCGGCAGCGGCTTTTTCGTGCTGGTGGCGCTCCTTGCGCTGGTGAGCTTGGCGGCGGCGGTGTTCATTTTGGGTCCGCTGCTGGGCTCGAGGTTAAGGCGGGGTGGGAGTGGGGCTCGAGAGGCCGGCGCAACCCTCCCCACCTGGCGCGTCCTCGTCTACTTCGCCTGTCTGGGACTCGCCTTTTTGTTCGTCGAGGTGTCCCTGTCGCAGCGCTTCATCCTGGTGCTGGGGCAGCCGGTCACGGCGCTGGCGGTCATCCTGCTGGGCCTGCTGCTCTTCTCCGGCCTGGGCTCGTTTACGGTGCGGTGCTGGCCCCTTCGTTGGGCGCTCGGCGCGCTCGTGCTCGTCGTCGTCCTCTACCCTCTCCTCCTGCCCCCCTTTTCCGCCCTGGCGCTGCGCCTGCCCGAGGGGGGGCGGCTTCTCTTCACCGTGCTGGCGCTGGCCCCCTTGGGCTACTTTATGGGGCTTCCCTTCGCGGCGGGGCTGCGCCTGGTCGAAAGACACAACGCGGCGCTCGTGCCCTGGGCCTGGGCGGTCAACGGCTCCTTTTCAGTTATCAGCGCAGTGTTGGCGGTTATTATCGCCCTTTCGGCAGGGTTTTCGGCGGTGCTGTGGCTGGGCGCGGCGGCCTACGCGGGGGCGCTGGCGGTCTTCTGGAGGTGGGGTTAGCGCTCCTCCCGCGTAAAGGGCACGAAGCGCACGCCGCCCAGGTTCTCGGTCCTCACCTCGTCCTCGCTCACCTTAGTGAGTTTCCAGAGAGTCTGGTAACCCCCGACCGGCCCCACCGGAATCACCAGACTGCCGCCCACCGCGAGCTGCTGCACGAGCGGCTGCGGGATGTGGTCGGGCGCGGCGGTGACGAGGATGGCGTCGAACGGGGCTTCGTCCGGCAGCCCGAAGTAACCGTCGGCGTGGTAGACCTGTACGTTGTCGTACCCCAAGCTCGCCAAGTCCTCTTCCGCACGTTCCGCCAGGGGGCCGATAATCTCGAGCGAATAAACTTCGGCGGCGATTTCCGCCAGCACCGCCGCCTGGTAGCCCGAGCCGGTGCCTATCTCGAGCACCTTGTCCCCCGCTTTGACAGCCGCCGCCTCGGTCATCAGCGCGACGATGTAGGGCTGCGAGATGGTCTGGCCGTAGCCGATGGGGAGCGGGTGGTTCTCGTAAGCCTGGGAGAGGTACTCATCGGTGACGAACGCGTGACGGGGCACGCTGCGCAGCGCCGCGATGACTTCGTCGTCGCTGACGCCGTAGCCGATGACACCCTCTTCCACCATCCTTTCACGTTGTGCGTCAAAGTTGTATTGGGCAGCGGCGAGGGTCAACAGCGCCACCATGAAAAGCGTCACAAAGTGCTTCATACATTCCCTTTCTGCTCTTAACCGTAGATGTAGAACGTTTCTTATTATAGTTCTCCACCCTAAAGCGGTGCTAAAAACGCGTTTTAGAAATACTTATACCGCCGGACCGGCCGAAGTTTTAATTCCTCATAGGAAAGCTAAAAACCCGTGTAAGAACGGGTAGTAAATATGCTTTAGAAAGTTGAAGTTTCAATTCCTCATAGGAAAGCTAAAAACAACCCTCGGCACCTTCAGCCTCACGCTGCATATCGGGTTTCAATTCCTCATAGGAAAGCTAAAAACGCCTCTTTACGCCGAGCACAACGGGAGCCAGCACGAAGTTTCAATTCCTCATAGGAAAGCTAAAAACTCTTACATGAACGACAGAATTAAAGCTCAGGTCCGCACAAGTTTCAATTCCTCATAGGAAAGCTAAAAACAGGGTCGGCGGGTTTGCAGCGCGTCCGAATCTCGTCGGGTTTCAATTCCTCATAGGAAAGCTAAAAACTCGAGCCCATAGGTAAATTCGACTGTACTCGAGCCCAGTGTTTCAATTCCTCATAGGAAAGCTAAAAACAGGTCATTTTTGTACCTCGAATATCCAGACTCTTTCAGTTTCAATTCCTCATAGGAAAGCTAAAAACTTTCTGCGTCGAGTTTGCCCCCATGCCGACCTTTTTGTTTCAATTCCTCATAGGAAAGCTAAAAACTGGGGTCTTACACGACCCGGTCTACCTCGAAAAGTAGTTTCAATTCCTCATAGGAAAGCTAAAAACCTTCGCCTCGCTCACCGCAGGCCCGGCGACCGACTTTTAGTTTCAATTCCTCATAGGAAAGCTAAAAACAGGGTGCAGCGGCTGTCCGCGAGGCCGAACTTTTAGGGTTTCAATTCCTCATAGGAAAGCTAAAAACTCGGACGGTTTTGAAGTCCGCACCGGCACGTCGGAGTTTCAATTCCTCATAGGAAAGCTAAAAACTCGCCCGCGTCATGCCCCTGGTCGAACGTGACAAGTTTCAATTCCTCATAGGAAAGCTAAAAACTCGTACCAGCCCGCCGGGGCCGCGGTGGTGCCGCTGTTTCAATTCCTCATAGGAAAGCTAAAAACACTCCACGCCTTACGGCGACGTGGCGGGGCTGTCTTTGTTTCAATTCCTCATAGGAAAGCTAAAAACACGACTTCACCGAGATTCAGTGGTGGCTGCAAGGGTTGTTTCAATTCCTCATAGGAAAGCTAAAAACGACGCCGCGAGCTATGCGGTTTTCACCCCCGTGGTTAGTTTCAATTCCTCATAGGAAAGCTAAAAACGGGTGTCTTCGTGCCACCGGGCTCGAGGTGAGGTTTCAATTCCCATAGGAAAGCTAAAAACGCCTCGCTGAGCACTTTGCCGGGCGGCTCGAACTAGTTTCAATTCCTCATAGGAAAGCTAAAAACCAGCGCCTCGCTGAGCACTTTGCCGGGCGGCTCGAACTAGTTTCAATTCCTCATAGGAAAGCTAAAAACCCGTGTCGACCCCTCTGGGACGCAAGCCCAGACTACACCAAAACAACTGGTAGCTGTCAACCCACCTCTAAACTTTCAAGGTTCTCGCCGTCAGGGACGGTTCTACTGCCATTCTAGCAGGTTGTGTCGGTGTCGTGGGGTTTTTGCAGGATTGGGGGTCGACACTAGAAAAAGTCGTCGGGTTCTTTGGTGGCGATGCCGAGGCGGATTTTCTCCAAGTACTTCTCCGAGCGCAGCGTGTAAAACAACACCGTGTCGTGCGTGTCGTCGATGACGTTGCCGACCTCGAACTTGAGGCGCTTGAGCTGGCCCGGTGACAACTCGCCCTCGAGCAGCGAATTCTGCACGTGGGTCAGGTACTTGCGCCCGGTTTTGAGCACCTTGACCACGCGCTCGACCCCGACGTCGTAAACCATGATGACGTACACGGTCCTACCACCTCGCCACGTAAGGCACGTAAACCTCGTCGCCGAGGAGGTGTTTCTCGAGCTTGTAACACTCCATGCGGATGAGGCGCTTGTAGGAAACGTGCCGCTTGAGCCTGGGCATCTGAAGTGTGTCTTTGAGGCGCGCGTCGTACGCCTTTAAGAAAACCTGCCGGGCGTCGTCTTTGAGAAAAATGCCGCCCGAGTCTTTTTTAAAACTTTTGGCCGTGAGCATCCGCTTGTTGACGAGGGTGAAAATGACGCGGTCGACGATGATGGGCTTGAAAATCTCGGCCAAGTCTAAGTTCAGGCTGTAGCGGCGGTAGTTGGTCGTGTGTAAAAACGAAATGCGCGGGTCTAAGTGGGTGCGGTAGATTTCGGACAGGCAGGTCACGTACATGAGGCTGTTGCCGAACGAAATAAGGGCGTTCAGGCGGTTTTGTGGCGGGCGTTTGCTGCGGCTCTCGAACTGAAAGTCCGCGTCGCTCAAAATGTCGTCCCAGGCGCTGTAATAGGCTTGCCGGGCGTTGCCCTCCAGGGCCATCAGGGTGTCGATGTCCCGCTGCTCCCCGACCAGGGTTTGCGCGTCGCGGACGCTCGCCAACACCCCGCCGAGGTCGGCGCTGCGGCGACTGTAATACATCAGCACCTTTTCAATGTTTTTGAGCGCGCCCAAGACGAAGGCCTGCGCGATTTTCAAGCGTTCGGGGTACTGGTTGTAGTGTGTGGCCTGTTGCAGCGTCAAATAGCCCGACACGTAACACTCGCGCGGCATGTACGAGCCCGCGTAGTAGCCGTAGTAGTTGTAGAGGTGCAAGGGGATGCTGCACTGCGTCAAAAAGTTGAGCATCCGGGTGTTGAGGTCGCATTCGCCGAAAACGTGAATATCGCTCGTCGTCTCGACGGGAATCATGCGCGGGCCCTTTTCGCCGTCGAAGCGCAGGGTGTTCTGCTGGCGCTTGAGGGTGCCGCTCGAGAAGATGTAAACGGGTTTTTTCACGCTACGCGGGCCTAAGCACCGTGACCGCTAAGGGCGGGAAGGCTGTTCGGTAGATGCGCGTGTCGAAGGTGAGCAGGGTGTCCGCGTACTGGAGCGCGTGCGCCCCGATAAAAAAATCTGCCAGGATGCGCCTGGGGCCGGCGTCGTTGGGGTCGCTTCTACGCCTGTCGGCATAGGTTTTATAGGCCGCTGCCGCCTCACGCCAGACGCTCTGGGGGTTACGCCACTCGACGGAAATGTGGGTGAGCTTGAGAAACTCACCTAAAAAGGTTTCGGTCATGCGGGGTGCGGCGTAAAGTTCGCTGTAAACGGCAGGTGAAACGATGAGCTTGCCCGCCTCACTTGCCTTTTCAAGCGCGCGCTGGGTCGTCTCCAGGTCTTTTGGCTCGTCTGCCTTGAGCAAGGTGACGAGAACGTTGGTGTCGAGCGCTGTTACCACCCGCGCGCTTCTCGCAGGTCGTCGACTATCTCTTTCGCCCCCACGTCCTTGTGCTCACTTAAGGCACCGGCGTAGCGTGCGAACACGCTTTCGCTTTTCGTCGCCCGCAGCACAGCCTCGCCCGCCTCGTTCACCTCGAAGGTCACGGTGTCTCCTTCGCTGAGAGCCAGAGCCTCGCGCACCTCGGCGGGAATCGTGACCTGGCCTTTGCTGGTGAGTTTCGCGCTTTTGGACACCACCACAGCTTCGCTCCTTACAAACAGCTTAGCATTTTCCTTACTTTGCACTCGAGAAGATGTAAACGGGCTTTTTCATACCGTCCCCGGTTTTATAATGCCAGGTGTTCGCGCAGGCGCTGGTCAATAGCTTGCATGAACTCGGGAGGCACAGCGCCGAGTGTCTTGCTGACACGCCCCAAGTTGACATGTCTGAGCAACTCCACCTGCGCCTTGCTGTCGCGGTCTAACCCGGTTCGTTCGGCGGGCAGAAATACCTGTGAAGCGTAAAGCTTGTCCAGGTTGCTGGTCAGGGGCACCACCATGACGGCTGGGGCAAAGGTGTTGACGTTGTTGTTCGACACAACAATAGCAGGCCGGACATAGTTGGCCTCAGCCGAGCGAGCAGGGGTAAAGTCTGTCAGGGCGATATCGCCACGTCTCAAAAGCACTACCAGTCTACCTCTGTACTGGGCTCGAGCCCGTCGGTGAGACCGGCGTCCCCAAAAGGGTCGGGGTTCATGTCATGGTCGCGCCGCATCGCCCGATAACCCTCGATAAGCTCGAGTTCACGTAGGGCACGAACTGCCGCCGCCATCACCTCGCTTCTACTTTTGAGACCGTGTTTGTTCTGATAAGTCTCGGCGTAGCTCAGCAGGTCGCTGGGTAAACTGATGCTTATTTTTTGGGCTACAGTTTCGGACATATCATCGCCCCTTCCTACTGAGGGTAGTAAACTATATCTTACCACTCAAACCTTAGTAGACGTTAATTTTAAGGTCGTTTGGCTCTGAATAGTTGAAGATTTTCGACAGTTGACAGCTAAGTGCGCGGCGGCGCTACTGCGGGTCGGCTCTTTACAGAGCGGCGATAACCGTTTCCTTACCGACAACCTGCGCGGTGAGTTTGAGAGCTTCCACAGCTTGCCTCCTGGCTGAATCATACGCTTTCCAGGGTGTCGCCGCTCCAGCAAAACTCGGCGTAGGCGCAGGTCTTGCAGTAGCGCAGCCACTCGGCCCTGGGCGGCTTGGGTTCGCTGATGAGCGTCTGGATAGCGCGCATGGCAGCTAAAAGTTCCTCGCGCATGTCGTCGAGCGTTATCTCCGCGCGCTCGCGCTCCTCCGGCACGAGCACCTCGCCCGTGGCTTGCACGCCCTCTTGTTCCAAAACCCACAGGTAATAGGCCAGTTGCAACTTGGCGGCGGGGAGAAACTTGCTGGTTTTCTTAATTTCGCTCAGGACCAGCCGTCCCTTTTCCTTGCGGACCTTGTCGACGCGGACGCCGCCGGGCAAGGTGATTTCTTTTTGTTCGCGCCCGTAGTGGGCTTCGGTGTTGAGGCGGCCAAGGGCTAAGAGGTCGTTGTCGCGTTCGGGTTCTATCTGGTGGGCCATGAGCCAGCATTCGCGGGGGCAGATGGCGTAGTACCAGACGAGGGTGCCGGTGATGTTGAAGTCATCCATCAGTAAAAACTCGAGTCGTCCGCATGTCCGATAGGAAGTTGAAGACCTACATTTTCATCGTAGAAGCCTTCATGGACAAACCAGAAAAGTCCTACGGGATAAGCGATATCTTCGGGTTGGAATCCACGTTTTGCCCAGACGCTAACCGTGACTTTTGCCAGCCGAGGCGCAAGATTTCGCAGGGCACGGCGTTTTTCCCATCTACCTTCCGTGGCTAGAGCATCTCGAACAGCTTGCTCGAGGTCACCTTCGTCACGCTCTGCGACGACGAACTGATGCTGGTTTTCCTGCTCGCCGCGTAGCAGCTTAGATACGTTGAGGTGTTCTCGAAAGTAGGCCCAGTTTTCCGTATGCTTTTGTCCTAAATCGTCATGCTGTCGAATGGCGGTAAAATAGCTTTCGCAAAGCCCTAAAACTTCTTCTTCGGGGATGGTCTCGAGTCCTTCTAAAACCTTGCGGGTTTCTTGCAGGCTTATGTCGGCACTGCCGTCCGTTTTTCTATAAACCAGCGCGCTGTAAGCTTTTCCTTTTTCATTCAACAGTGAGTAAAACTCGACATCGCAGCGCGGTTTGAGGTCGTTACGGTTGCAGCGTCCCGTAACTTGAATCAGGCTGTCGAGCGGCGCAAAATCGCGCATGACCAAATCCATGTCGATGTCTACACCTGCTTCCACGACCTGGGTGGAAATCACGAGACAGGGTTGTTTTTTGTTCGCTTTGAGTTTTTCGATAACTGCAAGTCTATCTTTCGGCGTTACATCCGCACTTAAAAAGTAGATAGGGCAGTGGTCGACGCTTTGCCACTGATTAAAAAGGTCATCGTAGACGCGGCGGGCGCTGGCTCGAGTATTCAAGGTGATGAGGACACGCTTTATTTTTAGCTCGTCAAAGCGGCTAATGACCATTTCTGTAAAATCGCCGAGCGGCATGTCTTGTTGGTGGTTTAGGACAAGCCGATAACGTCCGAAATGCTTAAAGACCTTGGGTACGTCGGGGACGAGTTCTTGTGCATCTTTGACAAACCCCGGTTGTGTGGCGGACATGGCGATGATGGTTGTGCCGAAGGTCTCGCTCAGACTCGTCAGGGCTGTTTGGGTAACGTCCCAAAGGTGCGTGGGCAGGGCTTGAACCTCGTCGAAAATGAGAACAGCGTCGCAAAGGTGATGAAAGCGCATTTGCTGTTTGCTTCTCGAGCTGAGTAGTGCCAAAAGCACCTGGTCGAAGGTGGTGATAACGATGTCGCTTTGCCAGGTGTCGAGGAAAAAGTCCGCGTCGCCGTCTTCCAAGTCGAGATAGTCTCTGGCGCTCAGGCTGTGGCTCTGCATCATCATGTCTTCGTCAGGGTTGTCTAAAACGTCGGTGTACACTTTCGAGGTCTGGTCGACAATCGAGAGAAAAGGCAGCACGATGATGACCTGTCGCGCCTGCTGCTGGCGGAGTTTGAGCGCGAGTGAAGCGGCGGTGAGCGTTTTGCCGAGACCTGTCGGTAAGGTGAGTGTGAAGATGCCTTTGCCTGGGTGCTGGGTTAGTTGCTCGAGCGCGTCGGCTCGAGCCTCGCTTCTAAGCGCGTTGACGGGACTATCCGGTGCATTCTCTAAGTACGCATCTATGACATCCGTGTTGATGTTGGTTAATTGCCTCGAGCGGTAACGCTGCTTTGCTTCATCGGACAGGGCGAGAAAGGCTTTGTCGGCCTCGAGCAAAATGCTGAACAGCAGTTGTGTTTGCAGACGCTCTTTGACCGCCCTACCTAAATCCAGACCACCAAGCCAATCGAAGAGGTCTTCGTACCTTTCGGCCGCGTCGAAAACCGTGTCTTCGTCGGCCTGAAAATCGTTTTTGTCGAGCGAGAAGCCGGTTAAGGTTTCAAGGTCGGCAAGGGGCAAGTCCGTAAGCTGTTTCACGAGGACTCGAGCCCCATCCGTAAACCGCTTGTCAACATCCTTGGCAGTGGGTAAGTGGGTATGGTGTCCTAAGATGCTTGTACCAAGCTGTAAAAGCCAGTCGTTCGGTTTCGCTTCGGCGGCTTGAATGAGGGTGCTGGCAAGTGTTCCCAAGGCGGTGTGCGCCTTGTCTTCCTTGCGGTTGCCTGCTTGTTTGAGCCAGTCCAGCGGCTCGGGTTTGAAAGTGATATAAGCTTGAAAAAAGCGCGTAGCTTTGCCAAAGTCGTGCAGCCTGACGAGTTCATTAAGGCGCTCGAGCATTGTCTGATTCAGTGTGTGGCGTCCTGCAATAACACGAGCCGCCTCACCGACCTCCTCGAGGTGCGTTTCAAGCGGTTTCTTTGGGTGAGAGTAAAGCGCTTCGGTCATAAAAACATGAGGTGTCTACTGTCTAAGTTATCTCCTGTGACGTGCCATGCGCTCGAGGTTCTGATGGGAATCGGACGACCCCGACGCTCCACCAAATAGTTGGCGTGTGAAAAGATGCGGTCCGGCGTCACGTCGCGGGGCATTCGCACGACTTGAATTTCTAGGTTTTCATCAAGCATTCTGTCACCGTCAATCGTAACAGCGTTTTGTGCAACGACGCTGTGGCAACTCACCGTCTGTTCTTTGCCGAGCGGTACGGCGTCAGCTTCGGCAATGAACTCGAGGCTGGCGCTCATTTCAGATAGGCCGAGACAGGGCGAGAAATGCCACGCTTTCGCTTTCAAGCGCTCTGCTAACTGCGAATGATAAGGCTCGGGCAAGTTCACGGTGACGCGGTAGTCGGGTGCAACGAGCCATTCCTGCTTGATGAGCGTGGCTTTTTCGGGTTTATCGCTTCCCTTCGTACCGATTTTGATTGTGCTCGGTAGCGGCGTGGGTAATTCTTTGCGGAATTTGGCGCGGTGCCAGTGGGTGCTCGGTTGTGCGCCTGAGACGGCGATAGACGCGTTCCCTAAAAGTGTCTGCGGCGTGTCCTTACTCATGCCCAAAACCGCCCCGATGACGCCGAGTAAGACGGTTCGCGGCGGCACAGGATAACTGAGCGCACTGGCACTCGCCTCCGCCCGTAAAAAATGGGCAAAGCGCCCCGCATAACGGAAGATGAGGACAGGCTTAGGCTCCATCGAAGTTCAGATTGTGTTGGCTCTCTAAATAGCGTCTGTCTTCGTCGCTCAGTTGCACGTCGGGACTTAGGCAATAACTCACCTGCTCGATTTGATGAGAAAACTGCTCCAAGCGCTGCCGTAACAAATTCAAATCAAGCTTGTAATTTTGTGGGCTGCTCCAGTTGCGCGGGTCGCCCTCGCCTTCTGTCTTAACATAGTCGAGCAAGTTGCCGAACTGAAACTCGTGCCCTGATTTGTAGCTGATGTTGACGAGCAGGCGCGGCACCTGTCCCGTTTTGCTGCGCGTATTGCCCGCCGAGCGGATGCCATGCCACATAGCGCTGAGTGTGTCGTCATAGTCCGCTTTGCTGAGACGTGACAGCTCGGCGCTGTGTTCGTTGGCAATCCCGTTGAAGCCGACGAGACCGTAGCGCAAGCCAAAAAACTCGGTAAAGGTGCCTTGGGTTTTATCGGCGTCGCTGCCAAAAATACTGGTGCCGCGTATTTCGACCTCTTGAGCGGGATGCAATACTTCGCCGTGACTGATTTGCAAGGCACCCGTCAGCGTTTTGGGTTCGGGTGACCAGTCTCGAGCATCTTGCCCCGACTCCTTCTTAAAAGCCAGCGAGCTACCAAAAAGCCGCGCGTCGATAAAACTGTCGAGGATGATGTTGACGAGTTCTTGGCCGTTGGCTTCTTTCTTTTCTTGCTTCGCAAGTTCGGTGCTGACACGCCCCGTCAAGTTCGTGGTGCGTCCTTCGATGTTGTCAACCAAGATAGACTTTCCCCGACTCTTGAAAAAGTCTCGAATAAATCGCTTTAGGCGCACGTCGGTGACGTAATAGGTGCCATCAGGCAGAACCCTGGGGCGGTTTTCGTCGGGGTCGCCGTTGGGATTGCCCATCTTGATGTCGTAGGCGAAAAAGAACTCCTGACGTGCGTTTAAAGGTTCGCTCATGCTGCTTTCTCCTTTTTCTCTCTGACGGGGATGAGGGTTTTGGTCAGGGACTGGCCTAAAAGTAGGTAGTAACAAGCGTCGGTTTTGCTCAGCTGCGGCACACCGATTTGTACGCCGAGTGTGCCGAGTTCCTCGATGATGGCCCTGACCTCGCTGCGAGATTCGGTGTCGTAAGTAAGGAGCTTCTCGCGCACCTTGTTGTAAAGACCCGGCAAGTCTGCGCCCGTTATGTTGAGGCGTCTCAACCACGTGAGGGCGTTCGCACCTACGTTCACGCCCCTTGCTGCCTGAACTTCCATCACCTTGCCGAAGAGTACGCCAAGCAAAAAGGCGTAAACTTTATGTGAGTCGTCTAAGCCTGCTGTTGCCCGTGTGTCGGCAAAAAAACCTTTTAAGCTCTCTTGCTTGGGTTCATAATGCCAGTCGTTCATGGCCGGGTAAACCTCCAACTGTCTGAGAAAATAGATGTACTTGGCGATGTGCTTCGTCCAACCTGCCAGGGTCAAAAATGCTCCCTTTTTGCCAAAGCCTTCGTTGAGCAGACCGTAGGTGTTGCCCGACTCGGCGATGTCCATGAGGTAGGCTTTCGCCACCGCCAACACCTCGTCCCAAAATCTGGTCGTAACTATTGTCCTACCGTGATAAACCCGCGCCGCCATATCACGCTTGAACTCGAATAGCTGCGCACTTTCGTTGGCCTTCTTGTTCTTTCTGCCGCCCGGACGTTTAAGCAAGCTGCCCAAGCTGTTAAAAGCGAGGTCGGGCTCGGCATAGTCGATAGCGTGAACAGGGAAAATGGGGTTGACCTCTTCTTTCACCGCGTTGATGTGCTCGGAGATAACACTCAAGCGTGAAGGCAAAACGTCGCTGACGATGCCTGTGACATTCTCGAGCTTCTGCCCAAAGCTCGCCCACACAATTGTGATGCTGGCAATCGCCTCGGGTTGGTCTTTGAAGTAACGCAACAGGCGACGTTCTCGAGCCGAAGCGTCTTCTTGATTCAAGTTTTCGATGTACGTTTTGAAGCCTCTCACAAATTTTTGGCGCTTCGTCTGGTCAAAAGACAGATGCGGCAGGACAAGCGCTAACTCTCCCGCTACACGCCCAATGAACTCGCCGCGCATATGGAAACTGAAGGTGTAAAGCAAGTCAGCATTGGCTGCGCCGAGCGAAAACTTCTTCCAGGCATTGCTGTCATCAAGGTCGGCAAACACCCCCGTCCGGTCGACATTGGTGAGGTTGAGTCCTGCGCCTGTAAGACTGTTGGGATAGATAGTCGTCCGCTCCCCCGTCAAAGCATCTTGCTGATTTTCAATCGGTTGGACACTTTTGGTCGAGTATTTCTCCTTGGCTAGAGCGTCTTGAAGATAAGCACGATAGTCGGCCCGTTCTCCTGGCAGCTTTCCATCCTTGTCCAAAATGCTCAGATAAGCTGTTCTATTTTCGTTAATAACGTCAACGGCCTGATGAAGCGCTGACTTTCCTTCATAGCGCTTTCCATCTACTTTAGAGACGAGGATGGGTCTCGAGAGAAGTCGCTGAGCGTAGTCGAAGTAGTCGGACCAGGGTTCGCCGTGGGTACCAATTTCGGTAAAGGCGTTAATTGTTATATCTAGGACCTTTTTGGAGGGTCCACCACCTTTAGCTTTTGAGTAGCTGCGCTTTATTACCGGGCCAAGTGAGGGTGACATGTTTCCGGTTGATTGTATAAAGGGAAGCTTCGCTGTATCCTCATCCTTACGAACACGCTGCTCGAGCACCGCCACTTGCTCGTCATTCGGGTCGGGGTAAAGCACGTAGTAGTTGCCTGCCATCGAGTCTCGCGCGGCTTCGACAAGATAAGGGAAAAGCGCGCCCATGTTGTTCTCGCGCACGTCTCGATACCAAGTTTCTTCATCGCCTGAGCCGTTTAGCTCGTTGTAAAGAAAGTCGAGCGCGAGTTGGCGCATGGCTTGAATCACTGGTTGCTACTCACCCTTTCTGAATATCCTGACTTCACACCATCAGGCGCATACATCAACGCGAGAATTCCTATGTCTGACCCTCAGTAACAATCTCGACAGTTCCTTCACACAGATTCGAATAGTTTTGCCGTTGTTTATATGTAATTTTTCACTTCGTCGGATTAAACCAGCCAAGCTCCCCGAACCGTCCAAACCCTTTGTCCACACTCACCAGCGTCGCACCATGCTCGAGAGGTAATTTACGTGTCTCGTCCTGACAATATTTTCTCATCCAGGGCCGCGTCTAAGTCGGCTAAACACTTTTTGATGTCTTCGGGGCTCATGTCGAACTTTTTCCCGCTGTCAAACGTATGAAAAACAATGGGTTCCGTCTTTTCACGGCTCGGCTCGAGCCTATCCCGCACAGCCTCGGCATCAGATGTCGAAGTCGTAACATGAGCAGGTTTGCGTTTGCCTTTGATATCAATAGCCTCTCTCAAGCTGTCGGTTAAATTGTCGAAAAGGTCTTTATCCATCGTCACGCCTCCTTATTAAATACGTGCCACTTAAACAACCTCCACCATCCCAAACCCCTGCGCATTTTTCTCCCCCAAGCCCACGTCGTAAGCAAGCGCGAAGTACGCCTGCGGCAAGCTCAACTCGTAAACGCCCAACCAGGCTTCAATCACGAAACCCTTGTACTTCACCACCTTCTTGTCCCGCTCATTCACTTTTAGGGGTCTGACGGTGGCGTTTTGCAGGGCGGCGGCGTTCGGCCCCCACTCGAGCGCCGCCGCTTTCCTGCTCAAGTTTTTCACCAGCATCTCGCTCCAGTCCTTTTCATGCGGGCTGTAATAATGCGTTACTTTGCCGCCGCCCGGTTTCTCGAAGGTGCTGCGGGTGGTGATGGGGGAGAGGGCTCTTACGTTGACAGGTTTGCCGAACTCCAGCTCCGGCTTTGTGAGGATTTCGACGCCGCGCACCTGCACCTCGTTTTGACCGAGGCGCAAACGCTGGCTTTTCAACAGGTGCTCGGCGAGCGAGGCCAGGACTTCGGCGTTGTGTGAAGCGAGTTGAAAAGTGACCGGGCCGCTGAAGGCGATGCGTTTGTTTTTCTTGTCGAGGCGGTACGCTCCGGTCAGCCTCGAGAACGTGAACATCTTGTAGGTTCGCTTGGCGTAGCTGTACGCTTCGCCGTGGAGCCAGGCGGCCAGGTTGGGCTCGAGCTGCTGATAAATAAAGCCTTGCAGGGCGGCACCGTAGTGCTGGGGCAAGTTCAGCTCACCGGGGGCTTCCAGGGTGACGGCTAAGCGCACGAGTCGGCCTTTCAAAGCGGGTGCGGCGGGGCAAAGCGGTTGCGCGAGTGTACCCCGTCGCGGGGAAAGGGGCAAACGGTAAGGAGCCTGAAGCGCGGTGAACGGTCTAAACTGTAGGGCGTGAGCAACTTGGCTTTGCTGAAACGCTTGGAGCGCAGCCTTAGTGACGTGGGCGCGCAGTCGCGGGAGGTGGTTGAGGCGGACGGCTTTGCGGTGTTTCTCGACCCCGTCTCGAGCGCCTACCTGCTCAGCTTCGCCGTTCCCGCAGAACTCGACCCCGCCGACTGGTCGCCCGGCATCGCGGCGCTGCGCGAAGTGTTCGAAAGCCGGGGGCGGCGGCCCCGGCTCGAGTACTTCCACGAACTGCACACGGGTCTGGCCTGGGCGCTCGAGGCCGCAGGGTTCGAGCAAGACACGAGCGCGCCGGTGATGGCGCTTCAGCGAGAAGCTTTGACAGACCTGCCGACTTCTGTTGCGGGAGACTACGTTCGCTTCACAACTGCCGACGAAGACAGGCTCGAGCCCTTCCTGCGCGGGCAGAGCCTCGCTTACGGGGGTGACGGCGGCGAGGACGCGCTTGCGTGGTTGCCCAACCTGTCGGCAGGTTTGAAAGCGGGCCGGAGTTGGGTGGCGGGGCTCGAGCAAGAGGGCGCTTTCGTCTCGGGCGCAGTGATTCAAGGCGGCGAGACGGGCGAACTGGCGGGCGTGTGGACGTTACCGGAACATCGAAAACAAGGTCTGGCGTTTCACGTCTGCCGGCGGCTTCTTCACGACTATTTTGCAAAAGGTCACGAACTCTGCTGGCTCTCGGCGGCGGAAGGCGCGCTGTCGCTGTACGAACGTCTCGGCTTCGAACGTGTAGGGACGCAACTCAACTACGGGTTGCCGGAGGGCGTCTGACTCGGGTTTTGTTCACCTCAATCCGAGGGCTCGAGCAGCCCCACCGCCCACCGCCGTTGCGCCTCGGGCCACGCCGCGTAAAGCTCGACGAACTTTTCCCGGTCGAACGCGTAAAGCGCTACCGGGTCGCGCCCCTCGAGCCTCGTCAAAAGCTGCTGGACGACCGCGCGCTGGTGCTCGGTCACGCTGTCGTGCGGGCGCAGCAGCAGCCGGGTGAGGTCGGCGGAGAGTTGTTCGGGCCGTACGCGGTCGCCGCGCTCTAATTTGGTGATGAGGTACTCAAGCTCGAGCAGCGTCTCGGGCACTTCGGACTGCAGCTCGAGCAAGCGCCCCTTGCGCTGCGGCCCGGTGAGACCGGCGAAGTCGGTTTCGGGGTCGTGCTCGAAAAACAGGTCGGCCAACAAAAACTCGCGTTTTTGGCGCAGCGCGCCTAAGTGGGTGCGGTACCAGGCCAGGTCTATTTCGACGAGGCTTTCGGCCTGCAGGTGCTCGAGCAGTTCGGGGTCGCGCAGGTAAACGGCGTGGCGCTTGCTCGTCAAACCTTCAAACTCGGCCTCGTCTTCAAGAATCAGGTAGGCGTTGCCGCCCCGTGAACGCAGCACGAACACGCCGC
The DNA here is from genome assembly GCA_965215355.1 of Trueperaceae bacterium. Classification (GTDB taxonomy): domain Bacteria; phylum Deinococcota; class Deinococci; order Deinococcales; family Trueperaceae; genus CBDCDJ01. Next base: position 1,697,355 of record CBDCDJ010000007.1, on the reverse strand, counting down.
CAAAGGCCGGGGTGTAGAAGTCGGCCGTCCCGTCGAACACGACGTCGGGGATGCCCAAGCGCCGCGCGCGCAGGTCGCCGTGCGTTTTGGCGCTGGCGATGATGCGCCGCCGCAGCGAATCGTCGAACCAGGCCAGGGGCTCGTCCCGAAACTGCTCGACGAGTTTCGCTTGCTCGTCAGCCACCGCGCCGAGCCCGCCCGCGTGCGAGCGCACCGTCACCGACCGGATTTGCAGCAGGTTTTGGGCGCTGGTGTAGTTGCTGAAACCCTGGTCGAACTCCAGGTAAAGCGCGGTCTCGCGGGTCAGGTCGGCGATTTCCGCGCCGAAGCGCGCGTAGTAGCTCGCCATGAGCGGGCGTTCGTATGACATGACCGGCGCATAAAGGCGGCTGCTGCGCTGGTCGATGCTGAGGACGACGGCAAACGAGTTCGCCCAACCCTGCGTGAGGTAATAGTGTTCGCCCTTTTCGTCGGCGATTTCGGGGCTCCAGCCCAAACCGTCGACGTGAAAAGCGGTGAGCGCGGTGGGCGCGACCCCGAGCGCTTGAAGTGCGTCGTTGTAGCGTTTGACGAGCGCCGGGCTGCCGATGGTGACGAGGTCGGGATAGAGGTGGGGTTCGAAAGTCGTCACGACTCGGAACGCTCCGCCAACCGCCGGGCCACTTCCTCGCGCAGCCGCACGTCCTCGACCATCTCGTCCAGACGGCGTTCGCGCGTCACGTTTTGGATGCGCACCATATTGTCGAGGTACTGCACCGACTCTTGCAGCCGGATGTCCGCGAAGGACAGCCCCTTCATGTTGGCGTGCATGAGTTCGACGAGCTTGCTCTTTTTGGTATCATAGTCGGTCGCAAAGAACAGGCTGTGGTCTTCGAACCATTCGTCGGGCAGGCCGAAATCCATCACGCGGTTGTTCACAGCTTGCTGGATGTTGCGCACGTCGCGCGAGGTGAAAAAGGGAAACGCGGCCTGCGTTTGCCGGTAAAGTTCGGCAAAAAAGGCGTGCTGGTTCGGTTGGTAATCACGGCGGACACGCTCGAGAATCTTACCAATCACAGCCTCTTCGGGCTCGGCGTCCCCGTCGTGCGCCTCGGACAAGCTGCTCAGACCGGCCTGGTCGGTGAGGTATGTGTACTCCGGGTCTTGCATCTCGATGAAAGCGGGGTCTATTTCAGCGTAGCGCCGCCACCACAGGTAGTCCTGGTCCAAAAAGTCCTCCCGTGTTTCGGCCCCGTCTACCGGAAAGCGCGCGACGACGCGCGACAGGACGGCCTTGTCGAGCTGGTCGGGCAGGTTGGTGAAGATGTCGATGGCGGCGTTGCCGCGCTGCACGGCGTAAGCGCCCTCGGTGTAGCGCAAGAACACGCCGATGACCTCGCGCACGCCCGCCGAGACGCCCTGGCGGGTGCGGTCTTCGAGGTTGTTCTCCGCGTCGTCGATAGGCGCGTAGATGATTTTGCCGGGGTCTTGCAGGGGCCGCATCCAGGCCACCATCCGCTCGGCGCTGCCGCCCTGAAAGGTCGAAACGACCGTGTCCGGCAGCGGCCAGAACAAAAAGGGGATGCCGAGGGCTTGGCAGTGGTCGTGCAGCAGCGTCGCGGTGGCGGCGATCTGTAAACTCTTCCCGGTGCCGGGTTTGCCGTAGCCGAGGCGCAAACTCGGGAAGCCGCCGAGGTCTAAAAACGGGTTGCGCTGCGCCGCGAGGTCGTAGCACAGCAGCCGCTCGACCAGTCGCCGCGCCCCGTGCTTGGCCGCGCGGTTGCCGACGATTTGGTTGAGTTCGACCCGGTTGAATTCAACGCTCGAGGTCGGCCCGCCCAAATCAGTCTCGAAGCCTTGCAGGTGAAAGTCGCCGTGCTCGAGCTTGTAAGAGCGCGTCGTGAACGGCTCGGCGTAAGCGAACGACGCCTCGCGCAGCTTCAGTTCGTCCAGCACCGCGCGAAAGTAAAGCTGCGTCATCTTGACAAAGTCCAGGTCGGTTTGCACGGCGCTCGAGTCCAGGTACATCCCGTAGTAAAACAAGCTGCACTGCAGCGCGCGCACCGGGTTCAGCAGCGACAGCTCGGGCACGCCCTGAAAGTCGAGCTGAAGATTGCCTATTTCCTCGACCTTGTAGTCGGCCAGCTCGAAAGAAACGTAGTAGGCGCACACAAACACCGTAATTGCCGAGGCCGTCACGTACTTGCCGCGAAACTCGGTCTTTTGCGCTTCGCTCAGGCCGCCGCGGGCGTTCTGTTCGCTGAGCTGCTCCAAACCCGACGCCTCAGTGTAGAGCTTCGACACGTACATCCCCAGCTTGAGGCCTTCGCGCACGACGTGGAGCGTGTGGTTCACGTCGTCGTCGAGCAGCGCCTCGTCGCGGCTCGTTTGCCGCGCAATTTTGAGGAGCGAGACGGTTTTGGTTTGCGCGGTCGCCAGCGAGGACTCGCGGTAACCGGGCGTCGCTGGCCCAGCGCGCGGCGTGGAGCGTTCGTTCAGCACGCCCGCTTTGGGCTGCCACTCGACTCGAGCCAAAAACGCATTGGCGCGGGCGGTGAATTCGTTCAATTCTTCTTGTTTGATAGGAAGCCAGGAAATACTGCTATCCATGTACCGTTCCGTTCGCGTCGTAGCTGAGGACTCGAGCGCCGTCCAGTTCCGGCACGCGCGTGGTTACTTCATCCAAGTGCTGCGCCAGCGCGTGCGGCAACAGCACGCTTTTGTGGATGACCGAGGCGCGGCGCGCGTAACTTTCGGGGTCGGACTCGGGGATGTGGAACAGCTCGCGCACCCGGCCGCCGGGCGCGAAGAGGCTGTTCGTCACGCTCTGCCGCCGCGAAAACACGATTTCGTCGGTGATGAGGAGTGCGAAGTCGTCCTCGTCGCCGTAGGTCTTGAGCAGCTCGAGCATGGCCGTGTGGCTTTCGTCCAACGCGGCACCTTCTTGCTCTAAGAGCAGCGGCGTGTAGAGCGGCCCGAAGCCGATGCGCTTGACGATTTTGGGGTGGATGGGCTCGAGGGCGTCGTCTATCGCCATCGCCAGGATGCCCACGTCGGGGACGCGGCCCCCTTCGGCCCGGATGACTTCCAACAGTTGCGCGTGGTTGACTTTGCGGTGCTCGAGTGGGTCGGCCTCGTTGTTCTGCTCAAAGGTCATGACGTGGACGTAAGGCCGGTTCGTCTTGAAGTCGTAACAGGCCCACGAGGCGAGGTAGGTGCGCATGTCTTTGCGGGTTTGCGGCTGTTTGACGATACCGTCGGGCTCGAGCATGAAGGGCATGAACAGCTTGCTTTCATCTAACATCTCGAGGTAGCCGCGCTCGGCGAGTTGCCACAAAAAGTCGACCGGTTCCTCGGCGTACCTAAACATATAGTCGAGCGTGAGTTCCTTGAGCATACTTTCGGCGGGCAGGTCGCGCAGGCGCTCCTCGCGGTGGAGCAGGTCGACACTGAGAGCGCTGATTTCTTGCGCGTTTGGGAAGCCGGACTCGGTCAGGTCAACCCACAACAGCCGGGCGTGCGCGGGGCTGTGGGTGTACTTCAGGCGCAGCGTCTCGACGGTGTAGAGCAGGCGGCTCAGGTACGCCCTCACCACCGCCGCCTCGTAGCTGTTCTCGCTGTCGTCCACCCGGTAACTCTGCGCCGCGAGGTCGAACACCCGCCGCAGTAACTCGAAATAGCGCGTGTAGTCGTCGCTTTGGAGCAGCGTGAAGTCCGGGTTGTCGTGGATGAGGGAGGGTTGGTCGGTCATGGTGTAAAAACTCGAGTACCGAGTACCGAGTGAAAAGTGGATGTTGAGGAGCCCCCCTTAACAAGGGGGGTTGGGGGGATTTGCTTCTGCAAGAGCGCTGGAGGGGTCATCACAGAAGCGAACCTCCCCTAGCCCCTCCTATTAGGAGGGGGATAAAACGTCTTTCGACACTTCCTGCACGAAAAGCCGTCTTCATTCTAAAACGTCTCTCCCGCCTCCGCGCCTGCCTCGTCGCCGGGGTAGCTGAAAAACGAACTTTTCGTAGGGTCGATGCCGTACTGAGACTTGAACTGCTCGATGAGCTTGAGTTCGCGTTCGCGGATGCGGCTGATGGCTTCGGCCTGGGCGGCTCGAGCGTTGGCGATGTCGGCGATTCGCTGCGGGTGCTTCTCCATCCGGCGCATCCGGATTTCGTCGGAGACGGCCCCAGCCCGCGCCATGTACTCGACGTTGCGCTGGTCGGCCTCGGCCCCTAAGTCGTCGAGTTGCTTGGCGATGTCCTGGTCGGCCATCGCTTTCATCGCTTCGAGGCGTGAGCGGAAGGTCACCACCCGCTCTTCGGTGTCGCTGCGCAGCGCGGTAATCCACATGCGCTGGTTGTCGCGCAGTTTCATCTGGGTGCGCTCGTGGACCTCTAACTCCGAGGCGAACTTTTCCTTGCTCTGGAACAATACAAAGGCGGTATTGCGCCGCCCGCGCAACGCTTCGACTTCGGTGCGCAGTTGGGAGATTTTCTCGGTCTGCTGGGCGTGCTCGCTCGTGCCGTTGACGAGGCTTTCCAGCGCGTCCTCTTCGGCGCGCAGTTTCGCCTCGGCGTCGTTCAGTTCCTGGTCGAGCTTTTCCAGGGCGCGGGCCGCTTCCTCTTTGACCTTGAAGGCGGCCGCTTTTTTGGCGCTGACGTTGCGGAGTTGTTTGTCGATTTCCTCTTTGCGCCGCTCCATAATCGCAATCGTCTTCTCGACGCGGAGCATGAACTCTTGCAGCGACGCCTCCATGTCGGCGCTCATCAGGCGCTGCCGGGCCTGGCGCTTCGTTTCGGACTTGGCCTCTTGCAGCCGCGCCTCGGCGGTTTGGAGGTCTTCTTCGGCGTCGGCTATGGCGCGCTCTTTGAAAAAGCGCCGTCTTTGCGCGGCCTCGAGCTTTTCCTGCGCCTCTTTAAGTTGCGTTTCGGCTTCGTCGAGAAGCGCTTGCTCCTCACGCGAGGGCTGGTTTAAGTTCAGGTACTCCGAGCCCATGCTCTCGAGCACCGCGTTCAGCCCGAAAACCGCCTGGCCCAGGTCTTTCTCTTCTTGGGTAGCGTCCTTGCGGAGTTCTTCCAAGTCGGCGGACAAGACCTTCATGCGCAGGTCGCGCTCGCGCGCGTCGCGCACCTTGGCGGCCTCGTCCATCTGCTGCTCTAACTCGCTGAAACGTGCCGCAAAGTCGGTCTGCTCGCGGTTGCGGGTCTCGAGCTTGCTCACGGCGGTCTGCGTCTCGCCGGTCAGTTGGTCGAGAAGTTGGTTCGAATCGAACTGCTGCGTCACTGTGGCCTCCTAAAGTTGTCCTAGTTTACGCCTTTGGCGGAAGCCGCGCTTCAACCTTTAGCAGGAAGACGGAAAGACGAGTGAGAGACCGGCGGTGCAGCCGAGCCTCGACTTCACCGGTCTCTGAAATCTAGATGAGAAATGGTTTACACTGACTCATGCGTCTCGTAACTCTTGGGGGGTTACAGCTAGACGGGGTCTCTTTCAACCGGGTCAAACCACTTCTTCTTCTCACCTACCTCGCCCTGGAAGGTCCGCAGGAACGGCGGTACCTGGCGGAGTTGTTTTGGCCGACGGCCAGCAACCCGCTGAACAGTTTGTCGGTCGCCCTGACGCGGCTCAGAAAAGTGCTGCCGGGCAGTTTGGAGGCCGACGACGCGCGCGCCTGGACAGGTGTTGCGACCGATGTGGGCGAGTTGAACGCCAAGTTGAACGAGGGCGATTTCGAGGCGACGCGCCGCCTTTACGGCGGGCCGTTTGTGCACGGCGTGACGAGCGACTGGGGCGTCGAGTTGGAAGAGTGGGTTTACGCCAAGCGCGAGGACTGCGCCGCGCGGGTGCAGCGCGCACTCCTGAAACTTGCTGAAAGCGAGGCGGCGCAGGGCCGTTTCGAGACGGCGGCGCAGCGGGCCGAGGCGGGTTTCACCCTCGGCTTCGCCCCCGAGCCCGAACCTGAAGACTTAGGCCGCCTGTACACGCTGTTGCAAGCGGGCGAAAGTCCGCTGGCGAGCAGGGTCAAAGAAGAGGCCGAAAGTTTCGACATCGCGCTGGGTTTAAGCACGGCTGAGGCTCGAGCCCGCTTGCAGCGCACCCTGCTGGGCCGCACGGAAGAGCAAGAATTACTGCGCTCCTTAGCCCCCGGCGAGTGGGCCTGGGTGCAGGGCCGCGCCGGGATGGGCAAAACGACGCTGCTGAAAAGCTTAGGAGCCCAGTTTTTGCCGGGCCGGAGCGGCCTGCCCTTCGCCACCGTCGCGCCGCTCGTCGGGCGGGCCCTGCAAGCGGGAGAGGGCGGCGTCCTGTACAAACTGCGTGAGGTACAGGGCACCCTGGCGATAGACAACTGGGAACTCGTGGACGCCGAGAGCCGGCGCGTGTTGCAAAAACTTTATGAGGTGGGCAGCGCGGCGCGCGTCGTCGTTTCGTCGCGGCAAAATCCGCCTTTCAAGCTCGACACGCGCGTCGAACTCGGTCCCTTGAGCCGGGAAGACTTGAGCACCGTGCCGGGCGCTTGGGAGAAAACCCAGGGCCTGCCCGCCTTTGTCGACGCTTTTCTGCGCGAGGACTCGCTGTCGCTGGTGCTCGAGGACAAACTCAAAGCCCTGTCGCCGCTAGCTTGTCAAGTTTACTTCGCCCTCACCCTCCTCGACGCGCCCGACCCGGCCGCGGTGCGGCGGGCACTCCGCTTAAGCGCCACCGAAGCGGCCGAAGCCCTGGAACACCTGTTGCGGCGAGGCTTTATCGAGCCGTCGGGGCAGGTGCGCGTGCGGCAAGCGGCGCAGGAGTACCTGAGCACGCGCCCCACGCTGCACGGCCCGCTCGCCTTGCAACTCGCTAGAGTGCTCGAGCCCGAACGCGCCTTCCCGCTCTACCAGGCCGCCCGACACCTGTGGCGGGACGAAGACGAGCCCCGCGCCGTCGAAGCCTACCTGGCCTGGGCTGGTGAACTATTGGAGCGCGGTTTTCCCCAACGCGCGGTCGAGGTTTTGAACGACGCGCCTAACGAGCGAGCGGTCACGTTTTTGAAAAGCCGCGCTTTAGAGCGGGCCGGGCGCTATCAAGAGGCTTTCGCCGCCGCCGTCCCGCTCGCCGAAACGCCGGGCGTCCTCGCGCTGCGGGCCACGCTCCACTGGCGGTTGGGTAGGCCGGAGGAAGCGAGGGAGGCCGCCGAGACCGCCCTGAAAGGGGAGATGTTCCCGAGGGCCGAAGGCTTCAACGTCCTCGGCCACCTGGACCTTTCCGCCGGGAAGCCTGAGACTGCCATGCAGTTTTTTCGGCGTGCTGCGGCGCTATGGCTTGCACTCGGTGAGAATACTCGTTGGGCCTTAACACTTAACAATTTAGCGATTGCACGAGTGCAGTTAGGCGAGAGCGTCGAGGCGGCTTTCGAGGAAGCGTTGACGGCGGCGAGCCAGAATCTGACGGCTCAGGCTCTCGTTAAAACTAATGTAGGCCAAGAGTATAACCGCCAGGAAGATTGGGAGAAGGCCAGAAGTGTCTTTGAAGAAGTCATTAAATTAGCGAACGAAACAGGTGACATTATGGTTGCCAGCGCTGCCTGGAACAACTTGGGCTTTTGCTTTGAGCAGCAGCAGTCTAACCAGGCGCGACAAGCCTACCGAAAAGCTTTGGACTTGGCGCAGCGAGCAGGCCATCAGTTTATGGTGGCCGGAGCCCTGTCCAACCTGGCCGAACTCGAGGGCGACGCTGAGGCCTGGGAGGAGGCCATGCGGCTGTTTGAGGCGACGGGCAACCACGCCATCGTCGAGCAAAAACGCGCCCGCATCCCGCTCGACCATCCGGTCAGGCGGCGGTCAGGGCAAACTTATTAGCTTGGGGGCGAAACGTCGGTTTAACCGGAGGTGGGTATGAAAACAGGCTTGTTGATTGGGGTCGTTCTAGTCTTGGTAGTCGGGTGTACGCCAAGGGCCGAAATTCCTACAGAAGAGGTTACGTTTTCGCTCGAGCAGGCCGCGCAAGGGGAGTACGTCGCGGCGCGCTTAGGCGATTCCAGCCTCGAGCCCTCTGCCGAGGTAAGCGTCTCGGTCGGCGGCGTGCCCGCCAGGGTCGTGTCGTTCAACGAGCGCGTCGTTGTGTTCGAGGTGCCACTGAAAGCCCGTGAGACGGCTGAACTCCTCCCGGTCGTCGTGTCGGACGGCCGCGTCACAGCTGAGGGACGCTTAAAAATCCTCGGTGAGGTCGTTCCCGGAAGAGTTATTTTGCTCGTGTTGCCGGATGTCGACTTGACCGCTGGGCTAAGCCAAGCCTTGCAAAACTTTTTCGAGCGAGAAGACGGTCTGTTCCGTGACCTGAAAACCGTGACGGGCGAACCTGTGGGGCCAGGGCTCGGGGAGCGGCGCTCGCTCGTCAATCCCCTGAGTGACACGGGCTTTGGCGGCAGTATCGAAGAAAATATGAGCTTGCTGAGGCAAACCGGCTCGCCTTGTTTGGGTGACCTGGTGGTTTTAGACCTTAACGGTGTTCCCCTCGAGGAAATCTTGGAAGAACTTGCCAGGGTGAACCTGCCCGGTGACGGTGATGGTTACTATGTTGGCGGCCAAAGCGGGGAAGAAGCCCTAAAAACCATCGGCATCGACCCCACCGCCCGACTTTTTACCGGCGCGGGCGTCACTATCGCCGTTCTGGACTCGGGGCTAGACCGGGAACGGTTCGGCAGGCCCTGGCTCGAGACTTTGGCCTACAACTTCGTCAGCGACAGCAGAACGAACCTCAACGACTCCACCCTGCACGGCACCGCCGCCGCCCTGGCCGCAGCCGGCGTCGGGGTCGGCGTGGCCCCGGCCGCCGACCTCCTCCCCCTGAAAGTTTGTGACGGCGACGACGTGCGCTGCCGGGCGGACCATGTGGCCTTAGGAATCTGTCACGCGCTTGTCCACGCGCCGCGCGGCCCCGAGAACCTTGTCATGAACCTCAGTTTCGGCAGTCCGCTCAGACTTACCGTGCATGAACTGCTCTTGGAGCACGCCGTGACCAGGCTCGGCGTCGGCGTCGCGGCGTCGGCGGGCAACGAGGCTGGTTTGGGCTCGCCCCCACACTATCCAGCGGCTTACGAATTCGTTGCCGAGACCCCTCGAGAAGCAGGCGACGGCCTCATCGCGGTGGCGGCCCTGGACGCGGGTCGACCGTGGGCGGGCGGGACGAGAGGCGACTACATCGACGTGACCGCGCCCGGTGTCAACCTGCTTACCGACAGCCTCGGGACCTCCTTTTCCGCGCCCTACGCGGCGGGCGCGGTGGCGCTGTTCAAAGAAGCCTCCGGCGGCGCTATGTCGCCCGGTGAGATAGAGGTGTGTCTCGAGCAAGGTGCCGACGCCAGCGCCGGGTTCGCCGTGGACGAGGTCGGCAGCGGCGTGTTGAACGTGGCCGACGCTTTGAAAATCTGTGGGCTCGTCCCCTAGCGTTGCAAAAAGTTTGAAGGGCCTCGAGTACACTCGAGGCCCTTTTGCTGTGGTTTCTACGTTGCGCTTTTTACGGCTGCGCAACGGCCGCCGCGCCGATGACGCCCGCGTCCGTGCCGAGTTCGGCCGCGCGGATGTCGACCGGCGCGAAGCCCGCCGCGAACCGCTCCGCCGCCGCGCGTATCTTGTCTAAGTAGAACGCGCCCACCCCGCTTATCCCGCCGCCGATTACGAAGCCGTCGGGGTCCAGGATTTTGAGGAGGTTGGCGATGCCCAGGCCGGTGAACGTCGCGGCCTGGTCGACGACGGCGAGGGCTTTGGGCTCGCCGGCCCTGGCCCGCTCGAACACCTCCTGGGTGCTCAAGCTTGCGCCGTAACTGAACGACGCGTCCCGCGCTATGGCCCGCCCCGACGCTAAGGCTTCCCAGCAGCCGTGGTGGCCGCAGCCGCACAGCGGACCGCCCGGCAGCAGCGTCATGTGGCCCGTTTCACCCGCCGCGCCCGTCTTGCCGTGGATGACCGCGTCCCCGACGAACACGCCGCCGCCGATGCCCGTCGACAAGGTGATGTAGACGCTGCTGGTCAAGTCCTGCGCCGCGCCGTAGCGGTGTTCGGCGTAACCCGCGGCGTTGGCGTCGTTCTCGAGGGTGACATCTAAGCCCAACGCCTCTTGCAAAAGCGCCACGAGCGGGACGTTTCGAAAGCCCGGAATGTTCGGTGCGAACAGGACGACGCCGTTGTTCAGGTCGAGCGGCCCCGGTGAGCCGACGCCCACGCCGCGCACCTCCGGGTGTTCGGCGAGCAGCGTTTGCGCGGTCGTCGCCAGCGCCGTCACGACGGCCTCTAAACCGGTCTGCGGCGTGGCGACGCGCCGCCGCGCCAGGATGACGCCGTCCTCCACAACGGCGGCCGCAATCTTGGTTCCCCCTAAGTCCAAGCCGAGTGTTTTCATGGTGAACAACGCTAACCCGTTCACGGCACCAGCGTCAAACCAAAGGGTGTCAAACCATGCGGTGACGGGGAACGTCAAAATGAGGTGTTGGAAGCTCAACGCACCTCCTGACACCTCTTCTCGCTCGGCCTATGCTCACCTCATCTTGTGTGAGGCGCACCTCTCAGTCGAGATAGGTCACTATCAACTGCGACTCGGTGTCGCTGTCCTCGAACGAGGTAGCCCGACGCCGGTTCGTGCCGTTCATGGAGTCACCTTCGATGACGAACACCAGGCCGTTGCTGCTCTGCTGCCAACCGGGCAAGTCGTTGACTTCCTGGACTATCTTCGCGAGGTTCGGGGTCAGGGCGGCCGGGTCCCGGCGGGTGCCTTCTTTGGACAGCCAGGGCGGGGGCTCCCACACGGCGACCTCACTCGTCCGCGGCCGGTTCGAGATGTCGCCTACGCCCTGGTGAACGAACGTCAGGGCCTGTGGGTCCGCCTGGCCGTAAACGTACAGCTTGACGTAGCCGCTCGTCTCGTGGTCGACGGTGAACTGGATGCGCGCGTCCAAAATCGTCGCCTTGGGCGGGATGCCTAGGTCGGTGAAGCGCAGGCCGATGAGCTGGTCGGTCTTGACGTAGTCGCTGTTGTAAGTCAGGTCGATGTCGCCGCTTTTGATGTCGACGGCGTTCGCCGGAAAGTCCTCGTAGTCGTCGGGTCCTTTTTCCCTCGGCACCCTGTTGACGGCGCTGAGGTACTGTTCCGCGTCGTCCGAAGGTCTACGGACAGGCACGACGATTTTCTTTTCCGCGCCGCCGCCGCGGTTGAAAATCGCTGTTACTTGCACGTTGGAACTCAGCGTGACGGAGCAACTGCTCGCTGCCGGGGCGGGGCAGTTTTGCCAACCCGCAAAAACCGAGCCCGCGTTCTCACGCGCCTTCAAGATGACGGTGCTGCCCGCCAAAAAGTCGCCCTCGCAGTCGCTGCCGCACTCTATCCCGGTCGGGTTGCTGGTGACCGCGCCGCTGCCGCTGCCGGCTTTGAGAACCTCGAGCGTGTACAGGGACGGGTCGGGGCTCGGGGTGTCGAACAGGGCTGTGACCGTTTTGGGCGCGTCCAGGGTGAGCTGGCAGGTGGTGCCCGAGCAGTCGCCGTCCCAACTCGTGAAAACGGCGCCGCCGTCCGGGCTGGCTTGCAGCGTGACCACGCTGCCCGCCTTGAGCGCGACCTCGCAGCTGTCGCGGCACAGGGCAACCTCCTCACCGGCCTCCAAAACCCGCACCGTCCCGCTGCCGCTGCCTGCCTGAGCGAGCGTCAGGACAAAGGTCTTTTCGGCAAAGGTGGCGCGCACGGCCTTGTCGGCGTTCATGACGACCTCGCAGCTGGGCGCGGCGGGGTCGCTACAGTCGCCGTCCCAGCCCTCAAACACCGAGCCGTCGTCGGCGGCGGCGGTGAGGCGGACGGTTTCACCCGCGGCGAACGGTGCGGTCACGTCCTCCCGGTAGGCGGTGACGTCCGCCGCCTGCACCTCGACCGTCCCGCTGCCCTCGCCCAAAAAATTCACCGTGAGGGCGGGGGCGAGGTCGGAACTATTGTTGCAAGCGGCTAGGAGGAGGGTGGTGAGCAAGACGGCGTAGCGCGAGAAAGCTCTTGGGTTCATGACGTAGCCTTTCGAGGTGAGGGCGTGCCTCTTGAATTTACAGCTTTTGTCTTGGTGCGGCTTTTGGGCGTGGTGCCAAATCGGGCGCTTCGGGTCAAGACCGCCGGACGGACGAGTAGTTCGGCGCGTCTTTTGTAATCGTCACGTCGTGCGGGTGCGACTCGACGAGGCTGGCCTGGGTGATGGTGACGAACTGCGCGCGTTCTTTCAGGCTTGCGATGTCGGGCGTGCCGCAGTAGCCCATCGCGCTCTTCAACCCGCCTAGCATCTGGTAAAGCACGTCGCCGACCGGCCCCTTGTAAGCGACCATGCCCTCGACACCTTCGGGCACGAGCTTGCGAGCGTCTTCTTGAAAGTAACGGTCGGCACTCGAGTCCGCCCCGTCGCCCGCCATCGCACCCAGACTCCCCATGCCCCGGTACGCCTTGTAGCGCCGCCCGTCGCGCAGGATGTTCTCGCCGGGTGCCTCGGTCGTGCCCGCCAGCATCGAACCCACCATCACGCAGTCGGCTCCGGCGGCGATGGCTTTGGGCAGGTCGCCGGTCATCTTGACGCCGCCGTCGGCAATCAGGGGCACGCCAGAAACCGCAGCGACCTCCGCGACACCCATAATCGCGGTGAGCTGCGGCATCCCGACACCCGTGACCACCCGCGTCGTGCAAATAGAACCCGGTCCGATGCCCACCTTGAGCGCGTCCGCGCCGCGGCTCACGAGGTCTTCGGCCGCTTCGGCGGTGGCGATGTTCCCGGCGACGACGTCGACCGAAAAACTCTCCTTGAGGTAGCGCAGCGCGTCCAGGATGCCTTGCGAGTGCCCGTGGGCGCTGTCGAGCACGAGCGCGTCCACCCCGGCTTTGACGAGGGCCGCGGCGCGCGCCTCTAGGTCGTTCGCCACGCCCACCGCCGCCGCCACCCGCAAGCGCCCGAGCGCGTCCTTAGCGGCGTTCGGGAACTCGAGCTTTTTCTGGATGTCCTTGATGGTGATTAAACCCTGCAAGGTGTAAGCTTCGTCGACCACCAAGAGTTTTTCGACCTTGTGGCGTTTTAAAATGTCGCGCGCTTCTTCCAGCGTCGTGCCGACCGGCACGGTGACGAGACCTTCACGCGTCATCAGGTCTTCGACGCGGCGCGTGTAGTCGTCTTCGAAACGAAGGTCGCGGTTGGTTAAAATACCGACGAGCTTGCCGCCCGGCTCCACAATCGGCACGCCGCTTATTCGGTACTCGTGCATGATGGTTTCGGCGTCTTGCAGCGTGGCGTCGCGGTGCAGCGTGATGGGGTCGACGATCATCCCCGACTCGGAGCGTTTGACCTTGTTCACCATCTCGGCCTGCGCCGCGACGCTCATTTTTTTGTGAATCACGCCCAAGCCGCCCTGCCGCGCCATCGCAATCGCCATCTGCGTCTCGGTCACGGTGTCCATCGCCGCGGAGACGACGGGAACGTTGAGAGCAACGTTGCGCGAAAAGAGGGTTTGTGTGACCACCTCTTTCGGCAGCACTTCGGAGTGGGCGGGCACGAGCAGCACGTCGTCGAAAGTCAGGGCCTCGCCGCGGAACTTGGCGGTTAGGTTGGCGTCGGGTTTGGTCAAGGGTTGGGTCGTCATAGGCACCTCTGAGCGGTTCGGCTAGAACCGGCTTGACACAGTATAGCTCAGGGCGGGGCGGACTCGAGTCCTGCCGCCAGTTGCGCGAGCCACTTCTCGGGCAACCGGACGGCTCGGCCCTGCCGGTCGGTCGGCGTGTGGAGCGTCGCGGCCGTGGCGAGCAGGGTGTCGCCCCGCAGCACTCGGTAGACGTATTTAAAGCGGCGGCTCCTGGCCTCGGTCATCGTGGCTTCGACGCTGATTTCGTCGTCGAAGCGGGCGCTGGCGCGGTAGTTCAGCTCCAAGCCGCTCACCGCCAGGGACACGCCGCCGGCTTCCATCTCGCGGTAGCTCAGCCCCCGCTCGCGCAGCCACTCGACCCGCGCGGCCTCCAGCCACACCACAAAAGCGCTGTGGTGCGCGACGCCCATCTGGTCGGTCTCGGCAAAGCGCACCCTGAGAACGAGCCGCGAGCTAGACGGCACCTTGGGGCCTGCCGCGTCGAAAGGTGAGTTTGGGCGTGTAGCGCAAGTTCAGGTCGGCGGCGACCTCGCGCTGCAGGTGTCCGCTGGCCCCGTTGAGGGCCGCCAAGAGTTCCTCGTAGGCGTCGTCCTCGAGCGTACTGACCAGAACTTCGGCGCTGCGCCCGTCGCCGGCCACATGGACCTCTTCGACGGTCACGACCCCCCTCACGCGCGGGTCGCGCAGGGTGGCAATCAGCGCTGAGAGTTCGCGTTGCAGGTGGGCCTCGAGTTTGGCGAATTTGCTCATGCCCGCCAGGATAACAGAGGTGCGCTTCGCGCAGGGTTGTGGGCGCTCTCCCCGGCCGGGACAGACCTTTGTAGCAGCCTGTCGTGACAGCGATCTATTATGATGTTTCGTGACGATAACTCTTTCTAAAACCGCGGCGCGAAGGCTGCTCGCCCACCACCACTTCCGACAAGGGGACGTGAAGACGGTGTTGGCGCGGCTCGGCAGCGTCCAGTTCGACCCGCTCAACCCCGTGGGGCGCAACCACGACCTGGTGTTGCAGGCGCGGGTGCCCGGTTACCGCGTCGGCGACTGGGAACGGCTCGCCTACGAAGACCGCTTTCTCCTCGACGCCTGGGACAAGCAAGCTTCGCTCGTGCTGACGAAAGACTGGCCCCTGCGCCGCGTTTACCACGCTTGGCACGAGACCCGCTGGCGCGAGCGCGTCCTCGACCCGTTTCCCGAAGCTGTCGACACCGTGCTTGCCGAACTGCTCGAGCGCGGGCCGCTGACCTCGAGCGCGTTCAACTTTCAAATTCACAGAACCGAGTGGCAGGGTTCCTGGTACGGCCCCAAACTCACCAAGCACGTGCTGCGCGCGCTGTGGCACACGGGCCGCGTGGCGACGCACAGCCGCAAAAACGGCCACCACGTCTACGATCTTGCCGAGCGCGTCGTGCCCGCTGAATACTTTCACGCGGCCACGGTGAGCGAGCGCGAGAGCGTCGAATGGCTCGTCAAGTTGCGCCACCGGGCCGTCGGCCTGCTCCGCCCCAACGCGAGTTGGGAGGTGTGGAGTTTCGGCCTGAGGGCGGCGGAGAAAAACCGGGTCATCGCCGACCTCGTGCGGCGCGCTGAACTCGTGCCCGTCGAGGTCGAAGGGGTGCGCTTTCACGCTTTGCCCGAAACGCTGGAAACTTTGGACGCGCTCGAGACCCTGGACACCGCCCAACCCGTCAACCGCATGGTTTTCGTCGCCCCGCTCGACCAAATCGTCTGGGACAGAAAAGCCGCGGCGCACCTGTTCGGCTTCAACTATGTTTGGGAAGTGTATAAGTCCGAGAAAGACCGTCAATGGGGTTACTACGTGTTGCCGGTGTTTTACCGTGACAGGTTTGTGGCGCGCTTCGACTCGAGGCTGAAAAACGACACTTGGGAACTTTACGCCTGGTACTGGGAGCCGGGTGTGACGCCGGACGCCGACCTGCTCTCGGCTTTGGAGAAGGCAGTGGCGCGTTTCAAAACGTATCTCGGCGCTGAAAAAGTGAAGCTGCCGCGAGGGCTGGACAAGGGCACGAGGGCCGCGTGGCGGGCGGGGGCGAAGTAGAAGTAGACGCCCACGACCCCTACCGCAAGTTCGGCTTCGAAGTTTTTGAAAGCGAGTGCGTGATGCGGCGGAAGGTGCCTTGTCCGTACAAGCTCGGGTTAGATATGCTAGCATATATGTCATGAAACGTACGACGGTTTATTTAGAAGAAGAAACCGACCTCGAGTTCGGGCGACTCGCTCGTCAACAAGACCGCCCCAAAGCCGAACTCATTCGTGAGGCACTTAAAGCCTATATCTCCCGCGAGCAAAAGCCGCGCAAACTGCCTCGCTCTATTGGGATGGGACGAAGCGGAATGCCCGACCTTGCCGAACGGGACGAAGAGCTGTTGGGCGAAATTTATGAGGAGCGGTACGCACGCATCATGGCTGATTGGAAGGATAGGAAAAAGGAACCTCAGTCTTGAGTGTCCTTACGGATACGAGCGGGCTGCTCGTTCTTCTCGACGCTGACCATAGACACCACCTGGAGGTCCGCCGGCTTGTACAAAGAGAGGCCATCCTCGTTCCTAGTTCGGTTCTGCCTGAAGTGGACTACATGGCGACAAAGCTCTTAGGTGTGGAAACGGCGCGCGCTTTTCTGGATGATGTGTTGGCGGGAGAGTATGACTTAATTCAAGTCGAGAGGTTGGATATGGAGCGGGCTCTCGCCATCATCGATACCTTTATTGAAACCACTTATGTCGGTTTCGTTGACGCTACCGTCATCGCCCTTGCCGAGCGTCTCCGCCTCCCCCGCATTCTCACCCTCGACCGCCGCCACTTCAGTATGTTCAAGCCTAAGGGCCTCGAGTACCTGGAGCTGCTGCCATGAGCGCGCCGTTGTGATAAAAGTTTTGGGCGCAACTGAGGTGGTGGCGGGCGGCGTCGGGAAGGTTGTGTTCGGGGACGCTCGAATTCAGCCCCCGGTCCGATAAGCGCTTGCCGGACGCGGCGCGACCGTATTATAGTTGCGCCACTATGAACACTCTGCGGCGGCGTTTCGCGTTGTTCGGTTTCACGCTTTTTCTGAGCGTTCCTTTGCTTACAGCTTGCCCCATCTATCCCGACCCCTATTATCCACCGCCGCCCCTAAACTATGATTTCAAAGGAACATGGTTGGGTACTTTGAACGACAGTCAGGGTGGCGAAGGTGCGTTGACCCTTGTTTTCACCTATCAAAACACCTCGACTTATGCTTACGGCGGTAGCTGGCAAGCCGACTTTGGGACCAGCGATACGCAGGGCGTGTTCGAAGGCCAGGCAGATTACGGTAACAGCGTTTCGGCTTTGCTGTACCTGGCCGAGTTTCCGAACTGTGCGCTCGAGATTAGGGGAGCCAGAGACGAGGATACCGTGGCGGGAACCTACCGAGCGGCGAGCTTTCAGCCGGAAGGCTGCACGGCTGCCGCCTTCGGTCTGGGAACCTTCACCGTGACGAAGCAGGCCCTGGCAGAGTAAACTCGGGCATGACCCAGGTTGCCGGCAAAACCCAAGAGCTTCTCGAGCAAGACGCTGCCCACAACTCCGGCTTGTGGAGCCCGGATATCGTTTTTACCCACGGCGACGGCGTCACCATCTACGACGCGGACGGTAACGCTTACATCGACTGTTTGGCGGGCATCGCGGTGGCTTCGGTCGGGCACAACAACGCGCGGCTTACCAAAGCCATTGCTGAGCAAGCGAGCCGACTGATCATCTGTACGCAAGCCCACGGCAACGACGTGCGCGCCGAGTTTTACGCCAAGCTGTTCGCCTTTGTGCCCGACTGGCTGGGTTTGCAGCGCGTGTTCATGGCGAACTCGGGCTCGGAAATCAACGAGGCGGCGCTGAAGTGGGCTCGAGCCGCCACGGGTCGCCCGCGCTTTGTGAGTGCCAAGCGTGGCTTTTCAGGCCGGACGTTGGGTGTGCTCGCGCTGACCTGGGAGAAAAAATACCGCGAACCCTTCGAGCCCCTGAAGTACGACAACGACTTTGTCGCTTACAACAAAATAGAAGAGTTGGACGCGTTCGTCACCGAGGAAACGGCGGCGGTTTTCCTGGAACCCGTCCAGGGCGAGGGCGGCATGTACCCGGCGGACAAGGCGTTTTTAGAGGCCGCTCGAGACATCACGACCGAGCGCGGCGCACTCCTCATCATGGACGAGGTGCAGTCGGGCGTCGGGCGCACCGGCAAGTTTTTGGCGACCGAGCACTACGGCGTCCGGCCCGACATGGTCACGCTCGCCAAGGGTTTGGGCGGCGGCGTGCCTATCGGCGCACTGCTCATGAGCGACGAGGTGGCGCTGAAAATGCCCAAGGGTGGCCACGGCACCACCTTCGGCGGCAACGCGCTCGCCTCGGCGGCGGCGGTCGCCGTGCTGGACGAAATCAAGGAGCGTGGGCTGCTCGAGCACGCCGCAGAAGTCGGCACTTACTTTCAAGAGGCTTTACGCGCGTTGAACTCTGACAAAATTCGCACCGTGCGCGGCCTCGGCCTGATGATAGGCGTGGAGATGAAAGAAAAAGTCGCGCCCTACATCGCCGCGTTGCGGGACAGGGGCGTCCTCACCATCAACGCCGGGACGACGGTGGTCCGCTTCGTGCCACCCCTTATCATCAGTAAAGAAGAGGTGGACGAGGTGGTGCGGCGCTTTGCTGAGGTGCTCGAAGCGGCAGGCGAGTAGGGGAGGCTTTTACAGCTTTTCCGCGTAGCATTGAGACAAACGGACTTTAATTCGTTCTCCCCTTTTAGGGAAATGCCCGCAGGGCGGAAGGGGTCTACCTTTACGGCGTTCCCGCAGCGTAGGTCAGCGTCTGCAAGTCCGTCGCCGGGTAGTAAAAGGCCAAAATCTGCGAGTAGTCGTAGGCGGCGCTGGCGAGGGCGTTGGCCCCGTACTGGCTCATGCCGACGCCGTGGCCCCAGCCGTCGCCCCGCGCGCTCAGCGGGCCGGTCATGCTGAAGCGGGTCGACTTGAGGCCCCAGGTGCGCAGCAGCTTCGTGAGCCCGGGGCCGGAGAGCGTCGCGCTGCCCCACGCGCCGACAAGCTCGACGCTGCTCACCCGCCCGGACTCGCTGTAGGCCAGAACGTTGAGTGCTCGCACCGGTCCTATGTCGCTGCCGGCCTCTTGTAAAGAAGCGGCGATAAGGTTGGCCTCGAGCTGTTTTTCCCAACGGCGGTGGGGCGTCGCGCTCGGCACGTCTTGACGCGCGACGAGGTAGGGCCGCACGTCGCCCCACACTTCGGCGCTCGAGGCCAACACCCCGCCCGAGTCCGAGTGGTAGTACGTTTTGGCGAAAGTCCCGTGGTAGGTCAGGACGATGCCCACCGTCGCCGTTACGGCGGCGTCGGTGCGCGGGTGTTCCGCCGCGACGCCGCCGTATTTTTGACACTCGGTCGTGGCACAAATATCGTAATTTTCGCCGGTTTCCAAAGAGGCCAGCGTGTAGGTGCGCGCGGCCACGGCTTGGGCTTTCAAGGCCTCTACCGGCCAACTCGCCGGGATTTCGGCGGGGACCACGCCGCGCAGGTAGGACTCTAGGTCTACAACGTTGACGACCTCGAACCCTGTCCCGACGGCCACAAAGCGGAGCGCGCCGCGGTACGGTCGGCCCTGCCAATTCACAAAGGTACCGTCGGTCGGCTCTACGGTAAAACTGTGGCCGACGGCTTTACCCTCTATGACCACCTCGCCCGCGGCGGCGCTCAAGGGCCAGGCGAGGGCCGTGGGTGTCGAAAAAGCGAGTCCGTCGTCGACGTACCCGCGGTGGGACCCGGTCATCTGCACCGTGACCGGGCCGGCGACCTCGTCCAACAACACGCGGATGGGCGGGGCGTCCGCGCCGTAAGCGAGGCTCATCAGCAGGATCGTCACAAAAACGAGCAACCGCACGAGGCATTATGGCAGGCGGCGACGGCGCTTGCCAAGCGATTTTCTACACGTGAATTTCTACACGCAGGCCTGCCCGCGGCCGAGCACGGTACGATTGAGAGCGGAGGCCATACATGTTTCAAAACGACCTGTTGCAAGACAAAGTCGTGCTCGTCACCGGCGGCGGCTCGGGTTTGGGCCGTTCGATGACGAAGCGCTTTTTGGAGTTGGGGGCCAAGGCCGCCATCACCAGCCGCCGGCTTGAGATGCTGCGCGAGGAAGCGGACAAACTCGCCGCGGAAACGGGCGGCGAGGTCTTCGCCACCGCCGTCGACGTGCGCGACCCCGAGCGGGTGACGGCGATGCTGGACGCGGTCGAGGCGCACTTCGGGCGTATCGACCTGCTGGTCAACAACGCCGCGGGCAACTTCATCTCGCCGACCGAGCGCCTGTCGCACCGCGCGGTCGACAGCGTTTTGGGCATCGTCTTGCACGGCACCTTTTACTGCACCCTAGAACTCGGCAAGCGCTGGATTGCGAAGGGTCGGAAGGGAGCCGTCCTCAACATCGCCACCACCTACGCTCTCTCAGGCTCGGGTTACGTGGTGCCCTCGGCGGTCGCCAAGGCGGGCGTGGTCGCGCTCACGAAGTCGCTCGCCGCCGAGTGGGGCAAGTACGGCATCCGGCTGAACGCCATTGCCCCCGGCCCTTTCCCGACCGAGGGCGCGTGGAGCCGACTGATGCCCACACCGGAAATTCAAGAACTGTTCGAGAAGCGCGTCCCCCTGGGCCGCGTCGGCGACCACTTAGAACTTGCCAACTTGGCGAGCTATTTGCTCTCGGACGGGGCCGCTTTCATCAGCGGCGACGTCGTCACCATCGACGGCGGCGAGACCGCCTGGAACGGCGGCGAGTTCAACATCCTGGACGAGGTGACGAGTGAGCAGTGGGACGCCCTCGAGCGCCAACGCAAAAAATAAAATCCTCAGGACAGCCGGAACAGCTTCTGACGCCTCCCCAAACCGTCGCCTCTGCCAAATCAGGCACGACATCGTCCTGCTATTCTCTCAGCACGTCGTGGGGGCGAGTTTTAAACCCGCCCCCACAAACGGACTGACGAACCGGTGGAGAACTCGAGAACACCTTATCTCGGCGACTGGAGCGCTACCAGCGGTAGTGCCGAATGTGCTCACCGCGCAGGGCGATTTCGCTCATCGCCTTGATGCCGATGGCGATGTGCCGGTCGGTAAACTCGCGGAACACGCCGCGCGCGGACTCTTTGGTTTTGATGCCGCCCTTCTTCAAGGGCAAGTCCGAGACCAGCAGCATCGCCCCGATAGGCACCTTGCTGGCGAAACCGACCGAAAAGAGGGTCGCCGTCTCCATCTCGATGGCGAGCGCGCGCTCCTCGTAGAGTTGCTGTTTGAAGGTCTCGTCGAACTCCCAAAAGCGGTAGTCGGTGGTGTGGACGACGCCCGTGCGGTAGTCGTGGCCCTCTTCAACGATAACCTGCGAGACGAACTTTTGAATCTTAAAGGTCGGCAGCGCCGGCACCTGCGGCGGCATGAAGTGGCGCGAAGCACCTTCGTCGCGAATCGCCGCGCTGGGGATGATGAAGTCGCCTATCTTGAGCGAACGGTGCAGCCCGCCGCAGATGCCCAAAAACAGGACGGCTTTGGGGTCCGCCGTCGCCAAAATTTCGATGATGAGGGCGGCGACCGGCGAGCCGATGGAAAAGTCGATGATCGACACGCCCATCTTTTTGCTGTGCGAGGCGGTCATGGCCGAGCCGTGCGTCGTCTCGGTGTCGTCGCAGAGCGCCCCGAAGCGTTCGGTGTAGTAAGCGAAGTTTGTTAAAATGATTTGCTTTTGGAACGCTTCCGGCGCAGTGCCGGTGTAGCGCTCCAAGATGTCCGCCGCGACCTGCCACTTTTCAGGGTTGGCGTAGATGAGGTTCGTGCTGCTCGGCCGGTAAGGGGCGTCGGGGTTGGCGTCGATGTCGACGGGTTTGGCGAAAGGATCGGTGCGTTTGGTGTCCATAGCTCAACCTAAACGATAAGCGTTCTCTTAAGCAAGGGGCTCGTCCTTGCTACGACCCGCTGGCGGCCCTCAAGCTTCGCTTAAGCTTTGCGACGCGCCGGCCGCGGGCGCGTCTAAGTCAAGCTCGAGCGTGACGATTTCGGCGTGGTCGACCGAGCGTTTCGTGCCGACCAGACTGCTGATGACCACGGCGTGGGTCACCACGACCAGGGTTCCGAATTGGCGGTAGCGGTCCAACACGTTCAACACGCGCGTGCGCACCTCGGTGAGACTCTCCCACGAGGTCGGCTCGTCGCTGGGCTCGAGCAGCTCTTTTTCAAGGCTCTCGCTCGCGCGCAGCATGAGTTCCTCGCTGAATTCGGCGTGCGGGTCGCGCTGCGGCAACCATTCGTGCAGGTCGTACTCGACGTATAAGGACAAGTTGAGTTTGCGGCTCAGCAAAGCGGCCGACTCCAAAGCTCGTGAGTAACTGCTGCACAAAATCGCGTCGGCCTCTTGCAGCCGGTAGTCGGCGGCAATCGCGTCTATTTGCAAACGGCCTGTAGGCGTCAGGGGCGCTAAAGACGCGGCCAGGCCCGTCACCCCGCGCTTCGAGACGAGCTGCCAGTCGGTTTCACCATGACGTACAAGGTGAAGTCTCACCTACCGCACTCCCGAGGGTCGTTGCGGCCGCCGAGGGTCACGCCGTCCTCACCCCTGCCCCACTCGCTGCGACCCCACTCGCCACTGCCCAGGTTTAGGTTCGACAAAGACCTCACCTCTAGTTCTCAAAGCCTAACAGGGTTAAAAAAGGGACACTATGCGATGTTTTACTCGCTGTCCGCTTCACTGCGGCTCGAGCCGACGACACGCCTGCGACCTGACCCGGCGGGCTCGAGCCCGGTCACGCGCCCCAAGTCTGCGACGCCGAAAGCACTGCCACGTGTCTGCAAGTTTCTGGTGGTATCTTTGGATTCGCTATGGCAGGAACCCTGACCTTTTTAAACGCGCTCCTTTTTTTGGTCGGTATCGTCCTCATGGTCGTCGGGTCGTTTCCGGCAGTCCGAGACCGCGCGCCGAAGCTGTTCCTGAACGGATTTTTGGTCACCCTCGTCGGCATCGTTTCGATGCTCGTCGCCGCCTTCGTGCTGACCCCGCGAAGCTGACGCCACAACGCGGAACCCCAGAATTTACGAATTGTTACTTTTGTAAACCCTCTTACGGGGTAACCTTGGCATAGTCAGAGGTGGGTGAGGATGGCACAGATAATGGCAAACACACGCTTTAGCGACATCGTGCTCGACGACGCAAACTTGTCAATGTCGGCCAAAGGGGTTTTCGTCACGATAGGGTTTCTCGGCAACGGTTGCACCTTCGAGGGTTTGGCCCGCCACGCTTCAGAAAGCGAAGAGGCGGTCAGGGCGGCGGCCCGAGAACTTGTCGACGCCGGCTACGTCGTCGAAGAAGACGACAAACTTTACATCAAAACCGCGCCGTCTTTCGGTATTCTGGGCTGAAAACTTAAAACATATCGCCGAAAACGGTCGCCACCAGGCGCCGCCGCCCGCCACGCTCGCGGTGTTCACACAGGTAAATCCCCTGCCAGGTGCCCAGCGCCAGCGCACCGTCACGAACAGGAAGGGTAAGCGAACTGCCGAGCAGCGCCGCCTTGATGTGGGCGGGCATGTCGTCCGGCCCTTCCAGGGTGTGCCGAAAATAGGCCGCCCCGTCCGGCACCGCGCGGCGAAAGTAGCGCTCGAAGTCCGCCAAGACTTCCGCCGAAGCGTTTTCGTTAAGGGCGAGACTGGCCGAGGTATGTTGGATGAACAGGTGCAACATGCCGACTTTGAGGTTTGCAAGCTCGAGCCCCGTCAGCACCTCGTCCGTGACGAGGTAAAAACCTCGAGGTCTCGCTGTCAGTAAGATTTCGTGTTGCTGCCACATACGATAAAGCTTAGCAAGTTCAACAGTTGAGCGACCCGGTTTTCTCCCCCACTCCCTCCCTTACTCCCCAATTTTCAAAATGTCGGTCACCGTCATCATCCCTAAAACCCCATGTGCTACACTAGCCCGTTAAACACCTTGACGAACATCTCTTTTATTCAGATTTCGTTCGGGTAGAGCTTTTACGAGGAGTTGTTATGTCACTGACCAAAGAACGCAAGCAAGAGATTGTCACGCAGTACGGCGAGTCCAGCACCGACACCGGCTCGACCGAAGTTCAAATCGCCATGCTCACCGCGCAGATTCAAAGTTTGAGCGAGCACCTGCAGGCGCACAAAAAAGACCACCACGGTCGCCGCGGTCTGCTGATGATGGTTGGCAAGCGTAAGCGCCTGTTGAGCTACTTGGAAAAAACGGACTACGAAGGCTACAAAAGTTTGATTCAAAACCTGGGCCTGCGCCGTTAGGAACGTGCCGTCCATCGACTTTGCAAAACAGTTCTCGACCCGGCACAACGAGGGGTAAGTTTTGGAGCGAGGCAGCAACGGCTTCGCTCTTTATTTTTTGCAACGGTATTTTGAGAGCAGGATTTATTTTATGAAAAAAACAAAGGAGTCAAACAGGTATGGATAAACCCGCAGGTAAACGCTACAGCACAGTGTTGGGCGGCCGTGAGCTGGTGCTCGAGACGGGCAAATACGCCAAACTGGTCTCGGGCAGCGTCACGGTTCGCTACGGCGACACGATGCTCCTCGTCACCGCGCAAATGTCCGACTCGGCCTCGCCGATGGACTTTTTGCCGCTGACGGTCGAGTACGAGGAGCGCCACTACGCCATCGGCAAGATTCCGGGCTCGTTTCTGCGGCGCGAGGGTCGGCCCGGTACGCAAGCGACTTTAAATGCCCGCGTCATCGACCGGCAAATCCGCCCGCTGTTCCCCAAAACATTGCGCAACGAGGTGCAGGTCATCGTCACCGTGCTGAGCGCCGACCAGGTGACCGAGCCCGGCCCGCTCGCGGCCATCGGCGCGTCGGCGGCGCTCTCGCTGAGCAACATCCCCTGGGACGGCCCCACGGCCTGCGCCAGCGTCGGCTATATCGACGACTCCTACGTCCTCAATCCGAGTTTGGAGCAGTTGGAAGGCGAATCGCAGCTCGAGCTGACCGTCGCCATCACCAAGGACGCCGTCCTCATGGTCGAGGCGAGCGCCGACGAACTGAACGAAGACGTGATGGTCGGCGCGATTGAGTTCGCGCAGAGCGAGTTGAAACCCGTCGTCGACCTCATCGAACAGATGAAAAGTGAAATTGGTGAACAAAAGGTCGAAGACTACGCTACCTCGACCGAACTCAACCAGGAGGACATCGAAAGAATGGTGCGCGAAACCGCCGCCGCGGGTTTGCGCGACGTGCTCCTCACCAGGGGCAAGCACGACCGCTCGGTAGCGACCAAGGCGCTCCGCGACGGGATTCTGGCCCGAATGGTGCCCGACCCGGACGCTGAGGGCGCTCGAGAGCGCACCGCCGAACTCAAAGGCGCGTTCGGCAAGGCGCAGCAAAAAGAACTGCGCCGCATGGTCTTGGAAGAAAACCTCCGCAGCGACGGCCGTCGCCCGGACGAAATTCGCTCGATTTGGATCGAAACCGGCGTGGTGCCGATGGCGCACGGCTCGGCGGTGTTCACCCGCGGCGAAACGCAGGTCTTGGGCGTGACCACGCTTGGCACCGGCAAGGACAACCGGCTCGTGGACGACCTCGGTCTGGAAGACTCGGAAGAGTTCATGCTGCACTACAACTTTCCGCCCTTCTCGACCGGCGAGGCGAAGCGGTTGCGGGGCGTGTCTAGGCGCGAACTCGGCCACGGCAACTTGGCGCGGCGTGCCTTGGAGCGCATGGTTCCCTCGCAAGAGACCTTCCCCTACGTCATCCGTGTGGTCGGGGAAACCTTAGAGTCGAACGGTTCCTCGTCGATGGCGACGGTGTGCGCCGGGACTTTAAGCCTGATGGACGCGGGCGTGCCGCTCAAAAAACCGGTCGCGGGCATCGCGATGGGACTGGTCAAAGAGGGCGACGACTACAAGATTCTCTCGGACATCCTTGGCTCGGAAGACGCCCTCGGCGACATGGACTTCAAAGTCACCGGCACCCGCGACGGCGTGACCGCGCTGCAGATGGACATCAAAATCAAGGGCATCACCGCCGAGATTATGCGCAAGGCGCTCCAGCAAGCGCGTGAAGGTCGCGTTCACATCCTCGAGAAAATGGCCGAGGTTTTGCCAGCCCCCCGCCGCGAGGTATCCGAGCGCGCTCCCCGCGTGTTGCAAATCAACATCCCCACCGACAAAATCGGCGCGGTCATCGGGCCGGGTGGCAAGCAGATTCGCGAGTTGGAAGCTTACGGCGCCAAAATCGACATCGAAGAAGACGGTACGGTTCGCATCTACAGCGAGGACTCCGAGGCCGCCAAAAAAGTGCAGACCTTTATCGAAGGCCTCACCGAAACCGTCGAGGTCGGCAAGGTGTACGAGGGCAAGGTCGCCAAAACGCTCGACTTCGGCGCGTTCGTCAACCTCATTCCCGGCACCGACGGGCTGCTGCACATCTCGCAAATCGCCGAGGGGCGGGTTGAAAACGTCGGCGACTACCTCAAAGAGGGCGACACCCTCCGGGTCAAGGTGAACAGCATCGACAGCCGCGGCAAAATCGACCTCGTCCGGCCCGAGTTGGAGGGCAAAGTCGCGCCTCGAGCGCCCAAACGCGAAGGCGGCGGGGGTGGCGGCCGTGACCGGGGTGGCGACCGCGGGCGTGGCAGCAGACGCTAATCACTACAGGACGCAAAACGTTTTCGTGTCCTAATAACAATTCTCAACAACCCCTGCAAACGTTGGGGCGGCGAGACGTTCTTTACACTTCAATCGCCCCAAACCCGCTAGGGTTGACTTTAGTCCGCTTCCTCTCGAGCGGTTTCAACTTCGAGAGGCTGTCTGCGCCAGGGTTTCACACCCTGTGCCAGGCCGCACCAAAAGGAGCTTATGAACAACCGAAACGGCAACACCAACGGCAAGCGCAACAATGGAAAGTCCAAAAACGGCAAGTCTAAAAACGACAACGGCGACGCCTCCAACAACGGCAACGCCAGAAGAAACACCACTGCCAAAGACAACAAAGACAGCGACGTTAGCACCGGCAGCGAACGCAAACTGCGCATCATCCCCATCGGCGGCATGGGCGAAATCGGCAAGAACATGATTGCGATGGAATACGAGGATGAGATTCTCCTCATCGACGGCGGTTTGGCCTTCCCCGACGCCGACATGTTAGGTGTCGACCTGCTCGTCCCGAAAATCGACTGGGTGGTCGAAAACGCCCACAAAATCAAGGGCTGGGTCCTCACCCACGGCCACGAAGACCACATCGGCGGGCTGCCCTACATGCTCAAACTGCTGCCCAAAATTCCGATGTACGGCGCGAAACTCACGCTCGGCTTCTTGCGCGGCAAGTTCGAGGAGTTCAAACTCTCCGAAAACGACGTCGACCTGCGCGAGGTCACGACCGACGACCGCATCAAGATCAGCAAGTACTTCACGGTCGACTACTTCCGCATGACCCACTCGATTCCCGACAACTCGGGCTTCATCATCCACACGCCCATCGGCCGAATTGTCCACTCAGGCGACTTCAAGCTCGACTACCACCCGGCTGACGGCAAGACGAGCCACCTCCACAAACTCGCCCAAGCGGGTGAGGAGGGCGTGCTCGCCCTTATAAGCGACTCGACCAACGCCGAGCGCCCCGGCTACACCCCGAGTGAGCGCGACGTGATGGCGGCGGTCGAGGAAATCGTCGCCAAGACGAAGGGCCGCGTCATCGTTACGACGTTCAGTTCGCACGTCCACCGCTTGCAAAACTTCATCCGCGTGGCCGAGCGCCACGACCGCCGCGTCATCATCGAAGGCCGCTCGATGATTAAAAACACTTCAATCGCGCAAGAACTCGGCTATTTGGAAGTCAAACACCCGCTTGTGAGCAGCAACGAGATTTCCGAACTTCAAGACGACAAGGTGCTGTTTTTGTGCACCGGCTCGCAAGGTCAGCCGATGGCGGCGCTCTCACGATTAGCCTCGGGCAGCCACGCGAAGATTCAGCTCAAGCCGGGCGACACCGTCATCATGTCCTCGAACCCGATTCCGGGCAACGAAGAAGCCGTCGGGCGCGTCATCAACGCGCTGTACGAACGCAAGGTCAACGTGTATTACCCGCCGACCTACAAGGTTCACGCTTCGGGGCACGCCTCGCAGGAAGAACTCAAGCTCATCCTCGACCTAACCCGGCCGACCTTTTTCATCCCCTGGCACGGCGAGGTGCGCCATCAGGTCAATCACTTGAAACTTGCCAACGCGATGGCGACCCCCCCAAAAAAGAGCCTCATCGTCGAGAACGGCGACATCATCGAACTCACTCGTGACGACATGAAAGTCGTCGGGCAAATCGACGCGGGCGTCGTTTACATCGACAGCGTGGGGCGGCGCAAGGGCGAGGAGACGAGCGAGCCCATCATCCGCGACCGGCAAGCCTTGTCGAGCGAAGGCATCGTCATGATTGTCGCCGTGATGGGTCGCCAGCCGAGCGTCGAGGTCATCAGCCGCGGCGTGGTGAGCCGTGACCACGACCTGCACAAGGAAATCGAAAGTATAGCGATGGAAGGCCTGAAGCGCGGCATCAAGGAAAAGCGCCGCCACAACGACATCCGCGACGATATTTTCTACCCGGTGCGGCGCTACCTGCGCAAGGCGACGGGGCGCAATCCTCTCATTGTGCCGACGCTGGTCGAGGGCTAACCGCCCTCCCCCGTCATTGCGAGCGGCTTATGCGCCCCTGCACATGCCCGCTCCGTATACGCTGAGCCTCGAACTGTACAAGCGACGCAATCTCCTCGTGCCAAGAGATTGCGTCGCTCGATTCATTTGCATCTCAGCGCTTTCATCGTGCAGGGTGACGACGCTTTAGGAAACGCTCGCACTGACGGGCGTTCCTATGTTACAGCTTTGAGTTGACTTTACAATTGCTCTGACAGTATCAGTGTGCCACACTTTCTACATGCTCCGCCCCGCCTATGTTTATATCCTCACCAACAAGGGCAACCGGGTACTCTACACAGGCGTCACCAACGACCTCGTCCGCAGGGTTTACGAGCACCGGGAGAAACTGAACGAGGGGTTCACGAAGCGCTACAACGTCGGCAAACTCGTTTACTACGAGAGCTTTACCGACATTCGCACCGCGATTGCACGCGAAAAGCAGATTAAAGCAGGCTCGAGACGCAAAAAGCTCGAGCTTGTCAACCGCTTCAACCCCGACTGGCGCGACCTCTACCAAGACATCCTTTAACTCCTTTCAAACGCCCTCTTCACCCGTCATTGCGAGCGGTAGGCAAACTTCCCCACGTAACCCGTTCAGCCTATGCTGAGCATCGAAAAGCACGAGCGACGCAATCTCTCCCACACCGCAAAGAGATTGCGTCGCTCCGTTTATTTGCGGTGAAGGCTTGACTGGATGCGTTTTCGGCGGCGCTATATAAGCCGCTCGCAAGGACGAGAAGGTTGCAAGGAGAGTAAGCGGCAGGGACGTGACCTTGAGAGAACTGTACACCCTCTTGACAAAACGTTGTAGATATACAACAATATATTTTAGATATACCAGAAACCGAGGTGCATGTGTGTCACTCGACAAACTGACCATCCACAACCGAATCAGCGTTTTGCGCGCCGAGCGCGATTTGTCCCGCAAAGACTTAGCCGATGCGGTGGGGGTGAACTTTCAGACGATTGGTTACTTGGAGCGCGGCGACTACAACCCGAGTTTGGAACTCGCCTTCAAGCTCAGCGACTATTTCAACCTACCCATCGAGATCATCTTTTCGACCCGGCCCCTCAAACCCTTAAGTGAAGCTCTTATGGAGCTTAGAGAAAAAGAGAAAGTTGGTGAACCCGTATGAACGCGCTGTTTTCAGGTCCGCTAAACCGCACTTTGCGCCAAACTTTGGTCGTGGTCGCTTACGGCCTGCTGGCCGCCGTGCTCGTCATGGACTATCTCTTGGTAACGGGACCTTTGCCTCCAGGCTCGATTGCGTGGCCTCACCTGCTGGCAACCCTACTCGTCCTGCCGATTTTAGTCCGGCTCGAGCGCGCCACGGGCAGAGCCATTACTACGTCTCACCGTCAGCTTGACGAACGTCAGGAAGCGCTGCGCAACTTAGCGTTCCGGCGAAGCTATCAAATCGTGCTGGTGCTGATGCTCTTTATGATGTTCGCGTTTGCCCTGCTGCGCGCCAGTGTTCCATTCGGGCTGATGTTCCTACACCCTTCACTCATTAGAGACGGGTTCCTCGTCTTTTTCGTGCTGTTCTTTACCCTTCCGACCGCCATTGTCGCCTGGCTCGAGCCCGACCCCATCCCCGAAACCGAAACACCCCTTGGGCGCGTGCGGGGAGGGGCGCGGTGACCCTTGCTAACCGCTCATCACGCCGGATGTTGGTCGTCGTCTACTACGCCCTCTTTCTTTTCTACCCCTTCTTCGACGCGGTGCTCGGGTTCACAGCTTTCGTTCTCTTCTTGGTCGTTTCGCCGCTCGTCCTCAAGCTCAGCAGCCTGGTGAGGGCCTACTACAACGACGACCCCGACGAGCGAGAAGTTACGCTCATCAACCGGGCGCACCGCCTCGCTTACGGCATCCTCGTCCCGACGGTCGTGGTCGTGATGCTCGTCAACCGCTACGGGGGTGAGCCGGGTCCGGGGCTGCAAGCGCTGAGCCGCTACCTCGTTTTCGACCACTTGCTGACGCTGCTCCCGTTCATAATCCTCGCCCTGACGCTGCCCGCCGCCGTGATGCTGTGGCTCGAGCCCGACCCGCTCCCCGACGACGAGCCGTCCTTACAGCCAAACGCGGCTTCGTATCCCGGCCAAAGGTAGGAAGACGCGCCCTACAGTCGCGGGTTACCCTGGTGCCTAAACTTGCTCGAGGAGGAGACATGTTTACACGCTTTGTACTGTTGATGGCCCTTTCGCTCGGCGCGGCGTTCGCGCAGGACGCGTTCAACGGGGACTGGGAAGGCGTCATCGGGCCAGATGATTTGAACTTGAGCGTCATCGTGCACTTTGAGGCGGGTCCGGACGGCTTGAGGGGCACCGTCGACCTTCCCACGCAAGGGTCGCGGGGCCTTGTTTTGGACGTGCAGGCGAGCGCGGACGCGGCGACGTTCGTGATTGAGGGCGTGCCGGGCGACCCCACCTTTGAGGGCGAGTTGACGGACGACGACCTCATCACGGGGACGTTTACCCAAGGCGGGCAGAGCCTGCCGTTTCGGCTCGAGCGTCGCGTGGACGTGCCGGAGGCCCCGCCTGTGGTCGAAGCGTTCTTGGGCTCGTGGCAGGGCGTCATCGGCCCGGACTCGCTAGACCTGACGGTCGGCGTGACGTTTGCAGAGGTAGACGGTGCTTTCGCCGGGCGCATCACCATCCCGGCACAGAGTTTCGAAGGGCTGTTGAGCGTGCGCGCGGCGACCGAGCAAACGATTAACTTCGTCATCGAGGGGGTGCCCGGCAACCCGACCTTCGAGGCGACGCTGGCCGAAGACCAGTTGCAGGGAACGTTCACCCAAAGCGGCGCGTCGTTCCCGTTCACCCTGGCGCGCAGCGACGCGCCGTTGTCCGTGTCCGGCAGCCGCCCGCAAGACCCGCAGCCGCCACTCCCTTACCGTGAGGAAGAGGTGACGTATTCAAACGGCGACGTTACCCTCGCGGGCACCCTGACGCTCCCCGCGGGCGGCGAGCCGTTTCCGGCCATGCTGATGATCACCGGCAGCGGCGCGCAAAACCGCGACGAGGAACTCGCCGGGCACCGACCTTTTCTGGTCATCGCCGACGCGGTCACCCGCGCGGGCGTGGCGGTGCTGCGCGTGGACGACCGGGGCGTGGGCGGCTCGAGCGGCGACTTGTCGCAGGCGACCTACGACGACTTGGTAGGCGACGTCGAAGCGGGCGTGGCCTTTCTGAAAGCGCGCCCTGAGGTCGACGCGAACCGCGTCGGGCTGTTCGGCCACAGCGAGGGCGCTTACTTAGCGCCGCTCGCCGCCACGCAGACAGATATTGCCTTCGTTATCATGATGGCCGGGCCGAGTGTGGAAGGGGAACGGGTGCTCGAGCTGCAAAACCGCCTCATTTTCGAACTCGCGGACGCGACCCAGGCGGACGTCGAGGCGCAGGTTCGCTTTCTGCGCGCGTTGAAAGACGTGCTTGCCCGCTCCGCCTACGACGAAGCGGCCACCCTGGTCGAGACCCGCGTGACCGAGCAGTTTGCGAGCCTGCCCGAAGACGAGCGCCCCGACGAGGCCACCCAAGCGGAAATCGTCGCCGCGCAACAAGATAATATCGTCAGTCCCAACTTCCGCAGTTTTTTTCTGTACGACCCGCAGCCCGCGTTGCGGCAACTTGACAAGCCGGTGCTGGCCTTTTACGGCAATTTAGACGTGCAGGTGCCGCCCGTGCAGAGCGTGGGGCCGCTTCGCTCTGCGCTGCGCGCCGCGGGCAACGACGACGCGACTATAGAAGTGTTCGACGGCCTCAACCACCTCATGCAGCCGGCTATTCGGGGCGGGCTGGAAGAGTACAGCCAAATCGAAACGACCGTCGCGCCCGAGGTGCTGAGTCTCATCGCCCAGTGGCTGACGGAGCGGGTCGTTTCTGACGCGCCCTAGTCGAGCGCGAGAAAAGTTTTGCGGGGCGTGAAGCGGACAGGTTCACGCCCCTTACTCACCCCTTGACCACCAAGTTGACGAGCTTCCCCGGCACCACGATCTCGCGCACGATTTCGCCCCCCAAATATCGCGCCACGTTCGACTCGGCTTTCGCCGCGGCGATGACCGTTTCTTTGTCCGCGTCCGCCGCCACCTCAACCTGTCCGCGCAGCTTGCCGTTGACCTGTACGGCTATGACGACGCTGTCTTTGACGAGGGCGCTTTCATCATAGGTCGGCCAGCTTTGCTCGTGGATGAAGCCGTCGTGGCCGCTGCGTCGCCACAGTTCCTCGGTGATGTGCGGGGCGATGGGGGCGAGCATTTTGAGGAGGGCTTTCGCGCCCTCCACCCACTCCTCGGTCTTGGTCATAGCAGAGGTCTTGACCTTGTTCATCGCGTTGACAAGCGTCATCAGCTCGGCGATGGCGGTGTTGAACTGGAAGTTCTCGAAGTCCTCGGTCACTTCTTTGACGGCGGTGTGAACGGCGCGTTTCAAGTCTTTGCGCGCGGCGTCGTCGGCAGTTCCGGGCGTGCTGGCCCGTTCGGTGACCAAGGTCCAAACCCGGTTCAAAAAGCGCACCACGCCTTCGATGCCCTGGCTGTTCCACGGCCCGCCCTGGTCCCACGGCCCGATGAACATGAGGTAAGCGCGCACCGTGTCCGCCCCGTACTCCCCGACGAGGTCGTCCGGGTTGACGACGTTGCCGCGCGACTTGCTCATCTTCTCGTTGTCTTCGCCCAAGATGATGCCTTGGTTGCGGAGTTTGACGAACGGCTCGTCCATGTCGATCAGACCTAAGTCCCGCATGGCTTTGGTGAAAAACCGCGCGTACATGAGGTGCAAAATGGCGTGCTCGATGCCGCCCGTGTAGGTGTCCACCGGACACCATTTTTCAACCAACTCTTTGTCGATGGGCGCGTCGTCTTTGTGCGGGCTCAAGTAGCGGAACCAGTACCACGACGAGTCCACGAAGGTGTCCATCGTGTCGGTTTCGCGCCGCGCCGGACCGCCGCACTCGGGACAGGTGGTAGCCTGGAAGGCCTCATCTAATTTCAGGGGCGACACACCCGTGGGCATAAACTCGACATCGGTGGGAAGTACGACGGGCAGATTTTCTTCTTTTTCCGGTACGATGCCGCAAGTGTCGCAGTAAACCATCGGGATGGGCGTGCCCCAATAGCGCTGGCGCGAGATGAGCCAGTCGCGCAGGCGGTAGGTCACCTTGCCCTGTCCGATGCCTTTTGCTTCCAAATAATCAATCGCCGCAGCAATGGCGGGGCTGTTCCTCCCCTTTTCGCCGTTATGAACCTTCCCGTCGATGGGACCGCTGTTGATGACCGTGCCGGGACCGACGTAGGATTCGGTCATGGTCTCGGCGTTGACCTCTTCTTCTACGTCTTCGGGTTGGATAACGGGGACGATCTCGAGCCCAAACTTCCGCGCAAAGTCAAAGTCGCGCTCGTCCCCATAAGGCACCGCCATAATCGCGCCCGTCCCGTAGCCCATCATCACGTAGTCGGCTATCCAGATAGGGATGCGCTCGTCGTTGACTGGATTAACGGCGTAAGCGCCGATAAACTCGCCCGTTTTCTCCTTGCCTTCGGCTTGGCGGTCGATTTCGCTCATGTGTGAGACTTTCTGTTTATAAGCCTCAACTGCCTCTTCCTTGTCCGCCGTCGTCAACTTTTCCACTAACGGATGCTCGGGTGCTAAGACCATAAAGGTCGCACCCCACAAGGTGTCGGGCCGTGTCGTGAAAACCACGATGTCGTCGCCCACTTCACTCTTGAAGGTAACCTCGGCCCCTTCGGAGCGGCCTATCCAGTTCGTCTGCATAGTCTTGACGCGCTCAGGCCAGTCGAGGTTGCTAAAGTCCAAAAGCTCGTCGGCGTAGTCGGTAATCTTGAAGTGCCACTGGGTCATGAGGTGCCGTTCGACCAGAGCACCGCTACGCTCACCACGTCCGTCAATCACCTGCTCGTTCGCCAAGACCGTCTTGTCGACCGGGTCCCAGTTTACAAACGATTCCTTGCGGTAAGCCAGCCCACGCCTAAACATCTGGATGAAAAACCACTGGTTCCACTTATAAAACTCTGGGTCGCAGGTTGCCAAGGTCTTCGACCAGTCGAACATCGCGCCTATCTGCTTGAACTGCCCCACCATCCGGTCCATCTGCTGGTAGGTGAGCGTGGCCGGGTGGACCGACTCGCCGCGCCGCGCCGCCCGCACCGCTGCGTTCTCGGCGTTCAAACCGAAGGCGTCGAAGCCCATCGGAAAGAACACGTTGTAACCGCGCATCCGCTGGTAACGAGCGGACGCGTCGGGGGCCGCAAATGCGTACCAGTGGCCGGTATGCAAATCGCCCGAAGGGTAAGGATACATCGTCAAAAAGTAGTATTTAGGTTGGCTGTTATCAAACAAATCGACTTCGTACAGCCCCGCCTCGTCCCAGGCGCGTTGCCACTTGGGCTCCAGTTCGTGCGGGTTGTATTTCTCCGTTTGGTAAGGAGTCACAATCATGTCTTGTATGTCGGCCATAGTTCCTCCAGTATAGCGTTTGTCGCTTGGACGTCACCGCGCGAATTCAAAATGCCGAGGCACAAAAAAACCCTAACCGTTCCGGGTTAGGGCCACAGGGCAATGGTGACGACCTTCAAGTCGAAACGTGCCTCGGCCCGCGTAGTCGTAGGAGGTGGGTGGGTGGGTGAGTCATCCTGGCTGTATGCTAGAGGTTGAGAAGGGTTTTGTCAATTCATGTCTGTTTCCGGGCGTATCCCAAAAGTATCAGTTAAGCAAAGGCTGCCGAGCTGGCTTCAGCAGTTCCAAATTTAACCAAATTCGATTTCAATGACGTGCTGAACGGTACTCTCAAGAGATAGGCGACGAGCAATCGAGCAGCTACAGAGGCTGTTTCGGAGAATAACCCTTCAGTTTCTGGTGAACTAAGCTCCCTTAGCAACTTTTTAGAAGCGTCCCGCCAGATATTTAGCCCTCTTCTGAGCAAAGTAGAGGGGAATTAGCTGCTGTGCTGATAAGCTTTAACCTGCTCAACGCTGTTCGAGAGAGGGTTTGTTAAATTTGGAATTGCTGAGCTGGCTTGATAAAAGTCGGTGAGGGGCTTGAAAGGCGCGCAATCAGAACGTAAAGCCCTGCGGACCCTCTTTAGACCGGTGGCTACCCGAGGCTCTCATACGTTCTGGGCTAGCCCGCTTGTTGTAACCCTCAATCTGCCCCGAGCCGACAACCCAACCTTGTTGTTTGGAACCTTGTTGTTTGGAGTGCGGATAAGCTAGTGCAGCTTTCCGGAAAGCCTCAGCCGTTTGCATTAGGACTAGCCAAGTTGCGGATGCTGCACCAGAGCCGCTCGTCTGCGAAGAGAAAATAAAAGGTAGAGGACTTCGGGGCAATGCCCTGGTGCCCCTTGCTTTTAGCCTCACTCACGACCTACGATTCGTCATGGTCTACCTGACGACTTTTTTAGCCCGAGGTTTGCTGTGAAGCTCAGACACACTTCGTTCTCTTTATGAAGCTCGGTTTGGGCTCTTACGCCCTCGCCTGGGCCGTCGGCGTGCCGGGGTATCCGCCTGAAAAGCCGCTGGACGTGTTCGGGTTCGTCCGCGTCGCGGCGCAGCACGGTTTCGGGGCGGTGCAAATTGCGGACAACTTGCCGCTCGCCGAACTTTCCGACGAAGACCTCGAGCGCCTCAAACGTCTGACGCGAGCGTTGGGTCTCGAGGTCGAAGTCGGCACGCGGGGCGTCGCTGACGGTAACTTGGAGCGTTACCTGGACATCGCGCAGTTTTTCGGCTCGCCCCTTCTGAGGGTTGTGGTGGACGCTCCCGGCCAGCACCCGAGCCCGGACGAGGTGGTCGAGACGGTGAGGGATGTTCTGCCGCTGCTCGAGCGCGCAAAGGTCAGCCTCGCCGTTGAGAACCACGACCGCTTCAGCGCTGCAACCCTCGCGCACATCGTCGCCGACTTGGACGACCCGCGGGTCGGCATCTGCCTCGACACGGTCAACTCGTTCGGGGCGCTCGAGGGGCCGGAAACCGTGCTCGAGACCCTCGGACCCTTTGTAGTCAACCTGCACGTGAAAGACTTTGCCGTTCGCCGGGCCGAGCACAACATGGGCTTTACGATTTTCGGGACGCCCGCCGGGCAGGGCAGGTTGGACGTGCCCAAGCTCGTCGGGCGTTTGAAAGAGTTGGGCCGCGACTTCAACGCGATTCTGGAACTGTGGCCCGCGCCGGAGGCGACGGTTCAGGCGACCGTCGCCAAAGAGGCGCGCTGGGTGGGGGAGAGCGCCGCCTATCTCAGAAATGTGTTTCCACCCGAGGACGAAAGCCGAGGTTTGTAAACGCGTTCCCCCACTCGAGTCCTACCAGCCCCGCGTCGCCAGCAACTCGTCCTCAGCCAGCGTGTTGATGTTGATGCCCACCATCGCCTCACCTAAGTTGCGTGAGACCTCGGCCAAAATGTCGGGGTTGTTGTAGTGCGTGACCGCCTTGACGATGGCCAGCGCGCGCCGCGCGTAGGCCTCGTTGCGCTCCTGCTCGGTCGTCGCGTTGGGGGCCGCTTTGAAAATGCCCGAGCCCACGAACACGCCGTCCATGCCGAGTTGCATCATCAGCGCGGCGTCGGCCGGAGTCGCCACGCCGCCCGCCGCGAAGTTCACCACCGGCAGCTTGCCGTGCTCGTGAACGTACACAACCAGGTCGTAGGGCGCGCCGTTGTCCTTGGCGAAACTCATCAGTTCTTCGCGCGGCAGGGTCTGCAGGCGGCGAATCGCGCCCATCACGCTGCGCGCGTGGCGCACGGCCTCGACCACGTTGCCGGTGCCGGCTTCGCCCTTGGTGCGAATCATCGCCGCGCCTTCGCCGACGCGCCGCAGCGCCTCGCCGATGTTGGTGCAGCCGCAGACGAACGGCACCGTAAAGGCGTGTTTGTCGATGTGGTACGCCTCGTCCGCCGGGGTCAACACTTCGGACTCGTCGATAAAGTCGACGCCCAGTGCCTCCAAAATCTGCGCCTCGACGAAGTGGCCGATTCGAGCTTTCGCCATCACCGGAATCGACACCGCGTCGATGATGCCGGCAATCATGTCCGGGTCGCTCATCCGGGCCACGCCGCCCTGCACGCGGATGTCGGCCGGGACGCGCTCCAACGCCATCACCGCGGTCGCGCCCGCGTCCTCGGCGATTCTGGCCTGGTCGGGCGTGACCACGTCCATAATCACGCCGCCCTTGAACATTTCGGCGAAACCGGTTTTGATTCGGGTGCTGCCTATCACTGTTTCCGACATAGTTGCCTCCTGGGCGCACCGTCTCGGTACACCGCGAATTTCTTTATTATGTCACTTTGCCAGCCCCTGCGGGGTTCTGTCGGGACAAGTTCGTTTGCGGTAGGGGCGGGTTTGAAACCATGTCATCCGACTAAATCAAGAAGAGCGAGTAGGCGCTACCCTAAAGGCATGGCTGAGACAAAAGCACTGGTAGGAAACATCGAACAGTTTTTGTGCGAAACGGTACAGGGCTTGGAAGAGGAAACGGCTCAAGGCAGGGGCAGACCCTGAATCTTGCCGGCATTGGCTTTGTGGAGCGGGGTATTGGTATGCGTACTGGAGGGCTTCACAGCCCAGCTGGAGGTGTGGCGGGCGTTGACACTGACAGGGCTGTGGTTTTATCCGCGCTATGAACTGAGTGATGATGCCATCTACAAACGCCTGGCGCAGTTGCAGGGCTCACCCCTGGAAACGCTGTTCGAACAGGTGACTGAGGCCCTGGCTGAACGCCTGCGCTGCTTACGAGCAAAGGGCGACAAAGCCCAGGAGCTAGCCGGCTTTGCGAGTGGCGTGTTTGCTTTAGACGAAAGCAGCTTAGACCAGGTGGCGCGTCACTTACCGAGCTTGCGCGAGTATGAACGAGACTGCGCTTTGTTGGGAGGGAAACTGACGGCGCTGTTTGACGTGCGGCTACAACAGTGGCGCAAGGTGAGCTTTAGGGAAGACGCTGCTCAAAACGAGAAAGTGCTAGCGCTTAAGATGCTGGGGGTTTTACTTAATTTTGTGTATGCACCCTATCCAGCAGTCTATCACCGAAGAGTTGAGCGAACCAGTTAAGGGCTTTTTTCCAGTCTTTGATGAGCATGGTCCACTTCTGTGAGGCTTTTTGAGTGGCGAGGTAGAGGATTTTGAATAGAGCGGGTTCGAAAACGCTCAAGCCCTGGGCCAGCGCTACAAGCGCAGCCGCGAGCTTGGCGGCGGGTGCCGTTCGGTAGAGCACGCCGTCCGCCTGCGGAAGGTCGGCTGCGTCCTCGGCGACGACGGCGAGGACGATAGGGGCGCTGGTGGGAAGCGTGGTGTCCGTTGTACTCCACTGCCGCAGGATGAGCCGTAAGTTGGAGTGACGAACGGGCCTTCGCAAGCGCTTCGGGTGTCCCGGCTATGGTCGGGTGGGCTGGTTTTGGCTAAGCTTACCGCCATGATTCAAACACCGATGACTCAAACGCCTGCCACGCTAGCCGCTGCACCCGCGCTGCTCCTCGCGCGGGGCGACGCCGAAGACGCCGCCGAGCGCGGCACGATTCTCTTCTACCACGGCCTCACCGCGCAAAAAGAGAGCAACTTAAACGAGTACCGGGTGCTGGCCGACGCCGGTTTTTTGGTCGTCGCCCTCGACAACGCGGGCCACGGCGCGCGGCGGCTGAGTGACTTCGCGGCGCGCTTTCACCCCGCGAACCCGAATGCCGGGACGGAGTTTTTGAACCTCGTCAAAGAAACCGCCCTCGAGACCCCCAGGGTTGTCGACGCGCTGTTGGAAAAGGGTCTGGCCCACGAAGACCGCCTCGGCGTTGCGGGCTGGTCGATGGGCGGCTACGTCGCCTATCGGGCGCTTTTGGAGGAAAAACGCTTCAAGGCCGCCGTGACGATTGTGGCCTCACCTCGCTGGCAGTTGCCCTGGCCGGACAGCCCGCACCTGCACCCAGCGGCGTTTTACCCGGTCGCGCTGCTGTCGCAGGTGGGAAGTCATGACGAGGTCGTGCCACCTGCGGGCGCGCGGGCGTTTCACGAAGCGCTCGAGCCCTACTACGCCGAGCAACCCGAGCGGCTCGAGTTTGTCGAGTATCCGGGCATGGGCCACCACCCGAGTGCGGCGGAGGCGGCCGAAATCCAGGTGCGTACCGTCGCTTGGTTTGAAAAACACCTCTAGCCGCCCATCCTGACGAGGGGTTGATATTCGGGATGCCGTTTGATGTACGCCTTGACGAACGGGCACAGCGGCGCGGCGGTCATGTTGTGGTCGCGCACATATTCGAGCCCCGCCCTGGCGAGCGCCCCGCCGACGCCCCGGCCCTCCAAGCTTTCGGGCACTTCGGTGTGGGTGAAGATGAGGCTGTCGCCGACCTTCATGTACTCCAGGACGGCCGTTTGTCCCGCTACCTTCGCCTCGAAGCGGTTGCGTTCGGGGCGGTGCTCGACGTTCAGGTTTGTTGCTTCAGCGGCCATCGTCGGCTTCTCCTGGCTCGAGCCGCGTGTCCAGAACGTACAAGCCGCCGTTGCGGTCTGAAGCGTAGAGCAGCGGCTCGCCCGGCACTTTGTAGATGCCCCAGACGTCTTGCGGGCCGCCGTTGCGCGCTTCGAAGTCGGCACCCGCCTCGTGATAGCGCGCGACTTCGACCGGCCGGTAGGGGTCGCTGAGGTCGAGGACGAGCACGCCGTCGGCGTACCAGGAGACGTAGGCTTTCCCGTCCTCGACGATGAGGTTATGGGAAGAGTAGATGCCGTTCGGGTCGCAGCTTTCATCGTCGGGGTGGGCGCTGCAGAGGGTGTTGAAGGTCGCGGCCAGAACCGGCGCTTCGGGGTCGCTGTAGTCCCAGACGCGCAACCCGCTCCAGCCGTCGGGCGTGATGGTGGCGCGCACGCTTGCGCCGACCTTGCCGGGCTCGAGGGCCGCTTCACTCTCGACCCCCGCCAGCGCCAGGCCGGTGGCGTGCCCGACGAACAGCCCCGGAATCGCTACCTTGCCGCCGCCCATACTGACGAGTTCGTCGCCACTTTGCGCGTCGTTGAACACGACCAAACCTGCGTAGCCCGCCTGGCGCACGGCCACGGCCTTGAAGTTGAAGGTGCAGTTGCCGCGTTGCACGAGCGCGAGTTGCCCGCTCTCACGGGGCGCAGGCACGTCGCCGCAGGCGTCACCCACATAAACCGTCGAGCCGGACAGCGTTTTTCCAGGCAGCGTGGCGAGTGGCTTGGTGAGGGTGCCCTCGGTGCTTGCGTAACTTCCAGCTTTCTCACCGCTCGTAATAAAAAACTCGCTGCGGTATGGGTTGAAGTCTTCCTCGCCCTCGAGCACGGTGCGGCCGTCCTCGCTCGCCCAGACCGAGTGGCTGTTGACCTCGCCGTCCTCACTGGTCGGGTCTAAGGCCACCGACACGAGCTTCGGCTGCGCGACGTTAGTCAAGTCCAGCCGAATCAGGCCCGCGTCCCAGTTGGCGAGGTAAGCCGTCCGCCCGTCCGGCGTCACGTACATGTCGTGTAGAAAACGGTTCGTGGACGCCCCGTAGCCACTGCGCAGGTAGGTTTCGGCGGCGCTCAACAAATCCTCGTCGGTAGTCTTCGCCCAGTCCACGTCTGCCCACTTCACCGCTTCGGGACCGAAATGGCTTACCCGCGTCACCTTGTCGGGGTCGGTGATGTCGAAAATTTGAAACGTGCCGACGGTCGTGTAGACCTGGGCGGCGGCGTAGTCGCGGCCGCCGTTGCTAAACAGAAACAGGTTGTGGACGCCTAAGTTCCGGTGGCGAGGGTTCTGCCGCAGGTGTTCGTTGACCGTGTCGGTCTGGACGTGCGCTAGGTGAACCGGGCGCAGCGGGTCGGCGACGTCGTACAGCTCGAAACCGCCGCGCCCACCCGCGCCGCAGGTTTCGTTCGAATGGACGAGCCGGGTGCCGCCGGCGAGGCGCGCCACCTTCACGTCGTTGACGCGGCTGCCGACCTGGCTCGGCAGGGCACCGACCTCCGTGATGTTTGCGGGGTCGCGCACGTCGTAGACGTGAACGCCCGCGTCGCCCACCTCGCCGTTTCCGCAAGGCTTCGCAAACGTGCCGAGGTAAGCGTAACCGTCTTGCACCCACACGTCCGTCGTCCCGCCCGGCAAGCGCCGCTCGCCGCGCCCGACCAGACCCAAAGACGCGCCGTCGGCCGCACCGTCGCTCACCACGCCGAAGTCGACCTCTCCTGCGCCGACGCGCGCCGCTTCCGCCCTGACGGCCGTGCCGCCGTCGGCGAAGGTGGGCTCGTCGTGCGCCCACGCGGTTCCTATCACCGACAAAAAGACCAACCCGAAAGCTACCGAAAACCTGTTCATGATAAGTTTATTTTACGTTGAAGAGGGCTCCTGCACCGTACTCGTGCAGACAGGCCGCGGGGTCGGGCCGACGAAGGCGGCTCGAGCCTATCAACCGACTTCATCCCTGGTTCCAGCCTCGTCCTTTTCTCCGGTTAGGCGTCCGGAACCCCGCGGGGTATAGTGCGAATTATGCTCAAAGAACTGCCCGGCCTCAACGTTTATCATTTTCAAACGCGCGACATGTTCATCCTGAGGTTCAGCTTCGACGGCTTTCGCAACCTCTGCGCGAGCCGGCTGGTGGGCGGGCTCGATTTGGAAGAGGAGTTGAAGCGCAGCGCGGTGATGCTCGAGCAGTGCTACCAGGACAAGCGCGTCAAGACGGTGGAAATCGTCGCCTACGAGCGGGGCAGCTTCGACTACTTCACCTGGCCCGAGGGTTTGGAACTGCTGAGCAAGTATTACGCCAACACCGTCCTCACCGCCCCGCCCGAGAGCGAGGAGGCGGTGGCCGAGACGATGGCTGAGACGGTGGACGTTACAGCTCTATAACTCCGGCTCTTTGGGTTTGCTATCAGGTCAAGCCAGTGCCGGCGAAACGCGCAAACGTGTTCCAAAGTCTTGCCCCTGTTCGCCGGCACGCTCTACCATGACGGGGTGACGCTCGAGCCCGCGCCGACCCTACAAACAGACCTTCATGACACCGACCTCCGGCGTCTCGTGGAGATGCTGGCCGGCCGCCGCGTCCTGGTGCTGAGCGGCGCCGGGCTGTCGACCGAGTCGGGCATTCCCGACTACCGCGGCCCCATGACGCGGTTGCAAGCCCGCAACCCCATGCGCTACCAGCAATTCGTCGGCAGCGCGGCGGCGCGGCAGCGCTACTGGGCGCGGAGTTTTCGGGGTTGGGCGAACGTAGAGCGGGCGCGGCCCAACCGGGGCCACGCGGCCGTGGCGCGGCTCGAGGCCGGGGGCGTGGTCACGGGCGTCATCACCCAAAACGTGGACGGCTTGCACGGCGCGGCCGGCAGCTTGAACGTGCTCGAGCTGCACGGCAGCCTGGCCCGGGTGAGGTGTCTGGCCTGTGGCCGCGAAGAGCCGCGGCCCCGTTTGCAGCGCCGCCTCGTTCACCTCAACCCGGATGTCGAAGCCTACGCCTTAGACGTCGCCCCCGACGGCGACGCCGAGGTTCCCGACACGCTTGTAGAAGCGTTCCGGGTGCCGGCTTGTCTGGCCTGCAACGGCGTTTTGAAACCCGACGTGGTGTTTTTCGGGGAGAACGTTCCCGGGGAACGGGTCGAGCGAGCCTGGCGCATGTTGGACGAGGCCGAAGTCTTGCTCGTTGCGGGGTCCTCCCTCACCGTTTTTTCGGGCTACCGCTTCGTCGCGGCGGCGGCCACAGCGGGCAAACCCGTCGTCATCGTCAACCGCGGGGAAACCCGCGGCGACAAGGACGCCGCGCTCAAGGTGGGCGGCTTTCTGGGTGAGGTCCTGCCTGCCCTGGCCGACCGGCTCGAGCGGGTCGGTCCGAGCTAGGGCCGGCGTCATCACCTGAACGCTGAGAACGCACAAGAGAACCGAGCCGGTCGGTGTTTTCCTCAGTTTCCCTAAACCGCGCCGGGTTCAGGGCGCACCCGCCCTGCGCTTGGCCTCGGCCAAGAAGTCGGCCAGGGCTGGGGGGACCGCGCCCGCAGTGTCGTCGCTCGAGACGGCCGTGACCGAGTAGTCGAGGCCCTGGGCCGATGGTTCGACCTCGGTCGCGCCGAGGCCGTCCTGCGAGTAAAAGCCGAACAGGTCGCCGCTGTCGACCTCGTCGCTGTCGTCGACGTCTTTCCAGGCGAGCAGGCGGTAACGGCCCGGGTCCAAACCGGCGAACGCGTAAGGCGCGCTGTCGGCCCTGTCGGCGATGTTCACCACCCGGGACTC
Organism: Trueperaceae bacterium; assembly: GCA_965215355.1. GTDB lineage: Bacteria > Deinococcota > Deinococci > Deinococcales > Trueperaceae > CBDCDJ01. Next base: position 1,653,856 of record CBDCDJ010000007.1, on the reverse strand, counting down.
GGCCTCGCCGCAACCCTCGCCGACCACGAAGCAGGCGATGACCAGGGTGCCCGACAAGTTGCCGCTGGGCGGCGTGGCGGCGTCGCCCTTGCTGAAAAAAACGGGCAACAATTGCGCGCCGTCCTCGGTTTCAAAGCCGAGGTCCAAGAGGTAGCTGCCTTTGGCACCGGCTTTGCTGCGGTCGAGGGTCACGGTGACGGTTTTGCTGCCGCCTGCGGGGATGGTTCCTTTGGTGGCGGACAGCTCGAGGGTGCCGTCGGCCACGCTGCCGGGGTTGTTCGGGTCCGGGAACAGGGTGTTGAAGCGCCAGCTCAAACCGCTGCTGCCCGGGTTGCCGAGTTGCAGACTGAGCTTCGTTTGGGTGGTGCCGAAGTCCAGCCGACCGGGGGTGAAGCTGAGTTCGCTGCGGCTCGGCGGCGGTGGGGGCGGCGACCCCGCCGCCGCCTGGACGGCGGCGAGCGCGTCGACGAGGCCCGCGCCACAGTCGGCCGCCTTGAGACCGGTCCGGTTTTGGCCGTTGCAGGTCTTGGCGCTGCGCGGTCTGGCCGTGGTTTTGAGGAGGGACGCGACCTGGGCCTGGTCGAGCGTGGGGTCGACGGCTTTGAGGAGCGCCACCAGCCCGCTCACGTGCGGCGCGGCCATCGAGGTGCCCTGCAAAAACCCCCAGTAGAAGCCCCCCTTGTTGTCGTTGTAGACCGCGCTCAGCACGCCGTCCGGGTAGTAGTCGCCGTTGCTGTCCGCGCCGACGTCGCCGCCGGGGGCCATCACGTCGAGCTGGCGGCCGAAGTTCGAGTAGGGCGCGCGCTGCCCGCCGAAGTCCGCCGCGCCGACGGTGATGACCGCGTCGCAGTTGCCCGGCGACGCCTCGCTCACGTTTTCGTTGTCGTTGCCGGCGGCGACCACCACCAGGGTGCCGCGCTCTATGACCGCGTCGAAAAGTTGTCGTTCCACCGTGTCGCAGGGGCCGCTCCCGCCCAAGCTCAAGTTGATGACGTCGGCCGGGTTGGGGTTGACGGGTGCGCCCGCGACGTTAAGCCCCGCCGCCCAGGCGACCCCGTCCAGAACGTCGCTGAACGGGCCTTTGCCCTCGGTGCCCAGCACGCGGACCGGCACAATTTTGGCGGCCCAGTCGACCCCCGCCGTCCCGACGCCGTCGTCGCTGTTGGCGGCGATGACGCCCGCGACGTGGCTGCCGTGGGTCCCGTTCGACTGGAAGGTGCCTAGGTCGTAGGGGTCGGCGTCCCAGCCGTCGCCGTCGCCCGCGGCGTCGGGGTCGGCGACGAAGTCGTAACCCGGCAGCAAACGGCCCCTGAAGTCCGGGTGGGTTTTCTTGGCGTTTTTGGGGTCTCCCAAGATGCCGGTGTCGACCACGGCCACGACCGTCGCGGCCGAGCCCGTGGTAAGGTCCCAGGCTTGCGGCAGGTTGACGGCGGGGTAGTGCCACTGCAAGTCGTAAAACTCGTCGTCGGGGGTTTTGAGGATGTGGTAGACGCGGTTGGGTACGGCCGTCTCGACGTCGGCGCGGGCGGCGAGTTCCGCCACGGCCTCGAGCGTCTTCGCTTTTAACGAGGCTGTTTGTGAAGACGTCGGTGAGGCGGTCGTCTGTGAGGAGGTCTGCGCGGCGGCGCTCGAGCGGTAGAGGTAGGTGTCGGCGACCGGCAAAGGGCGGACGCGCACCAAGCGCTGCCCCCCCGCGGCCAACTCTGCAGACGCGCCGCCGCGACCGGGCCGAAACTGGACGATGACTTCGCCGGGGACGAACTCATCCCCGCTCGGCGCAGGTGCCGAAGGGGTCGTGTGGGCGAGCGGCTCGAGCCCCGGCTCGCGCTGGACGCCCTCCTCGTCGCCCAGCGTGTTGCTCAGCGTGACGGTGCCCGAGAGGTCGCCGCCCGCCGGTGCTTTTTTGTCCACGGTGATAACGGTTTCAGCCGCCGCCGTCACGCCCTGGGCGTTGGTGACGGTGACGGTAGCGGTAAACGTACCCGCCGCGTAAACGTGCTTGACCTGAGCACCGCTGGCGCTGCTTCCGTCACCAAAGTCCCACACGAACGTCTTTATAGCGCCGCCCGGGTCGGCAGAGCCCGAGGCGTCGAAGCTTACCTCCAGGGGAGCCGGCCCGCTCGCCGGGCTCGCCTTGAAGGCGGCTTTGGGGCCGGGGGCGGGCTCTGCCACCGTGACGACGGTTTCGGCCGCGGCTGAAGCGCCTCGGTCGTCGGTGACCGTCACGGTGGCGGTAAACGTACCCGCTCCGTAGACGTGCTTGACCTGTGCGCCGCTGGCGCTGGTCCCGTCGCCGAAGTCCCAGGCGAACGAGGCCAGGGTACCGTCGGGGTCCAGAGAGCCGGTAGCGTCGAACGCGACCTCCAGGGGAGCCCGGCCTGCCGCCGGGGTCGCTTTGAGTGCGGCGTTGGGCGCTTGATTAGGGGTTTCGTCGCCCGAGCAAGCGCCGAGCAGCACCGTGACCAGGCAACAAATCGGCAAAAGTCGCGCCGTGAGAAGTTGGGCTGTTGAAAATTTTACGGTTGAAAACGTCCACATTTCTAAAAGTCTACTCGCTCGCTTATGAGATAAGTCACAGCAACCCTACACGACTTTGCGCAGCAACTCCAAAAGGCGAATCATGGGGAAGCCTTATTCTCGACGCTCTGCCACCTGCCGCTTCAAGCGCCCGATAATCGCCGACATGCCGCGCAAGCGCAGCGGCGAGATGACCTCGCCCAAACCCATCGCAGTGTAGAAGTCGTTCGGCGTGTCCAAAACGGCCTCGGGCGATTCACCGCTCAGACCCGCCGACAAGATGCCTGCGAAACCCCTCGTCGTCGGCGCTTCGGGTGGGGCGTCGAAGTGGAACAGCACGTGCTCGTCGTCCGGGTACTCGGTGGCGACGAAAAAGGGGGTTTGGCACTCGTGGACTTGCTCGAGCCCGTCCCGGTTCTCCTTTAAGTAGTCGGGCAGCGGCGGGACTTTTTTGGAATACTCCAAGAGCAGTTGTAAGCGCAGGGGTTTGGGCGCTTTGCTGAAGGTGTCGACGATTTTCTGAAGTTTTTCGGGAACGCTCATGCCGGTAGTTTCCATAGCTTCATTTTAGCGAAGCGCTCAGCTCGAGCCCGCGGCCTGCGCTGCAAAGCGTCCTAACCCGAACAAGCTCAGGTCGTGTTTAGAAGTCCCCTCCAGCGCCAAGTCCGCCAGAATCTCCCCCAGCACCGGCCCGAACTTGAAGCCGTGCCCCGAGAAGCCGCCGCCTACAACGACGTTGTTATGCTCTGGGTGAACGTCGAGGATAAAATGCTCGTCGGGCGTCTTGGTGTAGAGGCACATCTCATGGTGGACGATTTCGCTCGTCACGCCGGGTAAAAAACTCTGCACGCGGCGCACGGTCTCTCTCGCCCTCTCTTTCATCAGCCCGGTTTGTCTGCTGTCAAGGGTGATGGTCGGCGCGCCCGCGTGGTCGGAGACTTTGACGGCGTGCGGCAACTCGAACAGCGGAAAGCCGTAGACCTCGGCCTGCAAATCGTGGTTGATGAAAATGGGCATCCGGCTCGGCGCGAACGCTTCACCCTGCAAGACTTTGAGGTAGATGACCTGCTGCTGCTCTATGCGAATGAGAGAGCGGAGGGCGGGGGCGAGCATGGTCACGAGTTCACTCAACCTCTCACTCAACCAAGGCCCGGCGGTGATGACGAGCTTGTCGGCGCTGTAGGCACCCTGAGCCGTGACGACGTCCACATGGTCGGGGCAGACTTGGAACTCGAGAACGGGCTCGTTGTCGCGTAACGTCGCGCCCCTGGCCGCCGCCGTGCGCAACAACGCGTTGACGCAGCGGGTCGCCGCTAAAATCCCTGCGTCCGCTTGGTAAAGTGCGGCGCTGCCCGCGGGCAATTCAAAGGCCGGAAAGCGTTTTGCAACCTCCGCAGGGGAGAGAGTCTCGACGGAGCGCCCGGCGTTGCGCAGCGCCCGCTCGACCTCGGTCAGCGCGGGGTAACCTGCTTGGGCGATGTCCAAACCACCGGTGCGCGTGAGCAATTTTTCGTCGGTGTCGTGCTCGAGCCCGCGCCACAGCTCGTCCGCCGCGACGGCGAGCGCGACGTAGCGCTCGTCGGCGTAAGCGTGCCGAAAAATGCGCGAGCCCCCGTGCGAGGAGCCGAGTTTGTGCAAAAACGCGTACTGCTCCAAAACGAGCACCCGGTGACTGGCCGCGAGCCGGTACGCCGCCGCGCTCCCGGCCACGCCCGCGCCGACGACGATGACGTCGTAGTGGTTAGGGTTCATAGCTTTATCATACGCGCCCCTGGCAGGCGAGTTGGTTCGTCCCGAGGGCTGCGGTTCTGACAATTCTCCACTGTGGCAATCCTCCACTGTGGCAATTCTCCCCAGCGCTTCGGCTCGAGCTGCAAAAATAGCTTCACCGCTTCTTCACGGTCGACGCTTCACCCTTGACTGTTAAGTGGTATGTGTATCATACTCGTCATGTGTAAGTTTGAACAGACTTGTTTTGGAAAGGAGTCGAATGCTGAGGCGTTTGCTGCTGGTCGGGTTATTTGCCTTGCCCTCGGCCGTCGCCGCGCCGCTCGACACCTACGCCGACACCGACGCCGACGGCTACCCCGACGTGGTCGAGCTGACGAGCGCGGCGGAGCGCTTGGCGTTCCGGGCGTGGTTCGCCGCCGTCGCCGAGGCGCAGTACACCGCGCCCGCGCCCGACTGGACGGAGCGCGACTGCTCGGGGCTGCTGCGTTACGCGTTTGTGGAGGCGCTCGAGCCCAAAAACGCCGCCTGGTTCGCAAAGTTTCCTTTTCTGGTTCCCCCGAACGTGCCGCCGGTCAAAACCCTGCGCTACCCGCTGCCGGTTTTGAGCCGCAGCGCCTTTCGCATCGCCCCCGGCCGTTTTCAAGCCGACGACGTCGAGGCCGGTCGCCTGGTCGGGCTCGCCACCGCCGCCGAGCTGATGCGCTACGCGGCCGTGCCCCTCGGGCGGAGCGAAAGGGTAGCCGAGCGCGGCGACCTCCTCTTCTTCGTGCATCCTTTGGCTGAGGGCTCGGGCTACCACAGCATGATTTATCTGGGTGACGGCAAGGTTGTCTACCACACGGGGCTGCGCCCGGCGGACGGCGGCGAGGTGCGCTTGCTGAGCCTGGCCACGCTCCGCAGGCACCCGGACCCCAGCTGGCACCCGGACCCGGGCAACCCGAACTTTTTGGGCTTCTTTCGCTGGAAAATCGTCGACTGACGAGATAGCTCGCTTTTTGTTGGCTTTGTGAAGTGCCGCCGGGCAGAATGGGGGAAGGGTTATGACCAACATCCTCAAGCTTGCAAGCCTGTTTCTCCTGGTGACGCTCACGCTGGGTTCGTCGCAGAGCGAACAAGTCTGGCTCTACGGCGGCGGTACCTTTGGCCCTGGCGACGAAGTGGGGCTCGAGTACAGCGTCCCGCCCAACCGAGACGCCACGCTGACGCTCTACCTTGTCGGCAACCCTGAAAAAGTGCTCGAGCTGGGCGGACCCGCAAACTTTCAGGACACGCCGGAACTCGAGCTGGAACGCCTGCAAACCTACCCGGTCAGGCTCGAGCCCGACACTTATTACGGCGACGTCTCGCTCGGCACCCTGCAGACCGGACTTTACTTCGCTCAGTTGGTGAGCGGCTCGAGCAAGAGTGCGACGCTCATTCTGGTCAGCGACCTCTCCCTCGTCGTGAAAACCGACGCGGACACGATTTTGGCGTACACGGCGGCAAGCGCGTCGGGCGAGCCGCGCCGAGCCAAGGTGTACCTTTTGAACGGCCCGACCCGCTACGCCGAGGGCTTGGCGAACGACGAAGGACTGACCGAATTCAGTACCGGCTCAAATACCGACAGTCCGGACGACCTCGTCGTGGCGGCCAAGTTCGGCGACAGTTGGGCGTTCAGCGACGCGTACTGGAACAGTTGGGCGCTTGAAAACGCCAAAGTCTACGTGCAGACCGACCGCTCGGTCTACCGGCCCGGCCACACGGTGTTCTTCAAGGGCACGGCGCGCGCCTCCCCGGGCTTGGCACCCCTGGCGGGTCAAGACGTGCAACTGAGTGCGTACGACGCGGACGGTGAGGAGATTTTCAACACCAATTTTACTACTGACGCTTACGGCAGCTTCAACGGTGAGCTTGTGCTGAGCGCCGCCGCGCCGCTGGGCTACTACAGCGTAGAGACCGTCTTGGACGGCGAAACGAGCTACACCAGTTTCGAGGTGCAGGCCTTCCAAAAGCCCGAGTACCGCGTGACCGTGACGCCCGACGCGGCGGTGGCCGTGCAGGGCGACAGCGCGACATTCACGATAAGCGGCGCGTACCTGTTCGGCGGCCCGGTCGCGGGCGGCAGGGTCGCCTACGCCGTGCTGAGGCAGCCTTACTACCGCTGGAACTACACCTCCTCCTACGGGTTTTACGAAGAGTACAGCTACGGCGGTTACGGCGGCGACCTGATTGAACGTGGCGAGGGCGTGTTGGACGAGGACGGTAACCTCACCGTCACCGTGGCTCTAGCCACGACCGCCGAGGATTATCAGCTCACCGTCCAGGCGGGCGTGACCGACGAGGCGCGGCGCGACATCAGCGGCAGCGGCAGCCTGGTAGCGTACCGCGCCGGCATCGTGCTGGACGTGCAAACCGACCGCTACGCTTACAAAACCGGCGAGACGGCGCTCGTCACGGTGCGCGCCGAAGACGTGCAGGGCGACCCGGTGAGCGTGCCCTTTAGCCTCGAGACCGAGCGCTACCTGTGGGGAGAGGGCGAAAGCCGAACCGTCAAGGGGCAAACTTACCGAGGGCAAACGGACGCGGACGGGGTAGGAACGCTTGCGCTCGAGTTCAGCGAGGGAGGCTCTTACAACCTGACCGTCACGGCGCAAGACGCGTCGGGGCGGCGGACCGAGGTCGACGACTACGCCTGGGTCTCCGGGGACCGCTGGTACTGGGCTTTTGAGGGCCTCACCATCACGCCGGACAAGGAAGAATACGAGGTTGGCGACACCGCACGCTTCGTCGTGCAGTCGCCCGTGGCGGACGGCTACGCGCTAGTGAGTGTGGAAGGCGACACCCTCGCCGCGTACGAGCTTGTCAAACTCGACGGTTCGGCGCTGACCTATGAATTGCCCATCACCGCCGACATGACGCCCAACGGCTATTTATCCGTGGCAATCGTCGGCGACGGCGTCACCTACACCGACACGGCCGGGTTCCGGGTGCCGCCGGACGACAAGTTCTTAAATGTTGAGATGACCTCCGACGCCGACACGTACAAACCGGGCGAGACGGGTCGCTTTAGCTTGCGCGTCTCGGACGCGTTCGGTCGGGGGGTACGGGCGCAAGTCGCGCTCGCGCTGGTCGACGAAGGTGTTTTCCTCGTCCGGCCCGACGAGACGCCGGACATCCGCGGTTTCTTTTACGCGCTTAAAGACAACCTGGTGGGGACGCAGATGAGCGACTGGTACTACTTCGGCAACACGCAACCGCTCGCCGCAGACGCACTCGCGCCGAGGGCCGCGCTGGACGAAGCCGCGTTCGCGCAGAGCAAGGCCGACTTTGCCACGGCGGACCTGCGCGAGGACTTCCGCGACACGATTTTGTGGCTGCCCACGCTCCAAACGGACGCCGACGGCCTCGCCACCACCACCGTCACCTTCCCCGACAACCTCACCGAGTGGCGGCTCACCGCCCGCGCGGTTACTTTAGGCGACGAGGTGGGGCAAAACACCTACAGCGTCAAAACGTCGCTGCCCGTCATCGCCCGCCTGGCCGCGCCGCGCTTCTTTGTCAAGGGCGACGAGGCGAGCTTGCGCGTCGTCGGGCAGAACAACTTGGAAACGAACCAAGACGGGCGGCTCGAGCTTGCCGCCGCCGGTCTCAACGTGCTTGACATAGACCCTCAATCCGCAACGCTCCAGGCGGGCGGCCGCGTCAGCGCCGACTTCCGCGTCAGCGCCGACGCGACGGGCACCGCCCAAGTGACCGCGACCGTCCTCACCCCGGCGGCGAGCGACGCCGTGAAGATGCCCCTGCCGGTCTTGCCGCACGGCCTGCGCGACGAACTCGGCTGGGCGGCTGAAGGCGGCAGCCGCTGGACCTTCGACTTGCCCGCGAACACCGACCTCGGCACGGCGGCCGGCACGCTTTACCTCACGCCCTCGCTGGCGGCGGCGGTGAGCCCGGCGCTCTCATTCCTGGCGGGTTACCCCTACGGCTGCACCGAGCAGACCATGAGCCGCTTTTACCCGAGCGTGCTGGCGGCGCGGGCGGGGTCCTTGGCGCGACTGCCCGAAGACGTCGTCGCCAACCTAGACGACATCGTCGCCCAGGGTTTGGACCGCCTTTACGAGTTTCAGCACGACGACGGCGGCTGGGGCTTCTGGCAGTATGACAGCTCGAGCCCCTTCATCAGCGCCTACGTCGTCACTGGTTTGCTGGACGCTCAAAACGCGGGCTACAGGGTAAAAGACGATGTGCTTAACAGTGCTCTCGACTATTTAGAAGGCGTTGTGGAAACCTCTCTTAATACGACAACGGACGGCGGGCGCTTGGTCGACGCCGACGCCAAAGCTTACGCGTATTTGGCGCTGGCAAGGGCAGGGCGGTCTATCGACGGCCTCGGCTCGGTTGTGGGCCGCGCCGACATGTCGCCCTACGGTCTCGCGCTCAGCGTGCTGGCGTTTCACACGGTGCAGCGGAATGTGGAAGCGAACCTCTACTTGGACGAACTTCTCTCGCGCGTCACCGAACGTGACCGTGTCGCCTACTGGGAAACGAACGCGCCGCGCTACTACTGGAACGACGACCGGGTGGAGGCGACGGCCTACGCGCTCGAGGCCCTAGCTGAGTTGCGCCCGGACGCGCCCGTTCTGCCCAAAGTGGTGAACTGGTTGCTGCTCGAGCGTAACGGTGCGCGCTGGGTCTCGACCAAAGACACCGCCGCCGTGGTGCGGGCCGCGCTCGTCCTGGCGGACACAACCGGCGAAATTTCTCAAGCCGACACGAGCGTCAGCGCGAGCCTCAACGGTCGGGAACTCGCCGGGACGCGTTTCGGGGGTCAAGACGCGACCGCCGAAGTGCCGCTGGACGGGCTCGAGCCGGGTCGGAACGTGCTCGAGGTCAATGTCTCAGGTGACGGCACGCTTTACTCGAGCGCCGCGGTTTCCTTTTTCAGCGAGCAAAAGGCTTTCACGCCGCAAACGGACGATTTCTCGATTCGCCGTCGCTACGAGCGCCTCACGCCCACTTACGACGAGACGGAGCAGCGCTACACCTACGACCGGAAAACTTTGGACGGTCCCGCCGCCGTCGGCGACTACGTGCTCGTCACCGTGACTGTTCAGCCCAAAGACGATTACCGCTACGTCCTCGTCAACGAACCCCTGCCCGCCGGGTACCGGGTCATCGAAGACGACGGGGCGTTCAGAGTGGCGGGCGTCGAACCCCGCTACGGCTACGACCACTACGGCTGGAACTACTGGTTTGATGGGCGTGAGGTGTACGACGAGCGCGTCGACTACTACTTCGCCGCCCTGACCCACCCGGTAACTTTTACCTACATCCTGCACGCCGAAACCCCCGGCACCTTTGCGGCCCTGCCCACCCAAGCCTGGCTGATGTACGAGCCCGAGGTGAAGGGTACGGGGCCGGACGCGACCTTGCAGGTCGGTGGGGCGGGTCGGTAAAAACCTTATGAACGTCTTTTGCCGAAAAGCCTGGGTGACGGTCCTGCTGAGCCTGCTTGGACTCACGTCCGCCCAGAATTGGCAGGAGGCCACGGACGGCTTTTTTCGAGTTGAAACCGCTTCTCCCGCAGACGCTGAAAGGCTCGCGCAAGTGTTCACCGTGCTCGAGCAGGCCGCCATAGACCTCAAAACCTGCGGTTTGCTTCTCCCCGGCGCGGTCACGGTGCGCGTCCACCCGACTCTGGGGAGTTTTCAAGGCGAAACCGGTGCGCCCTGGTACGTAGCCGCACTCGCCGACCGCAAGACCGGTACCCTCCACACCCAGCGGCTGCGGGTGCTGCTCGAGCGCCGGAGTTTGGAGGCGACGCTGCGGCACGAACTCTTCCACCTCGCGCAACCGGGCGACTGGCCGCGCTGGTGCGCCGAGGGTGCCGCGATGCGTTTTGCCAGAGAGCGGCCCCAGGCGCAACCGCTTCCCGGTTTGAGCGACGAGCAACTCGACGTACTTCTGGCCTCACCGCCCTCGGCGGACGTTCTGGCGCGGGCGGTGGCGACGGCTTATGCTCGGGTGGAGCCGGGCTGCAAGTGAGCCGTCCGGGTGGGACGCGGCTCGCCCCTCAGTATCGACTCAGCATCGACATTCGCATCAGTTCCGGCTGAGCGGGTCCAGCGCGTCGCGCACCCCGTCGCCGATGAAGTTGAAGGCCAGCGTGGTCAAAAAAATCGCCGCCGCGGGGGCCAGCGCGATGTGCGGCGCGCTGAAGATGTACTGTCGTCCTTCCGAGAGCATCGCCCCCCACTCGGGCACCGAGGGAGGCACGCCCAAACCCAAAAAGCCCAAGCCCGCCGCCGCCGGAATCGTCGCGGCGATGGTCAGCGTGCCTTGCACGGCAATCGGCCCGACGATGTTGGGCAGCACGTGCCGACCCATGATGTGCACGTCGCCCGGCCCGAGCGCCCTCGAGGCCTCGACGAAGGCCTGTTCGCGCAAACTCAGGACCACGCTGCGCACGAGTCGGATAAAAACGGGCGCGGTGCTCACGCCGATGGCGACCACCACGTTGCGAAAACCCACACCCAGAATGGCCGCGAGCAGGATGGCGAGCAAAATCCCCGGCACCGCCAGCATGATGTCCACCACGCGCTGCACGACCAGGTCGACCGCGCCGCTGTAGTAACCCGACAGCAGGCCTAAGGGCACCCCGATGAGCATACTGACGCCCGTGGCCGCCAGCGCGACGAGCAGCGACAAGCGCGCGCCGAACAGGAGCCTCGAGAACACGTCGCGCCCCAAATGGTCGGTCCCGAACGGGTGTTCCGCGCTCGGCGTCTCGAGCGTCTGACGGAGGTCGAAGCCGTTGGGCGCGTAGTTGCTCAAGTAGGGCGCGAACACCGCCGCCGCGGTGAAGGACACGAGCATCAGCACGCCCAAAAAAGTGAGCGGTTGCCGCCGCAGCCGCCCCCAAACCCGGCTAGCCATGTCGCTCAGCCATAGCGCACTCGAGGGTCCACCACGGCGTAACCGAGGTCCACGACGATGTTCAGGCTCACGAACAAGAAAGCGTTGAACAAGACGAGCGCCTGCACCGTCGGGTAGTCGCGCGCGAAGATCGCGTCGCTCATCAACAGGCCGATGCCGGGCCAGCCGAACACGGTCTCGGTCAGGATGGCCGCGCCGCTCAGCAGCGCGCCGAGCTGCAAGCCGATGACGGTCAATACCGGGATGAGCGCGTTTTTCAGCGCGTGGCGAAAAACGATGCGCCGCCCCGAGGCCCCCTTGGCCCGCGCCACCCGGATATAGTCTTGCGAAAAGACCTCGACCAGGCTGACCCGGGTCATCCTCGAGAGCAGCGCGATAAAGATGAGCGTCAGCGTCGTGGCGGGCAGGATGATGGCCTGCCAACTGTCCGCCCCCGCCGCCGGCAGGAGGCGCAACTTGACCGCGAACACGTAAATCAAAAACAGTCCCAGCGCGTAAGACGGCAGCGAAATGCCCAGCAACGTCAAAAACGAGATGAGCCGGTCCACAAAGCGGTTTTGGTAGATGGCCGAGACGATGCCCAGCGCCACTCCCAAAACGGCCGTCAGCGCCATCGTGACAAAAGCGAGCTGCGCCGTCGCCGGAAAGCGCGCCAGAATCTCGTCAAGCACCGGCTCGCGGCTGACCATCGAGCGGCCCAGGTCGCCGCGCAACAGGTCGGCGGCGAAGACGCGGTACTGCACCCATAGGGGTTCGTCGAGCCCCATCCGCGTGCGCACCGCCGCCACCTCGCTCGGCGCGGCGGTCAGCCCCGCGACGAGCCGCGCCGGGTCGCCGGGCAACAGCCTCACCAGCAAAAACACCAGCAGCGACACGCCGACGAGGGTGAACACCCCGCCGACGATGCGTTTCAAAAGGTAGTCGCTCATAGAGGCAGTACCGAGTGCCTAGTACCGAGTTCGGTGCGCAATGCCTCTTCTCGGTACTCAGGACTCGGTACTTTATTCCGCCGGCCTCGCGTACACCGTGTAAAACTTTTCGCCCGGCAAGTAGTCGATGCCCTCCAATCCCGCCCGGTGCGCCATCACGAAGTCGAGTTCGTGCAAGAAGATGACCGGGGCCGCCTCCCAGATGCGGGTCTGGATGTCGCAGAGCAGCGTCTCGCGCGCCGCGGGGTCGGTTTCGCGCATGGCGGCGTCGAGCATGGCGGAAAGCTCGTCGTCCACGAAGTAGCCCGTGTTGAGCCCGGCGGGCGCGGCTTGCGACTCGTGAAAGCGGAAGTAGAGGTCGAGGCTCGCGTCGGGCACGGGCGGCGCGTAGCCCAGAAAGTGCATGTCGAGGGTTTGCGCCTCGGCGGGCACGAACAACTGGCCGATGTAGGTGCCGTAATCGCTCGTCGTCGGGGTGGCCGTCACGCCGACCTGTTGGAGGTAAAGCCCGACCGCCTGCGCCACGTCGAAGTCGTTGATGAAGCGCCCGGTGGGGGCGGCGAAGTTGAGCTGCAAACCCTCCGCGCCCGCCTCGGCGAGCAGCGCCCGCGCCCGGTCGGGGTCGTAAGTATAAGCGGGTTGCTCGCAGTAGCCGACGTTGTTTTTGTCCGTCACCGAGGTGACGGGCTGGCCGATGCCCGCCAGCAAACTGTCGGCGATGGCTTGCGTGTCCACCGCGTAGTTGAGCGCCTGGCGCACGCGCGGGTCGCTCACGCGCGGCGCGGTGAAGGCGATGTAGGTCACCCGCTCGCTCGGCGCGACGACGACCTCGACCTCGGGGTTGGCCTCGAGACTCGGAATGTCGGACACGGGCGGCGATAAAATCAAATCTGCCTGCCCCGCCAACAGCAGACTTTCGCGCGTCGCCGCCTCGGGCACGAAGACGAACTCGACCGTGTCGTAGTAGGGCGCTTCGCCCCAGTAGTCGGCGTACTTGTCCAGCACGATTTTCTCGCCCCGCTCCCAGCGGTTGAAGACGTAAGGCCCGGTGCCGACCGGGTGGTTGTACGCGCCCTCGTCGCCCTTGGCGTTGCCGTACTCGGTGACCGAAGCGGGCGAGACGACGCTGTAGGCCGTTTGGGTCAGCCCGTTGAGCAGCAGGGGCGCGCCGAACTCGGTCGAGATTCGCACCGTGCGCTCGCCCAAGACCTCCACCCCGCTGATAAACGCGTCGTTGAAGGCCGACGGCGGGCGCACCTCGGGGTCGTTCCAGCGCTCGAGGCTGAACTTGACCGTCTCGGCGTCGAGCTTTGTCCCGTCGTGAAAGGTCACGCCGTCGCGCAGGGTGAAAGTCATCGAGCGCCCGTCCGCGGCGGTTTCCCACGACTCGGCCAAACGCGGCTCGACCTCGCCGTCTTGAGTCAGACCGACCAAGGGCTCTATGACGTAGTCCAGCATGTTGTAAACCAGCCCGGTGTTCCCGGTCGGCTCCAAGGTCGAGAAGTTCACCCCCAACACCAACCGAAACGTTTCCTGTGCGCCGCCCCAAGCACCGAAGAAGAGAACCGAAATAGTTAGGCCGAGTACGGCTCGCCGCATGTGAAACCTCCCGTGAAGCTTAAAGTTTGGTATAACATTATAATATTTCGCCCCAGCCTGTCACCTTTTCGAAAGGAACCGTGAAGTGAACGACGCGCAACGCAAGCTCGAGACCTTCGTCAAAGTGCGGGCGAACTTGGGCGGCGGGGACAGTGTGTTCTGGTGGACCGGCAACCTCTACAGTTATGTCCCCGGCGAGAAAAGCCGACACCTGTTCACCTTCGAGGGCTTCAACGTCGCCCGCGTCGTCCCGGTCGAGGGCGGCTACCACATGCTCACCCGCGAGGCGGCGTTCTACAAAGACCCCGCGACGGGCGAGATTTTGGAGCGCTGGCACAACCCGCTGAACGGCCGCGACGTGGCGGTCGTTCACGTCTGGAACGACCCCGTCAACCAGCAGTTTCTGGCGCAGTCCCCACGCGGCCCTTTCGACGTGCCAAGCGTGGACCTGGGCAACGGCACGACCTGTTTGTACTTCGACGCGCTGCTCGCTTACCCCTCCCCGCTGCGAAAAGCCGACTACCCGCTGAATTCCCAAAGCGACCTCTACCAGGGCGCGGAACTGTTTCAGTTTTTCGCGCAGAACGAGGACCTCGAGAACACCCATTTAGACGACGTCTCCTGCGCGATTTCCTGGACGCGGCTCGGCCCCTGGCTGCCCTGGATGGACATGGGCGAGCGCCCCGGCCACGTCCTCTACCAGTGCCGCGGCGCTAAGCTGGCGGACGGCTACAAAGGACTTTCCGAGCAGGTCCGCGCTTACGTCGAGGCGCACCATCCCGAATACCGGCGGCCCCCCGAGACCTTCACCACGCCGAACGAAACGAGCTGGACCTACTTCAAAAAGCACAAGGAGGCGACGGCCTAGCCCCGTCAGCGAGTGATGAGCGACCCCCTTACAAGCGACCCAGCCGAAATTTACCTCCTGACCCAGAGCGACGTGCGCCCCGGCAAAGAGGACAGCTACAAGCGCTACCTGCAACAAACGATGCCTGTAATGGCGAAGTACGGCGGGAAGCCGGTATTTTCGGGGTCCGGCGTCGGGCATCCTCACGCCACGAACCACTACGGCAACAATGCGGTCCTGAGTTTTCCGAGTCGGGAGCGGCTCGAGGCCTTTTTGAACGACCCCGACTACCAAGCGGTCGCCCCGCTCTTGAAAGAGAGCGTGACGAACTATCACACCGCCTACTTGCAACCGCGCCACGGCCCGAACCCCGAAGCGGTCGCCCGTGACGCCTTCGACAAGTTCACGCACGGCCTCGCCACGGGCGAGTGGCAGGGCTTCTTGGACCTGCTCACCGACGACTTCGTCCTGCACTTTCCCAAGGGACAGTTTGCCGGGCGGCACGAAGGCAAAGAGAAAGCGGCCGAGTTCTTCGCCTTTGTCCGCAAGGCCTACCCCGAGGGGCTGCACGTCACCGAGGTCTTGAACGTCGGCCGCAGCGGCAACGCGGTGATGTTCGAGTTTTTGGACGAGGGCACGCTGCGCGGCGAACCTTACCGGGGGCGCGTGGTGGTGGTGCTCGAGGTGCGCGGCGAACAAATCGCGGCGTACCGGGAATTTTTCGGGCAGGTATGAGGGAAGCAGTCAGAACCCCCGGGGTCGTCCCGTGACCGCCATCAGCGGTGTGTACGAACTCTGCATCGGCACGCCGGACCCGCTTCAAGACGTGCTGTACTGGCAGCAGTACGGTTACACCCTGGGCGCGTTGGGACGTTTAGACGCGGCGCAAGCTGAAGGGCTCTACGGGGTGCGCTCCGGGCTGCGGTCGCTGCGCCTCCACCACCAAGACGCCGACCACGGGCTGATTCGACTCATGCACTGGAGCGAACCCGTCAACGAGGGTTTGGGGCTCACCGGCCTGCGCTCGCTCGGCACCCGCTGGGGCGCGATGCTGACCGAGAACCTCTTGGACATCGTCAACCACGCCGAAGACGCTAGCGCGCGGGGCTTGCCCATCCACACGACCCCGATGATTCGCCAGCAAATTTATGAAGCTGTAAGCGGCACGCCCTTTATCGACCCCGCGCCCTGCGTGCGCGAAGTCATCATGCTGCAACCCCACGCGCGGCAGGTGATGTTTCAGCGCTTCGGCTACACCATTCCCGGCTACGGCGCGGTGAACCCCGCTTCGGCCTTCAAGTCGAGCCAGATTACCCACTTCGGCTTGGTGACGCACACGGACCAAGCGGCGCTCGACTTTTACGAACAGACGCTTGGCCTGCTGCGCGTGCGGAGCAACAGCGAGGCGACGTACGAAAAAGTTTCGGACGGCCCTAACGTGTTCGAACTCGCTCCCGGTGAGCGCTACCTGTGCACCGACTTCGACGAACCCGGCTCGAGCCTCGACCCCCTCAAAGCCAAAAGCGGCCGCCTCAAAATCATCCACTACGACCTAGGCGCCAAAGTGCCCGCCCGCTTCGAACTGGCGAGCCCCGGCAGCTTGGGTCCGTCCCTTTACACCTACCGCGTTGCCGACCTGAACGAGTATTATGGGCGGGTCAAGGCGAGCCCCGCGAGCGACCTCACCGACGTGGCTGCAAACGAGTTCGGCGAGCGCTCCTTCTCCTTCACCGCGCCCGACGGTTACGTCTGGACGCTGCTCTCTTGAGGTGTGGCCTCTACCACGCATATGTGGGGCTCTCCGAACACGAGTAGTATTAAGGACGCGGCGTAGTGGCGACAAAACACGTGACTGAAGAACAGATTTTAAAGCTTTATGAACGGTGACAGGTGTTGAGCAAGAAAGGAAAAGCAATTATGCCGGACTTCGCCACATTCATCGTTTTTTTTACCGCTGCCACGGTCTTGGCCGTTACGCCAGGCCCCGCTATTTTTTACGTCATGACCAGAAGCTTGAAGGGGGGGCGCAAAGAAGGCGTCAACTCGGCTTTGGGTACGGCTGTAGGTGGCATGTTTCATGTGCTAGCCGCCGCTTTGGGCGTGTCGGTCATACTCGCCGCTTCTGCGCTCGCGTTCAACGTTGTGAAGTACGTGGGCGCTGCGTACCTTGTCTATCTGGGAATCAGAACGCTCTTGAGCCGCGAAGCTCTGCCCGACACTGAAGGGGTTCAGGTCACGGGTGCCTACCGCGCTTTTAGGCAAGGCGTCGTGGTGGAGTTGCTAAACCCCAAAACAGCCCTCTTCTTCCTGGCGTTCATCCCGCAGTTTGTCAACCCGGAGGGCGCTGTGTTTGTTCAGTTTCTCTTACTCGGCACCCTTTCTGTTTTGCTAAACACCAGCGCGGATTTTGTCGTAGTGACGTTGGCGGGTCCTATCGGTCAGCACCTAAAGAAAAGTCCGAGGCTGCGGGCGGCACAACGTTACGTTACCGGCACGGGGCTCATTGCGCTTGGCGGATACGTTGCACTTACAGGCACTAGGAAAGCGTAGTTATCGCTGCGATGACCGACGCGCCCACCTACCAGGCCCTCGCCCTCCAAGTCCGCTGCCACGCGGTGAACGGCCTGAGCCCCGCAGAGGCTCGAGCGCGCATGACGGCGAGTGTGAAGCGCGTCGGCACCCAGGTGCGCGGTTCGAAAACTTTTATCGGGCAAGACCTGCGCCTGGTGGTGCTGCCCGAATACTTTTTGACGGGCTTCCCCATGCGCGAAAGCGTGGACGAGTGGAAGCGGACGGCCTGTTTGGACACAGACGGCCCCGAGTACGACGCCCTTTCGGAAATCGCCCAAGCCAACGACGTGTTTCTGGCGGGCAACGTCTACGAACTCGACCCGCACTTTCCCGAGCTGTACTTCCAGACGTGCTTTATCACCGCGCCGAACGGCGACGTGGTGCTGCGCTACCGCCGCCTCATCAGCATGTTCGCGCCCACGCCCCACGACGTGTGGGACAAGTATCTGGACGTTTACGGCCTGGAAAAAGTCTTCCCCGTCGCCCCCACCGAGTTGGGGCGGCTCGCGGCCGTCGCCTCCGAAGAAATCCTCTACCCCGAGGTCGCCCGCTGCCTCGCCATGCGCGGCGCGGAGGTGTTCGTCCACTCGAGCAGTGAGGCCTCGAGCCCCCGCCCCACGCCCAAAGAGGTCGCCAAGGCCGCGCGGGCGGTAGAAAACATGGCTTACGTCGTGTCGGCCAACTCCGCCGGCCTCGACGGCATCGCCATCCCCCGAGACTCGACCAACGGAAATTCGCAAATCGTCGACCCACACGGGCACGTCCTCGCCGAGGCCGCGCAGGGCGAGAGCATGGTCGCCCACGCCGAACTCGACCTAGGCGCGCTACGCCGCTTCCGCCGCCGCCCGGCGATGGGCAACCTGCTGGCCCGGCAGCGCTTCGAACTGTTCGCCCAGAGCTACGCGGGCCACAGCTTTTACCCGCCGAACACGCTCGCCGGTGGTCTTCAGGACCGGCAGCAGCTCGTGCAGACGCAGCTCGAGACGATTCGAAAACTTTCTGAAGAAGGCGTTATCTAAAGCCAAAATCCCTCTATCTTTCCGCGTTTTCCTTTGTTGAGGTGCAAAGTAGGAGGCCCAAAGCGGGTGTTATGATTTCCCCATCATGTTACACAAGCACTTGATTATTCTATATTTGTCATATTATAGTAATGGCAAGTTATGAGCCCTCCTTGGCTCATCCTGTACTTCAGGAACGAGAAAGGCGACGAACCCGTCAAGGAGTTTTTCGAGTTACCAAGCAAGATCGGGATTACGTCAGGTGAAAAGAGAATGTTTGAGCAACGCCTGAGATGGGTGCAACAAAAAGGGTTTCATCTACTTCGTGAACGCTCCGACGTGCTCGAGAAGTTGAAGAGCGAAGATAATCTGTACTCTTTGCGTATTCCTCGGACGACGAACAACCCACGTGTACTTATTTGTGCTCTGGTGGGCCGTCCAAACTGCCTGGTGCTTTTACACGCCTTCAAGGAAAAGAAGAAAAAAGATTACGACAAAGGTATCGCGCTTGCTCGTAAACGCCGCGACCTGGTGTGCGGCGCAACAAAAAATTAGCGGCAAACGAGCAACAAATCAAGGTTTAGGAAAGAGTTGATACGTTATGGCTAAAGACGTTACGGCTAAAGATAGAGTGAGTAGCAACCCCTACTTGGGCGACGATGTTCTAAAGCATCTTGCCGACGTCATCCCCGATACACCGGAAATGCGCCGCGTGGGCAAGCAGGAGTGGTTGCGTTTGGCCCTGACAAACGCCGTTCGTGAGGCGCGTAAGCGTGTTGGCATGAGCCAGGGAGAAGTGGCTCAGGAGCTTGGCGTTAGCCAGAGCTGGGTGTCTAAGCTTGAAAGCGCCAATCACGACCATCAAATCGAATCGGTTGTTTCGCTGCTTGATGCGGTGGGTGCCGAACTTCTTATGGCAATAAAGGTAAACAGCGACATCATTCCCGTTCAGCCTCAAACTCAAGAGGACGTCCTGGTGAGCGTTCCTTACTTTGTCAAGCAGGACGCTGAGGCTGCAGGCATGACCACGCGAGAGTTCGTTTGTGCTTCGGTAGCTGGTTATCATCTCGATTCTGTGGTGTCGTTACCGAGTAAGTACCTTGAAGAGGGCTACAACGTAGCTGACTTCGCTGCATGAGCGAAAAACAAGTAGAACCTGTTGCCCCAGAAGTCTACAATAGATTTTTGGGGCAGCTCACTTTAGTCAGGGTGCGCCTGGTAGCCTGCTCCGTCGAGACTTACACCGACTATCCCAAACCCGCTCAGACGGGTATCGAAGTGGCTTATCAATCTTCTTTTGAACCTACCGAGGGAGGATTCGAGGCGCTGGCGCATTATGAAGTGCGGTTCAACGACACACAATCTAAAGAGGTTCAGGCCGTGATTATGGCTACCTACGGCCTGGCGTTTGCGAGTGAAGAGGTTATGAAAGACGAGATTTTCGTCATTTTCGGTGACCTCAATTTGCAGATGAACGTTTGGCCTTTCATGCGTGAGTTCGTGCTCACGAGCATGGGCCGAATGGATTGGCCCGCTTTCACTTTGCCGCTGTTGAAACCGGCACATGTTCGGCAACAAGAAGCTGAGGAGAAAGTAAAACAAAGCTCGGGTAAAGAAGTTAAAGCGTGACTCAAGGATGACGCCCCTCACCGACACCATTCCCGTTCGCAACCCGCGCACGGGTGAGGTGGACGCTCACATCACGCCGCCGAGTGTGGAAGAGATTGCGGCGGAGTGTGGGCGGCTCAAGAAGGGGCAGGTGAGGTGGGTTGGGGGCGGGCTCGAGGCCCGTGTCAAGACCCTCCAAACCTGGAAGACTCAAATCGACGAACACAAAGACGCCCTTGTTGCCGCCGTCACCCAAGACACCGGGCGCAGCCGCGAGTCGGTCGTCGAGGTCTACGGGCTGATGGGTACTTTAGAGCGCTGGTGCGCCCAAGCGCCCGAGCTGCTCAGAGACGCCGCACCCTACGGGACCTCTGCACCGCTGCTGAGCGTGCAGCAGCAGCTTGTTCCTTATGCACTCGTCGGCGTCGTCAGCCCCTGGAACTTCCCGCTGCTGCTGTCGCTCATCGACGCGGTTCCCGCCCTGCTCGCGGGCTGCGCCGTCGCCGTCAAACCGAGCGAGGTCACGCCGCGCTTCGTCGAGCCGCTTATGAAAACCGTTCGGGCGACGCCCGCGCTGCGGGATGTTTTGACTTACCTCGTCGGCGCGGGCGAGACCGGGGCGGCGCTCGTCGACGAGGTGGACGCGGTCTGTTTCACGGGCAGCGTGGCGACGGGGCGCAGCGTGGCGGCGGCGGCGGCGCGCAACTTCATCCCCGCTTTTCTGGAACTCGGCGGCAAAGACCCCGCCATCGTTTTAGAGAGTGCCGACGTGGACTACGCCACCTCGGCAGTGCTGTGGGGCGCGACCTCGAACGCGGGGCAGTCGTGCCAGTCGATAGAGCGGGTGTACGTGGCGGCGGGGCTTTACGACGCGTTCGTGGGGATGATAGCGCAGAAGGCGGAAAGCTTGACGTTCGCTTTCGAGGGCGGCCCGATTGCGCCGGTCATCTCGGAAAAACAGATTGCCGTTCTCGAGACCCACCTCCAGGACGCTTTTGCAAAGGGCGCGACCGCCGTAACGGGCGGCAGGCTCGTTCAGCACGGCGGCGGCACCTGGTGCCCGCCGACGGTGCTGGTCGACGTCAGCCACGACATGAGGGTGATGACTGAGGAAACCTTCGGCGCGATAATCCCCATCATGAAGTTTTCGGACACGGACGAGGCGGTGAGTTTAGCGAACGACACGACCTTCGGACTCAGCGCCGCGGTCATCGCGGGGAGCGAGGCGGAGGCGCTCGACATGGGGCGCAGGCTCGAGGCGGGCGCGGTCAGCATCAACGACGCGGCGCTCACGGCGGCGACGCAAGAAGCCGAAAAGCAGTCGTTCAAACTCTCCGGCATGGGCGGCTCACGCATGGGTGGGGCGTCCATCAAACGGTTCCTGAGACAAAAGGCGCTGATCGTCAAGTCGGGACGGGAGCCGAGCCCGTGGTGGTTCGAGGAACTGCGGGTAGCGAAACACTGAGGCTTCGGAGACTTAGCACTTTGGGACTTTCTGAGGCGTCTCGAGCCGGGTGAGACCTCTACTTTCTCCCCCGTCCGTCCAGCGTCAGCAACACGGCGTATAGCTCGGGGCGGCGGTCCCTGAAAAAACCCCAACCCGCCCGGAAACTTTTGGCCTTGGCGAAGTCCAGGTCGGCGTAGACAATCGTCTCGCTCTCTCGGTCGGCCTCGGCTAGCTTTTCGCCCTTGTAGTCGCTGATAAACGAGCTGCCGTAAAAGACGGTGTCGGCCTCGGTGCCGACGCGGTTGGCGGCGGCCAAGTAGCACAGGTTCGAGACCGCGTGGCCGAGCATGGCGCGCTGCCACATGTCTCTGGTGTCGACGTCGGCCGCGCTCGAGTCGAACGGCTCCGAGCCTATGGCAGTGGGGTAGAGCAGCAGGTCGGCCCCTTGCAGCGCCATCGCCCGCGCGCACTCGGGAAACCACTGGTCCCAGCACACGCCCACGCCGATGTTGCCGTAGCGGGTTCGCCAGGTCTTGAAGCCCGTGTCGCCGGGGTTGAAGTAAAACTTCTCCTCGTAGCCGGGGCCGTCGGGGATGTGGCTTTTGCGGTAGACGCCCAAGGGCGTGCCGTCGGCGTCTATCATCATGAGGCTGTTGAAGTAGGCTTGTCCGGCGTGTTCGAAAAACGAAATTGGCAAGACGACCCCGAGTTCGCGCGCGAGGTTTTGAAAGGTGCCCAAAAACGGATGTCCCTCGACCCCATGCGCCAACGAAAAGTACGGGTCTATCTCGAGCTGCGGAAAGTACAAGTTTTCGAACAACTCTTGCAGCAAGACGATGTTCGCGCCGGCAACGGCGGCCTCGCGCACTTTTTGCACGGCTTTTTGGACGTTGGGCTCGAGTTCGTCCGTACAGCTCATCTGCACCACGGCGAGTTTGACGGTGCTGGTTTGTAGTTTGGGCAAGGTTTCGCGCTCGGGTAAGTTAGCCACGGTAGGGTTCTCCTTTGGGTATTTGCTGGGTGACGCAGTGAAACGAGCCGCCGCCCGTGATAATTCCGAGCGATGGCAGGCCGACGACCTCGCGGCCGGGAAACAGGGGCCGCAGGATGTCAAGCGCGCGCTCGTCGTTGGCGTCGTCGTACACGGGCACGACCACGAAGCCGTTGCCGACGTAAAAGTTCGCGTAGGTCAGGGGTAGGCGTTCGCCGCCAAGCTCGAGCCTCTTTTTCGGCAGCGGCAACTCGACGATGCTGTACGGTTCGCCGTTCGGCTGCCGCGCAGCTTTCAAGAGCGTGAGGTTTTCTTGCATGGGCGCGTAGTTCGTGTCGTTCATGTCCTCGCAGACCGAGGTGACGATGGTGCTGTCACTTGTAAACCGCGTAATCGTGTCGACGTGCCCGTCGGTCTTGTCGCCCTCGAGCCCTTCATTTAACCAGAGCACATGCTTGACGCCTAGGTACGTTTTCAGGTAGGTCTCGAGGTCCTGTTCGCTCAAGTTCGGGTTGCGGTTTGGGTTCAGCAGACACTGCCGCGTGGTAAGGCAAACGTTTTGTGAGTTGACCTCGAGCGCCCCGCCCTCCATCACAACCGGAATCTCGAAGCGGCGCAGCTCGAGCCGGTCGGCGACTTTCTTGGGCACCTCGGTGTCCTTGCGCCAGCGGTACTTGCCGCCCCAACCGTTGAAGTGCCAGTCGGTCGCGGCGACCTTGTCTTGGGCATTTTTGACGAACAGCGGCGCGATGTCGCGGAACCAGACATCGTTCAGCTCGAGCCGGTAAACCTCGATGTTGCTCAACCCGCCCGGCGTTTCACCGAGACGACGTTTCGCGTCTTGTTCGGCTTCGTCGTCCACCACGGCGAGCAGCACCTTTTCAAAACGCGCAATCGTCGCGACGAGCCGAGTAAAGTCCTCGCGTGCCGCGTCCAGATAACCTTCCCAATAGTCGGGGTCGAAGGGCCAGCCCATCAGGGTGCCCGCGTGCGGCGTCCATTCGGCGGGAAAAGCGAAGCCCAGTTCGGCGGGCGTGGTTTGAAGTTCGGGTGGTTGAGTCCGGGTCATAAAACTCCGTTTCGTTCGGGCCAGCTTACAGCCGACTTGGGCAATCAAGACTTGGGCAATCAACTCGGTATAGTAGCGCCAAACTGAGGTTTTGACCGTAGGAGGAAACTGTGTCGACTGACAATTTGGAACGGGTGGCCCTGGTGACCGGCGGCTCGAGCGGCATCGGCCGGGCCTGCGCCGAGGCCTTGGCTGCCAAGGGTTGCAAAGTCGTGATTGCGGACGTGAGCGAGGCGGGTGAACAGGTCGCCGCTGCCATCGGTGGAAAGTTCGTCAAGGCTGACCTGACGAAGCGTGAAGCCTGCAAAAGAGCAGTCGAGGCAACGGTTGAAGCGTTCGGTGGTCTCGACGTTTTGGTCAACAATGCGGGCTTCCAGCACCTGGACCCGCTCCCCGACTTTCCCGAAGACACTTGGGACACGATGCTTTCACTCATGCTCACCGCGCCGTTTTTGCTCACCAAGTACGCCTGGGCGTATCTCATCCGCTCCGGCCAGGGGCGCGTCATCAACATCGGCAGCGCTCACAGCCTCACCGCCAGCCCCTTCAAGGCCGCTTACGTGACGGCGAAGCACGGACTTTTGGGTCTGATGCGGGTGACGGCCCTCGAGGGCGGCGAACACGGACTGACCTGCAACACGATTTGCCCGGCTTACGTGCGCACGCCGCTAGTCGAGAAACAAATCACCGACCAGGCGCGCACCCGCGGCATCCGCCCGGACGAGGTCGAGCAGCGAGTCTTTTTAGAAAACGTGGCAATCAAGAAGTTACTCGAGCCCGAGGATGTCGGGAACTACGCGGCGTTCTTGGCGTCCGAAGAAGCCTGGAGCATCACCGGGTCGGTGGCGACGATGGATTTGGGGTGGACGGCGAGGTAAGCGGTGAAGGCGTAAATGCTGAAAGACAAAAAACGCCGTTCGTTTTAAACCTCGACGTGGTAAGAACTGAATTTCGTATCCACGAAACAAATGTCCCTTTCCAAGCCGCCTCTCGAGGATTTAAGGTGCAGGAGTAGCCACCGAGTCGAGAAGGGATGAGAAATGGTTCAGCCGTTGACCGAAGTTTCCGCTGTTCTGCTTGCGCTCACTTTTACGATGCTGGCCGCTCTTCACCTCTACTGGGCTTTAGGCGGCACGTGGGGCGCGAACGCTGTTTTACCCGAGACGCCCGGGGGTGGTAAGATATTTTCTCCTCGAGTCCTAGAAACAGCCGTCGTGGCTGCGCTTCTCGTCGTTGCGGCTACGGTGGTTGTGAACGCCGTGGGGTTTGTTTCGTTACCCTTGCCCGCCTGGACGACCCGCGTGGGTGTTTGGGTGCTCGCTACGAGTTTGTTTTTGCGCGCCGTCGGGGAGTTCCGCTATGTCGGGTTTTTCAAACGCGTGCGGGGGACGAGGTTCGCCCGCTGGGACAGCCGGCTTTACAGCCCGTTGTGCCTGGTGCTGGCGGCGCTCACCTTTGTCGTGGCTGCGCAGGCAGTGTAACTCGGTTCGAATCCATCTCGCCTCGAGCAAGCGTCGGTAGGGAAGGTTTTTGGTTCTGATGAGTTGCAAACGCCTGGTCGGCTTTCTGCAATTCATACCTGACGTCTAATTCGTCCTCGGCAAACTTGCCCAGGTCGAGGTAAATCTTGCTGCCGCCCGAGCTTAGAGTGTTCGTTTTGGCCTCGAGCCACACCTCGCCCGAGGCCGTGACCCCTGGCTGTGACCGGGTGAAGGGTTGCTCCTCGACGTGCGGGTGCAACAGTTCGCGCAGGCCGTTCTCGACGCCCTCCCCCCTGACTTCAAACGCGTCGGCGTAGTCGTCCCAGCCCGTGTCGTCGTGGCGGACGGTGGCGCTCACAGTGTAAGTGTCCGCCGCGGTTTTGGTAAAGGTCGTGCCGAGCACGTGGGCGTGGTCGAACGTGCCCCAGTCAGCGAGGTCGAGGTCTAACTTGCCGTCGTCGAAAAGCACGGTTGCTGTGTCCCGGTCGGTGGTGAAACCGTCGGATAGAGCCTCGCCACTCTTGTCTCCGTCCGCAAGTGTCCAGCTGACCGGCTCACCGTTGACGAAAACTTTTAGCTCATAAGAGGTCTGGGCCGTCACAAGGCCGAAAAGCAAGAGAGAAGCGGTTAAAAAGAGTCTCATGGTTCAGGATAGGGTTTTTGTAAGTTGCCGACCGTCAACTGCCGAACGCAGGCCTCTTTGTTACCCGCCGGAGCGTGGCAGCGCGGGCCAAGTACCCGTCGCCCAGTCGTAAGCCTCGAGCCCGGAAAAGTTTTTCTTGTAGTCGTAGTGGGACGGCTCGCGGTAGGCGTAACCGGGGTAGTAAAGCGTCTTGCCGAGAGAGTGCGAGTGCTCGACGCTCAGCAAAATCATCAGGTTGCCGAGGCTGCGTTTGGTCTCCTCGGGGTCGAAGCACTGGTAGACGCTCGAGGTGGCGGTGTCGCCCAAGTCCAGGTAGCTGATGCCGACGAGGCGGTCGTCCTTAAAAAGGCACAGGCTCGAGCACGCGCACGGCAGCGTGGCGGGTTCGTGCGACACGAAGCTGTAAATGGAGTCGGGCACGTTGTGGGTAAAGCGCGTTTTGTGCCGCTCGAAGAGTGCCTCGACCTCTTTGTCCACAAAAGCGGGTACGACGCGCACCTCCAAGTCGGTGTTGCGCTTCAGGGTGCGGGTTTGGCTGCGGCTCGCCGCAAAAGCGTGCAGGCGCAGCCGCAGCGGTAACACGTTGAAGGTGCGACTTTCTTGCTGCGTGCTCGAGTAGCGGTAAAAGTAGCTGCCGAAGTGCCGCCAGCCGTTCGCCCACAGCAGGTCCATTTGTGCAGGGGCGGCGTCGTCGTAAAAAAAGTATTCGTTCATGAGGGTTTGGCTTCAGGCTCGAGCTTACCGTGCGTAGTGCCGGGCGAGGGGGTTTTCTCGAGCTTCAGTTTACCGTGCGCTCTTCCGGCACGGTCGGCGGCAGGTCGTCCGGCTCGTCGCTGTAGGCGCGGTAATGGCTGAGGTAACTCTCCGACACGCGTGTGAAGAAGTTCTCAGCCGCCACCTCGGGTAAGGGAAAGTCCCAGGGGACGCGCCGCCAAGGGCTGTCGGAGGCCGTTTTCAGAAGTTTGACGGTCTTCTCCATGACGAGTTCCGACTCACTTTTTTCCCCGCCGCCTTGCCTGCCCAACCACACGGTGCGCCCGGTCAGAAAGCCGTCGGCCATCTCTTCCCAGCCGTCGTAACTCGCTTGCAAGGCTTTACCTGCAGGCAACATCAACATGTGCGCCTCTTCCGGTTCGATGTACTTGATAGACGCGCCGACCGCGCAGAGCATGAGGTAGCGCACCATGTCCCAGGCGAGTGGGTCGGCCTGCGGGTACACCGGGTTCTCCGCCTGAATTTGCCGGATGGAGGGGCGGTGGCCCTCGTGGTACAAGTCCATAAGGGTGGACAGCAAGTCCTGGCGGTTGTAGATGCCCCAGTCGTTTTGCAGCACCTCGCGCTTGTTGAAGGTTTGTGCGATGTCCTCGTCGTCCAACAGGCGGTCGACGACGTTGACCCACATCACTTTGTAGATGGCGACGACCCCGAGCAGCCAGTTTAAGACCGACGGTTCGAAAAGTTTGTCCGCGTAGCGAATGCGCGGCGAGGGGCGCTGCTCCGACGGAACGAAAACCTCCCTGACCATGCCGTAAAGAAACGCCCCCACGACAAACAACAAACACAGTGCGACAGGAATGCCGAGGATGACGAGAGCCCGCCTCACCCAGGGATTAAGCGAAGCCCAGCCGCCCCCGCGTGACGCGGCGAACGACGTCCATTCCGGTCCCAACTCCCAAACGACCGGCCGCCCGTCTTGCAATTGTTCGACCGTGAGCGTGCTCGGCGTGCGCGCGCCGGAGGCGTCACGGTAGTCGAAGCGCACCAGCGCGCTGCCCGAGGCGGTCTCGGTGATGTTCACCGAGTTGGGGTCGATTTGAACTTTGCCCAGCGCGTTTTCGAAAGGGAGCGTGTCGGCCGTGGCCCTAGGATAAAGTGCCGCGAGTGTCGCCTGGTCACCCATGTTGAAAGCTGTAACGAATATCTCCACAGCGTTCTCGGTCACGGGTGAGACGGCTTGCGCCTGGACAAGTTGCGCTTGAACTAGGATGGTCAACAGGCTCGAGTACAGGAGAACTTGGGCAAACCGCTTGGCGACGTTCATGGGCTTCAGCATAGCTTATGGCGACACGGCGGGTCGGGCTTTTTTATCTCATTCGTGAGATTGCAAAGCAGTTTCTGGTGAGGCTCGAGCGGCTCAGAGGTTCGGCCGAAGACCTCTAGGTCTGAACGGCGCAACAGGTTAGGCGCTCGACGCTCGGCAACTTTCCCGCCGCCGACTTTCCGCTACACTGAACCTTTGTGAGTGACCTCGTGAGTGAAGCCGTCTTGACCAAACCCGCTGTTCCTGTAAAGCCCAAGGTTCTCTGCGCCATGTCGGGCGGGGTGGACTCGTCGGTGGCGGCGGCGCTGTTGGGCGAGCAGGGCTTCGAGGTGGTGGGTTCGATGCTCCGCTTCTGGCAGGACGAGCGGCCCAGGGGCGCGTTTTCGCTGTGCTGCAGCCCCGACGCGGCCTACGACGCGCGTCGCGTCGCCGACAAAATCGAGGTGCCTTTTTACCTGCTGGACTACCGCGACAAGTTCGAGCAAATCGTCGTCGACCCGTTCGTGCCGACCTATGAAAAGGGTGAAACGCCCAACCCCTGCGTGTGGTGCAACCGCGACATCAAGTTCGGTTCGTTTGTGAAACGCGCGCAGATGCTTGGCTGCGACTTTATGGCGACCGGCCACTACGTGCGCCGTGTGGACGGCCCCCACGGCGTCGAGTTACACCGCGGCGAGGACGACAGCAAGGACCAGACCTACTTTTTGTGGGCGCTGCCGCGCGAGATTTTGCCCTACCTGCTGTTCCCGTTGGGCGAGCTGACCAAAGAAGAGGTGCGCGCGCTGGCCGAGGAGCGGGGTTTCACGGTGGCGGACAAGAAGTCCTCGAGCGGTCTCTGCTTTATCACCGACACGGTGAAAGGCTATCTGGACGAGTTCAGCGCACCCAAGCCCGGCCCTATCCTGGACGCGGAAGACGGCTTCAAGGAAATCGGGCAGCACCGCGGCGTTCAGTTCTACACCGTCGGCCAGCGCAAGGGTTTGGGACTGTACCATTCTCACCTGGTGCGCTACGTCATAGAACTGCGCGCCGCGGACAACGCGGTCGTGGTGGGCAGCCGTGAACGGTGCCAGTGGCAAACGCTCAGCGCGGGTCGAGCGAACTTTCTCGCCCCTGCGGACACGTTGCCGACGCGCGTGCTGGCGCAAACGCGCTACCGGCAAAAGCCGGTTCCGGCCACGCTGAGCCTGACAGGTGAGGACGGCTTCGAACTCGTATTCGACCGTCCCGTTTTCGCCGTAGCGCCGGGACAGTCCGCTGTCCTTTACGACGGTGACCGGCTGCTGGGCGGCGGCGTGATTGGGGCTCGAGGCTGACCCTCGCTGCTTTCTCTGCGGGATGGCCTCCTACTTTGGTCGCTTAACAGTTTCTCAGCAACTCTTGTAGACTGTCACCCAAGGAGGAAACTCATGGGTACCATCATCGTGCTGGTTGTTCTCGTTGGCTTGGGCATACTCGCGGTTTCGGTTTACAACCGCATCGTCACCCTGGAAAACCGGGTGGGCAACGCCTGGGGTCAAATCGACGTGCAGCTTAAGAAGCGCAACGACCTCGTTCCCAACCTCGTCGAGACGGTCAAGGGTTACGCCGCGCACGAGCGGGGCGTGTTCGAAGAGGTTGCGCGCTCGCGCCAGGCGATGATGAACGCGGCAAGCATCCCGGAATCTGCGGCCGCCGCCAACCAGATGAGTGCGGCCTTGGGGCGCTTGTTCGCCATTTCCGAAAACTACCCCGAACTCAAAGCGAACCAGAACTTTTTAGAGCTGCAGCGCGAACTCTCCGACGTGGAAAGCAAAATCGCCTACGCACGCCAGTTCTACAACGACTCGGTGTTGCAGTACAACAACGCCATCGAGACGGTGCCGGGCGTGCTGCTGGCCGGCCCGATGAACAAAAAAGAGCAAGTGTACTTAGAGATTCCCGAGACCGAACGCCAAGCCCCGCAAGTGTCCTTCAGCGCGCAAGCGCAGGGGTAGGCGACGCTTTGCCTCAGGGTTTCGTACCTGGTTAAACAGACCTTGGAAAGCCAAAGCGAGAGGGTCGACGGAACGGTCGACCCTCTCGCTGTTGTAAAAATTCGCGTGAAAACTCGGGTTTTTACGGTGCGCCGACTTCGCCGCAGGCGAGCACGGCGTCCGAGCCGTCGGCGTAGAGGTTGACGTGCAGGTCGGCGTTGGTGAGCGCCGCAAAGCTCATCCGCAGCGTCGTCACGCTGAGGCCGCCCTTGCCGGCTTGGGAAGGCTCGAGCGCGAGCAGCGTGTCGCCGTCGCTGCCGCAGTTCCCCCTCAGGAGTTCGACCCCGAGGGTGTCGGGCGCGGCTTGACCGGTCACGAACAGGGTGAAAACCAGGTTCTCGTCGCCGTAGTCCGCGACGAACAGCGAGCCGCGCACGCGGCTGTCGCCGACGGGGGCGACGGGGTAGCGAACCTGACGGTCTTTACGGGTTTCGGCGGGGCCGCTGCTCGGCGTCGGTGAGGTCGGCGCGGGCTGGGTTGTGGTCGCTGGGGTGGCAGGCTGGGGTGTCGTGGGCTGGGGAGCGGCGGGCTGGGGCGCGGCGGGTTGCGGGTTGGTCGGCGCGGCCTCGGGGCTTGGCGGTGCCGGCGTCGCTGGTGCCGGCGTCGCTGCGTCGTCGGCGGGCTGCGCTTCGGTCGGTGCCGCTTCAGTGGGTTCGGTCTCGACGGGCG
The DNA here is from genome assembly GCA_965215355.1 of Trueperaceae bacterium. Lineage (GTDB taxonomy): Bacteria > Deinococcota > Deinococci > Deinococcales > Trueperaceae > CBDCDJ01. Next base: position 1,623,785 of record CBDCDJ010000007.1, on the reverse strand, counting down.
TTGTTGCTGCCGGTGCAGGTTCCACAGGTGCTGTCTCTGCAGGCGCTGTCTCTGCAGGCGCTGTCTCTGCGGGCGCTGTCTCAGCGGGTGCGGCTTCGGTCGGCGTCGCACCTGCAGCGGTCTCAAAGTCGATGTGGAGCAGGGCTGCTTCTCTTTCCTTGCCGTCGAAGGCCCGCGCGACGCGCTTCCCGGTCCCGCTGAGGACGAAAGCGAGGGCGTTGCCGCTCTGCCAACCGGGCCGGTCGACGACCTCTTGGACGACCGCCGTGAGGTCCGGGGTTTGCTGGTCGGGGCCGGCGTCGCCCGTATTCGTCCACGGGGCGGGTGTCCAGGTCACCGCGGCGGTCGTCAGGGGTCGTCCCGAAATGTCGCTGGGCGTTTCTGCAAAGAGCGCTGCACTGTCGCTCGCCTCGCCCTGAACGGTTATAGAGGTGTCTTTGTCGCCGGTTTCGTCGACGGTGAATTGGAGATAAGCGGCCGTCACCGTGGCTCCCTGCGGGACGGTCACGTTTTCGAAGCGCAACCCGACGACTTGCAGGGTGTCGGCATCTTCGAACAGTTCCAGGTCGGAGCTGTCCAAGTAGACCGTTCCCGCCGGCCCCTGCGAGGTTTCGCCGGTGAACTCTTCCGCGTCGTCTAAGTTTTGAGCGATGCGCGCTTCGAAGCTGGTTTGCGCAACGGCGGTCGCAAGCAGGCAAGCGGTGCAGAGAGCGAACAAGTATTTCTTCACGTGAGAACTCCTTCGTAAGAATTGCCTCACCGGTTCATGACCTTTTTCAGGTACCTTTGCAAAGGTGACACGTCGGTTCGGTGGCAACTTCGACACCCCAGCTACGTTAGCTTGACGGACCCGGGGTGTATGTAAAGTTTATTATAGGTCTCGAGCCGGGGTTTCGCCTTTGCACGTGAGTACCGGAAAGGTATTGGACTGGGGAGTCGTGTCGAAGAGGTCAAGCCTATGCCCGACAAGCGTTCGGCTACGTCCGTGACGGTCCTGGACCTCACAGGTCACTTACAGTTGTCTAATACAGAGGCCATACTATGAGAAAGGTTTTGAGAACGCCCTGGAGATGGCTGGGTCGCCACACCCCCATGAGAAAGACCGGTCGAGCTGTTTTGAGTCCGCTGAAATTCAAGGCCGGAGTAAGACGAGCGAAAAGCCGAGGTCACCGTGAAAAAGCTAACTGAGTACAAAAATGACGTGTTGCATTTTGACCCCCAGCGGCTGCCAGCCGCGGTCAAACCGCTTTTCGACGTCGTCGCTTGGTTGTTGGCGGTCGTCGTGGCGTTCATGATTCGCTACGACGCGAACATCCCTCTCGAGAGCTATCCCGGCCTCCTGCTGGCGATGGTCGCGTTTCCAGGCGCAAAGTACGTGGGCGCGCAACTTTTGGGCCTCTACAAACAAAGTTGGAGCCGCGTCTCGTTCCGGGACCTGGGCGCGATTCTCAGGCTCATCGTGAGCGTGGGCGTGTTGGCGAGCGCGGTGTTGCTCCTGTTCGGGCCGGTCTTGAACATTCCGCGCTCGATAGCGGCGCTCGACGCGCTGTTGTCCCTGTTGTTCATGGTCGGTTTGCGCAGCGGGGCGCGCTACTGGCACGAAAACTGGTTGCAACGCGGGGTCGTGCCCGGGCGGCACAAAAAGGTGCTCATCGTCGGGGCCGGGGAAGCGGGTTCCTTGATGAGCCGGGAGATGTTGCGCCACCCGGAAATGGGCTTGAAGCCGGTCGGCTTCTTGGACGACGACGCGCGCAAGGTCGGCCACCGCATCGGGCCGGTCCCGGTCTTGGGCACGGTTCAGCACTTGGACGCGGTAATCAAAAAGGTCGACATCGACGAGGTGGTCATCGCGCTGCCTTCGGCGGGCGGCGGGGTGGTGCGCGAGGTGGTCGACAAGATAACCGCCAGCAAGTCCGGCATCACCTACCGAATTATGCCGGGCTTGTTCGAGCTTTTGAGCGGCCGGGTCGACATCAAGCGGATGCGCGAGGTCGAAATCGACGACCTGTTGGGCCGCCCGCCGGTCAAGCTCGACACGGCGAGTATTTTGGGTTATCTCGAGGGTAAGACGGTCATGATAACCGGGGCGGGCGGCTCGATAGGGTCGGAAATCGTGCGCCAGGTGTGCCGCTTTCATCCCAAAGAACTGATTTTGTTCGGGCACGGCGAGAACAGCATTTACCAGCTCGAGCGCGAACTCGACCGCGACTGGCCCGACATCAAGTACCACAGCGTCATCGGCGCGATTCAAAACGGGGTGCGGCTGGACTACGTTTTCAACCGCTACCGGCCGCAAGTCATCTTTCACACGGCCGCGCACAAACACGTGCCCCTCATGGAGACCAACCCCGAAGAGGCGGTGTTCAACAACATCGTCGGCAGCAAGAACTTAGTCAACTTGGCCCTGAAGTACGGCGTGTCGCACTTTGTGAATATCTCGACCGACAAGGCCGTCAACCCGACCTCGGTGATGGGGGCGTCGAAACGGATGGTCGAGTACCTCGTCCAGGACGCCTCGCGGCGGGCTTCGCAGCAGCAGTCGTTCGTGTCGGTGCGCTTCGGCAACGTGCTCGGCAGCCGCGGCAGCGTGATTCCCGTGTTTAAAAAACAAATCGCGGCGGGCGGGCCGGTCACGGTCACCCACCCGGACATGGTGCGCTACTTCATGACCATCCCCGAAGCGTCACAACTTGTGCTGCAGGCCTCGGCGCAGGGCTCGAACGGCGACATCTACATCCTCGACATGGGCGAGCCGGTCAAAATCTTGGACTTAGCCCGCGACCTCATCAAGCTGTCCGGTTTCGAGCCCGACAAGGACATCCAGATTGTGTTCACCGGGATGCGGCCGGGCGAGAAGATGTACGAAGAACTCATGACCGAGGAAGAGCGCGGCGGCGAGACCTCGCACGAGAAAATTTTTGCGGCGCGGGTGCTGGCCTTCGACACAGGTGAGTTGGAGAGCATCATCCACCGTCTGCAAGAAGCCGCTTTGCAGAGCGACCACCTCGTCATCCGCCACTGTTTGGAAGAGTTTATCGACGGCTGCAACCTGGACTACAGCCAGATTCCCGTGAGCGTCTGAGGTACAGCTGTGACCTTTTGGCGGCGGAATCGTGACGCCGCCTGCTACAGTTGAAACACTTTGGTGTGCTGACGCGTTTCAACCGTGTCGGTAAAATTAAGGATGGCAGCGATGCAACAAGAGATAACCATTTCCATCAACGACGTACTTCGCTTTATCGGGCGTGGACTCCTGCTGGCTTTAATCGTGGCGGGTGCGGCGGGCTTTGTGGTCTACCAACTCAGCCAACGGCGTGAGCCCGTGTTTGAATCAACGGCGACGGTTTTGTCGGAGCAACCCAACACGCAGAGCGGCCTGGCCGGTACGCTCTTCAACGCGCCCGTCCTGGACGCGAGCGCCTACAAAGCCGCAGCTCAAAGCGACGCGGTGCTCGCACGAGCTTTGGCACTCCTGGAGCCGGATAGTGAGCCGACGCCGGGTGCTATCAAGTCGTTGCGGGGCAAAACTTCGGTGACGCCCAGCGAAGACAGAAATTCAGGGCTTATCTCCATCAAAGCTGAAGCCAACACCGCTGTAGGTGCAGCGGAAAGAGCGACCGCGCTGGCGAGCGCCCTTGTCGAGTGGGACGAAGGCCGGGCGCAGAAAAAACTCAACGAACTCATCAACGGCCTCGAGGCGGCAATCAGACAAATCACCGAGCGGATTCGCGCCCTCCAAACCGTAACACCGCCCGACGACGTTCAGATAGCTACTCAGCAAACCTTACTGGCCGAAAGGAACACGCGACTCAACAGCGCCAAAACCCTGCGGGAGTCAACCGTTACCTTGCTCAGCGTGCTGCAAGAGGGCAGCGTACCCTCCAACCCGGTTTCGCCCAAACCTTTGTTCGACGCCACCTTGGCGGCCCTGCTGGGCGTGTTCCTGACCTACGGCCTGCTCTTGGTCCGCAACGCGCTCGACACCAAACTGCGCAGCGTGGACGACATCGCGGCGGTCAGCGGTTTACCCGTCATCGCCGAGTTCCCCAAACTGCCCAAGGGGATTCGCAACCTGCCGCGGGAGGCCTCGAGCTACCTGCGCACCAACCTGCTGTTCTCGACCGTCGACGCCAACCCCAAAGTTTTGCTGGTCACGAGCGCCAACAGCGAAGAGGGCAAGTCGAGCATTGCCATCAGCCTGGCGGAAAGCTTTGTGCGCAACGGCTACCGCACGCTCCTTATCGACGCCGACCTGCGCAAACCCGTCATCGCGGGCGAGTACCGCATCAACAACCTGCACCAGGCGTCTTTGGAAGACTGTCTGAAAAACCCCTACACCGCCCACAAGGCGGCGACCGTTTCCATCGGGGCAAAAGACTATCTCTACGTCATCCCCACGTTTCAACCGGCCCCGCAAGCGTCCGAACTTCTCAGCCGCGGTTTTCGGGAGTGTTTGGACAAGTGGCGGCAGGAGTACGACGTCATCATCATCGACTCGGCCCCGGTTTTGGCCGTGGCCGACGCGCTCGCCATCGCGCCGCTCGCCACGGGTACGCTGCTCGCCATCAACCAGCAGAGAACCGACCGCCGCCAGGTGCGCTCCACCGTCGAGTTGCTGCAGCGCGTCGGCGTGCGGATTCTGGGCATCGCGGTGACCCACGTCAGCAAAGAGGCGTCGCAGGGCTCGCGCTACAGCTACGGCTACGGCTACGCCGAGTCCGAAGCGGTAGAGCGCGAGAGGGTGAAAGACGAGTTCACGAACCCGCCGCAAGTCGGGAGCACCAAACGCTGACAGGAACGCACATGTTCGCTAAACCGAAGCGGCGCGCCGTTTGCGTTTGGGTCGGCTGCTAGACCCTCCCCAGCTTGACCTCGAGCCCCACCTTGTGACCTTCGCAGCGAAAACACGCCTGTGTGCGTTAGGCTGCTGGGAGTTGTCGTGAAACTGCTCGTCGCAGGGCAACCTGACGAACGCTTGAAGCGGCGTACACTTGGGCTATGTTCAGCAAAGACCAGCTCGACCGCTACGCGCGCCACATCATCTTGCCGGGCGTGAGCGCGGCGGGCCAGCGCAAACTTTTGGAGAGCAAAGTGCTCGTCGTCGGCGCGGGCGGTCTGGGCTCGCCGGCGCTGCTCTACTTAGCCGCCGCCGGGGTCGGCACGCTCGGCGTGGTGGACTTCGACACGGTCGAGACCAGCAACTTGCAGCGGCAAATCATTCACGATTCCGACCACGTCGGCCGTCTCAAAACGGCCTCGGCTGCACGGCGCATCACCGCCCTCAACCCGGACGTGCGGGTCGAAACCTACCCCGAGCGGCTGCGTTCGGAGAACGCGCTCGAGCTGTTCGCGCCTTACGACCTCGTCGTCGACGGCAGCGACAACTTCGCCACGCGCTACCTCGTCAACGACGCCTGCGTGCTGACGGGCAAACCGCTTCTCTACGGCGCGATGGCGCAGTTCGAGGGCCAGCTCAGCCTGTTGCACGCTCCCACCCCGGCGGGCCTGGGCCCCTGCTACCGCTGCCTTTACCCAACACCGCCCGCGCCCGGCACGGTGCCGAACTGCGCCGAGGCGGGCGTGTTCGGCGCACTGCCCGGCGTCTTGGGAAGCTTGCTGGCGGTCGAGGCGGTCAAAACGCTGCTGGGCTTGGGCGCAAGTCTGGCGGGCACGCTGCTCCACTACGACGCGCTCTACGGCGAGACGCGGCGCGTCTCGGTCGTGAGAAAGCCCGACTGTGCGGTGTGCGGTGACGCGCCGGGCGTCACCGCGTTGGTCGACTACGAGGTGTTTTGCGGACGAGCTTGATTGCAGCATACGCGCTACTCCGGCCTCATTTCCGCGTCTTATGCTGAAAACCCGAAAGGGGAACACCGATGACTGTGACGACCGAACGACAAAAACTCTGGGACAAAATCAAAGACGTGCGCATCGCCATGCTGACGACCGTCGAGCCCGACGACACCCTGCGCAGCCGCCCGATGTACCTCCAGCAAGCCGAGTTCGACGGCGACTTGTGGTTTTTTACCCGCGACGACTCGGGCAAGGTGCAAGAAATCATGCACAACAAACAGGTCAACTTGGGCTTCGCCGACCCCGGAGACGACCTGTACGTGTCCGTGTCGGGCAAGGCCCAAATCACCGACGACCGCGCCAAAGAAGAAGAACTCTGGAACCCGATGCTGAAAGCCTGGTTTCCCGACGGTCTCGACGACCCGCACCTGACCCTCATCCGGGTGAGCGCCGACAAGGCCGAATACTGGGACGCGCCGAGCAGCAAGATGGTGCAGCTCTACGGCTTCGTCAAGGCGGTCGTGACGGGCGACCGTGCCGACCCCGGCGAAAACGAAAAACTCAACCTGTAGCTCGAGCCTTTACAAAGTCGGGCCGCCCCGGTAACAGAGAGGCGGCCTTTTTAAGTTGAGGATGCGTCTAACGCTGACCGCGCCGACTGAGCAAAAACGCGCCGCCCAAGGCCATACCGACCTTGGCGATGTCGTCTTTCATGTCCACTTTGCCGTCGCGGTTGCTGTCTAAGAGGCCTATCAAGCTGCCCTGCTGGGTGCCGGGCGTTTCTTCTTCGATGGTTTGACGCTCGTGGTTGACGAGGTCGGCGACCCCTCGAGAGTCCAAGTTTTGCTGACGCTTGACCTTGCCGAGCGTGCCCATCAGCAGCGGGGCGAGCAAACTCATGAGTTGACCGACCTGACCGCCGTTCAGCCCCGTCGCCTGGCTAACGCCGTCCTGCACCGCGCTCCGGCGACCGCCGAAGAGGTGGCCCAGGATGCCGTCCGCGTTGGTAGTGCGGCCGCCCCCCAAAGTGCCGAGCATACTCATGAGGTCGCCGCCCGTCCCGCCGCCCCCGCCGCCGAACAGCCCCGAAAGCTGGTCCAACAAGCCGCCGTCGTGGTCCTGATCGAGCGCCCGGTTCAGCGATTCCGCCCCGTTCGGCTGGTGCTGGACGTTTTGCGACATCCCGCCAATCATCATCGGCACGAGCGCCGAAATCGCCTTGTCGGTCTGTTCCTCGTTCGCGCCTATGCGCTGGCTGATGCCTGAAACCGTCCTGGGGTCGAGCTGTTGCCGCAATTCGTCGAGTAGTGAAGCCATGATTTCTCCTTTCGGTGTTGCGGTTACACCCTACGATTTCGGGTGGTGAGTTGCAGTAGACGCGGCTGCAATTGGTGTTTGGCTTACCTTGGCCGAGTCCATAGCGGTGAGAGGGACAGAGGCTTCACGGTCGAGTGCGTTAGGCTGGGCGCATGTTGGAGAGACGCGTTTTGACGGCGGAGGTCGTTTACAACGGTTTGGGGACGCCTCGAGCCGACGGCGCTGTCGTCGTTCAAAAAGTAGGTGCCGAGGAGCAAGTCGTCTTCGTGGGCGACCTCGCCACGGCGCGGCTCAACTTTCCCGACGCCCGTGAAGAACATCTCGGCTTCGCCCTGTCGCCGCCGCCTGTGAACGCCCACACACACCTCGACCTGTCAACCATGAGGTTCACGCCCGGCGATTACGGTGCGTTCATCGCTGAGGTGATAGCGAATTCCCAGGCGGGGCGGCGGGGCTTAAAGGCCGCCGAAAAAGGTGTTCTCGAGTTGAGTCAGTACGGTACAAACGTTGTCGGTGACATCGTGGCTCGAGCCGAAGTCATGCAAGCGTTACTTACCAGCGACTTGCAAGGCGTCGCCTACTGGGAAGTTCTCGGCCCCGACCCAGGGGACGCCGAGCGCATCTTCAACGAAACGGTCGAACAGTTGCGGGCGTTCAAAAAGCTCGAGCGCCCCGGCGGCATGCGCGTCGGTCTGTCGCCGCACAGCCCGCACACGGTGAGCGCGCCGCTGCTCCAAAAGCTCGCCGGATTAGCGCAGCAGAACAAACTCCCGCTGCAAATCCACGTGGCCGAGAGCGAGAAAGAGCTTGCCTTTCACCGGGACGGCGGCGCGTTTAGAGACCTGCAAATCGCCGGAGGTTGGCAACCCTCCGGCCTTACGCCGGTAAAGTATCTTGAAAACCTGGGCGTGCTGAACGCTTCGCCCACGCTCGTCCACATGGTCCACGTCACCGAAGACGACGTGCGCGCGGTGCAGAAAGCGGGCTGCGTGGTCGTGCATTGCCCACGCTCGAATGAGGCGCTGAACTGCGGGCGCTTTCCCTGGGAACTCTACGCCAAACACGGCGTGACGGTGGCCTTCGGGACGGACTCTCTAGGCTCGAGCCCCACGCTCTCAGTAGAGGACGAGGTGAGGGCGGCGAGAGAACTCCACGGCGACAAGGTGAGCCCGCTGGCCCTCGTGTGGTCGGCGGTCAAGGGGGGGTACCGCGCCCTCGGGCTGACGCCGCCTAAAATCGTGCGCGGCGACGCGTTTTCGAAGTTCTACGTTTGGCACTGAGCGCTCACCTCGCTCGCGAGAACTTTGTGGGCATCCCTGTTACCATAGGCGAAAAGCGTAGCTCTCGGAGGCACAATGGACACTAGAACCGAAACCGACACGATGGGCACCGTGCAGGTCCCGAACGACAAGTACTGGGGCGCGCAGACGCAGCGCTCGATAGAGAATTTCCCCATCGGCGTCGAGCGCTATAAGATGCCGACGGCCGTGGTGCGGGCCTTTGGGATTTTGAAAAAGGGGGCGGCGCAGGCGAACGCCGACTTGGGCGAGTTGCCCCGCGACAAGGCCGACCTCATCGCACAAGCGGCCGACGAAGTGATTGCGGGCAAGCTCATTGAACACTTCCCGCTCGTGGTGTTCCAAACCGGCAGCGGCACGCAGTCGAACATGAACGCCAACGAGGTCATCAGCAACCGTGCGATTAAACTTGCCGGGGGCGAGCTGGGCTCGAAAACGCCGGTTCACCCGAACGACCACGTCAACCGGGGGCAGTCCTCGAACGACACCTTTCCCACCGCCATGCACATCGCCGTGGTTGAAGAGTTGCACCGGCAACTCTACCCGAATGTCGAAACGTTGCGGGACACGCTCTCCGCCAAGGCTAAAGACTTTAGCGACATCGTCAAAGTGGGCCGGACGCACCTGCAGGACGCCACGCCCATCACGCTGGGTCAAGAAATCGGCGGCTGGGTGGCGCAGCTCGAGTACGCCCTTCACGAAGTCCGCCACGCCGAACAAGGCCTGTACGACCTCGCCATCGGCGGCACGGCGGTCGGCACCGGCTTGAACGCACACCCGGAATTCGGCGACTTGGCCGCCAGGTACTTTGCCGAGGAAACCGGGTTTCCCTTCAGGTCGGCCGCCAACAAGTTCGCCGCGCTCTCGGCCCACGACGCGCTCGTGACTGTCAGCGCGTCCTTGCGCACCCTCGCGGGCGCGCTGATGAAGATGGCGAACGACGTGCGCTGGCTGGCAAGTGGACCGCGCAACGGCATCGGCGAAATCGTCATTCCCGAAAACGAGCCCGGCTCTTCGATCATGCCGGGCAAGGTCAACCCGACGCAGAGCGAGGCGCTGACGATGGTCTGCGTGCAGGTCTTCGGCAACGACGCGGCGGTGGCCTTTGCGGGCAGCCAGGGCAACTTTCAACTGAACGTGTTTAAGCCGGTGATGGTCCACAACGCGCTCTCGAGCCTGCAACTCCTGGGCGACGCCTGCCGAGCCTTCAACGACAACTGCGCGGTGGGTCTCGAGCCCAACGTAAGCCGAATTCGCGAGAACCTGGACAAAAACCTCATGCAGGTGACCGCGCTCAACCGCCACATCGGTTACGACAGGGCTGCCGCCATCGCCAAAAAAGCGCACAAAGAGGGCTCGACTTTGAAAGAGGCGGCGCTGAGTCTCGGCTTGAGCGCCGACGAGTTCGACCGCTTCGTCGTGCCGGGGGAGATGGTCGGCCAGACTTGAGCAGTTCTGTGAACATTGTAGGGTAGCAGGCTGCTTGTGCGGGCTCGTCCCGCTTAGGCTGGTACAGTTCCGAAGGGGGACGAGATGAAACGACTTTTTTCGACATGCTTAGTCTTGCTGGTTCTGGTCGCTTGTGAACGGTACCCGGGCGAGCAGGTCGACGCGCCCCGTGAGCAACCGGGTAATTCCATCCAGGAGTATCAAGAGTCCACCGCCGACGACCAGCTCCTCGACAACCCGATTCCCGGCACCGACACCACCCCCCAAGAAGGTGTCGCGGCGACCGGTCCCAGTACCGCGGGCGCGGCCGACCCGGTCGACCCCGGTGTAGACACGACGGTAGACGTGGCCGACACCCCGACGGACGACACCCCGGCAACCGACACCGTAACGGGTAACCTGCCACCCGTCGAGGCCCCGGACGTGGGCAACGTGAGCCCCGACCCCGTCAATCCAGGCCCTGTGGACGCAGCTACGGACCTGGGGATTCTGGGTACCGAAACCGGTGGCACTGAAACTGGTGCTACCCAAGTTGGCGGCACCGAAACGGAAAACGCCGCTACGGGCGGTGTCACGGTGGAGAACGTAGGAACGGGTAACGCTGAAACCGGCGGTGCTGACACAGGTAGCGCTGACACCGGCGGTCCTGAGGCGGGTGGGGCCGACGAGGCGGCAGACCTCGAGCTGATAGGCCGAACGACGAACTTTGAAGACGCCGACGCGGCGCAAGCCGTGGCGACCATCGAAGCTTGGCAGGCGCGGCTCGAGGGCTTGAACAACCCGGACTTTGAGGCGCTGAGCGCGGACTTGGCAACGCTCAAAACCGAACTCCAAGCGAGTTCACCCGACGAAAACCGGGTCAAAACGCTGCTTTACACGCTCGGTCAGGAGACGAGCCGCCTGGCGCTCGCGGCACCCCAGGACGTGGGCGACGCGCTGAACGCGCTCGGCACCACGCTGAGCGAGGCGGGCGAGGAAAGTGCAGTCGCCACCGCGCCCGTCGACGTCGGTGGGGCCATGCCGGGCGGTGCCGAGACGGGCGGTGCCGCGGTCGGTGGCGCAGAAGCGGAAACCGGTGGCTCCACACCCGGAGAGACCGGCGGCGCGGACATGAATTTGCAGACCGGAACCGTGGAGCGCGACGATTCGGGTGTCTCCGACGCCTCGCTGGCCGAGACGACGGAGACGGGGGGGGCTCAAACAACCGCTCAAAACATCCAACCTGCCGAAACCGGTGGTGCTGAAACCGGCGGGGTGAGCGCCGCGGAAACCCGGGAGAACGTGGCGAGCAGTCAAGCGCCCGAAGTGACCGAGGGTGAACTCCTCGCCTCGGCGACCCTGCAAGACGCCGAGGGTAACGAGGTCGGCGTGGTCAACCTCGTCTCGAGCAACACCGGTCTTGTTTTTCAGTTCGGTTTGGCGGAAGGGGCGACGCTTGAAGCGGGCGAACACGGCTTTCACGTCCACGAAACCGGCGCGTGCGAACCCACCTTCGAGGCGGCGGGCGACCACCTCAACCCGAGCGGGGCGCAGCACGGGCTCTTGAACGCGAACGGACCCCACGCGGGCGACTTGCCCAACCTGCTCATCCCGGAAGACGGTTCCCCCACTTACGTCGTCACGACCACCCTCCTGAGCGAAGCGGACTTGTTCGACGCCGACGGCAGCGCCGTCATCATTCACAGCGGCCCCGACGACTACGTGACCGACCCCGGCGGCAACAGCGGCGACCGAACGGCGTGCGGGGTCTTGGAGCGTGTCTCGGCGAGTCAGTAAAGAACCAGCCCAAGGGAACGTCCTAGAGGGCACCGAAGAGTGTAGCCTCAACCTGTAGGCCGGTTGTGGTTGGAGTAGGGCGCAGTTCGTCCAAAATCGCTTTGTAAGACCTGAGCGGCAACCCCGCTCAGGTTTTGCTGGTTCGGCTGAACCCTCGGTGCTCGAGCATTTTTCGAATCAGCCGAATCTGCCCGCGGTGGTTGATTTCGTCCTCGAGCACGTGAAACCACTTGAAATAGTTGTTGGCGGGTTGGCCGTTCCAGAAAGGTGTCTGCTCGTAAAGCCAGTCGTCGTCTCGCTCGGCAAACTCGGCGAGCGTCTTTTCGCGCACAGCGGCGAGTTCGTTCAGGTAGTGCTCGAGGTCATGGCCTTTGATGTGCTCCCGGCCCAAGTCACCCAAAAGGTGGCAGGCCCGTCCCAAGGTTCCTCTTTGCCCTCGAATGTATAGGCTTGATACCAGGCTTCCACCGCTGCGATGTGCGCGAGCAACATCCCAACGGAGTTACTGACGCCGTTCGGCCGGGCGTCGAGCTGTTCTCGATTCAGGTCGTGGGCGGCTGCCAGCGTCGTGTAACGTGCATAGCTCATCATCACGACAAGTTCGCCGATGCGCGGTGAAAAGCTGTCTATAGGTTGAATGAGGTAGGGGTGCTCGAGCTTCATTCGGAGCGTCTCGGCATCGTTTGGATGAGGGCGCGCAGCACGGCGTTGACTTCGTTTGAGGTCTCAAAAACTTCTGCGATGTCGGGCTCGAGCCCAACCACGCGGCTGCCTTCCTTAACGCCCGCAAAGCGGTTGGGGCGGGCTGTGGCGTAGTCGAAAATGTATTCGGGTTGTAAGTCGGTGGGGTCATCTATCTTGTCCGTCATAGTGCTTTATCTCCATTTCCGGCTTTTCAGCTCCTCTTCATCAAAAAGCTTTTTTGGTTACTTACCAAAGAACGTTCGGAGATTCTCTAAGCTCCACACGTCCGGTTAACCCGTCAACATCAATGGCTAGCATTAGGATTGCCTCGAGGTCATCTAAATCATTTTCCAGGCTGGGTTTTTGATGCAAACTGGGTGGCCTCAAGCAAATTTCAAAGTGCCAACCATCGTCAATGGGTCGGGCTTGGCTAAACAGGAACGCTGACAAATCGCCAGGAATGTCATGTTCAACAAAGTAATTCTTAAATGCTTGTTGAGCCAATTGTTCAGCTTCCTTATAATTCACTTAATCTCCAAGCACGGGTGTCTTTTCGACCTGAAGGCTCCGCACTCGCTCAACGGCATCCAAAACTGCTTCGGGTGTGGCGGGTGAGGCTAGAGTGACCTCGTCCGCCTCACCGAACGCGGCGACGGCGGCGCGCAGCGCCTCACGCACGCTCATGGCGAGCATGAAGGGCGGCTCGCCGACGGCCTTGCTGCCGTAAATCGTGTCCTCTTGCGGGGCGCGTTCCAACAGGTGCAGGTTGAATGTTTCCGGAATTTCGCCGATGGTGGGGATTTTGTAGGTGCTCGGCGCGAAGGTGCGTAAACGGCCTTCGGCGTCCCAGACGAGTTCTTCCATCGTCAGCCAGCCTAAACCCTGGACGAAGCCGCCCTCGATTTGGCCCCGGTCGACGAGTTCGTTGAGCGAGTCGCCCACGTCATGAACAATATCGACACGGCGCAGTTTGAAGGTGCCGGTGAAGCCGTCGACCGCAACCTCGCTCACCGCCGCGCCGTAAGCGTAGTAGTGGAATGGCTTGCCCTTGCCCGCGACCGGGTCGAAGTGGAGGTTCGGCGTGCGGTAGTAGCCGGTAGCCGACAGGGGAATTTGGGCGAGGTAGGCTTCTTCGACGACTTCATGAAAACCTACGCGCCGCCCCGGCTCGCCTTTGGGAAAAACGGTGTCGTCCTCGAACACCAGGTCTTCGGGGGCGTTCAGCTCGAGCAACCTCACGGCGACCGTGGCGAGCCGGGTTTTAAGCGTCTCGCAGGCGTTCTTCACGGCTTGCCCGTTCAGGTCGGTCCCGCTGCTCGCCGCCGTGGCCGAGGTGTTGGGCACCTTGTCGGTGGCGGTCGGCATGGTGCGGAAGCGCTCAGGTTTGACGCCGAGGGCTTTTGAGGCCACCTGCAGCATCTTCGTGTGCAAACCCTGCCCCATCTCGGTGCCGCCGTGGTTGAGTTGGACGCTGCCGTCGAGGTAGATGAGGACAAGCGCGCCCGCCTGGTTCAGCGGCGTGTTGGTGAACGAGATGCCGAACTTGACCGGCGTGACGGCCAGGCCGCGTTTGCTGCGAGGAGAAGTGGCGTTGAAGCGGGCGACCTCTTCTTTACGGGTTTCAAAATCACCCTTTTCTTTCACCTCGTCCCAGACGCGCTGGATACGGTTGTCTAAAACGAGCTGGGCGTAGTGGGTGGTGTTCGTCTCGCCGTCGCCGTGGTAAAAGTTGCGCTCCCGCACGGTTTCGGGCTCTATCCCCAAACGCCGCGCCACGCGGTCCAAAACCTCTTCGATAACCAGCATTCCCTGCGGCCCGCCGAAGCCGCGAAAGGCGGTCTGCGAGGTCTTGTTCGTCTTGGCGACGCGGCCGCTGGCTTCTAAGTGCGGTACAAAGTAGGCGTTGTCGATGTGAAACAGCGCCCGGCCCATCACGGGTTCGGACAGGTCGCTCGACCAGCCGCCGTCGCTGTAGAGCTGGGCGCTCAAGCCGAGGAGTTTCCCTTGGTTGTCGAAGCCGACCTCGTACCGCCCCAAAAAGGGATGGCGTTTGCCGGTCAAAATCATGTCCTGGTCACGTTTGAGGCGCACTCGCGCCGGTCGCCCCGTCTTGAGCGCGGCGAGCGCGGCGAGAGCCGCGTAGGGGTTCGCCTGCGACTCCTTGCCGCCGAAGCCGCCGCCCATCCGCAGACAGGTCACGACGACGCGGTTGCGCGGCACGCCCAAAACTTTGGCGACGACGGCTTGTGTTTCGCTCGGGTGTTGGGTGGAGGTGTAGAGCTGGACGTTGCCCTCGCTGTCGGGAACCGCCCAGGTCGCTTGCGTTTCTAAGTAAAAGTGGTCCTGCCCGTTCATGAACAGTTCGCCGCTGAGCGTGTGCGGCGCTTTTGAGAGCGCCAACTCGGGGTCGCCGCGGCGGATGGTCTGGCCCTGGCTGTTGAAGCTGTCCTGCGCTATCGCTTCCTCGATAGTGAGGACGGCAGGCAGGGGCTCATATTCGACCTGAACGGCCGCCGCCCCGAGCCGCGCGGCTTCTTCGGTCTCGGCGACAACCCAGACGACCGCCTGGCCCCAGAAAAACACTTCGTCCGTGGGAAGGAGGATTTCGTCGCCCGCGTGGCCGCTCGAGTCGTTCTCGCCGGGCACGTCGGCGGCCTCCAGCACGGTGACGACGCCGGGGATTTTGTGGGCCGGAGCGGTGTCAAGTTTTGTAACGTGCGCTCTCGCGTGCGGCGACAGCAGCGGCCACAGCGTCAGCAGCCCCTCCAACTTGCGCAAGTCGTCGGTGTAAACGGCGCTCCCGCTCACGTGGCCCACGGCGCTCTCGTGGTGTTTGGCGCTCACGCGGGCACCTCGCTGGTCTCGTTTTGGGTCTCGGAGTAGAACTTCTCGAGCAAGTTCCCTACCAGGCGGTTGCGGTAAGCGGCCGAGGCGCGCAGGTCGTCGAGCGGCTTAAACGTGGTCTGCAGCGCCGCTTTCGCCTCTCGCACCGTTTTGTCGTTCCACGGCTTGCCGACGAGTGAGGCTTCGACTGAGGTGGCTCGAGCCGGCGTCGCCGCCACGCCGCCGTAAGCGAGCCGCGCCTGCACGACGCGGTCGTCCGCGTTCAAGTCAATCGCAAACGCCGCCGCGACGATGCTGATGTCGTCAGTGCCGCGTTTGCCGACTTTATAAGCCTCGCTCAGTCGGCGCACCGCGCCTTTGGGCAGCGTTTGGGGGATGAGGACGGACACGAGGACCTCGGCTTTTTGCAACACGGTTTGACGGTAGCCGGTAAAAAACTTTGCCAGTGGGATAAGACGCTCACTGCCCGCGTTGCGCAGCCTGAGTTCGGCGTTTAACGCCAGCAGCACCGGGGCGAGGTCGCCGATGGGCGAAGCGGTGCCCAAGTTGCCGCCCAAAGTCGCGCGGTTGCGAATCTGCCGCGCGGCGAACCAGTAGAGCATCGTGTCCAGGGCCGGGAAAAGCCCGCGCAGCTTGTTTTCAATCTGGCTGAGCGGCAACCCCGCGCCGACTTCTAAAAAGCTCGAGCCCGCCCTGATAATTTTCAACTCCACTACGTCCTCGAGCGAGATGAGACAGGGAAAGCGACTGGATTTGTGGGAAAGCTCGAGGCCTAAGTCGGTTCCTCCGGCGATCAAAACGGCGTCGGGGCGGCTTTGCATGAGGCCGAAAACTTTGTCCAGGCTCGAGGGCCGAAAAAAGGCGTTCTCGTCACCTTTATAAGCTATAGGCTCGAGCGGAGGTGCGTGTTGCAACGTCCACAAATGCGGGTCGTCTGCGGCAGGTTCTTGAAGCGAGCGCGCCGCGCGGCGAATCGGCAGGTAGCCCGTGCAACGGCACAGGTTGCCCTCGACTGTGGTGTCGCCGAGTTGTCCGTCGTAGTAGCCCGCGAACAGGCTCATCACGAAGCCTGGCGTGCAGTAGCCGCACTGCGAGCCGCCTGTGTCGACCAGCGCTTGCTGAACCGGGTGGAGCGTCTCGCCCGCCACACCTTCGACCGTCACGACCACGCGCCCGGCGACCGAGCCGAGCGGGAGCAGGCAACTGTTGACGGCCTGGTACTGCGCTTTCCCTTCGGCGTCCGCGCCGACGAGGGCGACGGTGCAAGCACCGCAGTCGCCGTCGCCGCAACCCTCTTTCGTGCCGACTCGACCCGTGAAGCGCAAATACTCCAAAAGCGTCACCGTGGGTGCGGTCCGGGGCGTTTCAACCTCACCGTTGAGCGTGAAAACGAGCGTTTCTTGCGACATGAACCAGTCTAGCACGAGGGTTTAGAGGCTCAACACGCCAAAAGTTACGCTCAGCCCGGCGACCTCGGGAAGCTGATTCAGCCCTCAAGCGCTGGAAGGTGCCTTCCCCGACTGTACCGACGCTCTGTGACGAATCCACTTGTCTGAGTGCTTACTGTAGAAAGTCAAACCTGGCGAAGTTCACCCGAAGCCTCGAGCCCACAAACGTGATAGCGTCTTTATATTTGGGAGGCTTCATGGCATTCGAACGACGCGCAGGTTTGTTGCTTCACCCCACATCCTTGCCGGGGCCGTACGGCGTCGGCACGCTGGGCAAGGCGGCTTATCAGTGGCTGAACTTTTTAGAGGCGGCCGGTCAGCGGCTGTGGCAAGTGATGCCCCTCGGCCCGACCGGCTACGGCGACAGTCCTTACCAGAGCTTCAGCGCTTTCGCGGGCAACCCGTACCTCATCGACTTAGACGCGCTGGTAGAGGAGGGGCTGCTCGAGAAGACCGACCTGGCCGACGCGCCCGACTTTCCAGTTGGAAGTGTGGACTACGGCAACGTCATTCCCTACAAGGTGCGGGTGCTCGAGCGGGCCTACGAGCACTTCCAGAGGCGCGCGACCGACGCGCAGCGCGAGCGTTTCGAGAAGTTCCGCACCGCGCAAGCGTATTGGCTGGACGACTTCGCCCTGTTCATGGCGCTAAAAGAAGCCAACGGCGGCGAAGCCTGGAGCACCTGGCCCGCCGACGTGCGCGACCGCGACGTGGGCGCGTTGCGTGAAAAGCGGCGTGAACTGGCCGAGGTCATCACGCGCCATAAACTCTGGCAGTGGCTCTTTTACGAGCAGTGGCTGGCCGTCAAAGCCTACGCCAACGCGCGCGACATCCTCGTCATCGGCGACATCCCCATCTTCATCGCCTACGACTCGGCGGACGCTTGGGCGAACCCCGAGCTGTTTTTTTTCGACGCCTCGGGCAACCCGACGGTGATTGCGGGCGTACCGCCCGACTACTTCAGCGCGACCGGCCAGCGCTGGGGCAACCCGCTCTACCGTTGGGACCGGATGAAAGCGCAAAAGTTCAAGTGGTGGATTCAGCGGGTCGAGTCCACCCTGGACTTTTTCGACCTCATCCGCATCGACCACTTTCGGGGGTTCGAAGCTTATTGGGAGATTCCCGCCTCAGAGCCCACCGCGGTCAAGGGCCGCTGGGTCGAGGGGCCGGGCCAAGCCCTGTTCGACGCCGTCCGCGCGGAACTCGGCGACAGTTTGCCGATTATCGCCGAGGACTTGGGCGTCATCACGCCGGAGGTCGAACGTCTGCGCGACGACAACCATCTTCCCGGCATGAAGGTGTTACAGTTCGCCTTTGCGGGAGACGCTTCAGACCCTTATCTGCCGCACAACTACCCGCACGACTGCGTGGTTTATACCGGCACCCACGACAACGACACGACTCGGGGCTGGTACGCGGCTGCCCCGGAGGCCGAGCGCGACTTCGTGCGGCGTTACCTGGGCCGCGGCGACGAGGACGTGGTGCAGGGTATGGTTCGCCTCGCTTTCAGTTCGGTCGCGGACACGGCGGTCGTGCCGTTGCAGGACGTGCTGAGTCTCGGCAGCGAGGCGCGCATGAACACGCCGGGCGTGGCGGCGGGCAACTGGAGCTGGCGTTTTCGCTGGGAGGAGATTCCTTACTGGCTTGCCGCGGGGCTCAAAGACCTCGCTACGCTCTACGCACGTTTGCCGGGTGAAGGTCCGAAAGACACACCGTACCGGCAGTCGGTGATTGAAACCGGAACGGAAGCAGGGTGAACGGCCAAGCTACCAGGGGTGAGTGAGAAGCGTTTGGGTACAAAGTTATAGGTTCAGGCTTTTATCTGTATGTCTAAACTAAGAGGCTGAGCACTGTACCGCCTGGCTTGGCACAAAACCTGCCTAGGACCAGAGCAAGAGGCTCAGTAGGAAATTGCGCAAAGCGGCGAAAGCCTCAGGTTGTCTTCAAGGTCAAGAAGGCAACGACCGACCCGAACCTAAAGACTCAGTCGGCTAGGGGCGCCATCGCCAAACGGACGACGTACTCTCGGTCCGCCTTTTCCTCACTCGGCTGGTAGCGTTTGAACACCGAAGCGAGTTCCCGCTGCAACTTTTTGGCCTCGTCGCGACTCAAACGCCTCACCCCCCAGGTGTCCCAAACCGCTTCCGAAGAGGGCTCGAGCAGGTGTTCGAAAAAGCGGTTGGGGGCGGCGTCACCGGGATGAGGCGTGACGTTTTGGTAGAGTCGGCCGTCCGCGTGACGGTACAGGTGAATGCCCAGCGCGAGGGGCTCCCCCGCGGCCTCCGCCCACGCCCGGGCAACGCTTTTGTCGAGCAGCTGCTGCGACGTCTCGAAGGTGTGGGGCGACAAGGTCTCCGTCGTCGCGTGCGGGGTCGCGCCGAACGGCACGTAAAAGCCGTCGGCCACCGCGCGGTAGTACCTGACCGCGCGGCCGCGCCTGGGCTCGAGCCGAGTTTGTTCGACCAAACCCAAGCGGCTGAACTGCTTGAGACGGTAAAGCGCCGAACTGAGGTCGACGCCGAGGTGTTTGGCAAGTTGTCCGGCGCTGCGCTCCTGACCGACGAGGGGTTCCAAGTAGCGCCGCGCTTTCGGGTCGGTCACGACCCTCACCGCTTCCGGGTCGGCCAGCTCTAACCACTTTTGGCTTGAACGCTGGCTACTTGGAGAATCTTGTGTCATTCCAAGTAGTGTACGTCGGATACTCCTTTTATGTCGTTCGCCCGAGGAAACTGTGCAACTCCTCTTTAGCAACCGCAACTTCGCGCTGCTCTGGTGGGCGGGCCTTCTGTCGACGATGGGCAACTGGGCCTTGCAAATCGCCCTGCCCGTTTACGTTTATGAAACGACTCAGTCCACCTTGGCGACCGGGCTCATGTTCGCGGTGGGCACGTTGCCCACCCTTTTGTTCGGCTCGGTGGCGGGAATCTTTGTCGACCGCCTCGACCGGCGGCGTACCCTGGTTGCCACAAACCTGTTGCTGTTTGTGGGCTTGTTGCCGCTGCTTTTCGCTCCCACCCACGGTTTATGGCTCGTCTACGTCGTCGCTTTCGTCCAGGCAACGCTGAGCCAGTTTGTCTACCCGGCTGAGAACGCGCTGCTGCCTACGCTGGTCGCAAAGGAACGCCTGGCCTCCGCCAACGCGCTGAACGCGCTCAACAACAACTTAGGGCGGCTCGCCGGTCCCGCGCTTGGGGGGCTGCTGATGGGCGGTTTGGGCTTGCAAGCCGTCATCGTTTTCGACGCCGCGACGTTTCTTTTGGCGAGCTTCCTGACAGGGCTCATGGTCGTCGCAAAGGCGAACGAAAAAGAGAAACTACCTGAGCCTGCCGCCGGTCCAGGCGCTGTGTGGCGCGAGTGGCTGGCTGGTTTGCACATCGTCAAACGCGAGCGGGTCGTCTCCGTGCTTTTCGCTTACAGCGCCGTCACCTCGGTCGGTGAAGGCGTGATGGCGGCCTTGTTCATCCCGTTCGTCGCAGACGTTTTGCGCGGGGACGCGTTGGAAGTGGGCTGGCTCATGTCCGCGCAGGCCGTCGGGGGCGTCGTCGGCGGGGTGGTGGTGAGCGCGGTGGCGGCCCGCTTCGCCCCCGCGCGCTTGCTCGGTTGGGGCTCGGTCGGCTTAGGCCTGGTAGACGCGTTCATCTTCAACTACCCCGCTTTCTTGTCGGGCGTCACGCTCGGTCTCGTCCTGTTCGCCCTGGCCGGTTTACCCGTTGCAGCACTACAAGCCGGCATGATGACGCTGTTCCAAACGAACGTCGAGGACAAGTTTTTGGGCCGGGTCTTCGGGGCTTACGGAACGACGGCGGCGCTGTTCAACCTGCTCGGCATCGCGGCGGGTGGACTTTTGGGGGACGAGTTGGGCGTCGTGCCGGTCATCAACACGCAGGCGGTGGTGTATCTCGTGGGTGGGCTTTTGGTCCTGAGGGTGTTGCGGCGCTCGGCCGAAAAGGGTGAAAGCGGCGTCTAGGTTTGGGGTGGTAGGTTCCACGGGCGAACAGGACGTTGAGAGGGCTCGAGCTTTGCAGAGCCGTCTGAACATCGGCACCTGCCGGGTCGATGATGGAGAGTGGTCAGCGTCGGTCTGGGGCGTCTCCGCAAGCGCCCTGACCCGACAGCAACGTCGTCGTGGTCGAAATCACAGCGCTCCAAACTTGCTAACCTGTGAAGAATGCTGCTCGGACTGACCTTTCAGGCACCCTGGGTCCTGTTGGCGCTGTTGGCGCTGCCGCTGTTGCCGCGCTCGACGGCTTGGGGGTGGCGCGTGCTGGCGCTGGCGCTGCTCGTCGTCGCGCTCGCCCAACCCGGTTTGGGCCGACCCAGCCGCGACGTCGCCGTGCTCGTCGACGCGTCCGACAGCCTGGGCGACCGGGCTGTCAGCGCCGCGCGCGCCCTGGACCTGGGCGGTTTGCGCACGAGTCCGACCGTCTACTACTTCGGCGGCGACGCGACCGCGGTGCCGTCGCTCGCTGCCGACGTCCCCGCCTTTTTGGCGACCCAGCAGACCGACCTCGCCCGGGCGTTGCAGGTCGCGCAGGCCTCGGGCGCGCGGCGCGCCCTGGTGGTCAGCGACGGGGCCGAGTCGGTCGGCGACGCGCTCCTGGCGCTGCCGAACTTTGCCGTGGACACGCTGCACTTAGCCAGCCGCGACAACGTGCGCTTGGTCGCTCTGTTGGCCCCCGAACAGGTCAGCCCTTTCGAAACGGTCGAGGTGACGGCCGTGGTCGAGAGTGACCGCGCCGGGCGGGTCACCTTGCGTCCGGCGGCAGCCGGTGAAGACTTGGCGCCCGTCACCGTAGACCTGAAAAAAGGCCGGCAAGCGGTGAGTTTCACGGTTCAGGCCGGGGCCGCCGACACGCTGCCGGTGAGCGCGGCGCTGCAAACCGACTTCGAGCAGCCCACCAGCGACGACGGCGCGGCGGTCGACGTCACCGTCAACCAGGGCAGTCCCGTTCTCGTCATCGACGACCCGGCCTTAGCCGAGCTGTTGCGCGCGCAGGGCATCGAGGTCAAAGAGGGAACGCCCGAGGACGTCACCGCGCCGCTGGCTTACGACGCGGTCGCGTTGCGGGGCGGCGCGGGCAACTACACCAGCGGGCAGCTCGAGCTGCTCAAGAGCTACGTTCAGGACGGCGGTGGCCTGCTCATGACCGGGGGCCCCGAGAGCTTCGGCTTCGGCGCTTGGTACCGCACGCCGGTCGAGGAGGTTTTGCCGGTCAACACCGACCTGCGCACCGAGGTCGAGTTGCCCCTGGTCGCCCTCGTCATCGTCATGGACCGTTCGCAGTCGATGTCGACCGGCAACCCGAGCAAAATCGACCTCGCCAAAGAAGGTGCCATCGGCGTGGTCGACCTGGCTTACCAGGATGACCTGTTGGGCCTCATCGTCTTCAGCGACGCCAACGCGACCGAGTGGGCCTTCGACCTGCGCCGCGCCACCGAGCGCGGCAAACGCGAGATGGCCGCGGCCATTCTGGGTATTCAAACGCAGGGCGGCACGGTGCTCGAGCCCGCCTACAAACAGGCCATCGACGCGCTCGCCAACACCCAAGCCGCCATCAAACACATCATCATCTTGAGCGACGGCAAGCTGTACGACGGCGGCGCGTTCGGCTCGCAGAACCAACCCGTCGACTTCAACTCGACGGCCGCGGCGGCCGGGGCGCTCGGCATCACCACTTCAGCCATCGCTTTGGGCGAAGGCGCGGACTTCGAGCGCTTGGAGTCCATCGCGCTCTCCGGCGGCGGCCGCTACTACGCGGCGCTCGACGTGAGCACCCTGCCGCGCATTTTCACCAACGAGGCGCTCACCGCCACGCGCTCGCTGCTCCGCGAGGACGCGTTCGCCCCCACGCTGCGCGCCAACCCGCTCGTGCCCGCGGGTTTGGGCGCGCCCCCGGCGCTCCAGGCCTACATCGCCACCACCCTGAAGCCGACCGCCGAACCGATTTTGGAAGGTCTGCAGGGCGAGCCCGTGCTGGCGGTCGGGCGGCAGGGCTTGGGGCGCAGCGCCGCGCTCACCACCGACTTAAACGCCTGGGCCGGCGAGTTAGGCCGCTGGGAGGCGCTGCCGGGCCTGCTCGGCACCGTGACGCGCTGGCTGCAAACCCGGCCCGCCGACTTTTCCGCCACCGTCACGCGCGAGGGCACGGCGTTCAAGGTAGTCGTGGACGCGGTGCGCGGCGGCGACTACGTCAACGACCTGCCGCTGCAAGCGCGTTACGGCGGCACCACGACCCCGCTCACCCAGGTTGCGCCGGGCCGCTACGAGGGGCTGGTCCCGGCAGCCGCGGGGGGCAACCTGCTCGTCCTGGACGGCGACGACGTTGTCGCCCGGGAGAGTGTCGCCGCGCCCGACGCCGAGTTCGACACCGCCGAGGGCGAAACCCTGCTGCGCACCATCTCTGAGCGCACCGGGGGCGAGGCCTACACCGCGCTGGACCGCTACGCGCCCCTCACCCCCGACGACGCCACCCCGCTGTGGCCCTGGGTCGCCCTCGCCGGCCTGGTCGTGTTTTTGCTCGAGCTGGTCTGGCGGCGCTTCGGTCCCGCCGAGCGCGGCGGGACGCCGGTGGCGGGGGACTGAAGTGCCGGTCCGGTACCGGCAAGGCGGGGGCTTGCGGATATTGACAGCGTGCTGCTAAGGAGAGGTCCGACCACTCTCGAGCGAGCCGTTCAAGCCGCAGAACTTTTTTACTACATGGGCGATGGTCCCTTTTAAACCACCCTCATCGTCGACACCCCGGACTTTATCGAGGTGTGGGAAGAGGTGGTGCGCCGCTACAAAAGCCATTTCACCGGCGAAGCTGCCTCGGAAATCGTCACGCCGGACGTTTACCGCCGCCGGGGCAGCGCGGCGTACTTTCCGTTTTAGAAGCTCCTCAAGTTATCCTTCTTACCAAGTAACGTACCTACCGTACTTACACTACGTTTATGGTCAAAGAAACCAAAATCATCCAAATTGGAAATTCCAAGGGCGTCCGCATCCCCAAAACGATGCTCACGAAGTACGACCTTCAGGACGAGATCGTGCTCGAGGAGCGTGAAGACGGCATCCTTATTCACAGCAAGAACACCCGAAAGCTGAGTTGGGAAAACACCTACAAAGCCATGAACCAAGAACAAGAGGACTGGTCGGACTGGCAAGGGATGGACGACGGCTGGGATGACCTCGATTAAGCGCTACGGCATCTACCTCGCTAACCTAGACCCGACCGTCGGCGCTGAGATGAACAAGACGCGCCCCGTCGTCGTGGTCAGCGACGAACTTATGAACAAGTATTTGCAGACAGTCGTCGTTTGCCCGCTCACGACCGCTTTACACCCAACCTGGCGCAGCCGGATAAGGGTGACGAGCGCTGGAAAAGTCGCCGAGATTGCCGTAGACCAGATACGCACGCTGGCGAAAAAACGCCTCGTCCGTGAGTTGGACGAACTCACAAAGGACGAAGCGCTGAAACTTCGCTTGCTGATTACTGAGATGTACGGGGAGGGGTAGGAGACTCAGGCGTACTTCGCTCAGATGTAACGCACTTGATTTTCCATCTCGTCTGCCGTTACCTGATTCAAGACGAGAAGAAGCCTTCGCACGACCTCGTAAACCGGGTGCCTCATGGCGATAATGACACCGTAGTGATGGGTGCCGTTTTCGAAATACTGCTGCACAAGAGCCTCGAAATCTGCTCGGTTGTGGGTTAAAAACGTCTTGCTCTCACTGACTGCATAGGCCAACTGTTGCTCGTCGTCTGCGCCTAAAAGATTTGCGTCTCGTGTGGTTAGGGCAGAAAACCCTCGAGCTTTGAGAAGTTCAGCGATAAGTACGTCGACATCTTCGTCCAAATACAATCCGACGAAAACGCTTTCTTCACTCACTGTTCTTTGACGAGCGGGTCTATCAGGTCGTCGGGAATTCGGTTCCGCACGATAAAGGTCTGAATCTCGTCTTGGTGGTCGCTGTAGTAGCTGAGTGCGTCGAAAACTTGGGACAGCGTGAGGTGGGGGAGGCGGTTGGGGATTTCTTCGGGCGGTACGCCCTGCCGCCACAACTCGACGATAGCTCGCACCGGCGTCCGCGTGCCGACGATGACGGGTTCACTGCCCAAAATAGCAGCGTCTGTAGCGATGTAACGGTGGCCTGCGACAGTGGTCATGGTTTTAGAATACATGAATTTTGGGGGCTCGAGCTTTCCAACTTGTCGTAATCAGCGCTTAGGTGGATTGACCTCAAGTGAATCGCTTTCGTACATATCGAGTTATCTCAGGTCCTTGCAAGGATTTAGATGATGGCCCTTCTCGGATGAAGAGTTTAGGCTCATCTTGTGTCTTGGGATAGAGCCATATCTCGTTGCTTGACGGTTCGCATTTGACGATACATACACTTCGATTTGCGTACATCTTGATTTGAGGATCGACCAGCCCTTTAGGGGATGGCTTCAATCTGTTTCCGATCAAATTCATCAAATGTAATACAAATTTGTCTGTGTTCTTAAAACCATCTTCCTCTATACCCACAATCTTTCCATCATCCGCCACACCAATAAGCAGACTTCCACCATCGGAGTTGCAAAAGGCAGCTATGGTCTTTAGAACTGTGTCTTCCATTATCGAGTTATTTTCCCCCTTTTTCAGGTCTTTTCTTAACGTAGATTTGAATTCCTGCTTCGTGCTTTCCCCTTTAGAAATAAGGCTAAGAAGCTCATTACCAGTTAACTCGTGCTGTCTGTCGGCAAGCTCTTGAATTTCGTTGGGCTGTAGAATGGGAATACGTATTTGCCGTAAATCGCTTATGTTAAGACGGGCAATAGTTCCTCCCCCCGTTTTGCGAGCAGCCTCTTGTAGAAACCTTTCTCTACCCGCTACTGTGTTTAGATAGTCGCGGATGTAGGTGTCACCTTTTGGACGGATGATTGCTAGGCTACTCGCTGCTACCGCTTTTGAGTCGTGCGTCTTGTAAAGGTACAGCTTTCTTTGCTCAAACAAGATAGACAGGATAATGTCATTTTCTTTCAAGACCACTTTTTCAAAATTTGGCACGGACGATGCGTTTACATATTCGTCAGTTTCTAGCGACCTCAGCCCTAAATCGCCAAGGTTTTTTCCTGTGAGAAGCTTGTACTCTCCCTCAGCGTGTCGTTCAGTTGATTTAGGGGAGCAACCTAAAATCACGTCGGCAATTTTTGAGAGTTCTGCATATTTGCGTCTCATAGTTACTCCAGAGCTGAGCTAGGTAAGACTATAACTCGGGGTGCGGCCCAACTCCTAAAACGGGTGCAATTACATTTTGCAAGTTGAAACTGCGGTTTGTGCTGAAACCTCTTCATGCACGAGCGGGAATAGACAAAGTGTTGATAACAGCCTCCGTAAACGCCGCCGTCCCCCTCGAGCCCCCCAAATCCTTCGTCGGGTCCTCAAACAGGGCCGCTTGCACCGCCGTCTCAATGGCGCTTGCCGCCTCATTTTCCTGCAAGCCGTAACGCAGCATCATGGCCGCCGAGAGCATCGTGCCGACGGGGTTGGCGATTCCTTTGCCGGCGATGTCCGGGGCCGAGCCGTGGACGGCCTCGAACAGGCCGACCGTGCCGCCCAAACTCGCCGACGGCAGCAACCCCAGCGAGCCGGGAATCACCGCGGCGAGGTCGCTCAGGATGTCGCCGAACAGGTTGCCCGTCACGACCGTGTCGAACTGTTTGGGGTCTCGAGCGATTTGCATAGCGGCGTTGTCCACATAGAGATGGTCCAAACTCACGTTTTGAAACTCCGCCTCGTGAACGCCGACCACCACGTCGCGCCAGAACTGCGACACGTCGAGCACGTTGGCCTTGTCCACGTTTGTAACCTTGCCGCCGCGCTGTTTTGCGGTCTCAAAAGCAACTCTAGCGATGCGCTCGACCTCGAAGCGTTCGTAAACCATCGTGCTGAGACCCTTGTCTTGTTCGACAAACGACGGCTTGCCGAAGTAGATGCCGCCGGTGAGTTCGCGGAGGATGAGGAGGTCGGTGCCTTTGGCGACCTCGCTCTTGAGGGGCGAGAGGTGCTCGAGGCCGCCGAACACCTTGACCGGACGCAGGTTCGCGTACAGCCCCAAGTGCTTGCGGATGCCCAAAATCCCCGACTCGACGCGCTTTTCGCGCGGCACCTTGTTCCAGGGGTGGTCGCCGACGGGTCCGCCCGCCGAGCCCATCAGCACGGCGTCGCTATTGGCGCAAACCTCTTTGGTTTCTTCGGGCAACGGCTGGCCGTGGCTCTCGAGCGCGCCCCCGCCGAAAGGCAGACGGCGGTACTCGAGCTTGAACCCGTAATTTTCCGCCACGATGTCTAAAACGTCGATAGACGCGTCGATAACCTCCGGCCCGATGAAGTCACCGGGCAAAACGGCGATGGTGTAGCTCATTGGATACCCTCTTTCACTAAACTCGACGTGGTCTCGCCTCGAGATGAGGTGAAGCCGTTTTCACCGCCTAAATCCTACCTCACTTTTTCCCGGTGAGTATTTTTATAAAAAGCTCGCCCTGTCTGCTATACTTCAAATCAAATTCTCATCATGGAGGAACAGTGCTCGAGCGGTGGTTCTTCAAAAACCGTAGCGAATGGAACTCAGTTCCCGGCTGGTGCAGCGCCTACAGTAGGGTGGGCCAATCTATCGCTCAGTACAAACCTCGGGATAAACGGCTTGTTTTGGGAGTAGCAACTACGACGAGAGCTTACGCTGCGGCTTTTATCGCTTTCGGGATTATCCACCAACGCGCTCGTGAAACGGCTGTGGTTTTAGAAGAAGACCACTTTTTAGCGCTGTGCGAGTTGAAACCGGGAACAGCCGTTACTTATTTGGATACCGACGACGACAAGCTGAGAGACGCGGTATTCGAGGGTTGTGAGGAGAAGTACGGTCGGCGTTATATCCGCATCCGTAAAAACTGTGCTCATAAGGCAGACTTACTTCCACAAAGTTTCGCTACTCGTGTTCAAGTCTCGAGCAAAGAGAGCCTCGACCTTCCCAAACATCAGCGTGGGCGCTCCGTCGTCGCGGAAGGTGGCATTTTAACCGCGTGTCTGAGCGAAATCGAACCTTTCGACTACTGTCTGAACTCCCGCTTGGAATGCGTGCTTATCGGCAACAAGACGGCGCTTTACCGGGAGGTCAAACATACGCCTTTTGCGATTTGTGGTGAAAGTGGCGAATTTTGCGAAGGCGTTTTACAAGACATAGTACGCGTTCGTCAGCTTGTGGGAGACGGGCTGGGATATAGGGCGAGTGTGCGCAGTGAGCGTGAGGCGAATCTTGCCCCCGACCTTAAAAACTTACCGCGTGTCGTGCTTTTCGATGGGGCTTCGGGCTTTTTGAAGTGGCGTGACTTGTGGCGTGAGTCGCACTGGGTGGTGATGTTGGACAGGACGGAAGCGGGATTTGAAGAGGCGGTTACTGCCTTTAATAGGGAGTGTCTCGAGAACCGCTCGAGCCCTATGTCGCCCACCCTTCCCGAGTTGCCTTCTCAGATTGACGTGCTGGCCTACGAGGAAAACAGAGGATGAATCTGGCTACAGCCTCCGAGCTTTACCGCTACGCCGACAGTTTTCACCTTGAGTCACACTCAGTCGCCCACGCCGAACTCAAGACATTTTCTCTCAACCTCAAAACCTTCGAGCGTCGTTTGGCTGAAGCTAGACAAAACGAATACTGGCAAACGCGGTTGCGCCCACTCAAACGCTACCGTTTTCGACTGTGCGCCGCACCACTGCCTTTCGACGAGCCGGATACCTACTACAGCCATCTTTTTGAACGTCTATACAACGAGCTAAACAAATGTGAATACGTTTATCCCCAATACGCCGAAGAAGCGCGAAGTCTCGTCAAGGAAGCGCAAGCCCTGACGCGACTGCCGGAGAACCCGCTACTCGAGGCCGTTCGCAAGCTCGACCTGCCCCATAAAGCCGCTCTCCTCGTCAAAGAATCACGCTTCGTCGAACCGTTGGAAATTTTGTTGTCCAAGCAGTTGCACCTGCGCCATCTGAAAGTCGTGACAAGTTCCCAACTTAGGGGCGACCCCCAGTTCGACCAGCTCGTCGCCACCGGACCGATGCGCTGGTTTCCCGATTACGTCTTCACGGCACCGCGGGCAAAGCAGTTGCACCTGGTTCGCTACGGCTTTTTAGGTGACGGTTGGCAACCTCGAGCCGGTTTCTTACGGCAGAAAAATGCGCCTGCGCCGCGTTTGTCGATACCCGTCCCGACGGAAGCACAAGAAATCGCTGCCGACGAGCTTGTTCCGGTGGTCGATTGGGACGCTATATCCAACCACGTTGTCCGTCAAGCGCAGGCCGAGAATCAAGAGGTTGTCGAGGCTAGGCTCTGTGTACTGGACGATGACCGCGCCGTATTTTTAGAAGACGCCGCCAGCGAACTCGTTATCGACCCCGAACATGACGAACTCGTGCGCCGCGTAAAGGTGGCGAGGCTCGAGCCCGGCCTCTTCTTAATCGTCAGGGAAAGAGGGCGCGGCGACTACATCGTGCCTTTCGCCGACCGGATTCTAGGCGAACGCGCCCGCGCCGCGAGGCAAGCGCAAAGTCACTGGAAAGGGCAACTGCGCAAAGCGGTAACGAACAAGGGTATGACCAACGTTGTGCAGGGACTAGGGCGCATGGGCGCACGCACGGCCAGTCAGCAGAACATCCGCAACTGGATGTCCGCCTCGGAGCGAAAAATTCGTCCGCGCTACTTTGAAGATTTCGGCGCGATGATGAAGTATCTCGACCTCTTCGACGAAACCGAAGACTACTGGCAGAAAGCCCGCAACATCAATAAAGCGCACCATAAAGCGGGTATCCGCATGAAAAAACTGCTCTTGAACGAAGTGGAAAAAGTCGACCTGCACCGGCTCGAGCAGCGCGGCTACCAATCGTTTGCCTTTGAAGAATATAAAACTCGCCTCGACGCCTTTCGCATCGTTAAGATTTCGCCTGAAAAGGTTCAGGTTCCCCTTGCGCAAATCGGTGAACTTTTAGAACTGGGGGACGATGCATGGCGAGGATGATTCCGCCCGTTTGTCATCCTGCCACCGCGAGCCTGGGTGAAAAAGAGGTGTTCCGCCGCCTGAAAGATGACCCCGGTACTGAAAACTGGACGGTTCTTCACTCGCTCGACACCGCCCACCACGTCAAGCAAATTTTCGGCGAGGTGGATTTCGTCGTCATCGTGCCCCACAAGGGCGTGCTTTGTCTGGAAATCAAGGGTACCACCCACCTCAGGCGCGAGTACGGCATGTGGTACTACGGCAGTTCCGCGCCGGACGTCAAAGGACCGTTCAAGCAAGCTTCTCAGGCGCTGCACTCGGTGCGCGGCTACGCAACCAAGCGCGACTCGAGCCTCGGGAATATCGTCTTCTGGTCGGCGGTCGGGTTTCCCTTCGTAGACTTCAGCGAAGCGTCTCCCGAATGGCATTCGTGGCAAGTGGTTGACAGGCGGGCCATGTCGGCCTTGCCGCTGAGCAAGCTGCTCGAGGGCGTACTCGACAACGCCCGCACCTTTCTCGCCGGTCGCTCCTCAGGGGCGTGGTTCAGGCCGGAGGAAAAAGCGCCGAGCGCCGAGCAGTGCGAGGCGCTGGTGCGCTGCCTGCGGCCCGAGTTCGATATTTTCGAGAGCCCGAAGTCGCGCAAACACCGCTTGAACGAGGAGGTGAAGCGCTACACGGGCGAGCAGTTAAACGCGCTCGACGCGATGAGCGGCAATCCGCGCGTGGCCTTTACAGGCCCGGCGGGTACAGGCAAAACCCTGTTGGCTCTGGAGGCCGCCAGACGCGCCGCCGAAGAGCGAGTCTTGCTGGTCTGCTTCAACAGGTTTTTGGGCAAAACGCTGAGCGCTCAGGCGGAGAATCTAGAAGGTGTGACCGCCGGTACGCTGCACCGCTACATGCTCGAGCTTGCCGGGGTTTCCCCAAGACGTGACGCCGAGTTTTGGTCAAGCGAGTTGCCGACCCTTGCGACGGAGAAGCTGCTCGAAATCGGGGCGTCCGGTCAGTTCGACATGCTCGTGATAGACGAGGCTCAAGACATCTTGCTCGAGCCTTATCTTGACTTTCTAGACCTCAGTCTCAAAGGTGGCTTCGCTGCGGGTGACTGGTACCTCTTCGGGGACTTTGAGAAGCAGCAAATTTATAGTGGAGACCGCCAGGTAACGCTGGAAACCTTTTTGCAAAAACGCAGCGGCAACGCGCCGCGCTACAACCTGCGCATCAATTGCCGTAACACCCCGCGCATTGCCGCTACGGCACGCTATTTAGGGCAACTCAATCCCGATTACAGCAAAATTTTACGCCCTGACAACGGCGTAGAAGCCGAACTCGTTTACTACCGAGACGACGCAGAGCAGCACAAACTCCTTATCAAGACCCTCGAGCAGCTTTACGACGAGGGCTTCCGCGGCAGCGACATCGTGGTGCTCTCACCCAGGGCCAACCCAAGCTCGTGCACCGGTACGCTTGAAGCGCTGCCCTGGTCGGACCGCCTTACGCCTTTTCGACTCGAGCTTGCCGGGCAAATCGGCTGTTGCACCATCCACGCCTTCAAGGGCTTAGAAGCCGACGCCGTCGTGGTAACCGATATAGAGGAGGTTGCCGGCGAGGAAGCCAGTCGGCTTTTTTATACGGCTACGACCCGAGCGCTGCATCACTTGACCATCATCGCTAAGGCCTCCGCCAAAGAAGAGGTCATGGCGATTCTTAGGCGCGGCCTGACAGGAGGGGCATGAATCACCTCAAAAACAGAGACATGATTTTCGAGACGCTTCGAGAAGAACTCGTGGGACCCTCGCCGAAGGGTAAACCGCGCAGCTTCGCAGGCGACGTGTACTTCGCTACGAGCGAGGAAGCCTATCAGCCTTACCGGCAAGAAAATGGCGAGGAAGTCGTCCAACGGGACGCGCCCATCATTCGTTACGGTGTCGGCGTGCTCTACCCGCTGGGCGAAGCTTTCGAGGTGGAGCCCGAACAAAACGTCCCCGACGATACCGGGGAAACATTACCGGACACTGTCACAGACGACGCTGCGCAAGAAGCGTTTCTGGAAGATATCGAAAAAGCCAAAGAGCGGGCCGAGCGCCAAGGGGAGGACGACAGCGACGACTTAGAGCTGCCCACCTACAACACCTTCAAGCCGAGCAGCCTGGGCCTGAGTTTCTTGGCCGACCTCGCGCCCGACGCCATATTGACCGTCACCGTTTCGGGTGGGCAGTACCGGCCCAAAGAGGTCACGGTGATGGAGCGGAGCCCCTATACCTGGTGGCTTAGAAAACCTGTCGGCTTTGAAGCAACCTTCAGCGCCGCCGAACTGAGAGAGAAGACAAAAATCGTCAAACGCTTTGAAAGTGAGCCGCTAGACCTCAGCATCGAAGTCTTTACGCGCCGCTTTGAAGACCGTCACCTGTTGACCGTTACGCTCATCAACCGTACCGAGGGCTCGACGACGGGTAAGCAGGGTAACGAGGTTTGTCTTTTCCAAAGTGAAATTGAAGCCAAAATTACCACGCCCACGACGACCGCTTACATTTTGCCCTACCCGCAGAACACATTTAGTACCCCCGATGAGGAGGAGCAGTCACTCGCGCTCCTTTACCGCAAGCAGCAAACTTATGCAGTGGGTCACGGCTGCGCTGCAGATTGGCAAACTGTAGCAGAAGACCGCGCCGCCTCGGTGCGCAGCGCCGCGCTGCCGACGTTCGAAACAGCCAGCACCACGCCCGACATCAAGCGCGAAGACGGAACACCTTTAGAAGTCCCGATGGCGCTACTGGCAGGACTGGTCGAAGGTCAGGACGGGTTTGAAGCGCTCGCGGGTGTCGTCGAACACTACGAGCACTGGCTTCTCGAGCGGCTCGAGGACGCGGAAACCCCCGACCTTGAGCCTTATCGCCAAGCTGCGGAACGCCACTTAGGCGACTGTCAACACGCCGCCGCAAGGATGCGCGCAGGGCTCGACTATCTGAAAGCCGACCCCCTCGCCAAAAGAGCTTTTCAACTCGCCAATTTAGCCATTCTTATGCAGCAGGTTCAGAGTAAGCGCCCTTTAAGAGAGGCAAAGTTCGACCGCGACGCCGAACGCTACACCTTTTCACCCGCTTACGAGACACCTGACGTTCTCAGCCCTCAAAACCCGAACTTGGGCAGGTGGCGGGCGTTCCAGATTGCTTTTTTGCTGATGTCGCTGCAGTCTTCGGTGGAAGGCGACCACCCCGACCGCAAGCGCGTCGAACTCATCTGGTTTCCTACCGGCGGGGGTAAAACGGAGGCTTATCTGGGCTTGGCTGCGTTCACCCTCCTGGCGCGGCGGCTCAAGAACCCCGCTGACGCCGGAGTGCAGGTGTTGATGCGCTACACCCTGCGTCTGCTGACCGCGCAGCAGTTTCAACGTGCCGCCTCGCTGGTTTGTGCGCTCGAGCATCTGCGCAAAAGCCACCCTCACGAACTCGGCGATACCTCCTTCTCCATCGGCATCTGGCTGGGTGGCGCGACGACACCCAACACTCGTAAAGCTGCAGATTTAGCCTTGAAAGACTTGGAACGGCAGGGCAGAGGTGAAAATCCCTTTATTTTGGGACGCTGTCCCTGGTGCTCCGCCGAGATGGGACTTTACGAAGGTCCACTTCCCAAAACCATGCCCAAAGCCCTCAAAATCTTAGGTTACAGACGTGCAGGTGGAACAGTCTCTTTCAAGTGTCCCGACAAAAGGTGCGAGTTTCACGACTTTCTGCCTTTATACGTTATTGACGAGGACATTTATGACAAAAAGCCCTCGTTGGTCATCGGCACGGTGGATAAGTTTGCGGTGCTGGCCTGGAAGTCCGAAGCCAGAACGCTTTTTGGAATAGACGAGTCGGGGCAACGAGTTGCCTCCCCACCGGGACTCATTATTCAAGACGAACTCCACCTCATTTCAGGCCCGCTCGGCTCGATGGTGGGGCTTTACGAACCGCTTATCGAAGAACTTTGCACCGACAACCGCAACGGTGACGCTATACCGCCGAAAATCGTCTGCTCCACTGCGACAATTCGCAGTTACCGCGAACAGATTGAGGCGCTCTACGGGCGTAACGAGGTCACGCTGTTTCCGCCGCCCGGTTTAGAAGACGGCGATTCCTTCTTTGCCCGCTACGCAAGAGATTCGGAAACCGGCGACCTCTTGCCGGGGAAGCTTTATGTAGGCGTTCATGCACCGGGCCTGCGCTCGCTCGAGACCGCCCAAGAGCGGGCTTTTGCCGCGCTGCTGCAAGCGCCGATGCCGCTACCTCCCGAAGAACGCGACCCCTGGTGGACGCTGCTGCTGTTCTTCGGCAGCTTGCGCGAGTTGGGGACGAGCTTGTCGCTGTTCCAGTCGCGCGTTCCCGACTATCTCAAAGCCGTTCGGCAGCGCCACGGGCTCGAGTACCACGAAACGCGCTACCTTAGACGCCCTGAAGAACTCACCGGGCGGCTTCGCAACGACGAGGTGCCTAAAGCGCTGACGAAGTTGGAGATTGCTTGCACCGCCGCGAATACCTGGGCACCGGATGCCAAACCCGTCGGCTCGCCTCCGGTAGACGTGTGCTTGGCCTCGAGCATCATCGAAGTGGGGGTAGACATCGACCGCCTATCCTTGATGGCGGTCGTGCGCCAACCTAAAACCACCGCCCAGTACATTCAGGTCACGGGGCGCGTCGGCAGAAAATGGTGGGAGCGCCCCGGTCTGGTGGTCACGCTCTACAATCCGAAAAATGCCCGCGACCTCTCACACTTCGAGCAGTTCCGCAGTTATCACGAAAAGCTCTACGCCCAGGTTGAACCCACCAGCGTGACCCCCTTTTCACCGCCCGTGCTGGACCGGGCACTCCACGGCGTGATGGCGGCCTACGCCATGCAAACGGGCGACGCAGCGGTGCAGACAAGCCCCGACCCCTATCCCCATGACCTCGTCGAGCAGCTTCGCACCATCCTGATGCCGAGGGTGGAGCGTATAGACAAAAAAGAAGCGGAGAACTTCGAAAGGGTGTTCGACAAACGCGCGAAAGAGTGGCGCAAAAACCAACGAACGAAGTGGTACGCCGCGGCGCAGAGCGAAGACATCCCGTTGCTGGTACGGGCAGGTGAGTATCTTACGCCCGAACGTCAGCAGCTTTCCTGGAAAACCCCCACCTCGATGCGCAACGTAGACGCCGAGTGTCAGGCGCAAATTACGCAGCTTTATCTCCTCGAGGACCCCGAAACGGAGGCAGGCCATGCCTAACGGCCCCGTTCGCCGCGCCCAACTGATTGCGCCCTTCGGTGTCGGCGCGATGATTGTGGTTAGAGATGGGCTGTCACTGATTGCCGCCGGTTTAGACCACTGGTACAAGCGTGAAGACGGAGGTTCAGCGGACAGTACCGAGTTCATAGCAGATGAGTGGCGGCTCTCACGACAACTGAGAGTCGGTCACTTTCGCAAACCGCCCGACTACCGTATGCCCGGTAGGGGGCATGGGCAGTACGTCCCCAACAGCGGGCTGACCGTGCCTTTTTTACGTTTTCCGCAGTGGCATACCTGCCCTCGCTGCAATCGGCTGAAGAGGCTGCCCCTGACGGTTCGGGGTAAGCAAATTTGTACCGCTTGCCAAGCCGAAGGAAATTACAGCGTCCTCACCCAAGTCTCGCTCGTGGCGATGTGCGAGCGCGGCCATGTGCAGGACTTTCCCTGGTGCGAGTGGGTTCACGGCGAGGTGCAGCCGACTTGCCAGGGCCGACTGCGCCTGGTTACGACGGGCAGCGCGACCTTAGCAGGTCAAAAGGTCAAGTGCAGTTGCGGCAAAGAACGTTCGCTCAGCGGTGTGACCTTTGAAAATATCCTGAGTACGACCCTGGAAAACAAAGATAACCCCTAT
Organism: Trueperaceae bacterium; assembly: GCA_965215355.1. GTDB lineage: Bacteria > Deinococcota > Deinococci > Deinococcales > Trueperaceae > CBDCDJ01. The sequence goes on along the minus strand of CBDCDJ010000007.1, from coordinate 1,588,299 downwards.
CTATGCCAGGGGAAAAAACCGTGGTTGGGTATAGAGGAGAGCGAGCCGTGCAGTCAACTTCTCAGGGCGACGCTGCGAAGCGCGACTAACGTTTACTACGCCCAGACACGTAACGCCATCTATGTTCCGAGAGGCGGCGGCGGCGTACCCTCCGAACTCATGACCGCCCTGGAAACCCCACCTTTGAGCCTGTTTGTGAGACAGCTCGGCAAACACCTTATGCCTGAAATGTTGCGCAACGGTATGCCCGAGTTCAGGGAAGCCGTCGAGCCTTTTACGGACGAGCAGCTTCGCAAGGGACTCGAGCGCGTTCTGACCGGAGGCAACAGTGAAGAAGCCAAACCTAAAGAAGAGGTGGATTTTCGCCGCGAAGAGTTCACCATACTGAGAACCACCCGCAGCGAAGACGAGCTGAAGATACGCGGCTACGGTATCTCCGACTACGGCGCAGACATTGCGCAGCTTTTCTCGAGAATTACCCTGGTTGACAAACTGCGGGAGACGAGGGCTCTCGTTGGGTTTACGCGCGTCCTCCCTGAAACCGAACAAAATCTCGATGAGCTGAAAAGCATGTTGCGGCGTGAGTCTTCCAGTGCCTCATGGTTACCCGCCTATGTCGTTTACGGTGAGGGGATTTTTCTCGAGTTCGACGAGCAAAAAGTGAAAGAGTGGTTGGGGCGTAACGAAGCGGCGCTCGAGCAGCGCCTTCGACCCGTCATCAAACATTACGCACGGGAGCGAGAAAAACGCGACCTGAAAGAGCGCGCTTTGCACAAGCGATTTTTTCTAGTTCACACTTTTGCTCATCTGCTTATGAAACGCCTCACCTTCGAGTGTGGCTACAGCGCCGCTTCATTACGTGAACGTCTTTACGTCTCCGACGACCCGAACACGCCGATGGCGGCCCTGCTTATCTACACCGCCTCGGGCGACGCGGAGGGAACGATGGGGGGATTGGTGCGGATGGGCAAGCCGGGGCTGCTCGAGCCGGTCATTCGCAAGGCAGTAGAAGGGGCGAACTGGTGTTTGGCCGACCCCGTTTGTATGGAGTTGGGCGGCAAGGCACGAACGGGGGGCGGCAACCTGGCCGCGTGTCACAGCTGCGCGCTTTTGCCCGAAACCTCATGCGAGGAGTTCAACCGCTTCTTAGACCGCGCCGTGGTGATAGGAGATAGGCAGCAACTACAGGGGTACTTTGCAGCGCTGAATCACTTCGGCTCGAGCTAGATGGCAAATTTGACGGCCAGAATAAGCGCCATCGGCATGTCGAAAGTCACCGCGTCGTCCTTTTCGTAAACGATGTTGAAGGTTGCTCGAGCCGTGCCGTCAGCCTCCCTGAAAAGCCGCCGGACATTTTCGGCTTGCTCATGACTCGGATTCATGCGCGTTATCCAGCTTTCGACCTCAAGTCTGTAAGCCGTCTCCGCATCGCCCACAATCCATTTCAAGCCCACTTCTTGAATAAAGTCCCGCCACTCGCTCATGAAATAAGCGCGGCCGTGGGTGGGGTCGCGGGCGGTCTCGAGCGCGTGATACCAGTCCGCCACCGCCGCGTTGGGCGTGATTTCGTCAACGATGACGAGCCTGCCGCCGGGTTTGAGAACGCGCTTCAACTCGGCTAACGTTTTGGGCATACTCGGATGATGATGGAGCGTGTGGCGGGCGCTGACGATGTCGAAGGCGTTGTCGGGGAAGCCCGTTTCTTCACTCGTGCCACTGACGAACTCGAGGTTCACCAAATTCCCGTAAGTATCCTGCGCGGCCTGCCTCATGCCTGCGGCGGGGTCGAGGCCGTAGACTCGTCCAGCAAAGCGCGCCAACCCCGCGGCGGTGTGACCTGTTCCCGTGCCGACATCCAAGCAAACGTCGGTTGCGACGGGGCGGGCCAGCTCGAGCAGTTTCGGCAAGGACGGGCCGAACTTGTGGGGCGCGCTCGCAGCGTAGTTCGCGCCGAGTTTCGACCAGGCGGCGGCGACCGTTTCAACCGTCGTGCTCATTTAGGCGATGTAAGGCAGTCGAGCAGCGGTTCGGTCAATGGCCTCCGACGCCTCGAGCAGCTCGGCAATTGGGTCCCACTGGCCTTTGACGAGGGCGTCTTTGGCGGTGGCGCGCACGGTAACTTCCAAAGTCTTGTCGGCAAAGGTGAGGCGCTCGTTCTCCAAGTCGATAGCGATTTCGGTGTCGGGTTTTTGCTCTAACGTGCCCGCGATGAGTTCGATTTGCTCGGGTGTCGCCTCGATGCAGGGCATTCCGAGCGTGGTGCTGTTACCGAAGAAAATCTCGGCGAAGCTCTCCGCGATGACCGCGCGCACGCCGTAGCGGTAAATCGCTTGCGGCGCGTGTTCTCGAGACGAGCCGCAGCCGAAGTTGCTGTCGGAAACTAGAATCGTTGCTTCGGCAAAACGCGGGTCGTTGAGCGGGTGCTGTTTCTCGGAGCCGTCTTCAAAAAAACGCGCGTCGTGAAACAGGTACTCGCCCAGTCCGTCGAAGGTCACGCACTTCATAAAACGTGCTGGGATGATGCGGTCGGTGTCGATGTCGTCGCCGGGGATGTAGACGCCCCGGCCGCTGAGGTGGGTGATTTTGTCCAAAGCCATGAAAGCCTCCAATGAAATTTGAAAAACAGAACTTGACTGTCACTTACTGGTTGCTAGATTGCACTCGCTTCTCCAGTGTGAGACGATTAGACTCTATCTCTTCTAGGTACCACTCTTCGCAGAGAACGTTGATGTTGGCACTTGCCCAAAGTTCCATTTCTATGAGCCAGTGAGCTGTTTCGGAATGGGAAGTTTCTGTTCCGTAAATGCTGGTGAGTTCAACATAATCCCAACTGAGCAGTTTTCTGGCGTACTCAAGCTTCGAAACTCCCAAAAAACTGAGTCTGAATCTCGTTTCCTCACCCATGTTATTGACATGGATTTTAAGTTGAATGGTGCTGCTCAAGAGGTCGAAGTCAAACATAATAATCTGTCCGCCCCATAGGGCGTCAAATTCTTTAGTCCTAGAACTCTTTGTATCAAGGGGTAAGTCGCTTGATGAGTCGGCCTGTTTCTGTTGAATCATAGCTAGGAACTGACCTTCTCTCGCACTCCAAATATTTCCCGCGCATCACTCACCTCGCCCGTCACCGCCGCCGCCATCACCATCACCGGGCTCATCAGCACGGTGCGCCCGGTCGGGCTGCCCTGGCGGCCCTTGAAGTTGCGGTTGGAGGACGAGGCGCAAAGTTGGTCGCCGACGAGCTTGTCCGGGTTCATAGCGAGGCACATGCTGCAACCCGCGTCGCGCCACTCGAAACCGGCGTCGCGGAAGATTCGGTCGATACCCAACTCTTCGCACTGGTACTTGACGATTTGCGAGCCCGGCACGGCGATGGCTTGAATGTTGGGCGCGACCTTGTGGCCTTTGAGGTACTTGGCAGCCTCGAGAAAGTCGCTGGTGCGGGCGTTCGTGCAACTGCCGAAGAAAGCCACGTCGATGGGCGTGCCTTTGATGGGTGTGCCGGGCTCGAGCTGCATGTGTTCCAGAGCTTCCGCTATCGCCGCCTTGTCTTTTTCGGCGGCACCTTCGACCGTGGGGACGTTTTCGTCGATAAAGACGGCCTGCCCCGGATTGATGCCCCAGGTCACCGTCGGCGCGATGTCGGCGGCGTCGATGTTCACCACGTCGTCGTAGTGACAGCCCTCGTCGCTGGCGACCTCTTGCCAGCGCGCTACCGCCTCGTCCCAAGCCGCTTCGGCCGGCGCGTAGGGGCGGCCCTTCAGGTACTCGAACGTCGCCTCGTCCGGGTTCACGTAGCCGCAGCGCGCGCCGCCTTCGATACTCATGTTGCAGACCGTCATGCGCTCTTCCATGCTGAAGCGGTCGAACACGTCGCCGCCGTATTCATACGCATAGCCGAGGCCGCCCTTGACGCCCAAAACGCGGATGATGTGCAAAATCACGTCTTTGGCGTAGACGCCGGGGCCGAGCCGGCCGTTGACGTCGATGCGCCGCACCCTGGGCCGGCTCATCGCAATCGTTTGGGTCGCCAGCACGTCGCGCACTTGCGTGGTGCCGATGCCGAAGGCGACGGCACCGAACGCGCCGTGGGTGGCGGTGTGCGAGTCGCCGCAGGCAATAGTCGTGCCGGGTTGGGTGATGCCCTGCTCGGGGCCGACCATGTGGACGATGCCCTGTTTGCCGCTGTCGATGTCGAACAAGGTGACGCCGTACTGCGCGCAGTTTTTGCGAAGTTCTTTAATCATGGCGTCGGCGAGTTCGTCCTCGAACGGCTCCTGGCGGGTGTCGGTCGGCACGATGTGGTCGACCGTGGCGAAGGTGCGCCCCGGCATCCTGACGCTTAAACCTAAGTCCCGCAGCATCCCGAAGGCTTGCGGGCTCGTCACCTCGTGGATGAGGTGCGTGCCGATGAGGAGTTGCGTCTGCCCGTTGGCGAGGCTGCCGACGGTGTGGGCGTCCCAGACTTTGTCGAAGAGGTTTCTGGCTAGCATAGGTTTGACCTTTCTCAAAACAAAAAACCCCTCGAGGGCTCGAGGGGTCGCAAAAGTAAACGTTGAAACGCTACGCGACGACCCTCGCTTGTAGCAGGACGGTCTGAACGAGGTTGATGACGCGCAGGCGACGGCGTAGGACGGGTTTGGTAAGCATTGGCCTGAGTATAAGAGCGGGAAAGAGGGCTGTCAACAGCGGAGTACCGAGGACCGAGTCCAGAGTCGAAAGTTTTTGACTCGGTCCTCGGTACTGTCTCAAATGCCCCGCCCGCCCCGGCCGGGAGCACCGCTCGGGGCGGCTCGAGCCGAAACCGTCGGCTGACTCTGTCCGGCCGCCCCCGACACACCGCCCGACTCGACCAAGCGCGCGAACTCTTTGGCGTCGACCGAGCGTTCTATCCCGGTGTTGTAGCTGATGACGCGCCTCAGGTGCATCTCGGCCAGACAGGCGTCCATCGTGAGCATCCCGACCTGCCCGCCCATCTGGATTTGCGACAAAATCTGGTGCGTTTTGCCCTCGCGGATGAGGTTGCGTACCGCGGGCGTCGCCAGCATGAATTCATAAGCCAACACGCGGCCGTCGCCGCTGGCGCGCGGGACGAGTTGTTGGGTCAAAATAGCGACGAGGTTGTTGGCGAGTTGCACCCGCACCTGTTCTTGCTGCGCCTCGGGAAACACGTCGATAATTCGGTCGACGGCCTCGGGCGCCGAGTTGGTGTGTAAGGTGCCCATGACCAGGTGACCGGTCTCGGCGGCGGTCACGGCCGCGCCGATGGTCTCGTGGTCGCGCATCTCGCCGACCAAAATCACGTCGGGGGCTTGGCGCAGCACGCTGCGCAGCGCCCTGGAAAAGTTCTGGGTGTCTTCACCGATTTCGCGCTGGTTGACGACGCATTCTTTGTGCGGATGGTAAAACTCGATGGGGTCTTCGATCGTCATGATGTGCTTGTGATACTCGCGGTTGATGAGGTCTATCATGGTGGCGAGCGTGGTCGACTTACCCGAGCCGGTGGGGCCGGTCACGAGCACGAGCCCGCGCGGCTGCCGCGCCACGTCGCCCACGTGTTTGGGGATGCCCATTTCCTCGAAGCTCAGAATGGTTTCGCTGATGGTCCGCAGCACCCCGCCGACCGAGCCGCGCTGAAAAAAAGCGTTGACACGAAATCTTCCCTGGCCGGACAAACTGAACGAAAAGTCGAGTTCGCGAGTTTCCTCGAAGACGCGCTGCTTTTTCTCGTCCATCATCGAGTACATCAGGCGGCGTGTGGCGGTCGGCGTCATCGTTTCGAACTCGGTCGGTCGCCACTCGCCGTGCAGGCGCAGCATGGGCGGCAGCCCCACGGTGAGAATCAGGTCCGAAGCGCGGCGTTCCATCGCGAGCCGCAACAGCGTGATGATGTCGACTTGCATCTGAGTTGCTTTGAGCTGGTCAGCCACTTTTTACTCCTTGCGTGTGGAAAGCTAACTTATACGGATTGCGATAAGGAGCGGAAAAATTTCTTTCAAACTTATTCAGCGCAGTATCGCAATCCGTACTCTTTTCTTCTCGTGATACTCGGGTTCGTTCCTTTAGGAACGAACCGGAAACGGTATTACATCGACTTTTGCTGCTCGACACGTTCAATCTCGTTATGAACGCTGCACTGTTTTAATTCTGACCGCTGAACGCTCAGCTGTAGCCCGCTAAAAATCACGGTGCGCAGTTTGAACCGCCGCCCTAACTTGTTCCAGGTTTAGTCCGAGGTGCGCGCGAGGACTTCCTCCAAGGTTGTAATACCCTGAAACGCTTTGTAGATACCGTCGTCGCGGAGCGTGCGCATCCCGTTTTTCACTGCGAGGTCTTTGATGATGTTGGCCGGGCTTTCCCGGGCGATGGCGCTTTCCATCTCTTCGTCGACGGCTAAAAACTCGTGGATGCCGTAGCGGCCGTTGTAGCCCGAGCCGCTGCACTTTTCGCAGCCGACGCCGCGGTACAGCAGCTTGCCGCGAATATCCCCCTCGGACACGCCGATGCGCCGCAAGATGTCGGGCTCGGGCGTGTACTCGACCTTGCAGTTGCTGCACACTTTGCGCACCAGGCGCTGGGCCAGCACCCCGATGAGCGAGGCCGAGACGTTGAACGGCTCGACGCCCATCTCGGTGAGTCGCGTGACCACGCTCGGCGCGTCGTTGGTGTGGAGCGTCGCGATGAGCAGGTGGCCGGTCAACGCCGCCTCGACCGCGATGTTGGCGGTTTCCTTGTCGCGAATCTCGCCGACCATGATGATGTCCGGGTCTTGACGTAAAAAAGCGCGCAGGGCCCTTGCAAAGTCCAGCCCCGCCTTGGGGTTGGCTTGTGTCTGGTTGATGCCGGGAATCTCGTATTCGACCGGGTCTTCGATGGTCGAGACGTTGACCTCGGGCACCGCCAGGCGCTTCAGGATGGAGAACGTTGTAAACGACTTGCCCGAGCCGGTCGGCCCGGTGATCAAAAACATCCCGTAAGGTTTTTTAATCACGTCGGAAAAGCTTTGAAAGTTGTAGTCGGCGAAACCGAGCTGTTCGATTTCGGGAATCGAGGAGGCTTTTTTCAAGATACGCATGACCGACTTTTCGCCGTACACCGTCGGCAGCGTCGACAAACGCAGGTCGACCTCGATGTTTTTGTCCTTGAAACGCACGCGGCCGTCCTGCGGCATCCGCCGCTCGGCGATGTTCAGCCCACCCATGATCTTGATGCGTGCGGCCATCGCGCTCGCGGCGGCGCGCGGCATCGTCATGTACTCGCGCAACGACCCGTCCTTGCGCACCCGCACCAGCACCCGGCCCGGCTGCGGCTCGATGTGGATGTCCGAGATGTCGTTGAGCACAGCTTCGCGGATGATGCTGTTGACGATTTTGACGAGCGCGTTGTCGTCGATGGCGCTGGTGTCTTCGACCTGTTCCTGGGCGCGGCCGCCGACCTCTTCCAAAACGGTCTTGGTGAGTTCGTCCATGTCTTCGCCGCCGCGGTAAAAGCGGTTTAAGAGGCCGCTCAAGGCTTCTTCGGTGGCGACGGCCGGCTGGATTTCCTTGCCGGTGATGAGCCGAATGTCGTCGAGGGCGAACACGTGCCGGGGGTCTTTCATGGCGACGACTAAAGTGTTGCCTTCCAGACGCACCGGCATGGCGCTGTAGCGCCGCGCGGTCGCCTCGGGAACAAGCGTCACCGCGTAGCTGTCGACCTTGGCGGTGCCCACGTCGATGTACTCGTAGCCGAGCTGCATCGCCAAGCTTTTGGCGAGCATTTCCGGGCTGATTTTGCCGGACTGGACGAGGGTGTCTTCCAGCCGGCCGCCGCCCGAGCGCTGCCGGTTGAGCGCGTCGTCGACGTCGGTTTGGGTGACGTAGCCCAGGTCGATGAGGATTTCGCCCAGTGGTTTGACGCGCCCGAGCTTGTTTTGCTCGTCCAAGGCTTTACGAAGTTGCTCGCGCTTGAGCTTGCGGTTTTGGAGCAGCGTTTCCCCGAGGCGGCCTTTGTTGTCGGCGTACATCGTTTCGATGCGTTGCAACACGGCCGTTTCGGGGCTGACGACGAAGCGCACCGGGCGCTGCAGGATGGCCTCTAGGTCCGGGATGCGCCGCGGGTCGGTCAGGGCGACGACGAGGTCGCCGCCGTCCTCGCGGTAGGGCACCGCGTTGAACTGCACCGCGTCGAAGCGGAGTAGGGTGGCCGCTAAGCTCTCGTCGAAAGGCGCGTCCGCGAGTTTGGCGACGTAGTCGACCCCGACCTGTTCGGCCAAGAGTTGCGCCAGCTGTTCTTCGCTCAGCAAACCGCGCGTGACGAAAATGCGGCCCAGCAGCCCGCCGGTGCGACCTTGTTCTTCGACGGATTGCCGCAACTGTTCGGCGCTGATAAGGCCACGCTCGACGGCCAAGTTGCCGAGGCGCTGGCTGACGTCGACCTCTAGGTCTTGTGGCGGCTCGAGCCCCAACTCCGGGTAGTGGGTCGCCACCGCCCACTGCAACTCTTTGGCGAGCGCTTGGTAGGGCTCGACCGTGCAGCCGGAGGCGTCCTCGACCTCTTCGATGGCGAAGGCGTCGAGCGGGTCCTCGAAAGCGACGCGCAAACGGCTGCCCTCCAGCGTGAAAGGAAAGGCGCCGACCTCGAACGCCAGGTCGGCCGGAATTTTGCTCAAAGCCTCGTGCATGACCTCGACCCGGGGCAGCACCACCAGCGGGATGCCGATGGACTCCTCGACCGCCCGGGCGATGCGCTGCTCGGAGATGACCCCGATGTTGACCAGGATATTCGCCAGACGCCCGCCGACCTCGGCGTGGCGGCCGATGGCTTGCTGCAGCGCCTCGTCGTTGACGTAGCCGCGTTCCAGCAGCACGGCGCCCAAGCGTTTGTCACCTATAGACAGAACGGCCACCTAGACCTCACTTCCTTCTCAACAGGGCGGCCTCGAGCCTTCTGGCCGCGCGCGTGTGGGGCAGCCCGCCCGCCGAGAGAGGCGTGACCAGCACGCTCACCAGCCCCGCCAAGTTGGCTCCTAACACGTCGGTAAAGAGTTGGTCTCCGACCATCGCGGTCTCGTCCGCTCGGGTGCCCAGCACAGCCAAACCCCGCCGAAACCCGAACCACAGAGGCTTGCCGACGAGCGCGAGGCCGGGCACACCCAAGTCACGCGACCACTGGCGTACCCGCCGCGGGTGACCGTTGCTCAGGATGAGGAGCGGCACCTTTTCAGCCTTGAGCACTTCGACCCAGTCGTGAAAACTGGACGCGATGTCCGGGCTGTTGGACGCGACCAGGGTGTCGTCCAGGTCGACCATCACCGCGCGTACGCCGTGCTGACAAAGCAGCGCAGGTGCGAGGTCGTGGACGGCGTCTATCGTGAGATCAGGCCTCAACACTCTGGGTGCAGTCTAGCACCGAGCGCTTCCGGACCAGGATAAGATATTTCGCTGCTGGCGAATGAAAAACTTTACCGGCAGCGCTTGCGACCTTGAAAGCCTCACCCCCGGAGCCGCCGGACCCTGCCCTGACCCTGAGACCCTGTGGTCGACCCCACGCTCTCCAGCCACAAGCTGTGGTAAACTTTTTGCATGTAACCGCCGCATTGTGTAGGGCAAGGTGTTCGCACCTTGCCCTTTGTGTTACCGGCCGGCAACGTTTAAAGCCCGTAGTCACCACAACCCAGGAGGCAGTCATGAGCGAATCTCGGTTTGAAAAAGACTTGTTGAGCGAGGTCGCCCCGTGAAACGCCCCAAAGTCAGGACGCTCGAAGAGTTGCGCCCCTACGTCAAAGCCGGGCGTTACCGCATCTGTTCGCACGCCACGAAACACGCGACCTGTGAGGGTTTCACCGAGTCCGATATCGTCGGCGCGGTGCTGTACGGCAAAGAGCTGTTGCGCTACACCCACGACGAAAGGCTCTTGGCGCTCGGCTACATGCACCCGAGTCCCACGGTGAAAATCCCGCTCCACGTCGTCTTAGAGTACGCCAAACCTAGGTGGGTCGACGTGGTGACCGCCTTTATCCCTCAAGACGCACACCGGGTGGTCTCGAGGGCGCGCCTGGCCCACATGCTCCGCCACGACCGCCACGAGCCGAAAGTTCAAGAGGTCGGGCTGGGCAGTTGGAGCTGAGCGCCTAAAAGTCCTTGGGGAGTAAGGGAAAAGGAAGTAGAGACGTAAAAGCTTTCGACCCTTTCTACCTCAGACGCAAGAGGCCTGTGACACGTGGCTTGTAGACCCGTTACTTGAATTGGTCACGCGCCCCTGGCTACAAGCTACTTCTGTACGCTCTACGCACTGCGCAAGGTGAGTTCCTACTTTTCCCTCGGTCCTATTTTCAGTGTCCCAACCCGTACACTCGAGCCGCGTTCTCGTCCGTGTAAGTCTCGACTTCTTCCAACGTTTCACCGCGCAACTCGGCTAGAAAAGCGGCCGTGTAACGCACGTTGGCGGGGGTGTTGGGTCGTCCCCGCCTGGGCACCGGGGCGAGGTAAGGGCTGTCGGTCTCGACGAGCAGGCGGTCTCGGGGCACCTCGCGCGCGACCTCTTGCAAGCGCGTCGCGTTCTTAAAAGTGAGGTTGCCCGCGAACGACACGTACCAGCCGAGGGCCGAGCCGACCTCGAGCAACGTTTCGTGCCCGTTGAAGCAGTGCAAGATGCCTTTGGTGTACCCCACCTGCTCCAGCATCTCCGCCGCCGCCCGCGACGCCGAAGCCCCGTCCGCTTTGTCGCGGACGTGCAAGACGAGGGGTTTGGCCAAGTCTGCGGCGAGCGCCGCTTGCCACAAAAACGCTTCCCGCTGCGTTGCCAGGGTCTCTTTGTCCCAGTGCGTGTCGAAACCCGTCTCACCGATGGCTACGCAGCGCGGGTGGTGGGCAAGGTCGGCTACGGTTTCTCTCGTTCGTTCGTCGGCAGCGTCGCTGGCGTTGTTGGGGTGAATCCCGACCACGGCCCACACGTTGGCAAAGCGCTCGGCCGACGTGAGGGTCGTCCGGCAACTCTCGAGGCTCGTTCCCACACTTACCAGGGCGCGCAACGTGGGGTCGGCGGCCGCGGCGGGGTCGGCGCAGGCGTCCAAATGACAGTGGCTGTCGGTCACGCCGAGAAGCATACCTCGCTCTGCAAACACCGGCAGGTGTCGGGCGTTTGAGGTGTGGGGGAACTAGGGAGCGGAGGCGAAAAAGGCTTTTTGCTTCCCGGCTTTCTTTGTAACACATGAGCCACCTGTGAGAATTTTGTAAGAGGCTGTTTGTTATCTTGAACCTACTTAAACAGGGCGCTCACACAGCGTCCAAGCTAGAAAGCGAGGCAACATCGTGATGCAATCCTTCGTGCAAGCTGCCGTGTTCGGGGAAATCCAGAGGCTTTCGAACGATGAACTCAGCGTGACCATCAACAAGTGTGAAACGGCCATCGCCGACGGCTCGGCGGAAATCGAAGACTACGAGGCCTTCGTGCTGTGCCAGCAGGAACTCGTGCGCCGCACCTGGTCTTGAATGTAAAGTCCCAAGTAGAATTTTCGCGCAACGCCAACCCCCTGCAGGGGGTTGTTCAGTTACCAGCGCCCAACGTTCGGTTTGCAAAGTTCGACTGCGAGGTGGCGGGGCTCCCGCCATCTCTCTCATAATTTTGGCTTACACTAGGCCATGCGACGGCTCTTTTTTTTGGCCTCCGTGGCCGCTCTTTTTTTGGGGGGCTGTATGCCCGCGGCTGTTTCGGCGAGCACGAGCGCGGTGACCTTGGCCCAAGCGCCGGTCCAGAACTACGAGGGCAGGGCTTCTTGGTACGGTCCCGGCTTTGCCGGACGGCGCACGGCGAACGGCGAAGTGTTCGACCCCTCGCAACTCACGGCGGCGCACAAGACCTTGCCTTTCGGCACGCAGGTGCGCGTGACGAACCTCAACAACGGGCGCAGCACTCTGGTCCGCATCAACGACCGCGGCCCCTTCAAACCGGGCCGAATCATCGACCTGTCGCGCGCCGCCGCCGAGCAAATCGGCATGATAGGCAGCGGCACCGCGCCCGTGCAGTTGGAACTCATGAACACCACCGACAGCGCGACCGTGCTCACGGCGGTCGACAACAGTCTGCAGGGCTACAGCGTCGTCTCGGCGCGCTACGAGCCCGGTGCTTTGCTGCTGCTGAGTTCGGGGAGCGCGTCCGAGCCCCTGCTGGCGCGGGTCGTCGGGGGGCTGTGCCCCGAGGGGGTCGACCTGCTGGTCTCGAGGACGCTGTACAACGAACTCGGCGACGGCATCGTCGTGCTCAATCCTTAGTTACGCCTTATGCAAACGTCGGGCTGAGCAGGAAAGTACCGAGTAAAAAATGAAAAGTAGAATCTCGAGCTTTTTCTGCTCCGTTTGTCCGTCGAAGAACAATGCGCAAGTTGGTTAATCTCTCAGCGCCGGTTTAGCGCAAGCGGTTGCAAGTTCGCGCGTCAGCGCGCCCAAATCGCCGCCCGACGCTATCTCTTGAACGATGGCCGAACCCACCACGACCCCGTCGGCGATGGCGGCGACGTCTCGAGCCGTGTCCCCGCTCGAGACCCCGAACCCCACCGCCACGGGCAAATCGGTAACGGCTTTGACGCGCGCCAGAAAGTCGGGCAACTCGTCGTTCACGGCCTCCCGCGCCCCGGTCACGCCCGTCACCGAGACCGCGTAGACGAAACCTCGGCAAGCTTCGCTCACTATGTGGAGACGTGCTTCGGTCGAGGTCGGCGCGACCAGAAACACCGTGTCGAGGTCGGTTGCGCGCGCCGCCGGAAGAAGCGTGTCGGCCTCGTCGGGCGGCAGGTCGGGCAAGATGACGCCGTCCGCCCCGGCTTCTTTCAAGTCTCTCAAGAACCCTTGCTCGCCGTCCCGGTAGCAGTAAATCGGGTTGTAGTAGGTCATGAGCACAAGCGGTTTGTCGGTCTCGCGCCGCAGTTCGCGAATCAGCTCGAGCGTTTTGCGCGTCGTCATGCCCTGAGAAAGCACCTGCTCGGACGCCCTCTGAATCGTCGGCCCGTCGCCTAAGGGGTCGGAGTAGGGGAGGCCGACCTCGAGTAAGTCGGCGACCTCTAGTAGTACCCGCGCGTGTGCAACAAAGTCTCGCTCGTTCGGAAAACCCGCCGTCAGGTAGGGCACGAAAGCGGCGCGGCCCGCCGCTTCGGCTTTCGCAAACGCGTCGCTAATTCGTCCCATGCGCGTCCTCCATCATCTTCAGCACCCGCATCGCCTCGTTCACGTCCTTGTCGCCGCGGCCGGACAGGTTGACGACGATGACGCCGTCACGGGGCATTTTGGGCGCGAGTTGCAGGGCGTAGGCGACGGCGTGGGCGGTCTCGAGCGCCGGGATAATCCCTTCGATTTCGCTCAGCTTTTTGAACGCTTGCAGCGCTACGCGGTCGTCGATGCCGACGTATTCGGCAATCTGTTCGTCCGCGTAGTAAGAGTGTTCCGGCCCCACGCCGGGGTAGTCCAGGCCCGCCGAAACCGAGTGTGCCGGCGTGATTTGGCCGTCGTCGTCGGACATCAGGTACATCAGCGCGCCGTGGAGGACGCCTTTTTTCCCGGCTGAAATGCTGGCGGCGTGCGCGCCCGTAGCGAGCCCGTGACCCGCCGCCTCGACGCCTACTAATCTAGGCCGCTCTGCCTCGGGCAAATAGGCGTAAGGCGCGAACAGGCCGATGGCGTTCGAGCCGCCCCCGACGCAGGCGACGACCGCGTCGGGAACACGCCTTCCTTCGGCGGCCTCGAGCTGCGCCATCGTTTCAAGCCCGATGACGCTCTGAAAGTCCCGGACGATTCTAGGGTACGGGTGTGGCCCGACCACCGAGCCGATGATGTAAAAGGTGTCCCGCACGTTCGTCACCCAATCGCGGATGGCCTCGTTGGTCGCGTCTTTGAGGGTGCGGGTGCCGCTGGTCACGGTGACGACCTCGGCTCCCAAAAGTTTCATGCGGAACACGTTCAGCGCTTGCCGCCGCACGTCTTCCTCGCCCATGTAGACGACGCATTCCAGGCCGAACAGCGCCGCCGCCGTCGCCGTGGCGACCCCGTGCTGGCCCGCGCCGGTCTCGGCGATGACGCGCCCTTTACCCATGCGTTTTGCCAGCAACGCCTGCCCGACGGTGTTGTTGACTTTGTGCGCGCCCGTGTGGTTTAAGTCCTCGCGCTTGAGGTAAATTTTCGCGCCGCCACAGTGTTCGGTCAGGTTTTTCGCCAAGTACAGCAAGCTTGGGCGGCCGACGAAGGTTTTGAGGTAGTGCTCGAACTCGGCCTTAAATTCGGCGTCGGCCATAGCCTCTTCATAAGCCTGGGTGAGTTCGTCCAGCGCCGGGATGAGGGTTTCGGGCACGTAGCGCCCGCCGTAGACGCCGAAGCGCCCGCGTGAATTGGGTAGAGGGAAAAGCATGGCAGCCTCCGATTGGTTTGAAAGTTGGGGGTAAAAGGGATGAAACGCGTCAGCCGTTAAAACAAGCCTGTTACCAGCGCTGGTGCTTCCGCTTGAAGCTGCGTGGGGTGCGGTGGCGCTCGAGTCTCATGCGCTCAGCTTAGCACACGGGTTCGGCACCGACCCTAGCGAAGAGCGTTTGTAGGTGTTCTTTTGTGGCTTTGCTTTAATCGTTGGAGTTTGCTCAAAGAATGAAGGCAGCTATGGGGAATACGTTCCAGCACAAAAGGAATACTCTGGATCATTTTTGAGGTATTGAGCCCCGTACATCACTCTGCCAAAGTTGGTCTCGGCACCTTCATCCGTTGTTGTTATGGCATCTACAATGGAGGTAAACTCGCAAGCGTCGTACAGGCGCTGTAAGTCCTCATTGCTCAGGTAAAATCCTTTTAAGGATCCATCGTTGGCTGTTTTGATTGCGGCTACCCAGGTGTCGAAATAACTTTGCCAGAAACGCAGATTTTGCTCACCGAATTGACATTTTTCGGAAAAAGTGCCCCCTCGGTTATGCCAGGTGCTGTTGCAAAAATCGACCTTGAACTTCGTCGTGGGTGAGTCATTTAGTCGCCAAGGTGTGGTTATATCGCTGATGTAGGCGCCCTTCGGGATAACAACCGCCCTGTCGCTATGGATCTCGGGGGAGACGGAAGCTTTCGCCGACCGCACAACCGGACCTATTCCGAGGTCGAAGATACCCAAGTCAGTCATGTAAGAACCCGTTCCAAAAACAGAGTTGGAGGTTTCGATGCCATTTTGATAGACTTTTGCGTAGCTCCACTTAGGTGCCGATGATCCACCTTGTTGGCCCAGCCCGGCACTGAATTCGATGCGATTGTAGTGCCCTTCCGGATCGACATTGGGCAACCGGGCGCAAATCGTTAGAGGAAACAGCCCACTACCGGCAAGGCGGGTGTGTAGACATACCCATGCCCAAGGGGCCGTGTCTGGTGGGGCTCCTGGCTCACCACGAACTATTTCTCCATTTAACTTCTGCGTTTCTAAAAATATTCCGTTTAGCACAAACACTTCGACAACTATTTGCGAACCCGGCGGGTAGTTGCCCGGAAATTCAGCAGCAAGACTTGCTGGATTGGCGATCTTTTCCGGAAGTGACGCCGTCATGGTCGTGCTCCACAGGTGATAGTCCCCGCTAGACTGCAACATCACGCCCATCTGTGCCTCAGCTGGCTCGAGGCTGGTTACCGAGCCGTCAGCATTCCACCGGTAAGCGGTTCCTGCACCATCCGCCAACAAACTGAACAGGATATAAGGGTAGTCAATGTAATTGGTGCGTCCGGAGGAGAGCCGCCCCAAGGAATACAGCCGTAAATCTTGGACTTCGGGTAAAGTTATCAGAGCTGAGGCAGAGCCGACAGACTTGCGTGACGAGCTTTGCTCGTTTCCTACAGACTCCGAGGACAATACAACCTTCAACCCTGTTCCATCGTCCCGCTCCGGCGTGAACGAATCTGGCGTTATTAGGATGGTTTCGTCCGGCACAAGTGGAACTGCGTCCGGATGACTGGCCTTGGCCGAGGTTTCTAGCTTCTTACGAAACGCCAGCGCGGCGTCGGTATAGAGGTATTTCGGAAAATTCCCCGCCATGTAAAGGTCGTCCAAACCCTGCCTATTGATGTACGTGACAGGTACCGGTGTAATTCCCCAGTAACTGCGCCAGAAAACGATGACATGCTCCCGGTACACATCCGTCTCTGGCAATGCAGCTATGACTTCATGTAGAACGCTGTGCCCTTTGTAAAAAATTTCGGGGTCTATCCAACGCTCCACCGATGGGTCCGGTGGGCTTTGTGCCCCCAGCTCACCGGGCCCTAAGTGTGTATTCACCGCAGTCTGAGCTTGGCCTGTCGCCCCTGCACACGTCAACGCAATTAGTCCTATCATAAACGCGATTATGTTTGCCGAATTCACGTTTTGCCGAACCTAAACATCCGAATCACCTGTCTACTCTTTTGCAAACAGTCAGTCGAGTAATCTTGCAAAAACTATAAGAGGTGCCAGTGTTCGTTAGAGGTAAATAAGCTACTTGCGCTAAAGAAACGGCTCGAGTTCCCCCACAACAACGAGGTCGCCGCTGATGTCGGGATTCGTTTCCGTCAGGCTCCACACCGCCGAAAGAACGCCGTGCGCGAAGCCCCAGGCGGCGACCTCATAAGGGCTCAAACTTAGCATTTCGCTGAAGATGTTCACGCGGGTGTCCAGGACGCGCCGCAGGTCGGGTTGCCGCTCCACGCCCCACGGATTGCGCAGGAAGGTCGCCACGTCGTACCCGCGCGGCCCGATGATGCCCTTGGGGTCGATGGCGAGGTAGGGTGCCCGGTCAGCCGAGAGAATGTTGCCGTGGTGCAGGTCGGCGTGTAGAAGAACCGGGACCTCGGTCGTTTGCAACAATTCGTCGAAGAGCGCAGTAGCTTTGTCCACGAGGTTGCGGGGCAGAGGCCTCACGGTCTGTTGCGGATAAGCGTAGAGTTCCCTGGCCCAACTCCGCAACGGTCGAAAGCTGTTCGGTTTTGCGACGGGCCGCCACAAACGCTGCAGGAGTTCGGCGGCGATGCGGGTCGCGCCCTCGTCATCGTCGGTGTTCCACAGCGAGATGCCGGGGTACAGGCGCTCGAGCAGCACCGCCCCTACCTTTGCATCTGCCTCGATAAGACGACATATCCCGTCGCCGTCGTACAGGCGCAGCGCCGCAATTTCACGCGTCAGGTCGTCACTCGGCGGGCTGAGTTTGAGGACGTAGGGCGTCCCGTCCGACCCTTCGGCAAAGGCGACGACATTGTAAGAAAGCTCCTCGACCAGTTTTGTAACGCGGATGTGCCAGCGGGACTCGAGCCCTGCAACCAGCTCGTTCAACCCCATCAGCCAGGGCGCGGCGTCCTCGTGAACGTCGTGAAGTTTCTGGATGAGGCTGGCGGGGAGGTTCATGGGGTCAACCAAGCGAGCAACTCGGGCGTCAAGGTGAAGGACTCACGAGAAAGCCTGCTGAGCGTGTAAAGCTCGAGCCCCTCCGCCACAGTCATTTCGACGGGTTCGGAAACGAGGCCGAGCGTGTGCGCCAGCAGGCCGACGACCCGCTCCGGTTTCACGCCGCGTTCTTTGAGCGCCGTCAGGGTGAGCGAGCCTTTGCGCTTCGCCATACGCTCGCCTGTTTCGTCCAGCAACAGCGGCACGTGCAAAAAAACTGGCGGTTCTGCCTCCAGAGCCCGGTACAGCAGGATTTGAGCCGCGGTACTCGCGAGCAAGTCAGCTCCGCGCACGACCCCTGTAATGTTCATGGCGATGTCGTCCACGGTTACGGCGAGTTGATAAGCCCATTCCCCGTCGGCTCGTTTCACCACAAAGTCGCCGACCTCAAAAGCTTGCTCGCCTTGCAACAGGTCGGTGAACGAGACGTTGGCCTCGTCGGTTCGGAAGCGGAGGCTCGGCGTTTTGCCGTCGAGCCGTTTCTGCTCTTTCATTTTTTCGTTCAGCTTTCTTTCGAGGTTTCCGTAAGCGGGCAACTCTCCGTGTGGGGCTGAAGCGATTTCGCGCAAGTCTTTGCGGGACAAGTAGCACTCGAAGAGTTTGTTCTGGGTCTCGAGCCGTTCCAAAGCTTGTTGATAAAGCTCGTGCCGCTCGCTCTGTACATAAGGTGCGAATCTACCACCGACATCCGGCCCTTCGTCCCAGGTCAGGCCGAGCCAGCGAAGTTCGTTCAAGTTCGCCGCGACCATCTCCGCACGGCTCCGCGCCGAGTCCAAGTCCTCGACGCGCATGACAAACGTGCCGTTTCGACCTTTGGTTTGCCAGTGAGCGACGAGAGCCGTCCGCGCGTTGCCGAGGTGGAGGAAGCCGGTGGGGGAGGGGGCGTAGCGGCCTCGAGCCTCATGGGTATTTAGAATCACAGCGTTATTTAAGCACGAAGCCGTGTCATACTGAGTTTGTGAATGTACCGGAGTGCAAAGACGCTGAACCCTGTGCCGATGTTGCGAACATCCCTGAGTCGCAACTGTGGACAACGCGAGAGCCCTACAAAAGCCGCATAAAGTCAGGGCTCGAGTGGGCGGCGTTAACCGAGCCGACCGAGAGCAACCTCGAGGACTTGGTTGAGCAGGCGTTGGGGAAGGACTGAGTTAAGCGCTCTCCGCCACTGTACCAATCGCCTGACAAAACCTCAGCAAATACCCGTCCGGGTCTTGAATCAAAAACTCGCGCTGCCCGGAGAGCACGTCGCCCGTCTTGTACCAACTGTCTTTAACCTCGCGAAAAAACGGGTGGCCGACTTCTTGTAGTCGTTGGTAAAGCGGCCCTACATCCTCAAGCTCGATTTGAAAGTTGATGCCGCGCCCGAAAGGAGGCTCGAGCACCCCCGTTTGCCAACCGTCGTTGTCCGTTTGTTGCAGCATAAACTGAACCTCTTCAAGCTCTAAGTAGACGAACTTCTCGCGGCTGAACAGAATCTCGAAGCCCAACACTTCGGTGTAAAACCGAACACTCCGCTCGAAATCCGAAACGTCGAGTTCGGGTACGAGTTTGCGCCATACAAACGGTTTACCGGACGCTGATACCATGTTCGTCCATCTGCTCGATGACTGCGAGACTGACGATGGGCACGCCCCAGGCCTTGAGCCGTTTCCGACCCCCTTCAAACGCTTTTTCGACGACCACGCCGATGCCCACGACCGCCGCGCCGCTCTGCCGCACGGTGCGAACCAGCGCGTCGTTGGTCAGTCCCGAGGCCAAAAAGTCGTCGACGACGACCACGCGGTCGTCTTTGGTCAGGTACTCGGGCGAAATCATCAGTCTGGTAACCCCGCCTTTGGTGTGGCTCGGCGCTTCGGCGTAGAAGTAGCCGTCCGGCATGGTGACGGGCCGCCTTTTGCGCGCGAAGACCAGGGGCACCCCGAAGGCGACGGCGGCCGCCAGCGCGGGCGCGATGCCGCTTGTCTCCGCGGTGACGATTTTGGTGATGTGTGTAACCCCGGCCGCCGACAAGCGGTCGCAAAGTTCGCGGCCCATCGCCATCGTCAACTCGGGCTCGAGCCGGTGGTTGAGAAAGCCGTCGACCTTGAGAATGCCGTTGCCCAAGTCTTGGCCCTCGGCGCGGATGCGCTCGAGCAGCGCCTTCACCCGGCCACCTCGGCCCTCGCTGCAACCTGCGGCTCGACGTCCAGCACGTCGGTCAAAAAGGCCCAGATGTCCGCTTGTTCCTCGATGAGAATGCGGGTGGGCTTGCCCACGCCGTGCCCCGCCTTGGTTTGGACGCGGATGAGCGTCGGCGCGTCGCCGCCTTGTGCGGCTTGCAAGGCGGCGGCGAACTTGAACGAGTGCGCGGGCACCACCCGGTCGTCGAAGTCGCCGGTGGTGAGAAGCGTCGCAGGGTAAACGGTGCCCTCTTTCAAGTTGTGGAGCGGCGAGTAAGCCAGCAGGGTTTTGAACTGCTCGGGATGGTCCGCCGAGCCGTAGTCCGAGGTCCAGGCCCAGCCGATGGTGAAGTGGTGAAACCTCAGCATGTCCAACACGCCGACCGCGGGCAGCGCCGCCGCGAACAGGTCGGGCCGCTGCGTCATGGCCGCGCCTACCAAGAGGCCGCCGTTCGAGCCGCCCTGAATGGCGAGTTTTTCAGGTGAAGTGATGGCCTGGTCGACAAGATACTCGGCGCAGGCGATAAAGTCGTCGAACACGTTTTGCTTGCTCGCAAGCGTGCCCGCCTCGTGCCAGGCTTTGCCGTACTCGCCGCCGCCGCGCAGGTTGGCAACGGCGAGCACGCCGCCTGACTCGAGCCACACCAGCCGGCTCACCGAAAAAGCCGGGGTGAGCGGGATGTTGAAGCCGCCGTAGCCGTAGAGCAGCGTAGGGTTCTGCCCGTTCGCTGGTAGGTCTTTGCGGTGGACGAGAAACAGCGGCACGCGGGTGCCGTCCGGGCTCGTCGCGAACACCTGTCGCGTCGTGTAGGGCGTGGGGTCGAAGGCCAGGTCGGGCGTGTACAGCGGCTCGCTGGCACCCGCCGCCGCGTCGTAGCGGTAGCTCGTGGTCGGGTACAAAAACGAGGTGAAGCTGTAAAACAGTTCAAAGTCCTCGCGTTCGGCGTTGAGCGCGACGACCGAACCGAGCGTGGGTAAGTCTATAGCACCCCGGTACTCGCCGCTGAGGCTGTACCGCTGCAACCGGTGGCTGGCGTCTTGCATGTAAAGACAAACGAACTCGTCGCCGAGCAGCAGGACGCGCTCCAAGGTGTCCTCGCTTTCGTGAACGAGCGTGCGCCAGGCGGCGGTTTTGACAGCGGCCCCACCCTCGGCTTCGGCACCCATTTCGACATCCTTTTCAACATCAGCTTCAACATCAGTATCGACATTGACCGCGACGACGCGTCCCCGGTCGGCTTTAAAGTCGGTCAGAAAGTAAAACGTCGCGCCGTCGTTGCCCACAAAGCTGTAGCTGGCCCGCCAGTCCGTGACGAGTTCCTTAAAGTCGCCCTTCGTTGCCAAATCCCGGTAGTACACGAGGTTGCGCTGCTCGGTGCTGCGGGTGACCGTCAGCACGAGGTAGCGACCGTCGTCGGAGACGCGCGGTCGAAACATCCATTTGGGTTCGTCGGGGCGCGCGTAACAAAGCGTGTCGGCCTCGGCTTCGGTGTGAAGTGCGTGAAAGCGCAGTTCGGCGTTTTCGTTGGTGCCGGTGTAGGCCGCGCCCTCGGCCGGGGCGGGAAAGCGCAGGTAGTAAAAGCCCGAGCCGTCGGGCCGCCAGGTCGCGCCGGAAAACTTCGACCAGGGAATGCGTTCGCCCAAGTCCTCACCCGTCGCGACGTCGCGCACCTGCCAGGTTTGCCAGTCCGAGCCGCTGCCGCTGGTGGCGTAGGCCAAGTAGCGGCCGTCCTCACTCACCGAGACGCCGCTCAGCGCGACCGTCCCGTCCGCGGACAGGGTGTTGGGGTCGAGCAGGACGCGCCCTTCGTCCGCTAAGGTCGCCATCACGTAGAGGACGTCCTGGTTTTGCAGGCCGTCGTTGCGAAACTGAAAGTAACGCCCGCCTTTTTTGAACGGGGCCGAGCGTTTGGGGGTGTCCCACAGTTCGGTCAGGCGCTCCTTGAGAGCGGCTCGAGCCTCTAAACCGTCCAAATAGTCAAAGGTGAGCTGGTTCTGCGCCTCAATCCAGGCGCGCACTTCGGGCGTGTCGGCGGGAGCCTCGAGCCAGCGGTAGGGGTCGGCGACCCGTGTGCCGTGGTAGTCCTCGACCACGTCGAGCTTTTTGCTGTCGGGATAGGTGAAAGCCATGCCCTAAACTACCACGCGCCACACAATGCGTCGCGGACAATTTTGTTGTGGATACCGCTTTGTGTTTGGCTACGACTTTTATGACATGTTCGTTGACGACTCGTTCGTTACGGTGCCCGCGTGTAGACGTAGGCCCAGGCGACGAGCGCAGCCTGGAGCGGCAGCCTGAACCACAAAAGAAGTGGGGGGATGCCGGGGTAAGCCGCCGCGTTCTGCGCCATGTACAGGTTCGCCGGGAACACCGCCACGAGCAGCGCGACGAGCCCCCAAGCTGCCAGGGTTCGCGTGGCCGGGACGAGCAGGGCTGCGCCCAGCACTATCTCGAGCCCCCCGCTCAGGTACACCAAAAAAAGGTGCCACGGCAAGTAGGGCGGCATGATGGACAGGTAAAGCTGCGGCCTCAAAAAGTGGTTGAGCCCCGCCACGATGAAGACCACGGCGAAAACGTACTTGAAGGCGTCTCTGACGACCACGGCAGCCAAGTTTAACCCGCGAGCCTCGCAGAACGCACCGGTCTCGAGCAGAAGTGTTTAGTCCAGCACCTTTTGCAAAGTACCTTGCCACGCACAGGCTGGGCAAGCGGCGCGGCTGCTGTGGTCCCACTCGGACTC
Source organism: Trueperaceae bacterium (assembly GCA_965215355.1). GTDB lineage: Bacteria > Deinococcota > Deinococci > Deinococcales > Trueperaceae > CBDCDJ01. The sequence goes on along the minus strand of CBDCDJ010000007.1, from coordinate 1,566,005 downwards.
GCCGCGGCTTTCGCCGACGACGAGAAGTTCGCGGGTTTCGGGCTCGAGTTTTACGTCGTAGCTTACGACCGCCGTGGTGAGGATGGTCAGCCGCACGCCGCCGCAGTTCGGGCACAAGCGTTCACGCGCTGAGGGGGTAGACGAAGGGGCAGAAAGAGGAGTCATCTCTACCTTTGTACTATGTTCGCTCTTACGAAAGTCTTATTCACCGGTTTCGGCAAACCTCGGCTTTGCACCGCGGCTCGAGCTAAGATAGAGACGACCGAAACCGAATCACAAGTAGACATTGCTCGAAAGGAGTGCGCCGTGATGATGAAACTGAGCTTTTACCTGCTGCTCGGCCTGCTGGCGGTTCAGGCCCAAACGAACACCCTCGAGGCCGTCAAGGACCGGGGCGAGCTGCGTTGCGGCGTGAGTGACGCTTCGCCCGGCGTACCCGTCCAAACCGAGGACGGCGGTTTGACGGGCTTTTACACCGAGGTATGCCGCGCCGTCGCCGCCGCCGTGCTGGGCGACGAAGACGCCGTCGTTTACCTGCCGCTGTCTACCAGCGAGCAGTTCACCGCGCTGCGCCGGGGCGACGTGGACTTGCTCGTCGGGCGCGTGACCCAAACCCCGTCTCGAGACGTCGAGGTCGACTTCGGGCCGGTCGTGTTTCACGACGTCGTCGCGGACGCCGGGCAGCACTACGCTCCGGCCGTGCGGCAAGGGGACGACGCTTGGCGGGCCGTGGTGAGTTGGACGATCTACGCGCTCATCCAGGCCGAGGAGTGGGGCGTCACGTCTGCAAACGTGAACGATCTCAGCAACGCCGCGCAGGGTGCGCCGCAGTTGAAACGATTTTTAGGGCTCGAGGGCGAGTTGGTGACGCAGTTGGGGCTCGAGCCGGACGCGCTGCGCCGAACCATAGCGCAAACTGGCAACTACGCCGAAATCTACGACCGCCACCTCGGGCCGGACGCCACGCTGAGCTTGCCGCGCGGGCCGAACCGTCTCTGGAGCGAGGGCGGGCTGCTCTACGCGCCGCCCTTTAGCACGCAGTGAAAAGAGTCAGCCTGAAGCTTTCCATTCGGGTTCGAGTTTCGTTAAGCCTTGACTAAGCAGCTCTCACCGACACGGTCGAGGACGAAGTGACGCGGTGGCTTCGGTAATGCCAGCAGTAAAAGGTCAGTAGGAGATAACTTCAAAGGTAGAGCCCCACGCAGAAATGGGGCTCTATCAGTTTCAAGAACTGGCGGGTGTTACAGCTTCGGCCGCCGTGGGTCGGGTCTCGAGCGGTGTCTACTCAGGCCCCGACGCGCTCACTCGTGTCGAGCCACTCGCTCACGACGACGTCTTCACCGGGCTGTTCGGCGAGCCAGCGCTCGGCGGCCATCGCGGCCCGCGTCCCCGCCCCGACGCTGGTCGAGAGTTGGCGGTAGACCTCGTCGGACACGTCACCGGCGGCGAAAATACCCTCGACGTCGGTGTAGATTTCAGCGGTCACGTCGACGTAGCCGTGGTCGTTCAGCGCCACGACGCCGCCTAAGTAGTCCGTGTTGGGGATGTGGCCGACGTAGACGAACACGCCGTCCGTCTTCAGTACGCTCTCAAAGCCGGTTTCTGTGTTGCGCGTGCGCACGCCTGTCACTTGACCGTCTTCGCCCAACACCTCTTCGACGACCGTGTTCCAGAGCCAGTGCATTTTGGGGTTGGCAAAGGCGCGTTTTTGGGCCTCTTTGTTGGCGCGGAGTTCGCTGCGGCGGTGGATGACGATGACCTTGGCGGCGAACTTGGTCAGAAACATGCCCTCTTCGACGGCCGCGTCGCCGCCCCCGACCACCACGACCTCTTTGCCGCGGTAGAAAAAGCCGTCGCAGGTCGCGCAGGTCGACACGCCGCGCCCGTAAAACTCGTCCTCGCCGGGCACGCCCAAACGGCGCGGGTTCGCACCCGTGGCGATAATGACGGTTTTGGCGTGGTAGTCGGCTTCGTAACCCCGAACGACGAAGCCGCCCTCGGGTTTACGCTCTAGCCCCGTCACCTCTTCCATGACGATCTTCGCACCGAACTTTTCGGCTTGCTGCACCATGCGCTGCGACAGTTCGGGGCCGCTGACGACGTCGGGAAAGCCGGGATAGTTTTCGACCTCCTGCGTTTGGGCGATTTGCCCGCCCGGCAAGCCTTTTTCCAAAATCACGACGCTGAGTTGACCGCGCCCGCCGTAAATCCCGGCGGTGAGTCCGGCCGGACCGCCGCCGACGATGGCGAGGTCGAAGCGATGTTCAGGTTTAGACATTATTACCTCCTGCAAACTAGGTCAAGCGTATCATCCGAACCCAGACGGGTCTGTACACTTCAATACCCCGGGCGGGTATCAAAAGAACGCCGGCGCGCCGCCCTCGCCTCGTTTTTAGCGCCCAGCGCTGTTTGGTAAAATTACTCCTCGACGGTCACACCGCGCCAAAAGGCGACGCGGTCTTTGATGCTCATGGCCTCGTCTTTGGGACTGGGGTAGTACCAGGCCGCGCCCGGGTTCGTTTCGCCGTTCACCTCTACGTCGTAGTAGCTGGCGGTACCCTTCCAGGGGCAAACGCTCGTTTGCGACGAGGGTTTGAAGTAGTCTTTGTTGAGCGCTTCGGCCGGAAAGTAGTGGTTGCCTTCGACTGTGACGGTCGTGTCGCTCTCGGCGAGAACCGCGCCGTTCCAGGTTGCTTTCGGCATGTGTGGCCTCCTTCGGTATCAGTTTCTCGGTGTCGGTTTTACAGTGTCAACAGGTGTCACAGCATCAGTGTCACGGGTTTGGGGGTGTTTTTGTGTCTGCCAGCAGACGGATTCGCCAGCTCGTATCTTTTAGCCTGCGCTAAGGCTCGAGGCAAGCTGAGTAGGTGGCGCTAAAGGCTCCCAAGCTTCGTGAGTAACAACGTGAGCAATAAGCTGACGAGCAAGCTTTCAGCGGGTGGAACTTCAGAGCAGTCTGGTTTATAGCAGTTCAAAGGAGTTTATCTATGGCTGACACATTCGACACCCTCGTCATCGGCGGCGGGCAGGCCGGGATTCCCTTGGCCGTCGCGCTCGCCGCGGCGGGTCAAAAGGTCGCCCTCGCCGAGCGCGACCACTTGGGCGGGAGCTGCGTCAACTTCGGCTGCACGCCGACCAAGGCCGTCATCGCCTCGGCGCGGCTCGCCCACATGGCGCGGCAGGCCGCGGACTACGGTTTGAGCATCCCGGAGGTCGGGGTCGACTTCGGGGCTGTTTTGAACCGTGCCGAGGACGTGCTCATGGAGTCGCGTACCAGCTTGCAGGGCAAGTTCGAGGCCGACGACGCGCCCACCCTGCTCCGCGGTCACGCACGCCTGACGGGCAAGGGCGAGGCCGGTTTCGAACTCACGGTCGGTGAGCGGCGTGTCACCGCCACTCGCGTCGTGCTCAACACCGGCACCCGCAGCCTCGTTCCAAAGGTCGAGGGTTTGGACGGCGTAGACTTTATCGACTCGGGCAACTGGCTCGAGCACACGACCCTGCCCGAGCACCTGATCGTTTTGGGCGGCGGCTACATCGGGCTCGAGATGAGCCAGTTTTACCGCCGCATGGGCGCACGCGTGACCGTCGTCGAGGGCCGTGAGCAGGTCGCCGCGCACGAAGACGCGGACGTGGCCGCAAAATTGCAAGGATTGCTCGAAGACGAGGGCGTCACCTTCCAGTTGGGGGCGAGAGCTAAAAAAGTGACCCGCGAGGGCGGCGTCACGCTGACTTTCGAGCAAGGCGGTGAAGCGAAGACCGTGAAAGGTACTCACCTGTTCGTGGCGACCGGGCGCAAGCCCAACACGGATGATTTGGGCCTCGAGACGGTCGGGCTCGAGACGGACGACAAGGGCATTCTCAAAGTCGACGAACGGCTGGCGACGCACGTCCCAGGGCTGTGGGCCGCGGGCGACGTCCGCGGCGGCCCGATGTTCACGCACACCGCCTACGACGACTACCGCGTGTTGGAATCGCAACTGCTCGGCGACGGCTCGCACACGACGAACCGCGTGGTGCCCTACGCGATGTTCATAGACCCGGAACTCGGCCGCGTCGGCATGACCGAGCGCGAGGCGCGCGCCTCGGGCAAAACCGTCAAAATCGCCTGCTACGACATGAAAAGCAACGGCCGGGCGCGCGAAGAAGGGCGCACGGGCGGCTTCATCAAGGTCGTCGTCGATACCGCCGACGACCGCCTGCTGGGGGCCGCCGTCATCGCCGCCGAGGGGGCCGAGATGGTCCACACCTACATCACGCTGATGAACGCTGGAGCGCCCTACAGGGTGGCTCGAGACGCCGTCTTCATCCACCCGACCTACAGCGAGGCCATCCAGAGCGTCTTGAAAAGCTTGGGATGAAATTGCTCACCCCTCCGCTATTTAAACCCGCTCCATAATTTAATCAGGGCCACCCGACAGCGCTCCGACTTTTGAACGAGTACCCTGGAGCGCGGACCGCTTAGACTGGGCACGCATGAGCACACAAAGGAGTTTTCATGGCTAAGACCAATTGGCAGCGTTTGGGCGTGCCGCTCCTCGTCGGGGCGGCGGCGGGCGTCGGCGTGGGCTACCTGGCGCAACAGCTCAAAAAACGCCCCGAGCCGACCGCCGTCCCACGCCCCATCGACTGGGAGCGGGCGCGCCGGGTGGCGTTGCGCGTTTCGAGTTGGGACCAGCACCCCGTCACGGACCGCGCCGCGCGCGAGGCCGAGTACCTGGCCTTTTCTAAACAGAGCGAGGCCGCCATCGCCGACTACCTGGGCGTCGCGTTGCCCGTACCCCTCGAGAGCGTCGTGGTGGTCGACCGCAAAGAGTGGCTGAGCGCGAACTTTACAACCCTGGCGGCGATGCTCCGGCCCGTCGAAGAGCTTTACGCCAAGCTGTACGCGCAAGGGCGCGGCAGCAAGTACGACGCGCCCGTGGCGGGCGTCCAGTTGGGCGGCATGTTCGGCTACCTGGCGCGGCGCGTGTTGGGCCAGTACGAACTCGGGCTGCTCTCGCCCGAGCCCGCCGCACAGGGCACGCTCTACTTCGTCGAGCCGAACATCGACCGTTTGCAGCGCCAACTGGGTCTGAGCGACGAGTTTCGCTACTGGATAGCGCTGCACGAGGTCACGCACGTCTACGAGTTCGAGGCTCACCCCTGGGTGCGCGACTACTTCGGCGGTTTGTTGAACGAGTTCTTGCGACTCATGACCGCGCAACTGGCCGAGCAGGGCGTGGGTTTGGGCGCGCTCCTCAAACGCTTGGCTAAGGGGGCGTCCTTTGAACGCCACCCGTTGACCTGGCTCATGAGCGCCGAGGAGCGCGCGCTGTTCGACAAGCTCCAGGCGCTGATGTCGCTCGTCGAGGGCTACTCGGACCACGTGATGAACGTGCTCGGCGAACACTTGCTGCCGAGTTTCAAAGAGATCGAGCGGCAGGTCGCCGCCAAAAAAGCGGCGCGTTCCGGTTTGGAAGAAGGTCTGGAACGAATCATGGGCATGGACCTGAAACGGGCGCAGTACAAAGAGGGCGAGGCGTTCGTGAACAGCGTCGTGCGCGCGCGCGGCCTGGACTTTTTGAACCGCGTGTGGGAAAAGCCTGAAAACCTGCCCACCCTGACGGAAATCCGCGCGCCGGACGCTTGGATGAGGCGCCTGGACGGTGCGCAGCTCGAGGCGGGAATGTAGCGCCGGTGGCGACGCGCAGGTCGCGCAGGTCCGAGGTGACGTGGCTCGAGACCTTACAACGGTTTTGAAAACACTGACTTTTGAGAACACTGCCAGACGAAAAGGGAAATACCGTGCTGCTCGAGCATAGGCTGCCGCGAAGAGCTTTGGTCGCGGCTGTCGGTTTGAGCTGGTTCAAACCTTGCTCCAGATTGGCTCGAGTTTGAGTAGTGCTAAGAACACCGCTGTTCAAGGAGGTGGTTTGTGGACCCCTATATCGTGACCCTCACCCTGATAGGCTTGGCCTTTATCGGGGCCGCTTGGATCCCTCATCTCGTCGACCAGTCGCCGGTATCTTTTCCGACCCTGTACGTGGTCGCCGGTGTCCTGTTGTTCAGCCTTCCCATAGGGGTTTATCTGCCCAACCCCTTGGAAAGTGGCCGCTTTACCCAGCATTTTACAGAGTTGCTCGTCATCGTCGCGCTGACCGGAGCGGGGCTGAAGCTGAGCCGGCCCGTCGGTTGGAAGAGTTGGGGCTTGACCTGGCGGCTTCTGGGTGTTGGAATGCCGCTTTGCATCGCCGCAGTCGCCTTGACGGGCTGGTGGTTGGTAGGTCTTGCTCCGGCCTCTGCCTTACTGCTGGGCGCGGTGCTCGCTCCGACCGATCCTGTGCTCGCCTCGGACATCCAGGTGGGGGCTCCCCGTGAGGAGAAAGAGGGGGAAGTTCGCTTCGCCCTGACCTCCGAGGCGGGGCTGAACGACGGGCTCGCTTTTCCCTTTACCTACCTAGCTATCGCCCTGGTGGGGGTGCCGGGTATGACGTGGCTTCAAGACTGGTTTATGATGGACGTTTTGTACAAGACCCTGTTGGCGGTCGTTGCCGGGGTCGCTGTCGGCTTGGCGCTCGCCCAACTCCTCTTTCGGGTGGAGTCTTTTCCCGATATCTCGAAAACGCGCGAAGGTTTCGTCGTTCTCGCCATCACCTTTGTCGCCTACGGTGTGACCGAGCTTCTGCACGGCTACGGGTTTCTGGCCGTGTTCGTCGCGGCGCTCGTGGTCAGGCAGAACGAGCGCACGCACAGCCACCACCAGGAACTGCACGACTTTTCGGAAGTGTTCGAGCGCCTTTTGATGGCGCTCCTGCTCGTCCTTTTTGGAGGACTGCTTGCCGAGGGGCTGCTCGTCCACCTCACCTGGCAGGCTGCAGTGGCGGGTTTGGCAATCATCTTCGTGATTCGCCCGTTCACGGGCCTGGTCGCTCTGCTGGGCTCGAGCCAGCCACGCGATGAGCGTTTGGTCATCAGTTTTTACGGGATCAGGGGCGTCGGCTCGCTTTACTATTTGGCCTACGCCCTCAACCGCGAAGCCTTCGACGGTGCAGCTCTGCTGTGGTCGACCGTCAGCTTCGTCATCCTCGTCTCGATGATCGTTCACGGCTCGAGCGCTACCTATGTGATGCGCAACCTCGACCGGCTGGTGAGAGCCAGGCGCCGCAAGAGGTAACTCTCGTGCTGTAGCGACTGTCCTGTAAAAACGCAGGTGTGACTACGAAGGTCGCGGGACTGCTTTTGAACTGCGCCGCGCCTGCTGGGCGAGGCTTGAGTCAGGTCGCGCCAGACGACCCCGAAGGTGGACCGGGGTCACTGCAAACACTTTAGGAACGTCGTCAAACACTCGAAAAGTCGCAGCTGCGTCACCTGCTCGACGGGGAAACGACGCTTCCGTCTTCGCTAAAATCGCTCGGGTTGAGGGTTATCGGCGGCCTCCTCGCGCGACAGGGGTTCACGGGTGAGCTAAACCGTCTCCTCGGCTTTACCGGGGTCTGCTCGAGCACGACACGACACCACTTTGGCTCGAGCCAGCGAACTGCGCAACCCTTACGTCGACCCGCTGTCTTACCTCCAGGTCGAACTCTTAAAACGCCTGCGCGCCCTGCCCGAAGAAAGCGAGGAACGCGAAAATCTCGACTACGCGGTGCGGGTGAGTTTGCTGGGGGTGGCGGCGGGGATGCGGAACACGGGTTAAGCGTCGCCGAGCGGCGGGCTTGTTCTCGAGCAGATTAAGGTATACTCTCCCAAACTTTAGAGAAAGAGGTCTACGTATGCACACACCTTTCCGTCGTCTGCTGTCTTCCGTCTTGGCGCTTTTACTTGTGGGAGGCCTGGCGTCGGCGCAGGTGCTCTCGCTGGACATCATGGCTCCGGCTTCGCCGGGCGGCGGCTGGGACGGCACCGCGCGCGCCATGCAGAGCGTGTTGCAAGAGACCGGCATCGTGCCGCAGGTCGAGGTTTACAACGTTCCCGGCGCGGGCGGCACGGTGGGTTTGGCCCAGCTCGCCTCGAGCGACCAAGGCAAAGAAGACCTCCTCATGATGATGGGCCTGGTGATGGTCGGCTCGATTTTGAGCAACGACGCCCCGGTGACGCTCGAGCAGACCACGCCCATCGCCCGCCTGACCGGCGAGTACGAAGTAATCGTGGTCCCGGCCGCTTCCGAGTACGAGACGCTGCCGGACCTGATTGCTGCCTTTCGAGAAAACCCCGGCGCGGTCTCCTGGGCGGGCGGCTCGGCGGGCGGCACCGACCACATCCTGGTCGGTCTGTTGGCGCAGGCGGTCGGCGTAGACCCGCTCGCCATCAACTACATCCCCTTTTCGGGCGGCGGCGAAGCGCTCGCCTCGATCCTGGGCGGGCAGGTCACGGCGGGCGTGTCGGGTTACTCCGAATGGGCCGGTCAAATAGAGTCGGGCGAACTGCGCGTTTTGGGCATCTCCGCGCCCGAGCGTCAAACGGGCATCGACGCGCCCACCTTGATGGAACAAGACGTGGACTTAGAACTCACCAACTGGCGCGGCGTGGTGGCCCCGCCCGGCATCAGCGACGAAGCGCGGCAAAGCCTGATTCAAACGGTGGATGAAATGGTGAACAGCGAGGCGTGGCAGGAGGCGCTCGAGCAGTTCGGCTGGACGGGCGCTTACCTCTCGGGCGACGAGTTCGCGGCTTACTTGGAAAACGAGCGCGCACGGGTCGAAGGCGTCCTCAGAAGCATCGGCCTCGTCAACTAGTCGTGCGTTCGACGCCCCATTCAACTCTCTAGGAAAGTGACGATAGCCGTTGCCGATAAAAGCTAAGGCGTCTTTGTGACGCAGCCGCCCGCGGCGCAAACCGGGCGCATCCCCTGGGGCGATCTCCTCTTCGCCCTGGGGGTGTTGGCGCTGGGCGCGTATTTCGCCTTCGGCGCCTTCGACATCCGGGTACTGCCGAACTACGCGCGGGTCGGGCCGCGCTTTTTCCCGCTGCTCGTCTCGTTCGGCCTGCTGCTCTGCGGCGCGCTCCTGAGCGTTCAGGCGCTGCGCGGTCAGGCGGCGCTGCCGGAAGAGGCCGAAGACGTGGACGCCGACGCCCCCTCCGACTGGCGCGCGGTGGCGTGGTTGTGCGCGGCCCTGCTGTTGGATGTCCTCCTCATCCGCCGCCTCGGCTTCGTGCTGGCTTCGACCGCGCTGTTCTGGCTCGCGGCGGTCGGCTTCGGCAGCCGCCAGCACCTGCGTACCGTCCTGATAGGCTTTATTTTGGCGCTGCTCGTTTATCTCGCGTTTACCCAACTTTTGGACCTCACCTTGCCACAAGGCGTCCTGCCCATCTGAATGGACACCCTACAAGCGCTCCTGCACGGCTTCGCCATCGCGCTCTCCTGGCAAAACCTGTTGTGGGCGCTCCTCGGCGTCACGCTCGGCACGGCGGTGGGCATTTTGCCCGGCATCGGCCCGGCTCTGACGGTGGCGCTGCTCTTGCCCGTCACCTTCAGCCTCGACCCGATCGCCAGCTTCATCATGTTCGCCGGGATTTACTACGGCGGCATGTACGGCGGCTCGACCACCTCGATCCTGCTCAACACGCCGGGGGAAAGCGCCAGCATCATCACCGCCATCGAGGGCAACCAGATGGCGAAGCGGGGCCGCGGCGCGGCGGCCTTGGCGACGGCGGCCATCGGCTCGTTCATCGCCGGGACGATTGCCACCTTGGGCCTGACTTTCGTCGCGCCCGTGATGGTCAGCGTGGCGCTGAAGTTCGGCCCGGCGGACTATTTCGCGCTGATGGTGCTCGCTTTTACCACCGTGACCGCCGTACTCGGCTCGTCGCTGCTGCGCGGCGCAACGAGCCTGCTGTTCGGCATCGGCCTCGGCATGGTCGGCATCGACGTGCAAACCGGGCAGGCCCGCTTTACGCTGGGGTCGCTCGAGCTGCTCGACGGCATCAGCGTGGTCATCGTAGCGGTGGGCCTCTTCGCGGTGGGCGAAACCTTTTACGTGGCCTCGAGGTTGCGCCGGGAAAAGCAAGAGGTCCAGGCCATCAAAGGCTCTATTTGGATGAGCCGCGAGGAGTGGCGACGTTCCTGGAAGCCCTGGCTGCGCGGCAGTTTGTTGGGGTTTCCGCTCGGCAGCCTGCCCGCCGGCGGCGCGGAAATCCCGACCTTTTTGAGCTACGCCATCGAAAAACGCTTGAGCCGTCACCCGGAGGAGTTCGGCCAAGGGGCCATCGAGGGCGTGGCCGGGCCGGAAGCCGCCAACAACTCGGCGGCGGCGGGCGTGCTGGTGCCGCTTCTCACGCTGGGCATCCCCACCTCGGCCACGGCGGCCATCATGCTGGCCGCCTTTCAGCAGTTCGGCTTGCAACCGGGGCCGTTGCTGTTTCAAAACGCGCCCGACCTCGTCTGGGGACTCATAGCCAGCCTTTACATCGGCAATGCCATGCTGCTCGTGCTGAATTTGCCTTTGGTCGGCATCTGGGTGCGGCTTTTGACCATTCCCCGTCCCTGGCTTTACGCGGGCATTTTGATTTTCGCCACGCTCGGCACCTACAGCCTGGCGAACTCGGTCGTGGACTTGATAACGCTTTACGTCATCGGTTTTATCGGCTTTCTGATGCGGCGCTTCGGCTTTCCGGTCGCTCCCGCCGTCATCGGCATGATTTTAGGCCCGCTGGCCGAGCAGCAGTTTCGCCGCGCGCTCGCCATCAGCCAGGGCGACTACAGCGTGTTTTTCACGCGCCCCTTGTCGCTGACGCTTCTCATCGTTTCGGCGTTGGCGCTCCTTTTGCCGGTCATTATTCCCATGCTGAGCCGCCGCGCCAGCGAGCCCGACGACTAGTTTGTGTCGAGGTTTCAGTGGACTTGCTGCGCTGCGTAAGTAAGGAGCTTAGCGGTTGCAACCTCTGATACAGGATGAATCATGATTCTCAAACAGGCAACGGCAACACAACCCGGTGCGTTTTGAAAAAGCTGGTCTGAGGCTTTCTAGAACACTTGGCGCTCGAGCTGCCGCGCCTCGCTTTCAGGCCACCCAAGGCTCACCTGCCCCGCCGAAGCTGCTACCCCGATTGCAAAAGCTACCTTCCGGTCGCGAAAGATGCTACCTTCCGGTTACAAAAGATGCTACCTTCAGGTCATGAGCATCAAACCCGACCGCTGGATTCGTGAACAAGCCCTGCAGGGCATGATAGAGCCGTTCGAAGACCGCCTGGTGCGCAACGAGGGCAACGTGGGCGTCATCAGTTACGGCCTGTCCTCGTTCGGCTACGACCTGCGGGCCGCGCCCGAGTGGCGCATTTTTGTGAACGCCTTCAACACCGTCGTCGACCCTAAAAACTTCGACACCGACAGCCTCGTCGAGGTCGACGGCGACACCTGCATCATCCCGCCGAACTCGTTCGCGCTGACGAGGTCGGTCGAGTACATGCGGGTGCCTGAGGACGTGATGGTCGTCGCGCTCGGCAAGTCGTCCTACGCGCGCTGCTTTCGGGGCGATACTCGAGTCGCGCTGGTAGACGGCACTTCGGTAAGCCTCGAGCAGATGGCTGAGCGCCACCCGAGGGGCGAACACTTTTTCGGTTACAGCGTCGGCAGACACAGACGCGTTATCGTCACTCACTTGGACGCGCCGCGCTTCATCGGGCGTGACAGTCTTTTAGAAGTGACGCTCGACAACGGTGAACGTATTTACTGCACCCCCGACCACCTTTTTATGACGCGTGACGGGCGCATGGTCGAGGCCGACGCCTTACGCCCGAACGATTCCCTGATGCCGCTTTACCGCAACCTTTTCAGGGGCTACGAAATGGTTTACCAGCCGCTGACCGGCTACTACTATCCTACCCACCGCCTCGCGGACGAGTGGAATCTAGCAAACGGCGTCTATGAGGACGCTCCCGACACTCACCGGCACCACCTCGACCACAACCGGCAAAACAACGACCCCCGGAACCTCATACGTATGAACGCGAGCGAACACATTCGGTACCACAACGCCGAAACGTACGGGTACGACTTCGACTCTGAGGCTCACGGCGCAACGATTCGGGGCGCGCTCGCAAGACTTGGGCAAGATCCCGCCTGGCGTGAACGGTTTCATGACGCACAGCGAGAACGTGCCCTAGCCTTTTGGCATGATGAACATTATACGGGCGCAAGAGCCGGACTTTTGGGCAAACACCGCTCCTTTTGGCAGTCGGCGGAAGTGCGTCGGGTTCAGGCGGAGCGCCAGCGCGATTTCTGGGCAGACAACGGTGAAGCGCGTCGCGCGCAAGGTGAACGCTCGCAGCGCGCCTGGGCTGAGAGTGACGAGGCAAGACGAAGTAAGCAGCGGCAAATCGCGCGAGGCGTCAACCTGCGGGATGAGATAGACGCTGCCGCTGTTCGGGCCGCCCTCGACCTGACGGGTTCCATCCGCGGGGCGGCTCGAGCCTTAAACTGCGACCGCTCCGTCTTTCGGCGCTTTCCCGAGGTGGTCGAAGCGTTCAGGGGCCAGGCCGCCCCACGTAACCACAAAGTCACCTCTGTCAAGGCGCTTCCAGGCGACCACGACGTTTACTGCCTCACCGTCCCTGAAGCGGGCAACTTTGCTCTGGAGGCAGGGATTTTCGTCCACAACTGCGGCATCGTCGCCAACGTAACGCCCTTAGAACCGGGCTGGGAAGGGCACGTCACCCTCGAGCTGTCCAACACCACCCCGCTGCCGGCCAAAGTTTACGCCAACGAGGGCATCGTGCAACTGCTCTTTTTCCAGGGCGAGCGGCCCGAGGTAACCTACAAGGACCGCTCGGGCAAGTATCAGGGTCAGCGGGGCGTCACCCTGCCGCGCTTGTGACTTTGACGCGCGCGTCTGAAAGCTCTTCGGCGGGTTGTTGCCAGTGGGCGACCCGGTCTCCGAAGCGCTGCGCGAGGTGTCTCAGTTCCCCCTCGAGCTTTTCGGTCAAGAACGCCCGGTACAGCGCCGGAATGTCGTTGGCCGCGGAGCGGTAGTTTTCCACCTGGACACCGCGCCACGGGTCGTAGCCCTCGAGCTGGTACTCTTTGTTGACGGGCGGCACGATGACGGCTTCGTAGGGAAAAGCCGACCAGTCCACCTCGGTGCTGACGCCCAAAAAGGCGAAAACGTCGCTGAGGAGTTGCTTCGGCTCCCGCTTGATTTCGTCCCGCAAACCTATGTACAGTTGGTCTTCGGGAAAGTAGCCGAGCCACTTGTCGAGCACGGCGCTGTAGCCGCCCGCTTTCAGCAGGGCGCTGTTCTCGAGGCTCTTCAGGACGACGGACTCGCTCAACTCTTCGAACTTTTCGCCTGCTTCGGTCACGTTGTGGACGAACTCGGACCACTCGCGTTCGACCGGGTTGCGCAGCAACGCGATGAGCTTGAGCTGCGGCATCACTTTGCGCACAAAAGCGATGCGGCGGCCGTCGATAAAGCTGTAGCTGTTTGAGAAGTCGCCCTTGACCTTGCCGCCGCCCGCCTGAAAGTGCGCGGCGTAGCTCGTCAGGGGCTGTTTGTAGTCGTTGCTGAAGTAGCGGACGTTTTTGTAGGGTGGCAAGTAGATGTCCGGGTGAACGTGCAGGTTTTCGTAAAGCCAGGTCGTCCCCGCCTTGCGAAAGCCGATGCACAAAAAGTCGGGCAACGTCAAGCCCGCCGTCGACCGGAGGCCGTAGGCGTAAGCCATCTTTTCGAAGCGGCTGGCTAAGTTACTCGGTGAGGCTCGTTTGACGAGCCCGTTAACTTTCGACGACAAGAACAACGGCGGCCCCTTCTGCCCGCCTGGAGGCGGGTTGATAGCCAAGTCTAGCTGCTTTTCGTGGGGGTTCTATGTGCGTTTGCACACGGGTAAGTCCTGCGAGCTGTTGTAACGTTCGCACGGTAGTGTGCGGGTTTTTTGTGACGGGTTGCCGGCCATACCGGCAAAAGCGCGGTGGCGCGCTCCTCCTGAGTGAAAAGTGTCACACCCGGGCAGCCGCCGTTCACGGCTCGAGCTTCAGTCGCAAACCCTGTTGACACAACCTTAGCCAAGGCAACTTTAATCAACGTAACCTTGTCAACGCCGCGGACTAAGTTCCGTTTCACCCTTGACGTTCATATACCCTGACCGTTGCGGGACGGCGTAATACTTTCCCGCACGCTTTTCCCCCGACTCGAGCGGCACCTCGGCGCGCGCCCTGTGCAGGCAGGTATACGCCTTGACTCGGCCCCAAGGGCAGACCTCATACTGAGTCTATGAACCGAACAGCCACAAGGTTTATGACCATCGGTGAGTTCGCCAAAGTCTCGAGACTGTCCCTAAAAGCCCTGCGGCTCTACGACGCGCTCGGTTTGCTAGCGCCCGCCCGCGTCAACCCGGTTTCTAACTACCGCTACTACAGCGAAAGTCAGCTCGAGCGTGCCAAACTCATCAGTTTGTTGCGGCAGTTGGACATGCCCCTGAACCGCATCGCCGAGGTGCTCGAGCTTTCGGGCGCGGCGGCGGTCCGCGAAGTTGGGCGCTACTGGACGGAGGTCGAAGCCGAAGTAAGCGTGAAACGCAAGCTCGTTCGCTATCTCGAGAATTACCTCGAGGGAAAAGGAGAAACCATGTTCGACGTTCAAACGAGAGACGTGCCCGAGCAAAAGGTGCTCACCTTGCAGAAAAACGTGTACGTCAAAGACTTGCCCGGCTTTATCGACCGTAGCCACCGCAGCCTCTACGCTTACATCGCTCAGAGCGGGGCAAGCGCGGGCGACACCAGCTTCGTCGTCTACCACGGCGAGGTGAACGAGGACAGCGACGGTCCCGTCGAAGTGTGCGTGCCGTTTGAAGGCAGCTTGGAGCCCGCGGGCGAGATGCGGCTGCGGCTCGAGCCCGCGCACCAAGAGGCTTACACTCGTCTCATGAAAGCCCAGGTCGAGTTTCCCGGAATCTTGGAGGCGTATGACGCTGTTCACGCTTGGCTGGCGCAGAACGGCGAAGAGAGTAGCGCGTCGCCTCGTGAAGTTTACTTTATCGCTTGGGATGCGGCCGGACCCGACGACCCCGCCTGCGACATCGCATTTCCCTTCGAGTAGCCGACGACTTTTCGAGGGGCGGGTTTAGACCTGCCCCTCGCCCCTTTCTTCCGCCGCCGCCGCCATCAACTTTTGAATCCGCGGAATCATCTCGGCGGGGTTGGGGTGGACGCCCTCCATCAGCAGTTCGTTCTCAAAAAGCTGCTCGATGAGAATCGGCAGCAGCGGGTCCTGAGCGTTCGCGCGCAAACGCTCGCCCAAAGCCTGAACGAGCGGGCTTTTCGGGTTGAGTTCGAGAATCTTTTTCGGCACCTCGAAGTCGCGGCCCATGAGTCGCTGGGCGCGGTAAAAGCTCGTCGGCCCGACGTTCGCCGGGTTAACCAGTCGCGCCGCGGCGTCGGTCAGCACTTTGCTCTCCCGCACCGCCTCGAGCCGGTCACCCAAAATCTGCTTGACGAAGGCGCTCAGCGCGATAAAGCGTTCGTCTTTAGGCAGCTCGAGCTTCTTCTCGTCCACCGCGGGTAGCTCTAAATCGGCGTCGTCGATGTTTTTAAGCGCTTTGCCGTCATACTCGTTTAACCCCAGGAGCATAAAACTGTCGATGGGGTCGGTGAGGTACAAAACTTCCAGGTCGTGGCGGCGGAAGTACTCGAGGTGGCTACTGCGCGCTACCACCGCGACATCGTCCCCCAACACGTAGTAGATTTCTTTTTGCTCGGGCTTCAGGCGTTCGGCGTAGGCTTTTAAAGAGGTCAACGCGCCTTCGGTCTTCGTCGAGGGGAATCTCAGCAGGTCGATGAACTTTTCCGCGCCGCCGGGGTCGCTGGCGACGCCCTCTTTCAAAAACGTGCCGAACTCCTCGTAAAACTTTTCGAACTGCTCGGGCTCGTGCTCGGCCATGCGCTCTAACTCCGCGGCGACGCGCCCGACAAGGACTTTACGAATCCGTGCCACCGTCGGCGTCGCCTGGACGGTTTCGCGGGAGACGTTGAGGGGCAGGTCCTCGGAGTCCACGACGCCCTCTAAAAAGCGCAGGTAGGGCGGCAACAACGCCTTGAACTCGTCCTGAATCAGGACTTTACGCGCGTAGAGTTTCAGGCCGTAGTCGTCGGCGCTCGTAAACAGCTTGTGGTCGCGGCGCGACGGTACGAACAGCAGCGCGTAAAACTGAATCGGCATGTCGGTCGTGAAGTGAATCGTGCGCAGCGGCTCTTGAGGGTCGAAGGTGAGTTCCTGGTAAAAGCGCCGGTACTTCTCCGTCTCGACACTTTGCGGCTGCTCGCGCCACAGCGCGGTGCGCTCGTTGATTTGCTGCCACTCGCCCTTCTCTTTCAAGTAGATAGGAAACGCGACGAAGTTCGAGTGTTCCCTGACGATTTGCCGCAGCCGGTACGTTTCGGCAAACTCTTTGGCGTCGTCTTTGAGCTTAATCGTGATGGTCGTGCCGCGCTCCTCTTTCTCCGCCGGACCCGTTTGATAAGTGCCTTCCCCCGTGGAGCGCCAGAACGCCGCCTCGGCGTCGGGTTTAAAAGAGCGCGACGTCACCGTGACTTCACTCGCCACCATGAACACCGAGTAAAAGCCCACGCCGAACTGACCGATAACGTCGGCGGTGGTTTTCGTGTCGCCCTGGTTGAGCGCCTTCATCGTCTCGATAAACTGCTTGGCCCCCGAGTGGGCGATGGTGCCTAAGTAAAGGCTCATCTCCTCTTGCGTCAAGCCGATGCCCGTGTCGCGCACCGTGAGGGTAGCGTTCCCGGGGTCGCCCTCTAGCCATATGCCCAGTTCCGCCCCCGGACTCACCACTTCTTGGCTTTTCAAGCTCTCGAGCTTGAACCGGTGCAGCGCGTCCGACGCGTTCGAGACGAGTTCGCGCAGGAAGATTTCCTTTTCGGTGTAGAGCGAGTGGATGAGGATGTCCAGAACCTGCTTGATTTCAGCTTTGAATTCGGTGCGTTCGACTTGTTCGGTTGGCATAGAATCCCCTCTTAAAAGTGTGACGGTTTAGAAAACGTTAAGGCCAACGCCTACTCGAGCCATTTTGCCACACGTCGAGGGCTCGGCTGAGATTTTGAAAAACTTGCGGGCTTAAAACTCAGCGTAGCTCAAGTCAAACGGCTCACTAAAACGGCGTGGAGGCGCTTTCTTTCCTCTTCGAGCCACGGAGCGGTGCGGTTTCTGTGAACCGAAAACCAGAGGCGGTGTTCTCGGGGCCACAGCGTCAGTTCCAAAGTACCTGATTGACGACCTTGTTTGAGGTATCAGTGGACGCAGCCCGGATATTGTTTGAGGGTGGTGCGCATCGTGACGTTTAGGCCGCTCTGCTCCAACATTTTGTCGATGAGGGGCTCGAGCGTTCCGGCGTCCGTACCCTGCGGCAGAGAAATTTCAAAATCGTCCATCATTTCCTTAAGGCTAAAGGCTCTCGAGTCCAGCCCAAGCCGAGCAGCACGTCGTTCGTCTTCACTCCACAAGGGCTTTCAGCGGACCCGCCGGGTCGATGACGGCGCCGAGCACCTCAAACGGCACCGTGACGAAAAAGGTGCCCTGCGCGTACGGCCCGACCGCGTAGGGTTCGAAGCCGAAGCGCAAGCCGGTAGGGGAGACCGTGACGACGCTGAGGTCGTCGCCCGTGAAGCCGTCGACCGAGCCGTCCACCACCCACTGCGCGCCCTGCTCCAAAAGGGCGTTGACCACGTAGGGCGACAGCAAAGCCAGGTAGTCGACCTCGGGCAGAAAAAAGTCTGGGAGGCCGAGCCGCCGCACCCGGTCGCCGTCGGCGAGCAGCGTGTAGGCGCTCAAGCCGGTGTTCGGATGCGCGCCGCCCGTGTAAACGTACAGCGTTTCGGCGACGCTGACGAGGCTGGCCGAGGCGTAGGTGACGCTCTGCAGCCGCTCCAAGCTCCAGCCGCTGAACTCGCCGGCGAGCCAGGCTTCTTGGCCTTCCTGGACGAAGTCGAACAGCGAGTTGATGAGGTCGCTCTGCAAGCGCGTGGCCGGGGTACCGAACGGCACGCCGAAAACCGGGTAGCTCGCCGCGGCCGCGATGCGATTTTGCTCGAAGGTGATGTCGGCGTACTCCGCCACTTTGTCCAGCTCAAAAGGAAGCGCGTCACCGCTAGGCGAACGCCAGGTGCCGGAGAAACCCTGACCGAAGGTGGCGTCGCTCGTCAAGGTACCTTCGAACCGTCCGGTGCGCTGCCGTCCCAGGGTGGTCACGGCTTGTGTGTACTCGTGCAAATGCACCTCGCCCTCGGGCGTGACGGTGCCTTCTAGGTCGAGCGGCAGGCCGACCGCGTCGTAGTAGTAGTGGCCCCGGGCGGACGGGCTCGAGACGCTAAGCTCGAGCTGCACCGGCCGGTCGCCGACCGTGCCCAGGTAGTAAAAGCGTTGGGCCGAGGCGCTGACGCTGAACCCAACACAGAGCAGCAGCGCCAGCACCCGCCCGCTAAAACGTGGGGTCATAGGGTCAAGTATGACACGAACGCTCGCCGCGTCGGCGCTGAACCCTTCGTGAATCTTGGGGTGATTTCGTAACAACGGCGGTGCAACAACGGCGGTACGAAAAACGCGAGCAGGCGACCGCTGGGGTCACCTGCTCGCGGGCTCAGCACCTACTAGAGGGGGTGGGTCGAGCTGGGGCGGTGCCGAGCCGATTGGGGGTCGACTTTCCTACAAGAAAGCCTGAGAAACCACTGTCGGGTAGTCTCTCTAAAACTCAGGTACACGGACCGTGTGAAATTGGATGTTGCCCTTGCAAAGGAGGCGTGAAGCGTGTGTACCCCCAACCTGAAGGTGGACGTCAAAGGAAGGGCGTTGCGCGGATACCGCTCGAGCGGCCCGTCCTAAGTTCGCCCGTTCAACTCCGCCCGCGCAGCCGCGGGTCGAGCGCGTCACGCAAACCGTCGCCCATAAAGTTGACGCTCAAAACGATGAGCGAAATCGCCAGCCCCGGCCAGACCACGCGCATCGGGGTTATGCTCAAAAAATCCTTGCCGTCGAACAGCAGTCGTCCCCAGGTCGGAAAGTCGGGCGGAAAGCCGAGACCCAAAAACGACAGCGCCGACTCGGTGATAATGGCGTTCGCCATGCCGAGCGTCGCCGACACCAGAATCGGGCTCAGCACGTTGGGCAAGATGTGCAGCCACATAATTCGGTTGTTCCCCGAACCCAGCGCGCCCGCCGCCGACACGAACTCGCGCTCCTTGACGCCCAACACGTCGCCCCGGACGACCCGCGCCGTGTTCATCCAGCTCGTCGCCCCGATGACCGTTACGATTAAGATGAAAATACCCAGTTCCGGCCCAAAGGCCGCCCGCAGACTGTCCCGAAACAGCAAGATGATGACGAGCAAGAGCGGCAGCAGCGGCAAGGCCAAAAACAGGTCGGTAATCCGCATGAGCGCGCCGTCGAGCCACTTGAAATACCCCGCCAGCAGCCCGATGGTGGTGCCGAGCAAAACGCTGATGAGCATCGAGGCGACTCCGACCGCGAGCGAAATGCGCCCGCCGGCCAAGTTGGCGGCGAACAGGTCGCGGCCCAAGTTGTCGGTGCCGAAAAAGTGCTTGACCGACGGACCCTGGTTGCGCTCCAACAAGTTGCTGTACTGCGGGTCGATAGGGTAGACCAGCGGCCCGAACAAGACGGTTAGCACGATGGCGAAAAAAATCACCATGCCGACGACCGCCCCTTTGTGCTTGGCGAACTGTCGCCAGGTGTCGAGCCACTGCGAGCGGCTGGCTTTTTTGGCGGTGTTGGGTACGGTGGCGACGCTCACGCTGACTCCTCAATCATGTCAACCATACCGGATGCGCGGATCGAGAAAGCCGTAGGCCACATCCGCGACGATGTTGAACAAAACGATGAGAATAGCGAAGATAAAGGTCAGGGTCTGCACCAGCGGCAGGTCGGAATTTTGAATCCCGCGAATCAATAGGTCGCCGAGCCCGTTGATGCGGAAAATCTGCTCGGTGATAATAGCGCCCCCGAAGATGCCCGGAATACCGAGCGCGATGAGGGTGACGACCGGAATGAGGCTGTTGCGCAGCACGTGGCCGAGCACCACGATTTGCTCTTTGAGGCCTTTCGAGCGGGCGGTACGGACATAGTCCTGGCCTAAGTTGTCGAGCATCGAACTGCGCATAAAGCGGCTGAGTTGCGAGGCGTTGAAAAAGGCCAGCACCGTCACCGGCATGATCATCTGTTTGACTTGCTTGACGAAACTGGGCCAATCGTTGACGACGAGGGTGGTGTCGTAAATCGACGGAAACCACCGCAAGTTGACGCTGAAAATGATGATGGCGACGAGTCCGGTAAAAAAGGTCGGCACCGAAAAGCCGATGAGCGACACAAATGTGCCGACCTGGTCGAAAATCGAATACTGCTTATAAGCCGACAAAATGCCGACCGGAATCGCTATCAAAATACCGACGACGTAGGCCAACCCCACCACCCACAAGGTCTGCGGCAAGCGCTGGACGATGAGGTCGGCGACGGGGCTGCGCGTTTGCCACGACAAAATGCGCACGCGCTGCGAAGCGTCGCCGATGTTGATGCCGGTTTCTTCCTGCAAGATACTTAAGGGCTCGTAAACGAAAAACTGCCGCGCCCACTTGAGATAGTTGACCGGAAAAGGGTCGTTCGCGCCCAGAGAGTTCCTGATTTGCTCGCGCACTTCCGGCGGGATGGTCAGGGGCAGGTTGCCGGTCGGGTCGCCGGGGGCGAGTTCCAAAATGCCGAAAATAACCACGCTGATAACGATAAGCGTCGGGATGGCTATCAAGACTCGGCGTACGATGTATTGAAACATTTGGCTGTCCTTAAAAATAAAAAAATAAGGAATTTAAGAGAACGTGGTTTGCGCACCGTGCGCAAACCACGTCGTCATGAGCCGGACGGCTCGCCTAGTTGGCCCGAGTCCAGTCGGCGATGTTCCAGAGTTCGGAGTCCCAACTGTTCATGCGGACGCCTTCGAGGGAGTTCGCCCGCGCGGACACGTCGCCGCGCCAAATGAGCGGGATGAGTACGTAGTTTTGAGAAATCATGTCGTTGAGTTGCTTGGCGATTTCGGCTCGAGCTTCCAGCCCGGCGGTTTCGCCGAGTTGCGCGACGAGCGCGTCGTATTCGGGGTTGCACCAGCGCGGCTGGTTGTTGCCGAGCCACTGGTTCGAGCGCTGCGCGATTTCCTTGCAGGTGAGGTTCGCCATGTAGTTTTCGGGGTCAGTGCCGGAGAAGTTGTTGGTGAACATCTCCACGTCGGCGTAGAACTTGCCGTAGGTATCCGGGCTCGAGATGTCGTTGCCGAAGAACACGGCCGCGTCGATGTTGCGCAGCTCGGTCTCGACGCCGAGTTCGTCCCACCACTGCTTGACGAGCGCTTGGGTGCCCTGACGCACCGAGTTGGTCGAGGTTTGGTAAAGAATCCTCAAGGGGACGCCGTCTTTTTCACGGATGCCGTCGCCGTCGGTGTCGACGATGCCGGCGTCGTCGAGAAGCTGCTTCGCGCCTTCCATGTCTTGCTGCAGGCAAGCGTCGTTGGCGGTCGAGGCGTAGATTTCCGGGGCGGGCAGGGTATTGCAGGTCGGTTGACCCGCATCGTCACCGTAGCCGATATCGACCAGGGTCTGCCGGTCGATTGCCATCGACAGTGCCTGGCGCACCACCGGGTCGCTCAGGAACGGGTGCGGGTTGTTACCGTCCATGTACTCGGAGCGGTTTTCACCCAGGGCGGGGTCGGGGTTGGTGAAGTTCATGACGAGCCGCTCGACCGAAGTGCCGAAGCCACTGATAACCTCACCCTGGCCGGCAGCTTCCATCTGCTGGCGAATTTCGGGTTCGACCTGCAGGTTCCAGGCGTAGTCGGCTTCGCCGGTCTCGAGCACCGCGCGCGCCGCCGAAGCCGCGTCGCCGCCGCCTTTGAGGGTCACGCGCGAGAACGCGGGCTTGTCGGCCTCGCGGTAGTTCTCGTTGGGCTCGTACACGACTACGTCGTTGGCGCGGAAGTCGACCACTTTGTAAGGGCCGGTGCCGATGGGGCCGAAGTTTTGCGCGGTGCAGTTCTGCGCGGCCGCGCCCGTGCAGTTTTCAAACTGGGCCTTTTGCATGATGGGCGTTTCCGCGCCGGCAAAGGGGCCGTAGGGGAAAGGCTTGGCGACCGAGAAGTTGATTTTCACCGTCTGGTCGTCAACCGCTTCGAAACTTTCGACATCGGTGAAGTACGACAGCGAGTTGCAGCCCATCTCGTCGTTGAGACAGTATTCGCCGGTAAAGACCACGTCCTCGGCGGTCAGCGGCGTGCCGTCCGACCACATGATGCCGGGTTTGAGCGTCCAGGTGATGCTTCTCAAGTCCTCGGCGATGCCGCCGTTCTCGAGGGTCGGAATCTCGTCGACGAGCCAGGGCACTAAGTTGCCGGCCTCGTCATAGCGCGCCAGCGGCTCCAGGATGGGCGAAGCCGCTTCGATGTCTTTGGTACCGCCGGACAGGTACGGGTTGAGCGTCGAGGGTGCTTGCCAATAGATGATGTTGAGTTCGCCGTCGCTGCCGCGCTGCGCGAAACCCACACCGGCGAGCAGAAGCGTAACCAAAGCCAAACCGAATACTTTTTTCACACGTGTCTCCATTCGAGGGGAAAGAGTCTTCTAACTTTTAAGCGGGCACGACGCAGTTTTCTCCTGTTGACCTCCTAGCGGAAAGACGTAGATGACCTAGACTATACCGTGAATTTATGCACAGTGCCTACATCTGTTAAAGTCATTAAGGTGAGGTTTCAGCAAACCCGACCCTTCGGCTTCGGCGTCACCCGCACTTCAGGGCGTCAGCAAGACTTTCCCGGAGGTCTCGCGGTTCTCGAGCTTGCGGTGCGCCTCAGCAACTTCTGCCAAGGGAAAAGTCGAGTCGATATGCACGTCCAGGTTGCCCTCGGACAACAGCACGAACAGTTCGCCCGCGCGTCTGACCAGCTCTTCGCGCTCGGCGATGTAGTGAAACAAGCTCGGCCGTGTTAAAAAGAGCGAGCCCTTGCTGTTCAACACCTGCGGGTCGAACGCGCCCACCGGCCCCGACGACTGCCCGTAGAGCACCAGGTAGCCGCGCATAGCTAAGCAGTTCAAGCTCTTTTCAAACGTCGTCTTGCCGACCGAGTCGTAAACGACCTGCACGCCGCGGCCGTCGGTAAGGCCCATCACCTCTTCTTCGAAATCCTGTTCGGTGTAAAGAATCACGTGGTCGGCCCCGACTTTTCTAGCGCGCTCGGCCTTTTCCAGGGTCGAGGCGGTGCCGATGACGGTCGCGCCGCGCAGCTTGGCGAGTTGAGTCAGGAGCAAACCCACGCCGCCCGCGACGGCGTGGACCAAGCAGGTGTCGCCCTCTTGAATGGGATAGGTACTGTGGCTCAAGTACTGCGCGGTCATGCCCTGCAGCATCACGGCGGCGGCGGTTTCCAGACTCACCGACTCGGGCACTGTAACGAGCCGGTCGGCGGGGACGAGCGCCGCCTCGGCGTAGCTGCCGGAGACGCCCGTGTAGGCGACGCGGTCGCCCTCTTTGAAACTGCTCACGCCGTTACCGACTGTTTGAACCGTGCCCGCGCCCTCGAGCCCCAACACATAAGGCAAGTCCACCTGGTACAGCCCGGTGCGCTGGTAGATGTCGATAAAGTTGATGCCGGAGGCCTCGAGCTTGACCAGCACCTGCCCCGCGCCCGGCGTCGGGGTGTCGAGGTCGGCAAGCTCGAGAACTTCGAGGCCACCTTGTTCTTGGATTTGAACAGCTTTCATAAAGCCTCCTGGTGGCCTGAGCGTACCAAAAGGAGTCGTCAGTGTCAGTCTTCAAAACTCAGCACCGTTTGGTTTATCGAGTTCTGACACCTGACTACCATCAAAGCTTTCCCACCTCTCACGTTTCCCTTTTGTTCGGTCTACAACCCAATTCTTCTCTCTCAGGAACCGTGCTTGGTAAAGTGACTGCAGGAGGCTTACACATGGATTACCGCACCGTAGGACGCACCGGCGTCAAGGTTTCAAACCTTTGCTTCGGCACGATGTCTTTCGGCGACACCGCCGACGAGACCGAGTCAGCCAGGATGTTCGAACGCTGTTTGGACATGGGCATCAACTTTTTCGACTCGGCAAACGTCTACGCGGGAGGGCGTTCGGAAGAAATCCTCGGCAAGCTCATGAAGGGGCAGCGCGACGAACTGGTTATCACCAGCAAAGTCTTCGGCAAAATGGGCGAGGACGTGAACGCTCGAGGACTGTCACGGCGTCACATCGTGCAGGCGGTCGAGGCGAGTTTGAAGCGTTTAGGCACTGACCGGCTGGACTTTTACTTCGTCCACCAGTTCGACCACGACACGCCTATGGAAGAAACGTTGCGGGCGCTGGACTCTCTGGTCGAGCGCGGCCTCGTCTTGTATCCGGCGGTGAGCAATTGGGCTGCCTGGCAAATCGCCAAGGCGCTCGGGATTGCGGCACGTGAGCAGCTTGCCCGCTTCGAACTCGTCCAGCCGATGTACAACCTCGTCAAACGCCAGGCCGAGGTCGAAATCTTGCCGCTGGCGCGTTCGGAGAACTTGGGCGTCATCCCCTACAGCCCCCTGGGCGGCGGCTTGCTGACGGGCAAGTACAGCACCAAGGGCAAGCCCGAGCAGGGGCGGCTCGTCGAGAACAAGATGTACACCAAGCGTTACGGCGAAGCTTTGTATTTTGAAGTCGCCGAGAAGTTCACGGCTTACGCCGAAGACAAGGGCGTTCACCCGGTCACGCTGGCCGTCGCCTGGGTCGCGGCGCACCCGGCCGTGACCGCGCCGATAATCGGGGCCAGAAACGTCGAACAGCTCGAGCCCTCCCTCGCCGCCGCCAGCTTCGACATGACGGGTGAGATGCGTACCGAGATTTCCGCCCTGTCGCCCGAGCCGCCGCCCGCGCACGACCGGAGCGAGGAAAAGGGCTGAAGAGTCCGGCTTATGGTCACTCGGTTTATGGTCGCAACGCCCCCATTTTTGCAAGGTCTCAGTCGGCGACTCGATAGTAACCTCAGAACTCGAAAAGCCGCACCTGGAGCGCGTTTGTCGGCTCAGTCTGAAAGCCCGTGATAACGCTCGAGAAGGTGAACACTCAGGGGCTAGACAACGCACCCCCGCCTCCTTAAACTGATAGCCGACGGGTTTCTCTTTGCACTGCTTTCTCCGCGGAGCCCACAGGGGCTTTTGCGCGTGGTCTGAATGGACTTTTCTTGATGGACGCTTCGACGTTTGGAGTTTCGGGCGCTTTTGAGGAGTTGATGCGTGTGGGGGAACGGCTAGGGTGCAGGCTCGTTTGCGGTGCCGGAATCATCCGGTGTTAGGCGCATTTCGCCAGTTCAAGGCGTACCCGCTCCAGTCGCTGCTCATCGCGCTGGCGGTCGCGCTCGGGGTCGCCGTGGTGACGGCGGTCGCGGCTACCTTCAGCCAGTATAACCGGCAGCTGGACGGCAACGAACTCTGGCAACGGCAGATGACCCTGCAAACGAAAAGCAACGACTGGAGCGCGTTTTATGACGGCGGCGAGACCATCCCCGTCCGCGAGGTCGGGCGGTCGGGTGAGGAAAAGGTCGGTTTGACGCTGGACGACTTGGCGCTCGCCAAAGAAGCCTCACCGACGGTGGACTACGCCTACCTCACAAGTTGGAACAGCTACACGGTCGCGGGCGACGACTCGCTCGAGCTGGACCTCAGACCCGTCACGGCCGACTATTTAGCGGCGGCGGCTGTTCAGCCTATCCAGGGCAGCCTGTTCAGCGACAGCGACTTTGCCGAAGGGCGCAACGTCCTGTTGCTCGCCGAGGGCGCGCTGTCCAAACTGGGGCTGGAGGGGGACCCGGTCGGGCAGAGGGTCGAACTGTCAAGCTTCGAAGGGGAGAAGGCTTACACCGTCGTGGGCGTGCTCGAGGGTCCCGAGCGAGGGATGGACGGCCCCACCACGCTCGTCCCTTACAAACCTACACCCTGGGAAGCGGACGGACTTCGGGAACTGACCTTCGCCGTCGAGGACAAAGCGAACCTGGCGCAAGCCCGCGCGGAGTTGCAGGCCTACGCCGAGAAGCAGTGGGGTGACCGCGTGACGGTCAGCTCGCAAGGTGACTTCAGCGCCGACGGGCAGTTTCGGCTCGTCGCGGTCGTCGTGGCGGCCTTCGCCTCGACGGCGCTGGCGGCGGCCGCCCTCAACATCATGAACCTGATGCTGGCGCGGGTGCTCAGAAGGCGGCACACCATCGGTATTTTGCGCAGCCTGGGCGCGAGCCGGGCGACCATCCTGCGGCAGTTTTTGGGCGAGAGTTTGCTGCTCGGCGCGGTCGGCGGCGCGCTGGGCGTGCTGGCGGGCTACGGGCTTTACGTGGCGTTCAACAGCTACCAAACGGCGGTATATGGGGAAGATATCAGCAGTTTTATCGCCTCGTTTCCGTGGACGGCGCTGCCGGTCGGCTTCGGCCTGGCGCTCTTGACGAGCCTCATCTTCGGCTTTTACCCGGCCTGGCAAGCGTCGCGGCTGCGCCCGGTCGAGGCGTTACGGGAAGTTTGAGAGGGACTTGGAATGACCAGCATGGTGCGGCGCTTGCGCAGAAAACCCTTGCGGACGACCCTCACGCTGTTGCAAGTCGTGCTCGGCTCGCTGGCGATGACCTTGGCGTTGTCGGCTTACTTAGACGCTTACGCGCGGCAGCACGTCGGCGAGGCCGAGCGCTTCGACCTGATAGCCGGGTTTCGGGACGAGGACGGCTCGAGCAGCAGGTATCCGCTGATGGATGAACAGGGTGCCGCCGAGCTTGCGAAACTCGCCCCGGACGTTGAAAAAGTCGCTCTCTACACAGAGGAGTGGCAACCGACCGCCGAAAAAGAAGGCCGCCTCTACCAGTTTCAACAAGGTGCCTACGTGGACAACGTCTACTTTGAACTGAACGACATCCACCCGACGCGCGGCTCGCTGTTTAGCAAACAAGAAGCCGCCGCGCAAGACGCGGTCGCGCTTCTTTCCGACAAGGCGGCGGCCATCCTTTTCCCCAACGCGGACCCGCTCGAGCAGACCTTGAAATTCGTGCCCAACGAGGACTTCGGGCCGGTCGGCGCGCCCGTCACCTACCGAATCATCGGCACCTTTGCCGACGAACCTGCAACAGCCGAAGACCGGAGCGCCGTTTACTTTCCCCTGTGGGCTTACGACGACTCGCGAATCGGAGCCGCCACCCTCAACGTGCTCGCCGCCCCAGGGCGCAGCGACGCGGCGCGGGAGCAAACTTTGAGCGCCGCGCGGCAGGTCTTCGGGCCGAAGGTGCAAGATTGGGGTCTCGAAGAGGGCAAAGACTTTTACATCCGTGAGCAGGGCGAGCGTGGTTTCGGTCCCAACCCGGCGTTGCTCGACCCCACCATCGTCATGTTCAGCCTGTTCGGCATCGTCGCCTTAATCGTCGGGTCCATCGGGATTTTTTCGATTATGGTGGTGGACGCTCTCGAGCGCGAACGCGACATCGGCATAGTGCGCGCCCTCGGCGCGACAAAGGGGAGCGTGGTGCGCGCCATGACCCTGGAAGCCGCGCTGCTGGCGGGTCTGGGCGGGCTCGTCGGGGCGGTGCTGGCCGCGGGGGTCATTCCGCTGCTGGCTAGAGGAGTCGGCGACGACCTCTTCTGGAGCGTAGACCTGTACTGGCAACCCCTGGCGGCGCTGCTGGTCGTGGGGGTGACGCTCCTGCTGGGCACCGTTCTGGGCGTTTTCCCGGCACTCCGGGCCGCGCGCACCCAAATCGTGCAGGCCCTGAAAGCCGTGTGAGGATGACCGACCGCCACGAACGCAGCGTCGAACCTATCGTTCAAGTGTCCGCCCGGCCTAAGGGCGAACGCCGCCGCGGGAACTGGTCGCTGTGGCTGTTTGTGGCCCTGACCCTGGCGGCCTTGCTCACCGTGCCTTTTTTGCTGCTGCGCCCCCGCGCCGACACCTACACCTTGCGCAGCTACACGACCGCCGTCGTGCAAACGGGCACGCTGCAAGATTGGGTGCGGGGTACGGGGACGGTGGTGCCCAAGCTCGAGCGCTCCGTCCTGTCGCCCGTCGAGGGCACGCTCGCTGAGTGGTTGGTCGCCGAGGGCGACGAAGTGGCGCAAGGTGCGCTGCTCGGCAGCGTGGCGTCGAAGAGTCTGGGCCAGGACGTGGCGGACGCCGAGGCCGACGTGCGCAGTGCGCAGTTGGCGCTGGACAAACTGGCGCTCAGCGACGGCGCGGCCGCACGCGAAACGGTGCTGGCGGTGGAACGGGCCACGGCTGCGTTGGCGACCGCTCAAACCGAGCAAGCCACCACGCAGCGGCTTTTTGAGGCGGGCGCGGCCTCACGGAAAGACCTCGACGCCGCCGGCCAAAAAGTGCGCGCGGCGCAAGAAGACTTAGACGGCGCGACCTTCGCCCGGCAAAACGGCGTCAAGGCGAATGACCTGAGCGTTCAAGAGGCGCGCCTGAAGCTCGAGCAGGCCCAGGCCGCCCTAACGACCCTGCAGGAAAAGCAGGCGGGGCTCGAGCTGGAAGCCCCCGTCGCGGGCCGCGTGATGAACCTCGCCGCGGCTGTGGGCGAAGCGGTGAGCGCCCAAACGCTGCTCGCCACCGTCGCCAGCAGCCAGGACGTGCGCGTGGTCGCCCGTTTGCCCGAGGCGCAAGCGGGCCGCGTGAGTGTCGGGCAGCCCGCCAAGCTGCGCGTGGCGAATCAGGACTATGGGGGCAGCGTCGTCCAGGTCTCGCCCAACGCCGAAAGTGCGCAGAACGGCCCCGTCGTCGCGGTCACCTTAGCGTTCGACCAACCTCCGAAACAAATCCGCATCGGTGCCGGTGCAGACGTGGACGTCGAGGCGGCGCGCAAGGAGGACGCCCTGTTTTTACCCCGCGACGCCTACCTCAGCACGGGCGGCGAGCGCTTCGTTTACCTGGTGAACGGCGACGTGAACGGTGACAGCGCCACCCGCACCAACGTCGTGTTCGGGCTCGTCGACGGCAACCGGGTCGAGGTCAGAGAAGGCCTTGCAGTGGGCGACAAAATCGTGAGTAGTTCCTACGAAGCGTTCAAGGACAAGCCGACCGTCGAACTCGTTCCGGCAGGGGAGGTCAAGTGATGCAAGCTGGTAAAACTGTAGCTGATAAAACAGTGGCTGATAAAACTGTGGTTGATAAAACGATGCTGAACCTCAGCGACATCTACAAGGTTTATAACATGGGCGTGGTGGACGTGCCCGCGCTGGACGGCGTCAGTTTTACGCTGCGGCGCGGCGAGTTCGTCGGCGTGGTGGGGCAGTCGGGCTCGGGCAAGTCTACCCTGTTGCACCTGTTGGGGTGTCTGGACACGCCGACTTCGGGGACGTATGAGTTGGAAGGCCACGACATCACCCGCTTGCCCGACAAGGAACTGTCGCGCATCCGCAACCGTCACTTCGGCTTTGTTTTTCAGGCGTACAATCTCCTGTCCGACCTGAGCGCGCTGGAAAACGTCGAGCAGCCGCTCGTTTACGCCAAGGTGAGCGGCCGGGAGCGCCGCGAGCGTGCCAAGGCGATGCTCGACAAGGTGGGCCTCTCAGACCGCGTCAAACACATGCCGAGCCAGCTCTCGGGCGGACAGCAGCAGCGCGTCGCCATCGCCCGCGCCCTCGTGAATACCCCGACCCTGCTGCTCGCCGACGAACCCACCGGCAACCTCAACACCGAGGCCGGCAACGCCGTCTTGGACATCCTCACCGGGCTGCACGAAGAGGGCATGTCGGTCGTCATGGTCACCCACGACCCCCACATCGCCGCGCTGGCCGAGCGGCAAGTGGTGCTGCAAGACGGCCGGGTGGTGCGCGACGAGGTGCTCGAGCGGGTGAAGCCACTGCCCAACGTCGCCGTTTGAAATTTTGTGGACATCCTCGAGCTTGAACCGGCAACTTTTATCCTTCTGTCGAGTTCGGCAACGACCTCGGCACCCTCTTCAAAAGCACGGTTCGGCGAGGACGAACTCGAAATCTCGTTCGGTGGACGCTGTCTCAAGTGTTTAGGTGTCCACCAAACCCGGGGCAACTCCACCCGAGGTTTATACTAAACAACAGCCGCAGGGGACCACCCCTCGAGCGACGGAGGTACCACCTTGCCACACATCATCGCCGAACCGTGCATCGGCACCAAAGACGCGTCCTGCGTCGACGTCTGCCCGGTCGAGTGCATCTACGAAGCCGACGACCAGTTCTACATCCACCCCGAAGAGTGCATCGACTGCGGCGCTTGCGTGCCCGCCTGCCCGGTCAGCGCCATCTACCCCGAAGAGGACATGCCCGCCGAGTGGGAATCGTTCATCGCCAAAAACTACGACCTGTCGGGCCTGTAAGGTTTGGGTCGAACGCTTTTTCGTAGGTCTCGAGCCCCAGGTTTCCCTTGGCGTGTGGTCGAGCGCACGGCGTCCCAGCCGCTCGGCTCGCCGAATCGGGTTCTGGGCAGGTCTGGAGCGCGTGTCTGGCTCCCTTGCTCGGCGGCGCTCCTTCCGTCGCGCCGACAAGGAGAAGGGTCGTCTTTTCGAGCGTCGGGGGCTCGAACGGGTCCGAGTCTGACAAATCCCTGTTGGACCACGAGACCGGAGTCACGAAGCGGGTGAAGCTTCGGTTCAAAACACCTTCGTTACTTCGAACACGAGACGGCCGCACAAGCCTTCAGCGGGGCCCAACCTAAGCCCCCTGACAACGCCGCTGACAACATTGTCAGCACCTTTACACTTGCGTTTTTATTCTTCGCCTTACACTGACTGCACCGGAGGAGGTGCGAGTTAAAACCCGGAGGGCAAAAAAGCAGTTCTTCTTGCGAAGGATTCGAGGTGGAACTCACTAAGCCCAAAATGCTCGAGAAAGGTGCTCGCGCCCGAACGCGAAGAGACGGCAACCCGGAGATCGTTCAAAAAGGAGACGAGCATGGCGCTCGACAACGACCAGGTCACTAACAAGCTGAACCACATTCTGGGTACCCTGCGCGACGGTGAAAAGGGCTACCGCGAGGCGGCCGACGAGGCGGAAAGCGCCCAGTACAAGGCGATGTTCAACGAATTCGCCCAGCAGCGCGGCCGCTTCGCTAGCGAAATCACCAGCGAGATTCGGCGCTTGGGCGGCGAACCGCACGACCACACGAGCGCCGGGGCCGCGCTCCACCGCGCCTGGCTGAACGTGCGCGACGCCGTCACCGGCAAGGGTGACGAGGCGATCATCGCCGAGGTCGAGCGGGGCGAGGACGTCGCCATCGACAACTACCAAGACGTCATGGACGACGACTTGCCGGGTAACGTCAAAGCCATGCTTTCGCAACAGTACCAAGAGGTCAAGGCGGCGCACGACCGCATCCGGGACCTCAAGCACGCCAGCTGATACTCAACGAAGGAGGAGTTTACATGGCGACGGTTATAGCGGTGTTCGACGACGAAAACAGCCTTACCAAGGCCTTGGACGCGCTCGAGAAAGCCGGTTACGGCAACGACGTGGTTGAAGTTATCGAGCACAACTACCAAGAGGGGGGTACCGGTACGGTCGTCGCGCCCTTGCTGGGCGTCGGCAATCAGGGTGCGGGCAATCGGGGGGGCGGCGCAGTCGTGAGTCCCGGCGATTACCCGTCGGGTCTGGGCGACGCGAACATATCCGACGACGAAAAGGCGTTCTTCTGGCGCAGCGTGCAAGACGGCGCGAAGCTCGTCATCTTGGACGCCGACGACGACGCGCGGGACTTGGAAATCATGCTCAAGCAAGCGGGGGCCGGCCGCGTCCAAGTCGAGGGCTGAACTACCCATTTTTAAGCAAGAAACCCGCTCCGATTTGAGGAGCGGGTTTTTTGCTGATAGACTCTTTCATCAAGTCACGTTCTTTTATCAAGTTCCATCGAAGAGCGATGGTTACCGGTCTTACGGTTACTGGTTGTTACCTTCGCAAGAAGTTTAATCGCTGCGGTGCTGACCGGACAGCTTTAACCGGACAACTTTAACCGGACAGGGCGCTTTCGTTGATGAAAACGGCCGAATCGTAGTAGGTGCGGAACGCGCCGACCTTGTCGTCACCGTCCCGCTCCAAAATGCTCACCCCGCGGTACTCGAACGGCTCGCCGTTGGGAAATTCGCCCTTCGAAACCCACTCCAAAACGACCGCCTCGTCCGCGGCGACGGTGTTGTGAAAGGTCGTCTCCTGCGTTTTGAAGGTGCTCAGGTACTCGTCCCAAAACTTTTTCGCGCCGCTCACCCCCTCGTAGTGTTCGTGGTTGAGCCGCTGGAGCGTCGAGGCGTCCTCGAAAAAAGCCAGCACCGCGTCGGCTTTTTTCTCTTGCTCGATGGTTTGGAGCGCTTTCTTGAAGTCGTTCGCCAGGTCGGCCATGTTTCCTCCTACCCTCAACTTTAGGCGTCGCCCACGGCCACGACTGCAGTCAAGCGCAAGGTTGGTGGGGCTGTTGCGATTTTTGTCTTGACCCAGCGCTCGGCGCGTTCTCACCGACACCTTTAACCGCCACACTTTTGGCTGTCACAACTCCGGCCGTCACAACTCCGGCCGTCACAAAGGCTCGAGGCCGGGTCGAGGTGACGCGTCAGTCCGAGGCCGTCTTAAAGCCCGGTTGCAGCCGCGCGACGCCCGCGGCGAGCGCGTACATCTCGCCGCGGGTCAGCACCGGGCCGGGGGCGAACGCGGCGGGCACTAACCCGGCGGCCTCGAGCGCGTCCCAGCTCGCCCCTACGCACCGCCCGAGCTGACAAGCCGCGTCCCGCGTGATGGCGAGGGCCTGAGCGGGGGAGAGGGGGGCGGCGTTCGCCACGGCCTCGGGATACCGGGCGAGAAGGTCTTGGCCGAGCGAAGCGCTGCTCAAAAAGCGCTGACCCACGTTGCTGAGAAGATAAACGTAGCTCAGGGTCGTCATCGGTGTGCCGAGGCCGGGGTCGTTGCTGTAGCCGCCCACGGCCAAGCCCCGGCTCAGCAAAAGTCGGTAGTCGTGGTAGTAGGGGTCGCCGACCGGGCCGACCGGGCGGCGCGCGTGGGTGCGCGGCAGGTAAGCCCCGCGCGCGCTCAGGCGCGCGCGGACGGTTTGGACGGTGGCGGGCTGCGTGGCGACGGCGCGCGGCGGCAGCCCACCTTCCGCGCCGAGCGCCGCCGCCACGCCGACCGCCTCGCCGAGCGCCATGCCGAAGGGGACGACCCGCGCGCTCGAGGCCGCAATCGGGTCGTAGCCCGCCGCTTTGCCCACCACCCACAAACCCTCCAAAGCTCGCGGCACGCTCACGCAGAGCCTGACGCCGTAGATGTCCGGCGTGCCGAAAACGAAGCCGTCGTCGTAGGGCGTCAGGGTCTGCACGTCGAGCGGGTAACCGCCCGCGGCGACGTCCTCGTCTGAAACGCGGTTGTCGAGGACGTCGTCCGCGCTTAGAGTGCAGAGCGCGTCTAGGTGGCGCGTCTCCCGCAGGTACAGGCGCGGCGCGACCCCGCCGAAGCGGGCACCCGCGAAGCCGGGCAGGGCTCGCGTGAGGTAGTCGACCACGCGCGGGGCCTCGCGCTCGGCTCGAGCCCGGCCCGCGGCCACGCTCTCAGGGTCGAACGGGTCGACGCCGTAGACGAGCAGCGCGTTGACCAGCACCGAGCCGTCCTCCTGACGGCCCAGGTTGAGGCCGCGCAAGCGCAAACCCGGCTCGAGCGCTTGGTAAGCGGCCGGGTAACCGCCGAAGTGGCCCCAGGCGACCCAGTCGTCCACGCTGGCGTACTGTTTGCCGCGCAGCCTGACGCCGCGTTCCAGGGCGTTCCAGTCGACCCCGTCGACGCGGAACACGAGGGTGTCGGCCATGCGCGCGTCGAGGCCGAGCGAGCTGAACCCCAGGCTGTACGCCGCGCCCGCCGCCGCCGCAAAGGTCATGTCGGCGGTCGCGTCGACGACCTGCGGCGCGCGGACGACGCCCCCTGCAGCCCCCGCCGCGTCGGCCACCCGCACGCCGGCGACCCGCCCGTCACTGACCACCGGACTCACAGCGGGCGCGCCCGTGCGCACCGTCACGCCCGCGTCCGCCAGCATCTTCACGAACACCGCTTCGGCGCGCGCCACGTCGAACGAGTGCCGCCGCCCGACCGCGCGCCACCAGCGCTCGAACAAACCCTGCTGATAGAGAAAAGGTTGGGTGCGCAGGTCGAGCGAGTTCATCGCGCCGAGCACGAACAAGCCGCCCACGGTCTCGTCCTCGGTGATGAGGAGCGTGCTGGCCCCGCTCTCGGCCGCGGCCACCGCCGCCATGACGCCCTCGGGCTCGCTGCCGACCACGACCACGTCGTACGCTACGTCGTGTTGCCCGGCGTCGTGTTGGTTTGTATAACGCCCTGTGCCGTCATGTTTCGGCGTGACCATCGTCTGCGCTGAGACGAGACTATGCCCAAAAACGCCGAGCCAGAGCGCGAGGGCAAGGCCGACTCGAAAGCTGGCTCGGTGTGTCCTGAAACTCTGCATGGGTCTGGAGTGTAGCAGTCCGGGTTCCGGCAACCCGTAAGCTTTCGCTCAGTTGCCGGGCGCGTTCAAGCCTCGAGCCCCAACACCACGCTCGCGACCACGCGCGCCGCCTCGGGTTTGCCCAGGGCGCGCGCCGCGCTCGCCCTGCCGTCCCGCAGCGCGGGCGTCTCGAAAAAGCGCTTGACCTTGTAGCCGAACACGCTCAAGGGCTCGACGCGCAGGGCGGCCCCGTGCTCGAGCAGGTAACTCGTGTTGGCCTCTTCTTGCAGCGGGTAGGGCTGCACCACGGCGAAGGGCAAGCCCGCGGCGAGGGCCTCGCTCGAGGTCAGCCCGCCCGGTTTGCCGACCAGCAGGTCGGCGGCGCTCATGTAGCGCGGCACCTCGCTCGTAAAGCCGACCAGGTCGAAGCTGACCAGCCCGTCGGCCTCGCCGACCGCTCGGGTAGCGACCTCCAGAAGTTCCGGGCTGCGCCCGCACACCACCACCGCCGTCAGCGGCCAGCGGAGCGTTGTGAGGTCTTTGAGCAGCGTGCGCAGCGCGCGCTCGTCGAGGCCGCCCGCCATCAGCAGCAACACGTCGCGCTCCGGCGGGTAGCCAAGCGCTTGCCGGGCGGTCTGTTTGGCCTCGAGCTTGGCGAAGCGCAGGTCGACGGGGATGCCGCTCACGGTGACGTGCCCGGGCGGCACGCCGCAGGCGCGCAGGTGAACCGCCACCTCTTCTGAAGCGACGAAGTAACGCGACACTTGCGGCTGCAGCCAAAAACTGTGCGCGAAAAAGTCGGTGATGACGACGGCCTGCGGGATGGGTTCGCGGCCGCTGCGGCGCAGCAGGTCGGGCGAGAGCCGCGAACTCAGCACTTCCGGCGCGGAAAAGTGCGTGTGGACGATAACGTCGGGCCGGTAACGGCTTATCAGGCGCGGCAGTTGCAGCGAGATGAGCCGCGCCAAGCGAGCGCGCAGCTTTTCCTGCTGCGTTTTTTGTTCGCTCGGCGTCCGGTCCAAGCGTTTGCCCAGCCAGTCGACGAACTCGGGCGCGGTGCGCACCAGGTCGAAGTAGGCTTGCCGGTACAGACGGCGAAAAGGCAAGGTGGTGTAGTCGAGCAGGTCGACGTGGGTGACTTCGGCGCCTTGTTCACCGAAGGCCGCTTGCAGCGCCCGCGCCGCCGCCACGTGTCCCCCGCCGATGGACGCCGAGATAATCAGCACGCGCTTGCCGCTCACAGAGAGAGTTTAGCAATATGGGTTGAAACCATGTGCTGCCGGAGTTTGCACGGCGAGTGTTTTGTGTTTTGCAAAAAAGAGAGAGATTCGGAAGTCGAGGGCTGTTAGCCTCTGTCAGAAAAGGCGGCTCGAGTCTTAACCCGGCCCTCACCGCGGTGGGGGCTCGCGGTGTTAGCATAAATCCACTATCTGAGGAGGCTTTCATGCGTTTGTCTATGTGTTTGCTTGTGTGTGCACCGAGAAAAGGTCGGCCCGCGGCGCTGGCCCTCGTTCCGCTCATCCTGGTGCTGAGCGGCTGTCTGCCCGAGGCCGACACCACCCCCGAACTCCACGACATCGCCGTGTACAGCAACGCGACCGACTTGCAGGGCGCGTACGGCTACCTTTACGGCGCGCCGACCACCCTGCGGGTCGGCGCGCAGACGCTGAACTTGACCGACGGCAGCTCGACCGCCCCCCTGGCGGTGCCGTCGGCCCTGTTGGTCGACGGCCAACCCTACCTGAAAACCGCCCTCGCCAAGCTTGCCGCGCCGCCCACGCGGGTGCAGCGCATCCCCCTGACGAGCGACGTCGAACTGCAGGTCGGCGGCGGCAACGAAGCCAAAGAGGTCGTCTACTTCGACGGCTCGAAGTGGTTTACGCTCGCCAGCGAACCGCGCCCCAGCCAGGGCACGCGCGTGGTGCCCAAAGAACGCTTCGGCGGCTTGGAAGGTCTGGGCGAACTGACCCAGGAAGAAGCCGACACCTTGGAGCGCGCCCTTCGTGAGCGTGCGCCCGTCGCCGTGACCTTGCTGCCCGAGTCGCGCGTGCCGCCGCGGCAAACCGCGGGCCTGCCCAACTACCGCCGCACCGCCCTGTATGTGCAGCAAACCGTCCCGACCGACGCGAGCGCCTATACTCCGCCCGTGCGCGAACTTATTTGGGACGTGCTCGATTCCGGGGGCCAAGCCCGCCCCGCTGAAACGCCGAGTTTCCAACTCATCACCAGCCAGACCGACCTCGTTTCGGCCTGGAACCGCGCCTACG
Source organism: Trueperaceae bacterium (assembly GCA_965215355.1). GTDB lineage: Bacteria > Deinococcota > Deinococci > Deinococcales > Trueperaceae > CBDCDJ01. Next base: position 1,529,330 of record CBDCDJ010000007.1, on the reverse strand, counting down.
GCACCCGCCTCACCCTGCCGCCCCTGCCCGACGTCAACTTCCCTCAGGAAACGGTCCTGGCCGTGTTTTTAGAGACCAAACCGACCGGCGGTTACGGTTTGGAGGTTCAAGACGTTATCCTGGACGGCAACGACCTGTACGTCGACCTGCTCGAGACGCAGCCCGCGCCCGGCACCATCACCACGCAAGCGCTCACCACGCCCTGGCTGCTGGTCCGGGTGTTGCGCGGCGACGTCGCCGCGGCCTGGTTCCGGGAGCCGAACAGCGAACGAATTATCGGGGTGGCGCGGTAGGGTGAGGAGTAAGCGTGGAGGAGCCGGGGAGAAAGCATCTTCAGCACAAATCGACCAGGAGCTACCCATGACCGAGGCAGATTTCTTGACCATCGAGCGCCGTGTTTACGTCGGCGCAACCGTGGAAAAAGTGTGGCACGCGCTCACCGACCCGGCGACGGTTTCGCTGTACCACTTGGTGCCCCTTCAAAGTTTCGACTCGAGCGTCGGCGGTGAGTTGGCTTTTGTCAAAGAGGGTGAGCGGCACATCGAAGCCGAAATCACCGAGTTCGCCGAGAATGAAAAACTTGTGCACACGCTCCGCTTTACCGAAGCGGCGCACCCCGGCGCTGACGACCACCTAGACCCCGTGACGACGGTCGCTTACGAGCTGACGCCGATGGGCGCGATGAGCCTTCTTCACCTCAGCCATTCGGGTTTCCCGTTCGCAAATACGACCTACGAGTTCGTGTCGACGGGTTGGGACATCATCCTGAGTGGGTTGAAAACCCTTCTCGAGACCGGCGAAGAACTGCCGTGGCCGAGCTAGATGCCCCTCTCAGAACGAACCTGGAAGAAGCAAGAAGCTCGAGTCAACCGCGTCGCGCCTCAGCCTGAACCAGCCGTACGAACCGCAGCAAGCGCGGGAGGCGGTGCCAGCGTTTGCGGTCCAAACCGACGCGGTAGGCCCACTCCACGCCCGCGCGCCGCGTCCAGGCGGGCGTACGGCGCACTTCGCCCGCGAGCACGTCGAGCGTGCCGCCGACGCCTATCATGAGGGGGACGCCGAGCGCGTGCCGGTGTTCGTGTAAAAAAAGCTCTTGGCCTTCGCCCAGTCCGGCGAGCAGCAGCGCCGCGCCGCTGTCACGAACCTGTCGCAGAACTTCGGGCGTTTCAACGGGGCGTTCGAAGTAGCCGTGCTGCACCCCGGCCACACGGACGCCGTAGTGCGAGCGCGCGGCGGCCGCCGCGCGCTCGGCGACACCCGGCTTGGACCCTAAAAAGAACACGCTCAGCTCGTCCCCGCCCAGTTCCAGCACCCGGCTCACCAACTCGACGCCCGGCACGCGCCCCGGCAGCGCCGTGCCGAAGCGTTTGGCCGCCCAGACCACCCCGACGCCGTCGGCGACGGTCAGCGCGGCGGAGCGAAGCGCCTCGCGCAGCGCCGGGTTCGTCTCGGCCTGAACGATGATTTCGGGGTTCAGGGTCACGAGCAGTCGCGGCTCGGGGTCCCGCGCCGCCGCCAAACACCACCGGGCGGCCTCGTCGAGCGTGCACGCGGCGACCTCGTAACCGAGGACGCTCGAGCAAAGCAGCTCAGTGTTCGGACGTGAAAGTGTAGAGGGTTCCGTGCTCATGGGTTTGGGTGTGGGTCAGTTCGGGGACGTGCTCGGTTTGCGAGACGAGGCTCGCCACCGCCAGGTCGTCGAGCAAGTTCAAGGTGCGCAGGTACTGGCCCGACGACGAGCGCCAGAAGGCCTCGAGCGGGTCCGGGAAAGCGCGAACCAGGTTCACCGCCAGACGCGCCGCGCCGCCGAGTTCCAAGCTCGGGTCGCGGTGCTGCAGCCGCGCGGCCAAAAAACCGGCGGCGAGCGTGTCGTCCAAGTCCTCGCGACCCCACAGACCGCTGCACACGAGGTAAACGCGCTCTTTCGCCAGCTCGACCGCTCGCCCGACGACGGCGTCTGCGTTGTAGAGCGACCCCAGCAGCAGCTGTTCGGCTCCCCCCAGCAGCGGCAGGGTGGCGGGGGCGTTCTCAGAAACCAACACCGCTTCGATCCCCGTCATGTCGACGCGGCGCAGTTCGGCGGGCGAGTTGCCGTAGTTAAAGCCCTCAGGCGGCAGGCCTTTGCGCTCGCCGAGCAGCAGCCACCCCGCTTCCGCGGCTCTTGATCGGGCGAGTTTGGTCTTGGTCGCTAAGTGCAGCCGTGTCAGACCGTTTTCGAACAGCAGCGGCGCGACCGTACAGGTGCGCAACGCGTCGATAAGGACGACGACGTCGTCGTAAGGAGGGGAAGGAAGCAGGTCGACACGAATGTGCATAGGGGTTCCGTCAGGCGCGCGGGGCGTGGCTCGAGCCACGCCCGGAAGTCTAACACGGTGCGTTGTCGGGCGGTGTGTTCGTACTGCTTGCGCGGACGGCGGGTATAGGGTTCTGGAAAACGGTACGGGCGCTGCGCGCACGGTAACCTGACCCGTGCCGGGTTCCCCCCAAAAACCAAACGACTTTGCCGCGAGTTACGCCGACGGAGCGCTGAACGAGTTTTACGCCGTCGCGCCGGGTGACGTGAGGGCCGCCCTCGACCTGCCCAGACCCGTCGACCGCGACCCGCTGGCGGCGGCGCTGGAGGCCTACGCCACGCGGCTCGGCGCGCCCGCACAGGTGCACGCCCAGATAGAGCGTTTGCGCCACCCGGACAGCCGCGCGGTCGTGACCGGCCAGCAAGCCGGGCTGCTGCTCGGCCCCAGTTACACCCTCTCCAAAGCCGTGACAGCGCTGCGCTTGGCAAAAGACCTCTCGACCGAGGCCAAACCCGTCGTGCCCGTTTTCTGGGTCGCCAGCCAAGACCACGACACCGCCGAGGTCGACCACGCTCATCTCCTCGACTTGAACGAAGAACTGCACAAGCTCTCGCTGCCCTTGCCCGCAGGGGTGGCCGCGGGCCGTATCCGGCTCAAAGATGCCTGGGTCGAACAGCTCCTCGCCGACTTGGGACCCCTCGCCTGGAAACCACCTCACCTGGCCGAGGTACGTGCGTTGCTGCGCGGGGCGGCAGCGGTGGCGGAAACGTTCGCCGAGTTCTTCGCCGCGCTGCTGTACCGGCTGTTGGGCGAGCACGGGTTGATTGTCCTCGACCCGCTCGAGCCCGACGTCGCCCGACTGTTCAAACCGCTCCTAAAGGCCGAACTCGAGCAGCCGACCGCCTCCGCAACGGTCGTCAACGAGGCCGGGGAACGCGTCGCAGCCCAAGGCTTCAGCCCGCAACTCGGGCGCGGGGCGGGCGCGACCAACCTGTTTTTAGAAAGCGAAACCGCTCAGCGGCAGCTCCTTCGTTTCGACGGTGAACGTTTCGCGACCGACGCGGCCACCTACTCGCGAGAGGCCGTCTCAGACGTCTTGGAACAAACGCCGGGCCGCCTCACGCCCGCGGCGGGCCTGCGCCCCGTGACCCAAGACTTTGCGCTGCCGACCGCCGTCACGGTCGTCGGGCCGGGCGAGTTGCGTTATTTTGCCCAGCTGGGGGGCGTCTACGACCTGCACGGCGTCGCCATGCCGCTCGTCTGGCCGCGGGCCACTGTCACGGTTTTAGAGCCCCCGGTCGCGCGCATCCTTGAAAAGTTCGGTCTGGACGCGCTCGAGCTGACCCAAAACTTCGCCGCCCTCAAAGACAGAACGCTGCTCGAGCTTCACGGCCACGCCGAGACTTTTGAAAACACCCTGGCGACGCTCGAAACCTCCCTTGAAAGTTTGCTCGAGCACCTCCGCGCCGTCGACCCAACCCTCTCAGGCACGCTGTTCCGCAGCGAAGAGAGGATGCGCACCACGCTGGACGTGTTGCAGACCAAAACCGCGCGAGCCCTGGCGCGAGAAGACAGCATCTATACGCAGCAGTTCGACCGCTTGGAAAAACACCTGCTCCCGCTCGGCCAACCCCAAGAGCGCGTCGTCAGCCCTTTCAGCTTTTTCTTAAAATTCGGCGTCACCCCCGTTCTGGACGCGTTTCTGGCCGTACCGCCCGAGGGCGACCACACCGTCACCCTGTGATATGACCCCGAGCTACCTGCTCCACGACCTCGAGGGCGCTTCAGAGAAAACCCAAGACTGCATCCTGTGCTTTTTGGAACGCCGTCAGGTGGCGCGCTACCTGACGGGCGTCGCCAATGACGGCGTCAACAACGTCCCCCTGCGGCAAAAACTGGCCCTGCGGGGCGGCTACTGCGCCGCGCACAGCGCCGAGTTCGCGGCACTGGCGAGCCCGCTGTCGGCGGCGATTTTGCTTAACGCCTTCATAACCGACAGGCTGAAGCGCGCCGCCAATGGCAAGCGCCCCGTGCCGCTGCGCTGCGAAGCCTGCGAGGTCGGCGTAAAAACGCGGCAGAGCTACGTCAAGAGCGTCGGTAAAAACGGCAAGTCACCGGAGGTTCAAAAAATTCTTCTGGACGGCAACTTGTGTTTGGACCACTTAGAACTTCTCTGCCGCCGCTTGCCCGCCGGGCTGCGGTCTGCGCTCGTCGCCCAACGCGACGACCTGTTGCAGCACATGGCCGAACTCATCCGCAAGTACGACTACCGGTTTCAGGACGAAACCATCACGGAGGCCGAGAAACGGAGCATCAAAGCTGCTTTGAGTTTGCTGGGCTCGAGGAAATGACGTAGGTGTAGACTAAAGCATGATGAGCAGAAGCGAAATCAGCGAACGGGTCACGTCCGACCCCGGCGTCATGCTGGGCAAGCCGGTTATTAGAGGCACCCGCATTACCGTCGAACTTTTGCTACGCAAGCTCGCCGAAGGCGCGACCTATGACGACTTGCTCGCGGCCTATCCCAAGCTCGAGCGTAGCGACATCCTGGCAGCCTTGGCTTACGCTGCCGCCTTCGAAGAGGCATAAGCACTTTGGTAAAAACTGCTCAATCCTTGCGAAAATATCTCTTGTGAGCTGCAACTATCAATCTACCTTCTATTGTCGAATCAGCTTTCTCTATCGCTTTTCGTAGTTCAAATATTTTTTCTTCAATTTTCGTAAATGCTTCAGCAACCTTCTGAACTTCGTTTTCCTCTATGCCAGACCTTCTCATAAAAATGGTTGCATCATGCTCGATTGCTTCAAATTTCCAAGGATTGCTAAGATCTATCGCACCGTATGCCGGGTAGAGAAAAACATCATACTTCACATCATTAACAGGTTTGCTCATATCAATGCGTCTTGTTGCCTCTTGAAGGCGAAATAAAAGTTCTTCTCTTTTGAGTTCGATTTCTCGTACTTGGGGGTTATCACCCAACCTCCGCCCAACTTGTTTTAGATGTCTTCTTAGCTTCCTCGATGAAACTCTGTCTTTGGCTGTGACTGTGCTGTACACAGTTGGAACAACGATAAAGAAAAAGAAAAGAATTAAGGTTATCAAACCATTATCTATGTTCACGTAGTGATGCTCCAACCCACAAGCTGCTTTGCATAACTTTTTAGCTCCACAAAGAGTAATTCAGTGCGTCTTCAGCAATGATAGCATCATGTAAACGTCATTTGGCCCAAAGGTTCTATTTTATTTTGGCAAAAACAACTCAAGAGGAGTAGGCGAGGGGAAGTCTCCATCCTGCTCCTCCTGAGAAAACGTTTGACTCAGCGTTCAGGCGTCGTCGCGGTCGTTGATACGCGCGGGCGGCGAGGTCGCTTCAATAGCGGTGAAGGTCTCGAGAATCTTGTAAGTGTGCTTGGCGTCTTTGGGCACGAGCCAGGAGTCGCCGCTCTCGAGCTTGACCATCTGGCCCTCCAAGTGCAGCTCGGCGCGGCCGCTGATGACGTAGCCGACGGTTTCATATGCGCGGCTCATCTCGGGCTTGGGCTCGCTCGCCTCTTCTTTCCATAACCGCATGGCGAGGTGCTTGCCCGAAACGAGGTAGGTTTGGCCCATCTCGCCTTTGGGCGAGTGGTCGGCGTTGACTTTTTTGATGCTGGTGTCGCTCATCTTTGCCTCCTGCGGCAAGTGTTGCACGGCCCACAAAGCCGCACTGTGAGACACGCGCAAATACCCGCTTTGCGCACATTCGTGTGACGAGTGGGCAGCTAGTCGAGCGTGACGGACTCCAAGTCTTGCCGCCGCTGCTGGTCTTTGGCACGTTGCGCGGGCGTTTTGAGCAGGTCGGCCAGGCGCTCGTTGACCCTGTCGTAGTAGCGAAACACCACGCTGCCGAGAATCACCATCGTCAACACGTAGAGCGAGGTCATGCCGATGATGGCCTCGCGCGTGCTTTCCGGCAGCGCGCTCACCCCGGCGGCGAGCCCGGCAATCACGAGCGAGAACTCGCCCCGCGGCAACAGCATCAGTCCGTGGCCGACGCTGGCGCGAGTGCTCAAACCGCTCAGCCGGCCCGAAGCGTAGCCGGTCAGCATGTTGGTCACCACGGTGGCGATGACGAGCAGCAGGGCGGCGGGCAGTTGGGTCAGCGCGCTCAAAATATCGACGTGCAAGCCGAAGTCCAGAAAAAATGCGGCGGCGGCCACGTCGTACCAGGGGTGGAGGGTGGCCTCGAGCCGGTCTTTGAAAGGCGACTCGGCTAGAAGCATCCCCAACAAAAAGGCGGCCACCGCCTCGGGAAAGCCGAGCGCCTTCGCCCCGGTTGAAAACAACACGACCAGCGCCAAGGTGAGCAGCACGAGCGCCTCGCCCTCGCGGTTCAGCAGCCGCCCCAGCAAAGGTTTCGAAAAACGCAACAGCAGGCCGTAAACCACCAGAAACAAGGCCACCCCCACGAAACTGGCCGCGCCGCCCCCGGCCGTGACGATGCCCAGCCCGCCCAGAATCACCACCATCGCCAAGTCCTCGTAGACGAGCACGCCCAGGGTGCGCTCGGCCTCGGGGTAAGCGATGAGGTCGCGCTCGGCCAACAGCTTGGCGATGACGCCCGAACTCGAGATGTAGACGATGCCCCCCAAAAACAGCGCCGCCAACACGCCGAAGCCGAAGAGCAAACCTATCAAAAAACCGACCGCGAAGTTTGCCAGGTCGATGGTGCCCGCTAAGGTGATAGCCCGCCGCCCCTCCACAAAGCGCCCGATCGAAAACTCCAGGCCCATGTAGAACAGCAGCAAGATGATGCCGAGTTCGCCCAACAGGTCGGTGACGCGGGTGACCTCGAACAGCGTGACCACGCCGTACGGCCCGAACAGCAGCCCCAGCAAAATGTAGCCGACGATGCTGCTGAGCCCGACCCTCGCGCTGAGCCAGCCCGCCGCGTACAGCCCGAAAGCGATGAGTCCGAACTCCCACAGGGGCGACAGGGCGAACACTCAACTCCCGCCGAGGAGGAGCGCCTGCGCCGCCTGACACTGGTCGTGCGAGCCGATGAGCAAAACCGTGTCGCCCGCCCGGAACACCGTCTGCGGGTCGGGGTTGGGTAGGGCTTCCTCGCCGCGCATAATGGCGACCACCGACGCGCCCGTGCGGGTTCGGAGCGGCACCTGGGTCAAGGTTTGGCCGATAATAGGCGCGTCGTCCCCGAGTTCGACCCACTCGATCTCGAGCGCGCCCAGCGCCAATTCCAGCTTGCCCAAGTCGGGCGCGGCGACGAAGGCTTGGCCCAGCAGGTTGGCAAGCTGTTGGGCTTCGTCTTCGTCCAGTTTCACCACGTCGCTCGGGCGGTCGTCTTCACCCAAAAAGTGATACACCTGCCGCTCGCCGTCCGGTTTGACGATAATCGCCAGGTTGCCGCCGTCGCGCAGCGGCAGCACGTACTTTTTGCCGACGCCCGGCAGGGTGACCTCGCGGAGTTGGATGGGGGTGGCTGCTTTCATGGGATGCAGTTTAGCCTGCGCTCACAGCTTTCGGCAAATCGGCGCGGCCCGGCGTCAACCCCGGATGTGCCGGTAAACCGTCGCCGGGAGCAGCAGTTGCAGGGTCATCTCGCCCGGGGCCAAGCCGCCCGACAGGGTCGCCCAGGCGGCTTTTTTGACCTGTAGCGGCACGCTTTTGGCCGTACCGGTCAGCAAATAGGACGCCAACTCGCTCAAATAGGGCTCGTGTCCGACAAGGGCCACGGTTTCGTCGGCGGGCTTCACTCCCTCGCGAATATCGACCACAAGCTGTGGGTAGTCGTCGCCCGCGAGCGCGTCTAGGTACTGCACGCGGCGGCCCTTGGCAAGTCTGAGCGCCAGGCGTTCGGCGGTCTGGGCGGCGCGGGTGTAGGGGCTCGAGAACAGCCGGTCGAAGGTAACGTCCAGGGTTTTGAGAACTCGAGCTAAGGTCTTCGCCTGCTCGCGTCCCTTGGCGTCGAGCGGGCGCAGGCTGTCGTCGGGATAGCGTGGCCCGCGGTCCCCGGCGCTGGCGTGGCGGACGAGGTAGAGGGTCTCAACCATCTCGACCGTCGTCCTGAAAGCCGGCACCGAGACCCAGCAAGGCCTCGGCCCGGGTCAGCTTGTCGACCGCGTTCGGGGTGAGGCGTACAACGGTGTCGACGAGGTCGGCGACAGCCTGAAGCTCGCCCGCGCTCGTTCCCTCGGCGGCTTCCAACTCGGCTTCGCTGAAGTGGACGCTCTGCGCGCCGCCGGGGTACTCCGCGCTCACCGTGTCGAACGAGAGCGTGGCCAGGTTACGGCCCCCACGCGCCACTTGGAAGTTCGTCCGCACGGTGCTGAGGTCTATTTGGCTGCGCAAAGCGGCCGGGTCGACCAGGGTGGACAGCGGCCTGAACACGACGCTCGGCCAGTCGTCGCCGCTAAAGGGCACCTCTATCTCGTCCCGCTCGTGCAGCGCACCCGAGACGCTACCGGGCCGTTTCAGGGTCGCTAAGGTGCGCCCGTCCACTTTGCGCTTGCGCAGGGCTAAACCGTAACCGTTCAGGGTGCGTTCGGCGTCGTCGTAATAGCGGTCGTGCTGCTCCACGGTTTCGGGGGGACTCAGGCTGTAGCCCGCCGCGGCGAACACCGGGGCCAGCTCCTCAAAGCTCGGAAAGTCCTCGAGCAGGGAAAACTTGAGTTCGCGCTCCACGGGCATGAATCAAGTTTACAGGGTTTCAAGTCTACTGGGTTTGGAGGGTGCCCTGTGACTGAACATTTGATTGGCAAACGGGCGGGTGCGCGGTTGATTCGCGCACCCGCCCGCATTTCTCGAGACGTTCAGTAAGGCAGAGACGGCCGTTCGGCGGGCTGAGCCGAAGCGGGCAAGGCCAGCTCGGCGAGGCTTGAGGGGAGGTCCGGCACGGTCAACGCGCTCGTTCCGCCCTGGCTCGAGGCCGAATAGGGCTGCATCACGATGACGATGTTGGTTACCGTCGCCCCGGCTGCCAGCGTGACCTCCGGGTTGTTGTTGGGGCCGACGTACACCCCGAACGGTTCGCGGTCGTCCACGTCGCCGTTGCCGTTGAGGTCTTGCCAGGCCGCCATGTAGTAAGTGCCCGGCTCCAGGTCGGGAATCGTATAGGGAACCGTGTCCGAGGTGATTTCCACCTCGACCAGCACCGAGCGGTTCAAGTCGAAGTCGTTGCAGCCCAGCCGGCAGTAAAAGGCCGCGACGTAGGTGACGAGGTTTTCGGTCGGCGGGGGTGGCGGCGGGGGGGGTGCGCCGCCCCCGCCGGTCAGCGCCGTCGCCGCGTTGACCAAACCCGCGCCGCAGTCGGCCCCCGAGGGACGCTCGCACTCGCCCGGCGAGAGCGGTGTGGCGGCGGCCTGCAGGCGCGCCCGTACCTGGTCGAAGCTCAGGCCGGGATTCTGGGCGAGCATCAGCGCCACGATGCCCGCAACGTGCGGGCTCGCCATCGAGGTGCCTTGGTAAAAGTCGTAGGAGGCGGCCAAACCGTCCGCGGTTTGTACCGCGACGGTGCTCAGCACGCCCGCGGGGAACTCGTCGCCGCCCACGCTGAAGCTCTGGTTGACGTCGCCGCCCGTCGCCATGACGTCTATAGCGCTGCCGTAGTTCGAGTAGGGCGCGCGGGTGTTCTGCGGCCCGGTCGCCCCCACCGTGATGAGGCCCTGGCAGTTGGCCGGGAAGGTGTTGACCGCGTCTATGCCGTCGTTGCCCGCGGCCGCGACCGTGACGACGCCCGCAGCCGCCAAGGAGCCGAAGAACTGGTTGACTTCGGCCGGGCAGGCTTCGCCTATGTTGCCGCCCAAGCTCATGTTGATGACCGAAGCGGGGTTCGGATTGGCGGGCACGCCGGCCACGTTCTGTCCGGCCGCCCAGGCCACCCCGTCGAGGATGTCGGCGAAGGTGCCGCCGCCGTCGCCCAACACCCGCACCGGCACCAGCTTGGCACCCCAAGAGACGCCGGCCACGCCGTTGCCGTTGTTGGTCTGGGCGGCAATCGTGCCCGCCACGTGCGAACCGTGGTAGACCCCGTCGGCACTTATGTCGGTGGCGTCGGCGTCGCGCCCGTCACCGTCGCCGGCTGTAGCCGGGTCGCTGATAAAGTCGTAGCCGGCGACGAGGTTTTCAACCAGGTCCGGGTGGCCGACCGCACCGGTGTCGACCACCGCCACGGTGACGCCCCCGCCCGCGCCGTCTTCGACGTCCCAGGCCGCAGGCAAGTTCATCGCCTCGTAGTGCCACTGAAACGGATAGCCCTCGTCGTTGGGCGTTTTGAAGCTGTGCAACACCCAGTTGGGATAGGCGGAGGCTACGTCCGGGCGGGCGCGCAACGCGTTCACCAAGTCGAGCGTTTCCGCTTGGGTCAGGCCGTTCGCGCGGTAAAGCTGCAAATTGGCAGTCCCCAGCTCGAGCACCCGCACCGCCCTGAGTTCGGTCGTGCGTCCGGGGGTACGTCTGACGGTGTCGCCGACGCGCAAGGTGGTGAGCTGCTGAGCGCTGGCCCCGCCCTTGAACGTCACCAGCACTTCGCCCGGGACGACCTCCACGGGGAGGTTGGCGTTCAGGTCGTTGCCCTTGTGCGGGGCGAGCACAAACCCGTCAGGCAGCTCGAGCCGCTCCAGGCCGGACCCGGTCGCCGTGGGAAAAGGGTTGACCGAACCCGGATAGATGAGCACCCCCGAGATGGAGCTGCTGCCGCCCTCCATCGTCACGTTGACGTTTTGCGCGGGCACGACGACCAGGTCTTCCGTTTCGCCGACGTAGTCGCCCGGGTCGATTCTGCCGTCACCGTTGACGTCTTTCCAGGCGACGACGCTGTAACTTTGACCCACTTCCAAGCCGGTGAACTCGTACCGGGCGCTCTGGGCGTTCGCGGTGAGCGTCAGCTCTTTGGTTTGCGGACTGGTACAACTTCCCAAATAGCAGGCGAAAACTGCGGTGTCGGCGACGGTTACACCCGCGGGCGCGGTGACCGTGCCCGAGATGCCGCCAATAGACCCGCCCCCACCCGACCCGCCGCCACCGCAGGCGGTCAAAACCAAAAAAAGAATGAGGCTGACCAGCTTCAGACCAAGATGTTTCATCGCGCTCCCTTTTCCATCCTCGAGACTTGAGGCCGAACGCCCCGTTCGCCCTACCGGTAGATTATACATACGCCGTACCGGCTAGATTATAAAGGTCGCTCCTGGAGAGGGTGTCAGGTTTGTGTCAGGCGGTTACGAGGACAAATTCCAACCGACGGCGCTTATAAACACCTCGTTCCCAGCGCTCGCTAAGGTAGCCATAGCGTTTTCGGAAAGTCGGGAGTCGTTCGCCGTCCACCGCAAAAAGGTGTGCGTGTCGAGGAGTGAGCGCGCTACTCGAAGCCTTTAATCTCGTCGGGCAGCGGCTCGAAGAAGCTGTCGGGTACTTGGAACCCTTTCGCACCCCCAGGTGTCCGGGCGCGCTTTTGCGTCAGTGGGCTGAGGCGGGCGATAGGCTCGCCCGCTCGAGCGATGATGATTTCCCCGGCGCGACCCGCTCGAGCAGCTTGGAGAGATGCGTTTTGGCCTCGAGTCTGCTCTTTACCATGTCTTTATCGCCCCGCGAGATTTCTTGAATAACGAAGGGTGAGATATATGAGATATAGCAGTCCACTTTCGAGCGCACCGTCGTCTACCAGTCTGACGTAATTTGTTGCTGTGCTGCCATAATCAAATCACGGCTTGGTCTCAAGGTCAGATAACCAATGATAGTGGTCTCAATATAGACGCTGGGCTTCACCACTGTATTTTAGCAGGGCAAAATCCAAAAGCAGAATCGGTGAGAGCGCAGTGCTTAGTTAGGCGGCAGCACGCGCCTTTCGAATATGCGTTATCAGTTGCTTGTGAAGCTCAGCGTTCGCACCGACAGCCTGCAACCTACGTTGTGCGCTTCGCTCATCTACGGTCAAGTCAAGAGGATGTCCGTCCAAATCTGTAATATGCGCCCCGGCTTCCTCGAGTATCACCGACGAACCGACGATATCCCAGAGGCCGAGTTCGTGAGCGATAAAAGCACCGAGTTGTCCCTCGGCGAGTTGCGCGAGGTAGCGGAGGCAGCCCGACGACCGAATCCCGCGGACGTGGGGCCAGATTGAGCGAAAAACCTGCATTTCTCTCGCCACGCGCCCGAGGTTCTCAGAAAAGTGGAAAGAGTGGTCTACAAGCACCTCCTGCAACGTTTCGGCACGGCCCACCGAGATTCGTTTGCCGTTGCGGGTTGCGCCACTACCCCTTTCCGCCAGGTACAAAGCGTCGTCGGCTGGCACATACATCGCCCCGAAAACGGGTTCCGCACCGCGCATCCGCCCGAGAATCACGCCGAAGTCCGGAACGCCCGAGGCAAAGTTGGCGGTGCCGTCGAGGGGGTCTACAACCCATGTGTAGTCTGAAGAGCCGCTGTGCAGACCCGACTCTTCGCTCAAGATGGCGTCTCGAGGATAAGCTTTGCGGAGGGCGGTTACGAGCAGTTTTTCTGAAAGCCTATCCGTGTCCGTAACGAGGTCACTATGCCTGCCTTTAAACTCGATATCATGTCCCCGAGCACGCCGCTCGAGCAATAAATTCCCAGCCTCTCGAATGAGTTCTGTTGCGAACGCATCAGTATTCACGAGTCCCACCTAACTGTTGATTAGTAAGGATAGATTGTCCCATAACGTCCGTGTAAAGGGTTTTTCAAGACGATTGAGTTGTCCCTCGACCTTCACGGCTCGAGCGGCTTCGGAATCCGTTTCGCCACCTGCCCGACGGTCAAACCTTGGACCAAAATGGCGAAGACCACCACGCCGTAAGTCATCGCCACGATGAGGTGGCGTTCCTCACCCGGCGGCAGCGACAGCGCTAAGGCTATCGAGATGCCGCCGCGCAACCCGCCCCACACCATCATCCGCACCGTGTAGGGCAAAAAGTTGCGGCGCAAGCGCAGCAGGTTGATGGGCACGCCCACGCTCACCAAACGGCTCAGCAGCACGAGCGGGATGACGAGGAGCGCCGCGTAGAACTCTATGGGCAAGAACTCGACGATGAGCATTTCCAGTCCGATGAGGACGAACAGCACCGCGTTGAAAATCTCGTCGGTCATTTCCCAAAAGGTGTCCAAGTGTTCGCGGGTGCGCTCGCTCATGGCGAACAGCCGCCCGCGGTTGCCGATAAACAGCCCCGCCACCACCATCGCCAGCGGTCCCGAGGTGTGCAGCGCCAGCGCCAGCGCGTAACCGCCCGTGACGAGCGCCAGCGTGATGAGCACCTCGACGCTGTAGTTGTCGACGTTTTTCAGGAGGTAATAGGCAATCAAACCGATGACGAAGCCGTAAGCGACGCCGCCCAAAGCTTCGGTGGCGAAGAGCAGCGCCACGCCCTCGAAGCCCGCCTCGCCCCCGCCGTGCCCGGCCCCGACCAGGCTCAAAATCACGCTGAACACCACCACGCCGACCCCGTCGTTGAACAGCGACTCGCCCGTGATGAGGGTTTCGATGTCTTTCGGCACGCCCACGCGCCGTAAGATGCTCAGCACCGCAATCGGGTCGGTCGGCGAGATGAGCGCGCCGAACAGCAGCGCGTAGATAAAGGGCAGCTCGAGGCCCAGCAAACGCGTCAAGCCGAAAGCGAGCCCGCCGACGATGAAGGTCGAGGTAAGCACGCCCAACGTCGCCAAAATCAGCACCGGCCACTTCTGTTTCGCCAAGTCCTCCAGGTTGACCGTCAGCGACCCGGCGAACAGCAAAAAACTTAGCATTCCCTCGAGCACAAGCGCGTTGAAGTCCAGGCCGGTCAAAAACCGCTCGGCCCAACGCGTCACGTCTGGGCTGGCGAAGCCCAAAAAGAGCAGCGACAGCACGATGGCGATGAGCGTGACGCCGATGGGCGTGGGCAGCTTGATGTAGCGCTCGTTGATGTAACCGAACACCGCCGTAAGGGTGAGGAGGATGGCTAAGACTTCGAAACCGTTCATGGTGTCAGTGTAACGAAGATGGTGAGAGAGGGCTCGAGGGGCAAAGAAGTCGAGGCGCTTCCGCGTCGCTCCGCGGCTCGTGCAGACCTTACCCGGTTGCGGAGCGGAGTCTCGAAAAGCCATCCGAAAAGCTTGCGTTTAGCACGTCCCTGACGCGCTTTTTTGCACTTGACAAGCGACGGCATAGAGCCTATACTGGGGATACCTTAGTTTTTAAGGTAATGCGTCCAAAAGCGCAGTTCAGTTTCCAGGGAGGATGTACCGAACTCATGACCATGACGCTTTCCACACCCTTACCCGAGGCCGCAACGCGACCCATCCTCAGCCGGGGCCGGCCATGCCGGTCTCGTGCGCGCGCGCAGACGCGCGTCGGAGTTCCTGTGAACGACCCCACTACAGGCAACCAGCCCGCTCGAGTGTTTCGCGACCTGAGCAGCGCTTTTCAGCGCGACGCCGCCAGTGAACGCGTCGACGTTTTGGCTGCCGAACTCGCTTCGTGCGTGGCCGACGCGCGCGGCTCGCTGTGCTTGGGCCTGGTTCACAAAGAAACGGTGCCCAAGCTGTACGGGCTCGTCTTTTTGCTCGACGGTTACGGCTTGCTGCTGCGCCAGCGCTACCGCGAGCAGGGCGACGGCGTGTTCGTGTTTTTGGACCGCAAAGGCGACGCTGTGAGCGAGTTCGCGGGCAGCGTCGTCGTTGAGCGCTTTGCCGACGTGGCCCTGCCGCGGGCGGCTTGAAGGAGGTTGACGATGGCATTAGAAACCACTCGAGTCGACTGGCCCACGTTGCTCAACGTCCTCGCCGAACCCTTTCCGCAAGAAGCCGTTTACTGGCGCGCGGGCGCGGTGTCGCGCGACAAGAAGCGGGCGCAAGCGCTGCCTTACGCCGAGCCGCGCGTTTACGAAGACCGCCTCAACACGGTCTGCCCGGGCGACTGGAGCGTTAGATTCGTACCCTGGGGCGAGAACCGGATTATCTGTGAACTCACCGTCCACGGCGTCACGCGCAGCTCGACCGGCGAAGAGTCCGACGGCGGCTTCGCGCCCGGCACCGCCGCCGAGGCGCAAGCCTTCAAGCGGGCCTGCAGCAAATTCGGTCTGGGCCGCTACTTGTACGACATCGGCATCGACTGGATAGACTACGACGACGAGAAAAAACGCCTGGTGAAAACGCCGAACCTGCCCGACCGGTTTTTGCCTGCCAAGAAAGCCCCGGAAACGAGGGCGAGCGCCAAACCCGCGCGCCCCCTCCCCAAAACCCAGCCGGCCAAACCGCTCGAGACCCCCCAAGCCCCCCTCCTCACCCCCGACCGGGCCGAGGCGATGGCGAAAGAGTTGGAAAAACTCGGCTTCGCTCGCGGTGTAGCGGGTGCGACCACGCCTAACGAGCAGCTCAAACTCGCTACCTCGGTGCTGGGTCACCCGGTGCGCGCTTTTACCCAACTCACCGAGGCCGAAGCCCTGGAAGTCTGGGCCTCGGCCAAACGCCTCAGCAAAAGCGTCGCGTGAAGCCCGCGCCCGCCGAGGCCGTGTACGTGTGTCAGGGCTGCAAGCAGCGCGTGCAGGTGTGCGTTCCTGCCAAGGTCACCTGCAGCCGCTGCGGCCGCCCCATGAAAGTCACCCATGACGAACATCCCCGCGCTCAAGGCGAGCCGCGACTTTAGACAGCTCGTCGCGGCCACGCACCCCATCGGCAGGGACGGCAAGATTTGCTGCCCCTTCCACGACGACGCGCACCCGAGCTGCCACATCTACCCCGACGGCTACAAGTGTTTCGCCTGCGGCGCGCACGGCGACCACCTGACCTGGCTGGAAGAGGTGCAAGGCATGTCGGTCGCGGCGGCCATCGCTTGTCTGTCCGGCGGTAGCGGCTCACTTTCGACGCGCCGCCCGCCCCCGCGCCCCGCCAAACCGGCACCGAGCTACAGCCCGATCAGCGCGGCTGCTTACAGCAGTTACGCCCACCGTTTGCGGGTTACGAACCGCTTGCCGAAGGCCCTCGAGAACCGCGGCCTAAATCTCGAGCAGGCCCTCCAACTCGGCATCGCCGCCGTAGGGGACGACGCGCTGCTGCCCATCGCCGGGCCGTCGGGCGACATCCTGGCGCTCAAGCGACGTTTTTACGCGCCCCGCAACGGCGGGCGCTACGCCTACACGACCGCCGGCCACGGCAGCCCGGCCTGGTGCTCGCCCGACTTTCTGAGCTTCGAGCACGTGTTGGTCGTCGAAGGCGAACTCAACGCGATGGTGAGCTATTCGGTCCTCAAAGAGGCGGGGGCCGCTCTAGCGGTGCTGGGCGTGGCGGGCGTGTACGGCGGTTTGCCCGAAGCGGTGTTGCGC
Organism: Trueperaceae bacterium; assembly: GCA_965215355.1. Lineage (GTDB taxonomy): Bacteria > Deinococcota > Deinococci > Deinococcales > Trueperaceae > CBDCDJ01. The sequence goes on along the minus strand of CBDCDJ010000007.1, from coordinate 1,512,729 downwards.
GGCAAACACGTTTACGTGTGGGCCGACCGGGACGGACCCGGCACGCGCGCCAAAAAACGCTGGCAGTCCAAAGCGCGGCGCGCGGGCTGTTTGGTCGCCAAGGCGCTCCCCTCGACCCCCGCCGACGCCTGTGAGCTGGCCGGGCAAGAAGGTCGGCTCTACCTCGCGTCGTGGCTGTTGGAGGCGATGAACAAGCGCCGCAGAGTTCTCAAAGCCTCAGCACCGAAGGAGTTGGTATGGTCGGCGTAACATTGAGCGAGTGCCTGCGTTGCCAGGGCGAAGGCCTCCTGTTGTATACGGGGTGCCCTGGTGAGTTCTCGAGCCTAGAAGAAAGTTTCTTGCCCACAGAAGCCCTCCACGCCTGTCCCGACTGCTGCGGCGACGGCGAGGTCGAAGTCTGTGCGGAGTGCCGGCACCCTTTTACCATCCAGCGTGGACGCGAGGTCTGCGGTTGTGCCGTCGCCTGGTTGGACGCGGCTTAAACGTCAGGCGGCTTCGCCTCCGGCGGGCAACAGTGTGCCCGCACCCACGCCCGTCAGGTACGCCAAAAAAGACGGCAAAATCGGCAACACGCAGGGCGACAAAAACGACAGCAACCCCGCGACGAAGGCGAGCCCGAAGCCGGGACGACCGCCCGCGAGGCTGCCCTCGAGACTGCCCAAACTCGCCAGGTACGGCGACAAGGCGGCGACCGAGTTCGTCAGCAGCAGCACGCCCACCGCCACGAGCAGTACGCCGCCCACCTTTTCGATAAAACCCGTGTAGCGGTTCAGCCTGCGGACACCTGGCAAAAGCTGCGCGGCGAGCAAAAACGGCGCCGCGAAGCCGAGCGAGTAAGCGCCGAGGAGCAAACCGCCTTGGAGCGCCGAGCCGCTCGTCCCCGCGACGAGCAAGATGCCGCCCAGAATCGGCCCCACGCAGGGCGTCCAGCCCGCCCCGAAAGCCACGCCGACCAGCAGCGAGCCCGCGTAACCGGCCGGTTTGCTGCTGAAGCGCGCCCGCAAGTCGCGCTGTAGAAAAGGTAGGGGCACGAGCCCCAGCATCAGCAGGCCGAAAAAAATCAGCACCACACCCGCCGTAACGCGCAGCGCGTCGCCGAACTCGAAGAGCAGGTCGCTCACCAGTCCGGCGCTGAAACCGAGGGCCACGAACACGGTGCTCAAACCCAAAACGAACATAGCGCTGTGCAAACCGATATGCAGGCGGGTGGCGAGGGGGACGCTGGCTGTACTCACGGCTGCCACGTTACGCCGATGCTCGCCAACAACGCGGGCGCTTCGGACGGCAGCAGCAGGCCGACCTTGACCCCGCGAACTATCCCTTCGGCGTCGATGAAAAACGTCGTCGGCATCCCGCGCACGCGGTAGCTGCGGAGGACGTCGGCGGTGTCCTCGAGCGTGACCTCCCGCACCTTGAAAGCCTCACGCTGCTCTTTCGTCGGGTCTAAAGCGGTGGGCAAGGTGACGCCCAGGGTTTGCAAGAACGCGACGGCCTCGGCCGGGTTTTCGCCGTTGTTGACGAGGAGAACGTTGAGATTTTGGGCCTCGCTCGTTTCAGCGTGGAGCCGCTGAAAAAAAGGCAATTCCTCGACACAGGGCGCGCACCAGCTGGCCCACACGTTGAGGACGAGCGGCTCGCCCCGAAAATCCGCCGGGCTGACGCCGTCGCCCTGAGCGTCGACGAGGGTGAACGCCGGGGCGGCGCTGCCCACGCCCTGCGCTGCCGCGAGCGTGCAGAGGGTGAAAATCACTAAAACGAGTAGGTTTTTAGTCATGCCGAACTCCCGGTTCTACACCTTTTGAAACCAGAATAGGCAGAAGGGGTATGCGCCGCCGTATCGAAGTTGACGAGCTAACCGAGTTGTTCGAGCACGTCCGCGCCCAACTCGCGGCCGAGCGCGGCGGCTTCGGCGGCTTCGCCGACGACCTCGGCCTGGACGGACAGGGCGTTGTGTGAGTCGGTCACCGCGCCGAACAGGGTCAGCTCGCCGTCGCTCGTCACCGTGGCGAGCGTGCCGACCCGGTAGCGGTCGTGGCCCTCAAAAACGGCGGCGAAGCTGCGCTCGGCCGTAGCGCGGTCGAAACTCGGGCGGTGCTGGAGGCTGTAGGCGAGTTCGTACGCCATGTCGTCGTCTTCGCGGACGACGAGCCCGGTGCTGCCCTGGCCGGGGGCCGGGGGAAACAGTTCCGGGTCCAACACCTCGGCCTGGCCGCGCCGCCCGAGTTCGCTCAGGTGCGCGCAGGGTACAACCAGCGCGTAGACGCGCTCGGCGGCGAGTTCAGCCAGTTGCGCGTCTAAGTTGCCGGTCAGCGTTTTGGGCTGCAAGTCCGCACGGGCGGCGTACAAAAAGGCCTCGTCGCGCTCGCCCTGGACGCCCACGGCGGCGTTCGGCGGCAACTCGGCGAGCGTGCCTTGCCCTTTGGTGAGCAGGGCGGCTCTGGGCTCGAGCCGCTTCGTCACCGCGGCCAGCACCAAACCTTCGGGCAGCACCAGCGGCAGCGTCGCTAAGTCGAACAGGGCGATGTTGATTTGGCCGCGCGAGAGCGCACCCAGCAGGTCGGTGTCGGTTTGAAAGGCGCGTTGGGTAAACTGGATGTCCGACCATTCGGCGGCTATGTCAGCGAGCACGGTGCGCGTCTGGGCCACGGCCACAGCGCTGCCCCGACCCCCCAAAACGATTCTTGCCATAGCTATTTATACCGCCCGAACATCTTAAAAGGTGTCAACTGCGTGCAGCCGTCAGGCCCCGGCTGTCAAGTCTGCTGAGCGGTCGGTCGCCTCCCACGGGAAACCCTCACGCCCGAAGTGCCCGTAGCTGCTGGTCGCCTTGTAAATGGGCCTGCGCAAGTCGAGCTGTTCGATAATCGCCGCGGGCCGCGCGTCGAAAACCTCGTGAACGAGTTTGCTCAACGTTTCATCGCCGACTTGCGAAGTACCAAAACTGTCAACGTACATCCCGACCGGCCGCGCTACCCCGATGGCGTAAGCCAGTTGCACCTGGCAGCGTTCAGCCAGACCCGCCGCGACGACGTTTTTGGCGATGTAGCGGGCGTAGTACGTGCCGCTCCGGTCAACTTTGGTGGGGTCCTTGCCGCTGAACGCGCCGCCGCCGTGGGGGGCCGCGCCGCCGTAGGTGTCGACGATGATTTTGCGCCCAGTCAACCCGGCGTCCCCCTGCGGCCCGCCGATGACGAAGCGGCCGGTCGGGTTGATGTAGAACTGTGTCGCGTCGCTCAGGTAGTGCGCAGGAATGGCCGCGCGCACCACTTCCCGGACGAGGTCGTCTTGCAAGCGCTGCTGTGCAACGTCCGGGTGATGCTGCGCCGACAGCACCACGGTGGTGACCTCGACCGGCGTCGCGCCCTCATAAGCGACGGTGACTTGCGCCTTGCCGTCGGGGCGTAGGTACTCGAGCACCCCGGTTTTACGCACTTCCGCCAAACGCTGCGTTATCTTATGTGCCAACGTAATGGGCAGCGGCATCAGTTCGGGCGTTTCAGTCGTCGCGTAGCCGAACATCAGCCCCTGGTCGCCCGCGCCGGTGCGGTCGTACCTGTCGCCCGAAGCGGCCTCGAGCGCGCTGCTCACCCCCTGCGCGATGTCGGGCGACTGTTCGTTGATGGCGACCAACACCGCGCTGTGGTCGGCGTCGAAGCCGTAGTTGCTGTTCGTATAGCCGACCTCGCGCACCGTCTCGCGCACCAGGGCTTGAATGTCGACGTAGCCAGTGGTGGTGATTTCGCCGGTGACGAGCGCTAAGCCGGTGCAGAGCAGCGTCTCCGCCGCCACCCTCGCCCCCGGGTCGAGCGTCAAAATGGCGTCCAACACGCTGTCGCTGATGCGGTCGGCGAGCTTGTCCGGGTGGCCTTCGGTGACCGATTCAGCCGAGATGAGTTTGCGCATAAGCCTCCAGGACTCGAGCGGAAAGATTTGTAGTTCAAATAGGGACGGCTGCCCCGAACGTACCGTCGGTTATTGTGGCATACAGCGTTGGCTCGTGTCTCAGCAGCGGAAACCAATACCCTTGTTAGGCTAGACAAGTAGGGTACTTAGATGCTATAACTAGGGGGTGGAAGATGTTGTGTTGACACGGAACACTTTGAAGGTTTTTTCGGTGTTTGTTAATGACCCCGAAAGTGATTTCTATGGACTAGAAATTTCTGAGATAACGGGCATAGCTTACGGCTCGCTTCTACCTTTGTTGATTCGACTCGAGGAAGCAGGCTGGCTTACTGGAGCTTGGGAAAATATAGACCCCTCCGAAAAAGGAAGGCCCAAGCGCAAATATTTTCGCATGTCGAAAGAAGGTATGAGTAAAGCTAAAGAGTTAGTTACTCAAGAAGTTGCGTTCCTTACTGGAAAAGTGAGAATGGCATGAAATGGCTTTCCGTCGTAATATCTTTTGTTGTAGGTGTAATTGTTTCAGGTCTCATGTGGGATGAGCTTAGTCATCAAATGGCGAAGCGGGGTTGGACTAAGCGCGTTTGTGATTGGACGATATTCCTCGGTTGCCAGCTTCAACCAGCTCGATACCGAGGTGAATACCAAAAACAGGCTGAAGCGGATGTTGCAAAATTGCTCAGCGACAAGCGCCACTTGGCTGCAATCCGAGTCGGCATGTCGTTTTTTGCTAATGGACGCGGATTATTCAGACTCCTTATCTACACTCACTACTTCACCTTGCTTGGACAGGGTACATATTTTCTGTATTTATCTACACAATGGACTGATGACAGCCTTGTATTTATCCCAGAACTCGCTATTCCTCTTACTGTTGTAGGGGTGAGTGTTATTGCTGCGATGGAACTGTTGTTAGAGCGTTTCTCACTAAAAACGAAGATGTTCATAGTTCCATTAAGATACAAATTAACTATAATCCTTTGTCATTTTTGTCTTGTTGGTCTTATGTGGTTCGCTATTAGCTACACGCTGATATTGTTCCAACATGGGTACCCAGTAGCGGCTAGCTTACTTGCTTATAATTTTCTTATGACTTTCTTCTTAGCTATCCCTGTCTGCTCTACAGGAGTTGGTCGGAGGTTGCTCGCAAAAATTTCGTAAAGGGGGTGTAGCTACTCGAGCAACACCCCACCCTCGCTCAAGTCGTCAAAGCGGTCGGCGAGGTCGAGCAGGCTCTGACTCGCCGTCTCCCGAAACGCTACTACTTCCACCCGGCAGCCGCGTGCTTGGGCCAGCTCCAAAATAGGCACGAAGTCGCCGTCGCCGCTCGCCAGCACCACGACCTCGAGCCCGTCCCAACTTCGCACGATGTCCGCGGCGATGCCCATGTCCCAGTCGCCGTCGATGACCAGCTCGCCGCTGTTTGAGCGCCGCTCGATACTCTTCTTGCGGCGCACCCGGTAGCCTAAGCTCGACAACTTGGTCACAAACCCGTAAGCGACCGACTCGCCCTCACGCTCGACCACGTAGGCGGTCGCGCTCGCCAGGCGGCGGCCGCGCAGGGCGAGGTGCAAGAGCTTTTCGTAGTCCACCCGGCGCTCGAACTGTTGCCGGGCGGCGTAGTAGAGGTTTTGCGTGTCGACGAACAAAGCGACGCGCTGCTCCGGCCACTCGCCCGGGTTAGTCACGACCCCCCCAAAAACTTCGCCATGACGAGGTTGTCCTCATAGCCGTGCTCGAGCCGGATGTGCGAGCGCTCGCGACCTTCCAAGACAAAACCGTGCTGCTGATAAAGGTTCACGGCCGCTCCGTTGTTGGCCCGCACGTTGAGCGAGATTTTCTCGACGCCGACGCGCAACGCCCAGCGCTCGGCCTCGGCGAGCAGGGCTCCGGCCAGCCCCTGCCGCCGCCGGGCTGTGGCGACCGCAAGCGTGAGGACGGCGACGTGCTGCATTTTGGTCGCGGCGAGCCGGTTGAGTTCCAGCCAGGCCGCGAGTTCGCCCGTCGTGCTGTTCGTCGCGACCAGGTAAAGGGACAGCCTGGGCTCGAGCGCGCGCAACCGCCGGATGAGCGTTTCGGCGCTCGGCGGCCCGTCGCCGACGAACCAGCGCGCCTCGTCGTAAATCGCTTTTTGCAGCGCGGCCAGCCCGGCGGCGTCTTCCGAGGTCGCCAGGCGTACCCGGAACCGTATGCGCTTCGGCGCTAAAGATTTAGGCGCTAACATAGCCCCAAGTATAAAGCGCCGGGCCGGCGGGAAATCGACTTCTCACTTACGGGGAAACGTCGTTCGTTTTTCGCCTTTACGAACAACCAAGAACGAAGGACGAACGACGCTCTTCCTCAGTTCACCAGCATGTCCCGGCTTTTCAAGTAGGCGACTATCTTCTCGACGCACTCCTCGACGCTGTCGCGCTCGGTGTGCAGCGTGATTTCGGGCTCTCGGGGCGGTTCGTAGGGGGAGTCGATGCCGGTGAAGTTTTTGATCATGCCGCGCCGCGCTCGAGCGTAGCTGCCCTTGGGGTCGCGCGCCTCGCAGACTTCTAAAGGCGTGTCGACGAAAATCTCCACGAACTCGTCGTCGGCAACTAAGTTTCGCACCATCGCGCGGTCGCTCCTGAAGGGCGAAATGAACGCGGTCAGGACAATTAAACCGGCGTCGACGAACAGTTTGGCCGTCTCGCCGATGCGGCGGATGTTCTCCTCGCGGTCGGCGTCCGTAAAGCCTAAGTCTTTGTTCAAGCCGTGGCGCACGTTGTCGCCGTCGAGCAAATACGAGTGGTGGCCGAGCGCGAACAGTCTGGCCTCGAGCGCGTTCGAAATCGTGGACTTGCCCGAGCCGCTGAGGCCCGTAAACCACAACACGCAGGGCTTTTGGCTTTTCTGGTTGGCGCGCGCCTGTTTGCTGACCCGGTGCTCGTGCCAAAACACGTTGGTGGACTTGTCGGGCATCGTCGTCGCCGGGCCTTTACGAATCATCCCCGCCCCGACGGTCGTGTTCGTCACGCGGTCGATGAGGATGAAGCTGCCGGTCGCCTTGGCGACGTCGTAGGGGTCGAAGGCAATCTCCTCGCTCAGGACGAAGCGGCACATGCCCGTTTCGTTGAGGTTGAGGGAGCTCGCCTCGAGCTGCTCCAGGGTGTTGACGTCGCTGCGGTAGTGGACGCGCTCGACCGAACCCCGCACCGTCTTCGGCCCGAGCTTGAGGAGATACTGTTTGCCGGGCAGCAGGGGCGCGGCGGCCATCCACACGACCGAAGCGTCGAAGCTGTTGCCCAAACTCGGCGCGCTGTCGGGGTGAGCGAGCACGTCGCCGCGGCTGATGTCGAGTTCGTCGCTCAGGGTGAGGGTCACGGCCTGGCCCTCGGACGCTTCCTCTCGCTCACCCTCGAAAGTGATGATTGTTGCCACCTGGCTCGTCTTCCGCGACGGAAACACCATCACCTTGTCGCCCACGGCGACCCGGCCCGCGGCGACGGTGCCGCAGTAACCGCGAAAGTCCAAGTGCGGGCGGTTGACGTACTGGACCGGGTAGCGCAACTCGCCCAGCGCGTCATGGTTGAGCTTGACGTGCTCGAGCGTACTTAACAAACTCTCGCCCTCGTACCAGGGCGTCTTGTCGCTCAAGTCCACGACGTTGTCGCCCTTGAGCGCCGACAGCGGAATAAAGCGCAGGTCGGTAAACTTCAACTCACTCGCAAACGCGCGAAAGTCGGCCTCTATCTCGTCGAAAATGTTTTTATCAAAGTCCACCAAGTCCATCTTGTTGACCGCGACGACGGCGTGTTTAATGCCGAGGAGCGAAACGATGTAGCTGTGGCGTCTGGTCTGCGTCTGCACGCCTTTGCGCGCGTCTATCAAAATGACGGCGAGGTCGGCCGTCGAAGCGCCGGTCGCCATGTTGCGGGTGTACTGCTCGTGGCCCGGCGTGTCGGCGATGATGAACTTGCGCGCGTCGGTCGAAAAATAGCGGTAAGCCACGTCTATGGTGATGCCCTGCTCGCGCTCGGACTGGAGCCCGTCTACGAGGAGCGCCAGGTCTACCTCGTCGCCGGTCGTGCCGAACTTTCGGCTGTCGGCGCTCAAGGTTTTGAACTGGTCCTCGTAAATCATTTTCGAATCGTGGAGCAAGCGACCGATGAGCGTGCTTTTGCCGTCGTCTACGCTGCCGCAGGTGATGAAGCGCAGCAGTTCTTTGTGCTCGTGCCGTTTGAGATAGCTGTCGATGTCGCCGAACGCCGTTTCGACCTGGTGGGCCACTAGAAATACCCCTGCCGTTTCTTTTCTTCCATCGAACCGGCCGCGTCGAAGTCGATGACGCGGCCCTGGCGCTCCGAGGTCTTGGCGAGCAGCATTTCCTGGATGATGTCGGGCAAGGTGGTCGCCGTAGAGTCCACCGCCCCGCTCAGCGGATAGCAGCCGAGCGTGCGAAAGCGCACCCACTCGAGCCTCGGGCTCTCGCCCTCTTTCAACTCCATACGGTCGTCGTCCACCATGATTTTCACGCCGTTCCGCTCGACCACGGGCCGTTCCTTGGCGAAGTACAGCGGCACGACCGGGATGTCTTCCAGATAAACGTACTGCCACACGTCGAGTTCGGTCCAGTTCGAGAGCGGGAACACTCTGATGCTCTCGCCCTTGTTGACGCGGCCGTTGTAGAGGTTCCAGAGTTCCGGGCGCTGGTTTTTGGGGTCCCAGCGGTGTGAAGCGTCGCGGAACGAGTAGACGCGCTCTTTGGCGCGCGACTTTTCCTCGTCGCGGCGCGCCCCGCCGAAGGCGGCGTCGAAACCGTACCTGTCGAGCGCCTGCTTCAAAGCTTCGGTCTTCATGATTTCGGTGTGGACTTTGCTGCCGTGGCTGAACGGGTTGACGCCCTGCGCCACGCCTTGTTCGTTGATGTGGACGATCATGTCCAGGCCTAGCCGCGCGGCGGTCTCGTCCCGAAAGGCAATCATCTCTTTAAACTTCCAGGTCGTGTCGACGTGCATGAACCGGAAAGGCGGTTTGGCCGGGTAGAACGCTTTCAGCGCCAGGTGCAGCATCACCGAGGAATCCTTGCCGATGGAGTAGAGCATCACCGGGTTCGCGAACTCGGCGGCGACCTCGCGGATGATGTGGACGCTCTCGGCCTCGAGCTGTTGTAAGTGAGTCTGCATCAACGACCTTTCGAAGCTTTTAAAAAGCGCGTGCTGGGCTCGGCGGTGACGAGAAAGTGGGGGTTGAGGAGCGAGGTCTTGGTGTTGTAGCGCAGCGGCTCGCCGCTCTCGAGATTGTAAACCGCGCCGCCCGCCGCCTCCACGACACACTGTCCTGCGGCGGTGTCCCACTCGGAGGTGGGGCCGAAACGCGGGAACAGGTGGGCCTCGCCCGCGGCGACGAGACAGAACTTGAGCGAACTGCCCACCGGCACAGCTTCCACCCGCTCGAACTGACTTACAAAGGCGTCGAAGGCCGCGCTGCCGTGCGAGCGGCTGCCCACGATTTTCCAAGGACCGGTATCTGCGGGGAAGGGTAACGGCTCGAGCCGTTGCACCCCACCGTCGTCCTGCCAAGCGCCCTCGCCCTGTACCCCCCAGTAGAGCGTCTTCAAAACGGGCGCGTACACCACGCCCAGCACGGGCGCGTGGTCCTCAATAAGCGCGATGTTGACGGTAAACTCGCCGTTGCGCTTGACGAACTCCTTGGTACCGTCGAGCGGGTCGACGAGCCAGTAGCGCCGCCACGTGCGCCGCTCTTCCCAGGGCAGCGCCGCCGACTCTTCGGACAGCACGGGCACGTCCGGCGTGAGCGTCGCCAGGGTTTCTGTAATGAGCCTGTGCGACGCCAAGTCGGCCTCGGTCAGCGGGCTCCGGTCCTGTTTTTCGTAGACGGCGAAGTCCTGCGCGTACACGTTCATAACCGCGTCGCCGGCGCACCGGGCAAGCTCGAGCAGCGGCGTGACGAAACGCCTCGCGAAGTGCCTCACGGTAGACTCGGACCGCCGAAAGAAGCGCCTCTGTCACGGCGTCGCGGTTTCGAAAAGGGTCTTTTGGCTGGCATAGGTCTCACTTCTGTCCGGCTTCGTTTTTGGGAGGCGTCAGCTGAGCTTGCTTTTTTGCAGCGCGCTCGAGCCCCCGCGCCAAAGTCTACTCGAGTTTCGCCTAACCGGCTGTGAGCCGTTCGGCGCTAGGCCCCAGCCACGAGCACGCCGACTACTCCGCGACCTTGCGCAGCGAAAAGCTCACCCGGATGTCGTCGCTGTTCTCGGGGTAGTTCTGGTCCATCGCGGCGACCCGGTAGCGCGCCCCGCGCCACTCGACAATGCCCTCTTTAGCTAAAAAAGCTTTCTCGAACATCTCGTACTGAGCTTCGCTGAGGTCGTCGCCTCGGACTTCTAAGTGGTCGTCTTGGGTGTGGTCGCCTGTCTGGGTGTGGTCGTCTGTCATGCTCGCAGTTTAGCCCTTTGCAAAGTCGGGAGGTGGTTTCCGAGTCGGCGAACTCCGGGCGCAGTTCGCCGACAAGATTTGGATAGAACCGGACGCCCGGGGGCGTTTAAGCTGTAAGCCGGAGTGAGAGCATGGAACAGGTTGAACGTACAGCGAGCGAGCAGAGCAACTGGCGCGCGGTCACGACGAGGGACGTCTCCCAAGACGGTGTGTTCGTCTACGCCGTAAAGACGACCGGCATTTACTGCCGCCCCTCGTGCGCGTCCAGAAAGCCCAAGCGGGAAAACGTCACCTTTTTCAGATCGCCCGAGCTGGCCGAACGGGCGGGCTACCGGGCCTGTAAACGCTGCCGCCCCGCCGACGCGTCAGCCCCCGACCCGCAGCTCGAGAAAATGCGCACCCTGTGCCGTTACATCGAAGCGAACAAAGAGCGCCCGCTCAGATTAGCCGAACTCGGGCAACAGGTCGGCCTTAGCGCCTCGCACCTGCAACGTACCTTTAAGAAGATAGTCGGCGTGACGCCGCAGGCTTACCTCGAGGCCTGTCGCCTCGACGCGGTCAAAACCTCCCTACGCCAAGGCGACGACATCAGCGGGGCTACTTATCAAGCGGGTTACGGCTCGCCGAGCGGGCTGTACGGCAAGGCGGACGCCGCCCTCGGTATGACCCCCAAAACGTATCAGCGCAAGGGCGAGCAGGTCGGGGTTCGCTACGCCGTAGCAGACTGTTCTTTGGGCAAACTGCTCGTCGCCGCGACCGACAGAGGCGTGTGCGCGGTGCGTTTGGGGGACGATGTGGCGGGGCTCGAGCAAGAATTGTTCGAAGAGTTCGCCAAGGCGGACGTTCGGCGTGACGATGTGGCGCTTGCGGACGGGCTCGAGGCCGTCTTAACGCATTTAAAAGGCCAAGCGCCTCACTTAGACTTGCCCCTCGACGTTCAGGCGACCGCCTTTCAAAAGCGCGTGTGGCAGGCGCTGCAAGAGATTCCTTACGGCGAAACGCGCTCTTACGGCGAGGTGGCTGCTAGCATCGGCCAACCCTCGGCAGTGCGCGCGGTGGCGCGGGCTTGTGCGACCAACCCCGTCGCGCTCGTCGTGCCCTGTCACCGGGTCGTGCGGAGCGACGGGAGTTTGAGCGGCTACCGCTGGGGTGTGGAGCGAAAACAAAAGTTGTTAGAGCAAGAGCAAAGCGCCGCCTCGTGACCGTCAGAGGGAAGCGGCTGGTGACTTCAACCCCGTCTCGGCGCTGACGCTGCTTCTCTCGGTACCGGCGTAAGCTCGCTCGGTGACGCCCGCCTTTTCAAATCCCGACAACCGTCTCGGCGTCTGGGCCGCGCTGCTGGCGCTGTACCTCGTGTGGGGCTCGACGTATCTTGCAAATACCCTCGCCCTCGAGACCCTCTCGCCGTTTCCACTGTTAGCGTTTCGCTTTTTGGTCGCGGGCAGTTTGCTGTACGGCTTCTTGCGGCTGCGCGGCGTGCCGCACCCGAGTCGCGCCGAGTGGCGGGGCGCGGGGTCGACCGGGATTTTGCTGCTCAACTTCGGCCTCGGCATGGTCGTTTACGCGCAGCAGTGGGTGGCCTCGAGCCTGGCCGCCGTCATCGTCGCGACGATGCCCCTGTGGCTCGCCCTGTTCGCGCGGCTGTTCGGGGCGCGCACCAGTTTGGCCGAGGTGTTCGGGATGCTGCTCGGCCTCGTCGGGGTCGCGCTCTTGAACGGCGAACAGGACCTGCGCGCGCATCCGGGTGCGCTGCTGGTTTTCGTCGGGCCGGTCGCCTGGGCCTTCGGCTCGGCGTACAGCCGCAGGCTCACGCAGCCCAAAGGTTTGATGGCGAGCGCGGTGCAGATGCTCGTCGCGGGCGCGGTGTTCGTGCCGCTAGCCTTGTTTCAGGGTGAGCTTTTGCCGAAAACGCCGTCGGCGGTCTCACTGTTGGCGCTCGTTTATTTAATTTTCTTCGGCTCGATCGTCGCCTACAGCGCTTACCTGTACGTGCTCGAGCAGCGCGTGAGCCCGGCCCTGGCGACGAGCTACGCCTACGTCAACCCCATCGTCGCCGTGTTGTTGGGCGTGGGTTTGGCGGGGGAGATGGTCAGTGCGAGCGGCTACTTAGGGATGGGCGTCATCCTGGCGGGGGTGGTGCTGGTGGTTACTTTGAGGGCGTGGCGGGGCAAGAAAAGCAGGGCCGCGACGAGCGGCCTTGGGGATGATTAGTTCTTCCATCTAACCTTGAGACAAACAGCTTTTGAGGAAAACTATAATCCTTAAAGACACTTCTGAGGACCAGGGGTAGAACCATGTCTTTTATCGCAGGTTGAAGTGCGACAGAATCTCGTCAACAGTTTCACCAACTGTGAGATTGCTGGAGTCCAAAACAAACCAGTCTTTAGCCCGGTAAACTTCCACGTTTTGCTCACTATGGATTCTCTCGATAATCCTTTTAAGAATCCTTGTGTCGAATGGTTTATGCGTACGCTCTGCGTTGCGCTTGAGCGACTCCTCGAGTTTGGGGCGAAGCAGCACTTTATAAACAGGAAGCGGCAAAAGCGCTTTTTCAATCAACCTTTCTGCATTTTCAGGGTCTATAACATCGTCGATAGCGACAGCGAAACCTGCCTGAGCATACGTGTCAGCAAGCTGTACTGCTGACCGGCGAGCGAGGGCGAATTGTCGTTCCGTTTCAGGTGTTGGCTTGGGTACCGGGTGAGCCACACCTGAAACGACCCACTCACGTAAGTCGTCACTGGGAATATAAAAGCCAAATTCGAAGCGCTTCATAAGTGCAACAGCCACGGACGACTTGCCGCTGCCTGGTGTACCTGAGATGATGAAAACCGGACTGTTCATTAAGAAGATATATCCAAACTACCTCAGCGGTTGAATCATAACATTCTCAATAGGGTTCGTATTCGACCTGTCATCAAGCTAACCATCCTCAAACGGGCTGCTTTTCGCGCCCCCTCTTTCACCCTGATGAAACCATCCGTTTCAAACGACACCATCCATAAACCTGATGGTTCCTTTGTCAAATAACCTGACTTACATAGTTTTCACCCGAACCTGTTAAGCTGCTTTTCACATGAATTATTCTCTAAACCAACCTCTACAAAAAATGCACGGCACGACCATCGTCGCCGTCCACCGTGACGGCGTCAGCGCCATCGCGGGCGACGGGCAGGTCACCTTGGGCGACACTATCGTCAAAAAGGGCGCAGTCAAGGTGCGCGAACTCGGCGACGGTCGTGTGCTGGCCGGTTTCGCGGGCGCGACCGCCGACGCGTTTACGCTGCTGGAAAAGTTCGAACAGTACCTCTCGAGCTATAAAAACAACCTTCTCCGGGCCGCCATCGAAACCGTCAAAGAGTGGCGCACCGACAAGATGCTGCGCAATTTAGAAGCGATGATGATCGTCGCCGACAGCGAGCGCGTGCTGATGCTCTCAGGCGTGGGCGACGTGGTCGCGCCCGACAATGCCGTGGCCGCGACGGGCTCGGGCGGGCCGTACGCGCAGGCGGCGGCTCTGGCGCTGCTCGAGAACACCAGTTTCAGCGCCGAGGAAATCGTGCGCAAGGCGATTCAGATCGCCGCCGAAATCGACATCTACACGAGCGGCAACGCGACCGTGTTGACGGTCGGCGGCGAAGATATGGACGAAGAAGAGTCGGTTAAAGAAGGGGTCGGAGTATGACCGCCGAAGCGATTGTCCGCGCCGCCGAGGGTTTGACGCCGCTGCAAATCGTCGCAGAACTCGACAAGCACATCATCGGCCAGCACAAGGCCAAACGGAGCGTCGCCGTGGCGCTGCGCAACCACTACCGCCGCCGCCAACTGCCCGAGGCGCTGCAACAAGAAATCACCCCCAAAAACATCATCATGATAGGCCCGACCGGGGTCGGCAAAACCGAAATCGCCCGGCGTTTGGCGCGGCTAGCCAAGTCGCCCTTCATCAAAATCGAGGCGACGAAGTTCACCGAGGTCGGCTACGTCGGGCGCGACGTGGACTCCATCGTCCGCGACCTCGCCCAAGCGGCTTACGTGATGGTCGAGGACGAGAAAAAAGAGGCCGTCAAAGAGCGCGCCGAGCGCAATGCCGAGGAACGCCTGCTCGACGTGCTGCTGCCGGGCGGCACCAGCGAGGGCCGCGACAAGATGCGCGAACTCCTCAAGGCGGGCAAGATGGAAGAGCGCCCCGTCGAAATCGAGGTCAAGGATGAGCGTCCGAACGCCGGGGTGATGATTCCGGGCATGGAGGAGATGGGCATGAACCTCCAGGACATGCTCTCGAACGTGATGCCCAAGCGCCGGGTGAAGCGCAAAACGACGGTGAAAGAAGCGCGCAAGGCTCTCCAGGGTGAAGAGGCCGAAAAACTCATCGACTTCGACGAGGTCGCGCGCGAGGCCGTGTACCGGGCCGAGAACCAGGGCATCGTCTTCATCGACGAAATCGACAAAATCGCCAGCGAGGAAAACACTCGAGGCGGCGACGTGTCGGGCGAGGGCGTCCAGCGCGATTTATTACCGGTCGTCGAGGGCACGCAAGTCAACACCCGTTACGGGCAAGTCAAGACCGACCACGTGCTGTTCATCGCGGCGGGCGCGTTCAGCGTCGCCAAGCCGTCCGACCTCATCCCCGAACTGCAAGGCCGCTTTCCGATTCGGGTCGAGTTGGAAGAACTCACCGCCTCGGACTTCCAGCGCATCCTCACCCAGACGCAAAACTCGCTCACCATGCAGTACACCGAGTTGTTAAAAGTGGACGGCACCCACGTCTCTTTCGACGAGTCGGGCATCGTCGCGATTGCCGACTACGCCGAGCGCGTCAACCAGGAGGTCGAAGACATCGGCGCGCGGCGGCTCTACACGATTCTCGAGACCATTCTCGAGGACGTGAGCTTCGGCACGGGTTTGGGGATGGTCAAAATCGACAAGGCTTATGTGGAGAAGAAGCTCGAGGACATTGTCGAGGACGAGGACTTGAGTAGGTACGTGCTGTAGAAGAGGTGACTCACCCCGTCATTCTGAACGTAGCGCAGCGAAGTGAAAGAATCTCTTTAGTTGCACCGCCTAGAGATTCTTTCGCTACCGCTCAGAACGACAGGGAGCGTAATTTATCGAATCCTGTTTGAGTCAGCCCTATCCTGAATTCTTGTAGGGTTGGGTGTGCTACAATTTTGCCGTGGTCAAACGGATTCACCTGTTACAAATTTTTGCCATCTGCTCAGCTTTGCTGGTTGGCTGTGACATAAATTTGGGGGAACAGACTGGGCAAGAGCCTTCGCGGTACTCCGCCGAAGATTTTTCGCCCTCTTATATTGATTATACTGATGGAGGGCTTGCACATCCCTACGCTGTGTGTGGTCAGCCAACCGATTCTTTTAGTAACAATGGTGAAGGTGTTAATACCCAAGTACCTAGCGACCCATACGCTGAATCTCAAAGTGCAACGTGCGCTCTCGAGGTTGCAGACAACAAGACAAGCAACTGAGTCACTGCGTTTTCACGTAGCTCGTAAAAACTCAACTTTGCGTTTTGTGTAAAGCCAGGTGTTCTTAGTCCTTCACGCCTTCCCAATGCCGTTTCGCCTTTCCAAACGCCTGCGCCCCTACTTTTCTTCCCAATTCTCGCCCGCGCAGGTCGCCGTCTTGAAAGTGAATGCCGCCGTAGCGCCGCGACATACCGGCCTCGGCGGCGGCGGCGCTGAAGGTCGGCCACTGTAGGGTGACGGGGGTTTGAGGGCCGTCTTCAAACCTCAAGCTTCCCGGCGGGGCGACATGTTGCCCTAAAAGCTTGTTCGTTTCCGACACGCTCACACCGTCGTAAAACGTGTCGCTGCCGGTAAAAAGTTTCAACACCTCGGCCCCCGCGGCGCTGAAGGCGCTGTGGCCTGAGACATACTCGGGAAAGGCGGGCGTGACGAAGGTGGGGGCTTGATAAGGTTGCCAGTCCGCAGCGTCGATGAGCGCCTTACCCTTGTTCGGGCCGCTCCAGGCGTTAAGCTTTTCGCCTGCGTACAGGTAGTGAATCGCAGCCACAGGGCGCACGTAGTTGTAAAAGCGTTTGGCGTCCCAAACGGCGATGCCGGCGTCGAACAGGGCGGCGTTCAGGGCGAAGTAGAGCTTTACGTCGTCGTTTAACGTGTTGCCGTCGCGCAGAGAAACGTCGTGGGCGAGCAGGTTCCAGTGGCCGGGCGGGGTCTCAGACCGGGGGCCGTCGGCCCAGTATTCAGCCATCACTTTTTGCTCGTCGGTCAGAGCGGCGCTGAGTTCCAAAACTTCGGCGGTTTGCTCCCGGAAAGCCGCGTCGTTCGTCGTCACCCGGCCGAGCGCGTCGGTGTAGGGTCTGTAGGAGCCGAGCTGCGGCGGTGGCGGCGGTCGGAACTGTTCGCCCGACTCCAGCGCGAACCCCTCCACCGCGCCCCACTGGGGGGTCATGAAACGCTGGTCTTGGTAGCTCGTCAGGTCGGTCTCGTCGATGACGGGCCAACCCTCGGCGTCGCGCCGGAGGCCGGTCGGCAGGCGCAGCGGCGTCCAGCGGTTGGGGTCGTCGCCCGCGTTGTGGCGGTACAGCTCGGGGTAGAGCGCCGAAGTCGTGTCGAGAAAACCGTCCGCGGCGTTGGCTCCATCGATGGCGCGGGTCTCCAAGAGGTCTCGAGCCACCCGGTACCCGAGCGCCGTCGGCGTGTCCACGCCGCGCAAGTAAGGCTCATAACCCAAGTCGCTCAACAGCGTGCTGAAGGCTTTGGACGCATTTTCATATTCGGGAAAGAGGGCTAGAAGCGTCGTAAAGGCGGCTTGGCTCAGCGCTTCGGTCTTGTTCGCCTCGGTGTGCTCGGCGGCAGGGCGTTTGAGCGCGGGGTCGGCGGTGACCGGCGTTGCTACGTCGTCGTAGAGGCTCCAGGCGTCGAACATGGCTTGGTGAAGGATGAACAGGGCTCGAGTCACCGTCGTCACCTTGTGCGACTTCGCGCGCACCGCGTTAAGCGCCGCCTCGTTCCAGCTCACGACCACGCTCGGTTGCGTCTGGGCGACGCCGACGCTTATAAAACAAACGAGGCATAGCAGGAAAGCTCGAGGCCAGCGCTTCATGCGTTCAAAGTATAAAACCTCCTCGCCTCAGGCGGCTTCATCAACCACCCGAACTTCGTAATCCTGCCCTTCCCACCGCTCCTCGCCAAGCCAGTAAAAGGTGAAGCGAACCGGGGTTTGCTGGTCTTTACCAATCTCTAAATCGACGTATTCGATGCCGACTGAAGTCTCTTCCGAGCGGGTGTCTTGGACATCTTCCCAGTCGTTCAGGCTCCAGCGCAGCCGGAACGCCTGCGGACACTGGACGCGCAAACGGTGACCGCGCTGCATGGTTTCGGGCTGGCGGTTGGGTTTCCAGATTTCGATGTTTTCGCACTCGAGCTTTTCAACGTAGCGCTCGTAAACCTCGGGAATGCGGTCGAACACCGCGCCGTCGGCGGCCGAGCGTAACAGCTTGAGGTACTCGGCGTGCGCCCACATAAGGGGCATCGCTGAGCCGGTCGGCTCACCTAAAAACAGGAACTTCTCGGGCCGGTCGGCCTCGTCCCAGACCTGCTCGGGCAACAGGCGGCCGTCGTTGGCGAAGTTTTCAAAGGCCTCGATAAACGGTCCAACGTCCCGTCCCGCGGCGAGTTCGTAGTGGCCGCGCTCGCCGCCCAGCAAGGGCCAAGCGCGGCCCTCGCCCCAGCCCTCGTAAGGGCCGCCGTCGGGGCGCTGGCCGTAGCCGTCGTGGTTGTAGCGGTGCCAGGCGTCGCCCTGGGGGGCGTCCAGTTTCAAAACCTTGTCAATAACTTTAAGCGAGTTTTCCATGAGTTCGCTCCCCGCCGCCCGCACGCCATAGCGGACAAGCTCCAAAAAGCCCCCATCGACGATGTCCTTGGCCGGAAACGCGACCTGTGTGCCCGGTGGGCGGTTGGCGATGTTGACGACGCCCTCGTTGGGGTTCTCGTTCGGGTGCGGGTCGCCCGGCTCGGCCGGGGTAATTCGGATGTAGTGCTCGGGAACCTCCGGGTGCAGCGTGCCTGCTGTCGTCACCGTCCAGGTTTCGACGTGGCAGTTTAAAAAGTCGGCGTAGGTCTGGAAGAAGTTGGCGGTCTTGTCGTCGTCGCGATGCCGGGCGAAGTGCGCGGCGCAGGTCAACGCGGCGATGTTGACGGCGAGGGTCGAAGGGGAGTAGCCGCTGTTTTCCTCCCAGCGCTCTTGCGGTGTGGCCGGGCCGTGGCGGACGAGATAAGCGGCTGCTTTCAAGACCATCGGGTAGGGGTCGAAGTTCTGCAGTGCGTCGAGCTGGTGCAGCCGCCAGGCGAGCAGAATCGGAAAGGCGACTTCGTCGAGTTGGACGCCGGTCCAGTAAGCGTCGCCGTCGACCCAAAAGTTCTGGTGAAAGCCGCCGTCCTCCAACTGCGCCACGGCGATGTAGATAAGCGCGCGCAACGGCGTGCTCGTGTTGCCGATGGCTAAGAGCCCCATCACGCTCTGCACCAGGTCGCGGGTCCACACTAGGTGGTAGCCGCCCTCGCCCGCCTCGTCGCCCTTCGCCTGGCCCCAGGGAATGCTGAGCGAGGCGACCATCGCGCCGGGGTAGGTCTTGTCCTCGTGGGCGAGCAGCAGGCTGTAGGAGCGGTGGTAGAGGGTGCCGTCGTCGCTCGCCACGGCTTCCAGTTCGGGCAGGTGGGCGCAACTGCGCTCCCACTGCCGGACGAAGTCGTCTTTGTGGTCTTCAAAGGGCAAACTCAGCGACTGGAACAGCGTCGTCGCCACGTTGTGCAGGGTGTGGCCGAAGGAGAGGGCGAGGGTGAAGCTGTCGCCCCCGCTCAGGTCTATTTCGCCGGTCAAGGCGATGTTGCCCTCGTGGACGCAGTCGTACGCAAAGTCCATCGTAAAGTTCTCGCTCAGGTCCTGCCAGCCGTCGCTTTCGCCCACGTAGCCGCAGGAGCAAGCTTTGAAAGGCACCGTGGCGGCCAGGGCCAGAAAAATATCGTCCTTGTAAGCGACGAAAATCTTCCGCCCGGCTTCAACGACGACGGCTGCGTTGTTGCCGTGGCCGCCCACGTCTAAGTGCGGCGCGCAGAGGACGAACAACCTCAGCTTGTCCCGCCACTTTTTTTCAACCTCGAAGCGCGTGTGGATGAGCAAGGTGGACTCGTGCGGGTCGGTGACGATGTCTTTGACGAGGCGGTAGCGGCCTGCGGGGTCGCTCGTGGTGATGCGAAAACCGAGGGCGTGTTCGTCCAGGATTTCAGTTTGCACGTTCATGTTGCGGCGTTCGTCGTGGAAAAACGTTTCGCCGTCGGTCACCAGAAATTGCAGGTCGCGCAGTTGCGGCCGGTCAATGGTGGGGTAGTAGACCTCGTTGACGAGGCCGCGGGACAGCGTGGCCCAAATCGTGCTCGAGGTCGAGTAAGCCGTAACGACCGCGTCTTTCGCGCCGCGCGTCCACTTGGGCGTGGTGCCGGGGCCGCCGGGGGCGGGGTTGTGGCAAGAGCCTAAACCGTCCATGTGAGCCTCTCTTTGCGACGTGTCATCCTGCCATTAAACCCTTGCGCGTAAAAGGGTAACAGTCGGGTGAAGCAAGGTTGGGAAGCGGAGAGGGGTTTAACCCGCAGCCCCGATACCCGCCACGCCCATGCTGCTGTCGGGGGATGGTGAAAGCGGTCAGGAGTTGCAGGGTGGGGACGTTGCCGTTCTAAATCTTCACCGCGACGGATGGGGATTCGTCTCGCCCCTGCCCTTGCCCACGCCGACGAGTTCTAACTCGGCGGCGTTGGGTTGCGCAGTTATGTTCCAGTTGATGACGTAGGGCGACGGCGGAGCCCGCGGGGACGCCCCGCTCTTAACTCCCTTTGCCCCGGACGAACAGGTCGATGCGGGTGACGTTGCTCTCGTCATCTGCCGAGACCTGGGCGAGGACGGTGCCGGAGACGGGGGAGCCCGAGGCCGGGGTGGTGATGGCGAGGGTGGGTGGTGTCGGGGGGTGCAGGCTGTAGGAAGAACAGCTAGAAGCAAGGTAAAGAGCAATCTCGTTCTAGTCATGGATTTACTTTCCTATCAGTGAAGATGCCATAGGGAGGTGGGCCAAACTCTTTAAAAGGGATGTCGAATGACATCTTTGGATTAGCAATACTTGCTGCTTCTATAATTGCCTTGCAAATGAATTCTCCATTTTTATGGAACAGCGTATTGATTTGGAAGTTTGTTGTACCATCGCAGGGTATAAACTTAATGAAGTTTGAGCCTGAAAAGAAAAGTGGACCAATGCCAATTCCACACACAGATTGCCAACTCAACACCGTCTTTCTTTTCCACAGCGGATGAATGATGGAAACTCCCGACACATCAACAACTACCTTTTCAAAACTTGTGCTGATGAACCAAACAAGCAAGACTGTACCGATTACGAATGACAGAACCTCGAACCATGATAAAGATGCAGAAGTAATTAGGCTAATGCTCTGAATCGCCATGTAACCAGCAAAAGGCAGTCCTACAACAAGGAACAACCAAAACATGATGCCTCGCTGCGAACGCACTTCTCTGCTGCTCAATTCGTAGCTCCTCCCCGTTTCCTTACTTCAGGGTGCCGGCACCCGCTTCGCCCGCACCTCTTCACTGATTTCTGCAACGATTAAAGCGCCGACCAAAAACATCAGCAGCGCGAAGTACAGCCACAGCAAAATCGCCAGCAGACTCGTCACCACGCCGTAGATGAGGTTGAACTGCTCGGGGTTGAAGGTGTGCTCGAAGATGTAGCGCATCACGATGATGCTCGTCGTGCTGAACACCGCGCCGACGGTCGCGCCCAGCCAGCTGCTGCTGCGGCGCGGCAGGTAGCGAAAACACACCGTAAACACGGTCGTCGCCACCGCGAAGCGGATCACCTCGGTCCACCACCCTTGCCCCCAAGTGATGCGCAAAGGCGGCACGTTCAGGTTGAACGCGTGAAGTTGCGTCGTGATGAGGAGCGAGAGTTGGTTGAGCGAGGTGCTGAGCAGCCCGCCGACGAGTTCGATGCCGATGACGAGGGCGACCGTCGCCACGAGCAGCACCGCCACCACGCGCTTGCGCCAGTAGCCGCGCATCTTGGGCACGTCGAAGATAACTTCCAGCGCGAGTTGCAAGGAGGTGAAAAAGTTGCTGCTGGCCCAGATGAGGATCAACACCGAAATGACGCTGCGGAACAGCGCCCCTTGGCTCATCTGCGCCAAAATCACGTCGAAACTTTGGCTGATGAGTTCGGCCCCGTTGTCCTGCAGGGGCATGAGTTGCGCGACGAGGTCGGTCACCGCCGCGCGGTACTGGACGAGCAGGTCGGGCCGGTTGCGGAGGAAGATTCTGAACCAGCCGGCCAAGAGCAGCAGCAGCGGCCCGATCGAAAAAGCCGCGTAGTAAGCGAGCGCCGCCGCCAACAGGGGCAAACGTGAAACGTTGAAGCGCTTGTAAAGCCGCAACAGAAACGATACCGGCAACGTTTCCGAAAACGTCTTGAGGTGAGCGCGCATGGTTACAGTGTAAGCCAAGGCGACCCTGCAAACAGTAGACGGCGCGGAGCTTGAAAGCAAGGCTGCCAGTGAAGCTTCCCAAAAATCCTATCCAGTTGCCAACGGCGGTCACCAAGCTCAATTGCTGTACTGCACCAGAGCCGCCACCCTGCGAAGAGAACATAAAAAAGGACCTCGAGGGCAATGCACTGGAGTGTGAAAAACATTTGCTGCTCGAGCAACAAGGGGTTGCAATCCCTTGTTGAACCTCGTCGACGCCGCACCCACAAACGTTTTGCAAGCTTCTTACTTACGCCTTAGTTCTTTCCTCGACCGAATTTTCCCGCCGCCGGTCGAGGTAAATCGCCACCAACATCCCCGCCAGCGCGACGAGCGCGTGCAGACCCAGCCAGGTCGGGGCGGGTTCCCACGGCAAGGTGACTTTGAACAGCTCTTGGCGGGACAGCGTGTAGGCGATGAACTGCGGCAGCACCACCAGCAGCGGTGAGACGAGGAGCGCCGGGTAGCGCCAGGCGTACTCCAAGCCCAGCGCCCCCAGCAGCGCCGAGGTCAGAACGATGGGCAACATGACGAGCCAGCCCGCGTCACCGGACAACAGACCGACCGGCGGCGCGAGGAGCGCGGTGAGGTACACGAACGGCATTCCCGCCACACTGAAGGTCAGGTACATCATCAGCAAGATGCCCGCGCTGCGGTACAAAAGCGGCAGCGGCGACACCGCCAGCGCCGCCGCGACCAGAAACAAAAAAAGCCCGATGATGTAGCTTTGCGGTGCAGGCAGGATGCGAATCGCCAAAGCCCTCACCCCGCCTCACGTGACACGAGGAGGTGCGTCATAGTGACACACGCCATGACCATACACATGAACAGCATCCTACCCCCAAACCGGGGGGCGGCGTCAAGCGACGTCCTGAACCTCGAGGCGCTTGGCAATTTCGGGAATCTTGCGCAAAAAGAAGCCGGTCGACGAGGTCGGGTGCGCGGCTAAGTCTTCGGGTGTGCCTTCGGCGACTATCAAACCGCCCCGCACGCCGCCGTCCGGCCCGAGGTCGACCACCCAGTCGGCGGTCTTGATGACGTCCAGGTTGTGCTCAATCACGACGAGCGTGTTGCCCGCGTCGACGAGGCGGTGCAGCACGCCCAACAGCTTGCGGGTGTCCTCAAAGTGTAAGCCCGTGGTGGGCTCGTCCAGGATGTAGAGCGTCTTGCCGGTCGAGCGCTTGCCGAGTTCGGACGCGAGCTTGACGCGCTGCGCCTCGCCGCCGGACAGCGTCGGGCTCGGTTGGCCGATTTTGATGTAGCCGAGGCCCACGTCCTGCATGAGTTGCAGCTTGCGCGCGACGTTGGGGATGTTCACGAAGAAGTCCAGGCCCTCGTCGGTCGTCATGTCGAGCACGTCGGCGATGGAGCGCCCACGGATTTTCACTTCCAACGTTTCCCGGTTGTAACGTTTGCCCTTGCAAACCTCGCAGGGTACATAAATGTCGGGCAGAAAGTACATCTCGACCTTCACCGTGCCGTCGCCTTTGCAGGCCTCGCAACGGCCGCCTTTGACGTTGAACGAAAAACGCCCCGGTTTGTAGCCGCGTTTGCGCGACTCGGGCGCGCGCGTGAATAGGTCGCGGATGTCGGTGAAGATGCCCGTGTAGGTCGCCGGGTTGCTGCGCGGCGTGCGCCCGATGGGACTCTGGTCGATTTCGATGACCTTGTCGATGTTCTCGGTCCCGTCGATGCGCGTGTGTGCGCCGGGCGTTTCCTTGGCGCGGTAGAGGTCTTTGGCTAAGGACGCGTGCAGTATACGGTGGACGAGCGTCGACTTGCCCGAGCCCGAGGCCCCGGTGATGCAGGTCAAGGTGCCCAAGGGAAGCTCCACGGTCACGTTTTTGAGGTTGTGCTCGCGCGCGCCCACAATTTTGAGGCGTTTGCCGTTGCCGCTGCGGCGCGTCTCGGGCACCGCTATCTTTTTGTCGCCGCGCAGGTAAGCGGCGGTGAGCGAGTTCGGGTCTTTGAGGAGGTCTCTGGGTTCCGCGGCCGCCACGACGCTGCCGCCGTGAATCCCCGCCCCCGGCCCCAGGTCGACGATGTAGTCCGCGGCGCGCATCGTCTCCTCGTCGTGCTCGACTACGATGAGCGTGTTGCCTAAGTCGCGCAAACTCAGCAGGGTTTTGAGCAAGCGCGTGTTGTCGCGCGGGTGCAGCCCGATTGAAGGCTCGTCGAGCACGTAGAGCACGCCGGTCAACCCCGAGCCCACCTGCGTCGCCAAGCGGATGCGCTGCGCCTCGCCGCCCGAAAGCGTGTTGGCGCTGCGGTCGAGGGTCAAATAGTCCAGGCCAACATTTTCTAAAAAACCCAGGCGCGCGTTGACCTCGCGAGTAATCGGTGTGGCGACGCTGTTGCCGGGTTCGGGCAGGTCCAAACTCGTAAAAAAGTCCCGCGCCTCGAGCACCGTCAGCCCCGACACCTGCGCGATGTTGCGCTCGGCGACCGTAACGGCCAAAACCTCGGGCTTGTAGCGCGTGCCGCCGCACTCGGGGCAGGGTTGCAGGCCCATAAAGGCTTCCAACTTTTCCCGTGCGAAGTCGGTGTTGGCCTCGGCCAGGCGGCGCTCTAAGTTGGGAATCACCCCTTCGAAGTCGGCCTTGAAGCGCATCGTTTCCTTGCCGTCGCGGGTATAGACGACTTCGACGGGTTTGTCCGAGCCGTAGAGGATGACGCGTTTGGCGGCCTCGGGCAGGTTTTGCCACGGGGTCGACAGCTCGAAACCGAAGTGCTCGGCCACGGCGCGAAGGCGGTCCCAGTAAAACACCTTGTTGCCGTCGCTGCGCCCGCCCGTCCAGGGCGCTATCGCGCCGCGGCTTATCGAAAGTGTCTCGTCGGGGATGACGAGGTCGGGGTCGAACTCCTGTTTGAAGCCCAGGCCGGTGCAGTGCGGGCAGGCACCGTAGGGGCTGTTGAAGGAGAAGCTTCTAGGCTCGAGTTCTTCCAACGCCGTGCCGTGCTCGGGACAGGCGAAGCGCTCGCTGAAGAGTTCGTCGACGCCTCGTTCGGGCACGAACACGCGCATCAGGCCTTCACCCTTTTGCAAAGCGAGTTCGACCGACTCGGCCATGCGGGCGCGGTCGTCTTCGTCGACTTTGATGCGGTCGACGACCACGTCGATGTCGTGCTTTTCGAAGCGCTCGAGGTTGCTCGCTAAGGCCTCATCGAGCGTCTGCACGACGCCGTCGACGCGCACGCGCGCGAAACCTTCTTTTTTGAGGTCGGCGAACAGCTTGCGGTACTCGCCCTTGCGCCCCCGCACCACCGGGGCCAAGAGCAGCGCTTTTTCGTGGTTGAAGCGCGCCACCAGCTTGTCGACGATTTCACTTGCCGACTGCTTTTCGATGCGCCGCCCGCACACCGGGCAGTGGGGAATGCCGGCCCTGGCAAACAGCAGCCGCAAATAGTCGTGAATTTCGGTCACGGTGCCGACCGTCGAGCGCGGGTTGTGCGAGGTCGTTTTCTGGTCGATGCTGATGGCCGGGCTCAAACCCTCGATGGCGTCCACGTCGGGCTTGTCCATCAGGCCCAAAAACTGCCGCGCGTAGGCCGACAGGCTTTCGACGTAGCGGCGCTGACCCTCGGCGTAAATCGTGTCGAAGGCCAGGGTCGACTTGCCCGAGCCGGACACGCCGGTGAAAACGATAAAGGCGTTTCTGGGAAGTTCTAAGCTGACATTTTTGAGGTTGTGTTCGCGTGCGCCGCGAACCACTAGGTTTTGCAAGAGCGTTGGCCCCCTTTACAGGTACAGGGTCGACGGTGGAGACAGCCTGTTAGACGACTCCGACGGGCTGCCTCGTTCAAAACAGTAGAGTATAGCAGAGGTTTCGGGGATAAGCCTGTAAGGGAAAAGCACCTGGTACCGAGTGAAAACCTTTCAACTCGGTACTCAGGGCTCGATACTTTCCTCTACTCAGCAGGGGAAAGCGAGTTCCACCAAGCCGTCGCGCGGCTCAAACGCTCTCCTCGAGCCGTACCACCGTCTCACCTTGGAGCACGCGGTCGATGACTTCCAACAGCGCGTCCGGGTCGCCCTTTTGCACGTAACCTTTGGCACCGGCCCGCAACGCGGCGGTGACGTAGCTTTCTTCGGCGTGGCTCGTCACCATGACGCACTTGAGACGCGGCCAGCGCTCGAGCAGCGCCGCCACGAGGTCGACGCCGTTCATGCCCGGCAAGGAGATGTTGACGAACACCAGTTCCGGCGTCAGGGCGGGCTCGGCGCGGCTGAGAAAGGCCACGCCCGCCTCGGCCGAGGCGACCTCGCCGACGAGCCTGAGGTCGGCCCGGGACATGACCAGTTCGCTCAGCAGTTCGCGCAGCAGCGGGTGGTCTTCGACAATCAGCACGTTCGTTTTCGACATAGCTTTCGACACAGCTTCCGACACGGCTTCCGACATAGCCGGGCCGGCCTCCGGGTTCAGTCTAGAGACCGGACCGGCAACCTGACTGTGGCGCGCGTCCCCTTGCCCGGTGCCGACGTGACCTCGAGCTTGCCGCCGTAAAGTTCCAGGCGCTGCCGCACGCTCGTCAGGCCGAAACCGCCGCCCTTCAGGTCGCCCTCGAAGCCGTCGCCGTGGTCGACGACGGCGAGCCGCAGCTCGCCGTCCACCTCCAACGCCAGCGTGGCGGTTTGCACGCCCGCGTGTTTGACGATGTTGAAGAGGAGTTCGCGCGCGATTTGGAACAGCAGCAGCTTGACCGGCTCGGCCAACACGGGTTCCGCGTCGGGCAGGTGCAGCTCGACGCGCAAGCCGTAACGCTTCTCCAGGTGGGTTTGCAGCCAGCGCAAGCCGGTCGCAAAGCCGTCTTGCAGCGCGGGCGGGCTGATTTCGACGCTCAGCGAGCGCGCCGTCTGGATGGCGTCTTTGAGGAGGTCGAGGGCGGGCTCGAGCTGCGGCGCGGCGGCCTGCTGTTTGCGCAGCGCGATTTGCAGCGCGAACAGTTGCTGTTGCAACTCGTCGTGGACGAGTTGGGCCAGGCGGCGGCGCTCGCGCTCTTCGGCCAGGGTGAGTTCTGAAGCGAGGTCGCGCAGTTGCCGGGTCCGCGCCCCAAGCTGGCCCGCCAAGCTGTCATTGAGGTCGGCGAGGGCGTCGTCGGCCTCTTTTTTGTCGGTGTTGTCGCGGACGATTTTGGCAAAGCCCAGCAGCGTGCCGTCCGCGTCGCGCAGCGCGGTCATGATGCCGACCGCCCAAAAGCAAGAACCGTCGGCTTTGAGGTGCCAGCGCTCGTCGTTGGCGCGGCCCGTCTCGGCGGCGACGCGCATCTCGTGTTCGGGGACCCCGGCTTGCCGCTGCTCCTCGGTAAAAATCATCAGGCCCGAGTGCCCGACAAAGGCGTCGCGGTCGTAGCCGAGCACCGCCGCCACGCCCGGGTGCCAGGTCTGGACGACGCCGTAGCTGTTCATCACGAACAGGGCGTACTCGCGCAGGTTGTCCAGAGTGAGTTTGTACAAAAAGTCGTCAGTCGGCATCGTCCCCCAGGTCGAGCGCCGCAGTGTACCCGGTGGCCGCCGCGGAGCGAGCAGTGGAGACGACACACCGGGCAAAGCGGGTCGGTGCCGACCCGTCATCCCCGCATCGGGCTCGAGAACAGTTGGCTCACCGAGGCGTTGTCGTGGACGTTGCGAATCGCCGAGGCCAGCAGCGGCGCGACCGAGAGCACGTTCACCTTGCCCAAGCGGCCCGTGTAGGGAATCGTGTCGGTGACGATGACCTCGCTGATGGCCGGGTGTGCCAAGCGCTCGAGGGCCGGCGGGATGAACACCGGGTGCGTCGCGCCGACGCGGACGTCGGGCTGCGCGCCGAGTTCGACCAGGGCCTCGACCCCGCGCAAAATGGTGCTGGCCGTCGAAATCATGTCGTCGATGACGATGGGCCGCTTGCCCGCCACCTCGCCGATGACGTGCGAAATGTTGGTTTCGGTCGGGCTTTTGCGGCGTTTGTAGAGAATGGCTAGGTCGAGGCCCAGGTAGTTCGCCAGCCGCCGCCCCTCGGTCGCCCGGCCGACGTCGGGCGACACCACGACGCTGTTGCTGAGGTCGGTCTTTTTGAGGTAGCCGCCCAGAATGTCGAGCGCAGTCAAGTGGTCGACCGGCACGTCGAAAAAACCCTGGATTTGGCCCGCGTGCAGGTCCACGGTGATGACCCGGTCGATGCCGACTTTCTCCAACATGTTGGCGACCAGCTTGGCGGTGATGGGCTCACGCGCCTGCACCTTTTTGTCCTGCCGCGCGTAGCCGAAGTAAGGCACCACCACGTTGATGCGCCAGGCCGAGGCGCGCCGCAGCGCGTCGGCAAACACGAGCAGTTCCATGACGTTGTGGTTCACAGGCGCGCAGGTGGACTGGATGAGGTAGCAGTCGCAGCCGCGCACCGACTCTTCAATCTGCACGCGCGTTTCGCCGTCGGGAAACTGGGTCGCCCAGCCTTGGGACAAGGTCTCGCCCAAGTGTTCGGCCACCGCCGCGGCCAGGTCGGGCGTCGCGGTGCCGCCGAACAGCTTGATTTTGTCGCCGATCACTGGTCATCCGTCATGTGTCAAGGCTCCGCCTCCAGATAAGTCCAGGAGGGAGTATACCCTACTGCACCGGTGAGGGAGAGGCACGTCGGCGGCCGCTCCCCGACACGACGCCGGCACCCCGAAAAGGGTCTAAAGTCACGCGCATTTGTAACGGTCGGCGGGTTTGGTGGGCACGTGAGGCAAA
Organism: Trueperaceae bacterium; assembly: GCA_965215355.1. Classification (GTDB taxonomy): domain Bacteria; phylum Deinococcota; class Deinococci; order Deinococcales; family Trueperaceae; genus CBDCDJ01. The sequence goes on along the minus strand of CBDCDJ010000007.1, from coordinate 1,484,141 downwards.
GTGAGCGGGGCTCGAGTGCCTTTTTGGCGGCCGCCGACGTGCACGCCGTTCGCACTGTGACCGCCGCGTTGACGCTTCCCGAAGTTCGGGATAGGATGCGAACGGGTTAGTATAATTTACAGCCAAGCACGACGGAGGTCAGGGTTGACGTTTCTACTGGGACTTTCCAAGCTCATCGACGCAGCTACGACGCGGCTCGGCCAGGTGATGTGGTGGCTCACGCTCGTCATGGTCTTGATTGGTTTTGTCAACGTCGTGACGCGTTACGTGGGCCGGGCGCTCGGGATTTCGCTCGGCGGCACGCTTTACATCGCGCTGCAGACCTACGCCTACGACCTCGTCTTTTTGCTCGGGGCCGCCTACGTGTTCCGGGTCGACGCGCACGTCCGCGTCGACGTTATTTACAGTTCTCTAAAACGCCGCACTCGAGCCCTGATAGACATTTTCGGCATCCTCTTTTTTCTGTTCCCGTTCAGCTACATGGGTATCTATTTCAGCCGCAGTTACGTCGCCAACTCGTGGCGGCAGCTCGAGGTCAACCGCAACGCGGGCAACATCCCGGTCTATCCCATCAAAACCATGATCATCGTGGCCTTCGCGCTGCTGATTTTGCAGGGCGTGAGCGAACTCATCAAAAACATCGCTTTTTTGCAAGGCCGCCCCGACTCCCGTTCGATTCACGCCGTCGAGCCCGACGGGCCGGAACCCATTGATGGCGGCGTGGCCGACAAAACCGAGGCGGTCTAAATGGAATACTTACCGTTTTACATGTTCGGCGCGGCGGTCGCGCTGCTCCTGATCGGCTTTCCGGTCGCTTTCAGCCTCGGCGGGACGGCGGTGCTCTTTACCCTCATCGGCAGCGACCTGTTGCCGTGGCTGCCCTGGGAGCCGATTTTCCGGCTGGCGCGACTCAACATCTTGCCACAGCGCATCTTCGGCACCATCATGGAGAACTACACCCTCGTGGCGGTGCCTTTTTTCGTCTTTATGGGCGTGATGCTGGAAAAGTCGGGTCTGGCCGAGGAGTTGCTCGAGACGATGGGCTCGCTCTTCGGCAACCTGCGCGGCGGTTTGGCTATCAGCGTGGTGGTGGTGGGCGCGCTGCTGGCGGCCTCAACCGGCGTCGTCGGCGCGTCGGTGGTGACGATGGGCGTGCTGGCGTTGCCGGTCATGCTCAAGTACAACTACAGCAAAAAGCTGGCGACCGGGGTCATCGCCTCGTCGGGCACCCTGGGGCAGATCATTCCGCCCTCTATCGTCTTGGTGATTCTGGGCGACCAGATCGGCGTGTCGGTGGGGCCGCTGTTTCTGGGCGCGCTCATCCCCGGCTTTTTGTTGGCAGGTTTGTTCATCCTGTGGGTCGTTTTCGTGGCCTTCACCCGGCCCAAGCAAGCGCCCGCCATGCCGCCCGAGGCGCGTACCCTGCGGGGCGGGGCGCTGTTCGTCAAGGTGCTGCGCAGCCTCATCCCGCCGCTGTTTTTGATCCTGCTGGTCTTGGGCACCATCTTCTTCGGCTTCGCCACCCCCACCGAGGCCGGCGCGATGGGTGCGATGGGCGCGATGCTCTTAGCCCTCGTCAACCGCCGCCTGACCCTACAAAACCTGCTCGACACGATGGACCAGACCGTCCGCCTCACCTCGATGGTGTTTGTCATTTTGATAGGCGCGACGGCCTTCAGCATGGTCTTTACCGCCATGCGCGGCGACATCCTGGTGGACTCGTTTTTGGTCTCGCTGCCGGGCGGTCAGTGGGGTTTCTTGTTTTTCACCATGCTGGTGATTTTCCTGCTCGGCTTTTTTATCGACTTTATCGAAATCACCTTTATCGTGGTGCCCTTTATCGCGCCCATCGCGCTGCGCTTTTTCGGCCCCGACATGATGGTCTGGTTCGGCGTGGTCATCGCCATGAACCTGCAGGCGTCGTTCTTGACGCCGCCTTTCGGCTTCGCGCTCTTTTACCTCAAGGGCGTCGCGCCGCCGTCCATCAAGACGACCGACATCTACCAGGGCATCATCCCCTTTATCGTCATCCAGCTCATCGCGCTGCTGCTCATCATCCTGTTCCCCGGCATCGTCACCTGGCTGCCGTCGCTTTCGAGCGCGAAGTGAGGCAAAAAAAGCCCCCAGCGCGCTGGGGGCTTTGAGCTTGCTTTCTGAACTTACTCTTCGGCGGCGCTGTACACGTAGTTGCTGTAGGCGTACTCGCCGATTTCGTGCCAGTCGCGAATCGCGCTCTGGAAGGTGCGGTAGGCCTCCAAGGTGCTCGCGTAGCGCTCGTTTTGGCCCGCGAACTCGTCGTGGATTTCGTTCATGGCGGTTTGAAGCGCGTTCAAAATCTCGGGCGAGAAGGTGCGCACCTGCGCGCCCCCCTCGACGAGGCGCTGCAGGGCGGGGCCGTTTTTGGCGTCGTAGTCGGCGAGCATCTGCTGGTTGGCGGCGGCCGAGGCTTTCTGGATGATCTGTTGGATGTCGCCGGGCAGCCCGTTGTATACATCTAAGTTGATGTAGTTCGAGAGCGTCGGGCCGGGCTCGTGCCAGCCCGGTGCGTAGTAAAACTGCGCGGCGGTGTTGAGGCCCAAGATTTCGTCGTCGTAAGGCCCGACCCACTCGGTCGCGTCGATGACGCCGGTGTCGAGCGCTAAGAAAATCTCGCCGCCGGGGATGTTCTGCACGTTCACGCCGACGCGGCTCATCACCTGGCCGCCCAAACCGGGGATGCGCATGGTGAGGCCCTGCAAGTCCGCCACCGTGTTGACCTCGTTGCGGAACCAGCCGCCCATCTGCACGCCTGTGTTGCCCGCGGGGAAAGCGATCATGTTGTCGACGGCGTTAATGTCGTTGAACAGGTCTTGCCCACCGCCCGAGGTGAGCCAGGCGTCCATCTGTTGGGCGTTCATGCCGAAAGGAATGGTCGTGAAAAAGGCGTGGGTGGGGTCTTTGCCGATGTAGTAGTAAGACGCGGTGTTGCCCATCTCGAAGGCGCCCGAGGACACGGCGTCGTAGACTTCGAAGCCGCCGACCTGTGCGCCCGCCGGGTACACCTGGATTTCGACGTCGCCGTCGGTCATTTCGTTGATGAACTGGGCCGTGTTGGTCGCGCCGCCGTAGATGGTGTCGAGCGCGGTCGGCCACGAGGTGACCATGCCGAAGCGGTAGGTCGAGGCCTGCGCGTTGGCGAACATCAGCGGCGAAAACGCCGTGCTGCCCGCGACGACACCGGCTTTTTTCAGGAAATCGCGTCGTTTCATTCTTACCTCCAGGGGTTTAGCGCTTGGCGCAGCTCGAGTCGTTACGGTTGAAAAAAGACCGTGTCACCGCCCTGCGAAACGCGTTTGGTTTGTGAACCGCACCCAGTATACGTTCGCCCGCAACAAATTACAAGAAACGGCGGTTCATGCAGCGTTTAACCGGGCGGACGGGCCGCTCTGGCAGCGTGTTCGCGCACCTCTCGTCTCGACCGTCGCGAAGGCTGCAGTTGTTCTCGCTCCGAGTCGTACGCCTTCTTCGGCCTGCAGCTCACCAAACCGCTCGGGTGTTACCGTGAAGTTGTGGAAGTGGCGGGGCTTTCTTTGCAGCCGCTCAACGCTTATCATCAGCCTTCTAGTAGCTAGCAGCCTCTTACTACGCAGATTTATTGTTCTCAATGCTCTAGGGAGACCCGTCATCAAAAACCCCGTCAGCAAGAACACCGTGCAGCACACCACGGACAGGTTCGTCGCGAGCGACGGGCTGCGCTTGTTCCGGCAGCAGTGGGTGCCCGAGTTCCCCAGAGCCGCCCTTGTCGTCACCCACGGCTACGCCGAGCACTCCGAGCGCTACGCGCCCTTCGCCGAGTTTCTGACCGACCACGGTGTAGCGGTCTACGCCCTCGACCACCGCGGACACGGGCGCAGCGAAGGGGAGCGCGCCAACATTAAAGTGTTTCGCGAGTTCGTCCACGACCTGAGCCGCTTTGTCGAGTATGTCCGCGAGCAGCACCCCAACCCGCCGCGCTTTTTGCTCGGCCACAGCATGGGCGGCGTGGTGGCGGCGCAACTCGTTTTGGAGCGTCCCTATCAGGTCGAGGGCGTCGTGCTTAGCGCGCCGTACTTGCAAAACGCGACGAAGGTGTCGCCGCTGCTGCTCAAGATGTCAGGTTTTGTAAGTCGGGTTTTGCCTGGTTTGCCGACACTGAAACTGGACGCCGGGCTCATCTCGAGGGACGAAGCCGTCGTGGAGGCGTATAGCAGCGACCCCGCGGTCTACACGGGCGGGACGAAAGCGCGCATCGGCAGCGAGATGTTGGCGGCGGGAAGGTACGTCTTGGGGCGCGCCCACAACGTCACCCTGCCCATGCTCGTCCTGCACGGCAGCGCCGACGGCATCGCCGACCCGGCCGGCAGCCAAACCTTCTTCGAGCGGGCCGCTTCCGAAGACAAAACCCTCAAAGTGTACGACGGCTTCTACCACGAGATTTTGAACGAACCCGGCAAACAGGAGGTTTACGAGGACGTGCTCGAGTGGCTCGTCGCGCGGCTGCGCTGAAGGTTTAGGGCGTCTCGAGCACCCGCATGACGACGAACTTCAAGTAGCGTCCTTCGGGAAAACTCAGCGGCACCGGGTGGTCGAGGGCGTGCCCCGCCTCGTGGATCGTTTGCGCCGAAACACCCGCCTCGCGCGCCGCGGTCGCTAACATCTCCATAAAGTCAGCGGGGGAGACCTGCGCGGTGCAGCTCGAGCTGACCAGCAAGCCCCCCGGCCGCACGCAGCGGAGCGCCAGGGTGTTGAGTTTGCCGTAGGCGCGTATAGCGGCGTAACGGCTTTTTTTGGCTTTCGCCAACGAGGGCGGGTCGAGGACGACGATGTCGAAAGTTTTTCCTGTTTGCGCGTAAGTTTTGAGCAGGTCGAACACGTCGGCGGTCACGGTTTCGTGCCGGCCTGGGTCGAAACCGTTGGCGAGCACGTTGCGCGTCCCGTCGCGGTTGGCGGCCGCGGCGATGTCTACGCTTTGCACGCTCCGCGCGCCGCCCGCGAGTGCGTAGACCGAAAAGCCGCCGTTGTAGCTGAACAGGTTGAGCACGGTTTTCCCGGCAGCCAGGTGGCGCAGCGTTTCCCGGTTCTCGCGCTGGTCTAAGAACAAGCCGGTTTTTTGGCCTTCGTACAGGTTGGCGATAAACGCGAGCCCGTTTTCCCGCACGGTGACCTCGGGTGGCGGAGGTTCGCCCCACAGGGGCTCGAGGCCCTGGAACGTGCGTCTCACAATTCCCTTAAGTTTGAGTTCTTTCCCGAGCGCCCCTACCACGTCGGGAAGAACCGTCTCGACGCTGTCGGCGTACGTCTTGACGACCACAAAGCGGTCGTAGTGGTCGGCGACGATGCCGGGCAGTCTGTCGCCCTCGCCGTAGAGCAGCCGGTAAGCGTTTGTGTCGTCGGGAATCAAGTTTCGCAGCGACAGCGCCTCCCGCACTCGCGCCGCCACCCAGGCCCGGTTGGGCACCGCGTCACGGCTGTAGAGCCGCACGCCGACAGCGCCGCCCGCGTCAAACAAACCCACCGCGCTCGCCCGCCCCGCCTCCAAGCGCACCCAGTCGCCGCTTTGCAAGCCGTGGTCGGGGAGGTGGTTGCGGTACACCCAAGGGTGGCCGGAGGCGAGGGCGGGCTCGAGCTTGGCCCCTAAGTTGAGGGTGGGGAGGGTCATGGCTCGAGCCTACACGCTCAGGGGCAAGTTGTTTGCGTTTCGGCTCGAAAAATGATCGCCTCGTTCAGTATCCCTTGCTCGGGTCGACCCGGTTGCGCTCTTCACCCCTCGCAAGCGCGTTGAGGGTTTGGGCGACGTCTTTCAAACTCGCAAGCTCCCAGCCCCGCACCTGGTTCGCGCGGTGCGGGCTCATCACGAGGTTGGGCAGTTCGTGCAGGGGGGCGTCGGCGGGTAGGGTGTGCGCCCGTTCGGCTTCGTCTTTGGGGTAGTTCCACCACACGTCCAGCCCGGCGGCGAACAGGTGCCCGGACTTCAACGCCTCGTAAAGCGCGTGCTGGTCGACGACGTCGCCCCGCCCGACGTTGACGAGGATAGCGCCCGGTTTCAGCGCTCTAAAAGCCACCTCGTCAAGCAGGTTTTTCGTTTGCGGCGTCGACGGCAAACTGACGACGACCGCGTCGGCCTCACCCAGCGCTTCGTGCAGCTCGTCGGGCCCGTACTGTTTAACCTCGCTGTCCTTTTGGGGTTCGCGCCGCAAGGCGCTCACCCGCATCTCGAGGCCGCGCACGCGCGTTTCGACCGCCTTGCCAATCGCACCGTAACCCAAGAGCAGGCACGTCTTGCCCGGCAAAAACACCGACTCGAGTGCGTCTTCGTAGCGGGGCCGCCAGTCACCTTGTTTGAGCGCGCGGTCGGCTTGGACGATGCGGTTGCTGCAGGCGAGCAGCAGCGCCACGGCGTGTTGCGCGACGAAGGCGTCGTTGAAGTGCGAGTTGTAGAGTTTCAGGTGGGGTCTGGCTGTCACGTTCTCGCGCAGCGCGTCGTTCACGCCGACGTAAGGCACGACGACGCGCTGTAAGCTCGGCGCGTCGAGCAGCGCGGCGTCGGGGTTGCCGTCGACCAAAACCTCGTAGTCGCTGAGTTCTTTGGCTTTTTCCTTATCGGTTTCAACGGTTACTGTGATACCCGAGTCGAACAGGTCTGAATGGTCGGTGACGAGGTCGGCGGCCAGGTTGCTGCGCCAGAGGACGTTGAGAGTCATGAAGCGGATTATAACGAGAGTGGCAAGCTCGGCTACAACGCAAGGATTAACGACCTAAGCTCAGGGGCGCGGAATACTTGCCGTAAACGGTTTGAGACATACTCTAACTCCTTTTTGCGTTTGCAGCAGAACGATTCTGCGTCCCTTGCAGCGCCTAGTTATGCACGACCTGACGTAACAACTGCAAGCTGAGGCAGTGGTTTTGAAACGAGTTTCGTTTTCAATTCGCTTTGAGTTTCAAGCGCACGCTGGTAAAGCGTTGACAGGTCGTGATTAGCTTCTTTCTCGAGTTCAAGCCGCGCTTCACGAACTTCTTTGACAACTACATCTTCCCACATACTTACACCTCCATGAGTTCTTGTGGTGTACACAGAATTGGCGTGTGAACGTTTAAGTCCTGGTTAAGTGCTTGCAACAGTTTTTGAACACGTGCGCTGGCAATATGTTTACAGTTCCAACTCAAGACGTAATCCACCTTGTACCAGACGGCAGTAGCGAGGTGGAAAGCATCGAGAGCAGCCCTGTCAGGTAGTTGAATAGCTGCCATATAGTTCGCTGCTAGCTGCTGTATGTCTTCATTGACTGCGAGTACAGCCATGTCGCTAGTAGCCTCGAGTCTGCTCTTTACCATTTCTTTATCGCCCCGCGAGATTTCTTGAATAACGAAGGGTGAGATATAGCAGTCCACTTTCGAGCGCACCGTCGTCCACCAGTCTGACGTAATTTGTTGCTGTGCCGCCATAATCAAATCACGGCTCGGTCTTAAAGTCAGGTAACCGATGATAGTGGTCTCAATGTAGACGCTTGGTTTCACCTATGCAGTTTAGCAGAACGAACTTTTTTACGAAGTTGGCAGAAGCCCGAGTGCATAACGGCTTGAGATCAGGGGTGCGTTTCGGGGCTTAAAGTTGACCATAACTCCAACTATAACAAAGTGCATAAACAGGTAGCATCCCCTGCAGCGTTTAGTTATGTTTCTCGATAAGGCTGAATGTATTGTTCATAAGGAAAGTCAGAAGGATAGACTTCTATGGCGGCAACGGGTCGCACTGAAACCTGAGAACCATACTCTGCTAAGTAAAAGCCCTCATATGCCGACTCGGTATTTTGTTCGGTAAATGTATCTGCTTTGAGAATGTATATCCACCCTCTTTCAAGCGGTTGAGAATTTATATGAAATGAATCTGCATCAATTGCAAACTCATAGTATGAGAGGTGTGCTTCTCTATCAATATAACAACCATTCGAGGTTAGCTTAATTTGACGCCGATCTAACAATGCAAACCACATTGCCCAAAATATATCTGGAGTGGCGAATACTTGTTCTCTTTTTCCAAAGGTTGTTGTATCTGTTGATTCTCGTTGCGTAACCAATTCTGAGATACCACCACGTTGGGAACCATGAAACATATAATTGCCTACATCAGAAATTGAAGCAAAATAGTCATGTCGCTCTTTAACCATGTCAATGGGTGGAACGTTTCCTATCTGGATCGCCCCTCTGGTTTCTATGTGTACACGCTTAATCATTACAGTCCACGGTCAATGAACATAACTATGGTTATACCGCACCCTGCGGTGTAACACTCCCAAAACACGCGAAATTACCGCAGAGCATAAAATTAGTGTGAGACGATGTTCGCCTCCCCTCGAGCCCGCTCCTTCACTGGGTCTTGCTGTAGGGAACGGTTACCAAAGTCAACATAGGAAAATGCTTTTTGTTCAGGGTGACCAAGGTTGCGTCATTAGCCTCGGCCGTTGCCGCAATGAGTGCGTCGGCCAGACCTACACCGTGACTCTTAGCATACTCCCGACGATACAAACCACCTTGGACTGCCACGGTTTCGCTAAACGTGAGGACTTTGAAAGCTGAAAGAAAGCCGTCCAGTGCTTTGCGCTCTCTACCTTCGCGCACGCCGGAATAGAGTTCTGCCACTGTGATTACCGAAAGGAAAAGAGGATTCGTGAGGCTTTCGATGTAGGTTACAGCGTCAATCTGGCCACGCAGATAGTCGATAACGACATCGGTGTCGATGAGTAAAGCCTCAGCCATAGACTAAGGACACCCTTAAACCCTGTTCCACTCGTTTCTGAGTTTGGCGGGGTCTGGCAAGTCTTCCCGTTCCTGCCATATGCCACGCGCTTGTCGCAGGGCAGCCAATCTTCCGGTTTCGTGCCGTGCCAAAAAGTGTTCGACAGCTTCATGCAAGATTTCCTCTTGCGTTTTGCCTTGGCTCTCGCTCAAAGCTTCGATGGCCCTGATTTCCGCTTCGGTTAAAGTGAGTTGGGCTACCGCCATGTTGCACCTCCAATGCCCCTTCAACTTATCATTTTGCGGAGAAATAAAGACGCTTCAGACGATGTTCGCCTCAGCTCGAGCCCTCACCTTACTAAACCGCTCATAGCGAAAATCCGTGATGTCGAAGCTGTGCGCCGCGCCGTCCAAAATCTCTTCGGCCAAGATGAGCCCGCTGGCGGGCGCGTGCTGCACGCCGTGGCCGGAGAAGCCGCAGGCGTTGTAAAAGCCGTCCGCGTTTTCCATGCGCCCGAGAATCGGCAGGTGGTCGGGCGTGATTTCGTAGAGTCCGGCCCAGCACGCCTTGCGGTCTAAGCCGACCGTCTCTAAAAACGGGAACCTGGGCAGGGCGAGGTCGAGGGTGTGCTCGAGCCAGGCCCAATCGACGGCCTCGTTGGCAGCGGGCGGCTCGTGAAGGTTCGACAGGCCGAAGATAAAGCGCTCGCCCTCGCTGCGCAAATAAACGCCCGTGGTCAGGTCGATAAGAAGCGGCGTCGGGTGCGGAAAGTTCGGCACCGGCGCGGTAGCGTAGACGTTGCGGCGGTAGGGGAGGACGGGCACGCCGAGCCCGGCCCGCGCCCCGAGTTCGCCGCCGAACGCGCCCGCGGCGTTGATGACGGCGTCGGCGTTGAAAGTTCCCTGAGAGGTCTCGAGCCGCCACATACCCGCTTCTCTCGCAAGGTTCAGCACCTCGGCCTCGAGCACAATGTTCGCCCCGTTCGAACGCGCCGCCCCCAAAAAGCCCAGGGTGACCGCGTGCGGGTCGACCACGCCGTCGTCGGGTCCGAAGCTCGAGCCTGCCAGCCCGCATAGGTTCAGGTAAGGAAACCGCGCCGCCGTCTCCGCCAGGTTCAAACCCACAACCCTAGCTCCTAAAGCGGTTTGCATCTCGCGCTGTTTGGCCCAGGCTTCGGTCAAGGCCTCGGGAAGCAAAAACAAATAGCCCACTTTGCGGTAGCCCGCGTCGTAGCCGGTCAAGGTTTCGAAACGTTCGAACACGCCCGCGCTGTAAAGCGACATCTTCACGTTTTCGGGGTGCGAGAACTGGTGGCGCAGCCCAGCCGCGGACTTGGCCGTCGAGCCGGAAGCGGGGGCGGGGGCGCGCTCGAGCACCGTGACGCGCGCCCTGCGCTCGCTCAAAAAGTAAGCGCAACTCGCCCCGACGATGCCCGCGCCGACGACCGCCACGTGTAAAGAAGCCATAGCGCATTCTAACGAGTTGCTGAGCCAGCCCAAGCCGTCTCTCAGGGTTCAGTTTCGAGAGGTGGGCTCGAGCCGCCCGCGCACGCTCGAGCGTGCGCGGATGCCCCAGTGAGGCCGTCCGCCTTGTTTTGTCGCAAATTCGCCATTGACGCACGAAAAAAGCTGCTTATGATAGAACCCTATGCGAGTCCTCCGCGGCGTGCAAGACGCGCTTATGTTTTTCAAAGACCGACACCTGCACCCGGCCGACGAGCGGCGCGAGGCGGTCGCCGCCATCCTGGCCGACGTTAAGGAGCGTGGCGACGCGGCCGTCGCCGACCTGAGCGAGCGCTTCGACGGGGTGCGGGTCGAGGAAGCGCGCGTGCCTGCGGAGGCGTTCGGGCGTGCGGTAGCCGAGGTCTCGAGCGACCTTCTTACAGCCATCCGTTTGGCCGCGGGGCGCATCCGTACTTTTTACGAACACCAGCCCAAAGAAGGTTTTATCGTTCAAGACGGCGGCGCGCTGCTCGGTCAGCTGGTGCGGCCCCTGGAGCGCGTCGCCTGCTACGTGCCGGGCGGGCAAGCCCCGCTCTTTAGCACGCTTCTCATGACCGCTGTGCCCGCGCAGGTGGCGGGCGTTCCGGAGGTCGTGATAGCCTCGCCGCCCGGCAAAAACGGTGAGGTTCCCGCCGAGGTGCTCGCCGCCGCACACGCCCTCGGCCTGGACACGGTTTACCGGCTCGGCGGGCCGATGGCGATTGCCGCCCTCGCCTACGGCACCGAAACCGTTGCCCCGGTCGACAAAATCGTCGGCCCCGGCAGCGCCCTTACCATGCTCGCCAAGCGGCTCGTCTACGGCGAGGTCGGCATCGAAGCCCTGCCCGGCCCCACCGAGACGCTTGTCGTCGCCGACGACTCGGCAGACGCCCACCACGTCGCCGCCGACCTGCTCGCCCAAGCCGAGCACGACGGCGCGCAGCCGGTGCTGGTGACGACGAGCGAACCTTTGTTGGCGACGGTTTTGGAGAGGCTCGAGCCCCAACTCCGCACCCTGCCGACGGGTAAAAGCGCTCGAGCTTCGCTCGAAACGCGCGGGGTCGCCGTGTTGGTCGAGACGCTGTTGGAGGCCGTCGAGGTCGCCAACGCCTACGCGCCCGAACACTTGTGTTTGCTGGTGCGCGACCCGTGGGCACTGGTGCCGGGGGTCAAGCACGCGGGCGGTCTATTCGTCGGCCCCTACAGCACGGAGGCCCTGGGCGACTACGTCGCCGGGCCGAGCCACGTGATGCCGACCGGCGGCACGGCGCGTTTCGCGAGCGCCGTGAACCTGCGCGACTTTCAAAAGGTGATTCCGCTGGTGAGTTTGAACAAATCTCTCGTCACAGAAATCGGCCCCGCCGCCGCTAGAATGGCGCGGGCGGAAGGGTTGGAAGCTCATGCTCGAGCCATCGAGTCCCGCTTACCCGAGGCCTAAGCTGCGGGGTCGAGCAGGGTCGCAGGGTGCGCGGCTGTGGTTGCTCGTCCCGCTCGTTTTGGCGCTGTTCGTCCTCCGCGACGGCGTGGGCATCTTGCTGTACCCGCAAGAAGCCCGGCTGACCTGCCGCGCCGACACCGTGCTGGTGATGGGCGCGGCGCAGTACAACGGCGTGCCCTCGCCCGCCTTTGCGCGGCGGCTCGACAAGGCCCTGGAGCTTTACCGTCAGGGTTGCGCCGAGCGCGTCGTGGTGACCGGCGGCAAACAAGCGGGCGACGTCTACAGCGAAGGCGTGTCCGGGGTGCGCTACCTCGCCGCCAGGGGCGTGCCCGAAGCCGCCCTGAGCAGCGAAACCACAAGTACCACGAGCTACCGGAACCTTGCCAACGCCGCCCCGCTTCTGGGCGAGCGCGCCCTGACCATCGTCACCGACGACCTGCACGCCTACCGGACGCGCTGGCTCGCCGAACACCTGGGCTACGCGCCCGAACTCGCGCCCGTCAAAGCGCCTTCGCCGCGCGGGGCTTACTGGCTGCGCGAACTCGTCATCTTGTCGGCCTACCACCTGGGCATCATTCGTTGACATGGAAGCCGAGGAACGCCGCCTAAGGTTGCCGATTTCTTACCGCTACACGGTAGAGGTGCCGGGCTCGAGCCCGGCACCTCTCCTCGTCTGCCTCCACGGCTACGGGCAGAGCGTCCGGGACGCGCTGCACTTCGGGCGTTCTTTGGATTTGGACTGGCCCAAAGCCGCCCTGCAAGCCCCACATCCTCACCACCGGGTCGTTGACGGCGAAATCGTGGGCGCGGGCTTTGGCTGGATTAGCAGTTTCGAGCCCCAAGAGGACGTCGCGAACCACCACGCCGTTTTGCGCCACGTGATTCGAGAGCTTTTCGACGAGGGCGTGACGAGCGAGCCGCGCGCCTTTTTGTTCGGCTTTTCGCAGAGCGTGAGCCTGAACTACCGCTTCGCCGCCGCCCATCCCGAATTTGTCCGCGGCGTCGTCGCGGTCGCCGGGGCGACGCCCTCGAGCTGGTCGGTGGAGCCGGAACCGACCTTGCCCATGCCCGTCCTGCACGTCGCGCCGAGCGCCGACCCGGCCTATCCGCCTGAAAAGACCGTCCAATTCAAACGGCAACTCCAAGCTCGCTGCGCCGACCTCGTCTGGCACGTGGAACCGGGCGGCCACCGTGTACCGAGCGCGGCGTACGGGGTTGTCAGGGCGTGGCTCGAGCGCAAGGCATAGTCCTAAAGAACGAAGCGTTCACCCTCGAGCTTTGAGTAAACTTCAGGGGGATTACGCCGCAGTTTCGCTGCTTGGTTGTCGTCGAGCGCGAGGGCGTGGGAGGCCTGGTATGCGAAAAATCCTCGAGGCTGTTGCCGTTATCTTGCTCGCCGTGCATCTACTCTACCTGTGGGCCTCGTTCAAGGTTTTGCCCGCGACGATTCCGACCCATTTCAACATGGCGGGCGAGGCCGACGCGTTCGGTCCCAAGAACAGTGTCTGGGCGTTGTGGTTCGTGAGTCTAGGCTTGTACGCTTTGTTGACCGCCGTCGTTTTCATACCGCTGACGTCGCGTTTGTGGAACTTGCCCAGCGCGGTCAAGGCAGCCCCCAGCGGCCGGCAAGCGAACACGGTTTACGAGATGGTAGCCGCTTTGAAGGTGTTGACCGTCCTGACTTTTCTCGCCCTGTCTTGGCAAACGGTCCGACTGGCAAAGGGCTCGGCGTCTGAGGGGTGGGTCTTACTTTTGACGCTTGCGGGTGTCGTCGCTCCGCTCGTCGTCGTCGGCGTCTACTACGCCAGGCTGAACCGTTCAGCAGTTTCCCGCTGAGTTCACTGCAAAAACGGATTTGTCCGCTTTTCCCGCCCCACGGTCGTCTCCGGTCCGTGGCCGGGGTAGACGACGGTCTCAATCGGCAGGGTGAGGAGCTGCGTCTTGACGCTCTCCAGAAGCTGCGCGTGGTTGCCGAAGGGCAGGTCGGTGCGGCCGATGGAACCCTGGAACAGGGCGTCGCCCGCCAGGACGAAGTGTTCGCTCGGCACGTAAAAAGCGCTGTGGCCGGGCGCGTGGCCCGGCGTGAACAGGCAGTGAACCTCGGTGTCGCCGAGGGTGAGCGTTTGGGCGTCGGCAAGCCCCTGCGGCTCGGAGCGGGGCTGTTTGAAAGGGATCTCCCACAGCCCCGCCGCCTGGGACGCGTTGTGGTACAGGGGCAGGTCGGCCGGGTGAAGGTAAACAGGCACCTCCAACTCAGCTTCCAGGTCGGCGAGCGCGCCGATGTGGTCGAAGTGGGCGTGCGTCAGCCACACGGCTGCCAAACCGAGACCGTCGTCCCGGAGGGCTCGTAACAAGCGCTCCGCTTCGTCGCCGGGGTCGACGAGCACGGCTTGTTTGGAAGCCGCGTCGGCGAGCAGGTAGCAGTTTTCTTGCAGCGGGCCGACGGTGAAACGTTTGAGGGTGAGCGCCATAGCGAAGTGTATCAAGCGTGGGGTGTATCAAGCACGCGTCTTGATGTACGCCTCGAGGATGTCGCGGTACATGCGGAGGCGCACCCGAAAACCCCGCCGGAAACCCTGTTTTTCCTCTTTCATGACCTGCGACACGCCGCGCAGGGGCACGTCGCCCGTGCGCCAGTGTTCATGCTTGGCCTGCTCGGTCATGAGAACTTCCAAGCCGTAGCGACTCTTTGCCAAACCGGGCACGCCGAGAAGCTTTTCCCGCACCAGCGCCCGCTGGCCGTTCAACACCGGCGTGAGGTTTTGCGCGGCGGTCGTGCGCCAGCGCCCGCCGACGAACACGCCGCGGGTCATCTCTAAGTCACCTGCCAGCACCGGCCGCGCCAGGTCGTGCAGGTGCTGAGGGGTAAGCCCGACGAGGTCGGCGTCGACCAACAAAACGACGTCGGTCTGCAGCGTGAGCGCGCCGACGAAGACCGCGCCGCCCTTGCCCGCGTTGGCGGGTAAAGTGAGGACGGCTGCGCCCGCGTTTAGCGCCGCGCCGCGGGTCGCGTCCGCGGAGCCGTCGTCGACCACGAGCACCGGGCCCAGGGCGGCGGCGAGCGCTACGCGAACGACGCTCGGCACGGTCGTTTCTTCGTTGTACGCCGGAATGAGGACGCCGCAAGGGCCGCTCAAACGGGCGTCTGGAGGACGAAGGTTCACGTCAGGGCGAAGTCACGTCGGCGCGAAGACTTCCGCGTCAGCCGCGCGTGAAGAGGCCGCTGACCTCGTTGAAGGTGATGAGCACCATAAAGGCCAGAATCGCCATAAAGCCCAAAAAGTGGATGAACTCTTCCTGGCCGGGTTTGAACGGCTTGCCGCGCAGCGAGACGATTGTGGCGAGCAGCATCCGGCCGCCGTCCAGCCCTGGAATGGGCAGCAGGTTGAAGATGGCGAGCGAGAAGTTGATGAGGGCGGCGAGAAAAAGGACCGAAACGAAGCCGGTTTGCGTGGCCTCTCTCGTCACGCCGACGAGCTTGACCGGCCCGGCTACGTCCTCGGTCTTTTGGCCGGTCAGGACCGCGCCGAAGCCCTGTACGAAACCTCGCACCGCTTCCGGTACGAAGCGAATCAAGAAGGTGTTGGACTCGCCCAAGGCTTGTACAAAGTTGACGCTCGGCAGCGTGGCGACTTCTACCGGTCCGACCTGGATGCCGAACAGCGGCGTTTCGCCCGCGTCCGCCGGGGGCCAGGGCGTGACGACCTCGAGCTTTCGACCGTCCCGCGACAAAGTGAGCGTGAGTTCGTCCTGCGCCGAGCGAATGACGTCGGTCACTTTGTCGTAGGTCGGGTCTTGCACGCTGTTGATGGTGGCGATGACGTCTCCGCTTTGCACACCGACGGCCTCGGCTAACGAGCCGTCGACAACCCCGACGACCCTGGCCCCGTACGTTTGTACGGGCAGGCCGGAGGTCATGCTTCGGTAGTTGGGTTGCGCCGTAATGGCCGTTGCCAGCAAGATGATCGCCAACAAGTAGTTCGCCACCACACCGCCCACCAAAACCCACAATTTCTGGGGCAGCGTGCGGGTGGCAAAACCCTCGTCGGGATGTTGCAACTGCCCCGCGTCGTCCTGTTTGGGAGCCATGCCGGGGATGTCGACGTAGCCGCCCAAGGGCAGCAGCGACACGCGCCACTCGGTGCCGCGCCAAAGTCTGCGCCACACCACCGGCCCCATGCCCACGCTGAAGGCGCGCACCTCCAGCCCGACACTTTTCGCGTTGAAGTAGTGGGCGAGTTCGTGAACCATCACGGCCGTCGTCAGGATGACGAGAAAAACGAGCGCGGTAAGCATAGATAAAGTATGTCAGACCGGGGCTGCCCAGTCGGTACGACAGCTAACGGATGGGGGCGGCCTCGAATAGGTGTTCATTCCTGGTTTTTGGTAAAAACGAACAACTAAAAACGAATAACTTTTCCCTTCAAGCGTTGACGGAGGCGGGTCGCTGGCCTGGGTCTTGCAAACGCTGGGCCAAGTCGGCGGCGCTCAAAGTGCCCACGAGCTTGCCGAGTGCGTCGGTCACGACGAGCTGCCCCAAGCTGTTGCCCGCCATGCGCTTCAGGGCTTGCAGGGCGTCCTCGTCCTCTTGAATGGTCTCGGCGGGGCTGACGACGCTGCCGACCTCCAGCTCGCCCGGTCGGCCCTCGGCGGCGTGCCGGGTGACCAGTCCGAGCAAACGACCGTCGCGGTCCACCACCGGAAAACTCGCCTGACGTTTGAAGTGGAGGAGTTGCGTAAAGCTCTCGAGCCGCATGTCGGGTTCGACCGTGACGACGTCGCGGTGCATGAGGTCGCGCACCTTGAGCGGGTCGAGCGCGCGCGTGACGAGTGCGTAGCGCGCCTCGTTGCGGCTGGCGTTGAAGATGAAAAACGCCACGGCCGCCAGAAAAAAGTTGCGGTTGTAGAGCCCGAACAGACCCAGTAGCACCGCCGCCGTCTGGCTCACCCGCACCGAAATGTTGGTCGCGCGGAGGTAGTCGAGTTTGAGTGCCAAGAGCGACCTCAGCACCCGGCCGCCGTCGAGCGGCAGCGCGGGCAGCAGGTTGAACACGGCCAGCGCGCCGTTGGTAAAGGTAAGGTAATAAACAACGAACAGCGCGGCCGGGCCGAACGTTCCGGTTTGCAGCAAGCCCCAAAACAGCCCCGCGAGCAAAACACTCGTAACGGGCCCGGCTAGCGCCACCACGGCCTCCGCGCCGCGCTGGCGGGGCAGGTCGTCGAACTGCGCGACGCCGCCGAAAAACCACAGCGTAATCTCTTTGGTTTTGACCCCGTACAGGCGCCCGGCGACCGCGTGCCCGAGTTCGTGAACGAGCACGCTCGCGAACAAGCCGACGGCGGCGAAAAGACCGAGCAGGTAAGGAAAAAACCCGGTCGACAAGCGCGGGTCGGCCCCAGCGCCGAAGGCGACCAAGTAACCCGGCACCTGCGAGCCGATGAGCCAGGCGAACAGCGGCAACACGATGAGGAACGAGCGGTCCAGACTGATGGGAATGCCGAGCAGCTTGAACGGCAACTTGAGGGCGTTTTTGAACATGTTTGCAGTGTACTCGAGACCGCCCGAAACATCTGTACCAAAGAGAAGTGCCGAGGCCCGAGTCGAAAGTACCGAATAAAAACACTTTCAGATCGTCCCTCTACTTTGTCCCGACTTGCTCCTCAGCCCACGCTCGCGCCCAGGCGTCCGCCTCGTCGACGGCTTCCCAACCGAGGGGGGCGTTCTCGAGCGCGTCCAAGACACCCTCGAGCATTTCTGGAATTTGCCTAAAACCGATGTGGCCCGCCAAGAAGGCGGCGACCGCGATTTCGTCGGCGGCGTTCAGCGCGGCCGGGGCGACGCCGCCCAGCTCGCCCGCCCGGTAGGCGAGGCGCAAGCTCGGAAAGCGCGCGTGGTCGGGCGCGTAGAATTCCCACAGGCCGCGTAAGGGGAGGGGCTCGAGGGGGACGGCGAACCGCTCGGGGTAAGCGAGCGCGTAGTGAATCGGCACGCGCATGTCGTGCGGCCCGACTTGAGCTTTGAGGTTGCCGTCCTTAAAGCGCACGAAGCTGTGAACGAGCGACTGCGGGTGGACGACGACCTCGACGTTCTCTAAAGGCACCTCGAACAAAAAGTGCGCCTCTAAAACCTCCAACCCCTTGTTGAACAGCGTCGCCGAGTCGACCGTGACCTTGCTGCCCATGTCCCAGGTGGGATGCTGCAGGGCTTGCGCAGGCGTGACGCCGCTCAGGTCTTCGGGCCGGGTTCGGAACGGCCCGCCCGACGCGGTCAGCACGAGCGCTTCGACCGCTTCCTTGGCCTCCCCGACGAGGCACTGAAACAGCGCCGAGTGCTCCGAGTCTACCGGGGTCAGGGTCGCGCCGTGTGCCCGCGCGGCTTCCCACACGAGCGGCCCCGCCACCACCATCGCCTCTTTGTTGGCGAGGGCGACGTGGCGACCCGCCTGGAGCGCGGCCAAGGTCGGTCTGAGTCCGGCGACGCCCGAAATGGCCGCGACGACGGTGTCGGCTTCCAAGCGGGCGACCTCCTCGCTGCCCCCCAACCCCGTCACGAGCCGCGTGCCGCTCGGCAGGTGCGGCTTGACTGCGCCGGCGACTTCGGCGTCACAAGAGACGAGCCGCGGCCGGAACTCCTGCGCCTGCCGGACCAGCAGGTCGGCGTTTTTTCCGGCGGCCAGCCCGACGACCTCGAAACCGCGCCAGCGCACCACGTCGAGCGTTTGCGTGCCGATGGAGCCGGTCGAGCCTAAGACAGAGATGCGCTTCATCGGGTTTACGTTAACATGAGACGCCAACGCTCTAAAGTCGACTTCACTGAGTGAAAAGTACCGAATGTCGAGTGGGAAGCAAAATGGTTACACTCGGTACTTTTCACTCGGTACTCGGTATTTTACTGTCCCAACATGGGAGGGTATAAGCCCCCAACTTCAGTTGGCTGCTTTAGCTCAGGTAAACTGAGCTAAGTGAGCGAATACCGCACAGGCAGCCATACACGGTTTGCGCTAGAGATACATTTGGTGTGGTGTACCAAGTACCGTAAACCCATCTTGCGAGGTGATGTCGCCCATCGTTTCCGAGCCCTGGCGCGCGAAGTATGTAGCGAGTTGAAAGTCGAGATTATCAAAGGAGTGGTGTCGAGCGACCATGTGCATATGCTGGTATCCATCCCGCCACAGTTGGCTGTGAGCAAACTGGTACAGAGGTTGAAAGGGAAGACCTCGTACAAATTGCAACGCGAGTTTACGAGTTTGCACAAAACGTACTGGGGCCAAAGGATGTGGGCGAGAGGCTACTTTGCTTGTAGCACCGGGAATGTCAGTACGGAGATGATAGCGGCCTATATAGAAGGGCACACTGAAGAGGACAGTTTCAAGGTGGTGGACGACTTCGAGTCCTAGTTCAGCTTCCTTGAGGGAGCCTCACTTGAGCCGACTTCAGTCGGAAAGACACTTTCAGTGTCGAAGTCATTCCACCTGCTTCAGCTGGTGGTTGATTGAATCGAGCTGCTATGCTGAACGCACCATTACACTGCAGAATCCTCAAAGGAGACCCCATGTTCGTTAGAGAATGGATGACCGCCGACCCCAAAACCGTGACCGCCAAAACGCCCGTGATGGAGGCGATGCAAGTGCTGCGCGAAGGCGGCTTTCGCCGCTTGCCGGTGGTCGAAGGGGGCAAACTTGCCGGCATCGTCACCGACCGCGACCTCAAAGAGGCGACACCCTCGAAAGCCTCGACCCTGTCGGTGTACGAACTCAACTACCTGCTGAGCAAGCTCACCGTCAAGGACGTGATGAAGACGCCGGTTAGAAGCGTGACGCCGGACGACCCCATCGAAACGGCCGCGCTGCTCATGGAAGAACACAAGGTGTCGGGCTTGCCGGTGGTCGAAGACGGCGTGGTCGTCGGCATCCTCACCATCACCGACATGTTGGGGACCTTCGTCGAGGTCTTGGGTTTGCGCGAGGGCGGCACGCGCGTGACCGTGGTGCTGCCCGACGAGCCCGGCATCTTGGCGCGCGTCGCCGAGGCGGGGCCGCCCTCGAACATCGTCGCGGTCGTGACCGCGGGCGTCAAGGCGGGCCAGCGCCGCGAACTCGTGCTGCGCGTGACCGGCGAGGACTCGAGCAACTTTCCTGAACGCCTGCGCGCCAAGGGTGTCGAAGTCGCGGATGTCCGGTAGAGGGGTGTCCGGTAAAACCTCCGACGAAGCTGAGCGTCTGCTCACCGTAGCGCGCGGCGGCCGCGTGGCGCACACCGGCTTTCTGGAGCCCGACGCGGCCGCCGCCCTCGCCGCGCAACTCCGCGAGGCGGGCGTCGGCGTCCACGTCTCGGGCGGCTTTCCCGGCGCGCGCCGCCGCGTGGTGACGGCGTTTCCCGACACCATCCCCGAAGCCACCACGCCGCTGAGCGCGTTTTACGCCGAGGGTGTTTCAGAGCCCGACGACCTGTTCGCCGGTTTCAAACAAGCGTTGGGCGCGGCGGCCGTCGGCGACACGGTGAAGCACGCGGCCGGGTTCTCCATCGTCGTGTTGGCTGAGGCGGCTAAAACTTTGCCCGCCACCCTCAACGTGCGCGGGCGTAACGTGACGTTGCAAGAGGTGGGCGTGGAGCGCGTCGCCTCGGGCAGCCGCAAGCGCCACACCGTCATCGTGCCTTCCTTGCGCGTCGACGCCCTCGGCGCAAGGGCGTTCAACGTGTCCCGGTCTTACTTCAGCAAAGGCGTCGCCGCGGGCAACGTGACTGTCAACGGTCAAAAAGCGGGCAAGTCGAGCAGCGCCGAGGCCGGGGACGAGGTTTACGCCGAGGGTTTGGGCCGCTTTTCGGTCGGCTCGGTGCAGGGCGAGACGCGGCGCGGCAATTTGAAAGTCGACCTTGAGGTCGAAAAAGCGTGAAAGTGCCGAGCCTCGAGAAAGCCGAAAAACTGCTGCTCGAGGCCGAAGCGCGCAGCCCCGGCCCCTGGGTGGCGCACTCGAGAAACGTCGCTTTAGCCGCCCGCCGCCTCGCCGAACCGCATCCCGATTTGAACCCCGAGACGGCTTACGTCCTGGGTCTGCTCCACGACATCGGGCGGCAAGAAGGCGTGACCGGGATGCGGCACACACTCGACGGCTACACCTTCCTGATGAAACTCGGCTATGACGACGCGGCGCGGATTTGTCTCACCCACTCGTTTCCCAGACAGGACGCTCGAGCCATTTTTGGCCGTTGGGACGTGTCCGAGGAGGAATTTACCTTTGTCGACGACTACCTCTCGAGCCTCACCTACACCGATTACGACCGATTGTTACAGCTTTGCGACTGCCTCGCGTTATCTTCGGGGCTGTGTTTGCTGGAAAAGCGGATGATTGACGTCGCCCTGCGCCACGGCCTCAACGTCTACACCGTGCCTAAGTGGCAAGCGTTTATCGACTTGCAAAAGCACTTTGAAAGCATTATCGGCTGTTCGATTTATGAGGTACTTCCGGGCGTTGTGGAGACGACCTTTGGGTTTTCCACTACTTGACGCAGACTCGAGAATAAAACGCTTCGTGCTAATTTGGGCGGATGGAGTACAGCGATGGACCCTAAACTTTTACGCGCCGACGAACTCGGGATTCGCTTGGAGAGGGTGGCGGGCTTGCCCATCTGGGAGCCGCACCCGGTGTACAAGCACCAAAAAGCCGTCGACCGGATTCGCGCCACTATTCTGCCGGCGGCGGACGCTCAAGGTGGGAAGTGCGGCTGCATCCACACGGCCGACGTTTACGTGAGTTTTCCAGACGGTTCTTTGAAAAGGCCGGATATCTCCATCTTTTGCCGAGAACCCGAAGAAGAGGAAGAAGCGATTACGCTTGTGCCCGAGGCGGTTGTCGAGGTTATCAGCAAAGGTTACGAGGCCAAAGACTTAGACATCGGGCCTCAGTTTTACCTGTCTCAAGGGGTTAAAGATGTCGTGGTTTTCAACCCTTATACGCTTCTAGTGCTGCACGTGCGGCAGGACGGGGTCGACAGACACGTTTCGCCGGTCGGGCTCGAGTTGAAGTGTGGCTGTAGCTGTACGGTTTGAATGGGTTTTACGGGTTGAACAGCGACTCGTCAATCGGCACGTCGTAACTGTAGTCTACCGTCGTCGTCCCCGTGGCTTCCGCGACGCTGCCGTCCCAGCTATATTGTTGCATCACGATTCGCGTAGGCTGACCTTCTCCGTTCGGGGTAAAGTCGAAAACGATGAGCGTCGGGCCGAGTTGGGATATCTCTTGAAAAGTACCTCTCATTTGGCCTTCGGTCAAAATAACGCGTATGAGGGTGCCGGGCGACACGGCTTGGAGGGCGCTGTCTTCACCCGCTTTCACCCGCATGGTGATTTGCTCGCCTGCCAGAACATCACCGTAGGTCTGAAAACCATCACAACTGACCAGTTCGGCGTCGCCCAGGGTTACGGTGGGGTCCATAATCAGCTTGCTGAAAGACTCGTCGAGTTGCTGCTGAAGTTGGGCCTCGAGTTCCGCAGGTGCGGGCATCTCGCCGTCCATGCCCGCTATCGTCATGGTGGCTTTGCCGTCCACAAAACGTAAAACCGAAACTTCCTCCCCATTGATGCTCGTTGTTTGGTAAACGCGCTTTTCGTCCAAATCGTAAAGTACCGACATTTCAAAGGCAACTTCTTCACCCTCTACCGTCTGCGCCGAAGTTATCTCGCTTTTCACGGAGTGGAGATTTGCCCAGAATGCTGTGATTTGCTCTTTGGCTGCATCTTGAGACCCCAGCAGCGCCGCACAAGACGTGGTGTCTCGAGGAGTCGTGTCTTGAGACGCTGTATCTTGAGCGAACGAGAAGCCGAACCACGCCGCCAGCGTTATGAGCACAAGTTTTTCATACGGCAGTGTACCTTATGAACGTTCGGGCGACCACACGCTCGCTTGGTCGGGAAAGGCTTGCAGGGCGAACCCTTGGTCGTGGCTGTACCTTTGCTCGGCTTGATAGGTCGCGTGCTGAGGATTCAGGAAAACTTCGAACGCCTGTTCTGCGGCGTTGTAAAGCCAGACCTCGCGCACGCCGGCTCGAGCGTACCGCGGCACTTTTTCGTTTCTGTCCTCAGCGAGGGTGCTCACCGAAACTTCGACGACGAGGGCGATTTCCTCCGGTTTTGGGTAGCTGTCGGCGTAGTCGTCGTCGCGGTAAAAGGCGACCAGCAAGTCCGGCTCCGGCAGCCAGTCGCCGAAGCGGACGGTACTCTGCTCAAAGACGAGCACGCGCGTTCCAAGTGCGGCCTCGAGACGGCGGCGTAAGCGTAAAACAAGGGCGTTGTGGAGCGGGCTTGTAGGTGACATCGTCAGAATATCTCCGTCCCGCAGTTCGGTGCGGCCCGCCAAGACGCCCAGTTCGGCCAAGCGCAGATATTCTTCGGGGGTGAACCGGTAGCGCCTGGATGCCTGCGCCGAGCTGTTTGAAACCAGCGTGTTCATAGTTTGTCAGTATAGAGCTTTTACAGGTTGAGTCAAAGCGCGCCTCAGAGACGTACCCGCTTGCCCCCGTCTTTATTCCGTGACTTGAAAATGAGCCGAATCGGCACCTCGGCAAAATCCAAATCCTCGCGGATGCGGTTCAGCAAATACTGCTCGTAGGGCCGCGTCACGAACTTTTCGTTGTTGACGCTCATCACAAACGTCGGTGGGGCGACGTCGGCCTGGGTGGTGTAGAACAGTTTGAGGGGTTTGCCGCTGAAGTTGGGCGGCGCTTGGCGCTGCGTCCACACCTCCATCCAGGCGTTCATCTGGCCTGTAGGAACGCGCCTATGGGCGGTGTCGTACACGCGGATGACGCTCGCCAGAAGTTCGTGCAGCCCGTAGTCGGTGACGGCGCTCGTGTAGACTTTCGGCGCGCGCCCCAGATGGAAGAGCTGCTCTTTCACCTTGCGCTCGAGGGTTTTCAACTGCTCGTCGGTGACGAGGTCCCACTTGTTGACGGCGAGGACGACCGGCTTGCCCGCCTCCAGGGCGACGTTCGCCATGCGCATTTCGTGGTCGCCGAGTTCGAACGGGTCCACGACGAGCACCGCCACGTCGGCTTTGGAAATCGCCTCTTCGCTGCGCACTTTCGAGTAGAACTCGACGCCCTCGTCGGGTTTGCGGCGAATCCCGGCGGTGTCGACGAGCGTGAAGGGTCGACCCGCGAAGTTGAACTCCACGTCGACGCTGTCGCGCGTCGTACCGGCTTCGTCGGCGACGATGGTCTGTTCGCTGCCGACGATGGCGTTGAGCAAGCTCGACTTGCCCACGTTCGGCCGCCCGATGATGGCGACGCGCACACGCGCTTCTTCCGCGCCCTCGTCTTCTTCGGGAAGTTTTTCCAAAATGAGGTCGACGAGGTCGGCGGTCCCGCGGGCGTGCTCGGCGCTCACCGGGTAAGGCTCGCCGAAGCCGAGGCCGTAGGTCTCAAACAGCTCGGGGTTTTCCTCGTGGCGCGGGTCGTCGAGCTTGGTCGCGACGAGCAGGGTTTCTTTGTCCAGGGTGCGGAGCCAACTGGCGATGGCGTAGTCGGCGCTCGACAAGGGCGTGCGCCCGTCCACTGCAAATAAAATCAAGTCGGCATCTTGCAAATTCGCTTCGATACGGCGTTTGATAGCCTCTTCCCACTCGTCGTTCGACCACAGCCCGCCCGTGTCCAGCAGCGTAAACTTGCCGCCCAAGTCCGAAACGACCTGTGCGCTTTTTACGTCTCTCGTGACGCCGGGCTGGTCGGCGACGATGGCCTCGCGGCGGCCGACGAGCCGGTTGAACAGGCTCGACTTGCCTACGTTGGGGCGGCCGACAATCGCAACTTTAGCCAAGCGTATCGCCCTCCTTCACCCGGTAGCCGTTGGCCCAGTCGTAGGCGGGCATCTTCGCTTTGTTGGGCGGCTGCACGCTTTTAAGCATAACCGCCCCGTCGCCCGTGCCGACGGTGACGCCGTCTTTGGCGACGTTCAGGACCGTCCCCGGTACGCCGTTACTCTCGGTGACTTCGAGGGCGTGAACTTTCAGCGTCTGTTCGCGAAAACGGGTCCAGGTGCCCGGCCAGGCGACGACCCCGCGATAACGGTCGAGTACGGCTTTGGATGTATCCGCCCAGCGCACCTCGCCGTCTTCTTTTGTCAAGAGCGGCGCAACGGTCGCTTTGGTGTCGTCCTGGGGCTGGCAGGGGAGACGGCCTTCGGCAAGCAGCTCGAGCCCCTCGGAGAGCGCCTGCGCCCCGAGCTCGGCGAGCTTGTCGAACAGCGTGACGGCGGTGTCTTCAGGTGTTGTGTCTAACTTTTTCAGGTGCCGTACCGGCCCCGTGTCGAGCCCGGCCTCGGTCTGCATGAGAGTCACGCCCGTTTCGGTTTCCCCGTTTAGAAGCGCCCACTGAATCGGCGCGGCCCCGCGGTACTTGGGGAGCAAACTGGCGTGGACGTTCAAGAAACCGTGACGGGGCAGGTCCAGCAAACTCTGCGGCAGAATCTTGCCGTAAGCGGCGGTCACGGCGACGTCCAGGTTCAAGTCTTCGACCAGTGCGTGAAACGCCTCGTTCTTTTTGAGGCGGGTGGGTTGCTCGAGCCGCAACCCCATCTCCCGGGCCGCCACGGCGACGGCTGGCGACTTCAGGTTGAGCCCGCGCCCGACGGGTTTGTCCGGCTGCGCGACGACGAGGACGACCTCGTGCTGGTCTTGCAGCCTTCTCAAAACCGGCAGGGCGAAACCAGGTGAGCCGAACAGGGCGACGCGCATCAGCTCGAGCCCATCAGCTTAAAACCGGCAGGGGTGAGGCTTTGTCTTTTTTGTCTTTCAAAAAGCTCTTGGCGTCGCGCTGCATCTGCGCAAGGTCGCTGCGGTGTTCCTCCAAAAACTTGCGTTTCTCGGCCTCGGGCAAGCGGTCGAAAAAGAACACGCCCTCTAAGTGGTCGTACTCGTGTTGAATGACCCAGGCGAAGTGGCCGCTGGCGCGGCGTTCATGCCAGTCGCCGACGGCGTCCTGGTAGCGCACGGTGACGGTGTCGGGGCGCTCCATGTCTTCGACGTACAGCCCCGGCAGGCTCAAACAGCCGTCGAAGCCGGTCTGCGCGCCGCCGCGACTTAGAATCTCCGGGTTGACCATGAGGTGCTCGGCGACGACGCCCCAGCGTTCGCGTTTTTCTTGCATGGTCTGCGGGGTGGGCGCATCCTCGTCTTCGTCTGTGACCCGGCTTTTGTCCGTTTCGGCGGCGATGAAGAGGCGTTTGGACAGCCCGATTTGCGGCCCGGCCAGGCCGATGCCGTTGTGGTCATACATCGTCTCGACCATGTCGGCGGCGAGGCACTTCAAGCTGTTACCGAACGACGTCACCGGGCTGGCCGTTTTGCGTAGGACCGGGTCTCCGTACAGGCGAATCGGGTAAATCATTCATGTCTCCAGGGGGCGGGGATGGCTCGAGGGTCAGTTGGGCGGACACCGTCTCCAGCGCCGCAACCCCGTCGGGCAGCTGCGGGCTAACTTGTAGAGTATACTCACCCGCCGCCAGGCCGCCCGTATCGAGTTGGACGCTGCCCCCGACCTCGCTGAGCGTGTCGAGCGTTTCTTTCGGCCCCGCGACGCGCAAGCTGTCTTGGGACAGGGCGAAGCTCGAGAGGCTGAAGGGTGCCGCGTCGGGCACCGGCACCTGCAGCGCGAGGTCTTTGGTGTAGAGGATGGGCGCCTCGCTCAAGCTCACCGTCAGGTTGGCCGGGTCCACGCTCAGCATCGGGTCGCTGACGGGCTTGCCCGTTTCGGTGACGGTGTAGAGCGCGACCTCTTGTTCGCCCGCTTCCGGCTGCACCGTCGCCAGCGCCCGCGCTACCCGCTCCAACACCGAACTGCGGCCGCGCACCGTGGCCGTAGTTGGGCTGTAGCTCGGCACCAGCAGACCGTCGCCGCCCCCCAACAAACCCACCTCGACGGGCACGGTTTTGGTGACGACCGTCTCTACGGTGCCGACGGCCTCGGAGGGAATGCGGTTGAGGATGTCGATGTCTTGGGGCACGGACACCAAAATCGGCCGCTGAAACGCGCCCGAAACGCCGCTCAGGTCGAGGGTCGCGTCGAGGCGTTCGGGGGTCAGGCGGTTGACCCCGCGGCTCGGCCCCGAGACGATGACCTCTATCGTTTCAGGCACGCCGCTCGGCACCTGGTCGGGGCTGACGCCCTCGACCGCAACCGGCACCGTAAAGGTGCCCTGCGAAACGTCGGTGTCGCTCAGGTTGACGAAGTACCACATGAACGCGGCCAAACCGAGGGCGCCGAGTTTGAGCGGCCAGTTGTTGAACACCTCCTTCACGGTCACGCGCTGTACACCTCGGTTAGGGCGCTCAGCACGTCGGCCGGGGCGATGTCGGTCTTGAGCGCGGAGCCCTGCGCGACGC
This sequence comes from Trueperaceae bacterium, assembly GCA_965215355.1. Lineage (GTDB taxonomy): Bacteria > Deinococcota > Deinococci > Deinococcales > Trueperaceae > CBDCDJ01. Next base: position 1,457,096 of record CBDCDJ010000007.1, on the reverse strand, counting down.
TCACCGTGCCGCGCTCCTCGCTCACCACGATGACGAGGGCGTCGCTGACCTCGGACAAACCCAGCGCCGCGCGGTGGCGGGTGCCGTGCTTGACCGACCAACCCTCGTTTTTGTCGGACAGGGGAAAAATAGCCCCGGCGAAGGTGAGGGTGTCGTCGCTGATGATGACGCCGCCGTCGTGCAGCGGCCCCTTGGAGTCGAAGATGGTTTGCAGCAGCGCGGCGCTGACCGGCGCGCCCAGCGGCGTGGCGCTCTGCCCGAACTCCGCGAGCGGCGTTTGCCGCTCGATGGCGATGAGCGCGCCGCGGCGCTGGGTGGCGAGTTCGCGCACCGCCGTCATGATTTCCTGGACCGGGTCGCCGCTCTGGCTGCGGCTCAAGCGGCCCCGCCCGACGCGCTCCAAGGCCGCGCGCAGTTCGGGCTGAAACACCACTACGACCGCTAAAAAAGCGGCGGGCGCGACGCGGTTGAACAGCCACGAGGTCGCTTTGAGGTCGAGCTGGTTCGCCAAAAACCACAGCAAAGCCAGCGCGGCCAAGCCCCGAAACACGTTCCAAGCCCTCGAGCCTATCAGCAACTTGTAAGTCTGGTAAAGCAGCACCGCGATGATGACGACGTCGAGAGCGTCTACAAGGTGGAACTCGTACAGCGGTGGCACGCGGGTGAGCCTCCTCGAGGCTTGTTTCGTAGGGTGGTGCGGCGCAAAAAGCCTGCCTTGCACCGCGAAAACGGCTTTTACCTAAGGTAACACACCCGCGCCGCCGGGCGCGTTGAAAAGTCGGCAGGGTTTGGGGCGAGGTGGTCGAGCCGCTACTTTTGGGTCAGACCTCGAGCAGGACTCAACTACCTGACAAGGCGACGAGCAAAAAGCCGAATTGCAGCGCGTTCTTAAAAGCTACTCGTTGCTCAGCCAGCAAGTCAAAAAGCTGACAAAACAAAGGGATTCGCCCAAGGTCAAGTCACCAACTATGCTCCGTCTTCCGCACGCCCGACCTGTCGAGCCGGGCCAGCGCCACACACAGCTTTTCGCTCGTAACCGGGTGGCGCAAACCGGGCGCGATTTCGCACAGGGGCTCGAGCACGAAGGCGCGCGTCAACAGCCGCGGGTGGGGCAGGGTGAGGGTCGGGGTGTGGACCACCTTGTCGTCCCAAGCGAGCAGGTCCAGGTCGAGGGTGCGCGGCCCCCAGCGCTCGCGGCGCACGCGCCCCTGGTGCCGCTCCAGGGCCAGCAGCGCCGCCAGGAGCACTTCCGGATTTTCGTGTCGCGGTTGCAAAGCCACCACCGCGTTGAGGTAGGGGGCTTGCCCCGGCGGGCCGCCGACCGGGGCGGTCTCGAAAAGGCTCGAGCGCGCCGTCACCGCGCCCAGGGTTTCCAAAGCTCGAGCCGCCCGCCGCAACTGCGCCAACGGGTCGTCCAGGTTGCTGCCCAGCGCCACGAAGGCTGAAGCGTTCACGGAGGCCGGGGCGCTCACGCGTTCCGAACGCGCCTGACCTCGACGAACACGTCGCGAAAGACGCCGGGCAGCGGCGCGTGCGGCTTGTGGACGCGCACCAGGACTGTTTGCACGGGCGCGTACTCGCTCAGGACGCGCGCGGCGATGCGGTTGGCGAGGGCCTCGACGAGGCGGTAGCGCCGCTCGGTCACTTCGAGCTTTACCAGGGCGTAGACCTCGCTGTAGTCGACCGTGTGGCGTAAATCGTCCGCGCTCGGCAGGTTCAAGCCCAGTTCCAAATCCACGACGAAGCGTGCCCCGAAGCGCGCCTCCTCTGCGAACACGCCGTGAAACCCGTGGAACTCGAGGCCCTCGAGCACGATTCTGTCGCCGGGTCCTGACTCGTCGCCAGGCACCGCTGACCCGTCGCTAGGCACCGCCGACGGCCTCCCAAACGGTGAGCGCCTGAGCGTGCGCGGCGACGTTGTGCACGCGCAACAGCGCCGCGCCGCGCGCCGCGGCGTACAGGTGCAGCGCCAGCGAGCCGGGGTCGCGGTCGGCCGCCGCGGGGACGTCGGCGAGGGTGTGAATCGTTTTTTTGCGCGAAGCGCCGAGCAAGACAGGGTGGTCGAGGGCGACGAGTCGGTCCAGGTGGCGCACGAGCGCCAAGTTGTGCGCCACCGTTTTGCCGAAGCCGAAGCCGGGGTCGAGCACCACGCTCGGCACTCCCTGTGCCAGGGCGCGTTCGGCTTGGGCGCTCAGGAACGCCTCAACCTCCGTGACGACGTTTTCGTAAACGGGCGCGCGCTGCATCGTGCGCGGCTCGCCCTGCATGTACATGATGACGGCGGGCGCACCGTGCTCGGCGCAGACGTCTCTCAGTGCCGGGTTTTGCAAACCGGTCACGTCGTTGACGAGGTGCGCCCCGGCGCGCAGGGCCGCGCGGGCGACCTCCGGCTTGGAGGTGTCGACGCTGAGGAGCGCGCGGGTCGTGGCGGCCAAAAGTTTGACGACCGGCAACACGCGGTCCAACTCGGTTTCCACCGCTACGCTTTCAGCTCCCGGCCGCGTCGACTCGCCGCCGACGTCGAGGATGAACGCGCCGGCCGCCAGCAGCGCGCGGGCCTGCGCCGCGGCGGCGTCGGGGTGCAGGTACGCGCCGCCGTCGCTGAAACTGTCGGGCGTGACGTTGAGAACGCCGACGAGTTTGGCCCCCGACCAGCGCAGGCGGTAGCCTTTCGGGCCGCGTTCGGCTCCCGGCACCGCCCTGTGAAAAAGAAGCTCGTGGGTCACGGGCTATGCTAGCACTCGCGCTCGAGCCTGCGCCTCACAAGCGGCTCTAGGCTCTTAAGAGGTCTCGAGCGCCGGTGGCAGGCCTCGGTGTACGCTTGCCCTGGACGTCCCGGGTCTTGCCGGATGATACTGTCAGCCGGGGGAGGCTACCGTGTCGGGAACACTGTCGGACTTTGCAAGGCGCGCGCTCATAGCCGTCGTTCTCGCGGTCGGGGTCGTCGCGCTGGCGCTGCTGCTGTGGCGGCTCGCCGAGGTTGTCTTGCTCGGCTTTGCGGGCATTCTCATCGCGGTGCTGCTGCGCGCGAGTGCCGACTTCGTTCACCGCGCCACGCGTCTGCCGGTGAGCGTGTCGTTGGCGCTGGTCGGGCTGGTTCTGGCCGGGGGGATAGGGACCGGGTTGTGGTTTTTGTTGCCGCCCTTGTTGCAGCAAAGCGAGCAGTTCGCGGCGACCCTGCCCGACCTTCTCACTTCGCTCGAGACGCGCCTCGAAAACGTGCCCTTGCTCGCGGGTTTTGTGCAGCCCGGCGCCCCGCTGAGCGACCTGGTGGGCCGCACCTCGGTCGTGCTCGCGCAGGTTTCCACGACCTTGTTTACGACCTTCAACGCCCTGGGCAACGTGTTTTTGGTCATCATCACCGGCATCTTTTTCGCGGTGGAGCCGCGGCTTTACCGCAGCGACCTGTACCGGTTCATGCCGCCCGCGGTGCGCCCGCGGGCGGTGGAAATCGTGCACAAACTCGGCACGACGCTGCGTGACTGGTTGTCGGGCCAACTGCTCGCCATGACGCTGGTCGCGGTGTTCACTTACGTCGGTCTGCTGGTGGTGGGTTTGCCCTACGCGCTGGCGCTGGCCGTAGCGGCGGGCCTGCTCGACTTCATCCCGTTTCTGGGGCCGGTTTTGGGTGCGCTGCCGGCGCTGCTCATCGCTTTTACGGGCGACGGCGGGACGGCGCAGGTCGTGTGGGTGCTCGTCGTGTACGTGGTGGTGCAACAGCTCGAGGGCAACTTGTTCCAGCCGCTCATCCAGAAAGAGGCGGTGTCGATTCCGCCCGCGGTGCTGCTGCTGGCGCTCGTGGCCTTCGGCACGCTGTTCGGGTTTTTGGGCTTGCTCGTCGCCACGCCCATCACGGCGCTGCTCATCGTGCTCGTCAAGGAGCTGTACGTGCGCAGGCTCGAGCGGGACCAACCCTGATTCAGGATGAACCTCACGTTGCCCTGCAGCGCAGCCGAGTATGCTCTGAGGTATGAAGTGGTTTTTGAGTTTGCTCCTAGCAGTTTCGCTGACCGGTTGCACCTCTTCCGCAGCGCGTCTGGACGTCTCGAGGCAAAGCCTGAACCTGCAGGGCGGCGTCCCGGAGGCGGTGTTCTTCGTCTCGAACGAGGGCGCGCCGAGTTCGGTTTTGGAGTGGGAGGTCGCTGCGGCGTCGGCCTCGCTGTTCATTTCACCCGACGAGGGCCGTTTGCTCGGGGGCACGTCGGCCCAGGTCGTCGTGCGGCTGGTACCGGGCGAGGCTGCGCCCGACCAACCGCTGCAAACCGCCCTCAGCGTCGAGTCGAACGGGGGCCGCGCGACCGTCGCGGTGAGCTACCGCAGCGACGACAGTTTGCCGAGCTGTGCCCGGCCCGACCCCGGTCCAGCCCCGCCGAGCAGCCCGAGCGCCCGCAGCGGCGACCCTGTTACCGGCGGCACACCCGCTTACGTAACGGGCGAACTGTTGGTGAAGTTCGTCACGCCCCCGCTCGGGCCGCAGAGTGCGGCGCTCGAGCGTCGTTCCCTGGCGCAGGTCGCCCACAGGGTCGCCGCCGACTACGCGCTCGAGCTTGGCGGGCCGGTTCAACCCGAACGGCCTACACTGGTGCGCGTGCCGCAGGGTAAATTCAGAGCTGTCGCGCGCGCACTGGCGCGCGACCCGCGCGTCGCCTACGCCGAGCCCAACTATTACCTGGAAACCCTGGCGACGCCCGACGACCCGCGGCTGGGCGAACAGTGGAACCTCTTAGACTTCGGACTGCCCCAGGCCTGGGCGCTTCAGACCGGTGCGGCCGGTGCGGGTGTGGTCTTGGCGGTCATCGACAGCGCCGTCGACGCCACGCACGTCGACCTGAAGCAAAAAACCCTGCCGGGCTACGATTTTTTCGAACACGACGCCGACCCCCGGCCCGGACCCGGCAGCCCGGAGCCCGACCACGGTACCCACGTCGCCGGCATCGCGCTGGCGACGGGCGACAACGCGACGGGCGTCACGGGCGTCGCCTACGGCGGGGGCGTCGAACTGCTCCCCATCAAGGTTTTCCCGGACGCGCCCGGTACCGGCGACGTCAACGCGCTGCTCGACGCGCTGCTCTGGGCGGCCGGGCTGGAAGTGGAAGGGGTCGGCACCAACCCTCACCCGGCGCGTGTCATCAACCTGAGTTTGGGCGTCAGACCCGCCGACGTCAGCACCGGCACGCTGAAAAGTATCGACGACGTGACGAAGCGCGTTTACGAACGCGGCGTCATCATGTTCGCCGCCGCCGGGAACGACGGCGTCAGCACCTTTATCCGTTCGCCCGCGAGCAGTCCCTGGGTCTGCGCGGTCGGCTCGGTGGACGGCGACTATCGCCGCTCCGCCTTCTCGGCCTACGCCGCCAACGGCGAGAGTGTCGACTTCGTGGCCCCCGGCGGTTTGAAGCCGGGCAGTTTTTGCGGCAGCGTCCTGAGCACCTTTGCCGACGACGACTACGGCTGTTTGGCGGGCACTTCGATGGCGTCGCCCTTCGTGGCAGGCGTCGCCGCCCTCGTGCTGAGCCAAACGCCCGGTTTGAGTCCGATTGAACTCTTGACCAAACTCGCCGACAGCGCACGTTTCGAACCCTACATGAGCGTCCCCGAGTACGGTGCGGGCGTGGTCTGCGCCGACCGGGCGCTCGGCGCGGCGACGCTCTGCGGGCGCGCACCCTGAAACGGTCAATGAAAAAACGATGAACGAAACCTCAGCTCGAGCCGCCCCCCAGTCTCCCTAAAAAGGTAAGGTGGAACCACGATGAAAAAATTACAGGTTGTTTTTCTGAGCAGTTTGTTCGTCCTGTTGGCGGCCTGTGGCGGCCCGGCCCCGACAACCTCCAAACCCGACATCCAACCGCCCCAACCCTTGTCGACCGCCCAAGAAACGACCTCGTTTCTGATTGAAAACACGAGCGACTCGAGCCTGTCTTTCAACATCACGGTTCAAAACGCGCCAAGCAATCCCCAACCCGGCGACTGGTTCACGGTCGAACCCAAGAGTGGGACCATCCTCGGCAACGAGCAGCGCAGCGTCACCCTGACGCTCCAGCCCAACCTGAAAGCCGGCACCTACACCTCGACGCTGACTATCCTTTACCCCGGCGGCAGCACGCCGTTCGAGGTCACAGGCACGGTCGGCGGCGGGGCGGCGGGCGGGTTCACGCTCGAGATAGACAACACCTTCACCAACTCACTGCAGCCCGGTGCCGAAGTGCGCGTTCCGGTCATCATCAAGCGGAACGGCGGTTTCACGGGTGAAGTCACCCTGGAGGTCTTCGGCGCGCCCGACGGCGTGAGCGGCCGCTTCGAGCGCAACCCGGCCGCGGGCACGGAGAGCACGCTCGTCGTGACGACTCAAAACAGCGTGGCGGCGGGCACGTACAGCCTGTCCGTGCGCGGCAAAAGCGGGGGTTCAAGCGCGACGGCTACGGTGAACGTAGATGTCATTGACACCACCAACGAGCCGACCTTCAGCCTCGCGCTGTCGCCCGCGAGCCTCAGCGCCGAAGCGGGCAAGGCGGTTCAAACGACCGTGACGGTGAACAAGACCTCGAGCTTCTCCGGCAACGTGAGCTTAAGCGCGTCCGGCGCGCCGAACGGCGTCACGGTGAGTTTCGACCCGGCCACGACGAACAGCACCTCGAAGGTGAGCGTCAAGGTGGGTGGGAGCGTGGCGGCGGGCAACTACACCCTGACCGTCAAGGGCAGCGGCGGCGGCAAAACGGGCAGCACAAAGCTCGGCTTGACGGTTGTCGGCAAAACTTCGGGCGCGGCGGGGCGCATCACGGGCACCGCCAGAACCGACAACGCCAAAATCTCCCTGACGCCGACGCCCGTCACCAAGACGGCGCCGCGCGACCTGCAGGCGAACTTGTCAGACCGGCCCGCCTACGTTCCCGGACAACTGCTCGTCCAGTACCGGGACGGCTTGGCGTTACAGGGTGACCTGACGTTACAGACCGACGAAAAAACACAGGCTGAAGCTGTGCAAGAGGTTTACGGCCTCACCCTGCTGCGCGGGGGCACGCCGAATTCGCCGAGTTTAGTGCGGGTGGCGGCCGGGGCGAACCTCGAGGCGCTTGCGCAACGGCTCGAGCAAGACCCCCGCGTTGTTTACGCCGAGCCCAACTACTACATCTACGCCCAGTCAGTCCCGAACGACCCCGAAACGGGCAAGCTCTGGAACATGCCGGTGTCGGGTTTGCCCGTCGCCTGGAGCTTCAAAAACAGCGCGCCGAACGTCACCGTGGCGGTGCTCGACACGGGCATCCAAACGAGCCACACGGATTTGCAAGGCATATTCACCTCCGGTTACGACTTCTGCGCCAGCAGTAACTGCGCGCAGACCGACACCAACCCGCAACCCGACGGCACGGGTGACACCCACGGCACTCACGTGACCGGTACCCTGGCGGCGGTCGGCAACAACGGCAAGGGGGTCGCCGGGGTTCTCTACGGTGGAGCCAAAATCGTTCCGGTTAAAGTTTTTTACCAGGCGAGCTTTACGACCGCCGACGCGCTGGCCCAAGCCGTCCGCTGGGCCGCGGGTGTCCAAAACGTCAAAACGAACGACGGCAAAACCTTGACCAACCCCAATCCCGCCAAAATCATCAACTTGAGTCTCGGCACCGACCAGCAGAGCACCACCCTCGAGAACGCCGTCAAAGCCGCCCAGGCGCGGGGCGCGCTCCTCGTCGCCGCCGCCGGCAACGTCGGGGGCAACAGTCTCTTTTACCCGGCGCGCTACGCCGGCGTCCTGGCGGTCGGCGCGGTCAACAGCGACTTCGGGCGCTCTTGCTTTTCAAATTACGGCAGCGGCCTCGACATCATGGCGGCGGGCGGCGACGGCTTCCTCCAGAACTCTGCTTGCAGCGGGCGCAACAACGAGGCGATTTTGAGCACGTTTCCCGGCAACGACTACGGCTACGAGGCGGGCACCTCGATGGCGACGCCCGTCGTCGCGGGCGTCGCGGCGCTCGTGCTCGCCCAAAACCCCGGCTTCAGCGCGGCGGACGTCACGAACCAACTCAAGAAAACGGCCTACTTCGACGCTGCCACCATGAGCGCGGACCGGTACGGCGCGGGCGTCGTTCGCGCCGACTCGGCTTTCGGGTTTCCGGGGCCGGGCGACAGCGTGAGCATCACCGCCAGCGGCGCGGGCAGCGCCGTCGCTACCGCCACCCTCAAAGTGAACGGTGAATCGACACCCTTCACCCTGGACAACTTGACGGCGGGCAGTTACACGCTCAAGGCGGACGCCAGCGGTTCGCAACGTTCCCTCTCAGCGACGCAAACTGTAAAGCTGGCTGCCGGTGAGAGCAAGTCGGTCACACTGCAGCTCGAGCCTTAAGTCACTGCAAGAGGTTCGGAGGGTTTGGGGCAGGGACGATACCTGCCCCACTTCCTTTGAAAAACTCCGCCCTCGCCCCACCCGGGCTATACTAGACCGTTACGAACACAGGAGGCACCATGACCATGACCGAACAAGCCGAACAACTCGCCGCCCTCCGGGGGTATCTTTGACCTGGCTGGGAAAAAACTCCGGCTGAGTGAACTGGAACCGCAACTCAACGACCCCAAACTTTGGAACGACCCCGAGGTCGCTAAGAAAATCACCCAGGAAACCGCACGCTTAAAGCGGGTGGTGGACGGCTTCGAGCGGCTCGAGAACGATGTCGAGGGCTTGAGCGAGCTATACGAACTTGCTTCCGAGGACGAGCGCGCCGAACTCGAGGAGGAACGCGACCGCGTTCAAAAGACGCTCGACGACCTTTACCGCGAGACGCTTTTTTCCGGTAACCACGACGACAGCGCAGCCATCCTGACGCTCAAACCCGGCGCGGGCGGTACCGAGTCCTCGGACTGGGCGGGGATGCTGTTTCGGATGTACCGAAGATTTGCCGAACGGCAGGGTTTCAACGTCGAGGTGCTCGACCTCGTCCCCAACGACGCGGCCCCGAACGGCGTCGACTACGCGCAGCTCATCGTGCGCGGCGAGCGGGCGTTCGGCCTGTTGCGGCCCGAGGGCGGCGTCCACCGGCTCGTGCGGGTGAGCCCCTTCGACGCGCAGAACCGCCGCCACACGAGCTTCGCTTCTTTGGAAGTGATGCCCGAAATCGACTCGGACATCGAGGTCAACATCGACCCCAAAGACGTGCGGGTAGACGTTTACCGCTCCTCGGGGCCGGGCGGGCAGTCGGTCAACACCACCGACTCGGCGGTGCGCGTCGTGTACAAGGGCGGCACGCCGGACGAGGTCGTGGTGACCTGCCAGGACGGCAAGTCGCAAATTAAAAACCGCGAGAAAGCCATGACGGTGCTGCGCAGCCGCTTGTGGGAGCGCGAAGAAGCGCGCCGCCAGGCCGAGCAACTCGAGGCGCGCGGCGAACAAAAAGCCATCGAGTGGGGCTCGCAGATTCGCTCCTACGTGCTCGACAAGCAGTATGTCAAGGACCACCGCTCGGGCGACATGCGCCACGACCCAGACGGTGTTTTGGACGGTGACATCGAGGGACTAATTTGGTCGGGGCTCGAGTGGCAAGCCGCGCAGCGTTCGCCGGGGCAGGTTGGGTAAGGGAGTGGGGGAGGGCGGGAGTAGGGAAGTTGGTACAGCTTTTACGCCCCTACTCTCCTACTTCTCGACTCCCCTACCTCCAGGGTCCAACCCCTCTTTACACTGCCACCCCCCGGCCTCCCGCTAAACCCCATGCGCATCCTCGCCATTGCCGACGCCGTTTCGCCCATCGTCTACTCGAGCAACTTTCCCAACAATTTGCCTCCCTTTGACCTGGTGCTCAGCGCGGGGGACATGCCGGGGCACTTTTTGGAGTTTCTGGCGACCAAGCTCACCGTCCAACCCGTTTACGTCCTCGGCAACCACGCTCAAGGCTACCTGTACGACCCGCTGGAGGAACAAAAAAAGCTGCCGGGCGGCTGCCTCAACGCGCACGGCAGGGTGTTGGAAGTGAACGGCGTCCTCATCGCGGGCATCGAAGGCAGCGCCCGTTACCGCCCCGGCCCGCAGCAGTACAGCGAGTTTCAGATGGCGGCGCTGACGAGGGCGCTCGCGCCGCGACTGGCCTGGAACAAGTTGACCAAAGGCCGCGCGGTCGACATTTTGCTCACCCACGCCGCCCCCAAGGGGCCGCACGAAGGTGAGGACTACCCCCACCGCGGCGTGCCCGCTTTCAACCGTTTTGTGGACACGTGGCAGCCCAAGCTGCACGTTCACGGCCACGTTCACCTGAGCGGTGCCAACGCGCCCCGCGAGTACGTGACCGAAGGCGGCGTGCGCGTCGTCAACGCGTTCGAATTCACCCTCATCGACATCGACCTGTAACCGGACCCGACCTGCAGACGACCCAGCTCGACTCGCCTCGTGAAAATAGTTTCACACTGGGCCGACAAGGAGCGAGTATGCTTGAGGAGTGGGAGGCTTGAATGAACTACTCTCCTGACAGACAGGCTCGGCAAGACGCCGAGCGCGTGCGCGGCAAAGCTTTTTGGCACCAGGTGTTGCACACCCTGCGCGGCGTGCCGAACGAACTCATGCCCTTCGAGGCGGTGCGCAACCTGAACCCCGTTTCGGAAAGCTACGGTGGCGTCCAGGCTATCAGGGTCAGCAAAATCGTCGGCTCGGTCGACCGCTACAAGGACTTCGACCACTACTTTTTGCCGCGCTACACTTACCCCTTAAACCGCTGGATAGGCATTCGCCGCGCCAAGCTCGAGGGCAAAGAACTCCCCGCCATCCAGGTTTACAAGGTCGGCGAAATTTACTTCGTCAAAGACGGCCACCACCGCGTCTCGGTGGCGCGGGACGAAGGCCAACTCTACATCGACGCCGAAATCATCGAACTCGGCGTGCAGGTGCGCCCGGACGCGGGCGACAGCGTCAAAGACTTCATCATCAAGGGCGAATACAGCCGGTTTTTGCAGCAGACGCGGCTCGACGAGCTGCGCCCCGGCCACTATCCGGTGTTGTTCACGGTGCCGGGCCGTTACGACACCGTCCTCGAGCACCTGCGCACCCACGAGTATTACCTGGGTCGCGAACACAAACGCGCCTTCGCCTGGGAAGAAATCGTGATGTCCTGGTACGACACCCTCTACGTGCCGGTGGTGGATGAAATCCGCCGCTTCAACGTGCTGCGCCGCTTTCCGGGCCGCAAAGAGGCCGACCTGTACGTCTGGATTATGGACCACCGCCACTTTGTGCGCGAACAGCTCGGGGTCGACCTGGGCAACGAGCACCTGGCGCAAGACTACGCGCTCAACTACGCGCCGCCGCGCTTGAGCCGGGTGTGGCAGCGTGCCAAGCGGGTGTGGCGCGGCGAGAGTTATTGACCCCCGAGACGCGCCCCCGCCGCCCCGCGTGCTACAACGGCACCATGAAACCGTTGCAAGATTTCTTAAAAACCCAGGGTGCCACGTTTGAAAAGGGTCGTGTTGTTTCAGTCACGACGCCCGAAGACGAGTACCGTAACCTGCAAAAAAGCTCGGTGCTCGTTCCTTTGCTCGGCTCCAAGGTGCTGCGCGTCACCGGGGCCGACCAGTTGGACTTCGTTCACGGGCAGGTCAGCAACGACATAAAACGTCTCACACCCGGCGAGGCGAGCGAAGGGCTCCTCCTCAACCACAAAGGCCACGCGCTGGCGAGCTTGCGCGTCTTGCGGCGTGAAAACGACCTGCTCATCGCCGTAGACGGTGACGCGGGGAGGTTCGTGCAAAAAGAACTCGAGGACCACATCATCTTCGACGCGGTGGACTTAGAGGCTTTAGATATGGTTGTTTTGACGTTGCAGGGCGACCCCGCCGCAGCCCTGGTCACTGACGTTTTGGAGGTTGATGCGCCGAGCGGCTCGAGCTTTGTCACGACGATTTTTGACGCCGAGGTCGGGGTCGTGCCGAGTCGCCGCACGGGTGCGGGCGGCTTCGACCTGCTCGCGCCTCCCGGGGCGGCCCTTCCTCTTTTCGAGGCGTTGGTGACGGCGGGCGCGGTCGCGGCGGGAGAAAGGGCTTTGAACATCGCCCGGGTCGCTGCCGGCATCGCCACCGCGGAGTTCGAGGGCGGTGCGGGCGTTTTGCCGCAAGAGGCGGGGCTGGAGCACGCCGTTTCGTACACCAAAGGCTGCTACCTGGGCCAAGAAATCATGGCGCGCTTAGAGGCCCGCGGCAAGCTGCGGCGCTCGCTGCAGGGTTTGAAGCTCGACGGTTTACCCGACGCGGGTGCCCGCGACGTTCAAGCCGCAGGTAAGACCGTCGGGCGCTTGGGCACGGTTGCCGAACATCCCGACCACGGCGTCGTAGCTTTGGCGGTGTTGCGCAACGACCTCGAGCCGGAAGCCGTTTTGGAGGTCGGCGGCGCGCAGGCTAGGCTCGAGCCGCTGCCGCTCGGTTAAACCTCGAGAGCTGCTTGTGTGGCGGTCGTCAGCCCCAGTCAACGCGTTTTTTACGGACGGCTGGAGGTTGGGACCGTGGGCGATTCGTCGCGGTAACCCTGGTCGAGGGGCGCACAGGTTACTCGTTGTCGAAATTTACCCCACGCTGAACTTCCTCGGTTCGGTCACGACGGCAGGTGGCTAGGCCGGCTCGAGCGGTACGTTAGGCAGCGTCGCTTTCGGTACCTGCCTAGTCTCGTCTAGCCGAACGGGTGCCGCCACCTCAAGCCTGTAAAGCGCGCGGAGTCCTTGTCGGCCGTGACGAACTCGCAACCGTGCTCAATCGCCAGGGCGGCGAGGTAGGCGTCGGTAACGTCGTTGGCTCGAGCGCCAATCTGCTCACAAAGGGTTGCAAACACCGCGAAGTGAGCGGGGCCGGGGTTGACGGTTACGCAGTTGGGGTGCCGCCGTAAGTTTTCACAAAAGGCCGAAGCTTTCGTGAGGTGGGCGGGGTTGTCAAAGATGCGCGGATGGGTCGTAATGCGTATGAAGCCGCTCAGCACGATGTTGGCTAAGGCGTAAATCTCACGTTCGACCTGCTTGTCCAGCCAGTCTCGGTAAGCCTCATGGGGAGGTGAAGACGCTTCGAAAGCGTAGACCAGGACGTTGATGTCAGGGAGGATCAACGAGGCCGTCCATGATGTCTTCCAGAAGGCCTCTGTTGTCGAGGTTGATGCCGGGGCGAAGACCACCGTTGTGAGTGATGAGGACGAAAGGCTCGTCAGCAGGTTTGGCACCGCCCTCGAGTTTGTCCCGCAACGCCTCTTCGATGACCTTGGCAAGCGTCTTGTTATGCTCGATGGCGTAGTGTTTGACCTTTTTCATGAGGGTTTCGTCGAGCCGTACGGTGGTTTTTACCTTCATGGCTCGAGTACAGAAATAGGGCATGGGCACGTCAACTTTTTCGAAGTGAGGAATGATGGAGAAACTAAAAGTCGCCATCGTCGGCGCGTCAGGTTATGCCGGGGGTGAGTTTTTGCGGCTCGCCCTCTCGCATCCGAACTTGGAAGTCACCCAAATCACCAGCGAGCGCAACGCGGGTTTGCCCGTTCACATGGTTCACCCGAATTTGCGAGGCATCTCGAGGCTCAAGTTCGTTTCGCTTGCAGACGTCGAGGAAACCGACCTGCTCGTGCTCGCCCTCCCGCACGGACACTCGGCGGGGCGGTTTGGCGAGTTTTCCAAACTCGCGCCGCGCATCGTCGACTTGTCGGCGGACTTCCGGCTGCAGGACACGGAGCTTTACGAAAAGTACTACGGCGAAGCTCATCCGAACCCCGAGGCGCTCGCCAAGTTCGTCTACGCCAACCCCGAACTGCGCCGTGAGGAACTGCGCGGCGCGACCCACATCGCCGGCGCGGGCTGTCTGGCGACGGCGGCGATTCTGGCGCTTTACCCGCTGCTCAAGGCGGCGGTGCCGGCGCGAGGCGACATCGTCGTGGAGGGAAAAATCGGCTCGTCGGCGGCGGGCAACCGTCCCAGCGAGAGCGGATATCATCCCGAACGGATGGGCGTGGTGCGCACCTGCGCGCCGACTGGGCACCGGCACGGGGCGGAGTTGATTCAAGAGTTGCCGGGGGCGTTTCCGATTCACCTCACAGCGACCGCGGTCGAACGGGTGCGCGGCATTCTCGTCACGGCGCACGTGTTTTTGCCCGACGGCTACAGCGACCGCGACGTGATGGGCGCGTACCGCGAAGCTTACGCGGACGAGCCGTTTATTCGCCTAGTCACCGCCAAGCGCGGCATCCACCGCGTGCCCGACCCGAAGATTTTGGACGGCACGAACTTTTGCGACGTCGGCTTCGAACTCGACAACGAGACCGGGCGCGTCGTGGTGATGGCGGCGCTCGACAACCTCGTGAAAGGCACGGCGGGGCACGCGCTGCAGGCCTTGAACGTCAGCATGGGTTGGGAAGAAAGTCTCGGCCTGGGGTTTTTCGGCTTGCATCCTTGAGGCTCGAAAGCGCGTATGCTTGAAGTTTGAGGTGTTTGTGCTCGAGCTGGACCATCTACTGGACGAATTTTCCGCCGCCACTTTAGCCAGAGCCCACGCCCTCCGGCGCGAGGGCAAGGTGTTGGCCTTTCACCGCGAAGACGTGTTCGTGTTCGGCAAGGTGCGCGGCTCGAACCGTGAAACCTACCTGCAGGAAATCGAGTTGGAGCGTGACGGTGACGGTCTCACCATCGACGGCGAGTGCTCTTGCCCGGTCGGCTACAACTGCAAACACGTCGCGGCGCTCCTCATCGAGGCGTTCGAGCGGCGGGCGCTGGGCACGCGGCCCGGCTCGCGTCGACCCTCGGCCGTTCCGGTCGCACCGCCGCCCTTGCCGCGCGAACTCGACGCCTGGCTGGCGCGTGCGCGTGTGGGCGAACCGCGCCCCGGCTTCAGCACCAACCACCGGCTCCTCTACGTTTTGTCGCTGCAACCCGACGCGAACGGACGCCGCCGGGTGATGCTCTCTTTGCAGGCGGGGCGCTCGTCGAAAAACGGCTCGTTCAGAGACGTCAAACCCTTCGCGGGCGCGTACAACGCCAACGCGCTGCCGCAGTACGCGCGGGCCGAGCTGGAGCTGCTCAAGATGGTCCGGGTGTGCTCGAGTTCCGGCTACGGCTTCGACCGCGCGCAGTACGAGTTGGAGAGCGCCGAGCTGACTGGGCAACTCGTGGGGCGCTTGCTGGCGACCGAGCGAGTTTTTTGGGAGCAGGTCGGCGACGCGCCCCTGAAACCCGGCGCGTCCCGTCCGGCCACCCTCGCCTGGCGCGTTCGGCCCGACGGTGTACAAGAGACGTTTTTAGAGACGACCCCCACCGCCCCAGTCGTGCTGCCGCTGAGCCCGCCGCTTTATGTCGATTTGGATAAGGGCGAGTTGGGCACCGTCACGCCCGACCGACCCCTCGAGCAGGTCGAAGTTTTTTTAAGCTGCCCGCCGGTTGCCCCGGAGAGTTTGCCGCGCTTCGAAGAGCTGTTTCGGGAGCTTTTGGGCGAGAACCTGCCCGCCCCGCACCCCCTCGAGCTGAAACGCGAACGGCTGCCTTGCGTGCCGCGGCTCACCCTGCACACGCTCGAGCTGCCGAACGCCTACGGCACGCGCCCGACCGACACGGCGGCCTTGGAGTTCGGGTACGGCGAGCGCGTGGTTGCCGCAACCGAAAAGCAGTCGCCGCTGAGCGTCTACGCGGACGGCACCTTGCACCTTATCGACCGCGACGAATCGGCCGAGCGGCGCGCGGAAAAGCAGCTGTTGGACGGTGACTTCATCCCGGCCGGGCGCATCGTTTACTCTCTACCTGCGGACTTTCGCCATCACTTCACCTTGTTGGGTGACGAGAAAAGGCTGCCAGAGCGCTGGCTGAACTTCGTCCGCGACACGGTGCCGGAATTGCAAGACCGAGGCTGGCAGGTTCGTTTCGACGAGGCTTTCCGTTATCAGGTCGTCCACCCCGAGGACTGGTACGGCGCGGTCGAGGACGGCGACGAGGGTTGGTTCGGGATAGAACTCGGTGTGACCGTGGACGGCGAAAAGGTGTCGCTCATCCCGCTGCTCGTGACGATGCTGCGCACCTACCCGCAGGTGTTGTCCGCCGAAGCGCTCAAAGCCCTGCCCGACGACGAGGCGGTGTTGGTGCCTTTTGAAGGCAAACAGCTCGCCCTGCCGGTCCACCGGGTGCGCGCGATTCTCACGGTGTTGCTCGAGCTGTACCTCAAAAACATTCCGCTGGACGACGCCCTCAAGCTGCCCCTGTTGGACGCGGCGCGGCTGTTAGAACTGGAACAAGCCCTCGCCCTGCGCTGGCACGGCTTTGAGCGGCTGCGCGAACTCGGCCAGAAGCTGCGCGGTTTCGGCGGTATCGAAGACGTAGCCCCGCCGCGCGGTTTGCAAGCGAGTCTGCGCCCGTACCAGCGGCAGGGGCTGGCCTGGCTCCAGTTTTTGCGCGAGTACGGTTTGAACGGCGTGCTCGCCGACGACATGGGTTTGGGGAAAACCCTGCAAACCCTGGCGCACCTGTTGAAAGAAAAAGAGGCGGGCCGCGCCGCACGGGCCTCGCTCGTGGTCGCGCCGACGAGCGTCGTCCACAACTGGCAGCTAGAGGCCAAACGCTTCGCGCCGAGTTTGAAAACGCTGGTGCTGCACGGCAAAGACCGCAAGCGGCACTTCGGGACGCTTCAAGACTACGACCTCGTCCTCACCACTTATCCGTTGATTGTCCGGGACATCGACGTGTTGAAAAAAGAGCCTTTTCACCTGTTGGTTTTAGACGAGGCGCAGGTTGTAAAGAATCCGAAAAGCTCAACGTTCAAGGCCGTCGCCGCGCTGCGGGCCGAGCACCGGCTGTGCTTGTCGGGCACGCCGCTCGAGAACCACCTGGGCGAGCTGTGGTCGCTGTTTCACTTTCTGATGCCGGGCTTTTTGGGCAAGGCGGAGGCGTTTCGGCAGCTCTACCGCACGCCCATCGAGCGCCAGGGGGACGAGGCGCGGCAGCGCCAGCTCGCCGGGCGGGTGCGGCCCTTCATCCTGCGCCGCACCAAGTCCGAGGTCGCGCGCGAGCTGCCGCCCAAGTCCGAAATCGTCGTGCCTATCGAACTCTCCGGGGCGCAGCGCGACCTCTACGAGACGCTCCGCGTCGCCATGAGCGAGCGCGTGCGCGAGGCGGTCGGCAAACAGGGTCTGGCGCGGAGTCAAATCATGATTTTGGACGCGCTCTTAAAACTGCGCCAGGCCTGCTGCGACCCGCGTCTGGTGAAAGTGTCGGGCGCGAAAAACGTTAAAAGTTCGGCCAAGCTCGAGTGGCTCAAAAACGTGTTGCCGAACATGCTTGCGGAAGGCCGCAAGGTGCTCATCTTCTCCCAGTTCGCGACGCTGTTGGGGCTGCTCGAGAACGCGCTGAGCAAGCTCGGCGTCCCTTACGCCGTGCTCACCGGCCAAACGCGTGACCGCGCCGCGCAGGTCGACGCTTTTCAAAACGGGGCCGCGCAGGTGTTTCTCATCACCCTCAAGGCGGGCGGCGTGGGACTGAACCTCACCGCCGCCGACACGGTCATCCACTACGACCCCTGGTGGAACCCGGCGGCCGAGAACCAGGCCACCGACCGCGCGCACCGCATCGGCCAGGACAAGGCGGTGTTCGTCTACAAGCTCATCACCTCAGGCTCCATCGAGGAAAAAATCCTCAGGCTGCAAGAGCGCAAGGCGGCGCTCGCGCGGGGGATTCTGGAGGGCAGTTTGGCGCAGGCGTCGGGTCTCACGCAGGACGATTTGCGGGACTTGTTCGCGCCGCTCGAGCTGGAGGCCGCGTGAGCGCGCTGCCGACCCTGCTCACCGGCGAAGGCGCTCACGCACGGGCGCGCAGCGTTTTGGAGGGCATCGAACTCAAGCAGCTCGGCCTGCGCCCGGACGTGGCCCCGCACAGCATTTACGAAGAACTTTGGCACTTGGTTTGGTGGCAAGACTTCACCTTGGCAGAAGCGCGCGGTGTGAAACGCCAGAATCCCGACCGTGCCGCTGAGACCTGGCCTGACCCTAACGCACCTGAAAACGTCGCCGAAGCGCGCGAGCTGGTGCGGCGCTTCTTGGCGGGTCTCAACGAGGCCACCGCGCTGGCCTCGAGCGCCGACTTGGACGAACCCGTTGGCAAGTACACGGTGCGGAGTTTGCTCGAGACCCTGCTGTCCCACAACAGCTACCACCTCGGCAGGATTGTGTTGCTGCGCCAGCTCCTCGGCATTTGGCCGCCGCCGTCGGGTGGGGATACGTGGTAAGACGCTTTGTTAAGAACCGACTTTCAAAGCCCACAAGAAAGCCAGACTGACAACGACCAGCAAGGTTATGCTTCATCTAGCTCTCCTTTGAATGCTGTTCTCGCCAACACCGTTCTTCTATAGAGAGCTACTTTTTTCAAAATTGTCGTGTACTTAGAAGCTCGGCAAGGTGATTTTGCCGTCACCTGAGGAAGAGCACGACTGCAGACAACCCCATTCACGCCCTAACTGCGAATGAGCTTAGTGCCGTTAAGACGTTGAACGAGTTGTTCGGCCTCAGAGGCTGTATACCTGGGTGAGGATATAAAAACCCCACGTTCAAAACCTGCTTCGAACGTGGGGTTTTTCGTCTGTCACGTGTTTTCTTTGGAGGCACCGACCGGATTTGAACCGGTGATGGAGGTTTTGCAGACCTCTGCCTTACCACTTGGCTACGGTGCCGAGCTTTAAGAGGCTAGCACGTCCTCTTCTTGTGCGTCAACGCGACTTCGTTACTTTTGGTACCGTTCAAAACTCCAGCAAGACGACCCGCCTCAGTCCGTTTCGTCGTCCGGCGCTTCCAGCGCGCCCCGGTACGAGGTCATGCTGCGCTCGAGCCGCCGCTGCAAACCTTCGATGTTGCGCTCCATGTTGCCCTGCAAGGTGTCGAGCTTGCGGCGCAGCCGGATGATTTCCTCGACCCCGGCCAGGTTCACGCCGAGTTCCTGGGTGAGGCGGCGAATCTCTTGGAGGTGCTCGATGTCCCGTTGCGAATAGAGGCGCGTCTTGCCCGCGCTGCGGCTCGGCTCGATTAAACCCTTGCGCTCGTAAAGCCGCAGGGTTTGCGGGTGCATGTCGACGAGTTCGGCCGCCACGCTGATGACGTAGAGCGGCCGGTCTTTCTCCGCCGTTTGTTTGTCCGTCGTTTCGTTCGGCATAATTCTCCTTTGCTGCTATTGCTGCCGCGCCACCTCAGGCGTCAGGGTGGCCCACCAGTCCTGCACGTTGCGCCACAGCCCCCGCCACACGTCGAGCGACACGGTCACGACGAGGTCGCCCCCGGCCAAACCGCCCTGCGGAACGCGCAACTCCGTGCCGTCTTTGGCCCCCGCAGGCAGGTCGACCGGCAAGCCGAACACCTTTACGGTGCGGCCCCGGACTGCCTCGAGCGGGGTCAGGGGCAAGTCGACGTGGAGGTCGCGCCCCGCCAAACGCACGTTGTTCGGAACCCTGAGCTGCACGGTGACGAGCGCGTCGCCCGGCGGCCCGCCCGGCCCGCCCAAACCCTTGAGGCGCAGCTTGACCCCGTCCCGCACGCCTTTGGGAACGGTCACGTCGACGTTCGCGCCGCCGCGCAGCACCCCCTGGCCGCCGCACACGGGGCAGGTTTGCCCGTCCACAAGGCCACTGCCCCGGCACGTTGCGCACACGCTCGGCCCCGGAATCCGGACGCGGCGCACGCCGCCCTCTCTGGCGGTCTCCAGGGGCAGCTCGAGCCTTACCTCGCGGTCCTCGCCGGGCAACAGCCTGTTCGAGCGCATCATGCCGGTCATGTAGCCGAACAGCATGTCGAACACCACGTTGCCGGTCTGCGGTGCGCCCCCGCGGGCATCCCAGTCGATGTTGATGTCCGCTTCTTGAAAAACCGTTTGCCAGTCGACGGTGCTGAAGTCGGGGCGGCCTGCGCTGCCCCCGCGAGAGCCGTAGCGGTCGAAGGTTTCGCGCGCTTCGGGGTCGCGGAGCGTCGCGTAGGCCTCGGAAATTTCCTTGAAGCGCTCCTCGGCCGCCCGGTCGCCGGGGTTGCGGTCGGGGTGGTTTTGCAGGGCCAAGCGCCGGTAAGCCGCCTTGACCTCGTCGGCCGTCGCGCTGCGCTCGACCCCGAGCACCTCGTAGGGGTTGCGTAAGACGTTTGCCACTAGGCTTCAGTATACATAATCTGAGTCGGTTGTTGTGAACTTACCTGTCATGGCAGGGGGGTCGGGTTAGTGGGGGCTTCCGTCAGAATGCTACCGAGACTTGGAAAGTACCGAGTCTTGAGTACCGAGTCGAAAGTGGTATTTTACTGTCCCAACATGGGAGGGTATAAGCCCCCAACTTCAGTTGGCTGCTTTAGCTCAGGTAAACTGAGCTAAGTGAGCGAATACCGCACAGGCAGCCATACACGGTTTGCGCTAGAGATACATTTGGTGTGGTGTACCAAGTACCGTAAACCCATCTTGCGAGGTGATGTCGCCCATCGTTTCCGAGCCCTGGCGCGCGAAGTATGTAGCGAGTTGAAAGTCGAGATTATCAAAGGAGTGGTGTCGAGCGACCATGTGCATATGCTGGTATCCATCCCGCCACAGTTGGCTGTGAGCAAACTGGTACAGAGGTTGAAAGGGAAGACCTCGTACAAATTGCAACGCGAGTTTACGAGTTTGCACAAAACGTACTGGGGCCAAAGGATGTGGGCGAGAGGCTACTTTGCTTGTAGCACCGGGAATGTCAGTACGGAGATGATAGCGGCCTATATAGAAGGGCACACTGAAGAGGACAGTTTCAAGGTGGTGGACGACTTCGAGTCCTAGTTCAGCTTCCTTGAGGGAGCCTCACTTGAGCCGACTTCAGTCGGAAAGACACTTTCAGTGTCGAAGTCATTCCACCTGCTTCAGCTGGTGGTTGATTGAATCGGTACTTTTCACCTGGTACTCGGTACTGCTTCTAAAGTGACTGCTTCTAAAGTGACTGTTCGAATAACCGCCTCAATCCAAAGTTCGACGTGCTACACTTCGGACGTGACCACGTTTTTGCAAGCCAACTCGAAGCGATGTTCTCTAGCTTAGCGTAGACCCTTTCCAACCCTTAAAACTCAGACTTTGGAGTACGCTTTGCTTAGGAGCTTGCCATGTCGCTACACCTTTACAACACGCTGACGCGCGAAAAACAGTTGTTCGAACCCGTAACAGAGGGCCGGGTGGGGATTTATTTTTGCGGCCCCACCGTGTATTCCGAGCCGCACTTGGGCCACGCGCGCGGCCCCGTCGTGTTCGACACCCTGAAGCGCTGGTTGGAGCACGAAGGCTACAAAGTGAGGCTGGTCTCGAACATCACCGACGTGGGGCACCTGACCGACGACGCCGACGAAGGGGAGGACAAGCTCGCCAAGCGGGCCAAATTGGAGCAGCTCGAGCCGATGGAAGTCGCCGAGAAATACTTTTGGGCCTACTTCGACGCGCTCGCCAAGTTGAACGTGCGCCGCCCCGACGTGACGCCGCGAGCCTCGGGCCACATCACCGAGCAGCTCGAGATGACCCAAACCCTGCTCGACCGGGGCCTCGCTTACGTCTCCGACGGCAACGTTTACTTCGACGTGTCGGCCTGGGACGAGTACGGCGTGCTGTCCGGGCGCGACCCCGACGACCTCGTCGAAGGCACGCGCGTCGCGGTGCGCGGCGACAAGGACAACCCGCGCGACTTCGCGCTGTGGAAGCGTGCCGACCCCGAACACATCATGCGCTGGCCCTCGCCCTGGGGCGAAGGCTATCCGGGCTGGCACATCGAGTGCTCGGTGATGAGTACGAAGTACCTGGGCGACGAGTTCGACATCCACGGCGGCGGGCTCGACCTGCTGTTCCCGCACCACGAGTGCGAGCTGGCCCAGGCGCACGGCGCGGGCAAAAGGTTCGCGCGCTTCTGGCTGCACTTCAACATGATTACGCTTCATGGCGAGAAGATGTCGAAATCCAAAAGCCACTTCGTTACCCTGAGTGAATTGTTCGAACAAAACGACCCGCTGACGGTGCGCTTTCACCTGCTCCGCAGCCACTACCGCAGCGTGCTCGACTTCAGTGAGGCGAGTTTGCTCGCCTCGTCGCAAGGGTTGAAGCGGTTGCTCGAGACCTACCGCGAAGTCAGTCGGCGCGCGACTGACGGTGATGCCGACGAGACTGTTTTTGCCGGGGCTCGTAAAACTTTTGCCAACGCCATGAACGACGACCTCAACACCCCCCAGGCGGTGGCCGCCTTGTTCGACACCGCGCGCGAGGTCAACGCCGAACTCGCTAAAAGCCCGCCGCAGGCTTACCTGGGCGCGGCCAAAGCTTTTTTCGAGGCAACGTTGGGCGGGGTGTTGGGCGTGTTGGGGGACATTCGGACGGCATCCAAAGAAGCCGGTCTCGAGACGTTGGGTGGGGTGTTGGACCTCGTGCTCGAGCAGCGCCAAGCGGCGCGCGTCAAACGCGACTTCGCCACCTCGGACGCGATTCGCGACCGCCTGGCCGCCCTCGGCGTCGAGGTCGAGGACACCGCCGAGGGCAGCCGCTGGAAACTCGGCTAGAGGAGTAGGGGAGTGGGGGCGGAAAGTCGTGAGCTTTGACCCCACCCGCAACGCCTGCACGACAGGACCGAACCTGTTAGGCTGAACCCCGTGACCGACCCCACCCTCGCCTACCTCAGCTTAAGCCACGCCAAGGGACTGGGGCCGCGCAAACTCAAGCTGTTGGTCGAATATTTCGGCAGCGCGGCGGCGGTGCTGGAAGCCGCGCAGGACGAACTTCTAGCTGTCGAGAACGTCGGGCCGAGCCTCGCCAAGTCGGTCGTGACCGCACGCGAGAGCGACTGGCCCGAGCAAGAAATCGCTCGAGCCGCCCGCCTGAACGTGGCGCTCGTTCACCTGGAAGACGCGCGCTATCCCGAAAGTTTGAAGGCCGTCTACGACCCGCCGCCCGTGTTGTACGTCCGCGGCGACTTGCCCGCTGGGTCCGGAGCAACCGGGTCCAAGGCCGTCGGTATGGTGGGCACGCGCGACGCGTCCGAGTACGCGCTGCGGCTGACCGAAAGGCTGGCGCGGGACCTCGCCGCAGCGGGCGTGGTGATAGTGTCGGGTCTGGCGCTCGGCGTCGACACGGCGGCGCACCGGGGCGCACTGAGTGCGCCTGGCGGGCAGACGGTCGCGGTGCTCGGCTCCGGGGTGGACGTCGTCTACCCGCGGCAAAACCAGGACTTAGCCAGAACGATTTTTTCGGGGCGCGGCGCCGTGGTGAGCGAATATCCGCTGGGAACCGGGCCGCGGGCCGGCAACTTTCCGGGGCGCAACCGCATCATCAACGGGCTTGCGAGCGGCGTCGTGGTGGTCGAGGCCGGGTCCAAGTCGGGCGCGCTCATCACCGCCGACTACGCTTCAGAAGAGGGCCGCACCGTTTTCGCGGTGCCGGGGCGCGTGGGCGACCCGCGTTCCTCAGGCACGCTGTCGCTGCTCAAACAGGGCGCGGTGCTCGTGCAGGACGCGAGCGACATCCTGCACGAACTCGGTTGGGACGCGGGCGCGACCCGGCCGCCGGAGCCCGCACAAGTGGACTTGCCCCCGCACGAGGCGGCGCTGCTCGAGGCCGTCGCCCGCCTCGGCAACCCGCTCCTGGACGACCTCGTTGTGGCGGCGGGCAAGAGCGCCGCCGAGCTGCTGCCGCTGTTGACGATGTTGGAACTCAAGGGGCACGTAAGATCGCTGCCCGGCGGGCGTTACGCACGCGTCTGAATACACGCACATGTCCGGGACGAAAACACCGAAGCCGACAGTCTCGAGCCGCGTCCGGCACACTTTCTTACCGCTGCGTCTCATCCGCGTAAGCGTGAAATGATCGAAACCCAAACCGCTAGACAGCCCCGCCGCCGCGGGGTAGACTCAGAGCAGCAAATCGTGCCAGAGCTTGTCTTGCGCCGAGTCGGTGGGCACCACGTCAACTGTGACCGTTGCAGCTTGTCAGCAAGAAGTGTCTGGCCTGAGTTGCCCATTCGAAAGGAGCAGTTTTGAAAAAAGTATTGCTTACCCTTACCGCTGCGTTCGCCCTCCTCGGCGCGGCCTTCGCCCAGGACGGCATCACCGTCTGGACGCACTTCGGCGACACCGACTTGGAGTGGCTGCAGAGCCAGGCCGACAGCTTCGAGGCCGCCTTCGGCGTGCCGGTCACTCTGACCCGCATCGAACTCGGCGAGATCAAGCAAAAAATGCTGCTCTCCGCGCCCGAAGGCGAAGCCGCCGACCTCGTCGTGTCGATTCCCCACGACCAGCTGGGCGAAATGGCCCAGGGCGGCGTGCTCGCCGACATGAGCCAGTACGCGACCCAGGACTATCTCAACGACCTCTCCGACCAGGCGCGGCTGGCGTTCACCTTCAATGGGAAACTCTTCGGGTTGCCGCTGTACGTCGAGGGTCCCGCCCTCATCATCAACACCGACCTCGTCCCCGACGCGCCCGCGACCTACGAAGAGATGATTCAAAAGGCGCAAGACCTGACCACCGACGACACCTTCGGGTTTTTGTACGACGACAAAAACTTTTACTTTTCGTACAACTGGATAAACTCGTTCGGCGGCTACGTGTTCGGGCGTGGGGACGGGGGCGACCTCAACCCGGACGACGTCGGTCTGAACAACGAGGGCGCGGCGCAGGGCGTTCAGGAAGTCAAAAAGCTCCAGTACGACTACGGCCTCATCCCGTCGGGTACCGACACGGCCGTGGCCGAGGGCTTGTTCAACACCGGCTCGCTCGGCATGATTTACAACGGCCCCTGGTCGATTGCCAACAGCCGCGCCGCGGGCATCCCCGTGAAAGTTCTGCCGATTCCGCCGACCGAATCAGGCGTCGAGTTCGGCGGCTTTATGGGTGTGCAGGGCGTACTCATGAACGAGTTTTCCACCAACAAGACGACCGCCGCCAACTTCGCCAAGTGGATTACGCGCGGCGACGCGCAGGTCAGTTTGGCCGAACTCAGCGGGCGTATTCCGTCCTCGCAGAGCGCCGCCGCACAGGTTTCTGACGACCCGGTCATCGCCGGTTTCGCCGAGGCTTTGGCCGACGCCGTGCCGATGCCCAACATCCCGGCGATGGGCAACGTGTGGGGTCCGATGGGTGACGCGCTCACCCTGGCTTTGGAGAGCCAAGACTCGGACGTGCAGCAGATTCTCAACGACGCCGTCAACCAAATCGAAGGCAACTAGTTTTTAAAACAAAATGCTGAACAGCGAAGAGCCAAGGCTTAAGTCCTTGGCTCGAGTTTTAGAAAGGGGTGGTTTATGGACATGTCGCAACCGGTGAGCGACTTTATGCCGAAAAAGCGCAGTGGCGAGCGGGGCGGCTTGCTCGCCTCGCTCGGGCTGCTGTTGCTCGCGGTGCTCATCGCAAGTGCGGTAGGCGTTGCGGGCTTTTTAGGCTTGCGGCTGGTGTTGCCGGACGCGCCGCCCTTTTACGCGGTCATCATCGCTGCAGTCGCACTCGTCGTCGTGTTGCAAATCATCGCCCGGCGCTATCAGTGGATCATGCCCTGGTACTATCTGTTGCCCGCGCTGTTATTTTTGATTACCTTTACTATTTTCCCGGTCGTCTTGACCGTCATCCTGGCCTTTAGCGACTACGCTGGGACGCGCAACGGCGAACTCAACGTCAGCAGTTCGACCCCGCTGACGGCGGTCGACGGCGCGACCTTGACGCTTCAAGACGCCGCCACGCTCAACTGCCGGGTGCTGCGCAACGGTTGTGACGGGGTGCGGGCGGTCGTCTACGCCTCGGGCAGCCTCAGCGCGGCGGGTGAGAGCTTGGCAGGCGATACCCTCACCTTGAGCGAACCCTTGCCCGCAGGCCGCGACGTCACGGCGGTCGAAATCGCCGCGCAGGGCTTCCCGGTGCAGGTCACCGTCGCCGCGTCCGAAGACAACGTGCTCACCTTACAAAACGTGCCGCCCATCCTCGCCAACGCCGCCCCGGACAGCATCGACCTGAGCAACTTGCGCCTGACCTTGAACCGGGTGCCGATAGAGCGCACGATAGTGTCCGTAGAGGGTGACACCTTGACACTGAACGAGGCGCTGCCGGAGGGGCTCGAGTACGAGGCCATCGCCCGCTACAACGACTTCGGGGGGGTGGGTTTCCAGAACTTCCGGCGCATTTTCAACCAGGCGAGCACCGCGCTCGTGCCTGTATTCATATGGAACATCATCTTCGCGGTGCTCACCATTGTCATCAACAGCGTGGCGGGCGTGTTCATGGCGGTGCTCTTGAACAACCCGAGTTTGCGTTTTCGCGGGATTTACCGCACCCTTTTAATCGTCCCCTGGGCGCTGCCGAGCGTCATCACCATTCAGGTTTGGAAGGGGTTTTTAAACACCAACTTTGGAGCCATCAACCGCCTTTTGGCGCTCCTCGACCTGCCCACCTACGACTGGCTCGGCGACCCCACCGCCGCCAAGGGAGCCATCCTCCTCGTCAACTTGTGGCTGGGCCTGCCCTTCATGATGACGGCGACGCTGGGCGCGTTGTCGGCCATCCCCGGCGAACTTTACGAGGCCGCCAAAATCGACGGGGCCAACGCCTGGAAGTCTTTTTGGGGCGTCACCGCGCCGCTGCTCTTGACCGCGCTCGTCCCCATCACGCTGACCGGCTTCGCCTTCAACTTCAACAACTTCAACCTCATCTACCTGCTCACCGACGGCGGCCCGGCGGCGGCCGGTCGGCCGGCTACCGCCCGCTCGACCGACATCTTAATCAGCTGGGCCTACAACGAGGCGTTCCGGTCGCAAGGCGGCTACGCTTACGGTTTGGGGTCGGCCATCGCCATCCTGATTTTCTTTATCACCATCGCCGTGTCGCTTATGAACTTCCGCGTGACCGGCGCGCTCAAAGAGGAGCCGGGACGATGAGAGGCGGGACGATGAGAATTCGACAAAAGGCTGTCGGTTTGTTCGGCGTCGTTTTTGCGCTTAGCCTCACTTCGCTGAGCTTTGCCCAGGAGCGGCGCGGCTTGTTTTTGGTGGTGCCTTACGGCTGGCTGAAGTTTTTAATTGGGTTCGTCCTCGTTGCCGGAGGACTGGCGCTGGCGGTTTACCTGTACGGCCGCGCGACCCGGCCCGCCAAGGCGGGGCAGTACGCGCTCGCCGCGGCCACGCACCTGTTCATCTGGGTGGTCATTTTGCTGACGCTGTACCCGGTCATCAACTTAGTTGCGGTGTCGCTCAACCGCTCGAACAACTTAAACAGCCCGCCGCCCGCCGAGGGTAACCTGCTGGTGCGCGCGGGTTTGCTGCCCGACCCCGCTGACTTTTCGCTCGTCCAGTACGCCAAGGTGACGGGCGAAACGCACCTCAGCGTGTTTCAGTGGCTGCTCGTCGGCGTGCTGGTCGCGGCGGTGCTCGGTGTGGCGGTGGTGAGCCTGTTGGGCCGCGGCGGGATGAATCCTTACCGGATGGAGCGCCTGCGCGCCATTTTCGGCTGGACGCTGTTCGCGGCCGCAGCCGCACTCGTGGTGAGCGTCGGGCCGGACCAGTTTTACCGCCTCACAGAAACCGGCGAGCGCGTCGCCTCGGCGAGCGACCGCAAGGTGATTTTGTTCATCCGCAACACGCTGCTCGTGTCGGGCATTACGGGTATTTTCGCGGTCCTCATCAGCACTACCGCGGGTTACGCTTTCGCGCGGATGAAGTTCGACGGGCGCTACGGCACCCTGCTGACGTTTATCTTCGTGCAGATGTTTCCGGGCTTCATGGCGCTCGTGGCGATTTTTTACCTCATGAACGCCCTCGGCCTGCTCAACACCTTTACGGGTTTGATTCTGGCCTATTCGGGCGGGGCGATTTCGTTCGCCGCCTGGATTTTCAAGGGCTATTTAGAGTCCATCAGCTCGAGCCTCGAAGAAGCCGCGATGGTCGACGGGGCGACGCGCTGGGGCGCGTTCTGGCGGGTGATTTTGCCCATCAGCGTGCCGATGCTGCTGTTCATCTTTTTGCTGCAGTTCATCGGCACCTACAGCGAGTTCATCCTCGCCAACATTTTGCTGACCGGCGACGACATGTGGACGGTCGGCATCGGCTTGCGGAGTTTCACGAGCGGGCAGTTCGCCACGCAGTGGGGCGCGCTGGCGGCGAGCGCGGTGCTGGGCAGTTTGCCGATTCTGTTCATCTTCTACGCCTTCCAGGGCGCGCTGACGGGCCAGTACACGGCGGGCGGGGTGAAAGGGTAAACGAGTACCGAGTACCGAGTGCCGAGTTGAAAGTAGGTTTCACTCGGTACTTTTCACTCGGCACTTTCTCTCGTGGTAGGCTTGACGCTTATGGAAACGCTCGGTTACGGCACCCACCTCATCATCGACGGTTTCAACGCGGACGCGGCGGCGCTCGCCGACCCCGGCCTGCTGGAGGCTTTTTTGCTCGAGCAAGCGGCCCGGCTGGAACCCGGCAAACGCGCCGCCCCGGAAGTCCACACGGTCGAAGTGTTGCCGACCGGTTTGTCGGCCGCGCTCCTTTTGCCCGAGTCGCACCTGTCGCTGCACACCTTTGTAAAAACCCGCATCCTCACGCTGAGCGTGTTCTCGAGGCACGGCCTGGCACCGGGCGACTTTACCGACAGCTTGGCGGCGAGCTTCAAGGTGCGGCGTTTCGAGAGCCACCTGAGCAACCACAGCCGCACGATGTCGAAAGAGGACGCGCGCCGCACCCGCACCCTGCACGGCGAGCGGAGCTACGCGGCCACCCGGCTCACCGAAGCTTTCGTTTTTTGATGCGTC
Source organism: Trueperaceae bacterium (assembly GCA_965215355.1). Classification (GTDB taxonomy): domain Bacteria; phylum Deinococcota; class Deinococci; order Deinococcales; family Trueperaceae; genus CBDCDJ01. The sequence continues at coordinate 1,428,396 of CBDCDJ010000007.1, read as the reverse complement.
AGCCTGTACGAGCGCAGTGGCGAGTTTTTGAGAGAGTACCGAGTGAAAAGTGAGGGCGGTTTTTTCTGCACTTGCGGGCCTTTTCTCTGCTCGAGAAGGGTGTCTGAGTGGATGACCGAAGCGCACGGGGTGAAAAGCCCGGCGCGACGAAGCAGGAGGCGCAAGTGAAAGACTACATACTGGCGCTCGACCAGGGCACCACGAGTTCGCGCGCGATGCTGTTCGACCGCGTGGGCGCGGTGCGGGGCGTCGCCCAGCGAGAGTTCGAGCAACGCTACCCGCAGCCCGGCTGGGTCGAGCACGACCCCGAAGAGCTGTGGACCAGCCAGCGCGCGGTCATGATGGAGGTCGTCGCCGAAGCGGGCGTTTCCTGGCGCAACGTCGCGGCCCTGGGCGTCGCCAACCAGCGCGAGACGACGCTGCTCTGGGACCGCGCTACAGGCGAGCCCCTCCACAACGCCATCGTTTGGCAAGACCGGCGCACCGCGAACTTTGTCGACACGCTCAAGGCGGACGGGTTGGAGCCCACCTTTCAAGCTAAAACCGGACTGGTCCTCGACCCCTATTTTTCGGGCAGCAAACTGCACTGGCTGCTGGAGCACGTGCCGGGCGCGCGCGAGCGCGCCGAGGCCGGCGACCTCGCTTTCGGCACGGTGGACAGCTTCCTGGTCTACAAACTGACCGGCGGGCGCGTCCACGTCACCGACGTGACGAACGCCAGCCGCACCCTGCTGTTCAACATCCACACGCTCGCCTGGGACGAAGAGCTGCTCGAGCTGCTCGACGTCCCCGCCGCCCTGTTGCCCGAAGTCAGGTTCTCGTCGGAGGTGTACGGCGAGACGGTGCTGGACGGCGTGGGCGTGCCGCTTGCGGGCATCGCGGGCGACCAGCAGGCGGCGACCTTCGGACAAGCCTGTTTTGCCGAGGGGCAGGGGAAAAACACCTACGGTACGGGCGCGTTCATGGTGATGAACACCGGGAGCGAAGCGGTTGCCTCGCAGCACAAGCTCCTTAGTACAGTCGCCTGGCAAACGCCCGCCGGGCTGACCTACGCCCTCGAGGGCAGCGTCTTCGTCGCGGGCGCGGTGGTGCAGTGGCTGCGCGACGGTCTGGGGATTATCAAAACCTCTGCAGAGGTCGAAACGCTGGCAAGAAGCGTCCCGGACAACGGCGGCGTCTACTTCGTACCCGCCTTCGCCGGGCTGGGCGCGCCCCACTGGGACCCGTACGCGCGCGGCGCGGTGCTGGGTTTGACGCGGGGCAGCGTGGCCGCGCACTTGGCGCGGGCCGCGCTGGAAAGCGTCGCCTACCAGGTCGCCGACATCGTCGACGCCATAGAAGCCGACAGCGGCGTGCCCCTGGACGAACTGCGGGTGGACGGCGGCGCGGCCAACAACAGTTTGCTGCTCCAGTTTCAAGCCGACCTGCTCGGGGTGAGCGTGGTGCGGCCCGAAATCACCGAGACCACCGCCCTCGGCGCGGCTTACCTGGCCGGTTTGGCGGTCGGTTTTTGGGCCGACCAAAGGGAGATTGCCGAGCAGTGGCGCGAAGGCAAACGCTTCGAGCCGAGGTTGAGTGAGGGGGCTCGAGCCCTCTTGCGCGACCGCTGGAACGAGGCGCTGAGCCGCAGCAAGAACTGGGCCGAGGAAGGTTGAGATGAACCGCGAAGAGCAACTGACCGCCCTGCAAAACCAAACCTTCGACCTGCTCGTCATCGGCGGCGGCGCGACCGGGGCGGGCGTCGCCTTGGACGCCGCCGCGCGCGGGTTGAAAACGGCCCTGGTCGAACGCGACGACTTCGGCTCGGGCACCAGCAGCCGCTCGACCAAACTCATCCACGGCGGGGTGCGCTATCTGGAAGCGGCGGTCAAACACTTCGACCGCAGCCAGTTCAACCTGGTGCGCGACGCGCTCAAAGAGCGCGCGGTGCTGCTCAACATCGCCCCACACTTGGCGAGACCGCTGCCGCTGGTCACGCCCATCTACAACTGGCTGGACGTGCCCTACATCATGACGGGGCTGAAGCTCTACGACTGGCTGGCGGGCAAGGCCAACCTCCACCCGAGCCGCTTCGTCGACGCCCACGAGGCGCTCTCTCGCTTCCCGATGCTCAAAAAGGAGGGCTTGCGCGGCGGCGTCATCTACTACGACGGGCAGTTCGACGACGCTAGGATGAACGTCGCCATCGCCCTCACTGCGGTTCGGGAGGGCGCGGCGGTCGCCAACCACGTGGCGGTGACGCATCTTTTGAAAGCGTCGGGTGAGGTCTGCGGCGCGGGCGTGCGCGACGCTTTAAGCGGTGCCTGCTGGGACATCAGCGCCAAAGTCGTCGTCAACGCTACGGGTCCGTTCGCCGACGCCGTGCGGCGCATGGACGACCCCCGAGTCGTCCCCATGCTCTCGGCAAGTTCGGGCGCGCACATCATTTTAGACGCGCGGTTTTCGCCGCCCGAGACGGGCCTGCTCATTCCCGAAACCGAAGACGGGCGGGTGTTGTTCTTGCTGCCCTGGCTCGGCCACACCCTGGTCGGCACGACCGACAACCCGGCTGCCATCCGCGACAACCCCCGCGCCACCGAGGACGAAATCGCCTACATCCTGCGCCACGTCCACAAGTATTTTTCGGTGCCGGTCTCGCGCGGCGACGTCAAGGCCGCCTGGTCGGGGCTGCGCCCGCTCGTGTCCGACCCGGCCGCCGCCGACACCGCCAAGCTGTCGCGCGACCACGTCATCAACGTGAGCGCGTCCAAGCTCCTCACCATCGCGGGCGGCAAGTGGACGACCTACCGCAAGATGGCCCTCGACACGGTCGACGAGGCGCAGCGGCTGGGCTTGGGCGCGGCGACCAGCCGCACCGAGACCCTCAAGCTCGAGGGCGCGCAGGCCTACAGCCCGAGCGGCGCCGGAGACTTGCAAGAACTCTTCGGTTTGGGTCCCGAAGTCGCCAGCTACCTCAACCGCGCTTACGGCGACCGCGCGCAACGCGTGGCCGAGTTGGCGCAGAACGGGCACGGCGGCCACATCGTCCCGGGCCACGCTTACTTGAATGCAGAGGTCGTCTACGGAGCGCAACAAGAAGCCGCCCGCTCCACCGTGGACATCCTCGCGCGCCGGACGCGGCTCAGCTTTTTAGACGCCGAGGCGGCCCGGGTGGCCGTCCCCAAAGTCGCCGGTCTGCTCGCGGAAACGCTTCGGTGGGACGACGCGACCCGCCTTGCCGACATTGCCGCGGCGCGCGTTTACTTCGCCGACCAAGAAAAACACGCCTGACCTTTAGAAGACAAGCACAAATAGAAGACAAGCACAAAGCGACGAGGCTTGTTCAGCGAACAAGCCTCATGGACGACCTGATTTTCTTGGAGCCAACGGTCGGAATTGAACCGACGACCTGCCCATTACGAGTGGGCTGCTCTACCGCTGAGCTACGTTGGCAAAGTTCATTGGTATCATCAATGATGCATCATTGATGATACCAATGAATCCTTTGGTGGCCAGAGGCGGGTTTGAACCGCCGACACCACGATTTTCAGTCGTGTGCTCTACCGGCTGAGCTATCTGGCCGAGGGTTAAAGGCATCATCTTTAAGACGACACCTTTAAAAGATTAGAGGAACATCTGTAGGTGGCTTACAGATGCCGCCTCTAAATTTGGCGACCCGGACGAGATTTGAACTCGCGACCTTCTGCGTGACAGGCAGATATGCTAACCGCTACACTACCGGGCCTTACACGCTCACAGCGAGGCTGGAGCGAACGGCATGATACCGGAAGCCGCGCGCTTTTGTCAACGCTTGGCGAGCACGCTCGAGACCCGCTCCCCACAAAAAATCCTCAAAAGGACGGCTCCACCGTCGAAAGTCGAACGAGAAGGCCGCTCGAGGCCGGAGCCGTCTCGACACCGCCGTGTCCCACTGGTGGGCTCGAACCCTCAGCCGCTATGCAGCCTCGCGCAACCTCACTACTTTCGCCACGGCATCACGCGGCGCTCTATGAGTTGCAAACCGTAGGTCAGCAGCACGCCGAGGAGCATCACCACGAACAGCCCGGCGTACATCTTTTCGGTCGCCAAAACTTGCCAACTGTAAAAGATGACGAAGCCCACCCCGGTTTGCGCCCGCACGAATTCGACCGCCACGATGACGATCAGGGCGGTACCGAGCGCGAGCCGCAAGCCCGAGAAAATGATCGGCAAGGCCGCCGGGAGAATGACGTGCCGGAACATCTGCAGGGGGCCGGCGCCGAAGTTTTTGCCCGCCTGCACAAACACGGGGTCGATGCCCTGCACCCCGGCCACCGTGCTGATGGCGACCAGAAAAAAAGCCGAGATGGCGACGACGGCGATTTTGGGGCCTTCGCCGAAGGGATTCGGGAAAATCAGCATCATCAGCGGAAAAATGGCGATTTTGGGCAGCACGTAGACCGCCGACAGCGTCGCGTCGAGCATGGTGCGCACCGTTTTGTTGAGGCCCATGACGATGCCGAGCAGCACCCCCGGCAGCGCGCCGATGGTGAAGCCCGCCAACACGCGGCTGAGCGTGGCGAAGACGTGGCTTTCTGCAAAGAGGGCCGCCACGCCGGGCCAGCCCGCCGACCGCAAGCGGCTCGGGATGAGCCAGGGCCGACCGACGAGGCTCGTCTCGTTGAAGCGGTCGTAACTGACCGTGAGGTCCCACAGCGCCGCTGCGATTTTGCTCGGCGGCGGGAACCAGCGCGGGTTCAACAAACCCGCGCCCACGACCAGCTCCCACACGACGAGCACCAGCACCGGAAAGCCGAAGGCCAAAACGCGTTTGTAGACGGTTTGGGAGCGCAGGCCCACGCGGCCCTCGAGCCGCTCCGCCAGCAGCACGAGCAGGACGAAGTCGGCGAACAGCGCCGCGCCCCACAGGGGTCGCCACAGCCCCGCCACAGTCACGCCGAGGTTGAGCAGGACGCTCCCGCCGAGCAAAAGCCACAGGGTGCGGTCGACCGGAACGGCCGGCCGCTGGACGGGTTTGACGGTCATAACTCTACCTCCGGCACTGGCTAACCTCAGTTCACTTGGTTGTAAAAGAGCAGGGGCGGAGAAAAGTGGTTTGACTTCGCTGCCGGCCACCATCGTCAGTAAAACACATCTCGGCGGCGCGAAGTGAAGGTGCCGGGGCTCCGGTTGCCGACGTTCGGGAAAGTGCCGGTCGGCTCGCTCGCGCGGTCAGCGCGGCAGAGCACCTAGTCCGGTTCGAGGTTCGGCACTGAGAGAGTAAAAATTTAATAAAAGGTCAACCCTCGTTGTGTTTCGATTGGCCAGAACCTGGGTCGTACACGTTTGGCTAGCGCCGCTTGAACCTTGCTCGCGTTTCTTTAAAAAGCCTTGCTGAAAGAGGTGGCGCAGCTGACAGCCTCTAGCTAGAAGAGTGTTTTTCAGCAGTTCCAAATTTAACCAAATTCGATTTCAATGACGTGCTGAACGGTACTCTCAAGAGATAGGCGACGAGCAATCGAGCAGCTACAGAGGCTGTTTCGGAGAATAACCCTTCAGTTTCTGGTGAACTAAGCTCCCTTAGCAACTTTTTAAAGCGTCCCGCCAGATATTTAGCCCTCTTCTGAGCAAAGTAGAGGGGAATTAGCTGCTGTGCTGATAAGCTTTAACCTGCTCAACGCTGTTTGAGAGAGGGTCTGTTAAATTTGGAATTGCTGAGTGTTTTTGGCCGCTCTTGACAAAAGGTGTCGGCACAGCTTAAAGTCGGCTTTAGTAAAACAGTTTAGTAAACACTGACCCTTCGAACCCGTTCGAACGGGTTCGAGACACGCCTACCGCGTCGAGGTGGCGCTTTCGGAAGGACGGGTTCATGGGCGACCGCACAACCTTACGCGACATAGCCGACCACGCGGGCGTTTCTCTGACGACGGTGTCTCAAACCCTGAACAACAAAGGTGCCATTTCGGAATCGACCCGCACCAAGGTGAGGGTGGCGGCTGAACAGCTCGGTTACCAGCAGCGTGTCCCGGTAGGGCCGCGGCTGAACAGTCGGCTGGGCACGCTCACCATGCTGGTCAAGCGCGACCCCAACGAAAAAGCGCCCAACCCGTTTCACTATTACGTGATGCAAGGCATCGAAGAGCAGTGCCGGGGGCTCGGGCTCGAGCTGCGCTATTCAAGCATCGGCGTGGACGAAAACAGCCGCGTGTTAGAGCTCCCCTCCGCCGCCGACCTGCGCAATACCGACGGCTTTCTCATCGTCGGCGCGGTGGTGGAGGACGGCCCGGCCTTTTTGGACGCGCTCGGGGAGCGTCCGGTGGTCTTTGTCAACGGCTACCTGTACGGCGCGAGCTACGACCGCGTCTGCATCGACAACCGCGCGGGGGCCTACGACGCAACCCTTTATTTGCTCGAGCACGGGCACACGCACATCGGCTTCGTGGGCGGCGGCGTGGGGGTTCACCCCAGCATCAACGAGCGGCGCGAGGGATACCTAAAGGCGCTCAAAGACGTTTTTCTTGAAACGTCTTACGTCGCGGACAGCATCGTCTTGACGCCCGACTATGCGGCGGAGGCGGCTAAGGGGCTGCTCGAGGCCCACCCCGACATCACCGCGCTCGTCGCGGCGAGCGACAACGTGGCGATGGGCATCTACCGGGCGGCGGAAAGCCTTGGCCGCCACGTGCCGCGCGACCTGTCGGTGGTGGGTTTTGACAACCTCCACAGCGCCCCGCACCTCACCCCGCCGCTGAGCACCATGAACATCGACAAAGAGTACCTTGGCGGGGCCGCTGTGCGGCACCTTTACGACACCTCGCCCCTCACCGACCGCCCCAAGGTCTCGATTCTCGTCAGACCCGACCTGGTCCGCCGTCGGTCCGTCTCACACCCGATACAAAGGGCAAAGGGGGAACCATGACCTAACCGGTTTTTTGAATCGTCCGCCCGCCCCAAACCCACTTTTTAGGAGGAACCGTGAAAAAACTGTTCGCACTTCTGGCCGCGGCCGCGTTTACGCTGGCGTCCGCGCAAACCACCGTCCAGTATTGGGACTACTGGGTCACCCAGGGTCCCGCCATCGACGAAATCATCGCCGCCTTCGAGGCGGAGCATCCTGACATCACCATCGAGAAAAACACCATCGGCGGCGGCCCCTACAACGAGTCTTTGAACTTAGCGATGCAGAGCGATTCCGGCCCCGACGTGTTCGTCATACCCGCGCCCGACGGCAACGGCCTACAAGGGTTCTTGAACTATTACGACCAGGGCTACTTGTACAACCTGTCGCAGTTCGACGACGTTGACGCGTTTATGGCGGGCTTTCCCAATCCCGACACGAACTTTGTCGAGGGCTCGAATATGATTGACGGCAACCTCTACACCGCCCCCTTTATGGGACCGGCCAAGCCCTGGTTGCAGCTTTACGTCAACACCAACCTTTACGAAGAAGCCGGTCTGGTGGACGACAGCGGCAACCCGCTGCTGCCCACGACCTGGGAAGAGTTCATCGCCAACTCGCGCACCGTCACCGAAAACACCGACGCCTACGGCACCGGCTTCTCCATGCAGCAGCCCTGGGCGGCGGGCTGGTGGTACCGCGTCTGCAACTACTCGGGCGTGCCTTACGACGCGGCCCTGGCCGGTTTCGACTACCGCACGGGCGAATTCACCTTCGCCTCGGACGAGTGTTACCAGACGGTGCTGAGCGACCTGGTCATGATGGCCGACGAAGGACTCATTCACCCCGCGTCCTTGAGTTTGTCCATTGACGACGAGGGCGCTCGAGCGGTCTTTGCCGAAGGCGAGTTCGCGCACCTCGTGGCGGGCGAGTGGGTCATCGCCGGGTGGGAGCAGACGCACCCCGGCTTTGAGGGCTACACCGCGACGCACCTGCCCTTCCCCGGCGACGAACCGGAGAGCTACTTCGGGGCCGGGGTCGGCGGTCAGTGGTTCGCCATCAACGCCGACACCGACGTGCCCGAGGCGGCCTGGGAGTTCTTCAAGTTCTTGCACTCGCCCGAGGCGGGCGCGATTTGGGCGAGAAACGGCAACGGTTTGGTTTTAAACACGCCGCAGCCCTACGACGAATACGCGACCAATGAAGCCTTTGAGTACATCTTCAACTCCTCGGACTTGGTGCGCACCCAGCCCGAGCCGACCATCCGCACCCCGGCGCTCGCCGAGGTGCAGCAAACCTTGATTGGCCCCTCCCCCGACGACGTTCTGGTGGGCGTGTTGTCGGGCCAGATTAGCGACATCGGCGCGGCCTTGGCCGACCTTGACGCCCGCAAGATGCAGGCGCTCGAGACCGGCCTCTCCGACGCGCAAGCCGCCGGGGTTGAAGTCTCGATGGAAGACTACCTGTTCCCCGACTGGAACCCAACTGAAAACTACGTGACCGAACCGACGAACTAAACCGGACGACGTCGGCGTGCCTTAAAGCACGCCGACATCGTCCCCCGTCAAGTCAACTTTTCAAGGTACTACACGCGAAGAAGGGCCACGCATGAAAAGAACGGCTTACACCCAAAAGCGCGCAGCGCCCCGAGAGGAGCGCGCGGGCCGCGTCTGGGACCTTCTCGCGCTCGGCGCGGCGCTGGCGATGGCGACGGCTACCCTTCTTTTACCGTGGCTCACGGGCGGCGGCGAGACCTACCGCGCCCCGACCCTGCTGTTGCACGGTTTAGACCTTCGCCGCGTCGACCACACCCTTATCTTTTTACCCTTTGTCGCCTCCTTGATTGGCCTTATGGCAAGCGTCGGCGCGGTCGTTTCGCCCGCGGACGCCCGCCACTGGAAGGTCTTTTATGTGTGGGGCGGGGCGGCGGCGCTCCTTTATTACGCTAACTTTTTCTTTAACAAAGACAACAGCTTAGCGGTTGTAGGCAGCTACGCGGAAACGGGCTTTTATCTTTTTTTTGCCGCCGGGGCGCTCCTGTTCGGGCTCGGGTTGGTGCCGCGCGGGTTCTCGAGCACCCCCCAACGCACCAGACTTTACGAACTCATGCAGAGCAAGCGCTTCTGGGGCGTTTTATACGTGCTGCCGATGGTTATCTTGATGCTGGTCTTTACCATCTACCCGGTGTTCGAGTCCCTGCGCGTGTCGGTCTACAACTGGCGGGGCATCGGCGAGGCCACGCAGTTTGTCGGCTTGCGGCACTACTTCACGGTGGCGAACGACCCGCAGTTTTGGAACGCGTTTTGGAACACGGTGGAGTACACCGCGATTTTGGTGCCCGTGCAGCTTAGTCTCGCACTTCTCCTCGCGTTGGTGCTGGACAACCCGCGGATGCGCTTTCGCACCTTCTACCGCACGCTTTATTTTATGCCGGTGGTGACCACACTGGCGATTGTGGCGATTGTCATGCGGCTCCTTTATCAGTCGGGGGGAACGGCCATGACGTCTATTTTTGTGCCGTGGCTCCTGGACAAGCCCATCAACCCCATCGGCAACCCCGACACCTCGATGCTGGCGGTGACGGCCTTTGGCACCTGGTACTCGTTCGGCATCAATTTGGTCTATTTTATGGCAGCCCTCGCTACCGTGCCGAGCCAGCTCTACGACGCCGCCGAGGTGGACGGCGCGAGCTGGTTTCAGCGCGTCTGGCACATCACCCTGCCGAGCATCCGCCCGGTCGCGGTGATTATTCTGTTCTTCGCGGTGTTGGGCAGCCTCAAGGTGTGGGAGCAGTCGTTCGTGCTGACCGGGGGCGGTCCTTTCTTTTCCAGCGAAGTTGTGAACGGCTACATCTACCGCTACGCCTTTGGGTCGGGGGGCCTGGGCGGCTCGGCGTCGCAGCCCAACATCGGCTTCGCCTCGGCGGCGGGCTTTCTGATGAGCATGTTGGTTTTAGCCATCACCTTGGTCCAGCTCGCGGTCAACCGCTTCGTCCTCAACCGAGATTCAGGGGTAGCAAAATGAACGCGAAATTCCCTTTTGAAAGGCTCCTAAGCGGTTCCGGGCGGACGCTCATCCACGTGGTCCTGCTCGGTATCGGCGCTATTTACATTTTCCCTTTCGTCTGGATGCTGGGCACGTCTTTCAAGACGCCGGGTGAGTTTTTCAGCCTGGGTCTGCGGCCCATCCCCAAGGGCGAGTGGCAGTGGTCGAACTTCACTGAAGCGTGGGTGACGGCGAACTTCGGGCAATACTTTCTCAACACGGCACTCCTGGCGGTGAGTGTGACCGCGCTCGTGGTGGTTTTAACCGCGATGGCGGCTTACGCGTTGTCGAGGCTCAACGTTCCCTTCAAGCCCGTTATCCTGGGCGCGGTGTTCCTGACCTTCTTTTTACCGTCGGGCATCTTCAACATCATCCCGATTTACGACATCGTCCAGAACTTGGGGCTTTTAAATTCCTTGGGCGCGCCCATTCTGGTCCTCACCGGGGGGCAGATGGTCTTTAACACGCTGCTCTTTTACGGCTACATGCGCACCATGCCGCACGAGATTGAGGAGGCCGCGGTGATTGACGGGGCGAGCGTCCACCAGCGTTTTCGCTACGTGGTGCTTGCCGATGGCGGGGCCGATGGTGGCGACGGTGGGGCTTTTCACCTTTATCAACACCTGGAACGACTTTTTCGTGCCGCTCGTGTTTACGCTCTCTCGTCCCGAGCTACGCACCCTGGCCGTGGGCATGTACGCCTTTGTGGGCGACGCCAGCCGACAGTGGACGCTGCTGTGTGCGGGCGCGACCATCAGCATTTTGCCCATCATCTTCGTGTTTATCTTGTTGCAAGACAAGTTTACCGAAGCGTTTGCGGGGGCGGTGAAGACGTAGGAGTCAGGAGTCGGTTGTTAGTAGCGGCGAAACCCCAAACTGCGTACGAACAAGGGCGCGTTCGGCTTCGGGAGAGGGGTCGCCGGTAGGGAAAGCTCGAGCGTTCAGCAACGCATCTTCAAGACTCTCAAAGTTTCAAAGTCCATAATCTCGGAGGAGACAATATGAAGATTCACCTAATGGCAGGGCTCGCGTTATTCGCGCTGATGTCCAGCGTCCAAGCTCAAGACGCCGCCGTGACCATCCCCAAGCTCGCAGAGAGCATCACCGTGGACGGCGACCTTTCCGACTGGCCCGAAGCAACGCCCATCACCGTAGACAGCAGCATGACCGCCGACGCCACCGACGTTGCGGACGACAGCGACCTGAGCATGACCGTCTATACCGGCTACGACGACACAAACTTTTATTTGGGCGCAGAGGTCAGCGACGACGCGCTCGTGTTTGAAAGGTCGGGTGATGAGATTGCCGACAACGACGCGGTCGAGTTCTGGCTCAACGCCAACCAGTACGGCGTGGCGCTCGTCGAGGGGCAGCCGGTGTTGCACCAGTGGCTCTTTTCGGGTAACGAAAGCGACTTGTCCGGCGCGAAGGTTGCGTTTGAATACACCGACGCGGGTTACACCGTCGAGGTGAGTCTGCCGCTTTCTGTTCTCGCCAGCGCCACCGAAGGGGACACCCAGGCGGGGATAAGCTTTCCCTTCGCGGTCGGTGCGGACGACGCCGACGAAGAGGGCGGCGAGCGCCTGGGTCAGGTCTACTACCCCGACAGTTGGACCTGGAGCGAGACCGGCACCTACGCGACGGCCACGTTAGGCCAGTAAGATGCAAACGTCTTTTTTCAACAGGGCCAGCGGCGCGCGCCGCTGGCTCCTGGCCTTATGTTGCTTTGTTCTGCCCTACGGCTTCGCCCAGGAAGCTGTGGTCTCGAGCGATTTTGAGGTTCAGGCCGAGGGCTGGAACGTGGCTTTGCTCAACGACGCGGCGGCGCAAGGGGGCGTGACGGACGGCGAATACTGCCTGGACATCGAAAACGGCGGGCCGGACGTGTGGAGCGTGCAGTTTGGCTACGCGGGCTTCGGGCTCGAGCCCGGCCAGACCTACACCCTCTCCTTCGACGCCTACGCTTCAAAGGGGCGTGGGCTGCGCGCCACCGTGGGCGCGGCGGGGTCGTCCGACAATGCCTACTCGGAAACGCTGGACCTCACCACCGACAAGCAAACCTTTACCGACACCTTCACCGCCGAGGAGGGCGCGGCGAAAGCCGACCTCACCTTTTTCAGCGGCGGCAAGCGCGGCGAGGAGCATAGGGCGGCGAGGGTCTGTTTTGACAACGTGAGTTTAAGCGCGGGCGCGGTGCAGGTGGGCGAAAACCTCTTTCAGAATCCGAGCTTTAGCGAGGGCGACGCGAACTGGTCGCTTGGGGCCGACGCGCCCGCCCAGGTGAGCGGTGAAATCACCGATGGGGCTTACTGCGCCAACCTAGACGCCGCCGGGGAAAACCCCTGGAGCGTCGCGTTGCGCCAGGCCGGACTGGACGTGCGAGCGGGCCAGGCTTACACCCTGAGTTTTGACGCTTACGCCGATAAAGAGGCCCAGGTCGGCGTGAAAATTGGGCAGACACGCGAGCCTTATGCGGAGTATTTCTATCAAGCGCAACCCATAGCTACCAGTCCGCAGACCTACAGCTTCGACCTCGAGCTAGCCACCGACGACCCGGCGGCACAGCTCGAGCTATTTCTAGGTGGCCCTTTAAACCCCGACGTCCCGGTAAGCGTCTGCTTCGACAACCTCACCTTGGCCGAGGTCACGGTGACGGGCGGGCGCGAGATTCCTTACATCATGGTCGACCAGTTCGGCTACCGCCCCGAAGACGCCAAAGTCGCCGTGCTGGTTGACCCGCAAGCGGGTTTTAACGCCGAGGACGAGTATGTGCCGGGGAGTGTGCTCGAGGTCAGGGCTACCGAGGGTGACGAAGTAGTTTTTTCCGGTTCACCCGAAGCCTGGAATGACGGGGTGGTGCAAGAAACCTCCGGCGACCGGGGCTGGTGGTTCGACTTTTCGGAGGTGAGCGAGCCGGGGAGTTATTACGTTTACGACGTCGAGCAGGACGTGCGCTCTTACGAGTTTGAGATTGCCGACGACGTTTACAACGAGGTGCTAGAAGCCGCCACGCGCATGTTTTACTACAACCGCGCGAACACGGCGAAAGAGGAACCTTACGCCGACGCGCTCTGGACGGATGCGGAGAGCTTTTTGGGGCCGGGCCAGGACACCGAGGCGCGCTTTGTCGAGGACAAGGAGAACCCGGACACGGCTCGAGACCTCTCCGGCGGCTGGTTCGACGCGGGCGACTACAACAAATACGTGACCTTCGCCCAAGCCCCTGTCCACATGCTCCTCACTGCTTACGAGCAAAACCCGGACGCCTTTACCGACGACTTCAACATCCCCGAGTCGGGCAACGGTCTCCCTGACTTGATTGACGAACTTCTGTGGGAGTTCGACTGGCTCAAAAAGATGCAGGTTGAAGACGGCGGCGTGATTATCAAAGTCGGCAACATCGACTACAACTCCGTCTCACCCCCGTCCGAGGACGAACGCCCCCGCTACTACGCCCCGGTCTGCTCCAGCTCGAGCATCGCCGCCGCCAGCATGTTCGCGCACGGCGCGCTCGTGTTTGGGCAGTTCGAGGAACTGAGCGACTACGCCGCCGACTTAGGAGACCGCGCGGTACGCGCCTACGACTGGTACGTGAACAACCCCCGCCGCGACGACTGCGACAGCCAAGAGATTAAAGCGGGCGACGCCGACCGGACGCTTGTAGAGCAAGACGCGATTCAGGCGGTGGCGGCGGTTTACCTTTTTGCCCTCACGGGAGAGGAGAGGTATCAGGACGCGCTCGAGGCCACCTACCAGGCGACTCGAGCCTTTAGCGACGGCGACGCGCTCAGGTGGTCGATGTACGACCCCGACCAGGGCGACGCGCTGCTGTACTACACGACTTTAGAAAACGCCGACCCCGAACTGGCGCAGACGATTTTGGACGCGAAGCAGGAGCAAGCCACTTTGACCTCCGCCGAGCTTTACGGCTTTCAGCCCAATCAAGACCTCTACCGCGCCTATCTGCCCGAACTGTCCTACCATTGGGGCAGCAACTACGTCCGCTCCGCGCTCGGCAACACCAACCTCGACATGCTGCATTACGACCTGAACGCGGACGCGAGCGAGAGTTACAAAGAGAAAGCTCTCGGCATCGTCCACTACCTCCACGGTGTCAACCCGTTGAACATGGTCTACCTAACCAACATGTATGAATACGGCGCGGAGTATTCGGCCAACGAGGTGTGGCACGACTGGTTCCGCGACGGCAGCGTGTGGGACGACGCTCTAACGAGCGAGCGGGGTCCGGCACCGGGTTATGTGCCGGGCGGCCCGCACGCGGCCTATACGGGTCAAGCCTCGCCCCCGGCGGGCGAGCCCGCGCAGAAAGCCTACCGCGATTGGAACACCGGCTCCGGGCTGCCCTGGGAAATCACCGAGCCCGCTATCTATTACCAGGCGGCGTACGTTAAGCTGCTGTCGAACTTCGTGGCGAAGTAATGCGAAGCAAATCCTTTGGGGAGAACTACGTGTGAGTAAAGACGTTTATAAAGTCGGGCTGATTGGCTGCGGCACCATTTCGGACGCCTACATTCGGGGCTTGCGGGTTTTCCCGTGGCTCGAGGTGACCGCCCTGAGCGACATCGACCTGGGCCGGGCGGAGGCCAAGGCGGAAAAGTACGATATTGCCAGGGGCTATTCGGTCGAGGAGCTTTTGGCGGACGACGAGGTTGACATCGCCGTCAACCTGACCGTTCCCACTGTCCACGCCGAGGTGAGTTTGAACGCGCTGGAGGCGGGCAAGCACGTCTACAGCGAGAAGCCCTTAGCCATTACGCGCGAGGACGGGAAGCGGTTGCTTAACGCCGCGGACGCTAATAACCTACGCCTCGGCTGCGCTCCGGACACCTTTATGGGCGGCGGCATCCAGACCTGCCGCAAGCTCATCGACGAGGGCGCGATTGGCGAACCGCTCTCGGCGAGCGCCTTTATGCTGGGTCACGGCGTCGAGCTGTGGCACCCGAGCCCCTTCTTCTTTTTCAAATACGGCGGGCATCCCCTGTTCGACATGGGACCTTATTATCTCACCGCGCTCATCAACCTGCTGGGGCCCATAGGGTCGGTCGTGGGCCTCACCACGACGGGCATCCCCGAACGCACCGTCACAAGCGAACCTCACAAAGGCACGGTCATCACGGTGGACGCGCCGGTTCACGCGACGGCGATTTTAGAGCTGGCCTCCGGCAAGCCCGTCACAATGATTGTCAGCGGCGAGGTGGTGGCCTCGGAGCTGCCCCGCATCGAAATCTACGGGACCGAAGGGACGTTAAGCGTGCCCGACCCCAACACCTTCGACGGCCCGGTGCGCGTTAAGAAAAAAGGCGACAAGCTCTGGCAAGACGTGCCTCTCACCCATTCCTACTCCGGCTACGACCGGGGTTTGGGCGTGGCCGACATGGCCTACGCGCTGCGCTCCAGCAGACCTCACCGCGCGAGCGGAGAATTGGCTTATCACGTGCTGGACACTTTACAGGCCATCCAAGACGCGTCGGACGCGCGGCGCTTTGTTGACGTTGAAAGTACCTGCGAGCGTCCCGCCCCCTTGCCGCCCGGTTTGCAAGTGGGCGAACTGGATGACTAAAAGGTCAGAATCAGGAAAGAGGAGTCACGTATGACCTACCCCTTAGCCGTGCAACTCTACACCCTCCGGCACCTCTCAGACGACGTGACCGAACTTGTCAAAATAGTTGCCGATGCGGGTTACGCGGGCGTCGAAGGGGGCTACGGCCCCCAAATGGACGCAGGCGAAATCAAAAAGGTGCTGGACGAAAAGAGCGTCAAGATGGTCTCGGCGCATGTGATGTTGGACATTTTGGAAAACGACTTAGACAGCGCCCTCGCCTTTCAAAAAACCTTGGGCAACGACGTTATCATCATCCCTTGGATAAGCGACAAGCATTACGAGGGCAGCGCCGAGAGTTGGCAAGCGTTGGGGGAAAGGTTTAACAAAATAGCCGAACGGGTCAAAGCCGAGGGGATGACGCTGCTTTACCACAACCACTCGTTCGAGTTTGGTAAGTACGACGGTAAGCTGGGCTTGGAGCACCTCCTGGACAGCGCGCCGGACTTGGGGCTCGAGCTGGACCTCGGTTGGTGTCAAGAAGGCGGCGTGGACCCAGTACCGTTAATCGAAAAGTACCGCGGGCGTTTGCAGCGCGTTCACGTCAAAGACCGCGCGCCCGAGGGCGAAAATACCGACCAAGGCGGCTGGGCGGACGTGGGTCACGGCGTCATCCAGTGGGAGCCGCTGTTACGAGCCGCCAAGGCCGCCGGGGCCGAGTGGTTCGTGGTCGAGCACGATGAACCCGCCGACCCAGTGAGAACTATTGAACGCAGCTTCGATTACCTCAAAACGCTTTGATGCCTGAAACCCGCTGGGACCTGCTCGTTTTAGACGCCGCGCCCGAGAGCGCGGTGCTCGGCAACCTCGTGACCGGAGACCTAGACGGCGACGGGCACCAGGAAATCGTCACGGGCGGCGAAGGGGGTCTGCTCTGGTATCGTCCCGCCACGTTTGAAAAGGGCGTGGTCGCCAAGGGGCAGTTTCACGTCGGCGTCACCTTGGAGGATGTGGACGGGGACGGGCGGCTCGAGGTCGTCTGCGGCAAGCTCGTCCCTGAGCCTTATCAGTGGACGCTTGTGTGGTTCAAGATGGGGGATTCACTAGACGACTGGACGATGCACACGGTTGACCCGAGCTGCAACGGCGGCGCGCACGACGTGGTTTTTTATGACATCGACGGCGACGGTGAGAGCGAACTTATCGCCAACGCCGCCTACTGCAAGGTGCCGGGATTATGGATTTACAAACGTGGCGACGACCCCACGCAGGTTTGGCAGAAACACGAAGTTGTGACCAACATCTTCGCCGAGGGCGTCGCGGTCGGCGACTTGGACGGCGACGGACGCCCCGAAATCGTCCACGGGCCGGACTATTTCACGATGCCTGACGCCGGTCCCTACGCCGGACCTTGGCGTCGCACCACCTACGCGCCGAGCTTCCGCGAGATGTGCCGCGTGGCGCTGCAAGACGTGACCGGCAACGGGCGGCCCGACATCTTCATCACCGATTCGGAGTATTTGGACGGGCGGCTGTCCTGGTTCGAGAACCGTTTGGCAGATTCGGCAGCGGGGCGGGGGTTTAGGGAGCGGGTGCTCGAGGCCCCCGTCGTCTACGCACACTCGCTCAACACCTGGCAGGAGAACGGCCAAACGCACGTGTTTCTGGCCGAGATGGCCCAAGGCGGCTGGGACCCGCCCTACAATTGGGACGCGCGGCTGCTGCGTTACATAACGCCGGACGGCGGCGAAACCTGGCACCGCGAGGTGCTGGCCCAGGGTCAGGGCACGCACGAGGCGGACATGGTGGACATCGACGGGGACGGCGCGCGCGAAATCGTCGGCAAAGAGGTGTGGCGTCCGAGGGTTCACGTGTGGAAAGAACGCAGCGGCACCGACCCCTTTGCAGCTTTCAAACACGGGTTCGTAGACCGCGACAAATCGGTCACGGGTACGGACATCGTTGCGGCGGATGTGGACGGCGACGGGCTCAACGACATCGTTTGCGCGAAGTGGTGGTACAAAAATCCGAGCTGGGAACGCTTCGAGATTCCGGGGATTTATCAGGCTATAGGAGCTTACGATTTGGACGGGGACGGACGCGTTGAAATCATCGCCACGAAGAAGGCCGAGGGTGCCAAGGCGGACGACTGGTATTCGGGGCTGTCCTCCGAACTCGTCTGGTTGAAACCTGTTAATCCCGAAAGAGGCGAATGGGTCGAGCACGCCATCGGCACGGGCTCGGGCGACTGGCCGCACGGCAACCTCGTCGCGCCGCTCCTGCCCGGCGGACGCCTGGCGCTCGTCACCACCTACCACAGCGCCCACGCAGGGGGCGGCGACACGCCCGAGATTTTTGAAGTCCCGGACGACCCCACAGAGCCCTGGCCCAAGCGCACGCTCACGGACGTCCAATATGGTGAGGAGGTTGTGGCTCATGACCTCACGGGAGACGGCACGCTCGACCTGGTGATGGGGACGCACTGGCTCGAGAACCGCGGCGACGGCACCTTCACCCCGCACCGGTTGATAGCCGACGAAAACTTCTATCCCGCCCGCCTCCGCGTTTTGGACATCGACGGCGACGGTCAGGTTGAGGTTGTGATGGGCGAAGAAAAGCTCGACTACGAGACGAAATCCTTGCCCTTTTCCAAACTCGCTTACTTCAAGCCCGGTAACGACCTGCGCCGACCCTGGGAGGTGCACGTCATCGACACGATGCGCTGCCCGCATTCGGTCGAAGTCGCGGACCTAGACGGCGATGGGGAGTTAGAAATCGTCGCGGGCGAGCACGACCCCTTTTGGCCCTACCGCAACCGCAGCCGCCTCTACGTCTATAAAAAGGCGAATCCTCAAGCGACCGCGTTCTACCGCTACACCCTGGACAAACGCTTTGAGCATCACTGTGGTACGAAGCTCATCGACTTAGGCGGCGGGCGGCTGGGCGTCATGAGCCACGGCTGGAACGATTTCCTTTACGTGAACCTGTGGGCGACCCCGAAGGCGGGTGTGTGAGGTGGAAGCTCGAGCTGCCCCAGGGCTGGACGCTGCGCGACCTAACGGAGCGCAGCGTTCCCGGGGGGTCGCCGGGCACGACGTTTCGGCCACGGTGCCGGGCTGCGTTCACACCGACCTGCCCGCCACCGAACTCCTCGTGGCGGAAACCGACGGCACGCGGACCTTGTGGTACTTCGCCAGAGACGTACAGCTTCGTCATCCCCGACCCGATTTCGCTGCAACCCTCGCGAGAACTTCAAGTGGTCACGTTCTCAACCTTCAAGCTCGAGCGTTCGTGCGCGACCTCTGTTCGCTGGTCGACAAGCTCGCCCCCGACGCCGTCACCGACACGCAACTACTGACGCTTCTCCCCGGTGAAAAAGGCGCGTTCGGGACTCGGACGGACCAGACGCTCACCCTCGAGGGCTGCTTGAAACCGAGTATTCCGTTCAGCGCCGACAGGTTCGGGGCGGTTGCCGGTCGGGAAGTGAAGCAAAGTCGGTTTTAAAGTTCGAAAAAGGACTACCCACCTCCGCCCTTCTCGTAAAGCGCGTGTTTGGCGACGTAGGCCGCGACGGTCTCCGGTAGCAGGTAGCGCACGCTCTCGCTCTCCCCGGCTCGCAAACGCCGTCTTAACGCGGTGCTCGAGACCTCGAAAACGGGTAACTCCAACAGTTCAACACGCTCCGAGAAATAGGGCTCGAGCCCCTCCAAGCTGTAACCGGGGCGGGGATAGGCGACCATTTGCACTTTTTCGACCAGTTCACGCGCGCGCTGCCAGGTGGCGATGTCCCGGTAAGCATCGACGCCGGTCAAGTAGAACATTTCGGCGGTCGGGTACTGCTCGAGCAGCGTTTCGACGGTGTTGATGGTGTAAGAGGTGCCTTCGCGTTTCAATTCTAAATCCGATACAAAAAAGTGGGGATTCTCGGCGGTGGCGAGCAGGGTCATCTCAAAACGTGCTTGCGCACTCGCCTCGGCGCTTTTGTGTGGTGGGGTTTTGCTGGGGATGAAGAGGACGCGCTCGAGATTGAGTGCTTCTTTTGCCCCTTCTGCGACGAGCAAATGTCCAAGGTGCGGCGGGTCGAAGCGGCCGCCGTAAAGCCCGAGCCTCATACCTTGGCCCGGCTGTCGCTCGAGTCCACGCCGGGATTTGCCGTTTTCCGCTCGATGGGTGGATTACGCTCCAGGTCTTGAACGAGCCGGTCGATTCTCCGAAACTGCCAGCTCCAGCGGGCGTTGTAAAGAAACTGCCTCAGGTCGTAACGGTGGTCGTCGGGCGAGTAGCTTTCGGCGTGGTAAGCAGGCGTGAGGACGGTGGCCTTGTGGCGGTTGATGGAATAGTAAAAGAAGAACCGCTTCACCTTTTCGGCCACTTCCGCGGGGCTTAAATAATCCCAAGCGAACACAAGGTGCTCGAACATTGCCACGGGGCCGCACTTCTCGACCTTACGCAAGCGCCCGAAGACGGACAACTCTTCGTAAGTCATGCCCATGTCGGCTTCGTCGGATTGGGTATAGGTGTCGGTGATGGGCTCGAGTTCCGCAGTCGGTACGGCTTGTACAATCTCGAGTAAACTTTCGTAGCCGAGGTGTTCAGCTCCCCAGCGCAAGAACCTCCGCAAATCCGTTTTCGACACCGAGCCGATGGGGTTGATGTCGGCCGAACTCGCGTCGTACTTCGTCATGTAGCCGCGCAGCGCCTCGTCTACGTTCGAGGTGCCGAGGACCAGCAGGCCGCCCTCCTTGCCGCGCACCCAGGGCAACAGTTGCGCGAGGAAGTAAGCCAGCACCATGCGGCTGCGCGCCTGGATGTTTTGCAGCGCGAGGTTTTCGGCGCTCGAGCCGCCCGCCGTTTTGAAGCGCGGTCGCTTGCCGGTCAGGGTCTCGAACACGGTGCGCCAGGCTGAGATGATGGTGTCGATGTCCACGTCGAGGTGGTACGCGCCGATTTCACCGGCTAAGTGTTTGGCTCGAGCCCTTGTAGCCTTCGACGAGTTTTCAGTACCCATGTAACAGGTATGCAGCAGGGCGTGGGCGAATTCGCGGGGGTCGTCGGGCGTCCAGCCGTCGCCCTGTCCGGTCATTCGGCGCGCGTCTGCTAC
Source organism: Trueperaceae bacterium (assembly GCA_965215355.1). Taxonomy (GTDB): domain Bacteria; phylum Deinococcota; class Deinococci; order Deinococcales; family Trueperaceae; genus CBDCDJ01. Next base: position 1,407,834 of record CBDCDJ010000007.1, on the reverse strand, counting down.
AACAGTCTCGTTCCCGGCCTGCGCCTCGCGCACGACGAGCTGACACATCGAACCCACCAGCGCTGCCACCGCCGCCGAGTCCGAGCCGCCCGAGAGCGGCAGAAAAAAGCCCCCCAACCCCGAGCGCCGCAGGTAGTCCCACAGCCAGCAGGCCGGGCCGAGGGCGATTTCTTCTTCCGGCGTGTGGAACTTCAGCGCGACCGCCGGGCTCGGGCCGCGCGAGAAACCCTTTTCGGTGAGTTCGAAATCGCTGTAGACGCGCGGTACCGGCGGCGCTTCGCTGCCCTGCACCATGCGGCTGATAAAGCCCGCGCGGAACGAACGCACCTCTTCCAAATCGACGGTCGCGGTGACGACTTCGACGTCTCGAGGCGAAAACTGCGAGCCCTGCGCCACCACCCGCCCGTTCACCGCGATGAGCGCGCAACCGTCGAAGTAAAGCCGCCCGCCGTCGCACCCTTGCTGGTTGGCGTAGAGGTACACTCCACCCCCCTTCGCCGACGCGCTCAGGATGAGGTCTACGCGCTTTTGCAGCTTGCGCAGTTCGTGGTGCGAGCCCGAGCCGTTGCTGATGATTTCCACCCCGTCGAGCCCGAGGTGGATGTGCGGGCTGTCCGGCGTGAACAGTTCTTCGCAGGTCTCAGCCGCAACGACCGTGTCGAGCGTGGCGACCGCCGCGTCGCCTAAAGGCACGGTGGCTTGTCCGGTCAGTTCACGAATCATGCGCGGGAGCACGTGCTCTTCAGTGTGGCGCGGGTGTGCCCAGGCGGCGAAGTAACGCGCCTCGCGGTAGTTGCCGTCCTGGGCCAGCGCCATCTTCGGGCGGATGAGGAGGATTTTTCGGTTGAGTAAAAACACCCGGCAGTTGTAGCGCACGTCGCGGTGCAAGACCGGCATCCCGACATCGCATAGGATGCCGTCGGTGAGGTCGCCGTCCAAGATTTCCGCCAAGCACTCCCACGAGTGGCGAATCGTGTCGCCCTCTAAAAAAGCGTCCTGACAGCCGTAACCCGGAATTTCCAACTCCGGCCCGAGCCGGTAACGCGCGCCGCGCTCTTTGGCCGTTCGGATGGACTCGGCGATGCGCTCCAAATTGCCGCCGAAGTCGAGCGCCCACTGGTTTAAGTTGCAGGTGGCGAGGGTGACGAGGTTCATAAAGAAGTACCTAGTACCGAGTGGAAAGTAGAAAGTGAAGTCAAAAGCTTGTTCTCCTCCGCTCCTCTGCTCAGGGAAGGTGCGTAGATTGAGAATATCAGCTTGCCCGGCGAAGTTTCCAGCGCTGTTTTGCGAAGGTACGTTAGGGTACGGTCGTTTTGGGGACGAAGTTTTTTGATAAAGCTCAGGGGGCGACCATGCCGAGAGACCCAAAAGCCTTACACCACGATAAAGCCGACGAGTCCGCCGTCGCACTTTTGCTCATTGACGTTATCAATCCCTTAGAGTTCGAGGGAGCGGAAAACCTGCTGAAACGCGCCCTACCGATGGCTGAGAAAATCACCGACCTGAAACGCCGCGCCAAAGTCGCCGGGGTGCCGGTGGTCTACGTCAACGACAACTTCGGACGCTGGCAGAGCGACTTTACCCGCGTCGTCGAGTATTGCTTAGGCGACACACCCGGCAAAAAGATGGTCGAGCTTTTGCGGCCCCAGGAAGACGACTACTTCGTCCTCAAGCCGAAACACTCGGGCTTTTTTCTCACCTCGCTCTACACGCTGCTGCGGGACTTGGGCGTCGAAACCCTCATCCTCTGCGGCGTTGCCACGGACATCTGCGTGCTGTTCACCGCCAACGACGCCTACATGCAGGACTTCAAGCTCGTCGTGCCGCCCGACTGCGTGGCGGCGGAGCGCGACGACTACGGCGACGAGGCGCTGCGGATTATGGAGCGCGTGCTCAAGGCCGATGTACGGCCCGCGGCCGAAGTCGACTTCGGCGCGCTGGTGGAGGCTTGATTCAACCTGACCCCTCAGTCGCTTCGAGGCAGCTCCTCGACCCCCCCCGCCCTTCGGGCACCTCCCCTCAAAGGGGAGGCAGGGGTGAGGTCAGACGCTGTGTGTATCAACCGAAACGCTTCCCAACCCCGCAAGATACTCCCTGACCGCCGTGAGCGAAGGTAGAACCGCGTGGCCCAACGTTAGAAACTCGTCCGAGGGCGCTTTCAAGTCCGGCACCTGAATCACCCGCAAACCCGCCGCTACCGCCGCCCGCACGCCGTTTTCCGAGTCCTCGAGCGCCCAGCACGTTCCCGCAGGCACGCCGAGGCGTTCAAAGCTGCGCTGGTAGATTTCCGGGTCGGGTTTGCTGCGCGTCACCTGGTCGCCGCCTATGACAAAAGAGAACGCCTCACGAATCCCGGCGAGCTTCAGCTTGTGCTCGGCCAGGTCGGTGCGGGTCGAGGTTGCCACGGCACGTTTGATGTCGTTCGTTTTTAGAAAGTCCAGCAACTCCGCACAGCCTTCCTTGAGCGGCACGGGCTCGGAACTTACGCGCTCGCTGTAGAGCGTTGCGGCTCGAGCCATTACTTTCTCAACGGGCAAAGTTCCGCCGTAGGCCGCGCGCATAATCTTCACGGCTTCCACGTCCGGCGTGCAGATGCACTCTAAGTACGCCTCGGTTTGAAAGTCGAAGGCGTGTTCGACGAACGCCTGCCGCGACGCCTCCAAATACAAACGCTCGCTGTCGAGCAGCAAACCGTCCATGTCGAAGATGACGCCTTGAACTTGCCTCACACTGATTGGACGAAAGTGATGCCGTCGGCTTTCGTGACCTCGCCCCGGTAGAGAAAAGTCACCTGCCGCAGTGCGCTCTCTTTGTCGAACTCGGTGAGCGCGGCGACCGCGTCTTCGGGCACGACCACGTCGAGATAGCGCAGCGCCGCCGAGCCCGCCGTGTGCAGCACGCAGATGTTAGCGACGGTGCCGACGATGACGGTGTGTTTTATATCCCAGAGGTTTAGCAGGTGCTCTAAGGACGTGCCGTAAAACGCGTCATAGCGGAGTTTGCGGATGTGGGTTTCGTCCTCTCGAGGCTCCAAACCCTCGACAATCTCCGCGCCCCAAGTTTCGGCTAGAGCGTGCTCGCCCCAAATCTCGAACTCGGGGTCGGCGTCACCGTGCCAATCCTGGGTGAAGACGACCCGCACGCCCGCGGCTCGAGCCCTTTCGAGCAAGTTCTGAATCACCGGAATGATGCGCGTCGCCTCCTCGCCGTAGAGCGACCCGTCGGGGTGGGCGAAGTCGTTTTGCATGTCGACGACGATTAAAGCGGTGTTGGCGGCGGGTAGCTCGAGGCGTGCGGTTCTCGGAATTTCGGGTATTTCGGCAGTTGCCATGTTGGTCACCTCTTCCTCTAGCGTAAACGAAAACAGGTTCCTGTAAAGGTAACAACCCTGACTCGACTCGCGCTCGAGCTTAACCGTCTTCCGTTGGTTTTTCCGGCTCTCTCTGCTATACTTGCCTCATGAAGCGACTGATGCAACACTGCCCTGGAGTCGGATAGGTTTTCAACCTAGTCGTCACGGGGCGCTTTTGTCAAAGCGCCCTTCTTTTTTGCTTGCAAGGAGACCGACATGACCACGGAAACACAGCAGAAAACAGAGGACTCGAGCCCCACCGCCACGAGCGGCGACACCTACTACGCTACGACCGCTATCCACTACGTCAACGCGGAGCCGCACATCGGCCATGCGTATGAGAACACCGTTGTAGATGTGGTCACGCGTTTTCACCGGCTCAAAGGCGACGACACCTACTTTTTGACCGGCACCGACGAGCACGGCGAGAAGGTGCAAAAGGCGGCCCAAGCGGTGGGGGTGAGCCCGCAAACCTACACGGACCAAATCTCGAGCAAGTTTAGAAGCGTGTGGGACGATTTGGGTATCCACTACGATGACTTTATTCGCACCACCGAGGAGCGACACAAAAAAGTTGTAAGTGAAATCCTTCAGCGCGTTTACGACTCGGGCGACATCATCTTCGGCGAGTACGGCGGCCTGTACTGCGTCGGCTGCGAGCGCTACTACACCGAAAAAGAACTTGTCGACGGCAAGTGTCCGCAGCACGACATAAGGCTCGAGTACCGTTCGGAAGAAAACTACTTTTTCCGCATGGAAAAGTACCGCCCCTGGCTGAAAGAGTATTTAGAGCACAATCCGGACTTCATCCGGCCCGAGCGTTACAAAAATGAGGTGCTGGGGATGTTGCGCGAGCCCATCGGCGACCTCTCCATCAGCCGCCCGAGGGAGCGCGTACCCTGGGGCATCCCTTTACCCTGGGACGAAAACCATGTCACCTACGTGTGGTTCGACGCGCTCATCAACTACTACTCGGCCTTGGAGAGCAAGGGACTCACGGCGCGCTATTGGCCGTTTGTCGAGCACTTTATCGGCAAGGACATCGTTAAGCCCCACGGCGTCTTCTGGCCCACGATGTTGAAAGCGGCTCGCTTGCCGCTTTACCGGCACCTCAACGTTCACGGCTGGTGGCTCGTGAATGGCGGCAAGATGAGCAAGTCCAAGGGCAACGTGGTTCGCCCGCTCGACTTGAAAGACAAGTACGGCAGCGACGCGTTTCGCTACTACCTGCTGCGCGACATGACCTTCGGGCTAGACGCTTCGTTCAGCGAGGTGGGTTTGGCCGAGCGCATCAATTCGGACCTGGCGAACGACCTGGGCAACCTGCTCAACCGCGTGCTGACGATGATTGGCAAGTATCAGGGCGGCGTGGTCAAAGCTCCCGGTGAGCTTCAACCTATTGACGAAGCCCTGCGCGACGCCTTTACTGCTTTGCCCGCAACCATTACGCAGCAGTTCGACGACCTCCAGTTCGACCGCGCCATCGAGAGCGTATTGGAGGCTGTGCGCAAGGCGAACAAGTACATCGCCGAGACGCAGCCGTGGGTCTTGTCGCGAGACGAGGCCGACGCCGAGCGCCTGAACACCGTCCTTTACACCTGCGTCGAAGCCCTGCGCGTTGCGTCCATCCTCCTCGACCCGGTGATTCCGACCAAGGCACAGGAGTTGCGCAAACAGTTGGGGCTCGAGAGCCTTTACTACGACCTGAACAAAGCTGCCGTGTGGGGTGACACGCCCGCCGACACGCGCACCCAACCCGGCGACCCGCTCTTCCCGCGCATCGACTTAGAGGCGCTGATGAAAGAAGTGTTACGGGAGGAAGTCCCCATCGAGCACAAGGACGAAGTGACGATTGAGGACTTTGCGAGGCTCGAGTTCCGCGTCGCCGAGGTCGTCAAGTGCGAGTCCCACCCGAAGGCCGACAAGCTCTTGGTTTTGAGCGTCAAGCTCGGGTCGGAAGAGCGCACGATCGTTTCGGGCATTCGGCAGTGGTACAAACCCGAAGAGTTGAAGGGCAAGAAAGTCATCATCGTCGCCAACCTCAAACCTGTGAAACTGCGCGGTGTCGAGTCGCAGGGCATGATTTTGGCCGCTGAGGACTCTGAGGGCAACCTGAGTGTCTCCGCGCTCGACCGGGACATCGCCAGCGGCAGCGAGGTTCGTTAAAGAACGGCGTCAAACAAAGAGGTGACAGCGAGGCGGAACCCCGGCAACACGGAGACTTCCGCCTCGTCGCCTTTTCGGTAAGTCCGCGCGCCCTCGGTGTCCCAAGTCAGCACCTCCTCGGCTTCCGGGTCGACGACCCAGTACACGACGCCATAACGCGCATAGAGTTTGCGCTTCGTTTCTAAATCGTAGGCGCGGTTCGAGGGCGACAACACCTCGACGACCCAAGCGGGTGCGCCCAGTATCCTTTGTTCAACAATCTCGGCGCGTCCTTCTTTGAGGACCACAAAAATATCCGGCTCGACGCTTTCCATTTCGTCGAAAACGACTTGCGTGGGGGCCATGAAAACAGTGCCCACAGGACTGTCTTGCAAAAACAAACGAATAAGGAAAAAGAGTTCTCCGATCAGCCGCTGGTGGCGTGTGTTGGGTGCAGCGCTCACGTAAAGTTCGCCTCCGATGACTTCGCGGCGCTTGCCGTCGTCCGGAAAGTTATTCAAGTCGTGGTAGGTGAAGGGTTCTTTTTTGATGGTCAGGCTCATGCGCGCCTCCGTGGGTGGCTCGAGTGTAGCAAACGGCAGGACGGTTTTGGCTACGCTGTACCCTTCCCTGACGCCTGCCTTTAAAAACCGATTTCTAGGGGCGTAAACCCTTTAACATGTTCAAAAACAGCGTTGTTGTCTTTACGAAACTGGTCGCGCCGCTGCAAAGTCGTCTGGTAATCCAAAAAGCTCCAGTCGGTGCTCGAACCCCTGACGAAGTCAAACCCCGCAGGTACGGAGACACCGCATTGGTCGGTTAAAACAAAGCGGTCGTGAAAGCGTTGACCCTCTACAGGTTTTTCCCACAAAAACACCCTGAATCTGTGACCGTACTGCTGATGGAGAGACTCGAGCAAATCCTGCCAATCATTGAACCACTCAGCTATTGTGTTCTTTTGAATAGAGTTGAATTGTCCTTTGCTAGCGTGAATATGAATTCGTCCTAATCTTCTACTATCGTGCTTTTGTCCCGAAAGCTCAGCACATAATTCAACGAACTTCCCCTTCTTTCCGTTTGCTGAGAGAAATGGGTCGATCAAATCTATGGCTTTTGCATACCGAAGGATGGGGGTGAGGACAGTACGGTAGCCTTGCTCGTCCGTACTCACAGTTGGTGTTAAGGCGCGTTCTTGCCACTTCCGTGAATCGAGCACTTGGCTAAGCTCGAGCAAATAACCGTCTTCAAGGTAAAACTCTGCTGCAAGTTCGCGCCCGACAACGATGCTATGAAATGTAGTTTGCTTATGTGAATAAAGCGCTAAACCCAACCAATCCTGAACAGTGAGCGGTTCACTCGAACTTTTGGGATGCTCCACGAAGCGCCGACGGTCCTTAAGTGTGTTGAGTAAACTCATAACCAGAGGCCGCTGCTGTTGAGGGAAAGCTTTAACCCCTTCGTAAATATGCTTGCTCAGTCCACCTTTGTGCAAGTCGGCTACCAGACCGTTGTGTATAAGGTCGCGCAGTAGCGCTTTAAGCTCGGCAGTTAGCGCAGGGTTTGCCTTGTGCTCAGCAGCCGAAAAGACATCAGGCGTCAGGGCGACTTCGTAGAGCACAATCTATCCTACCCAAAACGCTCTTCGAAACCCTCTTCGAAAAAGCCGCCGGGCCAGGGGTCGAGGAGTTGTCCCTCTTCGTCGAGTTCCAAAACTTTGACGACCGCACCTTCCTCTCCCGGCTCTACGTACAAAATAGCTACGTCTTCAGGCCGCACTCCGAAGGGATGTTCTTCTGGCAATTCGCCCCGCGCCATCTGCCGCATCCGCTTCATGATTCGCAAGATTAGATGCTCGCTGTGCGTTTCTAAGATAAAGCGATTTTGTGCGTCACCAAGGGCCGATTCGATAAACACATCGCCTAGCTCAGCTTGTAAAGCAGGATGTAAGTGAATCTCCGGCTGTTCAATCAGAATGTGTTGTTTTTTAGAACCGTAGACATACACAAGGATCGGCATTATTTGAGACATTCCGACCCCAATATCTCTATGAGTCACATAAGTATCACTACGCAGGTCGGTGAGCAAAAGTTCTGTAGTAACTGGCTGGGTACTGCCTAAGGAGGCCAGCACTTGCTCTAAAGTGATCTCACTCGAGTTGTGTAGCGATTTTTTTAAATCCTCTAGGGCGTATAGCTTACGCTCACTAAGTTTATACGGAGTTTTGAGAAATTCCGCACCCAACCACTTGTTAACCTTCTCCCGCAAATCATGACGATCACGTATGGATTGCCAAGCGAATCCCCCGCTTGCTAGCCAATTCGGGTCTTGTTCATGTTTAGCAGGCATAAGGCGAGCCGGGTAGGTACGCAATGGACCCAAATAAGCCAGCTTGTTCAGTTCAGCTTCAATTAAATAATGAGTATCAAACACAAGTGAAACAAAGAGAGAAGTTAGCTCTTCGTGTATCCACTCGGAAAATTCAAAAGCCTCATTAAGATATGAGGGATTAATGCTGTCATAAAATTTTTGCGCATCAGCCTCGTCCAAGCCAAGTAGGGGTACTTCAAAGCCTTCGCTTTTATACAAATCTTGATTGAGCATAAAGTCAATCGCATCAAAAAACTCACTAGCTTCTTGTTGAGAAGTTATTTTTTCTAACTTTTGAATCCAGCTATGACAGGCATCTGAAGTAAAAGCAGAAGCAAAAGAAAGATGTATAACACCAGGACTGTGTAGCCAGTGATGAAAGCTCATTTGAGCGCCCCGGGTTTTTTTACCGTAAAATAATAATTCAGGTGCAAAATACAAAGTTTCTAGAACCTTGTCAGCTAAAAACGCAAGTTGGTCATTATCCAGTTCACGGCCGTGTTGTTCTTCAAACGCTAGAGCAAAGTATTTTAAAAGCATTTTCAATGTTGGGTGCTGGTAATCTACCTCGCTAAAAGTCAGAACACTTACTGGGAGAATTTCATTTGTGAAGCTTAAAGTAAACAAATTGCCTTGGTCAGTCGTTACTTCATAATTCAAAATGGCAGGTTTATTAGGAAATAGCTCGGTTAGACGTTTAGATTCAGATGCTAGTCCAAATGAAACTAAAATCCCCAAACTACTAACGTCGGTGTCTCCGTCTTCTTCATTTATTTCAAAATCATATCTGGGTTTGGGATCGTCAAAATGGAATGAGAAATCAGTATTTGAACTTAAGTTACGTCTGAATATGTACTGATTGAACCCCCCTAGGTCAACTGATTCTCCGCCTAAACTAGTTAAACTCACGTCAAGATTAGCTGTTTGAACAGCGTGATTCATCAATAAAAGCGAGTGAATAAGACTCGACTTCCCCGAACTATTCGCCCCAAACACGAGCGTGATGGGCTTGAGCGGGATGTGCTGCGTTTTTCCAAACGCCTTTTTCCAATACTAAGCTTTGTCAGCATATTCAACCCTCACGCAGTTTAACAAGATGAGACAAGTTTGAAGCGGGCGACTTACGTTGAACTGGCAAGCTTTGAAACTACCTGCGCGGGTTGTTTATTTGATAGACGAACAGCAAAGGATGGTATTCCATGAGCACCGGCCCTGTCAAGTGTTATTTTTGTTCATCGGCCAGCTTTTTGACGGCTTTTCAGCATGGATTCTACTGTCCTCGCCGCATCTCACAGACTCGAACTGCCCTACCCTCCCGCCCCCACCGGGTCGTAGTCCGGCGACTGGTGGCGGAAGTAGGTGTTGTAGAGTTCGGCGTAGTGGCCGCCCTTCTCGAGCAAACTTTCGTGACTGCCCTCTTCGACAATCTCGCCTTGTTGCAACACGACAATGCGATCGGCGCTGCGAATCGTGGACAGCCGGTGCGCGATGACGATGGCGGTGCGGTCGCGCAGGACAAGCTCCAAACCCTCCTGAATCTGCGCCTCGGTCAGTGGGTCGACGCTCGCCGTCGCCTCGTCCAGGATTAAAATACGCGGGTTTTGCAGCAGCACTCGAGCCAGCGCCACGAGCTGACGCTGCCCGCCCGAGATGCCCTTGCCGGACTCGCCCACGTCGGTGTCCAAACCTTGCGGCAACACGTCCAACCAGTCGCCCCCGCCGACCCGCCGCGCCACCGCAACCACTTCTTCGTCCGAGGCGTTTGGAGCCCCGTAGCGGATGTTGTCCCGCACCGTGCCGCGGAACAAAAACGGCGTCTGCTGGACGATGCCCAGGTGGCGGCGGTAACCCTGCAAGTCGAGGCTGCGGATGTCGCGCCCGTCGACCAAAAGCCGCCCGCCCTGAAACTCGTAAAAGCGCGCGACGAGCTTGCCGAGGCTCGACTTGCCCGCCCCGGTGTGGCCGACAAAGGCGACGGTCTCCCCGGCCGGAATCGTCAGGTCGAAACCGCGGAGCACCTGCTCCTGGTCGGTGTAGCGAAAGTCCATCCCCACGAACTCGAGCCGCCCCCGCAAATCCTCCACCTGTTCGGAACCCGTCTGCACCACCCGCGGCTCGGCGTCGACGAGGGCAAACACGCGCTCGCTGGCCGCCAGACCCTGCTGAAACTGGCTCCAGAACGAAGCGATGCTGGTCAGCGGAAACCAGAACAGCGCGATGCTCTGGACGAACAAGTACCACTCGCCCGCCGTGACCGCGCCCGCCAACACGCTGCGCCCGCCGAAGTAGACGACCAGCGCCGTGCCTACTCCCGCGATGGTGCCGAGAATGGGAAAAATCGAGCTGAAAACCAAACCCTGCCGCAAGTTCAGGTCGTAGGACTGCTCGTTGACCCGGCTGAAGGTGTCGAACACGGTCCGTTCTTGCCGAAACGCCTTCGCCACAGAGATGCCGGTGACGGACTCCTGCACGTTCGCGTTCACCTCGGCGAGGACGCGCCGCGCCTGCTGCGCGGTAAAGCGTGCGATGTAGCGAAACGCTAAGGCCGCCGCGACGATAAAAGGGGCAATAACGAGCGCGATGAGCGTGAGGCGCACGTTCAGGTAAAACAGCACGCCGACGATGATGAGGATTTGCAGCACCTGGCTCATGAGGTTGAGCGTCAAGGTAACGACGGTCGCGAAGTCTTGCGTGTCCGAGGTGACGCGGCTGACGATTTTGCCGGTCGAGAACTCGTCGTAAAACGACATGTCGCGCGCCAGCACCGCGTCGAAGGCGTGTTTGCGCAGCTCGAGCACCACGTCCCCCACCGCGCGGGCGGTGTAAGTCTGGCGAAAAAAGTTGAAGGTCCAGGCGAGCGCCCCGGCCAGCAGGATGGCGGCGAGAAAACCACCGGCTCGGGGCCACAGTCCGCTCGAGTCTTGCGCGCCCAACACGTCGATGCCGCGCGAGATCAAGACCGGCAGAGCCGCGCCCATGAGCGCGTCTAAAAAGGTCATCACCGCGACGAACACCATCGTCCTGAGGTGCGGCCGAAAGTAAGCGAAAATGCGGTGCAGGAGTTGGCGGTCGCTGTAGTTGCGGTCGTACGCCTCGGTGGCGACGCCGTCCATGATGAAGCCCATCAGTTAGACCTCACTGCAGAAAGTACCGAGGACCGAGTGGAGAGTACCGAGTGGAAAATCAAGGGCTTCTCCCCGTCTTCCCTGTGCGAGCCCCTCATCCCTCATGTCTCGCAAAAATACGCTGGTAGAGCCTGGAGCGTGCCAGCAGTTCGGCGTGGCTGCCCTGGTCGACGACTTCGCCCCCGGCGAGTACCAGAATTTTGTCGGCGCGGCGAATCTGCGACAATCGGTGGGTGATCATCAGCGTGGTGCGGCCCGTGAGCACCTTGTCGATGGCGCGCTGGATGGCGTCTTCGGTGGCGCTGTCGACCGCGCTCGTCGAGTCGTCGAGGATGAGAATTCGCGGGTCGGTGAGGAGGGCTCGAGCGATGGCTAACCTTTGCCGCTGTCCGCCCGACAAGGTCACGCCGCGCTCGCCGATGACGGTGCCGTAGCCGTCGGCGAAACCGGTGATGAAACTGTGGGCCTGCGCGGCTTTGGCGGCTTCCAGGATGGCCGCCCGCGTCGCCTTCTCACCCAACCCGAAGGCGATGTTGTCGGCAACCGAGCGGGAGAACAGAAACACGTCCTGCTCGATGACCGAGATTTGCTGCCGCAAAGACGCCAGGTTCCAGTCCCGCACGTCCACCCCGTCGATGAGAATTCGCCCCCCGGTCACGTCGTAGGCGCGGTTGACGAGCTTGGTCAGCGTGCTCTTGCCCGAGCCCGTTTGCCCGACGACGGCGACGGTCTCGCCCGGGGCGGCCTCGAACGAGACGTTGTGCAAACTCTGTTTGCCGTCCGCACCCGCGTAGCCGAAGCTCACGTTTTCGAACACGATGGACCCGCGAATCGGTGAGGCGTAGCCGCCCACGTTTTCGTCGAGTTCGGTTTCTTCACGCATCAGCTCGAGAATCCGCTCGGCCCCGGCCAGCCCCAACTGCACGAGCGAAAAGGTGAACACCGAAATAGAGGCGGTAAAGCGCATCGCGCCCACCAAGCCCAAATAAGCCACGAGGTCGCCGACCGTGATTTGACCCTGCGCGAGCAGCCACAACCCGTGCGCGAAAGCTCCGGTCAGCGCGAAGCCGAACAGCAAAATCGGCAGGTAGCGCGCCTGCACCCGGCCCTGCGCGACGAAGGCGTCGCGGTAGTTTGTGGCGTCGGTGACGAACTTGCGCTGTTCCTGCGCCTCTTGCACGGTCGACTTGACCACCTCGATGCCGGTGATGGTCTCGTTCAGCCCGGCGTTCATAACCCCGAAGTGACGGCGCATCGCGCCGGACACGGGGTTGAGCCGTCGCATGTAGTCGCGCAGCGCGAACGCGAACAGCAAGACGAACAGTACGGGGGCGAGCAGCAAGCGCAGGTCGATAAAAGCGATAAAGACGAGCGGCACGACCGTGGCGACGACCGACTCGGAGATGAGGGCTATGCCGGGGTTCATCATCGGGTTGAGCTGGCGCACGTCGCCGGTCGCGCGCGCCATGATGTCGCCGACGCGCTGGCGGTTGTGGAAGGTCTGGCTTTTGCCGAGCAAGCTCAGGTAAAGCTCTTCGCGCGCGTCGCGCTCGAGCCGCTGCCCCAGCGTCTCTATAGAAAAACTGTTGACGAGGTCGATGACGCCGCGCACCAACACCGCCCCGAGGATAATCGCGGCGAGGGTGAACAGTCGCCGCGCGCTCGGGTCGGGTTGGAGCACCACGTCGAAGGCCAAGCCTACCAAGCGCGGCACCGCCGAAAACAGCACGTTGGTCAGGGTGACCGCGAGTACAAACAGGCCCAACAACAGCTTGTAGCGCAGCAGGTGTGAAACAATCCAGCGCACCGGCCCGCGGCGGTCGTAAACGTACCCGTGGTCGACGCTGAACTCGCTGTTGGCCTTGCGTGGCTGGGCTGTAACGACCGTCAAAAGAACCTCCCAGAGCACTCTACACCAGCGACCCCAGCTCGCGCGGAAGTGCGTTTGAACGTTGTGGACAAAAGATTTGTAAGAGTTTCGTGAGAGCCGACCCTGTACGCTTGGGTTAGGTTGATAAACCATTCGAAAGGGGCAAGTAAGAGGTGAAGACCCGCCGCTCTTAACCGGGCGCTAAAGCGGCGGCGAGCCAGTAGCGCGACCGACTTACTTTTTCGTCATTTTTTGGAGAACCACCTTGCATTACACCTTGCATGACACCGCGTACGGAAAAACAAAACACCGCTGGCTGCTGTTCTGGTTGCTGTCTGCTTTGATGGTCTCGCTGTCGTCGTGCAACCTCGGCAGTTCGCCCGAAGTGGGTAGCCCCGCTCCAAACTTTTCAACGCTCACGACCGTCGACATCGGTCCCGACGCGACCCCGGCCGAACTCGAGGCGCGTTACGGCGGCAGCGTCGTCCTGTTCGACGCTGAGGCGGGCTTCGCCGTGTTGGGCTTTGCCGAAACGACCGGGCTCACCACGCTTTCCCTGGAACAAAACCAAAACGCGTTCGCACTGCCGGAACTCGGCGTGGCCGGCGTGCGCGCTTGGGCCGGCGGCGTGCGCGCTTGGGCCGGCGGTGTCCGCGCCTGGGCCGGCGGCGTGCGCGCCTGGGCCGGTGGCACGGCAGTTTGGGACGGCTCTGTGCCCACCAGTCTGACCTACACTCCGCTCGACAACGCGCGCGCCTGGCAGCAAATAGGTCTTCTCGAAGCGCACACTAAGTTGGCACCCCGCCTGGGCGACGGCGTCGTCGTCGCCGTCATCGACACCGGCTTGGACTTGAATCATCCCGTTTTCACCGACCGGCTCGTACCGGGCTGGGACTTTCTGGACGGCGACGCGCGGGCTCAAGACGAGGGTGTCGGGGACAACTACGGGCACGGCACCGCGGTCGCGGGCGTCGTCCTGCAGGTCGCGCCGCTGGCAAAGATCATGCCCCTGCGCGTGCTGGACGCCGGCGGGCAGGGCGACACCGACGACCTGGTCCTCGCCATCAACTGGGCCGTCGAGCACGGCGCGAAGGTTATCAACGTATCGCTCGGCGCACAGCAAACGTCTGTGGCGGTCGAGAAAGTTCTGGAAAAGGCGAAGAACAGGGGCGTCGCGGTGGTCGCCTCGTCGGGCAACTCGGGCGACAAAAACGTCACCTTTCCGGCCAGCGGAGCGCTCAAGGAAAGCTACAAAAGCGCCCTCGTGAGCGTCGGCAGCGTCAACGCCAACGACGAAAAGTCCACCTTTTCGACCTACCGAAAAGACATGGTCGAAATCGTCGCCCCGGGCGAAGCCGTTTTCACCGCTTACCCCGACAGCCGCGTCATCTACTGGAGCGGCACCTCGTTCGCCGCGCCGATGGTCTCGGGCGCGTTGGCCTTGGCGCTGGGCCAGCCGAACCTGGACAAGAAAGTTGCAGAACTTCCCAACCTCGTCACCGAAAAGGTGATGGACAAGCTCTACGACGTCCCCGTGAACGGGGCCCTCTACAAAGACGGCCTCGGCAAGGGCCGTCTCGACCTGAAACAGTTCCTGGGCGACGTCCTGAAAAACTGAGCAAAACCGAAATGCTTTGAAACGGTAAAGTCCGGTGGGCGCGTGCTTGACGCGCCCACCTTTTTGTCACGTTGTAAGAACCTTGTGACAGTCGCTGATTTAAACTCCGGTCAAGCGGGGCGGCGGTAGACCGGACCCCCTGGTCGGAGTGTTTCGAATGGCCGAAGTTCTTCTACAGCTCAGGGCGCGGGACGGCAGAGAGGCTGCCTTTCCCGCCGCAGTGTCCGAACGCCTCGAGCAAGCCCAAAAAGCCTTCGAGCTGGGCCAGCTGAGCGCCGCCCAAACGAGTCTGCTGGACGCCCTCGCCGACCCCGCGGCCCACACGCCCCAGCAGCTCGGCGAAGTCCGGCTGCTGCTCGGTAAAGTCGCGCGCGAGCACGGCGACTTCGAGGCGGCGAAGAACCACTTCGAAGCAGCCCTGGAGGTCGCCCAGGACGAGGCTTTGGACGACCTGGAGGCCAACGCCCTCAACCAACTCGCCAGCGTCTTCGCCCTGTCGGGCGACCTTTCGGCCTCGCTCACCTTTTTGGAGCGGGCCGCAGCGCTCCTCAAGACGCTCGGGCGAACCCGGCTGCTGGCCGACGTGCTCACGAACGCGGGCGACATCTACCGCGAACTCTCCGAGTACCAAAACGCCCTCGAGTCGCTGCAAGAAGCCTTCGAGATTCTTAAAAGCCAAGACGCCGAGTCGCGTAGCGCCGCCGTCAACCTGCAGAACCTCGGCCTGACCTACGCCGCGCTCGGCAAGTTCGAGCGTGCGGCCGCCTTTTACAAAGACGCCCTGACGATAGCCGCCCAACTCGGCGACGACATCATCGAGGTCGTGTCGCTCATCAATTTGGGTGAGGTTTACCTGGAGCTGGCGCGCTTCGCCGACGCGGAAGCCGCCTTTGAAGCGGCGGGCGACCTCAGCGAGCGCCACCACCTCGTCGTTTACCAGATAGGCGCGACCGAGGGCTTGGGCAACGTCTTCTACAAAAAAGGCCTGTTCTCGAGGGCCAAGGAGGCCCACCACCTAGCCGTCGGCTTGGCCGCTTCCATCAACGACGCGCCCAACAAGTTGAGCGGCACCCTCAACTTGGCCCGAGACGAGCTGGCGACCGGGTCTTTCGGCGAGGCCGTCTCACACGCCCGAGCAGCGCTGTTGCTGGCCGAGCGGACCGAGCAGCCGAAGGCGCTGTACGAGGCTCACGAACTTTTAGCGCGGGCGTACAAGCTGCAAGGGGGGTTCGAGAAGGCGGTCTACCACTTAGAGGCCTTTCACGGGCTCAAAGAGCGCATCTTCAACGACGAGAACGCCGAAAAAACGCGCCGGCTCACGCTAAAAATCGACCTCGAGAAAGCCCACCGCGAGGCGGAAGTGTACCGGCTCAAGTCCGAACTGAGTCGGCAAGCGCACGAAGAAGCCGAGCGGCTGGTGCGAGAGCGCACCCGCGAACTCGAAGAAGCTCATTTAGAGGTCGTGACGCGGCTCGCCGTCGCCGCCGAGTACCGCGACGACGACACCGGCGAGCACACGCGCCGGGTCGGCCGGACCGCCGCGCTGCTAGCCTACGCCCTCGGCTGGTCGTTTGAAGAAACGCAGCTCCTCTACACGGCCGCGCGGCTGCACGACGTGGGCAAGATAGGCGTTCCGGACGCGACCCTGCTTAAACCCGGCAAACTCACCGACGCGGAGTTCGGCGTCATGCGGACGCACACATCGATAGGCTCGAGCATCTTGGCGAACGGCCATTCACGCCTGTTGCGCCTGGCGGAAACGATAGCGGCGGCTCACCACGAGCGCTGGGACGGTCAAGGCTACCCCCACCGTCTGGCCGGTACCGACATCCCGCTGGCGGCCCGAATCGTCGCCGTGGCCGACGTGCTAGACGCCCTCACCCACGAACGGCCCTACAAACGCGCCTGGAGTGTCAATGAGGCCTTGGCGGAGATAGAGCGCTGTAGCGGCACCCACTTCGACCCCGACATCGTTACGGTTTGTTTGGCCGTTTTCGGAGCGGCCGGGGTCCTGTCACCGCTCGACACCTCCGACGCCGGTCACGACCTGCTACCCGACTTAGAAAAGATAGCCCACTTGCGGGAGGACCGGGTCAACCGACAAACCGACCTACCCTGACGGATTTGTCCTCGAGCGTGCTGGGGTCGGTCACGGGCCGTGTCGAGGGTCATGCTTGCCCGAGCGCCCCTTCCGCCAGCGCCACCGCCCCCCACAGCGGCGCGTCGTCGCCGAGTTCGGCCGCGACAAGGTCGAGCGTCGCTTGGGCTCGAGCCGTCGCGCAGGCAACCTCGTGAACTTTGCGCCAGTAGCGCTCACCCGACTTCGTCACGCCGCCGCCCAGTACGACACGTTGCGGGTTGACAAAGTTCACCGCGTTGCCGAGGCCCAAGCCGAGCGCCCAGGCGGCGCGTTCCAAAGCTCGCCAGGCGAGACTGTCGCCCGCCGCCGCCGCGGCGCTGACCTGTTGGGCGGTGAGCTGCTCGGTATCGCCCTGCTCCCGTAGCAACTGACCCCGCGCCGGCTCGGCTGTGAGCAGCTCGCGGGCGTACGCGGCCAAGTACGGTCCCGAAGCGAGGCGTTCCACGCAGCCGCGCTTGCCGCAGAAGCATTCGGGGCCGTTCGGGTCGGCCGTTGTGTGGCCGATTTCCCCGGCCACGCCGTCGAAGCCGTGCCAAACTTTGCCGTCTAAAATCCAGCCGCCGCCGACGCCGGTACTGACCGTGACGTACAGCAAACTGTGACAGCCGCGCCCGGCCCCGTAGACGTATTCGCCCAAAGCGGCCACGTTGGCGTCGTTGTCGACGCTCGCCGGAACCCCGTAGTGGGTCTCGAGCCGCTCTTTTAGGGGACAGTTCTCCCAACCCGGCACGTGGTCGCTCAAGAGCACGACGCCGCGGGCGGCGTCCACCGGCCCGCCAAAGCTCACGCCGACGGCGACGGGACGTTCCCCCCTCAAAAGGGTATCCGCCAGCCCGGTCATCAGCGCCAGGTCGTCTGCGGCCGTCGCGTTCGCTTTGGACGGCGCGCGTCGCAAACCGCGCCAGGTGGTGTCGCCCCGCCTCGCTACACCCGCGCTCAGCTTCGTGCCGCCAAAGTCCAGGGCCAGTAACAGGTCGCTCATGTCAAGACCTTATCACTCCCGTCGCAGCTTGGTTTGTCCCGGGGGACCGCCCCGGCGAGGGCTTGGCGCGTTTTGGACCGGGTTGGCGGCAAAGCGTGTCCGGCGAGCTTTAAAAGTCTTGTCTGGGTACCGAGCAAAAGCTGAACGCGGCGGCGTTAGGTCGGCGGGTCTGAGGTAAGGATCGTTTGCCTTTTATGCTCAGCGGTGGGAAGTCGAAACGCTCTTCTCAACGCTCGAGGCGACCGGCTTCGACCTCGAGACCTCAATTCAACACAGCGTTACGGCTCACACCCGCAACGTAAACGTCCGCAACGTCGGCGTGTCCCCAGGTGTAAAGCCCGTGTCTCGGGTCGGCATGGTTCAGCACGATAAAGTCGGCGGCGCAGCCGGGCTCGAGCCGCCCCAAATCCCTGCGGCCCAGCGCGTCCGCCGCGTGTTTCGTTCCCGCTGTAAGGGCCTCCTGCAAACTCAGCCCCCCCAGCGCCATCGCGAGTTGCAGCGCCAAAAACATGCTGTTCAGGGGGGAGCTGCCGGGGTTGAAGTCCGTCGCCACGGCAAGTTTCACACCCGCGTCGACGGCGGCGCGACCGTCGGGAAAAGGTTTTTTGAGGATGACGGTCGCGCCGGGCAGAAGCGTGCCCACCGTGCCGCTCGCCGCCAACGCCGTCCAATCCTCACGCGTACACCGCTCGAGGTGATCGGCGGACAACCCGCCCATCTCGGCGACCAACTTCGTTGCGCCGGTATGCTCGAGCTGTTCGGCGTGGGCTTTTAGCTTGAGGCCGTGCGCTAAAGCCGCTTCGAAGATTTGCCTCGTCTCAGCCACGGTGAACGCGCCCCTATCGCAAAACACGTCCACCGCCTCCGCCAAGTCCTGCCGCTTAACCTCGGGAATGAGGTCTCGGCAGAACATTGCCACGTAATCATCTCTATGCCAGCCTTTGGGGATGACATGGGCCAGCAAGGTGGGAACGATGCGCTGCGGTACGCGGCTCTGAAGCTCTTTGACGACGCGCAGCATCTTGAGTTCGTGTTCCATTTCCAACCCGTAGCCACTCTTGACTTCTAACGTCGCCACGCCACCCTTGAGAAAGACCTTGGCGCGTTCTATAGCAAGCTCGAGCAACTCCTCTTCGCTCGCCGCTTGTGTAGCCTTGACGGTGTTGTAAATGCCGCCGCCCGCCTCGAGAATCGCCTCATAACTCTCGCCCTTGAAACGCTGCTCGTATTCACGAATCCTGTCACCCGCCCAAACAAGGTGGGTGTGGCTGTCGACGAGGGCGGGGATGACGCCTTTGCCGCCCAAATCTATGCGGTCGGCGCTCGAGTAGTCTTCGGGCGAGTTGGCTTCGTGACCCAGCCAGGCAATCTGCCCTTCCGTCACAACGAGCAAGGCGTCCTTGATGCTCTTATCAGGACTCAGCAGCTCGCTGATGTTGGTAAAAACAGTCGTCACGAGTCCAAGCTCGGCAAGTCCAGCCCGCGTTCTTTAGCAACCTGTTTAGCCTCTTCATAGCCTGCGTCGGCGTGGCGCATCACGCCCGTGCCGGGGTCGTTGACGAGCAAGCGGCTCAATCTTTCATGCGCTTCCTCCGTCCCGTCAGCCACCGAAACCTGTCCCGCGTGCAGGCTGTAACCCATGCCCACGCCGCCGCCGTGGTGGAAGCTCACCCAACCCGCCCCCGACACGGCGTTCAGCGCGAAGTTGAGCAGCGGCCAGTCGGCCACGGCGTCGCTGGTGTCCAACATGCTTTCGGTTTCACGGTAAGGGCTCGCCACCGAGCCCGCGTCGAGGTGGTCACGCCCGATGACGATGGGCGCGCTCAATTCGCCCCGCTTGACCATGTCGTTGAACATCAGCCCCGCCTTGTCGCGTTCCCCGAGACCGAGCCAGCAAATGCGAGCCGGTAAGCCCTGAAACTTGAAGCTTTTGGTGCCGTCGGTAAGCCATTTGTGCAAACCTTCGTCGTCCGGAAAAGCCCTAAGCATCGCCTTATCGGTCTTATAAATATCTTCGGGATTGCCCGACAGCGCCACCCAGCGAAAAGGCCCGCGTCCTTCGCAGAACTGGTCGCGGATAAAGGCAGGGACAAAGCCGGGGTAAGCGAAGGCGTCACCAAACCCACCCTGACGCGCCATCGCGCGCAGGTTGTTGCCGTAGTCAAAGGCAATGGCACCTTTAGCCTGCATTTCGACAATCGCTGAGCAGTGGGTCGCCATCGCTTCAAAGACTCTAGCTTTATACCCCTCGGTATCCTTTTCTCTCGTTTCGTTCGGGTCTTCGTCTGCTTTAAGGGGAGGAATGTAACCTACCAGCGGGTCGTGGGCGCTCGTCTGGTCGGTGACGAGGTCGGGAACAAAACCCCTTTTGAGCATTTCAGGCACCACTTCAGCCGCATTGCCGAGTAAGCCGATGCTCGAGGCTCTACCCGCTTTTTTGGCAGCTTCGGCTTGTTCGATAGCGTCGTCCAAATTGCGCGTCCAGGTGTCAAGGTAGGCGGTCTCGAGCCGTCTCTGAATGTGCGCCTCATCAACTTCTATACAGATGACCACGCCTCCGTTCAGCGTGACCGCCAGGGGCTGCGCGCCGCCCATGCCGCCCAAGCCCGCGGTGACCGTGATGGTATTTTTGAGCGTCCCGTTAAAGTGCTTTCTCGCCGCCGCCGCAAAGGTCTCGAAGGTTCCTTGCAAGATGCCTTGCGTGCCGATGTAAATCCAGCTCCCGGCGGTCATTTGCCCGTACATCATCAGGCCGAGTTGGTCGAGCCGGTCGAACTCGTCCCAGTTGGCCCATTCACCCACCAGGTTGCTGTTGGCGATGATGACCCTGGGCGACTCCGGAAAGGTGCGGAACACCCCCACGGGCTTGCCCGACTGCACGAGCAGGGTTTCGTCGTTTTCCAACCTGTCCAGCACTTCGACAGTTTTGTGAAACGCCTCCCAGTTGCGGGCGGCTTTACCCCGCCCGCCGTAAACGATAAGCTCTTCAGGTTTTTCCGCGTTGGCGGGGTCAAGATTGTTCATGAGCATCCGTTTGGCGGCCTCTTGAATCCAGCCTTTGGCGGTTTTGTGGGGGCCGGTGGGCGCGTGTATAGCGGGGGCTTGCGTCATCTTTCCTCCTGTGTCGCTCGCATAAAATGCCAGATGGCGACGGCGGCCAAGCGGCTGGTGCGGTCGTCAAGGTCGAATGCGGGGTTGACTTCGCTGATTTCAAAGACGCGGCTGCGCGCGTCGCCCCCGGCCAGTTCTGCCACGTCAACGAGGTCCCTAGCCGCCAGGCCGTTCGCGTTGGGCGCGCTGACGCCGGGGGCGTCCGCCGCGCGCACCACGTCCATGTCGAGGCCCCAAAAGAGGGCGGTGGCCGGGGTCTCGAGCAAGTCCTCGACGAGAGGACGCAAACCTTGCGCCCGCACCTGCCAGCGTGAAACACACCTGACGCCCAAGTTTGACAGGTACGCGAGGTAAACCGGTGAGTTGGCGTAAGGCTGATAGCCGACTTCGAAAAAGTTTTCAGGTTTGAGGCAGCCTTCTTCCAAAAGCTGCCGGTAGGGGGTGCCGCTGTTGCGAGGTTCATCCGCTCGAACGTCGAAGTGGGCGTCCAGGTTGAAGGCGGCTAGGTTTGAGGCAAGAGAGTCGGGCTGCTCGAGCGCCAAACCGCTCACGTCGGGATAAGAGACGTCGTTCCCGCCTCCCAGCACGATTAAACGCTTGCCATCTCTCATAACTTGACGAACAAGCGCTTGATGCCGTTCGTGGACGGCCTCGAGGTCGCCTTCGACAAGCGTGTCCCCGAGGTCGAAGAGATTTAGGGACTCGAGCCCCGCCACCCCGAGCTTGTAAAGCTGCTTGCGTATTTTTTCGGGCGCGTGTCTGGCTCCGACCCGCCCGCCGTTGCGCCTGACCCCTTCGTCCTGCGGGCAGCCGAGAATGACGAGGTCCGCACCCTCGTAGTCATCGAAGTCATGCTTGACGATTTCCCCCAAACGCTTTTCAAAGAGGTCGTTCCGTTTGTAAAACAGCTCAGCGGCGGCGTCTGTTCTCAAGTCTTTCATGATTGACGGTTCGCTTCTTCTTGAGGGATGAACTCGTTTTCGAAGCTGTACTTGTCGCCCCGCATGACGTAGGTCACCCAAGTTACGGGGTCGTCGAAGGTGTAAGTCACGCGCTCGAGCAAAAAGGCCGGGGTGTGTTCCTGACAACCGAAACGCTCGGCCTGCGCTTCGCCCAAGGTCACAGCCGTGAGCCTCTGCCAGACTTTGGTCAACGGGAGCTTGAACTTGTGAATCAAGAGGTCGTGGAGGCTGCCTTGCTCGAGGTCTTCTTTGAGAATGGCCGCGCACAGGTCGTGCCGCAAATAACGCCGTTCTTCCAGCACCGTTTCCCCGCCCAAAGAGCGCAGGCGGTGGACGAAAACCGCGCGGTCTGCTCCTAACTTTTCCCTGCCGCGCTCGGGCAAGGGCCGCACGTCCGCGCTGAGCAGTCGTGTGTTCGGCGTCGCGCCCACGCTTCTCGCGTACTCTCTGAAAGGTTTCACCGTAAAAAAGCCCTGGTTGAAGGTAGGTTTTTTCAAGACGTTGCCGCGTCCCGGAATACGCGTTAAGTAGCCCTCGCGCTCGAGTTCTGACAGAGCCCGCCGCGCCGTCATGCGGCTCACCGCAAAGCGCTCGGCCACCGCATTTTCGGACGGGAAATCGGCCCCCACGCTGAACGCCCCGGTCATGATTTCCGAGAAGAGTTGTTGTCTGATGCGTTCGTATTTCATAAGCTTCCTGCGGAGAAGTCTTGCGTTCAAAAGCTTTTACCAACCCCAAGAACCAACTCAAAACTTTCTTCTCAGGTACCCTGGGCCACGTACACGCTGCCAATCCCAAAGGCCATGACCGCAAACAAGAACCCAAGACTGCTCAAACCAGAGGCCGTCCAGCGTTTTTCCTTGACGTTTTTGGGCAGCCAGTAAAAAAGCACGTAAAAGAAGAGCGCACCCAAGCCGCCGAGGTAGTGAACATAAAGCTGCAAGGGGCCGAGACCCTGGTCGAGGAGCTTGATGCCGACGAGCACCTGCGCCATCAGGCTGAGCTGCGCGGCGAGCAGCACCCCGTAAACGGTGCGGTTGAGCGCCCGGTTTCGAACGGCAAAGACGACGGTGAGAACGAGGCTGAGCAGGGTCGTCACCAGGACCGCCGTACCCACCCCGACGTGAACCGCCGGTTGAAGCCAAATCTGGTCTATCATGAATCATCCTCCACGTTTGCTCTTCAAGCTCGAGCTACAGCCTTTTCTTTGAGTTGTCTATACAACACTAACCAATCTTCAGCTCCTTGTCCAGCGTTTTCTGATAGACGTGTGGTGCAACCGCAAAGTTGACCTGCTACTATGTTGCTCATTGCGAAAGAGGTCGTTACGCTTCGCTCACCAAGACGAGCCGGGGTGTCCGTCCAGAATGACCTTGTTGCCCTGGCTGGGAACCACGTGAGCCTTGGTTCACACCCACCGCCTTGCAAGTTGTCTATACAACTCGTAAACTTAAACTGAGTTCGTTTAGGGAGGACGTCCATGTCCGTTAGACTCGACACGCACCTCAGCATAGAGACCTTTATCGAGGTCGTCAGGCACCACCGGCGAGCCGAGCTTCATGCAGACGCGTTGGCGCGGGTGGAACGGGCGCGCCGCTACGTCGAACACCTGCTACGCCAAGGGGAAGCCGTTTACGGGGTCAACACCGGCTTCGGCAGGTTCGCCACGGTGCGCATCGCGCCTCAAAAAGTGTGCGAGTTGCAGCGCAACCTGCTGTTGTCTCACGCCATCGGCGTCGGGGCGTCTTTGCCCGGGGAAGTCGTCCGGGGGATGCTCCTATTACGCGCTCAGTCGCTGGGGCAGGGCTACTCGGGTGTGCGGCCCGTCGTCATCGACTATCTGCTTACTTTTTTGAACGAGGGTGTTCACCCCGTCGTGCCGTCACAAGGGTCCGTCGGCGCGTCGGGTGACTTAGCGCCGCTCGCCCACATGAGCCTCCCGCTCATCGGGGAGGGTGAGGTCGAGTACGAAGGCGTCGTCCGGCCTGCTCGAGAGGTGTTGGACGCGCTCGAGCTGAAACCGCTGGTGTTGGAAGCCAAAGAGGGCTTGGCCCTCATCAACGGCACGCAGGCGATGGCGAGTATGCTGGCGCTGCTCGTTTGGGACACGCGTATTTTGTTCAAAAGCGCCGACATCGCCGCGGCCATGAGCGTCGAGGCGCGCAAAGCCAGTCACCGCCCCTTCGACGAAGCGGTGGCGAGGTTGCGGCCCCACGTGGGCGCGACGGCGGTCGCTGCAAACATGCGCCGCCTGCTGCAAAATTCCGAGATTCAGGCGTCGCACATCGACTGCGACAAGGTGCAAGACCCCTACAGCCTCCGCGCCGTGCCGCAGGTTCACGGCGCGTCGCGCGACGCGCTGAACCACGTTACAGACATTCTGGAACGCGAGCTGAACAGCGTTACCGACAATCCTTTGATCGTTTGGGACGAGGATAAAGTCATCTCGGCGGGCAACTTTCACGGGCAGTCGCTGGCGCTCGCCGCCGACTATTTAGGCATCGCGTTAGCCGAAATCGCCAACATCAGCGAGCGCCGCGTGGAGCAGATGCTGAACCCTGCGCTGTCCGGCCTACCCGCTTTTTTAGCCGACCAGGGCGGTTTGCATTCGGGGCTGATGATCAGCCAGTACACCGCCGCCGCCTTAGTCAGCGAGAACAAGGTCTTGGCGCACCCGGCCTCGGTCGACTCGATACCGACGAGCGCCAACCAGGAAGACCACGTTTCGATGGGCACGCACGCGTGCCGGAAAGCGAGGGCCATCTTTGAAAACACCCTCGTCGTCCTCGCCATCGAACTCGTCTCGGCGGCGCAAGGGCTCGATTATCACGCGCCGCTAAAGTCCAGTCGAGGGGTAGAGGCGGCGCACCGAATCATCCGCCTCGAGGTCTCGCACCTGGACGTCGACCGCTACTATCGCCCCGAAATCGACAAGGTCTGCGCGCTGGTGCGTTCGGCCGGGCTCGTCGAGGCGGTCGAAAGCGTCGTCGGCGGCTTGACGTAACAGAGTTCGTCCGAAGACTCGTCGTTGCCGGGGGGTGGCTCGAGCCCGGCAGGTAGCCCTAACTTCGTACCAAAGGCTTTGTATAAACCTTTCCGGTCTTGCTTTGAGAAGCGAGAAAGTGAGAGACTAAGCAACGATGACCCCCTCGCTCTCAGCTTTTTCCAGGTGGTTTTTCCGCAACACGCTGCCCCTGGCTTTTCTCGGAATATCCCTTAAACTCCGTACGCCCCGCAGGACCGAGGCCACTGTAGAAGCGCAGGTCCGAGTGAGAGGCCGCTCAGTCGTTCGTCCATTTGACCTCGATCTCGAGTTCCTCTTCGTCACGGTCACGCTCGTACTCAAACTCGACTGTGACCGTGGCGCTTGAGGGCATGTAAACGCGCTGGCCCGCAACCTGAATTTCGAACGCTCTGCCCTGCTCGAGGGCGTCGGCGAGGCGGCGCAATTTGGCGACGACCGCGGTTTTGTCGTACTGCTTTTCGACATCGACTTGTCGGCTCATAAGCATCCTTTCGCCCAGCATCGGGGCTTCCACAGAAGATTATCAAAAAGACGGGCAAAAGACGGGTGCCGGGGCTCAGTCCAGCGTCTGCACGCCGCCTACGAACAATACCTGACCGCTCACCCACGACGACACGGGCGCGGCGAAGTAAAGCACCGCCCCGGCGACCACTTGAGTCACGTTTTAGACGGTGGCTTGCATCTTTCTTGCTCAAACCCGGCAGTTTCAAAGTTAACCATTCACCCTCATTAAGGCGGGGCGCGTTCGGCGGGCTCGAGCCGAATGAGGTCGCCGTCGTCTAGGTCGCCGTCGTCTGAGCGCGGCGTGCTCAAGGGGAGGGTACAAAGAAAGGGTGGGAATTCACAGGTGCTCTACCTCTGGCACGGCGTAAGGGGCAGGCTGTCCTGGCCTGGGCCGCTCTGGTTAGAGCGGGTAGCCGGGGTCGAAGGCCGGCGGGTCGCTTGACGGTTCTATCGTGTGAAACATTGCTGTATAGTAACAGGCGCTATCAAAGCATCATCGGAGGCAAGGGCTGTCCAGCTCTGCTCTCGCGACACCTCGGGAGGGTGTATGAAAACGTTTCTCAGGTCTTTTTTCCTTCTGGTAACGGTTGGAAGCACCTTCACCTCGGCCCAGAGCACGCTCCGCGTGGGCTGGGCCGGCAGCCCCGACAGCCTCAACCCCGGCGTGGCAGTGCTGTCCGAGGCTTACACCGTGTTCGAACTCGTCTACAGCACGATGTTCACCCTCAATTTAGACGGCAGCTTCAGCCCCGAACTCGCCCGAAGCGCAACGGTCTCGGACGACGGTCTGGTGTGGACTTTCAAGCTCAAACCGGACGTCACCTTTCACGACGGCGAGCCGCTCACCGCCCAGGACGTTGCCTTTACCTACACCCTCAACCTGACGCGCGAAGACTACCCTTACCTCCACGCCTACACCACCCACTTCGAGAGCGTCGAAGCGCCCGACGACGAGACGGTCGTCATCATCTTGGACGAGCCTATTCCCAACATCGAAGCCCAACTCGTTTTTCAGTACGTCTTGCCCGAGCACGTCTGGGGTGACAAAGCAGAGGGCAGCGCCGCCGTCGACTTTGAAAACCTGGAGATGGTCGGCAGTGGACCCTTTAAGCTGGAAGCCTATCAGCCCGGCGAGTTCGTGCGGCTCACGACTAACGAGAACTACTTTGGTCAGGTTGCCAACGTCGACGAGGTCATCTTTCAGACCTTCAACTCACAAGACGTGCTGGTGCAGGCGCTCAGGACCGGTCAGGTCGACATGATTACCGAGCTGCCGAGCACGGCGGCGATAGGGCTGCGCAACGACCCGAACATCGAACTGGTGACCGGCGCACCCCTTTCCCCCAGCGTGACCGACATCATCTTCAACCAGGTCGCGCCGGAGAACTGCCCCGAAGATTCAGCCTGCTCCGGTCACCCGGCGCTCCAGGACGTAACGGTGCGCAAAGCGTTGGCGCACGCGACCGACAAGCAGCAGATTATCGACGTGGTCCTGCTCGGGCTCGGGACCCCGGGGCTCACCCTGATTCCCGACGGGCTCGGGGCGTGGTACAACGACACGCTGCAAGATTACGCCTACGACCCTGAGCTTGCCAACCGGATGCTCGAGGAGGCAGGGTACCTGGACACCGACGGCAACGGCATTCGGGAGCTGCCCGGCGGCGGGCAAGAGCTGGTCTTGCGCGTAAACTGGCCGAGCGACAAGCTCGAGGGGCCGCGCACCGCCGAACTGCTCTCGAGCATGTGGGGCGAGGTCGGCGTCGGCACCGAACTGCAAGCCCTCGACGCCGACGCCCTCACCTCCATCTGCTGCCCCACCTTCGACTTCGACGTTATCGTCTGGGGCTGGGTTTCCGACCCCGACCCGAACCTGCTGTTGGGCGTGATGACCACGGCGGAAATCCCGACGGGCTCGAGCGAAACCGGCTACTCGAACCCTGAGTACGACGCGCTCTTCGCGCAGCAGTCCACCGAGTTGGACGAGGACACGCGCCGCGACCTCGTCTGGCAGATGCAGCAAATCGTCTTCGACGACGTGGTCTACATCATCCCTTTTTACGGTCAGGCCGTCCAGGCTTACCGCAGCGACCGTTTCACGGGGTGGATCACCGACCAACCCAAGGTGGCGCTCGAGGACGCAAGCTCGCTCACCGTGGTTACGCCGGTTCAGTGATTTGGTAGAGGTGGAGCCTCCTGATTCGCCTTTGCGCCGGCAAAGGGTCACACGCTAAATGTCGGGCTACCTCGCCCGCAGGGTCGGCTGGGCGCTGTTCACGGTCGCCTTTGTCATTGTTTTAAACTTTTTTCTGTTTCGGGTGATGGGCGACCCCACCCGGATGCTCAAAGACCCACGTCTGTCGCAAGCCTCCATCGCCGCCATGCAGGTGCGTTTCGGGCTGGACAAGCCGGTGGTCAACTGTTTCGCGTCGCTGAACCCGCTGGTGTTCTCCGCCGAAACCTGCGCGGTCAACCCCCTACAGACCCAGTTTTCCGCCTACGTCGTGAACCTGCTCAGGGGTGACTTCGGGCTTTCTTTTCACTCGCAGCGTCCGGTGACGGGGTTGCTGCTCGAGCGCCTCTGGAACACGGTGTTACTCATCGGCGCGGGGCAAGTGCTGGCTATCCTTATCGGCGTTTTTTTGGGCGTCGTCGCCGCCTGGCGCTCGCGCACCGCGCTCGACTACACCACCCTCATCGGCAGCCTGACCGCCTGGAGCATCCCGACCTTTTGGCTGGGTATCTTGCTGCTCTTTTGGGGCAGTAACTACCTCGGGCTGCCGATTGGCGGTAAAGGCACCGTCGGGGCGAGTTTCGACACTCCTTTCGCAGCCTGGGGTGACCTAGCAAGGCACCTGTTCTTGCCCACCCTGACCTTTACCATCGTTTTTATCGGACAGTACATGCTGATCATGCGCTCGACGCTGTTGGAAGTCCTCTCCGAAGACTATATTTTGACCGCCAAAGCCAAAGGGCTCACCACCTTTCAGATCCTCAGCGACCACGCCCTGCGCAACGCGACCTTGCCCATCGTTACCGTAATCGCCCTGAACCTCGGCTTTACCGTGGCGGGGGCGATTCAGATAGAAACCGTGTTCTCGTGGCCCGGGCTCGGGCTCACCGTTTTCGAGGCGGTGGAGCGGCGCGACTATCCCGTCCTGCAAGGGGCGTTTTTTCTGATTGCGGTGAGCGTCATCTTCGCCAACCTGTTAGCCGACCTGCTCTACGCGCAGCTCGACCCGCGGGTGAAGGGGTAAAGCGTGAACGGGACGTGGCAACGCTTTCTTCATAACCCCATCGGGCTGGTCGGGCTCGCCATGATTGTGCTGACGGTGCTGATGGCCCTGTTCGCCCCCTGGTTAGCCCCCTTCAACCCGGCGGAGCGCCCGCGCGTGAGTATCGACACCATCTACGCCCCGCCGAGCGGTGAACACCCTTGGGGCACCGACGACGCGGGGCGCGACGTGCTGAGCAACTTCATGTTCGGGGCTCGAGTCTCGCTGATCGTGGGCTTTTTCGCCTCGCTCATCTCAGTGGTTATCGGCGGCGTCGTCGGGCTCACCGCAGGCTACGTCGGGGGACGTACCGAAAACGCGCTGATGCGCTTTACCGACATCATGCTGGTCATTCCCGACCTGCCCCTGGCGGTGGTGCTCGTCGCGCTGACCAAGCCGGGGCTCATCAACATCATCATCGTCATCGGCGTCCTCGGCTGGACCGGCACGGCGCGGCTGGTGCGTTCGCAGACGCTCGCCGTCAAGGAGCGCAAGTTCGTGCAGCGGGCTCGAGCGGTCGGCGCGGGGAGCCCGTACATCATCCGTCGGCACGTGCTGCCGCTCGTTTTGCCCCTGATGGTGGCGAACTCGGTGCTGGTCATCTCGCTGGCGATTCTGAACGAGAGCACCCTGAGCTTTTTGGGGCTGTCCGACCCGACGACGCTCAGTTGGGGGCAGATGCTCAACTTCGCCTTTACGCGCGGGGCGATGAGCGCAGGCGCGTGGTGGGCGCTCGTCGCGCCCGGCTTCGGCATCGTCTGGCTGGTCTTAGGCTGCACGCTGTTGGGGCACGGGCTCGAGCAGGTCCTCAACCCGCGTTTGGAAACCCACCACCTGACCGACAACGAAGACATGGTCGCCGCGCCGGTGCGCGAGGTCGCCCGTGTCTGAGTCGCCCGTGTCTGAGTCGCCCGTGTCTGAGTCGCCCGTGCCCAGTTCGGCAGAAACACTGCTGCGAGTCACCAACCTGTCGGTGACGTACAACTCGGCCCCGGCACTCGAGAACGTAGGCTTTACCCTCAAGCGTGGCGAGATTTTAGGGGTGGTCGGCGAGAGCGGTTGCGGCAAGACGACCCTGATGCTGAGCCTCTTGCGCCTGCTGCCCTCGGCGGGGCAGATTGTCGGTGGCGAGGTCATGTTCGGGACTCAAAACTTGTTGCAGTTGAGCGAACGCGCGATGCGGCGGGCGGTGCGCTGGCAGGAAATTGCCATCATCTTTCAAGGCGCCATGAACGCGCTCAACCCGGTGCGGACCGTCGGCGACCAGGTTGCCGAAGCCATTGTTCGGCACACGCCCAGGGCTCCGAAAGCCGAGGTGAACGGGCGCGTCGAAGAGCTGCTCGAGCTGGTCGGCATCGGCGCAAAGCGCAAAGACGACTACCCCCACCAGTATTCGGGGGGGATGCGCCAGCGGGCCATGATCGCTATGGCGCTCGCCTGCGACCCCAAAATCGTCATCGCCGACGAACCCACCACCGCGCTCGACGTGATGGTGCAGGCGCAGGTTTTGGAACTCCTCCTTACACTCCGCGACACCTTGGGTCTAGCGGTTATCCTCGTCACGCACGACCTCGGTGTGGTCGCCGAAGTCTGCGACACGGTGCTGGTGCTTTACGCCGGGGTCACCGCCGAGTATGCCGACGTGGACACGCTTTTCAACCGCCCGCAGCATCCCTACACACAGCTTTTACTGGGCGCTTCGCCTGATTTGAGCAGTATAGGGGCCAAGCTGACAGGCATCCCCGGCCACACCCCGCGCCTGGACAAGTTGCCCGCGGGGTGCCGCTTCGCGCCGCGTTGCCCGGACGTTTTCGAGCGGTGCCGTGTTGACATGCCCGAACTGTACGAGGTAGGTAACAAGCACCGCGCCAGTTGCTTTCTCGCCACGCCCGCCGAAAGTGATATGCCAGGAAACGACCCAGGAAACGATAGTGTCTCTGCTCGAGGTTAGAGACCTTTACAAGACTTTCCCGGTGGGCACGGGCGGTCTTTTTCGCCGAAGCGACAAACAAGTCCACGCCGTAGACGGCGTAAGTTTCACCCTCGACACAGGGGAGGTGCTGGCAGTGGTCGGGGAGTCGGGGTGTGGCAAGTCTACCTTAGCTTTAACGCTCATGAACTTAGAGACGCCAACGGCTGGCGCGGTCTTTTTCAAGGAGCGCGAGATTACCCACCTCACAGGGCGCGCCCTCAAAGCCGTGCGCCGCGACCTGCAGATGGTTTTCCAAGACCCTTACGAGTCGCTCAACCCTACGATGACCGTGCGCGACATCGTCGCCGAGCCCTTGAAAGTCCACGGTCTGGCGCAAGGGACGGCGGAGCGTGAAAAGCGCGTGCTTCGTGCCTTAAAAGACGCTGGCTTGTCGCCCGCCGAGAGCTACTTGGAGCGTTATCCCCATGAACTCTCCGGGGGGCAGCGGCAGCGCGTGGTCATCGCCTCGGCGCTCGTGTTGGAGCCGAGTTTGCTGTTAGCCGACGAGCCGGTCTCGATGCTCGACGTGTCCATCCGCGCTGAGATTCTCAACCTGCTCGCTGAGCTGCAGGCGACGCGCGGCGTCGCCATCCTCTTCATCACCCACGACCTGTCGACCGCCGCCAGCTTTGCCGACCGCGTCGCCGTGATGTACTTGGGGCGCATCGTCGAGGTCGGGACCACGCAGGAGGTGCTCGGCGACCCGCAGCACCCCTACACCAAAGCCCTGCTCTCGGTCGTGCCGGTGCCCAACCCACGGTTGCGCCGCAAGCGGGTCATCTTGGGGGGCGACCCGCCCGACCCTATCGACCTGCCCAGCGGCTGCCGCTTTCACCCGCGCTGCCCGGCGGCGGTAGGGCGCTGTCGGGAAATCGACCCCCGGCTCGAGCCCGTCCGCGGCTCCACCTCTCACCAGGCAGCCTGTATCTTGGTGAACGCTGATACACCAGCATCTCGACCGAACGAAGCCCGGTAAACTACGGCGTGTCCTTGCCCGAGCCTCCCACCGCGAAGCGACGCCCCCACACGCTGAGCGCTCACGGGCACAGCCGCCATGACCCTTACTACTGGTTAAGAAACAAGGACGACCCCGAGGTCGTCGCTTACTTGGCAGCGGAAAACGCCTACGCCGACGCGGTGATGGCGCCGACCGAGCCGTTGCAGGAAACGCTGTTCAAGGAATTCTACGAGCGTTTACCAGACGAGCAAACCTACTCGGTGCGCGTCGGACCGTTTGACTACTTCATGCGCTACGAGAAGAACAAACCCCACCCCATCTACGGGCGGACAGCTGTCTCAGGCCTGAACGAATCAGACTTGAACGAATCAGACTTGAACGAAGAAGTGCTCCTCGACCTCAACGCCTTTGAGGGGGACTATGTCAACGTCGGAGCTTTCAAGGTGAGCCCCGACCACCGCTACCTCGCCTACGCGCTCGACACCAGCGGCAGAGAGGCGTTTGTCCTGCACGTGAAGGACCTCCAAACGGGAGAAGTGTTGCCCGAGCGCGTCGAGAACCTGACGAACTCGCTCGAGTGGGCGCAGGACAGCCGGACGCTTTGTTATGTCACCCGCGACGCTACCGAGCGTGCGGCGACGCTTCTCAAGCACCGGCTCGGCACCGACCCAGGCGACGACGAACAGCTCTACTTCGAGCCCGACGCTCTCTACAGCCTCGGCTTGTACAAGACCAAAGACGGGGCTTACCTCGCGCTGCACGTGGACAGCTTTGAAACGAGCGAGGCGTACACCTTGGCTTTGAGTGAGCCCGAGGGCACCCTGACCTGTGTTCACGAGCGGCGTAAAGGAACGCGTATCGACAAGCTCGAGCACCGCGCCGGACACTACTACCTGCTGACCAACGCCGACGCGCCGGACTACAAGGTCGTGACCGCGCCGGTCGAGGGGGCGCAGGGTGCCGAGTGGCGCGACCTCGTTCCCCACCGGGAGGGCACGCGGCTCGAGGGCTTCGACCTGTTTACGGAGCACCTGACCCTTTACAGACGCGAGAACGGCTTGCGTACTCTTCAGGTGCTGCACTTGGAGAACGGTGTCACGAACGCCGTGACTTTCCCCGAGAGCGTTTACACCTTCGTTCCGGGCTACCCGGAAGACCCGTCGTGGAACGATATTTTAGACGCCAACCCCGACCCCCACGCACCTGCCCTGCGCCTGACCTACGCGTCGCCGCTCACCCCGCCGACGGTCTACGATTGCGGGTTGGCGGCGGGGGGGCTCGAGTTCAACCAACAGCAGGTCGTGCCGAACTTCTCACCTGACGATTACCGCGCCGAGCGTGTTTTTGTCGAAGCGGAAGACGGTGCAGCCGTACCCGTGTCCCTTGTCTACAAAAAAGGGGTGAAGCGGGACGGTACGAACCCCTGCCTGCTCTACGGCTACGGCGCCTACGGCGCAACGGTCGAGCCGGGGTTTAGTACGAACCGTCTCAGCCTGTTGGACCGCGGCTTTGTCTACGCGGTCGCCCACGTTCGGGGCGGTGGCGAACTAGGACAGGCTTGGTACGAGGGAGGTAAATACCTGAACAAACGCAACACCTTTACAGACTTCGTCGCGTGCGCAAAGTACCTTGTCGACGAGGGGTACGCGTCACCTGAGCAGCTCGCCATTTGGGGGCGTAGCGCCGGGGGGCTTCTCATCGGGGCCGTGCTCAACTCGGCCCCCGAGCTTTTCAGGGCGGCAGTAGCTGAAGTTCCCTTCGTCGACGTGGTGACGACCATGTTTGACAAAAGCATTCCGCTTACGGTCAGCGAGTTCGAGGAGTGGGGTAATCCCCAAGAGAAGCCTTTCTACGACTACCTGCTCTCTTACTCGCCTTACGACAATGTAGAACCCAAAACCTATCCGCACCTTTTGGTGAGCGCCGGACTGAATGACCCACGGGTCGGTTTTTGGGAACCTGCCAAATGGGTCGCGGAGTTGCGTGCCGTCGAGACGAACAGCACCTTGCTCCTGAAAACCTACCTGGCGGCGGGGCACGGGGGTCCCGGTAGCCGCTTGGAAACGCTGCGTGAGGTGGCCTTTGTCTACGCCTTTATCCTGGACGCTATAGCGTAGCTTACTTGCGACGAACCGCTTTAACCCGGTTCCTGAGTTGCAATCCGCCGAGCGCTGGTCGCTCGGCTTTGTCGAAAAAAGTTCAAGGCAAAAAAAGAAGCGCTTTGTGAGCGCTAATAAAGGAAAGTATAGCCCGGTATACGTTATTCGTCAAGAGGTTGCACCTGAAACCCGGACGAAACTCTGTATAGTCGAGAATGAACTTACCAGACACTGTTTCAGCTAGTAGCCTAGCGGCGTTTACGGCCCCTTACAAATCCCTGTTACACGACCGCCGCCTCTGTGAGGGTTTCGACGCTCGTGTGTGGGGCATTATCGGCAGCGGCAGAGTAAGCCGGATGGTGGTCAGCTATCCTACGCCGGACACCTTGCCGACAAAACGCTTCGGTTGAAACAAAGCCTAAGCGTCGCCGTCTTCCGCGACGTCCACGTTCGTTTTCAGCACCTCGCGCAGCACACTCGTGGCAAAGGCACCTTTGGGGAGGGTGAACGCCAGGCGGTAGCCGTCCTCGTTCTCGTCCAAAGTGCCCTGAAAAGGCAAGCGCGACAGTCGCCGGTCGCCGTGGCGGCCTCGGAAGTCTGTCCACTCGAGGGCGTAGTGAGCGAGCGTCTCGGCTTCCAGCTTGCCCGCCGCCGCCGCCGAGACGCGCACCTTTTTGCCGTAAAGCGGCAAGGTCGCGCTGATTTCGAAGCGTTGCGCACGTTCGGCTTCGACTTCGTCCTTGACTTCGAAGACACCGCCCGTGTCGTGTTTTTTAGCCCAATCGCCTGTCACCACCCGGTCGAACCGACCCGACTCGAGCCGCCGCGCCAACAGGTGGTTGAACAGCAGAGACTGCAGGGCCGACACGAAAAAGCGCTTCAAACGGTGCCCGCCCGGTACCTGCTCGCCGCGCACGAGTTTGTACCCGTCGACCGCGTTGGTGCCGAAACGGCCGAAGCGTTGCGGCCCGAAGTAGTTGGGCAGGCCGCGCGCCTCTAAGTCACGCACCACCGCCCGCGCCGCCCCGACGCCGTCCGCAGACACGCCGCGCACCTGCACGCTGAAGCGGTTGCCCTGCAAGTGTCCGATGCCCAGCTTGTTTTTGTGACGCGAAGTCGCCAACACGCTCACGCCGTCCAAGTCGTCGAGCGCGCTAATCGCGGCGGCGTGGCGTTGCGGCACGCTGAGCCACTGGGTGGTCAGCGCGTGTTTGTCTTTGAGGCCGGCCACCCCGATTTCTTGCTCTTTTAAGCCTTGCCCCAACAACGCCACCACCAGGTCGCGGGTGGTGAGACCGCGCTTTTGAACGCGCGCGTAGAAGTGTGAGCCGCTGCCTTGGGGCAGGTACAGCGGCACCTCTTCCACTTCGAAGTCCTCGGGGGTGGCGCGCAGGGTGCCGCCGCTGCCGGGTAGTCGGGTCAGGGGCGGGAAGTCGGCCCAGCGAAAGGTCAGGCGTTCGGTCGGTACGTCCATAGGGGGAGTCTAGCAGCCGACGGGCGCGGACGCCCGCGCGCGCTCAACCGGTGGCTCTGTGGGCTGCCAAGCGCTCTTCCATGAGTTTGCGCGACAGTTGAAAGCGGGCTGTGAGTGACGGCGTCTCGAGCAGCACCTGGCGCGAGTCCGGCGGCACGCGGATGTTGGCGCAGATAAACGACGCTTGGTAGAGCACGTCGTCGGGCAACACCTGTTCGATTTGCTTGACGGCGTCGAAGGCGAAAAACGTCTTCGCGTATTCGCGAAACGTGTCGAGCGCGTCCCAGGCGGCGACGCGCTCCAAGTTCGGGTCGCCACGCTCGAGGGCGAACACGTCCGCCTCGGAGTAAAAGAGGGGTCGGCTGGTGCCGTCCAAGTCAGCGACCGGCTCCTCGTCCACGACCTCAACCCGGCAGCGTTCCTGTCCGTGGCCCAGCACGTTGAAAGTTCCGTCCGGGTTTTCAGAGATCTGCAAAATATAAACAAACGTGCCCACCCCGAAAAACGGCGGTTGTCCGTCCCGGATGACGTCTTCTTCTTTAGACAAAACCATCACGAAACGGGGTTTGTCCTGCTCGAGGCAATACTTGACCAAACGCTTGTAGCGCTCTTCAAAAACGTAAAGCGGAACGGTCATTCCCGGGAAAATAACTGTTCCCGGCAGGGGAAACAGGGGTACGCTCGGCACCTGTCAACCGTAGCAGACTTTTCAAAAAAAGAGTGAAGCGTGTAATGAATTGTCGCCGTCAGGCCTCACGGTGGGTTAAAACGGTGGGTTAAAGAGGCCCGGTTCTCGAGCTGGTCGAACCTGTCCAAGGAGGCGGCACCCGCACAAAAGTCACCCTAAAAACTTAGAGGTAGCATCTCCAGGTGGCTTACCGATGCTACCTCTGAATTTGGCGACCCGGACGAGATTTGAACTCGCGACCTTCTGCGTGACAGGCAGATATGCTAACCGCTACACTACCGGGCCCCGCGCCGAACCTGAGTGTAGTGAAACGCCGCTCGCTTTGTCAAGGTCGAGCAACGCACAACCTTGCGACACCTTGTCGCCCGACGGGCGTTCAGCCTTTGGAAAGCGCACAGCGCTTTCAGCAAGTTGACAGCAACCACCAACAGCACGACCCCCTCGTCAGCGAACACGCCACGCTCGAGACGAACAGCGCAAAAGCGACCTGGCGACTGTGGACGACGGCTACGGGCGACGACCGGCCGGAACTTTTGTACAGCGCGTGACATACCCGCCTCGGCGTCTTGCCCTAGAGTGGGTGTCTGGAGGCATCATGGCTGAAAACACGCTGGAATTCACGGACACTAACTTCAAAGACGAAACCGGAGCGGGGCTCGTCCTCGTTGACTTTTGGGCCCCCTGGTGCGGCCCGTGCCGCATGGTCGGCCCGGTCATCGAGCAGTTGGCGGACGACTACAGCGGCAAAGTCAAGGTCGGCAAGCTGAACGTCGACGACAACCAACAAACCGCGATGAGCTACCGCGTGATGAGCATTCCCACCGTCATCTTGTTCAAAGACGGCGAGCCCGTCGAGACGATGGTCGGCGCGATGTCCAAGGGTGCCTACGAGAGCAAGCTCGAGAAGCACGTCGCCACGGCGGTCAACTGACCCGGTACTTTTTCACACCGCAACTTCATACCTCGACCGGGGTGGGCTCCAGGCCCGCCCCGGGTTTATTTTTCGCCGACGAACCACTCTTTCGGTAGGGCTTCGGCCAGTTTCTCGCCGCCCACCCCACCGAAGTCGAGTGTGCGGATGGGAAAAGGAATGGTGATGCCGGCCTCGTCGAAGGCTTTTTTTAAGGCGATGATGGCCTCACTCTGGGCGCTCAAGAAGTCTGTTTGTTTGGCGAAGTCTATCCAAAAGCGAACCGAGAAGTTGATGGCACTGTCGCCGAACTCGGTAAAAAAAAGCTCCACGGCGCGGTTGGGGTCCCGCATCTTGAGAGCGCCGACCGCCGTCAGCGCGACGCGCCGCACCTGTTCTAAGTCGTCGCCGTAAGCCACGCCGCAACTCAGGTCGACGCGCCGCTTGCGCCGCAAACTGTAGTTGATGATGGGGTTGCCGAACACCTCTTTGTTGGGCAACATGACGATTTGACCCTGAAACGTACTGAGCAGGGTGGAGCGCAAGGAAATGTCCTCGACTATGCCCGTAAAACCGTTCGTTTCGATGACGTGGTCGGTTTCAAAGGGCCGCCGAACCGCCATGAGCACGCCGGACATGAAGTTGGCGGCGAGGTCCTGAAAAGCGAATCCCAACGCCAAACCGATAACCCCGACGCCCGCGAGCAGCGCCGTGACCGTCTTGTCCAAGTTCAGGATGCCCAGCGCTATGAACGTGCCCACCCCGATCACGCCGACGTAAGAAAGCGTGGCGAGCAACCCGACGATTTGCCGGTTGCTCGAGACGCGGCTCAGCAAGTTGCGGACCAAACTGCGCGCCACCCTGGCAATCAACCAGAAAATGAACAGGACGATGAGCGCCCCGGCCAAGTTGGGCAACAGCAAAATAGCCGTCTCGAGCCAACCGGCGAACTTGGCCGCAACTTCTTGAAACGTCTGGTTGATGTCCAAGCCGACTCCCTAAAGCCTCAGCTTAGCACTGCCGAAAACGTGACAGCGTGAAACTTTGAGGTTTTTAGCCGCAAACTCGCCTCACGAAACACCTGTAACTCGGTAACGTTTTTCTCGAAAAAGTGTGTGCTCAGGCCGGGCACGCCGTACACTCATCCTGCACGCCTGCACACTGTCGGCACACCGGTACAAGAAAAAGAGGCTCGAGCGTGAACCTCTTTTCCCTTCACTGAAGCGTTTGGCACGCTCTTCAACTTGGCTGGCCCACAGGGACTCGAACCCCGACCGACTGTGCCAAAAACAGTTGTCCTGCCATTAGACGATGGGCCAACACCGCTCATGAGTTTAGCGGGCGAACAGTACGACTGTCAAGGTCACCGCGTCCCGGTCAGCAGTTCCAAATTTAACCAAATTCGATTTCAATGACGTGCTGAACGGTACTCTCAAGAGATAGGCGACGAGCAATCGAGCAGCTACAGAGGCTGTTTCGGAGAATAACCCTTCAGTTTCTGGTGAACTAAGCTCCCTTAGCAACTTTTTAGAAGCGTCCCGCCAGATATTTAGCCCTCTTCTGAGCAAAGTAGAGGGGAATTAGCTGCTGTGCTGATAAGCTTTAACCTGCTCAACGCTGTTTGAGAGAGGGTTTGTTAAATTTGGAATTGCTGCGTCCCGGTTTGCCTTAAAAGTTCGCCTTCACCACGCCGTTCGTAAAGGTGATGTCGCCCGGAAAGCTGAACAGGCTCGAGTCGCCCGATGAGCCGCCCAGCCAGTAGCGCTCCTGCGTGACGAGTTTGGCGAGCGCGCCGCCCCCGGCCTGGACCCGCTTGCTTGAGTTGGCCTCCAGGGTGATGTCGTCCGCCAAGAGCAGGTCAGCGTCGCTGCGGGTTACGCACTCGAAGGTGTCGCTCGAGCCTCTGGCAAACTGGGTTTGGCAAGTTGGAGCGAGTTTCTTTTCCTACGACCACCTCAAAGTGCGACGGGCGAGGTCGGGCTAAACTGGTGGCGAGGGGGTTGAACCAATGGTCTCGACAACGCGTTCGGCAGGTCGGCGGGCTTTTGAAGAGGACGGAGTCGGGGGCGGCGAGGTGGCCGCAGGCGTGGTGCGGGTGCCCACCGTCTTTGTGAACGCTTATCTGGTGGACGCGCCCGGCGGCTGGGTGCTGGTGGACACGGGGTTGCCCGGTTTTGCCTGGCGCGTGCGCCGGGCCGCGGCCGCGCGCTACGGCGCGGCGTCCCGGCCGGCGGCGATTGTGCTCACCCACGGTCACTTCGACCACGCGGGCTCGGCGCTGGCGCTGGCGCACCGGTGGGGCGTGCCGGTCTACGCGCACCGGCTCGAGCTGCCTTACCTGACCGGGCGCTCGGACTACCCGCCGCAAGACCCGACGGTGGGCGGCGCGATTGCGCAGCTGTCGCGAGTGTTTCCGCACCACGGCTACGATTTCGGCCACCGGGTGCGCGCCCTGCCCGAAGACGGCGTTGAAGAAGGCGGTGTGCCCGCGTTGCCGGGTTGGCGCTGGCTGCACACGCCCGGCCACACGCCCGGCCACGTCTCGCTGTGGCGCGAACGAGACCGCACGCTGCTGGCGGGTGACGCGTTCGCCACCACGAACCTGGACGCCTGGACGTCGCAAGTCACGCACGAGCGCGAACTGGGCCGTCCGCCCACCCCGTTCACGCCCGACTGGGCTGCGGCGCGGCGCTCGGTCGAACGGTTGGCGGCCTTGGCCCCCGCGCGCGTCGCGGCCGGTCACGGGCGGTCGTTGGCCGGACCGGGGTTGGCGGCGCGGCTACAGCGTTTTGCCGCTCGCTTCGCGCCCCCGCCGTACGGCCGCTACGTGGGGCGACCGGCCCGCGCCGACGCGACCGGCACGGTTGCGCTGCCCCCGCCGGTCGCCGACCCCTTGCTCGGTAAAGCGGCCGTCGCGGCCCTGGTCGTTTTGGGCGCTGTCGGGCTGTACGCCGCGCTGCGCCGCGACGGCGGTGCGGAGGGGTGACGAGCCTCTGGGAACGACCACTGTTCCGTCCGCACAAAACCCGCCAAAACGTGGGCCAGTACGCAGAACAGGCGCTTGTTCCGTCCTACATTGACGATTGGGCACGTGTAACAGGTTACACTTGAATTCAGCTTACAAACGAAAATGGAAGGGGAGACCGTGGACCAAACTCGAGACCCATCACCGCCTTTCAGCGACGTGAACGCCGAAGGCGACAGCAAGGTGTCGGCGCAGGGGGCCGCCGGAGAAGTCGCGGCGGACGCGCGGCAGGTGGCGCAAGAGGTGTTCGGCGAGGCGAAAACGCAGCTCAAAGACGTCGGCGCGACGCTGCAGGACCAGGCGCTCGGCATGTTCGAGCGCCACCGCGGCGACGTTGCCGGACAAATAGACGACCTCGCCCAAACGCTGCGCCGGAGCGGCGAGGAGCTGCGCCAGCAAAAATTGGGCAACATCGCCCGCTACGCCGACAACGCGGCCGACGCGGTCGCCGACGTGACGGCTTACCTGCGCGAGCGCGACGGCGCGGCCATGCTCCGCGACCTGGAGCGGGCCGCCGAGCGGCAGCCGCTGCTGCTGTACGGCGGCTTGTTCGCCTTGGGCGCGGCGGGCGTGTGGTTTTTTAAAAACGAGGTCGCAGCCGGCGAGGTTGGCGCTGACAGAAGTGTCGACCGCAGGCTGGTTGACCAAGATGTAAGCGGGCAGGGTGTAAGCGGGCAGGCTACAGTTCCCCGGGAGGTTTCATAATGACCGATGACAAACGTTCCTTAGGCGACATCGTCGGCGACGTGACGAGCGAGTTCGGCACGCTGGTCCGCGAAGAAATCGCCCTCGCCAAGGCCGAAGTTCAGCAGACCCTGTCCCAAGCGGTCGGTGACATCGTCGCTATCGTTTTGGGCGGGTTTGTCGCCTACACCGGCCTGTTGGTGCTGATTGCGGCGGCCGTGTTGGGTTTGGCGACCGTGGTCGCGCCGTGGCTGTCCGCCCTGCTCATCGGCGCGGTGCTCGCCCTGGTCGGCGCTATTTTGCTGCGCCGCGGCATCAAGGACCTGGGCAACCTGAGGGGTGTGCCCAGGACGGCGGAAACCATCAAAAAAGACGCCTCGATGGTGAAAGAGAAACTGCCGTGAGTGACGACCGCACACCCGAAGAGATCCAGCGCGACATCGAAGAGACGCGTCGCAAACTCGCCGAGGACCTGGACGAACTGAGTTTCCGGGTCAGCCCGGAAGGCTTGCGTGACCGGGCCGAGACGGGCTTGGAGGACCTGAAAGAAACCGCCCTCGGCGCGACCCAAGACGCCTTGCGCGGTATAACCGAACGCACCGAAGCGGCGGGTGAATCGTTCAGCGCCCGGCTCCGCGCTCGCCCCCTGCCGCTGAGTGTGCTGGGTGCCGCTTTCGGCGTCGGCTGGCTGCTCGTCAGCGCGGCCAAGCAGGGCAGCCGCGACCGGCGCGCCGCGCCGGTGCTGCCGCCGACCTCACCCGAGGGCACGGGCCGCCTTGTCAACGCTGCGGGCGAGGTCGTCCACGAGCCCGAACACAAACCGGACTGGCTCACCTCCAGCGACTACGGCAAGCCCGCCACCCAAACGTTGCTGATAAGCGCCGTCGCCCTGGCGAGCGGGGCCGCCGTCGGCGCGCTGTTGCCGGACCGGGAAACCCTCAAACAGCAAGTCGTGTCACGGCCGCAGCCTGCCAAGCGCACCGAACGCGTCCCCGTGGTGCCGCCCCCCGTGGTGCCGCCGGTCGCTGCAGGTTCGGCGGCCCGCGCCTCGGTCACGGGGGCCTCGAGCCCTTCCGAAGTAGGCAGTCGCGAAGTCGAGGAGGGCTCGAGCCTGTCCCCGGACGAGGTTTTCCGCAGCCACTACGAAACGGCGTTCGCGTCGTCCGGCCGCGACTACAGCTACTTCGAACCCGCTTACCTCTACGGGGCCGGCTTGCCGAGCGCGCCCATGCACCGGAGCCGCAGTTGGGACGAGGCCGAGGCCGACGCGCAACGTGACTGGGAGCGCAATCACTCGGAAGCTTGGGACGACGTCCGCGACGCCGTTCGGCAAGGTTGGGAGCGCGGCCTGGGGGACCGGCAAACCTAAAGCCGCCCAGGGCCAGCATCGTTGCTGCTTGCCGGGCCCAAACGACACTACCGACCGCTCGGCCGAAGTTCGTCTTCGGCCGACTTTTTTGACGGTGCGTTCGTTTCCCTTCGCCTTCAGCGCGGGGTAAACTGTAAGCGATGAGAGACCTGGCGGTGGGGGTAGCTTTGGGCGGCGGCGCGGCGCGGGCGCTGGCGCACGTGGGGGCGCTCAAGGCCCTGGAGGCGCGCGGGCTCGCGCCGTCGGCGGTCGCAGGCACGAGTTCGGGCGCTATCATCGCGGCGCTCTACGCGCTCGGGCTGCCCGCCGCCGAGCTGGAGCACCGACTGCGAAACCAGAACTTGAGCGAGGTGTGGGCGCAGGGGTGGGACTTCGGGCTGCACCGCGCCAGCCTGGTTCACGGGCGCAGGTTCGAGAACTTCTTGGAACGCAAATACTTTTACGGTGTGACTTTCGAGGACTTGGCGCTGCCCTTGGCGGTGGCCTGCACGAGTCTGGACAGCGGCGAACTC
Organism: Trueperaceae bacterium; assembly: GCA_965215355.1. Classification (GTDB taxonomy): domain Bacteria; phylum Deinococcota; class Deinococci; order Deinococcales; family Trueperaceae; genus CBDCDJ01. The sequence goes on along the minus strand of CBDCDJ010000007.1, from coordinate 1,365,670 downwards.
GTGGTGTTGCGCAGCGGTCCGGTGGCCCGCGCGCTCGTGGCGAGCTGCGCGCTGCCGGGTTTGTTCGCGCCGGTCGAGATGGGTGGCGAGTGGCTGGTCGACGGCGGCCTCGTCGCGACCGTGCCCTTTGCCGCCCTCGTTGGGTTCGACCTCGACCGGGTCGTCGGCGTTCACGCGGGCATCGACGCGCGGCGGAGCGTTTTTGTCAGGACGGTGCAAGGCTGGCACGCTTCTTCTTGGGGGCAAAGGTGGCGACGGCGGCTCCTAAAGGTGCGTGGCCGCGGGGCGGGCTCGAGCTTGGTGCGCGGTGTCGCGCACCTGCAGGCGTCTTACGCGCAAGAGGTCGCCGCGCCCCCCGGCGCTCTGCTGGTGCGCGTCAACCCGCCGCTCGGTTGGTTCGACCTGCACAAGTCGCCGCAAGCCGTCGAAGCGGGCGAGCGGGACACGCTGGCCGCCCTGGACGCCCTCGAGCCGGCCTTCCTGCAGGCCTCAGCACAAACCACAGCCCGCCCGGAGGAGCGAGCGTGACCCACCTGTTCGTCTTGGCCGACCTGGGGGCCTCCGCCTGGGGCCAAGCGCTGGAAAGCTTGCGTGAGGCCCTGACACAAAAAGAGCGCGAGCCCGTGTTGGCGGCTTACGCGCTCCTGGTGCGCGCCCTGAGCGAGCGCGGCGCGCCCGACCTGAAAACCGCGCTGGCCGAAGATTTGCTGTGGACCGAGTCCCCCTTGAGCCGGGCGCTGCAACACTTAGAAGTACAACACTTAGAGGTGCCGAGCGGCCTCAGGGCGGCGGTGCAACAAGACTTAGACACCCTGCTCACCCTGACGAGTCGGGACTGGCAGGCGGAGGCGAGCCGGGCGGTGGGCCGCCCGCTGCCGCCGCTCAAGGCGCTCGCGCCGCCGAGCGCGCACGAACAGGTGGCCGAGCTGCTTTCGCTCGGCGCGGCCGACGCGGCCTGGCTGCTCGAGCGGCTCGTCGACACCTACCGTCGGCACGGCGCGGGACCGCTGGCGCGCTTTGAGGCGTTCCGCTGGACCCCGGCGGGCCTGGTCGGCATCGCGCATCCCGTCACGACCCACATGGACAGACTGGTGGGGCTCGAGCGCCAAGTGACCCGCCTGCACGCGAACACCTTGGCCTTTTTGAGCGGCAAACCCGCGCAGCACACGCTCCTTTACGGCCCGCGCGGCAGCGGCAAGTCGACGGCGGTGCGCGGGCTGCTCAAACACTACGTGGCGGCGGGCTTGCGGCTGGTCGAGCTTGGTCCGGCTGACGTGAACATTTTACCCGAACTCGTCGAGCAGCTTCGCTTCCGGCCGCACCACTACCTCGTCTTCGTCGACGACCTCAGCTTCGAGGCGGGCGACACGGGCTACCAGCCCTTGAAGACGCTGCTCGAGGGCTCGCTGACCGAACGCCCCCACAACGTCCTCCTGGTGGCGACGAGCAACCGCCGCCACCTCGTCCGCGAGGGTTTCAAAGACCGGCCCGACCCGCTCGACGACGACGTTCACGCCTGGGACACCCAAAACGAGCGCCTGGCGCTGGCCGACCGTTTCGGCCTCACGATCACCTTTCCCGACGCGACGCAGCAGCGGTACTTGGACATCGTGCGCGGCCTCGCCGAGCAAGGGGGCGTGACGGCTGCAGACTTGGAAGAGCGCGCGCTTCGCTTTGCCGAGTGGGGCAACGGCTACTCGGGCCGCACCGCGCAGCAGTTTTTGGACGCGCTTAGGGCCGAGGTTTGAAGTCCTTGAGCATTCGCTCCTGGTAGGGCATTCCGCTTTTCTGCACGCTTTCGGTATAGGCTTCAGCGTCATAACGGACGCGCCGCAAGGTAAGGTTGGGCTCGCCGTTCACAACTTCCAGCAAGGCGTATTCGGCAACCGGGTAGTTGAAAGCCAGACCGGCCGCTGTGATGACGAAAGAATTACCGACGCTGCCGGGGTTCATCATTCGCGCGCTGTGGTAGGGCCGTACAAATTGCTGGTGCGTGTGCGCCCCGATATACAGGTCGGCGCTTTCCCCCTCGAAATAGGTGTCTAACACCTCGTCAGGTGTGGTGGCGCGAATGGGGTCGTCGTAGCTTTTGGGCGAGCCGTGGTAGGCGAGGATGTTCAACCCTTCCCACGGGTGCCGCACCGTCTCCTGAAAAGTACGCACGTAGTCGAGGTCATTTTCGTCAAGTTGTGCAGCGCTCCAAGCTTCGACTGCGAGAAAAAAGTCCGTGTTTTCGTCTGGCGCGGCGACATCTTGGAGCGTGCGCGGTTGCAAAAGGTAGGCGTCGGTGTTGCCCATGACAGTTTTGGGCTCTAAGCCTTGGAGACGCCGCAAGGTTGCCTGCGGCTCCGGCCCGAAGTTAGCGACGTCGCCGAGGCAGAGGATGTCTTCGATTTCAAAACGGCACATGTCGCGAAAAACAGCCTCGAGCGCCGTCGAATTACCGTGAACATCAGCGAGCAGGGCGAGGGCCATGTTCGAATCCTAGCAGCTCTCGGGTGGACTCGAGCGGTCACCGGCTGAAACGAAGCAGAAACAGCCCCCTGCAACTCAACGAGGGAGCAACCGCGACCGTTGCTTCCTCGCCCGACCCTTGCCCGGCCGTCACTCGCCCCCGAGCTTGCCGGGTGTCGGGGGCCGGTTCAGACTTCAAACAGCGTAGCCACGTCGACACAGAACCCCTCGAGCAGTTGCGAACACGCCGCGCCGTCGGTCAGCCTGCCGAGTTGTCGGTAAGCCGCGCCGCTCTCCGGCAGGGTGTAGACCGTCACCGAATCGTCTCTGGGGTCCACGAGCCAGTATTCGGGAATGCCCGCCCGGGCGTACTCCTGAAACTTGTCCACGGTGTCGCGCTTGGGGTCGTCCGGGCTCACGACTTCGACGACGAGGTCGGCACCTTGCCAGACCTGTTCACCGCGCCTGTCGGCGTTTTCCGCACGCATAAACACGATACCGGGCTCACGAATTTTGCCTTCCCAAAGTTTGACTTTTAAAGGGGCAACAAGAACCATACCTAGTTTGTGCTCCAAAACAAAGCTGTAAAGCTTGAAAAGTAGATAAGTAATCATCCGCTGATGACGCTCGCTCGGCATAGGTAAGACTTCCAACCTTCCGTCCGACAGTTCGATGAGATGGTTGCTGAACGCCGTCAGTTCTATATACTCTGCCTCGGTCCAGTCACCCTGACAAGGAAAAAGCTCGAGAATGCCGTAGGTGGGTTCCTTCTTGGGGTTTTTGAGAACGGCTTCGCTCATGGTTTCAGCATAGCACTCGAGCCTGTTCGTCGAGGGGCTGTCCAACGAACAAAGGTGCTCGAGTTCGTTGCGGGCTCGAGCTGAAAAACCCTCACCCCGGCGCGAAAGTAGCTGGGCGGAGTGAGGGTGCCGGCGGGTTTGAAGGAACTACTCTTTCAAATTCGCCGGCACCCCGTTCGGAAACTCCCGAGCGATGACCTCTTGGATGTGCTGAATTCGGTTGCCGGGGTTAGGGTGGGTGCTGGCGAACTCGGGCTGGCGCGACGCGCCGCCGGAGGCCGCTTCTAAAATCTCCATCACGCGAATCATCGAGCGCGGGTCGTAGCCCGCGTCGCTCATAAAGCGCACGCCCAAACGGTCCGACTCCAGCTCGTCGTTGCGGCCGTAGCGCAAGTTGATCATCTGGCCCACGGCCGCCGCGAGTTCCGCGCCGCTGTAGCCCACCCCGACGCCGGTCGCGTTAATAAGGCCCTGGGTGAGTTTTTGCTTCGCCAAGTGTTCGGAGCCGTGGCGCGCGACGACGTGGCCGACCTCGTGTCCCAACACCCCGGCGAGTTGGCCTTCGGTCTCTAAAGCTTGGTAGAGGGCGGCGGTGATAAAAATCTGTCCGCCCGGCAACGCGAAGGCGTTGACCGTCTGGTCGTCGGCGAGGAGGTGAAAGTCGAACCGGTAGGGCGTTTGCCCCGCCGCCGAACTCGAGACGATTTTTTGGCCTATTTGCTCGACGTAAGCGGCGTTCTCCTCGTTGTACTCGCCGCCGTACTGCTGCACCATCTCGGGCACGGCTTGCAGCCCGAGGGCGATTTCCTGGTCGGGTGACAGGTCGACGTACTGCGTCTCGCCGGTGACGGGGTTGGTCGAGCGCGTGCTGAAAAAAGAAAAGACCGAAAAAGCGGCGATGACGAGGGCGATGAGCAAGCGTCCGCCTATTCCCCCTGCACTCCGCCCGCGTGAACGTCTGACCACTGGTTACCTCCCGGAAGCTGTAGCTCAAACTCGAGACCGAGTATAGCGTGTGCGCGGCGGCGTAGAATAAGCAGATGTCTCAAGCTAGAGTTCTCGTCGTCGGCAGCCTCAACATGGACCTGGTCGTCGGGGTCGAGGCGCAACCCCGGCCCAGCGACACGGTCTTAGCCTCCGACGTGGCGACGTTCCCCGGCGGCAAGGGCGCGAACCAGGCTGCCGCCGCCGCCAGAGCGGGCGGCGACGTGCGTATGCTCGGACGCGTCGGCACGGACGACTACGGGCAAGGTTTGAAAAGCGCCCTCGAGACCGTAGGGGTGGACACCGGTTTCGTAGCCGCGGTCGAGGGCCAGAGCGGCTTGGCCTTCATCACCGTCGACGCTGCGGGTGAGAACATGATAGTGGTCAGTTCCGGGGCCAACGGGCGGCTGGGGCCGAGCGACCTTGGAGACGAACACTTCGAAGACGTCGCCGTGGTGCTGATGCAGCTCGAGATTCCCCTCGGGACCGTTTCCTGTGCCGCTGAACTGGCCCGAGCGCGCGGTGTCCCGGTCGTTTTGAATGCGGCTCCGGCTCGGGAGTTGCCCGCCGAACTTCTGAAAAACGTGACTTACCTCGTCGTCAACGAGGGCGAGGCCGGGTTTTTGGCGGGGTTGCAGGTCACAGACGTTTCTTCAGCTCAGGTTGCGGGCCGTAAGCTGCTCGAGCGGGGCGTCGGCAACGTGGTGGTCACCCTGGGCGGCGGGGGCGTGGCCTGGGTGGGGGAGAGCGAGGGGCGTTCGAGCGCTTTTGAGGTGCAAGTGGTCGACACGACCGCCGCGGGCGACGCGTTTTGTGGCGCGCTCGCGGTCAGGCTCGCAGCAGGGGAACCTTTAGCCGAGGCCGTGCGCTTTGCCAACGCCGCGGGTGCGCTCGCCACGACGAAGAAGGGCGCGCAGCCGAGCTTGCCGTCTCGAGGAGCCGTCGAAGACCTGCTCGCCGGCGGCTAGCCCCGAACGACGTGTCGCGTTTGCGTCCACACCGTCGCTGCCACGACCAGCAGCGACAAGACAAGTCCTGACAGCACAGCCGGGACGGCGTCGCTCGAGCCCCGCGCCACCACCGCGCCGATGAGCCACGAGCCTGCGACCGGGCCCAGGTTCGCCACCGCGACGACCACGGGCACGATTTGCTCGGCCCGTTCGGGGAACACCTCTTGTAACCAACTGATGCCGGTCGGAAACACCGGCGCGAGCGCCAGCCCGACGAGGACATAAGCGTAGGGCGCGACGGGAATCAGAAAGGTGAGCAAAATGCCGACGAACGCCAAAACCGCCGAGCCGAGCACCAGGTCGGCTGCTCGCACGCGCCCGCTCAGCGGCGCGGCGACGAACCTCCCCAGCGTTATCGCCCCCCAAAACAGCGCCGTAAAACCCGCCGCCGCTTCGACCCCGAAGTAGGGTGCCAAATGCGTCGTCTCCCAACTCGCCACGCCGACTTCCGCGGCGACGTACAAAAAGTAGATGAGCGCGAAGCCGAAAAGACGCGCGTAAGGAAGGGTGAGCGTGCGCGCCCCAGGCGCTGGCGGCGGCGGGTCCTTTAAGCGCAGGCACATGACGAAGAGGAGCCCGGTGAGCGTGGCGACCCCCAAAAAGGGCCAGCGCACCGAGGGCGAGAACAGCGAAACCAACAGCGGCCCCAGCATCGCCCCGACGCCGAACATCGCGTTCAGCACGTTCAGCGCGGGCGCGCTGCGCGAAGCGAAGGCTCGAGCGAACAGCAAATTCGTGCTGATGTCGAGCGCGCCGTAACCGAGCCCGGTCAAAAAGGCCGCGGCGAGCGTGACACCCCAGTTCCCGCTCAGCGCTATCCCGAGGCTGCCGAGGAGCATCAAAAGCGAAAACGCCGACAACATCCGCCGGTAACCGAGCGCTCGAATCAAAAACCCACTGCCCGAAATCGTGATGAACGAGCCCAGAAAGTGAAAGCTGACGATGCCCGCCACCGCCTCGGCGCTGAGCCCGTAGCGCGCGCGTAGCGCCGGGAAGGCGGGACCGTACATCGCTTGCAGCGCGCCGATGAGGGTGAAAGCGAGAAAGCCGGTTGCCAACAGGTGGCGAGTTTGCGGGTCTTGGAACGAGCGGCGCAGCGACATAAGCGCCCATTCTACGCTTTAGCCGCGAGCCTGCGTAAACCGTTCTTGCAACTCTTTTAGCAAATCACGGTGCGGCTCGAAGATGTTTTCGGGCAGGCCTTCCAGGGCGAAATAGCGCAGCTCGAGCACCTCTTCCGCTTGAGGCTCAAAATCACCTCGGGCGTCTCTGGCGGTGTAGATGACGTGGACGATTTGCACCTGGTCGCCGTTACGCAGCGTTTTGACGGGCTCTGAAAAAACCGAAAACAGCTTCAGCCCTCGAAGCGTCAAACCCGTTTCCTCGAAAACCTCGCGTCGGGCCGTGTCTTCGACGCTCTCGCCGAGTTCCATAAAGCCGCCGCTCAAAGCCCAAGTGTCCGTGTCGGCGCGGCGTTGCAGCAACAAACGACCTTCGTCGTCGAACACCGCGACGCCCGCGCCCACCATGATAAGGGGGGCGTGGCCGACCATCGCGCGCACGTAGCGTATGTAATCGGTAGGTAGGCCGTCCATACCCGCAGCCTACCCTTTACAAAGCTTGCCACAGCGCAGAGGTGCTGCAACGCTTTTTCAATAGAGGTGTGAAGCCTCTGTCCTTGTTTTATTTATCCGGTTTCGGTTTCTATAGCGTGGCGCAAGACAGGTGTACGCCAGGTCGCGAGACCGGAACCGAAGAAGTCACGGTCCTCCGTCCAAACGCCCGCGTCAATCGCTAAGGCGAGGGCAACGCTAGGCCAGTCGTTCGGGTCTTGTGGAATGCGGTGAAGCGCGGCGGTTTGGAAGGGCGCGTAAGCTTCGGTGGGGACGACGTAGAGACAAGCGCTCAAAGCCTCGGTGGTTGCCCTCAGCAAAGCGTCCCGCTCAGCCGCTAAAAAGCCACGCCGCCCGGCTAGAATCGCGACACGTTTTTCAAGTTCATGCCGCGTTTCCGACCACGCTTCTTCGCTCATGTACAGCTCGAGCCGCTCATCCTGAAAAAGCGCCAGCCCGCGTTGGCGCAGCACCTCAGCGATGGCGGTACTCGCGTCGAGCACCAGGGGGTTATTCAGGGGAATCTTCAGACCCCGCTTCGTCCCAGGCAGCCTCGAGTTCTGCGCGGGTCATGCCGGCGCGTTCCAGAATACCTTCAAGGGTGTGCTCGAGCTTTGCCGCCGCCTCTTCGGCCTCGGCTTTATCTTTTTTGACAAGGGGAATATAAAACCCGACAGGCTTGCCACGCCTCTCGATGACCAAGCCTTTTTCCTCGTTAATCAGGGCCGTCGCCCTGTCTTTGAATTCGCGCACGCCGACACGTTTCATGGCTGCCTCCTCAGGCGTTGTGGCCTTCAGTGTAGCCCCTTTCAAGAACTCCGTGGTTGTAGCAGGGCCGACCTAAACAAACTACACGCGCGCACATCTTGAGCGATTTGAGTCTTCTGGCGCGGGCGGCGTAGACTTGACGGCGTGCAACTTGTGACCTGGCTCGAGTCGAGCGCGGTTTTGCGCGCACTCCTCTTCGCCCTCCTTTTTTCGGTCTTGGCTTACCTCGCCGCGCGCGGGGTTCGGCTGCTCGTCGAGGGAGCCATCCGGCGGGACCGCAAGGGCCTCATCGACCGCACCGCCGCCAGGTTTTTCGTACAGTTCTCGAGGGCGGCCATCTACGTCGTCGCGCTGACCGCCTACTTTCACGTCATCCCCGAACTGCGCGCGCTGGGTACCTTTTTGCTGGCCGGGGTCAGCGTCGCGTCGGTGGTGTTCGGGCTGGCGGCCTCGACCACGCTCTCCAACCTGATTGCAGGGGTATCGCTGCTGCTCTACTTTCCTTACCGGGTCGGCGACACGGTGCGCCTTCAAGTCGCCGGAAACACCGAAACCGCGTCTATCGAGAGCATCAACTTGGGCTATACGCGGCTGCGCTCGAGCGCGGGCGAAAGTTTAATCGTTCCCAACAGCTCCATGATCAGCACCGCTGTGGTTTTGCTGGACGGTGCAGCTGAAGCTCCGGCCTCGAGCTGATTTAATCGTCAAGTATTTCCCGGCCCTCCCCAATTCGTTCTTTGAGCGTCATTCAACTCCGGCGAGGGTAACGCGCGCACCGTCGTCTTCGGGTTTCGCTTGACGCAGGTTAAGCGGGTCTTGCAAACTCAGCGTTTCGCAAACGTCCTCGAGCCCGTCCAAGACCTCACGGTTGGTAAAACGCATCACCTGTAAGCCGTAACCTTCCAGCACGCTCGTCCGCTCCGCGTCTCGAGCCTTGCCCGCGGCGCTGAAGTGCGAGTCGCCGTCTACTTCAACGACCAGTTTCAGACTCGGAATGTAAAAGTCCACGATGAAGTTGTCAATCGGGCGCTGCCGTAAAACGCTCACGCCCAGGTGTCGCAAACACCCCCACAGCTTTTTCTCAGCGGGCGTCATGTTCTTGCGGAGTTCGCGCGCCCGCTCGACCAGCGCGCGGTTGTAGGGCAAGTGGCGGGCCATGAGCCTATCTTAGCCCCCCTTAACAAGGGGGGTTGGGGGGATTTGCTTCTGACAACTTGTCGTAGAGGCAGTCACAGAAGCAAATCCCCCCGGCCCGAAGGGCCACCCCCCTTGTTAAGGGGGGCAGGGTCAAAACCGCTCGAGGAAGCCCTCCACGACCTCTCTATGCTGTTCGTCCAGGCCGTAAACCTCGTAAACGGCGTCGTTTGTCATGGTAAATCAGCTTGCCACGCCAGCCGAGCATCCACAAACAAGGTCGGTCGCTTGACCGCAGCAGTTCCAAATTTAACCAAATTCGATTTCAATGACGTGCTGAACGGTACTCTCAAGAGATAGGCGACGAGCAATCGAGCAGCTACAGAGGCTGTTTCGGAGAATAACCCTTCAGTTTCTGGTGAACTAAGCTCCCTTAGCAACTTTTTAGAAGCGTCCCGCCAGATATTTAGCCCTCTTCTGAGCAAAGTAGAGGGGAATTAGCTGCTGTGCTGATAAGCTTTAACCTGCTCAACGCTGTTCGAGAGAGGGTTTGTTAAATTTGGAATTGCTGGCTTGACCGCGCCTGCCTTTACAAAACCCGCCTGAGTCCGCTACACTTTTGCGGTGACGGTGTTACGCAGCCTCGATTAGTTGCAGCCTTGAGCAACCTAAAGAAGCGGGTTTGACAATCATGGACTTACGCGCAGAAATACACGAACGCATCGACCAACTCGACGATGCCGTTTTGCCCGAGGTCGTCCGGGAGTTGGACGCGCTGCAAGAGCGGCGTGAACGCGACTTTCCGCCGGAGTTCCTGGACATGGTGAAGCGGGTGCGCGAACGCAACCTAGACTTGAACGAAGACGAGGCGGCAAACCTTGCGAACGACGCGGTGAAGTGGGCCAGACAAAGTCGCAACCGCTAGGTGCGCGTCGTCCTCGACACGAACATTTTTGTTTCCGCTCTTATTTCGACCGACGGTTACGCTGCCCAGACCTTTGATTTGTGGACACACAAGAAGTACGACCTCGTCACCTCCTTGAATCAGCTCGACGAGCTGCGCCGCGTGAGCGGCTACGAACACCTGAGAGGTCGTTTCCGCCCTGCGGACATGGGCAAGCTCGTCAACGCTTTGCGCTACAAAGCGTTGGTTGTTGAGAACTTACCGGAGTTGGACGTTTCTCCCGACCCTGACGACAACGCTATCCTGGCAACGGGTGTCGCCGGAGGTGTGCAGTACATTGTTTCCGGTGACAAGAGCCACATGTTGGACTTGGTGAAAGTACGGGGCATCCCCATTTTGACGGCGAGACGGTTTGTGGAGCTGTTTGGCAGTTCGTAATCGGCGGTGACGGATTTAATGTCCTTTACAAAGCCCGCCTCGGTCCGCTAAACTCTCACGATGACGCCGTCGTCACAGCCTCGAGCAGCCTAAAAAAGCGGTACTTTTTACAAGTATCGCCGTCCCAAGACCCGCTTCGCCAGCGCGGTCTTTTTTGTTTGCAACGTTTTGGGGTGCGGGCGCGGGGTAAACTGGCTTTCGGCTTTCAGGAGGACTAGATGCAAGACTCACAGGAAAAAATCAACGAACTGAGGCAGCGCTACTTAAAGTTCTTTCAGCAGAAAAACCACCTCGTCTACCCGTCGGCGTCCTTAAAGAGCGAAGACCCGACGCTCCTTTTTACGAGTGCCGGGATGGTGCAGTTCAAGCCTTACTTTTTGGGTGCGACGCCGAAGTTCGCGGGCTTCGAAGGGCTGTGGCCGCGCGTCACCACGGCGCAGAAGTGTTTGCGCGTGGGCGACATCGAGAACGTGGGGCGCACCCTGCGGCACCACTCGTTTTTCGAGATGATGGGCAACTTCTCGTTCGGCGACTACTTTAAAAAAGAGGCGGCCGCGTGGGCCTGGGAGTTTTTGACGAGTCCTGAGTGGATGGGTTTAGCGCCCGAGCGGCTTTACGTCACCGTGTACAACGACGACGACGAGGCGTACGCGGTGTGGCGCGACCACGTCGGTATACCTGAGGCGCGCATCTCGCGCTGGGGCGAGGACGAGAACTTCTGGCCCGCCAACGCGGTCAGCCAAGGTCCCAACGGCCCCTGCGGTCCCTGCTCCGAAATCTTCTACGACCGCGGCCCGGAGTTCGGCTCCGAGGACGAGACGGGTCCGAACACCGGCTCGGGCGACCGCTTTATCGAGGTTTGGAACCTCGTCTTTACGCAGTTCGATAGACAAGACGGCGGGCACCTGGTGCCCTTGCCGCAGCAGAACATCGACACCGGTTTGGGTTTCGAGCGCCTCGCCGCGGTGATGACCGGCAAGCCGGACGCCTACGCGACCGAGCTGTTTCAGCCGACGATTCGCAAGTTGGTCGAGCTGACCGGAAAACCCTATGAGGGTCAAAAAAGCCTCTCGCACCGCGTGATTGCCGAGCACGCTCGAGCGGTCACCTTCACGATTGCCGACGGCGTTCTGCCCGCCAACGACGGCGCGGGCTACGTCGTCAAAATGCTCATCCGCCGCGCCGCGCGCCACGCCTGGCTGCTGGGTTTGCGCGAGCCCGTCCTTTACAAACTGGTCGAACAGGTCGCCGAGGCGATGGGCGCGGCCTATCCCGAACTTTCCGGTGCCAAGGAGCGGGTGCAGGGCATCGTCAAGACCGAGGAAGAACAGTTTTTGCGGACGCTAGAGTCCGGCATCGTCCGGGTGGGCCGGATTTTGGACGACTTGGCGGGGGACGAACTCAGCGGCGAGGTCGCCTTCGACTTATGGCAGACGCACGGCTTTCCGTTAGACCTCACGCAGGACATGGCGGCGGAGCGCGGCGTCACAGTGGATAGGGAAGGGTACGAAGAGGCTCGAGAGCGGGCGCGGCAGGCCTCCAGGGGCGACAAAGAGGGCGGCGCGATTTTCAGCGCTGGTAAGGACACCCTCGGCGCGATTGCCAAAACTTACGGCGAGACCGAGTTTCTCGGCTACACGGCGAGCGAGGCGCTTGTCCAAGTCGTCGCGCTCGTTCGGGACGACGAAGCGGTTGAAAACGCGAGCGAAGGCGCGACCGTGCAAATCATCCTCGACAAGACGCCCTTTTACGCCGAGGGCGGCGGTCAAATCGGTGACGCGGGCAAGCTCGAGTGGGACGGCGGCGCAGCCGTGGTCGTTGCGACGAGCAAAAGCCCGCAAGGCTTGTTCGTCCACCAGGCTAGAATCGTGCGCGGGACGCTCACCACGGGGCAGAGCGTGACGGCCACGGTCGACCCGAGCCGCGTCGAGACGCAGAAACACCACTCGGCCACGCACCTACTCCACGCCGCGCTGCGGAGCGTGCTCGGCAGCCACGTCGCGCAGGCGGGTTCGCTCGTCGCGCCCGAACGCTTGCGCTTTGACTTTTCGCACGGCCAAGCCCTGACGAGTGAGGAGGTCGAGCGCGTCGAAACCCTCGTCAACCGCTGGATTCAGGCGGACTTCGCGGTGAACTGGAAGGTTGTGCCGATGGCCGAAGCCAGAGAGAGCGGCGCGATGATGCTCTTCGGCGAAAAGTACGGCGAGCGGGTGCGCATGGTGACGATGGGCGCGCCGCAAAGCGCCGCTGTCTCGACCGAACTCTGCGGCGGCACCCATGTCGCGCGCACCGGCGAAATCGGCAGCCTCGTGGTCGTCTCGGAAGAGGCGGTGTCCTCGGGCGTGCGGCGCGTCGAGGCGCTGACCGGCATGGCGGCGCTGGCTTACCTGCAGGAACTGCGCGCGACGGCGACGACGGCCGCCCGGCAACTCGGCGCGAAACCGGAAGAGCTATTGGAGCGTGTCGAGAAGCTGCAAAACGATTTGAAAACGGCTCAGCGTGAGGTCGGCGCGTTGCGCGACAAACTTGCCGCCGCCCAAACCGCCGGAGGCGCGCAGAGCGAGGTCAAGGAGGCGGCGGGTTTCACCTATGTGACGACCACGCTCTCCGGCCTCGACGCGGGCGCGCTCCGCAACGCCGCCGACACGCTGCTGAGTAAGACCAAAGCCGACATCATTCTGGTGGCGAGCGGCAACCTCCTCGTGACCAAAGTGAGCGCGGACGCCCAGTCCCGAGGCGCGCACGCGGGCAACCTGGTCCGGGAAGTTGCCACTCGAGCGGGCGGCGGCGGCGGCGGTCGGCCCGACATGGCCCAGGCGGGCGTGAAGGACGCGGGCAAGTTGTCGGCAGCGCTGGCCGCGGTGCCGGAAATCCTGGCAAGTGTGGGAGTCAAGTGAAGATGGTCGCCCTTTCTACAAAGAGTAGGGGAGAGCGGGTAAGGGAGTAAAAGCTTTTCTCTTTCCACTCGGTACTTTCTATGGCTCCTCCCCCCAAACTCATCGCCCTCGACTTAGATGGCACTTTGCTGACTTCTCAGGGCGAAGTGAGCGAGCGCAGCGCCCTAGCGGTGCGCTCGCTCAAGGCGCAGGGTGTGCGTGTCGTCTTGTGTACCGGCCGCCCACCGCGGCACGTGCGGGTATTGGCCGAGAGCTTGGACCTCGCCGACCTCGTCCTGGCCTTTAATGGGGCGGTCGTGGTGAACTTTGCGACGGGTGAATTCGAGTACCGTCACAGTCTGAAACGTGACCTCGCCCTCGAGGCCGTCGCACGCTTGCGGACTTGTCACCCGGAGGTTATGGCGGGTCTCGAGACCCGAACCGGCTGGTACTGGGACAGCGCCTTGTTCGAACTGCGCCGCGCAGGCCTCGAGGCGCGCGGTTTGCCGTTTCCCACCGGGCACGGCGACGTGTGCGATTTTCTGGGCGAGGACGCCGTCAAGCTGCTGTTCCGTCATCCGAGCTTGAGCGCGCCGACCCTGGCGAAGGCCCTTCATGGCTTGCCGCTGTACGCCACCTGGACAAGTGAAAGGTTGCTCGAGGTGATGGCGCGCTCGGTCAACAAGCGCGAAGCCCTGGAGCACCTGTGCGAAAAGTTCGGCCTATCCGCCGCGGACGTGGCGGCCTTCGGCGACCAGAACAACGACCGGGAGATGCTCGCCTGGGCCGGTTACGGCGTGGCCGTCGCCAACGCCGCGCCCGAGGCGAAAGCCGCGGCCGACTTCGTCACCGGCAGCAACGACGAAGACGGGGTGGCGGCGGTGCTCGAGGGCTGGTTGAGTAATGGCTGAGGCCGTCATCGCGCTCGACGTGGGCGAAGCGCGCGTCGGGGTGGCGCGGGGCGAGTTGGGTTCGACGTTCGCGTTCGGGCGCGGTTACATCGTGCGGCGTGGTTTGGCGAACGACGTGGCGGCGGTGCGCGCGCGGCTCGAGGCCGAAAACGCCACCCGCGTAGTCGTGGGCTTGCCGCGCCGCAGCGACGGCGGCGACTCGGCGCAGACGCAAGCAGTTCGGGACTTTGCAGCAGCGCTTCAAGCGGCGGGTTTGGCGGTCGTCTTCGAGGACGAGCGCTTTACGACCCAACTCGCGGGCCGCAAGCTCGTGGCGAGCGGCCTGCGCAAAAAAAAGCGGCAGGAAAAAGGCTTGCTCGACGAGGCCGCCGCCGTCCTCATTTTGGAAACGTACCTTCGTAAGACCGCACCAAAGCCGTGACGGGTGCTAAAGGGTAAACTGAACCCAGCTGTGACCGATACGTCTTCTCAAGCGCCCGTCTCGAGGCCCCGCTCCGCCGGTCGAAAACGTTTTGTCGGCGTGGTGCTTTTCGGCCTCGCCGCGTTCTTGGTAGCTGGTTTTTTCACCGTGCGTTATCAACTCGGCCCAGTTTCCGCTACGAGCACGCCGACCGAGTTCGAGGTGCTGCCGGGTTGGGGCGGCAAGCGGGTCGCTCAGGCCTTGGCCGACGCCGGCCTGGTGCGCGATGCTCGCGTGTTCGGTCTGTACCTGCGTTACCGCGACCTCGACCGTTCCATCGGTGAGGGTCTTTACGCCCTCGACCCCGCCATGAGCGCGGCCGAAACTGCCGACACGCTCAGTGCCGGAGGCCGCCCGCGCACCGTGTTCGCCGTCATCCCTGAAGGTTTTCGGCTCGTCGACATCGCCGCACGTCTGGAGAAGTTGGGCTTGGGGGACGAAACCGCGTTGCTGACGCTGTTCACCGAGCCGGGCGAGCTGCGGCCCGATTATGTTCCCGCGGGCTCGAGCCTGGAAGGCTACCTGTTCCCCGCGGGCTACGAACTGCCGGTGCGCAGCGACGCCGAGGCCGTCATCCGCACGATGCTGGCCCGTTTCGAGGCCGAACGAGACCAGTACGCCGACGCCCTCACGGCTCAAAACCTCGCCGTTTCCGACTGGGTCACGCTCGCCAGCATGGTTCAGGCCGAAGCGGCCGACGCCTCCGAAATGCCCATCATCGCAGGCGTTTTCTTGAACCGGCTCGAGCGGGACATGCTCCTTCAATCCGACCCGACGGTAGCCTACGGGCTCGGTAAAGACCTGCCGCAACTCGACGCCGTCGCCGGCGACCTCAAACAGGACACGCCCTGGAACACCTACACCCGGCCCGGACTGCCCGCAACGCCCATCGACAACCCTGGCGAGGACGCGCTTCGGGCCGTGCTCGAGCCCGTCCGCCAAGACGCCGACGGGCAGGACTACCTCTACTTTCTGCACGGTAGCGACGCGGGTGAGCCCGTGTTTCGCCCCAACCTGGACCTAGCGGCGCACGAAGCGGACATCGAGCGTTACCTCAGGACGCCTTAAGTTGAGCGGCGGGAAGTTAAGCGGCGTCGTGCCAGGTTTTCAACAGCTCCGCTTCTCGTTCGGGTGTCAGACCGGCTTTGCGGCTCGTGTCTTTGGGGCGCGCTTCGCTCCAATGAAGCGTGTCGCGGACGGTTTCAGCGAGGGGGCGGATTGTAAGCCCGGCTGCGACGGCCTTCTCACTGCTGACGCGCTGCCAGGCGTCATCCTCCGGCGGCAACCAGAACGGCAACTCCGACGTACCGCTCTCGAAGCCTTGCGCTTTCAAAAAATCATCGTCTACCCAGGTCAGAAGCGTGTCGCTGCCGCTGACTTGCCGACTCGTCTCGAGCAGTTCGCCGAAGGTAAAGCTGCCTGCTGGGGCGACCACGTTGTAAGTGCCAGTCTCGTGCGCCTCGAGCCCGTCCAGGGTAAAAACGGCCAAGTCGCGGGCGTCGATAAACTGAAGCGGTGCGTTTGCCCGTCCGGGAGCGAGCATGTTTCCGCCCTTGGCGACGCGCTCCGGCCAACAGGTAAAGCGACCCGTCGGGTCGTAAGGCCCCGCGACGATGCCGGGCCGGATGATGAGGTTTCGCCCCGGAAAAGCCTCGCGCACGACCTGCTCGCAGAGCACCTTGAGCCCACCGTAGGTCTCGCCGTTCACCTCTTCGGTCGCCGGGTCTTCGACGGTGGCGAGCGGCGCGTCCTCGTCCGTATCCGGCGCGGACAGGTCGGCGTAAACGGAAATGGTTGAGATGAAGGTGTAGTGCCCTACGTTGTTTTTGAGCGCTTCGGTCGAAAGCTCGAGCTGCCGCGGAAAGTAGCCGCAGGTGTCGACGGCCGCGTCCCAACTGCGCCCGGCCAAAGCTGACAAGTCCTCGTTGCGGTCGCCGGTAAGCTGCTCCAAATCCGGAAAAACCTCCTGGTGCGTACCGCGGTTGAACAGCGTAACCGTGTGGTCGCGGCGGCAAGCCTCGGCGACGATGTGTCGCCCGACAAACTGCGTGCCGCCCAAAACGAGTAAGTTCATGTTTTCCTCATTGCTCCAACCAAGCTTTGATGTTGAGGAGCACCTGGGCCGTCGTCTCACGCGCCGCCTCAATCAAATCGTCCTCGACGAGGAGCGCGTTGTTGGGGCGGCCCTGACAGTCGAAACCTGCCACCGCCAGAAAGCCGCCGTCGCGGTAGAGGTTTATCGCGCCGTCCAGTGAGGCTTCGTAAAGGACATCGACCTCGGCGCAGTCCAGGTAGTAGTGCTCGAGCGGTTGGTCACAGCGCATCACGTAGTTCTCCACGATTTCGCGGTCACGAATCTCCCCTTGAACCAGTTCATTTTGGTGCGTTCCCAGGTAGTGCAGGTCGGCAGGCGTAACCCTTAGCCCTAGCTCCTCTTCGGCCTCGCGGACCACCTGCGCCAGACCCTCCCCAGCCCGAAAATGGCCGCCCACCGTCACGTCGACCTTGCCGCCCGCCACGTCCTTGCGAACACTGCGCCGCTGCAGCAGCACGTAGCGCCCGTCTTTGACAAGCCACAGGTGAAACGTCCGGTGCCAGTCGCCGTCGCGGTGAACTTGGGCTCGAGCCTTGGTCTCGCCCGTGGGTTCGCCTGCCTCGTCCAACAGGTCGAAACGTTCTTCGGAGTCGGTCACGCTTTCCAGTGTAGCTTGAGAAGGGGAGATATTACGCCGGAAGATGTCAAGCTGAACCCCGTGGACCCGGAAAAAGCTCGAGACCTCGCCGAAACCCTCATGGCCCGTCACGGCCTCGGCGACTGGACGTTCAAGTTCGACCGCGCCAAACGGCGGTTCGGTGCGTGCCATTACACGACGCGGACGATAAGCTTGTCTCTAGCCTTGACCCGCCTCAACGATTCGGCGGCGGTGCGCGAAACTTTGCTCCACGAAATCGCCCACGCCCTCACGCCGGGAGCCGGGCACGGCCCCGCTTGGCAGGCGAAGTGCCTTGAATTCAGCATTTCCGTGCAGCGCTGCTACACCGCAAAAGAAGTCGTTCAGCCGCGCTCGCGCTACCTGCTGGTTTGCGACACCTGCGGTTTAGAAGTCCCGCGCCACCGCAAAACGGCCGCGCCGGTCGCTTGTAAAAGCTGCTGCACACGGCTGAACGGGGGACGGTATTCAGGGCTTTACGCCTTGCGCTGGGTTTACAGGAGCGCGTAAAGCTTGCTATACTCCGGTGCTCGTGCGTGAGACTCGCGCGGCACACCAGGGTCAAGAACACAGCGGGGCGTAGCGCAGCCTGGTAGCGCACTTCCTTGGGGTGGAAGAGGTCGCCGGTTCAAATCCAGTCGCCCCGACCAAAAACCCACAGGTATCATTTATGGTTCAACCATAGATGATACCTGTGGGTTTTCTACAGATATGGGTCTCAGGTCGGTAGGCGGTTGCGTCGTTGGCTCAAAAACTGAACTTCAGGCTCCCCGAGCCGACCGCATGCACCCCAAAACGGGTCAAATGACACTGCGGTCTCGAGGCGAGCAGGTCTACACTCAACAAACTCATGAGCTACGCTTGTTCCGTCTGCGGAAAGACACACGAAGGTTTGCCAGATATCGGAGCCGACGCCCCTTTTCACTATTACGATGTTCCCAAACCCGAACGCGCCGAGCGTCTTGTCCTGACCTCGGACACTTGTGAGTTGGACGGTAAGCATTTTTTTATTCGAGGAGTTCTCGAGCTACCCGTCCAAGGGTATCCCGAAAAGTTCGGTTTTGGAGTCTGGGTCTCGCTCGAGCGGAAAAACTACTTCACCTACCTCGACAACTTTGATTCTGAAGCCATAGGCCCCTTCTTCGGCTGGCTCTGTACGCGCATTGACTTTTATTCGGAAGACACGCTGTTTCTGAAAACCCGAGTCCACTTCCGAGGGGACAACCAACGACCCTCTATCGAACTCGAACCTACCGAACACCCTTTGTCTTTGGACCAGTGGCAAGGCATCACGCTCGACAAGGCGTGGGGCATCGTTCACCACTATGATGGTGTTTGACTGGTTAAAACGTCGTGCGCAGTTCAACGCCTTCAGCGGGAAAGCGTTCGTCGAACGAGTAGACGGTCGCCACCCCGTTGCCGGAAACCGCTGCCGCCCAGATGAGCGCGTCGGGTAACGACACGCGTCCCGAAGGGCGGCACAGCAACAGCCCCTTAACCACGACTTCCTTTGCCAAACCGAAGATCCGGATATTGCGACGCTGCACGAGCGTGACCAGCACGTCAATGAGTTTTTCTCGAGGCACTTTGTAAACCGAGCGCAGCACGAAAAAAACCTCTGCAAGCGCTACGTCCGTTATCACGAGTTCCGAGGTGTGCTCGAGAATCGTTTCGGCTTCTTCAAAAAGTGCGTCCGAACTCCCGACCAAGTAACGAACAACCACGCTCGTGTCGACGAAGGTCATTTTTCACCCGGTTGCGCACCCCAACGTTCCTCGGCGGCCTCGAGCCAAGCTTGCTCACGCGCCTTGTGTAAACCTTCAGACCCAAGTTTGGGCTTCGCGTAGTCGGCCAAAACACCCGCCAGCGACTCGTCATGCTCAGGGGGAACGAAGTGAATCCGGACGTGGTCGTCGACCAGCAGTTGCACGGCTACCCAGCCCGGCTTTACCCCCAGCCTGTCCCGAATGGTTTTCTCGATGACGAGTTGTCCTTTGGGTCCGACTTTGTTTGCCATAGTCTGACTTTAGCAAAAAAGTTTTACCTGTATGTTAGAGTTTAGTCCTTTATGGTTAAAAAAATTAAGACAGTGCTTTCAGAAATAGAGACGCAAGAGGATGTAACCGTTCTCTACGCCTGTGAGTCGGGCAGCCGCGCCTGGGGCTTCCCCTCGGAGGACAGCGACCACGACGTGCGTTTTATTTACCTGCGGCCTCGAGACTGGTACCTGTCTATCGACCTCGAGCGCAAACGGGACGTTATCGAACGGCCTATCAGTGACGAGTTGGACGTAAGCGGCTGGGACTTTCGAAAAGCGCTGCAACTGTTTTATAAGTCCAGCCCTGTTCTGCTCGAGTGGTTGGGTTCGCCTATCGTTTATCTTGAAGCGTACTCGACAGCGTCCAAACTGCGTGAATTGGCAAAGACCCACTATTCAGCCACAGCGTGTATGTATCACTACCTCAGCATGGCTAAAAACAATTACCGGGACTCTCTCAGGGGCGAGACCGTAAAAACTAAGAAGTATTTCTACGTCTTGCGCCCCATCCTCGCTGTGAACTGGCTCGAGCGTGGTTTGGGCGTCGTACCCACCGAGTTCGAAAAACTGGTGGGTACAATCTTGCAGGACAAGCAACTCGTCGATGACATAACAGTCCTCATCGAACAAAAAAGGCTCGGCACCGAGTTGGATACAGGCCCGCGCGTACCCTCTATCAGCGGCTACATCGACTCGGAACTCGAGCGTTTATCAGACAGGAAGTTTGATGCTTACGTTCAAAAACCGAAAATGGAGGTTCTAAATTCTCTCTTCCGTGAGACGCTTGATGAGGTGGCGAGCCCTGCGGCCACGCCACTTGTTTAGCCTCCCTGGTTGGTCTTCCGCAAAGCAAAGACACTCGTACTGCCCCAAGCATCCTTTATACTCGTTTGATATGAAGACGTATACCGCAGTTGTCGAGCGTGACGCAGACACAGGGTTTTTTGTGGGTCACATTCCCGGTTTTCCCGGCGCTCATTCGCAAGGCGAGACGCTGGACGAGCTTCACCAAAATCTTCGTGAGGTTCTCGAGATGCTTTTGGAAGACGGTCCCCCCGTATTAGAAGGTGAGTTCGTCGGTACGCAACAAATTCTAGTGCAAGCAGGTTAGCTCGAGTTTCGGAAAAACGAACGCAGTGTTCATCCAGACGAGTTCAAAGTCTAAAAAAGATATGTTGAACAGTGGCTAAAACACCCATTCTCAAAGCGCGTGAAGTCGAGCGTGTCCTGTCGAAGCTTGGGTTTGAAGTTCTGCGTCAAAAAGGTTCTCATAAACAGTTTCGCCATCCAGACGGCAGGGAGACAACGGTGCCCTTCCACAAAGGGCGAGACATCTCTCCGACCCTTCTCCGTAAAATTGCCGGAGACATTGATTTAACTGTAGAAGAAATGCTTGACCTTTCTTGACGTTTACTGTCGCGTAACGGCACGACTCAGCTTCGGAAATTTAGGATAACCTCCACTTCCGGGTGCGTCCTTTATACTCAGTCCAAGAATCCAGTTCCGACTCGTAAAGGAGCACCATGAGAGAAGCCGTCATCGTCACCGCCATCCGCACGCCCGTGGGCCGCGCGAAAAAGGGCAACCTGCGCGACACCCGGCCCGACGACTTGGCCGCCCTGGTCATCAAACAAGCCCTGTGCCGCACGACGGGTTTGAGCGCCGAGCGCGTCGACGACGTGCTTTTGGGCAACGCCCACCCCGAGGGCGAAGCGGGCTACAACATGGCGCGCATCGCCGCGCAGATTGCCGAACTGCCGGTGACCGTCGCCGGGGCGACCATCAACCGCTTTTGCGCCTCGGGTTTGCAGACTATCGCGCAGGGGGCACACTCGGTCATTCTGGGCATGAACGAGGTCGTTTTCGCGGGTGGCAGCGACTCGACGAGCCGGGTGCCGATGGGTGGGCACACCATGTCCGTCAACCGCGCGCTTCTCAAAAAGCACCCCGAGGCCTACCACGCGATGGGTCAAACCGCCGAGGCGGTGGCGCGGCGCTACGGCATCACCCGCGAGCAGCAAGACGCCTTTGCTGTGAAGTCTCATGAAAAAGCCCTGGCTGCCTGGGCGGCGGGCAAGTTCGACGCGCACGTGGTTCCGGTCGAGACGAGGGTCAAAGACGAGGACGGAAACTGGCAGAACGTCACCGTGAGTCAAGATGAGGGGCCTCGAGCCGGTACAACTTTGGAAAAACTCGCCGAACTCAAAACCGTTTTCGCCGACGACGAAGCGGCGACCGTGACCGCGGGCAACGCCTCGCCCATGAACGACGGCGCGGCGATGACCGTCATCATGTCCAGAGAAGACGCCGACGCGCTCGGTCTGAAACCCCTCGCTAAGTTTATCCAAGCCGCCGTGGTCGGCGTGCCGCCGGACGTTATGGGCATCGGGCCGGTGCCGGCGATTCGCAAACTGCTCGGCAAAACGGGCATGACGGTAGGCGACATCGACCTGTTCGAAGTCAACGAGGCGTTTGCGAGCCAGGCGTACTACTCGCAAGGCGAACTCGGTATCCCCGACGAAAAGCTGAACGTCAACGGCGGCGCCATCGCCCTCGGGCACCCGCTCGGCGCGACCGGCGCGCGCATCGCCGCCGACCTGTTTGCGGAAATGAACCGGCGCGGCGCGGAGTACGGCGTGGTGTCGATGTGCGTGGGCGGCGGGCAGGGAATGGCGGGGCTGTTTCAACTTGTCTGAGCGGCGCTTAAACGACGCAGGGGCCGTTCCCCGTTTGTTCTCAGTCCGCGAACGGGTCCAGACCGTCGGGTGACAGGTGGCGCGTGTCGTTCACCCGCTCGACAATGGCCTCATCGTCCTGAAACAGGATGCGGGTCATGCCAGTATGGGCCAGGTAAATGCGCTTGCGCCAGGTGGGGCGCGTCAGCCCGAGGACGAAGCTGATGAGCATTCGAATCGTGCCAGCGTGGGCGAAAGCAAAGCTGTCGGCGTCTTTGGGCAAGGTGTGCAGCCACTGTGAGGCACGCGCCATCAACTCTTCGTAGGACTCGCCGCCGGGAGCCTGCCGAGAAAACGGGTCGGCGAACCACGCCGCCCAGTCGGGGTGAGTCTCGTTTTCGCTCTGCGTCGCCCCTTCGAACGCCCCGAAGTGAAGCTCTTTGAGGCGCTCGTCCAAGACGATGTCACGGCCCGGAAACACGATTTCGGCGGTCTCGAGGGCGCGCCTCAAAGGTGAAGCGTAGACGAAATCGACCCCCGGCGCGGCGCTTTGCAAGTGCTTTGCCAGGGCTGCAGCCTGTTCGCGCCCCGCCGCCGACAAAGGCACGTCGCTGTGGCCTTGAAACCGGCCCGAGGTGTTCCAGTCGGTGACGCCGTGACGCACGAGGGTAAGCTGGCGCATAGGATGTCAAGCCTAACAGGTGGGGGCGGTCTGTTTGTCAGGGCTTTCTCACTTTCCGCTTTTCCAAAGTTACGCGCTAGCCCGTTCAGCCTGAAGTAAACTGAACACGTGGACGACGAAACGCTTGTCACCGACCTCGACCGCGCCTGGAACGAGGCTTACCGGCAACACCGACGCGACCGCCTGCGCGTCGTGCTGGCCGAAGACTGGCTGGGTGTTTTTCCAGACGGCAGAACGCTGACGCGTGAACAGCTCATCGCCGCGGCTGCACCGCCGGACGTGCAGGTAAAACAAACCTTCAGCGACTTCTCGCTGCGCGTGTTCGGCAACACGGCCGTCACGACCGGCCACGTCGAGGTTGAAGCGGGTGACGAGAGGGTTCGGCAGCGCTTCATGCGCGTCTACGCCAAGCGGGGCGGCCGCTGGTGGGCGGTGGCGGTGCAGGTGGTGCCGGTGGCGGACCTGTGTTCTTGAGGGAGGTCACCGAGTGAAAGTGCTTGTTTCGGCCGACATGGAAGGTGTTTGCGGCGTCACCAGTTGGGTTCAGGTGCTGCCGCCCGAGTACGGCAGCGGTCCCAGGGCGGCGGGTGAATACGAACGCGCCCGGCTGCGCCTCACCCACGAGGTCAACGCCGCCGCCGAGGGCGCTTTTGCAGCTGGGGCCGACGACGTCGTCGTCAACGACGCGCACGACGGGATGCGCAACCTCGTGCCCGAAGAGTTGCACCCCAAAGTTCGCTTTATCACCGGCAGCGACAAGGCGTTCGGCATGATGCAGGGCATTGAGGAAACGGGCGACGGCGCGGTCTTTTTCGTGGGCTACCACGCCAGGGCCGGCACCCCGGCCGCGCCCCTCGCCCACACCTGGACCTCTTACCTGCTCGACGTTCGGTTTAACGGACGTTCGACCGGCGAGTACGGTATCAACGCGGCCGTCGGCGGACACTTCGGCGCGCGGGTCGTTTTAGTCACGGGTGACGACAAAGCCGTCGCCCAAACGCAGGACTTTTTACACGAGGCTTCGGGGTACACACCCGTCGGGGTCGTGGTCAAGACGGGCTACTCGAGCACCAGCGCCCTGCACTTCCACCCCACCCGTGCCCAAGCCATGATTCGCGACGGGGCCGCAACCGCTCTAAAGAATTTCGCCCAGGCAAGACCCTGGACGCTGCCCGCCGGTTTGAGCGTAGAACTCGAGTTCGACCACCCCTCGCGGGCCGACGCCTGTTTGCTGCCGGGGGTCGAGCGCGTCGGTGAACGGAGCGTCGGCTACACCCCCGCCGACGGAGCGAGCCTCTTTCACACCTTTCGTACCCTGATGCGCCTGAGCGACGTGCGCCTCTCGCCATAAAGTTAGGACGTGCGCAGTTTTTTCGCCGCCAGCACCACGACCTCGTGGCTGAGCGCCTCGAGCCGCCCCCCACGCTCGACGACCTCGAAGTAGCGCTTGAAAAGTTCGGGTAGAGCTAACACGTAGGCCTCGAGCTTTTCCACAACCTCGTCCGGCGTCTGCGCGTAGCTTGTCCAGTCTGAAAAGTTTTTCGTTCTCCGAAAGCGGCTGAGGTGATAGGGCTCGAGCCCCGCCTCGCTCAGCCACACCACCCACGTTTTGACGCTGTGTGCTCGGACGTGGCTGGGGTCGCGGGTTTTTTCGACGCGGTTCATCGCCGCGGCCAAGCCCACGTCTTCCGGCGCGACGTTGTCGACGAGGAGGAACAGCCCGTTCGGCACGAGGACTCGAGCCGCCTCTTGCACAAACCTTCGCGGCTTCGCAAAGTGGTGGGCGGCTATTCGGCAGGTGACTATTTCGAAGGTTTGGGGTTCA
The DNA here is from genome assembly GCA_965215355.1 of Trueperaceae bacterium. Taxonomy (GTDB): domain Bacteria; phylum Deinococcota; class Deinococci; order Deinococcales; family Trueperaceae; genus CBDCDJ01. The sequence continues at coordinate 1,341,387 of CBDCDJ010000007.1, read as the reverse complement.
AAGGGCAACCGTTCGGCGTTGGCTTCTTGAAAAGTTACGTTGCTGACGCCTCGCTGCTCGAGGTGCGTTCGGGCGGCGCGCAACATCTGCGGCGTGAGGTCGGTGGCTGTCACCCTCGCGCCCGCCCCGGCAAAGGCGAGCGCCGTGTGCCCGCCGCCGGTGGCGATGTCGAGGACGCGTTTGTTTGAAACGTTGCTGGACAGCTCGAGCATCACGTTTAAGTCGTTGCCCTTGGCGTGGATATTACTCGTCACGTAAGCCTGGGCGGTTTTGCCGAACTGCTTTTTGACCTGCTCGTAAACGTCTTCGTTCATGTGCCCAGGATAAGCGGAGTCTGGGTGACTTTGGCGTCCTCGAATCGAGTAGCGGTACCGGAACGCTTGTCGCTTTGTTCGTCTCACTTCAAAAACGGGCACACTAGCGTGTTAGCGTCAAAACATGAACGACTTAAACGGCAAAACAGCGCTTGTTACGGGTGGCAGCAAAGGCATCGGCTACTCCGTCGCCGAGGCGATGGTCAAAGAGAGCATGAACGTGGTCGTCACGTCGCGGCACGAAGACGAGGTGAAAGCGGCGGCGGACAAACTCTCGCAGGCGGGCTCGGGCAAGGCCTCGGGCGTGGTCTGCGACGCGCGTAACTTAGACGAGCAGCGTTCAGCGGTCGAACAAGCTGTGAGCGAGTTTGGCGGTTTGGACGTCTTGATTGCCAACGCGGGCGTCGGCAACTTCGCGCCCGTCGACGAGATGACGCCCGAACAGTGGCAAGACGTCATCGACATCAACCTGACCGGCGTTTTTTACAGTGTCAAGGCGGCGCTGCCTGCGCTCAAAAAAAGCGAGGGTTACATCATCACCATCGCCAGCCTCGCGGGGACGAACTTTTTCGCGGGCGGCGCGGCCTACAACGCCAGCAAGTTCGGGCTCGTCGGTTTCAGCCAAGCCATCATGCTCGACCTACGCAAACACGGCGTCAAGGTGTCGACCATCATGCCGGGCTCGGTGGCGACGCACTTCAACGACCACACGCCGAGCGAAGAAGACGCCTGGAAAATTCAACCCGAGGACATCGCCGAGATGGTGATGTACCTGCTGCACACCCCGGCTAGAACCCTGCCGAGCAAAATCGAGGTGCGCCCGAGCCGCCCGAAGGGCAGTTGACGGGGCGCGACGACCAAGCTGTTGAACAGCTTTTAGGCGCGCATGGCGGCCCGGTCGCCGGTCTGCACCTGCCACAATCCTGCGTAGATGCCGGGGTGCTCGAGCAACTCCTCATGCCTGCCCTGCTCTTTAAGGCGGCCCTGCTCTAAAACATAAATCCGGTCGGCATTGCGAATCGTCGACAAACGGTGGGCAATCAAAATCATGGTGCGACCGCGGGCGATGCGCTCGAGCGAGCGCTGAATCGCGGCTTCGGTCTCGTTGTCGACCGCGCTCGTCGCCTCGTCCAAAATGAGTATCGGCGGGTCTTTCAAGACGGCCCTTGCAATCGAAATCCGCTGCCGCTGCCCGCCCGACAGCTTTTGCCCGCGCTCGCCCACAACCGTGTCGTAACCGTTCGGCAAGTCGGTGATGAACTCGTGCGCCTCGGCCACTTCGGCGGCGCGGCGAATCGCTTCGTCGTCGGCGTCGGGCGCGCCGTAAGCGATGTTCTCGCGCACCGTCCCGTGGAACAAAAACACGTCCTGACTGACCAGGCCGATAGCGCGCCGTAAACTGCTCATTTCCAAACTGCGCAGGTCGTGCCCGTCCAAGGTCACGCGGCCCTGCTGCGGGTCGTAAAAGCGCAGCAGCAGCTTGATGAGGGTGCTTTTGCCCGCCCCCGTCGCGCCGACGATGGCGCTGGTCTTGCCGGCGGGCAGGTGCAGGCTGAGGTCGTTGACCACGGGCTCGCTGTCTTTGTAAGCGAACACGACGTTTTCCAGCCGCAGGTCGCCGCGGACGGGCTCGAGCCTCACCTCACCATCTTCCATTTCAGCTTTTGTGTCGAGCAAACCGAATACCCGCCGCGACGAGGCCATCGCCCGCTGGTACAGGTCGAGGGTTTGTCCGAGGCGGGTCAGCGGCCACAACAAGCGCTGCGTCATAAAAACGAGGGTGCTGTACACGCCGACGCCGATAGCGCCGTTCACCGTCAGGTAACCGCCGTACACGAGCGTCGCCATAAAACCCAGCACAATCGCCATGCGAATCAGCGGCACGAACAGCGACGAGTAGCGAATCGCCTCGCGGTTTTTCAGCCGGTAGACGTCGGAGCCGCTCGAGACCCGCCGCGCCTCCAGACCCTCCGCCGTAAAGCTTTTGATGGTGGCGATGCCCGAGAGGTTGTTGGCGAGTTGCCCGTTCAAGACGCCGACCTGTTCGCGCACCTCTGCGTAACGCGGGGCCATTTGTCTCTGAAAACGCAACGAACCCCAGACGATGACCGGAATCGGCAAAAACGCCAGCCAGGCCACGCCCGGCGCGACCACGAAAAAGTAAATCCCCAACAGCACCACCGTCGCCAGAAGCTGCAACACGTCGTTCGCCCCGACGTCCAAAAAGCGTTCTAACTGGTTCACGTCGTCGTTGAGCACGCTCATCAGTCCGCCCGTGCTCTTGTCCTCGAAGTAGGCCATTTCCAGACCCTGCACGTGCTCGTACGTTTCGGTGCGCAGGTCGTGCTGCAAACTCTGCGCCAGGTTGCGCCACAGGATTTGGTCGACGTAGTCCGTCACCGACTCCATGCCCCACACGAACAGGGTGATGGCGGCGAGTACCCAAAGCTGCGTCATCACGTCGGTCAACCCGAACAGGCTCGAGAGAATCGAGTCTCCCTGCTCCACCACCGTGTCCACCGCCACCCCGATGAGAAAGGGCGGCGCGAGGTCGAAGACTTTGTTGAGGACCGAGATGAAGGTGGCGAGCAGAATGCGCGGCCTATAAGCCTCGGCGTAGGTCCACAGGCGGAGCAAAGGAGACTGCGTCATGGAGGTTACTTTACCCCGCGGGGACCACGTGAATTTGGCCGCTTTATACGCTTGAGGGTAGAAGTTCGGGCTATCCGTATCCGTTTTGGTTATCACGTTCGGCGCAGAATGAGGCGAACACCGGTTGGCGAAGGGATGGCGTCAGGGTTGAACAGGGACTCGAGTTCAAACTGCTTCAGGTGCTACGTCAGGTGAGGCCACACCCGTTGCGTCAGGTGAGGCCACACCCGTTGCGTCAGGTGAGGCCACACCCGTTGCATCGCTGAACTCGACCTCGAGGCGTTTGCCCAGTGCCTCGGCGATTCGTTTCAAGCTTGCCAGGCTGTGTCCAAAGTAAAAGGGGTTGACCAGCCGCGAAACGACCGAGCGGGGCACACCCATGCGGCGTGCCAGCTCTGCTTGGGTGATGCCGGCACGCTCAAGGGCACGCTCGATTTCCAGGCTGACCGGGTTGAAGGTGGCCGCTTCGACCTCGTCAAGTTCGAACGGTTCCTCCGGCTCGTATTCACCCACGTCGAGTCTTTCCAGCGGCGTCGGCGGCGGCGGAGAAACACCTTGTTCGGCGTAGTCGAGCAGCGTCAAAGCCAGGACCTCGGACATCCGCTCCTGCAACAGGGGCTTGGTTTTGGCCGTCGCCACACCCGGAACGTCGGGAAAAAAGGCCGCGTAATTGTTGGGTGCTCGCTCGATAACGTAAGGATATTTCATGCTCTCTCCTGTTTGAGGCCTGCCATCTTGAGGACTTTATTGAACGTCCCCCTGGGCATGTCGTCGGAGGCTTTGCCGTCTATCACGACGATGCCTGACTTCTCAGGGTGTTTGTAAATGCGGTGGTCACCTTTGCCGCTACGCGCGAAGGTCCAGCCGTCGGCTTCGATGAGCTTGACGACCTCCTTGACCTTCACGGCTTTACGTTAGCATATTTGCTAACTCGACCTTACCCGAACAACCGCCCGAAAATCCTGAATCCCGCCAGGTACGTCCCCAACGCCGAACCCAACGTGGCGAGGAAAAACACCAGCAGCGTGCGCGCGACGCGATTGCGCCACCAGCCGCGGAAGTCGGTCACGTCTTTGCGCAGGGTGCCGAAGTCGCCGACGGTGGGTTTCCTGAACCACAGTTCGATTGCCGCCGCGACGAAGCCCGCCCCGATGAGCGGGTTGAGCGAGGTGAAAGGGGCGGCCACAAAGGTGCCCAGAATCGTCAGCGGATGGCCCAGGGCAAGCGCCGCGCCGAGCCCTGCCAAAAAGCCGTTGATTAAAAACCAGTCGCCGACGAGTTGCAGCCCCAATTCCGGGCTGCGCTGAAAGCCGACGACAAAACCTGCGACGATGAGGGCGACGATGAACCACGGGATGAGCTTGGGCCAGACGCTGCCTGTGGGGACGTGCTCGAGCCTACGCCTCACCTCGGCGGGCGGTTCTTCGCTGTCTTGCAGGTGCTGCGTCAACCCTTTCAGGTGTCCCGCCCCGATGACGACGAGGACTTCTTCGTAGCGCGGCTCGCCCCCGCGCAGCGATTCTTCACGCAGTTTGGCGGCCATGTACGCGTCGCGTTCGGCGATGAGCGGCGTGTAGAGTTTTTCCGACGACTCGGCGAACTCGGTAAAGGTGGCCTCTAAAATGTCGCCCTGCTTGAGCTTTTCGATTTCTTCTTCGGTGACCGTCTCGTTGCTGAACAGGCTCGCGCCTAAGCCCGCGAACAGCGTGAGGCGCTGCCACCACGGCACGCTGCGGTACACGCGGCGCAAGGTCACGCCGATGTCGCGGTCGATTAAGAGCAGCGGCAACCCGGCTTCCTTGGCGGCGCTAATCGCCACGCGCATCTCTTGGCCGGGTTCGATGCCGAACTGTTCAGCAATGCGCTGCTGAAAGGCGCTTAAAGCGAGGTTCGCGGCGACCATCCCGGCTTTGCCCTCGCGGATGACCTGGAAGAGGTCGAGTTTCGCTACGCTCTCAGGGTTGGTGATGCTGTTGAAACGGTTGCGGTCGAGTTCGACGGCGACCGCGTCGAAACCGCCGCCTCGGATGAGCGACTGCACCGCGTCGGCGCTGGCCTTGGAGACGTGGGCGGTGCCCAGAATGGTGTAGCGCACCCCGTCGCGTAGGGCGGTTTGGGTGGGTTGTTCGGGGAGCGCGGTGGGGGCGGAAAGGGTGGAGGACGATTCATCCATAGAACGGTTCCTAACGGTACAACTTAAACATCATACTAGGTTTTGTCGGGCGGTACCGCCGAGCAGGTGGGCCCGTGCCGGGCAACGCCCAAAAACCGTGAGCCGAAACGGGTCAGCACCCGGTGCGCCTCGAGCGCTCGACAAATTCCGGGGCGGCGCGAAGCGGTTATGCTGTGACAGAAGGAAGTGACCGTGTTGAAACCCGTCGTAGCGCACCCGGCTTTGCTGAAACGCCCCGTCCTCGTTTACACCGTACTCTTGCTCTACACGGTCGGTCCTGTCGTGTCGATGTTGGCAGCGAGCGCCGTCGCCTCACGTTTCGGCTGTCGTTTGGACGAGGGCGGCGTTCACACCTGTGTCGTGGCCGGGGTAGACTTAGGCGGAACGCTGTACTTCATGGCCGTCTCGGCGTGGTTCGCGCTCGTGACGCTGCCGAGCGGCGGACTTGCCCTCATCGGCTACACGGTCGCCCTGGTCATCTTTGTGATTGTTCGCAGAAAAGCGCCGCCTGCGTCATGAAAACCTTGTTGTGTCTTCCTCACGGCTTTTGCGAGGTTGCACGTGTTCTCTGTAGAGGGCTCGAGCGATGATTTTCGCCCGCCGTGACCACGCCACGTTGAACGACGCGCTGTGGGCGTACGTTGTGACGGTTCCCTCGCCGCGTCGCTTGCAGGCGTTTTTGCTTCAAAACGGCTATGCGGGCGACGACGACATCCAAGCCGACATTAAAAAGGCGTTGGATGTCGTCGTCGCCGACGTCTACGATGCTCTGTGGGACGCCGAGGGCGGCGTCGTGTGGTCGCCTGAGTTCGAACGTGAGCTTTACCTCAGCCTGCGTCGTCGGCACGCGTGGCTCAGCGAAGACGGTTTTAAGCCGCTGCTGAGTTTGGGGCGGTGGTACTGCTGGCACGAAGGCCTGAACCGTCCGGAACGACAAGGCTGACGTGAGGCCGCCGACATCTTGCTCGACCTCAGTCGCTTTCCGTACACTCGCCCGTCACCCGCGGGTAACAGGGAAGGGTGTCGGGGCCGCAAACCGTGTCCAGCGTGCCCCTGACCTGCACGGTGACGCCCTCGGCCGGTGGATTCGTACAGCGAAAATAAACGAGGTCGAGCGCCGAACTCGTTACGTACAGCCCTTCGGGCGGCAGTCCTGACGCCCCCGCCAGGTCCGGCGTGTGCACCATGCGCTCGGCGCTACCGACGAGGGTGACGTTGCTAGGGAACAGGGCGTTTATAAGCGTGGGGCGCAGCAGAAAACCCAGGACAAACGCAAACGTCAGAAGCAGTAGTGCGATGAAAAAACCCGCCACGCGTTTTCCTACTCTCATTTTCTCACCCCTCGAGTCACCTCGAGAACCTGCAAACTTAAGTCCCTGCCGAGCAGCCTGAAGTACGCACCGTCACGCGACCATACTCTGACCGCGCCCAGGCGGCGAAAAGGGGGCGGCACGAAACGCCTCACGCCGCGCTGTCGTCAACCCCGGAGCAAACCTTTAAGAGTGACGGTCCTAATTGCCCAAAGGATTTTTCGGCGCTTCCTTGGCAAGTGTGAACGCGTTGCCGTCGCTCGTCAACTGAAGAACCGTACCGTTCAAGGTCGCGGTAAAAGTGAACACTGCGCCGTTGCTCGAGAAGGTGCCGTTCAAAACGTTGCCGTCGGCGGTCGCCTGGACGGGGAAAAGTTGCCCGCGGAGGTCTAAGTTGCCCGTGTAGGTGCCCGAACCCTCGAGCGTCAGCGTGAGCGCGTCGTCACCGAACACGCCGACAAAGGGGTCGGGCGCGGTTGGTGGTGCAAGCGGGTTCGGCGCTGGGCTCGAGCCGAGCGGGTTAGTCCCGGTTGCCGGGTCGGGCCTGGGTGGGGTGATGGGCGCATTCAAAGGGGCCGCGCCGCCCGTCGCTGGTGGCGTGGTCGTGTTGGCGGTGCCGACAGGAGTCTGCGTTGCCGCGCCGCCCGTGTCCGCGCCCGGCACCGCGGGTTGGGCACCCGACGCGTTCAACTGCGCCATCACCTCGGGAAAAGCCTCTTCCATCGTGAGTTCGCCGCTCTGAACCCTTTGCATCTGCGGCGTGGGCTCTAGGCCGTCCACGCCGAGCGCGAAGAACTGCGGGTCGAGGCCGAAGGCTTGCAAGAGTTGCCGCGCGCTTTCCTGGCTGTCAGGAAGCGAGAAGCCCGGCAACCCCTCCTTGGCGTAGCCGTACCGCGCAGCGTTCAGAATCGTCGCAAGCAGGAGCGGCTCGGTAGCGAGCTGTTTGTCGGCGTCGCTCAGGTTGACCAGGTCGGTGTTGGCGAAAGCGACCCGGAACAGGTCGCGCACGGCGGCGTCTTGCTGCGGCGTCGTGCTGTCCAAGTTTTGGAGGATGCTGTAGGCGAACAGCACGGTCGCTGAGACCACGTCTACCAGGTTGGTCGCGCTCCAGGTGCCGTCGGGAAACCCCTCGGCCATGATCGCCTGCTGCTGCTCCAGGGTGAGCTGGTCCAGGATGTCCTGAGCGGCCGCGCGGCTTTCGGGTGTGTCGGGTAGGACGGCCAGCACTTGCGCTTGGACCTGCGGGACGAGGGCGGGGTTATAAGCGTACTCGAACTGCGCCGGGTCCACCGCCGCCGCCTGCTTGGGCGTGACGCTTGTAGCGTTGCCCGCGCCGAAAAAGCTGCTCAGCGCGTCGTTGATTTGGCCGGTCGCGCGCTCCGAACCGCCCTGCGCGGACGCTACCGTGACCAGCGCGGCGAACAGCAAACAGCTTGCAAAAACGGTGAAACGGTTCATTCTCGCTCCTTGGGGGTGTAGACCTGGTTCCCCATCACAAAGTGCTCGGGGTCGGTAATCATGATAAAGTTTTTCTCGACCTTGCCGTTGTCGAAGCGCAGTTCGATGGTGTTGCCTGCAATCGTGTAATCGCCCGACTCGTAGTTGCTGCCGGAACTTCCGGCGTTCACCCCGCCCATGTCGCCGAAGTTTGAAGACATCAAGCTTTGGTTCGAGCTTGCGTATTCGAAGCGCCCCTCCGGGGTGAAGATGTACTCCCACTCGAGGTAGGTGCTCGAGCACGACGAGTATTCGCCCATACAAATCCCCGTCGACCAGAAGTAATTCGCCCAGAAGTCACCGTCCAAGCTGGTGATGCCTGAAACGACCGGGTACATAGCCTCGCCGTTCAGAACAGGCACGCCGTTCTCTACAGCGAACGTCACGGGGTCGCTCTCGCCGATGCTCAAAAAGTTGCGGCTCGTTCGGTAGGTCTCGCAGTAGGGCGCGCCGTTGGGTTTGGTGCGGCTGCAGTCGATGTCCGCGGGGTCGCCCTTGACGTCGCCCGTGTGGACGTAACCGCTGGGGAAAAACAGGTAAAAAGCCGGTTGCATCCCGCCGGTTATGCCGCTCGCCACGTACTCGTAGCGGTAAAAAAAGCCTGAGAGCGCCTGCTCGTTGCCCTGTACGGGCGGCGCAACCCCGTCGCCGTAGCGGGCGAACACGACGGGTTCACCGACCGCCGAACAAACCACGCTCAGTGAGCTGGACGACCCGAACCACGAGTAACCTTCGCTCCGGCTCATGCTGATTTCGCGGTAGCCCGTTCCTTCTTCTTCTAAGTAGCTCGCGTCGCTTTCCGCCAGCGGGCCACTGAGCCAGGTGATGTGTGAACTGCCGCTGTCGTCCAACACGTCGGTCACGCTGTACGTTCCTCTTTGCCCCCCCAGCGTGTAGTTGAGGCCGGGCAGCAACTCCAGGGCTTCGGTTTGTCCCGTCTCGACGTCCTGGCACTGGTAGGTGTCCGGTTGTGGGTCCTTGAGGCGAAACTCGGCGAGCGCCTGCCGCTCGCTCGCACCCTGCTGAAAGCACTGAAAGGCGTACCTTTCTTCGCCGAAGGTCAGGTAGGGGCTGAAAGACTGGCCGTAGTCACCGAAGTAAAGACTGCCGCCCGCGTCTTTGAGCGGGCCGCTCGTCCAGGTGATGTCGGGGGCGTAAGAACTGTCCTCCAGGGTAAACGTCCCGCCGCCGTAAGAACTTAAGTATTGTCCCGGCCCGGTAATCTGCACGACGAGCTGCGGGCGGCTGTAGTCCACACCGCCCTCGTCGTAACAGTGAAACTCGTCCTGGATGAACTGCGTTTTGGGGTCGATGCCCGCCGCCACGACGTCTGCGTAGCTCGGGCTCGTCATGGGCGGCAGGGTTTGGGCCTGGGGCAGCGGTTGGGGTGGGTCGTCGCCCGTGACGAGGGTAAAGATGTCGCCGAGCCGCGCTAACTCGTCGGGGTAGTTAGCCGGCACGTCCCATTCAGGGCTTTGGAGCAGGGCCGGCAGGCTCGCGCACCACTCGGCCTCGCGCCCGGTCGCGTTGGCGGCCAGGGTTTGCCGTGTCGCCTGGGTGTAGGCGTCTCTCATCTCGCCGAAGGTCGGCGCGAGTTCCGGCAACCCCTCGAGGGTTTTCAAAAGCGCTAGGCCGCTCTCGGCGTACCAGGCTGCCGCCGCGTCGCCCACCCCCGCGGCCGGCGCGTGCACGGCGCAAAAGGCGACGTTGGTGTCGACGAAGCTGCTCAGCTGCACGAGTGCCAGCGACGCGTCGGTCATGGCCTGCGCCTGGGCGCTGGCGTCTTCTTGGGCCGTGATACTAAAAAGAAAGCCGCCGAAAAGTAGAAAAGCAAGCCCGACGGGTAAGGCACGTTTCATGACGATGCTCCTGACTTGGTTTGGTTTTGACGGGATAAACACAAGCGGCGAATGCGTAAACAGACTGTAACGGAAAGTGGGAACAAGGCTGTGACCTGTAAAAATCATACAGGCTGCGGAGGGTTGTGGCTAGTCCCACGCGTTGATTCTGCCATGAGTCTCGAGACGCGCTTGTTAAACCCTATGGCGCTCAAAATCGCCGGATTTAGCAAAAGGATTTCTGGGTATAGTTAACGCATCCTCTCCACACGGCTACTTGATAAACCGCCAAGACCACCACGGGTAATGGTATTCGCGCCTCTCCACCTCGAAGCCTTGACCGCAATACAAACATCGGCACACATAATCTTCTTCATAAGGCGCTAAGACCACCTGAAAAATCTTAACGTGACCGGCTTCTTGCTCCCTTTCAGGGTCGTAAAACATGTTTTTGGTGTAGAGGTGGCAGAGACAGCCCTTGCGGTCGCGGACGAAACCGAGCTTTTGAAGCGCGAATTCCAGGTGGCCCGCATTGCCATAAAAAGCGCCGCCGAGTTCCACCCCGCGCGTGCGCCGCCGAATCTTGCCGATGTTCCTGGCGAGCAGCGCCAGTTCCTCGGGCTCCCGGAGCGTCCGAACGGCGCAGGCTCCCGACCAGACGCGGTGGGGGTCGCCCGAGGTGAGGTCTCCAAGGATGCTCAAGTGTTCGACAAACCTTCGCTTTGCCGGGTTTCCAAGTTTGCCGCCCACGCAAGCCGTGACCGAAAACCCATTAAGACACCCCCTCGGTCAAGGCTTCGTTGGCGAGGTGCCGCAGCGTGGCGAACGTGCCGTCGTGCTCGAGCCACAGCCGGTCGTGGCCACCCGAGCCGAAGACGACGAACGCCAGCAAACTCAGCGGCACGCTGAGCCGTCTGACACAACCCCTGAACTCGCTCGGACCGGACACCTTCCCAAGTATAAAGTGCAGCGTTGGGTTTGCTGCAGAGGGCGTGACCGTCGACCCGCACCATGTCCCCAAAACACTTCGCGTAAACTGGGGCATGACCTCACCCGCCGGAACCTCACCCGCTACACCAGCCCCAACCGAAACAGCCCCAACCTGCAAATACATGAGCGACATCCACGCGCTGGCCGCACGGGCCACCGCCGAGCAACCCCTACGGCTCGCCGTGGCGAGTGCTGGCGAAGACCACATCGTCGAAGCCGTCGCCGAGGCGGTCAAGGCCGGTTACGTGACGCCCGTCCTGTACGGCGACGAAACCATCATCATACGGCTTTGCGAGACCTACGACCTGGACCCCGCCGGGGCCGAGGTGGTGCCGACCGGTTCACGGCTCGAGGCCGGTCGGCAAGCGGTCGTGGCGGTGTCCCGCGGCGAGTGCGACGTGCTCATGAAAGGCTACATCCAGACCGCCGCGCTGATGCGCGAGGTGCTCAACAAAGACTACGGCCTGCGCGGCGACGGCAAACTGTCGCACGTGCTCGTCTTCGACGCGCCCCACTACGAGCGGCTGTTTTTTATGAGCGACGGCGCGCTCAACATCGACCCCGACCTGCCGCTGAAAATCCACATCGTCAACAACGCGGTGCGGGTCGCGCACGCGCTGGGGCTGGACAAGCCCAAGGTCGCGCTTCTCGCCGCCATCGAAACGGTGGACGTGGCGCAGCAGTCGAGCGTCGACATGGCTATTATTGCCAAGATGGCCGACCGGGGCCAAATCAAAGAGGCGATAGTCGACGGCCCGCTGGCACTCGACAACGCCATCAACCCGCACGCCGCCCGGGTCAAACGCATCAAGTCGGCGGTGGCGGGTGAGGCCGACGTACTGATTGTCGACAACATCGACGTCGGCAACGTGTTTTACAAGTCGCTCGTCTACTTTGCCGACGCCGAGGTGGCGGGCGTCGTCGTCGGGGCGCGCGCGCCCATCGTGCTGACGAGTCGGGCGGACAGTACAAGGACGAAGTTCAACTCGGTTGCGCTGAGCTGCGCGCTGGCAAGCCGAACGCCTGCCACCTGAGCCTCGTGAACAAACCTTTGACGCGGCGGCTCAGACTGCCAAAAAGTCGCGCTTTCTGCCGTACACTTGGGGTATGAAGGCGTTAGGACGGGGTCTCGAGGGGACTCGAGCGGCCCGACGCACCCCCCCGATTTCGGGGCCGCGCTCCCGGAGCTTGTACCAACAGGTCAAGCTGGCCCGCTTTTGGTTGCCGGTCGCCATCATCGGGGTGGTGCTGTTTTTCGAACTGCTCGTCGTGCCCCTGGGCGGCCGAAGCTGGCAGCTGTGGTCACAAATCTTGTTCTACAGCATCTTGGGACCGACGGTCACCTTCGCCACGCTCGACTGGATAGCCGCGGAAGTGCGGCGGCGCGAGCAGGCGCAAGAGGGTTTAAAGCGGCTTTACGACGAGCTTCAGGCGAGCCACGCGCTGCTCGGCGCGCTGCAAAAGGTGACCGAGCAGTTCGCCGCCGCCCCCGACTTAGAGGCGGCCATTTCCGCGGCGAGCGAGGGCATCACCAAGGTCACCGGGGCCGTCGGTACGGCCGTGCTGCTCCAGTCGGGCGGCGCGAGCATCAGCCAGAGCTACGGGTTAACGGACGGCTTAGCGCGTCAGGCCGCGCGCCGCGACGAGGCGCTCAAGGCGGGCGAACCCTTGAGCGACGCGCTCGAGAGTGACGGCGCAACGTACTGGCTCCTCACGACGCCCCTGGTGTGGGCGGGCAAGCTCGTCGGCAGCGTTCACGCTTACTACGCGCAAACCCCGGAGAGCGACCAGTGCGAGAGCTTCAGCATCCTGTCGTCCGAGTTTTCGGCGGCGGCCGAGGCCGCTCGAGGCCGAACCCGGGACCTGGTCACGCTGCTGAACGTCGACCGCAGCATCCGCGCCGAGGGCAACTTAGAGCGGCTGCTGGACAAACTGCTCAGCCAGATGATGACGCGCGCCGACGCCACCCTGGGCGGCGTCTACCTGGCCGACGACGAACGGCGGCTGCAACTGCGGGTGTGCCGCGGCTCGAGCTGTCAACCCGGCGGCCCGCCCTTGCGGCTGGGCGAGGGCTTCGTCGGTGCCGCGGCCGAGCGTGCCGAGGCCTGCGTCGCCCACGAACTCTCGGGTGAGCGCGACAAGAGCGGGTCGCTCCTGCACTCGGCTAGAAGCGCGGTCGCCCTGCCCCTGTTGTCCGAGCAAGAACTGCTCGGCGTGGTCGTGCTGGCCCACGAGACGCCCGACTACTTCGACGAAACGACCCTGCCCTTTTTGAACCTGGTGGCGGGCCAGGTGGGTTTGGCGGTTCGCAACGCCCAAGCCTACCTGCAGAGCGAGGAACTCGCCATCGCCGAAGAGCGCGCCCGCATCGCCCGCGAAATCCACGACGGGGTCGCGCAGACCCTCGCTTTCAGCGCGCTCAAGCTCGACCTGGTCACGCGCCTGCTGAAAACCGACCCCGCCAAGGCCGAAACGGAACTCACCGCGACCAAAGGCACCCTGCGCGAGATGATCAAAGAGTTGCGCCGCAGCATCTTCGCGCTTCGACCCATCGACCTGGAACACCACAGTTTTACAGAAACGATTCAAGGTTACTGCCGGGACTACGGTCAGCAGAACGGGCTCAGCGTCGAGCTGACCCTCGCAGAGACGCCGCAGCTCAGCGCCAAGAGCGAGGCGGTGCTGTTCCGCATCTTTCAAGAGGCGATGCACAACGTCGCCAAACACGCCGCCGCCACCTCGGTCAGGGTCAGCACCGGCACGACCCCCGACGGCCAAGGCTTCGTCGCCGTCGAGGACGACGGTCAGGGCTTCGACTTGGCAGGCGTGTCCGACCGCGTGACGAGCGCCGGAGGCCTGGGCCTGCGCCAGATGAAAGAGCGCGTCGACAGCCGCGGCGGCACCTTCGAAGTGTCGACGGACGCGGGGCGGGGGACGAGAGTTTTTGCGTCGCTGCCGGAGTGACGCCGTTTGTGGGGCGACAGTCCTGTAAAGGCTCGAGGTTGTGTTACCGATTCCCCAGCCCGAAGGGTCGCCCCCTTACTAACGGGGCTAAAGTCAAAAGCCGTTCACCTCTAGTTAAGGCGCTGGAAACCAACCGGCAAACGCCAGCAGAAAAGCCTCGAGTCCGGACTCGAGGCTTTTCTGCTTTGCGAAACTGACTTATTTCTTGTTGGTGCGGTAGCTCGTGCCGAAGCGCTTTTGAAACTTTTCCACGCGGCCTTCGGTGTCGATGAAGCGCTGCTGACCGGTGAAAAATGGGTGGTTGCCCGACCACACGTCGACGGTGATTTCGAGTTTGGTGCTGTACGTTTCCATCACGACTTGGCCCTCGCAGTACACCTTGCAGGGCACCAGTTTGGGGTGAATGTCCTTTTTCATGCTTCTCCTTAACGGCACGGTCTTGGTCGTACCAATGCAACCACCCATTCTAGCAGAGATTGACGAGTCGGGTGCAGTGCGGAAAAACCAGGCTGTGTCGGCGCTGCCGGTCGAGCGCTAAGGACTGGTAAGAAGTAAGGCGTTTAATCGCGTGGTTCCGTAAGCTGTTTAGCGTTGCGCTCCACTCCGCCGGGGTAGGCTTTTGTCATGACCATCCTGACAACCGCCTGCGTGATTCTCGCCGCCTCGCTCTGCGTTACGCTAGGGCTGCTCGCCAAAACCAGGGCCAAACTGCGGCGTGTCCGCAGCCGGGTGGAACGTTTGGAAGCGCAAAACGCTGCGGCCTTCGAGTGGGGCCGCAGCGTCGGCGTCGCCAAGGGCGTCAGCGGTCGCTGGCTCCGCTTCGAAACCGACGGGTTGCTGCTCAAACACATGGACGTCGTGACGGAGAGCAACAAGCACAACTGAGGTTCGGGCGTCTCGCTTTCAGTTCGTGCGGGTACAGCTCGAGCGCTGGTCCAAACCCCGTTTCAACCGAGAAACCTGCGACGCTCGTCACAAGGGTGGGCTCGGCACAGAGCGGCGCTTTCGCAAAAGTAGGACCTCGTAAAAGTGGGAAGTGCCCTTGGCAGTTCACTCGAGGAACGAACTCGAGCGGGAGGAGAAACGCCTACAGACGGCGCTGAGGAGCGAAAAAATGTCCTCCGGATTTTTCTAACGCGGTAGCGCCGTCCGGGTCAGTAGGTCTCGAGCCGTTCGCTCGTCAGCCAGAACAAGATGTGCTCGTTGACGTTTTCGAGATGGTCGCCCAGGCGTTCCAACTGCCGCGCCACGCTCAAAAGTTTGGTCGCGGTGTTGATGGTGTTGGGGTCTTCCAACATGTAGGTGAGCAGTTCGCGCTGGATTTGTTCGTACAGGTCGTCGATTTCTTTGTCCATCGCGTGGGCGGCGCGGGCGGTGTCGGCGCTCGAGTCGGCCAGGGCCGAAATGGTTTTTTCGACCATGCCGCTCAGGATGTCTAAGATGCGTTTCATGTCGGTGTACTTCTTCAAGGGCGGTTTTTGCGCCAACTCGGCCCCGGCTCGCGCCACGTGGACGGCGTAGTCCCCGGCTCGCTCGATGTCGGCCAGGGCGCGGTAGGCCGCGCCCAAAAAGCGCAGGTCGGTCGCGGCGGGTTGGCGGCGCGCGATGACGGTCAGGATGCGCTGTTCCAAACTCTGCATCAGCGGGTCGACCTGCGCCGCGTCGAGCTTGACGCAGGCCTGCGCGGCTTCCGCGTCGCCCTCGACGAGCGCGCGTTTGGCGAGTTCGGTCTGTTCGCGCACCAGACTGAGCATCCGCACGACCGAGGCGTTGACCTCTTGCAAGTCTTGGTTGAGGGCGTTCATAAAGCCTGAGCTTAGCACAGTCTAAGTGTGCCCCCGGAAGGTCAGGGCTGTGTCATGCGTCGGACTATGAGGGCTGTGTCGGCTGGCGGGCCTCGAGCACCACCACCGCCGCCGCGTAGTTGCGCTCGTTGGTGAGGCTCAAGTGGGCCGTCAAGCCGCGCCGCGCCATCTCCTCGCGGATGGGCTCGGCAAAGTGGAGTTTGGGTTTGACGCCGTCCATCTCGACCCAGACGTCTTGCCAACCGTGGTTTTCGAACCAGCACTTTTGGAACGCCTCTTTGGCCGCGAAGCGCGCGCCGATCGAAGGCAGCGGGTCGGGCTTGGCGCGGCAGTAAAGGATTTCTTCGGGCGTGAAGTGCCGGTACAAAAGCCGCTCCGGGTGGCGCTGCCAGATGTCTTTGATGCGCTTGAGTTCGACGATGTCGATGCCGACGGCGACGATCACGTTGCTGCCGGTCTCGTGAGCGTTACGACCCCGTCGGCGGTGGCGATGTAAGCGAGGTCGGCCATGTCCAAGAATAAACCATGCTCGACCACACCGGGAACGGCGGCCAGACGCGCGGCCAACTTGTAAACGTCGTCGGGACGGTCCAGATAACAGTCGAGGACGTAGTTGCCGTTGTCGGTCACGAACGGTTGGCCGGCCGGCTCGCGGCGCACCGGGCGGCAGCCGAGCTTCGACAAATGCCTGGCGGTGGCTTGCCAACCGAACATGACCACCTCGACCGGCACGGGCGCGCGCTCGCCGAGGTGCGCCACGCGCTTCGTCTCGTCGCCGACCAAGACGAGGCGCTCGGCGCAGGTTTCGACGATTTTTTCGCGGGTGAGCGCGCCGCCCAAGCCCTTGATAGCGTTCAACTGCGGGTCCACTTCGTCCATGCCGTCGACGGCCAAGTCGAGCCTTTGCCCGGTGAACTCCATGACCGGAATACCCCAGCGGGTCGCCAGCGCGCCGCTCGCCTCGGACGTCACCACTGCGCGAACCTTGCTCAGCCGTCCCTCTGTGAGCGCCGCGCCCAAACCCAGAATCGCGTACTTCGCGGTGCTGCCCGTGCCGAGGCCGACGAGCATCCCGCTCTCGACGTGCTCCAGGGCCGTGAGCGCCGCCCGCTTTTTGAGGGTTTCCAAGTCGGACACGTTTGGGTCGGACACGTTTGGGTCGGACACGCCCGCATCAACTCTTGAGCGCGGCCAACTTTTGGCGCACGTCGGCGGCGTGACCGTCCGCCTTGACGTCGTACATCGCCGCGGCGACCTCACCCTCGGGGTCGATGACGAAGGTCGCGCGCAGCACGCCCTCGTACGTTTTACCGCCGAAGCTTTTTTGGCCGTAAGCCCCATAAGCCTTGGCGACCGCGGCGTCTTCGTCGACGGCCAGGGGAAAGGGGAGGCTGTACTTTTCCTCGAACTTGCCGTGGGACTTGAGGTCGTCCGCCGACACGCCGACGACGTGCGCGCCGAGGCCCGGCAGCGCGTCGCGGAACTCGCAGGCCTCTTTGGTACAACCGGGCGTGTCGTCTTTGGGGTAAAAGTAGAGCACCACCCAGTCGCCCGCGTAGGCCTGTAAGTCTTGGGTGCCCCGGGTGGACTCGAGCTTGAAAGGCGGAGCTTTGTCACCTGCTGTTAGGGTTGGCATGGGACAGTCTACCAAACCGGCGGGTCTGCATTCGAAAAAAGCTCGGGTCCCGGCTCGGCGGCTCGAGGTTGTGCGACTCACGGCGCGGTTCCTCCGCCGGGCGCGCGCGTTACACTAACAGGCGTGACGGCAGCTGCGGAGGTAAAAATCGTCCTCGCCAGCGCCTCGCCGCGGCGGCGGGAGTTGTTGCGGGGCTTGGGTGTGGTGTTCGGCGTCGTGCCCGCCGACGTCGACGAGTCGGTGTTGCCGGGGGAGAGCCCCGAAGCGCTCGTCGGGCGGCTGAGTGCGGCCAAGGCCGAGGTCGTGGCCGCCGACTACCAGGACGCGCTCGTCGTCGCCGCCGACACCGTGGTCGTTTTGGATGGCGACGTTCTGGGCAAACCCGCGGACAAAGCTGAAAACGAAACCTTCATCCGGCGCTTGGCGGGCCGCACGCACGAGGTTTACACGGGCCACGCGCTTGCTTACCGCTCGAGGCTCGACCTCACGGTGAAGTGCACCGAGGTGACGTTTCGCGCCCTGAACGACGAGGAAATCCGGGCTTACGTGGCGACGGGCGAGGGGCTGGACAAGGCCGGGGGCTACGCCATCCAGGGGCACGGGGCGGCCCTGATTCCGCACTTGAAGGGGTGCTACTTCAACGTGGTCGGCTTGAGCGTGGCGACCGTGGTGGCGCGGGCCGCCGCGTTGGGAGTGCGGCTTGTCTAGTCTGCTGCGCGCCTGGTACGTGTTTTTGGCTTTGGCGCTGCTCACCTTTATTTTTACCGCTTTTATCGGCCGGGTGCCCTACGCGCTGACGAGCGCCGTCGCGCCGCCGACGCAGCTTTTTTACCGGGTGGGCGTGTCGCTGCGCGACGCCGGGACCAGCGTCGCCGACCGCCGCGACCTGCGCAGCGAGAACGCCGCCCTGAGGGCGCGGCTGGCCGCGCTGCAAACCCGCAACCGGGCGCTCGAGATAGACGTGCAGCGGCTGCAAGACCTTTTGAAGGTGCGCGCGGCGCAGAGCCCGGGCGCGGTGCTGAGCGCGCCGGTGCTGGAGGTGAGCCCGAGCCCGCTCGTGCGGCGCGTGACGCTCGCCAAGGGTGCCGCCGGGGGGGTGGTTCCCAACATGCCCGCGACCACCCCGGCGGGTCTGGTCGGCATCGTGACCGACGTGAGCGCGCGCCGCGCGGTGGTGCGCGCCGTCACCGACCCCGAGTCGGCGGTGGGGGTCACGATTCGCGGCGGCGGCGGGCAGGGCGTGGCGGTGGGGATTCCGGGCGGCCTGGTCCGGGTCGAAGGTTTCAAGGAGGACGAGCCGGTCGAGGTCGGCGACGTGGTCGAGACCAACAGCCGCGGCGGCTTTTTCCCGCGCGGCATCACGGTCGGCACCGTCGTCGAGGTGCCGCCCCGAGACCCCAACAGTCTGCGCGTCCAGTTCACCGTGCGCCCCGCGGTCGACGCGACGCTGCTCACCGACGTGGTGCTGCTCGAGCCCTTGTAAGAGGGGTTGAGAAGAGGTGCAGCGGTTCTCCTGGCCGCGTCGTCTACCCTTCAGTTCAAAGGACGACTCGAGGCTGAGTCCGAGGCAAAAGCCGTCTTTCGCCACACTTTCATAACGCTCGTAAACAGGAACAAAAATGGTGAGGAGGCTTCGACGCCCTCCGCCCCAAAACGGTCGCAGACCGTGTTCCGCCCTGCATTTTACCCTGCACCGGCCCAGGCTGTAAGCTTGTAGCCGTGGAAGACAGGCCCGCTCGAGCTTCTGACGGGGTCCGGTGGCGCACCTACCAGGTCATCTTCGTCGTCACGGCGCTCGGCATGGTGCCCTTGATCGTGACCGGCAACGATTACCGTTGGGAGAGGGTCGGCATCCTCGTCGTCGTCTGTGCGGGGTTTTCGGGTTTGGCCGTCGCCCAGGGGGTGGTGCGCCGGGTTTCGTTCGCTATCGAGCGCTTCGGTTTGGCGCTGGCGGTGACGCTCTACCTCGCCCGTTACGTGCAGGTCGTGAGCGGGGTCGCCGTGGGTCGTTACTCGAGCGTGGCCCTGGCCGACCTGTTCCCCTGGGTCGCCGTCGTCCTCACCGGCGTGTTTGTGGTTTTGCCCTTCAGCCGAGCCCTGCCCACGGCCGCGGCGCTGCTGGTGTTCGTTTCAACGTTCGGTTTTGTGGTCCTGCCGCACGGCGCCCCCGTACGCGGCTTCGAACCGATGGTCGACCTCACCGTGTCGGGCGCGGTCATGGTGTTGCTGTTGTCGCTGTTCCGGCGCTTGGTCGAGGCGGGCGCGCGCGCCGAGGTCAGGGCCGAACTCCTGGCCGAACTCGCCAACCGCGACGGCCTCACCGGGCTCTACAACCGGCGCTACCTGGACCAGAAGTTGGCCGAGGCGTTTGCGCACGCGCAGCGCTACGGCCGCCCCTTGAGCGTCGCCCTCTGCGACATCGACAGCTTTAAGAGCGTCAACGACCGCCTGTCGCACGCCGTAGGCGACAAAACGCTTGTCAGGGTCGCCCAACTCATCCGGGCCAACACCCGCGACGTCGACGTCGCCGCGCGCTACGGCGGCGAAGAGTTCGTTATTCTTTTTGCCGAAACGCCCAAGGCCGAGGCCGTGCAAGTGTGTGAGGCGCTGTGTAACCTCATCGCGGCGCACGCCTGGGACGACTTGCACCCCGACTTAGCAGTGACGGTGAGCATCGGCGTTGCCGACCGCCTCGAGGTCGAAAGTTACGAAAAACTGTTGCACCGCGCCGACCTCAAGCTGTACGAGGCCAAGCGACGAGGCAAAAACCGGGTGCTCCACTGAGGAACCAAAGCCGGTAGCGCAAGACGGAACGAGGTCGGCGCAGCCCCGACAACGCTCGAGTTCGACCTGCGCCTCGGGCGTGCCCCTCCTCGTACGCCTTTCAGCCGCCGACAGACGCGAACTTTGGCGCTTTTCTCTCGCTACTTTATTCCTGTCACTTTCAGCGTTCTCACCTCGCCCGCCGCGAGGGGAAAGCTCGCGACGACCTCGTCGCCGTAGGTCACGCTGTCGCCCAGCGCCGCCCCGGTCAGAAACACGGTGCCGCCCCGCGCCGCCCACAAGTGAACCGTGTCCATGCGCGTCACGTTGGCGGGCAGGGTGTACACGCACGGGGCCGCCTGTGGCCCGGTCAGCGCGAGCAGGTGAAACTCGTGGGCTCGCATGTTTTGGATGAGCCCGTCGCACCAGGTGCTGACGCCGCCCATCACGAAAGGATACGTGCCTTCGGTGGTGAAGAGAATGCGCATCGTTACCCTCGGCCTTCGACCCGGTAGGTGCGGGTTTCGCCCGCTTTGAAGGTGCGTTTCGAGACGGTCTGGCCTCCGTAGGTTTCGCGCGCGCCTAGGTTCAGCCCGGTGGCGAACACGACGCCGCCGTTACGTGTCGTAAGGGTCACGCGGTTCGTCGTCTTGTCCCACACGCCCGTCGCGTCCGCGTTGCGAAACGAGGTGCGCTCAGCCACGCGCTGCCCCAGCTCTTTCCAGGTCAGCGTGAGGAGGGGCAGGTCGTAGAAGCGGCTGTACTTTTCGACAAGCCGCTCTACCCAGTCATAGCTGAGCGAGTGTCCGGGCGCGTACTCGCGCAGGTTGGTCACGTGTTGGTAGTGCTGGTAGGGTGAGCCCGTCATCACGTGGTAGAGCGCGATGTCCGTGTCGGTGTCCAAAAACTCGTCGTAGGTCAGGTCGTGGTCGAAGTAGGGCGCGCTGCCCTGCGGCCCGTACACGCGGTTGTAGGCGTCGAGCAGGTCTGTGGGCGTCGTGGTGGAGTAAAACATGCCGGTAGGCCAGCGCGGCACCAGCAGGATGCTCGGCTCGAGCGGGTGAGGGGTGCCGCAGCCCCAGCAGTCCGGCTCGTGGCTTTTAACCGACATGTTCGAGGCCAAGTAGCGCACGCCCTGGTCGCGCGCCGCTTGTAAAAACGCCCGGTTCGACGCCTCCAGGCCGAAATCTATTTTGTTCCCCACACCGTTCGGGGCGTACCAACCGAGGCCGGAAATTTCGCCGCTGACGAGGCTGCCCGCGTAGTAGCCGCGCGTGCTCGTCAAGCCGATGTCTCTTGCCAAGCGTTTGTTCTTGGCGATTTCATTCTTGGCCGTGCTGTAACTTGTCGGCGCGTCCATGACGGTGTGGGTGTAGGTGTGGTTGACCCAGTAAAAGTCGTTCGCCAGGCAGCGGGTAACGCTGGTCAGGGGGTCGGGGCTTGTGACGGGGTTCGTAGCGGTAGGGCAGTCGGCCGGCGCGCTGGGGTCCGCGTAATAACCGTTGAAGGCCATCGTAAAGGTGAAGGGTCGGCTCGAGGCGGCGACGGGGTAGTCTCGGCGCAACGCTTCCTGTTGCGCCTTCGTCGCTATCACGTCCTCCGCGGTGAGGCGGTACTCGCCGTCCAGCGCGTGTAGGTCCGCGTTCCACTTGTCTGTACTGGCAAACCAGTCGTCTTCGTCCAAACCTAAGTAAAAGCGCCGCTCGCCCAAAAACACGCCGCGAGTCACCCAGCGCACCAGGTCGTAGCCCAGCAGTTCGGTGTGGAGCAGGTAGGGGTTGTGCGCCATCATGAGGGCGAGGCGTTCGCGCCCGTCGGGCGAAGTGGTCGTCACGGCCAGCGCGTTGCCCGCGGCGTCGGTGATGAGGGGTTCGGCCGCGACACCGCCGCCGGGCTCGACGGCCGCTAAGTAAGTGTAGGCGTAGCGTATGGGAACAACGACGCCCTGTTTGGGCGCGGCGAAAACGCTTTGTCCGGCCTGGGTCAGCGTCGCCGGGTAGGGCGTGGCGTTGGTGCTTTTATAGCCTGCCACACGAACGCCGTAGTCTTCCGGGTAGGTGCCGGGAAAGGTGTAGAGCGACACCTGGCGGACGCCGAAGTCTCGCTCGTAGCTCCACAACAAGTTCCACTCATCGGCACCGAAGGCGCTTTGGTAAGTGCCGTCGTCGTTGTAGACGAGTTGGTTGTCGGTGAGAAAGACACCCTGGTAGCGGCCGTCGCCGTTCGCAGTCAGCAGGCGGGCCTCGTTCAAGGTTTCTTTGGTGGCGATGAGGGTCTCGAACGGGATGCCGATTTGGTCGCAGAGGGCCTCGAGGGCTGCGAGTCCGGCGTCGTTCTCGGTGGGGCTGACGAGCAGCAGCCGCAGTTCGACCCGGTTGGCGGTCGCCGCGAGCGCTTGCAAGGCTGAAACCTCGACCGAGCCGCCCAGCTCGGGCAGCGGCGTGTCAGCAGGCTCGACGGGCAGGGCGGGCGGCTGCGCTGCCGCCGGTGGGGGGTTCGCTTCCGGCGTTTGTGCAGGCACAGGTCGGGTGGTGCAGCCGCCGAGCAAAAACAAGCTCGACAGCGAGAGGTACAAGGCGTAGCGACGCCACGGGGTCGACTTCAACACGAAGAACTCCTTTTTAACCCCAGGGTGTGGATGCCGGGACGTTGGGTTAGAGAACGGTAAAGGGTACGGCACCCGTCAGACGCTTCGTTTTGGAAAGCCGGAATGTACGGCCGAATACAAACTTAACAGGACGGTCAAAAGGACGCAAGGACCGAAAGGTCTAGTACTAGAGGACGAAGGACGTGAGGTTGTACTTTTTTGCACCCCGGTTCGGTCGGTTCACAAATCGGTTCACAAACACAAAAGTGAGGGTGAAAACCCTCAGAGCGTGGCTCGAGAGCCCGGGTACGGTTTCGGGGTGCGCAGGATGAGGTCGACCCGAGTATCTACGCTGAACTTGGCGAGCAAGTTGGACACGTGCGTCTTCACGGTTCGCTCGCTGATGCCGAGTTTTTGCGCGATGGCGCGGTTCGAGAGTCTTTGCTTCAACAGCGCCAGGACTTCCTCTTCCCTTTTGGTGAGCCGCAAGGCCGTAAGGCTTCGAACGGTACTGGCAAGGATGTTTCGCTTGGCCCAAATCTCGCCGCGTGCGACGGTTTCCAGCGCCTGGCGCAACTGTTGCCCGCTGTCGTTCGGATGCACACAGCCCGCATAGCCCTTTTGCAAAAGTTCGACACCTTCGGCATCGGAACCCGCAAAGAGCGCGAGCGTCGGGAGTGGAGGCGAAGCGGGACAGGGCGCGGCCGCCAGGTGCCACAGCGCCACGTCCGCTCGCGAAGTTCTCTGTAAACAAGCCTCAAAACCGAAGTCTTTTACGAGCAGTGCCAAAGCCTCCGCAAAAAGATTCGACTCCGAAAAAACCCAAATGTGCATAAGCACTCCTTTCTGCACTTTACCGGCGGGGTGAGACTTTGGAAGGTCAACCGTCGTACCAGAGTGATTTATCCATCTCGTGGTGACGTCAATAAATTTGCGCGGCGCGCATCGTCTTAGACGAGTTCAGACCGTGACACGGCGAAACCATGCCGGTATCCCTCCGCCGTTCGGCCCTAGACCAGTCTGGCAGGCGGTGACTTAATTTGGACTTAAACGAGCTTGTCAGCGCCGTCCAGCACGCAAAGACAGCGGTGACCCCCGGCACTCGAGGCGGTTCCAGGCGTGTGCGGTCACGCGTCTCGACCGACGGCTCATACCTACGCTCGAAAAGCGGTGGGGTCAGCCATGACCTTCGGGCGTGAGTCGGGTATAGTCGCTACTCAGAGGAGGCGTGCATGGCAACTGTCCAAGTCCAGGTCAACCAAACCGGCCCGACGAGTTCGGAAGGGGTGATTCGTGACCACAAGGTGCCTGTCGACCGGCCCGAGGCCAAAGGCGGCGCGGACCGGGGTCCGATGGGGGGCGAGTTGCTCTTGGCGTCGTTGGGCGGCTGTTTTATGAGCACGCTGCTCGCGGCGGTGCAAGCGCGAGACGCCGACGTGGACAACGTCCGCGTGCAGGTCGAGGGCACTCTAGACGGCAACCCGGCGCACTTCAGCGCCATCCACATGGTTGTCGCCGCCGACGCCGCCGACCGCAAGCAGCTTGAAAAACTCGTCACCATCGCCGAGCGCTCCTGCATCGTCGCCAACACGCTCAAAAGCGCACTCGACTTGTCCGTGACGGTCGCGGGATAGGCTCCGGCCGTCAAGATGTTCAAATCCATTCACCAAGGGGGGCAAAACGCGCAGCCTCGCGGCCGCGTCACCAAGCCATGCTCAACTTTATCGAGTCCACGCTCAACTCGCTCGCTTGTCCGGGCAGCGCGTTTTTAATGGTTTTGAAATGTGCTCGCTTTTTTGGGCCGACTGCTCGGGCAGAACTGCGCGGCGGTCGAGCGCTACTTGGGTCCGGTAAGCTACGCGGTCTTGGGCGCCGTGGCGCTCGGCGCGGTTCTTTGGGTGATCCGCCGGGCGCAGCGCACCGGGTCGGAGTGAGCTATCAAATACCTTAAGTACCTGCTGCACGTCGCCGTTTTGGTCGGCGTCGGGCTCGCCGCGGCGCGCTACTTGAACGGCGAGGAAGTCCTCACCGCCCTCGGAAATTTCGACTACGTCTACGCGCCTTTCGCCCTGCTGTTGACGGCGGCTTACCTGGGTCTCAAAAGTTGGCGTTTCGTGCTGCTCATGCGGCCTTTGAGTTCGGTCGCGGCGAACCCCGTTTTTCGCGGTTACGCGGCGGGCCAGGCGGCGACGCTGCTGCCCGGCGGGGTGGCGGCGCGCGCCGGGCTGATGCGGCAGCTCGGCATCCCGGTCGCCCTGAGCAGCGCGCCGGTCTTGTTCTCGAGCCTGCTCGACCAAGTCGTTTTCATCGCTTGCTCGCTTGTAGCCGCGCTGTGGTTCGAGGCGGCGCGGACGCCCGCGCTCATCTTAGTCGGCATCCTCGCCGTCTTGGTGCTGGTTCTTCTCGTTCCGGCCACGCGCGGCGGTTTGGCGAACGTGGCAAGTTGGCTCGCTGAGCGCTTCAAGGTGCGCGAAGACTGGCAGAACTTTTTGAAAGCCGTGGGCGACCTAGCGACCTGGCGCGTCATGGGCGTCACGCTTCTCATCACCGTCCTCGCTTTCGCCCTCAGGGTCGTCACCCTCGACCTGTGTTTGCGGGGCGTCGGGGCGGCGCTGCCTTACCCGACCCTGTTTCTCGCCTACATCCTGCCGACGATGCTGGGGCGCTTGTCGGCCTTGCCCGCGGGCGGGATAGGCGTGACCGAAGCGGGCATGGTCGGCTTTTTGGCCTCGACCTCGGGGCTCGACCCGGACGCCGCGACCGCGGCCGTGGCTATTTTCCGCATCGCGACCGTGCTGTTCGAGGCGCTGCTCGGCGGGCTCGTGTACATGTTCGCCTGGCGCGGCGAGGCCGAGCCGCAGGCGCAAGCCCTCACCGCGGCGGACGACGAGGAGCCTTCGGGTCGTCGGGCCGAGCCTCGGTAAAGGGGGACGGCGTGTCCGGTAAAATCGTTTCTCTGGGCGAGGTTTTGGTCGAGGTGATGCGGCCGGAGCGCGGCGCGGCGCTGAACCGGCCGGGCACGTTTCGCGGCCCCTTTGCGAGTGGCGCGCCGCTCGTCTTCGCGTGTGCCGCAGGACGATTGGGGGCGGGTCTCGAGGCCGTGAAGCCCGCAGTCGGTTTCATAGGGGTGCGCGGCGACGACGCTTTCGGCGACTTGTGCGCACGTCACTTGGCAGTTTGCGGCGTGACCCCGCAACTCCGCACGTCTCAAAGCCACGCGACCGGCGTCGCCTTTGTCGCTTACCGCTCGGACGGAAACCGCGATTTTTTGTTTCACCTGCAACACTCCGCCGCGGCGCTGTTGGAACCTGAGGACGTCACCGATGAGCTGCTTGCGGGCGTCGCCTGGTTGCACGTGGCCGGCTCCACCCTGGCTGTCTCGACTTCGGCACGCGCGGCCTGTGAAAAGGCGGTACAGGAGGCCAAGGCTCGAGGCGCGACCGTCTCCTTCGACCCCAACTTGCGCCTCGAGCTTATGAACCCGGCCGAAGTTCGGCAGGTCTGCGGCCCGGTGTTGGAAGCCGCCGACGTGGTGTTGCCGAGCGGGCTCGAGGCCGCCCTGCTGCTCGGCATGGACGACGCGCGCGCAGCTTGCCGAAACCTCGCGGACATGAACAAAATCGTCGTGCTCAAAGAAGGCGAACGTGGCTGTACGCTGCTTGCGGGCGACGAGGAAACCTCCGTCCCCGGCATTCACGTGACCGAAACCGACCCCACCGGCGCGGGCGACGCCTTCGCGGCGGGTTTGGCGGTGGCCCGCTTGCGGGGGCGCAGTTGGGCGGACGCCGCCCGCTTCGCCAACGTCGTCGGCGCGCTGTCCACTACGGCGTTCGGCCCGGCCGAAGGCTTGCCGACCCTGGCGGAGGTCGAGGCGCGGCTGTAGGCTCGAGCCTCGCTGACTTCGGTCGCATTCCGAGTTAAACTCGGGTCATGCCCGTGTGGCTCAAGTACCTCCTGTCCGCCGGCCTCATCGTCGTCATCTCCGAAGTCGCCAAGCGCAGCGACCGGGCGGGCGCGGTCGTCGGGGCCTTGCCGTGGCTCACGACGCTGGCGATGGTCTGGCTGTTCGTCGAGAAGCAAGGCGACGAAAAAATCGCCGACCACGCTTACTACACCTTCTGGTACGTGCTGCCCACGCTGCCGATGTTTTTGCTGATTCCTTACCTGTTAAAGCGCGGCCTCGGCTTTCCCGTGGTGCTGAGCGCCGCACTCGTTTCCACGGGCCTTCTTTTCGTCGTTTACGTGTGGGTTTTAAAGCGGTTCGGCATCGACCTCGTTTAGAACCGTACGTTGAGTTTCCCGTCGTTCCAGAGAGTTTACGAAGTGCGGTGGAGTCGCTACGCTCACAGTTGAAAAAGTTTTCAACTCAAGCGGGTCATCAGGTCGGCGGTAGGTCTTTTTACGCTTTTCAACTCCGGCCTGTCATACACTGGACCCCATGACTTCCCCCCAAGCCTTTCTGTTCGACTTGGACGGCACCCTCGCCGACACCGACCCGCTGCACTTCGAGGCTTACCGAAATGTTTTCGAGAATTTGGGCGTTCCCATCGACCGCGACATTTACACGCGGCGCATGTCCGGGCGGCACAACCCCGACTTGCTGGCCGACTTTTTCCCCGAGCACTCTGCCGAGCGGAACGTGCAAATCGCCGACGCCAAGGAAATGCGCTTTCGGGAACTGGCGACGGCGTTCGTGCCCTTGCCGGGCGCGGCGGACTTTTTGGAGCGAGCAGCCGAGAGTGGCGCACGCCTCGCCCTCGTTACCAACGCGCCGCGCCCGAACGCCGAGCACATGCTGCGCTTGCTGAAGTTCGACAAACGTTTTGAAATCGTCGTCGTCGCGGGCGAACTGGCGCGGCCCAAACCCGACCCGCTGCCTTATTTGCACGCGCTCGAGCGCTTAAGCGTAGCCCCGGAAAACGGAATTGCTTTCGAGGATTCTTTGTCGGGCGTCCGTTCGGCCGTGGCCGCGGGACTCTACACCGTCGGTTTGACGACGAGCGAGAGCAAGGAGCGCTTGCTGGAAGTCGGCGCGTCCATCACCGCGGCGGACTTTCTCGGGCCGCAGGTTTTGGAGTTGCTGAGTCGAAAAGTACCGAGTGAAAAGTAAAAAGGGAAAGTAGGGTCAAAAGCTTTTACTCCCTAACTCTCTCACTAGCTCAAGGGCTTGGCGTACATGTCCAGCACTTTATTCAGCTTTTCGATGTTGGCGACGCCCTCGCCGTTCAACCAGTCCCGAAAGGCCGCTTCGCCCTCCTTGGCATAGACCGGAATCCCGCCCTTCCAGGTGGCCCGGCCGCAGAGCACGCCGTTGTAAGGTACGCCCGCCTCGCCTGCAAACTCCAGCGCCTCGACAAACTGCGCCATGTCCACCCCGGCGGACAAAAAGATAAAGGGTTTGCCCGCAGCTTCGGCGAGCGCGTGCAGGTGCTCGGCCGCTTCGCCCTGGGAATAGGCCGGGCGGTTGCCGTGTGCCGCCTCCAAACCCTCGACGTATTTAGCGTCGACGGGCAGCTCGAGCTTGAGCACGTCCACGCGGTAGGCGTCTTTGGAAAACTCTTTCGCGGTGGCGGTGACCATCTCGGGTTTGCGCCCCGCAAGCTCGGCCGGGTCTTTGACGGCGTCGTCGTAGGTGACGGGCTCGAGGAAAAAGGGCAACCCTTCCGCCTCGCACTCCGCGCCGACGCGCTCGGTGAAAGCGTGCTTGTGCTCTAAGATGTCCGCGTCGTCGAACGGGTTGTAGTAAAGGAGCACCTTGACCGCGTTCGCGCCCGCCTCGGCGAGTCGCCGGACGCTCCAGCGCGGCAGCAAATCGCCCTGGCGGCCGGGCGTGTCCGTGTCGTAGCCGCTCTTTTCGTAGGCGAGCAGCAGGCCGGTGCCCTCGGAACGCGCTCCCGCCGCAGTAAGCCCGTAAACCGGGTCGAGCAAAATCGCCGAGGCGTAAGGCGTGAGGGTTTCGGTGACGACGCGCTTGAACGTCTCCAAATCCCGGTCGGTCGGGTCGCTGCCCGCACTTTTCAGGGCCTTTTTGAGCGAGCCCCGCTGGTCCATCGCCGCGGCGGTGATGGTGCCTTTGCTGCTTAAGCAGGCTTTGAGGTTGACAGTTTTGTCGAGCATAAACGTCCTTTCGAAATCCGGGTGCGTGCGGTCGGTGGCTGGCGAGGGTCCAAAGCGGCTCCGAGTCGCACCGTACACCATGATAGTCGCCTCGGGTCGGCGGGGTCTGACGTTCTGGCAGGGTTCGAAGCATTTTGAGAGAAACTGCGCGGGATGGACGCGCGTCGCTCGTGGCGGTATTCACAGCGGTCGAGAAACGAACACTTTCGCGCTGGCTTCGGAGAAAGGCCGCCACACCGCCCGCCCGTTTTGCCACAGCGCGCGGCCACTCTCGTTTCGAGACAAACCCGTGAGGGCGACTTCGGCAAAAGCTCTTGCCAGCAGCCTGTCCCGCCCCGAAGGCCGCCCGCCGCGTTGCGCGTGGCCGATACGAGAAAAACGGCTGCGGGTGTTGAGGGCTGCGGACAGTCTAGCAACGACTT
This sequence comes from Trueperaceae bacterium, assembly GCA_965215355.1. Lineage (GTDB taxonomy): Bacteria > Deinococcota > Deinococci > Deinococcales > Trueperaceae > CBDCDJ01. The sequence continues at coordinate 1,312,319 of CBDCDJ010000007.1, read as the reverse complement.
CGCCCACGTCCGGATAGCCTTCCGAGGCGACGACGAGGGCGTAACGGTGAACTTTCACGGCGGCCTCGAGCCTCACCACGACCTCTTTTTCAGAAAGCGGTTGTTCGGGCACGAGCAGCGCGTCCGCGCCCAGCGCCAGGGCCACGGCCTGCGCCAAAAAACCCGTGCTGCCGCCCAGGGTCTCGAGCGCGAACAGTCGCGGCAGCGACTCGGCGCTGTCGCGTATTCCGTCGCCCAACACCACGGCCGTGTTGAGCGCCGTGTCGAAGCCGAGCGAACTGTCTGAGTCCGCCACGTCGTTGTCGATGGTGGCGGGGACGAAGGCGGTCGGCAGGTGAGCGCTCAAAGCCGCGGCGGCGAGCGCGGAGCCGTTGCCGCCTAGGATGACGAGCTTGGTTATTTCTTCGGTCTCGAGCCGTTCCACCGCCGCCTGCAAGCGTTCGGGAAAGTCCTCGAGCCGCGAAGTCCCGAGGGCGGTGCCGCCGCGGCGTGCCCAAGACAAAGTTAGAGCCTCACTCAGGGGGAGGAGAGGGTGCTCGAGCAGCCCCCTCAAGCCCTCCCGCACGCCCAGAACCTCCCAGCCTTGCACCTGCGCTCCCTTGGTCAGCGCCCACAGCGCCGCGTTCATCCCCGGCGCGTCGCCGCCCGAGGTGAGAAGCGCCAACCTCGTCAAGCCCCACCCATCATGAGCTTGACGACCTCGTCGTCGTTCGTCTCGCTCGTTTTGCGCTCGCCCGCCTTGCGGCCGCGCTCGAGCACGACAATCCGGTCGCTTACCGCGAAAATGTCGCGCAGGTTGTGCGAAATGAAGATGATGCCGACACCCTGCGCTTTCAGCCGCTCGATGAGCGCCATCACCTCGCGCTGCTCGGGCACGCCCAAAGCGGCGGTCGGCTCGTCCATGATGAGGACTTTGGCTTGCCAGTAAACCGCCCTCGAAATGGCAATCGCCTGCCGCTGCCCGCCTGAGAGGTCGCGCACCGGCATCGCCAGGTTGTGAACGACGATGCCTAAGTTGCGCAGCGCCGTCTCGGCCTCGCTCCGCATCCATTTTCGGTCCAGAACGGGCAGCACGCCGAACAGTTTGCGCATCCGCTCACGGCCCAAGAATAGGTTGACGCCCACGTCTAAGTTGTCCGCCAGCGCCAGGTCTTGGTAAATCGTCTCGATACCGATGTCGCGCACCTCCTGCGGGTTTTTGCCGTTGATGGGTGTGCCGCGGTACAAAACCTCGCCGCCGTCGGGCACGTGGACGCCCGAAATCATCTTGATAAGGGTTGACTTGCCCGCCCCGTTGTCGCCCGCTAAGGCCAGCACCTCGCCGGGGTAAAGCTCCAGGGACACGTCTTTGTTCGCGTAGGTGCCGCCGAAGTGCTTTTCTAGGTTGCGCACCTGCAAAAGAGGTTCCATCAGGTCGCCCCCATCATGTTCGGCCCTAGAGGGCGTCTGGAGTTTTTCCTCCCCCTTAACAAGGGGGACTGAGGGGGATTTGCTTCTGTGACAACCTCTGTAGTGTATTTTGCCGAAGCAAATCCCCCAAACCCCCTTATCAGGGGGGCTTCAGTAGACTCGAGCCGATTTCGCAGACATCCTCTAATCACGTTGCCCTCGTAAGCTGCGTCAAGCGGTCTCGAGACTGGTCGATGAGCACCGCGACGATGATGACCAGGCCCACCGCCACGAACTGCCAGTAGGGCGGCACGTTGATAAAGACGAGCCCGAACTGAATCACCGCGATGATGAGCGAGCCGATGACCGTACCCGTCACCGTGCCGCTGCCGCCGGTCAAGGACGCCCCGCCGATAAACACCGCCGCCACCGCGTAAAGGAGCGTCGGCTCGCCCGCGTCCGCCGCCCCGGCCGAAAAGCGCCCGGTGTAGACCAGTCCCGCCACGCCCGCTGTAAACGCGCTTAAGCTGTACAGGATGAGGGTGTGCCGCTTCACGTTCACGCCCGCGCGCACCGCCGCCTGGTAGTTGCCGCCCATCGCGTAGGTGTAGAGCCCGAACTTCGTCGAGGACAAGACGTAGTGGCAGACGAGGGCGAGAATAGCCGCCGTCAACACCGGAATCGGCACGAGTTCGCCCAACACGCGCCCGTTGCCGAACTCCCGCGCGACCGGGTTGCGAATCGCCACCGTCGCCCCGCCCGCTATCAAAAACGCCATCCCCCGCGCGATGCCGAACATGCCGAGCGTGCCGATAAAGGATGGCACGTTCAGCCTCGAGATGAGCAGCCCGTTGACCAGTCCGGGCAGCAGCGACATCAGCACGGCCGCCGCGACGCCCAATCCAAAACTCAGGCCCGGCGGCAGGTCTGCCAACAGCCGAATCACGACCGCCATCGTCACGGCGGCCAGACCGGTCACAAAACCGATGGACAGGTCGATGCCCGCCGAGATAATCACGAAGGTCAAGCCGAGCGCGAGCAGCAAAATCTGCGTCGCCGCCAACAAGATACTTTGCAGGTTGTACACGCGCCCCAAAAAGGTCGTGCCGTAAGACAGCCGCGCCCACACCTCGAAGAAAATCAAAATGACAATCAAAAACAGCCAGGACCACGCCCCCGCGACGGCGCGCAACGCCTGCACGCGCCGCGTCGGAGAAGTTGCCGTGTTCGCGCTGCTCAAAAGGACTCCTTAAAAGATAGGCTCGAGGAAGCCGTTAAAGTGCCTGCTTCCTCGAGGGTTGGCGAGACCCCCGACTGTAGCTGCGCTCAGTCGCCCCCTGAAAGGGGGTTGGAGGTCCTGTGCGTCGTCAGCCGACGTTTACTCCGAGTAGATGAACTTTTGAACCTCGGGGTCGTTCAGGTTGCTCTGGTCGATGATGGTGAAACCCGTGCCGATAAGGGGCGGCACCGACTGGCCGGTGAGGTGCGCGTAGGCGGTCATCACGCCGTAGTAGCCGATTTCGGCGGGGTGCTGGGCGATGGCCATGTCGACCAAACCGCTGTCGATTTGGTCGATGATGGACTGCGGCGCGTCGAAAGCGACCACGGTCACGTCGCCCGACATGCCCGCCGACTCGACCCCGTTGGCCGCGCCGATGGCGGAGAACAAGTTGGCACCGAACACGCCTTTGAGGTTCGGGCTGCGGGCGAACACGGCCTGGAACTGGCTTGCGGCGGTCGAGGAGTCGTTCTCGTTGTACTGGGTCTCGAGCACCTCGATGTTCGGGTAATTTTCGGCGAGTTCCTGCTTGAAGCCCTCTTCGCGCTGGTCGGTCGTCGAGATGCCGGGGCGTACGTTCGAGACGTAGACCGCGCCTTCGCCACCCATCGCCTCGGCCATCGCTCGAGCCGCGATGCGCCCGCCCGCGACGTTGTCCGAGGCGATGTAAGACAGCACAAAGTCGCCGTCGCCCGCGCCGTCCTGGTAGGAGCCGTCGTCGATGAAAGTGTCGACCGTGATAACCGGGATGCCCGCTTCAGACGCGCGGCGTAGCGGCTCGATGAGTTGCACGGTGTCGGTCGGGGCTATCAAAATCGCGTCGGGTTGCCGGGCGATGACCGCGTCCAGCACGGGCACTTGCAGGGTGGGGTTGAACTCCTCGGCACCTTGAAAATTCACCGTGATGCCCAAAGCTTCGGCGGCGGCTTGTGCCCCGCGGTTCATGGTGATGTAAAAGGCGTCGGTGGTGAGACCGGGCACGAGGGTGATGGTGATGTCTTGGGGCGCGGTTTGCGCGTCTTGGGCAAAGGCAAGGCCGAAAACGGTCAGCAGGGCGAGCAGGTAGCGCATGGTGCCTCCTAAATGGGATAGCGAAGCTAGGTGGGCTCGAGACCTCTAGCAGCGGCTGCAGTCGACGCTATAAAGCCTGCGCGACGTTCACATCCTCCCTTGCTGGCTCGGCTCCGGTACAAGTTCCAAAAGGTTCACGTCCCCAGAAAGGGCCGCCAAGCACCGTCGCCAAGCACCGTCGCTGAGTACCATCTTTGTCGACTGGCACTCACGCTAAACCACAAAGCTCGAGCTGTCAAGACAGGTCTCGACGCCCGGATGTCGCAGACCTCCGCGGTTGCGGGGTACATTTGAAAAAGACTGAAAACTCGGTGGACTAGAGGAGCGATATGGAACCTGCAGAAGTAGCGGAAATTCGGCAACGGGCGAGCCGTGTCTTGGAAACGGCGGGAATCGTCCTCACCGACGAAGAGGCAGGCCGCATCGAGGTCGCCGACTTCGGCTTGGGTGAGTTCTTTGCGACCGGCTTGTCGTTGTTGACCTACGTCAACAACGACGCCTACTGCGCCAAAGAACTCGTCCTCTTCCCGCACCAAACCTGCCCCGAACACCGTCACCCGCCCGTGGCGGGGAGGCCTGGCAAGATGGAAACGTTTCGCTGTCGGCGAGGTGCCGTGTGGTTGTACGTTGCGGGCGAGCCGGTTTCGCGACCCTCAGCAACGCCGCCCGCGAGCAGCGAAGCCTACTACACGGCGTTTCATGAAATCGAGCTGCGCCCTGGCGACCAGTACACGATTCCGCCCGACACGCTGCACTGGTTCCAAAGCGGGGCAGAGGGCGCTGTCGTCTCAGAATTCTCGACGACGAGCCGCGACGAAGCCGACGTGTTCACCGACCCGCGCATTCGGCGGTTGCCCGACTAGGCCTCTTTTATAAGTCCCATTGGAGAGCGATTGCCACTGGTCTTACGGTTGCTCAGTTGCTACCGCGAGAGGTCTACTGGAGCTACTTTTCAGACGGCGCTCGGCCTCCGACCGCAGTGCCCGCCGACTGTAGTGCTCCCTTTTCACTTCTTTGTCGCTTCGACTCGTTCTTGACAAGCCCGGCTCGTTTGTATTACATTCCTGTGAAAGCGATTTCACAAGGAGTGCGGATGCCGACCATCAAGGAGGTGTCTCGCCGCGCTAGGGTGTCTCCCTCGACGGTCTCACGGGTGCTCAACGAGACGGTTCCGGTCGCGGACGCCACCCGCCGGCGCGTGCTGGACGCGGTCAAAGACCTCGACTACCAACCGAACTTGTTCGCGCGCGGTTTGGCGACGAACCGCTCGGGCGGCATCGGCGTGGTCCTGAACGAACTCTCGAGCCCCTACTACGCGGGGTTCATCGGCGGCATCGAAACGGTGGTCGAACAGTCGGGCGGTCACCTGCTGGTCTCGAGCGGCCACGCCGACGTAGCCAGGGAACGCGCGGCGGTCGCTTTTTTACGACAGCGCCGTTCGGACGCGATCATCGTGCAGGTCGACGCCGCTGCCGACGCCGACCTGTTGGACTGGGCCGCGACCGGCCCGCCCCTCGTCGTTTTCGGGCGCTACGTGGCCGGGCTGCGTGACCGTTGCGTCCACCTCGACAACGAGCACGGCGGCTTTGTGGCGACGCAGCACCTGCTCGACCACGGCCACCGACGCGTCGCGCACGTCTCGGGGCCGCTGCGGATGCAGGACGGCCGAGCGCGGCTCGCGGGCTACCGGCGCGCCTTGGAAGCCAACGGCTTGCCCTTCGACGACATGTCGGTGGTCGAGGGAGACTTCACCGAGGCGGGCGGCCACCGCGCCATGACCCGGCTGCTAAAGCGCAACCCGAACTTCAGCGCCGTCTTCGTCGGCAACGACCAGATGGCGCTGGGCGCACTCACGGCCCTGCGCGCAGCGGGCTGCCGCGTTCCCGAAAACGTTTCCTTGGTCGGCTATGACGACGTGCTGTTCGCCCGTTATCTGTCGCCACCTTTGACCACCGTCCGCCAGCCGCTCTTTGAAATGGGCTTGTCGGCGGCTCGGCTCGCTGTGGCGAAGCAGGGTCAAGAAACGGAGGTGAAACGCAACTTCGAACCCGAACTGATGGTGAGGATGTCCGTGCAAGACCTTCGTTAGCGCCGCCGTAGCGGTCGCACCGAGCTAGCCCCTCCGCAGCTTCAAACGCCGGGGCGGAAAGGTAAAGGATGAAAAAACTCGTTTTAGCAGTTCTGTTGGGGAGCGTCCTCTGCGGCGCAGCCCTGGCCCAGACCGAGGTCAGGTGGTTTGTAGGCTTAGGTGCCGGCTCGGACGAGCCCACCATCGCCCCGCAACAACAAATCGTCGACGAGTTCAACGCCTCGCACGACGACATCGAACTCGTTTTGGAAATCATCGACTCCACCCAGTCCCAGGACGTGCTCGCCACCCAAATCGCGGCGGGCAACCCGCCCGACCTCGTCGGGCCGATGGGCATTCAAGGGCGGGCCGCCTTTGCGGGCTCGTGGCTCGACTTAGGCCCGCTCATCGAAGAAACGGGCTACGACCTGAGCGACTTCGACCCGGCCTTAGTGGACTTTTACAAGCTCGAGGACCAGGGCCAGCTGGGCATTCCCTTCGCGGTTTTCCCGTCGTTCATCCTGTACAACAAAGACCTGTTCGACGAGGCCGGCTTGCCTTACCCGCCGCAGGAGTACGGCGCGCCTTACGTCAACGCCGACGGCGAAGAGGTTGAATGGAACTTAGACGCCTTGCGTGAGCTGGCGCTGGAACTCACCGTCGACGCTGCCGGCTTTGACGCCACGATGGAAGAGTTCGACCCGAATAATATCGTGCAGTGGGGCTTCGGCCAGCAGTTCGGGGAGTTGCGCGGCATCGCCACCCTGTTCGGCGCGGGCAACTTCGTCGACGACGAGGGCGACGCCGCTATCCCCGAGCACTGGCGAGAGGCCTTCAACTGGTACCACGACGCGATGTGGGCAGACGGCTTTTACCCAACCGCACCCTACGGCAGCAGCGCGCTGCTGGGCGAGGGCAACTGGTTCGACTCCGGCAACACCGCGATGGTCAACACCCACCTGTGGTACCTGACCTGCTGCTTGACCACCCTGGACGCCGCCTGGGACGTGGCGGCGGTGCCCGCTTACAACGGTGAGACGACCGCCAAGCTGCACGCCGACACCTTCGGCATTCTCAAAGGCAGCGACCATCCGGAGGCGGCCTTCGAAGTCTTGAGCTACCTCTTAAGCCCCGAAGTGGCGGGCCGACTCGCCAACATCTACGGCGGGATGCCCGCGCGCCTGAGTTTGCAAGACACCTACTTCGAGACTTTCGCCGAGAACTTCCCCGACCAGGACGTCAACTGGGAGACCATCGCCGCCGGGCTCGGCTACCCGGACAACCCCAGCCACGAGGAGTACATGCCCGGCTACCGCGAGGCGCGCGACCGCTACCTGGCCTTCGCCGAGCGCATGGACAACGAGGCCGACTTCGACGTGGACGCGGAACTCGAGGTCTTGAGAAGCGACCTTCAGCGCATTTTCGACGCCAACAGAAACTAGAACCTACAGGACGGGAACCGGTTCCCGTCCTGTAAACGAAGACGTCCCCTGCCGAGGTCGGCGTCTTGCAAAGCGAAGAAAACCGAACCGCGGCCTCTACAGACGATCTACAGACGAGAGGCCCCCGGAGACTCTATGCGTATCTTGTACATCGACATCGATTCTTTGAGACCCGACCATTTGTCGTGTTACGGCTACCACCGTTCCACCTCACCTCACATAGACGCGCTCGCCGCGGAAGGCGTTCGCTTTGAGAACTTCTACGCGACCGACACGCCCTGTTTGCCCAGCCGGACCGCGTTTTTCGGGGGGCGTTTCGGGGTCAACACGGGTGTGGTGAACCACGGCGGCAGCTACGCGGACTTGCCCTTGCAGGGCGCGAGCCGGGGCTTTCGCAGCGAGTTCGCCGAAAGCACCCTGGCGAGCGTGCTGCGCCGCGCGGGCTACCACACCGCCAGCATCAGCCCTTTTCCCAATCGGCACACGGCCTACCAAATTTGGTACGGCTTTGCGGAAACCTACGACACCGGCAAGGGCGGCCTCGAGAACGCCGACGAGATGTACCCGCCGGCCAAAGCCTGGCTCGAGCGCAACGGCCGCGAGGACGACTGGTTTTTGCACGTCAATTTCTGGGACCCGCACACGCCCTACGACCATCCCGAAAGTTACGGCAACCCTTTCGAAGACGACCCCCTGGACCCCTGGCTCAGCCAAGCCGTCATCGACGCACAAAACGCCAGCTTCGGCCCCCACGGGGCGCGCGAGGTGCCCGGCTACGACGACGTCTTGCTGGAGGGCTGGCGCATGGGCGTCGGGTGCATCAAAAACCTGGCGGACGCTAAAGCGCACATCGACGGCTACGACACAGGGATTCACTACGCCGACCACCACGTCGGCAAACTCGTCGAGGACTTGAAAGCGTTGGGCATCTACGACGACACCGCCGTTATTCTGTGCGCCGACCACGGCGAAAACCAGGGCGAACTCAACGTTTGGGGCGACCACCAGACCGCCGACCAGGCGACGAACCGTCTACCTTTAATCGTGCGCTGGCCCGGCGTTACGGACGCTCGAGCCGGAACGGCCGAAAAGGGACTTTACTACCACCTGGACTTGACGGCGACCCTCGGCGAACTGGTGGGCGGCGAACAACCCGGGTCTTGGGACGGCTCGAGCTTCGCGGCCACCTTGTCCGAAGGTCGGGACGAGGGGCGCGACTCCTTAGTTTTGAGCCACGGGGCCTGGAGTTGCCAGCGTTCGGTGCGCTGGGACGAGTGGCTGCTGATTCGCACCTACCACACCGGCCTCAAAGACTTCCCCGACTACCTGCTTTTCAACCTGAAAGACGACCCGCACGAGACCGTGAACCTTGCCGCAACCCACAAAGACACCCTGAACGAGGGCCTGCAGAAAATGGACGCCTGGCTCGCCGCACAGATGCCCAAAGCCCTGAGGGGCGACCCCTTTTGGGGGGTCATCGCCGAAGGAGGGCCTTTTCACGCCAACGAGCACAGCCGGCATTGGCGGGACTACTTAGCCCGCTTGAGGGCTACGGGCCGCGAGCGCCACGCCGCCACCTTGGAAAAGCTGAGCGGGCGACCCTCCGGCTCGGTTTAGTGGCTACACGCAAACCTTTTCTCGTCGGCCTGGGCTTTTTCGCTCCCGGCCGGGAGCGAAAAAGCCGCCCGGCCCTGCGGACCACCCCTGCCGAGGTTAAATTGAAAGTTGCCCGGACCCGTGTTATCCTTCGTAAGTCTACAGTACAAAAGGGGGTGAATAACCACGCCGCGCTTTTACCGAATTCGCGTAGCCCGATGCTCGAGCGCTCTGGGTCTTTAGACTCGAGCCAGGTCACCGTTTGTTTGACGCCACACTCAGCTTCGCCTTAAACAGGAGTTCATCATGCGAAAGTTTTTGTTCGTCCTCGTCTGTCTGCTTGCCGGGGTGGCCCTGGCCCAGACCGAGATTCGCTGGTTCGTGGGCCTCGGGGCCGGGACCGACGAGCCCACCCTCGCCCCGCAGCAACAGATCGTCGACGAGTTCAACGCCTCGCACGACGACATCGAACTCGTGCTCGAGATTGTCGACGTCAGCCAGGGGCAAGACGTGCTCGCCACCCAGATTGCGGCGGGCAACCCGCCCGACCTCGTCGGGCCGATGGGCGTGCAGGGCCGCGCCGCTTTTGCGGGGTCGTGGCTCGACCTCAGCCCTTTGATCGAGACCAACGGCTACGACCTGAGCGACTTCGACCCGGCGCTGGTCGAGTTTTACAAACTCGGTGACGAGGGGCAGCTGGGGATTCCCTTTGCGGTTTATCCTTCCTTTACACTTTACAACCAGGACCTGTTCGACGAGGCCGGACTTCCCTATCCACCCTCAGCCTACGGCGAACCCTATGTGAACGCCGACGGCGAGGAGGTTGAGTGGAACATCGAGACCCTGCGCGAACTCGCGCTGGAACTCACCGTCGACGCCGACGGCTTCGACGCGACGATGGAAGAGTTCGACCCGAATAATATCGTGCAGTGGGGCTTCGGCCAGCAGTTCCCGGAACTGCGTGGCCTGGCGACCCTGTTTGGCGCGGGCAACTTCGTCGACGACGAGGGCAACGCGGTTGTCCCCGAGCACTGGCGCACCGCTTTCAACTGGTACCAGGATGCGATGTGGGAAGACTCGTTTCACCCGAACGCGCCCTACGGGGACAGCACGCTGCTGGGCGAGGGCAACTGGTTCGACTCGGGCAACGTCGCGATGGTCAACACCCACCTGTGGTACCTGACTTGCTGCTTGACCACCCTGGACGCGGACTGGGCGGTCGCCCCGGTCCCCGCTTACGAGGGCGAGGTCACGGCCAAGCTGCACGCCGGCACCTTCGGACTGCTCAAAGGCGGCGACAATCCGGAGGAGGCGTTCGAGGTTTTGACCTACCTTTTAAGCCCCGAGATAGCCAAGCGGCTCGCCAACATCTACGGCGGGATGCCCGCGCGCCTGAGTCTGCAGCCCGACTACTTGGAGGCCTTTTCGGAAACGCTGGACCAGGAAGTCAACTGGGACGTGGTGGTCGCCGGGCTGGGCTACGTGGACAATCCCAGCCACGAGGAGGGGATGCCGGGTTACCGCGAGGCGCGCGACCGCTACCTGGCCTTCGAGGAGCGGCTCGAGAACGAGCCGGACTTCGACGTGGACGCCGAGCTAGAGGTGCTGCGCGAAGACTTGCAGCGCATTTTCGACGCCAACCGGAACTGATTTGGAGCGGGTGCCCGGCACCCGCTCCCTTAAGCCAGTGGAGGCTGAACGGAGGGTACTGTGGCTCTTCTGAACGAAATGCAGCGGGCGCGCTCGAGCGGCAAGCGCGAAAAAATGGGCCGGCTCGCTCGCACCGAGGCGCGCTGGGGTTACGCCTTTATCGCGCTGTGGCTGGTCGGCTTTTTTGTCTTCTATTTTGTGCCGATGGTCGCGTCGCTCGTTTTCTCGCTGTTCGACTTTCAACTCACCAGACCCGACGAGGCTAGGTTCATCGGCTTAGCCAACTGGCGGCGCTTGCTGTTCGACGACCCGCTCGTCTGGCAGTCGCTGTGGGTGACTTTCAAGTTCGCCCTCATCTCGCTGCCCATCGGTATGTTGTCGGCGTTTTTTCTGGCCGTGCTGCTCAACTCGAAGCACCTCGTCGCCGCGCCGCTGTTCCGCACCCTCTTTTACGCGCCCATCATGGTGCCCGCCGTGGCCGGGATTCTCATCTGGGCGGGCGTTTTGAACCCGACGACGGGCTGGATCAACAAGCTCATCGAGTGGGCGACGGGTTTTGACGCGGCCAGCCCCAACGGCATCCGCTGGCTGGACGACCCCCTGCTCGTCTACGTCGCTTACACGCTCATCGGGCTGTGGGGCATCGGCAACGCGATTCTTTACAACCTGGCGAGTTTGCAGGGCGTGCCCACCGAGTACTACGAGGCGGCGCGCATCGACGGCGCCAACTGGTGGCGGCAGCTGTGGTCGATAACTTTTCCGATGATTTCGCCCGTCATCTTTTACAACCTCGTTTTGAGCGTCATCGCGCTGCTGCAGTACTTCAACACGCCTTACGTCTTGAACGGCGGCTCGGGCTTTCCGCAGGGCAGCACCTACTTTTACATGATTCACTTTTTCAAACAGTCGTTCGGCTTTCTCAACATGGGTTACGGCTCGACCATCGCCTGGTTTATGTTTATCATCGCGCTCCTCATCACGCTGCTGCTCTTCGGCACCGCGCGCAGGTGGGTTTACTACGCGGCGGAGGGGCGCTGATGGCCGTCGCCGAGACACGCCGACCGGCCCGGACGGACGCCGGGGCAGGCAAAACGCAGCGCGACCTCGTCCTGAAAGCGGCCGTCACCTCGCTGGCGCTGGTGATTTTGCTGCTCTACCTCATGCCCATGGGCTACAGCGTTTTGACGTCCCTAAAAAGCAAAGGACAAGTGGCCGACCCCAACGCCTCGATTCTGCCCGCCGCCGCCGCGAGCTTCGAGTACGAAGGTGAAAGCTACGACGTTTATCAGGTGCCGACCGACGAGGGCGTCCGCGACCTGGCGCTCGTCCAAAAGGGGCGCAGCGAGAGTACCTTTATCGACCCCCAGAACCCCGAAGCGGGCGAAATCGTTTGGGAAGGACGCTGGCGGACCCTGAGTCCGGCTTCCAAGCTCGCTTTCCAGTGGAGCAACTATCCGGCGGCCTTTCGCTTTATCGACTTCTTGCGGTTGCTGGGCATGACCCTCATGTACGCAGGCGTCACCACCGTCGGCGCGACCGTTTCCGCGGCCATCGTCGCTTACGGCTTTGCAAGGTTTCGCTTTCCCTTTAAAAACGTCCTTTTTATCGTCCTCATCTCGACCATCATCTTGCCGCCGCAGGTCACGCTGGTGCCCACCTATGCGTTCTTTTACCGCATCGGCTGGGTCGGCACCTGGCTACCCTTGATCGTGCCGCAATTTTTCGCGAACGCTTACAACGTGTTTTTGCTGCGCCAGTACTTTTTGACGATTCCGGTCGCGATGGAAGAAGCCGCCCGCATCGACGGGGCGGGGCCGATTCGCACCTTTTTGTCGGTGATTCTGCCCCAAGCCGTCCCCGCTTTAATCGCGGTGGGGCTGTTTCACTTCTTTTTCGCTTGGAACGACTTTTTCGGGCCGCTCATCTACTTGGCGGGCAACGCCGACCTGCTGCCGATCGCGGTGGGGCTGTTCCGCTTCAACGGGCTCTACAGCTCGGAGCCGCAACTCATCCAGGCCGCCTCGATTCTCACCATGATCATCCCCTTGACCATCTTCTTTTTCGCGCAGCGCTTTTTTATGCAGGGCGTGGTGCTGACGGGCGAGAAGTGAGTGTTCGGGCGAGCGTGTCGTGAGCGCTACTCGGGTCGAGGGCGGCTCGAGCCTCCGCCAAGCTGGGAGGGCTGGAGGTCCGCGTTCGGTGTAACGGTTCGGTGTCGTGGGGAGAGAGTCACGGGGAGAGACGACGTGAAAAAAGGCGGCATCCTGGTTTTGCTGTGGCTGGTTTTGCTGTGGCTGGGTTGGTCGGGCGGGGTGCTGGCGCAGGCCGACCCGCCCCTGAACGACACCTTTGATGAACTCGTAAACGTCCAAGGCGACTTCGGCAACGACGTCGGTTTTACGACCTGGGGCGACAGTCCGGGCAACGTCACGCTCTCACGGCTCGAGGTCCCCGCCGATTCCGAGCTGGCTCTACCCGACCAGGAGGGTAGTAATTACGTGCTCGAGCTGACTCGGAACATCGCCGCCTGGGGCGGCTTTACCCACGCGTTCGAAGCGGGCGGCGCTTGGGTCGGGCGCGACCTGAGCGCTTACGAGGGCCTCAGCTTTGAGTACTACGGGACGAACAGCGGCGAGACGGTCTTCGTGGAAGTGTTCGACAACCGCTCCGGGCCTCAGGGCGACACCGCCGAGCGCTACGAATACGCCTTTCAGGACGACTTCTCGGGTTGGCAAACCTTTGAAATCCCCTTCACCGACTTTCAAAGACGGAGCGACTTTCAGCCCGCGGGCGCGCCGAGCGACGGTCTCGGCTTGACCGAAGCCTCGGGCTACGCCTTTCGCTACGGGCCGAGCGGCACGCCGGCCTACCTCGACGACGTGACGGTGTACGGCAGCGTCGACAGTGCCGCGCCGAGCGACGACGCCTTAAGGGTGAGTTTCAGCCGCCCCTCGTTCGAAGTCATGGAGGGCGAGCAGGCGACGCTCACGGTGCGCCTCAACAAAGCTTCCGAAGAACCCGTCAGCGTGCGCTACACCCTCGCCGCCGGCACGGCGACCGCCTACCGCGACTACGCGGGCGGTTCCGACCTCGTCGTGTTTCCGGCGGGCGTGACCGAGCAAGTGTTCGAGGTCGCCACGCTGCCGGACTCAAAAAATGAGGGCGACGAGACGCTTGGGTTGAGCCTCGGGTCCCCCTACAACACCGACATCGGCGCGCAGCGCCAAACGACGCTGTTCATCCGCGACGACGACCCGCTGGACCCCACGCTGCTCGAGGATTTTACAAACGTCCAGGATTTAAGCTCGAGCCACGCGACCCTGAGCCTTCGCGAGCTGCCCGCCGACGCGGAGCTGGCGCTACCCGAGCAAGACCTTTACGAAACCGTCCTCAAAGTGGCTTGGGACGGCGGCGACGCGCCCGCCTCGTTCGGTCGCTCCTTTACCCAACCGCAGGACTTGAGCGGCAGCGAGGGCGTGAGCTTTTGGGTCTACGGCAGTGGGAGCGGCCAAGACATAACCGTGGAGCTGCAAGACGGCACCCGCGAGGGCGACTGGGAGCTTCTGTACGAAGACGACTTCGACGGCGCGGCGGGCGCGCCGCCCGACCCAACCCTGTGGAGCGCCGAAATCGGCGACGGCACCGTGGGCAACGCGCCGGGTTGGGGCAACAACGAACTCGAGTACTACACCGACGACTCCGAAAACGTCGCGCTCGACGGCGCGGGCCACCTCGTCATCACGGCGCGAGAGGTTGCGCCGGACATAGGGCTCGAGTGCTACTACGGCCCCTGCCGTTACACTTCCGCGCGCCTTGTGACGCAGGACAAGCTCGAGTTCACCTACGGCCGGGTCGAGGCGCGAATGCGACTTCCTCAGGGCCAAGGCATCTGGCCCGCGCTGTGGATGCTGGGGGGCGACTTCGGCGAGGTCAGCTGGCCGACTTCGGGCGAAGTCGACATCATGGAGCACATCGGGCGCGAACCCGGTACGGTGTACGGCACCGTCCACGGCCCCGGCTACGCGGGCGCGTCCGGCGTCGGCGGGGCGTTCGAACTGGCGGCGGGAGCTTTCGCCGACGACTTTCACACCTTCGCGCTCGAGTGGCGGCCCGACGAACTGCAGTGGTACGTCGACGACGAGCTTTTTTTCACCCTGACGCCGGACAGTTTGCCCAGCGACAGCGAATGGGTGTTCGACCAGCCTTTCTTTTTGCTGCTGAACTTGGCCGTGGGCGGTAACTGGCCGGGCAACCCCGACGAGACCACGCGCTTTCCCCAAACCCTGACAGTAGACTACCTGCGCGTCTACACCGGGGCGGACACCGCCGAACGTTTTTCCGCCACGTTCAGCGACGACTTTACCGGCTGGAAAAAACTCACGCTGCCCTTTACGGACTTCGCGCGCGGCGCCGAACAGCCGACGGGCGCGCCCGACGACGGGCTGACCCTGACGGACGTTTCGGGCTACCGCTTCGAGTTGCCACGAACGGGCGGCACCCTTTACCTGGACGCGCTGCGCAGCGTGAGTTTAGCGGGTGAGGTTTACCTCGACCCGGCGCAGAGTGTGGCGGCTCGAGTCGCAGACCTGCTCGCTCGGCTGACCCTGGCCGAAAAAGTCGGGCAGATGACCCAAATCGACGTGACCCGACTGATGGGCAGCGGCGAGTGGGACCGCGGGCCGCTGAACGACGAGTGGCTGCAGCGCGTCTTGGTCGACAACCACGTGGGCTCGCTGCTCTCGGGTGGGGGCGCGGCCCCCGTGCCGAACACGCCGCAAGCCTGGGCCGAGCTGACCAACGAGCTACAGCGTTACGCCTTAGAGCATTCCCGCCTGCCCATCCCGCTCATCTACGGCGTCGACGCGGTCCACGGGCACAACAACGTCTTGGGCGCGACGATTTACCCGCACAACTTGGGCTTGGCGGCGACCTTCGACCCGGCGTTGGTGGAACAGATAAGCGAGCGCGTGGCTGACGACCTGCTGGCGACGGGCACGCCCTGGACGTTTGCGCCCGTCGCCGACGTGGGCCGCGACCCGCGCTGGGGGCGCTTCTACGAGACCTTCGGCGAAGACCCCGTTTTGGCCGCGGACTTCGTCGCGGCGAGCGTGCGCGGCTTGCAGGCCTCTGGAAAAGTCGCCGCGACGGTGAAGCACTTCGGCGGCTACTCGCAACCGCTCGTCGGCTTCGACCGCAGCCCGGCCTTTTTGGACCCGCGCACGCTCCGCACGGTTCACTTTCCCGCGGCGCGCGCGGGTCTGGCCGCCGGAGCCGACACGGTGATGGCGAACAGCGGCTCGGTCAACGGCGTGCCGGTCCACGCCTCAAAATACCTCCTCACCGAGGTGTTGCGCGACGAGTTCGGCTTCGGCGGCGTGACGGTCTCGGACTGGAACGACGTCGACAAGCTCGTCGCCGCTCACAGAGTCGCTGCGACCTTTAAGGACGCCGTCGCCATAAGCGTCAACGCCGGAGTGGACATGTACATGGTGCCCCACGACGCGGACACCTTCACCCAAACCCTCACCGAACTCGTCGAAGAGGGCGCCGTGAGTGAGGCGCGCGTCGACGAGGCCGTCGGGCGCATCCTGGCGCTGAAATTCAAGCTGGGTTTGTTCGAGCAGCCGTACGTGGACGCCGAGGCTGCCGACGCCGCCGTCGTCGAGCAAGACCGGGCGCTGGCGCGGCGGGCGGCGGCCGCGTCGCTCACGCTGCTCGAGAACGGTCCCCTTCCCTTCGACGACACCGTCAAAACCATCCTGCTCGTCGGCGCGGGCGCCGACAGCATCAAGAACCAAACGGGCGGCTGGACGATAGGCTGGCAGGGCTTGGGCGACGCGGGCGAGACGCCGCCGGGCACGACCGTGCTGGCGGCGCTGCAGGCCCAGGCCCCCGCGGGCGTGACGGTGACTTACCTGGCCGACACGCGCGACGGCGACGCGGTCACCGGAGCGGCTCGAGCGGCGAACGTCGTCGTGGCCGTGTTGGGCGAGCCGCCCTACGCCGAGGGCGAGGGCGACAGCGCCACGCTCGCGCTTCCCGTTGAGCAGCTCGAGCTGCTGCGCCGCCTCGTTCAAACCGACACGCCGGTCGTCGTGGTGCTCATGGCGGGCCGACCGCTCATCCTCCCCGAGGACGTCCGCACCGGCATCGACAGCCTCGTCATGGCTTACCTGCCGGGGAGCGAGGGCGGCCCGGCCATCGCCGACCTCTTGTACGGCCGCACCAGTCCGAGCGGCAAACTCCCTTTCAGTTGGCCGAAACACGCCGGACAACTCCCGCTGACCTACGACGTGCCGCCGGGCGCGCCCTACGACCCGCTTTACGCCTTCGGCAGCGGCCTGAGCTACACGCGCTTCGAGCAGGGCAACCTCAGCGCCGCGGTGACCGGCGACGCGGTCGAGGTGAGCGTAAAGCTTACCAACACCGGCGACCGTGCCGGCAGTGAGACCGTGCAGGTATACCTGAGCCGGCCCCCGGTGGGCGTGCTGACGCCCCTTAAACAGCTTGTCGGCTTTGCTCGTGTGAGGCTCGAGCCCGGCGCGACGCGAACGGTCACCTTGACCGTTCCTTTGGAGCGCTTCGCCGTCGTTCCCGGCGACGTGTGGGGCGGGGCCTCGGCAGACGAGGCCGAGGTGCCGCCGGGCACCTACACCCTCGGGGTGGGCCGGTCGCAAGTGAAGGTCGAAGTGCCCTGACTCGTCTTTGGGTGGTCACGTTCTGGTGGTTACGTCCTTGACTGTTGACTTTTTAGTCGGGCGGTCCGGGTCCCGGTGGTATGCTTGAACGGCATGACACCCCCCGCCTCATCCGCTCTCACCATTCTGGTCGCCGACGACCAGGCCGGCCAGCGCGCCGTTTTGGACATGCTGCTCACCCTGGACGGTTACCAGGTCGTCGCCAAAGAGGACGGGCGCGAGACGCTCCAATACTTGCAAACTCACACGCCGAGCCTCATCATTTTGGACGTCAACATGCCTTTCGTCAGCGGCGTCGAGATTTGCAGCCGCGTCAAGTCCATCACTCGGCTCAAGGACGTGCCGGTCATCATCCTGACCGCGGCCAAAGAAGAGCGCGTCATGACCGCGGCCAAGCTCGCCAGGGCCGACCTCGTCCTGAACAAGCCCTTGGAGGGTAAAAACTTTCGCAAGATGGTCAGCGACCTGTTGGGGCTTTAGCGCGCTGTCGCAACGCCTCGTAGACGAGCAGCGCGCCCGCGACCGACACGTTGAGGCTGTCGGCCAAGCCGTGCATCGGAATCGACACCTTCGAGCTGGCCGCGTTGCGCCAGTCCGGCCCCAGCCCGGCGTGTTCGGTACCCAAAACGACGGCGACCCCGCCCGAGTAGTCCTCGTCCCAGTAGGTCGTAGGGGCGTCCGGCGTGGCGGCGACGAGCTTGAAACGCCGCGCCGTCAAGACCTCGAGCAGCGCTTCCGTCTCGACCGCCAGCACCGGGCGGCTGAACACGCTGCCGAGACTCGCGCGAATCGTGTTCGGGTTGTAAAGGTCGGTGCCCGCGCCGGTCACGAACACCGCGTCTAAGTCGCAAGCGTCGGCGGTGCGCAGCAGCGCGCCCAAGTTACCCGGTTTTTCCACACCGTCCACGACGAGCAGGAGTGCGTCGGGGGCCAGCTCGAGGTCGGCAAGGCTCGTTTCCCGCATCCGCGCCACGCCCAGCACGCCGTCCGGGTTTTGCCGCAGGCTGAGGCGCTTGAAGGCCTCCGCCGAAACCTCGGTCTGCGGCAGCGCTAAAGTTTCGACGAGCGCCCGGCCCTCCGGCCGGAGCAAGTCGAGACAGACGAAAACTTCTTCCAAAGGAACGTTCGCGCTCAGCGCCCGCGTCAGCTCCCGCGTCCCTTCGACGAGGTAGCGCCGGGCCGCGTCCCGGTGCCGCCGCTCTTTGAGCCGCGCCAAGTGTTTGATGGTTTGGTTTTTGGGGCTGTCGATGCGCACGGGCATGAGGGTATTGTACGCGGGCTCGAGGCGAGACCTACCTCCTTTGGTAAAGTACCGAGGACCGAGTAAAAAGTACCGAGTAAAAAGTACCGAGTAAAAACACTTGCAACTCGGGACTCAGGACTCGGCACTTTTTAGGCTTACAGCTAAAGTTTACTTGCGACCCCGCCCTAGCCCTCCCGCCGGGCGGCGGTGTAGGCTGGCGGGTGTCAAGGCGACCCTAGGAGTTGAACGTGTCCACACCCAAACACCGCCCGGCGGCAATGATTTTCATCCTTATCACCTTGTTTATAGACGTGTTGGGCTTGGGCCTCATCATCCCGATTTTGCCCGAACTCATCAAACAGTTCGTCGGCGGCGACGCCGCGCTCGCCGGGCGCTACTTCGGGGTCATCGCCTCGGTGTACGCGCTCATGCAGTTTTTCTTCGCGCCCGTTTTGGGCGCGCTGTCCGACCGTTTCGGGCGGCGGCCGGTCATTTTGCTGTCGCTGTTCGGCTTGGGCGTCGACTACCTCATCCAGGGGTTCGCGCCGACCGTGGGCTGGCTGTTCGTGGGGCGCGTCATCGCCGGCATCATGGGGGCGAGCTTCACCACCGCGAACGCCTACATCGCCGACGTCTCGACGCCCGAGACGCGGGCGCAGAACTTCGGGCTGGTGGGGGTGGCCTTCGGGCTCGGCTTTATCGTCGGCCCGGCGCTGGGCGGCGTGCTGGGCGGCGTCAGCATACGGCTGCCTTTTTTCGTGGCGGCGGGACTGGCGCTGCTCAACTGGCTGTACGGCTTTTTCGTGCTGCCCGAGTCGCTTTCGAAAGAAAATCGCAGCGCTTTTACCTGGCGGAACGCGAACCCCTTTTCAAGCATCGCGCAACTGCGCGCGTATCCGCTGGTGGCGGGTTTGGCGGCGGCCTTTGTGTTCGTGTCGTTGGCGCAGCGCGGGCTCGAGACGACCTGGGTGCTCTACACCGGCTACCGCTTCGGTTGGGGCGAGACCGCCAACGGCCTCACCCTGGCGCTGGTCGGCGTGATGGCCGTGCTGGTGCAAGGCTTTTTGATTCGCCCGGCTATCGCCCGCTTCGGCGAGCGCCGCACGATTTTGTTCGGTTTGAGCGTGTCGGTGCTGACGTTCTTGTCCTACGGGCTCGCTTACCAGGGGTGGATGATGATTGCGACCATCGTGGTGGGTTCGCTCAGCGGGGTGGCGGGTCCGGCCATCCAGGGCCTCGTCGCGGGCTCGGTCGGGGCGCAGGAACAGGGCAAGGTGCAGGGCGCGCTGACCTCGCTCATCAGCCTGACGAGCATCTTCGCGCCCCTCATCTTTACGGCGGGGCTGTTCAGCTACTTCACGTCTACGGCGCCCGTCACGTTGCCCGGCGCGCCGTTTTTTCTGGGTTCACTTCTTTTTGCGGCGGCTCTCTTCACGGTTCGCAGGCTGTTCAAGCGGCTGCCGCCGGTCACGCTGAACGAGCCTAAAACCGTCGCCGAGCCTGTAAGCTAAAGGGTGAAGGAGAAGAAATGTCCAACCTCATCAGCCCCCAAGCTTTGCACGCCCGCCTGGGCGTCGAGAACCTGCGCGTCGTCGACACGCGTTTTGCGCTCCAGGCCCCCGAGGCGGGCCGCGAGGCTTACGAGCACGCCCACCTGCCCGGTGCGGTCTACTTCGACCTCGACAAAGACCTGTCCAGCCCCCCGGCCGAACACGGCGGGCGGCACCCGCTGCCGGACATGGCGGCGTTCGCGAGCAAGTTGGCGGCGGCAGGCATTTCGAACTCGAGCTTCGTCGTCGTTTACGACGACCAGGCGAACCTGTTCGCCGGGCGGCTGTGGTGGCTGTTGCGCTACGCCGGGCACGAATCCGTGGCCGTCTTGGACGGCGGCTTGTCGGCCTGGACCGAGGCCGGTTATGAGACGACCGCGGACGTACCCGCGTACGAAAAAGGCGTGTTCACCCTGGATTTACGCCCCGACATGCTCGCCGACATGAACCACGTCCGCCGCAACCTGGACAACCCGAACGTCCTGTTGGTTGACGCGCGCGGCGCGGACCGTTACCGCGGCGAAAACGAGACGATGGACCCCAAGGCCGGCCACATCCCCGGCGCGCTCAGCTTGCCCTACACGGACAACCTGGACGGCAAGCGTTACAAGCCCGCCGAAGACCTCAAAAGCCGCTTTGAGGATTTGGGGTTGGACGAGGCCGAAGAAGTCGTCGTCTACTGCGGCTCGGGCGTGAGCGCCAGCGTCGACCTCATCGCGCTGGAAGAAGCGGGCGTCAAAAACGCCAAACTGTACGTCGGCTCGTGGAGCGACTGGAGCAGCTACCCGCACAACCCGGTGGCGGTGGGGGAGGAGCCCTAATCTGAACTAAAACTGCTCAGCAGGGTCGGGAACACCTAGAGCAGCGTAGACTTCGGCATCGACCTCTGGCCCACCTTCAGGGTTGTCGGCCAGGTCATGTGTCTCCCACCCATGCTTCTTCACGACTTATCCGGCTGAAGTCGGGAATGTCCTCGGCGCGGCTGACCAGTTCGCGTTCGACCTGTCGCTAAGGTTTGACTTCGTTCACGACTGCCAGTACACAGCCTAGCCTCTTTTCATAGTCTCTTTTCATAGCCTCTTTTACCGGCATCAAAGGCTGTCACAGGGCTAGCCCCGTCCGAAAGAATCTCGCAAGGAACCTTAAGCCTACCGCTGTAAGTCCTACTGATGGTGTACCGCTTCAGACTCCTGCTGCTCGAGTCTCTCCACTTTCATATACGGCTTCCTCTTGGGCCATTCACGTCTCGGCCAGCTCGAGCACCACCTCGAACTCCCCCGCCGTTACCGGCATCACGCTGAGGCGGTTGCCGCGTTGGACTTTTACATCGGTCAAGCGCGAATCGTTTTTGAGTTCTTGGAGCGTGACCGGGCGCGGCAACCTTGCAACGGCTTTGATGTCGACGCTGAACCAGCGGGGTTCTTCCCGAGTGGCCTTGGGGTCGAAGTAGGCGCTCTCAGGGTCGAACTGCGTGGGGTCGGGGTAGCTTGCGGAGGCGACTTCGGCCGTTCCCACCACGCCTGGCGGCCGCGTGCTCGAGTGGTAAAACAAAACCGGGTCGCCCGGTTTCATGCCGTCGCGCAGAAAGTTGCGCGCCTGGTAGTTGCGCACGCCGTCCCAAGCCGTCGTACGACCGGGCGCGGCGAGCAGGTCGTCGAAGCTGAAGGTTTGGGGTTCGCTTTTGAGGAGCCAGTGGGTCATGCGCGAGTGTAACAGGGACGGCTGAGGGGAAGGTGCCGGGGACCGAGAAAGCGAAAAGTGACAAATAGGGTCTGAACGTCGTGTTTTTCTGACCTGTTGTCAAAGACGGGGTCCGTCCGCTCCGAGTTGTTAGACTTTGGTTTGGTCGTTGCTTTGGGGGCCGTGGCCCAGGTACGGAAGGAACAGACACTATGGTCGAAGCGCCCGGTGTGCTCGAGCTTGAAAACGAGGTCATAGGTTTAATAGAGGCGCGCAAGTTTATCGCTCTGCGGAAACTGTTGGAGCGCCTGGAGCCGCCGGACTTAGCCGACCTCATCACCGAACTGGGCCGCGAGAACGAGGCGGTGGTGTTCCGGCTGCTGCCCAAACGCCTCACCATCCCGACGTTCGAATACCTGCCCGTCGACACGCAAGAAGAGCTGTTGAAGAGTCTGGGCGACAAAGACGTGGCCGCCATCCTGGACGACATGTCGCCCGACGACCGGACGGGCCTGCTCGAGGAACTCCCCGGCAAGGTCACCAAGCGACTTATCAACCTGCTGTCCCCGAGCGAGCGGCGCGTGGCGACGCAACTGCTCGGCTATCCCGAAGACAGCGTGGGCCGACTCGTCACGCCCGACTACGTGGCGGTCAAGCCGCCCTGGACGGTGCAGGAGGTCTTGGAGCACATCCGCGTGTTCGGGCGCGACAGCGAAACCTTAAACGTCGTCTACGTCGTCGCCAAGGGCGGCCTGCTCATCGACGACATCGGCCTGCACGAAATCCTGCTGGCCCCGCCGGACACCTTGGTCAGCGACCTGATGGACAACCAGTTCGACGCGCTCAGCGTCACCGACGACCAGGAAACGGCCGTCACCGTGTTCCGCCGACTCGACCGGACCGCGCTGCCAGTGGTGGACTCGTCGGGCGTGCTCGTCGGAATTCTCACCGTGGACGACGTTCTCGACGTGGCCGAGGAAGAGGCGACCGAGGACATCCACAAGCTCGGCGGCAGCGAGGCGCTGGACGAGCCGTACCTCACCATCGGCCTGTTCAGCCTCATCCGCAAGCGTTCGGTGTGGCTAATTTTGCTCTTTTTCGGCCAGATGCTCACCGCCACCGCGATGGGCTTTTTCGAGGACGAACTGGCGCGGGCCTTGGTTTTGGCGATTTTCGTGCCGCTCATCATCTCGTCGGGCGGCAACACGGGCTCGCAAGCCGCGACCCTCATCATCCGCGCCATGACGCTGGGCGAGGTGCGCCTGCGCGACTGGTGGCGGGTGATGCGCCGCGAGGTTTTCTCCGGGCTCGTCATCGGCGGCATGTTGGGCGCGCTGGGTTTCTTGCGCATCGGCGCGGCCGAGTGGTTGACGGGCGCTTACGGCCCTAACTGGCTTACGCTCGGGCTCACCATCGGTTTGTCGCTCGTCGGTGTGGTGCTGTGGGGGACGCTGTCGGGCTCGCTGTTGCCCTTCGTGTTGAAGCGTTTGGGTGTGGACCCGGCGACCTCGAGCGCGCCCCTCGTCTCGACGCTGGTGGACGTGACGGGACTGGTCATTTACTTCAGCGTGGCGTCGGTGGTGCTGAAGGGAACGCTGCTGTGAGGATGGGTTCCGCGACTCGGCGGTCACCGTGTACAGTCTTGTCAGGCGCTAGACAGGCGGGACAGGTGCTACGTCGGTGGGTTCCGCAGGGCTCGGTAGGGTGAGGCTCGTGTAACACACCCGTCCAAAATAGCTGAACCATCCCGCAATTCCGAAGAGCTTGAAGCTGTCTTCCCAAAAATTTTCCAGTTCACCCGACTGTATACCCACCCACGACAGCAAACCGTGACCTTGCAACAGGTCGAAGGCGACCGAGCCCGCAAAAAAGGCGCCACCCAGCAGGAGCAAAAGGTAATCACTCCGGTAGACGGTTTGCCGGTAGTACCCAAACAGCGCCGCCGCCAGAGCGCCATAAACGACCAGTATGGCCTCGTCCGGCAAACCGAGATAGTAAGGCACAAATTTCTCATGAATAAGGAAAAGATCGTCGAGCATAAGCAGTGACGTAAAAAGACCGGCGTTCAGGAGAAACCCTTTCTCTGCCAAAGAGGCCGGCTGCAAAACGCTTGCAGTCAAAAGACACATCGAGGCGGTAGCGCACCAAAGAAGAACACCGATGTTGGAGAGCGCTCCGACGTAGGGTGGGACCTTGGCCACAACCGTTACGTCACGCATAAAATGTGTGAGGGGTATCTGCTCGACCGAGGCGACCACGACCGTTGCACAAATCAACAGAAGAACAGGCAGGTAGACGAACACCACAGTTTTCAGCAAGGGTGTGCGTTGAAAACGTATAGGCTGGACGGGCATCAGGCCCCCTCTCTTTGCCACATAACTATGACTATAATGTACGTGGCACAGTCCACAACAAGAAAGTGCCACACGTTGTGAAGACTTTGAACTACATACCGCTGCGGGATTTCGAAGAGAAATTTTACATTTTTAATCGTGTGGCTTTGAGCTAAGCCCTAGTCATGTTGCAGCCTGCTTTCGTCAGAACGAGCCGGTAGCCACGCTCTTTACTCACCTCTGAGTTTGCTGTAAACAACCAGGTCGTGCCAAGCACCCGCACGCCACTGAGCTTTTCTTGCTACACCTTCGCGGGTGAAGCCCGCCTTTTCCAAGGCACGCTGCTCCGCAACGTTCGCAATGTCTGTTGCCGCTTCCACCCGCATCACGGTATGCGTCGCAAACAAGTAGTCCGCGAACAGACGCTGCGCTTCGGTGCCGTACCCTTTGCCACGATGGTCGGGGCCGAGCGTTATGCCGATGTTGTAGGCCTGGCTTCCCTCGTTCGGACCATAAGCTACTTGGTGATAGCTGAGGCTGCCGACCACGTCCTCGGTTTCACGTTCTACAATGAGCAAAGCCCCGCCGCGACGGTCGAGTAAGCCGTTTTTGTCGAACTCCGCCTCGAGCCGCCCGGCGTGCTGAAACCCAAACGTGTTGTACTCGGAGTTGTGGGCGGGGTCGTTCGTCCATTTTGCTAACAAGACCAGGTCTGAACGTTCGATGGGTCGTAGGTATACCGCCCGTTCTCTGGTCATTGGGGTTTGCCTTTCATTCAACGCTAACCTTTACCCTGCGGCCTAACCCCTCTTTTTTAGCACTTTACAAACCCCAGGGATAGGTGTCGGGTGTCTCTTTACCGACGGCCTCGAGGTGAAGCGGGTGCAAGCCCTCAGTCGTGTCGAGGTAGAGGAACGCGTCGTAGCGCTTCGGCAGCACCGTCGGGACGTAGTTGCCGAAGCGTTCGCGGTTCGGATGGTACACCACGCCGATGGCGCGGTGGCCGCGGCGTTCTAAAAAAGCTGGGTCGTCCAGGTCGGAGCTGATGAGTAGGCGGTCACCGCCGGTTTCGTGCAACCCGGTTTCATGCAATAGTGCTTCCCAACTCCCCGGCACGGCGGGCGGCACGGGCATTTCTTCCATCTCCGCGCCCCAGTAGTCGCCGGCGATGACCGAGCCCTGGTACGACCCAAAGCCGACCAAAACGACGCCTTCCCGGCTGTGCCGCTCGCGCGTGAGTTGCCCGACGTTGACCATGCCCGCTGTAGCCATGTCGGTGGCTCGAGCGTCGCCGATGTGCGTGTTGTGCTCCCATAGAATGGCCTTGGCCCCGACTCCGCGCCGCAGCATGAGGCGGTCGAGCGTGTCCATCATGTGGGTGTCGCGCACGTTCCAGGAACCGGGGCCGCCCCGAATCATGGCCCGGTAGTAGCGCTCGGCGTTGACGGCGACAAAGGCGTTTTGCTGGGCGTTCAGGCGCGTTTCGGCGTCGACGGGGTAAGTCTCGGCCCTGGTGCGGAGTTCGCCCAACAGCTTCACCACCTCGGCCTCGCAGGAAGTCGGCACCATCAGGGTCGCCTCGGCGTAGGCGTGGACGTCCTCCCGGTAGGGCTCGAAGCAGCGGTAGGCGCGGTGAGCGGCCTCGAGCGCGTCGGGGTCGGTATCTTTCAAAAAGTCGCTGACGGCCTCCAGCGACTCCCACAAGCTGTACACGTCGAGCCCGTAAAAGCCGACGCGCGCCTCGACCGGCAGCGCCTCGTTGTGGCCGCGCAGCCACTCGGCAAAGGCCACGACCTCCCAGTTCGCCCACATCCAGGTCGGCCAGCGCCGGAAGGCGTGTAAGACTTCAAAAGCGCTTTCACCCGCGTCCTCGTAGCCTTTGACGTAACGGTTGACGCGGTAACAGTCGGGCCAGTCGCCCTCGACGGCGACGAAGGAGAACCCTTTTTCTTCGATGAGCCGCTTCGACAGCCGCGCCCGCCAGCTGTAAAACTCCGAGGTGCCGTGCGACGCTTCGCCGATGAGCACGTAGCGTGCGTCGCCGACGTGTTCCAGCAGCGGCGTCAAACTGTCTTCGTCCTGAAGTTTGTGGCTTACCCTGAAAAGCTCTTCGGTCAACCTTGAATCTTGTGATACTTCTGGCATAGCTCCCCCTGTTCTAAACGGCGCTCAAGTCATGTCCAAGCGGCAGCCTCGTTCAGCAGCGCCTGCACTTCCTCGTCGCTCGTCTGCGCGAACGAGGCGTACCAGCGCCCCACGCCGTAAAAGGGTGTGGGCGTCTCTAGACAGACGATGTTGACCTCAGGCTGAAACGCCGCGCAGGTATCGGGCGCGGCCACCGGCACCGCCACGACAAGCTTGTCGGGCTGCCGCTGTTTCAAAGCCGCCACCGCCGCGCGCATACTCGCCCCGGTGGCGAGGCCGTCGTCTATCAAGATGACCGTGCGCCCCTCGAGCTTGAGCGGCGGCCGGTTGTTGCGGTAAAGGTGCTCACGCCGCGCCAGTTCGGCGCGTTCCCGCTCGACCACACGCTCGACAAGATGCTCCGGGATGTTTAAGCGCGCGACGAGGTCGTCGTTCATCACCTGCACGCCGCCCGAGGCGATGGCCCCCAGCGCCAACTCCTCCTGCCCCGGCGTGCCGAGTTTGCGGACGATGAACACGTCGAGCGGTGCTGTGAGCGTTTTGGCAACCTCAAACGCGACCGGCACACCGCCGCGCGGCAACGCCAGCACGAGAGCTTCGGAACCGTACCCTTCAGTCTGCAAGCGCTTCGCAAGCTCGAGCCCCGCCGCCGAGCGGTCTCTAAATATCACGTGTTTAAACCCTAACTTGTTTCTTGCTGACTTTCAAACAAAGGGCGGTAGTCGTCGCTGAGGTGCGTCAAAACGTGGTCGACTTGGCCCGGCGACACCGCTTCGCGCCACACGTCGATGACGGCTCGAGCGTGGTAGGTCGCTTCGGAAAGCTCGACGCCTTCGCGTTTCGCCACGCGCGCCATAAACTCGTCGTAGGAAAAAGACTCGTCCTCACCGGGTGACTCGTCCTGAATCCGCCGGGCGAGTTCCTCCGGCAGTTGCGCGACCAGGTGCTCGCTTTCCTCCCCGGCCAAGCGCTCGGCCAGCGTTTGCAGCGTCGCCTCCGCCGCCCGCGCGGCCTCGCCTTGCGTGGCAAGCCGCGCCCGGTTTTGAACCGCGCCGATAAATTCGTCGTACTGCATGTTAACCCCCTTCACGCTCGGTCAGGCTTCGCCTATCCTGAAAGAGACTTTGGCGTTGATGCGGTACTCGACGATTTTGTCGTTCTCGACGACGGCTTGCATCTCTTTGACATAAATCGACTCGATGCCGCGAACGCTCTTGGCCGCTTCTTCGAGCGCGACCCGCGCCGCGTCGTCCCAACTTTTCTCGGACTGGGCTAAAACTTCAATAACCTTGACGACACTCATGCTTTCTCCTTTACTTTTCGATGCGGTCTTTGGCCGCTTCGACACCTTCGGCTTCGGCGCAGTGCGCGCAGCAGTAAAAGGTGCCGGTCGCTTCGACGCCGTGTCCGATGATTCGTACCCCGCACTTGGCACAGGTCGGGGCGAGCAGATGGATGGCGCACTCGAAACTGTCGAAAGTGTGAGCGCGTCCGTCCCTGACAACTTCAAAAGTCTTGTCGTATTCGTTGCCGCAAGTTTCACATTTAGCCACGGGTCGAACCTCTCTGTACCCTCCGGAAACCGAACTTGCCTTGTTTACGTACCTTCTTAGACGCTTGAGCCGCTCTGACACCAAGTCTGGACGACCACAAAACACTTCCGTTGCTGCGTTCAGCTTGTGAGACAAAGCGCCTTGTCAACCAGATTTCGCCCCCCAATCTTTAGCGTTTACTCTAGGGCTTGGGGGCAAGCTTTTTTTTGTGCGGCGCTACACTTCAGCGGGCGCCCCGCTTCTCGAGCACGGCCCGGGGGGTTTGCGCGAACAAGACGATGTCCCACCAGATGGACCAGTTGCGCACGTAGTGGCTTTCCATCTCCAAGCGCTCTCGAAACGTCACCGTGCTGCGCCCCGAAACCTGCCAGTAACCGGTAATGCCCGGTTTGGCCTCGAAGATGGTCTCGCCGTACGCGCCCATGTCGGCGAGTTCCCGGACGAGGTAGGGTCTCGGGCCGACCAAGCTCATGGTGCCGTTCAAGACGTTGAAAATTTGCGGCAGCTCGTCGAGGCTGTACTTGCGCAGGACGCGTCCGGCTTTGGTCACGCGCGGGTCGTGCTCGAGCTTGTGGTAGAGTCCGTATTCCTCCCGAACGGCCGCGTCCGTGCCGAGCAGGTCTTGCAGACGTTCCTCGGCGTTGGTGTACATGGTCCTGAATTTCAGGCACTTGAACACCCGGCCGTGCTGGCCGACGCGCTCGCTCGCGTGAAAAACCGGGCCGGGACTGTCCAGCTTGACCCACAACGCCAAAACCAGGAGCGCGGGGACGGTGAGCAGGCTGGCGACGCCGCTGCCGAGCAGGTCGAGGCAGCGTTTGAACAAACGGTTGCTGCTCGAGTAGAGGCCGTTGCGAAACTCGAGGGCCAACAAGCCCGCCAGCGGACTCGCCGACACGTCCTGCGCGGGCAAGCCCGACAGCTCGGGGACGAACTGAACGTGTTTGAAGGCGCGGCTGCGGTGGTGGATAAAGTCCGACAACAGCGCGGGCGGCATGGTCGGGATGGCGACGACGGCGTGGTTGACGCCCCAGCGGGCGGCGTAGTCGTCGGCAGACGCTAAGGTTCCCAAAACCGGCAGACCCGCGACGTTGCGGTTTTGCTTGAACGGGTCGTCGTCGAAAAAAGCGACCGGTCGCAGGCCTTCCAGCGGGTGCCGGGCGAGCACTTCGGCGACCTCGACCCCCGAGCGGCCCGCCCCGAGCACAAAAACGGGTCGGCCCCACAGCCGCCCCCGCAGCAGCAAGCGTTTGAGCGTCGAGCGGCCCAAGACCAAAAGAGCGAGACTGAGCAGGTAGGTCAAGACGAGGACGGAGCGAGGCACGGGCAGGTCCTGACCGAACAACACCGTTCCGGCGGCCAACAGCAGGGCGGCGTAGGTTGCGGCGACGACCTGTTTGCGCAACTCCTGCGGCGGCGCGAGGCCGTAACCTGGGTAAAGGCCCTCGCGCCAGACCATGACCGGCCAGAGCAGCAGCGCGTAGGTGGTGACTGAAAAAGGGTCGGCGAGGCGCGGCAGGTCTTGAGCCCGGAGGACGAACAGGGCGGCCATAAAGGCCGAATAAGCCATCAGGAAATCTGTGGCGGCGAGCCCCAGGCTGACCCCGAACTGCCGCGCGGCAGCCGGACTGGTCGTTTCCGCGCTCGGCAGCGTCGCCGCGCGCCAGCCCGCTACGGCCACGAGCGGGTACAACACGCCGCCGTAAAACAGGGTCACGTCGAACAGGTTGATGAACAGGGCGGCCAGCACGACCGCCAGAAGAGCGCTGTCGCGCGTTCTAAACGTCCCCCACAGCACCGCGGCGAGCAGCAGAGCCAAACCCAAAAAGCCCAGCACGCCGCGTTCGAACAAGACGTGTAGAAAAAAGTTGTGGACGTGCGACGGGAGGCTGCCGAGTTTGCGGTTGTTCGGCCAGGTTGTTCGGTAGTAGTCGGGAAAGCTGTCCGGCCCCCAGCCGAGCCAGGGCTTGGCGCGAATGCCTTGCCAGGCCGCTTGCCAGTACGGAACGCGGGCCGCGCCCAGGCTCAGGCCCTTCGTCGCCGCGCCCGGCGTGTAGTCGCTGAGCTGGGCTCCGGGCTCGAGTTGAAACCCCGCGAACGTCGCCGCGCTGTTGGCGACGGGGCGCGCGTCGGGTGCCAAACCCACGTACCAGTAAAGCAGCGGCTCGCCCTCGTAAACGAACGTCACGAACACGCGCCGCCACTCGCCTCGGGCGGCGGCGATGCCCGCGTTCAACACCCGCCCCGGCCCGGTCGCGCTCGCCTGCCAGCGGTCGTTGACGAGGGCGGCGGTGAGGGTAAAGGTCTGTTTGTCCTCGAGCAGCTGGCCCCAACCCTGGACGCCCGGCTGCGAAGCCTGTTCCGGGCGCAGCCAGGTGCTGACCGTGTAGGGTTCACCCGCGGTGATGGGTACGACCTGTTGCAGCCGGAGCCAGCTGTCCGCTCCCTTTTTGGTCACTTCATAAGTGGTGAGCGGGGTCTCGCTCAACTCGGCGCTGCCCGCTTCGACCCCGACCCAGGTGGCGTCCCACCAGTCGCCGTTGGGAATTTCCGAACCCTGAACCAGGTTACGGTCACCCGCTGAAGGCAGCAGGTCGAGCAAAAAGCCGAACCGGCCCCAGCCGAACAGCGGTCCGAAGCCCGCCGCCACGACCAGCATCACGCACAGCAGGCCGATTTCGGCCGTCCAACTGCGCCAGGAGCGCCCTCCGCGCACCCAAAACAAAACAGCGGTGACGACCACCCAGGCTAGGGCCGCCTCGCGGCTCCCCGCCACCAAAATGCCCACGGCCGACAACCCCAAACCCAAAAACCGAAAGCGGGCCTCCGCGGTCAAAACGGCGATGAGTGCGCCCAGCACGAACACGGTATGCCCGTAAAAAGCCGGCGACGACGACCAGATGACCGCCTGGGTGAACGTCTTGTAGGCAAAGTTGAGCTGCCCCATCTGC
Organism: Trueperaceae bacterium; assembly: GCA_965215355.1. Classification (GTDB taxonomy): domain Bacteria; phylum Deinococcota; class Deinococci; order Deinococcales; family Trueperaceae; genus CBDCDJ01. Next base: position 1,281,671 of record CBDCDJ010000007.1, on the reverse strand, counting down.
ACCCAGCCCGCAGCGACGACGGCGGCCAGACCCGCGACCAACCCGCCTGTGACGGCGGCGGCGTTGGCCGGTAAAAAAGGCACCCGGCGCAGGTGAAAAAAAGCCCGGTAAACGAGCCACGGCCCCATAATTTGCAACATCCCGAAGGCGAAGCCTTCGAGCCCCGTATGAACGCCCAAAGACAATGCCGAGAACAGGGCCGCCGCGCCCCACAACGCGTCCGAGCGGTTGAAGGTCCAGCGGCTCGCCAGAAAAAACAGCACCGCCAGAAAGGGGCCGAACGAAGGTAAAAAGGCAAAGCTGAAACCCACTAAAAAGGCGGCGCTTTTGTTCAGAGCGACCGTCATGGCTTTGTGAAATAGCTCATTTCTCCCCCCTTGTATTATGCCTTTATCGATTCGAAGGCGTCTAGGGCTTGGCTTGCGTGGGCGTTCGGCCTTGACGAAGTGCGTTCACGCCCAGAATGAGTGGAAACAGGACGCCCGAGTAAAAAAAGGTATAGTCGAACAGGTTCATCACAAAAACGGGCACGACCAACGCTAGGCCGCGCCAGCGGCCCCACGTCCAGGCAAGATAGAGAAAGCAGCCGGTCAGCCACAGAACCGCGACGAGGCCCGGAAGACCGTAGACGGCGGCGAACTGAAGCCAGAGGTTGTGGGCGTGGGGGACGATTTCTGAGCTGGCTCCTCGGTAGGTTTCTCGCCAGTAGTCGGGAAAGTTGGTGCCGACGCCCGTCCAGGGGTGCTCGAGAAAACCCTGCCAGGCGACGCGCCAGATGTCGGGACGGCTGACGGGATTATTGGCCTCGAGCGTGCGCAGCCGGTTGGGCAAACCAAACGTCACCAAGGCTATGCCCAAGGCGGCTGTACCTAGCAGCCAAAGTTGACGTCGTGGTCGGTAGCGAAGCCACAAAAGCCAGGGCAGGCCGATAACTGCAGCGAGCCAGGCCGCGCGGGAGCCGGTGAAGCCGACCGCAGTGAGGGCTAAGCTAAGTCCCAGCAGGCTAGAGGCAAGCGTTCGGGTGACCGAAACGAGCAGCAGGCCGAGAGTCGCCAGGCTGTGCCCGGCCAAGTTGTCGTGTTCAAACCAAAAGGCCTGGCGCTGTTCGGCGGGAAGAGCGAAGCCGACACGACCGGCCGTGTCCGAGTCGAGGCTTATATTTCTGACGGCCACTGTAATGCCGGGTTCGACTGTGAGAGTTGCCTTGAGCGTTGCTCGAGCGTTGTCGGGAAGTCTAAGGGCGAGTTGGTAAGTTTCCCAAGTTTCACGCGGCAAGAAGCGTGAGCTTGCGAGGATTTGCCCCCCGGCGCTGACGCTCAGCGCGACGCCGGTCGGCTCGAGCGGGCCGAGACCCGTCCAGGCGTCACCGACCTGTTCCTCGAGCACCACCTCGCCCACGTCGAAGGTGTAGCCGTTGAAATCGTTGAGGACGACGCGCAAAACAGAGGTGGTGACGGATTCGGGTACGCGCCAGGCGACGCTGTAGGTTTGCCAGTCAGGCTGAAGCGTCACAGCTTGCCTTCCTGCAGCGAACGTGCCACCTTCTTCTTGAAGCAACAACAGTCCGGTCACCCCTGTGGGTGCGCGCAACCGAACTTCGGCGCGAAAGGTTCTTCCGGCCAAGGGTTTTTCCGAGCGGTAAAGCCGCAGAAGATAAGGGTCTCCGCCAGGCGGCGTAACGATGCGGGTGAAAGCGACGTTTTGTTCACTGTGCTGGCTGAGCCGAATGTCGGGACTGGACAAGTACCAGGTCGAGGCTGGTGTCCCTTCTTCAAGCCGCGCTTGCAACGCGAGTCTCACGGGGGGTTGCGTTCGGGGCACGTACCAACGCCGCTCGTAGCGGCCTTGGTGCAGAGTTTCAGGGGGCGAGCTTGCCATGTTCGTCACCAAAGCTTGGACCGGGTGACCCTGCCAGTAAAAACGGGACTGCCACACCCCGAACAAACCAACCAAGGCGAAGACGGCGAGGCTTATGAAAAGGCCTCGAGCGACGCCTTTCCAGTCACAGCCGAGCACCCACGCGGCGAATAAACCCAACGTGCCGAGGCCGACGAGGTAACCGCCCGCCGCAGGACGTCCCAACAAGGACTGCAAACCTGCCAACCCTAAAAGCGGCAGCCACAGCCCTACCCAACTTCCAAAAGCTTTGCCGGCGCGGTTTCGGGGCTCGAGCAGGGCAAAAATCCCAAACGCGACCAAACCGGCCGGTGCAAATAGCCCGAGCAGGGCTGCGGCCGAGGCGCGTAAGATGCGTTGCACGGTTACGCTACGTCGACCGCGGTGACTGGATGAGCTGTAGACCCTAACGACCTGCAGCTTTCGTACGGTTCATAGCTGCCCAGGTTCAGGCTACACCTCAACGCCTTGACCCCGCTTGCTCCTTAGCGTTAAACGCACTCAAAAGCACACGCTCTGTTTGCTCGGCAATTTTTTCCCAACTGTAGCTGTGCGTCACCAACTTGTACCCGTTGTTTGCCACTTCAAAGCGAGTCGAACTTTCTAAAATGTTTATCAAACTTTCGCTCAGCGCGTTTGAATCGCCAGCGGTGGTCAGGTAACCGGTTTGCCGGTCGGTAATCAGTTCCGGCATACCCCCGACGTCAGTCGCCAGGACAGGAGTGCGACAAGCCATAGCCTCGAGGGCGGACAGACTTACCGCTTCCATGAGCGACGGAATGACGACGAGGTCGGACGCTTGATAATACTGGACCATTTTTTCGATGTTCAGGTTACCCAACTTCTCAAAGGAGACAGGCATGTCTGTCAACAGATCATTGAGTTCTGCGACGTACTGGGGAAAACCTCGGTAATCGCTTCCGGCAAACACCAGGTGAACCCTTTTGGCTATTTCGGGGGGCAACTGCCGCACTGCCCTGAGCAAATAGATAATCCCTTTCGTCGGTGCCCAGCGCCTCGGGCAGAAGATGGTAAAAGCGTCTTCACGTTCAAGAAGGCTTTGGCGCAAGACCCGCCGTTCGGGGTTGGAAACGGGATAAAAGAGTTTTGTGTCGACGCCGTTGAACAACGTGTATGAGTTTGAATGAAAGGTAGGTGTAAGCTCGGTACTTGGCCCGATGACGGCTTTGTAGTGTTTGAGCAGGTAGGCTAGCAGGAAGTGACCGCCGGGCTGGTTTTGGAGCATAAGGTATTCACCTGTATGGTTGGTCAGCACCACCGGGTAGCGACGACTCAGCTGCTTGGTTGCCCTCCAACTGGAGGAAAAGTCATGCTGCCACACAATATTGGGGTGCGCCTTGGAGACGGCTTCGGAAAGTCTGGCAGCCCGTAGGTTGTACGCGAACTTGCCCAGAAATCCCGCCAAAAAACCCAACCTGCCGCCGCCACTCAATCTGAGCGTGTTGTAGGGTTTGTGGCCGAGGTTGACGTAAGTGATCGTTCCGCCCTCGGTGACGGCTTGGCCCTCCTCAAACTCATCCTGCCAAACCGGCTTAAACACAGTAATTTCGTGTCCACGCTTGCTCAGCTCTTTGACCATAAAGCGTATGTGATTTTCAACCCCTCCTATGTTGTCGTCGAAAAGAAAGGCTGATACCAGGGCGATTTTCATTGCTACGGCATTTTCCCGTTGAACCCAGCAGCCAAATACCCCAAAAGGGAGCGGGCGCACTTGTCCCAGCTAAACTGCCCAATGCGCTCAGCGCCCTTTTGTCGCAACGCTTCCCGCAGGTCGGAGTAGGACATCAGCCGCTGAATTTTATCGGCAATGTCCTGAGGGTTGTGGGGATCGCAGTACAAAGCGGCGTCGCCACACACTTCGGGCAAGGAGGTGGCGTTGGACGCGATGACGGGGCACCCACAGGCCATTGCCTCGAGGGGTGGGATTCCGAAACCCTCGTAAAGTGACGGGTAGACGAAGCAGCTTGCTCCCTCGTAGAAAGCGCGCAGCTCTGCCTCGCTGACGTAGCCCAAGCGCTTGACACCGTTCGGTATGGTCAAGTCGGGTGTGCCGAACACTTTTGAGTTGACACCACCGACGATGACGATGTCGAATTTCGAAGTGTCGAGTAGGGCAGACGCTGCGAGTAACGCGGCGAAGTTCTTGCTCGGGTTGACACTGCTTACGGCGAGCACGTAAGGACGGTGCTCGAGCCCATGCTTTGCGAGGACACGTCTGTCCGGCACTGCTCGCAAAACGTGTTCAAAGCCCTCGGCGACGACCCCTACAGCCTTCTCGGGAAGGTCGCAGTAGCGCGTCAGCTCCCGCTTTGAAAAGCTCGAGACGGTCACGACCTTCTCCACCCTGCGGCCCAAAGTAGGAAGTAAAAACTGGTACCAAGTGCGGAACGGGTAGGAAAAAGTCTCGGGCATCGCGAAGACGGCGGCGTCGTGAAACACGACGAGTTGCCGCTTGACCGCCAAGGGGCCGGTGTTGCACAAGCTCAGCAGGGGTCGTCCGGCGAGATGGCGCGGCAGCTCGAGCTGTTCCCAAGCGTGGCCGGACAAACGCCCGACCTGCCGAACGGGGATGTGCTTTAGGGGCAGCGGCGCTAACGGACCCGGCGGCGCTAAAAGCGTGAACGAGAAAGGTTTGACCGCTTCGTCTCCAGCCGCGAGCAAAGCGTCGAGGCTGGACACCACCTCCTGAGCAAAACGCTGCACGCCTGTTACCGGTTGGCTGAGAAAGCGGGCGTTGATGGCGATGTGGGTGGGCGCGTCGGCCATGTCGGCTCCAAGTGAGTGAGGCGTAGTAAAAGGTAAAGTTTGGTGATGGCAAACGCGGTAAAGATGCTGGGGGTCAGAAAAAGAGTGGAATCAAATATCTTATAGCTGATAAAGAACAGGGCGACCACGGTGAATGGACCTCGAGAGGGAAACGCTTTAAAGAGCACCCAAACACTAACTGCCGAGAGAACCAGGTGAAGCGTGAGCCCTAAAAGACCGGCGACTTTGAAAACGTTGAAGATGGGAACCTGGAAAGACGAGATGACGTTTGGGTTGCGGTCGAGGTCGAGTGCCTTTATCTCGCCACCATCGCCGGTGTTGCTGGTGCGTTGGTAAAAGGTTCCGCTTCCCAGCCCTGCGAAGAGATAGGCTTCACCGTGCTCCTGCATCGCGGTTAGTAGGTCGGTGAGTTGACCGAGGCGTGTATCTATGGGCGTCGTGTTTCCAAAGAAGCCAAAATAGGCAACGCCGTAAAGAACAAGCGGCAACACTGAAAAAATGGCAATGAACCTCAACAAAGGTTTGTGGGTTCGCGCCTTGAACGAAAGGGCTGCGGTAAAAAGGAGAAAGAAAAAGCCAAGAGCAAAGTTGAGCTTATAAAAATTGATGACGACGAGAACGGAGAAAAAGGTGAGCGCAAAATGGTAAAATAATGAAGGGTACACAGTGCGTCCCGTAGTGACGGCGTAAACAAGCAGCAAAGCGTAGACGATGGTAATGGAGTAAGCGTCATCCTGGTCGATGATAGTGATTTTGAAGCCGTATCTTTCCCAGACGTAAGACCTGTAGATAAGGGCTGAAGCAAGGCCTGAAGCAAGGTTGATGACATCAAGATAAACAAATGTTTTGAAAACGTGAGTGAAACCGTACCCCGTTATGTTTTTCGTGAAGCACCCAATAAGCAGGAAGAGGAGTAGGTAGGCAGGTAAGCCTCTAAACGCGATAAGTTCGCGGGTAAACGAGGAGCCGGTCTCCATTCTTAGGGTAGAAAACATAATTAAAGAAATAAAAGCGATCAGGAGATCGCGAGCCAGCACGGGTCTGAATATCTTAGGCAAAAAAGGAACGGGTCGTCTAACGCCGATTAAAACAACACAAGTGACAAGAAGAATCAAAACAAGCAAGTCGACCACAGCTAAAGGACCTAGAACCTTTTGATGATAAAAAAAGGTTCGGGCAATTACCCTGTTGTAATCATGAATAGGTTTTACCATGATATTGTAAGACGAGTAGGTGCCGAGCAGGTAAAGGAGACCGAACAAAAACAGAAAAAAACTGCGCCGGGTTTGTAAATAAAGGACGAAACCACCCGCGATTAACCCGACGACGAACACAAGGCTGTCGAAAAAAATAAGTGTACTCATAATTGATGTCCTCGTAATAGGATTGTGTAAAGATCAGTATAAGCGTCGCGAGTGCGCTTCGGTCGGAACAGTTCGGCTTTTTCCAAACAGTGTCGCCGCAAGGTGGGCAGCACTGTGGGGTTTTGAGTGATGCGGTGAAGCAAGCCCACAAGTTCTGCGGGATGGTCTGGGTTAAAGACATACCCAGTTTTGCCCTCGTCGATAATTTCCGGAATGCCGCCGCGGTTCGACCCAATTACGGGAACGCCGTGAGCGTAGGCTTCGAAAATTGTTCGCGGCAAGGGTTCATGCCACAGAGAGGGAACGAGTAAAACATCTATGTCCTCAAATAGAGTTTTCGGTTTTACAAAGCCGAGGTAATGGACTGCAGGGAAAGGATAAGTGCTTTTGAGACGGCTTTCGTATGCGTGGTCACCCTCACCCGCAATATAGAATTCCACGTCGTTGGTAAGCGAATTTTTGAGAGCCTCTAGCGTGAGTTCGATGCCTTTCGTAGGTGCTAAACGACCCAAATATCCGAGCCTTAACCGCTGTCCCAGGGTTTTTTCAGCCACCGGCTCATCAGCCTCATAAGCGTTGTAAACAACGTTTTGACGAGAAACGCTGTGAAAGCAACCCAGCTCGAGGTGTTTTTGCAAAATAAAGTTGCTGTTTCCGACTACCGCATCGACTTTGCTGCTGTGCTGTCGGCGCAGCGCCGAGTACAAACGGCAATCCCAGCACTGCGTCTCGCAGTTCTTTTCGTCCCGGAACATGCTCGTTCTGGGGCACAGTAGGTAGTAGTCACGCAGGGTGTGGACGAGCGGCAACCCTCGCGCCTTGACCGCCTGCCACACCGCCACCGAAAATCCGGTGAGGTTGTTGGTGTGAACAATGTCGGGCTGCTCCGCGTCTAAAATATCGGCAACAGCCTGTGCCATTGCGGGGTTGTAGGTGTCTACTGTGTGCCACAAGGGTTTGAGGGGTTCGGGCCGGCTCGAGCCGAAGGGCCAGTAGAGGTTTTTCAAACCGACGTAGTAGACTTTTACTCCGTTGATGACCGCTTGGTCAGTTCCGGCTTCGGCGCGGGTGCTGACAACGGTCGCTTGGTAATCTCGGTCGATGAGGGCTTCGGCCAAAAATTGCACCGAACGCTCCGCACCGCCGACCTGGTGAGGCGCGTACAAGCTGTTGAGGATGACGACTTTAGTCAAGCTTACCGAACTTTCCCCGGCTGCCGTCGTAAACCCCTCTTAAAACGTCTGAGAAACTGAGGAGAGGGGCTTTTTTGTGCTTAAGGACGAATGCTGAAAGCGACAAGCAGCTCAGCAAAAAGAGGTAGATAGCAGCGTTGAGCAAGAACTCGAGCCTTTTGGTGTGATACTGCTTAGAAAAAGCTACTTCGTTGCGCACTGTGTAGTAGAGCCGGTTGCGCGTATCCTGGTCAGCAGTCAACAACACATGAGCGACAAAAAAGTGAACATCCTCGGTGTCGACGGTGGCGCTCCAGGAGCGGTCAACGTCAGTAATTCGGCTGTCCGGCACAAGTTCGATGGGTATGCCTGCTCGCGTAAACCTGTACGTCAGGTCGGAGTCGTCCGAGTAAACGAACAAGTCCGGATTGGGTAGGCCGACACGCCTGATGTCTGCACTTTTGACAAGCAAACCGCCGTAAGGACCATAAGGAACGATGCGTGGTTCGGCCTGCGCCAGTTTAGGATGCGTGCGCTTGAGCAGTTTGCGCACCTTGTTGGATACGGAAAAGCCAATGAAACCGTTGGGTAGCATGAAACAGTCTGCGACGGCGGCACCATGAGCGTAAGCCACATACTGGGGCCGGTCTGTGCGTAGGGACAAAAACGCACCGGCCCCCAAATTGAGTCTTATTCGCTCCAACAGTGCTGCGAGCGCCGAGGGTTCCGGGACATTGTCATCGTCCAACAGCCACAGGTAAGTACTGCCGGTTTGCAAGGCGGCTTCCAAACCGGCTCTAAATCCTCCTGCCGAGCCCTCGTTCTGGTCGAGGTGTACGACCGAGGCGCGCGGTTCGCAAAGCTGAAGATTAGCCAAATAAGCCTTGGTCCTAAAACTAGAGCCGTTGTCTACAACAACAACCTTACTTATATACTCGGTACCTATAAGGTTTAGAACGCGGGTGATGACCTGCTCGAGCAAACAAGCGCGGTCCCCATAGGTTACGGTGACGACGCAAATCACTTGGGTTGCCGACTCGTAATACCTGTAGTGAGGTCTACTGGTTTCATGGCTCCGAGTCTACCTAAAAGCGTGAACTCTCTGAATGTGCAGCCAATAGATGAAGCGTAGTCCCTCTCGTGCGAGCCGCCCCGAAACTCTTTTGATGAAAGTCCGCTTCGTTTCTAGAGCAACCACGCTTTTGTAATTTTGAAGTCTCAACCAGATACCTAGCTTTGCCAGCCCACGAAAGTCTTTTAGGTGAGCTTGCTCAACGCGTGCCATCGAGTCCAAATGTTCCAACCGCCTTTGAGGGTGTTTGAAAGCGTTTTGAGTGTGAATCCGGTAGGCGGCAACTGGATGATCTACGAAACCCAAAACCTCCTTGTTTAGAAGCCTTAAATAGAAGTCTCGGTCTTCGACAGACAATCTGGAGTTGTAGAGACCCACCCCCGATTCTGGGTCGTAAACCTTTTTGCGAGCCATGAACACGGGGCCGGGTACGCTCCAGCGGATGGCAAGCTCATTTTTGATAAAGTTAGGGTTGCTGAGGGCTTTCTTGTTGGCTTTAAACAAACCTGTAAGCCCACTGCTATGAAGGAGCTTGTTGTGCTCATCCACCACAACACAGTCGCCAATCACAGCTAACCAATGTGGTTGCTCACGCAAGGCTTTGACACGCACGAGGACGCCCTGACTCAACAAGTAGTCGTCGCTTGCCAGCAAAGTCACAAACTCTCCGCGAGCTTGTAAGACAAGTCTATTGAGGGTCTCGGGGATGCCACGGTTTGCTTGAGTCATAAGTTGAAAATCCTCAAAAGCGTCGGGGTGGCGCTCGCGCCACTGACTGACCCGCCTGCAAGAATCGTCAGTGGATCCATCGTCTAAAACAATGACTTCCAGGTGCGCGTAATCACTGTTGAGAATACTGTTAAGGCAATCGTCAACATAGCGAGCATGGTTATACAGTGGCACGAGCACACTGACCAGGGGTTGCTTATCCACGCTGTAACCTTCCCCTAAACTTCTCAAAAGTTCCGGTAAAGCTTGAGTTGTTCTTACGTTGAAGTGTGTCGAGTGAGTAAAGGGTTACGGCAGCAAACAAAAAAAGAGCAACAACTAATTTGATGCAAGAGAGCAGCGAGAAAACCGCCACGCTGATTTCGGAACCGTCGTAGTCCTGCTCTAAAACGCTAGAAAGCGTTTCGGGAACGAAGTGGCGCTGGTTGTAGGTGATGATGGCGACGGAAACCTTCGGCATTTGTTCAGTATAGCTTTTCTCAGGGTATCAGCTTTGTGGCGTACGGCGACTCACCTTAGACAGCAAGGCTGAAAAGCCGAGGCCGGTTTCGTGGCGCAGCTTGAGCAGGCAGTAGGCGCTCACCATAAGCGTGACGCCCAAAGCCACGAACCAGCCGGGCGACCCGGTGCCGGTAGTGGATAAGAGGGTGACGAGAACGCTCGAGCCCAGCATCATGCCGAGAAGCCCGAAGTAGCCGCTCATCTTAAACCCGCTTTCACGCTTCGCCCATATAACGACCAGCCCCAGGTAGAGCGCGTAGCAGAGCGCGTACAGCTGGCCCGCCGCAGGAAGTCCGTAAGCGGGGACGAGGAAGAACAGTGCGACGACGTAAGAAGCGCTCCAGGTGAGTTCGGAGACGAAGTAAGGCCAACGCGCTTCTCTGGCGAGCAGCAAAAAGGCCACGGCCCAGGCCGCCACTTTCAAGACGTCGCCGACGAGTTGCCAGCGCAACACGGCCACGGTGTCCCCGAAAGCGCTCGAGTAAAGCAGCGTCACCGCCCACGGCGCGAACAAAATCATGCCCAGGATGACGGGGCCGGCCAGCAGCAGGGCGAGTTTGATTTGCGCGCCGACCGCGTCGTTGAGTTGGCTTTGGTCGTCGGATATAGCGCTGATGCGTGGGTAATACTCGGCGGCGAGCGCGGTGAGCACGAAACTCAAGTAAACGTTGGACACCGACCAGGCGGCTTGAAAGTGGCCGACCGACTCGAGGCCCAAAGCCCGCTCGACGACGAGCCGCGACGCGAACTGCGCGACGCCCGCCAGCACGAAGCTCGCCATGAAAACGACGCCCAAACTCACCATGCTGCGCAGCGGCGGCCACAGCGCGGGGTAGGTTCTCAGCGGCGTGATGGGAATGTCGCGAGACAGCCACCAGGCGGCCAGCCACGTCGTCAGGGGCGGGGCGACGATGGCCGCGACTAGGCCCACGCTGCCCGACAGAGAAATGGCGACGAGGGTCGCGGCCGTGCCCAAAGCAGCCCCCCACAGGTTGGCCTTGGCAAGGTCGCCGATGCGCCGCAAACCGTTGATGACGGCGAGTTGCCCGCCCGAGACGACTGAGGCCCACAGCGCTATGCCGAGCCAAACAATCCACAACGCCCTGGCGCTGTCGTTGAGGATGAGCGCCGCCAAAGGCACCCGGAAGAGGATGAACGTGAGGCCGCCGAGGAGCCCGAGGATTTGCGACCCATAAACGAGCGCGCTGCGGGTATAGGCCAGCTCGGCCTCGCTCTGCTCTTTCGCTTTGGCGACGTAGCGCACGCCGCTGCTGGCTAAGCCGAGGCTGAACAGGGTGACGGCTAAAGTGAGCCCGGTCGCCAGCAGCCCCAACAACCCGACCCCTTCGGCCCCCAGCGTCACGGCGATAAACTTTTGCCGCACGATGCTGAGGAGAATGGTGCCGACCGAGCTGACGCCCATGATGGCCGAGGCTTTGAGCGTGGCGCGCAAGGAGGCCTGCTTTAAGCGAGCTGCTTAACGGCTTGGACGACGTTTTCAACGACGTAGTCGGCGGCTTCGGGCTCGAGCTGCGGCCCGATGGGTAAGCTCAGCACTTCGCGGTGGACGGCCTCGGCGATGGGAAAGTCACCCTCTGTAAATCCGAGTTCCGCGTAAGCTTCTTGCAAGTGGGGCGGAACGGGGTAGTGGATGAGCGTGCCGACACCCTTTTCTTTAAGCTCTCGCTGCAACGCGTCGCGGTTCGGGCTGCGCACCACGAACAGGTGCCAGACGGGCTCGGCCCAGTCGGGCACGACAGGAAGGGTGAGGTCAGTGATCTGTAAACCTTGAAGATACGAGTCGGCCAAACTTTTGCGCCGCGCGTTCCACTCGTCCAAGTGCCGTAGCTTCACCCGCAAGACGGCGGCTTGCAGTTCGTCCATGCGGCTGTTGAAGCCCTTGACCTCGTTGACGTACTTGAGTTTCGAGCCGTAGTTGCGGAAGCTGCGGAGTTTTTCGGCCAACCCAGCGTCGTTCGTGGTGACCGCGCCCGCGTCGCCGAACGCACCTAAGTTTTTGCCCGGATAAAAGCTCCAGGCCGCGGCGTGGCCCAAACCACCTGCGCGCCGCCCCTTGTAGCGTGCGCCCTGGGCTTGGGCGGCGTCCTCGAGCACGAACAACTCATGCTCCTCAGCGAAACGCATGATCGGGTCCATGTCGGCGGGTTGCCCGTAGAGGTGGACGGGGATGACGGCCTTGGTGCGTTCGGTAAGGGCCGCTTCTAGTTTGTCCGGGTCTAAATTGTACGTCGCCTCGCACGGCTCGACCGGGACGGGCGTCGCGCCCGCGTAAGTTACCGCCAACCAAGTTGCGATGTAGGTGTTGCTCGGCACGATAACCTCGTCACCCGGCCCGACGCCCTGGGCACGCAGGCTCAGGTGCAGCGCCTCCAGACCGTTGCCGACGCCTACGCAGTGCTCGGTTTCGGTATAGGCGGCGAACTCCCGCTCAAACGCCGCCAGTTCGTCACCGAGCAAGTACCAGCCGCTGTCCAGCACGCGCGCGACGGCCGCGTCCAAGTCGTCTTTGAGTTCTAAGTAAGTGGGTTTCAGCTCGAGAAAGGGTACGTTCTGAACGGGTTTTTTTGAGGCTGTCAACATATCGTTCATAGAGTCTTTCTTACCGCTTTTTTAAAGTCTTCGTAGTCGCGGTAGTAGTCCGCTTCGTCGTAGTACCGTGAGGCGAGTACCAAACAGACCGAGCCCGAAGAAAAGTTTTCCAACTCGCGCCACATCATGTTGGGTACGAACAAGCCGTAGTACGAGCGGTTGAGCGAGAACTTGGTTTTTTCCGCGCCGTCGTCGAGCACCACGTCGAAACTGCCCGAGGCGGCGATGATGAGTTGCTCGAGCTGCTTGTGCGCGTGCCCACCCCGCGTCTCGCCGCCCGGCACGTCGTAAAGATAGTAAACGCGTTTAATCTCGAACGGCACATGTTGCTGCGACTCGATAAAGGTGAGGTTGCCCCTGGGGTCGGTGACCTTAGGGAACTCCAAAATCCGCGCTTTGCCGAGCCTCACCGGGGTTCCTGCTGGGGTTCTTTTTGCGGTTTCAAGCTGCGCACGAATTTGGCCGGCACGCCGATGACGAGGGTATGGGGAGCCACGTCCTTGGCGACGACGGCTCCGGTGCCTACGATGGCACCCTCGCCGACGGTGACGCCGGGCAACAGCGACGCCCCCAAGCCGACAGCGGCACCGTCGCGAAGCGCCGGGCCGACCACTTGCGTTTCGTCGTAGCCCAAGTGGCCGATGGCGTTGTCGTTGGCGGTCCCCACCAAGACGCTGACGAACACGTCGTTGCCGATGACGCAGTTGCCGGTGATGTGGGTGAGGTCCATGATTTTGGTTCGGTCGCCGACGGCGGTGTTGTAGTTGAGGGTCACGTAACGGCTGATGATGCACTTCGAACCGACGCGACACTTCTCGCGAATCGAAGCGCCGTCGCCGACGAGGGTGTTCGCGCCGATTTCGACGTCGTAGTAGATGACCGCGTGCGGCCCGATGGACGAGTTTGCGCCGATTAGAACTTTTCTGTCGAAGGTTGGCACCCTCCCCAAAGCCCCGGCCCCTTTGGGCTCTTTGCCGAGGTAAGCGCCGGGAAAAATCTCCACACCGTTTTGGACCACCACACCCGGCTCGAGCACCGCGTGCGGATGAACGACGACGTCGTCGCCCAACACCACGCCCGCCCGAACCACGGCGAATTCTTTGACGGTGACGTTTTTGCCGAGCATATCGGTTTCGACGACGGCGTGAGCACTTATCATCGGTGTGAACCCCCCACGAACAAGGTTATTTATAACAGAGTTGTTTATAGCAGAGCGCATGTGACGGCTTCTGCGACTTGCGCCTGAGTCTCGGGCTCCATCTCCGGCCACAGCGGCAAGCTCAACACTTGCTCGCCCAACCGTCGGCTCACCGGGTTGACGGGAAATCGTCCTTTGAAAACGGGCAACTCGTCTTGCGGCAGCGGATAGTGAACCGCCGTGCTGACGCCCTGTTCGGCAAGCTCGGCCTGAACGCGGTCCCTGTTATGAGCTAAGCGCACCGTGTACTGGTGAAACACGTGCCCCTTAAGAAGTTCAGGCGTGATGACGCCGCAAACGTCTCGAAACAGGTCGTTGTACCGCGCCGCCGCCCGGACGCGGGCCTCGTTCCACCTGTCCACGTGCGGCAGTTTGACGCGCAAGAGGGCGGCTTGGAGGCTGTCGAGCCGTGAGTTATAGCCCAGCATCTCGTTCGAATAGCGCACCTTGCTGCCGTGGTTGCGCAACATCCGCGCCAGCTCCGCCGTTTCGTCGTCGTCGCTGACGAGCATTCCGGCGTCGCCGAAGGCACCTAAGTTTTTCGTCGGGTAAAACGAAAACGCGCCCGCGTCGCCCAGGGTGCCGGTGTGTTTGCCGAGGATTTCCGGCGCGGGTTTGTCAGTCTCAGCACCGCAGTAGCGCGCGCCGAAGGACTGGGCGCAGTCCTCGAGCACTTTCAAATCATAAGCCTCAGCGACTTCCAAAACGCGCGTCATGGCGGCGGGGTTGCCGTAGAGGTGAACCGGCAAAATCGCTCTGGTGCGTTTCGTGACGGCGGCCTCGAGCAGGTTGGGGTCCAAGTTGAAGGTGCGCTCGTCCACGTCGACGAACACCGGCGTCGCCCCGAGGGTGCTGACCGCTTCGGCGGTCGCAAAAAAGCTGAAGGCCGTGGTGACGACCTCGTCGCCCGGACCGACGCCGAGGGCGCGCAGGCCGATAAGAAGCGCGTCGGTGCCCGAATTCAGCCCGACCGCGTGCTCGACGCCCAAGTAACGCGCGACCTCCTCTTCGAAAGCCTTAACCTCTTCACCCAGAACGAACTGGCCCGAACGCAAGACCCGCTGCACGGCCGTGTTGAACTCGTCCCACAACTCGGTTACTTGAGGGGCAAGGTCCAACATCGGAACCGCTTTGGCTTTCGTACTGGCGCTCATCTCGGCCTCTCGTTGATTCTTCGGCGTCGGGCGAGCCGTTCACCCCGGCCCTGACAACCCCGGCCCTGACAACCCCGGCCCTGACAACCCTGACCCTGACAACCCTGACCCTGACAACCCTGGCCCTGCTAACATAGCACCCGAGCCGCCGTGTCACTGAAGGGTGGCGCGTCTTTAACGACCGTCGGGTCTTCAACGACCTGGGTGCGCTAAACTGTCGGCTAGAGGTTGCCATGACCGACACAGCCAAGACCGACACAGCCAAGCTTGATACAGCCAAGCTAAAGGACCCTGTTCCGGAAACCGGGTTGCCGAGAAACCCGGGGCGAGCGCTCGAGCCCGCCCTGTTCGAAGACGTTAAAGTCAACTTGTCGGCCGTCGAGCGGCGCGTGACAAGTTTGTCCGGGCGGCGCAGCGTTAAAAAGGAGTGGCAGGCCGCTTGGCTTCTGAAAGCCGTGACCTGTCTCGACCTGACGACGTTGGCCGGCGACGACACGCCGGGCCGGGTGCGCCGCCTTGGCGCCAAGGCGCGCCGGCCCGTGCGCGAGGACGTGCTTGAAGCCCTCGGTATGGCGGACGTGGGCCTTACGGTGGGGGCGGTCTGCGTCTACCCGACGATGGTGCCGCACGCGGTGAAAGCGCTGGCGGGCTCCGGCATTCCCGTCGCCTCGGTCGCTACAGGCTTTCCGGCGGGACTGATGCCCCTAAAGCAAAGGCTCGAGGAAATCCGCTACGCCGTGGGTGAGGGTGCTAGCGAAATCGACATCGTCATCACCCGCGAGCACGCGCTGTTGGGTCACTGGCAAGCCCTGTACGACGAGGTCGCCGCGATGCGCGAGGCTTGCGGCGAGGCGCACCTCAAAACGATCCTGGCGACCGGCGAACTCGGGCACCTGCGCAACGTCTACAAAGCGAGCATGGTCTGCATGATAGCCGGGGCGGACTTTATCAAAACCTCGACCGGCAAGGAAACCGAGAACGCCACGCTGCCGGTCACGCTCATAATGCTGCGGGCGATTCGGGATTATCTCGAGCACACCGGTTTTCAGGTCGGCTTCAAACCCGCGGGCGGCATTCGCACCGCCAAAGACGCGCTTCAATGGCTCACGTTGATGAAAGAGGAGTTGGGGCGGGACTGGTTGGAACCCCAACTCTTCCGCATCGGGGCGAGCAGCTTGTTGGGGGACATCGAGCGGCAGTTGGAACACTTTGTGACCGGGCGCTATTCGGCGGACTTTCGGCAGCCGCTGGCGTGAGGAGGTAGAGCATGACAATCAAAGAATTATCCCTCAAAGAGCGTGTGCTCAAACGCATCGAAAAGATGGATGTCGCGCAGCTTTTGCAAGTAGAAAAAATACTAGATGACTTTGCGAAAGATGAGAAAGTTAAGCGACAGCTCGAGGCGTTGCGTAGCATCAGCGGCATTATCACCGATCCTGAAGAGATAGCCGCCCTCGAGCGAGCCACGCAAAGACGACCTTTTTTTGGGAACCGCGAGCTTGATATAGAGCCGTGATTTATACCTTGGATACCAATGCGCTCACCGCCCTGCTTACAGGTCGCGGCGATGTTGGAGAAAGGTTTGCACGCGCGCTCTCCGGGGGAGACGAAGTCACCCTTAACGCAGTCAGCTACTTTGAGATGAAGCGGGGTCTTTTCTTGCCACGCTTTGCACGTAGACTCACGCAGTTTGAAATGTTCGTCAGGGATTATGAACTCCTGCCCATGAACGTTGCAGCCCTGGACGTAGCCGTTGAAATCTACCAAAAACTGCGGGTGAGAGGTACTCCTTTGGAAGATGCCGACGTTTTCGCTGCTGCTATCGCCATCGTCAACGACGCCGTTTTGGTTACGCGCAACACCAAACATTTTGAGCGGATTGAAGGGCTTGGGCTCGAGGATTGGGAGGATTGAAGTGACCGTAAAAGAGGTTTTCGAAACGATGGACTACGGCCCCGCCCCCGAGAGCGCTGAGCAAGCGACGGTATGGCTCGCGCGCCACAACCGCACCTTCGAGCATTTTATCGGCGGACGGTTTGTCAAACCTGCAGCGGGCGAGTATTTCGAGACCATCAACCCGGCTGATGAAACCGTATTGGCAAAAGTCGCGCAGGGCGACGCATCAGACATCGACAAGGCCGTCAAGGCGGCTCGAGGGGCGCAGGGCGATTGGGCGGGGCTGTCCGGGCACGCTCGAGCCCGCTACTTATACGCGCTGGCGCGGCATGTGCAAAAGCACTCGAGGCTCTTAGCCGTCCTGGAGACGCTCGACAACGGCAAACCGATTCGCGAGACGCGCGACCTCGATATCCCACTGGTCGCGCGGCACTTTTACCACCACGCAGGCTGGGCGCAGCTTTTGGAAACCGAGTTCGAAGGGTACGAACCCGTAGGTGTGTGCGGGCAAATCATCCCCTGGAACTTTCCGCTGCTGATGCTCGCCTGGAAAATCGCGCCCGCGCTCGCCGCCGGGAACACCGTCGTCCTCAAACCCGCCGAATTTACGCCGCTCACCGCGCTCGCCTTTGCCGAAATCTGCCAGGAGGTCGGCCTGCCGCCGGGCGTGGTCAACATCGTCACGGGCGACGGTTCTACGGGCGCGGCGTTGGTCGAGCACAGCGGCGTCGACAAGCTCGCTTTTACCGGCTCGACCGAGGTCGGGCGGCTTATCCGTGAAAAGAGTGCGGGCAGCGGCAAGAAACTGTCGCTCGAGCTGGGCGGCAAGTCGCCTTTTATCATTTTCGAAGATGCCGACATAGACAGCGCGGTCGAGGGCGTGGTCGACGCGATTTGGTTCAACCAGGGCGAGGTCTGCTGTGCGGGTAGCCGGCTCCTCGTGCAAGAAGGGGTGGCCGAGAAAGTCCACCGCAAACTCCTCTCACGCATGGAAAAACTGCGTGTCGGCAACCCGCTCGACAAGGCGGTCGACATGGGCGCGGTCGTCGCGGCGGTGCAGTTGCAAAAAATCCGCCGGCTTGTCGAAGAAGGTAAAGCAGAGGGCTTGACCTGCTACCAACCCACCTGGTCGGTGCCGGAGACGGGTTATTACTACCCGCCGACCCTGTTCACCGACGTAGACCCGGCCTCGAGCGTCGCCCAGGTCGAAATTTTCGGCCCGGTGATGGCCTCGATGACTTTCCGCACGCCGGACGAGGCCGCCCTACTCGCCAACAACACGCGCTACGGCCTGGCGGCTTCGGTGTGGACGGAGAACGTCAACTTAGCCCTCGACGTCGCGCCGCAGCTCAAAGCGGGCGTGGTGTGGATAAACTCGACCAACCTGTTCGACGCGGCGGCGGGCTTCGGCGGCTACCGCGAATCGGGCTACGGGCGCGAGGGCGGCCGTGAGGGGATGTACGAGTACCTGGTGCCGTCGTGGGAGAAGGGGCAGAAGCAAGAAGTAGGGAGCAAGAAGCAAGAAGAGGGGCTTTCACTCCCCTCCGATGGGGGCCGATTGGGCGAAGCGCAGACCGGGGGGGTCGGGGTCGACCGCACGCCGAAGCTTTACATCGGCGGCAAGCAAGCGCGGCCCGACTCGGGTTACAGCTATCCCGTTCTCAACCCGAAAGGCGAACACTTAGGCGAGGTCGGCCTCGGCAACCGCAAGGACATCCGCAACGCGGTCGAGGCGGCGCGCAAAGCCGCGGCTTGGTCGCAGGCGACGGCGCACAACCGGGCGCAGGTGCTTTACTATTTGGCTGAAAATTTGGCGGCCAGGGCCCCTGAGTTCGAGGCGAGACTCGTTCAGACGACGGGCGTCACCCGTAAAAAGGCAGCAGCAGAGGTCGAAGCTTCTGTAGAGCGCATCTTCTACTACGCCGCTTACGCCGACAAGTACGACGGGCAGGTTCACGCCACGCCGGTACGCAACGTCACCCTCGCCATGCCCGAGCCTTTCGGGATTATGGGCCTGAGTTGCCCGGATGAAGCGCCGCTGCTGGCTTTCGTTTCGCTGGTTATGCCCGCCGTTGCGATGGGCAACCGGGTCGTGGTAACGCCCTCAACGCGCCATCCGCTCGTTATTGCCGACCTTTACCAGGTTTTGGATACGAGCGACGTGCCCGGCGGCGTCGTCAACATCATCACGGGCGACCAGGACGAACTCGCCGAGGTGCTTGCCAAACACGACGAGGTCGCGGCCATGTGGTATGTCGGCTCGGCCGAAGGCGGCGCCGTGGTCGAGCGCGCCTCAACAGGCAACCTCAAAGCGACCTGGGTGAATAATGGCAAAGCGCGCGACTGGTTCGACTCGCAGCAGGGGCAGGGGAAAGATTATTTGCGCCGGGCGACGCAGGTGAAAAACATCTGGGTGCCTTACGGCGAATGAGCGTACCGTACAGTAGGATAGAGTATGGCCGTCCAAGTTCGTGAAGACGTTGTTTTCGATGTGCCCGACAAGCCGTTTGCTATCCATCTACCTTTCAGACTGTCGGATGACGAGCTTTTGGCGTTGGCGTCGCTCAACCCCGAGGTGCGTTTAGAAGTCAGTGCGCGAGGAGACCTTATCGTCATGCCACCCGCCGGAGGAGCAACGGGAGACCGCAACGCCGAAATCACCATGCAACTGAGGCTTTGGGCTAAACAAGATGGAACGGGCAAGTCTTTTGACTCTTCGACGGGTTTTCGTTTGCCCAACGGCGCATTGCGCTCGCCGGACGCGTCCTGGGTGAGCCGAGAACAGCTCGAGCCCCTCAGCCCCGAGCAGCGCGAAAAGTTCTTGCCCCTGTGCCCGACAATTGTAGTCGAACTGCTTTCTCCTTCGGACAGCCTGAACGTAGCCAAAGAAAAGATGCAGGAGTATCTCGAGAACGGTGCCAAGCTCGGTTGGCTCATAGACGCGAACACGAAGCGGGTCTACGTTTACACGCCTGAGGGGATAAAGGACCTCGAGGCACCCGACACGCTCAGCGCCGAGCCCGTTCTGGCAGGGTTTAAGCTCGAGCTGAGTGAAATTTGGTAAAGCTAGGACATTATAAAGTGAAACTCTTGGAGCACGACCCACTCCAGCACCTACCGGGCCTCGTGTTTATGCGCGAGCAAACCTGACGGCAGACCGGACGCGCCAACTTATTCCCACTCAATCGTCCCCGGCGGCTTGCTGGTGATGTCGTAAACCACCCGGTTAACCTCCGCCACGCTGTTGACGATGCGGTTTGAAACCGTGGCTAAAAAATCGTGCGGCAGGCGGCTCCAGTCGGCGGTCATGGCGTCTTCGCTCGAGACCGCCCGCAGCGCCACAAGGTGCGAATAAGTGCGCCCGTCGCCCATCACGCCGACCGAGCGAATCGGGGTGAGGACCGCCAACGCTTGCCAGGTCGCGTCGTAGAGGCCGAACTCGCGCAGGCTGCTGACGAAGACGTCGTCCACGCGGCGCAAGGTCTCCAGGCGCTCTCGCGTCACCTCGCCGATGCAGCGAATCGCCAAACCGGGGCCGGGAAAAGGGTGGCGGTCGCGGAGGTGTTTCGGCATCCCGAGTATTTCGGCGAGTTCGCGCACCTCGTCTTTGAACAGGGTGCGGAAAGGCTCGAGCAGTTCGAAGCGCAAGTCCTTGGGCAAACCGCCGACGTTGTGGTGCGACTTGATAACGGCCGCGCCGTGTCCGCCCGCCGACTCGACCACGTCGGGGTAGAGCGTGCCCTGCGCCAAAAAGCGAATTTCGCCGTGCTCTCGTTGCAGCTTTTCGGCCTCGCCGTAAAACACCTCGACGAACTCCCGCCCGATGATTTTGCGCTTTTCCTCGGGGTCGGTGACGCCGCGCAGCGCCTGCAAGAAGCACTCGGAAGCGTCCACGACGGTCAAGTTCACGCCGAGGCCGCGCAGCGCCGCTTCGACCTCCTCGGCCTCGCCCAGCCGCAGCAGGCCGTGGTCGACGAAGACCGCGTGAAGTTGGTCGTGAAGGGCGCGGTTTAAGAGCAGGCCCAACGTGCTCGAGTCCACCCCGCCCGAGATGCCGAGCAGCACGCGCTCAGCCCCGACGCGCTCTTTCACGTCGCGAGTCAGCGTGTCCAAAACATGCTCGGGGGTCCAGTCGGCCGTAACGCCCGCGTGACGCAAAAAGTTTTGCAACAGCGCGACGCCCTTGGGCGTGTGGCGCACTTCAGGGTGAAACTGGAGGGCGTAAATTTTCCGCGTGGCGTCTTCCATCG
This sequence comes from Trueperaceae bacterium, assembly GCA_965215355.1. Classification (GTDB taxonomy): domain Bacteria; phylum Deinococcota; class Deinococci; order Deinococcales; family Trueperaceae; genus CBDCDJ01. The sequence continues at coordinate 1,261,042 of CBDCDJ010000007.1, read as the reverse complement.
CGGCGACTACGGTGTCGCTCGTTGCAGCGGTCACGGCAAACCCCGGCGGCACCTCGCTCACCGCGTCGCCGTGGCTCATCCAGGCGACGAAGTCACCCTCGACGTGGTCGAACAAGTCGCCCGTGTAGCGCGTCAGGGCCGCTTTGCCGTACTCGTGCACGGGGCTCGAGCTGACCCGCCCGCCCGCCGCCTGCGCGACGAGCTGCATCCCGTAGCAAATGGCGAGGACGGGCAAGCCCGTCTCGAGCAGCCCCGCTGGCAAACCCGGTGCGCCCTCGTCGTACACGCTCGTCGGCCCGCCCGACAAAATGAGCGCGCTCGGCTCGGCGGCGAGGACGTCCTTTAAGCTAGAGCCACCCGGTAAGATGCTCGAGAACACCTGCAACTCGCGCAGCCGCCGCGCGATGAGCTGCGTGTACTGCGAACCGTAGTCGAGGACGACGACCTTGGAGAAAGTCCGAGCCAGGTCGGTGCCGGTCGGGACGTCGCGCTTCACGGTTGCGCCGGGTCGTCCGCGGCTTCCGGGGGCAGCGTAAACGAAATGGCGCGCTCCTGCGGCACCTGAAACGTCACGATTTCCGAGGCGCGTTTTTGAAAGCGCGCTTGCAACTGCCAGGTGCCCGAGCGGTCGAGCGCGATTTGGCGACCGGGCGGCGACACGACCGTGATGAGCGCGCCCGGCGGGTTGCGCGAGCCCGCCGGGCTGCTCACCACGTAAACGTCGGTGGGGGGCAAGTCGGGCGGGGCGAGGGTCGCGTCGACGATGTAGACCGTTGCGGGGGTCGGCGCACCCAGGGCGGGCACCGTGTCTTGCCGCTGCTGCCAGAACAGTGCCAAATAGGCCAACGCGGCCGCGCCGAAGATGAGCAGCAGCAGCATAATGATGAGCCGCCGCCGCCGGGGGTCGGCCGGCGGTTCGGCGTCGAACGAGTATTCTTGGATAACACCCGGTCGCAACCCCGTGTTCGCTTCGCCCGGGCGGTAGGTCGCACCGGGCGGCAGGTCCTTGACGAAGGGTTTGGGTTCGGTGGCCGCTGCCGCCGGGTTCGTTGAAGCGCCGTCTGCGGAAGCCGCCTTGTTCACCCTGTAGCGGTCGCCGGGGTCGGAAAGAATGAGTTCCGGCTCGGCGTCTTCGTCCCAGTGGCGGTCCCAGTTTTGCGAGTGTGGCGGCGTTCCTGGGGGCGTGGTGGGAGGTACGGGTAGAGCCTCTGCCGCGGGCGAGGACGCGCTGGACGCTTCGTGGTCTGCACCGTGGTCAAAGCCGTCTCCGAGCCCGTCACTGAAGTCGTAGGGCGGCTCGGTGAAAGGTTCTTCGGGGATGTCTTCGGGGGCGAAGGTCAGCTCCGTCTCGTCGAACGCGGGCGCGGCCGGGGTGTATGTCTCATTTTTGAGGTCCGTACCTTGAAAGCCCTCGTCTTCAACCTCGAGGGCCTTGGCGCTCTCGGCAGGGGTCGTCTCAGCAGGGGTCGTCTCAATGGTCGTCTCGCCAACGGCACCTGCGCTCCCGACAGCTTCGGGCAGGTTGCGCCTGAGCCGGAGCGCCGCGTAAAGTTCCGACGCGGCCGGGCGCTCAGCCGGGTCGGCGTGCAGACAGCTCGTGAGGAGGCTCAGCGTGGCCCCGTCCAAACGGCCCTTGGCAAGCTCGAGCACGGACTTCGCCCAGGCGAACACGTCGCCGGCAAAGCTCGCCTCGGCCTCGGGCGCGCGGTAGGCGCTTTCCCGAGCCTGCCAGGGAACGCCGAACCCCTCGAGCAGCACGTGGTCGCGGCTCGCCAAAAAGCGGCCCGGGTAGAGGTCGCCGTGGACCACACCCGCCTGCGCCGCGTCCTTGAGCGCTCGAGCGCTGTCCGCGAGCAGGGTGGACACGGACACCGACAGAGGTTGTTCGAGGGGCTGGTACTCCTTAAAGTAGGCCACCACGACTTCGGTCTTGTCGTCCGCGGCGTCGGACGTGTCGACGTGCAGCAAGCCCGGAATGTTCTCCGACTCCAAGTCGCGCAGGCCCGGGGCGGGCGTGCCGGAAAAGCGGTAGGCGAGGACCGGCAACCCCGTCAGCGGGTCGACGCCCTCGTGCGTCGTCACGCCGCCCCGCTCGGCCAGGACCGCGCGGAGTTGGTACCTACCGGCCACGCTGCGGCCTCGTCGCGAAATGCTTCGGTTTTGTCGCCGTCATCACTGCGCAAGTATAACGTACCCTCCCGACGCCGAAGTGAACCCGCACCGGGAACGTGGAAAACGAGGTAGGGCGTCTCGGGAGCCGAGCAAGCGGTTGCTCGGTACTTTCAATTCAGTTCTGCACCCTTTAGAGCGAGCCCCATCAAGGACCAAGGTAAGGCGCACGCCCCCCCCGGCGTTGCCGGCTTGCTACCATAAGTTCTACTATGAGTTTAGAAGCGCGCGTCCTAGAAGTCCTAAAAACCGTGCAAGACCCCGAACTGCACCGCGACCTGGTCAGTTTGGGCATGGTCGAGAAAATCGCCGTCGACGGTGGCGACGTCCACCTCACCATCAACCTGACCACCCCGGCCTGCCCCATGAAAGCGCAAATCGAGGCCGACGTGCGCCGGGCGGTCAAAAGCGTGCCCGAAGTGGCGCGCTTGAACCTCACTTTCGGCGCGCAGGTGCGCGGCGACGCGCACAAAGACGGCCTGCCGGGCGTCAAAAACGTCATCGCGGTGGGCTCGGGCAAGGGCGGCGTGGGCAAGTCCACGGTCGCGGCCAACCTCGCCGCCAGCCTCGCCATCGAAGGCGCGGCGGTCGGCCTCTTAGACGCCGACATCTACGGCCCGAGCCAGGCGAAAATGTATGCCGTCGACGGCAAACGACTGATGGCCGACGACGAGAAAAACATGATTCCGCTCAAAAGCTATGGCGTCAAGATTATCTCCATCGCCAACCTCGTCGAGGACGGCCAAGCCTTAACCTGGCGCGGCCCGATTTTGCACGGCACCCTGACGCAGATGCTCAAGCAAACTCTGTGGGGCGACCTGGACTATTTGCTTGTCGATTTACCGCCCGGCACCGGCGACGTGCAGTTGTCGCTCGCCCAACTCGTCCCGCTGACCGGCGCGGTCATCGTCACCACGCCGCAGGAGGTCGCCCTGCTCGACGTGCGCCGCGCCTACACCATGCTCCGCAAAACGCACGTGCCGGTCTTGGGCATCCTCGAGAACATGTCCTACTACGCGCTCCCCGACGGTTCAAAAGACTACATCTTCGGTACGGGCGGCGCGGAGCGGTTCGCCGAGGCCGAAAAGCTCCCCCTCCTCGGCCAAATCCCCATCACGCGGGCGATGCGTGAGAGCGGCGATGCGGGTCGTCCCCTCGTCCTGTCCAACCCCGACAGCGAGAGCGCCAAGGCGCTGCGCAAGGCGGCTCGAGTCCTGGCGGGACAAGTCAGCATCCAGAACATGATGACGCTGCCGGTTTTATAGAAGTACGGGTGTAGCTTATATTGTGAAAAATCAACAAAGCAGCGCCTACGCGTTAAGTGTCGAACTGGTCATCTACGACTTCAAATGCGAGCCGAGTGTAATAACGGAAATATTGGACATAGCTCCTACCGAAACTTTCACAAAAGGTGAGCGGGTAAGTCTAAAAGCCAAAAACACTCACGCCTATAATGGTTGGTGCCTTGGGTCTGGTGTCGCGAAAGATGAAAGTGATGTTGAAGAACACGTTGAAGCCTTGCTTCAAAGTATTGAGTCTAAACTTGACAATTTCAAAAAGCTTCCATCAGAATGCCAACTCGTAGTGTCCTGTGGGTTGGTGTGGAACGACCACGATAAACGACCAGGATTTTTTTTCTCACCTCAAGCTCTGGAAATCTTCGCTCAAATTGGTGCCAGTATAGACATAGCACTTTTTTGATTTAAGCGAACTTAGACACGGGGCTCGAGCCTTTGGTTTCGCTCCCACTGAACCGCGTCGTCTTCAGCGGCAAACGCTTCTAAAGCGGCAAGTTTCTCGAGGGCGGCAGCCATGCGCTCACCCTGGGAGGCTTGACTGTTCTCGGCGTGATTCTCGAGCAGGGTGACGCGCACCGTTACGCTTTCTCTGAGTTGCGCGGGCGCGTCATCGTGCCAGACGAGACGGTCTCCCGTCAACGTGGCTCGGTAGCTTCGTGGCATCGTGCTTCTCAGTATACTTTATCTCTCGGGCTTGCTACGAAAACCCTTCACAAAGTTTGAAAGCGGCTCGAGCCCTTGAGTCGCTCTCTCTGCCGTCGCCTGACCTCCAAAAACCCTTGCAAGTTGATGACGAAGTGCGCCAGAACCGCGGGCCACAGGCTGCCGGTGAACAGCGTCGCGTACCCAAAAGCTAGCCCCGCGACAAAGGTGTAAGCCGTGTAGCTCCAGCCCTTGCGCGTCGCCGGGTGCATCAGCCCGAACAGGAGCGCCTGGCCCCAGACCGTGACGAGCGGCAGCAGCGCGCCGCGAAAAAACAGTTCTTCGGCGAGGGACGACGCGGCGGCGAGCAAAAATATAAACGGCAGGGACAGGTGAACAGTAGAAAGGGCGCGCTCCATGAGTTTGGAAGCGTAGCGAAACGAGGGCAGCGTTTTGTCCAGTAGCCACGCGCCGCCGAGCAGGACGATGACGAGCAGGGCCGCAGTGAGCAGACCGCCCGTGAAGCCGACTTTGGGCTCGAGCCCCAACGGCCTGAACTGTACCCAGACCATCCCGACGACGCCGAGCAACAAACTCGGAGCGAACAGCAGGTAGCGACGCACAGCGTCAGTCTCGCACATCAGCGGTTCTTCGTTGCGCGGAGTCTGGCCTGAGCTTGTCGAACGGCTTACACTCGGGACAACAAAGCGTTTGGGAGTTTTGGGACAGGACAAATCAAAAGGACTGCTTAGGTCCAGCGCCGACCGTAAAACAAGGAGCCAACCATGAACCACCTCCAAGGCCTACACCACGTCACTGCCATCGCCGGCGACGCCCAGGAAAACCTGGACTTCTACACCGGCGTCCTCGGTATGAGACTTGTCAAACGCAGCGTCAACCAGGACGACCCGACGACGTATCACCTGTTCTACGCCGACGCCGACGGCCATCCCGGCACCGACCTCACTTTTTTCCCGTGGGCGCACATGGAGAGGGCGCGGCACGGCGTCGGTTTGACGAGCGAGGTGCAATTGGCGGTGCCGGTGGAAAGTTTGGACTACTGGGCGGCGCGGCTAGCTCAGTCTGACGTGGACGCAGTCACGACGCGCTTCGGTGACCGCCTTATGACCTTGCGCGACCCGCACGGCCTGAACTTGGCCCTTGTCGAAACGAGCGACGAGCGGGTGTTTACGCCCTGGCAAGACAGCCCCGTTCCCGCCGACAAGCAGATTTTGGGTTTGCACGGGGCGCGGGTCGTGGAGCGCGATTTAGCCGCTACCGAGCGCTTTATCACCGAGACACTGGGTTTTCAAAAACTCGCCGAAGAAAACGGCTGGCACCGCTACGGCTTGCCCGCCGCGGACGGCCGGGTCGGCGGCTCGGGGTGGGTGCTCGAGCTTGCAGAAGACCCCACCGGTCGCCGCGGACAGTGGGGTGTGGGCGGTGTGCATCACCTCGCCTGGACGGTCGAGGACCCCTCGCACGAGCTGGCGGTGCGCGAGCGCATCCAAGCCGCCGGACGCCGCCCGACCGAAGTCATCGACCGCTTCTGGTTCGAGTCGGTGTACTTCTCCGAACCCGGCGGGGTGCTGTTTGAATTAGCGACCAAGGGGCCGGGTTTCGGTGTGGACGAGGATTTGTCGACGCTCGGTGAGCGCCTCATCTTGCCGCCCTGGTTGGAGCCTCACCGGGCGCAGATTGAAGCGGCCTTGCCCGGTCTCGAGCTGCCGAAACGTGACGAGGTCGGGGCGTGACGATTCACGAAACGCAAAGTCTTCACACTGCGGGCAAACCTCTCGCAGAAGCCGACCGCGCGCTCGTCTTGCTCCACGGGCGCGGCGCGACCGCCGAGAGCATCTTGCCACTCGGTAACGCTCTGGGTTTGTCCGACTTTGCCGTTCTTGCGCCGCAAGCCAAGGATTTTGCGTGGTACCCACAACGCTTTACCGCGCCGAGAGAGCACAACGAACCCTTCTTGAGTTCGGCGCTGAACACCGTCGGCGTTCTCGTGCAAGGTATCAGCGGGGCGGGCATTCCCAGAGAGCGCATCGTCCTCGGCGGTTTTTCGCAAGGCGCTTGTTTGGCGAGCGAGTTCGCGGCGCAAAATCCCACGCGCTACGGCGGCCTGCTCGTTTTCAGCGGCGGTTTGATAGGGGCGGGGCCGACCGTTTCCGCTGAAGCGTACTCGGGTTCGCTTTCCGGCACGCCCATTTTTATCGGCTGCAGCGACGTCGACCCGCACATTCCTTTAGAGCGCGTACAAACGACGACGCGCATCTTAAAGGGTCTCGGAGCAATGGTCACCGAGAAGATTTACCCTGGGATGGGTCACACGGTTGTAGAAGACGAACTGCAAGCGGCGCGGGCCGTGCTGTCAGGCATCATCGCCAGCGCTTAGCGAGTTCAAAGCGCTCGAGCCCGCCTCCAGGCGGTAAGGACTTGAAAAAAACCGACCTCGGTCGACGGGTCGGTTTTTGGTTTGTGATGTGGTGGAGCCTATCAGATTCGAACTGATGACATCCTGCTTGCAAAGCAGGCGCTCTCCCAGCTGAGCTAAGGCCCCGAGCGAACAAGATGATACCGGCTTCCCAGAGGCGTGTCAAGCTGTGTGGGCTTTTTCTCACTGTAGTGCTGGGTTCTCTCGGCTGCAGCGCGCATTACAACTCGCTGTTGGTCGGAACGTCTATGTGCAGAGTACCGCTGGCGTCGTTGTAGGTGAAGCGCAGCGTGTAGATGCCCGCGCCCCGCTTCAAGACCTCGTCGACGGCGATGCGCTCGCCCTGCTCGAACGTTTCGGTGAAATAGACTTTGGGGGCTTGAGCTTGCTGGCTCGAGTTCTGAAAGCTCGCGGGGCGCTCGTAAATCCCCTCGAGAACGAGGCTCCCGCGGCTCAAACGGCCTTCGACGTCGAACGGAAACTGCTGGCTCAGCAGCGTGCGCCGCGTGACGGTGACGGTCGTCGTCTTTTTATAAAGAAAAACTGGCGTCTGGGGCGGCACGCCCAAATACCAGCCGCCCAAAAACTCTCCCACCGCAAAAAAGACGATGGTCAGAAAGGCGGCGAACTGCAGTAAGCTGCGCATGACACGACCAGCATAATTCCTGACGACGGGCGGGGGTGTGAGTTTGTTATCAGGCTGCGACGGACAAGACGCGACTGAAAAGAGGCGCTACCGTTCGGCCGACGGCTGCCCAGAGACGAGGCTGTTCGCTCTGCAGTTTCGGCGCACGCTCGAGCCGTTGCGGCGACACGTCGAAGCTGCCACGGCCGCAGCCGAGCCAATTCCCCCGAAACAGTGAAGCGCAAAACGGCGGGGTGAGTGCTTACGCGCCGCCGCTCTCGCCGAGCTTGCGTGGCGGCGGGAAGTGTGGTTTACTGGCAACCACCCCCGCTCTCTGCGGGACTTATCAGGAGCAGCCGAGGGACCTGGCCCCAGGACGCTGCAGCAACCAGCTTTCATGTAAGCGGGTGCTTCTTCCAGCCGAAAGCCGAGCTGACGATGGTGCGCTTTTCGGACAGATAAGGAGGCGCCATGAAGGTTTGCAGGTACTTCTCAACAACACGAATGTCTTGAGCAACGAGTAAAGTCCTTGGTTCTCAGCGGTTGGTTTTTGGTTACTAAGAGCCGACAACCAAGAACTAACGACTGTCAACCCACTCAACCGTCAACTTACCCACTTCTCGCCATCTCCAAAGGAGACTTTTATGTCTTATCGTTTTGAAACCTTGCAGATTCACGCCGGTCAAGAAGAGGTCGAAAAAACGACCAAGTCTCGAGCCGTGCCGATTTACCAGACGACGGCCTACAGCTTCGACGACGCCGACCACGCCGCGCGGCTGTTCGCGCTGCAGGAGTTCGGCAACATCTACAGCCGCATTATGAACCCGACGAACGACGTACTTGAAAAACGTTTGGCGGCGCTCGAGGGCGGCGTGGCGGCGGTCGCGGTCGCCTCGGGCCACGCGGCGGAGTTTTTGGCGATTACCAACGTCGCCGACGCGGGCGACAACATCGTGTCGTCGCCGAACCTCTACGGCGGCAGCCTTAACATGTTTAAAAACACGCTGCCGCGTTTGGGAATAGAGGTCAGGTTCACCTCCTCGAAAGACAGCCCTGAAGAGTTTGCAGATTTGATTGATGAGAAAACAAAGGCGGTCTACGTGGAGTCCATTCCCAACCCCTCGCTGGCGCTGCCCGACTTAGACGGGGTTGCCGCGGCGGCGCACGAGCGCGGGGTGGCGGTGCTGGTGGACAGCACCTCGGCGATGGGAGGTTACCTGTACCGGCCGATAGAGCACGGGGCGGACGTGGTCATTCACTCGGCGACGAAGTGGATAAATGGACACGGCACCGGCATCGGCGGGGTGATTGTCGACGCCGGGAAGTTCGACTGGAACTCGGGGCGCTATCCGGGGTTCAGCCGACCGAACGCCAGTTACCACGGCCTGGTGATAGGCGACGTGTTCGGCGTGGACGGCCCCTTCGGCAACATCGCTTTCGCGGTGCGGGCGCGGGTCGAGGGTTTGCGCGACTTGGGCGCGGCCCTCGCGCCGCTGAACGCGTTTTTGTTTTTGCAGGGTTTGGAAAGCCTGTCCTTGCGTGCCGAGAGGCACGTCCAGAACGCCGAAGCGCTCGCAGCTTGGCTCGCCGAGCAGCCGTCGGTGACGGCCGTTCATCACCCGTCCTTGCCGAGCAGTCCCTACTTCGAGCGCGCGCAGCAGCACTACCCGAACGGCGCGGGCAGCATCCTCACCTTCGAACTCGAGGGCGGCCGCGACGCCGGGAAGACGTTTCTCAACAGCGTCAAGCTCGCCTCGCACCTCGTCAATTTAGGCGACGCCAAAACGTCGGTGACGCACCCCGCGAGCACCACGCACTCGCAGCTCGACGAGGGCGGCCTTACCGCGGCGGGTATCGGCCCCGGTACGGTGCGGGTGTCGGTGGGCTTGGAGCACATCGACGACCTCAAGGAGGATTTCACCCAAGCCCTCGCCGCCGCCCGTCAGCCGGTCGCGGCTTAAGGGACGAGGAGAAAGTAAAGCCCTCTTTCCACTTTCTCCCGCCTTTTTATGGCTGACTTCGAAACCCTACAACTTCACGCCGGGCAGGGCGTCGACCCCGCCACGGGCGCTCGAGCCGTGCCCATCTACGCGACGAGCAGCTACTGTTTTGAGAGTGCTGAGGAGGCGCGGGCCGTGTTCGCGGGCGAGACGACCGGCAACCAGTACGGCCGGATGCACAACCCGACCGTGGCCGCTTTCGAGGCGCGCTTGACGGCGCTCGAGGGCGGCGCGGCGGGCGTCGCTTTAAGTTCCGGCCAAGCGGCGACCACGACCACCTTGTTCGCGCTGGCCCGGCCGGGAACGAACTTCGTCGTGTCAAAACATCTTTTCGGCGGCACGTTCGCGGTGGCGCGGAAGCTGCTCGAGCCCTGGGGCTGCACTTTTCGGGCGGTCGAGCCCACAGCGGCGGCGGTTTCAGCGGCTATCGACGCCGACACCGTCGGCGTGTGGGTCGAGACCATCGCCAACCCGAGCTGTACCGTCCCCGACCTTCGGGCGCTAGCCGACGCGGCGCACGCGCGCGGCGTTCCCTTCATCGTCGACAACACCTGGGGCTGCGCGGGCTACCTGTGCCGCCCATTCGAGTACGGCGCGGACGTCGTCGTTCACTCGGCGACGAAGTGGATAGGCGGGCACGGCACCTTTATCGGCGGGGCGATCGTGGACGCGGGGCGTTTTGACTGGACTTCTCCGCGCTTTCCAGCTTTTACACAAGAGGACGCTCGAGGCCGCAGCTACCTAGACAAAAACCCCGCCGCGCCGTTCGCGGCTCGAGCCCACGACTTGGGCCTGTTCACGATGGGCATGACGCTGTCGCCGCACGCGGCGTTTTTGGCGTTGCAGGGTTTGGAAACGCTGTCGCTGCGGGTGCAGCGCTCCTGCGACAGCGCGCTCGAGCTGGCTGGATGGCTTGAAACTCAACCGTGCGTCAAGCGCGTCATCTATCCGGGCTTGCCGTCGCATCCGTCCCATGAAATCGCCCAAAAAATTTTGCGGCACGGTTTCGGCGCGGTCATCAGCTTTGAAACTGAGGATTCGGCAGCGGCTCAGACTTTTCTGAACCGCGTCGAACTGGCCTCGCACCTCGCCAACATCGGCGACGCTAAGACGGTCGTCATCATCCCTTGGACGACCACGCACGCAGGCCTGAGCGAGGCGGCGCGGCGCGCGGCGGGCGTGAGTCCAGACCTCATCCGCTTGAGCGTGGGGTTAGAGAGCCTCAACGACCTCAAAGCTGATTTTTCGCAAGCACTCGAGCTTTCCTGATGCTCGGTCGCACCCTCGTCCACGAAACCTGGGGCGACCACGCGGCGTTGCTGGCGAGGGCCGAAGCCTCACAAGCGGGCAGCGTCGGCCAAACCGACACGCAACTGCTCGAGGTGGCGACGCCTGAGAATCCTTTGCGGCTCGAGTACGGCGGCGTGCTCGAGCGGGTCGTCGTGGCTTATGAGAGCTACGGCGAACTCAACGCGGCGGGCGACAACGCCATACTCGTCTGCCACGCGCTCACCGGCTCGGCGCACGCGGCGGGGCGGCACAGCCGCGAGGCGGTGCCGGGTTGGTGGGCCCCGCTCATCGGACCCGGCAAACCCCTCGACACGCGGGCCTACTTCGTCGTGTGCAGCAATGTTTTGGGCGGCTGTTACGGCACCACCGGCCCGACCAGTTTGGACCCCGCCACGGGCGCGCCCTACCGCCTGAGTTTTCCCCGCTACACCGTGCGCGACATGGTGACAGTACAAAAACGCTTGCTCGATACTCTGGGTGTGCAGTCTTTAACCTCGGTCGTCGGCGGCTCGATGGGCGGGATGCAGGTGTTGGAGTGGGGCGCGCTGTATCCGGAGCGGGTGCGCAGCCTCGTTCCCGTCGCCATCGGCGCGCGGCATTCGGCCTGGGCCATCGGCTTGAACGAGGTCGCGCGCCGCGCCATCACGAGTGACCCCACTTGGTCGGGCGGCGACTACCGCCCCGACAGGCAGCCCGAAAACGGGTTGGGACTGGCTCGAGCCGTCGCCATGCTGTCTTACCGCAGTTTCGACTCGCTAGAGGCCAAGTTCGGCCGCCAGCGCGTCGCCGCCACCCGCAACCTCCTGGACATGAGTTTCGAAATCGAGTCGTACCTGAGTTACCAGGGCGTCAAGCTCGTCGAGCGTTTCGACGCCAACACCTACCTCTACCTCACCCGCGCGATGGACGACTACGACCTCGCCGAAGGGCGGGGGAGGGTTCAAGACGTGCTGAAAGGCATGACCATGCCCGCGCTCGTCATGGGCATCGGCACGGACGTTCTTTACCCAGAGAGCGAACAAAAAGAACTCGTGGCCCATTTGCCGAACGCTTCTTACACTCACATCAACTCGCCCCACGGCCACGACGCATTTTTGATTGAGTTTCCGCAAATCGCGGTGCGCTTGCGGCGTTTTTTGACTGAGGTGGTTTAGGACTTACCGAGTTTAGCCGAGAGACAGGCTCTGTGCCGCGCTTGGAAGCGCATCGCAGCCAGTCGGCGTCGCGGACGAGCTTAGGTTGAAGGGTCGTCCCGCTAGCGTCCCGCCTCTTCGCCGGCTGTGGGGGTCGCTGCCAGGCCGTCCTCGAGCGCCCTCTGCAGTTCGGGGTAGCTCTCGAACATCGAAACGGCGCGCGTGCGGATGTTTTGGACGGTGATGGTCAGTTGGACGCCGTTCTTTTCCAACCGGACGAGGTAGCTGGCTAGACGCGTGTCGCTGGGCATGTCGACACTGTGGCAAACCGACCGTCCCGCCCCCGTCCCGGGTTCCGACCCGGGGTGTGAAAAAACGCATGTGATCCTTGAAGTGAGAAAAGTGAGAGCTTCGCCTATCATGGTTTCAGCTCGAGAACGCCCTGTCCTCGGTTCAAGCTCTTTCTCTCACGACTTTTAGGACCTTTATGCTCACGTTTCGGCCGGCCTTAGAAAATCCCATTTGCTCGCCCTGTTCGTTCGCAGGGGACAGGATTGCTCCCGGTGCTTAAAATCCTCGGTAAACCCGTGCTCGAGGTCGGTGGCGAGACCGTCGACCTGCCCCCCACACGGGTAAGCTGGCTGCTCGTTTACCTGGGCTACCACGGCGAGTGGCTGACGCGCCAAGACCTCGCTTTTTTCTTTCGCCCCGACGCCGACAACGACACCGCCCTGCACTACCTGCGCAAACTTTTGGCCGCGGCGCGGTCACTGCCCTGGGCGCATTTGGAAATCGAACGCACCCGCGTGAGGTGGCAGGTGCCGACCGACCTGGCTCACTTCCGCGCCGCCAAAGCGGCCGGGCGCTGGGGCGAGGCCTACCGGCTTTTTCAGGGCGAGCTGGCGGCGGGCTTGGACGCGTCCGACTCGCTGAGTTACGACGAGTGGCTGAGTGCCGAACGGCGCGCCCTCGTCGACGCCTTCGCGGTGGTGGCGCTCCAGCACGCCGCTGAACTCGAGGGTTCGAGCGACCACGCCGCCGCCGCCGAGGTGGCTGAAACCCTGCTCGGCTACAACGCTTTTTCCGAAGAAGCGGCCCGCTGCTACGCCCGCAACACCTTTTCGCTCGGCCACCGCTCGGTCGCCCTGAGGTTTTTGAGCCGGTTCCGGCAGGCCTTCAGCGACGAGTTCGTGTTCGGGGTCGGCGACCAAACCGAACGCCTTTTTGCCGAGCTGGCTGCGACCTCGAGCCCTGATGAGGACGGCTCGGCGCTCGGCGGCCACGGCGGCGACCTGGAGAAACTGCTTCTCGACCCCAACGTGCGCGTGCTCAACCTGGGCAACACGAACGACGGCGACGAAATCGTGATTTCCCAGCGCGTCTCGTCGGCCCACGCTTTCGGCGCGGTCGTGAGTCTCGTCGAACACCTGTTGAGCGAAGGCCACACCACCCGCGCGACCGAACTCGCCATGCAGGTTCTCACCCACCGGGCCTGCAGCGAGCATGTCAGGTACAAGTTGCTGGGCCTGCTCACCGAGCAGGGCAAAACCGACACGCCGTTTTTGGCGCTGTTCGACCGCAGGTCGGTTTAGGGTTCGCCCATCTTTCGGCTGAACCGCGGGTTGATTGAGACAACTAACTGAGCTAGAAGTTTGGGCCAAGGAGTTGACTCGTAAGTAAAAACTTTTGCTTTATACTTGAGGCCTGAGGTCGAACATGGCAGTCACAGAAAAACTCATGACCGCGCACGATTTGCTGATAATGCCCGGCGACGACTTTCGGTACGAACTTGTTCGGGGAGAGTTGAGGCGAATGGCACCGGCAGGACACGAACACGGCGGCGTGGCGATGAATATTGCCGCGCCGTTAGGTATGTACGTTAAACAGCAGAGCTTGGGCCGGGTCTACGCCGCTGAAACGGGTTTTATACTCTCGCGCGACCCCGATACGGTCCGCGCACCGGACGTCGCTTTCGTCAGCAAAGAGCGCCTGGCCGACCTGAACCGCAAGGGTTATTTTCCGGGTGCCCCCGACTTAGCCGTCGAAGTCGTGTCACCTAACGACGTTTACGCCGAGGTTGAAGAGAAAGTGGCCGAGTGGCTTGGCTCGGGGACAAAGCTGGCCTGGGTCGTCAACCCCCGCCAGCGCACCCTGAAAGTTTACCGTAGCCTCACCGACCTGACCGTTCTGACCGAGGATGATGGTCTGGACGGCGGCGAAACGGTGCCGGGTTGGCGGCTGGCGGTCAAAGAGGTGTTCGAGTAGGTAGCTGCTCGCGTTCGTTGAGTTGTCCTCGATTACGATAGATGCAGTCAAACCTCGGATAAGGCTGGCTCTGCTTTTCGGTCGTCTCACAAGCCATACTTTTCTGACACCAAATCAAAGGTGATGGCTTCGGTGGCTATTTCAAAGTACGCTTGGGTCGAATCCCAAACGGCGTGGTCGTAGACAAACGACTCGAAGTCATTTCGGTCGAACGGTGCGATGTCGTTTACCGCAATTTTCAAACGTACACCGCCGTCGATAGTATGAACGTCTACAGATTTCACATGCGTAAGTCGCCCTTCGACCTCGTCACGAAACTCTGTCAGCAGTGCCTGGTCGTCAGCTTTTGCAACTCCCAGGATGTCGTAGACGAGTTCACAGCCCGTCTTCACGGCGAGGGTTTCTTCTCGGACTTGACTCGAGGGTGCCTCACGCCGTCTCGCTTTGCCCGCTCAACGTAGAGCCCGCCATCATCAGCCCCAACTTCTCGGGCGTCGCTTCGCTCTGCGTCAGCTCGCCCATCACGCGGCCCTCGAACATCACCAGGATGCGATCGGCTAAGCTCATAACCTCGTTCAAGTCGGCGGAGACGAGCAGCACCGCCAGCCCGCTGTCGCGCGCGGCCACGATTTGCTTGTGGATAAACTCGATCGCGCCGATGTCCACCCCGCGTGTCGGTTGAGCGGCGATGAGGACATCAGGGTGGCGCTCCAATTCGCGCGCCACGATGAGTTTTTGGGCGTTGCCGCCCGAGTAAGCCTGCGCCGCGACTCGCGTCGAGGCGGGCCGCACGTCGTACTGCTCGATCAAACGTTGCGCGTGGTCTTCAATGACGCCCTTGTTCAAAAAGCCCAAGCGGTTTGCGAACGGCGCGTGGTAGTAGTCGCCCAGCACGCTGTTCAGGGCCGACGAGTAGCTCGGCACCAGGCCGCGTTCGAAGCGGTCTTCGGGCACGTGGCTCAAGCCCTCTTGGCGGCGCTGCTGCGCGCTCTCGAACGTCGTGTCGCGGCCCTCGAGCTTGATAAGTCCGCTGTTCACCCGCCGCAAGCCGGCGACGCACTCGACGAGTTCGCTCTGCCCGTTGCCCTCGATGCCGGCGATGCCGACGATTTCCCCGGCTCGCACCGTGAACGACACGTCGTCGACGACGGGCCGCTGTTTGAGCGGGCTCAGCACCGTCACCCGGTCCAGCTCGAGCCGCACCTCGCCGGGTTCTCTGTGCGCTTTTTCGACCTGCAGCAGCACCTCGCGGCCGACCATCATGTTGGCGAGCTGGCGCTGGTCGGTCTCTGCGCGCGCCACGGTGCCGATCATCCGCCCGTCGCGCATCACGCTCATGCGGTCGCAAATTTCCATGACCTCGTCGAGCTTGTGGCTGATAAAGACGACCGCGTTGCCGCTCGCGGCGAACTCGCGCACGAACGCGAACAAACCGCGCGTCTCCTGCGGCGTCAGCACCGCCGTGGGTTCGTCCATAATCAAAATGCGCGCCCGGCGGTAGAGCGTCTTCAAAATCTCGACCTGCTGCTGCAAACCCAGTGGCAAGTCTTCGATTTTGGTGTCCGGGGACAGCTCGAAACCGAAACGTTCGATGAGTTCCTTTGTTCTGGCCCTGGCCGTCCGGTAGTCGAGCGCCACGCCCGCCGCCGGTTCCGAACCCAGCACGATGTTTTCTGCAACGGTGAGCGGCTCGACCAGCATAAAGTGCTGGTGCACCATGCCGATGCCGAGGTGAATCGCGTCTTTCGGCGAGCGAAAATTCACCGCCGCGCCGTCTATTTTGATAACGCCCTCGTCCGGCGCTTGCAGGCCGTACAAAATTTTCATCAACGTAGACTTGCCCGCCCCGTTCTCACCGATGAGCGCGTGTACCTCGCCCCACTCCACGGCAAAGTCCACGTGGTCGTTCGCCACCACGAGCGGAAAGCGTTTGGTGACAGCGAGCATCTCGACGGCTTCGGGCATAAGCTTATCATACCTGTTCGCGCCTCTGTCGCGGCCCCAAACCTGTAACGCCAGCTACGACTTGAACCTTAATAAATAAGGTATTCTTGGGTGCGAAAGGGGCATCTATGGCACTCGAGGACTTACGCAAAAACGGCATGATGACGCACCTCTTAGACGCGCTCGACGAAGGCCGGGACATCGGCCACTACGGACGCCTGGTGTTCGCGATGGTCGCGCGGCACTTTTTAGACGAGGACGAACTCGTCGAAACCCTGGCTAAGGACGAAGACTTCGGCGAGGCGGAAGCCAGGTCGCTCGTCAAGCAGGTCTCGGCGAAAGACTACAGCCCGCCGAGCCGCGAAACCATTCTCGGTTATCAGGAAAAACAAGACTTCCCTATCCTTCCCGACGCCGACGACCCGGACGCGGGCAACGTCTACCAAGACCTGACTTTCCCCGACGACGTTTACGAGCACATCGCTGAGTATTACGAGCAAAAAGCCTGAAGAGGCAGTACCGAGTCAGCCCATTTTCAACTCGGTGCTCAGAGGTAGTCGGGGCGTCGGCGAGAACCACTACGTCATGCTAGAATTATGCCTGCATCTCACCGTGGGGGCGACCTGGTTTCGACGGGGCGCTTTGCGGGTAAGGTTGCGCGTCGCGGACGCAGTTGGCCGCGTTACCAAACTGCACAGCCATTAACTGGCAACAACAACCAGAGCTTTGCTCTAGCTGCCTAAGTCTAGGTAGCACTGCTCACCGGAAACCCCGCCTATGGTTCGCCGGAACGAGCATCCCGAAGTAGGCTAGCCGCAAGTCTCGAACGTCGGACTTAAGGCGAAACCTTAGACGTTTAAGCGCGAGGTTACGAGTCTGGTACCGAGCTTGCCCCGCGCTGACAACTAAGTCAGTACCTACACGCGTAGACGCCTATCCAAGGGTGTTTCGGACGGCGGTTCGATTCCGCCCGCCTCCACCAAACGAGCCTCGCTCCGGCGAGGTTTTTTCATGCCGAAACGAACGAGCCGGGCTAAGCTAAACTGTCCTCATGACTCCGACTGTTTTATACGGCCCGCCGCCCGAGACGCTGAACATCTTGCTCGAGGACCCAAGCGAGCACGACCATCCGGCAGCGGCGCGCATTCTGCACGGCCTCTCAGCCGACCAGGCTTTTGCCGAGATACCGGGCTCCCCCTATACCATCACCCAACTTCTGGCCCACGTCAACGCCAACCTCCAGTTCAACTTGCAGCTTCTCGAGAGCGATGACCCAGTAAGCTTCGTCAACCCGCTTACAGCCTGGCCGGAGGTCGAGAAAAGTGACTGGGCCGAGTTGCGCGAGTCCTTCTTAACCGGTCTTGCAACCTTACAACGTTTTGCTGCTAAAGAAGACTTGACGCGAGTTCTTTACCCGGCGACTGAGGGGGAGTCCGCCTGGACGGTCGGCTACAAGCTCGCCGCCAGCGTCGCCAAGCACACCACGTATCACCTCGGCCACATCGTCCTGTTGCGCCGGTTGTTGAACGCTTGGCCGCCAGCCTAAACCGATGCGAGGTTTGACGCTTCGACAGGTTCTAACGGGTCTGCTCGGCCTTTTCATCCTGCTTGCGGTTGCCTACGTCGGCCTGTCGCTCACCGCACGCCCCAATGAGCCCCATCCTTTTTTCGAGGGTGACGATGGCGTACTCGTCATGGCGCACCAGGGCGGCGACGGCCTGTGGCCGAGCAACACGCTTTACGCCTTTCGGCGCGCGGTGAGGGCGGGGGCGGACGTGCTCGAGCTGGACCTTCACGCCTCGACCGACGGCACGCTTGTCGTCATCCACGACGAAACCGTCGACCGCACGACCGACGGTAGGGGTTTGGTCAACGACCTGACCCTCGCCGACCTCAAAAAGCTCGACGCCGGCTATGACTGGTCGCCCGAGCGGGCGGGGGAGGGTTTTCCCTACCGCGGGCGGGGCGTCACCATCCCGACCCTGCGAGATGTGTTCGAGGCGTTTCCCGACACGCGCGTCAACGTCGAAATCAAGCAGCTCGAGCCCGGCATCGTTGCCCCGCTGTGCGACCTGATTGAACGGTTCGGCAGACAGAACACGACCCTCGTCGTTTCTTTCTACGACGCCGCCACGCGGGCGTTTCGCGAGCGCTGTCCCGACGTGGCGACGGCCGCCACCCCGTCGGAAATCCGCAACTTTTTCATCCTCACCACGCTCTTTTTGGACCGCGTGTACCAGCCGCCGGCCCAAGCCATGCAAGTGCCTGAAACCCAGGGCAACCTGCGCTTGGTGACGAGCCGTTTCGTCGCCGCAGCCCACCGCAAAAACATCCAGGTTCACGTCTGGACCGTCGACGACAGCGCCGACATGGCCCGCCTCGTCGAGTTGGGCGTCGACGGCATCATCACCGACCGGCCCGACCGACTTTTGAAGCTCCTCAACCGGAACGGTGGAGTAACGCGGCCTACGGGCGTGCCGGAGTAGCTAGTATAAGGCTACACAGAAACAAAAAATTCACGAACACAACTGTTGTGAAAATAATAACTTGATGTCTAAAATAATAACTTGATGTCTAGCTTAACAGGGCTAGCGACTCTCAGCGACTTGAAAACCGCGCTTTTCGGAGACTTCGGAGCCGACTGCTGCACTCGAACCCCGAGCGACGAGCAGACCCTCGGCGGCTGACGCCTTGTGAAGTGCGGGCACACCCTTCACTACGTTTCTACCCCCACTTCTTCCCGGCCGACCTGATACGATAAGCGTCGATGAAAAGCCGCTCGGAACGAAAGGGTTTTTGGCTGGGGTTCCCCGGCATCTTTTGGCTGACGGTGTTTTTCATGCTGCCGCTGCTGTTCGTGCTCGCGGCCAGCTTTTTGACCAAGGGCGTCGGCGGCACGCCGATTTTGCCGTGGACGTTTGCGCACTATGAGCGCACCTTCGACGTGTTCGGAACCGTCGTGTGGCGCTCGCTGCGCATCGCGCTCTACACGACGCTGTGGTGCCTCATTCTGGGTTATCCGATGGCGTTTTTCATCAGTACCCGCAAAGGTTCGCGGACGCGGCTCGTCTTGCTTTTTTTAATCCTGCTGCCCTTCTGGACGAACTTTCTGGTGCGCACCTACGCGCTCAAATCCATCATCGGGCCGGAGGGAATCGTCAACACGCTGCTGAGCAGGGTGCCGTTTTTGGGCGGGGGGCTCGAGCTGCTTTTCACCCCGTTCGCCGTCATCCTGGGCCTCGTCTACGGTTTTTTGCCGTTCATGATTCTGCCCGTCTACGCGGCGGTCGAACGGCTGGACTTTAGGTACGTCGAGGCGGCGAACGACCTAGGCGCGAACGACTGGCACACGTTCTGGCGCGTCGTGTTCCCGTTGACCCTGCCGGGCGTGGTGGCGGGTTCGATGCTGGTGTTCATCCCGGCCATCGGCTCGTTCGTGACGCCGGACCTGTTGGGCGGCACGCGCGGGCTGATGATCGGCAACTTGATAGCGCGGCAGTTCGGCGGGCGGGCCAACACGCCGCTCGGCTCGGCCATTTCCATCGTCTTAATCATTATCGTGCTGGTGGGCGTGGCGGTCTATATCCGCTTTGGGCAGGAGCGGGGCGAGCAACATGGCTGACCGGGTCGCGGCTCAGTCTGGGCAAGACGTGCAACCCGACCGGGGCAAGCTGAGCCGTGACCTGACCGTGCGCAGGATTGGCAAGGTCGGGTTGTGGATAACGCCGTTTGTGAACTATTTTTTCTTGTGGGCACCGATCGTCGTCCTCATCGTGTTTTCGTTCAACGACTCGGCCTCGGTGTCGGTGTGGCGCGGCTTTACCTGGCGGTGGTACGAGAACATCTTCGCGGCGGGTTTGGGGGAGACGAGTTTTGTGACGGGGAAGCTGCTCGAGGCTTTAGGCAACTCTCTCCTCGTGTCGTTCAGCGCCTCGTTCCTGGCGACCGTCATCGGCACCACCCTCGCGCTCGCCATCCACCGCGGGCGCTTTCCGGGGCGGCGCATTATCGACGCGCTGCTCTACCTCCCCGTCGTCATCCCCGAAATCACGCAAGGGGTGTCTTTAGCCATCTTCTTCGGCATCCTGTTCGACTTTTACCAGGGCGTAACGGGTGAGCGCGTGACCCGCGGTTTCGCCACCATCATCATTGCGCACGTGGCCTTTAATATTTCTTACGTCGTCATCGTGGTGCGAGCACGTCTGGCGACGATGAGCACGAACCTTGAAGAAGCGGCCAACGACTTAGGCGCGAACCGGTTTCAGACCTTTTGGCGCATCACATTCCCGCTGCTGCTACCCGGCATCTTGGCGGGCGCGCTGCTGGCGCTCACGCTGTCTTTAGACGACTACGTGGTCACCTTTTTTACCAAGGGCGTCGGTGACGACACCCTGCCGATTTTCGTCTACGGGATGCTCAAACAGCGCGTCTCGCCCGAAATCAACGCGATTTCGACGCTGATGATTGTGGCTTCGACTGTTTTGGTCGGGATTTCGCTGGTGTTGCAGCAGCGGGGCTCGAGCGAGTAACAACCTGTTGCAACAGGTTGTTGCGAATTTAGAACTCTCGAGTGAATCATTACTCGTGCCCTTTGCCCGGTACTCCAACTTTTTTCGCAAGACACGCCAAACCCCATCTTGTAAACTGGTTGCGTGAGCATTCCCAACCGCCTCTGGCGCATCCTGCGCAGCGAGGTCAACCACCGCCTCGGCCGCTTCGAGGTGAGACATCCTTTTTTTCAAGAAGACTTCTGGCAAGAAGTCAAGGACAACTACGACGGCAAAAACCCCGTCCTTGCCAAACACTACATCGTCCTCGAGCTGCCCTACGGTGCCGATTTGCCCGAAGTGCGGGCGGCCTACAAGCGGCTGATGAAAAAGTACCACCCCGACAAGTTTCAAGACGCCGAGCGGCGCGCGGCGGCGACCGAACTCGTCAAAAAAATAAACGAGGCTTACTCGGGGTTGGTCAGGCATCTCGAGACTCAAGCAGCTTGAGCGTCGTAATCAGGATTGTCCCATACGATTAAAGTCGCCCAGTTGTCGGACGCCTCGTCTTCCAGGTAGTTCTCGAGCAACCCCCGAACCGTAAAGCCGTTCTTGAGCTGAAAACTGAGCGTGGCGTCGAACAGCTCGCCCGCGACGACCTTGTCGACGTACTCTGTAACCGTCAGCTCGCCTTTGTGCTCGGTATATCCCGGCAACACGCCGCCCGCGACGATGCCGCGGCGGTTGCTGCGCTTGACCAAACTTTTCCGCGCCTCGTACAGCAGCTTGCCGACGCCGCGCCCCCGGTAGTCCGGATGCACGCTGATGTCCGCGCCGTAGTACCACGCGCCTGCGGGGTCGTGGTTCGTGTAGTAGCCCGCCGCGATGATGTCCTTAAAGGTGTGGTGGGTGTCGCTAAAGTCGAAGTCGATAAAAAAGCCCGAGCCGAGGCCGACGACCCTGTCTCCGTCGAGCGCGACGAAGCTGCCCTCGGGGAAAAGATGGGCATGAGTTAAAAAGTGCTCCTTACGCATGAGTTCGTGGGCGGCGAGGGTGGGGAAGCAGGCGATTTGGAGTTGCTCGAGGGCCGGGGCGTACCTGGGCTCGAGCGTGACGAGATTTATCATTTATAAAGGGTCCATCATTTACAAAATATCGGCAAGGTCCAGCTCGAGGCCGCCCAAAGCCGCAACACTCAGCCTACTGCCCTTCTTAACCTCTTCAACTCGCCCATAAACCCCGTCCAGCGGGTCGCGGTGAACCAGAACCCGTTCGGCGTTCAAGTCTACAATCCATACCTCGGCAACCCCGGCCTCGGCGTAGCGGGGCAGTTTGACGGTGCGGTCGGAAAGCAAAGTCGAGTCGGAAACTTCGACGGCGAGCAACACATCACCGGATTCGGGAATGTTTCCGGCTTTTATGTTTTGAGAACGGTTCAACAGCAAAACGTCCGGGTAGAACTCTCTCTCGTCACTGAGCCTGAGCGGGTTTTGCGCGTCGAGCAGGACACTTTTTGGCAAGTTTCCTGCAAACAAGTTAAGGAGGTTTCTTACGCAAGCTGCGTGTCCTCGTCCAATGGGTGACATCTCAACAACCTCTCCGTCGACAAGCTCGAGCCGGTCGTCCTCGGTGAACACGCCCGCTTCTAGCATGGTGTGAAAGTCAGCTACGGTGAAGCGGCGACGGGAAGGTTGCACCTCTGTCATGGTGTGGATTGGTAGAGCCATGTCTCAATGTAGCAGATACGCTCCTATTTGAGCTTGCTCGAGCCCGCCAAGGCCGCGCTCATACCGAGCGCGATGTAGACGCCGCCGGTCACGTACTTCTGAGTTCTTGAAAACGTTTTACTGCGTTTCAACAACCCTCTCACGCCACCTGCCAGCAGCGCGTAGGTGGTATCGCCGATAAAGGCGATGGTGATGAAAACCGCGCCCAAAAACAGGATTTGCAGCGCGGCACCGGGCGCGTTCACGTCTACAAACTGCGGCAAAAACGCGAAAAAGAACAGCGCGGCCTTGGGGTTGAGGACGTTGACGACGATGCCCTGGTAAAACGTGCGCGCGAGGGTCTGAGGCTCAACTTGACCCTCGAGGCTTAAACGCTCTTTGCTGAACAGTTTCCGAATGCCTAAGTAAACGAGATACGCCGCGCCCGCGTACTTCACCGCGTTGAAGGCCAGCGCGGACGAGGCGAGCAGCGCCGAAAGCCCGAGCGCCGCCGCGCCGATGTGAACCAGCGCGCCCGTGTTGATGCCGAGTACCGAGGCCATGCCCGCCCGTCGCCCGCCGTCCAAACTGCGCGTGACGATGTAGAGCGTCGCCGGTCCCGGTGCCGAGACGAGTGCGGCGGCGGCGACCGCGAACAGCAAAACCGTGTGAAAGTCGGGGAGTATCAAAGCTCGAAGTGCTCGTACTCGTTCTCGCTCGGTAGGCCCCAGACCGCCCAAAAGTCGCCTGTCGCGGGGCGCATGATGGCCGCGCCGCAGGTCTCGACGTGGCGCGGCGGTTTGGAGGTGACGCAGATGCTCTCCGGGTCTCGAGTTAAGGCTTGCAGGTCGTTTGCGGTGACGCCGTGGTGCTCGAGCAACCCGTAGCCCCGCTTCATGCGCGCTTCGGAACTTTTTTGCGACGCCTCTTCGCGTTCGCGCTCGACGCCGCGCGTGTGGTCGACGAGACAGTGGTTGGTGTGGACGACGGGTGTTTCGCTCAGCGGTGTCACCTCGTTCTGGCTCGGCGTCGCCTCGACGTTGTAACCCTTGCCCGAGGCGTCCATCAGCATGTAGTTGTGCGCGCCCGCGAGTTTGGCCGAGGTGATGCAGGTGAGGGCGTCGTCCGCGCTTTGTTGCTCCAAGGCTTTACGCACCACGAACGGCCAGGTCACGCCGATTTGCCCGTCGGTCGCGGACAAGTTGTTGATGCCGATGGCGACCCCGGCGCTGTTCATGCCGATCATGCCGACGCAACCGACCGTCGTGAAGGCCAAAAACTCGGGCTTGTTTTCAGGCTTGCCCCGCAACAGAATCACGTGCTCGGTGGCGGTGTCGTGCATGTCCCAGGTTTGGCCGTAAAAACCTCGGCCCCCCTCGGCCTTGTCGTTCGGCACCAAAAACGCCGTGCAGTTGTCCGCGCCCGCGTGGGCTGCAACCGGCACGCGCAGGTTCGCCGCGTTGTAAACCGTGTCGACAAAGTCGGTAAAGCCGTTCACGACGATGAGTTCGGCCAGGGTGAGCTGGGTCGCGTCGGCCATGCCGCGCAATTCTTCGACCAAGTGGGGCGCGTAGCGCTCGTGCTCGTCCAGACAGGCCTCGGCAATCGCCAGGACTTCGTCGGCTGCGAAGTCGCGTCCTACCCAGCGCGCGTCGCCGCTCAAGCGCACGCGCTCCTCGGCGAAGTGGCGGATGTCTCCAGCAAAGCGCCGCCCGTGGGTGTGGCCCATAGTGTAAGGTGAACCGGCAAGCTCGAGCACGCGAATCTTCTGTCCGTTCATACCAATCCGTTCATACCAAACAGTGTACACCCGAACGGCGCGCGGGTCTCTAAAACGTGGCAAGGTTTCAAGGTGCTGCAGGGTTCGTCGCAGCGACCTCGTTGCGACCCGTCCAAGCGTGCCAAGCTCGAGGCGGGAATGTCAGCAGTTCCAAATTTAACCAAATTCGATTTCAATGACGTGCTGAACGGTACTCTCAAGAGATAGGCGACGAGCAATCGAGCAGCTACAGAGGCTGTTTCGGAGAATAACCCTTCAGTTTCTGGTGAACTAAGCTCCCTTAGCAACTTTTTAGAAGCGTCCCGCCAGATATTTAGCCCTCTTCTGAGCAAAGTAGAGGGGAATTAGCTGCTGTGCTGATAAGCTTTAACCTGCTCAACGCTGTTTGAGAGAGGGTTTGTTAAATTTGGAATTGCTGCGGGAATGTCCTCTACCGTAGCGGTGACGCGGCCGCACGCCTTATCCTTAGGTGGCCTCTGGCACGCGTACCGGTCAGCGGCTTCGAAGGGGCGTCGCAAAACGTCCGCTAGGCTTCATCATCGGGAGGACCCTGTGAAGACGATAGACAACCTCGAGGTAAACGACAAGCGCGTGCTCGTCCGCGTCGACTTCAACGTGCCCGTCAGGGCGGGTGAGGTCACCGACGACACCCGCATCCGGGCGGCGCTGCCGACGCTTCGGGCTTTGCTCGGCAAAGGCGCGACCCTGATTTTGACGAGTCACTTAGGAAGGCCCAAAGGGGTGGACGAGAATGAGCGTTTAGGGCCGGTCGCCGCGCGTTTAGGCGAGCTTTTGGGCCGGGAGGTGCGCTACCTAGCAACCGACGGCCCGGTTTCCGCCGAGCAAGAGCGGTTCGTTCAAGCCGCGCCCGCGGGCAGCGTGACGCTGCTCGAGAACACCCGCTTCGACGCCCGCGAGACCAAAAACGACCCCGAAATGGCGCGCAAGCTCGCCGCCTACGCCGACCTGTACGTCAACGACGCCTTCGGCGCGGCGCACCGCGCACACGCCTCGACCGAGGGCGTCGCCAAACTGCTGCCGAGCGCGGCGGGACGCTTGCTCGAGAAAGAAATCAGCACCTTGTCCAAACTCCTCGATAAGCCCGAAAAACCCTTCAAGGTCGTCTTGGGCGGCGCGAAGGTCTCGGACAAAATCGGCGTGATCGAGAACTTGCTCGGCCTCGCCGACGAGATTCTTGTCGGCGGGGCGATGGCGTACACCTTTTTCAAGGCGCAAGGTGGAGAGACTGGCAAGTCGCTCGTCGAGGACGACAAGCTGGAGCTGGCTCGAGACCTGCTCGAGCGGGCCGAGCGCCGGAACGTCAAACTCCACCTTCCCGAAGATTCGGTCTGCGCAGGTGAGATTGAAGAAGGTATCGCGACGGAAATTCACCCGTCCGACGACATCCCCGACGGCTTGATGGGTCTGGACATCGGACCGAAGGCTCGAGCGGCCTATCAGGCCGCGCTCGAAGACGCCAAAACCGTGCTCTGGAACGGGCCGATGGGCGTGTTCGAGGTCGCGCCTTTCGACGCGGGCACGCGCGCCGTGGCCGAAACGGTGGCCGCTCTGGACGGCTTTACGGTCGTCGGCGGCGGCGACTCGGTGGCGGCGCTGAACGCGGTCGGGGTGGCGGAGCGCGTCGACCACGTCTCGACCGGGGGCGGGGCCTCGCTGGAGTTTCTCGAGGGGCGTGCGCTACCCGGCGTCGCAGCGCTCGGCGCGTGAGGGTTCGGTGGACGTTCTAGCCGTCGTCGTTTTCTGTTTGTTCACAGGGGCCGCCGTCGTGGGCATCTTTTTGCCCGTTCTGCCGGGCGTGCCGCTTGCCGCGGTGGGGGCGTTGCTGGCGGCGTGGCTGACGGGTTTCGACGCTCTGGGCGTGACGCCGCTCCTGGTCGTCGCGGGGCTGACGCTGCTGGCACTGCTCGTTGACTACGTCGCGGGCTTAATCGGCGCGCGGCGCTTCGGGGCGAGCCGTGCGGGCGTGTGGGGCAGCGTCGTCGGGGCGCTGCTGGGCCTGTTTTTGTTGCCGCCTTTCGGCTTTTTGATAGGCGCGCTGGCGGGCGCGGTGGGCGGCGAACTTTTGAGCGGCCGCGCGCCCCGGGAAGCGTTGCGCGCCGGGTTCGGCGTGTTCGTCGGCACGCTCGGCGGCATGGTGACGCAAACATTCATCGTCGTCGCCATCGTTTTTGTGGTGTTCCCGCGACTCGTCTGAAGCGTTTTACCCGCCAGTTACCCACCAGGCTCGAGTCGAAAAAGCGACTTTTTCCGCTCGAGCGTCCGCGCTATACTTGCGGTGCTTTATACTGGGATGCTTTGTGGTGGGGCGCTTTGTCGGGCTGACTGACCAGTGACAGGACCGACCGCCAAACCTGAATCTTTGGAGGGTGTATGGACCCAATCATGTTGCAAATCGGGCCGCTGGCGTTGCGCTGGTACGGCCTGTTTATCGCGCTCGGCGTGCTCGTCGGTTCGGTTTGGGCGACGCGGCTCGCCGTTAAGCGCGGGCTCGACCCCGAAAAGCTTCTCGACATGGCGGTGTGGCTTGTCGTCGCGGGCATCGTCGGGGCGCGGCTGGTCTACGTTTTGACGAGTCCGAGCGCCTTTTTCGGGCCCGGCGGCGACCCCTTGACGAGTCTGTACATCTGGCAGGGCGGCATCAGCATCCACGGCGGGGTCATCGGCGTCGTCTTAGCGACCTGGCTTTACTCGCACCTTCACAACCTCAACATGTGGGCCTACTTGGACGTGATGACGCCCGTCGCGGGTCTCGGCATCATCGGCGGGCGGTTGGGCAACATCATGAACGGGACCGACACGGCCGGGCGTTTGACGAACTGGCCCATCGGCTTCAATTGGCCCGAGCCGGGCACCCCGACCTGGGGCGCGCTCGGGCGCTTCGTGTTCGGGGACTACCTCTGGGCCTACTATCCGCCTGCCTGCGCCGAGCCGTTCGCGCTCGGCCAGCCCTGCAGCGTTCACCTGACGCAAGGTTACGGCGTCGTCGTCGGCGTGCTGCTTCTTTTTGTCACCGTCTGGGCGCTGCGGCGCAGCCGGACGCCGGGCTACGCGTTTTGGCAGATGGTGCTGTGGTACTCGGTGCTGCGCAGCGTGTTGGAAGAGCCCTTCCGCGATAACCCGCTCACCTGGCAAGTGTACTTAGACAACGAGGGCGGCGTGGGCTTGTTTACCTTGACGCAGCTCGTCAGCGTGCTCCTGGTACTGTTGTCGCTGTACATGCTTCTCACGATGGACCCCGACCGCACCGATAAAAAAGAGCGCCTGGCGATGAAAGCCAGGGGGCGCTAGGGTGGCTCTAGCCGTCGTCGTGCTTGCCGCGGGCATGGGCACACGCATGCAGTCCAAAACGCCCAAGATGCTCCACGAGGCGGCGGGTCGGCCGTTGTTAGAACACGTCCTGCGCGCCGTCCAGCCCCTGAACCCGGAGCGCGTGGTGGTGGTGGTGGGCCACGGCTCCGACCTCGTGAAAGAGCGGATGCAGGCGTACGACCCTACTTTTGTAACCCAGGAACAACAGCTCGGCACCGGCCACGCGCTGTTGCAGGCCGAAGAAGCGCTCCGAGACTTCGTCGGCGACGTGCTCGTCCTGAACGGCGACGGTCCGCTCATCAAAACCGAGACGCTCCAAGACCTCGTCGCCAAACAGCGCGGTCGGCGCGGCATGACGCTCGTGACCTGCCAGGTTGCCGACCCGACCGGCCTGGGCCGGATTGTGCGCAACGCGGGCGGCAAGGTGTTCAAAATCGTCGAGGAAAAAGACGCCACGCCCGACGAGAAGCACATCAGCGAGGTCAACCCAGGGCTGTACATCTTCGACGCGACCGTGTTCGACAAGGCAGGGGAACTGTCGAGCGACAACGCCGCGGGCGAATACTACATCACCGACTTGCCGAGCTTGTACCTGCAAGCAGGCGACGACGTGAACACCCTCACGGTCGCGGACGAAACCGAAGTGTTGGGCGTCAACGACCGCCGCCACTTGGCGCACATCGACCGCATTCTGCGCGACCGAACGCGCGAGCGCTGGCTCACCGCAGGTGTCACCATGACGAGTCCCGAGACGACCTTCATCGACGACACGGTGTTTTTGGGGCCGGACGTGGTGTTGGAGCCGGGCGTGATTCTAAAAGGGGAGACGCACGTTGGCGAGGGTGCGTTTGTCGGCGCTTACGCTCATTTGGAAGACTGCACGGTCGAGGCGGGCGCGCGCGTCGCGCCCCACAGTGTGCGCCGCGGTGAAACGCTATCCACGGGCTAGGAGTGTTCGCTTGAAACTGACTGTTTTCGTTTGCTTCATGTTTTTGGCAGGCTTGGTTTTCTCACAACCAGATAAGCCTGATACGCAAGCCGGTATCAGGTCAATTTACCTTCCTTACTCGGCTTTTACTCCCAAGCAGAACATGGTTTATGAAGTTGCAGAAACTTCTTCCTTTCGTGAAGAAGATTACCGCCTCGCTGACTTCCTTAACGAATCCCCTCCTTTCAACTCAAAATTCTCTATCTATTCTGCCGGGTTCAACAACCCGAAGGGCTGCATGGGCAGTGCCTTTACTTCATTCAATATCACCCAAAACGAACACGCTGCGGCTTTTCATAGAAAAATAGATGAATTTGATTGCAGCACTAAATGGGAGCGAAGGGGGAGTGACGAGCCTCCAGAAGGGAGCGTTTTTTGGAAGTACAAACAGTGGTTTGCAGATTGGGAAAGACCAGACCCTCAGATTTATCTTTTGGTATCCTCGTCAACCTATGAAATTGTGTACGTCTGCGAAACGCGCTGTGAAGGTTTCGACGGTACACTCACTTACTATAGAGAGTACGTTTTGCTCAGAGTAACGGAAATGGGGGTTATGTTTGTGACCATACCCGTAGCGGTGTACGAGTCACAAACGATGAACCTGGTGATTTAAATAACACCTTTAGTAACTCACTTCGTGACGTTTTACACACCCTAGACAATCAACTCGAGGTCACTCTTGTGGGCTCGACGGGTTTTGTCATACAGGCTAACCCTGATTCTGTGAGTGTCAGCCAGTCGGCACTCGTGGGTGACTATAAGTTTGACACTTTCTCCAACGATGAAGTCCCAAAATGCACGATGTTAGACACAAAGTATTTCCAGTTGGGCTGTTAGTACACTTCCAATTAGGTGCTGGGAAACAAGAACTCGTTTGCCACACCCCAAAAGTGCTTCAGTCCTCCACAACCGAGGTTTCCGCCAAAACCCCGTAAGCTTTAAGCCCCTCGAGCACCCCCGCCGCATGACACGCTTGGGCGAGGTAGATGTTTTTGTCGTTCAGGACGGGCTCGAGCCGGAGTCTGCACTCCTGCTACCAAAGATGTCATTACAGAGCGTCGCTGTGTATCCTGAGGGCGCGAGCGGTCTGTACCAGACCCTGTTTCTCGAAAACATTCAGCAATTGCTCCGCAGTGAAAGGGGGCTTCTTCAAATCCTCTCGCTGGCGTTTCACGGCTGTGCAGACGGCCTCTACATCCTGTTCGACGAAGGTGTGGACAAAAACGTCGGGGTGCTGGACTCTGACCCCGTACTCGCTCAACACTCGCTTTGGAAAGTCGCTCAGATTGAAGGTCACGATGAGGTCGGCTCGAGCTTGAATAGCCGCAGCCAACACGTGCCGGTCGTAGGGGTCGGGAAGCTCGAGTCGCGAAATCAAACCTTCGTAGTCCGTTATCAGGCAGTCGAGTACGTGGGCGTTCATGAGCTTTCTGGTGCGCTCGAGTTGGCTTCGCTCTAAGTCGGGTCGATTTTTTAGAACGTTCCGTATCCACTCGTCATGAATTTCGTTCGTCCATTTGGCCCGGTACAGGTTGACCAGCGCCAGGTGCATCAACAGGTCGCGTAAGGGGGCGGGGTAGAGAACGTTGGCGTCGAGAACGGCGGTTATCACTCGTAGCCAAGAGCCAGCTCCTGGGCCTGTTCGGTAAGTTCTTTCAGCGCTTCTCTGCGCTTTTCAGCGAGTTGCCGTTTGTAGGTGAGCACGTCCTCGAGCAAAACACGGCGGTGCGTGCCTACCTTACGGTGAGGCAGCTCGCCACTGTCGAGCAAACCAACAAAGTAAGGTCGAGAGACGTTGAGCAGGTCGGCACCTTCTTGGGTAGAAAGTTCGGTGTCTCGTGCCAGGATGGTGACGGCTTTTCCCTGCGCTATCAGCTCGAGAACTTGCTTGAGCAGGGGCACCGCAACAGAGGGTAGGACCACCCCTTTCGAGCCACTGCTCGAAACCTTCAGCTTGAAAGTGTCGGTTTGCTGCCCCGCCAGGAAAGCACTCGCCAGCTCAGCACGTTTTTCGTCCTGCCGGGTTTCAGTTGAGGTTTCGGTTGCTGTTGCCATGACGCTACTTTAGCACAAACGAAATAAACGAAACAAGTCACTTGTACACCTTGGTTCCCACGCAAAAACTCAATCGAGCAAAACCGTTTCAAGAGCGAACCGGCAGAAACGAGGTCGGCTCAGATAGCAAGGTCCACTCGGGTCAAGACGCCGTAAGCCGTAAGCCCCTCCAACACCCCCGCCGCGTAAAAAGCCTTGGCGTGGTAGATGTTTTCGTGGTTCAGGACGGGCTCGAGTTCTTTGCTGTAATTTCCGACCACGACGGCCTTGGCCCCACAGGTCAACAGGTCGGCGTCGTTGCCCGAATCGCCCGCGACGATGATTTTCTGGAGCGGCAACCCGTAAGCCTCGGCGACGAAGCAAACGGCTTTGCCCTTGGCGGCGCGCTCGGGCAACACGTCCAAAAACTCGCCGTGCGAGTGGATGAGGCTCACCGAAAGACCGGCCGTGCGAACGGCCGCTTCGACCCGCGGCATCACGTCGCCACTCGTGTTGAAGCTGACCTTGTAGGGCCTTTGCCCGGTTTCGTCTTGGAACGTTAAACCCTCTATCTTACCCAACGCCTCCACCACGCACTCGCGTTCCCAACCCGCGCCGATATGCTTTGCGTAGCGCTCGCGAATGTCGCCCTCGCCGTCAATCTCGCTGCCGACGCTCGAGATAACGAGGTCGGGCTCGAGCAACCCGAACTCTTCGACAGCCTCTTGTACGAGTTCCAACGACCGACCTGAGGCGACCCCGAAGGCGATTCGGTCACGGTTGGCGTGAAGTGCATTCATCAGTTTTTCAAGGGCTACGCTGTCCCCGGTCAGGGTGTTGTCGATGTCGCTGACGAGCAGCCACTCAGGCCGCCCTAGCGTCACGCGCCACCTCCCGGTAGGTTTCGCAGTGGGCCGACCACACGTAATGCTCGCGCACGCCGATGACGCCGTTTTGCGAATACTCCTGCCAGAGCGCGTCGTCGACGAGAATTTTCTTGAGCGCCCCCTGGATTTGGCCGGCGTCTCTCGAGTCCACCAGAATGCCGTTGTGGCAGTTCGCGACGATGTCGTTCGGCCCGCCGAAGTTCGTCGAGACGATGGGCAAGCCGCAGGCCGACGCCTCGATCAAGGTAATCCCGAAGTTCTCGACCAGCGCCGGGTTGATAAAGACGCCGCGCCCTTTCGCCACCATCCTATAAAGTTCGGGGATGTCGGTGGCGGTGTCGTGCTTTTTGGGCAGCGCGAGCTTACCGTAGAGGTCGTACTTGTCCATCAGCAGCAGCATTTCGGTCAAGACTTCGCGCTCGTTGTCGTCCATTTGCTCGATATCCCTGCGCACGCCCGCGAAAATCGCCAGGTTGGCGATACTCTGTAATTCTTTGTCCTCGCCGTACGCCTCGACCAGTCCGCCGATGTTTTTGCGGCGGTCGGGCCGGCTGATGGCGAGGATGAGCGGTTTGTCGGGTTGGGTGAGAAAGCGCCCGATTTCTTGGCGCATCCGCGCCCTCGCTTGCAACAGCGCTTCGTCACGCCTCGCGTTCGGGTCGTCGTCGTAGTAGTAAGGGTAAAAGGTGTCCACGTCGATGCCGGGCGGCACGACTTTATAGTTCGCCTGGCGGTGCGCGTCGTAGAGTTCGTAGCCGGTATGAATCTCGTACTCGGTCGAGGCGACGACCACGTCGGCCTCGCGCAGCGCTTCCTCTTCGATGCCGATGCGCGTGCTCATGCTGTATTGCGCGTCGACGTCTTCTTGGGTCAAACCTGCCTTGAGCAAGGCTTTGACCTTGTTGCGACCGAGCGAGTGGCCGGTAAACAAAAAAGGGACGTGGTAACTCTTGGCGAGCCGCCCCGCCACGTAGCCCGCGTCGGCGTAGTGGCCGTGGAACAAGGCGGGCGATAACCCTTCGCTTTCGATAAAGCGCCTCGAGCCCGCTAGAAACTCGTCTAAGTACGGGTAGAGGAGTTCTTTGCGCACGTAACCCGGCGGTCCGCAGTCGACGCGCACGATGCGCGCGTGTGCGCTGATGGGTTCGATTTCCCGAGCGTAGTCGTCGGAAAAATGCGGGTCGTCGATGCGGCGCGTGAACAGGTCGACCTGGGCTATATCCTCGCACTCGGCCAAGGCCGCCGCGAGTTCGACCACGTACTTCGTCTGGCCGCCCGTGTCCGCGTTGTGTCCGAGTTCCAAGTTTTGTGCCCGAATAAGCCCGTGGATGCTCACGAGCGGGATGTATAGACCTTGTGTCATCAAATCTCCAACTCCTGGGTCAAGTATAAAGGCAGCCGGTGAGATGTTTGTCGGCTGGGGCGGGCTGTCGGAACCCTTCCGCCCAACGAGTCACCTTTCCTAAAAGGAAAGGGTAAAGGCGCACAGGGTCTGAGGATTGCCGGTTGGCACAAGATGTGGGAACCGGCGAGTCGTTGGTCACAGCGCTAAGCACCCCGCGCACTGTAAAGTTTAGCCAAGGTTAAAAATCATTTGCTTTAGCCTTGAATAAAAACAGGGCGCATCCGCCCTGTCTGGAGGTTCTAGTGTGAAATACGGCCTAGGACTTGGTGTAATTTTGCTTCTGTTGGCAGCGTGTTCCGGGGGCGGGCCCGACCTCCGCCTGGCGGGGACCGTCGTCGTGCCCGCGGGGACCACGGTCGCGGGCACGATGGTGGCGGCCTGCTACGTGGTGGCCGGTACCCTTGAAAATCCGGCCTGTGAGGGTCCGAACGACCGCAGCCTGACCATTGCCGACAGCGGCACGAGCGCGCCATTTTCGTTGACAGGGCTCAAGGCTGGCGCGTACCTTCTCTTCGCCGGCCGCGACGAGGACGGTAACGACGACACCACAGACCCCGGCGACTTTTTCGGCTGTTACACCGACTCTGCTGTGTGCGCGGAAGTCACGCCGACGCGCGACGGCCTGACCATCAGTGTGAACTTCGTGCCCGGCACGGTTCCCGGCAGGGAGGCCGACTACAACATCGAGCTGGAGTACGGTGCCAACGTAACCGAGGCGCAAAAGGCCTTGTTTGCTCCTGCTGCGGCCCGCTGGGGGCGTGTAATCGCTGGTGACCTGGACGACTACTATTTCCAAAAGCCTGACAACGCTTGTGGGCTGAACGAGCCGGCCTTCAGCGGCCGCGTCGACGATTTAACAATCTATGTCGATGTTGTGCCGATTGACGGTCCCGGTAACACGTTGGCCCAGGCGGGTCCCTGCATCCAACGGTCCAACAATGGTCTTACAGCCTACGGGGTCATGAATATCGACAGTGAAGACGTCGGTAATCCCCAATTAAGTGAAATTATCCTGCACGAGATTGGGCACGTGTTGGGCATCGGTGTTCAGTGGGAGGCGCGAGGTCTGCTGAACCTCAACGGGGCAGACTGCGCCGCGTCCACCTCTATCACGTACAAGGGCCAGGCCGGGACTGCTGCGTACGCCACCTTGGGCGGCCAGGGCGAGGTGCCCGCCGAAAACGATGGCGGCCCAGGCACGAAGTGTGTTCACTGGGAAGAGGGCATCTTCGATACCGAAATGATGACGGGTGCCGTCGATTATGGGAGTGCCTTACCCCTGAGCGTTTTGACGGTCGGCTCGCTCGATGACTTAGGTTACTCAGTGGACTATACCGCCGCTGACCCGTACGCGCTGCCGACCTGTCGCCCAGGGTGCAACGCCGTGGCCGCCGAGCGGCGCTGGGCCGACCACGAGGTTTTGCTGTTTCCGCGCTTCGAGATAGGTGCAGACGGCGTGTTGCGCAGACTCGATACGCGCTAGCAAAAGAGTGGCTCGTAGCTGGTAGCTTTTCTACCGGCTGCGAGCCACTTAGTGAATAAAGTTGGGAAAATGAAGTCCTCGAGTGAGTCGGGACTTTAGTTCATCTCAAAGCTGTGTACTGAAGGTACACAGCTCGTTTGGTTGAAATTCTTCTACAGGCTATGCGCTACATGCTAAAAGCTTCTCGTTCCTCGCGCCCGACCGTAACGTCCGATTCGGGGGTGTTAAAGTACCCGTATGTCGCTCCTCAACAAACCCCCGGCCGTGCTGGCGTTAGAAGACGGCACCGTCTACTACGGCTACGCCTTTGGCTACCAGGGCAAAACCGTCGGCGAAATCGTCTTCAACACCGCCATGACCGGCTACCAAGAGATTTTGACCGACCCGAGTTACCACGGGCAAATCGTCACCATGACGTATCCACACATTGGCAACTACGGCGTGTCGGTCTACGACATGGAGTCGAACAAGCCGTTCGCAAGAGGGTTCATCGTCCGCGAGTTCTCCCGCACGGCGAGCAACCACCGCTCGAATCAGGACTTGCAGAGTTTTATGGAGGGCCACCGCATCGTCGGCATCGAGGGTGTCGACACCCGA
Organism: Trueperaceae bacterium; assembly: GCA_965215355.1. GTDB lineage: Bacteria > Deinococcota > Deinococci > Deinococcales > Trueperaceae > CBDCDJ01. Next base: position 1,226,542 of record CBDCDJ010000007.1, on the reverse strand, counting down.
GCCCTCACGCGCCGGCTGCGCACCGGTGGCGTGGTGAAGGGCGTCATCTATCACGGCAAAACCGACAAAGACACGGACGCGGCGCTGGTTGAAGAGGCCCGCGACCACGCGGACATCGATGGGCGCGACATGACGCCCGAGGTGACGACGCCGCTGCCCTACGCCCGCCCCACTTTCAAAACGAGTCCGCGCGTGGCCGTTATCGACTTCGGCATCAAGCACTCTATTGTTTATAAGCTCGAGCAGGCCGGGGCCGAGGTCATCGTCGTGCCCGCGCAGACCACGCCCGCGCAGATTATGGCCTTAAACCCTTACGGCCTGGTCATCTCCAACGGCCCCGGCGACCCCGACGGCCCCAAGTACGCCCACGACACGGTGTGGCAACTGTTGGGTCTGCTGCCGACCTACGGGATTTGCTTGGGCCACCAACTCCTCGGGTTGGCGGTCGGCGGCAAGACGGTGAAACTCGCGACCGGGCACCACGGCGCGAACACGCCGGTCAAAAACCTCGTCACGGGCGAGGTCGAAATCACCAGTCAAAACCACAACTACGTCGTCGACGTGGATTCGATTCCCGGCGGACAGTTCCGGGCGACGCACGTCAACTTGAACGACGGCACTTTAGAGGGCATGGCCCACGTGCGCTACCCGGTGTTCAGCGTGCAGTACCACCCCGAGGCGAGCCCCGGCCCGCACGACGCCTCGTACCTGTTCCGGCGCTTTATCGAAGAGGTCAACGCCTTCGAGGGCGCGTCGGCGCTGCCGGCGGTGAGGGCGGAGTCGGTGGCGCTGTAAAGAGAGGGGAAAGTGAAAAGACGAAGTGTCAACCTTTAGTTTTTGCTTTAGACGAAAAACTGACAACGAAGAACTCCTGCTTTACACCGAAGTGGTTTCTTTCACGCCGCCCCCGCCGCCGGGGTGCTACTTTAAGCCTACCTCCCTTTTGACCCCGCCGACCGGCGGGGTTTTTTCATGGGGTTGTGTAGGTGGGCGAGCCGCAAGTCGGCGAGAGTCTCTAAGCCGTAACGCTTCAGCCTCGAGCGAGCTTGACCGCGCGCACGAGGGCGTCAAGGTCGGCGTCGCGCACGTTGGTGTCGCCCTGCGCGGGGCCGTAGCACGCTTCGATGTATGTTTCTAAGACGAGGTCGCCGGTCGCGTTCAGGGCGCTGCGGACGCCCGAGAGCAGGGTGAGGATTTCGCTGCAGTCGCGCTCCTCGTCGACCATTCTTTGCAGGCCGCGGACCTGGCCCTCCAAGCGTTTTAAACGGTTGATGAGTTTGGTTTTGGCCTCCCGAGCCGAGTCGGGGGCCGGCGTCGCGTCGGGATTCGTCATTCTGCCCGTGAGTTTAGCATACGCCTGGGGGGTATTTGTTCTCGGGCTCGGCGTCCGCCGACGGAAGTGCTAGGCTGAGGGCGTGTGCGCGACCTCGGCCGTTCCCGGTAAACCTGTTTTCGCCGACCTGGTCGCCGGTTTGAGCGTGGCGCTCGTCGCCATTCCTCAGTCGATGGCCTACGCGGAACTCGCCGGGATGCCCGCCTACACGGGCTTGTACGCGGTGGGAACGGCGGCACTGGCGGCGGCGTTTTTCGCCTCGAGCCCGTACTTGCAAACCGGGCCGGTCGCGACGACGTCGCTCTTGACCTTCGGGGTGCTGAGCCAGCTCGCAGTGCCGGGCGGCGCGCAGTACGTGGCTTACGCGGGGCTCCTCGCCCTCGTCGTCGGGGTGACGCGGGTGTTGGTGGGCGTGTTGCGTCTGGGCAGCGTGGCTTACTTGCTGTCGCAACCGGTGTTGAGCGGTTTCATGTCGGCGGCGGCGCTGCTCATCGTGCTGTCGCAACTGCCGGCGGCGCTGGGGGTGCCGGCAGCAGGTCACAACGTCGTGCTGAACGGTTTTGCGGCGCTGGTGGACCCGGCGGCGTGGCGACCCGCCGCCGCCCTGTTGGCGCTGGTGACGGTTCTACTCGTCCGGTTGGGCAGACGCGTCCACCCGCTTTTCCCGGGCGTGTTGGTGGCGGTCGTGCTGGGCATCGTGTACAGCACTTTTTTTGCGTACGGCGGCGCGCGGGTGGGGCAAGTCCCGGCGGGTTTGCCGCCTGTGCACCTCGTCCAACCCTGGGGCGCGTTGCCGCAACTCTTCGTCGGCGGCGTGGTCATCGCGCTGGTCGGTTTTGCCGAGGCCGCCTCCATCGCTAGAACCTACGCCACTCAGGAACGCAGCCGCTGGCGGGCGAACCGCGAGTTTATCGGCCAGGGCGTCGCCAACCTGGCGGCGGGCCTGTTCGGCGGCTTTCCGGTCGGTGGTTCGTTCGCGCGCAGTTCGGTCAACCGCCTGGCGGGGGCCAAAACGCGCTGGAGCGGCGCGGTGACGGGCCTGGCGGTGCTGGCCTTTTTGCCGTTCACCTTCGTGATTGCGCCCTTGCCCAAGGCGGTGTTGGGGGCCGTCGTCATCGCCGCGGTGAGCAAGCTCCTACGCCTGCGCGAACTGTGGGCCTTCAAAGACCTGTCCCGGCCACAAGCGCTGCTCGCCTGGACCACGTTTTTGCTGACGCTGCTGCTCGCGCCGCGCGTCGACTACGCGCTGCTCGCCGGCATCGGCTTGGCGGTGGCGGTTCACCTGTGGCGCGAGCAGCGGCTCGTGGTGCGGCGCACCTGTGAGGGAGCTACCCTGACCATCCTGCCGCTCGGCGTGCTCTGGTTCGGCTCGGCGTTTCACCTGGAGGACAGCTTGAGCGACGCGCTCGCCGAGTACCCGCAGGCTGGGCGTCTGGTCTTGGACTTGGGCGGGCTCGGCCGTGTCGACCTGAGCGGCGCGCTGGCGCTCAAGCAGCTGCTGTCCGACGCCCGTGAGGCCGGCCTCGAGGTGGCCCTCGAGCACGTGCCGCCGTTCGCCGAAAAGTGGTTGACGCGGCTGTGGCTGGTGGCGCCGAGCCCGCTCGAGCACCCGGAACATTGACGCCCGTGTTACGGGGGTACATTTTGTGGACAGGGCGTTTTAAACAGGTCGTTTTCGGTGGGTCGGCAGCCCTGAGGAAGGACGCGAACATGTTTTTGGAACGAGTGTACGACGAAGACTTGGCCCAAGCGAGTTACCTCGTCGCTTGTCAGGCGACGGGTGAAGCCCTGGTCGTCGACCCGCGGCGCGACGTCGCGGTGTACTTAGGCACCGCGGCGCGGCGCGGTTTGCGCGTCGTCAAGGTGACCGAAACGCACGTCCACGCGGACTACCTGTCGGGCTCCAGGGAACTCGCTGCGAGAAGCGGTGCGACGCTCTACCTGTCGGGCGAGGGCGGGCGCGATTGGCAGTACGGTTTCGGCGACGTTACGCTCGCGGACGGTGACACGCTCGAGCTGGGCAACCTCACCGTGACCGCGCTGCACACGCCGGGCCACACGCCGGAGCACCTGTCCTTTCTCGTCACCGACCGCGCGACGAGCGACCAGCCCGGCTTTCTCCTCAGTGGGGACTTCGTCTTCGTCGGCGACGTGGGCCGCCCCGACCTGCTGGACGAAGTCGCGGGGGGCGAAGACACGCGCGAAGCGGGGGCGCGGCAACTGTTCGACAGTTTGCAAACCAAGTTTTTAACCCTACCCGACTACGTGCAGGTGTGGCCCGGCCACGGGGCGGGTAGCGCTTGCGGCAAGGCCTTGGGCGCGTTGCCGAGCAGCACGGTGGGCTACGAGCGGCGCTTTGCCTGGTGGGCCGACCATCTCGGCAGGGGAGACGAGGCCGGTTTCGTGCGCGAGCTGCTCGACGGCCAACCCGACGCGCCCCGCTATTTCGGCCGTATGAAGCGGCACAACCGCGCGGGGCCGGCCTTGCTGGGCGAACGTCCGGCGCTGGAGGAGGTGAGCGCCCTCAGCCTCGAGCCCCGCCTCAACCGCGACCTCGTTTTGGTCGACACCCGCCCCAGGGAGGCTTTCCTGGCCGCCTCGGTGCCGGGCTCGCTCCACCTGCCCGCAGGCAAGCACGCCACCTACGCGGCTTACGTCTTAGAGCCGGACCGAGACGAGCGCCCCCTGGTCGTGCTGGCGCGAAACCGGGCGCAGGCGCACGAGTTGCGCGACAAGCTGAGCCGGGTTGGCGTCGACCGCGTCGCGGGCTTTGTCACGACCCTGGACGGCTTGAGTTTGGCGCCCGTCCCCACCCTCTCTGTAGACGAGTTTGAGGCGTTGGACGCCCCCTTCGTTTTGGACGTGCGCACCGCGGCGGAGTACGGCGGCGGTCACCTGCCGGGCGGGGTGCAGGTTCATGCGGGCCGAGTCTTGAGCGAGCGGGCGCGTTTGCCGACCGACCGACCCATCGTCCTGCACTGTCAGAGCGGCGCTCGAGCCACCGTCGCGGGCAGCGCCCTGCGCGCGGCGGGGTTTGACAACGTCGTAGAGCTTGAAGGAAGCTACGCGGCCTGGCGGCAACGAAACGGGGGAGAGGTCGGCGGCTGACCTTCGGAAGGGGACGAAGCGTCGTCCTCTCACTGTGTGCCTACCCTTTACTTAGCGCGTTTGGTGGCCTAAACTGGTTGCATATGACCGTGAATAGCCTGCAAGCCACAGCCGCCCCGTTGAGCTGCCAAAAGTCCGACTTTTCGCTGCCCCCGGACCTTCACTACCTGAACTGCGCTTACATGTCGCCCTTGTCTAAGGCGGTCGAGGCGGCGGGGTTGCGGGGGGTGAGGCGTAAAAGCAACCCGCTGAACTTGCCGCCCGAGACTTTTTTTCCCGAAAGTGAGCGCGCCCGTGAGTTGTTTGCGCGTCTGGTCAACGCGGAGGCGGGCCGGGTCGCTATCATCCCCGCCGTTTCTTACGGGGTCGCCACCGTCGCCAAGAACCTGACGGTCCAGCCCGGCCAAAACATCGTCGTGCCGTTCGAACAGTTCCCGAGCAACGTTTACGCCTGGCGCAAGTTCGCCGCGCGCGGCGTCGAGGTGCGCACCGTCGCGCCGCCTGCGGGCGCAAACCGCGGCGCGGTCTGGAACGAGCGCTTGCTGAGCAGCGTCGACGCCGCCACCGCCTTAGTCGCCGTCGAGCACGTGCACTGGACCGACGGCACCCTGTTCGACCTGGACGCGCTCGGCGCTCGAGCCCGCGAGGTCGGCGCTTGGTTCGTCGTCGACGCCACCCAATCGGCTGGCGCGCTGCCTTTCGACGTCGCCGCGTGGCAACCCGACGCGCTCGTCGTGGCGGGCTACAAAACGCTGATGGGGCCTTACGGCCTCGGCTTCGCCTACTACGGCCCCCGCTTCGACGACGGCGTTCCCCTGGAAGACAACTGGCTGACCCGCCGCGGCAGCGAAGACTTCAGCCGCTTAGTGGATTATCAGGACGAGTACGCGCCCGGCGCGGTCCGCTACGACGTGGGCGAGCGCAGCAACCCCATCCTGTTGCCGATGGTGAACGCGGCCCTGGAGCAACTCTTGCAGCGGCGGCCCGAGCGGGTGCAGGCCTACTGCCGCGCGTTGGTGCGGGACACCCTGAACGAGGTGCAGGACTACGGCTACCGGCTCGAGGCCGAAACGTACTCGGCGCGGCACCTGTTCGGTCTGCGGCTGCCGGAGACGCTCGAGCTGGACACCCTCAAAAAACGTTTGGAGGCCAACCGCGTCGTCGTCTCGGTGCGCGGCGACGCGGTTCGGGTCGCGCCGAACGTTTACAACGACGCCGCCGACCTGGCGGCTCTGCGCGACGCGCTGCTGGTTTGAAAGCCCGGTTGCTTTGAAAGCCCAGCTTGTCGGCAGGTCGGCTGAACCGGGACAAGAGGGTCGAGGTGGGCGGGCCCGGGTGGACGGTGTGTGGGCTAAGCCCGACCCTTGCCTCTGGCTGCCCCGGACGCTGCTCAGCTCGAGGGGTTGGGCTGCGCCGCTCGCGTCGGTGGTTGAAAACCGCGCCTCACGCCGGCTTCAAACGACCCTCGACCCGTCCGTGGCGCGTTAGGCTGGAGCCGTGGCGTTAGCCTTGTACCTGTTGGGCCACCCTTACGCCGAGCTGGACGGCGCGCGCGTAGAACTGCCGACGACCAAACCGACTTGCCTGCTGCTCTACCTGGCCTGCCGCGGCGACTGGGTGAGCCGCGACGAACTGGCCGAACTCTTCCGGCCCGAGGTCGACGAGGCGACGGCGCGGCACGGTTTGCGGTTGCTGTTGTCGCGGGCCAAACGTTTTGCCTGGGTGCAAGGCTTGGACATCGAACCCCAGCGGCTGCGCTGGACGCCCCCGAGCGACCTGGGTCGCTTCCGCGAGGCGCTCGGCCGCGGCGACTGGGGCGTCACCGAACGCTGCTACGGTGGGCCGCTGCTCGAGGGCTTCAGGGTGCGGGACACGCCGGGCTTTGAAGACTTCGTGGACCTCGAGCGCGCGGCGCTGGAGAGCGCCTGGCGCGGAGCGGCGCTCCGCCGTGCCCGAGACTTGGGTGCCGAGCCGCAAGCCGCCGCCCTGCTGGCGCGCGTCCTGGCCCAGGACCTGCTCGCCGAGGACGTGGTGCAAAGCTACATGCGCCTGAGCTACCTGGCGGGCGGGCGCGAGGAGGCCTTGAGGGTCTATGCGGCCTTTCGCGAGCGCCTGGACGACGAACTCGGCCTGACGCCGTTGGACGAAACCGAGGCGCTGGCGGCGCTCATCCGCCGCGCCGACAAGGTCGACGTTCGACCGGTCAAGACTGCTGAAAAAAGGGCTCCGCTCGCCGTGCGTCACCCGCCGCAACTCGTCGGGCGCGACGCGGTGCGCGCCGCCCTCGTTCAGAGCCGCTTGCCCGTAACCCTCCTCGCGGGCGAGCCCGGCGTCGGCAAAACGCGGCTCTTGCAAGAGGTCGCTCCCGAGGCGATGTGGCTGCGTTGCCGCGAGGGTTTGAGCGACGTGCCTTACTTTCCGCTGGTGTCCTGGCTGCGCGACGAACTCGGGTCCTGGCCCGCCCTCGCGCCGGTCTACCTCGACGAACTCGCCCGGCTCGTTCCCGACCTCGCGCCGGGTCGGCTGCCCCCGCCCTTCGACCCGCTGTTGGGCCGGTCGCGGTTGCTCGAGGCCTTCGCGCAGCTGTTCGCGAGCCTCCGCGCGGGCGGCGTCACGCTCGTGTTCGACGACCTGCAGTGGGCGGACGCCGCCACCGTAGAGCTGCTGCTTTACCTCGCCGAGCGCGGCGGCGTCCGCAGCCTCGGCACCTACCGCTCGACCGAAACGGGCGCGGCGCTGCAGGGCGCACTGGACAGTTTGAGGTCCAACGGTCGGCTGCGTGTGCTTGGCGTCGAGCCCCTCACGCCCGAGGCCGTGACCGACCTCGTCGCCAGCCTGAGCGGGCAAAGCGAGGGTCCGCCGCTCTTTAGCCGTTGGCTGCACGCGCGCACCGGGGGTAACCCGTTTTTTATCCTGGAAACCCTGAAAGCCCTGTTCGAAAACGGCGTCATGCGCGAGCAGGACGCGCATTGGCACACCGACCTCGACGACCTCACCCGCGACTACGGCGAACTGGAAGTGCCGATGCGCGTCGCCGACACGGTGCGCCGCCGCGTTTCGGCCCTGTCTGAACCGACCAAGCGCGTGCTCGGCGTGGCGGCGGTGCTGCGCGAGGGCTTTACGCCCGAGCTGCTGGGCGCGCTCACCGGGCTGTCAACCTGGGCGGTGCTGGACGTGTTGGAGGAGGCCGGGCGGGTCGGGTTGCTGCGGGAAGCAAGTTTCACTCACGACCTCGTGCGGCAGAGCGTGTACAACAACCTCAGCGAGCCGCGCCGCGCCTTTTTGCACGCGCACGCCGCCGAAGCCCTGAGTGAGCGCGCCGCCCCGCTCGTCGTGGCCGAGCACTTTTTTCGGGCCGGAAGGCTTGAGAACGCGGCGGCTCACTGGTACGAAGCCGCGTTGGAACTCGAGGCGCGCGGCCTGTTCGAGGACGCGGCTCGGCTGCTCGAGGACGTGCGCAAGAGGCTGCCCACGGGCGTGTGGCACGCGCGCCTCGGCGGGCTGCTCGGCACCGAGCTGCAGGTGCTGGGCCAGACCGAGGCGGCGGCGCGCCTCGCCGCGGAACTCGCGGACACGCCCGACCCTTGGGTGCAGACCTGCGCACTTCTCATTCAGGCTAACCAAACGTTCAATCGGGGCAACTCCGCCGACGCGCAGGTCTTGACTGACCGGGCGCAGGCGCTCCTTCCAGAGGATGCGAAGCTGAAAAGCGAACTCCTGAAGACGCAAATCAATCTGCTGCAGACACAGGGAAAGTACCTCGGGGCGCTCGAGCTGCTCGAGCCCGCTTTGGCGCGTTTGAAGGGGGGAGCGCTCCACACCGAGTATTTGGCCCTGCTGGCTGACCAAGCCGCAATTTACGACAACCTGGGCCGCTTTCAGGAGGCAACGCCGCTCCACCGCGAGGCACTACGGTTAGCCCGTCACCTCGGCTCAGCTTTTTACGAGGTACAAGCGGTGAGCAATTTTCTCGCCAACCTCATAGACCTCAACCGCCCGGAAGAAGGTCTGGCCGAAGCGCAGGCAACTCTGGAACGCCAGTACCCAAACACCGACTTCTTGCGTACCAACTTGGCCGCCGCTTACCGACAGTTAGGACGACTCGAGGACGCCGCCCTTTTGTTTGAAGAACTTAGCCGCGAGAGTGAGAATGCTGCCCTTCGCGCTAACGCCTTCGGTTCGCTCGCCAAAATTTACCATGTACTAGGCAATGCGAGGCTCGGAGCGGCCCTCGACGGTGCTATTGCCACGCTCCAGGTAACCGATCATCCCGTCTCTCACGCGCGCGTTTGCGCCGTCGTTCTCGCTTATGGTGACGCGGTGCGACGCGAACGCGTTCGTTCCTACTTGAACGCTCTCGACCTCACCGCGCTCCCCCCCGACGTCCGGGAAGAGTTGAGTACCTTAAAAAGCTTTTGAGACGCGCGTGAGACGCTTCTGCCCGACAATGACAGGGTGAAGCCAACCGAAGCAGGTGTCATCGTGCGGGTCACGAACAGCGGCCCCAACTGGCGTTTTTCGGTGCGCGACCTCAAAACCGGGCAGCGGTGCGAGCTGACTTCGTGGGAGGCGCTGCGCAGTCACCTTGAAAACTTGACCAAAACGGGCTTGAGGTGAGCTGCACACGCACGGTCGTCTTGTGAGGGTCGTTTCTTGAGACGGGCCTGAGACGCCGAACCGTGCACACTGTAACCGTGTGGAAGCGCCAAGTTTTTTGGAGGCAAGTATGAACAGAGTCGTCCTCGTTTCTCCTTTCTTTCTCGCCCTGTTCCTTTCGGCCTGCGGCGGCTCGAGCGGCCCCGGCCCCGCTACCCCCACGACCGGCCTGAGCGGCACGATAGTCGCCCCGCCGGGTGGCGACGTTGCGGGCACGGTCGTCATCGCCTGCCTCCCCGTGGGTGACGACGCGTGCGACCCGCAGTCCGAGACTGCGCAAATCACCCGGAGCGGCTCGAGCGCCGCTTACAGCTTTGGCGGTCTCGAGGCCAGTTCGTACGTCGTCGTCGCTTTCAAGGACGTCAATGCCAACGGTCAGCCGGACGACGGCGACTTTTACGGTGAGAGCGCCCCGGTGACGCCGCCCGCAAGGGTAAACGTCACGATGGAGGTTCTCGGTGCTGGTGGCGGGGGTGGCGGTAATCCCGCGCCCGCGGGCGGAGCCGTTTTCCCCGACCTGGCCGAGGGCACCAACGGCGACGGCCCCATTTTGCTGAGTGACGCGGCCGGCACGTTTCACCTCCTCTACACCGCCATCACCGCGGACAGCAAGGGCGTTTATCCGGTACGCTACGGCACCTGCTCGTCGAACTGCTCTACGGAGGCGGGCTGGACCTTCACCACCGTGGGCGACGCCGGGCTTTGGGGCGGTTACGGGCAACTCGCGCTCGGCGCTGACGGCCGACCTCGAGTGCTCTACTTCGACCGCGAAGACTTGGACGAGGACGGGAGCTTCGTCTACGCGAGTTGCGACGCCGGTTGCGCGAATCCGGCCAACTGGACGAGGGAGACGCCCGAAGTTCCCAGGCCACTCGGCTACCAACTGGACGACAGCCCCTACTTCGCCCTCGCCCCCGACGACACGCCGGCTTTCGTCTACATCACGCCGGCCGGGACCACTTACGCCTACCGCAGCGGCGGCCGTTGGGCCACGACCGAACTCAGCGAGGGCGGTTTGTTCAACGCGTCGCTCGCTTTTACAAGCGGTTCGCAGGCGCGGCTGGTGTTCCACTACACCGGGGCGGACTACGTATCACACCTCGCTTACCTCGAGTGTAGCGACAAAACCTGCCAGGACTTCACGTACGACAACCTGCCCGTCACGCTCGGTTACCGTACGGATTCCGTTCTGCGCTTGAACGCTCAAGATGCGCCGCGAATCCTCCACTATTCCGGCGAAACCCTTCAGTACCTGTGGTGCGACGCTGCCTGTGCCAAAGCGGTGAGCTGGTCCGCGACCGACCTCGGCACCGGGGCGGGCCACGGCGCAGACGGCATCGACCTCGCGCTGGACGCGGCGGGCAAGCCCCACATCAGCTACGGCGACACGTCGGAAACCTTCAGTCTTTTTTACGGTTTTTGCAGTGCGGCTTGTGAAAGTGCCGAGCCGAGTTGGCGCGCGGGTCTGCTGGTCGAGGACAGCGACGACGTGCGCCCGGAGCCGCCCCTGCCGAGTTGCAACCCGGGTGACGCGCCCGGCAGTTACTGGTACGCCGACAACGCGCCCTCGCTGACTTTGAGCGGCGGTCAGCCGAGTTTTGCCTACCGGGTCGACAACCTGCAAGGCTGCGGCGGCAAGCTGGTCGCCGAAGGGCCTTCCGTCGTGCGCTTCACGAACGCGCCGCCGACAGCAGCCCAGACCGAACACTGGGGCGCGTACAACGACTCAGGCCGTGAGCGCCTGCGTCTCCAAACAACCGAAAGTGTTCGTTGAGACGAAGCTGGCGGTTCGTCCTTGCCGTCTCGCTGCTCGCCGTATCACTCGCTTAAAAAGCAGCGCCACTCCGTTCGAGGTTACGACCTGCAAACGGCCTGTGGGGACACTGCAAGAAAGCGCTTCGCGGGCGGGCTCGAGCCCGCGAGCACGAGCGCTGAGGCGCGGATACTTGGAACCGGCCGCCAAGTATCCGCGCCTCGGCCTCTTGACAAACTCGGCGGGTTTGGCCTTGTATCCTCTCGAGGTTAGGCCCCGACCGGCGTCAGCGCCTCGGTGTCGCGCTCGCCGGTGCGAATCCTGACGACGCTCTCCAAGGGTTGAACGAAAATTTTGCCGTCGCCGATGTCGCCGGTGCGCGCCGACTTGAGAATCGCGTCGATGGTCGTCTCGACAAAGCTGTCGCTCACGCCGATGGTGAGTTGCACTTTTTCGTGAAACTCGACGATGAACTGGTTGCCGCGGTACTGCTCGACGATGCCGCCCTGGCCGCCGTGGCCGCTGACGCGCGCGATCGTGATGCCGCGGACGCCCGCCTTGAAGAGGGCTTCTTTGACCTGGGGCAGACGGTTGGGTCGGATGAGGGCGGTGATGAGTTTCATGGGGCCTCCACAGTTTCCGCTGAGCTTGTCTGGGTCAGTCGCCCGCCGCCGTGCTCAGCACGACGGGGTTGCGCAGGGCGTTGTCGGGGGCGTAGCCTTCGATGCCGTGTTCGGCCAGGTCGAGCCCGACGATTTCCTCTTCGGCGCTGACCCGCAAACCCACCGTGAACTTGAGCAAGACGAACACGAGGTAGCCCGCGGCGAAAGCCGCACCGCTGTAGGCCAAGGTGCCGAGGAGTTGCGTGCCCAGGTTGGCCCCGCCGAAGATGCCGACGGCCACGGTGCCCCAAACGCCGCAAACCCCGTGGACGGAAATCGCGCCGACCGGGTCGTCGATGCGGAGGCGGTCGAAAAAGAGCACGCTGAACACGACCAGCACGCCGCCGATGAGCCCCGCCAACACCGCGCTGCCGCCGACGATGACGTCGCAGCCCGCCGTAATCGAGACGAGGCCGGCCAAAATCCCGTTGATGGTCATCGAAAAGTCGGGTTTCTTGAACAGCAGCCAGGAGACGAACAGCGCCGCCACGCCACCCGCGGAGGCGGCCAGGTTGGTGTTCACGAAGATGTCGGCGACGATTGAAGCGTCGGCGGCCGTGCCGAAGGCGAGTTGTGAGCCCGGGTTGAAGCCGAACCAGCCGATCCACAGCAGAAACACGCCGAGACCGGCCAGCGCCATGTTGTGCCCCGGCATGGCGTTGACCTTGCCGCCCGCGTAGCGGCCCAAACGCGGGCCGACCGCCAGCACCGCGCCCAGCGCGGCGAAACCGCCGACCGCGTGGACGATGGACGACCCTGCAAAGTCGGCGAAACCCAGCCCGTCGAGCCAGCCGCCGCCCCACTTCCACGAGCCCAAATAAGGATAAATAAGGCCGGTCATCACGACCGAAAAGATGAGGTAAGCCGAAAACTTCATGCGGCCGCCGACCGCGCCCGAAACGATGGTGGCGGCGGTGGCGGCGAACACGAGTTGGAAGAAAAAGTCCGCCTGGCCGGAAAAAGTCTCGGCCGTGTAGCCGCTGATAAACAGCGGCGCGCCGTACATGATTGCGAAGCCGACCGCCCAGAACGCCAGTCCGGCCACGGCGAAGTCGGCGATGTTTTTCATAAAAATGTTGACCACGTTTTTAGCGCCGTGCAGGCCCGCTTCCAGCAGCGCGAAGCCCGGCTGCATAAGGGCCACGAGCACGGCGAAAAACAGCAGCGCCACGGTGTTGAAGGCGAACTCGAGTTCGGCAACACTCTCCGCCTGCCCGAACCCGACACCCACAACCGACAGTAGCAAAAGCACGCTCAAACGTTTTCTCATTTTTGCCTCCTGGGGAAGTCACCGCTGAAAGAGCGACCTAAGCCACAGAATATGTCGTCTCTTGCCAACTGTCAAGTATAAATGTGCAAACGTTCTAAAAATTATTCACACCTGTCTTTATAGTAGCTGTTTCCTGGCCTACTGTTACGTGAAGTTTTTCAAATTGTAGACGGAGTCGTCACACCTTACTTTTTCAGGCGTCCGCACCGGCTTGTCAAGGCGTCACGCGCCCGGCACGACTTGCTTCGCGGCGGTGGGCGGTAAACTGAGTCGTATGGCACCTGCTACGAAAACGAGTGAAATTCGCTTGGCGGTAGACATGGACGACGAGGGCGTCACCGCTATTCGTTGGGAGGCCGACGACGCGCCCGAGCCGGGTCTGCAAGCGGCCAAGGCGATGATCTTGGCCCTGTGGGACCCCCGGGCCAGAAACAGCCTCCGCATCGACCTGTGGACCAAAGACATGAGCGTCGAGGACATGAACGACTTCTTCTTCCAGACGCTCCTCTCGATGGCCGACACCTACAAAACGGCGACCAACAACGCTTCCCTCATGGCCGACATGAAGATGTTCGCTCGAGAGTTCGCTGAAAAAGCCGCCCAGGCCGAGCGCCGCAAGGTGGATAGCTGACCCGGGTTGAACCCTCAAGCGGAAGCTGAGCCGCTGTCAGCCCCGTCCCGCCCTGCTAAACTCGACGGATGACAAAACTGCTTGCCGGACTCGCTCCGGTTTTGGCTGCTCTGGGTTTGGTCGCCTACGGGCAGGTCGCCGCCCAAACCGGCCGTATCGCCTACGTCACGCTGCAGGGTCAAGTCGCGACGGTCGCGCCCGACGGCTCCGAGCCGCGCGTGCTCACCGCGGGCGACCAGCGTTTTCAGTTTCCGGCTTGGTCGCCGGACGGCTCCCGTGTGGCCGTGCTCGGCGCGGACGCCTCCGGCGGGTTTATCACCGTTTTGGAGGACGTCGGCGGCGGAGCGGCCGAGGAGCTTTACCGCAGCTCGAGCCAGCCTCCCTTTTACCTTTACTGGGCACCCGACGGTGAAACCGTCGGTTTTCTGGCGAACGACGCGGCGGCGGGCATCGGCATGTACACCACGCCGCCAAGCGGTGCAGGCAGCCGGCTGCTCGCGACGGGGTCGCCTTTTTACTGGCAGTGGACGAGCGACGGGCAGGGCTTGTTCATCCACACGAACGGGTCGGGCGACGCCGCGCGGCTCGGCTTTACCAGCCGGGTGCGGGACACGCTGGACGAGAATCTAGCGCCACCCGGGCGTTTTCAAGCGCCGGGCATCGCGCCGAGCGGGCGCTACCTGGCCTACGGGACCGTCGACCCCGCCCGCGGCGCGCGGGTCGTCGTTCGAGGTCGGCCGGGCTCCGACTCGGGCCAAGATTTAGACGTCGAGCGCGAGGTCGCGCACGAGGGCTTCGCCTCGTTGAGCTGGAGCCCGGCGGCGGACGAACTCGCTTTCATCAGTCCCGCCGAAAACGTCCCGAGCACTTTCGGGCCGCTGCGCCTTTTGGACGCGGAAACGGGTCTGCTCGAGCCCCTCACCCAAAAACCGGCGGTCGCTTTTTTCTGGTCGCCGGACGGTTCTTACATCGCCTACTTCACGCCCCGCAGGTCCGGCGGCGGCGACCTGGCCGGGTCGCCGCGTGAATTGAGAAGTAAGCTACAGGGCGAAACGTCAGCGACCGAGACGCTTGTAGCCCAGCGCACGCAGCGTCGCCCCTTAATCCTGGACGTGTACCTCGTCGACGTCGCGGCGAGGAGCGAGCGCCTGCTGACGAGCTTCGCCCCGAGCCCGCAGTTCGTGGCGCAGTTTTTGCCGTTTTTCGACCAGTACGCGCTCAGCCACAGCTTGTGGTCGCCCGAAAGCGACGCCCTCGTGCTGCCCGCCATCGACCTCGACCTGGAAACGCCCACCTTGCGCGTCGTCGTCGTCGGCTTGGACGGCACCGTCACGCCCGTGGCGGAAGGGGACATGGCTTTTTGGAGCCGGTGAGTGGGGAGGAGGCGCTCGAGGAGCAAGCCAAAAGTACCTAAACGTCAGTTTTGTGTCAAACGACCGGTGGAGGTTCGCCTCGACCGGCTCTCAATGACAGGGTTACCGCAAACACGTCCAAGCCGCGCAAACCGGTTTGTCCTCTGCGAACGTGAAGCAGGCTCGAATGCGCGGCAATCTCCAAGGTTCGAAGTGCGCTGACAGTGTGGTGTGCACGAGGTTGCCTCAGAGCTTCCCTCAGGGCTACGCCCGGCTACGTGAACGCTAGCGACGATTCTAGCGACAGTAGATGAAAACTAATTTGCGGTTGTCCTACCGCCGGTGTGCCGATTCGTTGTCGACTACCGCGACCTGTGCTAAACTTGTACTCGGTATAAAATTTTACGCGAGCCCGAAGGAGACGCGATGCACCAAGTTACCGGCACCTCGGCAGCGTGGGTCCCGCCTCGGCCAGAAACGGTTTACACGGCTCCAATCGACAGCGGCAAGGTCGTGCTGGGTCGCACGCTCGTGTCGCTGCTGGACGAGGCCTGCGAGCACCACGACAACCCAGAAGCCCTCAACCAGCGCCTGGGGGACGGTTGGGCGACGCTCTCGAGCCGCCAGTTCCGCGCCCAGGCCGAGGCGCTGGCGCTGGGTTTGGGCGACTTGGGGCTCACGCGGGGCGACCGCGTCGCACTCTACATGCACAGCGACGTGTCGTTTTGCCTGGGCGACATGGCCTGTCTGCTGGCGGGTTTGGTCGACGTGCCCGTCTACCTGACCCACACGCCCGACGCGGTCAAGCACATCCTGGACGAGACCGAAAGCCGGGTTTTGCTCTGCTCGGACGAGACTTTGTTGAAAGACATCGCCGGGTTGTTGCCCGAAACGCAAGTGACGACCGTCGTCCTGTGGGCGACGCCGACGGCCGGCGTAATGCTGCCGGACGGCGTCGACCTGCGCACCTTCGACGACCTGACAGCCAGGGGGCAAACGGACGACGCGGCGGGCAAGCTCGAGCTGCTCCGCGTCCAAATTCGCGCCGACGACGTGGCGACGCTGATTTACACCTCGGGCACCACCGGACTGCCCAAAGGCGTGATGCTGACGCACGAAAACATCTCTTCGAACGCCGTCGCCGCGATGACCGGTTTGAAAAGTTTTCGCTACGGCTCCGGCGGCGAGACCGCGCTGTCGTTTTTGCCCTTGACGCACATCTTCGCGCGGACCCTCCACTACTGCCTCATGTGGGCCGGCGCGTCGGTCTACTTCAGCACGCCGGACACGTTGCGCGACGATCTCAAAGAGGTCAAGCCGACCTTCTTCGCCGCGGTGCCGCGCGTGCTGGAAAAAGCGTTCGAGCGCATCTTGGCGACCGGGCAAGGTTTGACGGGCGTCAAGCGGCGGCTGTTCGACTGGTCTTTGGAACTCGCCGACCGCTACGACGTCGAAGTTCAACCGAGCGGCCTGTACGCCCTGCAACTCGGCGTGGCCGACCGGCTCGTGTTTTCAAAGTGGCGCGAGGCCCTGGGCGGCGACATCCGCACGATTATCGTTGGCGGGGCGGCGTTGCGCGCTGAACTCGTCAACACCTTCGGCGCGGCGGGCGTGACCGTGTTGCAGGGCTACGGCCTTACCGAGACGAGTCCCGTCATCGCCTACAACCGCCCCGACCACAACAAGGCCGGCACGGTCGGCCCAACCCTGGCGGGCGTCGAAATCAAGTTTGGCGAGGACAAGGAAATCCTCACCCGCGGCCCCCACGTGATGAAGGGCTACTACAAAAACCCCGAAAAAACCGCCGAGGTTTTAGACGAAGGCGGCTGGTTCCACACGGGCGACCAGGGCGAGATGACCGTGGACGGCTACTTGCGCATCACCGGCCGCCTCAAAAACCTGTTCAAGCTCTCGACCGGCAAGTACGTGATGCCGCAGCCCTTAGAAGAACGCCTCGAGGCCGACCCGCTCGTCGACACCGCGCTGGTGGTGGGCGAAGGCGAAAAATACTGCGGCGCGCTGCTGTTCGTCAACCCGGAGGCGCTGCTGTCGCTGACAGGACAGAACGACGCGGCGGCCCTCGAGCAAGCGCCGGTGCAGGCGCGCTTCAAAACCCTCCTGAGCGAGGCCAACGCTGCGTTGCCGCACTGGTCGAACGTCAAAAAAATCGCGCTCGTCCTCGGGGAAGTGAGCCTGGAAAACGGCCTGCTCACGCCCAAGATGAGCGTCAAGCGGCAAAAGGTGTTGGAGACCTACAAACCCTACCTGGTCGCGCTTTATGGTCGGGGTGAGGGGATAGAGGCGGGTGTGGTCGTCGACCTGTAACCCGTCGCCAACCACACCCCTAACTGGGAGATGAAAATGGCACTAGGACTGAAAGACATGGGCACCGCCATGAAGCTGCTGAACGGCATGGACCTGTCCAAACTCGGCAAGCTCGCCGAGAAGGTCGACCTGAACGAACTCGTCGAGCTGGTTTCGTCGCTCGACGAAGCCTCCTTGGCCGCGCTGCTGAAGATGAGCAAAGCTCGCAAACCTAAAACCCTGCCCGCGGTCGACGGCGACTTTTACGGCCTCGGCAGCACCCTCACCGCGTCGCAGCGCGAGGTGCAGCTGGCGGTGCGCGCCTTTATGGAGCGCGAGGTCGAGCCCGTCATCAACGACTACTGGTCGCGCGACGAGTTCCCCCAACAACTCATTCCGAAGTTCCGCGAACTCGACCTCATCGGCAAGCTCTACAACAAAGACGGCAGCCGCGTGGCGGACGCGGCCGTGTTGGAAGGGATTGCCACGCTCGAGATGGCCCGCGTCGACGTGTCGACGGCGACTTTTTTCGGCGTCCACTCGGGGCTCGCCATGCTCTCGGTTTTGGTCGGCGGCAGCGACGAACAGCGCGCGCACTGGTTGCCGAAATTGCGCGAGCTGGACATCATCGGCGCGTTCGCTTTGACCGAGCCGCAGGTGGGTTCCGGCGTCGCCGGAGGCCTCACCACGACCTGCCGCCGCGACGGCGACACCTGGGTATTGAACGGCGAAAAATACTGGATCGGCAACAGCACCTTCAGCGACATCGTCATCGTGTGGGCCAGGGACGTGGAGGGCGGCGAGGTCAAGGGCTTTATCGTCGAGACCGACACGCCCGGTTACAGCGTCGAAAAAATCATGGGCAAAATCGCCCTGCGCGCCGTCGAGAACGGGCACATCACGCTCAAGGAGTGCCGCGTGCCCGAAACGCACCGGCTTCAAAACGCGAATTCGTTCCGCACCACCGCCGACGTGCTCCGTATGACCCGTGCGGGCGTGGCCTGGCAGGGTGTCGGGGCGGCCATGGGCGCGTACGAAAAAGCGCTCCACTACGCCCAAACCCGCGAACAGTTCGGCAAACCCATCGGCAACTTTCAGCTCATTCAAAACCACCTGGTCAGTATGCTCGGCGACGTGACGGCGATGCAGCACCTGTGCATCCGCTTGTCCCGGATGCAAGACGCCGGCGAAATGCGCGACGAGCACGCCTCGCTCGCCAAGGTCTTCACCGCCGCGCGCTGCCGCGACGTGGTGGCGCGGGCGCGCGAAATCTTCGGCGGCAAGGGCATCCTGCTGGACAACCACGTCGCCCGGTTTTTCTGCGACACCGAGGCGATTTACTCCTACGAAGGCACCAACGAGATCAACACCCTCGTCGTCGGCCGGGCGATTACGGGCTTTAGCGCCTTCGTGTAAAAGGCCAGTAGTTTGTAGCCAGTAGCCTGTGGTTTTTTCTATAAGCTACTGGCTACAAGCACGTAGGACCAGGGCAACCGTAAAGTCAGCTTGCACTCCACCTTGTCGTTGCGAGGGAGCGGAAACATTGAGGCAACCTCACGCCTACTCCCTTGCCGGCACACTTCAAAGGTTGGACATTGCCACGCTAAACAGTCTTGAACCGGTGGTAGTAGCGACGATTTGCCAATGCTCAGCTTTTCCGAGTCATTACCTGTGAAGACTGTTGCTCGCAAAGACGAACCCATTTACGCGACTTAACGACTTTGTGGTAGCCCTGCACGTAGGACACATGTCCCTGAGCCGTCAGCTGCGGATGTGCTACCTTGAGCTTTTATGGAGACTTCTACGGCGGATATGACGGGTGACCGCGTCCTGGCTTTGTTCAGCTCGCTGGCGTTGCAGGTGGCAGGTTTGGGTGTGTTGCTGTTCTGGGCGATGGGGCTCATCGCCTTGTTGAACGGCAACGGGGGGCAAATCGTCGACATCTACTTGACGGGCTTTTGGCGCGCGCTTTACTTCTTTTATCCGGCGGCCCTCGTTCTTTTCAGCGCCGCCGGTTGGTTGCTTTTTTACATGCGCCGCGACCTGTTGGCCATCCTCACCCTGTCGGCCCCGGTCGGCCTGGTGGTGCTCTACTACCTCGTTCTTATTTTTCCGAGCGGCAGCAGGGCTTAAGCGGACCAAGCCCGGGCCGCCGCCAAGCCCGACAGATAAGCGTCTTCGAGTTTGTCGCTGCCGCACCAGTCGTCGCAAAAAAACAGCGAGTCTTGTCGCAGACACCGCTCTTCCGCGGGCCGAACGGCCATTCTTGTTCACCTTGGTTTCCGGCACAAAGGTTTCGCTCGCCACCGCCTCACTCTTCAAGAGGTCCGTCCGGAAAACGTAAGCGCGGCCCACACTGCTACCCCAACCCCTGCCGTTTTGAACCCCGCCATCCCGACTCCTGCCACCCTGAACGGTGCAACTTTCAAAACAGTCCAAAGCGGCGTTAAGTTGACCACAGCGGCAGCGCGGACTAGCGCTGTCCCAAAAAGGTGCTATCCTTGGCGCTTGGAGCGCTGTTTGACGGAAGCGGGCGCAGCTTTTCGGCGACGCCGCCATCCCCAAAAGACGACACAGTTCGGCTGATATTCCTGCCGAGCAGGAGCGGGGTCGACCGGCGAGCCAGCCGACCCTCAGTGAAGGAGGCTTCATGGCAAAGGCGAAGGTAAAGCAAGAGGTGGTCGAAGAACAGGCGAGCCAGGTGTGGCTCGAGTCGCCGCACATCCAGGCGCTCGTCGAGCGCGGACAGAGTGAGGGCACGCTCGACACGGCCGAAATCAGCGAGGCCTTCAACAAGGCCCTCGGCGAGCTTGACCTCGACAGCGAAAATACCAACTTCGAAGACCTGATGGAACTCCTCGGTTCGAAAGAAATCGCCATCGCCGACCTGGCGGACGACGAGGTCATCGACGCCGCCGCCCTCGGGGGCGAAGAGGACTTGGAGGGTTTCGGCGAAGACTTGGACGACCTGGAAATCGACGTCGATTCGGACGTCGACGAGGAAATCAACGACCTCAGCGACGAGCCCGACCGCGAGGAGCTAGAGGCGCGCGCCGAGGCCATGTCGGACTCGCGGGTGCGCACCAACGACCCGGTGCGGCAGTACCTGCAAGAAATCGGTAAGGTCGACCTCCTCAAGCTCGAAGAGGAAATCAGTTTGGCGCGGCGCATCGAAGACGGCGAGGCGGCGCGCGCCCGGCTCGACGAGGAAGCCGACACCTTGGCAGAGCGCCAAAAACGCTCGCTCGGCCGCGTCGTTGAGGACGGCGAACTCGCCCGGCAACACCTCATCGAGGCGAACCTGCGCCTGGTCGTGTCCATCGCCAAGAAATACAACGGGCGCGGCATGAGTTTCTTAGACCTCATCCAGGAGGGCAACCAGGGCCTGATTCGTGCGGTCGAAAAGTTCGAGTACCGCCGCCGCTACAAGTTCAGCACGTACGCGACCTGGTGGATACGCCAGGCCATCAACCGCGCCATCGCCGACCAGTCGCGGACCATCCGCATTCCGGTTCACATGGTCGAGACCATCAACAAGCTCACCCGCGCCTCGCGGCGCTTGCAGCAAGAACTGTCGCGCGAGCCCTCTTACGAGGAAATCGCCGACGCGATGGGGCCGGACTGGACCGCCGAAAAGGTCGAAGAAGCTTTCAAGCTCACCCGTGAGCCGTTCTCGCTCGAGACGCCCATCGGCGACGAAGAAGACTCGTTCTACGGCGACTTCATCCCCGACGACAACGTCGAGTCCCCGGTCGAGCAGGCGAGTAAGACGATTTTGAGCGAAGAGTTGGAGGAAGCGCTCGACAAGCTCAACGAGCGCGAGGCGATGGTGCTCAAACTGCGCAAAGGTTTGGTCGACGGGCGCGAGCACACCTTAGAGGAGGTCGGCGCTTACTTCGGCGTGACGCGGGAGCGCATCCGCCAGATTGAAAACAAAGCGCTGCGCAAGCTCAAGTATCACGAAAGCCGCACCCGCAAACTGCGCGACTTCTTAGACTGAACGGCTGTTTGAGCTGGGCGTCGGGCTCGAGGCACGGTTCGAAAACGGTTTAAACTCAACAGTTCAAATTTGAAGGTATTTAGCAGCAACCCCCGACAGACCTGTAAAGCCCCTTGTTTGAGAGGGGCTTTACTTTTGTAAAGGCACTGCGGAGGTTGTCACAGAAGCGGACTTCCCCTAACCCCTCCTAAAAGGAGGGGGACAAAGTTACGGCTTTGCTCGGCATTGTTGCATGAATAGCAAAAGAAGGTTGCGGCTCTAAGCTAAGTTAGATGTGTGAGCAAAAAACCTAGACACTACAGAGTCCGCAACTGGTCTGAGTATAACGCAGGTCTAAAACAAAGAGGAAGTCTTACGTTCTGGCTGGATGAAACAGCTGTTGAAATGTGGCTGAGTAAGGGAAAGACAGGTAAGCGGGGTGCGAGTCATACGTATAGTGATTTAGCCATTGAAACCGTAGCGACTATAAAAAGCATCTATAGCTTGGCAGGGCGGCAGGCTGTGGGGCTGGTCGAGTCGGTGTTTGAACTTATGGAATTTGACTTGGCCGTACCCGAGCACAGCACCTTGTCGAGACGGCTGGCTGCTTTAGACCTTAAGCTTCCCATCATCCCAAAAGAAGGGGCAAGACATGTGGTTATCGACGCTACCGGGATTAAGGTTTACGGTGAAGGAGAATGGAAAACCCGCCAGCACGGGATAAGTAAGCGCCGTACCTGGCGTAAACTGCACCTGGCACTAGACGAAGGGACAGGTGAAATTCTAGCGGTCGAAGTCAGCCTCAATAACAAAAAAGATTCTCAGCTCTTAGACACGCTACTCGGTCAGATAGACGACGAGCTTGAGCAAGTCAGTGCTGACGGCGCTTATGACAGCCGTGACTGTTACGAAACAATTCAGAAACGTAAAGCCAGAGCTGCTATCCCACCTCGTAAGGATGCGAAAATCTGGCAACACGGCAACTGTAAGTTGGACCCCCACCCTCGTGACCAGAACTTACGCCTCATCAGAAAACATGGACGTGCTAAGTGGAAACGCCTTACTGACTATCACCGCCGCTTTATGGCCGAAACCGCTATGTTCCGCTTCAAGACTATCTTTAGTGACAAAGCCGCCTATCGCCTCTTTCGAAACCAGGTTGCTGAACTCAAGCTCAAGTGCAAAGCTCTCAACAAAATGACCTACCTTGCAAAGCCTATTAGTTACAGGGCAACCGCAAAGTCCCAGAGTTAAAGTTAAGCAATGACAGAAATCAAGGTTTCCGAAGTTCTCGCACACTTTTCGGATATGCCCGACCCTCGCAAGGCGCGTGGCATCAGACATAAACTCTGCGACATTGTGAGCATCAGCATCTTAGCCGTCATCTGCGGTGCCAACACGTACAGCCAGATTCAGCAGTACGCGCTTGCTCAGGAGGTGTGGTTGAGAACGTTTCTGGAGCTTGCTTCGGGCATTCCTAGTCAAGACACCTTCGAGCGCGTGTTTGCGCTACTCAATCCTAACGTTTGGCAAGCGCGGTTTCTGGAGTGGACTAAGACTTTGGTACTGCCTGAACTTGCCGGTGAAGATGAGGTGCTGGCAGTCGACGGCAAAACAGCTAGACGCTCACATAGAAACGGCTTAGGGGCGCTGCACACGGTGAGTGTTTGGTCGAGTCAGGCTGAACTGGTTCTTGCTCAGGACCAAGTACCTGACAAGACTAATGAAATAATCGTCATCCCTGACCTATTGGAAATTGTCAATCCCGCTGGGGCAGTGGTGACCACCGACGCTATGGGTTGTCAGAAAAACATCGCCTGGACGGTGCGCGAGTATCAGGCGCATTATCTACTGGCCCTCAAAGACAACCATCCGACCCTGTTCGAAGATGTCAAAGATTTTTTTGACTATGCCAGCAAGGTCGGCTGGGACTTAGAACACAGCCATACTAGAACCGACGAGCAGGGTCATGGCCGTAGCGAGACCCGTGAGTGCTGGGTCTTAGCCGCGCCTGAGTGGTTACATGAACGTGAGGGCTGGCGTGACTTAAGCAGTATCGTTCGCGTTCAGGCAACACGTACGCTCAAAGGTAGTATCAGTAGCCACACCCGTTACTTCCTTACCAGCTTGCCGCTCGACGCTGAACGCGCGCTCAGAGCCGCACGCTTTCACTGGGGCATTGAAAACGGCCTTCATTGGGTGCTCGATGTCGCTTTCGATGAAGACAGCTCTCGCGCTCGCCTCATGAATGCGCAGGCGAATTGGGTTGTGCTTAGACACCTAGCCGTTAATCTCTTAAAACGTGACAAAACCGTCAAGGCTGGGGTAGAAGCCAAGCGCCTACGTGCAGGCTGGGACCGAAGTTACCTCCTTAAACTCCTCCAATGCTGACTTTGCGGTTGCCCTGCTATTAGTTACCCCGCAAGTTGAGTCCCGTGGTACGCTGGCGAAGCTACCTCCCCTTATTGTTTCATGCAACAAAGCCGCTTTGCTCTGAAAGTTCACCTGCCTTTGAAATGGCTTTGCGCGGTGCGGGCGTAGACGCGCGTCGAGCGCAGCTCGCCCGCGGGCGAGCGACCGGCGTTTCTTAGAGTACCCTCGAGCCCGTAGCCGCAGCGCTCGGCCACGCCGAAGCTGCGCAGGTTCAGGTCGTCGCAGCGAATCTCAACCCTTGCCGCCCCCAAAGTTTCCAGGGCCAGTTCGGTCAAGGCCGTCACGCCCTCGCTCACGTAGCCGTGGCCGCTTTGCGAACTGCGGCACCAGTAGCCGATTTCGAACTTCGGTACGCGCCAGTCGATGCGGTGCAGGCCGCTGCAAACGAGCAGGTCGCCCGTCGTTTTGTCGTGAAAGTGGTAGCGGAGGTCTTCGCGGGTAATAAACTTCGCCACCGCGCTCCGCGTGTTTTCCTCGCAGCTTTGCAGCGAGTATTCATCCGTCGCCCAGGGCAGCCAGGGTTTCAAGTCCGGCAGCGATTCGCACACCGCCGCGTAGATTTCGGGTACGTCGTCCACACGCGGCGGCCGGATGAGAAGCCTAGGGGTGAAGAGCTGTTCGGGCACGTCGGGCAAAGTCATGGGGCGAGTTTAGCTCGTTTTTGTTTGGGCGTGGGCTTGGGGCGCGAGGTTGAAAAGTCGCCCTCGAGCTTTTTGCTCAATCTACAGGGCCGAGCTACAGCACTCCAACCTACAGCGCAAACACGCGGTAGCGCACCGAGCCGTACAGACGTCCGAGCCGCCAGGCCGTGTTCCAGACCACTTTGCTGCGTTTGTCCTCTTGGAACAAGTGTGGGAGCTGTCGCACCAGGTAGTACCAGCCGCGCAAGCCGCGCCGCACGCCTATCTTGCCCATGCCCTTGTTTCTGTAGAGCTGGTAGAGTTTGACGTTGTATTCGCCGTACTTGAACGCTTGCCGCCAGGTCTCGCCAAGGGTCTCGCGCAGTCGGTAGTGGACGACCGCGTCGGGCACGAAGGCCATGTCATAGCCGGCGAGCTGGACGCGCCAACAGTAGTCGGTGTCCTGCAGCTTCAAAAGCGAGGTGTCGAAGCCGCCCACGGCCTCGTGAACCTCACGCCTCACCCCGAGCGTGCCGCCGGCCGCGTGGGGTAAAAAGTCGGGGTAGCTGTAGACCTGCAAACCCTCTTGCTGGATGCTGCGCCGCGCCCGGCCCTCGGTCGGCGCGTTGAGTTTGTCGAAGTCCATGCGGCAGGCGACGAACGGGTGACGCTCCAAAGCCTCGACCATCGCCTCGAGCCAGCCCGCGCCGACCACGTCGTCGGCGTCGGCGAAGAGCAGCACGCGGCCACGCGCGGCCGCCGCGCCGACGTTTCTAGCGTGCGCCGCGCCGCGCGCGTCGGTCGCCGTGACGACGCGCAGACCGGGCAAACGGTCTCGGAACGGCGCGACGGCCGCGGCGAGGTCGTCGCCGCCGCCGTTGTCGACGAGCAAAACCTCCCAAGGCCGCTCGAGGGTTTGGCTCGCCAGCGCCGTGAGCTGCTCACCGACGACGTCGGCGCAGTTGTAACAGGGGATGACGACGCTGGCCGCAACGGTTACTTCAGACGGGTTCGTTGTTTCGACAGTCATCGCTCTCAAGTCTAACCCCTGCCGCCGAAACACGGACGGGTATTTGAACCTTCGACGTGTAAAAGTCACGCCGCTCGTTTGCAACCACTCGGGGCGGCGCAGCCCGTTCTGGTAAGCTGGCGAGCATGGGAGTATTCGCCTTTCACGCGCCCACGCCGGACTTTTTGGAGCGCAGCGACAAGGGCTATACTTTAAGCTTGCGCGTGCCCGCGGACCTGAGGCTCGAGCGCGCCTGGCTGCGCAGCGAGCCCGACAACGAGCAATTTCTGAGCCCGTTGCGCAAAACAAAAACGACCCCCACCTGGACGACCTACGAAGGCCTTTTGAAGCTCAACCCGGCCGAAGAGGTTACGCTGTACGCCTTTAAGCTCCTCGTCGGCGGCCTTCAGTACTGGCTCAGCGAGGCGGGGGTCACGCCTTACTTTCCCGAACGCGACCTGCACTTCCGCCTCAACCCAACGTACGAGCCCGCGCGCTGGGTGTGGTCGCAGGTGTTCTACCAGATTTTTCCCGAACGCTTTTGCGACGGCGACCCGAGCAACAACGTCCGCAGCGGCGAGTACCTTTACGAGGGCCAACCCGTGGTGGCGAAAACCTGGGGCGAACCCCCCGACCGGCGGCAGGGTGCGCGCGAATTTTACGGCGGCGACCTTGAAGGCATCCTCCAAAAGCTGCCCTACTTGCAAGACTTGGGCGTCACCGCGCTCTACCTCAACCCGATTTTCACCTCGCCGAGCAGCCACAAGTACGACACCGCCGATTATGACGACATCGACCCGCACTTCGGCAGCAAAGAAACCTTCGCGCGGCTGTGCCGGGAGCTGCACGAACGAGGCGTGAGAATTATTCTCGACGCGGTCGTCAACCACACCTCGGAGCGGCACGCCTGGTTCGACCGCTACGGCGAGGCGGCGACGCCCGGCGCTTACCGTTCGGCCGAGTCGCCGACCCGCGGTTTTTACACGTTCACCAGCGACGACCCCGAAAGTTACTTCGGCTGGTACGGCGTCAGAACGCTGCCGGTGCTGAACTACAGCCACCCTTCGGTAAGGCAAAAAATTTACGAAAACGACGACGCCGTGCTGAGGACGTGGCTGCGCGCGCCCTACCGCATCGACGGCTGGCGCTTCGACGTGTTGCACATGCTGGGCGACGGCACCGGAGCGACGAACAACGCCACCTACGTCCGGCACTTCCGCCACACCTTGCGCCAGGAAAACCCGCAGGCTTATGTCCTGGGCGAGCACTTTTTCGAGGCGACGAAGTGGCTGCAGGGCGACCAGGAAGACGGGGCCATGAACTATTACGGCTTTACCCGCCCGGTGGTCGAGTTTTTGGCGGGCGTGGACCATCAGGGCGAAGGCGTACACATCGACGCTCGAGACTTCGACTATCTGCTGTTGCGGGCGCGCGGCCGCCTGCCCTTCGAGATTCAACTGTCGCAACTCAACCTCCTCGACTCGCACGACACCGCGCGCTTACTCACCCTTTTGCAAGGCGACAGAGCGCTTATGAAAGTCGCGGTGACGCTGCTGTTCACCTACATCGGCGTTCCTTGCGTGTACTACGGCGACGAGGTCGGTTTGGAGGGCGGCAACGACCCCGACTCGCGCCGCACGTTTCCGTGGGACGATCGAGTTTGGGACCGGGACTTGCGAGTGCACTACCAAACGCTCATCAAACTGCGCCGTGACCGAAAGGTCTTGCAAGAAGGCGCTTTTTTAGGCCTCTACGCCGAGGGCGACGTGTACGCCTTTGCGCGGGTGTTGGGCGACGACGTTGTTCTCGTCGTTATAAACCGCGGCGACGCTGCAAATATTGAACTGCCCGTGTGGAAAGCCGGTTTGAAGGATGAACGGCTCGAGTCCGCCCTCGAGCCCCAAACGCTCCAGGTTGAAGACGGTGTGTTGAGGCTCGAGCTGTCCGCCAAAAGCAGCCTGGTTTTTACAAGTTGACTCAGCCTCCGGCCACCGAACAGGCGTTTCGAGCAAGGGAGAAGCTTCCGGCTTTACTTTTTGATTTTTACTCGGTCCTTTCCCAAGGCCGCTCCGCCACCCCGGAGAGTGTCGCCGCGAGGTCGTAAGCGGTCGCCAGGCCCAAACCGAAACCGTGTTCGCCGCCGACCAGGGCGTAGAGGTTCGTTGCTTCGGCGCGCTGCCACTCGGGTTTCCCCGTCGGCGTCAGCACGTCCCACGCGCCGCGCACCTTGTGAACCGTCTTGCCGAGGTTGAGACTTTCCCAGCCGAAAGCCGGAATGCTCTCTGTCTGGTTCATCAAAAGCTCGAGCAGCTCGCGCCGCACCCCCACGCGCACGCCCATGAGTTGCGCGCCCGTGGGCTCATACCCGGCCGGGTCGGGCGGCAGCGCGGGCGGGACGACGAGCAAACCCTCGCCTTGCGGACGCAAAAAGAAACCCGCCACTTGAACGACCGGCAAGTCGACGCGGCCGTCTTTCAAGGGCAAGCGTTCGTCCGCTTCCAAGCGCGGGTACTGGCGATAAGCGCGCTTGAAGGGCAGCAGCGCGCCGAGCGCGGCCTCGACAAACCCGACGGTCAGAGCGCCCGCCGCGACGACGACGTTTCCAGCGCTCAGGCGTTCGGTCCGCGTCACCACGCGCCGCATGGCGCGGTCGAACTCGAGCCGCTCCACGCGAAACTCGCGCTCCGACAGGGGCAGCGCGCGAGCGTTGAGCAGCAGGTCGGCCCCGCGCTTGACCGCCCCGTGGCCGTAGTGGAGCGCGGCGGCCTCGGCGCTGCCGTAAGCGCCGCGCGGTTCGAGCCGTGCATATGGAAAAGCGGCCACCTCGACGAGCGCCCGAAGCGCCCGGACCTGAATCGCCTCCAGGGTCTCGAGCACGCTCTCAACCGGTCGCGTGGCGGCCGTTTCATCCTCGCACAAACTTAACAGCCCGACCGGGTGAAGGGGGACGTCGTGGGGGCGGGTGACGCCGGTCACCTCGGACAGCTGCTCGAGTTCGCGCCGCGCCCACGCCGCCTGCCGCCGCACGCCGGCGGCCTCAAAGCCGCCTGCCACGACGCCCGGCGAGGCGAAGGTCGCGCCCGCCTCGCTCGGGACGCCGTCTTGCTCGACGACGAGGAGCGAGGCCTCGGGCTGCAGCGCGCGCAGGTAAAACGCGCAGGCGAGCCCCAGCAGCCCGCCGCCTATCACAAGCGTGTCGTAGTGCGACTGCGGCAAGTCCAGCCCCGCCCGGTTCAGCACGTTGCCCGCCATGTCCTGAAGTGTACCCCGGAGAGGCGTGTGTTTTGACGTCCCGGCATTTTAAGGTGGGTTGGGAGAAGGTGGGGAGTGGGGGAAAGTCACAAGCTTCTTGTCTCCTCCGTTGGAAACCGCGTGCAGGCGGTGTTTGCAAAGACCGGGCGTGACCTCTCACGCTCGCCCCGTCACCCCGCGGCACCGACCGGAGTGCTACATTGACGCCTATGGAAACGGCCAAACGTCAGCGCAGAGTCGGTCTGGTCTTGAGTGGCGGCGGGGCGCGGGCTTTCGCGCACATCGGCGTGCTGCGGGCCCTGGAGCGCACCGAGTTGAAGGTCGACGTGGTCGCGGGCACCTCGATGGGCGCGATTCTAGGCGCGTTTTACGCGGCGGGACACTCGGCCGAGAAGATATACGACCTCGCCAGCTCGCTCTCCTGGCGCGACGTCCTCGACTTTTCACTGCAGTTCGGCTTTTTCAAGGGCGAACGCCTGCACGCCTTTTTGGCCGAGCACTTGCCGAGCGACTTCGCCAAGCTGGACAAGCCGCTCGCCGTGACCACCGCCGACGTCGAGACGGGCGAAGAGGTCCTCATCACCGAGGGCGACCTGATAACTGCGCTGCGGGCCTCGAGCTGTTACCCGGGTGCCTTCGAGCCCTTGCAGTTCCGCGGGCGCACCCTGGCCGACGGCGGCATCATCAACAACCTGCCGGTCGAAGCGTTGGGGTTCTTGGACGCCAACTACACCATCGCCTCGGACACCACGCCGCCGCGGAGGTCGCCTTTTTCGGAAGCCGCCGACGGGCGCTGGTGGGAGCGCTTTATCGCCACCATGCGCTTCGAGCGGCGCAACCCGATGGTGCAGATGCTGCTGCGCTCGACCGACATCATGCAGAGCGTGCTGACCGAGATGCAGTACTGCCTCCACCCCGCCGACGTGCGCGTCAAACACAGTATGCCGCACGTGCGGGTCGAGTCGTTTTACGCCGTCAAGGCCGTCGCCGACCTCGGGGAAGAAGAAGCGGTTCGCGCCTTCACCGCCGCCGGGCTGCTGCCCTGGTCGGGTCAGGAACGCCGCGCGGCGGTCGCTAAACGTCACGCGCTGAACGCTTTTGAAAGGATAGACTGAAGCTTATGGCAAACACCAAGTCCGCCCCGGCCGAAGGGCCGTCCTCGCAGCAGCCGAGCGCCAGCGACCGCTTTTGGAGCGAGGTGCGGGGTTACGCCGAAGCGCTCGTCGTCGCTTTTTTGATCGTCACCTTCGCCTTCAACACGGTCGGCGTGGTGGGCAGTTCGATGCGGCCGAACTTAAACGGCGGCGTGGGCAGCAGCAGCGTGCTGCAGTCGCTTCTTACCGGCGACCGCGTGTTCATCCCCAAGTACGACACGTGGCTGCGCCGCCTGGGCGTGCTGGGCGACTACCAGCGCGGCAACATCGTGGTGGTGCGCGAGCCCGCCAACTCGCCGCACGCTCAAATCGAGACGAGCTGCTTTTTGCCGGCCCAAATCCTCTACGACTGTCGGCCCTTTTTCATCAAACGCGTCGTCGGCGTGCCGGGCGACCACGTGCGTATCGAGGGTGGTCAGGTCTACGTCAACGACACCCCCGTCGACCAGGGTTTCATCACCGCCACGGGCGAAATTCAGCCTGAGCCGGTCGACTTTCCGGTGGTCACCCAAGAAAAAGGCGAGGTGACGGGTTTCTCGGTCGGTTTCGACACCGAGGCCGGCGTCGCCTTGCCGAGTCGGCTGCCCGTGAGCACCTACTACCCCGAACCCCTGCCGGTCACGGACGCGAACGTACAGCTGTTTTACGGCGGAACGATTGACGCGCTCGAGCCCGTCCCGCCGGGCGCCCCCGAGGACGAGCCCTTCGTGTTGGACCTCGTCGTGCCCGAGGGCCACTACTTCGTCATGGGTGACAACCGCTTGCCGGGCGGCAGCGAAGACTCGAAATACTTCGGGCCGATTCCCGCCCTGGCCGTCGCCGGCAAGGCGACCGCCGTCATCTGGCCGCCGCGCCGCGACGGCGAGTGGAACTGGCGTTCGCTGGGACCGCCCGCGGCGTTCAACGCCGTCCCCGACCCGGAAAACTAGCCCGGCAGCGCGGACTCGAGCCGCTTGAAGGCGTCGGGTTCAGGGGTGTCGTCAAACGCACGCTTTATGTGCTCGGCACATGCTTCTATACTTTTTAACGTGGTGTTTACCTCAACATCGTAGATTCCGTGAGCATGTACAACGTCGAGCTGCGCTTTGGCAAGTCCTTGAATCCTGTCACGCTGTTTCTCACGGCGCTCGAGTTCGTCTAGGGAACAATGAACGCCGACGAACAAGACCCACACATCGCTCAGCTTTTCAACACAAATGCGCAAGTCATTTTGCTGTTCAAAAACGTAGTCGACAACCAAGTTGTTGCCTTCAGACGTAAGAGAGGCTAGCGAGGCGTGAAATCCAGCCAGAACTTTAGGAAAATACAGACGTAGTTGATTTAATTCGGCTTCTGTTGGTGCCTCTTTTCCCGATAGGTAGCCTATAAAACGCTCGGGCAACATTGACAGAAAATCGTCAGCGGAGACGTGAAGAAAAGGTACCTCGAGCAGGTTTTGGAGTGCCTTGGCAATACTCGACTTGCCGGAACTCGAGGTGCCGTTCAAAAAAATGATTCTGCCCTTGCCCAAAGTTTTTTGCTTCATCAGGTTTGACAGTTTACCAGATACTGCGTCTACGCCGAACGTCCGTCACGGCTAAAAAAAGCCTTTATACCCTGACCTGGTTGCGACCGTTGTGCTTGGCCTCGTAGAGTTTTTTGTCCGCCAGGCCGACGAGCTTTTCAAAGCTCGCCACCGTGAGGTCGCCCGAAACCCCGGCGCTGACCGTAATGTTCAGGCCGGGATGTAAGGTGGGCCAAGGGTAACTTGCAACCGAGGCGCGGATGCGCTCGAAAATGCGTGCTGCAGTCTCGGGCAGCGTTTCGGGGAAGACGACGACGAACTCCTCGCCCCCGTAGCGGGCGACCGTGTCGCTCTGCCGCACCCCCCCGCGCAGCAACTCAGCGACTTGTTTGAGGACCGCGTCGCCCATCCCATGCGAGAACGTATCGTTGACCTGTTTGAAACAGTCGATGTCACAAACCGCGACGCTCAAAGGGTGGCCGTAACGGCTCGCCCGCGCGAACTCTTGCTCGAGCTTGGCGTCGGCGTAGCGGCGGTTGTAAAGACCGGTCAAGGCGTCTTCATGGGTCAGGCGCTCGAGCTGCTTTAGCAGCAGCGCCTTGTCGTCGTTCGCCCTTTGCAGCGAGGCAGTCAGCTCGTGGAGCGCCGCGACCGCCCCGGCCAGCTCGACGTTTTTGAGGCGGTAAAGCTCTTTTTCCCGCTCGGCCTGCTCGACCTCGTAGCGGACGCGCAAACCCTGCAGCCGCAGGTCGGAGTCTCGGTCGAACACTTCTCGGCCAAGCCCCGCGTGCTTTTCCAGGTGCAAACAAGCCTCACGAAACTGCCGGTTCTTTTTGTAGGCTTCCGCCAGGGCGCGGTGGGCTTTGTAAACCTCGAGCTTGGCGCTGCTGGCCTGAGCGCTCGCCAGGCTTTCGTGCAGGGTGTCCAGGGCGGCCTCCGTGCGGCCCTGCTGCAGGTACAAGCAGCCCAACTGCAGACAGACTTCCGCTTCGCCTTTGCTGTCGCCCGCTGAGCGCTTGACGTTCAAGCTGTCCAAAAGATGCTGTTCCGCTTGCTCCGTTTGCCCGAGCCGCAGGTGAATCGCCGCGAGGTCGTCTTGGGTGTAGCTCGCGCCCAGGGGGTCGCCCAGGGCCTTCATCAGGGCGAGACTCTCCTCGTTGTGCAGCAGCGCTTGCTCATAGTGGCCGAGTTCCAGCCGGGTCCGGCCGAGGTGGTTGAGCAGCAGCGCGCGGGTGTACAGGTCTTCGGCGTCGCTGCTGCTCTCCGCACGGCTGAAAGCGTCCAGGGCGTCTTCGAAGCGGCCGCGCTCGTAGTAGACCATCCCGATGTTGACGAGCGCCTGGACTTCGCCCGCCAGGTGCTGCAAGGTGTTGAAAGCGTCCAGGGCTTGCAGGTGGCACTCGAGCGCGCCCGCGTGGTCGCCTAAGTGAAAGTAGGCGGCACCCGTGTTGTTCAGCGCCTCGGCGACGCTTTCGGGCTCGCCGAGTTCGGCGCAGAGGCGCTGCAAGTTGAGAAAAGTTCCCAGCGCGCCCGCGTAGTTGCCGGACTGGCCGAACACGATGCCCAAGGTGTTGAGCGCTCGGCGGCGGCCTTCTTTGTCGTTTAAGTGCTCGAAACTCGTCAGCGCGGTTTGCAGCTTGTCCCGCGCGGCTTGCAGGTCGGCGGCGCGCATCGCGCCGTAGCCCAAGACGAGCAGGCTGTAAGCCCGGCCCCGCTCGTACACAATAGCCTGCGCGCGGCGCAGCGCCTCGTCGCCGAGGAGCAGCGAGCGCTTCGTGTCGGTGCGGCGCAGTTCCCAGGCGAGCGTGTTGAGGGCGTCGACGTCGGCGTCGACGTCGGTGACAACGTCGGCGACGACGGCCCCCTCCTCACCCGGACTCGTTTTTGTTTGAACGCTCACTTTGCTCATGGTCAGCCCTCGTTCGACACTGCTGCGTCTCGGCAGTAGTTTACGGCGCAGCCTCTGTCCCGATTCTTACAAACCTCTTTAGCTGCTGTCCAGCGCTTTTAGTGAGGCGCTGTTCGGGTTCGTCAGGCGCGGGCTCGAGCAGGAAACTTTGACGAGAACTGTGTGAAACGACTTTTCCGAACGTTCCCCGAGTCACAAGTCCCAACGACTCAGCAACCCGAACGGCCAATACTAAGAACCGCTGTGTGCTCGAGCTTTTCCGGTCGGCGACTTCATAAGTGCGAGTGGAGACGCTACTTGAACTCATGAGCGGCGTGGTGTTTCAAACACCACGCCGCTTCACACTCGCGCGTCTAAGCAAGGGTTGTAACCCGCTTCAGCTCAGAGGTCCAGCTCGTCCTTGAGAAAACTTTCGAGGTCGAGACGCCCGAAGCCGAGCTTGATGTTCGGGTTTTGGTCTGAAACGTCGGTTGCCGAGGAGTTGACAAGGTCCGCGAGCTTCTCGTAGTCGTCGAGCTGGCTCAGCTTCTCTCCGTAGGCCAGGGCCAGCGCGCCGGAGACGACCGGGGCCGCGAAGGAGGTGCCGTCCCAGAAAGCTACCGCGCTTCCGGGCGCGAGCGTCAGCATGTTTTCGCCGGGTGCCAACAGCTCGAGCCGGTCACCATAGGTCGAGAAGCTGGACTTTTTGTCCCGGCTGTCAACGCTGCCCACGCCCAGCACGAAGTTTTTCGTGTCGCCGTTGCCGTCGCCTCCGTCGGCGGCAGGATAGGTCACCTTCTGGTTGCCGCTGTTTCCCGCCGAGGCGACGACGTAGACCTTCTTACGCGCCGCGTACTCGACCATCGCCTGGAGCGAGCGGTCGTAGTCAACCGTGCCCAGCGAGAGGTTGATGATGTCTGCACCTTGAGAGACAGCCCAGTCCATCGCCGCGACGACGTCCGTCACGTCGCCGCTGCCGTCGGGCCGGAGCGCGCGGATCGGCAGGATGATGGCGTTGGGAGCAACCTGGACGACTACGCCGGCGACGCCCGTGCCGTGACCGTAGTTCGCCCCGTTCACTTCCTGCGGGTAGCTGTCGCCGTCGACGAAATCTTTCCACTCGCCCCTGGGTGCCAGTCTGCCCGCGAAGCCTGGGTGGTTGAGGTCGACGCCCGTGTCTATCACGGCGACCTTGACGCCCCGTCCTAAATTTCTGGCGATGTGCTGCCCCTCGGCCAGGTTGATCTGGTCCCAGAAGCCTAAGTTCTCGACGAACGTAGTGGGCTCGCCGCCACTCCAGGCCGAGCGTCCACCCGCCCAAGCGGTGTAACCGCCGCTCCAGGCCGAGCGTCCGCCGCTCCACGCAGTCCGCCCGCCAGCTTGGACGCTGCTGGCGGCAACCTCGGGCGACTTGACGGCGTTTTTGTTTTGCTTGGCGCTTTGCGTTTGTAGGCCATTTCCACCTTGCAGGCCGAGCACGGCGAAACCGGCCTCGGGACGCCACACGACTGCCTTGCCGCCGTACTGCGCTTCGGTGTCGGCCAGGGTAGCTCCGGGGGCGACTTCGACGCTGAGGGAATAGTCGAAGCGTTCCGGCGCTGCCTGGGGCGACGCCGGGGTGACGCTGCCGCAGGCCGACAACGCGACGAGCCAAGGGATGAAGGCGGCTAAGAGCCGTTTGCTCGAGTTTCGGTTTGTTTTGGAATGCTGCATGACGTTATACACGGTCCTTTCTTACTTTTTGTAAGCCGGTCGCGCTACTGGCTCGCCACCTGTCCTAGCGCCCGAAAAATGGACTTGGGTGGGTCGTCGCCGCTTACAAGGTTGCCGTTCGACCGCAACGCTTGCAACGTTGTTACTTTAACCCTTAAGCTCTTACAAAACTCTCACTAAACTCATTAGCTCACGTCAGGGGAGAGTTTTTAGTTTTCAGTCGAACAACCAAAAACTATGAAAACTTTTATTTCCCCACTTCCCCACCTCGGGTCATCCGAGGTCTGCGTCAGGTGAGTTATCAAATTAGGTTGCGAACCCTACTCCGCCGCCAAGCGCCCGTCCAACTCTAAAGTTTCCGCCCGCGCCTGCATCGCCGCCAGCACGAACGCCACGTGCTCCCACAACTCGACCCCGAGTTCTCCGGCTCCACGTTCGACGTCGTCGCGGTTGACGCCCCGCGCGAAGGCCTTGTCCTTGAACTTTTTCTTGAGGCTTTTGACTTCCAGGTTGGCGATGTCCTTGTCGGGCCGCACCAGCACCGCCGCCGTAACGAGGCCTGTCACCTCGTCGCAGGCGTAAAGCGTTTTGGCAAGCCAGGTTTCGCGCGGCACCCCGCTGAAGTCGGCGTGGCCCAAAATCGCCTCGAGCATGGCTTCCGGATAGCCTAGGTCGCGCAGATAGCGCACGCCCACGAACGGGTGCCCGTCCGGGCCCAAGCCCGGGTGTTTTTCGTAGTCGAAGTCGTGCAGCAGCGCCGTCGCCGCCCAGTAGTCCTCGTCCTCGCCGAACTTACGCGCGTAGGCGCGCACTGCCGCCTCGACCGCCAGCATGTGCTTGCGCAGACTGTCGGACGCGGTCCATTCAGTCATCAAAGTGTAGGCTTCATCTCTTGTCGGAGTCATGGGCTAGTTTATCAGGTGGACGAATCGACCCTGCCGCCTGTTACGCCCACCGCACCGCGCGCGCGTCGAAGGCGTTGGCGAGGTGGTCGTTGACCGGGTAGGCGCGGACGCCGTAGACGAGTCGGCCGCTGACCGCGGGTTTGAAGGTGGCGCGGTAGCGAACCGTGCCGTCCTCCTCGCCGACCTTTTGCATCGGCACGCGGTGCAGGTCGGTCATGAGCCTGTCTTTTTCCAGGCTGTAAACGACCTCGACGCGGACCTCGGTGTCGCCCAAACCGTTGGGTTCAAAACTGGCCTCTACGCTCAGGTCGTCGCCGCTGCGGTACAAGCCGTCGGCGGCGGCTTGCGCGCGCAAGCCGACTTTGGGCCAGCCCTCCGCCACGCGTTCGCGCCAGCTTGCCAAACGGGCGGCGGCCTCGAACTTTCGCGCGGACAGTTCCGCACTGCGTTCGGAGGCCGGGGCGTAAAGGCCGGTCACGTAGTCTTTCACCATCCGGCTCGCGTTGAAGCGCGGGCTGACGGTACGAATCGCGTCTTTGCTGCGCGCCAGCCAGCCGCGCGGCACCCCTTGCTCGTCGCGGCGGTAGTAGAGCGGCACGACCTCGCGCTCGAGCAGGTCGTAAAGCGCGTCGGCGTCGGCGGCGTCGGCCTGTTCCTCGTGGTCGAAACCGCGCTCGCCGCCGATGGCCCAGCCGTTTTCGCCGTCAAAGCCTTCGGGCCACCAACCGTCCAAAATGCTCAGGTTCAGGCCGCCGTTCATGGCGGCTTTTTGCCCGCTCGTCCCGGAGGCTTCTAAAGGCCGGCGCGGGTTGTTCAGCCAGACGTCCGAGCCGCGCGTCAGCGCGCGGCCGACCGCCATGTCGTAGTCCTCGACGAACAAGATTTTGCCCGCGAAGCGCTTCTCTTTGGAGAGGTTGTGGATGACGGTGATGAGGTCCTGGCCGGGTTTGTCCGCCGGGTGCGCTTTGCCGGAGAAAACGAGTTGGACGGGCCTTTGAGGGTCGCCCAGGATGCGCGCCAGGCGGTCCAAGTCCCTGAAGATGAGGGTCGCCCGTTTGTAGGTCGCGAAGCGCCGCGCGAAGCCGATGGTGAGCGCGTTCGGGTCGAACAGCTCGCCGGTGTTTTGCAGCGCGGTGGGGGTGGCGCCGTGGCGCTCGAGCTGGCGCAGCACCCGGCGGCGCAAAAAGCGCACGCTCTGCGCCTTGAGCGCCTTGCGGACCGCCCAGAGTTTGGCCTCGTCCAACCCCTCCACCCGCTGCCACATGGCGACGTCGTCCAGGCGAGACTGCCAGTCCTCGGGCAGCACCGAGGCGACGAGGTCTTGCGTTTCCGGCGCGACCCAGGTCGGCAAATGGACGCCGTTGGTCACGTGCCCGATGGGCACCTCGTCGGTCGGCACCGCGGGCCAGAGTTCGCGCCACAGTTTGCGGCTCGTGTCGCCGTGGAGTTCGGCGACGCCGTTGCGGCCCGAGCTGAAATGAATCGCCAGCGCGGTCATGCTGAACACCGGCCCCCAACCGAGGTCGTAGCGGCCCAGCTCCAGAAAGCGCGCCTGGTCCAGCCCCAAGCTGCCCCAGTAGCCTGTAAAAAATTGGCTTATAAGGTCGAAGGGAAAAGCGTCGTTGCCCGCGGCGACCGGGGTGTGAACCGTAAAAACCGTGCTCGCCGCGACCGCCTCCCGGGCGACCTCGAAGCTCAACCCCTGCCCCACAAGCTCGCGGCAACGCTCCAAAGCCATAAAGGCGCTGTGCCCCTCGTTCATGTGCCAGCTCGTCGGCGCGACGCCGAGCGCTCGCAGCAAGCGCACGCCGCCGATGCCCAGGATGATTTCTTGGGCCACCCGGGTGCGCTGGTCGCCGCCGTAAAGACGGCGCAACAGGTCGCGGTCTTCGGGTGTGTTCTCCGGCACGTCGGTGTCGAGCAGGTACACCGGCACCCGGCCGACGGTGACCCGCCACGCCCGGATACTCACCTCGCGGTCGTACAGCGTCACCGCCACGCGCACCTCGCGCGCGCCGTCTTTGACGAGTTCCAGCGGCAAGTTCTGCGGGTCTTTGCGCGCGTAGACCGCTTCTTGCTGGCCGTCGGCGGCGACGCGCTGGTGAAAGTAACCTTCCGGATACCACAAACCCACGCCGACCAAGGGCACCCCTAAGTCCGACGCCGCCTTGGTGTGGTCGCCCGCCAGCACGCCCAAACCGCCCGAATAGAGTGCCAGCGCCTCGTGCCAGCCGTACTCGGCGCAAAAGTAGGCGTAGGTGTGTTCTTGGTCGGGATAAGCGTCCTCATACCAGCCCTTGCGCCCCAGGTAAGCGTCGAAGTGGCGCAGCACCGCGGCGTAGCTGGCCAGGTAGGCCTCGTCCCGGGCGACCTGCTCGAGCCTGGCCTGCGCGACGCTGTGGAGCAGCGCGACCGGGTTGTGGCCGGTCGTTTCCCACAGCTCGCGGTCGAGCGTGCGGAACAGGGTTCGGGCCTGGGGCGTCCAGGTCCACCACAGGTTGCAGGCGAGGTCTTGCAGGCGGCTGAGCCGCTCGGGCAGCTGCGGCAGCACGGTCACTCGGCCTAAAATGTTCATGTTCGTCTCCTACGGCCACAAGGGCAACGCCGACAAGCAGTTTCGGCTTAGTAAAGGGTCTTCTCCGGTCAACAGGCGCGAGTGTAACACCCCCGGCGGCGCGGCGTCACCCCGGAGTGTCACAGATGAACCCGTCTGATGACCATGTAAGAAGGGAGTGCGGCGTTTTGGTTATGACAGGCTCGAGAACTTCACACAGAGTTGCCCGGGCGTACGGGCGACGTGCAGGGGGTCGTCGAGAATTTTTGGCCTTTGGAGGTCGACGTCTGGCAAACCAAGCGGTCGGGCGTGGCTCGAGCCGACCCGCTCATCAGACCCGGTTGAAGGGTCAAGCGGCTCGAGCGTGGTTTCGCCCTTTGCTTTGTAGGCTCAGCGCGCAGAGCAAAAAAGCGGTTTTCAAGACCCCCGCTTGCTCCGCCGACCCGCTTACCTCACTCCTCGACCCTCACTTCTCGACGATGTAGACCTGCTCCATGCGGTCCGGCGTCGACCCGGCGGGCCGCGCCGGGTCGACGCGGGTGAGCTTGTCCAAGACCTCTTCGCCCTCGAGGACCTTGCCGAACACGGTGTGTTTGCCGTCCAGGTGCGGCGTGGCGGTAAAGGTGATGAAAAACTGCGAGCCGTTCGTGCCCGGCCCGGCGTTCGCCATCGACAGCACGCCCTTGGCGTCGTGGCGCTTGCCGTTGCTCGTCTCGTCCCCGAAGGTGTAGCCCGGCCCGCCGCGGCCCGTCCCGGTCGGGTCGCCGCCCTGGGCCATAAAGCCGTCGAGCACGCGGTGAAACACCACGCCGTCGTAGTAGTGGTGGCGCGCCAGGAACACGAAGTTGTTGACCGTCAGCGGGGCCTCGTCCTGAAACAGGTCGACGACCAAGCGGCCCTTGCTCGTCTCAATCACCGCTCGGTAGTCCTTGCCGTCCTCCAACACGTCCTCCGCTTTGGCAAACTTCGTTTTGCGCTCTGCGGACAGGGCTTCGGTTTGCGTATAACCGTCGGGTGTGTAAGCCATGATGTTCTCCTATTCTTTCGGTCTCTGGATGACGTAAACGTGTTCCATGACGTCGGGCTGCGGAAAAAAGCCGTAGGCGTCGTCGTCGCCGCGCCGCCCCGCCACGGCCGTGTAGCCGTCGACGCTGAAGGTCTGGCCGAGGGTCGGCGTCGCGCCCAAGGTATCGCTGATATAAGCCTCCACAGTTGCCGAGGCGTCGCCCGCGAGCGTGATGCCCTGCTCGGCGAGCGTGCCCAGGGTGTCGCTCGGCGCGACGACGGCGCTCGGCGTTTGCGGGTCGATGCGGGTGATGGCGTCTAAAACCGCGTCGCCCTCGACGACTTCCCCGAAGACGTTGTAGCCGCCGTCGAGTTGCGGCGTGGGTCCGAAGGTGATGAAAAACTGCGAGCCGTTGGTGTCCGGCCCGGCGTTCGCCATCGACACGACGCCGCGTTTATCGTGGTTCAGTTCGGGGGACACCTCGTTGGCGAACTCGTAACCCGGCCCGCCCGTGCCGGTCCCGGTCGGGTCGCCCGTCTGGGCCATGAAGTCTTCCAACACCCGGTGAAACACCACCCCATCGTAGTAGTGGTGGCGCGCCAAAAACACGAAGTTGTTGACCGTCACGGGCGCTCCGTCTTCAAACAGGTCGACGCGCAACGGGCCTTTGTTGGTGACGATGACGGCCTGGTAGTCGGTGTCGGGCTCCAAGACTTCGTCGGCAGCTTCGAAACTGCGCACCGGCTCGTCGCTCAAAAAGGGGGTGAGCGTGTAGCCTTCGGGCAGCTCGGCCCCTGCCATCACCGGGGCCGGCTCGGTCGTTTGCGAGGTCGTGGTTTCAGCCACGGCGGGCCGCGCCAGCCAAAGACCGCCGACGACCAACAGAGCCACGACCAAAATGACGGGTAACACTCGGTTCATAGTTCTCCCACTTTCCCAGCACTCGAGCGGCCTCACCGAGACCGACACGGCACTTAGTCTACTAGTCTACGCAGCGCCCAGTGTAACCGCCGCCGCCGCGAAGGTCGGTAGCCCACTCGGCAAACGTCGAAACGCAAGCGCCGGCCCAGTTTGCTGCGGGGGCCGTGGTTTATGCTTTAAGCATGAACTGGAAAACGGCCCTGCTGCCTTGGTTGTCCGTGCTGTTTTTGGCGGCCTGCGCGCCCTCGGTGTACTCGACTCCTTACCCGGTCGAGGCCGTGACCCTGCCCCGCGACGAGGCCGCCCACCGTGCGCCCATCGAGTGGTGGTACTACACCGGCCACTTGACAGACGAAACCGGCCACGAGTACGGCTTCGAACTCACCTTTTTCAAGGCTTACACGCCGCCGGGCGTAAAGCTGTTCGGCTTTTTGCCCGCCGACCAGCTCGTCGACAAAGGGCACGTCGCGCACTTCGCCCTCACCGACGTCGACGGACGCACCTTCGAAAAAGCCGAGCGGACCGACTTTTGGGGCTACCGGGCGAGCACCTCGGCTGAGCGGCTCGAGCTGCACCTCGCCGACTGGTCCGCGGTCGCCAACGCCGCCGGCGGCGTCGACCTCGCGGCCGCGGTCGGCAGCAAGCGGCTCGAGCTGACCGTCACGCCGACCAAACCCGTGGTGCTCCACGGCGACCCGCCGGGCATCCAGTCGATGGGGCCGGGCGGGGTGAGCTACTACCTCTCCTACACCCGCATGACGGCGGCGGGCAAACTCTACACCGACTGCGACCCCTTTTGCACCGTCCGCGAGGTCCGGGGCCAGGCCTGGCACGACCACCAGTGGGGCGACTTCGACCTGGCGAGCTACGCG
This sequence comes from Trueperaceae bacterium, assembly GCA_965215355.1. Classification (GTDB taxonomy): domain Bacteria; phylum Deinococcota; class Deinococci; order Deinococcales; family Trueperaceae; genus CBDCDJ01. Next base: position 1,185,663 of record CBDCDJ010000007.1, on the reverse strand, counting down.
GGTTGGGACTGGTTCAGCGTGCAGTTCGACAACGACACCGAGATCATGCTCTACCTCATCCGCCAGCCGAGCGGCGAGTACAGCGCGGCGGCGGGAACTTTCGTGACGCCGAGCGGCCGCGCGGTCGCGCTGGCAGCCGACGACTTCGCCCTCGAGCCCACCGGCACCTGGACCAGTCCGGCGACCGGCGCGGTTTACCCGCTCGGCTGGACCCTGCGCGTGCCGCGCCTCGGCATTGACACCACCCTCACACCGCGGCTGCAAGAGCAGGAGATGGACACCCGCGCCAGCACCGGCATCGTCTACTGGGAAGGTGCGGTCGCGGCCACCGGCGCCTGGACCGGCCTGGGCTACGTCGAACTCACCAACTACGACCTCTACCCTTACGGCCAGACCGACGCTTCGACCCCGCTGAAACGGCTGGGCGGCCCGTTCGGCTCGCGCTGAGGGGGATTTTTGGGGCGGGCTGAGGGTGTGACGGTTGCCTGGCTGAACACCGCACGCCAAGGTTACAGTGGAGGCCAAGCTGCTTTTCGCCGCCCACACCTCAGGGTTCTCTAAAACGCAGTAACGCAGGTCCAAGTCGAAAGCCCAGCCGACACCTCGGCCGCCCCTTCGTGCCGAACCCACGTAAGAATTTTGTAAAGGTCGGCCTGCTAGCTTGAGGCCATGACCTTCGACGAACTCCTCGGCACTTTTGTCAAACGCGGCGCCTCCGACATACACCTGCACGTCGGCCTGCAACCCATGATTCGGCTCAACGGCAAGCTCGTCCCGGTGAGCGAAAACAACCTCACCGCGAAGTTCACCGACGCCATCGTCGACATCGTCTGCAACGACAAACAAAAGCAAGTGTTCCGCGAGGACAACCAGGTCGACCTCGCTTACAGCGTGGCGGGCGTGGCGCGGTTTCGCCTCAACCTGTTTCGGCAGCGCGGCAGCGTCAGCGCGGTGTTGCGGGTTATCAACTCGGACGCGTCGCAACTGCAAGTCGTCAACCTGCCGCTGGAAACCCTCGACTACTTCCGCGACCAGGAAAAAGGTCTGGTGCTCGTCACCGGACCGACGGGTTCGGGCAAGTCGACGACCTTGGCCCGCATCATCGACGAAATCAACGCCGTCCACGCCAAAATGATCATCACCGTCGAGGACCCCATCGAGTTTTTGCACAAGCCGAAGCGCTCCATCATCGTGCAGCGCGAAATCGGCCCCGACGCCCCGTCGTTCGCCGAGGCCCTCCGCGCCGCCATGCGCCAGGACCCGGAAGTCATCCTCATCGGCGAGATTCGCGACTACGCCACCGCCGCCGCGGCGATTTCGGCGGCGCAGACCGGCCACCTGGTCTTCAGCACGCTGCACACCATCGACACGGTGCGGACCGTCAACCGCGTCATCGAGCTGTTCCCGCCGCACGAGCGGGAAACGGCCCGGGTCTTGTTCGCCGAGTCGCTCGTGGGCGTGGTCTCGCAGCGCTTGCTACCCCGCAAGGGCGGCAAGGGCCGGGTCGCCGCGCAAGAGGTCATGAAGGGCACCATGCGCATCAAAGACCTCATCAAAGACGAGGAGCGCAGCCACGAACTCTACGACGCGCTCAAAGACTCCAAGCTCGACGGGATGCAGGCCTTCGACGACAACATCGCCCAACTCTACGCCGACGACGTCATCGACTACGAAATCGGCCTCACCTCGGCGACGAGTATGCAGGCGTTCAAGATGGCCGCCACCCAAATCGACCTGAACCGCGACCGCAACACCCCCTCGAGCGGGCTGACCGTGTTCGGCTGACCAGACTTCTTGCGGTATCAACTGGGCAACCGTAAGACCGGTGACCATCACTCTTCAACGGGACTTGGTAAAAGAGGTCCAGTGCAAAAACCAGACGACCGAGAAGCCTCCCTACGGGACCAAAAGCTCGGGCCCAGGGTCGCGGCTGCTTTCGGCGGGTGAGCCGCCCGCGAGAACAGCCGAGTGCAGAGCGTCAAGACCGCGTTCGAAGTAGTTTTGGGTTAAGTAATACGGCTTCTAAATTCCGTAGCACCGAGAAAAACGTTTGCCGCTATTTCATACCGCTCGAGGTTTCCCGTGGGCGCGCCGCCGACGCTTACGCTTTATTGGACGAGCGCCCGACCGCGGCCCTTAAAGCGGCGCTCACCTTTTCTTGACACGAGCCCGGCTCGCGAGCCATACTGAGCAAACATAGATAAACACCGACACGCGAAGCGACGACTGGGTCGTCCCCGGCGCTCGGCCCCGCCGCACCCACAGGGTCACGCCCCGACGTGCGGCCAAAGTCGTCTTTTGTCGGCCGACCCGCGAACCCTGCTCGAGGATGCCGGAAAGGAGGCCCGCTGCAGACCCACGCCCTCGCACTCACACCCTCCGCACTCACACCCTCGCTTTGAGCCGCTGTCCGGCCCAAGCCAACTCGCGTCAGGAGAAAACTTATGAAAGCTTGGTTCATCACAAGTCTGCTCGTCTTCGGCTGCGCCGCCCAGGCGCAACTCGTCTTCTGGACCACCCAAACGCAGCCCGAACGCATGGCGGTGCAGGAGCAAATCGCCGCCGACTTCGAAGCCGCCACGGGCACGTCGGTCGAGGTGGTGCCGGTCGAAGAAAGCGAACTGTCCACCCGCGCCACCGCCGCCTTTTCCGCGGGCGACTTGCCCGACGTGATTTACCACCCCATCAGCCAGACCATCGGCTGGGTCGACGCGGGCCTGCTCGACGTCGAAGCCGCCACCGAAGTGCTCGAAACCTTGGGTGAGGACACCTTCGCCGACGGCCCCCTGAACTTAGCGCGGGTCGAGGGCGGCTACGCCGCGGTGCCGTCCGACGGCTGGACGCAACTCATCGTCTACCGCAAAGACCTGTTCGAGGCGGCCGGGCTCGAGCCGCCCACCACCTTCGCCGCCATCGAGGCCGCCGTCGACGCGCTTGGCAACCCCCCCGACATGTACGGCTTCGTGGCCGCCACCGACGTAGACAACGACTACATGATGCAGGTTCTGGAAGAGTTTTTCCTGGCCGACGGCGTGCAACTCGTCAACGACGACGGCTCCGTTTCGCTCGACAAAGAGCGGGTCGTCGAAACCCTCGAGTTCTACAAAAAGCTCGCCGACGCGTCGCCGCCGGGCAACCTGTACTGGCAGCAGTCGCGCGAACTCTACCTCGCCGGGCAAGCGGCGATGGTTATGTGGTCGCCCTTTATCCTGGACGAGTTGGCCGGCCTGCGCGACAACGTCCCGGTGACTGCCACGGACGACCCGACGAGCGACGAACTCGCTAAAAACACCGGCTTCGTCACCCGCCTCGCCGGCCCCAGCAACCCGGACGGCGCGGGCTGGGCGAGCGGTTCTTACTTCGGCATCACCGTCGACGCCGACACTGCGGCGGCGCAAAGCTTCGTCGAGTACGTGCTGAACGACGCCTACCTCACCTGGTTGTCGATGGCCCCCGAAGGCCTGTTCCCGGTGCGCCGCGGCACGGCCGACGCGCCGAACGAATTCACCGAGGGCTGGAGTCAGCTTGACGTCGGTGTCGACCGCAAGGCCCCGCTCGCCGACATCTACAGCCAAGAGGTCATCGACGGCATCGTCGCCGGTCTCGACGTGGGTGACCGCTGGGCCTACAGCCAAGGCCAGGGCGCGCTGCTGTCACGTCTCTACGGCACCCGCGTGATGAACGAACTCGTGCGCGCTTTTTTAGACGGCGAACGTAGCGCCGAAGACACCGCCGACCTGCTCGTCCAGCGTATCGAGGCCCTCCGCTAGACTGCGACCCCCGCCCCGGCCGCACGGGGCGGGGGAAGGAGCCCTATGAAAGGCACGCTCGCTCGCCGCGAGGCCAGACTGGCCTACTTCATGCTGGCACCGACCTTTGTCATCGTCTTTGCCATCGTGCTGTTTCCGGTGCTCGCCAACGTGTGGATTTCGTTCAAGCCGGTCGACTTGGCCGACCTGCGCCCGCCCGCCCCGGTCGTGCGCGAACGGGTGCTCGAGACTCCCACCGAGCTTGCCGACACGGTGCGCGTTCGCTACCAGCTGCGCAACTCTTCGCAGGACGTCGCCATCGACAGCGTCGTTCTGCGCGACGTCTTGCCCGCCGGGCTCACCTTGGCCGGGGACGCTCGCTGTCAGCAGGACGCCCAAAACTTGCGTTGCGACCTCGGACGCTGGGCGGGGGGTTACCGCGAAAACCTCGAGCTGGACTTCCTTGCCGAGCAGCCATTTTTCAGCGCGGCGGACGACCCGCTCGCCAGTGAACCCGAGATTGTCGGTACCGCCCCCAACATCCTTACCAACACCGTTTTTACGCTTCGCAACTTTACGCGCGTCTTCCGTTCGGCGGAGTTCTGGCCGACCCTGCGCACTACGCTGTGGTACACGATTTTCGGCACTTTAGGTTCGATTTTACTGGGGCTGTTCGCCGCTCAACTCTTGAACGCCCAGTTTTTCGGGCAGGGTTTGCTGCGGGGGCTTTTTTTGTTCCCCTACGTCGCCCCGGTCATCGCCGTGGCCTTCACCTGGTCTTTTTTGCTCGACCCCTTAAGCGGCGCGCTCAACGCGCTCGGGACGCGCTTCGGGGTGTTGGGCGAGGCGGTGAACTTTTTGGGACAGCGCGCCGTCACCCTCGAGCTGTTCGGGCTCGAGGTCCAGTTCCCGCTGGCGCTTTCCACCGTCATCGCCTTCGAGGCGTGGCGCTATTTTCCCTTCGCGTTCTTGTTCATCCTGGCGCGTTTTCAAGCCATCCCGCGCGACATGTACGAAGCCGCCGACGTCGACGGGGCGAGTCCGCTGCAACAGTTCTGGTACATCACCCTGCCGCAACTCGTCGGCATCCTCGCCACGCTGTTTTTGCTGCGCTTTATCTGGACCTTCAACAAGTTCGACGATATTTTCTTGCTCACCGGCGGTGCGGCCGGGACGAAAACGCTGACCGTCCAGGTCTACGACCAGGCCTTCGCGCTGGCCGACATCGGGGCCGGCGCGGCGGTGGCGGTGGTGCTGTTCGTGATTTTGGCCCTCTTTATGGTCGTCTATTTTCGCTACGCCCCGGAGGAATGATGGCTGTTGCACCTAGGACGAAAAAGTCGAGCTTGCGCTCACCCGCCGGGCTGCTCGTCGCGGCCGTCGTGGGCGCACTCGCCGCGGTGTTGGCGCTCACCCTGTGGACGGTGCTGGCGACCGTGTTGGGCGGGCTCGAGACGACGCTGCCGCTCGGCCGGGCGCTCTTGGCGGGGGCCGCTTTAGGCCTCGCCATCGGAACGGTGCGTAGCGAGACCCACACCAAACTCTTACCCGCTTTGGGGCTGGGGCTGCTCGTCGGTTTGCTGTGGCTCCTCATTTCCGCCGGGCGGCCCCTCGGCATGACGGACCTTCAACCGTTTTGGGGCGTGCTGGGCGCGCTCCTCGCCTTTGCCAGCAGCGCCCAGCTGACCCGCTACGGCTTGCGCGGCCTGAAGCTGGGCGCGGTCGGGCGGGGCGACCTGGAAAAGCTGCTGCTGCGCGTCGTGCGCGCGGCCGGCTTCACCTTTTTTTTGAGCATCGTCGTCTTGCCCTTTTATTTCATGGTGGCCTCGAGCTTCAAGCCGCGCGCCGAACTGCTGCAAAACCCGACGTTTTTGGGCATCGACCTGTCCCAAAGCTTGTCAAACCTGTTCGTCGGCTACCGCGAGGTGCTCGTCACTTTTAACTTTTGGCGCTTTATCGGCAACAGCACCTTCGTCGCCGTCGTGACCGTCGTCGTCACGCTTGTCTTGTCGGTCCTCGGCGCTTACGCGGTCACTCGGCTCAGCTTCCCCGGCCGCAAGCTGCTGTCGCGCTCGATTTTGCTCATCTACATGTTCCCGGCCATCGTCCTCGTCATTCCGCTCTACTCGATTTTCACCCAGCTCGGCCTGCGCGACACGCTGCCGGGACTGCTCATCGTCTATCCGGCCACGACCCTGCCGGTCGCGCTCTACATGCTGCGCAGCTATTTTCAAACGCTGCCCAAAGACTTGGAGGAAGCCGGGCTCATCGACGGCGCCACGCGCCTCGGGGTCATCTGGCGCATCACCCTGCCGCTGAGCTTGCCCGCGCTCGCTTCGGTCGGGCTGTACGTGTTCATGATAGCCTGGAACGAGTTTTTGTTCGCCTTCATGTTTTTAGACACGCCGGCTATTTTTACGCTGTCGCGCGGCATGGTCGGGCTCAATTCACAAGAAGTGCCGCGCCAGTACCTCATGGCGGGCGCGGTCATCGTCACGCTGCCCATCATGGTGCTGTTTTTTTGGTTCGAGAAGTACCTCGTCGGCGGCCTCACCGCCGGGGGCGTGAAGGGCTAAACGACGCTGCTCGAAGCCTGCATTGAAACGCTTCCAACCAACGATTCTCGGCTCGCTCCGGAGCGCTCAGCCTCCCACCCCCGAAGCTCTAGTTCCCACGTGTCCGAGTTTAGACGCCCGGATGACCCAGCTCGGCGAAGCGCGCTTCCCAGCTGCGCAGCGCCCCCGGGTCGAGCGTGAACGCTCCCGCCTCCCAGCCCCCCACTTTTTCGAGGATGCGCCTGAGGTTGCGGGGCTCGAGCAGACCGGGGCCGTCCAGCACCTCCAGGTGCCGCGCGACCTCGCGCGCCAGCTCGGGTGAATAGCGCGGCTCGGCGTCAGCGGCCAGAAAGCTCAGGAACGCCGACCCGTACGCTTTGTCCCGGTCCTGGAGCGCCGCGTAAACCTGCAACAGGTCGGCGCGGGTGGGTTTCGGCGCGGGCTCGGGTGTGGGCTCGGGCGCGGGCTCCGGCTCGGCTGCCGCGGTCTCTTGATGATTCACCGGGCGGCTCGCCTTGGTCTCCAGGTCGTACTCGTCCCAAGGAAACTTGTCTAAGTTTTCGCGGTAGTAGAAGCCGCCGCCGTTTTTGGGCTTGTACTGCCCCAGGGTGGAGCGGTGGCGTTTGGGGCGGCCCGTACACTGCACGTCGACGTATTCGAAGTCTTCGCCCTCGCGCTCGCCCGTCTTGGCGGTGACGGTGCGGTAGCGAAGCTCGGTGGGCAAACCGCAGACCGGGCAGACCTTGGGCACGTCGAGCCAGCGCTGCGCTTCTTTGAGCGTCTCTAACTCGCCCTCGGCCTCGACTTGGATGGTCAGGTTGTGGAAAAGAATTTGGACTCTCATGGGAACCCTTCGCTGCTGCATCAAACCAGAAGTCTCAGCACTTCACGGACGAGCGGCCCTGGGGCAGCATTTATAAACCGGCTAGTCCTACCTTTGCAAACGGCTGAGGGTTTCCGGGAAGCTGCACTGGTTTACGGTGCGCGCCCACCGCCGAGAAAAGGTCGAGGTCTCATGCCCGCACGTCGGCTGCGGGACAAACCCCCTCTGTTCAAACCCGCGCTGACCTCGGCAACCCTTTTCTACGCTGATTTCTACGCTGACGAGCTTCTCCGCAGCGTTGCCCCGAGCCTCACAGATAGCTGTCGAAGTAAAGCCTGTGACAGGTGTACCCCCCGACGTTTTTTACCAGGTAATCCTGGTGATAGTCCTCGGCGGGCCAAAACCGGGTCAGCGGCTCGAGCGTCGTCACGACGGGCCGGGGCCAGCGCCCCGAGCGGTTGACGACGTGAATCATCTCCTCGGCCGTCTGCTTCTCATGGTCGTTTTTGTAAAAGACGGCGGAGCGGTAAGACGTCCCGCGGTCGTTGCCCTGGCGGTTGAGGGTGGTCGGGTCGTGAACCTGGAAGAAAAAGTCCAGGATGCGTTTGTAGCTTGTTTTTGCCGGGTCGTAGGTGATTTGCAGCGCTTCGGCGTGACCCGGATGGTGCTGGTACGTGGGGTGGTCGTTGTGGCCGCCCGTGTAGCCTACCTCGGTGTCTACAACCCCCGGCTGCTTGCGGACCAGGTCCTCCAGACCCCAGAAACAGCCGCCCGCCAGCACCGCGGTTTCTCGCTCGTTCATGTGACTCCTTCCTTGCTAAGTTTACGCCAAGGGGCGGTTAGCTTGCGGCGTGCACAGTACAGCCGTCTGCACGGGTCTTCGGCAAGTCGGGTTTCGTCCAGGTTTCGGGTGAGTGACCCCCGCGCCGACGCCCACGCGACGGGCTCGAGCGCTCCGGCCCCCGCAGGGTCAGCTCGAACGAGGTCGCTTCAGACGAAGTGTCTCGAGTCCGTCAACTCATCCCAACCTGCCTTTTTGCTATGATGGTCCGACCTAGGCGTTATGCGCCGGAAACGGCGGAGGAGGTCAGCGTGTTGCGTTTGTTCGTGTTGTTCGGTTTGGTCCTGGCATTGGGCGCTTGCGCCCCGGCCGTGCAGGGGTTGCCGCCCCAACCCTACGTCTTCAACGTCGACTACGACACCCTGTTCGACGCTACTTTGCAAACCGTGGCCTCGAGCCGGGTCTCGACCTTCTCCACCAGTGTCGGTTTTGCCCTCGAGGAAGCCGACCGCGACACCGGGCTCATCACCGCCGTGCGCCTGGGCCGCAGCCGGGTGACGGGTGTCGGCACGCTGGGACAGCGGGTCGGCCTGGGTTTCCGCAACGGTTCGCTCAGCGTCGGCTTTTCGACGGCCGGGGTGCAGACCGACCGGACGCTGCTCTCGGTCGTGGTGCGGCCCGCCGGGGCGGGCGCCGCCTCGCTAACCTACTCGAGTACGGCCGGGAGCAGCGCCGACCTCCGGCTGGCCGACAGCTTTATGGCCGAGGTCGTGCAGACGCTCCTGGCGCGGTTCGGGGCGACCGTCGAGCCGTAAAAGTTAGGCAAAATACAGGTCACACAGTGGTGAAGCAGGTTGGACCCCCTCCGAAGTTCAGACCTTTGGACGGGGTCATCCTTTCGTGCTGCACTCCAGTATAGAAAGCAAGCTTAAACAAAGAAACAAAAATTTCACGTGCAGCGGTATTGTGAATTAAATAACTTACTTGCTCTCGGCATGAAACGAGACGGTACGAGGCAGCCTGCCGGCGTTCGAACGTGGGTTTGGGCTGTCCCAGAGACGGGGCTGGCTTTAACAGTTAGCGCTCGAGGCCGCCCCCCGTCAAAAAGGTACTTCGGTGCTCGGCGGTGGGGGAGAGGCGCTGTAGCTGTAGTCTTGCCGGACGTTCAGCAGTTTGTCGGTGTCTAAGGTGACGGCCGTTTTCAGCCACGGGCACACGTCTCTGAGGGTTTCTAGCTGCGCCTTGTCGACGCGGATGCCGTCGGTGTCGTAGGTGACCAAGCCCTCCGGGCTGGTAAAGCGCAGGCGCACCGGGGTGATGCCGGAATACTCGTCCAAAAACGAGCGCAGTTCGCTGAGGTGGTCACTCGTCAGGGTCTCGAGGCCGAACTGCAACACCACGACCTCGGGCAGGTTGGCTTTGTGGTCCCAGCGGATGAGCCGGTCGGCGACGAGCCGCACCGAGTCGCCGTCCTCGGACAACTCGGTGATGAGCACCACCGGCGCGTCGTTGGCGAGCAGGTCGGCGATGTCGTCGTAGGTGCGGCTGAAGGCGACGATTTCGCGGCTGCCGCTCTCGTCGGCCAGGTCGAAGCGGGCCATCATAGTGCCTTTTTTGGTCGGCTTTTTGACGACGTTTTGTAAAATACCGGCGAGCGCTACCTTCACCCGGCCCCGGTATATCGTCTCGCGCGGCTGCTCCCGGAACCACGCCTCGACCTGGCCCACTGGACAGCTCGCCGCCTCGACCAAACCCGGGTAGCTCTGCATCGGGTGAGAGCTGATGTAGAGGCCCAGCGCTTCCTTTTCTAGGCGCAGGAGTTCCAGGTCGCTCAGTTTCGCGGCGCGACCCAGAGAGGGAGGCCGCGTTTCCTCGGCACCGAACAGGCTCATCTGGCCCAGCGCGGCTTGGTTGCGCTGGGCCGCGCCCCACTTTTGTGCCGCCTCGACGTTGTGCAGCAGGGTGTGGCGCTCGCCGAGCGCGTCGAACGCGCCGGCCTTGACGAGGTGCTCTAAGGCGCGCTTGTTGACCATGCTGCTGTCGACGCGCTTGCAAAAGTCCCACAGGTCCTTGAACTTGCCGCCCCGCGCCCGCTCGGCCAGGATGTGCTCGACCGCGCCGTCACCCACGTTTTTGATGCCGTACAGCCCGAAGCGAATCACCCCGCCGACCGGCGTGAAGTCGCTCTTTGACTCGTTGATGTCGGGCGGCAGTACGTCGACACCGAGCTGGCGGGCGTCGGCGGCGTACTGCGCCACCTTGTCCGAGTTGGCGCGTTCGACGGTCAGCAGCGCCGCCGCGAACTCGACCGGGTAGTGCGCCTTTAAGTAAGCCGTCTGGTAGGACAACACCCCGTAGGCTGCGCTGTGGCTTTTGTTGAAGCCGTAGTTGGCGAACTTTTCCAGCAGGTCGAAAATGCGGCTCGCCTCGTCTTTGGGAATGTTTTTCGCCTTGGCCCCGTCCAAGAAGATGAGGCGCTGCTTTTCCATCTCCGCGACTTTTTTCTTGCCCATCGCTCGGCGCAGGATGTCGGCCTCGCCCAGACTGTAGCCCGCCACCGCCTGGGCGATTTTCATGATTTGTTCCTGGTAAACGGGGATGCCGTAGGTTTCCTCGAGGATAGCTTCTAGGTATTCACGCGACGCCGGGAAGTCCGCATAAAGGTCCTCGCTCGAGCCGTGGTGACGCCGAATATAAGTCGGGATGTTTTCCATCGGCCCCGGCCGGTACAGCGCGGACACGGCGATGAGGTCCTGAATGCGCCGCGGCTTGAGCTTCTTTAAGGTGTCCACCATCCCCGGCGATTCGAACTGAAACACCCCCGCCGCCTCGCCGCGACTGAGCAGGTCCATCGTCTTGGGGTCGTCGATGGGAAAGGCGTCGGGGTCCAGGTTGATACCGCGCGACTCCTTAACGATTTTCACCGCCGCCTCGATAAAGGACAAGGTGCGCAGGCCCAAAAAGTCCATCTTGATAAAGCCCAACTCTTCGACCGAAGTCATGTCGTACTGGCAGACGATGGGGCCGTCGCCGCTGCGGAACACGGGCGCGAGTTCCTGCACCGGCTCGCGCGAGATGATCACTCCTGCCGCGTGGACCGAGGCGTGCCGGGTCAGGCCTTCCAGCGCCAGCGCCACGTCCATGAATTCACTCGCGCCGCGGTCGTAATACTGTTTGATTTCGGGCACTTCGTCCATCGCCCGGGCGATCGGGGTCGAGCGGCCGAACACGACCGGGATGAGTTTCGAGACCCTATCGGCGTCGGCGTAAGGGGCTTCCAACACCCGCGCGGCGTCTTTGATGGCGGCTTTCGAGGCCATCGTCCCGAAGGTGGCAATCTGCGCGACGCGGTCTTCGCCGTACTTCTCGCGCACGTAGTCGATGACCTCGCCCCGGCGCGTGTCGGAGAAGTCCACGTCGATGTCGGGCATCGAAATCCGGTCGGGGTTCAAAAAGCGTTCGAACAGCAGGTCGTACTGCAGGGGTTCGATGTTGGTGATCTTGAGCGCGTAACAGACGATCGAGCCCGCCCCCGAGCCGCGCCCCGGCCCGACCGCGATGCCGTTGTCCTTGGCCCAGTTGATAAAGTCCGCGACGATCAAGAGATAGTCTGGGAAACCCATCGTGATGATCAGTCCGAGTTCGTACTCGAGCCGCTCGAGAATGATAAGCGCCCGTTCGCTGAACTCGCCCGACGCTTTGAGCTTTTCCAGGTGCGGGTAGGTCACGTACTTCTCGCCCGCCGACCGCGCCTGGGCTTGGCAAGTTTCGCCGCCGCGGGCCAGGTGCTCGAGCACGCCCTCAAAAGTCTCCGGCTTCTCAACCGTCGCCATGCCCAAGTAACGGCGGTACAGCGCTTCGTCAATTTCCCCGTACCGCTCGAGCAAGCCCTGGTAAGACTGGATGCGGAGTTGCTCGGCCAGCGTGCGGCCCTTGGGAATGGGCAGCTCGGGCATCTGGTAAACCCGCTTGTCCCCGACCGGCAGCACCACGTCGCACATGTCGGCAATGGTCATGCTGTTGCCGAGCGCGCCCGGATAGTCGCTCTCAGGGATGACCGCGGCCATCTCGTCGGGCGTTTTGACGTAGAACTCGTCGCAAGGAAACTTGAAGCGCCCTGGGTCGGACAAAACGGTTTTCGTTTGGATGGCGAGGAGGGCTTCGTGGGCTCGAGCGTCCTCTTTGCGCACGTAGTGCCCGTCGTTGGTGGCGACCAGGCCGAGGCCGTACTTGTCGGCCAGGATTTTGAGCATCTTGTTCAGCCGCGGCTGGTCCTCGATGCCGTGGTCCTGAAGTTCGATAAAGAAGTTGTCGCCGTAAATGTCCAGGTACTTTTGCAGGATTTCCTCGCCCGCCTCCGGGGACACGTCGAGCAGGGTGCGCGGGACTTGCGCACCCAGACAGCCAGAGAGCGCGATGACCCCTTCGGAGTATTCCTCGAGCAGTTCGTGGTCGACCCGCGGCTTGCCGTAAAAACCTTCCAACCAGCCACGCGAATTCAGCCTGCAGAGGTTTTGATAACCCTTGAAACTTTTCGCCAGCAGCGTCAGGTGAAAGTAACCGCCGTCGAGCTTGCTGCTGCCGCGCCGCTTTTCAAAGCGTGAACCCGCCGTCACGTAAGCCTCGAAGCCGAGGATGGGTTTGACCCCTTGCGTCTCGGCTGCCTTGTAAAACTCGACCGCGCCGTGCATGTTGCCGTGGTCGGTCATGGCGAGCACAGGCTGGTCGGGCGACACCTCCTTAACCCACTTCATCAGGTCTTTGATGCGGGCGGCCCCGTCTAAGAGGCTGTAAGCGGTGTGCTGGTGCAGGTGGGCGAATTTCAAAGCAGGTTCAGCCATAGGGTGATTGTACCTTGAATTGCCAGGGGCTCAGGTCGGTAAAAGTTTGAGACAAAGTCTTAGGAAACAAAAATTTCACAACCATGACTATTGTGAATTTATTAACTTACTTCATAGTTATAGAAGTTGCAGTTTTCAATCTTGTTGGAAACCTGCAGTCCGAGTTGGTAAAGTTTCACCAACGCTGTTGTCAACCTCACGGAACGGGTGGCGGGGGAGAGCGTTGCGGAGGCATGTGGACTTTACTCAAACTAAGGCAGGCGCTATGAGACCGCTTGCTGAGAGGAGCTGAAATAGATGGCAACGGATCAGGAAGAGGCTCAAGTCAGCCAGACCTCTTTGCAGCGTGCAGAAGCCCTAGTAAATACGCTGAAAAAGCTCGAGGACGGTTTCGGTGACGTTGGCGACTTCCCAGAAGCCTACCTTCCTCAAGCGGAACTGGCCCTTCAAAAAGGTCTCAACGAACTCACGCGCCAAGTGGCCGACCGCGTTCGCAGCGCTGTAGTGAGTCGTCGACTCAGACCGGAGGAGGTCAGCCTCGTCTTTTTGGACGAGCACACGGCGCAAGACCTCGTCGTCTACGGTCGAGCGGTGAGTGCCGTGCAAACAGTGCGCCAAGACCTCGAGCACCTTTGGTCCCGGTTGATTGAACTCGGCTCAGACGGTGCGCCGTCGGCCGCCACGCTGTCGGCGAACGCCGTAGGTCCCGCTTTGAATCAACTCGGCAACGTCGCTTTGCAGCTTGCACCTGTAGTCTTGGCGGCGCTGCAGCGTGAAAAGCAGTACAGCGTGTACCGGTCGACCTTCGAGCCGGAACTCGTCCGCCGTGAACTGATAGACGCTTTCAAAGACAACGTCGCCAGCGCTGCCTACACGGTGTACGACACCTCCCGTGCCCGGCCGCCCGCTTCTGAACACCGACTTCAGCAACAGGTCAACGCACTCGAAACGGACCTGGAGCGGCTCGAGTTGCAACGGGCGCTGGACGACGAGCACCCGCTTGCCAAACGTTTGAACGGTTTTCTCAGCTTAGCGAAAAGTGTTTTTCGAGACTTGCGCTCCGACGGTGGGCGCTTTCCAAGGCTCGACGCCCTGCGCGACGAAGACGCCCTGGCCCAGCTCCTGAGTCGTGAGCAAACCTTTGTCCTGGGCCACTCGCTGCACCTGAGCAGCGCCGAGGTGGTGACGGAGGCGAGGTGGCTCGGCCGGAAAAAGGCCCATGTCACAGCTTATCTTACGCTCTCGTACGACCTGCTCGACGTTCAGGGGCGCGTCGTGCGGAGCGAGGCTGTTTACCACGAAGCGCAAACTCCGCTGGAGTAGAGGTTGGAAGTGACCCCACCAGGTGAGTTTCAAAGGTCGCACGACCCATACCCTAACGCTCATTTCGACAAAGAAAAGTGAAAATGTTTCTTTTCACCGATTTAAAAGAGCTTAGAATAGTTCTGATGAGACCTCTATATATGTATCAGAAATTGGAACCTCATGGCTGACCTCGAGCGCTACACCGGCTTAGAGCCCTTAGACATCTACGAGGACTGGGCCAAGCTCGGGCTCGAGAAGCGGCGCATCCGCATCCTTAAGGCGGTGAACGAACGCGACGAGGAAGATATTCTCGGGCTTTGTGAAGCGTACCTCTACAAACGCTCCAAGTCGGGCGTGAACGTTTCTCAGGGCACGGTGCGGCTGTACCGGCGCGGCGTTCAGGACGTGTTGGAAGCGTTCAGCCACGAAAACCTGCTCCACCCGAGCGGCGACGCCGGGACGACCTACCGCAACCAACTCATGCGCCGCCGGGTGCCGCTTCGCAAAGGCCGGCAGCGCTTCGAACAGGATTACCAAGACAGCAAACCGCTCAGCTCGAGCACCATCGGCGTAAAGTTGGCGGCGGCCAGGTTGCTGTACGACGCACTCGAGTGGGCCGGAGCCACGACCGCCAAACCCTTCACCGACGTCCACGCGCCGCCCGACAAAGAAGAAGTGCAGGACAAAACGCCCCCCTGGAGCGACGAGGCCGTAGAAGCGTTGCTCGACGCCGCCGAGCGTGACGGTGCCGGAGCTATCGCCGTCATGGTCATTTTGGGGGCGCACGCGGGGCTGCGCATCGGCGAGATGACTGCACTGTGCTGGCAACACGTCGACTGGCCGCGTCGGCGCATGACGGTCCACGGCAAGGGCGGCACGAGAAAGGCGGTGCGGCTGACCGCTCGCACGCTCGAGATTCTTAAAAACTACCGCCAGGTCTGTAGCGACGACCTGCGCTATAAGAATCGGCGAGTGAAAGACTACGTCCTTCCCTGGACGACCAATCACGCTCGCCTCAAGTTCGAGGAGTTCTGTCAGTTGCAAGGCATGAGCGACGACTACGCGGCCTCGGCGGTGCACGGTTTGCGGCACTACGCCGGCACCCGCTATTACCGGCAGGTGCGCGACCTTGGGCGGGTGGCGGCGCACTTGCGACACTCGAGTATCCAGACCACCCGCCGCTACGCCAAACTCAGTACCGACGAGATAGGTGAGGACATTGACGATTGGTAGACGGCTCTTCCCCGTTTGAGTTATAGGGCTCGCTCGTTGTTTGAAAGTTTAGGTCACTTAGGTGCTGGAGCGCGACCTCTTCGACGTTTGACACCGAAGCTTAGTTAGAGGCTGCGGCCGCTAGGGCAACCGCTACAGTCGGCTTTCATCAATCCTGGTCGTCGCAAGGGAGCGGAAGCTTTGAGGCGACCCTAAGAGCAGTGCCAGACGAACCTCAACGTTTGGGACTACTTCGTATGCGGCTTAACAACTTCGTGATAGCCCTTACTTCAGCTACCGAGCAGGTGTGTTGGTTTTAAAGCAAGTGTAATAATTCACAATAGGCTTGCTTGTGTATTTTTTGTTGCTTCAGAAGGTCATAGGTTCGGTCTCTTCCCGCCGAATACTGAACAACCGGCTCACTCCCTTGTCAGAAGTCACGCCCCACAGCACGTCAGCAATCTCAAACGTCGCCTTCTGGTGGGTGATGAGGACGAACTGCGTGCCTTGTTTGGCGAGGTGCTGGACAAAAGTGCAAAAACGGCGGATGTTGGCTTCGTCGAGGGGCGCGTCGACCTCGTCCAAGACGGCCAGGGGCAACCGTTGCGCCGGGTCGCCCTGCATAAGCGAGAACAAAAAGGCCAGTGCACCCATCGTGCGTTCGCCGACCGAAAGGAGGTTGAGCGCGGTGGTTTGTTTGCCGGGGGGTTGCAGCGCCACGCTCAAACCGACCGGGCGGCCGTCCTCCGACAGCGTGTGAATATCCGCTTCGGCTTCGGTACCAAAAAGTTCGGCGACGTAGCGTTTGAAGTTCCAGCGCAACGCTTCGGTCGCGCTCCCCAAGCGCACACTCGTTTCGGCGTCGAGGGTCGCCAGGACGGCCGTCAACTCTGCGACGGCCTGCCGAGCCTCAGCGAGTTGCGCGCGCAACTCGCTGAGGCTCGTCCTTTTGTGCTCCAGGTCCTGGGCGGCGCGGTGGTTGACCGGGCCGAGCGCCGCCAGGGCCGCTTCGACCTCGGCCAGCCGGTCGCGGCACGCTCGAGCGCCGCCCTCTACCTTGTCGATGCCCGCCGGAAAGCCGGCCAAGTCTTCTTGAGCCAGTTCGGCGGCGGCCTCGCGCCGCGCCAGCGTGAGCTTGACGCGCTCCAAGGCCTCGGCGTGACCGGCCTGAGTTTCGCTCAGCGGCGACAGCGCCGCCTCGAGCCGAGCGCTCTCGGCTTTTGCCGTGTGCCAGGCGAGCTTTTTGGCTTCTAAGTCGCGGGGTTGGGCGGCCTCTGCAGCCTGCAACGCGGCGCGCGCCGCTTCAAGGTCACGCTCGACGGCGGTGTGCAGGTCGGTTGACTGCCGGTCGCGTTCGTTCAGGCGGGCGAGCTGCCGCTGCGTTTCCTCGAAACGTCGCCGCTGCTCCTCGTAGCGCTGCTGCGCCGTCTCAGCGACCGCGACGGCGTCGCGCGCTTCGCGGAGCCCCTCCGCCGCGGCGACCGCGGCGTCGCGCAGGGTTTGCACCCTGGCCACCAGCTCGGCCTCGTCCGCCTCGGCAGCGGTCAGACCGGCGCGGTCGAGCAGCCGGACGGGCGGCTCCAGCGCCGTCAACGCCTTGGCGACCCCGGCCAGCTGCTCCGTCAGTTGCTCACGGAGCGACCTGGCGACGGTTTGGGCTTCCTCGAGCGCGCCGAGTCGGGCTCGAGCGTCCGTGAGTGAGGTTTCCAGCGCCGCCAGTTCGGCCTGCGCTGCGCGCGCCGTCGTCTGTTGCGCCTGTAAAGCGGCCAGCCGCTCGTCTGCTACGGCCTGCGCTCCCTGCGCCGCCGCCTCGGCCGCCTCGACGTCGGCGGCAGCTCCCAAGACCGAGTCCGCGGTGCGGCTCTGTCCCCCCGACAGCGCCCCGTAGCTCTCGACGACGTCACCCGCTAAGCTGACGAGTCGCGGCCGGACGGGCCGCGCTCGCGCCACGGCGACGCCCGCTTGCAGCGTCTCGACGAGGGTCGTCGTGCCCAGCAGTTGCCAGACGACCGGTTTGAAAACGTCTTCCACGACGACTTTGTCGACGGCGAGGCCGAGCACCCCGGGCGCGTCGGCGAGGCCCGGCGGCAACGTGCCCGGCTTGCCCATCACCAAATCCAGCGGCAGAACCGTAACCCAGCCTCCTTGTTTTCTGACGTGGCCCAGAACCTTCTGCGCGGTGTCGGCCGTGTCCACCACCACGTACTCGACCCGCCGCCCGAGCGCGCTCGCGAGCGCGCTCCGGTACGGCTCACCGACCTGCACGAGGTCGGCGACCGCCCCGTGGACGCCCGGGATGCCGGAGAGCAGCGCGTGCTTCGGGCCTTGCGCGAAACCGCGCCGCGCGGCAAACACCTGCCGGGCGCGTTCCGCCGCTCGAGCCAGCGCCTCGGCCTCGGCCGCGGCCGAGGCGTGCCCGCGGTGCAGGGCGGTAAGCCTGGTGGTGAGCGCGCCGAGGCGTGCCTTGGCCGCCTCGTGACGCTCGGCGAGGTCGCGAACCTCGTCGCGAAGGGCGGCGGGGTCGGCAGCACCGTCCGGCAGGGCGGCCAAGCGCTCCCGGAGCCCGGCGCGCTGCGCGCGCAGTTGGCTCTGACGCGCGGCAAAGCTCGCTGCGGCCTGGTCTTCGCGGTTTTGCTCGAGCTGCCACGTGCGAACGCGCTGCTGCAGCTCGCGGAGGGCCGTTTCGGCCGCCGTGAGGTCGCCCGTCCGCGCGGTGACCAAGGCGGCGGCGGCGTCGGCCGCACCGTGCAAGCTCACCGGGTCGAGGTCGGGGGCGACGGGCACCGTTACGGCCGCGAGTCGCGCGCGCTCTTCGGCGAGCAAACCTTGCTCGCGCAGCAGGTCCTTTGAGCGTTGCCGCAAGCCGGCCATCCGTTCGCCGGCCACACGCAGGTCGCCGCGCTGCGCCTCGGCCGCGGTGAGGACTTCGCGATAAACCGTTTCTGTGTCCGCCACGCGCGCCCTCACCGTGCTCCAGGCGGTTTGCAGGTCGGAGAGAGCGCGCCGGCCTTCCGCCAGGGCCGCTTCCAGCTGGGCCTGTTGAACGGCCAGACTGCCCGTCTCTTCTTCAAGGTGCGCGGCGCGCAGCGCGGCCAGCGTGTAGCGCAACCGCAACGCCTCGGCGTTGAGCCGGGCGTGGTCGGCCGCCTGCTGCGCCTCGACCGCGAGCCCGGCGACTTCGGCGGCCAACCCGTCTTCGCGGTCGGCCAAGCGCAGCAAGTGACCCTGCGCAGTCTCTAGGCGGCCGAGGCTGAGGTCGCGCCGACTGCTCAGTTTGGCGACCCCCGCGGCCTCGGCGACGTACTCGAGCAGCTTGTCCGGACTCGCCATCAACACCTGCCCGACCTCGCCCTGACCGATGACGGCCAGACTGCCGCGCCCCAAACCGCTGCCGCCCAAAACCTCTTCGACGTCCAAAAACCTGGCCGCGCGCCCGTTGAGCTTGAGCTTGCTGGAACCGTCCCGAAACAGGTTGCGAACGACGTGGTGGCTGCGCGGCCCGTCTTGCAAAGCCAGGGCGACCTCGGCGTAGCTGACGCTCCGCTTGCCGCTCGCTCCGTGAAAAATGAGGTCGGTCTTCTCCCCCGCCCGGTAGTCGGCCGCCCGGCCGCCGCCCGTCGCCCAGCGCAACGCCTCGATAAGGTTGGACTTGCCCGACCCGTTCGGCCCGACGACGGCCGTCACCCCGGGCGCGAAGGCCAAGGCGCTACGGTCGCCGAAGCTTTTAAAACCTTGTAACGTCAAGGAGGTGAGTCGCACACGAAAGTTTACCGTAAGAAGCTCGGCGGATGGTTTAGTAATTTATTTCACTTTGGTTTTACTCGTGCTTTTTTTGTTGCGTTATTAAACTTAACACTAAAAGCTCTGCAGCAAGCTAAGGAATATAGAGAAATTTTCTGCCACTGTCGCTAAACGCTTTCCCAACTCATGACTCCTTACTCAAAAGCGAGTTGAGGGGGAAGTCGACCTGAGCAGGTCACACACGGGTGCTCCATCTAAAGTACGAATACACTTGGCCGCGTTTCGGCTACCCTCTATACTCGGTAGTTATGCTACCCAACGACTTAGTTGATAAGTTGACAAAAGGAGTCGAGATGTTGCCTGAGCCGAACCCGGACACTCCGACGGTGTTGACCTTGAACGACTGCACCGCCCTGACCGCCGACGCCCTGGCTGAACACATGGCGCAGGGCGGCCTGGCAATCGTCGTCGACGGTGCCCTGAGCGAGTGGGGCAGCCGGGTCGACGACCTGCTGCACAAGCTCGAGCACAGCGTGTTGAAGTGGCGCAGCGACGGCGACACCAAAACGCTGCTGTTGCGCTTTGTCGAACCCACACTCGAGCCGGCGGCAGGCGGTGCCGCAAGTAGCGCAAATGCCGCGGCCGACGAGGACGTCATCACCTTCAAGGCGGAGTGAACCTGTGCCGACGGGTCGGATACCGACGCGGGCACTCCTGACGGTGCTCGGCTTCCTGGTATTGAACAGCGGGCCGAACAGCTACGGGGCGGCTCAAGAACCTGCGCTGGCCGCGTTGCGCTTGGCCCACCTCTCCCCCGACGCGCCCTTGGTCGACGTGCTCGTCGACGGACAGTTGCTGCTCAAAGACGTAGGCTTTGAAAGCGTCAGCGGCTACTTGTTCGTCGCGGCGGGTCGCCACGAGATACAGGTTTTTCCTCACCGCGCCGCGGCTGCGGCGGACGCGGCGACGGACCCGGCGACCCCCGAGCAAGCGCCGGCAGACCCGGCAGCCGGCAGCGGCGACGCGCCGAGCCCGGCGACGCCACTCCCCCGCGTCGCGCCGCTCGAGCCTTTCGTCATCTCGGTCGACCTGGCGGCGGGCGGCTACTACACGCTCGGTATGCCCGGCTTTTTCGACCCCCCGGCCGCGCAGACCCGCGGCGGCAGTCTCAGCGTCGAGGTCGAGCCGGGCACCGCGGTGCGCGTCACCGGCCCGCGCTCGTTCGCCGTCGACTTGAGGCAGTCACAGACCTTGGACCGGCTCGAGCCCGGACGCTACACCGTGACCGCTGCGCGGGACGGCTTTCAAACGGCGACGTTGCAACTCCGCATCAACCCCGGCGAAACGACGACGCTGCCCATCGACCTGCAACGCAGTGACGGCGGCGCACCGGCCACGGACACTCCGGCCACGGGCACCCCGGCCACCGTCGCCCCTGCGGCGCAAGCGACCGGAGCGCCGGTGTGGCACCGCACGCAGCTGCAACTCTACGAGGACGCTTTGACGATTCCCCCCGCGGGCCGGGTCTTCTTGCGCGTGGTTCACGCCGCACCCGGCGTCAACGCCGTAGACGTCGTCAGCCGCAACGACACGGGGGCCGACGGCGCGGGTACCGACGACGTGCGAGCGCCCGTGCTGAGCGATTTAAGCTTTCCCGACGCTTCGCCTTACCTCGGCTTGGCGGCCGGACGGCAGACGCTCGAGGTGCGGCTCGCAGGTACGGACTTCGTGTTGGCGACGGTACGAGACACGCGACTGGTCCCCGGCGCTTTGTACACGCTCTACCTCGTCGGCACGCTCAACGACCAGTTCTTGACGCCGCTCCCGACCGTCGACGCCGTTGTGCGCGGCCCCTTCGGGCCGTGAGGGCCGGTTGAGCATGTTCGGCAAGCTGTGGGACAACGCTTATTTGCGATTTCTGTTCATCGTCGCGGCCGGCGTTGCGCTTTACTTTCTTTTTGACAAAACGCGCGAGGTGTGGGTGAGCTGTTTGGTGGCTTACCTGCTCGCTTACCTCCTCAACCCGTTCGCCACCCTGGTGTCCAAAAGGTTTCACCGGGCCGTCGGCGTCGTGGCCGTCGTCGTGGCGCTCGTCGGCATCGGGGTTTTGCTGTGGCTGCTCGGCATTCAGGTGTCCGCGCAACTCTCCACCTTCGTGTTGAAGCTGCCGGGCATCATCGCCACCGTTCAGGACTTGCCCTACCTGCTGGCACGGCAGTTCGACCCCCGCTTCGGTGAGGTTTTTCAACAGGTCTATACAAACTTACAAAGGTTCAGCCTTTACCTCACCACCCGGCTGCTGCCTCAACTCACGGCGGCGGGCGGCGGCGCGGGGCCGACCGAGACGCTGCTCAGGGTCGCGGGCGGCGGCGCGCAGGTCGGCATCGTGTTCGTCCTCACGCTGTACTTGCTGTACAACTTTCCCGTTTACACGCGCAGCTTTCTGCGCGCTTTTCCGCACCGACACCGGCCCTTGGTCGAAAACCTGGTCACGACGGCCGGGACGTCGGTGGGCAGCTACGTGCGGGGACAAATTCTCATCGCCCTGTGCGTGGGCGTGATGACCTTTCTGGGCTTGAGCGTGGTGGGCGTCCCGCTGGCTTTGGCCCTCGGCGTTTTGGCCGGACTATTCAACCTGATACCGTTTCTGGGCCCCATCCTGACGGCCGTGCCGACCGTGCTGTTGGCGCTCACACAAGGGAGCGGCACCGTCGTCGCCGCCCTGGTCGTCCTCGTGGCGGTCAACCAAATCGACGGCCACCTGCTGACGCCGCTGGTGTTCTCCAAACTCATCGCGCTCGACCCGGTGACGGTCATCGTCGCGATTTTGCTGGGCGCGGCGCTGTTCGGGTTCGTCGGCGCGCTGCTGGCCGTACCCGTGGCGGCTTTTTTGAAGGTGCTTTACACGAGCTACTACGTCGACAGCGCCTGGTACAAGCGCCCGTCGGGGCCTTAGCGCGGCCGGCGGTGCCGTGCCGTTGGTGCCGTGCGCTCAGGGCGTGGCGAGGGCGGTCAGCAGGGTGTCCAGCGTGGCGACGGCCGCGCTGTCGCCGTCGGCGAGCTGCACGCCCAAGCGTGTGACGAGCGGCTCGAGGTCCGCCCAACTCGGCAACGAACTGTTCGGGGGCAGCGCCGCGTGACCCGCCCGCAGCAGGTCGGTGGCCGCGGTGTAGAGCGGTTGAAGCTCGTCCGGGTCGCGCCGGTCGGCCAACCCCGTCTTGAGCACCGCCAGGCGCGCCACGACTTCGGCGTCTTGCAAGTACACCTGAGCTTCGACGGTCGCCGTGCGAGACAGGTCGGTCGCCGGTGCGGGTCGGGTCAGGTAAACGAGACCCGCGAGCAACGCCAGCAGCGCGCCGACCCCCGCAACGGCCCAGCGCCGGCCCAGCGCCGACGGCGGGAGCGGCAGAAAACGCCGCAGCGAAAAACGCCGCAGCGAAAAAGAGGCGAGGCGTTGGCGCAAGCGTGTCATTCGGCCCAGTTTACAGCACCGGCGGCTCACCGTGCGGTGCTGACCCCTCACTTTGGCAAGCCCCGTAGGCTAGAGTGCTCGAGGGGGGACAAACCCGACGAGCTACGCCGCCCCGGCCCTGTGCCGGCTTACATTTTGCATTTTGAAGGAGAAACCCGTATGACCCTCGACCCGACCGCCCCGGCACCACCGGCCGCGACCCCATGACCGCGACCCCATGACAAAGAGAACAGCGACCCTGATTTACAACCCGAACTCGGGCGGGGCCGGCGGGGTGTCCGCCCACGACCTCTTGAAAGCGCTTTACGACGAGGGCTTTCACGCCGTTTATCCTTACACCGAAGGCGAGGCCGACTTGGACCTGGCCCTGCGAGACCCCGGCGAACTGGTCGTCGTGGTCGGGGGTGACGGCACGGTGCGCGCGGTGGCGACGCGCTTGCTGGACAGCGGCGTCGCCCTCGCCGTCATTCCGGCGGGGACTTCGAACAACGTGGCGCGCACGCTGGGGGTGGCGGGCAAGCCTTTGGACCTCGTGCGCGGCCTTAAGAGTGCGCGGCGCTGCCGGTACGACGTGGGCAAGGTGACGGGTCCCTGGGGCGAGACGTATTTTTTGGAAGCGTTCGGCGTCGGCCTGTGGGCCGACCTGCTCGAGGACTACCGCCCGGACCAGGGCAAAAGTGTGGTGCGCGCCGCCGAAGCGGTAGGCGACGTCTTGTTGGCCTACCGAGCGCGCCCCTGGACGGTCGTCGTGGACGGCCGCGACTTCTCAGAGACCTACGTCGCCATCGAAGTGCTCAACACCAAAGAAACCGGGCCGCGCCTCACCTTGGCGCCCGAGGCTGACCCGACCGACGGCCGCTTCGACGTGGTGCTGGTGCTCGAGCCCGAGCACGTGACCCTGTTCGACTACGTGACGAAGCTGTTGCAAGACAAGCTCGAAGACCTGCCCAACGTGCGGCGCTTGTTGGCGCAAGAAGTCGTCCTCACCTGGCGCGGCGAGCCGCTCCACACCGACGCGGAGGTGCGCGGCGGCGCGGCGAGAACGCCTGCGACCGTCACCGTGACGCTGTTGCCCCAGGCGCTCGAGTTGTGGTTGCCCGAAGGCGACGGCTGAAGGTACCGAGCGTTGAGCCTACCAAAGGTAGAACACAGAATGCCTGGTTTGTTCTGCCTTTGGTAGGCTCCAGTCCCCAGCCTTCTGGCTCTGCCGACAAAAGCACAACTTGAGTGAGAGAAAGGGTTACACTGAACGCTACAGGCCAGATTGCCGGAGAGGGTTGGACCAAGAGGATGAAAGCAGCCGAGAAGAATGAGACAAGGGCGGCAAAGACGACCGAATCGACGAGAATGTCGAACAAGCGCGCGCTTGTCATCATGAACCCGGTGTCGGGTCAAAAAGACCACGACGAGTTGCGAAGCCGGGTTGAAGCCTATTTAGGGGCCGCGGGCGTCAGCTTCGAAGTGCGGGAAACCGAAGGCGCAGGCGACGCCAAAGCCTGGGCGGAGGGCGCGGACACCGACCTCGTCCTCGTCTACGGCGGCGACGGCACGGTGATGGAGACGATGACCGGGCTCATCAACAACGAGCGCGACATTCCCCTGGCGCAGTTGCCCGGCGGCACCGCCAACTTGCTGGCCCGGGCCCTGGGTATTCCCGTCGACGTGGAAGAAGCGCTCGAGGTCGCCCTGCACGGGGTGGCGGTCCCGCTCGACGTGGGCTATTTGCCCGAAAAGGACCTGTACTTTTCGCTCGTCGCCGGGGCGGGCTGGGACGCGTCGCTGATAGAAGACGCCTCGCGGGAGATCAAAAACCGTTTGGGTTTTTTTGCCTACGTGGTCACCGGCGTCAAAAACCTCTACAACCTCAAACGCTCGAACATCACCCTCGAGCTGGACGGCGAGCGCCACCGGTTCCGGGCGCACACGGTGATGCTGGTCAACGTCGGCGAGATCTTGGGCACGGGTTTCGCCCTGGGCAAGGACATGAACCCGCACGACGGCAAGCTCAACTTGGCGGTCGCCTCGCCGAACAGTTTAGGCGGCATCTTGAAACTCGTGTTTCGGCTCGCCACAAAGCGGTTCGAGAACTACCGCGACCTCCAGTATTTTTCCGGCCGCGAGGTGCGCGTCGAGGCGGACCCGCCCTTAAAGCTCGAGCTGGACGGCGAGGCGGTGGGCGAGACGCCGTTCAGCGCCCGGGTGGTGCCGGGCGGGGCGCTGCTGGTGGTGCCGCAGGCATACGCCGAAGCTAAAAAACTGACCGAGGCTCGCCCGGTGAGCAGCGCGGCCTCCGGCTGAGCCGCAGCCGCCACTATGAAACTTTGCACCGACGCTGTTCACGTGCCGGGCTTACCATACCAGCAGGAGGCTCATGTGAAGCTTGTCAAGCTCGGGCTGGGGGGGTTGCTGCTGGTGTTGGCGGCCTGCGCGCCCACGGTCAGCATCGAAAACCAGGTCTTACCGACCCTGTACTCGGTAACGGCACCCCAAACACGTGACGCGCCGGTCGTGTTGCAGGGGCGCTACTTCGGCGACGGCTTGTTGGGGCGCTCGGAAAACAGCTACGTGCTCTTAGGGGCCGACGTGTCGGGCAGGGGCGGGGTCAAAGTCAAGGCGCTCTCTTGGAGCCCGTCACGCATCGAGGTCGGCATCCCCGACGGCGCGGGCTCGGGGTTTATCTTCGTGATGGTCGACGGCGTGCGCAGCAACGGCTTGCCGGCCAACCTGCCTTAGAGGTTTCGTAGAGTCAAAAGGCGGCTGCACCGGTGCAGCCGCCTTTTTTTGGACTCGCTCTTGTAACGTGGTCCTTTTTTGACCCGGTCCTCTCGGGAACCGGGCAGTGCTACACTCAGCGGTCGTGAAGCCGGCTAAACTCTCTTTCGGTGAAGCTCAACCCGCACACGAGCCTGCGGCCACAGCGGCTGCAGGCCCCGTCCAAAACTGACCGTGCCAAAAGGTGAAAGACAAGGTGAACCATGAAACGCACACACTACGCGGGCGACCTGCGCGCCGAACACGCGGGCGAGACGGTCGTGCTGCAAGGCTGGGTCAACCGCCGCCGCGACCTGGGCGGGCTCGTCTTTATCGACCTGCGCGACCGGGGCGGCCTGGTTCAGGTCGTCGTCGAGCCGGACGGCGGCGCGTTTGCCGCGGCCGAAAAAGTGCGCAGCGAATACGTGCTGGAGCTGTCCGGGACGGTCAGGCTCCGGCCCGAAACGCAGCGCAGCGGCAAACGTGAGACCGGCGACGTCGAGGTCGTCGCCGAGCGCTTGACCGTCTTGTCCGAGGCCGAAACGCCACCCTTTTTGGTCGACGGCAGCGTGGACGCGGGCGAGGTCAGCGAGGAGCTGCGCCTCAAACACCGCTACCTGGACCTGCGCCGACCCGAGGCGGCCGCGCCGCTGCTGCTGCGCCACCTCGTTTCGAAAGCTATATGGGACTACCTGGACGCGGCCGGTTTCGTGCAGGTCGAGACGCCGCTCTTGACCCTGTCCACGCCCGAGGGCGCGCGCGACTTCGTGGTGCCCTCTCGGACTACGCCGGGCAGCTTTTACGCGCTGCCGCAGTCGCCGCAGCTGTTCAAGCAGCTGCTGATGATGGCCGGGTTCGACCGCTACTTTCAGATTGCGCGCTGCTTTCGCGACGAAGATTTGCGCGCCGACCGCCAGCCCGACTTTACCCAGCTCGACTTAGAGATGTCGTTCGTCAGTCAGGACGACGTGTTGACGCTCAACGAAGGCCTGATGCAGTACGTGGTGCAAGAAGCGTTGGGGCGCGAGGTCAGCGTTCCTTTTCCGCGCCTGTCTTTTGAGGACGCCCTGAACCGCTACGGCTCGGACAAGCCCGACGTGCGCTTCGCCCTGGAGTTGAGCGACTTCTCGGCGACGTTTGAGACCACCGAATTCCGGGGCTTCTCGAGCGCCCTCGCCGCGGGCGGCGCGGTCAAGGCCTTGCGCGTGCCCGCCGAGCTGGCCGCGAACCTTTCCCGTAAGGGGGTGGACGCCCTCGAGGCCCACGCCAAAACGCACGGGGCCAAGGCGCTCGCCTGGTTGCGGCGCAGCAAGGACGACCTCAGCGGGCCGGTTGCCAAGTTTTTGAGCGACGCCGAACGGGCTGAGCTTTTGGAGATGTTAGCCGACGGCGACCTGCTTTTCCTCGTCGCGGACGCGTGGCGTTCCTCGTGTGAAGCCCTGGGCGCGGTGCGGCTCAAGCTCGGCCGGGACTTGGGCCTGGCGAACGAGAGCGCGTTGGCCTTTTTGTGGGTCGTGGACTTTCCGCTGCTCTACGCGGACGAGTTGGGCGGCTTTACCTACATGCACCACCCCTTTACGCAACCGGTCGAGGCGGACTTAGAACGCCTCGAGACCGACCCCGGCAGCGTCAAGGCCTACGCTTACGACCTGGTCTTGAACGGCCACGAAATCGGCGGCGGCAGCCTGCGCATCCACCGCTTGGACGTGCAGCGCCGCATGTTCAAAGCGCTCGGCTTTACCGAAGCGGAGGCGCAGCGGCGCTTCGGCTTTTTCCTGGACGCCCTTCGCTACGGCGCGCCGCCCCACGGCGGCGTCGCCTGGGGTTTGGACCGCTTAGTCATGCTCTTGGCGGGCGCTAGAAGCATCCGCGACGTCATCGCGTTCCCCAAAAACCAGCGCGGCGCCGACCCGCTGACCCACGCCCCCGGCCCGCTGGAGGCGGCGCAACTCGGCGAGTTGGGGCTCGAGGTTGCTGGAACCGAGGTCGCCGAGAGCGAGTCCGCTAATGCCGAGGTCGAGGCGTGATACCGCTGGTCATCCTCGACTTAGACGGCACCGTCATCGGCTCCAAAGGCCACGTGGACGACTGCGTGTGGAAGGCGGTCGACAAGGCGCAGGGCGCGGGCATGAAGTTCGCGGTCTGCACCGGCCGCCCTTGTGCGGGCGTGGCGCAAAAGGTCGCCAAACGGCTCGGGCCGAACACGCCGCACGTTTTTCAGAGCGGGGCACAAATCGCTTACGCCTCGGGCGAGGCGCTCAAGGTGTTCGCCCTGCCCGAGGCGAGTGCGCTTGGTCTTGTCGAACGCGCGCGCGGCCTCGGGCTCACCTTGGAGCTGTACAGCCCGACCACGCTGTTCGTCGAGCGCAAAACGCCGCTGAGCGAAGCGCACGCCAAGATGATAGGGGTGACTCCCATCGTCCGCGACCTGAGCGACGTGGCCGAGAACGAGCCCGTCGTCCGGGCGCAGTGGGTGGTCAAGCCCGACGACGAAGCGCGCCTCGAGCTGAGCAGTTTGCAAGGCGTGCAAGTCAGCGTGGCGACCTCGCCCGCGCTGCGGAACGTCGTGTTCGTCAGCGTCACCCAAAAGGACGTGTCCAAAGGCACGGCGACGCGCGTTTTGGCCGACACCCTGAAGGTCGACCTGCGCGACGTCGTCGGCATCGGCGACAGTTCCGGCGACGTGCCGATGCTCGACGAGGTCGGTTTTCCGGTGGTGATGGGCGACGCGGCCGAAGACCTCAAGGCGCGCTACAGCACGGTCGCGGGCAAGGTCGACGCCTGCGGCGTCGTCGGGATCATCGAGAGTGCACTGACGCAGGCGCTCGAGGACTAGAAAAGGACCGGGGACCAAGTTGAAAATGGCAAGTGAACAAGGGGTTACAACCTCTTGCTCTCCCCTGCTCAACTTCTCCACCTTTGCCCGCCGTCTGGTTTGTTAGACTTCTCCCCATGCCTCAGACTTATATCGAAGACTTACCCCGACACAAAGGCGAAACCGTCACGCTGAACGCCTGGCTGACGAACTCGCGCAGCAGCGGCAAAATCGCCTTTTTACAGCTTCGGGACGGCACCGGCTTCGTGCAGGGCGTGGTCGTGAAAAACGAAGTCGACGAGACCGTGTTCGCAACGGCCAAAAGTTTGTCCCAGGAGGCCAGCGTGGTCGTGACGGGCGAGGTCCGCGAGGACAGGCGCGCGCCGAGCGGCGTCGAACTCGGCGTGACGGGTTTGGAGACTGTCGGCCTGTCCCAAGACTATCCCCTTACACCCAAAGAGCACGGCGTCGACTTTCTGATGGAGAACCGCCACCTCTACTTGCGCCACCGCGCGCCCTGGGCGATTTTGCGGGTGCGCGATGAACTGGTTAGGGGCGTCCACGACTTTTTCCATGAGCGCGGGTTTTTACGTTTCGACGCGCCCTTTTTTATGCCGACGGCGGTCGAAGGTACTACCAACCTGTTCGAGATAGACCTGTTCGGCGAGGAGAAAGCCTACCTGTCGCAGTCCGGACAACTCTACGCCGAGGCGGGCGCGCTGGCCTTCGGCAAGGTCTACACCTTCGGGCCGACCTTTCGCGCGGAGAAGTCCAAAACGCGCCGGCACTTGCTCGAGTTCTGGATGATCGAGCCCGAGGTCGCCTACTTGGAGCACGAGGGCAACATGAAGTTGCAAGAGGACTTTCTGGCCTACTTGGTCGGCCGCGTGCTGGAAGAGAAAAAGCTCGAGCTGGACATCCTGGAGCGCGACACGGGCAAGTTGGAAATGACCGCGCAGGGTAACTTTCCGCGTTTGACGTACGACGCGGCTTTAGAGTTTTTAAAAAGCAAAGGGCTGCCGCTCTCTTGGGGCGAAGACTTCGGCGCGCCGCACGAGACCGCCCTCGGCGACGCCTTTGATAGGCCGGTCTTCGTCGAAGCCTGGCCGACGCAGACCAAAGCGTTTTATATGCAGCCCTATGACGACGACCCGACCCGCGTCAAGTGCGACGACCTCATTGGGCCGGAAGGCTACGGCGAACTTATCGGCGGTTCGCAGCGCATCCACGACTATGATTTGTTGAAACAGCGGATTAATGAGCACGGTTTGCCCGAAGCGGCGTTTGGCTGGTATTTGGACCTGCGCAAGCACGGCAGCGTGCCGCACTCGGGTTTCGGGCTGGGTTTGGAGCGCACGCTGGCCTGGATCACGGGCGTGACTCACCTCCGCGAGGTGATTCCCTTTCCGCGGATGTTGACGCGGATGTACCCCTAAATTTTCATGTACGGAGAAAAAGTGTTGGTAAAAAAGTGCTGAGGCTCAAAGGTCGCAGCACTGTTACTCGGGAGTCTTAAAGACCGTGCGCGACAAGGTAAGCGTCTATCTCCCGGCATTCGTCCTCCAGCACAGGCCCCACGCACTCAACCCCGAGGTCGGCGAAAAATTTATGGATGTGGTCGAACGTTTTCCACTGATGCTCGGACGGCACCCCGTAAACCACTTTCTCTATCCCGCTCCAGACCACCGCCGAGGCGCACATGGGGCAGGGTTGTTGGGTGGTGTAGAGGTGGCACTCGTTCAAGTCGGGACCGTAAGCGAGGACAGAAGCCTGAACCGCCTTAAGCTCAGCGTGAGCCAAGGGGTTTTTGTCGGGTTCTACAGAGGTGACGGTTTTGTAGATGATTTCACCGTTTTTGACGATGAACGCCCCGGTGAAAGTTCTGTTCTCCAGAGCCCTCAAGCGCGTGTAGGCAACGAGGGCTTTCATGATTTCAAGCTCGTTCAAGGTCGAACCTCAGTTCTCGAGCACCGGCACAAGCGCGACGTGCCCCAAAAAGCTCTCCGCTTCTTGATGGTTGACCAACACTTGCACCCGGTCGGCCCCGTTTCTTAGCAGCGTCGCCTCGATGGACTGCAGCAGCAGGCGTTCGGTCTCGACGTCCAGGACGACCGCGTCGTCAATTGTAAAGTCGAGCACGGCGACCGTTTGCGCGCCGTTGGCGGTGGCGACGCTGAATGCGGTCGGCGCGGGCAACGGTGCAGGCCACAAGGTAGGCAGCGTCTGCGCGCGCAACTCGGCCGTGATCGTCTCGAAGCGGCGAGTTGCGTCTTCGGGCAGTGCGAGCTGGACGAACACAGGGTGTTCCACTGGTCGCTCTCCTGGTCCGGGGGTGAACAGGGTGAGTTCCACTTCGGTGCGGACGGGCGGCGTGTCCGGGCCGGGCTCGAGCTGGACGAGCGGGGGGCGGGCCGTCGGCAGGGTGCGCACGGCCGTCACGAGTCCGGCGAGCAGGACAAGGGTGCCCAGCAACACGGGCGCGCTCAGAAGCACGCTCCAAAAGCGGTGCTTAGTCGGCATCTGAAGACAGGGCGTTTAAAAGGGCGGCGGCGAACCGGGCGGCGAGTGTTTCGTCCGCGAGGTCGTCGGGACTCAGCTCGAGCAGCACGCCCCGGCCCGCCGCACCGTACAAAACGGCGAGCGGGGCCGGCGCGACGAGCGCGGCCTGCGTTGCGCCACCGAGTTCAGCGTCGGGTTCGGCGCTGACGGTGCTGAGGCTCCGCGCGTAGCGCTCGCCCAGCGCCAGGTCGGGTACGAAGTCGAGCAGGATGCGCCGCCGCACCGCGTCGGTGTCGGGGGTGTCCAGGGCCGCCGCGGCGTTGTCGCGCAACGGCCCCGCCGACGCCGCGGCGAGGTCGCCGTCACCCAAGTAGTAGAGGTTGAACTGGCCCGCCGGCAAATTGGCGGCGTGAAGAGACACGAACATTCTTGCGCCGACCCCCGCCTGGGAACGCGAGCCGGGCGACACCGTTAGGTCGTCGCGGCGGGTGAGCCGGACGTTCACGTCGGCGCTTGCGAGTGCGGCCTCGAGCGCCAGCGCGAAGCGCAGCGTCAGGTCCTTTTCGGCGGCACTCCCCAAAAGCAGGCCCGCGTCCGCACCGCCATGACCCGGGTCGATGACGACGAGCGGTCGAGCCGGGTTCACCGCCGTCACAGCCGCTACGGCCTCGGGCAGCAGGTCGACCACCACCGTAAACCCGCCCGACCGCGGGCTGGTGTAACTCTCGAAGCGGTAACCGGGCTGCAGCGTGACCCGAACGTCTAAGTAACCCGCGTTCGGCGTGGCGACTCCGTCGGTGAAATAGCGCCCGGAAAAGGTTTGCGAAGTGCCCAGGTCCGCCCGCTCGAAACGCAGCTGCAGCGTGCCCAAGGCGCGGTTGAAATAAGTGTCAAACGGGCTCAGGCCGTCGAAGTCCAGCACCAGGCGCTCGTAGTCGGAAGCGCTCGCGTCCACCCGGACGCCGCGCAGCTCGGCGCGCGGCAACACCGCCATGACGGTTTGTTGACTCGGTAGCCAGGTCACCGTGCCGCCCAGGGCGGCCACGACCGGTTTGACCGGCACGTAGAAGAGGCCATCCTCGAGCACGCCCCCCTCGTCGGCAAAAGCCACGCCGTCCCGGCCGACCGCGCCCGGACCGTCACCGAGCGTGACGCTCACGAGCCGGCCCGCCAGACTGAAGGTCGCGGTTTGAAGGGCCGCGTCGTAGAATGTCTCGGCACCCAGCGCAGCTCCAAAGGCGTCGGCGGGGGCGTAAGAACTGCCTTTGAGAAGCGCCAAACCCGCCACCGGCCGCCCGTTGACGACGAGGGTCTGCGCCACCGCGAGCAGACCCTGGAGGCAAAAAAGAGCCAGGGCCAGTCGCCCTAAGCGCGGCACCGTCACCGTTTGAGCGCGCGGTCCATCTGCCGCTGCGCGTCGCGCTTGGCTTGCGTTTCGCGTTTGTCGTGCAGCTTTTTGCCGCGCGCCAGACCCACGCTCACCTTGACCCAGCCCGCCTTAAAGTAGAGTTTGAGCGGGACGAGGGTCAGGCCGCGCCGCTCGAGCCCGCGCGCGATTTCGGCGACTTCGCGCTTGTTGAGGAGCAGCTTGCGGCGGCGCAGGGGTTCGTGGTTGTTGTAGCTGGCATCGAAGTACGGCGGGACGGTGAAGCCCTCGAGCCACACCTCGCCCCCACTCACGCGCGCGTACGCCCCCGCCAGCGACGCGCCGCCCTGCCGCAACGACTTGACCTCGCTGCCGGTCAGGACGATGCCCGCCTCGAAGGTTTCCAAAATCTCGTAGTCAAAGGTGGCACGGCGGTTGGTCAGCATCAGAGAGGCAGTATACCGCGTTGCTGCCACGACGCGGGTCATCGCCAGCGTCCGCTGCGACTCCCCGGCTTCACTTTCTCGGTCCTATGACGCCCTCTCGGCAGTCCGACTGTGATGTTTTTTCAACACGAACCAGAATCCATCATTAAGTAATTAATTTCACAACAGTCCTACTCGTGAATTTTTTGTGCCATTGCTTAAAGGTGCGTGAACCTGCTCGAGCGTTCTAGGGACAACAGCCTGCTAATCTGTACGTGTGTAACCATGAAAAGGGGTGAAAGATGAAGAGGGTGCTTGGGTTGGGTTTGGGGCTGGTTCTGTTGCTGACGAGCTGCGCCGTCTACGTGTCGCCGGGGTCGGTGCGGGCGCGCGGGACGGTGCGTTTCGGCATCGAGGTCAGTGACGTCATCCAGGTGTTCGAACCCACGCGGGGCGCGGGCTCTGGCTACTTCGTCGGCGAGAACGTTTCGTTTCGGGTGCTGACCACCCAGGACGGTTACCTAGCCCTGACCGCCCTCGACCCGGACGGCCGGGTCTACACCTTCGCGCGCAACGTTTACGTGCGGGGTGGACAGACGAACATCGTTTCCGGCCCCGACGACGGCAGCGTCTTCTCGCTGCTGCCGCCGCGCGGTTTGCAGCGCGTGCGCGCCTCGTTCACGCCCCGCCCCACGAGCGGGCGCGTCGTTTATCGGGGCACCTCGGGCGAGGGCCGCTGGACCCAGAGCATCGTCACCGAGGTGAGCGACTACGACGTCAGGGACATCGCCGAGACGCAGTTCTACATCCAGTAACGCACGCTTAGGGCCCGCTGCAGGGCTCGCTTCAACTTCCAAAACCGGGACAGGCACGTGTGCCTGTCCTTCTCATGCGATAGCCCGCGCACATATACGGTAAAATGGCTCACAGCAGGTTTTAAGGTAGCTAGAGGGAGGGCTTCAGTCTTGGCCGGGCACAACAAGTGGTCACAAATCAAACGCAAAAAAGCTGTCAACGACAACCAACGCGGCAAAACCATCAGCAAACACGTACGCGCCATCCAAAGCGCCGTGCGCGAAGGGGGCGGCGGCGACCCCGCGCACAACCTGCCCTTGAAAAACGCGCTGCTGGCAGCCAAAAGCGACAACGTGCCGGTCGACAACATCGACCGGGCGGTCGAGCGCGCGCTCGGGGGGGCCGAAGGCAGCGATTTCGAAAGCGTCGTGTACGAAGGCTACGGCCCGGCGGGCGTGGCGGTCTTGGTGGAAGCCCTGACCGACAACCGCAACCGCACCGCCGCCGAGGTGCGCTACGTGTTCAGCAAACACGGGGGCAACATGTCGGGCAGCACCGCTTGGCAGTTCGAGACCAAGGGCATCGTCGTGCTCGCCGACACGAGCTATTCGGCGCAAGAAGCGGCCATCGAAGTCGGTGCCGAAGACCTTGTTTTGGAAGACGACGCGCTGACGGTGTACACCGAAGGAACTCAACTCTATTCGGTCATCGACGCGTTGCAGGCTCGAGGCCTAGAACCTGAACTGAGCCAACTCACTAAAGTAGCTCAAACCGAAACGAGTTTGTCGACGGCCGAAGAAAACCAGGTGCTGCGCTTTATCGAGGCTTTGGAAGACCTAGACGACGTACAAAACGTTTACTCAACCGCTGCTCTGGACGCCGAAGGCGCGCAGGCGACGGAAGCTGTTCGTTAAGTGAAAGGCAAGCTATGACCCTCCCCACCGTTTCTTGGGCCGATGTTCCTAAAATCAGCGCTGCGCAGATGCAGCAGCTCGTCATGTTGGCGACCGGCAAGTACGGCCTCGACAGCCGTTTGGTGGTCGAGCACGCGGGCCGCAACCTGGCCGAAATGGCGAGCAAGTACGCCCCCGACGGCCCCGTTTTGGTCGTCGCCGGGCGCGGCAACAACGGCAGCGGCGGTTTGGCGGCGGCGCGGCTCTTGGCCGGCATCGGCCGCCAGGTCTGGGTGGTGCCGACGCACGAGGCCGAGAACTATTCGGGCACGCCCAAGGAGCAGCTCGAGTTCTTAAAGCACTTTCCCAACGTCCGAGTGCGCAGCGGCTTGCCCAAAATGAAGTTCGCCTGCGTCGTCGACGCGGCTATCGGCACGCACTTGGAAGGGCCGCCGCGAGGCCGCACCCTCGACGTGATTACGGTGCTCAACTCGATGGGCGAGGGCTGCTGCGTCATCTCGCTCGACGCGCCGACCGGGATGATGGCCGACGACGGCAGCGTGCCCGGCGACGTGGTGGCGGCGACCATGACTTTGGCTTTGGCCCTGCCCAAACAGGGCGTGAAACCGGGCTCGCAGGCGGGCCGCGTCTTCGTCGGCGACGTCGGCATCCCGCAGGCGGTTTACGCAGACGTCGGCTTGGACGAGTTCAAGCGCCCCGGGTTTTTGTTCGAGGTTACTGAGTAAACCTACTCCGCAGGCTTGAGCGCGCCGTACTTGCCGACGAAGTAAAGGAGCGGCGCGCCCTCGATATAGCTCAGCTCGGTCACCTCACCGACGAACAGGCTGTGGTCGCCCGCCTCGTGAACCGCGATGACGCTCACTGCGAGCGTGCTGATGGCCCCCGCCAGCACCGGCACGCCGTCCAACCACTCGAACTCCGGCACAAAGTCCGGCTGTTCCCACCCGGCGAAGTGGTTCGAGTGAACGGCCTGCTCGGCTGCTAAGACGCTGACGCCGTACCGTTTCGCCCGCTGCAGGTAGCCGTGCATGTGTGCGCGCCGGTCGACCGACACCAAGACGAGCGGCGGCTCCAGCGACACCGACACAAAGGCGCTCGCCGTCATGCCGTAAACCTCGCCGCCTAAAAGCGTCGTGACGACGGTGACGCCGCTGGCGAAGCGGCCCAGGGCCGCCCGAAACGTTGCAGGCTCGATCAAAACATCCTCCTCGCCAACTTTAAACACGTCGTCTCCGGAAGCTGCGAAGGCGGCGCGTCCGGCCGGTCATGTTCGACAGTGTCATGTTCGACAGTGTCATGTTCGACAGTGTCATGTTCGACAGTGTCATGTTCGACAGTGTCATGTTCGACAGTGTATCTCGAATGGCGAGGTAAAGCTTGCGAAGGTAGGGGGCTTGCTCCGGCAGAAACTTAGGGGCCGTGTTTTTTTGCCGCTCAGCGCTCGAACGCCCCGAAGTCGTCGAACCGTTCTTCACGGCGCAACTCCGCGCCTATCGCTTCGAAAGGGTCGGCGGCCCGTCCAGGCCCGGTCGCAGTCGGCAGCGGCGCAAGCTCGACCTCGGCGGCTCCGACTGGGGTGACCGCTGCATACTCTGCGTCGAGGTCGGCAAGGGTCGTGTGGATGAGGGCACGGTGTTCCTCGCCGAAAATGCGCAGCAACAGCTCGTTCAGCGTGGGCGTGTCGTATTTGCGCGGGGCCGGGACGTTTTCGGTTCGGGGGGGTTCGGTTTTTAAGAGCATAGCGTAAACCTCGCTCGAGCCTGTGCAGGGTCTCAAGCAAGGTAGCACGGAGAAGGCCCGAGTTATAGGAGAACCGTCACTGTGCCTGCGAAGGGGCGGGCCCCGTTTTCGCTTGTAGCCCAACCAGCCGTCTGCAAAGTTTCAAGGGCGCGGCTACCTCTAAGGAGAAGCTGAAGCTTAAGCCGCGTCGCACCCAAACGCCGCGCGGGTCTGGTATAGTCGGGCAAACCAACCTAAGGAGGTAACGATGCGTTTGACACGCACACTTTTGGTTTTACTTTTCGCGTTGCTTGTGGGGGGCGCGTTCGCCCAGGGCGAGTTGTCCATCGCCACCGGGGGCACGGGCGGGGTGTACTACCCGACCGGCGGCGCTTACGCCGAACTCGTCAACAAGTACATGGACGGCTACACGGCGGTCGCCGAAGTCACCGGGGCCTCGGTCGAGAACGTAGGTTTGATCTCGAGGGGCGACTCGGACATCGCGCTCGCCCTGGCCGACACCGTTTACCAGGCCTACACGGGGACGGGCGCGTTCGACGGGCAAGAAGGTCGGCCCGGCGCGCTCACCAACCTGCGCGCGCTCGGCTCGGCGTACCCGAACGCGGTTCACATCGTGGCCCTGAGAGACTCGGGCATCACCACGCTGCAAGACTTGGTCGGCAAGCGCGTGTCGGTCGGCGCGCCGGGCAGCGGCACCGAGGTCTCGGCGCAGACCATTCTGAACGCCAACGGCGTCACCTACGACGACCTGAACGCCCAACGCCTCAACTTCAACGAAACCGCCGACGCGTTGCGCGACGGTCAGCTCGACGCCGGGTTCTTGAGCGTCGGGCCGCCGACCAGTTCGCTCCTCGACCTCGCCACAACCCGTGACATCGTGCTCGTTTCCCTGACCCCGGAAGAGGTGCAAGCGAGCATCGACGCCGACCCGACCTTTGCGAGCTACACCATCCCAAGCGGGCTTTATCCCGGCCAGGACGCGGACGTTATGACCGTGGGCACGCCCAACGTCATCGTGGTCGGGGCCGAGATGGACGAAGAACTCGCCTACAGCCTCATAAGTACGATTTACGACCACATCGACGAGGTCATCGCGGTTCACCCGTCGGCGAAAGACACCACGCCCGAATTCAGCCTCGAGTCCACCCCAATTCCCCTGCACCCCGGCGCGCTGCGCTACTACGAGGAGCAGGGCATGACGATTCCCGAGCGCTTGATGACGGGAAATTAGGCGTCAAGTGACGTTGCTAGTACCGAGGAGCAAGCTCGCGAGCTTGCTCCTCTTTGTGGTGTTGGGCGTAACGCTGAGCGGGGCTTTGGCCGCACCGCACCTGCGCGTGAGCAAAGACGACGGCACGGTTCTTTATGATATTGCGCTCAAACCTCCTTACGCTTGGGTCCTCGAGTGGAACCACTCGGTCACCGGTATCAAAGTCGACGACTACTATTTTTACGACGGAGAACGCATGATTTTGACCGCCTCGCACACACCTTCGTTCGATGCCGGGCTCGGGCACATTCCGGGCCGGGGCGTCGTGGCAAGCGACGGCGACCACGGCTACTGGATTCGGGGCATCAACGAGCCCGTCCCGGGCAACGCTTACTGGTTGCGGGTCGGCTCTAAGGCGGTCAACCACCGTTTGGTCGTCGGCGGCAAACTCTACTCTTTGAGCGCCGTGGCCGAACACGAACGCGTAAAGCTCGAGATAGTCGGCGACTGAGGCAGCCCATGACCGAGGTGACTAAAGTGATTGAAACCCCCAGGTATGCTAGACCCGTCGTCATCGCCGTCACGATTCTAGGCGTGGCGCTGTCGCTGTTTCAGCTCTACACCGCGGGCATCTACAAACCGAACCTGTTTTACCAGCGCGGCACGCACCTGGCGTTCATCCTGGTGCTGGCGTTTTTGCTATACCCGGTTTTCAAAAAGCGGCGTGGGCCCTTGGGCTGGCTTATCGACGGCGCGTTTATCGCGGGGGCGGCTTATTCGGGGTTTTACCTTATTTACAACCTGGACGCCATCATCAACCGGGCGGGGTTCTGGACGCAGACGGACATTACGGCGGGCATCATCGCGGTGGTGACGCTGCTAGAGGCCAGCCGCCGGGTCGTCGGCGTGGCGATTACGATTATCGCAGGCACCTTTATCGCCTACGCGATGATCGGCAGCCGCGGGGCACTGCCGTTTTTGAACGGGGTGCTGCCCGGCATTTTGGCGCACAAGGGCTACAAAATAGACCGCATCGTCGCGCAGCTTTACTTGGGGCAAGAGGGGATTTACGGCATCGCGCTCGGGGTGGCGGCGACGTTTGTCTTTATCTTCGTGCTGTTCGGCGCGTTTTTGGAAATGACCGGCGGCGGGCAGTTTTTTATCGACATGGCCTACGCCGCCGCCGGGCGGCAACGGGGCGGCCCGGCCAAAGCGGCGGTGCTGGCCTCGGCGGGTTTAGGCTCGATTTCGGGCAGCGCGATTGCCAACGTGGTGACGAGCGGGGCATTCACCATCCCGCTGATGAAACGGCTCGGCTACACGCCCGAAGAGTCGGGCGGGGTCGAGGCGGCGGCGAGTACCGGCGGGCAGATTATGCCGCCCATCATGGGTGCGGGCGCGTTTTTGATCGCGGAGTACACGGGGCTGCCCTATCTGGACATCGTCAAGCTGAGTGTTTTGCCCGCCATCCTGTACTTTGCGACCGTTTATTTGTTCGTCG
This sequence comes from Trueperaceae bacterium, assembly GCA_965215355.1. Lineage (GTDB taxonomy): Bacteria > Deinococcota > Deinococci > Deinococcales > Trueperaceae > CBDCDJ01. The sequence goes on along the minus strand of CBDCDJ010000007.1, from coordinate 1,147,168 downwards.
ACATCATCGCGGCGAAACGGGGGATGAAGGGCGTGCCGCGCGCCGAACTGCCCAAAGTCGGCGAGGTGTTCCGCGCGGGTTGGCACTTTCTGATTCCGCTGGGCATTTTGATTTACTTCCTTGTGCTGAACATTTCACCCGCTCGAGTCGGCTTTATCGCCATTTTGGCGGTGCTGGCCGTGTCGGTGGCTCGAGTGCTGGTGCAGCGGGTGTTTCTTAAAGACGACAGCGACAGTTTGAGTTGGGGCGCGTACCTGCTGCTGGGTCTGAAGAACCTGGTGGCGGCGCTCGAGACGGGCGCGAAAAACGCCATCCCGGTGAGCGTCGCCTGCGCGGTCGCGGGCGTGGTGGTCGGCGTGGTGGGCTTGACCGGTTTGGGCTTGAAGTTCTCGTCGCTGATGATAAGTTTGTCGGGCGGCAACCTGCTGCTGGCGCTCCTCTTTTTGATTGTCGCCAGCCTCGTTCTGGGGATGGGCTTACCGGTCACGGCGAGCTACATCGTGCTGGCGGTGTTGGCCGCGCCCGCGCTGCACGACACCTTCGGCATCCCCCTCATCATCGCGCACCTGGTGATTTTCTGGTACTCGCAGGACTCGAACGTGACGCCGCCGGTCGCGCTCGCCGCCTTTGCCGGGGCGGGAATTGCCGGGGCCGACCCGATGCGCACCGGCGTGCAGGCCTGGAAGTTCGCCAAGGGGCTGTACCTCATCCCGCTGTTCATGGTTTACAACCCGGAAATCATCGTCGGCGGGCCGGTGGGAATCGTTGCCTGGAACGTCCTCACCGCAATTGCCGCGCTCGGCGCGTTCGCGGCGGCGCTGGAAGGGTTTATGTTCACCAGGATGTACTGGTTTTCGCGCATCTTCGCCGCCGTCGGGACGGTCGGGATTTTTTGGCCGCACCACTGGGCGGAAATCGCCGGGTTCACGCTGATCGTGGTCGTGTTGGGCATCAACTACGCCAAGCTGCGCCGCGAGCGGACGGAGGAGCGGGGCCGAGTCGTTCTGAATCCCTCGGAGTAAGTGGGCTCGAGGGGACACAACGGCACTTCTCGAGCTTTACTCGAGCGCGCCTATGGCCCGTCCAAACGACCTGGGGTTTCGCGCGAGGTCGGGGGTGCTGCGTTATGCTTGAACGCGCATGACCGACGTCCTCACCGAGCTGCAAAGGCTCACCAACTTAGACGCGGGTTTGTTGACGAAGCTGCTCGAGTCGGTTATTTCCATCGGGGCCTTGTGGCTGCTGCAGCGGCTGCTGATTTGGCTCGTGTTCCGGCGGCTGGAAAGCCCGCGGCTGCGCTACCGCTGGCGCAAGGTCATAAATTACACGGCGGTCGCCCTGGGCTTCGTGGTGGTGGCGCGCGTGTGGCTGCTCGGCCTCACCTCGCTGGCGACGTTTTTGGGACTCGTGTCGGCGGGTTTGGCGATTGCTTTGAGCGACCTCGTCACGGGCCTGGCGGGCTGGGTGTTCATCCTCACGCGGCGGCCGTTCGAGGTCGGCGACCGCATCGAAATCGGCGCGTACCGGGGCGACGTCATCGACCAGCGCCCGTTCGCTTTTTCGCTGATGGAAATCGGCAATTGGGTCCACGCCGACCAGTCGACCGGGCGCATCGTCCACGTCCCGAACGGCCGGGTATTGCGCGAACCGCTCGCCAACTACAGCCAGGGCTTCGACTACATCTGGCACGAGCTGCCGGTGATGGTCACTTTTGAGAGCGACTGGGAAAAGGCCAAGGCGATTTTGAGCGAGGCTGTTAACACAAACGCAGAAATGTTGAGCGACTCGGCGGCGCGGCGGGTGCGCATGGCGGCGCGGCGCTACTACATCGTCTTTTCCAAACTTACCCCCATCGTTTACCTGAGCGTCGAGGACAGCGGCGTACTCCTCACCATCCGGTTTTTGTGCCAACCGCGGCGGCGGCGCGGCACCTCGGAAGCGATTTGGGAACACGTGCTGCGCGAGTTCGCCAAACACGACGACATCGACCTCGCCTACCCGACGCAGCGGATTTTCAACAACCGGCTCGAGGGCAAACCCGGCGCGGGCGGCAAACCGCAACAAAAGTGACCCGCCCTGCTTGACGCTTCCGCGGGTGTTAAGCTAGGCTGGGAAGCGCTAAAAACAGTTCAGCCACAGAAACCGCTCAGTCACGACTCGGTTATACCTCGTTTCGGAAGGGACGTTTGATGAAGCTCGAGGGTTCGCACACGATTTCGGCCCCGCGCAGGGTCGTTTGGGAGATGTTGCAAGACCCGGACGTCCTCGCCCAGGCCACGCCCGGCGCGAAAAGTATGGAAAAAGAAGGCGAGGACGCTTACAAGGCCACGCTCGACATCGGCATCGGCCCGGTGCGCGGCACCTTCGACGGCCGGGTTCGTATCAGCGACAAAGACGAGCCCGAAGCCATGACCCTGAACGTCCAGGGCCAGGGCGGTCCGGGCGGCATCAAGGCCGTGGGGAGGTTGCGGTTAGAGGACCGGGGCGACCAAACGGTCATTCACTGGGCGGGCGAGCCGCAGATTTCGGGGCGCTTGGCCGCCGTCGGCGCGCGCCTCGTCGGCGGCGTCGCCAAAAAGATGGCGGGGCAGTTTTTCGACAGCGTCGACAAGCAGGCGCAAACCTACGAGACGAAACACACAGCGTAAGGACGGTGTTTATGGAAGTCACAGTGGAAGTCAACGGTCAAAGCTACAGCCGCGACGTCGAGCCGCGGACGCTCCTCGTTCATTTTATCCGCGAACATTTGGGCCTCACCGGCACGCACGTCGGCTGCGAAACGACGACCTGCGGCGCGTGTACGGTGCTGCTGGACGGCGACGCGGTGAAAGCCTGCAACGTGCTCGCCGTGCAAGCCGACGGCATGAAGGTCACGACCGTCGAAGGTCTCGCCAAGGGCAGCGAGCTTCACCCCATCCAGGAAGGGTTTTGGGAGGAGCACGGCTTGCAGTGCGGCTACTGCACGCCCGGCTTTTTGATGGCGACGGTGCAGCTCTTGGAGCGCAACCCCAGTCCCAGCGAAGAAGAGATTCGCCACGGCCTGGACGGCAACCTGTGCCGCTGCACGGGCTACCACAACATCGTCAAGGCCGTGAAATACGCCGCCGAAAAAATGCAGGACCGCCCCGCGGTCGCTGCGGATTAGGAGACTGTGATGGGTGAAACTCCAAACGAGACTTTTTTCGGCAAACCCGTCAAACGTAAGGAAGACCCGCGCTTCATCACCGGGCGCGGCAACTACGTCGACGACATGAACCTGTCCCGGCAAGTCCACGTGGCGATGGTGCGCAGCCCCCACGCACACGCGACGCTCAAGTCCGTCAATACAGATAAGGCCAAGGCCCACCCCGGCGTAATTGATGTGATTGTGGGTCAAGAAATGTTGGACGCAAACATCGGCTCGATTCCGGCGGGTTGGCTCCTGGACGGCCTCAAAACGCCGCCCCACTACGCCATCACGGTCGACAAGGCGCGGCACCAGGGCGAAATCGTCGCGGCGGTCGTCGCCGAAGACCGGCACGCCGCCGAGGACGCCGCCGACTTGGTCGAGGTCGAGTACGAGACGCTGCCGGGCGTCGCGCATCCGGGCAAAGCCCTGGAGGACAGCGCACCGCAAGTTCACGACGCCGCCGCCGGCAACGTGACGTTTCAGTGGGCCATCGGCGACAAGGAAGCGACCGACGCGAACTTTGCAAGGGCTGCCAAAACGGTCAAGCTGACGTTGCGCAACAACCGGCTCATCCCCAACGCCATCGAGCCGCGCGCCTCCATTGCCGACTTCAACCCCGGCACCGGCGAGTACACGCTTTACACGACGAGTCAAAACCCGCACGTCCACCGGCTCATTATCGCGGCCTTCGTCATGGGCATCCCCGAGCACAAGCTGCGGGTGGTGAGCCCCGACGTGGGCGGCGGCTTCGGCTCGAAGATTTTTCAGTACCCCGAAGAAATCATCGTTCTGTACGCCTCGAAAAAGCTCGGCCGCCCGGTCAAGTGGACGGCGAAGCGCTCGGAGAGTTTTCTCACCGACAGCCACGGCCGCGACCACGCCAGCGAGGCGGAGATGGCCGTCGACGAGGACGCCAACATCATCGGTCTGCGCGTGAAAACGGCGGCGAATTTAGGCGCTTACCTGACGCTGTTCGCGCCCGCCGTGCCGACCTATCTTTACGGCACGCTCCTCGCGGGGCCGTACCGGACGCCCGCCATTCACTGCGAGGTCACGGGCGTCTTTACCAACACCACCCCGGTCGACGCCTACCGCGGCGCGGGCCGGCCCGAGGCGACGTACTTGCTCGAGCGCATGGTTAACCGCATGGCGCAAGAGTTGGACATGGACCCGGCGGAGTTTCGCCGCAAAAACTTTATTCAACCCGACGCCTTTCCCTATCAAACGCCGGTCGCCCTCGTTTACGACAGCGGCAACTACGGCCCCGCGCTCGACAAGGCGTTGGAGCGTGCGGGGTACAAAGACCTGCGCCGCGAGCAGGCCGAACTGCGCAAGCAGGGGCGTTACATCGGCATCGGTTTTTCGACGTACCTGGAGGCCTGCGGCTTAGCGCCCTCGGCCCTCGTCGGCACGCTGGGCGCGCAGGCCGGGCAGTGGGAAAGCAGCCTGGTGCGCGTCGCGCCGACCGGCAAAATCGAGGTGTTCACCGGCTCGCACAGCCACGGGCAGGGTCACGAAACGGCCTTTGCACAAATCGTCGCCGACGAGTTCGGCGTGTCGATGGACGACGTGGAAATCGTCCACGGCGACACCGCCAAGATGCCCTTCGGCTGGGGCACCTACGGCTCGAGAAGCGCGCCCGTCGGCGCGAGCGCCATCGTCAAGGCGGTCGGCAAGGTCAAGGACAAGGCGAAGAAGATTGCCGCGCACTTACTAGAGGCTCGAGAAGACGACCTGGAGTTCGAAGGGGGCAGCTTTCACCCCAAAGGCTCGCCCGACCAGTCGGTGAGTTTTACCGACATCGCGCTGCAAGCCTACCTCGCCCACAACTACCCGGCGGACATGGAGCCGGGGCTCGAGGCGACCGCGTTTTACGACCCGCAGAACTTCGTCTACCCGTTCGGCACGCACATTGCCGTGGTCGAAGTGCAGCCGGACACCGGCCACGTTACGGTCTTGCGCTACATCGCCGTGGACGACTGCGGCCCGCAAATCAACCCTTTAATCGTGCAGGGCCAGGTTCACGGCGGCATCGCGCAGGGTGTGGCGCAAGCGCTTTATGAAAACGCGCTCTACGACGACAACGCGCAACTCTTGAGCGCCAACTACATGGAGTACGCGCTGCCACGCGCCGAGCACTTCCCCTCGTTCGAAATCGACCACACCGTCACGCCGAGCCCGCACAACCCGCTGGGCGTCAAGGGAATTGGCGAGGCGGGCTGCATCGCCAGCACTGCGGCGATGGCGAACGCGGTCAACGACGCGCTTGAGCCCTTCGGCATCCAGCACCTCGACATGCCGCTGAGCCCGCCCCGCATCTGGCAAGCCATTCAGGACGCCGCGCCCGCGCAGGCGGCGGACTAGGAGACCTATGTACCCCGAAGCCTTTACTTACCACGCGCCTACGTCCCTGGACGAAGTGCTCTCGCTCATGCAAGAACACGGCTACGACGCCAAAGTTTTGGCTGGCGGCCACAGCCTGCTGCCCACCATGAAGCTGCGTCTCGCCACGCCCGCGCACCTCATCGACCTGAAAAACCTCAAGAGTGAGCTGCGTTATATCCGTGAAGAGGGCGAAGCTCTCGCCATCGGCGCGCTCACCACGTACCAGGACCTGATAGATTCCGAGCTGGTGCGCTCCAAGGCCCCGCTGCTCGCCGAGACTTTGGAGCACGTCGGCGACATGCAGGTGCGCAACTTAGGCACCCTGGGCGGCTCCATCGCTCACGCCGACCCTGCCGGCGACCCGCCCGCGGCGATTTTGGCGCTGAACGCCACCATGACGATTCGCGGAACCGAAGGCGAGCGAACCGTGGCGGCGGACGAGTTTTTCCACGGCTTTTTCGAGACTGCGGTGGGCGAGGGCGAAATCCTCACCGAAATCCGCGTGCCCGTCCAGAAGGGCGGCTCGTCCTACCAGAAGTTTCGCCATCCCGCCAGCGGCTACGCGGTCTGCGGGGCGGCGGTGGTGTTGGAAAAAGAGGGTGACAAAATCGCCGCCTGCCGCGTCGCCTTGACCGGTGTGTCCGAGGGTGCGTACCGCGCCAGCAGCGTCGAAAAGGCGCTGGGCGGCCAAAGCTACAGCGCCGACCTGGCCGCCGACGCCGCCAGTCACGCAGCCGACGGCGTCGACCCGCTGGAGGACACTTTCGCCGACGCTCCCTACCGCCGCCAACTCGCCAAGACGCTGACGAAGCGCGCCATCAAAGAAGCCTGGGACAACACCTGATTCTTTTCAAGCTTAGGCCCACAGCAAGCTTAGACCCACAGAGAGCCGAGTTGCAACTCGGCTCTCTGTGTTTTTCGTTCAGCACTCGAGCGCGCCTACGCGTTTTCGTCCTCCGGGTGACCCAACGACTCGGCCCAGGCGTCGACCTGTTCCTCGGCCGCTTTGGCCTCCAACCCGTAGCGTTCCTGCACGGCGGCCACGAACCTGTCGTAGTCGCCCTCGGTTTCGTCTAGCTCGTTGTCGCTCAGGAGCGGCCAGGTTTCGTGGAGGCGGCCTTTCAGGCGCTGCCAATCCTCTTGGATAAACGTCCAAGCGCCGCCGTCTTGGTCGCTGGCGGGGGGCGCTTCGACCAGTGAGCGCTCTTTGATGCGTTCCGTAATGCCGTTCAAATCGTCGTTGGTTCCGGCCATGTCCTCTCCTTGTCCCACCGTTCGCACGCCTCGACTTCAGCAACGGCTTCCTAGCGCTAGGTTCGCCCCAAAGTATAGAATATTACCCCTACCGCGTGGGCTTTCTTAGAGCCGACGCTCGAGCCCCCGAAAGACTCGTCTTCACCGGCCGCCCCACCCCGCGGACGGGCGGAAACGGTTGCGACGACTCTGCGTCCAGACTCTGCATCCGACAGTCTACTGCAGAGTCGTTAGGCGATATAAGACGAGTTTAACAAGCTTGACAAGTTGTCAAGGCTATGTATAATTAAAGGAGAGAGGTTCTCAGCAAACGCTGCCCCCCGGCGGAGAATCTCTCTTTTTTCTTTTTCAGCTTTGTACCTTTTCGCCAAGCCTTGCCAAAATCATATCTTTCAACCCGTTTTCGAACCAGGCACGATTGTTGAAGGGGGCGGTTATCAGCACCCAAAAAGGGCAGTACCTGTGTACTCACGGCGGTTGAAAAACCCCGGTCAGGGTACCGAACTGTTCACCAGCCCTAAGTCCCTCGCCCAGACAGCGAGTTCTACGCGGGAATGTACCCCGACCTTTTCGTAGATGCGGCTGACGTAGTTGCGGATGGTTTGTTCGGCCAACTCGAGTTCATCGGCGATTTCACCGTTGTCCTTGCCGAGCGCGACCAAACCCAAAACGGTGCGCTCGCGGTCGGTCAAGTCGCTCAAAACGCCGTCGCTCAAACTCACCTCGTGAAGCTTGCTGAACACCGCCCGGCTGAACCACGTGCCCCCGTGCCGGACGGTCCGCACCGCGCTGATGAGCGCGTCGGGAACCTCGTCTTTCAAGATATAGCCCGCGATGCCCGCCTTGACGAGGCTGCGCACGTACACGCCGTCGTCAAAGGCGGTCAGGACCAGCACGTTGACGTTCGGCGCGGCGTTTTTGAGTGAGGTCAGGGTTTCCAAAAAAGACGGACCCGGCATGTTCAGGTCGAGGATGAGCACGTGAGGCTCGAGCCGGCGGCACAAGTTCTGCACCTCGTTGCCGTCCGACGCTTCGCCGACGATGCGGATTTCGGCCGCGCCGAGGAGCGTGGCCCGAATCCCGGAGCGCATGAGGGGGTGGTCGTCGGCAATGACGACGCCTATGGGCTCAGCCATCAGCGTCGACCTCTGCAGAGTAAGCTCACCTTTACTATCCTAGCCCATTTTTCGCGCAAGTTCGTAACGAAGATACTGACCTTCAGCAGTTCCAAATTTAACCAAATTCGATTTCAATGACGTGCTGAACGGTACTCTCAAGAGATAGGCGACGAGCAATCGAGCAGCTACAGAGGCTGTTTCGGAGAATAACCCTTCAGTTTCTGGTGAACTAAGCTCCCTTAGCAACTTTTTAGAAGCGTCCCGCCAGATATTTAGCCCTCTTCTGAGCAAAGTAGAGGGGAATTAGCTGCTGTGCTGATAAGCTTTAACCTGCTCAACGCTGTTTGAGAGAGGGTTTGTTAAATTTGGAATTGCTGACTGACCTTAGGACACCCGAGCCTTGACGCGCGGCGTGTCCAAAAGTCGGGCGGCTTCCACCACCTTTGTCAGACTCTCCTCGAGCCGGCGGCTGTCGACGGTTTCAAAATGACGAAAGAGGGTTTTCAATTGACACGACCACGCTCAAGTTTCTTGACAATTTTCCGTTTGTCCTGTATAATTTTTATAGAGACGTGAGTTTTTCGGCAGTTCTTTTCAGACGTTTTTCCACCGAAAATTTTCCACCGACAAACCGACGACCATCGCAGGGACGCTTTTCAGGCGTTCCCCGTTTCAGACCCAGGGAGGGCAACGGTATGGCTACCGCAGTACAAACAACCCACGGTTGGTTCAACGCACCCGAGATTCAAGCCTTGCTCGAGGAGGGTTCAACGGAAGGCACGCTCCAGTTCGACGACGTTCGCCAGGCGTTCGACACCGTCGTGTTGACGGACGCGTTCGAGGTCGACGCGGCCGAGGACTTCGGCGTCCTGACCGACGTGCTCAACGCTCGAGGCATCGAACTGGAAGGCGAGGCTGAGACCGAGCAAGACGACAGCACAGACGACCTGGAAGACACCCCGGAGGCGGACGACCTCGACGGTTCGGACGAGGGGTTCGGTGCCGAAGACGAGTTGGACGGTGACGAAGACAGTGACGAACCGGACGACGAAACGGCGCTGAGCGACCGCGACGCGGCCGAGACCGCCGCCGAAGACGAGTTTTACGCTCGGTCGGCCAGTAAAGTCGACACCACCGACCCGGTGCGGCACTACCTGAGCGAAATAGGCCGCGTCGCCCTGCTGACGCGTTCGGAAGAAATCGACCTGGCGCGGCGCATCGAGGCCGGTGAAGAGGCCAAAGAACGCTTGGGGGCCGACACCTTGACCGACCGCGAGCGGCGCGCGCTCCAGCGCGTCGTCGAGGACGCCGACATGGCGCGCGGCAGCATGATCAACGCCAACCTGCGCCTGGTCGTGTCGGTCGCCAAAAAGTACAAGGGGCGCGGCCTGAGCCTTCTCGACCTGATTCAAGAGGGCAACCAAGGTTTGATGCACGCGGTCGAGAAGTTCGACTACAAACGCGGCTTCAAGTTCAGCACCTACGCGCACTGGTGGATTCGCCAGTCGGTGAGTCGCGCGGTCAACAACCAGTCGCGCACCATCCGTTTGCCGGTTCACATGATAGAAACCGTGAGCAAGCTGCGCGCCGCCAGCAAGCGGTTGGAGCAAGACCTCTCCCGCGACCCCACCTTCGAAGAAATCGCGCAGGCCCTGGGACCCGACTGGACGGCGGAAAAAGTCGAGGAGACGATTCAGTTCGCCCGTGAGCCCATGTCGTTAGAAAAGCCCGTCGGCGAGGACGAAGGCACCTACCTGGGCGACTTCATCGAAGACGAGAGCATCGTCTCCCCCGTCGAACAGACGATGCAGACCGCGCTCGGCGAAACTTTAGACGAAGCCTTCGACTTTTTAGACGACCGCGAGGCTAAAATCCTCAAGATGCGCTACGGCTTGCTGGACGGCGAGGAGCACACCTTGGAGCAGGTCGGCGACGTGCTCGGCGTGACGCGTGAGCGGGTGCGGCAACTCGAAGCGCGCGCCATGCGCAAGCTCAAGTACTTCGAAAAGCGCAACCGCAAACTGCGCGACTTTTTGAGCGTTTAAGTTCGTAGCGAAGCGGCCTCAGGAACGTTCCTGAGGCCGCTTTTGGCTGTCCCTGCGGTTCGGTTCCCCGCACGGTGAAGAGGCTGAGCGCCGCTGCACAGACCCTGCCGTCAGCCCGTGTTGCGCATCCCCGCCGCGACCCCCAGCAAACTCACCCGCACCGCGTAGTCGAGGCCGATGCGCTCCTCGCTGTCGTCGGGAAGGGCGCGCAAGCGCTTCAACAGCTCGACCTGGAGGTAAGAAATCGGGTCGACGTATGGGTTGCGCAGTTCGATGGCTCGAGCCAGCGTCGCGTCGTGCTCGAGCAGCGCCGAGCCCGTCGCCCGCTCGACCTGGCGCAGGCTCAGCGCGTACTCGTCCCGGATGAGCGGCCAGAAAACCTCGCGCAGCGTCTCGGGCACAAGCTCCAGGTAGCTCTCGAAAATGCCCAAGTCCGCCTTGGCGAGGCTCATCTGCGCGAAGTCGACGACGGTTTTGAAAAAAGGCCAGGTCTCGTACATTTCGGTGACGAGGCCGTCGTCTAACAAACTCAGACCCGTACCCAGGCCGAACCAGCCCGGCAGGTTGGCGCGGCACTGCGTCCAGGAGAACACCCAGGGAATGGCGCGCAGGTTTTGAAGCGACTTTTCGCCTCTGCGCCGCGCCGGGCGCGAGCCGATGTCGAGGCGGCTGATTTCCTCGATGGGCGTGACCGCGTGGTAGAAGTCCAGAAAGCCGTCATGCTCCAACAAACCCCGGTACTGCACCCGCGCCGCCTCGCTCGCCCGCGCCAGCGCCTCACGGTGACGTTTCTGCAGCGGGGGCAACTCGCGCTCGTCTCGAGCCGAGGACAGGATGAACGCGTGAGCGACCTGTTCTAAGTGCCGGTGGGCCAAGTCGGGGTCGGCGTAGCGCTCGGACAGGGCTTCACCCTGCTCGGTGAGGCGCATCCGGCCGCCGAGCGAGCCCGGCGGCTGCGCCAAAATCGCTTGCCCGCTCGGCCCGCCGCCCCGCCCGATGCTCGTGCCGCGGCCGTGGAACAAGCGCAGCGGCACGCCCGCCGCGCGGCACACCGCGGCGATGCTCGCCTGCGCCTCGTAGAGCGCCCAGTTCGCCGCCAGAAAGCCGACGTCTTTGTTCGAGTCCGAGTAGCCTATCATCACTTCTTGCACGCCGCGCCGCTCGACGTGGGCGCGGTAGGCGGGCAGCGCGAACAGGCGCTCCAAGACCGCGGGCGCGTTGAGCAGGTCCTCGCCCGTTTCGAACAGCGGCGTGGGGTCGATGTCGCTCAGCCCGGCCTGTTTGGCTAAGACGAGCGGCTCGAGCACGTCCGAAGCGCCCTCGGTCATCGAAACCACGTAGCCGCCCGTGGCACCCGGACCGAACCTGTGCTGCACGCGCTTGAACACGCGCAAAAAAGCCAGGGCGCGGGTCGTCTCTTCGGCCAGGGGCGCGTCGGGCGGGGCGAGCGGCCGTTTCGAGGTCAACTCGGCGGCGAGGAGGTCGACGCGCTCGTCCTCACTCAAACCTTCGTAATCGTCGGTCACGCCCGCGTAACGCAACAGGTCGGCGACCGCCGCTTCGTGAACGCGCGAGTGCTCGCGGAGGTCGAGCGCCGCCAATTCGAACCCGAAGGCCGCAGCGCGGTAGCGGGCGGGCCGCACGAAAGCGCGCGCCGCTCGAGCGCCCTGGCCGCGGCGCAACGTCGTCTCGACAAGCCCGAGGTCGTCTAAGTACCCTTGCACGTTGCCGGGATAGCCCGTGTCGGGCGCGCTCACGTCGGCGGAGAACGTCTCAGCGGCTTCGGCGTTCAGGGCGCGGTGCATAAAGAAGAGTTTTTGCCGGTAGGGTTCGCCGCCGAAGCGGTCGGGGACGCCTTGCACTTTAGCAAGCCTTTGCAGGTCGTCGCGAAAAGAGCGGGTCAAACTGACGCGCTCCTCCCACTGCGACAGGCGCTGCACGAGCAGGTCGACGTCGGCGCGGTAGGCGGCCAACGCGAGCGCGGACTGGAGTTCGTAGGCTTCGAGCGTGACCTCCGGCGTGACGAACGGGTTGCCGTCGCGGTCGCCGCCAATCCAGGAGCGGAACTTGACCACGGGCGGCAGCGGCGTCTCGCCGCCGGCGGGAGCGCCGAAGTAGGTCTCGAGGCCGCTCTCCAAGTCGAGCATGAGCCGCGGCACCGCCTCTAAAAGCGAGCGCCGGTAGTAGTACAGCGCGCTCTTGACCTCGTCCAGCACGGTCGGTTTTTCGGAGAACAGCTCGCGGGTTTGCCACAGGGTGGCGATTTCGGCGTAGATTTCCTCGGTCAACAGGGCCCCGGCCTGCGGCGACAGCACCCGTTCACTGCGCTGCCGCAACGCCTCGGCGACGCGCTCGAGCTTCAGCCGCACCGTGTAACGCTTGACCTCGGTCGGGTGAGCGGTCAGCGTGAGTTGCACGTCCAGCTTTTCGACGAAGCGCCGCACCTCGGCGCGCGACCAGCCCTCGTCTTTGAGCGCCTTCAAGGCTGCCGCGACCGACTCGTTTCTGGGCGCGTCCACGCTCGCCGCGCCCTCGCGCAGGCGGTTGACGCGCACCCGGTGAATCTCCTCGGCTAAGTTGATGAGTTGAAAGTACACCGTAAAGGCGCGCAACACCCGCTCGGCGGTCGCCAAGTTCATCCCGGCGAGCAACGTTTTGAGGTCTGCGGTCAGCGCGGGGTCGGCTTGGGCGCGGATGTTTTTGGTGAGCGCGCGCACCCGTTCGACCAGTTCGAAAACGCGCTCGCCCTCCAACTCGGTGATGACCGTGCCCAGGGCGCTGCCCAAAAAGTCGACGTCGGCCCGCAGGCGGTCGAAGGCCTCGTCGTGGTCGGTGGGTTGTTGAACGTTCGGCATAAATAGGCAACTCCGGTAAAGCCTTGTCGAAAATCACGTGTTTATGGCCGGGTCGCGGTGTGCCCGAGTCACCCGCGAGTATACCGTTGTCCGGGGCTTGAACGACAGCCGGATTCGACTTTGCTCGGCAACCTAAGGTTTGGTGACGGCCGCAACGCTATCATCGACGGATGTTCGGCCCCCCTTCAACAGCATCACGGCGCGGTCCCGCTTGGGTTTGTCTCAGCTTGGTCTGGCTGTGCAGCCTACAAGGCGGGCCGGTTTATGCCGCCCCTCTCAGCGACGTGGTTTTTAATGACACGGTTTTCAACAACGCGGTTTTTAATGATATAGCGGACAGCTCTTTTCCCGAAGCGGTCCGTGTGATGGCTCGAGCCGGCCTCGTGACCGGTTACCCGAACGGAACCTTTCGACCGGCCGGAACGGTGACGCGTGCAGAACTTGTGGCCACCGCCCTGCGGCTGGTCGGGGATTCAGCGGCAGAGCCGAACTGTTTTGAGGACGTCAAGCCAAGCGCCTGGTACGCCGTCGCCGTGTGCCGCGCCAAAGAGCGCGCTTTTGTCGACGGCGTGACCGAAACGCGTTTCGAGCCCGACATGACGGTGAGCGCGGCGCAGGCTCTCAAAGTGTTGCTGCGGGCGAGCGGCTTAGCGACCGAAACGCCCGGCCTCCAGCCGCCCGCCTCGCCCTGGTACGCCCCCTATCTTCAGCAAGCCGCCGCACTCGGCTTGAGCTTGCCGGCGGAGCCGACCGCAGCGCTGACGCGGGACGACCTCGCGCTGCTGCTCTTTTCGCTCCTCCGGGCGCGGGCTGTTGCTCAAGGCGAGGCGCTGCCCTCGAGCGGCTGCGGCACCGTCAAGCCGTTACCCGACACCGTTACCGTCGGCGGGGTGCAGCGGAGCTTCATCACTTCCAGCTCAGAAGTGAATGACGAGTCGACCCCGCAGCGCCTCGTCTTCGGCTTTCACGGCCGTACGAGTCCGAGCGCGCAGGTGCGCCGTTACTACGGGATAGAGCCCGCGCCCGACACGGTTTTCGTTTATCCGAGCGGCTTGCCCGAGGGCGGGGGGTTTTCTTGGGCCAACGCCGAAGGTGCGCCGGACTACGCCCTGTTCGACGCGCTGCTCGAGCTGTTCGCCCGCGACACCTGTGTGGACCTGGCCCGCGTGTTCGTCGTCGGCCACTCGCTCGGGGCGTCGTTCGCCAACAGTTTGGGGTGCGCCCGCGGCGACCGCGTTCGGGGGGTCGGCACTCTGGGCGGCGGCATCACGGCGGGGGGGTGTCGGGGCAAGGTTGCGGCGATAGTGTTTCACAACCCGGCCGACCGGCTCGTGCCGTTCAGTGAAGGCGAGCGGGTGCGCGACGAGTTTTTGGCGCAGAACGGGCTCAGCGGGCCAGCTGTAGCCACCGAGCCCGCTGCTTTCAACTGCGTGCGCTACGGCGACGCCACTGAACACTTCCCCGTTAGCTGGTGCCCGCACACGTTCGACTACGCCTATGACGGAACGTATTACCCTCACACCTGGCCGCGCGGTACCGACAAAGTCATCATGGACTTTTTCAACGGCCTTTGAAACCCGTCGTCAAGCTCGAGGCCCTCACATCACCCGGTCGACGAATTCCCGGTTATGCACCTCGACAGGCACCTCCATCAACTCCAAAACCCCCCGCGCCACGTGTTCCGACAGCCTGCGAAACGCCTCTTCGCCTTTTTCCTTCGTCGCCCGTTTCGGGTTGCCGATGACGCCGCTCTCGATAAACTCGTGGTGGTCCATCGGAAAGTTGAAGTAGCTGTAGCCCTCGAACTCGACGTCCGGCATCCCGTCTTTTTTGGCGAAGGTCTGCGGCAGAAACTCGGGAATGTGCGCTTTGGTGAACTCGGCCCGCTCCATCCGCACCGTGTCCGCATTCCAGGCGAGGTCTTGCGAGGTTTCCAACTCCGAAGCGTGCCAACCCGGCGTTTCTTCGGGCGGGTTGTCCATCAGACCTTTCAAGATGCCCGTGTAGCGCTCCATGTAGGGCTTTACAAAGCCGACGAGCGCGCCCGTCTCGTAGCGGAGTTTGCGCAGCACCGGGTCGACCACTTTGATGTTCGAACCGTGACCGTTCACAAAGACGATGCGGTTGAAGCCGTGATGGATGAGGCTCCGCGCCACGTCGTGCATGAGCGCTAACAGCGTCGTGCTCCGCACCGTGATGGTGCCGCGCCCTTGGCCGGGCTCGTGCATGTGCTGCGGCGAGTAACCCATCCACAGGGGCGGCGTGTGCAGCACCGCGATGTGCTCGGCGACGCGCCTCGAGACCTCCACGGCTGTGATGGTGTCAGTGTAGAGCGGCAGGTGAGGGCCGTGCTGCTCTAAGCTCGCCATCGGCACGAGGATGAGGTCTTTGTGCTCGAGGTACGCCCGAATATCCGTAAACGCCAGGTTGCCGATGTCCCAGGACACGAACTGCTCACGAAACGCCTCGTCGCCTTCGGTGAGGTGGGCCACTTGAACTTTGAGTTGGTCGCTGCTGCTTGAAATCACGCTTGCTCCTTCATGACTGAGTCCTCCATCAGACTGATAAACAGGTTCGCCACCTCGATGCCAAACTCGGGATTGTTGACGTGGCGCGGGAAGGTGTGAACCGGCACGTCGTCACGAAGCTCTTTTTGCAGGGTCTCGAGAAAGGCCGCGTCCGCCGCCGGGTTCCAGAAGGAACCGCCCGGCACGTTGGGGATGGACAAGCCCTCGGTGGGTACGGCGACGACTGTCGGGCCTTTCGCTTCGTTCAGCTTCTCAGCGAAAATATGGCCGAGTTGTATCATCTCTTCATGGCTGGCCCGCACCAGGATGTATTCGGGGTTGTGGTCGTAGACGGGGCGACCTTGCAGCGTCTCCGGCACCGTGCCGGTGTTCCACACGCTGAAGTCGATGCAGCCGGGCACCACGACTTGCGGCAGCCCCAGCCGACCGACAACTTCTAAACGCTCCGGGCCGCCGTCGTGGATGCCGCCGACGAGCGGGTCGTACACCTCGTTGGTCGTGAAGTCGACGACGCCGACGAACTGCCCCGCCTGCGCCAACTCTTCCATCGCCGGGCCGCCGACGCCGTTGGAGTGGAAGATGACAGCCTCGTAACCCGCTCCGGACAGACGCTCTTTCACGGCCATGACCGCCCTGGTCGTATTGCCGAGCATCGTCACGGCGACGTAGCGCGTGCCCGCTTCGGGGTTGGGCAAGGTGTGGCCGTGCTCGAGCATCCCCTTTAATGCCGCCGCCACGTTGTCGAACACGGTGCGGGCGACCGGGTTGAGGCCCAGAATATCCACCACCGAATGCACGACCGTCATGTCTTTGGTGCCCACCAGCGGGCCGAAAAAGTGCCGCCCCGAGGCGATGGGCGAGACGAGCACTTTCGGCACCCCGAAGGGCAACTCTTGCAGCGCCGCCGCCCCCATCACCGCGCCCTCCGCGCCGCCCATACTGACGGCAGCGTCGATGTCCCCCGCGGCGTAGTGGTCTGCTACCAGTTTGACGAGCGCCGCGCGCATCCCCCGCACCGCCTCACCGCGGCTGCCCGCGTTTTGTAGGGCCTCGATAGTTGTGTCTCCGTACCCCGCCACCACCCCGCGGTCGATGTCCGGCACAATCCCCAAAGGTTCCCCCAAAATCCCTGAATCGACGACGAGGGTATTTAAACCAAGCGCCTGCAAGCGGTCGCGCAGG
This sequence comes from Trueperaceae bacterium, assembly GCA_965215355.1. Lineage (GTDB taxonomy): Bacteria > Deinococcota > Deinococci > Deinococcales > Trueperaceae > CBDCDJ01. The sequence continues at coordinate 1,130,632 of CBDCDJ010000007.1, read as the reverse complement.
TAGGCGATTTCCGGCCCTTTGGTGTCGAGGGTGCCGATGACGGCGACGGTTTTCGGCATAGACTCGCTTTCTTGGTAGGTGCTAGGTAGAGGAGAAGCTGAGTAAGGGAGCAGGGGGTAGGAAGTAGGAAAGTAAAGGCCTTTGACTTTACCCCCTACTCCCTCTTCCCCACGCCCCTACTTGATCAGCGGCAACAGCGTCTTGGCCGTCTCCTCGACGAGCCAGCTGTAAAACTCCTCGGACAACACGCCGCTGCCGTGGTCTTCGATGAACTTGAGCTGTTCGGCGGTCAACTCTTTTTCGGCGGAGGCGGTGGCGTTTTTGTAGGGGTTGGCCGGGGTGCGGTCTAAGGGCGCGACGAACTCGACGGTGAGCGCGCCGTCGTAGCCTACTTCTTTGAGGGTGTTAATGATTTTCGGCCACTCGAGCGCGCCCATGCCGCAGGCCATGCGGTTGTTGTCGGCGACGTGGAAATCGTAAATTTTGTCGCCCGTGTCGCGGATAGCTTGATAAAGGTCGGCCTCTTCCATGTTCATGTGGAAGGCGTCGAGGCAAACCCCACAGTCCGGGCCGACCGCGTTCGCCAGGGCGAGCGCCTGGTCGTGGCGGCTGATGAAGTTGGTCTCGAAGCGGTTCAAAGGCTCGACCGCAACGCGGACGCCTTCTTTTTGCGCGTGGTCGTAGACCTCTTTCAAACCCGCGACGGCCCAATCCCACTCGGTCTCGGGGTCGGCCTGGGCGTTCACCTTGCCGACCTCGGACGGGACGATGCTCATGACTTCGCCGTCGAGTTCTTTCACGAACGTCACGCAGTCTTTGAGGTACTTGACGGTTTTGTCGCGCCCTGCCTCGTCGGCCTGGATGAGGTCTAAACCGGTGAACATGAGGCTGATAGCACCCCAGCAGCGCAAACCGTTGTCTTTGAGGAGTTTGCGGACTTCCTGGGTGTCGTATTTGTCGGGCTCGCCGCCGATTTCGATGCTCTCGTAACCGTACTTGGCGAGTCGGCGCACCGTGACCTCGAGCGGTTCGGCGCGCATCCAGTTGTGCATGGACAGGTGCATTTCTTACCTCCTGGGGAAAGAGAAGAGTTATTTGTTGTTCGTTGTTCGCGATTCGTAAAAGCGCGTCTATTTCCGAAAAAGGGTAAATATCGGCTAAGGACAAGTCGAAGTCTCAAATCCAAAAAGCCTCCTAGAGGGTCAAGCGTTCGGCCAGAAGTTCGTATAAACCCCGAACCTCGAGCCCGAATTCATCAGCAAAGCGCTGCAACTGAAACAGCGTGCCGGGGTCTTCGGTGACGAGTCTGTCAGCGCCGCGACTTTTCGCGTCGGCAAGCCTCGCTTTCGTCAGCAGGTCGGCTAAGTCGGGACGGGCGAACTGCAAAGAGGTGCTGCCGACCGGGTGCGCGCGCTCGCGCCGCCAGAACAGCTCGAGCCCTTCACCGGGCAAGACCGCCTTGAGCAAGCGGCGCGGCGCGTCGAAGCGCCCCGGCACCCGCACCGCGTGTGAGGGGTCTACGTAGGCGGTGGGAGTGGCGTCGTCGGAACGCGCGAACCCCAGCCGCCCCGCCGCGAGCGCGTCGTCTAAAACGTTCACGACCTCGAGCACCTCCACCCCTTCCGGCGGGTTGACATCCAAACGCTCGGGGTAAAGCTGCTTGAAGGTGAAAGCGTCGCCCGGTGATAAAACAAGCAGTTGCCGCGCGCCTGTCGCGGCCAGTTCTTCGAGGTGGGATCGAGCCTGGGCCTGCGCCGTCTCGGGAAAGCCGAGCGAGGACGCCAAGTAGCCGCTGCTGCGCCCGCGCCCGACGAGGACGGGGCGAATTCCGGCGGCCTCAAGCAGCGTTGTCACAGCCTCCAACGCACTTGGCCGGAGGTAGTGAGCTTCGTCGCCGACAAACAGCGCTACTTCACCTTGCTGCGTTGTCGGTTCAGGTGCAGTGTCGCCCCAGGGCGAGTGCTGACGCTGCAACCGCTCGTGAACATCGTAGACGATTTGGGGCGCTAAGCCCTGCGCGGTGAGTTCGGCGCGCACCGCGGCGACGGCCGCGGGCAGCGGCTGGTCGGTCACGCAGTGGGCGCGGGAGTTACCGCCATCGGGGTCGCTGTAGACGACGTTGACGGTCTCCTCGTTCCACGTGGTCAGCCCGCGCCGTTGCGAGGCGATGGTGAGCGCGACGCCGTGCGGGGTCAGGGTTTCGTTTTTGGTGAGCACGCCAATCGGCGCGACGTGCCGACACATGAGGCAGTAGCGGCAGTTGTTCAGGGTGGCGTCGGCGTCTATCACGACCCGAAACCGACCTTGCCGGGGTTCATGATGTGGTTGGGGTCGACGGCGTGTTTCAGGGTCTCGAGCAGCGGCCAGGCCGAGCCGTACTGCCGCCGCATAAAGCGCGACAGTTTGAGCCCGACGCCGTGGTGCTCGTTCACCATGCCGCCGTTGTCCAACACCGCCGTCATTGCCGTATTCCACACGCGGTTGTGGAGCAGCAGCGCCTCACGTGGGTCCTCGGGCGGGTTTTTGATGATGAAGCGGCTGTAAAGGCCGGCCCCCCAGTGAAACCAGTGCGAAAAGTGGCCGATAAAGTCGATGTCCCAGTCTGAGAATGCGCGCTCGACAGCCTCTTTTTCGGCGTGGTAAATCTTTTCGATGCTCGAGAACGTGCCGACCGTCTCGGTCGTGCCGTACATCCAGGGAAAATGTAAGCCCTTTGGAGGGTAATAAAAATCGTAACGGTGCTCCCACCAGGCTTCGCCGGGCTCGCGGCCCAGGTCTTGCGCGCCCAGCTTTTCGCAGATGGCGAGCGCCTTTTGCTCTTGCAGCGCGGCAATGTCCGCGTCGCCGTCGAAGCCGAGCACCATGTACGCGCCCTCGTACTCGTAGCCGAGCACCCGCTTGACCTGCGTAAGGGTTGATTTGGGGTCGTAGAGTCGAATCACCGTGGGCGAGAGCCGCCGCGTCATCATCAGGCGACCGGCTTCTATAGCGCTGCCCAAATCGCCGAACAGCACCGCGCGGAACAGCCGCGTTTCGGGTGGATGATCGACCTGCATCGTCGCTTCGGTGATGACGCCGAAGGTTCCTTCCGAGCCCAAAAACAGCCGGTAAAAGTCGGGGCCGGCGGCGTGGCTCGGGATTTGGGGCGTGCGCAGGATTTGGCCGTTCGGCAGCACGACTTCCATACCTAGCACCAAGTCTTCGGCTTTACCATACTTGGTACTGACCGTGCCGGAGCCGCGCGGGGCTAAGTAGCCGCCCAGCGTGGCGCAGTTGGCCGAGGCCGGGTAATGGGGCAGGGTGAGGCCGCGCTCGTTGAGAGCCCACTCGAGCTGCGTCCCGTTGATGCCCGCTTGCGCCGTGACGGTTAAGGAACGTTCGTCGATGTCGAGAATTTTGTCGAGGCGTTTGGTGTCGAGGATAATCCCGCCGAAGGTCGGCAGCGCCCCGCCCTGCGAGCCCGAGCCGCCGCCCCAGGGCACGACCGGCACCCGGTAAGCGTTGGCGAGTTTGAGGATTTCGGCGATTTCTTGCGCCGAGCCGGGATGGACGACGTAGTCGGGCTCGCGCAGCGCTTCGCCCCGGTCGAGCCACATCTGCGGCAGCCAAAACCAGTCGGTCGAATAGACGAGCTTGTCGGCTGCGGCAGCCGAGATGTGGTTCGCGCCGACGATTTCTTCGAGTTCGCTGTAAATCATCCCGCTTTGAATTCCCGTCACATCGACCTCACTGGTAGCTGATGCGTTTGAAAAGACTCGCGGTGAGCGCGGCCAGGTGCGCTTCCATCGCCGCTTTTGCCGCTTCAGGGTCGCGTTTGATGATGGCGTTCGCAACCTGCGCGTGTTCGTCCGTACAGGCGACGAGCCGGGTGGCGTCGGTTTTGGTGTCGATGTTCGCCAGGTTGTGAACCCGGTTTCTGAGTTGCACGACGGTTTTGCCGAGAAGGGGGTTGGGGCAAGCTTGTTTGATGACGTCGTGGTAAACCACGTCCGCCTTCGCCCAAGCGGCGAGGTCGTGCTGAGCAGCCGCCTCTTCCATTTTGGTCAAGGTAGCTCGTAAGGTTTCCGCCTGCTCTTCGCTTATCGCCTTGGCCGCCAAGCGGACGAGTTCGGGCTCGAGCAAGGAACGAATATGCACCACGTCGAGCACGTCTTGAATGGTCGAAGTTGCGACCGTGACCGCCTGCCCCGGCGCGGACTCGGCCAAACCCTCTTGGACGAGTTTTTGCAACGCCTCGCGCACCGGCGTCCGGCTGATGCCCAAGAGTTTGGACAGGCGTGTTTCAGTCAAAGGTTCGCCGGGCTCGAGCTGGGCGTGCCGGATGGCCTCTTTGATGCGGGTGTAGGCGACCTCGCGGCGCGTAACGGCTTTGGGAAAGCGCCCGTTTTGACTCGAAAAGAAAGTTTCCAACTTGTCCATAAACGCTGCTCACTCCAACAGGACTCGCGGCCTCGAGCCCGCCGCTCGAGAGGACGAAGGCGCAAAGGTGGTATATAAATTGGGTGCAGCCTGTATACAAGTTCAAAATAAGCTTTTCGGTTCGGCCTTGTCAAGGCTCGACACAAAACCGGTCGGCTCTCGAGCATCGACTCAAACAGTCGGTGCTCAAGCTCGGCTGTGGCAACCAAGGTTAAGAATCAGCCGGTTGACACGCCCTCACGAGGCCCGTATAATCGGCACAGAAATTACAGTATTTAGCTTGTATACAGAGTTGGCTTACAGCTTCGGCTTTTTAGTCAACGCAGCTCGAGCAAAGGAGGTCACAGGTTCGGCTCTGCTGACACGTCACGCTTTTCCAGTCTTTTCAGCACTTCAGGAGGTTCAACATGAAAAAGTATTTGCTCAGCGCCTGGCTGGTCGTCACCCTTTTCAGCCTCGCTGCCGCCCAAGTAGACGAACTCACCATCTGGTGGGCCGAGTGGGACCCGGCGAACTACCTGCAGCAACTCGTCAACGAGTACACCGAAGAAACCGGGGTCGTGGTCAACGTGGTCCAGGAACCCTGGGGCAGCTACTACGACCGCGTCGCCGCCGAGTGGGCCGCCCAGGGCGACTCGTTCGACCTCGTCGTGGGCGACAGCCAGTGGCTCGGGCAGGGCGTCGAAGAGGGCCACTACGTCGACATGACCGAGTTTTTGACGAGCACCGGCCTCAAAGACACGGTCACCGAGGCGACGCTGAGGTACTACGCCGAATACCCGACCGGCAGCGGCAACTACTACGCCTTCCCGACCGAGGGCGACGCCAACGGCTTCGCCTACCGTAAGGATTTGTTCGAAGACCCCGAAGAGATGGCCGCTTTTCAGGAACAGTACGGTTACGAGCTGGCGGTGCCGGAAACCTGGGCGCAACTGCGCGACATCGCCGAGTTTTTCAACCGACCCGACGAAGGACTTTACGGCATCGGCGTGTATACCCAGGTCGACTACGACGCCATCACGATGGGCTTCGAGAACGTGCTGTTCAGCTACGGCGCGGACTGGAAGAACGAGGACAACGAGGTGCTGGGCGTCATCAACTCGCCCGAAGCCGTCGAAGCCTTGGAGCTTTACAAAGAACTCTATAGCTTCGCCCCGCCCGGCTCGAACAACGCCTTTTTTGCCGAGATGAACGACCTCTACATCAACGGGCAAGTGGCGATGGTCATGAACTACTTCGCTTTCTTCCCGGCGCTGGACAACAGTGAAATCAACCCCTACCGCGACGTTACGGGCTACTTCGCCATGCCCGAGGGTCCGACCGGCGAGCGCTTCGCGGCACTGGGCGGCCAGGGAACGAGCATCAACGCTTACATCAGCGACGAGCGCAAACAGGCGTCGCTGGACTTTCTGGAATGGTTCGCGCAGCCCGAAGTGCAAGCGCGCTGGGCCGAGTTGGGCGGCTACACCAACAACAAAGAAGTGTTGCAGTCCGAAGCGTTTTTGAACCAAACGCCCTACAACGAAGCCTTTGCCGAGAGCATGACTTTTGTCAAAGACTTCTGGAACATCCCGCAGTTCGGGCAGTTGCTCGAGCCCGCCCAACGCTACCTGCACAGCTACGTCGTCGGGGGTGAGGGCACGGCCGAAGAAGCCTTGAACGGCATGGCCTTCGAGCAGGACGAAGTGCTCATCGACTCCGGCATTATCGACGAGTAAGCCAACGTCATTCGAGAGATAGGGCTTTCACGCCCTATCTCTCACATTCGCCCTTCTATTTGGCTTGGTAACGGAGCCCTATGAGCTTGACAGCCTCGAACACGACGACACCCGCCAACAAACCGCGTCGGCAACTGAGTGACCGTTCGATTATGCTCCTCTTTATCCTGCCGACCATGATTATTCTCGTGCTGATGAACATTTATCCACTCTTTTACAGCCTTTATTTGAGCTTTACCGAGTATTCGGTGATTTCAGCGACGCCGCCCAAATGGGTGGGGCTCGAGAACTACACGACCATCTTGAACGACGCTAGGTTTTGGAAGCATTTCGCCATCACCGGGGAGTACGCGGTGTTGTCGGTGGGTTTGCAGATGATTGTGGGCTTCGGTTTGGCACTGCTTATCAAAGACAAGTTTTTCGGCAGCGGCATCGTCACCACGCTGATTCTGGTGCCGATGATGCTCTCGCCCATCGTGGTCGGGGTGTTTTGGCGCTTGATGTTCAACCCGTCCTACGGGATTTTCAACTACCTGCTCGGCTACACCAACATCAATACCGCGCCGCAGTGGCTGGCGAGTCCGACGCTCTCCCTGCTCGCCATCGTCATCGTGGACGTGTGGATGTGGAGTCCGTTCGTGATGCTGCTGTCGCTCGCCGGTCTCAGCGCCATTCCCAATTACCTGTACGAGGCGGCGGCCATAGACCGGGCGGGGCCGTGGTTCGTGTTTCGGCGCATCACGCTGCCGCAAGTCATGCCGCTGCTGCTCATCGCCGTGCTGTTTCGCACGATTGAGGCGCTGAAGCAGTTCGACCTCGTCATGGGCATCACCGGGGGCGGCCCCGGCGACGCGACCGAGACGATTTCGGTGCGGCTTTACCGCGAGGCGTTTCAAGGCCAGTTCGATACCGGGCTCTCGAGCGCGCTGGCCTACGTCGTCTTAATCGTCATCGTTGCGGTCAGCAACCTCTACATCCGGCAGCTCAACAAGGCGAGGGAAGCCTGATGGTAAGGAGTCCCGCGGCCCCGAAAACGCCGGTCACGGTTTCGACGCGGGTTGACAAGGTCGGCGCGCGGCCCCGGACGATGCGCGTGGTTCGCGCGACCTTCGCCGTCGTCGCCATGCTCATCATGCTGCTGCCCGCCGTGTGGATGGGCATGACCGCGTTCAAGTCCCGCCCGGACGCGGTCTCGGTGCCGCCGAAAGTGTTTTTCGAGCCGACCTTGGAAGGTTTCGTCAGCCTGCTCACGCAGCGCCGACAACTTACCGGGCAAGAGTTTGAAACGTACAGCGCTCGAGACGACCTCAACTGGGCCGACCGGCTCGCGCTCAAACGTGGGCAAGCGATTATCGGCTACAGCGACTTTTTGAAGTTTTTGGGCAACTCGTTCATCATCTCGACGGTCTCGACCTTTTTCTCCATCTTCTTCGGCGTCCTCACCGCTTACGCGTTCAGCCGCTTCAAGGTACGAGGCGAGAACGACCTGATGTTTTTCATCCTGAGTACCCGAATGCTGCCGCCCGTGGTCGTCACCATCCCCATCTTTTTGATGTACCGCGCGCTCGGCCTCTACGACACACACCTCGGCATGATTTTGCTCTACACGGCTTTTAACTTATCGTTCGCGGTGTGGCTGTTGAAGGGCTTTATCGACGAGATTCCCAAAGAATACGAGGAGGCTGCCCTCGTTGACGGCTACACCCGGCTGCAAGCCTTTCGCAAAATCGTCTTGCCGCAGTCCATGACCGGCATCGCCGCGACGACGGTGTTTTCGTTCATCTTCGCCTGGAACGAGTACGCCTTCGCGCTGATGCTGACCAGCAGCGTGGCGCGCACCGCGCCGCCGAGTTTGCCCTCGCGCATCGGCACGGGCGGGGTCGAGTGGGCGGCGATTGCGGCGGGCTCGCTGGCGTTTTTGATTCCGGTCGTCATCCTCACCTTCGCCCTGCGCCAGCACCTGCTCCGCGGCGTCACCTTCGGCGCGATTCGGAAAGGGTAGGCGTGGCGACGATTCGCTTGCAAGGGGTCGAAAAGCGCTTCGACGACGCTTACGCGGTGAAGCCGCTCGACCTGACCATCGAAGACGGCGAGTTCGTGGTGCTCCTCGGCCCCTCGGGTTGCGGCAAGACGACGACGCTGCGGATGATTTCGGGGCTCGAGGCCGTCAGCGGCGGCGTCATCACCTTTGACGGTCAAGACGTGACCTGGGCCTCGCCGAGCGACCGGGACATCGCCTTCGTGTTTCAGTTTTTCGCGCTTTACTCGCACATGACCTGTGGGGAAAACATCGCCTTTCCGCTGCAAGCTCGAGGCGAACCCAAAGACGCGATTCAGCGCCGCGTGCAGGAGGTAGCGAAACTCCTCCGCATTGGACACCTGCTGAACAAGCGCCCCGGCGGGTTGTCCGGCGGCGACCAGCAACGGGTGGCGCTGGCGCGGGCGCTGGTGCGCAACCCGGCGGCTTTTATGATGGACGAACCCCTCGGCGCGCTCGACGCCGAATTTCGCGAGACGATGCGCGCCGAAATCAAACGGCTGCACTTAGAGCAAGGCGCGACCACCGTCTACGTCACCCACGACCAAATAGAGGCGATGGCGATGGGCGACAAAATCGTGGTGATGTCGGCGGCTGAAATCCAGCAGGTCGGCAGCCCTTTGGATGTCTACTACGACCCGGCGAACCTGTTCGTCGCCCGCTTTATCGGCAGTCCGGGGATGAACTTGCTGACCGGCCACTTAGACGACGGCGCGGTGCGCTTTGCGAACGGCGCGCTGTACTGCCCCCCCGCCGAGTGGCAGCCGAGTTTGCGCGACGTAATAGGCACGGGCGAAGTCGTCGTGGGTTTCCGCCCGGAGGCGGTGCAGCTGCATGACGGGCCGCTGAGCGCCGAGGTGGTCACCAACGACCTGCACGGCGGTTACCGGGTGGTTCACCTGAACGTCGGCGAGGAAATCGTCCACGCTCGAGGCGACCGCCACACCCGCTACGGGCGCGGCGACCGGGTCAGGTTCGACCTCGAGCCCGAACAGGTGCGCTTTTTTCACCCGGAAACCGAGCGGGCGCTTGTTAAAGAGGCGCGAGCATGAGTACGATTCGGCTCGAGCACGTCACCAAAAGCTTTGGGGAACTGACTGCGCTCGAGGATGTGTCCCTAGCCATCCAAGACGAAGAGTTTTTCGTGCTGTTAGGCCCGACCGGCGCGGGCAAAACTACGACGCTGCGCGTCATCGCCGGACTGGAAAGACAAGAGCGGGGTCAAGTCTTTTTCGACGACAAAGACATGACCGACACCCCGCCCGCCGACCGGGACACGGCGTTCGTGTTTCAGCAGTACTCGCTCTACCCCAGCATGACGGTTTATGAAAACCTGGCGTTTCCGCTCAAGTCGCCGCTGCGGAACTTGGGCGCTGACGAGATTAAGCGGCGCATCGAAGACGCCGCCGAAAAGCTCCACATCGCTCACCTGCTGAACCGTAAAACGGCTCGACTCTCCGGCGGCGAGATGCAGCGCGTCTCCATCGGCCGCGCCATCGTGCGTGAGCCGCGGGTGTTTTTGATGGACGAGCCGCTGTCCAACCTGGACGCCAAGCTGCGCGAGTCGCTGCGGGTCGAACTCAAAGACCTGCAAAAAAGGCAAGGAATCACCACGCTGTTTGTCACGCACGACCAAATTGAAGCATTGACGATGGCCGACCGGCTCGCTGTACTCGACGAAGGAAACGTGCTGCAAGTCGGCACGCCCGAGGACATCTACGACCGCCCCACCACGGCGTTCGTCGCCCAACTCGTCGGCACGCCGCGCATCAACCTGGTCGAAACCGTACGCTCGAATGGTGCGCTGACGACGAAGACAGGAGCGCTCAGTTTTCTGCTACAAGGGGCCGAGGTTCCCGACAATCTCCTCGTGGGCATACGCTCCGAGGACATCACGCTGAGTTCGGACGGCGCGCTTACAGGCCGAGTCGTCCTCACCGAACCGCTCGGCGTCGAAACCATCGTTCACTTGCAAAGCGGCGAGCACACGCTGCTCTCGGTCGTCCCCGGCACGAGGCGCTTCGACATCGGTCAGGATGTAAAGTTCGACGTGGCGGCGGAGCGGTTGCACTTTTTCGGGCTGGACGGCAAACGATTGGCGGCGCGCCCGTGACCTTCGGCGTCAACACCTGGGTCTGGGTCTCCCCCACCACGACCGAGCGCCTGAAAGAATACGCGCCCAAGGTCAAAGGGATGGGTTTCGACCTTATCGAAATCGGGATTGAGGATGAAAGCGCGCTCGAGTACACCCAAGCCGCTGAAATACTCCGCGAGCACGGTTTGGCCGTGAGCCTCACCGCGGCGATGAGCCCGGACCGGGACTTGCTCTTGAAAGAAACGGAGCAGCAAGGTCTCGAGTATCTAAAACACTGCATCGACGCCTGCCACACCCTCGGCGGCAGCGTCGTGGCGGGGCCGATGTACTCGGCGGTGGGGCGCGTTTGGGAGCAAACGCCGGAAAGCCTCGAGCGCGACACAGAAACCCTCGTTGCACACCTTAAAAACCTCGCTGAGTACGCGCACGACCGCGGCGTCGTCCTCTGTGTCGAACCCCTCAACCGCTTCGAGACGAGCTTTATCAACACGACCGAGCAGGTGATTGAGATTATCGACCGCGTCGGCCACGACGCTTGTAAGGTTTTGCTCGACACCTTTCACATGAACATCGAAGAGAAGTCTCTCGGTGACGCCATCCGCGCCTGCGGGCCACGGCTCGGGCACTTTCACGCCTGCGAGAACGACCGGGGCGCGCCCGGCAGCGGCAACGTGACCTGGGCTGAGGTCGCGGAGGCGTTGCGCGACGTTCATTATGACGGTGCCGTGGTCATCGAATCGTTTACCAGTGAGGTCAAGTCGATTGCAAAGGCCGCCGCCATCTGGCGCGCCTTCGAGCCGAGCCAGGACGCGCTTGCTCAAAACGGTCTGACTTTTTTGAAAGAACTGCTCGAGGCGCAAGCGTGAAAACGGTTTTGCTCATCGGCACGCTCGACACCAAGGGGGAAGAGTACGCTTTTGTCCGTACCCTCATTCAAGAACGCGGACACGACGTTCTGATGCTGGACGCGGGCGTTTTTCCCACTGACACGAGCGCGGACATCACGCCTGAAGAGGTGGCCCAGGCGGGCGGCGGCGACCTAGCCGAGTTGCGCGAAGCTGAAGACCGCGGCGCAGCGATGTCGGTGCTGGAGCGAGGCGTAGCGGTTTTAACAAAAAAGTTATTTGAAGCTGGAAAAATAAACGCCGTCCTCGGCCTCGGCGGCTCGGGTGGGACGATGCTCGCGACCGCCGGGATGCGCATACTGCCCGTCGGCGTGCCCAAAGTCATGGTCTCGACCGTGGCCTCTGGCGACGTGGCCCCTTATGTGGGCGTCAAGGACATCGCCATGCTGTACTCGGTCGTGGACATCGCGGGCCTCAACCGCTTGTCGCGTAAGGTACTCGGCAACGCCGTCGGCATGGTCTGCGGCGCGCTCGAGCAAAAGATTCCCGAAGCCGAGGCTAAACCCCTCGTCGCCGCGACGATGTTCGGCGTGACGACGCCCGCCGTGACGAAGGTGCGGGAACGGCTCGAGGCCGCAGGTTACGAAGTTGTGGTATTCCACGCCACCGGCAGCGGCGGGCGGGCGCTCGAGGGTCTCATCGAAGACGGCTTCGTCAGCGCCGTCGCCGACCTCACCACCACCGAACTCGCCGACGAGCTTGTCAGCGGCGTGCTCTCCGCCGGGCCGGACCGGCTGGAAGCCGCCGGGAAACGGGGCGTCCCGCAAATCGTGTCGGTGGGCGCGCTCGACATGGTGAACTTTTGGGCTTATGACACGGTGCCGGCCAAGTTTCGCGAGCGCACCCTTTATAAGCACAACGACAACGTGACCCTGATGCGCACCACGCCGGAGGAAAACCGCGACCTCGGGTGCGTCCTCGCCGAAAAGCTCAACCGGGCGACGGGGACAACCGTCCTCGTGCTGCCGCTGCGAGGGGTGAGCATGATAGACGCCGAGGGACAAGCATTTTGCTCGCCCGAAGCCGACGAAGCGCTGTTCGGCGCGTTGCGCGAGCATTTGAACGAAAACGTGAAGGTGCTCGAGCTTGACGCCCACATCAACGACGACGCTTTCGCCGAGGCGTATACGAAAGAACTGCTGGCGCTTTTGGAGGTAAACTAATGCCGTTTATCCCACGGGAGGAAGCTTTGAGGCGTCTCCGTGCCCAGGTCGAAGCGCGAAAACCCATCATCGGGGCCGGGGCCGGGACAGGGATTTCGGCGAAGTTCGCCGAGCGCGGCGGGGTAGACATCATCATCATCTACAACTCCGGGCGCTACCGCATGGCGGGGCGGGGCTCGCTGGCGGGACTGATGCCCTACGGCGACGCCAACGCCATCGTGATGGACATGGGCCGCGAGGTTTTGCCGGTCGTGCAAGACACCCTCGTGCTGGCAGGCGTGTGCGGCACCGACCCGTTTCGGATGATGGGGCGCTTTTTGCAAGAGGTCAAAGACGCGGGCTTTGACGGGGTGCAGAACTTCCCGACCGTCGGCCTCATCGACGGGACGTTGCGCACCGGCTTGGAAGAAACCGGCATGGGCTACGGACTCGAGGTCGAGATGATTCGTCAAGCGCACAGTTTAGACCTCCTCACCTGTCCTTATGTGTTTAATCCCGAGGACGCGAGATCGATGACTAAAGCTGGAGCCGACCTCCTCGTCGCCCACATGGGCCTCACCACGAAGGGCTCAATCGGGGCGACCACTGCCCTCACTCTGGATGAGAGCGCCGCGCGGATTCAGGCCATCCACGACGCCGCTAAAGAGGTGCGGGACGACGTGCTGGTGATTTGCCACGGCGGTCCCATCGCCGAACCCGAGGACGCGCAGTACATTTTGGAGCACACTGAAGGCGTTGTGGGCTTTTTCGGGGCCTCGAGCATCGAGCGCCTCGCGACCGAAACGGCGATTGAGGCGCAAGCCGCCAGGTTCAAAGCTATCAAGGTTTAGGAGGTTTCCGTGAGACAAGTAGGTAACTGCACCATAACCCGCGCCGACAATGTCGATACGCTTTCATTCGACTGGGGCAAGATTCACATGCTGAGTGAGGAAAACGTGACCGGCGCGCGCTCCTTCAGCTTCGGCCTGGTCGAGCTTGCCGTGGGCCAAGGCCACGTGCGGCACAACCACCTGGACGCGGACGAGGTCATCTACGTGCTGTCCGGTGAAGGTGACCAGATGCTCGACGATAAAGACACGGTCAAAGTTACCTCCGGCGACTGCATCTGGATTCCCAAAGGGGTCTATCACTCGACCGTCAACCGGGGCGAGGATTCCATGCGCCTCATCGTCGTCTACGCTCCCGCCGGGGCCGAACAGGCCCTGCGCGAAGACCTGGCCGTCGACATCATCCCGGCCGAGGGAGGCTGAGGCCGTGCAAGCGAGCGCGCCGAGAAGCAAGTACCGGGGGCCTGTCGTGTGGCTAGGCGGCTCGGCCCTCGTCGCCTTTTTAATCGGCCTTGTGTTTATCCCCTTCAGCCGTGCCGTGCTGTCCGAAGCGGCGCGGCGCGAGGTCATCGTACAGGCCATTCCTTTCGTGGCAATTTTTGTGGCGATTCTGTTGCTGTTCATCTTGAGCGTCGCCCTCGTCGGGCTGCGCTGGCACCTGCTCGTACCCGCTCGAACCCACCGGGCGGTGGAGTTTACGACGATTGTGGGCATCATCGCGGGCATCTTCTTTTTGTTCCAGCCTTGGCACCTCGCGCCCTACCACTACGGCTTTGGGATGCTTTTGGGTTCGACCCTGGCCTTTATCGTCTGGAGCCACATCGCGCCGCGCGGTTCGAGGGACGACGCGCTGCTACCCCCTTTTACAAGGCGGGCGACCGTGACCGGGGTTTTGGCTGCGCTCCTCCTCTCGGGAACTATTTTTGCCTATTACGCCGTCGACGCGCGACCCGCGGAGCCGTATGGGATGCGGGCGCGGCGCTGGGCGACGCTGAGCGAGGCGCAACAAGCGGAAGTGGTCGCCGCGGCTGCGGCAGACTACCGCCGGATTTACCTGCCGTTTTTGGCTCTTTACAGCCTCATCCCCGGTGCCGCCGTCTTTTTCATCGTGCGCGAAGCGCTGACGCCCAAAGGCAAGCTCGAGCCCCACCCGGAACCCGGCCCGGAGCACGGCCCGCCCCACACGGTCGCCGAACTCGAGAACCCCTGAACCCGTATAATCGTTTGCCAAACGGAGGTACACATGCCAAGACCCGTCACCCTGTTCACCGGCCAGTGGGCCGACTTGCCCCTGAAAGACCTAGCGCCCTTAACCAAAGAAATGGGCTACGACGGCCTCGAGCTGGCCTGCTGGGGCGACCACTTCGACGTGCAAAAGGCGCTGCAAGACGATAAGTACGTGCAAAACCGTTGGGACATTTTGAACGAGAACGATTTGCAATGCTTCGCCATCAGCAACCACCTCGTCGGGCAAGCGGTCTGCGACCCCATCGACGAGCGTCACAAAGCAATTGTGCCCGAGCACGTCTGGGGCGACGGCGACCCGGAAGGCGTGCGGCAACGCGCGGCTGAGGAGATGAAAGACACCGCCAGGGCCGCCGCCAAGTTCGGCGTCAAAGTCGTACCGGGCTTTACGGGTTCGTCCATCTGGCACTCGATTTACGCGTTTCCGCCGACGAGTCAGGAGTATTGGGACAAGGGGTTTGAAGACTTCGGTGCGCGCTGGAAGCCTATCCTTGATGTGTTCGAAGAAGAGGGTATCAACTTCGCGCTCGAGGTTCACCCGACCGAAATCGCCTTCGACATCGCCTCAGCTCAGCGGGCGCTGAAAGCGGTGGGCAACCACAAACGCTTCGGCTTCAACTACGACCCTTCGCACCTGGGCTACCAAGGCGTGGACTATGTTAAGTTCATCTGGGCGTTCCCCGAGCGGATTTTCCACGTCCACATGAAAGACGCCTGGTGGGAGCACGGCACCGGCGAGGTGGGCGTGTTCGGCGGGCACACGACCTTCGGCGACGCGCGGCGCTACTGGGACTTTCGCAGCGTGGGCCGGGGGGACGTGAACTTTGAAGAAATTATCGTCGCGCTGAACGACATCGGTTACGACGGGCCGCTGAGCATCGAGTGGGAAGACAGCCGGATGGACAGGGTTCACGGTGGTACGGAGTCGGCGGCGTTCACCAAGCGGCTGGACTTTGCACCCTCGAGCACGGCGTTCGACGCGGCGTTTGAGAAGAAGGAGTAATTCTCACCTGCTCGAGCAAATTAAGTATAGTAAAGTCCGCAACGTTCTCTAAAGTTCGGCCCGAGGGGAGTCCAACAAGCTATGAATACATCGCTTCATGGCAAAATCGCCCTAGTCTCAGGTGCGTCTCGTGGACTGGGCAAGGCTGTCGCCCTCGAACTCGCTCAGGCGGGCGCACACGTCATCTGCACAGCTCGCAGCACAAGGGGTCACAGCACTCAGAGCGAATTGCCCGACACCACTATCGAAGCTACGGCAGAAGCCGTCCAAGCCACGGGCGGCAGCGCCCAAGCCATCCCCTGCGACCACGGCGACAGCGCACAGGTTGAAGCACTTGTCAAACAAATCCGCGAGGAACATGGGCAACTCGACATCCTCGTCAACAACGCCTGGGGCGCACATGACCCACACGACGAGTCTGCCCGCGATGAGGAGGTCTGGGGCGAGCCTCTGGAGCAGTTCAAGAACATGCTGATAGCAGGTGTGTATGCGGATTACGTCACCAGCCTGCTGGCGCTGAAGTATTTGATGGGCCCTGCTGAGCGTGGCGTTATCATCACGACCACCTGGCACACGCCCGAACCGCCCGACTGGTTGCCCTACGAGGCAAGCAAGGCTGCCAAGAACCGCCTGGTTTATGCCCTTGGCTATCACCTGAAAGACAAAGGGATTCCGGTCATCGCCGTGGCACCCGGTTGGATGCGAACCGAGCTGATGCTGACCTATCACACGATGGAAGAACTTGACGGCAAAACAGAAACGCCCCACTACGCTGCGCGTGGGATGGTCGCCCTAGCCAGCGATTCCGATGCTATGAGATACACGGGTAAAGTGATGGATGTGGGCGACCTGGCGGACATCTATGGCTTTACCGATTTAGACGGGAGTCAGCCGCATCTTAATGAAGGACGCTATCAACGAGAATAGTAGGCTAACCGCACATCTTTATATTTGGCTCGAGAAGAAAGCGGTTTTTGCCTTTTCACCAGGAAGGGCTAGGCTGGAACCATGAGGCGAATCAGTTTCACTATTCCTGATGACCTTGACCGTAAATTGCAAGCTCATCTCGAGGAAAAAGACGCGCCACCTAACTTCAGCGCCCTTGTACGAATTGCGCTGAATGAGTTCCTACGTAATGAGCATTTGCGAAAGCGTGGTCACTCTATTCATGAACTACAAGGCATACTGCCTCCGCCAGATAAAGTATTGACCTTTAAGCAAATGGATGAAGTTATTGCCTCAGCCAGAAGAATTGATGAAGATAAATCCTAGCCGCGTTTGAAGTTGGATATGATTGAGCCCTTGGAAACAAACGTCCAACACGTTCTGGACTGGCTTACGCTTGAAAGAGAGGAAACGCATGGCTGAGAAACTTACCTACGGCATGGTCGGCGGCGGGCGCGACGCCTTTATCGGCGCGGTTCACCGCAAGGCGGCGGCGCTCGACGGCGAAATCGACTTCGTCGCGGGCGCGCTGTCGTCCAACCCCGACAAGGCGAAAGCCTCCGGGCGAGACTTAGGTCTTGCCGACGACCGGAACTACGGTACTTGGGAAGAGATGCTGGACGGAGAGCTGGCGCGGCCCGAAAACGAGCGCATCGACTTCGTTTCCATCGTCACGCCGAATCACGTTCACTATCCGGTGGCGAAAGCGTTTGCCGGGGCCGGCTTCAACGTGGTCTGCGACAAACCGCTCGTCCACACGTCGGAGCAGGCGAACGACCTCGTTAAAACTGTGGAAGATACGGGTGTCGTGTTCGCGGTTACTTACAACTACACCGGCTACCCGATGATTCGCCAGGCGCGCTGCATGGTGCAAAACGGCGAACTGGGCGAGCTGCGTAAAGTCATCGTCGAGTACAACCAGGGTTGGCTGGCGACGCGGCTCGAGGCGACCGGCGCAAAACAGGCCGACTGGCGCACCGACCCGGCTCGGTCGGGCGCGGCCGGGGCCATCGGCGACATCGGTTCGCACGCTGAAAACCTTGTGGCGACGGTGACGGGCTTGGAACTCAGTCACATCTGCGCCGACCTGACGACGTTTGTGGACGGGCGGCAACTCGACGACGACGGGAATTTGCTGCTCCGTTTCGAGGGCGGGGCCAAGGGCGTGCTCATCGCCTCGCAAATCGAGGTCGGGATGGAGAACGACCTGCGCCTGCGCGTGTTCGGAGAGAAGGGCAGCTTGAGCTGGTACCAAGAAAACCCGAACTACCTTGTTTATGACCAGTTGGACAAGCCGCGCCAGGTGCTCACGCGTGGCAGCGACTATCTTTGTGAGGCTGCACAAAAAGCGTCGCGCTTGCCGACCGGCCACCCGGAAGCCTTTATTGAAGCCTTTGCGAACGTATATCTGGGCGCGGCCGAGGCGATGCGTGCCAAAAAGGAAGGCCGGGAGCCGGCAGGCGATTTTCCGACCGTCTATGACGGGGCTCGAGGCGTCTTTTTCATTGAAAAGACTGTTCAGAGCGCCCAATCCGAGCAAAAATGGACCGAAGCCAAATGGAGGAAGACGTGAGTTACGAACCCCGCAAAGAAGACAAGTTTTCGTTCGGCCTGTGGACGGTTGGCAACGTCGGGCGCGACCCGTTCGGCGAGCCGACGCGGGAGCCTTTACAGCCTACCCACATCGTGCAAAAGCTCAGCGAGTTGGGCGTGTGGGGCGTCAACCTTCACGACAATGACCTCGTTCCGATAGACGCCACGAAGAGCGAGCGTGACCGCATCGTCAAGGAGTTCAAGCAAGCGCTGAACGACTACGGCCTGGTCGTGCCGATGGCGACGACGAACCTGTTCACCGACCCGGCCTTCAAGGACGGCGCGTTCACCTCGGCGGATGCTCGAGTGCGGGCCTACGCCGCGCAAAAGGTGCTGAACGCCATCGACTTAGGCGTCGAACTCGGCGCGGAGACGTTCGTGTTCTGGGGCGGGCGCGAAGGGTCGGAGGTCGACGCGACGAACAACCCACTGGACAGCATCGCCTGGTTCAGGGACAGCCTCAACTTTTTCTGCGAGTACGTCAAAGACCAAGGGTACGACTTGAAGTTTGCCATTGAACCCAAACCGAACGAGCCGCGCGGCGACCTTTATCTGCCCACGGTCGGCTCGGCCTTGGGCTTTATCGCCACCCTGGACCGTCCTGACATGGTCGGCGTCAACCCCGAGTTCGCCCACGAGACGATGGCGGGCCTGAGTTTCGTCCACGGCGTCGCGCAAGCGCTCGACGCGGGCAAACTCTTCCACATCGACCTGAACGACCAAAAGATGGGGCGCTTCGACCAGGACTTGCGCTTCGGGGCCGAGAACCAGAAGGCGGCGTTTTTGCTGGTGAAACTCTTGGAAGACAACGGCTACAGCGGCCCGCGTCACTTCGACGCCCACGCGCTGAGAACCGAGGACGAGGCGGGGGTTTGGGAGTTCGCCAAGGGCTGCATGCGCACCTACCTCATCTTGAAAGAAAAAGTCGCAACCTTCAACGCCGACCCTGAAATAAAAGAGGTGCTCGAGGCGTACAAAGTCGAGGACGCGGAACTCGAGACCTTGAGCAAAACCTACAGTCGCGAGAACGCCGAAGCGCTGAAAAACCGCGACTTCGACCGCGTGGCGCTAGGCAAACGCGGCCCCGGCCTCGAGAAACTTGACCAACTCACCGTCGAGGTGCTTTTAGGGGTGAGGTAATGGCCGAGGTCGCCCTCGGGCTTGACCTCGGGACGAGCGGCGTGCGGGTGCTGGCGGTGGATGCGGACGGCAAGGTCGTCGCGGAGACGAACCGCAGCTACCCGCTCCTGACGCCGCAACCGGGTTGGACCGAGCAGCGGCCGAGCGACTGGTCGCGGGAGACGCTGGCAGCCTTGAAGGAAATGGCTGAGGAAGTCTCGAGCCACACGGTTCTCGGCCTCGGTTTGTCCGGCCAAATGCACGGGATGGTGCCGCTGGACGCCCAAGGCGAGCCGGTGCGGAACGCGCTGCTGTGGAACGACCAGCGCACCGCGGCAGCCGTCGCAGAGATGCTCGAGCGCGTGCCGCTCGAGACCTTTATAGCACACACCGGCAACCCGCCGATTACCGGCTTTCACGCGCCCAAACTCGTGTGGCTGCGGAGCGAGGAACCGGATAACTTTGCCAAAACGAAGCACTCGCTGTTGCCTAAAGACTATTTCGGCTATGTCCTAACCGGCGAGATGCGTTCGGAACCCAGCGACAACTCGGGAACGAACCTGTTCAACCTTGAAACCAAAACCTGGGACGAGGACATCTTAACCACGCTCGACCTCTCCCCCACCCTGTTCCCCGCCGTCATCGCCTCGCACGAAACGACTGGAAAGCTCACCAAAGAAATAGCCGAGGCGACCGGACTGCTCGAGGGCTTGCCCATCATCACGGGCGCGGGCGACAACGCGGCGGCGGCGACGGGCTTGGGGCTCTCGAGCCGCCGCCCGGAACGGGGCAGCGTGAGTTTGGGCACCTCGGGCGTCATCTTCGCGCCGCTGAGGGAACCCAAACCCGACCCCGAGGGGCGCGTTCACCTGTTCTGCCACGCCGACGGCGGCTACAACCTGCTCGGCGTGACCCTCGCCGCAGCGGGCAGTTTGCAGTGGTACCGCGACACCTTTGCGCCTGAGATGTCCTTCGACGCGCTTGTGGACTTGGCGAACTCGAGCGCGCCGGGCAGCGGCGGCGTCACCTTCAAGCCTTACCTGGCGGGCGAGCGCACGCCGCACCTTAATCCTAGTTTGCGTGGCTCTTTCACGGGCTTGAGTCTGGCGACGAGTCAGGCCGATGTCGTTCGGTCTGTCCTCGAGGGCGTCGCCTTCAGCCTGCGCGACGCGCTGGACGTGATTGAGCCGCTGGCGAAGCTCTCACACTGCCTCGTCACGGGCGGCGGCGCGAAGTCCGGGTTGTGGCTGCAGATGGTGTCCGACGTGTTGGAAATAAGGCTCGAGCGCCCCGCCCAAAACCAGGGGGCGGCTTACGGCGCGGCACTTCTCGCACTGCAGGGTGTCGGCGCGGTCGAGGACGCCACGCGCGTCGCTGAGCAGCGTCCTGTGGAGACCATCACGCCCGGCTCCGCCGAACCTTATCAAGCCGCCCTGCGCGCTTACCGAGAGGTTCCCCTCTGAAGGAGGGTTCATCTTATTATCCCTTGCTGAGGATTTCGTCGATGACGCGCCTCGCCTCGGCTGCTTTCAAGGGGTCGGTGTTGAGGTGTTCGGCGAGGGTAATCAGCGCCTTCCACAGCGCCCAGCCGCGACCTCGAGCCCAGCTATCATCCTCGAGCGCAAGCGTGGCGCGAAAGGCTTCCCGGCTCTTCCCCGAAAAAAGCGTCCAGGCGACGGCCAAGTCACAGGCGGGGTCGCCCACGCCCGCACAGCCGAAGTCGATGACGGCGCTTAGTCGGCCGTTTTCGACCAGCAGGTTGCCCGCGGCGACGTCGCCGTGAAGCCAAACGGGTGAGCCGTGCCAGGTTGCGTTTAGGGCCGCTTCCCACACCGAGGTCGCGGCCGCGGCAGCGACCTCGCCGCCCAAGGCTGCGATCGTTTGCCGGGTTTCCGCGTCGTAAACCGTGAGTGGCCCGCCGCGAAAAAAGTTGTGCGGGCCTGGGGGTGGCCCGTCCGCCGCCTCGATTTGTTGCAATGCGGTGAGGAAGCGGGCCAGCGTGGTCGCAAACTCGGGCAGGTCAGCGATGCGCTCGGTGGTCGCGTTCTCACCCTCCAACCACCGGTAGACCGACCACGGCCAGGGGTAGCCTTCGCCGGGCCTCCCCTTGGCAAGCGGGACGGGGATGGGAAGCGGGAGCAGCGGTGCCAAGACGGGCAACCAGCGGTGCTCTTTCGCCACTTGTGCGGCGTACGCTTCAGCGCTCGGCAACCGCACGGTCATACTTGCGCCGAGACGAAAGGTTCGGTTGTCCCAGCCGCCGGGTTCGACGGGTCGGATGGGGAGGCGGGCCCACTGCGGAAACTGCGCGGCGAGCAGCCGCCTCGCCAGAGCGGCGTCGATGCTGATGGGCGTGGTAGACATGTCCCTAAAGTGTAAACGCAGCAGGTCTCTCAGGCTGCCGCATAAGTAAATGAGGTAGCTTCTGTCTTCTCGGCTACACGCCGAAAGCTTGCACAGCAAAATAATTGCAAGGTGCAAGTATTGCGCCAAACACCTACACAACGTTTTATGTACGGATTTTGGGGGATTCGCCAAAAACTTTTCCGTCACGTCAATCCAATTTTACGTGACAGACACGACCTGGACATGTCGGAATACTTTTTGCTGCAGTACGTCTCCGGCAGCGACTTAGGCCCGAGCGAAATTGCCGAGGCGTTGCAGATGCCCGCCCACGCCATTTCCCGCAAGCTCGACAGTGTGGAACGCGGCGGCTTTTTGGAGCGCACGCTCGACCCGACGGACGCTCGCAGGCGTGTTCTGACCATTACCGCGAAGGGAAAAGAGGTTTTGCAAGAAGCCAGCGTCACCATGAACAAAGAAGTTGAACACATGTTGTCCACCCTCGAGCCCGCGGGGCTCGAGCAGTTTCTCAGCTCACTAGAAGCCTTAGCCACCTCGGAGATTTTATGAACATGGAGACCGTATGAACTTATCCGCCAGAGACAGAAATTTTACGCTTATCGGTATTTTGCTCGCCCTGTTTTTGGGCGCGCTCGACCAGACCATCGTGTCGACCGCGCTGCCCAAAATCGTCGAAGATTTACAAGGCTTGCAACGTTACGACTGGGTCGCCACGTCGTACCTCCTCGCTTCGACCGTGCTGGTGCCGATTTACGGCAAGCTCGCCGACATGTACAGCCGCAAAGCTATCGAGCTGTGGGCGGTCGGCGTGTTTTTGCTGGGCTCGTTTTTGTGCGGGCTCGCGGGTGAATTCGGCTCGCTGCCGCTCTTAGGCGACGGCATGAACCAGCTCATCGCTTTCCGCGCGGTTCAGGGTTTGGGTGGCGCGGGCTTGTTTGCGATGGCCTTTATCATCATCGCTGACCTGTATCCTCCGGCCGAGCGCGGCAAGTACCAGGGCTTCGTGGGCGCGGTTTTTGGGATAGCGAGCGTGCTCGGGCCGGTCGTCGGCGGCTTTTTGACCGACCACGGCAGCGGCATCATCCCCGGCATCGCGGGCTGGCGCTGGGTGTTTTATGTCAACGTGCCCTTCGGCGCGCTGGCACTGTGGTTCATCATCACCCGGATGCCCAAGCTCGAGCCGCAGGGCGAAAAACAGGGCATCAGCTACCTGTCGGCGCTGCTGCTCGTCGGCGGGCTCGTCCCGCTCGTGCTGGCGCTGCGTTTGGACAAAAATCAGTACCCCTGGGGCTCGCCTATCACGCTGATTTTGTTCGCGGTGGCGGCGGTCGTCATCACGCTGTTCGTGCTTCGCTCGCTACGCTCGAAGCGGCCCATTCTCGACCTCAGGCTGTTTAAAAACAAGGTGTTTTTGACCTCCAACATCGCCTTGTTTTTCTTGGGCGCGGCTTTCCTGTCCACGCTCGTGTTTTTGCCGCTGTTTATGGTGACGGTCGTGGGCGTGTCGGCGACGAGCGCGGGCGTGAGCCTCATCCCGCTGTCGCTCGGGCTGGTCTTCGGCTCGGTGGTGTCGGGGCAACTGGTATCGCGCTACGGGCACTACCGGATGTTCATGTTGAGCGGGCTGGTGATTTTGTTCGGCGGGGTCGTGCTGCTGTCGCGTCTGACGATAGATGCGACCTTTTGGCAGGTGGCGGCTTACATGGTCGTGGTGGGCCTGGGGCTCGGGCCGTCGTTCCCGCTCTACACATTGGCCGTGCAAAACGCGGTCGAGCCGCGCAAAATCGGCCAGGCGACGAGCGCGGTGCAGTTTTTCCGGCAAATCGGGCAGGTCATCGGCGTCGCCATCATGGGCACCGTGTTCTCGACGACGCTGACGCACAACATCCAAGAAAACACCGCGCAGTTTGCGTCGCTCGCCCCGGCGGGTCAAACCTCGTTCAGCGCCGAGGGCGGGGGCGGCGCGATGGACACGGCGACCATCGCGGCCAACATCAAGCAGTCGTTCGAGGCGCAGTACACGCTTTACGAAGACGCCCTCATCAACAGAAACCCCCAGGCCGTTCAAGCGGTGCTCGCCGACCCGAACGTGCTCGAACAGTACAAAGCGCCGCTACTGGCTGACGGTGGCGCGGCTGGAACAGAGGCAAGCGCCGCGCCGGCCATTGACTTCGGCGTGATTGAAGGTGCCGTCAACTCAGGCGACGCCGACGCACTCAGGGCGGCGCTCACTTCGACGCCTATCCCCGCTCCCGTGCAAGGTCAAATCGTCCAGGCGGCGCAAGACCCGGCGCAGAGAGAGGGCGTCCTCGAGCGCCTGAGAACCCAACTCGGCGGCGGAGCGAGTGCGACCACGCCTCAAAACGATGAGGAACTGCTCACGAGTTATAAGGCGCAGCTCGAGGGCTTGGCCACCACGGTCGCCACCCAAGTCAGCGACGCCATCCGCCTGAGCTTTACGGCGGCGGTGACGCGCATTTTCTTCTACTCGCTGTTTATCATCGTGGCGGGTTGGCTGGTGACCTTCTTTATTCCCGAGTTGCCGCTGCGCAAAACCTTCGACAACCCGGTCCCGGCGATGGCCGACTGAAAACGAACCCGTCGACCGTTCCGAGGCGCGCGCCGCTCTATACAAGATGCCGGGGCGGCGCGTGCTATTCTAGGGGCGTTATGACAACGACTCCGCGGACCTGGTCCGCTCTCAGTACGGCCGTCGCCGTGGCGCTTTCGTTGAGCGCGGGTTGGGCACAAAACACGACGCAAAACGCGCTGCAGAACGTCACGCAGCAGGTTTGGGTGGTGCCCATCGAAACACAGATTACCGCGGCGACGGCGCAGTTCGTCAAGTCGCGGGTCGAGCAGGCAAACGAAGCGCAGCCGCTGGCGCTCGTCTTTTACCTCGACACGCCGGGCGGGGCTCTCAACGCCATGTTGGACATCGCCGACACGATTTTGCAGCGCGTGAACGTGCCGACCATCGCGGTGGTCGAAAACGCCTTTAGTGCGGGCGCGCTCATCGCGATGAGCGCCGAGCAAGTCGCCATGCTGCCGGGCTCGTCCATCGGCGCGGCGACGGCCATCAGCGGCCTGACCGGCGAGCGGGCGAGCGAGAAAATCAATTCGGCGGTGCGCGAAAAGTTTCGCTCGGTCGCCGAGGCGCGCGGGCGCAACGCCGAAGTCGCCGAGGGCATGGTCTCCGAGCGGGTCGAGGTGCCGGGGCTGTCCACCGACACCGAACTCATCACTTTGAGCGCGGCGGGCGCGGTGGAATACGGCGTGGCCGACCTGCAAGCGCGGAGTCTGAACGACGCCCTCGAGCAACTCGGCTACGGCGGCGTGGAAACGACCCGCTTAGAGCCCAACTTCGCCGAGCGCATAGGCACCTCGCTCGGCAACCCTTTAATCGCGGCGGCGTTGCTGGTGGTCGGCATCGGCGGTATTCTCATCGAGGTGTTCACGCCCGGCTTCGGGATTCCGGGCATTTTGGGTTTGCTCGCGCTCGTCGTGTTCGGCATGGGCGCGTTCGTGGCGACCCCGGCGGGCGGCATCGACCTGGCGCTGATTTTCGGCGGGGTGTTGTTGCTGCTGCTCGAGGCGCTGGTGATTCCGGGCTTCGGCGTGGCGGGGATTTTAGGTTTGGCGGCCATCACCATCGCTGTCGTGCGGATTTTCCCGAACCCCGCGCAACTCGCCTCGGTGCTGAGCTACACGGCCATTTTCGGCGCGGTCCTGGTGGTGGCCTTTTTCTGGCTGCTGCCGAACTCGCGCTTTACGCGCATTTTTGCGCTGTCCACCCGGCTCGACAACGAGCCCGGCACCGACCCTGAGCGGGCGCGGCTCGTCGCGAGCTATGATTATTTAAAGGGCCAGCAGGGCGTCGCGACGACCGATTTGCGCCCGGCGGGGGTTGCGCGACTGGGCGACGAGCGTGTCGATGTGGTCACCGAGGGCAACTACATCTCCAACGGCAGCGCCGTCGAAGTGCTGCGCGTCGAGGGTAGCCGCGTGGTGGTGCGGGCTGTGGAACCTTGAAGCGCACCCCCCATCCAGCCTTCGACTTTCCACTCAGTACTTTCTCCCCGACTGCACAACAGGGACATAACGTAAAATCTACTTAAGAGGAGCCTGTCTTGGACATCACCAGCATCGTCATCGCCGCCGCCGTCATCGTTCTTTTGGTCATCTTTTTCTTTTTCATTCCCATCGGCTTGTGGATAAGCGCGCTGGCGGCGGGCGTCAAGGTCAGCATCACCAGTTTGGTCGGGATGCGCTTGCGCCGCGTGGCCCCGGCCCGAATCATCCTGCCGCTCATCAAGGCGGACAAGGCCGGGATTTTGGTCAACCAGAACCAGCTCGAGGCCCACTACCTCGCGGGCGGCAACGTGGACCGCGTGGTGGACGCGCTCATCGCCGCGGACAAGGCGCGCATCACCTTGCCGTTCGACCGCGCCGCGGCGATTGACTTAGCCGGGCGCAACGTGCTCGACGCGGTGAAGGTCTCGGTCAACCCGCGGGTGATTCAAACGCCCAACGTCTCGGCGGTCGCCAAGGACGGCATCGAACTCATCTCGACCGCGCGGGTGACGGTGCGGGCGAACTTAGAACGTCTTGTCGGCGGGGCGGGCGAGGAGACGATTATCGCTAGAGTCGGCGAGGGCATCGTGTCGTCTATAGGCTCGACGGCAAGCCATAAGCTGGTGCTCGAGAACCCCGACGTGATTTCCAAAACGGTGCTCGCCAAGGGTCTCGACTCGGGCACGGCCTTTGAAATCTTGTCCATCGACATCGCCGACATCAACGTGGGTAAAAACATCGGCGCGATTTTGCAGACCGACCAGGCCGAAGCCGACAAACAAGTCGCCCAGGCCAAGGCCGAGGAGCGCCGCGCGATGGCGGTCGCGGTCGAGCAGGAAAACCGCGCCAACGTCGAGGCGATGCGCGCTCGCGTGGTCGAGTCCGAGGCGCAAGTGCCTTTAGCCATCGCTGAAGCTTTTCGCAGCGGTAACCTGGGTGTGATGGACTACTACAACATCCAAAACATCCAGTCGGACACGCAAATGCGTTCCAACATCGCGGGCGCGACCGAGCCGGACGACAAAAAATGAGCGCTGAAAAATGAGCCTGGACGACCTGTTCAGCCTGCTGCTGTTCGCCCTTTTCATCGGCGCGCCGCTGCTGGGCCGACTTTTGCGGCGTGGGGGCCAAAGGCCGACCGGCAAAGCCCCGCCCGCGACGCGCACGGGCTTGCCCACTACGCCACCGACTACACAGAAGCGCGACGCGGCCAAAAACGCCGCGGAGAACGCCGCCAACGATATCGGGGAGCGGCTCGAGCAAGCCCGCCGCCGCGTGCGCGAAGCGGTCGAGGGGCAAACCGCCCGGACGGACACGCGCGCCGCGCGGACCTCGTCCCAGAGCACGCCTCAAAGCCCGACCGGCCTGGAGAGCGCGGGCGACATGTTTCGGCAACCGCAACCTGCGCGCCCGCCCGCACCGCCACCGCGGCAGGTTGCTTCTACGTTTGCATCAGCCGACGCTTCCATCCCGCGCTCGAAGCGCACCACGACGCGGCCCTTGCAAGTCGAACGTTCCGGCGACGGAAAACGCGCTAAACTGTCGTCCGACATGCTTGCCTTCGACCGCGAGGACATCATGCGCGGCATCATGTGGCAGCAAATTTTAGACGCGCCCAAAAGCAAGCGGCCCTGGAGGAACCCATCGCAACATCCGTGACCCTCAAACTGCGCAGCCCCGCCGAAGCGGTTCAACTCTTCGGACAAAACGACGAAAACCTCAAACTCTTGCGTACCAAGCTGCAAGCCAAAGTCGTCGCCCGTGGCGACGAACTGCGCTTGAGCGGCCAACCCGGCGCGGTCGCCGAGGCCGAGAAGACCTTCAAGGGTCTGCTCGCCAGCATCCGCCGCGGTGAGGCTTTGAGCGTGATCGAATTGGAGCACGCCCCGCCGAGCGACTTAGGCACCGCCCCCGCCGCGGGCGGCCCGAACCTGCCGACCCGCGCCAAACCCAAAACCGCCGGACAGCGTCGCTACGTGGACGCCATCCAGCGCAGCCCCATCACCTTTGGCATCGGGCCGGCGGGGACGGGCAAGACCTACCTGGCGGTGGCGATGGCGGTGCTGGCGCTGAAAGACAAACACGTCAAGCGCATCATCCTGACCCGGCCCGCAGTCGAGGCGGGCGAGCGCCTGGGCTTTTTGCCGGGCGACTTGCAGGCCAAAATCGACCCTTATTTGCGCCCCCTCTACGACGCGCTTTACGACATGTTGGAGGGCGACCGCATCGACCAGTATTTAGAGAACGGCACCATCGAGGTCGCGCCGCTGGCGTTCATGCGCGGAAGGACGCTTAATGACGCCTTCATCATCCTCGACGAGGCTCAAAACACCACCCCCGAACAGATGAAGATGTTTTTGACGCGCATGGGTTTCAACAGCAAGGTGGTGGTAACCGGCGACGTGACCCAGGTCGACCTGCCGACGAACGTCAAGAGCGGTTTGAGCGAGGCCGAGCGGATGCTCAAAGACATCGACGGCATCAGTTTTTTGTTCTTTTCCGAGGGCGACGTGGTGCGGCACCCGCTCGTCGCGCGAATCATCCGGGCGTATGACCAGGCGAGTTGATGACCAAGCGAGCTAAAAAACCCGAGGCGAAACGCGTGGAGCCGAAACGGGCTCGCCCGGTGCGTTTGAGCGTGCTCGCGGGGGTGTGCGTTTTGGCCCTGACGGGCTTGCTGTTCAGCGTTTACGGCGTCCAGACCCAAGACACCTTGCGAGTCGGCGAGCCGAGCCCGAAGACTTTCCGGGCACCGGTCGCGACCGAAGTGACCGACCCGCTGCTGACCGAGAGCGAACGGCAAGCCGCGCGCGCGCAGGTCGAGACGATCTACGCCACGGACGCGGACCTGCAGCGGCTCGTGGTCAACGCGGTGACCGCGGCGGGCCTGCCCGAAGAGGTCGAGACCCTGCTCGTCGCGGCCTACCGACGGCCGGGCGGCGTGGACGAAGAACGCCGCCAAGCGCTCATCCGAGAAGCGGTGGCGCTCGCGCCCGAAGCGCGGCGGCAGGAGGTGAGGTTGCTGCTCGAGCGCCGCCTGCTGCCCACCTCGGCACCGAGCGTTACGCAAACCAAAGCGGCGCAGGACGCCGCCGCGGGAGCCGTCGAACCCGTGTTGCAAACGCTCAAGGCCGGCCAGGTCATCGTGCGCGAGGGGGACGCCGTGAGCGAAGACCAGCTGCGGGCGCTGGAAAGCTTGGGACTCTACAACGCCCGGACCGACGTGGTCAACCGGCAACTGCGCATCTTCCTGAGCTGTTTGTCGCTGGGCCTACTTTTGAGCCTGCCCCTGCTTTACGCCGTGCGACGCTTGAAGGCCCTGACCTTTGAACAGCTCGGTTTTTTGGTCGCCCTGACGCTGCTCACCTTGACCGTCCAGCGCCTGGCGTTCTTTGTAAATCCTTACTTTCTGTTCGCGTTTTTGCTGCCCCTGTTGGTCGCCGTGCTCGTCTCGGAGTTTGCGGGCGTTTTGTGGACGGTCTGGCTCGCCGTGGCCCTCGGCCTGCTCGACCCGAGTTCGCCCCTGTTTACCGTGCTCACGGTGTTGGGCGGCGGTTTGGCGGCGAGCGTGTTGGCGCGGCACTTCAGGACGCGCACCTCGCTCCTACTCGCGGGCGGGGCGAGCGGCGCGGTCGGGGCGCTGACCTTCGGATTACTGCTGCTGCTCTACGGCACGACGCCCAGCCTCACAACCCTTTACAACTTGCTGTTCGTCGTGAGCGGCGGTTTGGTCGCGGGCACGGCGGCACTCGGCCTGTTGCACTTAGCGGAAAACGCCTTCGACTTTCTCACCGAGTTTCGCTTGGTCGAGCTGTCCAACCCGAGTTCGCCGCTCTTACAACGTTTGTTGCTGGAAGCGCCCGGCACCTATCAACACAGCCTCATCATCTCGAACTTAGTCGAGCAGGCCGTGACGAATATCGGCGGCGACGCGCTGTTGGCGCGGGTCGGGGCGCTCTACCACGACGTGGGCAAGCTCAAACGGCCGCAGTTTTTCGTCGAAAACCAGTTTTCCGGCGACAACCCGCACAACACGCTCTCCCCGCACCTGAGCTACCTCATCATCATCAACCACGTGCGTGACGGCCTGGAACTGCTCCGCGAGTACAAGCTGCCCAAACGGCTCGAGAGTTTTGTCGCTGAGCACCACGGCACCACCGTGTTGAGCTACTTTTACAAGCGGGCCTTAGAGGACAGCGCCAAGCTCGACGAACTCAACTTTCGCTATCCGGGGCCGCGCCCGCACAGCAAAGAAACCGCCGTGCTGATGATAGCCGACGCGGTCGAGTCCGCCTCGCGCACCCTGTCCGAGCCAAGCCAAGGTTCGATTCGGGCGCTCGTCGACCGGCTCATCGAACTGCGGCAGCAAGACGGGCAACTCGCCGACAGCCCCTTAAACTTTCGCGACCTGGAAGTCATCGCCAGCACCTTTGAACGGATGTTGACCGGCATTTTGCACCGCCGCATCAGCTACCCGACGAGCGAGGAAATTCAAAGCCTCAAACGTGGCGACAACCGGGCTGGCGCGGGACAGGGCGGTGACGCGCGAGCTGGTGAGACAAGAGGTGGTGAGGCCCATGCTGGAGATTCTCAACGAAACCCGGCGGTCTCTCCCGCTGGAACGCCTTGAACGCGCGCTGCAGGCCTACCTGGACGAGGTCGGCGTCACGCAAACTGTCACGCTCGTGCTCTGCGACGACAAGGTGATTCGCGACCTCAACCGGGCGCACCGCGGCGTGGACGCGCCCACGGACGTCCTCGCTTACCCCCTGCTCGAGCCGGACGATGCCAACATGCCCGTGGTGGAGCAGCTGGGCGACGTGTTCGTCAGCCTCGACACGGCCGCGGTGCAGGCGGCGGCGCACGGCCACAGTTTGACCGAAGAAGTCCTCGTGTTGAGCGCGCACGGCGTCACGCACCTGCGCGGCTTCGACCACCCTACGGAGGCGGCGTGGCAGACGTTTCACACGGCACAAAGGCGCGCCGTAGAGCTGTTTCACGGCGCGCGCTGAGCAAAACGCGGCTGCGGGCCTCGTTCGGCTTTGCGCTGGCCGGTCTGCGCCACGCCTGGACGGACGAGCCCAACTTTCGCATCGAGTGCTGGATGGGTTTGGCCGCTGTGAGCGCGGCGCTGGGGCTCGGCGTGTCGCCCGTGCCGGTGCTGCTCTGTTGCGGGCTCGTGTTGAGCTTGGAACTCGTCAACAGCGCGCTCGAGGCCGCCGTCGACCTCGTCATGCCGGACCTGCACCCGCTCGCCAAAGTCGTCAAAGACGCCGCCGCGGGAGCCGTGCTGCTGGCGTCGACGGTAGCGGTCCTCGTCGGGCTGTGGACCCTGGGGCCGCCTTTGTGGTCCAAACTGGCCGTGTGGGCCAAACTGGCCGCGCTGTGACCTCGAACGAACAACCCCTCGTCAACACGGTTTTCAACGCTGAGGCTTCACGACGGCGTTGCAAGGGCGCTGCTTCAAGCGACGCCGTTAACCAAAGACACGGTTGAACAAACACAGTAAGGGATGGAGATGATGAAAGACGCTCAAACCTACGTGCCCGCCGACCTGCTCAGCGCGGCCAAGACCGCCCACGCGCACGCTTACGCGCCCTACTCGAAGTTCAAGGTCGGCGCGGCCCTGCGGGGTGGGAGCGGCGCGGTGTTTATGGGAGCCAACGTCGAGAACGCTTCGTACGGGCTGGGCCGCTGCGCCGAACAGTCCGCGGTGCAAGCCCTCGTCAGCGCGGGCGAGCGCCGCTTCGACGCGGTGGTCGTCTACACCGAGGCCGCCTCCCCGGCGACGCCGTGCGGCGCTTGCCGCCAGGTTTTGCTCGAGTTCGCCCCCGACGCCGAGGTCTACCTCGTCAACCACGAAGGCGAGGTCAAGCGCTACCGCGTGCGCGACCTGCTGCCCGAGGCGTTCAGCCTCGAAGACTGACAACTGAAGACTGAAGGTTGACAAAAGGCTGGGTTTTTCTCGGGCTCGAGCCTGCAGACGTTCTCCTTAACCCTTCTCACCCCTGGGACGGTATACTCCCCCCTGATGAAACGTTTCTTTTTTGCCTTTACCAGCCTGATTTTGACCTGCGCCACGCTGGCCGCGGCGCAAGACGTCACCCGCGTCGCCGTGTTGCCGTTCGACGCGTCCGGCAGCACCGAGACTTACGGCTTCGGGCTGGCGACCGCCCTGCAGCGCAGCCTGAACGTCATCGACAACGTGTACGCGCCGCCGGTCGGCGACACGTTTTTGTACACCCGGCGGCTCATCGACGAAAACCGCTTGAGCGTGGCAAACGTCGCCGACGCGTTCGGCGCGTCGGTGGTGCTGAGCGGCCGCCTGGCTGTACAGGCCGACGGCGTGACGGCGGTGCTCAGCTTCGCCGGCCCCCGCTACCCGGAGGCCAAAGACCTGCCCCTGAGCGCCCCGGACAACCCGGCCGCCCTGAGCGCGGCCATCGTCGACGCGGTCATCGGTGAGTTGCAGTTGGGCGTCTCCGCGAACGACCGCACCGAACTCGGCGCGGTGACCGCGCAGACGCCGTCGGTCCCGAGCCTCGCCGCGGTGGCTCAGGGCGCCTTGCGGTTGCCCACTGCGACGCTCACCGCGCTCGCCACCGCCACCGCGCTCGACCCGAACAGCAGCTGGGTGCAAAGCGAGTATGCCCGCGCGCTGGCGCTGGCGGGCAACCTGCCGGACGCCCTGACAGCCTCGCAAAAAGCCATCGACCTGGCGCCCAACGACGCCGAAGCGCTCGTCGTGCGCGGCATCGTGTTGCAGGCGGCGGGCGACACGGACACGGCCCTGGCGGCTTTCGACGCCGCGCTGGCGCTCAACCCCGCGCACGCCTACGCGCTGGCGGGCAAGGGCAGCCTGGCGGGGGACGCCGCGCTGCTCGAGCGCGCCACCACCGCCTATCCCCGCCTCGTCGACGCCTACTTGGCGCTCGCGCAGCTGCAGCAGGCCAGTCCTCAAACCGCCCTGCAAACCCTGCGGCGCGGCGCGGCGGCGGTGCCCGAGTCGGTCGCCCTGCACGCGTCCTTTATGCAAATCGCCGTCGGTCTGGGCGACGCGCCCGGCGCGCTCGCTTACCTGCAAGGCGTACTCGCCAGCCAACCCAAACCTCCGGCGGGACTTTACAGCTTGGCGGCGCTCGTGCCGGACGCCGGTGACGGGGCGGCTGCCCTGGACATCCTCCAACAAGGTTTGGAGCGCTACCCGAGCGAGCCCGTCCTGGCCCGCGCCGAAGCCGGTCTGCTGGAACGGGCCGGCGACACGCCCGGTGCCGAAGTCGTGCTGAGCGCCTCGCTCGCCGCCAACCCGGACAGCGCCGCAGTCGCCAACGACCTCGCCATTTTGCAGGCGAAACGCGGCGACACCGAGGCCGCCCGGGACACGCTCGCTTCGGTCGGTGCCCAAAACGAGGTCTCGAGCTTCAACCTGGCGCAGCTCTACTTGCAAGCGGGCCAGACCGACGCCGCCCTGAGCACCCTGGAGCCGCTGGTTGCCGCCAACCCCGACGACGCCGAACTGCAAGCGCTTTACGGCAACGCCCTGGGCCGCGCCGGGCGCACCGAAGAGGCCACGGCCGCGCTCGACCGCGCCCTCAGCCTCGACCCTGACTTAGCGAGCGCGCAGCAAGCACGCTCGCTTTTGGACCAGCAAGACGCCTTGACCGGCGGCCAAAGAATCGAACTCAACGCCGAAGCCGCCGCCGCCCTCGCCGAGGGCCAAAGCGCGCTGCAGGCGGGCGACTACGGCGGCGCGGTCGCTGCTTTTACAGAAGCGCGCGCGGCGCAAGACGAAGGCATCGTCGCGTTTTATCAGGGTTACGCCCTGTACCTGACCGGCCAGACCCGGGCCGCCGTCGAGGCTTACGCTAAAGCCCTCGAGGCCTACCCCGAGAGCGACGCGGTCTTGAGCAACTTGGGCCTGGCCCAGCTAGAGCTGGGCCGTTTGGACCTGGCGCTGCCGAACCTGGAAAAAGCGGTCGCGGTGAACGACCAAAACGCCAACGCGCACCTCAACCTGGGCCAAGCCAACTACGAACTCGGTCGTTTTGACGTGGCCGCCAGCGAGTGGGACAAGGCGCTGGCGCTCGACCCCGGTTTGGCGAGCACGGTGGGCGACCGGCTGGCGGACGCGCGCGCCAAGGCCGGGCAATAACTCGGCGCTAGGGCGAAAATTCCCTTTTGTCTCAGCCCCCGAGCGGTAAACTGACTCCATGAACCTGCGTCCCGACCTGCTCGCCGTGCCGGCGTACCATTTCACGCCGCGCGCTCAAACCGTCAAACTCGATCAAAACGAGTCGCCCTACGACCTGCCCGCGGACCTCAAGCAGCAGGTCCTGAACCGCCTCGCCGCCACGCCGTTCAACCGTTACCCCGACATCGACGCGGCCGGGGTCAAGGCCAAGCTGCTCGAGCTGTACGACTGGTCGGGGGGCGTCGTGGTCGCGGGCGGCTCGAACGTCCTCATCCAGGCCCTCGTCACGGCGGCGGGTTTGGGCCGGAGCGTGCTTACGGTCGCGCCGACCTTTTCGGTTTACGGGTTGCAGGCCGAACTGCAAGGAGCGCGGCTCGTCGAGTGTCCGTTAGGGGAGGACTTCAGGTTGCCACTCAAGGCCCTCAAACGCGAACTGGACCGGGGCAAGGGCGTGTTTTTTCTCGCCAACCCCGCCGCCCCGACCGGCAACCTGTTCGCCGCAGAGGCGCTGCTCGAGCTGGCCGAGGCGTCTAAAAAAAGTTGGCTGTTCGTCGTCGACGAAGCCTACCACCAGTTTTCCGACAGCGACGCTTCCGGCCTCGTCCGGCGTTACCCGCACGTGGTGAGCTTGCGCACCCTGAGCAAGGCGTTCGGCCTGGGCGGCGTGCGGCTCGGCTACGCGCTCGCGCAGAGCGACCTGGCCGAGCAACTGCAAAAAGCCGTGATGCCGTTTTCGGTGTCGGCGCTGCAACTCGCGGTGGCCGAGACGGTGCTCGCCGCGCCCGGCTACGCCGAGCGCTACGTCGCGGAGGCCAAACACGAGCGGGCGCGCGTGTTCGCGGCCTTGCAAAATCTTGCCGGCGTCACGCCCTACCCCTCGAGCACGAACTTCGTCCTTTTCAAAGTGCCCGACGCCGCGGCTGTGTTCGCGGCGCTGCTGGCCCGCGACGTGGTCGTGCGCCGCCAAGACCACCTGCCCGGCCTGGCGGAATGTCTGCGCGTGTCGGTGGGCACGCCCGCACAAAACAGCCTCTTTTTAGAGGCGCTCGGTGCGGTGCTCGACACAGTGTTCGGCGCAGCATCCAGCGCGGAGCCGGTGGTCAGCGGTGGCTAGGACGGCGAGCGTGGAGCGCAGCACCCGCGAAACCGACATCCGACTGAGCCTCGACCTGGACGCCGTCGGCGGCAGCGTCGCCACCGGGCACGGCTTTGTGGACCACCTGCTCGAGCAAGTCGCCAAACACGGCCGCCTTTTTTTGGAAGTGACGGCGCAGGGCGACCTTCACGTCGACGTGCATCACCTGGCGGAAGACCTGGGCATCGCCCTCGGCCAAGCGGTCGACGCGGCCCTCGGCGACCGGCGCGGGCTGGAACGCTACGCCGACGCCTTCGTCCCGATGGACGAGACGCTCGCCCACGTCGTCCTGGACTTTTCGGGACGGCCCTTCGTAGCCTTCGAGCCTGCCGGATACGAGGGCGACGCGAACGGTTTCAACGCGCACCACCTCCGCGAGTTTTTGCGCGGCTTTTGCAACCACGCCCGGGCGACCCTCCACGTGCGCGTGCTGAGCGGCGTCGAGACGCACCACGTCGCCGAGGCGGTCGTCAAAGCCTTTGCCCGTTCGCTTTACGCGGCCAGCCGCGTCACCTCCGACGCCTTGCCCTCGACCAAGGGGCTGTTGTGAAACGGTGTACCAAGCGTCTGACCCCGACAGGTCCCCGGAGCCACTCATGAAAACCGCGCTCGTCGACTACGGCGCGGGCAACTTGCACAGCGTCCACAAGGCGCTCGTCCGGGCCGGTTTCGAGGTCGTTTCGACCGCCGACCCGGCCGTGGCCGCGGACGCCGCGGTGCTCGTGCTGCCGGGCCAGGGCCACTTTCGCCAGGTGATGGAGGCTTTTTTGAGGTCCGGCTTCGAGCCCGTCGTGCGCGCCCACCTCGCCGCGCGCAAGCCGTTTTTGGGCATCTGCGTCGGCCTACAACTCCTCATGAGCGGGTCCGAAGAAGCGCCCGGCGTGCCGGGTTTGGGGGTGCTGCCGGGCGAGGTCAAACGCTTTCCCAAAGGCGTAAGCGTGCCGCAGATGGGCTGGAACCAGCTCAGCCCGCAGGGGCGGCCCCCGCTGCTGGACAGCGTGCCGGACGGGGCGTTCGTGTATTTCGCCAACGCCTACTATGTCGACTTTGAAACCGACCTGCCGGGCGCAACGACGAACTACGGCGGCGTGACCTTCAGAAGCGCCGTGTGCGACGGCCCGCTGAACGCGGTTCAGTTTCACCCGGAGAAAAGCCAGGATGTGGGGTTGCGCGTGTTGAAGAATTTTTACCACAGTACCCGACCCGGCGCGTCAGCGGACGCTCCACCAAGGCTCGAGGTGCGCGAATGAACTTCAAGCTCGTCCGCGCCGTGGTGGCCGCGGGACTCCTGACACTTGCAGCGACGGGTCAGGCGCAAAGCTGGACGGTGCAGACCGTGGCGCTGCAGAACTACGGCGAAGCGCTCGCCGTCAGCGACCAGCTCAAGGCCCTGGACTACGACGCCTACGTGGACTTCGGACTTTACGAGGGCCAGCAGTTCGTCCGGGTGCGGGTCGGCTGTTTCGAGGACCAGGCCAGCGCCGCCTTTTTAGCGAGCCGACTCGTCGGCAACGTCACGGCCGAGGCGGTGGCGGTCCCGCTCGAGGCGTCTCCCCCGACCGCGGCGTGTGTCCGGCGCGTGGTCGGCTTCGAGACGCCCGCGAGTTGGGACGTGCTGACGACAGCTGCGCCCGGCATCAGCTTTTGGGTCGAGGTCTTGGGGCAGCGGCGTTTCATCACCTTTACCGGGACGGCTTGGCGCGTGGCGCAGACCGAGGAGGAACTCGCCGGCCTGACCGCTTCGCCGACCTCGGACTCGCCCCTGAACTCCAGCCCGAGCGAGCCCGCGTTCGTGCAGGACGCGTCACGCGTCCTCTGCAACGTCGGGGGCAGGTCGGTCACCGTCACGGCGGGAGAGCTGCTGTGGCAAGGCGGCGCGTGGGCGGTCGTCCTAGAGGGCGGCGCGGTCACGGCGTATCATGTGGAAGGTGCCGACTGAAGCTATGAAGACGTTTAAGCTATTCGAACCGGAAGCCCTCGAGCCGGACGTTCACCCGTGAAACGCTTTGTCATCTTGACGGGTTTGAGCGGGGCGGGCAAAACGACCGGCCTGCACGCGCTCGAGGACTTGGGCTTTTTTACGGCCGACAACGTGCCGCCGAGTTTGTGGCTCGACCTCGTCGCGGAGGCCGAGGCGGCGGGCTACGAAACGCTGGCCGTCGGCGTGGACATCCGCACGCGGGCTTACCTGGGCGACTTAGACGAGCGCTTGTTAGAGCTGGCAAACAAAAACATCCATCCCGAAATCATCTTTCTGGACGCCGCCGACGACGTGCTCGTCAAGCGCTACAACCTCACGCGGCGCACCCACCCGCTCGGCCAGGCACCACTGTCTAACGACATCACGTTCGAACGCGAGGTGTTGGGGTTCTTGCGCGCCCACGCCGAGGTCGTCCTAGACACCTCGCGCCGCAGCGCCAAGGACTTGGTCGAGACGCTCTCGCAGCACTTCGGTCGCGAGCAGAAGTTTCGGTTGCGGCTGGTTTCGTTCGGGTTCAAACGCGGTGTGCCCATCGACGCCGACAACGTGTTCGACCTGCGCTCGCTGCCCAACCCGTACTACGACCCGCTGCTGCGCCCCGTCGACGGCCGCGACCCGCGGGTGCAAACATACGTGTTTACGCCCAGCACCCTGGAGTTTTACACGCAGCTGCGCGAGTTCGTCCGCGAACTGTGCATCATGGCGCGGGCGACGGGGCGCTCGAGCTACACCGTGGCGGTGGGCTGCACGGGCGGGCAGCACCGCTCGGTCGCCGTGTCCGAACGCTTGGCCGTCGACTTCGCCGACACCTTTTCGTCGTTCGTCGAGCACCGCGACGTCGCGGCCGCCCTACAAGAACACGCGGGGCAGGACCACACAGAGCAAGAGCACGCGGGGCAGGAACACACAAGCCCCAAGGGCCAAGGTCGCGGTGGCTAAGCGGGACCGGCTCCGCCAGGTGGGGGCCATGCGCCTGTGGCTCGCCCCGGGCATGGGCGTGAAGCGGCACGTGGCGCTGGCGGTGGCGGGCACGCTGCTGTTGATGGTCGCCGTGGTGGCGGGTGCCCTGTGGGCTTTGGCAGGCAACCGCCAGGCGCTGTCGCAACCTATCGAAGACGTGCTCGTCAGCGACCTGTGGCAAGCGTTCGGCGGCTGGCTCGCCCTGATGGGGGCGCTGTTCGGGCTGACGCTGGCGGTTATCGCCATCGGACGGCTCAACCGCTCGCTGTTGTCGAACTGGATGGCGCGGCCCCGCGACGCCGCCGCGGTGCTGCACAAACGGCTCTCTTTGTCGAAGGGTCCGCACATCGTGGCGATCGGCGGCGGCACCGGCTTGTCGACGCTGCTGCGCGGGCTGCGCCACACCACCTCGAACCTGACGGCCGTCGTCACCGTAAGCGACGACGGCGGCTCCTCGGGCCGCTTGCGCACGGCTTTCGACATGCCCGCGCCCGGCGACCTGAGCGACTGTCTGGCCGCCCTGTCGGACAACGAGTTGGAGGTCAGCCGCTTGCTGCAGTACCGCTTTCAGCGCGGCGACGAACTCGCCGGACACACCTTCGGCAACTTGTTCATCACCACCCTGACGGAGGTCGAGGGCGACTTCGGCCAGGCGATTCGCGTGCTCAACTCGCTGCTGAACTTGACCGGCTCGGTTTACCCGGTCTCGCCCGAGCCGGTCGCGCTCACCGTGGTCAAAACGAGCGGCGAGCGGGTCACGGGCGAAAGCAAGGTGCGCACCGTCGACGGCGCTATCGCCGAGGCCATGATAGAGCCCGCCAATCCCAAAGTCACGCCCGAGGTCGTCGGCAGTATCTTGAACGCGCAGATGGTGGTGTTGGGGCCGGGCAGCTTGTTCACCAGCACTGTTCCGCCCCTGCTCGTGCCCGGCGTGCGGCGCGCGCTGGCGCAGACGAGGGCGCGGCTGGTTTACGTCTGCAACATCATGACCGAGGCCGGCGAGACCGACGACTTCAGCGTTTTCGACCACGTCCGCGTCCTGTTCGAAGCGCTCGGCCGCTACCCGGACACGGTCGTCGTCAACAGTTTGCCGGTTGACGCCGCGCGCGTGGAGCGCTACGCCTTAGAGGGCGCGGCCGTCGTCGAGTTCGACCCCGCACCCTTCGAGGGGTTGGACATCGACCTCGTCCGGCTACCCCTCCTGAGCGACGGCCCGCACGCCCAGCACGACGCGGCGGTGCTCGCCAAGTGGCTCGGCAAGGCGGCGCGCGCTCACTCGCTACCCGGTCTCAAGACCAAGGTCGCCGCCGCGTGATAGCGCTGGCGCTGAGCGCCCTGTTGTCTTTTCAAGACCCCGCGGGCGACACTTTCGGCAACGGTACCCTCGCCGCGCCGACCGCGACCGTGTTCAGGAACTTGAGCAGCTTCGACCTGCTCGGCGTGGAGGTGCTCGACACGGTTAATCCAGCCACGCTCGAGCTGCGCTTTACTTTCGCGGCGCTACCCAACCCGTTAGGGCTGCCGAACGGCTTTTCCTTACCCATCACCGAACTTTATATAGAAGACGAGCAGGACGAGAACGAGGGCGAGACGGTCGGCAACCCGGACCTGCTGCCCGGCTCGGGCATGAAGTTGCCCGACGGCGCGAGCTGGCACTACGCCTTTCGGCTGAGCGGCGACCGCGTGCAAGCGTTTGTAGCCGAGGACGGCGCGGTGACGGAGCTGAGCGCGGCCGACGGGTTGGAACTCAGCGTCGAAGACAACGTCATCACCTTGAAGACGCCCCTGCCCCGACCCGAGGCGCCGACGCTCTACGGCGTGGTCGGCGCCTACTCGCCTTTCAGCGCCAGCGGCTGGCAAAGCCTGAGTGCTGTCCCCGCGCCGTGGGCCTTCTCGAGCAGCCAGCAAACCGTCCCCGTCGTCGACGTTTTGGCCGAGGACGCGGGCGCGCAGGTGCGGGCCGTCGACAGCCAAATTCTGCCCGCGCTGCGCCGCGCCACCCCGCCCGCCGCGCCGCAAGAAAACCGCTGGCTGCTCCTCGTCGCGGGCGGCGTGGTCGTCGCCCTGGTCGGCGTCGTCGGCAGGTTCACCGTGCCCAAAGCGACTTCTCGTGCGGGCTTGCCCCCGGAACACGAAGCCGCCTCAAAACCGGAGAGCGGACTCCCCCCCGGTGAGCCCGACGAGGCAGCCACCACACCTGCAGAGGACGCCGCCACGGAAGGTTCACTGGCGGAAGCTGCTGGGCCGAATGTCGCTGGACCGGAAGTTTCAAGGTCAGAGTCAGAGGTTTCCGCGTCGAGGGTCGCTGGGTCGAAAGCGGACGGGTCGGGGCGCACGGCCGGTCTTCAAGCCGCACCGACCAGGCTCGACGTTGAAGAGTCTGGCGAGAGAAACCCCGCAACGGGCGACCCCGAAACCGCCGAAGGAGCCTGGGTGTCGAGCGAGGTCGAGCAGCCTGAAAAACCCCTCGAGGAGCCCGTGCCCGAGCTGCCCGAGACCTACCCGCCCGGCACCGACCCCGCTCACAAGAACGCCACACCCCTCGAGCTGAACCGGGCGGACTGGCTCGAGCACAAGAACGACGCACCCGAAGATGACACAGGACTGTGGAAGCCGACACCCGCCGACCCCGGGACGACACCGACTCGAGCCGACACCAACCGGAACGACACCGACCTGAAACATTTGTGACGATTACCGGGTAAACTCTGTTACAGACACGCTCTACCTGGTGCAGTCTAATAGTCTAAGACTTCCCACTAATGGAGGACATTCCTATGGTCGCAACTCGTCCGCACTTTTCTCGTTGGCTCAGCCTCGTCGCCACCCTTGTTTTGGGCGGCACCATGTTCGCGGCCAAAGCGGCCTTCAACGCACCCCAACCCGCCGAGATGCTGTTCAACTTCACCTCGCAGTTTCTGGGGGTGCCCTGGGTGTTCAACCTCATCCACAGCCTGCCCGCCGGGCTGGACGCCTACGCGAAGTACGCGCTGTTCGGCGTTTCGACCTTGGTATTTTTGGCCGTCTGGTTCGCCCTGGGTCTCCTTTATCCAGCCCTGAGCGCCCGCCTGACCAAGTGGGGCGCGGACGCGTTCTACGCCCTGACGATGGTGGTGATGGTCGGGCTCGTCTTCATGCCCCTGCAAGGTTTAGGGCTGTTCGGCCTGAGCGAGGCCAACTTTTTCTACCCGCCCCTGGCGAGCCACCTGTGGGCCGCGCTGTTCGGGCTCGTGTTCGGCGTCACCTTGCACGTCATGACGGCGCGGCGCGCGCAGACGTTCAGCCCCGGCCGGCGTGAGAGTTTGCGCAGCATCGTGGGCGGCGTGGCCGCGGTGAGTTTGGCGACGAGTTTGGGGCAACTCGTCCTGCGGGGCATCGCCTACGCGCAAGGGGCGGCGGCCGCCCTCATCGCCAACATTCGGGGCGTCGTTCCGGAAGTCACGCCCGTCCCCGAGCACTACGTCGTCTCCAAGAACGTCTTCAACCCGTCGGTCCCCGAACGGGGTTGGGCGCTCAAAATCAGCGGCATGGTCGACAACGAGGTCTCGTTCAGCCTGGACGACCTCAAGGCGCTGCCCAGTGTCGAGCGGCCGAGCACGCTGACCTGCATCTCGAACCCCATCGGCGGCGACCTCATCGGCAACAGCGTGTGGACCGGGGTCTACTTGAACGACCTGCTCGAGACCGCCGGGGTGCAGGCCGGGGCGAACGAACTCATTTTGCGCGCCGCCGACAACTACTCGGACTCGTTTCCCTTAGAAGCGGCGCGGCGCGAGGGCACGATTGTCGCCTACTTGCAAAACGGCGAGCCCTTGACCCGCGACCACGGCTTTCCGGCTCGAGTCCTGGTCCCCGGCATTTACGGCATGAAAAACGTCAAGTGGGTGACCGAAATCGAACTCACCGACCAGGATTACAAGGGTTACTGGCAGACGCGCGGCTGGAGCGACCCGGCCCTCATCCAGACGATGAGCCGCATCGACACCGCTCAGGCGACCAAGCTCGAGGACGGCACCTACGCCGTCGGCGGCGTCGCCTTTGCGGGTTTGCGCGGCATCGAACAGGTCGAGGTGTCCGTCGACAACGGCCAAACTTGGCAAACCGCGCAGGTCAAACCAGCGCTGAACGACCTCAGTTGGAACCTGTGGGGTTTTACCTGGGACGCCGAACCCGGCACCTACCCGGTCGTCGTGCGCGCCACCGACGGCACCGGCGACACCCAAACCGCCGAGCCAAGCCGCCCGCTGCCCGACGGCGCCACCGGTTACCATATGGTCAACGTCACAGTCGCTTAAACGTCACGCTCGTTTCAACACATTTTTCAACAAAAGAGCCACCCGCGAGGGGTGGCTCTTTTGTTTACGCGCCTAAAAGCAGGGTTACCTTTTGGGCTGGGTCGTGTAGGCTCGAGACCCGTCGGCCGAGCTTCTCGGGGCGCGTATGGGAACTAGCTAACCTTGACAAACCCCCACTTGTCCTTATAATGGGCACGCACTAAAGGAGTTTATGAGTCAAGTTAAACAACCCAGACGCCTCGTCATCGTCGAATCTCCGACCAAGGCCAAGACGATTCGCCGCTTTCTGCCGGGCAACGGTTACCAGATCGAGGCCAGCATGGGCCACGTCCGCGACCTGCCCGCCAAGGCCGACGAGATTCCTGCCGACTTCAAAAAGCAGCCCTGGGCGCGCATCGGCGTGAACGTCGCCAACGACTTCGAGCCGCTCTACATCGTGTCGCCGAAGAAGAAAAAAGTCGTCAGTCAACTCAAAGACGCGCTCAAAAAAGCCGATGAACTCTACATCGCCACCGACGAGGACCGCGAGGGCGAAAGTATCGGCTGGCACCTCGTCGAAGTGCTCAAGCCGAAAATTCCGGTGCGGCGCATGGTTTTCCACGAGATTACCGAGGACGCAATTTTGCGCGCCCTGGACGAGACGCGCGACATCGACCACAACCTGGTCGACGCGCAGGAAACGCGGCGCGTGCTCGACCGACTGGTCGGCTACACGATTTCGCCGCTGCTGTGGAAAAAAATCGCCCCGCGCCTGTCCGCGGGCCGCGTGCAGAGCGTGGCGGTGCGACTCATGGTGCTGCGCGAAAAAGAGCGCATCGCTTTTGTCCCGGCGAGTTACTGGGACTTAAAAGCGGTGCTCGAGAAAACCCCCGACCGCTTCGAGGCCGTCATGACCCACCTCGGCGGCACCCGCTTGGCGACCGGCCGCGACTTCGACGACAACACCGGCAAGCTCAAAGAGGGTCTGACCGCGGGCAAAGACGTGCTCCTCATGGGCGAGGCGCAGGCGCGGGAATTGTCCGAACGCCTTCCGAACGAGCCCTGGCG
This sequence comes from Trueperaceae bacterium, assembly GCA_965215355.1. Classification (GTDB taxonomy): domain Bacteria; phylum Deinococcota; class Deinococci; order Deinococcales; family Trueperaceae; genus CBDCDJ01. Next base: position 1,087,515 of record CBDCDJ010000007.1, on the reverse strand, counting down.
CGTCCACAAGGTCGAAGAACGCCTGGCGACCCGCTCGCCGAGCGCGCCCTTTACCACCTCGACGTTGCAGCAAGAAGCGAGCCGCAAACTCGGGCTGTCGGCGCGCGACACGATGCGCGTGGCGCAGGGCTTGTACGAAAACGGCCACATCACCTACATGCGCACCGACTCGACCAACCTGTCCCAAGAAGCCGTCGACGCGAGCCGCCGCGCGATTCGCTCACGTTACGGCGAGGATTACCTGAGCCCCAAACCGCGCCGCTACGCCACCAAATCCAAAAGCGCCCAGGAAGCGCACGAGGCGATTCGGCCCGCGGGCAAAGCGATGAAAACGCGCGAGGAACTGCACCTCACCGGCGTCGAAGCCAGGCTTTACGACCTCGTCTGGAAGCGCACCGTCGCCACGCAGATGGCCGACGCCAAGCTGCGTTTCGTCACCGCGACGCTACATGCGGGCACGGGCGACGACATAGAAATCGCCACCTTCCGCGCCAGCGGGCGCACGACCGTGTTTCCCGGTTTTTTCCGCGCCTACGTCGAGGGGTCCGACGACCCCGACGCCGCGCTGGAAGACCGCGAGCAACCGCTACCCGCCCTCAAGGAAGGCGACACGCTGACCTGCAAAGACCTAGAAGCCCTGGGCCACGAAACCAAGCCCCCGGCCCGCTACACCGAAGCGTCGCTCGTCAAGCTGTTGGAGAGCGAGGGCATCGGCCGGCCGAGCACCTACGCGAGCATCATCGACACGGTCGTCGGGCGCGGCTACGCGCGCAAGTCCGGCAGCCAGCTCGTGCCGACGTTCACCGCCTTTGCCGTAAACAACCTCATGGAGCAGCAATTCGAGCAACTTGTCGATACCGGCTTCACCTCCGACATGGAGCAGCGGCTCGACGACATCGCCACGGGCACCCTCAAGGCGACGCCCTATCTGAAAGACTTTTACCTCGGCAAGGCCGGCCTCGAGACGCGGGTCGAAGCCGGGTTGGAAGCCATCGACGCGCGCGAAACCTCGACTTTGTCATTCCCGCAGTGGGGCGAAATCGTGGTGCGCGTGGGGCGCTACGGCCCCTACGTCGATGGCGAGGTAAACGGCGAACGCCTGACGACTTCGCTACCCGAGGACTTAGCGCCCGCCGACGTAACCAAAGAAGCGCTCGTCGAATTGCTTCAAAAAGGCAACGCCTCGGACGAAATCGTGGGCACCTTCCCCGACACCGACCAACCGATGCTGCTGCGGAGCGGCCCCTACGGCCCCTACCTGCAACTCGGCGGCGACGACCAGAAAGGCAAACCCAAGCGCGTCTCGCTGCCGAAGGGGATGGAGCCCAAAGACGTGACCGCGCAAAATGCCGCGCGGCTTTTAGAATTGCCCCGCACCCTCGGGGCCGACCCCGAGACGGGCGAACTCGTCAAAGCCAACATCGGGCGCTTCGGGCCCTACGTGCAGCGAAACCGAACTTTCGCGTCGATTCCTAAAAACGAAAGCGTGCTCGACATCGGTTTGGAACGCGCGCTCGAAATAATCAAGAAAAAAGCGGGCAAGAGCCAGGCGCTGCGCGTCGTCGGCAACCACCCGGACACGGGCGAGCCCATCGAGGTGCGCGACGGCCGCTACGGCCCTTACATCAAACACCGCAAGACGAACGCCTCGCTGCAAGACGGTCAAAAGCCCGAGACGGTCTCCCTGCAAGAAGCCGTGCAACTGCTCGCCGCAAGAGAAGCGAGTACGGGCGGCTCGAAGAAGTCCTCCAGGGCTAAGTCCTCGAGAAGCAAATCGTCTACAACTCGAGCGACCAAGTCTAAAGCCACGGCAAAACCCAAAACCTCAGCAAAGTCTAAAACCGCCGCCAAGAAACCGAAAAAAGTCGCCAAGCCCAAAACGACCGGCCCCAAAGCCACGCCCAAAGACTTAGAACCCTTTTTAGGCGAACTCGACAAAAACGTGCGCGACGTGGTGGTGCGTTTGGAAGGCATGGAAAAGCGTAAACCTCAAGCTGTCGCCGTTATCACCGGCGAACTCGGTTTGAGTGAGGAAGAGGTCAAGGCGGCCCATAAACGCGGCATGTTCAAGCTGCGAATGGCCTACGGCCGCGCTCGGAAAGACGCTGAAGCGGCAGCGGCGTGAATGATGAGCGAGGTCGCTCAAACCCTCAACCTCATCACCCTCGCCAAAGGCAACCCGAGCGGGTCGGCGGTGCCGGGGACGGGTCTCGAGACCCTCCTCATCGAAGCCAAAGAAAGTTTAAGGCTCGAGCAAGACCTGTGGCTCCTCGTGCTGGACGGCGAACTCATCATCGACTTGCCCTTCGGCGACTTTCGCATTCTCAAGGCGGGCGACTGCATCCACTTGGAGCAGGGTTTGAAGGTGAGTCTTCAACCGCTCGAGAGCGCGGTGGTGGTACGGCAGCGCGGCTAGCACCCGTCGAGGCGGCGCGGGCAATCGTTGCCGAGCGCTATCCCGACTGCCGCGTCGCCCTGCTTGCAGGCAGCGTCGTTCGCGGCGAGGCGACGGAGACTTCTGATTTAGACCTCGTTATCGTCACTGCTTCACCCGCTACACCCTTCAGAGAATCGTTCGTTACCCACGCTTGGCCGGTCGAGGCGTTCGTTCACACTCGAGCCTCCCTCACGTCCTTTTTCAAGGCCGACGCCGCACGCCGCAGGCCGTCGCTGCCCAACATGTGCGCGGAAAGCGTCGTCGTCAAAGACGACGGCTCAGCGCAGACCATCAAAGAAGAGGCTGAAGTTTTGCTCGAGGCCGGTCCGGCCCCACTCAAGGAAGCCGAACTGAGGCAAGCGAGGTACAACCTTACCGACTTGCTCGATGATTTTTCAGGGGCGGCAAACCAGCTCGAGGCTACCTTCGTCCTAGCCGAGCTGCTGCCGTCACTGTGTAACTTTATTTTCGACACGCGCGGGCAGTGGCGGGGCGGCAGCAAGTGGAACCCGCGCAAGCTCGCAAAGCTGGACGCTGAGTTGTTCAAGAGGCTCAAGACGGCGCTCGAGGCTTTCGCCAAACGTGAGGAGCGCGGCGGATTGACAACTTTTGTCGAGGGGGTGCTCGAGCCCTACGGCGGACGCCTTTTCGACGGCTTTAAGCTAGGCAAGTCTTCTTCAAACAACAAAACTTAGTCCCTAGAGGTAACAGTAAGCTAAGGAAACGGCGGAGGTAGAAGGTAGAAATAATGGTGTAAGATAGAAGCATGGCTCTCAACATCAAAAATCCTGAAGCTCACCGGCTCGCGCAAGAACTCGCCGAGGTCACAGGGCGAAGCATGACCCAAGCCGTTACCCAAGCCCTCAAAGACGCTCTAGCAAAAACCTCGCGCGCAACAGAACCCCGGCTGGAACAACTCGAGCAAATCGCCCTGCACTGCGCGGCGCTCCCTGTGCAAGACGAGCGTTCTGCCGACGAAATTCTGGGCTATAACGAAAGGGGCTTGGCTGAGTAGTGGTTGTTGACAGCTCAGCCCTCATCGCCATTTTGTCAGGAGAGGCAGAACGCCAGACTTTTAACGAAAAAATCGTTCGTGCAAGCCATTGTCTAATATCGGCAGGCTCTTATCTGGAAACCGCCATCGTGATAGAAACGCGCTTCGGTTATGAAGGTATCCGTGACCTTATCTTTTACCTTCAGACAGCCAACATCGAGACTGCGGCTTTCGACGCCTCTCAAGCCGAAGCAGCCCGACAAGCCTACGCGAGGTATGGCAAAGGCAACCATCCCGCCGGGCTCAACTTCGGTGACTGTTTCTCTTACGCCTTAGCTAAGATTAAAGACGAACCTTTGCTCTTCAAAGGAGAGGACTTCTCGAAAACTGACATCGTGCTTGCTTAACCGAGGATGCTCATGGTTCCCATCCTTTCCAAAACGACCAAACTAAGCTCTCCTACACGGTAAACTGTTCAAGTGAGCCAACGCTACCACGTCAACGAGGGCATCGTCATCCGCCGCCACGCGCTGCCGAGCGGGGACGTCATCGTCACGCTGTTCAGCGAGGCGGGCAAGTGGCGCGGCAAGGCCAAACAGGGCAAGCGCTTGGGCGGCAACCTGGGCAAGTTGAGCCTGTTCCACGACGTGACCGTGCAGCATTACCGCCGCGGCGACGACGACCTGTCCCTCATCACGCAGGTGCAACTGAACGGCGCGCTGCCGAAACTGAGCAACCCCGGGGTTTACCCTTACGCGCACGTGTTGGCGGAAATGCTGGACAAGCTCACCGTAGACGTTCACGTGGGCGAGGAGCTGTATACCTACTTCGCGAGCGGCTTGCGCGGCCTCAACCAACACCCCGACCCGGAGGCGGTCGCGCTCGTCTATGCGTGGCGGCTGTTGCAACAGGCGGGTTTGTCGCCGAGCGTCGTGCGTTGTGCTGTCTGCGGTTCAGGGTCCGTCGGCAACACCTTCGACGTGGGCTCCGGCGGCCTGACCTGCGCAGCGTGCGAGGTGGGAATAACGCTTTCACACGAGGTCGTGCGCGACCTTCTCACCCTTATTACCGGCACGGTGCGCGGGGCCTTAGACACGCCTCTCGCCAACCGACACCTCCACTGGACGCTGCTTCACCGCTACACGGCCTACCACGTCGGCGACTTGCGCAGCCTCGGCTCTCTTCACCGCCTCGGGACGGAAGCCGTACGTGGTTGACGCGCTCGTCGCGCTTGTCGTCGGCTACGTGCTCGGCTCGTTTCCAAGCGCTTACCTGCTCGCCAAGCTCAAGGGCGAGAACATTTTCCAGGTCGGCTCGGGCAACATGGGCGCGATGAACACCGCGCGCAACTTGGGCTACGGGCTTGGGGCGGTGGTGTTGCTGCTGGACGTGGGCAAGGGCGCGTTGGCGAGTTACGTCGGGCTGACGCTCTCGAGCGACACCCTGCTCCCGGCCCTCGTAGCCGGGGTCGGCGCGGTGGCAGGGCACGCTTGGCCGGTTTTTCTGGGTTTTCGCGGCGGCAAGGCGCTGGCGACGACGCTCGGCACGACGCTGCCGCTCTACCCGCTCGTGGGCTTGTTGGGTTTGGCGCTGATGATTGCTTTGACGCTTCTTTCGAAACGCAGCACCCTGGCGGCGGTCATCACCGTCGCGCTTTATCCGGTCATCGTTTACGCGGTCTCGAGCCAGTACGCCCCGCGCGGCCAACTCGGCCTCGTTATGTTTTGTGCCGGAATAGTTGCGTTCATCGTGGTGGTGCGGCATCTGTCCGCGTTGCGCCGGGAGTTGGGCCAAGCTTGATCGTAATGCTGAACGGTACTTTCGGTGTGGGCAAAACGTCGGTGGCTGAGGCCCTCACCGGATTTCTTCCCAACGCCCTGCTGTTCGACCCCGAAGAGGTCGGCGCGATGGTGCGGCGCGTCACACAAAGAGTTCGCTCCGGCACGGAGGCCAGCGACGACTTCCAAGACATCGCGCTGTGGCGCAGCCTGACGGTCGCAACGGCCGCGGGACTCGTCGGAAAGTACGGGTGGAATCTTGTCATTCCCATGACGCTCGTAAATCCGGCTTATCTGGACGAAATCCGCACCGGACTGAGCGAGGTTTCTAAACCTCTTCATCACTTCTGTCTGACCGCACCCCTGGAAACTGTTCAGCAAAGGCTGGCTCGAAGAGGCGACCTCCCCGGCAGTTGGCCCTGGCAACGGACGCTTTCTTACCAGACGCGTTTCGAAGACGACCGTTACCGCGTCCACGTCGCGACCGAATACCGTACCCCGCAAGCTGTCGCCGAGTACATCCTGAGCCTCATCTGAGCTTACTGCCAACCCTCGAGCCCCTCCCCTTTTTCCCCTAAGACATAAAGCCGCAACTCCCCGACGAGATACAAGCTTCCTGCCACAACGATGACGTTTTCAGCTTCGCTCAGTTCGACCGCCCGCTCCAAAGCCTGCCGCGGGTCGGGTGCGACGACGGAACCGGGTACGATTTTGGCGAGTTCCGCAGGGTCGGCGGCTCGAGGGCTGAAGCGGGCTCGCGTAAGAACAACGTGCTCGGCGACATCCGCAAGAGGCGACAGCACCCCCGCCACGTCTTTGTCCTGCCCAACACCTGCGATGAGCGTGAAACCCGCCACACCGAGTTCGGCCAACACGGAGCGCAAACCTTGCGCCGCCGCCGGGTTGTGCGCGCCGTCGCACAGCACGGTGCGGCCTCGGTACCTCAGGCGCTCGAGCCGCCCCGGCCAGGTAGCCGTCCGCACGCCCTCTCGAATCGCGCTCTCCCCGACGCCCAAAGCCTGCGCCGCCGCGACCGCCAGCGCGACGTTGGCGGCCTGGTGCCGCCCGACAAGGGGTGAGTGGACGTTGACTCGACCCGCCGGGCTGTGAACGACCAGCTCGAGCCCGGCCCAACCCGCCGCAGTGACCTCGACGTGAAACTCCGAACCCAACGCCAGCAACTTTGAACCGAGACGCACCGCCTCGCCTTGAACCGTAGCGAGCCCCGCCCCCGTCGCCGCGGTCAGCGCGAGCTTGCCGGGCCGTAGGATACCCGCTTTGTCTAGGGCAATCGCCTCGACAGTGTCGCCCAACACCTGGGTATGGTCGAGCGAGACGTTGGTGAGGATGCTCAAAACCGGCTCCACGGCGTTCGTCGCGTCGTAGCGCCCGCCCAGACCGACCTCGAGCACCGCCACCTCGACGCCCTCTCGAGCAAACAACAAGCAGGCCAACACCGTGACGATTTCGAAAAAGGTCGCCTCTACGGCCTCGGCGTGGGGTTTCAAGCTTCGCAACGCGGTTGCTACGACGTGCGCCGGTACCCGCTCGCCGCCAATTTGAAAGCGTTCTGCAAAATAGGTGAGGTGGGGCGAGGTGAACAGGCCGGTGTGTTTTCCTGAAGCAGTGAGAACGCTCGAGAGCGTACACGCCGTACTCCCCTTGCCGTTCGTTCCGCCGACGAGGACGGTTTCAAACGCCGTCTCGGGGTTGTGGACGCGCCTCAACAGCGCCTGAACCCGCCCCAACCCCGGTTTGACACCGAAACGCTGCCGCGCGAACAGCCAGTCGGTGAGGTCAGACACGGGCGGGGGGAAGTGGAGAGGATGGGGAGAAAACGCTCTTGGCTCTGCTCCCTTGCTCCCCCGCTCCCCAAGCCTTGGGGTCAACGCGCAGCAAACGCAGCCAGGCCCAACGACCCACGCTCTAAAACCTCTCTTCGACGCGCTTCAGCAGGCGCGCTTCCGGGTGGTCGCTCGGTGTGTGGTGCCGTTCGACGATTCGGGCGACCTCGGCGTCGCCGCCGCTTTGGCGGATGAGTTGCGCGCCGTAGCTTGCGTGGTGCCGCCGCCGCTGCCACGCGCCGCGCAACCCGCCGAGACGTGGTTCCGGGGGCAGGGCGGGCGCGTAGAGGTGAACCGCGACGCGCTCCAAAGCGCTGAAGCGCTCGCCGCTTTTGCCCACGTCGTGGAGCAACGCCGCTCGGACGAGTCGGGCTGAGGCGCTTGGGTGTTCGTTCAACACCGCTCGAGCCACCTCGACGGCGTGGCAGCGGTCGCGGGCGTCCATGCCGAGGTAGAGTTTGAGTTCGGCGGTGGGCAGGTACGTTTTTGCAAAGGCGTCGTCCGGCTGAGCGAAGTCGGGGGAAAAAGCCAGAAAGGTACGACGAACGATGTTTTTGAGACGCACCACCCTCGTCACGAAGAGCAGTCTAACGCGAACCGTGCCCGTCCACAGCCGTTTCTCGCACAAACGAGAAGTGATACGGATTCCGGCTGCAAAGCGCACATCCGTGTGCCGTTTTTCCAGCACGCCTCCCTTCCCTGCGGTATGCTTCGCCTGTGAACGTTTTAGAGGTTTATAAGGAGGCGGGCGGCTACCTCGAGGGGCACTTTCTCCTCGCCTCGGGTCGGCACTCGCCAAAGTTTCTACAGTCGACGACGGTGCTGCAGCATCCCGCCAAGGCCGAGCGCATCGGTGAGGCTTTGGCCGCGCAGTTCGACGCCGCGCCCGACTTCGCGCCCGACTTCGTCGTCGGCCCGGCGATGGGCGGCGTGGTGCTCGCTTTCGTCACCGCTCGGGCGCTGGGCTGCCGCGCGCTGTTCGCTGAAAAAGACGGCTCGGGCGGCATGATGATTCGGGCAGCATTTTCCATCAAACCCGGCGAAACCTTTTTAGCGGTCGAGGACGTGGTGACGACCGGCGGCAGTTTGCAAAAAGCGATTGCCGCTGCCCGGAAGTGCGGCGCGACGCTTGTCGGGACAGCCTGCATCATCGACCGGCGGGACGACGCCGCGCGCGGGGCGCTGCCCGTGAAAGCCCTGGAACGCCTCGAGTTTCCCAACTACACCCCCGACGCTTGCCCCCTATGCGACGCGGGACTGCCCCTGGAGCACGTGTGAAGTATTTTCTCATTGTTGTGCTGCTGCTGTTGCCGAGTTTGGGCCTGGCGCAAACGAGCGCCGACCCCGAGCAGGTCGCCGACGAGGCGGTGCGGGCTTGGCTCGAAAACCCCCAACCCAACCTCCCGACCCTGCTGACGCTGTCCACCGAGGAGGCGTGCAGGCTTCTCCCCGACCTGCTGCAAAGCCCGCCGCCGCCCGAGGGTACCGAGGTAAACTTCGGGGAGCGGCGTGAGTTGGCGACCGACGACCCCGCGCTGAAGCGCTACAGCTACCCGGCAGCGCTGCCGGGCGGCCGGCTCGAGCTGGTCGAAGTCACCTTGCAAAACTCGGGCGACCCGAACAGTCCAACCTGGGAAGCGCAGCGGGTCGGCGTCGAAGCGGCCACGGAGCCGGGCGGGGTGCGCGTTTGGCTGCAAACGCCCCCCGCCCACTGGTTGTTCGTCGCTTTCAGCCTGTACGTGGTGTTTTTGCTGGTGCGCCCGTCGTTTTTCCGGCGCTGGCTGGCGGAGGGTTGGGGCGTCATCCGCAGCTACCGCCGAACGGTCGTCGGCACGCTTGTGACCTTTTACCTGCTGTTCGGCCTGGGCGCGCTGACCGGGGCGAGCCTGCCCGCGGTCTGCGGCGAGGCCGTACTGAACGTGCTCACCGCGGCCATCACCTCGGTCGGGGCGGTGGACGCCTACAACAGCCTCAACGTGGCGCGGGCCGCGGTGGTCACCTTTTACCAGAACTTCGTGGTGGTGACGCTGTCGCTGCTGTTCGGCTCAGGACTACTGTTCGGCGTGCCCGCCTACCTCGTCGGCGCGTTCGCGTTTTACACCCAGGGTATTCCCTTCGGGCTCGTCGGCGGCATCGGGGCGGGGCAATTCTTGTTTTTGCTCATCCTGCTCGTGCTCGAGCTGACGAGCTACTTCCTCGTCATCGCCGGGGGCGGCATCTTGCTCGTCAGCCTCATCCGCGAGGGCTTCGGCGGTTTCACCAACGGCGTGCGCCGCCTCGCGCTGATGCTGCCCTTCGCGCTGGTCTTGCTCCTGATTGGAGCTTGGTACGAGTCGAGCCTCATCATCTTGCCGCAGCTGTTCGGCGGGCCGTAAGGAAGTAGACGGGTAGCAGCATTCAGTCGGTAGCCGGAAGATTGCGAACGAAGTGCAGCTCGAGCCGTTCAGGGGTGCGTTCCGACGGTTTTTGAAACCTGGCGGTCAAGACCTAATACGGATTGCGATAATACGCTGAATAAACTCGGTAGAGGTCCTTCCGCTCCTTATCGCAATCCGTATTTTTTCCTTCTCGTTCCACTCGGGTTAATTCTTTTGGGAATTAACCGGAAACGGTATAAAACACGAACAAGTGGCGCGATGTGGAGCAAACTGCTGGCTTTCGCAAACCTGTCCGCTCCCGGCCCGACGACGAGCAGCGGCACCGGGGCGACGGTGTGGCTCCGCGTCGTTTTGTCCTCCAAGTTGCCGTGGTCGGAGGTGACGAGAAGGGTGACGTCGCCCAAAGCGGCCACCACGCCGCTCAAAAAGGCGTCCAGTTTTTCGACGAGCGCGACCCCCTCGGCAAAGCTGCCCCGGTGCCCGGTCGCGTCGGTCGGCCAAAAGTCGAAAAAGGTGAAGTCGGCCTGAGCGGCTAACCCGGCAAGCTGCCGCCCGGTTTCAAACGGGGTGAGGACGGGCAGGTCGGGCTCGAGCCCCTGCAAGTAGGCCCCGGTGAGGTCGACGCTTAGGGCGTTTCCGGCGCGGTAGTCCTCGAGCCCGCACAACTTCAACCCGGCCGCTTTCGCAGCGTAGACAGGCACGTTCTCTTTTTGTTTTCCGGCAGCGACCGCCCGGAAATAACCCGGCGGGTAAGCGTTGGCGAGGTGCGCGCGCCCACCTTGCTCACGCACCTCTGAAAACAGCGTGCCCGCCTCGAGCACCCGCTTCAGCGTCGGCCCCGGCCAGGGGCCGTAGTGGCCGTTCATCGCCTTGGCCCCGTTTTTGCCGGTCAGCAGCGCGGTCTGGCCGGTCGCGGACTGCGGCAAGCCGCCGTAGCCCAGCGAAGCGTCAAGGCGTTTGAAGGTGAGGCCGGGCGCAAGGCGCTCCAGCAGAGACGCGGTGAGACCCCCGCCCAACAAACCGTTCAAAAACGGCGTCCACGCCGCTGCGAAAGGGTTGACTTCGGGGTCGTCAGAGCCGAGGCCGACGCCGTCGAAAAAGACGAAGAGGAGGCGAATCGCGCCGAACCCCGTGGGGGCGGGTTTGAAACCCGCCCCTACACCGGCAACCACGTCTTCAACCGACACCCATCGCCGCTTTCATCTTGGAGAGGGTTCTCGAGGCAAGTTCACGGGCTGCTTCGGCCCCGCGCGCCAGGGTGCGCTCCAACTCGGCGCGGTCGTCCATAATCTCGGCGTAGCGCTGTCGCAGGGGCGCGAGCGTGTCGTTCACCGCCCCGACGACCTCTTTTTTAAGCGTGCCGTAGCCTTGGCCCTCGAACTTCGCCTCGACGTCCGCCTTCGACGCGCCGGTCAGGACGTGATAGAGCGTGAGGAGGTTCAGCACCCCCGGTGAGGCGTGCTCAAAGCGCGTCTCGCGGCCCGAGTCGGTCACGGCCGACATGATGGTCTTTTTCACCGTTTGGGGACTGTCGAGCAGGTTGACCGCGTGGCCGGTCTTGAAGCGGGCGACGCTCTTGCTCATCTTGTTGTCGGGTTCGTCGAAGCCCATGACGCGCGCGCCGACCTCGGGGATGACGGCCTCGGGCAAAACAAGCGTCTCGCCGAACAGGTTGTTGAATCTCACGGCGATGTCCCGGGTGAGTTCGATGTGCTGCTTCTGGTCCTCGCCGACCGGCACGCGGTCGGTGTCGTAGAGGAGAATGTCGGCGGCCTGCAACACGGGGTAGTCGAGCAGCCCGGTGCCGACGCTCTCGCGCGTCTCACTCTTCGCCTTGAACTGGGTCATGCGGTAGAGCCAGCCGAGCGGCGTCACGCAGTTCAGGAGCCACGCGGCCTCGGCGTGCTCGTGGACGTGGGACTGGACGAAGACGATGTTGTGCTCGGGCTCGAGCCCCGCCGCAAAGTAGAGCGCCGCCACCTTGCGCGAGTTTTCATGCAACACCTTCGGGTCGATCTCCTCGGGCAGCGTCAGCACGTGCAGGTCCACTACGCAAAACACGTTGTCGGTCCGGTGCTGGTTCGCGGCCCACTGTTTGAGCGCGCCGATGTAGTTGCCGATGTGCAGGTCGTAGGACGGCTGCACGCCCGAGAAGACGCGGGGCTTTTTGTCGGTCGGCTGTTTCGTGTCCGGACGGGTCACGGGGGTCATAACGGTGTCGCTCATAAAACAGAGTATATAGCAGGTGCGCGCCGCTTCAGGTCGGTCTACCGGCATCCCGGCGAAGTGGGAGAGGCAAAATTTTTCTCGCCCTGGTTTTTTACCTCGCCTCAAACACGCGCGTGCGCTTTCCTGTTCAGCCACCAACACCGCGTATACTGGCTCGAGATGACACTGGACGGGGTTTTAGACGTGGTCGGGCACGACGGCCCGAAAGAGATTTTGCGCACCCTGAACGCACACACGCTGCTGTTCAGCGGCCCCGAAGGCGTCGGGCGGCGGCGGGTGGCGCGCTGGCACGCGGCTCGCCTCAACTGTTCGTCGAACGGCCCGGAACCCTGCGGGCGCTGCAAGAGCTGCACCCTGTTCAAGGCCGACGCCCACCCGGACTACCGCGAGGTCGGGCCGAACGTCCTCACCAAAACGGGCAAGAGCAGCCGCCGCCCCGAAATCCGCATCGCCCAACTCGTGCCCAGGGAGGACTCGGGCGAGGCCGACCCGCCGCTGAGCCGCTGGCTCGAGGCCAGACCGCAGTTCAAGCGGCGGGTCGGCGTCATCGACAGCGCCGACACCCTGAACTTCCAGGCCGCCAACGCTTTTTTGAAGATTTTAGAGGAGCCGCCTGAGAATGCGACCATCATCCTCATCGCGCCCTCGCCCGGCAGCGTTTTGCCGACGGTCGCCTCGCGCAGCGCGCCGGTGCGCTTCGGCACGGTGGCCCGGCAAGGCAGCAGCCACCCCGCCGCGCGCTTAGGACGCTTGGGCGACGTGCGCCGCATGGAGGCCGATCCTGATGGTTTCGAGACGACCGACGCCGTGCTGAGAGACTTTGTCAACGCCCTGCCCAAGAGCTTGGAAGACGCCTTCGAAGCGGCCGACGCCGTTGAGAAGCTGTGGCTGCGCGATACCGGCTTCGACCTGGCCGACTTGCTGAGGGCCCGCTTCAGCACCTGGCCGCCCGCGCAGTACCGGGCCGCGAGCGAGGCCCTGGCGCGGTTCGAGGCGGCGCTCACGGCCTACGCCGCGGCGGGTCTGGCGGCGCAGGTGTTGACCCTTGAACTGCGCGACATCGTCAAGCGCTGACCCTGTTCAGCCTTAATCATCCCCGGCCGCGTCCGGCCCGTTCGACGTCTTCGACCCGGTATTCGTTCACACCACCGCCCTCGAGCGCCAGTTCGACGGTTTGTTTCAGCGGGTGCACCTTGACGACGCGGCCACAACCGTCGCCGCCGGTGTGGCAGGCTCGGCCGCCCTTGCGCGGCAGGGTTTTGAGCAACTGCTCGTACATCTCGTGTTCAAACTGCAAACAGCACATCAAGCGGCCGCAGGGCCCGCTGATTTTGTCCGGGTTGAGGGGCAGCTGCTGGTCGCGCGCCATGCGGATGCCGACCGCGTTGAAGCTTTGCAGCCAGGTCGAGCTGCAGGTGCCGGTGCCGCAAGCGCCCAGAGCGCCCAGAATACGCGCCTGGTCGCGCGGCCCGACGTTGACGAACTCGACGCGCGCCGCGGTGTGTCTCATGAGTTCTTGGGCCAGTGGGCGCAGCGCGGGCTGCGCGTCGCTGCTGTAGCTCACGACGAGGAGGTGTTCGTCCAGCGTGAACTCCAGGTGCACGATTTTGAAGCCGCCCTGTTCCCGGGCGCGCGCCTTGAGCAGCCACTTCAGCGCCTCGGCGCGCGCCTCGAGCGCTTCAAACGCGGCCAAGTCCTCGGGCCCAGCCTCGCGCACGAAGTGGCCGCTGGCACGCGCCTCAAGGCGGGGCTCGGTGCGCACCAGGCCCAGCTCTAGCCCGCGCTTGGTGCTCACCACCACCCGCCGCCCGACCGCGGGCACGGTGGCGGGCACTTCGACGTAGTGCAGCTTGGGGCCGTTTTCGAACCGTACACCGATACATTCGAGCATGGTTTCTCCTGACAGGGGTTCGGCGAGGACGACGCTCTCGTACAGTGCCGCGGTGCTCGCCGAACCCTGGAATGGTCTGACCTGTAGTCTACCTCTCATTCCGCCTTCAGGCGTTCCGCCACCGGACGGAAGCTGCGGCGGTGCAGCGGGCAAGGTCCGAAACGCGTCAGCGCCTCCAAGTGCCGCGCCGAGCCGTAGCCCTTGTGGCGCTCGAACCCGTACCGCGGGAACTGCCGCGCCGCCGCGACCATAGAAGCGTCGCGGTGCGTTTTGGCGACGAGGCTGGCGGCGGCGACCTGCAAACTGTGCGCTTCGCCTTTGGCAACCGCCAGCACGGGGTAGGGAGGCTCGAGCCGCAAGTAGTCCGTGACGAGCCCGCCGAGCCGCCCGCCCAGCTTGCGGTGCAACGCGTCCAAGGCGCGGTAAGAAGCCAAATGAGTGGCCTGCAAAACGTTGACCTTGTCGACTTCTCGAGCACTCGCCACGCCGACAGCCCAGGCCAGGGCGACAGCTTTCACCTCTGCGGCGAGCGCCTCACGCTGCGCGGGCTTCAAGGTTTTGGAGTCCCGAAAGGCGTAGTCCGCGACCGGCAGCAGCACCGCCGCCGCCACGACCGGCCCGGCCAGCGCGCCCCGCCCCGCCTCGTCCAGGCCGGCGACCGGCGTGCAGCCGCGTTGCCACAGGACAGTCTCGAGGTGCCAACCCGGACTGCGTCCGCTCAGCAAAGTTTTCATCCCTCAGCCTGCGCTTAACCCGCCGAAAGACTTCTTCAGCAGCGTAATCAGGGAGAACAGAGGCGAAAAAGCTTCTGCCTTTTTACTTTCCACCCGGCCCTCGTTCTTCTAGTCTTGGAGCGCGAGCTGCTCGAACTGGGCCGTGTCTACGATGTCCACGGGCAGGGTAAAAAAGAAAGTGCTGCCCCGCCCGACTTTGGACTCGACCCAGATTTTGCCGCCGTGCTTTTCGACGGCGAGCTTGCAAAAGGTGAGACCCATGCCGGTGTCGTAGCGGTCGTGGACCGTGTGCCGCGACTGTTCGAAGGCGTTGAAGATGCGTTTTTGGTCCTGCTCGGGGATGCCCTCGCCGTCGTCGCGCACGCTCAGCACAAAAACGTCCTCTTCGCGCCAGGCCCGAAAGTCGACGAAACCGCCGCGGCGCGTGTGTTTGATGGCGTTGGCGAGCAAATTCGTGAGGATGCGGCGCAGCAGTTCGGGGTCGGCGTTGAGGCTTTCAGCCTCGGGCCGCACCAGGAAGCCGAAGGTGCGCTCGTTCGCCGAGCCGCTCGCGTCTTGCAGGGCCTGTTTGGCGAGTCCGGTGAGGTTCTCGACCACCCGCGGGCTGTAGGGCATGTGGCCCTCTTTCATCCGGCGCACGTCCAAGATGTTCGCGGCCAAGTTCAGCAGGTGCTGCGACTCGGCCCGCGCCAGACTCAGCAGCTCGAGCGTCGACCCGTCGCTCTCAGAGGTTTTCAGCACGTCCAGGCTGTGGTCGAGCAAGCCCATCACGCTGGCGATGGGGCTTTTGAGGTCGTGGACGAGCATGTGGGTGAGGTCGTCTTTGACCCGCTCGGCGTCTTTGTAGGCTTGTTCGACCTGGCGCAGTTGACTGAGGGTTTCGCGCAGCGCGACCTCGGCTTGGCGGCGCGCCAGCAGCCTGTCCAAGTTCGCCTTGACCACCGTCGGCTGGGTCGGCAAGTTCAGGTAAACGTCCGCGCCCGAACTCAGCGCGGCCGTGTGCAGTTCGGGCTGGTTCGGCCCCAAACAGATCAGCGGCATGTTGGCGAGCAGTTTGCGGCGGCGCAGCAGCGAAATAAGGTCGAGTTGCGGCACCTTGGCGACGAGCGCGCGCTCCAAGATGAGCGCCGCGGGCACCGAGCCGCGGGTGTGGTAGAGCAGCGCTTCGACGTCGCTCAACACCATGCTCTCGAAGCCGGTGGCGACCACGACGTCCGCCAAAGCCCGGCCCCGGTCTTCCGAACCTGCCGCAATAAGTATGAAGGGGGAAGCCATGCCTAAAGGCACTATAACAGGGCTTTTCAGAGGACGACGTGGAAGATTTTGCTTCTCACACCGGACTCAGGATGGCCTCGAGCCTTAAAACGGAAAGTACGCCACCGGCCGCGGCGTCCACAAGGGTTCGCCGTAGCTCGCGTCGATAAACGTGCCCCAGTACGCCGCGCGGCCCCGGCGGCGGCGGTACACGTCCGGCGTGACGGTTTCGGAGGCGGCCTCGCCCGTGAACTGACTCTTGTAGCAGCGCACCGCCTCTTCCCAGGTCTCGATGTAGTCCGACGTGTCAACGACGAGGGTCGCGGAAAAGGGTCCGTTGCCCATGTAGTAAAAAAAGTTCTGCGGCTTGAACGGCTCGCCCGACAAGGGGCTGTTTTTGAGCCCGGCCAGGTGCAGCGCGGCGGGCGCGATTGAAGCGGCGGCGACGTGGTCGGGGTGGCGGTCGCTAAAGTGGGGCGCGACCACCACGCGGGGCTGCAGCTCGCGCAGCACGCGCGCGAGCTGCAGCCGTTTGTCCTCGCTGTCGAAGATGCGCGAGTCGGGCCAGCCCAGGTTGCGGCGCACGCCCAAGCCGAGGACCTTTGCAGCGGCGGCGGCTTCCGCGGCGCGCGTTTCGGGCGTACCCTTGGTCGCCGCTTCGCCACGGGTCAGGTCGACGATGCCGGTCGTGTAGCCTTGCGCCTTGGCCCGCGCCAGCGTGCCGCCCATGCCCAGTTCGGCGTCGTCCGGGTGCGGGCTCACCACTAAGAAGTCAATCACGGCTGTTCCTCGCTGGGCTCGTCCAACCTCACCTTTTCGCCCAAGCGCCGCTCGACGCCCGCGGCGAGCCGTTTGATGTTCTCGCGGTGCCGGTAGATGACGAGCACCATGATGGCGAGGGTGAGAAAAAAGTACGGAAACAAAAAACTGCCCTTGGCGAGGAAGAACAGCGGCGCGACGATGACGCCCACCAGCGAACCCAAAGAAACGTAGCGGCCGAGCGCGATGGTCGAAACGCCCAGGATGATGACGAGGAGCGAGATGAACGGGTCGATAGCGAGCAGCACGCCCAAGCCCGTGGCGATGCCCCGTCCCCCCTTGAACTTTAAGAAGATGTTGAAGTTGTTGCCCAAAATCGCCGCGAAGCCGGTCAGCGCCACGGTCCAGGCGCTCATCCCGAGGAGCAGCGGGAACAGCGTCGCCAGGTAGCTTTTCAAGGGGTCGAGGAGCACCACGATAAGCGCCGGGACGACGCCCAAAGTCCGCAAGATGTTGGTCGCGCCGATGTTGCCCGAGCCGACCTTTTGGATGTCGACGCCGCGCGCTCGAGCCAGCAGGTAACCCGTGGGAATGCTGCCCATGAGGTAGCCGATCGTCATGAAAACGAGGGTGAACAGGATGCTCAACAAGATGACTTTTTATATCACGCCAAAGAGGAAAAGTACCGAGTCGTGCAGCTTACGCCGTGCGAAACAACAATGCAAAACAACCATGAGCAACGAGCAAAAGCCTAAAACTCGTTGCTCATGGCTCGCTAAGAAAGCTGGGCAGCGTTACCCCGCTGCGAGGCGCGGTAGGCTACGGGATATGAGTCAAGAAGCCTTGTTGTTGGTCGTCGTGTTCGTTACCGGTCTTATGATAGCCCGCTGGATGGTGAGGCTGGCCCCGCTGGGCAGCGAGTTGCCGCTGAAAACGGTGGCGGCAGCGCTTTTGGCGGGCCTCGTCGGCGCGGGCGACGTGGGCCTGGTGCCGTTCGCGCCGACAAGCACGCTCCTCGTCGTCACGCTCATCTTCGCGCCGCTATACGTGTTTGGACCCCTGGCGCTGACGGGCTTGGCTCGAGGACGACTTTACAAGCTCAGCAACTCCCTCGCCGACCTGCTCTACTGGACGCCGGAAGGCCGCAGCGCCGTCAAGCGGCTGCTCGTGCAAATCGCCTTACAACAGGGCGACGCGGGCGCGGCGCTCACCCTGTTGGGTCCAAACGCCGACCCGCTCATGCTGGCCCAAGCCTACGCGCTGGAAGAGCGCTGGGACAAGGTCCTCAGCTTGAGCGTGCCGGTTGCCGGGGACAACGCGCTGTTGGCGCTGGCCGCGCGGGTGCAGGCCTACGTCGCGCTGAACCGCCTCGACCGGGCCGAGGCGGAACTCGCCGAGATGCGTGAGCGCTGGCAACAAACGCAAGGCCCGGTTGGATATAGGAGCCTGTTGCTGAGCGAGGCTCGCCTGGCCGCCGAGCGGGGCGAGTTCGAAGCGGTGAAGACCAAGCTCGCGGACCTGCCCGCAGGCGTGCCCGCGCACCTCGTGTTCGGGACGGCCGGACGCGCCGCCGAGCGGGCCGGGGGGGCGGACACGGCGGTCAAACTCTACGGTCAGGCCTACAGCGCGGCCCCGGCGGGCCAGCGCCAGGGCTATGCGGACAAGCTCAACCAGTACGGCGCGCCCTTGCCCGAACTCGTGCGCGCGACCCGCGCCTACGGCACCTACGGCCTGCTCGCCGCCATCGTGCTGGCCTACGGTTTGCAAGTCTGGCTCGACCGGCAGTACCCCTTGCCCGCCGCGGCGGGCGGGCTCACGGTGAGTTCGGTGTTGGCGGCGTTTTTCCTCAACTTGCCGAGCCTGCCCCAGAGCGACGCGCCCTGGCGTTACTTGTCCTACGGGTTTTTGCACGGCGGACTGGTCCACCTGGGCTTCAACGCCTGGGTGCTGTTCGACATCGGGCGGCTTTACGAGCGGCGGCGCAGTTGGGGAAACCTGCTCGCGGCCTTCGTCGTCGGGACCGTCGGGGGTGCCTTGTTGACGGTACTGGTGGGCTCGAGCGGCCCCCTCATCCTGGTCGGCGCCTCGGGCGGGATTCTCGGGCTGGCCGGGGCGCTCCTCGCCGACGTCTGGCGCGGGCAAAGCCAGCAAGACCGGCTGATGGCGCGCTCGCTCGTGCAGTGGATGGCTTTAATCGTGGTGTTTTCTTTCGCGGTGCCGGGCGTGTCGCTGTGGGGTCACGTCGGCGGCGTGGCGGGCGGCTTTTTGTGGGGCTTCGCGCGTCCACTGTTGCCCCGCTCGAGCACCGTCGACCTCGCCGCGGGCCTCCTCAGCATCGGCTTGATGGTTTACGCGCTGGCGCAAGGGGCCGGTCTGTTCGTGAGGTATGTTCTTTGACGAGTGTTCTTTGCCAAAGTCGAGCTTGGAAAGTTTTCTTACGGGTTCAGCCGGTGATGAATCCACACGTTCGGCTCGACGTACACGGCGTGGTCCTGCTCCAACGACACGTGAACCGGCACCAGGGCTTGGGGCACCACGCACGGGCCGTTCCGGTCGAAGGGCAGATTGGTCCAGGCGCGCCAAGCTTGCAAAGAGCCCGCGACGACCATCGAGTGCGGCGCAACCTTGACGACGGTCCCACCGACGCGCGCGTGGACCCGCAGCCAGGGGTCGGCGGGCAAATCGTCGTCACGCAACCGGTGGACGTAGTCGTCAAAAGGCGTGTGAGGTTCGAAGTGTTTGTGGCTCGGGCGCACCGGCGCGAACAGGTCGCCGAAGCCCAGCCGCTCGGCGTTGGCGCGCAGGGCCCGCACCATCTCCACCGACAGGCCGCGCCCCTGCGCTTGCGGGTGTAGGGTTATCTCGAGGGCGGACACCGCGTTGGGCTCACGGCCTAGAAAATGGTCCTGGTCGGCCCAGCGCACGACGGTGTCCCAGCCGCCGTCCGGCAACGCGGTGCGCCCAAAATCCTCCCCTAAACAAAAAGGCACGCTGAACGCCCGGCCCAGCACCCTGTCCGGGGCCGCGTCGTCGTAGGCGACGAGGGCAAAGTCCGCGAAGCGCGCCGTCCTGCCTTCGGCGAAGTACAGGTTGGCTAGGGGGTCCTCGAGCATAAAGTCCGCCCAGGACGCCGTAAGGTCTTCGTTCCACATCCCGGACTCGAGGGCGGGTTGCCGGGTCAAAGGAACGACCTTGAACGCCACGGCTCAAGGCTCGGGTTGAGAGAAAACAACCTTCGGGGTCACGTTATGACTTTACCACAAGATGCCCCTCGGCGGCTCGACGACCTGTCTCTCGCCCGAAGTTTTTCTTGGCGAGCCTCTCCCCTGTTACACTGCTCGTCCATGCGCGTCTTCGCCCTCGCCGACCCTCACCTGTCCCGCGCCGCCCCCAAACCGATGGACGTGTTCGGCCCGCATTGGGCGGGCCATCCCGAACGTCTGTTCGAGCGCTGGCGCGAGACGGTTTCCGAAAACGACCTGGTGCTCGTGCCCGGCGACATCTCTTGGGCGATGACGTTGGAGGACGCGCTGCTCGACCTGCAGGACTTAGCCGCCCTGCCCGGCACCAAGATCCTCTCGCGCGGCAACCACGACTACTGGTGGCCCGCCATCGGCAAGTTGCGCGCGGCCCTGCCGACAGGAATCCTCGCCCTGCAAAACGACGCGCTCAAAGTCGGACCCGTCGTCGTCGCCGGCACGCGCGGCTGGACGAGTCCGGGTGGGTTCGGCACCGAGCAAGACGAGAAAATATACGCTCGAGAGGTGGAGCGCTTGAAACTCTCCCTCAAAGCCGCCGCCAAACTCCAAGGCGAAAGGTTCGTCGTGATGCTCCACTACCCGCCGACGAACGCGCGGCTCGAGCCCTCCCCTATGACCGATATGCTGCTCGAGGCCGCGCCGGACGCGGTCGTCTTCGGCCACGTCCACGGCGAAACAGCGGACGCGGCGCTGCCCGACTTGGGCGATATAGCTGTTCACTTCGTCGCTGCCGACGCCCTCGGGTTTACACCCAAACTGGTGTTCGAACTCTAATCCTCCACACCCGGCCAAGGGGGGCGGCCCTTCGGTCAGAAGCGCAGGTTGACACCCGCCGTAAACACCGCGTCCACGCTGTTCAAGGGCGCGAAGGCGTAGCTCGTGGTGAGTTGCCCGAACAGCCCGACCCGCGACGACAGCAGGTACTCGAAGCCGAAAGGGACCTCTAACAAAACTGAACTCCCGCCCGGTCGAAAGCTGAAGCCGGGGCCTAAACCGCCGTAAAGCGACAGGTTGTCGTCGAAGGCGCGCAGGCGCACGGTCGCGTCGGCGCTGACGCGGAGTTCGTTCGCGCCGCTGTTGAAGACGAGCCGCCCCACCACGCCGACCGGCCCGAGCAGCGCGTCGTAGCCGACTTGCGCCCCAAAGTAGATGTCACCCGAGGTGGAAACGACGCCCGGCGCAAAGCCGACGTAAAAGGGTCGGGGGCTGTCGCTCAAAAGGGTGACGGCGGGTACGTCGGTAGGTGCGTCAACTTGGCTTGCCGGTTGACCTGCGGGTTGGTTGACAGCCGCGTTCGCTGCGGCACCCGCGACAGCGCCGCGCGCGGCCAGCGCTTCGGCGGCCGTCGGGGGAACCTCGTCGGGGTCGATGGGTGTGGCCGGAAACACCTGTCGGCCCAAAACAGCGTTGAGTTCGCTCTCAACCGCGAGAAGACGTGCTTCCAAGGCGTTCACGTAGGCGACCGAGGCCGCCTCCACCATGCCCGCCTCGAGCTGCGCCACTCGAACGCCCATGTCGCTCACCGGACCGAGTTCGTCCGCCGCCTCACGCAAAGCGTCCATAAAGGTTTCGTCGCCACTGAGGACGTTCATCAAGCTGTCCAGGTAGTCGACGAGCCGCGCCGCGATGACCGCAGCCTCGTAACGCGACAAACCTTGGCCCCCCTTGAACGTGCCGTCGGGGTAGCCGGTAAAAATACCCTGGGCGGTGACTTGTTGGAGCGCCTCGAACGCCCAGTGCGTCGGGGCCACGTCGGCGTAGCGCTCCGGCGCGGGTTGGACAGCCCCCACCGGCAACCCCTTTTGACCGAACCCGACGCCGGCCAAACCCACCAGCAGCCAGAAAAAACAAAGTTTGAACACAGTTCTCCTCCTCGAACCATCCTACGCAGTTTTTAGAAGGGAGAATGAAAGAAAAAGAACTTAAACGTGGGCTTAAGTTCTTTCGATAAGGGTTTAACGGGTTACAGCGTCAAAGCTTGCGGCTCCGCCAGGGGCAACCTCGAGCCTTCGTTGAGACGGTGGTAGTGCGTGATGGCGTCCTGGCCTTTTTCCCAGCTCAGGTAGACGACCTCGGCCCCGACCTGGCTCGGAAAGTCCACGACGCCCGCGTCGACGTCGGTGAGAAAAACGCCCAAGCGGTCCAGTTGCGCCTTGGTTTCGTGAACCGAGCGCAGCAAAAAGGCAATCTCTTGGGCCTTGTTGCGCGCCGCGACGCCCTCGGAGCCGAGGCGCGCTATGTCGTCGCGCAGACGGTAGGTGTCTCTGATGGCGTCTTGTAAATCACTCAAAAGTTCGTCGACGACGGGGATGAGGTTGTTCGCTTCGGCGACGGAAAACAGTTTGTACACGGCTGTTCGTCCTTTCTGAATAAACCAAGTTTACTCGAGCAGATCCCAAACTTCCGTCAGCCTTTATACAAAATCTTAGTCTGTTATACTAAAGTTGGTGCTTGATTAAAGATGCCGCCGGGCCGAGCCACAAACGCAGTCGGTGTGGAGACGTTCGAGCAGAGCACGGTTCATCGCCACGAGGCCGGTTTGCTCGAGCCCCCAAACAGCAATTCAAGCTAAAGCCGAACGTACCTACCAGAGGGGTAAGTGAGGTGTTTTATTCCCCTCCTTTTAGGAGGGGTTAGGGGAGGTCTGCTTCTGAGCCTACCTCTACAGGGTTAGGGTTCTTACGGGTGTAAATTCCCAGCTCCCTTGTCGATGGACGCTTTTTCTACGCTCATCTGGAATTGCTGGCCCACCAACGCCCGCCGGCCGACTCACGTGAGTCGGCCGGCGGGGTTCAGGTCTTCTGATTTTACGGCGCAACCCTCGCGCCGTCGCCGGGTCAGTTGTTCGGGTCGGCCGCGGCTAAGGTCGCTTGCAGCGTTTGCTCTTCGCCGTTGCGCCAGATGCGCAGTTCGACCGAGTCGCCCACCTGCTGGCTCGAGATGATGTCCTGCAAGGCTTGGGCGCTGCTCACTTCTTCGCCGTTGACGGCTAAAATCACGTCGCCACCCGCGGCGTACTGTTGCCCGCCGGATTCCAGAGCGAACTGCCCGCCGCGCAGACCCGCCGCCGCCGCCGGACTGTCCGGCGCGACCTCGGTCACCACGACGCCTTGGTCGGGCAGGTTGAGGCTTTGGCGCACCTCGTCGGGATAAGCGTCTATGTCTTGAATGCCGACGCCGAGACGCGGGCCGGAGGCCGTCTCTTGCGGCTCGGTTTCAACTTGGAGCGGTTGCTCGGCGCGGGGCACGACGCTCAAGGTCACCTCGACGTTTTCTTCTTCGCCGTCGCGCAGGACGGTCAACTCGACGGTGTCCCCTTCGTTTTTGCTCAGCACGACGTCGCGCAGGTCGTTGGCGTCCTCGAGGGCTTGACCGTCCACCGCCGTAATCACGTCGCCGCCGACCTCGACGGACGTGCCGCCGATGTCAATGGTCGAGGTGCCGCCTTGAAGCCCGGCCTGGGCAGCGGGACCGCCCGCTTCGACCGTGCGCACCACCGCGCCGTTGTCGGGCAAGTTGAAGCTCTCGCGGACGCTGTCCGGAAAAGCTCGGACGTCGGCGAAGGTGATGCCGATGCGGGGCCGTGAGCGGATGTCCGCAAAACCGCCCTGCTGCAGTTCGGCCAGGTTCTGCTGCAGCAGGTTGCTCGGCACCGCGAAACCGATGCCTAAGTTGCCGCGCTCGCCGTTGAAGGCCGAGCCGGGGATGATGGCCGTGTTGATGCCGATGAGTTCGCCACGCGAGTTCAGTAGCGGGCCGCCCGAGTTGCCGGGGTTGATGGCGGCGTCGGTCTGGACGAGCGGGATGTCGGCCCGGCCCACGCCGGGCAGCGAGCGGCTCACACCGGAGACGATGCCGGTCGTGACCGTCGAGGCGAAGCCGAAGGGGTTGCCGATGGCGATGGTTTTCTGGCCGACGCGCAGCGCGTCCGAGTCGGCTAAAGGAATCGGCCGGACGTCTGCGGGCAGGTCGTCGGGGTCCTCGAGCCGGAGCAGCGCCAGGTCGTAGAGCACGTTGACACCGACGACCCGAACCGGCAACTCTTCGTCGCTGGAGGGAAACGTGACCGTCAGGCGGGTGTTTTCCAGCGGCGTGACGCTGTCCTCTTGCAGGGCCGAGCGCGCCACGTGGTAGTTGGTGACGATGTCGCCCTGGTCGCTCACCACGAAACCGCTGCCCGAGCCCTGCTGCCGGAACTCGCCGAGGTCGTCTTGTTGGTCGCCTTGCGGCTGCTGCGGCTGTTGCGGCAGCTGGAAAAAGCGCCGAAACTCGGGCGGGATGATGTCCGGGGAAAAGCCCTGGCCGAACGGGTCGACGCGTTGACCGCGCACCTCGACGTTCACCGCGACGACGCTCGGGCCGTAGGTGGCGATGACGTCGGTGGTATTTTGCTCGTCTTGCAGCAAAGACTGGGCCTCGTCGAGCCGCGCGACGCTCTGCGACGCGTCCGGTTGAGCCGTTTCCTGCGGGGTCTGCTGCACCAGCTGCCCCGCGTCCTGGGTGGTCGAATCCTGAGTCGAGGTTTGCGCTTGCACCCCGTAGGGCGACTGGCTTTGCTCGAGCAAGCCGAAACCGCCCACCGCAAGCAGGGCCGCCATCCCCAACGTTAAAAAGCTTTTTTTCATACCTATAAAACTCCGTTCCGTGCGAAAACACCTACATGCGAAAAATCGCACAAGTCCTCATAAAAAGATAGCCGCCGCAAGTGAGACGGCTTGCCTAACGAGATTAAGAACGTGAGAGACACAGTTTGTAGCCGACGATACAGATGTGAAAACGCTAAGAACTCGTCGTTTCACCCAGCTTGTTCAGGTACAGCACAAGCCCGCCGCCGAGCGCCAAGAGGAGGAACGAAACGACCGTAAACCAGCTTAACTGTCCGTTCACGAACAACTGCGGCCAAGTGTTCGTGCCGAACAGGGCGTCACCCCCCGCAAGTTTCCAGGGCCAGATTTTGCGCAGACTGCCGAGCATGAACCCGGTGAGCAAGGCGATGGTAAGGTCGTAGTGGCGGGCGAACAACACCCCGAGCAAGCGGACGAAGCTCAGCAGACCGACCAGCGCACCCAGGCCGAACAGGGCGATGGCGGCTAAGTCCAGGTGGCTGACGGCCTCCAGCACGTAAACGTACTTGCCCAGCAGCAGCAGGATGAACGCGCCCGAGATGCCGGGCAGCACCATCGCGCAAATCGCCAACGCGCCGCTCAGGAACAAAAACCAGGGCGAGTCGGGCGTGCTGGTCGGGCTCAAGCCGACCAGCACGAACGCGCCCAGCGCGCTCACCCCCAGCGCGGCGAGCGGCAGCGGGGTCCAGCGCCGCACCCGCCGCCCCACCACGAACACCGACGCCAGGATGAGGCCGAAAAACAGGCTGTACAGAAGGGTTTCCTGGGTCTCGAGCAGCCAGGTCAGCAGGTGCGCGAACAGCAGTACGGCCGTGGCGATACCCGCTGTCAGCGCGACCAAAAAGCGGCCGTTCACCGCTTCGAACGCCGCAGCGAGTCGGAAACGCCGTAGTGCGCCCCAAAACGCGGGACCGCTCAGCTGTTGCAAGCTTAAGATCAAAGTTTCGTAGATGCCCAAAATGAGCGCCATCGTGCCGCCGGACACGCCCGGCACCACGTCGGCCGAGCCCATCACGACGCCTTTGAGGTAAACGACCAAGCTGTCTTTCAGGGTGGCTGTGCGGGGGCGGGTCGGGGTGGGTGCGCTCATGTCAGGCTTGTTGTACCATCCCGAAGGCGCGAGGTGCGTGAGCAACTTCGCTGAATGCGACGCGACCGCAGTCTCATCAAACGACGCCTCGAGGGTGGAGGTGCTAGGGTTGACCCTGTGACCGAAACACGTGCGGCGACAGCTCGAGAGAAGTCCACGAGCGACCTGACCGTCACGCCCAAGGGGATGCGGCGGGTGCGCGCGGGTCACCCGTGGGTGTTCGCGAACGACCTTCGGCCCGGCCCAAGGCCGGCGGCCCCCGGCGTCGTCGACGTTTTGGACCCCGGTGGGGGCTTCGTCGGGCAAGCCCTGTTCAACCCGCGCTCCAAGCTCGCCCTGCGGCTCGTCACCGGCCATCGCGAACGCGTCACAGTTGACCTGTTCCGGGAGCGCGTGCGGGCGGCCGTTCGTTACCGGGAGCGCGTCACGCGGGGCTTCGAAGCGTTCCGGGTCGTCCACAGCGAGGCGGACGGCCTGCCCGGCCTCACGGTCGACAAGTACGCGGGCGTTCTCGTGCTGCAGCAGCACGCCGCCGCGCTCGAGCCCTTTATGCCCGCCGTGCTGGACGAACTGGTACAGGCTTACGGGCCGTCGGGCATCCTGGCGCGGAACGACTCCTCAGTGCGCGCTTTGGAGGGCTTGCCCCGAATGACCGAGGTCCTGCACGGGCGGGTGCCCGAACAAGTTCCCTTTACCGAAGGTGAGGTCACGCTGTTTGCCGCCCCCTACAGCGGGCAAAAGACGGGCGCGTTTTTGGACCAGCGCGAGAATCACGTCTACGCCGGGACGCTCTCCCAGGGGCGAGCGCTCGACGTGTTCAGCTACCACGGCGGCTTCGCCCTCGCCCTGGCGCGGCAAGCCGAGAGCGTGGTGGCGCTGGACTCGAGCGCCGCCGCCCTGGACCGAGTAGTGAGCGCCGCGGTACAAAACGGTTTAGAGAACGTCACGACCCTGCGCGGCGACGCCTTCGAAGAGTTGCGCGCGCTCAATGCCGCGGGTGAACGCTTCGACACCGTCGTCCTCGACCCACCCGCCTTCGCCAAGAGCCGCGGCCACTTGGAGCGGGCGCTGGCGGGCTACAAGGACATCAACCTGCAAGCTTTCAAGCTGCTCGGCCCCGGCGGGATACTCGTCACGGCGAGTTGCAGTCATCACCTGAGCGACGCCGACTTTTACGCTACAATCCGGGGGGCCGCCGCGGACGCGGCGCGCACGGTGCGCGTTTTGGCGCGCCGCACCCAGGCGGCTTGCCACCCCGAACTGCTGGGGTTACCGGAAACGCACTACCTCAAGCTGCTGGCGCTCGAGGTTTTGTAACCCAAACGCCGTCTTGACGAGGAGGAGTATGGCCGACACCCCGTTCCACCAGCACATGGCGCAAAGTTTGCAGGAGGTAGGGCTCACCGACGGTGACGTCACGGCCTTGGCCGGGCAGCTCGTTTGGCGCATCGGGCGGTTGTCGGAAGACGCCCCGGTGACGGTCCGGGTCGGTTTGGCGAGCAGCGTGCCGCTTTTTAACGAGCTGCCCAAACTCCGCAACGCTTCGGAAACTGAAATCGAAGCGGCGCTCGCCGAGGGCGACGTCCGTGTGGAATGGGTCGGGCGCACACTCACCTAGCCGGTAGTGACGACTCTTTATGAACCTGTCCCACGCCGTCACGTTTACCTTCGACCTGAGCCTACCGCCCGCCGCCGCTACGAGGTTCGTGCGCGACGTGCCGCTAAGCCTCAGCAAAGCGGACTTTATCGAGAACTTGCAGGTTGCCGACAACGTCGTCACCGCTCACCTGCCGGTCAACGCCGCGCTGTTCGGCCAACAACGCCTGGAGTTCAGCAGCCGCCTTCACCCGACCGAGCGCGGGGCGCGGCTCGAGGCCTTACACCTCGACACCGACGCGCCGGGTTGGGCCGAGGTCGCGGGCGAGGCGCAGGTGGGAAGCGCGCCGGGGGGCAGCGCGGTCGAGTACCGCTTCGACATCACCATTCACCTCAAACTGCCCACGCCCGAAAAGTGGGGCGGCAAGGCCCTGGTCAAGATGATTGAATTTACGGCGCAGCGCGTGTTGGAGAACATCACCGCCAACTTTCCCGCGGCCGTGCAAGCCGCGGCGCAGGAGGCCGAGGCGGCGTATGTGGCGTAGAAGAAGGACCGAGTGGAAAGTGGAAAGTAAGAGACTTTTTCTCTTACGCAACCGAACAAGGTGCGAGACTTGAGGCTCATAAACGAGACTGTGACCGGCGTCAGCCGAGACGAAGAACACGGCTTCAGCAAAGTGCCTCAGAACAGTATCCGTTTGGTGACGGGTTTGGGCGTCGAGGGCGACGCGCACGCGGGCCGAACGGTGCAGCACCGCTCGCGGGTCGCCGCGGACCCCGCGCAGCCCAACCTGCGCCAAGTCCACCTCATCCACGCCGAGTTGTACGACGAGTTGCAAGCCGCCGGGTTCGACGTGGCGGCCGGGCAGCTGGGCGAAAACGTCACCACAAAGGGGCTCGACCTGTTGAACTTGCCGCGTGGAACGCGTTTGTACGTTGGGGAAAATGCCCTGCTCGAGGTTACGGGTTTGCGCAACCCCTGTGCTCAGTTGGACGCTTTTCGGCCCGGTTTGTTGGCGGCGGTGTTGGGCCGCGACGAGGACGGCAACCTCATCCGCAAGGCTGGAATTATGAGCGTCGTTTTGGAAGGCGGCGAGGTGCGTCCCGGCGACGGCATCCGGGTCGAACTGCCCCCCGAGCCGCACGTGAAGCTCGAGCGCGTCTAGCTATTTCCCGACGCAAAAGTTGGCGAAGATATGTGCAAGCGTTTCTTCAGCGATGTCGCCCCGGCCGGTAATTTCCGCGAGAGTGCGTAAAGCGTCTTCTAAATCCAGCGCGGCCAAGTCGTCGGGGGCGTGTCGGGCGCTCTCGAGCAACGCTCTCGTCCGCTCGAGGGCCGCCACGTGTCGCTCGTTGCTTATCCACAGCTCCGACCCGCCCGCGTCGCCGACGAGTTTGTCTTTGACGGCCGCGGTGAGCGCGCCCAAGCCTGCGCCCGTCAGCGTGGAGACGGGGTAAAGGGGCGCGTCGAAGGTGTCCGCCCAGACTTTAGGCAGGTCGGTTTTGCTGGCGACGAGGAGGGTGCGCTGCTTTTCGAGGCTCGCCAACATTTCCCGGTCTTGAGACGTCACGGGCTGGCTTACGTCCAATAAAAACAGACTGAGGTCGGCGTTGGCGGCGATTTGTTTGGCCTGCGCGACGCCCGACGCCTCTACCCTGTCCTCGGTGTGGCGAATCCCGGCGGTGTCGATGGCGGTGACCGGCACGCCGTCCAAACTCAGCGGGGCTTCCAGGTAGTCGCGGGTCGTCCCCGGCAACTCGCTGACGATGGAGCGCTGATACCCGAGGAGCGCGTTGAGCAAGCTCGACTTGCCCGCGTTCGGTTTGCCGACGAGGGCGAGTCGCGCACCTTTTTGCGCGATGCGGCCCGCCGCGGCGGTGCGGAGGAGGGTGTCTATGCGCGCGGTGGCCCGTGCCAAGGGTTCATCGAACTCGGCTTCCGGCACGCCCTCGTCGGGGTAGTCGAACATCGCCTGGATGTTGCCGTAGACTTTCGTGACGTCGGTTTGGATGTGCTCGAGCTGCTCGGTCAGCGCCCTGCTCAAGCCCAACGCGGCGCTACGCCTGGCACTGTCGGACTGGGCGTTGACGAGGTTCAACACGCTTTCCGCCTGCACCAGGTCGAGCCGGCCGTTGAGGTACGCCCGCAACGTAAACTCGCCCGGCCCGGCCAAGCGCGCCCCGTGCTGGATGCACAAGTCCAAAACTTTGCGCAACACCGCCGGGCCGCCGTGCGTCTGGATTTCGACCACGTCCTGCGCCGTGTACGAGTGCGGCGCGCGAAAACTTAAGAGCAGCGCCTCGTCGACGAGGGTGTCGCCGTCCAACACGCGCCCGTAAGTCACACGGCCCGCTTTGAGGCCTCGAGCGCGTTGTCCGCTGTGAGGATGAAATATGTTGTCGGCAACCTCGAACGCCGCCGGCCCGGCCACCCGCACGATGCCGACCGCGCCGACGCCGGGCGCGGTGGCGATGGCGGCGATGGTATCCTCTAGCGGGGGCAGGGGCATGTTTTAAGCCAGGTCGGCGAATGAAGCGTGCGCGGCGTTGATGACGGCGTCGATGTCGGCCTCGCTGTGCGCGTAGGAGAAAAAGGCGGCTTCAAAGGCGCTCGGCGGCCAGTAGACGCCGCGCTGCAGCAGACCGTGAAACCACTTGCCGAAGCGCTCGGTGTCGGTCGTGCTGGCGCTCGTCAAGTCGATTACTTCGCGGTCGGTGAAAAATACGGTAACCATCGAGCCGACGCGGTTGACGGTCACGGGGACGCCGGTACCTTCAGCCACGCGGTTCAGGCCCTGCTCGAGCCGTTTGGAGCGCGCCTCCAACACCTCGTAAAAGTCGGGTGTGGCTTGAATCGTTTCCAAGGTGGCGATGCCCGCCGCCATCGCCAGCGGGTTGCCCGACAGGGTGCCGGCCTGGTAAACCTTGCCGACCGGGGAAACCTGGTCCATTATCGCAGCCTTGCCGCCGTAAGCCCCGACCGGCAAACCGCCGCCGATAATCTTGCCCCAGCAAACTAAGTCGGCGTCTATTTCAAAGCGCTCGACCGCGCCGCCCGGTGCCAGGCGAAAACCGGTCATGACCTCGTCGGCAATCAACAGCGCGCCGTAACGGTTCGTCACCTCACGCAGCCCGGTTAAAAACTCTTTTCCCGGCACCACCACGCCCATGTTGCCGACGACGGGCTCGAAGATGAGGGCGGCGATGTCGTCGGGGTGCTGTTCGAACAGGCGCTGTACCGACCCCAGGTCGTTGTATTCGGCGACGAGTGTCGTTTTGGCGGTGTCTGGCGGGACGCCCGCACTCGCCGGGACGCCCGTGGTGAGCGCGCCCGAGCCCGCCGCGACGAGCAGCGCGTCGGCGTGGCCGTGGTAGTTGCCCGCAAACTTGACGATGTAGTCGCGCCCGGTCGCCCCGCGCGCGAGGCGCAACGCGCTCATGGTCGCCTCGGTGCCCGAGTTGACGAAGCGTACCCGCTCACAGCCCGGATACTTGTCCAGCACGAGTTCGGCCAGTTGCAGTTCGCGCCGCGTCGGCGCGCCGAAACTCGTGCCGCCGCGCAGCGCCGCGCCGACAGCGCTCAGCACGTGGGGATGCGCGTGGCCCAAAATCATCGGTCCCCACGAGCCGACGCAGTCGACGTATTCGTTGCCGTCCTCGTCCCACAGCCGTGAGCCCTGGGCGCGGTCTATAAAGAGCGGCGTGCCGCCCACCCCCCCGAAGGCGCGCACCGGCGAATTTACCCCACCGGGAATGAGGGTTTGGGCACGTTCGAAGAGGGCTCGAGAGGTCGTTACGTTCATACGTTCATGCTCGCACGTCTGCGAGTAGCTGA
Source organism: Trueperaceae bacterium (assembly GCA_965215355.1). Taxonomy (GTDB): domain Bacteria; phylum Deinococcota; class Deinococci; order Deinococcales; family Trueperaceae; genus CBDCDJ01. The sequence goes on along the minus strand of CBDCDJ010000007.1, from coordinate 1,056,811 downwards.
CAACGGCCTGTCTTACGGGCTGCACGCCGGAACGCCGCTCGAGTTGGCCCAAGTCCGTCGTTCTGGGCGCAGCGAAGAATCTCTCGCTCGGTGCAGTGTAGGAACTTCTTCACTGCGCCACGCTTCGTTCGGAACGACGAAGAGGAAAGCCAAGGGTGCTGTTCCCATTCATGTTCCCCCTCAAGCCCCCGAGTCTTACGCTCCGCCTCAGCGCGGCTCCTCAAACCTGTTCGAAGCCCGACAGAGTAAGCTGAGGCATGGAAACCATCCACTTTTTGCAGGGTTTCGCGTCGCCCGGTTTGAACGAGCTGATGCTGACCATTACAAATTTCGGCTCGGAGCGAGCTTACATCGTCTTGCTGCTCATCGCCTACTTGGGCGTCGACGCTCGAGCCGGGCGCTTTCTGGCGGTGGCGCTCTTAACGAGCTTCTACCTCAACTTTTTACTTAAGGGCATCGTCGACACGCCGCGGCCTTACGTGCTCGACCCAAACGTGAGTTTGGGCGAAGAGTACCTAGCTACCGGCACCGGGCCGGGGTTTCCGAGCGGGCACGCGCAGGGAAGTACGACGTTTTGGGGCTTGGCCGCCCTGTACGTGCGACGTGGCTGGTTTTGGGCGGTGGCGCTGCTCGTCATCGCGCTCGTCTCGCTGAGCCGCGTTTACCTGGGGCTGCACTTGCCAATTGACGTCGGCGGCGGCGTGCTCATCGGCATCGTCTTCGTGCTGCTGGCCTTTGCGCTGTTCCGAAGCCTCGAGGCGCGGCGGGTGTCCCCGTTCTTGAGCGTCTTCCTCGGGATTTTGGTGCCGCTGGCGGTTCACCTGCTGGTGCCGCTGACCCTGCCTCAACTCAGTTTCGCCGAGTCCGACCTGCTCATGGGCGGGCTGGCGGCGTTCGTCAGCGGCCCGGCGTTGCACCCGTACCGCGCGCCGCGCGCTTTGTGGCGGCGGATTGCGGTCACGCTGCTCGGCGTCGTCCTCGTGTTTGCGTTTTTGCTTTTCTCGAGCGCGTTGCTACCCGAAACTCTAAAACGCGACCCCTTCGGCGGCTTTTTCAGGTACCTCGTTTTGGGCTATGTCGGCGTCCTCCTCACCCCCTGGCTCGGGCGCGCGTTGCGCCTCACGCCCCAGTTTCAAGCGACGCCGGATGCGACGACTCGAACTCACGCTTGAGTACGACGGGACGGGCTTTTACGGCTGGCAAGTTCAAGCGCGGACGGGCGAGCGCACCGTGCAGGGCGTGGTGCAAGACGCCTGGGCGAAGCTGCCGGGCACCCACACCTCCCTGAGAGCCGCAGGCCGCACCGACGCCGGGGTTCACGCGCTCGAGATGGTCGCGCACTTGGACACCGACACGTCTCTCGAAAGCACCGAGCTGACCCGCGCGCTCAACGCGCACCTGCCTAAAGATGTGCGCGTCTTGAACGTCGCAGTGGCCGCCCCCGACTTCGACGCGCAGTACAATTGCCGCTACCGCCGTTATCTCTACAGATTACGACTCGCGCGTGAAGACGCCTCCGGCTTGGCACTCGACCGGTTGCGGGTGCTGCACCTTTTTCAGGACGTGGACGTGGCGGCGATGCGGCGGGCGGCGCGACATTTTGAGGGCACGAGGGACTTCAGCGCGCTGGCGACCCAGGAAACGCGCTCGCGTGAACGCACCGTGTACCTGTGCCGTTTAGACAGCGACGGTTCAAACAACAACAGTCGCGACGTAACGCTGCACATCGCGGCGGACGGCTTTTTGCGCGGCATGGCGCGCGCGGTCGTCGGCACGCTGCTGGCGGTCGGCACGGGCAGACTGGCCCCGGACGAGGTTCTGGAGGTTTTAGACTCAAAAGATAGGGCTCGAGCCGGTAAAAACGTTCCACCGCACGGCCTGTACTTTGTCGAAGCGGGCTATGAAGCGTGGGGGCTCGCGGACAGTGACGATTGACTTTCTACTTTTGACTCGGTACTTTCAACTCGGTACTTTTCACCCGGTACCTTCGCGAAGGTAACCGACTTCCCACCCCCTCTTCTCACAAAATGCGATACTAGCGCGATGTCCAGCCACTTCGAACAGGGCAAGGCCGTGATGGTCGACGTGTCCGCCAAGGCCGAGACGGTGCGGCAGGCGGTCGCCGAGGCGACGGTGCGGCTGCCCGCGGAGGCGTTGCGCGCTTTGCAGGAGGGTAGCGCCGACAAGGGGGACGCCGTGGCCGTCGCCGAACTCGCCGGTATTATGGCCGCGAAACGAACCGCCGAAATCATCCCGCTGTGCCACCCGCTGCCGCTGAGCAAAGTGAGCGTGCGCGGAACCCTGCAGCTCGAGGAAAACAGCGTGCGCTTCGAAGCGCTCTGCAAGACGACGGCCAAGACCGGCGTCGAGATGGAAGCGCTGACCGCGGCCACAGTCGCCGCGCTGACGCTCTACGACATGCTCAAAAGCGTCAGCAAGGGCATCACGATCGAACACGTAAGGTTGCTCAGCAAAGAGGGGGGCAAGTCCGGGCCGTGGCAGAGCGAACCCACGCCAGACCGCTGACACCCGACGACGAGGCGGCGCTGGTTCCCATCGACGTGGCTTACGCCGCCAGGGTCGGTGTAGAGCCCGTCCTGAGCCGGGGCAGCGTGTCGTTTTACGCGCGCAGCGACCACTCGTTCGTGGCCGTGCGCGGTGGAGACGTGACCGGCTTTGCCGTGGCGAGTGCCGTTTGGAACGGCACCCGCCCGACTGTGCAGGTGAGCCGCGTCGCGGTCGCAGAGCCTAACGACGTGGCTTCGCTCGAGGCCCTGCTGGAGGCCGTCACCAAAAGCGCCTACGACGCCGCCGTTTACGACGTTCAAGTACAGCATCCCCAAAAAGACGACGCGGGGCACCAAGCCCTGCACACCAAACATTACAAACCGGCAGACATCACGCTTTATGAACGCCGCCTGGGCTCACGCGGCGGGAAAGGTTAAACATGGCGAGAGTCATCTTGGGAGTACGCGGCATGAAAAGCCGCGAGGCGGCGGACAAAGTGCAAGAGACCCTGCTCGCCCTAGACGGCGTCGAAAGCGTCACGGCGGGCGTCGACCAGCAAGCGAGCGTCACCTACGACGACTCGACCGCCACCACGATGGACCTGATTCGCGCCCTGCGCAAGCTGGGTTTTCAGGCGGGCATGGAATAGCGGACAAGAGTTCTTCGTCATTCGTTCTTCATTGTTCGACTAAAAATGAATGACGAAGAACTCTATTTCTTTAAGGTGCTTGCATGATTTACCTCGGCGTTTACGTGGCCGACCTCGAGATGCCCTGGGTGCGCAGCCTCAAAGAAAAGCGCTCCGTGGTGCGGCCCATCACCGAAAAACTCAAAACGAGGTTTCCCGTCTCGGTCGCGCGACTTGACGGCCTGAACGCCCACGGCTGGGAGCGCATCGGCGCGGCGGCGCTGAGCAGTGACCCCGAATGGCTGGAAGGGATGCTCAACAAGGTTCACGATTTCGTGAGTTCCCACGGCGACTTTCGGGTGCGGTTTTCGGACATCGGTATAGAGGTTTGGGACTTGCCCGGCAACGGCTGACAAAGCGACTCGACACAACAAAAGTGCGACTGTGTCGAAGTTGACGCGCGCCAGTTTCGGCTTTACGGTACACTGTACACAACAGCGAGAAGCGTTGACGCATTGACGAGGCGTTGCCGAGACAGCGCGAGGAGGCGGTTGTGGTAGACAAGGTAACTGCGCCCCCGGCGAGTGCCGAGCGGGCGGCGAAAAACAGTCGGGCGGGCGAAGCCAAAACGCCTGGCAAAAAGACGCGCGACAAAAAGGAGTCAGGCAAAACGGTCAAAGACCGGGTTTTGGTCACCGACGAGGCGCTGGCGACGATCATTGGTCTCGCCGCCCACGAGGTGCCCGGCGTGGTCGGCATGGCCCCGGCGGGGCTGCGCGAGGGCATCAAGCGCATTCTCGGGGTGGCCCAAGCCGACGAAGGCGTCGAGGTGACGCGGGCCGACACGGGCGTCGATGCCGAGGCGACTGTAGACCTGCACGTCGTGGTGGCTTACGGCGTGAACATCCCCGCCGTCGCCGACTCGGTCAAGGAGCGCGTGCTCTACGCGGCCAAAACCTACGCGGGCGTGACGCTCGACCGGGTCTGCGTCCACGTTGCCGGGGTGAGCCGTGGCTGAGGTCGCGACGCGCCAGCCGAGCGCGCTCTCGGCCAAAGACCTGGTCAAAGCCTTTACGTTTGCGACCGACTGGCTCGGCGTGTACGTCGAAGAGGTCAACGCGCTCAACGTTTACCCGGTGCCCGACGGCGACACGGGCACGAACATGCACCTCACCATGCAGTCGGTGCGGCGGCAGTTGTTCGACGAAAATCCCAAGACGATGGCGAGTTTCGCGCACGCGCTCGCCTACGGCTCGCTGCTCGGCGCGCGGGGCAACTCGGGCGTGATTTTGTCGCAAATTTTGAAAGGCTTCGCCGAATCGGTCAAGGAGCATTCAAGCCTGAGCGCCCCGCACCTCGTGAGTGCGCTGAAAAGCGCGACCAAGTCGGCCTACGCCGCCGTGATGAAGCCGGTCGAAGGCACGATTCTCACCGTCGTGCGCGCCGCGGCCGACGGCGCGGAAAGCTTAGGCTCGAGCGCGCCCCTGCAGGTCTTAAAAGACGCTCACCAGGCCGGCCAAGAGGCGCTCGAGCGCACCCCCGACCTGTTGCCGATGCTCAAGCAAGCGGGCGTGGTGGACTCGGGCGGTTTGGGCTTCTTGCGCGTGCTGGAAGGCGTCATCGCCTCGTTCGAAGGCCGGGACCTGCCGCCGCCGCCCAAAATCGACGCGCGGGCGCAGACGGGTTTCGAGGAGGAGGAGTTCGGCTTCTGTACCGAGTTTTTGCTCTCCGACGTGACCGTGCCCACGGCAGAGATTCAAGACCTCGTCGCCCCCTTCGGCGATTCGCTCCTGGTCGTCGGGGCTGAGGGTTTCGTCAAGGGCCACATCCACACCGAAGACCCCGAACGGCTGCTCGCCACGGTCGCCCGCTACGGCCGCATGGTGCGCAGCAAAATCGAGGACATGAGCGAGCAGCACTCGGAAATCCTGGCGAACGTCGACCTGCAAGACGCCGAAGCGCCCGCCGTCGCGCTCGTGGTCGTGAGCGACGGCTACGGCGTCACCAAGGTGTTTCGGAGCTTGAAAGCGCGGGTGGTGGGCGGCGGCCAGACGAACAACCCGTCCGTTCAGGACATCGCCGACGCGGTGCGCAGCGTCGCCGCGGCGCAGGTCATCGTCATGCCGAACAACAAAAACATCGTCATGGCCGCCGAGCGCGTGGCCGAAATCGTGCCCGAAAAAATCGTCCACGTCCTGCCGACGCGCACCCTGGGCCAAGGCCTCGCGGCGGCGGTCCTGTTCGACGAAAACGGCGAGCCCGAGGCCTTGTTGGCAGCGATGAACGAGGTCGCCCGGCACGCCCTCACCCTGGAAGTCACCACGGCGAGCCGGACCACCACCATCGACGGCGTGAGCGTCACCGAAGGCGACTTTATCGGCCTCGTCGACGACAAGTTGAACCTGGCCGGGGAAACGCCCGAAGCCTGTTTGCAGGGGTTGCTCGAGGGAGTCGCCGCCGACTTCGAAGTCGCCACCCTCTTTTACAGCAGCGCCGTCGGGGACGAAGCGGCCGCCACCTTCGTCGAGACCTTGAGCGAAGGGTTCCCCGACCTGGACATCGACCTTCATTCGGGCGCGCCCGACCTGTACCCTTACGTGATGGCCCTGGAGTAGGGGCTGAGCTTGCGCCTTTTTTGAAGAGCTAGAAACAAAAGAGCGGGGATGAAAGGGCTTTAACGTGACTTTCCTCTCGGCCCTTTTTAACAATCTCTCACCGCGCCGCAGTCCGGGTCGTCTAAACTCGGCGTATGCGTTCGCTCCTCCTGACGAGTCTGCTGCTCTTAAACCTCGCCCTTGCCCAAACCTGTTACCCCGAACTGCGCGGCACGCTGACCGACGCGGCGCTCGAACAAGTCGCCAGCGGCAGCGACGCCGCCCATCTCTTGAGACAGGCGGTCGACCTGCTCGAGCCCGTCCTGCCGCCCCTGGTGGGCGTCAACGCGTTCGGCCTGCCCGGCGACGAGGGCTTTGAAGACGCCGACTTCTTGGCGCAACGCGGCTTGCTGCCCGCAAACTGGCAAGCCGACGCCCTGACCCAGTCGGTTTGGCAGGAGATGGTCGACGGCCTCGCCGCCTGGTACGACCTCGCCCCCTTTACCGTGGGTCTGGACCTGACCCGCGGCGCGCTCCTCGAGACGCTGTCCAACCTCGTCGGTGCGGCCGTACCCCGCCTGAACCCGGTCGCCCTCGTCGCCACCGACCCGGACCGGGACGGGGTCGCCTTTTGGAGCGTTGTCCGCAGCGATTCGGTCTACCCGCGGCTCATCGTCTACCGGCCGCCGGGGGCCGGGGTGAGCGTGGTGGACGGGGTCGGCGCGGTGTTGCCCCGGCTCGAGACCTGCGCGTTGCGCCTGGACAACTACGTGTTCGTCTCGGCGACGACGGCTAAAAGACTGTTCGCGGCGATGAACCGGGCGCGCATGTACGTGGCGACGACCGAGCCCCCGAACGAGTTCGGCTTCATCCCGGTCCCCGGCGGCGAGGAAACCGACTACCTCACGTTTCAAAACGACGCGCTCACACCCTACACGAGCTTCACCGCCCTGTTCGACGGGCCGACGCTCGGCCCCGGCGCGCTGCTGCGCCTGCTGCCCCAGGTGCGCACCAACATGAACCCGCGCGAGGTGTTGCGGCTCCTGCTGCCGTAGGACTTAGAAGGCTCGCGAAAGCGCGGCTCGAGGCCAAGGATGAATGTGACCACTTAAAAGTATGAAGAACACAAACTTCATTCGGCAGGAACATAAGGTTTTTTTGAATGCTTCAGCGCAATAGCGACGTAACACACGACCGAAACGAGCAGGGCTGCGCCAGCTATCGTCCAAGCTGTACCGATAGAGCTGTACTCCGCTACAAAACCGAGCCCTGCCGAACCGACGACGGCTCCCGCAGAGAAAACGAGTGACTGAATGGACAGCATGGATGAGCGGCGCTCGGCGGGCACCTCGGCATTAAACAGCGTTGCGTGGGGCGAGTTGATGACCCCGCGACTGAAGTAGACGAGCCAAAAAAACGCACCTGCCGCCATAGATAGACTTTGTAAGGCGAGCAGGATGAGGAAGCCGCCCTGCAAGGCTTGAAAGATAGCCGCGACGATGCTGTAGCGCTTCTTAAACAAGCGGCTGAGTGGGATGGATAAGAGACTGCCAACCATTGCCAGTCCAAAGCTTCCTGCCAACAGCACGCCGAAAATAAAGCTGTTGCCCTCGACATCTCCCAATAGGCGGGCAAAGTTCGGTTGCCAGAAGGTCTCGAGACTGCTCAGTGCCAGCCCTCCCGCGAACGTCGCCCCGAACAACAGCAAGATGATCGGACTGCGGCGACTCAGGTCGAGCGCCGTCGAGATGACTTCCGGCAACGCCCGAAAGCCCAAGACCTCCTCGCCCTCGTCAGGGCGTTGCTCTCGCATGAAAAATAAGACAACTAGAAACGTCACGATGAACATCACTCCCGATGCCACAACGGTCATAGAAAAGGGAGTTAGCACAGCAGTACCTTCGGCGGGTAAGGTGGTAAATAGCGTCGGCAAGAAGCCGCCCAACAGCGTACCTGCTGCCAGGGCGAAAAGCTCGAAGGTGTTAGCTTGGGCGAGTGCCGGTTGTACCTCGACCTCGGGGTCGGCGGCTTGCAGGCTGTCGATAAACCACGCCTCGGGCGCACCGGAGATAAGCGCCCTGCCCACGCCGGAGAGGACGGCGAACAGCAGAAACATGGGTAGCGAGAAGGCGAACAGAACGGCGACCTCGGACGCCAGGGTGACAAGTAGAGCGATAAGGGCTGTGCGCTTTCGTCCGATGGCGTCGGCAAGTCCCCCAGTAGGCACCTCGAGCAGCACAATCACCAGCCCGTAAACGCCGAAGACGATGCCGATGTCGGACAGCTCGAGCCCTCGAGCCTCGACCAGCAAAACCTGCACGGCGGCGGGCAAAATTGTCGCGAACCAGAAAAGTGAGACGACGGCGAAGTACGTCGTTTTGATGCGCTTGACGCTCATACTCCGAGTGTCGGTGCTATGCTACTTGAAATGCCAGACGAAAGTTCAGGTAGACCTCCGAACGAAGTTTTCGTGACGGTTGAGGATGAAAGACAGGCGAAACTTCTGTCCGACGCGGAGAGTTTTCGCTACTTCAAACCCTTTATTGCTCGAGACCGCACCGTCTCGCAGGCGGCGGAAGAGGTCGGCTGCAACCTCGACACCATGCTCTACCGGGTCAAAACTTTTTTAGAGGCGGGTCTTTTGCGCGTTGACCGCCTCGAGCCCCGCGCCGGACGGCCTATCAAGCACTACCGCTCGCTTGCAGACGCCTACCTCATCCCGCACAGCGCCACCCCCTACGCCGATGTCGAAGAACGGTTGAGAGCGCAGATGCGGGCGGGTCACGACGTGCTCGTCCGGGGCACGGCTAAAGTCCTCCGAGACCGAAGCCAGGAGGGACGGCGTGTTTACCGTCGGCAAGACACCGGTGAAGTTTGGCAGGAGTCGGCGGGCGACGCGGTGCATGAGTTCGACTTTCTCGACCCTGAAAGTCTCCGCACCCATTTTGAAACGTATCAGGGTCCGGTCGCCGAGGCGTTCCGTGACGAACTTTTTTTAACGAATGAAGAAGCCAAAGCCTTTTTGCTCGAGCTGTACGCCCTGTGGTTTCGCTACCAGGGTAGGCAGGGTGAGACGCGCCAGCCTTACTACTTCAGTCTGGGATTTGTGCCGCTCGAGCTTCCTTGACTTTCCCGCTTTACCGAAAACTTCGGCGGGTCAAAAACCTCGCTAGCTCTCGAGCGGGTCTTTGGGCTGCGTGTTCGTGGCTTCCACGACCGCGTCGTCGGCGTCGTTCAGGGTTTGCGGGTGCGCTTGACGGCTGTCCACTTGGTCGGCGAGGCTTTGCGCGGCGGTTTTGGCGACGCGCCGCGGCAACAGGCCTAGCTCGGCGAGGTCGTCGAGGGTGGTTTCCGACGCCACCTGACAGAGGATTTCCGCCTGGCGGCGGCGCAGGCGCTCGGCGTCGCCGGAGCCTTCGTCGAGTTCTTGCAGTTCGTCGACCGCTTCTTGCTCCCACCGCTCGAAGGTCTCCTGAGCCTTTGCGACCAGACCGGGGTCGATGTTGGGCAAGCGCCTGAACAGCTCGAGGGTTTCACCCGTGCGCCGCGCCGCCAGCCGCCGCGCGGCGGCCTCGGCGTAGGCGAGTTCGGTCGGGTTGTCGGCCGCGGCCGGGCTCACCAGGGACTTGAGTTTTTTCAAAACCTGAGCGAAGCGGGGCCGTTTGCGCTCCCGGTTCAGCCCGCCCTGCCCGAGCGTGACCCGCTCGACCTCGTCGGCAACTTCGTTCAAGAGAACCCGCGCGACCGCGCTCGGCAGCAGGCCGGTGTCGCTTAAACGCTGGTAGGTTTCGTGCTCGACGAACAGGCCGCGGCGGGTCACCACCTCCAACTCTTCCTCTTCGGTCAAGTCGATGCGCCCCAGGGCCGCGCGCGCTTCGCGCTCGGCACTCTCGAGCTGTGCGGCAACCTCCTCGTCGCCCAAGCCGAGGCTGTCGAGCTGTTCTCGGGCCGCGCCGACGCCGGCCAGGCGCGCACCCCCGGCGAGAAAGCGGTCGGCCCGGCTCGGCTCGTCCAGACCTAAGCGGTGAACGAGCGCCGAGATGGTGGTGGCGTTCAGAAGCAGCGTCGCGAGCACCACGCCGCCGGTCATGGCGACGAACAGGTCGCGTTGCGGCAACTCTTCGGGCAGCGCCAGGGCCAGCGCCAAGGCCACGCCGCCGCGCAAACCGCCCCAGACGAGCACCGCCTCGTTGCGCAGCCCAACCGGCGGGATGCGCGCCAAACGCTCCAACACCCACACCAGCGGCACCACCGCCAGCGCCCGCGCGACCAGCACGGCGGCCACCGCGAGCAAAATCGCCCCGCCGTAGCGAACCAGCAAGGCGGGCTCGATGGCGAGGCCGATGATGAGAAACAGCAGCGCGTTGGCGACGTAGCCGAGCGCCTCCCACAGTTCGTGCCAACCGCTGCGCACCTCCTCCGACGCCCGCACCGGCGCGGCCCCGGACAACACCAGCCCCGCGGCGAGCGTCGCCATCACACCGGAGAAGCCGAACACCTCGTCCGCCAACACGAAGCCGCCGTAGGCGACCGCCACCGTCAGCGCGGCGGCGGGCAGCTTGTCCACGACGGGCAGCGCCAGCGCCGCCACCGCGCCGACCGCCGCGCCGACCGCCGCGCCGCCGAAAAAGACCAGCAAAAAGTCCAGCAGACCTTCAACGGCGCTCACCCTGCCCCCGAGCGCCACGACGAGCAGGATGTTGACCAGCACGATGGCGACGCCGTCGTTGAGCAGGCTTTCCCCCTCGACGAGCGTGAGCAGCCGCCGCGGCACCCCGAGGTCGCGGAACACCGCCACCACCGCCACCGGGTCGGTCGCCGAAATCAGCACGCCGAACACGCCCGCCGCCGCCAAGGGCACGCCGAGACCAAAGTAGAGCGCGGCCCCGACAATGCTCGCCGACACGAGCAAAGCCGGCACCGCCAGCACCATAATCGACACGAGGTTGCGAAAAAAAGCGCGCGTGGACAGCCCGAGGGCCGCTTCGAAGACGAGGACCGGCAAAAACAAAAACACCACGACCTCTTCGAACACCTCGCCCTGCAAGGGGTTGTGGAGAAACGTGCCCGCCGCGAAACCGACCACCGCCAGCACCACGGTCAGGGGCAGCCGCACCCGCTTGGCGAGCACGCCCAGCAGCACGGCACCCGCCAACAGCGCCGAGAGTTGCAGCAACCATTCGGGCAAGTTCATCGGCCCCTCGCGTCCTGGTGCATCCCCCACCTCCAGGTTCACTTTGACAACAAGTCTTACAAGTCTAAGCTAAGCTGGCCGTTTTGAACAGGCCTGACTCGAGCCCGACAGCCCCGTTGATACAGCCCCGTTGATACAGCCCCGTTGACGACGGCGCGCGTCTGCAGGGCAGCCTCTCTGGCCGCCGCCGCGTAGGCGTCGCCCGTCACGGTGTAGGTGAGGCCCCGGCCAGAGTTGCCGTAGCCGCCCTCGAGCCGGAACACCCCTGCGGCCGAACAGGGAGAGAGGTAGCGGGCGTTTCACAAAGGCAGGCCGCCCTAAACTTTAATGGTGAAGTCTTGTGACGGAATCGGCGGCTCACACCGATTCGCCTGCTAAGCTACTTTTGGTAAGCGGGTCATCATCCCCTTCGACGTGGACTAAACCCGCTTACCTCTCTTTAAACTCACTTTTAAAAATCTTACAGCGCTCCGCCAAAACCCCGGTTAAACTGACGAAGTCCTTATTCGAGGGTGCGTTGAGCGCCCTGGGCAGGTTTTTTCGACACTTGCCCCGCCGGAAAAAAGTGCGTTGAGCTTAACTGAGCGGGTTTCTTCTACGCCCGCTCTCCGGTGCTGCCGCATGGTCGAGCCGGGCGTCGAGTAAACTTTCGGTATGGAACTTTACTTAGGCACCGGCGGCTACTCCAACGACGACTGGCTCGGCCTCCTCTACCCGCCGGGCACGAAAAAGGCGCAGTACTTAGAAATCTACGCGCAGCACTTCAACGCGGTCGAACTCAACAGCAGTTTTTACGCCATTCCCGGCATCAAAGCTTTTCAAGGGATGGTGGACAAAAGTGGGGCGAGGGTGCACTTCGCCGTAAAAGTCCACCAGAGCATTACCCACTCCCGCGACGCCGACGCGGACACCTACGCGCGGCTCGTCGAGTCGGTCGCCCCGCTGCGCGAGGTCGGGATGATGGGGCCATTTTTGGTGCAGTTTCCTTACTCGTTTCACCGCACGCCCGACAACCGGGTGTACTTGAAAGACTTAGTGGACCGACTGAGCGGCGAGCGCCTGGCGGTCGAGTTTCGCAACGAGGCGTGGCAGCTCGAGGACGTGATAGAGGCTTTCGAAACCCTGGGCCTGACCTACGTGAGCGTGGACTACCCGCAAGTTTCAGGGATGCCCGCGCCCCAGTTGCACGTCACTTCGGACGTGGTCTACCTCCGGCTGCACGGCCGCAACGAGGCGAGCTGGTATGGCGGCAAAACGGCGGCCGAGCGGCACGACTACCTCTACAGCCCGGACGAACTGCGGAGTTGGGTGTTGGGTATCAAAGAAAAAGAAGACGTGCTCACCGAAGTGTACGTGATGTTCTTGAACACCACGAAGGGCCACGCGCTGAAAAACTTGAAGATGCTGAAAGACCTATTTGCAGAGGTCGGCTTGAACGCCCCTATCAACCCCTGAAGCCAGCCCGAAATTCTACTTGTGCCGAAAGACTTCAAAGACCAAGTGGCTCAACTCGTCTTTGAGCAACTTGTCCCAGGCTGTCTTGACGGCGTTGGAAGACCCCGGCAGCGCGAACAGCAGCCCACCTTCGGCGAGTCCGCCCACGGCACGCGACAGCATCGCCGCGCCGCCGACCTCTTCAAAAGACAACATCCGGAACAGCTCGCCGAAGCCGGGCATGGGTTTGACCAGCAAGGACTCGACAATCGGCACGGTGTAGTCGCGCCCGGCGATGCCCGTCCCGCCCGAGGTGAGAACGACCTGGGCGTCGCTGTTGAGCAGGCGTTCTAGGGTTTCCCGAATCTGCGTTTTATCGTCCTTGATCAGTGTGCGCTCACTCAGGGTGTGACCCGCCTCCAACACCGCCTGCTCGAGAAAATCGCCGCTCGAGTCCGTCGCCGGGGTGCGCGTGTCGCTGATGGTGACGACGGCTATCCTCACGCTGTCCGGCCCCGCCGCTCGGTGGGCGTCGCGCCCGCTGGTCGTTTTCATGCGCCTGCTTTCATAGACGAACAGCTTAGCAAACGTGCTCGAGCCGCTTCAACCAGGCTTTCGCACGCCGCCTGCCAGCCCTCACCGGGGCGAAGCCGCACTGTTCGCCCCGGTGCGAAGCGTAAAAAGGGTGAGTTCGGGCGGGGCGTTGAGCCTCAAAGGCACGACGCTGAAGCCGATGCCCCGGTTGATGTAGAGTCGGTTGCCCGCTTCGCCGTAATTTTGGATGAAGCCGTCCGCGTGAACCTCGTCCTCCCTGGTGTAAGACATCCAGGTCCAAGAAGGTGTGAAAGGCAGGCGAAACTGCCCGCCGTGCGTGTGTCCCGAGACGGCCAGCGGCGCGGTGTCGGCAGGAAACGCCTTGAACGATTCCGGATGGTGCATGAGGACAATGCGGGGGGCGTTGGCCGGCACACCGGCGAGGGCGGCCTCGGGCCGGTCTTCGGCGGCGACGTGCGCGCCCACGCCGACGATGTAGAGGGGCGGTGACTCGTCCGTCTGTGTCTTCGTCTGGGTGGGGAGGGGCGCGGCTTCGTTTTGAAGCACCGTGACGCCTGCGTCCTCCAAAGCGCCTTGCACCGCGTCGGCCAGCGCCGTGTTTTTCGGGGCCTCGCTGGTCGGCATGGCGTAGTCGTGGTTGCCGAGGACGGCGTAGGTGGGGATGCCCGCGGCGACCAAAGGTGCCACCAAAGAGACCGCTTTGGTGATGGTGGGGCTCGAGCTGCCCACGTGATACACGAAGTCACCTGCAATGAGCACGGCCGCGGGCTTTGCCTCGACAAGTCTGGCAACGACGCGCTGCACCGTCCAGGTGTTGGCGAGCCACATCCCGACCTGCAAATCGGCAATCACGGCGACCTGTCGGCCCTCCAAAGAGGCGGGAAGATTGGGAAGCTGCACCTCGTGCGTTTGCTCGTCGATAAAGTAAGGCTCGGCCACACCCCAAACGAGGAGGAGGCCGACGAGAGCGAAAAGAACAAACAGAAACCGTTTCATCCCCGCATGATAGCTCAAGGCTGCTTGACAGAGCCCTCTTCGTCCACCGCTACGAAACCGAGACGCGCTCGCGCGCTAAACTGTTAGAAACGGAGGCACCATGCAAGAACTCATCCGGCTGCTGGACGCCGCGGAAGCCGCCCAGGCCGCGGGCCAAAAAGCGGCCGTCGCAACCGTCGTGCGCGTCAAAGGTTCGGCCTACCGTCGCGAGGGCACGAAGATGCTCATCGACGCCGCAGGCAACCAGGTCTGCATGATTTCGGGCGGCTGTCTGGAGCAAGAGGTCGGCGAGGTCGCGCAGCGCGTCATGGCGACGGGCGAGCCCGTGGTGAAGTTTTTCGACTTGGACGAAGACCTCGTCTGGGGCCTCGGCCTCGGCTGCGGGGGCTCGGTGGACGTGTACATCGAGCCGTTCGACGAAGGCCGGGAGAACGCGCGCTGGTTGCAAGCCTTGCGAGAAGGCCGCGCCGCCGCCCTGGCGACCGTCATCGAAGCAGCGGACTCGAGCCTCAAGGGAAAGCGCATGTTCATCGACTCGAGCGGCGCGACCCTCGGCAGCTTGGGAGACGAGGACACTGACGCTGAGTTCGTCGCTCGAGCGCGTAAGAAGATGGCCCAACTCTACCCACATTCGGAAACCGTAGAAGTCGCTTTACCCGCTGGCCGCGCCGACATCTTTTTAGATGTCAACGTGCCCCCGCCCGAACTCGTGGTGTTCGGCGCGGGCCACGACGCGATTCCCGTGGCGAGCTACGCGCACGAGTTGGGCTTCAAAACGACCGTCGTGGACGCGCGGCACGCCTTTGTGACCGAGGAGCGTTTTCCCCACGCGACACTTGTTCGCACCCACCCGTCGGGTTTTGCCGAGAAAGTAGAGGTGGGGCCGCGCAGTTCGGTGGTGATTATGAACCACCACTTGGAGCGCGACAAGGAAAGCCTCGCCTTCGCCCTCACCACGGCGGCACCCTACATCGGCGTGCTCGGGCCGGGTTCGCGCTTCGAGCGGATGCGGGACGCGCTCACGGAAGAGGGCCGCGGGTTGACCGAGGCCGACTTGAACCGCGTGCGCAACCCTATCGGCCTGGACATCGGGGCCGACTCGCCCGCGGAAATCGCCATGAGCATCATGACCGAACTGCTGGCGCTGCGCGGCGGCTACGCGGGTGGCTTCTTGAACGACCGGCGCGGGCCGATTCACACGGACAGGCCGGTACGGGAGCCGGTTTCGTAAGGCTCAAGTACGAACTTTCTCTATCGCCCGCGGCCCGCGCCGCCCGAAACGCCGCGCCAACTCCAATTCGCTCAACACCAATGCCGTCGGGCGGCCGTGCGGGCAGGCCCAGGGCGTGCGGCACTCGCGGAGGGCGTCGAGGAGGGTTTGCGCCTCGGCACCCGCCAACACGTGGCCCGCCTTGATGGCCGGGAGACAGGCCAGTCGGCCCAGCACCGTGCGCCAGGCCTCGGCAACGCTGTTCCGGCCCAAACTGCCCTTGACGACCTCGCTCACCAGGTCTGGGTGGCCCGCCAAAAACGCCGGGACGCTGCGGACGCGCCAGTTGTGAGCGCCGAACGGCTCGAGCACCAACCCATACAGGGCGAGGTCGTCACGCCGTTCCTCGTAGGCTTGCGCTTCGACCGCGCTGAGGCTGAGGAGTTCGGGGCTGGGCAACTCGAGCGGGGCCTCGCGTGAAAAGCGCGCCTCCAATTCTTCGTACAACACGCGCTCGTGCGCGGCGTGCTGGTCGACGACCCACAAGCGCCCGTCGCCCTCAGCGAGCAGGTACAGTTCGCGGTAGGTGCCGACGTGGTTGAGCGCGGGAAAGTTCGTCCGCGGCGCGTTGCCGACGCCTTCGAAGGTGTGCAGGTCGGGCAACGCGGGGGCGAGCGGATGCGCGGAAAGGGCGCTTTCGACGCCCGTCTGCACGAAAGCGCTCACCTCGGCCTCTTTCAAAAGCTTGACGCGGCTTTTGTCCGGCGCGGTGTTGACGAGGATTTCGTCGGGGTTCACGGTCAGGTTGAGCACACCCACCGGAAAGTGCGTGTTCGTCAAAAGTTCGCGGTAGCCGTGCAGCACGGCCTTCAGCAACGCCTCCGGCCACACGACCGGGCGGCCGTTCACCGCCAGGAGCAGCCGGTCTTTGCGCGGGCGCGAGAGTTCGGGGCGGGACAGCAGGCCGGTCAGCGTTCTCGAGCCCGAGTTCGAATGCAGCTCGAGCAGCCGGTTCGCCGTCACCGGCCCCCACAAAAACTTAACCGCCTCGCGCGCCTGGCCGCCCGCGTGGGCCCACTTGTCCTCGCCGTCCACGACGAGCTTAATCGCCAGGTGCGGGTGGTGGAGCGCGTAGCGACCCAAGAGAGCCACGCACTTTTTGGCCTCGAGCGCGCCCGACTCCAGCGCCGCCCGCCGGGCCGGGAGGTGCTCGAACAACCCCGTCACCGTGACCGAGGTGCCACCTGGGGCGGGGTGTTCCTGGAGCGAACTCGTCTCGCCACACGCGCGCACTGTCGCCCCGCCGAGCTGCGCGGCGGGACGGCTCGTCACCGACACGTGCGCCGCGTTCCGCACCGCGTACAGTCCCTCGCCCCGAAACCCGAGCGTGTCGATGTGAGTCAGGCTCGAGAGCTTCGAAGTGCAGTGGACATCGACTGCCAGCGGCAGCTCATCCCTGGGGATGCCCGCGCCGTTGTCGGTGACGGTGATGCGTTTTACACCGCCGTCTTCGAGCGTGACCTCGAGCCGCGTCGCCCCTGCATCCAGGGCGTTCTCGAGGAGTTCCTTGAGCACGTCGGCGGGCGCGCCTATAACCTCGCCCGCGGCGATTTCGCGGATGAGGTCAGGTGGGAGTTTGCGAATCATTTTGCTGGGGTTGAACGATTGTCTTACGACAAGATTTTATACCGTCTACGAACTGCCCGATGTCCGCTTGATTTTTGAAGAAGCCCGCGTATCCAGAGTATTCTGCCGAGACTCCTTGGGAAAACTTCCATGTCTCTTTGTGCTGTGGCAATAGCTTCGTCGCTTCATCTTCACCAGTACCGAGATACGCAGCAAACCGGCCTAGGTAAACTTGAAACCTGAGTCCGTCTTCTTGACTGCTTTCGCCAGGAATAACGCTAAAAATGGTTGCTTTCTTAGAATCGCCGACCTCACCCTTGCAGGCTAGAGAGCTTCTGGTAGGTTTGATGCGGTTAAAGCATTCTTTTAAGCCACTGAGTAACTGCCCATACAGTTCGCCCACGCCTCTTTGAACAGCCACTTCTTCCAATTCTTCAAGCGACAAATTAGGCTGCCGTTTGGAGGTTGATGATGCTTTTGTACGCGTTTTGTAGTCAACCTGGCTTGGCTCGAGTAGAAAAGCTCTACCAAGGTACTCTTTACCCTCAGCACGAAAGTAGTGAAAAGTAACGGCGTTGATGTTCACGCCGTAGGTGTCGGACAAATACCTGATGATTCGTTCCGAACTCGAGTCAATGTGCGAAGCAACGATGAGAATTTTGTGGTGTTCGTTGAGTACATCTGGAAGCTCAGAGTTGAACTCTCTCTGAAAACCTGCCTCGAGGTCACTTCCGAATCCATCAAGATAGGCGTTGGCGATTTCAGTAATTTTTTCGTTTGATAAATCCTTGACCCACGAGGCATAGTCCAGGGCCTGAGCGGTAATTTCCCGTGGTGTTTTGTCACGTTTGAGTTCAACGATAACCAGGTCGCCGTTCGGCTCTATACCCAGGAGGTCGATATAACCGCCGTGCTCGGTTGAAACTTGCCGCCCGATGACGAGCAGGTTTTGTGAAATCGTAGAAATATCCCTCTCCAACCAAGTTTCCAGGCGATTCTCGAGGTCGAGTTTAGCTGGCCGAATCTCCTTTAGCTGCTCCTGGCCGTCGATCTCCCAAAGCTTTATATCTACAGCCATACCCTCACCCTTCTGCCGACAAGCCTCGAGCCTGTTCTTGCAACTTGTGCAGCAAGTTGAGCGCGTCCAGCGGCGACAAGCGGCTGATTTCTTGCGCCAAGAGAGCGTCCACGACCTCCTGAGCAGAGTCGTTTTGGGAGGACTCGAGGCCGCAGAAAACAGCGTGGGCACGTTCTAAAACCGCTTGCGGCACGCCCGCCAGTTTGGCGACTTGCAGACCGTAGGCTTTGCTCGCCGGACCTTCCAAAACCTGGTGGTAAAACACGAGCCCGCCCGCCTCTTCCTTGGCGGCGACGTGGTAATTTCGCGCCCGCCCCAAACGCCCGACGAGCGTGGTGAGTTCGAAGTAGTGCGTGGCGAAGAGCGTAAACGCGCCCACGCAGTCGTGCAGGTACTCCGACGACGCCCAGGCGAGGGCGAGGCCGTCGTAGGTGCTCGTGCCGCGGCCGATTTCGTCTAACAGGACGAGGCTCCGCGGCGTGGCGTTTTGCAGGATGCGGGCCAACTCGCTCATCTCGACCATAAAGGTGCTGCGGCCCCCGGCGATGTCGTCCGACGCGCCGATGCGGGTGTAAATGCGGTCGAACAGGGGTAGCGTGGCCGTTTCCGCCGGCACGAACGAGCCCACCTGGGCGAGCAGCGCGACGAGCGCGGTCTGGCGCAGGTAGGTACTCTTGCCGCTCATGTTCGGCCCGGTCAACACGACGAGGTGTTCGTTTTTCGACAACGTGGTGTCGTTGGCGATGAAGCTGTGGTACCGCTCGACCACCGGGTGCCGCCCGCCGCGCACCGTAAGCGTGTGGTCGTCGCTGAACGCCGGGCGGCAGTAGTGGCGCGCGGCGGCGACCTCGGCAAGGGCGGCGTAGGTGTCGAGTTCGGCCAGGACGCAAGCCACGTCGCGCACGTCTTGGGCGCGACTCGTGAAGCTCGAGCGCACTCCTTCGAATACCGCGTACTCGCGCCGTTTGGCCCCGTCCTCGGCGCGCAGGACTTCGCGCTCTTTCTCGCGGACGTCGCTGCGGGTGTAGCGCTGCCGGTCTTTCAAGGTTTGGACGACGCGGTAATCCTCCGGCACCGCGTCGTAGTAGGGCCGCGTCACCTCCAGGTAATAGCCGAACACGCCGTTGAAGCCGACCTTGAGCTTGGGGATGCCCGTCGCTTGGCGCTCGCGGAGTTCCAGCTCGGCCATCCAGGCGCGGCCCGCTTCGGCGGCGTGGCGCAAGCCGTCGAGTTCGGCGTCGAAACCGTCCCGAATCAGCCCGCCCTCGGTGATTTTCAAGGGCGGGTCGTCCACGAGCGCCGCGCTGATGAGCGCCTGCACGTCGTTCAGGTCGTGGAGGCGGCGGGTCAGGTTGGACAGCGCGCGTTCGTCCCTGCTGGCGAGCAAGCTTTTCAGACCCGGCAACAAGCTCAAGCTCCGCGCTAAAGCGGTGAGGTCTCGAGCGCTCGCCCGGTCGGCGGCGATTCGGGTGGCGAGGCGCTCCAAGTCGTGAACCCGGTAGAGCGCCTTGCGCACCTCGGCGCGCAGCACGCCGTCCTGGACGAACGCCTCTACCGCGTCCAGTCGATGTTCGATAAGGTTCGGGTCGAGGAGCGGGTGGCGCAGCCAGGCTTTTAAGAGCCTGCGGCCCGGCGCGGTGCGGGTTTCGTCGAGGATGCTGAAAAGTGTGCGACCGGAGCCCATCGCCGCCTCGAACACTTCCAAAGTGGACAGCGCTACTTCGTCCAGGTGCATGTACGCGCCGGGGTCGTAGCGCAGAAAACCCGTCACCTGCGGCAGCGCGCCGCGCTGCGTGGCGCGGGCGTAGGACAGCACCGCACCCGCGGCGCGCAAGAGCGCCTCGGTGTCTGCCCCGGTGGGCAGCGCGCCGAACTGCTGTGTGAGGGTCGTTCCGGCCTCTGCCAAGTCGAAACGCCCCTGCGTCACCATGATGGGAAAGCGCTCGCCGAACAGGGTGCGGAACGCCTCTTGCTCGTAGAGTTCGGGAGCCAGCAGCACCTCGGCGGGGCGGTAGCGGCGGAGTTCGTCGAACAGGCTGCTCTTGGCGAAGGTTTGCGAACCGCGAAACTCGCCGGTGGTCACGTCGAGCAGCGCCAGGCCGTAACCGTCGCCGGTCGCCACGGCGGCGAGGTAGTTGGCGTCGGGGCGCAGCAGACGTTCGTCGGTCACGGTGCCGGGCGTGATGAGTTGGGCCACGTCGCGCCGCACCAAACCGTCGGCGTCGGCGGGGTTGCCTATTTGGTCGGCGACGGCGACGCGGATGCCCTGGTTGAGCAGGCGTTCGATGTGGGTGTCCGCCGCGCGAACTGGAATGCCCGCCATCGGGGTGGTGAAGTCCTTGCTCGTTTTGTGCGTCAGGATAATTCCGAGGGCTCGAGCCAGCTTCTCCGCGTGCTCCCCGAAACACTCGTAAAAGTCGCCCACCTGAAACAGCATGAGGTAGTCCGGATACTGCTCGATAAGCTCGACGTACTGCGTCAACAGGGGCGGCAGCGGGCCTTTGCCTTCGCCTTTTAAAACCATAGAGCAACTATACCGCGTTGGGTTAGAGGTTTTTAGTTTTTGGTTTCAAGGTGACCGCAAAGTCAGCTTTCATTTACATTCGTCGTTGCGTTCACGCAGTCGGGCGTAGCCTTGGGAGCGGAAATCTTTGAGGCAACCTTATACAGAAGCACCGCCTGACAAACCCCGACGCTCGAGATTGCCGCGCTAAACAGTCTTGAACCGGTGGTAGTATCAACGATTTGCCAACGCTCGACAATCATAGTCCTGCCTCTGGTTCAAGACTGTTGCTCGCAAAGACGAACGGTTTTACTCGACTTAGGCAACTTTGCGGTTGCACTGTCGTTGGTTTGTAGTTAGCACCAAAAACTAACGATTAATCACTCTCCTCCAAAAACATCCCCATCGCGTGGTAGCCCGCGTCGACGTAAATCGTCTCGCCGGTGATGCCGCTGCCCAACGTGTCGGCGATGAGTGAAAGTGCGAGACCCCCCACCTCTTCCTGGGTGATGTTGCGCTTCAACATGCTCTTGGCCCCGGCCTCGCCGAACATCTCGGCGAAGCCCGAGATGCTGCGGGCGGCGATGGTCCGCAGCGGCCCGGCGCTGATGGCGTTGACGCGGACACCCTGCGGCCCGAGGTCGTAAGCGAGGTAGCGCACGCTTGCTTCCAATGCCGCCTTGGCGACCGCCATCATGTTGTAGTGCGGCACCACGCGCTCGGCGGCGAGGTAGGTCAGGGTAGTAATGCTGCCGCCCTCGGTCATCAGGTCCTGCGCGCGCTGCGCGACGCCGACGAGTGAGTAAGCCGACACGTCCATCGCCGTCATCCACTCTGCTCGAGTGGTTTCCACGAACGGCTTCTCAAACGTTGTGCCGGGTGCGAACGCGACCGCGTGAACGACGAAGTCGAGCGTGCCGAAGGCGTTTTTCACCTCTTTGAAGAGCGCGTCTAGGTCGTCGTCGCTCGTCACGTCGCAGGGCACCAGCAGCGGGTCGCGGCACTCACCCGTGAGCTTTTCTAAAGTGCTTTTGAGCCGGTCGCCCTGGTAGCTGAAGGCCAGGCGCGCCCCGGCCCGGTTCAGGATGTCGGCGATGGCCCAGGCGATGGAGCGCTGGTTGGCAACGCCGAACACGAGGCCCTGCTTGCTGGATAGGTCGATGTTGAGCACGGTTGACTCCAAACTTGGTTTAGACCTCAAACTTGAGTTGCACCTCAAACTTGACTTGTACCTCGGCTTGACAACGACCTCGGCTCGGCAACGTCGCGGTTTGAGCCGAGTTTAACCCAGGAAAGCAGCCGAGACCGCGGGGGAGGCTCGAGCCAAGAGCTGAGACCGACCTCAGCCCTGTTCCGGGAGACAGTTTTACAAAGCAGGGGTGACTTGCGCCTGGCACCGTCAGGGGACAGCCTTGCGTCAACCCAGGCGGACCCGTCGTAAGAATTCTGTTATAACGCGCGGTTTAGGCTGGGGTGTGGCTCTTTTTTCCTCTACCGTCACCCCGGCGGCTTCCGCCGAACACCTCAAGCGCCGCTTTTACCTGGTCCTCCTCAGCGTGCTCGTGGTCTCGAGCTTCGCGAGTCTTTTGCTCTTTACCCAAGACTATTTTTTCGACAGGGTTTTGAGCCCGGCGTTACTCCTCATCCTGGCGGGCCTGACGACGTGGCTGTGGTGGCAGCCGACCAGCCTGAAAGCGGTCGAGCGCGGCGTCACCCTCGCCGCGGCGCTCAGCTACGCGCTCATCTTGGCGCACACGCTTTACCTGTCGTCCGAGGAGGGGGCAAGAGCGGCGTTCTTGGACATCTTCAGGTTGTGGGGCCCACTCATCTACCTCTGGTCGTACTTGGCTTTGGGCAAACGGCGCGGTCTCGCCGCCTCGCTGGCTTTTTACGCGGCTACTTTGCTCGTAAGCCTGCCATACTTTCTCTTCTACCCGCTTGCAGACGCGGCCTTCGGCGGGCGCTATTTGCTGGGCGACTTTTACCTAGCCAGCCTCGCTTACATCGCCGGGCTTCACGTCTTCGCCACTTTTCTCGAGTGGCAGGTCGCGGAGCGGCTCGCCGCGGAGGCCCTGACCCACTACGCCTACACCGACCCGTTGACCGAGCTGCCCAACCGCCGCTACTTAGCCGAGGCGCTCGAGCGCAGTCTGGAGCTTCAGGGCGGCAGCTTGCTGGGCCTTTTGTTTGTCGACCTGGACAGTTTCAAAGCGGTCAATGACCGCTGGGGCCACCAGACGGGCGACGCGCTGTTGGTGGCGGTGGCGGCGCGCCTAAGAACCTGCGTAAGGCTCGAGGACACCGTGGCGCGGCTGGGCGGCGACGAGTTCGCGGTGGTGCTGCCCGACTTAAAGGACAAAGAGGACGCCGCCAAGATAGCTCGAGGGGTGGTCACGGCGCTTGCAGACCCTTTCGAACTGTCCGGCGTCGTCGCGAGCGTTACGGCGAGCGTGGGCGTGAGCCTTTACCCGCAAGACGGAACGAGCGCCGAGGGTCTGCTGCTGAGGGCCGACCGGGCGATGTACCGCGTCAAGGCGGGCGGCAAGAACGGCTACTGCGAGGACGTCCGCTGCGAAGACGGGTTCGAGGCGCGTCTACCCGCCTTGGCAGGGGGCTAGCCAAGGCGGGTAGACGTTGCTCAGGTGTCACTCGTCCGTGGTTCGCAGTTCACCCGCCGGACTCAGCGTAGCCCGCCGCGACTTTGCTACAGCCTACCGGTTGGCCGCAAACCCCGGCCCCGCGAACTTTCCGGTGTGCCAGCTCACCAGTCGTCGTTCGCCATAAGCGATTCGAAGCGGGCTCTCGCTTCGCCGGCCTTGCCCTTTTCGCCGCGCGTTTCCCAGGTGTCGGCCAAGCCTTCCCAGGCGTTTTCGCTGTAGGGCTCGTGCTCGGTCATGGTGAGGTAAAAGCGGGTGGCCGCTTCGCAGTCGCCGTCGTCCAGGGCTTTTTCCGCGGCGGCTTCCAACAGACTCAGGTGTTCGGTGTGGAGCCCGGTGCGGACGTTTTCGACCCAGAACGAGTCGAAGCCGAGCAGGTAGTCGCCCCGGTAAAGGTCGGCGGCGCGGCGGTAGTCGGCGAGGTTGCCGCTCACCTTGGCCTTGGCACCGAGTTGCCGGTAGCGCTCGACGTCGTAGTTTATTTTGAACTTGCCGTGTAGGTAGTAGCGGCGGTTCGCTGACTCGATAAGCTCGCCGCCCATCGACTTGCGCAGCCGGTACAGGGTGGTGTGAAAGCTGCTCGAGGCCTTCGCTTCGGTCTTGCCGGGCCAGAGCGCCTCGGCGACTTCGAAGGTCGTCACGCCGCCCCGGTGCTCGAGCAGGTAAAACAGCAGCTCCAAGGCCTTGAGCGAGTCCCAATCGAGGCGTTCGCCGTCGCGTTCGACGATGGGCGAGCCCAAGCCCTTGGCCTGGACGTTGCCCTCGAGCGGGCGGAGCAGCGCCTCGATGCGGTCCAAACGCACCCGCACCGCCTCGACGAGTTCGTGTTTGGTGAACGGCTTGGTGAGGTAGTCGTCCGCGCCCAGAGCCATGCCCTTGCGGACGCTCGAGCGGTCGTCGAGCGCGGTCAAAAACAAAAAGGGCACCGAGCGGAGTTCGTCCACCTCGCGCACTTTCTGGTAAAAGCCGTAACCGTCCAAGGTCGGCATCGACACGTCGCTGACGATCACGTCGGGGTGCAAGCCCTCACCGAGTTCCGCGAGCGCGTCGTGGGGGTTGTCGAAAGTGAGGACGCTGTAACCGGCACTTTCCAAACTGACCTGGGTCAGCTTGAGCAGGGCGGGCTCGTCGTCGACGGCTAAAACTAGGGTTGCAGACATGGTTACCTCGGTCGTCCGGTGGCGGTTCGTCGGCTAGCGCGGCTGTTGAACACGTCGCTACGCCCAGCTTTCAGTGTGCTGGTAGTGGACGAGGGCGCTGTATTCCATGCTCCCGCCCAGCGCCGCCGTCGCAAAGCCGATGTCGACGACGACGTCGGCGTCGGTCAGGGACGCCAAAAACGCGTTCAAGCGCTCTTCGAACAGGTCGAAGTCGGTCGCGCTGACGAGTTTGCACTTGGCGGTCACGTTTTTAAGCTACTCCCCTCGAGCTAGTCTTTTCGCGCCACCCTGCGCAGCGCGACCGGGTCGTCTCCGATGATAGCGTCTACACCCAGTTCGGCAAGCGAGGTAATTCTCATGTCGTCGTTGACCGTCCAGGTGTTGAGGGCGAGGCCGCGCGCCTGCGCGCGCCGCACCAGGGCGGGCGTGACCTGCGACTCGTGCGGGTGGAGCGCGTCCGCGTGGAGCCAGCCCGCCAGCCAAGGCGTGCGCAGCGGCGGCGGCAGGTCGGGCGCGTAGAGCAGGCCGGTGCGCACGCTAGGTGAGCAAAAGCGCACTTTGAGCAAGCTCAGCGGGTTGAAGCTCGAGACCAGCACCCGGTCGGCCAACCCCGAGGCCCACACCGCCCGCACGACGGCGCGCTCTACGCCGCGCGTTTGCAAACCCGCCGTCTTGAGTTCCAGGTTGAGCAGCGTGCCGGGATAACTTTTTGCAAGCTCGAAAAGCTCGGAAAGTTCGGGCACGTCCGGGTCGAGGGCGTGCACCTCTTGCCGAGTGAGGTCGGTGACGCGCCGGCCCTGCAGTTCAAAGTCGTGAAACAAAACGAGCGCGCCGTCGCGGCTGCGTTGCACGTCACATTCGACCCCGTCGAGGCCGCTTGAAAACGCGTACTGAAACGCCGCGACCGTGTTCTCGGGCCGCGCGCCGCGCACGCCGCGGTGGCCCAGCAGCAGGGGCCGCGCCCGCGTCACGCCGGGCAAGCGCCGGGGCCGCCATAGGGCGTAACGCCACAGCAAGGCGAGTCCAGCCAAGGAGAGTAAGGCGTAGAGCATGGTCCAGCTTAACGTACCAAAGTTTAGGGGAAACGCTGCAGCGCTTTCGGCAGGGTCTGGGTTGAAAACGGACTTGGGGGTTTCCTCGTCGCTGAACCCCGGCGGGCAGTTCGACTACCGTTCCGTTCGACTATAGTGCAGTTCAAATCTCTTGCCACCCGTATGCGTTAAACTGGGTCACGGAGGCCAGCCGTGAAAGCAGCTCGAGTCGTTCAGTTCGTGTTTCTCCTCGTCGTCGTCGCTTACCTGTGGTGGGTGTACAGCGTCAACCAGGCTTACGTCGACCTGCCCGGAATTATTGCGCTGCCCGCGGGTGTGGTCGTGGCGCTGGCGCTGCTGCTGGGCTGGCTGGTGGGCTGGCTGCCCGGCCGCTTCGCGCTGTGGCGCAAACAGCGGGAGAACAAAAAGTTGAAAGCGCGCCTGGCCGACTTGGAGCCGTCCGGCGGCGAAACGCTACGGGCCGCGCGCGACCCCGTCATCCCCGACCGGGACGAGCCCTACCCGGTCGTGCCCGGCCCGGACTACGAACGCCTTTAGGGTGAAAAGCACTGGCCTGAGAACGACGGCAATCCCCCCACCTGGTTCAACCGAGGTGCGCTGGGCGGTGCGCCCGCCGCCGCCGCCCGCCGTGGTGAGGGAGCTGGCGCGCGCCCTGTCGGTGCCGCCGCTGCTGGCGAGCGTCATGGCCGCGCGCGGCTTGAGCGCCACGGCGACCACTTTGCGGCCGCCCCTGCTGCTCAGCCAGATTCCCAGTTTGGGCGCGGCGGCCGAACGCCTGGAACACGCCCTCGAGCACAACCGCCGCGTCCTCATCCACGGCGACTACGACGCCGACGGCATCAGCGGCACGGCGGTGCTCACGCTGGGTTTGCGCGCCCTCGGCGGCGACGTCACCCCGTTCATCCCGAACCGCCTGCACGAAGGCTACGGCGTCCACCCCGACCGGGTCGAAGAGCACATCCGCCGAGCCGACCTGTTCGTCACCGTCGACTGCGGCATCAGCAACTTAGAAGAGTTAAAGCGCCTGCAAGCGGCCGGGGTCGAGACCATCGTGAGCGACCACCACCAGCCGGGAGCGGAGCTTCCCGAGGGCCTCGTCGTCCACCCGAAGCTGTCGCCGAGCGCGAAACAGGGCCTGCCCGAACTCACCGGGGCGGGCGTGGCTTATCACCTGTTGTGGGCGCTGCACGAACGTTTGGGTTTGGAAGCCCCCACCGAGTACAGCGACTTAGCCACCCTCGGCACCATCGCCGACGTCGCCCCGCTGTTGGGCGAAAACCGCGCGCTCATCCGGGAAGGTTTGGCACGCTTAGCCGACTCGCGCTGGCCGGGCGTGCGGGCGATGGTCGCTCAGTCGCGTTTGAAGGGGGCGCCGAGCGCTCGAGACGTGGCCTTCGTGCTCGCCCCGCGACTGAACGCCGCCGGGCGCTTGGGCGAGGCCGACCTCGGCCTGGAACTCCTCATGACCGCCTCGGAACGGCGCGCGCGCGAACTCGCCGTCTACTTGGACGCGCGCAACTTGGAACGGCGCAAAATCCAGGACAGCATGTTCCAAGAAGCGCTCTCCAAGTGTGACGCGTCCGCGCCCGCCCTCGTCTTGGACGACCCCGGCTGGCACCCCGGCGTCATGGGCATCGTGGCGAGCAAGCTCTTGGAGCGCTACTACAAACCCGTCTACATCATCGCGCGGGGCAAGGGCTCGGTGCGCTCGGTGCCGGGCATCTCGGCGGTGGCGGGCTTGCAGCACGCCGCGCCGCACTTAAAACGGTTCGGCGGGCACTCGCAGGCGGCGGGTTTCGCGCTCCACGACGAGGCCATCGGCGCGTTCCGCACGGCCATTTACGACTACACGGCGCGCTATCCAAAACCCGAACGCACCATCACAGCGGACGCCCTCATCGCGGCCGACCAAGTCGACGACGACCTGTTCAAGGCGATCGCCACGCTCGAGCCTTACGGCGAGGGCCACCCTGCGCCCCTGTTCGCGCTCAGCGACCGGCTGGACGCGGCGCGGGCGGTCGGCCAGACGAAGACGACCCTGCAACTCCGCGTCGGCGGCATCAAAGGCGTCGCCTGGCACAAGGGCGAACTCGCCGCGCACCTGCCGGGCGGCGGCGCGGTCAACGCGGTCGTCAGCCTGCAAGAAAACGAGTGGCAGGGCCAGCGCAGCCTGGAGTTCATCGCCGACGACGTGCGCGCCGCGCGACCCCTGGGTTTTGCCGAAGGGGCGAGTCCGCTCGAGCCGAAGATGGTTCGGGGCCGACCTCCCGGTGCCGTCAAAGCCGGTGCCATCAAAGCCGGTGTCAAAGAGGTGCGCACGCTGCAAGACTTGGACGGTGACGCACCTCGTTTGTGGTTGCACGCCCTGCCCCTCGAGCCCGACCCCCTGCAGGCGACACGACCCTTGCAGGCGCTCCAGACCCGCGCGGCCGTCTACTTCGACCTGACGCCCGACGCGTTGCGTGACCTGGAAGCCGCCCTGAGTCGCTACCCCAGCGTCCACGACGTGCGCCGCGGCTTCGTCGCACTGAAGCGGGGCGGCCGTCTCCCTTTCGAAAATCCCAAAGCCGACCTCGTCGCCACCGTCCTGCGCGAACTGGACCTGATAGACGCCGCCGGTCGCCCGCGCCGCGCCCAAAAACGCGACCCCTACCGCTCGGAGACGCTGCTGGACGGGCTGCTCGAGCGCCACAAGCTGCAGTCTTTCCTCAACGCCTACCGCCACCTGGACGACGCCGCGTTCGCCGCGACGGTCGCGATTTTGTTCGGTGAACCTTGAATCGGCTGCAGGTGACGACACCGAGTTGGACGGAAGAAACGGGTTTTATAAGTTTTCACGGATTCGGTAAGCTTTCAACCGCGTCATCAGAGTGGCAGCGTCGTTTTCAGAACTGTTGTCGGAGTGGCGGGTGGCTGCAGCGTCGGGTACAGCGTCCGGCACATGTCGACGCAGGACTGCCGAACTCGGTACGCGCCGAGCCCGCTTAAGAATTCTGTCAGAAACGCAGTCTTAAACTGAAGCAGTGACTACGTCTTGAACAGTCGTCTTGAACAGTCGCCCAGCTCCTCGAGAGAAGGATAAACAGGCAGTGTAGACGGTGTAAACAGAAAAATCAGGTGACGTAAACAGGACGTAAACAGACAGCCTACCTCGGCGGCGGGCTCCGGTCACGGCGTGAACCCAACCCACCGCTGTATAACTGAGGTTGGGAGGCAACACCGTCGTGTTCACGTTATCTTTGCTTTTCCGTCCAACCTTTTACGTCCTTTCGTTCGTCTTGCTGTTCGCCCAGGGCCACGCCGGCAGCACCGTCGTCTTTCCGGCGAGCCTCAAGAGTTGGTCCGCCGAGGTGGCGGGCGTGCCCGTCGTTTACCACTTTGTAGACCTGAACGGGTGGGACACCTTGGCCTACGCCCAAACGGAGTGGCCCGCGCAGCGCTGCCACGTCTACTTGGACGTGTGGCTGTTCAACAGCCCGAGCGAGCTGGTCAAGCTGGCCCTGCACGAACTGGGTCACTGCGTGGACCTGTTCGTGCTGGACTTCGACCACAACGGGGTGGGCTGGGGCGACTGCGGAGCCGACAGCCACGCCTGTCGCCCCGAAGAGCGGTACGCGGACGCTTGGCGCGCGGCTTACCTGAGCGCTTGCGGTGCCAGCCTTTACCCGGTCGGCTTTGTAGACGAGGCGGAACAGGCGTGCGCGTTGCCGGATCCTCGAGCGGTGACGATTAGCGTTCGCGTCGCGCCTGCGGTGACGACCGAGCGCTGACCGCCTCGACACGGACGAGGCCGCCCTAGCTCAGTTCACCAATCCTGCTCCAGCCGACGGTGACGCGTCTCGCCGCGACGTACTTTTGAGGCTGTGACCAGCCCCAACGTCGAACTCGGTGTGTCCGAGACCCTTCCTTGAACCCGTTTCGCACCGACGCGCGCATCGTGACGCTCGCCGTCGCGCGCATGGCGGACTCGCTCGGCAACTCGTTTCTCATCATCGTGCTGCCGCTCTACATCGCCAGCGAGCGGGTCACCGGGGACGGCCTCGGTCTTTCGACCGCGGCGGTCACGGGCTTTATTTTGGCCGTGTTCGGTCTGGTGAGTGCGGTGGTGCAGCCGCTCGTGGGTCGTTTTTCCGACCGGCTCGGCAAACGCAAACTGTTCATCTTGTCGGGCCTGGTCGTCTTGGCTGCCGCCAACTTCTCGTTCTCGCTGTTCACCAGCTACGCCGGCCTGTTGGTCACGCGCGCCGTTCAGGGCCTGGCGGCGGCTTTTACCATCACGGCGAGCGTGGCGCTCGTCAACGAACTCAGCAGCGCCGAGCAGCGCGGCGGCAACTTGGGGGTTTACAACGCCTTCAGGCTGGTCGGCTTCGGGGCGGGGCCGCTGCTGGCGGGCACGGTGCTGGCCTACGGCCCCTACACGGTGCCGGGCCTGGGCCGGGTCAGCAGCTTCGACGCGACCTTTTACCTCGCCAGCGCCGCCGCCCTCGTCAGCGGCCTCTTGGTGCTTTTGCTGGTTCACGACGCGCCGGACGCCGAGCCCGACCGGCGCAAGCTCGAGCTGGCCGTCTTCTCCAACACGCCGGGCCGCGCGCTCGACCCGGTGTTCACCCTCGGACTGGCGACCTTGTTTTTGTCGAGCTGTATCGCGCTGCTGTCGCCCATCGAGCCGCAGGTGAACGCCCGCCTCGGTCAAGGGCCGGTGCTGTTCGCGGTGGAGTTCGGCGTCCTGGTCGGCGCGCTCGCGCTCGTGCAGCCCATCGTCGGGACTCTGAGCGACCGCCGCGGCCGCAAGCGCTTTATCGTTTGGGGGTTGGTCGCTCTGGTGCCGACCACGCTGCTGCAGGGTTTCGTGCTCGAGCCTTGGCAGCTCATTTCGCTGCGCACGCTCCAGGGCGTCGCGGGCGCGGCCGTGTTCGCGCCCGCCCTGGCGTTGGCCGGGGACTTGGCGAAAAAGGGCCAGTCGGGGGCGACCTTGTCGGTGCTCACCGTCGCCTTCGGCCTCGGCATCTCTCTGGGGCAAATAGCCTCGGGCACGCTGGCGGGCGTCGCTTTTTTCGTGCCCTTCGCGCTGGGCGCAGCGCTGGCCGCCCTGGGCGTGCTGCTCGTCCAAACTCAGGTGGACGATGTAGTTCAGGACGATGTAGTTCAGGACGACGTGGTTCAAGGCGGTGTGGGCCAGGGCAGTGTGGGCCAGGACGGTGTAGGTCGAGACAAAGCGGTTTAGGACAGGGTATCTCGAGACCGGTTTGTAAAGCGAGCAGGTTCGGCGTCGGCCAAGAAGCCGTCGTCCGAAGAGCCGGGGCTGTTTCGCGTACCGCACGCTTCGTATGAGAGGTATGAAACGCGCTTGACTCGAAAAACCTTCAAGCGCTGCTAAACTCGACGAAGCTGATTTGGAGGCTGTCGACTTATGAACCATCCGTCCAAGCACGAAGCCGCTGCGAACGGGGTGCTCAAAATGTACACGACCACCTGGTGTGGCGACTGCCGAGTCGCCAAGACCGCGCTGAACCGCCTCGGTGTCGCGTTCGAGGAGGTCAACATCGAGAACGACCCTGCAGCCGCCGACTACGTCATGGCGGTCAACCACGGGCGGCGCAGCGTGCCGACGCTGGTCTACGGCGGCGACGCCGCGAGCCTGTCGGGTTTCTCGCGCGCCAAGCTGGACGCCTTTTTGACCAAGCACGCGCTGCTCGAGCCCGTCAACCGTTAAGCCCGAACTTTTCCGGGTACCCCAGTAACCGCGTCACGGTGCCCGCGCCACAGTGACGGCGCGGGCCGCCGTGTTAGCGTCGGGGCATGAAAGCCCCGAACGCGCCTGCCGACCCCGCGAGCGGCACCGGCAAGGCGGCCTACGTCCGCGACATGTTCGGGGCCATCGCGCCGCGCTACGACCTGCTGAACAGGCTGCTCAGCTTCGGCATCGACAGGGGTTGGCGCGACCAGGCGGTCGCCGCCGCGCTGCAGGACGAGCCCGGGCGCGTGCTCGACGTGGCGACGGGCACCGCGGACCTGGCCGTCGCGCTGAAACGCGCCGCGCCCGCAACCGAGGTCGTCGGCGTCGACTTTGCCGAGCCGATGCTCGCCTTGGGTCGGCGCAAAATCGCGGCGCAGGGTCTGGACCTGGAACTGTTGCAGGGCGACGGTCAAAACCTGGACTTTGCGGACGACACCTTCGACAGCCTCACCGTCGCTTACGGCCTGCGCAACTTTTCCGACCGGGAGCGGGGTTTGCGGGAGTTTCACCGAGTGCTGCGGCCGGGCGGGCGCTTGGTCGTGCTAGAATTTCCGCCGCCACCCAAAGGTGTTTTCGGCACGCTGTTCCGTTTTTACTTTTTAAAGGTCACGCCGTACTTGGCGGGCGCGATTTCTGGACGCCGCGACGCTTACGAGTATTTGGGGGCGTCTGTGCTCGAGTTCCCGACGCCCCGCGAACTGGCTGATATGATGCGCAGAGCCGGCTTCACCGAAGTGAGGTACGCCTTGCAAACCTTCGGCGTGTCGGCGCTACACCAGGGAGTCAAACCTTGAGCCACCTGAGTTTCGAAGTCAACACCGACAGCGAGTTTATCGACCCCGACTGGGAGCTGTTCGCAGAATTGCACGACCGCCGTTACGGCTTGGCGATTTCGTACCTCAAAAGCGTTGTGGACGGTTTAGCTGCAGACGCTCAGAGCGAAGACGTCCGGGCCGCGGGGTTGCAAACCCTTTTGCCCCAGGCTCAACCGAGCGGCGCGGGTTCGTTCGACAACGCGGTCATGGACCTGCGGGTCGGCGCGGCCGGGTTTTACGTTCAGTCCAAAAACTTTCCGGCCGCCTTTTACGGCGACACGGGCGCGGCCACGCACGGCTTCGTCACGCCCGACGCGGCGCAAGAAGCCGTTTTCGACGCCGTGGCGCTGTACCGCGCCGGCGACGCCCGCTCGCTCACCTGCGTTTACAGCGACACCACGCCGGGCGACGTGTTTTTCGGCTACCGCGCCGGCGACGAGCGCTTCGAACTCGGCTTTATGCGGCCGAGCTTGCCGCTCCACCTGCGCGTGATGGTCGACGCCGAAGAGGAAACCGAACTGCTCGGCGACGCCAGAGGCGTGCTGATTTACCAGCGCACGACGGACGGCCAGCACCTCCTCGTCCGGGCACCGGGGCGCCGCCAGCCCTTTTTGCTGCTCGACGGCTTCGACGACTGAGACCGGCCTGAGTTTGGCAGAGACCCTGAGTTTGGCAGAGACAAATTCGGCCGCGCGCACCTTCCCGGGGCGTGACCACCGCTACGATGTCGTTTTGGTGGGTGCTGGCCTGACCGGCACCGAGGCCGCCCTCGGATGCGCCGCAGCCGGCCTGGACACCCTGCTCGTCACGACGAGTTTGGACACCCTCTACACCCTGTTCGGCAGCGCAGACCTCGAGCCCGAACCAAACATGCTGCTGCACGACCTGAACACCGAGCTTGCCGACGAACACGGCTTTGTGGACCCCTGGGCGCTCCACCGCGGCGGCAAGTACGCCGTCGAGCACACGCCGGGCATCCACCTGTTGCAGTCGAGCGTGTCGTCTTTGCTGGTCGCAGAAGGCGGGGTCGCGGGCGTGACCACCTGGGAGGGCGTGCCGCGCCACGGGCGACGCACCGCGCTCTGTGTCGGCAGCTTTTTAGAAGCGCGCCTTACCGTGGGCAAGCTCGTCGACACGGCCGGACGCCTGAGCGAAATGGCCTACGACGACTTGTTCGACGACCTGGGCACGCACAGTTTCACCTTCGAGACCGCGCGGCGCGAGGTGGGCGGCCCTCTTCCCTACTCGGTCGCGTTCAAGACGTTCGCGCCGAGCGAACGAGCGGGGTTTCGGCTGCCCCGGCTCGAGCACCTCTACGCGGCGGGTTTGTGCACCGACCCGACCCTGACCTACGAACAAAGCGCCGCGCGGGGCCGCGAACTCGCGGCGGCGCTCGTCGCCGACTTGCGTTCGTGACGCCTCAGAACGAGGTTGTTCGGTGTAGAGCTGTTCAGTAGCGAGCCGTGTCGTCGGTGGACCGGGTGTAGCTGAGCATTTTTTCCAGGTCTTCAGGACTCGCCCAGACCATGCGCGCGCCGCTCGGCGTCGTGGCGAGCAGGCGGTAACGCACGGGTTCGTCCGCGGAGACGGCCGCGACCACAAAGCGTTCGTCGTCGTACATCACTTCTTCGCCGATGCTAAAGGTTGGCACCCGTTCAGTGTACGCTACCGGGGCGGGGGGTGGCTAGTCGCCGGTTTATGGGTTATCGGTGTAAGCGTCCACCTCTATTTCGACGAGCATCGTCGGGTCGACCAGGGCGGCGACCACGACCAGCGTCGAAGCCGGGCGAACCTCGCCGAAGACCTCGCCGTGCGCTCTGCCTACGGCCTGCCAAGCTGCGACGTCGACGATATAGACGCGCGTCCGCACCGTTTGCTCGAGGGACGCGCCCGCCTGTTCCAAAGCCCCTGCGATGTTTTTCAAAACCTGCACGGTCTGCGCGTAGGCGTCACCTACGCCTACGATGTTTCCCGTAAGGTCCGTCGCCGTGGTGCCGGAGACGTGGACGTACGGGCCGACCTTGACCGCCCTCGAGTAGCCGACATTCTTCTCCCAAACCGTCCCGGACGAGATGTTTTGTCTTGCCATGACCGCCTCCTCAAAGTTCGAACGCGTGGCCCGCCGCCTCGAGCGCCGCCACAGCCTCACCCAAGCGCGCTTCTTTGACGAGCAGGTAGTCCGTGTCGAAGGTCGATACGGCGAAAAGACTCACTTTTGCCGCCGCCAACGGTCCCGCCAGCGAACTGAGGACGCCGGTGGCGCCGAACTGAAGCGGCCCCGCCACCTTTAACGCCCGCCAGCCGGTCTCGGCCCGGACGCCCGGGGGCACGCCTCTTTCTTCACAGACGACGGAAAGCTCTTCGCGGCTGCGCGTCACCGAGACGAGTTCGCCGCGCGGCCAGTCAGGAAGCTCGGCCGCGGCGTCCAAACGGCACACCGCGAAGCGGCTCGGGAGAAGGGTGAGCAGCACGGCCTAAGCTTAACCGCTTTGGGCCTGGAAGCGTTTCGGTATGATGGCAGCCATGAGCGAACTCGCCGAAAAACTCGCCCGCGTCCGACTGATGATGGCCGCCAACAACGTGTCGGCAGTCCACGTCGCCGGGCTCGGCAACCTCGCCTGGCTGCTCTGCGGGGCGGACCTCGCCGTGGCCCTCACGGGCGCGCCCGTCGCCGAAGCCGTGGTGACGCAGCAAAGGGTGACCGTCCTCGCCTCAAGCGTCGAAAGGGGTCGGCTCGAGGCCGAAGAACTGCCCGAAGGCGTCGACCTCGTCTACACACCTTGGTACGACCCCCAAGCCAAAGCGGCGACGCTGCAAGACCTGCTCGGCGCGGGCAAGGTCTTGTCGGACACGCCGGGCCGCGGCTTCGAGGTCAAAGACTTCTGGCCGCTCCGCGTACCCCTGTTGCCCGCCGAAGTCGACCGCTACCGGGCGCTCGGCGCGGACGCGGGCCGGGTGTTCACCGACGTGCTGACCGGGCTCACACCCGGCGTGACCGAGCACGACGTCGCGGGCCGCTTGGCCGCGGGGCTGCGCGCCTGCGGCACACAGCCTGTGGTGCTCCTCGTCGCGGGGGACGAGCGGCTCGAGCGCTACAAGCACCCGCTGCCGCAGGCCGCCCCCGTCAAGCACCGACTGATGGCGGTGGCCTGCGCCCGCCGCCACGGGCTCGTCGCCAGCCTCACCCGCTTGGTGAGTTTCGGCCCCGAGTCGGGCGAGCGGCGGCGACAGTACAGCGCGCTGTTGGAGGTCGAGCGCACCGTTCTCGACCACACCCGCCACGGTCTGCTGGTCGCGGACGTGTTCGAGCACATCAAAGAGGCCTACAAAACCGCCGGTCGACCCGAGGCCTGGCAGGAACACCACCAGGGCGGTCCGACCGGCTACCTCACGCGGGACTTCGTCGCCACGCCCGCCGACCGGCACATGCTCGTCGAGGGCAGCGCTTACGCCTGGAACCCGTCGCTGCCGGGACTGAAAGTCGAGGACACCGCGCTGCTGCAGGGCGACACCTTGAGCGTTTTGACCGAGGACCCCCGCTGGCCGCTGCTTGACGTCGGCGGGCGGCGGCGGCCGGAGGTACTGGAGCTTTAGGGGCAAGGTTACTCGAGCCCGATGGCCTCGTTGATGGCCGCGCGCATCTGCAGGGTGGCCGCTCTGGACGCCGCGGCGTAGTCGTCGCCCGCTGTCAGGTAAGTGAGACCCCGGCTCGAATTCACCACCGCGCCGTAGCCGTCCTCGTCGAAGGCCGCCGCCACGTCGTCGGCGGTCGCGCCCTGCGCGCCGTAGCCCGGCAGCAGCAACACCGAGCGCGGCAGCACGTCGCGCAAGTGCTCCAACTCCTGCCAGTACGTCGCGCCCACCACCGCGCCCAGGGGGCCGTAGCCGTCACTCCCGGCGAGGTCGCGACCGCGCTCGGCGAGCTTGTAAGCCACGTGGTCGTACAGGTACATGCCCTCTCTCGACTCGACGTTTTGAAAGTCCTTGCCGCCGGGGTTCGAGGTCTTGACCAGCACGAACAGGCCGCGCTCGTTTTTAACCGCCGCGTCGATGAACGGCTCCAAGGCGTCCATGCCGAGGTACGGGTTCACGGTCAGCGCGTCGACCGAAAACACGCCGTCGCCCAAGTAAGCCTGCGCGTACGCTGCCGCCGTCGCGCCGACGTCGCCCCGCTTGGCGTCCAGAATAACCGGCACGCCCAAACTTTTGACGTCGGCGACGAGTTGCGCCAGCGCCACCAACCCCGGTATTCCCAGCGCCTCGAAAAAAGCGCTCTGCAGCTTGTAGCAGGCGACCACGTCCTGCGTCGCCTCGACGATGTCGCGAAAATAGCGGATGACGTTTTTCGCCACCCCCGCCGGGTCGCCCGCGGCCCGGTCGGGATGCGTGGACGGGTGCGCCGCGGGCCGCGGGTCGATACCGAGGCACACGCGCGAGTGAGTCAGGTCGATACGTTCGTGGAGGCGTTCGGCGAAGGTCGGCATACGGGCTCAGCCTAGCATTCAGGCGGCAGCTCGCAGAAAGCGTGAAGGTTGAAAGCAAGCTCGAGGGCTTCTCGAGCCGCCTTGGCGAAAACTCGGCGTCGAAAACTCGGCGTAAGGCTCAGCGTTTACAAGACTCGGAGCTTGTGGTCCGCAGGCGTTGCGAACCTCTTGCCCTGAAAAGCCGCCCACTCAAAAAAGAATCTTGTTCCAGTCGAACTCGTCGAGCGGGTGGAACTTGTCGACGTACTCGACCAACATGCCCGCCGACTGGTTGCGGAACATGGCGCACTCGATGTGTTTGCCGCGGCGCTTGACCGCCTCGACAAGCTCGACGTAGTCGCTGTCGCCGCTCACCAAGATGGCGGTGTCGTAGGCGTTTTCGTAGGCGAGCCCCAACGACTCGACGGCAATTGCCACGTCGATGCCCTTTTCGACGAGCGAGCCGTCGTGGCGGCGGTGCAGCCGTCCCAAACGCACCGTCACGTAAGGGATGCGCCGCAGCGACTCGAAAAAGCGCTGCTGGCCCTCGCGCAGTTCGGTGTCGTAGTCCTCGGTGAGCGGGGCGTTGTAGTAGTAGGTGCGAAACAGTTCGCGCGGGCCGGTGAGCTGTCTGATGAGCGCCTGCAAGTTGACGCGCGTGTTGGACAGGTTCTCGCGCATCCCGTTGTACAAGTTGCTGCCGTCGATAAACAAGGCTACACGTTCTGGCAAGATAACTCTCCTTTTTAAATACGGTTACAAATACCCTGCCAGTGTACCTGCCCCAGCGGCTGTTAGGGAAGAGGCTCCGGCGTTATACTTAAGACATGATGAAACCCACGCACAAGCTCGAGTCCTTCAACCTAGACCACAGCAAAGTCCGCGCGCCTTACGTGCGCTTGGCCGGGCGCTACCAGGGCGAGAAAGGCGACACGGTCACCAAGTACGACCTGCGCCTGGTGCAACCCAACGAGGCCGAGATTCCCACCGCCGCGCTCCACACCACCGAACACCTGTTGGCGGGCTACCTGCGCGACGCGCTCGCCGAGCAAATCGTCGACGCCAGCCCGATGGGCTGCCGCACCGGCTTTTACCTGACCGTCCTCGGCACGCCGCGCGAAGAGGACGTTCGCCAAGCCCTGGTGAAGGCCCTCAAAAGCGTCTCGAGCCACGAGGGCGACATTCCCGGTTGCAGCCCGCTGGAGTGCGGCAACTACCGCGACCACTCGCTGCCCGGGGCCAAGGCCTGGGCGGACAAAGTCTTGGCGCGGGACGTCATCGTGCAAGAAACGATTCCGCTCGAGCCGACCTGATTTTACCCCTCCGAAAGCCGTTTTTTTCGACGAAAACTTGCCCAAAGGTTTACGTCTCTCATAAAAGAGTGCGTCATAATGGGACATATGGAGCGCAAACCCCTTGTTTTGATCGTCGAAGACGAAAAAGAAATTGCCAAGTTTATCGACCTCGAGCTGCAAGCCGAGAGTTACGAAACGATCGTCACCTACGACGGCGTGACGGGTCTGTCGAAGTTCCGCGAGATGAACCCCGACCTGGTCGTTTTGGACCTGATGCTGCCGGTTCTGGACGGCTTAGAAGTCGCGCGGCGCATCCGCAAGACGAGCAACACGCCGATTATCATCCTCACCGCCAAAGACAACGTCGAGGACAAAGTCGTCGGCCTCGACTCGGGCGCGGACGACTACCTCGTCAAGCCGTTTTCCATCGAAGAGTTGCTGGCTCGGGTGCGCGCGCACCTGCGCCGCGTCAACCCGGCCGTGACCGGCGAGGTGCGCGTCGCCGACCTCGTGATGAACTTGGACGGCCGCGAAGTGTTCCGCGACGGGCGGCGCATCGAACTCTCCGCCAAAGAGTTCGAGTTGTTGGAACTCTTCGCCCGCAACCCCGGCAAGGTGTTCAACCGCTTCGAAATCGAAGAGAAAGTTTGGCCCGAATATACCGGGGGGAGCAACGTCGTCGACGTGTACGTCGGCTACCTGCGGCGCAAACTGGAGAAAGACGGCGAGCGGCGGCTCATCCACACGGTGCGCGGCGTCGGTTACGTGCTGCGCGAGGAGTAAGTTGACGTGTCCTTAAACCTGCGTTTGACCCTTTTTTACACGCTGTTTTTGGCGTTGGTGCTGGTCGCCGTCGCCGCGGCGGTTTACGCGTTTACGCAGCGGACGCTCGTCACCACCTTGGAAGACAAGGCGGAGGAACTCGTCACGGGTGTCGCCGTCGCCAAAAAGTTGTCGGTCATCCAACCCTTGCCCGACGACGCCTACTACATCATCAAGACCGATTTTCTCGGTCGCGAGTCCAGGGAGGCTTTGCTGAGTGCCCAAACCACCTCGGCGTACTTTTACTCGAGGGGTGTCGTTCGGCGGCCACCCAGCGAAATCGACTTGTTCAAGCTCGTTCCCGAAAGGGTTTACGACGAGTTGTTCGCCTCCAAACGTGCGTTCACGCAACTCAGTATTCCCAACACCAGCGTCAAACTCATCGTTTATCTGCGCCTACACGACCTCTCTATTTTCGAAACGCCCGAACGTCCAGCTATTTCGCTTTTGGCTTTGCCTTTTCCAAACGCAAACCTGAACAGTCTCCGTAATTTAATCCTGCGCACCGTGCTGCTCGCTTTTATCACTTTCGCTTTTGGCGTGTGGCTGCTGTCGTCACGCGTCCTGTTGCCCCTGAAACGCATGACTGAAACCGCCGCCCTCATCAACAGCCGCGACCTGTCGCAGCGGGTGCCGGTGTCGAAAACCAACGACGAACTCAAAGAACTCGCGGTCACGCTCAACAATATGCTGGAGCGGCTGCAAGAGTCGTTCGAGACGCAGCGGCGCTTTACCGCCGACGCCTCGCACGAACTGCGCACGCCCGTCACGGCCATCGTCGGGCACGCCAACTACATTTTGCGGCGCACCAAACCCAGCCCGGAACAGGTCGACTCGCTCACGGTGATTCGCCGCGAGGCCGAGCGCATGGCTAAACTGGTGAACGACCTGCTCGAGCTGGCTCGCGCCGACGCGGGCTTTTCCATCCAGCGCGAGCCCATGAACTTAGTCGAGGTCGTCGAGGCGGTTCACATGGACGTCGCGCCGCTGGCCGGAAGCACCGAGATAAAGGTGTCCGTGTCCGCCCCCTTGATCGAAGTGCTGGGGGACGCCGCTCGCCTCAAACAGGTCGTGCTGAACCTCGTGCTGAACGCCGTCAACGCCGGGTCCAAACACATCACGGTGTCGCTGAGTAAGGAAAAACGGAACGTCCGCCTGGAGGTTTTGGACGACGGCCCCGGCATCCCCGAAGCCGCCCTGCCCCACTTGTTCGAACGTTTTTACCGGGTGGACGGCGCGAGAACGACGCGGGGCAACGGCAGCGGCTTAGGTCTGGCCATCGTCAACTGGATCGTGCAACAGCACGGCGGCACCGTTCACGTCGAGTCGCGTTTGGGTGAGGGTACGGTGTTCACCGTGCTGCTGCCCGCGCTCAACCCGAAGATGACGGAGACGCCCTTTCTGACCTCGGTGCGACCACCGGCCAAACCGCAGACGAAAGCCGCTTCTTAAACCGAGTGCGAGAAGCTCGGTCCACGCGCAGAAAGCCACGACGCACCTACACCTACAGACCTGTGAGAAAAGAGAAGTTTTCTTC
Source organism: Trueperaceae bacterium (assembly GCA_965215355.1). Taxonomy (GTDB): domain Bacteria; phylum Deinococcota; class Deinococci; order Deinococcales; family Trueperaceae; genus CBDCDJ01. The sequence goes on along the minus strand of CBDCDJ010000007.1, from coordinate 1,016,947 downwards.
GCCCTAGGCAGTAGATTGGGACATGCTGCCGTGACGTTGCTGGACACTCACGCCTGGATTTGGTGGGTGAACGGTTCGCCGTCCCTTTCCATTGACTTAGCTAAGCGTCTTAGCTAAGATTAGGCTATGAAACAAGTCAGCATCCACGAGGCTAAGACGCACCTCTCCAAACTGATCAAACAGGCCCTTGCCGGGGAAGAGATTATCATTGCCAGGGGCAAAGAACCGCTTATCAAGCTCGAGCCTTTACCCGGTCAGCTGAAGCAGCGCAGAATCGGCGGGGCCGAGGGCCTCATCACACATATGGCTGAGGATTTCAACGCGCCACTCGACGATTTCAAAGACTACATGGCGTGAGGTTGCTCCTCGACACGCACACCTTTTTGTGGTTTATCCACGGTGACAAACGCCTGAGCCAAACCGCGAAAGAAGCTTTTCTAGACACCGACAACGAGCTTTACCTGAGCGCCGTGAGTTACTGGGAAATCTGCATCAAACAAAGCCTCGGCAAGCTGGGACTGGTAACCGATTGGCAACAAGCCGTCGACACGGAGCTTACCGCCAACGGTATAAAATGGCTGACCCTCGAGAAAGCCCACTGCCAAGCTATTCTGCACCTGCCCATGTTGCACCGCGACCCTTTCGATAGACTGCTCATCGCACAAGCGCAAGTCGAAAGTATGGCGCTTTTGACAGAAGACGGCAACGTTCAAAAGTACAGCGTCAAAACCATCTGGTAGGCGCGAACGCCGGTCAGGGTCGCCTAACCGTCCCATTAACACGGCTGAAGGAGTTTACAGGTGGCGATGATGCTGAATGATATGAGACGCGAGGGCTTGAAAGCTTTACTCGAGTGTGATGGGCTCGAGCCTCGTGACCAAGGACGACAAGATTCGCATTTTCGGGGGTTGAAGGCGTTTGGTAAGTTTACAGCAAAACTCTGCAAACGTCTTGCCAGCTCATCTATACGCTCGCTATACTTTAATCAATTGATTGAGTGATAGGGTGGAGTATGGAAAGAAAAGTCAGCGCTACAAAAGCCCGCGTACACTTCGGCGAACTCATGCAAAGCGTTGTTCGGAAGCAAAGTTCGGTCATTGTCGAGAAAAGCGACAAGCCCCAAATCGTTCTTTTGTCTGTCGAACACTATAAACGTTTGCAACAGAACAAGACTCAGAACTGGCTCAGCCAGCTAGAGCAAACGCACACCCTCATAACAGCCGAACGCAAAGGCGAAGCCGTCCCCGACGCCGCTGATACCATCCGCCAAATGCGAGGGGAGCGAGATGCCCAGCTCCTGGATTTGCCTTGGTGCCAGTAAGCGTGAGGCGTGGCAGAAAAAACTTGATGGAGATGCTTTTCTCGAGCAGGTTATGCAACAAGAAGATTGCGAATAGAACGAACTCGAGCTGCAAGCTGCAGAACTGACGCCGTTTATAAACCTCACGGCGATGTCCGACTTTGTGAATCACAATAGTTTGCTCGACCTCCAAAACCTCGTAAAACACTCGGTAATCTCCAACGCGCAGTTTGAAAAGGTCTGACAGCTCACCCCTTAAACTCTCCGGTCGGCTCACGTTTAAGTTGTCTGCTAACCAGGCCACCTTTGCAACAACACGCCTCGCTACCGAACCGTCCAACTTGCGCAAATCTCGGGTAGCCGCGTCAAGAATGCGGACTTTATTACACTTAACTCAAGCCGAGGCTCTTCACGACATCCTCAAAGGCTTCGCCGCGCTCGCCCGCTGCTACAGCACTTTTTTGATGCAAAAGCTGCTTGCGCACGGTGTCGCGCAGCTCGAGGCCCTCGTCGGGGTCGCCCAACAGGTCCGCCAAGCTTTCCGCGACCGTGTCCCGGATGAGGGTCTTGAGTTCTTCGGTGGTCAGTTCAGCGACTTTCATAAGTCTGAGTATAGCAACGTTTTTAGGGTTCTAAGCTGCATACAAAAGCTCACGCGAAGCGTTCACGCCCTTGATAAAGTATGGGTTTTTGAGCGCTCCTTCCATCACTAAGTCGACCTTGCGCCCGAAAAGGGTCTCAAGCCCTTCCGCCAAACTGAAATACTGGTCGCTGAGGTGGAGCGGCGCAGGCTGCTGAAAGCGCACCAAAAAGCCCAGGTCGCTGCGTTCAGCGTCGAACGCTCCCGTAGCCGCCGAGCCGAACAGCTCGAGCCGTTCGACGTAGAACTGACGGCACAAGTTCTCTAAGTCACTGCGGTTTTGGGTGATGAGCGCAAGCATAAGCTGTCTACAGGATACTGAACGTCCAGGGCAAAATCATCAAGGTATGTAATAATGACCCTAGATAGTGACTACAGTCCAGAAAGGCTGAAATGGAAATTTCCAAGTCCAAGTTTAAACCCAAAAGCCTCGAATATTTTCGCAAAGTTCAGGAAACCGGCGAGCCCATCATCATTACCGACCACGGCAAGCCGGTATTGAAAATCGTCCCCTATGCACCGTCACCGGACGAACTCTTGCAAGTCTTGCGCGGCTCCGTCCTCAGCTACGAAGACCCGCTCGAGCCCGTGGGAGATGAAGATTGGGACATGTTGCCGTGACGCTGCTGGACACCCACGCCTGGCTTTGGTGGGTGAACGGTTCGCCGTCCCTTTCCGAAGTGGCGCGGGAGACCATCGAACGTGGCCGCGCAGACAGCACCCTTTTTATCTCGAGCATGAGCGTTTGGGAAGTCGCTTTGCTGGTTAAAAAAGGGCGGCTTAGCCTTAGTGTAGACGTTGTCGATTGGGTGAGCTACTCGGAAGGTCTTCCCTACCTTACCTTTGTCCCGGTCAATAACCGGATAGCGCTCAACGCCGTAACACTGCCCCTGCACCCCGACCCCGCCGACCGCATCATCGTGGCAACCGCTCTTTATTTGGGCTCGAGTCTCGTGACCAAAGACGAAAAGATTCATGCATTTTCAGGCGTTGAAAGTGTTTGGTAGCCTCACAGCAAACCTGCGAAAAGTCCTGTCCACTCAGCCATGTTGTATACTTTAATCAATGGATTAAATGAGGTGATTTATGGAAAGAAAAGTCAGCGCTACAGAGGCTCGCATACATTTCGGCGAACTTATGCAAAGCGTTATTCAAGAACAAGGGCCGGTTATCGTCGAGAAAAGCGGCAAGCCCCAAATCGTTCTTTTGTCTGTGGAACACTACAAACGTTTGCAACAGAATAAAGCTCAGAACTGGCTCAGCCAGATAGAACAAACGCACGCCCTCATAGCAGCCGAACGCAAAGGCGAAGCCGTGCCCGACGCCGCCGATACGGTCCGCAAAATGCGAGAGGAGCGAGATGCCCGGCTCCTGGATTTGCCCTGATGCCAGCATCATTGTCAGGCTGCTCGTCGCTGTACAAGACCAGGCCCTAAAACAACAGTTTCAACAGTGGGAAGCCAATTACGCCTTGGCTGCACCGACCCTGCTTTTGTACGAGGTTACAAACGCGCTCTACCAGTACCAGCGGCACGGCATTCACAGTCCAGCGGTGACACAAAGCGCGCTTCTCAGCGCACAAACGTTACCCATACAGCTTTACGGTGACCAGCACCTGCACCAACAAGCACTACAGCTTGCCCAGCAACACAACTTGAGCGCCACCTACGACGCACACTACTTGGCGCTTGCCCAAAGGTTGGGAGCAGAGCTTTGGACTGCTGATAAAAAGCTGGCGAACGCTGTCAAAGCATTGAAGTGGGTCAAGTTGTGGAAGTGAAAAAGCTACAGTTCTACAAACTTTAGCGGAACAACTCGGCCCCGTCAGCATGGTGCGATTTTTGCAGTTAGAGACGGGCTACGACGACTACACGGCCGAACGTGAGGCGTGGTAAGAAAATCTCGACGAGGAGGTTTATCTCGAGCAGGTGATGAAACAAGAAGGCCACGAATAGAGTAGGCTCGAGTTCGTTCTACATGTAAACTAGAAGTTAATCATGGCGCTTACAGAATTGTGGTCATCGTCTCCAGAACAACTCAGAGATAAGCATGTTCAACAAATCATCGCTTTTGCAGGTTCTGGCAAATTGCGCGACGGCGCACCGACTTCTCAAGAATTTCGCGACTTCCTTTCTCAAGTTCCTTCAAGCTTTTTAGCGCGCTATATCGACAATTGTGTGTCTGAAAGCTTTCAAGATAGTGGTTTGGCCTTGCAAGATGTGGTCAATCAGGTAGGCCGACGGTTGGGATATTCGGTAACTCATGGTCGCTACAGGGGCCGTTCGGGTGAAATCGGCTTTGACGGCTTGTGGAAGTCTCGAGACAACCACAGCATTATTATTGAGGTCAAGACGACTGATGCTTACCGAATCGACCTCAACACCTTAGCTGAGTACCGCCGAAAGCTCATAGAACAAAATGCTGCCACTTTAGAAGCCTCGTCAATCCTAATCGTGGTAGGAAGGCAAGACACGGGTGATTTAGAAGCGCAAATTCGGGGCTCGAGGTTTGCGTGGGATATCCGACTCATTAGCGTAGATGCGTTGATACGTTTGATGCACCTTAAAGAAGAAATTGAAGAACCAAGTATTCTGAAAAAGATTGGCACTATTTTAATTCCCAAAGAATACACGAAGCTCGATGAAATCATTGATATGGTTTTCTCGACTGCCGAAGATATTCGCTATGAGGATGTTGCGGAACAAGATAATGAGTCCGACGAAATTATTGCCACGAACAGCGAAACCGAAACACCAATCCCGAAGTTCGTACCTGTTGGCTTCCACGACGAATGTATTGCAAGAGTGCGAGACCATTTAGGAATTTCTCTGATAAAACAATCTCGAGCAACTTATATCTCCGATGAGGGCGAAACAGTTGTAGTGTGTGCCGTATCTAAAACGTACGCTAAACAAGGTAGAAATGAGTATTGGTTTGCTTTTCACCCACACCAAAGCGAGACATTATCAAAAGCCAAAAACTCATATACGGCATTTGGATGCGGTTCGGCAGAACAGATACTTTTCATACCCTATTTCCAATTTGAAAAGTATCTGGACGGCCTAAACCAAACCATCCGTGAAGACCGTGCTTACTGGCATGTGAGCATTGTTCAAAGAGACGGAAAATTCATTCTCAAGCGTAAAAAGAATGTGAATAACGTCGAGCTTCAATCTTACTTGCTTTAATTTGCAGCAGTTCCAAATTTAACCAAATTCGATTTCAATGACGTGCTGAACGGTACTCTCAAGAGATAGGCGATGAGCAATCGAGCAGCTACAGAGGCTGTTTCGGAGAATAACCCTTCAGTTTCTGGTGAACTAAGCTCCCTTAGCAACTTTTTAAAGCGTCCCGCCAGATATTTAGCCCTCTTCTGAGCAAAGTAGAGGGGAATTAGCTGCTGTGCTGATAAGCTTTAACCTGCTCAACGCTGTTTGAGAGAGGGTTTGTTAAATTTGGAATTGCTGTTTGATTTGGTCTTTTGTTGACCTCGCTCGCCCCCTTCATGTACACTCTCCCAAGACCCTTTAACTCGGTCCCGTGAGGCCGGAAAGGATATATGATGGTTACGAGCCGAGACAAACCAAAGCACAGCCGCGCCGCCTTGTCGGCGTTTTCTTTTTGGGACGGGCACTCAGCCCGTCTTTTTTGTCGGGGGCCGAGGTGAACTTAACGCATAAGGCCGTTCTCATGTCCTCGACCGAGATGGGCCGCGCCCTAAACCGCATCGCCCACGAGATTATCGAGCAGAATAAGGGTGCGGAGGGTTTGGCGCTTGTCGGGATTCACACGCGTGGGGTGCCGATTGCAGAGCACCTGGCGGACCTAATAAATACGTTCGAAAATGTGTTGCCGCCGGTCGGGAAGCTCGACATCACGCTGTACCGCGACGACCTGAGCGAAATCGCGCTGCAACCCGTGGTGAAAAAGACCGAAGTTCCGTTCGACGTTCACGGAATGCGCATCGTTTTGGTGGACGACGTGCTCTACACCGGGCGCACGGCTCGAGCGGCGCTCGACGCGCTTATCGACATGGGGCGGCCCGCGGTGATTCAGTACGCGGTGCTGGTCGACCGGGGCCACCGCGAGTTGCCGATTCGGGCGGACTTCGTCGGCAAAAACATTCCCACGAGTTTGCAGGAGGTCGTGAAGGTGAAGCTCGAGAGTACCGACGGCGACGAGGGTGTCGAACTCATGGAGGTGGCGCGGTGATAGCCGGAAGCCGGGTGGTGACGTTGGAGCCGAACGAGGTCAAAGCAACAAAGAAGAAAAAGCATCTGCTGGACTTGAAGGACTGGACGGCGCAAGAGGTCGCCGCGCTGTTCGACACCGCCGACGTGATGGCGCAGGTGATGGAACGCACCATCAAAAAAGTGCCGGCGCTGCAAGGCTTTACGGTGGGCACGCTGTTTTTCGAGGATTCGACGCGGACGCGGCTCAGTTTCGAGCGGGCGGCGCGGGCGCAAAGTGCCGACGTGATGAGTTTTGCGGCGGGCTCGAGCAGCCTCTCCAAAGGCGAATCCTTAAAAGACACCCTGCGCACCGTGGACGCGATGCAGGCCGACCTGTACGTGGTGCGCCACCCGGCGGCGGGCGTGCCTTACCAACTCACGAACTGGACCGACGCGGCAGTCGTCAACGCGGGCGACGGGCGGCGGGCGCACCCGACGCAGGCGCTTTTAGACGCCTATACTTTTTCGAAGAATTTTCCGAATTTTGATGGTTTTGTGGGGAAAAAACTGACCATCGTCGGGGACGTGACGCACTCGAGGGTCGCGCGGAGCAACGTCGAGTTGTGGACGAAGCTCGGCGCGGAAGTTACCCTCTGCGGCCCGCGGACGCTGTTGCCTAAAGAGTTGGCGGGTGAGAACGTCACGCTGACGAACCGTGTTTTCGAGGCTGCCGAGGGCGCGCACGCGGTGATGGCCCTGCGGCTGCAAAAGGAGCGGATGGCGGCGGGCTTGCTGCCCTCGCTCGCCGAATATCGAACGCGTTATCAGGTGAACGAAGAGGTGATGCGCCACGCCCACCCCGACGCCCTGGTGATGCACCCCGGCCCGATGAACCGCGATGTCGAGCTTGCCGGAACGCTGGCCGACAGCCCGAAAAGCGTCATCGAAGCTCAAGTCGCGAACGGGGTGCCGGTTCGGATGGCGGTGCTGTACACGCTGCTGGTGGGGAAAAGGTAGATAGATGTGAGCTTCAGGAAGCTTTGTTCGGGGCTCTTGGTGGTCATGTTTGTGTGCTTCGCTGCTTCACAAGAATTCGACTACAACTTCCGACTCGTGGATGACGTTTGCGACCTCAGTCGATGTTTGTTTTTACACGAGGCTTCAGATGCTCGTGATTATCCCTACCTCATGAGCGGCATCGTGCGTGTTGTGGGCTATTACGAAGCTTCTCCGCAACCCCCAAGCTCTGCGGAGGCTGAGGTGTGCGCCGAATTCGTCGTCCTCAGAGCGCCCGAATCCTTTCTCGCCGCTTTTCACAACGCCCTCGAAGACCTCAACACCGTCAACCGCTTGGACGCGCAGAACAGGTTGGTGGTGAGGCTCGAGCTGGACGCTCTGCGAGACTGGGAAGTCGAGCTTGTCGAGCAGGCGATTCAGGACAAGCCAGTCACCCTCACGCTGTTTCAAAGTTTGTACAACGAGGGACCGCACGACGACTGCGTTTCGTTCTTCAAAATCCTGCGCGTTGAACGTGAAAACGGGGAGAAATAAATGACGAAAGTAAAACTTGCAAACGCCCACCTTATCGACGCAGACCGAGACTACGGCGTCGGCGACCTGTATTTGAAAGACGGCTTCGTCGAAGGTATCGACTTGGGCGGCGAGGCTGACGAGAGTTTCGACGTGCGCGGCAACGTGGTCACGCCTGCCTTCATCGACCTGCACACGCACCTGCGCGAGCCGGGGGGCGAAGAAAAAGAGGACTTGAAGAGCGGTCTCGCCGCCGCCGCCGCGGGTGGCTTCGGCACGGTCGTGAGCATGGCGAACACAAGCCCGACGGTGGACGAGCCCGGCATCGTCGCCGACTTGATAGCCAAGGCGGAGCGCATCGGGCAGGCGCGGCTGCACCCGGCGGCGGCGCTCAGTCACGGGCTTACCGGCAAAACGCTGACCGACTTCGCCGCCTTGCAAGCGGCGGGCGCAGTGATGATCACCGACGACGGGGTTCCTGTGGCGGACGCGCACCTTATGCGGCGAGCCTGCGAGTACGCCGCAGAGTTGGGGCTCGTTATCCAGACCCATTCGGAGGAGCCGAGTTTGCGGCAAGACGGCGTGATGAACGAAGGGCGCGTGTCACAGCGCCTCGGCTTGCCCGGCAACCCGGCGAGTGCCGAAGCGATGATGATTTTCCGCGACTGCGAACTCGCACTTATGACCGGGGCGAGGGTCCATATCGCGCACGTGTCGTCCAAACGTGGAGCGCAAGTCGTCGAGTGGTTCAAAGACCAGGGCGCACCTGTCACCGCCGAGGTGACGCCGCACCACTTGACGCTGACCGACGAAAGCCTCGAGACCTTCGACCCCATCTACAAAGTTGCCCCGCCATTGCGAACGCAAGACGACGTCGACTACTTGCGGGACGCCCTAAAGCGCGGCGTGTTCGACAGCGTCGGCACCGACCACGCGCCGCATACCCGCGCCGAGAAAGAGCGCGACCTGCTCACCGCCCCGTTCGGCATCGCCAACATCGAGGTGACGTTTCCGCTGCTGTACACGGAGTTGGTGAGGACGGGGGTGCTCGAGCTGCAAGCCTTGCTCGGACTGCTCCAAACCGGCCCCACGCGGGCGATGGGTTGGGACGCGCCGAGTTTGGCGGCGGGCAGCCCGGCCGACCTGGTGGTGCTCGAGCTGGACACGGCTCACACGGTCGAACCCAAAACCTTTAAGACCAAGGCCAAGTTCAGCCCGTGGGCGGGCGATAACTTGTTCGGCTGGCCGGTGGCGACGTTTGTCGGCGGGAAACGTGTTTACACGCGCGAGGCTACAGGCGAACTCGTCTGAAACGGCGAAGGGGCTCGAGGACGGTGACAAACGCGACAGACCTTGTCAAGAGACTTGAGTATACTAGACTCATGATGAATCCTGGCTTCACCCCCCCGCAGCCTCAGCATTCCCTCCCACCGCTGCACGCGACCACGCGCGAGTACCCGCGCCGCCTGCTCGGCAAGGGTGACATCCTCTACCACGACGGCGACACGGCCGACACCGTGTTTCGCGTGGAAGAGGGCCTGCTCAAACTCAGCATCGACCTCGTCACCGGCAAGGAGCGAATCACCAGCGTGGCCGGCCCCGGCGACTTTATCGGCGCGATTACCCCATCGCACGTTACGCAGCAAGAAACCGCGCAAGCGCTGAGCCAGCAAGTCGTTGTGCAGGTCATTCCAACCGACGACGTCGGTGAAGCGTTGAAAGACGAGGTTTACGCCGCCGCAGGTGTACAACTCTCACGGATGCGGCAAACTTTGGAAGACAGCGAACTGCCCGTACCGGCCCGCTTGGCGCGGACCTTCGTGCGCTTGGGCGAGCGCTTCGGCAACGTGTCCGACACCCACAACGTCCACCTGGCGCTGCCGCTGACCCACGACAACTTTGCCGCGATGGTCGGTGCGGCGCGCGAGACGACGACCGCCGTACTGGGCGAGATGCGCGACGACGGTCTCGTTGAGGGCACCCGCGGGCGCTACCGGTTCAACCTGGCCACGTTGAGCGACTACGCGCTCGAGGCGTCGTTCGCCTACTGAAATTCAGCACTCAACAAGGGGTTGCAACCCCTTGGGGCAAGGAGAGGGAAGTTGGGGGCTTCCCTCTCCTCGTTTATTCCTCGACGACGTTTGCGTTGCCGGGGGCGAACAATACCCAGGTTTTGAACGGGGCCAGGTCGACGACCTCGCCCAAACTGGTCACAAAACCCACGCCGCCGCCCGGGTCCCAGCGGCCGGGGATGGCGCGACCGCGCAGGTAGAGGGTTGCGCTGCCGCCGCGCAGCGGAATGTACAGACGGCCCTCCGGGTCGTCGGGAATGGGCCGCGCTTCGATGTCCGCGACGAGCACCGCGTCGACAAAGACGGCTTCACCGAAAGCGTCCGAGGCTTCTTGGCCGTTGCGCACCCAGCGGTAGAGGTTGAGGTCTTGGACGTAGCGAAACGCCGACTCGTAAGCGGCCGAGTAGCCGACCCGGACGTGTTGGGTAGCGGTAGCGGTCTCCTCGGGCCGGTAGCGGGTGCCGCTCACGACCGAAGACCGCTCGAGCCGGAGCCGGTTGACGGCCTGGCGCAACGAGGCGCCGCTCGAGTACAGGTTGTAGGGCGCGCTGCGCCCCCCCGAGCGCTCGAACAGGTCGCCGCTCGTGTAGGCGTTCAGGGTGGGCACCTCGCTCCGCGAAATCGCCGCCAGCGCGGCGGGCGAGCCGCCGTCGTGAACCAGAATGCCGTCCATGTCCCGCGCGAGTTCGTGAAAGTAGTCGCGGGCGCTGCGCACCGGTCCGACCTGCGCCGGGTCGACGCGGTCGTAAACGGTCATGAGCCTTGTCAAACCGCCCTCGACCGGCATTTCTACAATCGTCGACGCTTCCGTTAAGCCCGTTTGCGGATAACCGCCCACGTTGTCGAGCATCACCGCCAGGGGTCGGTCGCGGTTTTCGCGGTAGGGAACGCGGGCCAGCGGCGCGCCGCTCGGCTCGGCGGCGCCGGTCGGTGAGGCCGCCGCGCCCAGGTCGGCCGCGCTCGCGTCTGCTTGCGCCGTGGTCTGACCGGAACGTTCGGCGTTGCCGCCGGGTGGGCTGCTGCGCTGACCGGCCGAGGCAGTCTCGCCCGGCGGCAGGTCCGCCAGGGTTTCTGGGGCAGACTCGGTCTCGCCCGATTCGGAAACGGGCGCTGTTAAGACGGGCGCTGTCACGGTAGCCGTAACCGTCACCGCCGGGCGCGGCACGGTTTGGGGCGCGGTCACGCTCGTCAAGATTTGGGGCTGAGGCACGGCTTGCGCCGCCGCCACGCTCACGGCCGTTTGCGGCCGGGGCACGGGCCGCGCCGCGGCGACGGCGGCCTGCACCTGCGGCTGCGGAACGCTCCGGGCGGCGCTCACCGCCACTTGCGGCGTGACCGCGACCGAGCGCCCCGGCACTACGTCGGCCTGGACTGAGGGTGTCGGAATCGCCTGTGAACTCGCGACCGACGCTTGCACTTCGGGTTGCGGGACGGCCTGGGCGGGCGCGACGTCTGCACGCACGGTGGGTTGGGGAACGGCCTGAGCCGGCGTCACGCTCGCCGACACCGCGGGACGGGGTGTGGCTTGCGCTGCGGCCACGTTTGCGGCGGCTTGCGGCCGGGGCACGGGTCGCGCCGCCGCCACACTTGCCGAAGCCTGGGGCTGCGGCACGGCCTCCGCCGCGGCGACCGCCGCGCTCGGCGTGGGTTGCGGCACCGCTCGTGCGGGCGCAACCCGCACGCTCGGCGTCACCGCGACCGACCGCGCCGGGACGACCTCGGCGGCGGGCGCGGGTTTGGGAATGGGCAGGGCCTGGGCGAGCGGCTGCGGGGTCAACTCGACCTGGTCGATGTCGGGCAGTGTGGTGGCGTCAACCTCGGCCAGCGGCAAGGCGGCCTCGAGCGGGGCGCTCGCCGGCACTCGAGCCGCGGGCGTGGGCGGTTGCGCGGGTTGAGACTCGGTTGGTTGAGACTCGGCCGGTTGAGACTCGGCCGGTTGAAACTCAGTTTGCGGGGGCGCAGGCGGTTGAGCGACCTCGACCTGAGGCGTCGGTACCGGGACGGGGACCGGCTCGGCGACAGCTTCGGCAGCGGGTTCTGCAGCGGGTTCTGCGGCAGCTTCTGGGGCTTCTGCGGCAGGTTCCCGAGGCGGGCTCGGCTCGGCGCGGGCGGTTCCGGGTTCCGACGGTTCGGACTGTGGCGTTGGCGGGGGTGCTGTCGGCGGGAGTGCTGTCGGCGGGGGCGGTGTCGACGCCACGGGTTCGCCCGCTTCGGGCGCGGCCACGAGCGGCTCGGCGGCTTGCGGCGCGGGCGCGTCGGCGGTGGGCGCGTCGGTGACGGTTTCTGAAAGCTCCGGCGTGCCCACGTCGATGACGAGGTAAGTGTCCAGGGTGAGCGGCTGCGGCCGTGACCACAGCCAAAACAGCGACAGCAGCACGAGCAAGTGTAAAAACAGCGACAGCAGCAAGGCGCGACGCCGGTCTTTGTCCTGTACGAACGACTCCATACCCGGCTCAGCCACCCCCCGTGGCGATGGCGATGCGCTGCGCCCCGGCTTGCTTCATCAGGTCCAGGACCTGCACGACGAGGCCGTGGGGCACCGACCTGTCGGCGCGGAGGGCGGCGGCGTTCAGACCCGTCGCGTCGAAAGCCGCCCGCAAGGTGGCGACCAGGTCGGCCTCGCTCACCGCGACGCCCGCGACGAAAATCTGGTCCTCGCGGTTGATGGTCACGGTCGGCAGGTCCGAAATCGCGGTCTGCGGCGACTGGGCCTGGGGCAGGTCGACGGGCAAGCCCGACTCGAGGGTGATAAACGTCGTCGACACCATGAAGAAAATAACCAGCAAAAACACCACGTCGACCATCGGCGTGAGGTCCAGACTCAAGCCGCGGCGGGCGAAGCGGCGCGAGCGGTGGCGGTCTCTCATCGCAAACCCTTCAATGTCACTTTCTCAACCCTGTCACTTCCTCAACCCGGCGCGGCTTCGAAATCGTGGGGTGACGCGACGGGTTCGACGGGCGGTTTTTCGTCGCGGCGGGCCGCGACCACCTGCGCGACGTTGCCCATGAGTTCTTCGCGGCGGCGGTCGATTTCCAACAAAATCGCGTCGACCTTGCTCGAGAGGTAGTTTTGCCCGATGAGCGTCGGAATCGCCACGACCAGCCCGGCGGCGGTCGTGACCAGAGCTTGGCCGATGCCGTCCGCCAGGGCCGCGGGGTTGCCGGTCCCCTGCTGGCTGATCTCCGAAAACGCGATGATCATCCCCGTGACCGTGCCGAGCAACCCCAACAGCGGCGCGATTTGCGCGATGGTCGCTAAAGGCCGCAAGCCCCGCGACAAACGCTGCTCTTCCAACAGCGACGCCTCTTGAAAGGCCGCGTCGACCGCCGAACGCCCGTAGGGCAGCCGCAGCAGCGCGGCCTTGAGAACCCGCGAGACCGGCCCGCCGTGCGCGTCGCAGGCACCGAGCGCACTCTCTAAATCCCGGTCACGGACGGCCGCGTTGACCTCCAACATCAGCGCGTCCGCCGCGACGGGCTCGCGCGAGAGTTTGAACAGCCGCGCAAAAAACAAGTACACCGCGTAGATAGAAACCAAAATGATGGCGACCAAAACCGGTCCACCGCTCGTCAGTAACTGCATAAGGTCACCTTAGCAAAAAACAAAAATTCAGTCATAACCTCAAGCACAAACCCCCAGCAGTGTAAGAACCTGAACGTTCAGGCGGATGAGAACAAGCGTCGCCAAAGGCGCATTTTTGCTCACCCTCGACTCAGGGCCGAGCCTCGAGCAGTAAAAACGCCTCTTCCCGAGCGGCGCGACTGTTTCAGCAGTTCCAAATTTAACCAAATTCGATTTCAATGACGTGCTGAACGGTACTCTCAAGAGATAGGCGACGAGCAATCGAGCAGCTACAGAGGCTGTTTCGGAGAATAACCCTTCAGTTTCTGGTGAACTAAGCTCCCTTAGCAACTTTTTAGAAGCGTCCCGCCAGATATTTAGCCCTCTTCTGAGCAAAGTAGAGGGGAATTAGCTGCTGTGCTGATAAGCTTTAACCTGCTCAACGCTGTTTGAGAGAGGGTTTGTTAAATTTGGAATTGCTGCGCTACCGCCAGCAGTTCCAAATTTAACCAATCAACTTGAGTCCAACTCTAACACGCCCTCAAGTTTAAGACCTTGAGCCATAAAGAGCAAAAGCTGAGGCCAAGAGTCGAACAGGTGAAAACGCGTCAGGGTGCGCAAGTCTCCAAAGAAGGACGAACGGGGACCCAAGCGGGTGCGGATGGCCTGGTAACGTTCGTCGAGCAGGTCGAAAAGTGAGTGAAATAAGAAAGCGAGTAACATCAGCGACAGCAGCATGGTCGAGAGATGCTGTTTACCGTGACCGAAGTTGTGCTCAAAAAGAGCCTTCAGCAGCAGGTAGCATCTGGTCATCAACGCGCTCAGTCATAACGGCATGATACGCCCTGCTGAGGGCTCTTCTATAGCCCTTGGTTTTAAGCACGTTGTTGCCCTCGTTCTCGACTTTCCACCGGGCACGTCCCCAGGTTGCAACACGGACAACGGTCTGTGAACTGAGGTGCAAGTTGGTAGCAAAGGTGTTGTGGTAAAGCGTCTTGCCCTTAGCATCTTGCTCAGTGACCTCGCACCAGTTCACATGTAAGGCATCGGGGCTGTCGCGTAGCGGGAGAGCGTTGGCAAAACGGTAGGTAAGGGTGCGCTGTTTCTTACCCTGACCCTGTGTAAGGGTGATTTCTTCAATGGGACTGAGCGAGAGATACTCGTAAAGCGTCTTATGCGAACTCGGCTTGCACACAAAGATGAAGTCATGACCGGTAGCGAGTACCGTTTCGCAAGTCGGCTGATGACAGTACAGGTCGTCCCCTAAGATGACGACCCTGGCAAAGGCGTACTCGGGGAGTTTGTATTTCAGCCAGCGCTTGGCAGCCGCACTCTCGCAATCTTGTTTGCTTTCCCCGTCTTCACACAGAACGAACTCGGGTTCTAAGCTGAGCACCTCGGTTCGACCTGCACTGACAATGACCGGCAACAAGACCGTGTGCCCATAACGTGTTTTGCCGTCTTTCACGACTCGGCTGCACTGCTCGCAACGCACCCGTTCCGAACTGTGGTACTGCGTGCCGTCCAGCGCCACCAACACCCTTCCTGCATTCTCGAAGTGCTGCTTGAGCAAACCCGCAGCGACGAGTTCACGCACCACATAGCGATAAGCTGCAGCCAATGTGTCGGGTGAATGCTCGTCGAGCACGTTCTTAATCTGTTCGTCGCGCGCGATGCGGTCTATCCCGAACAGGGTCTGCACGTTGCTTTGGCCTTTGCGACTTACCATCTCCCGTTGCCACTCCAGAAACGAAGCGTTCTGCGTAAAGAACACCGAAAATGCCGCTAGACCTATCTCACTTAAGCGGTAGTGCCTGTTCTTGCTTCTGGTATCTTGCATTCCTTCGAAGATGCTCCCCAACATCTCGACAAGTCGGCTGAAGCTCAATGACCTTTCCATTCCAAAAGGTTACTGCTTTCGTTGAACCAAGGGGAATTCTTAAATTTGGAATTGCTGCGACTGTTTTTCAAACCTTGCGCCGCCGCGAAGGTCTGTGCTTTAATAGGTGAGTTGTCAAGACATAGAAGGAAGGACCCCCCCTAACATGGATGATAAGTCAACCCAGGCTGCGGAAGCCCCTGTCCCAGCCGCCGACCAAGCCCCGAACCAACATCTGGACCAGGCCCCGAACGCGTCGACCGAGCTGGGTGCAGGTGACGTGGCGGCAGAAGCGTCGAACACGGAATCAGACACGGAGACCACTACGCTTCCCGACACGCCTACCAGCGAGCTAGTGGACAGCGCGACACCCGCAAACGCCGCCCCCGAGCCCGACACCCAGCTGACAAGCGAGCCGCAACAAGCTCAGGGTTCGGACCGTGCAGACACAGGTGCGGATGCAGAGGGTATGCCAGCAGGCACCGACGAACCGAAAGAAAACAAAGGGCCGGGTCTGGGCGCGGTCGCGGCCGTAGGGGCCGCCCTGGGTGCCGCCGCCCTGGGTGCCGCCGCGTTCAACGCGGTCAGACACCGGAACGATCACGCTGAGCGGGACTCGAGCCTCAACGACGAAACGCAAGCCGGTACACCCGACGCAGTTGAAACTCAGACCGCCGAAACCCAAGCGGCTGAAACCCAAACGGCCGAGGCTCGGGATGCCGAAGGCGAAGCCCAGGACATGGCGAAAGATACTCCCGAGCAAAGTGCCGCGTCCTATGAGGCCTCGAGCACGCCCGACACCGCTGTGAGGGCCGAAACGGCGGACGCTCCGACGATGGACGCCGCAACGACGGACGCAGCCACGACGGAAACCGCGACGACAGAAACCCCGACGACGGACGCCCCAGCGGTGGACACGCCTGCAACGGCTGCGCCCGCGCTGGAAACCTCGCCCGAAGCTGGTGCGACGGAAGCCGGTGCGATGGAAACCATGACGATGGAAGACGTGCTGGCCGCCAGCGACGAACAGCTCGCCAAGCCGCCCGTCCACCGCGGCATGATTTTGACCGGCAGCGTCATCATGCTGGCGCAAGACGGCATCATCGTCGACGTGGGCGCGAAAATCGAAGGGTTGTTGCCCTACAACCAACTGTTCGAGTTCGACACCAACGCCAAGGACGCCGCGAAATACTTCAAGTCCGGCGACGAGATTCAGGTTTACATCGTCCGCTCGGACATTCCGAACAACACGATCATCCTGTCCAAAAAGCGGGCCGACCAGGAGCGTGCCTGGAACCTGCTGCAAGACATCCACGAGAAAAACTTGCCCGTCGAGGTCGAAATCGTCGACAAGGTGCGCGGCGGGTTGGTCGCCAACCTGGGCGTGCGCGCGTTCTTGCCGGCCAGCCAGGTCGACATTCGCCGCGTCAACGACCTCGCGCCCTACGTGGGCCAGCGCCTCAAGGTCAAGATCATCGAACTCAACCGCAAGCGCAACCGCGTCATCGTGTCGCGCCGCGCCATTCTCGAGGAAGAGGTCGCGGGTCTCAAAGAAGAAACGCTTGCCAGGCTCGAGCCAGGTTTGCAAATCGAGGGCGAAGTCGTCGAAATCACCGACTTCGGCGTGTTCGTCAACTTAGGCGGCGTCGACGGTTTAGTTCACCGCAGCGAACTTTCCCACGGCCGCTTCAACCACCCGCGCGAGGTCGTCAAGCTCGGTGACAAGCTCAAGGTCGAAGTCCTGGACATGGACTTAGAGCGCGAGCGCATCAACCTGTCCGCCAAAAAGCTCGCCCCCGACCCCTGGGAAAACGCGCTGCTCAACTACTCCATCGGTCAACGGGTCGAGGGCAAGGTGACCAACCTGACGCCCTTCGGCGCGTTCGTCGAAATCGAGCCCGGTCTGGAAGGCCTCATCCACGTCTCCGAGATGAGCTGGACCAAGCGCATCCGCCACCCCAAGGAAGTGCTGACTGAGGGCGACGACGTCGAGACGATGGTGCTCAAAATCGACACCGAGCAGCAGCGCATCTCGCTCGGCCTGCGCCAGACGCAACCCGACCCCTGGAGCAGCCTGCCCGACCGCTACCCGCCCGGCACCGAAGTGACCGGCCCGATTACCGGCATCACCGACTTCGGCGTGTTTATGGAAATCGAAGAGGGTATCGAGGGTCTGGTCCACATCAGCGAGTTGGCCCACGAGCACATTGAGACCATCGAGGAACACTTCAACAAAGGTGACGAAGTTACCGCCGTTATCCTCAACATCGACCCGGTCGAACAGCGCGCCTCGCTGTCCCGCAAACGCCTCTTACCCTTCACCGCCGGTGAAGGCGACGCCGACATGACGCTGGGTGCGCCCGCCAGCCGTGGCGGGGGCCGCAAGGGTCGCCGTGGGGGCCGCCGCAGTCAAGTCATCGACTACGACTACAGCTACGCCGCCAGCGACACCAACACCAAGGCCACGACCAAACTCGGTGACGTTTACGCCGACCTGTTCGCCCAGTTCGGGCTGACCGACGCCAAAAAGTCCGGCGAAGGCTCGGCCGACCAGGGCGGTTCGGCAGACCAGGGCGGCGCGGGTGCCGCCGAGCGCGAAGCGGCTGCTGCGAATAGCGACACGACCGACTCCGACTCGAGCGCGACTAAAACTACAACCGACACGCAGGCCGCTGACTCGACCGTCACGCCCGCCCCTTCGGAGCTGCAAGCTGAAACCGACGCTCAAGCTCAAGCCGCACCCGTCCAACAGGCGGACGAGGACGAGGTCGACCCGGAGAACGCCATCGACGCCGCCGAAGCCGCCGCGCTCCTCACCGCAGCTTTCCGTGAGGGCAAGCGCCCGGCCCCCGCGACGACGGAGGCCAATACCGCCGCCGGCCAAAGCAGTGATGCGGACGACGAGGACAATAAAGAAGACGACGTGGTGGCCGCCGAAACGGTGCAAAAAAATGCCGCCTCGACGGCCACCAACGAGGCCGCCGCTGAAGAAGCCGAAAAAACGGAAGCCTGAGCCAACCCACCAACAAAAAAGCCCGCCTCAGAGGCGGGTTTTTTTGTGAATGTCCCTTTGCGTCACGAACGCGTGTCGCTCACCCGGTTCGAAAACCGCATGGCTTGAAGGTCTCGAACGAGTACCGCGCGTTCAGCGCAGCCACACCCCGTAGACGACCGCGAGCACCACGACCGTGAGCAGGGCGACCGGAAGCAACCACGCGTTGCTTTTAACTTGAGGGGCGTTGTCCTTGTGGGTCGTCACGGCTTTTTCGGGTGGTTCACCTTCCACCGAGGGCGCGTATTCCGGCGCAGGCGAGGACGGAAGAGGGAGATTCGAGACGGCGGGTTCGGTGGCTGGCCTGTCGGTCGGCGCCTCGAGGCGCTGCGTCGCGGCTTCTGCAACAACGACCGCGTCGGCACCCGCGGCGCGGATGGTGCGGGCTACTTTTTCAGCAACGGGTTCATCCACCAGCTTCGTCAGCGGCCCCGTGCCCCGGCTCAACAGCTTACCGAGCTTACCCTCGGAAAGGGTCAACCTGCTTGCCACTTCCGACGCCACCCGGGAAAGGTGCGGCTCGAACAGAGGAGATTGCAGTTCAACGACAAACTTGCGTTCCACGGAAACCTCGCTAAGCTGGACTGGTAATCGAGTCGAAGACGGTTCCACTTCTTTAAGAGTCTAACGTGTCCACAGACGCGTGCGCAGAAAAACTTTACACCTGCTCACGTTCCCAATTTCAGCCTGTGTAGTGCAACCTTCTAAACAGTTTTGACTCGTATTTATAGAATAAGGGACCCGGTTCGGGACCGGTCGGCAACAGCATTGCAAAAAAGTCCGGGGTGGCTTCAGCCAGGAAGCGCAGGCACTAACTCAAACTTTTGTTGAAGCGGCAGCACTGTGCAAGTAGTCGCCCTCAAATACTTTGCTGTGCGCCTGCACAGACCATTGAGAACGAGCAAAAAAAGGAGAAAGTATGGACCTCCAAGAAATCTTCACCTGGCTTTATGTGGCGGGTATGGCGGCAGGTGTCCTGCTGTTTTGGGCCTGGAGCCGCGACCCGCGCGGCGTGCCTCAGTACGAGTATCTTATCGCCATGTTCATCCCCGTCTGGTCGGGACTGGCTTACACAGCAATGGCTCTAGGCCAGGGCCAGGTCGAGGTTGCAGGCCAGACGACCTACTTTGCGCGCTACATCGATTGGGTCGTGACGACGCCGCTCATTTTGCTCGCTCTCGGCCTGACCGCGATGTTTTATGTCCCGAAAGACAAGCGCCAGGTTTCTCTGTTGGCGGGTTTAGTCGGCGCGGACATCGTCATGATTCTTTGCGGCTTGGTCGCGGACCTGTCCGGCAGACCCGAAGTGCGCCTCACCTGGTACGCGCTCGGCTGCGTGGCACTCGTCGTCGTGCTGTGGGGCATCTGGGGGCCGCTACGAAACATCGCCGCCGCCCACGGCGAACGCTTGTCGAGAATTTATAACCGGCTCGCCCTTTATTTGACCGTGCTGTGGTTCGGCTACCCGACGGTGTGGCTGCTGGGGCCGTCCGGTCTGGGCGTCATCGACCAGACGACGGACACGCTGCTTTTCGTCGTGCTGCCCTTTTTCTCAAAAGTTGTTTTCAGCATCATCGACTTGGCGTCTTTGCGAGGGCTCGAGAAAACGGCCGAGCACCGGGCGATGGCGAGCGTTTGAGCTAATCCATAGTGAATTTGCTGGATGCTTGACGGGTTCATCCGTACTCATTCCACTCGGATAAAGTCTCGAGAGCAAATTTACCCTGTAGACAGTAGGCGTAATAGATGCAGACGTAGAAATAGGAGACAGGGCCGCTCGCCCCCCCATGCCCAGGGGTCGCGTTGCGCAGTCAAACGCTTGCGGCTCGAGGTCGGCAGCGTACGCCACCAGCCCCCGCCGCCCGGTTACTTCACCGCGCCCGAAGTCAAACCCCGGATGAGCTGTCGCGAAAAGATGACGTAGAGCACGATAATCGGAATCATCGCCAAGGTCAACGACGCCAACACCGCGTTCCAATCGTTGACGTACTGACCCAAAAAGGTCTGCGCGCCCAGGATGACCGTTTTCGACTTCTCCGACGACGCCAAGATGAGCGGGAACCACAGGTCGTTCCAAATGGGAATCATGTTGAACACCGCCACCGTGCCGAGCGCCGGGCGCACCAGCGGCAGCACAAGGAGATAAATCCGGTACTCGCTCGCCCCGTCTATTCGGGCCGCCTCTTTCAGCGCCCCCGGCACCTGCCCCATAAACTGCGTGAGGATAAAGACCGCCAGCGGAATCCCCGCCGCCACGTA
The DNA here is from genome assembly GCA_965215355.1 of Trueperaceae bacterium. Lineage (GTDB taxonomy): Bacteria > Deinococcota > Deinococci > Deinococcales > Trueperaceae > CBDCDJ01. The sequence goes on along the minus strand of CBDCDJ010000007.1, from coordinate 996,481 downwards.
AACGCAGACCAGCGCCCAGAGCGTGTCGATGAGCGAGAGCGTCTTCATCAGCCTCAAAATAGAAACCGTCCCTAAACGAATCGGAATCATGATGCCGAGGGCGAAAAAAAGCCCCAAAAAGGCGTTGCCGAAGAAACGATACTCGGCCAGGGCGAATGCCGCCATCGAACTGAACAGCAAAATGAACGCCAGCGACACCAGGGTGACGAACAGGCTGTTGAAAAAGTACAGCTCGAAGTTCGCGCCGCCCAATACCGTCCGGTAGCCGACTAAGTCCCAAGTGGAAAGCGTCGGCAGGGCGAAGGGCGTTTTGAAAATCGCTTGCCGACTCTTGACCGAGTTGACCAGGATGAGAAAAATAGGCGCGACCGCGACGGCGGTGCAAACGAGCAGTACCGCGTGAGCGCCGAGGGTTTGCCAGGCTCGAGCCCAGCCCCCCGCTCTTCTAACATCTCGAGTCGAAACCGCCACCTAAAGCTCGATTCTCTGCAAACGCCGCTGCCAACCAAACAGGTACAGCAGCACGCCCGCCAAAATAATCAAAAACATCACTCCGGCAACCGTCGCGCCCATCGTCGGGTTGCCCGGCGCGAGCTGAAAGCCGAAAAAGGTGCGAAAGAAAAACGTGCCCAAAATGTCGGTCGCAAAGTTCGGCCCGGCCAGCGCGCCCTGCGACGCGTAGATGAGGTCGAAGGCGTTGAAGTTGCCCACAAAGGTCAGCACCGCGACGACGCCCACCGTCGGCAGGATGAGCGGAAACTTGATGCGCCAGAACACGTCCCAGGCGGTCGCGCCGTCGATGCGGGCGGCTTCTAAAAGCGTGTCGGGAATGGCGACGAGCGCGGCCAAGAAGAGCAGCATCGGAATCCCCACGTACTGCCACACCGACACCAGCCCGAGGGTGAACAGGGCGGTGGACTCGAGACCCAGCCACGGTTTGTTGAAATTTTCCAAGCCGACAGCCTCGAGCACGTCCTTGGAAATGCCCCAAATCGGGCTCAGGATCAGCCGCCAAATAAAGCCGACCAGCACCACGGACAGCACCGTCGGCATAAACAACAGTGTGCGGTAAACGCTGCTACCCCGCACGGCCCCGCTCAGCAGCGCCGCCAACAGCAAGCCGATGGGATTTTGAAACGCCATGTGAATTGCAAAGAAAACGAAATTGTTGCGGATCGCGCTCCACAGCCGCGGCGCGAGGTTCGCGTCGGTGACGAGCTTGACGTAATTTTGAAAGCCGACAAAGACGTTCTCCCCCGCCCCGCCGGGCGCGAACAAGCTGAGCCGCAACGAGTCGGCGAGTGGATAAATCATAAAGACCATGTAAACGATGAAAGCGGGGGCTAAGAAAACCAAAATATGGGTGGGAAAGCGCTTGCCTGGGGTCATGGAGTCTGCTTTCAGGTTGAGCGGCCAAGCGAGAGCAGGGACGGTACAAACCGTCCCTGCAAACTCGTCTTTTTAGCGGTTTTGCTGCGGTTCGTACCAGCTCGCCAAGCCCTGCTGGACTTGGTCGGCGGCTTCTTGGGGCGTTTGCGTAGTGTTCAAGATTTGCGCCGAGGCGTTCCAGAGGTCGTTTTCGTTGTTGGGCTCGCCGCGCGAGAGAATCTGGTACGACGAGCGAATGGTGGACTCGCACTCGCCGCGCCAGCTGACGAACTCCTGCGCCAGCGGGTCTTGCAGCGTCACTTCGTGGTTGGAGAGCGAGAAAAAGCCGGGCAGAGCGTTCGAGTAGAGTTCGGCGAACTCCGGCGTGGTGAGCCACTCCAAAAACACCAGCGCCGCCTCTTGGTTGGGGCTGTCGGCGTTCACGCCCATCGCGATGTCGGTGTGGTCGCTGATGTAGCAAGTGTCCTGACCGGCCACGGGCGGGGGTTTGAACGCGCCCATCTCAAAGGTCGCCTGGTCGTTGAAGCCGCTGATTTCCCAGGAGCCGGCCGGATAAATCGCACCCTGGCCGAGCGTGAACAGGTTTTGCGCGTCGGGGTAAGAGACAGCCTGGTAGCCGTCCTCTAAGTAAGGCTGCCACTCGGCCAACGCCTCGAACGCTTGCAAAAAGCCGTCCTCGTTGTAGCCGACCGTCCCGTCGAGGAGTTCTTGCCGACCTTCTTCGCCCTGCCAGTAGTTGGGGCCGATGTTCTGGTAACCCACCGTGGCGGCTTCCCACTGGTCGGCGGTGCCCATCACCAGCGGCGTGTAGTTGCCGTCTTCTTGAATGGTCTCGAGCAGCGCCATGAATTCTTCGTAGGTCTGGGGCTCGCTCAGGCCGAGTTCGTCGAAGACGTCCTTGTTGTAGATAAACCCGTGAATGACCGAGGCCATCGGCACGCAAAATACGTCACTGCCGTCGTCGGTAATCCAGGCGCTCTTGGCAACGTCGGAAAAGTTGTCTAAACCGGGTAAACCGTTCAGCGAGGCGAGGTGACCCTCTTGAAACAGAGCGAGCGAGTTGTCGAAGGGGCGGCAGGTGATGAGGTCGCCCGCGGTGCCCGCCTCGAGCTTGGACGCCAGTACCGCGTTGTACTCGGCCGGGGCGCTCGGCGCGAAGGTCACTTGAATGTCGGGATACTTTTCGTTAAAGGCCGGGATAATGGTGTCGCGCCAGATTTTCAGGTCGTCGTTGCGCCAGCTCTCAATCGTGAGCGAGCCCGACTGCGCGGCGGCAAAAGCGACTATCAGCAAAGCGACAAGAGCGACGACGTATTTCTTCATAAACGACCTCCGGTGAGATGAATGTTTTGAACCGACCTCAAACGACTTACGACCTCCCTGACTCTTTGTTTGACGGCATTATAAACCGAATTGAAGGAATCTTTCCCGAGCCTCGAGGGAAGCGTTACGTTCTCCCAAGACCGTGTCGGGCATTCGGTTCAAAAATCTACGAAGCCAGCCTCGAGCCAGCAAAGAAAAGCCGAGATTTCTCTCGGCTCGAACACTTACAAAGTAGCTTTAGGCAGTTTGCAACATGCCTTCTTTAAGGGCGGTGGCAATCTGCACGACGCGCTCGGCCTGAAACTTGGCGGCCTTGAGGGCGGTCTCGTCCGGGTCGAGTTCGCCGTTCTGACTCGTGAAGCTCGTGCCGTAAGGGTTGCCCGCCTGGAACTGGATGGGGTCCAGGTAGCCCGGCGCGACGATAATCGAGCCCCAGTGATAAAAGGTGTTGTTGAGCGCAACCAGCGTCGTTTCCTGGCCGCCGTGGGCGGTCGCGGCGGTGGTGAACGAGGAGACGATTTTGTTGCCGAGCTTGCCCGCACCCCAGAGCGGCCCGGTGGTGTCGATGAACTGCTTGAGCTGCGCCGCGGGTAGTCCGTAGCGCGTCGGCGAGCCAAGGATGATGGCGTCGGCCCACTCGAGGTCGTCCAGACTCGCCTCGGGTACGTCTTGGGTCTCGAGGCGGTGCTGCGACCAACCCTCGTTGGAAGCAATCGCCTCTTCCGGCGCGAGTTCGCGCACCTTGCGAAACCGCACCTCGGCCCCTTTGTCCTGTGCGGCTTTCTCGATGGCTTTCGCCAGCTGGTAGGTCGTGCCGGTGGCGCTGTAGTAGATAACTGCAACTTTCGTGTTTGCCATAGTGCCCTGCCTTTCTAGGTGATTCTCTCAGGCCGCGCCCTGTCGTACGGCAAGCTGCGATACATAGTTTGTAGCACTAGGCTTCTTATACCATAGAAGATGAAAAGTGCGCGTCGATTTCCTAACGGAAGAGTTGTGAGGGCGTGCTAAACTGGTGTGTTGTGAACCGGGAGGCAAGGCTTACAGTGTCTCCCCAGCGTGGGTTAAAACGAGAAAGGTTCTCCATGTTCGGATTTGTCAACAAACTCTTCGACAACAACGACCGGGAAGTCAAGAAGTTGGAACGCGGCGTGGTCGGAGCGGTCGCCGCACTGGGCGACAAGATGAAGGAAATCCCCAACCTCGCCGAGTATTACGACACGTTGCGCAAACGGCACTTGGAAGGCGGCGAAAGCTTAGACGACCTCATGCCCGAGGTCTTCGCGCTGACGCGAGAGTCAATGATGCGCAACTTAGGAATGCGCCACTACGACGTGCAGATGATAGGGGCCGCCGCCCTGCACCACGGCCGAATTGCCGAAATGCGCACCGGCGAGGGCAAAACCTTCGTCGCCACGCTGGCGCTGGCCCTCAACGCGCTCCCCGGCAAGGGCACGCACCTCGTCACCACCAACGAATACCTCGTGCAAACCGGGGCCGAGTGGATGGGGCCGATTTACCGTGGTTTGGGCCTCACCGCTTCGTACATCAAACACGACCATGACGGCGCGGCGCGGCGGGCGGCCTACGGCGCGGACATTACTTACATCACCAACTCGGAACTCGGTTTCGACTACCTGCGCGACAACATGGCCTTTCGGCCCGAACAGCTCGTGCTGCGTAAAGAAACGCCGCTCCACTACGCAATTATCGACGAGGTGGACTCCATCCTCATCGACGAGGCGCGCACCCCGCTGATCATCTCGGGTCCGGCCGAGGCCGCCACCGACACCTACTACACGATGGCGAAACTCGTCCAGAATTTAGAGCGCGGCGAGCCCGGCGAGGGCGAGGAAAAACCGCCGACCGGCGACTATACCGGCGACGATAAAAGTAAAGACATCCACCTCACCGAGCAGGGCATCGAAAAGGCCGAGAAGATGCTCGGCCTCGAGGACATCTTCAGCGCTAAAAACATGGAGATGGGCCACATGCTCCGGCAAGCGTTGCGCGCCAAAGAGCACTACCGGCTCGACAAGCAGTACGTGAAAAACGACGCCGGGCAAATCGTCATCGTCGACGAGTTTACCGGCCGACTGATGCCGGGCCGCCGCTTCGGCGAGGGTTTGCACCAGGCCATCGAAGCCAAAGAAGGCGTCAAAATCGAGCGTGAGAACCAGACGCTGGCGACGATTACCTACCAGAACTTCTTCAAGCTCTACGACAAAATCGCCGGCATGACCGGGACGGCCAAGACCGAGGAAAAAGAGTTTCAGGAAATCTATAGCTCGGACGTGCTCGTCATCCCGACGAACAAGCCCGTGGTGCGCGCCGACAACGACGACATCGTGTTTCGCACGATTCAGGGCAAGTACAACGCGGTGGTCGCGGAAATCGAAGAGGTTCACAAAACCGGCCAGCCGATTCTCGTCGGCACGGTGACCATCGAGGCGAGCGAACACCTCAGTTCGATGCTGAAGCGCAAAGGTATCAAACACGAGGTCTTGAACGCGAAGTACCACCTCAAAGAAGCCGACATCGTAGCGCAGGCCGGGCGCAGCTCTGCTGTCACCATCAGCACGAACATGGCCGGGCGCGGCACCGACATCGTTTTAGGCGGCAACCCCGAGGCGCTGGCGCGGCAAATGCTCGAGCGCGAGGGTTTCGACAAGTACGACACCGACGTGGAGCTGTACATCAAGGCGATTATGCTCAACAAGCCGGAGGAGGCGCGGGAGCTGGCCGCAAAGCTCGAGGGCCTCCCCCCCGACATCACGCCGAAGCTGGAAAACATCCGCGACGAGGCCGAGGCCGACCATGAAAAAGTGGTCGAACTCGGCGGGCTCCACATCATCGGCACCGAGCGCCACGAGTCGCGGCGCATCGACAACCAGCTCCGCGGCCGCGCCGGTCGGCAGGGTGACCCCGGCTCGAGCCGCTTTTACGTCTCGTTCGAGGACGACCTCATGCGCCTGTTCGCCAACGAGCGCGTGCTCGGCATGATGGACCGGCTCGGCATGGACGACGAGCAGCCCATCGAGGCGAAGATGGTGACGGGCGCCATCGAGCGGGCGCAAAAGCGCGTCGAAGACCGCAACTTCGGCATCCGCAAACAGCTCTTGGAATTCGACAACGTGATGAGCAAGCAGCGCGAGGTCATCTACGCGCAGCGCCGCGACATCCTGCTCGGCAACGACATTCGCGAGGACGTGCAGGACATGATTGCGGACTACCTCGACGCGCAGGTGCAGAACTACCTCAACCCCGAACTCGAGCCCGAAGAACAGGACATCAACGCGCTCCGCACCGCCGTTCTGGACGCGGTGCCGTTGCTGGAAAGTTTCGACTTCGAAAGCTTGCGCGGCCAGGAACCCGACGAGGCCGTTCAAACCCTTATCCCCGAGATGGAAAAAGCCTACGCGCTGCGCGAGGAAGAACTCAAAAGCGAACTGATGCGCGAGTTGGAGCGCTTTATCGTGCTGCAGGTCGTGGACCAGCACTGGAAAGAGCAGCTTCACAACATGGACGTGATGCGCCAGGGCATCGGTCTGCGCGGTTACGGCCAGCGCAACCCGCTGCAGGAATACGCCTTCGAGGCGTTCAACTTGTTCGAGGAGATGAAGCAGAACATCAAACTGAACGTCGCCAAGTTGCTGTTCCGCGTGCAGGTGCAAACCGAGCAACCTTTGGAGCGCCGCCCGCAGCGTCCGCAGAACGTTTCTTACCTGACTGACCAACCGTCCAACCAGGGCGCAACCGGACCGACCAAGCCCATCCAAACCGAGGAAAAAGTGGGCCGCAACGACCCCTGCCCGTGTGGCAGCGGCAAGAAGTATAAACACTGCCACGGGCGGTCGGGGTCGGTAGCGGCGTAAGTTTTTGTAAAATCACTTGTTTCAAAAAGCAAGCAACTCGTCAGGCGTGAGGAGATAAACCTCACGCCTGTGCTTTGAGTAGACAAAAACTAACAATAATGTAAAAACGTCATGACATAAATATGTTAAAGTGAATTATGGCAACCATGAGTGACAAAAAACGCACAACTGTCTATATAGCCTCGGAGGTGCTCGAGTACCTCGGCATTCGCCGCGCTAAAGGGGCAGGTAGCGTCTCGCAACAGCTCGAGGATTTGGTACGCGAGAAGATGCCCCGCCGCTTAAGTAGCGAGGCGATAAGCGAGTTGGAAGCTCGAGACGCAGCGGGCTACCGAGCGCAACCGCAGACGCAAGACGAACTCGACCCCTGGCTCGGTGAGCAGGTCTGGGCTGAGGAGTGAAACGTGGCGAGGTCAGGTGGTACACCTTCAAAGCTCCCGACAAGCGCCGTCCCGTGCTGGTTCTCACCCGCAACAGCAGCATCGGCGTCTTGAACGCTGTCACCGTGGCACCCATCACCTCGACCGTTCGTGACGTGCCTTCGGAAGTCTTGCTCGACGAGGACGACGGTCTTATGAACGAGTGTGCAGTTGATTTGCACAGCCTGCAAACCGTACCGAAAACCAACCTGGGACCCCTTATTACGACTTTGTCCGGGGAGCGAATGCGGGAAGTCGAGGAGGCTGTTCGGTTCTCCCTCGAGTTTGAAGAATGGCTATGACTCCACCTGATTTTCCGTCTTTCAAGGGGTGTCGACTACTTTGCAGAAAACACCCTAAGCGTTGTCCTGAACATAAAGTCTTCTCTTGAAACTGAACAACTTGTTAGAATCAGTAAGTAATATAATTCACAATATGACCGTTCGTGAATTTTCTGTTTCGACTTAAATTTCTAAAAGCTGTTTTAACTCCGTTTCGTCGATAACTTTAACGCTCAGCGCTTCCGCCTTGTCCAGCTTCGACCCGGCGTTTTCCCCGGCGACGAGGTAGTCGGTCTTTTTGCTGACCGAGCTGGCGACGCGGGCTCCTAAAGCCTCGAGCCGCGCCTGGACGACCGCGCGCGGTTCTTGCAGCGTGCCGGTGAGGACGAACGTTTTGCCCTGCAGCGTTTTGGCGACGGGCTGACCGGCTGCTTGCGGACGGACGCCCCGCTCGCGCAACGCCGCCAGCAGCGCGACCATGTCCGCCTGGTGCAGCGCGTCGTGAACGGCTTCCGCGGTCGCCTTACCGATGTCGTGGAGGGCGGCGAGTTCTTCGACCGTCGCATCCTGTAGCGCCTCGACCGAGCCGAACGCTCGAGCCAATATGGCCGCCGTGCGCTGCCCGACGTGGGGCAAACCGAGACCGACCAAAAAGCGCGTCAGCGAAGGTGTTTTCGAGCGTTCTATTTCGGTCAGCAAATTTTCTGCCGAAACTTCCGCGAAGCCCTCGAGTCCAAGCAAATCTTCTTTTCGCAAAGTATAGAGGTCGGCGATGTTCGTCACCAAACCCGCCTCGATGAGCCGCTCGACCGTTTTGCCCGCCAATCCTTCGATGTCGAGCGCGGTGCGTGAGGCGTAGTAGCTGATGCGCTGCGAGCGCTGGGCCGGACAGCTCGGGTTGACGCAGCGGAGGTTCGCGCCGTCCTCGACGAGCGGGGCGTGACAAACCGGGCAGTCGGTGGGAAACGCGTAGGGCTCGAGGCTTTCTAGCCGCTCCCCGGTGAGCACCTGGGTGATTTCGGGGATGATGCCGCCCGACTTGTGAACCACCACCCGGTCGCCGACGCGCAGGTCCAGGTCGCGGATGAAGCCGGGGTTGTGGAGCGTCGCCCGCGCGACTTCAGTACCTTCTAAAAGGCGGGGCTCGAGTTCGGCGACCGGCGTGATTTTGCCGGTGCGGCCGACCTGCAAGGTAATCCCCAACAGCGTCGTCGCTACCTCTTCCGCCGGGAACTTGTAAGCGATCGCCCATCTAGGCGCGCGGCTGGTCGCGCCGAGTTCGTCCTGGAGGTGGAGGCTGTTCACCTTGAGCACCACACCGTCGGCGTCGTAGTCGAGGGTGGGGCGCAGCTCACGCCACTCGCGCAGGAGGGCTTCAATTTCTTCGACCGACCTTACGAGTCGGCGTTTGGGGTTGACGCGGAAGCCCTGCGCGTTCAGCCAGTCCAACAACTCGGCTTGCGTGCCGACCGGCAGGTCTCGCGCCGAGCCCACACCGTAAAAGTAAGCTTGCAAGTTGCGAGAGGCCGTTATTTTAACATCGAGCTGGCGCAACGTGCCCGCCGCCGCGTTGCGCGGGTTTTTGAACGGCGGCTCGCCCGCCTCTTCACGCTCCGCGTTGATGCGCGCGAACTCGCTACGGGACAGGTAAACTTCGCCGCGCACCTCCAGACTCGCTGCCGGGGCCTCGAGCCGTTTGGGAATGCCCGCGACGCCCCACAAATTAAACGTCACCTCTTCCCCGCTGCGGCCGTTGCCGCGCGTCGCCGCCCAAACGAGGGTGCCGTTCTCATAATAGAGGTTGACGGACAAGCCGTCGATTTTCAGTTCGGCCAAATACTCCAACTCGCCCTCGAAAGCGAGCGTGCGCCGAATGCTCGCCTCGAACCGCTCCACATCGGCTTCGTTGAAGGCGTTGTCCAAAGACATCATTTGAGTAGGATGTTGAATGCTGCGAAAGCTCGACTGCGGCGCAGCCCCGACCTGCTGGCTGGGCGAGTCCGGCGTGAGCAGGTCGGGGTGTTGAGCTTCCAAGGTTTTCAAACGGTTCAGCAACGCGTCGTACTCTTCGTCGGAAATGGTCGGCGCACTCTCGACGTGATACTTGTAGTTCGCTTCGCGCAGGCGCTGGCGGAGGTCGTTGACGGTTTGAACAGGGTCGGTTTTGGCGGGGTCGGTCACAGAGGGATTATACCGAGCGTGGCTGAACTGGTTTTACAAATGTTGAGAAGACGGACAGGTGAGGAGTAGGGGTGTTGGGGAGTAAGGAAGTCGGGGTTAAAACCTTTTTTGTTTTTACTGCCTCTCTCCCCCACTCCCCTACCCACTATCCGTTCACCGTTCCTTCAGGCTCGCCTCGCCGAACCTCTTAAGGTGGGGCGGCGTGATACACTTTTTCCAGGCAATTTTGCCACATGCACAACTCCAAGGAGGAAAAATGCGAAAACTCGTCCTGCTACTATGCGCCCTCACCTTCGGTTTGACCTTCGCTCAGGACTACGTCATGGGCCTCAACTTCGACGCGGGCGGTAAGTTCGACAAGTCGTTCAACGAGGGCACCTGGAACGGCTTTTCCAAAGCCGTCGACGAACTCAACAACAACTACGACGTCGAAACCATCGAGTTCGAAGGCACGCCCGAAACGTCCGCCCAGGGCTTGCGGCAAATGGCCTCGGCGGGCGCGGACCTCATCGTCGCCCCCGGTTTTTCGCAGTCGGACGCGGTGCACAACCTCTCGAGCGAGTTCCCGGACACCTTTTTTGTCAACCTAGACGGCGGCGTGGACAGCCCCAACGCCAACGAACTCTACATCGGCTTCGCCGAGCACGAGGGCAGCTACCTCGTCGGCTACTTAGCGGGCAGCCTGTCGCAAACCGGCGTGGTCGGTTTTGTCGGCGGCATGGACATTCCCCTCATCCACAAGTTCAACCTCGGCTACGAAGAAGGCGTGATGGCGGCCTGCCCCGACTGCACGGTCATCAGCAACTACGTGGGCGTCACGCCGGCCGCCTGGAACGACCCGGCCAAGGCCAAAGAACTCGCCACCACCCAGCAGGCGCAGGGCGCGGACATCATCTACGCCGCAGCGGGCGCGTCGGGCAACGGCGTCATCGACTTCGTCAACGAGACGATGTGCTACACCAGTGACAACCTGCGCGAAACGCCGCTCACCTCGGCCGTAGCCGACGTTGAAAAGAGCGCGGCCTATGAAAGCGCGTGCGGCGACGACGCGCAGCCGCTGTTTTTCATCGGCGTGGACTCGAACCAGAACTATCTCGGCGACACCGACGGCGACCCCAGCACCCTCAACCACGGCCTCACCAGCATGGTCAAACGTGTCGACGTGGCAGCCTACGACGAGATTATGAACGTCGTGGACGGCACCTTCGAGGGCGGCTTCAAGACGCTCGACCTGTCCAACGACGGCGTCGCCTACGCGCTCGACGAGTACAACGAAGCCCTCTTGCCTCAAGGCGTCCTCGACAGCGTCGACGCGGTCAAGGAGCAAATCGTCTCGGGCGAACTGAGCGTAACGGACTACACGGCGCAGTAAACTTGAAAGTCTCGAGCGGGTCTCTTAAGAGACCCGCTTTTTTGTTGCCGTTACGTTTCGGCCAAACCCCTAATCTGCTATACTGGGTGTTCGCAGTGAGGTGCGGCCAATCGGGGGGTTGCCGGGGTTACCGGCAACCCTCAGGAAAGTCCGGGCTCCACAGGGCAGGGTGCCAGCTAACGGCTGGGCGCGTAAGGCGACGGCAAGTGCAACAGAGAGTAGACCGCCAGAGAGGTAGCATCTTTCAATAAAAACGTTGTTCTCCTAACCGAAACGTTGTTTTTATAACGGGATGATACCCCCTGGCAAGGCTGAAACGGTGGTGTAAGAGACCACCAGCGCTTTTGGCAACAGAAGCGGCTAGGTAAACCCCACCCGGTGCAAGGTCCGAACGAGAGAGGGTCGGCCCGGCCCATTGGCATCTCAAAGACGACCGCTCGAGGCGTTTGGCGACAAGCGTCCTAGATAGATGATTGGAAGTCTCAGTGGTATCATCACTGACAAGTCAGTGATGATACCACTGAGGTCACAGAACCCGGCTTACAGCCCTCCTGCACGGGCGTAGTGTAAAAGCTACGCCCGTTTTTTGTGCTAACATCGGCGTCAGCAACGCTTCCATCTTCAACTTTCAACTCTTGCGCCACAAACCCACCTTGCCCTTGAAGTTCTCAGTGGTGGGAAAAAAATCCGAAAAACGTCTGAATTTAAAGGTTTTGTGGGGACTTGTGGGAATCGGTGGTAAAGTGTGTTACACTCACTTTAGCGCATAGATGTCGTGAGTCACGCATGAACAGGCAGCCGACGCGGCTACGCGCAAACTGTCAAGAGTGGGAGCTAGGTGGGAGATGCCCTTCGGCGAATTCCAGTATTCGGTTGACGACAAAGGTCGCGTCATCATCCCTCCCTCTTTTCGGGACTTTGTGGACGACGGTATGGTCGTCACTCGGGGCATGGAAGGCTGCTTGTACGTGTTTCCGGTGGCCGCTTGGCGCAACATCGAAGAACGGCTTTCCAAGTTGCCCCTCACCGACGGAAACGCGCGCAGCTTCGTGCGCTTTTTTTATTCGGGCGCGTCGAAAGCGGTTTTCGATTCGGCCTCGCGCGTGACGCTGCCCCAACCGCTACGCACCTTTGCCGGCATCGACGACAGCGACAACAGCGTCGTGATTGCGGGCGCGCCCAACCGGCTGGAAATCTGGAACGAGGCGCGTTGGCTCAGCAACCTGATGGAAGTTCAGAACCAACCCCCCGCGAGCGAACTTTTGAGAGAGCTCGTCGGATGAACTCGGGGCCGAACGCCGCACCGCACTCGCCCGTCATGCTGGACGAGTGTTTGGAGGGCTTAGCCCTCAAAGAAAACCACTGGTACGTCGACGCGACTTTCGGGGCGGGCGGGCACACGCGGGCGCTGCTGGAGCGCGGCGTGTGCGTGCTCGCCATCGACCAAGACCCCAACACCGCGGTTTACCTGAACACCTTGCGAAAGGAGTTGCCACAAGCCATGACCAAGTTGCGCAACCACCACGGAAACTTTCGCTTTTTAGACGAATTCGCCGCCGAAGCCGAGGTCGCGCCCGTCGCCGGGGTACTGTTCGACTTAGGCGTGTCCTCGATGCAGCTCGACGAGGGCGAGCGCGGGTTTGCGTTTCGCCAGGACGGCCCGCTCGACATGCGGATGAGTGACGCGGGCGAATCGGCCGCAGATGTCGTCAACACCCACTCTCAAGAGGACTTGGCCGCGCTGATTTACAAGTACGGTGAAGAGCGTCACAGCCGCCGCCTGGCGCGGGCCATCGTCGAAGCCAGGAACGCACAGCCCATCACCACGACTCGAGACCTCGTCACGATTCTTCAAGACGCTTACCCCGGCGGCTACCGGCGCGAGCACCCCGCGCGGCGCACCTTTCAGGCGTTGCGAATTTACGTCAACGACGAACTCGGCGCGTTGGAAGACGCCCTTGCCGCAGCCGAGCGCGCCCTGGTCGCGGGCGGGCGGCTGGTGGTGCTGAGCTACCACTCTTTGGAAGACCGCATCGTAAAGCACTTTATAAAGGGGTCCGGCACTCTGAGCGCCCTGACCAAACGGCCCCTCACCGCGTCCGAAGCTGAACTGAAGCGCAACCCCCGCGCGCGTAGCGCCAAGCTGCGCGTCGCCGAGAAAGGAGCGGCGTGACCCCGTTTACGCTGCGCGTGGTCACGCTCTACCTCGCGTTGCTGTTGGGTTTGACGGCGCTGGGCGCGTACAACCAAGGTTTGTACCAACAGCAGCGCACGCTGCTCAAAACCAAGGCGGCGCTGCAGCTCGAGCTGACCGACGTGCGCAGCAGCGCGTCGCGCGTCAGCGGCAGGCTTGCCGTGCGGCGCTGGGCCTACGCGCGCGGCATGGTTCCGGCCACGAGCGCGCAACGCACCGAGCAGGTCGCGCCGACCGCCGCCCCCGAACCCGCACAAGCCCAAACTGGTTTGGAGATGCGTACCCTGTGGCGCTGAGAACCCCGAGCAAGTTCTTTGCCAGGCCGGTGGAGCCGGAGACGTCGCTGGGCAGGTCGTCGCTGGGCAGGTCGTCGGTACGCAAGGCGGCACGGCGCAGGCCCGCCGTGCCGCGAAGCTACCCGTCCAGGCGGGCAGCGCGCGCGTCGCAAGTGACATCGACACCGACGTCAGCACGCGAGTCCGACGTTGCACCGTCCGGCGTGCTGCGGCTGAAGCGGCGCTACTTGTTGCTGGCCGTGCTGTTGGCCCCGCTGCTTTTAGCGTTTTACGGCTTCGCCAAACTGCAAAACGCGCAGCCACGGTGGCCCGAGAGTTTGCAAGAAGCGCCGCTGCGCGGCCGCATCGTGGCGCGCGACGGCACGATTTTTGCCGAAGGCGGGGTCGAGCACCGCGAGTACCCGCAAGGCACCTTGGCGGCGCACGTTGTGGGGTTCAGCGGCGCGCTGCAAGACGACGGCCGTTACGGGCTGGAAGGTTTGGAACTCACCCAAGACGCCACCCTGGCGCGCGGCGCGGACGTGGTCCTCACCCTCGACCCCAACCTGCAGGCGGTGGCGCAGGCCAAACTGCAGGAGACGGTTCAAGCCTTCGGCGCCGAAAACGGCGCGGTGGTGATGCTCGAGGCGGGCAGCGGCCGCATCCTGGCCGCCGCGAGCTACCCCGACTTCGATCCCAACAGCCAAGGCGCGGTGCGAGACCGTGACCGCATCGTCAACAAAGCTTTCGTGCGGCTGTTCGAGCCGGGCTCGGTGATGAAACCGTTCGTCGTCGCCTCGCTGCTGGCGAGCGACCGGCTGCGCCTGGACGAGCTTGTCGACACGCCCATGACGTTGCGCGAAGGCGACAAAACCTTTAGGGACGTCGTGCCGCACGACCCGCAGCTCACCCCCTGGGACATCCTGCGGTTCTCGAGCAACGCCGGGATGCTCAACCTCACCAAGCGTTTCAAAGACTTCGAACTGCACGACTGGCTGGGACGTTTCGGCTTCGGGCAAGACCTCGATTTGGGTGCGACCTACACCCGTACCGGACAGCTCCGTGACACGCCCTGGGTGCCGCAGGACCAAGCCTCGATAACCATCGGGCAGAGTGTTTCGACGACCGCACTGCAACTCGCGGCAGCCTACAGCATCTTCGCCAACGACGGGCTTTACGTTCCCCCCTACCTCGTCGAAGGCGGGCTGGCCGAGCCCACGCACCAGGTCATCGCGCCCGAAATCGCCATGACGATGCGCTCGCTATTGCAGTACACGGCCGAGAACAGCGGCATCCACCGCTCGGCCGTTCCCGGCGTGACGCTGGCCGGGAAAACGGGCACCGCCGACATCTTCGACCTGGACACGGGCAGCTATGTCAAAGGCGACTACACCCTCACCTTCGCCGGGATGATGCCCGCCGACCGGCCACAGTTCGTCATGGTCGCGACCGTTCAAAAGCCGCGCGTGGACGGGGCCAGCAGCACCACCGTGGCCGTGCCCCTGTTCGCGGCCATCGCCAGCGAAGCGGTCGCGCTGTGGCGAACCCCCGGCGCACCGACGAGCTACGCCACCACGCCCTAGTGGGTACACTGGAATGGGTATGAGGCTTGTAGTAGAGAGGAAACCGTGCTGAGCGCAAACCGCGTCGCCGAACTGCTGAACGCCGCCCCGCCCAAGGACTTTCCGGCGGCGCGGGGCGCGGCCTTCAACAGCTCGCGCGTGCGCCCGGGCGACGTCTTCTTCGCCCTGCCGGGCGCGGCCACTCACGGCATCGAGTTTGCCGACGACGCGCTCGCCCGGGGCGCGGTTTTCGTCGTGTCGGACCGGACTCACGAACGCGGGCTCCAGGTACCCGACCCGGCCGCGGCCCTTCTTACCCTCGGCCGCTGGGCTCGAGCCTGGCTGACCGGCCCGGTCGTCGGCATCACCGGCTCGGTCGGGAAGACGACGACGAAGAGTTTCCTCGCCGCGGCTTTAGGCGCGCCGAGCAGCCCGGGCAACTTCAACACGCCCCTGGCGCTCGCCACGACCCTGTTCAACACGTGTTTGACGTACGAGGTCAGCGCGGCTGGGCAAAGCGCGACGCCCCTCGTTTTGGAAATGGGCATCGACCACGCCGGCGAGATGGCGCAGCTCGTCGAGGTGGTCAGGCCCACCCACGGTCTGCTGACGGCCGTCGCGGCGAGCCACTTGAAAGGTTTGGGCACGCTCGAGACGATAGCCAGCGAAAAAAGCCGACTCCTCAGCGCCGCTAGGCACCGCTTCGCCAGCGTCCAGGCGGCCGCTTTTCTGAGCGGCGCTTTAAGAGAAAGCGTGACGACTTACGGTGTAGAGCCCGAGCCCGGTGACCGCACCGGGCGCGTCGTGGCGTCGAGCCCAACCGGCCAGAGCGTCGAGTATCGCGGCGTCACGCTCAAGCTGACCTATCCCGGCGAGGCCGTGGCGCGCAACGCGGTCGCGGCGCTCGTCGTCGCCGAGGCGCTGGGGGTCGATTTGCAAGAAGCCGCCGCACGGCTCGAAAAAGTGCGGCTCGAGCCCGGCCGCCTGGCCCCCGTCGAGGTCGGCGGGGCGCTCCTGCTCGACGACAGCTACAACAGCAACCCGGCCTCGGCGGCCGAAGCTCTGGCCGTGTTGCGCGCCGCGCCGCGGCCGCACACGGCGATTTTGGGCGACATGCTCGAGCTGGGCGAGGACTCGCGCGCTTTGCACGAAGAGTTGGGCCGGCAAACCCTCGGCCTGGACCGCGTCGTCGCCATCGGCCCGGCAGCCGCGGCGCTCGCCGCGGGCAACCCGCAGGTTGAAGTGTTCGCCTCGTTCGGCGAGGCGCTACCGGTGCTGGCGGCGTTGCCGCTTACCGGCACGCTGCTCGTCAAGGCGTCCCGGGGAATGAAGTTTGAGCGCGTGGTCGAAGCGTTGCACAAACTAGTGCCGCAACAGCAGGTCCCGGCGTGACCCTGGTGTTGAGCGCGCTGGTGTCGCTGCTGCTCGTCGGCGTGTTCGTGCAGCTCGCGGGTCGCTTTAAACTCGGCAAAAGCGTCCGCCGCGACGGGCCGAGCAGCCACCTCGTCAAAGAGGGCACGCCGACGATGGGCGGCGTGGCGTTTTTGTTGGCGGCGCTTTTCGTGTGGCTCCTCACCGACCTCAAAACCACCGACGGTCTGGCGCTCGTGCTGCTCACCCTGGCGGCCGGTTTGTTAGGGCTTTACGACGACCTGCTCGCCCTGCGGCGCAAGCGGCAAGTTGCCGCGGGCGAGGACGCCTCGACCGGGCTGTTGGCGCGTTACCGGCTCGCCGGGCAAGCCCTGGTGGCGCTGCTTTTTTCCGTTTACGCGGTCCAAGCGGGCCGCGCGCTGTTCGGCCCCGACCTGCTCGACGTGCTCGGCTTCACCTTCGTCATTATGGGCTCTATCAACGCGGTCAACTTCTCGGACGGGCTCGACGGGCTCGCCGCGGGCATGGTCGCCATCATGCTGTTGCCGTTTTTGGGCGTGCCTTTTGTAGCAACGCTCGTCGGGTCGCTGCTCGGGTTTCTGTGGTACAACAGCCAGCCCGCGCGGGTGTTTATGGGCGGCGTCGGCTCGGAAGCCTTGGGCGCGGCGCTGGCCGGCACGGCCATCCTGGCGGGGTGGGTGTGGTATCTTCCGCTGTTGGCCCTCGTGCCCGTCTTAGAGGTGCTGTCCGTGATGATTCAAGTCGTTTATTTTAGCGCTACCGGCGGCAAACGCTTTTTCAAGATGAGCCCGCTCCACCACCACTTCGAACTCAGCGGCTGGTCGGAAGGGCAGGTCGTTATGCGCTTTTGGCTCGTCACCGCGGCCTGCGTCGCCCTCGCCTGGGGCCTGCGGGGGGGGACGGCGTGAAAGACGGCTCGAGGGTGCTCGTCTACGGTCTCGGCCGGAGCGGCCTGGCCGCGACCAAGTTGCTGGCGCGGCAAGGCCAAAGCGTCGTCGCCTTCGACAACCGCTTGTCCGCAACCGATAAAATTGAGGTCGAGAAGCTGGGCGGTGAGGTCACGCGAGACCCTTTGACTGAAAACGTCGACGTTTGTATCGCCGCGCCGGGCGTGCCTTACAACCATGCAGATTTGGTGGCGCTCCGTGAACGGGGCCTCGAGACTATCGGCGAGGTCGAGTGGGTTTACCGCACGCTCAAAGCGCCCATCGTTGGGATTACCGGAACGGCGGGCAAGACTTCGGTGACGCGCCTCCTCGCCGACGTGTTGCAAGGGGCGGGCCTGGACGCCGTGGCGGGGGGCAACATCGACCCGGCCCTGGCCGCAGTCGCCGCGCCGGGCCGCACGCTCGTGACCGAATTGTCGTCGTTCCAGCTCGAGCGCTGCCCAACGCTCAAACCGCGCGTCGCCGTGGTTCTCAACTTAGGCGTCGACCATTTAGACCGGCACGGCAGCGTGGCGGCGTACCACGAGGCCAAACGCGCGGTTACCCGCAACCAGACCTCAGCCGACCTGCTGGTTTACAACGCGGACGACCCCCTGTTAAAAGAGTGGGCCGCGCGGAGTGCGGCGCGCACGCAAGGTTTTTCGCTTACTGACACCGCCGCGGCATTTCTCAAGGAAAACACGCTTCATTTGCACGGCGAGAAGTTGCTCGAGACCGCCGACCTCGCCCTGCAAGGCCGCCACCAGTGGGGCAACGCGCTCGCGGCGGCTTTGGCGGCGCACGAACTGGGGGTAAGTCGTGAGGGCGTCGCCGCGGGTCTCAAAAACTTCCGCGGCGTTCCCGGCCGTTACGCCCCCGCGGGCAAAATAGGCGATGTTCACTTCGTCGAGGACTCCATCGCCACGCGTACGCTCGCGGTACGGGCGGCCCTGGAGGCGACGCCGGAGCCCGTCGTCTGGATAGTCGGCGGCGTCGACAAGGGCGCGGACTTAGCCGAGTTGCGCCCGCTCGTGCGGCAAAAAGTGAAGCTCGTCGTGGGCGTGGGCGAGGCGGGGCGCAGGTTTGCAACGTTTTTTGACGGGGTGACGGCCACGGCGGTCTGCGCTGAAACGGACGGCGAAACAGCTCTGAGGTGCGCTTGCTCGCGGGGGCTCGAGGTTTTACGCTCAAACCACGGCGGTCAGGGCACGGTGCTGCTAGCTCCTTTGGGCGCGTCCTTCGACCAGTTCGCGGACTACCGCGAGCGCGCCGCCGTGTTTCGGCACGTGGTCGAAACTTTGCGGGTCGCGTCTCCGGGGGTTGCGCCTGCGGAAACGAACGGTTTAGAAACCGGGGCGGAGGACACATGGACTTACCGCTAGTTTTCGTCCAGCTCACCCTCGGCATGTTGGGCGTCCTCGGGGTGGCGGCGAGTCAGCCGGAAAGTTGGCCGGAGCAACTTTTCAACCTGTGTCTCGGCCTGGTCATCGTGGGGGTGGTGTCGCGCCTCAAGCCCAAAACAATCGTCAAACTGAGTCCCTTCGCCTACGTGAGCGTGCTGTTGCTGCTCGCACTCGTGCTGGTCATCGGCATCTCGCCCGCGGGCAGCGACAGCAAGCGCTGGCTCTCGCTCGGCTTCGGGACGATTCAGCCCTCGGAGTTTATGAAAGTGGCCGTCATCGCCTATTTAACGGCGTTTTTCCACAACCACCTGGGCAACTGGCAGATTTGGCGGCCGATGGTCGTCATCGGCATCGCCGCCGGCTTGATCGTCGCCGAGCCGAACGTGAGCACGGCGCTGTTCGTGTTCGCGCTCGCCTTCGCCATCATGATCGCGGCGGGGACGACCTTTTGGCGGTTGGCGAGCATCACCACGGCCGCCGCCATCATCGCAACGCTCGTGGCCGGGCCTTACTTGAGTCAGTACGGCTACATCGGCGAGCGCTTCGCGGCCTACGCCGACATGCGCGGCGAGCAGGCGCAAACCGACACCATCAGCTACCAACCCCGGCAGGCGCAGCGCGCCCTCGTCAAGGCGGGCTTTTTCGGCATCGGGCCGGGGCGACCCCTGTCGGTGCCGGAGGCGCACACCGACATGGTCGCCATTTCGGTCGCCTCCGCGCTCGGCTTGAGCGGGGTGGCGGCGCTGGTGGGTTTGTACCTCATCCTGGCGTTGCGCGGGCTGCGCATCGCCGCGGCCTTGGCCGGCCCGGGCAGTTTGTTGGCGGCGGGCGCGACGACGTATATCTGCGCGCAAGCCGCTCTGAACCTGCTGGTCGCCTCGGGCTTGTTGCCGGTCACGGGGGTGGTATTGCCCTTTGTGAGCTACGGTTTCAACAGCCTCGTGTCGGTGTCGGTGGCGATGGGCTTTCTGCACAGCGCTTACCGGCAGGCGAAAGCCGAAGGGGTGGCGGTATGACTCGCATCCTGGTAGCCACCGGCGGGACCGGGGGGCACATCTATCCGGCTTTGAGCGTCGCCGACGAGGCGCGGGCCAGGGGGTGCCAGCCCGTTTTCTTGGGCGGCGCGGACGGCATGGAAGCGCGCGCGGTACCCGAGGCGGGGTTCGAGTTTCACGGCGTGGCGACGGGCAAGTGGGACCGTTCCCGCCCCGACCCGCGGCAAGGTTTCAAAGCCGTTAAAGGTCTAGCGCAAGCGGTTCAACTGGTGAAGCGGCTCGAGCCCGCCATCGTCATCGGTTTCGGCGGCTTTGCGAGCTTTCCCGGTTTGGCGGCGGCGCGGCTCTTAAACGTTCCTTATATATTGCACGAGGGCAACGCCTACCCCGGCAAGGTCACAAGATGGCTCTCCAGTGGGGCCGCGGCGGTTGCGGTGTCGCACCGCGCGGCGGTCTCTCACCTGCCGCGTGCGAAAAAGGTCGTCGTGACCGGGTTTCCGGTGCGCGAAGAACGGGTCGACAAAGCCGAGGCTCGAGCGCGTCTGAACTTGCCCGCAACCGGCCTACTCACCTTTGTCATGGGCGGCTCGCAGGGCTCGGTCGTGCTGAACGAGGCGGTGCCCGCGGCATTTAGAAATCTCAGAGAAGGCGGAGTCGTACTGCACAGCACGGGCCGTCGGTGGGAAGCGCAAGTCGAGGAGCGGACTCGAGACCTGGCCACTTACCACACCGTCGGCTATGTCGACGCGACGCTGGCCTGGTCGGCCGCCGACTTGGCGATCACGCGGGCGGGCGTCGGCACGCTGTCCGAGGCGGCTTTTCACGGCGTGCCGGTTGTCATGGTGCCGCTGCCGAGTTCGGCCGAGAACCACCAACGGCACAACGCTTGTACCGTCGCCGCGGCGGGCGCGGGCTGGGTCGTCGAAGAAAGCCGTCTGACCGGTTTGAGCGACGTTTGGCACCGCGCCCTGCAGCCAGAAACCTTGGTGCGGGCGAGTGAGGCGGCTCGAGCGCTTTCCCCGCAGGGTGCGGCGGGCGCGGTCGTCAACCTCGTCGAAAGCGTGTTGCAAGGCCGTACCCAGTCGGCGAGCCCGCGGCCCCAGGGGTCCTTATGAAACCCCACCTGCACTTTATGGGCATCGGCGGCATCAGCATGAGCGGTCTGGCGCGCTGGTACCACGCCGACGGCCACCGCGTGTCCGGCTGCGACAGCACCTTGGGGCCGAGCGTCGAGCGGCTACGCGTCGAAGGCATCTCGGTCGCGGTGGGCCACTCGCCCGACCACCTCGAAGGCGTCGATGTTCTCGTCAGCACGATGGCCGTGCCCAATGGGGCGATTCTCAACAGCTTCGAGGAAATCGAGGCGGCGCAGACGCTCGGCGTCAAAAGCATCAAACGCATCGAGCTGTTGGCCGACCTGTTCGAAAAACGCCGCGCGGTCGCGGTGACGGGCACGCACGGCAAGAGCACGACCTCGGGAATGCTCGCGACGATTTTCGTGATGGCGAAGCTCGACCCGTCGGTCCAACTCGGCGCGACGCTGCCGCTCTTAGAAGGCGTGATGCGTTACGGCGGCGGCCCGCACCTCGTCGCCGAGGTCGACGAGTCCGACCCCGGCTTTGCGCACTTAACGGCCGACGTCGCGGTGATTACCAACTTAGAAGACGACCACGTCGCCGGGGACTACAGCGAACGCCGCAACTACCACGCGAGCCTGGCCGACCTGGAGGCGGCGACGAAAAAGTTTGCCCAAAAAGCGCGTCAGGTCGTCTACTGCCGCGACTGGCCGGGGTTGCAAGCCCTGGTCGGCGGGCCGAACGCGGTTTCTTACGGCTTGGCGGCAGGGGCGGACTACCGCGTTCGGGACCTCGAGCTGGCACCGGACTCGAGCACCTTCACCCTCACCGCGCCGGAGGGGCACAGCGTGGCGGTCGAACTCGCCATCCCCGGCCGCTACAACGTCCAGAACGCCGCCGCGGCGCTCGTCGCCGCGCACTTGTCGGGCACCGCCGTGGAGACGGCGGCCGCCGCCCTGGCCGGTTTCGGCGGCGTCGGGCGGCGCTGGCAGCGCTGGGGCAACGTGTCGGGCGCGCTCGTTATCGACGACTACGCCCACCACCCGACCGAAGTCAAAGCGACCCTCACCGCCGCCCGAAACACCGGCCGGCGGGTGCGCGCCGTGCTGCAACCCCACCGCTGGGTACGCACCGCCCGCCACTGGCCCGCCCTGGCCGACGCGGCATCAATAGCCGACGAAATCCTCGTGCTGGACATCTACGCCGCGGGCGAGGCCGAGATTCCCGGCGTGTCGCCGCACAAAATCGTCGAGCGCTTAAAGGCGGCGGGCAAGACGGCAAGCTACCACAGCTTCGCCTCGGCGCAGAGTTACCTGCGGGCGTCACTGCAAGAGGGCGACCTCGTCATCACCCTGGGCGCGGGCGACGTGTGGCGCGTCGCCGCCGACCTCGTCTCGAGCCCGCCCCCCGTCCCGGAAGGCGTTCATGCCAAGCGCTGAAGACACCGCCTTGTACCGCCTCGTCGACCTCGCGGCCTACACGACCTTGCGCGTCGGCGGCCCGGCCGAGTTGTGGGAAGCGCAAAGCGAACGAGACTTGCGCGAGGCGACCGCCGAACCCTACCGCGTCATCGGGGCCGGGTCGAACCTGCTCATAGCCGACGCAGGCGTCCCCGAGCGGGTCGTGAAATTGGGCCGGGCCTACAACAGCCTGAGCGACTTCGCGGGGCAGAGCGAGATGTGGCTCGGTGCGGCCACGCCGTTGCCGGGACTGGTGCGCCGGGCGGCGGCGGCGGGATTGTCCGGGCTCGAGGGCCTCCTCGGCGTTCCGGCGGTCTTGGGCGGCGCGGTCGCCATGAACGCGGGCACCCGCTACGGCGAGATGAGCGACACGTTGCAAGAGGTCGAGGTGTTCGTGAACGGCTCCGCGGAGCGCCTACCGGCCGACGCGCTCGGTTTGAGTTACCGCCACAGCGCCTTACCGCCCGGCGCAGTCGTCACGCGGGCGCGGCTCAAACTCACGCCGTCCACACCTGAGAAAGTCGCGGCCCGGCTCGCCCAGGTCGACGCCGCCCGCAAAGGCCAACCCAAAGTCAAGTCGGCGGGGTGCGCCTTCAAAAACCCGCCCGGCGACAGCGCGGGCCGGCTCATCGACCGGGCGGGGCTCAAGGGTTCGCGCGTCGGTGACGCGGCGGTGGCGCAAGAGCACGGCAACTTCGTCGTGAACATGGGCCGGGCGAGCGCACGAGACGTGCTCGAGCTGACCCGCCTCATCCAAACCAAGGTCGAAGTGCCGCTCGAACTCGAGTGGCAGCTGTGGGGGTTCGCGGAATGACCACGCGACGAGCGAAAACGCGGCGCAGGTGGATGGTGGGCGTGCTCGCACTGCTGCTCTCGGTGATGGTCGGCAGCCGCTTCTACCCGACCCTGGACCGGGTCGAAACTATCGGCAACCGGCACTACAGCTCGGCCGAGGTGATGAGCTTGGCGAACACCGAGCCGGGCGACCCGTTTTTTTGGATTATCAGAAGCCGCGTCGATGAACTCGTGCAAGACCCGTGGATTGCAAGCGCCCGCGTTTACCGGCACTGGCCCGACACCGTCGCCGTCACGGTGGTGGAGCGCGTTCCTGCCGTGAAGGTCGGTGGGGCCGTTTACGCTCTCGACGGCACGCTGTTGCCGAACCCGACAAAAGACGAGCAGGACGGGCTTATCACGGTAACGGGCTGGGGCGAAGCGCGCGTCGAAGAGGCTTTCGAGCTTTTGCGCCAACTGGCAGACTTCGAGCCTGAGGTGTTAAGCTACTCGCCAGCAGGATTTACGATTCAGCTTGCCACAACTGAAGTTTTTACACCCTCGGTTGACGCGCTATCAGCGAACTGGGCGAGCTTTTTAAGTCAACAAGGGACGCGCGCAGCCGTTTATCCCTGGGGAGTGAGCGCAGCACATGACTGACGAACGCATCATCGTCGGACTCGACATCGGTACGACCAAAATCTGTACCGTCATCGGCGAAATCGCCAGCGACGGCGTGTTGGACATCATCGGCGAGGGCACCGTGCCGAGCGACGGCCTGCGCAAGGGCGTGGTGGTGAATTTGGAGCGCACCATCGCCTCGGTGCGGCAGTCCATCGCCGCGGCCGAACGGGTGGCGGGCGTCGAGGTCGAGAGCGCCTGGCTCGGCGTGGCGGGCAGCCACCTCAAAGCCCTGACGAGCCACGGCATGGCCGCGATTCGGCGCGGTCAAGAAATCTTGCCCGGCGACGTGGAACGCACCATCGAAAACGCTCGAGCCGTGCCTTTAGAAGCCAACATGGACCTCATCCACGTCATCCCGCAGGAATACGTGGTCGACGGCAACGAGGGCATCAAAGACCCGGTCGGCATGTCGGGCGTGCGTCTGGAAGTCGACGTCCACATCATCGCCGGGGCGCAGGGGCCGCTGCAAAACTTGAAACGCTGTGCGAAAGATGCAGGCGTCGAGGTCGAGGGTATGGTCGTCCAGGCACTCGCCTCGGGTTTGGCCGTGCTCGACGAGGGCGAGAGTGAAGTCACCACCCTGCTCATCGACATCGGCGGCGGCACCACCGACGTGGGCGTGTTCCGCCGCGGCACGCTCGCCCACAGTGCCGTTATCCCCCTGGGCGGCGACCACATCACCCAGGACATCTCGCAACTGCTGCGCATTCCCCCCGACGAAGCCGAGCGGGTCAAAAAACGTTACGGGGTCGCCATCCCCGACATGGCGGACAGAGAGGTCATCCTGGAAGTCGCCAACCCGAACTTCACCACGTCGCTGACCACCTTCGAACTCGCCCAGGTCATCCGCCCGCGCGTCATCGAGATTTTGGACCTCGTCAAGCAGAACATCGAGCAGCGCATGGGGGCGCTGGAACTGTTGGCGGGCAACGTCGTCATCACCGGCGGGGCGTCCCTCATGCCGGGGCTCGACCAGGTCGCCACCGACCGTTTCCGCTTGCCGGTCCGCACCGGCAAACCGCACGGCGTCTCGGGGCTGACCGACGTGGTGGCGAGTCCGGCGCACGCTACCGCCGTCGGCCTGGTGCGCTACGGGATGCAGCACTGGCACCCGCAACCCGGACGCCGCACCCGCCCGGCCGGGTCGGGGCCGGCGTCCGAAGGCTTCAACACGCTTATTTCCAGGGCCCGCAGTCTTTTGAAAGATTTCTTTTAGTGATTCAGAGGTATCATCTGTAGTTTACTCACAGATGTTTCTCGCGTTCGATCAAACCTCACGCCTCGAGACCGTAAAAGGGAGCACACCATGAACCACACAGACAACGCCATCATCCGCGTCATCGGCTTGGGCGGCGGCGGCAACAACGCCGTCAACCGCATGATCGAGTCCAGCTTGCAGGGCGTCGAATTCATCGCCGCCAACACCGACGCGCAAGTCCTGGCGACGAACCTGTCCGACACGCGCATCCAGCTCGGTGACCACATCACCAAGGGCTTGGGCGCGGGGGCCAACCCCGAAATCGGCGAAAAAGCCGCTCTCGAAGACCGCGACCGCATCGGCGAAACGCTGCGCGGCTCCGACCTCGTCTTTATCACCGCCGGGATGGGCGGCGGCACCGGGACGGGCAGCGCGCCGGTCGTGGCGGAGGTGGCGCGGGAACTCGGCGCGCTCACCGTCGCGGTCGTCACCACCCCCTTCAAGTTCGAAGGCCCGCGCCGGATGCGCCAAGCGGAAGAGGGTTTGCGCAAGTTGGAAGACAAAGTCGACGCTTTAATCGTCGTTGAAAACGAACGCTTGCTCTCAGCCTTGGAAAAAAAGTCCAAACTCAGCGAGGCGTTCCGCATGGCCGACCGGGTGCTCTACCACGGCGTGCGCGGCATCAGCGACGTCATCAACATGCCGGGGCTCATCAACGTCGACTTCGCCGACGTGCGGAGTTTACTGTCCGGCGCGGGCACGGTCCTCATGGGCATCGGCGGCGGGCGCGGTGAAAAGCTCGTCGAGGAGGCGGCCAACACCGCCACCCACAGCCCGCTCTTGGCAAGGGGCGTCGAAGGCGCGCGCCAACTCCTCATCAACATCACCGGCTCCGAAGACCTCACCCTGTTCGACGCCAACGAGATCGTCGAGCGCATTTGCGAGGCCACCGAGGTCGACGACGTGGAGGTGTTGTTCGGTGTCACCTACGACGAGGCCGCCGCCGACGAGGTGCGCGTCACCGTCATCGCCGCGGGGTTCGACCACCACCCGCAGATGAAGGTGTTGCGCCCCAGCCAGCTCAAGGCCGTCGCCGGGGGCCGCACCTACGACCCGAGCAACTACGACATCCCGGCTTTCTTGCGCTACAACCCGGACGCGGACGCGAACTAGACCCAGACCCCCTGTCGGGGCACTGCGCTGGGCGGCCCCGATCCCCCCGCTTGGCGCTACGCTGAAGCGGCCCCCTTGAAAAAGGGGGCAGAAATTCTTGCGATGTCCCCCTTTTAGGGGGACCGATTGAGCGAAGCGCTAATCAGGGGGTCTGTCCCATGCCACAGCGAAACGTCATCTACACCGGCCACATCCTCACGCTCGTCAAGTTGGACGGTACATGGGAAGTCGCCGAACACGCTCCGGCGGTCGCGGTGTTGGCGCTGCGCGGGCGCACCGTTTTGGGCGTCGAGCAGTACCGGCCCGCCATTCACCGGCGCACCTGGGAAGTACCGGCGGGCCTCGTCGACGACGGCGAGACCCCCGAAGCGGCGGCGCGGCGCGAACTCGCCGAAGAAACGCAACTCGGCGGCACTTTAGAGTTCCTCACCCAGGTCTACACGAGCCCCGGTTTTACAAACGAAAAAATCCACCTCTTTTCAGCGCGCGACCTCTCCCCCGTCGAGGGTCACCCCGAAGCCGACGAAGACTTGAGTATCGTCTGGCGTGATGTAGACGAAGTTTGGGAAGACGTGAAAGCGGGCCGGGTAGCGAGTAGCGGCCCTTCCGTTTTGGCCTTGAGCATCGCCAAGCAACGCCTTAAGGACGCGGTTTGAAGGTCGTCGACTCACCGGACGCGCTCGAGCTGGCCCACACCGTCGTCTCCATCGGCAACTTCGACGGGGTACACTTGGGCCACCAGATGCTCCTCGGGCACATGCGGGACGTGGCCAGCGCAGCAAACGTACCCAGCGTCGTCATCACCTTCTTCCCGCCCTCGAGGGTGCTGTTTCAAAACGGCAAGTTTTTGAGTTCCGAGGCCGAAAAAGTTTCTCTGTTGGCCGCTTTCGAGCCCGACGCGACCGTGATGGTGCCGTTTACGCGCGAATACACCCAAACGCCCAAGGACGTTTTTTTGGGGCAGCTCGAGCGCTTGACGCCCCAACTCATCATCGTCGGCGAGGACTTTCGTTTCGGCTACAAGCGTGAGGGCAGCCTCAACGACTTGAGCCGGATTGCGGAGCGGTTGGAAGTCTTCAACCTCAAACACGCCGGCGAAGCGCCCATCAGCTCGACGCGCATCCGCGAACTCTTGCAACAAGGTGACGTGGAAAGCGTCAAACCCCTCCTCGGCCGAAGCTACGCCGCGACGGGCACGGTCGTTACCGGCGACCAACGCGGCCGCACCATCGGTTACCCAACCGCCAACGTCGCGGTCTCTGAACACAAAGCCTTGCCGCTGGGCGTCTTCGCCGTCACGGTGGACACCGAGCGGGGCCGCTTTCAGGGCATGGCGAACGTCGGCCCGCGCCCGAGCTATCCGGACGGCGTACCTTCGTTGGAAGTTCACTTGTTCGACTTCGGCGGCGACCTGTACGGGCAGACCGTCACCGTCCACTTCGAGGCCTTTTTGCGGGGTCAGGTCAAGTTTGCAGGCTTGGACGAACTTAAAAAGCAACTTGCGAAAGATGCAAAGGGGGCTCGAGGTTTCTTGAACACCCCGTAAACCCTTCGGTAAGAGCAGGAGTAGTTTATGCCTAGTGCCGAGGATTCTACATCTGGCAACGACACGCCGCACGTCTACATCGGCGCGTACGCTCTGTGTATGGACGACACCGACCGCTTACTTCTTTGCCGCATCGCACCGGGCTACCCGGACGAGGGGCGGTGGACACTTCCCGGTGGCGGCCTCGGGTGGGGAGAACAACCTGAGTTAGGGGTTTTGCGTGAACTTCAGGAAGAGACAGGGTTGAGTGCAAAGGTAAATGAGGTCGCCGGAGTATATTCACGCGTCTATTTCAAAACTCGAGCGCGTCCGGCAATGTCCGTACACCACCTGGGCCTTATCTACCGCGTGAGCGACCTGCGCGGCGAGGTACGGGCCGAAGCGGAGGGGTCAACAGACCATTGCGTTTGGCTTACACGAGCGGAGGTCAAAAAACTTTCTCTCGTGCCCCTTGCCGAATTCGCACTGCCGCTGGCGTGGCCGTAAGCCCACTGGAGCTTTAACAACAGTACGACGGCGAACTCATCGAAACGGCTGAAAACGCGCACTTCGGCGCTCTGACGACAACCGACCAAACCGCGGTTTGCAAACACAGCTGTCAGCAAAGGGCTCGTTATTTGTAAGGCTGGTGCTGACGTATACTCGAGCCCGTGAGCCGCCATGTCTGAAAATAACCATGTCTGAAAGTAACCGTGCCTGAGGCTGAACATGCCTGAACCCACCCCGAGCCGCGAGTACACCGTCGGTGTGATGACGATGGACGTCGAGGGCAAACATTCCGAACGCTTCGAGCGCCGGGCGAACGCGGCGCTGACGGTCTTCGAGGAAGCGCTGGCGACCGAGACGGGGTTGAGCGTCGAGTTGCTCAGGTTCGACGGGCCGCACCTCGTCCCCGCGGCCGGGGCTTACGCGCCGCTCGACTTTTTGCACGTCGGCATGACCGAGAAACTGGAACGCGACGTCGACTTTCTCCTCATCGTGACCGAAGTGGACTTGGCCGCCACCACGCTTTCCTATACCCTCGCGCTACCAAGCCAGCTCACCAACATCGGCGTGGTGTCGTCGAAGCGGCTCGAGCCCGCTTTTTGGGGCGACGCGGCGGACGAGGCGCTGGCGACGCGGCGGCTCGGCCACCTGTTGCTGCACACCTTCGGCCACCTGCTCAACCTGCCGCATTCGAGCGACCCTCACAACGCGATGTACGACTTTGAAAGCGTCGAGGACTTAGGGGAAATGGCGACGCTGACGCCCGCGCAACACGAACACATGCGCCGCGCCCTGCCGCGCGAAGCGCATGAACGAACCAGCAACGGCAACCGCTGGCGTTTCACCTTAAACATGCTTGTCAGGGACTGGCGCAGCATCGGCCGGGCGGTGGTCAGGGCCAACCCGTTGCGCCTGGCGACGCGGCTGCCGACCCTCATCACGGCCGCGCTCTCAGTCATCATCGTGGTGTTTTTCAGCCCGGAAATGTGGGACGTGGCGAGCACGGTGGAGTTGTACCAACTCGTCTTGTTTTCAGTCATGGCCGTCGCCGTGGCGACGTTTGTGCTCTACCGCGCCTTCGCCTTCGGCGCGGTGCTGCGCCGGGGCAAGCGGTTGGCCGAGTCGAGCGTGGTGACCGGAGCCGCGACGCTCCTCAGTTTGGCGCTGACCATGCTGTTCGTGTTCAGCGCCTTCGCCGCGCTCGCTTATTTGGGCATCTTGACGATTTTTCCGCGGAAGCTCATGGAGACCTGGCCGACCGTGGACCCGGCGGTGCGCACGCTCGACCACGTCAAGCTGAGCTTGTTCGTGGCCGCGTTGGGCACCTTGGCGGGCTCGCTCGGCGGCCGGGCCGACAGTCGCGACCTGGTGCGGGGCGTGCTGTTTCTGGACGAGGAGACGTGAGGGCTCATCTTGGGTGAGTTCGTTTTCAACGGCAGAAACTTCAGGTGACAACGTCACAGGCTCGAGCCCGCCGTGCCGCCCAGTTGACGCGGTTGCCGGAACGTAAGGTTACAATACCTGTGCAAAAGCAGGTGTACCTGCCGTACTTTTTTGGACACGTTTCACGCCAAGGAGGCTTCACATGAAAATAGGCATCAACGGCTTTGGACGTATCGGACGACAGATTTTTCGCATCCTGCACGAGCGCGGCTTGAGCGGCGACGTGGTGCTCATCAACGACCTCATGCCGAACGAGACGATGGCGCAACTCTTAAAGTACGATTCCAACTACGGTAGGTTCAAGGGCGAGGTGAGTTATGACGACGACGGTTTGACCGTCGACGGCCACAACATCAAAGTGACCGCGCTCCGCAACCCCGCCGAGATTCCCTGGGGCGAGAACGGCGTGGACATCGTCGTCGAGTCGACGGGCCTCTTCACCAAACGCGCCGACGCGGTGAAGCACATTTCTGGCGGTGGGGCGAAGAAAGTCCTCATCAGCGCGCCGTCCGCCGACAGCGACTTCGACATCATGATGGGCGTCAACGCTCACCAGTACGACGCGGACTCGGGGCAGGTCGTCTCGAACGCCTCTTGCACAACGAACTCGCTCGCCGCCTTGATGAAAATCATGGACGACTCGTTCGGCGTCGAGCAGGCGATGATGACGACGATTCACTCGTACACCAACGACCAGAACATCCTGGATGCGCCCCACAAAGACCTGCGCCGCGCCCGCAGCGCCGCCACCAACATCGTGCCGACCTCGACCGGCGCGGCCAAGGCGGTCGGGCAAGTCTTGCCGCGCTTCAAAGGCATCTTCGACGGCGTCGCCATGCGCGTGCCGACGCCGACAGGGTCGATTTCCGACGTGACGCTGCTCTTAAAAAAAGAAGTCACCGAGGACGAGGTGAATAGCGCCGTCAAGGAAGCCGCCGAGGGCGCGTACAAGGGAATTATCGAATACTCGACCGACCCGCTGGTATCTTCGGACATCGTCGGTAATCCGCACTCGGCCGTGTTCGACAGCCTGCTCACCAAAACGATGGGCAAAATGGCGAAGGTTTTCGCCTGGTACGACAACGAGTGGGGCTACAGCAACCGGATGGTGGACGTGCTCGAGCTGATGGGGGAAAGCCTCTAGCGCGCTGAAGTTTTCCCGCAAAGCAGGTACCCAGACTTGCTCTGCAAAGGTAGATACTAAAAAGCCGAGTCGTCAGAGACCCGGCTTTTTGCTGTCTTGGTGCGAGAGATGGGACTTGAACCCACACACCTTGCGGTACTAGATCCTAAGTCTAGCGCGTCTACCAATTCCGCCACCCTCGCGGACTTATAGGTATCATCTATAACTTAAAGGCTTTATCTATAAAAAGATGCTGTTCAGAAACGGTGTTTAGATTATAGATGTTACCTCTAAAAGTTATAGATGCCACTAAAAGTTGGGGTGGCTGATGGGATTTGAACCCACGACCCCCTGAACCACAATCAGGTGCTCTAACCTACTGAGCTACAGCCACCACGCCAGCGGCTAACAGCTTAGCAGACTTTTTAGGGTTTTGGGTAGTCCCGCGTAGCGTTTCCGGGGGCCGGAAGGGCCGCGCAGCCCTCATCTTTCGGTGCAGCGGCGGACAGAAAAAGTGCAACCCACAGATGCCGAAACCGTGCGCCCGGAGTGCTACCATGAAAGAGGAATGACAGCCATTTACCAACAAGCGCGGCCCTTCACCTTCGAGCAGGTCGTTGGGCAGGAGCACGTTAAAGACGTGCTTTTAGCAGCCCTGCGCCGTGAGCGCATCGGCCACGCTTACCTGTTCTCGGGGCCGCGCGGGGTCGGCAAGACGACGACCGCCCGGCTGCTGGCGATGGCCGTGAACTGCGAAGCGCCAGCGGCCGCACGGCCCTGCGGCGTGTGCGAGTCGTGTCAACTCGTGCGGCACAACCAGCACCCGGACGTCATCGAACTCGACGCGGCCAGCAACAACTCGGTCGACGACGTGCGCGACCTGCGCGAAAAAGTGCGCCTCGCCGCCATGCGCGGCGGCAAGCGGGTGTGGGTGCTGGACGAGGCGCACATGCTCTCGCGCGCGGCCGCTAACGCTCTTTTGAAAACCCTGGAGGAACCGCCCGACAACCTCGTCTTCATCCTCGCCACGACCGAGCCCGAAAAGCTGCCGCCCACGATTCTGTCACGCTGCCAGCACTTCCGGTTTCGCCGCTTGTCCGAGGACGAGATAGCCCTCAAGATGGCGCGGTTGTGCCGAGAGCGCAAGGTCGAGGCCGAGGCCGCCGCCCTGGCGCTCGTCGCGCGCACCGCCGACGGCGCGATGCGCGACGCCGAATCGTTGTTGGAGCGCTTGCTCACCTCGGGCGAGCCCATCACCCGGCAGGGCGTCGAGGACGCGCTTGGGCTACCGCCGCAAGACCGACTGGAAGCCCTGGCGAGTGCCCTCGCGGCGGGCGAGCTGAGCGAACTGTTCGCGCTGGCCGACGCGCTCTACCAAGACGGCTTCGCGCCCAGCAGTTTGGCCTACCACCTCACGGCGACGCTCCGCGACGCGCTCTACGCCGCGGTGATGGGGCAGGCCGACGCGTTCAAGCTCTCATTGCCCCAAAACGACCTGCTGCGCACCATTCACGCGCTCGACGACGAGGCCGAACGCTTTGCGCGCCGCGACGACCTGTTCGCGCTGGAGGTCGCCCTCATCAAAACCCTGAACGCCCTCGCCCACAACGTGCCGAGCGAGGCGGTCGCGGGGCTGACGGCCACACTGACGGCCACGCGGGAAGCTGCGAGCGCAGCGCCACGCCAGGCCCCAACTCGAGACGTGCCCGTCCAAGCCAAAGAAGTCCTCCCCGACTTCAACCCGCACAGTGCAGCTAAACCGAATAGTGTATCTAAATCAAGCGATGCGCCCAAACCAATGCCGGTGAGCAGTGGCGCGCAACCGCCGCCCCCACCAGCATCCCCCGCCGTTGCCACACCTGCCGCAACGCCCGAAGCCAACCGCCCCGCCATCAGTTGGCACAAGGTCAAGACCGAGGCGAGCGCGCAGCTCAAGGCGTTTTTGAATCCCGCCGAGGACACCATCGAGGGTTCGACCATCACTCTGAGGTTCGGGGACCGCTACAAGTTTCACTTCGTTGAACTCAAAAAACGTCAGGACGAACTCGCTAAGCTTATCACCAGCCTCTTCGGCGGCGGCTTCGAATTGGTTTTGGAAGGTCCGGGGGACACGGCCAGAAAAAAGTTTTAGCGGAGCGGGACAGCGCGCCCGCTCCGAGGGATACGCCCAGGGCAGCACCACGAATCCAACCTGAGCCCGACCCAGACAAAGTTATCCCAGAGCCTGAACCCGTTCAGGTCATTGTCAAAACCGAGCCGGAAGCT
The DNA here is from genome assembly GCA_965215355.1 of Trueperaceae bacterium. Lineage (GTDB taxonomy): Bacteria > Deinococcota > Deinococci > Deinococcales > Trueperaceae > CBDCDJ01. The sequence continues at coordinate 963,669 of CBDCDJ010000007.1, read as the reverse complement.
GTCAACGTCGCCCGCGAGGTCGAACCTAAAACCGAAGTCGTCCTCGAGCGCGAACCCGCCATCGTCCTCGAAACTCCCCCACCCAGCTCGGACGAAGTCAGCACCGTCCCGCCCGACTTGCCGAGCCAATTTGCCAACCCGCCCCCGACCGACTTTGTGAGCGAGGAGTTGCCGCCCGACTTTTGGGACGACGAGCCTGTACCCCACGACGAAACACCGTCAAAACCTGCACGTCCAGCGCCCCCCCCGGCAGTTGACAAAGAAGCGCCGCTGTTCGACCAACTCAAACAGCTCTTCCCCGGCCGCGTCGTCCGGGTCGAGCCGCTCGAGACGGTTGTCGAGGCTTTGGCCGACGAGAACGCCGACGAAAACCTGGACGCCGAAGAAGCGGTGCAAGACACCCTTTTCGACTGAAGCGCTCGAGCTTGGCGGGCGGCGCAGGGGCCGACGTTCCGGACGGCAAATTCGGGCTAAGATAGCAGGGTCAAAGGAGACCTATGAACATTCAAAAACTGATGAAAGAAGCCCAAAAAGCGCAGCGCAAGATGGCCGAGGCGCAGGAAAAACTCGCCGCTTTGAACGTCGAGGGCAGCGCCGGGGGCGGTCTCGTCACGGTCACCGCCACCGGCGACGGCAGCGTCACCGGGGTGAAAATCGACAAAAGCGTCGTCGACCCCGACGACCTGGAACTCTTAGAAGACCTCGTCACCGCCGCCGTGGGCGAGGCGCAGCGCAAAGCCAAAGAACTGCAAGAAAGCGAACTCGGCTCGGCGATGGGCGGCTTAGGCGACATGGGCGGCATGGGCGGGCTTTTCTAGAATGACCAAAGAAAGGCTGCGACAACCTGACGTGCCCTTTCTCCCCTTATGAAATATCCTTACGCACTCATCCAACTTATCCGCGAACTCGGGCGGCTGCCCGGCATCGGGCCGAAAAGCGCGCAGCGGCTCGCGTTTTACCTGTTCAACCAGCCCGAAGAGGACATCCGCTCGCTCGCCGACGCGCTGCTCGAGGCCAAGACCTCCCTCAAGCAGTGCCGCATCTGCTTCAACATCACCGACCAAGAGGTGTGCTCGGTGTGCAGCGACAGTTCGCGCAATCACTCACTCGTGTGTGTGGTCGAGGAAGCCGCCGACCTTTTAGCGATTGAGCGCAGCGGCGAGTACGACGGGCTGTACCACGTCCTGCACGGCGCGCTCAGCCCCATGAACGGCGTCGGGCCGGACCAGCTCACCATCAAAGCGCTGCTCGGCCGCCTGGATGGCGTTGAGGAAGTCATCTTAGCGACCGCCACGACCGTCGAGGGCGAGGCGACCGCGATGTACCTGGACAAAGTGTTGGACGGGGAAACGGTCAAAACCTCGCGCATCGCTTACGGCTTGCCGGTCGGCGGCGACCTGGAGTACGCCGACGAGGTCACGCTGGGGCGGGCCATCACGCACAGGCGGGCGTTGTAAACGTTTGACCAAAAGAACTCGAGTCCAAAGCGAGCGGCCTGACGAAACCTTGCAGGCCGTTTTTTGTCGACGCCCCGGTTTGCAAAAGCGTACAGCGCTTTCGATATTCTCCTCATGACGGGCTTCGGCATCCTCGGCTTCGTCGTGCGAGTGAACCTGCGCCGCGCGCTCGACTACAGCAACGGCGACTGGACGACTTTTTTACGAGGCCGATTGCCCTGACGCTGTGGTGGCTCACCCCGGTCAGCTTTTTTCTGCCCCTCGCCATCAAGCAGGTTTACGGGGCGGGCCAAACCTGAAAAGCTCGAGGGGGAGTAGTCACGGCCCGATAACGGTAAAGGCTTTTTTACCTTCCAAACGGTAGACGGAAAAATCTCGGCGGTCTACGGTAAAGACTTTGACGAGGGACAACCTCTCGGCAAGCGCCACGAGCGAGGCGTCCGCGAAATCCATAGGTTGGTCGCGGTACTGCGCCATGAGCGCCTGCATCCGGCTGAGGTCTGGCAAGGTGGGGTGCTCGAGGAGTAAGTCGCCCCTCAGCAAAAGTTTCCACAAAGCGCCTTGCGCAGCCCAACCCAAACGCGCTCCAGCAACGTGCATCGCTTCCGTCATCACAGGTAAGGTCGTATAAAAGGCACAATCCAAGCTCTGGACGATGTCCACGCACGCTCGGTGGTGCTGGTCGTTGCGGTTGAGGATGGCGATGAGCGGGCCTGCGTCGACAAGAACGTCAGTCACGCGTAAGTGTTTCTGCAAAAGCCTCCGCGACCCTGGCCGAAAGGTCGGCTTCGCCCTCGGCTATGCCTATGACGTCGCTGTAGCGCCCGCTGTTTTTGGTCTCACTTTCGACGTAAGTTCGCAAAGCTTGCCGATGAACTTCCGACATGGTCAAACCTTTTCTAGCTGCAACTTGTCGTAACTGCGCCTCGAGTTCAGGGTCCAAGCGTATACTCGTCATCGTCGGCCCCTTTCGGCACCCAGCCTATCGTAATACAAGCACAAAAAATGTAATACATCTCAAACATCTTGACCAGGAAATGCTCGAGGGGGAATAGGGGTCGTAACGGCTCAGTCACCTTTATACTGCCACCTTTATACTGCGGGGCATGGATGTTTTCTCCCTCCTCGACGAACTACAAACCGTAGCCCGCAACGGCCTCGCCTACGCCAGCAATCCCTATGACGTGGAGCGGTACGACTACCTGCTCGAGCTTGCCAGCCGCCACTACAGCGAACTCCTCAGCTTGCCAACAGCTGAGGTCAAGACGAAGCTCTCCGCCGAACTCGGGCACATCACGCCGAAGTTGGGCGCGGCCGCCGCCGTTTTCGACGCAGAGGGCCGCGTTTTGCTGATGGAGCGCAGCGACGGCAGCGGTTGGTGTCTGCCCTGCGGCTGGGTCGAGCCGAACGAGCGGCCCGCAGACGCCGCCGTCCGCGAGGTCAAGGAGGAAACGGGTTTAGACGTGCGGGTGCAGCGTTTGGTCGGCGTGTTTACCCGCACGTCCGGGCAGTTCACCGGCCTTCACGCGATGGCCGCGGTCGTTCACCTTTGCGAGGTAGTCGGCGGTGAACTGACGCTTTCCGTTGAGGGCCTCAGTTTGCGCTACTGGCCTCTTCAAGACGTGCCGAGGTGGGCGGGGTTGCACGAGAAGAAGGCTCGAGCCGCCCACAAACTTTGGGCGTCCGAACTGTCACTCCCGGCAGTTTCTGACTGAAAAACCCCGCCGGGATTCTGCGGCACCTGACGATCACCCCTTAAGGCTGCTTCTTCCGACCTGACCTGATTCGAGGGTCGCCACCGCGCAGAGCCGACGGGGCTTAGAAGAGTATAACACCGGTCGCGCGCGCGGGCATGTCAACCTTCCTACTTTTTGCAGAAACAGCCAAGCGCCCACAGGACGCGCTTACAAACCTGTAAGAAAAACCGAGGCCCGTCAACCCCGCAGACGTTAAAATGACCCAGTCTGAAGTGACCCAGCTCGGAGGCTGTCAACATGACTCGACTGTTTCGCGGGATGCTCGTCCTCGTTTTGCTACTTCTTCTCGCCCTTGCCGCCGGTTTCGTCTACCTGCGAAGCTCGCTGCCCAAGGTGCGCGGCAGCCTGGAAGTGCCCGGCTTGCAGGACATGGTCGAGGTGGTACGCGACCGCTACGCCGTTCCGCACATCTACGCGCAGACCCCCGCCGACGCTTACTTCGCCCTCGGCTTCGTCCACGCGCAAGACAGACTGTGGCAGATGGAGTTTCAGCGCCGCGTCGGCGCGGGGCGTTTGTCAGAAGTGTTGGGCGAGGCGACCCTCGCCACCGACACCTTTTTGCGCACCCTTTCGGTCTACCGCTACGCCGAGGCGGCGCTTGACGCCTTCAGCCCGGCGACGCTTGAAGTGCTGGACGCCTACGTGAGCGGCATCAACACTTTTTTGGAGACCCGACGCGGCGCGCTGCCGCCGGAGTTTTTGGTGCTGAACTTCGAGCCCGAACCGTGGACCCACGCCGACGTCGTCGTGTGGACGAAGATGATGGCCTACGACCTGAGCGGCAACTGGCGCGACGAGGTGCTGCGGGCGCGGCTCGCCCAAAGCCTAAGCCTCGAGCAAATTGCCGAGCTGTGGCCGCCCTACCCTGAAGACGCGCCCGTCGCGCTGCCGGACTTTACGGCGCTCTACCGGGAGTTGGATTTTGAAAACGTGTGGGCCGGTTCGCTCGACGGAATAGTCGCCGGGGCGGGGTCGAACAACTGGGTGGTTGGGGGCAGCAAGACCGAGAGCGGCTTGCCGCTGCTCGCCAACGACCCGCATTTAGGTCTGCAAGCACCCTCGCTGTGGTACTTCGCGCACCTGAGCGCGCCGGGTTTGGAGGTCATCGGGGCGACGCTGCCGGGCACGCCGTCGGTGCTGCTGGGTCGCAACGAGCGCATTGCCTGGGGTTTTACCAACACCGGGCCGGACGTGCAAGACACGTTCATCGAACGCGTCAACCCCGAGAACCCGGCGCAGTACCTGACGCCGGACGGTTACGCGGACTTTACCGAACGCCTCGAGACCGTCAGGGTCAAGGGGGCGGACGACGTCGTTTTGAACGTGCGCGAGACGCGCCACGGCCCCGTCATCTCCGACGTCGACGCGGCGTCGGCGAGCGCGGCCGACCTTGAAGGCGGCAAGCACGTCTTGGCTCTTGCTTGGACCGCGCTTCAAGACGAAGACCTGACCCTTCAGGCCGGCCTCGAGCTGAACACCGCGCAAGACTGGGACGAGTTCGTGGCGGCCCTGAAAAACTTCGAGGTGCCGCAGCAAAACATCGTCTACGCCGACACGAGCGGCAACGTCGGCTACTACGCGCCCGCCCGGGTGCCTGTTCGGGCGGCGGGCGACGGGCTCGCCCCGGTGCCGGGTTGGACGGGCGAGTACGACTGGAGCGGCTTCGTCCCCTTTGACAACCTGCCCCACGCCTACAACCCCGCGAGCGCTCAGGTCGTCACCGCGAACAACCGCGTCGTGCCCGAAGACTATCCTTACTTTTTGACCTCGGACTGGGCACCGCCGTACCGGGCGGAGCGCATCACCGAACTGTTGGCGCAAAAAGACGCGCACACGGTCTCGAGCTTCGCCGCCATCCAGGCCGACCAAACCGACACGATGAGCCTGGACTTCTTGCCGCTGCTCTTAGAGGTGGAACCCGCAACCGAAGCGGGCCGCGCGGCCCTCGCCAAACTCCGCGACTGGGACGGCGCGATGCGCGCGGACCTGAGCGAGCCGCTGCTGTTCTGGGCCTGGTACCGGGCGTTGGTGCGCTTGACGCTTTCAGACGACCTGGGCGAACTGTTCGGTGACTACTACGGGGTGCGCTCCCAGTTCATGCTGGACGCGGTCGCGGGTGAAACGAAAACCGCCTGGTGCGACGACACCCGCACGCCGGACCCGGAAAGCTGCGCCGACCTGGCGGCGCGGGCGTGGGCGGACGGGCTCGAGTACCTCAGCGCAACCTACGGCGACGCAAACGCCTGGCGCTGGGGCGCGGCGCACGTCGCCCACATGGACCACGCCGTCATGAGCAACACGCCGCTCGCAGGGCTGTTCGACCTGAAAACGGAGGTCGGCGGCAGCGCCAACTCGGTCAACGTGGGCAGCTTCAGCCTCGGCTCCAGCACGCCCTTTCGCGACAACCACGGGCCCGGCTACCGCGCGGTGTACGACCTGAGCGACTTAGGCAAGTCGCTCTACGTCCATTCGACCGGTCAGTCCGGCAACCCACTGTCGCGGCACTACCGGGACTTCTTAGAAAAGTGGCGCGACGTCGAATACCTGCCGATGAGTACCGATAGGGAGGTTGTTGAGGAGGGTGCGGTAGGAACGTTGAGGTTGGTACCGAGGGGAGAGTGAATCAGTCGTGGTGTAAAAAACAAAATACCAGTTTTTACACCTTTTCTGAGGGAACTGTAAGGAACTAAGTTGATAGCCTCCGTAACAAACTCAAACAGCAGACAAATCGCGTGCGGCTTTCAACTTGAACTTTCTCCCACTTGTTATGATGTCCAAACATGAAACTGAGACTCGACCCTTGGGCGACCGAGTACGACACTGCCTATCACGCCGAAGACGCGCTCGAGGACGAGCGTCAAAACGTCGACGCCACACCCGAATACCGCGAGTGGCGAGCGGTCACGCCGCGTCCCCCGGCTGACGCGCCCTTTGCACAACTCCTCTTTACCGACGGCACGCGCCGACTAGAGGCGCGGGTGCTGCTCGAAGACGAGCGCAGACAAGTCGCTTTCGGCGCACTGGGCAGCTTCGGGGTCGGCGTGGTGGACTGCTGCTCTAAAGGCTCCCGCGCCGCGAGTTTTCTCGACCTGGGTGACCTGAGTTTTGAAAGCGTGACCCGCCTGTGCGCCATCAGCAGCGGCCACACGGTGCCGACCTTCGCCCTGGTGTCGCGCTTGCGGCAGCGGCTGGGGCGGCTCGAGTACACGGTCGAGTCGACCAACGAGCGCGACGCCGACGCGGTGGTGCGGCGCATCCAGTTCGCCATGTTGCGGGCCGAAGGCCGCCTCGCCGCGCGGCTCATCGCCGCGCACCCGGGCGCGCTCGTCGTCACCGACGGGCCGCTGCCGCGGGCCGGGTTCGAGCGCAACATCGTCGGTTACGTCAAGACGATTCACCAGGTGCGCGTCACCGAAGAGCAGCTGGCGGTCGTCAGGGGTCTGGAGGCGCAGCAGCGCTCGCCCCTGTACCTCGTCAGCGGCAACGACAAGAGCCAGCAGTATTTCGAATGGTTTTTGCGCCTGCGCGACCCGCGCCCGTGGCTGTACAGCTTGGCGGGCGTCGTCCGCCTGCAAGCTTACGCGTCCGCGCGCCCCGCGGCGCGCCTGGACGAGGTGCGCGCCCTCGCCGACTGGTTGGCCCTCGTCCTGCCGCGTTTCGCCAGCCTGCAACACCAGGACCCGCGCGCCCCGCAGCAGCTGTTGCCCACGCGGGCGCTCGAGCTAGAACTGCGCCGCCGCATGGGCAGCCCCCAAATCGTGAGGCGGCGGATTATGGAACACTTGTCGCAGCCCGACTGACCTTATCAGCAGGTTTCCATCAGGCTTCTTGCGAAACCAGCTGAGCAACCGAAGAGACGACTCACACCGCAAACCTTTGGACTTGACAGGAGAGGGCTATCAGACCCAACGACAAAAACCGGAGCGTGGTAAAACAAACGTGGTAAAACGAATCATGAGCCTTCGCCCTTTTCGCGTCGGCGTCATCGGCTCCGGGCCTTCGGGGTTTTACGTCGCCGAGGCGCTGCTTAAAAGCTTCGACGCCGTGTCCGTCGACCTCGTCGACCGCCTGCCGGCCCCGTTCGGCCTGGTGCGCTACGGGGTCGCGCCCGACCACCAAAAGATCAAGTCGGTGACCAAGATGTACGAGCGCACCCTGCAAGACGAGCGCGTGCGCTTTTTGGGCAACGTGGAATACGGCCGCGACCTCAGCCACGAAGATGTCAAGACTTACTACGACGCCGTGGTCTACACGGTGGGTGCGTCCAGCGACCGCTCGCTCGACATCCCCGGCGAAGACCTGCCGGGCAGCCTGTCCGCGACCGAGTTCGTCGCCTGGTACAACGGCCACCCCGACTTCGAACACGCCCTCGACGGGGTCCACGCCGAAAGGGTGGCCGTGGTCGGGATGGGCAACGTAGCGGTAGACGTGACCCGCATTTTAGCAAAATCTGTTGAAGAACTGCGCGCGACCGACATCGCCGACCACGCCCTGGACGTGCTGCAGACCAGCCCCGTCACCGACGTCTACATGCTCGGGCGGCGCGGCCCGGCGCAGGGCAAGTTCACCACCAAAGAGCTGCGCGAACTCGGCGACCTCGCCAACGCCGACATCGTCGTCGACCCCTTGGAGGCCGAGGCCGACGCGGCGAGTCTGGCGTCTATCGAAGGTGACCCGGCGCTGAAAAAGAACTTAGAAGTGCTGCGGGACTTTGCCCAAAAACCCTTGCAGGGCAAACCGAGACGCGTCCACCTGCGCTTTCTCGTCTCGCCGATCGAAATTCTGGGCGACACCAAAGTCGAAGCGCTTCGACTCGAGCGCAACCGCTTGGAAGCCACCGCCTCGGGCTACCTCAACGCCGTCGGCACGGGCGAGTTCGAGACGCTGCCGGCCGAGATGGTGCTGCGCTCGGTCGGCTACCGCGGGGTGAGGTTGCCGGGGGTGCCCTTCGACGAGCGCCGCGGGACCATTCCTAACATCAAAGGCCAGGTTTTGGACGCCCCCGGCGGCGCGCCCGTGGCGGGCGAGTACGTTGCCGGTTGGATCAAGCGCGGGCCGTCGGGCGTCATCGGCACCAACAAGGCCGACGCGCTCGAGACCGTGGCGACGCTTCTAGAGCGCCAGGGCGACGCCGTCCTCGCCACCGACCCCTACAAGCTGCCGGAGGCCGTCGACGAGTTGCTGGCCGGCAAAGGCGTTCACCCCGTCACCTTCGGCCACTGGCAAACCCTGGACGCTCACGAGTTGGGTCTCGGCGAGGCCCAGGGCCGGCCGCGCGTCAAGGTCGTGAGCGTGGCGCAGATGCTCGAGCTGAGCCGCCCGACCTAACGTTTGTACGCGTTCTCGAGACAGCGCAGGTAACGTCTCAAGCGGCGCGCCAAGGTAAGCTTGATGGGGTTGCGGTGCGGAAACGGCGCGTCCGGTACAGTCTTGCCTAAAAATGCACACAGCTTGTCCCAAGAAGGTTCCTGCTCCCAGCACAAGACGAGCAACTTGTCGGGACGGTCCTTGAAATACTCGACAACCTCGCGGTTATGGCGTTCGTACTGAGCGACGAGCGCGTCCCGGTGGTTGCCGAGTAGGGCGTAACCGTAAAAGAGTCGCCCTGTTTCCGTCGGACCCAATATTTGAGTATGCCGTTTTTGGCTCTCGAACCAGGTAGCCGCGTCCTTGCGCGTCGTCAGCACGAATTTGGCTTCCGGGTGTGATTCGTCCATCAGCTTGTAAAGGTCGGGCCAGGGCATGTCGTCGAAGCTGTCGTGCTGTTCAGCAACGCGCAACGCTCTGTCTTTGTCCCCGCGCAGCACTTCCGTCGCAAACTCTCGGTTCCAACCGAAATGGTTGAAGCCGAGTCGTTTCAGACAGTCTGCAAGTGTCGTCGTTCCTGTTTTTGGAAAGCCGATACCGAAAACTTTCATGTTTCCTTCCGGCGCGAGTTACTCAGGCAGGTTACAAGGAGCGTTCAGTTCTTGCGATAAGCAGTTTAACATTCAGTTGTACACGCCGGCGACCGAGCAATCAAGGCTGACACACCATTCAGTCCCTATTTGGCTCGGTGGGTGTCAAGACCGCCTCGGCTTTAGCAAACACAGTCGCGGACGGTGCCCGCCGTGAAATACACGCAGTTCGCGCTCGAGTGCCCACGCGCTCTGACCCGCCAAAACGCGCTCGAACAGCTTGACTTCGTGCGTGAGGACGACGAGGCGAGCGCCCCTCGCGGCGACCCGCGCCGCTTCCGCCAAAAACGTCGGGTAGAGGGCCGCGTTCGACGCGTGGCTGCCGACCGCGTCGCCCCAGGGCAGGTCGGCGGTGAGGGTGTCGAAACTGTTGTCGGCGAAGGGCAGCGCGGTAGCGTCCGCCCGAACGAGTTGGACGTCCCCCAACCCCGCCGCCCGCACGTTTTGCGCGGCGCAGGCCAAGGCCGCAGCGTCGAGGTCACAACCGACGAGCCGCGCACCCGCCCCCACGCCTACCCCCGCCAGGGCCCGCTCGACGAGCAGCGTCCCCGAACCGCACATGGCGTTTAGGTAACGGTCAGCCGGGGTAGGCCGGGCGAGACCGTTCATGGCCGCGGCGACCGTGGCGTTGAGACCGCCCGGTAAGTTGCACACCCGCCAGGCTCGAGCGCTCAAGGGGCGCGGACTCAGGCGGGTGAGCACTTCCCAGCCCGTGTCGCCGGGCCGGACGCGCAGCAACAGGTCGCCCTCGTCCGGACTGTAAACCAAGCGGGTCGCCGCGCCCAGTTGTGCGGCCAAACGCTGATACACGGCCGAATCACTGCCGGCCGCGTTGACGCGAAAACTTCCAAAGGTGTCCGCGGGGTGCAGGGCGCGAATCGTTTCGACCGCGCCGAGCAAGCGCCGGAAGTGTTCGTCGCCCAACAGCGCTTTGGGCCGCGGCACCTCGAAGCGGGTCACGAGGTAAGCCGCGACGACGCCACGTAACGACAAGAGCGTCGCAAGGTCGTCCGTATTGACCTCCAGGGCTTCTTCGTCCTGCCGCAGAACCCGCACCCCCGTCAAGCCCCGCACCTCTGCCAGGGCGAAGAAGCGCAAACCGTTCAGCAGCTCGAGCTCGGCGACGAAACCCTCGCGGGCGTTTCGTTCCACAGCCGGACGGTGCGGCGTTTGAGGGCGTTTCAAAGGTTTGGACACGGCTAGGGGAGAAACCTAAGAAAGAACTGGGCGTGAGAGAACCGAATGAGGATTGGGCGGGTTCGCGTCAAGCTACGCATGAAGAACCTACTCGACCTCGCGACGATTTTGTGAGCGCTGTAACCACGAGGCCTTGACAGCTCTGCTGCGCACTTCTTTGACGTGACGCCAGCCGTAACGTGCAAAACCAGACCCGGACAAGTCCTAGCCGTACGACCTGGGCAGCAGCCTTCTTACCCTTTTGACCAAGGTGCCGACGAACTTGGGCCGCGTGGCGGCGTCGAAGCGCCACGCGATGACTTCTTGGGCCGCCGCCAGCGGCAACCAGGCCGCCCCCACCAACCAGAGACTGACCAACACTTTTTCTCCTAACCGGTCGCTCGTGTAACGCCACTCGGCCGTCAGGCTTTTGACAAACAGCTTGGCGCGGGTGTCGTCCGGGGCGGGGTGCTCTTCACGGTTGAGCCGCAGGCTTACGAGCCGCCGCGTTTGAGCCAAGAAATTCCGGTCCATCGGCGCCCTGTCGAGCGCAAAACCCAACTCGGCAGCTTTCTCCCGCAACAGGTCTTCTTTGCGCACGTCGCGCTTGACCATGACGAGAAACCAGTTCTTGTCGAAAGAGGCCACGGTTTGCGCGTAAAAGTTGCCGCCGTGGTGGCGGTACATGCCGAGTTCTTCGTCGAGCGAGTAGACGGCCCCGTAAAGGGGTGCCAGCAAGTTCAAATAGCCGCCGTCGGCACCTTGCCGGTAAGGCTCTTCGGGCATCGGCAAGATTTTTTCCAGGTACCACCTCGAGAAAGCGTTGCCGCTCGTCGGCGGCGTCGTGTAGGTGCCGCGCGACAAAAGTTCGGCGCTCACGTCGCCTTTCGCCATCGCCTTGCCGTCTCGAGGGTCGGTGTAGGGCAAGGGGCTCGAGTGCTTGTCGACCACCCGCAGCTTGAACTGCACCTTGACATAGTCCGGCTCGTAAGCTTGGACGACCCGCGCGACCGCCTGCGGCTGCAAAAAGTCGTCGGCGTCCAGGAACAAAATAATGCGACCGCTACTCACCTCGAACCCGGCGTTGAAGGCCGACCCCTGCCCGCCGTTAGCCTTGAGAACCGGCACGATTCGGTCACCGTAAGAGGCGATGACGTCGTGGGAGTCGTCGGTGGAGCCGTCGTCTACGACGATGACTTCGGTGTACGGATAGGTTTGACAAAGAGCACTGTCGACCGCCTCACGCAAAAACCGTGCGTAGTTGTAGTTGTCTATGATGATGCTTACCTTCTCGGTCATCGTCTTAAGTCTTGCATACAATCGTCATGGCTGGTAGGTTAACTGACCCCCCTTGTGCGCCTCGTCCGTCTAGTATAAAGAAGAACTCGAGGTACACTGGTGTGAAGTGTCTCACCGAAGGCTGACTTTTCGCTGACAGCTTCCGTTTATACTTTGGAGAGATAGGTAACCGTGACCCATCCTTTAGCCGAGCACAACTGACCCTATGGCCGTCACCTCCGCCCAAACCTCGACCGAAAAAACGCCGCGCCGCGTCCCGCGCAAAGCGGGTGAGTGGCTGACCGGCTACCTGTTCATCTTACCCGCCTGCCTCGTCATCGCCGTGTTCGGGCTGTTCCCGATTTTGTACGCCCTCTACATGAGCCTGTTCCGCCGCCGCGTCGAGGCGGGCCGCTTCGTGGGCTTGGAAAACTACAGCCGGATTTTAGGCGACTGGTGGGGGGCGCTCGCTTTTTTCGGCGGTTTGCTCATCGTTTTGCTGGCGCACTGGCTGTGGACGGACGCGTTCAAACGTTCCGGCCGGCAGTCTCTTTGGCGCGTGGCGGGAGCCGTGGTCCTGCTCGGTGCGGGCGTGTCGGTGGCTCTGGGCTGGAACCTGATGATGAAAGCGAGCCGCAACCAGGACTTTTTAGAAGGCCTGGTGCGGACCGTGTTTTACGGTTTCGCCTCGATTCCGGTGCAAATCTTTTTGGCGCTCGTCATCGCCTCGCTGCTGTTTCAAAAAATCAAGGGGCAAGAGCTGTTCCGGATGCTCTACTTTCTGCCCTACGTGACCCCGGCGGTGGCGGGAGCGGTCGTGTTTCAGGCGATTTTCAGCCCGCGCGAGGAGCGGTTGGCGAACCAGGTAGCGGGCCTGTTTGGCGTCGCGTCGCAGCGCTGGCTGTTTGAAAGACGCCCTCTTCTGGAGGTGATGTTCGGCAACCAAATCGCCCGCTTAAACGAGTGGCTGACGAATCTCGGCGCGTCGTGGCAGTGGGAAGGTTTGTGGCTGGGGCCGAGCATGGCGCTCTTTACCATCATCCTGTTCGGCATCTGGACGTATACCGGCTACAACGTGGTCATTTTTCTGGCCGGACTCGGCAATATTCCGGTCAACCTTTACGAAGCGGCGGAAATCGACGGCGCGAACCCCACGCAAAAGTTCTGGAACATCACCGTGCCGCTGCTCTCGCCCGTGACCTTTTACCTCACCGTGCTCGGTTTTATCGGCACGTTTCAGGCGTTCACGCACCTGTTCGTGATGCGCGAGGCGACGAACGGCTTTGTCCGCGACAGCGTGGACACGGCCAGTCTCGTGATCTTCGATACCTTTTACAAGCGCAACGACTTTACACTTGCCGCGGCGCAGTCCATCGTGCTGTTCGCGGTGATTTTGCTGCTGACACTGATGCAAAACCGCTTTTTTGGCAAGGAGGCTCGCGGTGGCTAGGGCGGCAACGGGGGGCGGGCTCGAGACCCCCAAACGCGTTCGTGAGGCGTACGAGTTCAAACTCGGGCACCTGCCCGTTTACCTCGTCCTGCTCGTCGGGGCCATTGTCTGCCTGACGCCCTTTTTGTACATGATAGCGACCTCGCTCATGACCTTAGGCGAGACAATTCTAAAGCAACTCGTGCCGGACAGCCCGCAGTGGCAGAACTACGCGACCGCCTGGAACGAGGCCGACTTCAGCCTGTATTTTCGCAACAGCGTCGTCATCACGGCCGTCACGATTGTGGGAATGCTGTTCACGTCGGTGCTGGCGGGCTACGCCTTCGCGCGCATCGAGTTTCCGGGACGCGAGGCGATTTTCATGGTGCTGCTCGCGACGTTGATGATTCCGACGACGGTGACGTTCATCCCGAACCTGCTGCTCATCCGCGGCACGATTATCCCCTGGGGCTCGTGGCTCAACACGCTGCCCGCCCTGACGGTGCCGTTTATGGCGAGCGCCTTTAGCATCTTCTTGCTGCGCCAGTTTTTCGCGGGCATCCCCCGCGAACTCTGGGACGCCGCGCAAATCGACGGGGCGGGGCACGTGAAGTTTTTGACCGCCGTGGTGATTCCCATGAGCCGCCCGGTCCTGATGACGGTCACGCTGCTCGCCTTTGTGGCGTCCTGGAACGAGTTCATCTGGCCGCTGCTGGTGACCACCACGCCGCAGTGGCGGCCGCTGGGGGTCGGGCTCTACACGTTTGTGAACGAGGCCGGGCCGCAGACGCACCTCGTCATGGCGGGCGCGGTCATCACCATCATCCCGATTTTGGTCGTGTACTTTTTTACGCAGAAGTTTTTTACCGAAGGCATCGCCACCTCGGGGCTCAAAGGATGAAGGTAGGGTTGAGAAACGCCGCCTTCGCGCTCACGGGTGCCGAGCGTCCCTCGAGCTATGCTCAGCATCGACGGCCCAGCGCCGTTTGTGTAACGCCGCGTCAAACCACACGTCGCGGTGTTTTTAAGACCGGACAGACTCTTGAAGGGAGTTTTCATGAGGAAAGGTTTATTTGCCCTGGTGTTGGCACTGCTCACCGTGGGCGCGGTGTACGCGCAAGACGCCGCCACGGACTTCGAGAACGTAGACCCCACGGGCCAGACCATCTCGTTCTGGCACCAGCACACCCAGGAGCGCGAGGCCGAACTCGACAAGATCGTCGCGGACTTCAACGCCAACAACGAGTACGGCATCACCGTCAACGCCGAGTTTCAGGGCGGTTACGGCGACATCTTTCAAAAGATGCTGCCCCTGCTGGGCACTTCCGACGCGCCTAACCTAGTCGTCGCCTACCAGAACCAGGCCGCCACCTACGAGGTGCAAGACGGCGTCGTCGACATGGACCCGCTCGTCAACAGCGCTAAATGGGGTTTGGACGACGCCACCAAGGCCGACTTTTTCCCCGGCTTTTACAACGCCGACGTGTTCCCGAGCTTTGGCAACCAGCGCTTAGGCTTTCCGCCCAACCGTTCGGCCGAAGTGATGTACTACAACGCGTCCTGGCTCCAAGAGCTTAGAGACGCCGGTTCGATAAGCTTCGACGGCCCGCCCAGTACGCCCGAGCAGTTTAGAGAGGCCGCCTGCGCCGCGAGTCAAAACGGCTTCAGCGGTGCGGCCGACGACACCTCCATCGGCTACGAAATCTCCATCGACGCGAGCCGCTTTGCCAGTTGGACATTCGCCTTCGGCGGCGACATGTTCGACTACGAGGCCAACCAGTACACCCTGGACAGCCCGGCGGCGGTCGAGGCCATGACCTTCTTGCAAGACCTCGTCGAAGAGGGCTGCGCGACCATCGTGACCGAGCAGTACGGCGACCAGACCGACTTCGGCGCGGGCCGCACGCTGTTCGCCGTCGGCTCGTCCTCGGGCTTGCCGTTTTACCGCAGCGCGGTCGAAGAGGGCGGGGCGTTCGACTGGAGCGTCGCTGCACTGCCGCACACCACTGAGAACCCGGTCATCAACGTGTACGGCGCGTCGGTCAGCATCCCTTCGGGCCACACGCCGGAAGAAGACTTAGCGGCTTGGGTTTTTCTCAAGTACTACACCTCCCCCGAAGTGCAAGCCGATTGGGCACGGGCCAGCAACTACTTCCCGGTGCGTGAGAGCGTCGCCGCGAACCTGGGCGACTACTTCGCCGCCGACCCGGCGTACGAGACCGCTTTCGACCTTTTAGAGTACTCCAAGGCCGAGCCGCCCGTCCCCGGTTACGACTTCGTCCGCGACCGCATCCGTGAAGACATGGCGTCTATCATCGACGGTGCCGACGTGGCCGAGACTTTAGCCGCGGCCAACGAAGAAGCCAACATCATCCTGGAAGACCAACTCGCCGAGATGAATTAAGGCAACCTCATTTGCTCGTAGGGGCGGGTTTGAAACCCGCCCTTTTTGCTGCGGGGCAACCGTAAAGCCGGCCCGCTCTACGAACTGTCTTTGCGAACGAACGTGAAGCAATCTCAACGTTTGAAGTGCGCTGGCAGTGGCGTGTGTGAGGTTGCCTCAAAGTTTACGCTCAGAAGAACCGTTCTTGCAGCTTGACAATGCGTTTACCCTGCTTTTTGCTACAGCAGCGACCCTCCCCTGCGGACGGGTCGCTTATCCTTGAAAACGTGCCCCACGCGCTGTACCTCCACGTTCCCTTTTGCCCTAAGGTTTGCCCCTACTGCGACTTTCACAAGATGCACCGGAACGAGTCTCTGGTAGCGGCTTATTTGGACCGGCTCGAGCAAGAAGCGCTCGCCCTTCACGACGCGTTCCCGACGCGGTTGGACACCGTCTACTTCGGCGGCGGCACCCCGTCGCACCTGTCCGACGCGGAACTGGCGCGGGTGGTGAGCGTGTTCGAGAAAACATGGGGTTGGCCCGCCGCCGAAACGACGCTCGAGGCCGACCCGCTGACCTTTAATAAGGCACGGCTCGAGACGTTCAAAACGCTCGGCTTCAACCGCTTGTCCGTCGGGCTGCAGTCGACGCAGGACGAAGTGTTGAAGTTTTTAGGCCGCTTGCACGACGGCACACAGGGTTTGCGGGCGGTGGACATGGCGCTCGCCGCAGGTTTCGAGGTCTCCGCCGACCTCATCACGGGCGTGTTCAACCAGGACGCGGGCCGAGACCTGCACGCGCTGGCGCAAACCGGTGTGCCCCACGTCAGCGTGTACAGCCTCACCGTCGAGCCGTACACGCCCTTCGCGCTGCGCGGCGTGACGGTGGACGAGGACAAAGAGGCTGATGATTATGCTTTAGCGCACGAAATCTTGTCTCACTACGGCTTGGAGCGCTACGAGGTCTCGAGCCACGCCAAACCGGGCCACGAATCGCAACACAACCAGGTCTACTGGCGGGGCGAGTATTTTTTGAATTTGGGGCCGTCGGCGGCGGGGTTCGTGCCCGCCCAGGACGACGCCTTGACGGGTGAGCGCCGGACGAATGGGCCTATCAAAGCTTGGCTCGAGGGTGCAGCGCCCGAAACTTTGCCCGTGACCCCCCAAGACTTTGTCCTCGACGTGCTCATGACCGGTTTGCGGACGCGCAGAGGCGCCGATGTTGGCGCGCTCGCTGAACGGACGGGAATAGACGTTCTCGAGAAGTACCGGACGCTTGTCGACGACCTGACGGGGCGGGGGTCGCTCGAGGTCGACGGCTGCTACCTGCGCGCCACCGAGCGCGGGTTGCTGCAACTCAACGGCGTCTTGAAAAGGTTTTTCGCTCAGTCCTAGCGCGTAGCGCTGGCGCAGCGTCACCTAGAGCCGGTAGCATACCTTTATGACCTACCCCACCCAAATCAGCGTGCGCGAGGCGATTGCTATTCTCCAACACCACGCTCCACGGCTCGAGGCCGAAACCGTTGCCTTGCACCACGCTTACGGCCGCGTGCTGGCCCGAGACTTGACAAGCCGCGTCGACCACCCGAGCGTGGACAACTCGGCCCTAGACGGTTACGCCTGCCGCGCGGCGGACACGGTGGGGGCCTCCAGGGACGCTCCAATAAACCTTAAAGTCGTCGGCGACGTGCCCGCAGGCAGTTTTTTCGTTGGTGAGGTCGGCCCCGGCCAGGCGGTGAGCATCTACACGGGCGCGCCCGTTCCGCCAGGA
Organism: Trueperaceae bacterium; assembly: GCA_965215355.1. GTDB lineage: Bacteria > Deinococcota > Deinococci > Deinococcales > Trueperaceae > CBDCDJ01. The sequence continues at coordinate 946,462 of CBDCDJ010000007.1, read as the reverse complement.
GCCGACGCCATCATCCGGGTCGAGGACACTGAGCGCGCGGGTGACGAGGTGCGGCTGTTCGCGCCTGCGAGCGGGGGGGACGTTCGGCCCAGGGGTCAGGATTTCAACAAAGGTGAGGTTCACCTGCAACGCGGGCTGACGTTGAACGCCGCCTCGGTTGGTGTGGCGGCGGCGATGGGTTACGCGGAACTGGAAGTCGCGCGCAAACCTCGGGTGGGCATCCTCGCCACCGGGGACGAGGTCGTCGCGCCCGGCGTCACGTTGAAAAAGGGTCAGGTTTACAACTCGAACACGTTTTCTGTTGCCGGCCTCGTCCGCGCTGCCGGGGCCGAGCCGGTCGTGTTGGACCACGTCGCGGACGACCCGGCAAAACTCGCCGCGGCCGTTACGCAGGCGGGCGACCTCGAGCTTCTGCTCACCTCCGGCGGCGTGTCGATGGGCAAGTACGATTTCGTCCGCGACCTGCTCTTCGACGACGGCGAGGTTTACTTTTGGAAGGTCGCCATGAAACCCGGCGGGCCGGCGCTGTTCGGGCGCTGGCGGGGGCTGCCGGTGCTGGGGCTGCCGGGCAACCCGGTCTCGAGCATGGTCTCGTTCCTCGTCCTGGCGCGGGCTTTTTTGAACCGGGCGACGCTGAGCAGCGACCCTCTCCCCTACCGGCGGCGGTTGAAAGTTACCGCGGGCGTGAACCTGAAAGGCGCAGGGGCCAAAGAAACCTTCGCCCGCGTCAAGCTCGTAGAGGGTGAAAGCGGCCTCGAGGCTGTTTCGACGGGCAATCAGAGTTCAGGCGTGTTGACCTCGATGTTGGCGGCCGACGCGCTGGCCGTCATCCCGCCGCATACCGTCTACGGCGTAGGCGACGCGCTCGAGGTCGTCCGGCTCGAGCCGTATTTACGCTGATTTAAAAAAGACCAGGCTGACTCGGGGTAATGTCCAAATGACGCGCCACGCGCTTGGCGAGCGTGTCGCCGCAGAGGTGGCGAACCAGTTCGAGCCCCAGCTCGAGGCCCGCCGCACTGCCGCCCGCGCACCACACGCCGCCCGCGTTTTTCACGACGCGGTCTTGCGACACCCGCAGCACCTCGTAGTCCTCGACGCGCTCAAACAGGTCGGGATGAGTGGTGACGACCTGGTCTTTCAAGTAGCCGAGCGCGCCGAGGAGCAGCGCGCCGCCGGAAATGCTCGCCACTATTTTGAAGTTCGACCGCTGCGTCTGCAAGTAGCGCTGCAAGGGCTTGTCTTTCAGCGCCCCCTCGACCCCGCGCCCGCCGGGGACGATTAAAACGTCGAACGGAGGCGCGCTGGCAAAAGCCCAACTCGGCGTCAGGGTCATGTCGGCGCTGGTCTGGACCGAGTTGCGCGACTTCGCGACCGTGAACAGCTCGAAGGCGTCGGCCTCGTCCGCAGCGGCCTCGCCCAGAAACCTTTTGGCCGTGTCCAGCACCGTGTAGGGGCCGACCACGTCGAGTTCGTTGACCTCGTGAAACAACACCACGCCGATGTTCATGGTTGACAGTTTAACGGTGTGCCTCCCGTGACAGGTCGGTTTGAGCTTCACTCTCTCGCGAACAGGACGGCTCCTGGCCGTTAGCCTTGAAAATCCAATCCGCTGACAGTTCACTGCTCCCTGGACGTGTCTAACCCGGCGTACGTTCAGGGGGCGAACGGTCGAACCCGAGTCTGGTAGACTTCGGCCTGTGCTGGACCAGGCCTTCTACGCTCGAGACGCCGCCACCGTGGCGCGCGAAATGCTCGGCTGTCACCTGTGGGTCAACACGGGCGGCGGGCCGCAGCGCACGCGCGTCGTCGAGACCGAGGCCTACCTGGGCGAGCACGACCTGGCCTGCCACGCCGCCAGGGGCCGCACGAAACGGACCGAAACGATGTTCGGCCCGGCCGGGCGCGCCTACGTTTACCTCATTTACGGGATGTACGACCTGCTGAACGTGGTCACGGGTTTGGAGGGCGAAGGACAAGCGGTCCTGCTGCGCGCGGTCGAGCCTGTGAACGAGCTTAGCGGCCGCACCGACGGCCCCGGCCGGCTCACCAGGACGTTGGGCATCACGCGCGCGCTGAACGGCGCGGGGCTGTTCGGGCCGGAACTGTGGCTCGAGGCGGGTCCGCCCCCTGAGACAGTCACGGTGGGCCCGCGCATCGGCGTCGACTACGCTCGTGAGTGGAAAAACGCCCCGCTGCGCTTTTTCGACGCCGCCAGCCGGCACGTGTCCCGTGGCCGCTGAAACCATCAACCTCGTCGCGGTGCAGGCCGAGATGTCCCTGGAGCACTACGAAAGTGTCGCCGCCTTCCGGCAAAAAATCCTGACCCTGACCGGAGAAGCCCTCACAGGTCTGCCCGAAGTGCCGACGCTGGTCGCGTTTCCCGAGACGATAGGCTTCCCGCTGCTGCTGGGCTTGGACGCCTACCCGACGACGAAAACCGCGCCCGACGTGTTCAGGGCCGCGTTCGCGCTGGCGCGTTCCAGGTGGCGCGAGGTGCTGCAAGTCGCCTGGCGCAGTCGCACCTTCGGCCTCACAACGCTCTACCTGTGGCGGGCTCTCCCGGCCTACCGCGCTTACGTCGACACCTTCGCCGAGGCGGCGCGGACGCACCGCGTCACCATCGTCGCGGGCTCGAGCTTTTTGCCCCACATAGAGGCCGAGGCCGCGCGCGGCCTGCACGTCGCCGACCGCCGGGTGCACAACACCGCGTTCACCTTCGGCGCAACCGGCACGCTGCTCGGCCGCACCCACAAGGTTTACCTCAACCCCGGTGCGGAAGCGGGCTCAGGCTTGCAACGGGGGCGGCTCGGCGACCTCTACCTACAAGAAACATCGGTCGGCCGGGTCGGGGTGGCGCTTTGTCTGGACGGCTTTTACAGCTCGGTCGTTGAGCGCTTCGACGGGTTGGGCGCGCAGATTATCGTCCAGCCGAGTGCCAACCACGCGTCCTGGGAGCGGCCGTGGCCGGGCGACGGCGCTTTGAGCGAGGGCGAGGCCTGGCTGCGTTACGGCTTGCGCGCGCTCGTCCAGGACCGGCTGAACGTACGCTACGGCGTCAACCCGATGCTTGTCGGCGACCTCTGGGACCTCTCGGCGCGGGGGCGCTCGAGCCTCGTCGTCAACCGCCGACACGCGCCTGAAGCCGCGCTGGAGGGCCGTCCGGGTTTGCTGGCCCTGGCCGAGACGTCGGAGCGCGAAACGTTCGTGCGCGCGACGGTGGACCTGGAACTCGGAACCGGCGCGTCCGGCCTTGCTCGAGCGCCGACGCTTTGAGCCTTCGCAAGTGACGGCGTTTCCCCTTCCTACGACCGAGCCGAAACGAACTTTCCGTAGCCATTTTTGCGCGTTTCCGAAAGCCCGTCCGAAGTCTCAGCGGCGTCGTAGGAAGGCCGTGGACGACACCGCGTTGCTTTCGGCTTGATGTTCGGTCCCGCTGGTGGCTCGAGCCGTTCCACTCTTGACGGCGCTTTCGAGGTTTTGCCGGTAAACTGGGAGCTGTGACCGGAACGCTCGGCTTGTTCTCCTTGGTTGACCTGTTTCAACTTTTGGCCGCGTCGGCGCGCAGCGGTCGCCTCAGCGTCGCGCATCCCGAGGGCAAGGCGCTCATTTTTTTCGACCAGGGCAACGTGGTTCACGCGGACTTCGCCGGGCAAATCGGCGCGGCGGCCGTCTACGCGCTGTTCGCGGACGAGCGGGGCAGCTTCGAGTTTCGGTTGGGCCAGGCGGCACCGCAGGTGTCCGTGACGATGTCGACCCAGAACCTGCTGTTCGAGGCGACGCGGCGCCTGGACGAGACGCGGCACAGCGCCGCCGACCACGCGGGGTCGGCCCGCGCCGTGTCGACCCAGCCGCGCACCGCGCGGCTGGTGACGCAGCTCAGCCGCGAATCCCTGCCGGGGGGCGTGGTCGGCTTGGACGCGAACATCCACGCCAGCTGGGAACGCGCGCTCGGCCACGCGCCCACCCGCGTCGCCTGCCGCCGCGCCGACGGCCACACCGACGTCTTCAAGGTCCGGGCCGTCGCCGGGGCCGGGCCTTACCTGCTGGTGTCACGCGAAACGCTGTTCGGCACCAACCTGGGCGTCAACGTGACGCTTCTCGTCAAGCCGTGGGAGGCGGCGTGAGCGCTCCAGACCCCCTCAGGGGGCCGCTGCTGCCCTGGCGCCGCGCGGCCTTTCCGGTAGCTTGGGCCGAAGTGTTCGGGGCCGCGCCGCTGCACTTGGAAGTCGGCTTTGGCGACGGCCGCTACACGGTGCAGCGCGCCCTGAGCGAGCCCGAGGCGGCCTTCGTGGGCCTGGAAATCTCGAGCGCCAGCATCCAGCGGGCCCTGAAAAAAGTCGCGCGCGCAGGCGTGACCAACGTGGCGCTGCTCAAAGTCGGCGCGACGTTCGCGGTCAAAAACCTGTTCGCGCCGCACAGCTTGAGTTCGGTGACCGTGAACTTTCCCGACCCCTGGCCTAAAGAGCGGCACGCGAAAAACCGTCTGTTGCAACACTCTTTTTTCGAGCTGGCGGCGAGCCGCCTCGTCCCCGGCGGCACGGTGAGGCTCGCGACCGACCACCCGGACTACCTAGCGTTCGCCCTGCAAGAGGCGGCGGCGTCCGGTTTGTTCGACGCCCACCAGACCGAGCCGCCCGCCGCCGTGTTCGAAACGAAGTACGCGCTGAAGTGGAAGGGTCAGGGCAAACCTCTTTACTACCGCGTGTTCACCTACAACGGTATCGCAGCGCCCCCCGCCCCCGTGTTAGAAAGGCCGGTCACTATGCCGCACGCCCTGCTCGAGGGCAGCTTGCCCCGCGACGTCGTTTTCAGCAAACAGGTGCTGCCCTACGGCGGCGGCCACGTCATCCTGCACGAAGTCGCCAACAGTTTGGGCTCCGAAGACGCCGCACAAGGCGACAGGTGGCTCGTCCGGGCGACCGTCGACGAGCCCGACTTAAAACAGCAGCTTCTGGTCGTGGTCAAGCGCCGCGCCGAGAGTGAGATCATCGTGCGCCTGGAGAGCTTCGGCGACCCCATCGTCACCAAGCCGGTGCGCGGCGCGATTCACGCGGTGACCGAGTGGTTGCTCGGTTTGCCCGGTTTGCGGGTGAAAGAGCGCAACTACTGAGCGCGCACCTACCGAGTCGGCCTGGAGCAAGTGGGCTGTGGATGACTTACAGCCGTCGGCCGGCGCTCGTGAGGTAGATTGAGGTTATGGACATCTACACCTTTCGCCAGCGCAAAGACGACTTTTTCAGGACCGACCCCGCGTCGCCGGTCGAGGGCTTTGCCGGTTTGCGTTACTTTCCGGTGAGTCCGACGTTCGTGTTCACGCCTCGGCTCGAGCCCCTGACGTCCGAGCCGCTCGAGCTTGTCACCAGCGTCGGCGACACGCAAACCTACCTGCGCTACGGCCGCGTGAGTTTTACGGTTGCTGGGGAAAGTTGCACCCTGACGCTGTTCGTACAAGCGGGCGACAGCGGCCGTTTCTTTGTCCCCTTCAAGGACGCGACCAACGGCCGCGAGACCTACCCTGCGGGCCGCTACCTCGACCCGCCTTTCAGCGAGGGCAAAGTCCGGCTCGACTTCAACACGGCTTATAACCCCTACTGCGCCTACTCCGAACGCTACCGTTGCCCGCTGCCGCCCGCCGAGAACCGCCTGACGGTGGCGATTCGGGCGGGCGAAAAAACGTACCGGGACGCGTGAACGTGCTCGAGCCCCTCACCGCACCGGGCTTGGGCGTGCCGCACGGCTTCACCACCAGAGCGGGCGGCGTGAGCGAGGGTGTCTACGCCAGCCTCAACTTGGGCCTCAGCACGGGGGACGACGCGGGCCGTGTGGCTGAAAATCGTGCGCGCGTGCTGCGGCACTTCGGCGCGACGCGCGCTCAGGTTTGCGCGCTGCACCAAGTCCACGGCGCGCGCGTCGTGGTCGCCGCACCGAGCTGGTTCGACCTGGAGGCCGACGCCGCCGTCACCGACGACCCTAACTTGCTTCTCGTCATCAGCGTGGCCGACTGCGCGCCGCTCCTTTTTCACGACCCAGTGCGAGGCGTCGTCGGCGCGGCCCACGCGGGCTGGCGCGGCACGGCGCAGGGCGTCGCTCGCAACGTCGTCGCGGCCTTGACCGAACACTACGGCTCCGACCCCGCCGACCTCCGCGTGGCCTTCGGGCCGAGTATCGCGGGGCCGTGCTACCAGGTGGGGCCGGAGGTTGCAGCGACGTTCGACGAACAAGGCTTTCCCGAAACTGTTTTTACTCCCGACGTCCCGCCCGACGCCGCTCCCGACGCCGCCGGGCGCTACCGCTTGGACATCCGGGCGGCCAACCGTTTTGCGCTCACCCAGGCGGGCGTGCCGGACGCCAACATCTACGACCTGGACGCCTGTACGCACTGCGACGGTGCACGCTTCTACTCGCACCGCCGCGACGGCCTGCAGCGGGGCAGCCACTGGGCGCTCATCAAGTTAGACTCGCCTTAAAGCAACCCGCGCCGCCAAGGCCCACGGACCGCGCAAACGTCCACACGGTACGGCCCGTTTTGGAGGAAGATGAACGTTTCAGCCAGACTCAACCGCATGTTCGGAACGGACGGCAAGTGTTTCGACGTCGCCATCGACCACGGGTTTTTTAACGAGGTCGGCTTTTTGGCGGGCATCGAAAACATGGCGCAGGCGGTGCGCGCCGTCGTCCAGGCCGGGCCGGACGCCGTGCAACTCAGCGTCGGCCAAGCGCCGCTGTTGCAAGAAACCCCCGGCAAGGCCAAACCCGCCCTGGTGCTGCGCAGCGACGTCGCCAACGTGTATGGCCGAGAGCTGCCGCGCTACTTGTTCAGCAAAGTCATCCAGGACGCCGCGCTGCAAGCGGTCCGGCTCGACGCCGCTTGCCTGTGCGTCAACTTGTTTCTCCTGCCCGGCCAGCCCGAGGTTCACGCCCAGTGTGTCGAGAACATCTGCCGCCTGAAACCTCAAGCCGAACATTTCGGGATGCCGCTGATGGTCGAGCCGCTGGTGATGCAGGCCAACGACACAGGCGGCGGTTACATGGTGGACGGCGACTTACAAAAAATCCTGCCGCTGGTGCGCCAGGCGGTCGAGCTGGGGGCCGACGTCGTCAAGGCCGACCCCTGCGACGATACAGACGAGTACCACCGCGTCGTCGAAATCACCGGGCGCGTGCCGGTGCTGGTGCGGGGCGGCGGTCGGGCGTCTGAGGAAGAAATCTTGCAGCGCACCCACACGCTGATGCAGCAAGGCGCCAAGGGCATCGTCTACGGCCGCAACGTCATCCAGCACGACGACCCGCCCGCCATGACGGGTGCCCTTATGGCAATCATCCATGAAGACGCGACGCCCCAAGCGGCCCTCGCCCTGTTGCGGGGTGAGGCGTGAGCGACCTGCGCTTCGGCGTCGTCGGTTTGGGGCTCATGGGCCGCGAGTTCGCCAGCGCGGCGGCGCGCTTTTTCGCCCTGGAAGACCTCGGCGTGCGGCCAACTATCACCGCGGTCTGTGACACCAACCCCGGGGCGCTGAGTTGGTTCGAGCGAAACGTCCCCAGCGTCGCCAGCGCGACGACCGACTACCACGAACTGCTGGCAAGGGACGACGTCGACGCCGTCTACTGCGCGGTGCCGCACCACCTCCACGAACAGCTCTACTGCGACATCGTCCAGGCGGGCAAACACCTGTTGGGTGAAAAACCCTTCGGCATCGACCGCGAAGCGAACAGCCGCATCAACGAGGCGATTGCCGCGCACCCCGACGTGCTCGCGCGCTGCTCGTCGGAGTTTCCGTTTTATCCGGGGGCGCTGAAAATCGTTCAAGCGATTCAGGAGGGGCGCTTTGGGCGAATTATCGAAGTCGAAGCGGGCTTTTTACACTCTTCGGACCTCAATCCTGACAAAGCCATCAACTGGAAACGGATGATTCGCTACAACGGTGAGTACGGCTGCATGGGCGACCTCGGGATGCACGTACTGCACATCCCGCTGCGCTTCGGCTGGCAGCCCGAGAACGTCTACGCGCAACTCTCCAACATCGTTCCTATGCGGCCCGACGGCAAGGGCGGGACAGTCCCCTGCGAAACCTGGGACAACGCGACGCTTCTCGGCGACGTGGCGGCCGACGGTTACACCTTTCCCATCCTCCTCCACACCAAACGCATCGCGCCCGGCGAGGCCAATACCTGGTTTTTGCGGGTTAACGGCACGGACCTGTCGATGGAGTATTCGACGAAGTACCCGAAAACGTTGAAAACCTTAGAGTACGAGGGCGGCGCGCAGGCCTGGCAACACTTGGACCTCGGTTACGAGAGCGCGTACGAGACAATTACCGGCGGCATTTTCGAGTTCGGTTTTCCCGACGCGATTTTGCAGATGTGGGCGGCGTTCTGCGACGAGGTCGCGCACGGTAAAGACGGCATGAAACAGCCCTTTACCTGCGTCACGCCCGACGAAGCCGCCCGAAGCCACGAGGTGTTTACAGCGGCGCTGGCCTCGCAAGCTTTGCGTTCACTCGCGTGAAGGCGGTCGTGGCGGGGCACCTCTGCCTCGACATCATCCCGGCGTTCCGGGCGGGGGAGGTGCGGCTCGAGCCCGGCCGCTTGCTGGACGTGGGCGCGGTCACCCTGTCTTGCGGCGGCGGCGTCGCCAACGTCGGGGGGGCGCTGCTCAAGCTGGACGTGGACGCGACGCTCCTGGGCAAAGTCGGTGCGGACGCCTTCGGCGACATCGTGCAGGCAAAGCTGAGCGCCGTGGGCTCGCAAGCCGCGCGTTTACAGCGCAGCCCGACCGAGCACACCTCTTACACCGTCGTGCTGAGCCCGCCGGGCGTCGACCGCATCTTCTTGCACCACGCGGGCTGCAACGACGGCTTCGGGGTAGACGACATTGACCTGGCAACGGTCGCGGACGCCGACCTGTTCTACTTCGGCTATCCGCCGCTGCTGCGGCGCACCTTTGCGGACGGCGGCGTCGCGCTGGCCGAGCGGCTGCGTGAGGTCAAAGCGCTGGGCCTCACGGTCGTGCTCGACATGGCGATGCCCGACCCGGCGGCCGCATCGGGCCGCGCCGACTGGCGCGGCTTTTTGCGGCGCGTGTTGCCGCAGGTCGACTTTTTTCTGCCGAGTCTGGAAGAGGTCTGCTTTATGTTGGGGCGCGCGGTTCCGAAGGGCACGGCGGCGTTGGCACCCGTCGCCGCGGCGCTGCTCGAGCTGGGCACGCCCGTCGTCGGCCTGAAGATGGGTGAGGCCGGCCTCTACTTGAAAACCGCCGCGTTGGAAAACCGCGCCTTCGGGCGTGCGGGACCCCGAGACCCGGCCGCTTGGTCGAAGCGCGAACTGTGGTCGCCCGTCTTCGAGGTGGCCGTAACAGGCACGACCGGCGCGGGCGACGCCACCGTCGCGGGCTTTGTGGCGGCGCTGTTGCGGGGTGAAAGCCTCGAGCGCTGCCTCACCGTCGCCAACGCGGTCGGCGCTAGAAGCGTCGAAGCGCTCGACGCGGTGAGCGGCATAAGCAGCTACGAGGACGTGACAGAGCGGCTGGCCGGGGGCTGGGCTCGAGCGGCGCGCGAGGTGGACATGGTTTACTGGCGCGCCGGCCCGCAGGGTCTTTTCTACGGCCGCCACGACGGTGGTACGCTCGGGTTGAACCAGCAGGCCAAAAAGCGAAAATGAGAGGACGGCACGGCCAAGTTGGGCGCGCACGCCCTTGTGTGGGTCGGCAAGCGGACGATCCCGGCGTCGTGCTGTGGAACCCCGTCGACCTCAGTTACGCCGCGACCAACGTGATGCGGGCGCTCGCGAACGGCAAACCCGAGCCCGGCGCGACCTGCAAATCGTGAACGGCTCCGAAGTGCTGCTGGGTGCGCCGTTCATTTTCACCCCGGACAACATCGACGACTTCTAAGCAAAAGTCTTCTAAGTAAAAGTTGGGTCAGTGTCAGGCGAAGGTCTCAACCTTCCTGGTTTGATTCTTTACGCCTCGAGGCCCAACCTAAGCCCAGCTTCTATAGTTCCTGGGACTTTTTCCCGTCACCTGCCGAAAGCGGCGAGAGAAGTAGTTGCTGTCGGCAAAGCCCGTATCAAAGGCGATTTGGCTGATAGGGAGCGATGTGTCTTTTAGCAACCGTTGCGCTTTTTGAATCCTGCGCTCGGCGAGGTAAGTCATAGGCGTCCTACCGAAGGCCTTTTTGAACACCCGCAAAAACTGATTTTTGGACAGGTTGGCTTTGGCGGCCAACTCGGCAAGCTCGAGCGGGCGCTGATAATTCTCCTCGAGATAACTCAGCGCGTCGGCCAGGCGCAAAATGGCCTGGGTCGGTCGTTCCGGCGAAGCCGAGTAGTACCTCGACAGCAGCACGACGAGCTGCATGAAGTAGGCGGCCAAAAGACTTTGGTAGCCCTGCAACCGCGCTTTTTGCTCACGCTCGAGGGCCTCGAGAAGCGCCATGACGCTGCTTAAATCGGCCTCGCTCAGTTGCAGTCTGCCTTTGAAACCATAGTTTTTCCTGTAAAGAGGCTCCAACACGAACAGGGCTTGATAGCCGGGGACGGCGGAAAGGTTTTGATGGGGGCGGATGAGCTGGTCGGGTTCAAACATGACGTTGCAGAGTTTGAGGCGGCTCGAGTCCTCGAAAGCGTGGCTGGTTCGGCCGTTTAGGACAAAAACATCACCACGGCAAATTGGATAGCTTTCGGCTTCGGTCACGTGCCGGCCCGAACCGTTCAAGACGACCACGAGTTCCGAAAAGTGGTGGCCGTGCATCTCGAACGCGCCCACTTCGACGGTCGCGCGTTGGATAAAAAAGGGAAACGCTTCTCTGTGACCGACATCGGCAAAGCTGAAGATTTTCATAGGGTGAGATTGTACTAAATTTGGGTGATATTTTGGAGGCATTTTTTAAGGGCAAGCCGTAGCATGGAAGGGCAACTAAAATTCATGGAGGTTTGCGCATGACCATTTCACCCGAGCAGGTCGAGCAGTACCACGACGAAGGCTACACCGTTTTAGAGCGCGTCATTCCGGACGAACATCTCGAGGCGCTACGCGCTGAAGCGCAGCACCACATCGACCTGATGCACGCCGAAATGGACGCACAGGGCATGGACACCTTGGGCATCAGCCACCGCGACAAACGCTACTTCATTTCCAACAAGCACCCGAACAGTGGGGCTTTGCAAAACTTTTTGTTCAGCGACTTTATGGCCGACATTACCCGCGCCCTTTTGGGTGACGATGTTTACCTTTTTTACGAGCAGTACGTCATCAAAGCCGCCGAAAAAGGCATGAAGTTTTCTTGGCATCAGGATTCGGGCTTTGTGGGTTTCGAGCACAGCGCCTACTTGTCTTGCTGGTGCGCCCTGGACGACATGACCGAAGAAAACGGCACGATTTATGTTTTACCGTATAGCCGCGCGGGCACTCGAGACTTGGTCGAACACGTCGTCGAGGAGGGAACGAATGACAAAATCGGCTATCACGGCGACGACCCCGGCGAGCCCGTCATCGTGCCTGCGGGCAGCATTGCGCTGTTCTCGAGCCACACCTTTCACCGCAGCGGCACCAACACGACCCAAAAAATGCGGCGCAGTTACCTGGCTCAGTACTCGGCGGAGCCGATGGGCAACGACGACGCCCAAAAAGGCCCGAAAACGCTCGCGGTTCCTTTTATTAAAAACGGTCAACGCATTTACGGCGCGGAAGCGGCAAAGGCTTGAATCAGGCTAGAGCGAGCGAAAAAAATGTTACTGTGTCGGCAAAGTTCATCGGAACGGTTTGAGGGATAGGCGGCGCTGCAGTGCAAGTGGACTGTCCAGTAAGAATACCTCGTCCAGCGGCACCGACCGTGCCAAACCAAGCTGGGCAAGGTTTAGGAGAAGAGCATGAAGTTCCCGAGGCTGTTGGCTATTAGTTTTATCCTGCTCGGTACCGTTGCACAAGCGCAAACCACGGTCACCGTGTTGTCGCTCACGGGCACCGATGGTCGGCCTGAATATGAGGACGCCGTCGCCGCCAAGTTCAACGCGGAACACCCGGATATCGTTGTGCAGATTGAAAGGCTAGGGGGCGAAGAGTTTAAGAAAAAGTTGCCCACGCTTTTGCAAACGAGTGAGGCTCCCGACCTTTTTTACAGCTGGGGCGGGGGCATTCTCGAGGAACAGGTCGCTGCAGGCGTCACCAGAGACATCTCCGGCCTGCTCGACGAGGACTTCTTGAAAACCATGTCTCCCGCCGGTATGAACGCCTTTACGGTTGACGGTGCCGTCGTCGGCTTGCCTCAACAAGTTCAAGAAGTCACCTTCTGGTACAACAAAGAACTCGCCGCCCAAGCGGGCATCGATGTCGAAACGATTGAAACCTGGGACGACTTCCTAGCGGCCGTCCAAAAGGCCAAGGACGCCGGTTTGACCCCCATTTCCGTAGGCGGGCTGGACAAATGGCCCCTGCACTTCTACTGGTCTTACTTAGCGATGCGTGAGGCGGGCCGGCAGGGATTTATAGACGCACAAAACGGTGAAGGAGCGGGCTTTGCAGCCGAACCCTTCGTCAAAGCGGGCGAGAACTTCAAGCAACTCATCGACATGGAGCCTTTTCAGGAAGGCTTTATGACCACGGGTGCCACCGATTCTTACGGATTCTTCGGTGATGGCGGGGCAGTCTTCCTGCTCATGGGGAATTGGGCCTACGGCTCACAAAAAGGCGCTTCTCAAAGTGGCGGCCTCAGCGACGACCAGCTGGGTAGCTTCAGCTTCCCGGTAGTCGAAGGCGGCGCGGGCGACGCCACGGATACCTTCGGCGGCATCAACGGTTTCGTGGTGGCGAAAGATGCCCCCGATGAAGCCGTCACCTTTTTGGAGTACCTGATGAACGTGGACAACCAGACCGAATCCGGTGAACTGGGAATTTTTATTCCGATGGCTGTAGGTTCGGATGTGGGGATCAGCAATCCCTTCTACGCACAAATTTCTAGGGACTTAGCCGAGTCGCAGTGGCACCAGATTTTCTTAGACCAGTCCCTCGGTGCCGACGTGGGTGGCGTCGTGAACGACATCTCCGCCCAACTCGCCACGGGCGACATCGACCCGCAAACGGCGGCCGAGCTTATTCAAGAATCCTGGGAACTGAGATAAGCCAGTTCGGTTGGGTAGCGCTTCGGCTTCTGAAAGCTGGTTGAGGTGCTACCCAACTGAACCGCTTAGAACCTTGATGGCGACATCAGTAAGCGAGCGAACGCCCCTCAAACCCAAGCGGCGCTGGGGCAAAACCGAGCAGCGGCGGCGCTTGAACGCCGTGCTCATCCTGCTGCCGCCCGCACTGCTTATTTTTACGATTTTCGTCATCTTGCCGGTCTTCAGCGCCGGACTCATGAGTTTGTATACCTACAAGGGGTACGGGCCGCTGTTAGACTTCAACGGTGTCAACAACTACCTGTGGATGTTTACCAAGCGCACGCTGAACGTCTTTTTCGAGCCCGCCCTGCGCAACACCGCGCTGATCCTCGCCACCTCGTTGTTCGTGCAAATACCGCTGGCGCTTGTGTGCGCGTTGCTGATTTACAAAGAAACCCTCACCAACAGCGTGTTCCGGCTCATCTTCTTCTTGCCTTTCGTGCTGTCGGAAATCGCCACCGGGTTGATTTGGATTTACATGCTGGACGGGCGCAACGGGGCGGTCGCGCCGCTGTTTCAGGAACTGCTCGGCAAGCCTTACTTTATTCTCGAGGACAAAACCTGGTCGTTTGCGGCGGTGCTGCTGGTCTTAGTCTGGAAGTTTTTCGGCTACCACATGATTTTGTACATCGCCGGGTTGCAGGGCGTGCCGCGGGAGTTGCTCGAGTCCGCCAGCATCGACGGCGCGTCGAACTGGCAAAGCGTGCTGTACGTCAAAATCCCGCTCATTTCCTACGCGCTCAAACTTTCGCTGTTTTTTGCGATTCTGGGCTCGTTTCAGGTGTTCGACCTCATCGTCGGGCTGTACGGCCCGTCGCCGCCCGAGCACGGGCAAACGCTGGCGACGTTTATTTACGAGTGGGGCTTGTCGCGGCGGCAGCGCTACGGCATCGCCTCGGCGGCGAGCATCATCCTGTTCGCCATCAGCATCGTCGTGGGCTTTACTTACCAGTACTTCGTCATGGGTGAGCAGAGTTTGTTCAAAAGGAAGCGTTTATGAGGCTCGGGACGTACTTCAAGTACCTGTTTTTGCTCGCGCTGGCGGGTTTCGTGCTGCTGCCCATCTGGGCGACGGTGATAGGCGGCTTCAAGTCCACGGGTGAGTTGCGCAACAATCCGGTGGGCTTGCCGCAAGTATGGCGCTTCGACGCTTACAGCGACATCCTCGAATCGCCGACGACCTGGCGCTACGCGCTGAACTCCCTGAACATCGCTTTTTTCACGGTGTTTCTGGTGTTGGTCGTGGCGTCGATGGCGGCGTTTGTCTTCAGCCACCTCAAGTTTGCGGGGCAAGACTTCATCTATTCCTACCTCCTCCTCGGGCTGATGTTTCCGGCTGCCGCCGCCATCGTGCCGATTTTCGTCATCAACAACTCGTTTCTGCACATCTTCAACACGCACTTGGCGATTATCTTGCCGCAAGTCGCGTTCGGGATTGCGGGGTCGGTGCTGTTTTTCAGGGGCTTTTTCGAGCAGTTGCCGAACGAGTTGTTCGAAGCCGCGCGGGTAGACGGCATCGGCTACATCGGCTTTTACTTTCGGTTTATCCTGCCGTTGTCGCTGCCGATTTTGGCGACGGTGGGCGTGCTGACCCTGGTAACGTCCTGGAACGGGTACCTGTTGCCCCTGATTATGCTGGGGGCCAACCCGGACAATCACCCCTGGCCCTTGGGACTTATAAACTACCGCGGGGAGTACGCGACCGAGTGGAACCGGGTCATGGCCTTTATTTCGGTCAACCTGTTGCCCGCCGTGGTCTTCTTTTTGCTCGCTCAGCGCTACATCGTCGCAGGTTTGACGGGGGGCGCGGTCAAAGGGTGAGCAGGGGGTTCGACTTTCTTCCAGCGGCTCGAGCGCCTTCGACTCACTTTTCGGTAAGAAGCCTCGGGAACCAACCCAAACGCGCCCAACGAGTTTCGTCCTTTTTACGGAGACCTCATGACAACTGTGCAATCCAAAAGGTTAGGCATCATCGGCTGCGACACCATCAGCGGCAACCCAGCTCAAAAAATCATCCTTTTGTACCCGTGGTGGCAATGCCTTGAACCAAATAGCGCTGCGCGACAACAAACAGAATAAAGGTTGGAATGAGCGACAAGGTTGACATGGCTAAGAGGGGTCCAAAAGATGATTCGCCGCTCGAGTCTAAAAAAGCCCGCAGGGCTAAAGGTACAGGGTGCAAATTAATATCGCTGATGTAAAGCAACTGCCCAAAGAAGTTGTCCCAGTTCCAGATGAACGTAAAAACCGCGGTGGTGATGAGAGCAGGAAGGGATAGCGGGAAAACAATGTGCCAGAAAATCTGGAAGTGGTTAGCCCCATCCACCTCAGCTACTTCATCGAGGTCACGCGGGATACCTCTTATAAATTGAACGTTGAGAAAAACAAAAAAAGCACTGGTCGCAAAGAAATCAGGTACAAACAAAGGTAAAAACGTGTTGATCCAGTCCAGCCTTAGAAACAGAATGTATTGAGGTATAAGCGTAACGTGACCGGGTAACATAATAGTCATAAGCATAGTCGCAAAGAGAATGGCTTTGAACCTGAAACGAAGTCGCGCAAACGCATAAGCCGTGATAGAAGATGACAAAACAGTACCCAAAACGGCCAGTGAGGCAATAATAAATGAGTTGAGGAAAAAACGACTGAAGGGCAAATTCAGGGCGGTCCAACCTCTAAGATAGTTGTTCAGGGTGACCTCGCTGGGCCACAAGCCCGGTTGTTGAAAGATAATATTTTGTGGTTTGAACGAACTGCTAATCATCCATAACAGCGGGTAAAGCATGACGAGTGCGCCCAGAATCAGCCAGACATGGCTGAGTAAATGTTGAAGGCGACTTGTGTTTTTCACTTTTGGTCTCCGTAAAAAACCCAGTATCTAGAAGCGATAAAGTTGACGGCTGTAAAGACTGCAATGATGGCGACCAGCGTCCAGGCGAGCGCAGAAGCGTAGCCCATGCGAAAAAAGGAAAAACCTTGCTGGTAAAGATAAAGGGTATAAAAAAGCGTCGCTTTGGCGGGACCGCCACTGCCACCACTGATAATAAATGCGGGCGTGAACGACTGAAATGAGCTGATCATCTGCATAATCAAATTAAAGAAGATAATGGGTGTTAAAAGCGGAAGCGTGATGCGGAAGAACTTGGCAAGTTTCCCTGCCCCATCAATCTCGGACGCTTCATAAAGTTCTGTGGGTATTTGCTTGAGACCTGCCAGAAAAATAATCATAGGTGACCCGAACTGCCATATACCTAAAACAATTAGAGTTGAAAGTGCGGTGTCGGGGTTGGCAATCCAGTTGGGTCCGTCGATGCCGAAAACCGCCAGCAAGCGGTTGATAAGGCCGTCACCACCAAACACCTGCCGCCACAAAATGGCAATAGCCACACTTCCCCCTAGAAGTGAGGGCAAATAATAAATGGCTCGGTACAGACTTACTCCCCTTATAGACCTGTTGAGCACCATAGCGACCGCCAGGGCAAAAACGAGTCGCAAAGGTACGACCCAGAGCACAAACAGGGCCGTGACGTTAAGAGATGCCTGCCAACTGTTGTCCCGCTGAAACATTCTCGTGTAATTCCCCAGACCTACCCAGTCGGGTGCGCTGAACAGGTCATAGCGCGTAAAGGAAAGATAAAGCGAAACGAGTATGGGACCCAGGGTAAAGACGACTAGGCCAATAAGCCAGGGGATCAAAAAGATGAAGGCTGCTCGGTTTTCTTGTCGCTCTCTAAACGAACGCCTCTGCTTGGTGTGCGAACTGCTGCGCCCAGCTTCTCTGCCAAATAGTTTTCGTAGTTGGCTCGTCACGACATCACTCCCGGGTTTTACGCAGACCTGTTCGAGAAGGCTCGAGCCTTCTCGAACAAGCTACTAACGATGGGCTTGAGTACTTCGCGCCCTTAGTTCAGAATGAAGTCGACTTCCTCAAAAAAGGCGTCCACAGCCTCTTCAACACTGGCGAATTGACCAAAGGCAAGCTCTTGATAAATGCGGCTGAAAGCAGCAAACACTTCGGCTGACGCTGCCGGGATTGGGTCGGGCGCTTGTAGGCTTTGGGAATAGAACTGCATGAGGTTGGCAAGCCGAACGTCAGCCGGGTCAAGATCCCCACCAAGGGTATCTTGAATAACAACCGATCCTGGCGGCCCGTGCTCAAAGTTGTACATCGTCGCAACCTCGAGGTCATTGATAAACCAGTTGATAAAGGCGGCTGCCTCTTCAGGATGTTCTGTTTCTGAGGACAGGGATATGTAGGCTCCGCCCACGGTGTCACCGTAAGGAGCTTGAGAGTCGTTGCTGCGAGGTAGTGACGTGAGCCCAAGGGGGTCTTCAGTGACGGCCTGGTAAAGTTTGTGCTGATTACCAGACGCGAGTTGCATAGCAACGATGCCTCTAGCCAACAAGGAATCAGCGTGAGAAGCGCCTTCGAACTCTGCCGTCATATCGGCAGGTGGAATTGCGCCTGCTTCTCTGAGTTCTTCCCAAATGCTCCAGTAAGCAATGAGGTCTTCTTTGCTAAACCCGAGAGCATCGCCTTCAAAAAGCTTTTTGCCTTGTTGACGCATGTAGAGGTTCAGCGTTTCATTCCAACCTCCAGTGTCATTTACGCCGTAAATATCGGGCCCTAAGGCATCAGAAAGGGTAGTGGCCGTAGAGACGAAGTCATCCCAAGACCATTCAAAGCTAGGGGCAGCAACACCGGCTTCGGCAAAAAGGCGCTCGTTGTAGTGTGTACCCGGCGCTGAATTTCCAAGCGTGATCATGTAAATATGATCACCAAGTGTGCCTGAGTCGATAATTGCTTGTGAAAAGTCACTCAGGTCAATCTCACCCGATTCAACAAGGGGTGTCAAGTCAAGCAATGCACCCCGTCCTGCATACTGCTCTAAGTTCAGCTGATGCATGTGGAGAATATCCGGAGCATTGCCACCAGCGGTTTGGGTAGCGAGACGCTCCCAATAGGGACCCCAACCTGCAAATTCTCTATCAAGTTTGATATCTGGATTTTGCTGCTCGTACATGTCGGCTAAGGCGTTGTACATTTCGTGCCTTGCATCACCTCCCCACCAGGCTAAGCGCAAATTGGTTTGGGCCAGCACATTGCTAACAAGCAGCGCTACAAGCAGATTTACGAGAATGGCTATTCTTTTCATGTTTTCTCCCTCGAGCAGACCAGTGTCGATCTAACTTGTTGATGATAAGTACGTTTTGCCTTCTTTAGAAAACGGCTACTTACTGCTGTACATGCATCAAATTGTAGTAGCAAACAGCCTTAAGCTAACTCGACGCAAATGCAGTTGGTTTATTAGGCCATACACGCCTCCTTCAGTTGGTGAGTGAGAAAATATCTCAAAGAGAAGAACAAGATCTATCAAACTTGTTCCTAGTAAACCCTCGGAGACTTTCCCGTCCTTACAGCACAGAACCAAACATTTTTATTCTTAGCAAAGAACCTAACATAAGCAAACAAAAAAGTCAACACTTTGGATAGAGAAAGATGAAATTCATCAAAAAGCGCACCTCGGCTCTTCAATACTTTTCTGTGAGTTTAGGTAGGGTTGCTTTGGCTATTAGACATCAGTTCTACTATCTGCAGAAAGCGTGTGCTAGACATACTTAAAAACGTAAGGCAGTTGAACGACGCTTCTGTCGTCCCGCTACTCTTAAGAAGCCTGAGCTAACTATGACCTAACAAAAGATAATTTATTGAGCTTTCGTACTCGTGTATGTTAGACTTGATGGAGATAGCACAACATAGTTATTTTTATTTAAAGGTATCTCGAGAGGAGTCAGTTAAATTTGAAGCGGGTAACCTTAGACGATATCGCCGAACACCTGGATATTTCTAAATATTCAGTGTCACGCGCCTTATCGGGCAAAGACGGCGTCAGTGAAGAAACGCGACACCGCATTCTCGGAGCGGCCACCAACTTAGGCTACAAACATCCCGCCCTTCAGGACCAAGTTATTAACAACGTTATACTTGCGATTCCACACCAGGACATAAATGACGGCGAATTCTGGTTAGAGGTCATCAGCGGGGCTGAAGAAGAAGCGCAGAGTTTAGGTTACAGTCTTATCACCCGCCCCCTAAGTCGGGAAACTCAAACCGCTAGCAAGCTTCAGCAACTCAAAGGTATTATCATCGCAGGTTCTGAAGCGCGTGAAGCTTTGCAAAGCCACCTCAAGGGTGAACTCCCTGCGACTCTTATTTCTTATCCCAAGCCGCTCGAGTCTCTCAACAGCGTCACTATCGGGGACTGGGAAGGTGGCTACCGTGCGGGTGAACACCTCATCGGTTTAGGTCACACACAGCTGGCCTTTGTGAGTGACAGGAGCCAGCGTCCATCGAGCCGAGAAAGGTTGCGCGGTATTAAAGATGCCGCCCTCAAGCAAGGTATTCGCCTGGATGAATTGAACCTCGACCCCGCAAACCCCGGTCTGTCGCTCGAGTACCAGTACGCCGACGCCATCCAGCGGAATGACCGCCCCACGGGTTTGTTTTGTGCCACGGACGGCGTTGCTTTTACCACCATTTGGACGCTGGGACGGCTTGGACTCAGCGTACCCAAAAACGCCTCCGTAATAGGTTTTAACGACACCTTGCAAGCCGAACAGTTCGTGCCGAGATTGACGACCCTGCGGGTACCCAAACGCGCCATCGGCGCAGCCGCTATGCGAAGGTTGCACGAGCAAATTCAGGGGCGGGCGGGCGACATAGCCACGCGCCTTTCCCTACCCCCAACCTTTATCGAGCGAGATTCAACCGGCAAAGCGCCCTGATGGTCATTTTTATCCCCTAAGGAGTGGGTTATGATTCGACTGGCCTGTGCCAGCCTCTCTTGTGACGGCTTTGGCGACAACGATTTTGTAAACACCTTTCAAACCTTACCCGAACTCGGTTACCGCTATGTCGAGTTCGACCTCTGGCACCCAGGCACTCTCAGTCGCGCAAAGATAATCGATCTGAGGAAGCGCTGTGCTGATGCAGGGCTCGAGCCTGTGGCTGTATACAGCTCGAGTTTTGGAACAGACAAGCAACATGACCTCACTAAAGACGTGACGCACAAACTCCGCATGATCGAGGCGGCTTTAGAGCTTGGCTGTCAGCGCATCTGTATGACGGGTGCGAACGGCCGACCCGAAGGTGGCTTGAACGCGGTTATCAAAGTCCTGGAACACATAACGCCGGAAGCGGAAACCCAGGGTGTCGATATTTGCCTCGAAAACCATCATGGTTACAGTATCGACACGGTTGAGGATTACGACACGATTTTTTCTGCTATTGTGTCTCCTCGAGTGGGCATGTGCGTAGATACGGGGCATTTTCAGCGCTCAGATATCGATTTGATCAAGCTGGTAGACCGCTTCGAGCCTCGCATCAATCACGTCCACCTCAAAGATTTTCTGGAAGATGGACAAACGGACAACGCAGGTTTCTTAAATCGTCTGCTCAAAACCAGTTACAGTGGTTTTCTAACCGTCGAGCATCCTCCCACAAACGTTGACAACATCAAACAAGATTTGAGCTATGCAAAAGTGCGGTTCGCCGCTTACGAAACTCCAGCGTAAAGGAAGCAAAGATGAATCAAGCCACCATCGGTTTTATCGGCTTAGGCGCTATGGGAACACCTATGAGCCGCAATCTGCTGCAAGCCGGCTATCCTTTGATCGCCTATGACCTGGATGAAAACCGCTTGGCTGACGTTGTCAGTGCCGGCGCTAAGGCGGCAAACAGCGTAGCAGACCTGGTCAAAGCGAGTGATTGGATTATCACCAGTTTGCCTAGCTCAGCCGCCTTTGTCGGCGTTGCAGAAAAAGAGCTTTTACCCAACTGCAACGAAGGACAAATCTTTATTGATGTCGGCACGGTAACGCCGCCCGAAGCGAGGCGACTCGCCAACGCCTTTGAAGCTAAAGGCAGCTTTCTTTTAGAAGCCCCCGTAAGCGGCGGCCCAGGCGGCGCTGAGCGGGCTGACTTGTATATCTTTGTTGGAGGCAACCCGGACATCTTTGAACGCTGCCGCTCTTTACTCGAGGTACTAGGAGAACCGTCCCGTATGACTTATTGCGGTCCTAGTGGCGCAGGGCAAGTTGTCAAAGGGGTAAATCAACTCATGATGGGGCTTGCTGACGCTGCCTACCTTGAAGCCATCGCCTTTGGGGTGAGAGGGGGTGTGAACGCTGACATTATCCGTCAAGCTCTTGGTTCACAAGGACGCTGGCGTGCAGACCTCAACGCTACCGCTACTCGAGTCGCTCAAGGTCAAGGCGAAACCGTCGGGGTAAAATTCAGAGAATTGCCTTACTTTCTCCAGGAAGCGCAAGTGTCCCACTTTAGTTTGCCGCTTACGCAGACGCTCTACAACTTTTGTGACGCAGGCGAACGGGTCGTTATCGACGACAACCGCCCAGCACCGTCTTTTTGGCGGCAATTGCAAGAAGCGACCCCTGAGTCCTCAAGCTGACGTTCATCCATTTTCGCACGCCGGGTTGGCAACCTTCGCTAGGTGAAGAGCTTCGACACCCTCCGCACCCGCCTCGTCGAGCGCCGCTCTACGGCACTCAGGAAAGTTCAAATTAAGGAAGCGTGATTGTGCTCAATGTACAGACATATGACTAAACCCGGGAGTCTCGTATGCGAAAGTCTCTGCCGATGAAGGCTCGAGTCAAAAGGCTCGGCATCGTCGGCTGCGGCACCATAAGCCAAGCTTACGTCAATGCCACCAAAACCTTTCCTATCTTAAACATCGCCGCCTGCGCCGACCTTTACCCTGAAGTCGCTCACAAGGCCGCTGCAAAGTGGGGTATAGAAGCGCTCAGTGTTGACGACCTGCTGGCACGCGACGACATCGACATCGTCCTGAACTTGACCATCCCGCAGGCCCACGCGGAGGTAACGCTGGCGGCGCTGGCGGCGGGGAAACACGTGCATCTCGAGAAACCCCTGGTGCTCGACACGGACGAAGGGCGGCGCGTGCTCGAGGCGGCCGACGCTGCGAACTTGCGCGTGAGCTGCGCGCCCGACACCTTTTTGGGTGCGGGTCAGCAAACCTGCCGCAAGCTTATAGACGACGGCGCACTCGGCCGGATTGTCGCAGGCACGGCGTTTATGATGAATCCGGGCCATGAGCGCTGGCACCCAAACCCCGGTTTTTACTACCTCAAAGGCGGCGGGCCGGTATTCGACATGGGGCCTTATTACCTCACCGCGCTCGTCAACCTGCTCGGCCCGGTGCGCCGCGTGAGCGCCGCGGCGGCGATGAGCTTTGAAACGCGCACCGCGACGAGTGAAGCGCGCCGTGGCGAAACCTTCCCGGTCGAGGTGCCCACCCACGTGTCGGGCAGTTTGGACTTTCACAGCGGCGCGGTTATTACCCTGGTCATGAGCTTCGACGTTCACCACCACACGAACCGTCCGATAGAACTGCACGGGGAGCGCGGCAGTCTGCAAGTGCCCGACCCCAACACCTTTGGTGGCCCCGTAAAACTGCGCCTGGCGGGAAGTGAGGGCTGGCAGGACCAACCTCTCGTCAACGCTTACACCGACAACATGCGCGGCATCGGCGCGGCGGACCTGGCGTTCGCCTTAGAAGTCGGGAGGCCCCACCGCTGCCACAGCAAGCTCGCTTTTCACGTGCTCGAGGTCATGCAGGCTCTTCACGAGTCTTCCGAGCGGGGGGAGCATGTCATCATCCAAAGCAAACCCGAGCGCCCCGCGCCCTTGCCGCTCGGCGTCGGCGGCGGCAACTTAGGTGACGAAGTGGAGGTAACGCTGTGAAACGCGCCCTCGTCAACTGGGGCGGCTGGGGCGGCCACGAGCCCGAAGCCTGCGCCACGCTGTTCGCCTCGCTGTTGCGCGACCACGACTTCGAAGTTGACGTGGTCTCCGATTTGGATGTTTACACCGACGAGACCTACATGCGCGCACTCGACCTCGTCGTGCCGGTCTGGACGATGAGCCAAATCAGTAAAGAGCAAGAAAAGGGGTTGTTGGGCGCTGTCCGCAGCGGCGTCGGGCTGGCGGGTTGGCACGGCGGCATGGCCGACTCGTTCCGGCAAAACGTCGAGTATCAGTTCATGGTGGGCGGCCAGTGGGTCGCGCATCCGGGGAACATCATCACCTACAAAATCCACGTCACCGCGGCCGACGACCCCATCACCAGGGGTATTTCAGACTTCGAGATGACGTCCGAGCAGTATTACCTGCACATAGACCCGAGCAACGAAGTCTTGGCGACCACCACCTTTTCGGGCGACCACGGCGACGCGCCCTGGATTGCCGGAACCGTAATGCCCGTGGTGTGGAAACGCAGGTACGGGCAGGCTCGAGTGTTTTACTCGTCGCTGGGGCATGTCAGGAAAGACTTCGAGGTGCCCGAGGCGCGCGAAATCACGCTGCGCGGGCTGCTGTGGGCGGCGCGGTGAGAGAGCGGAACACGAAACGAGCCTGAAAAAGGCCAGGCTGAAGTTTGGTTAAAATGTTGAGGTGATCAATCCGAACATCGGGCGCGCGCGTCAGGAAGAGGTTTACCTCGGCGGGGTCGCGGGCGAAAAGCCGGCGGTGCCGACGATCATGGCCGACCTCGAGCAGGCCGCGCGGCGCAAGATGTCAACCCAGGGTTTTGCGTATGTGGCGGGTGGGGCGGGGCTCGAGAGCACCGCCCTAGCGAACCGGCGGGCGTTCGAGCGGTGGCGAATTGTGCCGCGGGTGCTCCGGGACGTGTCTGCACGCGACACTTCGGTGGAGCTTTTCGGCGCGACCCTGCCGAGCCCCCTGCTGCTCGCCCCCATCGGCGTGTTGGAGATGGCGCACCGCGAAGCCGACTTAGCCGTCGCCAGGGCCGCCGCGGCCGAGGGCGTACCGTTCATCTTCTCGAGCCAAGCATCGGTGCCGATGGAGCAGTGCGCCGCCGCGATGGACGAAGTCGCGGGCGGCGCGCCGCGCTGGTTTCAGCTCTACTACAGCCGGAGCAACGACCTCGTCCTCAGTTTTGTGGCGCGCGCCGAAGCGGGCGGCTGCACCGCCATCGTGGTTACCCTCGACACGACGCTGCTCGGCTGGCGCACCCGCGACTTAGACCTGGCCTACTTGCCCTTTTTGCGCGGCAAGGGCATCGCGCAGTACACGAGCGACCCCGTTTTCGCCGCGTGGCTCGAGGACCATCCGCCGGAGAAAAGGAGCCGCCGGGTCACCTTCTCCTCGGTTCTGGCGCTGTTGCAGATGACGCGGGCTCACCCCGGCTCGTTCCGCGCCAACCTGCGCTCCGGCAAGCCCGTCGCGGCGGTGCAGCGCTTTATCCAGGGCTATTCCAAACCGTCGCTGAGCTGGGCAGACATCGACTTTTTGCGGGCGCACACCGACCTCCCCATCTTGCTCAAGGGCGTCTTGCACCCGGACGACGCTCGGGAAGGGCTCGAGCACAGCGTGGACGGTTTTGTCGTTTCAAACCACGGCGGGCGGCAGGTGGACGGGGCCGTCGCGGCGCTCGACGCCCTGCCCGGCGTCGTGGCGGCCGCCCAGGGTCGGCCCGTCTTGCTGGACAGCGGGATTCGGGGCGGCACGGACATGTTCAAGGCGCTCGCCCTAGGCGCTGCGGCGGTCTGTGTGGGGCGGCCCTACGTCTACGCCCTAGCCGTCGCGGGCGAGCGGGGCGTGCGGGAGGTAATAAGAAACTTTAGGGCCGACTTCGACCTGACGCTGGGCCTGGCGGGCTGCCGGAGCGTCCGGGAGGTTGGGCGAGAGCAGCTTTTCGAGGCGTGACGAACCCCTCGGTTTGCCCAGGCAGTCACTCCTCGAAGATAAAGTAGCTTTTCTCACGCAAAACGGGGTGGCTCGAGCCTGCAACCACGGCAGGTGCGTAAGAATTTCGTGACACCTCGCGTTTTACCCTGAGTCATGAACGCAGCTTACCTGGAAGACCACATCCTCATCACCGTCGACACGAAGCTGGGGGCTCACCGTTTTTTGCAGGACGCCCTGCGGTTTTGGAACGCGTGCCACGGCGGGCTTATCGACAGCGAGTTCGACAGGCGGGGCGACGACCCGCACCGCGGCACGAGTTGGGCGGCGTTCGACCCCGAACTCACCAGTGCCGCCCTCGACGACCTGACCCTGCTGTTCGGTGCCTTTTTTGCGCCGGAGCCGGTTTTGTGGACGTACCAGCCGGCTTTCGACCTCTGATTTTCACGTTGTGGTCGCCACAGCTAAGATGTGCGGGCTCATACCCAACAGCGACGGCTCGTGTTCGGTCGTACGCAGCAGGTTCAGCAAGGTCGTCGTTTTCTCGGCGTCGGCCAAGGTCGCGTCTAAGTCGGTGAGGTAGCGCGACGGCCCCTCGAGCCCCAGTAAGGCCTCGAGCCTCAAGCCAGCTTCTTCAATTTCCCGCTTCAGCTCTTCAGGCCGGTGAAAGTAAGCGGTGGTGAAGTAGTTGTCACGCCGTCCCGGATTTTGATGAACGCCGGTTCGCAAGTCATCCTCGACAATCTGCGCAAAAGCCGGGTCGTTCAGAAAACCGAATGACAAACCGTCCAGCAACGACGCAAACCGCGAAATGACCGCAGCGAAAAGCACGCCGCCTGGTTTGAGTACCCGTTTCGCCTCCCGCAGCGCCTCCAGCCGGTCGGCGCGTTCGGTGAGGTGGTAGAGCGGCCCCAACAGCAGCGCGGCGTCGGCCGAGTTGTCGGGGTAAGGCAGAGCTCGAGCGTCGCCTACTTCGGCCTCAGCATCTTCAAAGTCTTGCAAAGCAACCTGAGCCTGCTCGACGTGCAAAGGCACGGGGTCGAGCAAACGCACAGCGTAGCCCTGCGCCGCGAGCCACACCGCGTAGCGCCCCGGCCCGCCGCCGACGTCGAGAACCGTTGCCGGAGGTTCGGGCAAATGGCGCTCGAGCCCTTCCAGGGTTCGCAGGTATTCGACCCGGCTCAGGTCGCGCTCCAGGCGGCTTTGTTCGCGCCCGCGGTTGTAGTAGAAAAGGATGTTTTCGTCAAAGTCAGTCTCTGTCATGTATTTCCTTGGAAAGCTTCGGGGAAAAGGCAAACCACCCTCTCCCCGAAGCAACCGCTAAACAGCTTCGGCAACCCCCACTTTTTTCAGCGTAACCGTCAGCGGCGTGCCTTCGACCTCGAGGCTTTCTTCGTAAGCGTCGGCAAGGCGCGTAGTCGTGAGTTCACGTGCGAGCACTTCCTTGGCAATCGTGTCACGGTGCGCTTCGACGGCGTCTTGTAAATTGCCGGAGGTCGTAAGCCCCACCCGAATAAAGTCCGACACCTCCAAGCCGGCGTTCTTGCGGGCGTTTTGGACGAGACGGATGACGTCGCGGGCAAGTCCTTCGCGCTCGAGTTCCGGCGTCAATTGCGTGTTGAGCGCGGCCAGGTAACCCCGCTCCTCGACCGCCGAGTAGCCTTCGGGGCTGACGGCGTCGAGCAAAAAGGCTTCGGGCTCGAAGACGTGCTCCTCGCCGCCGAGATTGATGACGGTATCTTTGCCCTCACGCACGTTGGTAGCGATGTCTTTGCCGTCTAGTTCGGCTAGTTTTTTCTTCAGTTCGGGGATGAGCTTGCCCAGTCGCTTGCCGACCAGAGGCAGGTTCGGTTTGACGGTGTAATCGACGAAGTCGGCGTGAACGTCCAGGTAAGTCGCTTTTTTGACGTTAAGTTCTTCGAGCAGTTGGGGCTCGAGCCGTTTCAGCCCCGCCAACTCCTCCTCGCTCCGCACCCGCACCAGCACTTCGGGGAGCGGCTGGCGCACCTTGACGCCGGAGGCGTTGCGCGCGCTCCGCCCGAGTTCGACCACGCGCACGAGCGTGTCCATGTCGCGCAGCAGAATTTCGTTGATGAGGGCGGCGTCGAAGGACGGCCACTGCGCCAAGTGGACGGACTCGGGCGCGGTTTTGTCGACGTTCAAGACGAGGTTGCGGTACAGCTCCTCACTTACAAACGGAGCCATCGGTGCCATCAGTTTGGCGACGGTGACGAGCGCTTCATAAAGAGAGGTGTAAGCGGCTAGCTTGTCGGTGTCGGTGTCGGATTTCCAGAAGCGGCGGCGGTTGCGGCGCACGTACCAGTTCGAGAGGTCGTCCACCACGAAGTCCCGAATTGCGCGCGTCGCGCCGGTCGGGTCGTAGTTTTCCAGCATCTCGGTCACGTCACGGACGAGCGCGTTTGTCTTGGCGACGAGCCAGCGGTCGATTTCGCTCCGCTCAGCCACGGGCACCTCGCGGCTCAAGTCCGGCTTGTCGAGGTTGGCGTACAACACGAAAAAGCTGTAGGTGTTCCACAGGGTCAGCAAAAAGTCGCGCAGGGTTTCGTCGACGAGACTCGCCGAGAAGCGCTTCGAGTTGCCGGGCGGGCTCGAGCTGTACAAGTACCACCTCAGCGCGTCGGCCCCCTGCGCGTTGAGAACGTCCCACGGGTTGACGATGTTCCCCTTGGACTTCGACATCTTCTCGCCGTTTTCGTCGAGGATATGCCCGAGCACGATGCAGTTTTTGAACGCCGAGGTGTCCACGGCCACACCCGCCTCGGCGAGCGCGCCCGGTGCCCGGTGCCCGTCGCCCGAATCGGTGAGCAAAGTGGCGATGGCGTGCAGGCTGTAAAACCAGCCTCGAGTTTGGTCGATGGCCTCGCAGATGTAATCCGCCGGAAAGTTCGGGGCGAGCTTGGCCTGGTTTTCAAACGGATAGTGCCACTGCGCGTAAGGCATCGCACCGGACTCGAACCAGACGTCGACCGTGTAGGGCAAGCGCCGGAAAACTTTGCCGTTTTTCTCGAAGGTGATGTCGTCGACGTAGGGACGGTGCAGCTCGAGGTCTGAAAAGTCCTGCCCGGTCAACTCTTCCAACTCTTTCACGCTGCCGACGCAGTGGTTCTCTTGCCCGTCCTCGCTCACCCAGACCGGCAGCGGCGCGCCCCAGTAGCGCTCGCGGCTCAAGGCCCAGTCCACGTTGTTCTCGAGCCACTTGCCGAAACGCCCCTCCTTGATGTGCTCGGGATACCAGTCGATTTTTTGGTTGTTCGCCAGCAGCTTGTCCTTCACCGCCGTGGTGCGGACGTACCACGAGCTTTTGGCATAATAAAGAAGTGCCGTGTGGCAGCGCCAGCAAAACGGGTAGGCGTGTTTGATGCGGGTCTCGCGGTAGAGGAGGCCGCGCTCGAGCAAGTCGCGCGCAATCGCCTTGTCAGCATCCTTGAAAAACTCCCCGGTGTAGGGGCCGGGCGTTTCGTCGCCAGGGAGCGCGCGCACTTCCGGAAACACCCCCCCCGCCAAATCGACGGAGAACAGCGTCGGCAAGCCGTAGGTGACGCCGAGTTCCAGGTCACCGTAAGCGGGCGCTAAGTGAACCACGCCCGTGCCGTCGTCCAAACTCACCATCTCGTCGGCGAGGACGCGGAAACCCTTCGACACATCCTCCCCGCCCGGCACGCGGCCTTGCAGAATGGGGTCGTAGGTGAGGCCGACGAGTTCGCTGCCTTGAAATGTCCTCAGCGTTTCGTAGTTGCCTTCACCGAACACCTTTTCAGCTAAGGCCGCTGCCAGGATGTAGAGGTCTTTGTCTCCTTCAGCGCTGTGGGCTCGAGGCGCTGCGAACAGGCCGTATTCGGCGTCCTCTTTCACCGCCAGAGCGGTGTTGGCGGGCAGCGTCCAGGGCGTCGTCGTCCAGGCCATCATGTAGACCTGTTTGGAGGCGTCTTCGGTAAGACCGCGCTTGAGCAACTTTTCGCCGTGCAGCGGAAACTTTGGATACACCGAAGGGTCGTCCACGTCGTCCTCGAAGCCCTGGCTCACCTCGTGGTCGGCGAGCGAGGTGTTGCAGCGCGGGCAGTGCATCGTCACCTTGTAGTCCTCGAACAGCAACCCTCGCTCCCACAAGGACTTCATCACCCACCAGCAGGACTCGATGTAGTCGTTTTCGTAAGTTATGTAAGCGTCGTCCAAGTCGAGCCAGAAGCCGATGCGTTCGGTCATGCGCTGCCAATCACCGATGTATTCGCTCGCCAGTTCATAGCAGAGCTTGTTGAACTCGGCGACGCCGAAGTCCTCGATGTCTTTTTTGCCGGTGAAGCCGAGCCGTTTTTCGACTTCAATCTCGCCCGGCAACCCGTGCGTGTCCCAGCCGCCTTTGCGACCCACGTGATAGCCCTGCATCGTCTTAAAGCGTGGGAACAGGTCTTTGAAAGCTCGTGAGCTGACGTGATGCACGCCGGGCTTGCCGTTCATGGTGGGCGGGCCTTCGTAAAAGATGTAGTCACCTTTTGGCGCGTCCTTGCTTACTGACTTCTTGAAGATGTCCGAAGCGTTCCAGAACTCGATGACGCGCTTTTCCAGCGCGGGAAAGTTGACCTGGGTAGAGACTTCGTCGAACATGGCTACCTCCCAAAGGCAGAATGGAGAAAGTACCGAGGACCGAGTGAAAAGTACCGAGTGAATAGCGTTGAGAACAGATTAGAAATTTGCGACGTAGGGCGTTTGCTGCCCCCCGCTCCCCTTTTAGGGGAGCTGTCACGAAGTGACTGAGGGGTCTGGTGCGGCCCACTCACCGCGGCCCCAAACCGAAAAGGCTTCACTCTTTGCTCTTCGGGATGTAAAACTCGAGCCTGATGTCTTTAATACAGCCCGCGTCGGGCTCGTTTGCGGGGGCGTCCAGAAAGTCCTGAACCATGTTGACAGGACACTCGCCGCTCAAAAAAACACCGTGGGCGGCGTTGGCAAATTCGAAGAAGAAGCTGTTGCTCAAGGTTTCGGCCGCCAACCGGCCCCAACTCGGTGGGGTGATGGGGTCGAAGCTGCCGGCCAGCACCAGGGTCGGCACGTCGCTCGCGACGGCTTCGCTTTCGACCGCGTCGGCCCGCCCCACGCGCCAGGCGCGGCAGGTGTCGAACATGTCGCGGCCTGTGGTCTCGACGAGGGAGCGCAGCATGGCGCTCAAACTTTCCGACGCCGCCGTGACGTCGCTCAGGCGCTCGAAGGGTATGTCTTCTTGGCACTCGGTCGAAAAAAAGACGCCTTCGGACTGGACTTCGCGCCAGAACCACTTTAGAGCCTCGAGCACCACCCTATAAACGGCCAGTCCGCCTGCACGCCCCGCGTCCACTTCTGCCCCGCTGACGACGCCGCTCAAGAGCAGCAGCGCGTCGCCCAGTTCGCGCTCGGCAAGTTTGCTCATGCTGTAAGGCAGGTTGGGCAGCACCGCCTCGCTATACATGCTCTGAAAGTAGAGCGACAACAGGTCGTCACCCGTCACCTCGAAGCCGTCGAACAGTTCGAACGGCAAGCCGTTCGCCCCCGAAATGCGGGCGCTGAACTCACGTTCCAAGTCGGGGAAGGCCGCGGCGCAGTTCGCGTCGGCGGTACAAGCGGCAAAAACTTCGTTCAGCGCCCGTTCGAAGTTCGCGCCGAACTCGGTGAAGCGTTTGACCTGTGGCGGGTAGGTCGAGTCGAGCACCACGCTGCGCACGCCTTCGGGGTGGTCGCGCAGCACGGTGAGGGCGAGGCGTGTGCCGTAGGAAACGCCGTACAAGTTCCAGGTGTCGACGCCCAAAGCTTGTCGCAACGCCGCGACGTCGGCGGCGTTTTCACGGCTGTTGTAGGCGCGCAGGTCGACGCCGCTGCGAGAGAGGCGGTCGCGGCACGAGTCCAGACCGGCGTACAAGTCCAGGTAAAGCTCCGGGCATTTCAGGTTCGGCCGTGAATACCCCGTACCGCGCTGGTCCAGCAGGACGATGTCGCGCGTGTCGCGCCACGCGGACTCCCGCCACAGCTCGGCGGTGGAGAGGGCCGCCCCGCCGGGACCGCCCTGTAAAAAAAGGATCGGGTCGGGGTGGGGCGCGCTGGAGCGCGCTCGCAAAACCATGACGGCAAGCTCGAGCACGCTTGAGTCTTCCCCGCCGTGGCGTTCAGGCACCCTCAGAAAGCCGCAACTCACGGTGTCGCCCTCGCGCTCGCCCAAAATGAGCAGACGCGGGCAAGACGTTTCGCGGTACGTTTGAGCACTGGAGGTTTGGGCACCACTTTGGGCGCTTACGAACGAACTACCCACACCCAGCGCGGCTACAAAAAGTAATATTGAAAGACCTAAACGCACGCCCCGACTCCTGTCCGCGTCGCCACAGACGGCTGACGCTTTAAGGTTGGGACGTTGTCGACTCGGTGCTGCAAATTCGGCGTCGAAAAACGTGGTGCCACCCAACTTCGTCGGCACTTTACAGGGCCGACCTCAGTCACCGCCCGCACGGTGTAGTGCGGAAAGTGCGCCGCTGTCACGCACGGCTCGCGGTTTCGTCTACTGGGGGTTAGGGGTATCATCAATGGTACATTGGGAATGATACCCCTAACCCTGGTTCGGGAAACGGCTCGAGGAGGATGTTCGCTCGCCACCGTACCGCCGAGCTTGCACCGGCCTCGGCTCGCTGTGGGTCGTGGGGCGAGTTACTGTTCCCGTCATCGCCTTTTCACCTCGTCACGGTACCGGTTCAGTACGGTGCCGAGGTGCGTTCATTCAGGATAGACCCACGGGCCTGGTTTGTAAAGTGATTTTGCGGAGTCGGTCAAGTAAAAAATATTATTTCGACCTCTGTCCAGTCTCGCTTTACAACGGGCTGCCAACCTGCATATACTTGGTGGAGCAGTCGACTCAATAGTCAACACACTTGCTGCAGACCCCCTGACAACCTGGTTTCACCCCCTGGGTAAACCGCAGACGTTTTGAGTCTTGTCGGGCCGCGATACAACCTGAGTGTGCCTTTGCAGTGGTAAAGGACGTATGTGAATCACCTGAAACCGTCAAACCGTACGAACGTGCGCGTGTCCAAGCTCGAGCCCGAAGCCGGGTAGTGAGCGCCGGCCAGAAAGAGGGGATGTTATGGCGGATGTTGCCGAGAACGAAGTAGAAGAAACCAAACCCAAAAGACGGCCGGGGCGGCCGAGGAAAAATCAAGCCGCCGACACCCAGAGCGCCGAGGCCAAACCGGCCGACGAAAAACCCAAGCGCGGCCGCCGCAAGAGCAAGCCCGACGACGGCGACCGCGATGCCGATGCTAAGGGTGTCAATGCTCGGGGTGTCGATACTAAGGGTACCGACAACCGTGGCAAGGCCGAGGCGCGCGGCTCCAACCCAGCCGACCAGGGCGAAACCGGCGACCGTGCAACCCGCGAGAAGGACCGGAGCAAGAACAAACGCAACGACGCTGGAGACGCTGGAGACAAAAGACGCTCGAGCGCCTCGAAAAGCGAGTCCGACGCTTCCGGCGACACCGACGCGGACGAAGACGGTTCCGAAGACGAGGACGGCACCGGCGAAAACCGGGGCCGCAACAAGCGCTCGCAGCGCCGCAACACCTCACGCCGCCAAAGCCTGAACTACCGCGACTTGCAGAGTAAAATCTTGCCGGAACTTCACTTGCTCGCCCTGGAAGTCGGCATCGAAGACTACCGCAAACTTTCCAAAGACGAACTCGCCGTGCTCATCCTGGAGCGCAGCGCCGAGAGCGAGGGGCTCAAGCTCGTCAAAGGGTACTTGGAGATTTCCTCGGACGGCTACGGGTTTTTGCAGGAATCCTTGTTGCAAAACAACACCCGCCAGGTCATCGTGTCGGCGGGGCTCATCAAGCAGTTCAAACTGCGCACCGGCGACTATATCTTGGGCAAGTCGCGCCGGCCGCGCGACAACGAGCGCTACGGCACGCTCATCCGGGTCGAAGCGGTCAACGGCACCGACCCCTTTCAGGCCGCCAAGCGCCCGCGCTTCGACGACCTGGTGCCGACCTTCCCCGAAAAGCGCATCAAGCTGGAAACCACGCAAGGGGAGGTCTCGAGCCGCGTCATCGACCTGCTCGCGCCCATCGGCCGGGGCCAGCGGGGTTTGATCGTCGCGCCGCCCAAGGCCGGTAAGACGACCCTGCTCAAAAAAATCGCCAACGCGGTGATTACCAACGAGCCCGACATCGAGGTCATCGTGCTGCTTGTGGACGAGCGCCCCGAAGAGGTCACCGACTTTCGGGAATCGGTGCAGGGCGTCGAGGTCATCGCCAGCACCTTCGACGAGCCGCCCGCCAACCACATCCGCGTCGCCGAGTTCGTCCACGAGCGCGCGCGCCGAATTGTCGAGGAGGGCGGCCACGTGATGATTTTGCTCGACTCGATTACCCGCCTGGCGCGGGCCAACAACCTGGTCACGCCGCCGACCGGGCGCACGCTTTCGGGCGGTCTCGACTCCTCAGCGCTGCACTGGCCCAAGCGCTTCTTGGGCGCGGCCCGCAACATCCGCGGCGGCGGGTCTTTGAGCATCCTCGCCACAGCCTTGGTCGAGACGGGCTCGCGCATGGACGACGTGATTTTCGAAGAGTTCAAGGGCACCGGCAACATGGAGCTGCACCTGTCGCGCCGCTTGGAAGAAAAACGTATCTTCCCGGCCATCGACATCTTGAAGTCGGGCACGCGCCGCGAGGACTTGCTGCTGGGCGAAGAATCGCTCGCCAAGATGTGGCTGCTGCGCAAGGTCATCAGCGACATGGACCCCGCCGAGGCGATGGAGATGCTGCTGTCGCGCCTGGGCCGCACCAAAAGCAACGAGGAGTTTTTATCAACTTTGGGTCAGGGCTAGTGTTAACCTGACCGTGTGAAACGGTCTAGCGGCGGCTGGCTCTCAGGGTCGGCCGCTTTGCTGTTGGGGTTGGCGTCGGGCTTCGCAGCGGCGCAACACGTTCAGGTTCAAAACGTTCAGGTCTACGTGATTGCCAAAGGCGACACTTTGGCGTCTATCGCCCGAATGTTCGACACCTCCGTCACCGAGTTGATGGAGTTGAACGGCCTGAGCGGGTCCGCCCTGTTCGCCGGGCAACCGTTGCGCGTGCCGGGTCAAACGGGTACCGTCGAGCACGCGGTCAGCGGCGGCGAAACCTTGCAGAGCCTGACGGCCCTTTACGGCTTGTCGGAGGAAACGCTGCGGCGCTCGAACCCTCCACTGCGAGACGTGCTCGCCGACGCACCCTTGAGCGACGGCCTGGTGGTGCGGATTCCGCCCGGCGAGGGCGAAATCGTCATTTTGCAGGCAAACGAAACTGTGCTGGACGTGGCGCTGCGCTACGGAATAAGCCCGGGGGAGTTCAAGCGAGTCAACGCGCTCGCCGACTTGAAAACCGTGGCGGCGGGCCGAGCCCTGTTCGTGCCTGCCGCGTTCGCGCCTGTCACCGCCACGGTCTCAGCGCCCGTGGGCACACCCGTCGACGCCGCCGCCCGTGAGCTTCACTTAGCGCAGCAGTTACAGCTTTTGAACCAGGCCGGAGCGCTGTTGGCCACTTACGAACCGGCTGCGGCGAGCTTTCACTGGCCGCTGCGGGGGCGCGTCAGTTCCGGCTACGGGCGGCGCAACCTCTCGGTCGGGGGCAACACCTTTCACGGCGGCGTCGACTTGGCGGCCGCGCCGGGCACGCCGGTCGGGGCGGCTCGAGCGGGTGTGGTGAGCCGCTCGAGCTGGGGCGGCGCTTACGGCTACGTCGTCTACGTCGAACATTCCGACGGCAGCCAGACGCGCTACGGCCACCTCGGTCAAATTTTGACGAGCGTCGGCACCTACCTGAGCCAGGGGGAGACGCTCGGTCTGGTCGGCAGCACCGGCGCTTCGACCGGTCCTCACCTGCACTTTGAAATTCGCTTCGACGGCAAAACCGTCGACCCGCTGGGCTACCTGCAGTAGCGTCGGCCGGGGTTTTTCGTTTCGGTCTCCGACGCTTTCGCTCGGCTCCTCCGCAGGCCACGGCAAATCGCACAGACGCGGGTAAAACGGCGCGCTAAAGTGAAAGACGCCATGCCAAGAATCCTCCTCGTCGACGCCGAACCCCACATGCTGGCCCTGCTCAAAAGCCGTTTCGAACAAGAAGGCTTCGAGGTCGTGTCGGTCGCCGCCGGAGAAGGCTCCGTCGAGCAGTTCGCGCAGCACTGCCCCGACCTCATCGTGGTCGGCAAACCGAACGAGAGCTTCGGCTTGGCCCACCTCGGCGCGCCCTCGGTGCCGGTCATCTTGTTGACCGGCGGCGACCCGACCGGTTCGGCGGGCGACGTCGTCCCGGACATCGCCCAACTCAAACTGCCTTTTCGGCCCAGCCAACTCGTCGAACTCGCCCGCAAAGCGATAGCGAGCGCCTGACGAGAACCCGTCATGGGTTGAAACGCTCGTAGTTTGAAGTTCGGCGACAACCGGAACGTCCGCCGTCGTTCATTTTCCGGTTTCAACCTCACAGACCGTGAACATCCCCCGACCGGACAAGGGTGCGTCTACCCGGTGGGTGTGAGGGTTGTGTTTGCGAGAAGCGCCCTTCGCGCCCCGACTCCGCTATACTGAGGTCGGAATGTAACGAAACTGTCAAATGTGGTAGAAGACGAGCGGCCTGTTACGGTGGTGAACTTTGTGGATTTCAACTAAAGCGCAGTACGGCATGCGCGCCCTGGTCGAGATTGCCCTGAGCGGGGACGAGCCGGTGAGTCTGAAGACGGTGGCTGAACGGCAACTCATCAGCCAGCCTTACCTGGAGCAAATCGTGGCCGTGTTGCGCCGCGCCGGCTACGTCGAGGCCTTGCGCGGCGCGCACGGCGGCTACCGGGTCACCAGACCCTTGGACGAAATCGACACCTTGGAGATCGTCGAACTTTTAGAAGGCAGCCTCGCGCCGGTCAGCTGCATCGACGACGAGGAAACGTGCGAGCGCACCGGCAACTGCTCGACCGAAGGGCTGTGGCGGCGCGTGGACACGGCCGTGCGCGAGGTGTTGCGGGCCACGACCCTGGCCGACCTCGTCGCTGAGCGGGGCCTGTTGCAGCTCGAGGCGCTGCCCGAACACTTCGCCGCCAACTGAAAAGTTGCCACAAGCGCGCACCTCACGAAAGCACACCTCACGAAAGCAGACGAGAAGCATGGACCTGTACCTGGACTACGCGGCCACCACGCCGCTCGACCCGCGCGTTTTAGAGGCGATGCTGCCTTTCTTTACACAGCATCACGCCAACCCCTCGAGCCTGCACCGGCCCGGCCAAGCCGCCAGAAAAGGGGTCGAAACGGCGCGCGAGCAGATGGCCCAGGCGCTCGGCGCGCAGCCCAAAGAGATCGTGTTCACCTCGGGCGCGACCGAGGCCGACAACCTGGCACTACGGGGAGCCGCAGCGCTACGGCCGGGCGGGCACGTCGTCACGAGCAGCGTCGAACACGCGGCGGTGCTGAGCACCTGCCGGGCGCTGGAAGCGCAAGGCTTTGAAGTTACCTACCTGCCGCCCGACGAACGCGGCGAAGTCACCGCCGACCGCGTGGCCGGAGCCCTCCGCGACGACACCGCCCTCGTCGCCCTCATGGCGGTCAACAACGAGACCGGCGTGCGCACCGATGTCGCCGCGATAGGCGAGGTGTTGCGCGGCGCGGACACCCTCTTTTTTTGTGACGCCGTGCAAGCTTTCGGCTTTGAAAAGGTGGAGGTCGAGCGTTGGGGCGTCGACCTGCTGAGCGTGTCGGGCCACAAAGTGTACGGCCCCAAAGGTGTCGGGGCGCTCTACGTACGGAACGGCCTCGAGCTTACCCCCCTCTTTTACGGCGGCGAACAGGAGCGCGGTTTGCGGGCGGGCACGCACCATGTAGCGGGCATCGTCGGGCTGGGCCGGGCGGCGGCGCTGGCGGTAGAGCGTTTGGACGAGCGGCACGCCCTCGCGGCGTTGCGGGACGGCTTTGAGGCCGAACTGTGCAAGGTCGACGGCGTGAGTGTCAACGGCGCGCTCGCGCCGCGGGGACCCAAACACAGCAACGTTTTCGTGCGCGGCGTCGACGGCGAGGCGTTGCTGATGAATTTGGACGCTGCCGGCGTCTACGCCAGCGCCGGGTCGGCCTGCGCGGCGGGCAGTATCGAGCCGAGCCACGTGCTCACCGCGATGGGCTTGTCCCGCGACGCGGCCAAGGCGAGTGTACGCTTTTCGCTCGGCTACGGGGTGAGCGAAGGCATGTTGCAAGACGCAGCCGCGCGCTTTGCCGAAGCGGTCGCGCGGTGCCGCGCTTTTGCCGTCTGAGAACAAACACTGAGCTAACCCGTAGTGAACTTGCAGGATGCTTCATCGGTTCATCCGTGCTCTACTATAAACTTGCCTCGCAAATTCACCCTGGAGACCTTCCGAGTTTCTGAAACTGCACTTTTCGACCACCAAACGCGCTAAACTCGCACGTGTGAAACGCCTCGTTTTGTTGTTCCTGCTGGTGTTGACCGGGTGTGTACCCACCAGCCAGGCCACCAGACCCCGCATCGCCGTCGTCAACGCCCCCACCGAACTCCGCTTGCCGGGCTTGGCCGACGCCTTTGCCGCGGCTCTCGA
The DNA here is from genome assembly GCA_965215355.1 of Trueperaceae bacterium. Classification (GTDB taxonomy): domain Bacteria; phylum Deinococcota; class Deinococci; order Deinococcales; family Trueperaceae; genus CBDCDJ01. Next base: position 908,967 of record CBDCDJ010000007.1, on the reverse strand, counting down.
GAGAAAAGTCGGCGGCACTTTCAGCTTCAGCCCTGCGAACACGCTGCGCTTTCAAGAAACCCACAACGACATGTCGGGCAGCCGCGCGCCGCTGCGCACCTCGTTGATTGCACGCTCGCAAGGCGCGACCTACGCCGTCATGGTGGGGTTGCAAGGGGACAAAACGGCGCGGCCGGTCGCCCTGAACGCCGACGTTTTAGAGGTCGAAGTCACCTTGACCGGGCGGCTGCAGGCAACCCTCGTCGCGCCCGACAGCGCCGAAGTCCTCGGCAGCTACGTGTCGCCCGAGTTTGCCACTCGAGTCACCCAAACAGTGCCCCTCGAGCTGCCCGACGGGGTCGAACGGGACAGCCCCGAGGGGCGCAAAACGGTCGAGCGGCAGGTCGAAGCGGTGCGGCAGGCTACCCTGCCGCGCTACAGCGACGAGTCACTGAAGAAACCCGTACGCGAGTTGGCCGACCGCGTCGCCGCCGAACTCGTCACGCCGGCGCGCTAGGTCGAGCCGCGCTCCGGTTTTGAAAAAGGTTTGCCGGTCCCAAACGACGCCAGCGTAAGTCCTGCACCACCCGAAGAGCAGCGTACGAATACCTCGAGCCTGCCGCGGCTTGCCGACGCGTCCGCCGAATTCGGTATAGTGACCGGGGACGAATTTCTCTCGCTGCAACGGGGGCTGTAAGGCTACGCTGGCACCCGACTAGGAGGCTTTTATGAGGAAACCCGTACACGACCCCGAGAGCGCCGCGACGATGCGCGTCGCGGGTGGGGTCATCTTGGCCCTGAGCGGCTGGACGGTGCTGGCGTCGCTGGCGCTCGAATACGGCAACACCGTGGCGGCCGTGAGCAACGGGGTGGTGGGCGCGCTGTTGGCGCTGCTGGCGCTGACCATTCTGCGCAACCCTTTCGGCTCAGCGCCGACCTGTTACCTCACCGCCATCGGCGGGCTATGGCTGTTCGCGGCACCGTTCGTGCTGGCGTTCGAGCGCTACACCCTGAGCATGGGCAACAACCTGTGGGTCGGCGTCATCATCACGGTGTTGTCGTTTTTTGTTCTAGGCGAAGCGCTGCAGCTCAAGCAGTCCGTCTCGGTGCAGCACAGCACCAGCGGCGGTGCTGCGGACCGAATGCAACCCAAAGACTGAGGAAAAGGACCGAGTTTTGAGTACCGAGTCGAAAGTGTTTTGGCTCGGTACTTTTCACTCGGTCCTCGGTACTGCTTAGGCCGTCGCCTTGGCCGAACTCGAGTGGATGTTCCGCAAAACCGTGTGCAGGATGCCGCCGTTGCGGTAGTAGTCCACCTCGACCGGGGTGTCTAAGCGGCACACCACGGTAAAGTCGGTGCGTTTGCCGTCGGGACAAACCGCGCGGACGTGGATGTCCTGGCCGGGTTTCACGTCGTCGTTCACGTCGATGGTGTAGGTTTCGGTGCCGTCGAGCCCTAAACTCTTGGCGTCTTCGCCGTCTTTGAACTGCAGGGGCAGCACGCCCATGCCGATAAGATTGCTGCGGTGGATGCGCTCGTAACTTTTGGCGATGACCGCCCTCGCGCCCAACAGGTACGTCCCCTTCGCCGCCCAGTCGCGCGACGAGCCCATGCCGTAGTCGGTGCCCGCTATCACGATGGTCGGGATACCCGCGCCCGCGTAGTGCAGGCTCGCTTCAAAGATGCTCGTCACCGCGTCGCGGGTGAAGTCCTTCGTCCAGCCGCCCTCGGTGCCGGGGGCGAGCTGGTTTTTGAGGCGGATGTTGGCGAACGTCCCGCGCGTCATCACGCGGTCGTTGCCGCGGCGGGAGCCGTAGGAGTTGAAGTCTTTGGGTTCGACACCGTGCTCGATGAGGTACTGCCCCGCCGGGCTGTCGATGGCGATGGAGCCCGCCGGCGAGATGTGGTCGGTCGTGACCGAGTCGCCGACCTTGACGAGGACTCGAGCCTTTTGAATCGGCTGAATCGGCGCGGGCTCGGGGCTCATATCGATAAAAAAGGGCGGCTCCTGGATGTAGGTCGAGTCCTCGTCCCACTCGAACAATTCGCCGCCCTTGACCGGAATCTCGTTCCAGGTCTCGTTGGACTTTTCGATGCCGTCGTACATCCGTTTGAAGGTTTCAGGCTTCATGGCCGCTTCCATGTGCTCGGTGATGTCCGCAACCGTTGGCCACAGGTCGCGCAGGTAAACGTCGTTGCCGTCTTGGTCTTGGCCGAGCGGTTCCGTTGACAGGTCGATGTCCACCGTGCCCGCAACCGCGTAAGCGACGACGAGCGGCGGACTGGCGAGGTAATTCGCCTTGATGTGCGGGTTGATGCGCCCCTCGAAGTTGCGGTTGCCCGAGAGCACCGAGGCCGCGACGAGGTCGCCTTCTTGAATCGCCTCGACCACCGGCGCGGGTAGCGGCCCCGAGTTGCCGATGCAAGTCGTGCAGCCGTAGCCGACGAGGTAAAAGCCGAGTTGCTCGAGGTACGGCATCAGTCCGGTTTCGGTGAGATATTCCGTCACCACCTTCGAACCCGGCGCGAGGCTCGTCTTGACCCAGGGTTTGCTGGTCAGCCCGCGCTCGGCCGCTTTCTTCGCCAGGATGCCCGAGGCCAGCATCACCGAGGGGTTGCTGGTGTTCGTGCAGGAGGTAATCGCGGCGATGACCACGTCGCCATGTTTGAGTGGGTGGGTGCCGTTCTCGAGCTTCAAGGTGCCTGTGTTGCCCAGGTCTTCGTCCTTGAGCGCGAAACCGCGCTGGTCGAAGGGTTTTTGCAGGTCCTCGCGGAAGGTTTGCTTCATGCTCGAGAGCAAAATTCTATCCTGCGGGCGTTTCGGCCCGGCGAGCGAGGGCTGCACCGTGGACATGTCGAGTTCGAGCATCGACTGAAACTCGGGGTCGGCCATGTCGGCGGTGCGGAACAGGCCCTGGGCCTTCATATAGTTTTCGACCGCTTCGACCTCGTCTTCCAAGCGCCCGGTCTGACGCAGGTAGCGCAGCGTCTCACTATCCACCGGAAAAAAGCCCATCGTCGCGCCGTATTCGGGGGCCATGTTGGCAATCGTCGCGCGGTCGGGAATCGTCATGTTGTCGAGACCGGGGCCGAAAAATTCGACGAACTTGCCCACCACGCCCGCCGCGCGGAGGATTTGCGTCACGACCAGGACGAGGTCGGTCGCGGTCGAGCCTTCGGGCAGTTTGCCGGTCAGTTTGAAACCGACGACCTCGGGCGTGAGCATGTAAATCGGCTGGCCGAGCATCACCGCTTCGGCCTCGATGCCGCCGACGCCCCAGCCGACCACGCCGAGGCCGTTGATCATCGTCGTGTGGCTGTCGGTGCCGACGAGCGAGTCAGGGTAAACCACGTCCATGTCACCATGCGGCGCGCTCTGCACGCCCTTGGCAATGTACTCGAGGTTCACCTGGTGAACGATGCCGCTGGCCGGCGGCACCACGCCGAAGTTCTCGAACGCCGCCTGGCCCCATCTTAAAAACTCGTAACGCTCGCGGTTGCGCTCGAACTCGATGGCCGCGTTCGTGGCGAGGGCCAGCGGCGAGTCGTACTCGTCCACCTGCACCGAGTGGTCGATAACGAGGTCGACGGGCACCTGCGGGTTGATGAGCTTGGGGTCGCCGCCGAGTCGAGCCATCGCGCTGCGCAGGGCGGCCAAATCGACCACGCTCGGCACGCCGGTAAAGTCTTGCAGGATGACGCGTGCGGGTTTGAACGGGATTTCGACTCGAGCCGGATTCTTAGCGTCGTAGGCGGCGAGGCCTCTGACATCGTCCGCCGTGACTTCGTAACCGTCCTCGTTGCGCAGTAGGGATTCTAACAGCACTTTGATAGAGAACGGCATCTTGTCGACGTTGCCGAACCCGTCCTCTTGCAGCTTGGACAGGCGGTAGTAGTACGCCTTGCCCGAACCCGTTTCAAAGGTGTCTCGAGCGTCGAAGGAATTTTTCAAGTCGGCCATTGTGGTTTCCTCTCTTTGAAAACGAGGGTTGAAAGACGGTTTAAACCTATTCTAGCGGGTTTCGGTAACACTCAAGGTGCCCTGCCTCTATAAAGCTAAAAACTCGAGCCGGTTTCCAAACGGGTCAGCCACGTAAAACCGCCGGACATCCGGCAGCGCCGTGTCCCAAACGACCTCGACATCAGCCCCGTTCAAGCGGTTGCAAAGCGCCTCCAAGTCTTCAACCCGAAAAGCCGGATGCGCTTTTTTCGCTGGAGCAAACGGCGTTTCGACGCCCAAATGCAGCCCAAAATCCGGCCCTGAGAACCAGACGCCGCCGCGACTTTTCAACGGTTCGGGCTTTTCGACTTCGGGCAGCTCGAGCAGAGTTCCGTAAAAGGCTCGAGCCGCCTCTTCCCCACCCGTGGGCAAGGCAAGTTGGACATGGTCTAAGGCTAAAATCATAAGTACCGAGTGCCGAGTTGAAAGTAGAAAGTATCTGTGAGCACTCCGTCCACACCTCCGAGTTATAGTTTCCCGCTATGCTGCGTGATATGGAAGAGGCCGAATCACCCAGTTTGCAAATCGTCACCGACCCGGCAGCCGCCGACCTCCTCATGAACCCGTACACGTTGCGGCAGTTGGCACCGTTTTTGGGGCGCGAGTGTACCGTCACGCGAGCCGCGCAGGAAACGCGGGAGAAAGCCAACACGGTGCTCTCGAGGGTGCAGCGTTTCCTCAAGCTCGGCCTGCTCGAAGTCGTGCGTGAGGAACAGCGTGCAGGCCGCGCCGTCAAGGTCTACCGCTCCAGCGCCGACATCTTTTTCGTCCCCTTCGAGGCGACCACGGCCGAGACCCTGGAGACGCTGCTGCAAGAGCGCGACGCTTACTGGGAAACGCTGCTGCGCCGCGGCGTGGTGCGGGCTAGAGGCGAGGATGTGGGCACTTGGGGCACACGCGTTTACCGCGACGCCTCAGGCCGCTTGCAAGTCCAGACCGCCGTCACCCCGTCCCAAAACTACACCCTCCTCGACACCGAGCGCCCCGCCGTGCTGAGCGCCTGGCGCGACAGCGTGTACCTGGACTTTGACGATGCCAAGGCGCTGCAACGCGAGATGTTCGACCTGCTGAAACGCTACCACCAAAAGGCGGGGGCGCAGCGCTACATCGTGCGGCTCGGCATGGCACCGCTCGAGTGAAATTTTCAGCAACCCCACACCCGCGCGCGCCGAAGGGGCTACACTGGCGTTATGGAGCCCAGCCCGACGAAACGACACCTGTTGACCGCCGTCCTTGCGAGCCTCACCCTGCTTTTCAGCGCCTGCGCGCCGCGCGCCGCGCCGAACACTGCGACCAACACTTCCCTCGAGACGTCGCAAGCCAGAGCCACCGCGGAGACGGCCGAAATCGCCTACCACCGCATGGCGATAGGTTTCTTGCAGACCGGCGAGTACACGACCAACGCGCTGCTGGAACTGGCCCTGCCCAGGAGCGTCAGGTGGACCCTGGAAGAGTTCAGCGGGGCGGACTACCGCTTGCGTTTCACGTCCGACGAAGTGCCGAACTTTGTCTGGCTCGTCACGCCGCAGGGCGTGCAGGTCACGACGCTCAACTAAATCCCACTTTCGGTAGAGGCCGCACATCGAGTGGGATTGCTAGGCTGAACCCGAAACACACGTTCAAAAAGGAGTGGCTATGTCTAAAAAGATTTTTTTCGTCTTGTTGGCGCTCAATTTTCTTGCATTTGGAACGGCCGGGGCGCAACCGCTGGCGACGTTCGCGCCTCAAGACACCGTACTGAGCTTGAGCCTGAACTGGCAGGGCGGCGTGCTCGAGACCTTGGACGACGACCTGAACGCGCTCGGCTGGGAACAGGGCAAGGAAACGCTGAACAAACTTTTTGAGGTCGGCGCGCGTTTGGACAACGACTTAGAAGAGATGCTCGAGCTTTACGAAGACATGCTGAATGGGTTCGACGGCTCTCAAAACCTGTCCTCGGACATACTCGAGGCCTGCCCCGGCCTCCAAGACGTAGCCGACGCCTCGCAGGACTACCGGGACGAAGGCTACCGAACCGAGGGCCTGCTCACCCTCAGCCTCGACGGGTTCAGCCCGGTACCGGCGGGCACCGCGCTGCTCCGCGTCGACGACGCGCTCGCGCCACTTTACGAGCAGTTGCAGGATGTGCTGCTCGAGTGCGTCAGGGAGACGGACGAGGTCACGGAGTTGGAGCAGGACGGCGTCACGCTGTACGTCGTCGGCGACGCAGGCGACTTTCCCGTTGTCGCGGGCAACGTGGGCACGCTCTACTTTCTCGGCAGCAACCCGGAGGTGGTGCGCGGCGTGGTGCGCAAGGCGAACGGGGCGTCCGAGCCGAGTTTTGCCGACACACCTCTTTATCAGCGGGCGAGTACCCAACTGAGTGAGACCACCAACGGCCTCGGCTTCACTTTGAACCTGGCGGCGCTGGCCGACCCGCTCCGGGGGGCGGCGGGGTTTATGGGCGACGACCCGGAGACGGACTACCTGCTGGGGCGCGCCGACGCCCTGTTGCGCACGCTCGGCGGCTGGGCCGGGACGCTAAGCCTGACCGACGAAGGCGTCCGCTTCGAGAACGTGCTCGCCGTGAACCCCGAGGGCGGCGACGAGGCGCTGCTCGAGCTGCTCCTGTGCGACACCTGCACCGTGTCCGCGCCCTTTTTGGCACCCGCGGGCAGCGTCGGCGTGGCGGCGCAGTACCTGCCCTGGCGCGAACTGTTCGCTTACGCCCAGGACTGGCTGGACGGCCTGGCGGCGGTCACGGGCGAACCTCTCGACCTCAAACAACTGGCGCGGGACACCTTCGGCATCGACCTGGACACAGCCCTGTTCGACTGGCTCGGCTCCGAGGTGCAGACCTACACGCTGGAGACCATCAACACCGACCTGCGCACGCTTCTTTACAACCCGGCTCAGGTAAGCATCATCCCGGTCAGCTCGCCCGAAGCGGCTGAGGCGGGACTTAGGGACTTAGGCCGCACCTTCGGCCCCATCCTGAATGAACTGTTGACCGAAGCAGGCGGCATGGGTGATGAGATGGAAGGCTTCTTCGCGGGCGGTTTGCTGGGTGAAACGGCGGTGACGACCTATGCCTACCAAGACACAACCGTCACACGGCTGCGCGCCGGGTTCAACACCGATGTCGGCTACACCTTCGTCGGCAACTACCTCGTCTTGGGCAACCCGAGAGCTGTGGAAGGGGTCATCGACGCTTTCCAGGGCGGACGGTCGTTCAGCTTCGGCCCAGGTTACCGGGCGATGCGCGCCGAGTTGCCCGCGGCCGTCAACAGTTTCAGCTACGGTGACACCGCCGCAAATTTGAACGGCTTCGCCGACCTTTTGGACGTGTTCGTCCAGCCCGCCGCTTTTGTCGCGAGTACCGGGCTCGCGGCCGCCGTCGCGGCGGCGAACGACCCGAGCTTCGACAGCCTCGGCTACGCCGACCTGTACGAGGTCACGCCCGTGCCTTTGAGCGCGCCGGGCAGCGTAGAGGACACTTTAAGCGAGGATAATCTCGACTACTACGGCAGCTACTCGGTCTACTACGACCTGACCGACCTGGAGCCCGGCGCGCAGGTCAGCGTGAGCTTGAGCAGCGACGCGGGCGACGTTTACCTGTCCCTTATCGACGCCGACGCCGAGGCTTACCTCGCCGACGGCGAGTACGGCGACGACTACATCACCTCCGAACTCACCTTCACCGCCGAAGAGGGCCGCCGCTACTACTTAGAGGTGGTAAGTTACGACGTTACCGAAACGGGCGACTACACCCTCGAGGTGAGCGTCGAAGCAGCGACGCCGGAAGCGGCGACGCCGGAAGAAAGCCAACCGCTAAGCGAGCTGGACGTGCCGGACTACGGCGAACTGCTCGCCCTGTTCGACCTGTTGCCGCAGAGTATCCGCGTGCTGGCTGACCACGCGAGCACGAGTGAAAGCTATAGCGAGACCGACGGCAACACCGTCTACACGCGCATCCTGACCCGAGTCGTCTGGTAAACACGAATTTGAGGGGGGCTCGCAAACAGTCTCGAGCCCCCTCTTCATCACGGATAAATCGAAACGGCTTCTGACCTTACCTCCCCTTTCAGGGGAGGCGGCCCTGCGGGCCGGAGGGGTCTTATCCAGCGTAGGGCACTTCACCGAAAAAGCAGCATAAGTGTGCTATAAATTTAAGAGCAAGGCCCTATCAGGAGGGTGAAAATGGACCAAATTATCCAAGAAACTATGACTGTCACCGAAGCCGCCGCCGCCAAAGCGGGCGAGCTTTTGGGTGCGAATAACAAACCTGACGGCGCGATTCGCGTGTTCGTCAAGTCGGGCGGTTGCAGCGGCTACAGCTACGGTATGGCGATTGACGAACGTACCCTAGAGGGCGACCGGATTATCGAAGACCGCGGCGTGCGCCTCGTCGTGGACCCGAAAAGCTGGCCGCTGCTGCGCGGCGCGGAAGTTGACTACGTCGAGAACATGATGGGCGGCGGCTTCAGCGTCAACAACCCCAACGCGACGAGCGCGTGCGGCTGCGGCCACTCGTTCCGCACTGACGGCCGAGCGGCCCCCGACGGCGAAGGCGCGGCGAGCTGTCACTAAGAGCTTTCATTAAAAAGTACCGAGGACCGAAAGGTGAAAATCAAAAGCTTTACAAAATCCTGCTTCGGCGGGGTTAAGGTAGATACGCCTCCAAAAATTCTTTTATTCTTTCAAAAACTTGCGGCTGCGCCCTACCGAACAGGGCGGCGTGGCCGCCGCCCATCTCGAGAAACGCCTTTTCCGCCCTTGACAATTCGAACAGCGTGCGGCCTTGGCGAACTGGAATCAGCCGGTCGTCTGTTGCGTGGATGAACAAAGTCGGCGCGGCGACAGCGCCTATTTTCACGTCGGACTCGAAGCGGTTGCGCAGCAAGCCGGACGGGAGCACGCGGTAGAGCGACTTAGCCACGGCGTCCAAGGAAGTGTAAGCCGCCTCGAGCACCACGGCTCCCACCGCAACCTTGCTCGCCAGGTCCACTGCGACGCCTGTACCCAAGCTGTAGCCGTACAAGACGATGTTTTCAGGCTGCACGCCGCGCGCCAAGAGGTAGTCGTAAGCGCTTAGAGCGTCTGCGTACAGCCCCGTCTCGCTCGGCACGCCCTCACTTTGCCCGTAACCGCGGTAGTCCAGCGTCAGCACGTTGTAGCCGAGCCCGGCGAGCTGCGTCGTCACGCTCAGGTAGTGCGAGACGTCTTGGCCCTGGCCGTGAAAGTAGACGAGCCAGTCCTTACTCTCAAAAGGCAACACCCAGGCGAAAAGTTCGACGCCGTCGGCCGTGGTGAGCGTGACCTCCTTAAACGCGTGACCGAAGTCGGCGGGCGTCGCGACAAACGCGCGCCGCTCGAAGGCACCCGTATAGACGAGGCGCTGCTCGAGGCGGCCGAGCAGCGCGGGGAACGCGAAAGTCACGAAGAAAACGCCGACGCCGAGCAGGCGCACGCTAGTCCGCCGCACCCGCCACGGGCTCGGACGCGTTTTCGTAAGCTTCCAGGGGCGGGCAAGCGCAGGTAAAGTTGCGGTCGCCGTAGGCGTTGTCGACGCGGTTGACGCTCGGCCAGAACTTGGCGCGGCGCTCCGGCGTGGGAAACACAGCCTCCTCGCGGCTGTAAGGCCGGTCCCAGTCCGGGTCGACGAGGTCAGCGACCGTGTGCGGGGCGCGGCGGAGCGGGCTGGCCTCGGCCGCAAGGTCGCCGCGCTCGACCGCGCGGATTTCCTCGCGAATTTTCAGCATGGCGTCGCAGAAGCGGTCGAGTTCGGCTTTGCTCTCGCTCTCGGTCGGCTCTATCATGATGGTGCCGGGCACCGGCCACGACATCGTCGGCGCGTGAAAGCCGTAGTCGATAAGGCGTTTGGCAATGTCCTCTTCGGTGATGCCGGTCGCCTCGCGGACGGGCCGGATGTCTAAGATACACTCGTGCGCGACGCGGCCGTTGCGACCCTTATAGAGAACAGGGTACGCGCCCTCAAGGCGGGCCGCGAGGTAATTGGCGTTCAGGATGGCAGTTTCGGTCGCGCGCCGCAGACCGCGCGCGCCCATCAAGCGGATGTACATCCACGACACCGGCAGGATGGCCGCGCTGCCGAAGGGGGCCGCCGCCACCGCGCCGCCCGCCGCCGAGTCTTCTCGAGGGCGCATGACGTGGTTCGGCAAAAAGGGGGCGAGGTGCGCTTTCACGCCGATAGGACCCATCCCCGGCCCGCCGCCGCCGTGCGGGATGCAAAAGGTCTTGTGCAGGTTCAGGTGCGACACGTCCGCGCCGATAAGTCCGGGGCTCGTCACGCCGACCATCGCGTTGAGGTTGGCCCCGTCCAGGTAGACTTGACCGCCGCGCTCGTGCACGAGTTTGCAGACTTTCCGGACGCCCTCCTCGAACACGCCGTGCGTGCTGGGGTAGGTGATCATCAGCGTGGACAAGCGCTCGCGGTACTTCTCGGCCTTGGCGGTCAGGTCGTCAATAGCGATGTTGCCGTCGGCATCGGTTTTCACGATGACGACTTCGAGGCCCATCATCACGGCGCTGGCGGGGTTGGTGCCGTGCGCCGAACTCGGGATGAGGCAGACGTCGCGGTGGCCCTCGCCCAAGCTCTCCTGGTAGCGCCGAATCGCCAGCAGCCCGGCGTACTCGCCCTGCGCGCCCGAGTTGGGCTGCATCGACATGGCGTCGTAGCCGGTAATCTCGAGCAGCCACGCTTTTAACTGCGAAATCATCTCCGCGTAACCCTCGGCCTGGTCGGCGGGTGCGAACGGGTGCAGGTGCGCGAACTCAGGCCAGGTGACGGGCAGCATTTCGGCGGTCGCGTTGAGTTTCATGGTGCAAGAACCGAGCGGAATCATGCCGTGGGTGAGCGAAAAATCCTTGTTCTCGAGCTGTTTTAAGTAACGCAGCATTTCGGTTTCGCTGTGGTAGCTGTTGAAGACGGGGTGGGTCAAAAACTCCGAGGTGCGGACTAGAGCGTCCGGAATACCCGACGTGCCGGTTTCGATAATTTCCGCGTCGAGCTTGTCGACAGACAGCTCCTGGTCGTCGTTCGCCAGCACGCGCCACAGGGTTTCGACGTCCGCGCGGGTCGTCGTTTCGTCCAGGCTGATGCCGAGCTTGTCGTCCCCGACCGGGCGCAGGTTGAGCCCGGCCAGGTGAGCGCGCTCGAGCAGCGCCCTTTGCAGCTCGCCGACCTCTAAAGTCACTGTGTCGAACCAAGTGTCGTGTTGAAGTGTAAAGCCGTGGTCGACGAGGCCTCGAGCCAGGATGGTCGTGAGGCGGTGAACTCGAGCGGCGATGGCCTTCAAGCCTTCCGGGCCGTGATAAACCGCGTAAAAAGCCGCCATGTTCGCCAGCAGCGCCTGTGCGGTGCAGATGTTCGAGGTCGCTTTTTCGCGGCGGATGTGCTGCTCGCGCGTCTGCATCGCCATGCGCAGCGCGACGTGGCCGCGGCTGTCTTGCGAGACGCCGATGATGCGGCCCGGCGTGGCGCGCTTAAAGGCGTTGCGGGTCGCCAAAAAGGCCGCGTGCGGCCCGCCGAAGCCCATCGGCACCCCGAAGCGCTGCGCGCTGCCGACCACCACGTCCGCGCCCATTTCACCCGGCGGTTTGAGCAACGTAAGGGCCAACAGGTCGCTCGCCACCGACACGAGCGCGCCCTTGTCGTGCGCGGCCCGGATGATGGGTTCCAAGTCCCTGACCTCGCCCGTGCTGCCCGGATACTGGAGCTGCACGCCGAACACGTCATGTGCGTCGAGTTCGGTTTCTGGGTCGCCGACGATGATTTCAAAACCGAAATACTCGGCCCTGGTCCGAATCACGTCTAGCGTTTGTGGGTGGATGTCTTGCGCGACGAAGTAAACGTTGCTCTTCGACTTGCCCGCGCGCTTGCACAGCGCCATCGCCTCGGCGGCGGCGGTCGCCTCGTCGAGCAGCGAAGCGTTGGCTAGGTCCAAGCCGGCCAAGTCCATGACCAGCTGCTGAAAGGTCAACAGCGCTTCCAAGCGGCCTTGGGAAATTTCGGCCTGGTACGGGGTGTAAGCCGTGTACCAGCCGGGGTTCTCGAGCACGTTCCGCAAAACCACGTTGGGCGTATAGGTGCCGTAGTAGCCCACGCCGATGAACGACTTGAACAGCTTGTTCTCCGCGGCCAAACTCCGCAACTCGGCCAGCGCTTCGACCTCGGTGCAGGGGGCGGGCAAATCCAGCTCGTCCCGCACCCGAATCCCGGCGGGCACGGTCGCGTTTAGCAGGGCGTCCAGGGATGCCACGCCGAGCGTCGCCAACATCTCCGCTATTTCAGCCTCGTTCGGGCCGATGTGACGGCCCAGGAAAGCGGATGGGTGCTCGAGCTTTTGGAGTGGGTCTTTCATTCAAACCTCGGCTTCGGCCGTTTGGTCGTAACCGTCGGCGTCCAACAAGGCTTTAAGTTCACCCGCATCGCTCAGCCGCACTTTCATGAGCCAGCCCGCCTCGAACGGCGACGCGTTGATAGTTTCGGGGGCGTCTTCAAGCGCGCTGTTGACCTCCAAAACCTCGCCGCCGACCGGGCTGTACAGGTCGGACGCCGCCTTGACCGACTCGACCACGCCGAACTCGTCGCCCGCGCTGAACTCGCGGCCGACCTCGGGCAACTCGACGAAGACCACGTCGCCGAGCGCCTCTTGCGCGTGCGCGGTGATGCCGACGGTGGCGGTACCGTCGCCGTTGTCTTTGACCCACTCGTGCGTTTTAGCATATTTCAAATTTTTGGGACTCGTCACAACTCTCTCCTTCGGGGGCTGCCGTGGACTGTGCCCCCAGGATACGGCACGGTTCAGGTGTGAAAGGGAGGTTTCACGACAGTCGCCGCGACTTTTTGACCGCGTATTTCGACCGCTAGCTTTTGGCCCGGCTCGGCGTAGGCCCTGTTCAGCCAGCCCAGCGCGATGCCTTCTCGAGTCAGCGGCGAAATGGTGCCGGAAGTGACCTCGCCGACCGCCTCGTCCTCGACATAGAGTTTGTAACCTTGCCGAGCCACACCGCGCTCAATCAACCGCAAGCCGACCAGCCGTTTTGAGCAGTCCGTGTGCCACATGGCCGCGCGCCCGTAGAAATCTTTGTCCTTGACGACCCAGGCGTAGTCCGAGCAGAGCGGGTTGGTCGTGTCGGTAAACTCGTGGCCGTAAAGGGGAAAACCCGCCTCTAAACGCAAAGTGTCCCGCGCGCCCAAACCGCAGGGCTGCGCGCCCGCCCCCACGAGCGCGTCCCACACCTCGAGCGCGTCCTCCGGGCGGCAAAAAATTTCGAAGCCGTCTTCGCCGGTATAGCCGGTTCGCGCCAGGTCGACGCCGGTACCTTTCAAACGCGCGGCGACCTTCTGGTTTTTCTTGACGTGGGTCAGGTCCGCGTCGGTGAGCCGCGTCAACAGCAGCGCCGAGCCGGGACCTTGCAGCGCCAGCAGCGCCCAGCTGTCGCTTTCGTCGACGACGCTCACGTCGTAATTTTTCGCCAAACCTTTCAAGTGGCGCACCACCGCGGCGCGGTTGGCGGCGTTGCAGACCACCAGGTAGTCGTCCGCGTCCCGGTAAACGTAGAGGTCGTCGATAATCCCGCCGCGGTCGTTCTGGAGCATCGAATACTGGCCGCGGCCGGGTTTGAGCTTGGCGGGGTCGTTCAGGGTCGCGTACTGCAAAAATGTGGTGGCGTCCGGCCCCGCCACGCGCACCTCGCCCATGTGGCTGACGTCGAACAGACCCGTTTCGGAGCGCACCGCCAAGTGTTCTTGTTGGATGCCGCCCTTGTAGTTGAGCGGCATGTGCCAGCCGGCAAAGTCCACCAGCCGCGCGCCCTGCGCGACGTGAGCGTCGTAAAGAGGCGTTTTCACCAAAAAAGAGTACCACAGGGTTTCGTTCGGTAAGTCGAAGTCGCGGGTTTAGGTGGCGTTTCCACCCGGCGGGGAGACGGTGCAACAGAGGCCCTCGAGCCCCCTGACACTTCGGACCGCCCCTGAAACTGTACGGTTGCAGCGCCTCAAACGTTACTCCGTACTTCGGCTGAGACGGCTACAAACCAGCCGAAACACCGTCAGCTACGACGACCTGTGAGGCCGGGTCATGCTCGAGGTCAGGCATCCCCGAAACGACAAAATCCGCCCGTTCCCAGGGTCGTTGGTCGGCCTGAAAAGGGAACTCTTCGGCCATCCAAGAATCCCATAAAGCGATGGCCCCCGCATCTCCCCCGTCGCGGATAAGGCCCCTCGTTTTGGCTCGCTCAACGTCCGCCTGTACCCACACCACCACGTCTACAACGTGCATCAGTTCCCGGCGAGCTGCGCCGACGCCTTCTAAAATCAGCAGCGAACACTTCGGTGGAACTTCAATCACGCCTTTGCGACCTCGCTCTACCCACGCCGGAGGACGGTAGTTTACGGCTTGTCCGGCGAGGGCGGGCTCGAGGACGTTTTCAAGGAGCAACTCCGTCCAATCGAAAAAAGAGTGATACCAGGCGATGTCGTCGGTATGCACCAGGGCCGAGCCGGGAACAGCTCGGTGGATGAGGGCTGCCAACGTCGACTTTCCGCTCGCGCTGCGCCCGTCGACGGCGACGATTTTCGTTTTCCCAGCAGTGCCGGGAAGCTTTTGGAGAGACTGGACAAACCTCTCTACCGTTACGACCCGCCACGGCCCGAAACTCGGCTCTTCGGGAGGTAGGGAAAACGCCACAGTCTCGACTTCCCTACTCCCCCCCATCCTTCACAATCACAGGCTCGACGTGCAAGCGGCGTTCTTTAGCGTTGACTTGCAAATGTTCGACGAACGCCTGCGCGGGCACCCCGTTTTGGTTCGGCTCCTGGCGGCTGCGGAACGACACTTCCCCCGCCTCGGCCTCCTTGTCGCCGACGACGACGATGTAAGGGACTTTGTAGAGTTCGGCGTCGCGGACTTTGGCGTTCATACGCTCGCTGCGTTCGTCGACCGTGGCCCGGAGATGGGCGGCCTCGAGCCTCTCTTTCAGGCTCTCCGCGTACTCGAGATGCCGGTCGGCGATGGGCACGATTCTCACCTGTTCGGGAGCGAGCCACAGCGGAAAGTCGCCCGCAAAGTGTTCAATCATCACGCCCATAAAGCGCTCGGTCGAGCCGGTCACGGCGCGGTGCAGCACGACGGGCGTGTGTCGCTCGCCGTCCTCGCCGACGTACTCGCAGCCCAAGCGCTCGGGTTGGATGAAGTCCACTTGAATCGTCGAGAGTTGCCACTCGCGCCCGAGCACGTCCTGAGCCATGAAGTCGGCCTTGGGGCCGTAAAAGGCGGCCTCGCCGTAGGCCTCGGTGTAGGGCACCCCCTCGGCTTGAAGCGCGTCGCGCAGCGCTTGGGTGGCCTTGGCCCACTTCGCGTCGTCGTCGACGTACTTGCCCGCCTCGCCGCGCAGACTCAGTTGGACCGAGTAGGCGTTGAAGTCGTAGGTGTCGAGCACTTCGCGAATGAGTTTGAGGGCTCGAGCGAACTCTTCTTGAATTTGCTCCTCGGTGCAGAAGATGTGGCAGTCGTCCTGGGTGAGCGAGCGCACCCGCGTTAAGCCGTTCAGCTCGCCGGACTTCTCATAGCGGTAGAGCGTGGCGAACTCGGCGTAGCGCAGCGGCAGCTCGCGGTAGGAGTGGAGCCGGGTGTTGTAAAGGGTCATGTGTGAGGGGCAGTTCATGGGTTTGAGGCGCAGCCGCACGCCGTCGTCCTCCAGCGGGGGAAACATCGACTCGGCGTAGTTTTCTAAGTGGCCGGACTTTTCGAACAACACTTCTTTGACGAGGTGGCCGGTCCAGACGTGCTCGTAGCCGTGTCTAGTTTGCACCTCGCGGACGAAGCGCTCCATTTCATAGCGGACGCGCTCGCCGCGCGGCAAAAACAGCGGGATGCCCGAGCCTATGTCGTCGGAAAAAGCGAACAGGTCGAGTTCGCGCCCGAGTTTGCGGTGGTCGCGCTTTTTGGCTTCTTCGAGCTGCCACAGGTAGTGCTCTAAGTCTTCTTTGGTCCGAAAGGCCACGCCGTAGACACGCTGCAACTGCGGCCGCGTTTCGTCGCCGCGCCAGTAAGCGCCGGCCACGCTCATCAGTTTAAAGTGCGGCGGGATGTCGCCGGTGTTCGGCACGTGCGGGCCGCGGCACAAATCAGTGAAACCTTCTCCCCCACCCTGCTCGTAAAAGGTGATGGCCTCACCCTCGGGCAAGGCTTCGATGAGTTCGACCTTGTAGGGGTCGCCCTGTTTGCGGTAGCGCTCGAGGGCCTCACTTCGCGGCAACTCGAACTTGCGCAGCGGCAACTTCGCCTTGAGAAGCGCGCGCATCCGCGCCTCGACCTCTTCCAAGTCTTCGGGGGTGAGGCTCTCGGGCAGGTCGAAGTCGTAGTAAAAACCGTTTTCGATGACCGGGCCGACGCCCATCTTCACGTCACCGCGCGCGTAGCCTTTATGGACGAAGTGTTCGACGACGGCCTGGGCCAGCACGTGCGCCAGGGTGTGCCGCGCGAGCTGCAGGCTCGCCGCGTCGCGGCCGGTGAGAATCGCCACCTCGGCACCCTCGGGCAGCTTAAAGAACAGGTCGGTGACTTGGCCGTTGACGGTCGCGCCGAGCGCCGCTTTGGCGAGGCCCGGGCCGACCGCGGCGGCGACGTCTTTGGGGGTGGCGGGTTCGTTTAAAGTCAACTGTTTGCCGTCAGGCAGCATGACGAGCATGGAAGTACCTCGGTTCTTGGCAAGATGGGTGCAGCGTTGCTGGGTTGGGTTTACAGCGGGGTTGCGGCAGCGTCTCCGCACCGCGTTCGCGTCGACCAGAGGTCGAGGTAACTGTGCCGAGGCGCGAAGCCGTTCATGCCAAGAAGTGTAGCATGACCGCCGAGCGCCGTGTATCTCACAGCTCGGCCGCGCCGACGTCTGCTACATTGGGGAACCTGGTCCAAATCCTGGGGAAGCAAAGGAGCACGACGTGAGTGGGGGAAACATTTTACTTGTCGAAGACAACCAAGACGACGTCGACCTGACCTTGCGGGCGCTCGCCAAGCAGCACAGCGTCGCCATCGACGTCGTGCGCGACGGGGCCGAAGCGCTCGACTACCTGTTGCGCCGCGAGGTTTATGCGGACACGGAAAAAGACCTGCCCGACCTCGTCCTGCTCGACATCAACTTGCCCAAGCTGAGCGGCCTGGAGGTTTTGAAAGAGTTGCGCCGCAACGCCGCGACGAAACTTTTGCCGGTCGTGATGCTGACGACCTCCAAACAGGAGCAAGACATCGTCGAAAGTTACTCGGGCGGGGCCAACAGCTACGTCCGCAAGCCCGTAAGCTACCCGGAGTTCGTGGCGGCGGTCAACCAACTCGGGGTTTATTGGCTGGGTTTGAACCAACCCCCCGTGAACCAAGCACCGTGGAAGCCCGCATAAAACAACCCCTGAAGCTCCTGCTCGTGGAGGATTCCGAGGACGACGCCGAACTCGTCCGGCTGGAACTCGCGCGGAGCGGCTACCGCCTCGAGGTTTGTCAACTCACCGACTTGGCGGCGGTGCGGAGCGCCTTGCAGGAGCAGGTTTGGGACGTGGTTATCACCGACCACGCCATGCCGGGCCTGAGTTCCGGCGACGTCATCGACTTGGTTCCCGGCGGCACGCCCTGCCTCGTCGTGTCGGGGGCCGTCGGCGAGGAGACGGCCGTGAGCTTGCTGCAGCGCGGGGCGGTCGACTACGTCAACAAAAACAACCTGCGCAAACTCGGCGGGGCGGTGAAGCGGGCGCTGACGGAGGCCCAGAACCTGCAGGCCCGGCAGCGGGCCGAAGCCGAGTTGCGCCGCGCCCACGCGGACTTAGAACACCGCGTGCAGCGGCGCACCGCCGAACTGCAGCGGGCCAACGCCCGGCTGCGCGAGGAGATGGACGAGCGGCGCCGGGCCGAAGCCGAACTCAGCAACGCCCGCCTCGTCTTGACGCGGCTGCGCGAAGAAGAACGCTTTCACTTGTCCAGAGAAATTCACGACGGCGTGGTGCAAGACCTGATAGGTGTCGGTTACGCCGTGGCCGAGACGGAGCGCAAGCTTTTTGCGGGCCAGGCTCAAAGCGACACGCTCGCCGCGTTGCAAAAACACCGCGCCGACGTTCTCGGCGCGGTCCGCCGCCTGCGCACCCTGGTCAAGGGCTTGCGGCCACCCGGACTGCACGAGTTCGGTTTAGAACACGCCCTGCAGGTTTTTTTGGCGTCCTTCGAGACTTCGGCGGGCGCGACTTGCAACCTCACGGTGAAAGGGAACCTCGGGGCGCTGCCGGAAGCGGTGAGCCAGGCTTTTTTCCGGGTGGTCCAGGAGGGGGTGCGCAACGCGCTGCGGCACGCTCGAGCCACCACCTCGGACGTCATAGTCGTGGACGTTACGGTGACGGTCGACGGCGACCGCGCGTGTTTGGACATCCGCGACGACGGCTCGGGCTTCGCCGTGCCGGAGCGGCTCGGCAGCTTGGCCTTGGAAGAGCATTTCGGCCTCGTCGGCATGGACGAGCACGCCCAGCTCGTCGGGGGACAACTGCATATAGAGTCTGCACCCGGCCGGGGCACGCGCGTCCGGGTCACCGTGCCCCTTTGAAAAGGTTTTAAATCTCGGCTTCTCAGCCCTGTTCCGTCCAAACGTGCCGACTCTTGGGCGGCGTCAGGTGCCGGCGACCTCGACCGCTCGAGCCACGCGCTGTCGAACAGAACCTGGCTCTCACCGCCAACGCTTTTTTATAAACTCTGTACGAAGACGAGTGCCGCACGCCGACCTAAGCGAGTGCGCGACTTGGTGTAGCTGCTTCGGAGCCTGCAGGTTAGGATAAGCCATGCCGCTCGTCGCTCTGCTCTGCCATGACCCGCACAGGGTGTCTGCGCTGACCCAGGTCCGGCACCCCGCCTTTACGCTTCACCCCGTGTCCGCTCAGCACCCGGTGCCGAACGTCATGAACGCCCTGACCGTGCTGGACTTCGCGGGCGCGCTCGTGCTGGGCGCGGACCTGCAGCGGCAAACCGCGGCGGGGGTGCAGCGCTCGAGCCTGGACACCCGCACCTTCGGGGTCGCCGACACGGTCACGGTCACTTCGGCGGGCCTCGTCGGCGACTACAACTTAGGCCGCGCCCTGGCGGCGGCGTTGCAGGCCGACTCGTGGGACGTCGGCGGCGCGCGCGCGGTGGTCCTGGGCGCGGGGCCGGCGGCGTCGGTCAGCGCGCGCGAACTCGCCAGCCTGGGCGCCCGGAGCGTGACGCTTTTTGCCGCCGACCGGCCCACGGCCGAACGCGCGCTCGGCTCGCTGGCGGTCACGGCCCTCGCCGCGGCGAGGGCCTGGGGCGAGCCGAGCGCCCAAAGCTACCTGGAAAAAGCGGACCTGCTGGTGCGCACCGACCACCGTTTGAAGCTGGACGAACACCTGCTCGGCCCGCACCTCAACATCGTCGACTTGGCCCCGGAACCTTTGAGCCGTTTGCGCCGCGCCGCGCTCAAACTCGGCGCGAAGTCGCTCGGTTTGCGCGACGTCCAGGCCTACCAGGCCGCCGTGGCGCTCGGGCACGTGTTGGGCGGGGCCGTCGAGGTGGCCCCCTTTTTGAACGCCCTGCACAACCTGCCGAACAGCGTGAGTGCGGAGTAGCTAAAAAACGCCTTCACGCCCTCGCCTCGAGCCTGAGCAACTTCGAGGTAAGGTTTATCTCATCCCGAACCCGGTGAAGCCTTTTACACTGAAGCCTATATGAGGCTCTTCAAAAATCCCGCACGGCTCGCGCTACTGTTCCGCTTTCGACCAAGTTCGTTCGTCCTGCCGAGTTTGCTCGTCGCTTTGAGTTTGTGCGCCAGCGGCTTCGCGCAAGACGCGCTTTACAAACTGCCCGATACAGCGTTCAGCCGCAGCGGCGAAGCCGTGGTGCTGCACGGACCGGGCGGCGACCTCAGCTACGTTGCGGGCTTGGGCTGGAGTTCGGGTGTGGCGCTGGACCCGCCCGTCGTCGTCGCTGACGAGGTTTACGGCGGCGACGCGCTGCTCGAGTTTTTGGGTGTGACCACCCCGCGGCTGAGCGCGGTGCGCTTCGGGGGCGGCGGCACCGTACGGGTCGTGCTCGACATCGTCGGCCTGGACACGCCGCTCGGGGTCGAGGGCCAAGGCCGCCTGCGAGAAGGGGAAAGCTTGCGCCTCGACCTGCCGCCGCTGTTGCTGCCCCTCGAGCTGCCCGACCCTTATCGGGGCGTTGACGTCGAAGTGTCGGGCGGCGTGTCCACCCGGCTCGTCCTCACCGCGCCCGAAGCGCTTTACCACGTGTTCAGCCTAGAAAAACCCACCCGGCTCGTCCTCGACATCACGCCGGTCGCGCGCAGCACCGTGCCGGACGAAACGCGCGTGCTCAAGCCCGGCGTGACCTGGCGCACCTTCAGCGCGCCGACCGCGATTGGCTCGAGCGCGGTACAGCTCTTGGAAATCGCGCCGACGGCGGGCGAATTCCGCGTCGTGGGCAACAGCGAGACGCCCAACACCGTGTCGCAGCTTGCCGACGGCGCGTTCGCCGCCATCAACGCGGGCTACTTCGACACGCGCACCTTCGACGCCATCGGCCTGCTCAAGGTGGACTACGGTCTGCTGTCGCTGCCGTCGCGCAGCCGCGCCAGCGTGGGCTTCGGGTTGGGCGGCACGGTCATCGACCGGGTGCAGGCCCGGGTCGACGTGCGGCTCAACGGTCGCCGCGTGAACGCCGTGGCGCTGCCAGGTGCCGGGGACGTCTCGGTGCACACCACCCCCGGCAGCCAAGTCGGTCTGCCGACCGAGGGCGTCATCACCGTGGCCGGGGGCCGCGTGGTCGCCAACCGCACCGGGCCGCAGACGGTGCCGCCCCGCGGCTTCGCCCTCGTCTACGCGCCCGGGATCCGCGAACTCGCCCTGGCGAACACAGGCGACACCGCCGGTTACGAGGTCGACTTTTCGCCGCAAAGCTTCGCGACCGCGCAGTACGCGGTCGAGGCGGGGCCGCTGCTGGTGGCCGCCGGCCAAGCCGCCTTCGACCCCGAAGCCGAAGCTTTTCGGCGCGGCGAGCGCATCCTGGACGACTACACGCAGCAGGCCGCCATCGGCGTGCGGGCCGACGGTACGGTGCTCTTGGTCGCGGCCGACAACATGGTCGCCGCAGAACTGGTGCCCTTGTTTTTGTCGCTCGGTGCCGTCCAGGCGATGCGCTTAGACAGCGGCAGTTCCACCACGCTCGTGGTCGACGGCCGCGTGGTCAACCGCGTTGCGGAGCGCAAGGTGGTGAGCGCCATCGTGTTCGTGCCCTACGCGAACTAACCCGCGCGGGCGGTATACTCGCCCCATGACTGTCATGCGGCGTCGGGTTTGGCGACGGTTGGCTTTACGACGGTTGGCGTTCAGCGTCGCCGTGGGCCTGCTGGGCGTGACGCCGACCCCCACGGCGCTGGCCGCGCAGCCGGGCCGGGGCGGCCAGGTCACGCTCGAGCTGGGCTTCAGCGGCGAGGTGGTGTCCGGGCGCTGGAATCCG
Organism: Trueperaceae bacterium; assembly: GCA_965215355.1. Lineage (GTDB taxonomy): Bacteria > Deinococcota > Deinococci > Deinococcales > Trueperaceae > CBDCDJ01. The sequence goes on along the minus strand of CBDCDJ010000007.1, from coordinate 887,483 downwards.
CTGCGCCTCACGACCCGCGACACGCCGCCCGCCGAACTTTTTATAAGTTTCGACCAGAGCAGCTTTACCGAACCCGAAACCCTGGGGGTGTACCGGGCGCGCCTGCCCGGCAGCGGCGGCGTCGCGGTGTTCGAGGACGACGTGTTCGTGCCCGAGTGGCGACAGCTGGTGTGGCGGCTGGTGAGCGACGACGCCGTGGTGGCGAGCGGCAGCCTGGGCCGGGCGCAGCGCGACGCGCGGCCGCTCACTCTGCTGCTGTCGGCCCGCCCTTTCCGCTGGCAAAACGTTCTCGACGACGGTTCGCAGCGCGACGCGCGCGTCGTCGCGCTGCCCGCCAGTTTGTTGCCCGAGCGCTTGGCCGCTTTCGACGGGGTGAGCACGCTGCTCATCGACGGCAGCGCGCCCGCACCCCACCCGGCGGCGCTCGCCGCGGCGACGAGCGCGGGCGTGCAGACCGTGCTCGTCGAGCCGCTGCCGAACAGCCACGACGCGCTGCGCGCCCTCACCGCCCCTCAACCCACGCGCCTCGGCGCGGGTTGGGTGGTGCGCTTGGAAGGTGAGGACGAGGTACGCCTGCCCGCCCTGGACCGCGTCGACTTCGGCGCGGTCGCAACCGCCCTGTTGAGCAGCGACATGCACCCGCGGCCCCAAACGCCGGCGCAGTTGCCCCTCACCTTGGTAGCGGGCGGCTACGTGCTGCTGGTGCTGCTGCTGCTGCGTTTCGCCGGCACGCCGGGTTTGGTCACGGGGTTCGCGGTGGCCGTTTTGGCCGGCGTCACCGCCTGGCTCTATCTGCGGCCAGCCACGGCCCAAACCGTGCTGAGCCGCGCCGTCGTGACGAGCGGCGGCGAACTGGCGCGGCGCGACGAGGTGCGCAGCCTGTTCACGCTGCCGAGCGCCACGGTGCAGCTGGCGGGCGCGGCGCGTCCCACGGGTCCGCAGCCCTACACGCAGAACCGTGACGCGCGGGGCCGTGACGGGCAGAGCGGCGAGCAGCTCGAGGTGGCGCTGGGGCGCTGGGGCGCGACCGACCTCGTGCTGCGGCCTCAACTCGTGGCGGCCGCGCTGCGCTGGCAAGACGGGAAGTTGCACAATGCGGCTTCCGTTTTTTTGAGCGACCTGTTCGTCACGGGTTTGGGGCCGCAGCCGGATTTGGCCGCAGGCGCGACGCTGACGCCGCGACTCGCCGAAGAGGACGAGTTGCCCACCCTTTACCGGGAAGTGTCCGAGTTGCTGCCGGCGGGCACGGCGCTGGGACGTGCCGGCGGCACCCTGTACCTCGCCTTACCCCCTTACCGAGCCACGGCCGCTTATCCAGGAAACGATGCTCGAGCCGGTCGCTGAACGGTTTCGGGATTCGGACCTGGTGCAGCTCGGCACCTTGTTTTTCACGGTGGTCCTGCTCAGTTTTTTCTTCGCCTGGCCCACGCGCCCGGCGGCCAACAACAGCTACTTCGCGGTGAGTCAGGTGCGCCTGCTGAGTTTGGCGCTGCTGGCGCTCGGCTACGGCGCTCACGTGTTGAAACGTGAGCGCGCTTATCAGCGCGGCACGCTGGGCGCGCTGACAAGTTTGGCGCTGCTGTCGAGCCCGCTCGAGGTCGCCGGCTACGCGCTGAGCTTTCCGGAACTGCCGCTCGGCTACAGCTTAGCGCTCGCCCCTCTCGACACCGTCGCCCTGTTCGGGCTGGGCCTGGCGCTCGCCGCCAGCCTGCACTTTTTGCGGCTGAGCGTGCTGCTGCCGCTCGCCGTGCCGGCGCTGTTGGTCGGTTTCGTGTTCGTCGACATCAGCTTGGGCGTCAGCGTGACGAGTCCGCTCGCGGCCTTAAGCGGTGTCGCGCCCTGGCACCTGGGCCTGATGAGCGCCCTGGCCTTGGCGACGGTCGCTTGGCTCAGCCGGCCGGACCGGGTCAGGACGGAGAAACCGTGATCAAACGCAGCCGCCGACGCAGCCCGCCGCGCCAAGACCCCTTGAGCGTTCACCTCGGCATGGCTCGAGCGCGGCAGTGGCAGCGGCGGCTGTGGCTGGGCAGCGCCTGCGCCTGCGCCGCGTCGCTGCTGCTGTGGCTGGCCGGGGCGGGCCTGGTCGTCCACCTAGGCGTCACCGTTGCGGCTTTCGCGGCAGGTTTGGCGTGGCCGGTGCGCTCGGCGCGCGACTGGGCGCTGGCCTGGGTGAGCGGTCACGGCCTGAGCTACCCGACCGCCGTCGAGTTGGCCCACGGGGGTGCAGACCCACACACCGCCGACCCCTACGGCTTTCACGCGGCCGTGGCGCAACGCGCGGGCGCGCAGGCGGCCAAGCTCGAGCCGCCCAAACCGCAACCCTGGTACCTGCCTCTCCTCGTCACCGCGCTGATTTTGGCCGTGCTGCCGGTCAGCCCCTTCGGTGGCCGGGGCGCGCCGTTCGCCGCCACCCGGCCAAGCTCCACCGCCACGCCCCCGCCCGACGCCGGTTCCAACGGCGCGGCCGACCCGGCCGCCGAAGCCGAAGCGCCCGAAGACCCGCAAAACGGGGGCGGCCCGGAAGCGGGGGCGGCCCAGGACACCCCGACCGCGCCGACGCTCGACGACCTCAGCGCGGCGGGCGACGCCGCGGGTGCCGGAAGCAGCACCAGCGACGCCGAGGCCCTGGACCGCTTTCTGGAGACGCTGCGCGACCCACCCCCGCCGCGCGAACAGCCCAACCCCTTCAGCAGCGCCGCGCCGTCGCGACGTTCCGGCGCGCCGGGCGAGCAGGAATTGGGTGAGCGGGAACCGGGCGAGCAGGGTCAGGGCGAGCAGGAGGCGGGCGACGCTTCAGACGGGCAAAACACCGCGGGGCAAGACGGCGACTCGAGCGGCGCGGAGCCGTCGGACGCGGGTGAGCAGGGTGAGCAGGGCCAGGGCGAACAAGCTCAGGGTGAGCAGGGTCAGGGTGAGCAAGCTCAGGGCGAACAAAGTCAGGGCGAACAGGCTGAAGAAGGTCAGGGCGAACAGGGTCAGGGCGACGAGAGCGGACCAACCGAGGCCCAGAGCGAGCAGGAACAACCCGGTGAAGGTGCCGGGGAGAACGAAGCGCAGAGCGCCCAGCAAAGTGACGCCGAAGGCAGCGGCGCGCAACAGGGGGCACCCGGCGACGAGGCCGGAAGCCCCGACGCGGGGGAGTCGGGTGAGGGCGTGGGCGACGCGCCGGGCGGTTTGTCGCTGAGCGACAACAACCGCCTGGACAACCCCGGCCAGGATCCTGAACAGTTGCGGGGCCGCTTGAACAGCGGGCCGAGCAACGTCGCGGGCACGGTTCGGTTGCAAGGTAGCCCCGCGGAAGCGCAACCGGCGGCGGGCAGCGCGCCGGGCGGCTTCAGCCGCGCCGAAGAACAAGCCATCACCGAGGGCCGTATCCCGGTCGAGTACCAAGACATCATTCGGAACTATTTTCGCTAGGTTTCGGCACGGCGGCTCGGGGTGTTTGGCGCTGCGACGAAAGTTTCGACGTAAACAACGCCTACGCGACCGGGTGCGTTTTCACGATTGCATTTTTCGAGGGTAGGTGACCCGAGCGGTCGATGTCGAGAAGGCTCAAAAGAAGTTTCTGATGAGGGTCGCAGGGTGCCGCGGGCCAACCCGTCATTCCAAGTGACCTCACCCCAGGTGCTATGCTGTGGCCTTGTAAAAGCTCACGAAAGGAGCAACATGCAGCGATTCAAACCGAGGTGGCTCACGCCTCTCGCCATGTCAGTCGGCGCTCTGCTACTCAGCTTGGGCTGGGCACAAGGAGGCGGGGCCGACCCGGTGGTCTTGTCGGTCGACCAAACGAACTTCACCCTGAGCGAGTTCGACGACCGCTTCGACTTTTACGTGGCGAACTTGGCGTCTCAACAGGGGCTGCCCCTCAACGACGAGACGCGCGGTCTGTTCGACGAGCTTCGTCCCGCTTACCTGGACCGGCTCGCCCGCGAAGAAGTGGTGCTGCAACTCGGCCGCTCTCGCGGCTTGAGCGTCGACGCGGCAGAGGTCGACGAGCGCGTGGCCGCGATTCGGGCCAACTTCGACAGCGACGAGGCGTTCCGAGAAGCTCTGCTGCAGGCGGGGGTCGGCAGCGAAAATCTGCTGCGCACCCTCATCGGCGAGGCCGAGTTGAGCAACCTGACGATTGCCGTCTTGGAACAGGCGGTCGAACTGCCCGACTACTACGTGCAACTCTTTTACGACGCCAACCGCAGCGTTTTGGAGCGCCCGGCCGAGACCTGCGCGCGCCACATCTTGGTCGACACCGAAGCGGAAGCGCTAAGCCTGAAAGCCGAGTTGGACACGGGCGCGTCGTTCGAAACCTTGGCCCGAGAAAACAGCACCGACACGGGCAGCGGCGCGCAGGGCGGCGATCTAGGCTGTTTCAGCCCGGGCCGCATGGTGCCCGAGTTCGAGACGGCCGCGTTCACCACGCCGGTCGGCACGGTCAGCGCGCCGGTGCAAAGCCAGTTCGGCTATCACCTCGTGTTGCCTTACGAGCGCACCGAGGCGAGCGTGGTGCCTCTGGCCGACGTCGAGAGCGACATTCGCGCCGAACTGGCCCGCCAAGTGGTGCGCAAGGTGGTCGAGAGTTACCTTGAAAACGCCACGGTCGAAAAGTTCGAGGACCGACTTGCCCCCGCAGACGGAGGTTGAACGCTCGTGACCAAAAAACGTCTTTTGCTGTGCCTGCTCGTTCTTGCCGTCGGCCTCGGCGGCTGCCGCAACGAGACGCAAAACCGCATCCGCCGCTCGATTCAAGACTTCACCGCCGACAAAATGTACATCAGCGTGTACAGCTGGGACGGCCAAGAAATTTTCAACGGCGTGGTCGACGGCAAAGTCACGCGCTCGGCGAACAAGTTGAGCGACACCAACGAAACGGCCGAAGGGGGCTACGTTTACTGGTTCGACGACAGGGGCCGCTACCACCAAACGGACCTGCCCTACTTGGTCACGTCTTACGACCGGGACGAGACGGTCCGCGCTCCGTAAGCGCGTTGACGCTGTAGGAGTTGAAGAGGCGCGACCACGCGCCTTTTTTTGCGCCCGGTTGGCCGAAAGAATCACGTCAGCGGGACGGCTCGGCCCGTGTCTACGGGCACTATCCCGAACATTTGCAGTTCGGTATCTGTTCTAATACCAGAGTGATTTCTTGCTGTCATGATGACAGCAAGAAATCTGCGCGGAGTGCATTATCTCAGGCGAACTCAGACTGTGACACGATAAAATCATGTTGGTATAAGAGCCACGCCTTGGAGAGGTCGAGTTGAAATCGGTTTGGCTCGGTACAACACGAAGCGTTTCGACGCTTTCCCAAGGATGTCGGCGCTTGGCCCACACAGTCACGCCGGCTTTGCTCAGTCCGGATGGGGCCGGCTCACTCGAGGTAAGCCCCGATGTCTCTCGGGTCGACGTCGACGCGCAAGCGGGCGCGGCCGGCGTAAGTCAGGGCGGGCTCGAGGACGGCGCGCAAACGTTCCTCTTGTGCACTGCGCACGAACAACTGGTAGGTGTGCATTCCGCGCATCCTTGCGACCGGTGCGGGGGTAGGCCCCAGAACCTCGTCGCCCTCTTGCAAGCGCAGCGTCAGGGTCTGGGCGAGCGCCACAGCTTCGCGCTGAACGGTTTCTTTGTTTTTCGAACTCAGCTGCACCTTGGCGAGCGCGACGAAAGGCGGATAGCGGTAGTGCCGGCGGCGCTCGAGCAGCCGCGTCAGGTAGGCGTCCAACCCTTCCTCGTCCTGGTCCTGAAACGCAGCCACGAGCGCGTGGTCGGGCTGAAAAGTTTGCAACAGCGTCAGGGGTCGTTTGGCGGGCTGCAACTCGGCGAGGCCGAGCAGAAACCGCAGCGCCTCCTCCTCGGCGCGAAAGTCGCTCGCCGCCAGCAGCGTGTCGAGCAGGGTCACAGCGATGAGAGACACGTCGGGCAAGGGCGGGTGGCGCAAAACGGCGGTCGTGGCGACGACGACGCCGGCCTTGCCCGCCAGCAGCGGCCCTAAGTCGTCGCGCTGGTCCGCGTCGTAGCGGTAGACGGCGACCTCCGGGCCGACGTGTTTGCGGACCTCGGCCGCTATCCACTCGGTGCCCGCGCCGCGCATCGGCCCCAAGGTCGTCGCCTGGCACTCGGGACACAGGTCGGGGGGGCGGGTGTGGTAACCGCACTGGTGGCACTTTAGCGAACGCTGCCGCTGGTGGTAGCGCAGCGGCAGGTCGCAGTTGGGGCACATGGTGAGGTAACCGCAGGTCGCGCAGCCGAGCGCCGCCGAAAAGCCGCGGCGCGGGGCTAAGAGCACGGCCTGCCGCCGCCGGCTGCCGACCTGTTTGAGGACGCGCACCAGGTCGGCCCCGAGCGGCCAGTTGCGCTCGGCCGCCAAGTCGGCGACGTGGACGCGCTGCCCCGGCCGGGGCAAGGCGACGCGCGCCGCGGGAACGAGCCGCAGCGTTTCGGGGGTCGGCAAAACGTCGCTGAACAGGACGGGGATGTTCAGCCGCGCCGCCAACAGCCGCGCCGCACTCGGCACGAACAGCCGCGGCCCGGCGGGCAACTTGTAGCTGCCGCTGCCCTCCTCGAGCACGACGACGCGGCCCAAACCCTCCAAGGGTGCCAGCAGCGCCAAGTAACTGCCTATCAGCACCACGGGCTCCCCCGCCGTCAACTCGCGCCACAGGCGGCCGCGCTGCGCGTCGTTCAACTCGCCGCTCAACACCCGGCACGGCACCACCGAAGCGAGGTAGGCGGCCGTTTCAGCGAGCACGACGCCTTCCGGCACGAGGACGAGGGCGCTGCGACCGGCCATTAAGTCGGCTTTGAGAAGCGGCACCACCGTGGCGAGGCGCTCGGCCCGGCCGCCGCCGGACAGCGAGACGCACCCCGCCGTGGGTAGCGGGCCGGACCGGCCCTGCGGCAAGGCGCGCGGCGCGTAGCTCGGCAGGGCGGGCGGCGGCGCCGGCACGTCGGCGTACGCGGCGTACCCCTTCTTGACGAGGGTACGCAGGGTGCTCTCGGACAAGCCTTCGTCGCGGGCGAACTCGGCGGCGCTGGCGACGTGTTCGTAACCCAGCAACGCCTCCAAGGCCTCACGCTGCGCCGCCTGCGCTTTACCTGCCAGGGCTTTGTCGGGCGGGCGCACCGCTTTTAAGACGCGTACGGTCGGCTGCAGCGGGCGCACGCGCTCGAGCAGCAAACCCTGCCGCCGGTACAGGTCGAGCCGGGCCGCCCGCAGCGTCGCCGCGTCGACCCAGCCGTGACGTAAAATCTCAGCCTCGGCCTCGGCCCCTTCCAAGACAGCCCCTTCGACCAAGCGCACCTCGTGAAGCACCTCATCGCTCAAACCCACGGGCAACAAGCTCGCCAGCACGCGGCCCGCTGGCGCGAGGGTGTGCTCGGCCAAGTCGTCGACAAACTCAAGGCGGCTCGGCAACACGAACGGGTCACGCTCGAGCGCACCTAGAAGCTCGCGCAGGTCCAGAGCCTTGCTTGCCGGGACCTCTTCCACAGCGGTCACAAGCCCGAGCCGCAACCCGCCCTGCCACGGCACCGCCACCCGGCAACCGACCCCGGGTGCGAGGCTGCCGAAGGGCACGAGGTAGCTAAAGGGCGGCAGCGGCAAGGTCAACAGGACTTTGACGGCGACGGGCACAGGGTATGCTACCGCGCTTTGCGGACCCGCCCGGCATCACACGGTGCCATTTCACCCGGCGTGACGAGCTTTGTCCCGACGCTTACGAACAGCCACATACGCTTCGCGGAACATTTCCCGACGAGACGGGTAGAATGCCTCAATGGCACGAGACCGGCCTGCCCACGACAAAGCCGATACCGCCTACGACCGCGCCGGGGTCAGCCTGGCGGCGGGAGAAAAGACCTTAGAACTTGTTGCCGACGCCGTTAAGGCTACCTATAACGAGCGCGTGCTGGCCGGGCTCGGCGCGTTCGGGGGCTTGTTCGACGTGTCGTTTTTGAAAGATTACCGCGCGCCCGTTCTCGTCGCCACGACCGACGGCGTCGGCACGAAGACGAAAATCGCCGCGGCCCTGGGGCGCTACGGCACCCTCGGCACCGACCTGGTCCACCACTGCATCAACGACGTTTTGGTGCAGGGCGCGGAGCCGCTGTTTTTTCTCGACTACGTCGCAGCGAGTCGGCTCGAGCCCGCCCCGACCGCTGATCTCGTCAGGGGCGTGGCGGAGGCGTGTCGGGCGACGGGCACCGTCCTGTTGGGCGGCGAGACCGCCGAGATGCCCGGCGTGTACGAGCCGGGCGAGTTCGACCTGGTCGGCACCCTGGTCGGCGTGGTCGACAAGGAGAACCTGGTGACCGGCGCGGGCATCGAAGCGGGCGACCGCATTTTCGCGTTTCAGTCGGGCGGCTTGCAGACGAACGGTTTCAGCCTCGCCCGCGCCGTGTTGGTCGACGCCTACGCCGAACCCTTTGGCGACAGCACCGTGGGCGCAACGCTGCTCACGCCGCACCGCCACTATTTAGAGCCCGTCCGGGCGCTACGCGAAAAAGTGGCCCTCAAGGGCATGGCCCACATCACGGGCGGCGGTCTGCCCGGCAACCTGCCGCGCATCCTGCCGCCGGGCTTGGGCGCGCGGCTGGAACAGGGCAGCTGGCCGGTGCCGCCGATTTTCTCGCTCATCCAAAAGCGCGGCCGGGTTTCACAGGATGAGATGCTCCGCGTGTTCAACCTGGGCGCGGGCTTCGTGGTCGTGGTGAGCGAGGCGGACGCGGGCAAGCTCGAGGCTGTCTGCCCCGAACCCGCCTACCCCATAGGCGTCGTCGTCGCGGGCGCGGGCGTCACCTTCACCTGACCAGCACCTTCTAACTAGGGTGTCGTGGGCGCGAGCGGGGCTTGGGCCTGCGCCGGGTTCATCAGGCCGCGCACGTCGAGGAGGAAGTTGCCTTCCGAAGGCAGCATGATGGTCTGCAAGGAGGGCGCGAGTTTTTGGGCGACTTCCAACTGGATGATTTCCGGGTTGGTGCGAATCGCCTCGCCGCGCAGGGTCAGGGCTTGCGCCTCACCTTCGGCTTGGGCGATGGCGGCGTCGCGCTGGCCCTGCGCCTCGATGACCGCGCGCTCGGCGGCGATGCGCGACTGCTCGCGCCGATTTTCCTCGACCTGGACCTGCTGCTCGGCGGCCTGCTTTTCTTCGATGGCGCGGGTGATGAGTTCGGGAATGCGGATGTCGCGCAGCAGGGCGTTTTCCAGAATGATGTTGTTTTCGGCTAAGTTGCTCTCGAGTTCGCCGACGATTTGCTGCTGCACCTCGGTCCGCTGCGTGCTGATGAGTGCGGCCGCGTTGTAGCTCGCAATCGCGTCGCGGATGACCGAGCGCACGATGGGCCGGATGAGCGTGCCTTCGTAGTCGACCCCGAGCGTTTCATAAATCAGTGGGGCCTCGCCGGGCGCGATTTTAAAGCGGATGGTCGCTTCGGTAACGATTTGCAGGCCCTCTTGCGAAAGCGCGTTGATGGCGTCGGTGTCGCCGAAGTCGATGGCTTGCTCGCGCGTGTTGAGCAGCGTGACTTGCTGGACGAACGGCAGCACGAAATGAACCCCCGGCCTCAAGGCTCGCTCCTGAACGCCCGAGAAGATGTTGAACACGACGCCCGCATTACCCGCCGGCACCACCACGAACGCCGAGGACAACACGGCCACGGCCACCCCGACGATGATCGCCGTCCCGCCCCAACTGCGCAACCGGCCCTGTTGACCCTGAACCCCTTGAACGAGCAAAACGACGCCCAAGACGACGATGCCCAGACCTATTAAAACGAGTAGTGTCACAAAAACCTCCTGGCAACCAGTGTACCCGACACCGCAAGGCGTTTCGTCCCACTTTAGTCCCAGTTCGGCAAACCGCCGTCGGCTCGAGGGCCCGGGTTGAAGTCGGCACGGCTCCGGTGCGGGGGTCGTGTCGAGGCAAGAAGTAGGAAGCAAGAAGTAAAAAACGAGGACCTTGTAGACTTGACGAATGACCGTAGACATCGCTGTTCCCGAGTGGGCGACCCAAGTCGTCTCGGACCTGACCGACATGGAGCGCAGCCCGCCCAAGGTGGACAGCTCGAAAGTCGCCAAGTTCAGTCTCGAGCTGCCCGACGACGTTTACTTCGAGTACGCTTTTTTGGATACCGGCGGCGCGATGCGCCCCGACCCCGACAACCCGGTCAGGGCGAACAACCCCTGGTACCCCGGCATCAGCGCCGTGCTCGGTCCAGCTTATGAACCCGACCCCTACGCCGACCCGGGCGTGACGGCGCAGGGACGCGTGGCGCGCCACCGGGTCGACTCGGCGGCGCTGAATCAAACGCGGCGCGTGACTTTTTACACGCCGCAAGGTTTTGAAGGACCCCTGCCGACGGTTTATGTCCAGGACGGCACCGCTTACTACCGCATCGCGCGGCTGGCGGACGTGCTCGAGACCCTGCTGCAAGAGAGCCGGGTGCGCCCCGCCCACCTCGTGTTTGTCGAACCCGTCGACCGCGCCGCGGAGTACCGTTTCAACCCGGCTTACCGCAAGTTTGTGAGTGAAGAACTCGTCCCTTTCGTCGACGGCGAACTGGCGACGACCCCCGAGCGCGTCGCGCTGGGCGCGAGCCTGGGCGGGCTCGCGAGCGCGACCCTGGCCCTGGAGCGCCCCGACCTGTTCGGCACGGTTGTGGCGCAGTCGGGCGCGTTTTTGGGCAGCCCCGCCGCGCCCGACTTTTACCGGGGCACGAGTTCCTGGGTTTTAGAGCAGCTTGAGACCGAGCCCAAACAAAACCTCCGCTGGTACACCGACGTGGGTACGCTCGAGTGGCTCACCGACATCAACCGCCGCGTCCACTGGGGGCTGCTCGAGCGTGGGTACGACCACGTCTTCGAAATCCGCAACGCGGGCCACAACTGGACGAACTGGCGCAACGGTCTGGGCAAGGCCCTAAAGTTCGCGCTAAGCGTGTAAACCCTGTGACCGCCGTACGTTCCACACGGGGCCGGGGGCTCTATACTGCCGGGTATGAACGCTTCTACGCTGTTGCAGACCATCGTCGCCACTCATAAAGAGAGAGCCTTCAAACAGGCTGTCGCCCCGCTGCTGGCCGGCAAACAGCAGCTAGTCGCCCACGCGGCGTGCAGGTTCGCGCTCGACGAAGAAACGCTTCAACCGGGGGTGTCCTACACCCCGGCCGTTCAAGGCGTCCTCGACTACTACGAACGTGAAATCGAAAGAATTCGCCAGAAGCACTTCGGCAAACGGCCCAGCCGGAGTTTCGCCCCATTCGCTCCCAGGCCGCACGTGCAACTGTAAAGTGACTTCAGCAAAGTAGCGAAGTCCGAACGACTCTTCAACCTTGTCCACAACGCCCCTCCGATGAGGGGCTTTTTTACGAATGCGGCGTACCGGGGTTTAGGGCGAGGCTCGAGGGTGACGGCTGCCGTTTGCAAACCGATGGGGCACTGTCGCACATTTTTCTCGCAGACTTTTTGCCTGTGGACGACAAACCCGAGGATGGGTTGCCAACCCCACAGTTCCCTCTGCTGGGCAGGCCTATACTGACCCAGTCAGTTCGAGAGGGGACAGCTATGCAGCAAAAACCGATTCGGGAACAGGTCATGGTGATTACCGGAGCCAGCAGCGGCGTGGGCCGCGCGACCGCCGAGATGGCCGCCGCGCAGGGCGCGCGAGTGGTCCTCGCCGCGCGCAGCGAGGACGCTCTGCAAGACATCGTCAACGGCATTACGGGCTTGGGAGGCGTCGCGAGTTACGTCGTCACGAACGTTGCTAAAGAAGAAGACGTCGAACGGCTGGCTCGAGAAGCCGTGGCGACTTACGGCAGCTTCGACACCTGGGTCAACAACGCCGGGGTGTCGATTTACGGCCGCCTGGACGAGGTGACGACCGCCGACAGCCGCCAACTGTTCGAGACCAACTTTTGGGGCACCGTTTACGGCTCGCTAAGCGCCGCCGAACACCTCAAAACCTATGGTGGCACCATCGTCAACGTCGGCAGCACGTTGTCCGAACGCGCGATTTTGATGCAGGGCATGTACTCGGCCTCCAAACACGCCGTCAAGGGTTTTACCGAGGCGCTGCGGATGGAGTTGGAACTGGAAAACGCGCCCGTCTGGGTCGCGCTCGTCAAGCCCGCCGCCTTGGACACGCCTTACCCTCAACACGCCAAAAACTACATGATTAAGGAGGCGAATTTGCCCGCGCCCGTTTACCACCCCGACTTGGCCGCCGAAGCCATCCTTTACTGCGCCACGCACCGGCAGCGCGAAATGTTCGTCGGCGGTATGGGTGGCGCGGGCATCGCCGCCTTCGGCAACGCCGCGCCGCGGCTGGCGGACAAGTACATGGAAGCCAACATGGTCGAAGCGCAACAGGGCGATTTGCCCGCTTCCGACGAGGACGGCCTCTACACCGCGAGCGGCGGGGGCAGCGTGCGCGGTTACAACCGTCCGGGCGTGCGCAAGACGAGTTTGTACACTCAAGCGCAAACGCGCCCCGCGGTGTCAGGTTCGGTCGCCGGCTTGCTCGTCGCCGTCGGTGCGGGGCTGTTGGCCTGGCGAATGCTAAGCAGTAGACCCGGAGAGGACGGCAACGCGCGCCGCTTCGACCCGGCCCTGCCCGCGCCGCGCACCGCCACCCGGGGCGTGGGCTACCGCAGCGCGCCGGGCGGCGAACTCTTCTAGGTGCGGGAAACGGAGTAGGCTCGAGAAGCTACAGCGCTGAAAACAAACCGACCCCGAGCAAGACCAACCCAGCCGCGAGCGACGCGAAGCCGAGATAAGCGAGGTTGACAAGCGCGTTGGGTTTGGTGGCGGCCGGTGCCGCAACCGAAAAGAAAAACGCCGCCGGCACGAGGATGGCTGCACCGGGAATGAGCCACGTCACCAGGGCTTTGAGACCCGCGGACAACTGAGCCGCGTCCAGGTAAAGCAGCGCCACCAGCGAGAGGATGAGAAACATCCCGGCGTGCGCGTGGCCCGCGCGCCAGAACTTTTGCCGCAGTTCGTTGTCCATGTAATCGCTGCGCCTGATATAAACCAGCCGCAAGATGCTCACGCCGCCGTAGGCGACGGTCGGCAAAACGACCAAAAGAACGGCTGCGGTGCTGATGACTAAATCACTCATGAGAGGCTCTTGGCTGCGACCACGCGCGCCGGATGAGGTTTGAGCACCTGCGTGGCCCGAACGGGCGTGAGCAAAAGCGCCCGGTCCCGGTGCGCGGCGGACGGACGGCTGAGGTCGAAAAAACGACCGCGCGCGTTGAGTTCGTCTAATATCTCGCCCAAGTCGGGCAGCTCGAGTCCCACGTGCGGCCGCCCGTAGGTGCCGGCCTCGCTGCAAAAACGGTCGAGTACTTTCATGCCGCGCATGGCGGCGCGGTGGTTGCCGGTGTTGCGGTAGCTCTTCACGCTCGCCTCGTCTTGCCACAGTGTTAGGGTCCAGTAGGTGTGTCCCTTACCGATGAGCATTTGGCCGCCCAGAAAACCCGGACTCTTTTCGGCTTGCCGACTGCTCCGCAGCGTGTGCCAGAAGAACAAAGCGAGGCCGACGGGGTTGCCGCTGCGCAGGCGAAAACGTGTGACTGACAGATAAGTCACGCTGAGACCCGAAGCGGAGCTGAGTCGGCCTTAGTCGTCCACCAAGCGCTGAGTAAAACAGCCACCAGCAACGCAACGAACACGCCCAAAGTCAGCGCGTCCGGTCGCACGAGCGGCTGCGCGCGGAGCGCTTGCCAGGTCACCAGCAGCACCGCGCCCAAGTAACCTGCCGCCGCCGTGACGACGAGCCTCACCTGCTGGCGGACGCTCCAGCGGCGGCGCGCAAGAAACAGGCCGAGAAACGGCAACACTTGCAGCGCGTGCATCCCCACAAAGTGCCCGACGCGCAGGTCGCCGCCCTGCGTGCTCCAGCCGACGACCGGCAAGCCCGGCCCGCCGTCCGCCAAGCCCACCGTGTGCGCCCCGGCGACGGTGACAGGCGTGCCCTCTCGCCAACCCGCCATCTGCTGCGCAGTCGGACTCGTCATCAAAAAGCCCATGCCCATGCCGATAATGGTGATGATAAGCCCGAGCCGTAGCGACCACGCGAACGCCGGGTTCTCAAACCTTTGTAGCACCAACATCACCGCGACGGCTATGTTGGTCGTCCACAAAACCAGAATGGCCGTGCCCATGAGCGACCAGAGCGCGGTGTCGAAAGGTGTCGCCACGTTGAAATGGCTCGTCGTGCCGCGCACCACTTGCAAGGTGATAGGCACCATCTCGGCGACAAAAGTGCCGACGATTACCCAACCCGCCGCTCTAACAAGCCGCCGCTTCCAAACGCGCTCGGTGGTAATGAACCCGAGCAACCAAACCATCGTAAAGGTGTAAATCGTGATGGACACGCCGAATTTCGCAGGCTTGAGCCAGGCGGGCGCACCCGTAATAACGCGCGGGTCGGCAAAAATGCCGACTATGAAAAAGAGGGTGAGCCCGGCCATGACCAGGCTCAGCAGGGTCATAGGTGCGTGAACCTGCCACATTCTGACAAACGAAACCGGGTTTACGTCTACTCTCGAGTTCGGGCTGGAATTTAGTGTCATTGCTTGCTCCTTTCACCGCTGTGGGTGTTTGCACGCTATGTGTCTTTATGTCGCTCTTTGGGTAGGTGATTGTTCTTACTGCCACTTATCAAAATAACACCGTTAAGTCATAGCGAAAATAAACTCACCTCCTTGTTTAAGTTTTCATGCCCTCGGTAATGCTCGTTTGGTACTGCTCGAGAATCGCGTACGCCGCCGCCTCGTCGATGTACGGCGTGCTGATGGCGAGCGCCACGATGCCGTGAACGTTCGCCCAAGCCATGCCCGCGTAGGTTTGCAGGTCGCCCGGTTTGACGACGCCTGCGTCCAAACAGTCTTGCAAAGCCCTGGTGAGAATGCCGAACGAGTCGATGACCGACTCGTAACCTGGGGGCGTCTCGCGCCCCAAAAACTCGCCGCGCTGCATGAACATGAGGCGGTAGTTTACCGGGTTCTCGAGGCCGAACTTGACGTAGGCGCGGCCCGTCGCGCCGAAACGCTCCAAAGGCGTGTCCGCGCCGTCATAGGCCGCCTGCAGCATCTCCCCGAACTTGACGAAACCCTCCATCGCCGTGTGAAACAACAGGTCGTCTTTGTCATCGAAGTACAAGTAAATCGTCGTCGGCGAGTAACCGATGGCCTCGGCAACTTGCCGCAACGAGAAATCCTCGAAGCCGTGTTCCTGAAACAGCGCGACCGCCGCGTCTAGGATGGCGCGTCGCGTCTCGGCCTTGCCCTGCTCACGGCGCTTGGCGCTGCCTTGTTTGAGGCGCTGGGCTCGAGTGGTTGCTGGCTTTTTCATAACATCTACACTTTACTTAACAGTGTTAACTTTGTCAAGAGTTGTTTGCAGAGTCAACCTCAGAGCTACTGCAAAATCATCGGGTTGCGCGAAGCGGTTTGTCCACTGCGAAGGAATGTGAAGCAGTCCCAAAGGCGCAGCAATCTCGAGCGGTGAGGTTCGTCTGGCGGCGCTTTTGCAGGAGGTTGCCTCAACGCTTCCGCTCCCTCGCAAAGACGAATGTAAATGTAGAGGAAAGCTGACGTTGCGGTAGCCTCGTCAACCTCCCAAAAAGTAAGGGGCCGAGAAGCGACTGTGATAAAGTACAGCGCTGCACGCTTCGGAAAGGAAAACCTATGTGGCCGTTTGGCAAATCAACCGAAAAACGCCTCGAGGAAGCCCTCAAAGACCAGGAAAAAACCGCCTCGCTCGGCTTGAACGTCGACGTCAAAAAGAAGACGGCGGTCGTTTCCGGGCGGGTTCCCAACGAGCACTACAAAAACCTTATCGAGGTCATCGCTGAGGGCATCAACGGGATCGACAACGTGGACCTCAGCGGCATTGCCGTCGACGCGAGCAAGTCGCCGACGGCCGACACGCAAGACCTACCCAAGACGACCCCGGCCATGACGGCGGAGGAGCCCGTGCAGGTCGAGGACTCGAGCGCCAAGGCGAAAGCCGCGTATCAGAAAATCAAAAACGAGACCAGCCTCGCCAACAACCCGCTCGACGTGCTGCAAAAGGGCGCGACGGTGGTGCTCCGCGGCGCGGTCGATTCACAGCAGGAGTTCGACAAGGCCAAGGCGCTGGCGGGCAGCGTCGAAGGCGTCACGAGCGTGGACACGAGCGGTTTGCAGGTCATCCAGAACGCCTCGCAACTCAACACGACCGACGATGCGGGCGACGTCGTCTATACGGTCAAGTCGGGCGACACCCTGTCGCACGTTGCGCTGAACTACTACGGCGACGCGGGCAAGGAGTCGTACCTGAAAATCGCCGAGGCGAATGGACTTGCCGACCCGAACAAGATTCAGGTCGGGCAACAGCTCAAGATTCCCGGCACCACCAGGGGCCCCGAGGCGCAGTTGGCGTAAAAAACCAGCGCAGAACGAACGGGGGGGCGGGTTTGAAACCCGCCCCTGCTCCCAAACCGACTTCCTGCTTGTATCTCTGTATTTTTCTTGATGAGTTCAGCACCTCCACAGAAATCCCAAATCTACATCTTTGTCTAAGATCAGGTAAGATCGAAGAATGGCAGGTTCACAATCTTATAGTGTCGACAACAAAACTATCGCTGAGATGCTCGGTTCTGGGTCACCAATCTATAGCATTCCCAATTTCCAAAGAAGATTCGCTTGGACAGACAAGGAAATTGGAGAACTCTTGTATGACCTCTATGAAGAGATTGATTGGACAGATGAAAATTCAGAAAATACCTTGCCTTATTTTTTAGGCTCAGTGGTGGTAGCAAGTAATGAAGGAGTCGAAATTGTCTTAGATGGTCAACAAAGATTAGCAACTATTCTACTTCTACTAGCTTTTTTAAAGCAAAAACTTGTAGAGCAAAGATCAACTAAAGCCAGCATCATAGACCATTTTCTCATCAAAGCATCGACAAACCTGAGGGAGCCTGATCAGTTTAAAATTAAGCTGCAAGAGGAAGATGCCAAAATATACGAGACTTTGCTTAATGACCCCACTGCATATAAATCCCAAGAGTTTAGGGGCAGTTTGCTTGCGCGGGCCGCTCAAAAAATCTCTGCAGATATAACAAGCAAATATCTTCATGCAGCTTCTGAAACAGGTGTGTCTACTGAGGCTGCTCTGCTTCTTATGTTAGAGAGGATCATGCAGTACACTACTTTTGTAAAAATTGTTGCTCCTTCTGAGGCAGACGCTTTTCGATTATTCGAAACCCTCAACGATAGAGGTTTGGCGCTCAACGCAGCAGATTTGATTAAGAACAAATTTTTGGCTAAATGTAGTGAGGCAAAGCATATCGAGGACGCCGTTACCGTCTGGAAAAATATAGTTGATCTGGTAGAAGAAGATGAGGTTGTGAATTTCTTGCGCTATTATTGGATAGCCTTCCAAGGTAGCGCCCGAAAAAAAGACCTCTACAAAGCATTTGAAGAACACCTAAGAAAGCGTACTCCTCAACAAGCGCTTGCTTTCGGAAAAGGTTTAAGAAATGCGGCAAGAAACTATAGAAAAATTATTGATCCAAACAACGGGAAATCGCCTTGGAATGAAACTACCAACGAAATACTAAAACGACTCCTTGTTTACAGGGCAAGAATTTGTAGACCTGTTTTGTTAGCATGTGCTGAGTATAAGCCGGAAGAAATGATTATCGTTGCAAAAGCCTGTGAATCAATAACGGTACGTCAATCTATAGTTAGTGATCTGAGTTCTAACGACCTTGAAAAATCTTACAGTCGACTTTCGCTTGCTATAAGTGATGGAGAAGATGTCAAAACTGCCTTGGTCAATGAACTTTCAAAACATGCTCTGTCCGATGAGGAATTTGCACACAACTTCTCACAGATTCGGATAAACAGAGTAACAGAAACCTGGCGTCAGATTTTAGTCCAATTAAATGAAAAGCTAGCCACCGGAGAAACTACAGTCAGGGATGCGAAAGATGTTCATGTAGAGCATATACTACCTAGAAATCCAACTAAACGAGCGCTTGAAGAAGCGAGGCTAAGTAAAGAAGTAGCCAATCAACTTGTTGAAATGATTGGTAATTTGACCCTGCTCTCCGCGCCAATGAACAGAGACATATCCAACGGTCCTTTCTCTGTAAAACAGCCAGCTTTTGCAACATCGGAAATAGCGCTCAACAAGGAAATTGCAAAGAAATCTTGCTGGGGTGAAAAAGAAATTTTGGAGCGCAACCAGCAATTAGGTCAGCTAGCCATTGAAGTATGGCCTTGGCCGATTAGTTGAATTGTCCAATTATTCTCATCTGTTCAGTGTTGTTTGGCGGCTTCTTTGATGGCGTGGGTCGAAAAACCGAACTGCGGCAGGTGCCTCTCCCCTATCCCGCTGAGAATCGTCTCGACGAGTTCCGCGAGGTTCGTCCCGCCGACTTCGACGCTCATGCCGAGTTCGCGCCGCAAGTCGTCGAGCGTCCGGTCGTCGAGCAGCGTTTCGGTGCCGTACTTTAGGACGTTGGGCGAGACGAGCAGCAAGTCGGCCTCACCGGGTTCGATTTGCGTCAGAAAATCGCGGCCCGCCAGCAAACCCGCGACCGTCGTCACCTCACCGAAGGTACGGTTTTTCAGGGCGCGCACTTCCAGCTCGAGCCCCGCGATTTTCTTCAGAGGTTCGACCGCTTTTTC
The DNA here is from genome assembly GCA_965215355.1 of Trueperaceae bacterium. Taxonomy (GTDB): domain Bacteria; phylum Deinococcota; class Deinococci; order Deinococcales; family Trueperaceae; genus CBDCDJ01. Next base: position 868,811 of record CBDCDJ010000007.1, on the reverse strand, counting down.
CAGCACCGGCGCGAACAGCTTGCCCGTCGCCAGCAGGACTTTTTTTGGTTTGGGAAGGCGTTGAGGCAGTTGCGGCACAGCCTCGCTCAAAAAGTCCCGCACCATGCCGACACCGTTCTCGAGCATCGGGTAGCCTTCGTAGTAAGCATCTTCTGGAAAAGGCTCGCCCGCGAGGATGTAAAACTCGTCGGACAAAAACACGAAGCGAGTGCCTTTTTCTTCCAACATTCGCTCTTGAAACGCATGAACGCGGCGGATAACGTCTTTGGCCTCGGCAGGCGTAAACGGCTGTAGGTCGGGCAGGTTGACGCGGTGTTCGGTCAAACCGACCGGCACGCAGGCCACGGCGAGCACGTTCGGGTAGCCTGCGAGAGCTTCTAGCGACTCGCTCAAGGTTTCGCCGTCGTTGCGGCCGGGCAGCACCACCATCTGGGTGTAGAGGTCGATGGGCTCGAGCCGCTCGAGCATAGTTTCAATCTGCGTCGCGGCTTCGTCTTTGACTTTTAAGCGCCACCACTTCATCATGTCCCGGCGCAGCGCCTGGTCCGTGGTGTGGACCGAGACGTAAAGCGGGCTCAGGTTCTCGTTCAGGATGCGTTCCACGTCCGCCTCGGTCAGGTTGGTCAGGGTCACGAACGAGCCGTACAAAAACGAGGTGCGGAAGTCGTCGTCCATCGTGTAGAGGCTTTTGCGAAAACCTTTGGGCATCTGGTGGACGTAGCAAAACTCGCACTTGTTGGCGCACAGGCGGATGCCGTCGAAGATGACCTCGTCGAACTCCAGGCCGGGGTCGTCCCAGTGCACCGTAAACCTCACCGTAGCGCCGAGCAGCGGGTCGCGGGCGACGACCTCCGCCACACCCGTGGCGAGTTCGCGGCGGTAAGCGAGGATGTCGGGGATGGGCAAGCCGTTGACCGTGGCGAGTTCCCACCCCGCCGCCACGCCCGCCGCGTGGGCCGCCGAGCCCGGCCGGACGCTCGAGACGGTCGCCGCGTAGGGTTTGGTAAGGGGGCGCGTCATAAACAGCCGAGTGTAGCAGACCTCTCGGGGCTCGAGCCCGGTCCCGCGTAACATCCACAGGGCAACCGTAAAGTCAGCTTGCACTCCACCTTGTCGTTGCGAGGGAGCGGAAACATTGAGGCAACCTCACGCCTACTCCCTTGCCGGCACACTTCAAAGGTTGGACATTGCCACGCTAAACAGTCTTGAACCGGTGGTAGTAGCGACGATTTGCCAATGCTCAGCTTTTCCGAGTCATTACCTGTGAAGACTGTTGCTCGCAAAGACGAACCCATTTACGCGACTTAACGACTTTGCGGTAGCCCTGGTAACATCCACCAAAGGGGTGAGGAGAAAAAAGGAACCGAGCTTTGCGTGTCTTTACGCCCTTTTCTTCCACTTCAAAGGCTGTCGGCATCCGCTTCCCGCCGTTGCAAGCTGCGCTTGGTGGGGGGCACGAAAAAACCGTGGACGGGGGCTAATGATTCGAAGCTCACCCAGTCGCCGGGCGCGGTTTCTTCGGGCACTTCGAACAGGGTGACGACGAGCGGCACGCCCGCGTCGACGATGACCGCTTGGGGTTCGCGCTCGAGCACGCGGCCCGTCGCGCGCAGGCGGCCGAGTCCGGCCGTGTCCACACGTTTTTGGGTTTCGTCCGCTTGCGTCAGCGTGTCGGTCGTCGGGTTGAGGATGAGCTGCACCGTGCCGGGTTGCGCGGCGTAGGGGTTGGTTCGTTCCAACACTTGCAGCACGGTCTCGCCGACGACGCACTCCAACAGCGGGCTGCCCTCGGGGCGGGCCAACACCTCGACGGTCGCGGCGTAGGTTTTGAAGCGCGTGACGAAACTCTCGACCGACTCTTCTATCATGGCGACCACTCTACCGCGCCCCTCACCCCTGCGCCTAACCCTGGGGGTGCCTGGCACCTGACACCGGGGGTGACGGGGGCTGTGCTAGACTTCGGGGTGTGTCGCGGTTCTGCCCGAAGCGAGTGCTGCAAGCTCAAGTGTCGCAAACCCGAGCGCTGCAAACCTAGAGGTCCGTTTGGTCGAGCCGCACCAAACGGACTCTGGTGTTTAGGTTCCAAGTTGTTTAGGTTGCAGGTTGTCTAGGTTCCAAGTTGTCTGGGTCGCAAGTTGTCTAGCTTAACGGAGGACGGATGCTCGAGAAACTTTCCAGCGTGCAAAACAAAGACTTAGAACTCGACGCGCTTCAAGCTGAAAAAAGCCAGACCCCCCAAGAACTGCTCGACACCGAAGCCAAGCGTGAAACCTTGGAGCGCAGGCTCGCGGACAAACGCGCCTCGCTCGCCGAGGTGCGCAAAGAGATTCGGGCCAACGAACTGGAACTCAGCAGTTTGCAGGCGCGGCGCAAGTCGGCGACCGAGGCGGCGCTGATGGCGACGAGCGCCAAAGAAGCCTCGCAGTACCAAAACCAGGAGCTGCAGTTCGCCACCCGGGTCGAGGAGTTAGAGGGCGACACGCTGCCCGTCATGGAGCGCGCCGAAACGCTGCAGGCCGAGGTCGAGGCCCTGGAAAACGAACTGGGTGAAGTCGAGCCGCTGCTGCAAAGCCTGACCGAGCAGGAGACCGTACGCGTCAAAGCCATCGACGACGCGGCGCGGGCGCTGACGGGCGAGCGCGACGCGCTCACCGAGGGCATCGACAAAACGCTGCTCAAACAGTACGAACACGTGCGCCGCTCGAAACGCGGCGTCGGGCTGGCGGCCATCGTCGACTCTACGCGCTGCAGCGGCTGCAACGTGCGCTTGCCGCTCCACGTCGTGCAAAAGGTCAAGGCGGGCAAGGGCGTCACGCGCTGCCCAAGTTGCGGGCGCATCCTGTGGTTCGAAGAGAGCACCGTCTCGAGCTGACGCTCTCGCGGGTCGACAACCTCCGAACGCTGAACGCACCCTCGGCGTGAGGGGTCGGTTTGGGCGGTCGGGTCGGCGCTTGGAGTTTCTGTGTGGCCTGAGTCGGTGAGGGCTCGAGCGTGGTGGTACCGAGCGTATAGTTGACTTTTACACGAGTGTCCGGAGGTAATCTCAGTTGACGGACGAACTTCAGTCCCGGGGGGCGCACGGCTTCGGCGTCGTCGGCTTGGGCGCTTCGGCGGGCGGCTTGGCGGCGTTGCAAAGTTTTTTTGGACACACCCCCGCTGCCAGCGGCCTCGCCTACGTGGTGGTGATGCACCTGTCGCCCGAACACGAAAGCCACTTGGCCGCGCTGTTGCAAGCGCACACCGAGTTGAAAGTGACCCAGGTGACTGAAGACACCGCGCTCGAGCCCGACCACGTCTTTGTAATTCCCCCCAACCGCAACCTAGCCACCATCGACAGCCACCTGCGCCTGAGTTCTTTGGAGGAAAACCGGCGCGAGCGAGCGCCTATCGACTATTTTTTTCGCGCCCTGGCCGCGTCGCACCGGGAGCAGGCCGTGGCGGTGGTGCTCTCGGGCACCGGCTCGGACGGCAGCGTCGGGCTGCGGCGGGTCAAGGAAGCGGGCGGCTTGACCCTGGCCCAGAACCCGGGCGAGGCCGAGTACCCGGCGATGCCGCAGAGCGCCATCAACACCGGCCAGACCGACCTGGTGCTGGACGTGCGGGATATGCCCGCAGAACTCGTCAAGCTCACCGGCCGCGGCGCGCCGCCGCTGCCCACCGACGGCGGTTTGGGCGACGACGGCCGAAGCGCGCTGCAGCAGGTTTTCGGCCTCCTCTACACCCACACCGGTCACGACTTCGACCCCTACAAACCCAGCACCGTGCTGCGCCGCTTGGCGCGGCGTATGCAACTGAGTCGAACAGACACGCTGCCGGACTACCTGGCGCTGCTGCGCCGCAACCCGGAAGAAGTTCACAACCTGCACCAGGACCTGCTCATCTCGGTCACCAACTTTTTTCGCAACCCCGAGGCGTTCGAGGTGTTGGAACGCGAGGTCGTGCCCAAACTGTTCGCCGACAAATTGCCGGGCGAGCAGGTGCGCGTTTGGGCGGTCGGCTGCGCGACCGGCGAAGAAGCGTACAGCCTCGCCATGCTGCTCTTAGAAGCCGCCGAAACCGTGGTGCCGCGCCCTCCCGAGGTGCAGGTCTTCGCCAGCGACGTGAGCGAGTCGGCGCTCGCCGTGGCGCGCGAAGGCTATTATCCGGACATCGTCGCCGCCGACGTGTCGGCCGAACGCTTGCAGCGCTTTTTTACCCAGGAGCCGGGCGGCGGCTACCGGGTCAACAAAGAGGTGCGCAGCCGCATCGTGTTCGCGCAGCACAACTTGCTCACCGACCCGCCTTTTTCGCGGCTCGACCTGCTGGTCTGTCGCAACATGCTCATCTACCTGAAGCGCGAGGTGCAGGACTCGGTGTTCGACCTGTTCTACTACGCCCTGCACCCCGAGGGCTACTTGTTTTTGGGCGGCTCGGAGTCACTCGAGGACGGCGAGCATTTTCGGGTGGTCGACAAAACGGCGCGCCTGTTTCAGCGGCGGCGCGTCGGGCGCGCCGCCCGGGTGACCGGGCTGCCCCTGAGCTTGCCGGGCTCGAGGGCGCTGCCGGGGCGGGGCGAGCCGCTCAAACCGGCAGCGCCCCACGGCTACGGCGCGCTCCACGCGCGCTTGGCCGAACGCTACGCCCCGCCCAGCGTGCTGGTCACGAACGACGAACGGGTCGTTCACTACTCTGAAAACGCCGGGCGCTACTTGCGCTTGCCCGGCGGCGAGCCGACCGGCGACCTGCTCAAGCTGGTGCGCGACGAGCTGCGCGTCGACCTGCGCGCGGCGCTCCACCGTGCACAGCGCTCGGGTGAGACGGCCGCCTCGCGACCCGTGACCCTGCTGCTCGACGGCGCGGCTCGGCAAGTCGTGCTCACGGTGACGCCGGTGGAAGAAGCCGACCTGGAAGGCTTCGTCCTGGTCACCTTTACCGAAAGAGCGCTCGAGGACGTCGCCAGCACCCAAGGTGAGCGCGGCGACCAGGCGGTGGATGACTTGGAGCGCGAGTTGGAAACGAGCCGCGACCGCCTGCGCAGCGCCGTCGAAGAACACGAAAACTACGAAGAGGAGATGCGCACCGCTTTCGAGGAGTTGCAGTCGACCAACGAAGAGCTGCAGTCGACCGCCGAAGAACTCGAGACGAGCCAAGAAGAACTTCAGTCCATCAACGAGGAACTCGTCACGCTCAACCAGGAAAACCAGCACAAGGTCGAAGAGTTGTCGCAACTGTCCAGCGACCTGCAAAACCTGCTCGGCGCGACTGACATCGCCACCCTGTTTTTGGACCGCGACCTGCGCATCAAGCGCTTTACGCCGCGGGTCAGCGAACTGTTCAACATCCTGGGCACCGACCGGGACCGGCCCTTGGCCGACCTGACCCACAGACTCGGCTACGAAACCTTGATCCAGGACGCCGCGCAGGTCCTCAAAACGCTGCAGACCTCCGAGCGCGAGGTGAGAAGCGCGGCGGGTGCCTGGTTTCTGACCCGCATCCTTCCTTACCGCACCGTGGACGACCGCATCGACGGCGTGGTCATCACCTTCGTGGACATCTCCGACCTCAAACAGGCGGGGCAAACGCTGCAGCGCCTCGCCGCCGAACTCACCGTGGCCGAGCAGCGCGAGCGCGACCGCATCGCCCGCATCCTGCACGACGACATCCAACAACTCCTTTTTTCGGTGCTGTACAAGGTCAAGGCGCTGGGCGACGCCGGCACCGACTCGAGGGCGGGCGACCCTCTGTCCGGCAGCGTAGAGGCGGTGCAACGGGCGATTTCCACCGCGCGCACGCTCGCCGCCGAGCTGAGCCCGCCGGTCGTCGGCGAGGGCTTGGCCGCCACGCTGCGCTGGCTGGTCGCGCACATGAGCGAGTTGCACAAGTTGGACGTCACATTCGACCTCACGATAGCTGACGACCTCGACCTGGCCGAAGAGCGGCGCATGTTGCTGTTCCACACCGCGCGCGAGTTACTGTTCAACGTGGTAAAACACGCGCCCGACACGGGGGTCGGCGTGGAGGCCTTCGTGCAAGACGGCGACGTGGTCCTCATCGTCAAAGACCGGGGCGACGGCTTCGACACCCAACGCACCTTAAACGCCCAACCGCAAGGTTTCGGGCTCGCCACCTTGCGCCAGCGTCTGCAGCTCCTGGGGGGCAGCCTGGACCTCGCTTCGGCACCGGGCCAGGGCACCCAGGTCACGGTCACTCTGCCCGCCGAGACTGGAAGTGACTGAAGCGGACAACACTTCCGTTTATTTCCCTTGGAAATAAACGCGAGCCGAGCGAGAAAAAATACGGACTAAGGAAGCGGAAAACTCTCAGGTTTGTTAGCTGTATTATCGGCATCCGTATAAGGTATGGTGGCGAGGTCGGTGGGGGGCAGTTTGTGCAAGCCACACTTTATGTTGTCGAGGACCACGCGGTGCTGCGGGCGGCGCTGCTCGAGCTGCTGTCGTCCGAGTGGCGCGTGCTCGGCACGGCGGCGTCCGCCGAAGACGCGCTGCAGGCGCTGCCCGCCCTCGAGCCCGACCTCGTTTTGGTCGACGTGTCGCTGCCCGGTGCCAGCGGCTTACAGCTCGTCGAGGGGTTGCGCGCGGGGCGTCCGGGTTTAAAAACCTTGGTGGTGTCCGGCCACAGCGAAACGCGCTACGCCCGCGCCGCGCTCGCGGCGGGCGCGGGCGGCTTCGTCACCAAAGACGACCCCGACCAGCTCCTAGAAGCGGTGCGAACCGTGTTGCGCGGCGACACGTTTTTGAGCGAGCGCCTCCGCGCCGCCCTGGACGAGCCGGCGGGGCGCTCAGCCCGACTCGACTCAGGGTAAGTAACTCAAGGGGTCGACGGCCTGACCGTGGTCGTGAAGCTCGAAGTGCAGGTGCGGCCCCGTGGACAAACCCGTCGAGCCGACCAGCCCGAGGGTTTCGCCCTGAGACACGCTCTGCCCGAACGTCACCCCGATGGTGCTGAAGTGCGCGTACCAGGTTTCCGCGCCGCCCGCGTGTTGCAGCTTGACCAAGTTGCCGTAGCCCTGCGCCGACCAGCCCGCGTAAACTACCACGCCGCTCCGCGCCGCCGTAATCGGCGTGCCGGCAGGCGCGGCGACGTCGATGGCGCGGTGAAAGCTGGCCGTGCCCATGCCTAAGTTGCGCCGCCCGAAGTACGAGGTGATGCGGCCGTGGAGCGGCCACAGGTAGGTGTTTTCTTCCTCGCGCACGCGCGCCAAGCGTGCCAGCGCGGCCTCGGGCTCGACGCCCGGCAAAAACAGGAGCGTGCCCGGCGTCAGGTCGCCGGGCGAGGTGAGCTTGTTCGCTGCGACGACGCTTAAAGGGCTCACGCCGTACGTTTTGAGCACTTCGGTAACGCTCTGGCCTTCTTGCAGAGTGACGACCAGCCCCGCGCTCGGCGGGACGAGCAGTTCGATGCCCGCGGGCAGGCGGTCGAGCGACGACAGGTCGGGGTTGGCCCCGATGAGGGCCTCGAGCGGCAACCCGTACCGACTCGCCAAGATAGATAAAGACTCGCCCTCTTCCAACGTGTGCGTCGTAAACCCGGGCGGCGGCTTCGGCGCAAGCTCGGCCACCCCGCCCGTCGCTTCGCCGTAAGGAATTTTGAGGACGTCCCCCGGCTGCAACAGTTCGCTCGTTAGACCGTTGTAACTCAGCAGCGTGTCGACCGGCAGGTGGTAGAGCTGGGCGATCGCGCCCAACGAGTCGCCGAGTTGCACCACGCGCAGCGCGTAGCCGCCCGCCCACCCGACCGACGATGACAGAGCGACCAGCAATCCCAGAACGACCTTGACACGCATACACTCAACCCCACCTGTGAAATTTTCCTCTCGCCATTAGAACAGGGGCGTCTGAGATAAAAGTGAGGGGCCGCCCAACGCCACAAGGCAGCCGCAAAGAAAAGGCCGAGAAAACGCGTTTTCTCGACTCTCATACCAAATGAGCTTGAACACTTTCGTGAGCTGGCTGCCTCGGCTTTTTCGCGCTGCCCGGGTTGAACCGTCAGCTGACGGTTCAACCCGGGCGTTATCGTGAGTCTCTTTAGACCGTGCGCACCGTCTCCTTGAGGTACTTCACCACGTCTTGTGTGTTCGCACCGGGCGTGAAGATGGTGCCGACGCCCATCTCCTTGAGCTTGGGCAAGTCCTGGTCGGGGACGATGCCGCCGCCGAACAGCAAGATGTCCTCGGCCCCGCGCTCTTTGAGACCCTGGGTGACCTCTTGGAAGTAGTGCATGTGCGCCCCGGACAAGATGGACAAGCCGACGGCGTCCACGTCTTCTTGCACGGCGGCGTTGACGATCATCTCGGCGGTCTGGCGCAGGCCGGTGTAGATGACTTCCATGCCCGCGTCGCGCAGGGCTCGAGCGATCACTTTGGCTCCGCGGTCGTGGCCGTCCAGTCCGGGTTTGGCGATGAGTACACGAATTTTGCGCTGTTCCATGACACCATCATAGCGCAGGTACGCACTAGAACGGTTGCTGTATCCTGTTCAGCGGTGCCCAACAGCTCAAGTCAGCGGTTCAAGGCGCAGGAGGTGAGATTTGCAGCGCGGTAAGTCCTTTCCAGAAATTTAACAGAACGATTCCGAATCCGTTGCAGCGCTTAGTTAAGCGGCTAGGGGGCAGGTATTTCGAGGTCTTTGCAAATCTTCTTCACTAAGTAGTCGTTGACTTCACGATGTCTTGGCACAGTAGACGATTTGCCTGTAGAGCGGTTGATATAAACGGTATGCTTGCCACCCTCACGAAAAGACTCGCAGCCACTTTTTTCAAGGTAACGAATAAGGTCACGGCGTTTCACCAGGCAGCAGTAGAAAAGGCTTCTTTGATAACGTTGCGCCCTTTTAGAGATTCCTCTGCAAGCGCACGATTGGCTTCAAGGACAAGCTCAACCGCCTCTTGCAGGTTTTCTCGAGCTTCCTCGAGACTGTCTCCTTGCGTATTGGCACCGGGTAATTCTTCTATAAATCCTATATAACCTTCTGGCACCTGTTCAAATACAGCAGTTAACTTCATAAAGCAATTTTAGCACGCGAAGACGGTAGTCACATAACGGCCAAATTCAGCCGCCGCTGAAAGCGGTTGGCTGGAATAAATTGTTAGGTCGCAACACGACGCGCGGCCTCAACAGCAACAAGGAACTGCTCTTTGTCGCGTGGAGAGATCATGAGCGAGCGGTCGTGGCCGTCCAAGCCCGGTTTGGCGATGAGTACGCGGATTTTGCGCTGTTCCATAACACTATCATAGCGCAGATACGCGCTAAAGCGGTTACTATGCTTCGTTCAGTGGCGTGATGACACCTGAGTTAAGCCGCGCCGCGAAGCGGCGTCGGCTTGGCCGAATTGTTAGAGGACGGCTGCGCTAACGGTAGGCACTGCGGGATCCCAGTGGTAGAGCTGCACATAGTCTTGCCACCCTTCTTCGCTGGAACACATAGCCATTGAAGCGGCGGCCATATGGGGCTGAAACGTTGGTGCGGCGTAAACTGACTCATGGATCGCCAACCATAAATCACGCGCCCGCTCTGTGCCGAACGTAAAGTTGTAATACTCGCCCGCATCTTCGTCACTGTCGAACGCATAGTGGCTGACAAGTTCGGAACGAGCGGCGAGTTCGGCGAATGCAGCTGCGACCGCGGCGATGTCGAGGCCCGGAGAACGATTTGGCTGAACCTGCACGGACAGAGATTTCACAACCACCCTCTAACTACTGATTATCAGACATTTGTCCGGTAAGGTTCTTGGAAGGGCTTTTGCGACAATCTGAAATATATCCCAACCTCGCAGCTACTCACTGCGAACCTCCCCTTTCATGAACGATGTCCGGCGCGAAGTGAGAAGCCTGCTGAACACTTAAATCAACACCGGCTCCTCGTACACACCGTAAACCTCACGCAGCACGTCCATCTGCTCTCCGAGCGTCGCGTAAGCGTGGGCGCAAGCCATAAAGGCGGGCATGGTGTTGGCGTCGTTTTTGGCGGCGGTGCGTAGGGCCTCGAGCGCACTCGCAACCGCCGCGTCGTCCCGCTCGGCGCGCACCTGTGCCAAGCGCTCGGCCTGCACGCGCTCGACTGCCGGGTCGATGGGTTCGATAGGCACTTCGGGAAAGTCCCCGGCAAAAGCGTTCACCCCAACGATGATTCGCTCTTTGGAGTCGATTTCACGCTGCTGCTGGTACGAAGCGTCGCCGATTTCCTGCGCGAAAAAGCCTGCATCGATGGCCTTTTCTACGCCGCCGAGCGCGTCGATTTGGTCAAAGTAAGCCAAACACTGCCGCTCCATCTCGTCGGTCAAAGACTCCAAAAAGTACGAGCCCGCCAGCGGGTCGACCGTGTTGGCGACGCCCGTCTCGTAAGCAACGACCTGCTGCGTGCGTAGCGCGATGGTCGCCGCCTCTTCGCTGGGCAGCGCCAGGGCTTCGTCGTAAGCGTCGGTGTGGAGGCTGTTCGTCCCGGCCAGAACGCCGGCTAAGGCTTGGACGGCGACGCGGGCGATGTTGACCAAGGGCTGCTGCGCCGTCAGGGCCACCCCGGCGGTTTGCGCGTGGGTGCGCAGCATCCAGGACTTCGGGTTTTTCGCGCCGTATACGTCGCGCATTTGCTGCGCCCAGATGCGCCGCGCCGCCCGGAACTTGGCGATTTCCTCGAAAAAGTCGTTGTGGACGTTGAAGAAAAAGCTGATGCGGGGCGCAAACTCGTCGATGTCGAGGCCGCGCTCGAGCGCCTTGCGAACATAGTGAATCCCGTCAGCAAGGGTGAAGGCGAGTTCCTGCACCGCCGTCGAGCCCGCCTCGCGGATGTGGTAGCCCGACACGCTGATGAAGTTCCACCTCGGCACGTGCTTCGGCCCCCACTCGAAGGTGTCGATGACGAGTTTGACGCTCGGCGCGGGCGGGTAGATGTACTCTTTTTGGGCGATGAACTCTTTGAGAATATCGTTCTGAATCGTCCCGCCGACTTTTTTGAGGTCTGCGCCCTTTTTCTCGGCCATCGCTAAGTACATCGCCCAAACCGCGTTCGCGGGGCTGTTAATCGTCATCGAGGTGGTGACTTTTTCGGGGTCGATGCCGTCGAACAGGGTTTCCATGTCCGCCAGCGAGGTGACCGCCACCCCGCACTTGCCGACCTCGCCTTTGGAAAACGGGTGGTCGGAGTCGTAGCCCATCAGCGTTGGCAAATCGAAGGCGGTCGAAAGCCCGTCCTGCCCGGCTTCTAACAACTTCTTAAAGCGCGCGTTCGTCTGCCCGGCGCTGCCCATGCCCGCGAACTGCCGCATCGTCCACAGCTTGCCGCGGTACAGGCTCGCCTGCACGCCGCGCGTGTACGGATACTCGCCGGGATAGCCGAGCTTGTCAATCGGGTCGAAGTCTTTCAGGTCGTCCTCTGTGTAAACCGGGTCGACCTCGATGTCGGAGAGCGTGCGAAACGGGTAGTCGCGTTCGCCGAAGCGTTCCGTCGCTTTTGCGTAGTCCTGCTCGAGCCAATCCTGTTTGTCTTTCATGACGCTATTATAGAGCTTTGTGCGTGAAAGGTCTGGGCGTTGTACCCCTTAAATTTCGGCTTGGCACCCACCTCACCGTGATATGAGCTGAAGGCGGCGCGAGTTCATAAGCGCTCGAGCCCCTTAGGCAAAACGCCAATCGAAATTTTGGGCGTCCACACGCCGCTGCGTACGAGTTCAGCCGACGCCAAACGCGCTCGGTTTAGGTAAAGGTAAACCCAAACCGCCACATCCCCCGGCTGGCTTACCGCCTCGACCCGCTCGTACTCGGGTGGGCTGAGGTGGAGGCCCTCGAGCCGGTCGAGCACCGGCAAAGCCGCAGCGACGTCGTCGTAGGTGTAACGCCAGCCGTACACGCGGTTACCGCCCCTGACCAAAGCTGGGTAGTTTTCAGGGCTCAGGTGGTAGAGGTCGAAGCCGTCGAGACAACCCTCTTCTTCGGAAAAAGGGCCCCCCTGCTCGGCCAGGTAACGGTAGCGCAAGCCGGGTTTCAGCGTGCCGTAGACGAAAACGGAGGTCACAAGCTTAGGCGACTTCGAGTTCAGCCATGCGGCACCCGTGGGGAAGGCACCGCTACTCAAATCTCTGAAATCAAGGCTGGTGCAGCTTCCCGAAAATCCTCAGCCAGTTGTAAAGGTTCTTTGGCTAGCCGGGTTACGGATGCTGCACCGGAGCCGCTCGTCTGCGAACCCCTCAGGAAAAAACTTCTGGTTTGATGCACTAGCGCGTAAGTCTTGTTCATTTTCTCCTTGCGTCCAGCAGTCCGGGCACGCTTCCAGGTCACCCAGCCACACATCGCCGTCTTGCCAGTAACCTCGGGTGCTAACAGCGGAAGCCTTGCTAACAAGAGCGAAGGTTGGTTGCGCGAACCGAGAATCTTTCCAGGCACTGTAACAGACCTCTTCACAGCAGTCTATGTACTGGTAGACGATTCTATGTATCTGTAAACGTTTGAGAAGTTGGGTTCAAACAGTGCAGGGGCCGCTGCACAGCCGCACGCGCCGACTGTAAAAAGTACATCCCTGCGCGCCGACCGGGTGGCTTACACTTGGAAGTATGAAGCTCGAGCCGGTCGCCCTGGAACTTTTAGAGTACAAAATCCGCGACCTCAAGGCGGCGCGGCAGGTCAGAGGAGGGCTGGCGAGCACCTGGGACTTGTACAACCATCTTTGCAAAGAAACGACCGTCCTAAACGAAAGCGAACGCAAGCGGGTCGACGCGGCGGGCAAAGTCCTGAAGCGTTTCGGCAAGACGTCCCAAACGGGCGCAGCCGTGACCCGGACTCTGGAAACGCTCGTTTTAGACCTTACCGTGACCCCTTCGCCCAAGGCCAGTTCTGCACACCTTGCCGAATCGCCTATTTTGGAAAGGGACTTGGAAGTTTTGGAGGAACAAGCGGTGCTGCAGCGGCTCGCCAAACGGGTCTGGTGGAGCGACATGGACGCCGTCTTGTACGAGTTTGCAGTTCAGTGCCGCGCCGAAAAAGACCGCGTCACGGCGCGGCTGCTCTACGCTCTGTCGCGCAACCTGACTCGTTACCTGAGCGCGGCGACCGACCCTGCAGACCTCAACCTAGACCTCAACCTTACCCGGTTCCGGGTCGAGGACCCCGTGCCCGAGCGCGGCGACCCGCTCGTCTCGCTGAACGATCTAGACGTCTTGAGCGACCTGGTGCGCGACCTCGTCGAAACCGTGCTGGCGCTCGGCGACGCCGCGGGGCGCTACGCCGCGCTCGGGGTGCCCCGCGGACAGGCGCTGGGCTTCGTCAAACGCATGGCGCTGATGATTGCCCGCGACCCTTACGGCGGCGAGCGCGGCCCGGCCGCGCCGCGCCGGCCGAACAGCGACCAACTTCGCCTCGCCCTGAGCGAACTTGCCAAAGAACCGCTGCGCGAAGAGCAAAAACGAGCGCAGCACCAAACGCTGAGCGAGCGTTTGCGCATCACCACGGCTTTCGAGCGGCAGCAGCGCGCCGCCTTTCAGCAAGACGTGCAGGGTTTCAGCGGCGCTGCGCACAGCTTTTTCAACCGTTTGGAGCGCTACCTACCCGGCAGGGTCGGCGGCGTGGCGGGCGAGCCCCAACTGAGTGGCGGCGTGCTCTTCGCCGTCAACCCCGCCCTGCGCGTCAACAGTGTCGCCGCGGACGCCAGCGCCGTCACCGTCCACCTCAAAGGACCGACGCGCTTCGTCCTGGCCGGGCTCGAGCTAGCCGTGACCGGCGGGCGCACGCCGTCGGTGTACGTGGGCGGCCAAGACCACCTGCTGCAACCCAGACTGCGCTTGCGTGCGGCGGGCAAAGCAGTCGTCGTCACTCACGACAACGGTTACCTGCACTTCAAGGTTCAAGGCGAGGCGCGCCCGCTCGCCGCCGTCACCGCCGAAGCCCTGGCGGTCTACTTTGTGCTCGGCTCGCCCCACCAAAAAGAGCTGTTGCGGGTGCTGCGCGCGGCCGCGGGCGTGGCGACCGGCGAACCCCAGGACCTGGTCGCGCAGGCCCTGTGGCGCTTGCGCGACCTGAGCAGCCGCGCGCCCGAGCGCCGTCAAGCCCTGACCGGCCTCCTGCAGGGCGCGGCTCGAGCGGTGAGCGCCCACCTGCCGGGGGGGGTCGTCGAAACTCTGGTAAGCCGTTTTCTGAGTGCGATGACCGCGGCGGCGGACGACCTGGACGAAATCCTCGCGGCCACCGGGGCCGAGGTCACCCGCTACCGCCTGAACGGCGAGCCTTTGTCGCTCAACATGGCCGGCCAGCCGCTGACGGTACGCGAGTACCGGGGCCACAAAGACGCCCGGCAGAGCGTCGCCGTGGTGCTGCCCGACCGCACCGTCAACTCCTTCACGAGCTACCTGGTTCAACCCATGCCGGAGGGCGTTTTACTGTGCGTCCGCGCCGCCGAGGACCTGGTGTGCCTGTACTTCGGCGGTGTGGTCTTGGATGAACAGTCTTAGCCCTGGGAGGAACGCGTGGCGACCAAGTTGTCCCCGACCGAGTTGGACGAGGTTTTGACGGGTTTGAACGGCTGGACCCTGAAAGACGGCAAACTCCACAAAAGGTTTACCTTTGCCTCTTTCAACGAGGCGTTCGGCTTTTTGTGCCGGGTGGCTCTGCACGCCGAACGGTCGAACCATCACCCCGAACTGTGCAGCGTTTATCGCAAGGTCACGGTAGACTTGAGCACCCACGACGTCGGCGGCGTCAGCGAGCTGGACGTGAGGCTGGCGAGGTTTATCGACACGCTCGAGCCCTGATTTTTGAGCTGCCGGAAAGGTGCGCAGTGAAACCAATCTTGTTTCACGTCAGCGAAGAGTCTGGGATAGAGCGTTTCGAGCCTCGAGCCGCCCCCGAAACCTCCGGGCGGGCGGGTGAAAGGCTCGTGTGGGCAATCGACGAACAGCATCTTCACAACTATCTCCTGCCTCGAGACTGCCCCCGGGTCACGTTCTACGCACGCCCCGACAGCCGTCCTGAGGACACGGAACGCTTGCTGGGCAGCGCCGCCCGTGTCGTCGCCATCGAGGCAGCCTGGCTCGAGCGAGCGCGCACCACACCGCTTTACCGTTACGCCTTCGACCCCGCCTCTTTCGTCGTGAGCGATGCGGGTGCTGGGTATTACGTGTCCACAAAAGCCGCCGAACCCCGCAGCGTGACGCGCGTCGAAAAGCCGCTGCAAGCGTTGCTCGAGCGCGGTGTAGAGCTGCGCGTGTTGCCGTCTTTGTGGACTTTGCGAGACGAGGTCGTGACCTCGAGCCTGCAATTTTCCGTCATTCGAATGCGCAACGCCCGTCCCAGACGACCTAACGCAGCACCACCAGCATCACGAAGTAGTAAGTGACGGGCACGGCGAACAGCATACTGTCGATGCGGTCGAGCACGCCGCCGTGGCCGGGGAGCAGGCCCCCGGCGTCCTTGACGCCCGCCCAACGCTTGATAAGCGACTCGAACAGGTCGCCGAGTTGGGCGGCGCTGGCGACGAGCACGCTGAACAAAATCGCGTCGTAGAGGTCGACGTGGATGCCGCGCCAGTATTCGAGCCCGTAGGCCGTCGCCGTGACGATAAAAATAGCCAGCCCGAGCCCGCCGAAGGCGCCCTCTAAGGTTTTGTTCGGACTGAGTTGCGGCGCGAGCTTGCGGCGGCCGAACAGTTTGCCGACCACGTAAGCGCCCACGTCCGAGGCGATGATGGCGAGCATCGGCAGCAGCAGGTACCACAGCCCCAGCACCCCGTCCGGCGTGTAGCGCAGCGTGATGACGTAGCCGAACAGCCACGGGATGTACAGGTAGCCGAACAGCGTAAAAATGACGCTGTACATGCTGTTCTGGTTGGGCCGCATGACTTCTAAGGCGATCAGGTAAAACGCGAACATGCCGAGCAGCACCTCGCGCCAGCTCACACCCTCGAACAGCGGCTGCATCCCCGGGTAGGTCACCGGCAGCGAGGCGGGCAAGGTGACGAAGGTCGCGACGACGAGGCTGCGCTTGCGAATGGGAATGCCGCGCAGGTTCATCATCACGCTGTATTCTTGTAGGGCGAGCAGCGAAATGACGAGGTAGGCGGGCGCGAGGAGCGGCAGCCCGACCCACATCACGAGCAGAATCCCCAGAAAAGCCACAAAGGCGAACACGATGCGGTCGTAAGGGGCGGGCAGGGTCCGGGTCATCATGAGGGTCGGACGAAAGTCCGTCTGACTATATCACCCTGGCCCAGCGCGAAAACGGCGCGACGCTCGGCGAACGGTTTTTAAGGGCAAGCTCGAGCTTTTCGTCAGCGGGACGGGGCAGGTCTTTAAGGCGCGCACAAAGCCTCGGCTCTTTGCAGAGAGCCGAGGCCGAGCCGCTAGGCGACCGCTACACCGCCATGATGTCTTCTTCTTTGCTCTTGACGCGCTCGTCCACCCGGGTGACGAAGTCGTCGGTGAGTTTTTGGATGTCGCCGCTGCCCGTTCTCACGTCGTCCTCGGTGAGCAGGTTTTCTTTTTGCATCTCCTTGAACTCGTCGTTGGCGTCGCGGCGGATGTTGCGCAGCGCGACCTTGGTTTCCTCGGCCATGTTTTTGACCGCGCGCATCAGGTCGCGGCGGCGCTCGTCGTTGAGTTGCGGCACGCTGATGAAGACGTTGTCGCCCCGGTTGTTGGGGTTGAAGCCCAGGTCGCTCTCCTGAATCGCTTTTTCGATGTCTTTGATGATGCTTTTGTCGAACGGCGTGACGACCAGGGTGCGCGGGTCGGGGCTCGAGACCGACGCGACTTGGTTGAGCGGCATGGTCGAGCCATAATAGTTGACGGTGACCCGGTTGAGCACGGTCGGGTTGGCTCGGCCGGTGCGCACCGCGCCGATGTTCTGCTCGAACGCGTCCAAAGACTTTTGCATCCGCTCGCGCGTTTCTTTGACGACGGTTTTCATGGGTTTCCTCCTACAAATCTTGGCAAATTATACCCGGCAGGCGGTAGAGTCTTTGGTTGTTCGTTATTCGTTTTTGGTTGTTCGCAAGCGAAGAACGAATAACGAACGACTCTTTCTCACTTTTTACTTTCCACTCGGTACTTTTCACCTCAGCTACAGCGCCAAAACCGTCCCCACGTCGCCGCCGATGCGCGTGCCGACGTGCTCCCCGGCCAGCAAGCGCGCCAAGTTGTTTTCTTTAAACACGTCGAAGACGACGATAGGCATCCCCTTGTCCATGCACAAGCTTAGCGCGGTCGTGTCCATGACCCTGAGGCCTTTGTTGAGCGCGTCCATATAACTCAAGGTATCGTATTTTTGGGCGTTCAGGTTGAGGCGCGGGTCGTCGTCGTAGACGCCGTCCACTTTGTTTTTCGCCATCAGCAAGACGTCGGCGTCTATCTCCAGCGCCCGCAGCGCCCCGGCCGTGTCGGTGGTGAAAAACGGGTTGCCGGTGCCGCCGCCGAAAATCACCACGCGACCTTTTTCCAGGTGGCGCAAGGCGCGGCGGCGGATGTAGGGCTCGGCGACTTCTTGCACGGTGATGGCGGTCTGCACGCGCGTGGTGACGCCTTGCTGCTCTAAAGCGTCTTGCAGCACCACCGCGTTCATGATGGTGGCGAGCATCCCCACGTAGTCCGCGGTGGCCGGGTCCATGCTCGCGCCTTCTCGAGCGCCGCGCCAGATGTTGCCGCTGCCGATGACGACCGCCACTTGAACGCCGCGGTTACTGGCCGCGGCGATTTCGTGTGCCAGAGCTTGGGTTATCTCGGGCGCGGCTCCAAAGCCCCCCTCGCGGGCGAGCGATTCGCCGGAGAGCTTGAGAAGCACCCGCTTCACGCTCACTCCCCGATGGCGATGCGCGCGAAGCTGCCGATTTGGATGTTCTCGCCCAGCGTGGCGACGGCTTCTTTTAGAAGCTGCTCGACCGTTTTCTTGTCGTCTTTGATGTAGGGCTGCTCTAAAAGCACGGTTTCGGCGTAGAACTTGCCCAGTCGACCCTCGACCATGCGCTCGACCACGTTGTCGGGCTTGCCCTCGTCTTTGGCCTGTTTGGTGAGCAGCTCGCGCTCGGCCTGCACCATCTCCGGGCTGACCTCGTCGCGGCTTTTGACGAGCGGGTTCGCCATCGCGATGTGGATGGCGATGTTTTTAGCAAGTGCTTGAAACTGCTCGGTGCGCGCCACGAAGTCGGTTTCGCAGTTCAGTTCGACCAGCGTGGCGATTTTGCCGTTGTGGTGGACGTAGCTGCCGACAAAGCCTTCCGTCGCCTCACGGTCGGCTTTTTTGCCCGCCTTGGCGATGCCGCGCTCGCGCAGCAAGTTGGCGGCTTTTTGCAAATCGCCGTCGGTTTCTTGCAGGGTGTTTTTGACGTCCATCATGCCGGCGCCCGTCATGGTGCGCAGTTTTTTTATGTCTTCCATCGTGACTGCCATAGGTTCCTTTCGGTGGGTTTGGCGGTAGTTATCGGAGAGTTTAGGTGAGTATAAAGTTGCGGACGGGTGCGAAGGGATGGCCCAGCCCCGCTTTTTCTTTACTCGTCCGTGTCGTCGTCCATGTCGTCGCCCGCCGTGTCGACGTCAGGCTCGACTTCGGCGTCTTCGTCCTCGTAGTCCTTGCCCCCCCGTTTGGCCGCCATCGCGATGGTCTGCTCGGGTGAGGACAGCGGCGTCGGCAAGGTTTCACGGTTTTCTTCGCCGGAGATGTCCGGGCGCTCGGGTGCGTTCTCCGCCCCGCCGCGCACCTCGACGATCAGGTCGGACAGCCGCGCCGTCACGAGTTGAATCGAGCGAATCGCGTCGTCGTTGCCGGGGATGATGTAGTCGAGCGCGTCCGGGTCGCTGTCGGTGTCGGCTAGAGCGACGGTGGGAATGCCGAGCTTGTTGGCCTCTTTGACGGCGATGTCCTCTTTGGTCGGGTCGATGATGAAAAGGGCGTCGGGCAGGCGGCTCATGTCTTTGAGGCCGCCCAGGTAGCGCTGCAGACGCTGCATTTCCTTGCCCAGGTCGATTTGCTCTTTTTTGCTGTAGCGCAGAATCGACTCGTCTTCGAACATTTTTTCCAGCAGCTTCAAGCGCTCGACCCGGGTGCGAATCGTCTTGAAGTTGGTGAGCAGCCCGCCCAACCAGCGCTCGTTGATGAAGGGCATCCCGCAGCGCTTCGCTTCGGCGGCCAAAATTTCTTGCGCCTGCTTCTTCGTACCGACGAACAGGATGGTGCCGCCCCGCGCCGCCACGTTTTTCAAAAAGTCCAGCGCTTTTTCGGACTCCACCAGCGTTTTTTGCAGGTCGATGATAAAGATGCCGTTGCGCTCGGCGAAGATGTAACGCTTCATCTTCGGGTTCCAGCGTTTCGTTTCGTGTCCGAAATGCACACCGGCTTCTAAGAGTTGTTTCATGCCGAGGTAAGACATACTGCCTCCAGGGCGGGACGTTGAGTTGAGAGTGATTTGCGGTCGCCCTTTTAGCGGCGCAGACATCCCGCTGCTGCGCCGCCGGGCAAACTTGTCCAGTATATACGAGTGGCCTGAGCCTCGCAATCTCTCGCGCGACCCGGTCAAGGGCCGGTTTAGGCTTAAAGTTCGGGCCTCAGAGTTTTGTCGCCAACCCTGCGGCGCAGCAAGTGTGGGTCTACCAGCTATCCGAAAAGCAGCTATTCAAAAAGTGGCAAACGCGGGTTGCAGATTATCTGGAGCAAAACCGTGAAGGCTCGCTTCACGAGGCTGAACGGCTCGAGCCGCTACAGGCGTCACCCCTCACGGCGGTCGGGCTAACACCCACGGGGTCGCGTTAAATTTACTAAAATGTTATAACATTTCAACCCGATGCCCTCGTGCGGCATCCTTTCTGGGGAGGGGTACCATGCTTCGACTCGCCCACCGCCTCAGCCTCGTTTTGTTGGGAACGCTTGTGTTGGCGGTTTGCTCAGCACAAGATTCAGCGCAGGGCCCTGTCAGGATCGGCTTCGTCTCCCCTTTCAGCGGCCCGGTGGGCTTTTTGGGCGAGTGGTTCGGCCACAGTATCCAGGTCGAGGTGGACCTCATCAACGCTGAGGGGGGCCTGCTGGGGCGGCAGCTCGAGCTTGTCACCCGCGACGACGAACTCAACCCCGCCAAGTCGGTCGAGGCGGTGCGCGAACTCATCTCCCGGCAAGGGGTGAGCCTCGTCATCGGGCCGTCTTTTTCCTCGAACGCGCTCGCCGCCAAACCCGTCATCGAGGGCAGCGGCGTCATCGGCATTTTTCCGTCCGCGGGGTCTATGGAACTGCTCGCAGACGGTCCCACCTACCTGTTCCGCTCCCAGGAGTCTACCGGCTTGACCGCCCGCGAGCTGCTACGCCTGGCCTCCGAGCGCGGCCTCACCAAGGTCGCCATCTTCGCGCCCGACGACGCCTTCGGGCAAGACTACGACGCCCGCTTTAGGGAGTTCGCCGCGGAATACGGCGTCGACTACCTGGGACTCGAGTTCTTCCGCGAGGACGACCAGGACCTGACGCCTTACGCGTAGCGCTTGAAGAGTTCCGGGGCGGAGAACGTCGTCATCCCGACCGGCAACAGCGCGCTGGGCGCGAAAGCGATGGTGGCCCTGGACGCGGTCGGCTTCGACCCGCTCGTCACGGGGATTTCGGGCTTGCAGGGCTACAACTTCACCGAACTCGCGGGCGACCCCGCCGAGGGCGTCACCTTCGTGCGGGCACCCTTTCGGGCGGCGAGCAGCAGATGTTGGCCGTCGGGCGGGCGCTGATGGCGAAACCCAAAGTTTTGCTGTTGGACGAGCCTTCTCTGGGCTTGGCACCGCTGCTGGTGCAAGAGATGTTCGGGTTCATAAGCGAACTCCACCAAAAAACGGGGCTCGCCATCCTGCTGGTCGAACAACTCGCCGACCTGGCCCTGAGCCACGCGGCGCGTGGCTACGTGCTCGAGAACGGGCGCATCGTCCTGGAGGGTGAGAGTAGGGACTTGCGCAGCGACCCGAAAATTCAGCAGATATACCTCGGGGCGGCGACGCGGTGAGTCGCCCCTTCGGCTACCTGCGGGGCCGCCTCAGCTACCGCCGTTTGTCGTCGAACGAGGCACGCGGGCGCGAGGACTGGTGGCTGACGCACAACCGGGACGGCTCGCGCACGCTGCGCGCCCTGGCGATGACCGACGATTCGGAAGGAGTCCCGAGGGGGCGTGGCTCGAGTTCCTGGAGACGCCGTGAACCTGCCGACCCCTCGAAGCAAACACCGCTACAATGTCTACAGCGTCTCCAAAGTCTGGCGAAGGTGGAAACCGATATGGACAACTCCGAAAAAGTGCCCAAAACGATGCGGGAAAAGTACGACGAAATCACCACGCTGACGGACGCCTTTTGTACGCGGCACCTGAACGACGACTACGCCAAGCTCGTCCGCCAGGCCACCGCGGCGCTCGCCCGCAAGCGGCCCTCACCCCTGGCGCGGGGCAAGGCCGCGGGGTGGGCCTGCGGCGTCACCCACGCCATCGGCATGGTCAACTTTCTGTTCGACCCGTCGCAGACGCCGCACCTGAAAGCGGGCGAGCTGTACGCGGGCTTCGGGGTGAGTCAAAGCAGCGGCGCGCAAAAGTCCAAACAGGTGCGCGACGTGCTGAACACCTTTCAGATGGACCCGAACTGGTGCCTGCCCGGCCTGATAGAGGACAACCCGCTGGCGTGGCTGCTCGAGCTGAACGGCTTCGCCGTCGACGCGCGGACGCTGCCGCGCGAGTTGCAAGAAGAGGCCTTCGACCTCGGCCTCATCCCTTACCTTCCAGCCGAGCGTAAACCCGGCCGTGAAGTTTCAACCGGACAAGCCCGCTGCAGCCTCTGCGGAGCGGCGGACAACCTCACCAAAACGCCCTGCTGCGACGCGTGGATTTGTGACGACGGCGACCGGTACGTCTTGTTCTCCTACGCCCGCAACAGCTGCTACCGCAACCACGACCGCTACACGCTCTGCTCGTTTCACTTTCACGAGGGTCACGAGGGCCGCTGGCAGGACTGTGAGGCGTGCCGCGCCAACTTCGACATCGAAGACTACGTCGAGTACGGCACCAACGAGTACAACTTCGAAGTTTTAGCAAACCCGCCGAGTTTCGAGCCCACCCGCTGCGCCGCTTGCGGCACCATAATCGAGCGCAGCGCGGGCGGCTACTCGCAAAGTGCCGAAGGTTTTTTCTGCGGGCGCTGCACCGCAGAGCGCTTGGGAAAGTTGGGGCGTTCGGGATGAGTGACGAGCGACGAGTCCCGAGAAACGAGGGGGCAATTCTCTTCGCGTCTTTCGTCTCTCGTCTTTCGTTGTGGCCTTTTTCTCAGGAGTTCCGTGAAGTGTAGCGGCAGCCTCGTTTACCCACACGACGAGCGCGGCGAGACCGGGCGCGAACACTTCTGGTTGAGCGAGGCGGGCCGTTTTCGCACCCTCTCGGCCCTGTGCGAGATGGACGCGGAGCGCCTGACGCGGCACGTCGTTTACACGGTAGACGCGACCTGGCGGCCCGTCGAGTGCTTTATCCGTTTGAACGTAAACGGCGCGTTTACGGGCAGCAGCCTGTTCCGGTTTGCCGACACCGCCGTCGAGTGCGAAGCGCAACTGGCGGGCTTGGGCAGGATTTCGCAGCGGCTCGAGTTGAACCCGCCCACGTGTTCGTGTGTCACCCGCTCGTCGCCGACGGGATTCAAGTTGCTACCTACGACTTTGAAAAGGGCGGCAAGCAGCGCGTCTTGTCCGCCAACGCCTCGACCCTGCCCAACGGCGGCAGCGGTCCCCTGGCCGGGGCGAAGTACAAACCTCGGGTGCTAGTGGAAAAGGGATAGAAAAAGAGAGAAGATTGGTTATGCGAACCAGACATCTTCTCTCGAAGCACACTGTAACAGACCTCTTCACAGCGGTATACGTCCTGCTAGACGACTATCTGCAAGCGTCTGAGCGCTTGGGGCGCTTTAAGCTGCCCAAGAAACCCAACCAAAAGTCGAGCTACGCCGAAGTGCTCAGCATCATCTTAGTCGGTGAAATCCTGCAGCAAAAGAATCAGGGCTTGTGGTACTTGCTGGTGCAGCGCGAGTATCAGAGCCTGTTTCCCGAGCTGCCCCACCTCAGCCGCTTTTACCGGGTGAGTCGTAACTTTGAACGCATCTACGCTGATTTGACGATGCTGGTTGCTCAGCATGATGGGGTGTACCTGATTGATTCGAAACCGCTGCCCATCTGCAAGGGCGTTCGCTACACAAGACAGCGAAGGATGAGTGAAGCCGCATCCGGACGCGGTGGAGCAACCAAGCGCTTTTACGGTTACAAGCTACATGCTGTATGCACAGGTCAAGGCGCTATCTGCCGCTTTGCTGTCGTCCCAGCCAATGAGCATGATGTCATGGTGGGCAAGTGTTTGCTCGATGACCGCTATGATGACCTAAACAGCCTTATCGGTGACAAGGGCTATCAAGGCTTAGGCATCTACACGCCGCCCAAGGGCAATGCTAAAGAGCCTCAGTTCTGGTGTGACTTCTTTGCCACAGCACGTAAATCTATCGAAGCCGTTTTCTCCTCACTCACACGCTGTCGCAATATCGCCCTGCAGCAACTCAACTCCTTCTGGAGCATCCGCGCTAGCGTCTGCCGCAAAGTCGCGGCTCACAACCTTATCCTCTTCCTCTTTGCCTAATCGTCTAGCACCCGAGGTTACAAGTTTCTCGAGCGCACCGGGAGCGAGCGCGTAAGCGTGCCCGCCGGAACCTTCGACTGCGAACGCTTTGAAATCAGCTGGGGCGACGAGTGCCCGCCGCTACAGCTCTGGGTCATCCCCGCAGACAACATCCTGGCGCGGCTGCGCTGGGACTTTCTGGACTCACAGTACGACCTCGCACACCTGGAGCGCCCATGACCCTGCCCGACCGTCTCGCTCGTGTCGTCCGTGAAGCCGAAACGGGCTGGAGCAGCCTCGACTTCGAGCGGCTCTCAAAGCTGTGGGACCGGGATTACCCCAATCTCGTCTACATCCCCGAAGAGCGCCCGACCCTGTTCGGCTGGGCCGAAATTCAGGAGTATTATGCCTCGGTCGAAAGGATGATGAGTGCGATGACGGTGCGGCTCGAGCCTCAAGCCTGGGACGTTTTGGGCGACACGGCTTTCGTCGTTTGCTTTAGCCACTGGCAGGGTCAAAACCGCTACCGGGACACGCCCTCGAGCGGAACCGCGCGGGCGTGTTTCTGGGCGCGGCAAGCCGGTGGCGAGTGGAAGCTGATTCAGTATGTAGAAGCTGTTTTGGAGGAGAAGCATGCGCCGCCTTCATAGCCAGTTTGCCAAACGCAGCATCGGAACAGCGTTGAAGTCTTTGTCTGTCGTCAAAAGTGTGAGGTCGTACCGAAGTGCGATGACGGCGATGGTCGCGTCCACCGTGGCGAGTTGCCACCCGCGTCGGCGTAAAGCGATTTGTAGCTCGGCCGCGCTCTCAGCGTCGGCTTCGTCAGGAACATAACAGGTGAGGCTCGGCTTGAGGCGCGACCATTCCGCGAGGTTCTGCTTTGCACGAGGTAGAATGCCGATGCCGAAAAGCGTTTCGGTAACGATGGGAACGCACACGCTAAAGGTGTCGCCACTACGCGACTGCTCGCCGAACCGTTCTCTCAACGGATGCCCAAGGGTGACGAGAGAAGCAGCGTGATTCGTATCCAGCAAGTGATGGGGCACGCAAGCTCAACTGCGCCCTTCAGCAACGTCGTCAGCCCTGTCTCTCGCCTTCGCTTCGGTTTCGACTGCTTGCCAGTCGCGCTGCCAAGCGTCCAGGTCGAAAGCTGCGGCGGGCGGCGCTGCTGCCAGCGCGTCGGCGAGCGAGCCTCGGGCGACCCGGACAGCGTGAGGGTTCACAGGCAACGCCTGAATTCTTGCAACGACCGCCTTGAGGTCGTCTTCAGCCTGGTTGCCGAGCGCCGCCTCGAGAATACTCAGCGCCAGGTCCTGCACCTGCCGCCGCTGCGCCTCGGCCTCGCTTTTGAGACGTTCTGCCAAGGCGTCAGGAACGTTGATCGTCATAGGCTTAGTTTATCAGTCTGTCAGAAAGGACGTGCAACACTATGAATGTTTTAGTCACGGGCGCAACCGGCACCGTCGGGCGCGAGGTGGTGAGCGCGCTCTTGAAACGCGAGGTCGACGTGACCGTCGCCTCACGAGATGTGGCGAAGGCTCGAGCCTTCGCCGAGAAACAAGGGTGGAACGCCCCCGTCGCCCGCTTCGACTACGCCGACGAGGCCGGTATGCGCGCCGCACTCGGCGGTGTCGACGGTATTTTCCTCGTCACCCCCACGACGATGCACGAGCCGGAGACGGTGTTGGGGCCGTTTTTGGAAGCAGCGAAAGAACAGGGCGTCGGTCACGTCGTCCGCTTGTCGGGAATGCGCACGCTGCAAGAACCCTCCAACATTCACCGGGCGGCCGAGGAGCTTGTCGAAGCCTCCGGCATCCCTTACACCCACCTCCGCCCCAACTTTTTCATGCAGAACTTCAACACTTTTTACGCCGAGAGCATCAAAAACGGCGGTATTTATTTACCTGCGGAGAACGGCGAGGTGAGTTTCGTGGACACGAGGGACATCGGCGCGGTGGCGGCGACCGTTCTGACCGAAGCGGGGCACAAAAACAAAACCTACACCCTGACCGGCGGCGCGGCGCTCGCGCACGGCGAGGTCGCCGAAGTTCTTTCAAACGTGTTGGGCTACGGGGTGCGCTACGTCCCCCTAACCGACGAGCAGACCTTTGAAAGTATGCGCAAACTCGGACGGCCCGACGCGGCGACCCGAGGCGTCATCGACCTCTACCGCCCCGCGCAAGACGGGTCGGCCGGAGGCGTCAGCGAAGACGTGAAAACGGTTTTAGGACGTGACCCCACGCCCTTTCAAAAGTATGCTGAGGACTATGCCCATGTCTGGACGCACTGACCTCACGCCCGCCCGACCCGAGATCACGCTCGAGGTCTGGTCGGACTACGTCTGCCCCTACTGCTACTTGGCTTATCTAACGTTGGCAAAGCTCGACGACAGCGTCACGGTCACCTGGCACGCTTTTGAACTGCGCCCGCCCGGCTCGCCCCCGACCCCGCCCGAGGTGCGCGAGCGCGTCGAGCGGCTGCGCCCACAGTTCCGGCGGACAGCAAAAGAACAGCACGGTTTGACTATCAACAGCGGCCCCTTCGGCGTGCCGAGCCGCGCGGCGCACGTCGGCGCGGCTTTTGCCGGGACGAAAGGCAAAAAAGAGGTTTACTCCAAACGGGTGTACGAGGCGTACTGGTTGGAAGCCAAAGACATCAGTTCGAAAGAGGTTTTGGCGAGCATCGCCGAAGAAGTCGGCTTAGACAAAGCGGCTTTTCTCGCGGCCCTAGAGAACGAAGGGCTCGAGCAGCAAGTCTTAAGCGAAGAGGCGCAGGCGCGTCGTCTCGGTCTGTCCGGCGTGCCCGCGGCGGTGGTCGACCGCCGCTACCTCGTCTCGGGGGCGCAGCCGCTCGAGGTCTTCAGAAACGCCATCGACCGGGCGCGAGCCGCATCGGGGCCGAGCCGCGCTGCCGAGACAGGCACTGCCAAGACAAGCTCTGCCGAGACCGGCTGCTGATGTACGACTGCCTGATGGTGGGCGGCGGCGTGGCAGGGCTGTCGGCGGCGATTCACCTCGCCTGGCACCGGCGCCGCGTGCGCGTCTTCGACCGGCGCAGCGGGCCGCTGCCTTACACCCTGAACACGCTCGAGAACGTCCCCGGCCTGCCCGGCATCACGGGCGTGCAGCTCATCAAAAAACTGCAAGCACAGGCCAAGGACTTGGGCGCGGAGTTGGAGCGCTCGAACGTCACCCGCGTCGCGGGCGAGGTGGGTAACTTCAGACTCGAGACCGACCAGGGCGACACCCACCGCAGCAAAACCCTTCTACTCGCCACCGGCGTGGCCCGCTACCACCCGGAGGTCGGCGGCAGCTGGCAAGAGAGCCTAAAGTACGCCGCCAAGTGCAACCTGTTTTACTGCCCCGACTGCGAGGCGCCCGAGCTTGCCGGAAAAAGCGCCCTCGTCATCAGCACGGGTGCCTCGGCGGGCGGCGTGAGCACGGCGAAACACCTTTACAACTTCACTCCCGACCTCACGCTGCTTTTCACGAGCGAGAACCCCGACAAGCGGGCGCTGAGCGTTCAGGACCGGGCCTGGCTCGAGGCGCGCGACATTAGGTGGTTCGAGGGCGTCATCAAGGAAATGGACGGCAAAAAAGGCTGCGTCTTCGCCCTCGTCCTGGCAGACGGTACGCGTTTCGAGCGGGACGCCTACTTCGTCTCGAGCCCCAAAGTGCCGCGCAACGACCTTGCCAAGCAACTCGGGCTGAAGCTCACCGCGCTCGGGCACGTCGAGCCCGTGTCGCAGCGGGGCGACACCAACGTCGCCGGCGTCTGGGTCGCGGGCGACGTGCGCCCCATGACGCAGCAGGTCCCGGTGGCGATGGGCACGGGCAACATCGCGGCGGTCCACATCGACCAGTTTTTGACCCGTACGTTCGAGGCGAAGGGGGTACCAGCAGCGTGAAAACCTACGTGCTGGTCGCGGGCACCTGGCACGGCGGTTGGGTCTGGCGGCAGGTCAGAAACATCATGCGTGGGAAGGGGCACGACGTGTACACCCCCACCCTCACGGGTTTAGGCGAGCGCCGCCACCTGCTTACAAAGGAGGTGGGGCTCTAGACGCACATCCAGGACGTCGTCAATATTATTGAATGGGAAGAACTGGACGACGTCATTTTGGTGGGGCACTCGTTCGCGGGCATCACGGTGACCGGTGTTGCCGACAGACTCAAGCCGCGCATCCGCCGCCTCGCCTTTTACGACGCGCTCGTGCCGCGCCCCGGACGGATGGCGGCCGTGCCCAAAGACCCGGAGACGGGCGAATGGCCCGAGTGGTTCAAAGAGCGGCAAACAAAGTTCGTCGACGGCTATAAGATGGACTTTTTCGCCGAGTACGGGCTCGAGATGCTCGTGCCCGCCGACGACGAGGCGAACAGAGCGTGGCTCAAACGCCGCCTGACCCTGCACCCCATGAAGCAGTGGACGGACGAACTCGTGCTAAGAAACGGCGGCTACGACAGCCTGCCTAAAACCTACATCCGCTGCACCGGACAAGCGCACCGCCCCTCGTCGGAGCAGGTGCCGGGGCCTGCGCTTCACGACCTCGAGTGGGACTGGCTGGACCTGCCCGTCCACCGCAACGGCATGATGACGCAGCCGGAGGTGGTGGCGGGGTGCTTTATGGGTTTGGCTTGAGCGTTCAAGCAACCCGGCCCGTCTCGAGCCACTCCCGTAAATCTCCTGCCGCCCCGTCAACGTACGCCGGGGCCGCCGCCCTCATCTTCGGGTTGTCGGTCTGGCTCGCGTAGTAGAGCGCGAGCAGCAACACCCGGGCCGCGAGGAAGGCCTCGAGGCCCGCCACCTCTGCCCGCGACAATGCCCGGTGCTGCGCGTAGCCCTCGAGATAAGCTGCTCGCTTCTCTGGGTAGTCCGCGTGCTTGCGCACCTGCGCCAGCGTCACCGCCGCGTCGAGTGAGTAGTGCGCGTAACCACAGTTGTCGAAGTCGAACACCTGCACCGTGCCATCCTCGAACAGCATGTTCTTCTGGTAGATGTCGTTGTGGACGAGGCCGTACACCTTCGGGTCACGCCCCAGGGCGTTCATGACGAGTTCCGTTTGGCGGCGCACCTCGTCGAACAGCGCCCACAACTCAGTCGTAAGGACGGGGTTTGCCCGCACGTTCGGATGCGCGTAAAAGTCATCCATCTGCCCGTCCCACTCGAGCCGCCGTCGTTCGAAGCCGGGGGGCGGCACAAAGGTTTTGGAATGCCGGTGCAGCTTGGCGGTAAACGCGCCGACGCGTCTCATGTGTTCGGGGGTGAGGTCGTTACCGTCCAAAAAAGTGCCGTCCAGCCAGGAAAAAAGGACGCAGTGACGCGGCTCGGGTATTCCGTCCGTTTGAACCGTGGTCAGCAGCTCGCCCGCTTCGTTGCGGTGAGGCTGCGGCACGCGTAAATCGGTGGTTTGGGTCAGGGACTCGAGCCACATCAGCTCCGAGCGGATGGAGGCGAGGTCTTGGGACACGGGGCGGTTGACGCGCAGGGCGTAGCGCCGCGCGGGCGCGTCCACGCGGAAGGTCGTGTTTTGCCAGTGGGCGATAGGGGTAAGCTCGGCGTTGTTTAAGCCGTAGTGAGGGAGGGCGGCCCCTGCCAACAGGGTAAGCCGCCGCACCTGTTCGTCATAACTCAGAGTTTTGAACACATCAGCGTCCCCACGGCGCGTAGCTGTGCGTCATCCGGCAAGTCATCAAGTTTACAGTCCCTTGGTGCTTAGGGTCACGACACCCCTGGGCGTCGCCAAAACCGCCCGCAGTTGAGGATGTTCAGATCCAAACACGGGCACATTCACCCTCAACGCTTTGTAAACGCGGGAGAGTTCGTGGTGGTCGGGGTGGCCCACTGAGAACTCGAGTAATTCACACCCCTTTGGT
Source organism: Trueperaceae bacterium (assembly GCA_965215355.1). Lineage (GTDB taxonomy): Bacteria > Deinococcota > Deinococci > Deinococcales > Trueperaceae > CBDCDJ01. Next base: position 839,381 of record CBDCDJ010000007.1, on the reverse strand, counting down.
GAGGTCTGGGAAGGATGGTCCATGTCACCACAGCGCGTAAAAAAGGGTACGAGGTTGCCAAAGTCATGCCCCCCCACGATGACGGTTCGCCATTCTAAAACTTGACCATTGGGAGAGAGCCGCGAGACGTCGTGCAGGCCCGCCACATTTAGGTCGGCATCTTCAACCAACCTTTCAACAAAGGTTAAATCATAAGCTCTTACACCAAAGGTAAAAAGCCTTGGCGTAAAGCCCGGGGGCGTTTCTTTGAGTAAGTTGGCTGCTTTGGGATGAGCGGGGTTGAGCGCGATAATTTCTAGGTACTTTCCCCGACCCAAAGACAGCAAACTGTTGTGCGTGCCTGCACCGGGGTGTTCTCCGCCGAAGGCAGGCGTTACACCTGTGGCTTCAGCAAAGCGTTTCTCACCCTCACTGAGACGCAGTTCCTCCCAGAGTAGATGGTCTAATTCGTGCATGGTTTATAGTCACTCTAGCAGATAATCAGAATCAACTCGTCGGACGCTTCTGATAGCGCCCATCCAATAAACCCTTGACCTCACCTTTGTCAAATACGAGTTGGCCGCGCAAAAAAGTCTTCTTGACCTTGCCCGTCACCTCCAAGCCCTCAAACGGACTGTAGCCTTGCGCCGAAAGCGAATCTTCCGCGCGAATCGTCCAGGTCTCATCAGGGTCCAAAAGTACCAAGTCAGCGTCCAACCCGATGTCAACGTCCCCTTTGTTGTTCAGCCCAAAGCGCCGCGCCGGGTTGTAGCAGACCAGTTCCGCGACCCGGTTGGGGCTCAGCCCGCGTTTGGTACCTTCGCTGTAGAGCCCCGGCAACAGGTAGTCGGTGCCGCCAAAGCCCGCCTTGGCCTTCCAAATGTTCTCGGGGTCGTCCACGGCGACTTTCAGGTTTTCGGGACAGTTGGCGTGGTCGGTCATGGCCCACTGCAGGGTGCCGTCCTTGACGCGCTCCCACAGATGTTCGCGGTGCTCGGGCGGGCGCAGGGGCGGGTTGACCTTGGCGTAAACGCCCATGTGGCAGGTTGTATCTAAGAGCAGGTGTCCGGCGGTAACTTCTAAGCCCACGTCCATCTCGGGATAGCTCTCGCGCAGTCTCAAAGCTGCGTCCATCGCCTCTTTTGACGTGATGTGCAAGATGTTGATGCGCGTCAACCCCGCCTCATGCGCGAGCGCCCCGGCGGTGGCGACGCCCAGGGCTTCGCAGTGGGGCGGACGCGCGGCGCTGTAGGCGGCAAGGCCTGAGATGTCGTCTCTCGCTTGTACCTTCTTTTCGTAAGCGCGCAGCAGGTCGGGGAGTTCGCAGTGCCAGCTTACGGAGATGTAGGGCTCCAACTCCGGATACTCCCTTTGCAAGCGCGCCGCCTCCCGACAAATCTGGTCAAAATGCGCCAAATCGTAACTCTCGCCCTCGTCCAGCATGAGCCACTGCCGCTGCACGTCGCTGCCGCCGTGGAGCCCGTGCGAGCCGTAGAACATAAAAATCTCGCCGAAGTTGGGCGCGCCCGCTTCGGTCAAGATGTAGTCCATTTCGCCCACCTGCGAGCCCTGAATCGGTGAGATGTGATAGCCGTAATCGCAGCGGTAGTTGCCTTCGGACGTTTTCAAAAGCTGGGGAAAAAACTCGCGCACGGGACCGGGGCGGTTTAGGTAGAGGCTGCCTGTGCGGATGTAGGTCAGCAGCGTCGTTACGCCGCCCGACACCGCCGCCGCCGACTCGGTGCAGGCGTCCTCAGCAAGGTTCTGATAGATGCCGATGTGGGTGTGCGCGTCGGTCACGCCGGGGAAGCCGAGGAGGCCGCCCGCGTCTAGCACCTTGTCGGCGTCGTCCTCTATAGACGCCGCAAGCTTGGTAAAACGCCCGTCCTTGACACCCAAGTCCAGCTTCTCGGTGCCCTCTTCGTTCGGACGCACGACGCGCACGTTTTTGACTAGCAAATCAAGCGCCATTCTTGTCTCCTTTTGTGACAATCCCTCGAGCTGCCAAGTCGTCCAGCGTTCTCTGGTCATAGCCGAGCGCTTCTAAAACCTCCACCGTGTGCTCGCCCACTCGGGGCGGCTCGAGCCTCAAATCCAGGTCGTGCTCGCCCAACAGCAGCGGGAGTTTGGGCATTTTGGTTCGGGTACCGTTCGGAAAGGTCGTCTCGAGTAAGCCCCCCCCTTCGTTGAGCTGCGGGTCTTCGAACAAGTCCTCGGGCCGGGCGACGGGCGAAAAAGGGAGGTGCGCCGCCTCACAGCGCGCCACGGCTTCGGCCAGGGTCAAGCCTTTGACCATCGCGCGCAAGTCGGGCAGCAGCCACGCTTGCGCCGCCACGCGGTCGTTGTTGGTCGTCAGGCGTTCGTCCGCCAGCAAGTCCTCACGCCCGAACGCTTCACAAAAACGGGGCCACTGCTTGTCGCTGGTCACGCCGATAAAAATAAGTTGGTCGTCTCGCGTCTCAAACTGGTGATAGACCGCCCAAGCGCTCACCCGCGCCGACATGGGCGGTAAGGGCTCGCCGGACATAACAAACGTGGACATGTGGTGGCCCATCAAAAACGCCGCCGTCTCGAACAGGGCCGTTTTGACAAGCTGCCCCTCGCCCGTCGCGTCCCGCTCCTTGAGCGCCAAAATCACCGCCATCGCGCCGTACATCCCCGTCATCACGTCGATAACCGAGGCCCCTGCCCGCAGCGGCTGACCGGGCGGCCCGGTCATGTAGGCGAGACCCGACATCATCTGCACCACCTCGTCGAGCGCGGTGCGGTTCTCGTAAGGACCTTCTAAAAAGCCTTTGAGCGAACAGAAAACGAGCTGAGAATAATCCTCTTTGAGCGCGTCATAGCCAAACCCCAAGCGCTCAATCGTGCCGGGGCCGTAGTTCTCGAGCAAAACATCAGCACCTTCAAGCAACTTGCGAACGACCTCTTTGCCTTCGTCTGTTTTAAGGTTCACGACGACGCTTTTTTTGTTACGGTTGAAGTACGGAAAATAGCCCTGACCAAAACCTTTCAGCTCGCGGGTCGGGTCGCCGTTCGGGGTGGGCTCGATTTTGATGACGTCCGCGCCCAAATCTGCCAGAATCATACCCGCGGCGGGGCCTAACACGGCGTGGGAGCATTCAAGCACCCGCACGCCGGCCAGGGGCAGGCTCATTCGGCTACCCCATAATCGCCGTGTTCTTGGAGATACGGGGCGAGCCCGCCCGCCTGCAAAATCTCGAGCATCACCGCGGGCATCTTGGTCGCGCGGTAAGTTTTCCCGGTCGTTTCGTCGAGCACTTCGCCGTCGAGTAGGTTCACCTTCAGCCTCGAGCCGTCCCTAATCTCGTGGTCTGGCACCTCGACGAGCGGCAAACCGATGTTGACTCCGTTGCGGTAAAAAATGCGCGCAAAAGACCGCGCCACCACCACGCTTATGCCCGCCGCTTGCAGGGCGATGGGCGCTTGTTCGCGGCTCGAGCCGCAGCCGAAGTTGTCGCCCGCGACGAGTATATCGCCAGCTTGCACTTTGGTTCTAAACTCGGGGTCCAAGTCCTCTAGCACGTGCGCCGCGAGCCCCTGCAGGTCGAGCGTTTTGGTGTACTTGCCGGGGATGATGCGGTCGGTGTCGATGTTGTCGCCGTAAACGTGCGCGGTGCCTTCGAAAAGATGCTTCACGCCAAAACCCCGCCGTCTTGCAAAACGTCGGCGGGGTCAACGATTTCTCCCGCAACGGCGGCGGCGGCGACCACCGCGGGCGAGGCCAGGTAAACGTCCGCGTTCGGGTTGCCCTGCCGCCCGCGGAAGTTGCGGTTGGTGCTCGAGATGACCGCCTCCCCGTCCCCCGGAATCCCCTGGTGCGTGCCCACGCACGGCCCGCAGCCCGAGGTGATAAAGGTCGCCCCCGCCGCCGACAAGGTCTCGACCGTGCCGTCTCTCAGCGCGGCGTTAAACACGTTGCGCGAGGCCGGGGCGATGACGAGACGCACGCCGGGGGCGAGTTTGCGCCCTTTAAGCACCTGCGCGGCGGCGTGAAAGTCCTCGAGCCGCGCGTTCGTACACGAGCCGATAAAGGCGGCGTCAATTTTGCGGCCCAGCACCTCGTCAATGTCCCGCACGTTCTCGGGCGAGTGCGGCAGCGCGATTTGGGGGCGCAGGTCGGTTAAGTCTAAAGTGTGATGAGCTTTGTAAGTCGCGTCAGCGTCAGGAGAGAGCCGCTCGAAATCGTAAGGCATGTTGAGGTGTGAAGTGTCCACCAGCCCCGCCTTTGCGCCCATCTCCGCGACCATGTTCGCCAAAGTCATGCGGCTTGCCAGCGTCATGGGGTGGACGACCTCGCCCGTAAATTCAATCGCGTCATAGGTCGCGCCCGCGATGCCCAAACGCCCGACCAAGTAAAGAATGATGTCCTTGGCGCTCACGCCCGGTTTGACGGCGCCGTTTAGCTCGAGCCGAATCGTCCCCGGAACTTTAAGCCACGTTTTCCCCGTCAGCATCACCCCCGCGGTGTCGGTCGAGCCCATCCCGACGGCGAACGCGCCCAGCGCGCCGTAGGTCGGCGTGTGCGAGTCCGCGCCCACGAAGATGTCGCCGGGGCGCACGTGGTCAAAGTCCACCATGAGCTGATGACAAATGCCCTCGCCCACGTCGTAGAGTTTGCAGCCCGTCCGGTGCGCAAAGTCGCGCATCATGCTGTGCAGGTTGGCGACGCGTTCATTGGGGGCGGGTACGGCGTGGTCGAGAACCAAGAAGAACTTTGATGGGTCAAAAAGTTTTTTGCCGCCCATTTCCCGGAAGGCTTGGATGGCTAAGGGCGCGGTTGTGTCAGTCGCCATCGCACCGTCTACAGGAACCACGGCGATGTCGCCCGCGTGGAGTTTACGCCCGGCGTGCTCCGAGATGATTTTTTCAGCTAGGGTTTGTGGCATAAAAGAGAAGCCGCGCGTCGAAATTTAAGGCTGACTTCCCGCTCCTTTCTCAAAAATCGAGGCTCGCGCACCGACGAATCCCAGCTTGGTAGGCACCGCTCACGCGTCACTTTCCAAAAGGTGATGCAGCTTGGCGGGCAAGGACATGTCTAAGAAAGTTTCCAAGCGCCTCGAGATACTCGCAATCTTGTCGATGCCGACGCCCGTACCAATACCCATTTCCTCCATCAGAAAAAGCGTGTCCTCAGAAGCGATGTTGCCCTTCGCGCCTTCGATAAAGGGACAACCGCCCAAACCGCCGAAGGCCGTGTCGAACTTGCTCACACCCTGCCGGAGCGCCGCGTAGACGTTGGCGAGCCCCAGCCCGCGCGTGTCGTGCAGGTGCAGGACGACGGGTGTGTCACCCGCCAGAGGCCGGACTTCGGCGAGCATCCGTTCGATTTGTAGCGGGTTTGCCATGCCGGTAGAGTCCGACAGGGCGAGTTCGTCGATGCCCATGTGGAGCGTTTGTTCGAGCAAGTTAACGACTTTTCTTTGTGGCACCTCCCCCTCGTAAGCGCAGCCGAACGCCGTTTGGACGCCCGCCCGCACGCGGACGCCCGCGCCCCGCGCCTCACGTGCCATCTCTTCCATCTGCGCCATGCCCGCGGCGACGGAGGTGTTGGCGTTGCGCCGGCTCAGAGTTTCGGTCGCCGCCACGCCCATGTCGAGCGACTTGAGCCCCGCCGCGAGCGCCCGCTCGACGCCTGTTAAGTTCAAGACCAAACCGCTGTACTCGACCCCCGGCGCGGCGGGCAGACTCGCGCACAGCTCTTCAGCGTCCGCCATCTGCGGCACGCGTTTGGGGTGGACGAACGAAGTAACCTGGATATGCTTTACGCCCGCGTCGATGAGGGTGTCTATAAGCTCGAGCTTCATGTCCAGAGGGATGACTTTCTGCAAGGTCTGAAACCCGTCGCGCAAGCCCACCTCGACAATTTGGGCGGTTTTAGGCAGGCTCGAGACGGGGTTTTCCAACGTCGTCACGCTTTACCTTTCGGTCTCAGGCGGATGACTTCGACAGAGTCGAGCCGCTGGTCTTTGTACAGGCGGCGCAGGCTGACGAGGTGACCTGCTTCGGCGTCGAGGACTTCCTTGAACGTGAGCAGCCAGCGGGCGTCTATGACGAGTTCGCCCTCGAGCAACGGCCCCAGCCTCAGGGCGAGACCGCGCAGGGGTGAAGACGAACGTTTTCCAGAGCACTCGAGCTTGGTTTGAGAGGGAGACAGTTCTAAAGTAAAGTCTTCTTCGCTGAAACCCTGTCCTTGGTAGTGTCGTTCAACTGCGTTCTCTGAAACTTCACCCGTTGCACCGACCGTTCGTTTACTGCCCGTCCAGACAGGGGCAAGCTCACCCGCCCGAGGTGCCCGGAGAGTTCCGGCCAGCTCTCATCCACCTCCGGCACCGCGACGCCGACAACGCTGGCGACCGGCTGCGACGCGTTGAAAAACTGCCCGCCCGTGAGCTGCCGCTCGGGCGTGGCAAGCACGGCAAAGGACGTAAAGTTGTGTCCAAAACGGGGCCACAGCCCGCGCCCGGTCAGCGCCCCCTCGCCCCAGGCGAAGCCCGAACCCGACCACGTCCGGCCCGTGGTAAAGCCGCGCGGGGCCGTCCACGCTGAGGTCGAACACCCACGAACCGGCAAACCTTCCCATCGGGTGATGTGTTAAGCGCCTGCGTCCGGCTCGCAGTGCTGCGTCACGCGGAGGGTGCCGCCCTCTAACCTTCTCAAGCTCCCGCCGCTGCCGCACCAGGCCCACAAAACAGCCGTCGGGGTTGTAAACGTACTCGCTCACGCGCCACGCGCCGACGAAGCCGTCTTTGCTCATGGGGCGGCCTCAAACGCCAGCACGCCGAACTGCACGCCCACGCGCACCCCGCCCCGATACCAGGTGTGGAGCACGGCCTTGAGGGTCCCGTCATGACTCACCACTTCACGCCGCCACACGCGTAAACGCTTTCGCCAGGTGGTGAAACTGCCCTGAGAGCGCCCGCCCGCCGCTCAGGCTGTACGAGCCCGCTATCTCTAAACCTTCGTCTCTGGCAGACACCCAAGCGAGCGCGCCCTTGGTCTTCAACTCAAAGTCACGGGGTTTTGGGTCGAGGCTCGAGCCCTCGACGCTAACCCTCAGCTTTCCTTCTCCCTTGCTGACGGCCTCACTGTAAGAACTCTCTCCGGCAGTCTCGAGCCTTTCGTCCAGACCCGTCAGCGTTCCCCGCCACGTCCCCGCGCGGTGCAGCAACACCTCGCCCCGCCCCGCCGCGGGGTCGTCGGCAAGGTCGAACGAGGTGCCGTCGACGAAGCCCGGCGGCACCGGACTCGCCCCAGCCGCCACACGGTTGTACTCGCCCACCACGACGTATAAAAGTCGCTCACCGCGCGACATCAGCGCCAACGACACCTGCTTGTCGCCCCCCGGCAACACCATCAAAAAAAAGCGTTGCGTCAGCCCTGTGACGGGCCAGTAGGCGTTCGCGTCGATGAGCCCGTCGCTCAACGTTTCGGCGTAGCCGACGTTGGCGGGGCCTTCGTAGAGGCGGTGCGCGCCGTAGTCGGCTATTACGTAGTGCCCCGCGAACTTGAAGGGGCCGACAAAGGAGAGGGCGATGCGCACGCGCTTGTCGTCCATCTGGCGCTGCACGTGGCGCTGGTCGGTGGCATTGCCCAAGAACCGGCCCGCGCCGTCGTACACCTCCGCGCTGCCGAGCCAGCGCCCGACGCCCTGACTGAAACTCTTGCCGTCGCTCATTCTCGACCCGGCACCAACAGAACAGTCTGGGTCTCGAGCCGCTTTGCGTGAAACACGTCGGCGAGGTCGACCGATGCGGGTTGCGGTTTGAGATAACGGCCTGCGGTGGTGAACTCGAGCGCCTCTTCCCCAAAAGGCCAGGGGCTTATCCCGTAGGCGTTTTTGCTCACCGGCCTGACCGTCACCGTTACGTCGTCGCCCAAACCCCTCGGCAGGTTTTGGAACGTCGCCTCGGCTCGAGCCTTTGCGTGAACCATGTGAAAGTAGAGCGAGAGCGTGTCGAAAAACTGCAGCAGCTTGTAGTTGTGAAACAAGAAGTCGTCCCGCGCCCAGTCGGCGTGACCCTCCGCCCTCAACTGTTCTTTGAGCCGCTCTTGCCGCGCCAGTTCGCCGCTCAGCAAATCCTCCACCAGCGGCTTGTCCCCGTCCGTCACGGTGTCGATGAAGATTTTGTCCGACAAACCGTAGCGCCCGTGGTAGAGACCGTAAAAGTGCATACTCGAGACGATGCCGCAAAACGGATGCCGCGCCTCGTTGAAGTCCGGCGTGCCTTTGCCGGTGCGTACCAACTGCGGTAGGGGCGTCTGCGTCAGGTGGTAGGGCAAACCCGTACGTTCGTCCCGGCTGACCTCCGCGTCCACCGGCACCCAGCCCTCGTCGTGGTGCGCGACGACGTACTCCAGCAGTTCTTTGGGGTACAGCGGCGCAAAATGCCCGTTGCCGAAGGCTTGCGCCAACTGTCCCGAGGCTCGAGCGTGGTCGGCTTGCAGAATCACAAAATAGGGTTTGCCCTCCGGCGCGGTTTGGACGATCATCGCAGCCTTTCCTTAATAAATAGCGAGTGCCGAGTAAGGAGTTCGGTACGCCCTGCTTTTTCTCGCTACTCGCAAACTCGGCGCTCTCAAGGTTGAACCACCCGCGCGAAATCCTGAATCTGGTAGATGTGCGTCTCGCCCCCGCGCGTTTTGTGGGTGATGATGCGGCGCGTGTCGGGGTCCAAAAAGTAGTGGTTGTTGTAGACGAGGGTGTGGGTCACTTTAGAGTCGATGGTGAACACGTAGTTGTAGGGCGTGATTTCGCTGCCGGTAATCGTCACCATGTCGTTTTTGGAGTCGTTTTTGGAGTGGCAGTATTTGCCCTCGACGTGGATGTCGCTGTGAAACACCGTCTCGCCGACTTCGAACAGGTTGTCGAAGTGTTCGTGCAGGTGCCAGGTGTTCTCGTCCGTCCAAAAGACGTTCATGTGCACGCCCGTAGACTCGACGAACTCGCCCCGCGCCGTAAACGTTTTGCACAGGCCTTCCCAACGCCCCATGAAGCATTGGTAGGGGCGGTGCAGCGTTTCGCCGTAGTCGACTTTCAGGTCCATGCCGTAGGGTGTCGTCATTTTTTCGTCTACCATTGAGAGTGAGTAGCGAGGCTCGGGTAACAAGTAACGAGGGCGGCGCGGTTTCGCCTTTTTTCGGTACTCGGTCCTCGGTACTTCCTCCTTTCTTTGCTAAATCGAGATGGTGTACCTGAACCGGTCGCCCCGGTAGGTGGCGCTCAACAGTTCCAGCGGGCTGCCGTCCGCCGCGACGGTGACGCGCTCGATGTGCAAGACGGGGTCGTCCGTACGGATGTTTAAGTGCTTGGCGACGGTCTCGCTCGAGCCCCTCGCCTCCAACGTCCGGTGCGCCTTGCTGCCCGCCATGCCGGGGACGCGGCGCAAGTAGTGCAGCGAGCCGTCCTCTTCGAACGCGCCCGCGTCGATGTACTCGGCCTGCGCCCCCGGCACGTAAGCGAGGTGGTAGCCGATGGCCTCCTGGTCGGCCAGGCGCAAGCGTTTCAGGATGAAGACGCTCGAGCCCGCCGCCACGCCCAGCCGCTCGCCGAGGTCCGGGGTCGCCTCGCACGGGCCGCTGTCCAGCACGCGCCAGCCCGGGGTGACGCCCTGCTGCCGCATGGTGTCGGTGAGCGCCAGACGCTGCGCGGGGTCGTGGGTAAACTTGGTGTGTTTGACAAAGGTGCCGCGCCCTCGCTGGCGGTACAGGTAGCCGTCGTTGACAAGTTCACCCAGAGCTTGCCGCACGGTGATGCGGCTCAGGCCGTAGGTGGCCTCAAGGGCGCTCTCCCCCGGAATAAGCTGCCCCGGCCCCCACTCGTCCGCGATTTTTTGCAGCAAAATCGCCTTGAGCTGCGAGTAGAGAGGCGTAGGCGAGCTTCTGTCGATCTGGTTCATGGCGTCCTTAGAGAATGTCCAACCGTGCTCCGTAAATATTATAACATTATAGCCTTAAGCGTGAAAGGTGTTCGGAAGGTGTGAAAAGCGAAGCGGTGACGAAAGAGAGGGTCGAGTGTCAGGTGCCGAGGGCCGGGTGTGACGCGGCTCCGTCGTTCCTCGCTACACGCCGGGTGCTTGGGGGGACGAGCTACCCGTGAACGCCAAACCGCTCACCGGCATCACCCTGCTCGACCTGACCCACATGCTCTCCGGCCCCTACGCCGGGATGATGCTCGCCGACCTGGGCGCGGAGACCATCAAAATAGAGCCGCCCGGCACGGGCGAGGGCACGCGCCGCCTGTTGGCGGGCGACCCCAAAAACAGCCTGCACGGCATGGGCGCGTACTTTCTGACGCTGAACCGCAACAAAAAAAGTGTGACGCTCAACCTCAAAGACGAGCGCGGCCTGGCGCTTTTTTACGAGCTGGTGACGCGTACCGACGTCGTTTTAGACAACTTCAGCGCGGGCGTCACCGAACGCCTCAAAATCGACCACGCGCGCTTAGCCGAGGTCAACCCGCGCGTCGTGACCTGCACCATCACCGGTTTTGGCGAGACCGGTCCCGACACCGCACGGCCCGCCTTTGACATGGTGGCGCAGGCGATGGGGGGCGGCATGAGCATCACCGGACAGCCGGGCGGGCCGCCGACGCGCTCGGGTATCCCGGTAGGTGACTTGGGTGGCGGGCTGATGGGCGTCGTCGGCGTGCTCGCGGCGCTTCTGGCGAGGGAAACGACGGGGCGGGGGCAGCACGTGGACGTCTCCATGCTCGACGCGCAAATCAGCCTGCTGAACTACATGGCGACGATGTACCATCTCTCCGGCGAAGTACCCGACAAACTCGGCAACGCCCACTTCGTCCACGTGCCCTACAACACTTTCCCGTGCCGCGACGGCTACCTCATCGTCGCGGTCATCACCGACAACTTTTGGGCGAACCTGATGGACCTGTTAGACCTCCCCGAACTCGGTACAGAAGAAAACAAGGGGCAGCCGGGGCGTTGGAAGAATCAAACCCTCATCGACGCGACGCTGAGCGAGGTGTTCAAGACGAACACCCAAGCTCACTGGATTGAAAAGCTGCGCGCGGCGCGGATTCCCTGTGCCCCCGTCAACAGCGTAGAGCAAGCTTTGAGAGACCCGCAGGTCGTCGCCCGCAACATGGTCGTCGAGGTCGAGCACCCCGAGGGCGGCCGCGTCAAGATGCCCGGTAACCCGGTCAAGTTTTCCGACACGGGCGGCGACAGTTACACGCCCCCGCCGCTGCTGGGCCAGCACACGGACGAGGTTTTGGGGTCGCTCCTCAACCTCTCGGCCGACGAACTGAACACGTTGCGCGCCGAAGGGGTGGTTTAGCGACGAGACTCGCGCCTCGTCGCTTTTGCTATGGTCCGTCTCAAACACATCTCTGAAACCGCTCGCGTTTACGCAGGCACCCTGACGAACCATGCCGACCTGCACGAAGGTTTCGCGCGGGTTGCCGAGACCCACGGCGTCGGCGCGGCGAACGTCTTCTTGCTCGGCGGCCTGAGCGAGGTCGTCTTGAGCGCCTTCGACTTCGAAAAAGGAGCGCGGCTCGAGCCCCTCACCTTTGCGGGCGCTTACGAAATCGTCGGAGGGCACGGCTTGATAAGCACCCTGGACGGTGCACCCCACGTTCACTTGCACCTGAGCTTAAGCTCGAGAACGGGCAACGACGTCAAGCTTCTAGGTGGGCACGTCGTGAGCGCGAAAGCCTTCGCCGTCGAGTTTACAATGCTGAGTTACGAGGGAATTTTGTCGCGGGCGACGGACCTGCGGACGGGGTTGCAGCTTTTGGACTTGCCGCCGCTTTGAGAAGCCGGGGGTCTTCCCTCGAGTGCAAAAAGTCGACGACCTGGGCGGCTTAACCGAGCGCTGAGGGTTCGGTCTCGAGCTGTCGAAACCTCTTCCAGGCTCACGCCGTCTTCGCCAACTTTTCCAACACCTCGTTCAACGGCAAAACGTCCCCGTATTTGGTTTGGATGTCGCGCAGGTTCGCGACGTGCGCCTCCCTCGAGCGGTCGCCCACGCAGTCTTCGGGCACGACGACGCGGTAGCCGTACTGCAGCACGTCCACCGCCGTCGCGCGCACGCAGCCCGAGGTGGTGCAGCCCGCGACGATGACCGTGTCCGCCCGCTCGAAGGCGAGGTAGGCGTTCAGGTCGGTCCCGAAAAAAGCGCTGGCGAAGCGTTTGACAAAAAGAGGCTCGCTCGCCCGGCGTTCCAACCGGTCGTCTAGTTCGACCCAGACGCTTTCGGGGCTGAGCACGCCCAGGGCGGGCACCTTTTTAAGAAAATAGCCCGCGCGTTGGTCCGCCTCGCCGTAGACGACGGTGGTGAAGTAGACGGGCAGCTCGCGCGCCCTGGCGGCCTCGAGCAACTTACACGTCGCCTCGACCTCGCTGTCTAAATTAGAGCCAAGTGGACAATTCGCGTCGGTGAAGCCTTTGATAAAGTCCACCACCACCACCGCCGGGCGCGCCCCGATGCCCGACGCGTCGCCGAAACCTGCGAACTCGTACGCCTCTGCCACGCTCAACCCGGTCGGCGCACTTCGTAGTAGCGTTTGACGTTTTGCACGAATGGGAACTCGGTCAGCAGGGTGCGGTAGGTCGAGAAGAGTTTGACCGCGCCGTCCTGGGTGGCGGGCAGGTCCGCCGCGCGGAAGTAAGCCTGGTCGCCCGACGCGAAGCGAAAGGTCGGCGTGCCGGTGACGTGGTTGGCGGCGGAATGGGCGTGTTCTTTAGCGAGCGCGCGGCGCAGGCCGGGGTCTGTCAGTTTCTCTTGCAGCGCGTCCGGGTCCAGGCCCACCTGCTCGGCCACGGATAAAACGGTTTGCAGGGTGTAGGGACGGTCGTCTACGTGGTGGGCTCTCGCCAGCTCGAGCCGAAACGCCTCGGCGTCGCCCAAGTCCCGCGCGGCGTGCGACGCTAAAAAAGGCAGCAAGCCCTTGCCGCCGTCCTTGTCGCCGGTCTGCAGCTCGTCCTCCCACAGCTGCCAATCGTCCTCCCCCTGGTAGTTGCCCTGGTAAAGGCTGAAGTGCCGCCAGTCGAAGGTGAGCTGCAGCGGCTCGGCGACTTGCGCGGCAAGCTCCATGCCGCGCTGCGCGAAGGGGCAGAGGTAGTCGTAGTAGGCGGTTACAGTTTCCATAAAATGTCTCCAACCTTCTTCAGTACCGAGTTTGCGAGTGCCGAGTACCGAGTTTGGTACGAACCCGCCTTTTCTCGCTACTCGCTACTCGGCACTCGGTACTTCTCTGGTTTCCTTAATCAGCGTGCGTTTGTAAACCTCGCCGCGCTCGTCGAACCAGTGCCACACGCGGGTGCGGTGTTGGTCGTCGGCGGAGAGGTGGATGTACTCGTAGACGTACTTGTCGGGGTCGTCTTTGTAGCGGAACTTCAAAATGAGGGTGTCGGCGTCGGCTTCCCAAGCTTCGCCGTAAATGCGTTCGGTGTCGTAAACGACGCGGTCGCCTTGCAAAGTGCCGGTGAACGTATAACTCACCTCGCGCCCATCGTCCCAGGTGTAGCGGTTGGTCTGGGTGTAGCTGCTTTCGCCTTCGGTCATCACCGGGTTGAGGTGGGAGGCGTGGCGGTCGAGCACCTTGCCGGCCTCGTCCAGGTGAACATAAGTGCCGTACCAGTCGCCCGCGTTGCGCGCCAGCAGCGGCAGGGCTTCGACCAGCGATTTAGATGCCGTCATGCTCGGGGCCGGCGTCGCGGGTTTCGGCGATGAGGGTGCGCTTGTACAGTTTGCCGTCGCCGTCGTACCAGTGCCAGGTGCGGGTGCGGTAGCGCTCGCTGTCGGACAAGTGGATGAACTCGTACACGTAGTACTCGGAGCCGCCCTTGTAGGTGAACTGCAGTTGCACGTGGCGGTCGTCCAGCCCTCGAGCCCAGCCGTCGATGCGCTCGGTGTCGAAAAGGACGCGCCCGCTCGCCGGGTCGAAGGTGCCGGGAAACAGGTGTTCCTCGACGCGCCCGTCCGCCCAGGCGTAACGGTTGATTTGGTGGTAGTCGGGGCCGTCCCCGGGAAAGGTCGAGACGAGGTGCGAGACGTGCCGGTCGACCTCTCGCCCGTCGGCGTCGACGTGGACGTAGGTGCCGTACCAGTCCCCTTCGTGGCGCTCGAGCCACGGCACCAGCGACTTGGTGAAAGCTTGCTCGGTCGTCATAATCTCATACCCTTTCCGGTTGGTTTTTCCGGTCAACTCGAGAACGAGAACCTTGTGCGGACGCCGAGGAGCTGGTCTGGCGAGACCGCTAGAACACCGGCCCCACCCGAAAGCTGAACACGCCGCTCGGGTGGCGCTCGCTGAAACCGTAGTCGAAGCGTAGCGGGAAGAACCCAAGGGCGCTGAAGCCCAGGTTGACCTGCACCCCGACGCCCGCACCCGCGAAAATCGGTGCGCCGTAGTCGTCGAAACCGGGCACCGAAGACGCGTAGCCGACGTCTAAAAACACGATGCCGATAAGGGTCTGGGTGGCGACCGTGCTCAGCCCGAAGTCGTAGCGGTACTCCACGGTGCCGACGGCGTAGGCCTGCGAGGGGTTGAAGTCTTCCCGGCCGTAGCCCCGGATGAGCGTGCTTTCGACCAGGGTCTGGCCGACCCGGAAATACTTGTCCACCGGGTAGTCGCCGCCGACCTGGTAGCCCACGTTGACTTTGCCCGCGAACACGTGGTTGGTGTCGGTCACACCCGGGACCAGGTCGGCCAAGGCCAGGTAACTTTTGACGCCGAACTCCAGGGGAAAGTAGGTGTAGCCCTGCTGCTGGTTCGTGTCGGGGTTGCGGTAGTCGTTGCCGAAGCCCACCCCGACGCTGCCGCTGGCCGCCACGCCGCGCCGCGGGAAGTCGAGATTGTCGCGGTTGTCGAACATGACCGTCGCGTCCACCGAGGCCGACAGACCGCTCTGCGGCAGGTTGGGCCGCGCTTGGTCCTCCGGCAGGGCGCAGTTGGGCGGCAGCTTGCCTTCGGCGTCCAGGATGCAGTCGCCGGCCGGCTCGAGCAAGTAGGCCGAGTAGGTGCCGCGCGCCGCGACGCGCAGCGTGGTGTCGGGCAAAATCCGCCGCCCCACGCCGAAGCCCAAACCGCTGTCGCGGCGCGTGTACTCGCCCACGAACACCCGCTCGCTCGGGTCGCAGCTGTTGGCGGCGCGCTCCTCGGGGTCCAAACACACCTTGACCTGGCCGTTCTGGGTAAGCGACTTGTCCGTCTCGACGGTGCTGAACAGCGAGCCCGATACAGACGTGGGCACTTCTTGAAAGTCGAGCAGGTCGAGGTAAAGCCACGGGACCGAGTAGCTCACGCTGGCCCCGACCTGAAAACCCACGTCTGAAGTTTGCGCGGTCGCCTCGGCGTTGAAGGTGTGGGCGCGGCCCAAGAAGTTGGTGTCGCCGAAACTCACCGCGGCCGAGAAGCCTTTCAAGGTGTCGTACTGCAAACCCGGCTGAAAGTTGCCGGTGCGCTGTTCGCGCACAATGACGTTGACGACAGCCTCGTCGGGCTGGTCGGTGGGCTCGAGCGGGCGGCCCAAGGGTTGAATAGCGCCGGAGCGCGCCAAGGTGCGCAAACCGTTGTCGATGTCGTTGTAGTTCACCACGCTGCCCACCGGGGGCAAGTTGCGCGTAACCACGAAGTCTTTCGTGCGGTGAGTATCGTTTTCAAACGTGACCTTGTAACCAGCGATTTTGATTTCGGTGACGCGCTGGACGTACACCCCGTCGAGGTAGTTGAAGTTCGGATTCGTCGCGACGACGTAGCCCCGGTCGCTGTAGAGCTTGACGATGTTGGCGAAGTCTTCCGCGGCCAGGGTCGAGGTGAAAGTATCGCCCTCCCTGAGCTTCAAAATTGCCAGCAGGTCCTCGGTCGGCACGACGGTGTTGCCCTCGACTTGCACTGCGTCGACAGGGCCGGCGGTTTCGGGCGGGCCGGTGCGGAAAGTCACGCGCACGTCGCCCGAACTCAGAATCAGCGGCGGCTGTTGAATGGCGATGTCGGTGGTGCGGCCCTGCGCCAGACGGCGGACGTCTTCTAACAGCGTGTCGTAGTTGTAGAGGTCGCCGGGCTGCAGCGTGAATTCGCTCGGGTCGACCCCGATGGCGGTGGTGTCGTAGCTGCCGACGCGCAGTTCGCGCACCGCGACATTGAGCGTACCGTCTACCAGCGCGGTCGCGGCCTCGTTTACACCGCTGTCTCGGTAGCCCAAGTCTTCGTAGCGCTGGTTGACCTCTTGAACAGCCGTCAAGTAGGCCTGGATGTTGAACGCTCGAGCCCGCTCGAGGGGTCTGAAAATACCTTCCAGCGTGTCCTCGTCCAGCACGGTGTTGCCCTCAAAGACCACGTCCGTGAGCGGCGCGTCCTCGGTGACGGTGTAGGTTAGCGCGACGGGCGCTTCTTCGCCCTCGGCAACGTCGACCGCAGCAACGTCAACCTCGGCAACTTCGCCCTCGGTATCACTGTCCGGCAATGGCGTCACGTCTAAAGTGACCGGCACGTCGAAGGGAAAGCCGTTCTGCCGGTACACGCGCTGCAGAGTTGCTACGGCGTCTTGCGCCTGGTCGGTGTTGAACAGGTTGCCGGGGTCGAGCAGGTGCGCCTCGGTGACGATTTGCTCGAGCCGCTCGGGGTCGGCGACGGTCACGCCCGCCACGTCGACCGCGCCGATGCGCGGGTTTTCGACGACGTTGACGAACAGGATGGGGCCGCCGCCCCGGTCTTCTAAACTGACCGTGACCGCCGCGTAGCTACCTATCGAGTAAACCAGGTTGCGCTCGGCTTCCAAGTCGATTTGCTCGGCCGGGACGCCGGGCCGGGCGACCAGAAAGGTGCGAATCAGGTCTTCGCCGCTGGTCGCCCCCGTGATGCGGATTTCTTGCAAAGGCCCCGACACGGTGGGGGCTTGGGCGAGGGCGGCGGTTGCCAGGAGGGATAAAAGCAAGCTTGGCAGACAACGAGGGGGCAGACAGCGAGGAAAGCGTCGTTTCGAAAACATAGGGCAGTTTACCTAACGCGAGGTGAGAAGGGGCGAAGAGAAAGTCGCCGAGTGTGAAGGCTGCGTGACGCTTTTCTTCACGCGGCCTGCGGCCTGGTATCATGCGTTTATGTCTACTCCTCCGACCCAACCCGCCCCGGCCCAGCTCGAGAAAGCGCTCGCCACCCTGAGACGCACGACCGACTTTCGCCCCGACGTCGCCGTCATCTTGGGGTCGGGCTTGGGGCCGCTGGCCGACGAGATAGACCCGGTGGCAGCGCTGCCCTTCGCCGACATCCCCGGCTTTACGGCGAGCAGCGCGCCCGGCCACGCGGGCCGCCTGGTGTTCGGCACGCTTTCAGGCAAAAACGTCGTCGCCATGCAGGGGCGCGTGCACTACTACGAGGGCGTCAGCGCGGCGCAGAACGTTTTTCCGCTGCAAACCATGCACGCTCTCGGCGCGCGCAGTTTGGTGGTGAGCAACGCCTGCGGCGGCCTCAACCCGGCCTGGCGAGCGGGCGACATCATGCTGCAACGCGACTTTATAAACTTTACCGGCGACAACCCGCTCATCGGCCCGAACGACGCGAGGGGCGAGCGTTTTCCGGTGATGTTCGACTGCTACGACCCGGTTTACCAGGAAACGGCTCGAGCGGTGGCGAGAACGCTGGACATTGGGTTGCAGGAGGGCGTTTACTTAGCCATCAGCGGCCCGAGCTACGCCACCCGCGCCGAGCTGCGCATGTTCCGGGCTTGGGGCGCGGACGCCGTCGGCATGTCGACCGTGTTCGAGGTCATCAAGGCGCGGCACTTAGGGATGCGCGTGCTGGGCCTGTCCGTCGTGACCGACATGGCGATCGCCGACCGAGACGAGCACGCCAGCGGCGACGAGGTGGTCGCAATGGCGGAACGCTCCGGTGAGACGTTTCGGCGGCTCGTCAAAGCCGTTCTGGAAAAGCTGTAGGCCTCGAGGTCATGTTTTTAGAGGTTCGGGAGCGCATCGCGGCGGCCTGCGCTCGAGTCCAGCGCGACCCTGAAGACGTTAAACTCGTCGCCGTGACCAAAGGGCACACGCCCGCAGAAGTCCGGCAAGCCGTACTGCGCCACGGCCACCGTGTCCTGGGCGAAAACCGGGTGCAAGAGTGGCAGGGCAAGACAGACGCCTTGGCAGAGGTCGAGTGGCACTTCGTCGGCAACTTGCAGCGCAACAAGGTCAAATACTGCGAGGGCTTCACCCTGATTCACTCACTCAATTCAAAGCGCCTCGCCGACGAGCTGCAAAAGCAGGGTGAAAAACGCGGTCACACGTTTCGCGCGCTCGTCGAGGTGAACGTCGCAGGAGAAGAAAGCAAACAAGGAATTGAAGTGTCGGAAGCCGAAGACCTGGTCCACTACGCTTCTTCTCTCAGTCACGTGAACGTCGAAGGGCTCATGACGATTGCGCCTTACGGGGAGGGCGAGGCGCAAACTCGGAAATATTTTATAAAGCTTCGTGAGTTGCGTGATAAACTGGGGCTCACAGAGTTGTCGATGGGCATGAGCGGCGACTTCGAAGCGGCGGTCGAAGAAGGCGCGACTCTAGTTCGTATCGGCTCGGCCTTGTTTAGGTGATTTAAGTTTGCAGACTGAGCGCTCTAAAATATTCCCCGGCACAGGAAACGCGAGGCTAGGTATGAGATTCAGTCCGCTCGACATCCAACACATGGAGTTCGGTCACGCCCTCAACGGTTACACCAAAAACCAGGTGCGGGACTTTCTGGAGAAGCTGGCCGAACAGACCGAAGACCTGCTCCGCGAGCAGCAGCGCCTCCACAGCGAACTCACCAAACGCGAGCACCGCATCGAGGAGTTGCAGAGCGCCGAACTAGAACTCAAGCGCGCGGTCATCGCCGCCGAGCGAATCGGCAACGAGATGAAGCAAAACGCCAAGCGCGAAGCCCAACTGCTCCTCAAAGACGCCGAAGCCAGCCGCGACGAGATGATCCGCGAGGCGCAAGCGCGCGTCAGGGAGTTGAACAACGACCTGAACCGTTTGGAAAGGGAACGCGACCTGTTCCGCGAGCAGTTCCGCGGCATGTTGCAGGCGTTCGAGCGCAGCCTCGACATCGCCCCCAAACCCGCCCGCAGCGACCGCCCTCAACTCGCCAAGGCCGAGACGAGTTAAAGGGAAAAGTACCGAGTTGAAAGTACCGAGTAAAAAGAGGGTTTGATTGGTCCTCCCTTTTTAGGGGAGGTGGCCCTTCGGGCCGGAGGGGTCGGCTCGAGCCAGCGCCTCTTCCAACGTCACCCAGGGCAGTGCCGCGCACTTCACCCGGGCGTGCAGCTTTGAAATCCCCTGCAGCGTTTTGAGGTCGCCCAGGGTGTCGGCCACGCCGTCGCCGTGCAGCATCGCCTTGAAGTCCTGCGACAAACCGAGCACGTCCGCGACGGTTTTGCCCTTGACGGCTTCGGTCATCATCGAGGTGCTCGCCTGGCTGATGGCGCAACCCTCGCCGACGAACTTAACATCTTTCACGACGCCGTCGGTGACAACCAAGAACAGCTCCAACTCGTCCCCGCACGACGGGTTGACGCCCTCACGCGACACCGTCGCCCCTTCAAGCTCGCCCCGGTTGCGCGGGCGTTTGTAGTGCTCCAAGATGATTTCTTTGTAGAGGTTGTCTAAAAACGACATGGCAACAGCTTAAACGAACATCGGCTAAAGCTGCGGCTTGCGGAGCACGAGCGACTGAAAGTGAAAGTCCGCCCCGCGTTCAACCTGAACCTGCCGGAAGTAAACGAGGTCAAAGGTTTGGGTGACGCGTTTCAGCAAGTCCCGGTCCCTGTAGTAAGCGAAAAAGCGCTGGGGCTCGAGCGGGTCGTCCGGCCACACGCCCTCGAAGTCGTGGCCGCCGTAGACGCCGAGGTAAAAAAGCCCGCCCGGTTTCAGCACGCGGCGGACGCCTGTCAAAACGTCCGGCAAATTCTTTTTGGGCGTGTGCAGCAAAGCGTTCAGCGCGAATACTCCATCGAAAGAAGCGTCTTGAAAGTCCAGGGCCATAAAGTCCATGACTCGCGCCCTGAGTCCTTTCGCCCGGCACAGCCGCACCATCTCGGGCGACAGGTCGGTCGCGGTGACTTCCAAACCGTTGCGCTTGAAAAACAGGGCGTCCCGACCGGGGCCTGCGCCGAGTTCGAGCAGCGTCTTTTGCCCCGCAGCTTTCAACTCGTCTAAAAAACGTTTGCGCTCCTCGAGTTTCCACCCCGAGGCTTTTACAGCGTCGCGGTCTCGAGCGGTTTTGTCGTAGGTGCTGCGCAGGTCGTCTCGGTTGTACATGCAGACTCGAGCCTCCTTCTACAATTTTATGCACTTCGGGCAGATTCCGGCTCGAGATGATTTATAATCCTCTCACTACAGCAACGTTCAGAGTAACGCTCTGAGACAGAGGTTTATGAAGCGGCGACCCCTCGACCAAACAAAAATGAAACGTTTTACAAAGTGGCAAGCCGAGTGGGCACAGCCCGACTTCGACCTTAGGGACTTTATGAATTTTCACGGCAACCTCGACCTCGCCGTGGCGTTCTCGGGTCTTTTTTGGCCGGACATCGTCGAGGTGGGCGGTTGCTACTTCAGGGCTCAAAAGGCTACGAGGAAATGATGCAGCACTGGCACGATGAACTGAAAGGCGACAACCGAGCGCTCGAGGCGCTCATCAACCATCTTCACGTTTACGACTTGTTTTCAAACGATGGCGAGAACGACCTCGAGACCTACGAATACCTCGGCGAGGTGCTGGTGGAGTGCTGGACATGTGCCCTGAAAACCAAGTTTCCCAACCTCGAGTTTACGGTGGACTACGCAACCGAACCCGAGGAGTACGGGCCTACGATTACCTTTTATCAAAGCAAGCCTTAGACTTTCAACGCTCCGGGATTCGGCAACCGCTACAACAAAGACGGTTTTTCGCCGTTTCTTTTCTTACTCCCCTTCTCACACCGGCCTCGGTATACTGCGCTGTGCTCGGACCCAAGCTCGCGCGTTACGTCGTTCGTGAAACGTTTTGGCTGTACCTGCTGGGCTTGGCCGCCTTTTGGCTGCTGCTGTCCATCGACACCCTCGTGACCTATTCCAACTTTTTGATTTACTACGGCGCGTCCCTGGGGCAGGTCGGGCAACTCATGCTCTACAAGCTGCCTTACATCCTGCACATCGCGCTGCCGGTCGCGCTCGTCTTCGCGGTGCTCCTAGCAACCGGGCGCTTGGCGAAAGATTCCGAACTCAAAGCCACCTACGCCGCCGGGGTGCCGCCCTTGAAGTTGCTCACGCCGCTCCTCTTGTTCGGCTTGGCAGTGAGCCTCGTGGCGGTCTTCAACAACGGCTTTCTAGAACCCCTGGGCGTCGAGGCCGAAGACGCGCTCGTCAACAGCTTTTACTACGACCGGCCCCCGGCCGAGTTGCAGACCAACGTGGCTTACCGCGTGCCCGACCTGGGCGTGTTCTACGCGGGCCGCGTCCAGGCCGACGAGGACGACCCCAACCGCGCTTCGCTGAGCGGCGTGCTCGTCATCCAAAGCGACGGCACCACCGTGACCGCGCCGGAGGGCGTGTGGAACAGCGAGCGGGGCGAGCAAACCTGGACGCTGCAAGACGCGCAAGTTACGGAGCCGGGAGCAGCACCCGAAGTCACCCCCGAACTCACGCTGCCTTTCAGCAGCGACGCGGCGGCGAGCGAAAGTCTGACGAGCAGCGACCAACTGACCTTGTCCGAACTCGCGCGGCGTTTGGGCGCGGCGCGCGCCTCGGGCGGCGAGACGCGTGACCTCACCTTTACGCTGCACCGCCGTTTGGCGGACGCCTTCGGCGCGACGATTTTCGCGCTCATCGCGGGGGCGCTCGGGCTGACCCTGCACGGCCGCTCGGCGGGCTTCGGCTGGACGATCGTTCTCATCGTGGTGTTTTACGTGCTGTGGACGCTGTCGGGTAACTTTTTCGAACAGCGCGTGCTGCCGCCCGTCACCGCCGCGTGGCTGACGAGCGCGGTGGTGGGCGCGCTGGGCGTGCTCGTCGCCTGGCGCAGGCTCAGGTGACTCGGGTACCATGACCAAGCGCTTCAGCCTCTACCTTTTCCGCGAAATCCTGCCGCTCTACGGGGCCGGGCTCGTGGCGCTGCTGCTGCTGCTGCTGGGGCTGTTTTTTGTCAACGTTTTGGCCGACATCATCGCTCGAGGCGCGCCGCCTTCACTCGTCGCGCAGTTTTTGCTCTACAAGCTGCCGGGCGCGGCCGGGCGCGGCATCCCGCTGGCGCTGCTGTTCGCGGCGCTCCTGGGACTGACCCGGCTGGTTCAGGACAGCGAGGTTAAAGCGGCCTTGCTGTTGGGCCTCAGCCCGCGGCAGTTCACGGTGCCGCTCATCTTCCTCGGCTTGGCGGTGAGCGCGGTGAGCTTCATTGTCAACGAGTCGGTCATCCCCTGGAGCGAGGCTCGGGCTGCCGAGGTGCAAAAAGACATTCTCATCCGCAGCCCGGAAAGCTTTTTGGAGGAGGGCAGCTTTTTTACGGACTCGCTCGGGCGCAGCGTGTTTATCGAGGCGCTGGCTCCCGGCGGGCGCTTTCGCAACGTGACCGTGATTCAGTCGGGCGGCGCGCAAGGCCCGCGCGAGGTCGTGCAGGCGCAGAGCGGCACCCTTGACGAGGCGGCTGGCGTGTGGGACTTGTCGGGCATCAAGTTCACGACCTACCGCAACAACCGCGTGGTCTTGGACGCGACCGCCGAGCGCGCCACGCTGCCGGTACGCGAACTCGCCGCCGGGACGAACGCCACGCCCGAACTCGTCTACCTGCCGCTGCGCACCCTGCTGTCGCGGCTGCGCGACCCGCTGGGCGAGAAAAACGCCGAGTGGACCGCCTTGCACCGCAAGTTCGCCGAGCCCCTGGCGGCGACGGCGTTCGCCCTGTTCGCGCTCGCCATCGGACTGGTGAGTTTTCGCCGCAACGCTTCGCTCGGGTTGGTGGCGGTGCTGTTCTTGACGTTTATCTACTACGCGACCTGGGCGGTTGCCAACTCGCTCGGCGCACAAGGCACGATTCCGGCCTGGCTGGCGGGCTGGCTGCCGGTGTTTTTGTACGCCGCCGCGGGGGTGGGCCTGCTCGCCGCCGCCTGGAGGCGCTAGGGTGCGGCGGGTATGGCTGGCCGTCTTGGTCGTTTTGCTGGGCAGCTTGGCCTTTGGCGCAAAAGTCACCATCTCGACCGCGGGCGACGACCCGACGAGCCAGTTGGAAGTCCGCAACCTCACCCTGCCGGACGGCCAAGAGGTGGAGTATTACGTGGTCAAGGGCTCGCCCGTGACCGTGACCATCGACGACCAGCAGTTGATTGCCGACGAAGTCGAAATCGACTTTACCAACAAGCTCGTGCGCGTGGTCGGCTTCGGCACGTTCAAGTCGGCGGACGAAACCATTGCCGGGAACGACCTCGTCATCGAGTTGGAAGACCAGACTTTCACTGGTAAAGACGTACTCATCGTCACCGAGGCCATCGACGTGCTCGGCGTGGACGCCTCGCGGGTGCCGGGGCAAATCGACGTGTTGAGCGGGCGCTTCAGCCCCTGCAGCCGCTGCGACCAACAGGTGCAGGACTACGGCTTTCGGGCTGCCCGGCTAGAGCTTTATCCCGGCGACCGCCTCGTCGCCTTTGAAGTGACGGTGGTGATTCGCGAGCTGCCCGTGCTGCTGCTGCCGCTCCTCGTCATCCCCTTAGCGCCGCCCGACCGGCAACCGCGGCTCAGCATCACGCAGGGCTCGGCGACGGCGCGGGCGAACGTCTCTATCGACCTCCCTTACGTGGCCGGGCCGAACGCGCTCGGCACCTTTTCGGTGCGTTACTACGCCGACATCGTGCCGGGCGAGGGCAACCTGTTCACCAACGGGCTGCTGGGCGGGCGCACCACCACGAGCTACCTGGGCGGCGGCGTCAACCACCGCTTCTACACCGAAACCGGCCAGGGCCGCGTCGACTTTTTTTACGTGCCCTCGTTCATCGTCTACGACGCGAACCGCGTGCCGACGGACAAGACGCGCGACGAGGTGACCTTTCGGGTGCGCTACGACACCGCCGACGAACTTCTCGACGAGCCCGGCGTCGTCTCGGTCGCGGCCTTTGCCGAGCGCGACGACGAGCGCCGCCAGCGCCTGGTCGAGTACGGCGCGGCGGCGAGCACGAGCGTGGCCGGCTTCGGCGTGACTTTGAGCACGACGGGTTTTTTCGACCTCGACCGCGACGACGACGTCGCCGAGCCCGCTTACGACGGCAGCGACGTGCCGCTGCGCACCTACGCGCGCGTCACGCTCGAGGCCGAAACGGACGAGTACCGCGTGGGGCCGTTCCGGCTCAGCGCGCCGCGGCTCGACTTAGGCGTGTTCGAAGACCAGAGCAACCCGACGAACCGCAGCGCCGCGACGACGCCCCGCAGCAGCGGCGGGCGGCTGCTCGGCGGCTACACGCTCACCCTCGACCCCCTCACGCCCTGGACGGGGTTCAGCGTGTCGGCGCGCAGCGACTTTGTGGGCCAGTACTACACCACGCGAAATCCGGGCGGCAGCGGCGAGCGGCTCGTCGACTGGTACACGCAACTGGACGTCAGCCAAACCTTGAGCTTCGGCAGTTTCGGGGTGCGCTTTGTGCGCGACATCAACGAGGGCGAGACGCCCTTTTTGTTCGACAGCCTGTACAACCTCGGCAACGTCGTGAGGCTGGACGCCGACCTGCAACTCGACCCGGCCCCGTGGCTGAGTTTCTCGGCGCGCGGCGGCTACGTGTTCGTGTTCGAGAACCGCCCGGACGCGGTCGGCCTGGAACCGCTCACCACCGACCTCACCCTGTTCGGCAATTTGAACTGGTTCAGCGTCACCTTTCAAAACACCTACGACTTTCGCGAACAGGACCCGGGCACGCTGCTGACCCGCGTCGCGCTACGCTCGCCCGAACCCCGTCTGGCCGCCTCGTTCGCCGTCACTTACGTCGCCGACTTCAAGCCGCTGGATGTCCGCGGCGAGCGCGACAACGAGAGCGAACTCGTGTTCGAAATCGACTACGGCTTGCCGCCTTTGTTCGCCGTGGACTTTTTGGGCGGTTACACCTTCGAGCCGCCGCTACCCCTAGAGGACGAGCGGCCCGCTTACTACCAGCCGTTCGTGTTCGGCCTCACCCTGGGCACGCTCGACCTGGGCGACGCGGTGCCGGGCTTGCGCTTCAGCTACGCCCGCGACTTAAACGACCACGAAACCGAGCGCGTGGCCTTTGAATTCGGCGCGACCGTCGAACCCTTCGAGGTCACCCTGGTCCAGCGCTTCGACTTTCAGCGCGCCCGGGACGGCCTGACCAGCGACGCACCGGGTTCGCCCTGGCAAGACAGCCGTTTAAGCGTTCGCTGGCGCGGCGTGGCGGCGCTGGAACTCACCGGCTACCCGCTCATCCCGCCCGAACTCCTCGGGCTGGAGTACAACCCCGACACGCGCGAGACCTACGGCGTGGCTTTTATCGACGACCTGACCGACCAGGAGATAGACTGGCGGCTGAGTTACGGCACGACGCGCAACCCGACACTGCAGGACGGCGCGGGCGGTTTTGAGAATTCGGGCCTCGAGCTGCGCGGCTCGGTCCAAAACGTGGCGACGCCCGCGCTGCAGTTCGGCGTCGAGCTGCTGGTCAACGTGGCGCTGGCCGACGACGCGCAGCCCGAGACCTACCTGCGCAACCTCAACCTGAGTCTGGCGACGAGCCTGTTCGACGTCGTCGGGGTGCAGGGCGCGCTCCGCTACGACGGCGCTTACAACCAAGCGACCGAGGACTTGAGCACCAGTCGGCTGACCATCGGCGACGTCGGCTTCACGGTCAAGTTTTTCGACCAGCTCTACGTCGCCGCGCTGTTCAACGACGTGTGGGACTTCACCAACAGCGACCCCGCGCAGAGCCCGTACACCTTTCAGCCCGAGCTGCGCCTCGTCTGGGACCGCTGCTGCTGGGCGCTGTACGGGAGTTTGGACACCAAAACCGGCGCGGTCTCCGTCACCCTGACGACGCCCGGCGCGAGCCGCGGCTTCAGCCAGGGCTTCGACAGCGGGTTTACCTTTCCAAGAGCCTTGCTCGAGCCGCCGGAAGGCGTACCATGAACAGCATGAAAGATGGGAAACTGAACAGCACGAAACCGAGCGGCCTGAAAAGACGCGTTTGTCTTGTCCTGGCCCTCCTGTCGACTTTGAGCGCCTGCACCGGCACCTCGGAAGAGCGCTTGCCGACCCTGCTCGCGGTCGCCCTGAACCCTGCGGCCGGGCCGCAGGTGGCGCTGGTGCGCACCGCCCTGACGGCGAGCGAGGAAGTTCAAGGGGGTTTCGCCGTGCTTGAAGACAGCCGCCAGACCCTGCTCGCGCCCGCCGTGGACTTCGCCGTGACCGAGCGCAGGGGCTCGAGGCGCGAACTCGTCGTGCTGAGCGGCGCGGGCGGGACGGTGAGCGGCGAAGCCTACCTGGACTTTTTCAACCTGCAAGGCGTCGACGCCGCTTCGCCCGACGCTTTTGCCCCGAGCAGGCCGCGCCGCGCGCTGAGCAGCTTTGTGGACGCCCCCGCGAGCTTTTGCCCCGAGGCCGTACAGACGAGCCGCACCGGGCGCTACGTCGTCGTGTTCAACGCCCCGCGGTGCGGGGGCACCGCGGCGCTCGACCTTTTCGACACACAGACCAACCGCGCGCTGCCCCGCTTGGCCGGCGGCACCTTCGGGCTGGTCGCCGCGCCGCCCTACCTCGACCAGCAAACCGACACGCTTTACTACCTGCAGCAAAAAGTCAGCAACACCGACCTCGTCGCCGTGCGCCTCAGCGACTTCGGCGACACGGACGTCGACTTTCCGGCCGCGACCCTCACGACCTTGCCCGACCGCGACCAGAGAAGTTTGACGCAAGTCGGCAGCACGCTCTTGGTGCTGTACCCGAGCAGCTTTTTGAGCGTGCCGCTGGCGACGCCTGCGCAAAACGTCCTGGTCGACACGCTTCCCGACTCGAGGCGCTTTATCGACGACCTGTCCCCGTTCGAGGCCTCGGTGCTCATCTTGGGCAACAACCGCTTGACCGTCCACAGGCTGTTGGACGACGCGGACGAACAGAGCACGCAAGTCACGGTGGAAAGCGCGACGTACGACCCCTTGGAACGGTTCGCCTACCTGGTGAGCGAACAGCAAATCGTCCGCTTCGACCTGCTGCGCTACGACGGCAGCTTTTCGGGCGTGCTGCGGACGTTCGAACTGCCCGAACTCGTAAAGCCCGGCCCGGTCACCTGGTTCAAAGGGGTGGTGCCGGTCACTGGACCATAAAGACCAAGAAGGTGCCCCAAAACGAGAAACAGACTAAGACGAGGGCGCGGGCTCGAGCCGCTCCAACCCCGCCGCTATTTTGCCCATCAAGTCGGCCTGAACCGCTTTTGAAGCGTTGCGCAGCGCGTTCTGCACCGCGCGCGCGTCCGAGCTGCCGTGGCCGATAAACGCGTAGCCGTTCACCCCCAAAAGCGGCTGCGCCCCGACCTCGCCGGGGTCCATCTTGGCGGCGATGCCGCGCAAAAGCGGCTTGACGAGTCCCGCCCCGAGCTTGACCAGCGGGCCGCTCGCTTGAACCGCCTCTTTGATCCAGCGAAACAGCTCGCGCGCCTCGCCCTCGGCAAGTTTGAGGACGACGTTGCCGGTGAAGCCGTCGGTCACGACCACCTGCGTCGTCGCTTTAAACAGGTCGCGCCCCTCGACGTTGCCGTAAAAGTTGATGCCGGGCGTCGTCTTGAGAAGCTCAAAGGCCGCGCGGGTGAGGTCGTTGCCCTTGCCCTCTTCCTCGCCGATGGACATGAGGCCCACGGTAGGACGCTCGGCCGCGTAAAAAGCGGCGGCGTACACGCTGCCCATGACGGCGAACTGCTGCAGGTGGACGGGGCGGCAGTCGGCGTTCGCGCCTGCGTCGATGAGCGCGACGTAGCCGTTTTGCACTGGGATGTTGGCGAGAATAGCCGGCCGCTCGACTCCTTTGAGACGGCCCAACACGAGCAGCGCCGCCGCCATCGTCGCGCCCGAGTGGCCCATCGACACGGCTGCCGACGCCTCACCGCTTTTGACCAAGCTCATCGCCACCATGACGCTGCTCGTTTTGCGCCGCCGCACGTCGGTGGCGGGCTCGTTCATGCCGATAACATCCGCGGCGTGAACAACGGGCAACTCGCCGCCCACCTTGCTCAGTTCGGCTTGCAAAACGTCCTCGTCGCCGACCAAAACCACTTTGACTCCCTCACGCGCCGCGGCGAGCGCCCCCGCCACGGCGGCCTGCGGCATGTGGTCGCCGCCGGCCGCGTCCAAAGCTATCGGTTTCATGAAAACCAGTATATAAGGCTCGAGCCCGCTTCAAACTCGGCTACTGAGCCGGTAGCGTCTGCAAGCTACACATCTCGAGCTTCAGCGTCACTTTCTTTCGCCCATTCCCGAATCACCCCCGGCGTCACCGGCTCTTGCAACAGCCGCCCGAACCACATGTCGGCGTTTTGCCCCGAGAGCAGCGGCTCGAGCAAGTCGTAGCCCGCCGTGTAGGTGAAAACGTAGGAGCGGAAGGTGGGGTTTTGCAAAAACGCCAGGCTCTTGCGCGCCTCCTCCGGTTTTCTCAGGGCGTTGCGTTCGATGTACTCGAGCACCTCCGCCTCGCTTGGGCCGTCTTCGTGAAGAAGGAGGGCCGCGTTGCCGCTCACACCGCGCAAGTCTTTTTTAGCGCGACCGACCGCCAGCATCCGCCGCACCTCTTCCCCGGCGATGCCGAGCGGCGGGGCGAGGTCGTCGGCTAACCAGTCAGCTAGTTCGTCCTCGCTCACAATCATCTCGAGCGCCCAGGTTGCAATGCCCTCACTCACCACGCATTCGGGCGCGTTGATGAGGAGGAGGGCGTGCTCGAGGTGCCCGGCCCCGTTCAGAAGACGCTGCTCTTTGAACGCGTGTTCGGTGTGGTGGCCCGGATAAACTTCGTGGGCGACGAGGTCGGGCAGGTTTGTTAGGTAGGTCGGCAAGTCGGTGTTGATGTCGACGCGCGAGCGGTAGCCGCCTAAGTACCAGTTGTAGCCGCTCCAGGGCTTGTCTGTGACGAGGCGCAGCTCGAAGCTTTCGCCTTCGGGCAACCCAAAGCGGGCCAGGGTGCGTTTTTTGAGTTCGGCGACGATGACACTCGAGACCCGTTCAATCTTCTCGTTCGGCACGACGAGCTTGGCGCGCAGGGCTTGTTCGCGTGCGGCAACGTCGCCCGAGCCTGCCAGCAAGTCGTCGAGTTCGGCAATCGCTCGTTCAAAAACCGTTTCCGGCACGCGCTCCGCCTCGACGTCGTAAAGCCCGCGTACCTCTTCGGCATAGGGAATGTCGCGGCCTTGCAAAAGTTTGATGGAAGTCTGCATCGCCCGCACCTGCGCTGTTAAAAAGGCGCGGCGGGAGGCGTCCTCGAGCCCCGCCACCTCTGCCGCCAAAGCTTCGGCGGACTGCTCGAGGTCTTCCAAAGGCCGCTTGTTGGTGCGCTGCCATTCTTCCGGCCCGAAGTAACCGTCGATGTAACCGGGCAGGTGCTGCTCTATGCCGAAGGCGAGTTCGATATAAGATTGGGCGACATCCGACATTTTAAGCACTCACCTTTACGAACGTGTCTTTGCCCTTTTGCAGCACGACCGGCTCGGTCAGGTCGACCTGGAGTTGCACGTCTTCGACCTGGTCTCCGTTCAAACGCAACCCGCGGTTTTGGATGAGGCGGCGCGCTTCGCCGTTCGAGGCCGTCAGCCCTGCCAAAGTGGCGAGCTTGCAAATCCATATAGAACCGTCCTCGAGGTCTCCCCCCGGCACCGTAAACTCGGGCACGTCGTCGGGAATGCCGCCCTTGGCGACGTAGTCGTAGCGCTCTTCGGCGTCTGGAATGGGCGCGTCGCCGTGGTAAACGCGCACGAGTTCTCGAGCGAACACGCGGTGGGCCTCTTTAATGTCTTTTTCGATAAGCGCTTTCGTCTCGCCAAGGTCGAGCCCGGTGCAAAGCTCAACGTACTTGTAAAGCAGACCGTCCGGCACCTGCATCGCTTTTTTGAACATCGCCTCGGGCGGCTCGGAAATGCCGATGTAGTTGTCGAGCGACTTCGACATCTTTTCGACGCCGTCCAGCCCTTCCAACAGCGGCGTGGTGAGGGCGATTTGCGGCGCTTGGCCGTAGGCGCGCTGCACGTCGCGGCCGACCAGCAGGTTGAAAAGCTGGTCGGTGCCGCCGAGTTCGACGTCGGCCCGAATCGCCACCGAGTCGTAAGCTTGCGCCAGCGGGTACAAAAACTCGTGAACGCTGATGGGCACGCCGTCGGCGTAGCGGTTGGTGAAGTCGTCACGCTCCAACATCCGCGCCACCGTGTAGGTCGAGGCGAGGCGGACGATTTCGGCGAAACCCAGGGGCTCGAGCCATTCCGAATTGTGGCGAATCTCGAGTCGTTCCGGGTCCGGGTCTAAAATTTTGGTCGCCTGCTCCACGTAACTCTCACCGTTACGCCGCGTCTCTTCCAGGGTGAGCATCGGGCGGGTTTTGTTCTTGCCGGACGGGTCGCCGATCATGGCGGTAAAGTCGCCGATGATGAGCACGACCTTGTGGCCCGCGTCCTGAAAGTCTCGCATCTTGCGCAGCACCACCGCGAAGCCGATGTGAATGTCGGCGCGGGTCGGGTCGATGCCGAGTTTGACGCGCAGTTGGCGGTTTTCTTTCTGGGCGAGGGCGAGTTTTTCTTCCAAGCCGCCCTCGGGGACGACATGCTCAGCACCTCGTTTTAACAGTTCCAACGTCTCTTTACCTTCTGCAACCACGGTTCACCTCTAAAGTTGAGTTCTCGAGCCGACTTGTCCACAACTTTAGCAGTTGCCACGGCTTCCAGGCTTGAGAACGCAACGACGCCTTCACAAAGACAGCGACTCACCTATGAGGTAAGCCACAAAACGCGTCTCCCTTCTCTCCGATGCGCTAGCATATTAGCTTGGCGTGAACGACCCCTGCACGAAAGACCCCTGCGTGAAAAACACGTGAAAAACAACTGCGTGAAACCATGACCAAAACCCGCTTGGCCCGGCGCGGCAAACTCCTGCTCGAGAAGACCCTGCGCCAGAGCCGCTACCGGGAATCTTCGGAGACGTTCTCCCTCGTACTCAGCGCGGTCGTCGTCGGGCTGTTGGCCGGACTCGGGGCGGTCGTCTTCGACCGGGTGGTTCACTACCTGGGCCTCGGCTTCGCGCTGCTGCGCGGCGAGGCGGGCGGCTTTTGGGGCGCGGTCATCGGCGTGCTCATCCCGGTGCTGGGCGGGCTGCTGGTCACCCCGGTGGTGCTGCGCTGGTCGCCCGACGTGCGCGGCTCGGGCATCCCCGGCGTGATGTTTTCGGTGAGCAACTTGGGCGCGCGCTTGCCCAAGCGCATTATCTTTTGGCGGCCCGTCGCTTCGGGGATTTCCATCGGCACGGGCGCGTCTTTGGGCAGCGAGGGGCCGGTAGTGCAGCTCTCGGCGGCAATAGCGTCGAGCCTCGGCGACCTGCTCAAGCTCGACGACGAGCGGCGGCGCAGCCTGGCGGCGGTCGCCACGGCGGGCGGCATCGCGGCGACCTTCAACGCGCCCATCGCGGGGGTGTTGTTCGCGCTCGAGGTGGTGCTGGGCAAGTTCACCAACAAGTACTTCGCGGCGGTCGTCATCGGCTCGGTCGCGGCCTCGGTGTTGTCGCGGAGCATTCTCGGGCCGGACCCCGCCTTCGCGGTGCCGGACTACGGCCTGGACAGCCCGCTGGAACTGCCGCTTTACTTTTTGCTCGGCCTGGCGTCGGCCTTTGTGGCCGTCGGTCTGATTCGCGGCATGATAGGGGTCGAAAACGGCTTCAACCGCTTGGCTGTTTCCCCCTGGCTACGGCCCGCCCTGGGGGGCCTCGTCATCGGCTTGGTCGGCCTCGTGTTTCCCAGCGTCCTCGGGCGCGGTTACGCGCAGACCGGCGCGATGCTTCAAGGGGACTTTTTCGGGATAGGCTTTTTGCTGGCACTCACCTTAGCGAAGATGTTCGCCACGAGCGTGTCGCTCGCCGCCTGGCAGTCGGGCGGGATTTTCGGGCCGAGTTTGTTTGTCGGCGCGTCGTTCGGCCTCGCTTTCGGACAGGTCGCCGACGCTCTTTTCCCGCCTTTGAACGTCACGCCGGGCGCGTTCGCCCTGGTCGGCATGGCGGCCGTGTTTGCCGGGGTCGGGCGCGCGCCGATGAGCACCATCGTGATGGTCTTCGAGATGTCGGGCGACTACCAGCTCATTCTGCCGCTGCTGCTCGCGGCGGTCGTCGCCACGCTCGTTGCCGACGTGTTTCACCCCGAGTCGATTTACCACGTCATCCTGTCGCGTAAGGGCCAGAGTTTGCTGAGGTTGCGCGAATCCGACCTGCTGCAGACCGTCACGGTCGCAGAGGTGATGGGCACAGAGGTGCCGCGCCTTTACGCCGACGATTCTTTAGAGACCTTCGCCGAAACCCTGGCGGGTTCGCACCACCACGGTTTCATCGTGGCAAGCCGTGACGACCCCGAACACGTGCTTGGCATCGTCACGCTGAGCGACCTGGAGAGCGCCCGCCGCGAGGGTAGAGCGTTCGAGACCAGTTTGCGCGAGATTTGCCACAAAACAGTTCACTGCGCGCTGCCTTTTGAACCCATCAGCGACGTGCTCGAGCGCATGGCCCGCTATGACATCGGCCGGATGCCCGTCGTCGACCCCAAAGACCGGCGCAGGGCGGTAGGCTTCGTGCGCCAGTCGGACTTGGCAAGGGCTTATTACCGCGCCGTACAGCGCCACCGGCAACTCGAAGAGCAAGAAGAAAGCCGCCGCTTGCGCGACCTGACCGGTCAAGAAATCATCGAGGTCAAGGTGCGTAGCGGTTGCCCCCTGGTCGGCAAAACGCTGCGCGAGGCCAAGCTGCCCCAAGAGAGCATCGTGGTCGGCATCCGGCGGGGCGGCAAGACGGTTTTCCCCCACGGCGACACGACGCTGGAAGTCGGCGACACCGTCGTTGCCAACGTCGCACCCGGTTTTGGGCCGTCGTTCAAGGGCTTTTTTACGGCGTAGCCGCGGGTGGGACATCTTAGGGACGGTGGGTTCCAAGGGCGCGTTGGTCTTGGGCGTCATCGCCTCGGCCAACCGCGACCTCCGGCGTCTCGAGGACCGCTGCTGCGACGGGGGAGCAAGAGGCTGTACAACTTCACTTGTGTCACGAACCGACTGTTGCACAAGAAACTCTCGTACAGCTTGTCCCCTTTGTTGCTTGCGCGCTGAGCTAGGGGGTGTTTGAAGTATTTTGCTTGCCTTCGTCAGCCTGAACCTCTTGCTTTACACTGGGCTATGGCGAAACCTCGCATCATCGGCGGCACGGCGAAAGGCCGCAGCTTGGAAACGCCCAAGCGCGGCACTCGGCCGAGCCCGTCGCGCTTGCGCGAAGCCTTGTTCAACATCTTGGAGTTCCGCGAGCGGGGCACGTTTTTAGACCTCTACAGCGGCTCGGGCGCAATTGGACTAGAGGCCGCTTCGCGCGGCTGGCAAAGCACACTCGTCGACCTCAACAAGGCGGCGGCGAGCATCATCCGGCAAAACGCCCACGCTCTGGGGCTCGAGGCCAAAACCATCCAAGGCGACGCCCTCAAGTTCGCCCAAACGTCGCGGGAAAAGTTCGACGTCGTGTTCGCCGCGCCGCCCTACCCGCTCGACTTGAGTGAAATTTTTCAAACGATTTTGAACGCCGATGTTGCTGCCGAAGGCGGACTTTACATCTGTCAGCACCCCACAATGCTCGAGCTGAACCTCACTCGTGCGGGGGTGGTGCTCGAGCCGGAGGTGCGAGCATATGGGTCGAACGCGCTGAGCTTCCTTGCGTCGAAAAAAACGACGTAACGGCGCAACGACGGTAGCGTCACGTCACTGTCAAAACGCCAATTGGGGTCTCACGCTGTTTTCAAACGGTCGCCACAGGCCCGCTCGAGCCCTTCTCAAAAGCGGGCGACGGGTAACGATTTTGGCGCGGGCTCGAGAAGACACTTCAAACCTTTTTGCAGACACGTTCTTTAAGAATTCTGTAAGACCCTCCGGCCTACAGTGAGGCGTGGACGAAGCAGCCGACGACTTCCTACCTGCCACCCTCCCCAACGCCGTGTGGTGCGGCCTCGACAACGAAATCTGGAGCCGCGACCCCTGCGACGCCAACCTGTGGCGCAACAAAAAAGGGTTGGCCATCCCTTCGGCAGCTTTACAGGAGCGGCTGCGGTGTTCTGAAGGCGGTTCCGTTCAGCGCCCGGCGGGGCTCGAGCCGAACCCTTCACGCTGAGCTAAACTCGGGCAAGGTACAAAACCTACGGCTCGAGCCCGCTCGGTTTTTACGACATTTGAGTTTTAAAAAAGTTTCACCCCTTGCAGTGGGTTCATGATATGATTTCCAAGGTGAGCCGAACGAAAATGAACATTGCCATTGACCCAGTTTTGGCAGAGTTCGTCAAAACGTATCAGGACGCCCACTCGCTCTCAAGTCAAAATGATGTTATCGAACACGCTCTCAAAATGCTGCGCCAAGCTCAACTTACCGAAGAGTATAAAGCGTCCATCCAGACCTGGGGAGCCGATGCGGAAGAGGCGGCGCTGTGGGACAAAACGGCTGCTGACGGGTTGAACGATGAGACTTGGTGAGGTTCTTGAGCCACCTTTCGACCTCTGACTCCCAGCCTGTTAGACTTTAAAACCATGACCACCCCCCACGCCCCCCTGGCCAAACGCCTGCGCCCGCGTGAGCTTTCGGAGGTTGCCGGCCAAACGCACCTCGTGGCAAAGGGCAAACCGCTTTACAACGCCGTCGCCAACAAGCGTCTTTACTCGATGCTGTTTTGGGGGCCGCCGGGCGTGGGCAAAACGACGCTGGCGCGGCTCGTCGCGAATGGGTTCGGCGCGCACTTCGTGGGACTTTCGGCGGTCACGTCGGGCGTGAAAGAGGTGCGCGGCGTCGCGCAGGAAGCGGCGGAGCGGCTTGCCACAAGCGGCGAGCGCACGCTGCTGTTTTTGGACGAGGTTCACCGCTTTAACAAGGCGCAGCAGGACTTGCTGCTGCCTTTCGTCGAAGACGGCACGCTCACGCTTATCGGCGCGACGACGGAAAACCCGTCGTTCGAGGTGAACGGCGCGCTGCGCTCGAGAATGCAGCTTTACGTGCTGAGAACCCTCGAGCCGGAAGACATCCGCGAGGTTTTGGAACGAGCGCTGGCGCATCCTGAGGGTTTTGCCGGAACGCTTCAGCTCGAGCCCGCCGCCCTGGACGCCCTGGTAGCTTGGGCGGACGGGGACGCGCGGCGGGCCTTGAACGGGCTCGAGCTGAGTGCGGGGTTTGCGGAAAGTGGCGGCTTGAGTCTCGAGGCGGTTCGCGGCGCGCTTTCCGCCAGGGGGATGGCCTTCGACAAAAACGGCGAGCACTTTTACAACCTCGTCAGCGCGCTGCACAAGTCGGTGCGCGGCTGCGACCCGGACGCCGCGCTGTACTGGCTGGCGCGCATGTTGGGCGCAGGCGCAGACCTCATGTACGTCGCCCGGCGCTTGGTGCGGATTGCCAGCGAGGACGTCGGCTTGGCCGACCCCAACGCGCTGCGCTTGGCCGTGGTCGCCCGCGACGCCGCGCAGTTTTTGGGGCAGCCCGAAGGCGAACTCGCGCTCGCCGAGTGCGCGGTCTATCTGGCGATTGCCCCGAAAAGCAACAGCGTGTACGAAGCTTGGAAACGGGCGCGAGCCGACGCCGAAACTTACCCTAGCGCCGCGGTGCCGCTCCACCTCCGCAACGCTCCGACCGGCACCATGAAATCGCTCGGCTACGGCACGGACTACGCCTACTACTTCAGCGACCGGGCGGGCAGCTTCGCGCAGCGCTATTTTCCTGAAAACATGCCCGTCAAGCGCTACTACCAGGGCGACGGCGAGGGCTGGGAAGGGAAGCTCGCCCCGAGGCTCGAGTCCCTCCAAAAAGCTCGCGAAGAAGCGTCGAAAGAACCCGCCGGTGACTGACAAAAGCGTTCTCGTCGTCAACGCGGGCAGCTCGAGCCTCAAAGTAAAACTCATCCCGCAAAACCTGTCGCTTCAGGTCGAACGCATCGGCGGCGACGCTGCGGTAACGGCGAGTTTCACCGAGGTGCGAGCTGAAAACATTTTCAATCACGAAACGGCGCTGAGGGTGTGTCTCGAGGCTCTCGGTGAGGTTGTCGACCTGAAAACCGTGCGCGCGGTCGGCCACCGCGTCGTCCACGGCGGCGAAGTCTACACGGAGCCGACCGTGGTTACTGATGAGGTTATCGAGACTTTGCGAGACCTCGCCACGCTCGCGCCGCTGCACAACCCGGCCAATTTAGAAGGCATCCTGGCGGCTCGAGCCCTGCTGCCTCACGCCTCTCAAGTCGCCGTGTTCGACACCGCCTTTCACAGCACTTTGCCCCCAAAGGCTTACCTGTACGGGCTGCCCCTCGAGTATTACCGCCAAGGCGTCCGCAAGTACGGTTTTCACGGGACGAGCCACGACTACGTGACGAGGGAGGCGGCGCGCGTTTTGGGCAAACCGCGTGAAGACCTAAAAATCGTCTCGCTCCACCTCGGCAACGGCTCGAGCGCGGCGGCGGTCAGTCAAGGCAAATCTATCGACACCTCGATGGGCATGACCCCGCTCGACGGGCTGCTCATGGGCACGCGTCCGGGCGAAATCGACCCCGGCGTGCTGCTGCACTTGCTCGAGAACGGCGTGACCACGCCCGACCTCACAACCCTCCTCAACAAACGCTCCGGCCTGCTCGGGCTGTCCGGCGTGTCCAACGACATGCGCGACGTGCGCGCCGCGGCAGATGCAGGAAACGAGGCGGCGCGGGACGCCCTCACCGTGTTTTGCTACCGTATCCGCAAAACCGTAGGCGCTTACGCGGCGGCGATGGGCGGGCTGGACGCGGTCGTCTTTACCGGCGGCATCGGCGAGCACGACGCGGCGACGCGGGCGGCGGCGTTGGAGGGTTTGAGGTTTTTAGGTATTGAGGTCAACGAGACCAAAAATCGTGCTCACGAGACGGCCGTAAACACAGCCTCGAGCCCCGTCGCCGTCCTCGTCGTCCCGACCGACGAAGAGGGGATGATTGTCGAGGCGGCGCTTGCACTGTGGGAAACGGCCCATCTCCTCACCACCCCCGGTCTGCGCGAATCGGTACGCGAAGGGCTCGAGACACCGCTCGAGGAAACCTCCGACGACCCCGGCTGGTAACAAGCTTGGCGTCCGATTCGATGAATCGAAGCCTCGAGACGGGGTAAGCTGATAACAACGTTTTGCGAAAGAAGGTCGAGCATGACCGCAAACTATCTCTCACCCGTCTGGACCCACCTCACCCCCGTAAAGCCCGTGCGGGGCGAGGGAATTTACCTGTACGATGCGGACGGGACGCGCTACACGGATTTTACCTCGGGCATCGGCGTGACGAACACCGGGCACTGTCACCCGAAAGTTGTCAAAGCTATACAGGAACAAGCTGAAAAACTCCTGTTCGGGCAAATGAACATCGTCACGTTGCCGTTGGCGCATGAGTTGGCGAGCGCGCTCAGGGTTCTTATGCCCGACCCCATCGACTCGTTCTTTTTCTCCAACAGCGGCGCGGAGGCGACTGAGGCCGCGGTGAAACTCGCGCGGCACGCGACCGGGCGGACGAACCTCGTCGTGTTTCAAGGGAGTTTTCACGGCCGCACCGCGCAGACGATGGCAATGACGACCTCAAAAACCGTCTACCGGCAGCACTACCAACCCCTGCCCGGCGGCGTGTTCGTGACGCCCTACCCGTACAGTTACTTTTACGGCTGGGACGAACAGACGACGGTCGAGTTTTGCGTGCGGCAGCTCGAGCACCTCCTGAAAACCCAAACCGCGCCGAGCGAAACTGCCGCCATCATTATCGAGCCCGTCTTGGGCGAGGGCGGTTATGTTCCCGCACCTGCACGCTTCCTGCACGAACTCCGCCGCATCTGCGACGAGCACGGCATGTTGTTGGTGATGGACGAGGTGCAGACCGGCTTCGGGCGCACGGGCAAGCTGTTTTGCTTCGAACATGCCGACCTCACGCCCGACATCGTCATCATGGCGAAAGGTCTCGGGAGCGGCTTGCCGATTTCCGCCGTCGCCGCGCCGCGTGAACTCATGGAGAAATGGCAACCCGGCACCCACGGCGGCACCTACGGCGGCGGCAGCGCCCTGCCGCTGGCAGCGGCCAAGGCGACGGTCGAGGTGATGCTCGAGGAAAAACTTCCCGAGAACGCCGCGAAGATGGGCAAACGACTCATGAACGGCCTGCGCGACTTGCAACGCGACTACCCCGTTTTGGGCGACGTGCGCGGGCGCGGACTCATGGTCGGCACCGAGTTCAGCCGCGCGGACGGACAACCCGCCCCGGACACCTGCAAAGCGGTTCACGCCCTGTGCTTGGAAAACAAAATGCTCCTCCTCACCTGCGGCACCTACGGCAACGTGGTTCGCTGGATTCCGCCGCTCGTCGTCACCTCCGAGCAAATCGACGCGGCGCTGGAGGTTTTCGCGGGGGCGCTCGAGCGCGTCGCGGGCGGCGTCGCCGCGTGACCTCTCCCCTGCTCCTTATAAGGCAAACCCCATGATTGAGAAAGTCAACCTGACCGCCAAGCTCGCCACTTTCTCCGACCACTGGCACCCGAAACTCGTCGGTGAAGTCAACGCGACGGCCGTCAAGCTCGTCAAGTTCCAAGGGGAATTCGTTTGGCACCGGCACGAGAAAGAGGACGAACTTTTCTACGTCGTCAAGGGGAGCTTCATCCTGCGCTTGCGCGACGGCGAAATTAAGGTAAACGCGGGCGAATTCGTCATCGTCCCCGCAGGCACCGAACACCAACCCTACGCCGAACACGAGGTCGAAGTGATGCTCGTCGAGCCGAATACGACGCTCAACACGGGCAACGTTTCAAACGAGCGTACGGTTATAGACATTGAAAGGATTTGAACATGGCGACCATCCACCTCGTCACCGAAGTTCCGGGGCCGAAAAGCCGGGCAATCGTCGCGCGGCGCGAGGCCGTGACGCCGCGCGGGGCGGCAAAGCTCACATCCGTCGCCGTCGAGCGGGCGCACGGCGCGGCCGTTGTCGACGTAGACGGCAACACCCTCCTCGACTTCGCGGGCGGCATCGGCATGATGGCGGTGGGGCACACGCCGCAAACTGTCGTGGACGCCATCAAAGAACAGGCCGACAAAATCATCCACCCCTGCGCCATCGTGGCGACCTCGGAAAGCATGGTCGAACTCGCAGAACTCTTGTGCGAGGTCGCGCCTGTTGAAGGCCCGGCCAAGGCAACCTTTATGAACAGCGGGGCCGAGGCGGTCGAGACGGCGGTGAACATCGCGCGGTCGTACACGGGTCGGCCCGCCGTCATCGTGTTCGAGGGCGCGTACCACGGGCGCACCAACCTCACGTTGACGATGACGAGCAAGTACGCCCTGTTCAAAAAGGGCTTCGCCCCATTCGCGCCCGAGGTGTACCGGCTGCCCTTCCCGAATCTTTACCGCAAACCGGACGGGTTGACCGACGAGCAGTTCGTGGATTTCGCGATTCAGGGCCTCGAGCACGCCCTAGTCGCTCAGGTCGACCCGAGCGCGGTCGCCGCGGTCGTCGTCGAACCCGTCCAGGGCGAGGGCGGTTTTTTGCCGACGCCGCCGCGTTTCTTAAAACGCATCCGCGAACTGTGCAGTGAACACGGCATGGTGATGATTGCCGACGAAATCCAGTGCGGCATGGGGCGCACCGGCAAGCTGTTCGCCGTGGAGCACTACGGCGTGACGCCCGACCTCTTAACCACCGCGAAGTCGCTCGGCGCGGGGATGCCCATTTCGGCGGTCGTCGGACGAGCCGAAATCATGAACGCGCCGCACCCCGGCGGTTTGGGCGGCACCTACAGCGGCAACCCCTTGGCTTGCGTCGCGGCGATAGAGGCCGTCAAAATCATCAACACGCCCGAATTTTTGAAGAGGGCCAACCAGGTCGGCGAGCGGCTGCGCGGGCACTTGCTGGCACTTCAAGCCGAGAACGACTATGTGGGCGACGTGCGCGGACTAGGCCCGATGCTCGCGGTGGAGTTCGTGCAAGACCAAGGTTCTAAAAAACCCGTTGTCGCCCAAGAGGTTGTCAACGTCACCAGCGAAGCCCTTAAACGCGGCCTTCTCGTCTTGCGCGCGGGGCTCTACAGCAACTGTATCCGACTATTGCCGCCGCTGGACTTGACGGACGAGCAAATCGACGAGGGTATGGGTGTGTTGGCCCAGGCGGTGCGGGTGGCGTTTACTGAGAAGCAGGCGGTACTCGGTGACTGAGGTCACGTCTCGGCTCCAAACGAGGACGGGCTCCACAGCCTCCTAGCGAAAGTCGCTACGGCCAGCGAGCCGACAGGCCACGGAACGGCTTCGGAGGCTTCATCTTCATCAGCAAGACGCACGGTTTCTCACCGGCGGGGGTGTTAGGTTCTAAGTCGGTAACTTCCGCGCAACTCTCCAGGCGCGGGGACAGTCTATCCTTGACTGAAGATTTACTTGACTGAGGATTTATGAACGAGGACCTTACAATGCCCACCTTTTTACGCTCCGTCGTCTTTACGCTGCTGCTCGCTTGGGGCAGCACTTTCGCCCAAGCCCCGATGACGCCTGCCGCGCAGGCCGCGCTGCAACAAGGGCGCGCCGCAGCGGCTGAGGCCCAAGCGACATACAGCGCGAACTTCATCGACAAACCCTTGTGGAAACAAGCTGTTACCTACGGCGTCGAGGCGCGCACCGCCTCACCGACGAGCCCGGAGCCTTACAGGTTCCTTGCCGAAACGTACGCCCAGGTCAACTTGCTCGAGCAAGCTTGGCAAGCCTGGCTGGCTTACGAGACCTACGGCGGCAGAATCGACGAGGCGGCCGCCCAAAGCCTCGTCGAACTCGGCAACCAGCTCGGTTACACCAAGTACGCGGCGCGGCAGTACCGCGACGCCATCGGCTACTACCAGACCGTCGTCGACTTGGACCCCACGCAAGAGGACACCAAAGTTCAACTCGCCCTGAGCTACCAAACCGTCGGGGAAGAGGCGACGGCCCTCGCCCTGTTCCAAGACCTCGCCGCCCGGCACCCGGACAACCCGAACTACCGGCGCTACGTCGAGTCCATCCAGGACGCGCAGACTTATGGGCAGCGGGCCAGCGACGCCTATTACCGCGGTTTGTCGCTGTACTACAGCGGCCAGCTCGACCAAGCCTGGCTCGCCTTTGCCGAGGCGACCCGCGCCAACCCCGACTATTTCAAGGCCTTCGTGTGGGCGGGCCGGACCGGTTTGGAGCTGCGCCAGCCCGCGGACGCCGCGGTCTACTGGGCACGCGCCGCCGCCCTGGACCCCAGCGACGACACCGCGGCTTACTTTTTGAAAGTCGCCCAAAACCAAGCGGAGTGGGGGGTCGACGCCTACACTGCGTTCGAAGAGGGTGTCAACCTCTACACCTCGGGCGACAAAACGCAGGCGGGCGACAGGTTTGCAAACGCGACGCGGGCCAACCCCGACTACGCCGAGGCCTGGGCCTGGCTCGGGCGGGTACGCTTTGAGAGCGGCGCTTACCCCGAGGCGTTGGCAGCTTACCGGCGGGCGTACACGCTTCAACCCGACGTCGAAGCTTACCGCTACTTTTACCAGGAGTCGGGGCGGCTCGCGGGCCAGCCGGTCGAGCTGCCGCCGCTGGCCTCTAACGAAGCCGTACCGGCAGAAACCACCGAGACGACATCCGCCGAAACAGGGGCTGACCAAACAGGGGCTACCGAGACAGCTTCAACTGAAACCGCGCCCGCCGAAGCCGTGACACCCCCAACGCCCGCCCCGGAGACAGCCACAAACACTGCCCTACCTGCTGAGACTACACCGGCCGAAACTACACCAGCCGAAACAGCCCCAGCACCCCCCGTGCCTCCGGTACCCGCCCCGGCCGAGCCGACGCCGCCCGTCGTGGTTCAACCCGAGCCTGAACCGGCACCGCCCGCACCTGCGCCCGCCCCACCGACCCAGGCCGTCGCGCCACCAGCACCCGCGCCAGCACCCGCGGCAAGTGGCGGACCTGCTCTCGTACTGCTCGACGTGACCCGCACTTTCGGGACGGACAGTGCGGCGGACAACGGCGCGGTCAGCTTTTTCAAGAGTGCCAGCAACTTGTCTCAAAACTTAGAAGCGCCCGTCGACTACGCCGGGGGCACGCTCTACCAGCGCGCCGAGGTGTTGGAAAAACCGGGCGGCGACCCCGTACAGCTTCAGGTCTGCCTTGTGCCCGACGACATCTCGGTCAAACCGGCCTGCAGCGACGCGTCCGGCTTGAGCTTCTCGAGCGCCGGCGCGGTCGAGGACGAGCAAACTCTGTCATCGTTTTCGCAGTACGGCGCGGTCGATTGGGGCCGGGGGGTGAGCAACCTCATGGTCATCGTCAAGGACGCGAACGGCAACCCCGTGGACCTCGGCTACGCCGACTTTACCGAAGAGGAGTTGGCGCGCTACTACCCGCTGAAAATCCGCTACAGCGCCGTGCTCGTCCCGGCGGGCGGGCGGTTTCCGGGCTGGCCGGAGTAGGAGAGTGACGAGGACCGAAAAGTACCGAGGAAGGTGCGGCTCGAGCCCGTCCCCACCGACACTTACCGAAACATCGACCCCGAAGGCTTTGCGGAGATGTCGCGCTCGCCTGCGCTCCTGCTCGTGCGGGCGAAACGTGAGAAGCCAGCCCGAACTTAGTCTTCGTTACACCTCTCTGTGTGCCTGATTGCCTATCTTGAGGCATGTGGGAAAACAGCCCCCCAAAAGCCCGTGAGGTTTACGACCGCCTCGTCGCCACCTACGGCGCGCGCGACACGACGCCGCGGCGCGAGCCGATGCACGAACTGCTTTCGACCATGCTCTCGCACCGCACCACGCACAAGGACGAAGAACTCGCTTACACGCGGATGTTGGAACGGTTCAAAACTTGGGAAGGCGTCCGCGACGCGCCCGTAGACGACCTCACCGAGGCGATTTCCTCGTCGCGCTATCCGGGCAGCAAAGCGCCCAACATCAAAAAAACTCTCGAGCGCATCATCGACGAACGTGGCGCGGCGAACATCGACTTTTTGGCGGACCTGGAGGTCGAGGACGGCCTCGAGTGGCTCATCTCCTTGCCCGGCGTGGGGCTGAAAACGGCCTCGCTCGTGCTGCTGTTTTGTTTTCACAAGCCGATTTTGCCGGTCGACACCCACGTCCACCGGGTCAGCGGGCGTTTGGGTTTGATAGGCCCGAAGGTTTCGGCGGAAAAGGCGCACAAGGAGTTGCTCGAGCTGTTCCCGCAAGATGCTGCAATTCTCTACACCCTGCACATCGACATGCTGCGGCACGGGCAGCAAATTTGCGTGTGGAGCAACCCGCGCTGCTACAAGTGCCCACTGACCGACCTGTGCGACTGGTACCAGGAAAACCGAGCGCCCAAAGATAAAACGAGTCGACCCTAAGTTTGCACCTCGCGCCGCCGTCGCCACCGTCCCACCCGCCGCGCCGCGACGACGAGCAGGGCCGCGACCAGCAAAACGGCGATGAGCGGGAAAAAGACGGCTACTACAGACAGAAGCGTCGCCGCCACGTTTTCGACCGTCGACACGACCGGGTTGCCCAGGCCGCCGGTGGTGGTGCTCGAGACCAGCCGCGTCACCGTCGTCAAGGCTTGGACGCCGCCCGCCGCGCCGCCCCCGGCAATCAAAGCCAGCGCCCAGCGCGCGCCTTCGTCCAACTGAAAGCCGAAGGCGTAGGTCGTCAGCGTACCGGCGACGAGGGCCGCAGGCACGGCTAAGGTGTCGAGCAGGTTGTCAATCCAGGGGAGGTAGTAAGCCAACACCTCTATAAACGTCGCCGCGGCGAACACGGT
The DNA here is from genome assembly GCA_965215355.1 of Trueperaceae bacterium. Classification (GTDB taxonomy): domain Bacteria; phylum Deinococcota; class Deinococci; order Deinococcales; family Trueperaceae; genus CBDCDJ01. The sequence goes on along the minus strand of CBDCDJ010000007.1, from coordinate 795,431 downwards.
CGTCGCCAATGGCGTACCGGCCCAGTCGAGGTTGGCGGGCAGCTCGAGACTTGTCGTTTGCGCCAGCACGCTCAAGACCAGCGGCGGCACGAACACGCGAAAGCCGCTCGCCGCGCTCAAACCCACGCCGAGGGCGAGGTAGAGAAGGGTTTCCACGAGGTAAGTATGTCACAGCCGAAGCTTGACAGGCTGTCTCTAAAATAAGTAGCAGGAACAAAATAAAAGCCTAGAACGGAAGATCTTCCTCGTCAGGCCAATCATCAAAAACCTCACCAATCGTTGCCGTACCAGGCCGACTATATAAAAAGGGAGAAGACTCATAACCAAAAAACTGCAGAGTGCCCCCCTGCTGTAAATAAGGCCTCAGCTTTTGTTGGTACTCCTCCATTGCTTCATCAACATCGCTGTGACTTTTGTCTTTAGTGAAAATCGAAATAGCTACGACTTCTAAGTTAGAATTCTGGTTAATTGCACCAAGAATATGAGCATCGGACTTTGCATCTAGTGAGTGTCCGTATATCACCAAACCACGCTGAATTCTGTTGAAACTGTTAAATGCAAAAGTTAGGTACGGGCTTCGGGTTATCGCATTTATTTTTTGTCTCCAATCTCCCTCTGACACAAAGAGTGGCAAAGTACGTCTCCACCTGATGAAGCTTCTAATATGGTCTTGTAATCTGTTAACCATTGTGCGTTTCAGTTTGTATATTGTGGTGGCATCAGAGAATATAAATAGCGCACCGTGCAGATAGTACACCTCAACGACACCTTCATCCCATTTCTCCACATTAAGAGAATCAAATCTAAGCTTTCCTGACCAAAAAAAGTCTGTGAACCCTCGAAACTCTGTGCTACCCAAAGCCCAGTAAAGTAACAGGTCGTAATTTGTAGTAAACACTTTGCAATAGGTTTTTAGTTCAGCAGCGACGGCTTCAAGCCAGTATTGTCTGACATCATCGTAAGAAGGATGGATTGTTTCGACACTTTTGACAAGTGCATCTCTCATTGTTCTATATCGTTTTTCCAACAAACTGTCTTCAATTCCCAAAATTCTATTCACTTCCATTGCATCAAGTAGTAGTCTCATCAACCGCTCAAAATCAGACGTATTGAATTTGTTGAAAAGTTCAATATCCTTATCTGTTAGATAACCATTATCTACTGCTACTTGACGCAGTGAGGCGTAGCTAAAGAGCGGGTGAACGCCAATGCTAAAACCGTTTCCTAAAAGGATGTTTGTACGAGCTTTTTCGTCTACATCTGCAAAAAGAATTAGATCTCTTGATGTCTGCATCACTTCAACAATAGTAACAGAAACATTTCATTCTTCTTTTTCAGTATCGCCATTCTTCTACCTTTCAGAATTAGTATCCACCCTTGAACCTCGGCCTACGGTGCCTCAAACTCCGCAGCCCCCAGGCCAGCCCGAAAAAGAAGGTGCAGGCCAGGACAATCGCCGCGCCCGACGAAAGGTTGGCGTAAAACGACACGTACAACCCGAGAATCCCGGAGACTATGGCAATCACAGCGGCGTAGAGCATCATCCGGGGCAGGCGGTCGGTGAGGAGCGCGGCGGCGGCCGCCGGGGTGATGAGGAGAGCGCTGGTGAGCACCACGCCGACGACCTGAATCGCCGACACCACGGTCAGGGCCAGCAGCACGAGCAGCAGGTAGCGCACCCGGTCGGCGCTGAGGCCGATGACCGAAGCGTGGGTCGGGTCGAACGAGGTGAGTTCCAACTCCTTGTGAAACAGCAGCAGCGCCAGCAAAATAAGGCCCGTAAGGAGGGCGGTCAACCGCAGGTCGCCCGCGGTCACGCCAAGCACGTTGCCGAACAGGATGTGGCTGAGGTCCCGGAATGAGCGCACCGTGCTGATGAGCAAAATGCCGAGCGCGAACATGGCGGTAAAAATCACGCCGATGGCGGTGTCCTCGCGCACCTCGTCACGCCGCGACAGCCAGCCGATGCCGAGCGCCGTCGTCACCCCGCCGACGACGGCCCCGAGCGAGAGGTTCCAGCCCTGCAAGTAGGCAATCACCACCCCCGGCAAAATGGTGTGGGCCAGCGCGTCGCCGATAAAGGCCATGCGGCGCAGCACCACGTAAACGCCCAGCGCGGCGCAACTCAGCCCGACCAGCACCACGGCGAGCAGCGCGTTCTGCATGAAGACGTAGCGAAAAGGGGCAACCGCGAGACTGAAAAGCGTTTCCACTTAGACCTCACCCACTCGCAGGGCCGTAAACGAACCCGGCGGCGGAGGTACTTCGCGTCCTTCGGCCAGGTAGAGCGCCCCGTCGAAGTCGGCTTCCAAACGGCCCAAGTCGTGCGTCGCCATGAGGACTGTTTTGCCTCGAGCGCTCAAATCGGCCAGCACCTCGGTGATGACCGCTCGAGTTTCGGCGTCCACGGCGTTGAGCGGTTCGTCCAGCAGCAACAGGTCGGCGTCTTGAGCCAAAGCTCGAGCCAGCAGCGCGCGCTGCTGTTGCCCGCCGGAGAGGTTGCCGATTTGCCGGGTGCGTAAGTCGAACAGACCCAACTGCTCGAGCGCCGCCCGCACCATCTCCCGGTCTTCTTTGCCCGGTTGCCGCAACCAACCCAAGTGGACGTAGCGCCCCGTCATAACCAAGCGCTCCAAACTGACCGGAAAGCGCCAGTCCAAACGGCCCCGCTGCGGCAAGTAGGCGACCCGGTGGTGGCAAGCGCCGACCGGGTTGCCGTAAATCCGAACCGTGCCCTGGCGCACCGGCAACAGCCCGGCGACCGCCTTGAGCAGCGTCGATTTGCCCGCCCCGTTCGCCCCGACCAGCGCGACGCGCGCCCCGCGCGGCACGCTCAAACTCACCCCCTGGAGTGAGGGTTTATCGCCGGGATAGGCCAAGACGAGGTTGTCGACCAGGAGCGCCGGAGCGTTTTCGACCGGCTCGACGTGGCCGCGGCCGCCGTAGTTGAGGATCATCGCTTGATTATTGCTCGAGGGCCGTCACCACCGTGTCGACATTGTAGCGCTCGAGCGACAAGTAAGTCTCGCCCGGCGTCCCCGCCGCGCCGAGCGCGTCGGTGTAAAGCGTCGGCGCGACCGTTACACCCGCGGAAGCTGCGACTTGTTCCAAAAGTCCCGGATTTGTCACGTTTTCCGCGAAGACGGCGGGCACGTCAGCCGCACGCACCTGTTCGATAAGGTCTGCAATCTCACCCGCACCGGGGTCGGCGTTCTCGGTCGAGACCGAGGGCAGCACCGCGCCGACAATTTCGAAGCCGTACTCGCGCGCGAAGTAACCGAAGGTGTCGTGGCTGGTGACGAGCTTGCGGCGTTCCTCGGGCAGCGTGGCGACGCGCTCACGGATGTATGTGTCTAAAGCTTGCAGTTCAGCGGTATACGCCTCTGCGTTGGCGTCATAAGTTTCAGCATTGGCAGGGTCGGCGGCGACGAGACCGGCGCGGACGTTTTCGACCATTTGCACAGCGTTCGGCACACTGTGCCAGACGTGCGGGTCGAACTCGCCGTGTTCGTCACCGTGCTCCTCGCCCTCTTCGTGAGTCTCCTCCTCGTGCTCGTCCTCTTCGTTTGCGGGCGCAGCTTCGACGCCGTCGCTTACCGTTACCCGCGTCGCCCCCGAGCCGGAAGCTTCAAACAAGTCGTCCAGCCAGGTCTCGAGGCCCAGCCCGTTTTCAAACACCAGAGCCGCCTCGCTCAGCGCCACGCTGTCGCTCGGCTTCGGCTCGTACTCGTGCGTGTCGCCGTCGGGGCCGACCAGCACGGTGAGGTCGACGAGGTCGCCGCCGACGTTCTCGACAAAGTCTCCTAAGATGCTGAACGTCGCCACGACGTTCAGGGGTTGGGCTCGAGCGCTGCCGAACAGCAGGGTCGACAGGGCAAGGAGATAAAAACTTTTTTTCATGATTGCTCCTTTTTTACATCACTTACTGAGAATCAATTCTCGTTAGTGAGTCTACAGTTGTGTCTGGCGTTTTGTCAACGAAGCGAAAAGCAGTTGGGCACAACGTATTGGCGAAGCGCTCTTTTGCAAGTTTGATAAAACCGTCCCAACAAGGGCTCGCCAACCTTCTGCCGAAGCTCGAGCCCACCGCCCTCACCCGAGCGCGTCCGGTCACCTGTTAGACTCGGCGGATGAAACCTACCGGTTCAAACACACTATGTCCCTGGGAGTGCCGATGACCTCGAGGACGCTGCGCGGTCTTTGGGTTTGTCTTTTCCTGCTCGCCGCGGTCGGCCACGCTCAAGGTCAGCCCGCACCGGACTTCGGCTACGAGGAGGGGCGCATCACCCGCATCAAAGACTCGACCGCTTTTGTCACCCTCCGCGACGGCACCGAGGTTGAGGCCGACCTCGGCGCCGCGCTGCCCGAAGAGTTTGGCGGCGGGACGCTGCCGAGCTTCAAGGTGGGGCAACGCGTCGAGCTGTACTACTCCCCGGCTCCCGGCTCGGGCGAACGCCGGTACGCCGTCTCCGACTGGGTGCGGCGGCCCGCCCTGGGCTGGCTGACGGCGCTTTTTTTGGTCGTGTCGGTCGGCGTCGCGCGCTTCAAGGGGCTGCGGGCTTTTGTGGCTACGGGCACGAGCCTCGCCATCGTCATGCTGTTTATCGTGCCCAAAATCCTGGCGGGCTGGGACCCGATTTTGGTGTCGCTGTTGGGGGTCGGCGGCATACTCGTGCTGGCGATTTACTTCGTCCACGGCCTCAGTTGGAGCACGACCGCGGCGCTTTTCGGCACCTTTGTAGCCGTCATCGTCACGATGGTGCTCGGCCTCCTTTTTACCGAGTGGGCGCACCTGACCGGCTTCGGCTCGGAAGAGGCGATGATGATTACCTTCGGCGCGGGGCAGGTAAACCTCAAGGGTTTGCTGTTGGCCGGGCTCCTCATCGGGGCGCTCGGCGCGCTCACCGACATCACCATCGTGCAGGCGAGCGTGATTCGTGAGTTGGCCCACGTCAACCCCGACTTCGGACTGGGTGAACTCTACCGGCGCGGCATGAACGTCGGGCTGGACCACATCGGCTCGCTGGTGAACACGCTCGTGCTGGCCTACACGGGCGCGGCGTTGCCGCTCTTTTTGCTCCTCAGCATCAACGACTTCACGGTGGCGCGCGCCCTCAACTTGGAACTCGTCGCTTCGGAGGTCGTCCACACCTTGGTCGGCTCGATTGGGCTCGTGCTGGCGGTACCGTTTACGACCTTCGTCGCCGCCCTGATGTTCCGGGGCGACAAGCTGCCTATTGCGGAGGGCGAACTCGAGCACGCCCACCACCACTGAGCCCAAGCTGTTTGTAGGTGCGTCAGCCGCAGCGAACAAAGCGCGCCAGCGCGTCGAACCCCTCGGTCGTGCCGCCTACCGCGTCGCGGCCGCCGCGAATCCCGATGTAGTACCCCGCGGCTTCACCCGCATACACCACCAAGTAGTAGCCGGACTCGTCGAGCGCGGTGCGCACGTTGGGGCCGAGGCGCGCGGTAAGGATATAGTCGCGGTAGGGTTGCCAGCGGCTGTCGACGCGCAACGCTTTGTAGCCGAACGGCGTTACGAAGGGGGCAACTTCCGTCTCCTCGAGCGTCTTGGCGACGACCCACAGTTCGGGCACGAAGTCGGGGCAGGCTTGGGGAGCGATGACCGCGAAAACGGTGTCCATGCCGACCGGCGCGTCGACGCGGTAAACGTCCGCCTCACCCGGCGTCAGTTCACCCACGACGAAAATAGAAGTCGGCTCGTTGTCGAGGGCGTAAGCCGCCTCATAAGTCGTTGAGGACGGGTTCCAGAAAAAGCGGTGCGCCGTCGCCACGGGTGCAAGTAAGAGGACACTCAGGCTGAAGTGCAAGAATCGGCGGGGCGTCATGCTGACCCAAGGTAACACGGCAGCGATTTTACGGCGCCGCTCACAAACTGCAGCCGCCTATACAATGAAGGCAGTTGTGATGAGAACAGGGGTAGCAGTTTTTGGAAGTCGCTTTGGAGAAGCAGTGGCCGGCCTGCTGCGTTGGAACAGCCTCGTTGCGGTGCTTTTCTGGTCCGTCGCCGCGGCGCACGGCGTTTCGTACAACGACCTGGGCCATCTTACCCTGTGCCTCGACTCGAGCACCGTTCAGGTGGTGCTCGAGAGTGATGATTCCAGCTTCGACGCTCACTACGCGGCGCTCATAGCCGAGCGGTTGCGGCTGGCCCTGCCGCAGACTTTGAGCAAGTACAGCGTGCCGTTTACAGAAAAACCCTCTTGTGAAGGAGAGGTGGGTTTCGTCTACACCCTCTTTTACCTCCACTGGCAGGATTCGGTGGGCGAGGACCCGAGCTTTGTCTACGCCGCTGCCTTACAGGTGGGTGAGGCTCCAGCTGTATTTACGGCCGAACCCGGGTTTGAACTGCCCAACGAACGTTTCGACGCTTACACGGCTGCCCTGCTGTTCGAGAGCGATTTAGACGCGCCTTTTGACCAGGTTTTGCCCGCCGACAACGAGCAGATGATGGTCGAGTTGGCCGCAGCCTGGTGGGACGACCGCAGCTATCAACAGGATTTGCGGCGGGCGCGTCAGCGAGACTGGCTCGTTCGCTTGAGTACAGTAAGTGGCTTGCTTACTGCGGGCATCGTCTTGGTCGGCAGCTACTTTTTCAGGCGTCTCCGGCAGAGCGGCCGGTAAGCGCAGCTCGAGCGTGCTGCCATAGTTGCCGTCGGCAAGCCCGCGCTCTCGCTCGAGCAACCGCTGTTGTCGCGCCGTCCACTCGTGCCGAGGCATCTCTTAACCCAACCGGGGTTCCAGTAGTGGGCGTCCAGGTGAATCACGGGGATGTCGAGGATCCGGCTTAACGCCAGCGACAGCCGGGACTTGCCCGCACCCGAGGAGCCGATGACGGCGACGCGTTTTATGACTTTTATCTCTCTATGCACAATGCCTCGAGCATCAGCTCAGTGTCGGAAACGCTGAATAAGACGCAGAAAGCCTGCTCCCGAACGAGACCTTTCCCACCGGCACGTGGGTTGAATCAGTAAGCGAACATCTCTTGCAAAGTCTCGCAAATTTCTTGCTGAGTGTCTACGTCGACCGAGCCGAGCAAGTCCACCAGCCGCATCTTGTCGACAGCGCGCAGATGGTCGAGGAGAATCAACCCCGGCTTGCCCTGGAAGGTGCAAGGAACCCGGCTCGGAAGTTCGAAGCCTCGGCTGGTCAAGGGGGCGACGACGACCGTCGCCAAACCGTTGAGTTCGTCGGGCGAAACCACGACACAAGGGCGAAGCTTGTTCATCTCGCTGCCCTTGGCGGGTTCTAAATTCACGCGGTAAACTTCAAAACGGCTGACGTGCAGCTAAGGCTCGAGCGTGTCGAGTTCGCTGTCTAAGTCCGCTTCCAGCCAGGCCCGGTCGTAGCCGACCTCGCCACGTTTCACGGCGGCCTCGGTAGCTTCGCCCCAGCCCTGACGAGGCTGTTTGACGGGTTTGATGAGCAAGCCGCCCCGCACCACCTTGAGTTCCAACTCGCCGCTCTCGAGCCCCGCCTGCTCGATCAGGGCTTTGGGGATGCGAACCCCCTTGGAGTTCCCGATTTGAATGAGTTCCGCCATGCAGTAATTATAGCGTAATTACGCGGTGGCGGGCTGGGAATAGAAAAGGCTAAAAAACCTCGGTGGAAGAAGTGTGCTGGTGACGCCGAGCGCGGCGGTTGCGACAGCTAATACGGATTCCGATAATACAGCTAATAAACCTAGAAGGAGTTTTTCGCTTCCTTATCGGAGTCCGTACTTGTTTCTTCTCGCTACGCTCGGGTTAATTCTTTGGGAATTAACCGGAAAGAAGATGGGTGGCGTTCCTTTTTGCGTGACGTTGACGGCTACAAAGACAAGTAAGCTGCCCGCACCTCCGGGTCGTGGAGCAGGGTTTCGCCGGAGCCTTCTTTTTTAACGTCACCGTTCTCGAGCACGTAAGCCCGCCCCGCCAGCCTTAAAGACTGCTGCACGTTCTGCTCAACGAGTACAATCGTCACGCCTTGCACGTTGATGTCACGCAGCGCCCCAAAAACCGCCTTGGCGAGCGCCGGACTGAGGCCGAGGCTGGGCTCGTCGACGAGGAGGAGGCGCGGCTTGCTCATCAAGGCCCGCCCGATGGCGACCATCTGCCGTTCGCCACCCGAGAGCGTCCCGGCAAGTTGGTGTTCGCGTTCGGCCAGGCGGGGGAACAGGTCGTAAACAAAGCATTTCGTCTTCTTCGCCTCTTTTTTTGCGGCGGGCAAATAATCGGCACCGCTCTCGAGATTCTCGAGTACCGTCATCAGCGAAAAAAGCTGCCGTCCCTCCGGCACGTGCCCGACGCCCGCCCGCACGATTTTGGCGGCGCTGAGGTTTTTCAAAGATTGACCGAAGGCTTTGACCTCACCGCCTCGAGCCGCAATAAGCCCCGACACGGTGCGCAGCAGCGTCGTTTTACCGGCCCCGTTCGCGCCGATGACGGTGACGAACTCGCCTTCTTCGACGTGAAAACTCACGTCCCACAGCACCTGGATTTTGCCGTAGCCCGCGGATAGATTGACGACTTCCAAAGCCCTCACGCCGCGTCCTCCGCGCCCAGGTAGGCCTCGACGACTTGCGGGTCGCTCGTCACGTCTTGATACGACCCCTCGGCGATTTTTTTGCCGTAGTCCATGACCAGCACCCGGTCGGCTAGGTCGCGCACGACCGGCATCACGTGCTCGATAAACACGACCGTCACGCCGCGGTCGCGTACCCCTTTGACGAGTTCGACCGCTTCCCGCGCTTCGCCCGGCCGCAAGCCCGCCATGACTTCGTCTAAGAGGAGGACTTTGGGTTGCGTGGCGAGGGCTCGAGCAATTTCCAAGCGCTTTTCTTGCAACAGGGTGAGGTCGTCGGCGGGCGTGTCTTTGATGCGGAGCAGGCCGGTCTGCTCGAGGGCTTCTTCAGTCAGTCTGCGCCCCACTTTTTCGCTCGTGCCGGGTTTGCCGAACAACGCGCCGACGAGCACGTTGTCGTGAACGCTCATCTCGGGAAACGGCTGGACGACTTGAAAGGCGCGCCCCAGCCCTAAGTGACAGCGCTCGGCGGGGCTCAGGTTCGTGATGTCGCGTCCGGCGAGTTCGAGAGTGCCGGAAGTGGGCTCGAGCAGACCCGAAACGAGGTTGAGCGTGGTCGTCTTGCCCGCCCCGTTCGGCCCGATGATGGCGTAAATCTCTCCTTCTTCAACCTCAAAACTGAGGTCGCTCACCGCCGCCAGGCCGCCGAAGCGTTTGCCGAGGTTGTAGATTTTTAAGAGGCTCACGTCGTCTCCCCTACCGCCGGAGGTTGCCTCGAAGTGCGCCGCCGTAAGCCTGCGAACAGCCCCACAATCCCCCGCGGCATGAACAAAATCGACAGCACCAGCACGATGCCGTAGCCGATAAGGTAACCTTCGCTGAAGGTGCGGCGCAGCAGTTCTTCGACGCTCGCCAGGCCGAGCGCGCCCAGGACCGGGCCGAGGGTGGTGTACAGCCCGCCGAAAATCGGCGTGACCAGGGCGAGCACGGTGGTGCCGACGCCGAAGGTCTCGTCCGGCAATACCGAGCCGAAGCGGTGCGCGGCGACCGCGCCGAGGAGTCCGACGAGGAAGCTCGAGAGCGCGAACGCCAGCAGTTTGTACCGCGGCGCCTTTACCCCCATCACCGCCGCGACCTCCTCGTTGGTGCGAATAGCGGTAAAGGCGGGTTTGAGACGTGAGCGCTGCACGACGACGCTCACCAGCAAGCTCAGCACAAGCAAAGCCCCGTAAACCCAAAAATAGCCCTCGTTGCGCAAAAAGGCGATTTCCCAGCGCTCCATCTCCCCGGCAACGAATTGGGGTCGGAACAATGGCGCGACGTTCAAGCCCGCCGAGCCGCCCGCGACTTGCGTGGGCAACTCTTGCACCACGGCCTTGAGCACTTCGGCAAAGGCGAGCGTGGCGATGGCGAAATAAATGCCGCGCAGCCGCAACGTGACCGAACCCAAAAGCAGTGCCAGCAGCGCGGCGACCACACCGCCGAGAGGAAGCCCGAGCCACAGCGGCCCGCCGAGCTTGGCAAAAATCGCCGTCGTATACGCCCCCGCCCCGAAAAAAGCCGCGTGCGCCAGGGACAACTGCCCGGTGCGCGCCAAAATATCCCAGGACAGCGCCAGCACCGCCAAACTCAGCGCGTTTGTAAGAAGCGACAAGTAACTTACCGCCGCCTTGCCGTAGAGCGCCTTGAGGGCGTCGGGCAAGAAAAAGAGTGCCACCGCGAGGACGGCGGTTAAAATAAAATCGTAAGGAACGCGCCTCACGCCAGCCGCCGACCGCGAGCTATAAGCGCGACGAAGATGATGGCGAAAAAGACCGCGTTGCGCAGCGTGTCGCCGTTCGGAACGAGCGTGGCGACGAGCGATTCACTCAGCGCCACGAGCAGCGAGGCCCATAAAATCCCGCGGATGTTGCCCAGTCCGGCGAGCACCACGATGGCGAACGCCTTGAGCGTAAACGCGAAGCCGACCGTCGGCGTGGGCGACTGGATGACCGCAATCATCACCCCGCCGATGCCCGCCAGCAGCGCCGACAGCGCAAAGGCGACGAGGTAGATACGGTCAACTTCCAGACCCACCAGGCTCGCCCCAACACGGTTTTGCGCCACCGCCCGCATCGCCCGGCCCAGGGGCGTGCGCACCAGCGCGACGTAGAGCAGCACGACGAGTAGAAGCGAAATCAGAAAACTCGCCAGTGGCACCAGTCCGACGCTGACCCCGGCAATTTGGTAACCGATGGAGCGGTAGGGCACGTTGCTGATGCTCCGCGGGTCGCCGCCCCACACGAGCAGCGCCAAATTTTGCAAAATAATCCCGATGCCAAACGTCAGCAGCATCTGGTTGAGTTCGGGCGCTTTGAGGACGTAGTGAATCGTGCTGCGGTAAATCAGTGCGCCCAGAACGAACAGCGCGGGCGCGACGAACAGCAGCGACAACACCGGGTCGAAGCCGAAAGTCAAGTAAAGCTGATACGCCAAAAACGCGCCCACCATAAAAAACTCGCCGTGGGCAAAGTTCACGATGCCGATGACGCCAATCGAGAGTGCCAGCCCGACCGAGACGAGGGCGTAAAGCCCCGAGGCCAGCACGCCGGACACGACGCCCTGCGCTAAAAGAGATAGGTCCATATCGGGTAGGGGCGGGTTTCAAACCCGCCCCCGCGAGACGTTACCGGCAGCTACGCAACGCCGCGGTCGCTTTGCTTTCGGGATAGACGATTTCTCGAGCGCCGTCTTGGTACTGAAAGACGAGCCACATGTCCGTGCCGAAGCCCTGGTGTTGGGTGATTTCCGAAGGGCCGAACGACCACTCGCCCATCGGGCTCTTGAAGGTGAGGGCCTCGAGTGCCTCAATCACCGCCGCCTGGTCGGTCGTGCCTGCGGCGTTGATAGCGTCAGCGTAGGCCCACAGTTGCGCGTAGGCAAGCGCGGCGAAGTAGTTGTCCGGCGCGGTGCCGTGCATCTCTTCGTAAGCATCACTAAAGGCTTTGGCTTCAGGGGTGGGCAGGTTCGGCAAAAAGCCGATGAGTCCCGCCACACACTCGGCCTCGGACGCGCCGCCGAAGTCGCTCGGCCAGCCCGGCGGGGTGCCGAAGATGTAGTTGGGCGCAAAGTTCAGCTCGCGGATTTGGCTCGTCATCGGCAGCACGTCGCTGTCGTAGCCTATCCAGTAAAGCAGGTCGGGGTTCGTGGCGGCCGCTTTGCTGAGCGTCGCGCGGAAGTCGCCGGTGCCGCCGAGCAGGGTGGATTTGAAAGCTTCGTTGAGTAAAACGGTTGCACCCGAGTCCTCGAGCAGCGCCTGCGCCCCTTCCGAGCCCGGACCGCCGAAGGCCGAGTCCTCGTGGATGAGGGCCACGCTCTCAGCGCCGGTCGAGGTGACGAAGCCGGTCGCCGCCTCGGTGTTCTGGTAGTCCCAGGGGTGGATGTGGAAAAACCAGGGCTCACTCCCCAAAACCTCTTCGATGCCGTCGAAACCCTCGATGCCGACGCCCGAGACCGCGCCGCCTATCCAGGTGACAACGGGCTGAAACGTCTTCATCGACTCGGCCAGGGCCAAGGTGACGCCCGACGAGAAGCCGCCGCCGACGAACTCGACTTCGTCCTCGGTCATGAGTTTTTCGAAAGCGGCGAGCGCCGTTTCCGCGTTGGCCTGGGTGTCTTCGATGATGATTTGCAGCGGCTCCCCAAGCACGCCGCCTGCGTCGTTGATTTCTTGCAGCGCCAGCTCGAAGCCGTTTTTCTGCGCCTGGCCGGTTCCGGCAGCGCCGCCCGTCAGGGGGCTCAAGATGCCGATTGTGACCGGCTGTGCGAAGGCGAGGGTAAGCGAAAGCGCCGCCAAAAGAACGAGTAGTCTTTTCATAGTTCCTCCTATTTTTGTCCGTGTCAACTTTACCGTGTTTTTTTGCCGGCTGTCCTTCATCGTTCGCTCAAAACCTGGCCCAAAAGCGCGTTGAACCGCTCGGGGACCTCGAGCTGCGGCGAGTGGCCCACGTCCCACAGCTCGAGCCGCGAGTTTGTAAAAGCCGCCGCCGTGCGCCGCGCCATCTCTTCGCTGATGAGGCTGTCGCGCTCGCCGCGCAGGACAAGGGCGGGCGCAGTCACCTCGCCTAAAGCTTCCGTCACGTCGTAGTTGTCGAGGGCTCGAGCGTTCTCGGTAAAAGCGGCGCGGTTCATCTTCCAAGCGTCATTGACGAGGTCGTCGAAGTAGTCGAGCTGAATCGTCGGCATGACGGCGCTCAGGCTTTGGGCGAGCAGGTCGCGGTTCGTCTTGAACAGCTCGAGGTAAGGATAATGCTGTTCGGGCGTCTTGAGGCCGTCCGGCGGCGCGGCGTTGATGAGGACGAGACCTTTGTACCGCTCGGGCTGCCGCGCCGCCGCCGTTTGCACGACCGCGCCGCCCAAGCTGTGGCCGACGAGGTAGACATGGTCTAAGCCGAGCGCATCTATAAACCGCTCGAGCCACCGTGCATAAGCCTCGGTGGAAATGTCCTCCGACAGCGCGTCCGAGTCGCCGAAGTTCGGCAGGTCGAGGGCCAGCACGCGCGCGCCCGCTGGCGGCTCGAGCAGTTGCGGCGTGAACCAGCGCTTCGAGGCGAAGTTGCCGTGGACGCAGACGACGGGTTGGCCTTCGCCCGCTTCGGCGTAGGCGAGGGTTACGCCGTCGACGGAAACTGTTTCAAACTTCATGCTCGAGAAACTCCCGCAACACTTCCGCCACCGCCGCCGGGCGCTCGACCGGCGCGGCGTGCCCGGCGCGCCTCAACACCTCAAGACGCCCCCGCCGCGCGGTCTCGGTGATTTCGCGGCTGTAGCGCGGTGGGGTGAGCAGGTCTTCCTCGCCGACAATGGCGAGGAGCGGGCCGTCGTACGCTTTGAGCGCTTCCCCGCCGTGACCGAAGCCCTCAGCCCCGTCAATGAGGTAGCCGACGACCTCCGGGGGAACCGCCGCCGCACGTTCACGAAACGCCAGCACCTCGTCCAGGTGCGCGTTCAAAAAACTGTGTCCCCATACCCACGGCGTCGCCACGTCGAAACGCAGGCCCGAGCCGCCCGCGTTCAGCGCCGCCTTCCAGGAGCGCAGAATGGTCCGCAGCATTTCGTCAACGCCGAGGAGCGAGTCGATGGTGGTCACGCTTTTGACACGGTTTGCCTCAGCGAGCCGCCCCGCCGTCAGCATCGACACGAGGCCGCCGTTGCTGAGGCCCACGAGGTGAAAATATTGGATGTCGAGCGCGTCGAGGAGGGCGACGAGGTCGTCCCGGTGCGTGGTCGGTGCGTAAGGCCCGACGGGTTTGCCCGACTCGCCCTGACCGCGGCAGTCGTAGCGCAGCGTCCTGTAGTCGGGAAAGTGCTCCATGAGCGGCCGCCACGAAGTCGTGTCCATCGTGAGGCCGTTGACGAAGACGAGGGTCTCCCCCGCGCCGCGCAGCTTGTAGTGGAGGTCTACCCCGGTGCTGAGTTTGGTGCTGGGCATGGCTTCAATGTAACAACTTCTTAGGAGCTGTGTACCCTAAACGTTCGGCAGCGTGACGTTGCGAGGCTCGAGCCGCTTCGCAACCGAAAGAGTACGTCCGCCTCTAGTCAGACGGGTGCAAACCTGCGAAGCTAAAAGCCGCACTTCAAAGGAGTTGAGACCATGTCCAACCAGAAACGCGGCGACGCGACCACCAACAACCAGACCGACGAAATCGACGAGGTCAACCAGGACGAAACGAACGAGGGCTTCCTGACACCTAAACGGGTGAAAGAGAACGAAAAAGAAGACAAAGAAGAGGGTTACGGCTCAAACTCGGCTTGAGGCTCGTTCGCAAACGCCCTCGGCGGTTTTACCCCTACTTGTGGTCAAGCTTTGCCACGACAAGCTGTGAGGCCGGGTCGTACGCGAGTTCGGGTGTCCCGGCAACGACGAGCGTTGCTCTCTCCCAGGGTGCCTGCTCAGCCAGAAAAGGTACCTCTTGGGCTTCAAACTTATTCCAAAACGCCTCGTCTTCTGCCCCGCCGCCGTCACGCACGATGCCCCGCCGCTTAGCCTCTTCGAAGTCCGCTTGAATCCAAATGCTCACGTCAATCACGTGGGTGAGTTCGCGCCTGCCTGCGCCCACACCCTCCACAATCAAGGTCGAGCAGTTTGTCGGTACTTCAATCGCACCTTCGGGTCGACGCCAATCGTCCCAGGCTTCGGGTCGGTAGTGAACGGGCTGTCCGGCCCGATAAGGTAGCACGATGTTCTCCAGCAGGCGCTCCGTCCAGTCGAAGTACGAACACCCTTCGGGCAGCGGGTCGGTAAGAATCGTTTTCTGCGCCTCGCCGCCGCGCCAGCTGCCGCTCGAGGGCACGTCGTCAAGGTGAACGACCGCGGAATGAGGGATGGCCCGCTGCAGAACGCTTGCCAGGCTGGACTTACCGCTGCCGCTGCGTCCATCTATCGCTAGGATTTTCGGCCCTCGAGTATTTGGGTCTACTTCGAGGAGCTGAACGACCTCTTCTATTGACAAAACCGTCCAACGGGAGACGGGCGGCTCTTTAGGGGGCAGGGCCGAGGACATGAAACAAACTATAACGCCCTCGACCCTCGAAACGGCTTTTTTACCCCGCTAAGTTCGCCAGCGCCCGCCGTATCAAGCTTTTGGCGAGCGGGATTTTGTAGGCGTTGTGCTCGAGCGGCTCCGCCCCCGCCAAGGCTGTTTCGGCGGCTCGAGCGAACCCCTCTTCACTCGGTTTTTGACCCTGGAGCGTTTTTTCGGCTTCCGTCAAGCGCCACGGAACCGGGGCCACGCCGCTGAGACAGAGGCGTGCGTCCACGATTTCTCCAGCGTCGACGCGCAGCACCGCCGCCAGGCCGACGAGCGCGAAGGCCCAAACTTTGCGGTCCATCGCTTTTAAGTAGGTGCTGCGTGAACCCGTGCCTAAAGCTGGAACATCAACGGAGAGGATGAGTTCGTCGTCCTTGATGACGGTCTCCTGCCGCCGACCGTCCTCGGGGAGTGCGTAAAACTCGGTCATGGGAAGAGTTCTTTCACCGTCCGACCCCTGCAACGTCATCGTAGCGTTCAAAGCCGTGAGGCACGAAGCCAAGTCCGACGGGTGGACCGCGACGCAAGGGGAGTCGCTGAAGAGCGCGTGGTGCTCGTTGCGGCCGTCTTTGGCCGGGCAACTTTCGCCGCCCTTGAGCCAACAACTGACCGCCGGGTTGCGGTAATACCAGCAGCGCGGCCGCTGTAGCAGGTTCCCGCCGAGCGTCGCGCGGTTGCGCAGTTGCGGCGTCGCCGCTTGGGCGGCGGCCTCGGACAGCAGCGGGTATTTTTGTTGCAACAGCGCGCTCGTCTCTATTTCGGTCAGCGTGGTCAGCGTGCCCATGCTCAAACCGGCGTCCGTCTCCGTGATGCCTTGCGGCAAATCAGCCGTTTTGATGTCGATGAGGCGTGCGGGCGTGGTGATGTCGAGCTTCATCCGCGTGAGTAAGTCGGTGCCGCCCGCGTAAGGGCGGGTGGCGGCACCCAGTTCGGCGACGATGCTTGTGGCACTGTCAGACGTTGCGTAGTCGAAAGGTCTCATCGGGCTTCCTCGGCGTTGGCGTCTCGAGCGGCTAAAGCCCGAACGATAGAGCGGCGCGACAGCGGTAAGTCGCGCAGGCGCAGGCCGACGGCGTCGTAAACGGCGTTGGCGATGGCCGGCGCGGCCGGGATGATGGGCGGCTCGCCTAGGCCCTTGGCCCCGGTCGGGTTGGCGTTCAGGTCGGGCAGGTTCACTTCGGCGTGCTCGATGGGTGGCACGTCGGCGACGGTGGGGATTTTGTACTCTTCCAAGTCGGCGTTCAAGACGACGCCCAAATGCTCGTCAACGACGCGCTCCTCGGTCAGCGCGTAGCCGACGCCCTGGGTCACGCCGCCGATAACCTGGCTGCGCGCGAGCTTCGGGTTGACGACGCGCCCACAGTCGGGCGCGGACACGATGCGGAGCAGCGTCACCTCGCCCGTGTCGGTATCGACTTCGACCTCGGCGCACTGCACGCTGAAGGTGTGAATCGACACGTCGTCGGGGTTGGCATGGCGCGCGCCGTGGCCCTGAATCATGTGCGGCGCGAGGTGCTTGGTAACTTCGGCAACTCTGCAAGACGGGTCGGTGTTGCCCTCATAAAAAATGTCGCCGTTTTTGACGAACAGGCAGTCAGCCTCGGTCTCGAGCCAACTCGCCGCCGCCACGAGAAGTTGTTCCCGCGCGTCCTCGGCGGCGGCGCGCACGGCGGGGCCGAGGGTCGGCAGCGTGGCGCTGCCCGCGCTCGTCGGCGAGTAGGGGCCGTTAGCGGTGTCGCCCAGGTGGAGCCGGACGTCCTCTAATCCCAAACCCAGCGCCTCGGCGGCGACTTGCGCGAGCACGGTGCGGCTGCCCGTGCCGATGTCCTGGGTGCCGGTGACCACGTCGGCGCTGCCGTCGGCGTTCAGCTTCACGAAAGCGTAGGCCGGCGGGTTGCCCTTGCCCGCCATCCACTCGTGCGCGGCGATGCCGACGCCGCGCCGTTTGGGACCGTTCGCGGGCGGCTTTTGATAAGAGGTCCAGCCGAAAACTTCGTCCGCCCGGTCGTAGCAGGCGCGCAAGCCTTCGGGGGAGGAATAGGGCAAGTCTTTTTTCTGGTCGCGTTCGGCGTAGTTTTTACGGCGCAGCTTTAAGGGGTCCATTCCGAGTTCTCGAGCGAGCTGGTCTACGGCGCTCTCGAGGGCGAAGGCGGCCTCGGCGTAACCGGGAGCGCGAAAGGCGACAGCCGGGCCGGTGTTGGTGTAGGCCCGCACCTGCTCGGTGCGCACGTTGTCACATTTGTAGAGGTGCTGGTACAACGAGGCCACATCGCTGCCCTCGCCCGCGGTGCTGTAAGCGCCGACCGCCATTTTCGCCTCAACCCCAACGGCGGTGAGCGTCCCGTCCTTTTTGGCTCCTAAACGCACGCGCTGGTGCGTCGGGTTGCGGTTGCCGGTCGCTAAGTTCTCGCCCTCACGGTCGAGCATGAGTTGCACCGGGCGGTTCGTTTTTTTGGACAGCAGCGCGGCGAACACGGCTTGTTTCCAGGCGACCTGCTTCGCGCCGAAACCGCCGCCCATGTGCTGTTTGATAACGCGGACGCGGTTCAGGGGCAGGCCCAAAGCCTCCGACAGGTCTTTGCGCACCGCGAAGACGCCTTGGGTCGAATCGTAGACAGTGAGTTCGTCCCCCTGCCACCAGGCGACCGTGCCGTGGGGCTCGAGCGCGTTGTGGAGCGCGGTTTGGGTGGTGAAGACCTCGTCCACGACCACGTCAGCCTTGCGTAGACCCGCCTCGAAGTCACCCCGCTCGTAGGTTTCGGGCTCGTCCACGCGGTTGCCGTCTTCATGAATTTTGGGCGCGTCCTGCTCCAGAGCCTGGGTCATGTCGACGACGAACGGTAAAACCTCGTACTCGACCCGGATGGCGCGCAGGGCGTCCTCGAGGGTTTCCTCCGACTCGGCCGCGACCGCCGCGACCTCGTCGCCGACGAAACGGACCGTGTCGCTGAAGAGAGGCGTCTTCTCCTGATACCAGGTAATCCCGAGGTCATCGTTTTTCGACAACACCGCGTGGACGCCCCCCAGCGCCTCCGCCGCCGAAGTGTCTACCCTGAGCACCTTCGCGTGCGGATATGGACTGCGCAGCACGCCCGCGACGAGCTGGCCCGGCAAGCGCACGTCGTAGGTGTAGCGGGCGCGGCCCGTGACTTTTTCGCGGCCCTCGAGCCGCGGATGAGGTTTGGTAACCACGTCGAAGTCGGCGTCTTTGGGCCAGTCGGCCAGGACGTTTTGCTGCGGCACGGTGAGACTGGCTTTCTTCTCGCCCTCTTGTTTCTTTTCCTTGCGCTTTATCTCCAGGGACTCAATCGGCATGGCCCGCTCCTTTTCCTTTCGCCGCCAGCTTGCCCGCCTCTAGAATATTCCGGTACGCTCCGCAGCGGCACAGGTTGCCGCTCACCGCGCGCAGGATTTGCGCTTCAATGGGCGTGGCCGTCTCGTTGAACAGGGCCTTCAAGCTCATAATCTGCCCCGAGGTGCAAAAGCCGCACTGGTAGGCGTCGGCTTCGATGAACGCTTCCTGGATGGGGTCGAGGTCGTCGCCGTCGGCCAACCCTTCGATGGTTCGAACCTCGCGGCCCTCGCACTCGACGCCGAGGACGAGGCACGAATAGACCGCTTCGCCGTCGAGCAGCACCGTACACGCGCCGCAGTCGCCCATCGCGCAGACCTTTTTGGTGCCGGTCAAGCCGAGGTCGTGGCGCAGCGCGTCGAGCAGCACGCGGCGCGGCTCAACGGCCACGGTGTGCGGTTGGCCGTTGACGGTCAGGGTGACGAGGTAAGTCGGCTTGTCCGCGTCGGCCTTGTCGAATTTTTCCTGGACTGATAACACGAAAATCCCCCTTTGAGAGTTTGCCTCGAGTCTAAAGGCAAAGCCGGGGGTGGGTTCGTTCTCGCGCTCACGCTTTGGGGGGTGGGCTCGAGTTTGTAACTCCAGCGAGAGGCTGAACCCTGTTGATGCTCACCATTTATCGACCAAAACCAAACCTTCGACATGCTCACACCGAGTCCTTGCGCTTTGCCACTGAAAAGCGACACACCGAACCACGACACGTTCCGGCGGCCTGCCGCGTGTGCCCAGTGTAACGCGTGAGGCTTTTCGAAAGCGCCCGTCTTCGCGGCGGAAAGGTGACATTAAAGGTGACATTAAAAAGGCATGAAGAAGCCGCTGTGAGCCGTTCCCCGCCCCGCACCGAGAGGTGGCCTACACTGGAGCCAAGCAAGAGCAAAGTCGCTGATCAGCCTCTAAGCCGTTCATCTTGTGCAGCGTGCGTGATGGGGGACGAGTGAGAGTTCGTGGTCGAAACTCGCAGTCGGCAGGTCCGCTAGGCCGTTCCGACCCCGCCCCCGAGTCCCTAAAGGACCCAGCAAAGAAACGGCAGGCGTTTCCCTTGACTCACTACACCCTGGACACCCCCTTCATGTGGGCGGTCGGCATCGAAAACGCCCACATGCCCGACCTGAACGTGGACGAACTCGGCTGGACCGGCCACCGCAAACGCTGGCGCGAGGACTTGGACCTCGCCCGCGCCCTCGGGATTACCCACCTTCGCTACGGTCTTCCCTGGGCGGACCTCAACCCCGCTCCCGGCCGCTTCGACTGGTCGTGGTCGGACGCGGCGGTCGAGCACCTGACGCGCATCGGGCTCGAGCCCGTCTGGGACCTCGTGCATTTCGGCGCGCCGGCCTGGCTCGCCCTCGGTTTGCGCGACCCCGACTACCCGGAGGCGGTGGCCGCTTACGCCGGTGCCTTTGCCACGCGCTACCGGGGCGTGGTGAACAAGCTGACCCCCTTCAACGAACCCTACATCACCGCCGTTTTTCGGGGCGGCATCGGCATTTGGCCGCCCTTCGAGACCGGGCGGGCGGGTTTCGCCCGCTCGCTCGCGCCCATCGTGGACGGTTTGCGCCGTTCTATCAAAGCCGTGCGAACGGCCAACCCGGCGGCCGAAATCTGGCAGAACGACGGGGTGGACCGCATCACGGCCGGCTCGCCGGAGCTTTGCGGCGAGGCCCGGCTGCTCACCCTCGAGCGCTACAGCGCCTTCGATATTCTCCACGGCTTGGCCGGCCCCGGCAGCGAGAGCTACGAACTGCTCAGCGCCGCCGGCTTTTGCAGCGCCGCCCTCGAACACTACGCGCTCGACCCCACCCCCGTCGACGTTATAGGCATGGACTACTACCCAGGCAGCGAGCGCCGCATCGAACTGCGCAGCGCGCCGCGCCTCCCGCACGAGTGGGGCCAGCACGAGCTGTTCGTCGCCCGGCCCGACCCCGAGCCGGCCGGGATAGCCGCGATAGCCAAGACCTACCACGCGCGCTACGGCAAGCCACTGTTCATCGCCGAAACGAGCGCCGAAACGCTGCGGCCCGAGTGGCTCGAGTGGAGCACCTCGGAATGCGCCAGGGCGCGCCTCGCCGGCGTGCCCCTCATCGGCTACACCTGGTGGCCGTTCTTCGACCACATCGACTGGAACTCGGCCCTCAGCCGCCTCGTCGGCCACGTGTGCCCGGCGGGTCTTTACCACCTCCGGCCGAGCGTGGAAGACCGGCTCGAGACGCCGCTGCGGGGTGCCTTTGCGGAACTCGTGCGCGCCGGAGCCCCTGCCGCCGGACGCGCCCACATGCCCTCCCGTACCACACCCGTCGAGGGTGAAGCGGTGCTCGACGCTCGGCTCGAGGCGTTGCTCGAGCCCCGTGAATACCACGGCGAGCAGGCTTCGGGCGCGGCGACCTGAAATCCTGCCCCACGGGCGAAGACGGTCAGGCCAAAAACCAGGCCACCGCCGCGCGGCGAATCTCCTCGGGGACGGTGTGGCCGCCGTCGAATTCTTGGTAGCGCACTTCGTAGCCCGCGCGCTCGAGCTGCGGGACGACTTTGCGGCTGCAACGCGCGACGGGCAGCACCGTGTCGCGCGTGCCGTGCGAGACGAAAAAGCGCGGCCTGCCTTGCTGCGCGTTGGGTGCCATAAAGCCGGGCGAAAAGGCGAGCACGTGGCTGAACAGGTCGCCGTTCATAATTCCGAGCGAGAGCGCGTACGAAGCGCCGTCGGAAAAGCCGGCGACGGCGAGGCGTTCCGGGTCTACAGCGTACTGAGAAAAGGTCTGCTCGAGCGCCCGGTCGAGGCGCGCCACGTCGGGGCCGTAACCCTCCAGAATCACGTCCCAGGTCCGCCCTTGCGCACTCGGCGCGAGCAGGAGGAAACCCGTTTCGTCGGCCGAGTCCCGAAGCAGCGCCAGACCGTGCTGGGCGTCGCCGCCCGCGCCGTGGAGCGATACGACGAGCGGTGCGGGACGGTCCGCTGAATAGCTCGCCGGGACGTAGAGGCTCGCACCGGACTCGAGCGGGTGCAGGCCGGGCGCACCTGCTTCCCGCACCGTCCCAGGGCAGGCGGTGAGGCGACCTGCGGCGGCTGAATCGCCCATAACGCTCCTTTGGCCTCCCTTTCGAAAACTTAATCGAAGTCGCGTCGAGTGCTCCCAGCTCTACCCCGAGAAGCGCCGCCACGTCGAGGCCGACTCAGGTGCCGCTTCTCCGCGCACCGGGCACGCTCCGTACCGTCACTGGCTCACCGCTTGGGTGACCTCGGCAGGGCTGGTGTAGTTTCGGTCAGGCAGGTCCTCGAGGAGATTTAGAACCTCCTCGGGCGCGCCCTGCCCCCGCGCGTGCTCGACGAGGTCATTCATGGAAGCTGGGTAACTCATCCCCTTGAGGTGTTTCTGCACCTCGATTTGCGGCTTGATTGGGTTGTCGTCGTTCGCCATGTTTGCCCCCTCGCCGCCAGTACAGCAAAAGCTCGAGGCCGCGGAAAGGGCGTAAACTACGATTTCAAAAACTACCGAGAAGCGTTTCCTAGCCGCCGAACTCGTCGATGTAGTCGTCCACCGACGCCTGAATCACGGCTTCAGCCTGCTCGCGGCCGTAAACCTCGTCGATGGACACCCGGCTTTCCTTGCCCGGCACGAGCTTGTAGGTTAAAAAGTAGTGCCGCAAACGCTCGACCAGCACTTTGGGCAGGTCGGTGATGTCGTTGATGGTGTCGTACACGTCGTCGTTGGACAGTACCGCGATAATCTTGTCGTCGGCCTCGTCGAAGTCGACCATTTGCAGGCCCCCCACGACGCGGGCGTTCAGGATCACTTCGGCCTTGGTCACGTGGCGCTCGGTGAGGACGCAGATATCCATCGGGTCGCCGTCGCCGCGCTGAGCTTGCGGGGACAGCGAGCCGACCCGGTGGCCGCAAAAGGTGCGCGGAATGAAGCCGTAGAGCGTCGGCGGGTGCGACGAGGTGCGCTGCGGGCGGTCCACGCGCATGTAGCCGGTTTTTTTGTCGATTTCGTACTTCACCGTGTCGAACGGGGTGATTTCGATGTAGGCGTGAACCAGGTGCGGCGCGTCGGGACCGACCTCGAGCCCGTGCCAGGGGTGCGGACGCCAGCGGTAAAAGGGAGGGGGAAAGGCCATAGGGTCGAACCTCGGTTTCTCGATTCTGTCTTGGCCGCGAAAACGGCGCTTTACCGCATTGTGCCACAAAGCGTGGGCCGAAAAGGTGCGAATCTTCCGGGGAAAACCCAAAAGGACGTTCAGTCGGACTCGGTACTTTTCACTCGGTACTCGGTACTCTCTTCGCCTCCCCCCGAGTTTAGTAAACTAACTCTAAACAAAGCTGTTACAGGAGGTTTTTATGAGCGTCCCCGAAATGCCCGATTCCAACCTGGACGGTTCGTCGTCCCACGACCCGCGTGAGCTGGCGCGCGAGTTGCTTTCGCACTACCCGCACGGCTTACCCGGCGAGCGCGAACAGCTCGTCACCGAGTTTATGAACCGCGGCGGCATGAGCCACCACGACGCGGTTCAGGCCGCCGAAAGTCTGAGCGAGGCGGGCCACGCCCACCACTTGCCCGGCGCGAGCGCCCGCTGGATGTTCACCTCCGAGTCGGTGCCGCTGCGCGACCTGATGACGCAAATCGACGAAAACTACGACGGTTACATGGGCGAGTCGGACGAGCCGCGCGCACGGATGCTGGGTTTTATCGGCTCGCGCTTGGGTATCGACCAGGAAGTTGCCGAGGAGGTGCTGGTCGGCCTCGAGCGTGCCGGTTACACCTCGGTCGCTTATCACCCCGAAACGCAACGCGACCGCATGAGACTCGCCTTCCCCGAGGCGTTTCGCCTGGTGGCGTGAGGAAAAGAGGTTGTTCGTCGTTCGTTTTTGGTTTTGCGAACGACGAACGGCTAAAAACGAAAAACGCTTTTCCACGCTATACTCGCCGCTATGCTTGAAACCGGCTCGTCTGCAACCCGTTCGTTCGAAATCATCCCCTGCGTCGACATTCAGAACGGCAAGGCGGTGCGGCTTTACGAAGGCGACCCCACACGCGCCACCGTGTACTTCGAGAGTCCCGTCGAGGCGGCCCGGCACTGGGCGGGGTTGGGGGCGCAGCGGCTGCACCTCGTCGACTTGGACGCCGCCCTCGGCCGCGGGGACAACCGCGGCGTCGTCGAAGAGATTGCGAGAACGGTAGACGCCCGGCTCGAGCTGGGCGGCGGCGTTCGCAGTTTGGAAAAAGCCTTGGCCTGGCTCGAGCACGTCGACCGCGTCGTGCTGGGCACGCTCGCCGTGAGCGCGCCCGCAACGCTGGACGCGCTTTTAGAAAAGGTCTCGAGCGAACGCGTCGTCGTGTCCATCGACGCTCGAGACGGCCGCGTCGCGGTCAGGGGCTGGGCCGAAACCTCCGACGTCGCCGCGACCACCCTCGCCGCCCGGGTGGCCGCGCAGGGCGTCACCCAAGTCATCTACACCGACGTCAGCCGTGACGGCACCTTGCGCGGGGTCGACGCCGAGCCGGTCGCGAGGATGCGCGACACTTTTCCGCACACGCTGATGGCCGGGGGCGGCGTCGCCAGCGACGAGGATTTAGCGCTCTACCGACGCCTCGGTTTGAACGGGGTCATCGTGGGGCGGGCGCTGTACGAGGGGAAAATAACCTATCCACCCAAACCTGACGCTTTGCCGAACACCTGGACGCCGTCGTGCTCGACCTGACGCACGCCCACCCGTGGGACGGCACCGCGGTCGACGCCGTCGACAAAATCGTTTTCAGGTTCAAAAAGCGGGATGTAATAAAAATTTGGCTCACAAAGATTTAGGGTGAGAAGCGCTCGAGCACATCGAAGCTGCCATTTGTGGGTACTTGAGCGTCGTGACTGACCTCACGGCCGACCAGGTGACTCGAGAGATCGTTCATGAGTAGCAAACTTCAATCACTCATAAATTTACCGAAGTAGCTTATGTCAAGCTCGTATACAACTTTTGGGTAAACACCCAGCTCAACTTTTTCAAACATTTCAACGAGTTTTGAGCCGTCTATAAGCCCTATTTGAGGTGCGCCCTCTCTGCTTGCCTCTTTTATAGCTTCAACGGTGAACGAGCCTGTAGTAAGAATAATGCCTTTCTCAGCGCGCCCAATCATGGCATTTCTGAAATCTCCGACCTGTGCTCTGGAAACCGAACCTTTGTACCGTTTACACTGAAACAAAACTTTAAAACTCACAAAGGGATTGAGTTCTAAAGTGCCGTAGCCGTCAATCCCACCGTCATGAGATTTACCTGTCACCTGAACGTTTTCAGACCCGTGCTCTCTCAACAACTCTTGACAGACACGCTCAAACCCGGAAGGTGTCAGGTTTTGTAAAACTTCAAGAAGCCCGGGGGCAGCCTCTCTTTCAAAACGTTCGGGCGTTTCTTGTTCCTGTTCTTGAACAATCTCGCTGTTCGCTTTTGCCTCTCTTGTTTTGCGATGAATCTCCACCCACTTTAGAAATATCTCTCTTGCTTCATCGCTGCTGAGCTGAGTACGTTTGCCTTTCTCAGTCAATTTCCAAGTACCGTACTTGGACGAGTCAACAAGCCCCTCCCAAACTAAGTATTGTCTTGCCCAAGCAACTTGGTTGTGAAAACGGTTGTTGCCTGATTTAAGCGTCTCGTCCAGTTTTTTATTACTCAGTTTGTGGGTTTCCGCAATCTTTGCAGAAACTTCACGGGGCTTGCCCGAATCGCCCAAGGCCTTTAGGGCGTCTAAAAGTGGCCCGAACCACTGCACAAACTCAGCCTGCTTTTTCCTTGCCATCCTCTTTTTCTACCATGACAAGCTCGAGCGGCAAACACCCGAACCAAACGGCGTGGCACCTACAAACCAATCTTCTCGAAAGTTATACTCTCCAAATGACCTACCGCAACCTCGGCAACAGCGGCCTGCAAACCTTCCCCCTCGCCCTCGGCACCATGCAGTTCGGCTGGACGGCGGACGAAGAAACCTCTTTCGACATTATGGACGCCTTTACAGAGGCCGGCGGCAACCTCGTCGACACGGCGGACGTCTACAGCATGTGGGCCCCCGACAATCCCGGCGGCGTGTCCGAGGAAATCATCGGGCGCTGGTTGAAAGCGAGGGGCAACCGCGACGAGGTCTTGGTCGCGACCAAGGTGCGCGGCCCGATGGGCGCGAACGGCGCGGAGGGGCGGGGTACGCCCAAAGGGCGTGAGGGTCTGTCTCGCCGCTGGATTTTGCAGGCTTGCGAGGACTCGCTCAGGCGTTTGCAAACGGACCACATCGACCTCTACCAGGTTCACTGGGTAGACGCGCAGACGCCCGTCGAG
The DNA here is from genome assembly GCA_965215355.1 of Trueperaceae bacterium. GTDB lineage: Bacteria > Deinococcota > Deinococci > Deinococcales > Trueperaceae > CBDCDJ01. Next base: position 769,678 of record CBDCDJ010000007.1, on the reverse strand, counting down.
GAAACCCTGTCCGCGCTGACCGACCTTGTTCGCAAGGGTTACGTGCGCTACCTGGGCTGCTCGAACTTCTCGGCGTGGCGACTCATGCAGGCGCTGTGGACGAGCGACAAGCGCGGTTTTGAGAAGTTCGTGTCGATTCAGCCCGAGTACAGCCTCACCCAACCCACCCGCGCCGACTTCGAGCGCGAACTGGCGCGGGTGTGTGAAACCTACGGCGTCGGCGTGCTGCCCTACAGCCCCTTGGCAGGCGGCTTTTTGACGGGAAAGTACGAACGCGACGCGGCCTTGCCCGACAGCGAGCGGGCCGAGGGCATCGCCAACAAGCGCTTTACCGAGCAGAACTGGACGATTTTGGACAAGGTGCGTGAAGTCGCCCAAGCGCACAACGCTCACCCGGCGCAGGTCGCACTGGCCTGGCTCCTTGCCAAACCTTACATGACGGCACCGATTGTGGGCGCGAACAGCGTGGCGCAGCTTCAGGACGTGTTGCCCGCCGCCGAACTCGAGCTTACCCCCGAACAAATCGCCGCCCTCGACACAGTTTCGGACTGGGAACGCTCGAGGACCGAAAAAGAGGTTTAGGGCTCGAGCCCTCGAAAAATGTACCGAGGCGCTGACCGGTTGAGCTTACTTCAAGCGGCGGGCGATGAGTTCGGCCTTGCGAGCGTCGCCGAGTTCTTCGCGCAGCGTGCGCAGCTCGCCGTCCGCGTCCTCGAGCAGCAGCTTTTTGTCCGTCTTTGAGAGTTTATCGTCGTGGAGCGTGTCCCAGGTTTGGCTGGTAACGATGGTTTCCAAGTTGGCGACGCGCTGTTCTAAGGCGGCCTGGCGGTCGCGCAGCTTGGCCTCGAGGCTGCTGACGACTTGCTCCAACTCTTCAGCCGAACTGCCGAGTTCGCGCTGCTTAGACTTGAACTTGACCCACTCCCGAAACGCGCCCGCCGCTATCGCCGCGATGGGAATGAGCACCCAGATGGTCGCCGGGTCGAACATGGTCGCCCTCCTTGGCGGTTCAGTGTAGCGCACACAACCGTCTCGACTTTCCAAAGGCGACGCTAACCCGACCTGCACCTCGACGAGCGGCTGACTTTTCTGCCCGGAGCACGTGAGAAAGTCAGCCTGACCGGAGCCTTCGTTGTAGACTCTACGGTATAGCTCGAGCGGGTGAAAACATCACGGCGAGCAGCGAGGGAACAGAATGCGGCGCAAAAACAAAACCCGAAGCGTCGTCACGACCGTGACGGGCAACAAGGCTGAAACGCGGCGCGACACGCTCGCCACCGAGGAGCCGCTCGAGCTGCGCTTGTTGGGTGGTACGGAGCGGAAGACCGTCGCCGTCACCATGCGCACGCCGGGCCATGACTTCGAGCTGGCGGCGGGGTTTTTGTTCGGCGAGGGCGTCGTTACGAGCCGCGACGACGTGGCGCACATCTCTTACTGTGTCGACGACGCAGAGCAGCTTTACAACGTCGTCAACGTGAGGTTGCGCGGGGAGATGCCTGAACTGCGCACTTTAGAGCGCCACTTCACCACCACCTCGGCCTGTGGGGTGTGCGGCAAGGCGAGCTTGGAAGCCCTGGAGATTCGCGGTTGCGGGGCGTTGCCGGTCACGTTTACGGTCACGCCCGGAACTATCACCTCGCTGCCCGACAAGCTGCGGGCCGCACAGGATTTGTTCGAGGTGACGGGCGGGTTGCACGCGGCGGCGCTGTTTACCAAAGAGGGCGAGTTAGTAACGCTCCGCGAGGACGTGGGGCGGCACAACGCGCTCGACAAGCTCGTCGGCTGGGCGCTGTTGGAGGGCTTGCTGCCCCTGTCCGAGCACGTCGTCTTGCTGAGCGGCCGGGCGAGCTATGAACTGCTGCAAAAGTCGCTCGCGGCGGGGCTGGGCGTGGTCTGCGCGGTGTCGGCCCCGTCGTCGCTGGCAGTGTCGGTCGCCAAGACGTTCGGCATCACGTTGGTGGGCTTTTTGCGCGGCGAGCGCTTCAACCTTTACGCGGGCGAGGCGCGGGTCTCACTGTCCGCACCCACACCGACCTCGGCCGAGCCGGACGTGCTGGTTCCTCGTTAGGAAAGGAAAAACGTGAACGCGAAAGAGGACAAGCAAGGCTACGACCGAAATCGAACGAGCCGCTCCGAGGAGATAGGCGCGCCCGACCACTACGAGGCAAAAGAAGACTTAGAGCAGGTCGGCGACACCACGCCAGACCAGGCACGCGACTCGCGCGTCCAGGCGCAACCGCCCGACGCCTTCACCGGCCTTAAAAAAACCGAGGTCAAGCACCTCGCCGCCGGGCTGCCCGCGGTGGTCTCGAGCCTGAAATACGCCCTCCACGAAACCGGCCCCCTGCGCGGCGTGCGGCTGCTCACCACCATGAACCAGCGTAACGGCTTCGACTGCTCGTCCTGCGCCTGGCCCGACCCGGACGAGGGGCGTTCGGTCGCCGAGTTTTGCGAAAACGGCGCCAAGGCCGTGCTCGACGAGGGCACCAAGCGCCGCGTCACGCCCGAGTTTTTCCGGCAGCACTCGGTCGAAGACCTCTCCAAACGCTCCGACTACTGGCTCAACTCGCAAGGCCGAATAACCCACCCGATGATTTTGCGCCGCGGGGCCACACATTATGAGCCGATAAGCTGGGAAGAGGCGTTCGACAAGGTTGCCCAAAAACTCAAGGCCCTAGACTCCCCCGACGAGGCCGTCTTTTACACCTCCGGGCGCACCTCGAACGAGGCGGCGTTTTTATACCAGCTGTTCGTCCGCCAGTACGGCACCAACAACCTGCCCGACTGCTCGAACATGTGTCACGAGTCCTCGGGCACGGCGTTGTCGGAAACGCTCGGCCTCGGTAAAGGTTCGGTGACGCTGGAAGATTTCTACGTGTCAGACCTCATCATCATCATCGGCCAGAACCCCGGCACGAACCACCCGCGGATGATGAGCGCTTTAGAGCGCGGCAAAAAGAACGGCGCGAAAATCATCGCCGTCAACCCGCTGCCCGAGGCGGGGCTGATGGCGTTTAAGAACCCGCAGGACTTTATGAACCCCCTCAAGGCCGTGGAAACGCTGTTCGGCCCCGGCACGCAGCTTTCCGACCTCTTTTTGCCAGTGCGTATCGGCGGCGACGTGGCGCTCCTTAAGGGCGTCATGAAAGAGCTGTTGGAAGAGGAAGGTAAACGGCCCGGCGAGGTGTTCGACCACGCTTTTATCGAGGAGAAGACGCAAGACTTCGACACGTTCTTAGACGACCTGCGCGCCGAGAGTTGGGACAAAATCGTCAAGGAGAGCGGGCTCGAGCGCGCCCAAATACGCGCCGCCGCCGAGCTGGTCGTGGCGAACGAACGCATGATTATTTGCTGGGCGATGGGACTGACACAGCACAAAAACGCGGTCGGCAGCATCCAAGAAATTGTCAACCTGCTCCTCTTGCGCGGCTCCATCGGTAAGCCCGGCGCGGGTACTTGCCCGGTGCGCGGCCACTCGAACGTGCAGGGCGACCGGACGATGGGCATTTGGGAACGGCCTAAAGAGGATTTTCTGAACGCACTCGCTGAAGAGTTCAATTTTGAGCCCCCTCGAGAACACGGTTACGACACCGTCGAGGCCATCAAGGCGATGCACGAGGGCAAAGCCAAGGTGTTCTTTGCGATGGGCGGCAACTTTTTGTCGGCCACGCCCGACACCGAATACACCGCCGAGGCGCTGCAACGCTGCCGCTTGACCGTGCATGTTTCGACCAAACCCAACCGCGCCCACCTCGTCCACGGCGACGAGGCGCTGATTCTCCCCTGCCTCGCCCGCAGCGAGGTCGATTTGCAGCTGGCGGGGCCGCAGTTCGTTTCGGTCGAGAACTCGATGGGCGTCGTCCACGACTCGCAGGGCATTTTGCCGCCCGCATCAGAACACCTCAAAAGCGAACCCGCCATCGTCGCGGGGCTTGCCAAGGCGACTTTGGAGAAACGCTCGACGGTCGAGTGGGACGGTCTCGTAGCCGACTATGGGCGTATTCGCGAGGCTATCTCGAGAACTATCCCCGGTTTCGAGAACTACAACGAGCGCGTCCACGGCGCGGGCTTTTACCTGCCCAACGGGCCGCGCGAAGGCCGCTTTACCACCGACACGGGCAAAGCGAAATTCACTGTCCACGACATCCCCGAGCGGGAATTAGCCGACGACCAATTCGTTATGATGACGATTCGCTCGCACGACCAGTTCAACACGGTCGTTTACGGCCTCGACGACCGCTACCGTGGCGTCAAGGGCGAGCGCCGCGTGATTTTGATGAACCCCGACGACATGCAGGGAGCGGGCATCAACGACGGCGACGTGCTCGACCTGACGAGCCACTTCGAGGGCGAGGAGCGCGTGGCGCGGCGTTTCATCGCGCTGCCCTACAAAATCCCGCGCGGCTGCACCGCGACCTACTTCCCCGAGGCGAACGTGCTCGTGCCGATTGGCAGCGTGGCCGAGGGCAGCAACACGCCGGTGTCGAAATACGTCGTGATTACACTCGCGCCGTCAGCCTCTTCCGAAGCGTTCGACTACACCTATACAGACGGACGGGCGTCTGTCGCTTAAAGCCCCGCGCCAGAAAAGCCGCCTTTTTTCGGCGTAACCGCTCAAGCACCCTTCTCAATCGGCACCCCGACGCTGTTGCCCCACTCGGTCCAGGAGCCGTCATAGTTTTTGACCCGGTCGTAGCCGAGCAGGTACTTCAGCACGAACCAGGTGTGTGACGACCGTTCAGCGATGCGGCAGTAGGCGATGACGTCTTTGTCGGGCGTCACGCCCTCGTTTTCATAGAGGTTTTTAAGTTCGTCGGCACTTTTGAAGGTGCCGTCCGGGTTGGCGGCCTTGGCCCAGGGGATGTTGCTGGCTCCGGGGATGTGCCCGCCGCGCAGCACGCCCTCTTGCGGGTAGTCGGCCATGTGGGTCACGTCGCCCGAGAACTCGCCGGGGCTGCGGACATCAACCATTGCGCCTTTGCCCGCTTCGACTTTCTCGAGATGTTTCACCACGTCGTCTTTAAACGCGCGCAGTTCGGGGTTGCGCTCGCCGGGCGTAAAGTTGCCTTTCGGGTAACTCGGCACCTCGGTGGTGAGGGGTTTGCCCTCTTGCACCCACTTCACCCGGCCGCCGTTCATCAGTTTGACGTTCTCGACGCCGCTGTATTTGAAAAACCAAAACGCATAACTCGCCCACCAGTTGTTTTTGTCGCCGTACAGCACAATCGTCGTATCGTTCGAGATGCCCAAACGTTCGAACAACTCGGCGAGCTGTTCGGGGCTGATGAATTCGCGGCGTGGGTCGTCCCACAGGTCCATGAGCCAGTCGATTTTTTGGCTGTCGGGGATGTGGCCGGTGTCGTAAAGCAGCACGTCCTCGTCAACCTCCAAAACGCGGACATTCTCGTCGTCGTGGTGCTCCAAAACCCAGTCGGTCGAGACCAGGACTTCCGGGTGGGCGTACTCCATAGCGTGCCTCCTGGAGGAAATAGTGACATGTTTACTCAACTACTCGCAAGGCACTCGGCTACGCTTCATCGGGTTCGCTCAAGAAGAGGGCGATGGGCCGCGTCGCTTCGAACTCCTGCATGAGCAGCACCAACGCTACCGTGAGGGGCACGCCGATGATCGCCCCGCCTATGCCCCAAAGCCAGCCCCAGAACACCACCGCCAAGAGGACCACCACGGGCGAGAGCTCGAGCGCGCCACCCTGCAGGGCCGGGTCCAAAAAATTGCCCAACAGGAGCTGGATAACTGCCAGCCCCGCGAACACCGCCAGCCCCGTGCCGACGCCGCTAAAAGCGAGCGCGAAGAGCGTGGGCGGCACCACCGCCAGGATGGAGCCGACGGTCGGCACGAAGTTGAAGGCAAAACTGACGAGGCCCCAGACAACCGCGAAGGGGACGCCCAACACGAGGCACCAGAGCCAGGTGAGCAGCCCGGTCAAAACACTCGTAAAAGCTTGAACGAGAAAGTAACGCTCGAACTTGCCCGCCATGCGCTCGAACGCGTCCAGTACGCGGCGGCCGGTGTCAGACTCCAAGTGCCGCCCCACCTTTTCGCGGAAGCCGTTCACCTCGATGAGCAAGAAGACGAGCACGGTCAGGGTGAGCACGGTCAAGGAAAGGTTGCTCACAAAGGAGCCGAGAAAACTTAGAGCGTTACCCAAAAAAGAGGGGTCTGTTCCGCTGCTCGAGCCGCCCCCGCCCTGATCACCTTCATCTCCAGCCGGCGCACCCTCACCCTGAGCGTTCCCGTCCCCACCCGCACCCGGCAACGACACTGAGATGCCCCGCTCCTGCAAGCGGCCCTGCAGGTTTTGGAGCCGACTTTGAACCTGGTCAACGTAACCCGGCACTTCGGGCGCGACGACGTTCACGCCGTAGCCGAGCAGCCCGCCCAAAAAGGCCAAGAACAGAAGCGCCAGGAGCGTGATGCTGATGACGCCTACCCAGCGCGGCAAGCGGCGGTCTAAGCGCCTTTGCAGCGGCCTGAAAAAGAGTAGCAACACCACAGCGAAAAAGAGCGGCAAACTGACCGGCCGGGTCGCTTTGAGCGCCGCGAAAACGAGAATGGTGGCGACGACCGCCAGCAAGGTTCGACTTGTGCGTGTGTTCATACTGCCCCCCGGTTGACGCGCACTTGCTACGCGCCCGCTCCGACCAGCATACCCGGCGAGCGAACGAACGCTGCAAGGGCCTGCTATACTCTCCTGTGGAAACACCTCAAACCTTCAAACTCGCGCCGTCTATTTTAGCCGCCGACTTCGCCCGGCTCGGCGAGCAAGTCGCGGCGGCCGAAGAGGCCGGGGCCAACCTGATCCACGTGGACGTGATGGACGGCCACTTCGTCCCCAACATCACGCTCGGGCCTTTGGTTGTTGCGGCCTGCAAACGCGCCACAGACTTGCCGCTCGACGTCCACCTGATGATTACCGAGCCCGAACGTTACGTCGAAATGTTCGCCGCGGCCGGGGCGGACGGTTTGACCGTCCACGCCGAGGCGACCGTTCACCTGCACAGCACTTTGCAACTCGTTAAAAAGACAGGCGCGAAGGTCGGTCTGGCCCTCAACCCACTCACGCCGCTGAACGTGGTCGAAGACGCGCTGCCTTACCTCGACCTCGTCCTGATCATGAGCGTGAACCCAGGTTTCGGCGGCCAGACGTTCATCGAAGCGAGCTACGAGCGCCTGCGCACGGTCGCCGCGTGGAGGCGCGACATCAATCCGGCTTGTGAGCTGGAAGTCGACGGCGGCGTCGGGGCTGACAACATTGCAAAGGTTTTGGGGGCCGGGGCCGACATCGTCGTCGCCGGGAGTGCGGTTTACAGGCCGCACGACAAGGTTGCTGAAAACATCAAAATCCTGCGGGACGCCGCACGCCAAGCTTGACTCTGCTAAACTTCGACAAGTTCGAAGCGGCCCTGGGCACGGAAACGCGCTTGGCGGCCCGCCAACAGTTCGTCGGCGCTGTGCTTCAGCAGGCCGGTAAGTTCTTCCTGCAACACCCGCGCCACCGTTTGCACGGTTGCCGCAAGGTGTTTGTGCGCCCCGCCTAGCGGCTCGTCGACGACGCGGTCGACCACGCCCAGCTCGAGCAAGTCCAGCGCGGTCAGCTTCAGCGCCTCGGCGGCCCTGGGCGCTTCGGCGGCGTCGCGCCACAGGATTGCCGCGCAGGACTCGGGGGAGATGACCGAGTAGATGGCGTTTTCCAAAATCAGCACCCGGTTCGCCACGCCGATGGCGAGCGCCCCGCCCGAGCCGCCCTCGCCGATGACGACGCTGACCGCGGGTACCGTCAAACGGCTCATCCGCCGGATGCTCTCGGCGATGACCCAGGCTTGCCCGCCTTCTTCGGCGGCGATGCCCGGATACGCGCCGGGCGTGTCGATAAGGGTGATCACGGGCAAGCGGAACTTGTCGGCCAGGTCGAACATGCGCAGCGCCTTGCGGTAGCCCGACGGGTGGAGCATCCCGAAGTTGCGGTGGATGTTTTCTTTGGTGTCGCGCCCTTTTTGTTGGGCCAGCACCACCACGCCCTGCCCGCCCAAGCGCGCCAAGCCTGCGACCAGCGCCGGGTCGTCGCCCTGAACGCGGTCGCCGTGGAGTTCACTGAACCCCTCGAACGCGCCCTGGATGTAGTCGAGGGCGGTGGGCCGCCCCGGCGCGCGCGCCACCTGGACCCGCTGCCAGCGTGTCAAAGAGTCGAAGGTTTCGCGTTTCAGCAGCTCGAGCCGCCGCTCCAAGCCCTCGATCTCGTCGCCTAAGTCGATGTTTTGTTCCTCGGCGTAGCGCCGCATGTCGAGGATTTTGGCCTCCAACTCGTCGATGGGTTTTTCAAACGGCAGCGGCACGCGGCAACGTCCCCTCTTCGGTGACGCTCTCCGGCCCACCGCCGCGCAACAAGCCGATGTAGTTCCCCAGTCGCGTTTTCAGCTCGAGCCGCGGCACCACGTCGTCGAGCATGCCCTTTTGCAGCAAAAATTCGGCGCGCTGAAAACCTTCGGGCAAGTCCTGTTTGAGCGTTTGCTGAATCACGCGCGGCCCGGCGAAGCTGATAAACGCTTTCGGCTCGGCAACGATCACGTCGCCCAGGGTGGCGAAACTCGCGGTCACGCCGCCGGTCGTGGGGTCGGTCAAGACGCTGATGAAGGGCAAACGTTTGACGCTCAGGCTCTCGAGGGCCACCGTGGTTTTCGCCATTTGCATCAGCGAGAGCGCCCCCTCTTGCATCCGCGCCCCGCCCGAGGCGGCGACCACCACAAAGGCGCGGTCTTCCCCAGCGGCGCGCTCGGCGGCGCGGGCGAGTTCTTCGCCGACCACCGAGCCCATCGAGCCGCCGGCGAAAGTGAAGTCCATCACCGCCAAGCCGACCGCGTGGCCCTCCAGGCTGCCGCCCCCGGTGAGGATGGCGTCGGGGCGTTTTTGCTTTTTCTGGTAGCGCTCGAGCCGCTCGGTGTAGGGCTCTTCGTCGTTGAATTCAAGCGCGTCGCGCGGCGTAATCGCGCCCGACCACTGCTCGAAGGTACCCGCGTCTAAAAGCAGCTCGACCCTCGCCTCGACCGGCATCCGGTAGTGGTGCGCACATTCGGGACAGGTGTAGGCGTTGGCGACCAGGTCTTTGCGGTACACCTGCGACTTGCAGGCGTCGCACTTCAACCACAGCCCCACCGGGCTGGTATCGTCGTCTCCCCGGGTCGGCCGTTTGCGGCGGAACCAGCGTTCAAGCGTCATAACTCTCTCCTGACCTAAGTGTAACCCCACGTACCCTCAGAGCACCCCTCGCAGGCTAACCCTCATAGAGTGTAACAGGCGGGCGTCACTCACGGCGTTCGGTGAGTCTGCAAGCGACCCGCACTAGCCCCTTGCTCGGCCGGCCTGCTATGCTGGACAGACGTGGACAGCGCAGCCAGCAACCAAGTAGATGTCGTTTTGGTGACAAACGTGGGGCAGGGCTTCGGCCGGGCGGTCGCGCTGTCTTACGGGCAAGCCGGGTTCGACGTGGTCTGCGCCGACAAAGACGTCGACCTCGCCTCGAAAACGGCGGCCGAAATCGAAGAGCTGGGCGGCCAGGCGATTCCGATTCAGGCCGACATGACCACGCAGATGGACGTCCAGAACGCCTTCAACAAGGTGTTCGAGATTTTCGGCGAGCTCTCAGGCGTGGTTCACGTCGCCTCGGTTCAGAGTTATACCCGCTTCCGCGACCTGAGCGAGGGCGAGTTCGGCGAACTGTTCGTCGAGAACGTGCGGAGTACCTTTCTGACGCTGAAAATGGCCGAGCGGCTCCTAGAAAACGCCTGGATCGTTTTGGTGAGCCCGCCCCGGAGCGCGACCGAGCCGCACATGCTCTCCATCCGCGGCGCTATCACGCGGATGGCGGCGGCGTTCGAAGCGCGCAACGCTAGTTTGCGCGTCAACGTGGTGGTGCCGTCCCGCACGGCCTCCGACCCCAAACACGACGCCGCCCTGGTCAGGAGCGTTCGTTACCTGGGTTCCGGCGACGCGAGCGGCGTTTCGGGCCACCGCCTCTACGTCGAGCTGCCCCCGCCGCCGCGCGTGACCGAGGCCATGCTCCCCGAGGTGCGCGCCGCCCTCGACGACAACGTGCGCCAGGACGACCTTGAAGCGAGTTTGTACGACGAAGACGAGGTGTTTGGGGACAAGCTCGAGCGCGAGGACGGTTTGGAAGACGACAGCTTGGAAGACGAAGAGCTGTTGGCCGAGGCGGCGACCACCTTGGAGGAATACCTCGAGTGACCAAAACCAGGACCAGCCCGTGAAGTGCCCTTACTGCACGAGCGAGGAAACGCGCGTCATCAACTCGCGCCCCTCCGACGAGGGCAACGCGATTCGGCGGCGGCGCGAGTGCAGCGCCTGCAACCGCCGCTTTACCACCTACGAGCGCGCGCAGTTCGAAGCGCTGATGGTTGTCAAGCGCTCGGGCCGCCGCGAGGTGTTCACGCCGGACAAACTGCTCGACAAGCTCAGCATCGCCACCAACAAGCGCCCCGTCACCGACAAACAACTGCGCGAGTTCGCTTACGGCTTGGAAGACGAGGTGCAAGCCCCCGAAATCGCCTCCGAAGAAATCGGCCTGCGCACCCTGCAGTTCTTAAAAACCTTGGACGACGTGGCGTATATCCGTTTTTTGAGCGTCTACCGAGACTTCGACTCGGTAGACCGGTTTATCGAGGAAATCAAGCAACTCGACAGCGCCAAGCCGGGGCGGTTGGAGAAGCGCTGACGCTTGTCCCATTGGCTCGAGCCCCCGTACACCGTTTGACGGCAAACAAGCGCTGAACCGTCTATCGTCCAACTATGAAAAAACTTTTGTGGACCGTCATAGGACTGAGCTTCTTGGCTGTGGGCTTGGCGCAGCAAGGCCCCTCACAACTGCGCGCCATCGGCGTGGACACCTCACGCGCCGAGATTCCCCTCGAGGACGTCATGAGTGGCGGGCCGCCGCCCAACGGCATCCCCGCGCTCGGCTTTTCGGGCGATTGGCAAGGTGCCGCCGCGCCGACGCGAGACCCTATTTTCGTCTCGCAAGAAGAAGCGGCCGACTGGCTCGAGCCCCAGGAGCCCGTCATCGTGTTCAGCCTGAAGGGCGAGACGCGCGTTTACCCGCTGCAGATTCTCACCTGGCACGAAATCGTCAACGACACGGTGGGCGGCGTGCCGGTGGCGGTCACCTTTTGCCCCTTGTGCAACAGCGCGCTCGCTTTCGACCGGCGGCTGCCGCTGACCGCGGCGGCAGCGAGCGAAGTGAGTGAGCTGAACCCCGACGCCGCGCCGGTGGAACCGGACGAAGGGTTTCTCGAGGCCTACCAAGCCCAAGGAGAAGCCGCCGCCGTGACCGCCCTGCTCCCCGTCACCTTCGGCGTGTCGGGCACGCTCTACAACTCCAACTTGCTCATGTTCGACACCGAAACGAGCACGCTCTGGTCACAACTGTTGGGCGTCGGCAACGTCGGGACGTTGAGCGGGACGCGGCTGCTGCGCTACCCGGCCCAAATCGTGAGTTTTGCCGAAGTGCGCGACGCCGCGCCGGAGGCCCTCGTGCTGTCGCGCGACACCGGCTTCGCACGGCGCTACGGGCAAAACCCTTACGTCGGCTACGACGACGCGGACAGTCCGGCGTTTTTGTTCGCGGGCACGCCCGATGGCCGCTTAGCGCCGAAGGCTCGAGTCGTCAGCATCGACGCGCCTGCCGAAGCCGTAGCCTATCCCGTGGAAGCGCTGGCCGCAGCCGGGGTCGTCAACGACGCCGTCGGCGACACGCCTGTGACCCTGTTCTGGCAAGCCGGGACGACGAGCGCGCTCGACGCGAGCAGCATCGCCTCGAGCCGCGACGTGGGCGCGGTCGGCGTGTTCGAGCGCACCCTGGACGGCCGAACCCTGACGTTTCAAACGGACGGAGACGCTTTTGTCGATGAAGAGACCGGCAGCACCTGGAACGTGCTCGGCGCAGCTACAGCCGGGCCACTCGCCGGAGAGCAGCTTACAAGGGTCGTCCACGACAACACCTTGTGGTTCGCCTGGGCAGCCTTCAAGCCGGACACGCGCATTTATGCACAGTGACCGTCAAGGAACCGCTCGAGTGCTTTAAATTAGCGTGTCAATCCCTTTGTGGTAGGGGCGGGTTTAAAACCCGCCCCCATGATTATGTTGAAAAAGTATGTTTTGGATAGCCGAAAGAAGCTCGCTTAACTGGAACCTGACGACCTAGCCGACCGCTCGCACTTCCTGTTGCCCCAGCCAGCGCAACACGCCCACGGTCAACCCGAGGGCGATAAGAAGGACCACGCCTAAAATGCTGAAGCCGAGCGGTTGGATGTAGGCGGGCGTGCCCGCGCCCAACTCGCCGCGAAACCGTGTTCGGAAAGTAAACACGTCTTCCCCCGCCGGGTCGAAATGCCCGCTGAACGAACTGTAGTACAGGTCGAGGCCGACGCCGTAGCGCGGGTTGACGCCCCAGGTGCCCGCCCGGGGCAAGGTCACTTCAAAGCGGTACACGCCGGGCTCGGCAGGCGGCTCGAGCCGCTTGAGGTAACCCCGGTCGTGCCCGGCGTCGCGCCCGTGAAGGTAGAGCATCATCTCGCCGTTGCGGGTCAGCGCGGGGTCGGTGCGCACTTCGATGAGGGTCGGCCGCTCAGGCCCGCGTTCGGTAACGGTGATGTCCGCCGCGCTGCCGGGCCGCGCTTGGCCGAGCGCCAGCCCGAAGGCTAGTACCAAAAGGAGTACCCCGACGGGTTTCACGCCGTCACCCGTTCGACCGCGGGAGCGCGGCGGTTGGTGGAGTGCGGTGCGGGCTCGAGCGCCCCGGCCGTCGCCCGCCCGAGGTAGGCCGTGACGACCGCCAGGACAAAGCCCGCCGGAACCCCCACCGCGAGCGCGCCCGCGTACCAGCTCAGCTCGCTCAGCGCCGTGAGCGGCGCGTTCGATAGCAACGTGACCGCCGCGACGACCAGTCCGGTCAGCCAGGTCGGCGCGTTACGCCTCACCAAGAAGTCCGCCGCGAGGCCGGACAAAACGAGCAGCGGAATCGCCGGGCGGCTGTTCCCGGCCAGGTCGAAGCGTGAGGTCGTGAGGAGCAGGCCGGCCAACAGCAGACGCAACCCCGTGAACCCCAAAACGGTCCAGGTCGCCGCCCAGGGCACCGGGTTCAGCCGCGCCATCAGCACGAGGACGAAGACCGGCAAGCCCATCAGCAGCAGCGGTTGCCACAGCAGCGGAAAGGCGGGCGTGCCGAACTCGTACTCGGCGAGCAGCAGCATCGTCCAGCCGAGGAGCGCCGCGGCGAAAAAAACCGCCACGTAGCCGAACAAACGTTTGCGGTCTCCGGTCACCGCCAGCCGCCGCTCGACCCAACTCGTCACCAATCCGCCGAAGGCGTAAAGCGTCAGGCCGGTCACGCCGATGAGGTGCATCGGGGCCCACAGCGTCACGTCTATTCCGAATACGCGGTGCCAGAGTTCGTCGGCGGGCGCGAAAAACAGCTCGAGCCCCGCCCCCACCGCTACGATTAAAACGCCCGGATGCACCCGAAAGCGCCCCAGCTGCAGGTGCAGCGCGCTGTCCCGCCGGTCGCGCACCAGCCCGTACACGCTCATCAGCAAAACGACAAGAATAGACAGGTAGATAAAGTTGTGCGGCGGCGTGAAAAAGGTGTCGCGCCCCTTGTCGATGTGCCAGGCGATGTCCCAGTAAATCCCGAGTATTCCGGCCAACGCCCCGAGCGCCAACACGGGCAACAGCCCGGTGCGCCACAGGTCAGCACTCGGCTCAGCCTCCTCACGTGGTAAAACGCCGGTTTTTACACTCATCCGTTTCCTTTCCAAGGTTGAATCTGTCACCTAAACCCGTCACCTAGAGGCGTCTTCCGCCCACAGAACGACCGTCGGCTCGAGCCGACTTTCAACAAGTTTACAGCCCGACAAGTCACTTTGTCGTCAAGCCTCGACACCGAAAAACCGGGCAGCCGTTACGCTCCCCGGTTCTCGAGCCCCCCTCAAAACCTGTCGATGACCGTCACGCCTTGCTGCGCAAACCGCCCCATCGCCTCGAGTTCCGCGCCGGCCTCAAGCAAGGAAACCGTTTTGCCGATAAGTCGGACGGGCTCGAGCCGCCCCGCCGCAATCATCCCCAACATCGCCCCGTAGCGGTGCGCGGGCATCCCGTGGGAGCCGAGAATTTCCAGTTCTTTGCTGATAACCTCGTGCATGGGCAGTTTGGGGTTGGCTTCTTGGGCCAACAACAGCCCGATTTGAACGTGTCGCCCGCGTTTGCGCAGGGATTTTATAGAATTCCGGCAGGTCGTCTGGGAGCCGAGCGCGTCGATGGACACGTGCGCGCCGCCCTGTGTCAGCTCTCGAACCGCGCGCCAGGGGTTTTCTTGCGAGGCGTCGACGGTGGCGACCGCGCCTAAAGTGCGGGCCAGCTCGAGCTTGCCCGCCTCGATGTCGACCGCGACGACGTGCGCGCCGAGGGCCGCCCCGATCATGGTCGCGGACAGCCCGACGCCACCGCAACCGTGGACGGCGAGCCACTCGCCGCCCCTGACGCGCCCCTGGTCGACCACGCCGCGAAAAGCCGTCATAAAGCGGCAGCCCAAACTCGCCGCCTCGACAAAACCGAGCGCGTCCGGCAGCCGCACCAGGTTGATGTCCGCCCTGGGAATCATCACGTACTGCGCGAACGAGCCCCAACCGGAAAAGCCAGGCTGGTAGTCGAAGTCGCAGATGTGCTGATGTCCGCCCAAGCACTGCTCGCAGACGCCGCAACCGCCGCAAAACGGCGTGGTCACCCGGTCACCTACGCGCCAATTCTTCACCTCGGCGCCGACCTCGGCGACGACGCCCGCGAGTTCGTGGCCCGGCACGTGCGGCAGCTTGACGCCTGGGTCGTGGCCCTGCCAGGCGTGCCAGTCGCTGCGGCAGACGCCGTTGGCCCGGACCTCGACGACCACGCCGTCCGGCGGCGGAACCGGGTCGGGGAGGTTGCGAACCTCCAGGCTTTTTCCGAAGGCGTCGAACACGGCGGCTCTCACCGCGAGCGCGCCGGCGGTGTCGTAGCAGGCAGCGGCTCAAGCCACGAAAGCGTCAGGTCTGAGGCAAGCGTGTTTGAAAACATAACCCAGTATAGGACTGCGTACCCACCGCACCTTACTACCATCCTCTCACCCATCCTACAAAAGTCGGATGACCCCCGCACGCCCGCGGCATAAACTGTGCGCATTGGGAGGAAACTATGAATCAGGTTTCTTACAAAAGTGAAGTTTGGTACCAGGACGCCCTCGAGGCCGACCTGTGGCACAACGACAAGGGCTTGCTGGTCAATACCGCCGCGCTGGACGAGCGTGAAGCTTTTTTCGAAGTGACCCGCGTGGCGGTCAACCCGGCTGCGAACAAAGCGTCCTCGGCTCGACAGCGAGTCTAAACGGACTCGGGTCCGAACAGACCCGCTCCAGACCTAGCGGAGCGCCTGCACGTGCAGGCGCTCCGCTTTTGGGCGTGACCTCGAGACGGCTCAAGCGAGTTTTTCTTTCATCAACACCCCGGTCTCGGCAACGGTCTGGTTCTCCTGAGCGGCCAGCGCGGCGGCGACCCGCGCCCGGTCGGCGCGGCTGCGGTTTTGGCTGAGCTTGTACTTGCCGTAAAGCCGTTCGACTCTCAAAGTAAAGCCCACAATCCCGTTCATCATGCCGTGGCGGTACTTTTCGCTCAAAGCGTCCCACTGCGCCCGGTAGCTCGGCTCGTACGCATCCATCGTAGCGTCCATCAAGGCTTGCATCGCGTCGGGTTCGTCTTTGAAGGTCACCGCTCGCGGCGTCCCGTGCGCGTGGACGGCGACGTAGTTCCAGGTGGGCACGCTCTCCTCTTTTTCGTACAACGTAGGTGAAATGTAAGCGTGTGGGCCGCTGAAAATCGCGAGGGCTTCACTGCCGAACGAGAGGGCGTGCGGGTTGGCCCGCGCCACGTGGCCGAGTAAGGTTAGATTCTCATCTTTTACGACCGGAACGATAGGAAGATGCGTGGCGACCAGTTCGCCCTCGAGCGTGGAAACGAGCGCTGCAAAGCTGTTCTGGCGCATAAAGGCGACGAGGATGCCGGGGTCGTCTTCCTGGTAATACTTGGGTAAGTACATTTCAGCCTCTCTTGAGCCTGCCGTCAGACCGGACAGGTTACTTTCGGACTTTCAGGGTGTAGTGGTAAAACCCGTCCTCCCGCCGCCAGCCCAGGCGCTCGTAGAGGCGTTGGGCGGTCTCGTTTTCAACTTGCGTCGCCAGGCTGAGGCGCAACGCGCCCGCGTTCTCGGCAAAGGTCGCGGCGCGTTGCAACAGGGCTTCCGCAACGCCTCGGCCCCGCAGTTCGGGCGTTACGAACAGGTCGTTCAAAATCCAGACGCGGGAGAGCGAAACTGAAGAAAAGCTCGGATAGAGTTGGGTGAAGCCGCCGGGCTCGTCGCCGTAAAAAGCTACAAAAACGATTGCCTCGAGGCCGCTCAGCCGCTCGCGCAAAAAGGCTTCGGCCTTCTCAACGTCGCTCTCTTGCTCATAAAAAACGCGGTAGGCATCGAACAAAGGTGCCAGAGCGTTCAAGTGCTGCGACCCGGCCTGGACGACTCTCAACTCACTCACGCTTCGCCGCCTTCGGGGCCAAGACCTTCTGCGGGGGTGACGCGGCGCTTCATGGGATTAGGATAGCAGTTGAGCACCTTATAGAAGGGGAGTAGAAGAGCAAAGGAACGAGAGATTGGCTTTTAAGGCTGCCGTTACCTCAGGGTGTGGATTCTGCTCCAGCTCTCTCAGTCGCTCGTTTTTCTGTACTCAACTTGGTGAAGCGGTTTGGTCGATGCGCCCGTCCTCAAAATTACGGTTTAGCTTGGAGATACCTAGCTCCGAGCATCCACCCGCCAGTAAGCACCGCCACCGCCTTCTCGCCCCATCAAAGCGAAGTCGACTAAGCTGCGCCGCAAGCGGGCGGTGTCCGCGTTGTAGCGCTCGAGCACCGCGTTGACCTCGCGCTCGCTGTAGCGCTTGCCCGTTTCGAACGCCTCCAAAACGTAGCGCAGAATGACGAGGTACTTTTTCTGCTGGGTGGGAAAAGCGGTGACCTCGCCGTTTGGACCTACGAAAGTTTGTAGAACTTTACGTTCGTAGGCACTTAAATCTACGTCGACGGCCAAAGCAGGCAGCTTGTCTTCTTCGAACGCGGTTTTCGCCACCTCTTGCAACACCTGGGTTTGCAAGTGGTAGAGACGGTAGTGCCCGTCCGTTTTGGCTTCGACCAAGCCTACTTTAGAGAGTCGCCGCAGGTGGTGACTCGTGGTGGAGTCGCGCAGCTCGAGCAGCTCCGCCAACTCCTCGACGCTGCGCGGTTCTTGGGCGAGCAGGCCGACGATTTTCAGGCGGTTCGCGTCTGCTAAGGCTTTGAAAAGGGTCAACACTTTTGGTTGCATCCCGACAACCTCATTTCGATACTTGCAGTTTTAGTTAGACAAGCATCGAAATGATTGTACACGGGTCACTGGTTTTGCGCAAGTCTCAGCGGCAAGTTTTTCTACGAACCTTTTTACACGTTTGCGTTAAACTGTCTCATGATTAAATCTCTGCAAGTTGCCCTAAGCGCCGAGGATTACCTCGAGCTGGAAAAGTCGAGCCAGGAGCGGCATGAGTTTTTGGGCGGGTACATGTACGCGGTGGCAGGAGCCAGCCAGAAACACTCCCGCATCGTCGGTAATATCTTCGCTACCCTGTGGCAAACGGCGGTGGACAAAAACTGCCGGATTCACAAAACAGATATGAAACTCCGCGTCGAAACGAGTGCGTTTTACTACCCTGACGTGATGGTCGTTTGTGACAAGGAAGAATCCGACCCTTATTTTGAAACCGAGCCCTGTATCTTGGTCGAGGTTCTCTCACCCAGCACCAAACACATCGACGTGCGTGAGAAAATGCTCGGGTACAAGCGCCTGCCCAGCCTGCAAACCTACCTCATCGTCGACCCAGAAAGCCTGTTCGTGCGGCACTTGTGGCGTGACGACGAGGGCGAGTGGCGGCAGCAAGACGTGACCGGAAGCGGCGACCTAAATATGCAGTGTTTGGGTACGCCGTTGAAGCTGTCCCAAATTTACCGAGGTGTGTTTTAGGCTGTGGCAAAACCGAGCTGGCCCCGAATTCGCAAAGCGCTCGAGCTTCTCGACAACTCCGAACTCGTCGGCGTCCTCAAAGAGCTTTACGACCTGAGCAGCGCCAACAAGGTCGTGTTAGCCCGCTACTTCGACCCGGACAACACCGAAGACATCATGGCTCCCGCAGTAAAGCGAGAAATCGAGCGCGCTTTCAACCCGAGTCGGGGCTTGCCGACCTTCAAAGCCGGTCCGGCGCGCAAAGCGTTGCGCGAGTACGTCAAAGCGGCCTCCACGCGAGACGCCGTCGAGATGGAGCTTTACTACGTCGAAAAAGGCGTTGAAGGTACAAACACCTACGGCGACATTGACGAGCCCTTTTACAACAGTCTCGAGAGCGTTTGGGAAAGCGTTTTAAACCGCATTCTCGCCGACCGCGACCCAGAGGCGTACCTGCCGCGTTTGGAAAAAGTCGTCGAGTCTACTCGGGGCATCGGCTGGGGCTTCCACGACACGCTGTCCGAGTTGTTCGACGACTTTTTGGAGAAGCTTGGTGCTTAAGAAGTTCGCGAGCCCAAAAACTCCACCAACAAGCGCACCCCGAAACCCGTACCGCCTTTGGGCGCGTAACCGCCGCCTTTGTCGGCAAGCGCCATCCCGGCAATGTCGAGGTGCGCCCAGGGGTAGTTCGTGAACTCTTGCAGAAAAACGGCCGAGGTGCCCACGCCGCCCGTCCGGCCGCCGGTATTTTTCATGTCGGCCACGTCGGAATTGATGGTCTTTCGGTAGTCTTCAAACAGCGGCAGCGGCCAGACGCGCTCGAACGTGGTCGTGCCCGCCTCGACCAGGGCGTCGCGCAAACCGTCGTCCGTGCTGAACAAGCCCGCCGCCACGCCCTTGCCGAGTGCGATGACGCTCGAGCCGGTCAGCGTCGCCAAGTCGATGACGAGGCTCGGGTTATAGCGCTCGGCGTAAACGAGGGCGTCGGCCAGAATCATGCGGCCCTCGGCGTCGGTGCTGATAATTTCGATGGTCTTGCCGTTGCCGGTCCGAATCACGTCGGCGGGGTGGTAAGCGTTCGCGTCGGGCATGTTCTCGGTCGCGGGGACGATGCCGACGACGTGCAGGGGCAACTCCAGTTCACCGACCGCTTTCATCGCGCCCAGCACCGCCGCCGCGCCGCCCATGTCGGACTTCATCGCGCCCATGTTGGCGCTGGGTTTGATGCTGATGCCGCCGGTGTCGAAGGTGACGCCTTTGCCGACCAGCACCACGGTTGCGGCGTCTTTGTCCGCTCCATG
This sequence comes from Trueperaceae bacterium, assembly GCA_965215355.1. Taxonomy (GTDB): domain Bacteria; phylum Deinococcota; class Deinococci; order Deinococcales; family Trueperaceae; genus CBDCDJ01. Next base: position 750,245 of record CBDCDJ010000007.1, on the reverse strand, counting down.
CTCGAGCACGATGAACTTCGGCTCTTCGCCCGCGCCCTTGGCGACGGCCAAAAACGCGCCCATGTCGCGCTCCGCCGCCCAAGCGCGGTCGCCGATGGTGATTTCGAAACCGTACTGTTCGGCCATGTCGGCCGCGACTTCGGCCAGCTTGCTCGGCGTGGCGACGTTCGGCGGCATGTTGACGAGGTCTCGAGCCAGGTAAACACCTGCCGCGACGGCCTGCGCCGTTTTCACGCCTGCCTCGACTTCACTCAAACCGTCTTCGGTTACGATGGTCAAGGCCTCGAGTTCGTTCGTCTCCTCTTTTTGCTTTTGCGCGTCGAAGCGGTACACCGCCAGCAGCGCGCCCTCGGTAGTCGCCTGCGCCGCGGCCCTAATATCCAACCCCTCGCCGTGGACGACCGTAGCGACGTGTTTGCCGTTCAGCTTGCGCGCCCGCTTGACTGCCGCTGCGGAGGCTTTGCGGACGGTTTCTAAGTCGAGTTTGTCCCGCTCGCCCAGCCCGACGACGATGACGCGCTTGGCCGTGACCACCCCGCGCGGATAGAGCACGGTAACCTCGCCCGTTTCACCCTTGAAATCCCCCTCGTTGATGCGCTCGCGTAGTGCGCCGCCGAGGACTTCGTCCACCTCACCCCCCACGCCCTCCAGACCGTCATCCTTGAAAACGCTGACGATGAGGCTGTCCGCTTCGGTTTCGTGAATTTTTCCTTGCACCGAGTTGATGTCCATACCTAAACCCTCCAAATGTGCGCACGCTACCACGAGGCTGAAAACGCAACTGAAAGGCGCAGCAGCAATTCAAGATGAAGGCAACTACACATGCAGGAAGCTTAAACGAGGGGAATAAATCCCCCTCCTAATAGGAGGGGTTAGGGGAGGTTTGCTTCTGTGAAAGCCTCTACAGTGCTTTTACAGAAGCAAATCCCCCCAACCCCCTTGTTAAGAGGGGCTTTTTCTTGCTCATCTTGAATTGCTGGGCGCAGCGATTTCGGAGTCATCCCCTCACGCTGGCTCGGTATACTCGAGGCCGAGTTTCACAAGGTTAGGGAGGATGCACATGGTCTACGAGTTCGAGCAGTTCACGGCGGTGCGGCTTTTTACCAGCGCGGCTTACTCACCGGACGGCGAAACCATCGCCTACATCGCCAACACCTCGGGCGAGTTCAACCTCTGGACGATGCCCGCCGGGGGCGGCTTCGCGCGGCAGCTCACCGGCTTTACCGACAAGTCGGTGCGCAGTTTTAAGTGGTCGCCGGATTCGCAACGCATCGCTTTTACCGCCGACCACCACGGCGACGAAATGCACCAGGTTTACGTGATGGAGGCATCAGGCAGTTGGCCGCGGCAGCTTACCGACGCGCCCCAGGTGCAGTATTCGCTTTCGGACTGGACGCCGGACTCCTCTCACCTCGTCATCACCGGCAACGACCGCGAGCCGACCGAGATGGACCCGCAACTTCTTGAAGTCGAGACCGGCGATACAAAACGTCTCATGACCGGCGGCCGCTACTACGCTGGCGAGGTGTCGCCGGACGGGAAATACCTCACCATTCTCGAAATCAACGGCAACACCGACCAAAACATCTTTGTTTACGACCTGGAAACCGGCGAGCACACCAACGCCACCCCGCACGAGGGCGAAACCGTTTTCTGGCTCGGGCCTTGGCAGCGTGACGGCAGCGGTTTTTACCTCGTCACGAACACGGGCCGCGAGTACAACGGCGTGGCCTTTTATACTCTCGAGAGCCAAAGCTGGGACTGGGTTTACACGCCCGAGGCGGATGTCGAACAGATTGCACTTTCCGATGACGGCAGCGCACTTGTCTACAGCGTAAACGTCGCAGGGGGCTCACAACTGCGTAGCGACGAACAGAGTTTACCGGAGTTGCCTCTGGGCATCGTCTCCGACTTGAACCTGAGTCCCGACGGCAGCAAGGCCGTGATGCTCTTCTCGAGACCGCAGGAAGCCGTCAACGTGTACGAACTCGAGCTGGCGACGGGTAGTTTGACAGCCCTCGAGCAGAGCATGTTGGGCGGCATCGACCTGGACGACTTGCTCGAGCCCGAACTCGTCCACTTCGAGAGCTTCGACGGGCGCGACATACCGGCGTGGCTGTACAAACCCAAAAACGCCTCTGAAAGATGTCCCGTCGTCGTGTCGATTCACGGCGGCCCCGAGGCGCAGGAGCGGCCGGGTTACGCCTACGCAGGGCTCTACCAGTACCTCTTGAGCCGCGACGTCGGCGTGCTCGCGCCGAATATTCGCGGTTCGACGGGCTACGGCATTACCTATCAAAAGCTCATCCACCGCGACTGGGGCGGCGACGAACTTAAAGACCTCGAGCACGCGGCAAAGTATCTGCAGAGTTTGAACTGGGTAGACGAGGAACGCCTGGCGGTGTTCGGTGGCAGCTTCGGCGGTTTCGCCACGCTCAGCGCGGTGACGCGCCTGCCCGACTACTGGGTGGCGGGCGTGGACATCGTGGGGCCGTCGAACCTCGTCACCTTTGCCAAGGCCGTGCCGCCTCACTGGCGCACCATGATGAAGGCCGCGGTCGGCGACCCCGAGGAAGACGCCGACTTTTTGATGGCGCGCTCGCCCGTCACCTACGTCGAGAACGTTAAAGTTCCGCTCCTCGTCATCCAGGGTGCGAACGACCCCCGCGTGGTCAAGGCCGAATCGGACCAGATGGTCGAGAAGATGCGTGAAAAAGGCTTAGCGGTCGAGTATTACGTGGACGAGCGTAGCGGCCACGGCCCCACCAACCGCGAGGAGCGCAACAAGTGGATGCGGATGAGCGCGGACTTTTTGCTCACGCAGTTCGGGCTGGGGGAAGGGCTCGAGCCTGCTGAAAAAGAGGGTGAAAGAGAGGCCGCCGACTGAAGCTTAAATACCGCCCGGTTACACTGACCGGACGATGTCAAACGTTACCCAAACCGTCGCCGTCGTCGGAGGAGGCATCACCGGGCTGGCGACGGCTTTTTTTGTCCGCCAAGCAAAACCCGACTGGCACGTCATGGTATTCGAAAAAGAGGCTGAGCCCGGCGGCAAGGTGCGCACCTCGGTGCAAGACGGTTTCACCTTCGACTGGGGGCCGAACGGCTTTTTGACGAACGTGCCCGAAACGGTAGAGTTGGCAAAGGCGCTCGGTTTAGAAGAGGTGTTGCAACCCGCCGCCGACACGGCCAAGTACCGTTTTTTGTATCAGGACGGCGGCCTGAGGCCGCTGCCCGACGCGCCGCCCAAGTTTCTCACGACCGAACTGCTGACCCCGTTCGAGAAGGTGCGGGCCGGGCTCGAGTTTCTCGCTCATCGCAGCGACCGCGAAGAAACCGTTTACGCCTTTGTAGCGCGGCGCTTCGGCACGGGTTTTGCCGACGCTTTCGCGGGCGCGGCGGTCTTAGGCGTCACCGCGGGCGACGCGAAGGAGTTGAGCGTGGACGCCCTTTTTCCAAGGCTTCGTGGGCTTGAGCGCGAACACGGCAGCCTCCTCCGGGGGCTTGTCAAGCAACAGCGTGAGGCGAAGAAACATCCCAAACCGGCGGGCCGTTTGACGAGTTTCAAGGCGGGCGGCATCGGCACGCTCGTCGAGGCTTTGAGAACGCGGCTCGGGGACAGTCTCCAAACCGGCATCACCGTCACAAGTTTCTCCCCCACCGCTCAGGGCTACGCCTTGGCGCTTTCAAACGGCGAGACCTTCAGCGCCGACGCGGTGGTGCTGGCGACGCCCGCGTTTGTGAGTGCGGAGTTGCTCAGACCCCTCTCCCCCACCGCTGCCGACATTTTGGCTGATATTCCGTACGCTGACGTATGGGTCTTCGGCCTCGGTTACGACCGCGTCGACGTGCCGCAACCGTTGGGCGGCTTCGGCTTTTTGGTGCCGCGCGGCGAGGGCGTGCGGAGCCTGGGCGTGCTTTACAGTTCGTCGCTGTTTCCCGAACAGGCCCCCGCGGGCAAGGTGCTCCTCCGCGTGATTTGCGGCGGCACGCTCGAGCCGGACTTCGTCAACCTGCCCGACGAGGCAGCGCTCGAAGTCGTGCGCCGCGACCTGCGCGTGACGATGGGCGTTACCGCCGAGCCGGAGTTCGTCACGCAGGCGAAGTGGCCCAAAGGGATTCCGCAGTACCTGTTGGGACACCGTGAAAGAGTTGCCGACATCACCCACGCGCTCAGCGAACATCGAAATTTATATCTCACTAGCAACGCCCTCAACGGCGTCGGCGTGAACGACTGCGTGCGGGACGCGCTCCGGGTAGCGCGTGAGCTTACGAATGAACCTACGGCTCGACAACCTCACTCTTCAGGTTCATCAATCCGGCAGCCGTCGGCCTGAACCCACACTGCTCGTAAAAACGTGTCAAGCGCGGCTCGAAATCGACGTGGAGCCAAACCAGTCCCCGCTCTTTCGCCAGCGCCGCCGCCCGTGTAACGAGTGCCGCGCCGATACCCCGTCTTTGAAATTGAGGATGCACCGTCGTGTCCAGGATAAAACCGTGGACGCCGCCGTCCCAAGCGACGTTGACGAAGCCAACGAGCCGCGTGTCCTGATAAGCGCACAGGTAAGTCAGGCTGTGCTCGAGCCTCCCCATATTTCCTGCACCCCCATCCCCCGGCCACGCCGCCGCGAACAGCACGGCCAGTTCAGCGCTGTTCACCTCCGGCGCGACTTTGTAGACGACCTCAACCACCCCGCCATACCACCGTGCCGAGGACGAACACGTCTTCCTCGCGGTCCAAGACGAGGTTCGGGTGCGCCGGGTTGACCGGGTAGAGGACGATGTCTTTACCCTCTATCTTAAAGCGTTTTACGACCATCTTGTCTTCAAACGGCCACCAGGCGACGACCACGTCGCCGGGTTGCGGTTTGCGGCTCGAGTCGACCGCCACGTAGTCGCCGGGCGCGATGTTTTTTTGGATGCGCTGCGCCTCGTTCGAAATCATGCAGTCGCCGTTGACGAGGTAAACCTTCACCGTGGCGGGGTCGGCCCCCTTGGCGCGCAGTTTTTCGCGCGGGATGTAAACGTGCTCGTCGTTCAAGGGTTTGGCGTCTTTCTTGCCCGCCGCGACCGCGCCGTAGACCGGCAGCTTGAGCCACTCCGGCGTGACCTCGAGCCGACTCGCCGCCTGCAGCGCCTCGGCCTGCTCTTGCGACGCGAACGGCAACGACAACCCCGTCGCCGCGGCGAAGTCCTCTAGCGTCCACTCTAGGGCCTTGAGGAGCGCGAAAAACTTCTCCAGACTGATGTCCTCGGTCGGGTGAACGATGCCGCGCTCCAGGCGGCTCACCTCCGCCTGGTACAGCACCTCCCCGGACGCCGCCACCACGTCTTGCTGCGACATCCCGAACTTCAGCCGTCTTTCTTTGAGTGCATCCGCCCACGCTTCCATCGTCAACCTCCCAAAACAATATGCTTTCTTGGACATATCCTAAAACATATTGACTTATAATACAAGAGAGTTTAAGATGTGGATAGCTTAGTCAATATGATTAAGTTGAGAGGAGAGAGATGAAACTGTTTGGTACTTATCTCGTCGCGGTCGCTCTCATCGGGCTGCTGGCCCTGTTCGTGTGGGGTTGGTTCGCCAACGACAAAATCATCCCCGAGGCGGTTTTTGGTGGGCTGCTCGGGCTCGTTGCGACGGTTGTCGGTTACGTGTGGTTGCGGGACAAGCAAAAGCAGTAGTGCGCCGCGGCTTGCATGGTAGCGCACGAGGTGCCGCTGAGCGTCCGCGGCGGCCGGCGCTGGCTCAGCGTGAACGTGCCGGGCAACAGCAGGTCGGGCGGGGGACGCCACGTTTGGTAAGCAGCAGCGTGTTCCGCACAGCCGACCGCGACAACCTCCGGGTAGGCTGCGGGGTATAGGGGACGGCATTGCCCAGCCCGCAGGTTGCCCGCGGCCGCGACCACGACGCTGCCGCGGCGAACGAGCGCCTGAACCGCCCGGTGGAGAGAGGGGCTGGGCGCGACAAGGCCTGACGGCACAGCCACCACCGACGGTTCCAGTTCCAAAGCCCAAGCGAGCGCGGCGGTGAGCGCCGCAAGCGTGCCGTAACCCCGACCCGAAATAAACCGCCCCACCTCGAGGCGCACGCTTTCCGGTGCGCCTCGAGACGCGAGGGCCTGCGCCAGCACGGCAACCATGTCGGTTCCGTGGCCGAGCGGGGCGAGCAGCGGATCGTCCACAAAAGACCGGAGGGAACCGAGAACCAGCGGGCTCGGTGGCACTTCGTCAGGCTCGAGACCGGCGTCTAAAAGGATGACGTTGAGTGGCATCATCAAAAGAACGAGCGGGGGTGTCGCCACCCCCGACCCGACTTATACCAGCTCGCAGCGCCAGTAGATGCGGTAGTGACCGCTGTGCGCTCTGTAGTCGCGGGTATACAGGTTGGACAGATTCGTTCCCGAACCTACCCAGTTGCCCGAGTAGCTGTTGATCGTCGCCATGATCGTTTGCACGCCGAGGTTCTCGTCACCGAGCCAGCTCTTGATAAGGCCGACGAGCTTGCCGAGCGCCCAGCCTATGGCCGCGCCGAAAAGAGCGCCGAGAGGACCGAGCGACGAACCGACCGCGGCGCCGAGCAGCGTCCCTAAATACTCGGCGACCTTGTCCTTCACGGCGTCGAGGAATTTGTTGAACCATTCGGGCAGGTCGCCCGAGTCGTGTTCGATGAGGGAAACGGCCAAGGTGTAAATTTTGGGGAAGGTGTCGCCGCCCTCGTGAAGGTTGAAGTGCTGGAGCCGTTTGCCGGGGAAACTGTAGGTTTTGACGTCACCGTCGTCGAAGTCGCCTACTTTAAACAAACCCCCGGAGCTCGTCTCGCCGTTCTCGTCCACGGCCACCGCGCCGCAGTAGATCTCGTCCTCGCCCCACTCGAACCAGCTGGGACCTGTTTCGTCAATGCAACGGACCTTGTGCAGGTGAAACCTGAGGCCCCGGTACTGCGCCTGCGGAAAAACGAGCAGCGGGTCGTCGAAAACGGGCCGCTCGAGCTCGCCCGCACCGGGTACTGACGGCGGGATGTGGACCCAACTGTCACGCAACGGGCTCACCGCCGCTTTGTGCTTAGCTAAAAGGTCTACTCTGCCGAGTGCGCCGGCCTGTCTGAGGTCGAGTTCTCGAAACGCGCTGTAGCGGGCGTCGAATCGGTACTCCTCCATAGGGCGGGCCATCCGGCCTCTGACCATCTCGAAACGCCGGGGCTGTTTGTCTTTGAGGGTGTCGAGCAGGTCTTTGAAAAAGTTTCCAACTTCGTCATTGACCTCGACGCCCGTGGCGACTTGAGCAGCCTCGAGCTGGTACTTGACGACGAGGTCGTTGAGGGCGCGCTTGACGCGCGTCGGTAGGCGTACATCTTGGTTGCTCACGTAGTTGTTTGCAGACATGATGGTCCTTTCTCAGGTGCGGTGTTAATGTTTTTTGCCGGTACGACACCCAGCACGAACGGCTGGACGAAGAATTACGGCGCTGAGGGTGGTGCAGCGGTCGGTAGAGACGCTGCGCGGGCGTTTCGAGCGACGAATCTACAACGGCTCCTCCTCTCTGAAATCCTCTCTTGAAAACACTGCCGGATGACGTTGGGAGCGGCGCAAGAGGATGCTCGAGTCCAACCGTAGGCGAAGTGCCCTGACCGAGACCTGACCGCGTGTCGAGGACCCGACCGGAATGACCTTTGGTTGTAAAGAACCTTAGAGCTCCGGAGAAAGCCCGGCTACCCCCTGTAAAGCCTCTCGCCGAGTTGCCAAAGCCCAAACGAGGGATAGTGAGGCCTTGAGACGCCGCTGCGCGTGCTACATTCGAACCTATGAAGGCAAAAACCGCCCTCGTGACTGGAGCCTCGAGGGGTGTCGGGGCGGCGGTCGCTAAACTGCTCGCCGCGCGCGGCGCCGACGTCGCCATCAACTACCGCAGCAAAGGGGCTCGAGCCTTCCAAGTCGCCGCCGAGGTCGAGCACTCGGGGCGCAGGGCGCTTTTGGCTCAGGCCGATATTACTTCAACAGCAGACCTACGCAAGATGATGGCGGCCGTCGAAGAGACCTTTGGAACGCTTCACCTGCTCGTTCTCAACGCGAGCGGCGGTTTGGAGAAAAATAAGGCCGCCGACTACGCGCTACAGCTCAACTTGACCGCGCAGGTCCAAACGCTCGAGCACGCCCTGCCCCTCATGCCGCGACCCAGCCGGGTCGTGTTCGTGACGAGCCACTTGGCGCACTTTTACGGCGAGAAACCGGTTTTCCCCGAGTACGAAACGGTCGCGATGAGCAAAAAGGCAGGCGAGGAAGCCCTGCGCGAGCGCATTCCCGAGCTGGCAGACTTGGGCGTCAGCCTCGTCGTGGTCAGCGGCGACCTCATCGAAGGCACGATTACGCCGAAGTTGCTCGAGCGCGCCGCGCCCGGTTTAATCGAAGCGCGCCGGGCGCAGGCGGGCGCATTGCCGAGCGTTCGGGACTTTGCCGAGGCAATCGTAAACGCCGCCGCCGACCCGAATTTGGCGAGCGGCGCGACGGTGTATGTGGGCGAGGTCGATTGACTCCGACGACAATTTGAACGCAGCTTTTGGCTTTACTCAAACTTTGATGCAGGTGTAGCTGGCGTAAGTCTTCAAATCGCTGTAACTCGAGCTGACGATTTCAAACCCCGTTCTCTCGAACATCGCCTCCAACACCCAACCGTAGGTGCTGAACTCCTCGCGTACGTGCGCTTCGAACTCGGCTCGAGTCCAGCCCTCTTCAGGATTCGCAACAGTGACGGCGTCGAACCAAGCCTCTATCCTTTCCGCAAGCTCAACCGGCTCGAAAGAGTACACCACGTCACGCAGGTAAAACGTCCCACCCGGTTTTAGTAGTTCGCTTATTTGGTGCAGCGCCTGCACCTTCCAAAAATCCGGCAGGTGATGAAGCGCGTTTTGGGTGATGGCAAAGTCCACCGGCTCACCCCTATGCTCGTAGCTCAGAAAACCCTCGTGACGGTAGCTCAGGTTATCCAAACCCAAACTTTCGGCCCGCTTTCGGGTGTACTCGAGCATCGCCTTTGAAATATCGACGGCAATAACTTCCTTGCAGATTTTAGCCGCCTCCAAAACGAGCGTGCCCGTTCCCGAGCCGAACTCGATAAGGGTATGGTCTGCGCCCAGCCCGAGTTCGCGCAAAAGGGACTGCTCTCGCGCCGGGTCGCTGTGCTGTTTGCGGTCGTAGGCTGCGACCTGTTCGGGGTTGGAGAAGTCGGGGCCGCCGTTTCTGACGGGGTCGAAAATCCAAAACTCGTCGAACAGCCAGGGCGGCTTCACTCCTGGAGTGCAACCGGCTGCCGGCTTTTACGCCGCGCCGCCTTGCCCTGCTGCTCGGCAAAACGTTCTTCCAAGTCTTTGATAATCGCCTCGGCGACGTTTACGCCGGTCGTTTTTTCGATGCCTTCCAAACCCGGCGACGAGTTGACCTCCATCACCACGGGGCCGTCCTTGCCACGGAGCATGTCCACGCCCGCGACCTCCAAACCCATTGTCTTGGCCGCTTGGACGGCGGTGGCGCGCTCGGCCGGGTTGATTTTGACCCGCTCAGCCTTGCCGCCCTGGTGCAGGTTCGAGCGGAACTCGCCCTCGGCGGCGCGGCGCATCATCGCCGCGATGACCCGGCCACCCACGACGAAGGCGCGGATGTCGGCCCCCTTGGCCTCTTTCACGAACTGCTGCACGAGGATGTTGGCGTCGAGTTGCCGGAACGCGCCGATGACCGACTCGGCGGCTTTTTGCGTTTCGGCGAGCACCACGCCGACGCCTTGCGTGCCCTCTAACAACTTCACCACCAGCGGCGCGCCGCCCACGATGTCCACGACGCCGCCGATGTCCTTGGTCGAGTGCGCGAAGCTCGTGACGGGCAAACCCACGCCCGCCCTCGCCAACAGTTGCAGCGAGCGCAGCTTGTCGCGGCTGCGCGTGATGGCTTGCGACTCGTTGGCGCTGAGCACGTTCATCACCTCGAACTGGCGCACCACGGCGGTGCCGTAAAAGGTGTAACTCGCGCCGATGCGCGGGATGATTGCATCGAACTCGAGTTCCTCGCCCACAAAAATGACCTTGGGATGTTTCGAGGTGATGTTCATGTAGCAGCGTAAATAGTCGATGACGCGGACTTCGTGGCCCCTGACCTCCGCGGCTTCACACAAACGGCGAGTGGAGTAGAGAGCCTTGTTTCTCGAGAGAATGCCTAATTTCACAGTTTGCCTTTCTTATTGGAGGACAAAATTTTTTTCAAAGGTGGAGGCGAGGCGAGAAACGACCTGCTCACGTCCACCAGCACGTGCGCGCGGAGCGCCTGCCGCCCGAGGAGCATCGGAAAATTCATCTCGTCGCGGCGCGTCAGGGTAAGTTCGATGGGCCAGCTATGTGCCAAAAGTTCCACCAGCGTCACGATGACCGGCCGCCGCTCCACGCGGCCGTTCGAGCTTCTCACGCGTCGCCACTCGAGCACCGGTACGTCGACGTTGACTCTGTTTCTGCGCTCGCCCCCCGCCGGAACGACGAAGCGCACGCGCTCGGTGTCGTCCTCGCCCCGGTAAACTTTGAGCCGCGTCGCGTGCAGCGCCGAGGTGCGCGCGCCGGTATCGACCTTGACCTTGATGCGGCTCACGCCTATTTCGGGCAGCGCCAGGTATTCACGCCAGCCGATAACGGGGAGGTTTGCCATTGCCAGAGCCTATCACGGAGCCAAACGAAAAGAGTACAAAGACACGAGCCGCACTCCTCACCGGACAAAAACGGAGCCCGCGCAGGACGAGCGAGCCCTTGAAAACCGGTGTCTGAAGGCTGTGTTTCGTTACCTCAGCCCTTAAAACTCCGTGTCCGACGACTGAAGCTTCACTGAAAGCCTTTGCCCGAAACGCCCTCGAGCCACTTTTGCCAAAACCTCTTCAAACGTGCTAAACTATCCAGTTGCCGCGTCGACATAGCGAGCACGAGCGTCCACCCTTAGACGCTTCGCGCCGCGCGGCAAACTTTGAATGAGAGGAGGTTCCACATGGACACCTACGACCTCAACCTGATCTTGGACCCCGGACTCAACGAGACCCAAGTTCAGACCGAGAAAGACGCCGTCGCCACGCAAGTCGAGCGGGCGGGGGGCGAAATCGTTGAGACGGACGAGTGGGGGAACCGGCGCTTGGCCTACGAAATTCGCAAACTGCGCGAAGGCTACTACATCATCTACACCCTGAAGCTGCCGCACACCGCCCCCAAAGCCATCGAGACCGCGCTGCGCCAACGCGACAACGTGATGCGCGTGCTCTCGGTCAAACAGCGGCCCGAGTGGCGCACCAGCAAAAAGGTTCAGCCACAAGCGCAAGCCGCCGCGAGTTAGAGACGAGAACGAAGACATCTGATACTTGAGACCAAAAGGAGCAAGGCATGGCACGAGGACTGAACAGCATTTATTTGGTCGGCACCCTGACCCAAGCCCCCGAACTTCGCTACACGCCCGGCGGTTTAGCCATTTTAGAGTTGAACCTGGCCGGCAACGACCACGTCGTCGGTGACGATGGGCAGGCGCGCGACTTAGCCTGGTACCACCGCGTGACCGTGTTCGGCGCGGCGGCGGAGAGTTTGGCGAACGGGCTCGAGGCGGCCGCGCCTGTGTTTGTCGAGGGCGCTCTGAGCTACCGCACCTGGGAAGGCCAGGACGGCCAGCGCAAGAGCAGCTTAGACGTCAAGGCGTTGCGGGTCGAGGCGCTGACCTTCGGCACCCGCAAGGGTGAGCAAACCGTCACCGACACGCGCGGGCAGCACCGCATCGTCGACGCGCTCAACGAGGTCAAAATCATCGGCAACTTGACGCGCGACGCCGAGTTGCGTTACACGCCTTCGGGCAGCGCCGTGACGCGCTTTTCGGTGGCTGTCAACGACCGTTACCGCGACCGCAGCGGGGCCGACCAGGAGAAAACCCACTACGTCGACGTCAACGTGTGGCGCGACTTAGCCGAGGGCAGCGCCGAACTCGCCAAGGGCGACGCGGTCTTTGTCGTCGGGCGACTCGTCAACGACTCCTGGACCGACAACGACGGCAACAAACGCTACACGACGCGCGTCGAAGGGTCGCGTGTCGAGTTCCTGACTCGAGGTCCCGGCATGGGTGGAGCCGGTACCCGCCCTGAGGTTGCAAGCAAACCCGCAGCCAGGAGCGCCCCGGTGAGTCAACTGGATATCGACGAAGAATTTCCACCAGAAGAGGACTTACCCTTTTAATGGCACAAAGAAGCAGCAGACCGAGCAAAGACCGAGACCGCGATAGAGACAAAAACCGCCGTGGCGGGCGTGGCCGCCGGCCCAAGGTGTGCCCATTTTGCACGGGCGACCTAGAAATCACCGAGTACCACAACGGCCGCATGTTGCGCCGCTTCATCTCGGACACCGCCAAGATTTTGCCGCGCCGCCGCACCGGCGTGTGCGCCAAACACCAGCGCCGCCTAGCGACGATGATCAAGCGCGCCCGGATGCTCGCCATCATCCCGATTACTGAACAGTTGGTCCGCAAATGAACATGAACGTGATTTTGCTCGAGCCGGTCGACAAACTCGGCGAGGCGGGCGAAATGGTCAAGGTCAAAGGCGGCTACGCCAGAAACTTTCTCATCCCGCGCGGTTTGGCGGCGCTCGCAACCGCGTCCAACCGCGCCGAACTCGACGCGCGGCTCGCCCAGCGCGCTCGCCAACTGAACGAGCGCAAAACCGACGCCGAACGCTTGAAAGACATGCTCGCCGACGCGGTTTTGGAAATCAAAGTCAAGGCGGGCGAAGAGCGCATCTACGGCTCGGTCAACAACAGCGACGTCGCCGCGGCGTTGCAAACCAAGTACGGCGTCGAGGTCGACCGCCGCAAAATCGACCTGCCGCAAGCCATCAAAACGATCGGCGAGTACACCATCACCTACAAACCGCACCCCGAGGTGCCCATCGACCTGAAAGTCATCATCAGCCCGGAAGCGTAAAGCGTTTGTTCGGGAGGAGCGGTCAAGCGGCCGCTCCTTTTTTGTTTGACAACACTTCGACAATGAGTTGAGACGAACGGCTTTTGACGCCACCTCCCCTTTGAGGGGAGGCGGCCCTTTGGGCCGGAGGGGTCTACAACGCAGTCGCAGAAAAACCCGTCTCAGCACTTTGGGAACTGCTGAGAAAAGCGCTAAAAAGCTTCGAGCACCTTCTTCAAGTTCACTACTTGTCGCCGGTACGCTTCAATCTCGAGTTCCGCGTACTCGGCGCGTTTATCGCCTAAACGCTTTCCAAAGTTCGCGTCCTCGAAACGCCGCGGCATGAGGTGGGCGTGCAGGTGCGGCACGGCGTTGCCGAGCATCTCGATGTTCAGCTTGGCCGCGCCGTAAGCCGTTTGTATAGCCTCGGTCACGCGCGCGAGGTCGTCAAAGAAAGCGCGGCGCTCCTCCGCCGTAAATTCATGAATTTCGCAGACGTGGACGCGGCTGACAAAAATGTGATAGCCGGGCACGAACTGGTTGCGCATCAGCCGCAGACGGCCCGTGGGCAGGTCGGCGACGGTAAAGCCGAAGTCGTCCTCGAGCTTCCCTTCACGCAGATTTTGACAAAAAGGACAGGTTTGCGGCTCCAACAGCTCCGTCCACTCTTCACGGGTCATACGGGCAAGACGTAGTTCAGCATCATCAAAAAGTGGCAAAAACTCCCCGCCAGCACGAACAGGTGCCACAGCTCGTGGTAGCCAAAGACCCTGGGGTAAAAGTCGGGCTTTTTGAGGGCGTAGACGACCGCGCCGACCGAGTAGAACAGCCCGCCCACAGCCAGCCACACCAAGCCGCCCGTGGGCAGCGCCTTAACAATCGGCACGGCGGCGACGACCGACAGCCAGCCCATCAGCAGGTACAGCCCGGTCGAGAGCAGGCGCGGCGCAGCTATCCAAAAGATTTTGAACACGACGCCGAGCAGCGCCAAACCCCAGGCCACCCCGAACAGCGCCCAGCCCCAGGTCGCGTACTCGGGTTGCAGGGCGACCAAGGTGATGGGCGTGTAGGTCCCGGCGATGAGCCCGAAAATCGCGGCGTGGTCGAAGATGCGTAGTTTACGCTCGAGCCCCGGCCCCACTTTCAAAGCGTGCAGCAAGGTGCTCGCAGTGTAGAGCGTCACGAGCGACGCACCGTAAACCGCGAAACTCACCGTGCGCCAAGGTTCGCCTCTGGACAGCACGAGCAACGTGACGAGTCCGACCACGCTCAACAACATGCCCAAAAGATGCGTCAAACTGTTGACCGGCTCGCGCAGGTAACGGTAAAGAGGATGTTCCGGGGTGGGGCGCGTCGTCATGGGAGAAGTGTAGCAAGCTTTGAGACGAGCGCGGGTCCTGCGCAAAGCCGAAGTGAGACGGCTGCCGAGCTTGAACTTCCCCCGCAGCCGGCCGCACGGTTTGTTCCGGCGGTCTGCACGAACCGGTCAGGGTGCAGTCAGGGCTTGACCGCCACACTGTGCGCGACAAGGAGGTGCGGTTGTGGCACCTTGCGGGCCGGTCGTGTCCGTCGCGGGAGACCTTTGGGAGCTGTGGGAACGCGCTCGAGCCGAGGACGCAACGGCTTTCGAGACCCTGACGCGCTACGAAGACCTAGCCGTGTCGTTCGTCGGGCCGGACGAAGTTCGGGCCAAGCTCGAGCCCTTGCAAAACCTTCTTTTCGTCACCCGCGCACCGCTGGCGGACGAAGTTTACCTGAAGTTGGACCGGCGACCGCGAGCGCGGGTGACCGTGACGGCCTGCAAAATCGACCGCAACTTGCAGGTCGGCCACTTGACCACCGTGAGGTTCGCGCGGCGTTCGGCCCGGCACGGCCCGGTGCAACGAAGGTTGCGGGGTGTGGGCGGTCACCTTTTGTCGGTTTACCTCGTCAACTTGGGTTCGACCCGGTTCGACTTCGGCTTGTCGTTGCGGCCCGCCGAAGCCCGGTTTTGAGAAGCCCGGTTTTGAAAAGCTTACTTTTGAGGGTCGAGCACGCTGACCTCGGCGCGCGTCACGCCGCCCCGCGCCAACAAACCGCGTACGTAAACGCGCGCGCCGACCGTCGCTGACGGCGCAGCGGGGCGAATGCTCAGGATTTCCTGGGGCGCGGTTGCGGTTCGCACCAACATCTCGTCCGGGCGCAGCTCGAGCACCTCGGCGACGAACGCCGTCTCGGTACCGACGGCCGCACTCGGAGACGTCCCGGCACCGGCCTGGGGGGCGGGGCAGCAGGCGGTCAAGACCAAGACTAAGAGCAGGGCGCGCATGGGGTAGCAGTGTAGCAAATCGGTGTTGCGAACGCCTCGAGAACGCGACACTTTAGGAAACCTCCGGCTGTAACTCACCGGAACGCGCCGAGGCGTGCTCCGAGTCGGCCTTGCCGGCAGTCGCGGCGTCCCCTTCGGCGTAGTCCGGGTTGGCGCGGACCTCCGGCTTTTTCGGGTAGGTGCGTGCGTCCACGGCGAGCGCGGCAAAAGCGGGGTCGCCCGCGCGCTCTTTCCACACACGCGGCTTGGCGGGCAAACCCAAACCGACGACGTGCGGCTCGAAGTCGCGCGTCGCCAGCGCGAACGCGCCCAACATGCTGTCGTCGCTCAGCACCGTGCCCGCCAAAACGGTCGCGTGGTAGGCGACGCGCACGCCCCGCCCGATGACGGTTTGTTTGAGGGTCACGTCGGGGCTGTTGAGAATATCGTGGCTGTGGCTGTAGACGTTGACGTAGTCGCTCAGGCTCACGCCGTCGTGCAGCACGACGCCGCCGATGTCGTCGACGAACACGTGCCGGTGAATCGTCACGTCGTCGCCGACCTCCAAATTGTACCCGACCGACACTTCGACGTTTTGGAAGATTCTGAGGTTTTTGCCCGCTCGAGCGAACACGCGCTCGGCCAACACGCGCCGCAGCGCCACACCGCTCGCCACCGACTGACCCAGCGGGGTCAGGTCCAGACACTTCCACAGCCACAGCAGCGGCTTGACGCGCGCGAACTTTACCGCGTCGGTAACGACGTAGTGTTCGGCTTCGAAGGTGACGTTGCGCGGGTCGAGGCCGAAGGCCGCCAGCGGTTGCCGCTTCATGAGTTCGGCGAAGCTGCAACCGTGCATCAGCGAGGCCAAAACGTCGCGCACGACCTCGTTGTTGTCGGTGGCGGGGTCGTCGAGGCTTTCCGCCAGTTCGCCGGTAAAGCGACTGAGGTCTCGAGCAGCGTCCGCGGGTAAGGGCCGGTCAACGAGCCAGGGCATGGCGTTTCCTCATAGCGTCAACCTTAGCGCCTCGGGGCTCGAACGGCGCGTAGTACAGCCGACGCGCCCGCCTGAGTGTTCGTCAAGCAGTTGGTTCGTCAAACCTCAAACGGCTTATGCCGAGGTCGGTTGTCCACACTTGGGTGGAACGCTCGAGCAGCTCCCTGACCTGACTCACCAGCTCCGGGGAAGCGGGCGTTTCCGCGGCCGGACCCACCAAAACGGGGCGCGCCTCGAGGGCGAAGGTGTGGCTGCGCCCCAAGCGTTCGACGAGCGCTTCGAAACGCCACTCGGCGGCCCAGGCGTCTTTGAGCGCGACCAGGGCGGGGCGGCCCCGCACGCTTTTCACGCCCGCCTCACCGGCCCGCCGAACGCGCACCGCGGCGGGCAGCGCGGCGAGCGCGGTGTAAAACAGGTCGATAAACTCGTCGAGCAAAAAGTGGCTTTTGAACAGGGCCAGCGCGGCGGGCGCGAACTCTTCCAGCTCGTCCTCGTCGGGGTCGGCCGGGTCCACCCCGCGGAACAGCGCCGCCAACTGCGGCACCAGGTTGTTCAGGCGGTAAAAGCGCTCCTCCGCGCCCGCCGGGACGACCACGATGGGGGCGACGGCCACGCCGCCGCGGTGCAAGGCCTCGAGCGCCGCCACCTCCGGAGGGCGCAGGCCGGCGTCCGGCGGTAAAGAGGTGAGCAGACCGGGGCTGAGGTGTTTGGCTTCGGCCACCCATCCAGGATACACCGGCACGCGCTCGGCTCGCTGCGCTTACCGCTCGACAGCGAGTTGGTTCGTCCAAGCTAGCCGTCTTAGCTGCCGGGTCGTCAAACTGCCGGACGCGTCTTTCACCTTTTGCAAACCCGCTTCTCGCCCGGCCGGGTACGGCGTGGTAAACTTCGCTCGTGGCTAGACGAACCCTCGACCGACCGCGTTACGGCAACCTGTTACGTCTGGGGCTGGTCGTTGCCCTGCTCGTCGCGCTGGCGGTTTACACGGCTGTGGTGCTGAGAAGCTATTTCGAGGTCGCAGAGGTGCGTTTGCCGAGCGTCGTCGGTTTGCCGAAAACCGAGGCGGTGGCGCTGCTGGAAAGCCTCGGCTTGGAACCGCTCACCTTCAGCGAACCCGTCGCCGACGCGGCCCTCGACGCCGTGGCGTCGCAAACACCGCAGTCGGGAACCGTTGTGCGCGCGGGCCGCAGCGTCAGCTTGGGCGTCAACGAGGCCAGCGTGGGGGGGCGCGTGCCCGCGCTCGTCGGCTTTACTCAAGACGAAGCCGAGTACCGTGTGGCCGCCGCCGGACTCGAGTTGGGTGAAGTCACCTTTCGTTTCGACGCTGCTCCCGAAGGTCAGGTGGTGGCGCAGTCGCTGCCCGAAGGCGAAACCGCCGTAGCAAACGCCCCGCTGGACTTGGTCGTCAGCCGCGGCCCCGAGGCGCAAACGGTGACCGTACCTCAGTTGCGCGGCCTCAACGTCGAAGTCGCCAAAAACCGCTTGCGGTCCCTCGGCTTCAGCAACGTCGTCACGACGGCGACGGGCGTGAGTTTCGACCGACCTTTCACCGTGACCGACCAACTGCCGAGTTCGGGGCAAGAAGTACAGTTGAGCACGCAGGTCGTCTTGCAGTACACCCTGTCGACCGCGACGGTCGTCCAGGTGCCCGAGCTGAGCGGCGTGTCGCTGGCTAGGGCGCAGCTCCTCTTAAACGCTGCCGGCCTCGCGCTCGGCTCGGTCAGCTACACCGACGACCCCGCGCAGCCGGGCGGCGTGGTGAGCTTCGAACCCTCGGGCTACACCCTGACCGGCTCGCCGGTCGGCCTGACCCTGAACAGCGCCGGCACCCCCGTGGCCGAGCCGCCCACCCCTTTCAACCAGGGAGACTTGAATCAGGGAAACTTGAATCAGGACCCAAACCAAAACGGCGTGACGCCTTTTTCGCAGCCCGGCTCGGCACTGGGTCAGGACCTTGCGGGGGTCTCGAGTCCGCAACCCGGCGACAGCGCAGCGCCGGGCTCGCGCACGGTTCCTTTTGTCTTCGACCCGGCCCAACAAGGCCTCAGCGCAAGCGCGCAAGCCTACAAACTCACCCTCAAAGTCGTCGACGACCGGGGCGAACGCGTCGTCTACGAGGGCCTCGTCAATCCCGACGAAAGTGTCAGTCTCGACGTTCCCGTCTACGGAGAAGCGCAGTTGCAAACGTTTATCAACGACAACATCTATCAAGCCTGGAGCCCCTGACGACCCCGTGAAAATTCGAACTATTCGGTGTCGGCTTGCCACGCCCGGTAAGCCTTCAAGCCGCCGGTCACGCTGTAGACTTCGCTGAAACCGGCGGCCTCCAAGTAAAGCCCGGCGAGTTCGCTGACCGCGCCCCGCTCACAAACCAAGTAGACGGGGACGTCTTTCGGTATGTCCGGCAGCTCACCAGCTTGCAGCGCCTCGAGGCTGAGCGGCCGCGAACCCGGTAGGGCGTCCGCCGCGCCCCCCCCCGCGGACCGGAGATGGAACAGGAACACCTCTTCGACGGCCAACTCGAGCAGGGTGGCGACGGCAACTTGTCTCACGCGTTTGCACCTCCTTTTTTGCTCGCCTTTGGGCTTGTTCGCCTTTGGGTTTATTCGATGTGTTTAGCTGTCCACTCTAGCACGCTCGGTGAAAAACCGGCTTCGACTAAAACGGGGTAAAGTTAAAATTATCGCTGCACCCCACCGCCGCGCGGCGCAGACTGAATGTGGACAGGCCGTAAGGCGGCCCGACATGCCCTGCAGGTTCGAAACGCCGACTAGGAGGCACACGTGCAACCCGATATCTCCCCGCTGGCCAAACGGCTCGCCGAGGAAAACAATGTCGAATGGCAAGGTTTATACGGCAGCGGCAGCGACGGTCGCATCGTCGAACGCGACGTCTTGGAGTACCTGGCCCGCGTCATGGCCGGCGAAGAAGACTTAAACCCGACGCCCGAGCCCCTCCCCGCAGGCATGGAAGCTTGGCCCGAAGAGGCGGCCCAAAGCGCGGCTTCGAGAAACGCTCAGCCGCCGGTCCGGCTCGCCGCGAACGGTGACAGCACGGGCGAGCCGGGTACCACCGGGTCGTTCGGTGCCGCTCCGACAGTGCCCAACGCGCCGCGCGTCGAAATCAACAGGGCTACAGGTACGGGCGGGCTCGAGGACGATGACGATACAGCAGACATCAGCGACGACATCTTCTTGTTCGACGACCTAGAAGACGAGCCCACCGGCCACGCAGACGCCCCCCAAGCGGTCGACCCTGAGGCCGCCCCGGGCCTGTTCCGCACCGACGCCGCCGCGCTCGAGGCCAGTTTCGCCCTCGACTCGGACGACCTGCCTGCCGACCTGGACGTGTCCTTCTCGGCGGACATGGCAGCCACGACCGCAGACAAACCCGACAGCGCCACGCCGGACTTCAGCTTCGACGCGGACTTCGCTGTCGGACCTGCCGCGCAAACTGTCGAGTTCGGCGCTTCGAACGACATGAACACGCAAGACGATGCCGCCGAGGACGACTTGGAAATGCTCGACGTAACGTTTGGGGAGACACCGAAGCAAGCCGACACGGAAGACGTCGCGTTGTTCACCGAGAGTGCGGCCCCCGGAGACGGCGACGAAAGCGAGGCCTCCTTGTTCTTGACCGGCGTTGAGGACGACACGCTCGAGGACGACGCGCTCGCGCTCGGTGAGCCCACGAACAAGGACGACGAGGACGAGCAGGCCTTCAGCGTTCCGCCCGTGCCCGCTGCCGAGGCGGGTAACGTGGGCAGGAGCGCGCCAGCCGAACCGCAACTCGTGTCCTACGGACTCTTGCTGCGCCGTCACGTCGACCTTACGAGTTTCAGGCAAGCGCAAGTGGCGGTCGGCCAAGAGTTGGGGCAAGCGGGTCCCATCAGCCCAAGCAGCTTGCTGCTGCGCGCCGCCGCCAAAGCGCTCGCCGCCGCGCCGCTGAACGGTCACGAAACGGTCGGCTTGGCCGTGTTCGGCGACCGGGCTGTAAAGGTCGCCGCCGTCCCCGACGTTTTGACACAGCCGTTCAAAAAGGTCGTCGCCGCAGCCGCACAACCCGACACCGAGACAGGCCAAAGCGCATCGCTCGGCGTCGTCGTCGCCGACATGTCGGAACTCGACGTCGACGAGGCCGTCCTGAACGCGGGCGCGCCCGTTTTAACCCTCGGCCGCGTCTTGCAGGACGGTGGCGCGGGCACGAACCACAGCACCTTGTCGCTGTCGGGTGAAACAACGGTCGAGCAGGGCACGAGGTTCTTAGCGGCGGTCGCCGCCCTCCTCGACTCGCCTATCCGACTCGTGGTGTAAAGCGTCTCTTTCTGGCGCGGGCAAGAGTGCCCACAGCAGCGCGTAGGCCATCAAAAACACGCCGCCCGACAAAACGACGACACTTCCGAAAACCCACCGCACGGCGGTGGGTTTCGCGCCGATGTACTCGGCGATGCCCCCCGCGACCCCCGCGACGACGCGGTTGCGGCTGCGCCGCAAGCGGGCAGGCGTCGGCGGGCGACGCGCCCGGCTTTGGTCGTGGGGCAACTGGTCGGGTAGTCGCCTTGTTGGTGCGGGTGTTTCAGGCACGCTCAAACACCGACTTCTACTCTAGGCTGTAGGGTGGGGTCGCTCAGGGCGGCGTGGACCGCGGCCTCGAGCCTGCGTACCTCGACCTCTTTGTACCGGTCGGGAACAAGCGCCAGGTGCGCCAGCGCCTTGGCGTAGTTGCGCCGTCCACCCCGCGCGCTGCCCATACTGCGCGCCTTGTGCAGCGCCGCTGCGAGTAGGATCACGCCGCCGTAAAAGTGCTTGTCTATGCCGCTCGAGGCCAGCCACAAAGGCTCCAAAGCCTCGTGACACTCCCAATACTCCCCCGCCTCGAACAGGCGCACGCCCTCCGCCCACACGTCTGTACCGAACTCAGGCGCAGCGAAACCCGGCGCAGTGAAACTCACTCGGCAGCCCTGCGGGGGCGGCGCTTGAACTCCGCCGCGCGGTGCTGGTCGTCCTGAACCAGGCCGTCTTCCCCGGCCAGGGATTCGACGTGATGGCGCAACTCGTGGGTCAGGGTTTCCCACAGTTCGTCTTCCCAATCGAAGTCGGGGTCACCCCGGGCGATTTCTTTGAAAGAGCCGTAGTAGAGCGCGACGTGGCGGCCCAGACCGGGGTTGCCGCCCAGAAAGTGGTCGAAGCCGGGGTCCAAGTACTCGCCCAGGCGGTACACGTCTTCGAAGTCGGGCTCCGGCCTCGCCTCGGGCAAAACGTGGAGGCCTTGCAGGCCGCGCACGAACTCGTCAGGAATCTCGTCGAACATGCTTTCCGCCGTGGCGCGAAAATCTTCAAAAGTCATGGCTTCATCATAGCCAGTTCGGGGGTCGAAAACTGTCGTAAGGGCAGCGGGTTGGCTCAGGTGTCACAGCAGAGGCTAGAAACGCTCGGACACTGCGCGGAAATCGACTCGGCGGAACTTGTAAACGGCGCGGCACTTTGCGCTCCGCGTCCATAAAAGTTCTCCCCGGGGTAAAGTAAGGTGTGCCGTCCCTCACCGTCCTCGAGCCTTATGCCTAGCGTCGCCGCCCTCGTCCCCGCCGCTGGACAGGGTTCGCGTTTGGGGCGCGGGCCGAAGGCTTTTTTGCCTTTCGGCGACACCTCGTTGTTGGGTTTTACCCTGCAAGCGTTCGGCGGGCTCGTCGACGAAACGGTCGTCGCGGTGTCAAAGGACATGCTGGCAGCGGTGGACGAGCACCTGACCCCGGCCACTACCGAGACCGTCGTCGAAGGAGGCGAAACGCGCCAGGAAACGGTCTGGCGGTTGCTGCAAGCCACCCGCGCCGACATCGTCTTGATTCACGACGCGGCGCGGCCCTTTTTGGCGCGCTCGCTCGTCGCCGAAGTGATAGAGAGCGTGGCGGCTGTCGGCGCGGCCTGCGTCGTCGCGCCGGTCGCCGACAGCCTGGTGACCCTGCAGGGCGACCCCGTCGACCGCGCCGGGCTGCGGGCGGTGCAGACGCCGCAGGGCTTTCGGCGCGACCTCGTGTTGGACGCGCACGCGCGCGCGCGGCGCGAGAACGTCCGAGCCACCGACGACGCCGCCCTCGTGCGGCGCACGGGTCACCCGGTGAGCTTTGTCGAGGGGAACAGTTGGCTCATGAAAATCACCACCCCGGACGACTACGAACTGGCTCAGGCTCTGGTGGCGGCGTGGCGTGCTCGAGCTTAAAGCCCACGCCCTCAAAGCTCATGCCAAGGTCAACCTGGGCCTCAGCGTCCTCGGCAAGCGCGACGACGGCTTTCACGGTCTCGACACGCTGTTCGCACGGTTGAGCCTGCACGACACGGTGCGGCTCGAGCCTGTTCACAGGGGCGTCGAGTTGCAGGTCGGGGGGGCCGACTTGCCGACCGACGACCGCAACCTGGCGTTCAGGGCAGCGGCTTTGTATCTTGAACGCGCGGGCGGGGGCGTCCGGCTTCACTTGCACAAACGCATCCCCGTCGCCGCCGGGCTCGGCGGCGGCTCGTCGGACGCGGCGGCGGTGTTGCGCGGGCTGGCAGAGTTGTACCCGGCGGGGGTCGACCTGCTCGAGCTGGCCCAAACCCTCGGCTCGGACGTACCGTTTTTCGTCCGTGACTTGCCCGCGGCGCGCGGGCGGGGGCGCGGCGAGAGGCTCGAGCCTGTCGACCTGCCGGAGCTTCACCTCGTCCTGGTCAACCCCGGCGTCGCGGTCAGCGCCGGGGACGCTTACGCTGCGGTGCAGACGTTCGGCACTCCCTTAGAGGTCGAAGCACTGCTGGCGAACTTACGAAGCGGCGTGAAACCTCACCTTTTCAACTCTCTGCAACCTGGGGTGTTGGGGCTCGAGCCCGTCGTCGGCGACGTGCTCGCCGCGTTACGGGCCACACGCTTGCGCGGCGTCGTCATGTCGGGCAGCGGCTCGACCTGTTTCGGACTGGCGGCAAAGGAGACGGACGCCCAGGACGTCGCCGCAGCTGTGCAAGCCGAGCACGCAACCTGGTGGGTTGCGGCAGCCAAAACAGCCTAGCCCTCACCCGCCGAGCGGAGTTTATAGCGCTGTCAGCAAGTGGGGCGCAGAGGGGCGAAGGAGCAAAGGGGAAAAGATCTTCGGTACTCCCCGTCTCCCCTACTCCCCCACCACCGGCAGCCTTCAAACCTCGGTCGGGACGGGGTCAGCCCGCCACCGGCACCGCTTTTTTGGGCGCGACCGGCCGGTTCTGCTCGGCGCTCTCGTAACTCGCCAAAACCAGGCGCACGGCCTCGAGGCCGTCTTCACCGGTGCAGATAACCTCGCGCTCGCCGCGAATCGCCGCCAAAAAGTTGGCGATGTGGCGGCCGTGGTTCGTCTGGCCGTCGGCCAGGTTTTGAAAGTCGTACACGGCGACGTCGGTGTCGCCCCAGGTCGTGCCGGGCGACTCGCGGAAGCGGTGTTTGAGAACCGGGCGGTCCCAGCGGTTGGTGTATTCAAGGGCGCCCGAGGTGCCGTAAATCCAGAAGCCCTCTTCCCAACCCGTCGCCGTCCACGCCGCCTCGACGCTTGCCAGCGTGCCCGAGACGAACCGCAGACTCACCACGGCGGTGTCCTCGACCTCGACGCCGAACTTCAGCGTGGCGGTGCGCGCGTAGAGGTCGGCGACTTCGCCGCCGAAGTAGCGCGCTAGGTCGAACAGGTGACAGCCGTTGTCGAGGAGGGTGCCGCCGCCGGCGTTCGCTCTAGTGCCGAAACTCGGCCGGACCGCCACAGCCCCGGCCCAGTCGTGGGCTTGGCGCAGTTTGACAAAGGTGACGCGGCCCAGTTCGCCTGCGTCTATCATTTGCTTGGCGTGGTAGGCCGCGCCGTTCGAGCGCATGTGGTGGCCGACTTGCAACACGACGCCCGCCGCCCGGCAAGTGTCTATCATGTCCTGCGCCAACTCCAAGTTGAGTGAAATCGGCTTTTCGCAGAGGACGTGTTTGCCCGCCCGCGCCGCGGCGACGGTGGCCGGGTGGTGGTAGGCGTTGGGGGTGCAGATTGACACCGCTTCGACCTCCGGCAACGCCAACAGGTCGTGAAAGTCCGTAAAGGCTTGCGCCACGCCCCACTGCTTTTGGCGCAGCGCCAGGGCTGTTTCGCTCACGTCGGCGATGGCGACGACGTCGGCCCCGGCGGCCACATAACTCAAAAAGTGCCGGTCCGAGATGCCCCCGGTCCCGATGATGCCGACTTTCACTGTTCGCTCACTTTCGCTTACCTGCTTTCATGTCTGCCTGCTTTCAAACGTGTTCTTTGCCCGGGTTGGGGACGGGCTCTAGGGCGGCGGGATTGGGGCAGGTGCTCGAGTCCAGCCTGACCCGCGCCGCCGCCCACTCAGCGGCGTTGGCGATGATGCGCAGCACGTGTTCGTTTTTGTAAGTCGGGTAGGTCTCGTGCCCCGGCCGGAAGTAAAAAACGCGCCCGTGTCCGCGCGTCCAGGTGCAGGCGCTCCGAAACACTTCGCCGCCCTGAAACCAAGAAATCATCAGCAGCTCGTCCGGCGTCGGGATGTCGAAGCGCTCGCCGTACATCTCCTCTTGCGGCAGTTCGAAGTAGTCGGGAACGCCCTGCATGATGGGGTGGGCGGGCGCTAAGTTCCAGAGCCGCTCTTTTTCGTCGGCCTCGCGCCAGCGCAACGAGCCGTGCGTTCCCAAGACGCGCTTGAAAATCTTGGAAAAGTGCCCCGAGTGCAGCACGACCAGGCCCATACCGCTCAGCACCTGCTCGTGAACCCTCCCGACCACCGCGTCGTCGACCTGGCCGTGGGCCATGTGGCCCCACCACACGAGGGTGTCGGTCGCGGCCAGCACCTCCTCGGTCAGGCCGTGTTCGGGTTCTTCCAAGGTGGCGTAGCGCAGTTCGAACGCGCCCAGGTCGGCGATCCCCGTGCCGATGGCCGCGTGAATCCCCTGCGGATAAATCTCGGCCACGTGGGCGTCTTTCTCGTGTAAAAACTCGTTCCAAATCGTCACCCTCGTCGTGTTTCCGCTTGTCACTCGACTCACTTTGTCTCCCGTCTCGCCCGACTTGAAAGCGCCGGTCCAAGCGCCGATTGTAACAAAGCCGACACCGCACGCTGTTAAGTTTTTAAACGTCCCGCCACAGCGGGGTCCGTATCCTGATGAGGAGGAGCGAGGTCGTGACGAGACGCGTTTTGCCCATAGATTTTGTCGCACGGCGTTCGTTCAGGACGCCTGCCCTGAGCGGCTTCGTCGTTCTGGAATGGCTCGCCACCTTAGCGCTGTTGGGGTCGCTGGCGGCTGTGGGCGTGAACACCTTGCACCGCGACGAGCCGCAGGTCGCTGGCAGTGTGCAACTGCTCGCCGCGGACCTGCTGTGGGCGCGCAGCGAGGCCGTCCGGCTTGAAACTCCCGTCCGCGTGACCTTCAGCGCAGCTTCCAACAGTTACCGGGTTACTTTTGACCCGGGTGACCGCCCGCCTCGGCTCGCCTTCGAGCGCAGTTTGAACCGGGACTTTCCCCTGGCAAGTCTCGTCGGTGCGGACCCCGCCCTCACGCAGACCCTTCTCTTCGACTCACGCGGGCTGCCGCAGGGTCTGCAGACGGCCGCCAAGATAGAGGTCGCCTCGAGCCTGGACCCTAGTTTCAAAAGGTGTCTTTTCGTCGGGCCGAGAGGTCTGCTGACCTACAACGAGACGTGCGCCTTGTAGACACGTCTTTGGGAGCATCCAAAACGCTAAGAAACAAGCTGCGGGGGCGGTGGCCGGGTCACTTTTGTACCCTGTGCCCATCGCCTCCACGCTGGCTGAACGGGTCGGTTTTTAGGCGCTCCGAGCCCAAACGTCCTCGAGCCTGCAAGCGCGCCCGGCGTGCGCTGAGCTTCGCTGCCCAGCACATCTCCCCAACCTCGTGACAGCCGAAAAGTCGACCTGATACGGATGGCGACGGTACGCTGAACAACCTGGGAAACTTTTCCGCTCATCGCCATCCGCATTTTTTCTCGTTCCACTCAGGTTCGTTTTTTTCGGAACGAACCCGCAGCGGTACAACCTAGCGGATGAACAGCATCTCCTGGTAGGTCGGCAGCGACCACAAGTCGTCGGCGACGACGGCCTCAAGCGCGTCGGCGGCGGCGCGGACCTCCAACATCGCGGGCAAGACCGTGTCGCGGGCGCGCTTGGCCTCGGCCAACCCCTCACCCTTGTCTTTCTTGAGCGCTTCCAGCCTGGCGGTGCTGTCCTGGAGGTCTTTGACGAGTCGGGTCACCTTGTCGAGCGTGTCGGTGTCGAACTCGTAGCCGATGGCCTTGAGGTGGGCGCAGGTCTGCGCGAGTTCGCCCTGGTAGCGGACCGCCGCCGGGAAGATGATGGTCTTCGCCATTTCAACGACGAGGTTGGACTCCAGGTTCACCGTCATCAGGTACTGCTCGAGCAGCACCTCGTACAGACTTTCTAGCTCGTGGCGGCTCAACACGCCGTACGTTTCGAACAGCTCGGCGGCCTCCTCGGAAGCGAACGCGGGCAGCGCGTCGGGCGTCGTTTTGAGGTTGGGCAGACCGCGCGCCTCGGCCTCGGCGTGCCAGCCTTCGGAGTAGCCGTCGCCGTTGAAAATGATGTCGCCGTGCTCGGTGACGATGTCTTTGAGCAGGTTTTGCACGGCGGCGTTGAAGTCCTCGGCACCTTCGAGCCGGGTCGCCACGTAGTCGAGCGACTCGGCCAGGATGGTGTTGACGACCGTCACCGGGCGCGAGATGGACTGGCTCGAGCCCACCGCGCGAAACTCGAACTTGTTGCCGGTGAAAGCAAAGGGACTCGTGCGGTTGCGGTCGCCCGCGTGCCGGGGCAGGGGCGGCAAGGTGTCGACGCCGATGTGAAGCGTCCCCAAAGGTTTTGAAGACTTCGCGCCGCCCTGTTTGATTTGCTCGAACACGTCGGTCAGTTGCTCGCCCAAAAAAATCGAGACGATGGCGGGCGGCGCTTCGTTCGCGCCCAAGCGGTGGTCGTTGCTCGCCGAGGCGACGGCCGCGCGCAGCAGCGGCGCGTGCCGGTGGACGGCGCGAATTACCGCCGCACAAAACACCAAAAACTGCGCGTTTTCGTGGGGGGTGTCGCCGGGCTCGAGCAAGTTGCCCTGCGTGGTGTTGCCGAGCGACATGTTGACGTGTTTGCCGTTGCCGTTGATGCCCGCAAACGGTTTTTCGTGGAGCAGACAGGCAAAGCCGTAGGTCGTCGCCACTTTCTGCAATACCGTCATGACGACTTGCTGGTGGTCGGCGGCGACGTTGGCGTTTTCGAACACCGGGGCGATTTCGAACTGGGCCGGGGCGACCTCGTTGTGGCGCGTCTTGACCGGCACGCCGAGCTTGAAGAGTTCGCGCTCGAAAGCGTACATGCAGGCCTGGACGCGCTCGTTGATGGCCCCGAAGTAGTGGTCGTCGAACTCTTGCCCCTTGGGCGGGGGCGCGCCGAACAGGGTCCGGCCCGCGGCCAACAGGTCGGGGCGGGACAGGTAGAAGTTGCGGTCGACCAGAAAGTATTCCTGTTCGGCTCCCGCCGTCGAACTCACCATCGTCACGTCGACGTGGCCGAACAGCCTCAGCACGCGCCGCGCGTGGCGGTCCAAGGCCTTCATCGAGCGCAGCAGCGGCGTTTTTTGGTCGAGCGCCTCGCCCGTCCAGGACACGAAGGCCGAAGGAATGGTGAGGGTCAGGCCGTTGGGGTTTTCGACCAGGTAAGCGGGACTGGTCACGTCCCAGGCGGTGTAGCCGCGCGCTTCGTGCGTGCGCCGAATGCCGCCGGTGGGAAAGCTCGAGCCGTCGGGCTCCTGCTGGATGAGCGTCGCGCCTGAAAACTCCGAGATGACGCCGCCCTCGGCGGTGGGCGAGAAAAAAGAGTCGTTTTTCTCGGCGGTAAAGCCGGTCAGCGGAAAAAAGATGTGCCCGTAGTGCGTGGCCCCCTTTTCGGTCGCCCACGCCTTCATCGCCGAGGCGATGGCGTCGGCGGTCGACACGTCTAGAGCGCTGCCCTCTTTGATGGTTCGTTGCAGGGACCGGAACACGTCCTGGGGCAAGCGCTCTTTCATCACCGCCAAGCTGAAGACGTTGCTGCCGAACAAGCTGCCCGTCGGCCTCGCCAGGTAGTCGATGGCCGCCGGCAACCGGTAAGAGATGGTGTCGCCGACCGACTTTGCACGCACTGCGTTTCCGCTCATAAAATGTTCCTTTCGTCGTTGAGGTGGGTAAGTTCGCTCCAGTTGGCGACTGCAACGAGAAAACAGTTGCCGAGCAAGGAAGAAATTTGAAGAACGCTTGCCCCCAAGGTGAAGCGCTCACGGTAAGCGTCCGGCCTCCCCGACAGCTTTTTCGGTGGCTTAAAGAAAGTGGCTCGAGCGAGCGCTCGAGACCGACCTGGTTGAAAGTATATAAAGCAGGTGTTCAAAGTGTCAAACCTGTACTTACCAAAAGTTGATAAAGGCAGTTACACCCCAGTATTATTAGCAGACTTCCTGCTCTTTTGTCAGCGAAAAATGTAACAACCGGCATGGAGTCTGAGACGAAAGTCGGTAGCAAGGTTACCGCCGGCTGTCGTCACCGCGACTTCGTGACCTTCTAAACGCCTCGAGACCGCAAACCGACGGGAGTCACAGTGGGCGTGCCCCGCAACCGCGACGCGCGGTTTCGTGCGCGGCGTCGTTCAGGCACCGACATTGACCTCGAACTTCCGCAGCTCGTAGCCCTCGACCAGCTCGTTGTAGCCGAGGCGCGGCGGGTTCTCAACCTCGAGCGGCAAGCGCAGCAACTGTTGCAAAAAGATGTCGCTCTCTTGCAGGGCGATGAACGCGCCCGGACAGCGGTGGCCGCCGTCGCCGAAACTCAGCACGGCGGGTTGCACGCCTTTGGCGAGGTCGCGGTGCGAACAGAGCTGCAGCGGCTCCGCGCCGACCGCCGCGGCGTCGGCGTTGGCGGCGCGAACGTCCAGGTCCAGCAACGCCCCGGCCGGAACATGCTGCGTTTCGCCGTCCCCGTCAAGCGCTATAGCGCTCACGGTGCGGCGGTAGAGGTGGCCCACCACCGGCTCGAGCCGCAGAATTTCTTGAAGGATGCGCTGGCGCTCGCTCTCTTCCGCTTGTAAGTAGTCGCGGCGGAGCGAGTCGTTTTCCAGGAGGTGCCAGGCGGCCATGCAGATAAACTCCCGCGTCGTGACCATGCCCGCCGCGCCGTAGGTCACGCACTCGATGAGGATCTCCATGTCGTTGTAGCCCTTGCTCAGCAGGTGGCTGACGACGTCCTCGCGCAGCTCTTTGCGCCGCGCGGCGATGGCGGGGCGCACGTCTTGAAGGTAGAAGTGAAACAGGTGCGCCTGACTTTTTAAGAAAGCGGCGGCGCGGCGGAGGCGGGGGGCGTGCTCTAAGCGCTCCAACGACAGCAGCGCGTCGAGCCGCCGGTCCATGCCCGGTCTGCGCGAGTCCGTCAGGCCCACGACGCGCGCGGCGACCTGGACGGCGAGGCTCATGCTCAGCGCGCTGAGGTCGCCTCGTCCGTGGCGGCGAAGTTCGGCGACGACCTCGTTGCTGAGGTCTTCCATGAGCGTCCGGTACTCGCTGCTCACCGTTTTGGGAGTGAAAAAGCGGGCGATGGCGGCGCGCTGCTCTTTGTGCGGCGCGCCGTCCTGAAACAGGACAGGCTGGCGCAAGCGCGTGTTCTGCACCGCTTCGGCGTTGAAACCGGCTTGACGGGTTGCGTCACCGTCGCGGAGCACCTGCCGGACGGCGGCGTAGGAACGCAGGTGCCACACGTCGCCGCGCCGCTCGACCGCCGGAGCGTCTGAGCGCTCGCCTCGAGCGCTTCTGCGCTCGGAAGCGCCGTGCGGGAAGGAACAACCGTTCGTTTGCCGAGACTGTTGAGGTGTTTCCATGAAGATTATCGTACTCGTTTTTATGATATAGACTGTATCATAAAAACCACACAGGCTCACTTTGTAGCTGAGCTACTTTGGGATGAGCTAACTTCGCTAGCTAACCTCGCAGAAAGGAGCCGGATGTCCAAGCTCACCTCACCCCTCGCCCAAACAGCCCTAGAAGACGCTCCCAAAGACCTGCGGGTCCGCCGGACCCAGCGACTGCTGGCCGAGGCCCTGGTCGAACTCGCCCTCGAGCGCCCCTTCGAAGCCATCACGGTCCGCGACCTCACCGACCGCGCCGAAATCGGCTACGCGACTTTTTTCCGGCACTACAAAGACCTCGGAGCGCTGCTCCGGGACATGCTCGACGAACTCCTGAACGAACTTCTCACGCTCCTGCGGCCGCTCGCGCACGACCCGCTGGGGACCGGTACGCTCGTGTTTCGCCACGTCGCGGCGCACAGCGACCTTTACCGCGTCCTGTTGCGGACCAGCCGCGCGGTCGACCTGCTGCCCGAAGCCGTCCGCGTCGGTACGGAGGGTGTCCGCAAAGATTACGTCGCCAGACCGGGCAGCCGCGTGCCGCTCGAGCTGGCGGCGCACCACGTCATCCACGCGTTTATCACCTTGATCGAGTGGTGGCTCGAGCAGGACTTGCCCTACGGGCCGGAGCGGATGGGCGAAATCTACTGCGACCTCGTCTGGCAGCCGACCGAGGCGGCTGCATTGCGACCTCGGCGCGGGTCTTCTGAAGACGGCGGCTGACCCTCTTGATGGTTCAACCCCTGCACCAGCACCGAAAAGAGCGCCGCCGTAGGTCGTCACCAAAATCAAATCGCGCTCCGACCCTGTAGGAGTAACAAGGGCGAATGCGATGCCGCCCCGCAGCGCCGCCCGGGCCAACAGGCGCAGCGCGGAGGCCGGAATGTTTATGACGAGCCCGAGCGCCGAACGGACGCCCAACAGCCGGGCGAGCACCAGCGGCACCGCCACGCCTATGGCGGGCGTTTAGGCAGGCGTGGACGGTAACGTTCAGACGTTGAAGACTTGAGGTCTCGGTGGTCCGCACCTTAAACATTGGCGTGTCGCCCTAAACTCGCGGCCGTGCTCACGCAAAAGCTGAAAGACCCCCACTCGTCGTAGGGGAAAGGCAACCCCTCTGCTCTAACCGCAAAGAACAGAGGGGGGTTCTGCGTTTCTGGCGGAGAGGGTGGGATTCGAACCCACGGTGCCCCGAAAGACACACCGGTTTTCGAGACCGGCCCATTCAACCGCTCTGGCACCTCTCCAAGCTCGAGAAGTATAACGCATCCGTCCGCTCCTGCAAAGCCTTTGTAAACGTGCTCTCCGGCCCGAAGCGTTCTCGGGGCCCCTTTCGAATTTACCGGCTCGACTCCCGCACAGCCGTCCTCGCGCGAGCAGCTTAAAGGTACAAAAGAAGACCACGCCCTCTCGAAGGTGGGTAAAGCTTAAGCTTATATTCATGCAGACGAAATTTGGTCAGTTGTGTAAGAAGTTTGTCAGAGCTACCCTTTATGATAAGGGTGGATCGAAAGATCCATCTCCTCTCTCGGTCCCTCGCACCCCACCACCAGGCGAGGGACCTTTGTGTTGTCTGGGTTGTCGCCCCGGCGCGCGCTACCGTTCGGGACCGGTTGAGACGAGTACCGGGTTGCATACTTTCTCGTCGCGGCAACCCGAGGCCCGAAGCGTGTCGAGCAGACCAGCTTACAGGTCAGGCCTAAAGTGACCCCGACAGCGTTTCAGTGGCTGCCGGTCGGCCTCGGGGTGGCGGTGTCGCTACTCGGTTTGCTGGGCTTGGGCTCGTCTTTGCTGCCCGGTTTGCGCACGAAACACGCCACCTTGGTCGCCGACAGCGCTCTGTATTTTGTAACCGGTGTCCTGCTCGTTTTGCCCGTTTTCGCTTTTACGAACCATCGCGCTGCGCCGGTCCCGAAGCTGGTCGAGATAGGGTTGACGAGCGACCCCGAAGGCGCGGAAGTTTACTTAGACGGCGTTTTCGCCGGCCACGCCCCGCTCACGTTTCAGCGGCCCAAAGGCGCGCTCGTGCGTTACCGCGTGCAAGCGGGCGAGGCCGCAGCCGACACGTTCGCCTACGAAAGCTACGCGGGCGAAGTCAGGATAGAGAAAGCGGTGGTCATAAGCGTGTGGTTGGACCGTGAGCCGCTCGAGCCTTGAACCCTTTTTGAGACCTGATACGGATTCCGATAATACAGCTCGTAAACCTTAGAAGAGTCTTTCGCTTCCTTATCGGAATCCGTATTTTTTTCTTCTCGCTCTGCTCGCGTTTAATTCCGAGGGAATTAAACGGAAAGGGTATGAGTAGCTCCAGGATTTCACGAGGTGCCGAGCGCAAGCGGACGGCTGGACCCGTTGAGCATCCCGCACATTCACCAAGGCTTAGCTTAAGTAGGAGGCGTGTAAGAATTTTGTCAGAGGGCGGCTGCTACCCTTGGGTCAGGGTAAACGTCGAGCAGTCACCGTTCCCAAACCCTCCTCCCTTTAGCTGCGGCTCGAGCCCCTCACCCCAGGGCTCGAGCCGCTCGTTTTGCGCGTTATGGCGAATTCTCACCCGGCTTGAACGTCGACCTAGCCTTTCAGGGCGCGCTCGAGCAGCCGCACGTTGCGAATGTTCGCCTTGAAGACCGCGTCGAACAGGTCGCCGACGATGGGGATGATGCCGATGATGAACTCAAGAGCGACGTTGTAAACCATCCGCGCCAACACGTTTCTGGGCGCGCCGAGTCGCGCCGCCTCGAACACGATGTAGGCTGAAAACAGCGTTCCGACCGCGTCGCCCAAACCCGGCACGAGGCCTAGAACGGCGTCCCAACCGACCCGGTAGCCGAGAACGGGGATGCGAAAAGCGCTGTCGAGCAGGTAACTCAGGTGCTTGAGACGCGCCAAGGTCTCGTCGACCTCTTGCTTGGTGATGCGGTCGTGCGGCCGAGCTTGGCCCGGGCGCAGCAGCGCGCTACTTGTTCCGTTCATGTTGCCCTCCTTAAATTTTCAACTACAGCCTAGCGAGTTCCAGTGTAGGGCAAAAGTCGTCGGGCGACACGTTTGTCGAGGTCTTTCGTTTTTGGTGGTTCGTACTTCGTTCTCCACCTCGAAACTGTTCACGAACGACGAATGACGAACACCTCTAAACAAACTTCACGTCCCGCCCGTCCCAACCGCCGTAGGTGTAAAACTTGCCCGGTTGCCGTTCGCGCAGGTAGTGGACGAGCGGCTCGCGTAGCGGGGCGATGGGAATGATGCGTTCGGCCTCGTCGGCGGGCACGAACCTCGCCTCGACGATGAAACCGTCGGGGTCGCGGGGGTTGAGTAGCCCGTCGTACTCGGCCAAAAACACGAACGAGACCGCCCGGTCGTTGCGGCGCACGTCCTCGACGTGAACTGCGTAGGCTAAGTGGTGCACCCGGGTGATGACGAGGCCGGTTTCCTCCTTGATTTCCCGAGACAACGCCGCCAGGGTGCCTTCACCCCGTTCGACGACGCCCCCCGGCAGCGTGTAGCGCACGTTACCAAAACCTTGCCAGTCGTTACCTACCAGGAGAACTCGGCCCATGCGGTCGAGCAAAATAGCGGCGGCAACGACAAATTCACGCCGGGCCACCCTGGCCCATCTCTTCCAAGCGCTTGACCTGGTCGGCTTCGGCGAGGGCGAGGGTGAGTTCGTCGACGCCGCCCAACATCACGTCGGTGAGGTTGTGGGTGGTGTAGCCGATGCGGTGGTCGGTCACGCGCGACTGCGGAAAGTTGTAGGTGCGGATTTTCTCCGAACGTTCGCCCGAGCCGATTTGTACCAGTCGCGCCTCGCGCGCTTCGGCCTGGGCTTTTTCCATCTCGCGCTCTAAAAGCCTTGCCCGCAGCACGGTCAGCGCTTTCTCGCGGTTTTT
The DNA here is from genome assembly GCA_965215355.1 of Trueperaceae bacterium. Classification (GTDB taxonomy): domain Bacteria; phylum Deinococcota; class Deinococci; order Deinococcales; family Trueperaceae; genus CBDCDJ01. The sequence goes on along the minus strand of CBDCDJ010000007.1, from coordinate 716,202 downwards.
GATTTGCGACTTGCCGTCCTGACAGGTCACGACGATTTCTTCACTCGTGCCCGGTTTGTAGGTGATGCGCACCGCCGAGTCGGTGGTGTTGACCGACTGCCCGCCGGGACCTGACGAGCGGTACACGTCCACGCGGTAGTCGTTGGGGCTTAAATTCACGTCGATGTCTTCGGCCTCGGGCATGACAGCGACGGTGACGGTGCTCGTGTGGATGCGGCCTTGGGTTTCGGTTTCGGGGACGCGCTGTACCCGGTGGACGCCCGACTCGTACTTGAACTTGCTGTAGGCGCCGCGTCCGGTAATTTCGAACGAGACCTTGCTGAAGCCGCCGACTTCGGTGGGGTAAGAATCCAGAATCTCCGGCTTGAAGCCGAGCGACTCGGCGTAGCGGAGGTACATGTTCAGCACCTCGCCCGCGAACAAACTCGCCTCACTCCCGCCCGCCGCCGCGCGAACCTCGACGATGACGTTCTTGTCGTCGAAGGGGTCTTTGGGCAGCAGCAAGCGCTCCAGTTCTTGCGTCAGGACTTCTTGCTGGGGCTCGAGGGCCGTCAACTCCTCCTTCGCCATCTCGGCCAGGTCGGGGTCGTCCAGCAACTCGCGCGCCCCGGCGAGCCGCGCACCTACCTCCTTGTACTCCCGGTAAACCTTGACGACGCCACCCAACTCGCTGTAGCGCTGCATCGCCTCGCGGTAGCGCGCCTGGTCGCTGAGCAGCTCGGGGTCGGCCAGACCGCGCTCCAACTCGGTAAACTCTGCTTCTAACCTTGCCAGCTTTTCGTCCATCATGGCTCAGTGTACCGTGCCGGGATAGCGAAGACGGTGAGGGGTTTGCCACGGTGCCGACAACTAGGGAGCCACCAAACCGTTCGGGGTCAGCCGCGCCAAAACAAGCGACTTCGGCACCACGCCGACGTGGTCACTTTCTTCGTAGTCGAACACGGCGGTCGCGCCTGTCACGGGACCCATCCCGACGAGAGCGTCGCGCAGCACGCCGCGGAGCGCCGTCACACTGTCCAGCGGCACGCCGTAGGTATAAGCGGCTTCATAAGCGGCCTCGAGCAGCGCCACCGCGTCGTAGGCATACGCGCCCGCACTCGGCACGCGCCCGGCCGGATACGCCCCGGCCAGGTCGCGCCGGTAGGTTTGCAGGGCTTCGTAACTCGGCTGCGTGGGCGGCACGACGCTCACTTCGGCGGGACTCACCGGAAAGAGGCCGCCCCTAAACCTGGTGGGGTCGGCGCGGGACTCGGGCTCGAGCAGGTCGGGGTTCAAAACGACGTCTTTTTCATAGCCGCGCGCCCGCAAACCCGCGTAGGCCAGCGCCGAGTCCTGCGCCAAACCCCACACGACCACCGTGTCCGGCAACCGCGTCGCCACCCACAGCGCTTCGGGCGTCAGCACGGTCACGGCGGGCGAGTAGCGCTGCTCGACCACGAGGCGGGTGTCCGCGCCGGGATCGAACAGGCGGCCCAAGGCCGCGGCCACGTCGTCCCCGTAGCTGTTGTCAAGGGTCATCAGCCCAAAGCGCGTCCGGCCCTGCCCAGCTTGCTTCAAGACGACGCTCTGCAACAGCCGTTCGGCGTCCGGCTTGACGGTAAAGAGCCAGAAGCCGGGCTCCGGCGGCAGGTCGCTGAGCGCCAGGATGAGCACCCCGGCGGCCTCGGCGTAGGGCGCGACGGCCCGCGTGGCGGCGGCGGTCGTGCAGCACACGACGGCGTGAACGCCACTCTCCACCAAGTCGCGGACCTGCTGGAGCGCGGTCGCGGGCTGGCTGGCGTCGTCTTTGAGGGTAACCTCCAGGGCTTGCGAAAACGTTCCCAACCGGCGAAGGCGGCTGCCTAAGGCCGTGACCGCCCTCGCTTGGGCCTCCCCGGCCAGCCGCGCGCCACCCGTCTGCGACACCACCACGCCGACGCGAAACGGCTGCGCGGGCTGCGCGTGCCCCAACGACACCGGACCTGACAAAGCCAACAGTAAAAACAACAGGCGAATCATCGTTTAAGTTCTACCAGGGCCGTGCGCCCGTCCGGTGAGAAATTTACGATAGGGCAACCTTTCACCACACCTCTGCGCGCCTTCGGGCATACTGGACGGATGCGGCGCTCGAGGCGAAGACGGGTTTGCACAATCCTGATGACGTTGGCGCTGGTTGCGTTCGGCCAAACGTCAGCGTCCCCAGACCCAAAAACCCCACCCCAAGCTTTGGTTCCCCAGTCGCCCGAGGCTTGGGCCTACGTCGCCGCCGCCGGAAAAAGCAACATCGGCAGCGTCTACACCGTGACCGACCAGGGGTTGGTCTGCCGTCACAGCGAAGAAAAAACGGTGCGCGAAAACGTCGAGGCGCTCGCCGCCGCCGCAAACGCTCACCCGGCCCGCGTCGCCGAGGAGTTGACCGCCTACCTGTGGGGCGACTGGACCCTTTTTTACGTCCCCGGCCCCTCGCTCCGGACGGCGCTGGACGGCGGCCGGAACACGCTCGAGCCCTACCTGGAAGCGGCTTACCAGGCGCACCACGTTTGTCTGCTCGGCATCCTGAACGTGCTCGTCGACGGCTACGAGGGTGATTACCTCCAAACCGACAACGGGTACCGTTACGTCAAAAAAGGGGGCGGCGAACGCTACCGGCTGGTGGCGTTCGAGCCGAGATACTTTCCCGGCAGCGGCTTCTTGGAACCCCTGGGCGTCGTTCGGGCGGTCCGCAACGCCGACCTGTTGCGGGTCGACGGGGTTCGCGCCGCGGTCTTAGACGCGCTGGTCGCTTCTTTAGAGCGCCGCGCCGCCGCGGGCGACCCCCTCAAGCTAGAGCGCTGACCCTCTAAACCTTCCTGCACACCTCGTGTGAAATACGTCACAGCCGCGTTTTTACACATCCGAATCCGAAACCGGGGTGTAGCTCTGTTTGTAGCCCACAAGGCTACGTCTTCCTCCTTCCTCTTTCTCCAAGGCCCGGCGAGCGCTCTCCCACGCTGTCGGGCTATTTTTTGTGGGGCGTTTAAGGAAAGGTTCTTTCCACCGGACTGCGCGGCGCGGGTAAACTTGGGCACGTCGAAGGGGCGGTCTACTCACCGCAGGCCCTGCGCTGGTAATTCCGCCTGCCGTTGGGGGTTCTCTCGACGAGCTTTTCACCGCCGCAGGCGTAACGCCTGACTTGAGTAACCATCCCTAAGCTTAGCGGTTTCTGTTGCCTTACCTTCCTTTCTCGAGGACGCTACCCAAGGCACTTCTGGTATTGTTTGAAACAGTCCGGTGTATCCAAGGCCTTTTCGCAGCTCTTCCCGAGGACGCTATGACCGACCATGACTTTTGTTGAGAAGCCCGTCGCGCCCGGCAACTACGCGACCGGCAGGGCGGGCGAGCGGGTCGGCCTTGTGGTCGTTCACGTGACCCAGGGGAGCAAAGCGGCGACCGCGCGCTGGTTCGCTTCGCCCGCAGCCGGGGTGAGCGCGCACTACCTGGTGACGCAAGAGGGCGAGGTGTGGCGGTTCGTGCGCGAAGAGGACACGGCCTTTCACGCAGGCGTTTACGCGGTCAACTTGCGCTCGGTCGGCATCGAACACGAGGGCGTCGGGGCGGATTACCGGCCCAACGAGACGCAGCTTGCCGCCTCCGCAGCGCTGGCGCGGGCAATCTGCACGCGCTGGGGGCTCGAGCCCGGCGACAGGACCATCCGGCCCCACCGCGCCTTTCGCGCGACCCTGTGCCCCGCCGACTTTCCAATGAAGGTGTATATCGCCAAGGTACAAAGCGCGCAACCCGCGCACGAACGAACAAATCGGCACGGGCACCCTCGTCGGCGGCACCGACAAGGTTTATCTGGCGACGCTCGAGCTTGACCTCAAGAGGTGAATAGAAGGCCGGCGCCGGGACCGCATGAGGCAGCCGTGAACTTTGGATTTTAGAGGACGGTACTCAAAAAATGGCGCTCCCGACAGGAGTCGAACCTGTGACCCACCGCTTAGGAGGCGATTGCTCTATCCAACTGAGCTACGGGAGCGCGCCGGCGGCTTTTACAGTTTAGCGAGTTTTTCGGGTGCGGGCAAGGCCACCTTCAGCGTTTGTCCCAGGGCCGCAGCACGATTTGGCCGTCTACGAGGTGGGCGACCTCCGGACCTTGGGCCTCGCCGCCGTCGCCGCCGGCCCGGGCGAGCGCGCCCGCGATGCGCAGTTGCGGGCTTAAGATGCGCTGCGCCCAGATGAGGGCGGCCTCGTTGCCGGCCGCGCCCGCGTGGGCGACGCCGCGCAACGTGCCGAGCACGATGATGTCGTCTTCGGCGACGATTTCCGCGCCCGCGTTGACGTCGCCTAAAATGACGGCCGAGCCGGTCGACTCTAAGCGCCCCCCACTCCGCACAGTGCGCGCGACGATGACGGTTTCGCCCTTGGCCTGCACGACCGAGCTCGTCGGGCGCACCTCGACGAGCTCGCCGCCCGCCTCGGCTATTTTTTCGGCGACGGCCTGAACGACACCCCAGGGGACGCGCTCGGTCAGCTCGAGCATCACCTTGTTGCTCAACAGTTCGCGGTGGTCGACCCAAACGTTTTCCAGCGCCTCTACGGTGTCTTCGCGGTCCAAGCTCAGCAAAATGCCGCCGCGCGTCCCCCTAGTTTTCATCTTCGACTCCAAAATACTGGGCTAAAAAGTCGCGCCCGGCGGGCACGGCCGTGGCGGTGCTTTTGTCGCCGTTTTCGATAAAGACGGTCCACACGATGTCGGGGTCCTCCAGGGGCGCGTAGCCCGTAAACCAGACGTGATCATACCCCAAGCCCCGCGCGTTCTGCGCCGTGCCCGACTTGCCCGCCACGTCGACGGGAAAAGCGCGCGGCCCCAGCACGTACTGCGTGCCGTAGTCGGTGATCATCTTGCGCATTCCGGTCTGCAAGGTGGTCCAGTACCGGCCGGACACTTGCGTCACTTCGGGCGTGCGAACTTCGCCGCCGACTTTTTTGACGAGGTGCGGCTGCACCCGGCGGCCGTTCTCGGCGATGGTCTCGACGAGTTGCGCCACCTGCACGGGCGTCGCCAGCAGGTCGCCCTGACCGATGACCGAGTTGAGGGTAAAGCCGGGCAGCCAACCGTACTCGTAGTGCTCGTCGGCCCAGGCTTCGTCGGGAATGCGGCCCGACTTTTCCTCTGTCAGCCCCACCCCCACCTTTTCACCGTAGCCGAGTTCGTGCGCGCGCTTGACGAGCGCGTCCATAAACGGCGACCAGCCCGCCTGGCGCGCGCCGGGCGTGTCGAGCGCCGCCAGCCAGTAGTAGGTGTTGCAGCTGTCGGCAAGCGCGCCCGTGACGTCGTAGGAGCCGCGCGACGACGGGTACGACCAGTTGTCCCAGCGAATCCCGCCGAAGGTGATGCTCGCCGCACAGCCGTACTGCTTTGTCGGCGACACGAAGCCGTCTTCGACGAGCGCCGAACTCGTGACGAGTTTAAAGGTCGAGGCGGGCGGGTAAGTTTCGACCGTCCGGTTGCTCATCGGCAGGTTCTGGGTGTCACTCAGGACGGCCTTGACTGCCGCCGGGTCGCTGGGCCGCTTGGTGAACACGTTCTGGTCGAAGGTCGGGCTGCTCGCCATCGCCAAAATCTCGCCCGTGTCAGGGTCCACCGCGACCAGCGCGCCGCGCACCAGGGTTTCTAAAGGCAGCCCGCGCGCCTCGCGCTGGGCGTTGACGTAACTCAGCGCGCCGGCCAGGGCGTCCTCGGCCATCCGCTGCACCTTGGGGTCGAGGGTCAAGACCAGGTCGCGGCCGGGGCGGACCGACTTCGTTACGCGGGACTCCAGGACGGCACCGTGGTTGTCGACCTGCACCTCGGTCGTCCCGGCCTCGCCGAACAGCTCGTCTTGAAAGCTCGCTTCTATCCCCATCACGCCGACGAGGTCGTCCAGGGCGTAGCCGGGAAAGCGGCCCTTGGCCTCGGCCGTGTAACCCACGACTTGCGCCGCGAGGTTTGTCGGGTAGGTGCGCTCGACCCGTTGGCGCAAATACAGGTTGTCCTGGCCCGCCACGAGTTCTTCGACCGCCGGGACGAGGTCGTCGGGCACGTTGTAGGCGGCGACCGCACCGAACTGGGCCTGTTCCAAGTCGCTGCGGTCGGGCGCTGCGGGTGGGGCGCTCAGGTTCAACAGGTAGGCCAGCCGCCGCCAGTTGTGAATCTCGCCGCCCCAGTACATGAGGTCGTAAGCGACGCGGTTGTCGGCCAGCACGGTGCCGTCTCGAGCCAAAATGCGCCCTCGCAGCGGCGTGGCCCGTTTTTCGACCCGCACGTTCTGGTCGCTCTGCAGACTCAAACTCTCAGCCATCACCACCTGCAGGTACATCAGGCGCGCCGTAAACAGCACCAGCACCGTAAAGATGAGCGCGAGCAGCACGCGCAGCCGCGTGATCATAAAAGTTCCTTGCGTAAACCGGTTCGGTCCATGAGCGCCTCACCCCAGGGTAACAGCCACAGGGCGAACAGCAGTGTAAAAAGCGCCTCGAGCGGGAAAATGTCCACCACGCCGCGCAGGGCGTAGAACGTACCCGTCTGCCACACCAACAGCGGCGCGACGGCCGCCCACTTGCCCACCACCGCCGCCAACACCGCCAACGAACGTTCGAAAAAGCTCGTCTGGCTGAGCTGCGCGCGCACCAGCAGCGCCGCCACCGCGCCGCCCGCCAGCCCGAGCGCGTGCAGGCCCAGGTAAGAGAAGCCAAAGGCGTCTTGCAGCAACCCCACCCCGTAAGCCAACAGCACGAGCTGCCACGGCTGCACCCGCCACAGCAGCGTCAGCACGGCGATGAGAAACAAGTCCGGCGCGGGGTAAGGCGCGAGCGCCGCGCCCCAAAAACTTTGCGCCAACAGCAAAAACAGGTAATAAAACACGAGCCGCATCTCGCCCGTAGTGTATCCCGGCCGGTGTATCCCAGGCGCGCCCGGGGTGCGGGACGACGCGCGTAGGAGGATGGTATAAGAGGCCCATGCTATCCCGTCGCGGCTGTCCTCTCTCGGGTATCCTTGCAACGCGCGTCCTGTGCCTCGTCCTGCTTCTCGGCGGTGCGGCGGCGGCCCAAACCTTCGGCGTGGCATTGAGCCGCACGCCCGCCCTCGAGCCCGTAGTGACCCTGACCGACCTGGAGCTGGGTGACCACAAGGTCGATATAAGACTGGCGGGCGGCGTGGCGGGGCCGCTCGAAATTGGGATTGCCGCCCGCGAGACGACCTCGTTCGGACCCGTCGGCAACCTGACGGTGCGCGCCGCGGCGAAGCTGGACAGCGCGGGCCGGTTCGAGTTCGCCTTGGGCGCGCAGGGCGTCGTCGCCGCGGTGGCGGCGCAAGCGCAGCTGAGCCTCTTCACCGCCGAGGTCGGACGCTTTGAAATCGGCGAGGCTTACAACGGAGCCAGGCCGTTTTTGCTCGCCGCCCCCCTCGACTTCGGCGCGGCCCTCGACTTAAGCGCGAGCTACCGGGTGAGCCGCAGGTTCATCGTGACCGCCGAGCCGTCTTTGTACCTCACCGACGCCGGCGGTTTCAGCGGGCGGCTGGCGCTCGAGGGCAGGTTCGTCAAGGTAGTCGGCCCGGACGACCTGCGCCCGAGGGCGCTTGTTTACTTTAGTCCGGTGGGTGACCCGTTCGGCGCGGTGGGCGCGGAATATAACCTCAACCGCCGCGGCTTACCGAACGCGAGCTTGGCGGTGTGGGCGGGGCTGAACGCCGAGGGTCTGAATCCGGGTGCGAGTGTGCAGTTCAGCCAAACCCTGAAAAGCCTGAACGCAAGTTACAGCCTGACGTTGGCCGCCGAACCCTACCGCACCGACCTGTTGCCTTACCGCGCCGCCGCGACCTACCGCCAGAACTTGGGGGCGGGCGCGCTCGAGGCGTCTCTGTACGGCACCCTGACACCCCGCAGGAACGTGCCTGGGGTGAGTTTTCGGCTTGGGTATGCGCTGCCGTTCTAAGCTCATCCCCGGTGAATGTGCTGAATGCTTAACGGGTTTAGCCGTACGCTTGCGCTCAGGACTTCGAGCTTACAGGCAGCATCAGTAACTTCGAGCTTACGAGTGGCATCAGTAACTTCACGAAACTCGCCCCGCTCGGGTCAAAGACTTTAGGGCATCAACAAACTGCGCCTCAGCGCCCCCCCAAAGGCACCAGGCGCTGCCCCGCCACGTCGACTTCGAACACGCCCGTCGCGGGCACGTCGACCGTGAAGGTGACGACCTGCCCCAACCGCCGCGCGGTGACGCGGTGCGGACCCGGCGTGAGGTTGGCGGCGAAACCGCCGCTGCGCAACACCCCGTCGATGGACACCAAACCACTTTTTGACACGTCCCAAACGAGCATCTGGTCGAAAATGGGCGTCAGGGTCCGGCCCACTTGGTTGACCCGGAAGTTTTGGACGGGCACCTCCAGCGTCAGGGCTTCAAAGCCGGGGCGCTGCAAGGTGAGCTGGCGGGTGCCGGGGCTCGCCTGGACGGTCAGCGGGGTGGTGCCGACCTCTTCGCCGTCCAAATACACCGTCGCGCTCGGCGTGCTCATGACCTGGACGCTGCCGCCGGTAATCGCCGTCAACACGACGTTGACGAACTGGACTTGCCCGTCGCGCAGGGTCAGGTTGCGCGTTTCGGGCAAAAAGCCCTCCTTGCGCACCTCGACGCGGTAGGTGCCGGGTTGCAGCATCAGAACGTCCAAGTTCGAGGTTTCCCCCACCTCGATGTCGTTTAAGTAGACGCGCGCTTCGCCGGGTTGGCTCGAGACGAACAGTTCGGCCGAACCCGCCCGCAGGTCGCCGACGGGCGTCACGAAACGGGCCACGTCGTCAGCCAAACGTGCGGCGACGGCCGCCAAGCTGTCGGGGCCGAACGACTCCGTGTAGATGTCTGAGGCGCGCTCGGCGGCGGCGTCGGCGACGAGGATGCTGAGGGAATAGGGCGTTTGTGCGCCGCCCCCCTCCACGCGCCTTATTTGACCGGACAGCGCGTACTGCACGTCTTCCAACTGCGCGATGAGGTAGCCGTACTCCGGGTCCAGGCTGCCGGCGATGCCCGGCGTGACCAGGTCGCCCTCCGACACCACCAGCCCGGTGCGGCGCGCTATGGCGGTGCGCAACTCACGCATCACTTGGGTGACGGTTTCCGGCGGCACCTCGCCGCGCGTGCCGAAGGTCGGCACGACGACCTGCGCCTGCACCGGACCGGCCGCCCAACCGAACAGGATCGGGCCGAGGGTGAACACCAGCAAGCGCAGCAAGCCTCGGAATGCGTTTTGCGACTTCACGGGGCTAGTATATATCTTAACGTCCCCGCCTAGAGCCTCAGTGCTATAAAGAAGCCATGCGCTACCTGCTCCTGAGCGACATCCACGCCAACGCGGTCGCGCTCGAGGCCGTGTTGGGTCACGCCCGCCGCAAACGGTGGGACGAGGTCGTTTTCTTGGGCGACGCGGTCGGCTACTACACCCAGGCCAACCGTGTGCTCGACCTGTTGCGGGAACTCGCGCCCGTCGTCGGCATCGTCGGCAACCACGAAGACTCGCTCCTCAACCACGCCTTCGGACAAGCCTCGAGCTACCGCGAGCACGGCGTGGTCACCACGGTCATCCTCAAACACTTGGCGCAAATAAGCGAGGCGAACCTCGCCTACGTCAAGGCGCTGGACACGCACGTCGTCCGCGCCGGGTGGGAAGCTGCGCACGGCGGCCTGCGCGCACCCTGGGAGTACCTGACCAACCTGCAGACCGCACAGGAAAACGCGCCCTACATGAGCACCGACCTCTGCTTTGTCGGCCACACCCACGTGCCGAAGGTGTTCGCCTGCGTCTGCACGCCGGGCGGCGACCTGTGGCGCGCGGTGACGCTGCAGGGCGAGCACACGGTTTACCGCATCCCGCCCAAAGCCAAGCTCCTCTTCAACCCCGGCTCGGTCGGTCAACCCCGCGACGGCCTGCCGCTGGCGAGCTACGCCATTTTCGACGAGGACCTCCGCGTCGTGGAGCACTTCCGGGTCGAGTACGACGTGCTCCGCGTGCAGCGCCAGGTGCGTGAGCAGGGCTACCCGGAAGCGCTCGCCGCGCGTTTGGCGGTCGGTAAGTAAAACGCTTTTGTCAGTGGCTCTTTGGTTGAAGCCGTTTGCAAAGGTAGGACTAGCCGGATTACGGATGCTGCGCCAGAGCCGCTCGTCTGTATGCTCAGGAAAAGACTTTTGGTTTTATGCACTAGCAGCAGTTTGAAAGGGTGAGTCGCTCGAGGCCGCAAACGACAGAAAAAGGTCGAGGTCAAAAGCCGGTTGTTTCGACGTGTTACGGCCGTGAGGACTGAGCCTCAAGGCTGTGTGCAAGTTTCTGCCGCGACCTCCAGCACCGCCAGGCTCGTTTTGGGCAGTGTGAGGGTACCGCTGAGCGCCGTCGTCGTCAGGAGGTCGACGGCGCGGTCCGTGCCCAAGCTGGACAGCTCGAGGGCCGCCTCTTGGTTGCCGAAGTTGGCGACGACAAGGACACCTTCAACAGCTTCACCGACACCTTCACCGACACCTTCACCGCCAGCCTCGTCCGCACCGGCACGGCAAAAGGCCAGCAGCGAGCGGTCCTCGGTTTCCAAAACCGTCAGCGAGCCGCGCTGCAGGGCGGGCGTTTCGTGTCTCAGTTTGATGAGCTGCTCGTACCAACGCAGCAGCGAGTCCGGGTCGTCCGCTTGCGCCGCGACCGTGATGGCGGGGTCGTCGGTGCTGAAAGGGTACCAGGGTTCCACCGCGCTGAAACCCGCATAGGGTTCGTCACTCGTCCAGCGCATGGGGGTGCGCTTTTCCTCGTCTTTGTCGCCGGGGCCGTTGGGCAGCCCGATTTCTTCGCCGTAATAAAGAAACGGCGTGCCCGGCAAGGTCAGCAGCAGACCTGCGGCGAGTTTCAGGCGCGGCACGTCTCGCTTTAAAAAGCCGAGGCTCGTCGCGGGGCGCACCTGGTCGTGGTTGGCAATGAAAGTCGCGAGAGAAGCGTCCGGCGGGTAAAGCTCGGCGTTTTGTTTCAGGGTGAAAGCGAGGTTTAATGCGCTCGGCGACTGCACGGCGTCCAGCAGGGCGCTCCAGAGCGGGTAGTCGAAGGCCGCGTCGAGGTCACCGTCGGTAAAGTAAGTCGCAATCGTGCCCGCGTCCGTCCAGGTTTCCCCCACCAGAAAAGCGTCCGGTCTGACGGTTTTGATGAACGCTTCGAAATCTTTGACCCAGGCGATGTTCTCCGGTGTATTTCGAATTTGGCCGTCCGTACTCTCGACGATGTGCTGAATTGCGTCGATGCGAAAGCCGTCTACGCCGCGTTGCAGCCAGAACCTAGCCACCTCGTCCATCGCCTGCACCACCGAATCGTTGCGGTAGTTCAGGTCGGGCATCCCGCTCCAGAACAGGCCCAGGTAGTAGCCGCTTCCAGTCTCGTGCCAGGCCGGAGCGCCGCCCGTGCCGCGCCAGCCGAGGTTGGTGTCGGACCACGAGTAGTAGTCGCGGTAGTCGGGGTCGTTTATTTTGGCTTTGAGAAACCACGGGTGCCGGTCCGAGGTGTGGTTGACGACGAGGTCTATGACGACGCGGATACCCCGCGCATGGGCTTCACTGACGAAAGTATCAAAATCCTCGAGGGTGCCGTAGTCGGGGTTGACCTCGTAAAAGTCCGTCACGTCGTAACCGTGGTAGCTCGGGCTGGGGTGAATCGGCATCAGCCAGACGCCCGTCACGCCCAGGTCTTCAAGGTAGTCCAGCCGTTCGGTCGCCCCGGCCAAATCGCCGACGCCGTCCCCGTCCGAGTCCTGAAAACTGCGCACGAAAATCTCGTAGTAGACGCCTTCCGGCGCGGTTGTTTGCGCCGACACGAACGACGCTGCAAATAAGAGTAGAGCGAAGCAAGTTTTTAACATGCCCCTAGTGTGACACAACGCCGCGGCAGGAAGGCGTTGTCGTTCGGATGTCGTTCGGGTGTCGTTCAGCGGAGACAGGGTGCGGAGGAGACGGGGGAAAAGCTTTCGGCTCCTCCGCACCCCCGCCCTCTTCTAGCGCAGCCCCCGGCCCGCGCCGGCCCGCGGCGCGCGCTTGCCCATCTGCTTCATTAAACGCTTCATCTGCTCGTAGTTTTTCATCAGTCGGTTGACGTCTTGGACCTCGGTGCCCGAGCCCTTGGCGATGCGTTTACGGCGGCTGGCGTTTAAGAGGCGCGGTTTGCGGCGCTCGGCGTCGGTCATGGACGAGATGATGGCCTCGATGCGGCCGATTTCGCGCTCGTCGATTTCCGCGCCGGGCGGCAACATCTTGCTGGCTCCGGGAATGAGCTTGAACACGTCCGTGAACGAGCCCATCCGCTTGATACGGCGCATTTGGGTGAGCATGTCTTGCAGCGTGAAGTCCGACAGGCTCTTGAGGTCGTCCTCGTCGTCGTCACCCTCTAAGACCTTCGCTTTTTCAATCAAGGTGAGCACGTCGCCCATGCCCAGAATGCGGCTCGCCACGCGGTCGGGGTGAAAGGGCTCGAGGCCGTCGATTTTTTCGCTCATCCCGGCGAAGTAGATCGGTTTGCCGGTCACGTGCTTGGCCGAGAGCGCCGCGCCGCCGCGCGCGTCGCCGTCGAGCTTGGTCATCACCAGGCCGGTCACGCCGACGCGCTCGTCGAAGGACGTCGCGACCGGCAGCGACTGTTGGCCGGTCATGGCGTCCACGACGAGCATCGTCTCGCTCGGCTGCAACTTGTCTTTAAGCTCGGCCAGCGCGTCCATGAGCCCCTCGTCGATTTGCAAGCGGCCCGCCGTGTCGACGATGACGAGGTCGCGGAAGTCTTGTTTGAGGTGGGCGTTGAGGCGCTCTAAGGTGCGCCCCGGCGTCTCGTCGTCCTCGACCTCCAACACGGGCACACCGATTTGCTTGCCCAACACTTTGAGCTGTTCGCGCGCCGCCGGGCGCTGGGTGTCGGCGGCGACGAGTAGGGGGCGGCGGCCTTGCGCCTTGTACTTGTAAGCGAGCTTGCCCGCGGTCGTCGTCTTGCCCGCGCCCTGCAAACCCATGAGCATCCAGATGTTGCGCTCGTTTTTCAGGTTCGGCTGCACGGCCTTGCCGCCCAGGAGACTGGTGAGTTCGTCGTTGACGATTGAAATGACGCGCTGGTCGGGTTGGAGCGACAGCAGCGTTTCCGAGCCGGTAGCTTTTTCCTGAACGCGCCTGGTGAATTCTTTGGCGACGTCCAAGTTGACGTCGGCCTCTAACAGCGCGATGCGCACCTCGCGGAGCGCTGCTTTCACCTCGCCCTCGGTCAGTTTGCCACGACCGCGCAGGCCGTCGAAAATGGTGCCGAGTCGGTCGCCTAAGTTTTGAAACATGGTTTTCCTTTCGCGCTCCCTCCACTCAGAGCCCGAGGGAGAAGTACGGTTGAACAGGTTCGTCACGCTTAGCCTAGCTAAAACTAGGGGTGAATTCAACACGCTTCAAGACATCAAAACAGTACGGCCGTAAAAAAGGGTGTAAGCGCTTGCGCAAACCGAACAACACCGCCTCGAGCACGGTGGGGCGGGGGCTCGAGTGCTAAACTTGAAGTATGTCCGGCAGGTTGAAAGAAGAACGAGTCGGCTCGTCGCTCGGCCGCGTCTTTAAGGTGTGCCTGTGCGTCGGCTTGTGGCTCGGCGGGGCTCGAGCCCAGCAAAACCCCGAAGCCGCGCGCCTTTTGAACGAAGCCGAAACCATCGTCGCCGAGGCCGAGGCGCAGTACGCGGGCACCGTTTTGAACATCGACCAGCCCCTGTGGCGGCAGGCCATCGACCTGGGCGAACAGGCGCTTCAAGCCGCCCCGAACGACCCCGAGGCGGTGTTGTTCCTGGCGCGCACCTACAGCCGCATCGGCTGGTTTATCCGCGCTTGGCCGCGCTGGCAGAGTTATCTGGAGACGGGCGGCACGCTCGCCCCCGACGACGCCGCAGCGTTCGCCAAAACCGGCACCGAACTCGGTTTCTCGCGGTACAGCGCCGGTGACTTGGCGGGCGCTCTCCCCTACTATCAAACCGTCGCCGCGACGCTGCCTGAGAACCCCGAGGCGCTGAGCTGGCTGGGGCGCATCCTGCTGGAGCAGGGCGACCCGGCGGCGGCCCTGCCGTACTGGGAGCGCTTGGCGGCGCTAGACCCGAGCAACAGCGGGTTTTCGTTTTACCGCGACCTGAGCAGTGAGCAGCTGCGGGTCGGCCCCGCGGCGAGTGCCGCGTTCCGCGCCGGCCTCGGCGCTTACGACGCGGGCGACTTGGCAAGCGCGCTCGCCGACTTTGAGACCGCCGCGGCGAGTAATCCCCGCTTCAAAGAAGCCCTCACCTGGGCCGCTCGCACGAGCGGCGAGTTGGGACAGTTCGACAAGGCCACGGCCTACTGGAACGAGGTGTTGGACCTCGCCCCCGACGACCCCGGTGCCAAGTACTTTTTGCAACTCGTCCAGGACCAAAAACAGTGGGGCGCGGCCGCGGCGAGCGCCTTTTACGAGGGCCAGAACCTCTACGAACAAGGCGACCTGGCGGGGGCCGCCGAACGCTTCGACGCGGCCGCGCGCTTCAACCCGGCTTTCAAGGACGCCGCGGTCTGGACCGCGCGCAGCTACCAAGAACTCGGCCAGGTGGACAGGGCTCTGGTCGCCTGGCGCGGCGTCCTCAAACTCGACCCCGAGGACAAGAGAGCGGCGTATTTTCTCAACCTCGCCGAGCAACAGCTCGCCTACGGCAGCGAGGCGGGCCGCGCTTTCGTGCAGGGCGTGGAGCAGTTTGAACTCGCCAATCTGAGCGAGGCGGAAACGCTTTTTCAAGAGGCCGTCCAAACCAACCCGGACTTCGCCGCGGCCTGGGCCTGGTTGGGCCGCAGCCGCTTCACCCAAGCCGATTACGCGGCGGCGGCCACGGCCTACCGAACAGCCGCCGAGCTGGAGCCCGGCAACGACGACTACCGCTTTTTCGCCGACGAGGCCGCCTACTTGTCCGGCGAAGAGTAACCCGCCTTGCCACCCGTGACGGTTCGAACCGTCATCGTGCGCGTGGCCGCGCTCGCGCTACTGCTCCTGCTCGTCCTCGTCGCTACTTTGAGCGTCCGCACGCTCAACCGGGTGCCCAACACGCTGCTTTACTTCGTCCGCAGCGGCGACACGACCTTCACCCTGCAAAGCGCGCCGCGGCGCTTGCCCCGCAGCGAACAGGAAACGCACCTGCGGCGCTCGTTGCAGGCGCTCATCGACGGACCCAGCCCGGCCGAGCGAGCCCAGGGCCTGACCTCGAGCCTGCCCGCGACAACCGAAGTCTTGAACCTCCAACTGAGGGGGAGCGAAGTCCGGGTGGACCTCTCGAGCGCCTTCGGGGCGGGCGGCGGCAGCGCCGAGATGCTGGGGCGGCTGTTCCAGGTGTTCTACACCCTCACCCAGCCCAATTACGTCGACAGCGTGCGGCTGTTCGTCGAGGGCGAGCCGGTAAGCGTGTTCGGCGGCGAGGGGATTCTGGTCGGCAACCCCTGGCGGCGCGGGGAAAACACGCAACTGCCTGTTTGGTAACAACGGCTCACACTTTGGCGAGAGGCGGGGCAAAGCGTGAGCGTCGCTCTGGCTCACCGTCACCGACGGCCCGGTCGAGCCGCACCGGGATTTGGAGGCGGAAGGGTACTGGTCGGCGGACGCGGGCGCGCCGGGTCGGTGGCGTGCCGGTAAAACGGGGCCGGTAGGACGACAGAAAAAGGCTCGGGCCTCTTTACCTCAGCGTTCAGGGTTTGACGGTACAGTTGACCTTGTTGTCCCACGAGTAGTTGACGGGCGCAAAGGTCGGGGGGTTTGCCCGGCAATCGAACTGGGGCTGGTCAGACACTTCGCTGAAGTTGACGGTGTTGCTGGTCAATTTGGCAAAACCGGAAATGCTGGTCAGCGAAGTGTTGGAATAAACCGATAAAACGCCGACGCTCGAGAGGTTGTCAAAGCCGGAAATGCTCGTCAGCGCGTCGTTGTCTTGTAGTCCGAGGTAATCGCTGACACTCGCGAGGTTGTCAAAGCCGGAAATGCTCGTCAACGCGGCGTTGTCGCCGATGTAGAGTTCGCCGACGCTCGAGAGCTTGGCGAAGCCCGGGGTGCTGGTCAGCTCGGCGTTGGCATAGATGTAGAGTTCGCCGACACGCGAGAGCTTGGCGAAGGTGGGGACGCTCGCGAGCGCGGGATTGGTGCCGATGAGAAAAGCACCGCCGACGCTCGAGAGGCTGCCGAAACCGCTCACGCTCGTCAGGGCAGTGCCGCTCAGGGCGAACTCGCCCTCTACTTCCCTCAGCGCGTCCAGCGGGGCAAAGTCCAGACGGGTCGCCTGGGTCGTGACGGTGAGGTCACCCGTAATCGTGACGACGCGCCTCAACGCGTCCAGCTCGGCCTGGTTGGACACGGTCACGTCGCCGTCGACGGTACTCGAGACTGTAACCGTCACGCTCGCCGAACCCGTCGTACCCGTCACCGTCACGCTCGCCGTGAGCGTGTGCCGGCCGCTGCTCAAGGTGACGTTTTTGCCGTCGCCCAGATTGCCGTCCAAGCTCGAGGTCCAGGTGACGGCCGCCGACACGTCGCCGTCTTCGACGTCGGTGGCGCTGGCCGCAAGCGTGTGAACGCCGCGCTGAAGGTCGGCCCCGTCGCTCGGACTGGTCATCGTCACGACCGGCGCGTCGTCTACCGCTTGAACAGTGATGCCGACGGTAACGACGCTCGAGTCGTCGAAGCCGTCGTTGGCTTTGAAGGTGAAGCCGTCTGGACCGTTGTAGTTCGGGCTCGGGGTGTAGGTCAGGCCGGGCGCGGTGCCGGTGAGCTTGCCGTGTCGGGGCTGCGCCACGACCTCGTAGCTCAGTTCGTCGCCGTCGGAGTCGCTCGCCGTGAGCGTGAGGTTGGCGGCGGCGTCCTCGTTTGTGACGACTGTCTGCGCGTCGGCGACGGGTGCGTCGTTGACCACGCCTAAGTTGAGGGTCACGACGGCCGGGGCCGAGGTCAGCTTACCGTCCGAGACCGTGAAGGTGAAGCTGTCTTGGCCGTTGGCGTTCGGGTTGGGGGTGTACAGCACTGCGCCCGTGGCTTGGTCGACGGCACCCAAACCGCCCTTGCCCGGTTGCCGGGCGACGGCGAAGGTAAGCGTGTCGCCTTCGGGGTCGCTGCCGGTCAGGGTGACGGTGACCGGGGTGTCCTCTTGGGTGCTTCGCTCTTGGGCGTCGGCACTCGGCGCACGGTTCCCGACCGGGGCGGCCACACCTGTTTCGGCGGTCGTGCGGGAAGACGGGCCGCTTTTGCCCTCGGCCGCAATTCCGTAGCGGTAGAGCGTGCCGGACAGGACCTCGCTGTCCGTGTATTCGGTCGTGTTTGCCGCTACGGTCGCAAGTTTGTCGAAGCCGTCGTCTTGTTGAACGCTCGAGCCTGGGGGGGACGTGATTTGCCTGAAAACAGAAAAGCCGGTCTCGTCGTCGCTGTTGTCCTGCCAGCGCAGCGTGATGACGCCGTCGCCCGGCGTAACGGTCAAACCGGTGGGCGCGGCGGGTGTCGCAGGCGTTTTAGGCGTGCCGCCGCAAGCTGCCAACAGCAGTGTGACGAGCAAAACCGAAGCGTAGGCGAGCTTGTGGTTCATCGGAACAAACCTCCTGCAAAACCTGTTTGTCTCGGTTCGCCCCCGATTTGAGACAAAGAGATAAAAGCGACTCGGCTCGAGCCGTGAACCTACGGTAGGTGCAGCGTGACGCGCAGCGACGCAGAGAACTTCACTCGAGAAAGCTCGCTGTGACGGTTCTAACAAAAACGCGTTTCCTACACACTGTCGGGTTTTTGACTCGCAGCAGCGTTTCGTTCGCTACAGCCGCCGAACCCGTGACGACATAAACTTTGAGGATGAAGCGCGACTTTAGGTGGGTGACCTGGCTCGCCCTGGTGATGCTGCTCGGCTTTGCTCACGCCGACGAACTCTGGCAAAGTGAACTCGGGCGAGAACGCGTGTTCAACGCGCTGGTGGAAACCTTCAAAGACAACTACTGGAACCCGGCCTACACCGACTGGGACACTTGGGCGGACAGCCACCACGACGCCGCGGTCGGCGCGACCTCACGCGCCGGTTTTGAAAGCGCGTTGCGCCGCATGGTCGGTGACTTGGGTGACGACCACTCACGCTTCGTCGGTGCCCCGCTGAGCCCGTCCGACCCGGACTGGGGACACGGCGCGGGCGAGCGCGAACTCGGCTTGGGCTTTCGCCACGGCTTTCTGCCCGGCACGGGCCTGGTCGTCGAGCGGGTGTTTCCCGGCACCCCGGCGGCGGCGGCGGGTTTGCGGCGCGGCGACGTGGTGCTGCGCGTCAACGGCCGAGAGGTGCGCGACGGGGCGGCAAACGCCGAGGCCGCCCTGCGCGCCGCGGTCGCCGCGGGCGACGTGCAACTCGGCCTGCGCCGCAAAACGCAGTTTTTGAACCTGCAGGCCACCCCCGCCCCCGTCCTGTTCGAGCGCGTGCAGGACCAACCCCAGGGCGAAATGCTGGACGCGACGACCGGCTACCTCTACCTGCCGAGCTTTAAGAGCGAGACGACGGCTGAAGAAGTTCACCGCCTGCTGGCCGACCTCGCCGAGCAGGGTGCCACCTCGATGGTCCTCGACCTGCGCGACAATTACGGGGGCCGTTTGGGCGAACTCGGCAAGGTGTTGGGCGCGTTCATCGAGGGGACCTGGGTCGAGGCCGTGAGTCACGACGCAATCATTTGGCGCTCGAGCTACCGCCTCGACCGGGGCCGGGGCCTCAGCATTTTGGAAACGCTGGACGGTGTGCCCGTCAGCAGCGAAGCGCTGAGCGACCCCACGCACTTCTCGGGGCCGCTCGCCGTCATCGTCAGCCGTTACAACAGCAGCGCAGGTGAAATCGCGCCGCTCGTGTTGCAAGAGTTGGGCCGCGCCGTGATAGTGGGCGAACAGACCGAAGGCAACGTCGAAGCGGTGCAAGGCTTCGACCTGCCGGGCGGCAACGTCGTCTACGTGGCCGTCGCCAACTTGCAGGGCGTCGGCGGCTTCGACTTTTCAAACGGCGTGACCCCGGAAGTCGAGGCGAGCAGCAACCTCGCGGAGTTGTCGAGGGGTTTCGACGCCCCGGTCGCCGAGGCGCTCAAGGTCTTGAAAGGGTTGCCGTTTACGCCGGGGAAGTTTTTTTAACCCGCGTATCACTACATCGTAAGCTATGACGGGAGCGACTTTTTAACGCCGAGCCTCAGCTACAGCTACGGTGCTGAAGGTGCGGAGTACAGCCCGAACGGTTCCGGTCAGCGCGTGTGACCTTCGCCGTCACGGGCTTGTAAGGCTCGAGACCCTTAACGAAGGTCGATTTTCAGCCCCAGCGACACGTCGAAAGTTTGCGACAAGCGGGGCAACAGAATCGGCCGGTGCGTGTAGACCAGCACGAGTTCCAAGTCGCGCGACAGCTCGTAACCGACCGCACCGCTCAGCGCGAACCCGAAGTTGCCGTGAACCAGGGTGAGGCCCGCGCCTAAATAGCTTGTAAAGCCGATGATATCGTCCAACCCGACCGGAAAGCTGAACCAGACCCCGCCGTCGACACCGAAGCCGTTCAGGTAATAAGGCGCGACATAAAGCCCCACCGTATCGGTGAGGTCCAGCACGCCGCGCAAGCCGACCTTGAAGCCGGAGTCGTACCCTTCCGGCGGCGTTTCGCGGTAGGCGAGGCCGGTCTCGAGCCACAGCGACTGACCCAGACCGGAAGAGAGTGTCGAGACCAGCGCAACGACTATAAAAAGCCGTCTGAAGCTCTTGGGCAGGCTCGAGGCGAGTCGCGTGTTGCAGAACGCTCGGGGAATCATGGGCCAGTGTAACAAGTAGCAGCTCCCCCTTTTAGGGGGATACAGGGGGTCTCACACCAGCCGCCGCCGCACGAACGAACTGCCGGTATCCACCACGATGACGACCGCCACGATGACGAGCAGAATCATCGACACCTCGTCCCAGCGCCGAAACTGGATGCGCTGGATAAGGGGCAAGCCGATGCCGCCCGCGCCCACCAGCCCCAGCACCGTCGCCGCGCGCAGGTTGATTTCGAAGCGGTAGAGGAGGTTGGAGGCGAACTCAGGCAGCACCTGCGGCACCACCGAGTACAAAAACACGTGCAGCGCGCCGCCGCCGGTCGCGCGAATCGCCTCGTTGGGGCCGGGGTCGATGCCCTCGATAACATCAGCGAAGATTTTGCCCAGAAAGCCTATCGAGTGAATGCCCATCGCCATAATGCCCGCCGTCGGGCCGGGGCCGGTCGCCGCGACGAAGATGATGGCGAGGAGGATTTCGGGGAAAGTGCGCACCGCGACGAGCAAAACCTTGCCCGGCGCGGCAAAGCGGGTACCGCCCAACAGGTTGCCCGCCGCCAAAAAGCTTAAGGGAAAGGCGAGCAGCCCGCCGATGGTCGTGCCGATGACCGCCATGAAAAAAGTCTCGAGCATCGCCGAAAACGCCAGCGGCGCGGTCTCCCAACTCGGTTGGATAAAGCCGCGCAGCAGCGGCACCAGGTTGTTGCGCAAGCCCCGCAGCACGCGCGAAGCCGAAGGTAAATCGAGTGTGACAAGCGTCAGCACGCCGAAACCCAGCAGCGCGGCGAACAGCAGGTAGCGCAGCGCCAAGTTCCGCCGGACGTGCGCGGGCGGGCGGGGGACGCTCACGCTCTTTTGCGTCATAGAAGTTGCGCCATGCTAGATGAGTCGGGTGCGCGCGTACACCGACACCGCGTCGATGAGCAGGACGACCGCGAAGATGACGACGATGATGGTCGCCACGTCGCCGAAGGCAAAAAAGTTGAGCCGCGCCAGCAACTGCTCGCCGATGCCGCCCGCCCCCACCAGGCCGATGACCACCGAGGCGCGCACGTTGATTTCGAACACGTACAGCACGTAGCTCGTCATCGTCGCCATGACCTGCGGCACCACCCCGTAAACGATTGTACGGTTGCGACCCGCGCCGGTCGCACGCAGCGCTTCTAAGGGGCCGGGGTCGACCGCCTCGACCGTCTCCGAGCCGAGCTTGGCGAGCACCGCCGTGCTGAAAATGGTCAGCGCCACGACCCCCGGCAGCGGCCCGATGGCGAGGATGGGGGCGAGGATGGCCGCGTAGAGCAGGTCGGGAATCGAACGCAAAACCGTCAAAACGCTCCGCGCCACCCACAAGGTTACGGGGTCGGAGGTGGTGTTGCGCGACGCCAGAAAGAGCAGCGGCAAGGCCAGCGCGGTGCCGAACAGCGTGCTCAGGTAAGCGATTTGCAGGGTCTCCAGGAGCGGTGCCCACACCTCGGGTAGATAACTCAGGTCGGGCGTGAGTTTGCGAAAAAACGCGAAAAAGTCGCCCCCGCCCCGGGCCAACACACCTATTGAAAAGTCGGTCTGCCAGGCGGAGACGAAAAAAAGCGCCACAAAAACGCCGAAGGTGGACCAGACCAGCAGGCGCTGCGCCTGCGGCGGTGTTGCGGGAGCCGTGGGCACTTTCGGGGACACTTCAGGCGACACCGCGCATGTCCTTCTCCGCGTCGATGGGCCGTCCGTAGATGTCCTCGAACGCCTGGTCGGTCGCTTCAAGAGGCGTGCCGTCGAACACCACGACGCCGTCGCGCATCCCGACGATGCGGTCGGCGTAGTCCCTCGCCATGTCGATAAAGTGCAGGTTCACCAGCGTGGTGATGCCGTCCTCGCGGGCGATGCGCTTCAGGTCGCGCATGACCGCGTGCGAGGTCGGCGGGTCGAGGCTGGCGACGGGCTCGTCGGCGAGCATCACTGCGGGCTCCTGGGCGAGCGCTCGAGCGATGCCCACACGCTGCTGCTGCCCGCCGGACAGCGCGTCGGCTCGAGCGTAAGCCTTTTCAGAAATACCGACCCTCCGCAGACAGTCGTGCGCTAGGGCGACATCTTTTTTGGAAAAAATCCCGAGCAAACTCGTCACCGGGTTAGCGTCGCCCAAGCGCCCCGAGAGCACGTTGCGCAGCACCGACGAGCGCTTGACGAGGTTGAAGGTCTGAAAAATCATGCCGATGTCGCTGCGCAGCCCGCGCAGTTCGCGCCCTTTGGCCTTTGTTACCGAACGCCCCCCCACGACGACCTCGCCGCGGGACGGCACCACGAGGTTATTGATGGTGCGAATGAGGGTGGACTTGCCCGCCCCGGACAACCCCACGACCACGACGAACTGACCCTTGGGCACCTCCAGGGTCACACCCTTGAGGGCCTTGAGGCCGTTGGGATAAGTCACCTCGACATCATGAAATTCAATCATGGCACTCACTCATGAACGCACAAGTCTAACAGAGTCAGCCGCCCCACCCTACAAAAAAGCCCCAGGCAAGCCTGGGGCCGAACGGCTCGAGGCGACTTACTGAAAATTCTCCAAAACCTGCCGCACCGGGTCGTAGGCCGCCGCCTCGATGGGTGCGAACTCGGTCACATTGAACAGGGTCTCGGTTAACGCTTTGCCCTCTTCGGTCGCGGCGATGTCGATAAGGGCCTGCTGGATTTGTGTGGCGAGTTCGGGATTCAGGCCGGGGCGCACCACCACGCCGTCGTTGGGGATGTCGCCGGTATAGCCGAGCACGCACACCTTGTCCATCACGTCGGGAAAGTCGGCTTCGATGGCGGTGCGAGCGTCGTTGAAGCTCGTCGCCACCTCGACGTCGCCGTTGTAGACGGCCAGCACCGCGGCGTCGTGGCTGCCCGCGAAGGTCGTCTCCATGTCGGTGTTGGCGTCGAGGCCGTACTCCGTTTTTAAGAACGTATAAGGAAACTGGTAGCCCGAGGCGGAGCCGGGGTCGACGAAGGCGATGCTCTTGCCGGACAGGTCTTCAAAACTCTCAATCCCGCTGTCGCAGAGCACGTTGAACTGCGACTTGTACGTCGTGGAGCCGCGCCGCACCGAGGCCAGAATCACTTCCCCGCCGTAGCGGTCGACCGCCTGGACGAGCGCCGAGGGGCCGAAAAAGCCGATGTCGATGCGCTCGTTGCCCATCGCCTCGACCAGACCGACGTAGTTGGTTGACACGAACGTGTCCACCGGCACCTGCAAGCGGTCCGAGAGCAGTTCGGCCAGCGGCTCGAGCGAGTCCACAATCGCGTCCGCTTCGCGGCTCGGCACCATACCGAGAACGAGCCGGTCGGGCGTGTCTTGAGCGAACGCCGTGGCGAAAGGCGCAGCCAAGAGGGCCGCCACAAGGGTGTAAAGCAGTCTGAACACATCAACCTCCCAGTGAGTCGAGTGCCAGGACGGTTGTCACCAGCACTGTAAACGGCAGCTTACCACGACCGCGAACAACCTCTTTCAAGGGTTAAGCCTGGATGAGCCTCGCTACCAAACTCATGATTTGCCCGCGGTGCGCGGCCTCGTGCTGGAGCAGGTGCAAGCACACCCACTCGGGCGTCACGTCGTACTCGGGGAGGATGCGGGCGCGCGCGAACTCGTCGGCACTAAAGGGCCGCAGCGTGTTGACGAAAATCAGGCGGGTGCGCTCGAGCAAGCCTTGGTAGCGCTCCAAGGTCCAACCCGTCACCGGCGTCAAGCGGCCTGAGGCGTCCCGCACGTCGTGAGGGAGATACTCGAGCACCTCCGCCGGAATCTCGCGCCCCAAAATCTCGACGTAGAGCCAGTCCATTTCAATCGCGGCGATGTGGTAGAGCAGCGTGCCGACGCTGTTCGACCCCTCGGCGCTGCTTTCGTCCAAAGTTTCAGCGTCCAACCCGGCCACCGCGCCGAGGGTGCGCGCGCGGCCCTGGTCCAGGTAGGCGAGAGAGCGCCCGACGAGCGGGTCGGCGGTGTCCAGGGGGCGAACGTCCAGACGGCGCTTCATGCTTTGACTCTCACAGCCGTACAATAGCAGTTATGGACATCAGCAAAAAGGCCGTCACCTCGCAACTCAAAGAAGCGGCCCGGCTCCTCGACGTGTTGGGCGAAGACCCGTTCCGCGCTAAGGCCTACCAGACGGCGGCGCGGCAGCTCGAGGGCTTCGAAGGCGACTTTGTCGAGCTGTTCGAAGCGCGCCGCTTGACGAAAATTCGCGGCATCGGTCAGAGCTTGGCGCAAGAACTGTACGCCCTCGAGACCCAGGACGCCCTGCCGATTCTGGACGAGCTGCACGCGCAGGTGCCGGAGGGCGTAAGAAGCTTGTTCCGAGTGTCGGGTTTGGGTGCAAAAAAGGTCGGCGCGCTGTGGCGCGAGGGCATTGAAAATTTAGAAGATTTAGTTGCCGCCGTGCAAGATGGCCGCGTCGCCGCGCTCAAAGGCTTCGGCGCGAAGAGTGCGGCGAGCATTCTGGCCGGCGCGGAGTTCACCGTAGAGGCCCAAAAACGAATGCGGATAGACGTGGCGGAGTTGCTTGGGGGCGTGGTCACCGAAGTTTTGGAAACGGCCTTGCCCGAGGCGAGGGTCGAACCCACAGGCAGCTTGCGGCGGGGGCTCGAGACCGTCGGCGACCTAGACCTCATCGTGTCGGGGGCGACGCTTCAAGAGGTGGCGGAGGCTTTAGAAGCTGTCGCTGAGGTTCGTGAGCAGTCCGAAGCTCAAATAAGCGCAACCGTCGAAGGACGTGAAACACAAGTTACCGTTGTAGATGAAACTCAACTCGGTGCCGCTTTGCTCGTTCAGACGGGAGGTAAAGAGTACCGAAACATGTTGCTCGAGCGCGCCGCCGAACGCGGCTACAGCTTAACGGACGCAGGTCTTTTTCAGGACGACAACCTCGTTTCAACTCCCGAGGAAAGGGATGTCCTCGAAAAGCTCGAGCTGCCCTACATCGTTCCCGAGCGGCGTGAGACGGCAAACCCGGAACCCGTTCCCGACCTCATCACCTTGAGCGACGTGCGCGGGCTGGTCCACAACCACTCGACCTGGTCGGACGCGGCGTTTTCCATTCGCGAGATGGTCGCGGCGGCGCGGGAACGCGGCTACGCTTACTTAGCGATGGCCGACCACTCACGCGCGTCCTACTACGCCAACGGCTTAAGCATCGAGCGGGTTTACGCCCAGGCGCGGGAGATTAATAAAATTCGTGAAGAGCTGCGCGCCGAAGGGAGCGACTTCGAACTGTTGCACGGGTTGGAAGTCGATATCCTCACCGACGGCAGCCTCGACTACCCCGATGAGGTGTTGGCTACCCTCGACTACACGGTGGTGAGCGTCCACCAGAACTTCACGCTGTCGGAACGCGACCAGACCGAGCGCATCGTCAAGGCCGTGCAGAACCCTTATGCCTCCATCCTGGGCCACCTCACTGGGCGGCTCGTGTTGCGCCGCCCCGGTTACGCGCTCGACCAGGCGGCCGTCATCGAAGCGTGCGCCGAAACCGGCACCGTCATCGAAATCAACGCCAGTCCCCACCGCCTCGACATGGACTGGCGCTGGGTCATCAAAGCTAAAGAACGGGGCTGCACCTTTTCTATCAACCCCGACGCGCACCACACGAACGGCTACGACGACGTTTACTACGGCGTGCTGATGGCGCGCAAAGCTGGACTCACGCCTGCCGACGTCGTCAACACCGCCCCGACCGGCGCGGCTTTTTTAGAGCGGCTCAAGCCGAAGTAAAAGCTATCTTTTACTCGAGTTTGCTCGAGCAGACCGTTCTTTCGCTGAAAGCTCGAGCTTTTGCTTTGGAGACAGGCTCGAGCCAGGATTTAGAGCAAGAAATTTCGGCACGACGCGTTGAGGCTTGACAAACCATGAACGGTGCACTATGATTCACACGAGTTACTAAAACGTGTTAACCAACCAAAGGGCCAGTTCAGTTGGGAAAAGGATTGCTATGGCGACAGAAATTCAAGCCACCGGCACGAGGCAGGCGGTCAAAAAACAAAAAAGGCCGCGACTCTTTACCCAGGAAGCCGTCACGGCTTACTTGTTCATTCTGCCGAGCCTGATAGGTTTTTTGCTGTTTTTCGCCATTCCCTCGGTCCGGGCGGTGCAGATTTCTTTTACTGAATGGAACTTGCTCCGCGCGCCCAAAAGCGTGGGGCTCGAGAACTATCAAGAACTGTTCACCGACCCCAAGTTCTGGAACGCGCTGAAGGTCACGGGGCTGTACGTGCTCTACAACATCCCTTTTCAGACCGTGCTCGGCCTATTTATCGCCGTGGTGATGGACCGCGTGGCGAAGTCCATCCTCGTGCGCGGCATTTTCGTGTTGCCTTACCTGCTCTCGAACGTCATCGTCGCGCTGATTTGGCTGTGGCTGCTCGACCCGCTGTTGGGTTACGGCAACGTGCTGCTGGGTTACTTGGGCATCGACCGGCAGCCTTTTTTCGGTTCCTTTGCGCAGGCGCTGCCAACCATCGCGGGCATCAACATCTGGCGGCACATGGGTTTCAACGCGCTGCTTTTTTACGCGGGCATCCAGGGCATCCCCAAGTCTCTGTACGAGGCCGCCACCATCGACGGCGCGGGCGAGTGGCGCATGTTCCGCAACATCACGCTGCCCTTGTTGCGCCCGGTGATGGTCTTCGTGCTGGTCACCTCCGTGGTGGGTTCGGTGCAGATTTTCGACACGGTCGCCGTGACGACCCAAGGCGGCCCGGTGGACGCGACTCGCGTTATCGTCTACTACATTTATCAGAACGCCTTTGAGTTCTTCCGCATGGGCTACGCCACGGCGATGTCGGTGGTGCTGTTTCTCATTCTCGTCGTCATCACGATTTTGCAGATGCGCATCCTGCGTGGCGACGAATCGGACTTGGCTTAAGGGAGGTTGTTATGGATTCCGCTAGCACTGTGAGCGAGAAGCGTTGGGGCGTCTGGCGCATTCTCACCTGGGCGCTGCTCATTCTGCTCATCCTGCTCACGCTGTTCCCCATCTACATCGTCTTGAAGACCGCGCTCATCCCGCAGCGCGAACTGTTCGGGAGTGTCAAAGACCTCTTCCCCAACGACCCGACGCTTTTCAACTTTCGCCGCGTGATGGGCTTCGTGAGTGTCGAAGAGAGCGTGGCCGCGGGCGGCTCGAGCGGCAACATCAATTTTTTACGGGCGATGGGCAATTCGGTCATCTTCACGACCATTATAGTCGTCGGCCAAACTTTTTTCTGCGCGATGGCCGCTTACGCCTTCGCCCGGCTGAAGTTCGTCGGGCGCGAGTTTCTCTTTTTCCTGTACCTGTCCGCGCTGATGGTGCCCGGCATCGTGCTCTTTATACCAAACTTCATCCTGGTCAAGAACCTGGGCTGGCTCAACACCTACGCGGGCATGGTCGCGCCCTTCTTTCTGATGTCGCCCTTCGCGGTGTTTTTCCTACGGCAGTTCTTTTTGGGGATTCCCAAAGCGCTCGAGGAGGCCGCCGAACTCGACGGCTCTTCACCCTTCGGCACCTTCTGGCGAATTATCCTGCCCATCAGCCGCACGCCGATTATCACCCTGGTGATTCTCACCAGCATCGGCATGTGGAACGAATTTTTCTGGCCGTTCTTAGTCGGCAAAGACGCGGACGTGCGCGTGCTGACCGTGGCGCTGCAGTTTTTCCGCACCCAAACCCCCCAGGGCGCGCCCGACTGGACCGGACTCATGGCGGGCACATTCCTAAGCATCATCCCCGTGTTCATCCTGCTCATCGTGCTGGGGCGGCAGGTCATCAACTCGCTGCAGTTCAGTGGGCTGAAGTAAGAAGTTTTTAGTGATTAGTTGTTGGTTGTTGGTCTAAAAAAGACTAAAAACGAACAACTCAATTTCCGGCAACGTCTCCCACTCTGGAATTCAAAACCAAATGGGAGTTTGCAAAACAAGGAGGAAGCATGAAGAAACTGCTACTACTCGTCGCGTCGCTGGGCCTCAGCGCCGCACTCGCCCAGACGCAAATCGACTACTGGCTCTGGGACGCCAACCAGCAACCCGCCTATCAGGAATGTGCCGCCAACTTTATGGAGGCCAACCCCGACATCCAGGTCAACATCACCCAGCAGGGTTGGGGCGACTACTGGGGCGGCATCACCACCGGCTTCGTCTCGGGCACCGCGCCCGACGTGTTCACCAACCACTTGGCCCGCTATCCTGAATTCGCGGCCAACCAGCAGCTCGTCGATATCCAGCCGCTTATCGAGCGCGACAACGTCGATACGGGCATCTACTTAGAGGGCTTAGCCGACCTGTGGACCCGCGACGGCGCGCGCTACGGTTTGCCCAAAGACTGGGACACCATCGCGGTCGTCTACAACCAGAACATGCTGGACGCGGCGGGCGTGACGGTCGAAGAACTCAACAACGCCACCTGGAACCCCGAGGACGGCGGTACCTTCACCGACATCGTCGCCCGGCTTTCTATCGACGCCGACGGCAACAACGGCCTCTCCCCCGACTTCGACCCTGAAAACGTCGTGCAGTACGGCTACCTCGCCACCGATGGTGCCGACGCTTACGGGCAGACGCAGTGGAGCCCTTT
Source organism: Trueperaceae bacterium (assembly GCA_965215355.1). Lineage (GTDB taxonomy): Bacteria > Deinococcota > Deinococci > Deinococcales > Trueperaceae > CBDCDJ01. The sequence goes on along the minus strand of CBDCDJ010000007.1, from coordinate 687,817 downwards.
CGCGGCCTCGCTGGGTTGGAAGTTCATCGACGACCTTTACGCCGAGGAGTACCACTACGACGACCCGCGCTTTATCGCCACTATTCAGTGGTACAAGGGCCTCATCGACAAGGGCTACGCACCCAGTTATGAAGAGGTGAGCAGTCTCGGCAAAAACGCCCTTTTTTCCGCCGGCCAGGGCGCGCTCATGACCGACGGGAGCTGGAACATCGGCACGAACATCAACAGCTCGGACTTTCCGGTCGGCTTCGCTTCGGTGCCCGCGGGGCCCGAAGGCAAAAAGAGCATGTTCAACGGTTTAGCGGACTCCATCTGGGTCGGCACGGACAACCAGGACGCGGCCTGGGAGTGGGTCAAGTATTTAGGCTCGCCTGCCTGCCAGGACGTGGTCGGCGCGTACGCGGTGGTTTTCCCCGCCATCCCCGAGGCGGTGAATATCGCTGAAGCCGCTTACGAAGAGAACGGCGTGGACGTTTCAGCCTTTACCGACCTCACCGAAATCGAGGGAGCGACTTTCTTGTTCCCGGTCACCGACTACGCCTCGCAAGTGTCTGAAATCATGACCAGCACGATGCAGAGCATTCTGCTCGGTCAAGAGGATGCCGCCACCGCGTTGCCCGCTGCCAACGAAGAAATCAACGACCTGTTTTAGAAACTCCGGTAGGGCGCAGCACTCGTTGCGCCCTACCCCCTTATTCTTATGACGACGCCTTATCTAAAACGCCTTACCCTTACAGGACTCCTATTTTTTATGACGGCGGTTTATGCACAACCCATACCTATCACTGTACCCGTCAGTGTCGGCGTGACAGTCCTCGAGCCTCGCGAATGCTCGGATATCTTTGTCAAACACATCCTGCAGCACACCACCCGCGCCCACGGCCCGGAAGTGACCTTTTACGACTCCAACGGCGCGGGCGTGGCGGCGGGCGACTTAGACGACGATGGCGACATTGACATCGTCCTGGCGAACCTCGAGGGCGCGAACACTCTTTTACGGAACGAGGGCGGCTTGACCTTTCGCGCCGAACCTCTCGGTTACGGGGACTCGAGGGCCGTCCAGCTTGTAGACGTGGACGGCGACGGCCTCCTCGACATCGTGTTTACCCAAAGCTTGGGCTCGCTCAGTTACTGGAGAAACGTCCGCGGTGCGTTTGAAGGTGACGCTTTGCACGGCGTCACCCGAAAGGCTTACACGTTCGTGTGGGGCGACCTCGACGCGGACGGGGACTTGGACCTCGTCACCGCGTCTTACGACACGCTGCTCGAGAAACAACTGCGCGACAGCTTTTTATTCTCATCCGGCGCGGGCGTTGCCGTTTATGAAAACACGCCCGGCGGGTTCGTCGAAACGCGGCTCACCGAAACGTCCCAAGCTCTGGCCGTGACGTTGTTCGATATCGACGAGGACGGCAAACTCGACATTCTGGTGGGCAACGATTTCGAGGTGCCGGATTACGCGTTCCTCAACACGACCGGAGGCTGGCTGGGTGCCGAGCCTTTTACCCGAACCACGCGCAACACCATGAGCTTCGACGCGGGCGACATCGACAACGACGGGCGGCTCGAGCTGTTCGCCACCGACATGAAACCCGACTTCGGGAATAAAAAAGCCCTGGCCGCCTGGATGCCTTTGATGGAAAAGAGCTACCAGCGCAAAACGAGCCACGGCGTGCAGCGAGAAGAAAACGTGCTCTACCGGCGCACCGCAACGGGCTTCGAGAACCTCGCTTACAGCCTCAGGCTCGACGCGACCGGCTGGAGTTGGTCGGGCCGGTTCGGCGACCTTGACAACGACGGCCGCTTGGACCTTTACGTGGTCAACGGGATGATGGCGAAGGACGTTTTCTCACACCTTCTCAACAACGAATTAAGCGAAGAAAACCTGGCGTTTCGCAGGACTGAAACAGGTTTCGAACGCGCGCCCGAGTGGGGATTGGGCGCGCTCGAGAGCGGCCGCGGCATGACGATGGCGGATTTCGACAACGACGGTGACTTGGACATCGTCATCAACAACTTGGAGACGCCCGCCGTTCTGTTTGAGAATCAACTGTGCGGTGGGGACGGGCTCGAGGTCGATTTGGTTTGGCCCGGCGGCAACACTCGCGCGCTCGGCGCTGTTTTGAAACTTCACACGAGTGAAGGAACTTTGCTGCGTGAGGTGAAAAGTGGGGGCGGTTATTTGAGCGGCGACACGGCGCGGGTTCACTTCGGGTTGCCGGAGGGAGCGAAAGCTTCGAGCTTGAACATCCTCTGGCCCGACGGCGCGGTGTCGGAACTGGACAACCTCACTGCCAACACCTTGCTGACGGTGACTCGAGGGGAGAATTAAATGGTACAGCCTCGCCATTTCCCTGCGCCGCTCGTGACCCTGCTCGACCCCGGACGGCGCTTGCCGCTCGTCGTCGTGAGCGCAGTTGTGGCGGTGACGCTGTGGGGTTTTTTGGTCGGCAGCGGGACGGCGTCGCTCTCGAGCGCCAGCCTGCTCGCGGTGGGGATTTTGGCAGTTCCGGCGGCGCTCAAGTGGCGCGACGACGCTGCCAAAATCGGCGTTACGGCGACGGTGCTGAGCGTGTTGCTCGTCACGCAGGGGTTTCACACCGTCGAGCACTTCGCGCAAGTCATCCAGTATTACCTGCTCGAGTGGCCCGCGGGCCGCGCGCTCGGACTCATCACGGCGGCGAACGCCGAGTGGGTTCACTTCACATGGAATGCGTTCGTCACGGCGGGAGTTGTGTTCCTGGTAGCGCGGGGCTTGCGCAATGGGTGGGCTTACGCGCTGCTGGCCTGGGCGACGCTGCACAGCCTCGAGCACACTTACCTGCTGATTCGTTACTTCGCCGTCCTGGCCGAACTGAACGCCCTCGGCCTGGACGCGACCGGCGTCACTCAAAGCTTGCCGGGTGTCCTGGGGCGCGACGGCTTGCTGGCGTTACAATCTTGGTGCGGGCGCATCCCCGGTGTGACGACCGTGCCGCGCGTGGCGATTCACTTTTGGTGGAACGCCGGGGAAATCGTCCTGCTGGTTCTGGCAGCGCATAAGGGCTTGCCTCAGCTTGTCAAAAACCGCTCGAGCTATAAAAAGGAGTTGTAACCATGCCTAAAATCACCTTTATCGGCGCGGGTTCGACCGTGTTCGCCAAAAACCTGATGGGCGATATTTTGTCTTACCCCGAACTCGCTGAGTCTACCCTGACGCTGTTCGACATCGACGAGAAACGCTTGGGGCTGTCTCACCGAGTCGGGCAGCGCATCGCCGAGACGCTTAATGTCAACCCGACCTTCGAGGTGACGACCGACCGCGAACGCGCGCTCGACGGCGCGGATTACGCCATCAACATGATTCAGGTCGGCGGCTACGAGCCCGCGACGGTTATCGACTTCGAAATCCCCAAAAAGTACGGGCTGCGGCAGACCATCGGCGACACGCTGGGCATCGGCGGGATTATGCGGGCGCTGCGCACCATCCCGGTGCTGCTGGAGATGGCCCACGACATGGAGCGCTTGTGTCCTGAGGTCACGCACCTCAACTACGTCAACCCGATGGCGATGAACTGCCGGGCGCTCACGCAGGGCTCGAGCATCCGCACCATCGGCCTCTGCCACAGCGTACAGGGCACCGCCAAGGAACTCGCTCGTGACATCGGCGTGCCGATTGCAGACATTAACTACCTCGTCGCGGGCATCAACCACATGGCGTTTTACCTCAAGTTCGAACGCTCCGGCGAAGACCTTTATCCGCTCATCCACAAGGTTGTCGAAGAAAACCGCGTGCCCGAATACAACCGCGTGCGCTACGAGATGTTCAAACGTTTGGGCTACTTCGTCACCGAGTCGAGCGAGCACTTTGCCGAGTACACGCCCTGGTTTATCAAGTTGGGGCGTCCCGAGTTGCTGGAGCGCTTCAACATCCCCCTGGACGAGTACCTGTACCGCTGTCAGGCGGGGCTGGCGACCTGGGAGTTTGTCGAGCGAGAGTTGGAGCAGCCGGGTTCGCAAGACCCGCTCAAGCTGCAGGCCATCCTCGAGCAGACCCCGCTCATGCCCACAATGATCAAGGGAACCGTCAAGGGCTTCGCCAACCTCGGCACGGTCAAGCGCAGCCCGGAGTACGGCTCGGAAATCATCCACAGCCTCGAGACCGGCACGCCGCGGGTCGTCTACGGCAACGTCCCCAACCATGACTTGATAACCAACTTGCCCGCCAACTGCATCGTCGAGGTGCCTTGTCTGGTCGACAAAAACGGGCTGCAACCGACCCACGTCGGCGCGTTGCCGCCGCAACTCACCGCCCTGATGCAGACCAACATCAACGTCCAACACCTCACCGTGGAGGCCGTTCTGACCGGCAACCGCGAGCACGTTTACCACGCCGCCATGCTCGACCCGCACACCGCCGCCGAACTTACCCTGGACGAGATTTGGGCGCTGGTCGACGACCTTTTGGAGGCGCACGGCGACTACATTCCCGAAGCGCTGCGTGAAAAGCCGCGGCAAATGGTGACAGCATAAAGGGAGCAATGAGTTGAAAGCAACGAGTAAAAACACTCCAACTCGTTGCTCATTAGCTCTTAGAAAAGAGATGACGCCCTGAAAAAACGCGCCACCAGCCATGATGTCGCTGCACGCGCCGGCGTATCGCGCAGCACCGTGTCGTTTGTGTTGAACGACGTGCCCGGCATGAAGTTCGCCGGCGACACGCGGGAACGCGTGTTCCGGGCGGCCCACGAACTCGGCTACATGCCGGACGCGGCGGCACGCACTTTGGTAAGCGGGCAAACGCGCACGCTCGGGCTGGTTTTGCCGGACCCGCACCACTTAGAGGTTGACGCCTTCATCCCTCAACTCCTTTACGGCATGACCGAGGTGAGCAACGAACGCGGCTTTCGCGTGATTTTGGAGGGCGTGCGGGACACCGGCAGCGACGCCTACCGCTCGCTCGTCGCCGCCAAGCGCATCGACGGCATGGTCGTGTTGAACCCGCGTCTGGACGATGCGGACACGCACCTGCCCGACCTCATCGAGTCGGGGTTTCCGGTCGTCCTGGTGAGCAGCAGCGACTACCCCCAGGCGTACACCGTCACCCAGACGCCGCTCATGGCGGCTGCCGTCGAGCGGCTCATAGGCCTGGGCCACGAGCGCATCGCCCACATCACCTACGCGCCCCTGACTTATCAAGGCGCTTTGGACCGGCTCAGCGCCTATAAACAAACGCTAGTCGAAGCGGGTTTGCCGGTGAGAGACGACTGGGTGCGCGAAGGGGATTTCAGCGCCGCGAGCGGCTTTGTGCAGATGAGGTCGTTGCTCGAGCACGCCCCAGGTTTCACGGCACTTTTCGCGGGCAACGACACCATCGCTTTAGGAGCGCTGGCGGCGCTTCACCAGGCTGGTCTGCGCGTGCCCGAGGACGTCGCCGTCGTCGGCTACGACGACATCCCTACAGCGGCCTACGCCGTGCCCCCCCTCACCACGGTGCGCACCAACCCGAAAGAGCAGGGGCGGCGGGCGGGCGAGTTGCTCATCCGCTTGGTGGGGGGCGAAAAGCCGTCGACGCGCGAAGTTCAAATCGGGAACGCCGAACTCGTCATCCGCGCCTCGTGCGGTAAGGCGCGGGTAAGCTGACAAGCCTCAGCACAATTTATCAGCGCAGCGCGTAAGCGACTTCCAACGTCAAACTGTTGAAACGGTAGTGGGCGGTGATGGCTCCTTGCAGCGGCACCGTCGCCGTCCCGACGACCCGCACGCCTAGTCGGAGGATTTGCGTATCCAGCACCGGCCTTTGGTCATTATTCAGGTCGGCGCGGCCCGTGATGGGAATTTCGGCCTGGGCAAGCTCGAGCGCCTCCGGTTCGCCGAAGGCGTACTTGGCTTGCCACAAACTGTCTTCACCCGGCGGGGCGAGGTAAACCTGCGCGCTGAGGTCGCCGTCTAAAACGGCGTTGCTCGTCAGGGTCAAATCATAGACGAGCGCCGCATCGACAATGCGGCCCGAAATGTCCTCGTCGCTGAAGTCGAGCAGGGTACCCTCCGGACTGGGCAAAAGCTCGTCGAGTTGAGCGGTGACGCCGAAAACGGTGAGCGATAAGGTTTGGAAGGTGTAGGTGACCGAGACTTCGCCCGCCGTAACCACGCCCACGGTACCCGACAAGCGGAGCGCGAGCCGCAGTTGCTTCGCGTTGATGCCAGAGAGTTGCGCCTCGTTTAGTTCGACATCGGCGTTCAAGGCCCCCTCGGTGCCAAGCCGGTATTCTTGTGGCTCGCCGAGCGCGTAAGCCTCCTGTGCGGCGGCGTCCGAGCCTACCGGGGCAAGATAAGGTTGAATCTGTAAAGTGCCGGTGAGGTTTTTGCTCATCAAGGTAAGCCCGTAACTCAACGCGGCGGTCTCCAGCTCGGCGGGCAGAGTCTGGTCGCTGAAGTCCAAGGTTTGCCCCGCGTCACTTGGCACGACGAAGTCGACTGGCAAGGTTATTCCTCCGACGGGTGAGGGTTGGTTGAAACCGCCTGTGCGAGCGCCGCCCAAACGCGGCAGCAAGTCCACCGTCACGCTCTCCGCGTCGAAGGTGAAACTGCCGGTCTTCTGGTCGGGAAAACGCTTCAACAAGTCCACGCTGAAACCCAGCGGCGCGAAGCTGCAAGCGCCGAGCGCGGCGAGCAAGATGCCCAAAATGGCGAGTCGGTACACGGTTCTTGTCACGGTGTCCCCCTGTCGGGTTTGCAAAGGTAAACTCGGTATAGCACACGCAGCCGCTCAACGTCGGTACTCACGCTGCAAAAGCAAGGCGAAGCGGAGACCAAGGCGAGTCGAAGGGTATGGATTTTATGAGTCTCGAGCAGACCGTTTACGACACCTTCAAAGAAAAGTTCGGCGCTGCGCCCACCAGCATCGTGCGCGCGCCGGGCCGGGTCAACCTCATCGGTGAACATACCGACTACAACGACGGCTTTGTGCTGCCGATGGCAATCGACCGCGGGGTGTGGCTAGCGCTCCGACCGAGACGCGACGGCAAAGTCAGGCTCTATTCCGCCGACTTCGGCGTGTGGGGCAGGTTTTCCCTGGGCGCGCTGGAAAAAGGTAAGGGCTGGCTCGAGTACCCCAAAGGCGTCGCCTGGGCCTTGCAGGAAGAGGGCTACACGCTTGGAGGCTTCGAGGGCGTCGTCACGGGCGACGTCCCGCGCGGCTCGGGGCTGTCCTCGTCGGCGGCACTCGAACTCGCCACAGCTCGAGCCTTTTACGAGGTCTCCGGCTTTGAGTGGGACGAGCCCCGCATCGCCCGAACGATGCAAAAAGCCGAAAACGAGTTCGTCGGCGCGAACACCGGCATCATGGACCAACTCATCAGCGCGGCGGGGAAAAAGGGGTACGCGCTGCTCATCGACTGTAGGACGCTCGACCTCGAGCCCGTTTCTCTGCCTAAGAACACGGTCGTGGTCGTGATGGATACGATGACGCGGCACAGCCACACCGACTCGGGCTACAACGCGCGCCGCGCCCAGTGCGAGGCGGCGGCCGCGTTTTTTGACGTTGCGGCGTTGCGGGACGTGACTTTGGAGATGCTCGAGGCGCGGGGTAGTGGGCTCGAGCCGGTCGTGCGCCGCCGCGCCCGCCACGTCGTCACCGAAAATCAGCGCACCTTAGACGCCGCCGAAGCCATGAAGCAAGGGAACGCCGAAGCTTTGGGTAAGCTCATGAACGCCAGCCATGACAGCCTCCGCGACGACTTCGAGGTGACGAACGACGCGCTGAACACGATGGTCGAGTGCGCTCGAGCCCAACCCGGCTGCTACGGCGCACGCATGACCGGCGGCGGTTTCGGGGGTTGTGCGGTGGCGTTGGTCGAGGCTCAAAAGGTCGAGGCGTTTGTCGAGGCTGTAGAGGCTTGTTACCGGGAAAAAACCTCCAAAGAACCCAGCATCTATGTTTGCAAAGCGACGGACGGCGCGCAAACGCTGCCCTTAATCTGAACGATAAGCAAAGGGGCGCGAGAGGATTCACATGAATGACGTAGCAGACAACGCAGTGGATGACACCAAAGCCGACATCGGCCTCGTCGGGCTCGCGGTGATGGGTCAAAACCTCGTCATGAACATGAGCGACCACGGCTACAGGGTCGCCGTGACCAACCGCACGACGAGCAAGATGGTGAACTTCGTCAACGGCCCGGCCAAAGACATGAGCGTCGTCGGCTTTGAAGAGTTGGAAGACATGCTCGCCGCCCTTAAACGCCCGCGCCGCGTGATGCTGATGGTGCAGGCCGGCGCGCCGGTGGACATCGTCCTCGAGGAACTCGCGCCGCATTTAGAAGCGGGCGACATCGTCATCGACGGAGGGAACTCGAGCTTCCACGACACCGCGCGGCGGGTTATGGCGCTCGAGAAGCAGGGTCTCCGCTTCATCGGCACCGGCGTCTCGGGCGGCGAGGAGGGCGCGCGGCACGGCCCCTCGATGATGCCGGGCGGTTCAAAGGAAGCTTGGCCGCACGTCAAAAATATCCTGCAGGACATTTCCGCGCACGTGGACGGCGTGCCCTGCTGCGACTGGGTCGGCGAGGGCGGCGCGGGCCACTACGTCAAGATGGTTCATAACGGCATCGAGTACGGCGACATGCAACTCATCGCCGAGGCTTACAGCCTCATGAAAAACGCGCTGTCGATGAATGCCGCCGAAATGGGCGAGGTCTTTGCGAAGTGGAACGCGGGCCGCCTGGACTCGTACCTTATCGAGATTACCGCCGACATTTTTACCGTCAAAGACGACGACGGGCAGCCGCTGGTCGACAAAATTCTGGACTCGGCCGGGCAAAAGGGGACGGGCAAGTGGACGGTGGCGAGCGCGCTTGAGGGCGGCGTCCCGCTGACCCTTATCGGCGAGGCCGTGTTCGCCCGTTTCCTGTCCGCCCTGAAAGACGAGCGCGTCGCGGCCTCGAGCGTCCTGTCCGGCCCGAGCGACGCCGAAGCGCCTGACAAAGAGGCATTTTTGAAAGACCTCGAGGCCGCCCTTTACGCCTCGAAAATCGTTTCTTACGCGCAGGGGTACATGCTGTTCAGGGAAGCCGCCAATCTTCACGGCTGGAACCTCAACTACGCGGGTATCGCGCAGATGTGGCGCGGCGGCTGCATCATCCGCTCACGGTTTTTGAACGACATCATGGCGGCGTATCAGAGCGACCCCGAACTGCCGAACCTGCTCCTCGCGCCGTTTTTCAAGGACGCGCTGCAAACCGCCCAGGGTGCCTGGCGGCGCGTGGTCGCGCAAGCCGCGCTCCTCGGCATTCCCGCCCCGGCCATGAGCGCCGGCCTAAGTTTCTTCGACGGCTACCGCTCGGCCCATTTACCTGCCAACCTCATTCAAGCGCAGCGCGACTACTTCGGGGCGCACACTTACGAGCGTTTGGACAAACCGGGCGAAAAGGTTCACACCAATTGGACGGGCACGGGTGGCGAAGCGACGGCGGGGGCGTACGACGCTTGAGCGTTCTCACGACTCGGCTCGAGCCTTGCTAGAGTGAGACTATGCTCGAGCACGACCTGACCCTCATCCGTGAAAAGCACGCGCAGCTTGACGCGCTGCTCCCCACCCTGAACGCCGACGCCTGGCTCATCCCCTGCCGCGAGCAGAGCGACCGCGCGGCGACGCTGTTCGCCGGTTTCGACGTGATTGGGGAGACGATTTTCGTCTTTACCAGAGCGGGCCGGAAAATCGCCCTCGTGACCGACTACGACCGCCACGACGCCGAACGGGTGGGAGTATACGACGAGGTGGTGGCGTGCTCGAGCGGCCTCGCCGAACCCTTGCGCCGTGTCGTCCGTGAGCACGGATTGACGACCTTCGCCTTCAACTATTCTCAGGACGACCCACTTGCAGACGGTTTGAGCTACGGGCTGTTGCTGCGGCTGAAAGACGTGTTGGAGCTGCCGGACTTGGAGGGGCGCATCGTCTCCTCGCAAAACGTTTTAGAACCGCTACGCGCCCGCAAAAGCCCGGAGGAGATGCGGCGCATCCGCGCGGCCGTCGAGTTGACCGAACGGATTTTCGCCGAGGTGGACGCCTTTATCAAACCGCGCATGTCCGAGCGGCAAATCGTCGAATTTATCAAAGAGCGGCAGAAGCATTACGGCACCAGCGCCTCGTTCGGCGACGGCGCGAACGTGATGGCGGGGCGGAACGGCATCGGGCACCGCACGCCGGGAGACGAGCCCGTCGAACCCGGCGACACCGTCCTCATCGACATGGGCTGCTTTTACGAGGGCTACACCTCCGACCTGCAACGCACTTACTACGTTTTAGCTGAAGGCGAGGACAGCGCGCCGCCTGAAGTGCAGCGCCGCTTCGAGGTCGCCCAAGAAGCGATGCACCGGGCGATTCGCGCAATGGCCCCCGGCAAGCTCGGGCGTGACATCGACCGGATTGCGCGGGAACACCAGGAAAACAGCGGCATCAAACCTTACCCGCACGCGCTCGGCCACCAGCTGGGGCGCACCGTCCACGACGGCGGCACCCTGCTCTCCCCCATCGGCGAGCGCTACGGCGAGCGCGGGAACGCGCCGCTGCAAACTGGCGAGGTTTACACGGTCGAGCCGGTGGTTCACGGCACGACCGGCGTGGACGGGGTGCCCATCGGTGTGGAGCAGGACGTGCTCGTTACGCAAGACGGGGCTGAGGTGCTGTCAACGCCGCAGGAAGCGTTGGTTTTGGTACGTTGAGAAACCGAAGAAAAGGGATTACAGGTCTGACAGTATGAACTGGGCGCTGATTACAACCGTCGTGTTGACCTTGAGCAGTTCGTACTCGACAGACTTTGCAAGGAATTCTGTGACCGTGCTGCTCGAGCAGGTCGTCTATGCTCAAGCTGATGAGAATGAAATTGATGAAACTGCTACTTCAGCCGTAGATTCACTATCAGAACCCAGAAGTAGACTCACAAAGTTACCCGACGCTCCCGACAAGCTCGCAGCCTTTACAGAACTTCCGTACACGAGCTACGACCCTTACGCAGATAAAAACGTATCTGCGAAGGTCATGGTATACGGCATATGGCCCAGCCTGAACAACGTCATTTTGATAGCCTTTGAAATAGATGCGACCGTGGACGAAGTGAACGCTGTCTTGGAAGAGCTAGATGCTGAAATCGTCGGGGTGATACACGGCGGATTCCGTGGCCGCGGCGCGGTGCTAACCATCAAAATCTTGCCTCGAACGGCTGAAGAATTGGAACGACTTTTTAGGGAGCTGGATGCTAAACCTTCCGTAGACACAACGATGCCTTATTTGATGGCATACGACCTACTGTTAGATTTTTAGGTTGCATGAGTTACCTCGAGCCTCCGTGACGACCCCCTCTTCATTTCAAACACCTAAACCGGGTGCGAACGTGATGTTTTAGACATCCCCTCGAGCTTTTCTGCTCTATTCTGGATTTATGAAACGCGCGTATAGATTTTGCTTGATCACAACACTTTTTGCGACGCTGTGGGTGACTTACGCGCAATCCACTCTGGCCGATCTCCTGCAAGTCGAGGTGAGGATAGAAGAGAACACCGTCGTTTTGGGCGTAAGCGTGTTCACGCGCGAACAGCTCGAGACCTTTATCACTTCAACGCAAACGTTGTTGAAGGAAAGTTCCACCCTGCCGTCTGGGGAAACTCTCACCCTGTACCAGCCCGGACTTGAGGGTTACATTAGTTTGGGCGTCTACGCGGACGCTGACCGACCGCCGTTTTTGCTTTCACTCTTCTCCGAAACACCCGTTGCCGTTGAGAGCGCTTGGGGCGTCAAAGCTATGGCCATTCTCCTTGCCGAAGCTGCCGCTCGGCTCGAGAACACCGCGGCTTTGCCCGCGACCCCCTAGTCGACTTTACAAATCAGTCGACGCCGCAGACCGATGGCGCGGCCTCACCGCGCGCCAGGCTCTCCATCCAGGCGAGCGACGGCTCGAAACCGGCTTGCCGGGTGTAGCGGTGGCGCACCGCGGGGAAACTTAAATACAACACGGAACTCTCCGCGGCACACAGTTCCTGAACGAACAGCGTTTGCGTGGGGTTGCGCACGATGACGTCGTCTTCGCCCTGCACGATGAGCGCGGGCAACCCGTGGCCGGACAGGCCGGTACGGTTTTCCTCCAAAATGCGGGCAATGGTTGGAAAGCTCGCCGTCAGGGTACCGCCGTAGAGAGCGGCCGCGAACGCCGGCGCGTACACACGCGCGCCGTCGAAAGGATAGTAGGTTTGCACTTCGTCGACACAGCGCGTGCCCACGTCAGTCTCGAGGGTGGGTAGCCAGCGCGCGTTCAAAACCGCGGCAGGATCGAACGTTTCAGGTCCATAAGTCGTGCTGTAGGACCGCACAATGTAAGGCGCGTAGTAAGGCCCTTCGCGCAGCAGCCGCGCGACGTTGGTCGTCGCGCCATAGCCGATGATTCCGGTCAGGGGCAGCTCGGGCGCGTAGGCCGGGCGCAAGTCCGCCGCGGCGAAGGCGGCGTGGCCGCCTTGCGAATAACCGGCCGTGAACACCGCTCCCGACAGTGAGGCGGTAGTGGGGTACTGCTCAAAAAAAGCGTAAGCGGCGCGTCCGGCGTCGAGCATGACGCGGCCTTCGGCGAGGGCGCTGAAGTAGGCTTGCGTGCGCTCGGGGTCGTCGAAACCGAGGTAGTTGGGGAAAATGCCGACAAAACCTCGGCTCGCGTAAGCGAGCATGTAGGCGCGGTAGTGGCCCAAGGGATGACTGTAGTCGGCTTCTCGAGACGGCGCGCACTTGTCGGCGATGCCCGTGGTGCCCGACCCGAACACGTACAGGGGACGCGCCTCGGGGGTGGCGTAGACGGGCACGAACAGTTGCGCGAACACTTCAGTCGGCGCACCGTCCAGGCCGGTCGTGAGGTAGCGGAGCCCGTAGGTTTCGACGGCAAGCTCCAGGGGCGGCACCGCAGCGGGAGCGAACAGGGGCGCGGCGAGGCGGCGAATCTCGTCGGCTTCGACCACGCCGAGCGCCGTGACCTCGACAAGGCTGCCGGGTGTGGCGGTTTGGGCAAAGGTTTGGGCGGCTAAAACACAAAAGAAGCCGAGCGTCAAATTGCGGGCGAAACGTTCACACATGCTTGGTCCTCCTCAGTCGGACGGCAGCAGGTCGCAGTCCGAGGGCGGGTCTTCGCCCGCGGCGCGCGCCTCCATCCAGGCCGTCGCCTCTTCGAAGCCGATGTAGCGCGTCTCGTGGCGGGTGCGCAGGTAGTTCGGGTAACGGACCGCGCTGCCCGCGGCGCAGAGTTGGCTTACGAAGTCGTTTTGCGACTCGAGCAGCACCACCGTGTCGTTTACCCCTTGCAGGATAACAGCCGGAACGCCGTGCCCGGCAAGGCCCGCGTCGTTTTCTGCAAAAAGCTCGTAAATTGACGGATACGTTTCGGCCAAGGTTCCGTTCAGTAACGCCGCACTGAATTCGGGCCGAAACAAAGCCGCCGGGTCGGACGGGTAGTATGACTGCGTCCCCAAAACGCACAGCCGCTCCGCGTCGGCGCTCAGGCGGCTTAAATAAGGTTCCGCCAGGATGGCGGCGGGGTCGATGCGACTGCCGAAGTAAGTCTCGTAAGCGTAAACCACCCACGGCGCGACGTAGGTGAATTCCCGAAACAGCGCCTCCAAATTGGTCGTCGGCCCGAAGCCGACGACCCCTTTGAGCGGCACGTCGGGCGCGTAACTGCTCGCTAAGTCGGCGGCTGCAAAAGCGGCGTGGCCCCCTTGCGAGAAACCGCCGACGAACACGCTCTCCGAGGTTGGGGAACCGTCCAGCTCCCCCAGCAGCGCCCGCGTCGCCCGCGCCGCGTCGAGGAGCACGCGCCCTTCGGCGACGCGGCTGAAGTAAGGTTGCAGCACGCCGTCGAAAAATCCCATGTAGTTGGGCATCACACTGATAAAGCCCCGCCCCGCGTAGGCGAGCGTGTAGGCGTTGTAGGTGTCCCAGCTGCGATTTTCAACATAAGGCCGCGACGGCGCGCAGGCCTCGACGAGGCCGGTCGAGCCCGGCCCGAACACGAACATGGGCCGCTCGCCCGCGTCGGTGCGGGGCACGAACACCTGCGCCGTTACCGGCACCGCGGCGCCGTTCAGGTCGGTGCTTTCGAACACGACGAGGTAGGCGGTCACGGCGTACTGCGGGCTCGGCAAATCGCTGCCGTTGTTGCGAAACCGCCCGCCGCTCACGCGGTCGATGTCGGCGGGCTGAATGGACGCCGTCCGGGTGACCTCGAGCAAGCGGCCCGGTTGCGCAAAGCCCCAGCCGGCCAGCAGCCAAACCAGGAAAAGACATTTGTACGTCACGGCGTCCCCCCGACATCGTAAGCCTTGTCGATATAGCGCTCGGGCAGCTCCCAAACGACGAGTTTGGGCACGGTGTTGCGCAGCGTCTCACTCGCTAAGTAGCGGGCCATCGGCTCGAACGGGCCCTGGCCCGCCGCGGCCACGTTCAGCACGTCCGCGCCCAGCGCCTCTTGCAGCGCACCGGCGAAGTTCCAGCGCTCGTCGGCGCTGTAGCTCGTCCCGACGAGCGTCACGGGAATCGTGACCGCGCCGAACAGGTCGGACGCGCCGCTCTCTTCAGAGCTTGTTTCGACGCGCTCGAGCCGGTCCGGCGCGGGTCCGAACCGGGACAAGCGACCGAGCGGCAAAAAGTTCAGCAGGTCGCCCCGGTAGTCTTGGGCGTCCCTCGAGCGCGTTTCAAAAAGCGTCTCGCCCAGACCTTCGAACGGCGGCGCGGCGGCTGCGACCGCGCGCGCCGCGACGAGGGCGCCGAAGGGCGTCCAGTGGGTGTCGGTGCGCAAAAAAACCTCGCCTTCCGTTTTGGCCTCGAGGAGGGCGTTCAACAGGTCGGGCGCGGTGAGGCCGCGCTCGAGGAGCGCCGAGCGCAGCGCCGCGTAGCGCCGCCGCGCGTCGTCCGGCAAACGGTAACGCCCCAGGCGCTCTTCGTAAACGCGCGCCTTGGCGGGCACCACCGCCACGACGAGGCCGATACCCCGCGCGGCTAGAGCGTCCCGAACGTCTTCGACGTACCCCAGGTTCGCGCGCGTCTGCGCCGCCGCGTTCTCAGGATGGGCGAACTCTTCGCTGCTGAACAGCCAGCCGTCGTCGCCTATCAGCAGGCCCGCGCGACCCTCGCGGAACAGCAGGTAAGACAAGTTGCCCCAAACGGGCAGCGCCGCTGCGCGCAGCGGCAACGCCTCTTCAAAACGCGCCTGGTAGGCCGTCGCCCAGCTTCCGTTCAGCACGGACTTCCCCCGCGGGAGCTGCAGCGTTGCCGGGTTCAGTACGGTGAGGGTCAGTCCGCCCGCCAAAAACAGCACCATGAACACCCCCGACAGCAGCCGGCGCAGCCGAATGCGTGTCCGGCGCTTTGCGGAGCGCGTGGCGCGAGAAGGGGCGCGGTAGTCCATCAGAACTGAAAGTACAAAAAGGGCGAGAAACTTTCGGCCGAAACGCGCAAAACGCCCAACACGAACAGGGGCAGGACGAGCAAGTCGAGGCTCGCCGGCCGCAGGCGCGCGGGCCTCGAGGGTCGCCGGGCAAGCCCCCACCAGGGCAGGACGGTGGCGAGCGCCAAACCGATCACGAGGGTTGCAAGCGCCGAGGCGCTCAGTTGCCAACTCAGCGCGGCACTCACCCCCCAGCCGTTGCGCCCGGCCATGCCCGCATACAGCGTCAGCGCGCCGCTCAAATCCGCCGCGCGAAACGTCACCCAGCCGAGGGTGACGAGAACAAAAGTGCGGGGGATGGCAAGCGCCGCGGGCAGGGCGCGCCACAGCTTGCGCTCGCCCAGGTAACGCTCGAGGGCGAGTATCCCGCCGTGCCACGCGCCCCACAGCACAAAGGTCCAGGCGGCACCGTGCCACAGTCCGCCCAAAAGCATCACGGTGAGCAGGTTGAGGTAAGTGCGCCGCGGCGACACGCGGTTGCCGCCCAGGGGAATGTAGAGGTAGTCGCGCAGCCAGGTCGACAGGGAGATGTGCCAGCGCTGCCAGAACTCGGTGATGCTTCGCGCCAGGTAGGGGTGTCTGAAGTTCTCGGCAAAGCGAAAGCCCATCATGAGGCCGAGGCCGATAGCCATGTCCGAGTAACCCGAAAAGTCGAAGTAGAGCTGCACCGCGTAGGCGAGCGCGCCGAGCCAAGCGTCGGCAAAACTCGGCGCGGCTGCCGCGAACGCCGCGTCGGCGAGGGAAGCCACGCCGTCCGCTATCAACACCTTTTTGCAAAACCCCACCATAAAGCGCGTCGACCCTTCGGAAAACTTCTCAAAGGTGTGCGTTCGCTGTTTGAACTGGGCTGCTAAGTCTTTGTAGCGCAAAATCGGCCCGGCGATGAGTTGCGGGAACAGGGCGATGTAGGCGGCTACGTCGAAAAACGGTTCGTCGGCGGGCGCGTCGCGGCGGTAGATATCGACGAGGTAACTCGTCGCTTGAAACACGTAAAACGAGATGCCGACGGGTAAAATAACCTGCCAGGTCGTCACGGGCGTGGCTCCCAAACCGCCCAACAGCGCGTTCAGACTGTCGACGCCGAAGTTGAAATATTTAAAGTAAGCGAGCGTGCTCAGGTTGCCGACAACCCCGAGCGCCAAAGCGAACCGGGCGCGGCGGCGCTGCGTGTCGCGAAAGCGCCCGACGAGCCGCCCCACAAAGTAGCTCCACAGGGTCGTGGCGACAAACAGTGCCAGAAAGTCGACGCGCCACCAGGCGTAAAACGCGTAGCTCGCCAGCAAAATCCATACGGAACGTGTTCGAAACGGCAGCAGGTAGTACACCAGCAAAAAGACGGGCAGAAAAAGAAACAAAAACAAGCTGGTGCTGAAAACCACGCTACTCCTGCAACTCGGCACGGTCGTAGCCGACGACCAAGCCCTCCGGGCCGTCGAACACAAAGACCGCGTGCGCCACGCCGCGCTCGAGCAGCAGCTGCTCGGTTGCGCCGACAAGCTCGGCCGCCGCGAACACGCCCAGCGCCACCTCGGCCGCGCCCACCACGACGCTTTCGCTCACGCCCGCGCCGACGCCGACGAACACGTCCGTCCCGCCGTCCGCGGTCTTGAGGTCGAGCGGCCCGCGGTTGGACAGGTTGTAAAAGGTGAGCAGCGCTCGAGACGCGTCCACCAACGGCTCGTCACTAAACACGGTAAGGCCGTTCGGCAACAGCGCCGCCGTGTAAAAACCGCCGGCTTCGACCTCGACGCTCGTTTCGGCGTCGCCCGCACTCAAACTCAGGGTGGCGGGCTCGAGCACAAAGTACGGCGTGACTTCGGCAAAGGCGACGGGCGGAAAAACGAGGTCGCCCAACCGGGCTTCAAAAGGACTCGCGCCACTCGACGCGTTGACAATGCGAAAGTAGACCGCGTCCGGGGGGGCCGACGGGCCGTAAAGGTCGTCCTGGGCTAGCGCCGACGCGACAAGCACGAGGTACAGCGTCAGGCCCGCCGCAACCGCCGAACGGGCCAGCCTTGTCAACCTCGACCTTTCAACCATGTCCACCCCTTGAGCTACGAGTTTCCCAAAAACGCTGGTCACGCTTTTCACCGTTCGGTTTTCGTGTTGCGGCTGCTGCCGCAGCGACTCGTCGACACAGATGAATCAGTTTAGCCGACGAACGCGCCAAGACCATATTAAAGGCAAGGCTTGCAGTTGACACTGAAGTACCCGTCACTATATCTCTTAAGTTCGCTTTCATGAACGGGTTTGCGCCTTGTCAAGGTGTACCTGGTGTGACCCGAGCAAGCTTACATCCCAGGTAACCTGGAGGTCATGCGTCTTGTGAGTTGCCTTGTTCTGATATGTCTGTTCGCCACCGTTATGAACGTGGTTGACGCTCAAACCCTACCCGTCGGGGTCGACACCGTACCGTTCGTGTGCCCACCGCGAGACGAGCCGTCGCCACCCGAAGAGGCCGAGCGCTTGCAACTCGAGACCCGCGCACGCTACCGCAGGGTGCTGCCGGCTTACTTCGCCGCCGTTCCCGCCGAGCCCGACGCCTTCGTCCTCATGCCGGTCGCGGGCGTGCGGGTCGCCCAGGTCACCGACACCTGGGGCGGCGCGCGGAGCGAAGGACGCCGCCACGAAGGCCAGGACATCTTCGCCCCTACAGGCACGCCCGTTTATTCGGGCACCGCGGGCTACGTGTACCGTATCGGCGAGAGCTTGCGGGGCGGCAACACGGTGGTGGTCGTCGGCGGGGGCGGCTGGCGTTACTACTACGCGCACTTGTCCGCTTACAACGAGGCGCTGCTCGAGGGTCAGGCTGTCACCCCCGACACGCTGCTCGGCTACGTCGGCGCGACGGGCAACGCGGCGGGTACGCCGCCGCACCTGCACTTGGGCATTTACACCGGCGAGCCCGAAACCTGTGACTGGGACGCCATCAACCCGCTGCCGCTGTTGACGGACAGGTAAGGGTTTCGGCTGACTCCTAAAAAAGGAAAAAGCGAATTCCGCTGTTTGTCGGCAGGGTTGCGTCGTCCTGTTGCTCGAGTCCGGCGCGCCCTTTTTGGAAACCTCGAGACCCTTATCAAAGCCGAGCCTGTGCGTCTCTGCGTCCTGTTGACTTCCCTGAAAGAGGGTGCTAGCCTACCAGCATCTTTAGGGTTATAGGGCGGTTGGGAAGGGGGCAGGGTGGACGTAGCTACCGAACGATGGGATGCGTTTAGGACTCGAGCTTTAAGGTCAGGGGACCGTGCAAGCCGCCGAGCCTAGCCGCCGGTCCGTGGGTCTGCGCGGCCTTGGGCGCAGCCTGCGCCGTTCGAACCCGGTCGGCTACCTGTTCACGCTGCCCTACCTCATTTTTTTTACGGTGTTCGTGGCCTACCCGGTGGGGTTCGCGTTCTACCTGACCGTTCACAGCTGGAACATCGTCCGGCCTGAAAAACCGTTCGTGGGGTTTCGCAACTACGAGCGGCTGCTGAGCGACGAACTCTTTTACAAGGCGCTCCAAAACACGTTCGTGTTTTTAATCGTCCACATCCCCTTGCAAATCGCGGTGGCGCTGCTGTTGGCGGTGGTGCTGAACCAGAAAATTCGCGGGCGCGCGTTTTTTAGAGTGGCCTTTTTTCTGCCCTTCGTGACCTCGGGCGCGATTATCTCTCTCATTTGGCTGCGGCTCTACGCTGACGACGGGCTGTTGAACAACGCCCTGAATTCTGTAGGGCTGCCCGCGCTGGGTTGGCTCTCGAGCCCGCGCCTCGCCATGCCCTCGATTGCGATTATGGCGACCTGGAAAAACGTCGGCTACTATTTAATGATTTTTCTGGCCGCGCTGCAGGCGATTCCGAGCCAGCTTTATGAGGAGTCTTACCTCAACGGGGCGAACGCCTGGCAGCGGTTTTGGTACATCACGCTGCCGCTCTTAAACCCGGCGATGGTGCTGGTCGTGGTGCTCTCGACCATCGGCGGCTTTTCGCTGTTCGTCGAGCCCTTTGTGATGACCGGCGGCGGGCCGGTGGACTCGACGCTCAGCATCGTGCTTTATTTGTACCGGCAAGCGTTTCAGTTTTTGCGGATGGGCTACGCCGCCACGCTCGGGGTGGCGCTGGCGCTCATCATCTTCGCGGTGACGCTGCTGCAGCGCCGACTCGTCGAGCGGGAAGTGGGGTACTAGGGTGGCTGCTGACAAAATGCCCTCGAGCCGAATGCGGCTGGAACGGCGGCTCGAGTCCTGGCCGCTGCTGGCTCGCCAAGCGCTTTTTTACGGCCTGCTGGTTCTCGGCGCGCTGAGTTTTCTGCTGCCCTTTTTCTACATGGTTTCGACCTCTATCAAAGGACCGCAGGAGCTTTTCAATACGAACCTCATCCCCCAGAACCCGACCTTAGAGCACTACCGGGCGGTGTTCACGCAAATTCCCATCGGCCGGGCGCTGTTCAACTCGGCCTTCGTTTACGGTTTGCAGACCGCGTCGGTGCTGGTGTTTTCGTCGATTGTGGGCTACGCGCTCTCGAGGCTGCAATTTTTCGGCCGCGACTTCATCTTCAACATCATCCTGCTGACGATGATGATTCCGGGGCAACTGCTCCTCATCCCGCTTTACCTCCTCATCGTGCGCTTCGGCTGGACGGATTCGTACCAGGCGTTGATTGTTCCCGGCATGATAAGCGCCTTTGGGATTTTCATGTTCCGCCAGCACTTCAAGACGATTCCCCAAGACCTTCTCGACGCAGCGCGGGTAGACGGCGCGTCGGACTTAACGATTCTGTTCCGAATTATCTGGCCGCTCTCCACCGCCGTCATCATCACGGTCGGGATTTTTACCTTCATGGGCGGCTGGAACGACTTTTTGTGGCCGACGATTGTAAATCGGGACTTGCAGTACCAGACCCTCACGCAGATGGTCACGCTTTACGGCATCGGCGGGCAAGCTGGGGGCCAAGTGGGCTCGGTCATGGCGGCCACGCTGCTCGCCGTCTTGCCGATGATTATCGTCTACCTCGTGTTCCAGCGCTACTATCTCGAGGGTATTACCTCGTCGGGCGTCAAAGGATGAGGGGGTGAGACTGCGCGGCTCAAACCACTGAATTCCGACCCCTTACTTCTAAAGAGGAGGTTCATCATCAAAACGCTCAAACTCGTCTTAGTCTTGCTCACCGGCTTCGCCCTCGCCCAGACCGAAATCACCTTCTGGCCCTCGTCGAATCCCGAAGAAATCCAGTTCGCTACGCAAATCGTCGAGGCTTGGAATTCGGCCAACCCCGACGTGCAGGTGAAGATGCAACCCATCCCGGCCAGCCGCTCGACCGAAGAGGTCTTGCTCGCCGCCATCGCCGCCCGCACCACGCCCGACGTGGCCGCCAACATCTACCCTGGCGCTATTAGCCAATACGTCGATGCGGGCGGGCTTTTTGAACACGAGACGCTGCCCGGTTTCACCGAGTTCATGCTCGAGCGCTCCGGCGAAGCGGTCTTGGACCTCTACACCCACCCGAGCGGCCACGTCTACCAGGTCCCCTGGAAAGCCAACCCGGTGATGTTCGCCTACAACGTCGATTTACTGGCCGAGGCGGGTGTGGCACCGGAGGACTTAGCGACCTACTCCGGCTTTTTAGACGCCGCGCGCAAGGTGAACGAGCAGTGGGGCGGCGAGAAGTACCTCTACGCGCCCAACGTGGACGTGACCTGGTGGCAGCGCTTTTTCGACTTTTACACCCTCTACATCGCCGCGTCCCAGGGCGGCACGCTCCTCGACGAAGAAGGCGAAGTGGCCTTCGACAACGAGGCCGGGGAAGAGGTATTTACGTTTTTGGCGACGCTGTTCGAGGAAGACTTGGCCCCCAAAGGCCAGTCGGCGCAGAACCGCTTTTTCGACGGCACCGTTTTAGTCGAGCCAGCCGGGCCGTTCACGCTGCCCTTTTACGAGAACAACGCGCCGGAAGGATTTCAGTTCAACCTCGTGCCGCCGCCCGTGCCGGACAGGCTCGAGGGCCAACCCGTTTTCACCTACGGCGACCCCAAAAACATCGCCATCTTCAGCACGAGCGAGCACCCGGAAGAAGATTGGGAGTTCATCAAGTTCATCCTCTCGCCCGAAAACGACGCCCTGTTCATGAACATCACCGGGCAGATTCCTTACCGGCAGGACATGGCGGACAATCCGCTGTTCGGTGAAATGGTCGGCGAGCGGCCCGTTCTGGACAAGTTCATCGAGCAAAACCTACGCACCCGCGGCGTGGACGACACGCCTTACCTCATCGAGATTTTCGACGCGATTTCGCGCGAGTACGAAGCGGCGGCCGTCCAGGGCGTGCGCAGTCCAGAAGAGGCTTTGGAGCGGGCGGCGCAAAACGCTCGAGACATCGTCAGCGGCTTTTTTTAAGCAAGAAGCAGGAAGTTGAAAAACGTCTACGAAAGGAAGTTTATGAAACGGTTATTTACCCTCTTAACGCTTCTCCTGTTAAGCACTACCCTCGCCGAGACACGCACTATCACGGTTGCAGTAGACAAACAGACCGACCGGCCGGTGCCGGTTTCTTTCGACCTGCTGAGCTTACGCGACGCGGTCGGGGCCGAGTTTCAGATGAACTGGGACAGTTTACGGGTGCTGGTCGGCGGCGAAGAGGTGCCTTACCAAATCGACGATACCGACCTGAACGGAAGGCTCTCGGCGGGCGACGAACTCGCCTTTTTGGCGACCGGCGCGGCCGAGATTCAGCTCTCCGACGAGGCGACGGACGCGCCCGCTTACGACGCCGCGCTCACCGTCACGGGCGACGATCCGGCGGTGGTTACGAGCAGCATGACGGACGGCTTTACGGTCGAAGTCCCGGCTACGGGTTTGCCGCGGATTGCCGGCTTTGGCGGTACGAGTGAAGTTCTCGCCGACGAATTGGGCATCCTGCGCTTTTCGGGCTATCCCGAGAGCACCTACTGGGCGAACGAAGAGTTGGGGCCGCACGAGGAGTACACGACGCTCGAGGAAGGCGGGATGCGCCACGTGCAAACCCAAACCCTGCCTGCAGGACCGGCGAGGGTCACCGTCGTGAGCGAGTACGCCTCCGACCGCTTTGCAGGGTTGAACCAGCGCGTCGTGGCGCGCATCTACGCGACCGGCGACGTGGACGTGTCGACCGAAGTGTCGTTTCGCGGCTACGCCGACATGATGAAACTGCAGAGCATGGCGACGCGCGTGATGAGCCAGGCTGACCCAGAGGCCATGCACCTGCTGCCGGTCTTTCGCAAGCTCGTCTGGGCCGACCAGCTCGGCGAGACGCCCGAAGACTACTTCGCCGAGCGTGAGGCCGTTACAAACGTCGACGGCGAATCCTACCTCGCTTTCCGCGCCGACGACAGCTTGAGCCCGCTCTACTGGAGCGCCCCCTACATCTTCGCCTCGGCCGAAGCGTGGCGGGCGAACTACTCGCCGAGCTTAGGCATCGCCGTGGCCGAAATCGCCGCCGGGACGCCCGAGGTCGCCTCCGACAACAACGACTTTCTCTCCGGCGACACCTGGGTGTTCGAGTCGCAGGAGTTTCGCACCGGCGTGTTCAAGTGGACCGCCGACGAGTTCGGCACCTACGAGGCGACCCAGGACGTCACGCCGAGCACCCCCAACCACTACCTGCCCGGCGACACCGTGAACTTTCGCCACGTCTACAGCGTCTACCAGGCTGACTCGGAAGAGGCGGCGATTCGCTTCGCCGCCGACCGGCAAGCCGAACTCGCCTCGGTCGCGCTGCAAAATGAGTAGGTTTTAGATGACAAGAACACGCTCGAGGATGCTCAGCATCCTCTTTTCTTTCGCCCTCCTCTCCCCTCTCAGCCTCGCGCAAGTCACCAATTTCGAGCACCTGGACTTTCTCACCCAACCCTTCAACGTCGAGGGTCAGGACTTGCTCGGCGTGTGGATTTACGCCGAGCCGAGCCCGACCGAGCCGGGCGCGTACGTCGGCCGCGAGGCTCCGGGCGAGGGCGTGACCGACTTAGACGACGTGGCGAGGGCCGCCATAGCCTACCTGTGGGGTTATGAAAACGGCGTCGTCGAAACGCTGGACGAGGCTCGAGGCCTGCTCGACTTCACAATGGCGTTGCAAGCCGAGGACGGCGAGTTCTTCAACTTCGTTTTTGAGGACGGCAGCATCAACCGCCTGGGCCGCACGAGTCGCAAGGGCGCGGGCTTCTGGGCGGCGCGGGGGCTGTGGGCCTTGGCGGAAGGTTACCGAGTTTTTCAGGACACCGACCCTGAGTACGCCGCGCAGTTGCAAGAGGCTTTCTTGCGCGGCGTCCCGCCGTTCGTCGCAAAAGTCGAGCCTAATTTTGGCGAGTTTGAAACCGTGCGCGGCTTCGAAGTGCCGCAGTGGCTCCCCGACGACGGCGCGGACGTCGCCTCGATTCTAGCCGTAGCGCTGGCGAGCTACCTCGAGACCGAGGAAGACGATACGGTTGAAGATAATAGTGTCCGCGACCTCCTCACCATGCTCGCCGACGGGCTCGCCGCCTTTCAGTACGGACCGCCGGAGAGTTACCCCTTTCTCGCCCACCCGTCGTTCGCGCTCAACCCGCTCGAGTGGCACGCCTGGGGCTCACGGCAAACCCAGGCCCTCGCCGAGACTTACGAAGTAGAGCCTGATGAAGACTGGCTCGAGAGCGCCGAGGCCGAAGCGGGACACTTTTTCGTGCATCTTTTAGCAAGCCAAGGTCCGGTGGAGCGGATGAGCCCGGCGGTCGACACCTTCGCGCAAATCGCCTTTGGTATGGAATCGATAGCGTCCGGCTACTTCGCCCTCGCCGACGCGACCGGCAAAGAGGTCTACAACGAACTCGGCGGACTGATGACGGGCTGGCTCCTCGGCAACAACGAACTGCGCCAGCCCATGTACGAGCCCGAAACGGGCCGCACCTTCGACGGCTTAGAGCGCGGAATTATTAACCGCAACTCGGGCGCGGAGTCGACCATCACCGCGCTGCTGGCGCTGCTGCAAGCCGAGGCGCGGCCCGACGCGGCGAAAATGCTCGACTACGTTTGGCTCGAGAAATCGGACGACGTAATGCTGGAGGTCGAGACCGGCACCGACTTCGGCCAGCCGCCGCCCACCGAGGTGAACGCCGCCGCGAGCGGGCAACTCACGGCGGTGTTGGTCGAGGGCGCGAGCGTCGGCGCGAGCGTGACGCTGCCCGAAAGCGGTCCCTACCGGCTTTACGCTTTGGCGCGCGCCGAGAACCGGCCGAATTCGTTGGAAGTCTTCGTCGACGACGAAAGCTTTATGCTCGAGCTGCCGGGTGTAGACGAGGCGCAGTACCGGATGACGGATGTCGGCGTGCTGACCCTCGCAGCGGGCGAGCACCGCGTGGTCGTCAACAACCCCGCGGGCACGCCCGTCCGCGCCGACGCCCTGGTTTTTCGCCCCGCGGTGATGGAAAAGCTCTACGGCAAGGAGGGCGAACGGCTGCTGCTCTTGAAAAGTTGGGCCGAAGAAGACGCCTTGGCCGTCGCTGAAGGTGAGGGCTTGACCGAAGCGGCTACGGTGCGCGTTTTCGACCGCTTCGCCAATCTGGTCAGCGAAGAACCGTTCGCCGCCGACGCCACCCTCACGCTGCCGCCCTTCGGTTTCGCGCTGGTCCACTGGACGACCGATGCAGCGTTGCCCGACCTCGCCGGGGCTGGGGCGCGGACGGGGCCGGAACTCGAGGCTCCCGCCGCTTTCGAAGAAGGGAACTTTGTCGGGCTCGAGCTTTCCTCCGCCTTCAACAACGACGCTTTTTCCAGCGCCTCGAACCCCGCGGGCAACTTCGACAACCACTCGGGCGAACTCGGCGCGACCTACCCCATAGACCGCTCACCCGCCGGGGGAGAACGGTTCGTTTTCGAGGAGGTTCCCTACCTCTTCCCGCCCACCGAGGCCGACGCCAATAACGTCGCCGCGACGGGCCAGCGTTTGAGCGTCCCGCCTGGAAATTACGTAACCCTGCACCTTCTCGGCGCGTCCGAACAGGGCAACTACGAAGCGCCGCTGACACTCCGCTACGCCGACGGGGAGGAAGAAGTCACCCTCGCCCTGTCCGACTGGTGCCAGCAGCCCCGCTACGGTGAGGCGGTCGCGCTCGACTACGCCCAACGCCGGGGTGCCTCGGGCGCGGTCGAAAGTCTCAACTGCCGCATTTTCGCGCAGACCGTGGCGCTTGACGGCGGACGCGAACTCCTCGGCATCAGTCTGCCCGACCGCGAGACGATGCATGTTTTTTCGTTGACGATGAAACGCGCCGAGCCGTAAACTTGCCGGGGCCGGTCGAGTCCGGCCCCACACCAAGCTCGGAGCCTTTTATGACCCTAGTCCAAACCGTCCCCGCCGCCTTTTACCACCTCGCCGAGAGCGAGCACTTTCAGCGCCACCCGGCCAACCCGGTGCTCAAGCCCATCCCCACCAACGCCTGGGAAGCGCTCAACACCTTCAACCCGTCGGTGATTCACCACAACGGTTTGTTTCACATGCACTACCGGGCGCAGGGGCTCGACTACGTTTCCCACATCGGTTACGCCGTGTCCGCGGACGGGGTGAACTTCAACCGGCTGCAGCACCCGGTGTTGACGCCCTCTTCCGAACTCGACGCTCGAGGGGTCGAAGACCCGCGCATCACCTTCCTCGACGGCCGCTTTTACATGGCCTACACCGCTTACAGCCGCAAAGGTTTTCACGCCCCAACTGGCACGCCGCCGCTCGGCATCACGCCGATGTACGCCGTCAGCGACAACCTCGTCACCTGGGAAATCCTCGGGCCGGTCGTGGAGGACGAGGACAACAAAGACCACGTGCTGTTCCCGGCCAAGTTCGGCGGCCGTTACGCGACCTTCCACCGCCGTCCGCCGAGCATCTGGCTGGCGTTCAGCGACGATTTTCAAACTTGGGGCGACCACGCTGAAATCCTGCGCCCGCGGCCGGGCTTGTGGGACGGCAAGCGCATCGGGGCGGGCGGCCCGCCGATTGAAACCGAAGCGGGTTGGCTGGTGATTTACCACGGCTACAACGACTACCACATCTACTGTATGGGCGTCGCGCTGCTCGACCGCGACAACCCGCGCATCGTGCTCAAGCGCCCGAAAACGCCTGTGCTGGCTCCCAAGGAAACCTGGGAAATCAAGGGGGACGTGCCCTTCGTGGTTTTCGGCACGGGCAACCCGGTCGTGGACGGCACCGTGTACCTGTACTACGGCGCGGCCGACCGGGTCGTCGGGCTGGCGACGGCGGATTTGGGGGAGCTGCTCGAGTGGACGTTGCGAGAGGGCTAGGTTGGGCAACGATATACTTGGGACACCTGGCACTAACTGGCTTGATGCGTAGGACTCGGTAGACGAGAAACCACATGAGATTTGGCGTTGCTCCTTGTGCAGCTACTGGGCCGCAGAGCCGCGTAACGAGGCCGTGGTTCAGGTGAAACGTAAAAGCCCTACTCATGAAAGTTACCGGCTTCTGCCTGTATGCTGCTGCCACAGGGGAGTAGCCGCCCAACCGACGGGCGTGCGTTATCGTCAGCACAGGGGTCAGAGACCTCTCGGTGACGCACATACAAGGCGAGACCTGGAGCGCCGTCGGCGCTGCAAAGGTCTTTTATGTCGAGTCTTGTGTTGGTTGCCGTGGGCGTTGGTCTTTTGTACCTGGGCGGGGAACTGCTGGTCAGGTTTGCCTCGAGCCTCGCGCTTCGCTTTCGGCTCAGTCCCCTGGTCGTCGGTTTGACGGTGGTGGCGTTCGGCACGAGCGCGCCCGAGCTGGCCGCGACCTTGACGGCGGCCTTGAACGGCACTTTTGCCATCGCCGCGGGCAACGTCGTCGGTTCCAACACCGCCAATTTGGGCCTTATCCTGGGTCTGTGTGCCGTGCTGGTGCCGATAAGCGTCACCAGGGGTGTGCTGAGGCGCGAACTGCCCATCATGTTGTTGGCGAGCGCCCTACCGCTTTTGTGGTTTGTAGACGGCGTGATGAGCCGCGCCGAAGGGGGTATCACCTTTGCGCTGCTGCTCGCTTACCTCGTCTGGACACTGCGCAGTCCCAGCGAAGAAGCTGAGGTGCCGACCCGGAGCGGGCCGCTGTGGCTCACGCTTTTGGGAATCGCGGGCGGTTTGGTCCTGCTCGTCTTGGGCGCTCAGGTTTTGGTGGAGGGGGCGACGACGCTGGCTCGAGCCTACGGGGTGCCCGAACGCGTTATCGGCCTTACGCTCGTGGCCGTGGGTACAAGCTTGCCCGAGCTGGCGAGTTCGCTCGTGGCGGTGGCGAAGCGCCAAACCGACATGGTGCTGGGCAACCTTATCGGCTCGAACATCTTTAATGTTCTCGGAATCTTGGGTTTGTCGAGCCTTGTGGTTCCCTTTCGGCTGCCGTTCGCTGCTCTCAGCTTAGACCTCTACGTGATGCTCGCCTTTGGGTTTGCCACTCTCATCTTTTTGTTCACCCGCAAAAGTCTGGTTCGCTGGGAGGGGTTGGCCCTTCTCGTGGCTTACGGGCTTTATATCGGGCTGCTGTTTTGAGTCGAACTCACACTTGCGCCCCCGGTGGCGTTGAAAGGCACGTCAACCCGAGGTCAGGTCGGCTGGCTGGGCTGACAGGGCCAAAAGCACCGCTCGTCCATAGAGCTGTAGCTTTCTTAAAGGCCGGCGACCAAGTATGATTCGTTACGAGTATGATTTTTTGACAGCGCCGCTTAAATCAACGAGGTGATGGTCTGAGCCCGACCCTGATTTACAAACACAGCCCGGACGGTATGGCGGACGTGACCCACGTCAACTTGTCCGGCGACTACAGCTACCTCCTCAGCGGCTACTACGACTCGCTCGACGCCGAACTCGCAGGTCTGAACATCATCCCGACGACCCAGGACGCGCTCGACGCTTACGTGGTGCCCATCGCGATGGAAAAGGCGAAAGCCGCGGGCTTGGCCGTGCCGGACTACGACATCGTTACCGAAAAGCTGTTGCCGCCGCCCGTGCTGGCCTACCCCATCAACCCGTTTATGGACCAAGGTGAACTCATCAGCGACAAAGACACGCTCAAACAGCGGCGCAAGGCCCTCACCATGAGCGGCAAGTACGCGGTGATTTGTCAGAAGTTGACGGGGGACTACCGCGTCGACGTGGCGCGCTGCGTGCTCGGCAAGTGCCTGACTGAAGAGTACCGCGACCTTGCCGCCGAGGTGTTCCGGGTGTTCCGGTTGCCCTTGATGCGGGTCCGAGTCATCGTGAGCGCTACAGACTACCTGTTGTCCGCCCTCGAGCCCCTGCCCTTCGACAGCCTTACCCTGAACGAGAAAAAACTGCTGGAGGGGCTCGAGCCGTGGCAAAGCTAGCCATCTACACCGAGCGCTACACGATTCGCTCCTCGGTCGAACTCACCGCGCTGTCGAACTTTCGGCTGGCCGCCTTCGAACTCGGCTACAGCCTCGACTTTCTGTTTAAGAACGAACTCAAGTACCTGTCGAACTACGACGGCGTCTTCATCCGCGCCCTCACCGACCCGCGCAACGCCTCTTACGCGGTCGCGCGCATGGCCGAACTGCGCGGGCTGCGCGTGCTCGACCACAGCGAGTCGATTCGCATCTGCTGCGACAAGGTGAACATGTACGCCCGGCTGATGGCGAAGGGGGTGCCGATGCCGGAGACGCGCTTTTTGAACGACCCCGAGGTGACGCGCGAAAACGCCGCCGAACTGTTCGAAGCGCTCGGCACGCCGCTGGTGTTGAAAGCGCCGAACTCGAGCTTTTCCAACTACGTGGACAAGGTGACGACGCCGGAGAGTTTTGTCAAAACGGGTCGCAAGTTTCTGCGCCGCGCCGACCGCCTGGTCGTGCAGCAGTACCTGCCGAGCGAGTTCGACTGGCGCGTGCTGACGCTGAACGGTTCCCTTTTAGCCGTTATCCGCTACGTGTTCGTGCAGGACAAGTGGAAACTCATGGAGCGCGGCAAAGAAGGCGAGTGGGCGCAAACCATCGCCGTGTCGCGCGACGAGGCCGACCCTAAGCTCGTCTCCGTCGCGCTTGCCGCCGCTGACGCCATAGGCAAGAGTTTGTACGGCGTGGACTTGAAAGAAATCGACGGCGAGTTTTACGTCATCGAGGTCAACGACAACCCGACCATCGAGGCCGACGGCGAGGACGCGGCCAACCCGGAGATTTATCAGGAGGTTATTCGATATTTGGCAGGGGAGTAAAAACCTTTTGTAATAATGGAAAAGGCTCGCGGAGCAACAATCTCGTGTATTTCAAAGTTGTACCGCAGGACAGCGTATAGTTACAGCATTCGCGAAATGATAATCTGATTTTGAGAAGAAACCGTGCAAATACCTGACCAGCTTGAACAATTCCAAATAGCTCAAGAAGCTGCTCGTCAAATGTTTGAAACACTTAGCGAGGACTGCAAAGAACATTTGGACGCCATCCAAGAAACGGGTGGTCAGGTACAGCGTCGCGCTTATGTTCGAGCTGTTTTTGCATTCATCGAAGGCCTAATGTACTGTCAAAAAATGTCTACTTTAAACCTGGGTTTGTTACTCGGACAGGTAACCCTTCATGAATTAGTAGCTCTGGAAGACATAAATCTTGAGATAGATAGCAAAGGCGAAATAAAGACGCGAAATACTTTCCCAAAATTCCTAAACAATCTTAAATTTGTGTTTAAAGTGTACTCCAAGAGTATTGGGTCAGACTTTCAATTGGCTTTGGGCGGCGTCGGTTGGGAAAGTCTTCAGAAAGCCGTTAAAATTCGGGATAGACTAATGCACCCAAAAAACCCTGTTGAACTTATCGTTACTGATAAAGAAGTTGAAATTACACAAGACGCCTTTGCTTGGTTTTTCTTCAGTTACTCTTTGTGCAGCCTGTTTGCTCAAAAAGCAATGTGCTTGAAATCAGATGATAATTCTGAGTTGAAAGTAGTCACTGAGCAAATCGCACAACTTGAACTAAAGTTGAAATAGCGCTAAATCAGCATACAATTAGGCACTGAAAAGATTTTTGACGAACTGAATCATTTACCGCTCGAGCAGCAGCGTAACAGGATGCGACAGAATCAAAGGGGACAATGTAATCAGTATCTGCGCCGCCTGCGCACAGTTTTGGCAGGTGCGCTATAGTTGTCAGCATGGAACTTACAATTTCCCACGACCGACAACAAGAGACACCCGAAGCGAAGGCGCGCTGGTTCCAGTCGTTGTCGGTGACCGAGCGCATGGCTTTCTTCTGTTCGATAACCGACCTAATAATAGAAAATAATCCACAAGTTCTCAAAAGAAAACATGCTCAACCGACTCCAGGACGTGTTTGCGTCCTTACAAGCTCATAACGTTCGGTACGTTGTCATCGGCGGCATCGCGGCTGTGCTGCACGGTGTTCCGCACGCCACGTTCGACCTCGATATTCTGATTGAGGCCACGCCGGAAAACGCGGAACAGTTGCTTAAAGCTTTCTTGGACGCACGCTTAGGCACAGCGGAATTGACCACGCCGGAAAACGTGTTGGCGCACGAAATCACGGTTTTTAACGACCGCGTTCGTGTCGACGTGCAAACGGCCACGCCTGGCATTAACTTTGCTTCGGCTTGGCAGAGACGGGAGACGATGAAGTACGAAGGCCAAGTATTTTATGTTGTCTCGTTGGCAGATTTGCTTTCTTCCAAACGTGCCTCAGGTCGTGACAAAGACCTCGAAGATGTGCGGATGCTGGAACAGAGCGAGTAAACGAGCTGAAACCTCTGCTGCTCGAGCAACCCGACAAAAAACTGTACAATCAAGTATGAGGTTAAAAGTATGGACGCTATCTCGACAAGGTAGACAAGACAACTTTCTCTATCGTCTCCCTCGAGAATGAACCGGATGATAAAAACTTTTTATAGGCGAAAACGCCTCAGGAGCGTTTGCAAACCGTCGAACTCTTGCGTTAACTGAACTATAGCTATGACCCAGCTATCGCCCGACTTCAAAGAGTTCTTGCAGTTGCTGAACTTCAAAAACGTTGAGTATCTGCTGGTCGGCGGTTACGCAGTCGGTTATCACGGCTACCCGCGCGCGACGGGTAATATGGATATTTGAATAGCCGTCCACCCGCACAACGTTCAAAAGAGCCTCGCCTAAACCAAACTCTTGCCCAAACAAAGCGCCGCGCTGTGGTCGTCGTAGTAGTCGTCCACGCGGCCCACGTGGGCGAAACCGCTTTGCTCGTAAAGACGGACGGCGGCGGCGTTGTCCTCGCGGACCTCGAGCCTCAGTTCGGTACACCCACGCGCTCGAGCTTCCGTCTCGACCTCGTTCAAAAGCTTTTGTCCCAGACCGCGGCCTCGCGCCTCGGGGGCGACGACGAGCGAGTAGAGGCGGGCGCGGCTCGAGCCTTTTCGAAACAGCACGACGGCGTCGCCCAGCAAAGTGTCTTGCTCCGCGACGAGCACGGCGGCGTTGGCGCGGGTCAGCAGGTGGCGAAAGCTGCGGCGGGAAAGGCGGTCGCCGGGGAAGGTTTGCTCGAGGTTCTCGAGCGCAGCCAGGTCGGCCAAAATTGCGCGACGCAGGTAGATAGCTTTCACCATCCCGTCATCAAGGTAGCTGCAGCGTGCCCACCAAAACCGACGTAAGTGTCGGGTGGGACCTTCTCCACTTCCATCCTAACCCCGCCACGCTGCGGGTACCGTGGGGACTGTTCGGGCGCAGTCACGCCGTTGGATGTGCGCAACGGGAGAGCGCGACGGTTGCATCGAGAATCCGCATCATCCAACGATTGTTCGCAGCTCCAGGTGTGCCAAACGTATCGCTGCCCCTGCCCTACCAGATTTCACCCAGCTCGAGCGTAAACCCAACCAAAACGGGCTCGGCGCTGAGCGTGTCGGGCTCCTCGAGTTCAGCTACACCTTCGGGCGTGTAGACGTAGACCCGCTTCGTTTTTGCGCCGATGAGCCGGCCGAGTTCGGCAAGCGTCCCGAGGAAGTCGCTCGAGTGCTGGCTTTGGTGGAAACCGTCGCGCCGCTGTTGCGAGTGGCGGGACACGAGAGTGATACCTGCACTAATCTCGACGATGTCGTGGAAACCGCGCCGCAACTCGTGTAGGCACAGTGCTATAAACTAAGTCTATGAACGTCAAAGTTTTGTTTTTCGCGAGTCTGCGCGAGGCGGCCGGGACGCGGCAGCTCGAGCTTGCCTTGGACGCGCCCGTGACCTTGCGGCAGCTCGCTGAGCGGCTCGAGCGCAGCCACGCGCTGAGCTTGAGCGGTAGCCTCTGCGCCGTAAACGAGCGCTACGCCGAACCCGAAAGCGTCGTCGCGGACGGCGACACGGTCGCCTTTTTCCCGCCGGTCTCGGGGGGCTAGCGGGTGGCCGGACAAGGCGCGCAAAAAAACGAGCAGCAAGATTACTTGTTCGTCACGCGGGACGTGCTCGAGCCGGGGCGCTACCTGAGGCTCGTCAGCGCGCCCCAGTTCGGCGCGGTGGCGAGTTTTGTGGGCACGGTGCGTTCGCCCAACGCGGGCGAGACTGTCGAGTACATCGACTACGAAGGCTACGAAGCGATGCTG
The DNA here is from genome assembly GCA_965215355.1 of Trueperaceae bacterium. Lineage (GTDB taxonomy): Bacteria > Deinococcota > Deinococci > Deinococcales > Trueperaceae > CBDCDJ01. The sequence continues at coordinate 654,840 of CBDCDJ010000007.1, read as the reverse complement.
CAAACCCAGTTGCACGTTTTAGTCGAGGAGTTGCGCCGCACGTTCGACTTGGGGCGTGTCGTCGTCGCGCACCGTTTGGGCCGCCTCGCGCCCGGCGAGGCGAGCATCGCCGTCGTCGTCTCTTCGCGACACCGCAAAGACGCGCTGGGGGCGTGTCAGTTCGGCATCGACCGCGCCAAGGAACTGCTGCCGGTCTGGAAGCGTGAGGTGACCGCGGCGGGCTCGAGCTGGGTCGCGGGGTCGGTGGCGGCGAGCGAGCCGCTCTAGCGGTCAAAGCAGTTCAAACCTGAGGCAACAGAAGCCTGACGGCGAGTCCCTCTTTTGCGAATTTTTCACAAGGCGGTAGCAGGGCAAAGCCTATGCTGAAAGCAGCCCCGGTTTGCGTTTCAGCTGTTGGGGCGTTTACGTCGAGGGAGGCTGCAAGCGCTCGTCAACCGAAGGGCGCTTCGTCAGAACAACGGTGGCGAACAAAGTTTACGCGACGACCCATCACGGCCTGACCCAACTCGTCTCCGGACGGGTGGCCTCTCAAGTGCTCGACAACGCCCTGCGCGGCGCCAGCTGTTCAGCCGAGACGGTCAACGTTCAGGAGATGGGCCGCGTCCTCAAAGGTCCGGTGCTGCGCGACCTCGCGATGATTTTGCCACGCGCCGGACTCGAGCTGAGCCTCAAAAAGCTGTTCAAGACGCTGCAAACCTTGTCCGACGAGACGGGCCAAGTGAAGCCCCAAGAAAAGCCGCCGGCCGCCCTCCCCGCCGACGGGGCAGTGTCCGGTTTATCGACCCTGGACGCGCCGACCCCGGAGGTGTCAAGTCAGGACGTGTCAAGCTCGGACGCGCCTGTGCTCGGCCTGACGGCCGGCCGTCGACCGACGCCGGAGCCGTACGCTCACGTCGGGCCGAGCGCTCTTTCGGTCGCCGAGCCGCGGGTAGAGGCGCCGGTCGCTGGCGCTCAGGTGCTCGAGGCCGGGGTGCTCGGGGCTGAGGTGCTCGGGGCTGAGGTGCTCGGAGCCGGGGTGCTCGAGGCCGGGGTGCTCGAGGTCACAGCGCCCCCCGCTCCCCCGTCCCTGGGACCGGCGGCGCGCGACGACCTTCTGCTCGCTTTCGCCCAGTTGGAACACGTCGAGATGGTCGCGGCGTTCGAAGGGGGCGGCGTGACTGCGGTGCGCGGCAGCGGCTTCGAGGTCGAGGCCTTGTCGCGGCTGGGCACCTTGGGGCTCAGGCTGCTTGGCCGCAGCGGCGAGCTGCGCACCTTTTACGTCGCGCACAGCCGGGGTCAGCTTTTTCTCTTTCCGTTCGGGGAGGTTACGCTTATGCTGATAGGCAGCAGTGAACTCAACCTCGGCGTGGTGTTTGCAACGTTGCACAAATTCAAGGAGGAACTATGAAACGCGGTTTAGGCCACATCTTAGGGTGCGGGCTGCTGCTGGTCGTCGCCTGGGGCTTTGCCCAGGACGGTCTCGAGGGGGGTCTCACGAACGACCCCGTCCTGCAAAGTTTCGACCTGGCCGTCGGACGCTTGAACGAGGCCGTCAACGTTTTGCCCACGGGCGGCTCTGCAAGTCTGAACGCGCTCGACCAAGCCGCTCAAACCCTGCGGACCCTGTCGCGCGACGCCAGCAGCCCGAACTTGGTCGCGGCTTTGGAGGGCACCTTTTCACGGGCGGAAACCGCGGTTCAAAACGGGAGTGCGACCGACCTGGGCGTGCAGGTCGCCGTGCTGCGGGGCGGCATTTGGCGGCTCGTGTACGAGTCGGCGCTGCGCGCGGCGAACGAGGGCGACTTAGCGGCAAGCCGTGAGCGCTTGGTCCGCATCGCCGCCGACATGGCGTTCGGGGACGCGGACATGGACGCTCTGAGTGGCGCCGACACCTTTCCCGCCCTCATCACCGCGTTCGACACGGGCGCGGCGGCAACCGTGCAGACACGCTTGGACGCGGCGAGCACGGCCCTAGGTGACCCGGCCGCAAGCGACGCAATCTTTGACAGGGACGCGGCCTACTTGGCCCTCGCCGGGGCTTACGCCCACTTTTTGCCGGTTCAAGACTCACCGCGCCTCAGCGCCACGACCGCAGCCAGTTTTTCCCAGACCTTTCAAGCCCTCGTGGCCGCCGAGCCGGTGGCTTTGCAAAGCAGCCTCACAGCGCTTCGACAAAGTTTGAGCGACTTTCAAGCCGCCGCGGCGGCCTCGCAGTCGCAAGCGCTGCAACAACCGGTACCACAAAGCGACGACGCGGCTCAAATGCCGGTGGCCGACCCCGCCTCGAGCCTGGCGACACCTTCCCCCGACATTCCTACCGAAGCGAGGGCGGCTGGAAACGCGGCGGCCGTAGAGGACGCACCAAACGGTGCGGCCGGGGTGGCAGTGGCTGAAACGACAGTGGTTGAGGCGACAGTGGTTGAGGCGACAGTGGCTGAGGCGACAGTGGCTGAGGTGATAGAGGCTGAGGTGGTAGAGGCTGTCCTCCCCGACGCGCCGACCCCGGTCCCGGCGCTGCCTTTGCTCGACACAGTTCCCACCGACCTGGCGGCTGCTTTGGCCGCTTTCGACCTGGACGACGTGAGCCGTGCAGACCTCGTGAACGCCTATCTGGCGAACGGGTACAGCAGCGTCGACGACGCCGTGGAAGCGCTCTACGCCGACAGCAGCCGAACCCTGTCGGCCATTCAACGCGGCGACGCCGGCTTCGTCCAAGCCCGACTCGACACTTACCAGGACACGTTCGAGCGTTTTTTAGCGCCCTTGTTGGGACCCGACGCCGCGGTGAGCGCCGACACGCGCCAGCTGGTCGACCGTTTCGCGACCGCCCCCGGTTTGCGTCTGCAGGACGGCGCCGTGTTGGTCGGCCAGACCGACCGTGTCGCCGCGGCCGTCACCGGCAGCGCCGCCACAGGCACAGCCACGGGGCCCGGCGTCCTGCTGAGCACGAGCCTGCTGTGGGCGGGCTGGCCGCGGCTGCTGGTGATGATGATGTTGGGCTTGCTCGCCGTGGTGCCCTTGTACCTGCTCAACCTCGCCTTCGGGGGGGCCAACCGCAACTGGCGCTTGGTCGGAGCGGCGCTGTTTTTGCTTCTTCTGCCCATCATGTACGAAGGTTTAGCCTCGCTGTTCGAACTCGTCGCCAACCTGAGCGGCGTCGCCGTGCTGGGCAGCTTGTCGACGTTCTCCATCTTTCAGAACACGCTGAGCCAGGTCGTTTGGGCGGCGCTGAGCACCCTAGCCATCGGCCTCGCGGTGGCCGGGCTGTACGGCATTTGTGTGCAGTTCGGTCTGCTCGGCCGCGGCGCGGGCGACGCCGTCGTCAGTTCTGGCGACACCGCCTTGGGACGCGCCAGCACCGGCACGGCCATCGACTGGGACGAGGAGTTTTAGATCGGCGGTTTTTACCAGCGCGCTCCGAGCAGCGCCGTTTGTAAGGGACGGCCGCTACGCCACCCGTACGCCTTCTATGATGGATTATGGCTAACAGCGTCTACCAAGCGACCGTAGCGGCCCTCGAGGCCTTGCTGCCCCCTCGCGTCGTGTCTCGCGCGCTGCAGGAGGGCTTGCAAGCCCTCGCCAAAACGCCTGCGACCTTGCAGTACGCCGACGTCGACAAAATCTTGAAGGTCCAGGTGTACCGGCAGCTTCAGGTCGTCATGCCGGTGACCGAGGCCAAAACAAAACTGCAGCACATTTTGGAGACCCTCAAAAAGCTGGACGCTCGATCGGACGCTCGAGCCGACAGCCCGGTGAATAGCGGTGCGCCCGTAGCCGCTAAACCCTCTCGAGAGGCGGCGCTCGGCGAGTTGCGCGCTCGCCTTAAGCCCTTCAACTTGTACTTCGAGTGGCCCGAAGTGCAGAAGTTGCGAGCCCAGCTCCAACTTTTGGAAAGCGAGTACGAGGCCGGCCGCGAGACCGGTCGGCTGCTGGACGAGGCCCATCAAAACCTGGACCTGGTCGAGCAAAAGCTGACCGACCAGCTCGTTTACCAGGCGAAAGCGCTCGGTGAGTTGAAGGCGTCGTTCGAAAACGTCAAGTTTTTGGGAGGGCCTAAGGTGCGCCGTTTGGAAAACCTCCTGGGTCAGGTGGCGACGGCGCAGCAGGCGCGCACGCTCGCGCCTGCCGAGGTCGAGCGGGCTTACAAACTCACGGCCGACCTGCGCAAACTTATGGAGTCGAGCGTCGCGGTCGAGGCTGCACCCGCCCGGCGCGGCGAAGAGGGTGTGTTGGAGGCCGAGAGCGAAGCCGACGACCTGCTCCTGGGCGGCCACCTCGCCAGCCAGCCACCCGGTTCCGGCCGACCCGTCGCTCCCCAAGCCGACGCCGACGTAGACGCTGACGTAGACGCTGACGTAAACGCCGACGTGAACGCCAGGCTGCTGCAACTCGACCTGGACGACGAACGCCGCAGCCTCGACAAACTGGCGGGCGACTACGCCGACCTGTTGAATTACCGTCCGGCGCTCGCCGAAGACCTGTCCCGCTACGCGGCGCAACTCAGCGCAGGCACGCGCGTAGCGACCAGTCTGGACCCCCTTCGCGCCACGCTCGCGGCGGCGGCGGCGGCGGAGCGCGCGGCGCTGAGCGCTGAACTGAACAAGATTCGCGAGGAACTGAGTTTGGCGCTCGCCGCGCCGAACGCTGCCCACGGTTCCGTCCACACCTCCAATGTTGACACCAGCGGCGTCGACACCACCGAGTTGCTGCAGCACCTGCAAGTCACGCTGAGCGTGTTGGACACCGCCCTGCCGCCCCTGCGCGACGTACAGCACTTGCGCAGCTTGTATCACCTAGCCTCGAGCCGTCACGGTGCGGCCCCGTCCGAAACCCGTCTTGACGACCGGGGCGAAACCCGACCCCCGGACGCTGCCGAGCGCCGGTCGCGGCTCGCCGAACAGCTCGGCGACCTGCACGACCTAGAAGAACAGGTCAGCCGCTACGAAGGCGTGGCCCTGCCCGAATTTCAGACTTTGAAGACGCGTTTGCAAACGGCCAGGGCGCAGTTGGAACAGGACACACCCCTGGACACACTCGCCGACCTGTGGGCGCTGCTGGCGACGGTGCAAACTCTCCTCGAGCGGCGCAGCACCGACTTCGGGGGGCGTTTGGACGCGGCCCTGCAGGTGTTCGACGAGGTTGCCAAACTCAACAGCGAGGAAACTTTCAAGGTCGCTGCCCTGCTGCAACACTTGGACGGCCAGCGAGACGCTTTTCAACACGTCTCAGCTCCGCTCAGAGACGAACTCGCCGCCGCCCTGAGCGGAGTTGAGACGCTGCTGAGCGACCTGCAGGCCCAGTACGGCGCGACCCGCGCCGTCGCCGACCAACTCGCGGGCAGCGGTGTGGTGGAGGGCTTGTTCGGTTTTTTCGACGCGCCCGCTCAGTCGTCTGCTCAGTCTCCCGTTCAGCCGCCTGCTCAGTCGGCAGGACCGGACGCGCTTCGGCGCTGGGTAACCGAACGCTCGCGCGACGGGGGGGTGCAAGCCGTCGCCCTGTTCGACCCGCAGGGCCGGGTCCTGGCGGCCGAGGGGCCGGGGGTCCGAGGGCTCGAGCAGCCCCACGCCCTTTACCCGACCCTCACCAAGTTGGGGCGCAACGCGGCCGAGCTCGGGGCGGAACTGGCCTTGGGCAACACCCGGCTGAGCGTTGTGGAACTCGCCCGAACCGTCCTGGTCAGCGCGGTGCTGGAGCCGGGTTACCGGCTCGTCGTCTCGGTCGAGCCCGACCGTCTGGACGACGCGCTGCCGGACTTTCACGGCTACCTCGCCGAACTCGATGGCCTCCTCGTTCGACCTTGAACGTTTGAGCGACACGGAGCGGCTGGCGCGGCGGCTCGTCGCGGCCGCGCCGCAGGGCAGTTTGCTGGTCCTGAGCGGTCCCTTGGGCGCGGGTAAAACGACGCTCACCCAAGCCTTGGGCGCGGCTTTGGGCAGCGCCGCCCACGTCAGCAGCCCTACCTACACGCTCGTCCACGAGTACCCGACGCCGACGGGCACGCTCGTTCACGTCGACGCTTACCGTTTGGACAGCGCCGCCGCCCTGCTCGACCTCGGCCTCGAAGACTACCTGGCACGCGCCCGGCTCGTGGTCGTCGAGTGGGGTGAGGCCTTGCTCGAGCTTTTTCCCGAGGCGCTCCACGTCGAACTCGCCTTCGACGGTGAAACGAGGCGCGCGACGCTGCACTGAACCACAGCAGCGAGCAAGAAGCCGTGAGCACTTGTTGACTCGCCGAAAAATCGACTTGTGGGTATTGCTTAAAACGGTATGAGCTATAGTTTGCTGTGCCGGACTCTTTTTCAACCGCTCGCGTTTTCTTGGGCATCGACACCGCCACGCCCTTCTTGGCCCTGGCGCTGTGGTCACCCGAGCGCGGCACGTTGGCTCGCTTCGAGGAAAGGGTCGAGCGGGACCACGCCAAACGCCTGCTGGGTGAACTCGAGCGTTTGTTGGAGAAAGCCGGCGTGAACAAGCGACAGCTCACGGGCGTCGGCGTGGGGCTGGGGCCGGGCTCGTACACCGGCTTGCGCGTCGGCGTCGCCGCGGCGCAGGGTCTCGCGCGCGGCCTCGGCGTGCCGCTGGGGGGCGGGAGCACCTTGGCGGCCGTCGCCGCCGGCAAACTGCAAGCGGACGAGACGGGCGTCTTCGCCCTGGACGCCCGGCGCGGCAACGTGTACGGGGGCGTGTTCTCCAAACAGGGGGAGTCTAAACAGGGTGAGAATGTAAAGCCGCTCTCCGCTGAGCGCAAGTGGACGCGCGCCGTCCTACGAGCAAGCTATCCGGACCTCCCCTACCGCGAAGACGCGGTGCCCGACGCGAGCTACTTGGCGAGCATTGTGTTCAGCGGCGCGGGCCGAGCGGTGGAACCGGTTTACCTGTAGTTGCCGACGGAGCCCAGCCGATGCGTGTACCCCCCGCCTTATCCTTGCCTCTACAGCACCGTAGCTACCTCATCCCAGCTACACCAGCCCAGCTACACCAGCCCAGCTACACCATCGCGATACAGACCGGCGTGCCCAGCTCGAGCGTCTGCCCGGTGGGCTCCAGCCTGCCCGAAGCGTCCAGCCGGTAGGAGCGCAGCGTGTTCGTTTGCTGGTTGGCGACGACCAGCAGGTCAGCCGCAGGGTCGAGGGCGAAGTCGCGGGGGATTTTGCCACCCGTGGCGACGTGTTGAAGCACCTTCAGACGTTGCCGCGCTGCGTCGAAGGCGAACACCGCTACACTGTCGTGCCCCCGGTTGGACGCGTAAACGAACCTGCCGGACGGGTGCACGCGGAGCGCCGCGGCGGTCGTTTCCTCCCGGACGTCTTCGGGCAGGGTGGAGACCGTGCCCAAGGGCTTGAGCGCGCCCTCTTCATGGCGAAACACGCTCAAGCTCGAGGCGAGTTCGTTCAGCACGAAGACGTGCGCGCCGCTCGGGTGAAAAGCTAAGTGGCGCGGGCCCGCGCCGGGGGGCGTGCTGGCGCTGCCCAAGGGCTCGAGCTGCGCCGCTCGCCGGTTCAAGTGATAGGTTTTGATTTCGTCCAGACCCAAGTCGGCCACGAACAGGGTCTGGCCGTCCGGGTCGGAGCTGTCGGGACCGAAGACGGTGGCGTGGGCGTGGGGTCCGTCTTGTCTGGGATGGGGGCCGCCGCCCTTGTGCTGGACGCTGTCCGCTTGTTCGGCCAGGCTGCCGTCCTCACGCACAGGAAACAGCGCCACGTCGCCCGAACCGTAGTTGGCCACCGCCAAAAACGTTTCGCTCGAGTCGAGCGCCAGGTGACACGGCCCCTCTCCCGTCACACCCTGGACGTTCAAACGCCTCAGGCTGAGGTCGTCGTTGACGGCCAGGGCCGAAACGGAAGGGCTGTCCGCCCGGCCCGTTTCGTGTACGGCGTAAAGATGTTTTTTAGCCTTGTCCAGCGTCAGGTAGGTGGGGTTTACGACGTCCCCGAAACAGTTCAGAACTTCCATTTTTCCGCTAGCGGGCTCGAGCTGACAGGTGTAAATCCCCTCACCTGTCGCCTCGTAAGCTCCAAAATCCGCGTTCGTGTAGGACCCGACGAAAAACGCCTGACTCACTGTTGTTCCTCCGTCTGCTTGAACGCGCTCGACCGCGCTCGGCCATGATTTTCGAGTGCGGGCTCGTAGTCCGGCCCGACTGCCTCGAGCAGCTCGGAAATCGTCACCGCCTACCTCCTCACCGCCTACCTCCTCACCGCCTACCTCCTCACTGCCCACCTCCGTGATGCGAACGCCCTCTTGAGAATGTACCGCATCGTACCGTACTCTCTACACCGCACCAGGCTGTCGGACCGAACGCCGTGAAAAGAACCGAAGTTGAGGCTAACCTGAGAGAGTAGGCCATCTTCGTTTCAGTGTCGTTGTTCGCAGGTGCGTTCACCGATTTGCCTGGTAACAAGTTCAACTGTGTTGAAGCCGTTTGCTCGCCACACCTCAACCCTGCCGAAGTGCTTTGGCGCAAGCTCAAGTAGGAGCGGCCGCAGGATTGTTTCTCTGAAAGACTTCACGCCGCTCGGCTTGCCCTTGCTGCGGTCGGCTCGCTGCTCAACTTCTCTGTTCCAAACTACGCTTGAGCTTGTGCTGAGGTACTCGTCTGTGCAAACGTCACGTCCCCGCACCGTCAGGCCTGCTAAGGTGCAGACCTATGACTGAAACTGTGGCAGTTGTCGGGTTGGGCTACGTAGGACTTCCCGTAGCGCTCGCATTTGCCGAGGCTTTCCCCGGCACCGTAGGCTTCGACATCAATCATGAACGGGTCACCGAGCTGTGCGCGGGCTTGGACCGCACCGGCGAGGTGGCGCGTGATGAGCTTGTGTCCTCGAGCATCACTTTCAGTGCCGACCCCGCGGCACTCGCGGGTGCCACCTTTTTTGTGGTAGCCGTGCCGACGCCGATCGACACCGCCAACAAGCCGGACCTCCGCCACTTGCAGTCGGCTTCTGAAACGGTCGGCAAGGCCCTGGCGACGGGCTCTGTGGTGGTCTACGAGTCGACCGTCTACCCAGGCGTCACCGAGGACGTGTGTGCACCCATCCTCGCCAGGGTTTCCGGACTGGCACGTGCTGACTTTAAGCTCGGCTATTCCCCCGAGCGCATCAACCCGGGCGACAAGGAACACACCCTCGAACGTGTCGTCAAGGTGGTAGCGGGTGAGGACGCCGCCACGCTCGACCGGGTCGCCACCGCTTACAGCGCGATTGTCCCGGCGGGCGTTCACAGGGCGCCCAGCATCAAGGTGGCTGAGGCCGCCAAGGTCATCGAGAACACGCAGCGCGACCTGAACATCTCGCTGATGAACGAACTTGCGCTCATCTTCGACCGACTCGGTCTGAACACCAGCGACGTGCTCGAGGCCGCAGGTACGAAGTGGAACTTTCTGCCCTTCAGGCCAGGACTCGTGGGTGGCCACTGTATAGGCGTTGACCCGTACTACCTCACCTCTAAAGCCGAGGAGGTCGGTTACTATCCGCAGGTCATCCTGGCTGGGCGACGTATCAACGACAGCATGGGCGCCTACGTCGCCCAGAAGGCGGTCAGGTTGTTGGCGCAGGGAAAGACGCCCCTACGTCAGGCGCGCGTCGGGGTGCTGGGGCTGACCTTTAAGGAAGACATCTCCGACCTGCGCAACAGTCGCGTTCTTGACATCGTCCGCGAGCTGCGCAGCTTCGGCATTCAGCCACTGCTCCATGACCCTTTGGCAAATCCAGCGGAGGCTGCGCGACACTACGGTTTGGAGCTTTGCGACTGGACCAGTTTGCAAGACCTTGACGCGCTCATACTGGCTGTCGCGCACCGCGCCTACCCGGCGATGATTGCCGAGAGGTTGCCAATTCTGTTAAAGCCGGGGGGGGTTTTGATCGATGTGAAAAGTGCTCTTGGGGCACTGCAGCTGCCGAAGCAAACCCTCTACTGGAGTCTATAGACTCTGTCGCTGCGCGGCGAAACAGGTCTGGCACCAAGCGTTTGACGGCTCAAACCGCTTGTCCGTCAAGCCGGCTTATTGTGGAAGACACTGGGCCGCCACGTGAGGTCCACGAGTTAGGATGTGACGCATGAGATGTTGTGTAACGGGCGGGTGCGGGTTTATCGGTTCCCACGTGGTTGATGCGCTGGTCGCCGCGGGGCACGAGGTCAAGGTAGTGGACGACCTGTCCACCGGCGACCGCGCAAACTTAAATCCACAGGCCACCTTTGTCGAAGCTTCGATCACCGACTACAACGTGGTTGAACGCGCGTTCGAGGGCGTGGATTGGGTGTTTCACCCGGCGGCCTGGGCGCGTGTGGTGCGCTCGGTCGAAGACCCCATCGGCACCCACGACGTCAACGTGAACGGCACCCTGAACGTGTTCCAAGCCGCACAGGTGTGTGGCGTCAAGCGGGTCATTTACTCGTCATCGTCGTCGGTGAACGGCGACCAAGACACGCACGTTATGACCGAGGACATGTCGACGAAGCCCAAATCGCCCTACGCCTTGCACAAACTCATCGGCGAGCAGTACGCGACCATGTTTGCCCAAATTTATGAGATGGATATCGTTTCACTCCGCTATTTCAACGTGTACGGCCCCCGCCAGCTGGTAGAAGGAGCGTACGCGCTCGTGATCGGTAAGTTTTTGCGTCAGAAGTCGCAAGGAGAGCCGATGACGATCTACGGTGACGGTGAACAGACGCGCGCTTACACTTATGTGGCAGACGTGGTACGCGCCAACCTGTTAGCGGCGGACGCTGAACTCGAGCCCAACCGGAACACCGTCTTGAACATCGGCACGAATCAAGAAACTTCCGTCAACGAGGTGGCTGCTAAGATCGGCGGCGAGGTTAGGCACATCCTCCCCAACCCCCGGGGTGAGTTGGAAGAGCTGCGCAAAGTTGCCGACTTTTCCAAGGCCAAGCGCGTTATCGGCTGGGAACCGCGCATCGACTTCGACGAAGGCATGCGGCTGGTCCTCGAGGACTTCGCCAGGACGAGGGGGTCGGCGCTTAGAACTGGCTGAGGAGCACCGACTTCCGCAGGGAGACCAGCTGCAACTACTCTTTACCTCGGTCGCCGCGCCGGCTCCGAGCGCCTGCGGGGGTGCTGCGACCGGCGCAAGCATGGCAGCTCTTGTCGTCGCGTTCGGAGCTGGGTAGTGTCCCACTGGCGACTGCCAACTTGGAGGTCTAGTTGTGGCGAACTAAGAACAGGCGTAAACAAACCAGGTACACGTGTTTGGAAGGCCGAAGGTCCTGACAAAGCGGGCCGGGCGTTGTCGGGCAGTGTTGTCAAAGCGCTCGAGGCGACGACCGCTAAACAGCGCGGTCCGAAGACGCGTTGCGGAGAACGGGCAGTTGCGGAAAGCAGCTAGCGCACTTAGAAAAGCGCCTCGGTACTGCGAAGGAGCTGGTCACAGCGCAAAGAAACGCCTTTACGCTCTTGCAGAGGGACCAGGAACATTCGAACACGGCGCTGGGCTGTAGAGCGAACCTTCGCCTGGCTTGGCAACTACCGTAAATTGGCAAATGACTACGAAACTCTCGCCGCCTCGAGTGAGGCTTTCAGCCACCTTGCCAGCTGTGACCTCATCACCAGGCGTTTGGCTGGCACAAACAGCACATCGTGGAGGTTAACCCAAACACCCTCTAGAACGAATGACGAAGAACGAACAACTTTTTCTCTTCACTCCATCAAGTGGCCGAGCTTGGCGGCTTTGGTGGCGAGGTACTTTTCGTTATAGGGGTTGACACCGGCGCGTAGCGGCACGCGCTCCAAAATTTCGATACCGTAGCCCTCCAGGCCCGCCACCTTGCGCGGGTTGTTGGTCAGCAGGCGCAACTTCTTCACGCCCAAACTGTGCAGGATTTGCGCGCCGATGCCGTAGTCGCGCAGGTCGGCGGCGAAGCCGAGCTGTTCGTTCGCCTCGACCGTGTCCGCACCCTCGTCCTGGAGGTGGTAGGCCCTGATTTTGTTCAGCAGGCCGATGCCGCGCCCCTCCTGCCGCAGGTAGACGAGCAGCCCGCGGCCCGCGTCGGCGATGGCTTTTAAAGCGGCGTCGCGCTGAAAACCGCAGTCGCAGCGCAGCGAGTGGAGGGCGTCGCCGGTCAAACACTCCGAGTGCATCCGCACCAGCACGGGCGCGCCGTCGGCAACGTCGCCCAGGGACAGGGCGACGTGCTCGTTGTCGTTCAGGGTGTCGCGGTAGCCGTGCACCGTGAATTCAGCCCAGGGGGTCGGCAGTTGAGCCGAAGTGACACGCTCGACGAAGCCGTCGCTCTCCAAGCGGTAGGCGATGAGGTCGGCGATGGTGCCGACCTTGAGACCGTGTTGACGAGCGAACTCCAGAATCGCCGGGAGTCTCATCATGGTGCCGTCGTCGTGGATGAGTTCGCTGATGGCCCCGACCGGCTTGAAACCGGCCAGACGCGACAGGTCCACCGCCGCCTCGGTGTGTCCGGCCCGGCGCAGCACGCCGCCGTCCCGCGCCCGCAGTGGAAACACGTGGCCGGGCCGCGCTAAGTCGGCCGCGGTCACGCCGTCACGCACGGTCGCCAAAATCGTCGTCGCGCGGTCACGAGCGCTGATGCCGGTGTCGACGCCCTCTTTCGCCTCGATGGACACGGTGTAAGCGGTGCCGCGCCGGGCGGTGTTGTGCTGCACCATCGGGGGCAGCTCTAAATGGTCGGCTAACTCGTTCGGCATGGCCAGGCAAATCACCCCGCCCGTGTAGCGAATCGTAAAAGCGAGAAGTTCGGGCGTGACCTTCTCGGCCGGGATGATGAGGTCGCCCTCGTTCTCGCGCGCCTCGTCGTCGACGATGATGACCGGCTTGCCCGCGCGCAGTTCGGCCAAGAGTTCCGCGACGGTGGCGAGGCTCGGGTCAGCGGACACGGCCGACCTCCGGCTCGAGTTCACTGGCTACTTTCAACTCGGTACTCGGCACTTCCCTTATCAATGTCAACCGCTCGACGTACTTGGCGACGAGGTCGGCTTCCAGGTTGACCGTGTCACCCGGTCGCAACTCGCCCAGGGTCGTGACGAAAAGCGTGTGCGGGATGAGCCAGAGCGTGAATTCTTCGGGGGCGAGCTGCGGGCTCGAGCCCCCCGGCCCGCCCACGTCGACGAGCGTCAAACTCACGCCGTCCACCGTGACGCTGCCTTTGGGGATGAGGTACCTGGCTAAGTTTGGCGCGGCCCGCACCGTCAGCACGTAAGCGCCCGGTTCCGCGACCACCGACAAGACCGTGCCCGTCGCCTCGACGTGGCCGCTGACGATGTGCCCGCCCAAGCGGTCGCCCAAACGCATGGCCCGCTCCAAGTTGACACTTTTTCCCTGTTGCCAACGTGGTGCGGTCTTGGCGACGGTCTCTTTGGAAAGCTCGACCTCGAAGCCGTTTTCGTCTTTGGTTACAGCGGTCAAACAACAGCCGCTCACCGCCACGGAATCCCCAATTTCCAAACCTTCCAACACCTTCTCAGCCCCGATTTTGAGCCGCAGGTCGCCGCCGGTTTCGGCGACGCGTAGAACTTCCCCCACTTCTTCGACGATGCCGGTGAACATCACACCACCCCCGCCGTCGTGTCTTCGGTGGCGACTTCGGGGTAGCGAACGCGCCCGGTGATGAGGAGGTCGTCGTCGAGCTGCTCGGTCTGCATGTCGACAAGGGTGATGGCCTCGGCCATGCCGGCGACGCCCAGCCCGCCCAGAGGGCTCGAGCCGCCCCCGCCCAGCAGTTTTGGGCCGATAAACCAGGCGACCCGGTCGACCGCTCGAGCCTCGAAAAAGGCCCAGGCGAGGGTGCCGCCGCCCTCCAACAACAAGCTGCCGACGCGTCTGTTTTTGAGGTCTTGCAACGCCGCGCCGACGTCCGTGCGCTCGCGCCGCGTCGGCAGCGTAAGAACCGTCGCGCCCGCGTCTTTCAGAAGTCGCACCCTCGCTTCGGAAGCTTTTTCGGTCGTGTAGACGACGACGTTGGGCGCGACACCCTGCGCGTCGGACTCGAACAGTCGGGCCGTCGGCGGGGTGCGCGCGACCGAGTCGAAAACGACCTTGACGGGCGTGCGGCCGGTTGCCAAACGGCTCGTCAGCAACGGGTCGTCTAAGAGCACCGTGTTGACGCCCACCACGACCGCGTCCATCTCGCTGCGCCAGACGTGGACGAGTTCGCGTGCCCGCTCTCCGGTAATCCAGCGCGACTGCCCGGTGCGGGTGGCGAGCTTGCCGTCCAAGGTCATGGCCGTCTTGTAGAGGACGAAGGGACGGTGAGGGTGGTTTTCGAGATTGCTTTGGCTGCCGGGCTTACGGTACGCGGTGCGAAAGGTTTCGTTCTGGCACTTTGCTTCTTCCTCCAGCACCCCCGTGACGACCTCGACGCCCGCGGCTTGCAAGCGCCTCGCGCCGCCCGCGGCTTGCGGGTTCGGGTCGAGCGCGGCGATGACGACGCGCCGCACGCCCGCCTCGAGCAGCGCGTCCACGCAGGGCGGCGTGCGGCCCGTGTGGTTGCAGGGCTCCAAGGTCACGTAGACCGTCGCGTTTTTGGCGGCGTCTCCCGCTTGGCGCAGGGCGTGGACCTCGGCGTGGGGCTCGCCCGCGCGTTCGTGCCAGCCCTCGCCGACGACGTCGCCGTCACGCACGACGACGCAGCCGACCAGCGGGTTGGGGGCGACCGTCCCCCGGCCGCGCTCGGCCAACTCTACGGCCCTCGCCATGTAGCGCTTGTGCTCGCCGACGGGTTCGCCGCCGCCCGCGCTCACGGCGCGACCTCACGGTTGCTAAAAAAATGGTGCACTTGACATCCGCGGCCGTAACGGCGGCCGCAGCTACCCTCCTTCTTTCATCCGGACTGTCACCGTCGGTGCCGGTTTTTCACCAGCTCGGGCGCTGAGCTTGGGCTCAGGCTTCGCGGACTCGGTTTTGACAACCTCACCGCCGGTCGGGAATTGCACCCTGCCCTGAAGGACTTTTCGGTTGTGGATGAGGCTCACACCTCGTCTCGTACAGTATACAAAGCGTAGCGGGCGGCTCTGTAAGCCGCGTGTCTTTAAACCACTTCTCCGTAAGCCACACCGTAAACCACCTAGCGACCCTTTTGAACCGGGGCGTGCGGCTCGAGCGAACGGCAAACGTCCTACGCCTCGCCTGTCCTACGCCTCTGCGGGTTTGCGCGAGCGCGTTCGGGCGATGGCGACGCTCAAGACCAACACCGGCAGCAACCCGACCAGCACGATGGCCAGCGCCCCGCCCGACGCCTCGACCAGACGTTCGTCCGAGGCGAGTCGGTAAACGCGCACGGAGAGCGTGTCTAAGTTGAAGGGCCGCACAATCAGGGTCGCGGGCAGTTCTTTGATGACGTCGACGAAAACCAGCAGCGCGGCGGTGAGCAGGCTGCCGCGCAGCAAGGGCACGTGCACCTTGAACAGCCGCGCCAGCGAGCGCTGGCCCAGGGTCAGGGCGGCGTCGTCCATCGTCTTGGTGACCCGGGTCAAACCGGCCTCTACGGTGTTGAACGAGGCGGTCAAAAAGCGGACCAGGTAGGCGAAGACCAGGCCTACAAAAGTGCCGCTCAGCAGCAGCCCGGTCGACACGCCGAAGGCGGCGCGCATAAAACCGTCCAGATGGTTGTCCGCCCAGCCGAAACCCACCAGGATGCTCACCGCAATGACCGAGCCCGGCACCGCGTAGCCAATCGTCGCGACGCGGGTCGCCGTTCGGTTGAGCAGGGTGGGGCGGATGCGCGCGCCGTAAGCCAGCACCAGCCCGACGACCACCGCGAGCAGGGCGGCGACGACGGCGAGCGTCAGGCTGTTGCGCGCGTAGTTCCAAAACTGCGGGTTGAACGCGCGCTGCGCGTGGTTCAGGGTCATGTTCAGGAGCAACCCGGCCGGCAGCAAAAAGCCGGTGAGCACGGGGACGAAGCAGGTCGCAAAGGCGAGTCCCGCCCTGACCCCGCAAAGCGGGTAGGTGAGCAGCGCGCGGTAGCGGCCGACGCTGCCGGCGTGCCGCCACGAACGGCGCGACACGCGCTCGACGGCCAGCAACGCCAGCACGAACACCAGCAGCCAGGCCGCCAACTGCACCGCCGCCAAGCGTTCGCCCAGCCCGAACCAGGTGCGGTAAATGCCGGTCGTAAAGGTGGGAATCCCAAAGTAGTCGACCGTGCCGAAGTCGGAGAGCGTTTCCATGAGCGCCAAGCTCACCCCGGCGACGATCGCGGGCCGCGCCAGGGGCAACGACAGCCTGAAAAAACTCGTCCAGGGGTTGCAGCGCAAACACTGCGCGGCCTCCAGCATCGTCGTGGACTGCTCCAAAAAGGCGGTGCGCGCCAAGAGGTAGACATAAGGATAAAGCGCCAGCGTGAGCAAGGTGACCGCGCCGCCCAAACTCCGCACGTTCGGAAACCAGTAGTCGCGCGCGCCCCAGCCGGTCAGGTCGCGCAGCGCACTCTGCAGCGGCCCCGAGAACTGCAAAAAGTCGGTATAGGTGTAGGCCAAAATGTAAGCCGGAACAGCCATCGGCAACAGCAGCGCCCACTCGAGCACGCGCCGGCCCGGAAAGCGGCACATCGTCGTGAGCCAGGCCGTGCCCACGCCGACCACCAGCGTGCCCACGCCGACGCCCAGCACGAGCCACAGCGAGTTCGCCACGTAACGGGGCAACACCGTCGAGCTGAGGTGCCGCCAGGTGTCGTTCGTCGGCACGAACAGACTGCCCAGCACGGTGGCGACGGGCGCGGCGAAGAGCAGGGTCAGCGCCAGAATCGCCACGGTCCAGCCGCTCAAACGCCAGCGCTTGCCCCGCCCAACTCGGGGTCGGGGTAGAACGCGGGCGCGGGCGAGCTTGTTCATCGTGTCAAGGCTCGAGCCCTTACCGCCAGCCAGCCCGGTCCATGATGCGCACTGCTTCGGGGTTGTTTTCGCCCAACACCGCGACGTTCAAGGTGTCCTCCTGAAAATCGCCGAAACCCTGCACGACCGCCGCGACGGGCACGCCCGCCACGACCGGGTACTCGAAGTTGCCCTCGGCGAAGATGTCTTGCGCCTCTTCGGTCACCAGAAACTCCAAAAAGCGCACGGCGGCCTCCGGGTGGGGCGCGTTTTGCAAAACGGCCGCCCCGCTGATGTTGACGTGGGTGCCGCGGCCTGCTTGGTTGGGGAAAAAGAGGCCCACGCGCTCGGCAATCTCGGTTTGGTCTTCGCTCACGGCGTCGTCGGCTTCGGGACCGGCGTCCGCGACCAGGCGGGCGTAGTAGTAGTGGTTGACTATTGCCACGTCGCACTCGCCCGCGGCGACGGCCTCGATTTGGTCGGTGTCGCCGCCCTGGGGCGGCCGCGCGAAGTTTTCGACCAGACCGGTCGCCCAGGCTTCGGCGGCTTCCGCGCCGTCGGCCGCGACGATGGCGGCCAGCAGCGACTGGTTGTAGACGTTGCTCGAGCTGCGCACACACACCCGGCCACGCCACTTCGGGTCGGCCAAACTTTCGTAAGTCGAGAGCTCCGCGGGGTCGACGGTGTCTTTGTTGTAGACGATGACGCGGGCGCGCTTGGTGAGGCCGAACCACTCACCGTCAGGCTGGCGCAAATTTTCAGGGACGGCTTCGGTGAGCGCCGCAGAGTCCACGCTTTGCAGCAAACCGTCTTCCTCGGCGCGCCACAGCCGCCCGGCGTCGGTGGTGATGAGCACGTCGGCGGGACTGTTGGCACCCTCGCTGCGGATGCGCTCGATGAGTTCGTCGGCGTCACCCTCGATGAGGTTGACGGTGATACCGGTTTCTTCGGTAAACGTGTCGAACAGCGCCACGTCGGTGTCGTAGTGGCGGGCTGAGTAAACGTTGACGGCTTCCTCTTGTGCCGACACGAACAAGGGCGCGAAAACGGTGCCAAAGACGAGCAGTTTGAGGGCGCGGTGTAGTGGGTTCACACTGTTTCCTTTCAAGCCGAGGCGGGTTCGGCGGGGGCCAGGTTAAGTCGGTACAAGCCCGAGGTGCTTGCTTCAAACCAGCGTCTCGCATCATGGCAGGTTTAATCCCGAGTGTCAAGGTCGGAATTGACAGTTTGCACGTCCAGCACGTTAACTCGGAATGATTCCGAGTTTATAGAAGGAGACAGAGTGCGGGTGCCAAAGGCATCTGCCCCGCCCGCAGTTCGGCCGTGAGCCGAAGAACTTTCCACTCATTTTGCTCGGGTATGATGGCAGACCGATATGATGGCAGACCAAGGAGCAGCTATGTCTATGTCTCAAGCAAAAACCGCGGCGCGAGGTACCGTGTCGCCGACGTTTGAAGAAAAGCTCGAGAACTTCGCCACTTTGGTGGTGCGCGTCGGCCTCAACTTGCAGCGCGGGCAACAGCTCACCGTTCGCGCCGCGGTCGAAACCGCCCCCTTCACGCGCCGGGTGGTCGAAAAGGCTTATCAAGCCGGAGCGCCTCTTGTGAACGTCATCTGGAGCGACGACGCGGTGACGCTGGCGCGTTTTCAAAACGCGCCCAAAGACTCGTTCGAACTTTTTCCCGAGTGGTCACGCGACGCCATGCTCGCCGCCGCCGCGCGGGGCGACGCGATTTTGACCGTGCACGCCGCCGACCCCGAACTCTTGAAAGACCAAGACCCGGAAAGCGTCGCGACGGTGCAGCGGGTCACCCAAACCGAGATGCGGCCCTTTACCGAGCACATCATGAACAGCGATCTGAACTGGTGCATCGTCAGCGTGCCGATTCCGAGCTGGGCGACCAAAGTGTTTCCCGACGCGACGCCCGAAGTCGCGGAGCGCAAGCTCTGGAACGCGATTTTCACGACCGTGCGCGCCGACCGGGACGACCCGGTGGCGGTCTGGCAAAGGCACCTGGAGAACTTAGAAGCGCGCCGCGCCTACCTCACCGACAAGCAGTACCGCGCGCTCCACTACCGCGCGCCGGGCACCGACCTCACCGTGGGGTTGGCCGAAAACCACCTGTGGCTCGGCGGCACCCAGCCGACCAAAGACGGTGTCGTCTACGTCGCCAACCTGCCGACCGAAGAAGTTTTCACCATGCCGCACTTTGAACGCGTAGACGGTAAAGTAAGTAACACCCTGCCGCTGAGCTACGCGGGCAACCTCATCGACGGCTTCGAACTGACGTTTGAGGGCGGAGCGGTCGTGGACTTCCGCGCCGAGCGGGGCGCGGAAGTCTTGGAGCGCCTGTTGGACACCGACGAAGGCGCGCGCCGTTTGGGCGAGGTCGCGCTGGTCCCGCACAGCAGCCCGATTTCCCTGTCCCGCATCCTCTACTACAACACCCTGTTCGACGAAAACGCCTCGTCGCACCTGGCCTTGGGCCGCGCTTACCGCTTCAACGTCGCGGGCGGCACCGAGATGTCCGAGGCCGAGATTACCGCAGCCGGGGCCAACGACAGCCTCACCCACGTCGACTTTATGGTCGGCTCTGAAAACATGGACATCGACGGCGTAACGAGCCGAGGCGAGCGTGAGCCCGTCATGCGCGGCGGCGAGTGGGCGTTCGAGGTGCCATAGAAAAAGTTGGGCGGCAAGCTGCTCTGCCCTCAAATCGCAAAGGTTTCTAGTCCACCACAGACGTGCGTGTTGTTGGGTGTCCACACTCCTAGACGCCGAAGGATAGGAAAGTTGGGGCATCAACACGGCTTCCGCTACCGCGCTTGACAAACCCGGCAGAGGTTTTCCGCTCCTTAGCTTCAGTCTGTACTGCTTTCTCGCCTCACCCTGATTTACTTTTCAAAAAATGAACCGGAAAGGGTGTCGGACGTCGTCGGGCGGGGCTGAGTCGCGGCGCGCACCGCCTCAGCCGCCGGGCTCCAGGCGAACCAGCCGGGGAAAGCACGCTCTAAAGCCGGAAGCGATTTCACCTCGATGGACCCTTTTTCCACTGCGCCGGCAAACGGCAGCTTTCCGAGCCAAACCTGGTAAAAGGACGACAAGTCGGCAATCACCCACACGTTGACGTCGAAGTTGGGCGGCGTGAAACACACTGACACGTCGCGCCGCTCCAGAACGAGCCAGTAGCTTTTTGGGTCCCCATGAAAATCGAACTGTACCACCACCCGCTCGAGCGGCAAGGCTTCGGCAAGGACGCGCCGCCGCAGCCACCACATGAGCAAAACGGGGTCGAGTTCATCCGACATGGGTTGCTCTAAAGCCCAGTGCGCCCCCCAGGCGATAAGCGCTTCGACAATAGGCCTCGTCGCCTCGCCCGCGTCGGTCAGGCGGTATTCGGTCTGCCGGTCGCCGAGGACGACCCGCTCGACCAGCCCCATCTCCTCGAGGTGGCGGAGCCTTTTGGCGAGCAACCCTCTAGACAACTTAGGCAGGCCGCGCGACAGCTCGTTGAAATGCCGGACACCGGTCACAAGGTCCCTGACGATGAGCAGCGTCCAGCGCTCTCCGAGAATCTCGAGCGACCGCGTGACCGGACAAAACTGGCCGTACTTCGTCATGGCTCACCTCACATCCATCATACAGCCAGCCGCGGAACGGGGGTTCACTTTCTGAACTGGGCAAACCGTCTGGGCTCCGCTACGCTGGGGCACAAGGAGGCGTAAACGAAATGGAGCGACCAGCGCGAAGCCGAGTCCAAACGGTTGAAGATAGAAGTGAAGAGTCGGTGGTGCCCGGAGCCGGCGTGAAGTCAAAGGAGAAGCCATGAGGAGCGTAGTGACAAAAACGGCACAAGCGTCTCAAGGGGGCACAGACTGGCTCGAGGTCGTGCGGGCGTTGGGGCCTACCTTCGCGGCTCGAGCCGCCCCGCACGACGCCAACGACACCTTTGTAGCAGACAACTACGCTGACTTGAAAGAGCGAAAGCTCTTCTCGGCGGGTATCCCCCGCGAACTAGGCGGCGGCGGTGCAGCCCACCCCGAGGTGTGTCAACTGCTCCGCCATCTCGCCCATGACTGCCCCTCGACCGCGCTCGCCCTGTCCATGCACCAGCACCTCGTCGCCGCCAACGTCTGGAAGTACCACCGCGGCCAGCCGGGCGAAACCATGCTCGAGCGAGTCGCCGCAAAAGAACTCGTGCTGGTGAGTACCGGCGCTAGGGACTGGCTCGCCTCGAACGGTGAGGTCGAGCGGGTCGGAGGAGGCTACCGCGCTTGAAAGTATGGTAGCCACCGCCGACGATTACGACTTTGAAGCGACGATCGAAACCGCCAACGCTGTGCTGGTCCGAAAAACCATCACCGCCAAGGCTGCACTGGCAACCGTCGAAAAGGCGCTCGAGGCCGTCGGCGGGCGGGGGTTTTTCCGCAGTCTTACCTTGGAGCGGTTCTTGCGCGACATTCACGGCGCACAGTTTCACCCGCTGCCGGAAAAAGAGCAGCAACGTCTGACCGGGCGTTTGGCGTTGGGTCAGGAGCCTTTATAAACCGTGTCCCTCAGGATGCCGTTCCGCACGCCGAACGGATTTCTAGAGTGTAGAAGGGGTCGAAGACCGAAAACACCTTTCAACTCGGTACTCGACCCTTTTTAAGCGACTTTCACCTTGGCTTAAAAATGGCACAATGGACGCTGTGATTCGGCAGGCCAAAACGACGCTTAGTTCGGTCTTCGGCTTCGAGCGGTTTCGCGGGGCGCAGGAGCAGATTATCTCGCAGGTTTTACAGGGCGGCGACGCCCTCGTCCTCATGCCCACCGGCGGCGGCAAGTCGCTCTGTTACCAGATTCCGGCGCTGTTGCGGCCCGGCGTGGGCGTGGTGGTGTCGCCTTTAATCGCGCTGATGAAAGACCAGGTCGACGCACTGTTACAAGTCGGGGTCAGGGCGGCGTTTTTGAACTCGAGCCTGACCCCCGCCGCGGCTCGAGACGTCGAACAAGAACTCTTGAACGGTGGTCTCGACCTCCTTTACGTTGCGCCGGAACGCCTGCTGATGCCGCGGATGTTGGAACTTTTGGGCCGCAGCCGCGTCGCGCTGTTCGCCATCGACGAGGCGCACTGCGTCTCGCAGTGGGGCCACGACTTCCGGCCCGAGTACATCGGACTCTCCTTGCTCGCCGAGCGCTTTCCGAACACGCCCCGCATCGCGTTGACCGCCACCGCCGACGCCGCCACGCGGACGGAGATTTTAGAGCGGCTGAGCCTCCAAAAAGCCCAGCAGTTCGTCTCCTCGTTCGACCGGCCGAACATCCGCTACACGGTCGTCGACAAACAAAACGCGCGGCAGCAGTTTTTGGACTTTTACCGGCGCGAGCACGACAGCGAGGCGGGCATCGTCTACTGCCTGTCGCGCAAGAGCGTCGACGGCACCGCGACCTGGCTGCAAAAACGTGGACTCAACGCGCTGCCGTACCACGCGGGCTTGGACGCCGCCACGCGGCAAAACCACCAGGAACGGTTTTTGCGTGAAGAGGGCGTGGTCGTCGTCGCCACCATCGCCTTCGGCATGGGCATCGACAAGCCGGACGTGCGCTTCGTCGCGCACCTGGACGTGCCCAAAAGTTTGGAGGGCTACTACCAGGAAACCGGCCGCGCCGGACGTGACGGTTTGCCTGCCGACGCCTTTATGACCTACGGACTCGGCGACGTGGTCGCCATGCGCCGGATGCTGGCGCAGTCCGCCGCGCCCGAGCGCGTCAAGCGGATTGAGAACGACAAGCTCGACAAACTGCTGAACTACTGCGAGTCGATGCGCTGCCGCCGCACCATGCTGCTGGAGTATTTCGGCGAACAGTTGGACGAGCCCTGCGGCAACTGCGACACCTGCTTGGTCCCGGTCGAAACCTGGGACGGTACCGTGCAGGCGCAAAAGGCGCTCTCAGCGGTCTACCGCACCGAACAACGCTTCGGCGCGGGCCACGTCATCGACGTGCTGCTCGGCAAAGACACGCCGCGGATGCAGCAGCTCAAGCACCACCGGCTGAGCACTTGGGGCGTCGGGGCTGAACTCAACGAAAAGCAGTGGCGCTCGGTGTTTCGCCAGCTCGTCGCGGGCGGCTACCTCACGACCGACGCAGGCGGTTACGGCTCACTGCTGTTGGCCCCGAAAAGCGCGGCGGTCTTAAAGGGTCAAGAAGCGGTCGCCTTCCGGCGCGACCCGACGCCTGCCCAAACGCAAAGCTCGTCCAAACGTGCGGTGAGCGTTTTGAAAGGCGTGGACGGCGAAATATTCGAAGCGTTGCGCGCTCGACGTGCGGCGTTCGCCAGAGAACAGGGCGTCCCCGCCTACGTCATCTTCCACGACGCCACGCTGCGCGAGATGGCCGAAACGAAACCGCGCAGCCTCCACACCCTCGGCAAAGTGTCCGGCGTCGGCAAGGCGAAGCTCGAGCGCTACGGCGAGGCGTTTTTGGCGGTGATTCTCGAGCACGCCCCCAGCGCGCCCGAACCCGCAAGCCAGGTGCCGGTTGCAAGCTACGCCCCGGATGCCGAGGACACCTACGAAGAAACGTTGAAGTTGGTGCTCGAGGGCTACACCCTGGAAACCGTCGCCACCATGCGCGGCCTGAAAGTCCGCACCGTCGAAGGCCACTTGGCCGAACTCGTCGCGCGGGGGCACTTAAGCGTCGAGGAAGCGACCCGCTTGCCGAAAGAAGAAATCAGGCTGATCAAAGACGCGGTGCTCGAGCTGCCCGAAGAGCAGCGCCGCTACTTGCGGCCACTGTTTGAAAAGTTGAACGAAAAGTACGACTACGCGGTGCTCAAGTGCGTCCATGCAGACTTGAAGCTTAGGTAGGGTGAAAGCACAAACGACCGTTGAGTTTCAGGAAGATTGTGATAACGTTTGTGCTAACATATGTTCATGAACAACGTCGTAAAAACCAAACTTCGCGCCGTTGGGAACTCGACAGGGATTGTCCTCAGCAAAGAAGTTCTGTCCGACATGGCGCTAAAACAGGGCGACGAAGTGTTTTTGGTCAAGACTGAAGATGGTTACAAAATCACGCCCTACGATGCACAGTTCGAGCAGCAGATGAAGGCGGCCGAGCAGGGGATGCAGCAGTACCGCAACGCGCTGAGAGAACTAGCTAAGTAAGCCGGTGGCAACGCCGGAGCCTCAGTGGCTGCTGCCGAACGTCGTCCTCGCCGCGCACGACGCGCAACTGGCGGAGCACGGTGGACTGGCGGGCCTAAGGGACGAGGGCGCGCTGGACTCGGCACTCGCTCGTCCTGAGAATCACTACCACTACGGCGAGCGCAACCTGTTCATGCTGGCGACGATGTACGCGAGCGGCATCGTCAAAAATCATCCTTTTGCAGACGGTAATAAGCGCACGGGTTTTTTGGCGGCGTTCATCTTTTTGACCGTCAACGGCTACGCGCTGCAAGCCCCTGAAGCTGAGGCAGTCGTGATGACGCAGGGTTTGGCCTCGAGTGAAGTTGACGAGGCGGGGTTTGCGAAGTGGCTCGAGGACAACTCAGTGGCCGTGTAAGCGTATTGTAAGCTTCAACTTTAGAGCTATACTCGACACCCTATGAAACTGACTCTGTTGGGTACGGGAACGCCTGTTTTGGAGTCCGCGCGGCAAGGCTCGGCGATTTGCTGGTGTCTGCTTGGCACGCCGGTCGCCGGAAGCCTATCCGAGTTTTCGGGCCGCCTGGTACAAGAGAGATAGTCGATACGCTTTTGAACATCGTCTACAAGCGTGACATCACCTTTGCCTTGACAGGTGAGGACAAACCTGACATCGACACGCTCATCGAGGTGCAAGAGGTCGAGGCAGACTCTCTAGTTCGAGAAGCGTCCTGGCTCCTCTCGGTCGGGGCGGTCAAACACGGGAATAGGTTGAGCCAAGCCGAGTTTCCCTGCTTGGGCTACCGGCTCGAGGCCGACAGCAAAGTTATAGCCTTGACCGGCGACTCGGTTGCGGGTGACGGTTGGTACAGCTTGGCCAAGGATGCCGACGTGCTGATTCAAAGTTGTTACTTAGCCAAAGCTGAAGTCACGACACCCGAGTTCAAACACTTAGCCGAACACGTCATCGCCGACTCGTCTCAGGTTGGCAAAATGGCGACGAAAGCCGGGGTGAAAACGTTGGTGCTAACACATTTCAGAAAGAAGTCTCCGGCCCTGATGCGCCTGTTGCAAAACGGCGTGCAAAAAGACTTTAGCGGCAACCTTATACTGGGCGAAGACTTGCTGGACATCCCTTTCTGAGGTTGACACGTGAGTTTGTTTCTCGACGCATGAGACGAGGGACTCGAGGCTGTTCGACGCCCCTTTGCAACGCCGTGTTAGGATGGCGGCAACGTAAAACGACGCGTCGGGGCTCGAGTCCGGCGCAGTTTCAAGGGAGGCTTTTATGGCACTGGCACGCAAACTTTTCGTTTTGGCAGCGGTTCTCGTTCTCAGCTTCAGCTTAGCGCAAACCATCAAAATCGGCGCGGTGGCCTCGGCGACCGGCGGCGCGGCGGCGCTCGGCGAGCCCGAGGCGAACACCTTCAGGTTGCTGCAAGACCAGCTCAACGCGGCCGGCGGTATCGCCGGGCACGACGTCGAAATCATCTTTTTGGACGACGCGACCGACACCCAGCAGGCGGTGACGAACGTCAACCGCTTGATTGGTGAGGACGGCGTCCACGCGGTGATTTGCTGCACCATCACGGCCAATTCGCTCGCCATCATCGACACCGTGCAGGAGGCCGAGGTGCCGACCGTGTCGATGGCGGCGTCGGCGGCTATTATCGAACCCGTGGCGGAGCGCAAGTGGGTGTTCAAGACGCCGCAGACCGACCGGCTGATGATTGCCGGTATCGTCGAGGACATGCAGGCGCAGGGCCTCGAGACGCTCGCTTTTATGGGTCTGGACGACGCCTTCGGCGAGGGCGGCCTGACCGAGCTGCAAGCGCTCATTCAGGGCAGCGACATCGACCTCGTCACGACCGAGCGCTACGGCCGCAACGACACCAACGTCACGCCGCAGACGCTGAAAGTGGTGGCGAGCTCAACCCGACGCGGTGCTCATCTGGGGCGTCGTGCGCGACTCGGCGCTGGCGGTGCAAGCCTTGAAAGATCAGAAACTATGAGGGCCAGATTTACGTCAGCCACGGCGTCGGCAACCCGAGCTTTCTGGAACTCGCCGGCGACGCCGCCAACGGCGTGCGTTTGCCCATCGGCCCGATGATCGTCGCGGACGAACTCGCCGACGACAATCCCATCAAAGCCGTCGCTGCTCAGTACGTGGCGGACTACGACGCTGAATTCGGCGCGGGCACGGCCAGCACCTTCGGCGGGCACGCCTGGGACGCGGTGCAACTCTTGAAACTCGCTATCGAGCAAGCAGCGGCGGACGGGGTGGACTTCGGTGACCTCGAGGCCAGCCGCGCGGCGATTCGGGACGCACTCGAGAACGTCGGCCCCTACACGGGGGTGGGCGGCGTGTTCCAGTACAGCGCGGACGACCACCTGGGCTTAGACGACCGTGCCCTCGTCCTCGTCGAAATCGCCGACAACACCTGGACGCTGGCGCAGTAAGCGGTTAAAGAGTTTGGGGCGTGCAAGCGCCCCTCTTTTATCAAAATTTCCACTTATCGAGACATTTCAGTGTCCTTACCGGAAGCAGACCCTACCGGCTAGACAGGCCGCCTTCCCTAAAGAGGGAGGCAAAGTCAAACCCCATTTGTTTCAACGTATTTTGGAAGTGCCAGTGTGTTCGACCCCGCCATCGTCTTGACCCTGCTGTTCGACGGCCTCACCAACGGGGCCATTTACGCCATGATGGCGCTCGGCATCGTGGTGCTGTACTCGGTCACGAACGTCATCAACGTGGCGCAGGGCGAGTTCGTGATGCTCTCGGCGTTGACGGTCTGGAGCTTTCCGCTCCGGAAACGTGCCGGGGACGCTCTATATCGTGGTGGCGGGCTTGTTGGCCTGGGGCGCGCTCAACGCGCTTCGGAATGCGTTGACGAGAACGCCGTGGGCGAGACTTTTTTCAGCTGTTCGTGTGGCCGCTCCTCGTCTGCCGCGGCGCTGTTCTTCGGCGTGCCGCTGTTGGTAAGCGCTCGAGCCTCGGCTACCCGTTGCAAATTCTCGTGGCGGTCACCCTGACGACGCTGCTGGGGCCGATTTGCTACCGGCTCATCGTCCAGCCGCTGCCGCGGGCGTCGGTGCTGGTGTTTCTGATTCTCACCATCGGGCTGCACCTGGCGCTGACCGGCTTGGGGCTCGCGTTTTGGGGAGCCGCAACCCTACGATATCCCGGCCTTTCAGCGCGGGGGGACCGGTCTCGGGCCGGCGTTTGTGAGTTATCAGGCGCTGTGGCTGCTTGGGGTCAGCGCGGCGCTCATGGTGTTGCTGGCGCTCTTTTTCAACCGGACGATGTACGGCAAAGCGCTCCGGGCGGCGGCGGTGAACCGGCTCGGCGCGCGGCTCTCGGGCATCAGCGTGGTGCGGGCGGGCAGCGTGAGTTTTACCCTGTCCGTATTTTTGAGCGCGGTGGCGGGCGTGCTCATCACGCCAATTACGAAGATGGTTTACGACTTCGGCTTTTTACTCGGGCTCAAAGGGCTTTGTCGGCGCGATTATCGGCGGACTCGTCAACCCGGTGGTGGCGGCGCTGGGCGCACTGTTTGTAGGCGTGGCCGAGCAGTTCAGCGCGTTTTACATCTCGTCGGCGTACAAGGACGTGCTCGTGTTTTTGCTCATCATCCCGGTCTTGGTTTTGCGGTCGCTGCAGCACCAGGACTTTGAAGAGCATATCGACTGATGGCGGAGAAGCGCGCAGGGCCGCTGACGGTTGTTTCGGACCGCTCGAGTTTCCCCTGGCGCACCCTACTCCTCGGCCTGTTTTTGGTCGGGTTGGCGGTCACGCCATTATTAGCATCCGTTTTTTACGTGCGCCTCCTCAGTCTCGTCGGGCTGTACGGCCTGGTGGTCATGGGACTCGTGCTGCTGACCGGCTACGCCGGGCTGGCGTCGCTCGGACAGGCGGCCTTTGTAGGCATGGGCGCGTACACGGCGGCGATTTTGGCAAGCCGTTTCGGACTCAATCCGTGGCTGGGCATCCTCGCCGGGATAGGTTTATCGGTGCTCATCGCGTTCTTCATCGGCCTCGTCACGTTGCGGCTCAAGGGGCATTTTCTGGCGCTGGCGACACTCGCCTGGGGGCTCATCATCACCGGCATTCTTCGCAACTGGATTGGCGTGACGGGCGGCAACACCGGCTTCGGCAGCGCGACGGGGAACCGTTACCCGCCGCTGAGTTTGTTCGGATTTGAACTGCGCGGCGAACGCATCTACGCCTACCTCATCTGGTTGTGCGTGCTTCTAGTGCTGCTGCTGTCGCTCAACCTCATGCGCTCGCGCAGCGGGCGGGCGGTCAAGGCGCTGCGCACCGGCACGGTCGCGGCGGCGTCGTTCGGGGTGGACGTGGGGCGCTTGAAGCTCTACATCTTTTTGCTCGCCGCCGCCTTCGCCGCGCTCGCGGGGGGCTTGTTCGCCTTTCGGGAACTCTTCATCGACCCGCAACTCGCAGGCCTGAACGCGTCCATCGACTACCTCATCATGGCGGTGCTGGGCGGGGTCGGTTCCTTGTGGGGCGGCTTGTTCGGGGCGGGGCTGTTCGTGCTGCTGAGTGAGGCGTTGCAGGACTACCTGCCGCGAATCCTCGGGCGGAGCGGCAACTTCGAGACGGTGGCCTTCGGGCTGATTCTCATTCTGGTGCTGCACCGGGCGCGGCAAGGGCTGCTGCCGCTGCTGAGTCGCGCGTTGCCCGAGCCGCCCTCCGCGCCCGTGAACCGGGACGCCGCGCCCCTGCCGCCGCGCCCCAGGCCGCAAGTTGTAGGACCACTGCTCGAGCTTGCCCACGTCTCCAAAACCTTTGGCGGCTTAAAAGCGGTCAACGAGCTGTCTTTCGAGGTTCGTCCCGGCGAAATCCTGGGCCTCATCGGGCCGAACGGGGCGGGCAAGACGACCGTGTTCAACCTCGTGACCGGCGTGTTGGCCCCGAGTGCGGGCGAAATCCTGTTTACAGGCGAACCTATTCATGGACGGCCCCCGCACGTCGTCGCGCGGCGCGGGCTGGCGCGCACCTTTCAGCACCTCAACCTCATCGGCAACCTGAGTTTGCTCGAGAACGTCGCGCTGGGCGCGTACACCCGCACGCGCTCGAACCTGTTCCAGGGGATGCTCGCGCTGGAACGCAGCGAAAACGCCCGCACTCGAGCCGAAGCGTACCGGCAGCTCGAGCGCGTCGGTTTGGCTGAAAATGCCTTCGACGCGGCGAACAGTTTGCCCTTGGGTAAACAGCGCTTGTTGGAAGTCGCTCGAGCCCTCGTCGCCGACCCGGTACTGCTTCTTTTGGACGAGCCCGCTGCGGGCTTGCGCAAACACGAAAAAGCCGAACTCGTCCTGCTCATCCGCAGGCTCAAAAACGAGGGCGTCACCATCCTCCTCGTCGAGCACGACATGGAACTGGTGATGGACTTGGCCGAGCGCATCGTGGTGATGAACTACGGCGAAAAGCTCGCCGAGGGCACGCCCGCCGAGGTACGCAGCAATTCGCAGGTGCTCGAGGCCTACCTGGGCGTAGAGGATGACTGAAACCCTGCTGCGCGTCGAAGGTTTGAGCGTCCGCTACGGCGGGGTGCAAGCCCTGAACGACGTGTCGCTCACCGTCGAGCGCGGCACGCTGGTGAGCGTCATCGGGGCGAACGGGGCGGGGAAAACGAGCCTTTTGAACGCGGTTACCGGGGTCATCCCCAAAAGTTCCGGGCGGGTGCTGTACGACGGTGTAGACATTACCAGGGCCGCGCCCGAAGACCTCGTGCCGCGGGGCGTAACGTTGGTGCCCGAGCGCCGCGAACTGTTCGCCGCCTTGAATGTGGCGGACAACCTGCAACTCGGCGCGTATCACCGCTATAGGCAGCGCGGGCGCGGAGTTCGTGAGGACTTAGCGCGTGTCTACCAAACTTTCCCGCGTTTGGGCGAGCGCAAAAGCCAACTTGCCGGGACGCTCTCGGGCGGTGAGCAGCAAATGTTGGCCGTGGGCCGCGCCATGATGAGCCGCCCGAAACTCCTCCTCCTCGACGAGCCGAGCTTGGGGCTGGCCCCGTTAATCGTCAAAGCGATTTTCGAGGTTGTCACCCGGTTGCGCGCCGAGGGGACGACGGTGCTGCTGATTGAGCAAAACGCTCGAGCCGCCCTGCGCTTGGCCGACTACGCTTACCTGCTCGAGACGGGTGAGGTTGTGGCGGGTGCGCCCGCCGCCGAACTCGCCCAGGACGAGCGCGTCGCGCAGGCGTATTTGGGACTGGGCGCGGCGTGAGTCGTATTGCCTTGGGCAAGTTGTGCTTGGTGAGGTCAAGTTTGGGCAACAACCTATATCAGGCACTGCTTGTTTACATGCGATAATTGCTATCTATGCCGCTCTCGACTGAGTGCTTATGATTTATAAAGAGCAAATGATGCCCCTTTTGGTTGAGGCTAATCCCGAGTTCAAACCAGAGTGGGAAGCTTTTGTAAAGTATTGGGGAAATGAGTCGGATGAACTACCCCTTTACTTGAGTCTCGGAGACTACTCACTTCACCTGATTGAAAAGTTGAGCAGTGGCGAAACAGAAAACTTTTCTCAAGTATTCGAAGTTGTCGAACGTTTACACCTTGAGGGCGAGCACTACGTCAAAGAAGCTGCAACGGTTGGGCTACTTGAGGGTATTCAGAACGTCATGCTCAACCGTAATATGGAACCAGAGCGTTTTAGAAGCTATCTCCAGCCTGAAACGTTAAGATGGTGGGACAAACTTTACGATTTTTGGAACGAAGGAAAATTGCTCACTGATGATTAAATATGGCTGGGTGTGGTTTAGTGCTTCACTCAATACTTTGTACTTTTCTCTTCATTTCTCAACTCACCCCGATTCTTACGTAATCTGAGAACCCAAGAGGAGTCCCTATGTTCAATCCCGACCTCGAGACCCTGCCGCGGGACCGCCTGCGCGCCCTGCAAGACGAGCGCCTGCGCGACCTCGTGAGGTACGTTTACGAGCGCGTGCCGTTTTACAAAGACCTGTTTAACGCTTCAAATCTCAAACTCGGCGACATCACAAACATCGACGACCTCACCCGCTTGCCCTTCACGACGAAACAGGACTTGCAGCAACACTACCCCTTCGGCCTGTTCGCGGTGCCGCAGGTTGAGGTCGCCCGGATTCACGCGAGCAGCGGCACGAGCGGCAAACCGACGCTGGTCGGCTACACGAAGCGCGATTTGGAAACTTTCGCCGAGGTGAACGCCCGCTGCCTCGCCGCGGCGGGCGCGCGACCGGGGATGCTGTTTCACAACGCCTACGGCTACGGCCTGTTTACCGGCGGTTTGGGGCTGCACTACGGCGCGGAAGCGCTTGGGCTCACCGTCGTGCCGGTGTCGGGCGGCATGACCGAGCGGCAGATTACGCTCATTTTGGACTTGAAGCCGGAAGTCATCGCCTGCACGCCGAGCTACGCACAGACGCTCGCCGGCGAGTTTCGGGCGCGTGGCGTCGCACCGGAAGACATTTCTCTGAAGTACGGCGTTCTCGGCGCGGAGCCGTGGACGGAGAGCATTCGCGCGGATGTCGAAAACGGTCTCGGGCTGAAAGCCACGAACATCTACGGCCTCAGCGAAATTATCGGCCCCGGCGTGTCGAACGAGGCCGTGGAGGAGCAAGCGGGCGCTTACATCTGGGAGGACCACTTTTACCCCGAAATCGTCCACCCCGACACGGGCGAAGCGCTGCCCGACGGCGAAGAGGGCGTCCTCGTCATCACCACTTTGACCAAAGAGGCGCTGCCGCTGCTGCGCTACTGGACCGGCGACATCACCACGCTGACGCGGGAGCCCGGCGTCACGGGCCGCAGCCACGCGCGCATGGGCATGATTCGCGGGCGGAGCGACGACATGCTCGTCATCCGCGGGGTGAACGTGTATCCAACGCAAATCGAGGCGGCCCTCGAGAACTTTCCCGAACTCGCCCTGCACTACCAGCTCGTCGTGACGCGGCACGGCACCCTAGACGAGTTAGAGCTGAAAATAGAACTCAGCGACGCGGTGCACGCGCAAGCAGGCGACGAGATAAACGTTGAAAGCGAATTGCTCAGCAGCTTGCGTGACCGCGTTCGGCACCGCGTCAAGGACACGGTCGGCGTCACGCTGACGCCCACGCTGATGCCGCCGGGCAGCATTCCCCGAAGTGCGGGGGGTAAGCTGAGGCGGACGGTGGACGAGCGGCAACTTTGAGAATGCGTCAGGGCGGTAGACGAGCACTCGAGGGGTCAATCGGCATGACAGAAATTTCCAACTTTTGAGAGGATAGTTCCTTGGGTAAGTCAATTCTGTTCAGCAAATCGGAAATCGTAATGAATACTGGTTCTCCCAGGTAGTAGCTTCTTAACTGAACGTACTCACTGCCGCCCTCTACACGAATTATCATTTCCGCAGAAACACTGTTCGGGTTTAGCCGGAATGTTTCTTCATCAAAAGTAGGTGTAACCACAGCTAAAAAATCTTCTTGTGCCTTGGATATGTTGACAGCGGCGAGGTCTAAGGTGATGATGGATTTGTAGCCCAAAGCTTTCGTCACAGGATTATAAGGTGGGCTATCAACCACCTGATAGTGAACGACAGCCTCTTTTGATAATGCTCCCCTGTAGAGTGACCTCCCGTAATCGCAAAAAGTTTTATTCGCGCAAATGATGCCGCTTGGAATAACAATCTCACCACCCTTCCGCCTAGAATCAATAACTTCTGTTCCGAAGGTTTCTGCTGCTTCATGTATCATGTTTTCTGTATCTTGATTTGTTAGCACTGATACCTCTGAGAACTTGGCCCATGTCGTGTTTATAGTGGTATTTGCATTGATGACTGCTTCTACTGAAGGTGAAATGGTGAAAACTATAGCCGTAATCAGCGCCCAATTCATTCTGTTATTGGGTTGACGAACACCGTTCTCCTTCGTTGCCGACATACCTGAACATGTGCTCAGAGTAGCGCCTCGAGCACCTACCGCCCAGCCAAAACCGTCACACCTTTCGTCTCAATCGTCAACCCGTCTGTTATGATTTTGCCGTGATAAGCAGTCCTATCGTCCTGACCGGCCGGGTGGTGCGGCTCGAGCCTTTACGCCCCGAACACGTCGCGCCGCTTTACGCAATCGCCCTGAAAACCCCCGACGAATACCGCTTCACCTCGACCCCCGTGACCGAAGCGCAGCGCGACGCTTATTTTTCCAAGGTTTTTGCCGAGCAAGCCGAGGGCCGGAGCTTTCCCTTCGTGATGCTGTACGAGGGCGAGATTGTCGGGACGACGCGGCTGGCTGACTACAGCGCCGCAGAGCGCAACTGCGAACTGGGCTACACCTGGTTCGACGCGGCCTACTTCGGCACCGCCGTCAACACCGACAGCAAGCTCCTCATGTTGAGTTTTGCGTTTGAAACGCTTCAAGTGCTGCGTGTGCAACTCACCGTGGACGCGCGCAACGAGCGCTCGCAGGCGTCCATCAAGGCGCTCGGCGCGGTGTTCGAGGGCGTGCTCCGCAGTCACAAGGTCGTCAAAAACGGCTTCATACGGGATACGATGGTGTTTTCGATTCTTGCGGGCGAATGGGATAACGTGAAAAAGAGGTTGCAGGCGCGGCTGCAACAAAAACTCAACGAGGGGTGAGGCGCAGCGGCAGGCCACCCTTGGGCTGAACCGTGTTGCCCGTCTCGGCTACAGGCGTTTTCCAGGCGGCCTCGAGCCCGTACCCCGTCATCAACTCGACCAGCAGCAGCTTGACGAGCAGCGTCGCCAACCCCGCGCCGATGCAGTAGCGCGCGCCGTAGCCGAAGGGCAAGTACGTGAACGGCTCGGGCGTGAAGCCGTCCCGCCAGCGTTCGGGTTTGAACTTCAAGGCGTCCTCGAAACTCGCCTCCTGCCGCTGCGTCACGTAAATCGAGTAGGCGACGAGGCTGCCTTTCGGGATGAGGAAATCTTTATAAACAACGTCTTCGCGCGCCTGCCGCAACCCAGCCGGGGCGGCGGGGTAGAGGCGGAGGGTTTCTTTGACGACGGCCTCGAGCAAAGGCGAGCGTACCTGTTCCTGAAGTGTTGCACATCCGCCAAGTTCCTCCCGCAAACTGCTCGAAACTTCCCGGTACTCGAGCAGCAAGTACACCGCCCAACTCAGTGCCGCACTCGTCGTGTCGAAGCCCGCCGACACGAGACTGACTGCCTGGTCGCGCAGTTCGGTTTCAGAAAGGGCGTTACCGCTCTCGTCTCTGGCCTCCAACAGCATCCCCAGCACGTCGTCGGAGGTTTCCCCAGCCTTTTTGCGTCTCGAAATTTCTGTGTAAAGGTCGTGGTCGGCGGCCCCTCGAGCCCGTAAAAAACGCGCCCAGGGCAGGCCGGGCACGGGGAGTTTGAACTGTTGCGCCAAAAAGGGCGAGTTGGCGAAGTCCATCATTCTGGCGATGTTGCTCAAGAGTCCGGGGTAACGGGTCAAGGTTTCTGCGCCGAGCAGGATTTCGGTGATGGACTTCAAAACGTGTGGACGCACCGCGGCGTAAAAGTTGAGCTTTTCGCCCCTTGCCAAACTCGCCAAAAAACTCTCGTTGCGGGCTTGAAGATGTTCAGTCCAAGCCTGTATCCGCTTGCCGTGAAACGCCGGTTGCACCAGTCGCCGCCGCTTAACATGCTCGGGCTCGTCGCTGGTGATGAGCGCCGTGTCCCCGCCGATGGTGCGCAGGAACCCGTAGGCCCCGCCCAGCGTGAAACTCTCCGCACGTTCCGAGAGCACAAAGCGCAGCGCCTCGGGGCCGACGAGCCAGTGAAACCGTATCGGCCCGAAGCCGAACACCGACAGCTCGCCGTAGGTTTGCGCTAGGTTCCAAACGGCCGCGTTCGTGTAGGTCGCGGCTTGTTGCATCGTTTGGAGGTGAGCGAGGCCGGTGGGGCCGGGGACCGTCCGGCCGGTCGGGATGGCCGGGTTAGTGAGGGACATCAAGACTTTGCTGAGGTAGGGGTAAGAGAATTTTATAAACCACCTCGTCCAGGACGTTGCCGGACATGCCTGTTTCGGTCCGCTCCTCGACGACTTCGCCGCCCAGAGAAACGGGAATTTTGCGGCTGGAAACGTTGCGCTTGTCGACCGAGTAGACGAACGACTCGAGCCGGATACGCTCCTGCGCCCAAAACGCCAAAGTTGAAATCGCCTCTTTACCCAGGCCCCGACCATGCGCGCCCTTTTTGAGCCAGATGCCGAACTCGGGGTTTCTCACGTCGTCCCGGCCGTGCAAGCCGCAGCAGCCTAAAAAGTCGTCCGTTGTTTTCTCGAGGATAACGAACTGTAAGTTGTTACCCTCGGCAAAACCCTTCAAGCTCGCCTCGATAAACGCCCTGGTTTCTTCGACGCTGTCGGCAGGTTTGGGAATCATGTAGGTCGTGATGTCGCTGCTGAACTCTTCAAAAACATCTCGCTCGAACGCCCTCGTGATGCTGACCAAGCGAACCCGCTCGCCTTCGATGTTTAAGTTGAACAGGTCGGGTTTGGGACCGATGAACTCAAACGCGCTCATCGTTGCGTTTTGTTTGCGGGCGAGAGTAGTTTGGCAGACACCCCAGCAGTATACTTCAACGCTTTTCTACAGAATCGTGCAGCGTCAGTTGTTCTATAACCTCAAATTGAGAAGAGCAGCATGACCGTTGCCAGCGAGCCCAGCAGCGTAAGGATGTGTTCCAGCCGTGACGCGGTGCTGTTTGGAATGAAACTTATCGCTGTAGTCGTGACAACGAAAAAGAGGAATCCGATAAAGAAAGCCAAGGATGCTCTTCCTCCTGATGTTCCTGAAGAGTCTGACCAGCTCCAGGGTTGTGAAAGAATCACTGAAAGGGCGAGAAAGCCGAAGATGAGCGCAAGTACAGAGAATAGTGTGGTAATCAGGAGAGACTTGACCTGAACTCTGGGAATCAAGAGATTGGCTAAGCTGAGAAGAGCCACGTTTGAAAACAAAAGGATGATGAACGAGATGATTCCTATGCCATCAAAAAGGTCGAAAAACACGGGCGAGTAAAATCAGGGATTTGAGCGGTAATTTTCATAAAAATAGCTCGAGATTCCAGGTTCCAAAAAGAACACGATGAGGCTCATGCTGAGAACGAGCACAAAGCTCAACCCGCAGCCCGTCCGTTCTACAGGTCACCTCGACATGCGCTCATGATAGGTCGCGTCTTCTGAAAGTCGGTGAGGATTTTTTACGCTTTGGGCGGTAGTCGCGGGTACTCGTCAAAACGAAAGCGGACACCCAAAGTGTCCGCTTCGCTGAAGTTGGTCCAAGGGTTAGCGGTCGGGTTTGAACTCCTGGACGGTGCCGTCCGGCGTGACCACGCCGACGGGTTGCAGGAGGATTTCCCAAGCCCCGTAGTCGACCCTTTGGGGGGTAAGCTCGAGGCTGCAGTTCGGCGAGCAACCGGGCAAGCTGTAGGCGTCGGCGGCGTTTTTGTTCACCCCGTAACCCATGTCCTGGAGCGAGCCGATGGTCATGCGGCTCAGGGGCTCGGCGGCGCTGCCTTCGCTGTAGCCGGTCATCAGTTCCTGGTTGAAGGTGTTTTCGTCCCAGTGGCCGCAGCGGGTGCCGCCGCCGCCGTCTTGCTCGACCGGCACGTCGCCGCTGCCGCCCAGCGCGAGCCATTCCTGCCTGGCACTGCTGCCGGTGTAGCGCGGGTTGGTGGGGCAAGAGGCGTTGGTGTAGTTCACCAACCCAAAGTTGCTCCACAGCGTGCCGATGCCGAGCACGTGGCCCATCTCGTGCAGGATGGTCTCGAACAGGTCGGGTCCGCTCGAGTCCGCGCTGTCGAAGTTCATCACGCCGTAGGTGGTCAAGCCGCCGCTGCGCAGCAAACACGGCCCCGCCGAGGCGAGGATGCCGCCCGGCCCGTCGCGCGGCCCGACCTCGGCGTAAATCACCACGTCGTCCACCGTGCCGTTGTAGGAGGGTTCGTTCTGGCCGCACTGGTTGGTGGACTTGCTCAGGGGCGCGTTCGGCAAATCGCCCTGGATGACCGTTTCCCAGCGCGCGGCGGCGTCCTGGAACAGTTGCCGCTGGCCGGCGGTCACGTTGGGGCCGAACACGAACTGGATGTTGAAGTTGCCCGACGGCGGTTGGCTGCCCCCAGTCGCATAGTCGCCCACCAGGCTCACCCCCGAGTAGGCGCTGTAGCCGCGAACCATAACGTAATAGGTGCCCGCCTGCGGCGCACTGAAGCTGCAAGTTTCGGTGTTGCCGTTCAGGTAAGGGCGGCAGTCGTAGCTGCTCGTCGTCGGCGCGCTGCCGAATTTCACGTACAGGTCGGCGTCGCCGCTGCCGCCCGACATGGCGAAGCTGAGGTTGCCGGCCCCACCGGGCACGACAAACGTAAACGTTTTTTGGCTGCCGGTCGCGCCGGACAAGCCGGTCACGGGCGTGCCTTTTTGCAACTCCGTGTTCCCGCCGCTGCCGCCTACAAAACTGCCGACGAGTTGCACGCCGGAATAACTGCTGTAGCCGCGAATCATCACGTAATAAGTCCCCGCTTGCGGCGTGCTGAAGCTGCAGGTTTCAGTGTTCCCGTTTCTGTAGGGACGACAGTCGTAGCTGCTGGTCGTCGGGTTGCCGCCGAACCTGACATACAGGTCGGCGTCGCCGCTGCCGCCGGACATCTTGAACTGCAAGTTCGAAGCGCCGCTCGGCACGTTCAGGCTGAAGTAGGTGAGGCTCGAGCGCCCCCCCGACAGCCCCGTGACCGGCACGCCGTTTTGCAAGGGCGCGGTCGCGTCCGCCAAGGCTTCGTTAATACTCTCCGGGGCCGTCCCGGTATTACACGCCCCCAAACCGGCCACGAGCACAGCCAAAACAAACCACCGCAAAGCTTGTTTCATGTTCCCTCTCTCACGCTGTGAAATGCGGGTCTGCCCAGTCAAACCCTGCCCTCGCCCCGACCCGTTTCCTCCCCACCCGTGGGTCATGTTTGGTTTGAGGATGATTAAAAATACGCCACCGGGGTGAGAAAGGTTAGTAAAAAAGTAGGCAAAGATGTGAGTTCATCTGAAACTGCAAGCGGAGTGACATTCTTCACGGCGGCACTCCCGGCCCCAAGGCCGCCTCGTCGTGGTTTGAACTATAGTTTTAAAGCGCTACAGCAACGGCTTTACGGCGGTAAACACGTCTTCGGGTGAGGTGACGAGGACGGCCTGCATTGCAAGCGCTCGAGCCGCCGTCACATTCGCCTCGGTGTCGTCGAAAAACAAGATGTTCTCGAGCCCCACGCCCATCTCGGCCGCCACGTGCAGATAAGCCTCTCGCTCCGGTTTGCGTTTGCCCATGTCGGACGAGACGAAGACGCGCTCGAACACGGCCAGGGCGTTCGCGTACCGCCGCGACCAGAACAGCTGGTGGACGGCGTTCGTGTTGCTGAACGCGTACAGGGGAATGTTGCCTTTCAGGCGTTTCAGCAAGGCGACGGTTTCGGGAATTTCACCCAGGAAAATAGCGTTCCAACCTTCTTCAAGCTCTGTATCCGACAGCGTGACGCCGAAGGTGGTACGGAGCGAATCGTAGTACGCCGCAGCCCCTATTTCCCCGCGCTCGTGCTGTTCGTACGCTTCGTCGAGTGTGAAGCGCGTTTTGAGCGTGTCCGAACCTACGCCGGAATGGTGGCTCCAGCGCTCGAGGGCTTTGTCAAAACTGATGTCGAGAACGACGCCGCCCAGGTCGAAGAGCAGGGCTTTGACGGTATGGGTCACTATGTTCATCGGTTGTATCGTAACAGGGAAGGGTTCGGCGGACGGCGTTCAGGCAAGAACGATTTCGACACGCTCTTTGTTGCTGCCGACGTTTTTACGCTTGAGGTTGACAGCGCCGACTTCCCCGGTGGTTTTCAAGTGCGTTCCGCCGCAAGGCACTTCTGCAAAACCCTCGACGCGCCAGTAACGCCTTTGCCTTGCCTCGTCACTGAAGCCACTCACAATAGGACGGTTTGCTGCTACGAGGTCATGGGTGGCTTGTTGAAGCTCGGGTAAAAAAGACGAGAGGTTTTCAGGCCACAGAAAGTCAATCCGCGCCTTGTCTGCCGCGATGTGCGCGCCGATTTTCTCGACGCCCGATAGTTTTCGCGTGACCAGCTCGAGCACGATTTCAGCCGCGAAGTGAAGGCGCATGAGCTTAAAGCGGCGTTGCCAGTCGATTGCGACCAGCACCTCGTCGCCAATGCTCAAGGTGTGGCCGGGCTCGAGGGTGTAGACAATCTCGAGGCCGTCTTTACGAGCATCTATTACGTTATGGCTGCCTATCGTGCCGCTGTCGCTTTCTTGGCCCCCGGAAAAAGCGTAGAAGATGGTTTCTTTAAGGGTAACGTCATCCCCGTCAACCGTTGCAACGTGGGTTTCTAGCCGGGTGGCGTAAGGGTTTTCCCAGAAAAGTTTTTTGACCATAACTGTACCTTCAACGCTTCATATGGGGCTGCTCTAGTTATCAGGGCAAATCGCCAATCTCCACTAAATCTTCACCCGCTTCGAGGAGTGTCAGTGCTTTTCAAACGTTTTACCGAACACTCGTTTCAGGTGTGCGTTGCTCGTATTTCCGAGGGTCGACCAGAGAACTCGGGGCGGTGAACCGTGTTGCTCGAGCCCTCACAGTCTACCTTGTTTGGAAAAGCTGTCACCCTGAAGTCGTATCATTCCCGTTGCCCACAGGGAAAATGCGCAAGCTGAGCTGCAAAGCAACATCTTGCGGTATGGTTAGCTCATGACCCCCCTCATCGCCGGTAACTGGAAGATGAACAAGCTCCCCAGCGAATCCGAAGACTGGGCGTTGGCGTTCAAGGACGCACTTCGCCACTTGGATTTGAAAGCAGAGGTGCTCGTCTGCGCGCCGTTCACGCACCTGTTGGCGCTTAAAACCCTCTTCGCCGACAGCCCGGTGCAAGTGGGCGCGCAGGATGTCAGCCCGTTCGAGGCGGGCGCGTACACGGGCGAGGTTTCCGCCGCCATGCTCAAAGCCGCGGGCGCGCGCTACGCCATCGTCGGGCACAGCGAACGGCGCGAGTACCACGCGGAGGGCGACGCGCTGCTCAACGCCAAGGTGTTGAAGGCCTTGGAGCACGGCCTCCGCCCCATCCTCTGCGTCGGTGAGAGCGCGTCGCAGCGCGACGCGGGCGAACAAGAGGACATCGTTTTAGACCAGCTCCGGGCCGGGTTGGACGGGGTGGCGTTTCAAGACCCCGCCGACCTCGTGATTGCCTACGAACCCATCTGGGCCATCGGCACCGGCAAAACGGCCACCGCCGAGGACGCCCAAGAGATGAGCGCGGCGCTACGGCGCGCCCTGCACAACCTCTACCCCGCGCACGCCGAAAGTTTGCGCATCCTTTACGGCGGCAGCATGAAGCCCGGCAACGCCGCCGAACTGCTCGCCAAGCCGGACGTCAACGGCGGCCTCGTCGGTGGGGCGAGTCTCGACGTGGACGACTTCGCCTCAATCGTCGCGGCGGCTTAGATGCTGGACGAGCTGCGCCGAAAAGTAACCGAGGCGAATGCGGACGCGCTCCTCGTCACCGCGCCCGCCAACGTGCGCTACCTGTCCGGCTTTACCAGTCCCGCCGACGGGCGGATTTTGATCACCGAAGATGCGGCGACGCTTATCACCGACGGGCGCTACATCGCGCAAGCCGGGGACGAGTCGCGCCTACCGACGGACATCGTCGCCTCGAGCGCGGGCTGGATAGAGCGCGTCGTCGAACTCGCCCAGCCCTACACGCTCGCCGTCGAGGCCGACCACCTCACGGTGAAGCAGTTTCGGGAGTTGCAAGAAAAGCGCGAGCGTGAGCCCGTCCCCACCACTAGAATCGTCACCGCTTTCCGACTGTTCAAAACGCCGGAAGAACTCGGCTACATCCGCGAGGCCGCTGCAATCGCCGACGAGGCGTTCGCGCACATCCTCGGCTTTATTCGGGCGGGTTTGAGCGAGGTGGAGGTGGCGCTCGAGCTGGAACGCTTCATGCGCCGCGCGGGGGCCGAGCGCAAGGCGTTCGACATCACCGTGGCGAGCGGGCGGCGCAGCTCGATGCCGCACGGGACGGCCTCGTCCAAGCTCATTCAAAAGGGCGAACTCGTCACCCTGGACTTCGGCGCGGCGGTGAACGGCTACCACAGCGACATGACCCGCACGGTCGCTGTGGGGAAAGTCTCGAGTCGCGACCGGCGGCTCTACGACGCCGTTTTAGAAGCGCAAGAAGCGGCCCTCCAGGCGCTCGGCCCAAACAAAGACGGCAAAGCCGTAGACGCCGTCGCCCGCGAGACGCTTAAAAAACACGACCTCGACACTCACTTCACCCACAGCCTGGGCCACGGCGTCGGCTTAGAAGTCCACGAAGCCCCGAGCCTGACTTTTCGCAAGTCCGACCTTTTGAAACCCGGCATGGTCGTCACCGTCGAGCCGGGCGTGTACCTGCCCAACGAGGCGGGCGTCCGCACCGAAGACCTGTGCGTGATTACCGAGACCAGTTACGAGCGGTTGTCAAAAAGTTCAAAGGAG
Organism: Trueperaceae bacterium; assembly: GCA_965215355.1. GTDB lineage: Bacteria > Deinococcota > Deinococci > Deinococcales > Trueperaceae > CBDCDJ01. Next base: position 613,424 of record CBDCDJ010000007.1, on the reverse strand, counting down.
TTTGTAAGCTTGTAGCCAGTGGCTAGTGGCTTGTAGGTAAAGCTTCCACAGGCTACGTGCCACAGGTTTCTTTTATGTCCCTCGTCATCAAATACGGCGGCAACGCCATGACCGACCTTAACGCGCGGCGGGCGGTCGCGCGAGAAATCGGCGCGCTGGCGCGGGAAGGTCTAGCGCCCGTCGTCGTCCACGGCGGCGGCCCCTTTATCAAAGCGGCGCTCGACGCGGCCGGCCTCGAGCACCGTTTCGTCCGCGGTTTGCGGGTCACCTCGGCGGAGAGTTTGCCCTACGTCGAACAGGCCCTAACGCTGCTCAACAAACAGCTCGCTCAAGACATCGGCGCGGCCGTCGGACTCACCGGGCGCGACGCGCACGTGCTGAGGGCGCAGCCCTTCGACGCCACGCTTGGCTTCGTCGGCCGGATGACGGGGGTGAATGTGAGGCTGCTCGAGACCCTCCTCGCCGCCCATATCACGCCTGTGCTGGCTTGCCTTGCCGAAAACGAGGCGGGGGACAACGTTTTGAACGTCAACGCGGACGAGGTCGCGGGTGCGGTGGCGGGCGCGTTGAAGGCTCCGGTCGTGTTTCTGACCGACGTATCAGGCGTGCTGGACGACCCGCGCGACCCGAGCAGCCTGCTCACAACCTTGACGAAAAACGAGGTTGAACAGCGCATCGCTGACGGCCGCATTTCCGGCGGCATGATTCCCAAGGTCGAGGCGGCGCTTGTTGCCCTGGACCAAGGCGCAACCTACGTGGTGATTGCCGATGGGCGCTTCCCGGAGCGGTTGCGGCAGGCGCTCGAGGGGAAAACGGGGACGAGATTGATGCGTTCCGATAATCGGACACGGACTTGTGAGATTTGAGTCATGCTTGATTTTGATGATGCCGATGTGTACAACGCCTTGATAAAAGTTGCCAAGGTTTACGGTGTCGATCCTTCTTCATCTATTGACACGGAAACCTTCTTTAGAAACTTGCTTCAAAACTATCCTGATAAACATAATCCACACCAAATTGATGAGTGGCTTCACGTTCAAATATCAGAAAAATTTGTTGCATTGGGAGCCCGCCCAATTTGGAAGCAAGACCCGGAATGGCCGCTTCAAAACGGCAAACCCATGATTTTTATGGGGCAAATTGATATAAAAGTTCATCATGGGAGTATGGAAACGAGCCTCTTCCACGATGATACTTCCTTTTATATTTTCTTCTCTTCTAAAGAAACCCCGAAGGTAGTCATCCAGCAGCTATAAACTAAAGAACAATCACCCTAAAACTTTGGTTGGTAGTGGCCCATCAAAGACTGATAAGCTAAGGAATGGTCACTAAAGTTGTTCATTGCCAGCACTGTGAGAGCGACAAACTTGTCAAGAACGGTCACGCGCCCAACGGCAAGCAAAAGTACCTGTGCCGAGCGTGTGGCAAAGCCAGTCGAGAGAATGCGGTTGCCAAAGGTTACGCTGAGGAACGTAAAGAGGAGATACTAAAGTCCTACCAGGAGCGTTCAAGTATGCGTGGACTCACCAGAACCTTTGGCGTGTCCCGCACCACAGTGTCGAAGTGGCTTAAAAAAAGCCGAGACGACACCGCCGCTTGAGGCCACGCTTGTTGCTCCCGAGAACGCTGAGGCGGTTCAACTTGAGCTTGATGAGATGTGGTCGTTTGTGCGTTGTAAAGCTAACAAAAGGTGGGTCTGGCTGGCGTTGTGTAAGCAGACTCGGCAGGTGGTCGCTTGTGTCGTTGGCGGACGCGGCGTTGCCACTTGCCGCAGACTATGGAGCAACGTTCCTGCAACTTACAAGCGAGGTATCGTGTTCAGCGACTTCTGGAAAGCTTATCAAGCAGTGATTCCTGACGAACAGCATGAGGCCGTAGGTAAAGACAGCGGCCTAACAGCTCACGTCGAACGCTTTAACAACACCATCCGGCAACGCTTAGCTCGTTTCGTCAGAAAAACCTTGTCTTTCTCTAAGTCCGAGCACATGCACCTTATCTGTCTTCATATGTTCCTTGTGCGCTACAACCTTAACGTGCTACGGTCATTCGCTAGTGGGCCACTGCTCTTTGGTTTACATAAGCTCGAGCTTTTTAACCGAATTTACTGAAGTAATGCTCGGCACAGAAGAAATATGGGTGACGGCCTTTTGGGATGACAAAGCCGAGGTACGGGTTGTTCAGAGCGACCAGGTTCCCAGACTCGTTACCGAGGCGGACACCGCAGAGAAGCTGCTGCAAAAGCTCACAACACTTGTACCCGAGTTGCTAGAGTTGAACGGCGGACCGCTAAAGGGTGAGCTTGTGAACCTTGAAGCCGAACGTGCTGTCCTGTTTTAAAACCCTCTTTGCCGCAACACTTTCAGTTCCAACAGCTCTTCGAAGTCCTGCAACAACCGGCTGTGCTCGAGGGGCTCGAGCGCCTTGTTTTTTCCCAGGGTCTCGAGCTTACGCACGATACGCCGAACTTCGGCCTCTAGGTAGTGTTCGCCGTCAAACCCGACCATGACTTTGGTTTCCTTTCGACAAGCGGCGCAAGACGTTTGGGGGCAAGTTGCGCCTAGTGGAAACATTGTAGGAAAAGTGTCAGGGCTCGCCCCGGTAGCGGTCACACCACGCCGAGGCTGCCGGAAAAATTTGAGTGAACGTCTTGTTTCTGTGAAGCGTCGCCCGGCTGCTCAAAATAACCAAGCTTGGGCTCAATCCCAAAAACCTTTGCCAGCTGAGGGCAACTATAAAGGCCCAGTCGAACCCTGGGCTTTCGTTAGGGTGGTGGAGCTGAGGGGATTTGAACCCCTGACCCCTCGCATGCGAAGCGAGTGCTCTCCCGCTGAGCTACAGCCCCAACAAGCGCATGATACCCGTTGCCGTCACGGGTGTCCAGCCCTGAACGGACGCCTCGCGGAGGCATTCACCCGAACTGCTCGCCGAAAAATCGAAGCGTTCGCTCTCAAGCGTCTTCTGCCACAGCCGCGTCGTAAGCGCCGCCCCGGTCGTTCATAAACGAGTGCTTGGCTCCAGGATAAATCTTGATGTCGTGCGGGACGTCGGCTTGGGTCAAGACAGCTGCACAGCTTTGCCAAGTTCTTTTAGGTACTGAGGTGCGTCACGAGTATGAACAGGTCGTTAACTCTTTCAAACGTAAGGACTGACAACCCCCACACCCCTGTCTTCGTAATGTTTCAGGTTCCTGGTTACGACGATCAAGCCGTTCTTTTTCGCCGTGACAATGATGAGTGAGTTGAACGGGCTGTCATTCCTACCTTTGCTGACTTGTTCGGCCTGATGTTCCCCATAAGCGAGCGCAGTGTTCGCGTCGACTCTAAGGGTACGTTCTGCAAAACGTGTTTGGACGAGCATCAAGTCCGCAAGAAGACCTGTTTTTCGTTTGCGGTTGGGCAACCTGTGAACGCCGTAAGCAATCTCGGCCAAGCTGATGCTGCTGATGAAGAGATTTTCGGGGGTCTGTTCGGCAAGCCAGGTCGTGAGGTTTGGACAACCCCTTTTAAGACTGTCGGAGAGGACGTTTGTATCGAGCAAGTACATCTTTTAGTCCAGGTCGACTTCAGGCTGCTCAAATGCCGGGTGAGGCTCCAAATCGACGTCCGACCAGTCGATGCCCTCAAACAAATCCAAACCCGTCTTGTGTTTGGCGAGTTGTTGGTAATACTCGTAACTCATGACAACGGCGTCAGGTTTGCCGTGGTTGGTAATGGTGATAGGAGCTTCTTTAGCCTGAATGAGAACGTTTGAGAGATTGTCTTTCGCTTCTCGAATGCCGATGCGCTTCACTTAGCTATTTTAGCACGGTGTAGCTACTTCTCGAGCAAGCTTCTTTGGGTGCGTTACGAGAGTCGGTTCTCAAAAACCCAGGCTCGAGCGCTCGAGCCTGGGTTCGCTGCTGTCAGTTCTCCGCTGTCATTTTTCTGGTGGCAACTGTCCCGAAGAGCTTTAGTAGTTGTAACTGAACGGGTCGACCGGGATACAGGCTTGGCCCAGGCAGAGCCAGATGTAGTAGTGGTCGACCTCGGCCCCCGAAACGTCGGTAATCGCTTCGTGAGTGCCCTCTTGCAGTTCGAAGGTCGCCCCAGTGATGACGTCGTTGGGTAAAAACTCGGTGGCGGTGTCGAAGTGCTCGCCGTGAAAAACGATGTAGACGTCTTCGTCGGGTTGGTAAGCTTCGGTGGCGATGTCGCCGGTGCCGGCGCAACCCGCCAGGGCGAGCAGGACGACCAGGGCGGCGAGGCTCGAACGCCCGAACAAGGTTTTCCTCGACAAGCTTTTAAAGGTTTTCTTAAACATAATGTCCCTCTCCGGCGGCTTTGGTGCGGGGCCGCCGCCCGCATGACAGTCGCGCAAACTAGCGCGTGCGCGTACTAAACGAGGACGTCAAGGTTCGCGACTAAAGCATCGACGACCTCCTGCGGATAGTGGCGTCCCGCGCAACGTTGCAGCTCGAGCAGGGCTTCGCCCCGGCTCAGGGCGGGCCGGTAGGGGCGGTTCGAGGTCATGGCGTCGTAAGCGTCCGCGACCGCGATGACGGACGCCTCCACCGCAATGTCGGGCGCGGTCAAACCGTAGGGGTAGCCGCTGCCGTCCAAGCGTTCGTGGTGTTGCTCGACGATGACGCTGGCCTCTTGGATAAAGGTGTGGTCGAGCAGCGCGCGGCCGTAACTGGGGTGCCGTTCGATGACCGCCCACTCCGCCGGGTTGAGAGCGCCCGGCTTCTGCAAAATTTCGGCGGGCACTTCAATCTTGCCGATGTCGTGGAAGTAAGCGGCGTAGTCGAGCAGGTGCAAGTGGTGCTGCGACAAACCCAAAGTGCAGCCCATCGCGTAGGCGAGCCGGCGCATCCGCGAGCAGTGTTCTTCGGTTTCGCCCGCGTCTTTTTGGTTCAGCTTGGCGGTGAGTTCCCGCAGGGTCTCGAGCGAGTTACTTATCTCGTGAAAATTGGGTTTCGACGTCACGTAGAGAAAAACGATGTCGGTGAGCGCGGTAAAAACGGCCGCGGCTTGCAAATCGTGCGCGACCAGGTGTGCGCCCGGCCCCAGCACCTGCTGGCCTTCGGGCGTGTCGAAGCCGAGCGAGCCGTGGAGCAAGTAGTACACCTCGGTCGGCCGACAGCTGCCTTCCGCCGGGTAGATGTGCAGGCGAAAGCCTTTTCCGAGGGTGCCCTTGGCGACCTCCAGGCCTTGCGTCGTCGCCAGCAAAGAAACGTCGCCCGCGTTCGAGGCGGCGGTCTCGAGGCTCTGGCCCGGTCGGCAGACGTTCAGACCTTTGGGTAAGACGGGATTCGACACGCTGTCATTCGATACGCTGTCATTCAACACACTGTCCATCACGCCTCCTCAGACTTGAACAGAGGCCCCTAGAGCGTGGTGGGAAAGACGAAGCGGGGGACTGGTAAGGGTCGTTCGACCCCTTCTATAAGTGTTGTGCGCTGCAAGTTGAGAGGGTATGAAAAAGTCTACACGACGCGCGTTGCAAGGCTTCGAACTGGCTTGCGGCCCGAAACAGCCACACGGGCTGTCGGCGAACCGTTCGAGCATTCTAACACACCCGCAGGCCGAACCGGTCCTGCTCCGGCGCCTCAGCCTTGGGCGTCGGGGAAGGCAAGCTCGAGCACCCGCCCCCGGTAGGAGACGGCCGGCCCCCTTTCCCCAGTCTCCAAAACGGGCGGCTCCGCCCACAGGCGTGCCAGTTCGGCCGCTTCGACCCGCGGTAGGGCGAGCACCGCGCAGCTTAGGAGGTGCTCGCCGGGCGCGTGGCTCGCCCTCAGGGTGGGGATGACCGTCCGGGGCTGCAGCAGGTTGGTCTCCGGCTCGACCTCGAGGACTTCGCCCCGCCGCGCGGCAGGGCCGAGGTCGAGCAGGCCGCTGCAGCTCGTTTTCGTGCTCGCCAGGGCGTGACCGGCCCCGGCGACTTTTGACGTAGACGACTCCCAGCCGAAAGCGAAGCCGCCCTCGGCGCTCTCGAGCTGCGTGTCGGTGTGCAGGCGGTGGACGCGGACGTGCCAGGGCAGCAGCGGCAGCAGCCAGGTTTCGACGCGCACGCCCGGCCCCGAAGACCAGCTCGTGTAGACGACCTCGCGCTCGAGCGCGAACTCCAGCGGCCGTTCGCGCGCCCGGTAGAGCCGACCGTCCCGGCTCAGCGCCAGGGTGCTGTCGAAAGCGCCCGCGCGCAACGTGTAGCCCGCCTTGTCGCGGCGTCTGGGCACGCTGAAACCGAAAGAAACCGAGTAAGCGAACTTGGCGTACTTCGCCGCGCCGTGTTTGAGCCAGTCGGGCGCGTGCTGGCGGCCGCTCAGGGCGAAGACGTGGCCGTGGACGGCGTCACGGCACACGACCAAACCGGGCTGCCGCTGCGCGCGAACCCCCTCCAGGGGCGGCAGGGGTGCCTCGTCGGCTTGCCAGAAGGGATGGCTTTCAGCTAAAGCGAGGGGCAAGAAGGCCTTCAGCGCCCAGTAGGGCGAGGCGGGCGAACTGTAGCCTTCGGCCACTGCCGCGTTCGGGTAGGTGTAGCCCACCGAGAGGAGGCCGTCGGGGGTGAAGACGGGTTGCCGCGCCCACCAGCGCAGGTGGCGCAACGTTACGCCCTTGAGAAGCGGCCAGGGCAGCGCTTCGACCCCGGCAAAGGCGAGCGCGCCCCAAAAACTCCCCTGGGCGAAGCGGTAAGTGAGGCTGCGGCCGAAGGGCAGCGCCGCACCGTCCTCGGCAAACCAGTAAAGGTAGTCCTGGGCGAACGCCTCGGCGCGCTCCCGAAAGCGCTGCGCCCGCGCGGGGTCGCTGGCGGCGGCAAGCTCGGCGTAGACGAGGCCGTAGTAGTGCAGCGCGAAGGCGACGTAGTGGTCGAGTTGCGGCCTGGGGCCGTCGCTGTACCAGCCGTCCCCTCGGTAAAAAGTCTCGAGCCGAAGAAGCGCCCGCTCCGAGGCCGCGGCGTCGTGGGGCGCGCCGACCCGCGCCAAGCCCAGGTTGACCAACACGCGGAAAAACAGCCAGTTGTTGTCGGCGACTTCCAACTCGTTGATATGACCCAACCACCGGGCGACGTTTTTTTGCACTTTGGGCGACAAGGGTGTCCACAGGTGTTCCGGCACCAGCGCCAGCGCAAAGCCCAGGGCCGCCATCTCCACCAACGTTTGACTCTTGTCCAAGCGCCCGCCCCAGTAGTCCCGGTGGGCGGGGTCCGTGCCGCTGGCGAGGCCGCGCCGGTAAAGCGCCCAGTCTTCAAACGAGCCGCCCCCGACGACGAGGGGCACCAGGCCCCAGAGCGGCCGGGCGAAGCCCTCGAGTTCACCCGGCCGGCGCAACCTCTTCTGCCAACCACGCGCCCTTTTTGCGCCGACGAGTCGCTGGACGAGCCGGGCCGAGAAAAGTCCGGAGCCTGGCGAAACGGCAACCAGGCCCCGGCGCCAGGCTGCGACCGTTCGGCTCGCCGGGGACGGCTCCAAGCGAACGCGGGCACCGCTCTCGCTGAAGTGCGGCCTGAGGGGCTCGAACAGCGACCGCACCGCCGCCTGCAAGTCGGCGCGGGTCTGCAGCGGGTTGCCGGAGAGCGGGTCAGCCATGACCGGGGGGGCGCTGAACGCCTTGACGGTGGTTTTGTCGGGGTCGTGTCGCAATCATTTCAGTCTCAACCGTTCTCGGTGCGAACCTCCGACTCACCCTAACGCTTTCGTGGCGAGAACGCCAAAGTGAGAAGGTATGCACAACCCCGACCTACCGGGGTGAATTGGCTTGGGTGGGAACAGCGTGCAAATAGAGTGTCAAAGTAACACACCGACTCCCGTCAAAGGTAGTGCAGGCGAAAACGGGTTCGAACACGTTTTGCAAGGTTGGCCGGCGAAGGCTAAGTTTTATCCGGCCGGTCGGTCACGCCAGTTCGGTACACTGCGGCTGGTGTACGCACTCCTCAAACCCCTGCTGTTCCGCGCCGACGCCGAAAGGGTTCACGACCTCGCCATGCGCGGGCTCACGTTCACGGGTCGTCACCCCGGTGCGCTGCGCCTCGTCCGGGCGGCTTGCGGGGTCGGGGATGAGCGCCTGGCGGTGCGCCGCTTCGGCTTGACATTCTCCAACCCGGTCGGTTTGGCGGCGGGTTTCGACAAAGACGCGCGGGCCGTGCCCGCCTGGCTCGCGCTCGGTTTTGGCTCGGTCGAGGTTGGCAGCGTGACCGCACTGGCGCAAGCCGGCAACCCGAAACCGCGCCTGTTCCGGCTGCCGCGAGACCGGGCCCTTATCAACCGGATGGGCTTCAACAACGCCGGGGCCGCGGGCGTGGCCGAGCGGCTCGAGCACCTGTTCCAGACCCACGGCAAGCCGGCCGCGCCGCTCGGCATCAACCTGGGCAAGTCCAAAGTGACACCGCTCGAGGCCGCGCCGCAAGACTACCTGCGCTCGCTGGCACTGCTGTGGCGCTACGGCGACTACTTCGTGGTCAACGTGAGTTCGCCCAACACGCCCCACTTGCGCGAGTTGCAAGACCGGGACAATTTGGCGGCGCTGCTCGAGACCTTGACGGGATTTATAGGCGCGCAAGCCACGCCCAAACCCCTGCTGCTCAAAATCGCCCCCGACCTGAGTGACGGCCAGCTGGACGACATCTTGAGCCTGACGCAGCGCTACGCCCTCAGCGGCATCGTTGCCACAAACACGACGGTGGCGCGCCCGGGCTTGACGACGGGCTCGAAAACAGGTTTGAAACCACCTGCAGACGAGACCGGCGGACTTTCGGGCCGACCACTGCGCGAACGGTCGCTCGAGATTCTGCGCTACCTCCGGGCTCGCACCGACCTGCCCGTCGTCTCGGTCGGCGGCGTCGCCACGGCCGACGACGTCTACGAGCGCTTGCAAGCCGGGGCCTGCCTGGTGCAGCTCTACACGAGCTTTGTCTACGAGGGGCCGGGTTTGCTGCGCAAGCTCAACCGGGGCTTGTTGGAACGTTTGGAACACGACGGTTATGGTTCGGTGCAGGCCCTAGTCGACGCTCACTAAAACCGTCAACCGCTGTCAAGTTGAATTCACTACAGAAGTATAGTTAGGTATCCCTAAACTTTATGTTACAATAACCTTATGACTTTGCCCCTAACCCTCAGCAGCAACATGGAAGACTACCTGAAAGCGATTTACGAACTCGGCGAAAGCTCGGTCAAGACGCAAGAGGTCGCTGGAGCCCTCAACGTGAGCGCCGCGAGCGTGACCGGGATGCTCAAGAAGTTGGGCGACCTTAAGCTCGTCGACTACGCGCCCTACCGCGGCGTGAGCTTGACCCCAGCGGGGCGGCTCGTGGCCCTGGAAACGTTGCGCCACCACCGCCTTATCGAGACCTACCTCGCGAATGCACTCGGCTACGCCTGGCACGAGGTTCACGACGAGGCCGACAAGTTGGAACACGTCATCAGCGAAAATTTCGAGGAGCGCATCGCCACCCTCCTCGGCCACCCGAGGTTCGACCCGCACGGCGACCCCATCCCGAACCGCGAAGGCGTTTTGCCCGAGAGCAAGGGTCAGCCCCTGGCGACGCTCGACACCGGCACGCGCGCCACGCTGACCCGCATCACCAACCAAGACCCCGAGGTGCTGCGCTACCTGGCCGACCACAACCTCGTGCCGGGCCGAACGGTCACGGTTTTGAAGCGTGCCCCTTTCGACGGTCCGGTGACGCTCGGGCTGGGCTCGAGCGAAGCTGCCCTAGACGACGCTGCCCCGGACAGTGCTGCCGACACCTTAGCCATCGCCTACGCCCTGGCCCAGCACCTGCACGCCGAGGTGCTGCGGTGAACGGCGGTATGTTCTCAGGCCTCAGACTGACGGGCCGCAGCCTCGTTTTGCTCGCGCTGGTCAGTTGCGGCTCGGCACTGGCCCAGGAAAACGTCGCTCGCGCCGTCGCCACCACCGGCATGGTCGCCGACGTGGTCGAGAACGTCGGCGGGCCGTGCGTAACGGTCGAGGCCATCATGCAACCAGGCGTCGACCCGCACCTGTACAAGGCCAAACCGAGCGACGTGCGGCGTTTCTACTATGCCGACATCATCTTTTACTCGGGTTACCACCTGGAAGGGCAGTTGGGCGAAGTGTTGGAAGCGTTTTCAGAGCGCAAACCCGTCGTCGCCCTCGCCGAGCGCGCCGTTGCCCCGAGCGAAACACTCAGACTGCCCGGCGAGAACGCTTACGACCCCCACTTGTGGATGGACGTGAGCCTGTGGGCACGCACCGCCGACGGGGTGGTCGAGGCGCTGAGTGAGCTGAACCCGAGTTGCCGGACGGGGCTGAAAGAGCGGGCAGAAACTTACAAACAGCAGCTCATGGCCTTGGACGGCTGGATTCGCGCAAGCGTCGCCAGCATTCCCGAGCGCCAGCGCGTTTTGGTGACCGCGCACGACGCCTTCAACTACTACAGCCGCGCCTACGGCATCGCAGTCGAATCCATCCAGGGCATCAGCACGCAGGCAGAAGCCGGGTTGGCCGACATTCGCGAGACGGTTTCGCTGGTCGTCGACCGGGACGTACCGGCGCTGTTCGTCGAGAGCAGCATCAACCCGCGCACCGTTCAGGCGGTGCTGCAAGCGGTGCGCAGCCGCGGGGTGATTGTAAACATCGGCGGCGAACTGTTCAGCGACGCCTTCGGGGCTTCCGGCACCGCCGAGGGCACCTACATCGGGATGCTCTACCACAACACCCTCACCATCACGGAGGCCCTGGGCGGCACGCCGCCCGCGTTGCCGCGCGCCCTGCAACCCTGGAGTGACCAATGGAACCTGGCGGGGAAGCTGTGACCCTCGAGACGAACGCACCGGGTACCCTGCACGAGCCCGACTACGCGCTTCACATCGAAGACTTAACCGTGAGTTACGAGAGCAAGCCGGTGTTGTGGGACATCGACCTGGACGTGCCGCCGGGGGTCTTGGCCGCCATCGTCGGGCCGAACGGGGCGGGCAAGAGTACGCTTATCAAGACGGTGCTCGGACTCGTCAAAGCCGCGGCGGGCCACGTGTACATCCACGGGCAACCCTACGGGCGGCAGCGCCGCAAGGTCGGCTACGTGCCGCAGCGCTCCTCGGTCGACTGGGACTTTCCCACCACCGCGCTCGACGTGGTGACGATGGGGCTGTACGGCAAGCTGGGCTGGTTCCGGCGGCCGGGACGGCAGGCGCGGGCCGCAGCCCTGGGGGCACTCGAGCAGGTCGGCATGGACGCCTTCGCCGAACGCCAAATCAGCCAGCTCTCGGGCGGCCAGCAGCAGCGGGTGTTTCTGGCCCGTGCGTTGGTCCAGGACGCCGAGGTGTACTTTATGGACGAGCCGATGGCGGGCGTCGACGCGACGACCGAGCGGGCCATCATCGGGCTGCTGAAGGCGTTGCGCGCGCGGGGCAAAACCGTCATCGTCGTACATCACGACTTGCAAACGGTCGCGGACTATTTCGACTGGATGGTGCTCCTCAACGTGCGCATCCTGGCGCAGGGGCCGGTCGCGGAGGTCTACACCGCCGAACACCTGCGCCGCGCCTACGGGGAGCAGTTCGCGCTTCTGAACAACCTGCGCTTGCCGCAAGCTGCAGCCACACAAAACGTCGAGAAAGACCCGCTCGAGGTCGCCCATGACTGAGGTTTTTTTGCTGCTGGGCGACTTTACCGTGCGCAACGTCATCGCCGGGGCGGCGCTGCTGGGTTTAGCGAGCGGGGTGCTGGGCAGTTACGCGCTGCTGCGTCAGCAGAGTTTGCTCGGCGACGCGCTCAGCCACGCGGCGCTGCCGGGGGTGGCGCTGGGTTTTTTGGCGGTCGGCAGTCGGCAGTTGCTGCCAATTTTGACCGGCGCGCTCCTCACGGGCGCGTTAGCGGCGCTGTTTATGACCCTGCTGGTGCGGCGCAGCCGCCTCAAGACGGACGCCGCGCTCGGTTCCGCGCTGAGCATCTTTTTTGCGGTCGGACTGGTGCTGCTGACCTACATCAGCACGCTGAACAACGCCAGCCAGGCGGGCCTGGAGGCGTTCTTGTTCGGCCAGGCCGCTGCAATCGTCCCAAGCGACCTCGTCACGATGGGGGCGATTACGGGCGTGTCGCTCGCGGTCGTGTTGCTGCTGTGGAAAGAGTTCAAGGTCGTCGTGTTCGACCCCGGTTTCGCCGCCAGTGCGGGCTTGCCGGTCGTCGCGCTCGACCTGCTGATGACGATTATGGTCGCTTTTTCCATCGTCGTCGGGCTGCAGATGGTCGGCGTGGTGCTGATGTCAGCGATGATCGTCGCGCCCGCCGCCGCGGCGCGGCAGTGGAGCCGGGGCTTGGGGCAGATGGTGGTGTTGTCGGGCGCGTTCGGCGCGCTGAGCGGGGTGGTCGGCGCGCTGCTGAGCGCGTCGGGCCGGGGGCTGGCGACGGGGCCGCTCATCGTCATCGTGGCCTCAGGGTTCGTCCTGGTCTCGCTGCTGTTCGCGCCGCAGCGCGGCCTGCTCTGGGCCGGGCTGCGCGCCGCGCAGACACGGAAAGAGCTGCAGACGCGGCAGGTGCTCGTCGACCTGTACAAGCTCGCGCGCGTTCACGGCGACCCCCACTACGGAGCCGAGACGGGCATGTTGAACAGCTACTACGGCGTGCGCGCCGAGCGCACTTTGCAGCAGCTCGAGGCGCGCAACCTGGTCTCGAGCCTCGCCCACATGAGCGAAGAAGGCCGCCACTGGGCCCTAACCGAGCAGGGTTACCGCGAGGCCGAAACCGTGTTGAACGACCTGGGGCGGCCCGGCTAGTGTTCAACCCCGACTTCTTCATCAACCCAGACGTCGCCATCGTCTTGACCGGCCTGCTGGTCGGTATGGCCTCGTCGCTGCTCGGCACGTTTTTGGTGCTGCGCAAGAGCAGTATGCTCGTGGACGCGGTCAGCCACTCGATTTTGCTCGGCATTATCGTGGTGTTTCTCATCACCCAAAACCAGTATTCGCCCTTTTTCATCCTCGGCGCGGCGGCGGCCGGGGTGCTCACCGTGGCGCTCACCGAACTGCTGGCGAGTTCCAAACGGGTCAAAAACGACGCCGCCATCGGCCTCGTCTACCCGCTGCTGTTTGCTGGCGCGGTGCTCCTCATCAACCTCTACGCTCAAGACGTTCACATCGACGTGGACGCGGTGCTGCTGGGCGAAATCGGCTTCGTGTGGATAGACACGACGACGCTGTTCGGCGTCGCGGTGCCCAACTCGCTCCTGACGATGAGCGCGGTCACCCTTGTCAACCTGCTGTTCGTCACGCTGTTTTACAAGGAACTCAAACTCAGCACCTTCGACCCCGGTTTGGCGGCGGCGCTCGGTTTCAGCCCGGTAGTCGTCTATTACCTGCTGCTCTTCTTGACGAGCGTGACGGCGGTGACGGCCTTCGACGCGGTCGGCTCGGTGCTGCTGGTCGCTTTCGTGGTGGTGCCGCCCGCAGCGGCTTATTTGCTCACCGACAAGCTCTACAAGATGCTTTTGTTCGGCGTAACAATCGCTGCTCTTTCGTCGGTGCTCGGCTACGCGAGTGCGGTTTGGCTCGACGTGTCCATCGGCGGGATGATGGCGTCCTACACGGGCGTGTTTCTCGTGTTGGCCTTTTTGTTCGGCCCGCGCTACGGCTTGTTCGCCCAGGAGTACCGCCGCGGCGAGCAGCGTCGCCGCAACGCCGAGCGCACCCTGCTGGTGCACCTTTACAACCACGAAGACAGCGCCAGCAGCGAGCGCGAGAACGTAGTCAGCGCCCTCCACACGCACCTGCGCTGGAGTGAGCCACGGGCAAACGAGGTCATCGCTCGGAGTTTGGAGCAAAACCTGGTCCAAAAAGCGGGGGGCGAACGCCTGGACCTCACCCCGAAAGGTCGCATCCTGGCCCAAGAAGTGCTCGAGCCCTGGCGGGAAGCCGTCGGCTGAAGGCGAGACCGCCATTTTGGCTATAATTTAAACTCGTGAGTCGCAGCATCAACAACGCCGTCCTCGCACCCCTCGACCAAGCCGAAGGGCTGATGCTGGTTCAGGACAGACGCGGCCACCGCCCGCCGCCCTGGGACTTTTTCGGTGGCGGTATCGAAGCGGGCGAGACACCCCTACAAGCCGTCATCCGTGAAGCCGACGGAGAACTCGGCTTAAAGCTGGCAGCGGACGACCTCGAGATTCAAAAAACTGTCACGGGGCAGCTTGATGACCTGGCTTTTCAGCCACACGTTTTCACCTGGCCTGTCAAAGGCGACCTCGGCACGTTGACGGTGAGCGAAGGGGCGGGCACGGCGTGGGTCTCTCCCGAAGAAATGCTGAAACGCGTCGAACCTGACGGACCCGACTACAAAATCACCCGTTTGGTGCGCGGTCTGGGCAGCGGTAGTGAGCGTCCACAACTGCTGAAGAGTTTCGGTTAGCCTCTAAAAACGGCAAAAAGCCGGTACCTACAGGGTTTCTATCTACGAGGTCGCTGGGTTTGAAGGGTCCAGCACCTTAATCATAGGAAAGCGCCTAAAGCCCTTATCTACGCTGACCAGAATGCCGTTATGCTCCAGGGCGAGGGCAGTCGGAAAAGCGTCGTTGACATCGTTGCCGCGCAGGTTCAGAGTGTCGCACAACTGCCGTAAATGCGTGTTGTGGGCCTCGCCGGGCTCGAGCCGCCGATAGCTGGTTTGTAACGCTTGCAAAAAGCCAAAAACTGCGTCGGGTGTAGCGGCAGCCTCTTTCAAGCTGGGTAAAGTGGTGATTCTCAACAGCGCCAGCTCGACCACGCCGGGGGCGGTAACGTCTTCTCCTTGTGTCAGGGCGTTGGTCAGCCAGTCGTAGCAGGGCCGGTGAAAAGCCGAATCATCGCGAAAGGCGTAGATGAGAATGTTGGATCGAGGATGTACACAGGCGTTGTGGAAAACGATTAACGAGTCGTGAGCTTTTCGAGGTCGTACTGATTTTCACTTTCTCGCGCGAAGTCTTTCAACTCACTTGGGCTGAAGCTGAACCCTGCTTCAGAACCGAAGGTTGGCAACTCGACCTGACCACCCTTGGCCGGGCGCTTTTTTAGTCTCAACTCGAGCGCCTCCTCGATGAAGCGGGTCATCGTCACGCCCTGCCGGGCAGCTTCGGCTTTGGCTTCGCGGTAAAGGCGCTCATCAATCCGCAAGGTGGTTTGCACGAGTTGATTCTAGCATGACAGAAAAAGGAATTAGAGGCTCGAGGGCTGCGACGACAGGGCAACCGCAAAGTCAGCATTGGAGGAGTTTAAGGAGGTAACTTCGGTCCCAGCCTGCACGTAGGCGCTTGGCTTCTACCCCAGCCTTGACGGTTTTGTCACGTTTTAAGAGATTAACGGCTAGGTGTCTAAGCACAACCCAATTCGCCTGCGCATTCATGAGGCGAGCGCGAGAGCTGTCTTCATCGAAAGCGACATCGAGCACCCAATGAAGGCCGTTTTCAATGCCCCAGTGAAAGCGTGCGGCTCTGAGCGCGCGTTCAGCGTCGAGCGGCAAGCTGGTAAGGAAGTAACGGGTGTGGCTACTGATACTACCTTTGAGCGTACGTGTTGCCTGAACGCGAACGATACTGCTTAAGTCACGCCAGCCCTCACGTTCATGTAACCACTCAGGCGCGGCTAAGACCCAGCACTCACGGGTCTCGCTACGGCCATGACCCTGCTCGTCGGTTCTAGTATGGCTGTGTTCTAAGTCCCAGCCGACCTTGCTGGCATAGTCAAAAAAATCTTTGACATCTTCGAACAGGGTCGGATGGTTGTCTTTGAGGGCCAGTAGATAATGCGCCTGATACTCGCGCACCGTCCAGGCGATGTTTTTCTGACAACCCATAGCGTCGGTGGTCACCACTGCCCCAGCGGGATTGACAATTTCCAATAGGTCAGGGATGACGATTATTTCATTAGTCTTGTCAGGTACTTGGTCCTGAGCAAGAACCAGTTCAGCCTGACTCGACCAAACACTCACCGTGTGCAGCGCCCCTAAGCCGTTTCTATGTGAGCGTCTAGCTGTTTTGCCGTCGACTGCCAGCACCTCATCTTCACCGGCAAGTTCAGGCAGTACCAAAGTCTTAGTCCACTCCAGAAACCGCGCTTGCCAAACGTTAGGATTGAGTAGCGCAAACACGCGCTCGAAGGTGTCTTGACTAGGAATGCCCGAAGCAAGCTCCAGAAACGTTCTCAACCACACCTCCTGA
Organism: Trueperaceae bacterium; assembly: GCA_965215355.1. Taxonomy (GTDB): domain Bacteria; phylum Deinococcota; class Deinococci; order Deinococcales; family Trueperaceae; genus CBDCDJ01. The sequence goes on along the minus strand of CBDCDJ010000007.1, from coordinate 597,284 downwards.
GCAAGCGCGTACTGCTGAATCTGGCTGTACGTGTTGGCACCGCAGATGACGGCTAAGATGCTGATGCTCACAATGTCGCAGAGTTTATGTCTGATGCCACGCGCCTTGCGAGGGTCGGGCATATCCGAAAAGTGTGCGAGAACTTCGGAAACCTTGATTTCTGTCATTGCTTAACTTTAACTCTGGGACTTTGCGGTTGCCCTGGCTGCGACGAAGAGGGGAAGCTCGCGCCTCCCTGCCAAATGTTTGTTAAACTCAGCACTACATCTGGTAGGAGGCGCATGGAACAGTACCTGAACTTGATAAAAGACGTGTTGGACAACGGCCACTTTAAGAACGACCGCACCGGCACCGGCACGTTGAGCGTGTTCGGCCGGCAACTGCGTTTTGACCTGGGGCAAGGGTTTCCGCTCGTCACGACGAAAAAGGTTCACTTTCGCTCGGTCGTTTACGAACTGCTGTGGTTTTTGCGCGGCGACACCAACGTCAGGTTCTTGCAGGACAACGGCGTGCGTATCTGGAACGAGTGGGCCGACGCGTCCGGCGAGCTTGGCCCGGTCTACGGCGCGCAGTGGCGCAGTTGGCCCGCGCCGGACGGTTCTACCATCGACCAACTCGGGGAGGTCGTTGCGCAACTCAAAACCAACCCCGACTCGCGCCGTTTGGTCGTCAACGCCTGGAACGTCGCCGACCTCGGCAAGATGGCGCTGGCACCGTGCCACACGCTGTTTCAGTTTTACGTGGCCGACGGCAAGCTGTCCTGCCAACTCTACCAGCGCAGCGCCGACCTGTTTTTGGGCGTGCCCTTCAACATCGCCTCGTACGCGCTGCTGACGAGGATGGTCGCGCAGGTCGCGGGGCTGGCACCGGGCGAGTTCGTCCACACTTTCGGTGACGCGCACCTGTACTCGAACCATTTAGAGCAGGTGCGCGAACAGCTCTCGAGGTCTCCCCTACCCCCTCCGACCCTCCACCTCGACCCGTGCGTACAGAATTTGGACGACTTCACTTTTGAGAGTTTAGAGCTTGTGAACTACCGCCACCACGCCGCGATTCCAGCGCCCGTCGCGGTGTGACGTGAAAACCTCACTCATCGCCGCGCTCGCGTCGAACGGCGTCATCGGGCGGGACGGCGGGCTGCCCTGGCACATCAGCGAAGACCTCAAATATTTCAAACGTCTGACGATGGGCAAGCCGGTTGTAATGGGGCACAAAACTTATGAGTCCATCGGCAAACCCTTACCGGGCCGTAACAACATCGTCGTGACCCGCAACCCCGAGTTAGAACTCGAGGGCGCGACGGTCGTTCACGGTCTGGACGAGGCTTTGGCGGTGGCGGCAAGCCTCGGGGCCGAAGAAACGTTCGTTATCGGCGGCGCGGAGCTTTATAAACTCGCGCTGCCCAAGGTCGACCGCATGTACTTGACCTATGTTCACCAAAATTTCGAGGGCGACACCTTTTTTCCCGAGTTCGACCCGGACGACTGGACCGAACTCGAGCACGAAGACCATTTTTCGGAGCAGGCCGGACTCGAGTACAGCTTCGTCACCCTGGAACGCCGGGGCTAAAGCTCGACGAGAGGCTCGAGCTTTTTCACCAGGCTCGGCCCGATACCGGAGACGTCCGCCAGGGCCGCCACGCTTTTGAAGGGCCGCGCCGCGACGATGCGCCCCGCCAGGGCCGGGCCGATGCCGGGGAGAGTTTGCAACTCGACCAGGCTCGAGCTGTTGAGGTGGACGGGTGCGGTTTCAGGTGACGCGGGTTCTTCCGGCGACAGTTCAGGCTGAGGCGCAGTCTCGGCGGCCACTTTCAGTGGGGCGGCTGCGGGTTTTAAAAACGTGTCAGAGGACGAGAGGTCGGTCGCGCGACGGGGTCGGCGCACCTGCGACGGCGTTGCCGGGCGCGTCAGCTCCGGCCACAACCGCCACAGCACCAGCGCGCCGCAAGCAGCCGCGACGCCCCACAGCAGCCAGCGTTTGTCGTTCACAGCTCGAGTGTAATACAAGGACCCCTCAAAAACCAAGCTTGTCGACGACCTCGCGCAATGCGTCGAACCCCCGCGTCAAACCGGGACCCGGCCGCCCGAGATACGCCTCAGGGATGCAGTAGACATGACCTCGACGCACCGCTGCGAGGGTTTGCCACGCCGGATTGCGGTACAGAACGTCGGGCCGGTACTTGGCGGGGTCGACGCCGCACCAGGAGACAACCAGGGCGTCGGGCTCGAGCGCACAGACCTCCTCGTCGCTCAGGGGGCGGCTTTTGACCTCTTCTGCCAGCGCGTTCTCGCCGCCCGCCGCTTCAATCAAACCGTCGACCCAGCTCAGACGGCCGGGCGCGATGGTCGGGCGGTTCCACCACTGCACGAGGATTTTGGGACGCGGCGCGGCGGACGGCGTACTCGTCAAACGCTTTTTCATACCAACAACCAAAGTCTCGGCTCTTTCAGAAACGCCGAGCGCCTGCGCTACCTCGAGAATATCGCGGTAAACGTCGCTTAGCGTGAGGGGCTCCGGCGCGAGGTAGGGCAGCCCCGCCGCCTCGAGCCCTGCGACGACCTCTTCGTGCCCCGGCACGGTCAGCGAGGCCAGCACGAGGTCGGGCTTCAGCCGCGCCACCGCGTCGACGTCGACGTTCAGGTCCGGCCCGACCCGCGGCAAATGGGCCACGACCGCCGCGGGCCGGTCGGAATGGTCGTCCACCCCGACGAGGCGGTCGGCGCAACCGAGCGCGCAGACGATTTCGGTGTTCGAACAAGCGAGGCTGACGACGCGCACGTGTTTGGGCCTTTCCGGTTCGTGTTCGAGAGGGGTAGAGAAGGGCTGAGGAGATGGGGAGCGGAGGAGGTTGGGGAGAGAAACCTTTAACTCCTCCGCTCCTTTTCTCTCAGCGAGCCTTGGCCTTGGCCCGCCCCTTCACCAGCCAGCGCGTCTCGCTCACGCCCATGCGCATGTTGACGACGCGGGCCATCACGAACAGCAGGTCGGACAGCCGGTTGAGGTAAATCGCCACTTGCGGGTTCACCGCTTCCTGGCGGCTCAACGCGACGACCTCGCGCTCGGCGCGGCGCACCACGGCTCTGGCAAAGTGGAGCGTCGCCGCCGCCTCGTGGCCGCCGGGCAAGATAAAGCTTTTGAGGTCTTCCAACTCCCCGTCGTAGCGGTCGATAAGACGCTCCAAGTCGCGCACGTCCCCTTGGTCGATGGGCGCAATCTGGCCCCGGTACTTAGAATCTTGCGGCGTGGCGAGGTCGGCCCCAACGTCGAAGAGTGCGTTTTGGATGATTTCTAAGTCGTCGTTGACCGCCTTGTCGGCGTAGTAGGCCCGCGCCATGCCGAGGGTCGTGTTGGCCTCGTCGACGGTGCCGTAGGCCGCGACCCGCGCGGCGTCTTTGGGCACCCGCACGCCGCCGTAAAGCCCCGTCTCGCCCTTGTCTCCGGTTTTCGTGTAAATTTTCATGCCTACCAGCATACCGCTTGCGTGCCGCCCGACCGTAGCCCGTCTCGACGATGGGCGCTTGCGGCAAAGCTAGACTGAAACTTTGTGACAACTTTCCGCCCGACCTCACCGACAAAGCGTTTCGTGACCCTGGACATCCTGCGCGGCTTCGCCCTGTTCGGCGTACTCGTGGTGAACATGTTGCAGGCCTATACCGGGCCGGACGAGTCAGGGCTCGACCGGACGGTAGCGAGCACCATCCGCTTGCTCGGCGAGGGCACGTTTTATCCGCTGTTTTCGCTCTTGTTCGGGCTCGGCTTCGCGCTGCAGTTGCGCAAGGGGGAGGCCGTCTTACCCGTCTTTCGCCGCCGCCTCCTCGTCTTGCTCGGCTTCGGGCTCGCCCACGGCTTGTTGGTTTGGCGCGGCGATATTTTGGCCGCTTACGCGCTTGTTGGCCTGCTGCTGCCCGCGTTTCGGCACTTCACAGACCGGCGGCTGGTGCTTTTCGCCGGGGCCGGTTGGTTGCTGTCGCTGCTCCTCGTGTCCCCGCTCTCGAGCACCCTACCCAGCACTGCTTCGGTCGAGACCAGTCTCTACGCGACGGGCAATTACTTCAGTATCACGAGTTTGCGCGCGGCCGAGTACGGGGCGGACCTGCTCGGCGGCACCCTCATTTTCGGCGGTCAACTGCTCGGCTTTTTCCTGCTCGGTTACCTCGTCGGGCGACGCGGCGTAGGTGAGGTCGCGGCGAACCGGCCCTGGTTGCTGCGGGTGTTCGCCGTGTCCCTCGCTGTCGCCCTGCCTGTCTTCGGGCTTTATCTTTACACGATTTTGCAGGGTGACGCGGTTACGGGGTGGACGTACTTGCTCGAGTACTTCGTCGCCAGCCCGTTTTTGGGCTTTGCCTACCTCGCCGGTCTGAGTTTGCTGTTGCAGCGAGACGTTTGGCGGCGAGGCTTGCATTTTCTCAGCCCGGTCGGCCGAATGGCGCTCAGCAACTACCTCGGCCAGTCAGTCGTGTGTACGCTGATTTTTTACGGCTACGGTTTGGGCTACTACGGCCAACTCGGTGCGGCGACGACGTTGTTAATCAGCCTCGGCATCTTTGCGGTGCAGATTGTTTTGAGCGCGCTGTGGCTGCGGTTTTTTCAGTATGGGCTTTTGGAGTGGCTGTGGAGAACGCTGACCTATGGACGGGTTCAACCGTGGGCGGCTAGACGGTCATAGTTGACTTTTTGCTCGGCTCAGCGATTTTTTGGAGAACTACCGGCGTCGTTAAAGGTGTTTTTGTAGCTGATAGGCAAAACCGAAATGCGAATCGTTTCAGCCTGACGGATTCCCAACTCGCGCATCCCCGAAACGATGTTCCCGGCGTATATCCACAGCGGGTCACCTAAGCCGTAGTCTCGGAGGTACGAGTAAACTTTACTGTCAAAGCTAAATTTGAACTTCCGCAGCGACGAGTGAGATGTTGGCTTCGTAAGCACCGGGAAAGGTAGGAGCAAACAAGCTCACAACGGGTACCGAAGTATCCAAGGTAAGCGATTTCAACGGCAATTCGACCAACACTTGATGCCCGATTGCTTCCTGACCGGAGAAGGATGATTGCTGATTCGCAATAATGCGTAAAGTGACATTCGACTCTTTGTTCAACGCGCCGCTATAAACACCGACAGCGTAGTTACAAAAACCGTTCCTAGCAGTACAAGGGATGAGGTCAAGGTTAGAGATATTGATTTCCCCGCCTCTACGTTTTTCATCAACAACTTCAGTACCTATCGTTTTGGTTTCTTCAAAAACAACAGTGGGTTCGTCTGTTTGCGCTTGCACGAAAACCTCATTTGCTCGAGGGCTCAGCGAAGACTCGTCGGGTGCTGGAAACTCGAAGAAATCCCCCGCATCTACAGGCTGTACCGATATTCTCAGCAGTTTGGGACGGAACGGGTAAATATCCAGCACGCTTTCGATGATGGCTGGTGTGATGATGATGGGAAAGTCGGGAATGTAGCTGTCCAGAAAGACATACTCTTTTCCTTTACCGACCGAGATAGTGACCTCCTGAACGGGATGTACCGCAGTTTCGTAAGCACCTTCCAAAGCTGGGGCATAGATGAACAAAGTTCTAATCATCGGGTCCGACAAGTTCACCTGCGCCAGCGGCAGTTCGACGACGGTACGGAGGCCGATGGGTTTAAACCTGGGGTCGCCGCCTTGCCGGTTGTCGAAAGTTTGAAGCGTTATCGGGGTAGGCGATTTGAGACTGTTCTGGCCCACTGCCAGCTTGGAGCCGCTGGAAAGTTCGGTGCCGATAGCGTTGACGCCGTCGAAGGTCTTCGTTTCTTCCTCGAGGGGCGTTTCACCAGACGACTGTGCAAACATCACGTTGTCCGTTCGTGCGGCTGCCGAACTGTCGGGAAGGAAAGCCGCCAGCCCTGGAGTTGCCAAACTCAGCACGAGAATCGCTCTTACCTGCCAGTTCGCGCCGTAACCCGATTTGTTAAGGATAAGTCTCACCCTCCTTTACAGGTCAGCCCCGCACGCTGCGAACGAAAACGAGCAACGCGCCCGACGCCATGCTAGCAGCGTGGGGCGACCCTCGAGCCGTAAAACCCAACTCGAGCTACAAGCACTCTTTCTCCCACGGCGTATAACAGCGGGCTGAGCGTGCTACTTTAAGTGTCATGAGCAAACCTGAGATGAAAGTAGTAGGGCGGCGTAAACCTCCCTCGGGCGGGCTCGTCGAGGCGAACAACTTGCTCGAACTGGTGGTGCGCTTGCGTGGCGATAAACCTTTTATTCCCAAAGGGGTGTACCGCTTCAAAAGCTTTGAGGAGAAAGATGCGTGGACGCTGAAAATGGTAAGCCGCACCAGTCATGAACCCCGACCTTAGACGATTTACCGACCTCGGGCCGTCCTACAGCAACTCTAGGTCTTTAGAACCGCTACGTCGTAAGCCCATATCTTGGGGTCGCTCGTTACCAGGGTGAGCTTCTCGAGTTGTGCTTGAGCGATGAGCAGGCGGTCGAAGGGGTCGCGGTGGTGTAGCGGCAAGGTCTCCACAGCCAAAGCGTGCTCAGTTGTGATGTCAAGGGCGGTAAAGCGGTAGCGCGCGAGCCCCTCGAGGTAGTTGTCAGGGGCAGAGAGCTTGCCAAGGGACTTTTTGATGGCTATTTCCCAAGCGGTCACGGCGCTCACGAACACGATTCTGCTGCCGTCCCGGATGGCAGCGGCAGCTTCTTCAGACAGGTGTGGGTCGCGACTGTACACCCACAATAACGTATGGGTATCAAGCAGTAAGTTCGTCGTCGGCCTCACCTGTAAACAACTGCATCATGTCTTCGGGCAAGGTGTCGAAGTCGTCACTTATACGCACCCGCCCTTCCCAAATACCTTGCTCCAAGTCGCGGGGTTGGGTCTCGAGGTCAAAAGGAACGAGTTTCGCCACCGGCTTGCCCGCCTTGCCGATGACGACTTCTTCCCCATTTAAGACCCGTTCGACCAATTTGGACAGGCTGGCCTTGGCTTCGGAGATATTGGTGATGTGCATAGGTCTTATCATAGCTTAGCCTGGTCTAGTCTGTCCCAACTTACAACCACCCCTTCTCCCGCGCCAAGCGCGCCGCTTCGATGCGGTTCGTCACGCCGAGTTTGCTGATGGCCTCGGACAGGTAGTTGCGCACCGTGCCGTCGGACAGGTTCAAAAGTGCAGCGATGTCGCCGCTGGTTTTGCCCTCGCCCGCCAAACGCACCACCTGGCGCTCGCGCTCGGTCAGCGGGTCGGGCTCGCCCCAAGCTTCGGCGGCGAGGGCGGGGTCAATCGCGCGCCCACCCGCATGAACGCGGCGCAGGGCTTCAGCGAGGTCTTTCGCGGGCGCGTCTTTCAGCAAATAGCCTGCCGCCCCGGCCTCCAACGCCCGGCGCAGGTAGCCGCCCCGCGCGAAGGTCGTGACGATGACGACCCTCGTCCCCAACTTTTCCGCCTGCACCGCCTGGGCCAGCTCGAGCCCCGTCAAGTGGGGCATCTCGATGTCGGTGACGAGCACGTCGGGCCGTTGTTCTCGAACAAGCTCCAGGGCCGCCGCCCCGTCCGGCGCTTGCCCGACGACGCTGAGGTCGGTTTCTAAGTCCAACAGCGCCGCCAGCGCGCCGCGCACCATGCCCTGGTCTTCGGCCAAGACGACGCGAATCATGGTTGGGGAACGGGCTCGAGCCGCGGCGCAACTCCCCGCGGCTCGGCTTTGGGAAACCGGATGGATAATCTTGTGCCCTGCAGCGACACCACGTCCAACTTGCCGCCCAAAAGTTGCAACCGCTCACTCACGCCGCGCAAACCGTTGCCGGTTTCGACTTTGCCTATTCCCCGGCCATCGTCCACAATCTCGAGCCGCAAGTCCGGCCCTTCGTTCGACAGTTCGACGAAACAGCGCGTCGCCGAAGCGTGCCGCACGATGTTGGTCACCGCCTCGCGCAGCACGAGGCAGAGCGTGCTTTCTTGCAGCGGCGTTAACTCAGTCGGGTCGCCGCGAAAGGCGAAACTGACCCCGGCGGGCTCTAAAGCCAGCTTGGCGTGGGCGAGTTCGGCGGTGAAGCCGCTGGCGCGGTAGCCGCTCACCGCCGCGCGCACCTCGCTCAAAGTGTCGCGCGAGATGCGTTCGACCTCTTGCATTTCCTGTTTCGCGCGAGCAACGTCTTTGTCAACCAACCGGCCTGCAAGTTCGCTTTTCAAGGTGATGACTGACAAGGTGTGTCCGAGCAGGTCGTGAAGGTCTCGAGCGATGCGCTCGCGCTCGGCGATGGTGGCTAAGCGCTCGAGTTCGTCCTGGGCCAAACGCAGCCGCGCGTTGGAGCGTTCTCTTTCAGCCTGGTACAGGTTCAAAAAGCCGATGAGCGGCGCGAACAAGAAAGGCGGGCCGTAAGCCCACAGGCGGTAAGGCAGCGGGACGGGCGAAAACACGGCCGACACGAGCGTGAGCGCGAGAATACCGGCGATGACTCGAGCCGCCCGGCCCGGCCGCTGCGTGCTGCCCGCCGCCGCCGCCGCGTAGATTAAAAACACGCTCGAGCCCGAGTTGAACCCCATCCCCACGGTCCCGAGCAGCGCCATCACCCCTATGCCCGAGAGCGCTTTTGTCCCTTTTTGCCCGAACGTCCAAAAATAGACCGGCAAGAAAACCGCGAGCAGTACAACGATGACGACGAAGTCCAACCAACTGCGTTCGGGGTCGAAGAGGGGCTGAAAGACCAGAAAGACAAGGTAGATGAGGTAGACGTAAGGCTCCCAACCTATTTTTTTGGGACTCAGTGAGGCTGGCACGGCTTCCCCATTCTAAAACGTCAGCGGAATTCGACGGTGTCCAGCTGAAACGAGAACGTACCCGGTTGCCCCGCCGAAAAGATGACCGCCTGAACGCCTGAAGCGTCACAGCTGTTGAACGTTGTGAGGTCAAAGCGGTAGGCTTGCCACTCGTCTGCAACCTCGAACGGCTGCTCGGCTGGAATCTGCCCGAGGTTTTGACAAAACACCTGAACGCGGTAGGGACCACCCTCGCCTCGGGCGAAAAAGTGCAGACTGGGCTTACTGGCTAAGTCAGCAGGTGCGAACGGTTGCGCGCCGGGCATGAACATCGCTCCGGCCCAGGGGAAGGCGAAACCCTCATTGACTTCACCCGAGACCTCGAGCGCGTAGTCACTTCCCTCAGCACCGCCTGCGACGACAGCCAAGGTTGCGACCGAGTTGCCTCCGGCCATCTCGTCGGTCGAGACGACCCAGTCGTTGCCGAACTGAACGCTCAGGTCGTTCGTTTCGAAGTCGCTGACCGGGGCCGTTTCGCCTGCTGCCAGCGCTTGGGCTTGGGCGTCGGCGCTGGCACGCGCTCCCTCGAGCCCCGCCCGGTACGCTTCACGGTCTGCGCGAACGCCGTTTTTCCAAACCCCGACGATGGCGCGCGTCGCGGTGATGGTCTCGGTCGGGTCGCCCTCGACGAGCAGCAAGTCGGCCTTGAAACCGGGCGCGACGCGGCCCCGGTCGTCCAGCCCGAAGACGTCCGCCGTGACGGCGGTCGCCGCGGCCAAGGCCTCGCTCGGGCTGAGCCCCGATTCGGTCAACAGCACCAGTTCGCGGTGCAGGCTCGCGCCGTAGGCGGTGCCGGGGTTGGCGGCGTCGGTGCCGGCCAAAACCGGTAGGCCCCGCTCGTGCAGGGCGCGCACCGCCGCTTGCGCGTTGGCTAGAGTAGCGCTTCTCGACGGCGGAAAGCTGGTGGCTAAGTTCTGCAGGTCGAACGGGGTGAGGTAAGGGGCCAGCAGCGGGTCGTCGCTGAGCGAGGTGTCTTTCGGTTCGCCGCCGATGGTCTGGTAAACCACCAGCGTAGCGATAACGAAAAGGCCGTTTGCTCGGGCCAGCTCGAGAAATTCCTCGTCCGGTCCTGCATCGACGAAGCTGTGCGCCAAGCCGTCGGTCCCGGCGCGAATCGCTTCTTTAGCGTCGGCCAGGGTCGAGACGTGCGTGACGACCAGCTTGTCGGCCGCGTGCGCCGCGTCGACCACGGCTTTGAGCGTCGCCGCGTCGAGCGTGGGGTAGAGCAACCCGAAGGGCGCGCCGTCCTCGAGCACCGCCTTGATGTAGTCCGCACCCGCTGCGACACGGGCGTTGACGAAAGCTTCGGCCTCGGTGGGGTCCTCGAGGGTGGGAATCTCGAGCCCGAACTGGGTGCCGTGGCCGCCCGGCGCAGTCGCCAGCGTGCCCGCCGAAAACAGGTCGGCGCGGGTCCCGGCTCCGCCCGCCGCCTGCTCGGAACGCAGCTGCGCGGCGAAAGTTTCGTCCGTGAACATGTCCAGTTCGCTGGTCACGCCGAAGACGAGGGCCTGCTCGAGGGCGTCCCGCGTAAAAACGTGCACGTGGGCGTCGATGAGTCCCGGCAAAAGCGTCTTGCCGCGACCGTCGATCACCTCGGCCCCCACAGGTTTTTCTGCCCCCGCCCCGACGCGGGTAATCACACCGTCCTCGACGACGACGGTTGCGTCCGGCAGGGTTTGCTCACCGTCGAACACACGCACGTTTTCAAAAACCAGCGGCGCTTCCTGAGCCACAGCAAACCCGACCAGCAACACTGCAAATACACAGACGCTTTTCATCATGCCTCCTACGCTGATTCTAGTGCGTCGAACGCACCCTGAGAACGCGGCCATCGCCCTTCGCTCAGCCATAAGTCTTGCCTTCGTCGCGGCGGTACAGAACCAGCGCGAAAGCGAGGAAAACGACCGTGAAGCCGAGCAGCACCAGGACGTGCGTCCAGGGGCTACCACCCGTACCCGCGCCGAACATCCCAAGCGCGAGTTGGGCGTAGTGGTAGGCCGGCAAGAAAGGTGCCAGGCTCTGAACAAGCTTAGGCAAAACTTCAACCGGCATCCACAGGCCCGACAAAAACGCCATCGGCAAGTAGACGAGGTTGAGAATCGCCGGGGCGGAGTTCGGCCCCACGAGGTAGCCGAACATCAACCCCAGCGCTGCAAAGGGAAAAGCGCCTAAGAGCAGAACGCCGAACAAACTCAACCACTGCACTAAGGCCAGCCGCACACCGCCGACCGTTACGCCCAGCGCGAACAGACACAGCACCACGATGGCGCTGAAAAAGAGGGCCATCGCCGTTTTAGCCGTAAAGTAAGCCAACGGCGGCATCGGCGAGGCGCGTTTCAGGCGCATCCAACCCTGCCCCCGCTCGGTTGCCACCCCGACGCCGAAGCCGAACAGCGCCGCCCCAATCACGCCGAACGCGCCGTAGGTCGCCAGCATGTAGGTTGCCACGCTCACGCCGCCCGCGCTGCTAGAACCGAACATGAGGCCGAACAGCACGTAAAACATCAGCGGAAAAACGATGGTCGAGACGGCGTAGATGGGCAGGCGCAGGTTTTTCAAAAACTCGTACTTGGCCTCGAGCCAGAACACTTTAGCGACGTTGCGGCCTTGCGCAGTGTTGGACGAACGGGCGGTGCGCGTGGTCATGTTTGAACCTCCTTTAGAGTTGGGGACGTGTGGTAAACGGTTGCGCCGCTCAGGCGGTCGTACGGCGGGCGGTGGGGCGGGCGGAACAGCGTTGCCAGACAGATGCCCACAAGCCCCAGCGAGACGAAGAACAGGTAAGACCATAAGGCGGGCGCGTCCGGCTGGACGACCCGGTAAATCGCCGTGTGGCTGATTTCCCAGGGGAGAAATTTAATGCCGCTACGGACGAGACTGCGAGGTAAGGTCAAACGGTTTCCCGAAAGCTCCGCAACCCGCAGCGACAGCAGGCGTTTGCCGAGCGTTGCGCCTGTCAGCGACTCGCTGAGGGCGAAGTAGAGAACGACCGGCAAGGTGAGCGAAAAAAAGCCGAGCAACTGGCCTTGCCACGGCGCGGGGTCGGTCAGGAGAGGCGAAAAGACCGTCACACCGAGGACGAGCAGGAGCGCCATATAGAGCAGGATAAAGAGGTAATCCAAACCGAAAGCGAGAAGTCTGGGCCAGGCTCGAGCAAGCGTCATGAGACCAGCTTCTCTTCGGTTGCCGCCTTTTCTTTGGTTGCCGAGGTCTCTGCGGTCAGGGCCAAAAAGGCGTCTTCCAAGCCGGCGCTCACCACTTCCAGACCGCTCAAGGAGGGGTCGTTTGTGAGCAGCTCGAGCACCACGCTTTCGGCTTCGACGGCCAAAATCTCAAAAGCAGCGCCGTCACGCCGCACCGAGGTCACGCCCGGCAAGTTTTCGACGAACGCAGCGCTCAAACGCGTCACCGCGCGGATTTTGCGGCCCGCCGTTTGGGCTTTGATGGCGCTCGGCGTACCCTCGGCGATAATTCGGCCGTGGTCGACGACGACGACGCGGTCGGCGAGGGCGTCGGCCTCTTCCAGATAGTGCGTCGTCAAAACGACCGTGCGCCCGCCCTGGACGAAGCCGCGGATGGTTTCCCAGAGAGCGCGCCGTGAACCCACGTCGAGGCCGGTGGTGGGCTCGTCCAAGAAGACGAGGTCGGGGTTGCCGCAAAGGGCCAGCGCTAAGTGAAGCCGCTGCTGCTGCCCGCCCGAGAGCTTGCCGTAGGGCCGGTCGGCGACCTCGGCGAGCCCGGCCAGCTCTAAAACGTCCGCAGCGCCGAGCGGGTTGGGGTAGTAACTGCGGAACAGGTCGAGGTGCTCTTTGACCTTCAGCGTCTCGGGCACGCCCGAGATTTGCAGCATCGCGCCGACTTTTACGCGGTTCGCCGCCTCTTTCGGGTTTTCCCCGAACAGCCGCACCGTGCCCGCCGTGGGGCGCAGCAGGCCGAGCAGCAAACTCACCGCGGTCGTTTTGCCCGCCCCGTTCGGGCCGAGCAGGGCGACGACCTCGCCCGCGTGAATCGCCAGACTGACGTCGTCGAGGGCTCGAACCGCGCCGTAATTTTTGCTTACACCGCGGAGTTCGGCCACCGTCGCCGCCAGGGTCGGGGTTGCTGAAACCGCAGGCCGCGAATGTGTCGTCGCCGGGGTCGTATTTGATGGGGTCGTATTTGACGGGGTCGTACTTGATAGGTTCATCCCTGACAGGCTCATCGTCGCCTCCTACCAGGAGTATGCCGCGTTCGCTCACCGGTCCGGTACGCACAACCGTCAGGTTGAGAGGGTGACAGGTGTCAGCTTTTCACGTAAGCGCGCAAGTCGTGGAAGCGGCGCTCGAGCGAGAAAGCCGTCGAGCAACCGGGCTTGTCCCGACCTCGGAAGTGCGAAGAACCCTTTTGCGGTACGCCGCAGAGCTTGGTCGCCACGTTCGGAACGGCGCGACCAAGCTCGACCGAGCCAGTTCTCGGTCGAGGTTTACCTTAAAAACCTCAGCGACCGCAGCGCGTCGGCGCGCCTAAAGCCTTGTCGGCGCAGACGACGCCGTGGCCGTACTCTTTAGGGTTCATGTAGGCAGGGTCGAAAAAGGCCGACTCGGCAAGTCTGGCCTTGAGCTGCGCCGGGCTCAGGTCCGGGTGGCGACTCAGCAGCAGGGCGGCCACCCCGGCCACGAACGGAGACGCCATCGACGTGCCCGACTGACACACGTAGTCGTTCAGGGGGAACGTGCTCAGGACGGAAAAACATTCGCCCCCCGGGTTCTCGCCGCCCGGGGCCATAAAGTCGACCGTCGCGCCGGTCAACGCGTAGTTCGAGAACGCCGAGCGGCCCCGCCCCCCGTCAACCGAGCCGACCGCGTAAACCGAAGGCGAACTGGCGGGCGCGAAAATGCGGTCTCCAAAGCCGTTGTTGCCGCTGGCGGCAAACATGACGACGCCCCGCTCGAGCACGCGCTTCGTCACCTCGTCGATGGACTGCAAAACGCCGCCCGAGAGTTTGGCGGTGTCGATGCCGAGGCTCATGTTGATGATGTCGGCCGGGTGCGGGTTGGTCGCGACACCTTCCAACGGGATGCCCGCCGCCCACAAAAGGCCGTCCAACAGTTCGTCGACCGTTCCGACGGTGCCCACGTCGTCGAACACTTTGACCGGCAGCAGCCTGACGCCGCCCCCGTAAGCGACGCCCGCCACGCCGAGAGCGTTGTTGCCGAGCGCCGCGGCGATTCCCGCGACGTGCGTGCCGTGCCCGGCCTCGAAGCCGCTGTCCAAACCCGGGGCGGCGTCGCTGTCGCCGTCGTAAAAGTCGCAACCGGGGTAGAGTTTGCCGCTCAAGTCCTCGTGTTTGCCGTAAACACCGCTGTCGATGACGGCGATAGTGACCTTGCCGGTGCCGGTCTCGACGGCCCAGGCTTCGGGCAGACCGAACTCCAACAGGTTCCACTGGTCGTTTACAAAGGGGTCGTCCGGCAGCCCCAAAAGCTCTAAATAATAGTTGGGTTCGGCGTAGGCGACGCGCGGGTCGCGCGCCAGGCGTGCGGCAAGCTCGAGTAAAGTCTCACCCTGTGACTCAGCCTCGCCCTCCGGCACGGTGACGAGGGTCGGGCGGCTCGGGCTGGGCGCACCCTGCACCTCCAGACCATAGTCCCGCGCGACGCCCAAAGCCACGCTGCGCAACGCAGTCGCGTCACCCTGCACGCTCAGGCCGGGCCGGTACTGAACCAGCAGTTCGCCGGGCGCGTAGGGCAGGCCCGACGGCTGGGCGCTTCTCGGGCCGGCCGCGACGCTCGAGCCAGAGCGCTGCCCGCCGCAAGCGTCGAGCCCGCCGACGGTCATCTCGAACACGAGCGGGACGGTTTTGGTGACGGAGCCGGTCACCTCGGACTGCGTGCTCAGGGTCAGGGTTTCGTTGAGGAGTTGGCCCTTGCTCAGGCCCTTGTAGGCGAAACTCACGTTGACATAGGCGGTCTGGCCGGGTGCCAAGCTGCCCTTGGCGGGCTCGAGCCTGATGCGGGGCGTGCTCGCGGCGAGCGTAAACGTGACCGGCGACCCTTCCGAATTGTTCTTCAAGGTCATCACGGTACTGCGCGCGCGGCTGGTGAAACTGAGGGTCGTCGGCGTGACCTTGGTGGTGACGCTCTCGGACCCGGGCGCGCTGCAGCTGCTCAAGAGCAGTAAAATCGCTAGGAACACCCGTCTCATACGGGCAGCATAGGGCCCGCTCAAAGGGCGGCCTGTGAAGATTTGCGCCGAACAGTGCGAGTGTAAGCAAAGTCTCACGCAGGAGGTAGGAAAATAAAAGCTTGACCTTTCAGCTTAAAAATTCACTCCTACACCAAGCACGAATACACCAAGCACAAACAGCACGTAAACACAACGCCGGTCGCGCAGCTTTCAACGAGCGGCGCAACCCACCCGCAGAAAGACCGGCTTGGTTTCTACGTCTCTTGCCGCACCGCGTGTTCGTCGGGCTCGACGCCGCCACCGTAGCGCTTGGCGTAAACTTGGGTGAACTCGCCGCCGAACAGGACAATCTGCGCCGAATAAAAAACCCAGAGCAGCAACACGATCAGTGAACCCGCCGCCCCGTAAGCCGAAGCGACGCCGCTGTTGCCCAGGTAAAGCCCGATCAAAAACTTGCCGACGACGAACAGCAAGCCCGTCACCGCGCCGCCTATCCACACGTCGCGCCACCTCACTTGCGCGTCCGGGACGAACTTGAACATGAGCGCGAACACGGCCGAGATGACCCCCAGTGAGACGACGAAGTTGAGGATTTGCCACAGCAGTTCGGCCCCGGGCAGCGCGCCGCTGAGCGCCCCGCCGAGGGCGGCCAGGGCGGCGCTTAAGACGAGCGAGACGAGCAGCAAAAAGCCGATGACCAGGACCATGCCGAGCGACAGCAGCCGCACCCGGACGAGGTGCCAAATCCCGCTGGCCTCCGGGTCGGGCTCGACCTCCCAAATCTCGTTGAGCGCGTTTTGCAGCTGGACGAACACGCCGGTCGCGCCGACGAGCAAAATGAGAAAGCCGACGACGGTCGCGAGCAGGTTGCCGCCGGACTGCTGCCGCTCCTCGATCATCGTGCGGATGGTGTCGGCAACGTCAGCGCCGAACAAACCTTGAAGTTGCGAGACGAGTTGCTCTTGCGCTTGGCCTTGTCCAAAAAACAGACTCAACACGCCGATGACGATGATGAGCAGCGGCGCGAGCGAAAAGATGGTGTAGTAGGCGAGCGAAGAGGCGAGCACCGGCACCTTGTCCTCTTGCCACTCTTTGAAAGTTTGTTTGAAAAGCTCTAGCATCGGGCGGACGGCCTCCGGACAGGTCTCGAGTCCTCGGCAGGTTGGTTGGCGTTCGTTGGTGGTTTCGTAGTGAGCATGACCCTCCTTCGGCGGCGCGTCGAACCGCCTTTACAGTGTACCCTCAGACTCGCTGACGGAACGCCGCAGGGGGTCAGCGCGGCAACTGCAGCGCCAGTCGCGCCGCATTTTTCCCCGACAGCAGCGCCAGCGGGATACCGCCACCCGGATGCACGCTGCCCCCGGCCAGGACGAGGTTGTTGACGCCCTTGACGCGCGGGCCGGGGCGCAGGGCGCGCAGCAGCGAGTGGGTAGCCGCGCCGTAGATGCTGCCGCGGTGCGCGAGTCCCGCGAGGTGCCGCGGCCCGAGCGTGTGCCGCACGACGAGCCGGTCCCTGACGCCAAAGCCGCGCCGCTCGAGCACCTCCGAAAGATGTTCCGCATAACAATCTTCGTCCAACGTTTTACCCGGAGAAAGCGCGGGCGCGTTCGCCATGACGAACAGGTTTTCGCCGCCCCTCGGCGCGTCCTGGGATTGCAGTTTGCTGCTGACGTAAAGGTAAAGCGTCGGGTCGTCAATAAAGCGGCCTTCCCGCAGGGCGCGAAACTCGGCCGGGTAATCGCCCGAAAAACTGACGCTGTGGTGCGCCAAGCCGGGCGTCGCCCCCGTCACGCCCAAGAGCATGACGAAGCCGGACAGCGAGGGCTCGAGCCGCCCCAAGCGCGTCGTTTTGCCCAAAAGCTGGTGCGTGCGGACGATGTCCAGCGACGACACGACCACGTCGCCCTGAAACGCGCCCGCGCTGGTGTAAACCGTGTCGAGAAGATTGTTTCGAGCCTCGAGCCGTTCCACCCTCACACCCGTACAAACTTTCACGCCGAGCCGCGTCGCCAACGCTCCGAGTCCTGCCACGACCGCGTGAATCCCGCCTGCCGGGTAGCTCACCCCGAGCCCGAGTTCGACCCAGGCGATGTTGTGGAGCACCGCCGGGGCGCGGTAGGGGTCGGCCCCGAAGTAAGTCGCGAAGCGCAGGAAAAACTGTTTGAGGTCGGGCGGCGCGTCGTAGGCGTCGACAAGACCCTCGAGCGTTTTGAACGGCCGCGCCGCCAGGCCGTGCCGCAGCCCGTAGCGCGCCATGTCCAGGAGCGACGGACTCTCTCCGTAAACGAACACCGGCGCGGACGCCTCGAACAGCCCGCGCGCCGCGGTAAGGAGGGCGCGGTAGGTCTCGGCCTCTTTTCTTGAGAGTTGCGCGGTTGTTTTTTCGATGTCTTGATAGACGTCCCAGACCCGGCCCGAGGGGTAGAGGTAGCGGCACAGGGGCTCGAGCGGCCTCAACTCAAAGGGCACATCCTCGCCCGCGGCGGCAAATAGGTCTGCGACGACGTGCGGCAGGGTGAACACGCTCGGGCCGGTGTCGAAGCGGTAGCCGTTTTCACGAACCTCACCCGCCTTGCCGCCCAAACCTGGGGCTTGCTCGAGCAGCGTTACCTCGCAGCCTGCCAGCGCCAGGTGAATCGCCGCCGCCAAGCCCGCGAAGCCGCCGCCCAAAACGAGCGCCGTGCCAGGCGGGCTCACGCGCGCCCCGGACCGTACTCGCGGCCCTTCCACACGTAGCCCCCGCCGCGCCGCAGCGCGCGGTAGACGATTTGCAGCAGCGAGTAGGCCATGAAGGGTTGGAGCAGGGCCTCGAGCGGACTTCGACGTGTTTTATAAGCGGTCAAGCCGCGTTGCAGCAACCCCGCCGCGCCCACCGCGAACCACCACGGGTTGACAAAGCCGAGCGGCCAAGCGAGGCTGTAAACGAGCGTGCTCAACAGGCTCAGGACGACGAGCGCCACCTTGCTGTTCGAGGCGGCGGCGAGGATGTTTTTGCTGAAGCCGTTGAGCAGTTCTTTTTGCGAGCGGTACATCCGCGTGGCGACGGCCCGCCCGCCGAGCGCGAGCGCCGTTTTGGCCCCCGCCCCCTTGGCCGCCTGGCCCATGCGCACGTCCTCGAGCACTTCGCCTTTGAACGCCGCGTGGCCGCCGACGGTGCGGTACGCGGCTCGCGTAAACAACATAAGCTGCCCGTTCCCGGCCGAAAACGCCGCAAAGGGTAGGTGCCGCACCCCCCAGTACGGCAGCGCGCCGAGCAAGACGAGGTCGATGACCGGCACCGTTACACGTTCGGCGAGGGTTTGGGTGATTTGGCGCGGCCACACGCTGACGTACTCGGCGTTTTCTTGACGTTTGAAGTTCAGAAGCGCCCCCAACGTGTCCTCTTCCCAGCACACGTCCGCGTCGGTAAACACGAGCACGTCGCCCGTGGCCGCTTGCACAAGCTGGTGGCAAGCCCAGTTTTTGCCGCTCCAGCCGCTCGGCAACGCTGCGCCTTCCAAAACTTTGAGGTGCGGGCTATTCGCTGCAAATCCCGCCAGAACCTCACGGGTCGCGTCGGTGGACTGGTCGTTCAAGACGATGACCTCATGCGCCTCTTGCGCCAGGACACGCGGCAGCGTCTGGGGCAGGTTCAAAGCCTCGTTCCGCGCCGGAATCAGGATGGAGACGCGCTCGAACGCGGGCTCGAGCCCCTCATTCGTGAAAGCGTCGAGCACCGGAAACATCCGTAAGTTGACGAGCAACGTTACCAGTTGCATCCCGACGAACAGTGCAGCGACCACGAGCAGCAGGGTCACGGCCACACCTTTTTCAACCACGCCAGGCGTTCGTCGAAACGTTGAGTAGGTGTGGTCCAAGCTTTGAAACCCTCCAGTGGTGTTTCAGGATTCGAATCGGCAACTAAACCATCCAGGTCGGACAACAAAAGATTGATGGCAACTTTGAACCGTGCCAGTAAATCATCACCGTTCAGCCTCTCCCCCAGCACGACGAACGCCTCGGGCCGCTCCGCGCCGCGCATCACGACGCGAAGCGCGAGCGGGTAGACGGGCACCCCGGCGTGGCGCGCCAAAAAAGAGAGCCCCGGCTCGAGCTTTTTCACCCCCCCCGCCTGGCGCAACTCGCCTTCGGGAAAAATCTGCAGCACGTCGCCGCGGGTCAAACGCCGCAGGGCGAGGCGTACCTCGGTGCGGGAAACGACCCCCTGAAGCCGAAAAAAGCGAAACTTGGCGAGCGTCTCCTCGTCCATGAACCCGATCATGGTTCGCTGTAACTTGTCGCGCAAGCGCCACACGAGGTACAGGTCCCACCAGGAGTGGTGGTTCGCGGCGAGGATGTAGGGACCCGCGGGCAAGCCCGCCCAGTCACCTTTGGCCCAGATGCCGTGCAAACCGGTGCGCAGACTGCGGTTGACCATCCAGGGCAGCGCGCGCGAAATCCACACCTCCAGTTCGCTCGTCACCAAAGCCCGCAGGTGAGCCGGGTAACTCATTTCGTGGTGACGAGGCGGCCCTCGAGCCGCGCGCGCAGCAGCGGCGGCAGCGCGAACGCGCCCATCGCCACAAAGGTGACGAGTCCGGCGACGGGCAAGCCGAAAAACACCAAACCGACGCTGATCAAAAAGGCCTGCACGGTGAACACGAGGCGCAGTTCAAAGCTGTCGGCCCGTCGCAAGCGGGGCTCGAGCCGCAGCAGCAGCCACACCAGCACGAACCCCGCCGCGTACCAACCGACGAAGTTCATCACCGGCACGCCGTAGTAAAACCCGCCCCCATCGAACGACCAAAAGCCCTTGCTCACCATGAGCGGGTCGAGACCTAAGTCCCAGGCGACCATCGCTAAGGGAGCCAACAACAGCTTGCGGCCCGGCGGCGCAATGGACAGGGCGATGAGGGTGAACGCCCACCAACCCAAGGGAACCAGCAGCGGCACCCCGAGCAGGCTCGGCCCCGGCGCGGTGTAGCGGTAAATGCCGAAAGGGAGGCCGGTCGTCTCGCCCACATACTCGACCGCCAGCCCGAACCCGAAGGCGAGCCCGAACAGCAACCACGCGCTCGTTCCGTAACGCTGCAGCGCGTAGCCGAGCAAGCCCAGCGCCAACAGCGAGGTGCTGAGGTAAGCGAACACCGGAAACGCCCCCGGCACCAGCGGCGTCGGAATCATGCTCAAAGCCCACAAACCGAGTAGTACTTGCCAGGGCTCGAGCTTCACCAGCCCGCGCAGCCGCTCGTAACGGGTCACGGACTCAGGGTGCAGCGCCAAGCTCAGGCCGAACAGCACGAACAGGTTCGTCATCAGAAAAAACAGCGCCTCTTCGATGGGTAAACCCAACATCTTGAAACCGGTCGACAATTCGGGGCTTATCCACCAAATCTCGAGCCCAATCGCGATGCGGTCGGCCACCCACAAGTACACGGTCGGGATGAAAACAGCGGGCAGCAGCAAGCGCCAACGCTCCAAAATAAAGTCGCCCCCGTAGCCCCACTGGAGCGCCAAAACCGGCGTTCCCCACACCAAAATCAGGCCCAGGTAAGTGCCCCGGTCGGTTGCCAGGGCAACCACGCCGAGCGCGGCCAATCCCAAAACCAGCAAACTCCCGACGAAGCGGATGCGCGACCGCTGTATCGGGCTGAACGTGGTCGGCGG
Source organism: Trueperaceae bacterium (assembly GCA_965215355.1). Taxonomy (GTDB): domain Bacteria; phylum Deinococcota; class Deinococci; order Deinococcales; family Trueperaceae; genus CBDCDJ01. The sequence goes on along the minus strand of CBDCDJ010000007.1, from coordinate 576,680 downwards.
CGCGGCCAAGCGCCGAGCCAGCAGGTAAAAAAACAGCCCGGCGATGACGGTCTGAATGACGAAAAACAGGTACTCCTCGAACGGCACGTAGCCGACGGCGAACAGCACCCGCCCCGGCGAGTAGCCCCAGACGCCGCTGTAGATGAGGTAGTTGTCCCAGGGCGTCGTGTAAAGAAGCGCGATGACGACGTGCGCGACCACCGCCCAAGCCGCGAAGCGCGTGCTGTGTCTTGAAGAACCGTGTCCCAAGGAACCGCCGAGTTTTTGGCCCGCCCGCACATCGCGCCAAGTCAGCAACCCGAGCAAAACGACCACCGGCAGCGTAAAGACGAGGTGAAACTCCCAGTAAGTCACGACGCCCGCCCTTGCCATAATTTTTTACGTTCGAGATCGCCCAGCACAGTTCGCGCCGCGTTCCGCCCCGACGCGCCCATAATTCCGCCGCCCGGATGCGTGCTCGCCCCGGTAAGGTACAAACCCTTGAGATGCGTGCGGTACTCGGCCATACCCAGAAAGGGGCGCAGCGCGAACATCTGGTCCAGGCTCATCTCCAAGTGCATCACGTTTCCACGGTACAGGCCTAAGTTGCGCTCTAACCACAGCGGATGCTGAAACAACCGGCCCACAATCTTTTCCTTTGTGCCCGGCGCGTAGCACTCGAACGCGTCGATAATCGAGTCGGCGACCGCCTCACCGATGTCGTCCCAGTGCAGCCCGGTTTTGAGTTCGTAAGGATAATACTGCGCCCACAGCCACAGCACCTCGCCGCCCGGCGGCGCGAGCGTGTCGTCCACGGCGCTGAAACTCATCGCCACGATGGGCGGGTCGTGGGCGGGTTCGCCGCGCAGGTAGTCGCCGTAGGCCGCGCTCAGTTGCGCCCGGTCGCGGCACAACAGTTGCAGCGCGCGCCGCGCCGCGTCGCCAGGGTGCGCCTTGTAGCGGATGGGCTCGCTCAGCGCCAGCCGGACAATCGCGCCGAAGCCGTTGCCGACGCGCATCTTTTGGCTGTTGGCGGGGCGGTGTTCTAAAGGCAACAACTTTTGAAAGGTCTCGAGCGCGTGGCAGCCCGCTACGACGCGGTTCGCGGTGTAGACCCCCCTAGAAGGGGGGTTGGGTCGCGTGCTCCCCTGGGCCCCCCTTTCAGGGGGGCCGCTCGTAAGAGCGGGGGGGTCTACCCGCACCCCCACTACCCGCGCGCCCTCGAGCAAAATCTCTTCAACCGGCGCGTTCAAAAACACCTCGCCGCCGTGCGCCTCGATGTGCCTCACCAGCGCTTGCGTCAACATGCCCGAGCCGCCGCGGGGCCGCGCCATGCCGCCCTCGTGGTAGAGCGGGTGCCACAGCAAAAAGGGCGCGGTCAGGGGCTCGGTCGGCGGCGGCCCCGACTGCGCGGCCATCCAGACCAGCGGCGTCTTGACTTTTTCTTCTTTAAAATAACGGTCGACGAGTTCGCCGTAGGGCGACAAAATCATCGGCAGGGCACGCTTCCAGTCGCCCTCGACGGCTCTGCCGAACAGCATCTTTTTGCCGAGATTATAAGGGCTCGGCGTGCTCAGGAATATTTCTTTGACGACCCTTGCAAACGGTCGCCAGTCGTTCAAAAAGCGCGCGTAGGCCTCGCCCTCGCCGGGGAACTTGTTTTCCAGCTCGTCGACCGTTTTCCCAGCGTCACGGTGGATAAAAAGCGTGTCGCCGTCTTCAAAAGGCGCAAAAAAGAGCGGGTCGATGTCGAGGTACTCGAGGCCGTACCGCTCCAACCCCAACTCTTCGACGATGGGCGTCAGACGGATGAGGATGTGGGCGCTGCCGCCCAAGTCGAACCGGTAGCCCGGCACGATTTCCGTCGTCGAGACCGCGCCGCCCGCCAGCTCACGCCGCTCGAACACGCCCACCTTGTAACCCGCTTGGGCCAGGTAAGCGCTCGTGATGAGCGCGTTGTGGCCCGAGCCGATGGTGATGACGTCGAAGTCCGGGCGGGCGGGTTGCGGCATAGATGAATATCGTACCGCGGGGCAGGTGGGGGGAATTGTAATGGGTCGAGAGACTTTTCAGCTCATGTGCTGTTCTTTAGCGGAGCAGGAAAGCAGAAAAAAGCTTGTGACTTTCACTTTTTACTTTTCACCCGGTACTTCCTCAACGCAGCCAACGTCTACGCGGAGCGCGTCCTCAAAGCGTATAAACCGAATAAACCGCTTTGGGAATCAGCGCGATGCGTTCAAAAGCGCGCAGGTGGGCACGCCGGGTCAGGTTGTCGTAGCGGTTCTGGCGCAGTTTGTGCAGAATACCTTCGTAGCTCAGGGCCGCCACCCCGACCGCCGTCTTGGCGACGCCGTTCAAACACGGAATCCCTCGCCAACCGAGGCGGTACAGGCGGTGCGTCAGGTGGGACAGCTCTTCCAACAAAGCGATATAACTCTCAGTCACCACGCCGTCTTGCAAACTTTTGTGACTCACGCCGTGCTCGTCGAGCAGCTCTACGGGCAAGTAACAGCGCCCCCGCTCCAAGTCCTCGCCCACGTCGCGCAAGATGTTGGTGAGCTGCATCGCCTGGCCGAGTGCGACGGCGTACGAAAGGGTTTCTTCCCCGCCCGCATAACCCGCAATCGGCGCGACGAGCAGGCCCACCACCCCGGCCACGCGGCGGCAGTAGAGCATCAGGTCTTCGAGGGTCTCGAAATTCTGCTCGCTCAGGTCGGACTCGAGGCCCAAATAAAGCTCTTCCAGCGCACTTTTGGGTAGTTCGTAGGTTTCCAACACCCACCTCAGCCCGACTTCCAAAGGCTGGCCGATGTCGATGACGCCGTCGTAAGCGCGTTCCACATGGCTCCACCAGGCGTCCAAACGCCGCCGCCCGACCTCACGCGTGGGCGCTTCGTCCACCGCGTCGTCGCCGCTGCGGCAGACCGCGTAGACCACGCTCACCGCCCGCCGCTCCTGCGGCGCGAACAGCCGCGAACCCAAGTAAAAGGTGCTCGAGTGCGCCTTGGTGAGTGCGTTGCAATACAGAATGGCGTCCTCGGCGGTCAAGTACCCTCCCGACGAGCCTTTTTGCGACGGGGTCATGGCCTAAGCTAACACAAATCCCCCAAAAGACTTCGTAGGCACGTGAGCAATCGGCTGGCGAAAAGAGCCCGTTCAGCCGTAGCAGCACACCGAGGCTAACAAAGAACCTCGACGCTAAACCCGCCTGGTGCTTTACAATAAAATGTCCACGAACCGTGAAAACGGCGAGGCGGTTTCACGTCGTAACCGTCACCCTTGAGTTGCCGGTGAAGCTCGTTGACCTTTTCCTCACTTCCCTGAATAAAGCCGATGTGAAAACTTGCCGGATAGTTGACCGCCGTTTCCCCAACCTTCATCAGCGTGAGCACCAAATTTGCGTCGTCAAACATCACATCAAAACTTTCATCGCTTTCTACGCCTTCAAGACTGCGCAGCCCGAAGTACCTTTCTAAAAAAGCTCGAGTTTCGGCTACATCGCTGACTGTGAGGTTGAGGTGATTCAGCTTCATCGCGTTCAGTTTAACTCGAAGAGGCGTTGGGGCATAACTGACCACGCTTTCCAGCTTTTGTTATCAACCTGATGGCTAGCTAACTCGAGGCCGCCGCCGTCCCATAGCGACTTTCGACGTACTCGTCCAACATTTTATTAAAGTCCGCGACGATTGTCGGGCCTTGCAGCGTGGTGACGAACTTGCCGTCGCGGTAGACGGGGGCTTTGGGGTCTTCGCCGGAGCCGGGCAGCGAGATGCCGATGTCGGCGTGCTTAGACTCGCCGGGCCCGTTCACCACGCAGCCCATCACCGCCACGTTGAGGTTTTCGACGCCGGGGTGCGTTTCTTGCCACAGGGGCATCTGCGCCTTGAGGTAGGCCTGGATGTCGCGCGCCATCTCCTGAAACAGCGTGCTGGTGGTGCGGCCGCAGCCGGGGCAAGCCGTCACCGTCGGCGCGAAGCGGCGCAAGTCCAGCGCCGCCAAAATTTCCTGGGCGATTTCCACCTCTTTGTCGCGCGGCGCGCCGGGGTCGGGGGTCAAAGAAACGCGAATCGTGTCGCCGATGCCCTCGGCCAACAGCACGCTCAAGCCCGCCGTGCTCGAGACCGCACCCTTTACCCCCATGCCCGCCTCGGTCAGCCCGAGGTGAAGGGGATAGTCGCAGCGTTGCGACAGCAGGCGGTACACGTCCCACAGGTCGCGCACCCGCGAAACCTTGGCGCTGAGGATGATTTTGTCGTGGCCCAACCCGTGCTCCTCGGCGAGTTCGGCGGACAGCAGCGCGGACTGGAGCATCGCTTCGATGGTCACGTCGCCCGCCTCTGCGGGATGAGCAGACCGCGCGTTTTCGTCCATCAGTTTCGTGAGCAGGGTTTGGTCGAGCGAGCCCCAGTTCACCCCGATGCGCACCGGCTTGTCGTGTTCTTTGGCAACCTCTATCATCGTCAAAAAGTTTTTGTCGTGATGCTTGCCCGCGCCCACGTTGCCGGGGTTGATGCGGTACTTGTCGAGGGCCGCGGCAGCGTCGGGGAACTCGGTCAGCAGCAGGTGGCCGTTGTAATGAAAGTCCCCGACGAGCGGCACCCCATAGCCCATGTCATTGATACGCTGTTTGATTTCGGGGACGGCCCTCGCCGCTTCTTTGTTGTTCACAGTGATGCGGACGATTTCGCTCCCGGCCCGCGCGAGTTGCGCTACCTGCGTGGCCGTCCCGCGCGCGTCGGCGGTGTCGGTGTTGGTCATGGACTGCACGACGATTGGGTGCCCTGCGCCGACAGGTACGCCGCCGACCCAGCAGGTTACGGTTTTTTGTCTGACGATGTCACTCATGGGTACAGTGTAAGGCGTTGTGTGTCAGGCTTGTGTGACCGGCAGAAATGAGGTTGGCGTCTATACTGAGAGATGCCGGAAATAGCGCGTTTTTATGGGATTATCATACGCATGTACGCCGAACTGGGTGAACCTCACCACCGACCTCACTTTCACGCCTATTACGGAAGCGAGGTGGTTGTAGTGGGCGTAGACAATGTCGAAATTATTGCGGGTGCTTTACCTCAGCGTCAACGCCGTTTGGTAGAAGCTTGGGCTGAACTTCACAAAGAAGAATTATTGAACAACTGGAAAAAGCTGCAAACCGGCCGTTTGCAAATAAAATCGAACCATTGCGTTGAAGGAGGGTTATGGAACATCCTATTTACCGAGTCACCGAAGTGGAAATTCTAAAACCCTACACTTTGCGTATCACTTTCGACGACGGCAGTGAACAGGTTATCGCATTCGAGAGTGTACTCGAGGGCGAGCTATACAGACCTCTTCGTGACCTGAACCTGTTCAACCAGGTCGCCGTCGACCCCGAAGTGCATACCCTCGTCTGGCCCAACGGCGCGGACTTCGACCCCGCCACCCTGCACGACTGGCCGCGTTACAAAGACGCGCTTATCGACAGGGCGAAGCGGTGGGCGACGGCTTCCATGTGACTGAAAGGTTTTATGGCTGGAATCATTCTTATTACGGGCGGCAGCCGCGGTATTGGAGCAGCGACAGCACTTCTCGCTGCACGGCAAGGCTACGACGTGTGTTTTTCCTACAAGCAAAACAAAGATGCAGCAGATAAAGTAGTGCGTGCTATCCATAGCCTCGAGCGCAGAGCCATCGCTGTTCAAGCTGATATTGCTGACGAAGGTCAAATCCAAAAGCTATTTCAAACGGTAGACAGCGAGCTAGGTCGCCTGTCCATCCTTGTCAACAACGCCGGCATTCTCGAGCCACAAACGCGCGTCGAAAACGTTCAGGCTGAAAGGTTGAGGCGCATTTTCAACGTCAACGTCATCGGCACCATTCTTTGTGCTCGAGAAGCCATTCTCAGGATGTCGACAAAACATGGGGGCGAGGGCGGCGCTATCGTTAACGTGTCTTCGGCAGCTTCCCGCTTGGGCTCTGCGGGAGAATATGTCGACTACGCCGCTTCAAAAGGAGCTATAGACACTTTTTCCATTGGTCTTTCTCAAGAGGTCGCCGCTGAAGGCATAAGGGTCAACACCGTGAGGCCGGGTTTCATTTCGACGGATATTCACGCTTCTGGAGGGGAACCCGACCGCCTTGAGCGCGTCAAAAACCGCATCCCTTTACAGCGCGCTGGTTCCGCCGAAGAAGTCGCCAACGCGATTCTGTGGCTCGCCTCCGAGCAAGCCTCCTACTCGACGGGTGCGTTTCTCGATATTGCAGGGGGAAGGTAAGGGTTCGACCCGTCACTCCCAACTTAAGAATACCTGTTACCTCGGGCGGTTCAGCTTTTTGACCTTCACCAGGTACCACAGCGTTGCCGGAATCGCGGCCAGCGCGCCGACCATGACGGCGCTCAAAACAACCACAGGTTTCATAGCGACCTCCTTTTGAGTTTAGCCGCCCGCTCGAGACGCTCGAAACCTTCAAAAGTAGCAGGGGCGAGTCCAAACCCGCCCCGCTCGAGCCCCTACCCAAACATTTCGGTGACGCTCACCTCTGCGGCAGGCTCCAGGTACGCCGTTTCCATCTGCGCCAGTTGCAGCTTGCCCGACACGTCGTCGTTGACGCCGTGCCAGTAGGTGTAGTTGTCGATGACCCAGATGCCCGACTCGCGCGTGCCGTTGCCCGAACCCTTTACACCGCCGAACGGCATGTGCGCCTCGGCCCCGGTGGTCGAGTTGTTGATGGAGGTCATGCCCGCCTGGATGTTGTCCTTGAAGGCGTAGGCCCACTCGCGGTTGTTGGTGTAAATCGCGCTCGACAGGCCGTAGTCCACGGCGTTGGCGGTAGAAAGAGCTTCCTCGATGCCGTCCACTTTGACGAGGTTGATGGTCGGGCCGAAGACCTCGGTTTGAAACTGCTTCATGCCGGGTTCGACGCCTTCCCAAATCGTCGGCCAGCCGTAAAAGGCCGCGGCGGGGTCGCCGACGAAGCCGTCGGGCTTACTTTCTTCGGTGATGCGCCCGTCGCCGTAGAGGAGGGTCGCCCCGTCGGCGCGGCCCCAGTCGTAGTGCTCGAGCCAGGACTTGAAGAAGCGCTCGTTGATGAAGGGGCCGTAGAGCACGTCGTCGTGCTTGTTGGGGTCGCCGATTTTGACGTTTTTGGCGGCCGCCAAAAACTGCTCCTTGAACGCGTCGTAAACGGGCGCGTCCACGATTAAGTTGCCCGCCGAGGTGCAGCGCTGGCCGCCGGTGCCGAAACTCGCCCAGAGCGCGCCCGACACGGCGTTGTCCAGGTCGGCGTCGCGCATCACGACGAGCGGGTTTTTGCCGCCGAGTTCGAGGGTCGGGTGGGTCAGGTTGCGCCCGGCGATTTCACCGATTTTGCGCCCGACTTTGGTCGAGCCGGTAAACGCGAACTTGTCGACGAGACCTTCGTCCATCATCTCGACCATGTATTCGCCCGCCGCGCCCGCCCCGCCGCCGAAGACGACGTTCAGGACACCTGCGGGAACGCCCGCTTCCATCATCAACTTAGCGAGCGCATACGAGCACGCGGGCGAGTCTTCCGACGGTTTCCAGACGATTGTGTTACCCGTCAGCAGCGCGGGGATAATCTTCCAGCTCGGTACCGCCACCGGAAAGTTGCCCGCCGTGACGATGCCGACGACCCCCAGCGGGCGGCGGTAGGTCATCAATTCCTTGTTCGGCATTTCGGAGGGCACGGTTTGCCCGTACAAGCGGCGGCCCTCGCTCTGGAAAAAGTGGCAGGTGTCGATGGCCTCTTGCACGTCGCCCCTGGCCTCTTTCAAGGTCTTGCCCATCTCGCGGGTGACGAGGCGGCTCAAGGCTTCTTTTTCGCGGGCGATGGCCACGCCGATGTTGCCTATGACTTCGCCGCGCACCGGGGCGGGTGTTTTCGACCAGGTTTTGAACGCGTCTTGCGCGACCTTGCAAGCCTCACGGACCTGTTCTTGGGTCGCTTCTGGAAACACCCCGACGACGTCGGCGAGGTTCGAAGAGTTTTTGGACTCGAAAGTCGCTTCGCTCGTGACTTCCTTGCCGCCGATAAGGTGGCTGTAGGTTCTTGCCATAATGCCTCCAAACCTTGATGCTAACACGAGGGTTGAGAAGTCGAGGATGTGTACATCCTGCGCTACAAACCAAAACTCAGGGGCGGTTTGAAACCCGCCCCTACGAACCGGGGTTTGCCTACCCCTTCTGCGCTTGCAACGCGTCTGTGAGCGCCGGAACGACCGTGTTCACGTCGCCTACGACGCCGTAGTCCGCTACTTTGAAGATGGGTGCGTCGGCGTCTTTGTTGATGGCGACGATGATTTTCGAGCGGTTCATGCCCGAGAGGTGCTGCACCGCACCCGAGACGCCCAGCGCGAAGTAAACGTCCGGCGACACCGTTTTACCGGTCTGCCCGACCTGCTCGCCGTAGGGCCGCCAGCCCGCGTCGACGACCGCCCTGGTCGAGCCGACACCCGCGTTCATGGTATCGGCCAGGGGTTCGATGAGGTTGGTGAACGCCTCCGGCCCGCCGACGCCGCGCCCGCCGGTAACAACGATGTTCGCCTCGTCGAGCGCGACGCGGCCGCTCTTCGCCGCCGCCCGCTCCCCCACCGTGACGCGCTGCGCCTGTTCGGGAATCGTGACTGACTTCGTCTCGACCGAGCCCGCAGCGCTTCCTTCAGCAATGGGAAAGACGTTCGGCTTGACGCTGACGACGACCGGCGTGCCGAGCGCCTTGACCGTTTCGGTCACGCGGGACAGGTAAGAAAAGCGCGTGGCGACGACCGTGCCGTCTTCGACACTCAGCGAGGTTACGTCTTCCAGCAGCGGCGCGTCCAAGCGCACCGCGACCCGCGGGCTGTACGACAAGCCGGACTTCGAAGCGCTGACCAAAACGGCCTTCGCGCCCAAGTCCTGGGCGAGCGTTGCGACCGCCGCCGCGTAGGGTTCGGCGCGCATTTGGGCCAGCGCCGCGTCTTCGACGGCGACGACTTTCGGGACGTGGTTAGAGAGTTCCTGCGCCACGCCGCTCACGTCACTGCCGAGCACCACGCCGACCGGTTCGCCCCCGAGCCCGTCGGCGAGCGTGTTGGCCGCCGTCGCGAGTTCCAGCGCACTTTTTTTAGGTTTGCCGTCCATGTGTTCTGCAACGAATAAAATCATGGTTCTCCTTAGAAAGTGTTTTTCGTTCTTCGCCCAGACTAAAAACCAAAAACGAGTAACGAACGACTCTCTTCAAATGGCTTTCGCTTCTTCGTGCAACAGGCGGACGAGTTCTTTGGCCGCGTCGGCGGGGTCGCCACCGACGATTTTGTTCAGTCGTTCTTTGGTTTGAATGGTTTGTTTGACAGTTTGCGTCTTGGCCGCCGCGCCGCCGGCGTCCTCGAGCGTCATTTTTTTAAGCTCTTTGCGTTTGGCCTTCATGATGTTGGGCAGCGTCGGGTAGCGCGGCTCGTTCAAACCCTGCTGCGTGGTGACGACCGCCGGCAGCGGCAGGGTGAGGGTTTCGGAGCCGTCGTCGGCGTCGTGGGTGACCGTGGCCTTGTCGGAAGAAAGCTCGAGCTTCGTCGTCCAGTCGCTGTGCGGCCAGCCCAGGGCCTCCGCGACGGCGGGACCGAGCGCGGCGCTGTCCCAGTCGGCCTCCTTGCCGCCGACGAAGACGAGGTCGGCTCCTTCGTCGCGGATGACTCCGGCCAACACTTTGGCCTGGGCGATGGCGTCCAAGGCTTCGTCTGTTTCGACGTGAACGGCGCGGTCGGCCCCCATCGCCAGCGCGGTGCGAATCGCCTCTTCGAAACGCTGCGGCCCGAGGGCGAGTGCGACGATTTCGGCGTCTTCGCCACCTTCGCGGATGCGCAACGCCTGTTCGACGCCGTACTCGTCCATGCCGTCGATGACGAAGGTGACGTTGTCTAAGTCGATACCCTCCGGCGTGGCGCGTATTCGCGCTTCGGCGTCGGGGACTTGTTTGAGAATTGAGATAATTTTCATTCTTCCTCCGAGAGTTCAAAGGGTAAAACGTCTAAACCTGAAACACGTCTAAAGTCTTTTAGATTGCTGGTCAACACCGGAAAACCGTAGCGTAGCGCCGTCGCCGCGATGATGAGGTCGTGGGCACCTATTTTTTGTCCTCGTTCCATGAGGTCGGCTAGAAGTTGTGCGTGAAGCCGAGCAATTTCCGTGGTCAAGTCGAGAACGGCAAAACCCGCTAAGACCGATTCCACTGCGACAGAGCGCTTCGCGCTTCGCGCGCCCGTATCGGCTCGGTAGACACCCACCAACAGTTCCGATACGGTAATGGCGCTCAAGTAAATGGCTCCGTGCGCGGCAGCGTAGGCTTGCCAGTCAGGCGGCACACTTCCCCGCTCGGCATGAACAAAAACATCTGTATCCAAGACGATGCCCACCGGCTTTACTCCTCCCAAGGGTCCGCTTCAGGAAGAAAGTGGTCGTCGATAGACAAGACATCTCGAGCGAAAGCCTCGGCATCGTCGCCTAAACTGGGTAAAGAAGCCAAAAAGGCAGGTAAATCCTTAGCCTGTAACTTAGCTGTGGGTTCCGCTGGCACGATTCGGGCAATGACTTTGTTGTTGCGCTCCAACTCTACACTGATGCCCTGATAGTAAACCCGGTTGAGCAGGTCGGAGAAATTGCGCGCGGCTTGGGTGACATTGACACGTTCCATAAAATCAGTTTATCACAGAATCAGGTCGCTAACTCGTCAAGCCTCGAGCAATCACCAACCGCTGAATCTCGTTGGTGCCCTCGTAAATCTGGTTGAGTTTGACGTCGCGCAGCAGTTTTTCGACCGGGAACTCGTTGACGTAGCCGTAGCCGCCGTGGACGTGAATCGCCTCGTTCGCCGCGGCAAACGCCACGTCCGAGGCGTAGCACTTGGCAATCGCCGCGGCTTCGGCGTGGGGTCGGCCGCAATCCACGAGCCAGGCGGCGTGGTAGGTCTGCCAGCGGGCGGTCTCGAGGCTGATTTTCATGTCGGCGAGCTTGAACTGAATCGCCTGAAAGGTATTGATGGGCTTGCCGAAGGCTTTGCGCTCGGCGGCGTACTTGCTCGACTCTTGAAGCGCCCGCCGCGCCACGCCGACCGAGCCCGCCGCCACGGGGATGCGCGTTTTGTCGAGGGTTTTCATGGCGATTTTGAAGCCGTCGCCGGGCTCGCCTAAGATGTTGGCCTTGGGCACGCGGACGTTCTCGAGGACAAGTTCGGCGGTGTACGAGGCCCGCTGGCCCATCTTGCCGTGAATTTTCTGGTGCGAGAAACCGGGCGTGTCTTTCTCGACGACCACCGCTAAAGTGCCGCGGTGCCGCTGCTCGGGGTCGAACGATGCGAAAATCACCGTAAAGTCGGCCAAGCCGCCGTTGGTAATCCACATTTTCGCGCCGTTCAGGACGACCTCGTCGCCATCGAACACCGCCCGCGTCTTCATCGCCCCGGCGTCCGAGCCGTTGTCGGCTTCGGACAGGCCGAAGGCGGCGAGCTTGGGACCGTCCAGCAGCGGCCCCAAAAACCTCTTCTTTTGCTCGTCGTTCCCGGCAATCAAAACGGGCGTGATGCCGAGTTCGGAAGCCATCAAAATCGTGTAGATGCCCATGCAGCCGTAACCGAGTTCTTCGCCGATGACGACCTCTTCCATCATGCCAAGGCCGAGGCCGCCGACCGCCTCGGGCACGATGACGTTAAGCAGGCCGAGGTCGTGGGCCTGCGCGACGATGTCCGCGGGAAAACTCTCGTCGCGGTCGTACTGCGCGGCGTTGGGGATGACGACCTCGCGCGCAAACTGCCGCGCCAGGGCCTGAATCTGCTTCTGTTCGTCGCTGAGGTCGAAACTTATCACGCTTTTACTCCTTTGCTGAAAGTCGCTCTGTTGAGAGTTGTTCTGTTGAAAATTGCCGAGGTCTGCGGCGACCACTGCCAGTTGAGATTCGGTTTGACACGCGGGACGAGAAGCGGGTGCAAGGTAAAAGGTGTGGGCTGAGGCTTGAACCCTAGCGGCCTTGTTTTGGGCAGCTCGAGCCCTCCCTGAACCTTTGCCCCTTTGACAAAACCGAGCAAGTAACCGTCCGCGTCCCACAAAAACGCGCCGTCGAACCAACCGACGTGCGAAGCGTCCGCCGTCACAACCTGCTCGTCCTGGACCATCCCGAGGGGCCGGTTTGAAGCGTCGTACAGCACGCCCGCGCCGGTCACGTACAGAAATGCCTCACCTGAAACGTCGTAGATGAAGGTGCGCATCAGCGGTTCCGGTTGCGGTAGAGCTGTCGGGCGATGACGGTGCGCTGGATTTCCGAGGTGCCTTCGTAAATTTCGGTGACTCGAGCGTCGCGAAAATAGCGCTCTACGGGGTAGTCTTTCGAGTAGCCGTAGCCGCCGAAAACTTGCAGCGCCGCGTGGGTGATTTTCGAGGCAGCTTCCGAGGCGAACAGTTTCGCCATCGAGGCGTCCTGGGTGACACGGTAGCCCTTGTCTTTCAGCCAGGCGGCGCGGTAGGTGAGAAGTCGGGCGGCCTCCAACTGCGTCGCCATGTCGGCGAGCTTGAAGCTTATCCCTTGAAAGTCGCGGATGGGTTGGCCGAACGCCCTGCGCTCGTCGGCGTAGTCGAGGGCGGCGTCCAGGGCGGCCCGCGCGATGCCGACCGCCTGCGCCGCGATGCCGATGCGCCCGCCGTCCAAAGACGCCATCGCGTAGACGAAACCCTGGCCCTCCTTGCCCAAAAGCTGGCAGTCGGGGACGAAGCAGTCGTCGAAACCCACCGTGGTCGTAATCGCCGCGTGTTGCCCGAGTTTTTCTTCGGGCTTGCCGAAAAACATACCGGACGTGCCCTTTTCCAAAACAAAACAGCTCACGCCCCGCGCGCCCGCACCCGGCTCGGTTTTCGCCATCACCAGGTAAACCTGCGCCTCGCCGCCCGAAGTCGTCCAGGCTTTGGTGCCAGACAGCAGGTAGCCGCCGTCGGTTTTGACGGCGCGCGTTTTCATGGCGACCGCGTCCGAGCCGCAGTGGGGCTCGGACAGGCAGAACGCGCCAATCCATTCACCCGAGGCGAGCTTGGGCAGGTATTTTTCTTTTTGCGCCTCGCTGCCGTAGGCGAGAATCATGCCTTGCGGCAGACCGTTCGTCACGCTCATGATGGTGCCGTGCGCGGCGTCGGCGGCGGAGACCTCTTCTAACAGCACCACGAAGCTCAGGGTATCCAGCCCCGCACCGCCGTACTGTTCCGGCGTCATGATGCCGAGCAGACCCAACTCGCCCATCTTGCGCAGCGTCGGCCAGGGAAAGACGGGGTGGCGGTCCAACTCGGCGGCGACGGGCGCGATTTCAGCCTGCGCGAAGTCGCGGACGTGGCCTTGCATGAACTGTAAATCGTCGGGTAGAACAAAGTTCAACGGCGGCTCCTTAGCTAGACTTAAAGTATAGCTTTGCAACACCGGCAAACCGTGTTCGCAAGCCGAAACGCAGGTACAAAGGTGACGACTCGCCAACCCTTCGGAGGAACGTAGTGACCCCTCAATGGACAGCCAAAACTTTATTGCAGCGTATGCCCGAGGTTTTCAACCAGGAAGCGGCGGGCGACACGAGCGCGACCATCCAGTACAACCTCGACGAGCCGATGTACCAGGTTTTGGACAACGGCACCTTGGAAGTTTACGAGGGGCGCGCCGACAACCCCGACCTCATCATCACCATGAGCGACGATGACATGCTCGAGCTGTTCCGCGGCAACTTGAACGGCATGACCGCTTTCATGACCGGCCGGGTCAAGATAGAGGGCGACATGATGTTGGCGCAGCGGCTGGTGGGGTTCGTTGACCAGGACAAGATGAGCGCCTTGGCCTGACGCCGACTCAGTAAAAATTCACTTCGAAGTCTTTGAACACGCCTTTTTCATAGTTAAACTTGGCGCTGAAGGTGTCTAGGCGCTCGAGCCACGGCAAAAACACCCGGTCGCCCTCCCAAACGTTGAGACTCGGTACGGCGGCGTCGGGCACCCAGCGCAGTTCGCCTTCGTCCGAAGCTTTGAGGTCACCTACAAACTCGGTCACGACGTAGACAAAGGCGTACCAGTCGTCCGAGCCGTCGAAATCGGGAAAGGTGATGAATCCTTTGAGGTGCGCATCTACCACCGTCAACCCCGACTCCTCGAAGACCTCGCGCTTCAAACATTCCTCGGGCGACTCGCCGGGCGCGAACTTGCCGCCCAAACCGTTCCACTTGCCCGCCTGGTAGCCCTTCGCTTTGTGCAGCATGAGGGTGTGGCCGTTTTTTTTGAGGTAAGCGAGCGTCGCGAGCTTCACGCATCCTCTTCATGGTGACGTGCAAACTCGTTTATGAACATTCTTTGTAAAGAAGCGTCGTCTTTGAGTTCGCCGCGCTGCTCACGGCGCAACCGCGCGCCCTTCACACTTGTGATATCGCCCCGGTGAGCGAGGTGTTTGGCCGCGCGCGTGACGGCCTCGACGCTGTTGCGCGTGGGAAAGGTGAGGGTTTCGCGGTGGCGTGCGCCGGCAAAGTTTTCCAGCACCAACAGCAGCTCGAGCCGCCCGCCGCGCAGCTGCAAAAAAACCTGGTCGACCGTGTACTCGGGCATGTCCAAAGAGTAACGTAAAAGCAACAGAGGCATTCACCTCTGTTGCTTTTGTTCGCGCCGCTCTCAGCGCGTTGCTTTGGCTCGCCGGCCTAAATCGGGGGGAACCACACCCGCACCGACCTCGCCGTTCGCTACCACGACCTCCGGTTGCGCCTCCGACAAGTGAACGTCGAGGTAGCCGTCGAACTCGAGCAGGTCGCCGTACGAAACGTCGAGCGTCGTGGTGCTTTTGCCCGTCGCCCCGTCGACGCTCGTGAGCGGGTACTTGACAGCCCCATTGCTGTCTACGTCGCCCTCATGAATGTGGGCCGGCAGCGTCGTGCCGGCGGCGACACCGGTAAGCTCGAGCACGACTTCGGTCTGCGTGGGCGAGAGTTCGTTGAACCTGGCCGTGCCGGAAACGTTCGTGCCTGCGGCCGACGTCGCGTCGAGGGTGTACTCGACCCGGCCTTTGGCGGGCGGCTGAAGCGGTTCGTCGACAACCTGAACGACGCCGTTGGTCGCCAAGACGTCGGCCTCTATGACGGTCGCAGCTTCTACCTTGAGGTCCCCGTTCTCCGCCACTTCCGTGGTGACCGGGTAGCCCTGTAGCGTCACAAACGGCTTGCCCTCTTCGAGTTCGTCGGCGAGCACGCGACCCTCTAGGATGTGAAATTTGAACCTGTCTTTCAGGTCGGGTTGCTTTAAAAAGTCTTCAAAGCTTATTTGCAAGACGGTGTCCAACAAGTATTCTACTGCAGCGTCGTTCGGGGCAAACAGCGTGTACGGACCGTTACTCTCCAGAGTATCCATCAGGTCGGCCTTGGCGAGAATTTGCTCGAGTCGGCTGAACTGCGGGTCGTTCTCGACCAGTTCGGCAATAGTCTTGGGCTGTGTGACGGTGACTTCTACCTCAGCCTTACTGTCGCCTGCATCGTTGCTGGCGGTGAGCGTGTAGACAGTGTCCTGTAGGGGTGTGACGACGCGGCTCGAGTTCGTCACTTCACCGATACTTGAACCGACGTCCGCAGTGATGCTCACGCGTGTCGCTTTGGACACGTCCCAAGACAGGGTGGTGCTGCCGCCCAACGCGATGGTTGTGTCCGTAGCTTTGAAACTATTGATGACGGGGGCGTTTTCCGGGTTGCTGCCCCCGCCCCCGGGACCGGGGTTCGGGGCTCCGCCGCAAGCCACCAGGCTCAGGCTCAGCGCGGCTCCTAAAAAGACGTTCCACTTTTTCATGCTTCTCCTCTCGAGAACGCGCCACGCGTTCGGGGTCTCAAAACAAACATTCCAAACAAGTTCCCCGTTGAGAGGATAGCAAGCCGCGCCGGGCGGACGGTGAGAAATAGCTTATTCGTGCGGAGCGGTCACACAGGGTCCGAACAATCGTGGCTGCGTGCTAGAGGCTCGAGAACCCCCTCCCACCACAAACAACCTACTCCGGCGCGTCCAACCCAAAGGCGCTGTGGACCGCCCGCAGTGCGTCTTTCGCGTGCGCTTCGGGGATGACGACGGACACGCGCACCTCACTCGTGGCTATCATCTCGATGTTGGCACCCGCCGCGGAGACCGCCTCGAAAAAGCGGCCGGCGACCCCCGGCGTGGAGCCGATGGCGACGCCGACGATGGACAGCTTGGCGATGTCGGTACTCGTCTCGGCGTGGCCGCCGACCGCGTCCAGCACGGGTTGAATGGCCTCGAGGGCGTCCTGCAGGGCGTCTTTGCTCACCGTGAAGGCCATCTGCTGGCGCGAAGAGTCGTCACCCGGCACGCCCTGCACGATCATGTCGGCGCTGACGCCCGCCGCGCCCAGGGCCGTGAACAGCTTCGCGGCGACGCCGGGCACGTCGGGCACGTTCAAGATGTCGATGCGGTCGTGGTTCAAGTCGAGCGCCACGCCGGTCACGGGCCGGTCGGTTTTCATGCTGGGCTCCTTTACATGCGTGACGAGGGTGCCCCGGTTGAAGCTGAACGAGGAGCGAACGTGGACGCGTACCCCGTAGCGGCGGCCGTACCAGACGCTCCTGGGGTGGAGCACCTTGGCCCCGAGCGAGGCGAGTTCCAGCATCTCGTCGTAGTCGATGGTCTCGAGTTTCGACGCGCTCGGCACGAGGTGCGGGTCGGTCGTGTAGACGCCTTCGGTGTCGGTGTAGATTTCGCACTCCGCCGCGCCCAGGGCGGCCGCCACGGCGACGGCGGTCGTGTCCGAGCCGCCGCGCCCCAAGGTGGTGATGGTGCCGTTGGCGTCTACACCTTGAAAGCCCGCGACGACGGCCACGTCCACCTGCTCGAAAGCCTGCAGCAGCCCCGCCGGATTCACCTCGACGATGCGCGCGCCGCCGCTCAAGCTGTCGGTCAAAAAGCCCGCCTGCTGCCCAGTGAAAGACTGGGCCGTCACGCCCAAACTGTGCAGCGTCAGGGCGAGCAGGGCGATGGTCTGCTGCTCGCCCGTCGCCATGAGCACGTCGAGTTCGCGGCGGCTCGGGCGGGGGTTGGCTTCTTTGGCGAGCGTGATGAGGCTGTCGGTGGTGCGGCCCATCGCCGACACCGTGACGGCCACCTTGTGGCCCTGCGCCACGGTGCGCGCCACGCGCGCCGCCACCTTGCGGATGCGTTCCAAATCCCCGACGCTCGTGCCGCCGTACTTTTGCACGACGATAGAGTCGGTGAGGCGGGTGTGCTCAGGCGCAGCGCGCTCGAGGGCGTAGTCCATAAAGCAGGAGGATACCGCAAAATTTAGGGGCGGGTGCTTTCGAGCTTGCCTGTGAGGTAAAGCGGCGAACAGCCGAAGACCGGTGTTGACCTGCAGTGCGCGCTTCTGGCATGATGGAGAGGGCGTTGAACCGCAGGAGTACCGCGTGCGGCTGTCAACAAGCGAGTCGGGGAGGGTGCGAGCCCGGCGGCGGCGGCGCGGGAAGGGCGGCGGGGAGCTTGGAGGGCAAAGGTTTTGAGTCGTTGGCGGTTCGTTGTGCGTCTACAACCACAAGCTGACTCACTGACCGAAACCCTTTCGTTCGTCACGGCGTTACGGTGATTTGAGAGCCTCGAGCGCTCGAGGAACTGGGGTGGAACCGCGGATAGTTCACTACCCGTCCCCAGGTGGAAGCTGCCACCTGGGCGTTTTTAACTCGAGGTCTACACCCCCAGGTGAGCTTACAGGAGGTTCTCATGCCCGCAGAAACGATGGACGAACTCGTCGCCCTGTGCAAGCGGCGCGGCTTTATCTTCCCTGGCTCGGACATCTACGGCGGCCTGCAAGGCACCTACGACTACGGCCCGCTCGGCGTCGAGCTTAAAAACAACCTCAAAGCCGCCTGGTGGCGCGCAAACGTCTACGAGCGCGACGACGTGGAAGGCCTGGACGCCAGCATCCTCATGAACAAGCTCGTGCTGCGCTACTCGGGCCACGAGGCGACCTTTGCCGACCCGCTGGTTGACAACCGCAAGAGCAAGCGCCGCTACCGCTTGGACCACCTCCTCGCCGACCAGAAGCCGGAGACGCTTTCTGCCGTCGCCAACGGGGCCGACTTAGACGAGTCGACCAGCGTCAACGCGCTCGTCGCGCACCTCATGACGATTCCCGAGCGCGCCGCGGAACTCTTGACCGAAGCCAGAGTAACCGACCCCGACGACGGGCAACCCGGCGACTGGACGCCGCCGCGACCCTTCAACATGATGTTCAAGACGACCGTCGGCCCGATTCAAGATGAGGAGAGCTACGCGTATTTGCGCCCCGAGACCGCGCAAGGCATCTTTGTGAACTTCAAAAACGTGCTCGACTCGACGGCTAGAAAGCTACCTTTCGGCGTCGCCCAAATCGGCAAGGCGTTTCGCAACGAAATCACGCCGCGCAACTTTATCTTTCGGGTGCGCGAGTTCGAGCAGATGGAGATTGAATACTTCGTCAAACCGGGTGAGGACGACGAATGGCACCGCCGCTGGGTCGAAGACCGCCTGCAGTGGTGGCGCGACCAGGGTTTGCAAAGCGACAACCTGACGCCCTACGACCAGGAGCCCGCCGAGTTGGCGCACTACGCCAAGGCGACGGTCGACATTCTTTACAAGTTCCCGCACGGGCTGGAAGAGTTGGAGGGCGTCGCCAACCGCACCGACTACGACTTGGGCTCGCACAGCAAAAATCAGGACGCTTTGGGCTTGACGGCTGCCGTCGCTAAAAACACCGACAGCACGGCCAAACTCACCATCCTCGACTTGGAAACCAACAAACAAGTCGTCCCCTACGTCGTCGAACCCTCGGCCGGGGTCGACCGCGGCGTGCTGGCGGTGCTGACCGAGGCGTTCACGAGGGAAGACTTAGGCGACGGCAAGGAGCGAATTGTGCTCAAACTGAGGCCGCACCTGTCACCCATTAAAGTCGCCGTTATTCCCCTGGCGCGGAACAAACCCGAGATTACCGACAAGGCCAAAGCCGTCAAGCGCGACCTGCAAGCGCTCGGCGTCGGGCGCGTGTTTTACGAGGACACCGGCAACATCGGCAAAGGTTACCGCCGCCACGACGAGGTCGGTACGCCGCTCTGCGTCACGGTGGACTTCGACACGCTCGGGGAGGACGACCCTGCGCTCAAAAATACCGTCACCGTGCGTGACCGCGACACGATGATGCAGGAGCGGGTGGCGGTTGACGAGTTGGGCGATTATGTGAGGGCGAAGGTGCAGCCTGTGTAGTGAGTCGTCCTGAACGTACTTTTTCAGCGCATCGTAGGGGCGGGTTTTAAACTAGGCATTCCGACTAAATGCCCACGCACGCTAGAGCTTGCCTGCGTAACGAGGGGTTCGCTGCAAGGAAAGCTGCTCAGGCGGGGGCAGGTAAGCGTGGAGTGGGATGTCAGGGGTGATGTAAACAAGCCGAGAATGAGGCCGCCCCCGACGTGGTGGTGACGACCGACCGGGCGGTCGAGGAAGAAACTGTGACCGTCGGGACGAGTGACGGCCGCACGTTGAGCGCGGCGCTGGCCGGACGCGACCCGGCGACCGACCTGGCGGTGCTCAGGCTCGAAGAAGCCGAGGCGGGGCTCGAGCCCGCTCTTTGGGCCGAAGCGGACACGCTCAAGGTCGGCCGGACGGTGTTCCGCGTGGGCCGCCCCGGCGACACGCTGCGCGCCACGAAGGGGATTCTCGGCGGCCTGGGCGGCGCGTGGCACACGGGCTGGGGCGGGCGTTTGGACGCGAAAATCTACACCGACGCTTCTCCCTTTCGCGGCTTTTCGGGCGGGCCGCTTCTTACCCTGAGCGGCGAGGTCGTCGGGCTGAACACGGCGGCGCTCAACCGCGCGGGCGACGCGGTCATCCCCGCAAGCACCGTCAAACGCGTGGTGGGGTCGTTGCTCGAGCACGGCCGGGTGCGCCGCGGCTACCTCGGCCTGGGGGGTCAGAGCGTGCGGCTGCCCGCCGAGATGCGCGAGCGCTCAGAGCAACGCGCGGGGCTGATGGTCGTCTCGGTCGAAGCGAATAGCCCGGCGGCGAATGCGGGCCTCGTTTTGGGCGACATCTTGCTGAAGTTCGGTAGTGAAACCGTGTACCGGCCGGAGCAACTGCTGGCGGGGCTCGACGAAACCCAGGTCGGTAAAACTGTAAAGGTCCAGGTGTTGCGCGGGGGCGAAGTTCGAGAATTGAGCGTCATGATCGGTGAATGAGCCTAAATCAACGTGGGCCTTCGTTCACCCAACCTGAGCACAGTTGTCGTTAAGGTACAGTACAAGCGCCATGCAATGGTCAACCCCTCGAGAAATCGGAGAGAAAGTGCTCGAGTCCTCACAAACACAACTCGGCTTGAAGCTGCTCCGCCCGAACGCCGGGCGCAACCTCGCCTGTGTAGCAGCGTTGGCCTGCGCCGGTACCGCTCTCGCTGCGGGCGAGACGCCGCACTTTTTTGCCGAGTTGGCCGCCCTGATGGTCGCCAGTGCAGTCATCGCGTTCGTGGGTTTTCGCGTCGGGCTCACCCCCATCGTCGGGTTTTTGCTGGCGGGGGTCGTCATCGGGCCGAACGCGCTCGGGCTCGTCCAGGACCGCGAACTCATTGACGCGGCGGCCGAGGTCGGGGTGATTTTGCTGCTCTTCACCATCGGCATCGAGTTCAGCTTAGAGACTTTAGCGCGCATCGGGCGGCTTATTTTCGGAGCCGGTGGTCTGATGGTCGGCGGCATCGTCGCGGTCACGACGCTTGTTTTGGCGGTTTTCGGCGTCGCTTGGCAGACCGGCGTGTTCACGGGCTTTTTGCTGTCGCTGTCCTCGACCGCCATCGTGCTGAAACTCCTCGCCGACCGCGCCGAGACGACGACCGAGCCGGGGCAGGCGGCCTTAGGGATTTTGATTTTTCAAGACCTCGCGGTCGTGGCGATGGTCCTCGTCGTACCGATGTTGGGGGGCGAGGGCGGCGGCGCACTCTCACTCCTGTGGGCGCTTCTCAAGGCCGTCGGCATCATCGCCGTGGTGCTGTTCGGCGCGCGGCGACTGATGCCGAAACTTTTAGAAGCCGTGGCTAGAACTTGCTCGCCGGAGATTTTTTTGCTCACCGTCATCGCGGTGTGTTTCGGGACGGCCTACCTCACCGGGCTTGTCGGGGTGAGCTTGTCCCTGGGCGCGTTTTTGGCCGGGCTGTTGGTCAGCGAGAGCCGCTTTTCGCAGCAGGCGTTCAGCGAGATTTTGCCGCTACAAATCCTCTTCAGCGCGGCCTTTTTTCTGTCGGTGGGGATGCTGCTCGACTTGCAGTTTTTGTTCAGCCACTTGCCGCTGGTGCTGCTGGGCGTCGCGCTGGTCATCCTCGTCAAAACGTTGTTTACGGCGCTCGGGGTGCGGCTGCTCGGCTACGGGCTCGGGGTGAGTTTTGCCACCGGACTGATGCTGGCGCAAATAGGCGAGTTCTCGTTCGTCTTGGAGCGCGCCGGGCGCGAGGTCGGCCTGACGCCGCTCGGTTTGGGCGCGGAGGGCGCGCAGACCTTTATCGCCTGCACGGTGCTCCTCATGGGCATCACGCCGTCGCTGGCGAGTTTGGGGGGTCGTCTGGCGGGGCGGCTCGAGCCCCGCACCCCAGCCCCGGCCGCCCCGGAGGCAACCGCAGAGGACCTCGCCGAAACCTTCGCCGCGCTTGAGAATCACGTCATTATCGCGGGCTACGGCGAGACCGGGCAAGCCCTCGCCGCGGCGCTCGACGAGGCGAATCTTCCCTACGCCATCGCCACGCTCAGTCCCGGCGGAGCCGCCCAAGCCGAAGAAAAGGGGCGCAAGGTGGTGCGCGGCGACTACACCAAGGGCTACATTTTGGAACTGGTGGGCCTCGAGCGCGCTTCGTTGCTCGTCATTCCGGACGACGAGCCGGAGATGGCGCACCGCACGACAAGCGTGGTGAAAGCCGCCCGCCCGGACCTCCCGGTCGTCGTCTACACGCCCTACAGCGCGGCCGTTGCAGAACTCGAAGAGGCGGGCGCGGCGGCGGTCGTTTCGGCCGACCACGCGGCGACGAAACTGGTCGTGAGCGAGGTGCTGGACCGGGCGGGCGTCGGCGCGGAAGGCAGGACTCGAGCCCTGGAGACCTTCAAGCACCTCGTACCGGGACGCGCGCCAAACCTCGTCACGCTTTCCGAGACGCAACGCACTTCGGACAAGTGTAGCCACACCGACAGCCTGAACTCGGTCAAAGCGCCCGCCAAGCTCGTCTGTCCCGAGTGCGTGGCGCTGGGCGACACTTGGGTACATTTGCGCGTCTGCATGAGCTGCGGCGCGGTCGGCTGCTGCGACTCGTCCAAAAACAAACACGCGACGGCCCACTTCAAGGCGTCCGAACACCCGGTTGTCAAGTCACTCGAGAAAGGCGAGACTTGGGCCTGGTGCTACGTCGACGAGGTGACGCTGGCAAAATGACTTCATGACCGGCCTCGAGTAGAGTAAAGAAGGCTTTTCTACAAGCCACTTTCTTTCAACGGGACAGCAGGAACGGCCCCTGAACGGTCGCACGGTAGCTGCAAAAATACCCAAGGAGGTCCACGATGGCAGACCGAACGAACAAAGGCGTGTTGGAGCACATCTCGGAACTCGTCGAACAGGAACACGCCCTGTTAGAAGAGGGCGGCGCTCTGGACGAGACGAAGCAACGGCGGTTGGAAGCCGTGCAAACAGAACTCGACCAGTACTGGGACCTGCTGCGCCGCCGCCGCGCCGCCGAAGCCCACGACGAGGACCCCGACGAGGTGAAACTGCGCAGCGAAGAAACCGTCGAGTCGTACCGGCCCTGATGGCGGTCAAACCCGTCATCTTGAGCGTGGACGACGACCCGCAGGTGTTGGGCGCGGTGGCGAGGGACCTGCGCAAACGTTACGGCGAGGATTACCGCGTGGTGCGGGCGAGTTCGGGAGACGAAGCTTTACAAGCCGTCCGGGAACTCAAAAGTCGTGATACACCCGTCGCCCTGCTCTTGGCCGACCAGCGGATGCCGAAGATGGACGGTGTCGCCTTTTTAAGCGAGGCCATGAGCCTCTTCCCCGATGCCAAACGCGCGCTTCTGACCGCCTACGCCGACACCGACGCGGCGATAAGCGCCATCAACCAGAGCAAAATCCACTACTACCTCCTCAAGCCCTGGGACCCGCCGGAGGAAAAGCTGTACCCGGTGCTGGACGACATGCTTACCGACTGGCAGGCGTCATACCGGCCGCCCTTCACGGGCATCAAAATCGTCTCGCACCGCTGGTCGCCGCTGGGCCACACGCTCCGCGATTTCTTAGCGCGGAGCCAGGTGCCTTACCGCTGGCTCGACGTCGAGCGGGACGACGAGGCCAAAAAAATCGTGGCGGACGGCGACTTGACCCCCGAAGACCTTCCCGCAGTCGTTTTCGAGGACGGCGCGCGCCTCCTCAAACCCGCACCCGGCGAGGTCGCGCGCCGAGCTGGGCTGAACACGCAAGCCGGCAACACCTTTTACGACCTCGCCATCGTCGGCGGCGGCCCGGCGGGTTTGGCGGCGGCGGTCTACGGTGCGTCGGAAGGTCTGGAGGTCGCGCTTTTAGACCGCGAGGCACCCGGCGGGCAGGCGGGAACCTCGTCGCGCATCGAAAACTACCTCGGCTTTCCGGTCGGGCTGTCCGGGGCCGACCTGACGCGACGCGCGGTGACGCAGGCCAGAAAGTTCGGGGCCGAACTCATCTCGCCGCAGGGCGTACAAAAAATCGAACTCAAAGACACTTACAAACTCTTGACCCTCGACGACGGCAGTTGCTTGACCTGCCACGCGCTCGTTTTAACGCTCGGGGTGTCGTACCGCAAGTTGCCCATCCCCGGCCTGGACGACCTCACCGGGCGCGGCGTCTATTACGGCTCGTCCATCAGCGAGGCGACGGCTTGCCGGGGTGAGGACGTGTACATCATCGGCGCGGGCAACTCGGCGGGGCAGGCGGCGATGTACTTGGCGAACTTCGCGCGGCGGGTCAATCTGCTGGTGCGCGGCGCGGACCTCGAAAGCAAGATGTCGCAGTACTTAGTCGACCAGATTCGGGCGACCGACACGATTCAGGTGAGGTTGAGGACTGAAGTCACAGGGGTGCGCGGCGCGGACCGCCTGGAGGGGCTTACTCTGAAGTGCGGCGGGCAAGAAACTGAGCATGACACCTCGGCGCTGTTCATCTTCATCGGCGCGTCGCCGCAAACCGACTGGCTCGGCGACTTCGTGAGGCGCGACGCTCGCGGCTTCGTCTGCACCGGGTCGGACCTGAAAGAGGACGGCGCGTGGCCTGAAAGCTGGACGCCCGAGCGCGAACCGTTTTTGCTCGAGACGAGCGTCCCCGGCATTTTCGCCGCGGGCGACGTGCGCAGCGGCTCGGTCAAACGGGTCGCCTCGGCGGTGGGTGAAGGGTCAATTGCGGTGCAGTTCGTGCATCAGTATCTGGCAGACGTGGGCGCGTGAAAGAAGCGAAGTCCTCTTCTCTTGCGTCAGAAACCCTCGAGAATCGAGTGAGTGTTGAGGAACCGTCTACATACCGCGCGACCATCACAGCCAAGGGCAAAGTTACGATTCCGGCACCGGTACGTGAACGGCTCGGTCTTAAGAATGGAGACGTGCTCGAGTTCATCCCGGAGGGCAAGGAGTTACGCGTCGAAGTAGTTCGGCGTTATTCGGCTCACGAACTCCTGGGTTTTCTCAAAAGCGACGTGCCCTATCCTGGCAGTGTTGAAGAAGAGCAGCGCCTGGCCGCCGAAGCGCATGCCCAATTGCTGAAACAAAAAGGTTGAAACCGTGAAACGCACTTTCGTGAACAGCCGTCTCACTCCTCTTTGGAAAACGACTTACCTGGACTACTCAAGGGAGTGAAGCATGATTGACGCAGCCGACCTGGAGACAGTCACCGACTTTCAGGGCGTGCCGGTCGAAGAACTCGAGTGGCTCGCCGAAAACTTAAGCTTGCGTGAACTGGGCAGGGGCGAACCGTACTACCGGCAGGGCGAACCCGCGGATACCTTGCAGATTGTTTTGGCGGGCACGCTCGAGCTGGTGCGGCACGAGGGTGGCAAAGAGGTCGCCTCGTTCGTGCTCGAGTCGGGCGAGGTGAGTGGGCGGTTGCCGTTCTCGCGGATGGAAGCCTACGGGGCAAGCGCGACAGCCCTGGCCCCGAGCCGCGTCGCCGAACTCAGCACGAACCTCTTCCCCGCCCTGCACGAACGCGCGCCCGTGTTGTTGCAGCGCTTGGTCTACGAGATGTTGGACCGCACCCGCGAGTACACGCGCTTGGGCGCGCAGCGCGAAAAGCTCATGTCCCTGGGCACCATGTCGGCGGGGCTCGCCCACGAACTCAATAACCCCGCCGCCGCCGCCAAACGCGCGGCGCAGAGTTTGCAAGAAACGCTGCAAGCCTTCGACGAGCACTCGTCCAAAATCTTAAGTCCGGTGATGTTCAAGGAAACCCACGACGGCGACCCGTTCGGCCCGGTTTACGAGGCCCTCGCCTCGGGGAGTGACGAACTGAGCGCCTTGCAGCGCAGCGACCGCGAAGACGAACTTGCCGAGTGGTTGGAAGGCCGGGGCGTCGAGCGCGCCTGGGAGGTTGCGGCGACGCTCGTGTCGGGCGGCGTCACCTTGCAAGCGTTGGCGCAAGTTGCCGACGGTCTCAAACCCGACCAGGTGACGAACTTTCTCGAGTGGTTGCCGCGCGACGTGGAAATGCGCTTGCTGGCGCAAGAACTCACCGAATCGACGAGCCGCATTTCCGAACTGGTCGGCGCGATGAAGGCCTACAGCTACATGGACCAGGGGCTCGAGAAGGGCACGGTCGACCTGCACGAAGGCCTGCGCAACACCCTCACCATCCTCAAGCACAAGTTCGCCAAGAAAAACATCCGCGTGGTGAAAGAGTTCGGTGAGGTGCCGCCCCTACCCGCCTACGGCAGCGAACTCAACCAGGTCTGGACGAACCTCCTGAGCAACGCTTCGGACGCCGTTGACGAGGGCGGCACCGTCACCCTTCGCACGGGCGTGGACCCGAGCGCCGCGGTCGCTTGCGTCGACATCATCGACGACGGGGGGGGCGTGCCGGAAGAAATCCGCGACCGAATTTTCGAGCCGTTTTTTACCACCAAGGGCGTCGGCGAGGGCACCGGGATGGGCCTCGACATCGCCAACCGCATCGTGCGGCAGCGGCACCGGGGCACGATTCGCCTCGAGTCCCGACCCGGCGCGACACGCTTTTCGGTGCGCCTGCCCTTATCCTGAACCATGACAGAGACGACCAGCGTTATCCTTTACGGCACCGCCTGGTGCGAGGTCACGCGCGACCTGCGCATTTTTTTGAACGCGCAGAAAGTGCCCTACACCTTCAAAAACGTCGAGAACGACGCGCAGGACAAGGCGGCCGCGCTGACGCTGAAGGGAGGCGAGTATCACACGCCCGTCGTGGTCGTAGGGGAACGCGCCATGCTCAACCCGAAAGAGGGCGTGCTCGAGCGCGAACTGCGCAAACAGGGCTTGCTCGAGGCCTAAACCAACGAGACCAAAGGGCAGCACCCTAGCAGGTGGCTTTGTGCAATCAAGCCAACAACCGCCTGAAACCTTCTTGCTCGAAATGATGGTCTGTCGTCAAGGCTTCGGTGATACCATACTGGCGCATAAGTACAAAGCTGACCCCGTCGCATAAGGAATAACTTTTATCTTGTCTTTCAAGAAGCAAGGCCATCGCCCTGTTGTTTAAGGTTTCATCGACCCAAACCACTTCGATGTCTGATGTCAAGAGGTCGGCGACAAACGCCAAGGTCAACTGACGTGGGAATCGGCGGGCTGTTGCCAGCGCAACGTACTCGGCCAAAACATAATTGCTCGTCACATGTCTGGGAGTGGCCTGGTAAAGTTCTCGAGCTTGCTCATGAAACGGCTCCGCCCTATGATGCAAGCAAAGTAGGCCCGACGTGTCCAGCAACATCAACTCGTCTCGTGAGTCTCGGCGTAAGCTCTTGCTAAATCTTTGTCAATCCCGTCATTGTCTGCACCGACCGGATAGCCAAAATCAACTTCACCGAAATGATTTTCAAAGCGCGCTCGCGCTTCTTGTTTTGTTTCTTTTGGCAACGCGGTGGGTTGATACTGGTCTTCAAGCAAGGCTCTGACCAAGTCTTCGGGTGAGGTGCCGGCGGCTTCCGCTCGCTGTTGAATGGCCTTAAAAATACTGTTGCTCAATTTAAGGTTTAGTGTTTGACTCATGATGTACCAGTGTAGCAAGGATTGAAATAGGCGGTCGGGTGCAGCACTCCATCTGAAAGCTGTTAAACGGCTTCGCCTTTGTCAGTTGGCCCTGTCATTCGGGCTGCCCCCGCACTTTTGCGCCGCGACTTGTTTTGAGCAAGCCGCTTTTCACGCAGTTGAGCCAGCGCCTTTCCCGTTGCCGTTGACTTGGCTACCTCGTCGCGCGCGATCAAACCCAGGAAAAGAAGCTCACGGACGGCTTCACCCTGACGATGCCAACGCAGGCGATTACATCTGGTACAAGCGGCAAGGCAATTTTCTATAGCGTTGCTGCCACCTTTTCCTTTCTGAACGATGTGGTCAGCTTCCCAATAGCCGGTTAAGTCGTCGTTTTTCCAACCACGATTCTCGAACACTACCGTGTCGCCACAGAAGTGACAATGTCCGCTTGTTTTTTCCCAGACCTGACGCAGTTGCTTTTCGGTCATCCCATCCTCAATCCGTCAAAATCTCGCGACCACAGCTAACGTGCCACGCAGCGCCCAGACGACAGTTATACTGCAGCCTACGTTGTAACTTCTTCGGGTGTGATGAGTTACCGCACAGCACCAAGGTTCCAATATTTATAAATCTAAGCTCGAGCCACCGTTCTCACAGCAAAGAAAAGGGGCAAAGGTGACGGACGCTTACCAGCAACCCTGCGACGAGGGCGTCATCCGCTCGGGTCAGGCGGCACCCTGCGAGCCCAACGTCAAACCCTGGGTGCTCGCCGCGACGATTCTGGGTTCGTCAATGGTCTTCATCAACGCCTCGACCGTCAACGTGGCGCTGCCCGCGCTACAGGGGGCGCTTGGAGCCTCGGTCGTGGACGTGCAGTGGGTGGTGAACGCTTACACGCTCTTTCTGGCGGCGCTCATCCTCACGGGCGGTTCGCTCGGTGACCGTTTGGGGCGCAAGCGGGTGTTTTTAACGGGCGTGGTCGTGTTTACGGCGGCCTCGGTGTGGTGCGGGCTCGCGCCGAATGTGGGACAACTGATTTTGGCACGGGCCGTTCAGGGCGTCGGCGGCGCGCTGCTCACGCCGGGGAGTTTGGCGATTATCAGCGCGACGTTCCCCACGAGCGAGCGGGGCGCGGCCATCGGGCTGTGGTCGGGGTTTTCGGCGCTCACCTCGGCCTTGGGGCCGCTCTTGGGCGGGTTTCTCATCGACACGGTGTCGTGGCGCTGGATATTTTTTGTCAACGTGCCCTTGGCGGTGGCGGTGCTCGTCATCACGCTGTGGCGCGTGCCGGAGAGTCGGGACGAGGAGACGAGCGGCGGGCTCGACTTTTGGGGCGCGGCCTTGGCGACACTCGGTTTGGCAGGGGTGACCTACGGGCTCTTAGAGTCCTCCAACCGCGGCTTCGGCGACCCACTCGTTCTAACGGCGTTCGGACTGGGCATCGTAGCGCTGGTGAGTTTTGTAATCGTCGAAAAACGGCTTGCCTCGCCGATGGTGCCCTTAGAGCTTTTTTCGTCCCGCACCTTCAGCGGCGCGAATTTGTTGACCCTATTTTTGTACACCGCGTTCGGCGGGGCACTGTTTTTCCTGCCCTTCAACCTCATCCAGGTGCAGGGCTACTCGGCGACGGCGGCGGGGGCGGCGTTTTTGCCGACGATTTTGCTGCTGTCGCTGTTGTCGCGCTTTTCGGGCGGCCTCGTGGCGCGGGTCGGGGCGAGGGTGCCTCTGGTCGTTGGGCCGGTGGTCGTGGCTGCGGGGTTGCTGCTCCTGACGCTGCCGGGCGTGGGCGGCAGTTACTGGACGACCTTTTTTCCCGGTTTGGCGGTGCTCGGCCTGGGCATGGCGATAAGCGTCGCGCCCCTGACGACCGCCGTGATGAGCGCGGTCGCCGACCACTACGCGGGCACCGCCTCGGGCATTAACAACGCGGTCTCGAGAGTTGCGGGTCTCCTCGCCGTGGCGCTGCTCGGCATCGTGATGGTGCTGGTGTTCAACAGCGCGCTGGACGGGCGGCTCGAGCCTCTCAACCTCACGCCTCAGGTTCAAGAAACGCTTTTAGCCGAGCGCGGCAAC
The DNA here is from genome assembly GCA_965215355.1 of Trueperaceae bacterium. Classification (GTDB taxonomy): domain Bacteria; phylum Deinococcota; class Deinococci; order Deinococcales; family Trueperaceae; genus CBDCDJ01. The sequence goes on along the minus strand of CBDCDJ010000007.1, from coordinate 547,389 downwards.
TTGGCCGGGATGAGCGTGCCGGAGGACGTGGCCCCCGAGCTGAAAACGGGGCTCGAGGCCGCCATCGACCGGTCGTTCGTGGCGGGTTTCCGAATCATCATGCTGGTCACGGCGGCGCTGGCCGTGGCCGGGGCGCTCACCGCGTGGCTTATGATTGAGGGAATTGACAAGGAGGCGCAACGTGGCGTGTGACCCCTTTGGCGCGTCCTCGAGCCCGCCTTGCCTCTGCCCGGCAGCCTACAGTGAGGTTCAGGCAGCTTTTGATAGCATCACGTTCATGGGAGGTCAGATGTGAAACTCGGCATGGTGGGACTGGGCAAAATGGGCGCGAACATGGTGACGCGGCTGCTGTTGGGCGACCACGAGGTCGTCGCGACCGACTTAGCGCAAACCGCCGTCGAAGCGGTCGTCGAAGAGGGTGCAGAGGGCGCGAAGAACCTGCAAGACCTCATCGGCAAACTGGACGCGCCCAAAGTCGTCTGGCTGATGCTTCCTTCGGGCGGCCCGACCGAAGGCGTGTTCACGCAATGTTTGGAGTTGCTGTCCAAAGGCGACATCATCGTGGACGGGGCCAACTCCAACTGGCACGACTCGATGACGAGGGCCAAGGTCGCCCAAGAGCACGGCGTTCACTTTGTCGACTGCGGCGTCTCGGGCGGGGTCTGGGGCCTCAAAGAAGGCTACAACCTCATGGTGGGCGCGTCTGAAACGGCTTTCAAAATTGTCGAACCCGCGCTGAAAACCTTAGCGCCCGAAGGCGGCTACGCGCACCTGGGGCCGAGCGGGTCGGGGCACTTCGTCAAGATGATTCACAACGGCATCGAGTACGCCATGATGCAGGCTTACGGGGAAGGCTTCGAGGCGATGTCGGTGTTTCCGCACGCGCACTTAGACCTCGACCGCATCGCCGAACTGTGGCTGCACGGGAGCGTCGTCCGCTCTTGGCTTTTAGAGCTCGCCGCCGACGCGTTTTCCAAAGACGCCCGCTTCGAGAACATCGAAGACTACGTCAACGACTCGGGCATGGGCCGCTGGACGGTAGCCTACGGCCTCGACAACGCGGTGCCGCTGCCCGCGATTACCGCCGCGCTGTATGCCCGCTTCAGCAGCCGCCAGAGCGAGTCGTTCGCCGCTAAACTCTCTGCCGCGCTGCGCAACGAGTTCGGCGGGCACGCGGTGAAAGTTAAGGACAACGCGCCGGTGGCGGAAAAAGTTTGAGGCAGAGCCAGACTCCTCTAACTCGAGGTTCTTCGCCGTTCGTTTTTCGCAGTTCGCAAGTTCAAAAACGAACGGCGAAGAACTAATCACGAACAACTCTTTCCCTCGGAGGACCATGTGAAAACTCCCCCCTGCGCCTTTGTCATCTTCGGCGTCACCGGCGACCTGAGCGCGCGCAAACTCGTGCCCGCGCTGTACCGACTGCACGTGAACGGCGACCTGAACCCGAAAACGCAAATCGTCGGCTTTGCGCGGAGCGAGCTGGACGACGAGGGCTTGCGTGCGCAACTCGAAAAAGCCCTTCAAGACTATGTCGAGGACTTCGACGCTGCCGCCTGGAAAAAGCTCGCCACCCGCATCACCTATGTCAACGTCAGCGCCTACGACAAGGCCGAGGACTTCGACAAGCTCAAAGAGCACCTGGAAAGTTTGGGCCTAAAAAACCACGTGTTTTACACCGCGACGCCGCCGGGCGCTTACGAGGGCATCGTCCGCTGCTTGGCCGCCGCCGGGTTGGACGCATCCTCAGGCGGCTGGGTGCGGCTCGTCGTCGAAAAACCGTTCGGTGACGACCTGAAGAGCGCGCAGAAGTTGAACGAACACGTCCTCGAGCACTTCTCCGAGGACCAGGTCTACCGCATCGACCACTACCTCGCCAAAGAGACCGCCCAAAACCTCTCGGCGCTGCGCTTCGCCAACGCCATGTTCGAGCCCGTCTGGAGCAACCGTTACATCGACCACGTGCAAATCACCATGATGGAGTCGGTCGGCGTCGAGGGGCGCGGCAGTTTTTACGAGGAGGCGGGCGTCATCCGCGACGTGTTTCAGAACCACCTGCTGCAACTCGTCGCGCTCGTGGCGATGGAGCCGCCTGCACGGTGGGACGCGGTAAGCGTCCGCAACGAAAAAGTCAAGGTGTTCAGCGCGATGGCCTGCCTGGAACCCAAGGACGCGGTGCTCGGCCAGTACAAAGCTGCCGGCAAAACCAAGGGGTACCGCCAGGAAGAGGGCGTCGACCCGAAGTCCAATCAGGCAACTTACGCCGCCGCCGAGTTTCGGATTCACAACTGGCGCTGGGAGGACGTGCCGTTTTTTGTCCGCAGCGGCAAACGCTTGGAAAGCAAGTCGAGCGAGATTGTCCTGCGTTTCAAGAAGCCGCCGCATGTGCCGTTCAAGCTCGAGCAGCCCCTCAAAGCCGACCGCCTGGTGCTGCGCTTGGTCCCCAACGAGGGCATCTCGCTCCGCTTCAACGCCAAAGAGCCGGGGCAGGACCTGGACTTAGAGCGGGTCAGCATGGACTTTTACTATGACCGAGCCTTCGACCGCCCCACGCCGGACGCCTACGAAACCCTCCTGCTGGACGTGATGGAGGGCGACGCGACCCTGTTCATGCGCGCCGACGAGGTCGAGGCGCAGTGGCGGGTGGTGGAGCCGCTGCTGCGTTACTGGGAAACGGGCGACCACAAACCGGCGTTTTACAAAGCGGGCAGCATGGGGCCGAAAGAAGCGAATGAGCTTCTGGAGCAGGGCGGGCGCTACTGGCACAAACCCGACGACGGCAAGCCGGAGGCGGCGGTTTAGGAGAAGGTACCGAGGACCGATTCAATCAACCACCAGCTGAAGCAGGTGGAATGACTTCGACACTGAAAGTGTCTTTCCGACTGAAGTCGGCTCAAGTGAGGCTCCCTCAAGGAAGCTGAACTAGGACTCGAAGTCGTCCACCACCTTGAAACTGTCCTCTTCAGTGTGCCCTTCTATATAGGCCGCTATCATCTCCGTACTGACATTCCCGGTGCTACAAGCAAAGTAGCCTCTCGCCCACATCCTTTGGCCCCAGTACGTTTTGTGCAAACTCGTAAACTCGCGTTGCAATTTGTACGAGGTCTTCCCTTTCAACCTCTGTACCAGTTTGCTCACAGCCAACTGTGGCGGGATGGATACCAGCATATGCACATGGTCGCTCGACACCACTCCTTTGATAATCTCGACTTTCAACTCGCTACATACTTCGCGCGCCAGGGCTCGGAAACGATGGGCGACATCACCTCGCAAGATGGGTTTACGGTACTTGGTACACCACACCAAATGTATCTCTAGCGCAAACCGTGTATGGCTGCCTGTGCGGTATTCGCTCACTTAGCTCAGTTTACCTGAGCTAAAGCAGCCAACTGAAGTTGGGGGCTTATACCCTCCCATGTTGGGACAGTTAAAAGTACCGGGTAAACGAAGAAGCGTACCCTCACAGTTTGTATATTCTCCGCCAGACCTGTATTTCTATTCTTTTTTGCGTCGGTGACGACGTTCATGGTAGGTTGAGGCATGGCGAACGTGCACATTTTAGGCGTACCGATGGACTTGGGCGCGGGGCGGCGCGGGGTCGACATGGGGCCGAGCGCGTTGCGGCTTGCCAAGCTCGCCGCCGTTTTAGGCGGGATGGGCCACAAGCTCACCGACCTCGGCAACGTCACCCTGCCGGTGCCGGAGGCGGTGCCCGACACGAACGGGCTGCACTACCTGGAGTACATCGGCGAGGCCTGCCGCCAGACGTGCCAGACCCTGCGCGACCTGCCCGCAGCTGCTTTTCCCGTCGTGCTGGGCGGCGACCACTCGATTTCGATGGGCAGCGTGGCGGGCGTCAAACGTGCAGGCCGCACCGGCGTGCTGTGGATAGACGCCCACACCGACGTGAACACCCCGGCCACCAGTCCGAGCGGCAACGTCCACGGGATGCCGCTGGCGCACCTGCTGGGCCACGGTGACGAGCGGCTGCTCGACATTTGGGGCGGCGGTGCGGCGGTGCGGCCCGAAGACGTCGTCTTTGTCGGGTTGCGCAGCGTGGACGAGGGCGAGCGAAACTTTATCCGCGGGCGCGGCATCAAAGCCTTCACCATGAAAGAAATCGACCGGCGCGGCATCGCCGAGGTGGCCGAGGAGGCGCTGGCGCACCTGAGCCGGGTCGACCGGCTCCACGTCTCGTTCGACGCCGACGCGCTCGACCCCAGCGTCGCGCCGGGCGTGGGCACGCCCGTTCCCGGCGGCCTCACCTACCGCGAGGCGCACCTGCTCATGGAACTGCTGGCCGACGCTTCGGTGGTGACGAGTCTCGACTTGGTCGAAGTCAACCCGATTTTGGACGTGCAGAACAAAACCGCGCAGGTGATGGTGGAGATGACGGCGAGTTTGTTGGGGAAAGCGATTTTGTAAGAGTGAGTTGGGAAAAAGTCGGCGCCTTGACTCCAGCCGGGTTTGCTCAGGAAACCGCCGGCGTCAGCCCTAAAAACGCCTGCCGGATGCGCGGGATGAAGGCCTCGAGCGCCCGCTCGCCCGCGTAAATCGCCTGCTCGGCGCGGTGAAAGTGGAGCCAGCTGATGGGCGGGTTGGTGTGAACCTGCAACCGCTCCTCGCACTCGGGCTGCGGCAAGAAGGTGTTGGCGGTGTAGGCCAAACCGCGACCCAAGCGCGACAAAGGGTGCGTCGCGACCGAGTCGTGGAGGTTGCGGTGGAGGCGTTTGCCGAACTCGGTGGTCAAAAACCGTTGCGCGGCCTGGATGACGGCCGAGTCGTCGCAGGTCGTGCCCGCGCCGATGCCGATGGCTAGGTCGACGCCGAGCCCGGTCAGCGTGTCGAGCGGGACGGGCGAGCCCAGGCCGCCGTCGACGAGGCGGCGTCCCGCGATTTCGACCGGCGCGAAAATGCCCGGCAGCGACGACGAGGCGCGCACCGCGCGGGCGACCGAACCTTCGTCGAGCAGCACCCGTTCGCCGCTGTCGACGTCGGTCGCGACGACGGCCAAGCGCTTGTCCAGGTCTGCGAAGTGCCGACCCTCCAATATGCGGTCGAAGTAGGCCTCTAACTTGTCGCCTTGAAACAGCGCGGCCCGGTGCAGACCGAAGTCGGTCACGCTCGGCAGCAGGTCGCGGCGGCGCAGTTGGCTGGCCTCGCGCGTCAGCCGTTCGACCGAGTGGCCGGAGGCGTAGAGCGCGCCGACGATCGCGCCGAAACTGGTGCCGACGATGACGTCGGGGGGGAAACCGTGACGTTCCAGCGCGGCGAGCGCGCCGATGTGCGCGTAGCCCCGGGCGCTGCCGCCGCCGAGCGCGACGCCGATGCTGAGTTGAGGAGTGGGTTGAGCAACTGCGGTAGACACACCTGGCACTATAAAAAACCTCTTATGACAAAACTCTTACGGCGGAAGACGCGCTCATTTCGGGGTCCGGTTTTCAACGCGAACGAGGTTGCGGTCCTCGAAACGATAGTACCTTTTTTCTGGACGTGTAAGGTGCGAGCCTCGCGGCAGCGGCGGATGTGTCAGACTTTTCACCATGCCCGCGGCCGACCTGAGCAACCTGAGCGTCGTCGTAACCCACTACCGGACGCCCGAACTGCTGCTCGAGTGTTTGAAAAGACTTGCCATGCACGCGCCGGGCGTGACGACGCTCGTCGTCGACACCGGGGGTGAGGCGGACCAGCTGGTGCCGGCAAAACGGGCGTTTCCGGCGGTGCGCTTCACCCAAACCGTCAACCACAGCCTGGCGAACGCGGTCAACACGGGCCTCAAACAAACCGCGACATCCTTCGTGTTGCAGATGAACGCGGACGTGCTGCTGTTGGCGGGCACGGTCCAGGCCATGCTGAAACGGTTGCAAGCCCCCGAGGTCGGCATGGTCGGCCCGCGCTGCTACACGCCCGCCGGGGGCTGGCAAGACCAAGGCGTGTTGTACCGGCCCTACTACGCGTACCTGACCCTCACCGAGCAACCCGCCGTGCGGGTGCCGTGGCTCTCGGGCTGCTGCCAGCTGCTGCGGCGCGAGGCGGTGGAAAAAGTCGGCGGCATGAACAGCAGTCTGCGCTTTTACAACGAGGACGTCGAGTGGTGTTGGCGGCTGCGCCGGACGGGTTACCGCTGTGAGCTGGTGCACGCCGCCGCGCTACACGTCGGGGGCGCGTCTACGCCGCCCGACGACCGCTTCGTGCTCGAGGGCCTGCGCGGTGGCATGGTGCTGTCCCAGCGGTACAAACCCAGGCTCTACCGCAGCTTGCACCGGGCGGGCGTGCGCCGCTACGCCGAGTGGCGCTCTCGTGGTGCAGCGGATGTGGGTGCAGCGGATGTGGGTGCAGCGGATGTGGACCCAGCAGATATGTACCAACAGGTCGCCCGCATGTTCAGCGCAGGACGGTTCGACGAGAGTCCCTTCGGAGACACGCTGACCGAGAGCAGTCCGGCTTTGAAGGACCCTGAAATTTGAAACTCAAAACGCGCCGCCGGACCGGCCCCCAGGCTTGGCAAGCTTTGAGAGATAAAAAACTTCGGTGCTGCAAGAGGGAGTGCTAAACTCGGGGCGTGCCGGACTTGTCGCAGCTGTTGGTCGTGAGTGCGGACCCCTTTTTGTTTTACACCTTCGTGGCGGCGGGCTTTCTGGCCGTCGTGTCGCTCGGCTCGGGCTGGCGGCGCGCCGACTTTTTGGCCGTGGTGCGTCCGCAGGGTTTGTTCCGCGTGACCGTTGCGGTGTTGGCGGCTTTTTTGCTCGTGCTGCTCGCCGACACCCTGCAAACCCGCCCGGAAGCCGGCTCGAGTGCGTGGCTCGAGACTTTGCGAGGTCTGAGCCGCTTCCCGCTGTACGTGGTCACGCTCGCCTACGGGCCGAGCGCGGGCTTGCTGGCGGCGGGCTTGTTCGCGGCCTTTGCAAGTACGGGCTTGCCGGGTTGGCCCGAGGCGGTGCTGGCCCTGGAACTCGTCGTGCTGGGCTGGTTCGCTCTGGCCCCCTCACCGCGCACCGCACGTTGGGCGGGACCCGCGGGCGCGCTGTTGGCCTACTTCTTAGCGTGGTCGACCGGCGGTGCGGCGCTGTTGCAGGGCGTGTCCGGCGACGGTACGGTTCTGGCCGCTCACCTCGCCTACCACCAGGCGGCGGCACCCGGCGTGGCGCTCAGCACGGTGCTCCTTTTTCTCGTCGGCCCGGAAATGTACAAAAAGTTTTTCCCGCACTCGCGCGTCGCGCCGCAACCCGGCGACGCGCCCGCGGCTACACCCAAAACAGCCGCGCAGCCCGCGGGGGCGAATGCCGCCGAAAAGCGCGGCCCCGCCCGCGGCCGCCGGGCGACCGACCAGCCCGCTGCCAGCGACAGCCAACGCGTGGGGCGGCGCAGGGACGACCCCGTCAACTCGCTTGTCGACCCCGACACGGCCGCTCCCGGTTTAAGCCTTCCGCACGCTGACGCCGAACTCGTTGCCCCCTTGGAGCGCCCGGCCCCAGGCGCGGCCGCCCCACCGCTCCGCGATGCTCCTCACGATGTAGAGCCCTAGCCCCGTGCCCTTGGCCTTGACCGAAGCGCCGCGCGCGTGCGGCTCGAACAACTTTTCTATCACCTCGGCCCCCAAGGGCGAACCTGCGTCTTGCACGGTAAAGTGCGCGTATTCCGAGTGCGCGCGGTCGAGCGCCACGCGCAGCAGCACCCGCTCGCCGTCGGGGCCGTGAACGGCCGCGTTCTCGAGCAGGTTGATGAGGACCTGCAGCAGCTTGTCCGCGTCGGCCCAAACGGTCAGCGGCGCGACCTCTTGCTGCAAACAGATGCCGTGCTCGTTTAGGGTCCGGCCGACGAGCGACAGGGCGCGCGCGACCACCTCGGGCGCGTAGACGCTGCGGTAGCGGGGCGGCTTGACGTCCACGGTGAGGTCGTTGAGCAGCCGTACCAGGCGCTCGCTCTCGGCTTCGGCACGCTCCAAAAAGCGCTCGCGCAGGTCCTGGGGCAAATCGGCGCGCAGCGCCTCCAAGGTCGAACGAATCGTCGCGACCGGGGTGCGCAGTTCGTGCGACAGCACCCCCAAAAGTTCGCGCGCCGTTTCCTGGGCGCGTTTTTGCTCGGTCAAGTCCTGCAACGACAGCCCGCCCGGCAGCGGGGCGGCCTTCAACACGCGCGCGCGCGTTTCACACTCCAGGGTAGTTTGCTCGGTGTAGGCGCGCTCGAGCCGGTGGTCGCGCAGCACGGCGATGAGGGGCAAGCCGCGACTCTGGACTGCGTCCACCCCCAAAAAGAGGGCCGCCGCCGCGTTGAGGTAGCTCACCCGCCCTCCGTCGACAAGGATGACGCCTTCGGCGAGCCCGTCCAGGAGCGGGTACGTCACGCGCTCAGGCACGGGCGCTCGCTCCGCCGTCTCCATGCTCACTCACCGACGAGCCGGTAACCGCGCCCCCGCACCGTCTCGATGCGGTGCGCCCCGATGAGCGCCCGCAGTTGCGCCACGTGCTGGTCGACGGTGCGCTCGGTGCCCAAAAAATCCTCGCCCCACACCCGGTCGAGCAGGTCGACGCGTGAGAACACCCGGTCCGGGTGCGCCGCCAAAAACGCGAGCAGGTCGAACTCGCGCCGGGTCAGGCTCAAAGCCCGGTCGGCCAAGGTGGCGCTGCCCTCGGCCGCGTCGACCAGCAGGTCGCCCACGACGTGTTTCGTGTCGGTTTGGGTGCGGCGCAACAGGGCGCGCAGCCGCGCCACGAGTTCGGCGGTCGAGAACGGCTTGACGAGGTAGTCGTCCGCGCCCGCCTCCAAGCCGGACACCTTGTCGACCTCGCTCGCCCGCGCCGTCAACAGCAACACCGGCAGCGCGCCGCCCCCCGCCTGGGCCCGGTACTGGCGCAGCCAGTCCACCCCGGAGCCGTCGGGCAGCATGACGTCCAGCACCACCACCGCCGCCTTGCCGACCCCGAGCCAGGCCGCCGCCAAGGTGGGCGCGGCCAGGACGCCGAACCCCGCCTGCGACAAGTGAAAACTCAGCAGTTCGCGCAGGCCGTCGTCGTCCTCGACCACCAGAACCTTGGCGCTCACGTTTCTTTGCCCGTCATAACTCCAGTTTAGTGTAGCGAGGGTAACGTCAGGGTAACGTCAGGGAAATAGAGAAAAGCCCTTCGTGAGGACAGACAGCGGAACGGTGCCGCGCGTCTGTTGACCGAAACCAGGAACGAGTCCGTCCGTAGAAGACACGCTCGAGCCCCGTTCCCGTGGCGCACTGCCGGGTGACGTGCTCGGCGTGTTCGGCGGGGAGGGTGGCGGTTGAGAATTTCATGGCTCGAGAGTAACCTTATTAGCGGGCGTGCTCGAGTGCCTCATCAACAAGGTTCATGACTTCGTCTTCACTGAGGTCCTTTGTCCGGACCTTGATCCGTGCCACGGCGGCCTCGAACCCGTCCTCATCCATTTGCTCGACAGCCTTTTCAAGCAGGGCTCGAGCTTCTTCGCTGTTTACGTCCCCTCGACCCAAAATGCGTCTGACCAGATTTTCGGCAACGGCGTCCTCTATAAACTTGGAGATGTCACCCTTTTGCATCCCGTGCCGACCCAAATAGGCTCTCAAAGCGCGGTCAGTCTCTTCCGAAAAGGTGATGGTTCTGCGAACGCTCATGATGTAAGGATAGACGCACAGATGTACACTTGTCTAATTTCAGGAAGCTGTACCGAAGACCCTATGCGCTCGAGCCTTAGAAAACCGTCCTTATCCAGCACTGAAGGCGTGCTAAACTTTTGACGTGGCGATAACCCTCGAGCCCCTCCCCCTGCCCCTGCAAGAGGACGAGCAAGGCGTTTTGCGCGTGGCGGGGAGCCGAGTGCCGATAGACCTGCTCGTTTACGCCTACCGCAACGGCGCGTCCGCGGAAGAAATCGCTTTAGACTATCCAACCCTCAAGCTCGCGGACATTTACGCCGTCCTGAGCTTTTACCTTTTACACCAAGACGACGTGGACGCTTACCTGGAGGTTCAAGAGGCGTTGTCCGAGCAGAAGCGCCGAGCGGTGTTGCGGCAGTCGCCGCAAGCGGAACTGCGTGAACGGTTGCGCGCTCGCTTGCGGTGAAGTTTCTGACGGATGAACACGTTTCCCCAACCTTGGCTCGAGGCTTAAGACGCGCACTACCCGAAATCGACATTCTAGAACTGCGCCACACCGGCCTTTTAGGTGCGGGCGACCCCGAAGTTCTTGCCTTTGCTGCCGCTGAAGGTCGCATCCTTGTCACGCAAGACGTGAGCACCCTCCCAGATTTTGCTTGCGAGCGTGTGCTTGGAGAACAAAGAATGCCGGGTGTCTTCATCTGGCGGCGTAGAGCGTCGCTAGGGGCAGTGCTCGAGGATTTGATACTCGTCGTTCAAGCAACTGAAGCTGATGAATGGACAGACCGAGTTGTTTATTTGCCTTTGGAGTAAAGATAACGGGTTCGTTTCCCTTATCTTCTCACAAAAAGTTACCAGTATGAACGGACGAGCGCAGAGTTTCGCCATACCCATTTCCTGTTAAACTGCCCCAGTGGAGAAACTACTTTTATGAACAAAAACGCCTCGGTCATGCTGACGATTTTGTCTGCTGTCTACATCGCCGCCGAACTCGTCTCAAACGCTACCGCAGGAAGGCTCGTTCAAATCGGCCCGATGGTTCTTCCTGGTGCAATTTTTCTTTACTCGCTCACCTTCACATTGCGCGACGCGGTTCACACCGTCGGTGGTTGGAAAGTCGCCAAAGGTCTTCTGTGGGCTGGCTTGATTGCCAACGCCATCTTGGCAGCTTACGGTCTCTTAATCACCGTGCTACCCAAGCCGGTGTGGTTCGACGATGCTGCTTATCAGGCGGTCTTTGGCACAACGGCTCGAGTCGTTGCCGCTTCACTCGCAGCCTATTTCGTTTCCACCTGGATAGACGCTGTTATTTTCGAGCGCTTCAAACACACGATTGCAGGACGGGTTCTGGCTTCAAACGCCGCTTCCACTACAGTCGATTCGTTGATTTTTATAACTTTGGCGTTTGCTGGAACAGGAGCACCCTTATTAAATCTGATGCTGGGGCAGATCGTTGTCAAAATGCTTATCAGTACGCTTCTTATCCCCTTGGTGTATTGGGTAAGAAACAATTTACGAGCACAAGGTTTGGCGCTGGAAGGGTACTGATTCCGAAAGCGGACGTTTTGCTCTCCGGGGGTTTGGACTCAACTAAAGCCGCCGCTCAAGCTCTCGCGGATGGATATGAGGTCATCGCCCTTTCGTTTAAATACGGGCAGAGACACAAGCGTGAGTTGGGAGCCGCAAAAAAAGTAGACGAAACGCTTGGCATCAAGATGTTGAGTCCATCTTGAGCACTTTCTCAATCAGTGGGCGGTAAATCGTGTTATCCAAATGCTTCGTGTACCACTTTTCATAATCACCGAAGGCTAAATGCTCTTCGACCAGTTGCGCTTCATTGAGTAGAACCCATAAATTGTGTGTGGCACGGTTACAGAAGCCAGAAATCTTACTCGCCCTCAATCCATCGACACCATACTGCTGACAAGCAGGGCAAGGACAGGTCTCTAACTTCTCCAAGTCTTCTGAGTTGACTTGACGACCCCGCCACTTGCCAAGTTCGGCTATGATTCGCTCTCCAGTACCAGGAAGTTGAATCATCCCCCTTGCCGCACGGTTTCTCCAACCGCTCGAGTCCACAGAATCCATGCCTAACAAAGCAGCTATATGCAATGTAGCCGTACCACCAACGCCAAAAAGATGAAGTTGCTTTTCAGAGAAAGCTTGACGAACTCGACGCAAGTTTTCCAAAATAGTATCGTGAGAGAGCGCCTTGGGGGCTCTTAACAAATTAGGGACAATACCCCCCAAAGCAATAAACGGTTTAGCCGCTACTTTGACATTCTGATTAACTAGATAGATATAGCTGTCCAAAACTCGGCTGATATGGATGACAGGCACAAACCCATTATGCTCGTAATCGTAATTCATATCCATTGTGCGCTCGAGGCACTGCTGTTGCTCATGTGGCGTCATCTTTGGCGTAGGTATGTAGTCCTGAGGGATCGGATACCAATCCGGCTTGGCCTCTCGAACGAACTCTTCATACTCTTTTCTGGGCGCTTCACCTTCATTCCTGAGAAAGTAAAATGCTCCATTATCCAGATAAATTTTTATATGCTCGGGAACACCAAGTGAGGCGTGCAACCCTAGTTCCATCGCCTTGCGCCTTCTGGCACCCATCCTATGAAAGTCGGCATAAGAGACCATGACAGCTTGTAAATCAGAAAGGTAGTAAGGAGAATTTGAATCCCAAATGTTGGGTTTGAGCCCACGAAGCGAGAGGCCAGCAACGACCAGCAAATCTAAGCCCCCACGCCCTCATAAGCTTCCTCAAGTACCTTGAAGGCATCTCTCTCTTCGTGCTCGCCCTGTGATTCAGGCTCCTTAATTTTCACAAGAACTGGGAAGTTAATGAATTGCCCTGAGAGTACCGCTTCACCCACATCTAGGTCAGGTAACATGCGAGCCTCATCTTCGCCAAGTGATTCAATTACCCGTCGGATGAAACTCTGATCTGCTGGGTTGACCATACGCATGATGACGTAAGAGTTACACTGTGAAAGCGTTGTTTCATCCAGTCGCGAAGGACGTTGACTGATCAAGATTAGACCAACACCAAACTTACGACCTTCTTGAGCTATTTGCTTAGTGATCGTTATGGCGTTTTGCTCTGCCGTTGTAGAAGCTCGAGCAGGCGCAAAGTTGTGGGCTTCTTCCAAGAGCAGTAAGACAGGCAGCTTTAACTCATTAGCAACCCGAGCACTGAATATTTTCTCTGCAATAAGACTATACAGAGTTGCTTGAAAATCTCCCGTGTAACCAGCAAGAGCTACAATGCTGATGCCTCCGTAGCGGACAAGCTCCGTACGGTCGGTCGGCAAGGGCTCACTATTTCCCGCAACCCTTTTACTAATATTTTCCATCTGCTTGAGCCGTTTTGCTGCCACCCTTAAATTGTTAGGAAGGCCTTCTAGCCATCCAGCAGTTTGCTTGTTGGTTTTTAGTTGATCTTGATTACTCCACTCTATAAGTTGTTTGACAGCACCTTCGTTATCGCCTTTGTTTGCCTCTACCACTGCTTGAACGAAGTCGGCCAAAAAGTAAAGATCAGGCTTTATACCGTACTTGGCGATATTTGGATTACTTAAAAGGTCACTCAACCACTTAGCTCGTTCTTCTTGTTTTTCTTGAGTTGCAAGGAATGTTTTTGCGCCGTAAAATAGAGAATCAAACATACTTCGGTGGGTTTTAGCTAATTCCCAACCAAGAGTTTCAACAACTGTGACTACTGTCTCAGAGGATTGTTCGAAAACAGGAAATTGGGCATGATAACGTTTGACCTTCTCACGCAAACCTGGAACATCAGCTAAACCTGTGTAATCTCCATGTGGATCGAAAATTACAATAGGGTAATTTTTCTTAGCCAATTCCTCGATAATTCGTCTTGCCGTTACACTTTTGCCTGCACCAGTCATCGCGAGGATAGCCAAATGGCGCGTCACAATATCGTGACCATCGACCATCACATTTACCCCTGGTCGGTTAGACAGTGTGGCTAAATCCAGCGCCCGCGTTTGCTGCTCTCGTAGGTCTCCCACCACGATACGTGCAATATCTTCTGATTTCGGACGATAGGCCCGAGTGGCTGGCTTAGCTGGGTATCGGAGTTGGTTCAGCTTGCCACTAACACTACCATTAAGCGGCTCAGCCCCTAATACTTGACAGACTGCCGTCACCATTTCTCGGCTTAGGGAAAGAACCGTATCAAAAGGGTCGGTTTGTGTAGCCGCTAGCTCATGTCCCGCCTCCGATGGGAAAAGAGGGTTGATACGTTCGATGCGCTGCACCTTAGCCCAAATGCGAATTTTTTCTGTTTCATCGTCACTATCGGGTTTCTTCAATTCTGCATCTACAGCAATAATGTCCTGCTCACGGACTGATTCATGTGCAAGAGCTAACCGCAGTTCTCGGCTTGTGCTTTCACCAACGATGGTGCCTACATATGAATTCACTTGACGAAGTTTGACAACATTCATAGGATTAAGGTACCTTTCAAGTTCGAGATCTTCACGTTTGTAAGCTTTTATAAGGCTATTTGCATCCTTTGCGGGAAGCTCCACCGTTACCTTTACACTACCTTTTTTAACTTCAGTAATGCGTACAACTTCAGGTGAAATATTGAGGAAAGCTGCTAAAGCATATTGAAGAAGCCTTTTGTGTGATTCGCCGTACTGAGTTATTTCAAGCTCGCCAATCGTTAACTCAACCTCTTGTACAGGATTTGTGATTGGAACGGTATCTTCAAAGCGTCGCACAATCCAAGGCTTCTTCTTATATTCTCTAAGAGTTTTTTCTCCCCACTTTTCTTTATCAGCTCGCGCATGGCAATTTGCGCATAGGCAAATCAAGTCTTCAACTTTGTGCTCTTTCGACTCGCGCCAAGGTATTATGTGTGCTCTCTCGAGCGGACAGCCCTCCCCACAAACTGCACACCTATGCCCACTTCCAATTAAGACTTCTCTTGCTATTTCGATAGGTATACGAGATCTGTTAACCATTCTTAGAAGTGTCCTTAACTTTGAGGCCGGAAGAGCCAGTCCCGATGCGTCATATAAATAGCCTGAACCAGTATACGCCGCATTTCAGCGTCATTTATCTCACCACTTTGCAAGCTGACGCCCAACTGATGTTTAATCAACTTTCCATAAGCGTCCGTTAGCCAATTTGGAACGTGTGCATGTTTATCAGCAATATCTAAGCCGACTGGGAAGCCATAACCAGGTAATAACTGAGAGTAAAGATAAACCCTTTTAACCACTTCATCCATCTGATCTCCCAAATCACTGAATACCTCAACACGAATAGGCTCAGTCGTATCTGAAACGTGGACGTAGCACCCGGTAACCCGAGGAAAGCCAATCTGATTTCCAGGTTGTAGAGCAGGAAACTGAAATCTGTCTCTGCCTGGCTTGTTCGGCTTACCGACCTCGGCACTGCTTAAACCTTGATATTTGCTTTTTATTTCCCAAGGCTCTGAGTATTGTCTGGGCTCTAAAAGCATCGCCAAAAGTAGAGAATCAGTGTAACCGAGTTTTTTAAGAAGTGCTTCAGGCGAGTTTAGGTCGGAACGACCATACATATTGTTGAAATAATCTGGATTATTGCGTTTAGGGTCTCGTAAATTCTTGAACACCCTTTCTAGTAAGAATTTTTCGCTAAACTCTTTTAGATTTCCGCCCCGCTCAACAACACCACATATCAGAGGAACAGGGGTACGCTGACGCGCTGTAGCAATCAACCGACGATAAAGGAAGGCTATCCAACTTAGCGGCTCAAAAAGTCTTTCATCACACCACTGTCTGTATACGTCTCCGGTCAATTGGTAATAAATTTCTCTGGCTTCTTGCAAGAATTCCTCTTTCAGTCCTCTTCCAAGTTCGGGATCAGAAGCGTACTGACGTAGGAACAGGTCTATATCATTTTCTGTGAAAGCTGTATGCCCTGCGTAACCACTCATCATGTAAACCAAAGGACCGTGAAACATAAGGACACGCAAATCAGGTGTGCGCTCTAAAGCCGATAAACCACCTAATAACTCAGCTGTGATGCGCACGATGTCAATGAAATCTTTACGCTCTTTACTACCCCCCTCGAGATCACCTAAGATTACGGGGTAGTAGCCAAACTGTTCTCGCTCTGCTAACTGACGCTCTCCTGTTCTGACACAATAAGAGCCAACACGAAGCAAAATGGGAACTTGACTTGAAATTTGTACTTGTCCTACACCGCCATCAATGAATGTAATAACCTCATCACGAAGTAGTTTCCACTCAGCCCCTTCAATAGTGTGGACATCTAAAATAGGATCGCGCTTTCCCAAAGACGCGTAGTGCATTGTCTGACGCAGGGCGGTTATAAAGCTCGCTGTATTGTGAAAGTAATTTGACCGTAAACTTTCAGCTACTGTGAACGCATTTTCTGCTAGTTTCATAAAAAGGTGTGGCTGGCGTTGAAGGTCTTCTTGCACACCCTGCTCAGTTAGACGACGCTTCTCAGTATCACTCACGCTCGTCCCACCTCAAATCCAAGTTGTGTTAAAACTCGTCGCGCCTCGCTCGAGTGAAAAGCGCTGACAGACAAACCCGTTATTTGGCTCACCACCCACTTGGGTGAAATCCGATGACCACCGATGCACACATACCAAGCTTGAAAGTTTTTAGACCCTTGGTCACTGCTTTTCAACTGCTCAACCACAAGTGAATTTATTTGGGCCACAGATAAGCTAATCTCGACACCTCTGATTTTTGGTTTGGCACGCACTTTAGCGTGATTTGCTACTTTGCTAGCAGGCGGTTCTCCGTAAAGCCAATCATAAAGTGCTGAGAGTTTTCCTCCAGGGCTGCCTTGAGCTGTCCGGACTCTGTAGTTTTGTGGCATTACTTTATTTAAACCCTGGATAGTTTGAAGGTAAGTTTTTCCCATGTGTATAAACACATCACCTTCACTTCCAGAGTTGAGGTCTTTGCCTAGACGCTCTCTT
Organism: Trueperaceae bacterium; assembly: GCA_965215355.1. Taxonomy (GTDB): domain Bacteria; phylum Deinococcota; class Deinococci; order Deinococcales; family Trueperaceae; genus CBDCDJ01. The sequence goes on along the minus strand of CBDCDJ010000007.1, from coordinate 530,812 downwards.
AATTCCCGTGTGACGCTGACCCTTAACTCTTCCGCTCGTTGTCGAGTCATCTTTCTATCGTAATTAGGTATAAAGGTGTCATCTGCAATAAAACCGTACTCTGCTGAAATAACATACGTCTGGGGTCTTTGCTCTGGATTATTCAGCGAAAACTTTCTTAGTAATCTAAAGGGTGGACCGTCATAGCGTTCCACAGCCGGCAGAAAACCGGGGCTTTGGCGTTTTTGGCTCGAGCAAGATAGCAGAAGAATTTTCTTCATCAAAAGTGACTCCCTCAAAGTTGCTTTCAGTATCATATCAAGCTCTACCTCAGCAGCACAGATGAGGATTGTCGGGTACAGAAAGGTTAAAAAACTTACCGAGACGCGGAATTCGCCGTGCTCGGCTATTATCCTCCAAAAAAGAAGCCGCTGAGGACACGGAGGAACTGCTCGAGCTACTTCACGGTGACGGCATAAAAACGCTGGACTACACCGAAGCCCCGAGACTTGCGAAAGAAATTTTAGAAGTGCTTCACACTCACGCTCGTCCTGTTCCAAAATCCATCGGTACGTGATCTCTTTTCGACTAAGATAGGTCTATGACCCTCCAGCTCGAGCTACCCACCGAAGTCCTCGAGGCACTAGGCAGCGAGCCGCAGCGCGAAATCCTCGAGGGTGTGCTGTTACTCCTCGTCCAGCAAGAACGCATGACGGTCGCCAAGGCGGGAAGCGTTTTAGGCTTGGGCCGTCAAGAAGCCATCCGCTGGTACACCTCGCACGGGCTCGAGTATCCCAATTATTCTTTAGATGACTTCGTCCAAAACGACCTCGCCTACGCCGAATAGCTATCCTCTTCGCAAATCTTCAGCTCCCCGCCACCGGAACAACCACCAACTCCCGCTGCTCCTCCGTCGTCACCCGCGGCCCACCGTCTTCCAACACGAGGTTGATTTCGCTGCGCACGCCGAAATCGGCTAAGTACACCCCCGGCTCCACCGTCACCGCGATACCGGGGCGAAGCTCGCGGGTGTCTCGAGTCTCGAAGTCGTCCAGGTGAACCGCTTCACCGTGGGTGTGCTGGGTGCCCAAGCTGTGGCCGGTGCGGTGGATGAAGGCGTCGCCGTAGCCCTTGCCGGTGATAAAGTCCCGCGTGGCGCGGTCGATTTCACGGCCCTGGGGGTAACGACCTTCGTCGTAGGCTTGCCGGATGGTGGCGACGGCCAGGTCTCGAGCGTCCCGCACCGTTTCCCAAACGTCCAGAAACTTTTCAGAGGGTTCGCCGTAGCAGCCCATCCAGGTGATGTCGGCGTAGGGGGCGCTTTTCTCGGGCAGTTTGGCCCAGAGGTCGATTAACACGGCGTCGCCCGGCTTTAAAACGGCGTCCGCGCCCGCTTTGGGAGAGTAGTGTGGGTCGCCCGCGTGCGGGCCGAAGCCGACGATGGGCGGGTGGTCGTACTCGAGCGCGTGCGCGTCGAAGTAGTCGGTGATAACCTTTTGGAGGGTCGTCTCCCGAATCGTCGTGCCCATCTGCGTTTGTAAGGAGAGAAATTCGAAGGCGATGTCTTTGGCTTGCAACACGTGCTCGGCGGCTTTCAGGTGGGCGGCCAGTTGTTCGGGCGTCCAGGCGCTGAAGGCTTGCAGCAGGTCGGCCGAACTCACGACTTCCATGTGAAGCGAACGCAGCATATCGACCGTGCCCGCGTCTACAAAGGAGACGTAAGGGATGTCGTTGTCGGGAGAATACTCCAGGGCGACTTTAGCTTGCGGCAGCATCTTCTCGAGTTCCTCTCTCAAGGACTCTCGGCTGCTGTAGGCGCGCACTGTGACGGGCAATGCGGGCAATGAGCCGCGCTCGATGGCGTGGAGGAGCAGCGTCGGGGTGCCGTTGGCAGGGACGTACAAGAAGACGCGGCGGCTCAGCAGACCTCCGCCAAGCGTAAGAAACCGCTTCGCCACCGGGTTGCTGCCGCGAAAGTCGTAGAGAAGCCAGCCCGCCAAACCTTGCCGCTCGAGTTCGGCTTGCGCCGTTTCAATCCAGTTCATGCTTCAGTTTACTCGTACCGAGGCCGTGGGCGTTATCGAAAATGAATGTGTTGACAATCATCGGTACGCAGACTTAAACTCAGTAGAAGGTCAGGAGCGGCTTTTTGTTCGACTGGGACGACGCCAACATCGACCACATCGCGCGACACGGGCTCGAGCCTTACGAGGTCGAGGAAGCTTTGTTAGACCCTGACTTGTTGACGGTGACCGCCCACAAAGCGACGACGGAGCGCCGTTTCGCTATTATCGGCGCGAGTGAAGCGGGGCGCATTTTGTTCGTCGTCTACACCTTGCGCGGTGACGACATCAGGCCGGTGACGGCTCGAGAGGCCAATGCCACCCAGAAAAGACGGTACCGAAAGGAGCAGAAGCAACTATGAAAGTCAAGGAAAAACCTACCACGGCAGGCGCGAGCGGACGCGCCACTGTTGCAAGTTTACAAGAGGTACCTGATTTCAAAACCGAGGCGGAGGAGCAAGCGTGGTGGGACGAGCACGACCTGGACGCAGCAGCGTTCGAGCGCCCTGCCGAACGGCCGAGCCACCTGCCCCCGCCTCGCCCCAAGGTGCGCTCGAGCACCACCTCGATTCGGCTCGAGCAGGACGTTGTCAAACGCCTCAAGGCGCTGGCCTTTAAGAAGGGCACCGGCTACCAGACGCTCCTCAAACAGTTCGTCGGCGAGCGGCTTTACGAAGAGGAAAAGAGAGAAGGGCTGCTCGAAGAAGTGAAAAGTACCGAGTAGAAAGTGGGAAGTAAAAGCAAAAGACTTTACGCCCCTACTTCCCCTCTCCCCTCCTCCCCGACCTCTGCCGGTACAAACCGCACCCTCGAGCCGGGCCGCAACTGCGCCGCCCGGCCCAGGTCGCGCGGGTGCAGCACGGCGGGTTTGGCGTAGCCGCCCAGCGTGCCGCGGTCGTGGAGGAGGAGAATCGGCATCCCGCTCGGCGTGACCTGCACGGCTCCCAGGGGAATCGCTTCGGACAAAACCTCGCCGCCGGGAACGGGCGAACCCGCAAGGCGAATGCCCATGCGGTCGGCACTCGCCACGGTGAAGGTGTTTTCGAACAAAACAGCGAGGGCGTCCGAACTGGGCTGCGGCCCCGGCCACAGGCGCAGGGTTTCTGTCCCCGGAAAATAACGGTGGGGGCTAAACTTTCGGCCCGCTCGAGGCGTGCGGCGGCCGACTCGTCCCAGCACGTCGCCCGCTTTCAGGGATCGGCCGACGTAGCCCTTCAGGTCGACCGAGGCGCTGCCCATGAACGTTTCGCTCTCGAACCCACCCGCCACGGCTAGGTAACTGCGGCAGCCTTGGGACCGGGGTCGAAAGCTCAACACGTCGCCCCGTTCGACGGCGAAGCTCGAGAACCCCGCCTGCACCTCACCGTTCAAAACCGGCAGCAGCGACCAGCCTGTGAGGGCCAGCACGCCCGTGTCCAACATCTCGAGCGTGGGGCCGGTCAGGGTGAGTTCGAGGAGGGGCGTGTCGGGCGGGTTGCCGAGCAGCCGGTTGGCGAGACCGGCGAGCGCGGCGTCCAGCGGGCCGCTCCGGCTCAGCCCGAAGCGGCCCGCCAAAAAGCGGCCCCGGTCGAGAACGAGGTCGAGAAGGCCGGGGGTGTGGACTTTAAGCAAGGGGTGACGGGGTTCGGGCGGGAGCAGCTCGAGCCTTTCGGGTTCCGGCGGCGGGTCGCCTCGGGTGGGCTCGAACTTTACGCTGTCGCCCGGTCGCAGCAAGAAGGGGTCTTGGCGGTGCGGGTCGTAGACCTTTTCCAGCGCCGTGCCGAGCAGGTGCCAGCCGCCCGGCGTGCTCAAGGGGTAGACGCCGGTCTGCTCGTTCGCCATCGCCACGCTGTGGGCGGGCACCGCCGCGCGGGGCGCGGCGCGGCGCGGCAGGCGCAGACCCGCGTCGACCGAGGCCATAAACGGAAAACCGGGCGTAAACCCCAGCGCGTAGACGTGGTAAGAGGTCGCGCTGTGCCGCTGCACCACCTCGGCCACACTCATGCCAACTCTAGCGGCGACCCCGGGCAAGTCCGCGCCGTCGTAGCGCACGGGTACGGTGACGGTGCGGGGGGCGCTTGCGTCGTCGGTCGTGTCCACCGCTTCGGCCCAGCGCAGGACGGTTCGCTTCGTCAGCACGGCAGCGTCGTATTCGATGTAGAGGTTGCTGTAACCCGGCAAGACGTCGGTGACGCCGGGGAGAGGATGTTGCAAGAGGGCGGCAGCGTGCGCGTGGACCGCCGCGTTCGCCTCACGGCTCAGGCCCGTGCCGAAACCGAGGTAGAGCCCCCTTAAAACGCCCGCACCTCGACGCCCGCCGCGGCCAGGGCGCGGCGCACCGCGGCGGCGTTGGCGGGGGCGTGCTCGTTGTCGCCGTGGAGGCAGAGCGTGTCGGCCTCCACGGTGACGGTGCCGCCGTCTAGCGCTTGCAGGGGTTTTCCCAGCGCCATTGCCACGGCCCGCTCGGCGACGTGCTCGGGGTCGTCCAACACGGCTCCGGTCAGGCTGCGCGGCGCGAGGGAGCCGTCGGCCAGGTAGGCGCGGTCGGGAAAGGCCTCAGCGACCGTTCTCAAACCGGCGGCCTCGGCTGCACGCTGCATTATTTCGCCACCCGGTCCGCCCAAAGTCACGAGCGGCAGTGCGGGGTTGAAGGCGGCGACGGCTGCGGCGACCCCTCGAGCGGTCACAACGTCCCGCGCCATTTTCAAATAAAGCGCGCCGTGTGCCTTGACGTGGTGCATGGGCAGGGACTCGAGCCTTAAAAACGCGTTCAAGGCGCCGAGTTGGTACAAGGTGTCGGCGTAGACCTCGCCTTCCGTGACGCTCAAGTCGCGCCGGCCGAAGCCGACCCGGTCGGGAAAGCCGGGGTGTGCGCCGACCGCCACCTTGAACCGTTTGGCGAGGCGTACGGACGCCAGCAGCGTCTGCGGGTCGCCCGCGTGGAAGCCGCAGGCTAAGTTGACCGAGGTCAGCTGCGGGAACAGCGCGGCTTCGTCGGCGACTTGCCAGCGCCCGAAGGCTTCGCCCGCGTCGGCGTTGAGGTCGATAGGCATCCCCCAATCTACCGCACCCGAACTCGGACGGTCACGAAGCGCTCCCGAAAGAGTCTCTTTTATACTCGTGCGGTAAGCTGGTCGGGTATGGCAGTCACGACGCAAACGCACTGGTGGGGCGACTTCGAGTTGGCCGAGGGCGTGACGGGGTACTGGCGCGTCGGGCCTTTGGAGCTGTGGGTGAGCAACTTGGAGCACGAGTGGCGCATGTACCAGCGGCACCAAGACGACGCGGTGGACAGCGCGCTGGCGGTCGCCCTGCCCGCCGAGACCTTGCCCCACGAAGACGCCGAGAGGTTGCGTTTCGGCTTTGGCAAGGCGGGCACCAAGCTCACCCTCACGCCCCTGTTGGCCGACCGGTCCGTCGTCGTCAAGCCGGACACGCCCCTGTACATCCCGAGCGGTGAAGAGGCGACCCTGTACGTCAGCACGCCGGTGTGGCTACGGCTCAGTCTCGCGTCCCGAAAGCTGCTCGAGCTGCCCACGTACCGGCCCTCGGACACCTGGTTCGGTGCTTCGACCGTCGCCGGCGAGTTCTGCTACGCCAGCCGCACCGCCGGGCGTCTGAGTTTGGACGAGTTGGAGTTTCGGCCGCACCGCGCCGTCACACCGCTGTGCGTGCGCAACCGGGCCGCCGACCCGCTGCTGCTAGAGCGCGTCAAGCTGCCGGTCCAGTACCTCGCGGTGTACCGCGGCGAGAACGGCTTTTTGTGGACGCCGAAAGTCACCCTGGAACGCGAAGCGGACGGCGACTTAGCGGGGCTGGACATTTCCAAAACGGTGCCGCGCGAGGTCGGCCCGACCGTGCCTTTGAGCGAGCCCCGCCAGCAGCCCGAAAAAAACCTCGTGGTGCGCGCGTTCAGCAAGCTATTCAAGGGGGACTTGTGAGCTTCGAAGCGCTCGGCTCGAGCCTGGCCGTTTGGTTTGCCGGTGTCCGCTCCAACGACCTGTGGCAGGCCCAACTCGTCGGCTCGGCCTTGCAAGCCGCCCTTTTGCTTGTCGCCGGCATCGTTTTAGCGCGAGTAGCGCGGTTGGGCGTGATGCGCACCTTTGCCAAAACCCTGTCGCGCCAGCAGCTCATGCTGCTGCGGCGAACCGTCTCCTACACGATTTTGGGCCTGTTCGCCGTCTCGGCGCTGCGCGAACTCGGCTTCGACTTCGGCGTGCTGTTGGGCGCGGCGGGCATCGTCACCTTGGCGGTCGGTTTCGCCTCGCAAACGTCGGTGTCGAACCTCATCAGCGGGCTGTTTGTGGTGCTGGAGCGGGCCGTCGAGGTGGGCGACGTGATTACGGTCGACGGCACCACCGGCGAGGTGCTGAGCATCGACCTGTTGTCGACCAAGCTGCGCACTTTCGACAACCTGTTCGTGCGCGTTCCCAACGAGACGATGGTGAAGACCAAAATCGTCAACCTCAACCGCTTTCCGCTGCGCCGGGTGGACCTGCAGGTCGGCGTGGCTTATAAAGAAGATTTAAGCAGCGTCGTCAAGATTTTGAAAGAGGTCGCCTACAAAAACAAGCTGTGCTTAGACGAGCCCGAGCCCGTCTTTATCGCGCAAGGCTTCGGCGACTCTTCGGTCGACTACCAGTTCAGCGTGTGGGGCAAAACGGAGAACTACCTGAGCTTGCGCAACAGTATGCAACAAGACATCAAAACCGCTTTCGACGCGGCGGGCATCGAAATTCCTTTCCCGCACCGCAGCCTCTACGCGGGCAGCGTGACCGGGTCATTTCCGGTGCGCTTGGTTACCGAAGCTGAGGGCACGAGCGAGGAGCCGCGATGACCGACCCGACGCCGCAAACCCTCCGCCACTACCTCGCCGCCCTCGCCTACCGCTTCGAGCACGTGAGCGCGAACGCGCCCGCCGGGTTCGGCGACTTTTCGGCCGGGGCCGAGGTGCGCAGTCCCGGCCACATCGTCCGGCACATGGCCGGGCTGGTGCGCTTCACCCACGCTCAGTTCGAGGACGTGACGCTGGACAAGCTCGAGCCCCTGAGTTGGGACGAAGAAAGAGCGCGCTTCTTGGACAGTTTGCGCGCCCTCGACCGCGCCTTTGCCCGAGGGGCGGAACCGGTCGGTGAGGTGCGGCTCGAGCAACTCTGGCAAGGTCCCCTGAGCGACGCCATGACCCACGTGGGCCAGCTCGCGACCCTGCGCCGCCTGGCGGGGTCGCCGGTCGAAAGGGTGCGCTACTGGCAGGTGGAGATGCCGCCGCTGAACTGAGTTGTACCCCGAAAGCAACGCGTCGGTCGAGCTTTCGCCCTCACGAGCCGGGGATGCAAAGCCAGGTGTGATTTTTGCCGAAGCGCGACAGGGCTCGAGGACCTACACTGGCTTGTGACCCTAAAAACACTGTTGCAGCCCTTCATGTTCAGCGTCCGGGCGGCCGCCTTTCGGCGCGCCGTCGCCCCCGCGACCGCGGCCAAAAACGCCCTCGTCGCCCACGCCGCGTACCAACACACACCGGACCCTAGCGCGCCCCGAAGCTACCCAGCCGCGGTGCAAGCCCTGCTGGACGCTCACGACGCCGAGACAAACGCGGTCACGCAGTTGTTTTTCGGACCCTCACGCTTCAGCCGCTTGGTCGACCGGGCCACCTCGAACACCTCGACTGCCGAGGTTGAGGTCGAGGTTTCACTTTTAGACCAAGTACAGACCTAGCTCGCCCCTCAAGCGGTTACAGCCCCGTACCACAACCTGTACTAAAACAGATTCTTTTTTCGTGAGAACGGCCCGGCTTACAGGCTCCCGGACTCAGGGACGCGGCACGCTCGCTCAGGTGTCGGCTTGCAGGCTCAGCCACAGCTCGGCCCGCAAACCGGTAGGGCGGTTGGGAACAAGCTCGAGCCGCCCGCCGTGGACCGCGGCGACCTGCGCCACCACCGTGAGCCCGAGCCCGCTGCCCGCGACGCGCGTGCCCGGCGCGCGGTAGAACGCTTCGCCCGCCCGCCGCAAACTCTCGGGCGGCAGCCCCGGCCCGCTGTCCACGGCGCTCAAAACAGCAAACCCTTTCGCTTCGGGTCTCGGCTCGAGCATTACGACAACCTCCGCGCCGGGCGCGTGTTTGCGCGCGTTCTCTAACAAGTTGACGAGGGCTTGCCGCAGCAGCAGGGGGTCGCCGGACAGCTCCAGGCGCTCCGGCCCCCGGTACTCAACTCCGGCTTCAGCAGCAACCTCTCGAGCCAAATCCGCCACGTCCACCCCGACGCGCTGCGTGCGCCCCTCGCGGGCGAGCGTGAGGAGCGCTTCGCTCAGCCGCGTCATTCGCTCGACCTCTTCGTCCAGCACTGAAAGCGTTTCCTCGGCACTCCCGTAGCCCTCACGGTACGAACTGAGGTGCAAGCGCATCGCTGCGAGCGGGGTGCGCAGTTCGTGTGCGGCGTTGCGGGTAAAAGTGCTCTCGCGCACGCGGAAAGCGGCCAAGCGTTCCAACATGCGGTTGAAGGTCGCGCTCAGCGCGCCCAACTCGCCGCCGCCCGCCGCGGGCACGCGCAAAGACAGGTCGCCCGAGTCCGCCACCCGCCGCGCCGTGGCGAGCAGGTGCTGCAAGGGGCGCAGGGCGGGGCGGCTCAGCAGCAGGGCGACTATCGCGCCCAACAAGGAAACTCCGACCACCGTGACGAGAAGCGTGCGGCGGTAGCGCTTTAGACCCTCGAGCAGTTCGCGGGACGAAACGGCACCTTGAATATAATCAGCGGGGGTGGTAGCGGGCGACCCCTGCGCGGAAGCCTGGGGCAGGCTCGGCGGCGCTGAGCGCGCCGCGGCGCTGAAGACGCGCCAACTGCCGTACATTCTGGGTCGCGGCTCGAATTCGACCGGCACTTCCGCTGGAAAATCTTCCGACTGCGCAACCACCCGGCCTTCTCTGACGACGCGCGCCCTGGCAACGTAGCCCTCGAAAAGCTCGTTGAGGACTTGGGCGTCACGTGAGCCACCGCGCGGGCCGCGCTCTCGCTGGGACGTTTGGAGTTGCGTCAGGTACAAACGCAGGTTGCGGTCCAAACTGGCGTAAGCCTGCTGCCGAAAACTTAAGTACCCGAACAACCCCTGCACCAGCAGCGCCGCGGCAATCGCTAGGGCGATGAACAGGGCGAGCCGGGCGCGCAAACTCATGTGCCCAAGCCCAGGCGATAACCGCCCGGCACGGTGCGCACCACCTCGCTGGCGAGTTTGTTGCGCAGGTGATGTACGCAGACCTTGACCACGCCGGTGCCCTGCGCCTCGTCGCCCCAAACGAGGTCGACCAAGTCTTCGGCGCTGTAGGTGCGGCCCGGTGCCAGCGCCAGGCGTTCCAACAGCGCGTATTCGCGGTTGGAAAGTTCTACCGGCACGCCGCCCCAGCGCACGGCGCGGTGGGCCAAGTCCAGCTCGAGCGGTCCCTGTTTAACAAGGCTCGTCCTGGCTTCGTGAACGCGCCGCAGCAGCGCGCGCACCCGCGCCAACAACTCGGGCAGGTCGAAGGGTTTGACCACGTAGTCGTCGCCGCCCTCGTCCAAGCCCATGACGCGGTCTGAGAGCGCGTCCCGCGCGGTCATGAAGAGGATGGGGCCGCTGTAGCCCGCGGCCCGAGCCTCCCGCGCCAGCTCGAAACCGCCGTCCTCGCTTTCCGGCAGGCGCACGTCTAAGAGCATGAGGTCGGGTTCGGCCTCCAAAAAGAGGTCTCGAGCCGTCGCTAAGTCGGGCGCGTGCCGCACCTTGTGGCCTTGCGCTTCCAGGGCGCGCAACACGGGTCTGGCGATGTTGGGTTCGTCTTCGACGAGGAGGAGTTGCATGGCTTCAAGCCTACTCCAGTTTGCGCGGCGGAAGAACGGTCATGCCTGAGAGCGGCTAACTTGTGGCCGCCGAGTTAACTTCAGAGCTGTTCCTTGGACGCCTTGCTCACAAGCGATTTCGTTGGATTCGTCGGAAGAGGTTAGTTTGTAACAGCAGGTTCGGCGCGGCTTTGAAAGCCGCGCCGAAACGCGTCAACTGGTGTAAAGCCCGATGTCGAAATTCGCCGCGTAGCCGTCGCCGGAGGCAACGGGCGTGAGCAGCAGTTGCTGCCCGCCCTGCCGGAAAATGCCGTCCTGCTCGTTGAGCAGCGTGCGGTAACCCTTGGAGGCGTAAGGTTCTTGGGCGTGGACCACGTCGGTCACGTCCTCGTCGAAAAAGAATTGCGAGGTGAATTCTACGTCCTGTCCCGCCAGCTCGCCGCGCACCTTGAAGTGGACGTGGACGGCCCGCCCCTGGTACCAACCCGGATAGACGGTCGTGAACTGCACCGTGCCGGTGTCGTCGCTGACTTGATAGCCGCGCAGCCAGTTCTGCCCGGTGGTGTCGAAGCTGCGGTCTTGAACACCCGAGTACGCGCCCAACGCGTCGCAGTGCCACACGTCGACCTGGGCGTTCGCGAGCGGTTCGCAGCCGTTGCCGATTGCAAAGACGCGTAAGCCCAGCACCAGCGGCACGCCCTCTTTCACCTCGCCCATCTCGGTGTCGCTGCGGATGTCCGAGCGGTCGAGGTTTTCGTCGACGAAGTAGGGGCCTTCGGTGAGTTCCGGTGTAACGATGCAAGAGGGGTACTCGACACCCCCGCCCGTCTCCGCGCCGCCCGTTTCCGTTTGCCCGAGCGTGCGGCCGGCGATAAGCGCGGCACCCGTGACACCCAGCAGCGCGATGACCTCGCGCCGCGTCATCACGCGGCCTACCGGTAAGTCGTCGTTGTCCATTTGCAAGCCTCCTCTGCCGCCTTTGTGCTTGAACCCCGGTGGTGGCGAACCGGGGGAAGAGTTACGCCAGACTGAAGTCGACCTCGAGCTCAACCTTACCTTAAATCCTCAATACCAAAAACGTTCCAGGTTGGAGGGTAAGCTGTCGGTTTGTAACCTCTCACGCCTAGCTGTCGATGTGAGCGCTGCGTCGCTCCTGGCCGTTCTGGCGTTGTTGAAAGGCAAAACCCTGGCTTGCTCTCTCACCCGGTAACGCGCCCCGCTCGCCGCGGGCAAGACCTTGTAGGTTTGGGCCTGGCTCGAGACCGAGGTCGGCAGCGTCAGGAGTGAGAGAGCAAGTTTGGGCACAGCCCCGTTTACCTGTGGCCGCGGCCACCAAAACCGCGCCCGAAGCCGTCGCCGAGACCGAAGCCGTCTTGCCCACGCGCCTGCACTTGGGTCAGGTCGACCGTGTAGCTTTGCGGGCTCGTCGTGACGGTGACAAAGGCGGCGGTCTCGGCGGCGGTTGCGAAGTCGTCAGCAAAACCCGCTTCGCTGTCCTGGCCGTAGGTGAAGGCCAGGGTGTCGGTCGTTTGCCCGCCCACCTCGGGGTCACCGTCGTAAAAGGTGGTGGTGACGGTGCTGCCGTCGCCCAAGCCTCGAGCCAACTCCCGCGGCAACAGGCCGCGGCCATCCACAGGCAGCGTGACGGTGGACAAGTCGACCGTGCGGGTTTGCTCGCCGATGTTCACCGTCATGTACGTCGCCCCTTGCCGCGCTGCGTCGAGCGACTGGGCGAAGGCCGCCTCGCTGTCCTCACCGTAGGTGAAGTTCAGGGTGTCGGTGACGGTGCCACCCGCGGCGGGGTCACCGTCGTAAAAGCCCACTTCGACGGTCGTGCCCAGCGCCAAACGACCGAAGCCTATGCCGTGGAAGCCCCTACCGAAACCGTGGCCGTCCGCGAAGCGCCCGTCTTTCAGGCCGTTCGTGGTTTGGGCCGGTGTGGTTTGAGCGGGTGTGGTCGACGTGGTCTGCGTTTGCGCGAAGACGAGCGCGCCTCCGCCCAGCAGCGCGCCGGTCAGTCCGAGAGCGGCGAGCCGCTCTTTCGTCCTGGTGTTCATCTTGCTCGTGTTCATGTCGTTCTCCTTTCGTGACAGGGCCTTTTGTTCGGCCCTGTGGTTCAGAGTTTAAAAGCCTCGGGTTACGGGTGAGTTACGCTGCCGGTAACCATTTCGTAACCCGAAGCGCCTCGGCGACGCGTCACAGGCTGCGCGTTCCCAGCGTCACTGCGCGTATGTGACCGAGCCGCGGGGCTCCGGCGCTGTGCCCGCGCAGGTAGCCGACGAGGCCGGCTGGAAAGCGTTTGCCGCTCGAGTGACGCTTGTAAAAATCCGGCGGAACCGTCAGCGGGGGTTGTCCGCGAGAGGGTTTAGGAGTCGGTTCGTTCTCGCTTGACAAGTTTTAGTTAGCCGGCTAAGCTGTTTAGCGTTCCAAGGCGTCGGATTGGAGGCTGCCGAAAACGCATGAGCATCTGCTCTCCCCACACCGTCAACTACCTCGTCGTGCAGGTCTGCAAGGCGCACCGCGCCCGCACGGGCGAACTTCTGGCCGAGTTCGGCGTACACGCAGGGCAAGAGATGATTCTGGTAGCGTTGTGGCAAAACCCCGACATGACGCTTTCGCAGCTCGCCGAGCGGCTCGGCGTACAACCGCCGACGGTGTCGCGGATGGTCCGCCGCATGGAGAAAAGCGGTCTCGTCGAACGCAAAGGCTGCCGGGACGACGCTCGGGTTTCTTCCATCCGGGCGACCCCCAAGGGCAACGCCTTAAGGCAAAACATCGAAACGGTGTGGCAGACGCTCGAGGCCCAAACCACCGCCGGCCTGACCGAGCCGGAGCGCCTGCTGTTCCGAAGGCTGCTCGAGCAGGTCAGGGACAACTTGAGCGGTGGGGCTTAATTTTGTGGTTAGCTTAGCTGGCTAAGCATTTAGGAGAACGATGTGGTGAAAGGCGCAGGACTAGCTATCGAAACGGCAGTAAAGGTTTGGGAGGGGATAGAAACTCATCCTCACCGCTTCGGCGGGCTCGAGTTCAGACTGGGCACGCGGGAAATCGGCCATGTTCATGGCGACCGAATGGTAGACATCCCCTTTCCCACCAAGGTGCGCGACGAACTCGTCGGCGCGGGCGCGGCCGAGCGGCACCACGTCTTGCCGGAGAGCGGCTGGGTCAGTTTTTATATTCGCGAAGCCGGGGATGTAGCGCGGGCGATAAGCTTGCTCGAGCGCGCTTACACCCTCGCCGTCCAGCAAAAAGCGCGGCGAGCGCAGCGGGAACAACACACAGGAGGTCAATCATGACAGCTGCAACTCAAAACAACGTTACGCTGGGCGCGGCCCTGCGGGCGGGTCTTACGGCCGGGCTCATCGCGGCCGCCATCAACGCGGTCATTTACTTTATCGCGCGGGCCATTCTGGGCGGGCCGCTGCTCGTCGACACGCCCGTTTCCGACAACGTCGGACTCGTGCCGATCCTGCTCTTCAGCCTCGTCCCGCCGCTCGTCGCGGGCGCGGTGTACTGGGGCCTGGACCGCTTTCTCGCCAACCCGAACCCCGCCTTTTTAGTCATCGCAGCCATCGTCTTTATCGTGTTCATGATCAACCCCGTCGTGGCGGCGCTGAGCCCCGTAACGGGCTGGGCGCTCGAGATCATGCACGGCGTCGTGGCGGTGCCGACCGTGATGGCGCTGCTGGGGCTCAAACGCTGAAGGGCGAAGAAAGTACCGAGTGGAAAGTAAAAAGAGTAAAGTCGGAAGCCCTTTCTCCCCTACCCAAGGTTCAACCTGTTTCAAGCCGGTGAAAACGACGTGACCGCAGACAAACCCATGACCCTGCAAAACTGGCGCGTCTACCTGCGCGACTTTCGCGCGACGCTCGCCCTCGTCTGGGACGCGAGCAGGCTGCAAACCCTGCTCATCGCGGGCCTGAGCCTGGTGCAAGCCTTCTTGCCGGCGGTGTCTTTGTGGGTCACGAAACTGCTGTTCGACGCGGTGGCCGCGGCGGTGACCGGACAGCTCGGCAGCGTGGACCAGGCGTTCGGGCGGCTGCTGGGGTTGCTGCTCTTGCAGGTCGGGGTGGGGGCGTTCTCGAGCCTGCTGTCCACTGTGCAGGGAGCCAGCCGCGAACTGTTGGGCGACCGGCTGCAAAACACCATCAGCCGGCGCATTTTGGGCAAGGCGGCGCAGCTCGAGCTGTCCCAGTTCGAGGACGCCGGAACTTACGACGCGCTCCAAAACGCCTACCGCGAGGTGGGCTCGCGGCCCCTGGGCGTGTTCACCCAAATCATCACGTTGCTCCAGTCGGTCATCACCCTGGCCTCGGTGAGCGCGCTTATGGCGCAGCTCGGGGCGAGCGTGGTGCCGCTCGTGCTCTTAGCCGCGGTGCCGGGCGTGTGGGTGACGAGCCGTTTCGGCACGCAAGGCTACCGGATGATTCGGCGACAAGCGGCGGACGCTCGAGTGCAAAACTACCTGGGCTACCTATTGACGAACGACACCGCCGTGAAAGAGGTGCGGCTGTTCGGCTTCGAAAGTTACCTCCTCACGCGCTGGCAAACCTACTACGAAAAGTTTCGCGGCCAGCTCGTGTCGCTCATCCGGCGGCGCAGCTTGTGGGGTTTGGGCGCGTCGCTCGTGTCGGCGGGGCTTATCGGCGCGGCGACGCTGGTCGTGTTGAGGCGTGCGGCGCAAGGGCTGCTCACCGTCGGGGACTTCTCGCTCTTTGTGCAGGGCATCGCGCAATTGCAGGGGCAGTTTTCCAACCTGCTCTCGGGCTTTACCGGCATTTACCAAAACCTCCTCTACATGCGCAACCTGTTCGAGTTTTTGGAGTTGCCGAGCCGCGACTTAGACGTGGGCGAGACTTGGCAGGGCGGTATCGACACCGTCGAGTTTCAGGGCGTGAGTTTTCGCTATCCGCTGACCGACACCGATGTTCTCAAAGACGTGTCGTTCAGAGTTGAGCGCGGGCAGGCGCTCGCGCTGGTCGGCGAAAACGGTGCGGGCAAGACGACCCTGGTGAAGCTGCTGACGCGGCTCTACGAACCGACTGGGGGCGTGATTCTGGTCAACGGGCAAGACGCCGCGCGCTTCAGCCCGCGCAGCTTGCGCGAAGAGATGAGCATCATCTTTCAGGACTTCGGGCAGTACCAGATGACGGTGCGCGAGAACGTGGCCCTGGGGCGCAGCGAGAGTTTGACCGACGACTCCGTCGAACGGGCGAGTGTGCGCGCCGGGGCGTCCGAATTTATCGAGGCGCTGCCCCAAGGCTACGACAACCAGCTCGGCCGCTGGTTCGAGGGCGGGCGGCAACTCTCCGGCGGGCAGTGGCAGCGCGTGGCGCTGGCGCGGCTGTACTTTCGGGGCGGCTCGGTTTTAATTTTCGACGAGCCCACCGCCGCGCTCGACGCCAACGCCGAGTTCGAGGTGGTCGAAGCCTTGCGCCAGCAGGCCGCGGGGCGCATCACGGTCATCATCTCGCACCGCTTCAGCACGGTGCGTTTGGCCGACCACATCGTGGTGCTGGAAGACGGCGTGATTTCGGAGACGGGGTCGCACGAGGAGCTTTTGGAGCGAGCCGGAACGTACGCGCAGATGTTCAACCTTCAGGCCAGGGGTTACCTGCAGGGCTACGACGAGCCCGTGGCTTACACGCCCAAAAAGCGCTCGGAGAGGCTCGAGCCCGAACCCCGAGGCTCCGGGCATTGGGGGCCGGGCGGCGGGCGGCGCTGAGCCCGAGGGTAGGGTCTTAGGCACGACGAGAGATGGTAGCCGTCCTCGAGCAAAAGAGGGTTGCAGGCGCAACAGCGGCACGACTTTCAGTCCCCCTCTTTCAGCACCAGGTCGGCGACGACCGGATAGTGGTCGGAGCCGACACCCGCCCCGACCCGGTACCGCGTGACCTGCCAGTGGATGGACACCAGCACGTGGTCGAGCGGCGCGCCGAAAACGCGCCGCCCGAGCCGCCAGGTCGGCTGAACACCGTGACCCAGCGTCGCAGGCCGCAAACCCGCCGTGTTCAGCAAGCGGCGCAGCGCACTCGACCAGGGCGTGGCGTTCAGGTCGCCCATCAAAACGAGCGGCGTCGTCACCTTGCTCAACAGGTTGCCGACCGCTTTCAACTCGGTATCGCGGCGGTAAGTACCGCGCGGCCCGAGGGGCGGGTAGGGGTGCGCCCCGTAAACCGTGACCATCCGGCCCTGCCAGGCCAGGGCGACCTCGAGCGACGGATGCCGCCGCACCCCGAGGCGGTGCGTCTCCGCGCTCAAAAACGGCACTTTGCTGAACAGGACGATGCCGAAGTAGCCCGGCTGCGCGGTGTCTTGAACGTAAGGGTGGCTTTCACTCAAAACGGTTTGCAGTTTCGCTGAAAGGTCCGGCTCCACCTCGGCGAGGAGCGCCACGTCGGCCTCGGCCTCCACGATGCAGCGCGCCACCGCCGCAGCGTTGTCGTGTTCGGCGAGCACGTTGAGGGTGAGCACGCGCAGCGGTTTCGCACTCGAGCGGCTCGAGCCCGCAGGCCAAAAATAAGGGGTTAGAATGACCAGGTTCGCCACCAGCGCCGGCAGCAGCCACAAAGCAGTGACGGGACGAGGATAAACGAGCAGCCCCACCCCGAAGCACAGCGCCGACAGGGCGGCGTACTGCAGGTTGAAGTGCGTGAACACGTCGAACAGCCAGTAAAACCGGCCTAAAAAACCGCCGAAGGTCAGCAGTGTCAAGCCGCCCCCGACGACGCCGAGAAGCCCCAGGGCGACGAGGTGCATGGGTCGTACCATACCCTCTTCGCCGAAAGGCGTGAACCTGTCCAAACAAGGGGTTGCAACTCCTTGTTGACAAGAATCGCCATCGGGCCATGACCACCGAGGCCACGAACCGAGCGGTCTCAGGGGTCGGCGGACGTTCTCAGCCGCGAAGATTCGGGCACTAGCTCAGCCGCTCGCGCCCGAAGTAGGGGTGCAGTATGGCGGGCAGCGTGACGCTGCCGTCTTCGTTTTGGCCGTTCTCGAGCAGCGCCGCGATGGTCCGGGGAAACGCCAGCGCGCTGCCGTTCAAGGTGTGGACGAGTTCCGGTTTGCCCTGGCCGCTTTTACCACCCTCACGAAACCGGGTCAGCAAGCGCCGCGCCTGAAAGTCGGTCAGGTTGCTGATTGAAGAGACCTCCAGCCAGCGCGCCTGGCCCGCGCTCCAGACCTCCAGGTCGTACTTTTTCGCCTGCACGAAGCCCATGTCGCCGGTACACATGAGTAGTTTGCGGTAGGGCAAGCCGAGGGCCGACAATAGACTTTCCGCAGTCGCCGACATCTCTTCCAACACCTCGTAACTCGTGTCCGGGTGGACGAACTGCACCATCTCGACCTTGTCGAACTGGTGGAGTCGGTTCAGTCCGCGTACGTCCTTGCCGTAGCTGCCCGCCTCGCGGCGAAAGTTCGGCGTAAAGGCGGTGAGTTTTAGGGGCAAGTCGGCCTTGTCCAGAATCTCGCCCCGGTACAGGTTCGTCACCGGCACCTCGGAGGTCGGGATGAGGTAAAAGCCGCCCTCGACCTCGTACATCTGGCCTTCTTTGTCGGGGAGTTGCCCGGTGCCGGTCGCCGACTCGGGGTTGACCATTAAAGGCGGCACGAGTTCGGTGTAGCCTTGGTTGAGAAGCGTGTCCAAAAAATAGTTCCGCATGGCCCGCACGAGTCGCGCGCCGTCGCCCTGGAAAACGGGAAAGCCAGCGCCCGCGATTTTGGTGCCCGCCTCGAAGTCTATCCAGCCTTTTTCGGTCGCCAGGTCCCAGTGGGGTTGGGGCGTAAACTCAAAGCTCGGCTTTTCGGCGCGCTCGTACAGCACCACGTTGTCGTGTTCGCTCGCGCCGACGGGCACCGATTCGTGCGGGGGGTTGGGCATCTCGAGCATCAGCTCGTGCAATATGGCGTCGAGGCTGCGGCTTTTGTCTTCCAACCGCTTCACCTCTTCCGACACCTGCCCCATCTCGCGCATGAGGTCGTCCGCGCTCTCGCCGCGGCGCTTCAACTCGCCGATGCGTTTGCTGCTGGCGTTGCGAACTGCCTGTTTTTCTTCTAAGTCCTGCCGCAACAGCCGATGTTCCTCGTCGACGAGGAGCAGTTGGTTGAGCTTGTCTTCGGCGTCGTGAAGCTGCTTGGCGCGAATCGCGCGGCGCACGGTGTCGGGCTGGTCGCGGATGAATTTGATGTCCAACATGGGTCTAGCTTAGCGGATATTCGCCGCCACTGCGGGTTTCTCGAGAGGCTGTGTGCCGAGTATCAAGTTGAAAGTGGTTTTACTCGGTACTTTTCACTCGGTACTTTTTAAGAGGCGACGAACAGCCCGGTCGACTTGGTGATGTGGATGGGGCCGCGCTCGAGCCGCCTTTCCACCTCGGCGTGGGCTTGGCTGATGACCCGAACACGCGCTTCGTCCGCACCTTCGGTAAGGGCTTGAAAACGCTGCATCGACAGGATGTAGGCCATGAACGGCTCGGCCTCGGTGACTTCTAAAGCGTTGTTTTCTACCGGATGGAGGTCGACGGTGTCGAAAAATCGAGCGAGTTTTTCCGCGCCGTTCTCGAGCTGAAACGCTTGCGGGTCCAACGACATGAACGACCCGCCAAGGTCGCCGAACTGGTCGGTGATAAAAACCTCGAGTTCTTTCATGTGCTCACGGCCGTTCGTCGCCGCGTACAGCCGCCCGCCGGGTTTGAGCACGCGGCGAATCTCGGCAAGCGCTTTAGGTTCGTCGGGCACGTGGTAGAGCATGTGGTTGGCGATGACCACGTCGAAACTGTCGTCTCTAAAAGGGATGTCTTGGGCGTCGACGACTCGGTAGTCGAACGTGGCGGCTACGCCTTCGGTCGCTTTTCTAGCTTCTGTAAGCATTCCCGGCGACAAGTCCGTGAGTGTGACCTGCCAGCCCTGCGGAATCCGCTCACGGTTTTTGACCCAGAAGTTGGCGGGGCCACAGCCCAGCTCGAGCACTTTCGCTCCTGCCGGCGCTTCGACGCGGTCGAAGGCCCAGCGCGCGAAGTCCCCTTTGTTCGTGCTGAAGCGCTCGTGCAGCGCCATGCGGGCGCGCAGGTTGTCGGCGTTTTTGTACTGTTGGTTCGTCAGGTAGTCTTGGTCCTTCCTGCCACCGCCCTTTTTGTCACCGCCCTTTTCAGCACTGCCTTTCAGCATGTCGACCTCCGCAAAGCAAAGTAGCACGCTTGCACGTGTTGAGCTTGTCGCCGTGAAGGCTGGGTGAACTTAACCCGCATTGCGCGACAAACTTGGGGAGTGGTATCGTGCCTGTGAAGTTCTTCACTTCAAGGAGGCCCCATGAAAAGACTGTTGTCAGCCCTCGTCGCCTTTTCGCTTTCCGCCGCCTTCGCTCAAAGCTGGACCTGTCCCGAAGGTTTCGCGGGCCAGAGCCTGACCGTTTACAACTGGACGACCTACATCGCCGAGGACACCATCCCGAACTTCGAAGAGCTGTGCGGCGTCACCGTGCAGTACGACACCTTTCCCACCGACGACGACATGCTGGCGCGCATCCGCCAGGGCAACCCCGGGTACGACATCGTGGTGCCGTCCTCGACCGTGCTCATCCTGATGGTCGAAGAGGGTTTGCTCGAGCCGCTCGACAAGTCCAACATCCCCAACTTCGACAACCTCGACCCGACTTTTTTGGGCCTTTACTTCGACCCCGACAACACCTACAGCGTCCCCTACCAGTGGGGCACCATCGGCATCGGCTACAACACGGAAAAAGTCGAGGGTGGCGTCACGACTTGGGACGACGTGTTTGCTTACGACGGCCCGGTGTCGTGGCTGGAAGACATCCGCTCGATGATGGGCGTGGCCCTGGTCAAGCTCGGTTACGACCCGAACACCTCCGACCCCGAGCAGGTTCAAGAGGCTAAAGACTACCTGCTCGAGCGCGGCGGCAACGTCACTTACATCAACCAGGACGACGGCCAAGAAGTCCTGGTGCGCGGCGAGGCGGACGTTGTGGTCGAGTATTCCGGTGACATCCTCCAGATCATCGACGAGTGCGACTGCGACACCTACGCCTACGTCATCCCCGCGGACGCCGCGAGTTTTTGGATAGACAACTTAGCCATTCCTACGGGCGCGCCCAACAAGGCGCTCGCCGAAACCTTTATCGACTACATCCTGGACCCGCAGGTCGGCGCGGACATCTCGAACTACACCGCTTACGGCTCGCCCAACCGAGCCGCGGTCGACGGGGACTTTATCGAGGCCGACCTCTTGAACGACCCCGGCATCTACCCGTCGGCAGAAACGCGCGCCCGCCTCTTTTTCGTCGAACAAGACCCCGAGCGCGAGGCGCTTTACCAAGACGCCTGGGACGAACTGCGCATTCAAATCGGTCAGTAAAGTTGGTAAGAAAGTTTGTAAGAAAAGAGGCTGTCGTCGCGCGACGGCAGCCTCTTTTCGCTGCTCAACCCGCCGCTTCAGTTGCAGTCGGCGGTGCCCACGTCCACACGTTGTCCCGCCTCGGTGACGAAGGCCCAGTCGTAGGCGTTTTGAGTGAGGATAAGCTCGAGGACGCCGTAGGTGTCGCCGACTGTTTTCTCGCTGTTCGGCTGAGCACTTTTCAACTTGTACACGCTCTTGCCCCCGGTCCCGACGATGAACTGCCGCAGGCCGCCGCTCGCTTTGCGCCCTGAGGCGTCCTGCGGGGCGAAGCGCTCGTAGTGGTGGTCGTGGCCCGCCAAGACCACGTCGGCCCCGCCGTCCGCCAGGACTTGCCACAGCGCGGCGCTGCTGGCGTAGCCGCCGTGCCGCCCCGAGCTGTAGCGCGGGTGGTGCATGGTCGCCAAGACGCACGCTTTGTCGGTGGCCGCCAAGTCCGCGCGCAGCCAACGCTCCTGCGCCGAGCCCGCCGAACAGCTCACCACGCTGCAGGCCAGGTTGGTGTTGAGCGCGACGACGTGCCAAGCTCCTAAGTCGAAGCTGTAGTAGCCCTTGGCCGGGTCGCCCGCGCGGCTGCCGAAATACTTGAAGTAACCGGCAGCGTTTTTGGTGTCGTATTCGTGGTTGCCCGGTATCGGGTAGGTCTTGGCCTTGAACCGCCCCCAGCTCGGGTCGTAAGACGCCAAAAACTCGTCGTACTCGCCCGTGTTGTACTGCAGGTCGCCGAGCACCAGGACGGCGTCGGGCCGCAGCGACTCGGTCAAGCGCGCGGTTGCCTTCATGCGGCAGCGGTCCGCGGTGCCGTCGCCGCCGTTGTAGCCCGAATCGGCGGTGGGGTCGCAGGCGATGTCGCCCGCGGCGACCACCGTGACGCTTTCGGGCGCGGCCGCCGCGTAGCCTGTGAGTTGCCACTGTTGACTTTTTGTGCCGTCACAGCTTTGCGCCACGAGTTTGGCACGGTTGTAAGGGCTACCGTTCGCGACGCCGACGCAACGGCCGTCGTGGTTGGCGACGAGCGTGAAGACCTTCGTGCCGGTCGGTTGCAGCGTGAACTGCTGGTTGGTTTTGGCGTGACAGCGCCACTGGTGGACGACGAAGTCGCCCGCCTCTTTTTGCGACAAGGACACGTCGGCGCACAAACCAGAACCCTCTCCTCTTAGTACGTAGGTGGCGGCTTTGCCCGCAACCGGGTGAAACGTAAAGCGCTGGTTGGCCTTACCGTGACAACCGTACTGGATGAGGTCGGTGCCTGCAGAGAGCCCGGCCTGGTACACGTCGGCGCACTTGCCGCTGTGCTCGGCGACCAGAGTGCTGCTGAACGCGGGCACGGCGAGGGCCAGCGCGGTGAGGCCCGCTTCGGGAACCGCTTGACTGCCGCAACCCGCCAACAAACCCAAACCGAGCACCAGGGTCGCACCGAACTTTGTGACTCGAGCCATGTTCAACCGCCTTTTCACGAGAATCCGACCGCGTCGTTTCCGGCTCCCAGCGAAGTGTAAAAGCGGTATGTCAAGCCCGTGTAAACGCTCAGTCGTTCCTAAGGCAATCTAACGCGCTCGGTTTGAACAGGTTTATAAAAAATTCAACGAACTTGGTAAGCTGTGACAATGAGCACACCTTCGGTCGAGCTGAGAAACGTCGTCAAGGAATTCGGTTCTCGCGGCGACAAGGTCGTGCGCGCCATCGACGACGTGTCGTTGAGCATCGCGGACGGCGAGTTTTTCGCGCTGCTCGGCCCGTCGGGCTGCGGCAAAACGACGACGCTGCGCACCATCGCCGGTTTTGAGCAGCCCACGGCGGGCGAAGTGCTCATCCGCGGGCGGGCGGTCCAGGGCGTGCCCTCGTTCCACCGCCCGGTCAACACGGTCTTTCAGGACTACGCGCTGTTCCCGCACATGAGCGTGCTGCAAAACGTCATGTTCGGGCTCAAAATGGCGAAGGTGCCCGTTGCGGAAGCCAGGCAGCGCGCCCTGGACGCGCTCGAGTTAGTCCAACTCCCGCAGGTCTCGAAACGCAAACCCGACCAGCTCTCCGGCGGACAGCGGCAGCGGGTCGCGCTCGCCCGCGCCCTCGTCAACCGCCCGGCGGTGCTGCTGTTGGACGAGCCCCTCGGCGCGCTCGACCTCAAGCTGCGCAAAACCATGCAGTTCGAACTCAAACAGATGCAGCGCGAGGTGGGCATCACCTTTATTTTCGTCACCCACGACCAGGAAGAGGCCATCACGATGGCCGACCGCGTCGCGGTGATGAGCGCGGGCAAGGTGCTGCAAACCGGCCGCCCCGACGAGATTTACGAAGCCCCCGCCAACCGCTTCGTCGCGGACTTTATCGGCGAGACGAACTTTTTAGAGGGTGTGTTGGCGAGCAAAAACGGCGACGCGGGTGTGCTCGAGCTGCCCGACGGGCGCAAGCTCGGCGCACGGCTCAAGGGCCACGACCTCACGGTGGGCGCCTCAGCCAGCATCGCCGTTCGCCCCGAAAAAATCAGCTTGCACGAGGCCGGGGCCGGCCCGGCTAGCGACGACGTGACCCGGCTCGAGGGCGACATTGCCGAGGCTTACTACATCGGCACCGACACGCTCTACCGGGTGGTGTCGCGCGGCGTCACGGTGAGCGTGCGCGTGCAGAACCTCACCCAAGGCTTCGGCACCATGCGTAAACCCGGCGAACGGGTCGTGCTGAGCTGGCCGACGAGCAGTGCGACGCTGCTGAGCTGAGCTGTTTCTTGGTTGAAAAGACCTGGCAGAGCCGAAGCCAACACGGTTCAAACCGCCCCGCAGCGCTGCCGGGCCGAAGGCTCGAGCCGCGCTCCACCAACCATACAGCAGGCCGTGACCCGGCTGTCGGAACGCGCGCCGGCCGGGGTTCGGCGGCCTGCCCGCTGACACTTTCGTGACACTCTCGGCGCGTCCCGGAGCCTAAACTTACGGGTATGAACCGAGGACCGACCGGCATCGTCATGATGAACCTGGGAGGGCCGAAAAACCTCGACGAGGTGCGGCCTTTCTTGCTCAAACTGTTCGAAGACCGCGAAATCATCCAACTGCCCGTGCAAAAGTACCTGGGGCCGTTCATCGCCAACCGCCGCACCAAAAGCGTGCAGCAAAACTACGCCGACATCGGCGGCGGCTCGCCGATTCTGAAGTGGACCGAGGCGCAGGGCCGCGGCATGGTCGAGCGCCTGGACTTCTTGAGTCCCGAGACCGCGCCGCACAAGTTTTACGTGGCCTTTCGCTACGTCCACCCCTTCAGCGAGGACGCGCTGCAAGCGATGAAGGCCGACGGGGTGAGGCGCGCCGTCGCCTTTACGCAGTACCCGCAGTTTTCCTGCTCGACGACGGGCTCGAGCTTGAATGAGCTATGGCGCGCGGCGCGGCGGGTCGGCTTGCAAGACGCGTTTGAATGGAGCGTCATCGACCGCTGGCCCAC
Source organism: Trueperaceae bacterium (assembly GCA_965215355.1). Lineage (GTDB taxonomy): Bacteria > Deinococcota > Deinococci > Deinococcales > Trueperaceae > CBDCDJ01. Next base: position 507,144 of record CBDCDJ010000007.1, on the reverse strand, counting down.
CCACCCGCGTTTTGTCGAGGCCATGACCGAGACGGTGAAACAGGGGCTCGAGCAGTTCTCCCCGCAGGAGCGCGACGACGTGCTGATTTTGTTCAGCGCACATTCCTTGCCGCTCGAGGTCATCAACCGCGGCGACGCTTACCCGGCCGAAGTCGGCGCGACGGTCCACGAAATCATGAAGCGGCTCGAGTACTCGCACGAGTACCTCCTCGCCTACCAGTCGGACGTGGGGCCGGTCCCGTGGCTCGGGCCGAGCACCGAAACGGTGCTTGAAAACCTGGGCGCGAAAAAGCGCAAAAACGTCCTCGTCGTCGGCGTCGCCTTTACGAGCGACCACATCGAAACGCTCCACGAACTCGACATCGAGTACGGCGAACTCGCCCACGAAGTCGGAATTACCAATTACAAACGCGCCCCGGCCTTCAACGGAATGCCACTGTTTCAAGACGCGCTTGCGGAAATCGTCGCCGAGCACCTGGAATCGGGACAGGCCTGCACGAAACAGTACGGCCTGCGCTGCCCCGGCTGCGTCAACCCGCAGTGCCGCAACATCTTGAACCCGGTTGCAAGTTACAAGCGCTCGAACGTGAGCGCGTCAAAGAAAAACAAAGAGTATCAGACGGTTTGAGAGGCGAGTAGCCAGTGGCTTGTAGAAAAACCTACGAGCCACTAAATATCTCCGAGCTGAAACTACACACCGATGGCCCTTGTAGAGAGGACGGCGGCGTGAAGGTCTTTGAGCGAGGGGTCGGCCTCGCCCTCGGCACGGACAGCCTGAGCAGCGCGGCCGGGTCACGCTTTCCTGCCGTCAACGGTCCGGATACGTGCGCGGCACGGCGGCGAGCAGTTCTTTGGCGCAGGTTTCCTGGGGGCTGTTCAACATACGCGCGCTAGACCCGGCTTCGACCACGCGCCCGTGGCGCATCACAACCCGGTGGCACAGTGTATCGTCCAAAAATGTCTGAATCAACGCGTCAGCCCTCGCACTCGCTACCGAACACGCCTTTGCTCGTCTGCAACGTTTCAAACTTTCAGCCGGCATCTGCCGAAGTGACCAAGCCTTTTACGACGATGCGTGCGCTCGAGCGCACGCATCACCGGTGAGGCCGTGTTAAAACTGAAGCCGTGGCTGAGGTGAGCGAGCGCGCCCGCGCGGTCGAGGCAGGACCGTTTTGGCAATTGTTGGGGATGAAGGTGGTGACGGCCGAACACGGCCGCTCGCTCGTGACGATGCCGGTGCGCGAAAGTTTGTTGCAGCTCTACGGCTTTGTCCACGGCGGCGCGCTGGCGAGCCTTGTCGACGGCGCGGTCGGCGTGGCGGTGCAGTCGACCCTGCAAGAGGGCGAAGCCACCACCACGGTCGACCTGCAAGTCATGTACTCGCGGCCGGTTCGAACCGGCCTCTTGAGCGCCCGCGCCGCGCTGGTGCGGCGCGGCAAGACCATCGTTTTCGGGGAGTGCCGCGTCACGGACGAGGCCGACGAGCTCGTCGCGCACGGCACCGCGACCTACATGGTTTTGGAACAGGCACGCTGGCAGGCGAAATAGGAGGCTGTGCTGTCTGCAGGATACGTTCTGTAGACATCTCGAGCCACGCTGGAGGATACTTTTTAGGCTCTTCACCCTGGTTCCTGCTCGAGGGTCGGTTGAGCTTAAGTTCGGACCCGGCACCTCCCTTTTACACTTACGCTCGCTTTAGCAGGTAGAGTGGGGCTTTATGACGGCACAGCTTGCGGCGCAGTTGAAACGCATCCACGCCACCCCGCACCGCACGGTGCTGAATTTTGCCGGTGCGGGCTCGCAGGCGCTGACGTGGTTGCACAGCGTCGGCGGGTCCTCGCGTACGGTCCTGGAAGCGACTGACCGCTACAGTCCCGCTTCGCTCATCGAGGCCGTGGGCTTTACGCCGCGGCGCTTTACCTCGGCCAAGGTGGCCCGCGCCTTAGCCGCCCACGCGTTCGAACGCGCGCGGCGGTTGGAGGCACGCTTTCCTTCGTTCGGCCTCGGCGCGACGGCGACCATCGCCACCGACCGCGCCAAGCGGGGCGAGCACCGCTGCGCCGTGGCCGTGCAGGACCCGCTCGGCACCGTCACCTACAGCCTTACCCTGAGCAAAGGGCTGCGGGACCGCCGCGGCGAGGAGGAACTGGTGAGCCTCGTCATCCTCAAAGCCGTCGCCGAAGCCTGCGGCATGGTGTTTCCGGACGTGCCGCTGGCGGCGAGTGAGCAGCTCGAGCAAAGCTACCGACCCGTTCCGGCCCTGGCTAAAATCGCGGCGGGCGACCTTGACTGGCTCGTTGTGCACCCGGACGGCCGCTTACAAACCGGCGGGGCGCTGAACGGGGCGGCGCTGCTGTCGGGCTCATTCAACCCGCTCCACGACGGCCACCGCGCGCTCGCTCAGGCCGCTACACGGCACCTGGACCGCGCGGTCTTTTTCGAACTGCCGCTTCTCAACGCCGACAAGGCCCCCATCGACCTGACGGAGGCGCGGCGGCGCGCGCTGCAGTTTGCGGGCTCGGGCGTGCTCGTGCTGAGCCGCGCGCCCCTGTTCAGCGACAAAGCGGCCCTGTTTCCAAACACGGTGTTCGTCCTCGGGGCCGACACCGCCGCCCGCCTGGTCGCACCGCGCTTTTATGCGGGCGACCCCGCCGCGCTGCGCGCTGTGCTCGGCGAGCTGCGGCGGCGCGGGGCGCGGTTTTTGGTGGCCGGTCGGCGCGGCGCGACGGGGTTCGAGACGTTGCGAACCCTGAACCTGCCCGCGGCCGACCGCGACCTGTTTGAAGAACTTCCCGAGGCACATTTTCGCGCGGACATTTCCTCGACCGAACTGCGCGAGCGACGAAAAGAGCAGGTAAGCGGTTAGGTCCGACGAGCGCGCTCGGCTCGGTCTTACAAAAGCAGCCGGGTCTCAGGCCCTCGAAGTAAGACCGTCTGAACGGGTATACATCACGTCACAACCGGCCTCGCACGATGGTTGTAACCTTTTCCACACCCGGACTGAAGTAAGTTTTTCGTAAGAGCCCCACCGCTATCCTCAACCCGTGGACGTGAGGTAAACCTCCCAATTACCTCCCCCCCTTCCCCAGGTTTCGCGCCCTCCCTCGCGAAACCTTTTTTTGCTGGGCGTGTACTTCAATGAGACCCGCCGGTGGCTTGGGTCCAGGTGAGGCATCTGCCGGTAACATGAGCCACCAAATGTAGTATGCTTGACCCCAGGGAAGAGGACGGGAGTGCTGGCAGTTGAAAGAAGGCGCGCGGTTGGGAGGCCGCGCGCCTTTTGTGTTTGTTGTCAGGGGGTTTGGTGCCGGCATGAGGGCTCGAGCCCTCAGCCGAACACAGCCGCAACGTACCGCCGCGCGGGACTTACTCGGCCGCGCCGAACCACTTTTCGGTGAGCGCGTCCAGGGTGCCGTCGGCCTTGATTTGCTCTAAACCGGCGTTGAAAGCGTCGATGAGTTCGTCGCCCGGCTGAAACACAAAGCCGAGCGGGTCGTTGCTGAGCCCGGTGATGTTGACGACGAGTTCGCCCGCGTACTGGTTGGCGAAAGCGTCCGCGGTAACGCCGTCGATGATGACGCCGTCGACGTCGCCTTGCAGCAGGGCTAAAACCGCGCTGTTGAAGTCGTCGTAGGTGCGCAGGCGGTCGTCGCCGACGAGGTCGCGGCCGAGGTCGGCGTTGGTGGTACCGAGTTGCGCGCCCAAGAGGAGTTCGCCGTCTTCGGCACCGAAGTCGGCTTCGGTGAGCGCCTCGTCGGCGACGCGCGTGGTGATGGCCTGGTTCACGACGAGGTAAGGCTCGCTGAAGTCGGCCGTCTCGTCGCGTTCGGGGGTGATGGACACGCCCGAGGCGACCATGTCGAAGTCGGTGAAGGAGCCCGCGCCGATGGCGGCGACGATGCCGTCCCAAGCGTAGGTTTTGAACTCGGCCGTGCAGTTGATTTTTTCGCAAATCGCGGCGACGACGTCCACGTCGTAGCCGACTATTTCGTTGGCGTCGTTGACGGTCTCGAACGGCGGGTAGGTCGTGTCCGAGCCGACGGTGATGGTGCGGCCTCCCAAGTCCTGGGCGAAGCCGAAGGGGAAAGTGAGGGCGAAGAGTAAAACGACGAACTTTTGCATAGACATCCTTCCTGGTGCAAACGGTGCGGTTTCTGATATGAAGTGGGAAACTTCACACTCGAGAATACCCGACTCACCCACGACACACAAGCCTCAGGCCTTCATGCAGGTTCATGTACAAAAGGGAGTCCGGAGGTCCCCCGAGAGAAGTCGAGGACGGCCGAGACACCCCGGCGAGCGCCAGCTTACCGAGCCGCGCGCTTTCGCCCCTTAGGCTTGACGGGTATGGCGAAGACGAGCAAACGAAAAAGCAAGCAAGCCAAACGGCGCGCTGAAAAGCGGGCCGCACGCCTTGCAGAAGAAGCCGAGCGGCGGCCGGTGGCTGAAAAACTGCTCGAGCGCATCGAGCGCGAGCGGCAGGTGCGCCGCCGAGGTTACTGAAAGCCAGGCTGCTGAGAAATAGAGAGCCTCTGAAAAGCCGCTTAGCAGTAGACAGCGTCCGGTTCCGCAGCGCACTCGCCGTCACGGCGCGGACTCGTGATAAACTCTTAGCATCTAGAATCTCAGTGCTAGAAGGAGACCGACATGAAGCTCACCTACTACGGCCACTCGGCCTTCCAGCTCGAGACCGCGGACCACGTCCTTCTCATCGACCCCTTTATCAGTGACAACCCGCACACCGACGCCTCTCCCGACGACTTCTCGCCGGACTACATCCTGCTGACCCACGCCCACGGCGACCACCTCGGCGACACGGTCGAGATGGCCAAGCGGAGTGGGGCCGTGGTCGTCTCGAGTTTTGAAATCGTCAACTACCTGAGCCGTCAGGGCGTCGAGAGCCATCCCATGAACCCCGGCGGGCCGACCGAGTTCGCGTTCGGCCGGGTCAACTTTACGCCGGCCTGGCACTCCAACTCGTTTCCCGACGGCACCTACGGCGGGATGCCGATGGGCGTGGTGGTCGAGAGCGGCGGCAAGCGCGTTTACCACGCGGGCGACACCGCGCTGTTCAGCGACATGGCGCTCATCGGGCGGCCGGCGCTCGACCTGGCGCTGCTGCCCATCGGCAGCAACTTCACGATGGGGCCGGAAGACGCCGTCCAGGCGGTCGAGCTGCTCAAACCCAAACAGGTCGTGCCGATGCACTACAACACATTCCCCCCCATCGAGCAAGACCCCGAGGCTTTCAAGAAGATGGTGGAGGCCGCGGGCGCGGCCGAATGCGTCGTGCTGAAGGCCGGGGAGGTGCTCACCCTTGCGTAGCGTTGTCCTGAACACGGGTGACGGGTGGGAACGCCCCGCGTGAGCGCCGAGCAGCCGTCCTACGTGCCCCCCGACTACACGCTTCTCCGGCAGCTCGGTTCGGGCCAAACGTCGCACGTGTTTTTGGCGCGTCACCCGCGCCGGGGCGAAGTGGCCCTCAAGCTGCCGCGCCCGGAGTTGCACGCGCGCCCCGTGCTGCGCCGCATGTTCGAAAACGAGGTGCAAATCACCATCGGCCTGAGCGACCCCCACGTCGTTGAGGCGATGGACGGCTACCCCACGGGCGAAAAGGCTTTTTTGGTGCTCGAGTACTGTCCGGGCGGCACCCTGGACCAACTGCTTTTGGAAAAAGGCCGCCTCACCGTCGAACGGGCCTCCTCGCTCGTCCTGGACGTGGCCCGGGGCTTGTGGCACACCCACCAGCGGCAGGTGCTGCACCGCGACGTCAAGCCCGCCAACGTCTTTTTGACCGGCGACGGCCGCGCCAAACTCGGCGACTTCGGCACGGGCATCTTCATGACCGACGCCAAACGCTTAGACGAGCGCGTCGGCACCGCTTTTTACATGGCCCCCGAACTGTTCGAGGGCCGCCCCGCGGACTTTCAGAGCGACGTTTACAGCTTGGGCGTGCTGGCTTACGAGGTGTTGGCCGGGGTGCGCCCTTTCGTCGGCAACAGCTACGACGAACTCATGCTGCAGCACCGCACCTCGCTGCCGCGCAACTTGCAAAACGTGCGGGGCGACGTGAGCGCCGACCTCAACCTCGTCATCGTGCGCGCCATGTCGCGCGACGCTTCGAAACGGTTCAACAACGTCGGCGACTTTATCCGCGCCTTTAGAGAGCGCTCGGGGGTCGAAACCGAGGCGGGGCCCGGCAACGCGACGGGGCGCTCGAGCCGCAGTCCCAGCCGAGAGCCCACGACCGGAACAGTCCAAAAAGAGGCGAAAAGCGGGCTTTTCGGCTGGTTCAAACGCAAAAAGGGCTAAGGTGCAGCGAGAACCGGTCCAAATCGGGAAAGCCGGGAAGTGCCGAGCACCGAGTCCTAAAAAGGGTTCAACCCCTCGTTGCTCTGCAATTCTGCTCGAGAACACCGCGGTCGACTCACCGTCAAGGCGACGCTGTAATCACCCGGCGCGGTGACTCCTAATTCCGAGTAAACTACTCGACTTTAACCTGTTCGCGGTGTATACTGAAACTCGGAATGAGTCCTAAAAACGGCTCGGTTCGCGGGACGGAACAAGCTTTCAAACGGAGGAGATTTTAAGTGAGCAAGTTAGAAATTCGCAACCTTCATGTCCGCATCGCGGATGGCGAGGCTATTTTGCACGGTGTCGACCTGACCGTACCCAAGGGCGAGGTCCACGCGCTGATGGGGCCGAACGGCTCGGGCAAGTCGACTTTGGCAAAAATCATCGCGGGCGACCCGAGTTACGACATCACCGAAGGCGACGTGCTCGTCGACGGCGAGAGCGTGTTGGAGCTGGAGCCCGACGAGCGCGCACGGGCCGGACTGTACCTAGCGTTTCAGTACCCGGTCGAGGTGCCGGGCGTGTCGATAGCCAACTTTTTGCGCCTGGCGCTTAACGCGAGGCGCGACGAGGGCGACGAAATCGAAGTGATGGCGTTTTACAACAAACTTCAAGACGCGGTCAAAAAACTCAACTGGGACGATTCGATTATCGAGCGCAACCTGCACGAAGGTTTCTCGGGCGGCGAGAAAAAGCGCAGCGAGATTTTGCAGTTGCTCGTGCTCGAGCCCAAGTACGCCATCCTCGACGAGACTGATTCAGGCTTAGACATCGACGCACTTAAGGTCGTGTCGCAGGGTGTGAACGCGGCTCGAGGGCCGGATTTCGGCGCACTCGTCATCACGCACTACCAGCGCCTGCTGAACTACATCGTCCCCGACGTCGTGCACATCATGGTGGGGGGCCGCATCGTCAAGACCGGCGACAAGGAACTCGCCAAAGAACTCGACGTTAAAGGCTACGACTGGATTCGCGGTCTCGTCGCTGCTTGACCACCGTGTAAGGAGCAAACATGAAGCGGTTCTCGACTCTTTCAATTCTGACCTTTTTAATCCTGACCTTCGGCGCTGCCTTCGCGCAGCCGCCCTCCACCGACGTGCTGCTCGTACCTTTACCCGCCATGTCTGAGGACGCCGTGAGCGTTGCTGCCGAAGACGTTACTCGCATCACCGACAACGACGTTTACGACAACCAACCGTCGTTCACGCCCGACGGGGCTGCCGTGCTGTTCGTCACGGCGGACGAAACGGGTGAGACCGACATCTTCCGTTACGACCCGGCGACGGGCGAAACCACGCAGGTCACCGACACGCCGGAAAGCGAGTTCTCGCCCCAGATTACGCCGGACGGCGAGCACATCACGGCGGTGCGCATCGAAGCGGACGGCGCGACGCAGCGGCTTTGGCAGTTCGACTTAGACGGCCAAAACGCGGAAGTGGTGCTCGAGGACGTTGCGCGCATCGGCTACTACGCCTTTGCGAACCCCGACACGCTGGCCCTGGTCCGCGTGGACGAGGAAACCAACGGGCTGCCGCTCAGCCTCGACGTTGCTAACCTCACGACGGGTGAAACTCAGCAAATTGCCGCGGATGTCGGCGTGGGTGTGGTGAAAGTACCCGGTCGGGACGCGGTCAGCTTCGTCAAGCGCGTAGACGGTACTTCGGTGATTCAGCTTTACGACGCCACGAGCGGCGAAACGAGCGACCTTACTGTGACGCTGCCCGAGGTAGACGCGCACGCTTGGCTCTCAGACGGCACACTTTTGGCGGCGCAGGACGACACGCTTTACAGTTGGCAGGAAGGGCAAGAGGACTGGCAGCCGTATCTCGAGTTTACCGAGGCAGGCGTCAGCGGCGTCGGTCGTTTGGCCGTGAGCCCGGACGCTTCTCAACTCGCTTTTGTCATCAGCAAAGAAACTGAATAAAACAGTAAAGGAGTAACGACATGGCCGACATACCACTCAACCCAAAACAGAGTGACTTTCACCCCGACGCCCACAAGCTCACCGGGATGCAGCACGAACAGCAGTACAACTTCAAGATGGCCGAGGACTACGCCTTTCGCTCGGAAAAAGGTTTTACCAAGCGCGTCGTCGAGCAAATCAGCTACTACAAAGACGAGCCCCAGTGGATGCTCGACTTTCGGCTCAAGGCTTTCGACATCGCCCAGAAAAAAGGTCGCCCCAAGTGGGGTCCGGACCTGTCTCACCTCAACTTCGACGACATCTACTTTTACATCCGTCCGCAAGACCGCAAGGGCACGACCAACGACTGGAACGACATTCCCGAAGAGGTGCGCAACACCTACCAGCGCTTGGGCATCCCCGAGGCCGAGCAGAAAATCTTGGCGGGCGTCGGCGCGCAATACGAGTCGGAGATGGTCTACCACTCGCTCAAAGAGGAGTGGCAAAAGCTCGGCGTGATTTTCTTAGACACCGACACCGGCTTAAAAGAGCACCCCGAGATTTTTAAGGAGCACTTTGCAACCATAGTTCCGCCCGAAGACAACTACTTCGCGGCGGTCAACAGCGCGGTCTGGTCGGGCGGCTCGTTCGTCTACGTTCCGGCCGGGGTCGAGATCGAAGTGCCGCTGCAAGCCTACTTTCTCCTCAACGCGCAGAGCGTGGGGCAGTTCGAGCGCACCCTCATCATCGGTGAGCCGGGCAGCAAGTTTCACTACATCGAGGGTTGCACCGCGCCCGCTTACAACACCGACTCGTTCCACTCGGGCGTCATCGAAATCGTCGTCAAGGAGGGCGCGCAGGCGCGCTACACGACGATTCAGAACTGGTCGCACAACGTCTACAACCTCGTCACCCAGCGCGCGATGGTCCACAAAAACGCCTCGATGGGCTGGCTGGACGGCAACTTAGGCTCCAAAACGACGATGAAGTACCCGTCCTGCTACCTCATGGAAGAGGGCGCGCGGGGCGAAATCCTCTCGATTGCCTTTGCCAGCGAAAACCAGTGGCAAGACGCGGGCGGCAAAGTGGTTCACGCCGCGCCCAACACGAGTTCGTCCATCGTCTCGAAGTCGATTTCCAAGAGTGGCGGGCGCTCTTCATACCGCGGCCTCGTCCAGATTCACGAAGGGGCCAAGTACGCCCGCAGCAACGTCGAGTGCGACGCGCTGCTCTTAGACGAGACGGCCAAGACCGACACCTACCCGTACATCGAAATCAACGAAAAAACCGCCCACGTCGGCCACGAGGCGACCGTGTCGAAGCTCAACGACGAGCAGATTTTCTACCTCATGAGCCGCGGCCTGCCCGAAGCGGAAGCGGCGGCGCTCATCGTGCGCGGCTTTTTGGAGCCGGTGGCGAAAGAACTGCCGCTGGAATACGCGGTTGAACTGAATAGACTCATCGAACTCGAGATGGAAGGAAGTGTAGGTTAAAAAAAGAGAAAGTGGAAAGGATAAAGGTCTTTTCACTTTCCACTTTCTCTTTTTTCCTGAACTTTATGGCAACCCTAACTGATAATTCCGTTTTATCTTCAGAGGCAGTCGAAGCTCTCATCAAGAAAAACAGCGAGCCCGACTGGTTAGCCGAAGAACGCCGCGCGGCTCTCCGCAGCTTCGAGAACATGCCCTGGCCCGACATGCGCATGGAGCAGTGGCGCTATACCGACTTGGCGCGTTTCAAGCTGGACGGCTTAGACCTAGTCAGCGGCCCCAAAAGCGAAGAGGTCAGCGAACGCATCCAAATGCGCATCACCGACTCGGATGCCGAGGGCGTCATCGTCCACAAGGGCAACCGCGTCGTTTACCGCGACTCGCACATTCATGAGCCGGGCGTCGTCTTCACCGACTTGCGTACCACTTTGCAAGAGCACGAAAACCTTATCAAGAAGCACCTCTACAGCGCCGTCAACGCGACGCAGACGAAGTACGCGGCGCTCAACGCGGCGCTGTGGGAAAACGGCACGTTCTTGTACGTGCCCAAAAACGTCGAGGTCGAGCTGCCGTTGGGCGCGTTTTACAGCGCCGACCGGGGCGGAATTATCGCGCCGCGGACGCTTGTGGTGCTCGAGGCCAACGCCAAAGCCACCTTTATCGACGAGTATTCTTCGGAAGAGTTCGGCGAGCGCCTGTTTGCGTCGGGCGCAGTCGAACTGATTTTGGGCGACGGCGCGAAGTTGCGCTACGTGAACCTGCAAAACTGGAGCCGCACGGTCGCGCACGTGAACAAGATGCGGGCGAACCTGGCTCGAAATTCTAGGCTCGAGAGCCTCACCGTCAACCTAGGCGCTGACGCCGCTAGAGCCGAGGTCGAGAGCGTGCTGCAAGGCCCCGGTAGCGAGAGCGAGATGCTCGGGCTGTACTTTGCCGACAAGGGTCAGCACTACGACCAGTACACGCTGCAGCACCACGCCGCCGACCACGCCTTCAGCGACTTGCTGTTCAAGGGCGCGATGCGCGACGGCTCGAAGGCGGTCTACTCGGGCGTCATCGTGGTGGACGAGGGCGCGCAGAAAACCGACGCTTACCAGACCAACCGCAACTTTTTACTCGACGAACACTCCGAAGCGGTGAGTATTCCGCAGCTCGAGATTGCCGCCAACGACGTGCGCTGCTCGCACGGCTCGACCATCTCCCCCGTCCCCGAAGACCAGAGGTTCTACCTCATGAGCCGCGGCCTGCCGCCCGAGGTCGCCGAGCACGTGCTGGTGACGAGCTTTTTGTACGAGGTCACCACCCGCGTGACGCTGCCCAAGGTCGCCGAATACGTCGAGCGCATCGTCCAGGCCAAACTCGGCGTGCCGGGGGTCAAAGAAAAACTTTAACGCTCGAGCCTGATGGGAAAGAGAAAAACTCTTAGCTTTTCTCTTTCCCCCTCTCTATCTGGAGTCCTATGCCCACGGAACGCTTCGAAGTCGGCAAAGTCGTTGACTTTGCCGACGACAGCATTACACCCCTAAAAGTGGGCGAGCACGACATCGTGCTCGTCAAGCAGGGGGGCACCTTCTACGCCCTGCCCGACCGTTGCACCCACGCTAAGTACCCGCTGCACGACGGCGAACTGTTGGACGGCAAGCTCAAGTGCAGTTACCACGGGGCCACTTTCGACCTGTCCACGGGCCGCGCCACCCTGCCGGCCATCAAAAAAATTCAGCTCTTTATCGCCGAGGTCGAAGCGGACAACGTCTATGTGCTTTTGGAGACGGCTTAACAATTTCTCATAAAAGCAAGGTTTTTCACATTATTGCAAAAAAGTGACGAATGTGAGCTTTCCTAATTTTTCACAGAAAGAATCCTCATAGGCTTGGGGGCGTGAAGGCCAAAGGCCTCTGAGGAAGAGGGGGGTCTTCAACACTTCAGTAAGCGCCGAGCTATCCAGGCTCGAGCGTGTTCAACTCATGAGAGGAGTCGAATGAAGCGTTTTTTTGTTATGTTGCTTGCCGCTCTCACCTTTACCGGGGTGATGGCGCAACAGCCGATTGGAGCCGTCCAGTCGGCACCTGCCGAGTTCCCAGACGTGCCCGAGGGCCACTGGGCGAGTGACGCCATCGACCTCGCGGTCGCCTCGGGTATCATCGTCGGTTTTCCCGACGGGACTTACCGCGGCAGCCAAAACCTGACCCGCTACGAAGAAGCGGTCATCATCGCACGCATGATCAACTTGTTTGAAGGCCGTCTGGCGGCTGTTTTCGGCAGCCTCGAGCCCATGTTCAACGCGGTGGCCGAGTTGCAAGGCGCGTTCGACAGTCTGAACGTCGACGTCGACAACTTGCGCCAAGCGCTCGACAACAAAGCCGACCGCAGCGAACTCGAAGCCCTGCGCGAGCAAGTGGCTTCGTTGACGGCCGAACTCGAGTCCATGCGCGCCCAAATGGACGCGGGCGGTATGCAGGGTCCCGCCGGTCCGCAAGGCCCGGAAGGCCCCGCCGGCCCGCAAGGCCCTGAGGGTCCCGCCGGTCCGCAAGGCCCCGTCGGCCCGCAAGGCCCCGCGGGTGAACCGGGTCAACCCGGCGAAACGATGGCCCCGGCTCCGGCCCAGCCCGTCGTCGTCGAGCAACCCGCGGAGCCTGCTCCGGTTGTCGTCGAAGCGCCGCAACCGGTCGGCACGCCCTACGCGCGCAGCCCCTTCTCGGTGCGCCTGGGTGCCCTGAGTGAGTTGAACAACCGTTTCCCGGTTCGTTTGGCTATCGGTTACGACGGCATCATCGGCCCCATCGGTCTGCGGGTTACGGGTGACTACGGTCGCCAGAGCGCGATTACCGAAGGCACGGTCGCTGTGGCCGGGCACTTGACCTACACCCTCGACTTCGGTCGTCTGGCCGCCTACATCGGCGCGGGTGCCGGTTACCAGCTCGACATCATGAACTCGGGTGCCAACGAAGGCCTGTTCGCAGGCGGCATCCTCGGTGCGGAATACGCGCTGTTCGGGGACATCGGCCTGTTCGTGGAAGGTGGGGTCGATTACTACTTCGACACGCCGACCTCGAACAGCACCGAGTACACCTACGACCAGATTTACCCGACGGTTGCAGCCGGGGTGGTTTTCCGCTTCTAAGCGGCACCCCCTGTACGACAAACCCCCGAGAAATTCTCGGGGGTTTGTTTTTGGAGCAAAGCTTCGGCAAAAACGGTCAGTCCTGAACTTTGTCACCCGGCATCCAACCCTTACGAACGGCGACTTCTACAAGAGGGGAAACGACAGCGCCTATTAAAAGTGTTGTAACGAAATCATTCCAGGAATCCGCGAGCACCAAAGCCAGACTAAACACAGTAATGACGTAGCCGGTAATTCTAACCCTGATCGTCATTGGATATAATCTCGTGTATAGGAGCCGTGCCAGGGATGGGCGGCTGTTTGCACTGATTCTGACGTTGGATACAGTGATTCATCGTATTGCGAACCGGATCAAGCTGGCGCTTATATTTATTTTGCTGTATGCCTGCACTAACAGCCTTTGCGGTCACGTTTGTCAAGGTGACAGCAAACGCAGTACAGGTAAAAGGTGCACTCACAACCGTGACGACCCCGGCGATGGTCGCCACGCAACTTAGGCCTGCGGCAGCCGCCACACCCCCATCGGTATCAAGGTTGGGAATCGTCTCGTTCTCAATTATGAAAAGGGCGTCATTAACTTTGTTGTACCGGTTGATCTCATCTGAACAATTCGGACAGCCCTGAACATCGACATCGCCTGGGTTCATCGGACACGCTATATTTCCAGGATCAGGAATTTTTTGTCCAGGTTTGGGTGAGATGCAAATGCCCAGCGTGTCCAAACCCGCCTGTGTAGTAAGAGTACCCGACGCGAATATGCGCGAGAGGTTAGCCTGTTTTTGAAATTTGCTAAGGCCTTTGAGATATTTCCCCGAGATTCTCGGTAGTGGCAAACCATGCAACTGATAATACCCAGCGTTGTTATAAATGAACACCGCATCATTGTGGCCAAACATGACTTTAGCCTGCCCAAAACCCGCTTTGTCGTACTGGAGAACTTCCAAGTGAATAGCCGGGGTGTTTAAATCGCCATTCCAAACGGCAGTAACCATACTTTTTCGGTCGGTCATGGCCCACTTGACCCAACCACTTGTCATACGGCAGTACGTCTTAAAAAGGTTACAGAAAAACTTAACCTCACCGGTGTAGTCATACGCATGAAGCGATACCCGTAAAGTACCCATCCAAGCGGTGTGGTCGGCTGGGTTTCGCATATTCGAGACAGTGTTGCGTTGGCCGTAAAGTGCGCGGTAAGTAGCCGCCTTAAACGCTACCGGGTCAAAACGCGTTGAGACTTGCGGTTGTAACCCATCTACGGTTGCCAGAAACTCATTGATGGTTCCCGGCGCTTTGGCACCCGTTGAGGCCACGGTTAGAACGAACGAGCCCGCCGCCTCAAAGTCGTCCGGCAGAAGCTGCAACTCTTCCGCATCAAGTAGCCGTGCCTCTTTTAAAGCGAATCCGTCGGGTACGGATGCCTGCGCAAGCACTATCGCCTCCTGCGAGAGACCTTCAGCCTTCGGCCCAGGTACTACCTCGAGCACTCCCGGTCCTGAGCAAGCCGCAAGTAGAGTTAAGCCGACCATGCCTGCGAGTCGGCCTATAGCATTGACTTGCCTCGTGACCAAAAACTTCCTACCTGTGCTGACCTCTTTCATAGAAACTCCCCATTTCTACAGCTAGCACAGTTTGGTCGTCGTTGCTAGTTGTAGAGATAATTCTATTATTAGAGAACCATTAAAAGATAGAGGTGTTTGCAGGGCTAACGCATTTTACGGGCCTTGGACTTTATAAATGGGGCGATATTTAACCCCGGCTGAACGCCACATACTGCTCGAGCTTCGCCAGCGCAGCGCCGCTGTCGATGAGCCTTTCGGCCAGCTCCACGCCTGTAGTGATGCTCTCAGCCTTGTCGACGAGGTAGAGCGCCGCGCCTGCGTTGAGCAAGATGATGTCGCGCTTGGCCCCCAGAACGTCGCCCGCCAACAGGTGGCGAATGGTCCGCGCGTTCTCCTCGGGCGTGCCGCCCATCACGTCTTTGAGGTCGAAGCGCCCCAGCCCGACCTCTTCGGGGGTGAGTTCGAAGGTGGTGATGCCACCGTCGCGCAACTCGGTCACCTTGTTCTCACCGCAAACCGTCAACTCGTCCAAACCCGCCCCGTGAACCACGAGCGCCCGCTCGACGCCCAGTCCGCCCAGCACCTGCGCCAGCGTCTCGGTGAGGTGTGGGTCGAACACGCCCATGAGTTGCCGGTCGGCGGCGGCGGGATTGGTCAAGGGGCCGATGGAGTTGAAGATGGTGCGCGCCTGGATGTCGGCGCGAATCGGCGCGACGAACTTCATGGCCGGGTGGTGGGTGCGCGCGTACAAGAACGCCAGCCCGACCTTTTCGACACTCTCAGCGAGCTGCTCCGGCGTCTGGTCGAGGTTCACGCCGAGCGCTTCCAACACGTCGGCCGAGCCCGACTTGCGCGTCACCCCGCGGTTGCCGTGCTTGGCGATGCGCGCGCCGCCCGCCGCCACCACAAAGAGGGTCGCCGTGCTGATGTTGAAGGTGTTCAGCCCGGTGCCGCCCGTGCCGACGATGTCCAAGAGCGGGCCGTCCCGTTTCACCGGCACCGTGACCGCCCGCGCCCGCATCGCCTCGGCGAAGCCGGTAATCTCCTCAACCGTCTCGCCGCGCATCCGCAGCGCGGCCAGCAGCGCCGCCGCCTGCATCTGGCTCAGGCGGCCGTCCATGAGGTGCCCGATGACCTCCCTGGCCGAGGCGCGGTCGAGCGTCTTGCCACTGAAAATGTCGTTGAGCAGCGGGGCGATGGACAGTTCGGTAACAGCTTCAGACACGGTGTTTTCAGGCATTATGTTTTTCCTCCAGTGCGCCTTGGAAGTAGGCACGTTCGTAGCGAAAAGAGCCTTTGTCTACAGCTTGCCACAGCAAACTCAGGGGCGGCGACAGGGCCAAGCGTTTGAGGCCGAGCGAGAGCGGGTGGACGCCTAAGCGAAAAGCGAGTTCAGGATACCGCTTCACGATTTGTACCGCGTTGCGACCGGCGCTCCTTGCTTTTTCGAGTTGTAACCCGCGCGTCGGGTTCGCGCCGAGGTGCCGCACGCTCGCGTCGGGCAGGGCGACGAGGTCGAAACCCGCTTTAGCCAGTTCATAACCGAACAGCACGTCCTCGAGCCCGTAACCCGTCACCCATTCGGGAAAGCCGCCCACGGTTTTGAAGGCCGAAGCAGACAAGCTCGTGTTGATGCCGTGCAGGTTCCAGTAGTTGACGCGCCGAGGCCGCATCTTTTCGACCTGGTCACCGTACTCCCAATCCACACCGCCCACAGCCACGCTCGAGGAGTGTGTTTTCTGAAACTCGAGGTGTTTCTTAAGCGTGTCCGGCCTCAGCAGGGCGTCGTCGTCCGAAAAGTAAAGCAGGCCGGCACTCGCCCTTTCGACACAAGCGTTGCGTGCGGGTGCCGAGCCGGTCGTCTCTTGAAAGGGAATCACGATAAGAGCAAAGGGCAATGCGATGTTTTCGAGAGCCTCCAAAGTTTCGGCGTCGCCGTTGACACACAGCACCATCTCGAAGCGTTCGGGTGAAAGGGTTTGAGCTTTCAGGGACTCGAGCTTTTTCAGCAGCGTCTGCAAACGCCCGAAGGTTACGGTGATGACGCTTAACTCGCGCATCAGCAGATGTCGATGAAGTTCTGCAGCATCTGGTGGCCCGTCTCGGTCAACACGCTCTCCGGGTGAAACTGCACGCCCCAAACCGGCTTCGACACGTGCCGCAGACCCATCAAGACCTCTTCCCCGTCGTCCGTAACCCAGGCGTTAGCAACGAGGTCGTCCGGCAAGTTTGTCACGATGAGCGAGTGGTAGCGCGTCGCCGTGACCTCCGGGGGCAAGTCTTTGAACGTCGCCGTGCCGTCGTGGCGAATGGGACTCGTCTTGCCGTGCATGATTTTTTTCGCCCGCACAACGCTCGCCCCGTAAGCCGCGCCGATGCTCTGGTGGCCCAGACAGACGCCGAGAATGGGGTAAGTTCGGTCGTAGCGCTTGATGGTTTCGACCGAGTGCCCGGCCTCGAGAGGTGTGCAAGGCCCCGGTGAAATTACAATACCGTCAGGCTTCAGCGTTGCAACGTCCTCGAGCCTAAACGCGTCGTTCCGCCACACGACGGGGTCAACCCCAAGCTCGCCCAAATACTGCACGAGGTTGTAAGTGAACGAGTCATAATTATCGATGACTAAAAGTTTTTTCAACTCAACCCCTCCGTCGCCATCGCCACGGCCTTGACAACGGCTGCCAACTTGTTCATCGACTCGGTGTACTCGGCCTCGGGGTCGGAGTCGGCGACGACCCCGCCGCCCGCTTGCAGGTGGATTTTGCCGTTTGCGATGACGGCGGTGCGCAAGGTCAGGGCCATGTCCATGTCGCCGCCTACACCCAGATAGCCGAATGCGCCCGCGTAGGGGCCACGGCGAATAGGCTCGAGTTCGTCGATGATCTCCATCGCGCGGATTTTGGGCGCGCCCGAGGCGGTGCCCATCGGCAGGGTACTCGAGAGCGCGTCGAGCGGCGTTTTGCCCGCTGCCAGTTCCCCCTCGACCGTCGAGACGATGTGCATCACGTGGCTGTAGCGCTCAATCCGCATGAGGTCGGTCACTTTCACCGTGCCGGGGCAGCACACCCGGCCCAGGTCGTTCCGGCCCAGGTCGACAAGCATGATGTGCTCGGCCCGCTCTTTCTCGTCGGCGAGAAGTTCGGCGGCGAGGGCAGCATCCTCTTTCAACGACGAGCCCCGCCGCCGCGTGCCGGCGATCGGCAGCGTCTCGACTTTACGCCCGTCGCTTTTGACGAGGCTTTCGGGGCTGCTGGCGACGAGTGTCACCGGGCCCAAGTCGAGGTAGCCCAGGTAGGGGCTCGGGTTGACGACGCGCAGCGCGCGGTAGAGCGCGAACGGGTGGACGCCCAAGTCCGCCGTCAGGCGCTGGCTCGGCACGACCTGGAAGATGTCGCCCGCGTGGATGTACTCGACCGCCTTTTCGACGGCCGCCATGTAACCCTCTTTGGAAAAGCTGCTCACGAACTCGGTGCGCCGACCCGCCCGGTCGCCCGGCACGCCCGGCAACGGCCCGCGCAGCCGCGCATAGGTCGTTTCGACGAGGCGTGTGGCCCTCGCCTCGTCCGCCGCGTCCCCGTCCAACGCCGGCGCGACGATGAAGATGCGCCGCTTGAGGTGGTCGAAAATCACCAGCACCTCGGGTTCGATAAACAGCAGGTCGGGCACGTCGAGTTCGTCCGGGTTGGCGTCGGGTAGCCGTTCGTACTGCCGCACGAGGTCGTAGCTGGCGTAGCCCACCGCGCCCGCCCAAAAACCGGGTAGGTCGGGGCTCGGCGCTGTGTCCTTGACCGTCAAGTCCCACAAGACTTGCAAAGGGTCTGTAGTCTCTACGGTTTCCACGCCCTCGGCGGTCGTCACCGTGACATGGTCGGCTCGAGCCTCTATCCGGCGCTTTTCACCCGTGCCGATAAACGAGTAACGCGCCACCCGCTCGCCCTGCTCGACGCTCTCGAGCAAAAACGAAGGATGCCCCGCCACTTTCAGGTAAGCGGTCAGCGGCGTTTCCAGGTCGGCCAAAACTTCTTTATAGACAGGTTTGATTCTGGTTACAGCAGATGGTGTAGCGCTCAAGAGCGTTCCTCGGCTTTCTTGGAGTCAGGTAAAACGAAGGCGTAACGACTACTGCCGGTAGCGCCGCCATCGTCTGCCCGTCCAAGAAAAACAAGGTTGCACGGACAAGAGTATACACCAAAGGCTCGAGGCGTGCGAGCCTGACCAGTGCGCCTCCCGGCAGGAAATCAACTCCGCCGAACGACCTAGAACCCAGCAAGACAACTTAAGCAAACCTTAACATTTGGGCACGTAAGGCACTAAAAGTACTTCGGTACCGGACTCGGCGTACGGTGGTTTCTGGTCTTGTGACACCTTCTTGTATTACACTTGGTTTAGTAACAACACTTGGTTTAATGACAAAGGTTGGACCAAGAATTTTTGGGTCCGGGATTCAAAATTCAAACAAAACGTTAAGGCTTAAGTGAAGGGACAACAGTGATACAAGATTACGTGACGGCAACCCTGACTTTCGTGACCTCTATTTCGGTAGCGGGGGCGCTTTTGGGTTTGCCTCTTTACCGCCGGTATTTAGCTTGGACTTGGCTCGAGACCCCTGGAAACGAAGCTCCAGCCGGACATGTCGGCAAAACCGCCGGGAACGACGGCTAGCTGTCGTTCTTTAGTTGCTATAGAACCACCCCTTCGTCTTACTTTCGTCTCGCTGAAACTTTGCAACAGGGTAACAAGGTCTGGGAAAAGCTCGAGCTTGATGGTTTGCATGATTAGATTTCATTGACGTTAGATTTCATTGACGAGGTCGACCAAAAGCCTAGCCCTCGTGCCACCGACCCAGGTATCCTTTTTAAACTGCTGGTGGTAAGCGTCAATCGCGTGAGCAGACTCTTTGACGACCTCTTGAGCCTTTTTCAAACTGTCAGCCCGCATGTAAGAAAGTAGATAGTCTTTGCCGTCCAGCGACAGGTGAAACCAGGACTCGAGCGCGACCCCTTCGTCTCGCAACGTCGCAACGGCTTCGTCCATTCGTTCGTTTATAGTTTCAGCCCACGCTTCGACGCGCTTCATAGAGTCGGGTTTGAGTTCAGAACCAATAAATTTCTTCTTTTTCGACGAGTCCCAAAGCGCGGTAACCGATGCCGATCCGCACCGAGTAAAGGGTTTGTTTCCGGCTGACTTGTTTGAACTGCAAGCTGCTGTGGTAATGGTCTTGACGCCACAACCTGTAACTTTTCTTTGCCTGAGTTTGTACATGCTCGGGGAGGTTAGCCAGATACTTTCGAAATCCTTTGGTGACGTGTGACCTCACTCAGCCGTCGTTTCATCCAAAAAATCGTCTAAGCTTGTCGTGTCTCCCTCGGCAATATCTCGTTTCACTAGGTCGGCTAATCTGTCCCACTGTTCATCGGTAGTCGCCACAAACTTCTCGGCCCAAAGCCGTTCGTCTCTTACCTCCTCGAGCCACCGCGCAGCAAGGGCGTTTTGGTCTTCGACGGGCAGTTTCTCAAATTCAGTGAGAGCTTGTTTAAGTAGTGCGCTACTCATCTTTTAACCTCCATTTAGTTTTGAAATAGCTCGAGCGTTATGAGTTCTCGAGCCAATTGTTCGAGCGGCTGGTTGAAACCTTGCGACAAAGCGGCGAGGTCTGGAGAAAGCTCGAGCTTGAGGGGGGTCATGCGGGGTGCCTCGAGCTGTAAAGTTTGGACGATGTTGATTCAAAGGTTTGGTTCGGCACGCTTTTAAGTTTACTCCAGGGTTCGGGTTGGGCGGGTCAAGGCGCAGATAGATACCTTTGGAGAAACTCGACAGCCGTCTCTCGCTCGTGAAATTCGCCCTCTATTTTGTCGTTGTTGCTAAAACGAATTTGAACCTCAAATCTCACAAACTCGAGTTCGCCGTCAGCGACATCGGCAGTGCTCAAAGCGTCGATTGCCTCCTCTACACTCGAATACTCATTCGCCTTTCCGAACAAAGACCAAACACGAACGCCTACAACACGTCTTTCGAAGGATTTGCCCAGCTCGTCAAAAAAGGCCTGCGAATTTTGAGCTATTTTATAAACCAAAAGCTTTTCCAAGTCGTCCAAATCCTCTTCGGTGAGACTGTCCCACTGGTCGATAATGGCCCACTTGACATCATCCGAGGATTTTTCGTCGTATCTCAAATCAATGCCTTTGGAATCGAAGGTAGTGGCGATGTCTTCAAAAGGGATATGTAAAACGCTGATGCCGCGAGCCTGCATCTGCTCGAGACTGCCTTTGCTCCACTCGCCAGCCAAAATGGCTCCCAGAAAGGCACCGGGATAAGTGGCACCCAAATGATAAAGCGCACCTTCGATTTCTCCGGCTTTGTTCCTCGAATGTTTCGTATACCTCCGCCAGGCAAGCTCGAGAAATGCCACTGGTTTTCCTCTCAAATTTTCCGAAGCGTTACGTTCCAAAACATAATCGAGGTCGTGAGGCGTCCCCTTGGCATCCTTCCAGGTGACTTTTCTCCGACTGCCTCTAATTTTCGGTCGAGCCCCTTTACTGTCGCAGTAAAGATGATACTTTTTAGCGATTCCTTCAAAAGTTTCTTCGAAAAACTTTTCGAAGAAGTTGCCTACCATTTGACCGAGTTTGTGCGTTGCAGAACCTGTCCTCGCCATTTCACCCACCTTCATAGCTGTAGTAGCTCCCGTGCCGCTTATCTGCAAATGCCCCTCACTCAACAAAACAGAATGAGTACGGTTGCGCCATTTGATGTTTCTGTCTCGAGACTTTTCAAATTTCATCGAATCGAATCCTGCACTTCGTGCCAATATGCCGTGCCATCTGGCAGCAGGAACATAAATTCCGTAAGGTGCCGAGTCGCCTATGACGAAGTGAATCTTTACATCTTCTTTGCTGACGCGGCGCAGTGCTTGCCAAACTCGAGCCATATCGGCAAAGTAGGCGGCGACCATCAGGTGATACTGCTTCTTGCCACCGTGCAAGTGCCTTTCTTCTTCTAACTCTTTACATAAAGGTTCCAGCTCAGAAAGGAGGGGGGCGAGATGAGCATCTTCGAGAAGAGAGTCGAGCTGTAGAGACTCTTTTGCGGCGTGCTGTGTACAGGACCTGACAAGATATTTCCTGACCGCATTTTGCAAGTCTCCCCAGGTTTCGATTTCACGCCAAAAGGTCATCTCGAGCCGCGTCGCGTCAGCATAGTCGTAGTTGTTGGCGTAGGGCGGCGATGTGATAATCGAGGATACCGAATCGCCTTCAACATCCCGTAGAAGTCGTGCATCAGCAACAAGTATGGTCGCTTGACTCGCCTGGTGATTAACCTGAAGGGTGAGCATGTCATCCTTCATCATTCGACACTGCATGTCCAGTGCGTCAAAAGGGTCTGCAACTCTAGCTTTAGATTTCTTAGGGAGAACATACTGCCAGGGTGCCGTACCCGCATGTGAGCAGGCACGAAGAATAGCTGTGATGGCTAGCCAAACAAGCTCGCTCTCGTTGCTGTCGTCTTCGTGGCACTTCCAAGCCAAGCGTAAAGCTTCAAGTTTTCGTATCGACTGTAAATCATACGTTTTTTGAATAAGGCTCGGTAAATCGTCGACTTCTACCTGCAACGTTTCATACAAGAATTTCGCATGGTCGACAACCTCTTGCATTTTCTCAAGAAAGAATTCCAGAGGCGTTCCCCACATGAGTTTTGCTTTAGCAATACGCGCCACAAAAGGATGTGCATCTACGCCTATCGACGCGACCTCGCAGACATCGGCACCAAGCAAAGTTGTCCCTGAGCCCGCAAACGGGTCGAGAACGAAACCGTCTTTTTTGTTTTTGTGAGCCCTGAGTAGCAGTTCGACCCATTCCGCCGAAAAGCCCGCCGAGTAACGATACCACCGATGCACAGGTAAGCTCATGTTTTTGGTGAATGTCGTCTTATGGAGTGACGTGGAACTTCGGCGAGGTTCAAAAAGACTAGGCTGCACGGGCCTAGTTTAACTTGCTAGGCTTGGAGCAGCCTTTAGGTTGTTGATATCAAGTTTCAGCATTGACGAGGTCTACCAAAAGTCTGGCTCTCGTGCCACCGACCCACGTATCTTTTTTTAAACTGCTGGTGGTAAGCGTCAATCGCATGAGCAGACTCTTTGACGACCTCTTGAGCCTTTTTCAAAGAATCAGCCCGCATGTACGTGAGCAAGTAGTCTTTGCCGTTCAGCGACAGGTTGAACCAGGACTCGAGCGCGACCCCTTCGTCCCGCAACGTCACAACGGCTTCGTCCATTCGTTCGTTTATAGTTTCAGCCCACGCTTCGACGCGCTTCATAGAGTCGGGTTTGAGTTCGATGACACCGGCGACGACTTTCATCAAGCCACCACCTCCGTCACTTCCTCATCCTCGAGCAAGTCCCTGAACGCGTCCTGCACGTCGTCCGGCACGCCCTGCCCGCGCTTTTCCTCGTAGTAGCGGGCGTAGGCTGCCAGCAAGTCCATTCCCTCCAAATCGACCTCTTCCTCACTCGTCTCGACCTCGGGCAGTTCGATGTCGATGCTCAGCACGTTGGGAAAGTCGGCGCGTATTCGGTCTTTCAGGCCGGGGCGGGGGCGCTCGAGCTTGAGGGCGAGTTTGAGGTAGCCGTCATAATCGAACTCGTGAGCGCGGCGGTCTAGGTCGTCCAGTTCCATGCTGAGGCGCTTTAGGCGTTTGCCACCCTGCAGCGGCACGGCTTTGAGGAGTTCGGTTGGCTTGCCCGCCCGCGCCTCGACAATGTAGACGTACTTGGCGTCGCCCTGCTCGCCGAAGTCGAGTTGCAAGATGCTACCCGCGTAGCGCCCGGCGTTCTCCGGGTAGCCCTGGATGGCTTGCGGTTTGTGGATGTGTCCGAGCGCGACGTAGTTGGCCCGGTCGGGCAGGATGTCCACCCCCAGCGCGTAGGTGTCGGTGCAGTGGAAGGTGTACTCCGAGTTCGACAACGTCGCGCCGTTCATGGTGCCGTGCATGACCAGGAGGTTGACGGTGTCGTTGGTAAAGCTCGAGCTTAAGTTCTGGATGAGCCGCCGCACGCCGCCCTGGTACTTTTCCAGCCACTGGCCGGGGTCGCTTTCCAAGAGTTCCGCCACCTTAACGATGCGCCGCTCGGAAACGAAGGGCAGGGCGGCGACGCGGGCTGTTTCCCCGTTCAGCGCCAGGTCGAACACGCCCCCCTGCCCCGCCACCTGCGGGTGCCCGACGAGGTGGACGTTGGCGAGTTTGAGCAGGTTCTGAATCGCGTCCAAGCGTGAAGGCGAATCGTGGTTGCCCGCGATGACGACGCTCGGAATCCCGGCGGCTCCGGTGTTCAGGAAAAACTCGTAAACGGCCCGCTCGGCGTCCGCACCGGGATTTTTCGAGTCGTAGATGTCCCCGGCAACAATGATGAGGTCGACGGCTTCGGTTTTGGCCGTCTCGGCGATTTCGGCCAGCACGCCCCGAATTTCCGGCGTACGGTCAACGCCGTGCAAGGTCCGCCCGGCGTGCCAGTCAGCGGTGTGGAGAATTTTCACGGTCTTACTTTAACGCAGAAAGGGTGCAGCGCAGGTGCTTTTCATACTCAGGTTCAGCCTGTAGCCCGTGGCTTGTAGCTTGTAGACAACCACAAGCCACGGGCTACGAGCCACTTGCGCTTACTCCTTCCAGGTTTTCTCGAGCACCCGCAACCAGTTTTTATAGGCGAGCTTTTGGAGCGCCTCATCGTTATACCCACTGTCCCTAAGTGCAGCCATGAGTTTCGGCAAGCCGGTCACGTCGCCCATCTCCTCGGGAATCGTCGCCCCGTCGAAGTCCGAACCCAGGCCGACGCGCTCAACACCGAGTTTGTCGACGAGGTAGTCGATGTGCCGCACCATCACGTCCAGCGGTGTGTCGGCAACGCGCAGGCCGTCCTCCCGCAAAAACGTCACCGCGAAGTTCAGCCCGACCATGCCGTCCGAGGCCCGAATCGCCTCCAACTGCTCGTCGGTGAGGTTGCGCGCCGAGCGCGACAGGGCGTAAACGTTCGAGTGCGTCGCCACCAGCGGCGCGTCGCTCAAACCCGCCACGTCCCAAAAGCCTTTTTCGTTGAGGTGGGACAGGTCAAGCATAATGCCGAGACGGTTGCAGGTCGTGACAAGCTTTTTGCCCACGTCGGTTAAGCCGGGACCGACATCGGGGTGTGAGGGGAACGAGAAGGGTACGCCGGTTCCAAAAGCGTTTTCACGGCTCCAAACGATGCCGAGCGAGCGCAACCCCGCCGCGTGAAGAACATAGAGCGCGTCCAGGTCGGTATCAATAGCCTCCGCCCCTTCGATGTGGAAAATGGCCGCCATGACGTTGTTCTCGAGACACCCGCGCAACTCGTCCAGGTTGCGCACGACCTTGAACTTGCCCGCCGAAGCAGCCTCGGTGCGGAACAGGTTCGCCGCCATCGCGAGCGTGTCTTTTAGGGCGGGCTCCTGCGCCCTTAGCCCCGACATCGGCACTTCGTAACCTTCGGGGGTTTCGACGAGTTTTTCGGCCAAGTCCTCGCCGGACGAGGAGAAAATGGCGAAGAAACCGCCGCCGAAGCCGCCTTCAAGCGCTCGAGGGTAGTCGATGTGGCCCACGGTGGAGCGTTCGGAAAAGCCGACACCCTCACCGCGTTTTCCAGAGTAAAGACTGAGCAGCGTGTCGTTGTGGCCGTCAAAGATGGGGATGGACATAAAAGGTAGTGTAACGCCCCCAGCCTAAGGGTGTCGTTGACTTAACAGGGACTAAGGTTTTACTTTCTACTCGCTCCTCAGTCCTTTTTTGTTCTCACGTCCAGCGCGCCCCCCACGCCGCCATCGCGTCGACGATGTCGCGCAGCGCCTCGCCTTTTTCGGTCAGCGTGTATTCGACGCGCGGCGGCACTTCAGGATAAACGGTGCGTTCCAAAACGCCGCAGTCTTCCAACTCGCGCAGGCGGTCGGTGAGGGTTTTGGGGCTGATGCCTGTAAGCGCGGCGCGCAACTCGCCGAAACGCCGCGTCTTTTTCAAGAGTTCACGCAGGATAAGGGTCGTCCACTTGCCGCCGATAATGTCGACGGTTCGCTCCACAACGCAGCGCTCGTCGCTTTGGACGATGGTCGTGTACGTTTTTTCGGCAACCACGTCAACCTCCAGACGCTCACTTTAACATAAAACTTCATTATCGGTAACTAGTTTACTTTTTAGTAACTACTTTACAGAATGAACCATACAGGCTAAGCTCGAGCCGTAGCCGTGACCTTCACGGCGGAAGGAGCAAGCATGAAATTACTTGTTTACGGGGCGACCGGTTCGCAGGGCAAACCCGTGGCGCAAAAACTTATCGAAGACGGCCACGAGGTGCGCGTGCTGACGCGCGACGCGGCGCACGCTCGAGACTTGCAGGCTGCGGGCGCGGAAATTTTCGAGGGCAACCTCGGCGACCCGGACACTCTGAAAAAGGCGAACGAAGGCGTGGAGGGCGTTTTTATGCACGTACCCTTTTTCACCGACGCGCCCACGGACGGCCTGGCCTACGGCAAAAACGCCGTCGACGCGGCGAAAGAGGCGGGCGCAGGGCTCATCGTCTGGAACGCCAGCGGGGAAATCCCGCCGCAGCGCACCGGCAACCCCGGTTTCGACCTGCGTTTGGACGTGCTCGAGCACCTGCAAAACAGCCAAACCCCCTACGTCGTGCTGCAACCGACCGCCTACATGGAGAACTTTTTTGGCCCCTGGACCCGCGAAGAAATCGTCCAGGACGACGTGTTCGCCTACCCTACACCGCTTGCAGTCAAGATGCAGTGGACCGCGACCGCCGACCTCGCCAAGTTTGCGAGCTACGCCTTTAAGCATCCCGAAATTGCCAGTCTCAACCTCAAAATCAGCGGCCCCGAACGTTTGAACGGCGAAGAGGTCGCGGAACGCTTCAGCCGCGCGCTGGGGCGCAAAATCACCTTCCGGGCGATGCCCGCCCAGGAGTTCGGCGACAAGCTCGACACCGTGTTTCCCGGCATGGGCCAAGCTGCGGCGCAGGGCTACGCGATGGCCTTTGAACACCCCGAAATGTTTTCTTCGAACGTCGACACCGCGGCGGCCGTGGAGAAAATGCCCGTCGAACTCACCCCGCTCGAGGCCTGGGTGCGCTTGCACAAAAAAGCCTTTTCAAAACAAGAGGTACCGGCGTGAACCTGGCTGTCTTCGGCGCGACCGGGCGCACCGGTTTACCGCTGGTGCGCCAAGCCCTCGCCAAGGGTTACACGGTCAAGGCCTTGGTGCGCACCCCGTCCAAACTGACGATTGAAGACCCTCGGCTTACCGTCATCCAGGGCGACGCAACGAACGCGGCCGACGTCGAGCGCACCGTCGAGGGCACCGACGCTGTGTTGAGCGTCCTCGGCCACGCCAAGGGTTCACCCGACGACGTGCAGACCGTCGCCACGCGCCTAATCGTCGCAGCGATGAAAAAGCACGGCGTGAAGCGCGTCGTCAGCCTCACCGGGGCGGGCGTTTCGGACCCCAACGACCAACCCAAAGTCTCGGACCGAATCGTCAAGTTCATGCTCAAAGCGCTGTCCGGCAAGGTGTTGAAAGACGCCGAAAACCACGCCGAAGTCCTCCGCAACAGCGGCCTGGAGTGGATCGTCGTGCGCGGCCCGATGCTTACCGACGGCGAGCACACCGGCGTTTACAAAAGCACCTTCGTCGGCAAGGATTCGGGGATGAGGGTCTCGAGGGCCGACGTGGCGGACTTTATGCTCGCGCAACTCGACACCGACCAGTGGCTGAAAAAAGCGCCGATGGTGAGTTACTGACCGGATTCTACTTTCCACTCGGTACTCGGTACTTTTCGACTCGACTCCACCAAAGGACTCCCCATGACCCAGCAACCCATCACCATCGAAACATACGCCGACATCGCTTGCCCCTGGTGCTACCTCGGCGAGGCGCGGCTGCAAAAAGCCCTCGCCGCGCGGCTAGAACTGAACGTCACAGAAACCTGGCGACCGTTTCAACTGCAACCGCACCTCCCGCCCACGGGTCTCCCCTGGCGGGGTTTCGCCGAGAAAAAGTTCGGCGGCTGGGAGCGGGCGCGCGGCATGTTCGGGCAGCTCACCGAGTTGGGGCACGCCGAGGGTTTGGCGTTCGACTTCGAGAACATTCAAAAAGCGAACAACACCGCTGACGCGCACCGCCTCATCCTGTTTGCCGAGGACGAAGGCAAGGGCCTCGCCGCAGCGGACGCGCTGTTTAGAGCGTACTTTGAAAACGGTGAGGACTTGAACGATTTAAGCGTGTTGTTGAAGGTTGCCGAACGGGTGGGGCTCGAGCGCAACCAGGTACAGAGTTACCTCGAGACCGACGCGGGCCGGGCCGAGGTCGCCGCGAGCCAGCAACGCGCCGCCGAACTGGGCATCTCCGGCGTGCCGTTTTACGTCTTCAACGACACTTACGGCGTCTCGGGCGCGCAGCCGGTAGAGGTTTTTTTAGACGTTTTCGACCAGCTCGCAGAGAAAGAGGTGAACGTACGAAAGCAGTCGTTTTGAACGAGTATGGTGGCCCGGACAAGCTAATTATGCAGGACAGGGACAAACCCGAGGTCGGCGCGAACGACGCGCTCGTCCGCGTCCACGCGACCTCGGTCAACTTGGCCGACACCGGGGTGCGCAGCGGCATGTTCGGCGGGATGCTGCAGCCGCCGCTGGTTTTAGGTTTCGACGCGGCGGGCGTCGTCGAAGAAACTGGCGCGGGCGTGCGCGACTTCGCACCCGGCGACGAGGTGTACTACGCCATCGACCTGATGGACCCGCGTGGCGGCGCGAACGCCGAGTGCCACGTCACCGACGCCTCACGCCTCGCCAAAAAACCCGCCAACTTATCAATGGAAGAGGCCGCGGCCGTGCCGGTCGCGGGCGGCACGGCCTACGCGGCGCTGTTTACGAGCGCGGGTTTGAGCTTGGGCGACACCGTCCTCATCCACGGCGCGGCGGGCGGGGTGGGCACCTACGCGGTGCAACTCGCCAAGGCGGCGGGCGCTTACGTGTTCGCCACCTGCGGCGGCTACGACGCGGACCTCGTCAGGTCGCTCGGCGCGGACACGGTCATCGACTATAAGAACGAAGACTTCGTCGAGACCGTCAACCGCGTGACGAACGGGGAAGGTGTGGACGTCGTCTTCGACGCGGCAGGCGGCCAGCTTGCCAAGAGCATCGCGGTCGTCAAGATGGACGGCCAACTCGTCACGGTGACGGGCGCGGGCGGCGACCTCAGCCCGGCAATGCGCAAAAACGCGACCGTCCGCTTCGTTCACTTGGAAGACGCCAAACAAAAACTCGACAAGATGCGCGCGCTGTTCGAGCGTGGGCAGGTCAAGTCCGTCGTCGGCAAGACGTTTCCCTTGGAAGACGTCGCCGCAGCGCACAAGCTGCTGGAACAAGGCGGCGACGCGGTTCACGGCAAAATCGTTGTCAAAGTGGCGTAGGACTACGCAGAGCGCCGCGAACCCCATCGTCATTCTGAATGAAGCGCAGCGAAGTGAAAGAATCTCGTTTTTACCGTACTGCCGGGAGATTCTTTCACTGTCGCTCAGAATGACGTGAGGGTGGGCTCGAGCCCGCCAGCACGTCTCTTTCAATGTCCAAACGCCCGGTTGAATCCTTCGCCTTTAGGCGGAACAGCTTCAGCGGGGTTGCTAGGATAATGCAATGGCGGAGTATCGACGCGGAGCGCATACGCTGTATGACATCGAGTATCACTTTGTGTGGGTAACGAAATACAGGTATCAAGTGCTGAAAGGAGAGGTAGCCGAACGAACGAGAGAGTTGATAAGACAAACGTGCCTGAGCCGAGAGATAAAGATAATCAAAGGGCACGTGAGCAAAGACCATGTACACGTTTTGCTGTCATGCCCACCGAAGCTGAGCCCGTCACGAGTTATGCAGTATCTGAAAGGAAGAAGCTCACGGCTGCTGCAACAAGAGTTTCCGCACCTGAAGAAGCGTTACTGGGGACGGCACATCTGGGCGCGGGGGTACTTTTGTGCAAGCGTAGGGACCATCAGTAAAGAACAGATAAGAGCGTATATCGAGCAACATGATAAGGAACCTATCGAGGAAAGCTTTAGCATTGATGAAGACGAACAGGCTTGAGCCTGAGAGGTCACTTTCAGTGCCGAAACCAACCCACCGGCTTCAGCCGGTAGGTCGTTTAGTTCAGAGCGTCCGAAAACCTCACATTCCCGCACCCTGACCGTACCTTTCGGCTTTGGTTTTGAACGCTTCGAAGCGTTCGCGAGCCACCTGCGGGTTTTCCGCCCCCTCAATCTGCGCGCGGCTGTCGCTGACGAGCTGCGTCAGTTCAGCTTCGTCGTCGTCGCCAACCGCGCCTACCACCCGGTCGGCTTTCAACTGCGCCTGCATGTCTGCGACGTACTTTTCAAAATCTCGCTTGACTTCGTCCATGTTTGCCTCCTTGGTAAGGCGAGTATGACGAGCTTTGCCGAAACAAACAAGATGACGGCACACGCTCGAGGCTGGGTGGAGAAGATAGAGGAAGGGCTTTTTCTCCCTCACTCCTCCGCTCTGTTCCTGTAGGTTCGAGCCTTGCAGCCGACCTCGGGCCGTGTCACCTTGAGAACCGTGCCGAACTTCTACAGCGCTCCCGAACATCAGGCCTTTACGCTGGGGGACGGCAAACACCGCGCCCTGCTCGTCCACGGTTTTCCCGGCACGCCCGCCGAGTTGCGACCCCTGGCCGGGTTTCTCGCGGAGACAGGCTGGCAGGTGCGCGCGCCACTCTTGCCCGGCTTCGGCACGGACATCGAATCCCTCGGGCAAAAACGCTGGCAAGACTGGGCCGGGGCGGTCGAGACCGAGTTCGCAATGTTGGCCGACGGGGCCGAACAAACCCTGCTCCTCGGCTTTTCGATGGGCGGGGCGCTCGCGCTTCTTACCGCGACGCGCGTCACGCCCGACAGCCTCGTCCTGCTCGCCCCGTTCTGGCGCTTCGACGACTGGCGCGTGAACCTGCTGCCCGTGTTCAAACACTTCGTTCGGGAGGTTAAACCGTTCGAAAACGCCGACTTTGGCGACCCACAAACGCGTGAGACCTTCAAAGACATTGTGCCGGACGCCGACCTGACCGACCCGGAGGTGCAGGCGCAGCTCAAAAAAGGCGTCACCTTACCGACCGAGGCCATCGACCAACTGCGGCAGCTCGGTCGCCGGGCTTACCGAAACGCCCCGCGGGTGAGCGCGCCCTGCCTCGTCGTTCAGGGCGAGGGCGACACCACGGTGCGGCCAGAACACACCCGCAAACTCGTGAGACGCATCAGCCAAGCACAACTCGTCGAAGTCGCGGGCGGACATGGCTTCATCGCTTCAGGGCAGCGCGGCCACAAGGAACTGCTGGCGGTTTTGAGGGAACTCAGCGTTTGGTCGCAAAAAATGTCTTGAGAAGTGCGGCGGAGCGCGAGGCCAACACGCCGCCCTTGACTTCCAAAGTTCTTTTCCAAGGGGCGGCGCGCAAGTCGGTGACCGAGCCCAGCGCGCCCTCGAGCCTGTTCTCAGCTCCGTAAACAAGTCGTCCCAGGTGCGCTTGCAGCGCCGCGCCGAAGCACATTACGCAGGGCTCGAGCGTCACAAAAAGGGTGCAGCCGGAAAGCCGCCAGTCGCCGAGACGCGCCGCCGCCCGGCGCAAAGCGAGAACTTCGGCGTGCGCGGTTGGGTCGCGCAAGCTCTCTGTTTCGTTGTGCGCTTCGGCAACAATCTCGCCCTTTGAAACGACGACGGCCCCGACCGGCAACTCGCCGCGCCGCGCGCCTTCTGCGGCCAACCAAAGCGCGCGCGTCATAAACAGGCTGTCGGCGTCCGCGTGGGCTCGAGCCACTGCCGGGTCGACCGCCACGCCCTCGACCCACAACACCCGTCCGCCCGAGGCGAGCAGGCGCACGGCGTCCCGCTCCTCGCGGGGGACTTTCTTGTCGATGAGCAGGTCACTCAGTTTTTTGGTGCCGCCGGGCAAGTGAATCACGTCCCCCGGTCGGCGACTGCGGTAAAGCAGGTCGGGCTGCGCGAGCGCGGCCGCGTCGACCTCCGGCGGCAGGTCCGAGACGTGGGTGACGGGTGTTTCGGGCAGCACACCCGAGTCCTGTTCGACCAGCGAGAGCGTACCATAAGCGACGCGGGCGCTCAGCGTTTCACTCAGCGACACGCGCACGGGTTTCTCGGTCTCGAGCAAGTCCAAAAGATGCTCGACTCGCTCAAAGGAAACCGGTACACCTGCACCTTTCAGAAGCTCGGCAACCCCCTGACGGCGCACGGCAAGGCTGGCTTTTTGCAAGTCTGCAACCTCGAGCCCGCCCTCTTTCAGCAGCCCTCTCCCCTGTTCTTGCAGGTGCTCGAGCGCCGCACTTTGTACCTTCGCCAGTCGCGCCAGGGTTGTCTTGAGGCTCGGGTAACGCCGTTCTAAGAGCGGCAAAATTTCGTGCCGCAGCCAAGCCCGCATTTTAGCGGTGTCGGCGTTCGTTTCGTCGGTCAAAAAAGTTTGCTTCACGCTTTGCAGGTACTCGAGCAGTTCACGCCGCCCTGTATCCAGCAGCGGCCGCACCACGCGCCCCTGCACCGCTTTCATGCCGCCCAGATAGGCCGCGCCGCGCAGCAGTTGCAGCAGCACCGTTTCGGCCTGGTCGCCCAGGGTGTGGCCGGTGACGATGGCGTCAGCAGACACGCGCCTGGCCGTGCGGGTCAAAAAGCCGTAGCGCAAACGCCGCGCCGCGTCCTCTATGTTCCAGCCTCTCAAAGCGGCGATGCGGGCGACCTCGGCCCGCTCGGTGTGGAAGGGCAAGTCGAAGTGGGCGGCCAGGTCGCGGACGAAAACAACATCTTGCGCGGAGGTCTCGCGCAAACCGTGGTCGAAGTGGGCGACCTCAGGGCGGTAAGGCGTGCTCAAAAGGAGCCGCAACAGCGCCACCGAGTCCGGCCCGCCGGAGACGGCCACGAGGAGCTTGTCCGACTGTGGGGTGAGCTTCTGCAGCTGCGCCAAAAGCCGTTTTTGCAAGTCCTCCACACCGGCATTCTCTTCCACAACAGCATTATGACTGACCGCCGTCTCGAGCCACGTATACTTAGACCATGACCGTCACGGTAATCGTGCTCGACTCGGTCGGCTTGGGCGCGCTGCCCGACGCTGGAACTTTTGGCGACGCGGGTGCGCACACGCTCGACCACACGCTCGAGGTCACACAGGTCGAACTGCCTCATTTTCAGCGCCTAGGCTTGGGCAACGTCGAAGGTGTGGCGTCCGTAGAGCCCGCCGAAACGCCGC
This sequence comes from Trueperaceae bacterium, assembly GCA_965215355.1. Lineage (GTDB taxonomy): Bacteria > Deinococcota > Deinococci > Deinococcales > Trueperaceae > CBDCDJ01. Next base: position 474,408 of record CBDCDJ010000007.1, on the reverse strand, counting down.
TCGCTTCTTTTGGGCGGCTGCTCGAGCGCTCCCCCGGCAAGGACACGACCACCGGCCACTGGGAGTTTATGGGCGTGGTGCTGGAGCATCCTTTTCAAACCTTTCCGGCTGAGTATCCTTCGTTTCCAAAAGAGGTGACGGACGCGTTCGACGCGGCAACGGGGACGGGCCACCTCGGCAACTATGCGGCGTCGGGAACAGTCATTATCGAGGCTTTAGGCGAGGAACACCTGACGACGGGGGGGCCCATCGTTTACACGAGCGCGGACAGCGTGTTTCAAATTGCGGCGCACGTGGACAAGGTTCCCTTAACGACCCTCTACAGGTGGTGCGAGGCGGCGCGCGAGATTTTGCAGGGCGAGCACAAAGTCGCCCGCGTCATCGCCCGACCGTTCGAGGGCGAGCCGGGTGCGTTCGAGCGCCTCGGCGCGGCTAGACGAGACTTTTCCCTCGCCCCGCCGCACGAGACCGTGCTGGACAAACTCAAGGCCGCGGGCAAGGCGGTCGTCGGCGTCGGCAAAATCCCGGATATTTACGACCACCGCGGCTTTACCGAGGAGGTTCACACCGACTCGAACTTAGACGGCATCGCCAAAACGTTGCGAGTGATGCGCGAGCGGCCCGACGGCCTGGTGTTTTGCAACCTCGTCGAGTTCGACTCGCTCTACGGCCACCGCCGCGACCCGGCGGGCTACGCCCGCGCGCTGCAAGACGTAGACGCGCGCCTGCCCGACCTTTTGGACGCCGTCGGCGAAGACGACACGCTGCTGTTCGTCAGCGACCACGGCAACGACCCGACGTTGCCGGGCAGCGACCACACGCGGGAGTACGGTCTGTTGCTGGCCTACACGCCGGGTCGAACGGGCAAAAATTTGGGGACAAGGCGTTTTTCAGACATAGGCGCGACGGTGGCGGGGTTGCTCGGTGTGGCTTGGGACGGGGTGGGCTCGAGCTTTTTGTAAAGCAGGGGGGCAGGATGAACGACACCCGAACGGAGCGGGGGTGGCCTTTTTTCTCAAAATGGCTGAGGGACGCGCCGAGCACCCGCGTCACCGCCGACCTCTTTCTGCGGGCGCTCGGCCTCGTCTACCTCATCGCCTTCGTGTCGCTGTGGGTGCAAGTCGAGGGGCTTGTGGGCTCGAGCGGCATCTTACCCGTGGCGGACTTCTTAACCAGAGTTCACGACGCGCTGGGCGGGGGCGCTTACTTACGTTTGCCGACGCTGCTGTGGTTGAGCGGCAGCGACGCTGTCTTAAACCTGCTCTGCGGCGGGGGCGTGCTGTTCGCCGTCCTGTTGATGCTGGGTGTGTTGCCCGCGCTGTCGCTGGCGCTGCTGTGGCTGTTTTACCTGTCGCTCGCCGTGGGCGGACAGGTTTTCTTGAGCTTTCAGTGGGACGTGTTGCTGCTCGAGACGGGTTTTTTAGCGATTTTCCTCGCGCCGCTGAACCTGCGCACACGCTTCGGGCGGGGGCCGGAGCCGTCGCGCCTGGCGCTCTTTTTGCTCAGACTCTTGCTGTTCCGCTTGATGTTCACCTCGGGCGTCGTCAAGCTCACTTCGGGCGACGCGTCGTGGCTGACGGGGGTGGCCTTGCAGTTTCACTACGAAACCCAACCCCTCCCGACACCGCTCGGGTACTGGGCGCATCACCTGCCCCTGTGGATTCAAAAACTGTCGCTCTACTTCACGTTTTTCGTCGAACTCGTGGTGCCGTTTTTCTTCTTCGCGCCGCGGCGGCTGCGGCTCGTGGCGGGCGGCTTCACCGCTCTTTTGATGCTCCTCATCGCGCTGACCGGCAACTACGGGTTTTTCAACCTGTTGACGGTTGTGCTCTGTATACTCCTTTTCAACGACCGGGCACTTCGATGGCTGCGACCGTCGGCGGCGCCCGCAACGTTTTACAGGCGCTGGCCTCGAGCCTTCGTCATGGTCGTCGGGGCGGTCGTCATCGCGTTTACGCCGCTGCTGGTTTACAGCGCGTTGCGGCCCGGTGCGGCCTGGCCCGGTTTCGCTTATCGTACTTACGGCTGGCTGCAACCGTTCCGCTCCTTCAACAGCTACGGGTTGTTTCGGGTGATGACGACGCGGCGGCCAGAAATCGTCATTGAAGGCAGCGACGACGGCGAAACTTGGCTGGCTTACGCGTTCAAGTACAAGCCGGGCGACCCCTCGCGCGCGCCGCCGCTCGTTCAGCCGCACATGCCGCGGCTCGACTGGCAGATGTGGTTCGCCGCCCTCGGGAGTTGCCAGACCACGCCCTGGTTCGCGCAGTTTTTGGTGCGCTTGCTGGACGGCGCGCCGGAGGTGACGGGGTTGCTCGAGTCCAATCCCTTCGACACGCCGCCCAGGTTTATCCGCGCCACCCTTTACGACTACCGCTACACCGCCCCTGCGGAACTCCGGGCAGACGGGCGCTGGTGGCAGCGGGAAGACCTCGGGCTTTACTGTCCGGTGCTGTCGCGGCGAGAGTAGCCGTCAGTCTTGAAGAGGTCGTTTGTTCGCGAGTTGCTTGAAGGCGTAACGAATCCCCTGACCCGCCAGCGGCTCGTCGGCGAAGCGCGCGAACACGTGCAGGTGCGCGTGCGGCACGTGCTGCCCGGCGACCGCGCCGACGTTCCAGCCGACGTTGTAGCCTTGTGCGCCGCGGGCGTCCAGAATCTTTTTAGCCTCCGTGAGCAAGCCTTTCAGCGCCAGCCACTCCGCTTCGTTCAGGTCGAAAGGCGTTTCGACGTGGCGCAGCGGGATAATCATGAGCGAGCCTTTCAGGACGGGGTCGGGCAGCGTGACGAGGTAAGCGTGCTCGTTTTGAGCGATCACGTCGCCGAATAAAAGGCCGTGCTCGAGGCAAAAGGGGCACTTCGACATAGCACCGATTATAAACAGCCTAAGACGAGTCGAACCGATCTTGACTTGGTCCCCCTGCACCTCCCTGCCTCCCCTTTGAGGGGAGGTGAAGGGGTCGGAGGTGGCCTTAGAGGCCAGAGGGGTTTAAGTTCTGGAAGTGTGAAATAGCTAGACAGCGTCGTGAGTTAAAAAAAGCCGAAGCTTAACCGCTCCGACTTTTCGACTTTACTGGTAGACCTTACTCGTCGTCACCGACAAGCTCGATTAAAGCTTCCTGCGTGGCGTCGCCGCGGCGCATCCCCAAGCGGTAGACGCGGGTGTAACCACCGGGGCGGCTGGCGAAGCTCGGGGCAATGTCGTCCATGAGTTTGCGCAGCACGGCTTGGTCGTGGATTTCCTTACCGACCAGGCGGCGCGCGTGCAGGTCGCCGCCGCGCGCGGTGGTGATGAGTTTCTCGACGTAGGGCTGGAGATTTTTGGCTTTCGCCAGGGTCGTCTTGATGCGGCCGTGGCGGAACAGCGCCGTCGCTTGGCTGCGGTTGAGGGCGATGCGGTGTGACGAATTGCGGTTGAGCTTACGCCCGCTGGACAGGTGTCTCATTGTTACTCCTTTAGCTTCAGGCCGCGCGCGGTGAGTTGGTCGGTGATTTCTTCCAAAGACTTCTCACCGATGCCGCCGACCTTTTTGAGGTCGCGCTCGCTCAGCGCCAGGAGCGCGTTGACCGAGTCGATGCCCTCTTCTTGCAGCGAGTGGAGCACGCGGCTCGAGAGTTCCAGCCCGTCCAAGTTCATCTGCACGCCTTCGGCCTCGGCGGGCGGGGTTTCTTCTTGGGCGCGCGGCGCGATGACCGTGACAGGAACTTTTTCCTCCACGGTCGGCATGGTGGCGACCTCGCCGCCGAAGACCGCGAGCTGGCTGCGCAGAATCTCCACCGCCATCGTCAGGGCTTCGTCCGGCGCGACGCTGCCGTCGGTCCAGATGCGCAGCACGAGCTTGTCCAGGTCGGTTTGCTGGCCCACCCGGGTGTCGGCGACGCGGTAAGCGACCCGGCGCACGGGGGTGAAAATCGCGTCGACCGGAATCGAGTTGATGCGGTCTTTGGTGCCGTGGATGTCCGCGGGCACGTAGCCCACGCCGGGCTCGACCCGGACCTCCATGACCAGCTTGCCGCCTTTGGCTAAGGTGGCGATGTGCAGGTCGGGGTTGACGACTTCGGCGTTGGGCGGCGTTTCGAAATCGCCCGCGGTCACCACGCCCTCTTTTTCGCCGCGCAGGGTCAACGTGACCGGCTCGTCGTCGTGAAGCTTGACCACAAGTTCTTTCAGGTTGAGGATGATTTGCATGACGTCTTCTTTGACGCCCGGAATGGTCGAGAACTCGTGAAGGACGTCTTCGATGTACACGCTCGTCACGGCGGTGCCGGGAATGGACGACAGCAAGATGCGGCGCAACGGGTTGCCTAAAGTGACGCCGTAGCCGCGCTGCATCGGCTCGATGGTGAACTCGCCGTACTTGTCGGTAACGTCGGCTTTGATGTCGGGGGTCATTTGTATCATGCTTTACCTCGAGTAGTACTCGATGACTTGAAGCTCGTTGACGGGCACCACCAGGTCTTCCCTGGCCGGGCGGTTGACGAACTTGCCCGTCATGGCGTCGGCGTCGAACTGGAGCCAGGGGTGCATCTTGCCGCGGCGGCGCGCCTCGATGTTGCTTTTGATGTGCGCGTTGTCCCGGCTGCCGGGGGAAACAGCGATTTCGTCACCGGGGTCGACGCGGTAAGACGGCACGTCGATACGCTTGCCGTTGACCAAAACGTGACCGTGCGACACGAACTGTCTGGCCTGGCGGCGCGTGTGAGCGATGCCCAGGCGGTAAACGACGTTGTCGAGGCGGGACTCCAAAAGTTGTAAGAACACCGCGCCCGTCGCGCCCTCACGCCGTGACGCCTCATCGAACAGGTTGCGGAACTGCTTTTCACCCAGGTTGTAGTACAGGCGCAGTTTTTGCTTTTCGCGCAGGCGAACGCCGTAGTCGCTCGGCTTACGGCGGCGCGCCTGGCCGTGCTGGCCCGGCGGGTAGGGGTGGTGCTCCATGTAGCGCTGGACTTTGGGCGTTTCGGTCAGGTTGACGCCTTCGCGGCGGCTGATTTTGACGGCTGGACCTCGGTAACGACTCATAACTCCCCTTAAGAATTCCGCTTGCGCTTGCGCAGACGGCAACCGTTGTGCGGCACCGGCGTGTCGTCGATGATGGTGCGGACGTTGACGCCGGTCGCCTGGATGGAGCGAATCGCCTGCTCGCGACCCGAGCCCGTACCCCGAATGACGATGTCGAGCTGCGACAGCCCCATGTTCTGCGCCTTGCGGGTCGCGTCGGCGGCGGCGAGCTGGGCGGCGTAGGGCGTGCCTTTTTTGGAGCCCTTGTAGCCGATAGAACCCGCGCTCGACCAGGCGACCGTGTTGCCGTCGGTATCGGTGATGGTGATGATGGTGTTGTTGTACGACGCGTGAATGAAGGCTCTGCCCTCGACGAGGTTGCGCCGCGCGCGCTTTTTGGGCTTGGCGGTTTTTGCCGGTGCTTTTGCCATAAACTACTCCCCTTACTTCTTCGTCGCTTTTTTCTTGCCGGCGACGGTGCGGCGCGGGCCTTTGCGGGTGCGCGCGTTGGTCTTGGTCGACTGGCCGCGCACCGGCAGGCCGCGGCGGTGCCGCAAACCCCGGTAGGAGCCGATGTCCATCAGCCGTTTGATGTTGAGCTGAATCTCGCGGCGCAGGTCGCCCTCGACTTTGAAGTTGCGGTCGACGTACTCGCGGATTTTTTGCGCGTCGGACTCGGCCAAGTCTTTGACGCGGATGTCGGGGTCGATGTCGACCGCCGCCAAAATCTCTTGCGCGCGGCTCAGGCCGATGCCGTAGATGTAGGGTAAGGCGTACTCGACGCGCTTGTCACGCGGTAAGTCGACGCCGGAAATCCTTGCCATACTCAACCCTGCCTTTGCTTGTGCTTCGGGTTCGCCGAGCAGATGACGTACACTTTGCCGTGGCGACGGATGACTTTGCACTTGTCGCACATGGGTTTGACGGACGCACGGACTTTCATTGCTCCTCCTTAGAGCTTACAGGTATCGTTTACAAAACACTTTATAAACGATACCTGTAAGCTACTTTCTATAAACGATGCGACCTTTTTCGGGGTCGTAGGTGCTTATCTCTAAAATCACCCGGTCGCCCGGCAAGATTCGAATATAGTTGCGGCGCATTTTGCCGCCGACGTGGGCCAGGATTTCGGGGCCGGCGTCGAGCTGGACCAAAAAGGTCGTATTGGGGCGCGCCTCGAGCACGGCCCCTTCGGCGCGAATGGTATCCTGGGTCGTTTCCTCGGGCCGTTCTTTGCGTTCCTTGGGTGGGCCTGACCGTCTTGAGCGTCTACGCGCCACATGCACCTCCTGCGACCAGCACCTTGGCCTGGTCTTGCGACGTTAAAACCTGTGGGCCGTCCGCCGTGATGGCGACGGTGTGTTCGAAATGAGCAGCCAAACTGCCGTTGTCGGTGGGCGCGGTCCACCCGTCGGCCAAAATGCGCACCTTGGTGCGTCTTTCAGCGACCATCGGCTCGATAGCCAAAACCAAACCGGGGCGCAGCACGGGACCCGTACCCCGCTTGCCGTAGTTGGGCACCTCAGGCGCTTCGTGAAACTCGGCCCCGATGCCGTGACCCACGAACTCCCGAATCACCCAGTAGCCCGCCGCTTCTATCACCTGTTGGATGGCGGCGGAGACGTCGCCCAGACGGTTGCCGGGGTAAGCCTGCTCGATGCCCGCATAAAGAGAATTTTCGGTCACGGTGAGCAAGCGTTGCGTTTTGGCCGAGACACGTCCGACCACGTAGGTCTTCGCCATGTCGGCGGCGTAGCCCCGGTAAAACGTGCCCACGTCTAGCGACAAGATGTCGCCCTCGAGCAGGGGTTTGTCGCTCGGAAAACCGTGAACCACCACTTCGTTGACCGAGCAGCAGAGCGTCGCCGGAAAACCGCGGTAGCCTTTGAAAGCCGGCCGGCCCCCACGTGACAGGATAGCACTCTCAACCAAGTCGTTGAGTACCCTGGTCGACACGCCCGGTTTGATGAGGGGTTCGATACTTTCCAGGGCCTCGCGGTTGATAAGGGCCGCCTCGGCCATGATTTCCAACTCGCGGGCGCGTTTCAAAATCACGGCAACACCTCGGTGACGCGCGCAAACACTTCTTCGACCGTGCCCACACCGTCGACGCGGCGCAGCTTGCTCCGCTCGTCGTAGTAGTCCAAAAGAGGTTGGGTCTTCTCGCGGTAGACACGCATCCGTTCATGCACCGTGGCCGCGTCGTCGTCGCTGCGGTCTTCTTCCACGGCGCGCTGGCTGAGGCGGCTGACGAGTTCGTCCTCGCCGACTTCTAAAAGCACGGCAGCCGTCAAGGGCGCACCGTAGTCTTGCAACAGCGTGTCGAGTGCCGCGGCCTGGCCGGGGGTGCGCGGAAAGCCGTCGAGAAGGGCGCGCACGCCGTCGTCCTTGTGCGCTTCTAATTCGGCGCGAACCATGTCGATGATGAGGTCGTCCGGCACCAGGTCGCCCGCCGCCATGATCGACTTCGCCTTGCGTCCGAGGTCCGTGCCCTGCCCGACGTGGCTGCGGAGCATGTCGCCGGTCGAAATCTTGTGCAGTTTGCGGGCCCTCGCCAGCTTAACCGCCTGCGTTCCCTTGCCCGCACCGGGCGGCCCCATCAGCAACAACACCTCGGACGACGCCACTAAAACCGCCTCCCGCGGCCCCGGATGCGCCCTTTGGAGACAAACCCCTCGTAGTGCCGCATGGTGAGCTGGGTTTCCAGTTGCCGCAAGGTGTCGAGCGCGACTCCGACGATGATCAGCAGGCCCGTCCCCGAAAAAGCAAAGGGCAGCGAGCCCGTCCCCGTAATCCAGGCCAACACTTGCGGCGTGGCGTTGACCGCGCCCAGAAAGAGCGCGCCCCACAGGGTGATGCGGTTGGTGATGCGCGCCAGGTGCTCTTGGGTCGGCAGACCCGGCCGCACGCCGGGGACGAAGCCGCCGTACTCGCGCAAGTTCTCGGCGATGCGCCGCGGGTCGAAGGTGATTTGGGTGTAAAAGTAAGTAAAGGCCATGATCAGCAGCGTGCTGGTGATGAGCCCTTGCCACTGTGCGGTGTTGAACCACACACCCGCCGCCTGGAGCCAACCGATGTTCGGAAACGCGCCGATGACGACCGTCGGCAAGATGATGATGGACACCGCGAAGATGATGGGGATGACCCCGGCTGCGTTGACGCGTAAGGGAATGTAGGTGCTCTGGCCGCCCATGACCCGCCGCCCGACGACCTTGCGCGCGTACTGCACCGGAATGCGGCGCTCGGCCTGCTGGATGAGGACCATGCCCGTAATCGCCAGAATCAACAGCGCCAAGAAGATGAGGAGACCGAAGATGTTCGCCTCGCCACTGCTGATCAGCGCGAACTGCTGACTCAGAGCGCCCGGAAAAAGGGCGACGATACCTGCGTAGATGATGAGCGAGATGCCGTTGCCGATGCCGTACTCGGTAATTTTTTCGCCGAGCCACATCACCACCGTGATGCCCGCGACTTGAGTGATGAGGACGATAAACCAGAAAAAGGGTCCGTTCGACCAGCCGAGTCTCAGCGCGCCACTCGGGCCTATCAGGGCGATAGCCAAAAACACCGCCTGAACAGCGCCCAGTGCGGTCGCCCCGTAGCGGGTGTACTGGGTGATTTTGCGGCGGCCCTCTTCACCTTCTTTTTGTAGTTTTTCTAAAGGTGGATAAACCGAGGTGAGCAGTTGGATGATGATGCTGGCCGTGATGTAGGGAATCACGCCGAGAGCAGCAATCGAGAAAACCTCGAAGTTGCCGCCCGAAATAAAGTTCAGCAGGGTGAAGATGTCGCCCTGCCCGAAGTTCCCGGCTTGCAGGGCCTCGATGTCGACGCCCGGCGTGGGGATGAACACCATCAGTCGGTAAACAGCCAACAAACCTATCGTCACCAGCAGCTTCGCCCGCAGGTCGGGAATCACCAGTGCGTTGCGAAACGCTGCTAGCATTACTCTTCTCCTTCAGCCTGCGCGCCAGCCCCCACGGCGCTGCCACCCGCGTCCTGCAGAGCTTGGACCGCGCTTTTGCTGTAAGCGTCGAGGTGGACTTGCAAGTTTTTGGCGGTGAGTTCGCCGTTGCCCAAGAGTTTGACGGGGCGCTTCAAACTGCGCACCAAACCCTCAGCCCTCAACACTTCAGCGGTTACTTGGGTGCCGTCTTCGAACCTGTTCAGGTCGGCTAAGTTGACAACCTGATAATCGTCTCCCTGGTGAGTAAAGCCGCGCTTGGGCAAGCGCATGACGAGGCGTGAACGCCCGCCTTCCCAACCGGCCCCCTGGCTGAAACCGCTGCGGCTTTTTTGGCCCTTTTGGCCGCGGCCTGCGGTTTTACCGCGACCGCTGCCCAGGCCGCGGCCCACGCGGCGGCGCGTCTTTTTGCTGCCGGGCGCGGGTTTCAAATCATTCAGTTTCACGTTGCTCCTGCCCTTCTACCTCTAGCAAATACGCTATTTTGTCGACCATGCCGCGCACGTCGGGGGTGTCCGCGACGGTGCGGCTGTCGCCCGTCTTGCGCAGTCCGAGCGCCTTAACGGTCGCCCGCTGGTCTTTTTTGACGCCGATGAGGCTACGTTTCAGCGTAATCTTCATCGCGCCGCCTCGCGCTCCGCCTTGGCCTCTTCAAAAGTCTTGAGTTGCTTTAAGCCTTCGATGACGGCGTAGGCGACGTTCGTCTGGTTGCGCGAGCCGAGTTCTTTGGTGAGCAGGTTGCGCAAACCTGCCAGCTCGGCTATAGCGCGGGGCACGCCGCCGGCGATCACGCCGGTGCCGGCCCCGGCCGGTTTGAGCATCACGCGGCTGGTGCCGTGCTCGCCCAAAACTTCGTGGGGGATGGTCCCGGGCTCGGCAATCGGCACCTCGATGACGTTGCGCATCGCCACGTACTGGCCTTTTTGCACCGCGACGGGCACCTCTTTGGCCTTGCCCAGCCCGACGCCCACGCGCCCCTGGCGGTCACCCACGACCACCATCGCGCCGAAGCGGAAACGGCGGCCCCCTTTGTAGGTTTTCGCGGTGCGGCGGATAAAAATCACTTTGTCTTCGAAGTCGCTGTTGTTTGCCATTAAAATTCCAAGCCTCCCTCGCGCGCACCCTCGGCGAGCGCTTTGACGCGACCGTGGTAGCGGTAACCCCCGCGGTCGAACACCACGCGGACGGCACCCGCTGCTTTGGCTCGCTCGGCCAGCGCCTTACCGACCGCTTTGGCCTGCTCGACCTTGTCGCCGGACGCCTCAAGCGTGCGCGAGTTGGCCTCGGCGAGGGTGACACCTTGTTTGTCGTCGATAATCTGGGCGTAGATGTGTTTGCTGCTGCGAAACACGCTCAAGCGCAAGCGGTCGGTTGCAACGGGCCGTTTGAGACGGCGGCGAGTGCGCAGTTTACGGCGCGTGGCAGATTCCAGTCTGGACATGTTCACTCCTACCGAGCCGCTGTTTTGCCGGCTTTGAGTCGGACCTGCTCGCCCTCGTAGCGAACGCCCTTGCCGTGGTACGAATCAGGCGGGCGCAGGGCGCGGATATTGGCGGCCGTTTGGCCGACGAGTTGCTTGTCGATGCCGGTCACGGTGATGCGGGTCGGCTCGGGCGTGGCGATTGTGATGCCCGCGGGCGCTTCGACCACCACGGGGTGGGAAAAGCCGAGGCTCAGCTCGAGCGCCCCCCCGCGCATCTGCGCGCGGTAACCGACGCCGCGAATTTCTAAGTTGCGGGTGAAGCCTTCGGTCACCCCGACCACGGCGTTGTTGATGAGGCTGCGGGCCAGGCCGTGTTGGGCGCGGTCGTCTCGAGCGTCGCTGGGGCGGCTCAAAGTCAGTTCGCCGTCACCCATGTCGACGGTGAGGCGTTTGTTGAGCGGCACCGTCAACTGACCCTTGGGACCCTTGACGACGACGCTGTCGCCCTGAACGTTGACGTTCACGCCGCTGGGAACGGGCACGGGCATTCTGCCGATGCGCGACATCACCAAACCTCGCAGACGACTTCGCCGCCGACGTTTTTGCGGCGGGCGTCGCGGTCGACCATCAACCCTTGCGAGGTCGAAACCACGGCGATGCCGAGACCGCCGCGCACCACGGGCACCGCGCCGGCCTTGGCGTAAGCGCGGCGACCCGGTTTGGACACCCTCGTCAGCGCGTTGATGATGGGGCTGCGGCGCGGGCCGTACTTGAGCCCGATGCGAATGACCGGGTGACCGGCCTTGTTTTTGGCGTCCTCGACGGACTTTAGGTAACCTTCTTTGACGAGCAGCGCGGCGACGGCTTTTTTGAACTTGCTGGCCGGCACGTCGACGCTTGCTTCGGCAATCGCCTGGGCGTTGCGGATGCGCGTCAGCATGTCGGCGATGGGGTCTGTGTTCACGTTTCCTCCTCGAGAGCGGTATCGCACCAAGCGGCGCGACCGTCCTCTCTAAAAAGTGCTTTCTTTGTTGTGGCTCGGGTAGAGTACCTGGAACCGAGTAGAAAGTAAGGTCGAAAGCTTGTTCTCGGCTTCGCTGTTTTCACTCTCAACGAGTGCCTAAGCCGAGTTGGGGTAAAGAAGAAAGCTCTTCTTTACCAGCTCGCTTTGGTGACGCCAGGCAAATAGCCTTTGTGGGCTTCTTCGCGCATACAAATTCGACACAGACCGAAGTCGCGCAGGTAGCCGCGCGAGCGGCCGCAACGCATACAGCGGTTGACTTGCCGGGTCGAAAACTTGGGCTCGCGCTTCGATTTGGCGATGTGGGCTTTGGTTGCCATAAATCCTCCTCTCTATTTTCTGAAGGGCATGCCGAGCAGCTCGAGCAGGTCGCGCGCCTCTTCGTCGGTTTGGGCGGTGGTGACGATAGAGATGTCCATCCCGCGGGTCGCGTCGACTTGGTCGTAGTTGATTTCGGGGAAAACGAGCTGCTCGCGCACGCCCATCGAATAGTTGCCGCGGCCGTCGAAGCTGTTGGGGTTGACGCCGCGAAAGTCGCGCACCCGCGGCAGCGCGATGTTGACGAGTTTTTCCAAAAACACCCACATGCGCTCGCCGCGCAACGTGACCATCACGCCGATGGGCATCCCGGCGCGCAGCTTGAAGTTCGACACCGACTTTTTGGCCTTGGTGACGACCGGGCGTTGCAGGGCGATTTGGGCGAGTTCACGGCCGGCTTTGTCGAGAACTTTCGAGTCCTCGCGCGCCGCGCCGAGACCCATGTTGATGACGATTTTTTCCAACTTCGGCACCGCCATGACGTTTTGGTAGTCATGACGTTTTTGCAACTCGGGGACGACGCTGTCCTTGTAGCGCTGTTTGAGCGAAACAGTCATGTCCGCGGTGTTGGTAGTGCTTGTGTCTGTACTGTCCATGTCTCCCCTACTCGTCCTTTCGCCTATTCATCCAAGGCCGCGCCGCTTTTGACGCTCACCCGGGACTTGTGGCCGTTCTCGACCCGGTAGCGCACCCGGGTCAGTTCGCCCGTGCGGGGGTCGAGGAGTTGCACGTTGCTGATGTGAATCGGCGCTTCGCGCTCTACAAAGCCGCCCCGCGGGTTGTCCTGGGTGGGCCGTTGCGCTTTTTTGATGACGTTGACGTTGTCGACGACGACCCGGCTTTTCTCGGGAAACACCGCCATGATTTTGCCTTCGGAACCTTTGAACTTGCCGGCGATGACGCGAACCGTGTCGCCCCGCCTCAAGTGAAGCTTAGCCATTATAAAACCTCCGGGGCCAAGGACACGATGCGCATAAAGCGTTTGTCGCGCAACTCGCGCGCCACGGGACCGAACACGCGCGTGCCGCGCGGCTCGTTCTGGTTGTTGATGAGGACGGCCGCGTTGCCGTCGAAGCGAATCGAAGACCCGTCGCGGCGGTTGATCTCTTTGCGCGTGCGGACGATGACGGCCTTGACCACGTCACCCTTTTTGACGCCCGCGTTGGGAATGGCGTCCTTGACCGCGGCCACGATGACGTCCCCGACGCCGCCTGTGAACTGTTGCCCGGTGCCGAGCACGCGGATGCACTGAATGCGGCGCGCGCCCGAGTTGTCGGCCACGTCTAAAAAAGTCTCTTGTTGAATCATGATGGAAGGTAACAGTAGTTAGTGGTTAGTGGTTAGTCATCCGTCAGACTAAAAACTAAAAACCAAAGACTAAAAAACCCCTCACCCCCTCGCTTTCTCGATGAGTTTGTCTACAGTAAAGCTTTTGCGCTTGCTGATGGGGCGGCTCGAGACGATTTCGACCACGTCGCCCTCGCCGTACAGGTTGGTTTCGTCGTGAGCAAGATACTTTTTCGTCGTGGTGACGACCTTGCCGTAGAGCGGGTGAAGAAAGCGACGCTCGACGAGCACCGTCACCGTCTTGTCGGCCTTGTTGCTGACCACGCGGCCTTGCAGGGTTTTTTTCATGCTTTTCCGTTCGCTTTCTCGTTGGCGATGGTGAGCAGCCGCGCGATGTCGCGTTTTTTGGTGCGGATGATTTTGGTGTTCGGCACCTGGCCCACGGTGGATTGCACCCGCAGGTCGAGGAGGTCTTCGCGGTGTTTGGCGACCCGGTCGTGAATTTCGTCCACGGTCAGCTCGCGCACCTCATTGGGCTTCATCGTACACCTCGCGCTTGACCATCTTGGTCTTGATGGGAAGTTTGTGGCCGGCCAGCCGGAAGGCTTCTTTGGCCTGCTCCTCGGTCACGTTGGCGACCTCGAACACCACGCGGCCCGGCTTGACGACCGCGACCCAATACTCGACGGCACCCTTACCCTTGCCCATGCGAACCTCTTGCGGTTTTTTGGTCACGGGTTTGTCGGGGAAAATGCGGATGTAAATCTTACCGCCCCGCCGGAAGTAGCGGCTCATGGCGATGCGACAGGCTTCTATCTGGTTGGACTTGATCCAGGCCGGTTCCATCGCGACGAGTCCGTAGTCCCCGAAAGCGAGGTAGTCGCCGCCTTTGGTGTCGCCGGTCATCCGGCCACGCATCTGCTTGCGGTATTTGACGCGTTTCGGTAACAGCATCAGCTGCGCTCCTTGCGGGGGGGGCGAGTGCCGGGCCGGTCACTGCCGCCCCGGTCGCTGCCGCCCCGGTCACTGCCGCCCCTGTCGCTACCACCGCGGTCGCCGCGGCGCTTGGCGGCCGGGCGGCGGCGGCGGCGCTGTTTGTCCTCGTCGCGCCTCGTACGCGGCAACAGCGCGGCGCGGCGCTGTTTGTCGCCGACGATTTCGCCCTTGAACACCCAAGCTTTGACGCCGATGATGCCGTAGGTGGTCTGGGCTCGAGCCGTCCCGTATTCGATGTCGGCACGCAAGGTTTGCAGCGGCACCCGGCCGTCCGAGTACCATTCGGGGCGCGCCTGCTCGGTGCCGCCCAAACGACCCGAGCAGCGAATCTTGACGCCCTGCGCGCCCGACTCCATCGTGCGCTGCACGGCCTGCTTCATGGCGCGGCGGAAGGCGAAACGGCGTTCCAACTGCTCGGCGATGCGCTGCGCTATCAAGGCCGCGTTGGTGTTGGCGTTTTGCACCTCTTGCACGTTTACGGCGATGGTGCCTGAAAGTTTGGCGTCGAGCTTGGTGCGCAGCTCTTTAATCGACTCGCCACCGCGACCGATGACCACACCGGGCTTGGCCGTGTGAATGGTGATGTTGATGTTGTGCGCCGCGCGTTCTATCTCGATACGTGAAATCCCGGCGCGACCAACCTCTTTTTGGATAGTTTCGCGGATGAGCCGGTCGTCAGCTAACAGCTGAGGATAAGTTTCAGGACTCGCGTACCACTTGGCCGACGATTCCTTGTTCACCCCAAGCCGGAAGCCGAGCGGGTTGATTTTGTTTCCCACTACTTTTCCTCCAAAACGATGGTGACGTGACTGGTGCGCTTGCGCAGCAGGTCGGCGCGGCCCCGGGCTCTGGGCAAAAAGCGTTTCAAGACCGGACCTTCGTCGACCATGATTTTAGACACGAACAAGGTGTCTTCAAACATGTCGTGGTTGTTGACTGCGTTGGCCTTCGCGCTCTGCAAAAGCTTGAGGATAGGTTTGGCCGCCCGGCGCGGCGTGAAGCGCAAGATGTTCTCGGCCTTGGCCACCTCTTTGCCGCGGATGAGGTCGGCGACGAGCCGCGTTTTTTGCGGGGTCGAGCGCAAGGTGTTCAGTCTGGCTTTGGCTTCCATCAGCCCCGGCCCCCGCCGTGGCTGCGGAAAATCCGCGTCGGCGCGAACTCGCCGAGTTTGTGGCCGACCATGTTTTCTTGGACGAAGACCGGCACGTGCTGTTTGCCGTTGTAAACGCCGAAGGTGTGGCCGACCATCTCGGGCACCACCGTCGAGCGGCGGCTCCAGGTGCGAATCACTTTTCTAGCGCCGGAGTCGTTGGCCGCGTCGATTTTGTCGAGCAGGTGCTCGTCGATAAACGGCCCCTTTTTGGTGCTGCGGGGCATTACTTACTTCCTTTCCGGCGGCGGACGATGAACTTCGAACTCGTCTTACGCTTGGAGCGCGTCTTGAGGCCTTTGGCTTTTTGACCCCAAGGGCTGACCGGGTCTCGGCCCCCGGTGGAGCGGCCTTCGCCGCCGCCGTGTGGGTGGTCGACCGGGTTCATGGCGCGGCCCCGAACGTGGGGTTTGCGACCCGCCCAGCGCGTGCGCCCGGCCTTGCCGTGGGTGAGGTTTTTGTGTTCGGCGTTGCCGACGACGCCGACGGTGGCGTAACACTCGCCGTGAATCCGGCGCAACTCGCCCGAGGGCAGGCGCAAGGTGACGTAGTCGCCGTCACGACCTTGAATCTGGATGCTTGTACCCGCGCTGCGGGCGATTTGCGCACCTTTACCCGGCACCAGTTCCACGTTGTGAACGACCGCCCCGATGGGGACAAAGCGTAAAGGTAGGGCGTTGCCGACGACCGGCTCGGCCTCGGGGCCACTGACGATGCGGGAGCCGACGACCAACTTTTCCGGCGCTAAGATGTAGCGCTTTTCGCCGTCCAGATAGTGCAGCAGGGCGATGTTCGCGCTGCGGTTGGGGTCGTACTCGATGCCGGCGACTTGGGCGGGGACGCCCTCTTTGTCGCGGCGGCGAAAGTCGATGACGCGGTAGCGGCGCTTGTGGCCGCCGCCGCGAAATCTCGTAGTGATGCGGCCCCGGTTGTTGCGGCCGCCGGAGCGTTTTGTCGGCTCGAGCAGCGACTTTTCCGGCTCGGCTTTGGTAACTTCGGCAAAGTCCGGCGTCGTCATAAACCGGCGCGAAGGGGTGTAGGGGCGATAACTCTTGACTGGCATAAGACCCCTCCTTAGGTGAGACCTTCGAGAGCTTGAATGCGCTGACCTTCTTTCAAGGTCACGATGGCTTTTAGGCGCGCCGGGCGGCGGCCTGCATGGCGGCCGAGTGTCTTGAGCTTGCCGCGCACGTTCACGAGGTTGATTTTCACCACGTCCACGTCGAACACGCGCTCGATGGAATCTTTGATTTCGGTGCGGTTCGCGCCCGGCCGGACGTAAAAGGCGTACTTGTTCTCAGCGATGCCCATAATGGCTTTTTCGCTCATCACGGGGCGCAGGACGACGTCATGTGGGTTCATGGGGAATCCCCTCGGTCACGCTGGCGTCACTCATAGCGCCGGCCTCGAGCAGCGTCGCGTCGGCAATCAGCCGGTCGTAGCGCAAGATGTCGTAAACGTTCAAACCTTTGCGCGGCAACACGCCCACCCACGGCAGGTTGCGCGCCGCGCGCCGGGCGAGTTCGTTGTCGGTGACGAGGAGCACGCGCTCACGGCCGTCGAAGCCGTTGCTGGCAGCCCAGGCGACGAATTCCTTGGTACGACCGCCGATGTCGAAACTTTCGACCAGGGTAAGCTTGCCTTCGATGGCCCGCGCGGCGAGGGCCATCTGCAGTCCCAAGCGGCGCACCCGTTTCGGCAAGGTGTATTCGTAGTCGCGGGGGCGCGGGCCGAAGGCTTTGCCGCCGCCCACGAAAATCGGCGCTTTGCGGCTGCCGTGGCGGGCGCGGCCGGTACCCTTTTGCGGGTAAATCTTGGCGGTCGAGCCGACGACTTCGGCGCGCGTTTTGGCGTGCGCGGTGCCGCGGCGGCGCTTCGAGAGTTGCCAGTTGACGACCTCGTGCAGCACCGACGCTTTGGGCTCGGGCAAGTCGAGCGTGAGTTTGCGCCCGCTGCCGAGCACGTCTAAGGTGACGGGCATCAGCTCACCTGCTTTCGTGAGTTCTTGACGATGACGAGGCCACCGTTCGGACCCGGCAACGCACCGCGGATGAGCAGCAAGTTGTCGTCCGGGCGCACGTCGACGAGTTCCAAGCCGACCGTCGTCACCGTTTCAGCGCCGTAGTGTCCGGCCATCTTTTTACCCTTGTAAACACGGCCCGGCGACTTGCGCTGACCGATGGAGCCCCCGTGCCGGTGCTTCTTTTTGACACCGTGCGACGCGGGCATCCCCGAAAAACCCCAGCGCTTGATGACGCCCGCGGTCCCGCGGCCTTTGCTGGTGCCGGTCACGTCGACCTTTTGTCCGGCCTCGAACAGCTCGACGGTAACCGCGTCCCCTTCGGGTGCGAAGTCGCGGAACTCGACGAGGTGGCGTTGCGGCGCTACGTCGGCTTTTTTGGCATGACCCGTTTCGGGTTTGTTGGCAGCCTTGGCGCTCTTTTCCACCCAACCGAGCTGCACGGCGCTGTAGCCGTCGGTGTCGGGGGCTTTGCGCTGCACGACCGGGCAGGGTCCGGCCATCACGACCGTGACCGGGACGAGCCGGTCGCCCTGCCAGACTTGGGTCATGCCCACTTTGGTTCCTAAAATGCCTTTCACGTTTACCTGCCTCCGACCGTCTTGATTTCGATGTCCACCCCGGTCGGGAGGTCCAAGTGCATCAAGCTGTCGATGGTGCTTTTGGTTGGTGCCTTGATGTCTATCAGGCGGTTATGGGTGCGAATTTCAAAGTGCTCACGGCTGTCCTTGTTGACAAAGGGACTGCGGAGCACGCAGAAGCGCCGCGTGCGGGTCGGCAACGGGACGGGTCCCGCCACCTTCGCGCCGGTGCGCTTGACCGTGTCGACAATTTTTGTCGCCGAGGAGTCCAGGCTGCGGTGGTCGAAGCCTTTGAGCTTGATGCGGATGCGAGGAGTGGCGGCCATAACCTACTTCGTCACCTTAGTAACCACGCCAGCTCCCACGGTGCGGCCACCCTCACGGATGGCGAAGCGCAAGCCGTCTTCCATCGCTATGGGTTTGATGAGTTCTACCGAGAGTTCCACGTTGTCCCCGGGCATCACCATCTCCACACTCTCGGGCAGGGTGACCACACCCGTCACGTCCGTGGTGCGAAAGTAAAACTGCGGCCGGTAACCGGTGAAAAAAGCCGAGTGGCGGCCCCCCTCTTCTTTCTTGAGGATGTACACCGACCCGTCGAAAACGGTATGTGGAGTGATCGAGCCGGGTTTGGCCAACACCTGACCCCGCTCGATGTCGTCGCGGCCCACGCCTCTCAACAGCACGCCCACGTTGTCGCCCGCTAAACCTGAGTCGAGCGTCTTGCGGTGCATCTCCACACCGGTGACGACCGTCTTCTTGGTGTCGCTCAGCCCCACGATGGAAATCTCTTCGCCGGTCTTGACCGTGCCCCGTTCGACCCGGCCGGTAGCCACCGTGCCGCGGCCGGTGATGGTGAAGACGTCTTCGACCGGCATCAGGAAAGCTTTATCCACGTCGCGCTCGGGTGTGGGGATGTAGCTGTCCACCGCGTCGAGCAGGTCCCAGATCTTGTCCACCCACTCGTTTTCGCCGCGCTGGGTGTTGGGGTTGGCCTGCAGGGCTTCTAGGGCTTTCAAAGCCGAGCCTTGAATCACCGGGATGTCGTCGCCGGGGAAGTCGTAGCTCGACAGAAGTTCGCGCACTTCCATTTCGACGAGTTCGAGCAGTTCTTCGTCGTCGACCATGTCGGTCTTGTTCATGAACACCACGATGTAGGGCACGCCCACTTGTCTAGCCAACAAGATGTGCTCTCGCGTTTGCGGCATGGGGCCGTCGGCGGCCGAGACCACCAGGATGGCTCCGTCCATCTGCGCGGCGCCGGTAATCATGTTCTTGACGTAGTCGGCGTGGCCGGGGCAGTCGACGTGGGAGTAGTGGCGCGCTTTGGTTTGGTATTCCACGTGCGAGGTGTTGATGGTGATGCCCCGAGCTTTCTCTTCGGGCGCTTTGTCGATTTGGTCGTAGCTTTGCGTCGTCACCGTCGGGTCCGCGGCCGCCGCTGTGAAAGTGATGGCCGCCGTTAAAGTCGTCTTGCCGTGGTCCACGTGCCCGATGGTGCCCACGTTTACGTGCGGTTTCGTCCTCTGAAAGACACTTTTTGCCATTTGAATCGCTCCTTCTTGAATCTAAAGTTCGATGTGGTTTCAGGGTGTCGTCTGTGTGCAAATCGCAGACGACACCTCTCGATTATTTTTTAACTAACTCGTCCTGAACGTTTTTCGGGACTTGGGCGTAGTGGTCTAAAAACATCGTGAACGTCGCGCGGCCTTGCGTCAGGCTGCGCAGGTCGGTCGCGTAGCCGAACATCTCCGACAGGGGGACGTTGGCGTTGATGACTTGCGCGTTGCCGCGCGGCTGCATCCCCTGAATTTGACCGCGACGAGAGTTCAAGCTGCCGATGGCGTCGCCCATGTAGGTTTCCGGCGTGACGACTTCGACGCGCATGATGGGCTCGAGCACGGTTGCCCCGCCCTTGTTCATGACCTCGCGAATCGCCATCGAAGCGGCAATCTTGAAGGCCATCTCGCTTGAATCGACCTCGTGATACGAACCGTCGTAAAGGACGACTTTCATGTCCACGATGGGAAAACCTAAAAGCGGCCCATTTTGCATCGCTTCTTCGACGCCCTTTTGAACCGCCGGAATGAATTCGCGGGGAATCGTTCCACCGACGACGGCGTTTTCGAACTCGAAGCCGCTGCCGCGCTCCAAGGGTTCCGCCTTGATGCGCACGTCGCCGTACTGGCCGCGTCCGCCCGACTGCCGCACAAACTTGCCCTGCACGTCGACCGCGCGGGTGATCGTCTCGCGGTACGCGACTTGCGGCGCGCCCACGTTGGCGTTCACGTTGAACTCGCGGCGCAAACGGTCCACAATGATTTCCAGGTGAAGCTCGCCCATGCCCGAAATGACGGTCTGACCGGTTTCGCTGTCGGTCTGCACGCGGAAGGTCGGGTCTTCTTCGGTAAGCTTGACCAGACCGTTCGAGAGCTTGTCCTGGTCGGCCTTCGAAGCGGGTTCGATAGCGACTGAAATGACCGGCTCAGGGACTTCGATAGACTCCAGAATCACCAAGTGGTCCGGGTCGCAGAGCGTGTCGCCCGTGGTGGTGTCTTTCAAGCCGATGACCGCGCCTAAGTCGCCCGCGCCGATGCGGTCGACCTCTTCGCGGTTGTTCGAGTGCATCTTCATCAAACGGCCGATGCGCTCGCGCTTGCCCTTAGAAGCGTTGTAGACGTAGGAGCCAGACTCGAGCACCCCCGAATACACCCTTACAAAGGTCAAGCGGCCCACGTAAGGGTCGGTCATGATTTTGAATGCCAGGGCCGAGGTCGGCGCGTCGTCGTCGGCGGAGCGGCTCGTCTCTTCGCCGTTCTCCGGCAAGACGCCCCGAATGGCGGGCACGTCGAGCGGGCTCGGCAAATAGAGGGTCACGGCGTCGAGGAGACGCTGCACGCCCTTGTTTTTCAGTGCCGAACCGCAGAGCACCGGAAACACGCTGAGGCTGATGACGCCCTTGCGAATGGCGGCGTTGATGATGTTGCTGGGGACTTCTTCGCCCTCGAGAAACAGCATCGCTACTTCGTCGTCGACGTCGGCGAGCTTCTCAATCATCAGGTTGCGCTTTTCTTGGGCGATATCCCGGTAGTCGGCGGGGATGTCGCCCACCTCGATGTCTTGGCCCAAGTCATCCAAGTAGGTGTAGGTCTGCATCTCGACGAGGTCGATAAGCCCCGTAAAGCTGTCCTCGCGGCCGATAGGCCACTGGATCGGCACCGCGTTTGCGCCGAGGCGTTCTTCCATCGAGTCCAGCACGAGCTGAAAGTCCGCGCCGGTCTTGTCCATCTTGTTGGCAAAGGCGAGACGTGGCACCCGGTACTTGTCGGCCTGACGCCACACGGTTTCACTCTGCGGCTCGACGCCTTGTGAACCGTCGAACACGGCCACAGCCGCGTCGAGCACGCGCATACTACGCTCCACCTCCATCGTGAAGTCCACGTGGCCCGGCGTGTCGATGATGTTGATGCGGGTGTCTTTCCAGTTCGCGGTGGTCACCGCCGAAGTAATCGTGATGCCGCGCTCGCGCTCTTGCTCCATCCAGTCCATCGTCGCGGCACCCTCGTGAACCTCGCCGGTTTTGTGAATTCGGCCCGTGTAAAAGAGGATGCGCTCGGTCAACGTCGTTTTGCCCGCGTCGATGTGTGCGGCGATGCCGATGTTGCGGGTTTTGGTTAAGTCAATACCTGTGTGGGTTGCCATGATAAAAAAGTCGAAATCCAAAGTCGAAGCTTCGCCTGGGCGTTCTTCGGGGTTCGGGGTTCGAGCTTTCGTCCTCCTTTCTACCAGCGGTAGTGCGCGTAAGCGCGGTTGGCTTCGGCCATGCGTTCGACGTCGTCTTTTTTCTTGACTGCGCCGCCGCGACCCGCCGCCGCGTCTAGCAACTCGCCCGCCACGCGCTCGACCGCGGTGCGCTCGGGCCGTGAGTCCGAGGCGGCGACGAGCCAGCGCAGGCTCAAAGACTGCGAGCGGCGCGGGTTGACCTCGACCGGCACCTGGTACGTCGCCCCACCCACGCGGCGGCTCTTGACCTCGATGCGCGGTTTGACGTTGTCTACGGCCTGGCGAAACACTTTCAAGGGTTCCTGGCCGCTGCGCTCCTGCACCAAACGGCAAGCGCCGTAAAAGATGCGGCTGGACAGATTTTTCTTGCCCTCCCGCATCATCTTGTTGATAAACGAGGTGACGGTGGTGTCCGCGTACACCAGGTCGGGCTCGATGGGACGGATTTCGGCTCTGCGTCTGCGTGCCATAAAACTCCTACTTCTTCGCCTTGGGCTTTTTGGAGCCGTACTTGCTCCGGCCCTGGTTGCGCTGGACGTAACGGCCGACGCCGACGCCCTGGGTGTCGAGCGCGCCGCGGACGATGTGATAGCGAACGCCCGGCAGGTCTTTCACGCGCCCGCCGCGAATCAGCACGACCGAGTGCTCTTGCAGGTTGTGCTTTTCGCCGGGAATGTACGCCGTGACCTCAAAGCCGCTCGACAAGCGAACCCGCGCGATTTTGCGCAGTGCCGAGTTCGGCTTTTTGGGCGTCTGGGTCTTGACGACCGTGCACACGCCGCGACGTTGCGGGCTTCCCTTGAGGGCCGGGGTTTTGTTCTTTTTCTTGAGCGTCTTGCGCCCTTTGCGCAGCAACTGGTTGACGGTTGGCAGCGTCATCACTCCCTTGTGAATCCCCTGACGGTGCAGGGTTGAACGAACAGCGAACGGACAGTCCAAACTTGTGTGGTGAGTACGTGGAACAGTGAGGTCTAAACACGTGACAAACCGACCCCCAGACTTAGCGCTGCAAGCCAGGGGGATGCAAACCTGTGTAGTATATAGGGGAACGCGGACGGAAAGCAAGACCTGAGAAACGAAAACGGCTTTTTCAACGGTTCCAGGAACGGGTGAGGCAACTCTACGGCACCGCTCTAAACCCCTCCGGCTCACAAGGCCACCTCCCCTACGAGGGGAGGCCAAGTCAAAAGCCGTTTGTCTCGAGGTTTACTTTGCCCGTGCCACGGCGGCCAACCTGACTTCGGCGGCGCCGGCGCGCTCGAGCGCTTGGCGACAGGCCGACGACGTCGCCCCGCTCGTGACGACGTCGTCGACGAGGAGCACGCGTTTGCCCCGGGCGTTTTTGGCTTGAAAAGCGCCCTCGACGTTTTTGAAACGCTCGCCGCGGTGCAAGCGGGCTTGCTGGCGAGTGGCCCGCGTGCGCGTGAGCAGCGGCGTGTAGGGAACGCCGCGGTCGGCGGCGACTCGTTTGGCGATGAGCGCCGACTGGTTGTAGCCGCGCTGCAAGGTGCGGCGCAGGTGTAGCGGCACGGCGCACACCGTGTCGACCTGCCAGCCCCGGCGCGCGACCTCGGCGGCCAGTGCCGCGCCGAACACGCCCGCCAGCCGGGTCGCGTGCTGAAACTTGAAAGCTCGGACGGCCCGCTCGAGCCTGCCCTCGTACACGCCTAAGGTGAGGGTGCCGGCGTGAACTTCGGGCGCGAATAAGTCCTCGAGACAAGCGCTGCAAGCGCCGCGCGGCGTGGAAGCCCGCACGCGGCAAACGGGGCAGCGGCTGAGAGAGAACAGTGTCACGGGTCGTTTGCCATCGTTGGGTCGCTTGCCATCATAGCGTCTGGAGGACGTGCTGTGGTAGGGAGCGTGGCGCGCGTTCGGCGCTGCAGTGGGGAAGCCGTCCACCCCACTCTCGGGTTCAAGCTGCCCGGCTGGAGAGCGTCTCGAGCAGCCCCGACAGTTCCCGGGCGGCCGCCTGGTTTGCCAACTCCGGTGTGACCTCGGCGAGCAGGGCCAGGCCCGCAGCGGCCTTTTGCTCCGCGACGCTCTGGGCGTACCGCAAAGAACCGTAGCGTTCGACGAGCTTTAGAACTCGAGCCACGTCGTCCGGCGTGCGCTCCGGCCGCGGTTTGCCGAGGCGTGCGCTGACTTCTTCGGCTTCGTCGGGGCGGGCGTGGGCGAACAGGTGGGCTAAGACGAGCGTGCGTTTGGCCTCGTAGAGGTCGCCGGCGAACTCTTTGCCGTAGCCACTGTCGCCGGGCGTCAAGTTGAGCACGTCGTCACGGATTTGAAAGGCCACGCCCAGGGCGGTGCCCAAGGGCTCGAGGCGTTCGTCGGGCGCTTGGGCGGCGCAGAGCGCCCCCAGCCTGAGCGGCGAAACGACCGTGTAGACCGCACTTTTGAGCCGTACCATCTCTAAGTAGTCGGCCTCAGCGATGTCGAAGCGGTTTTGTTGCACCCACACCAGGTCCAGGTGCTGACCCTCGGCGGTGCGGTGAATCATGGTCACGAACTCGTTTAGAAGGGCGTCTTTGGGCAGGCTCGAGCTGACACCGTGCAAAAGTGACCACATGTAAACGTGCAGCGCGTCGCCCACGTTGAGCGCGACCGGCAGCCCCACAGTCTTGTGCAGCGCGGGCGCGCCGCGCCGCTCTTCCGAATCGTCCTCGATGTCGTCGTGGACGAGCACCCAGCTCTGGAACAGCTCGAGGGCGGCGGCCACCTGAAGCGCGTCCTGCCACCGTCCGCCGTGCGCTTCTGCGGACAACAGGGTGAACAGGCCACGCAGCGCTTTGCCACCCCGGGCCGGGTAGTCGCGCAACAGTTCGTAAAAGTCGTTCAGGTCGGGGTGCTCATGGCCCTCGGGCAGAGCGTTCATGACGGCCCGGGTGAGCGCGCTACGCAGCGCGGCCAACTCCGGCCTAAGCAACTTCCAACCCCGACTCCAAGCCCGGCAACAGGTCGGCCAACCGTTCGAAATAGCTGCCGTGGGTCATGTCCAGGTGTAGCGGCGTGACGGCCGCGTAACCGCCGACGACCGCCGTGTAGTCGGTGTCAGGCTCCTCCGACCCGACCGGTTTGCCGGCGACCCAGTAGTAGGGTACGCCCTCGGGGTCTTCGCGCGCCACGACGGTGTCCTGCCAGTTGTGTGTCGACTGCCGGGCCAGCAGCACGCCCTTGTGTTTAGTGACCGGAAAGTTGACGTTGAGCAGCGTGCGCTCGGGCAAGCCTGCGCGCGCGACGCGCGGCGCGAAGAGGGCGGCGAAGGCGGCGGCGTGGGAAAAGTCCAGTTCGGCGTCGCCGGTGCGCAGCGAAAAAGCGAGCGACGGGATGTTGAGGGTCGTGCCCTCCATCGCCGCCGCCACCGTGCCCGAGTGGGTCACGTCGTAGCCGAGGTTCGAGCCCAAGTTGATGCCTGAGACGAGCACGTCCGGGCGGCCCCCGTTGTGAACCCCTAAAACGACACAGTCGGCCGGGGTGCCGTCCACGCGAAAGGCGGTGACGTTGTCGGGCAGCTCGAGCTTGGTCGGCGTGTAGCGCAGCGGGCGGCGCACCGTGATGGCGTGGCCCGACGCGCTCTGCTCCACGTCCGGCGCGACGACCAACACCGAGTCGGCCACCTCGCTCAAGGCCAGGGCCAGCGCGTGGAGACCGGGCGAAAAGATGCCGTCGTCGTTGGAAACGAGAACTTTCACAGGGGTAAGTATACCCACTTGGATGGTAGACCCCCTTGAACGGCGCTTCGCTTGTTCGGTTCCCCCTTAAAGGGGGAAGGGTCACCGACTGCATCAGGAGCAAAAGCTTCCCTTTTTAGGGGGACGGTTGAGCGCAACGCTAACCGGGGGGTCTGTCAAAAGTGCGACAACAAAACGCTAAGGACGCCTGATACACGCTTTGAAGTGCCCCGGCGACACCTCTTCCAGGGGCGGCACGACCTTGGCGCATTCTTCGACGGCGAGTGGGCAACGGGTGCGGAACACGCAGCCCGAAGGTGGGTTGATGGGGCTGGGGATGTCGCCCTGGAGAATCACGCGCTTGCGCTCGACCGTGGGGTCGGGAATCGGTACCGCCGAGAGCAGCGCTTCGGTGTAGGGGTGAACGGGGTTGGCGTAGAGTTCGTGGGCCGGGGCGATTTCCATCACGCGGCCCAGGTACATCACCACGACCTTGTCCGAAATGTACTCGACGACCGACAAGTCGTGCGCGATAAACAGCAGGGTGAGCCCGAGTTCTTCTTTGAGGTCCTGGAGCAAGTTGACGACCTGCGCCTGAATCGACACGTCGAGCGCCGAGACGGGCTCGTCGGCGACGATGAACTGCGGGTCTACCGCGAGCGCCCGCGCGATGCCGATGCGTTGCCGCTGGCCGCCCGAGAACTCGTGCGGGTAGCGGCGCATGTGGGACGGCGACAAACCGACTTTCTCGAGCAGACTCGCCACCCGCTCCTCTTTTTCACGCCCGCGCGCTAAGTTGTGAATCGTAAACGCCTCGCCGATGATGTCCCCGACGGTCATGCGCGGGTTGAGCGAAGCGAACGGGTCTTGAAAGATGATTTGCATTTCTTTGCGGTACTCGCGCATCTGCGATTTGGAAAGTTTGGTCACGTCGGTTCCGTTGAAAATCACTTCGCCGCCGGTCGGCTCGATAAGCCGCAGGATGCTGCGCCCGGCCGTCGTCTTGCCCGAGCCTGACTCGCCGACCAGTCCCACGACCTCGCCCGGCTTGACGGTGAACGAGACCTCCTCGACCGCTTTGACGTTGGCGACGACGCGCGACAACACGCCGCCGCGGATGGGGAAGTACTTGCGCAGGTTGCGGACCTCGAGCAAGTATTCGCCCTTATCGGTCGTCATCTGCGTTTTGGTTCGCGGCTCCACCTGTACGTCAGCCATTTTAAGCCACCGCCTTCCGCTCTGCGGCAATCTCGTCCCAGCGGATGCAGCGCACCGTGTGGCCGCCGCCCGAGTCTATCAGGGGCGGCACCCCCGCCTTGCACTCTTCGATCATAAAGCGGCACCTGGGGTGAAAGTCGCAGCCTTCGGGCAAGTAGAGCGGGTTGGGCACGTTGCCGGGGATGGCTTCTAAGCGCTCCTGGTGCTCGGCGGCTTTGTCGACGCGCGGAATCGAGTTTAACAGGCCCATCGTGTAGGGCATGAGCGGGTCGGCGAAAATCGCGCGCGACTGCGCTTCTTCGACCGCCTTGCCCGCGTACATCACCACCACGCGGTCGGCGATTTCGGCGACCACGCCCAAGTCGTGGGTGATAAACAAAATCGACATGCCGATTTCTTTTTGGAGTTTGCGCATCAGGTCCAGAATCTGCGCTTGAATGGTCACGTCGAGCGCGGTCGTCGGCTCGTCGGCAATCAACAGCTGCGGCCCGCAACTCAAAGCCATCGCAATCATCACCCGCTGCCGCATCCCGCCCGACATCTGGTGCGGGTAGTTTTTGACGCGCTTTTCGGGTTCGGGAATGCCGACGAGTTCCAGCATTTCCGCCGACATCTTCATGGCTTGCTTGTAGCTTTTGCCCTGGTGCAGCACGATGGCCTCGGCGATCTGGTCGCCCACGGTGTAGACCGGGTTGAGGCTCGTCATCGGCTCCTGGAAAATCATCGAGATGTCGTTGCCGCGGATTTTGCGCATCTCGCGCTCGCTCTTGGTGAGCAGGTTTTGGCCGTTGAAGATGATTTCGCCGCCCGCGATGCGGCCCGGCGGCGTGGCGATGAGCCGCATGACCGATAAACTCGTCACCGACTTGCCCGAGCCGGACTCGCCGACGACGGCCAGGGTTTCGCCTTTGTCGAGGTGAAAGGTGACGCCGTCGACGGCCTTGACCGTGCCCTCGTCGGTGTCGAAGTAGGTTTGCAGGTTGTTGACGGTTAACAGCCGCTCGGCCTTAGCCATAGGGGGCGCTCCTTAATCTTAGTTAGGAACAGTGTACCTTAAACACCTTTTGTCGTGCGACCTATTGGCGCTTGCGGGGGTCGAAAGCGTCGCGCAGGCCGTCGCCCATAAACTGAAAACTGGTGATGGTGATGATGATGAAGAAACCCGGAATAAGCACCCAGGGTCGCTGGGTGATCGAGGCGAAGCCGCCTTCTTGGGCTTGCGAGAGGAGCGAGCCCCAACTGGCGAACGGTTCAGAAACGCCCAAACCCAAAAAGCTGAGCCCCGACTCGGCCAAAATATAGGACGGCACGCTGATGCTCAGGGCTACAATGAGGTAGCTGTAAATCGAAGGAATCATGTGCTTGAAGATGACCCGCCCCGTGCCCGAGCCGAGCGACTTGGCGGCTTGGACGTAGTCTAGTTCCCTGGTCGTGAGCATCTGGCCGCGCACCACTCGAGCCAAGCCCCCCCAGCCGATAAAGGCCAGGATGCCCAGCACCACGTACAGAACCAGCACCGGGTTCATGTCGATGGGAAACACCGCGCGCAACGACAGCAACAGGAAAAGGGCGGGGATGGCCGAAATCACCTCGACCAGTCGCATCACGAGTTCGTCGACCCAACCCCCGAAGTAGCCCGCCAGCCCACCCAAGACGATGGCGATGACGAAACTGATGGCCGTCGCCCCAAAGCCGATGGTCAGCGAAATCGCCGAGGCGTACATAATTCGGCTGAACAGGTCACGGCCCAGGTTGTCCGCGCCCATCAGAAAAATGCGCCCCGGCGATTCGACGCCGAAAAGGTGCAGGTTGCCGGGAATAAAACCCAGAATCTTGTAAGGCGCACCCTCGACGAAAAAACGAACCGGATAGCGCACGTCGGTATTCGCCATAAAGGTCGAGCGAAACGTCGTCATGTCGAGTTCTTCGCTGTACTCGTAAACGAAAGGCCGCACAAAGCTTCCGGTCTCGGGGTCGCGGAACTGAATCGGCGTCGGCGGTTGGAAACGGGTGATTTGGCTGCGGCTGTAAAAGTTGAGGCCGTAAGGCGCGATGAACGGCCCGAAAATCGCCATCAGAAAAAGAAAAATGAGAATCACGGCCCCGACGAGCGCTAGCCGGTGCCTGCGAAACTGCTGCCAGGCGATTTGGCCCTGTGAGGTGCCGTACTGCTGGCGTTCCGACTGGGCCTCGTTGCCTCTTTTGGTATCGTCTACAGTGTTGTCCATCAGGAGTACTGAATCCTAGGGTCGACGACGGCGAGCAGGACGTCGCCGAGCAAGTTGCCGATGATGAGGAGCACCGCGGCGATGATGCTGAAGCCCGCGATGATGAATATGTCTTGCTGCGCGATGGCACTTAAAAACATCGGCGTGATACCGGGGTAGGCGAACACCACCTCGACGAAGCCTGCCCCGGTAAAAAGTGCCGGCAGCAGTCCACCGATGGTGGCGACAAAGGGAATGACGGCGTTGCGGAGCGTGTGTTTATAGACGACCAAAAATTCGCTCACTCCCTTAGACCGAGCGGTACGAATGTAGTCCGCGCCCAGGTACTCGAGCATTTGCCCGCGCATGTAGCGGCTCAAGCCCGCGATGTCCCCTAACACCACGATGAGCGCCGGTATGGCGATGTGCGAGGCGATGTCGAGCGTTTTGCCCCAAAAGCTCAGGCTCGCGTGGTCGGGCGAGGTCATGCCGGTCAAGGGGATGCCCCAGCCGGTCGCGAAGTTGACTTGCAGGATAATGTAGAGCGCGATGAGCGCGAAGAAAAAGCTGGGCGTGCCGAGAAAGATGTAACTGAGGATGCTGGTGATTTTGTCACCCCAACTGTACTGATTGACCGCGCCGTAGATGCCCACCGGGACGGCGATGAAGTAGAGAAAAACGGTCGAGAGCAGCACCAGGTAGAGCGAGTTCAAAATGCGCGGCATGATGATGTCCAAAACTGGGGCACGGTAGGTGAACGATAAACCGAAGTCGCCCTGTAAAAGGTTGCGCATCCAGTAAAAGTACTGTACGTAAAAAGGCTCGTCGAGACCGAAGACGCGGCGCAGGTTGGCGAGCGTTTCGGGCTGTACGGAAAGGGCTCGAGCGCCGCTCAAGAAGTCGCCCGGCGCAGCTTGGGTTATAAAAAAGATTAGGATGCTGGCCCCCAACAGGGTTGGGATGGCACTGAAAAACCTGCGGATGATAAACGCCGTCATAACCTCGTCTCCCCGGCAAGCCGTACTTTGATAAACATAAAACAGTATATAGCAAACGAGTGAGGTTCGCACCAAAAAGCGAAGGGCTCGAGTCGAACTCGAGCCCTTCGCTATAAGCGTTCCACTTTAGCGAATAAAGGTGAGCGCCGGGTTGCGTCCTCCGAAAAGGGCGTCTGAAAGAAGCGAGTTAAGAATGTCCGTCGGATAGTTGCCGGCCACGCGGTTGTTCCAGGTGGGGTTGTAGGTGGGGCCGGCCAGGTAGACGAAGCCCTGCATCTCAGCCCAGGCGTCCTGAAGTTGATAGCCGAGCTGGCGGCGGGCGTCGAGGTCGAGTTCTCGCCGTCCGTCAAAGTAAAGGCGTTCAGCAATAATCTCTTTAGGATCCAAGCACTCGCCGTCCTCCGCAGGGTAATTGAAGGCGTGCAGGTTGGTACCGCAGGGAATCACGTTGACGCCGAAGGGCCAGTCGATGTCGCCGCCGGTCAGGCCGAGCAGGATGGCGTCGAAGCCGCGTTCCTCGCCAGGGGCGGTGAGTTGGTCGACGAGCACCTCGAAGGCTATAGGCTGGAAGTTTACCTCCACGCCGATTTCGGCGGCGGTGTCAGCGAAGATTTGCGCGAGTTGCTCGCGCTGGTTGTTGCCCGCGTTGGTCACCAGGTTGAACTCGAGGCGTTGGCCCTCGGCGTTCACCAGGGTGCCGTCGCTGTCGCGCTCGGTAAACCCGATGTCCTGGAGCAGTTGCAGGGCGGCCTCGGGGTCGTAGGGGTAGGTAGGCACATCGGGGTTGAGCCAGTCCGACAGCACCGGGTAAACGCCGGTGTAAATCGGCGCGCCGAGACCACCGTAGACAAGTCGCACCATCGCGTCGCGGTCAGCTAAGTGGCTCATGGCCTGGCGGAAGTACTGGTTGCGGAACAACTCTTGCTTAAAGGGGTCGTCGCCGCGGTTCCAGTTAAAGATGATCCACTGTGAACTGGCTTGGCCGCTCTGGTTGGGGAGCAGGGTGGCGTCGAGTTGGCCGCCGTCGATGGCCGACTGGATTTGCTGGATCTGGTCGACGGTGGTGGCCGGACCGCTATCGAGGTTGCCTGCCAGGTACGAAGCGAGTGCAGCGTTGAGGTCGGGCACGAGGGTCACGGTAAGGCCGTCGAGGTAAGGCAGTTGGTTGCCCTCGGCGTCGACGTTCCAGATGCCGAAGTTAGGATTGCGCACGAAGGTGGCGCGCTCGCCGGGCACGTAGTTTTGTGCCATGAAGGGGCCGGGCGAAACGAAGCTGGTGGGGTCGTCGCTCAGCGTCCACATTTCGGTGATGGCCGTCGCGCCGCCCTCGTCATAAACCGGGCCGAAAACGTGGTCGGGCCAGGGGGTGTAAGAAGCGATGCTGAGTGCCCCCACGTCGGGTTGCGGGTAGGTGATAGTCAGGGTATAGTCGTCGACCTTCTCGACCGTAACGGGCTCGTCGTCAATAAAGAAGGAGCTGTAGCTGTTCGAGCCGACATCGGGGTCGGTGTGGATGCGGAAGGTTGTTACCCAGTCGTCGGCGGTGATGGGTTCGCCGTCGCTGAAGGTCATTCCTTCACGAATGTTGAAGGTGAGGACGGTATTGTCCTCGTTGAACTCGTAGCTTTCGGCCATCCACGGAATCCAGTCGCTCAGGCTGTAGGGGTCGCGCCGCACGAGGCCGACGCCGCTCGCCATACCGTTGTTCGGCAGGTCGGGTGAAGACGCCACAATAAAGGGGTTGAAAGACTCAAAGTCGCTGATGCTGTAGCTCTGGTAAGTGCCGCCGTAATCCGCCGCACCCGCGTCGGCCGACCACTCCGCCGGGTAGACGAAGGGGTTGGCAATCGTCTCCATGTCTTGCGCTAGACCAAAGGCAAATAAGGCCAACGCAGCCACGCCTAGAAAAAGTTTTTTCATGCTACCTCCTAAAGGTATGCGTGTGGGCTCTCAAAGAGCTTGTCTTTAAGAGCGGTGACGTCGGGAGTGGCGCTTAAGCGTTGGTATTTCGGCCCTCGAGTTACGGTGCCGAACACCTAAGAGCTACCTCCGAGGTGTGGGTTGTTTGCGTTTACCCACTTGAGAGAAATGTATCATTTTCATGTGAACAGCGTCAAACAAAATCTTCATCACATATTCAGGCTCGAGGCTGCCCCGAACGCCTTTTGAGACGTTGTACTCGTGAGACGGCTGTCGCAAAAAGAAGAGCCGCGGCGAGCGCCGCGGTTCGGTTTCGTGTAACGTTCGAGCCGAGCCGTTAAACCCTGGGCACCACAGCCAGTGCCAGAGCGAGCAGGCCCCAGATAATCCCCAGCCCAATCGTCGTGCGGTGCAGCCCGCCCGCCGTGCCGCCGCTCGCCGTAGAAAAGTCGCCGCCGCCCCCACCGAGCGCGTCGCCGAGACCGCTCTGTTTGGGCTCTTGCGCCAAAATCACGGCGGTCAGCAGCAAACTGAGCAGCAGAAAGATAATCAGTAAAGGCCAAAAAAGAAAAGTCACGATTTCTCCTAAACGGTGTCTCTCAAAACTCATGGCTTGACGGAACTCGAGCGCGTTCCGAAATGGTGCCCAGGGCGGGACTCGAACCCGCACAGGTTGCCCCGGTAGATTTTGAGTCTACTGCGTCTACCATTCCGCCACCTGGGCGTAGCTCGGTCATGTTAGCAGGGGCGCGGGCATTTGTCCACAGGGAAAGCTGCACATCAAGACCTCGTCCAGCTTTGCGCCCGCTTTTGCCGTAAAGTCTCTCCGGGTACGAGCCCACCACCGGGCAGGCGCGGCGCACGGCCTCTAAGGGGCGTGGGTTCATGCCGTAAAAGGGGGCGATGGCTTTCAAACGGTCGTCGGTGCAGGCCCAGGCAACGGCGAAGCCCCCGCCCATGCAAAAGCCGATGGCCCCGACGCGTTCACCGTCGACCTCGGGCCGGGTGACGAGGTAGTCGAGGGCGGCCTTCACGTCCTGAATGCCGCGGTGGTGGAGCGAGTTGAACAGCATCCCGCTCATAAAACGCGCCATGCAGACCGCGCGGTTGCGCCCCGTGAACAGGTCGACCGCCAGCGCCGCGTAGCCCGAAGCGTTTGGCGATGTCCCGGATGTTGTCGTTCAGCCCGAAAATCTCGTGGATGACGACCACGCCCGGCAGCGGTGCGGCAGACGTGGGAACAGCGTAGTAAGCCTGCAAGGTGTCGCCTCGAGCCGCGAAGGTCACTTCTTTCGTCGTCACCCTACCATTACCCCTACCATTACAGGGTCTCTTCGGCCTGGAGCTTGGCCTTTAGAGTGTCGATGAGCGCGTGGATGTAAAGGCGCGCCTGCCGGTCGGGCACTTGGTCGTAGAGCAGCCAGCGGCGGGTTTCGAAAAACAGACAGGTGCGTAAGGTGACGACGTCTTCGGGCAGGGTCTCGTGGTGGTAAAACGCGCTCAGCGCGGCGTTGGCGAGTTCGGCGCAGCGCTCCATGCCGTGCTCGGCGTAACCGTCGTAGGTGTAGCCGAGCACGGCGACGTCCTTGAAGGGCGCGCCGTGTTCGGGGAAGGTGGTGGGCACCAGTTCGGCCGCACTTTTGGGGTTCAGCGGCGGCGCCGTCATTGCGGTTTGCAGCGTGGGGTTCGTCTTCATGGCCTAAGAATACAGGCTCAGCCGAGAAGTTTGGTCAGTTCGGACTCGAGGGTCGGGTGCTCGAACGCGAAGCCTGCGGCGCTAAGCCGTTCGGGCAGCGCGCGCGTGCTCGGCAACAGCAGCGCGTCGGCGAGGTCGCCCAGGACTATTTTCAGCGCGAAGGCGGGGGCGGGGACGCGGGCCGGGCGGCCGAGCTTTGCGGCAACTCGGCGGGTCAACTCCGACTGCCGCACCGGGTTGGGGGCCGTAAAGTTGTAGACGCCGCACGCCTCGGCATCTTCAACCAAAAACAGCACGCCCCTGGCGAGGTCGTCGGCGTCTATCCAGGCGTACCACTGCCGCCCGCTGCCCAAAGGCCCGCCGATAAAAAGTTTGATGGGCAGCAAAAACTGCCGCCAGGCGGCGGCGTCTTTGGCGAGGACAAGTCCGAAACGCCCCACGACGAGGCGCGTTTCACCCTCGACCCCCCTAGCGGCGTCCTCCCAAGCCTGACAGACGCGCGACAAGAAAAAGCCGTCTTGCGGCCCCGAAGCTTCGGTCAGCACCGCGTCGCCCCGGTCGCCGTAGTAGCCTGTAGCCGACGCTTGGAACCAGACCGGCGGTTTCTCCCGAGCGCGTTTGAGCGCCGCCACAAGCGTCTTGGTGCTGTCGACGCGGCTCTGCAAGACGTTGCGCTTTTGTTCGTCGTTCAGCCTGCCGGTGCCGATGGACGCGCCCGCTAAGTTGACGAGGGCGCACGCGCCGCTCAAGGTTTCCGCCAGGGCCTCGAGGCCGAGTTCGTCCCCCTCTTTCAAAGCCTGCGGGTTCCAGGCGACGGCCTTGGCACCTGCGGGTTCGCCGCCCTCGACCCTGCGGGTCAAAACGGTCACGTCGTAACGGTCTGCGGCGGCGGCGACGAGGTGGCGGCCGACCACGCCCGACGCGCCTGCGACGACGAGTTTAGGGCCTTTGGGGTTGCTCAGGGTCTTGTCGCTCATGGCTTTATCAAACGACGGCGTGAAGGGAAAAACCATCAACCGGGTCGCATTCTGTTGCGAGCGTGTGTGCCCCGACTGCGAGGCGGGTCGAACTCACTTTGTCAGTACGGAAGCTACTTTACCAGTGCAGCCCGGTCCTGTTCGGGCTCCAACCAGAGCCTCGGTGCCAGGGCATAGTCCTGTGCTGCCAGGTCGACCGGTTTGACGAACGGTTGGCTCGAGCGCCCGTTCAAACTCACCCAAACGTCGGCGTAGACCGCGACTTCGTGCCCACGCGCCGCAAAGTCGTCCCTCAAAAAGTGTGCGAACTGCAAAATCATGTCCGGCTGAAAGGCCATCTGTCTTTCTTGTTGGGGCGTCAGGTAGTGGCTCGGATAGACCGTCCAGGCTTGCTCCGTCTCGGCATCCCGCACCGTAAACACGGTCCGTCTTTTCTGCGCAAACAGGTAAACGACGAGCTGTAGCCGAACCGCATACAGCGTCCAGGCGGGCACGGCCAGAGCTGCCGGGACGAAACCCGAGCGGACGTCCAGCGAAAGCACTCGGTTGAGCGGTAAAAAAATGAGCAAAAAGCTCAGCAGTGAAACGAAGTAGTAATGGTTGAGGTAGAAGCTTTTGTCCAGCACTTCGACATAGTGAACAGGACAAAAAAACTTACCGTACTGAGGTGGTAAAAAAGTGCGGCGGCCACCAGCAGCGAACTCAGCAGCATCAACCCAAACACCGCGTACATTCCCAACTCCGGCAGCGGCTTCACCCAGCCGAAACCGAGATAGGTGAAGTGCAGCTGTGGCGCGACGTAAAACGCCGTAACCCAGCCGCGCCACACGAAGCGCAGCGTGCCGGCGAACAAGCCTGCGCCGCGCCCTGCGACGATAGGGGGAGGGCTGACAGCATCAAAATCGTCAGCGCACTGCCTACAATGAAAAGTATGGTCGAGCGACGGTTGGAAAACTTCGTTTGGTTCACAACCGACCCCTACAGTGAATTGGGAAACCCGAGCAGGACGTCACGTTCCTGCTTGCTCAGCTGCATAAACTCGTCCTTGGCCCCGCTCGCTTCGCCGGCGTGCCACAAGACAGCTTCTTCAAGGTTGCGCGCGCCCGTCGTGCAAGTAGTAACTGTGCACGTTGACCGTCTCGAACAAGCCGAGTCGGCATTTAGATTAGGATAGCGGAGGGGTAGTCGGAGAAGTGTCAGGCTAAGCTCGAGCCTGGCGAGGTCACCTTGCCGTCCCGGCGTTTTACTTTTCGCACCGTTTTACCGTTCACGCCGCCACAAGAAAGACGTATGCTTTAGCGCGTGCTGCCGCTGCTGCTGTCCCTCCTCCACGCCACCAACGACATGTTCGGTTCTTTTTTGACCCCGCTGCTGCCGCGTTTGCAGGCGTCGTTCGGCGTGAGTTACGGGGCGGTGTCGTTACTGGTCGCCGTGTATTCGCTCACCAGCAGTTTGCTGCAACCGGTCGCCGGGCTCATCGCCGACCGCTACGACCGCCGCTTGCTGGCGGCGACGGGGCCGCTCCTGGTGGCGCTCGGCGCGGGTTTGATGGGTTTTTATCCGAGCCCGTGGACTTTGGGCGCGGTCCTCGGCGTCGCCGGTTTGGGCTCGGCGCTGTTTCACGCTTCGGGGGCGGCGCTCGTCGGGCAATACGCGCCGGAGCACCGCAAGGGCTTTTGGCTCAGTTTCTTCGGCTCGGCGGGGCAGTTGGGTTTGTCGTTTGGACCCATCGTGTCGCTCGGGGTGGCGTCCAGCGTGGGCTTGAAAGGGTTGGCGTGGCTCGTACCGCTGGCCTTCGTGCCGGCTGTTTTCTTGCTGAGGCAAGCGCCGCTGACAAACATCGATTTTACGCCCTCGACGTTTAGGGATTTGGCTCGAGTCTTTCGCGGCGAAGTCGCCAAGCTCTGGGCCATGTCCACCCTGCGCGCGGTGACCTTTATGAGCTTTGCGACCACGATTCCCTACTGGTACGCGCAGCGCGGGCTGTCCGAGGGGCGCATCGCGCTGGCCCTGTCGGTCTACAGCTTCTCGGCGACGGCGGGCGCTTTTTTAGGCGGCACCCTGTCCGACCGCTTCGGGCGCAAACCCGTGCTGGTCTCGACGATGGTCTGCGCGATTCCGCTGTACCTCGGCCTCCTCACCGTGGCCCCGGAAAACTGGCTGTACGTGCCCTTGCTGGCCCTGACGGGCGCGCTCATGAACGCGGGCATCCCGGTGGCGGTGGTGATGGCGCAGGCGCACGAGCCGCGGCAAATCGCCACCGTGTCGGGGCTGCTGATGGGCTTCACCTGGGGCTTTGCCGGGCTGCTCTACGGCGCGGTGGGGCCGCTCATCGAGCGCTTCGGCGTCATCCCGACGCTCTCGGTGTTGGGTTTGCTGCTCGTCCCGGCGCTGCTGGTCACGCTCTCGGTCAAAGAAGCTCCGCGGGTCAGGCTCAAACCTGCGGGGGCGAAAAAAGCCAGCGCCTGACCCCTCACCACTCGTCGGTCGGGTAAACTTCCTCTTTCGGCCCTAGAATGCTCGCGTCGGGCGGGTGGACGACCTCGTCGTTCTTGTCGGGATAGTCGAGCGTGTAAAGGACATGGCGCATACAGGCCAGGCGGGCGCGCTTTTTGTCGTCGGAGCGCACCACCGTCCAGGGAGCGGTGGCGGTGTCGGTGGCGGCGAACATGGCCTCTTTGGCCTCGGTGTAGGCGTCCCAGCGGTCGAGCGAGCCCAGGTCGACCGGACTCAGCTTCCACTGTTTGAGGCGACTTTCCTCGCGCGCTTTGAAACGCCGCCACTGTTCGGCGCGGCTGACCGAAAACCAGAACTTGAACAGCTTCAGCCCGTCGTTGACCCAGATGTTTTCTAACTGCGGCGCTTCGCGCAAAAAGACCTGATGTTCCTCCGGCGTGCAAAAGCCCATCACCGGCTCGACTACGGCGCGGTTGTACCAGGAGCGGTCGAACAGCACCAGTTCGCCACCGGTCGGGAACTGCTCGACGTAGCGCTGAAAGTACCACTGGCCCGTCTCGGTCTCGTCGGGTTTGGCGAGCGCGACGACCCTCGCGCTGCGCGGGTTCAAGTGTTCCATAAACCGCTTGATGGTGCCGCCCTTGCCCGCCGCGTCGCGCCCCTCGAACACCATTACCATGCGCTCGCGAGTGTCAATGACGTGGCGCTGCAGCTTGAGAAGCTCGATCTGCAAGTCTTCTTTTTGCTTTTCGTAGTCCTTGCCCTTCATTTTTTTGTCGTAAGGATAGGTCGGGTCGATGATGTCTTTTTTGTCCGCCTTTTCGACCTGTTCGCGGATTGCTTTGGGTACGCCGTCGGTGGGCACCTCGGTGGCGTCACTCTTCTTTTTACCTTTTTTCGCCATCGCTCACTCCTTAGTTCTGAGGAGGTCGGTTTTTACGAGGCCGGTGCAGTGCGGTCACTTTAGGACACGGTGGTTTGGGACATAGTGGTTTGGGACGCAGCGCGCGGCTTCGAGTTGAACTCCTGACAAGCGAGTATACCGAACCGGCCTGTTCGGGTGCTCGAGTCACGAGAGTCAAGCTTGAAAAGCCTCACGACGGAAGCGCCAGTGAGCTGCAGGGTTTCGGTACCTGCACGTTCTCAGTGCCGGAAGTGCCGCCTGCCCGTAAACACCATCGCCAGCCCGTGCTCGTCGGCGGCTTGAATCACCTCGTCGTCGCGCACCGAGCCGCCGGGTTGGATGACGGCGGCGACGCCCGCACTCGCGGCGGCGTCCAGGCCATCGCGGAACGGATAAAAGGCGTCGCTGGCGCAGGCACCGCCGCGGGCGCGCCCGGCCGCTTTCTGAGCGGCCAGTTGACCGGCGTCCACCCGGCTCTGCTGGCCCGCGCCGATGCCGACGGCCGCAGCGTCTTTGACCAGCACGACGGCGTTGGATTTGGTGTGGGCGCAGACCGTCCAGGCCAGTTCCAGGTCGCGCCACTGCGCCTCGCTCGGCTGGGCTTCGGTAACGACCTGCCACTTTGCGCGGTCCAAACTCACGCGGTCCGGTGTTTGCACCAGAAAGCCGCCGCCCAGGCGGCGCAGCTCGAGGCCCGGCTCGCCCGGTGCAGGCAGCTCTAAGACGCGCATCGCTTTACGCTTGCTCAGAAGAATCTCCAAGGCGGCGGGTGTGTAAGCGGGTGCGACGAGTACGTCCGCTTTGGCGTTGGACATAACGTCCTTGGCGGTCGCCTCGTCCGCCTCGCGGTTCAGGGCCACCACCCCGCCGAAGGCCGACTTCGGGTCACAGGCGTAGGCCTGTCGGTACGCCGCGGCAGGCGTGTCGGCTGTCGCCACGCCGCAGGGGTTGGCGTGCTTCACGACGACGGCGGCGGGCGCGGCGAACTCAAAGACGAGTCGCCAGGCGGCCTCGGCGTCGAACAGGTTGAGGTAGGACGGGGCCAAGCCTTTGTGCTGCACGGCCACGTCCCACAGGTCCGGCGCGCCGTCCCGGTAGCGCGTGCCCGTCTGGTGCGGGTTTTCGCCGTAGCGCAGCGTCTCGGCGCGCTCCAAACTCAGGTGCAGGGTGTCGGGCAGCGTGTCAGGGGTTAAGTCTCGGTCGAACCAGGTCACGACGGCGGCGTCGTAGGCGGCAGTGTGCGCGAACGCCTTGCGGGCGAGGCCGGCGCGCAGTTCTGCAGAAACCTCGCCCCGCAAGGCCTCGAGCACCCGCTCATAATCGGCCGGGTCGACGACGACGAGCACGTGCGGGTGGTTTTTCGCCGCCGCCCGGAGCAGGCTCGGCCCGCCGATGTCGATGTTCTCGAGCACCTCGGCCACGCTCACGCCCGGCTTGGCGGCGGTTTCGCGGAACGGGTAGAGGTTGCCGACGACGACGTCGATGGGGACGATGTCGTGCTCGGCCAGGACCCGCAGGTGCGCCTCGCTCCGCTTGGCGAGGATGCCGCCGTGCAGGCGCGGGTGCAGGGTTTTGACGCGGCCGTCTAACATCTCGGGAAAACCCGTCACGGCCTCGACCGCCGCGACCTCCAGACCGGCGTCGGCCAGGGCACGCCGCGTGCCGCCGGTCGACACGAGTTCGAAGCCGAGCCGTTGCAACCCGGCGGCGAACTCGAGCAAACCTCGTTTGTCGAAAACGCTCAGTAGGGCTCTCGGTTTGGCCGTTGCGGCCCTTGCTTGGTTCGGTGCGTGCATAGGCGTCAATGTAACAAGAAACGCCTCTTGGTGGGGGTCTGCGCTGTCAAAACAAAACCAAACGACAAAGCGCCCTCGAGTGGACTCGCGGGCGCTTTGTCAGCAAAAATTCAACTTAAGGCGTCGCCTCTTCGACCGGAACCGTTTCCTCGGCGTCAGCAGGCACAGCGTCGGTAGAAACAGTGTCTGCGGATTCCGACTCGGTAGCGTCGGGCACCTCTTCCAGCGCTGCACCCCCCGTCTCCGCGCCCCCCGTCTCCGTACCCGTGTCCAGCGGTACGGTCGTGAAGCCGTCGGCGGGGTCGGCGGCGGCGAGCAGGTTTTCGACGCCGATTTGTTCACGTAAGCCGGCCAGCCAGGTCTCCTGGAGTTCGGCGCGCTTGTTCTGCAACACGGCGTTCTCGACCTGCGCGCGCACCTCGGCCAGGGGCCGGACGCGCTCCGGCGTGCGCTCGGCGACGAGCACGACGTAAACGTCTCGGGTCCCCGCCTCGTCGGTCGCAGCTTCCGCCACGGCCGTTTCACCGTCGCCGCCGGTTTCTGCACCGGCCGTCTCAGCACCACCCGTCTCGGCACCACCGGTTTCAGCGCCACCGGTTTCAGCCCCGCCGGTTTCAGCCCCGGCCGGGTCTAGATTCGGGTCGGGTTCGACGGGCTCGCTCAGCACGAGGATGTCGGAGACCGTCTCTTGTGAATCCGGCAAGGCGGCAAACGCGTCGGTGCTGAAGAGTACGGTGTCAAGTTCGGGTTGCAGCGCGCCTTGGCGCACGGTGCCCAAGTCCTGCACGGTGCCACTGTTCGCGTCGGCGGCCTCTTGCACGGCCGTGCCGGCCAACAACGCGTCACGAAAGGCGCTCGCCGCCGCTTCGGTGTCGAAGTCGACCTGGATCACCACCGCACTGGCCGGCACGGTGAAACTGTCCAGGTTGCCGTCGTAATAGGCTTGCAGCTCCTCGTCGCTGGCGGTCGCGTCGCGGCTCACAAAAGCGAGTGCTTCTTGCGCGACCTGACCCTTGCTGCCGATAAACTGGGCGTCCAGCTCGCTCGCGCCCTGGTAAGCGAGGTCGCGGTTGATGAGCTGCTCGAGCACCGAGGGCTTGAACAAGGTCGTGACGAGTTCGGCCGTTTGCGGGTTCAAGCTCTGCTGGATTTGCGGTGACAAGTAGACAGCCCTGGCGAGTTCTGAACGCTTGATGGCCTCGTCACCGACCGTGGCAACGGTCGTGTCCTCTACGTTGTAAACGCTGTCGTCGGGAAAGGTGACGGTCGCGTCGGCCCGCAACGCTGCAAACCTCTCCTCGAGCATGCCCGCTTTTTTGGCGGCCAGGGCGTCTTCGGCGACCTGGTCGCGCACCTCCTCTAACGGCTTGGTTCCGGCCGCGATAAAGT
The DNA here is from genome assembly GCA_965215355.1 of Trueperaceae bacterium. Classification (GTDB taxonomy): domain Bacteria; phylum Deinococcota; class Deinococci; order Deinococcales; family Trueperaceae; genus CBDCDJ01. Next base: position 433,636 of record CBDCDJ010000007.1, on the reverse strand, counting down.
CTTCGACCTTGACGATGTAGTACCTGCCCCCGACCTCGACCACCTCGGTCAAACCCGGCCCTTGTAAGGTGAAAGCCGCGTCGGCGACCGCGCCCGGCAGGGCGGCCCGGCCCACGGGCTGCGGCTCGGTCGAGCCTTCCGCCGCGCCCAGCGCGCCCGCGCGGTCGGCACGTTCCTGAGACGTTTCCGTGGCGAGCGCCGCAAAGTCCTCGCCGGCCGCGGCGCGCGCGTACACCTCGGCGGCGGTCGCCTCGTCGTCCAGGACGATTTCCCGCGCCAAGATGCGCGCTTCGTTTTGGTAAGCCTGCGGGTTGGCTTCGTAGTAGGCGGCGACCTCCTCGTCAGTAACGCTCACGTCTTCGGTCAGGTCGGCCTGGTATTTTTCGAGCCGCAACTGGTCGCGATAGTAGTTGCGGAACGAGGCGTCGTCGTAGCCGAACCGGTTGATGAGCGTTACATAGGCCCGGTCATTGCGCGACCCGGCGACGTTCTGCGACTCCCGAAAATCGTTGACGGCCGCGTTGACCTCGCCGCTCGAGACCCGCGTTTTTGAAGCCGCTTGGCGCAACACGGTGTTGTCGACGAGGCTGTCGACCAGGAGCAGCCGCAGGTCGTCGCCCGCCTCGCCCTCCAAGTCGAGGTTGAAGGGCGGGTTTTGCTCGGCGCGCGCGACCTCCAACTCGGTCACGTCTTCGCCGTTGACCTCGAAAACGGTTGCGCTCACGGTGTTGGCCGTGCCCGCGCCCCCGAACATCGTGCCCAGCGTCGGCGTAAAGGCGATAACCATACTGACCAGCAGGCCGATCGAAATCACCCACAGAATGATAGTGTTGGTACGTCTCGTCAACTTCATGCTAACTTCCTTCCAGACCTGAGCGGCGTTTCACCGCTTTGTATCGTATGTTTCAGGGTGCTAGACTCGAGCTTGCTGAAAATGCTACTTTAGACCTTCACGCGCCCGTAGCTCAGCCGGATAGAGCGTTCGCCTCCGGAGCGAAAGGCCACAGGTTCGAATCCTGTCGGGCGCACCATCTACCTAAAAACACCTCACCAAACTCACAGCCTTGTGTAAACCCTCTTGAAACAGTCCTTCTCAAACCAATCCCTCTCAAAACAGCAAACGCAAGTTTAGCACGCTTGCCCAATGAGAGTAAACGGAGGTTTCAGGGCTAACGCATGTCAGAAAAACGTCAGGCCCTGACGAACCACTGCGTGACGACGTGCAAAAAGATTTCACTTACAACCTTATACTGAACAAAGACTTGCTGGAAATCCCCGTCTAAGAGGTTGATACATGAGTTTGTTTCTCAACGCCGCCCACGGCCAAAGCACGCCCCGCGCCCCGGTGTGGATCATGCGCCAAGCGGGCCGCTACTTGCCCGAGTACCGCGCCATCAAAGAAAAGTCCAACTTTTGGGAAATGTGCCGCACGCCCGAATTGGCCTGCGAAATCACCCTGCAACCCATTCAGCGTTTCGGCTTAGACGCCGCGATTTTGTTTCAAGACATCATGACGCCGCTGCCGCCGATGGGCGTGGAGATAGACTTCAAACCGGGCCCGGTTTTCGAGGAGCCCATCCGTTCGGCAGAGGCTATCGACGCCCTGCACGTGCCGGAACAGGGCGAAATCGCGCCTTACGTCGCCGAGGCGATAAAGTTGATTCGCGGGGCCTCGAGCACGCCCCTCATCGGCTTCGGCGGCGCGCCGCTCACATTGGCGACCTACATGATTCAGGGTGGCGGCAGCAAAGACTACGAAGAGTTTCGGCAGTTTTTGCGCTACGCCCCCGCAGCAGCACATAAACTTTTGGACAAGCTTACCGAGGTCAGCATTCGCTATTTGAGAATGCAAGTCGAGGCGGGCGCGCAGGCGATTCAGCTTTTCGACTCCTGGGCCGGACTGCACGACGCGCGGGCCTACGCCGAATTTGCGCTGCCCTACAACCGGCGGGTGCTCGAGGCCTTGGGGGCCTACAACGTCCCCCGACTTTACATCGCCGTCAACGCCCTGCACCTCTACGGCGAGATTCAAAAACTCCCCTGTGAGGTCGTAAGTGTCGACTGGCGCGCGCCGCTCAGCCAGGTGAGGCCGTTGCTGCCGGGCAAAACTTTACAGGGCAACTTAGACCCGGCGGTGCTGCTCGCGCCCAAAAAAATCATTACCCAGGAAGCCGAGCGCGTGCTCGTTGAAGGCCTCGGCGGGCCGCACATCTTCAACCTGGGCCACGGCATCATGAAGCAGACCGACCCAGACCATTTAGCTCACCTCGTCGAGACGGTACAGGGTTTCGACCGGGCTCGAGCCTTGGCGGAGACTTGAGAAGCGCGGCCTAAACACCTTTTAGTGTAAACCTTTGTGTAAAATGACGGCATGGCGACCAACCTACAAATCGACAACGAACTGCTTCAAAAAGCTCAGCAGCTCGGCAACTTCAAAACCAAAAAAGACACGGTCAATCAAGCCCTCAAAGAATTTGTCGAGCACCACAAACAGCTCGAGATCTTCAAACTCAAAGGACAGATCGACTATTTTGACGACTATGATCACAAAAAAGCTCGCCAGAAACGGTAAAAGTCATTGCCGATACGACAGTCTGGTCTCTCTTTTTAAGACGTCGACAGCCTTTTGCTGTGCCAGAGGTTGATGTCTTAGACAAGCTCATCCTTGAGAACCGTGTACAGATGTTGGGGATTATACGTCAGGAGTTGCTGTCCGGTATCAGAGAGCTTGCCCAATTTTATAGGCTGAGTAGAGTTATAGAAAGCTTTCCTGATTTGCTGGCGACCTCTGAAGACCACTCGGTCGCCGCGCAAAGCTTTAACGCTTGTCGCCGCAAGGGAATTCAGGGCGTCGCCGTCGACTTTCTAATCTGCGCTCAAGCTATCAATCATGACATGCCTATTTTGACGCTCGACCAAGACTTCCAGAGCTACGCGACGGTCATACCCATCACACTTTTCATAACAGAGCAGGATCTATGACCCGCCGCGACCGCGTCTACCAGGTTATGCAAGAGGGCCAGGTCAAGCTCGTCGCGGCCTTTGAGAAGATGGATGGCGGGGCCAAATTTGTACCCCACACTTGGGAGCGTCCCGGCGGCGGGGGCGGTCGGGCGATGGCGCTCCAAAACGGAGCCGTGTTCGAAAAAGCGGGCGTCAACGTCTCGGCCGTGCAGGGGGACCAGGTTCCGCCGAGCCTCGCCGCGCAGCACCCCGGCACGGCGGGCAAACCGTGGTTCGCCACCGGCGTTTCACTGGTGCTGCACCCCCAGAACCCTTACGTGCCCGCCTTCCACGCCAACTACCGCTATTTCGAGGTGGGAGCCGAGGGGGAAACGAGTGACGTCTGGTGGTTCGGCGGCGGTGCGGACATGACGCCGAGTTACGGGTTTGAAGAGGACATCGTTCACTTCCATAAAACGCTCCAAGGCCAGTGCAACCGCCACCCGCAGGCGGATTATGCGACGTTCAAAAAAACTTGCGACGAGTATTTTTACATCAGGCACCGCCAGGAAATGCGCGGGGTGGGCGGCATTTTTTTCGACGAACTCTCCCCCGTCGGGCGGGGCGACTGGGCGGCGGATTTGGCTTTTCAAAAGGACGGCATCGACACGATTCTTGACGCCTATTTGCCCATCGTCGAAGAGCGCAAAGACACGCCCTACGGCGAGCGCGAAAAGCAGTGGCAACTCTACCGCCGGGGGCGCTACGCGGAGTTCAACCTCGTCTACGACCGGGGCACGCTGTTCGGCTTGCAGACTGGCGGGAACATCGAAGCGATTTTGATGTCGATGCCGCCCCTGGCGCGCTGGGCCTTCGACCACCGGCCCGAGCCGGGAAGTGCCGAGGCGCGGATGCTCGAGTACCTGCAGCCTCGAGACTGGGTCTAATCCAGCACCTCCGGGTTGAGGATGTGCGGCACCCGCTCCCCTTGCAGCACGCTCACAACCGCCTCGGCGCACAGCGTTGCCATCGCGTCGCGCGTGTTTTGGGTGGCCGAGCCGAGGTGCGGGGCGAGCACGACGTTGGGCAGACCTTTCAGGGCGTCGGTAACGCGGGGCTCAAACTCGAACACGTCCAAGCCCGCGCCCCAGATTCGGCCCGCGGTGAGCGCTTCGACGAGGGCTTGCTCGTCTACGATTTCGCCGCGCGCAGTGTTGACGAGGATGGCGGTCGGCTTCATCGTCTCAAAGGCTTTTTTGTCGATGAGGTGGCGCGTTTCGTCGGTCAGGGGGCAGTGAAGGGTGACGACGTCGCTGGCGGCCAACAGCGCGTACAGGTCACTTTCAAACTGCACCCCCAAACGCTTCTCAGCTTCGGCGTCGCGCGAGCGGTTGTGGTAGCGCACCGTCATGTCGAACGCTTGCGCCCGCTTGGCGACCTCGCGGCCGATGCGGCCCATGCCGACGATGCCGAGGGTTTTGCCCTTTAGGTCTTGCCCGAGCAGTTGCAGGGGTGCCCAGCCCGCCCACTCGCCCGAGGCGGCGAGCGCGTGGCCCTCCAGGACCCGCCGCGCCACCGCTAATATGAGCATCACGGCCTGGTCGGCGGTCGCTTCGGAGAGGACGCCGGGCGTGTTGCTCACCGCCACACCCCACGCGGTGCAGGCGGACACGTCGACGTTGTTGTAGCCGACCGCGAAGTTGGCAACGATTTTTAGGTCCTCCCCCGCCGCGTCCAGCAGTTCAGCGTCGACGCGCTCGCTCAACGTTGTCAGGAGAGCAGTGTAGGATTCGGCTGCAAGCGTCTCGAGCAACTTCTCCCGCGGTATAGGCGTGTCGTGGTCGTAGACTTCGAACTCGAGGCCGGCCTCCCTAAGCAACTCATAACCTACATCAGGAATCCGGCGGGTGATGAAAACCTTAGACAAGAACACCTCCCACAGGGGCGGGTTTGAAACCCGCCCCTACAATCGAATGTCACACGGGGTCAGCGTTGCGGCTGCACGAACACCGCCGTCGTAAAGGCGGGCACGGAGAGCTGGCTGGTGCGCTCGTAAAACGCCGAGGTCTTGACGGTTTCGTCGTTTCCAGCTCGCTGCAAAGGATGCAAAAGCAGGCGGAGGCCGTCCAACTCAGGCACCTTGAAGGTGTGGCGCTCGGGCGTCGCGTTGAACACGACGACGACGCGCCCGAAGTTCGGGTCGAGGTCGGGCAGTCTGCCCCCGTCGGCCAAACTCATGACGATGACGCCGGGAACTTGCTCGGGGCCGGTGTTGAGAAATTCTAGGCGCTGCTCGACCTCTTCGGCGGTTTGTAAGCGAAACAGCGGCGAGCTGTAGCGGATTTGAAGCATCGTCTTAAAGGCGTCGCTCGAGCGCGCGATGTCCTCGCGCTCCGGCGTCAACTTGGCCTCGACCAAACGCGGGCGCATGAACTGCCAGTTGTCGCGGTTGTCATCCGCCGGGGGCAAACCCACGCCGAAGTTGTTGGTTTCGAAAGTAAAGTCCAGTTTATTGAACCAGTCGCCCGAATTGTAGCTGTTGCGGTCGAACGACTTGGAGCGCAACAGTTCGCTCCCGGCGTGGAAAAAGGGCACGCCCTGCGACAGCGCGACGATGCTTAAGCCAAGGTCTTGCACCCTTACCCGGTCGGCGGTAGACAGCTCGAGCGGCAGCTTGTACTGGTTGTTGTCCCACAGCGTCTGGTTGTCGTGCGCGGAAATATAGACGATGTTCTCCTGCGGGTCTTGCGTGTAGCCGGTCGGCGAGCCGTTGTAGTCCACCTCGCGGCCCGTGACTTCTTGACCGTCACCGCTGACAAAAGTGTACTCGGCCAAGTTGCCCGCCAGACCGACGCGGATGATGTCAGCGGCGTGTAAAAGATTGGCGCGCTGCGTGTCCGGGTCGTTGGTGACCTCTTCGTTCGGCAGCGTGTAGAGGCCGGTGCCGAAACCCTGATTTTTGACGAGGTCGATTCCGCCGTCGAACGGCCCGCCGCCCCGCACCGCGTCGCGGAGGCGGTCGTTGAAGGTTCCGATGCCGGTGCCGCCCATATTGAGCTGCGTGGCGTTCACGCCTCGAGCGTTGTCGGCCACCTCGCCGAAGTTCCAACCCTCGCCGTAGAGGTAAATTTTGCTGCCGTCCACGCCGTCCTCTTCAAGCGTGAGCGCGTCGAGCGCGTCGCGCACTTTGAGCATGTCCTCGACCAGGTGGTGCCCCATCAGGTCGAAGCGGAAACCGTCGATTTTGTAAGCCGTGGCCCAAGTGACGACCGAGTCCACCATCAGTTTTTCCATCATGGCGTGCTCGGTGGCGGTGTTCTGGCAGCAGGTGCTCGTCTCGACCGCGCCGTCGGCGTTCAGGCGGTGGTAGTAGCCGGGGACGACCTTGTCGAGCACCGAGCGCTCGTTCTGGCCGCTGGCGTTGGTGTGGTTGTAGACCACGTCGTTCACGACGCGCAGGCCAATGTTGTTCAACCCCTGCACCATTTGGCGGTACTCCAAAACGCGCGCCGCCCCGTTCGGGTCCGTCGCGTAACTCCCTTCGGGCACGGTGTAGTGGTAGGGGTCGTAGCCCCAGTTGAAGCCGTCCTGGTCTTTGACCGCGCTCACAGCTTCTTGCTGGCGCGGCGAGTCGGGCGGCAAAGCGGACAGGTCTGCATCGGGCTCGAGCCAAGCAGACTTGTCCTCGTCAATGGTAGCGATGTCGAAGGTCGGCAGCAGGTGGAGGTGGCTCAGCCCGGCCTCGGCGAGCGAGGCGAGGTGGTTCATGCCGTCGCTCTGGGGGTGAGTAAACGCGAGGTAGGTGCCGCGCTCGGCCTCGGGTACGGTCTCGTCGAACGCGCTGAAGTCGCGCAGGTGGAGTTCGTATAAAGAAACGTCCTCGAAAGCCTCGAGCGCCGGTTTCTCCAGGGCGTCCCAACCTTCGGGTTTGAGGCTGGCGTCGTTCAGGTCTACAAATTGACTGCGGGTGCTGTTCCGGCTCAAACTCAGCGAGTAGGGGTCGGTGATGAGATTGGTCTCGAGGTTTTGGGTGCTCGGCGCGTAGACGGTAGTTTCAAAGAGATAATACTTGCCGTTCCAAGCCGCGTCGCCCGTGACATTCCACACGCCGCTCGCGTCGTCACGGGTCAGCTCGAAAACGTCGGCGGTGTCGTCATCAGCCGTGTCGAACACGTGGAGCTTGACCGTCTGCGCGGTCGGTGCCCAGACCCGAACGGTGGGCGTGTCGTCCTGCCAGGTCAGACCGAGGTCCGTGTCTCGAGCCGCCTCGGCATAAAGCGCGTCGAGCACGCCGGGAATTTGCACGCCGGTCGCGTCGAGGAGGCGGTCACCGCTGACCATACCGATGGCGACCTGGCCGCGCAGCAGTTCGGGGGCTCGAGCGGCGGCATCTTCAGACAAGCGCAGGGCGCTATAGCCCTGCAAGTGCGGGAACTGGGCCAAGACATCTTCGGGCAAGCCTGCCTCATCAAGCGTCAACGCAAACGCTTCGCCGCCGCTGAGTTCAGTGTCGGCGGGCTCGAGCGAAGCCGTCGCCGAAGCGTACAGGTAAAACTCGGTGCCGAGGACGGCCAAACCGACGTTCCAGGCTATGAGGTCGGGCCGGAGCCAGTGCGCTTGCTCTTTGGTTAAGTCCGCGCCCCCGGCCGTTTCGAGGTCGGGCTGACTTGTAAAAATCTGCTCGCTGCCCGAGACGAGCCAGACTTCGTTGCCCATCGCGTCAAGCTCCAAAAATAGGTCGGGGCCGGGGTCTTTCTCGTCGCCGCGGTGAACGATAAAGCCTAACCGCTCGGCGTCGTCCGCCAAAGCGACGTCCCAGTACACGCCGTAGCTGTCCTGTCCGGCGGGCTCGAGGCCGTTTTCCCAGGTGGTTTCTTCTGCAACATCCTCCCACACGTGCAGCGTGAAACCTTCGTAGTCGCCGTCGGGCCGGTAGTAGTGGACGCGGGCCGTGCCCGCGTCGGGCGGGCCGAGCGGGGGGGCGGTAAATATTTCCTCGACGCCCGACTGCAGCCACACCTCCCGGTTTTGTTGCGGGTTAATAAACATGTCCGGGCCGGGGTCTTTTTCGTCGCCCTTGTGGACGATGAAGCCGAGCCTTTGAGCGTCGTCTGTCAAAGAGACGTCCCAGTACACGCCGTAGTCGTCGCTGCCGGAGACCTCCAGGCCGTTCTCCCAGGTCACTTCTTCGGTCGTGTCTTCCCAGACGTGGAGCTTGAAACCTTCGTAAGCGCCGTCCGGCCGCTGGTAGTGAATCCGCGCAACGTTCTCGGACAGCTCGGTTTGGGCCAGCACGAACCCCATGAGCATAAAAAAGAGCGCCGCCAAAAGTCGTGTCTTCATTCCCACTCTCCTCTTCAACAAAGTTGCCCCAGTATCGCACAGGCGGGGGGTGCGTCGCTGAGGTGACGGCTCAGCGGGCGCGGAGGGAAAAGAGGCTCGAGGTGGCGTAAGCCAAAAAAAGACGGGCCGTGCGGCCCGTCTTCTGGGGGTTCGGCCTTTCGCTTTACTGGCCCTCGGCACCTTCGACCGTAAACGGGTTGACCACGCCGCGCTCGGCGACGAGTTCCATCGCCTGTTCGATGGGCAGGGTCAGCGTGCCGTCGGCGTTTTCCGCACCCCCGGCGAGTTCCTCGGTCGCCTCGGTGAGCGTGGCGAGGTACTGTGTGCGGTTGGGCTCCAAGTATTCCCCTTGCGGGCGCGCCGAAGCCAACAGCAAAATCCCGATGATGGTCGCCACCATCAGCACGCCGCTGCCGACGAACATGAGCCGCGTCTGCGCTTCGCTGAAGATGTAGCGACGTGGGTTCTCAGCTGGGGTGTGCTCGTTCATGGTTGTCTCAGACACGGTTTTCTCAGGCGTGGTTTTGTCAGACCCTGTCTTGTCGGACACTGTTTTCTCAGACCTGGTGTTCTCAGACATGGTCGGCTCCGGCTAAGCGAGTTGGGCGTTGCTCGTGGGGGTCATGAGCGTGCCGGTCGGCCAGGCGCGGGTCGTGCAGCGGTAAAACCGGACGCGAGCCCAGCAGCAGCGTGAACACGCCGAGCCACAGTCCGCCGATGCCGACGAGGAGGAGAACGTCGAGGAGGTGGAGCGGAAACCCTTCGCGGCCGAAGTTGGGCACCACGATGTAAAACACGTCGAGCAGCCGGATGAAAATGGCCCACACCGCCACCAGCACGAGGGCGCGGCGTTTGCGTTTGACCCAGCGGGAGAACAACACGGTGAAGGGTGCCGCAAAGCCGAAGAAGATGAGGAACAAACCCACCACCCGCCACGAAGAACTGAAGCGCAGCACGTAGTAAGGATTGGTCTCAACGATGTTGTTCGACCACAGAATGATGAGCTGCGCAAGACTTGTATAGGCCCAAAACATGGTAAAGGCCATCAAAAAGTTGCCCAAGTCCTGCAAACGCTTGGGCGTCAACAGCTCGTTCACCCTGGGGTGCACCGCGGCGAGGCCCACCATCACGAAAATCACGAAGCACACCGCGCTGATGGCCTGACCTATCATGTAGATGACGCTGTAAATGCCCGAGAAAAACTCCGGGGTGAGCGACATCGACCAGTCGACCATCGCAAAGGTCATGGTGAGCACGTAAACGACAACCCAGGCCGAACCCGCGCCTTTGAGCCTGAACCCGATGCGCTCGCTCTCGGCCGCGTTGACGTCTTGGCGCTGTGAGGCCCGGAAAAAGTACCAAGCGCCGTAGCTCCAAACGACGAAGTAGAGCGCCGAGCGAACGATGAAAAAGGGCACGTTGAGGTAGGCCACCTTGGCGGCCACGAGCGGGTGCGCCGCGACGTAGTCGGCGTGGGTCCACGCGTACAGGTAACCGAGCCCGAACAGCAGCGGGATGAACAGCACCGCCATCAGGGGCACCACCAGCGCGCCGGCCTCGAGCGGCCTGCGAATCAGCGCCCCCCAGGAACCGCCCGCCAAGTGCTGCACGGCGAGCATCACCAGGCAACCGAGCGCCAAACCCGTCCAGAAGATGAACGCGTACAGGTAAGACTCGAAAAACGCCTCCGCGCCGCTCAGCAAAAAGCCGACGACGAGAGCGAGCACGAGGCCCAGCCCGCCGACGATAAACGCGGTGCGCTGCAAGCGGGACAGGCGCTTCGACACGGCTTCGTTCATAGCAGCGTCCGTCACCGGGTCGCCTCCTGCTGAGTCTGAAGCGTTTGCGCCTCGGCCACGTCGGTTTGAGAAGCGTACTGGCTGAGTTGCAGCGCCTTGATGTAGGCCGAAATGGCCCAGCGGTCTTCGGGCGGCACGCGCGCGGCGTACGGGTACATGCGGCCGAAGCCGTTGGTGATGGCGTTGTAGTAGTAGCCGACCGGCGCGGCGCGCAAGCGTTCGGCGTGAAACGAGGTCGGTTGGACCATGCCCTTTTGGACAATCACGCCGAGGCCGTCGCCGCTGAAGTTGTGGCAGGGCGAGCAGTAGATGTTGTAACGTTCCTGGCCGCGCTCCAAGACTTCAAGCGTGACCGGAAAGGGCAGGTCGGTCGCCAGCCCCCCGTCGACGAGGCCGGTGTAATAAGACTCGGCCACGGGCCCGCGGTTGCGCGACACGGTGCCCTCGGGTAAAAGGCGCATCGAGGGCAGTTCGCGGTTGTAGGGTGCGACTTCCAACACTTCGGCCTTGGGCTGGTCGTACATGTTCAGTCCGCACGAACTTAAGACGAGGGCGAGGCCGAGCAGGACGGCCCCACGCGCAAAAACCTTCAGCGTCGCTTTCACCCCCGTCACTTTTCCACCGCTGAAACCCGTTCGGGCTCGAGGCTTTCTAAAAGGCTGCGCGTCTCGGTGAGGTCGAACTTGGGGTCTCGAGCCTCGACGCACAAGAAAAACTTGTCGCGCGTGGCACCTTCGAAGCCCGGCGTGTTGAAAATCGAGTGGTACGGCCGCGGCAGCCCGTTGCGGCCGAGCATAAAGAGCCCTGCGGTAAACGCCGAGAACAGCACGGTCATCTCGAAGGTGATGACGATGAAGTTGGGCCAGCTGTTGAGCGGTTTGCCGCCGATGATGAGCGGGTAAAACGAGGCGTTGGCGTAGAGCTGCATAAAAAAGCCTATCAGCCCGCCGGTCAAACCCATGCAGAGCACCACCCAACCGAGCCGCGTGGGCTGCATCCCGAGCGCCTCGTCCAAGTCTTCGACGGCGAAAGGCGTGTAGGCGTCCATACGCGTGTAACCGGCCGCGCTCGCTTTTCGGGCGGCCGCCAGGACGCTGTCGGCGTCGGGGAACTGGGCGACGAGGCCGTAAAGCTCGGCGTCGCTGCGGGTGTGCAAAACGGCGTCGCTCATACGGTGACCCCCTTCTCACGGAACGCCTCGGCGCGCGCTTCTTCGAAGTAGTCGCTGCCGTGGTGCGCGTCGTGGTGGGCGAGTTCTTTCATCTCGGTCGAGGCGATGGACGGCAGCAAGCGGATGAACAAAAACCACAGCGTGAAGAACAAGCCGAACGAGCCTAGGTACAGCGCGTAGTCCCAAAACGTCGCCGCGAAGTCGTGCCAGGCTGAAGGCATAAAGTCTTTGGTGAGCGAGATGACGACGATGACGAAGCGCTCCAACCACATCCCGACCGACACGATGATGGAAATCACGAACAGCCAAAAGGGGTTTTGCCGCACCTTTTTGAACCACAAAGGCTGGATGGCGATACCGTTGCAGGCGATGAGCAGCCAGAACGCCCAGGCGTGGTCTTCGCCGAACACGCGGTTGTAGGCCATGTAGCGCTCGAACTCGACGCCCGAGTACCAGGCCATGAAGAGTTCGTTCAGGTAGCCGTAGACGACGATCATGCCCGTCGCGAGCATGAGCTTGGAGGAGTTGTCCAGGTGCCGCTTGGTGATGAGGGCTTCCAAACCGAAGGCCCGGCGCAGCGGGATGGCGAGGATGAGCACCATCGCAAACCCGGCGAACACCGCCCCGGCGACGAAGTAAGGCGGCACGATGGTGTTGTTCCATCCCGGCACCTGCGCCACCGCGAAGTCCATACCGATGGTCGAGTGGACCGACAAGACGAGCGGGAACGACAGGGCGGCCAGGATGAGGTAAGCCCGCTGGTAACGCTGCCAAGCCTTGGCCGAGCCGTTCCAGCCGAGGCTCAGAATGGCGTAAAACCAGCGCATAAAGGTGTTGCGCGCCCGGTCGCGTAGCGTGGCGAAGTCAGGCACCAGGCCGATGTACCAGAACAGAATCGACACGGTCGCGTAGGTCGAAATGGCGAACAAGTCCCAGTCGAGCGGGCTGCGGAACTGCGGCCACAGCCCAAAGGTGTTCGGGTAGGGCAGCAGCCAGTAAAACACCCACTGCCGGCCCAGGTGCAAAATCGGGTAAAGCCCCGCGCACACGACCGCGAAAATCGTCATGGCTTCAGCCGCGCGGTTGATGGAGGTGCGCCAGGGTTGCCGAAAGAGCAGCAGCGCCGCCGAGATGAGCGTACCCGCGTGCCCGATGCCTATCCACCACACGAAGTTGATGATAGGGAACGCCCAGGCGACGGGTTGGTTGTTGCCGAAAATCCCGACGCCCGTGGTGATGAGCATGACCACGCTGACTAAGTAAAGCGTGAGCAGCGCGCCTGACATGCCGAAGCCCAGCCACCACCACAGCGGCGTGCGCAGCGGGTTTTCTTCGACGGGCACGCTGATGGTGTCGTCGATGGTGCCGTACGTTTGGCCTCGAGCGATGACGCGGTTCGTTTCGGGGCGTCCGCCCCCGGGTCGACGGAGGACTGCCATCAGATTGCCCCCTCTTCTGCGGCCAAGGCCGGGTTGGGATTGGTGAGTTTCGCCAAGTAGGTCGTGCGCGGCACGGTGTTGAGTTCCGAGAGCAGCGCGTAGTTGAGCGGCGACGCCTTAAAGCGCGTCACGAGACTGTTCGCGTCGCCGATGTCGCCGAAAACGATGGCTTCCGACGGGCAGGCCGCCTGACAAGCCGTGAAAATCTCGCCGTCGCGGATGCGGCGGTTTTCGTTTTCGGCGACGATGTAGGCTTGCTGGATGCGCTGGGTGCAGTAGGTGCACTTTTCCATGACGCCCCTCGAGCGCACCGTCACGTCCGGGTTCATCGCGAGCGACAACTCGGTCGCGCGGCTCTCCAACTCGGCGTACTGCAAGTAGTTGAAGCGGCGCACCTTGTAGGGGCAGTTGTTCGAGCAGTAGCGCGTGCCGCCGCAGCGGTTGTAAACCATCACGTTCAAACCTTCGTTGTCGTGGACGGTCGCGCCGAAGGGGCACACCGGTTCGCAGGGCGCTTTTTCGCAGTGCATACAGGTGACCGGCTGGATGTAGTAGTCCGGGTTGTCGAGGTCGCCGCCGTAGTAGGTGTCGACGCGAATCCAGTGCATGGCCCGCCCGATGTCGACCTGCTTTTTGCCGACGATGGGGATGTTGTTTTCAGCCTGGCAGGCGGTCACGCAGGCGTTGCAGCCGGTGCACACGTTCATGTCGATGACCATGCCCCAGGCGTAGGTGTCGTACTCGAAGTCGGGGTAGAGGTCGCTCTCGGCGTGCTCGACCGGGTGGACGAATTCGGGGTGTTCCGGGTGATGACGGAACTCTTCTAACGTACCGTGCCGTACTAAGTGGCGGCGCTCGGTGGTACCGTCGTAAAGAAAATACTGCTGGGTGGTGACGAGCTTGTGGCGACCCGGCACCTTGGTGACGGTTACGCTCGAGGACGGGTTGTCGGTGGTGCGCAGCCGGTAGGCGTCGAAGCCGACCTCGCTGCCGACGCGGCCCGCCAACTCGCGGCCGAAGCCCAGGTGAACCGTCACCGTAGCCGCCGCCTGACCGGGCAACACCCAGACCGGGGCCACCACTTCGCGCTCGCCGACCCTTAAACTCACCAGGTCGTTGTTGGTGACGTCGAGCGCTTCGGCGGTCGCCGGTGACAAAAAGGCCGCGTTGTCCCAGGTGATTTTGGTGAGCGGTTTGGGGAGTTCTTGCAGCCAGCCGTTGTTGGCGTAGCGGCCGTCTAAGATGCTCGGGTCGAGCTGAAAGACCAGCTCGAGGCCTTCGCCCGCCGGCACCGGGGCGGGCAGGTTCAGCGCCAGCGTCGGGGTCACCGGGGCGGCCGCGCTGCCCGCGACCACGCCCGCGTACACCGTCTGCCGCCAGAAGCTGTCGAAGTCGCCCTCGACGCGGGCCTGCCAGTAGCTGCGCACGAGGTCGTAACCGCTGGCGTCGGTCTCGCCGAGCACGGCGGCTACCACCTCGTGCTCGGACTTGCCGCCGTAAAAGGGTGAGATGAGCGGCTGCATGATGGTCACGGTGCCGTCGAAGGCGCGCGCGTCGCTCCAGGTTTCCAGGTAGTGCGCTTTCGGCACGTGCTGGCTCGCCACGGCCGAGGTCTCGTCGAAGTGTTCGCTCAGGTGCACACTTGCAGGCACCTGGGCCAGCGCCTCGGCGAAGTTTAGGTCGGCAGGCGCGGTGTAGACCGGGTTGCCGCCCAAGATGAGGAGCGTTTCGACGTTGCCCGCGTCGATGTCCGCGACGAGTTCGCTCAGAGATTGCAGGTGGTTAGTCGGGTTGACCTCGACCGGCTCGGCGTAAAACACCGTCGTTCCGACGTTGCCGAGGGCGGCGTTGAGGGCGTGGGCAAGGGCGTGGACCGCGCCCGGCTGGTCGTCCCCCGCGACGACGAGGCTGCGGCCCTGAGAGGCGCGCAAGTCGCTCAGCAGCGCCCCCAGGAAAGCCTCGGCAAGTTCGCTCTCAACCGCGCCACCCGCAACCCCGGCGACACCCAGTTCCGCGGCGACGGTGCGCGCGAAAGCCTCGAGGTCCGAGGGGCGCAACGCCAAACGGTGGTCGGCGACCGTGCTGGTGACGCTTGGCGTGCTCTCGACTAAGTACAAGCGGTTCATGCTGTCTTCGGCGACAAGCGCCCGGCGACGGCGCGAAAAGTCGCGCTGGTAGCGCAGTTTGCCCGCGCCCGTGCCGGTAAAGTCCGCGCCGAGCGACAACACCACGTCGGCCCGGGTAAAGTCGTAGACGGTTTGCACGGGCTGGCCGAAGGCGAATTGTGCACCCTCGAACGCGCCGTCGCCGTGCATGGGGTCGTACTGGTGCCAGCGCGCGCCGGGATAGCTCGTCAGCAGCGTGTTCAACTGCTGCGCCAGGGTCGGTGAGGTGACAGTTTCGGTAAGAATTCGAAAGCCGCTGCCGTCCGCTTGCAAGCGGGCACTCAAGGAGGCTGCCAAGTCTGCCCAGTTGACGTTCAAACCGGCGTCGAGCAGGGTTTGCGAACGGTCCGGGTCGTAGAGCGACAGCACGGTCGCCTGCGTCGTCGCGTCGGTCGCGCCGAGGCTCGCCGGGTGGTCGGGGTTGCCTTCGACTTTGGTGGGTCGGCCCATGTGACTTTCAGCCAGCAGGCCCAGGGCGTAACCCCCTTGGGTGACGGCGGTCGCGTAGAAGAGCGGTTTGCCGGGAATGATTTCTTCGGGCGCCTGCACGTAAGGCACGATTTTTTCGTGTGGCTTGACCGGCCGCACGCACGAGGTCAGGCCCGCCATCGCCAGCGACGCGCCCAACAGCTTCAAGAAGTCCCGCCGGTCGAGCGAACTCTCTAAAGGCGCCGCCTCGCGCGGGAACTCCTGGTTCATAAAAGCGCGAAACTCGTCGGTGTCGGCGAGGTCGTCCAAGTTCTGCCAGTAGGCCTTACCCTGCGCAGTGGCAAGCCGTTTGCGGATATTTTTAATGCTCAGGTCGTTCGGTGAATCAGTCATTCCTTTGCCATTCACGTCTGTTCCGGCTGCGCCGTGCGCCCCTTCGCTCATCGGTGGCACGTCGAGCACTGCGGCAACTTTTCGGTGTTGATGTGGTAAGCCTCGACGAGCGCCGGCCCGAGTTCGTCTTGGTTCTCGGGGTACTCGTAGTCCATGTTGAAGACCTCCTCGCGCGGGCGGACGTAACTCGCCGGGTCGCGGTGACATTCCAGACACCAGCCCATCGTCAGGGGTTGGTTTTTCCAGATGCCGACCATTTGGTTGATGCGGCCGTGACAGTAGCTGCAACCGATGCCCTTGTTGATGTGGGCGCTGTGGTTGTAGTAGACAAAGTCGGCCAGGTCGTGGACCCGGTTCCAGGCAATCGGCGGACCCGCGCCGGGCTGGTTCGGCAGGCGCAGCGTGTCGCCCGTGCCGTCGCCGTCAGTGTCGAGCCGGCCCCAGCTGGCGTAGACCGCTTCCAGTTGCGGCGAACCCACGCGAATCTGCGAGTGGCAGGACATACACACTTCGGTCGGCGGCACGTTGGCGCTGGCCGCGACCTCGACCGAGGTATGGCAGTAGCGGCAGTCGATGCCCATCTGGCCGTTGTGAAGTTGGTGCGAAAACGCCACCGGCTGCACCACGGGCACCTTGACCCGGTTGTTCGAGGTGCGCGCGTAGACGGTCAGCGAGGTGACGAGCAGCGCCGTGAAAACGAGACCTCCCCAAACGAGCCACTTGGCGAAAGCGTTGGAGTTGGGCGGAAAATACTGCGGCATCAGCTACCCCCACACGGTGACGCGCACCGCAGAGCTAAATCTTGGACACTTATATTAACCCACCTCCCAGACGTGGTAGCAGCGACTTCGACCGCGGTTTGAAGCACGCGGTGCTGCCCTGACCCAGGGCCTCACCGTCCACACCTTTGAACGCTATCAATGTAACACAAGTGCGGCAGCGCGGCGCTGGGACAATTGTCCTCGCACAAAACGCACGAAGTCCCGCTCAGGACGCTCGTCCGGCCCCTCGAGCCGGGCTGAGTCAGACACCGAACCAGAGCCTAACCCGGACCCGGCGACCTCGGGCATGAGACGAGTCACATTTGTCACCAAGACTCCTCCGACCGCCGTTTTACGATGGGCCGGGTGCCGGGCAGGGGACAGCGGACCGCCGAGTGAGGTTTTTGTAAGAGCGCGCGGCCTACACTCGGGGTCTTGGAGGCGTGGGCTTTGCAAAGTGCGACGAACGACATCTTGGAAGCCATGTCTGAAGCGTTTTTGAGTTTGCGCGCGGGCTGCGAAGTGGTGTACATCAACGCGCGCGCTGAACAGCTGTTGGGCTTGGACCGCGAAGAAGTGCTCGAGACCTCGTTGTGGAAGGCGCTGCCGAGCTTTGAAGGCGGCGCGCTCTACCACGCCGTAAAGCGCGCGACGCAAACGCGCTCGGCAACCGAAGTCGACCAGTTCCACGCAGCTTCAGGGCGCTGGTTGGGCTGGCGGCTCGTCCCCGGCGAGGACTTACACCTCTACTTTAGTGACGTGACCGACAAAAAGCGTGCCAAAGAGGCGCGCGAGCAGGTCCACGTCAACTTGCAAGACCAGATGCGCACCCACGCGGACAAGCTCGAGCGCCTCAACGAAAAACTCCTTTACGACTCGCTGCACGACGCCCTGACCGGCCTGCCCAACCGCACCCACCTCATCGACAGTCTGCGCCGCGCGCTCGACTCGCAGCAAACCCACGCGGTGCTGTTTTTGGACTTCGACGGCTTCAAACTCATCAACGACAGCCTGGGTCACACCGTCGGCGACGAACTGCTCATCGCCCTGGCGCGGCGTTTGAAAAACGAGCTGCGCCTGAGCGAACTCGTCGCCCGGCTGGGCGGCGACGAGTTCACCGTGCTGGTGCCGGGCGCGGCGTCGCTCGAGCAGGTGCTCGGCGTCGCGCGCAGGCTGCAGACGAGTTTGAACCAGCCTTTTCGGGTGCTGGACTACTCTTTACACGTCTCGGCCAGCATCGGCCTCGTCTACGACATTCGCGGCTACGCGACGGCCGAAGAGGTGCTGCGCGACGCCGACATCGCCATGTACCGCGCCAAGCGCGAGGGCAAAGGCCAGCACGCGGTCTTCGACAGCGCCCTGCACGCCGAAGTGGTAAACCGCATGACCTTGGAGTCCGACCTGCGCTTCGCCGTCGAGCGCGGGGAACTCGCCGTACACTACCAGCCCATCGTCGCGCTGAGCAGTTTAAAACCCGTCGGTTTGGAAACGCTTGTTAGGTGGAACCACCCGACGCGGGGTTTTTTGCCGCCGGGCGAGTTCGTGCCCATCGCCGAAGACACCGGGATGATCACCGCGCTCGACATGTGGGTGGTGCAGGAAGCTTGCGGCCAACTGGGGCGCTGGGGCGCGGCGCTGCCGGGCGCGGACGCGCTCGAGCTGAGCGTCAACTTTTCCGGGCGGCACTTCGCGACCGTCGACCTGCACGGCCAACTGCGCGGCATTTTCGGCGCGACGGGCTTCGCGCCCGAGCGGCTCAACATCGAAATCACCGAGACCGTGCTCATGAACGACACCACCCACACCCAGCTGACCCTAGCCAAACTGTGCGAGGCGGGCATGAACCTCCACATCGACGACTTCGGCACCGGTTACTCGTCTTTATCGTACCTGCAGCGTTTCAAGGCCGACGGCCTCAAGATAGACCGCTCGTTCGTGACGCGCCTGAACGACCCCAAAGGGGCCGAGCTGGTCCGTTCGCTCATCGCGATGGCGCACAGCCTGGACATGAAAGTGACCGCCGAGGGCGTCGAGACGGCCCAGCAGTTGGCCTGTCTGCGCGACCTGGGCTGCGACTACGCGCAAGGCTACTACCTCTCCAAACCCCTCCCTGCAGCGGAAGCTTATAGGTACTTGAGCCAAAATCGAGAAGCGGCGGCGGCTTGAGAAACAGCTCTTAACGAGTCGGAACGTCCGGTCCGCTCGAGCCAATCGCCACACTGATTTTTGTCTTTTGCTAAGCTCGAGCCTCAATTTTTACAGGCCGATAGCCACCAAACCGAGATTTGCAGACATGGCCTAACACGAGGGTGTTGGCACGCTCGAGTCGCCGCCCAGCCCCAACCGGACCCTCTAAACTCCCAACCCAGCCGAAAAGCTTGAACGACCTCCTAGTTAACCCGTTGACAACTCCGAGTTAACTCGTATAAACTGGGGCCAGAGGAGACGAACATGGCGAGACCCCCGCACCCCGGCCCGACCGAACGCGAGTTGCTGTTGCTGCAACTTTTGTGGGAACACGGCCCCTCCCCCATTCGAGATTTGTTGGACGCCTTTCCCGATACGCCCAAACCCGCCTATACCTCGCTGCAGACCAACCTGCAAGGGATGCTCGAGAAAGGCTATGTTTCGCGCGACGAAAAAAACCGCACCCACGTCTACCACGCACGCCTGACCCAAGAAGAGGTCGAACGCGACGCCGTCCAGGACCTCGTCAGCCGGGTGTTCGGCGGCTCGGCCCTCCGACTCGTCGCCACGGCCCTCGCGCCGGAGACGACGAGCGAAGAGGAAATTGCGCGGTTGCAAGCCTTGCTAGACGAGAGAAAAGCCGATGGCTGAGTGGCTGGCGACTTACCTGTTGCACAGCACCTCCCTTCTCGGAGCGACGCTGCTCGCGGTGCGGCTGCCCGGTTTGCGCCGCGCTTGCGTGCGCGACGCGCTGTTGCGCACTGCCCTCGTCGCGGGCCTCGTCACCGCGACCCTGCAACCGCTGGCGGGCGTTATGGTCATCCCCACTGGGGAAATGACAACCGAGATTTCAAAAGCAGAGGCTGCCTCAGTAACGAGCACGCCTGACCCGGCGGCTGTACCGGAACGTTTTTCGCCCCCTTCTCCCAACACCTCTCTCGTCTCCGAAGTGTTCGCGGCGCGACCCTCCGCAACGCCACCTTTTCCCTGGGACGCTCTCGCCGTCCTGCTGTTCGGGGCGACGAGCGTCTTGACGCTGGTTCGGTTCGGCCAAGCCGGTTTCGCGCTGCGGCGCGTTTTAGCTCACAGTTCGTCTGTCGACGTTGAGGCGGCGCGGCTCGAGCCTTTTCGCCGGATACGCCTGCTAGAGTCCGGCCTGTTGACCGTGCCGCTCGCGGTGGGGCGGCGCACCGTCGTCTTGCCGCGGGGGTTTAGAAGCTCGAGCCTGCGGGCCGTCCTAACCCACGAAGTCGCGCACCTGCGCCGCCGCGACCCGCTCTGGAACATCGGCTTGTCGCTCCTGAGCCACCTGCTCGCGTTCCAACCCCTCAACTTCGTCGCGCTGCGCGCCTGGCGCGGTGCCAGTGAAGAAATTTGCGACGCCCACGCGGTTCGGATAACCCGCGACCCGCTCAGTTTGGCGCAAAGCCTGCTCGACCTGACGCGCCGCAAAACGCACTCCCCCCTCATCGCAGTCGGGATGGTGGGTCGAACGCACCTCTCGCGCCGCGTCGAGGCGCTGCTGGCAGAGCGCGAAGTGTTCGTGAAACCCGGCTATGTGGCGCTGCTCGTCGGGGTACTGCTGCTGTCGGGAAGTTTGCTGCCCGCCCTCACCTTTGCACAGATTGGAACCTTGCAGAGGCTCGAGGTCGTCATCGACGCGGGCCACGGCGGGGCATTCGAGGGCGGGGAAGGGTATGCGAACGAGGCGGAGGTGGTGTTGGCGGTTGCCAAAAAGGTCGAGGCACGCCTCAAAGCGAAAGGCGTCAAGGTCGTTATGACTCGAGACACCAACACGGCACTCGCTGGAACGCTACGTGAAGACATCAACGCGAGGAAGTCTAAGATTACGCCTGAGACGGACGCTTTTGTCTCAATACATGCGGGTGCTGCCGAGACCCCACAACCTCAAGGTATTACAACTTGGGTTGCAAGTGAGTTTGCTTCTGACGACCTCGAGCAGAATACGCTTGACCTGGCTCACAACCTACAAGCTGAACTCGTGCAGCAAACCGGCGCGCGGGACCGTGGGGTTCAACGCAACTCCTTTGCTGTTCTCTCGGACGCTCCAGTACCCGCGGCCATGATAGAACTCGGCTTTGTGACGAACCCCGTTGAGGGTGCCAAGCTCGAGACCGACGCCTACCAAGAGCAGTTGGCCGAAGCGATTAGCCGCGCAGTGTTTTCATTTCTCGCCGTCGACACCTCACTTCTCGAGCTTCAGCAAGCCCAACTTAGACTGCTGCACTTGAATGAAGCCAAAGCTTTTTGTTCTGGTGAGCGGACAGCTGAACGAGATTACTTGACGCCCGACAAACACCTCTATTTTCCCATGCCCATGATTTTGCCCGACCCCGATAAGAAGTTTTTTATCCTGCCCAGCTCCGAACAGGCGCTGCAAACGTGTATCGACAGCTTTCTCGAGAACCCCGAGTCTAGGACGAACTTTTTCATCCTGC
Organism: Trueperaceae bacterium; assembly: GCA_965215355.1. GTDB lineage: Bacteria > Deinococcota > Deinococci > Deinococcales > Trueperaceae > CBDCDJ01. The sequence goes on along the minus strand of CBDCDJ010000007.1, from coordinate 412,547 downwards.
CCGAAGAGAACTTGTTACCGCGTCGTTGAGTGAGCCTTCGCTACTGAAGGGGTGACCGAACCCGAGAACTGCCCCTCCAAAGCCGCCCGCAAATCTTCGTGGGCAACCGGGTAGACGACCTTCTCCCGCAAAAACACCAGCCGCACCTCCGGCACCACGCCCCGAACCTCTTCTATCGCCCGCAGGTAGACGGCCAACTGAAAGTGGTACTTCTCCGGCACAATCTCCTGGTCGGTTTTGTAGTCCTCCAAGTACCAAACACCATGCGCGCAGTACAGCCGGTCGATGACGCCCTGCCACACGGTCGCGCCGACGGGCAGCGCCATGCCGAGTTCGGGATAGTCGTGGCTGCGTTCATTCAAGCCGGCAATCCCGTGGCCGAGGAGCTGTTCGTAGTTGTGCAGGAGCGCCGTGACCTCTTGCAAGATGTCGTCTTGTTCCGGCGGCGTGAACGGAAACATGACCTCCTGGGCGCGAAGGTTTTGGAGGTGCGTGGGGTTGTCGGCGTGCCAGTTCTGGCTGACGGCGTAGTGAAGTAGGGTGCCCACGGTAGCGGCGCGGCCGGGCAGGCGCTCGCCCTCGTCAGGGTCGCTGAAGGGGAGGGGTTCGTGCTCGAGGCCTTCACGTTTGAGGCGCGACGGCGAACTCACCGGCGGGTGCTCGTGGAGTCGGAAGCGGCGGTCGATGTAGGGCGCGGGCGTGACGTTCGAGGGCTGTGGACTGAGGTTTGAGGTCGCCGCCACCGGCGCGAAGGCGTGCGTTTGCAGCACGAAGTCGTCGCGCCGGTAGGCCTTGCTGCCGGGGCCTAAGTTCATGGCCTCGAGGGCTTTAGCGAAGCCCTCGCACTTGCCCCCTTTTACACTGCCGGTCATCAGCAGGACGTTTTTGGGGCGGCTGGCGGCGACGTAGAGAAGTCGGTAAGCCTCGTCCTCCTCGCGCGCTTTCAGGGCGTCGCGGGTGGGCTCGAAAGTGTCGGTGTTTTCGCAGCAGAGGTGCCCGGTCTGCGGGTGGACGTAGACCTTTTGGGGCGGGTGGTAGGTGGTGCGGTTGAGGTCGTACAGGGCGACGACCGGCCACTCGAGCCCCTTCGCTCGGTGGATGGTGAGGAGTTGCACGCCCTCGCCGCTCTGCGGCACGTCGCCCGCGTCGCCCTGGCGCGACAGCAGGTCGAGGCGTTCCAACAGCAGTTCGAGGTCGCCCGGCGGCGCTTGCGCGACGGTGAACAGCAGCGCGTCGACGTTTTCGCGAGCGCGGGTCTCCAAAAAGTCCACGTAGCGCTTGCCGCCGATAAAGGGCTCGCGGATGAGGAACTTCAGCGCCGCCAGCGGCGTGCCGCGCACCTGCTGGGCAGTAAGCTCGAGGCGTTCGAACACGTCGGGATGGTGTTGCTTGAGGGTGTCCAAGGGCGCGTCGGCTTTCAAAACCGCGTCGACCTCCGCCAAACCCAACTGTCCGAACGGCCCACGCAACCACACCCCCAAACTGAGGCCGACGGGCTCCACCCCGACGCGGAGCGCGTGGTACAGGTCGCGCACCTCCAGACGCGCGTAGTAACCGCGGCCTTGCAACAAAACGTAGGGCAACCCTGCCGCCAGCAGCGCGGTTTCGACCTGCGCGAGCCCGGCGTAGGCGCGGGCCAGCACCGCCATGTCGCTGTAGCTGTGGCCGCGCGCGTGGAGCGCCTGTAGCCGCGCCACCAGCACTTGCGCCTCGTGCGCGCGCAGGTCCTGGACGGGCGCGTCGCCACAAACCCAGTGCAGTTCGACGCGGCCCTGCGCTCCTTCTTGCTCGCCGCTGGTCTCGACCGGCGGCGCTTCACCCTCACCAAAACCCATGCCTTGCGCGGCGAGCGTCGCGGTCAGGTGGTTGAGGAATCTAGCCAGCAGCGGCGCGTGGCGGCGGGTGTGGGTGAGGGGCTCGAGCCTCTCCCCCGTTTCAAGCGCGCGGCGAAACACGCCCACGTCGGCGTTGCGAAAGCCGTAAATGGACTGCTTGGGGTCGCCGACGACTTCCAAGTTCAATCCGCCTTGCTCCAAGGCCTCGAAAAACGCGCCCTGCAACGGGTTTACGTCTTGAAACTCGTCCACCAACACCGTCTGGTACCGCCCCGCGAGCCGTGCCAAGGCCTTGGGCGTCCGCACGAGCTTCAGGGCGCGGCGTTCAATTTCGCTCGGCGGCAGCAACGCCGCGCCGAGGCGCAGCTCGAAGCGTTTGTAAACGGCGTCGAACAAGCTTTGCAGCGCGCGGTGTGTGGAGTGCTCGTCGGACGCGTAGCGCTCGGTGAGCGAGCGCTGTTTGAACAGGGTGAGAAGGAGGACGCGCGTGTCGTCGCCGAGGTGCTCGCGCGCCGCGTACAGGCCGTGCTCAGGGGAACTCGCCAGGTAGAGGAGCGAGTTGAGTTCTTCCTCGAACAGCGCCTGCGCTTCCCACTCGCCGAGGGTTTTGAAGCCGGGGTCGAGGCCCATCGTCGGCGCGCCCAGGCGCAGCGCCTCGGTCATAAAGCCGTGGATGGTGGTGAGCGTTGCGCCGCCGAGTTCGCGCTGCGCTTCTTCGAACAGGGGTCTTTGGGGCTCGAGCATCTTTACGTGCAGGTAAGCCCCGCTGGTAAGCATGTCCCGTACGCCCGCGCCGACCCGCTGGCGCAACTCGTCGGCGGCGGTCCGCGTGAAGGTCACCCCGGCGACGCGGCGCAACGGCGTGCCTTGGGCGACGAGTTCCAAATAGCGCAGCACGAGGCTCGTCGTTTTACCCGTCCCGGCCGAGGCGACGCGGACTTTCATACCCTGGTCAGGATAGCACCTTATTCGTCCCGTGCTGAACGGAGCGCAGCGAAGTGAAAAAATCTTGTTTTCACCGCACCGCCCAGAGATTCTTCGCATTCGTTCAGAACGACAAAAAGGCCTGAGGAGAAAAAACCTCAAGCCTTTTTCTTCGTTGCAGACTTTATATTTTATCCTAATTACACTCGTCGTAGCCCGGCCCGCCCGACCAGGGGCCGCGGACGTTCTCGGCCGCCCACTGCAGGCTGAACAGTTCGGGGATGGTGGCTTGTTGGCCCTCGGCCAAAATCTCGTTGCCGGCGCAATCCGCGATGGGGCCGGTGAAGGGCTCGAAGGCGGGCTCCGTCGTCGACATCTGCTCGATACGCTTCAACACGAGGTCGTAAACTGAAATTTCGCCGAGTTCGGGGTCGGTGACCGTTTTGGCCCTGAGCGCTTCTTCGTAAACCGGGTTGATGGGCATACCCGACTCCGCCCCGGCCTCGACCGCCCCTTCGCCCAAGCGCCAGACGTAGTCGACGTCTTCCAAGTTGGTGCTGTCGTAGGTGCCGTCGAGCACTTTGGACAGAAAGTCGGTGTAGATGGCTTCCCACTCGGACAGTTGGCCCGAAGCCACGGTGTCGGGTGAAAACTCGAGCATCGAGGCGTAGTGTGAAAAGCTCGGGTAACCTTGCTCGGCGGCGGTCTGGATGACGGTGGGCGTGTCCTCGGTAAAGGCGAACACGTCCGCGCCGTCCGACATCAAGGCCTCGGTCGCTTCTTTAGCGCCGGCCGGGTCGAACCAGGCGTTGAGCCACCGCACCTCGACGGTGGCGTCCGGGTTGACCTCTTTTACCCCGAGCGCGAAGGCGTCGATGTGGCGCTTGACTTCGGGGATGGGAAACGCCGCGACGTAGCCTATCCGGTTCGACTCGGTGAGGGCCCCGGCGATGAGGCCGTTGACGTAGTAGGGCTGGTAGAGTTCGGCGATGTAGGTCATCACGTTGGGGGCGCGCTCTATTCCGGTCGCGTGCCCGAAAATCACGTCCGGGTAGCGTTCGGCGGCGGCCAGCGTTCCGTCACCGTAACCGAAGCTCGTCGTAAAGATGACGTTGGCCCCGTCGGCGACGAGTTGGTCGATAAACGACTCGACGTCGGCCTCGGCGACGGACTCGACGATAACCGTCTCGAGGCCGGGCAACGCTGCCTCGGTGGCGACGCGCCCCAGGTCGTGCGCGTAGGTCCAACCCGCGTCACCGACCGGCCCGACGTAGATAAAGCCGACCTTGAGGGGCTCGTCCTGCGCCAAGGCGGTGCCGAACAAAAAGAGGACGCCTATCCAAAAAACTCGCCAATTCCGCATGTGTAACCTCCCAAAAATCCTCTTATCAAATTCTTTTCTCAAAGAGGTGCATGAGCCGCCTTTGCGCGGCGTGATGCTTAGCTTAACGTTCGCCCCGGCGGTAAGCTCGGCCCAGGGCCTCGGGCGCGCCGAAGGCGCGGCCTCCTTTGCTCAAGGCGACAAAAACGAGGGCCAGAATCGTAAAAACGTAGGGCATGAGCGTCAACAGTTCGGGTGGAAAGTAGGCCTGGAGCCGGAAGCGCAGCGTAAAAAAAGCGCCGAACAAAAACGCCGCCCCGACCGCCCGCAGCGGGTCCCAAAGGGCGAAAATCGCCAGGGCCAGGGCAATCCAGCCCATGCCGTCGGTCATGCTTTCGCCCCAGGAAGGGCGGTAGGCGAGGGACAGGTAAGCGCCGGCCACACCCGCCATGACGCCGCCGAAAACGACGGCTGAATAACGAACCTTCGCCACGTTCACCCCGGCCACGTCCGCCGCTGCGGGCGACTCGCCCACGCTGCGAAGTTTCAGGCCGAGCCGCGTGTAGTAGAGCACGAACCAGAGGATGAGCGCCGTGAGCAGGCCCAGGTAGGTCAGCAGGTGCTGGTCGGTGAACAGAGCGGGACCGAGCAGGGGGGTGTCGGACAGGAGGGGCACGGTGACCTTGGTCATGGGCTGCGCCAGCGGCGTCCCCACGTAGTTGCGCCCCAACAGCCCCGACAACCCGAGGCCGAAGATGGTAATCGCCAAACCCGACACGTACTGGTTGGCGCGCAACGTGATCGAGACAAATGCGTGCAGGAGTGCCGCCAGAGCGCCCACACCCGCCGCCGCCAGGAGCGCGACATACGGCTCGCCCGTCGTTTGCCCGACGATGAAGCCCGTGACCGCGCCGAGAATCATCATCCCTTCGACGCCCAGGTTCACCACGCCCGCGCGCTCCGCGTAGATTTCGCCTAAAGCCGCCCACAAAAGAGGCGTGCTGAAGGCGAGGGCTCGAGCCATCGTCGACGTCACCATTCCCAGGTCCATTACTCCCAGGTCCATTACACAGCCTCCGCTTCGGATTGGGGTTCGGCTTGACCGGGCGCGGGTGCCCGCACCAGCCGGTAGCGCAGCAGCGGCTCGCTGCCGATGAGGCAGAGCAGTACGAGTCCGTTGACCAATCCCGTCATCTGCGCGGGTACGCCGAGCGAGGCCCGCATCACATCGCCGCTGGCGAAAACCAGACCCAAAAAGAGCGCACTGAGCAGCGCCGCCAGCGGGCTACCCCGCGCCAGCAGCGCCACGATGATGGCCGTGTACCCGTAACCGAGCGAAATGCTGTCCGGCTCGATAAGTCGGTGGTGAATGCCCATCACCTCGCCGACGCCCGCCAGGCCCGCCGCGCCCGCCGAGAACAAGACGAGAAACAGCGTCGTCTTGACGAAGTCTATCCCTGCATACCGCGCCGCGCTCGCGCTCTCCCCCAGCACGCGAATTTCGAAGCCGAGCCGCATCCGGGCGAGTAAAAAGGCCACGAACAGCGCCAAGCCCAGGGCCAGCAGCAGCGTCGGCCAGTGCAGCCGCGTGGTGCCCAAGGTCGGCAGCCAGTAGGCCCGGTCGAACTTGTCGCTGTAGGAAAACCCGGTCGTGCTCTGCCCCTTCCACGGCCCGTTGATGAGCCAGCGGACCAGGTATAAGGCGATGTAGTTCATCATCAGCGTGGTGATGATTTCGTTCACCCCGAGCTTGACCTTGAGGATGGCGGGCAGAAAGCCCCACAAGCCGCCCGCGACGAAGCCCACCAAAAACAGCGTCGGCAGCATGATTGCCGGGGGCAGCGGCACGAACAGCGCCACCCCCGAGGCGGCCGTCGCCCCCGCCAAAATCTGCCCTTCCGCGCCAATGTTCCAAAACTGCGCCCGGAACGCCAAAACGAGGCCGACGCCCGCCAGCATCAGCGGCACCGACTTGCGCAGCACTTCGGTAAAACCGCGAAAGTCGAACACGGTTTTGTCCAAGATGACGCCGTAAGCGGTCAGCGGATTGACGCCGAAGGCCATGAACAAAAAGCCCGTCAACACGAGCGCCAGCGCGACCGCCCCGAGCGAGACCAAAAAGACGAGCGTGCCCGAGGGGTTGGCTCTGGGCTCGAGCCGCCAACCCGTCACGCGGCGACCCCCTTGGTTGAAGCATCCTCCTTGGTTGAAGCGTCCTCGGCCGCGACGCCCGCCATCAGCAAGCCTAAACGCTCCCGGTCGGCCGTGGCCGCGTCCAGAACGCCCATCACCCGACCCGCAAAGAGCACCACAATCCGGTCGGCCAGCTTGAGGAGTTCGTCCAGGTCTTCCGAAACGAGCAGCACGCCCGCGCCCCGCTCGCGCTGTTGCAACAAGAGGTTGTGCGTTAAAGCCGCCGCGCTCACGTCGAGGCCGTAGGTCGGGTGGGCCGCGACGACGAGCTTAGGAGCGCCGGAGAGTTCCCTCGCCAGGATGAGTTTTTGCACGTTGCCGCCCGAGAGCAACCGCGCGGGTGTGGCTGTGGACGGCGTCGCCACCTCGTAGTCTTTGACCGAGGCGTCGGCGAACGCCCGCACCGCCCGCCAGTCGAGGAGCGCGCCCTTGGCGAAAGGCGGGTAGCGGTACTGCCGCAGCACAGCGTTTTCGGCGACCGACAACGATGGCACGATGCCCACGTGGTTGCGGTCTTCGGGGATGTGCGCCACGCCCGCCTCGAACACCTCTTTCGCGCCGAGCGTGGTCACGTCCCGCCCGGCAAGCGTGACCCGGCCCCCCGCCGCCCGCCGCAGCCCGGTCAGGGTTTCGATGAGTTCCCCTTGCCCGTTGCCCGCGACCCCGGCCACGCCCACGATTTCGCCTTCATAAACGTCCAGCGACACGTTGCTGAGCGCCTCCACCCCGCGGTCGCCCTTGACGCTCACCCCGTCTAGCGAAAGCACGACGCGCTCGGAGCCGGGCGCGCTTTTGGCCCGCAACGGCGTCACCTTGCGGCCCATCATCATTTGGGCCAAACCGCCCGGCGTCGCCTCGGCAACGTTCAAACTGCCCACCACCGCGCCTTTACGCAAAACCGTGACGCGGTCGGCTATGCTCATCACCTCGTCGAGCTTGTGGCTGATGAACACGACCGCCTCGCCCTCAGTTTTCATGCGGCGCAACACTGCGAACAAACCCTCAGCTTCTTGCGGCGTGAGCACGCTCGTCGGCTCGTCCAAAATAAGAATCTTCGCGCCCTGGAGCAGCGCCTTGAGGATTTCGACCCGCTGCTGCTCGCCGGGCGAGAGCTGCCACACCCGAGCGTGCGGGTCGACGGTGAGCCCGTACTTGCGGCCCAGCTCGAGAATGCGGGCGCTCAACTTTTTGACCGGGAACCAGAACGGCACGCTCGCCAAGCCCAGCCCGACGTTCTCCGCGACGGTGTGTCGCCGCGCCAGGTGGAAGTGCTGCGCGACGAGTCCGACGCCGCGCGCCAGCGCGTCTTTCGGCGAGCGCAGCGTCACGCGCTCACCCCCCAAAAAGACCTCGCCCGCGTCGGGCTGGTAGAGCCCGTAAAGGATGTTCATGAGCGTTGTTTTGCCCGCCCCGTTTTCGCCCAGGAGCGCGTGAACCTCGCCCCCGCGCACCGCAAAGCTCACGCGGTCGTTCGCCAGCACGCCGGGAAACCGCTTGGTGACGTTGCGCGTCTCCAGCAGCGCCGTTCCAGGCGTGACGGCGGGAGCGGCCTCAGACATGAGTGACTATAACGAACGTCGCCAAGGATGAGCAAGACAACGGGTTCGCCGGAACTGTACGGCAGGCACGACAAGACGGCGTTCTCGAGGAAACGCCTACACAACAAAGTGTCACGAAGCAACTTTTTCATGCTGGACCTGTAGTCTTTCAAAGTGCAAAGAGGACGGGGTTTCGCTTAATGTAGGTATGATTCTAGCAAATTCGATTCACCCTTTCGCTCAGACTTGGAGGCACCTGTGACACCCATCCCGCACCCAGCTCCCCCCCTCGACGACCCCGTCCTCAGGAACGAGTGGCTGGCCGTCACGACCGCCGAAGCTGTAACCGCTACACCCGTCAAGGTGCAAGTGCTGGGTGAGGACGTCGTGCTGTGGCGCAGCTTGAACGGCCTGCGGGCGTTCCGCGACCTCTGCATCCACCGCGGCACCGCGCTGTCGCTCGGGCGGGTCGAGGGCGGTACGCTCGTGTGCCCCTACCACGGTTGGCGCTACGACGATAACGGCCAGTGCGTGGCAATTCCCGCGCAACCGGGCGCGCCCGTCCCGACCAAGGCACGGGCCTGGACGTATCGCTGCCGGGAACGGTACGGAATAGTCTGGGTCTGCCTCGGCGAACCCGCGGGTGAGCCGCCCCCTCACTTAGAACAAAACGACCCCGCCTTTCGCACGATCATCTGCGGACCTTACACGGTTCGGGCCGAAGCGCCGCGGGTGATAGAGAACTTTTTGGACGTTTCGCACCTCATGTGGGTTCACGAAGGCTATCTGGGCGTGCCCAGCCACGCTGAAGTCAACGAGTACCGCGTGACCGACCACGGCAGTCGCCTCGTCTCCGGCCCCATCAACATCTTTCAACCCGACCCCGACGGCCGCGGCAAGGGCCTCACCAACACCTACGTCTACGAAATCTTAGGCCCCTTAAGCGCCCGCTTCAGAAAAACCGACGACGCCGGGAGCGACGTTTTTTCGATGCTCCTCACCGCCACGCCGACGACTCGCGGCGCGACGACGGCCTACGCGCTGCTGTCGCGCAACTACGCCTTCGAGGTGCCGGACGAGACGTTTCGGGACTTTCAGGACAAAATCTTCGCCCAGGACGTGCGGATTATGCTCAGCCAGCGTCCCGAACAGCTCCCGCTCGACTTAGCGGCCGAGCTGCACCTCAAGTCCGACCGCTTAGCCATCGCCTACCGCCAGTGGCTAAGCAAGCTCGGGGTGAGGGTCGGGGTGGCGTAGAAAGCACCGAGGACCGAGTCGAAAGGACCTGAGGCACTTTCGACTCGGTCCTCGGTACTTCTCTTGGTTTAAGATGACCTTGTGACTACTTTACTCACCGGCGGCAGCGGGCGCTTGGGCAGCGAACTCGTCGCGCTGCTACCCGACGTCGTCGCGCCCTCGAGCCGTGACCTCGACGTCACCGACCCGGCCAGCGTGGCCGCCGCCCTGGCCCGCTACCGACCCGACCTCGTCGTTCACGCCGCCGCCTTCACGGACGTTGCCGGGGCCGAAAAGAAGCGAGCCGAGTGCTGGCGCGTCAACGTCGAAGGCACCCGCAACCTCGTCCGGGCGGCTTTTGAGCGCGACCTTGCGGTGGTTCACGTCTCGACCGACTACGTGTTTTACGGCGACCGCGGCGGTTACAAAGAGGACGACCCGCTCGGCCCGGTGCGGAACTTCTACGCGCTCTCCAAACTCGTCGCCGAAGAACTCGTGAGGCTGGTGCCGCGCCACCTCGTCGTCCGCACCAGTTTTCGGCCCAGGCAGTGGCCTTACCCCACAGCTTTCGAGGACGTTTACACCTCGCAGGACTACGTGGACGTCGTCGCGCCCGACGTGGCGCTTGCCATCAACAGCCTCGAGCACGTCCCCTTCGACACGCTCCACATCGCTACGAAGCGCAAGTCGGTGTTCGAACTGGCGCAGCGGCGCAAGCCCGACGTGGCGCGGGGCAGCAAGCGCGCCGCGGGGGTTGACTTGCCCGACGACATCTCGCTCGACACCTCGCGCTGGCGGGCGCTCAAAGCCGAGCTGCAAGCGGAGGCTGCGACGTGAGTTTTACGTTCGAGCGCCTCGCCCTTCCCGACGTCGTCCTCGTCAAGCCGACGGTGCGGCGCGACGCGCGGGGCTTTTTTGTGGAGGCGTACAAGCGCTCCGCTTTTTGCGAAGCCGGCGTCGACACGGTGTTCGTGCAGGACAACCACTCACGCTCGGCGCGGGGGACGCTCCGCGGCCTCCACTACCAACTGCCCCCGGCCGCCCACGCCAAGCTCGTGTGGGTCGTCGCGGGCGAAGTTTTGGACGTGGCGGTCGACCTTCGCCGCGGCTCGCCGACGTACGGGCGGTGGGTGAGTGCGGCGCTGTCCGGGGCGAACCACCACGCGCTGTTCGTCCCGGTCGGCTTCGCCCACGGCTTCGTGGTGCGCAGCGAGACGGCCGAGGTGAGCTACAAAATCAGCCACGAATACTCCCCCGAGCACGACCGGGGCATCCTGTGGAACGACCCCGCGCTCGGCATCGACTGGGGTTTGAATGAGCCGCTGCTTTCGGAACGCGACCGGCGGCAACCCACCCTTGCCGACGCGGACAACAGTTTTGTGTATGAGAACACCGCCGAGGAGAACCCATGACGAAAACCGTTCTGGTGACCGGCGGCGCGGGCTTTATCGGCTCGGCGCTCGTGCGCTGGCTTGTAGGGGCCACAAACCACCGCGTCGTCAACGTCGACAAGTTGACTTACGCGGGCAACTTGGCGGCTTTAGAGCCCGTCAGCGCCGAGCCGCGCTACAGTTTCGAGCAGGTCGACGTTTGCGACGGGGCCGCGTTGGCGCGCGTGTTCGAGCGCTACCGGCCCGCCGCCGTGCTGCACCTGGCCGCCGAGACCCACGTCGACCGCTCGATAGACGGTCCCGGCGCGTTCGTGCAGACGAACGTCGTTGGGACCTACACGCTGCTCGAGGCCGCCCGTCACCACTGGAAAACGCTCTCTCCCGAACAAAAAGCGACTTTTCGCTTTCTGCACGTCTCCACCGACGAGGTTTACGGCACCCTGGAAGGTAGCGACCTCTTCACCGAAACCACGCCCTACGCGCCCCGCTCGCCCTACGCGGCGAGCAAAGCGGCGTCGGACCACTTAGCGAGTGCCTGGTTCCACACCTACGGGATGCCGGTGCTGACCACCAACTGCTCGAACAACTACGGCCCCTACCAGTACCCCGAAAAGCTCATCCCGGTGGTCATTCTGAAAGCCCTGGCGGGCGAGCCCATCCCGGTCTACGGCACCGGCGAGAGCGTCCGCGACTGGCTCTACGTCGAGGACCACGCCCGCGGCATCTTCAAGGTGCTCGAAAGGGGCACGCCCGGCGAAACCTACAACATCGGCGGCCACAACGAGGTACGGACGCTTCATCTGGTCCAACTCATCTGTGAGTTGCTGGACGAACTCAAGCCTCGAGCCCAACCCTACGCCGACCTTATAACGTTCGTCGAAGACCGGCCCGGCCACGACTTGCGCTACGCCATCGACGCCTCGAAGATAGCGCGTGAGCTGGGCTGGACGCCGCAGGAGACGTTCCAAAGCGGGTTTCGCAAAACGGTTCGGTGGTATTTAGAGCACCAGGACTGGTGGGAGCGCCTCTTGGAGAGTGACTACCGGTTAGAGCGGCTCGGCGTGAACGTCTAGTGGAGAGGCCGTGAAAGGCATCATCCTGGCGGGCGGCTCGGGCACGCGGCTGTACCCGCTGACGCAAACGCTCAGCAAACAACTGTTGCCCGTCTACGACAAGCCGATGATTTACTACCCGCTGTCGGTGCTGATGCTGGCGGGGATTCGCGACATCCTGGTGATTTCGACGCCGCAGGACCTGCCCCGCTTCCGCGAGTTGCTCGGCGACGGCGCACAGTGGGGGCTCGGTTTGAGCTACGCCGAACAAGCGGAGCCCGGAGGCCTGGCGCAAGCTTTTCTTATCGGGGCGGACTTTGTCGGTGCCGACAAAGTTTGTTTGATTTTGGGCGACAACATCTTTTTCGGTTACGGCTTGAGCGGGATGCTCAAGCGGGCGGTGGCGCTGGACACGGGCGCGGTGGTGTTCGCCTACTGGGTGCGCGACCCCGAGCGCTACGGCGTGGTGCAGTTCGACGCCGCGGGCAGGGCGCTCAGCATCGAAGAAAAACCCCCGCAACCCCGCTCCAACTACGCCGTCACCGGGCTTTACTTTTACGACAACCGGGTCGTGGCGTACGCTCGAGACTTAACCCCCTCCCCGCGGGGCGAGCTGGAAATCACCGACGTCAACAAGCGCTACTTGTCGAACGGCGAACTCAACGTCGAAATCATGGGCCGCGGCATGGCCTGGCTCGACACCGGTACGCACGAGTCGCTGCTGCAGGCCGCCAACTTTGTCGAGACCATCGAGCAACGGCAAGGACTCAAAATCGCCTGTTTGGAAGAAATCGCCTTTACGCAAGGTTGGATAAGCGCCGACGACGTAGCTAGACAAGCCGAACCTCTCGCCAAAAACAGCTACGGGCGGTACTTGCTGGACTTGCTCCGCCGCACGAACCCCGCTTGAACACCGGTCGCTCTACCGCAACGGCGAAGCTTCGGCTTCTTCGGTGTAGTAAGGGTTCTCGCCCGCGCCGTGGTCGGTTACGTCGACAATGTGGGCAATCTCGGGTACGGCGGCCTTGACCATCTGTTCGACGCCCTGGCGCAGGGTGAGCTGGGCCGACGAGCAGCCTTGGCAGCCGCCGCCCATCGACAGGTACAGGGTCGAGCCGTCGCGTTTCTCAACGGCCACGCTGCCCCCATGCCCGGCGATGCCGGGGTTGATTCGGGTGTCGAGCACGTCTTGGACCCGCTGCAAAATCGGGTCGTTCCAGCTGGGGCTCGGATAGACGATGCGGAACCCGCTCTGCATCACGTCGTCGACAAAGTCGACCGTCGCGCCGTCCAGGTTGCGCGCGCTGAGGGCGTCCAGGTAAACGTCGAAGCCGCCCGCGTCGAACACTTCGTCGCCGGCCTGTTTGTCCTCTTCCCTGACGAGCCACAGTTTATGCTCGGCGCGGTTGCCCGCCACGCGGAGCGCGGCGACGTCTTGGGAACGGTTGGCGCTCAAAAAGGTGAGCACGCGGTCTTTGGCGGTATCGGTAAACGTCAACATAACTCTCAGTATAGAAAATGCAGCGTTTGGGTTCGGCACGCTGTCTTACTTTGGGCAGAGTTTTACCTCGGGCAGAGTCTTACCTTGGCAGAGCAGCCCGTAGCGAGTGGGGCGTCTATGAGCTACCGGGTTTACGTGAGACGCGGCACCAAAAAAGCGGCGAGCTGTGCAGCTCGCCGCTTCGCAAGTCAACGTGTTTATAAAACTTGCATCACGTAGTTGTCGGTGGCCTGCTCCAAACCTTTGAGGTCGGCGACGTAGACGCCACGCGTGCCCGACAGCGCGCCGCCGTTGCGCAGCTCGCCCAAAATCCGGGTGATGGTCACGCGCGAACTGCCGGTGAGGTCGGCCAAGTCTTCGTGGGTCAGGGCCAGGGGCAGTTTGACACCGGGCGCGTCGTCGGCGGGTTGTCCGAAACGCTCGGCAAGGCGCAAGAAGGCCTTGGTGACGCGGGCACCCACCGGCAGCTCGCCCTCGTCTATCATCTCGCGGCTGCGGCGCAACTGTCTAGCCATGCTCTGCATGATGTAGTCGCGGAGTTTGCGGTCGTTCATGGCTTGATGTGGGTCGATGGGGGTAAGGCAGGCCTCGTGGACGGCGGTGACGGTCTCGGCGTGGTCGCCGCCGTCGAGAGCGGCCAAACCCAACACGTCGCCGGTGCCGTACAGGTCGGCGATACGGTCACGGCCCAGCGAGGTCGGCACGACCGCCTTGAGCACGCCGAAGTTCACGATGTAGAGCGATACGGCTTCGCGGCCCGCCTCGTAAAGGACGTCGTTGGGTTCCAGGGTACGGGTCGGCAAGGCGAGGGCGTCGGGCACGATTTCGGTGGCGCTGCAGTCGCCGGGGCTTACCAGGTTTTCAAATGTGTGTAGCATGATTACCTCTTTCGTAGGCAACAGGTTGTTGAGGAAGGGGTCGGAAGGGACCTTTGCTACAAATAATATAGCACGAAACGAGCGTTTTTGTCCAGCCTCGAGCCTTCATCTTTCGCCCGGTTCGGGCACGGCGTACAGGCTGCCGCTCGCTCTACTCTCGGTCGTCCTCGACCCCTCCTTGAACGCTCTACTCAACACCGCACTTGACAGCGTCGTCACACTGTCGTTACAATACCTTAATAATTAAGGCGAATGGTGATAAAACGATGAAACCACTATCGACGATGCAGCAAAAAGTTTTCAGTAGACTGCGTGACTATAAACGCCGCACCGGCGAGACGCCGGACCTGTCGGCCTTCGCGCGCGAACTCGGGATGCACTATGTGTCGCTGAAGCAACACTTAGAAGCCCTGTCGAAAAAAGGGTACCTGCACTTCGAGAGCCGTGGGCGGGGCCGCTCTCCTCAGCTCGAGCTGCCTGCGGAAGCCACAGGCGTTCCGGTGCTCGGCAGCATCCCGGCGGGTCCCCTGGCCGAGGCCGTCCAGGACGCCGAAAGTTTCTTGCCGCTGGTCGGTTTTTACGAAACTCACTTCGCGTTGCGCGTGCAAGGCGACTCGATGGCGGACCTCATCCAGGATGGCGACGTGGTGCTGTTCAAGAAGCAGGCTTACCCCACGCGCTCGGGGGAGATGTGCGCCCTGCGCGTCAGTGGCAGCGAGGTGACGTTCAAGTACTTGGACCACTTGGGCCAAAGGACCTACGCCCTGCGGCCCCACAACCCGCAGTACCCCACGCTTCGGGTCGAGCAGGGCGAGTTAGAGGTCGAGGGCGTCTACCAAGGCTTGCTGCGCGGCGAGGTGCTGTGGTCGCTGTTGGAAGACCGAGTTTTTTAGGGCTAGACCTTTTGCACCAGCCCCATTGAAGAGCGATTGCTACTGGTCTTACGGTTGCTCAGTTGCTGTCGCAAGAAGTCTACTGAAGTTTGCTTTAACAGCCGCGTAAGGGTTCGTCCTCGGCCGCGTGATGAGCGTTCTGCAAAATCGTGGGGCGAACAGGCGCGAGCGGGTTTTTTACAGACAGGTCCTGACCTGAGGGGTTGGGTCCCGGCACAAATCCGGTGGGTGGCGTGAACCCCCGCACAGGCGTAGCTAGCGCTAAACTGTCAAACGTGGACAGTGCTTTTTCTGCCTTACAAGACTTTCGCAGTGCACGCTTCAAGGCCGACTTGCAGGGCGTACTGGACCGTTTGAGCGGTCAGGAGCGCGACCTCTTACCCTACGAAGAGGTGCGGCGCAAACTGCGCGGCGTCGAAACCGCGGTGCAGCGGCGTGAAGACATTCCTTTAGACGCCATCGTCGGCAGCGTGGGGCGCTACGGCGACTTCAACCGGGCCTTTTTACCCTTAAAAAACAGCGACGCTGGCCGCTGGGTCGGCGTCAAACGGGCGATGACCGGCCTTAGCGGGGTGCCGCCCATCGAAGTCTACAAAATGGGCGACGCTTACTTCGTCAAAGACGGCAACCACCGCGTGTCGGTGGCGCGGCAGCTCGGGATGAACTACATCGAAGCTTACGTGACCGACGTGGCCACGTCGGTGCCGGTCACCGCCGACCTCAAACCCGACGACCTCATTTTGAAGGCGGAATACACGGACTTCTTAGAGCGCACCCAGCTACGGCGGTCGCGGCCCGACGCCGAACTGAGCGTGACGGTGCCTGGCGAGTACGCGCACCTTCTGGAGCACATCCGGGTTCACCAGTACTACCTGGGTTTGAACGAAAAGCGTGAGGTCAGCTTTGAAGAAGCCGCCGCTCACTGGTACGACACCGTGTACTTGCCCGTGGCCCGACTCATCGAAGCGTCCGACTTGCTGCAAGCCTTTCCGAGTCGCACCGCCACCGACCTTTACTTGTGGCTCAGCCGTTACCGCGCCGAGCTGGAGACGTCCCTGGGCTGGGCGCTCACGCCGCAGAGCGTGGCGACGGGCGTCAAAGAGAGCGTCGCACCGCGGCGGCGCGACGCCCACGTGTTGAGCGAAAACCCGGCGACCTACCTGGCTCAAGACGTCCTGGTCGCCGTCTCGGGCACCGAGGCGGGCTGGCGAGCCCTGGAACAAGCCCTCGTCATCGCGCGGCGCGAACACGCGCGGCTTTACGGCTTGCACGTCGTGGCGAGCGCCGAGGCGGGTCGCAGCGCCGCCGCACTGCACGTCAAGGACGAGTTCGAGCGCCGCTGCCGCGAGGCCGGGGTGCAGGGCCAGCTCGCGCTCGAGGTGGGCAACGTCGTCACGGTTTTGGGCGAGCGCGCCCGCTGGGTCAACCTGGTTGTCGCCAGCCTCAGCTATCCGCCCAGCGCACGTCTCGGGGCCGGGTTGCGGACCGGGGTCAGCCTGGACCGCGGTTTCCAGTCGCTGTTGCGGCGCGTCCACCGGCCGGTCTTGGCGGTGCCGGGGCCGGCCCACGCACCGAGCAAGGTTTTGCTCGCTTACGACCGCAGCCCGCGCGCCGACATCGCCCTGTTCGCCAGCACTTACCTAGCCCTTCGCTGGGGATTGCCTTTAAGCGTCGTCACGGTCGTGGAGGGTGACAAACCGGGTCAGAAAACGCTGTCGAGCGCTCGAGCCTACCTGGAGAAACACGGCGTGAAGGCCGACTACCTCGTCGAAGACGGCCCCGTCGCGGCCGCCCTGCTCGCCACCCAAAAGGCCGAAAACGCCGACCTGCTCGTCATGGGCAGTTACGAGTACAGCCCCGTGCTCGAGCCCCTTTTGGGCGGCGTCTTAGACGAGGTGTTGCGCGGAGCGCGGGTGCCGGTGCTCGTTTGTCAGTAAAGACCGCAGCAGACCTCCCTTAATCCTCCTAAGAAGGGAACTCGACCTTGTTGCTAAGCTTTTCGCGCGAACAAACTGCTTTCGGAACAGCTGACTCGGCGCGGCTTGTTGACTGCCAACCTTATTAGCCCTTGGCGCTCTACACCCTCGAGCCGTGACCGGGCTTCGAGCAATATCATGTCAACGCGACATCCGAGCTATTTCACAGTGCTTCACATTCAGCCGGCGTGTGATAAAAAGCCCCTTCCGCAAAGCCCAAAGGGGCGCTAGACTGGCGAGCTATGGCTTTACTCCTCCGCAACCGTTCTCGCACCCGTTCGCGCAGCGCGACCCCGACCTCGGTCGAGCGCACCCTGCGTTTGTCAACCTTAGAAGGCAGCGTCACCCAAATCTTTCTCAACTGGACTTCCGGCAGCGTGTTGATAGGTTACATGCTGTTTCTCGGCGCGTCACCGACCGAACTTGGGCTCGTCGCCAGCGTGCCGTTGTTGGCGCAGGTGATGAGCCCGTTCGCGGCGTACTTAGCGGCGCTGGCCGGGCGCAGAAAGCACCTCACCATCGCCGGGGCCACCCTGGGGCGCGGGCTGTGGCTGCTGGCGGCGTTTTTGCCGCAGTTCGGGCTGGGCGTCTTGAGCGTGCCGTTTTTGGTCGCGCTGGTGATGGTCTCGAGCCTGTTCCAGGCGAGCGCGGGCACCCTGTGGACGGCCTGGATGGGCGACGTGGTGCCGCCCGAGCGGCGCGGCCGCTACTTCGGGGCGCGCGCGGGCATCGTCGGCATGGTCGGCATGATAGCCAACCTGGGCGCGGGCTGGTTTTTGGACCGGGTCGCCGCGCCGCTGAACTTTCAAAGCGTCATCCTCGCGTCGGTCGTGGCGGCGGGCATCGGCGTGTACCTGTACTTTTTGCACTACGAGCCGCCCGTCACGGGCACGCCGTTGGGCTTTCGCGACACCTTCCGCGAACCCCTCAAGGTGCCGAACTTTCGGCGCTTGCTCGTTTTTGCGGTGTACTGGCAGTTCGCTGTTTTGTTGGCCGCACCCTTCGTGTTTCCTTACTTTCTCGGCGAACTTCGTTTGAGCTTTACGCACATCGCGCTGTGGAGCGGCATCGCCTCGGTTGCGGCGCTGGTCACGACCACCCTGTGGGGCCGCGTCGCCGACAGGCGGGGCAACAAAGTGGTGCTCGCCGTCGGCACCTTTTTGGCCGGGTTGGCGCTGCCCCTCAGCTGGATTCTGGCAGGGATGACCGGCAACTTGGGCTTTATCTGGGCGAGCGCCGTATTCGACGCGCTCGCCTGGGGCGCCATCGGCCCGGCCATGTTCAACCTGGCTTTGGTCAGCGCGCCGCAGGCGAACCGGGCGGCGTTTATCGCCATGTTCAGCCTGGTGACGGGCTTGGCCGGTTTTGCGGGCGGCTTGTTGTCGGGGCCGCTGCTGACGCTGTTCGGGCGGCTCGAGTTCGACTTGGGCAACGTCCACTGGAACGCCTACTACTGGCTGTTCGCGCTGTCGGGTTTAGCGCGTGCACAAGCCTGGCGACTGCTGCGCCGTGTCGAAGAGACGAACGCCTGGCGCACCCGCGACGTGCTCCGCCAACTCCGCCCCACCTGGCGCGGCACCGGCTTCCACTGGCGTTGAGGAGAGTAGAGGAGTTTTGGAGATGAGGAGTAAAAACTCTTGACTCAGTTTATGGAAAAGGCCTATGGCACGTGGCTTGTGAACCCGTTTACTCGAAAATCGGCCACGAGTTGCCAGCTACACGCTTTTGTACGCTCTGGTGAGCTTTTATGGCTCCCTTAGACCCACACGCTCAATTTTGACTGAGACCTCGAGCTGAAACCATTTCGTTATAAGCTGAGCCATGCAACCGACCCGCGCCGACGCCCCCCCAGCCGACCAAGCGACCACCGAATTTCAAACCGGTCAAGTCCTGACCGTCGTCGGCGGACACTTTACCCACGACACCTACAGCGGGTTTCTAGCGCCCCTGTTGCCGCTGCTGCAAGAAAAATTGAGCTTGAACTACAGCTTACTCGGGGGACTGGCTGTGTTTGCGCAGCTGCCCAGCCTTTTGAATCCTTTTATCGGGCTGCTGGCGGACAAGGTGAGTCTGCGTTACTTCGTCATCTTCGCGCCCGCCGTCACCGCGACGCTGATGAGTTCCGTGGGGCTCGCGCCGAGTTACCTCACGCTCGTTTTTCTGTTGTTGGCGGCGGGCCTCAGCGTCGCTTGCTTTCATGCGCCCGCCCCGGCGATGATCGCCGAGACCTCGGGAACCCGCGTGGGCACGGGCATGAGTTTGTTTATGGCCGGCGGCGAACTCGGGCGCACCCTGGCCCCGCTGGTCGCGGTCGGCGCGGTCGGCTTGGTCGGTTTGGAGGGCATTTGGCGTTTGGCCTTTGTAGGCTGGGCGGTCTCGGGTATTTTGTTTTTCCGGCTGCGCAACATAAAGGCGCAGCCCGCCGGTAAGGGCGTTTTACCCTGGGCCAAGGCGCGGCGGGTGTTCCCGCTGCTGGCCTGGCTGCTGGTCGGGCGGGGGCTGCTGACAGGCGCGGTCACCACTTTTTTACCGACCTTTATGCGCGACGTGCTGGGCTCGGGGCTCTTTTTAGCCGCCGCCTCACTGACCATCTTAGAGGCAGCCGGCGTGGTCGGCGCGCTGTTCTCAGGCACCCTGAGCGACCGTTGGGGCCGCCGCAGCGTGCTCTTTGCCCTGCTGGGGGTCGCG
Organism: Trueperaceae bacterium; assembly: GCA_965215355.1. Lineage (GTDB taxonomy): Bacteria > Deinococcota > Deinococci > Deinococcales > Trueperaceae > CBDCDJ01. Next base: position 393,121 of record CBDCDJ010000007.1, on the reverse strand, counting down.
CCCCTGTGTTTGTTCGCTTTTTTAGTCGGCCCCACCTGGTCGCTGACCCCGCTGCTGCTCTGCTTGGGGTTTTTCGCCCTCGCGCCGACGCCGGTGCTCCTCGCGTTCGTGCAAGACGAATTCCCCGACAACCGCGCCCTCGCCAACGGCACTTTTTTGGCGCTCAACTTTCTCGTCTTGGGCTTGGGCGTGTGGGCGGTGGGTTTGTTCGCCGACGGGTTCGGCCTCAGAAGCGCGTTCTGGTGGAGCGGCGTGGCCGCCCTGCTCAGTTTGCCCGCCGTGCTGTTGCTACCCGCGCGGCAACGTGGCTAGCCCTGGGTACAGCAGGTGTCGCCGCGCGGGCGTCCGGAGGACGAGCGCCAAGCCTCAGCCTCGAGCGGGGTTCTGCGTCGTAGCTATGACGCCCGACTCGGTGACGAGGTGCGTCATCGGGACGTCGAAGGGGCCGCGTGGCAACCGCGATACGACGAGCGCCGCCGCGCTCACCCCGACCCGCGGGGTCTCGGGCCGCAAAACGGGCAGCAACCGGTCGTAGTAGCCTTTACCGTAGCCGAGGCGGGTGCCTAAGACGTCGAAGCAGAGCCCCGGCACGAGGGCGAGGTCGACGACGTGAGGAGAAACCGGTGCAGCGTCGGCCCCGGGTTGCAAGTAGCCGTACGGGTGGGGCTCGAGCCTTTCGTCCAGCCGGTGAATCGTCAGGCCCTCAGAACGCACTTTGGGAGTCCGGGTGACGTAAAAGGTTTTTTCACGGTCCCCGTGCAAGACTTGCAGGTCGATTTCGCTGCCGAAGGCGAGGTAGCTCAGGACGTTCCGTGCGGACCGGTACTCGGGCCAAACACGCAGTTGCGCGACGACCTGCGGGCTTAGAAAGCTTGGTGAGGCTCGAGCCTTTTTCGCCCAACGCCGCCACGCCTCTTTCGTTTCAAAGTCGGGGTTAGGTTCAAAACCCGGCTGCGTCACAGCTCCCGGCTCATCTCGAATGCCTCATATTTGACAGTCTAGCGCCTATGTACGCCTTCCGACAGACAACCCAACGTGGTGGGCGGATACTGGCTCATGGCAACCAAGCACACGACCGTTCATCACCTCGTCGGTACGCGCTTTGTTGGCATCACGCCGGACGCGCAACGCGTGATGATCGACGCCGAGCAGACCGCCAAAACGGGCATGAACCCGATGGACTTGCTGCTCAACGCCGTGGGTGCCTGCGCCGCCATCGACATCGTGGGGATGCTCGAGAAACGGCGGCTCACCATCAACGCTTACCGCATCGAACTCGTCGGCGAGCGTTTCGAGGGTACGCCTGCGTACTTCACGAACATTCACGCTTCGCACATCTTCGACGTGCCGGGTCTCGACGAAAAAACGGCGACGCGCTTCGTAGACCTCGGCATGAACAAGTACTGCTCGGTCGCCAGCAGCCTCAAGGCCGACATCAGCTTCGACGTGGTCTTAGAGCCGACTTCTCAAAGCTAGCTTTAAACCTCGAGCACGACCCTTAGCGTCGGCAAAACCTGCGAGTTTTCGATGACGCGCTCGGGCCTGAGAAACAGCGCCCACAAAAACCCACCTACCACAACAACAATGATGAGCGCGACCAAAATGCGCACCACCACTTGCAGGTTGTTGCGAACTTCGCCCGGCGCTTTGCTGACTTTGTCGGTTTCGGTGTCTTTAGCCATAGCCGTAGTCTAACCCCCGCCGGCGGGCTCGAACTCGAGCGCGACCCCGTTGTTGCAGTAGCGCTTTCCGGTCGGTTGCGGCCCGTCGTTGAAAACGTGCCCCTGGTGCCCGCCGCAACGCGCGCAGTGGTACTCGCTGCGCGGGATGACGAGGAGAAAGTCTTTTTTGAACTCCAGGTTCTCCTCGATGTAGTCGAAAAAACTCGGCCAACCCGTGCCGCTGTCGTACTTGGCGTCGGCCTTGAAGAGGGGCAGTCCGCAACCCGCGCAGACAAAGGTGCCGGGGCGTTTCTCTTTGTTGAGCGGGCTCGTCCCGGCCCGCTCAGTCGCCTCTTTGCGCAACACGCGAAACGCCTCGAGGGGCAGTTCCTCGCGCCACTCAGCTTCGCTTTTTTGGATTCTTTCTACAGTGTTTTCCATACAATGAGGATACGCCGTCGCTGAAGAGAAGTCCGTAAACAAGACTTCACAAACCTTTTCGACCGGATGAGCTCAGGGTTACTGCAAAGTCAGCCTTCATCCGCGTTTGTCGTTGCGGGGGAGCGTAAGCGGACGAAGCAACCTCACACATATGCTATTACCAGCGCATTTCAAAGGTTGGAGACTGCCACGCTTCGCTTGCAAGGACAAACTGTTTTATATGGTCTAACGACTGTCATCCGTCAAATTATTTGTCAATTTCCCGTCAAATTAAATGTCAATCGCTTGCCCTTTAGTTTTCTCACAATGTATAGGGGTTTGGCGATTATTCACGGCCTAAAATAAAAGCGCCCCCTCCAATGAGGGGGCGCGAAGATTATATGTATGGTCGGGGGATTGGCTGTTTACACGCTTCTGCCGTGCGCCCCGGCCAACAACATCGAGACCGGAATCTCGGGGCGGCGGTTCTTGGTCGTGCTGCCCCACTCCGCGTTGCTGAGGTCGTTGGTTTTCTTGATGTACGCCACGAGGTCCTGGTTTTTGAACGCGTTGAAGTTGAACATGCTGTAGTAAACGTCTTGCACGTCTGGTTGGGAGCGGAAACCGCTGCTGCCGGGGATGCCCGCTAAGGTGTTGAGCTGCCAAGTACCGTCGGCTTTCTGAAAATCCTTGACCGAGGAGCGGTAAAAGTAGCCCATGCTGTTAGTGCCGGGCGCACCCTTTGTGGCGTTGTCCGCCGTCACCATGTCTGCCGGGGCGACCCGCCCGTAGGTGTGGTAAGCGGCTTGGTTTGCCATGCGCAGCGCGTCGTCCTGAGTGATGCGGTAGTCGACCCCGTTGACGACAGCGGGTTCGTCTTCGAACAGCAGTTGCGCCACCATCCCGTGCGCCTGGTGGTCATAGATGTGGGGCGCTCCCGACATGCTGGCGCTCCCGTCGCCTAAAATCGTGCCGAAGGCATAAACGAACGTCCCGTACGTGCCGCCGCCAAACCACGGCGGGCGGGTCCCCTGGAATTTCAGCCACCCGCCCGCCTGCTTGCCGGGGTCGGTCGCGCGGTAGGGTTCGACTTTGAGGTCGCGCAAGCGGTTGCGGTAGGCCCGCAGGTACTTCTCTTCTCTTGCCGTGTCGCCTCGCGCCCGAGCCGCCAAGCCGACGTTCAGCGCGTGCAAGATGTGAGCACAAAAGTTGTGTATCTGCGAACCCTTAAGCAGATATAAGTCCGCAGCGTACTGAATCTGGCCCTTGGCGTAGTTGTAGCGAATCGCCCATTTTTCGTACCAGTCGAGCGAGCGCCGCCAAGCCTGGTCGGCGGCGGTGTTCACGGCGGCGGAGTAGCCCCGGTTGGCCTCGAAAAACCACGTGAAACAGCTCAGAAGCGCGCCGAAAAGGTCCTCCTCTAGGGCGTCGGTGTCGGTGCCGGTCGTGTTGTTGGTGTACATGTAGCGGATGAACTCATAGTTCGTTTTCGGCCAGTTGTAAAGCGGGCCTTTGCCCGAAATGGTCAGCCACGTGTTCGTAAAGGTGGCGTTGATGAGGTTCCACAGCGTCACCGCCCGCGCCACCGCCCGGCCGTCGCCGGTCACGCGCTGGTAGAGCATGAGCGAACCCATGTAGGCGATGAGGCGGCGCGAGAGCTTGTACGAGTCGCCGCTCTTTGCCACGGACGGGATGTGGAAAATCTCGCCGCTCACCCGGTCCCAGCCGTTGAACGCTTCCCAAAACGCTGCCTCCCACACGAGTTCGGCCGCCGTCATGGGGCGGCGCGTGTCGCCCGCTATCAGGCTCGGCGCGGCGGCGCTGTAGTTGGGGTCGAAACGTAAAGAGTAGCTGCCCGCTTGGGGGGTGGTAGGGGGTGGGGGGGTGGGCGTGCCGGGACCGGGGTTTGGGTCGGGGTCGGGAGTACCAGGGCCTGGGTTTGGCGTAGCCGGGACCGGGCTTTCGGCCTTGCCTCGACCGTAAACGAGCACTTGGCCGCCCTCGAGTCGCAATTTAGGCATTGACGGTTACCCCCTGGTAGCGGTGGACCCAATTCAACATGGCTAAAAAAAGCGCCTCGCCCGTCGCGCTCGTGAACCTGCCGGGCGACGTGTTGAAGGGTCCGAACACACGCCGCTTGGTGGTTGCAGTGACGCCGTCGACTAACGTGATGCCGACAGGGTACGCCACCAGCATCGCCAGGGTGGGGTCGGTCGGGTGCTCGGCGATGACCTCGGCCCCGGAGGGCAGGGATGATATGAGGATGCGGCTCAGGTTTTGGCCCGTGGCGGTGTAGACCGAGACGAGCTGGTCGAGCGTGAAGCCTAAATCGGCCAGCATGGGGTGGTTGGGTAGCTTGATTTTGATGGTGTCCTGCGTGTTGGCGGTCGTAGCCTCCGCGCCTAACGCGAGGTTGTCGGTGATGAGGGGTTCCATCACCAAGAAGGGCTTGTCTAACGTTTTGGGCGGAATGTTGGAGAGCGACTGGAACAGCCCCACGTCGGCTATAAGCGCGTCGTACTGTGAATAGTCCAAGCTCCCGGCGTTGTCGCCTGACGCGGCGGCCTTGATGTAGGTGTGCTGCCAACCGTTGGCGGGCAAAATCGCGTAAAGGTCGTCGTAGTAGGGGTCGGGGGTGGTCATGTCTTTTGTGATGACGGCGGCCTTGAAAAACCTAGACGTCTCGGTCGCGGTAACCGCCGGGCCGGTTGCCCCATTCAGGACGGCGCGGACGCTCACCGTGGTGGCGACACCGCTCGTGAGCCCAATCAACTCCTCCTCGACCACGTTGCCGACCGAAGTGTAGGCACCGTTATTGACCTTCATTTGGTAGCCTTCGGCGTTCGGCACCGCGGCCCAAACAGCCTCGATGCTCGTGGGCGACAGGATTTTGAGCGTTAGCGTTGCGGGCGCGGCTAGCGTTTGCGCTGCGGTGAGCACTTCAATCGCGGTTGTGTAGCTGGAGGCTTGCCCCGAGGTGTCCACCGCGGCGATGCGGTAGTAGTAGGTGCCGTTCGTCTCTAACGTGTCCACGTAGCTCGGGTTGACCCCGGCCGCGCTCTGCGGCACCTGAGAAACCGTGCTGTACGGCCCCGCCTCGGCCGTCGCGCGCTGCACGAGGTAGTGGCCCATGTCCGGTTCTGGGTTGCGGGTCCAGGCCAGACTCGCTTGCAAGTTGCCGCCCACGCCCTGCAAACCCACTGGGATGGACGGCGCGGCCTCTATCAGGTTCGCGCTCTCAAAGCCCATCGCCAGGTTCAGGAGTCTCAAAAAGGCCATGCGCCCGTAGGCGGTGAGGTCGAGCGCCGAGTTCGTCGGCCAGTGCGCGCGGAAGGCGTTCGCCCCCAAAACGGCCTGCTCGGGCTGCCCCGGCGCGATGGTCAGCCCGCCGGGAGCGAACAGGACGGCTGCCTTGCTCGCGTCGCCCACGGCTCGAGCCAGGATTACGAAGCCTGGAATCAAGGTGGTGGTCGGAATTCCGTTGATGCTGGCCGTGTTGTTCAGGATGGTTTTGTGTAGCTCATCCTGTCCGCGAAAAACACTGTAAACAAAGTCGGTGGGGTTGACGCCGGTCGTAGCCACGGCCTGCCCGAACGGGTCGGCGCTGGCGACGCCCAGCCTTGAATACGTTTCTATGCCGGTGCGCCCCAGCCACATCACGGGCATGTTCAGGGCGCGGCACGAGGCGGCGGCGGCCTTGACGTTGGTCGAGGTCATGCCCGGCGAAATGACGACCGCCCGGTAGCGCGTGGTCACGTCCCCCGGCAAAGCGCTCTGAGCCGAATGGGTCACGACGTCCACCCAACCGCCGCCTAAGCCGTCGGGGTTGCCCTGGATGAGGTCGCGGTAGCCCTTTTCGGTCGCGGTGAGGGTGCTTTCCGTAGTCGAGTCGCCCACGATTAAGAGGACGAGGGGCGCGGTGCCGTTGTCGGGGACGTCGATGGCGTCGTAGGTGGGGTTGAATTTATCGGCCGCCAAACTCGGCAGGGCGTAGGGCGTTCCCGTCGAGACGAACTCGAGAGCGCTGTTGGCGGGGCGGGTGCCGTAGACCGAGCCGTCCGGGTACACCCACTGATTGCCGATGTAGAAGACCTTCGAGGGCGCAGCGGGGCTGCCAGGGTTGGAAACGACATTCGCCAACACATATGCCCGCGTCGCCAGGTCGGTCGGCGAAAACGTCTCGACGGCAAGCCCCTTCACTCGCAAAACGTCCTCGAGCCACAGCCGGTAGCGCGTCAACCGGCCGGCCCGGCCGGTAGGACCGGACGCGCTCTTTTGGAAAGCCGCAAAGGCGTGGACGTATCCGGTGAGCGGTTGCGTAAGGTCCAACGCGATGACGCCGACGCCGGTCCTGTCGAGGTCGAACGACCCCGACAGCGACGAAAATGAGGGCGTGTTGCTCACCGCGCCGTTGTTTAGGCAGGTCAGCTTCACGACGTTGTCGAGGCGGGTAAGCTCGAGCCGCAGCACCCCGCTCGGCACATTCGCAGCCGCCAAGGTCGCCGTGATGGTGCCCGCCCCGCGTTTCAACACCGCTTCGACGCTGCCCGTCGCTGTCCGGCGCAGAGTGAGCGCGTCGCCGCTCGGGTTGCCGAACTTGCGTTCCGAGTAAATAGTTTCGGCAACATCCGGCGGGTTTAGAAACTCGACCGCGATGAACAGGTACCACTCTGCTGACGAGGGATGAAAATAGGTACCGTCGAACCGCCCATGTTTGTTGCTGCCGAACAGCGGCGTCCAGGGCGCGCTCGCCTGCGGCGCGGTGCCCAAGAGAGTGAGCCCCCGGTCGAACTCGCCAGGGCTGACGATGTCACTCGTTTGGCTGCGCGTTTTGAGGCTACTCCCAACGGTTTCAGCCGACCACATCGGGAAGTGGTAGTAGTCGGTGTCCTCCCCGGACAGCCCTGCGAACAGGTCGGTGCGCTTAAAAGTCGCCACGTAGTCGAGCACGCCGAAGCCGTACACGTCGGTTTCTCCCGATAGTTCGTAGTACCTCGAGGTTTCGCCGACGAACTCCCGGTTGAGTTTCAGCTCGAGCCGGGTGATGGTGTTGGCGTCGCTGTTGATACTGAACTCGCGCACCAGGCGCACCGTGCGCGGGTCGATGGTGACCGCGAAGCCGTTGGGCGCGATGTCGACCGTGACCGTGAGGTCCTTATTTGAAGGGGGCGGAACTTTGAAGGTGATGACGGTGTCGGCGGTGGCATTCAGGAACATGTACGGCGACGGAGACGTGAACTCGTATGCGCCCGAAATGTCCTCGCTCACGGTGTCGGGCTCGACCGCACCGTTGAAGCCGAGGATGTCGACGACGTCTTTGGGGCTCATCGCTTTGGGCGTGTCGTTGCTGGCGTTTTGCTTGTCCGCGGCGGTGAGGCGGTCGCCCTTGAAGACTCCGAGCACCAGGTCCACAATCTGTTCCCAAGGGCTTTGCCTGTTTTGGCCCTCCTGCACGACGCCCACGGTGTCGTCAAGGTTCACGGCGGTCGTTTGCGGTAGCTGACTGGTCTTCTGGTCCGGCATTTAGCCCTCCTGAATGATGTAGCCCGAGCCGTCCTCGAGCGTCAACGCGCCCGAGCCGTCCTCGAGCAGGATGCGGTTGTTCGAAGTGTTTCCAACGCCTGCGGCCACGCCTGACGCGCCCGCGAACGCCAGGTCGACGTTGACGCCCGCCTTTTTCCAGGTGCGTTTGTAGCGGCGCAAACCGAGCACGGGGATGACGCGGCCGCCGACAGTGAGCTGGTCGGCCGTTTTCACCGCCTCGGTGAGCGTGAGGAGTTGCGCGAACACGGCGTCCGGCCCGCCGGGCGGGTGGATACGCACCGTGGTGGCGAGGGTGCTGGGGTTGAACAGCGCGTCGCCCTCTACGACGAGCGCCCCGCCGTCCTCGCGCGTGACGGTGCGCTGAATACTCGAGTTTTCAGTCGGGTGAGGGGCGCGAACCTCGAGCGTCCCTCCCGCGTGTCGTATGAGCATCAGGCCCTCCCGATTTCGTTCAGCCCGCCCGGAAACGCCTGCCAGTCGCCCGTCGCCGTGAACTGGCACGAGACCGCGTAGCCGCGGAGCACGGGGGCGACCTGCCAGGGGCCGGTGAGCCCGGCGACGGGTCGCTGCTGATCGCCCCAGACAAGCGTGGTGGCAGCCTTGGCCGCGTCGGTAAAGCTTGCCAGCAGCGCGTCGGCTGCGGCCATCGTCGCGCCGCGGATGGTGATACGAAAACTAAGGCGGCTAGGCTCGAACTGAAGCGAGCCGTACTCGAACCAGTAGTCCGAAAAGGGGGCGCGGTCAACCTCGCGGTCGACGGTGACCTCCTCCTCCTCGAGCACGAACCGCGTGACGACGAAGTCGCCGTTCAGGGTGCGCAAGCCGAGTTCCTGGTAGGTCATCGGCGAGCCTTCAGGGTGGCCCGATGCAGTTTCTGGTCGAGCAGGGCGGCCTCAGCCGAGAGGTCGGCGTTGCCGAGTTGCTCGAGCCGGACGTAGCTCCTAAGACCCTCGGCTTTCGTGAGGGACACGCGCACGACCTCGACCTTGCGGGTTAGCACTTCGCCGCTGGCGAGTGTGAGTTGCGCTTTAGGCTGCGGAGCTTTGAGGGCGTTCTTGACGAGAACTTCGGCGGGGTCTTCGGCGGGGAGTTTGAGAAGGGACTTGGCGTGAGCGTCGAGCAGCGGCTTGTCGAGCACAAGCGGGACGAAGTCGTACACCTTGAAGTCGCTGATGGGCGCGTTGGAGGCGGGCTGTACGCTCAGTTGGGCGATGGAACTGATTAGCGTCGGTTTTCGCAGCAGGCGTGGGTCGGGCGGGGTGAGGACGACGAGGGCGACCTTGTCGGCGCTGGGCTCGAGGCGCACTCGGGTGACGTGAAAAACGTACTTGCCGTCGATGTTGCAGGTGTGCTGCACGAGCAGCTCGACCGGCGACGAGCACGAGTAGGCGAAGCTCACGCCGTCGCCGAAAGCGCCTGTAGCGAAAGCGGCTTTGATGAACGCATTTACTGTGGAGCTGCTTATCTGCGCGAACGTGGTTTTGCTGGCGTCGGTCGCGTTGGCCGGGTTGGTCAGGTTGCCGGTCGTAACGGTCGCGAAGCTCGCCTTGACCGTCGGGGCCGGGGCGTCGTCGGGCCACGCCTCCAGGTGGCCCGCGCGGTAAGTGGCGTCGAGCGGGTCGGCGTAGCGGTGCGCGAGGGTGCCGGGTAGGGCCGGGAGCGTGTTCTCCACCGCGTTGCTCGCGTTCCAGAAAATGACCTGGTTGAAAGACTTTTCCTCGTACGCCGCGCCGATGCCGACGGTCACGTTGGTGACGAGGTTTTGGGCGTCCTCCTCAAGCCAATCGACAGTAGTGTTGCCGCTCTGGATGAGCTGCATTTTGTCGAAGTTGCGCAGGAAGAAAACGGCTCCCTGAGCGTTCACCCCCCACGTCGCCGGGGGGATTTCGGTGCCGGGGCCGTAGGTGACGCCGTTGTACTGGTAGCTGCCGCCTGCCGGCACCACGAAGCCGGGGCAAGCCGCCGCCATCGCCTCCATAAAGTCGTGAACGGTGGCGAGGCTCGCGATGTAGTCGCCCAGCGCGAAGCCCATGATGCCGACCAGTTGAGACGTCACCCCGCCCGGCAGGTGGGCCGCGTTCGACAGCGCCGTGCTTACCATCGCGCCCACGTCGCCGCCCTTGACCACGCCCCCGGTCAGCTCGAGTTCCCGAAAGCGCTCTTTCAGCCCGGCCAGCCTGATTTCGCTGATGTAGAGCCTGCGCCCCGCGCCGGGCTTGACCGCGTAGCCCCGGTAGACGGCTTGGTAGGCGCTCCCATTTGCGGCAACCTCGAGCACGACAACGTCCCGGCGCTTTATGCCGAGCTTGCCCACCACAGCCCTGAAGTTCGCCTCCTTACAATCGCCGTCGCCGCCGACGAAAAAGCCGCCCAGTTCGGGTACCTGGGACTGCTGCTGGATGGTGTAGCGGTAGGTGCCGAGCGGGTCGTAAACGTTCAAGCGCCAGGAAACATCCATGACTACCTCAAGTAGAGCGTGCGGGAGTCGCCCCCGCCGCCCTCGAGCGAGAATGTCTGGTCGAGTTTCACGCGGATACCCTCTTCCAAAAGCCGTGAGTACATCGCGTCCACGCGCGCGTACATCGCCTCGGCGCGGCTTATGGTCAGGTCGAAGCGGGCAAACGAGCCGTTCAGATTTGCGCCGGAGACGCTCGAGAAGGTCGCCTCGATGATGCTGGCCGCGCTGGCGATTGAGGCCGCCGCCTCGACCAGCGGGATGCTGACGGCGAGTTGGACGGCGGGGTTGACCGAGGAGAGGTTGACGGAGGACTCGGCGGGTTTGGTGGTCTCGAGTTCGCCCCCCCGCTCCTTCCTCTCCCTTCGTCTGCGCTCCTCCATCTCTTTTTCGGTTTTCAGGACCTCGTCTGCGGCCCGTCTTTCCCCTTCCTCGTTTGGGTTTTTGCGCTCGAGCTTGTCCACGCGGCCAAAAAGCCAGCCGAGCAGAAAGTTGTAGGCGTCGATGAGTGCGTTGGCGATTCCGTAAAGGATGTCCGTGACGAAGCCGAGCACGGCACCCAAGACCTTGAGGGGTGGCGTCAGCACGAGGCCGATGATTTCGGCGAGCGGGGCGAGGAGTTCGCTGACTTGCGCGATGATTTTCCCGAAAGCGCTGCTTTTGGAAAACAACTCTCGGAAGACGGCCATGATGGCAGCGAGTGGCCCGAAAGCAAGATTGTTGAAAATCGTGCCGACCAACGGGATTTCATTTACTGCGAGGTTCAGCAAGCTTTTCCCGAAGGCGGCAATAGGAGCGTCAAGCCTGGTAACGGTAATAAGCATGGCTAATGCCTTTTGGCGAGCTTCTACCTCAGCCCTGATTGCTGGTATAAGTACGTCCACCGCTGACAAATACCCGGCAATAAGGTCGTTCGCTACGTTGGCGTTGTCGATTATCCCTGCCAGCTCAGCGTCGCCGTAGGCGGTGGCCTTACTGTCACGCGCCGCCTTTTGCTGCGCCTGATAGTCTTTTTCTTTCTGGATGCGCTGCTCGAGCAGTTCGTTCTCGACGCGGGCGTTGTCGGCAATGCCCGCCAGCTCGGCGGCGGCGTACTCCTGTTGAGCCTTGAGTTTGGCGTCTTTTTGCTGCTGGATAAGGGCGTCTTGTTTGTCGGCGGTCGCTTGCAGCAGCTCGTTCTCGACGCGGGCGTTGTCAACAATCCCGGACAGTTCGGCGGCGGCGTATTCTTCGGCCTTGGTCTTCTTGTCCGCCGCCAGTTGCTCGTTGAGGGCGATGCGTTTGTCGATTTCGGCCTGCGCCAGTTCGCCCACCACGCGGGCGTTGTCGACGATGCCCGCCAGCTCGGCGTCGTTGTAAGCCTGCTGTTTGTTGAACCGCGCGACCAGTTGCTCGTCGGCGAGCCGGGCGTTGTCCTGGATGCCCGCGAGTTCGGCGGCGGCGTAGTCCCGCGCGGCGCTGATTCTGAACTGCTTTATCTGCTCGGCTCGAGCTTGTTGCGCGTCGGCGGTCTTTTGCAGCAGCTCGTTTTCGACGCGGGCGTTGTCGATGATTCCGGCAAGCTCGGCCTCGGCGTACTCCTGGGCGTTCTGCAACCGAGCCTGTTTTATCTGCTCGCTTATAGCGTCTTGCCTGTCCGCCTGGGCTTGCAGCAGCTCGTCCTCGACGGCGGCGTTGTCGATGATTCCGGCGAGTTCGGCGTCGGCGTACTCGACGGCGACTTTTATCGTCAGCTCGTTTTCCGCGATGACGCGCTCGAGCCCTAAAATGCTCTGCGAAAATTGCTGGAGCAGCGTGTCGTCCGCGCCCATCTCGACCAGGCGGTCGTAGACCTGCCGCTCGAGCCTGAGCTGTTCGGCGAGGGCGTCGAAGCTTGTGCCGAGCTGCGCCTCTTTGGTGTTGATGTTGTCGAGCGACTTCCAGTAAGCGTCTAAAACGTCGGTGACGGTTTTTCCTTTGGAGACGGCTTTGTCGAGGGCTGCGCTCGTCGCGTCCAGCGCGGTCGGTACGGCCACACCGTAGGCGGCTTGGGCAGCCGCAGACGCTGCGCCCATGTCGGCGACGCTCTGTGTCGAGGCGTCCCGGATTTGCTGAAACGAGCCGCTGATGGACGCCCGTGCGCTGATGACGACGGTTTCGATGTTGCCGATTTCGCGCTCGACGATGCCGAAGCCCTTCGCCACGGTAGCGTTCGTCGCCAGCACGTTTTCGGCGGCATCAACGAGGCTTTCCCGACTGGTGGTAATCATCTTGGTCAAGCCGCTGATAGCCTGCTCGCCGATATTTTGGATGCCGTTACCGATGGACACGCCCAAATCGCGCAAAAAGTCCACGACGGGTTGAAACAAACCGGCCACGGTGGTGACCCACTGCCCGATGGTTTTGGCAGTTTCCGTCAGGGCGGTGGCGATTGAATTGTAAACGTCTAAAAACGGCTCGACCAGGCGGCCGTACAAGATGATGCTGAAACCCTCGAGGATGTAACCGATGCTCGAGAAAATCTCGCTGAACGCGAAGCTGAGGGTGTCCAGGTTGCCGATGACGGCCGCGAAAAAGTCGCGGACGCGGGACAGTTGCAGCCCGGTCCAGTCGGCGGCGTTTCTCACCGCGTCGCCGATGCCCAAAAAGTTGGTCTGGTACGCCACGTACAGAGCGCCGACGGCGGCGATGACCAGACCGATTGGCCCGAGCATGGCTTTAATCGAGGTGCCGATGATCAACAGCACCGTTTTCAGCGGACCCTCGAAGGCGGCGAACGCGACCGCTGCCGCGCGCAGGCCGACGAACGCGGTAGCCGCGGCCCCGACGACGAAGGTCAGGTTGCGGACCTGCGGGTCCATGTTGGCGACGGCGTCGGTGAGCTGAATCAGCCAGCCGAGCACGGCTTTGACGACGGGCAGCAGCATTTCGCCGAACGACCGGGCCAGCGCGCCCACGTTGTCGGTGAGCGTGGACCACATGCCCGCCGCCGTGCCGGACTGCTTTTTCATCATCTCGAAAAACGAGCCGCCCTCGCTCGTCATCGAGGTGAAGGCTTGCGACAAGTTCCCGAAGCCGATTTGACCCTTTTCGACCAGGCCCCGCACCTGGGACTCGGCGACGCCGAACTGCTTAGCCAGCTCGCCGATGATGGGGATTCCCCGGCCGGTAAGCTGGTTGATGTCCTCCATGAACAGGCGGCCCTGGACTTTGGCCTTGCCGTAAATCTCGGCGATTTCGCCGATGGGCTGGTTGATGCCGGAGGCCACGTCGCCGATGCGCTGTAGGGTCGGCGCGATTGAAGCCGCGTCGATGCCGAAGGCCGCCAGGTTGCGACCGGCGTCGGCGAGTTCGGGGAACTCGAAGGGGGTCAGGGCGGCCAACTTTTGGATGTCGCCGAGCACGATTTTGGCGGTGTCGGCGCTTCGGAGCAGCGTCGTGAAGGCGACGTTCGTCTGCTCCATGTCGGCGGCCATGCGAATAGCCGAGCGCCCCAGCGCGATGCCCGCGCCCGCGATGGCCGCGGCCACGCCCGCCGAAACGGTGGCGATAGCCCTCATCTCCTGCTGCGTCCGGGCCAGGCCGCCCCCGCTGGCTTTAGCGCCCGCCTGGTCGAGACCTTCGACCTGCGAGCGAACCTGCTCGAGAGCTTTCGACGCCTCGTCTACCGCGCGGATGACGATGCTGACGGTGTTGGCTTGGGCCACGGGAACTCCAAAAGGAAAAGCGCCCATTGGGGCGCTCGAGGTATAGTTCGCTTGCAACAAAATTTAGGAGGAACAAATGAAGAAGCTTGTGGTCTCTTTGTTGTCCGTTTTCATGCTGGCAGCCTGCACGCCCGCCGTTAGTGGCGGTGGCGGAGGCGGCGGTTGCTGTCGTGTCTGCACGTCAGGCAAACCGTGCGGCGATTCGTGTATCGCACGAGATAAGACTTGCAACAAAGGGCCGGGCTGTGCCTGCTCGGGTGCAACCCCCGGTATAGGCGGCGAACTGGCGCTGCCGACCTGCTCGCAAACGCTCGCGTACTTTTAAGGTAAGGTTAAGCTCGCAAATTAGGAGGAGCAAATGAAGAAGATACTGGCTTTAGTCGTTCTCGTTTTCTTGATGGCGGCGTGTGCGCCTGCGGCACGTCCCGTCCCCGGTGCGGAAGCTATTTTCTACGCTGCCGATAAGGATTTGGTTTATGCTGCCGTTGTAGAAATCATTTCAACAGCGCCAGGGATTGACAACAGCAACGGCTGGATAATTACCCAGAGCGACAGCGAGGGCGGCTTCATCCGCACAGAGACAGCCATTAGTACCACCGTCACCGAAGCCCTTTCGGTAGTGGTGTCTCAGAGCGGAACGGGCAGGTCTCAGGTTGTCATTCAGCGCACCTCCGGCGGTGCCGAATTGGCCGAGCGGATAAGGACTACGTTGGACCAGCGCTTTAATAGGTCCAGCTAGACCACCTCAATACCATTGACATTTAATTTGACGGATTAAGCGAAACGGTGTAAGCTTTTTCTTGTCTAGGTACGGCGGGTAGCAGCCGAAAGCGCTACGAGCAAGGGCTGATTTTTCTTTTCAGCCATAGTACAATTCGTTTCGCCCCCTGTGGTCTGCCGTGCCTAGACAGCCTGTAGCTCCCACAGGGGGCTGCTTTATGTCTTGGAGGTGAAGGCTGGCCTAAGCTTATCCGCCGTCGGTACAAAAGAATAGCCGGTGCTGACTACACCGGCCACCTCACTGCTAAGTGAAAGGACAAGATGGATTCTAGCAGAGTCATACCCCTATCGCAAGACGACAAGCACGCCACAATTCAAGGTTTCACCGAACGCCGCCTGAACCAGCTTATGAAGGCGCTCGACCTACCCGTCGAACTCGCCGAGCAGGTTTGGGAAGTCTACGTGTCTGGGATGCAGGACGGAAACCTGCGGATTGGAGAGCTGCTGTAATGTTCGAGCTTGCGACGATTGAAGAAAAGCCCTGGGTGAGCGCCGACGTTTTGGCGGATGCGCTCGAGTACGGCAGGACCAAAAACCTTATCGACCTCTACCGCTCGAACCGCGGTGAATTCACCGAAAACGACGTGCTGGAGGTTTTAGGCGCGAACCGCGCCGAAATTAACGGCCCCGGTCGCCCGGCCAAAGAGACCTACTTTTCCGAAGACGGTGCCGTCCTCCTGTGCATGTTCGCGCGCACCGACAAAGCGAAGGAGATTCGCAAGCTCATCCGCGAGGTGTTCATGAACTGGTACAGGGGCCGCAAGTCACAACTGCCCGCCGCGCAGGGTGAGCTTTTCCCGCCCGCCGTCAAGGTGCCTCAAGCTCAGGTCAAAATCGACCAGAAAAAGGGCCTGGTGACGCTCACGCTGCCCGTCACCGAACTTCACCGGCTCGGCGCGCTGTCAGGTGACGCCGCGCCCGCCCTGAACCCGCCAGAGCCCTCTCAGGCGGTCACGGGCCTGACCGAACCCGACAACGGGCCCAACCTGCGCTACGACTTCGCCGCAGGCTGTCAGGGGATGCACGGCTGGTACATGTCCCACGACGTTGCCGAGGCGGTCGGCTGCGCCCCCGTGACGGTCCACAA
This sequence comes from Trueperaceae bacterium, assembly GCA_965215355.1. Taxonomy (GTDB): domain Bacteria; phylum Deinococcota; class Deinococci; order Deinococcales; family Trueperaceae; genus CBDCDJ01. The sequence goes on along the minus strand of CBDCDJ010000007.1, from coordinate 377,488 downwards.
CCGCATCAACCAAGACCGCTTGCCGCCCGGCTGGGGTTCGCAGTTCAAGCACCCGCGCTGGTGGGTGTACATCCCCTAGATAAGGACCACCTCCTAACCAGCCCCGCTCCGGCGGGGCTTTTTCGTCATACTAAGACTGCCGCCCCGGTTTCTCAGGCGGGGGCGGCAGGAAGAAGGTGTGCAGTGGAAAGTCTACCTTTGGAAGTTCGTGTGGAAGTGTTGAAGGAGGCGGTTAAACTCGCCCTTGCACCTGGCACCACCAACACGAACGAAGATACCGTTTTGAAGCGGGTTCAGGGGCATTACAGAGGGTTGCTCAACCTTCTGGAGGAGGATAAACCAGAGGCTTGAGGCTGTTGTTCGGGTTCCATTGTTTGTGGAACTCGACTTCCCGGTTGAAAAGTTTGACCGCCTCTTCCATCACCGCCTCGGGCGACTCGGTTTCGCTCGAGACGGTGACTTCCTGGAAGACGCCGAGGCTGAACCTGATAGTCGTTTTCATGCCAACCCCCTTTGGTGTAGGCGAGTGAATACGCTTATGCGGCAGCCGGTGGTGACGGTTGTGCCTCCAGACCAGCGGCACGCTCAGCTCGAGCCCTGCGGCCGCAGCCGCCGTGACGATGTCCGCGTAGGGCAAACCCCGCTCGAGCTGAGCGTCTATGCGGGCGCACTCCTCGGAAACGCAGATACGGCAACGCACTAAACCCTCCTCACCAGTCCGGCGGCTCGTCCAACTGCGGCGAGCCGCTGATTTGTTGCTCTTCCAAGTCTATCTGCCACACGTGCCGGTCGAAACTATAGTCCCCCAGCTCCGACCTCCACATCTGGCTCGGGCGTTGCCCGTAGTATTTCGCCAGCCGACTCAGCGCCACCACCCGTTTCCGGTCCTGGAGGAAACGTCTCCACGCCAGCCCCTCCCGCGAGGCTGTAGGGCAGCGAAGAGAACGCCACGATGGCGTCGTAGACGAGGTCGTAATCGTCACCGAAGTCCTCGGGGCTCATGGTGTCGTCGGTGGTTTCGCCTTCGTACACGACGTTCTCGCTCGCGACCCCCAGTGCGATGACCGCCCGCTGGGTGCTTCGGGTCTGCGCCAACCCCAGCGCGGCCAGTTCGGGCTGGTCCATCATCATGGCCTTGACCCGCTCCTGGTGCTCCTCGTCGGATTCACCCTTCTCTTTGCCCAAAGTGAACAGCAGCGGCGGGACGCCGGTCAGGGCGGTGACTTCGCCGACCCTGACCTTGCGGATGATGACGCTGAACGGCTCGCCCGTTTCGGGGTCGGTTTGTGAGAGGTTGACCTTCTTGCGGGTAAGCTTTTTCAGGCGGCTGGCGATTCCCATTCGGTACTCCCTTAGTAGGTGGCGACGCTGTTGGTGAGCGTGGCCGTGAGTTCGTTCCCTGCGGCGGTGTTGAATTCGGCGGTGCCTTTGACCGACACGGTCATGCGGCCCGGCCCTTTGATGGGTGCTCCCCACGATTCTATGTTGAGCTGCGGGACGGCGATGTCGAGCTTGTTGGTGGCGTCGATGGTCCAGACGAACGACCAGGGCTTGACGGTGTTGTTCCTAAAGTCGGAATAGAGCTGCGAATCGCGGAACGTCAGGGTCATCTCCACGTCGATTGAGGAGTTGTCCCCGAACTCGACCGCGCTGATTTCGTCTGATTCGTTCAGCACCTCTTCGGGGTCGAGGGCGTTTTCGAACATGATGTTGAGCGACTCGAGGAACGGGAACGCCACGCCGTCGCGCTTGACCGCGAGGTGCTTGTAGAGGAGGCGGGGGTTGGAGCTGAGCACCAGCGTCGGGTCGGCGACGTCGGAGACGCTCTTGAACAGCCAGTCGGTGTCGACCGTGAGGGCGTCGTCCTTGGGTTGGCGCAGGGTGAGTTTGCTCAGTTGGCCGCCCGCGTAGCGGTGGGTCATGCCCGTTTTGCGCTTTACGTCGACGGTGTAAGGGGGCACCGCCGCCACCTCGGAAAAGGCGTTGATTTGCGGCTTGAAGACGTGCTGGTAGGGCGACGCGGCCCCGGTGGTGACGGGCGCACCGAGCGCGGCCCGGAGTAGGTCGCCGAGGATGGGCGCTCGAGCGTGAATTCCGCTGATGGGTCCCTTAAAGCGCACGCGCCCGGCGGACGCGCCCTGCTTGGCTCGAGTCCCAAACACCATCTGTTCCCTGAGCCGGTCTCGAGACTCGTCGATGCCCTCGGTCGCGTTGAAAAAGCGGGTGGGGGGTACCGCTGTGCCCCAGGTGGCTTCCTTGCCGATTGAGATTGAGCCTCTTCTTCCACTTGACATTAGTCGGTCCTTTCAGCGCGCTGTTTCAGCGCGGCCTCGAGCTGCGTCCGGGTCGCCTTTTCGGCGGTGAACTGGCCCGACCCGAGCAGCGTCGCGGCTTGCTCTGCTCCGACCTGAAGGCTTTGGCCGGGCTCGAGTTCGGGGGCGAAATAGTCGCCGTCGTGTTTGGGTTTATAGGTCACTTCAAATACCTCGCCTGTGGCCGCGGCTTCTGCGGCGGTTGCCGCCGGGGCCTCGCTGGCCGCCACTTCTTTTTTGCTCAAACTTCACCGTCCACATCCCCGCAGACCAACTCGACCGAGCCGTAGCGGAACCAGAGATTGTTTCTTTTTATGACGTCGAACTCGAAACCTATAGGCCGCACGTCCTCGACGAGCCCGCCCAGCGTGTAGTCGAAATCGTCCGCCCCGAGCGCGTTGATGAACGCGGCCACGATGGGGAGCAGGGTCTGCTCGTCGGTCTCGAGGTTTTGGGTCAGGGCGACGTAGTAGACGACCTGAACCCGCAGGCTCTCGAGGGTGTCCGACGCCCCCGCCGCCAGGGTGCGCAGCCGCCCGTCGCCGACGATAACCTCGCAGGCGGGGGTGGACGGGAACGCAGTGTTGACACCCAGGTAGCACTCTTTGACGCCCGCCACCTTCGCGACGGGCTTGAGCGCGTTGGCGACGGCGAGCAGGTCTATCATGCGCCCTCCAGGTACTCTTCGACCACGCCGATGATGTCGGCCTGCCAGTTTTTAGGCAGGCCGCGGTCGGCGTCGGGCAACATCATTCGGCGAGGTAGTACGCGGCTCTCACTGCCGTCGCCCTGGTGGTACTTGGCGTAGGGGTAAGGCGTGCCGACCTCGACGCCGTCGTTCACGATTTGGTAGTTGAACGACCGCATGAGCGTGCTACGCCGCACCAGCGGCCGCGTCCCGTAGGAGCTGCGCCGCCGCTTGGTGCCGGGCACGAGGGAGCCGAGCGTGTTGTCGGAAAGCGCCTCCCACGGTTTCCCGTAAGGGTCTCGAGACTGCTGGAAACCTTCACCGACGAGGTTGACGACCTCTTCGCCGATGATTCTCAGGGCGGGCTCGAGCTTTTCTTTTTCGACCTTGCGGAGTAGGTCTTCCAGGCCGGGAAGGTCGGCCTCTATTCGGAGTCTCACCAGCCCCGCCGCGGGTCGGATTCCACCAGCGGGCCGGTGGCGATTTCGACCCCCGGCGTGCTGTCCACGAGGTCGAGCTTGGTGCGCCCGGCGGCAACCTGCTCGAGCCAGGTCATAGCGGCTTTTTGGTTCAGGTACAGGCTGGATTGCTGCGCGGGTTCTTGCACCAGCCCGAGTTTGCTGGCGAGGCGAAAGGCGGCAATCGCGCCGACCGCGGCTTTGAGGTCTTCACCCCAGGTGGCGAGCGGCAGGTCGTAGCCCGCCGTGCGCAGGTAGCCGTCGGCGAGCGCGGAGGCGCTCGCTGTCCAAATTTCGCGCATCAAGGGCGTGCTTCGACTTTCAACGTCGCCGGGCAGGTAGCCGTCGATGAGTTCTTGTTCGGTGAGGTACATGCCCGGCCCCCCTTACTCGGTGGGCGAGGCGGCGATGATTTTGGCCGCGCCCGCTTTGCCGATGCCTTTAACCTTCACCAGTTCAGCCTCGTCGGCCCCGTCCAGGTCCTCGAGGTAGAGGTAGGGCGGGTTGTGTGCGGCGAGTTCGGCGGTGTGCGGGAACGGCCCGCCGTCCACGTCGGGCAGCGGCGTGCCGGGGGTCAGGGCGGCCAACTTGCCGCGCCAGGCCGAACCCAGCGTCTCGTCGTCCGCGGCTTCCGCTTTCAGGCGGAAGTAGCGCCTCTGGTTGTTGAGTTGCGCCATCAGTTTGTCCTCGTCGGCGTCGAGAGCTTCGGAGGCCGCCAGCGCGGCGGCCTCCTGCTCGTGTTGCGCACGAAGGCGGTGGCGCGATAACAGCATTCCCACGAGCAACCGTCCTTACTGGGTGCGAAGTTTGATGGCGGGCACCTTGGTGCCGCCGTTGACGCGGTCGTAGAGGCCGCAGGCGAAGTAAATGTGGAGCGCGGCCACGCGGACGTCGGCGAGGATGTCACGGTCGGCCTGGAGGCCGCCCATGCTGATGCGATACCAGCAGGCCAGCGCCCCGCGCTTGGCGAGCACGCTGTCGTAGGTGACGGGCGGCCCCGCGTTGCGGGCGTTGCGATCGGAGATTTTCAGCGGCAGCCCGGCGAACCGGGTCAGGTCGGCGTTGAGCGGGTCCGTGACGAGCGGCTTGCCGTTGCCGTCCTTCAGCTTCACGAGGTCGCCGAAAACCTTGCTGTGGACGCCCATCTGGACGACGTCCTCTTGCTCGTCGCCCCACTGCATCTTCGCGTCGACCACGTGGTCGTAGTTGATGGTGGGCGTGCCCGCGGCGCTCACGTCATGCACGAGCGGGGTGGTCAGCGCCGCCACCAGGAGCTGCTGGTCGATGACCCGCTGCGCCCCGACCTGAATCTGCCGGGCGGCTTCTTCGTAGGGGTCGGCGTAGTTGGCCGCGATTTCGGCCCACTCGGTCGTCTCAAAAGCCTTCCCCCAGTGCTCGACGGGGAACTCCTGCGAGGTCATGGTGAGCTTGGCCGGGGTGAGAGCGCCGCCCTCGATCAGGATTTGCTCGAAATCGCCGAGGTTGGCGAAGTACGGGATTTTGACCGTCGACCCGCCGCGCTTGTCCATCGGCAGGCCGCTGTTGACGCGGGCCGCGCCCGAGCCGTTCAGGGCCTGCATCCCGGCGAACGCGCCCTGCACGGCCTCCATCAAGACTTCCGGGACGATCAGGTCGGTGCTTTGCGTTTGTGGCATTCAAAAACCCCTTACTCGCCGGTTCCGGCGTTGTGCTCGGCTTTGAGTTGCGCGTAGAGTTCCGGGTCGGACTGCGACAGGTTCGCTTTTTCGACGTAGCTCATTTCCGACCATTTGAGCTGAGTCTCGGCGTCGGGCTCGGTCTCCGGGATTTCGTCCGGCACCACCGTCGGGGCGCTCGCCAGGTAGCTTTTCAGGGTCGCCACGGGGACACTTGAAGCCCATTCCTTTTGTGCCGGGGTGAGCTTGCGGCTGCTAAGCGCCGAAGCGATGAGCGTCTCGCGCTCCTGGGTCTCGCGCTCCTGGGTGATTTGGTCGAGGCTGGCTTGCAGCGTGTCGACCTGTGCGGCCTTGTCGTGCCAGGCTTGCAGCGTGCCGAGCGCGCTGTCGCGGTCGTCGGACCCGGCCAGCTCCAGCACCGAGCCCTGGAACGTTTGCAGCGCGGCCACGGTTTGCAGCGCCTCGTCTTCGGTGGTGTCCTCGGGCAAGCCGAGCGATGCTTTCAAAGTTTCAAGTTTCACGGTGTTCTCCTCCTCTTGAGGTGAGTGGTGCTGACTGGCGATCAGCGGTTTGATGCCGAGCAACGCCGGGTTCGGCGTGAGGGCCACGTTGATGACCTCGAGCGGGCCCGCCTTGTCGCGGTTCCAGACGGGGGAAATGAAGGGGTACTCGCGTTTGCGGACGTAAGACTCGGCGTCCTCGGTGTAGCGGATGTCGGTCATCCACAGGCCGTCATCGCGCTGCTCGAGTTGGAAGGTGCCCGCCGCCCGGCGCTCGCGTTCGCCCGCCTTGGGGTCGAGCGAGGCGTGGTTGTAGTCGAGCGAAAGCTCGCGGCCACCGCGCTTGTAGGCGGCCATAACTCGCGCTGCCTGCTCGGGTTTGAAGTCGAAGGTGTGTTCTTTGCCGTCCATCCAGCGGGCGGTGTTTTCGCCGTAGGGAAACAGCAGCCACTCTTTGGGCGGCTCCTGCGGCAACGGGGTGAGGTCGGCTTTAATCGCAACTGTGCTCATCGCTCCAACTTTCTTTTAACGAGGGGCCTGAGTTCGTTCGGGTATCGGTTGGTGTCGGGCTCGAAGTCGCCCATTTTGGGGACGCTCCGAAAGCCCGCGTCGGGGTCTTGGGTGGTCGGGTTGGCGGTGGGCCCGCCGCGTGCTGCGGCCTGTTTGCGGGTGAGCGTCCGGACGCCGCTCCGGCAAACGAAGTGGTTAGGCGGGTAACGGGTCGCCCACCACGGGTCGGTGGCGAGCCGCAGCGTGCCGTCGAGCCTGCGGCAGATGCTCGAGGTATTCGCGTCGATGAGGGCGTCGTAGAGCCAGTAAGGCCGCGACTTCAAAACGTCCGGGTCGCGCTGCTGCTTGAAGCGCCCGGCGGCGTAGGCGCTCTGGACGCTTTGGCGGAAGATGAGTTCCAGCCTGTGTCCGGGGTTTTGCACTCGGCCCTGCCACGCACCCATGAGCTTCCCCTGCACCGCCTTTTTCCAGTCGTTGAAGTCGGCCCCGGCCGCGACCGCTTTCTCGAGCGAGACCAACACGTCGGCGACGACGTCCGCCTGCGCGACCTGCCCCACGGTGAAGGCCCGGCGGCGGGCCGCGTCCGACAGGATGCGGAATTCGCTCGCCGTGACCGGCACTCGAGCACGCAGCCAGGCGAGCGCCTCTTCGAAGCGCTGCGGTTCTGGGTTTACGTCCCACATCAGGCGTCCTCGAGCACCGCTACGCGCCCCGCCAGGTCGCCCAGCACGAACAGGTTTTGAAGCGTTTCGCTCACGTCGTTCGGGGGCGGCTCGGTTCGGTACAGCTCGAGCACCCCCTTCTTCAACTCGTAAAAATTCTCAGCCGCCTCGAGTTTCCCCAAAAGCGCTGCCAGGATGGGCAGCTTGGCACCTTCGAGCGCCGCGTCGCCGAGGGCGTCGGCGTAGGCTTGGCCGCTCACGAAGCCGGTAGCCGCGCTCGCGCTATCCCCCGACGCCAGGTAGGTCTTCGGTCGGTTCTCCGTCCTGCACCTCCTTCGGGTTGGGGGGTACTTCCTGATTTGTCCCCTCTACGGGAGGCTGACTTTCAATGACTACGAACTCGCCCCCTCCTTGCGCCAAAGGTTCCAAGCCGAGTTTCGCCCGAACTTCGTTGCGCGTTAGCACCGGAGTCTTCAGGTGGTATTCGTAAATCTTCCCTTCGTCAGGTGATTGTCGGGGCAGCTTTTCACCGGGTTTTATGGGAATGTCCATGCGCTCGAGCAGCGCCTCCCAATCCACGACGACACCCGCGGCCGCAGCCCCGGCGGCGATGGCCGTCAGCGCCTCGCCCTTGGCCTTGTCGGTTTCGGCGTCAATCTTGCTGTCGGCGGGCGGCTCGGCGTCCCAGTGGGGCCAGGGCGCGAGCTTGCGGTCGCCGAAGTTAAACTCCGCGTACCAGGTAAATACCTGCTCGTGCAGGCTGGTGGCGAGGGTTTCGGTGTCGGCCTCGAGAAAATCCTGTCGTACGTTTTCGTGGACCTTGGCCGCCGCCAGCGAGCCGCCCGACACGTCGGTGGTGAGGTTCTGCCCCAACACCGTGACAGCCGTTTCTTTATCGGCCCAGGCGATGAGGCTCTCGAACGTCTGCCAACCCTGCCCCCGGCCCTCGAGCAACTCTGCGGTAAAGCCTTCCGGCGTGATGACCACGCCCGAAGAGCCGAGGTTGCGCAGGTCGCTTTTGAAGTCTTCCTTATCCTCCGGCCTGGCGTTGGCCGGGACGCCGCCTTTCAGGACGCCCTTGCCGAGCTGTTCGCTGTAGCCGTTCCAGTCGCCCGCGGCGAACTGTTTTGAGAGCCACGGCACGGCGAGCGCCCGAACCAGCGCCAGCGTCCAGGGGCGGCGGGAAGAGTGGGGCGTCCATACCATCCACTTGCCGTCCCCCGGCGTGATGGGGTGCTCGACACCGGACTCGAGCCGCACCGCGTAGGTCTGCGTTTCCGAGTTGTAGCGCAGGTTCGACGGGTGCCAGACTTTCAGCTTCGGCAGTAGGCGACCCGCCTCGAACACCCACACGAGTTCAGCGGCCACCGCGCCCAGCATCAGGCCGTAGCGCATGAGTTCGCCGGAGGCGTCTTCGGGGAAAAAACTCCAGAAATCCTTGCCCGCTGCTTCGGCGATGGCCGCGGCACCACTCGAGTCGTCGGCCGGGTCTACGTTGAACGGCAAGCCCAGCACGCCGTTGATGCGCGTGCCAAGTACCGCCTGCACCCGGCCGTCGCCGAGGATCGCGTCGGCAAGGTGCGCGGCCTGGGAGAAGTTGCCCGTCTGGAGGAGGTGGAGCGCCGTTCGGACGCGGGGTGGCGACCAGGTGGCTATAGGCCGAACGCTGCCTTCCCGATATTCCATTTTGTATACGGTTTGCAACGGGGCCTCCAAAACGGGTCGGCGAAGTGCTACGAAAATCAAATAGGGTGCGACGAGCGCCACGCTGTACCGGGTCGGCGCATTTTTAGCCGTAGGAATTTACAAGCGAGCCCCGCAAGGCGTTTACGGGGCTCTCAGCGCGTGAGAGCCCCGTAGGGTCGAGTTCGTTATTTGCTGGGCCAAAACTTTTCAATCAGCCAGTCGACGAATGCCATGTGAACCACCTCCTTTACGCACGACGAGCAACCCGCTCGCTTTCGTACGGCACATAGACCTGCGCCCCGGCGGCATGTCTAGCTAATGCGAGCGACCACCAGCGATCGGCGTGCCCCGCCTCGGTGCGCTCACCCTCGAACCGAATGTTCCCGGACATCGTCACCGTCTTTTTGATGCTGTTGATGTCGGCCCGTACCGATTCGACCGGGGGTAAACGGAGCGCACGGTCTTCGAATGACCGTTTGAGCGTGACCGCCAGGTCTTCTTTAACCGGGCCGCTGAAGGTGACTTCTTCGACCTTGTACGCTCCGAACTCTTCTTTCGCCTCTTCCGCAAGCTGCATTCCCAGGCCGGTCGCGTCGATGGCGGCTCGAGCCACATACGGCAACACAGCGGCCAGGTGCTTGAACTGGTGTCGGAACTTGAGACCATGCAGCTCCCAAACGAGGCGGGTCCAGTACACGTCGCCGACTTCCTCGAGAAGCCAGAGGACGGTAAGGTCACGCTTACGGCCAATGTCGACGCCAAGAAAATAGCGAGGATTGCCCTGGGCGTAGCCAATCCACGGCGGCATCGCCGGTTCGTAGTCCTCGATGTGAACGTCGTTGACTTCCTTCCCGGACACAATGACGGGCGGCATCACGCCGTCCGATTCGTTGGCGTAGATGAGGCTGTAGGGGATGTACGCCGTCTTATCGTCCAGCGGGTTGCACATGTACTCCTGCTCGAAGGTCTCCTCGTCGCCCGCAATCTCCTTGGTTTCCTGAAGAAAGTTAGCGATTTCATCTGGCGTCGCCTGGTCGTCTTCCTTGCCGAGGATGCGCCCGACGAGGCCGTCGTTGACGGCGTCCAGGATGGTGACTTTGTGGTGCGACCATTTCGAGTCGGGGCGCTGCGCCTCCTCGGTCATGCGAAAGAAGCGGCAGTTTTTGCCGTTGTGCGAGCTGAAGACTCGGATGGGGTAGCCCCAGGTGATGGACGGCGCGGCCGCCTTCCAGAGTTCGTCGTCCTGGTCGTGAAACCCGAACTCGTCGATGACGACCTTGCCGCCCTTGGACCTAAAACCCTTCGGGTTCGAGCTGAGCGCGTTGATGCGGAAACCCGAGGCGAACTCGATAGAGAGCGCCTTGACATCCGCGTCGGAGTCGAGGACGATTTCGCCCAAGTCCTGCGCTGCGAGGTTGAAAAGCTTCGCCCACTGTTTTGCGTAGAGGATGTACTCACGCGCCGCCGAGAGGTCGGCGGACGTAAACCACACGTCCATGCCGCCCGCGTCTTTAGACTTGGCCGCGTCTTGCACATCCTCGAACGCCTGCGTGTAGGTCCAGCCGATGCGCCGCGACTTCTCAGCGATTTTCATGCGCGACTGGTCGGCAAGCCACTCCCTCTGGTAGCGCAAAAAGTAGGGTTTTTGCGCCATCTTTTTTACCGTCCTTACATCGCCGCTGTACGCGTCCTAGAGCGGCTCGGGGCCTTTGATGCCCGCCCGCAGTTCGTCCACGGCGTCCTCGGTCATAAAGATTGGGTAGGGGAGGTCTTGCCGCTTTTTACCTTGGAATGGTTCGGCGTTGCCGGGCAGGGTGCGGACGACCGCCCCGTTTGCAAACTGGATGCTCGGCCTACCTAAGCCCAGCCGCTCCGCCCGCCTCTCCGCCTCGCGCTCGGCCCAGCGGCAGGCGTCTCGAGCGGTCGCGCCGAAGCCCAGGACGGCCGGGGTCTCTTGTTGGGCGGCGAAAACCGCAAATTCCCAACACCCTGTTGCGTCGTTGCCGAACACCCACAGAATTTGGAGTTCGTGAATGGTGGCTAGGTGATACCGAGAGGGTTCGTCATCCGACCACTCCGGCCACCACAGCGGCCCGTGCTCGCTCGCTTGGCTCGGTTTGACTTCGTCCATACCTACCCCATCCCTAAAATGTCGCGGTTGATGAGCGCAATCGTCTCCGCCGACACGCCTCTGGACTCGAGCCCCCTGCTTACTTTCTCGGCAACCTCAGCGGGCCGCATGGCCTCCTCGGCCTTTTCGATGTGCAGCATGTTCCGGCCCGCCATCATGCCGATGCGCAGGAGTTTGTCTAGGTCGACGTGCTCGAGCGCGTCCTCGCCGACGTTGTCGAGCACGCGCAAGATTTTCGAGGTGACGACGTTGGCGAACACGCTGTGCAGGCTGAGCTTTTTGCCGGTCGCCTTCTCGAGCGCCTCCATGTTCCGGGTCGTCTCTAAGTACATCCGCATCGACGGCTGGACGTGTTTGGTGTAGTGGCGGCTCAGGCCCGGCTTCGAGGTGTCGAAGTCGCGCACCGCCGCCCAGTCGACGATTTCGCCGTAGACGTAGGGCGTGCCGTCGTGGTGGGTTGAGTCGCCGAGCAGCATCGCGTCGATGTCGCCCCGCAGCGGCGACATGCACACCTTGCAGCGCCGCTCGGTGATTTGGAACGCGCTTAGGTCGCTCACAGGTACGCGCCCCTAACCATGACCTCCACGACGAGGGCGAGCAAAAACAGCGCGATAAGGGTGGTCGGGATGGTGCAGACGAGAATTATCCAGATGGGGAACGAGGGCGGCGGGCGGTCGGCGAGGTCGGAGACGCGCCGCTCGAGCGCGTCGTACCGCGCCAGGGTGATGGAGGTGTTGAGCTTGATTTCCCTCACCATTTCGTACAGCTTCTCGATGCGCCCCTCGGTTTCCGGCACGGCTAGCGTTGGCCGGGCAAGCGCACGCCCGCGTCGGGGTTGCTGTCGGCCTCGACCAGGTCCTGCCCTTTGGCGCAGAGCCGGACCGACTTAAAGTCGCCGGTTGGAAACCACTCAACCTCGACGTAGCCGCGCTCGCTCAGCCAGCGCACCGCGTTGCGGATGGTGGCCGCGTTCGTCGTGCCGAAGGTCGAGTGCTCGCGCAGCACGTTCACGAGCGTCGCACCGAGCAATTTGTGGGGGTCTTCGGGGTTTATTTCCTGCGCGACCGCCATGTTCATCAGCCACAGGATGGTCCCCCGCAACGCCCTAGCCTCCTGGTTTTGATTTTCGGCGGGTCGTCTGAACATTCCAAAGCTCCTAACGGACGCTACAGGGGTAAATCTTGAAGACGGGCAAGCGGTAGATTTCGCAGCTCAGGCGCTCGCCGTTGATAGCGACGGGCGTGATGGCCGCGCCCGCCTCGAGCACGCCCAGGTCGCAGGCGTAAGCTCCGATAAACTCGCCGTCGCCCGGCTCGCAGCGGGGGTCGTCGGTGGTCACGTTTTCGCCGAGGACGATGGCCGCGAATTCCGCGCGGTCGGCTTCGGGGTTGGTGAACCCGAGCGCAAAACCGCCCCCGCCTTCGGTCAGCGTCGCCACCGGGGCGCAGGCGGCGAGTACGAACAGGCTTAGACACAACAGCAGTAGCTTTCTCACTTGCTCACCTCCGAGAAACCGGCGTCGCGCAACGCTTTCGAAATGTGGAACAGGTAGGGCTTGGCAAACTCGTACGTGATGCGCTCGAGGCCCAGGCTGTACGCCGTTTGCACCATCTCCTGCGCGATGGGGTCGATGGCGGCGTAGGCCGCGTCGGAAAGCTCGTCAGCCTTGTCGCCGAGCAAATCTCTGACCGCCGGAAAGACGAATTCGCGCCCCGCTTGCAGGGCGAGTTTGATGAGGGCCGTGGTGTCCATCAGCTAACTTCCGCCGCTCGGCAACGCCTGTGTGCCCGTAACAGCGCGACCGCCCTCCACCAGCGCAACCGCCTGAACGCCCGCCGTGAGCCCGTAGACAACGGCCCCCAAAAGGTCGAGGGCTCCGCCGAACTGGTTTAGAAAAAAGCCCAGCACGCTGATAGCGACGGCGAGGGCGAGGGCGACGACGGGAACCGCCGACCCGTCGAGCGTTTTGAACACGTAGCGCCGACCCGCCGCGACGATGGCGACGACCGCGACCGAGAGCTTGGCCGCGTCCACGAACCAGTTGGCATAGTCGAGCGGGATGTCCGCGACGCCCTGCGCGAGCGCAAAGGTGAAGGCGACCGCGAAGAGAACCAACGCGCACCTAAAAACGAACGGCTTGTTCATACTTGCCTCCTAAGTTCCAGCTTTTTGCCGGTGCGGGTCGCCAAAAAACTGCCACGGTAAATGTCTTTTTCGTTCTCGAAATCGTGCAGCACCACCGTGTCGAACTCACCCAGGCGCTCTTGGGGCAACGCCAGAACGAACACCATCAGGTCGGCGACGCGGTTCATCCAGCCGCGCCCGAACTTCGGAAACAGCGACGCGAGTTTGGTGTAAAAACGGATGCGCTCGGCAGTGAAGGCGTAAACGTTTCCGGTGTCTCGCCAAAACCGCTTTGCCCGTTCCGGCCCGGCGTTCACGGCGAAGTCGAACACGGCGACCGCAGCGGCGGCGGGTAGGTCGTCGCAGCCCGACACCTGCCAGTAGTCGCGCAGGTAGATGGCTCGAGCCGCACTTCTGTTCAGGTTGGCGATGTCCAGGTGGGGGTAGGCGCGCTTGGAGATGCCGTAGCGCGTTTCGCCGCCTGGGTCGTCGGGGTCGTTTACATACCCGCCTTCCCACTTGAGGACGAACTCGAGGGCTGCGTCGAAATTGCTCACGGAACCAGCCCCTTCGTGTCTATCCCCAGCAACTCCGCCACCGTCGCCGCGACAATGACGAGCAGGCCCAACAGAATGGGCAGCAGCCGCGCCCAGTCGGGGCCGCGCTGTGCGAGCCGCTTGGACATCTCGGCCTCGAGCGCGTAGGTTTGTAATTTGATTCGCAGTTCGTCCAGGTCTTCGTCCAAGTCCTCGTCATGTTTATGCGCCTTCAGGACTAGCTTCGAGGTGCTGAGCAACAAGTCGCGCTCCCGCTCCGTCAGCGCCATAGCCGGCCCCCAGTTTGGTTCGCAGTTGCTCGTTTTCCCACTTCAGTGAGGCGACGCGCTTGGTTTGCTGGTCGAGCGCCCAGTACGCGAGGTGCAGCACCGCGCCTATAGACCACAGTGGCAGCACCCGCGCCGGGGTCGCCGCGTTCGCAAATCCGAACCCGACGAACACCGCCCAGCTGAAAAAGATGGCGGCGCAGAGCGAGGTGAGGGCCAAGTAGGTGCGCCCGAATGGGGGCGCGTCTTTGAAAAGGTGAACCACGACCGCGACGAGGATGTACGCCCGCCCCAGCCACAGCAGCAAGTCCCAAACGAGGATGCCGGTCACGTCCACCCCTTCACGGTCTTCACGATACCCACCAGGCTGTTGTAGTGCGCCTCGGCGACGCGGCGCTCCTGCGAGTGCCGCGGGATGCACTCGAGTTCTTCTTGTAGCCACTGGGTCAGGTTGCCGAGCTGCGACTCTACGCAGCGCTGCTCGGCGCGGGCCGTTTGCAGCGCGGCCCGGTCTTTCGCGAGCAGGGCGCTGTGTTGGCGCTCGCGCTGGAGCGCCGCCCGCGCCTCGCGCAGTTCGTGGCGCAGGGCGACCAGCTCGGCGCTGTGCTCGGCCTCGCGCTGCTCGAAGCGGGTCTCGAGGGTGGCGACCTGGGCGTTCAGCGCGTCGATGTCGCCTTGGTATTGGGCGGCGACGAAGTCGTAGGTATGGTGGTCCATGCGGCCCCCAAAGGAAGGCCCCCGGCTGTGGGCCAGGGGCGAAAATTTAGCAAGAGTTTTTAGCGTCGCTCACGCAATTTACAGTTGTACCTTTACCAAAAACCTTACCCTCAAATTGGGCATTTTGTCAAGTGGAACGGTTCGTTTATACTTAATGTTGAGGTACGGGCGTCCCTGGTTTCGGCTCAACTCACCACCTCGCACGCCGCCCCCACCTTCAGCGCGGCGCTGGCGAGTTCTTCGGTGGCGCTGTCGTTGCGCCGGGTCATGGCCCAGCGCTTGACGAGCGAGAACACTGCGCTGTGCCGCTTGGCCGCGATGAAGTCTTCCCAGGCGATGGACTCTTCAAAGTGCAGTCTGCGCATCACCTCGGCGAGCGTCGAACCTGTGAGGGTCAGCGAGTGCGCCTCGAGGTCGAGGCACAGCGCGGCCGGAATTTTGATGTAGGCGACCCGCGCCCCCACCTGCGCCACCGGGACGGCGCGGCCGGACGTGCCGCCGCGCCCGCCCTCGGGCAGTTCCTGAATGTCGCTACCGGCGGGCAGCATCGTCCAGGCGGTGCGCCCGTGGGCGATGCGCCAGAGGTGGCGGGTCACGAACTCGGCGCGGTAGCGGGCCACGTAAACTTGGTGAATGTCGGGTACTTCGATGAGGTGCTCGAGGGTAAGCTCAGGCACTGACGGCGACCCCCTTCGCCCCCAATGTCGTTATGCTTTCGGCCATGCTTTTTTCCTCACTTTCTCGAACGCCAGCAGCAGGCGCTCGTTGTCGGCTTTGTCGAGCGAGTCCCACACGCTTCGACGGGTCGTGAACGCGCCTTCATGCTCGGGGTGCTCGAGCACGTACAGCCTCGCAAACAGCGAGGTGCAGTTGTTGTTTATTTTAGCAACGTCGCCTTCGGCGTGGGCGTCGCTGAACCAGCGCATGATTTCGATGACCTGCTTGCTGCCGATTCGCGCCGAGGGGTCACGCGCCAGGCGCTCCTCGACGCGGCGGCGGTACTGTTTGTAAAGTTCAGGGTTCGAGTCCAAAAGCCACACGGCGTACGCCGTGGGCGAGTCCTCGAAGCGCGGCGCGGTGACGGTGGGGAAATGGAGGGGGAGCTGAGCGCTCACACTCGCACCGCTGCTTGCACGAGGTCTTCAAAGGCCATCGCAACTTGCTCTTGTTGTCTGACGAAATCTCCCTTCGGCGCTCGGAAAAGCGCCTCCCTGCACTCGTGCAAGTTTTGCTTTTTCTCCTCCGGCAACCCTTTCCAACAGTCCCGACAAATCCCATGCTCGGTTGTTTTGGCGCGACACACCGCGCAGGAGACAATCACGTCCCCACCTCGAACACCAGCGGGCTGATTTTCTTTATCTCGAGCGGCCCCGCCAGCCAGTCAAGCATGTCGGCGGCCGCGTCCTCGTCCAGTTCGTAGCTCATGCCCGGCCCCACAGTTTTCAGCTCGAAACAGCTAGCGAAGCGCAGGTGAACGGTTTTGCCCGTGGCGTCGACCAGCGCGAACGGCACGCCGGGCCGCTCGCGCACGCAGGCCAGCGCCGCGCGGATGGTGTCAGCGTTCATCGTCGCCCTCCGGTAATCCCTCGAGCTCAACGTCGATGCTCGGCTCGAGCACGTAGCTGTCGGGGATGTTTAACTCGGCGACGGGAAAGGTGCGCTCGAAAAACTTGTCGGAGACGTTGACCTTCAGCTTCACGGCAATCTGGCCGGATTTCAGGCTGGGGTGCGTTTTGCGGATGTCGGTAACCCCGTTGGCGTCCATGATTAAGTAGCAGGTGTCTTTCATTCTTCCTCCTCGTCATCCAGGTCGAAATGCTGGGCGTAGTCGCTCTCAAATTCGTCTTGCTGCCGCGCCTCGAGCAGCCCCTCTGCGCAGTTTTCGCAGGTCGGTTGCACCGGCTCGTGCAGGTCGAACTTCTCGAGCAGCTCCATGTGCTGGGCCGACCCGCCTTGCCAGAACGTGAGCGGTTTGATGCACCAGGTCCCGCCCCAGCCATCCTCCGAAACGTGCGTGCTGTCGTCCGCCGGGTCGCGCCAGAGTTCATAACTCACGGGGTCGGCCTCACTTTCAGGGGTTGTTCTCGCTGTTTGCTGCGCCATCCCTCGGTCACGTTGCAGGCGGTGCAGCCGTATAAGCCGACCGGCTCGCCGTGCTCCTCACAGCGGGGGCGGTCGTCGGCGACGTGCAGGGTCACGACCGGCGCGGCCGGGGGCGGCTGCCAGCGGGGTTCGTCCGGCTCGGCGGCCGGGGCTGCTGGCGCGGTGCCCGGCGGCGGCTTGCCCCAGCGGAGCGCGGCCCCGCACTTGCGGTCGCAGGTGTTCCGCGCCTCGAAGTAGGCGACGGTTTCGAGTTGCGGCCCCCACCTGTTTCCTTTTAACTTCGGCGTGAGCTGCGCCCCGCAATAGGCGCAGTGTTTAACGGGGTAGCTCTTCAGGCGCTCGAAGAGTTTTGCCGGGTAGCGGGGTTTGCTCATTCGTACAGCTCGCTCTCGAGATAGCGCTTCATCGCCTCGAGCGCCGCCATCGCCGCGGCCTCGGGCGTTTTGGCAAAGCCGCTTGCGATATGGTCTTCGAACTCGCTGTCTTGCAACGACCACCAAAACTGTCCCGTCAAACGGTTGTGGGGTTCGATGAGGATGCCCAGCTGGTCGAAGCTCACGCCGCCACCTTCCGCCCCATCACGCGGTTCGTCAGCATCTGGTCGGTCAGAAACTCTTTGATGGTTTCGGCGTACTCGCGCTCGAGCGCCGCCTTCAAGGCTTTTCTTTCGTGGTCGAACACGCCCTCTTCGTGGGTAGACACTTCGATGGCGACGGTTAGTTGCTCGAGGCGGTCTTGCATCCCCTCCCATTCGGGGTCGGCGTAGACGGCGGCGTCGACCAGCACCCGGCGCTCGTCGGCGTTCGAGCAGGTTTTGTATTCGTCGAACTCGAACAGCTCCTTTTTAACGAGGGCTTCACGCGCTTTGATGCGCCGCTCGAGTCCGCGCTTTTCGGCTCGCTGGGCGATCCGCTTTTTGCCCGCCCTGTCGATAAGCGCGGGTAACTCGAGCAGTCTCTGGATACGCTCAAAAGTCGTCGTGGTCTGCTGCATAATTCCCTTCCGGGTCGGTGGGGAGCATGTACCAAAAAGCCAGAATCAAAACGGCGATGGGCCAGGCGGCGGCGATGAGGATAAAAACGGCGACCCCCGCCGCGTCGTTCAGGTCTTGCTCGGTCCAGTGGAAAACCCAGGCGGCGAACACATAGCCGACGAGGGCGTACCAGGCGACGATGTTCAGCGCGGTCATTTGTGGCCACCTCGAAAGAGCGCGGCGAGCAACAGCGCGAGCGGCCACGCGACGACGAGGAACGGCAGCGCGAGGATGGCTCCGCTGTCCGGTTCGGGGTCGGGTGTGTAGAGCAGGGCCAGCGCGACCACGTAGCCGACGAGCAGGTAAAGGGTGACATTCAGTACGGTCATTGCTCCTCCTGTGGGTTGTGGATAAGGCTGTGGATAAACCCGCCCAGGTGCGTCAGCGGCGGGTCGGCGACGGCGTAGTCGTAGGTGAGGATGTCGGCGTCTTGCAACGCGTGGGCACACCTGCGGGCGTCGTCGCTCAGCAGTCTCACCAACCGCTTGCGCCCGGCGGTGGTGGGGACGCCGCGGAAAGCGTGTATCAGGGTGAGCGCGTCGTCCAGCACGAGGAGCGCGGCTTGGCGGGAGACGAGCACGTCTTGCGGCGCGTCGGGCTCGCAAACCGCCCCAAAAATATCGAGACAGGTTCTCTGAAAGTCGGCCCACAGCCGTTCTTTGTCCGCGATTTCGTACTCGACGGCGTTGTCGCGTCGCACCCCGACAATCCAGCCGCTGTTGAGGAGTTCTTCCACGGTCTTCAGCAGGGTCATCGCCGTGACGCCCAGAAACTCGCGCTCGAGGTCGCGGTAGGTACAGCCGTCGCTTAGGGCGACGTGCTCGAGCACGCTCCGCCGCCCCTCACTCGCCAGCATCGCCCACGGCCTTCGGGGTGTACCTGTGCCAGGTGAGCTTGCCGCGCTTGACGTGGAGTCGTGCCCCACCGGGCTCGAAGGCGGCACAGCGGCTGCGGAAGTTTTTGTAGCGCCAGCAGAGCTTGCACCAGAGCGCCCCTTCTTCGACACCTTGGTGGCGTCGGCAGGTGTCATTGCTCATCGCCGTCCCGCTCGAAAATCCCGTGTTGCTGGAGACAAGCTACGCCCACGGCTACCGCCTGGAGAACCTCACTAAGCGCAGCTTCATTACTGGATTTGAGCCAGGCTTGTTCGGCCTCTTCCAATTCGCCCCGCATAATCAAAAGCCAACCTGGTACGTCATGCGGATGCTCCAGGGGCGTACCCCACTTTTTGTTCTGGTATTCGCGTTCACGACTTACCGCCGTATAAACTTCCCACCTAGTCGCCATCTTCGACCCCTTCGTAAAACCCCGGCCAGCGCGCTTGGGCAAAGTCGGTGAGCACGAGGATGTGCGTTTTCAGCCGCTCCTCGGCCAGCTCGAGCGCCTTCTCACGGGTCGTGGCAAAGTCGCGCGGCCCGACCTTCACGGCGCGGTTGATGGCGACGCCGTAGTAGTAGGTGCCGCTGTGCAAGACGACGAACGCCTCGACAGTAGGCGACGCGGTGAGTGTCCACTTCGCCGTCCAGGCCGGGTTGTCCACGGTGGCGGTGGTCCAGGCGGGTTTGGCGGCGGTCATCTTTCTCCCCTTTTAGGGGAGGTGCCCGCAGGGCGGAGGGGTCTCTCGCCAACCACCTCTATACGCCGCTGGCAGAGCGCCCACAGCAGCACAGCAGCCGACAGCAGCAGCGCCGTCTCGCCGCTCCAAAAGCCGAGCTGTCCCCGGTCCACCATGAGCTTGAAAAACAGCGTCCAGAACGCGAGTTGGGCGATTGTGGCATTTGTGGTTTTCATGCGTTTCTCCTGCCCTCGAGTTCGATGTTCAGCTCAGCCTTGATAAGTGCCAGGGCATCGTCAAGGCTGATCAAGAAGGTCTCGTCCAGGCTCTGAAGGTCGCTCTGGATTTTGAGCACGTCGTAGTTCAGCGCCGCCGTGAGGATGTCGTGGAGCGGGTTCATCTGTCCCGACTCACAATCCAGAAAATGGCGACCAGCGCGATAAAAAAGGCGATACACATAGCAGCTTCGGGCCAGGTCACCGGCACACCACCGGCACGTGGTTCGTTTCGTTCAGCGCGTCGCACATCGCCTGCACGTCGGTCTCCATGCCCTCGACCGTGGCGAACACCGTGTCGAGTTCGCCGTCGCGGCCGCTGTAGATGAGGTCGTACTTGCGAAAAGCCAGGTGCCGCCAGGTGTGGCGGGGGCAGCGGAAAGAGATTTCGTCGTCGACAAAAAACAGCGGTTCTTTGCTTCCGTCCACACTGACAAAGGGCACGGGGGCCTCCTTTTCTTTGCTGGGTGTTTGACGCTGCAAGGTGGTGACGAGGAGCTGTAACTCCTCCGTCGTGTAGGTGCGGCGCAGCTCGGCGGCGACCCGCGCGATTTTCAGGGCGGTGGTAGCGGACTCGAGCCAGGCGTTCATCGCTCCTCTTTCATGGCCTCGGCATAATCCTCGGTAGGAGCGACCAGCACGAGGCGCTTAGTTTGGCCGTACTTGTGAAACTTCCCGCTAGAGTCTGCCCCGATGGTCTTACGAACCTCGACCACACGCATCCGCCGAAGTGTCCCCATACCCTTACCGGCGGCGGTTTCCTCCAAGTCGAAAGCTGCGCCCTCCTCGAGCCAGTCGACATCCTCGAGCACGACGACCGTCGGGTCGTTCGGCCATGAGCCATCCGGCTCGGCTTCATAGATAGCCGTTCCCGCGTTTTTTATGACCGGCACCTTGACCTTCGTACCGTCCGGGCGGGCGAGGGTGGCAAAGCGGCGGCTGTTCGAGCCTGCGCCGCTGGGTCGCTTAGCCACGGCCGAAGACCTTTACCGACAGGTGGGTGATGTGTTCGGGGGTGAGTTGGGCGGGCTTTTTGACGACGGTGCTTACCGCCATCGCCTCGTTGATATGCCGGAACAGGTAGTGGATGTTGCGCATCACGCCTTTGGTGTGCGCGTGAATCGCCGTCAGCGCTTCGTCGCTGTAGCCGTCCTCCTTATATATAGAAGTGAACTCTTCGACCGAGAGAGCCTTCACACGCAGCTTGACGGGGCAACGGCTGTCTATGTCTTCCCAGCGCGTGATGCGGGTTTCCAAGCTGGCGCTCGCCACCAAAACGAACGTGCTGCCGCTGCCGTCGGCGACCCACTTGAGCAGGTCGAGGCCGTTGTAGTCGAGCCGCTGCGCCTCGTCGAAAATGATGGTGCGGGGGGCGCTTTTCAGCACGGCCAGCACCGTCGAGGTTTGCAGTTCCCAGCCGTTCCCGGCGTCGATGCCGAGCACTTCGCACAGGTGGCGCAGCACGTGTTTCGCGTGGTAGCCGGGTCGGCACTCGACGCGCAGGGCGGCGCTTTTGCGGGCGTAGTAGTTGGTGCCGAAGGTCTTGCCGCCGCCGTGGGTGCCGGTCAGGAGCATCAAGGGGGCGCGGATTTCGACGGCGTAGTCGATGCGCTCCTGAATGTCCAAAAAGGCGCTCGTCAGCTTGAACGCTTCGGGCAACTCCCTCGTGTCGATGTCGTCGAGGCTAAGTTGGCGTGAGAAGGTGTAGGCGTCACCGAACAATTTCAGGTCTTCTGGTAGACTCATTCTGTTCCTTTCATTTGCCCTCTTGAGTTCCACGCTCGGAGGGCTTTCATGTATTCGTCCGGGGTCATCCCCGTGGTGTCGACCAGCTCGCGAAAACCCTTGCCCCAGTCGCCCAGGTCGAGCGCTGGCGGCGGGTTCACGGCGGCGATTCGGGCGTGCTTGCTAGGCATCTGGTCTCGTGGAGCGACGGTTACCTCCGCTTCCTTCATCAACTGCCGAGAGACGATCAGCTCGGGGTTCATGAGTTGTTTTTTGAGGTCTTTGGCTTTGGCGAGCGCGTCTTGGGCTTTTTGCTTGCTGGCGCGGCGCAGGTCGCCCGCCTCCAAACTGCTGGCGACGGTCGGCGCGGGCTCGGCCCAGCCGACGGTGTCGAGCGCGCCCGTGCGGTCTTCCCAGGCGATGAGCAACCTTCGGTCGTCCACGAACTGGTCGTTGATGACGAGCACGGTGCGCCCCTGGTAGTTGATGAGCGAGCCGTCGGGGATGGCGTACTCGGTGTTTTTGAACTGGATTGAGCCGCCGGGCCGCACCACGCGGGTGTCGCGCTCGCCCATGAGCAGGAGGAGTTCGGCCTCGTCGAGGATGACTTGCGAGTTTTCGGGGACGGTGTCCTGGTAATGCTCGAGCCGGGTGCGTCCGTCGACCAGCCACGGGTGGTACTCGGCGATGAGCCAGCCCAGCACGGCGTTCTGGTACTCGGTGATGGTGAGCATCCGCTCGCCCCAGCCGGGGTCGTGGGCGTAGCCGCGCTCGGCCCAGCGTTCGGTGTTTTTGCGTATTCGCTTGAGTTCTTCGCTGCTGCGGTTCTGCGCGTTGATGCCGACGTAGCCGGGCAGGGTGCGCTCGAAATTGTGCAGCGTGCCGAACCAGCGCTCGATGCCGCCGCGGGTGTGTGAGGTTTTGGGAATCGAGTGGGTGCTTTCGATGCCGAGCCCGGCGAGGTAGCGCTCGGCGTGCTGCGAGACGTAGGTCTTACCGTTATCCCAGTAGATGCGCTTCGGGATGCCCCACACCGGGTACTTTTTGGCGAGTGGGCCGGTTTTGGGCATGAGCGAGCGCAGGATGCACAGGTCGGTTTGGGTTTGGTTCTCCTCGAGCGAAAACACCAGGCCGGGGATGCAGCCGGAATAGATGTCGAGGCAGGCGTGGACCCGTGGCCGCGCGACTTTGCCGAGTTCGGGCCACCACACCTCCACGTCGCAGCGGGTCATGTCGATTTCCCAGAGGTCGTTGGCGTGCGAGCTGACGACTTCGCCGACGTAGGTGCGCAGGTACTCGCGGCGGTGGTCGGCGTCGCTGAACAGCAACGACATAAAGGGGTCACCCTCGAGGTGTTCGCGCACCCGGCGCACGGTGGTCTCGCTCACACGTGTTTGCTTTTGACCTCTTATATAGGTCATCGCGTCCGGCGCGGCCCGGAGCAGGGTGCGGTGGACGATGGCCGACGAGCTGGTCGGCGGGTTCGAGACCAGGGCGTGAACAACGAGGTCGTAGGCTTCCGGCGGGATGCGGGGTTTGCCGCGGTCGGCGCGCTTGGTTTTTTTGAGGGCCGTTATGCCTTCGGTTTTTACGGCCTCGAGCCAGCGGTAGACCGTGCGCTCGCTGACGCCGAGGTCGGCGGCGAGTTGTTTGACGGGGGCCGCGCAGTCGCCTTGCTCGAGGCGGAGGATGGGGCGGAGCAGTAGTAGGCGCTCGCGATTTAAGTCGAAATTCTCTTTGTGTGAATAATGAGAATATACAGAAATTTTGTCATTTTCGGGAGTTTCTCGAGTCGCAAAGTGGTCTATACCAATTTCTCGGAAAATGTCGGTTATTTGTGTGGGTGACGAGGAAATTCCTCGAGTCGCAATTTCGGGAAAATTGCGACTCGAGGGTGCGACTCGAGACTCGAGGCCGTCTCTGTATATCGGCAGGTGCGCGCGCTGGTTTTCGGTGAGTGTTTCCGGGTCGATGTAGTAGACCGAGACGCCGCCGTTGGAACTTTGCTTCACCTCTGCGTGTTCTTCCTTGTACACGCCCTCGTTCGAGAACCACTTCAGGATTGTCTTTCTGTTTAATCCGGATAGGGCGGCGAGTTCGTGGGCCGAATAGAGATACGTCTGACGCTGGGGGCTGAACTTGGGCACGCAGTTACCTTTCTGTAATTGTAGATTTTTCCGCTTCAACAGACACTTCAGGTAAAAAAAAGGCGTCCCCCACCCCTAGAGCGCCCTTTAATTTACGCTCGGTCGTCGAGCTAAGCCGACTCCCCCGTCGCCCCAGCACCAAATCGTTAACGTACGATAAAGACAAGCCCGACGAGCGCGCCAAGTCCGTCTGTGACATGTTTTTGTCTGCCAGAACTTGAGCCAGTTTAGTCGCCAAAGAGCTATCCACGGCAGCCTCCTTTCCGTAATAACGGAAAGTATACCGCGTAAGCGGATTTTGTGTCTATACTGTCTGTAGCGATTACGCATATGTGAACGAAGGGTGATACGTGAAACGAGTTCAGGTTCAAGAGGTTAGGGCCACCCTGGCGGAGTTGGTAGAGGACCGCATGGAGGAACTGAACCTCAAGAACTACCAGGAGTTTGCGGACCGCTTCAACATAGGCCGCAGCACCATGTACGAGCTGCTACGAGGCCGCTCACGCACGCGAGGGGCATACGTCTACCCGAACGCCCAAACTATGATTGCGCTAGCTGGAGCCCTACAACGTCCCCTTCATGAAATCATTTACTACATCCTGCCCGACGCACCGGGTGCAGACCAGTTTGCACCGACAGCGGAAAACGCCCCTAAACAAATAGGTGTGCAAATCGCAGGCTGGTGCGGCGCGGGGCCGGAGCAAGAAATCCTCGTCGGGGACGAACAGGTCTTCGTTTCCGCAGACTTCGCGCGCAACCGCGACCTCGTCGCCTTCGAAGTGCATGGGGACAGCATGGACGCGGGCAAGTATCCCATCCACCACTTAGACATCGTCCTGGTCGACCGCGGCGACCCCGGCCACGACGGCGCGGCGGTCGTCGCGCGGCTCGAATCGGGCTACGTCTGCAAGCTCCTCAAAGACGACAAGTTCGGCCGCAACCTCTACAGCCGCAACGCCGACTACACGAACGGAACGCCGCCCGCGATTCCCGTTGATGGCCGCGTCGAAATCGTGGGCCGCGTCGTCCAAACCATCGCGCGCACCCCCGACCCCAGCCCAGCCTCATAGCTTACTAGCCTATTAGGTCGCAACTTCCAACACCTAGCAACCTAGCAAGTTGGTATACATTCCTCTCATAAAGCGGCTGTATACGGTTCTGCATATCGGCTTTTTGAGCTTTAACTTAACACTGTTACTGACATTTAATTTGACGGATTCACGTTTTTCGTTCAGTTTCGGGCAAATTCAGTAAATTCCCCTTTACGCGAAACGGCGAGCGCGCGAAACGGCGACCAGCACGCAAAAAATAAAGAAGTGTTGCACTCCATTCCACCTTTTTTCGCTTGAACGATTGACATTTAATTTGACGGGAAACGGCGATTTAATTTGCAAGATAACAACGACTTTGCGGTTGCCCCGCTCGAGGGCTTGCAATTTCTCACCCTTTGCCTATAATGTCTACAAGATGCTGTACCTCATTATTTAAGGTGACATCCAGGAGGCAACATGAAACAGCGCGTCAATCCGCTCAGCCGTCGGCCCGGGCACAAACGTCTCGTTTTAGCGGT
The DNA here is from genome assembly GCA_965215355.1 of Trueperaceae bacterium. Lineage (GTDB taxonomy): Bacteria > Deinococcota > Deinococci > Deinococcales > Trueperaceae > CBDCDJ01. Next base: position 352,814 of record CBDCDJ010000007.1, on the reverse strand, counting down.
GCGCGGGGCCGCCGGAACGGGAAAAAGCCACTTCGCCGCCTCGCTCGCCGACGCGGGCGTGGGACGGCTGTGCTTTTTCGACGTGGAGCGCAAAGCGCGACTCCTGCCCGAAGTTGCCGGGTCGAACCCGAAGTTCGACGCGCTCGAGGTCCACCATCCCGATGAACTCTTAGAATTTATCGACTGGGCCTTGGACGGCGAGGGCCAGGAACAGGGTTACGGCTGCTACGCGCTCGACTCCTGGACGATGTACTTCGGGCGCAAGTACCGGCAAACGCTCCAAGCCGTGCGCGACGCGACCGGCGACCCGACCGCCCAACCGAACGCCGAGCAACTCCAGGCCGACCAGATGCTTTACCAGGAGGTGCTCCGCCGACTCTGCATCGACTCGGGCGGCTGCGTCGTCATCACCGACCAGATTGCCGCCAAGGGCAAAGAAGATCAGGAAGAAAACGAGATGGGCCGCGTGCTGCCCATGACGCTGGGCGGCCTGGAATACTTCGTGGACGTGATGCTCGAGCTGAGTTTGCGCCTGGACGGCTTCGAACCCGTGCGCGTCGCCCGCGTCATCAAAACCAACAGCCCCTACTTTCCGATGGGCATGGAACTGACCAACCCGAGTTTCAGCGACTTCTTAGCGCGCCTGGACGACGCGCCGCAACCCGTCGCCGACGACATCCCCGCCTTTTTGCTGCCCCAAACGACCACCCCGGTTGATCCCGGCCCGACCTTGCAAGACCTCATCACCCAAGCTGAAAGTTTCGGCGTCGAGCGCGCGCAACTTTTGACCGCAGCGCGGCACTATCACAAGGTGGACAGTTTGGAGAGTTTGACGGGCGAGCAGACCGCTGACCTGTTGGCACGCCTGACGGAGCGCTACGCCCCCAACACTGAAACAAGCAGTGAACCCAAAAAGGCGAAAAAAGAGCGCGTGACCTGAGGCTCGAGGGGCGCGCCAAACGAGACTAAAATGTAACTGCGGGGTGCACAAGCCTTCGGTGGCCGGCAGTCAGAATCCAGGCATTGTGAACCTGTGATGACGACTGAATCCTGACTGCTCTTCTCGGGAAAACCTATACCGAACCGTTGCGGGATGCAGTTGGGCTCGAGCCAGAATGAAACATTCTTAACAATCCATGTTACCATCGCCCGAGATGATGAGAAAATTGGCAAAAAGGCAATAAATTCATCATCAAATTTTAGGTGAGGGGAAGTGGCATGACCGAGAACCGAACCCCGAGACAGACGAAAGCTCGAGCTGCACCACCTAGTATAAAACCACTTGGCATGAAGATGGCAAGTGTGCTGATGATGGCAGGTCTCTTGATGGGATTTGCCAGCGTCTCCGCACAGACGACCTCGCGGCCGGGGCAGCAAATCACCCTGGACATTCCGAGCGTCAGGGCCACCGTTCCCGTCATCAACATCACGTCCATCATCGGAGAGGAGCGCCTTCACAACCTCGTCTTGAGAAACGTGAGCGGGGTGCCGATTCGCTACAGTGTCGAGGCGGACGCCGAAGGAGCTTGGCTGCAAATCCTCTCTTTTTCGGGCTTTATAGATGTCGCCGGCGTCGACGACCGCGACGTCGTGGAGTTCGTCACCACCTGCCCCGACGAGACGGTTTCGCTCTCGACGGGACTGACGATTACGATTCTCGAGCCGACTGGTGTTGACCCCGAACGCCAGCTCGTTCAAGTGAACCTCTTCTGCGCTCCCCGTACCACCCTGGAAATTCCCATCGTGCCGGGACCGCCCGGACCGGCGGGACCTCCGGGGCCGCAGGGCGTTCAGGGTGTACCCGGACCCCAAGGTGAGACCGGGGCGACGGGTGCAACGGGGCCGATAGGGCCGCAGGGTGAAGCGGGGCCCATCGGGCCGGTAGGTCCCCAAGGCGACCTGGGACCGGTCGGTCCTCCCGGACCTCAGGGTGAAGTCGGCCCGATAGGTCCGCAAGGCGAGACGGGCTTGACCGGTTCGCCCGGCCCCCAGGGCGAGACGGGTTTAACCGGAGCGACAGGCCCGGTAGGACCGCCTGGCCCACAAGGCGAAACAGGACTGACCGGCTCCCCTGGACCCCAGGGAGAAACGGGACCGATAGGACCCATAGGGCCCGTTGGACCCCAAGGTGAGACGGGCTTGACTGGGCCAGCCGGCCCTCAAGGTGAAACAGGTCTCACCGGAGCGACCGGGCCTGTGGGGCCGATTGGACCTCAAGGTGAGGTCGGGCCGCAGGGCGAGACGGGCCTGACGGGTGCCACTGGCCCGCAGGGCGAAACAGGTCTGACCGGACCCCAAGGCGAGACCGGACCGACAGGTGCAACGGGGCCGGCAGGTCCCGTGGGGCCGCAAGGCTTGCCCGGTATCGCAGGTGTAAGCTGCTGGGACCGCAACCGCAACGGTCTGCCCGATGAAGACGAGGACCTCAACAACGACGGCGTTTTGGACGCGCTCGACTGCGTTGGGCCGACAGGGCCGCAAGGCGTCCCAGGCGCACCCGGACCGCAAGGCGAAACCGGGCCGATGGGCCTTATGGGGCCGGGAGGACCCCAAGGTGAAACGGGACCGGCCGGACCGGTGGGGCCGGTAGGAAATCAAGGTGACGTCGGGCCGGTCGGAGCGACGGGTCCGGTAGGACCGGTGGGTCCGCAAGGTGAGACCGGCTTGACGGGTCCCACCGGACCCCAGGGCGAAACGGGTCTGACCGGAGCGACTGGCCCGCAAGGTGAAACAGGCCTTACCGGGGCGACAGGGCTTCAGGGCGAGACGGGGCCGACCGGGGTAACCGGACCGATAGGCCCGGTAGGGCCGCAGGGAGACATAGGCCCGGTAGGTCCTGTGGGACCCCAGGGTCTGCCCGGCGTGGCAGGCGTGAGCTGCTGGGACCGCAATCGCAACGGCCTTCCCGACGATGAAGAAGACATCAACAACGACGATGTTCTGGACGCGCTCGACTGCATCGGGCCGATGGGGCCGCAAGGCGTTGCCGGGCCTGCCGGTGGTCCGGGGCCACAAGGCACGCCGGGTGTGGCCGGACCGACGGGACCCGTCGGACCTCAGGGGCCCACCGGCCTCGGTTTGGAAGAGCCGATTTACGGTTTTATGAACGCCTTTTATGAGTTCTGCGCCCTTTACGACGCGCAAACCGGCGCACAAACCGACAGCGCTTACGTTGCCACGCTCGAGGCTCAAGTCCGCGACTTGGAGGGGCAAGTCCAGATGCTGCAAAGCCGCTCCGATGTAGACATTCAACCCGCCGCCGACAAGTAACGCTAGAGCATCTCTCAAAGTAGCGGCGCTCGAGCGCCGCTACATTTTTGGTTGCTAAACCCCTTACACGTCTTTTTGAAAGGAGCCTTACGTGGTTTACCTAGCACGCCTCGGCCTGTCGGCCCTCGCGCTCGTCCTTTCCGCCGCTACCGCTCAAGGCGACACGGTTATCGTCGACTCGTCGGGCAACCGTCTCATCTACGAGATGGACTATGACAGCCTCGCCTCGAACGCCGAGGCCCAAGACTGCTCGCAACAGCGTTTCGAAGCCGGGCTTCTGCACGCTGCGCTCCGCAACCTTTTTCTCTACCTGCCGTTCGAGGCTTCCTTCTATACGGAGGTCGACACCTTGGAGGTTCGCGTGGTGACGACTATTTCGGGAACGCCGCAGCCCGTCCTGCTGTTGCGCGCGTCTCTTGCTGACATGAGAAAGACCAACCCACGTTTCCGAGCTTTTATGAACAGCTTCGCCTCGGTACGCGTAAAGACCTGTTTTGCCGTCGACCCCGACACGCTCGCTACCTGGTTGGACGTGCTCGGCGTCCGCGGGGGAACCGTTGCCTACAACCCCGAAGTCTTCGAGACCGACATCACCCAAGCTGTCGCTATCAGCCAGGTAGACATCAGCCGGGCCGACGCTCAGGCTGTCGGCACTGTCCAACCCACCGACGCCCAACCCACCGACGCCCAAACTACTGACGCCGGGGTCGCGCCCGCGCTAGCTACGACGGGCGGTTTTAGCGTTTTGGAACCCACAGAGTTGCGCGCCACCGTCTTTGCCGCACCCGGCGACGTGCTCGAGCCGAACACCGACTATATGGCCGTGCTGGAAACCAGCCGCGGCACCATGCTCATCGACCTGCTGGAGAACGACGCTCCCCAGACGGTCAACAACTTCGTGTTTTTGACCCAAAACAGGTTTTACGACGGTCTCCCCTTCCACCGCGTGATCGGCAACTTCGTCGCACAGACGGGCGACCCCAGCGGAACGGGCAACGGCGGGCCAGGCTACAACCTGCCCCACGAAGACACGCCCGGCTTGAGCCACAGCGAACGCGGCGTCGTGTCGATGGTCGACACCGGCCCGGACAGTAGCGGCTCGCAGTTTTTTATCACCTTTGGCGCCGCACCCTGGCTCGACGGGAGCCACACCATTTTCGCCCGCGTGGTCGAAGGAGCCGACGTGTTGGACGCGCTGCAACCCTTAGACCCCGCGCAGCCTGTCGCCACGGCCCTGCTCAGCGACACGCTCGGCCTGTTGGCAACCCAGGGCGTCTTTTTGGAAGGTGACCCCGTTACAAGCGTCGCCGCGCACCTCGTCGCCACCCTCGGCGGCCTGCCGGAGCCGGGACGGCGCGTGACGGTGGGCAACTACAGCGCCGTGGTCGGCGTGCAGCCGGGAACAGGACAACCGAGCATCGGCTTCTGGCCTCAACCCGACCGCATCGAGCGCGCTTACATTTTAGAGCGCCGCGGCGGGTAAGGTGTACCCCGCACACACTTTCTCAAGCTCGGAGTAGGAGCTGGTGATGGTAAAACCTCAGCGTGAACTTTTACCGCCATCAGCTTCCGAACGACCCCGATTTTGGTTTGACGTGTCCTGCCGGATGCAGTAAACTACGGCACGCCGGGGCGGTTAGCTCAGCGGGAGAGCACTCGCTTCACACGCGAGGGGTCGTAGGTTCAATCCCTATACCGCCCACCAAGAAAAAACTCGTCACAGGAAGGGTTAGGGGTGTCTAGACGTCCCTAACCCTTCCTGTATTCCCCAACAAGATGCAGGCGTTCGGAGTGGGAACCGGGGTGTCTGGGGTTGAAGTTGAGGGGCGGAGCGCAACCGAGTAAAGTTTGGGCAAGCGTGAGTTGAGCTTCCAGGACTTGTCCTCAAAGACGCACCGACCCGCGCTTTTGGTCGGCTGTTCGCGTTTAACGCTGCGTTCGGTGTGCAGCAGTTCCAAATTTAACCAATCAACTTGAGTCCAACTCTAACACGCCCTCAAGTTTAAGACCTTGAGCCATAAAGAGCAAAAGCTGAGGCCAAGAGTCGAACAGGTGAAAACGCGTCAGGGTGCGCAAGTCTCCAAAGAAGGACGAACGGGGACCCAAGCGGGTGCGGATGGCCTGGTAACGTTCGTCGAGCAGGTCGAAAAGTGAGTGAAACAAGAAAGCGAGTAACATCAGCGACAGCAGCATGGTCGAGAGATGCTGTTTACCGTGACCGAAGTTGTGCTCAAAAAGAGCCTTCAGCAGCAGGTAGCATCTGGTCATCAACGCGCTCAGTCATAACGGCATGATACGCCCTGCTGAGGGCTCTTCTATAGCCCTTGGTTTTAAGCACGTTGTTGCCCTCGTTCTCGACTTTCCACCGGGCACGTCCCCAGGTTGCAACACGGACAACGGTCTGTGAACTGAGGTGCAAGTTGGTAGCAAAGGTGTTGTGGTAAAGCGTCTTGCCCTTAGCATCTTGCTCAGTGACCTCGCACCAGTTCACATGTAAGGCATCGGGGCTGTCGCGTAGCGGGAGAGCGTTGGCAAAACGGTAGGTAAGGGTGCGCTGTTTCTTACCCTGACCCTGTGTAAGGGTGATTTCTTCAATGGGACTGAGCGAGAGATACTCGTAAAGCGTCTTATGCGAACTCGGCTTGCACACAAAGATGAAGTCATGACCGGTAGCGAGTACCGTTTCGCAAGTCGGCTGATGACAGTACAGGTCGTCCCCTAAGATGACGACCCTGGCAAAGGCGTACTCGGGGAGTTTGTATTTCAGCCAGCGCTTGGCAGCCGCACTCTCGCAATCTTGTTTGCTTTCCCCGTCTTCACACAGAACGAACTCGGGTTCTAAGCTGAGCACCTCGGTTCGACCTGCACTGACAATGACCGGCAACAAGACCGTGTGCCCATAACGTGTTTTGCCGTCTTTCACGACTCGGCTGCACTGCTCGCAACGCACCCGTTCCGAACTGTGGTACTGCGTGCCGTCCAGCGCCACCAACACCCTTCCTGCATTCTCGAAGTGCTGCTTGAGCAAACCCGCAGCGACGAGTTCACGCACCACATAGCGATAAGCTGCAGCCAATGTGTCGGGTGAATGCTCGTCGAGCACGTTCTTAATCTGTTCGTCGCGCGCGATGCGGTCTATCCCGAACAGGGTCTGCACGTTGCTTTGGCCTTTGCGACTTACCATCTCCCGTTGCCACTCCAGAAACGAAGCGTTCTGCGTAAAGAACACCGAAAATGCCGCTAGACCTATCTCACTTAAGCGGTAGTGCCTGTTCTTGCTTCTGGTATCTTGCATTCCTTCGAAGATGCTCCCCAACATCTCGACAAGTCGGCTGAAGCTCAATGACCTTTCCATTCCAAAAGGTTACTGCTTTCGTTGAACCAAGGGGAATTCTTAAATTTGGAATTGCTGCCTTGTAACCAGCAATTCCAAATTTAACAAACCCTCTCTCGAACAGCGTTGAGCAGGTTAAAGCTTATCAGCACAGCAGCTAATTCCCCTCTACTTTGCTCAGAAGAGGGCTAAATATCTGGCGGGACGCTTCTAAAAAGTTGCTAAGGGAGCTTAGTTCACCAGAAACTGAAGGGTTATTCTCCGAAACAGCCTCTGTAGCTGCTCGATTGCTCGTCGCCTATCTCTTGAGAGTACCGTTCAGCACGTCATTGAAATCGAATTTGGTTAAATTTGGAACTGCTGCCGGTGTGTTCCGGCCTTTGACCCTGTATACTTTTTTTGCTAGACTGCTTAGCTGTGTGCCCGAAGGCACTGCACTTTGGAGGTGGCGTCTATAGCGAAAGAGTTGAAGGTTAACGAGCAGATTCGGATGAGACAGGTGCGCCTGATTGCCGGAGACGGTGAGCAGGTCGGGATTGTCGACACGCGAGACGCGTTGCAACGCGCTCGAGACGAAGACCTTGACCTGGTCTTGGTCGGTGAAACGGCGAATCCGCCGGTGGCAAAACTGCTGGACTACGGCAAGTACCGCTACGAACTGCAACAGCAGGAAAAAGAAGCGCGCAAGCGCTCCCGCCAGCAAGAGATGAAAGCCATCAAGTTCCGCGTCAAAATCGAGGAACACGATTACCAGACGAAGGTCAAGCACATTCGCCGCTTTTTGGAAGGCGGCCACAAGGTGCGGGTGGTCATCATGTTCCGAGGCCGTGAACGCACCCACCCTGAGCTGGGCCAAGAACTGCTCAACCGCGTCGCTAAAGAGACCACGGAAATCGCCGTCGTCGATATGGCACCGACCCTCGCCGGGATGGACATGAACATGGTGCTGAGGCCTGCTTGAAGACCAATCTCTGCTTACCCTAAGCCATTTACGCTGTAGCTTCGCCCTCGAGAGTAAGCCGGGCGCAAGAACAACGGCACCTAAGCGTGCCACAAGGAGTTAGTACCATGCCGAAGTTAAAGACCCACAAGGGCACCAAAGCCCGTGTCAAAATCACCGGGCGAGGTAAAGTCAAGGCGATGCGGAGCGGCAAACGCCACCTCAACGCCAAAAAGAGCGGCGGGCGCATCCGCCAGGGCCGCACCGACCTCATCATAGCGACCGCAGAGGCTGACCGCATCAAAAAGCTTCTGCCCTACGACTAAGCCATGCCGCGCGCCAAGACGAGCACCGTCCGCCGGGCCAAGCACAAAAAAGTCCTGAAGCGTGCCAAGGGTTTTTGGGGCTTGCGCTCGCGCAGCTTCCGCATCGCCCAGCAGACGCTCCTCAACGCCGCCGACTACGAGTACCGCGACCGCCGTGACAAAAAGGCGGACTTTCGCAGGTTGTGGATTGCCCGCATCAACGCCGCCGCGCGGCAGGAGGGCATGAGCTACTCGACCTTTATCAGCGGCCTGCGCACTTCGGGTGTGGAAATCAACCGCAAAATGCTCGCCGACCTGGCTGTACAGCAGCCCGAAGCGTTCAAGAGTCTGGTCGAGGTTTCCAAGTCGGCTCGAGCCTGACTCCCGACAAACAGTTCAGCCGCCTCCGGGCGGCTTTTTTTGTGCTCGGCCTGTGTTGCGTTAAACTGAGCGGGTGACCCTACCCCGCGCAATGACGACCACGCCTTTGAGCACCCGTGAGCAGCAAAAGCGGGACCGACGACAACGCATTTTCGAAGCGGCCATGCAGCTTTTTCGGGATAAAGGTTTTCAAGAAACGACCGTCGTCGACATCGCCGCGGCCGCCGCCGTGTCGCGGGGGACGGTCTTCAACTACTACCCGTACAAAGAAGCCGTCCTGACCGAACACTTGGCCCAAGAACTCGCCGACATGGAACAGCGCACCACCGTGGCGCGACAGGCGACACCGCTGCTGAAGCTCTACGCGATTTTCGACGAGCTGGCACGTTTCGTCGAGGCGAACCGCCACCTCGTGCTGCCTTTAAGCTACGAACTGCTCAACCCCGACCCGGCGCGTTCCAAGGCGGCTTACGTGTCGCTGCCGCTCGTGCCGCTTTTATACACGCAGTTGACCGAAGCTCGGGTCCTCGGCCTCGTCCGCAGCGACTTTTCACGCGAACGCTTGGCGCGCACCGTCGCCAACACCTTTTTTCTGACCGTTTTGCAGTGGGCCGCTTACCGGCAAGACCGCTCGATTCACGACGAACTGCGCAAGGCCCTGACGCTGACGCTCGAGGGAGTGGGCTCTAAGAACGTCGAAAAACGTGGTTTTTGAGGTACCGAACCGGGTTTCACCTTTCCCTCGCAAGTTCGTGTCTGCTAGGATAAACCTCGCAATACATCGAAGCAGGTCGGAAGGGGAAGTCATGAGGAAACGGGGTTTTTGGACGTTTGCGTTGGGGGCATTTTTGTTGGCGGCGTGCTCGAGGACGCCGGTCGAGACAGTAGACCCATTCGAGCCTTTTACCACGCAAGAAGTGTCCTGGGGAAGTTGTGACGCGCAACTTTACGACGAAGAGATAGAGTTTTTGGAGCCGATCGTGAACCGGCTCGAGTGCGCCACGTTGCAAACGCCGCTGAGCTGGGACGACCCGGGGCGCGACTCGGTCAACCTGGGCGTGTTGCGGGTGCGAGCCCCCAACCCGACAACGCGTAAGGGGGCTATTTTTCTGAACCCCGGCGGACCCGGTGGGGACGGGCTGTTCCTGGCCGCCCTGTTCGGCTTCATTTTCGATTCGGCGGAGAGGTTTGGTGACCCGTCCGGCGAGTCTTTGAAGGCCCTTTCAGACACCTACGACATCCTCGGGTTTTCGCCGCGCGGCGTGGGGGAAAGCTTCAGGCTCTACTGCGGTTCCAACAAACTGCTTCCCGGCGACGTAAATTACTACGACACGTCTGAGGAAAACCTCGACAAACTGCTTTTGGGCTCCCGTTACATCGCCGAGGCTTGTCAGGCCAACCCCCTGACCAAGTACGTCGACACCGAACAGACCGTGCGCGACATGGACCTCATCCGGCACCTGCTCGGTGACGAAAAGCTGAACTTCTTGGGCTATTCCTACGGCTCGTGGCTCGGCGCCTGGTACGCCAAGACGTTCCCCGAGCACAGCGGCAACATCGTCCTGGACGCGAACACAGAGTTTTCGGCGACGTTTAAGGACGTGTTCGAGTTGCAGCCGCTCGGCTTCAACCGCGCTTTCAAAGACGTGGCCCTCGCCTACGCGGCAAGGAACAGCGGTGTGTACAACCTCGGCGCGACGAAAGAGGAGATTTTCAACGTTTTTCTGGCGCTTCCCGACGAGATTAAAGAGGCTTTTACTTTCGGCTTCAGCGGCGTTCTCGGCGACCTGTACTCTTCGTTTGCCGTGCCGGAGGTGGGCTTCAAGCTTATGGCGGCGCGGGGCGTCACGGAGGTGCTGACAGCGCTCGGGGACGTTCCCGACTTCGGCACCTTGCAGAACGCGGTCCTGACCTACCCTTACTCAGACGACGAAGAAGTCAACGAGAGAGTAGCGTGGTACGCCTCTGACATCGCCTTTTACTACTACTTCTTCAGTCTCGAGGCTTCACCCAGCCCGGTGGAATTACCGTCCTCGAGTGCGCTGTTCCAGGCCATCACCTGCAACGACACGCCCTGGCCGAACGACCCGGCCGTGTACAAAGCGGCGGCGCGCGAGGCCGCCATCACCTATCCCCTTTTCGGGGTCGCGTTGGCGCAGCAGCCGTGCGCGTTTTGGTCGGAGCCGACGACGAGTAAGCCCGATGTTCCTGCCGACCTCCCTCCCATCTTGATGGTGCAGACCGGCTTCGACGCGGCGACGCCCGCCGAGGGAGCCCTGCGCGCTTTCGAGTCGCTGCCGGACGCGCACCTCGTGTTTATCGAAAACGAGATGTCACACACAGCGTTCCCGTACGGCGAGCCCTGCGTGGACGAGAAGGTGGCAGCTTACCTGCTCACGGGCGCGTTGCCGAGCGAGCGCGTCTCGAACTGTGAGGCGAGACCGCTGCCCGGCGAGGCTCAAGTTTACCCGCCCGGAGGCGGCGTGAGTCCGCAGGCCGCAAGCTTCTCACTGCAAGCCGCCCTCCACCCCACCTCCGGCAACCCGCTCTACGACCAGGTTCACGAACTCATCCGCGAGAACGCCGCTGACTTCTACGGCCATACCTTGCGAGACGAGCGTGAACAGCGGTAGTCGTAACCGTAGCCCGCTCGGCAGGTCGAGGCTTGTCGGCGGGCTCATTCTTGTTTGGGTCGGGGTGTTTGTCGGGTGCAGCCCACAAACGGAGAGGCTCGAGGCTGACCCAACCGCCGTGACGGCTTCCGAGAACTCCAAAACGCCCACGCTTTCGGGTTACGCGCTGGCCGTGCCAGGTGTCGAAGCTAGAATTGCGGTCGACGAAGGGTTCCTGCGCGGCGGCCTCGCCTCTTTTGAGAGTGCGGAGGGCGGCGGCACGTTGCGCTTGGTCTATGAGCCGCTCGAGTGGCACACAGGCAAGGCGTACGTCGTCCTCGGGCTCGAGCTGGCGCAAATCGCTCGAGCACCCACGCTCTACCTTGTCCTGCTGGAACGGCAGAACTCGAGCTTCGCCCCGCGCGGGGTCGAACGTTTGGGGGAGAACTTGGTCTTGGTCGGCCTCGAGCCCAAAGCCGCCACCCTGGAAGTCCGTGCCCTGGGCGCACGCCTGGGCCGTCTGCCCGCGCCACCTGGGCTGGACAGCCACTTTTACCGCTTCGAACTCGTCGACGGCTCCCTGCATAGGCTCGAGTGAGCGCCGAGGCCATTCAAACCGACTCACCCGCTCGGACGCGGCAACGGTGTTTCACTCCGCCGCCAAACCCCGCGCTTTCGCCAACACCGCGCCGAACATCGCCGCTGTGAGCTTGCCGGTGTTGGTGTTCTGAAAACTGACGTGGTAGCTGTCGAGCAGCGGCAAAGCGTTTTCAAAGGTGTGCAGTTTGCCGTGTTCAAACGCCACGCGGTTTTTGACGATGGCGTGCCCTCGAGCCTTCAACAGCTCCAAATAGCTGCCGTGCGCGATTACGCCCAAAGCCAAGACGAGCTTGAGGCTCGGCAAGCCTGTCAGGTCGTGCTCGAGCCAAGTCTGACAGTTGGCGACTTCACCGCGCGTGGGCTTGTTGCCCGGCGGGGCGCAGCGACAAGCGGCGCTTATCCACAGGTCGTGAAGACGCAAACCGTCACCGGGGCCGCTCGAGACGGGACGACTCGCAAACCCCGCGCGGTGCAGGGCGGGAAACAAAAACGCGCCGCTGGCGTCGCCGGTGAACATGCGCCCGGTGCGGTTCGAGCCGTGCGTGCCGGGGGCCAAGCCGAGAAGCAGGATGCGCGCCTGCGGGTCGCCGAAACCGGGTACGGGTTTGCCCCAGTAGGGAGCGTCTTTGTAAGCGCGCCGCACCAGGCGCTCTTTGCGCGCGACCGCCGCGCGGTGTGCGGCAAGCCGTGGACACTTGGTGCAGGTCTCGAGCGCTCTCGGGTACGGGTCGAAACTCAAAAGAGGTCAGGCAGGCGTCAGGCGGCGCTGCACCGCGTCGCGGACGCGCTCCAGGGCCGCCGCGACGATGTGGCGCGAGGTCGCGAAGTTGAGCCGCACGAAACCCTCGCCGCCGGGGCCGAACCAGGTGCCGTCGTTGAGGGCGACTTTGGCTTCCTCCAACAAAAAAGCCTCGGGGTTTTCCAGACCCAAACCGCGAAAGTCGAGCCAGGCGAGGTAGGTGCCCTCGGGCGCGGTGTGTTTGACAAGGGGCAGTTCGCGTTCGACGAAGTCGGCGACGTAGTCGCGGTTGGCCTTCAAGTACCGAAGCGTTTCGTTCAGCCAGGCGTCGCCCTCCCGGTAAGCGGCCATCGTGGCGGTCTGCGCGACGACGTTGGGCGCGCCGACGAGGCCTAAGGCAACTGCCCTAACCCGTTCCAACAAGGCCTCGTTCTGACTCACCAAGAAGCCGATTTTGAGGCCGGCGATGTTGAAGGTTTTCGTCGGGCCGAACAGCGTGACGGTGCGCCCTGCGACTTCTTCACTCAAAGACGCGAAGGGGACGTGCTCGTGTTTGTCAAAAACGAGGTCGCTGTGGAGTTCGTCGGAAACGACCCAGAGCCGGTGTTTCAGCGCAAACTCGGCCAGACGCTCCAACTCGCCGCGCGTAAACACGCGCCCGGTCGGGTTTTGCGGGTTGCAGAGCATGAACAGGCGCGTCGCAGGCGTGACGAGCGCGTCCAGGGCTTCGAAGTCGATGCGCCAGCGTGCGCCGTCGTGAACGAGCGGGTTGTAAACGGGATTGCGGCCTGTTTTTTCTACCGCCATCCGAAACGGCCCGTAGATTGGCGACTGCATGACGACGTCTTCGCCCTCGCTGGTGCAGGCCAGCACGCCCAAAAACAAACCCGTGACGATGCCGTTGAGGAGGTGGACTTGCTCCGGCGCGACGTTCCAGCCGTAGCGGCCGCTCAAGCGCTCGACGACGGCCTCTTTTAAACCCGGCAAGCCTGCAGCGTCCGGGTAGCCGAAGTTGTTCGTGCCGACGTAAGAACGAACAGCCTTTTTGATGGGCTCGGCGATTTCGAAATCCATGTCGGCGACCCACAGGGGCAGCACCTCGTCGCCGTAGCGCTGCCACTTGGCGCAGTCTTTTTGGCGCAGGTCGGACGTGCTCAGGGTGTCGTAGGAGGTGTCCGCGGGGGGCGTGTCCGTCGCAATGTTAGGTTCCATAGGACGAGTGTACCGCAGGGCCGGCGGCAGGCTTGCTATACTGCCCCCGAGACGCTTTAAGGAGCCCCATGAACGACGTTTTGGTCACCCTGGTCAACTGGCACGCGATGGAAATCTTGTTCGCGCTGGCGGTCGTGCTCGTTTTGGTCGACTACTTTTTTCCGGTGGACTACCCAGCTTACCTCGGCTACTTGTGTTTTGCGGCGGGGATGTTTTTCGCGGTGCCGTTCGGGGTCGTGACGAGCCTGCTTGCCGCGTTTCTCATCTGGATGGTCTTGCTCGTGCTGCACCGCCTCTTGTTCACCCGCTTTTTGACGAACGCGCCGGGGGCGCAGCGCTCCTAACGAAGGTCGTAAGCTCGAGCCAAGTTGCCAAAGTTGCCCAAAGCAGCCGTGAGAGCCTGACTCTTCAGCCCTGTCTTGCCCCAGTACTTGCCGCGTCAGTCGGCACCCAAACGGCCCAGCAACAGGCCCACGCCAAAGACGATGCCGCCCCCCACGATGACCTGCAAAACGGTCTGGCCGAGGGGGCTTTTCATGTAGTGGTAGCGAATGTAAGCGATGACCAGCAGTTCGGCGGTGACGATGATGTAAGCCAAGTAGAGGGCCGTTTGCAAGTTGCCGAGAAGAAAAGGAAAGGTGTGGAACATGCCGCCGGCAATCGTCGCGCCGCCGGTAATCGCGCCACGTATCCAAGGGTTGCCCCGCCCCGACACCGCGCCGTCGTCCGACAGGGCTTCGGCCAGGCCCATGCTGATGCCGGCCCCCACCGCGGCGGCCATGCCGACGTAAAAGGCCGACAGGGAACTGCCCGTAAGCTCGGCGGCGGCGAAAAGAGGCGCGAGCGTCGAGACTGAACCGTCCATAAAGCCGAGGAGGGCGGGCTGCACGACTTGCAGCACAAAGGTATGGTCTGCGGCGGTCTGTTTTGGGTGGCTACCAGGGTCCATAACTCAGGAGTATAATCGGAACGATTCCGATTTAACAACAAGTAAGCTGTTGACCGGACAAAAGTCTGTATAACCAGAGCACTATGCAAGCAAAGCTATCCAAACTGGAAAGGTTCGCTGATGGTTACAAAGACTTGTTCAAGGACAAAAGGTTATTCGATGGTTTTGTGGGTACGTTGCAGGGCATTATCGGCAGCGAGGATTTGAGGGTTAGCCGAATTGCCAAAAGCAGTAGCAGCTTGGGAACGAGCTTGCACGCCGAAAGGCGCGTCCGTCGCCTGGTGCATAACCAGAATGATCGGGCTGACCTGAGTGCAGACCGTCTTACGACTCAGTTGACAAAAGAAGGTGCTAAACGCCTGCAGGGTGAACACGAGGTGCTACTGATTATGGACGAAAGCGACCTGCGTAAACCGTTTGCAAGCTGTTTGGAACACCTGGACACGGTCAGAAGTTTGGAAGGCGAACCCGTCTCAGGCTTTCACACCTTGAACGTGCTGGCTATCGGCGAGAGTGGCGTCAGGGCGATTGTTTATCACCACAGCTTTTCTACCCTGGAACCGGGCTTCAAAAGCGCAAACGTAGAGTATTGCCAAGCCATCGACGCTGTTACGGCTGCGCTCCGTGCTCAAGGGGTAGGTAGGTTGCTGTGGGTTGTCGACAGGGCCGGCGACAACCTCAAGCTGATGCGGCACATTCACCAAAAGGGGGACTGGAGTTGCCCCGCTTTCGTGGACAGTTTCAGGCTTGAGGTTCAAGCCGCTTGTTTGAGAGCATACCTCCTTTCAAACTCGAGGGGGCTCAGGTATTCGAGCGTCGAGTGACGACGCTGCCGGTTATAGAAGACCTCGACATACTCAAAGATGGCAGTTTTAAGCTGCTGGCGGGTATTCCAGCTTTGGCGGTCTAAGAGTTCGGTTTGCAAGGTGGCGAAGAAACTTTCTGCTACAGCGTTATCCAAAGCATCACCGACTGAGCCCATAGACCCTCTAGGGCAAACGCACTAACAAGTCCCATGTAGACCTAAAAGGGCGAGCATGTAGTCATCATCAAATAAAGCTTTGAGCCGCTTGCGGCGTTTAGAGATTTTAGTCTGAGTGTCGAGGTTGAGCAGATTGAGAGCAAGCCGCCTTAAGGTAGCCAGGTTCTGAGCAGCGAAGCCTCTGCGGGTACGCGAGGCGTCCTCGTGAAAAAGGACATCGAGAGGATAATGTTGCTGGTTTTCAGTTGACCAGTGACCTCTGACACGGGCTAAAGCTTGCTCGGCGGTGTAGGCACGGGAACTGAGGAAAAAGCGCCTTTGGCTGGACAGCTTGCCTTGCCTTAACACCTGAGTTTCGATGACGATGACAGACTTGAGGTGCGGCCAGTCATGCTGGTCAAGGTAGTCGAGGTTGTGAATGAGCCAGCAGCTCCGTGTTTCTTCGCGCCCGTGCGCTACGTCAAAACTTTGCGCCGTGTCCGTAAGCATGTCTTCTTTAAGCTGATACTCAAATAGCCATCTCACATCGTCAAAAAGCTTGCCCTGATTGGCTTTAAGTCCCAGGACGTAATCACCTCCCTTGTCGACAATGCTCTGGGCGATATCTGGATGACAACCGAGAGCGTCCATACTTACACTTGTACCCTCTAAATCGAGTAGCCCGAGCAGGTCTTTCATGGCACTTGTCTCACAGCCTTTCTCAAACGCGAGTTGGGTCAAGACGAGTTCGTTCTCACTTGCCCAGGCAGTTACCATTGACAGCGCTGTTTGCTTGGGTTCTCGTTTACCTGTACCGCTGGCTTTGCTGCCGCGCAGCATTTTCCCGTCTATACACAAGAGTTTTTCTTCGCTTAACTGGCTCATACTCAACATCCACGCCATAAAACAGCTCTGCCACGCGCTTGGCGCAACGCGTGAAAACACTCGGTTAAATGTGTCATGCGAAGGTACACCGTTCGGCAGTGCCAGAAAGCGTTTGAAGAAAGCTTCCTTTTCCACGCCGTAGTCACTTATCTCTTCCCACGTTTCGCATTTAGCCAACATCGCACACAAAGCTATCACCACAATATCTATCAGCTTGTGAAGTTTGTTGGGGTGCTCTCTTCTCGGGTCCGACAAGTCAGCGAAGGCTTCTAAGACGTTTTTGACCATGGCCCCAAGTTTACTCGGCTTTTCCCTTGGCAGCAGGGTTCTTGGTGCGTTTGCCCTAATAGACCCTAGGATATCGGCTTGCTCAAGGCGTTTGCCGAAGGCTAGAGATGTGTATTGCGAACCGTGGTCACTATGGTGAATGAGGTCTTTTGCAGGCTGCCGGTACCGTAGTGCCATATTGAGTGCATTGATGACGAGTTCGGCTCGTAAGTGTTCAGCCATCGACCAGCCCACGACTTTACGCGAGTAGGCATCGAGGATGACGGCTAGATAGAGCCAACCCTCAGCAGTCGCATGTTGAGTGATGTCGGCTGCCCACAAACGGTCAGGTCGCTCGGCACCGAACTGGCGCTCAACGCGATCAGTGAACGAAGGGCGTTTAGGGTTGCGTTTTGTGATTCCCTTAGTTCGCCGACGACTGACGCCTTGCAAGCCCGCCTCACGCATCAGTCTTGCCACTCGTTTATGAGAACACGGAATTCCGTGACCCAAACAAAGCTCAGCTTGGATACGGGGCGCACCATAAGTCCCGCGACTCGCCTTGTGAATAGCTTTGATGTACATCAGCAAGACCTTGTCTTGTCGTGCTCTAGCGGACGCTCTACGATTGCGCCAAGCATAGTAGCCACTTTTAGATACCCCGAAAAGCTGACAGGTGCGTGACACACTATGATTTACCTTCTCCTGCTCAACAAACCTAAACACCCTTACCGGCTCCGGCTGTTTTCCTTGGCGAAGAAGGTCGTTGCCTTTTTTAGAATCTCACGCTCTTCCTTTAGGATGCGGTTCTCTTTACGAAGACGTTCCAATTCTTCATGTTCGCTTTCTGTCGAAGATGCTGGATCAGCTTCCGTCGTCTCTGAGCGGCGTAGCCGTTCCCTGAGAGAATTGACCGACATCCCCAGGTCCTCAGCGACCTCTTTCATACTCTTATCGGTCTGTTGGTAAAGGCGTACCGCTTCAGCTTTGAATTCTGCTGCATAGGCTGGTTTCGTTCGTGGCATCTGACACTCCTTCTATGATCATTATCTCAAGAGGGCGTGTGTCCACTGAAACGGGTCAACTTCACTTGATTTTGCAAGGGGATGCACTTGCGTGTTAAGACTCTGAGGTGGACCCGGTTGTCAAGACACGATTCGGGGCTGGTCTAAGCTACACTCCCTCCCTTCGGTGAGTGCTTGGTGGGTGTCGGTAGTTGTATTGGTCTGCTGGGCTGATCCAAAGTACACCTCTGCCGGGGTCTGGTAGGCGAGCGACTGATGCAGCCGCTCGTGGTTGTAGAAGTCTAAGTAGCGGGCGATGCCCGTTCTTGCTTGGGGGTTTGGTAGTCATGCAGATAGACCTCCTCATATTTGAGACTGCGCCACAACCTCTCGGTAAAGACGTTGTCACTCGCTCTTCCTTTGCCATCCATGCTGACCCGCACTTCGGCACTGCGGAGGAGTTCGAGGTAGCCCGGACTGGTAAATTGACTGCCCTGGTCACTGTTTAAGATGTCGGGTGTGGCTTGAGCGAACGCTTTGGCTACAGCCTCCAAAACAAAAGCCACTTCTAAACTGTCGTTAAGTTCCCAGCTCATCACGTACCTGGAGAACCAGTCGAGCACCGCCACCAGATAGAGCCAGCCACGTGCCAGACGGATGTAAGTAATGTCAATGCCCCACACCTGATTGGGTTCGGTAATCGCCAAACCTCTCAGTAAGTAGGGGTAAACCTGGTGGTCGCTGCGGCGTTTGCTTAAGTTCGGCCCCGGACAAATTCCAGCAAGGCCCATCTCCCGCATGTGCCGCTGCACAGCTTTGCGGTTGAGCCGCCACCCCTCCCTTCGTAAGGTGGCGGTGATGCGCCGCGAGCCGTAGAAAGGACGAAGCGTATAGAGTTCGTCGATGCGGTGCTTCAAGGCAACTTCCTCAGCAGAGGGGGTAAGCGGACGGTAGTAAAGCCCTGAACGGTTCAAGCCCAGCAGTTCCGCCTGGCCTTTGATAGGCACCGTCTGGTCGTCCCAATCAACGAGCGTGAGGCGTTCGGGCCTAGTCAACATCGAATTTTTTTGAGCCACGCCAACTGCGTGCTCAAGCGCCCAACCTCAGTGTAGAGTTCCTCAATCTTTTGCTCCGCGGCTTCTTGAGCGGCTTTGGCGTCCTTTTCTCTCTCGAACACTTGCGGCAAGCCCGCCACCACCTGTTTCTTCCAGCGGTGCAGCATGGTGGGGTGTACTCCGTAGGTTGAGGCAAGTTCAGAAACGGTCTTTTCTTCTTTGAGCATTTCCAGCACCAGTTGTGCCTTAAAGCTGCTTGAGTGGTTCTTTCTCATCATTCAGGTGTAGCTTAGCCCCTGCCCTTTTTGTGTCCAGTTTCTTGGGTCCACTATAAAGAGGGGGCAATGAGCTTGGCGGACATCTTCAGTTCGTGAATGATGGCATGCCACTGAGGTTCGCTGACTGTAAGTTTCGGGAGCTAAAAATTGTCGCCGCAACCGTCATTTTCGCTTTCTATTTACACTTATTTCACACTTATGCAGCTACGTAAGTGTCCTGGACTTTAACAATCGCATTAGGGAATTGTGCCTGAACAAGACGTTTTTTATAGACCTGCGAAGACTTGAATATAGTTCAAAGCGAACTCCAAAACCGTAGGTCCTAGGTTAAAGTCTTTGTGCGCCCGCCACGAGAAAATCCGTTACAAACGGGATAAGTAAGAACGCGGTGAGACTCAAACCTCACCGCGTTCTTTCGTTTGTGTGCCTATAGTGTGCCAACGTGTCAGAGTGTACCTAGAAGGCGCGGGCGACCTCTGTCGGCGGGCTGTGGAGCGTGGCTTCGCTTCGAGCGCGCCCTCGACGGCCTCGGCGTAGCCTTCCAAACTCGCCTCGCCCCAGCCCACCACGCCCTCGTCACTCTCGAGGCGGACGAACAACCAGCGCGGAGGTACGTAGAAGGTTTCCAGCTTGGCAATTTTCATAGTCGTCTTTTCATAGCTGTCTCCTGGGGAGGATTCGAGCCTGTGGATTCGCCTCGGCGCAGGTCACGGCGGCAAAAAAGCCCGCTACGCCGCCCCTGACGATAGCGATGGTTGGAGAAGGGGCAGGCATGACGCTATCCTAACCGAACTGCGTCGTCTTCCGTTTCGGGGACGGAGACGTTTATGGCCTCGACCACCTCGAGTATCACTGACAGGAGAACCATGATGCACAACCCAGCCCACCCCGGCGAAGTCTTGAGAGAACTTTATTTAGAACCTCTGGGCTCGAGCGTGACCGAGACGGCGGCCGAGCTCGGCGTCGCTCGCAAGACGCTGTCCCAACTCGTCAACGGCCGCGCGGGCGTGAGCCCGGAGATGGCGTTACGCCTCGCCAAAGCCTTCGACACCACGCCCGACAGTTGGCTCAACATGCAGAAGAGTTATGACCTGTGGCACGCACAACAGAGCCTCGACTTGTCCGAGGTGCAGACGCTTTGACCGGCGAATGTTTAATTGGAAGGTACGGACGACCCGGCCTTACAGACTGTCATGAAATCGTTTTGCCGAACTGCTACCTCGAGCTTTCTTATCTATACTTCCCAGCCAGCCCTTTGCACTACCCGCAGCTATGAGGTAATCGTGGTGATTGAAACAAATTAGGAAATCAGTTGAGTCATCAGTCAAGTAAAACTCGAACGGATAGGTTTCTCCTAAAAGAGTTGAAAGCTTCGAATCTGATGCCACATGGTACATAGCCTCTTCTTTATTTGTGTTGAAGAACAAGATTACTTTTTTATCCTTTATAAACTCGTCAAGCCAAATCCAAGCATTTTCATCTTGAACCGAAATGCTATCGGAAAGTCTTTCCCAAAGAGCTACAGGTCTACCCAATCCCTGGCGAGCGCGCTCTTCGGGAGCAAACTTTTTGATGAGGTGCCGCCTAATCAGTTCGGCTTCTTCAGAAGTAAGTTTTTCTATGCCTACGCCTGTAATTTCGGCAGCTTCTTCAACTTGTTGACTGATTTTCGTGTGCGCGTTCATTCTTTACCTCTTTTACAAGGTCAACCTTCTGATTACTAACTCGAAGGTCACGAAACACCATCTAACTTTCAATCCCCCGCCGTCAGCGCCGACGCGTCCAGCGCGCGCAACTCTTTGAAGCGGAAGGCGAAACTCAGGGCGGTCATGGCGACCATCGCCGCCAGCCCAAAGGTGAGGCGAAAGCCGAGCAGCCCGACGAGACCCCCCGCCAGAATCGGCGCGAAGCTCGGCAGGGACAGCAGGCTGTTGGCGGTGCCCACGTAAAGGGGCCGTTCGCTCTCGGGCGACACGGCGTAGAGGAGGTTCCAGGCGGCGATGCCCATCCCGGCCTGCCCCGCCGCCGAGAGCATAAAGACCACGGCGAACGTTTGCCAACTGGGCAGCAGCAGCGCCGAGACCGAGGCGGCCAAGAGCAGCATGATGCTGATTTGTAAGATGTCCACGTTGTGCCCGCGGTTGGCCGGGCGGCGAAAGAGCAAGTTGGCGGTAATCGAGGCCGAGGTCGACAGAATTACGAACAAACCGAGCGCGGTCGCGGGGGCTTCTAAGGTTTTGAGCGCGTACACGGCGTAAAAAGGGTCGGCGAGTAGCGCCAGCAGCGCCAAAAAGCGTACCCGCACGTAGCGGCGGAAGCTGAGGTCCCCCTGCAGCAACCCCGGAATCTGCCCCACGAGCTTGCGAAACGGCTGCTTGGTCGCGGGCTTCCCGGCGGGCTCGCGGATAAGGCAAAACGCGAGGTAGGCCGCCCCCGACAGCGCCGCGCCAAAGGCAAAGATGATACCGAAGTTGCGCGGAAAATCGACCCCCGAGGCCAAAAAGTGACGCAGCAGCAGTCCGGCCAACAGGGCCAGTGCGCCGCCGATGGTGTTGCGGAGCGCCCAAAACGTGCCCAGTCGGTAGTGCGGCACGACCTTCGCGGTCACGTCGGCGAAGGGAATCCCCGAGATACCGCCCGCAATCGACACCGTCCCGATAGTTGCGAGGACCACGAGCATCAACAAACCCGGCCTGTCGGGAAAAGCGAACACGGCCGATACCATCAGCGCGTAAGCGAGAATCCGCACGAGCGAGGTGCGGCGGTACCAGGGCAGTTTGAGGGGTTCGTGCGCTAGGCGGCTCGCTACGAACAGTTGCGGCAAAAACCAAGCCCCCACTTTTAAAGCCGGAATCAGCCCGATGACCACGGCGGGCGCGCCGAGCGTCGCCAAGAATGGGGCCATGACGAGGTTGCTGTGAAAAAAGGCTTCCGCCCCGTTGATGAGGACGCCGTTGTAGACCCCGAGCCAGAAGTTGCGGTCGGGTTCGCCGAGGCCTTTGGCTTGCATAAGCGCTATCCTACACCTAAAACGCGACCCTAAGGGAAGAGTTTTTCTCTCGAGCCCTACCCCTGCGGATTGCCCTCGTTGTTGCGCCGCGCCGCCCGGTCGGAGAGCGTCGTCAGCAGCGACGGCGCAAGTGCGGAGCGGCTTTCCCAGCCCGTTTGCAGGGTGTCTCCGTCTACGGGATTCTCACCCGGCAACAGGCGCATCGTCAGTTTGAAAAGCTGCGCGGTGAGTTCGGGGAAAAGCGCGTTCGCCCCCGCCGCCAGCTTGCCCTGGACGCCAGTCACGAGTTGCGCCCGCCCGTTGCGGCAAGCCTCGACAATGTCCCGCGCCGCCTTTTCCGCACTCATCGACACGCCCGGCAGCGAGTCAGACACAGCGAACCAGACGAGTTCGCGTTCGTGCTGCCCTTTGAGCTGCACGTTGAGGTACGAGCCCGTGCGCATGAGCCAGGGGCACACCGTCGTCACGGTGATGCCGTCCTGCGCGAGTTCCGCCCGCATCCCGTCCGACAGCCCGACGAGCGCGAACTTGCTCGCCGAGTAGGGAACCAGGTGCGGCACCGCCACCTTGCCGCCGATGGACGCGATGTTGACAATTCGCCCGCCGCCCTGCGCTTTCATGTGGGGGACGGCCTCGAGCATCATGTAAAGCGGTCCCCAAAAATGCACGTTCATCGCGTTTTCGAAGTCTTCAACCGTCATGTGCGCGACCGGTCCCGCCTGGATGATGCCCGCGTTGTTCACGAGCACGTCGATGCGGCCGAAGTGGGAGAGGGCTCGAGCTACCGCCTCTTTCACCTGCTCCCGCTCCCGCACGTCGCATGGGACGGTGAGAACGTCGGCTCTGTACCGTGACCGCAGTCCGGCAGCAGCGCGGTTGAGTTCGGTTTCGTCTCGAGCCAGCAGGGTCAAGCGCGCGCCCTCGGCGGCGAAACGCCGCGCCAACAGCAAACCCAAGCCCTTCGAGCCGCCCGTAATTAAAATGGACTTGTCTCTAAAACTCGCACGCCTCGAGAAAGTCCAGGCCAGGGCGGCACCCGCCACCCCGGCCAAGACGACGTTACGTCTGCTCACGTTACGGCGTTAAAACGACCTTGACGCAGTCGTCCTCTTTGTTTTTGAAGATGTCGTAACCGTGGGGGGCGTCCTCGAGCTTCAGGCGGTGGGTGATAATCGCCGCGGGGTCGATGCTGCCGTCTACGATTTTCTCGAGCAACGGCTGCAAATAGCGGTGGACGTGGGTTTGGCCCATTTTCCAGGTGAGGCCCTTGTTGAAGGCCGCGCCCATCGGGATTTTGTCGATGATGCCGCCATAGACGCCCGCCACCGACAGGGTGCCGCCCTTGCGGCAGGCCATGATGGCCTCGCGGAGCGCGTGCGGGCGGCCGGTCTCGAGGCGCACCGACTGTTTGACCTTGTCGTACACGCCCGCCACGCCCATTCCGTGCGCTTCCATCCCGACCGCGTCGATGCACACGTCCGGGCCACGGCCGCCGGTCATTTCGTTCAGGGTGTCCAGGACGCTTTTTTCCTCGTAGTTGACGGTCTCAGCTCGGCCGTAAGTCGCGGCCATGCTCAGGCGCTCGGGAAAACGGTCGATGGCGATAACGCGTTCCGCGCCCAAGAGCCAGGCGCTCTGGATGGCGAACTGTCCGACCGGCCCGCAGCCCCACACGGCGACGACCTCGCCGCCCTGCAAGTCGGCCTGGTCGGCGGCCTGATAGCCGGTCGGGAAGATGTCGGTGAGGAACAGGACTTGCTCGTCGCTTAAGTGGTCAGGCACCTTGAACGGCCCCACGTCGGCAAAGGGCACCCGGACGTACTCGGCCTGCCCGCCCGCGTAACCGCCCATGATGTGCGAGTAGCCGAAAATGCCCGCTGGGGAATGCCCGAAAAAGGTCTCGGCGATGCCCGCCTTGGGGTTGCTGTTGTCGCAGAGCGACCACAGGTCGTGCCCGCAGAAAAAGCAACTGCCGCAGGCGATGGGAAACGGCACCACCACGCGGTCGCCGACAGAGAGGTTTTTGACCTCCGGCCCCGTTTCGACGACCTCGCCCATAAACTCGTGGCCCAGGATGTCGCCCTTTTCCATCATCGGAATATAGCCGTCGTACAGGTGCAGGTCCGAGCCGCAAATCGCGGTCGAAGTCACCCGGATGACGGCGTCGTGCGGGTTCAGAATTTCCGGGTCGGGCACGATTTCGACGCGGACGTCGTTCGTGCCGTACCAGCAGAGCGCGCGCATTATTCAATCTCCCCCTTTTGAGTTGAAGGTAACGAGTAAAAAGTGGAACAAGGGGTTGCAACCCCTTGTTCACGGAAACGAATGACGAAAAACCTCAGCCGACACGCCCCGACGTTTGGCCGTCGACGGTCGCGGCCTCGCCGGTTTCCAGGCGCTGCTTGAACTTGCGCAGGTCTTCAGCGACCTGTTGGTTGGGCTCTTCGCCGAACAGTTTGGCGACCGCCGCGCCGACCGGACCCAGCGGCGGGTGGTAGGTGAGCGAGACTTTCAGTTCGGTGCCGCGCCCGCCGGGGGCGTCCCTGAACTCGACGTAGCCCTCGTTGGGGACCATCGCACCCTCGAGCGAGCGCCAGGCGATGCGCTCATTCTTCTGGTCGTAGGTGAGTTCGGCGTCCCACTCGATAGAGGTGTTAATAGGACCCTTGGCGACCCAGTGCGAGCGGTCGCCCTCCAGGTTTTCGACCGACTTCAGGTGACTCATCACCTGGGGCAGGTTTTCGAAGTCGCGCCAGTAGTCGTACAACTCCGAGGCGGGTTTATCAATCGTGACGCTCTCGGTCACCTCGATGCCGCCGCTGCGCTCGGGCTTGCCGAAACGCTGGCGCTGCGGTTTGGCCGTCAAACCTTGGTACACGACGTAAGCGCCGGCCAGCGCGAACAGCGAGCCCGCCACGACCGCCGTCCAGTTGGTGCTGTTCCGGCGGTAGTTCAGCTCGTCCTCTTCGATGTAGTCATATAGGTCGTACTCAGCGTTATAACCGGTCCTGTCGTAGCCAGTCCTGTCGTAGCCGGTTTCGGCGTCCGTACCGTAGTACGTGGTGCGTCCTTGCATGGTTGTCCTGTCCATTTCTCATCTCCCATTCTTGCGACCCATAGGGGTCACTGCTTTCATTATGAAACCCAGGTCACGCTTCAAACCGTATCGCCGACCGTGTTGTCACCTCTTGTTGTCACCCTGTTTTGCGGCCACCCCGTTTTAGGTCGTCGGTTTCCCCCAAACGTCAGGCGGTCTCACAATTGTTTCGTAGGCTAAAGCGTAGGGTTGCGAAGGCGTCGGTTGCCGAGGATGGGGGTTCGAAGAATGGCTGTAAAAGGACTCATTTTGGATGTCGACGGTACCCTGGTCGACAGCAACGCGTTTCACGCTCGAGCCTGGCAACAAGCGATGGCGGAAGCCGGTTTTATCGTCGGCTACGAGCAGGTCAAACCGCTCATCGGCATGAAGGGGAGTTTGCTGTTGCCCAAAGCCATTCAGGTCGAGGCGGACAGCGAGACGGGCAAAGCCATCGACGCCCGCCGTTCGGAACTCTTCAAACGCTACCTGCCGCAGGTCAAAGCTTTTCCGCACACCGAAAAGCTCTTAAAACGCCTGCACGACGACGGCGTGAAACTGGTGGTCGCGAGTTCGTCGGAAGACACGGTGTTGGAGCCGCTGCTCAAGCGGGCGGGTGCCAAGACGCTCGTCGAAGGCGAAACTTCTGCCGAGGACGCCGAACACTCCAAACCCGCGCCGGACATCGTCGAGGCCGCACTCCAAAAGCTCAAGATCCCCAAAGACGAAGTCCTGATGCTGGGCGACACCCCTTACGACGTTACGGCGGCGAACCGCGCGGGCGTGGGCTGCATCGCCCTGCGCTGCGGCGGCTGGGACGACGAAGGCCTAAAAGGGGCACTGGCGCTTTACGACAGTCCGGCCGACCTGCTCGAGCACCTGGACACTTCGCCCCTGGCGCGAAAAAGAACCGAACAACCCGTGCCGACCGACAGTTGAATCAACTGCTCGCGCTCGTGTAGTTCGCCACGGCGTAGTGCCAGAGTAGACGGCTCAGCCCGAACAGCGCGCCCGCCATGATCACGCTGCCCAGCACCGCCCCCGGCGTGAGCCGCCCCACCGCCGCCGCCGCGGGCACGGTCGTGATAAAGGCAATCGGCACGACAAACGTCAGAAAAAAGCGCGCCCAGGCCGGGAATGCCGACACCGGAAAGCGCCCGGCGGTAAAAAAGGCGTAGAACAACTCGCTGATGTTGGCGACCTTGACGAGCCAGAACGCCGTCGTCGTGAGCATGAACCAAATCGCGTAGACGATTGTTCGCGCCGCAAAAGAGCAGGCCCAGTCGCCAGCAGCACGGTGATGACCGCGTGCGAGTTGTCCCGCCTGCGCCATGCCGTAGCCGATGATTCCGAGGGCGAGCAGCAGTTGCGGCAGCATCCACACCCGTAAAAACCGGGCCGACACCATGAACTGCGCGCTGATGGGTTTGAGCAGAAAGAAGTCCAGGTTGCCCACGCGAATATACTCGGGCAGCTTGTTCAGGTTCGGGTACATGAAGATGTCGATGAGCGCCTCGAACACCATGAACACGCCGTAGAGCGTCAGCGCCTCGCCGAAGCTCCAGCCGCCGACCGACTCCGCGTTGGCAAACATCGCGTACAGCACGAGCAAACCCGTCGCGGTGGTGATGAGCGAGTTGAAGACGTTGAGGACGAAGTTGCCGCGGTACTCGAGTTCGAGTTGCAGCGAGTTGGTCGTAAAAATGCGCAGAAGCTTGAGGTAGCGCCTCACGCGCCCACCGCCCCGTAGCGCTTCAGCCCTTGCCGCCACAGCACGAGACGCAGCCCCACGAACGCCAAAACCCAAGCCCCCTGAGTAGCGAGACCGCGCCACAACTCGGCCCCCACAACCTTGCCTAAGAACACCTGCACCGGAAAGTCGATCATGTAGGGAAACGGCGTGTAGGCGATTGTTGCGCGCACCGCGTCCGGGAACAGCTCGAGCGGGATGAGCGCGCCGCTCAGGCCGATGTAGAGCGCGAAGTAGGTCTGCTCCAAGCCCAACACCTGGTCGAACCAGAAGGTCAGCAGCCCGAAGCTGTACTGCTGGTTGAAGCGAATCGTCCAGGCACCCGCCACGGCGAGGACGAACACCAGGACGCTTCCCAAGCTCAAGTCCAGCCGTGCCCCCGCCAGCCACAGCCCGAGCGCGACGGGCAGCAGGACGATGGGAACGCGCAGCGTCTTTTCGGCCAGGTTGCTCACCACGTGCTCCCAGTACGGGTCGAGCGGCCGGAGCAGCTTCGGCGACAGCTCGCCCAAGCGGATTTCCCGGTCTAAATCCCACAGCACCCACACCACCGTCGCCTGCCGAACCAGAAAAACCGTCAAAAAGTAAGCCGCGAAGTCCGAGGCGGTGTAGCCGCCCACGGGGCCGTCCTCGGCAAGCCCTATCCAGATCAGCATCATGATGAGGGGCAGCGAGCCGGAGACTATCCAGATGAACATTTCCGCGCGGTACTCGGTAAGGAGCGCGAAAGCGCGGCCGAACAGGGCCGTCGTCCTTTTGAAAAACCAGAGCAACTCACTCCGCAAGGGTGGCCTGCCGTTCTTCGGCTTGAACTTCACCGGCTCGAGCCTCGTTGAACAGGTGCCCGATGACCTCTTCGATGGGCACCTCTTCGATGCTGATGTCGGCGACGGGCAACTCGCCGAGCAGCCGAGCGGACACGCGAGTCAGACTGCGGCGCGGCACCAGCAGTTCGGCCTGAAGGCCGTCGCAGCGGCGCACTTCGCCGTAAGGGGCAAGCTGGGCGGGCGTCTGCGCTTCGTTGAACGCGAGCTTGAGCACCTTGCTGGGCGAGCGCGTCTCGACGAGGTTTTGCAAGTCGCCGTCGAACACGATGCGGCCCCGGTCGATGACGATAATTCGCTTGGCGAGCGCGGTCACGTCGGCCATGTAGTGGCTCGTCAGCATGACCGTCGCGCCGTGACGGAGGTTGTAAGCGGCGACGAAGTCGCGGACGCTCTCTTGCATGTTCACGTCCAGCCCGATGGTCGGCTCGTCCAGAAAAAGAACCTGCGGCTGGTGCAGCAGCGCCGCGGCGAGTTCGCACTTCATGCGTTCGCCCAGCGACAGTTTCCGCACCTGTTTGTTCAAGAGCCCGTCCAAACTCAGCATCTCAGTCAGCTCGGCGAGGCGCGTTTTGTACACGTCGTCGGGAATCCTGTAGATGGCCGCGTTGACCAAAAACGAGTCGAGGGCGGCCAAGTCCCAACTGAGCTGCTGCTTCTGGCCCATCACGAGGGTGATGGTTTTGAGGAACTCGGCCTGGCGGCGTTTGGGCTCGAGCCCCGCCACCCGCACCGCCCCCGCACTCGGGTGGAGCAGGCCGGACAGCATCTTCAGCGTCGTCGTCTTGCCCGCCCCGTTCGCGCCCAAAAAGCCGACGATTTCGCCCGGCGCAACCTCGAACGAGACCTCGTCGACCGCCTTGACGGTCTTGAAGTCGCGTTTGAAAAAGGCGTTCAGGCTGCCCCGAAAGCCCGCCTCTTTCTCGTGAACGCGGTAGTGCTTGCTGAGCTTGGCGACGTGAATCATGCAAAAAGCAGTATACGGCTCCGCACGCGATTAAAAAAAGAGGCTCGAGCCCGCCCAACTCCCAGCGAAGGCGACTCCCAAGCCACAACCAACGTGTCTCGCCCCCTCTTTCTAGGAGGGGTTAGGGGAGGTCTGCTTCTGGAATCGCCTCTCAAGTGACCTTCCAGAAGCAACTCCCCAAAATTTTCCAAGCTGGCTGAGTTCGCCCGAACATCTAAGGCAAGAAAAAAGGCAGGGAAACTCAAACGCTTCTCTGCCCCGGTATTTGTTAGTTCTTAAGCCGCGACGAGGCCTTTCAACTTGTCATACGCCGCCTCGGCCCGCTGTTTGACGACGCTGTAGTCCTTGGACTGCCCCGCCATCATCACGTGCATGTTCATGTGCCGGTCCACGTCGCCAAAAATCGAGTTGAGAACCTCGACCTCTTCGCGGCTGCGTAACGACGCGTCGTCACGGAACATGGTCGGGTAGATGTATTCGAACTGCTGGTCGCTGATGACGCCCGACAGGTACTGCTCGAGCACGTCCAGGTACGGTTTGAGGTCGCTCCGGTCGGTCGGCTTCGTTTTGACAGTTGCGCCGTCGGCCGGGGGCACTTGGGCAAAGCCCACGTCCAGCGTTTGCGGGTTGATGTCCCAGTTGTCGAGGTCGTACACGGCCTCGCCGTCCTTGAACAAAATCACCTGCGGCGACTCGTGGCGGATGCCGGTCATTTCACTGACGAGGTTGCTCGCAGGCCGCGCCTCGACCACGCGGATGATGCCGACCATCAGGTCGTCGCGCGGCTCGAGCTTTTCTTGTAAAAAGCCGAAGCCCTGCATCGTTTTGTGGCAGGTGCCCGCTTTGAAAATCACGCTGGTCGGATACTTGTCCAAAAACTGCTTTAAGTCTTCGGGGCTGCCTAAGTTGACGACTCGGTCTCTAAACATGGTGACTCCTTCGTTCTAGCTATAAAAAACCTACTACCTCAAAACATAGTATAAGGCGCGGCCTGAGATGCTAGTCCTGTTCGTGACAAAGGAGTGCTGTTAAAAGGACGGTTGGAAGTGTGGAAGGAAGATGCTCGAGGGGGAAAAGTTTAACGGCTGAGTTCAGGGGTTCGGAATAGTCGATATTGTGAGTTGGCATAGCCTAACTCCTTTTTGCGTTTCGAAAAGGACGATTCCGAATCCGTTGCAGCGCTTAGTTAAGCGGCAACCAGCAGCCTTAGTGATCTGTTTGCTGTTTGGCAATTAGCGCACGCACATCTGCAACGAGTTCAATGGGAACTTGCATGACTGTCTCTTCGATGGCAAGCGCAACTTCGTCTTCAGCAATAGCTTCATCTTCACTTTGAGACTCGTAATGGTCGATAACACGCTTGATTTTGTTTTCATTCCAACCAGCAGGTAGCTTATTCTTCATGATTTGCCTCCTTTCTTCTTGCGGCGGCGTTTGTAGGCAGTTAGAGCTTTGGGCGTAAGTTCATAGGCGGTAACGACAAAAACACTGTCGGGTTCAGGGTCAGGTACATAAATGACCCTTAAATAGCGACCAGCAGAGGTCTGACCGATGGCGACTCTTGACCCATCACGACCCTGCCTGTCTTCTCCCGCATTATAGAGAACGTCTTCAACTTCTTCTTCGTCAACATCATGATTGTAAATATGGGGTAATTCAGTCTTGGTGTCAGTATAGAAACGAATGTCCACGTACCATCATTTTAGCGCAAATACTGAGGAAAACGAAATCGCCGCTTAACTATGTTATACCGCAGCCTGCGGTATGACTCCCCCAAAACGTGAGCAACTACCACACACAATGAAGTTTTTGTGAGAAGATGAGTGTTGCCGTGGGTTTTCCAAAAGCTGATTCTCCTTTTCTCAACGAGGTTAGAAGGGTTATTCACGTTAAGCGGCTGAGTCCCAGTACCGAACGTTCCTATCTGCACTGCATCACAAACTTACATCTACTTCCACAGCAAGCGGCACCCTGAAGCTTTGGGAGAGGCCGAGGTGCAGGCGTACCTCAGCCATTTAGCGCTGGAAAAGCAGGTCACCGCCTCAACGCAGAACGTTGCGCTCTCAGCACTGCTTTTCTTATACACACAGGTGTCAGGCAGAAGGTGAGGATCTAAACGTAGTCGCTAAGACGTTAAAACTCCCACAAACGCTCGAGCCGTGTAACGCCCTCGCCTCGATTACGTTATTTTAGACGAAAGCCGTTTTCACGGCGCAAAGCGGGTTTTTGCGCCATTCGACCCTTCGAAAAAAGCCCTAAACCCATCCACAGTAGGAAGCGTGTGACCTAAACGCAAGCCGAGTGCTAACCCACCCCTCCAGGACTTCTTGCAGCACTTCACGACACGCTTTCCAGGTGTCTTCAGTGGTGTAAACACCCTGGAAGCCCGGAATCTCGCCATAAAAAGTACCGCCTTCGAGAAGCTCGTAGTGGGCGCGGCGCATAGCGGCAGCTAGGTAGCTCGTCAACATGGGCAGACCGCTAGTTGACCATCTTCGTGCGCCGCGACTGGAAGTCCTGGAGCACGTACTGGCCGATGGTGTGCGGCGTGGTGAAGTAAGCTTTGCCCTTCGTCATCTGCGATACGCGCTGCACGAAGGCGATGAGTTCGGGGTCCCGCGCCAACATAAACGTGTTGATTTGAATGCCCTGGCGGCGGCAAGCGCCGACCTCGCGCAGCGTTTCGCCTAAAACCATCGGGTCGAGGCCGTAGGCATTTTTGTAGACGCGCCCGTTCGGCAGGGTGATGGCGGACGGCTTGCCGTCGGTGATCATCACGATTTGCTTCATGTCTTTGTTCTGGCGCTTGAGGATTTTTTGGGCCAGCCGCAAACCCTCGGCGGTGTTCGTGTGGTACGGCCCAACCTGGGCCTGGGCGAGTTTCGCCAGCGGGATTTCTTCAGCCCCGTTGTGAAACAGCACGAACTTGATAACGTCGCCGCGGTACTGCGTGTGAATCATGTGGGCCAGCGCTAACGCGACCTGTTTGGCCGGGGTGAAGCGGTCTTCGCCGTACAAAATCATCGAGTGCGAGCAGTCGAGCATCACCACGGTCGCCGCCGACGAGTAGTATTCGGACTGCATGACTTGCAAGTCGCCGTAGTCGAGCTTGAGTTTTCCGTCCTCGAGCCCGTGCTTGGCGGCGTTCTTGAAGGTCTCGCCCATGTCGATGTTCATGGTGTCGCCGAACTCGTAGGGTTTGGACTCGGAAATTGCCTCGACGCCGGTCGTTTGAAACTTGGTGTCGTGCGCGCCGATGGAGCTTTTGCCCGCGCCGCCGAGCACCTCTTTGAGGGTGCGGTAGCCCAAAAAGTCGATGGCCTTGTTGGTGAGTTCGAACTTCACCTGGCCGGGGTCGCGGTCGGGGCCCTGGCCGCCCTGGCCGGGCGCGTTCGGGTCGCCGGGTTCGTCGCCGCTTTGGGGTTTTAAGTAGCCCTCTTGCTCGAGCCGCTGCGCCAGTTCCTTGACCATCTCGCCGAGCTTCGAGTCCATCCAGTTTTCGGCGTTCATGGCCTGTTCGATGGTAGATTCGTTGACGAGGTCGTTGTTGATGAGCGCTTCGGCGATGGCGTCGTAGAGGTCTTGCATGGTTTGCTGGTAGTCCGGGTCGGGGTCCCAGGGGTTGCGCTGGAAGCCCGACTCTAAAAGCCGGTCCTGAATCATCTTCATCAGTTCGGACATGTCGAGGTCGTCTAAGGTCGCCTCGTATTTGCTGTAGCGGGTTGCGGGCACAAACCCCTCCTAACTTGCCGTTCGGCTGAGTTCTTTCTCTAAGTAAATCATCTGGCCTACGTGATGGTTGAGGTGCGCTGCACAGTGCAGAAAAACAGCGAAGCGGCTGCGGTCGCTGGAGTGGCTTCCTTCCGAATCAGCAGGCACTTCCGCCAGGCTTTCAGCCGTCTGAGCCTCGACAGTCTCTATGACCATTGCGACAGCCGCGTCAAAGTTTTGTAACACCGCGGTTTTGGGGGGTTTGTCCGGCTCGGTAAATTCTCGCTCACGGTCGCGCACATAACCCGTATCGGCAATCTCCGCGCCGATATAAGTGTTCAGGTTGCCGGTTACATGCAGAACCAAATGCCCGAAACTGTTGCCGTAAGAATAGGGCTTCGTCCAGAACTGCTCGTCAGAAAAATCTTCGGAGAGTTGATGGACGCGGCCTGCATAGGTGCTGAACGCGCCCCTCAACCCTTCTGTGACGGCAGTCGCCAGCTCCATCCTAGTTCCACCTGCGCCGCGTGCCGACCTGGCTCATGTCCGGCTCGGCTGCGCTGTAACCGCGCTCCTCGCTGCGGGCGACTTGCTTGCGGGCGTAGAGGCCCTCGAGCACGAACTCGGCAGCGACCGCCAAATCGTCCCGGCCCGTCCCTTCGGCGATTTTCCGCGCGGCGTCGATCAGCCCCGGCACGCGCGCGAACACCTCGGGGAGCTGCTCGGTCTGCAAGGTGTCGGGGACTTTCAGGGTGTTGTCCGAATCGAAATACTCGGTGATGGAACCCGTCTCCAGGTTCACCCCGCGGCGGCCGAAGACTTGGCCCACGGCGCGGCGCACTATCTCCGTGGCGACCGCTTCGCCGCCCTTGAGTTCGCCTTCGTACTCCAACTCCAGCTTACCCGTGACCGAGGACAACCCAGCGTACAGGTCGGTGGTGCGGGCGATGGGCGTTTGCTCGCCCAAGGTATAAGCGCGGCGCTCGGCATTGCTCACCACGTTTTCCATGAGGCTGATGGGCAAGCGCTGCGACACGCCGGAGTGTTTGTCGACGCGGGAGTCATCCCTCGCTTGAAAGGCGACCTCTTCGACCATCTCCGCGATAAAGGATGGCACCTTCACTTCGCCCTCGCGCAGTACCCACGCCTCTTGCGAGGTAATCGCCATGCCCTCTTCGACCGTTGAAGGGTAGTGCGTGCGAATCTCGGAACCGACCCGGTCTTTCAGCGGCGTGATGATTTTGCCCCGCGCCGTGTAGTCCTCGGGATTGGCGCTGAAGACGAGCATCACGTCCAGGGGCAAGCGAATGGGATAGCCCTTGATTTGCACGTCGCCCTCTTGCATGATGTTGAACAGTCCCACCTGCACCTTGCCGGAGAGGTCGGGCAGTTCGTTCATGGCGAAAATGCCCCGGTTGGCGCGCGGCAACAGCCCGTAGTGGACGCTCCGCGGGTCGCCGAGTTGGATGCCCAAACGCGCCGCCTTGATGGGGTCGATGTCGCCGATGATGTCGGCGACGGTCACGTCGGGCGTGGCGAGCTTTTCGACGTAGCGAGCCTCGCGCGGCATCCACTCGACGGGCGCGGCGTCGCCGCATTCTTGAATCATTTCTTGCCCCTCGACGCTCACCGGGTTGAAGGGGTCGTCGTTGAGTTCGCTGCCGGCCAGCACCGGAATTTCCTCGTCTAAGAGCGAGGTGAGTTGGCGCAAGATGCGCGTTTTGGCCTGACCGCGCAAACCCAGCAGAATAAAGTTGTGACGGCTCAACACCGCGTTGACGATTCTGGGCGTGACCGACTCTTCGTAGCCGACGATGCCGGGGAAAACGGGTTTGTTGTCTTTTAGGCGGGCAATCAGGTTGCTGCGCAGTTCGTCTTTGACGCTACGCCCCGCCTTGGCGGCCCAGTCGGTGCCGCGCAGTTCGCCTAGAGTTTTGGGGTTCATGAGCGCCTGCCTCGAGTAAATTTCTTCATGGCTTTATGCTAGCACCGGCTTCAAGCGCGGTGTGTGTCGAGGTCTTGCATTGAGGCCGCCGACAAACGGTGAAGGGTTCAAGGCTCGTCTGCCACCGCTACCAAAAGGTACGAGCCCGTGCACAGCGCAGCGTCTAGGCCCGGACGCGCAAACGATGACGTGTCACCTCGAACATCGGGGGCTCAGGTCACGGCGACCGGCTCTACCTGGGCGATGGCGCGGAACTGCGGGCTCGTCGCCAGCAGTTCGTCGTAGCTGCCCTTGGCGAGCACGCGGCCGTGGTCGAGCAGATAAATCGTGTCGCAGTTGCGCACCGTACTTATGCGGTGGGCAATCATGATGACGGTCTTGGACTTGCCGATGTTGTCGACCGCGCTGAAGATGTTCTCTTCGGTGACGCCGTCGAGCGCGCTCGTCGCCTCGTCCAAAATGAGCACTTCCGGGTTGTGGTACAGGGCTCGAGCGATGCCCAAGCGCTGGCGCTGACCGCCGCTCAGCCGCACGCCGCGCTCGCCGACGGCCGTGTCGTAGCCTTGGGGTAAGTCGTTGACGATGAAGTCGTGGATGTTGGCGAGTTTGGCGGCCCGTTCGACCGCCGCGCGGTCGACCTTGGTGTGGTGAACCCCGAAGGCGATGTTGCGCGCTATGGTGTCGTCGTTCAAGTAGATGACTTGCGGCACGTAGCCCAAGTTTTTCATCCAGTTGGGGGTGTTCTCGGCGGTCACCGGTACCCCGTCGACGACGAGCTGGCCCTGCTCGGGCGAGAGCAACCCCAACAGCAGGTCGACGGTCGTCGTCTTGCCCGAGCCGGTCGAGCCGACGAACGCGACCGAGGTGTTGGCGCGAATGCTTAAGTTGAAGTTCTCCAGCACGGGCTGGTCCATCTCGGGGTAGGTGAAAGTCACGTTTTTCAGCTCGAGCTTGTCCTTAAAAGGCAGGGGCGGCAGCGTGTCGCGGTCGACCATTTCAGGCACCTTCGAAGACTGGATGTCCCGGTAGACCGTGTTGAGCGAAGCCTCGTTCGAGCGAATCGAGGTGACGGCCGAAAAAATGCTTTGCAGCGCGGGCATCAGTCGGTAAATCGCGAACACGTAAACGGTCAGGGTCGGCAAAATGCTCGTCACGTCCTGCCCTTGAGACAGTAAATAAACGACCATCAACAAAACGCCGCCAAAGGCCAAAGCCTCGAGGCCGTAGCTCGGCAGCTGGGCGATGACCTGGTTGGCCGCCGTGACGTGGGCGTACTTACGCGACGGCTTCGAGTAACGCCGAATAAAAATCGGCTCTTTGCCGAGCAACTTGACCTCTTTGACGCCCGCCAGGGCCTCCAAAACGCTGTGAAAGCGCTCGCGGTTGGCCTTGACTTTCGCCTCGCCGTAGGCCGAAAGCTTGCGCCTCACGAAGTAAAAAATGATGCCGTAGGCCCCGCCGATGAGCCCGAACATGATGAGGGCCAAAAGGGGGTTGATGACGACGAGCGTGAGCAGCACGAACGTCGCCACCACGCTTCTGGAGACGAGGTTCATCGACGGGACGAGCACCTGACGCACCGTGTCGCTGACTTCGGACAGGATGTTTTTGCCGAGGTCGGCGGTGTTGCGGTTCAGGTAAAAGCTGTAAGGCTTGTACAGGTAGTTGATGAGGGTGCGCTCGGACAACGAGTGATAGGTGTCCCACGAAAACTTGTAAATCAACCAGGTCGTGTAGGCCGTGAACAGGTTGGTGAACAAGATAACCAAAAGCGCGCCGAGACCCGAGGCGATCAGAAAGCTGGTGGAGTTGGTGAAGCCGAAGGTGGTGTAGGCCCAACTGAGGTACTTGTTGGTCGTTATCGTGTTGGGGTTGGCGACGAGGGCCATGAAAGGGGCGACCGAAGCGATGCCCACGACCTGCAACAAGGCCATCAAGGTGATGACGGGCAGGATCCAGACCACCTGTCGCCGCTCTCGTTGAGACAGCAGGGCGTAAATCTTGCGAAACGTTTTCATAGTTGAAACGGGTTTCTTTCGGGGAAGAGCCGACGCTCCGGCTTTATAGGGCACATCACGCTCCAACTATAGCGCTTTACCAAAGCGTTTGTTGTGACGGATATGATAACCGCGTGTGACGCGCGCGCCGAACTTGTATGTAACGTGGTGTACAGTCTTGTTACAGCCTCACCCCGTCAACAACCGTAACGGGCGGGGTACGACGACTCAGGAGCAACTCTTTTTAAAAGGTATCACCCCGGTAAAAAGGTGTCACCCCGGGCAGGGTCGCTTTTCAACCTGTCTCGAAGATGTCGACCCGGTTTGAATTACTTAATTTGCAGTGCAGCCGAAAATCCATATACTCAACTTCAAAGGAAACCCTTATGAAGTTTATCAAAAAGCCCGCACGCTCCGTTTTGAACCGTTTTGGCCTCGACGTCGTTCCCAGGCGAGCTGCTGCCGGACTCACACCGCTCACCCCCCTCGAGCACCCCTTCGACGCCCACTACCAACACGGCGACGTCGCTTTCGAGGTGCCGTTAGAGAAGTGTATGTATCCCTACCACTTTTCCTACGACCCGGCGGGCTGGCATCCTTTCGTCCAAACCCTGAAGCAGTTCGAGGCCGACCCCGAACTCAGCTACGAAACCTCGGCGCTCTACGATTTTTACCAAAAGTACCGACCCGAAACGGTGCTCGAGGCTTTTTTCGTCACCCCCCAGGCGCGGAGCGCTTTTGCAGACAGCGAACTCGCCAACTACAAAATGCCGCCGTTCCAACCCTTTTTCCCGTGGGACCCGCACGCATCCACGACCAGGGCCGAAAAGGGTCTGGACGGCTCGCAAGGCAACCAAGGCTACGGACCCGTGTCGGACGCCAAGGGCGGCCTGGAGTTAGAGCGCCTGACCCACACCTACCGCTCCATCCAAACCCACGGCTTTCGGTCTGGTCACGGCCACGACGGCGACATCCGCGGCTACTTTCTCAAAACGGACGACGACTACCGCTTCGTGATTCGCCAGGGCCTGCACCGCACCGCCGTGCTCGCCGCCATGAACTATGAAAAAATCCGGGTGAGGTTTTACCTGCCCTACCCCAGGACCGTCTTTTTGTGCAACCTGGACGGCTGGCCCCAGGTCAGGGCGGGCACGATGTCCGCAGCGCTCGCCGAGCGCGTCTTTGCAATGTTTTTCGAAGACGACGGCCGCGCCAAGGCTGCACAGCTCGGCCTGTTGTAAACCTCACTTGTAGACCTTAAACCCACCCGCACAGCATGTGAAAAACCTTATACACTTATTTCCAGCTAATCGTCATGATGCAAGATAGTCGTGCGGTTTGGGGGAAGGAGGGCTTGTCAGCAACGTCATGTGACCCTGAAGAGTCGACAGTCGTGCCACCGCACCGGTAATTGAGACTTCAGCAACCCGACTCAGGTCCCACGGCCTGAGTTCAGACGAAAGGGGGCCGGTAGGACCAGCACACCGAAGCCGACGTTCCGATTTCACACAAGCTCGTTTGAACACCGACATCCGTTCAATTCTTTGTGAGGGAAACCTGCATGAAACTAAAACAAAGTTTACTCGTCCTCAGCTTGGTCGTTCTCGGCCTGCTCTTCGCCGCCTGCGGTGGCGGCACCGTCGACACGATGGTCAGGCTGACCGTCGACAAAGCCGGAGACGGCAACGGCACCGTCACGAGCGCGCCCGAGGGTATCAACCTCGGTACCGGCGACACCACCGGAAGCGCACAGTTCGACTCAGGCACCACGGTCACCCTGACGGCCACTCGCGCCGACGGCTCCACATTCGCCGGCTTTGAGGGCTGCACCGCCGGCACCGGCGCCGAGGCCAACTCCTGCGTAGTCACGTTGAACGCCGACACCACGGTGACGGCTACCTTCAACGAGGAAGACGACGGGGGCAACGGCGGCACTCCTACCGTTACCAGCGTCACCATCGACAGCGAAGACTTTGAACTCGGCGTCGACCAAGAGAAAGACCTCGAGGTCGATGTCGAGGTGACCGGCGGTGCCGCTGACACCGTTACTTGGGAGAGCAGCGATCCCAACATCGCCAGCGTTGACGCCAACACCGGCGTCGTCACCGGCGTCACCGCAGGTGGTCCGGTCACCATCACCGCCACCAGCACCGTCGACGCCACCAAGCAGGATACCGTCATGGTGACCGTTACGGCGGAAGCGCAAGTCGTCGTCGATATCGACCAAGATGACTTCACTCTGAACGTCAACGAAACTCAACAACTCAGCGCGACCGTGACCGGCAACGCCGACACGGGCGTGACCTGGGAGAGCAGCGACCCCAACATCGCTTCGGTCGACGCCAACGGCCTTGTCACCGCCAACACTGTAGGCCCCGCAACCATCACGGCGACCAGCACCGCCGACCCCAGCAAGTCCGACACGGTTCAAGTGACCGTCAGCAGCGGCACGACGACACCCGGTAGCGGCAGCTTCGACGTTATCGAAGGTACTGACGATGCCGAACAGTTCTTGGAGTTCAGCAACACTAGCTTTCCCCCGAACAGTGTCTTCACCACAAGCGACGACCTCGATATAACGAACGATATTAACCCCTCGAGTGGGTCTCGCGGCAACCAACTTATCGGCATTCGTTTTCAAAACGTGACGATTCCCAGCGGTGCGACCATTACGAGCGCTTACATCCAATTTACGGCTATCAACAAGCCTACTCCTGGGGCGGGAACGCCCAGCTTCACCATTAGGGGTGAGGCTTCAGACAACGCTCAACCGTTCGTTGAAAAAGAAGTGAACGGCATTTCTAGCCGCCCAACTACGACTGCTGAAGTGGCGTGGGCTCCAGCAGCGTGGCAAGGTAACAGGGCGACTGAGGCGTCACGTAGCGCAGACATCACTTCAGTCGTTCAGGAAATTGTTAACCGTCAGGGCTGGGCAGCCAGCAACGCGCTCGCCGTGGTCATCTCAGGTCCTAACAGCGCCACCGACTACCGCGCGGCAAAGTCATTTGAGGCTGACACCACCGGCAACGGAGCCGGAGCCCCTGTTTTGGTCGTTGAGTACACAACCCCCGCCCCGTAAGAACAACCCACAAGCTTGCCAACCCCCGGTTTAACGACCGGGGGTTCTTTTTAAGGGCATATATCACTACATTCAGCGCTCAAAAGTAGCATACTTTTTCTGTTATGACGATATATCTCAATCAGGTTCACGACAAACGGGGTTACACATGAAAGCCGTCATCTTTGCAGGCGGTCTGGGCACGCGCCTTTCGGAAGAAACGGCCGTCAAACCCAAACCGATGGTGGAAATCGGCGGCAAGCCCATCCTGTGGCACATCATGAAGATTTACGCGTCGCACGGGGTCGACGAGTTCGTGGTGTGTTGCGGTTACAAGGGGCACATCATCAAGGAATACTTTGCCAACTACTTTTTGCACCGCTCGGACGTGACCTTCGACCTCAAAAACAACAAGATGCACGTTCACCAGAACGGGGTCGAGCCGTGGACGGTCACGCTCATCGACACCGGTGAAAGCACGCTCAAGGGCGGGCGGCTGTTGCGCGTGCGCGAGCACATCGGCGACGAGACCTTTTGTTTGACCTACGGCGACGGGGTGAGCGACGTGGATGTGGGTTGCTTGATACGGTTTCATAAAGCTCAGAACGCGCTCGTCACGCTCACCGCGGTGCAGCCGCCGGGCCGTTTCGGGGCGTTTACGTTGGGCGACAGCGACACGAAAATTTCGACCTTCAAGGAAAAACCGCAGGGCGGCAGCGCCTGGATCAACGGCGGCTATTTCGTGGTCGAGCCCGAGGCCCTGAACTACATCGAGGACGAGAGCGAGCGGATGGACTGGGAAAAAGCGCCCTTGGAAAACATGGCCGAAGAGGGCCGTTTGGCTGCTTACAAACACCACGGCTTCTGGCACCCGATGGACACGCTCCACGACAAGAACAAGCTCGAGCAGATGTGGGCGTCGGGCGAAGCCCCCTGGAAAACCTGGTAATGTCGTTCATGTACGACTACACCATCATCGGCGGCGGCATCGTCGGGCTCGCCACGGCGGAGGCGCTCACAAAACGTTTCCCCGGCGCGCGAGTCGTGCTGTTCGAAAAAGAGGCGGGCTTCGCCGCACACCAGACCGGCAACAACAGCGGCGTCATCCACTCGGGCATCTACTACAAGCCGGGCAGCTTCAAGGCGCGGTTCGCCCGCGAGGGCAGCCGCTCGATTGTTGAATTTTGTAAAGAGCACGGCCTCGAGCACGACGTTTGCGGCAAGGTCATCGTCGCGACCGAGCCGGGAGAATTGCCGCAGCTCGAGACGCTGTACCAGCGGGGCCTGGAGAACGGGCTCGAGGTTAAAAAACTCGACGCGGCGGAAGTCAAGGAGTACGAGCCGCACGTCAGCGCGGTGGCCGGGGTTCACGTACCCTCGACCGGCATCGTCAACTACAAACAGGTGTGCTTGAAGTTGGCCGAACTGGTCAAGGCACGGGGCGGCGAACTGTTTTTGACCACGAGCGTCACCGGCATCGTCCACCGCAGCGAGAGCGTCGTGGTCGAGACGACGCGCGGCGCTTTCGAAACCCGGTTCGTGGTGAACTGCGCGGGGCTGCACAGCGACCGGGTGGCGAAGCTCGAGGGCTCCGACCCCGGCGCGAAGATCGTCCCCTTCCGCGGCGAGTATTACGAACTCGTGCCCGAAAAGCGTTACCTCGTCAAAAACCTCATCTACCCGGTGCCGAACCCGGACTTTCCCTTTTTGGGCGTCCACTTTACCCGCATGATAGACGGCAGCGTCCACGCTGGACCGAACGCGGTGCTGAGCTTCAAGCGTGAGGGCTACACCAAGACCGATTTTAGTGCTCGAGACCTGGCCGAAGTCCTGACCTACGGCGGCTTCTGGAAGCTCGCGCTGAAGAATATGGACGAGGGTATCAAGGAAATGATTCGTTCGTACAGCAAAGGCGCGTTCGTCAAGAGCTTGCAAAAGCTCATCCCCGAGGTTCAGGCCGACGACGTTACCCCGACCCACGCGGGCGTGCGCGCTCAAGCCCTGAAGCCCGACGGG
Source organism: Trueperaceae bacterium (assembly GCA_965215355.1). GTDB lineage: Bacteria > Deinococcota > Deinococci > Deinococcales > Trueperaceae > CBDCDJ01. Next base: position 311,668 of record CBDCDJ010000007.1, on the reverse strand, counting down.
GCGCTGGTTGACGATTTCTTAATCGTCGAAGGCCGTAACGCGCTGCACGTCTGCAACGCACCCTCTCCCGCAGCCACCTCGTCTTTAGAAATCGGCAAGTACGTGGCGGCTCGAGTTCCCGCACCGGCCAACACCATCACTCAAACCAACGCAAAGGTTTAGGAGTCAAGCATGAAAGTTCTCGTTACCGGCACCGAAGGTTACCTGGGGTCGCTCCTCGCGCCCTTGCTCTTAAAAGAAGGTTTCGATGTTATCGGCGTCGACACCGGCTTTTACAAGGTCGGCTGGCTCTACAACGGCGTCGAGCGCAGCGCCGAGACCCTCAACAAAGACCTGCGCAACCTCACCAAAGAAGACTTCGCGGGTGTCGACGCGGTCGTCCACATGGCTGAGTTGTCCAACGACCCCATCGGCGCGCTCTCCCCCACCATCACCTACGACATCAACCACAAGGGCTCGCTCAAAATCGCCGAACTCGCCAAGGCGGCGGGCGTGGAGCGCTTCGTCTACATGTCGTCGTGCAGCGTCTACGGCGTGGCGACGAGCGCGGACCACGTCGACGAGACCGGCGCGACGAATCCGCAGACCGCCTACGCGATTTGCAAAACGTTGGTCGAGCGCGACTTGCAGCCGATGGCGAGTGACACCTTCTCGCCGACCTTCATGCGCAACGCGACCGCTTTCGGGGCGTCGCCGCGGATGCGCTTCGACATCGTGTTGAACAACCTGGCCGGGCTCGCCTGGACGACGAAAGAAATCAAGATGATTTCGGACGGCACGCCCTGGCGGCCCCTGGTTCACGCGCTCGACATCGCCAAGGCGATTATTTGCACCCTGAAAGCCCCTCGAGAAACGGTCCACAACGAAATCTTCAACGTGGGCGACACCGCGCAAAACTATCAGGTGCGCGAAATCGCCGAAATCGTCGCCGAGGTTTTTCCGGGTTGCCAACTGAGTTTCGGCGACTTGGAGAGCGACAACCGCAGCTACCGAGTGTCGTTCGACAAAATCAATGCTTCTCTGCCCGGTTTCAGTTGCGAGTGGGACGCCGAGCGCGGCGCGCGGCAACTTTACGAAGTATTCAAGCGCATCGACATGACCGCGGAAACCTTCAACCACCGCGGCTTTACGCGGCTCAAGCAGCTCGAGTACCTGCTGGCCACCCAACAAATCGACGCCAACTTTTTCTGGTCGGACGCGGCCACGCCCGCGCTCGCAGCGACAGCCTGACGGGCAGCCGTGTCGCCAAAAACCGTTCTAGGTCTCGTTTGCCTGACCGTCCTGAGCTTCGCAGCGGCGGAAGACCTGAGCAATTGGGCACTCCGGCCGGGTTACAGCCTGGAAGTCGACAGCGTGGGTTTTTACTTGCCCACATCCGTCGCTTTCGTGCCTGACCCGGGTGACGCTCCGGACGACCCTCTTTACTTCGTGACCGAGTTGCAGGGCGAGGTCAAGGTGGTGACCAACGACCGCACCGTACATGCGTTCGCCAAGGTGCCCACGCTCGAGAAGCAAACGCCCGACCTGTACGGGGCCAGCCAGTCGGGGGCGGCGGGGGTCTGTCTGGAGCCCGAGAACGGTTACGTGTTCGTCACCTTTACCTACCCCGACGAGGGCGGCGTCCTGCACAACAACGTCGCCCGCTTCACCACGAAGCCGGGAATGTTCGCCCTGGAACCGAGCGAAGTTGTCGAATTCACCGACTTTTTCACCGACTACCAGACCGCCCCGGCCCACCAAATCGGCAACTGCCAAACGCGTGACGGCGCGCTTTACGTGGGGGTAGGCGACGGGGGCAACGCCGCCAACGCCGCCAACATGGAGGTGCCGCTCGGCAAGATGCTCTGTTTCGACTTTGGCGGCAAGCCCTGTCAGGCAACCGGCGACGCGGCGATGACGGACTACTTTTGGGCCTACGGGTTTCGCAACCCGTTCGGCATTGTGTTCGTCGGGGACGACCTCTATGTGGCCGAAAACGGCGTGGACGTAGACCGTTTTTACCGGGCGCGGCCGGGCGAGAACCACAACTGGAACGGCTCCGACCAGAGCATCGCCGCCGGCGCGGACCTCGTCTTCACACCGACCGTCTCGCCCGTCCAACTCGACTTTATCGGCGAGGACGCGCCCTTTGTGAACGACGACCTCGAGAACCACTTCGCCTTCGGCGCTTACGGCGGGGAGGGCGACGGGACGAGCACGGGGATCATTTCGTTCGACTACAGTCTCGCTACGGGCGAGGTCGAGGGAATGCCTTACTACCTGCTCGAGTACGTAGGCGCGGGCGAGCAGCGCGTGACCGGCTTCGCGGTCGGCCCCGACGCCCTTTACGCGGTGCCGAGCGTCCCGGACGCCGAAGGCCAGGGCTTCATCCTCAAGTTCCGCTATAATCCCACCGCCGCGCACGGCGTGACGGTGGCGCAGCGCAGCAGCCTCGTCTCCGCCTCCCACCTGGGCTTGCTCAACGACTACGGCTGCGTCGGCTGTCACGCGATTCAGGGTCGGGGCGGCGGCATCGGCCCGGCGCTCGACAAGTTCGCCCTCAACTGGCGGCTCAACGAACGCCTCAACTCGAGCGGCTACGCCGAGCAGATAGCCGAGGTCGACGCGCTCGAGCTGGAACCCTACCCCGCGTGGCGCGACGCGCGCCACGCGGTGCTCGCCGCCACCGGGCGGGAGCGCACTTATGAATGGTTCGAGCACTACTTGCAAAACCCGAAGTTCGACAACCCCGCGACGCAGATGCCCGACCTGGGCCTCAGCGCGGAGGAGGCCGCCGCGGTTCGCGACGAGCTTTACCACGTTCTGGATGTCGATATCCCGGCGCAAACAAGTTTTGCGACGCGGCTGCTCGGCTTCGCCGGGCGCAATCCTAAGGCGCTGGCCGTCGGGGCCGCGGGCGGGGCCGCGCTGATGCTGCCCGTCGTCCTGCTCTTAGGGCTGATGTGGCGCAGGAGTGACAAGAAGGAGACCCCATGATATTCAAAGAAACCCCCCTCAAAGGCGCGTTCGTGATCGAACTCGAGCAGCGCGGCGACGAGCGCGGCTTTTTCGCGCGCAGTTTTTGCATGGACGAATTTCAGGCGCACGGCCTCAAACCGCGCGTCGCCCAGTGCAACCTGTCCTACAACCACAAGGCGGGCACGATGCGCGGGATGCACTACCAGTTGCCGCCCGCCGCCGAGACGAAGCTCGTGCGCTGCACCCGCGGCGCGATTTACGACGCCATCATCGACCTGCGCCCGGACTCGCCCACATATATGCAGAGTTTCGGCATCGAACTCAGCGAGGACAACCGCAAAGCACTGTACGTCCCCGAACTGTTCGCCCACGGCTACCAGGCGCTGACCGACGGGGCCGAGGTGACGTACCAGGTAAGCGAGTTCTACACGCCCGGCGCTGAGCGCGGCCTGCGCTACGACGACCCGGCTTTTGAGATTCAGTGGCCGCTCGAGGTCACCGTCATCTCCGACAAAGACGCCGCTTGGGAGCCTTTTGAAGTCGCAAATAAAAACGCTGAGGCGGTCTCGTGATCATCGTCGATACCGCCCTGAAAAAGCGGGCCGAGGCCGGAAACCCCTTGCGCGTGGCGATGGTCGGCGCGGGTTTTATGGCGAGGGGCTTAGCTAATCAAATCCTCAACTCGGTGCCGGGGATGGAACTCGTCGCCATCGCCAACCGCACGCTCGAAAAGGCTGAGAGTGCTTACAAAGACGCGGGCGCGGACGAGGTCGTGCGGGTTACTACAGTGGCGGGGCTCGAGGATGCCGTCCGCCAGAACAAACCCGCCGTCACCGAAGACCCGCTGCTGCTCTGCCGAACCGACGGCATCGAAGCCATCATCGACGTGACCGGCGCGGTCGAATATGGGGCGCACATCGCCCTGGAAGCCTTCAAACACGGCAAACATCTCATCCTCATGAACGCCGAACTCGACGGCACGGTCGGCCCGATTCTGAAAACCTACGCCGACAAGGCGGGCGTCGTCTACAGCGGCAGCGACGGCGACCAGCCCGGCGTCGAGATGAACTTGTACAGGTTTGTCAAAAGCATCGGCCTGACGCCGCTGCTCTGCGGCAACATCAAGGGTTTGCAAGACCGCTACCGCACGCCGACCACCCAAAAAGCCTTCGCCGAAAAGTGGGGGCAGAGCCCGAGCATGGTCACCTCGTTCGCCGACGGCACCAAGATTTCCTTCGAGCAGGCCATCGTCGCCAACGCGACCGGCATGACGGTCGCCAAGCGGGGCATGTACGGCTTTGAGTTCGCGGGCCACGTAGACGAGGCGACGAAGCTTTACGACGTGGACGAACTGGAGCGCTTGGGCGGCGTCGTCGACTACGTGGTCGGCACCAAGCCGGGGCCGGGCGTGTTCGTTTACGCCGCGCACGACGACCCCAAACAGCAGCACTACCTCAACCTCTACAAACTCGGCGAGGGGCCGCTCTACAGCTTTTACACGCCTTACCACCTGTGTCACTTCGAAGCGCCGCTGTCGATGGCTCGAGCTATCCTCTTCAACGACCCCGTGCTGGCCCCGCTGGGCGCGCCGCAGGTCGACATCATCACTTTAGCGAAGACCGACCTGAAAGCCGGGCAAACCCTGGACGGTTTGGGCGAGTACATGACCTACGGCGAGTGCGAGCGCGCCGACGTGACGGCTCGAGAAAACTTGCTCCCCATCGGCCTCTCCGAAGGTTGCCGCTTGAAGCGCGACATCAAAAAAGATGCGGCGCTGAGCTACGACGATGTGGAAGTTCCCACAGGCTTGTTGAGTCATCGCTTACGGCAAGAGCAAGACGCGCACTTTAAACTGAAAGAAGGGAAAACGAGCGTCCACGCCTAAGGAGCGTTATGGGTACATCGCAGGCAAGCAAACCTCTGGCCGCACGAGGGCTGGGGTACGCTCGCCGCTTGCCGGGCACAGTAGTTAAAAACCTGGCCGAGCCGTTTCTCGGTTCGGTCAAGTCGGTCGCCACCGCGGAACGGGTCGCGGCCCTCACCTTCGACGACGGGCCGCACCCGGAGTACACCCCACGGCTGCTCGAGGTCCTGGAACGCCACGGGGCCAAAGGCACCTTTTTCATGGTCGGCGCGGCGGCCGCAGCGCACCCCGAAACGGTTAAGCGCGTCGTGGCCGGGGGCCACACGCTCGCCAACCACACCTTCGACCACTACTCGGTGCCGCTGCTCTCGTCTGCAGAGCAGCTCGGGCAACTGCGCCGCTGCGCGCAAGCGCTCGCCCCCTTCGGCGGCGACAACGGGCTGTTCCGCCCGCCCTACGGCCACCAGAGCCGAGCTTCCCGGCTGAGCGCGCTGCGCCTCGGCTACCGGGTCGTCGCCTGGAGCCACCACGCGTTCGATTGGCTCGAGCACGACGCGGCGTTTTTCAACGAGCGCTTGGAGAACCAGCTGAGGCCCGGCGGCATTTTTCTGTTGCACGACAACCTCTACCGCATCACCGACGCCAGGCTGGACGCTCGCGGCGAGCTGCTGAGCGCGCTCGAGGCGTTTTTGGCCCGCCACGAGGACTACCGCTTCGTCACCGTCCCCGAACTGCTGGAGCGCGGCCGGGTAAACCGTTCTTTGTGGTTCCAACCCTCTGACCGGGCCTGGCTCGAGCAGGTCGACCCCCTGGGTTTGGGCGGGACGCGGTGAAACTGAGCGTCGTCATCCCTGCTACAACGCGGCCGACACCTTGGCCGAGCAACTTCAAGCCCTGAGCGAGCAGGTCTGGAACGAACCCTGGGAGGTCGTTCTCGCCGACAACGGCTCGACCGACGCCTCCGCCGCGGTTGCCGAACGTTTCCGCGAACGGCTGCCGAACTTGGTGGTCGTCGACGCGTCCGCCAGACGCGGGCGCTCCTACGCCCGCAACGAAGGGGCGAAAGCGGCGCGCGGCGCGAACCTCACCTTCGTAGACGCCGACGACGTGGTCGCGCCCGGCTGGTTGGCGGCTCTGGGCGCGGCGCTCGAGACCCACACCTTCGTCGCGCCCCGCCACGACTTCGACTACCTCAACGACGCTTCGGTTCGCGGCTCGCGCAAAAACTCACAAAGCGGCGGCCTGCAGCGCTACGTCTACCCGACTTTTTTGCCCCACGCGGGCGGCTGCGGCCTCAGCGTGCGGCGCGCGCTCCACGAACAGCTCGGCGGCTTCGACGAAGAGGTGTTTACCCTAGAGGACACCGACTATTGTTGGCGGCTGCAACTGGCCGGCCACGAGCTGCACTTCGCCCACGACGCGCTCATTTATATCCGTTTCCGCACCGACGCGCGCAGTATTTACCGGCAGGCCAAAAGCTACGGCGAGTTCAACGTGCTTCTTTACAAACGCTATCGCAGCAAGGGGATGCCGCCCCTGTCCTGGAAAAACGGTGTGGCCGGCTGGTTCAGGGTCGCCCAAACCCTGCCGCAGCTTGCCGGTGAGGCGACGCGCCACCGCTGGCTCTGGCAGTTCGGTTGGCGCTACGGACGGCTGCTGGGCAGCTTGAGGTATCACGTGTTGGCCTTATGAACGACATGAACAACCTCAGGAAGGGTGAAGGATGATAAAACGCATCACGCGCAAACTCGCCGTCGTCTTGGGCACCTGGCTGCAAGAAGCCGAAGGCACCATAGCGCAAGCGACCCTGCCGCGGTTCGCGACGCCCGCCACAGGTCTGGTGATGCAGACGCCGCGCCAGCTTGGCAATCCCCAGCTCATCCACCTCGGCAGCGACGTCAAGCTCGGACCCAACAGCGTACTGCGGGCGCTCGACAAGCTGCCCGGTTCGTGGCTCGAGCACCCGACGGGCGAACACGTCTCGCAAACCTTTGCACCCGAACTGCGCATCGGCGACCGCGTCACCGCCACGGGGCTGCTCCAGGTCATCGCCCACGAATCCATCATTATCGAAGACGACGTGATGTTTGCGACCAACGTGTTCGTGTGTGACGGACTGCACGGCTTCGAACGCGGTGACGTTCCTTACAAGTACCAGGGCATTTCTCGAATTGCGCCTATTCGTATCGGGCGCGGCAGCTGGCTCGGGCAAAACGTCGTCGTGCTGCCGGGCGTGACCATCGGCGAGTGCGCCATCGTCGGGGCCAACAGCGTGGTGACCAAAGACGTCCCGGCCCACAGCGTAGCCGTGGGGTCGCCCGCCCGGGTGACCCGCCGTTGGAACGCCGCGACCGAGACCTGGCAAGCTGTGACCGCCGCCCCCCCCGACACGACTTCTCATGCTACCCTGGCTTCGGAGTGATATGGCAAGACCTTTAGTCACGATTGGACTGTCCACCTACAACCGCGCCGACGGCTACTTGCAAAACGCCCTGCGCAGCGCGCTCGAGCAGACCTACCCCAACCTGGAAATCGTCGTTTCGGACAACGGCTCGACCGACCATACCGAAGCCTACGTCGAAAGCTTCGCCGACGCCCGCGTCCGTTACTTCAAACAAGCGCAGAACATCGGCGCGAACGCCAACTTCAACTTCTGTCTGGAGCAAGCCCGAGGCGACTACTTTCTCCTCCTCCACGACGACGACGTCTTGGACCCCGACATGGTCGAGGCTTGCCTGGACGCGGCCGGGAACGACACCGGTTTCGGGATTTTGCGCAGCGGTACGCGCGTCGTCGACGCCGACGGCCGGGTACTCACCGAAAAGCCCAACCGGATGGGAGGACTTTCCACCGCCGAGCTGTTTTTGAACTGGTTCGACAAAAAGACGGCGATCTACTTTTGCAGCACGCTCTTCAACACCGAGCGGCTCAAAGAAGCCGGGGGCCTGCGCACCCGGACGAACGTGTTCGAGGACGTCGTCGCCATCGCCCGGCTCGCCGCGCGCTACGGCCACGCGGACGTGCTCGAGCCCAAGGCGAGTTTTCGCGTCCACGGCAACAACAAAGGCTCTTCGGTCAACACGGTGCGCGACTGGGCCGAGGACTCGCTCTACTTGCTCGACGTCTTGCGCGAAGAGTTGCCCGGTGACGCCGAGCGCCTCTTGAGGGCGGGTCAGCCTTACTTGTGTGCCCGCCTTTACCGCTACGCGTCGCTGCTGCCGTCTTGGCGCGAGCGCGCCCAAGCCTACTGGTGGAGCTACAAGCTGTTCGACTACAGCTACTCGCCGGTCAAGTACCTTTCAAAACAGCAGTTCGCGCGGCTCAAGGGCAACGTGCGCGGCCTCGTCAAAGGACCGCCGACGGGTCAAGCGGCTTAACATGCGAACCGCGCACCTCATCGGGGTGTTTCCCAAGCTGTCCGAGACCTTTATTCTCAACCAGCTCACCGGCCTTATCGACCGCGGCCACGAGGTCGACATCTTCGACATGGCGGTGGGCGACCTGAACGTCGTCCACCCCGACGTGGCGCGCTACAACTTGCTCGAGCGCTCCCGCTACCTCAAAGTGCCCGAGGACCACGCCATGCGCGCGCTCAAGGCGGGGGCGCAACTTTTGCAGCCCTACGCCTGGCACCTCGCCACGCTCGACGCCTTTAACGTAAGAAAGTACGGCAAACGCGCGCTCAACTTGGAGCGGCTCTACACCACCCTGTCGTTTCTCAAGCAGTCTTCTCTCAGCCGAAAGCCCTACGACGTCGTCCACTGTCACTTCGGCGGTCAGGGGCTCGTCGGCCTCGAGCTGCTGCAACAAGGGGTCATCACCGGCAAACTCGTGACCTCGATTCGCGGCGCGGACATCACCAGCTCGCTGCAAGCGCAGCCCGGCCTGTACGACCAGCTCGTCAAAAAAGGCGACTTGTTTTTGCCCATCAGCGAGTTTTTCAAAGACAAACTCGTCGCCGAGGGCTGCGACCCCCACAAAATCGCCGTGCTGCGCGACGGCATCGACCTGAGCCGCTTTGCGTTCAGGGCGCGGACGCGCGCCCCGGACGAGCCGACCCGGCTGCTCTTCATCGGGCGGCTCGAGGCCAAAAAAGGCGTTTTCATGGCGACGCAAGCGGTTGCCGAGGCCATCCGCAGCGGCCGCAACCTCGTGTTCGACGTGGTCGGCGACGGCGCCCTGCGCGTCGAGCTGGAGGCGTTCATCCGCGCTCAGGGTATAGGTGACCACGTCAGGCTTTACGGGTGGCAGTCGCAAGACCAGGTTTTGGGCCACTTGCAAGCCGCCCACCTGCTCGTCGCGCCGAGCGTCACCGCGCCGAGCGGCGACCAAGAGGGCATCCCCAACACGGTCAAAGAGGGCATGGCGGTCGGTTTGCCCGTGCTGAGCACCTTTCACAGCGGCATCCCGGAACTCGTCGAAGACGGCGTGTCCGGCTACCTCGTCGCAGAGAACGACGTGACGGCCCTTACCAACCGCCTCGTCTGCCTGGTCGACCAGGTCGAACGCTGGCCCGCGATGGGCCGCGCCGGGCGCGCCAAAATCGAGGCCGACTACAATATCGAGACGCTCAACGACCGTCTCGTCGACCTTTACGAGGGCTTGCTCGAGCCCTCTTTACACCCGAACCGGAAAGGTGTCACGGCCCTGGCATGAACATCGTCTATTTTTATCAGTACTTCGGCACGCCCAAAGGCGGCTGGAGCACCCGCGTCTACGAGATGACCCGGCGCTGGGTCGCGGCGGGGCACCGGGTCACCGTCGTCACGAGTCTGTACGACAAGTCCGACCTTAAAGCGGACGGCTTCATCACCCGGTTCGACTTCGAAGGCGTCCAGGTCATCCTCGTCAACGTCAAACTGTCGAACGACCACGGCTTTGCGGCGCGCGTTGCCTCCTTTTTGCTCTACGCGCTCGTCTCGGTTTTCTACGCCTTGCGCCTGCCTTGTGACGTGTGCATCGCCTCGTCCGGCCCCATCACGGTGGGTCTGAGCGGTTTGGCGGCCAAGCTCGTGCGGCGTAAACGTTTCGTGTTCGAGATTCGCGATATCTGGCCGGACGGGGCCGTGCAGCTCGGCGTGTTGACCAACCCCGCGGTGATAAGAGCGGCGCGCTGGTTTGAAAAGCTGTGCTACCGCGCCGCCGACCTCGTCGTCGCTTGCTCGCCGGGCCAGGCGGCGCACGTCGAGCAGACCCGCCCGGGCACGGAGGTCCTCGTCGTTTCCAACGCCTCGGACAACGACCTTATGGACCGCGTTGACGCGAGCGTTTTGGAGCGCCCCGCGCACTTGGCAGACAAAAAGCTCGTCGTCTACACCGGCACTCTGGGCCTGATGGACGACTGCGCGCAAATCGTCGAAGCGGCGCGCGTGCTGCAGGCGCGGGGCCGCGAGGACATCGCCCTGCTGTTTATCGGCAGCGGCAACGAGAAAACCGCTCTCGAGGCGCGCGCCGAGCACTACGGCTTGCACAACCTGCACTTTTTGGGGCTTATGCCTAAAGAGCGCGTCGTGGGCTGGCTGAAAAACGCTCGAGCCGCCTTTTACACGGTCAAGGACGTGCCCGTCTTACACACCGGCTCGCCCAACAAACTGTTCGACGCGTTTGCGGCGGGCGTGCCCGTCATTCAGACGAGCCAGGGTTGGATTTGGGACCTGCTCGAGCAAGAAGTCTGCGGCTTGAACGTCCCGCTCGGCGACGCCGACGCCATGGCCGACGCCGTGGCGCGCCTGTGCGACGACGAAACACTTTTTCACGCTTACGCCGCCAACGCCAAACAGCTCGCCCAAACCCGTTTCGACCGTGGACACTTGGCCGCAACCTACTTAGCGGCGCTGCAAAGGCTCACTCCGCTGGAGACGCCGCCCTATGTACTTGGTCACGGGGACTAACGGCTTCTTGGGGCGCGTTCTCGTTCGGGGTTTGGAGCATATGGGGCAACCCTACCAAACCTTGAGCCGCCAAGGCGCTCAGCACAACGTCGACCTGGCAAAAGAGGTGCCGGTTTTTGAGGTCGCGCCCGACGTCGTCGTGCACGCGGCGGGCAAAGCGCACAGCGTGCCCAAAACGGCTGCGGAGGCGCAAGTCTTTTTCGACGTCAACGTGGAGGGAACCCGAAACTTGACGAAGGGGCTCGAGAACGCCCCGCGTCTACCCGAAGCGTTCCTCTTCGTCAGCACCGTCGCCGTGTACGGACGCGACAGCGGCACCGATATATCCGAAACGCACCCCCTGACAGGGAACTCTCCTTACGCCCTCAGCAAGCGCCAAGCCGAAGACTTTTTGTTGAACTGGGGCCGGGAGCGGGACGTGCGTGTCGGCATCGTTCGCTTGCCGCTCGTGGTCGGGCCGAACCCGCCCGGCAACTTGGGCGCGATGATTCGCGGGCTCAAGACGGGCCGCTACGTCCGTATCGGCTCGGGCGACACGCGCAAAAGCGTCGTGCTGGCCGCCGACGTCGCGGGCATCTTACCCGCCCTCGCCGCACGGGGCGGCGTCTACAACCTCACCGACGGGCAAGCGCCGAGCTTCGCCGAACTCGAAGCGACCATCTGCCGGCAGCTCGGCCGCCCCCTGCCCAAGACCCTCCCGCTTTTCTTGGCAAAGCTGTTGGGCAGAGTTGGCGACGTTATAGGCGAACGCTCGCCCGTCAACTCTGCAACGATAGAAAAAATGACCTCCGACTTAACCTTCGACGACGGCAAAGCAAGAAAAACTCTGGGCTGGCAGCCGCGCCGGGCCCTAGACTATCTCGAGGTCCTATGATCTACCTAGCTATTTTTGTTGCCCTGCTCGCTATAGAACTGTTTTACTTTGGGCTTGCCAAACGCTTCAACATCACCGACACGCCGAACGAGCGCAGTTCACACAGCCACGCGACCCTCCGGGGCGGGGGCGTCGTCTTCGTCGTCGCCGTACTCTTGTTCGAGCTGTGGAGCGGCTTTCGTTACCCGTGGTTTTTGCTCGGCACGGTCCTCGTCGCGGGAGTCAGCTTTGTAGACGACCTGGTGAGCCTGCCCAGCAAACTGCGCCTGCCGGTTCAGCTAGGCGGCGTTTTGCTGCTGTTCGCCGACACCGGGGCGTTCGCGCAACCCCTGTGGTGGCTGGCCGCCATGACGGTCGTCGTCGCGGGCGTTGCCAACGTGTTCAACTTTATGGACGGCATCAACGGCATCACCGGCATGTACGGCCTCGTGACGCTGGCGAGTTTGGCCTACCTGAACCTCTCTGTCGGCTTTGTCGACGAACGCTTGATCGTCCTGGTCGTCCTCAGCCTCGTCGTGTTCGGCCTGTTCAACTTTCGGCGCAAGGCCGTCTGTTTTGCGGGCGACGTGGGCAGCATCAGCCTCGCTTTCGTGGTTCTTTTTTTGCTGCTCCGGCTCGTGCTGGCGACCGGCAACTATTACTTCGTGTTGCTGCTCGCCGTCTACGGGGTGGACGCCGGCCTCACCATTTTTCAGCGCCTCGCCAAGCGCGAGAACATCCTGGAGGCGCACCGCTCGCACTTGTACCAGTGGCTTGTGAAACCCGGACCTTTTTCGCATCTGCAGGTGGCGCTTATGTACGCGGGGTTGCAGCTCGGTATCAACGCAGTGGTCGTGACGACCTGGTACGGGGAGGATGTACAGAAATGGGTCTGGGCGCTCCTCATCCTCACGCTGCTGGCAGCCGTCTATACCTACCTGAAAAGAAGCTTGAGCAGGCGCTACCGTCTAGTCTAGCGTTTTTTGAGCTGTGAGTTCTTTGAAGTTGCTGGGAACGGGTCTTTTCTTGGCGAGCAAACCCTTCCAAATGTCTAAGTACTGCTGCAGGGAAGACGCGATGCTGAAGCGCTCAGCGACGTGTGTTTTGGCGTTCTCGAGCAAAGAAGCACGGTCGAAGCCGGACTCGAGAACACGCAGTACACAAGCCGTCGCCGCTTCTATGTCCTCAGCCGGCACCACAAACCCGTAGCGCTCGTCGGGGATGAGTTCTGCTATGCCCACGGTGTCGCTCACCACGCAGACACAGCCGCTCAACATAGCTTCTTTGACGACGTTGGGGAGACGCTCGGATTTGCTTAAAAAGAGGAAAATTTCCGCAACCGCCATCTCTTCAAAAACCGTGTCGTGGTTGACATGGCCTTTGAAGGTGACCGCGTGCTCGAGGCCCAAAGCGCGACTGAGCGCCTCTAATTCAGCTCTTTTGTCGCCGTCGCCCAGAACGACCAAGCTGGCCTCCGGATGCTGCTTCAGGACGGCGGCAAACACCTCGAGAACTTCGAACATTCCCTTGGCTTCTATCAGGCGCCCGGCAGTCAAGACGCGTTTGGCTATTTTCGCCTTTCCGACCAGTGCGCGCTGACCGCGCGCGATGTCTAGACTGTCATAAATAACCTCGACGCGCTCGGCCGGAACGCCGAACACCCGCTCAATCTGCGCCACGTTCGCCTGGGTCAGGGTGCGTACGGCGTGGGCTTGTTGGGCTACTTGTTTCGTTCCTCCGTACTGCATGTGCAGGTCGTAAGCGGCGAGAGAAAGGGTTACGACGGTTCCAGGTAGATAGCGCTCGACCAAGTAGCCCACCAAAGCAGGATAATGCCCCCAGTAAATGTGAACGACGTCGGGACGCTCGCGCTCCAACCACGAAAAAATCTCCAAAACGCGCGGCAGCAGCAGCAAACTTTTGAACAGGTGCGAGGGTTTACGGATATTGGTTTTTACACTGTAAGAAAGCAAAGAGAGAAAGTGGTGCGGGTTTTTCAAGCCGTAACCGAGCCCCGCGACGAGTGAACTCGTTCTGTTGTGAGTAAGTGTCAGCCCTTCTAAGTCTCTTTCTATCAGCATCTTTGGTGCGTCGGGGTGAACAAACCTGAGTCCGTGTACGGAAACCTCAGCCTTTTCCCGCAGCAAGCGTACGTCGCTGGAGGCGAACGTCTCGGATGGGTAGGGAAACTGCATCGTGATGTAAGCGATTTTCACCGCCCACCGCGGCTCTCGACGACCGGTTCGTAGTACGAAAGGTACCAGTCTATAAACCTCGCCAAACCCTCTTCGACAGGTGTCTTGGGCTTGAACCCGACCGCGGCGACCAGGTCGCTTACGTCGGCGTAGGTGGCAGGAACATCACCAGCCTGCATGGGCAGAAACGCCTTTTTGGCCTTTCTGCCGAGTTTATCCTCGAGCACCTCTATAAACTTCATAAGCCCGACCGGCGTGTTGTTGCCGATGTTGTAGATGCGGTAAGGCGCGGTGCTGGTGCCGGGGTTAGGGGTTGTAGACCACGTCGGGTCAGGCGCAGCCGGCTGAGCCATCAGCTTGACGACGCCCTCGACCACGTCGTCGATATAGGTAAAGTCCCGCTGCGATTCGCCGTGGTTGAACACCTTTATCGGCTGACCCTCGGTAATCGCTTTGGTGAACAAAAAGTAGGACATGTCCGGGCGGCCCCAGGGACCGTAGACGGTGAAAAAGCGCAGGCCGGTCGTGGGCAGGTTGTACAAGTGACTGTAGGTGTGCGCCATCAGTTCGTTGGCCTTTTTGGTGGCGGCGTAGAGACTCAGTGGATGGTCGACGTTGTCGCTTACCGACCAGGGCAGCTCGGTGTTGGCCCCGTAGACAGAACTCGAGGACGCGAACACCAGGTGCTTTACCCCCGCCCGACGACAGCCCTCTAAAACGTTGACGAAACCGACCAGGTTGCTGTCCGCGTAGGCGTGAGGATTCTCGAGCGAGTAGCGCACCCCGGCCTGCGCCGCCAGGTTCACGACCACGTCGGGCGCTACGGTTGCGAACAGGTCGGTCATAGCCTCTCGGTCGGCGATGTCCAGCTTTTGAAACTGGAAGTTCGGGCAGGGCGTGAGCTGCTCCAAGCGAGCTTGCTTGAGCGACACGTCGTAGTAATCGTTCAGGTTGTCGATGCCGACAAGCTCGTCGCCACGCTCCACCAACTTTTTGCTCAGGTGAAACCCTATAAAGCCCGCCGCGCCTGTGACCAGCACTTTCATAGCGGCCTTCCTAACGACGACCCCACCGAACGGTTGACTGTGTACAGGTTACGGCTGAAGTCCTTTTCGAGTCGTTCCATATTCAGGCAGTTTACGCCTTTGCGGATCAGGACGGCGTAACCTTTGTTATTTTGGCGCTTTCAGTCACAAATTGTACCGGTCGCAGCCGCACGTTTCTTAAGGCCGAACACCTCTAAGTAGGCTTCCGTACTCACCTCGACCGAGAAAGCTCGAGCCCGCTCCTCGAGCACCGCCGCAGCGAGAGGGGCGTCAAGGGTGCGCAGCACGGCCGCCGCCAGCGCCGCTGCGTCGCCCACAGGAACGAGTTCGCCGTAGCGGCCCCCTTCTAAAACTTCGGACGGCCCGCTCGGACAGTCGGTGCTCACCACCGGACACCCACAAGCGAGTGCCTGAATCAAAACGCCCGGCAAACCTTCCCAAACCGACGACAGCACGAAAACATCGGCGTTAGCCATGTAAGCAAAAGGATTGTCGACAAAACCCGGCATGTCTACATCTTGCGTCAGCCCCAGTTCGTCCACCAAACCTTGCAAGCCTGCACGGTCTTCACCTTCACCCAAAATGACCAGTTTGGCGGGCCGCGCTTGCCGGATGTCGGCAAAAGCTCGGATGAGCGTTGCAAACCCTTTTTGTTTCGTGAGCCTTCCCACGCCCAAAACGACCGGCACCCTCTCTGCAAACCAAGCGTGAGGTACGGGTTCGCGGCTTTTGAGGACCAGTTCGTCCGTGACGACCGGGTTGTAGACGGTGCAGATTTTGTCGGAATTTATGCCTGTAAACCTGCCGACATCTTCACCCACCCCGTTCGAGACCGCGATGACGCCGTCCGCCCAGGGATAAAAGCGTTTGACAAGCGACAACACGAGCTTGCTTTTCGGGTTGGCCGCTCCACCGACCGACAGCATGTTGGCTTCACGCAGAAAAACTCGAGTGGGTACGCCGGACAGTCGTCGTGCCCACAGGGCTGCGAGGTTGGCGTACTGAAGGGTGGAGAGCATCACTTCCGGACGCGTGCGCCGCAAATAGCTTGTCAGCGCCGGGATGCTCTTCAAGACCCCACCCGCCTGCAAATCTACAACGCTCAAGTCTTTGGACACTTCTTTAAGGTAAGGTCCTGTTGCCGAGGCCAGGACGAGGTCTACCTCTACGTTCTGACTGACAAGACCGTAAGCTAGGTTCACCATCATACGTTCGGCTCCGCCGCCTCCGAGGTTGGGTAGAAATAAAGTAATAGGTGTTTTCACTGTCGTAGTACGCGCTGCACCAAATGATTGCCTGACTTGCGCACGCTGGACGACTCTACCGACTCCACCTGGTTCTCAGATAGATAACCAAGAACCCCCAAAAATAGCCAAACGAGTCGTGTGGAGTAGGACACTAAAGCAATGTCCCAAAGCAGCAACAAGACGACGGCGGCACCAAGCAGGGGAGCGTAGGGAGAGCCGACCATGAAACCCCTGACAGCTCTGAACCCAAAAATCATTAATATTGAATAGTAAAGGACAAAACCTATAACGCCAAAGCTGACCAGCAGCTCAACATAGTTGTTGTGAGAATAAGTCGTGAAAGAGCTAACCAGCCTGAACTGATTGATACCGTAACCAATTATAGGTGAACGCTGCCATAAATCTAGTCCTTCCTCGCTCATCAACTGACGAGTATTTGCGCTGCTCTCGTTGCCAGTAAGAGTGTCTTGGAACCGTTCATAAACATATAAATTTTGAACGGGTTTGAAAATCACAGTGGCGTTCGCCATAATAATGTAGACCAAAATCGGTAAGCCGAGTAAAAGGAGAATTCTAAAAGCGTTCGACGTTCTAAACTTTGCACCTACGTACTGCAAGAAAAGCAGGGAAAAAGCAAACCAGACAAAAACAATTTTTCTACTGCCACTGACTACTGTGGCGATGAGCACCAGAACAAAAGCTATGACTGGGGGCCAAAACGATTTTTTCAAGGTCATCAGGGCGAGAAGTGCTGCTAAGGATAACTGAATAGCAAGTGCGTTTGCGTTCCCCGTTAGACCTTCTACTCGTATAGCGTCACCCGAACTCGAGAGGTACTGCGTCAGGGCAAAATTCGACTGTATAGCAGCCCCTATGACGGCAGCGTAACCGACCATCCTCAAGGGCACACCGTTCCAAAAGGCAATCCACACCAGAGAAGCACCTAGAATGTTGAAAAACAAACTCGTCGTATTTATAGCGGCACTTGATGGAGCAGTTGACCAAAAGATGCTGAGGTAAGCAAAACCCAAAAAAGCCCAAAACAACATCAGAATTGGCTCGAGACGAATTTTCAGCCCCCGGTACCAGCTAACAACCAACAGAGAAGCGAACATGACGACTATAGTCAGGTGGACTAGCCTCGACAAACCAGGCAAAGCCTCGACCCAGTAGATGGCTAAGACGTAGGAAAACACGGCTATATTCAGGAGAATTTGGAAAACATCTTTCCGGGTGAATGACATAGTTTATGCTTCCTTGAAGAGTATTTGTTTCAACTTGTGGGCGCCTCAGCTACTTTCGATACAGTGTAGCGATATTTACCGGACGCGGTAGACGCAATAGCGTCAACAAATTCAAACTCAATTCTACACTCTCCCATTACAACCTTTATTTTTTGCCTGATGTCGTCAAGTTCCTGCTGTACAGAAGCGGGGTCGAAGTCGTTTTCAAGAGGCACTATTTTGACCACGATACGCTCGAGCGATTCCTGGACGACCTGGAACTTTTCAATCCAGTTCTGAAAGTAAAAAAGGTGGGTAAAATACTCGCCGTATACCTGAGTACCGTCTCCGGTAAGAAAAGTGTCCGTTACCCTTCCTGTTACTTCGCTCAACACCGGCCAAGCTTTGGCCTGAGCGACCGTATCAGCTGCCCACACCCCCATGTCTCCGATACGGTAGCGTATCAGTGGCATAGCAAAGTTGGTGAGCAAAGTGACGACGACTTCGCCGACCTCCCCCGGCTGGGCGGGCAAGCCCTCCTGATTGATAAGCTCTACGTAGTGGGTCTGAGCAGAAACGACCAAGCCGGAATGCGTCACGTCCTCACAGGCGATATCCCCGACTTCCCTCGAGCCGTAGCGGTTGAACACCGGGGCTTTGAAAACAGTCTCTATTTTCTCCCTCATGTGAACGTGCAAGGTCCCCGCCGAGGTCATGATGGCTGCCGGAAAATAGACTGGCAGCTTTTCACGCTCGATAAACCGGGCCAATTCATAAATACTTTCCACGTAAGCAAGAATTTGCTTAGGTTGAAATTTGTTGATGGTCTCGACGTACTCTTTCATGGTGGCGGGCGACATCTTGAAAGAGTTGAGCATTATCTCGTTACGCAGCCACCTGCCGAGGTAGGTCTTGAAACTTTCTCTACCAACCAACAAATCTCTTTCGGAACCCCATAAGGTAAGCTTTTTGTCACCCAAACTGTAACCCGTCCACTCGTCAAACAGCATCTTTGCAGCCGTCGCCCAAGCGTGGTAGTTACTGTCTTGAATAAACCTGACAGGCTCGCCGGTCGAGCCGCCCGAGGTGTTTTCCCACCAAGTCCGTTGCTCGAGGTCATCCGACTTTAGGTTGTGCCAGTTCTCACGGATGGTTTGTTTGTCTAAAAGAGGTAGGTTGGTGAAACTTTTTAAGCATACCTTGCCGTGACCATCTACCAAACCACGAGTCTCAAAAAGCCGCTGGTAGAACGGTACGTGTTTGTAGGCATGAAAGATAAGGTTTTCGAGCTGCTGCTTCTGTAGGTCCTCTGCGGCTTGCCCATCTAAATTCTGTACCTGCTTCAAGTAAGCAAGTTTGTCTAAACTTGTTCCATTCGAACTCAATCTCAGTTTCCAAAAAGTACGTCGCACAACACTCACGCGTTTACCCTCTGCATTTCTAAGCTCGAAATGAACGGAAAAATACATAGTCCAGCCATTTATCAAACCTTATTACGGGTTAACTTGTTGATACCCGCTTTCATAACAAAACGTAGTACATAGCTCAAATTTTGCCAGTCGAAAATAAGACCGGCAAAAGTCCAAGGTGCACTTGCAACCAGGGCCCGCAAGTTTCCTTGAGCAAAGGCGAACATGAAGACTCGAGAGGCGGCGCGG
Source organism: Trueperaceae bacterium (assembly GCA_965215355.1). Taxonomy (GTDB): domain Bacteria; phylum Deinococcota; class Deinococci; order Deinococcales; family Trueperaceae; genus CBDCDJ01. Next base: position 292,733 of record CBDCDJ010000007.1, on the reverse strand, counting down.
TGGGTCAGACGTTTGTTCTTTTTGAGGTCAGTCTCGAATTTTTCCCAAAAAAGTTGGTTTCCTCGAAGTTTACTAGCGTAGTTTGTTGTTATTCTTGTCCCACTGTTGCGCACTCTTACCAAAGGGTCTTTCACAAAAGTTATTTTGTGGGTTTTAGCTATACGAACGTAGAGGTCCGCATCTTGGAGTGCAGGAAACCGTTCGTCCAAACCTTCAAGCTTTTCTAGGACATCTCGTCTTATCACAACGCTGTAAAGTCCACCTATCACGTTTTTGTAAAGAAGCTGTTCGTACAGCCAGCCTTCATGTCTGGGTACAAAGGTGCCGGTGATATAACAACTGTCAGACTCGAACTTGACATGACCCGAGTAAACCAACCCGACCTCTTTGTCTGATGCTTGAATTTTTTGATACTGGCGCTCGAGTTTTTCAGGTAGCCAAAGATCGTCATCGTCAAGAAAAGCAACCCACTCACCTTGGGAGCGAAATATGCCAGCATTACGGGTGCCAGCACCCCCCTTACCACGATTATTCTTGACGTAGGAAATGCGCTTATCGACAAAGGCTTCTATAACCGAGCGTGCTGTCCCGTCTGGGCTGTCATCGACCACAATAAGCTCAAAATTGTTAAAAGTTTGGTTCAAAACACTCTGAACAGCTTGCGCCAGTAATTCAGCGCGATTGTAAGTGGGTATTACAACAGAAAAGAAGGGCAAGGAGCTATTTTTCATTTCGTCTCAGCTCAACCATATCCACTTTAGCTTACCGGTACAGTAAAATGGTGGGTACTATATTTGTCACATTTCAAAGCCGATTGAGTTTTTACTAAATTTTCAGAAAAACTCCTCAGCACTTACTTGCTCCAAAACCATGTATCAGGCAAGCTTTGCCTGATACATGATTCACGTTTGTACCTGCCTTTTCTCTTATCTTCCTAACGTCTCCTCAACAAGCATAGCAGTGGGTATAAAAACTCGCTTAGGTGTTTGGTTATACCTTTGGTTTTCTACGGTATAAAACACATCACGAGCTGCCTTCTCAATTCTCTTTCCCGACTTGGTATCCCAAGCTGCTAGGTAAGACCAAGAGCTTTCTGCAAACCTCGACTTAGACATTTCGCTCCAGTCGGACGAGCTCGAGGCGGCAATGCCGGCTCGTGACTTACCTCCACCAATGTCGCGGGCAAAGGAATCGAAGCTACTGTCATCAATAACAAACGCCGAAACCGTGTTAGCTAACTTCTCCATTGTAGAGTCGTTAGCATACTTGTCAAACCCCTCGAAATGAAGGTCGACAGCTTCTTGAATGACGTAGCGGGCATAGGTAGTCGGCATAAGGAAATTTGAGCGCCACTCCTCTTGTGCATCTATAAGGGAGAGAGCGCCTCTAGCCCACACCAAAGCTGAGCCGTATTCCGAGGAGGTTGCTGTGAACTCGTCGTCCCAAAGAATATCGGCCATGCGCTCGGCCTCTTTGGTATAGGCGTTTTTACCTGTGAGTTGGCCCATGTAGTAATGCCATTTCATGAACGAGTGGTAGGTGTGGAAAGTGTAGTGTCTGGCAAAAGGAAAGCCTGTTCGCACACCATTGCGCTTACGCCACTTCGCCTCGAAGTGGTTGACGAGGTAGTCTTTCCAGAAGTCGGCGTGGGCACCGTAGTTGACGCCGCCCGGGCTTTTCAAATCGCGGTTGTTTTGCAGCGCCCAAGCGATCTCGGAAACTAAAGCGTTGGCTTTGAGGTCGTAAGCTACCTGAACATCTTTACCGGCAAACTGAGAAGAGGTGTCGTGCCGGTCCACCCAGTTTAAGAAGCCGTCTTTTGTTCCATCTGTGCCGTCACGCGTACCACGCCAGCCGTCGGCAAGCTCTTCGCGCATGAGTTGGGCAACACGGTCAACTTTGTCCAGTAGGCGCAAGTCACCTGTCATGCGGAAAGCGATAAGAAGGCTAGTAGTGTAGTCCTGTAGGTCACCCCGGTACAAATAGCTGTTGTCCGATTTTGCCAGCTTGATTGCGTTGGGATACTGGTCGGGATTATCAATAGCGTCCCACAGTGCGTCATACCATTCACGCTGAGAAGACGACAAATCACCCCTCGAGAAGCCGGGGTCACCCCGCAGGGCGTACTTCCCTTTTGCCTTCGGGCCGGGACTGGGGTCGTCGGGGTCGGGGCTCGAGGTCGTGCCGCTGTTGCTGACCTTGGCCGCTTTGCTCACGACCGTCTTCTTGCCCGAGGTCGAAACGATTTCGGCTGTAAACGTGTGGTCGCCGTTTTTAAGGTCGCTCGTGTCGAAGCTCTGCGCCTTGCCACCCTTAGCCGTACCCGCGAGGTCGTAGTAGGGAATCCGCTCGACTTGGTCCGGCGAGCCTTTGCGGCTCGGGTCGTCCACATAAAAGTTTATCCGGTCGACCCTCGAGCTGGGGACCAGGAAAATGTAAGCGTCACCCGTCAAGCTGCCGTCGCCGAGCGGCTTCGCGCCCGAACGGTCGGCGCGCTTGCTCACCAGCAGCCGGTCGGCAAGCTCACCGCTGTTGTCCACCAGAAAAGCGGCCGTAGCCAGTTTCGTGCGGCCGTCGGCGTAGCGAATATCCGCCGTGGCGGTGTGCATACCGTCTGTCAGCGTCCGGGTGTCGAGCGTGTTGACGGACTCGGTCGCCAGACCCGCCGGAAAAAAGTTCGCGTAGGGTGCGCTCAGCCGCTCGGTGTCGTCGACATACAAACTTACCCGTTCAACGCCTTCTTCGGCGAAGAAAAGATAGATATCCTTCGTGACCACGCTCATGTCCAAAGCTTTGGCGCTCGAGCGGTCGGCTTCGGAACTTACCAGCAAACCCTCGAACAGTTCATAAGGTTCTTCCAGTATTTCGTTGCTGGGCGACCGTGTCTCGATGACACCTCCGCAAGCCGTCAGGACCAACAAGCTCGCAAAAGCTAAAAATATCGCGCCGAACCCGTGACCCTGTTTCCACTGTGTGTTTCTCAAAACCTTCACCTCTCTGTTCCTCCACGACGTTGTGTACTTTGACAAAGAAGTAGCGACCTTATGTCACTACCCTCAGCCGGTTGCGCCACTCGCTCCACCTATTCAAGGCACCCAGAGAGACTCGAGAAGTAGGGTCGCACAGTGGCTTTTAGCCACCGATGAACCCGACGCCTGAGCCTCTAAAAATAGGCTTCATCGCATCTGGGGTTGTTGGTTTTTTTAACCTCAATCCCTCAGCAAGAGCCAAACTAACTTGGTCGTTTATGAAAACAATTAAGCTTTTGAGAGAATTTTCTGAGAGAAACAAGAACAGAAAGCCGATATTCTCCGTTCCATTAAGGATTTCTTAATTTTCTCATAATTATTGGCGTACTCACAATTCAGTCCATTTGAGGATTTCTATACGCTCACAGAGAAGGCTTTAAGGTCGGGAAACAACTTTGTGAGAGCCTTGAGTGAGCTTGTAGCCTCCAAAAAGAACTTGTGGTTTCCAAAGAGCATAAAGCCTGCTCAGAGCTTTCAAGGCTTCAACAAAATCAGCCTCTTTTTGACGACATAGGCTGCACTTTTAGTCCTCAGTGAGTTGCGTGACCCAAGCTGTCGAGCGTGGGGGATTTTTCACACGTTGCACCGCGCGCATCGGGTAACATGATTGGCAATGAGGGTTACCTCCCTCAGAGGCGATGAAACCCCTTCCGTATTTGGGCGCTTGGAACGGGTGGAGCCAGTAGCGCAACCGGCTGAGGGTAGGGCAACCCTTTTTTCGTTCCCTACCCAAAATGCAAGTGCTGTAACGGGTCGAGCCGAGGTTCGACCGCTGCTTCACTTACGTGAAGGGATAGGACTGAAAGATGTCGAAGGTTAGTCAAGGCAAACGTAGCAAACGGGCTACCCTACTCAAGCTGAGCTGCTTAGCTGGGCTGCTCACCCTGTTTACGGCTTGCAGCAGTGGGCCGGCTCCGGCCCCAGCCATCGAGACAGAAGCCCAGAGCGTTGTGCAGGACTTCTTGGTCAGCAAGTCGGCGAACCGCTCCGGCTCGAGCATCTTGGACAGCAGCGTTGTCGCCGGCAGGGTTTACGTGTTCACGGCGCAGACCGCAGGCATAAAACAAGTTGAGTTCTACCTGGACGACGTAAAGCGCTCGGGCAAACCTTTTCAACTCGAGACGCTGAGCCCTTACGACCTCCGCGGCGGCAGCACCAGCAGCGCCAACGCCCTCGACACCAGCAAACTGTCCGACGGCATCCACACGGTCACCGCCAGAATTCGCTACACGAGCGGCAGCGAGAAAATCTCCACCGCCACCTTTTTGGTGGACAACGGCGGCAAAATGGCGAACAACCTGCTGGTGAGTTCTGCAGCCGACCGCAGCGGTTCGAAACTCTTGAACAACAGCAGCGTCAACGGCAAAATCCACGTGTTCGTCGTACCCGCCATGAGCGTCAAGCAAATCAGCTTCTACCTCGACAACTCGAGCCGCAGCGGCGCTCCTACTCAAAACGAACGAATTGCGTTTTTTGACTTTGCGGGCACAACTGAACCAGGTAGCGCCAACTCATTCGACACCTCTAAGCTCAAAGACGGCCAGCACACCATCACCGCCGCTATCCTCACCAGCTCAGGCAAAACAGAAGTCGTGAATGCCAGTTTTACGGTCGGGGCCGGCACCTCGGCGGCTCCTCCAGCTGCACCCACCCCCAAAGCAGCTACTGGTGTCTACGAACTGCGTGGCAATCCCAACTTTTCTCTGAGCCAACTCAGCGCCGAACAGCGCAAGTGGTACGACACACTCTGGAAGGCTATCAACAATCCTGAACAATATCCCAACGCTATTCAGAGAGCAAAGTCCGATAACGTCTACCTATACCGTGGCGACCTGCAAGACTATGTCACCAGTCTGCTTCTCGCTTTCCGCATGACAGGTGATTTGCGTCTTCTAGATAAGGTAGACCAGCTTGCTGAACTGATGAGAAAAAACTTAGCCGACAGTTGGCGTGGCACTCTTGACGGCACAGACGGTACCAAGGACGGGTTTCTAAATTGGGTGAACCGCTACGACACCTCTACCGCGTTTGCTGGTAAAGATACCCAACTGGCCTATGACCTCAAAGCCAACGCCTTAGCTGTAGAAATAGCCTGGGCATTGCAAAACAACCGTGACTTAAAAAGCCCGAGTGGCGTCAACTACGGTGCTCACGCCGACTTCTGGAAAGACTATTTGGTCAACCACTTCGAGGCGAAGTGGCGCAAACGCAAGGGTGTACCAACTGGGTTCCCATTTGTTCAACACAACACTTTTCATACCTATCACTCGTTCATGAAGTGGCATTACTACATGGGCAAGCTGACCGGCAACAGCGCCTACACCAAAGAAGCCGAGCGTATGGAAGACGTGTTGTGGAGTAACGAGTTCAAGGAATCAGCTTCCGAATACGGCACAGCACTCGTGTGGGCTAGAGCTTTAACATATAACAGGGACACATGGGCGGACTACCTCATGCCACAGCACTACGCTCGGTATGTAGTTCAAGAAGCTATCGACCTGCACTTCGAAGGCTTTGGAGAATACGCCAAAAACTCTACAATGGAGAAGTTTGCACGTAGCGCTGCTAGCTTTGTAGTCGACGACAGCAGCTTCGGTTCGTTTGCCCGCGATATTGGGGGTGGCAAGGCACGTGCAGGTATCCCGGCTTCAAGTTCGTCGGAATGGAATCGGATGACCGAATCGAGGTTCGCGGAAAGCTCCTGGTCGTATCTGGCAACTTGGGACTCGAGCGAGAAGCTTTCCAAAGCAGCCAACGTAGTCTACAACGACGTAGAAATGGTGAAATACGGGAAAGACCCAAAGAGAGTCTTCATACCTGCCAGCATGCTATTGAAAGAGATGCTAAAGAAATAAGCAGTTAACAAAAGTGAAAAAGGGTGTTGACTACAACACCCTTTTTCACTTTCTAAAAACGCGAAGTCGTGTTCTAAAGCCTTTCTTGCAAAACTCCATATATTAACATAGCTGTAGGAATAAAGACTCTTCGTGGGTTATCCGGGTCACTTTCAACATCTTTATAAACTTCCTTAGCCGCTTGAGCAATGAGGTTATCGGGACTTCCGTCCCAGGGACTCAAAAATGACCAAGCACTGATAGCAAATCTGTCTTGATCCATCTTGTCCCATTCAGAAGAAGGAGAAGCAGAAAACCTCTCTCGGGTCTTTCCACCTCCTATGTCTCTGGCAAATAACTCAAAGTTGTTATCGTTGATGACGAAACTTGCAACTGAGTTTGCAAACTTTTCAAGTGTAGAATCTTCAGCATATTTTCCGAAACGCTCAAAATGTAGATCTATGGCCTCTTCTATGACATAGCGCGCGTAATGTTGCGGCATAAGGTAGTCGGCCCAAGTATCCCTGTTGTACGTTAAGGCCCTGGGCCATACCAGCGCCGTACCATAGCTAGAAGACGTCTCCTTAAAGTTTTTCCAAAGAACCTTAGCCATACGCTCGGCTTCTCTGGTGTAAGCCCTGTCGCCGGTCAGCCTACCCATGTAGTAATGCCACTTCATAAACGAGTGGTAGGTGTGGAAAGTAAAATGCTCTGCAAAGGGGAACCCATTCTTTACCTCGTTACGCTTGCGCCACTTCGCCTCGAAATCGTTGACAAGGTAATCTTTCCAGAAATCAGCTTGTTCACCGTAATTGTAGCCACCTGGACTCTGCAAATCCCGATTGTTTTCAAAGGCCCATGCAAACAGAGCTACGTGGGCGTTGGCTTTCAGGTCGTAAGCCATTTGGGTGTCTTTGCCCCTGAACTTTTTGTCGTTATCGTAGAGGTTTACCCAGTTCAAAAAGCCATCTTTCTTACCATTTTTACCGTCACGTGTTCCGTGCCAGCCGTCCTTCAATTCTTTACGCATAAGCTCGGATATACGACTTACTTCGTCTAGCAAACGTAAATCCCCCGTGAGCCGAAAAACCGTCAGCAAGCTGTTGTCATAATCCTGCAAGTCACCTCGGTACAGGTAAGAATCACCGGACTCTGCCAGTTGGGTCGCGTTCGGATACTGCTCGGGGTTGTCGATGGCCGCCCACAACCGGTCGTACCACTTGCGCTGTTCGTCAGTGAGGCTGTCTTCGGAAAAGCCGGGGTCGCCCCGCAGGGCGTACTGGCCCTCGTCGGGTTTAAAAGAGGCGGGCGTGGAAGCGGCGTTGGCCCCCTGGGGGAGGCTGCAGGCTAGGAAAATGCACATGATTCCGGGCAATGAACTCATGTTAGGCAGCTTAGCTTAAAGGCGGAGTTTTCCATGTGCTGACAACACAAAATAAAGAACCAATCGCTTCACCAACATTTCATGCCACGTAAATCAGCCGCCCGGCACGCTGGGCAGGAAAAAGAAGGCTACGCCTAAAATCGTGTAGACACCTAAACAACATCAACCCTTTCAACCAGTTCGTCTCGCCGTCGCGCGCGACCGAGTTGGCTATCAACACCGCGCCGATGAGGGTAACAAACAAGGAGTTGTGGAGCACCAAGTCCGTCGTTGAAAGCAGCTCGAGCACCCTGTTCAGGTTGGCGGCTCGAGCCGACTCTCGATGTGTACGTCTGCTTCTAAAGTGCGGTGAACCGGGCAGCGGTTGGCGATTTCTAAAAGGCGCGCCTGCTGCTTCTCGTCCAAATCGCCCTCGACGGCGATGACGCGCTCGAAGCGGTCGAGTTTCTGCGGTTTGCCCGCACCCGTATCGGCCTGGCTGTCCTCGGCGTGAACTTTTTGGTGCCGCACCTTGACTGTGACGGCTTGCAACGGCCAGCCTTTGCGGTCGGCGTACATCCGCAGCGTCATCGCGGTGCAAGCGCCCAGGGCGGAAGCCAGATAGTCGTACGGGGTCGGCCCGGTGTTGGTGCCGCCCACTTTGAGGGGTTCGTCGGCGACGAGGGAAAAGCCGTTCGCCAGCATCTCGGTCCGCAGACCCGTTTCGGTTCGCACCGCCACGCGGTTGTCGCGCACGTCGTCGTACCAGCTCGGCTCCGCTTTGGTTTCCAGGTACTTTTGTGCCCAGGCCGAGACGACCTGCCCGACGTAGCGCGAGTCGGCTTCTTTCGTCAAAAGGTGGTCGGCGCTGTCGAGCGACACGTAACTCTTCGGGTGCCGCGCCGCTGAGAAAATCTTCCGGGCATTGTCGACGCCCACTACGTTGTCAACCGGCGAGTGGAAAATGAGGAGGGGGCGGCGTAGCGTGCGAATCACTTCCCTTAGGTGGGTTTCGTCGAGGTCGTCCAAAAACTGTTTTTTGACCTTGAAAGTGCGACCCCCAAGGGTCACGTCCGCTTCGCCCTCGGCTTCGATTTCGGCGCGGCTGGACTCGAGCAGTTTCACCACGTGCTCCGGCTCGGCGGGCGCGCCGATGGTGGCGACCGCTTTGACCGAGGGCAAACTATGCGCCGCCATCAGCACCGCCGCGCCGCCGAGCGAGTGGCCGACGAGGATTTGTGGCGCGCCGTGCGTCTCTTCTAAGTAAGCCGCCGCGTCTACGAGGTCGGCCACGTTCGAAGAAAAGTTGGTGTCGGCGAAGTCCCCGTCGCTCTCGCCCAAACCCGTAAAGTCGAAGCGGAGCACGGCAATCCCCTCCCGAGTCAGCGCGTGGCTGATGTTGTGCGCGGCCTTCAGGTCTTTCGAGCAGGTGAAACAGTGCGCAAAGAGCGCGTAAGCGACCGGCTCGCAGTTGGCGGGCAGGTCGAGGCGGGCGACGATTTTGTCGCCGTGACGGTTCTCGAAGGTGAGTTTGTTCGACGGCATGGAAACCTCCGGCTCGAGCATGGGGTTTGTTCGTCTATAGTTTAACTCGGTGTTTCCGGTGCGGTCTTGCGAAGACTTTTGCACAGATGAGTTTTAGAACGAGTTTTAGAAAGGGGCGCTGCCGGAAGCTTGCTGAACATTTTGGCCTAATGACTTAGACACTTGCTTTTGAAAGGACGAAATGAACAAACCCTGTATCCAGGCTGTTTTTGTCGGGCAACCCAAAACGGTGACGGACGAGCGCGGAACGTGGACCTCTTCTATCTTTCGAGACCCGGTGCAGGGTCCCGTGCAGGTTCAGCGGGATGGTTTACGCGGCGACAAGGTGACTCAGCCTTACCACGGCGGCCCGGACGCCGCGATTTGCGTGCATCCGCTCGAGCACTACCTTTTTTGGAACGACCGCTACGCTACGCAGTTGGCTCCGGGCAACGTCGGCGAAAACTTCACCCTCGCCCACGTGGCGGACGATGAGGTTTGCGCCGGGGACGTCGTGCGCGTGGGCAGCGCACTTTTACAGGTGAGCGGGCCGCGCATCCCCTGCGCCAACCTCGCACGGCGCATCGGCCGGCCCGACTGGGTCAAGCTGACGGTGACGGAAAATCGCACGGGTTTTTTTGTGCGAGTGCTCGAGTCGGGCACCGTTCAGGCCGGCGACGCTTGGCAGTTAGAGGAGCGTCTCAACCCGGACGGGACGATGACGGCCATCAACCGCTGTATGTACTTGTCTTTCGACCCGAGCTTCGCACAGCGCATGACACAGATGCAAGGGTTAGGCGACTGGTGGAAGGAGCAGGCTGCCGACAGACAAAAACACCCGGATACCCACTGGACCGCCACGATGAAGAATTGACGCTTTTCTCATAGGTTTCCCTGTATCAGTCCAGCAACGTTTTGATACGCCCCAAAGCTTTGTGGATGTTCTCCGAATTAGACTGTAAACATGACGTCGAGTTTGACGTATGTCAACTCCAACGTATATCTTCTTTTTATGGAAAAGCAGAAGCTTATCTTTGCTGACGATGATTAAAGCGCTGGTATTCGACTTCGACGGCTTGATGGTCGATACGGAAACCCCCGCCTATGACGCTTGGGAAGAGATTTATCAAGAATACGGCTGCACCCTTCCGCTCGAGGTCTGGGCCGCCGTGTTGGGCGGCTCCGGCAACGAGTTCGACGCCTGCGCTTACTTAGCGGAGCAAAGTGGACAAGCGATTGATGCTGACGCTATAAAGGAACGTCGCGGGCAGCGCAAGCTGGAACTTGTGGCAGCCAAGGAATTACTCCCCGGCATTCTCGACGCCATCGTACTCGCCAAGCAACGTGGTCTGAAACTTGCCGTCGCCTCCAGTTCGCCTAGCAGTTGGGTCGTCCCTCACTTGGACCGGCTCGAGGTCACGACCTACTTTGATACAGTCGTTACAGGCGACCAAGTCACACGCGTCAAACCCGACCCTGAAATCTACCGTACGGCGGTGACGTGTCTCGACATCGAACCCCGAGAAGCGCTCGCCATCGAAGACTCTTTCAACGGGTTGCAAGCCGCAAAAGCGGCTGGACTTTCTTGTGTCGTGGTGCCTAACGTCTTCACGCAACACCTCGACTTCGGGATAGCGGACGTCAGGCTCGAGTCCTTTGTCGATATGTCCCTAGAGCAGCTTTTGGCACGCTTACAATAGCCTCAACCTCGTTTGCGAGACTCTGATTTCCCTCAATTTCAGTCCAGCAACGTCTTAATCCGCTCCAGGGCTTTGTGGATGTTCTCGAGACTCGTCGCGTAACTCATCCGCACCTGCCCCGGCGCTTCGAAGTCGGTGCCGGGCACCACGCCGACGTGGGCTTGCTCCAAGAGCCGCGTCGCCGCTTTCACCTCGTCCTCGTCGATGGGCGTGGTGTCGGTCATCACGTAAAACGCGCCCCTGGGTTTGGGGGTTTTCAGGCCCAGTTTGTTCAGGCCCTCGACCAGCACGTCGCGCCGCTCGACGTAGGCCTTCTTGGTCATGTCGATAAAGGCCTGCGTTTTCTCGACCTCGTTCAGCGCCGCCACGGTCGCGTGCTGCGCCACCGCGTTCGTCCCGCTCGTGACCTGGCCCTGCAGGCGGTTCATCGCCTGGATAAGTTCCAACGGCCCCGCGCCGTAGCCGATGCGCCAGCCGGTGAGCGCATAAGCTTTGCTCGCGCCGTGGATGACGAGCGTTTTCTCTAGTGCGTACTGCGCCGCCGCGGTGAATTCGCCCTCGTAGACGAGGTGTTCGTACAAGTCGTCGCTGAAGAGCCAGATGTCGCGCTCGGCGGCGAATTCGGCGATGCCCTTGACGACCTCGCGCGGGTAGACCGCACCGGTCGGGTTGCAGGGCGAGTTGATGAGGATGACGCGGGTTCGGTCGGTCACGGCTGAGCGCACCGCCTCGACGCTCGGCACGAAGCCGTCTTCGGGCCGGGTCGTGACCGGCACCGTGACGCCGCCGGCAAGCTGCACCTGCGCCGGATAGGACACCCAGTAAGGTGCCGGGATGACGACCTCGTCACCCGGATTCAGCACTGCCATAAAAGCGTTGTAAAGAACTTGCTTGCCGCCGGTCGAAACGCTGACTTGTGCGGGGCTGTACTCGAGCCCGTTCTCCCGTTTGAACTTCGCAGCGACCGCTTCGCGCAGTTCCAATGTGCCTTCGGCCGGGGTGTACTTCGTCATGCCTAAACGGATGGCCTCGTGCGCCGCCGCCAACACGTGCTCGGGCGGCTGAAAGTCCGGCTCGCCCGCCGTCATCGCCACCACGTCGACGCCGGTGCGCGCCAAATTTTTGGCCTTGGTGTTGAAGGCGACGGTCGAAGACGCTTTTAAGGCTTGGATGGCGGTGGACAGCTGGGGCATGGCAGACCTCTTCTCAAGTTCTCAAGAAACAGTCGGAACTGCCTCATCCTAACGCCTTTTGCCGCGCCTGACCACCCCGACCGAGGTTGAACGGGAGGTCAAGCGGGAGGTCGAGCGGGAGGTCGAGCGGGCGGTGAAACGTGCCGCCAAAACCCCACCTACTAAACCGAACAGGTGCCCCTGCCAGGACACACCCACCCGCACAGGCAACACGCCCCACAGCATTCCGCCGTAGAGCACAGCGACGACGAAGGCGACCCCGAGCGAGCCGAGGCTGCGCTCGAAGTAAGCCCGCCCCAACAGGTAACCGAGGTAGCCGAACACCACGATGCTGAGGCCCAGGTGCAGGGTGTTGCCGCCCCCGAACAGCCACACGCCCAAACCGCCGACGAGCCAACCGCCCAAAGTCGCGCTCACAAAGACACGCGTTCCGCCGAGCAACACGAGCTCACCGAGAACGAGGAACGGCAGGGTGTTGGACAGCAAATGACCGATTCCGGCGTGCAGCAGCGGCGCGAACAGCACGCCGCGCAGGCCGTCCCAACTGCGCGGCCGGATGCCGAGCCCGTTCAGCCGCTGGTTTAAGAAGAGCGTGTCGAACAGCTCCAAACTCCACAGCGAAGCGGCGGCGACGAGCAAAACCATGAAAGGTTTCAAAAAACGAGGGCTACGCCTCGAGCGGGCAAACATGAACCTCATAAACACAGGCTACGCCACGCCGCCGGGGGCCGTCTTCCCTCCAAAGTCGGGGCGGTTTTGCTGTGAAAGCGGTTTACACCGACAGGCTTGTGTCTTTTTTACCCGCGACCTGTGGCATTGCCCACCCCTCCGGGCGTTACGATGGGGCAAGATGCAGTTGAGACGCCACCGCTGAGCAACCACCGAGCGCGTCGACGCTACACTCGGGCAGGACACTTTTATTTGGGGGCAGTGAGAAAAAGGTCAAAGGTGGACGACCGAAAACGTAACGAAAAACCTGTCAGGTCGGGTTTCAAGCGGTAGACTGGAAACCATGAAGGACTTTCCCAGCATCCCGCCGTTCGCAATGCAGGTTTCCTCCGGGAAGGGGCACCGTGAATAGGTACGACGACCGCGCAAGACTTGTTTTCCACTTCGCACGCGAAGAAGGTTCGAAACTCGGCCACGCCATGATCGGCCCCGAACACCTCCTGTTGGGGCTGATGCGCGAGGGCGGCACCGCCAGCAAGGTGCTGGGCGAGTTCGGCGCGACCCTGGAAAGTTTCCGCCGCCAGGTCGAAGAGATGGTGGGCCGCGGCGACGGTCTGCCGCGCAACGAAACCGCCGCCATCACCCCGCGGGCGAGGCGCGTGATGGAACTCGCCGGCAGCGAGGCGCGCAGCTTGGGCAGCAACGTCATCGCCACCGAGCACATTTTGCTGGGCATCATCCGCGAGGGTGACGGCGTCGCTTACCGCATTTTGCAGCAACTCACGAGGGACGTGGACACGGTGCGCTGGCGCATTTTAGCGGCCGCCGACCCCAAGGCGCAGAGCGAGGCGGTCAACACGCCCTTTTTGGACGAGTACGCCCGCGACTTAACCAAAGAAGCGCGCGAAGGCAAGCTCGACCCCGTCATCGGGCGCACCGAGGAAATCCGCCGCGTGATTCAAATCTTGTCGCGCCGCACCAAGAACAACCCGGTCCTCATCGGCGACCCCGGCGTGGGCAAGACGGCCATCGTCGAAGGCCTCGCGCAAGCCATCACCGAGGGCCGCGTGCCGCCTAACCTGCTCAGCGTGCGGGTGCTCTCGATCGACCTCTCCAACGTGGTCGCCGGGACGAAGTACCGCGGCGAGTTCGAGGAGCGCTTGCGGCAAATCATCGAAGAACTGCGCAGCGCCAAAGTGGTCGCGTTTATCGACGAACTCCACACGCTCGTCGGTGCGGGCGGCGCGGAAGGCACGCTCGACGCGGCCAACATCTTAAAGCCGCCCTTGAGCCGCGGCGAGGTGCAGGTCATCGGCGCGACGACGACGGGTGAGTACCACCGTTACATCGAAAAAGACGCCGCCTTGGAGCGCCGTTTTCAACCCGTCATCGTACTCGAGCCCTCCCCTGAAGAAGCCCTGGAAATCCTGCACGGTCTGCGCGAGCGCTACGAAACGCACCACGGCGTGGTCATCCCCGACCAGATTTTGGAGTTGTCGGTTCGCTTCGGCGAGCGGAGCTTGCCGGGCCGGAACTTTCCCGACAAGGCCATCGACCTCATCGACGAGGCTTCGTCGCGCACCCGGCTGAACAAGTCGCTCGGCTTTCCAGTTTTAGAAGAAGAGGACGGCACGCCGATCGTCAGCCGCGAGGACTTGGAAGCGGTCATCAACTCCTGGGGCGGCGTCTACATCGACGACCAGGACGACGAAAAACTCGCCAACTTAGAAAGCAACCTCAAGACCCGCGTCGTCGGCCAGGACCGGGCCATTCACGCCCTCGGCGCTGCGCTGCGCCGGGCTCGAGTCGGCTTGGGCGGGCGCACGCGCGTGTCGGCCTCGTTTTTGTTCGTGGGGCCGTCCGGCAGCGGCAAGACTTTCTTAGCTAAACAACTCGCCGTCGAGCTGTTCGGCAGCGAGCGCGCGCTGGTGCGCTTGGACATGTCCGAATATCAAGAAGCCCACTCGACCTCGAAACTCATCGGGGCACCGCCGGGTTATGTCGGGCACGAACAGGGCGGCCGTTTGACCGAAGCGGTGCGCCGCCAGCCCTTCACGGTGGTGCTTTTAGACGAAATCGAAAAAGCGCACCCGGATATCTACAACACCTTTCTGCAAGTGCTCGACGACGGGCGACTGACCGACGGCCTGGGCCGCACCGTGGACTTTCGGCGCACGATTATCATCATGACGAGCAACACCGGTTTCAACATCGGTCCGGCGGTCGGCTTTCAAAAAATTATCCAGGATATTCAACAACCCTTGAAAAGCTTGTTCAGCCCCGAGTTTTTGGACCGGCTCGACGAGGTGATTCCCTTCGCCGCGCACGACGAGCGGGGCATTTTGCACATCGTCAACTTTATGCTCGACGACATCCGCGACGAACTCGCCAGCCGCGACGTGCTGGTCTCGTTCAGCGAAGAGGTCGCGCCCTTTTTGTTCGCCAAGGTGCCCGAGGGCGACAGCGCCCGCCCGCTACGCACCGTGATGCGCGAGTACATCGAAGACCCGTTGTCGGTCAAGCTGCTCAGCCGCGACAACGACGAACCCATCCTCGTCACGGTGGAAGACGACCGCGTGGTCTTCGCCGACCCGGTGCCGATGGTTTAAGCTGCGCCTTCCTGAGAGAGCTTTAAAAGCTGGCAACAAAACGTAAATTCTCATAGCCTGTTCGACCCCCGAACAGGCTATGCTGTTTAGGTGTCAGCGCAAGAACAAGTCTTACCGAGCACAGTCGGGGCGCGTCCACAAAAGCGAACAGCGCGTCCTCGAGAAAGAGTAGGTCGTGGCTAAAGTCGCCACGACCTACGTCTGTGCCGAGTGCGGTACGCAGTCGCCCGTGAAGATGGGCCGCTGTCCTCGTTGCGGCGCCTGGGGCAGCATGGAGGCAAAGCTCGAGTCCGCCGGCCCTGCCGGCCGCGCCACCCCAGCAGCCTTACGCGGTTTGAGCGCTCAGGTGCAAACGCTCGCCGAAGTCGAAGACGCCGGCCTGGTCCGCTTTCCGTCAGGTATCGAGGAGGTCGACCGGGTGCTCGGCGGCGGTTGGGTGCCGGGCTCGGCGCTTTTGATTGCCGGCGAGCCCGGCATCGGCAAGTCGACGCTGCTGTTGCAACTCGCCCACCACGCTTCTCTTGAGAACCGCAGCCTGCTCTACGTGGCGGGCGAAGAGTCGCTGGCCCAAGTCAAGATGCGCGCCGAGCGGCTGGGGGTCGGCGGAGGCATGAGTCTGACCCGCGAAACCGACGCGCGAATCTTGGCCGAACACCTGCGGGGCAACGCCCCCGACCTGGTCATCGTCGACTCGATTCAGACCCTGAGGAGCGAGGACGGCGGCACGCCCGGCAGCCTCACCCAGGTGCGCGACGGTACGGCGCTTTTGACCCAGGCCGCCAAGGATTCGGGCAGCACTTTGGTCCTCATCGGCCACGTCACCAAACAGGGTTCGATTGCCGGACCGAAAGTGGTCGAGCACGTCGTCGACGCGACGCTGGCCTTGGAGTCGGCGGCGGGGTTTCGGGTGTTGCGGGCCATCAAAAACCGCTTCGGTCCGGCGGGCGAGATAGGTGTGTTCGAGATGGCGGGCGACGGGCTGCGGGCGGTCGCCAACCCGTCGGAAGCGTTTTTGGCCGAGCGGCCCCGCGGCGTCGCGGGCTCGGTCGTGGTGGCGGCCTTGGAAGGGCAGCGGCCCCTCCTGCTGGAAGTGCAGGCGCTGGCGGCCAAGTCGCCTTACTCGTCGCCCAAACGGGTCGTGCAAGGCCTCGACGCGCGCCGGGTCGACCTGGTCTTGGCGGTGCTCGAGCGCCGCCTGGAACTGCCCCTGGCCGCCCTCGACGTGTACGTCAACGTCGCCGGGGGCTTGCGCCTCACCGACCCCGGTACCGACCTGGCGGTGGCCGTCGCGGTGTATTCCGCCGTGACGAACCGGCCCGTCCCCGAGGCGACCGCCTTCGTGGGCGAGGTGGGCTTGGCCGGGGAAGTTCGCTCGGTCGCGCAGCTCGAGCGCCGCGCCGCGGAAGCCGCGCGGGCGGGGTATCCCCGGCTCGTCTCGCCGCCCGCGGCAGGCGCAAAAACGGTGCAGGTGAAGTCGCTCGAGGCCGCCCTGCGCGCCACCTGGAGCGGCGAGTGAAGGCGGTGACGGAGCGGTCCGAACGCCCCGAGCGGCCGGCTGCCGAACGCGAACGCGCCTCAAGCGTCCAAACCGTCGTCAGGGGAGTGCTCAGCTTGCTCGGCGGCGTGTTGGGCTTCAACCTCGCTCTGCTGTTCCAAGACGGCTTGTTGCCGGGCACCTACAACCTCGTTTACCTGACCCTGTTGGGCGTGCTGGTCGGCTTTTTGCTGAGCTTGCCGCTCGCCAGACGTTGGGAGCGGCTGTGGCTGCGCGTCAGCGCTTACCTGGGACGCATCTCGCCGCAGGCCGTCCTCGCCGCCGGGGTGGGAACGACGGTCGCGCTGCTCATTACGGTGCTGCTGAACACGGTGCTCGAGGCCGTTCCCGGTTTTACCTGGTACTGGTCGGTGCTCATCACCCTCGTGTTGGTCGCGGGGTCGTCTTGGTTCTTTGTGAAAAACCGGCAGCAACTCGCCCTTTTCAACGCGCGCGCGGTAGCCCCGTCGCAGGCTGTTTCCAGCGGCGACCGTTTCAAAATCCTCGACACTTCCGCGCTTATCGACGGACGTATCAACGACATCGTCGAGGCCAATTTTTTAGACGGTGAACTCCTCATCCCGCGTTTCGTGCTGAACGAGTTGCAAAACATCGCCGACGCCGCCGACCCGCTGCGCCGCAACCGGGGCCGCCGCGGTTTGGAAGTGTTGGACAAGCTCGTGGCGCAGGCGCGCGTCCCGGTCGAAATCGTCAGCGACGACGCACCCGACGTAAAAGAGGTCGACGAAAAGCTCGTCCGGCTGTGCCAAAACCGTCAAGCGGCGCTCATCACCACCGACTACAATTTGAACCGCGTGGCCGCCCTTCAAAACGTCCGCGTGCTGAACGTCAACGGGCTCGCCAACGTGATGCGGGCGATGTTTTTGCCGGGTGAGCGCCTGAGTTTGCCCATCAGCAAAGAAGGCCGCGAACCGGGGCAGGGCCTCGCTTATTTAGACGACGGCACGATGGTCGTGGTCGAAGACGGCCAAAAGTTTGTCGGCACGACCATCGACGTCTTGGTGACGAGCAACCTGCAGACCAACATGGGCCGGATGATTTTCGCGCGGCCTTATCAGGAACGTTGATTCAGGAACGTTGACAAGGCAAGCACCTACCTGCTGCACCGCGGCAGCAATAAACATACTCAGCGCACCTAGAACTTTGAAAGCGTCGGGAGGCCCAAATCCCCGACGCGACAATTGCGCGCAACTCGCGCACAACCATTAGCCGTTGAAACCACTCTTTGAGCACGGGCGGTTAGGCGAGAAACAGTGGGAACCTATGGGTGATACGGGTTCTGGTTGAATCGCTTACAAAAGCAACGCAAGCCGAGCGTAGCGAATGGGAACCGAGGCAGCCGGTAGGCAAAAGATTCGTTCGGAATCCGTACAAATCCTGGCCCGTCAAATCAACCCCAAAGTACGCGCTTTGACGGCGGCTTCGGTGCGGTCTCGGCTTGCCGTTTTCTGGATAATGGCGCTGACGTAATTCTTCACCGTTCCGTCGGCAAGCTCGAGTTCGGCCGCAATCTGGGCGTTGGTCATGCCACTTGCGACCAGCCGCAAAACGGCTATTTCTCTGCTTGAAAGAGCTTCTGTCAGCGGTTGCGACGGTTGTGAGGGTGGCGGGGCGTGAGAGACGGCCTCGAAAAGGGCGTTGGCGGCCGCCGGGTCGATCATCGCTCTGCCCTGTCTGACGGTGCGAACGGCTGCCGCAATCTCTTCACCAGAACTGTCTTTGAGTAAAAAGCCTTTGGCACCCGCCTGCACCGCTTCTATCACGTAGTGGTCTTTGTTAAAGGTGGTCAACACAATAACGTTGGTGTCAGGGAAGCGTTCCGTGAGTGCGCGCGTTGCTTTCACCCCGTCCAAGATAGGCATTTGTACGTCCATCAAAACGACTTCGGGGTCGGTTCGGGAGAACAGGTTAAGCGCGTCCTGGCCGTTTTCAGCCTCGGCGACAACGGTGATGTCGGGCTCGAGTTCGAGGAGCATCTTTAGCCCTTGGCGAATCAGTCTCTGGTCATCGACGATCATGACCCGAATGGGTTTATTCACGCTTGCCCCGCACGTCCTCCCGCACACCTTCAATGTCAAAACGGAGGACGGTTCCGCCTCCCGCCCGCGCCGCGAGGGTCAAGGTGCCCCCTACCGCCGCCGCTCTTTCTCGCAAGCCGACAAGACCAAAAGAGCCGTCTTTATCGCTCGAGCCAAACCCTACGCCGTCATCCTCTACGCACACCCCAAGCGCACCGCCCGAATGTTCCAGGGTTACCCAGGCACGCTCTGCGGACGCGTGTCGGTGGATGTTGGTGAGACCTTCTTGCACCGTTCGGTAGCTGGCTTGTGCAACGGCAGGGGGTAGGGTTGGCAACGCTGATGCTTGAAAGGTAATGTTCAAACCTGTCGCCAGGGCGAACGTGTCGACGAGGTGCTCGAGACTTGCCGCCATATCCTTCTTCGGTAGCGAGGTGTCACCCCCGTCGTCCTCGGGTGCAGTGCGCAAGGTGTTGAGCAGGTTGCGCAGTTCGTTCATCGCCTCTTTAAGTTGCCGACGCACGCTGGCGGTAAGCTGAGCCGAGCGTTCGGGGTCGCTCTGTGCGAGGCGCTGCGCGCCTTCTAACTGCATCATCATCACGGTCAGCTGGTGCCCTAGCGCGTCGTGCATTTCGCGGGCCAGACGGTTACGCTCCTCGACCACCGCGAGCTGCCTGGCTTGCTGCGCGTAACGCCGCAGCTGCTCGTGGGTGCCTTGAAGTTCCTCATACAGCCCCACGTTGCGCCTGAAGTTGACGTCTGCTTGCTGAAGGACGTAGCCGAAAAGCCCAAAGAAAATATACGCGCCAATCGCCCCGTACCAGCCCGACAAGCCGCTCCACCCAAAAGCCAGCCAAGCGTTGATGAGGGTCAACAAGTAAAAGCAGCCGCCCCAAAGCAACGCATGTGACAACGGCAGTAGCATAGCCGCCACGCCCCCCAGCATAAAGAAGAAGATAAACACGTTACCGAACTGGTCTGGTTTTAGCCAAAACAACGCCAGGATGCAGACCGTGCCTCCAAGCAGCGCTAGGTGCATCCACCAAACGGCCTGACGCTGTAAGAGGACAACGAGCAGCAGCGCTGCGCACACGCCGAGCGTCAACGACAAAGCCAAGTAAAACGCCGTTACCTGCAAGGACGCGCCCAGCAGCGTCGGTGCCATGCTCGCTATCACGCCGAGAATGCCCGCACCAACCACTAGAAACGCCAGCGTGCGGGGATTGAGCACGGCGCGGTTGACAAGTTTGGTCTTCGCGGGCGTGGTTACTCTCACCTTATCAACCCCTTCGAGCGTTAGCGCCTGAACTCATCTTGACAGAGTCCTGTGTCACTCACGTGACGCACGCGCCTCCGTCGCTGAGGGCCGCGACGCAGCTGTCCGACGTGCCAAAAGGGTCAGTCCGGCTAAGACGATTATACCGAGCCAGGCAAACCAGTCACCAAACCGTGCATAAAGGGTGCTTGCCCCTCGGGTGGGGACGTTGGCCACCAGCGTGTGCGGGGTGGTTTGGAAGTGGTCGGCCTGCGCCAGAATACGGCCCTGAGCGTCGCTGGCGAGCGACCGGCCTTGGTGCGTGGGTCGAACGACGGACGCCCCGTTCTCGACGCCCCGCAACGAGGCCATCAGGCTGTGATAAGGGTCGATTTCTTGCCAGTCGCTCGAGGGCGCGATGATGATGTCGGCACCCGCCGCCCCTGCCTGACGCGCGAAGGCTGGAAAGTCCAAGTCAAAACAGATGGCTTGGGCGATGCGACCGTACTTCGTGTCAAGCACAAGCATGTCGCCGTCACCCGCTACGTTCGCGTCGCCCGGCACGATTTTTGATTTGACGTATACGCCAACCTGCTTGCCGCTAGGGTCAAAGGTCACAAGTTTGTTTTCGACGAGCGTTTCACCAGGCGTGACGGTGGCAACTGCGGCGATAAGATAAACGCCGTAGCGCGTGCTAAGGACGGCGGCACGCTTCAACAGCGCCGCCTCTTCCGGACGGCGTACCAAGCCGTCCCCCTCGGCCCAGACGATAATTTTCGCGCCTGCTGCGGCCTCTTGCCCGCTGCGGGCAAACAAGTCGTCATGGTGTGCCTCGATAAGGGCGCGCACCGCTTCCGGCGTAGCGGTGTCAGCGTGAAGGTCGAAGCCGTTGGCGGCAACCGCCTCGTAAAGCGCGTGTTGGTCGCTGACAATCGCGGCAACGCGGACCGTGTCAGCCGAGGGGGCTTGGTGATAACGCAAACCACCTGCGATAAAAATAGTCGTGAGACACCCCAACATGAGGAGCACGCGGCGGTAACAGCGCTGTGGGTCAAAACCGTCTTCCCAGGCGCTCACGACCGTTGCCGCAAACCAGTACAGCAAAAAAGTGACGCCGTGAACGCCTGTCACCGACAGCAGTTGGGTCAACTCAGACACGCTCGTCTGCGAGTAAGCGATGTCTCCCCAGGAGCCGTAAGGCGAAAACGTGGCTAGGACGTAGTTGATGCCGACGGTGGCAGTTGGCAAGACAAGGGTAGCGGCGAAGGGGGACAGCCTTTGCTGAAGCAGTCGGTCAGCGAGAAACGGCAAAAGTTGGAAGAGGCTGATGCCGGCTGCCATGAGGTAAAACGCGGCGGCGGGTACAGGAATCCAGCCGCGCCACATGACGATAAAACCGGCGAACAGTATGCCGTAGACAAGCAAACTACCGCGTCTTGAACTGCTCTGACGCGTAAAGCGCAGGAGGAAAACAGGGGCGAGCCAAGCAGCCAGCGGCACGGCAAAGCGTCCGTTTGACAAGACAAGCAACGCGAAACCGGTAGCCAGCGTCAGCCACCTTTCAACTTGGCCGCCCTTCACCCTGACACCTTGAGTCTGCGGTTTACGTCTTAACTGTGGTGGGTTTACCATGATGCACTCCTTTCAGGTGACGTGCTTGATGACAGCGTCACAGGAGCAGCATAGGCAGCGTGACGTCACAGACGTAAGTGCTGTTCGGCATGTGCCCCGGCACGGTTTGGTGCCGTGGCAGCGCGATTTTGCTGCTAAGTTACACGTCCTTTTTCAAAAAGGAAAAAGACGCCAAAATGCTAAGGAATGAGATGGTTTGCCAGTTTTAGGTCGCTGTTCGGCCCGTCAGCTGCACAAGAAGCTATGTTGAGTTTTGTACAGTTTTTTACCCCCTTTGTCGTTTGCGCGCTGAGCTGGGTGAGGGGTGTTTGAAGTAGAGGGCGACCACAAAAAAGTAACGAGCACCGAGTGGAAAGCGCCGAGCGAAACAGGGGTTGCGACTCTTTCGCCGCCTGGCTTTTCGGGTCCAGCTTGACTTAAAAAGGCGCAAGCGGTGCGATGCCTGCTTGGCGCTCGAGCACCGCCGCCAAGCGCACCAGGCGCTCGTCCTGCAGGGCGGGCGCGACGAACTGAACGCCGCAGGGCAGTTCGTCTTCGGCCGTGCCCGCCGGGATGCTTACGGCGGGCAGACCCGCCAAGCTGGCTAACACCGTGTCGACGTCGTCCAGGTACATGGCGAGCGGGTCGGAGGTTTTTTCGCCGAGCTTGTAAGCGACCGTGGGCGCGGTGGGCGTGAGCAAAAAGTCGTACTGCTCGAACGCGGCTGCGAAGTCCTGGGCGATAAGTCGGCGTACCTTGAGCGCCTTGCCGTAGTAGGCGTCGTAGTAACCGGCCGAGAGCGCGTAAGTGCCCATGAGGACGCGGCGGCGCACCTCGGGGCCGAACGACGCGCCGCGCGTCGCGCTCATCACGGCGGCCTGACCGAGGGCGTCGTCGCCGACTCGAGCGCCGTAGACCATGCCGTCGAAGCGGGCCAAGTTGCTGCTCGCCTCGGCGGGCGCGACGAGGTAGTAAGTCGCGACGCCGTAGGCCGCGTGGGGCAGCGAGACGTCCCCGACGGTAGCGCCTAAGGCCTCGAGTTCCGCCCGCACCCGCCCCAGGGCCGCGCGCACCCCGGCGCTGTTGCCCTCGCCGCTCAACTCTTCGACCACGCCGACGCGCACGCCCGTCAGGTCGTCCAAAGCGCCGAGCGCCGCTTCAAACTCCGGCGCGTCAGGCAAGCTCGTCGCGTCGCAGGGGTCGTGCCCGCCCATCGCGTCGAGGGCCAGCGCCAGGTCACGCGAACTGCGCGCGAGCACGCCGACCTGGTCGAGCGAACTCGCGAACGCCACGACCCCGTAGCGTGACAGCCGGCCGTAAGTGGGTTTGAAGCCCAGCAAGCCGCAGAGCGCCGCCGGTTGCCGCACCGAGCCGCCCGTGTCGGTGCCGAGGGCCAGCGGCGCGACGCCCGCGGCGACCGCCACGGCCGAGCCGCCCGACGAGCCGCCCGGCACGCGCGCGGCGTCCCAGGGGTTGCGCACCGGGCCGAAGGCCGAATTTTCGTTGCTGCTGCCCATGCCGAACTCGTCCAAGTTCGCCTTGGCGACGACCACGGCCCCGGCGGCCTCCAGACGCTTCACCACCGTCGCGCTGTAGGGCGGGACGAAGTGCTCCAGGCTTTTGGACCCCGCCGTGGTGCGGACGCCCGCGGTGCAAAGGTTGTCCTTGACGACCACGGGCACCCCGGCGAGCGGGCCGACCTGCTCGCCCCTGACCACCGCCGCGTCCACGGCTCGAGCCCGCACCAGCGCTTCGTCGTGAAGAAGGGTCACAAAGGCGTTGAGACTGCGCTGCACCGCTTCGGCGCGGGCCAGCGACTCGCGCACCGTTTGCTCGGCACTCTGTTCACCCGCGGCGGTGCGGCGCGCTGTTTCAAAGGCGTGCTCCATGCCGGAAACTATACCAGGTGAGAAAAGTACCGAGTGCCGAGCCGAAAGTGTTTCGGGTCCTTGCTGCGACTTTCCATGCCGACCCCTTGGTTGAAAGCCGTAGTAAAGAGCCTGTCACTGTGGCTCCCGGTAACTGCGCCCCAGCGCCTGTGGGATAGAGTAAAGGCTATGGCGGTCAAACTGGGCAAGGGGGTGAAGCGCTCGGCCACGGCGGTCGTCTACGCCGGCCTGAGCGAGGCCGGACCGGTGCGCAAAGTCAACCAGGACAGCTTTTTTGTGGGTGAGGTGGGCGGCGGTTACCTGGCGGTCGTGGCCGACGGCATGGGTGGGCACAGCACTGGCGAGGTCGCCAGCCAAAAGGCGGTCGAAATCATCCGCCGCGAACTCTCGCAAAGCCGCAGCTACCCGCCCGCCGCGCTCGCGAGGGCCGTGCAGAGCGCGAACCTTGAAATTTTCGACTACGCCGCCGACCACCCCGAGCACCACGGCATGGGCACCACGCTCACTTCGGTCTTTATCGACGACCAGGTGGGTTTGGTGGGTCACGTCGGCGACTCGAGGCTTTACCTGGTTCGCAACGGCGAGATTCAGCAACTCACCTTCGACCACAGCTGGGTCGCCGAACGCGTCCGGCAGGGCACCCTGACCGTTGAGGAGGCCAAAAACCACCGCCTGCGCAACATCATCACCAACGCGCTCGGCGCGCTGCCCGAGGTCAAGCTCGAGCTGTCTCATTTCGAAGTCAAAAAAGGGGACCGTTTGTTGCTGTGCAGCGACGGGGTCAACACGCTCCTCGGCGACGACAAGCTGCTCGAGACCGTCCAGGATGCCCCGCCCGAAGAAGCGGCGCAACGTCTCGTCGAGGCCGCCAACGCCCTCGGCAGTCCCGACAACGTCACGGCGGTCGTCCTGGAAGTCACGGGGGTCGAGACCCGCCAAAAGAAGTACGCCCTGCCGCCCGAACGCGGCGAATCTCGCTCGGTCACCATAGGCGGCACCCTGAGCGGCATTCGCAAGGTCGAGGAGGTCTTTCCTAAACGCGACGCCTGGTCGAACCTCAAACGGAAAAGTTGGTTTCCTTACCGCTTCTGGATTTTGGGCTCGCTCTACCTGGTTTTACTCATCATCGTGTTCAGCTTGTGGCGGCCGTAGCGGACGGCCGGCAAGAGCAGACCCGCGCAGGCGGTGTTCGGCGCCTTTCAGCCGAGACGGAAAAGTCTCCGGGTCACTCGGTCCTTCGCTTGCCGGCGCTGTTACACTGAACCCGGATACACTGAACCCGGAGGCTGACCCATGACCAAAACCACCGTCCACACCGACCGCGCGCCCGCCGCCATCGGTCCCTATTCGCAGGCCGTGCGCGCCGGGAGTTTCCTCTTCACCTCCGGGCAAATCCCCTTGAGGCCCGACGGCAGCTTGGAACCGGGCGACATCGCCGCGCAGACCGAACAGGTGCTCGCCAACCTCGAGGCCGTTTTAGAGGCGGCGGGTGCGAGCCTCGAGCACGTCGTGAAATGCACCTGCTTTTTGAGCGACATGAACCACTTCGCCGCGATGAACGAGGTTTACGGACGCTTTTTCGGCGACGAGCCGCCCGCTCGCAGCGCCGTCGAAGTGGCGCGGCTGCCGCGGGACGTGCTGGTTGAAATCGAAGCGGTCGCGTTGCTGTCGGATTGAGAACGTCCGTTTGGGCCAAGGGTTTTCCTGAAAATGGGCGGGGAGCAGACTGAAAGCCTCTGCTCCTTTGTAGGCTCGAGCGGCGTTCGCTTGCAACCCTCGGGTTAAACTAAATCCGTCACCAGGGGTGCCCGGCAACGGGCTGAGAACAAACCCTCGAACCTGAACCCGGTCACGCGGGCGTAGGAAGCGTAGACGTTCATAGCGCACAGGTCCAGTCCTTTCTGGTGACGGAAGGGATGTTTTTATGCAGGTCAAAGGTTACAGGTTAAAGAAACTCAAACTTCTCCTGACACTCGTCTTTCTCGGCAGCGCGCTGGGCCAAAAGCTAACCGTCTTGACCCACAACTCGTTCGCGCTGTCCGAAGAGGTGGTGCAGCGGTTTACCGACGAGACGGGCGTCGAGGTGGAGTTTTTGCCCGCCGGGGACGCGGGCGAGACCGTCAACCGGGCCATCCTGACCAAAGCCAGGCCGCTCGCCGACGTGCTCTACGGCGTCGACAACAGTTTGTTGGCTCGAGCCGCCAGTGAGGGCATCTTCGAGCCCTACCGGAGTCCGGCGCTTGAGAACGTCGACCCGCGCTACCGCTTCGACCCGCAGGGGTACGTGACGCCGGTCGACGTCGGCTTTGTCAACTTCAACCTGGACAAAGCGTATTTCGAGGAATTGGGCGTGGCGCTACCGACCTCTTTAGAAGACCTCACCGACCCCAGCTACCGGGGCCTGACCGTGGTCACCAACCCCGCCACCAGCAGCCCCGGCCTGGCCTTTATGCTCACCACCGTCGCCCACTTCGGCGTGACGGGCGAGTACACCTGGTTAGAGTACTGGGCCGACCTGAAAAACAACGGCGTGCAGGTCTTAAGCGGTTGGGAAGACGCTTACAACACGGCCTTCAGCCGCTACGGCGGCGACCGGCCCGTCGTGCTGAGCTACGCCAGCAGCCCGGCGGCGGAGGTGATGTTCGCCGACACACCCCTGGACGACGCCCCGACCGCCAACCTCTTTTGCGAGGCTTGCGTGTACCAACAAATCGAGGCGGTGGGCATCCTGAAGGGAACGAAAAACCGCGCGGCGGCCGAACAGTTCATCGACTTCATGCTGAGCGAGGCGGTTCAAGCCGACATCCCGGCAAACATGTTCGTCTATCCGGTCGTGACGGGCACGCCCTTACCGGCCGAGTTCGTCAGCTACGGTCAGCTGCCGAGTTCGGAAGACATCGCCGAAGTGGCCGCAGACGACCTCGAGGCCAACCTGACGACCTGGCTGAACCAGTGGACGGCCGTGGTCGAGCAGGGCCGCGCGCCGGAGGACGTGCGTTAGGGGGACGTGCGTTATTAAGTCAGGCGTAGTCGGGGCGGGCCTCGAGCAGGTACTTGAACGAGGTGACCAGGTAGCCGCTCGTCGCCTGCGGCGGCAGCTCGTAAAAAGCCGCCCAGGCGTCGGCCTTGTCGGCGTCGTAGTGCTGTTCGCGCTCGGGATAGTGGTTGAGGTAGGCGAGCCGCACCGCGTGGCCGATGATAATGTCCAGCACAAGGTAGTCGTCGACCTTGAAGGCGAGGTTTTGACCCAGGACTCGAGCCAAAATCGTCAGGGTTTCGATGTTGAGGTGGCGGTACTCGGGCGAGGGGATCTTGTTGAGCAAGTGCTCGACTTGCCAGGCGAACTTTTTCTCGCCCGGCGTCATTTCGGCCAAAAGCGTGTGGCTGACGAGGCGGTTGCGACGCTCTAACTTGTCGCCGATGATGAGGCCGCGGCAGTGGGCCATGAGCTGCCACACGTCCTCGTAAAATCCGGAGGGCACGCGGCTCAGGATGCCCTCGCGCCGCCGCCAGCGCCACCAACCGCCCTCGGGCTCGGCGGGGGGAGCAGCGTCTAAGGTGTAGACGAGTTCGTCGCCCGAGCGCTGCACCTGGATGAGTTCCTGGTGTTTCAAGACTTGCTCTTTGGCCCCGTACTTCAGCAGCACCTCGCGCAGCCGCTCCTGCACTTCGGCGGGGGGCAGCTGCATCAGGCACTCGTAGCCCTCGTCCTGGGTAAGCCCGAGTTCCAGGGCCAGGTCGCTCACCAGCAGCAGCACGAGGTAGCCCACCCGCACCGACGACAGACCCCGGAACAGCTCGGGTTCGGCGCGAATCAGCAGGCCCAAATAGATGATGAGTTCTTGAGTAAACACCCGGTCGCGGATGTCCTCGCGGCAAAACTCGGCGATTTTTTCCAGCAGCGCCGCTTGGGGCAAAGGTTTGGTGATGAGCGAGCGCTCGCTGTAGGCTTTGCCGATGAGGAGCGTCTTTTGGCGCACCAAGATGTCGGTCACGCTGTCGCTCAGCGCCACGTCGACCTTGTGCAACACCCCCGCCGCCCGCCGCACCACGGCCCACAACCTAAGTTCTCCGGCAAGGTCGTAAACCTCCTCCAGGAGGGTACGCACCGTGTCGCTCTTCGGTTCCTCGGCGGGGTGTTCCTGGTCCGAGTCGGGCTCTGCGCCGTCTGCACCGAACTCCAGGTCGAGGTCGAAGTCCAGACCGAAGTGTTTCGCGCACAGGGTCAGCACTTCGACGTGTTCGTACAAGTTGCGCGACGTGACCAAGCGGTGACGAAACAGCCCCAGCCCGCCACCCAGCTCGAGCCCCAACTCCTCGTCGGGCCTGAGCAGCCGGGTCGCGCCCAGGTCGAAGGCCAAGCGGCGCGGCGGCGCTTGCGCGGTGGCCGAAGCCGTGTCGGCAAAGGCGAAGTCGTGCAGGTTGTCGATGCGTTCAACGTTGGCGGTTTGCAGCAGCAAGTTCAGCGGCGCGAGCTTGACCGGCACGCCCGCGCACCTACCGCTGCGCAGTTCACTCATGAGTTCGTACAGCGCCGCCGCGCCGTTTTCCAACAGCGTGCGGCTCAAGTAGAGCGTCATGGTCGGGCGGCCCACGTAGGACCAGGTGCGGTGCAGGTAAGCGAGTTCGGCCTTGAAGCGTTTAACCAAAAAAGCCGGGTCGAGCGACAGGTAAAACTCGCGCTGGTCGAAAAACGCGGGCGGGCAGACCGCCCACGCGCCCGCCAAACGGAACACCCGCGAACTCGACAGGGTCAGCAGGCGGCGCACCGGCCGCCCGGTCAGTCCGAGCTTGTCGTTGCGCCCTATCTGGTAATAAGCCTCGGCGAGTTCGGCGGCGCTGTAGAGCTTGACCGGCTGGATTTGCTCGGGCGTCTGGGTGCGGACGCCTTGCGCGGCCAGCTCCTCCTGGACCCGGTCGTCCTCGGCGACCAGGGCGATTTGCACGACCGGCCGCGCGGTTTTGTCGAGTCGGCTGTGGCGGCCTAAGGGGTCGAGGTCGTGAACGCTGACGAGCTTGTCGCTCAAGAGTTCGCCCAGCCAGTACAAACTCTGCGCCCACACCAGGGGCACGTTGGCGTTGGGCCGCCGCGCTTGCGAACCCGGCGCGGCGCGCTCGGCGTCTAAAACGTCGGCGGGGACGTAATAGAGTTCGGGCAGCAGGGCGTAGCCGTCTCGCTCTACCGCGACCGCCTCGAGCTTGGCCCGGTACTCCTGAACTTGCTCGGGCCGGTTGAAGAAAATGCCGTCCAGCACGAGGTAGCAGAAAAACAGCGGCCACTCGCTCTCGACGTGTTCGAACCTTTGCAGCTCTTCGGGTTCGTAGTGGAGGCGTTCGGTGGTCTCCAGGGCGGTCTGGTGGCCGTCCCTTAAGAAGCGCTTCAGGCCGTAGCGGCCGCCGAGCTTGCTCAAAATCGTGGCTCGAGTCCGCTCGATGAGCGCTTCGTCCTCGACCGCGAAGGCCGGAAAGCTGATGGCCGACAGCAGGGCCGCGTCGGTTTCTTTCGAACTCGACTCGCGCGGCAAAAACGCTTCTAAGGTCACGCGCGCCCGCGCCACCTCGTCGGGCAGCACGTGGATGACCGAAGCTTGCGAGCCGCGCACCCCGAACAGGTCGAAGCCCGCCAAGGCCTCCAAGGCCGCCTTTGCCAGCGCGACCGAACTGGCGTTGAGTTCGGGCTGGCCGTGGTTGGTCTTGTCGCCGCGCTCCCAGATGCCGTAGTCCGGCGTGCGGTAGGCGCGGCCGATATAAAAGACGAGGTTCTGGACGAAGTTCACCTCGTCGAGCGCGTAGATGATGGTGAGGCCCGAGGCCGTCATCTGGGCCAGCATGAGCAAGTAGAGCGAGGTCGCGTCGAGTTGCAGGTGGCCCCAGGCGTGGTCGGCTATGACCGTGTCGCCGGAGGCGGTGTCGTATTTGGCGTGGAGCGCGTCGAGCGGGTTCTGGGTCATCTTGAACGCCTCGACCTTTTTGGCTTGGCGCATCATGGCGAACAGCAGCCCGCGCATGAGTTTGACCACGGCCTGCTCGAGTTCGAAACCGCGCCCGCCGTCGTCGTCTAAGTCGCGGTAAGCGAGCGCCAAACCCCACACGGCCAAAACGGAATACACGTTGTCGCGCACCCAGGCGTCGCGGTAGTCGCCGTGCGCGTTCACGGCCGTGCTCGCGGGCAGCAAACCCGTCACCGGGTGCTGGCGCGCCAGGATGACATCGCTTATCTGCCGGTAATAGGCGTCCAGTTTCGTGGCTAAGTGAGGTGCGTCCACAAGCTCCCAGTCCGTCCGGCGTGACTACCAGTTTAAGTGTGACTCATTTCTGCGCGCGACGGCGTGGCATCCCTTACGCGTGTCTACTCATAGGCCACACTCCCGAACCCCACCGTCCCGAACCCCACTGTCCCGAAAACATGAGAAACCCCGCGGTCACGGCGGGGTCGTTTCTACGCTGTGCGCGCAGCGCTGACTTGTTTGTAAGGTTATTTGGCTGTCGCTCTCTCCGACCAGCGGCGAAGCGTGTCGCACTCGGCCTTGAGGGCTTTAGAGGCCCTGCGGTCGCGGGAGAAAAGGTTTTTGATCCATGTCATCATGACTGTGACCTCCTCACAGCAGGTCTAGTTATACCGTTTTGGGTGGAAAAGTGTGTGCCCCATATAACGTTTTTTCAGGACAAAACGTGCCTGGAAAACAGGTCCTTCGGCCGGGCTCGAGCAGACACCTTTTCCGAACAGCCCTAAGACTCAGGCAGCTAAACGGACCGAAGCTTCTGGGTCTTGGCGTTCTCGTCGAGGGGCTCAACGCACCCAAAAATGGGGCAGGCGTCGTGGGGAAGCGCTCGAAAGCCGACGCGCTTGCCCGCGCGGGTCAACTCGGCAGGACGACGACCCGGCGGTCCCGCCCCTCGCCGGAAGACTCGCTTCTGACCGAAGGGTCCTCGGCGATCTCCATGTGAACGATGCGGCGCTCGGCGGCGCTCATGGGTTTCAGGGACTGCGCTTTGCCGGTCGCGCGCACCTCTTCGGCGGCCTGGCGCGCCGCGGCGCGCAAGCGTTCGTCCTGACGGCGTTTGTAGCCGCCCACGTCGATGGTGACGCGCACGCCGTCGCCCGCGTGGCGGTTCAGCACCGCGTTGGTCACGTACTCCAAAGCCTGCAGGGTGCGCCCGCTCCGCCCGATGATTTTACCGGGGTCGCCGCCGAAGATGTCGGCGTAGAGTTCGTCGTCGCCGTCGTCGGAGGTGATTTCGACCGCGTAGGCGGGGTCGAAGTTTAAGAGCAAGTTGACGAGAAAAGACTCGGCGCGCTCCGCGGGCGGGCCGTCGTCCAGCACCACGGTGGGAAGCGGCAAGACCGGCTCCGGCTCGGCGGCTGCGGGCGGAGCCAAAACTTCCTCGTCTTCGCCTAAGTTGATGCCCAAGTCTTCTAAGTATTTGTCTAGATCGTCTGCCATCGCCACCCTTAGTAACGTCCTCTTACTCGTCCTCGCCTTAGTTTAACCTCGTCACGTGGCTTTTGCGGGGACCGCCGGTGTGTCACGCCGGATGAGGTAGTACTGAAACACCTGCACGAGCATCGACACCACATAGTACAAGATGACCCCGGCCGGAAAGCTGAGAAACAAAAACACGAACACGACGTTCATGACGAGCTGCTGCTTGAACTGTTGCGGGTTGCCCCGCGACATGAAGTAAGACTGCGCGACCATCACCCCGACGTAAAGCAGCGGCAAGATGTAGTAGGGGTCGGCCTGGCCTAAGTCGGGCAGCCACAAAAAGCCGGCGTTGAATTCAAAGTTGGCGAAGATGCGCCACAAAATGATAAAGAGCGGCATTTGCACAATGATGGGCAGACAACCCATCGCCGGGTTCACGCCCTCCTCTTTGTAGATTTTCATGGTTTCTTGGGTGAGCTTTTCGCGGTCGTCTTTGTACTTTTTCTGCAGCGCTTGAATTTTGGGCTGAATCGCCTGCATCCCGTACATCGACTTCGTCTGGGTGGTGATGAGCGGCCAGATGAGGGCGCGGAAGACGAGCGTTAAGACGATGATGGCTAAACCCCAGTTGCCCACGACGGTGTAGATTTGCTGCAACACCCAGAGCACGCCGAGCGAGAGACGGCCCAGGAGGTTGGGCTTGAACAGGCCGGGCAGGTCCAAAAACCCCTCTTGCTCGTAGCGCACGAGTTCGTTGGGGCCGCCGTACTCTTCCAGCACGAGCGTGGTCTCGGCACCGGCCTCGGGCGCAAGCGACTTCTGCATGGCGACGCCGCCGCCGGGCAGGGTTTGAGCGCTCAGCTCGGTGTCAGTCACGTCGCCGGGCACCAACACGATGGCGTTGCCCGTGTTGCGATTGTTGTTTTGCAAGGAAATGTAAGACGGGTTGGCGACCGCCTGAGCAACCGGGTTGAGGGTGAAAGAGTCGCCCTGGCCCACCTTGACGACCTGCGCGTCGCCTTGGCCGATGCCGGGCACCACGTACTGGAGAAGCGTCGCGCCGTCCGCCTCGTCCAGACGGGTTGCCTTGACGGTGATGTTCGCCGTGTGGTCGGTGTTCCTGACGATGACCGTTTTGTCGATGCGGACGTCGTTCAGCACGTAGCTGAAGGTGCCTTCGTAGTAAGGGCCGTCGTCGGTGTTCACCTTGCGCCAGTCGCCCGTCGCGCCCGCCGGCCTGACATATTCGCCGTCCAACAAAACCGCACCCGCCGGAAAAGGCGCGTCTGCTGGGACGAGGTTGCCGTTGCGCCCGCCGGTCAAGCTCGAGCGGTAGGTGCCCTCTTTGGTGACGAAGTTTTGCCCCTTTTGCTGCTTGGGGAAAAGCGCGACGACCTCGCCCGCCTCGTCGAACACGTAGTCCAAACCCTTAGTCGGGATGAGGGTGAGGGTTTCGTCTAAGCGCTGACACCAGAACGACGCGGCCGCGGGCGCGGCACAACTCGTTTGCAGACTGTCAAAGCCCGCAAACTTGTCGGCGCTGAAGGGTACGGCTTCAAAGTCGACTCGAGCCCAAGCCACGCTGAGCAGCAACAAAACGGCGGTTAACAGGTACTTGAGCCTCAAGATTCCTCCGGGTGTTGGGGGGGCACCGGGTCGAAACCGCCCGGGTGAAAAGGGTGACACTTCAGCAAGCGCCGCGTTGCCAGGTAAAACCCGCGGGCGACGCCGTGCACGCTGACCGTCTCTACGGCGTAAGCGCTGCAGGTCGGCTGAAAGCGGCAACTCGGGCTCGCCTTGAGGGGCGACAGAAAGCGCCGGTAAAACTGGATGGGGGCGACGGCGGTACGCTGCAGCAAAGAAAGTCTCATGTCAACAGACCGCTCTTGACGAGCGCGCGCGCCAGGGCGTCTTTGAGTTGGGCGTAGTCCGCCCCGGCCGCCTCCGGGCGGGTGACGACCAGGAGGTCACAAGACACCCGGTCTTTAAAGGTGACCGGTGACGCACGCTCGCTCAGCAGCGCTCTCAGAGCCTCACGCAAACGGCGGCGCACCCGGTTGCGGGTCACGGCGTTGCCGACCTTTTTGCTCACCACGACGCCCACACGCACTTCTGCGTGGCGTGTCGGTAGATAGCGGATGCTGAGAAACTTGGCATGGCCGGAGCGTCCTTTGCGTAGGCGCTGAAAAGCGCGGTCGCCCTTGAGCGAAGCGAGCGCGACTCTACTCGTCGGAGACGGTCAGTTGCTTGCGGCCTTTGGCGCGGCGACGTTTTAAAACGTTGCGGCCGGCCGAGGTCTTCATGCGGGCGCGAAAGCCGTGGGTCTTGGCACGCTTGCGCTTGTTGGGCTGGTAGGTGCGTTTCATTACAAACTCCTTTTAGCTCGTAGCTCAGTCTTTTGAACGCCCCCCACAGGAGCGGGCGGTCGAGGCTTACAGCAAGAACAGGTGCCGGTAAGCCGAAAAAGCATACCATACTCGAGCGCGCCTCGCCAAACTTAGAGCGACACGTTCAGCAGTTCCAAATTTAACCAAATTCGATTTCAATGACGTGCTGAACGGTACTCTCAAGAGATAGGCGACGAGCAATCGAGCAGCTACAGAGGCTGTTTCGGAGAATAACCCTTCAGTTTCTGGTGAACTAAGCTCCCTTAGCAACTTTTTAGAAGCGTCCCGCCAGATATTTAGCCCTCTTCTGAGCAAAGTAGAGGGGAATTAGCTGCTGTGCTGATAAGCTTTAACCTGCTCAACGCTGTTTGAGAGAGGGTTTGTTAAATTTGGAATTGCTGGCGACACGTTCACAGCCTGGCATTCCCTTTGACTTTCGACTCTCTCGGGTACCGAAACAGGCTTTTTACAGCTCTTTCAAAAACAGCGCGACGTCTTGCGGCGTCAGGTGCTCGGCCCGCGCCCGCTCGGCCAAGATGACGCTGCGAAAGGTGTCCGCCGCCCTCGAGAGCAGGTCGTTGACCACCACGTAGTCGAACTCGGGAATGGCCTTGATTTCTTCGCGCGCCCGCGAAAGACGTTTCTGAACTTTTTCTTCCGAGTCGGTGCCGCGGCCGCGCAGACGGCGCTCCAACTCGACCAGGGTCGGCGGGGCGATAAAAATCATCACCGCGTCTTGCAGCCGCTCTTTGACCTTGCGCGCGCCGACGAGTTCGACCTCCAAGAGCACGTCCCGGCCTTGCTCGAGGGCGTCCAACACGGGCTGCGCCGGGGTGCCGTAGTAGTCGCCGACGTAGTCGGCATGTTCCAACAAGCCGCCGTTCGCCGCCAAAGTTTCAAACTGCGCGCGGTCGTGAAAAAAATACTGTTTGCCGTGCGTTTCACCGGGCCGCTTTATGCGCGTCGTCGCCGAGATGGAAAAAAACAGGTTGTCGACGTCGGCGAGCGCCGCCTGCCGCAAGGTGTCCTTGCCGACGCCGGAGGCACCGGTCATCACAAACAAAATGCCTTTTCGGTTCACGCCATAGTCCGGGTTCGGTTCATGCACCCGCTCGACGACGGTTGCGCGCTGCTCCGGTCTTCCAAGCCTCGGTTTTCAAAGCCGCAGTGTTCAAAATACAGTCCTTTCGCGCGGCTGCACCGCACTAAGAAACCATAACGGTAAGGGTGAGGGTTTGGCAAGTCATCAGGTGAGGTTGCTCAGTTCGCTTGACAGGGGGGTGAGAGGCGTCGCATCCAAGCCAGCTGGAGAGGTGGTTACAGACCTTCCCTAACTCCTCCCAAGAGGGGAACCAAACTGCTACGCTTCCCGAGTCGTCGCGCCGCCGAACGTGCCGAATAGGAAGCGTGCTAGACTTAAACCCCGTAAAGGAAGTGGCTATGGACACAAAGTACATCTTCGTTACGGGGGGGGTCGTGAGCAGCCTCGGCAAGGGCATCGCCACGTCGTCCGTGGGGGCGCTGCTCCGCGCTCGAGGCTACCGGGTCACCGCCGTCAAAATCGACCCCTACATCAACGTCGACGCGGGCACCATGCGCCCTTACGAGCACGGCGAGGTGTTCGTCACCCAGGACGGGGCCGAGACCGACCTCGACGTCGGCACGTATGAACGCTTTCTGGACACCGACCTGTCTCGAGAGAACAACGTCACCACCGGGCAGGTTTATCTGTCCGTCATCGAAAAAGAGCGGCGCGGCGAGTACCTGTCGCAGACCGTCCAGGTCATCCCGCACGTCACCGACGAAATCAAGCGGCGCATCTACGAGGCGGGCAGCCGTGTTCACGCCGAAATCGTGCTGGTCGAGGTCGGCGGTACGGTCGGCGACATCGAGTCGTTGCCTTTTTTAGAAGCCATTCGCCAAATCCGGTTCGAGGTCGGGCGGGACAACACCCTTTACCTCCACGTCACCTTGCTGCCCTACCTGGGGACTTCCGAGGAGTTCAAGACGAAGCCAACCCAACACTCGGTCGCCACGCTGCGCGGCGTGGGCATTCAGCCCGACGGCATCGTCCTCCGTTCCAAAAGCCCCGTCCCCGACGAGGTGCGGCGCAAAATCGCGCTCTTCACCAACGTCGAGGCGGACGACGTGTTCAGCTCTTTTGACGCCGACTTCGTCTACGCCGTGCCCGAAATTTTGGAGCAGCAGGGCATTGGGCGCTTTCTCGAGCGCAGACTGGGGTTGGAGAAAGTCACCCCGGAACTGCGCGCCTGGCAAGAGGCGGTGCGCGTGCTGCGGCAACCGGCCTTTACGGTGAGCATCGGCGTGGTCGGCAAGTACGTCGCCATGCCGGACGCTTACTTAAGTTTGATGGAGGCCCTGAAACACGCGGGCATCGCCAACGACGCGGCGGTGGTGCTCGAGTGGGTGAACGCCGAGGACATCGTTGCCAACGGCGAGGACGGCTTGGACCTGCTGAACACCTTCGACGGCATTTTGGTGCCGGGCGGCTTCGGGGTGCGCGGCATCGAGGGCAAGGTCAGCGCCGCCCGCTACGCTCGAGAAGGCAACATTCCCTACCTCGGAATTTGTCTGGGGATGCAAGTCGCGGTCATCGAGTACGCGCGCGACGTGGCGGGCCTGGCCGGGGCCAACTCGACCGAGTTCGACCCCTACACGCCCCACCCGGTCATCGGCCTCATGCCCGAGCAGTTGGAGGTGGCGGGCATGGGCGGCACCATGCGTTTGGGCGACTGGCCCATGCGGGTGCTGGAAGGCACGCTGTTGGAAAACCTCTACACCCTCAGCGCCAACGGCGACCACACCGTGCAGGAGCGCCACCGCCACCGCTTCGAAGTCAACCCGGAGTACGTCGACGCGCTCAAGACGGCGGGCCTAGTCGTCTCCGGCGTCACACCGGGCATGGCCGGGCGTGGCGAGGGGTTGGTTGAGGCCATCGAGTTGCCCCATCACCGCTTTTTCCTAGGCGTCCAGTCGCACCCCGAATTCAGCTCACGCCTCATGCGCCCGAGCCCGCCCTTCAAGGGTTTTATTCAAGCGGCGGTCGAGTACGCTCGAGAGCGGGCTGAAGTTTCGGAAATGAAGACGATGAGCTTTGCGAAGGACAGGGTGTAGCTGGGTCACCGAACAGTTTTCAAATTTGTCTGAGTTTCACACCTATCCAATACTGGTTAATTCGACATCTGCTCGGCCACGGCGCGACATTGAGGTAACAAGCGGGGGTCGGCTCCGTCCTCGTCCACGACGAAAAGCTCGTTTTTTGAAATCGTGTAGCTGTCTGAAATCGCGTAGCTAAAGCCACCGGGGCTCGAGGTTGGCAGAAATTCATGACGACAAGACGCCAACTCGGTTAAGGCAGCTTCGGCGTTTTTGTCGACCTGCGGCGAAAGACCGTAGAGCACGAGGCTCACTTTTCCCCAGGCTGAGGGTGCGCCCCAGGAGTAAGCCTGAACTAGAAATTTATTTCCAGCCACGAGCACGGTCAGGTAAGAGCTGAAGCCGCCCGGCATCAAGGACAGCAAAGTTTCGCCCGTGCTCACGTCGACGACACCAGTTCCGCGCTCACCGTTGACGAACACTTCTACAAGGTAAACGCCTTGACGCAACGGCTGAGCGTCAGCCGGCACGCCTATGATTTTTGCCGTGACTGATGTCCGCGTCGGCAAGTTGTAAATGCGGAGTCCAAAGGGGTCGTTGACGAACACAAACAGGTAGTCATCCGTGCAAACAACGACCGTGTGTTCGTTGGGGTCGTAGCGGGCGGGTGGGTCGGCAAACATGAGCGTGGCGGGGATGATCCTTGGGTCGAGCGCAGTCAGCACCGTGACGAGGTCGGCCAGGTTGACTTCTCGAGCCTGAGGGAACTCCGCTACATCCGCGCCCCCAACGTCTGCAAAAAACGCTGCGCACGTCGTCGGGCCGGGCTGCGCCAAACCGACAAAAGGTGTCAGGAAAACAGCCAAAATCCAAACCCGTCGGGTCATGTCGATAGTAAAGCACAATCATGGGCCCCACTGCTTTACCTCGCCGGACGAACTCGGTTAGCCTGTGAACATGAACCGCAAACCGCTCGTCATCGGGCTGGCCGGGGGCACGGGCTCGGGCAAGACGACGGTCGCCGAGGCCGTCATAAGTGTGGCCGGGGCCGACCGGGTCGTCGTCTTGCCCCAAGACGCTTACTACCGCGCCCAGCACGACCTCCCCGCCAAGGTGCGCGCGCTGACGAACTACGATGAGCCGAGCGCCTTTGACACGGACTTGCTGGTCGAACACGTCGACGCGCTGGTGCGCGGCGAGGGCGTGGCGCGGCCCGTCTACGACTTTACCCAGGACGACCGCGCCGAAGCCACCGTGCCCCTGAAGCCGGCCCCGGTCCTCGTGGTCGAAGGAATTTTGGTCTTGCACAAACCCGAGTTGCGCAGCCGCATGACGCTCAAAGTGTTCGTGGACGCGCCGCCCGACGAGCGCTTTATCCGGCGCTTAGAGCGCGATGTCAAAGAACGCGGTCGCAGCGCCGAAAGCGTCATCAACCAGTACCGCCGCACGGTCAAACCCATGCACGACCTGTTCGTCGAACCCACCAAGGCCCACGCCAACCTCATCTTTCCCGAAGGCGGTGAGAACCGCGTTGCGCTGGACGTGTTGAGCGCTTACGTGGTCAGTTTTATCCAAAGTCACAAAGTACCGAGGACCGAGTGAAAAGTGAAGAGTAAGGTCACAGGCCTTGTTCTCCCCGGCTCCTTCGTTCCCTGTCTCCTCTGCTCCTCTCTCCTACCTAAGCAGCCCCTAGCCCCACGCCCCGGCCGAGGGGTAGACTACGCACTTGTGCCCGCAGCCGACTCTCTACGCTAGCCCAAACCGGTTTAGACCGGACTACAGGACGAACCCATGCGCCTAAAAACAGTTCTTTGGCTACTCGTGCTGCTGAGCCTCATCCCCGCTTCTCTTCTCGTCGTGCACCGCGTGCAGGCCGAGGGCGGGCGGCGGGTCGTCACGGTGTTGATGGACGAGGCTTCTTTGGACATTCAGGCGCAGGTTCTAGGTGTGAGCAGCTTGGAACTGGGCCGTCACTACCAAAGCTTGGGGTTGAACGGGATAGCACTTTACGAAGATACTTTAGAGAGCGCCGAAGCTAAGGGGGAAATCACCGTGCTGCTCGCGTCGGAAGCCGTGGAGTTGGCGCTGGCTCGAGACGCCCCCCTCCCCAACCTGCCGCCCGACAGTTTACTGGTGAGCGAGTTGGAACCAGGTGCGCTTGACGGGACCCTCACCAAAAACGCGCCCGACCCTCAGCAACTAGAGTTTTTGGGCCGTCCCTGGTACGTCTATCCCGGCCGCGCCGTCGAGGTGCGCCCCGCCGGGCCGGACAACGAGTCTATAAAGGCGTGGGCGACGGCGGGTTTCGACATCGCCTACCGACCGCGCAACTTTCCGGGGCTGCGCGAGGTCGGCGCGGACTTCCCGCCCGAGGCCCACTACCTCATTCACGCCGGTTTGCAGGTGGCGGGCTACCCGAACAGCCTGACGGAACTCGTCGCCGCCTCGCAACCCTATTTAACCGGCGTCATCGAGGGCACTGAGCAAGACGGGATGCCGCAAATCGTGCGCAAGGTTCCCACCGCGCGGCTGCTGAGCTTCAACCAGGACTACGTCAACCAGCGCCTGACGCCGCAAAGCCTGATTGACAAATACCTCCTCGCCGCTAATGAACGCGGCGTGCGGATTTTTTACCTGCGGCCCTACACCGAAGAACAGCTCGGCGACATGTTTGAAAACACCGACCAGCTCGTGGCGGGTTTGACGGCGCGGCTCGAGCAAGAGGGCTACACCGTCGGCCCGCTGGACACGCTCGACATCAACTACCAAACGAACGCCCTGCTCCGGGGCCTAAGCGCGGTCGGCGTCTTGGCCGGTTTGGGTTTGCTCGCGCTGCTCTACCCCGGCGTGTGGGGTTTCCTCGTCGTGCTCGGGGTGCTCGGCCTGGGCGTGGTCGCCAACGGCTTCGACTGGGGCGCGCTGGCGCTCGCCGCCGCGCTGACCTTCCCGGTCATCGGCTACGGCCACTTGAAAGAACGCTTGACGAGTTTGGGCCTCGCCACACTCGTCAGCCTGGCGGGCGCGACGCTGCTGTCCGCGGTCGGCAGCGACCGCGAGGCGATGCTGGCGATAAACCCGTTCGCGGGCGTCGCGGCGACCCTGGTGGTGCCGCCGGTTTTGTTCTTGTTTCACTACGCGCTGCGCTACCGCCGTCCGGCGAGTTGGGTCAAGGACTTTTGGAACTACCCCATTCGCGTCGGCAACGTGGCGGTGGTGCTGCTCGGGCTGTTCGCGTTGGCGCTGGTCTTTTTGCGGCGCGGCAACTTTCCACTCATCGGGGCGAGCAGCGGCGAGTTGGCGCTGCGCAGCTTGCTCTCGGACCTGTTCGTGCGGCCACGCTTTAAAGAGCTGCTGGGACACCCGCTGGCGGTGCTGGGCCTGACCGAGCGCACCCTGCCCGCCTGGGTCACGGCGGCGCTGCTGACCGGCGGGGTGGTGGCGCAGGCGAGCATCTTGAACAGCTTCAGCCACTACCACACGCCGCTGCTCATTTCGCTGCAAAGGACGCTGGTAGCGCTCGTGCTGGGCCTCGTCATCGGTTTGCTGCTCGTGCCCGTTGTCAGACTCGCGCTCCGTTTGGGGCGGCGCTGGCTGGGAAGCGCCGGCGCGCCCAAACCTCTTTAACGCCCATGAAGGTGCTCGTCAGCGGCTATTACGGTTTCGGCAACTTAGGCGACGAGGCCCTACTGAGCGGTCTCTTGAGCATTTTACGGGGTGCCGGACACGACGTTACCGTTTTGTCCCAAATCCCCGAGGTGACCGAGCGACTGCACGGGGTGAGGGCGGTTTCGCGGTTGGCGGGCGCACCCGGCGCGCTGCTGCGCTGCGAGGCGTTCGTCTCCGGCGGCGGCGGGTTGCTGCAGGACAAAACGAGTTTTCGCAGCTTGCGGTACTACCTTGGGCTGCTAAGTTCGGCGAAACGGCTCGGCAAGCGCGTGGTGGTTTACGGCCAGTCGGTCGGCCCTTTGAGCGAGCGCGGGCGGCGGGCCGTCGCTGCTACACTCCGCGGCGTCACGGTCGCGGTGCGCGACAAGCCTTCGCAACGTTTGCTCGAGTCCCTGAACATTTCCTCCTACCTCTGCGCCGACGCAGCCCTACTTCTTAAAGCGCCGCTCGAGCCGCCCGCACCCCGCACCCCTACCGACACCGTCCTCCTCATCCCCCGCGCGGGCTATCCCGAGATTACCGAGGCGCTTGTCGAAACCGGACAAACCCTCAGCGCTCGAGGCGTCAAGGTGGCGGCGGCGGCCGTGCAACCGGGTGAGGACAACCCGGCTTTGCAGACTTTGAAAGAACACGTTCCGGGGCTCGAGCTTTTGCAGGCAACGACGCCCGCGGGGTTGCTCGAGCACGTCGCTCGCTCAAGCTACGTCGTTTCGGGGCGGCTGCACGGCCTCGTGTTGGCGGCGGTGGCGGGGCGGGACTTTTGCGGAATAGTCTACGACCCCAAGGTGGCGGCCTTTCTGGGCGAGGCGGGCGCGCCCGCCTTTACGTTGCCGGTCGACAGGGCCGAACTGTTGCGCTGCGCCCTGACCCGGCCGCCGGTGCCCGCAGCACGTGTCGCCGCGCTCCGAACCAGGGCCGCGGCGGGCGCGGTGTATCTTTTGAACCAGCTCAGTCCTTGACGCCTACGACCCTTGACGCCGGTACGACGGGTTCTGTAACAACGCGGTAAACTGAACCCGCTCATGCCCCGCGCCCTCGTCCTCGTCTGTTTTTTGCTCCTGTCCCTTGCGACCCCGCCTCTAGGTGGGGCGCAGTCGGCGCTGGACAGGATGCTCAGCAACTTGAACGAAGGCTTTTACTCGGTCGCCGCGCAAATCGACGGCCCCGCGCTCGTGCAGGAACGCCCCGACGACCCCGAGGCCCACTACCTCTACAGCAACGCGCTCTACCTGACCGGCAACGTCGCGGCGGCCCGCGCCGAACTCGACGCCGCGTTGGCTCTGGAGCCGCCCGCCGACGACTACCGCTACAGTTTGCTGAACGGTCTGCTGCGCGCCGCCGAAGGCGACAGCGAAGGTGCCAAGCGCCTGCTCCGCGACACTTTTCTCCGCGCCCAGACCTACGAGGTCGCCAACGCCTGGGGCCGCGTCGCCTGGCAGAGCGGCGACTACGAAGA
Organism: Trueperaceae bacterium; assembly: GCA_965215355.1. Taxonomy (GTDB): domain Bacteria; phylum Deinococcota; class Deinococci; order Deinococcales; family Trueperaceae; genus CBDCDJ01. The sequence continues at coordinate 251,431 of CBDCDJ010000007.1, read as the reverse complement.
GGCGCTGGAAGCCTACACCGCCGCCGCGGCGACCCCGGAAGGTCAGCGCGAGGTTTGGGCGCAGGTCAACCGGGGCCGGATGCTCAAAGCCCTGGACCGCTTCGACGAAGCGGTCGAGGCGTTTCAAGCGTCCATTCAAATTTTCGAGGCCAACGACCCCGGCACCAACGCGCTGCCCAATCCGGGTTACATCGAGGCTTATTTCAGGCTGGGCGAAATCTACGAGGCCAAAGGCGACCTCAGGCAAGCCGAAGCCCAGTACCGGGCCGCCCAAGGGGCCGACCCCAACTACGCTCCCGCCATCGCCGCCCTCGACCGCTTGGCCCGGAGCAGTCCCTGAAATGCGGTAGAATGAATTGACCCGCCCGCCGCGCGCCTGGTAAGCTACGTCGCTCGAGCCCGGAGAGGTGTCCGAGCGGTTGAAGGAGCGCGCCTGGAAAGCGCGTATGTCGGGTAACCGGCATCAGGGGTTCGAATCCCCTTCTCTCCGCCAGAGACGTAAAAAGTGGACTTCGGCTCTAAACCGAAGTCCATTTGATTTGTGCAGATACACCCACAGGCTTACTTCGGTTTCTGGAAGGAATACTCAGGTCAGACTCCGAAGATGAAGGGCTCGAGCCTCAAAGTCCGTTCCACTCTTCGAGGCTAAGCTGGCGCTCGAGGGTTCCTACGATTTCCTCTGCCACCCTCGAGCTTGTCATACGCCGCCAGCGCCAAGGCTTGTTCGACATAATCGCTCAAAATAAAACGAACTTTCATAGCCCGAGTATAGACAAAAGTTGATGGCTCGAGGCTATCAAAGTTTATTCCAATCTGCTGAAAAGTGGCTGACGAAATCTTCCAAAACCTCAACAACAGTATTTATAGGCAAACGCGCCTCTCGTATAATGATTCTGCAAATCAGCCCACAAGAGTCTTTCACGCATTCTATCTTGAACGAGAAGGACAGCAAAATAATCTGCGAAAGAAGACATTCCCAGGTAAGAAATATCAAAACGCGACCTGGCATTGGGAATGTTGAAGCTCGGTTGCAAGCTTGTGACTTTGTAAACCATTTCCGGGTCATAAACGGTAGCGAACACTTCTTCTTTGTTCAGCATTGCGAGAGTAAGCTGGCGACGGTCAACTTTATTTTGAACGAACTGAGCACAAAAGCTATAAATTCCGTTCAAATCGCAAACATCTTCCCAATTTCCAACTCTTTGTGCATTCACCCAAAACGCGAAGTGTCCGTGTACATGTCGACTTGTGCTATCAACTATGGCGTACTCGACGGCGAAAGTCTGTTTGTCGCCAACAATGGGCATGGGACTCCTGAAGTCTGAGGACCTACGGCCCTTCACCAAGCTCGGCAAACGCCTCTTCCAACGCCGCGACCTCGATGAGCGCGTCGTCCAAGTCTTTCGCCAGGTACGTGTCGGTGCTCAGTCGCGTGGCGTCGGTGAGGACCTGGTAGACCTTGCCGCGCAGGGTTTTTAAAGTGCCGACGAACTCGGCGAGTTCCGCCTCGACCTTGTTCGCCGCCGCAAGCGTCTGGGCGTGCTGCGCTTCGCGCGGGGACAGCTCGAGCAAGTAGGCCGCCAAACTCGTCCCGTGGCGGGCGCGCGGCAGGGCGCGCTCGACAAGCATGTCGACCCGCTGCGCGAGGTCGCCAAGCTCTCGCTTCAAAGCGGCGGGCGCGCTGTCGGCCTGCCTGTGAACGTCTTGCGCGATGGCTACCGCCTCGCCCATCAGTTGTCGGTACGGTTGCGCCAGCGCGCCTAAAGCTTGCGCGCTCACCGTCGTTTTGGACTGGCGGCGGCTCAGCCGAACGCCGCTGACGATGCCCCACACGCCCAGCCCCAAAACGAGGAGCAGGACGAGGACGAGTTCGAGGGTTAGTGCCACGGGTCACTCACGACGGTTTACTCACGGCTGTGGTTGCGAATTATCACTAAGCGCCGTCGGAGAGTTTAGCTTTGAGCGCGGCGAGTTCGTCCTCGACGGCGCTGTCTTGCTCGAGCGCGGCGAACTCGTCGTCCAAGCTCAAACTTTGGGCCAATTCCTCTTCGGCGTTGACGCGGTCTTCCATCCCCTCGATTTTTTGCTCCATCCTGTCGAAGGCTTCGAAGGCTTTGCGGGTGTCGGTTTTGGAGAGCGCACCGCTCAGGGTTTGCTGCGCCTCGACGCGTTTTTGGCGGGCGATGAGGATTTGGCGCTTGCGCTCGGCCTCGCCGATTTTGGCGTCGAGGGCGCGGAGCTGGGTTTTGAGCTTGTCGACCATGCCGTTGTGCGCGTCCAGCTGCCCCTTGAGACCTTCGGCCAGGTCGGCGCTGCCCTGTTTGCGTTTCAGGGCTTCGCGGGCGAGGTCGTCACGGTCTTGTTTGAGCGCGTTTTCGGCCTTGTCGAGCCAGTTTTCGGACTCACGCACGTTGCTTTGGTAATCACGCTCGAGCTTTTTGCCCTCGGCGATGGCCTGCGCGACTTCCATGCGCGCCTCGTACTGCGCCTGGCGCATGTCCATCAGGGTTTGGTTGATGATTTTTTCGGGGTCTTCGGCGCGGCTGAGCAGGTCGTTCAGGTTCGCGCGTAAAATCGTGCCGATGCGGTCGATGATGCTCATAGAGTCTCCTTAAAGTAAGTACCGAGGACCGAGTGGAAAGCTGAAAGTATCAAAAGCTTTGACTCCCCGACTCTCATACTCGCAGCTTCCTAAAAGCTGAGGTCTTTAGACGGCCTCTTCGGAGTCAGTGTACACGTCCTCGGGCGACTCATCCTCCGACTTTAGGGGGGCGGCGGTGCGGAGGGCGGTGTAAACGTCGGTGTCGGCGGGCTCGAGCCCGTGGAGCAGCGCCAGGTACGCCGCGACCCACTGACCCGCGTACCACAGCACCAGGGCCTGCGCGCCCGCGTCTTTCGGCGCGGTGCCCACACCGCCGAAGGGCAGCGCGAGGCGTTCGATTTGCGCGACGCGCGTCTCGAGGAGTTCCACCGCGAGCGCGATTTCATCGTCCTCGTCGCCCAACACCAAACCGACCACGTCGTCGCCCAGCGAATGGCGGCTTTCGAAGGCTCCGGCGAGGGTCTCGAGCGGGTGTTCGCCTGTTGTGATGGCGAGCGACTTGCCCGTCCGTGCGAAGACCCGCTGCACCAGGTCGGTGAGTCCGGCTTGGGGCTTGCTCGCCACCAGCAGCGGCACCCGGTTCCACAAACTCCAGGCGAGCGTTTTGGCCGGGTTGCGGGCCGTTTCGACCTCGGGGCGCATGGTTTGGGCAAGCTCGAGCATCGTTTGGTTGGCCGCGGCGAGGTCGTCGGCGTGCCCGGTCGCGTAGGCCAGGTAACTCGCGTAGGTGTAAAAGCTGAGGCTGTCGGGACCGACGAACAAACTCGGCTCGTGGAGGCCGTGGCCCAAAGTCACCACTTCGGCCCCAGCGAGTTCGGTGCCCACTTTGAGCGGCGCGGCGTCGCCGTAGTCGAAGCCGCCGCTTAAGATGAACTGCGTGCCCGAGAGCACCAGCGGCGCGTCCACCCAACTGCGAAACACGCTCGGTAAGCTCGCCGCCTCCCCGAAGGCCATCAAGCCGTACGGTTCATCGCGCAGCCCGTCCGGCCCGTCGTAAGAGCCGGGCAGCGCGGCGAGGGCGGTCAGAAATTCGTGGTTTACGGATAAGGTGTCGCTCGTGTCCATCATGCCTCAAGTGTAGCCCGCTCGCTGAGGAGTGACTTTTGATTGGAGTACAGGAAAAAGTACCGAGGACCGAGTGGAAAGTACCGAGTAAAGACTGAGGTGTTCTCAGGCCTTTGCTAGCCGAAAGCCGATGTCGTGGCGGTAGTGTGCGCCCTCGAGGTCGATTTTCTCAACCGTTTCGTAGGCCGCTTCGACGGCCTCGAGCAGCGTGTCGGCCACAGCCGTAACGCCCAAAACGCGGCCGCCGGTCGAGACAAGCAGTTCGTCTTTCAAAGCCGTACCTGCATGAAGGATGCTCACACCCTCGGGAAGCCGCGTGGGCAAGCCGACAGGGACGTTTTTTTCGTAGTCCCCCGGATAACCCGGAGCCGCCATCACGACGCAAGCCGCCGACTTTTCAGACCAGGTAAGCTCGAGTCCGCTAAGCCGTCCCTCGACCACCGCCAGCAGCACGTCCACAAGGTCGGTCTCGAGCAGCGGCAACACAGTTTGTGTCTCCGGGTCGCCGAAGCGGGCGTTGTATTCCAGAACTTTAACGTCGTCGCCAGAGACCATCAGCCCGATGTAGAGCACGCCCTTGTAGACGACGCCCTCCGCCTTCAAACCGGCAAGCGTTTTTTCGACGATGTTGGTCAAAACGTGCTCGAGCTGCCTTTCGCTCAGCAAAGCGACCGGAGCGACCGACCCCATGCCGCCCGTCATCGGCCCGGCGTCGCCGTCGAAAGCTTGTTTATAGTCCTGCGCGAGCGGCATCATCCGGTACGTCACGCCGTCGGTGAACAGCAGCAAACTCACCTCTTGGCCGTTTAAGAAGTCTTCAACGACAATTTCGCCGCCCTCGGGCGCTTCCAAAATGTTTTGAACCGCCGCTCGAGCCTTTTCTTTCGTCGCCGCAACCGTCACCCCCTTGCCCGCCGCCAGGTTCGAGTCTTTTACGACGATGGGAAGCGTCGCGGTCTCGAGATACGCCAGAGCTTGCACTACATTGTTAAAACTCGCGTGTTCAGCGGTCGGGATGCCGTGGCGTTTCATAAACGCTTTGGAGAAACTCTTCGAGCCCTCGAGCTGCGCCGCCGCCCGGTTCGGCCCGAACGCGCGCAGGCCCGCCGCCGCGAACGCGTCCACCACGCCCGCCACGAGCGGTATTTCCGGCCCGACGACGGTGAGGTCGATTTGGTAGGTGCGAGCCAGCTCGAGCAGCGAGGCATTCGACAGGTCGGTGTCCAAACAGGTCGCCGTTTCGGCGATGCCCGCATTGCCCGGCGCGCAGTAAATTCGGGTCACCTGCGGCGAGCGCGCCAGCGCCTTGACGAGCGCGTGCTCGCGCCCGCCCCCACCGACGACGAGGACGTTCACGCTGCCACCTCTCCATAAACGATTTCTCCTGTTAAGACGCGCCGTACAGCCTCGGGGTAGGCGCGGTGTTCCTCGGTCAAAATGCGCGCCGACAAAGTCTCCTCGGTGTCGTCTGGCAGAACGGGGACGCGCCGCTGCAACACGACGGGGCCGCTGTCCACGCCCGCGTCGACGAAATGCACGGTGCAGCCCGACTCGCTCACGCCCGCACGCAACGCCTGCCGCTGCGAGTGCAAACCCGGAAACGCGGGCAACAGCGACGGGTGGATATTGAGGATGCGCCCGCGCCAGTGCGCGTTGAAGTCACTCGAGAGCAGGCGCATAAAACCTGCCAAACAAATGAGGTCGATGTGTTGGTGCTCGAGCCGCTCGCCCACCGCCACCTCGAACTGAGCGCGGCCTCGGCCATCGGCGTCGTGTTTTCTGATTGGAAAAGGTTGGTGAAACGTCGTAACGCCCTGCGCTGAGGCTTTCTCCAAAGCGGGTGCATCAGCAACGTCACTCACGACTAGCGCGACCTCGGCGAGTTCGTGACCGCTCGGAAACGCCTGCAACAGCGCGTTCAGGTTCGACCCACGGCCTGAAGCGAAGACGGCCAGTCGGACGGGGCGGTTCAAGGGGAACACAGTAGGAGTTTAACGCGATTTCTCAAGTGTCGAGCGGAGCCGGGGCGGCTCGCCTCTCCCCTGTTCTCGCCAACTCATACCGAATCAGCCTGAACACTTTCGTAAGCTGGCCGCCTTGACTTTTTCTTGCTCCGCTCGGGTTAACCGTTAGGTGACGGTTTAACCTAAAGCGGTATCAGAACAGCTTGTTTGCGCTAAAGAGGTAGCGTTCACCGTCCGAATCCTGAAGCAGTTCGCCCCTGAAAAAATCCGTGTCTAGCCAAGCGTCTCCGAACTTGCCCCCCGCTGCAAGTAACCACACTGCTTCACCCCGGTGTTCGGCGGCCGCCAACAGTCCCTGCGCGGGCGGGGCTTGCCTTTGGGGCTCTACCTCGGCCTGGGGCCGGTAGTTGTAGGTGCAGCCCCCCGTCACCTGCCCCTGCAAGCTCAGCGGCGTCTCTTCCGCCAGCTGAAAGGTGCCCGAGACGCTGTACTCGTTTTCGTCAATGTAGCTCGGCTCGAGTTCAAAACGCAGCGGCGTTTTCTCCCCTTTAGTGGGATAGTCGTCCACCCAACCTTCGAACACGCCGCTGAGCGCGACCTTGCTGAAAGATACCCCTTGTGGATGGCAGTCGTCGAGCAAGCGGCCGATAACCAGCGCTTCGAAAAGGCCGCAAGACGAGAGGACGAAAGGGAAAAGCAAACAGGCGGTCACGATACGAATCCGTGTAAGCATCAGGGTCTCCTTACGGGGGGCCGCGCGGCCCCCTTTTTCGAACTGGTTTTCAGTTGCACTGCCCGGACGCGTTGGGGTCGAACCTGAAAATGGGCGTCATAGCGGAGCAGCCGGGGCCGGAAGCTTTCACGTCGCCGCCGCCGTCGAACAAGAGCCCGTACTGCGCCCCCGAGTGCGCGAGCCCGTCGCCTAAAAACACGGTCGCGGCGGGAGGCTGGTTGCCGAAAAACGTCATCAAGGTGATGCTCGCCGTTTTGTCCCAGTTGTTCGAGCTTGCCATCGTGCTGCTGCCGGTGCCCGAGAACGACGTGTGCGAGAACGAGGCCGCGCCGTCGTAGACCAACACGCCTTGCCACGCCGTGCCCGCTTCGTTCTTTAGAGCGACGGGCTTTTCTTCGGTGCCTGCGGTCGTCAAGGTGCCACCCTCGAGGACGGACAGACCCACGTCGTTTTGGAATTCGACCTGTACCCCCGCCTCGAGCGTCAGCTTGTTCTCGTTTATGACGGTCAAATCGGGTCGGCTCGACGTCTCCAGGACGAGCCAAGGCGTACCGCCGAGGGCCTGCCAGCTTACATCCCCGACGACCTGACTGTACTGGGGGCTCACATAAACCCTGTCGTCGCCGTTGCCCGTGTAGCTACTAGAGGCGAGCAGATAGTGGGCCGCTTGCGCGTCGGTGTAGACCGGGGCGAGGGCGTTCGCGCTCAAGGTGTTGCTGCTAAAGTCGGGAAGGGTCGCGTCATAGTGAACAAACAAACCGTAACCCGCGCTCTCCCGCAGCGTGCTATTACGCATTGTGAGCGTGTTGTCGCCCTCAACAGCGAGGTTTGCGGGCGCGGTGTAGTTGGACGAGGTCAGGTCGCGGCTGCCGCCGTACTCAACGGTCACGTGTTCCAGCGCGGCGGTCGCGGTGCCGCCCAGTGCAAGGCCCGCCCAGTACCCTCTGAACGCACTCGTGCCGGTCAGGATGATGGGCTTGTCGGCAGTGCCCACGGCGACCAGTTTGCCCGAATCGCGTATAAGAAGCGCGCGCCCCTCCTCGAACGCCACCACGACGCCCGGCTCTATTGTCAGGGTTCCGGCCCGCACCTCGATGTTGTAGGTAAACGCGAACGTGTCCTTGGCAACGTAGTCGACGCAGTTCATCGGCTCATAAAGGTTGGCCCAGACCGTGTCCTGTCGGATGTCGTAGATGGTCAACGCCTGCGGCTCGGGGCATGTTACGGCGGCGGACACGTTCAGCGTGACGCTGTCCGACACCGCCGCGTCCGCCACGCTCGCCGCCGTAACGGTCACTGTACCGCCGCTGCGTCCGGTGACCAGGCCGCTGTTGTCGACCGAGGCCACCGCCTCGTCGCTCGAGCGCCAGACGACCTCTCTGGAAACGGGGCCGTCGGCTTGAACGGTCGCGCTCAGTTGCAAGGTTTCGCCCACCGCCAAGGTGCTCTGCGCGGGCGGCGCGACGGTGACCGAGCGAACGCCGCCCTCTTCCAGGCCCCCGCAGGAGGCGGCGGTCAGGAGCAAGACGAGAAAGTTGAGGGTAACGAAGCTGATGAGCTTTGTTGCTTTTGAAAACATGGTAGTTCCTTTCGGGGTGAGGCGGGAAGGTTCCCGCCTCTGAGGGATTTAGAACTCGGCGCAGACGCCGTTCTGAATGTTAAGGAAAGCCAAGGGTGCCGCGGCTTGGGAGCCAGCATAACGGTAGTCGGGGCCGCAAACCTGGCTTGCGTCGCTCGGCTCGGTACCGTTGCCCCGTTTCGTAACGAACGTGTTGCCGTAAAGGTAGAGAACGGGAGAGCTGGCGTTCCCCCGGCGGGCATCCTGGACGGCCCAGTCGGTCCCGTCGGCGTTGCGGAAAGTGTTGCCGCCGGGGTCGGACGCCGTGCCCAAATCCAGGACAAGCGGACTGCCTGAGAGGTGGAGGTTGTTCTTTTGACTGTTCTCCAGCGTAACGCCCCGGAACCTGAGCGATTCGCCCGAAAAGACGATGCCAGACCCGTTGGCGGTGCTCCTCATCCCGCCCAAAGCCGTGAGCGTGGTGCCGCCGTCAGCGTAAACCCCTATGGCGCTCTGGGCGTAGCTGCCGCCCTCGAGGGTGACCGTCCCCGTGGTTCTAGCGAGCAACGCCATATTCACCGCCTGGCTCGAGGTCACGTTGCGCAGGTCCGCGCTGACGCTTTCCAACACGACAACGCCATAGGGGTTTGGGCCGAAGGTGCTGTCTTCGACGACGGCGCGCATGTTGCCGAGCAGGTACAGGCCGGCTTTGTCCCAGGTGTCCTCGGTGTTGTCACGCCCTGAGTCTTTCGAGATAACCTCCCGCATGGTGATAACGCCGCCATCAACCCTGATGTTGCTGAGGCCGCTGCCCGCCACCGTGACCTTTTGCAAGTCGCTGTCGCGGCGCACACTCTCCAGGTCGAGGCCGTAGGTAGCGCTGTAGGTAACGCTCGAGTCCTGAACTGTGAACAGGCTGCGGTAGGTTTTTATGCCGGTGCCGTTGTTGTTAAACGTGCTTCCGGAGACGAACGCCGACCTGGGGTCTTGGACGATGTACAGGTTCAGCCCCGTCACGTTGTCGTTTATGACCGAGTCCACCAGGTTGAGTTTGGCACCAAGTATAGAAACGCCGTACTCGAAGCCGCTGATGTCGCAGCCCGTCAGGTTGACGTCGCCGCCGACCTGCTCACCAAAGGCCACGTTCACACCGCTGCCCACCCCCTTGCCGGCGAAAGCCGAGTCTTGCGCGGTCACGCGGCCTCCCAACGAAGACACGCAGACGTCACTCGTTATGCACCTCACGTCACGCATGACGAGTTCGCTGTCAATATCCAGGTCGAGCACCGTCGCGCCACCTATGACGCTCAGGTCGAGCAGGGTCAGTTTGGCCCCGTCGAGCTTTAAGAAGGCTTGACCGCCCAGCTCGAGCACCGCCTCCTCCCCGTCTAAGTTCAGCGTCAGCTCGCCCACCTTCTCGACCGAAAGCTCCTGCAGACAAAAGGCTTGGGTGTAGCCGAGGCTCGGCGCGCTCAGCATCACGAAAAAGCATGGCAGTAGGACTCTAAACATGCGTGTTTCCTTTCTCTGAGCGGGCGGGGGTGAGCCCCGACCCGCTCGAGCTTGGCCTCAAACGCGTTCATTTCCTTTTCTGTTGCAGAGGTAGACTCGCCTCTGCCCGAAGGCCCTTTGAACCCTGGCTGGTGAAGTCGATTTCTTGAGAACGACCTAGGTATCCCCCACTTCCATGAGGTTTCCGCCTCGCTCTACCCTCACCCTTTCAGCGTGAGATACACGTTCGCTCTTGCTTGGTCGGGGTCAAGGTTTGAGTGTTGTCAAACCTTGACCGGGAGGTTCTTAGCTGGGCGGTCCGACCACCGTAATCGTCACCGAATCCGAGACGGTCGACAAACCGCCGGCGTCGGTGGCGATGACACGGAACTCCATCTGGTAGGTGTCGTTCCACATGTAAAACTCTGCAACGAAGTACGAGCCGCTACCGTAATCCGTCCAGTCAGGCTCATCTCTATCGGGAATTCGGTACTGCCACCGGATGGACTCACCCGGCAGGGTGCCGTCTTCGGCGTCGGTAACGTTGACCGAGAGAGGCACGTACAAGACGTACTGGTTGTGGACGACCGCGCCGTTGTTGTACCAGGTGTACGTGTCACCGGCCACGGGCGAAACGATCCTGACCTCGGGGGCGGTGTTGCTCGTGTCGACGACGCTGAAGGTGATTTCGTCGCTTGCACTTCCGTAGCTCACGTGAACCTTATGGGTGCCGACTGCGAACTTGGCGCTCGAGAACGTCAACGTGTCGCGGGCGATAATCGAACCGTTAGCGCCGCCCAAGCGCCACAAGACGGGGTACAGCGGTATGTCGATATCGTCTTTATCGTCGTCTATGTCGGCCTCAAAACGGATAGGGGAGCCTAGCGCGGAGGTAGAGCTCTCTATCGGGCTGGTAATCGTCACCGACGGGGCGCAAACTGCGGGGGGCGAGGCTTGCCCCTCGTCGGTTACTGAGATTGTCCGGCTGCCCGTCGCGCCGCCAACCCCGTCGCCGGGTGCGATAACCTGCGCTTCGATGGTGTAGGTTCCGTCGCAGAGCGTAACCTCTTTCGTCTCGCCACTCCGCGTTTCGCCGAGACCTATTTGCGTTGTGCCTTCTTTATAAAACCAACGAACTAAAAAGGCGTCAGCGTCTCCGTTAGGTATTTGCGCCATAAGCGGAATTTTGTCGGATTCGCGGTATTGACGCTTAGAGGGCTCAACGATATTGAGTTCTAGGTCATTAAAACTTACGGTGCGCTCGAGCGCGAACGAAGCGTTTTTAGCGAAATCGGTGTTCGAGACGAGCGCGTAGACCTCTTTCGCTGCGGCGTTGACCTGATAGCTAGCGCTCACGTTTTCTATCCCGCTACAGTCGGAAGCGTCGTAATACTTGACGCGAATCCGCCTGTCGCCGAAGCCACCAACGTTTAGCCTCGCGGTGTAGGCGTTGACGCCGGGTTTGAAATTAAACTTGAAGACGCGCGACTCGAGCGGCTCAAGCGTCTCATTAAACAGCCTCTTTCTGTCCGCATCTTTGATGCGGGCGTCGAACGAGTCCGACCTGAGCTGCGTAACAACTTTATCATTGGGCATACAGGGCAATCCCAAAATGCCGTCACCCAGGTCGAGCGTCTTTTCCATCGCCTGGTTTTTGGCCCAACTCCAGTAAGCGTCCTTGAGGTTTCGCAGTCCGGGTTTGTTGTAAGAGGCTATGGTTTGCGACACGCTCAAGGTGTCGATGCCGTTGTCCATAAACTTGGTGAGGTAGTCGAGTCCCGCACCGGGGGCAACAAGATGTTCTAGGTAGAACCAGAAATCTTGGGTTCGGTAAGGCGTCACCTTTTGAGCTTGACTCAGTAGACTGACATCCACCGGCATTACGGTTCTAGAGGTGTCCCGAACCATGCCGTTTGCCGTAGAACTTTCGGCGACAGTCGCAGTACCTTCCTTGAAGTATTTCCAAGCAGTTCCGATTGTCACGCCGTCGTAGGCGTACTGAGTGGCGTGGAAGTATTCATGCCGGAGCGTCTCTTCACGCGCGTCAGTGAAGCCGTGTTCGTCCAAGCAGATAAACAGGTCTTCCCAGAACGGCTCGTAATAGCCGCTTTTCGATTGTGTCCCGTTGGGCTCGACTGTACAGCCACCTTCACCTAATGACTCGAGGTGTACTGTGTACTTATCGCTGAACCATTCCGTGTCCAGTTCCGGTTTTTCAAAGCCCATGCCGGTGTAATCGTCATACGCCTTTTGAAACGCTTTCTCTGCCTCGCGCATCACGCCCTCTGTACAATATTTTCCGGAGCAGTCGGCGCTCACACCGACCGCCTGCGCGCTGAAACTTTCACTTGTAGTTATAAGGGGTGGGCCTTCGACCAAGATGAACTGCACCGGGTCTTTCGGCAGGTTCGGCATGACGACGAGGTAGCGGCTCTCGGTTTCGTCGAAGCGACCATAGGTGTAGTGCCAGAACTTCGCGTCCGGGTCGTGCTCGTCCGCAACGTAAGAAGCGACGCGGAGCCGGGCGGGGTCAACCCCTTTGGGTACGGGCAACGAGAGCACGAAGCTTTTGCCGTCCGGCGCACGTATCCACGCTTCCCCGCTGAGTTGATAGCTCTTTGAGAGCGCCTTTACTTCCTCGGGAAGCGGAACCTCTAAAGCAGCGGTGACGAGCGTTAGAGTCACGGTGTTAGTTAGCGAACCTTCGGGCGCGGTGATGGTCACTCCGTCGGGGCCGGCAAACGGCTCGGTCGTCGAAAGGGTACCGTTGGGCGGCGTGTCGCCGGGTTGCCCGCCCCCGTTGCAGGCGACGACGAACAAAAGTAAGGTCGAAGCGATGATGCTTTTTACAACACTCAATCTCATCGGGTAGCTCCTAAGCTGTGGTTTGAAGTGAATTAAAGTCGATTGTCAGTCGGGTGGATAGTCCTGTCGGCAAGACCGTCAGTGAACCGAAGCGCGGCGAAAAAGCGTTCGAGGATTATCGGAACCGACCGGCGTAAGGTCGGCGCTAAAAAGTTACCTGGCACTGAAAGCCGTTCGGCCCTGTGCGCGGAACGCCGTCGTGCCCACGCCTAGGGCGCAGTTTGTGCTCGGCTGCCGTCAAAGTGACGAGATGCTGACTGGGTAACGCTTTTCGAGCTGCACGACCGGTTCGTGACCGTCCGCCGTTTTTCAGCTCACGACACGCGTGTGCGGTCTGCCGTCTTCGTTACGGCCATCGGTACATCGACCCCTCCTCCCACAACCCCTCCTGTCACACTTTTCTCATCGACCAGATAGGCCCAAGTTACTTCAGGTAAGGATTGACGTGCCATAGGGCATTTGCCCTATACTTGAAGTGGGGGCTGCTCATAAAGAGGAGGGACGGGTCATGCCTTACTTCAGCGAGGCGGAGTTGAGGAGGGTTGCGAGGGCGCAGCGCACCTTTCTCTCGAGGCCGGACTTTGTCTCGCCGCCGGCCTACCGCCGCGCCTGCAACCGCGCGGTGAAAGAGCTGCTGGGGGCCGACCACGCCGTTTTTTTCGAGGTGAGCCGCGACGAGGTGGTGCTCGAGTCCGAGGACACCTACCCGGAAACCCTCGCCTTTCTTGCCGAGACCTACCGGGCCAAGCAAGTCCGCGACAACTCCTCGTGGGACGACAACTTAGAGAGGTTTGTCGATCAGCGTCTCCGCCGCGGGGCCGGGGTTTACATCGACCTAAACGACCGCACGCTGTTGGAAAACTCGCCCGTCTACCACAAGCACTTCAAACCGACGGGACTCGGCTACCTCGTCGGCCCGTCCGTGCCTGTGCCGGGCGGCGAAGTCTCTATCTGTGCGGCTTTCGAGACGAAAAACGCGGCCCTCTACGGGGAGCAAGGCTTGGGGCTGCTCGAGCTTACCCTGACGGCTTTTACGGCGGGCGCTCAAGTCCACCTGCACTCAGCGCCCGCGCCCGTTTTCTCAGCCGCGCATTTCGGGCTGCCGCTCGTCGCCTTCGACGAGGCGGCGCGTGAAACCTACCGTAACCCGGCCTTTGACGACCTGGTCGAAACGCCCTCGGGCCATGAACTCGTCGCCTGCGCCGCCGACTTGGCGAAAGCCTTTTTGGCGGCTCGTGACCGGGTCGTAGGCCGCAGACAGCTCACCAGCACCGATGGGCACTACGAGCTGACGGCGCTACCGACCGTCGGGACGGGTTTCGAACGGGGAACGCTGGTGCTCGTCACGCGCCGGAACCTTGCGTTGCCCGCGCCAGCTGTTATCGTGGAGCGCTTCAAGCTCACAGCGCGCCAGGCTGAGGTCGCGCGGTTGCTGGCGCAAGGTCTAACCGACCGGCAAGTCGCTGAGCACCTCACCATCAGCATAAACACCGCCCGGCGACACGCGGAGCAAGTGCTCCTAAAGCTCGGTATCAAGACCCGTGCGGCGGTCGCGCTCGCGCTGCTCGGGTGAGGTAGCTCTGACGGGTGTAAACAAACTGACGGGTGTAAACAAACTGTCTGCTGCAGCGGCGCTCGCTCAGGTTTCGTAAAGGCTTCACAGTCGTCGCTCGAGACCCCCCGAGTTTGCCGACAAAGCTCTTCTCACCTTCATGACGAACCCGGCGAGGAAGGTGAGAAACGGCTGTTTACGGTGCTCCCATTCGTTCGGCGGTTGCGACGGCGACAGGGATGTTGGAAAGGCTCGAGCCGCGCCTCACCCTGAACTTCCACCCTCGAGCTTCTCCGGATGATGCTTGCGCCAGTAGCGCGTCACGCCCAGCACGGTCATCGCGTAGTTGCTGGTGAGTTGGTGGCGCGCGACCACTTCCGGCTGAGCATCGTCGGCTTTCAGTTCGGCGTTGCCGTACTCGGCGATGCGTTCGACGAGGGCTTCGTCGTCTTCGCCCGCCTGCATTCCTTCCAAAATCACCTCGGCCCAAGCGCCATTGCGCTCCGGCACGCGGCGCAGGTGGGTCTCAGGGTCGGTAACCTCGCCAAAGTGGGTCAGCATAAGGCGTTTGGGTTTGGCGGCAAGCATCGTCTCCGCGCTTTCGCGCCAGGTTTCTAAGTCAACTTCGGGCGGCGGCAGGGCGGGGCGAACGACGCTGGAACCTTTTAAGTGAATCGCGGCGGCGTCGCCGGTAAAAAGGGCGTCCTCGTTCAGCAAGTAAGCCACGTGGTGCGAGGCGTGGCCCGGCGTGTAGATGACCTCGAACACGTGCCCGCCGAGTTTCAAGGTCTCGCCGCCTTGCAGGGGTTTGATTTGCGCCTCGGGGATGGCCGTCATCGGTCCCCAGAGGGTGTCCATTTGGTCGCCGTAAATGCGTGTGGCGCTCGCCATGAGTCGGCTCGGGTCGATGAGGTGGGGTGCGCCTATTTCGTGAACGTAAACCGTCGCGCCGGTTTTTGCAGCGAGCGCGCCCGCCGCGCCCGCGTGGTCTAAGTGAATGTGGGTGACGAGGATATTTTCTAAGTCCCCCAGGTCGAAGCCCGCCTCGGCGACACCCGCTTTCACAGCCCCCAAGGTCGAAGCCGGACCCGTCTCGACGAGCGAGAACTTGCGACCCTCGCCCGGCACCAGAAACACCGCCACCGTGCCTTCGTTGCCCATGTGCCGAGAGTCGATGACGAACACGCCGCCCGTGTCCTCGACTTTCGGAATACTGACGTAGGCCATCAGCGCGTGGTTTCGACGGGGTTCGCTTCGACAGGTGCAGCCTCGACTGTGTTGCTGAGCGTGCCGATGCCCTCCACAGTCACCTCGACGGTGTCGCCTATTTTCAGCGGCCCGACGCCCTCGGGCGTGCCGGTCAGCACCACGTCGCCGGGGTGCAGGGTCATAAAGGTGCTGATGTAGCTCAGCACTTTGGGCAAGTTGAAAATGAAGTCTCGAGTGTTGCCGTCTTGCTTCACTTCGCCGTTGACGCGCGTCTGCACGCTCAAGCTGCTGGGGTCGAGGTCGGTTTCCAACCACGGACCCACCGGCGCGAAACCGTCCGCCGACTTGCCGCGCGTCCACTGGAGGTCGCTTTTTTGCTTGTCGCGCGCGGTCACGTCGAGGGCGCAGGTGTAGCCGAGAACGTAGCTCAGCGCCTCGTCCTCGGAAACATTTTTCAGCGTGCGCCCGATGACGGCGGCGAGCTCGCCCTCGTAGTGGAGGTTGTTCGTCCAGGACGGGTAAAAAATCGGGTCGCCGGGGTTGGCGAGGGTGTTGAGGCCTTTTAGAAACAAGCCCGGCTCGGTCGGCAGGTCGGAGCCGCCCATCTCGCGCACGTGGTCGGCGTAGTTTTTGCCGACGCAGATGATGACGCGAGGCTCGCAGGGCGCGAGGAGCGTCACTTCAGAAAGTTCCACGGTCTCCCCGGTGCGCTCGCCCATCATCCCGCTCAGTGCGTGAATTTTGCCGCCCTCCAACTCACCCCAAGACGCTGTTCCGGCGTCGTCCTGCTGGTACTTGACACGTTGCACGATAAGCCTCCTTGTAAATCCGACCCACATTCTACCTACAAGGGCGAGTTCGGGGGCTAAAACGCGTAGCGCACCGTGCAGTAAGGGACAACCACCGCCATCAGGTCTTTAAGCGCGCGCACCTGCTGACCCTTAAAACCAGTTCGATAACGTACGTTGTCGCCGCCCATCTGCGAGGTTTTGGCTTCTTGGTTATGCGGCGTCCAGAGAAGTTCTTCTGCTTTCGGGTGCCAGCCCAAATTAACCTCGTGCAGTTGCTCGTTATGCGTCAAAAAGATGACCTCGGCCTTCAATTGGGCTTTGGCCGCGGGAGAAAGCGTGTCGTCGACCTCGGTCAGCAGCGCGCGGTAGTCTTCCAACCAGCCGTCGTAAAGGATGACGGGGCTCAGGTTGAGGTGAACTTCAAAACCCGCCGTGACGAAGTCGTTGATGGCCTTGATGCGCTCGCTCATCGGCGAGGTGCGTACATCGACGGTTTTGGCGATGTTGTGGGGCATGAGCGAGAAGCGCACGCGCGTTTTGTTTTGGGGGTCGTACTCGAGCAACTCGCGGTTGACGTACTTCGTCGCGAACGAGGCCTTGGCGTTCGGCAGCGTTTTGAAAAGCGCCACGAGGTCGCGCACGTTGTCGCTGATAGCCGCGTCCACCGAACAGTCGCCGTTCTCGCCGATGTCGTAGACCCAGAACGTGGGGTCGGTCTGGGCCGGGGTTTTGGGCTCGAGGGCGGAAGCGTGTTTGGTGATGGCTTTTTGGATGCCTTCGATGTTCACGAAAGTCGTGACGGGGTTGGCGTAGCCTTTGCGGCGGGGCACGTAGCAGTAGGCGCAGGCCATCGCGCAGCCGTTGCTGGCCCCCGGCGCGATAAAGTCGGCGCTACGCCCGTTGACGCGCACCGGCAGCGACTTGCGCACGCCGAGGACGAGGGTGTCGCGCTTGATGCGCACCCAGTCCTCAACCGAACCCTCGTTGCCGTGGAGATTTGGAATATTCCAGTGGGACGGCACTTCAACCCGCTCGGCGTCGGGGAATCGGGCCAGGATGTCCTGGCCGCGCGGGTAGCCGAGCACCGCCTCCTCGAGATAAATCTTCCCGATTTTAAGCATCAGGTCCAGTAGAGGACGCGCGCCTGCGGAAAACGCCGGGCGACCTCAAGCTCGAAAAACGCCTTCAACTCGGCCATCACGTTTTTCGGGTACACATACTTCGTGCCGCCGAACTTGTTGCGCTTGACGCTGCGGCTCGACTCGTCCAAGTCGAGCGAGGTGTTCGGGTACCAATTCAGCAGCACCTCTTTCGAACCCGGCGTAAAGCGGTGCGTGATGAGTTCGAAGGTGAGGTCGCAAGGAAAGTCGAGCGCGGCCTCTATCTTGTCGAACAGGTCCGTGTAGTGCGCGCGCCAGTCCTCGCCGGGCATAATCGGCGCGACGACGAGGCCGACGGGATAGTCGGCCAGCGCGAGCTTGCGCAGAGCTTGCAAGCGCTTCTCGACCGAGGCGGTGCCACCCTCCAAGCGCTCCACCGGCGCGGCGTTCACCGAAGCTCGAGCCCGCGTGTGACCAAAGTGCGGCACGCCCAGCAGCGGCTCGACCGCGTCGAACTTGCTCACGTAGCGCAAGCGTGCGCCCTCCAAACCTCCGAAGTGCCGGACACACTCGCTCAGGGAACCTGTGAGGTGCTCCAAACCCAGCGGGTCGGTGTAGCAACTCACCTCGAAAGAGGTCTCTTGACCGGGTTGCAAGTAACCCGTCAGGTTGTCCAAAATCTCGTGCAAATTGGCGTACACCTTTGTCACCGGCGGCCCCGACAGCGACCCCGCCAGGTAGCAGTACTGGCAGTGCGCCGGGCAACCCTGGGCTAGGTGAAACTGGTAGTCGGCGGACGGCGGGATGGGCTGAAGTTTGAACTGCGACGGCGGCGCGGTCACGACCGCGAGCGTGCGCTTGGCGAGCCGGTACGTCTCGCGCTCGGTCTCGCCGCGCAAGCCGGTGATGCGGTTGCTGGTGAGTTCAACCGTCGGCACGCCCAGTTCGGTAACGCGCTCGAGGATGCGCCGCCCGTGTTCATGCTTCAGGGCGTCGGGCGTAAACAGCGCCCGCTCGGGCAGCCACAGTTTGGGGCGGCCGGTCTTGGTTTTGGGAGGTGCAACGAAAGAGGCGGAAGTGCCGACGGTCGGCAAGACGATAGCCATAGTGCTCCTTTTTGGGGGTTGAGAAGCGTGGGAAGAGGGGGTAAAAACCCTGCTTTGCTATACAAATTATAGCAAACGGGCGGGCTCGAGTTGGAGCCCAACTTACAGTTCAGATATTGTAGTTTTGTCGTCCAGCACGTGTTTTTTCAGACCTTTTCGGCAAGGCTTTCGGAAGCCTTTTCCCACGCCGCCATCGCGCTCAACAACTCGTTTTCAAGTTCGGTGTGGCGGGTGCCTAAACTGGTGATTCGCTCCGCCGTGAGCGCCGCCGTGTCGGTGAGGTGCTGTGTCACCTCTGCCAGTTCGACCTCGAGCCCCGCAATCTTGACTTCGAGGTTGCCCAAGTCGCGCTCGAGCTGCCACTTGGATGGCCCCTTTGTCGCCGTGTTCTGAGGTCGCGTCTCGACACGCTCGAGGTCGGCACGCTCAAAATCAGCCTCAACTTCCGCGCGCTTGAACTGGTAGTAGTCCCAATCGCCGTCGTAAGTTGTCAAACTCCCGCCGCGCAAGTCCCAGACGAGGTTCGTGGTCTCACGAATGAAACGCCGGTCGTGCGAAACCACGAGCAGCGTGCCCTGGTAGGCTTTGAGGGCGTGCTCGAGGGCTTCAATCATCTCGACATCGAGGTGGTTCGTCGGCTCGTCCAGCACCAGGAAATTGTGCTCGCCCAGAGTGAGTTTGAGGAGCGCCAACCGCGCCCGCTCGCCGCCGGAAAGATTTTCAACGAGTTTGAACTGCGCCTCGTAGGGAAACATAAAGCGGCCCAGCAGGTTGTGCGCTTCGGTGTCGCCGACCATGCGAATCATTTCTTCGAGGAGCGTGTTGTCCGGACTGACGCCGCGCAACTCCTGGTCGTAGTAGCCGACGCGCACCCGCGCGCCGTAACGCAGCAGCGCGCGCGGGTCGTCGCTGGTGAGGTTGCCCAAGAGCATCTTCAAAAACGTCGACTTGCCCGCCCCGTTCGGCCCGACCAGCGCGACGCGCTCGCCCTGGCGCAGGGTGAAACCGACGCCGTCGAACAGCCGCTTGCCCCCGAACGCTTTACCGAGGTGCTGCGCCTGCAGCACGACGTCGCCGCTCTCGTGGCTTTGAAAACGAAAGCGCGTGCTGCCCTGCTCGCGTTCGGCCTCGCCTATCATCGTGTCCTCAAAGCGCTCGAGCCGTTTGAACATCGCTTTCGCGCGGCGGTGCAGTTTTTCGTTTTGCCCGGCCCAGCTTTTCATGCGCGCGGCGGCTGTTTCCAGGCGCTCCTGCTCACGCGCCTGGTTTTTGCGAGTCAGCGCCTCGACGGCGAGCTGTTCGGCGCGGTAGGCGCGGTAGGCGCTCGGCGTGCCTTCAAAAGAGCGCAGGGTTCCAAGAGCGATTTCGGCGGTGCTCGAGCAGGCCCGGTCGAGCATGTCGCGGTCGTGCGAGACGATCAGCACCGCGCCCGGATAGCGGCCCAGGTAACCCTCCAACCAGGTGCGCATCGCCATGTCCAGGTGGTTCGTCGGCTCGTCGAGCAAGAGCACGTCCGGCTGCGCCATCAACAACTGCGCCAAACCGAGCCGCGTTTTTTCGCCGCCGGAGAGGCTTTTGGCAAGTTGCTCCTCCCGGCCCCGAAAGCCGAGCGCGTGCAGCACCATGTCGCGCCGGGCGCGGCGCTCGTAGCCGCCGCGCCGCTCGAAGATTTCGTGCAAGCGCTCCCAAGCCTCGTAAACTTCGGGCTGGTCGAGACCTCGGTGCTCGAGCGTCTCGAGGCGCTTTTCGAGCGCGTCCAGGTCGGCGAAAGACTGTTCGGAGACCTCTAAAATACTCGCGTCCGGTTTGAAGTGGGGGTCTTGCTCGAGCTTTGCCAGGGTCACGCCGTCGCGCACAAAGACCGCGCCGCCGTCGGGTTCGACCCGGCCGGACAAGAGGTTGAGCACCGTGCTCTTCCCCGCCCCGTTGCGCCCGACGAGCGCGGTGCGCGAGGCCGCGCGCAGCTCGAGGTTCGCCGCCTCGAGCACGGCTTGTTCGCCGTAGTACTTGTCGACTTTTTGGAGACCCGCCAAAAGCATAGCCTCCATCTTAGCGGTCAGGCCGTGGTCAGGGTGCGGGGTCGATACTGAGTCGAGGAGGCAAGAAATGTTTATGTCAAGCAGACCGACCGAACAGTGGCGGCAGCTCCCAGGCGAGCCCGACCTGTGGCAGGGCGACCACGGCGTGCTTATCAACACCGCAGCGTTGCGTGAACGTGAAGCTTTTTTCGAGGTCACGCGGGTTGCGGCTGTCGGCTCGAGCCCGAACGACGCGAGCCTGAACGAAGCCACCGAAACTCTGCAGTTTTAAGGGCGCGGCGCGACGTAAGACTGCAGCGTAAGATCTTTGTCAGAGGCCGCGCCGCATACTGTTTTCAAGACACCGATTGGAGATTGTCACCGTGATAGTTCCCCAGAGCGAGCCCAGCCCGGAAACCCACAAGCCCGACACCTCGGCCACCCTGATGCACCAACAAATCTGGTATCAAGACACCGGCCGACCCTCGTTGTGGCGCACCCGCTCGGGCGAACTCATCGACACGTCAGCCTTCGCAAACACGGCTGCCGGGAAAAACTTTTACAGCGACGTTCTCAGCGTGGTCCAAATCGTCTTCCCGCTCGACACCGACCACTTTCCGCTCAGAGTGAAAATCAGTTCACACTTTTAAGCTGCTTTTCACCAAGCAGCAACACGGCAACCCTGAAAAACGGCTCGAGACGGTAGGATAGGTCCAGCGGTCGGGGCCAAGCCTCGCCCGCGTCCGTCCAGCCTTTTTCAGGAGTTTTATGAGCAACCCGAAAACAACCTCGCCGAACGCCGACGCGCGAACGGTCGGCCCGAACTTCATCACCGACATCATCGACGAAGACGTCACTACCGGCAAAGTCGAAACCGTCGTCACCCGGTTCCCGCCCGAGCCGAACGGCTACGCCCACATCGGGCACGCGTTTGCCAGCCTTATCAACTACGGCGTCGCCACGGACTACCGGGGCCGGTTCAACCTGCGCCTCGACGACACCAACCCCGAAACCGAAAAAGAGGAGTTTGCCAAAGCGCAAATTGCAGACCTCGCCTGGCTGGGACTGGCGTGGAACGGCCACCTCTACTACGCCTCGGACTATTTCGGGCAGCTTTACGAGATGGCGGTGCGGCTTATAAAAGAGGGCAAAGCCTACGTCGACAGCTTGTCCGAAGAAGAGATTCAAAGCTACCGCGGCACCGTCACCGAACCCGGCCGGGAGAGCCCTTACCGCGAACGCACGGTTGAGGAAAACCTGGACCTGTTCGAGCGCATGAACGCGGGCGAGTTCGCCAAGGGCGCGCACGTGCTGCGGGCCAAAATCGACATGGCGAGCCCCAACATGAAACTGCGCGACCCCTTGCTGTACCGCATCTCGCACGCGCCGCACTACCGCACGGGCCGTAAGTGGCACGTTTACCCCCTGTACGACTTCGCGCATCCCTTGTCGGACGCGATTGAGGGCGTCACCCACTCGCTCTGCTCACTCGAATTCGTCGAGAACCGCGCGGTTTATGACTGGCTCGTCGAAAACCTGTTCGGTGAGAAACGGCCCTACCAGTACGAGTTCGGACGGCGAAGCCTGGAATACACGGTGGTGAGCAAGCGCAAGCTCATGCAGCTTATCAGCGGCGGCTACGTCACCGGCTGGGACGACCCGCGGATGCCGACCCTCGCCGGGCTGCGGCGGCGCGGCGTGACGAGCGAGGCGGTGCGGGACTTTGTGAGCCGCATCGGGGTGTCGCGCACGAACCGGACCGTGGACATGGCGCTCTTGGAATACAGTTTGCGCGACAACCTCAACAGCGCAGCGAAGCGGGTGATGGCGGTGCAGGGGTCCCTCAAAATCACCCTCACGAACTACGAAGGCGAGGAAACCCTTCAAGCCCCTTACTGGCCGCCCGACGTGCCGAAAGAGGGCGAGCGCGAAGTCCCGTTCTCGAGCGAACTCTACATCGAACGCGAAGACTTCGAGGAGCAGCCGGCTCGAGGCTTTCGCCGCCTGTCACCGGGCGAGCACGTCCGGCTGCGCCACGCTTACGTCATCCGCTGTGACGAGACCGTCAAAGATGACGCGGGCGAGGTGGTCGAGTTGCGCTGCAGCTACCTGCCCGACTCGCTCGGCGAGACCCCGGCGGGGGTCAAGGTCAAGGGGGCGATTCACTGGGTTTCGGCCGCGGACGCGCTCACAGCCGAGTTTCGCCTGTACGACCGCCTCTTCACCGTACCCGACCCAGGCGACGGCGAAAAAGACTTGCTCGAGTACGTCAACCCCAATTCGCTGGTCGTCAAACACGGTTTCGTCGAGCCGAGCGTCTTGAACGACCCGCCCGGCACGCGTTACCAGTTCGAGCGGCAGGGCTACTTTTGGCAAGACCCCGAGGACTCGAAGCCGGACGCCCTCGTCTTCAACCGCATCGTCACCTTAAAGGATTCTTGGTCTAAAACCGAGTCGTCTAAAACCGAGTCGTCTAAAACCGAGTCGTCCAAAGCCGAGCCCGCGCCGCAAACCGTCGGCAGCGCGCCCAAAGTCGCCGCCAAACCCGGCGAGGTGCGCGACCCGGTGCTGGACTTTTCTTTGGAACAGCGCGCGAAGCTCGAGCAGCTCACGGGTCTCGGCGTCGCCCACGACGACGCGGTGCTCATCGCCGAAAATTCCAAGCTCACGCCGTTTTTCGAAGAGGCCGTGCGCCTTCACGACAACCCGCAGGCGCTCGCCAACTGGACGGTGAACGAACTGCGGCGCGAAGCCGGCGAGGACCCGGCCGAGCTGAACTTCGGCGCTGCGGACCTGGCCGAACTCGTCGCCCTCGTCGACGACGGCACCATCAACACGCGCATCGCCAAAGAGGTGTTCGCCGAGATGGTCGCCAGTGGCAAAAAGCCGCGCGACATCGTCAAAGCGCAAGGCTTGGAGCAAGTGACCGACGCGGGCGCGCTCGAGCCCGTCATCGACAAGGTGATAGAAGCCAACCCGGACAAGTTGGCAGCTTACCGCGGCGGCAAAACCGGTTTGATGGGCTTTTTCGTGGGCGCTGTCATGCGTGAGACCGGCGGCAGGGCGAACCCGCAACTGGTCAAAGACATGCTTGCGGCTAAGTTGGAAGCGTAACTTCACGTACCTGTTGAACGCTGGAGCGACTCTCCCACAATCAGCTAAGCACCTTCTTACGCTTATGTACTGGAACTACCGGATGGTACGCACGGATTATGAGCAAAGCTCGAGTTACGACATTCATGAGGTTTACTACGACGATAACGACCAGATAGAAGGTTGGTCGGCCGACCCGCTGAGCCCATCCGGAAAGACCATCGCCTGGCTCAAAAAAGACTTGGCTTACATGGCGCAGGCTCTTGACCGGCCCCTGTTGACGAAAGTTGTGGCTGAAGATGGCAAAGAGAAACTGGTCGGAGTCGAGCTTGACCAAACTCCTCTACCGGCCCCCAACAGTTAAACTCTCCAGATGAACGTCATCGTTATCGGCGCAGGCTTGGCGGGACTCACGGCGGCGCGCACCTTACAGCGTGCGGGGGCAAGGGTGCGGGTGCTCGAGGCCGCCCCCGACATCGGCGGGCGCGTGCAGACGCGGAACATCGAGGGTTTTACGCTCGACCGCGGCTTTCAGGTGCTCTTTACCGCTTACCCGGCGGTAAAACGCAACCTGGACTTGGCAAGGCTGGACCTCGTCACGTTTCCCCCGGCCGCCGTCATCCACCGGGGCGCAACGACCGTGCGCCTCGGCGACCCGTTGCGCCACCCCGGAAGTCTGTTCGGCACTGTAGCGTCCGACGTGCTGACCCTAAAAGACCGCTTGCTCGTGGCGCGGTTGGCGGTTTATATCAAGAGCCTGCCGCTGGCCGAGTTGCTTTCAGGAGCGGACGAGACCACGCTTGAATTCTTGAAGGCGTTCGGCTTTTCGAACAGGTCTATCACCAACTTTTTCGCACCGTTTTTCGGGGGCATCTTTTTAAACCGCAGTCTTACGACGAGCGCGCGGCTGTTCCGCTACTACTTTCGCATGTTGCTCGACGGCCGCACGACGGTGCCGCGCGGCGGCATCGGTGAGGTCGCCAAGCAGCTCGCCGAAGGTTTGGACATCTCAATCAGTACGAGAGTAGAGCGCTTGGAGGCTCGAGCCGACCGCGTCACCGTTCACACGAGCGGGGGCACGTTGACGGCTGACCGTGTCTCGGCTGACCGTGTCGTCGTCGCGACCGACCCACCCGAGCTGCGGCGCTTGACCGGCGTCGCCGCGCCGCATGAGGCGGTGAGCAGCAGCTACCTCTACTACGCGTCCGACACGCAGCTCGACGCCGAAAAACGCTTGCTTCTCAACGCCGAACCGGGCTACCTCAACAACGCGGTGTGGGCTAGCAACCTCAACCCGGACTTAGCACCGTCCGGCAAGCACCTCCTCGTCGTCACCGTGCTCGGGCTGCCGCTGGACGACGCGGGTCTGGACGCGGCGGTGCGCGGCGAACTCGAGCGCTGGTACGGTGACGCCGTCACAAAGCTCAGTCTTCTTCACGTCGACCGGCTAAGGTTTGCCCAGTTCGCGCAACCGCCCGGGTTTGTCAGCAACCTTGTCGGGCACGCCGCGGGGCTGAAAAACGTCCTCATCGCGTCGGAGGCGACGAGTTCAAGCTCGGTTCAGGGCGCGATGGCGAGCGGCGAGCGGGCGGCGGCCGTGTTGTTGAACGACACCGCGGGAATGGCGCGGCCACGCGGGACTTAGGACTGCACCCTCGAGTGGACCCACTGCCCCAACAGCGCGCCGACGATGCTCAGCCCGGCGGCGAGCAGCATGAGTTGCAAGTTGGGCGTGAGCAGCAGCGCGGGGAAAGCCAGCGGTAACAACTGCATCGCCACGGCGACGACCGCCCCGACGCCCGCCGCGACGTAATGCGCGTTTTTGCGGCCCCGCTTGAACAGCCACAGCGACAAGCCGTAGCCGAAAATGAAGTAGTAAGCGACCTGCACGACGAGTTCAATGGTGTTCTGGACCGGGCGCAGTGCCTGCAAGACGATAAAGACGGTCGTAAAAATCGTGATCGGTCCGGCGAAGCGGTAAAACAGGTCGGGCCGGCGCTTGACCGGGGGCGCGGCTTTGGGCTCGCTCCGCTTTACGCGGCGCACCTGCTTTTTGGTCTGCCGGGCTTTCTTGGCGCGTTGTTTTTCCTTAGCTTTTTTGTCGTCCGCCTTTTCCTGAGCGCGGCGTAGTTGTCGGTTCATGGGGCCAAGGATACCGCATAAAGGTCCCCGTGCCCGGGTGACGATTGCAGAGGACGCGGGTGGAAGTTTAAGCTGAAGCCTGGATGACAGCTTTTGCCAATCCTCCCGACGTTCTTTTAAAGGCAGCCGCGACCTACGGCACGCCCCTCTACCTTTACGACTTGGACAAGGTGGCCGCGCAGGTCGCCGCGTTGCGCGAGGCTTTGCCCGACGCCGCCCTGCTTTACGCGGTCAAGGCCAACCCGAACCATGCGGTGCTCGAGACGCTCGCCCACCTCGGCTTGGGGGCGGAAACGATTACCCTGGGCGAACTCGAGCGCGCTGTACGCGCCGGCATCCCCTTAAAGCGCATTCTTCTCGGCGGACCGCGGCAGGACCTCGACCTCGTCAAGCGTGCAGTGGACCTCGGGGTCGGCCGGGTGAGCCTGGACAGCGTGTCGCAGTGGCGGGTCTGGCGAGAGGTCGACGCGCCCGGTGTGCGCTTTTTCCCCCGCGTCAACCCCGGCCTCGACCCCAGAACGCACGAACACTTGGCGACGGGCGCGGCCGAGTCCAAGTTCGGCATGACGCCGGGGGAGGCTGCGGCAGTCGCGGAAGAGGTGGCGGCTCGAGACCGGCTCGGCGGCTTCCACGTCCACGCGGGCTCGCAGATTGGCGAAGCAAGCGTGTACGACGAAATTTTTTCGGTGTTGGGGCCGCTGTACGAGCGCTTCGGCGCGGCGGAGTTGGACATCGGCGGCGGGTTCGCGGTGCCAGGTTTCAACTTGGAGAGGTTTGCAGAGAAAGTTTTACGGTTTGCCGAGCGCCACAGTTTGAAGGTAATCGTCGAGCCGGGCCGCTTTTTGGTCGCTGAGGCCGGGGTGCTGCTGAGCCGGGTGTTGCACGTCAAAACGGGCGCACTTAACCACGTCATCGCCGACGCGGGCATGGCCGACCTGCTGCGGCCCGCGCTCTACGGCGCGGCGCACCCCATCCGGGTGGTGGGTAAAACGGGCACGAGTTTCAGCGCCGACGTCGACGGCCCGCTGTGCGAAAACGCCGACCGTTTGGGGCGGGCTCGAGACCTGCCCGAAGTCGCGCCGGGCGACCTGCTCGCGGTCGAACAGGCCGGGGCCTACGGTTTCGCGATGGCCTCGAACTACGCCTCCTCCCTCCGCCCGGCCGAGGCGGTCGTGCAAAACGGCGAACTCAAGCTCGTCAGAAAAAGGGAGACGGTGGACGACCTGCTGAGGTTGGAACTTGACTGAGAAGATAGAGCAGGCCGTCTTGCCCTTCGTCCAAGATTTTTCCGGGCGCGTCGCGCTGGCCTACCAAAGTTTCGGCGGCGGCAGCTACACCCTGAACGCGACCGGGGCGATGGGCGCGGCGAGCCTCATCAAGCTGCCCCTGCTTGTACACGCGCTGGTCGAGGTGGCGCGGGGACGTTTGGACCTTGAAAAGCGTTACCCGCTGCACCCCGCTGACCAGGTAGGCGGCACGGGCGTGTTGCACGCGCTCGAGCCCGGTCTTGCGCTGACCTTGCGCGACCTGCTCACCCTGATGATAGTCGTCAGCGACAACACCGCGACGAACCTCGTGATTGACAGCTTGGGCGTGGACGCGCTGAACGTGTTCCTGCAAAACCTCGGCCTGGTGCAAACGCGGCTGGTCGGCAAGCTGCAGCTGCCCCCGGCGCAGCAGAACGAGGCCCAGCGCCGCGGGCTGCGCAACGCGACCTGCGCGGCGGACGTTTTGGGACTGCTGCTCAGGCTCGAGCGCCGCGAGCTATTGCCCGACGCGCTCACCGACGTCGCGCTCAGCATCCTCAAAAAACAGCAGTTCACCGAGGCGCTGGCCCGCTACCTGCCGACCGACGCGGAGCTGAGTCCAGACCCCGTCGTGGTGGCGAGCAAGAGCGGCTGTCTGCGCGGTTTGTGGCACGACGCGGGCCTCGTTTACAGCGCCGCCGGGACACCTCTTTACGCGCTCGTGGTGATGACCGAGGGTTCCGCGGACCGCTCGTACAGCTTCGAGCAAGAGGGCGTGATGCTGATTGCGCGGGTTTCCAGACGCGTTTACGACCTCACGAGAGCCGCTTGACCCCGTCGCAGACGCAAATACCGGCCAAAGGTCGGCGTGGCTAACATTGCTTTCCGGCCGGGCGGCTATCATGAACACAACCGGAGGACATGACCCGGCACAGTTCTACCACACCTTGATATAGGTCAAACCTCTAAAATCCAACCTGTTTGGGGGACAGTATGAAGCACTCGCACGTTCGTCTGGCGACGCTCGGCAACTACGCGCCGCGGCGCTGCGGCATCGCCACCTTTACGACCGACCTCACCGAAGCCCTCGCCGCGAGGTCGGGTGTCGACGTCTTCGCTGTCGCCATGAACGACGGGGCGCGCTACGATTACCCGCCGCGCGTCTGTTTCAGCCTGAACCAAGAAGACCTGCAAGACTACCGCCGCGCGGCGGACTTTTTGAACTCGAGCGGCGTCGACGCGGTGGTGTTGCAGCACGAGTACGGCATTTTCGGCGGGGATTCGGGTGTTTACCTGCTCGAGCTGTTGGACCGCTTGCGCGTGCCGGTCGTGACCACGTTTCACACCATTTTGGAACACCCTTCGAGCGAGCAGTTCGAGGTGCTGGGTCGGATAGCCGCGGCTTCCGAGCGGGTCGTCACCATGAGCGCGCAGGGCCACGACTTTTTGCAGACCGTCTACGGCGTGCCGGCACGCACCATCGACTTCATCCACCACGGCGTCCCCGACGTGCCGTTTGGTGGACCTCGCGGTAAGGCTGAGTTCGGCCTGGCGGGGCGGCGGGTCGTGCTGACCTTCGGGCTGTTGTCGCCGAACAAGGGCGTCGAGACGGCGATTCGCGCGCTGCCGGAGGTTGTCAGCGCCCACCCGGACGTGACGTACCTCGTCCTCGGCGCGACGCACCCGCACGTGTTGCGCCACAGCGGCGAGGCGTACCGGGAGAGTTTGCTCGAGCTGGCGCAGAGTTTGGGCGTCGCCGAACACGTACGTTTCGACGCGCGGTTCGTCGAGTTGCTCAAGTTGGTGCGTTACATCGAGATGGCCGACCTGTACGTGACGCCGTACCTGAACCGTGAGCAGATCACCTCGGGGACGCTCGCCTACGCGCTCGGGCTGGGCAAGGCCGTCGTCTCGACGCCCTACTGGTACGCCGAAGAACTGCTTGCCGAGGGGCGCGGCGTGCTGGTTCCTTTTGAAAACAGCGAGGCGCTGGCGGGCGCGCTGACGTCGCTGCTCGGCGACGACGCGGCGCTGGCCGCGTTGCGGCGGCGCGCTTACGCCTACGGCCGCACCATGACCTGGGCCGAGGGCGCGCGGCACTACCTGAAAAGCGTCGCGCGAGCGGTCGAAAGTGCGGCCGCCCCGCCGCTACCTGGTACAGCTGAGCCGAGCGTGCGAATGGCGGTTCGCGAGGGTGTCGCGGCCTCGAGCGGCCGGCAGGGCGGCCGCCCTAAAGACGTTCGGTCTGCCCAGGCTCGGCCGGTAACCGCCTCGCAGCCGGTAGCGTATGAGCGTCGGTCTCGAGTGCGGCGCTATCCGGCGGCCGACCCGGCCGACACGGGCATGTCTTTCGACCTGCCCACCTTCGACCTGCCCGCGCTCGACCTGCGCCACGTCGCCACCCTCACCGACACGACCGGCATGGTGCAGCACGCGACCTACACGGTGCCCAACCTGCACGAAGGCTACACCACCGACGACAACGCTCGAGCCCTCATGCTGAGCGTGCAGGCGGGGGCGCTTGCACTCGCCGACGACGCGGCGCTGGCCGCACTGAGCCACCGCTACCTCGCTTTTCTGAACTACGCTTTCGACCCCGCGACGGGGCGCTACCGCAACTTTATGAGCTTCGACCGCCGCTGGCTGGAACGTGTCGGGGCCGAGAACGCGCACGCCCGCGCCCTGCGCGCCCTGGCGACGGCGCGGCGCTACGGCGCGCAGCCCGGTCTCGTCGGGACGGCCGCGCGCCTGTTCGGCGAGAGCGTAGGTCCGGCCGCCGACTTCACCAGCCCGCGAGCTTGGGCGCTGACCCTGCTGGCCTTGGCCGAGTTGCCCCGAGACGTTTTGAGCGCCGACCTGACCGCACTGGGCACGGACCTGCTGGCGCGACTGTTACGCCTTTACGAGCAGAACGCTACCGAGAACTGGCCCTGGTTCGAGGACCACCTGTGCTACAGCAACGCCAAACTGCCGCACGGCGTCGTCGCTTTCGGGTCGGCGGTGGGCGACGACGCGGCGGTGGCGGTCGGCTTGGAGGCCTTAAAGTGGCTGGCCGGGGTGCAAACCGCGCCCGCGGGCCACTTCGCGCCGGTCGGCTCCGACCGGGTGTACCGGCCGGGTGACGCCGTGCCACGTTTCGACCAGCAGGCCGTCGAGGCTTACGCCAGCGTCGCGGCCTACTCAGCGGCGTTCGAGAGCACGCAAGACGGGCGGTGGCTGCGCGAGGCCCAACGTGCCTTGGGCTGGTTTTTCGGCCGCAACGACCTGGGCCTGACCTTGCACGACCCGGCCACGGGCGGCTGCCGCGACGGCCTGCACCGGGGTCGGCTGAACCAAAACCAGGGCGCGGAGTCCACGCTGTCGCTGTGGTTGGCGGTGCTCGAGCTTCACCGGGTGGTCTCCCAAACCAACGCGCTCGAGCGCGGCTAGCCCTGTGCGCGTCGCCATGCTCGCGCCGATCGCCTGGCGCACCCCGCCCCGCCACTACGGGCCGTGGGAGCGCGTGGTGTCCTTGTTGACCGAAGA
Source organism: Trueperaceae bacterium (assembly GCA_965215355.1). Classification (GTDB taxonomy): domain Bacteria; phylum Deinococcota; class Deinococci; order Deinococcales; family Trueperaceae; genus CBDCDJ01. The sequence goes on along the minus strand of CBDCDJ010000007.1, from coordinate 221,370 downwards.
GTTGGTGCGCCAAGGCGTCGACGTGACCCTGTTCGCCACCCTCGACTCGCAGACCGCGGCCGTGCTGGACGGCGTCTGCCCACGCCCCTACGAGGAAGACGAAACGCTCGACGCCAAGGTTTGGGAGTGCCTGCACATCGCTCACGCGCTCGAGCGCGCGGACGAGTTCGAAATTGTCCACAACCACTTCGACTTTTTGCCGCTGTCCTACAGCGGCCTCGTCGCCACGCCCGTGGTGACGACCATTCACGGTTTTTCTTCGGAGCGCATCCTGCCGGTCTACGAACGCTACGACGCCGGCACCCACTACGTCGCCATCAGCGACGCCGACCGCCACCCCGCGCTGAGCTACGCGGCGACCGTGTACCACGGCATCGACTTCAGCGAGTTCACGCTGCAAGAAACGCCCGGCGACCACCTCCTCTTTTTCGGGCGCATCCACCCGGACAAGGGCGCGGCGGAAGCCATACGCGTGGCGCGGCGGAGCGGTCGCCCGCTCAAACTCGCCGGCATCGTCCAGGACGAACAGTATTTCGAATCTGAGGTCGAGCCGCACCTCGGGCCGGACATAGAGTACCTGGGCTCGGTGGGGCCGCGAGAGCGGGACGCGCTGCTGGGCGGAGCCTACGCGCTGCTGCACCTCATCAACTTCGACGAGCCCTTCGGTTTGTCGATGGTCGAGGCGATGGCCTGCGGCACGCCGGTGGTGGCGACCGCTCGCGGCTCGGTGCCGGAAGTCGTGGACGAGGGCGTCACCGGGTTTGCCGTGAAAAGCTCAGCCGCGGCTGAGGCTGCGCTGGCACGGGTGCCGGGCTTAAACCGCGCCGAGGTGCGCGCCCACGCCCAAACCCGCTTCGACGTGTGTCAAATGGCTCACAGTTATTTGGACGTGTATAGGGGCATCCTGGGAGAATGATACAGACCCTCGAGCGCCCGACCGACCTGTTCGAACGCGTCCCCGAAAACCCCATCCTCACCGCCGAGATGTGGCCCTACCCGGCCAACACGGTGTTCAACCCCGGCGCGACCCGGCTGCGCGACGGCACGACGCTGCTGCTGGTGCGCGTCGAGGACATGCGCGGCTTGTCGCACCTGTGCGCGGCGCGTTCAGCAAACGGCGTGGACGGCTGGACCATCGACCCGAAACCGACCTTCGCGCCGCACCCGCACCACCCCGAGGAAGAGTGGGGCGTCGAGGACCCGCGCATCACCTACCTGCCCGACCAGGACCGCTACGGCGTACTTTACACGGCTTACTCGCACCGCGGGCCGGGCGTGGCGCTGGCTTTAACCGAGGACTTTCACAGCTTCGAGCGCTGCGGTCTCGTTTTCCCCCCCGAAGACAAAGACGCCGCGCTGTTCCCGCGGCAAATCGACGGGCGCTGGTGGGCGATTCACCGCCCGGTCACCTCGATAGGCGCGCACATGTTTTTGTCAAGTTCACCCGACCTGAGAAATTGGGGCCAGAGCCGCTGCATCTTAGAAGCTCGGCGCGGCCCCTGGTGGGACGGCGTCAAGGTGGGCTTGTCAGCGCCGCCCATCGAAACTGAACGGGGCTGGCTGCTCGTCTACCACGGCGTCAAGCGAACCGGCGGCGGGGTGCTCTACCGCAACGGTTTGGCCCTGTTTGACTTGGACGACCCCGGTCAGCTGCTGCTGCGCTCCGCGCCGTGGGTGTTCGGCCCGCAAGAACCGTTCGAGCGCGTCGGCGACGTCGACCACGTCGTGTTTCCGTGCGGCTACACGGTTTCGGGCGACGGCGACACCCTGAACCTGTACTACGGCGCGGCGGACTCCTCCGTCGGGCTGGTGCGGGCAAGTTTGCAGGCGTTGCTGGCGTGGTTGGAAGAAAACGGCCAACCCCACCCCCTGCGCCGCCGCGAGGACCGACGGTAGCTCGGCTTGACCCTTAGACTTGTCCTGTTGAGCAGCAACTGAGCAACCACACGACCGACAAACATCGCTTTTCAAACGGACTTGACAAAAGAGGCCTATTCAAGACCGACCATCAGGGTAAAAAGTCGGCAACGGCTCGAGCTTCCCCAGCGCCGCCCCGCACAACCGCCAAACACGACGGTCTGACGTTCCAGAGACTTGTGCCCTTTCGAGTCGATACTTTCGATTAACCTGACCGGAACGAGAAAAAAATAGGGACCCCAGTAGGCGCGGAAAAACGCCTGCTGGGTTTAGTCGGCGCAGTACCGGAATCCGTGTGACGGGGTAAACTGGGAAACGTCCTAATTTTTGCAGAACGTCCCTGTCTCTGCAACGCCATCGCCGGACGGGAGAGGAAAAGCGTGGAAGAGGTTCGGAAAATCGTCGCCGCCCACCGGGCCGCGCTGCTGCGGTTGCCCAACGTGGTCGGCGTGGGGGTCGGGGAGCGGGCGGGACAAACCGTCGTCAAGGTTTTGGTGAGCCGCAAGGTCTCGAGCGCGGACCTTAAACCCGACGAACTCGTTCCCAAAACGGTAGGTTCTTACCCCTGCGACGTCGAGGAAGTCGGCGTGGTGCAGGCGCAAGCGGTGCAGGCTCAGGGGCTGAAATGAACCTCGACCCTAAAAAGATGAGCCTGTCGGCCACGGCTCAGGCTGAACTGTCCGAGGCCGTCGTCGAAATGCGGCCACAAGTCTTGAGCCCGGTCGCGCTCTACCCGAACGTCGTCGGGCTCGGCGTCGGGGTGAAGTGGACGAAGGGGGAGCCGACCGGCAAAGCGGCCCTGATCGTCCTCGTCACGCAAAAACTGCCCAAGACGCTGCTCGCTAAGGCCGACCTCGTGCCGACCAAGCTGGCCGACCTGCCGACCGACGTGCTGGCCATCGGCTATCCGTTTGCGGGGATGAGGGGCAACCCCTTGGGCGTCGGGGTTCACACCCTCGCCACACGGCTGCGGCCGGTCAAGGGGGGCTACAGCGTCGGGCACTTCGGCATCACCGCGGGCACGGCGGCGACCTGCGTGTACGACCTGTTGCCGGGAAGCGGCTCGAGCCCGCCCCGCCACGGCGTCGGGGTGCCGGGCAAGTATTACATCCTGTCGAACAACCACGTGCTCGCCAACACCAACGCGGCCACCCTCGGCGACCCCGTCTTGCAACCCGGCCCGTTCGACGGCGGCGTCAACCCGGCCGACATCGTCGCGCGGCTGAGCCGTTACGTGCCCATCGACCTGACCCCCGCCAAACCGCTCGAAGAACACCGCAACTTGGTCGACGCCGCCGTCGCCGAGGGCGACTTCGCCGACCTGAGCCGCGAGGTGTACTGGAGCGGCTTTGTACGCGGCTGGCAACCGCGGGACCAGGTCACGGTCGGCGCGGTTTTGAAAAAAACCGGCCGCACCACGCACTTTACGACCGGCCGCGTCACCGTTACCGACGCGACCGTCGACGTGAACTACGGCGTGGGCCGGGTGGGGCGCTTTACCGACCAGGTCGTCACCACGCCCATGTCCGCCGGGGGTGATTCGGGCTCACTCATGCTCACGCTCGAGAACGCCGCGGTGGGCCTGCTGTTCGCGGGCTCGCCCCAGGCGACGATTTTCAGCCACATCGAGCACGTCCGCTCGCTGCTGCGGGTCGAGGTGGCGGAGAGGGTGCTTTAGGTCGGGTTGAGGTTCCAGTCTGCACGGTGCTTGTTGTAGGACTGGAAGTGAGAAACAGGAAGCAAGAAAGCTACGAAATGTTGGTGGGGGCAGCTCTTAAGAGGTCGAGTGGGTTTCTCGAGCCGCCCCGCACAGCGCGTCAACCTCTTCACGTGTTTTGGTGGTTTCTCGCAGGTTCGTAGCAAGCGCCACACGGTCGTCGAAGACGAAGCACTCGCCGACAAAGTCCCGTTCGGCGTCGGGGGTGGCGGCGAAATACTCGAGGATGCCGCCGCGCAACTGGTACACCTCCAGGCCCAGACCGCGCAGCCAGGCGCTCGACTTTTCACAGCGGACGCCGCCGGTACAGTACATGGCGACCTTTTTGTCCTGCCACTCGGACAGGTGTGCCGACGCGTAGGCCGCGAACGCCCGAAAGTTGGTCACGCCGGGGTCGACGGCCCCCTTGAAGTGGCCCAGGGCGTGTTCGAAGCTGTTGCGGTTGTCGATAATCACCACGTCGTCCCGTGCCAACAGCGCCCGCCACTCGGACGGCGACAGGTCGGCCGCGGCGGCGGCAGCGGGGCTCACGGCGACACCCTCCACCCCGAGCGGGACGAGTTCGCGTTTGACCTTGACTTTGAGACGTCCGAAAGGCATTTTAGACGTGGACGTGCGCTTGTAAAACATTCCGGCAAAGCGCGCGTCCCGCGCCAACGCCGCCCGCACCCGCGCCAAGCCCGCGGCGGTCCCGACGAGCATCCCGTTGACGCCTTCGGTGGCGACGAGAAGGGTACCCAAAACTCCGGCCTCGCTGCACAGCGCCTCGAGCCTCATGGCGACCTCGGCGGGGTCCTCGACCCGCACAAACCGGTAAAAGGCGTCGTGCCAGAGGGGTTCGCTCATCGCCGTCCATCATAGCGCGCTGCGGGGGTCGGCTTGTACGGGTAGCGGGGTGGAGTAGGAGCGTAAAAGCTTGTGACTCTACGCCCGCTCTTCCCTACTCCCCAGCCCAACACAGCAGTAGTCCTCAATCATCTTTTTATAAACGGCCTGCGCGCGCTCCAACTGCGCGACCTCGACGAACTCGTTCACCGTGTGCGCCTGCTGAACGCTGCCCGGCCCGAGCACGACGAGCGGCAGCTGTTCGTGCAGCACGAGCGCGTCGGTGCCGTAGGGCACGGTGAGGGCTCGAGGCGCGCCCGTCGCTCTCAACGCGAGCTTCACGACCTCAGCGTCCGGCGGCGTGTAGAAGGCCTCGTAACCGCTGTGCGTCACTTCAAAACCGTAAGCTTGGGCCTTTCGGGTGATGACGTCGACCACCTCCGCCGCGTTTCCCCGCGGCATCGAGCGGAAGTTGAGCGTGGCGACCGTTTTGGCGGCGGTCACGTTTTTGGCGCAGTCGTTGTCGTCGAGGGTGAGGTTGAAGCCGTTGGTGGGCGGGTCGAACTCGTCGTCTTGAAAACGCGCGTCGCTCATGAAGACGTCTCGCAGCTCGGCCATCTCGGCCAAAAACGGCGCGATGAGGAAGTTGGCCGACACGCCCTTGTCGGTGCTGGTGTGGGCCGCCGCGCCGTGCGCGGTGACGAAAACGTGGTAGCCGCCCTTGTGCGCGTAAACGGGCTGCAGCTCGGTCGGCTCGGCGACGACGCCCAAGCCGGGCCAGCCGTGGTCCTTGAAAAGCCGAGACTCGAGCAACTTTTTCGCGCCGCCGAAGCCGTTTTCCTCGTCGGCGGTCACGACGAGGTAAAGAGGTTTTTTAAGCTTGCCCACCTCGACGCTCGCCGCCGCCAGCAGCGTCGCGGCGAGCGGGCCTTTCATGTCGCAGCTGCCGCGCCCGTAAAGTCTGCCGCCCCTTACAACCGGATGGAACGGACGCCACAAGGTCTCGTCGGCGGGCACCACGTCCGAGTGTGAGAAAAAGCCGAGACCGCCGCGACCCGTCCCGCGCTTGGCGACGAGGCTGACTTTTTCCACGTCCTCGTCGTCGCGGTAGGTGAGCCGTTCCACCTCGAAACCGTGCTCCGTCAGAACCTCGTGCAAAACGTCGCTGACGCCCACGTTGCTGTCGCGGCTCACCGAGGGAATTGCGACGAGGCGGCTCGAGAGCGCGACGACTTCGCTCACGCCAAGTGCGGGCGCAGCTTTTGCAGCAGCGGCCCCTTGGGCAGCGCGCCGACGAAGGTGTCGACCGCCGCGCCGTTTTTAAACACCATCAACATGGGGATGCTCCGCGCCCGGTAGCGGCTCGAGGTCAGAGGATGCTCGTCCACGTTGAGCTTGACGACTTTGAGCTTGCCCGCCAAGTCCCTGGACACCTCTTCCAAAACGGGCGCGACGACTCGGCACGGCCCGCACCAGGGTGCCCAAAAGTCCACCAGCACCGGCACGGCCGCGTCGACTTCGCCCGCGAACGAGGCGTCGGTCGCGTTCACCAGCCAGGGCAAACTTTGCCCGCACTTGCCGCAGACCGGCAGCTGACCCGGGGGTGGGGTTTTCAAACGGTTTTTCGTGCCGCAGTTCGTACATTTCACGGTACCCGTCGTGTTGTCTGTCGCGTTGTCCATACGCCAGTTTACAGCGCCGGTAAAAGCAGTGTCGGTAAAAGCAGTGTCGGTACTGAAAAAGCCTCGAGCGCGAGCCTGCCATCTGCGCAGGTATCGAAGGTGAGGTGGTGTCGAAGGTGAGGTGGTGTCGAAGGTGAGGTGGTGGCGCTGGTTGAACTCGTCGTAGTCGAGAAGGTTCGGCCGCCTTGCACCGCGAAGTGCGGAAGCGCCGCTCGAGCTTCTACCTGACGCGCGCCCAAACGAGCTGAGCAGCAGAGGTAAACTGAAAGAAATGCACCTCCCCCTTTTTCGGCAGCCCGGCCTCCGCACCTTTTTTTGGCTGTGGTTGGCGCAGACCGCTTCGGGGCTCGGCTCGAGCCTCACCGCCTTTGCGCTCGGGGTGTGGCTGTTTCAGGAGACGGGGCAGGCTACGCCGTTAGCGCTTACCGCACTCGCCAACTTTTTGCCTTCTTTTCTCATCGGCCCGTTCGCCGGGGCGGTCGTAGACCAGATTGACCGCAAGTGGGCGATGATCCTCGCCGACACCGGCCAAGCCTTTACGACGTTTGCGCTCCTCGCTCTTATCGGCTTGAAGGGTCCGGTCTGGGCCATTTATCCCCTTCTGGCTGTCGCGGGCGCTTTTCGGGCTTTTCAGTTCCCCGCGCAAGCGGCGAGCTTGAGTTTGCTCGTCCCCAAAGCCCATTTAGGGCGAGCCAACGGCTTGCGCACGGTGGGTGAGGGCGTCGGTGGGCTGGGCGGGCCGCTTTTAGCGGGTGCACTCGTGCCTCTTATAGGTGTTAGCGCGGTCATGCTCGTCGACGTGGCGACCTTTTTGTTTGCCGTCTCCGTAACGCTCGCCCTCACCATTCCGCGGCCCCCGGAGAGCGAAGAGGGACGGCGTGAAAAGGAAAAACCCTTGTGGCGGCGCTCGCTCGGCGGTCTTGGCTACATTCGGCAGCGTCCCGGCTTGCTCGGCCTGCTGCTGGTGTTTGCAGGCTCGAGCTTCATTTCTTCCCTTGTGGGGCCGCTCATCACACCCCTTATCCTGGCCCGCTCGGGTGGGGACACCGTTACGCTCGGACTCGTCTACAGTATCTTCGGCGGGGGCTGGTTCGTCGGCGGGCTGCTGATGACCGCCTGGGGCGGGCCGCGGCCGCGCGTCCACGGGGTGTTTGGCGGCCTTGTTCTCAGCGGGTTGTTAGGGTTCAGCCTGCTCGGGCTCGGACAGAGCTTAGCCATGTGGATGCTGGCGGGTTTTTTGCCCGGCTTTCTCACACCCATCATCGGCGGCTCGAGCCTCGCCATCTGGCAGAGCAAGGTCGAGCCCGACCTGCAGGGCCGGGTGCTCGCCGTGAGGCCGCTTATCACAAACGCGCTGACGCCGCTCGCCCTGCTGTTGTCGGGGGTTCTCGCCGACCAGGTGTTTGAGCCTGCTATGCAGGGCAACCTCGGGGCAACCCTCGCGCCTCTTCTAGGCACGGGCGACGGCCGCGGTTACGCGCTGATGTTCGTGCTGGCCGGGCTTTTTCAGGCGCTGTGCGGCTTGTCGGGCTATCTGCTGCCGCGCTCCCGCAAGGTCGAAAGCGAGTTGCCGGACGTGGCGGCCGATTGAGCGGAAGCAGTGCCTGAAGTGGCAGTGTTCGTTGCAGTCCGGTCCCTTTACAGCCTAAGACGTTTTGACTCGAGCCAGCCCCAAACACGCCACGCCCGCCAGCAGCGCTCCGAGCGTGTCCATCATCAGGTCGGTGATGGTGTCGAACTTGCCCTTGATGTTGTCGCCGGGCACCACCTCGTCATAAGCCCACTCAGCGAATTCCCAGACCGTTCCGACCGCCAAACCCAAACTTGCCACGACCAGGACGAACAGGACGCGGTGCCGTTGCGAACCGGTCAAGACCTTGCCGACGAGGTAAAACCCCAGGTAGAGCGTCAGCGCGAAGGTGGTGAAGCCGTGGTCGACCTTGTCGAACCACGCGAACTTGTCGTACCAGTTCAAAAAAAAGCCCGCCGCGTTGACGACCAGGGCGATGATGAGGAGTACCCAGATGGTTAGGCTTGCCTGCCGGTCGCTCATAAACTGCCTCTCGAGAAAGTGTTGGGGAGAATGCTCGAGCCGAGCTTAACACCTGCAGCGCCCGCTTCCGTCACAGTTTCGCTCATTGCCGCCCTGTACGCTGAGAAAAATTCAGCTTTCTGGAGGACCTGTGCAACCCAACGACGACAACGGACACTTGCCCGTAACGGAACGACCCTTTCGCGTGCTGCTCGTGGCCGGCTCGAACCGCCGCCAGTACAACTGTCCGGGGGTAGACTCAAAAGCGCGCACCCTGATGTTGCGGATGGCCGAACGGCTGCCGCAGGACTGGGAAATCGACCTCGAAGACCTCGGCAACGTCGCGGGGCGGGCGCGGATTCAAAGCTGCAACGCCTGCGTCTCGACCTCGATGGCGCTCTGCGTCTGGCCCTGCAACTGCTACGAGTCGAACAGCAAAAGCGAGCCCGACCTGATGTGGGACCTGGAAATGTACAGCCGCCTCGACTTAGCCGACGCCGTGGCGATGATCGGTCCCGTAAACTGGTACGGCCCGACGAGCAACCTCAAACTGATGTTCGACCGCTTGGTGTGCGCCAACGGCGGCAATCCTGAACCCGACACCATCGGTTTCAAAAATCCCGAGCAGGCGATGGCCCTGGAGCACCGCCCCGAGTGGGACGAGTTGAGCGTGAACCATCTCGAGGGCCGCAGCGCCGCCTTTTTCCTGTACTCGGACGCGGGCGCGGACGAGATGGACGCGGAAGGGTATCCCAAAAAGCTGCGCCACAAGTCCTACTTCGACCCCGACGAAGAACCTTTCGACGACATGCGCCAGGCTTACGCACCCTTGGTGTGGCAGTGCCGGTACAGTGGGATTGAAGTGCCGGACGACCTCTGGACGCACGCGCACACCGGCCTGAACCTGCCCTACAGCGACAACCAGGCCGAAGACATGATTCGAGAAGATGAAATCATGACCGCCTTCGACGCCTGGGTGGCGCGGTTCGAAGCGTTCGTGGCGCAAAAAGGCAAGGTGCCGCCGAACCGCTGGCGCGCCTTCGGCGTCGAGCATGGCGCGCACTCGTTTCCCGAAGACCTCAAACTGAGCTGGCGCGGCGTGCGCCTGCACGTCGGGCGACCACCGAAAGGAACCTCACCCGCGAAGCAGCAAGAACTGGGCCTGAACCAAGACGTTACCCTGAACGCTAAGAAGTCCGAGGCCAAGCAGAAACATCCGGGGCTCGAGGACTGAGTCCGGCTGACGAACGACCGACAACTCTCTTTTTTACTTTCTACTCGATACTCGGTACTTTAATGCCGGCGTGATATGAGGACTGAGCTACCCGGTCACTCCGCAAGCCAGGCCATCGCCTTTTCAGCGAGCTTGTCGAGCGCCGTCACCGACATCTCGATGTGCTCTTCTTTGGTGTCCTCGATTTTGTTGTGCGAGATGCCGTGGAGGCTCTGCACGAACATCATCACCGTGGGCACGCCCGCCTTGGCGACCTCGGCGGCGTCGTGCAGCGGGCCGCTCGGCAGGCGGTGAAGCTGACCGCAGGTTTCTTCAATCGCCTCGTCGCACATCCGCAACAGGTCTTCGTCGAACGGTTCGGGGGCGATGCTCCACAGGCGTTCCCAGTCAACGGTTACGTCGCCCTCTTCGGCAAAACGCTCGCTGGCGTCTTTCGCTTCTTGCAACATGGCGGCGAGCGCGTCCGCGTCCAGGTGGCGCTGGTCGAGGGTGATGCGGCACTCTTCGACCACGGACGTGACGATGCCGGGTTTGGTGACGCAACTGCCGATGGTGCAGACGCCGCCGTGGCGGTCGGTGATGTTGTAAATCTCTGGTGACATTCTCGAGGCGGCCAAAAAAGCGTCGCGGCGGCGGTTCATCGGGGTCGAGCCCGAGTGCGCGGCTTGGCCGTGAAAGGTCATCGCGTGCCGCTCGACGCCGAAGGTGCCCAGGACCGTGCCCAAAGGTAAGTCTAAATCGAGGAGCACCGGGCCTTGTTCGACGTGCAGCTCGAGATAAGCTCCCGCCCCAGTCAGTTCTTTACCCGACTCTTTGACCCGCTCGAGGTCGATGCCGTGCTCTTTGAGGGCGTCGGGCAAGGAAACCCCGTCCTTGTCCCTAAGCCCCCTCGCCTCGTCCATGTCCAGGTTGCCCGAGCAGGCCGACGAGCCGAACAAACTCTTGCCGAAGCGCGCCCCCTCTTCGTCGGCCCAGTCCACCAAACGCACCGTGACCGGCGGCTGGCCGCCGTACTCGTCGGCCAGCCGCCGCAGGATTTCCACGCCCGCGAGGGTGTTCAAACTGCCGTCCAGCCAACCCCCGTTCGGCACGCTGTCGATGTGGCCGCCGATGAGGAGCGCCGTGTCCGACTCGCCCGTCATCGTGGCCCAGAGGTTGCCCGCTTCGTCGGTGTGAACTTCGACGGGCAGGTCGTCAAGCTTCTGTTTGAGCCAGGCCCTCGCCTCGGCCCAGGTTTTCGTAAACGCCACGCGCTGCGCGCCGTTGTCGTCGGCGGTGAACGAGCGGAGGTCTTTGAGTTCGGCGACGGTTCGTTTTGGGTTCAGGGTGCTCATAGGCCATTAAAACATGGGGTTGGCGGGAAATCAAAAGAACCCGCATAAACCTTTGCGGCGAAAAACTTTTCCAGTCTGTTGACAAATCAGGATAGTCGTACTACAATTTACTCAACCTTGACTAAGCAACGTTTAAGGAGAAAGCATGAACACGGAGATATTTGTGCTCGGTTTTCTGAACGTCAAACCCATGCACGGCTACGACGTCCAGCAGTACCTGCAACTCACCTACGCCGACTACTGGGCGGACATCCTGCCTGGCTCCATCTACAATGCGCTTAAAAAGATGACGCGAAAAGGCTGGGTGGAGGTGGCGCGCACCGAGGCGACGGGCCACCGCAACCGCGCTATTTACCGAATCACTGAGGCAGGTAAGGAGGCGCTACAAACCTTGGTACTAGAGGCTTGGCACAAACGCCCCCGCGTGATGCCGGGCACGCTCTACACCGCGCTTATGTTCGTGAGCGAAGTGGACAAGCAGCAGGTTATCGAGGCGGTGGACGAGCAGATTCACGCGCTCGAGGCCGAACTGGCTGAAAACGACCGGGGCGAAGAGTTAAAAATGCAGTCGCCCGACGCGCCGCCCTATATTCAAATCGTTATGGCGAACTCGCGCGCCCACCTTCAAGCCGACTTGGACATGCTCAGAGAACTCAAAAAGCTCCTGCCGGATTTGCCCCCCATACCCGTCGTGTTACCCGATTTGGCCGAACTAAAAGCGCTGAACGAAACCCTGAAGGAGAAGGCGTGAAACACCTCATCGAAGCTCGAGGCCTCACCAAACGCTACGGTCAACGCACCGTGGTGCGGGATGTTGATTTGGTCGTCCACCGGGGCGAAATCGTCGCCCTCATCGGCCCCAACGGTGCGGGTAAGACGACCACTGTGGAAATGATGCTGGGCGTGCGCCAGCCCGACGGCGGCACCGTGGCGTGCAGCTTGGCCGACGCGCGTAAGGGGACGGGCGCGCAGTTGCAAAACACGCCCTTCTTTCCGGGGCTCAGTACGCTGGACAACCTCGCGCTGTTTGCCTCTTTTTACGGGTTGGCTGGAGATAAGGGGGTGCTCGAGGAGGTGCTTAAGCGCTTTTCCTTGCTCGACGTTGCCACCACGCAAGCCTCGAAACTTTCGGGCGGACAGCAGCGGCGGCTGGCAATCGCCATCGCGCTCGTTCACGCGCCCCAACTCGTCTTTCTCGACGAGCCCACCAGCGCGCTAGACCCGCGGGCGCAGCGGGACGTGCGCGAACTTATCAGAGACCTTGCGGACGCGGGCACGACGGTTCTTTTCACCTCACACGACATGACGGAAGTGCGCAACCTTGCCCACAGAATCGTGTTTATTGACGGGGGCAGCGTCAGGGCGGAGGGGACGCCCGAAGCCCTGCTGAACCGTTACAACGTCCCTACGCTCGACGAACTCTACCTTTTGCTCACGGAGGCTAATTAGCATGACGGGCTTCAAGCTCTTTCTCAAACTGGCACTGCGCGATCGCATCTCGCTCGGCTGGGCGCTCCTTTTCCCGCTCGGGCTGATGACGGTCATGAGCCTCTTTTTTGACGACCCCGTCTACCGCACGCGCTTGCTCGCGGGTCTGCTGGCGATAAGCGCGCTTTTTTACATCGCTTACGGGATGGCGTTCGACGTGCTGGGGCAGCGCAACCGCGGGGTGTACAAGCTGCTCAGGATTACGCCCGTGCGCACGCCCGTCTTTATCGTCCGGCTGGCTTTGGCGCGCAGCGTCGTCGCGCTCGGTTGTACCCTGTTTATGCTCGCCGCGGGGCTCGTCATCCTCCAGGTGCCGTTCAACATCGCGGGCTTGCCCATGCTCTTCGTCGTGCTGGCGCTCGGCATGGTGGCATTCACGTTTTTGGGGTTCATGATTGGCAACTTAGGCAACGAGGAGTCGGGGGTCGCCACGCTCACGAACGTCGTCACGCTGCCGCTGCTATTTCTTACCGAAACGTTTTACAGCTTAGAGGGTGCGCCCATCTGGATACAGACCTTGCGGGATGCGCTGCCCTTTAATCATTTTTTGAACGCGATTCGGGTGTGTCTCGAGGGCCACCCAAGCGCCGCCTTCGTTCCTCTGCTCGTCGTTTTGGGGTACGGCGTCCTCTTTTTGGGTTTGTCCACCCTGACGTTTCGCTGGGACGCGGCGGCACCCATCGGTGGCAGACTCACCGCTTGGTTGTCAAGAAAAACGCTCGTCTTCGCTTAGCTTCTTCCTTCCCGCCGCCCCTCGAGAACCCGCAGCCGGCTCCTGCCCCCAAAGGTAAGCCGTCCCTTGGCAACGCTCCGACCGGAGGAGTATAACGAGGCGTGCTCGAGCACCCCGTCTCGCCTTCAGTCTCAAAAGCCGTCGCAAGTCCCGTGCAGAAGCTCGGCTCGGCGCGAGCCGTGGGGCCTCTGCCGCTGTGGGCCTGGCCGACCGCGCTGTCGCTCGACGCGCCCGCCGTGGCGGTGGCCTGGCAAGTCCTGTTCGCGTACAGTTTCGGCGTCACGCTCACGCCGTACTTTGTGCTCGCCCTGGGCCTCAGCGTGTGGCTCGTCTACGTGGGGGACCGGCTGCTCGACAGCTTCAAACTGGACTTGCGGCGACCGCACACCTATCGGCACGCGCTTCACGCGCGGCACCGTGGCGTGTTCACACTGCTCTGGGGGCTCGGCCTGGGTATCGACGGGACGCTGGTGCTGGTCGGGCTCAGTCCTAAAGACACCAGCCTCGGCCTCGTCGTCCTCGGTGCGGTGGCTTTGTACGGCTTGGGCGTTCACCTGGCGAAACCCGGCAGGTTCGTCTTGACGAAAGAGGTTCAGGTCGGCCTCGTGTTCGCCCTCGGCGTCACGCTGCCCGTATGGACGAGAGCGCCCGGCGCGGCGCTGCTCGTCGGTACGCTGCTCTTCGCCTCGCTCTGCAGCCTCAACTGTTTGCTCATCGCCCTGTGGGAGCGCCATGCCGACGCGGCGCAGGGGCAGGTGTCGCTGGCGCGCGCCTGGCCCCGGTTGGGGACGCTGCTCGAGCCCGCCCTGTTGACTTTGAGCGTGCTTGCTTTTGCAACAGGCCTGTGGCTGCCGCCCCTTTTGGGCGTGGCGCTGGCCTCGAGCACTTTGTTGCTGTGGACCCTGCAGCGCAGCCGCGGCCTGCCCGCAGAACTGCTCCGCACCCTGGCAGACGCGGCGCTGTTGACGCCGTTCGCGTGCCTCTTGTTTCGTGTCTAGCGCTTCTGTAAAGGGCTACGACCGGCTCGCGCCGTTTTACGAACATCTCGAGCTCCTCGTCTTCGGCTCCCAACTCATGCGCGCCCGCACCGCGCTGCTGGACGCGTTGCCCCCAGTGAAAAACGTCCTTGTTTTGGGTGAGGGCGACGGGCGGTTTTTGAGTGCGCTGTTGGCGCGGCAACCGGCTTGTTCGGTCGCGGTGCTCGAGCAGAGCCCGAAGATGGTCGAGTTGGCGCACCACAGGCTGACCCCGCAGCAGAGGTCTCGAGTGACGTTTTTCCTCGGGGACGCCGTGAGCTTCGCGCTGGGTTCTGCCGGTGGTGACGCTGCTCGTTATGACCTTGTCGTGACGGCGTTCTTTCTGGACTGTTTCGACGAAGACGGGCTCGGAGTCCTCGTTCCCAGACTGGCCGCAGCGCTCGAGGCGGGCGGGTGGTGGTACTACGCGGACTTCGCCACGCCGCCCGCGGGCTGGCGCAGGCTGCGGGCGGAAGGTTACCTGGCGGCGCTGCACGCTTTTTTTCGTTGGCAGACGGGCTTGCAAACGTGGCGACTCGCCGACCCCACACCCCTGTTCGAGCGTTACTTAAAATCAGTGAAGAGGCTCGAGCATAGTCACGGGCTACTGACGACCAGGCTTTACCGAAGGCTCGGGTAGAAAATTTTTGCACTCGGCGGTGACGGCCTCGCAGCTCAAAGCGCAACTCAAATCCACCTTGCAGCCCGCGGGCGTCTTCGACGAGCACGTGACCGAGGGCCAGAGCACCGGCCCCGACTTAACTAGCGACAACCGCGTTTCCCGGAATGCCGAGCGCCGCCTCGAACCTGACCGCCGGACGGCAACGACGGGCACGTTGTAGTCTCGGTACGACGGGGTGGGGGCAGGTTCGGAACCTGTCCCCACGTTTTTTAGCCCAACTGCGCCAGGCTCGCCTCGAGCCCCGCCGTCAACGCCTCCGCCTCCGCGAGGCGCCGCCGCTCCTCCTCGACCACCGCGGCGGGTGCGTTCTGGACGAACTTGTCGTTACCGAGTTTTTTCCGGCTGACGGTGAGGCTCTTCTGTACCTCCTGCAACCGCTTTTCCTGCCGCGCACGCCATTCAGCGATGTCGACGAGGCCCTCGAGGGGGAGTTTAAGCTCCAAGTCCGGCAGCGGTTGCGACAGCGCCGCGCCGAAGGGCTGTTCGGCAAGTAAGGTGGCCCTGGTCAGGCTTTCAAACACCGCCTGGTTGTCCTGCAAAACGCCCGCCGCCGCGCCCGCGGCGAAAATCGGCACGCTCTGCGTCGGGCTCAGGTCCGCTTCGGCGCGTAAGTTGCGCACTGCACCCACCGCGTCCTGCAAGCGCGCAAAGTCGCGTTCGGCCCCTTCGTCCGACAAACGTTCATTCGCCTCAGGCCAAGCTGCCCAGCCCAGCTGCTCCTCATGCCCCAGCGCCTCGTACAACTCCGAGGTGATGAAGGGGATGAACGGGTGCAGCAGTTTGAGGATGCTGGTAAGAACCGTTTTGAGGACGAAGCGCGCTCGAGCGTCGCCGTCGCGCAAACCCGGTTTGGCGGCTTCTAAGTACCAGTCGCAGAACTCCGACCACACGAAGTCGTAGACCGTCCGGTTGGCCGCGCCTATGTCGAAGGCCTCGAGCTGCGCCGTCACCTCGCGCGTGGCGCGCTGCAAGCGGCTTAAAATCCAGCGGTCGGGCAGGGTTTCGGGTGAACCTTCGTCTATTTCGCCGTCCAGGTTCATAAACGCGAAGCGCGTCGCGTTCCAGAGCTTGTTGTTGAAGTTCCGGCCCATCGCCACGCGCCTCGCGTCCCAGCGAATGTCCTGCCCGCCGGTCGACATGTGCGTCGCCGCAAAGCGCAGCGCGTCCGCGCCGTACTGGTTGATGACCTCTACGGGGTCGACGCCGTTGCCCTTGGACTTCGACATCTTCTGGCCTTGCTCGTCCAACACCAGGCCGTGGAGCAGTACGTCTTCGAAGGGTGCTCGGTCGGTGAACTCGTACCCCGCAATCTCCATCCGCGCCACCCAGAAGAACAGGATGTCGTAGCCCGTGACGAGCACCGAGGTCGGGTAGAACTTTTTATAAAACGGGTCGCTGGTATCGGGCCAGCCGAGGGTCGAGAAGGGCCAGAGGTTCGAGCTGAACCAGGTGTCGAACACGTCCGGGTCTTGGGTAAGCTCGAGGCTTGCGTAGCGCGGGTCTTCGGCACAGTCGAGGTACGGATTTTCCGGGTCGGGCACGTAGACCTTGCCCTCGGCGTCGTACCAGGCCGGGATTTGGTGGCCCCACCAGAGTTGACGGGAGATGTTCCAGGGCCGCAAACGTCCCAACCAGTCGCGGTTGACCTTGGTATAGCGCTCGGGGTGAACGGTGATTTCGCCCGCGTCCAAACCTTGCAAAATCCGCTTCGCCGCTGTATCCGTGTCGTAAAACCACTGGAGCGAAACGATGGGCTCGACCGGCTCTCCGGTGCGCTCGGACAAACCCAACGAAACGGTGTAGTCCTGGCTCGAGAGCAGCGTCCCCTTCTCTGCCAAGGCTGCCACCACCGCGGCTCGAGCCTCGAAACGGTCCAACCCTCTAAACGCTTCCGGCACCAGGGAAGAAGTCAGCTTGGCGTCCAGGTCGATGACGCTCGGCCGTTCCAAACCGTGCCGCTCGCCTATTTCAAAGTCGGTCGGGTCGTGCGCCGGGGTGATTTTGAGCGCGCCGGTGCCGAAGTCCTTTTCCACGGCCTCGTCGGTGATAATCGGGATAAAGCGGTCGGTCAGCGGGATACGTGCGCGCATCCCCACCAAACTCGCAAAGCGCTCGTCTTCGGGATGCACCGCAATCGCCTGGTCGGCGAAGATGGTCTCGGGGCGCACGGTGGCGATTTGGATGTTGGAGCCGTCCGAAAGCTCGTAGGAGAGCGTGTAAAGCTTGCCCGGCCGCTCCTCGCGGTCGACCTCGAGTTCTGAGAGCGTCGTTTGGCTCACCGGGTCCCAATTCACGATGCGCTCGCCGCGGTAAACGAGGCCCTGGTGGTAGAGTTCGACGAACTGCTTGCGCACTGCTTTGGACAACTGTGCGTCCATCGTAAAGCGCGTGCGCGTCCAGTCGGCGGAGATGCCGAGCCGCTGGAGCTGACCCAGGATACTGCCGCCGTACTTCTCTTTCCAGGCCCACATCCGCTCCAAAAACGCCTCGCGGCCGAGGTCGTGCTTGGTCAAACCCTCCGCGCGCAAGGCTTTTTCGACCTGCACCTGCGTCGAAATGCCGGCGTGGTCGGTGCCGGGTTGAAAGAGCGCCTCGAAGCCTTGCATCCTTTTGAAGCGAATCAGCGTGTCGATGAGGGTGTTGTCGAAGGCGTGGCCGAGGTGCAGGTCGCCGGTCACGTTGGGCGGCGGGATGACGATGCAAAAGGGCGGTTTGTCGCTCTCTGCATCCGCGGTGAAAGGTTCGCCGACCCACCGCTCGACCCACTTGGCTTCGACCGTCACGGGGTCGTACTGTTTGGCTAGCTCTCGAGTCAGGACGGCTTCAGGCATTGCTTCCCTCACTTTCCGAGTCGGCTCGGTCTTCTTGCCGGGTTTCGTCTTGAGCAGCTTCGTCTTGAGCAGCTTCGTCGGGGTCGTCTTTGTCGACGGGCTCGAGGAAGATGCTCATCTTCAGCGCTTCCGAGTAAACGTTGACCTCTTCGAACGCAACGCTCTCGAACACCTCGTCGTTTTCCTCGAAGGTGTGTTGCCACTCGCCCACCTGGACCGTGTAGCCGTCCAGCGTGAGAACGCCTTCGCCCAGCTCGAGCAGAGGCTCTTCTTCAGCCTCGTCTGTATTTTTGTCTGTGTCCTCGTCTTCGCTTTCTTCTGCGGACGCCCGGCCCCGAACGGTGCATTTTTTACCGACCAGGCTTTTTATGGGATTGTCTTCGGCCCCGAACGTGCTGTCGAAGGCGGGGCGCAGCACCACGTACTCGACGCTCAAGTCCAGCGCGTAGTCGCCGTAGGGCTGAAAAACGCTGAAGACCTCTCGCCCGACTTCGTCCTCGAATGGATATTCTTTTACCCCTTTGACGAACCTGTCGATAAGGGCGACGCGCTGAGCTTTGCTGAGGCGAACCGGGGCGGGCGCGTCCCTGAACATCATCTCCCAGCTGCCGGCGTCTAAAGCGTCGCGCTTCAGAAACGACTTGACACCGGCAAGCATCTCGCCGAACGACTTAAAAAAGGTCATGGTTTGCAAGATGAAGTAGTGGTGCCAACCCTCGTGCCGGTTTTTGAAGGGCGTGTCCTGAAGCTCGAGCTGAGCTATAAAAGGCACCGCTTTGCCCTGCGCCAAACTCTCCAAAGCCACCCGCTCCGCCAAGGAACGCCGCTCGTCACGCTTGCTCCGCCAGGCCGCCCGGAACACGAACTCCTCTTTGCGTCGCCAGTTTAAGGGTAACTGTTCGTCCATCCCTCGCCTCCCTCGCCGGAGGCACAAAAAAGCCCGTCCGGCTTTGCGGACGAGACGCTTTCAGCTATCCCGCGGTACCACCGCAGTTCCCCACCTGAAACACGGTCGTGGGGCGCTTTGTTGGCCGCAGGGTCGGAGCGGCGGTCCGGGAGGTCTAGTGGGGAAGAGTTGTTCGTTCTTCATCGCTCGTTCTTCGGTGAAAACTTTTACGAATCACGAAAAACGAATGGCCGACAACTCGCCCTGTTCTTCTCCAGCGCATTCTTAAAGATTGAAGCCGCCTTCAAGAATTGCAGGTGACGTTTCACTTCGCTCATCCCGACCCCGGTTTTCAGCTTGGTCACTGGGGCTCTCTGGCGGGCGTCGGCGAGCTATGCCTGCTCAACGCTGTCAGCAGTGTAGCAGAGTGTAAGGCTGCAAACAAGCGCTATTTGGGCGTGAGGTAAAGGAGAAGCAGCAGGTAGTGGCACGACCCGCCCGCCAACACGAACAGGTGCCACAGCTCGTGGTGGCCGAACACGCCGGGGTAAAAGTCGGGGCGCTCGAGCGCGAACACGACCGCGCCGACCGAGTAGAGCAGGCCGCCCGTGAACAGCAGCAGCAAGCCGCCCGGACTCAGGGTTTGAAAAAGTGTGGGCATCACGCCTAGCGCGAGCCAGCCCAGCGCCAGGTAAAAACCGGTCGAGAGCCACACCGGAGCGTCCAGCCACCACAGTTTGAAGGCGATACCGAGCGTTGCCAAGCCCCACACCGTCCAGAAAAACGCCCAGCCGAGCAGCGGGCTGTGGCTTTTGAGCACGAGGAGGGCCAGAGGCGTGTAACTTCCGGCGATGAGCGCGTAAATCCCGACGTGGTCGAGCCTCAGCAGCATCCGCCGTCGCCGCGGATTGACCTTGAGACCGTGGTAAAGACTGCTCGCCAAATAAAGCAGCACCGAACTCAGCCCATAAACGGCGAAGCTGACGACGTAAAGCGGCTGGCCCCAGGAGAGAAACACGAGAACCACCATGCCGACCACGCTGAAAACGGCCCCAAGCCCGTGCGTGATGCAGTTGACCGGCTCGAGCAAATAAGTGTTGAGCCGGTTCAGGACTTCGGAGCTTGGCCTCGTCATCAGATCATTATGGCAAGAGAAATCGTCACCCTTGCCGTAGCCGGTCACAAGGGCGTTGCAGTCGCCTTTACAAACCTTACATGTACAACATGCCCATGATGCAGCTAAATACGCCTGTGTGCGTAGCTTACGCTAATTACCTTCTAAT
The DNA here is from genome assembly GCA_965215355.1 of Trueperaceae bacterium. Classification (GTDB taxonomy): domain Bacteria; phylum Deinococcota; class Deinococci; order Deinococcales; family Trueperaceae; genus CBDCDJ01. The sequence goes on along the minus strand of CBDCDJ010000007.1, from coordinate 201,710 downwards.
CGTTACAATAGCCGCCATGACGCCTGAACTTTCCAGCAACACACCTGACATAGACACCCCCGAGTGGGTGAGGGACGCCGTTTTTTATCAAATTTTCCCCGACCGTTTCGCCAAGAGCGAGCGCGTGTACAAGCCCGACGGCCTGGAAAGCTGGGACAGCCCGCCTACCGTCCACGGCTACAAAGGCGGCGACCTGCTCGGGGTGGCGGAGCGGCTGGACTACCTGCAAGACTTAGGTGTCACCGCGCTTTACTTCAACCCGGTTTTTCAGTCAGCCTCGAACCACCGCTACCACACGCACGACTACTTTCGGGTAGACCCACTCCTGGGCGGAAACGGGGCTTTACGCGAACTGCTCGAGCGCGCCCACGCCCGCGACATGAAAGTTGTGCTGGACGGCGTCTTCAACCACGCCAGCCGCGGCTTTTTCCAGTTCAACGATATTTTGGAGAACGGCGACAAAAGCCCCTACCTGGACTGGTTTCACGTGCGCAAGTTCCCGCTGAACGCCTACGGCCGCGGCCCGCTGGGCTACGACGCCTGGTGGGGTTTGGCGGCGCTGCCGAAGTTCAACACCGAGTTGGACGCGGTTAGGGAATACTTGTGGACGGTAGGCACGTACTGGCTCCATTTCGGTATCGACGGCTGGCGTTTGGACGTGCCCAACGAAATCGACGACGACGCTTTTTGGCAAGAATTCCGGCGGCGCTGCCGCGCGGTCAACCCCGAGTGCTACATCGTCGGCGAAATCTGGACCGACGCCGCGCGCTGGCTACAGGGCGACCAGTTCGACGCGGTCATGAATTACGAGTTTACCCGCGCCGTCTTCGGCTTTACCGCGACGAGCCTTAACGAGGCTGAGATTCTGCGCTGCGGTTACAAGTACATTCCTAAACTGGACGCCGAGGCATTCGCGCGCGAAGTCGAAACGCTGCTCACCCACCACCCCCAAGTGATTACCGAGGCCCAACTCAACCTGCTCGGCAGCCACGACACGCCCCGCGCCCTCACCGTCGTGAGCGGCGACGAAGCGGCGTTGCGGCTGGCGCTGCTCTTCATGTTCACCTTTCCCGGCGCGCCCTGCATCTACTACGGCGACGAACTGGGCTTGAGCGGCAAGCACGACCCCGACTGCCGCCAGGCGCTGCCCTGGGCGCGCGAGGACACCTGGAACTGTGCGCTGCTGGCCTACACGAAGCGGCTCGCCGAGTTGCGCCACGCGCACCCGGCGCTGCGCCGCGGCAGCTTTGAAACGCTTCACGCCGCCGCGGGATTGTACGTCTATTTGCGCGAGTTGGACGGCGAAAAATTGCTAGGTGCGCTCAACGTCGGCGAAGAGCCTGCCTTCCTAAAGCTGGCTTTACAACGTCCCGAGTTAGCAGGAACTTACCGCGACGCGCTGAGCGGGCTGGAACTCGAGGTCACCACGACCGGATTTCGAGGTGAGCCTTTGCCCGCACGTTCGGGCGCGCTGTTCTTGACCGAGGCGGCTCCCCGAGGGTAATACCCCGTCAAAAAACCGTAACGGTGAGCAATCTCGACCGAGGTTTAGCTCAAACAGGTTGAATACGGCGCTGCAGCTCGAGCCTCGGCAGTTCACTCTCCGGAAACTGCGTTTTGAGCACGCTCAAAAACGCCCGCACCGCCGGAATTTTGAGGCTGCCGGGGGCAATAGCGACGTAGATGGGGCGCTCGAGGGATTGGTCGAAGGGGACGATTTTGACGTTCTCGGGCGGGGAGTCGATGGCGAATTCGGGCAACATGCCCACGCCCAAGCCTTCAGAAACCATGCGCACGATGGTGGAGTCCTCCTTGACATCGTAAGCGGGTTGGACCTCGAAGCCCAGGGCCAGCGCGTGCTGTTTGACGTAGCTGCCGCAGGCCGTGTGGTCGCAAAAGATGAGCGGGACGTTGCCGACCTCCGACCAGGGGAAGGTTTCCCGTGGGTCGCTTACGTGGAGCAGCGCGCGGTAGGGGTCGCGCATAATCTCCCAGGCGATGAGGCCGTCCTCGTCGGCGAGCAAGTCGATAAACGCTATATCGGCGAGGTGGTCGCGCACGAGTTGCCGCTTCGTCTCGCCGGGAGAAAGTTCGTTGTCGAACTCGAGCAGTCGCACCTTCAAGCCCGGCTGCAGTTTTTTCAAGCGGGAAATCGTTTTGGGGAGGATTTTTCCGGCGGCGCTGCGAAAGGTCGCCACTTTGAGCGTGCCCTGGATGCGGCCCTTGGTGAGGTCGGCCTCTTGCTGAACCGCGTCGGTGAGCGCGAAGATAGCCCGCGCGTGGCCGGCGACTCGCAAGCCCACCTCGGTCGGCTCGGCCCCGAAGCGGCCACGCGCCAAGAGCTTGACGCCGAGTTCGCGCTCCAACTCGGCCACCGCATAACTCACCGTGGACTGCGCGGTGCCGAGTTCTAAGGCCGCCTCAGAAAAGCTGCTCGAGTCGAGCACCGCGAGAAACGCCCGGAGTTGCTGAAGCTTCATGCCCAAGTGTAGACCCTGCAGCGCAAAAAGTGTTATCGAAACGTTCGATAGGTGAAGCCGTATCCATCGCCTGACGCTTTTGATTTATACCGCCTGGAGCGCCTAACCTTGGGGTCAGGAGGTCGGACATGAACACGACTTGTTTACACCCCGTTGCACCAAGGCAGGCACAGGTAGGATTCAAGGGGATGATGGGTTTGCTCATCGCCTTGCTTTTGGCGAGCATCGTCTGGCAACTTGGGACGCGCCCCTTTGTTCCGGCAACGCCCTACAGTGCGCCCGTACTCGAGCTGATGCTGACGGGCGCGGTGCCTGCAAACCTCAGCTTCGGCTCGGACGACCTAGCAAACGCTACCGTCACGACCGCCGGCTTTCGGTTCACAACACGTCAAGACGCACCTTTTGAGTTTCGGTTCGTGTTTCAGGGCGTTGCCGACGCAGGCGCGGAGGCCGTTTACCTGTTGAGCGCCGACACCTACCCGCTTACGCTGACGCTGCTCAAAGACGGCCGGGCGTACCGGACGTTTACCGCTTACGAGGGTACTGTTGCTTTGAGCGAAGACGGCGGCAAAGTGGCGGCTTTTCTGAACGACGAGACGGGTGAAAGAGTTTTTTTGAGCGCCCGGTTTCGCCGGCCCGACGCTTCTTGAGCAGGCAGCTTAGGCTCGAGCCTCACGTTTCTCCTGCAAACAACCTCTGAAACCGCTCGTAAGCATTCTCCCACGCTTCACCGTGTTCGGGCTCGTAGCGTCGCCGCGTGACCGACGCGGCGACCGCGCGCCGCCCCGCCGCTATATCGCTGATGTATCCGGTTGCTACGGTTTGCACCAGCAAGTTGCCGAGCGCCGTCGCCTCGACCGGCCCGGCGACGACCTCGCGCCGGCAAGCGTCGGCGGTGAACTGGTTCAAGAGATGGTTCCGGCTGCCGCCGCCGACGATGTAGATTTTGTCCAGGCGGCGCTCCAACAAATCCTCGAGCCCCTCCAAAACCGAACGGTATTTCAGCGCCAGACTCTCCAAACAGCAGCGCACCGTCGCCCCGACACCGTCCGGCTCGGGTTGCCCCGTGCGGCGGCAAGCGGCGCGAACCGCCCCCGGCATGTCGCCGGGACTCAAAAAGGTTTCGGCACCGGGGTCCACAAAACTGCGAAAAGGTTCGGCGCGGGCGGCAACCTCGAGCAACTCGTCCCAGCCGTAATCCCGGCCCTCGTGCTGCCACTGGCGGCGGCTTTCTTGCAGCAGCCACAGCCCGGCGACGTTCTTTAAGAGCCGAACCGTACCCCCCACGCCGCCCTCGTTGGTCACGTCCAGGGCTCGAGCAGCTTCGCTCAGCACGGGCTCGGCCGTCTCGACGCCCATCAAACTCCAGGTGCCGCTGCTGATGAACACGCTGTTTTCGTCTAAATCGGGAATCGCCGCCACGGCGCTGGCGGTGTCGTGGGAGCCGGTGGCGATGACGGGAACCGCGCCGGTAAGTCCCACCTCGTCGGCAACGCTGTTTGAGAGCGGCCCGATGACGGTGCCCGGCTGCACCAGGTCGGGGAAAATGTTGGGAAGTGACAAATCCTCGAGCGTTTCCACATCCCAACTGCGACGCCGCGCGTCCAACAACTGACTTGTCGAGGCGATGGTGTACTCGCCCACTTTGCGCCCGGTGAGCCAGTAGTGAAACAGGTCGGGCATCAGCAGCAGGGTTCTAGCGCAGTCCAGGCGGGGGTCGCCCTGCAAGCGCATACTGTAAAGCTGATAAAGCGTGTTGATTTGCATGAACTGCACGCCGGTGCGCTCGTAAAGTTTGTCTTTCCCAACCTTTTCAAAAACCCGTTCCATCACCCCGTCGGTGCGGCGGTCGCGGTAGTGGTGCGGGTTGCCGAGGAGCGCGCCCGAGGCGTCCAGCAGGGCGAAGTCAACGCCCCAGGTGTCCACACCTATGCCCGCGAGAGACGCGCCTTCGTAGCGGCGCAAGCCCGTCAGGATTTCCTTCCAAAGCCCCAGCACGTCCCAGTGCAGGTTGCCCAACACCGTCACCGGACCGTTGGGGAAGCGGTGCAACTCTGTTAAGTCGAAGCGCGCGCCGTCGAGACGGCCCAGCAGCACACGCCCGCCCGACGCGCCTAAATCCACGGCGATAAAGTTTACGGCGCTGAAGTTCGCTTTACTCACACCGCCCCTTGACCAGCTCGAGCCGCCTATAGTGCTCGTCCAAACGGTTGTCGATGCGCGCGGCCTCCTCATCGGGCAAAAACTTCGGCCCGCCCAGTGCGTAGGTGCCGAGCAGCGTTTTCGCCCACTTGTCCGCCATGAGGTGAATGTTCAAAACCTCCGCCTCGTTTTGCCCCAGCGCGACCACGCCGTGGTTTTCCATGAGCAGCAGTTTAGGCGGCTGACCGTATTCGGTTTTGAAGCGCTGAAGCTCGTCTCGCACCGCCCTGGCGAGCGCGAAACCGGGGTCGAGGTAAGGCACTACCGCCGGGTGAAGTCCGCACACGACGATAGCATCCGGGAAAATGTGGCGGCGAAAAGGCTCGGCTCCTGCGGCGCTGCACAGGATTTGATTCACTGAAACCGGGTGCGTGTGGCCCACCCACGCCGCGCCGCCCTCGCTCAAACAAAGGGCGTGCATGAATGTCTCGACCGAGGGTTTTTTGTGGCCTTTGTCTACCAGAGCCGCGACGAGTTCGGCTTCGACCTCTGCCTCGCTCAGCGTAGCGCGCTCGAGCAACTTCAAAACGGGCTCGAGCCGCACCCGGCTGACGCCCGACGCATCAAGCGTTTCCAAACGACTCCCCGACGCCTTGACCCAAAAGGTGCCGTCGCCGCAACGCACACTCACATTGCCCTCGCCCAGAAGCGCGAACTGGCGGGCTTCGCGACCCAACTCGTGCGACAGCGTGACGAGGTTGTCGCGCAGCGTTTCAGGGGTCATTTTTGCCTCCGCAGTCGGTTTTGAAAGAAGGGCTCGAGCGGCGGAAAGTCCGCCCCGCGCCAGACGTCGAAGTGCTCGGCACCCGCCTTGACGAAAGCCAGAATCGTGCGCCGCTCAGCCTCCGCAGCTTCATCCGGCCACAGCTCGAGAAGCGTTTCGGGGCGCATGTTCAGATTCGCCAGGGCCGCCGCTACCCCGAGGGCGTGCCGGTGCGGCACCAGGCCCGCCGCCAGAATCAAACGCATCGTGCCAATCAACCTATCATTCCAACCGAGCTTGCGCCGCGCGTCGCGCCCGACCCGCGCGACGGTGTCGTTCAGGTGAGGGTTCAACATTCGCGCCAGCAAACTTTCCATAAAGTCACGGTAACCTGCAGGGGTGAACATCGGGTCGCTACCGCGATGTTTACGCAGCAACGCAGCGCCCGACTCGTCCAAGGCCGCCGCGCGCAAAAAAGGCAGAAAGCCCGGCACTTTGAGGTCGGCGATATAGACCGCGCCCGCGAACGCGCCGAGGTAGGCCGCGAGCGCGTGGGTAGCGTTGTGGCCGTAGAGCTTGGCCTCTTCGAACGGCGTTAGGTCGGCTTTTTCGGCGAAGTCGAAGCCTGATTTGAAGGTTGCGCCGTCTGCAAACGCCATTTTCGAGACGAGGATGTGCCGGTAAGATTCGACTAAAAACGCGCGCGTGTCTCGGGGTGTGACGGGCTCGAGCGCCAGTGCCCTCAACTCGTCTGCATCTTGAACCACCCGGCTCATCTTGCCGATGACGGTGTTCACAAAGCGGCTCGAGCGCGACGCCGCCGCACGCTCTTCCTCAGACAACTTGGCTGAAACAGCTTTTTCTAGGATTTCCGCCGCTTCGGTATGATTTTCCGAGGTGTAGAGAAGCGCTCGAGGCCCGCCCTGCTTGACCTTACACTTCAACCCCTCGGCAATCAGGCGATGGACGCTCGCGGGGCCGTCGCTCACGTAATCGTTTACGCTCGAGAGTGCCGTCGCCAGTTCCGAAGCCTCCGCCACAGCTTTGACAATGCGTTCGCGGTCGGCGGGTACGTTCACGTCAAGCATTTCGACCGGGCCGACGCGCACCGTTTCGACTCCGTCCGCGTAGGCGATGTTGAGTGAAAAATAACCGCCTGCCGCCCGGATTCGCTCTATCACCTCGGGCCGACGGTAGACCACGACGAGGCGGTCAAAGTTTCTCGAGCGCATCGCCTCGTAAAGATAAAGTCCCGCCTGAATCGCGCCGAAGCCGAAACCGACGAAGGTTTTTTGGCTTGCGGGTGTTGCGTCTCTCAACTGCGAACTGCTTCCAAATACGCTCGCTCGTCCTCGAGGCTCCAATCATCGACAGTAAGCACCCGTTCACTCCGGCGGTGCGGATAGACGACCGCCTTGCCGTCCATTTCCTGCCGCTCGACGCGCCCCAACAACTCCGGCGCGTGGTCCAAGTCGCCGACGGCGGCGATGTGCCCGGCGACTTCCAAAGCGCCTTCTTCCAGCAGCGCAAGCGTCCGCGCCACGTCCCAAGGCGAGCCGCCCGACGAGCCGGTGACGACGGTTTCGGAGTAGTGAACGATGTTGCCGTCGAGCGCCACGGTGCGGTCAGAAGACGTAAAACCGCCGAACAGGTTCAAGACGCTGCCCCGCCCGCCGTACATTTGCGCCGCTCGAGCGGCTTCCGGCGAGCCGACCGCAACAATCACGTCGTCGGCCCCGCGGTGGTCGGTCAGCCGGTCGAGGAGGGCGCGCACCTCTCCCCCACCCTGAACTGTGTGGAGGATTGTGCCCTGCGCCGCCGCTTTGGCAGCAAAGAGCGTGCGGACGCGGGCCAGCCGGGACTCGAGAAAGTCCGTCACGACAACGACTCGGGGCCGGTACAGAAGCGCCACGTCCACGTGCATCCGCCCCATCGCGCCCGCGCCGACAATGACCGTGACGCCGCCGGGTTTGAGGCCTTTGAAGACCTCTCGAGGCGCTTGCAGGTTCGCTTGACGCAGGTGCAGGTGGTGGTCCTGGCTCGAGACCACGCACGACAGCGGCTCGCTCATGGCCGCGTGGGCCGACGCGAGCCCGTCCGGCAGCGGCAACAAGCAACCCGCTTCTAAAACTTCCTCGGTAACTAAAATATACTCGGCCAAATGCCCCGCCAGCGTGTAACCGACGGCGAGCTTGTGAACGCTTTCGACGTTTCGGTAACGCTCGCGGTGATTGACGGGCGCGTGGTCGACGGCGGGCTGGACGACGTAGCGCGAGCCGGCTTCAAAGTCGTTTTTCAGCTCCTCCCCAGTTTGCACGAGCGTGACCGCGCCCTCGTCGCCGAGAATCAGCGGGTGTCGCGTCACGTCCCAGCCGTACAGGTAGCTGTGCTCCGGCCCTTGGGCAATAAGTTTGATGAGGCTGGTGCAGATGCCCGCCGCGTCGACTCTCGCTAAGAGTTGCCTCGGGCCGGGTGTGGGCGTCGGCACGGTACGCACCGACAAGTGTTGAGGGCCGGTGCCGGAGAGGACGAGGGCGCGCATTTGGGACGGAAGCTTCATCTCACACTCCTAACTTTTTAAAAATGTCGCGAGAACAGGTCGTGCGGGTGGCCCAAGGTTTTCCGGCAAGTTCTCCAAGTCGAAGAAGGCTACACTTGTTCCCTCATCACCGTCGGCTCGAGGTTCGCCACTGAAATCCCTGGTCACATACGCCACCGTGACGTTGTAAACCTCGTCACCGTTGGGTGCAAACCAGTGAAACTCCGGCCCCGAAAAAACGCCCAATAGCGCTAGCTCGCCAATTTTCAGGTTGGTTTCCTCCTTAGCTTCCCGGCGGGCGGTGTCTTCTATCTTTTCGCCGGGCTCCAGATACCCGCCGGGGACGTGCCACGCCCCCGTTCCGGCGCGGCGTTGCAGGAGCAGTTGCTCCTGGTCGTTGAGAATAAGAATCATGGCGCTTGTCAGGATGAGGGGGCGGTGCCCGACTAGTTCGCGAATCTCCTTGATGTAGTCAGACACTTCGGTACCTTCCGAAAAGAGGCGCGGAGGGGGTTAGCTCGAGCGCAGCAGCACGTCGGCCACGCGCACCGTAAGGTCGAAACCAGAAACTGAAACTTCGTCACCGGCGCTGTAAGTTTGCATCGACCCGTAGCCTTTGGGAGAAGGTTCGCGGTAAATTACGACTTCGTCGTTGCCGAGGTCGACCAGCCACGCTTCCGGGATGTTAGAACGTGCGTAGAGCGGCATTTTGACCTGGCGGTCATACTCGAGCGAACTGTCGGCGACTTCCACGACGAGCAGCACGTCCTCCGGCCCCGGATGCCGTTCGGCGTAAAAGTGGTCGCGGGGACGCAGCAAGGCTAAATCAGGCTCGGGCTCGCTGTTCGCTATGCCGATGGGGTCTTGGACACTGACGATGACTCGCTCGCCTAGAGCGTTCGTGAACAACTGATTGAGTTTTTTGACGCACGCCGCGTGCCGACTGCCTATCGGTGCCATCTCGACAATCTCTCCTTCGATGAGTTCTACAGGATCGTCCTCATTGAACACCCCCGCTTCGACCATCTGGTGATACTCCGCGACGCTGAAGCGGTACCTGGTTAATGCGACTGCCATAAGAGCCTCCTTTCCGGTTAGTTTAATCGAGTAGAGCAGCCAGTAGCTTGTGGTTTTTCTACGAGCTAAAAGCCACTCGCCACAAGCCGACTCGCATAAGCCGAGTCAGTACGTCCCGTAAAGCGGCCCGAACGCCGCACACGCCCGGAAGTCCGCGCCTTCCGGGTCGGCGGTGCCGAAGCTGTGCCAGGCGTGGGGCCTGAACAAGTTCTTTTCGGGGACGTTGTGCATGTAGACCGGAATCCGCAGCAGCGAGGCCAGAGTTACCAAGTCGCTGCCGATATGCCCGTAGGCAAGTGCGCCGTGGTTGGCACCCCAGGCCGCCATCACGCTGTAGGCGTCGCGGAAAGGGCCGCTACCGGTCAAATTCGGGGCGAACCAGGTCGTCGGCCAGGTCGGGTTGGTGCGTTCGTCCAGGGTTTTGTGAACTTCTTCGGGGAGGTCTACGGTGTACCCCTCGGCAATTTGCAGCGCCGGGCCGAGGCCTTTGACTAAGTTGAGGCGCGTCATGGTGACGGGCATGTCGCCCTTCGTGACGAAGCGCGTCGACCAGCCGCCGCCCCGAAAGTACTCGAGCATCCCGGCGTGCCAGGTCGTCGCCTCCAAACAGCGCGTCGCCTCCTCGGGCGTGATGTCCCAGTACGGTTTCATGGCGGGCTGGCCGTCCCGTTCCTGCTGCCCGGTGCCGTCGAGCGCCGCCGGGCCGGAGTTGATGAGGTGCAACAAGCCGCCCTCGGCACGGCCAGTCAACTTATGTCCGGTAACTCGTTCGACTGCTTCCGGGCTCCAGTGGGTGCGCACGTCGGCGAAAATCTGGGCGCTGTTGGTAAGCAGGTGCCCGAACAGCATCGTCACGCCGTTCAGGGCGTCGTTCTCGGTCGCCACCATGTAGGGCTGGCGAATACCGTTCCAGTCGAACGAACTCGTTAAAATCGCCTCCATAAAGTCACCGTTGGGCCGGAAGTCCGTCCACTGCCGCTGGCCCTGAAAGCCTGCCGCAATGGCGTTGTGGCCCAGCGCCTCTTCGCCGTAGCCCAGCTTGGCGAGCGCGGGATTGCCGACCATCAGGTCGCGCATAATAAGGGCCATTTTGACGCTCGTCGCCCAGGTTTCGTCTTTGGCCGCGCGGCTCTGCTGTTGCCCAGGTGGATTGTAATCTTCGCCCTCGGCGCAGTAACGGTTCGTCCACTCGAGCGCCCGCCCGAATTCCTCCGGGTCGAAGATACCTTGCTCCACGCGCCGCGCCACCTCGCTCATGTCGAGCGTTTCGACGCGCATTCCCAGATAAGCCTCGAAAAAGTCGGGGTCTACCAGCGAGCCCATGATGCCCATCGACACGCCGCCCACCGACAGGTAACTTCTGCCGCGCAGCGTCGCCACCGCCAGCGCAGCCCTGGTGAACTGCAACAGTTTTTGCTGTACGTCCTCGGGAATGCTCGTGTCACCCGCGTCCTGCACCTCACGCCCGTAGATGCTGAAGGCCGGCAGCCCCTTTTGCGCGTGCGCCGCCATCACCGCCGCTAAGTAGACCGCGCCGGGGCGTTCGGTGCCGTTGAAGCCCCACACCGCTTTGGGCAGCAGCGGACTCATGTCCATCGTCTCCGAGCCGTAACACCAGCAGGGCGTCACGGTGATGGACACGCCGACGCCCGCGCGGGCGAACTTCTCGGCGCAGCGCGCCGCCTCGGCCACCCCGCCGATGGTGCTGTCGGCGACGACGCACTCGACTTCTAGGCCGTCGGCGTGCTGCAGGTTTTGAGTAATGAGGTCGGCGACGGCCTCGGCCAGCGCCATCGTCTGGTCTTCCAGCGATTCCCGCACGCCGCCCAAGCGCCCGTCGATGGCGGGGCGGATACCGACTTTGGGCGGGGTGCCGATAAGGCGGTTGCGGGGCGTTTGGGTTTCGAAGTCAGCCACGGTTTTCTCCTCCGGTGACGTGCTCGATGTGCTGGGTTATTTTTTGGGCCTCGAGCGCGTTCAGCGCGCCCATCTCATACTCGCAGCGCCAAACGCCTCTGGGAGCGACCGTTTTCAAGTTGCCCTTGTCCTTTTCGGCGCTGTAGCCCTCCGGCTCGGCGGTCGCCGGGTCTATCATGCCGAGCGCGTCCTGGTCGGGTGTTCTACAAATCCAGCGCACGCCCGTGTCCAACTGTTCGGGCCGGTGGCGCACGTAGTCGGCCGCGCCGTCCGGGTGAAGCTGCAGGGTGTGCGCCCAGCCGTCTTCGTCGGTCGAATAGTCGATAAAAAATACCACCTCGGGGTCGAAGGCGAGGCCGGGCGCTAGGACGTGATGCTTTTCGGGGTGTTGCGACAATTCTTCCAAAAATTCAGCGTAGCCCGGTTCGGGCGTCACGTGCGAGGGAATACTTTTTCTGACGCGCACGTGTTCGGGGTCGGTTTTGGCGCTGTAGACGAGCCGCCCGTGGTCAACGGGCCGAAAGTTGATGTGCGCCAGGTACATCAGTTCCATCGGCGTGGCTTTGAGGTTGGTGACGCTGAGGGAGGCCGAGATGAGACTGCTGTTCGCGTAGAGTTTGACTCGAGGCTCAGCTAAGTAATTGCTGCTGAAGGCGACCGTGTGCCGGTAACGCCCGCCGAGCCCTAAATACGCTCCGCGCTCGTCCTCGCCGAGGAATAGATAAGCTTGCTGATACGGCGCGTTGGGCAACTCGCCGTGCAAGGGATGCGTGTCGCCCGCACCCGGCACGCCCATCGCGGTGACGCCGCAGTGGATGAGAAAGCCGCCGTAGGTTTGGAGGTAGTCGCGAGTTTCCCTCGGCTCCTCGAACATGCTCTTCATCGTCAACTCGCGCCCGCCGAAGCTCGCCGACCAGACTTGCTGGCCTTGAAAGGGCAGCATGACGATGTCACCGGACTTGTTCTCGAGCCGCAACGCCGCCACGCCGCTCCCAAAGCGAAAAGTCGAGGCGGTGAAAAGTGGGTGCTCGAGCAGTACGCGCTCACGCTCCCCGAAGAGTTCCGGCCGCAGGTGGACGACGGTTTCCTTCACCCTCACCCCTTCACCGCGCCGACCAGCAGGCCGCGCGAGATGTAACGCTCTAAAACAATCGCCAAGATAATCACCGGAATAATCATGATGAGGATGTACACGCTCATGTACCACCACTGCGGCCCGCGCGTCGCGTTTTGCGCGGCGACGAGGAGCGGCATCGTTTGCGCGTCGGCCTTGGATAAAAAGAGCGACAACAGGTACTCGTTCCAGGCGAACACCAGCACGAACAAAAACGTCGCGACGAGTCCCGGCGTGGCGAGGGGCAACACGATGGACCAAAAAACTCGGTAGGGCGAAGCGCCGTCTACGCGGGCCGACTCCTCCAACTCCAAAGGAATGCTCACGAAGTAGTCCCGCATCAGCCACACGACAATGGGCAAGTTCACCGCCATGTAGGTGATGATGAGGGCCGCTCTCGTGTCGAGCAAGCCCACCTGCTGAAACATGATGTAAATGGGAATGACCACGGCCACGGGCGGCAAAATGCGCTGCGAGATGAGCCAGAAAGCGATGTCGTTGTTGCCCGCCGAAGCCGGAAAGCGCCTCGAGAGCGGTTTGAGTGCCAGGAAGAAAATAGCGGCAGCGACAGCAAGAAGTAAGAGGAGGGGCAGGCCGAGCCCTGAGCCCACCATGATGAGCGCCACCAGTCCGATGAACAAAAAAACCAGCACCAAGCGCGGCCGGTACCGAAACCGTGTGAGCCCATACGCCGCCGTGCCCCCGAACACCAGCGCCAGCACCGAACTCGCCAGCGCCACCACCACCGTGTTCACATAGGGCCGCACCATGTCGCCGAACACGTCCACGAACACGTAACGCCAGGCGTGCCCGGAGGGTTGATAGTCCGCAAAGGGAACATAAAACGGCCCCTCGTTCACCTGAAACGGCAGCTTGAACGAAGTTACCACCAGCCAGTACAGCGGAAACAGCACGACGAAGGCCCAGAACAGCAGCACCGCGTAAGACAGAACCGCGCCCGCGACGGAGGGACGGTTGAGGCCTCTGCTCTTAAACATTGCGGCCTGCTTGTTTTACTTTAAAAGCTCGAGCCGCCCCGCCTTTGACCTCCTCCCCCTTAACAAGGGGGATGTCCCTTCGGGACAGGGGGATTATGCCGGAGGACAAAAGAGTGCAAACCAAAGAACAACGTTTGAACATCCCTACCTCACCAACTTCTGATAAACCAGATTCACGTAAGTAATGCACACGAACAGCGACAAAAACATCAGCATGTAGGCAACCGCCGCCGACGCGCCCACGTCGAGCGTGCGCCAGGCGAAAAACGAGTGGAGCGTCAACGACTCCGTCGCCGTGCCCGGCCCGCCGAAGGTGAGGATGTTCGGCAAATCGACAATCTTGAAAGCCTCAATCATCCGAATCAAAATCACTGTGGCGCTGACCGGGATAATTTGCGGCAAGGTGATGTTCCAGAAAATCTGCCACTTACTTGCGCCGTCCACGTGCGCCGCCTCGAAGAGTTCGTTCGGCAAGCCTTCGATGGCGGCCAGTAAAATAATGAATACAAACGGCGTCCACTGCCAGGTGTCGGTAATGATGACCGCCCAGCGCGCGCCCCAAGGGTCGTTCACCCAGGAGAAGTTTTGTAGACCGAACGCGGCCCATAGGGGCTGAAACGGCCCCTTGCCCGTGTCCGTCATCATGCGGAAGGTGTAGCCGATGCCCACCGGCGTAATCATCATCGGGAGTAAAAAAATGACCCTGAACAAGCGCTTGCCAGGTAAGTTCTGCGTGGTCAGGAGCGCCAGCCCCAAGCCGATGAAATACTGCAAAAACAGCCCCACAAACACGTAAATAAGCGTCACGACGACGGTGCCGGGCCGACCCTCGGGGCTCAAGTTTTGCATCACGAAATAAACGCCCCAACCGAGGATGCTGAAGGTAATGATGCGGTAGACGACGCCGCCCGGTTTGGCATTGCCACCACGCAGGTAGCGCCACAGCGCGTAAGCGAGCAGCAGAAGGGCGACTGCGACGACGACCCACTGGTACGGCGCGAGGGCTTCTAAGTCTCCCCGGAAGTGCCGTTTCTCGCTGCCGTTGATGAGCTTGTCAAAATTTTTAAGCCCTACAAAAGTGATGTCGAAGCCGCCCGGCACGAACCGGACGCGGGTCAGGGCGAGGTAGGCCGAAACGATGAGCGGGAAAATAGACAGCAGCAAAACGATGACGACCGACGGCAAGACGAACACGTTGCCCGCGCTGCGGTTCAGCCAGTCCGTAAACCGGTTGCTGCTTATTTTATCGGTGGTCGTTCGCTTGGAAATAGGTTTGTCCATTCGAATACTCTCTATTGGTTAGACAAAGAGGGGGCTCGAGTAAGCTCGAGCCCCCAGCACGTCTTAATCTTCAGCGCTCTACGCCCAGGGTGCCGTTGTAAGCGGCGATTTGGGTGTCACGCCCGAGTTCGTCGGTGATTTCTTGCCAGCCGTCGTAAACCTGCTCCATCGTTTCTTCCACGTCGATTTCACTGGCCAAATACTGCGCCAGTGCCGTGTCGAGCACGTTTTGCTGATAGCGCTGGTTGAAGGGGATGCGCAGGTCGAGCACCATGTTGGGGCTGTTGAGACTTTGTTCTATTGCGCCCAAGTAGTTCTGGGCGAACTCTTCACTCATGCCCGCCTGGGTCCAGGCGTCCGTGCTCTCGAACTGTGAGGTGCGGTAGGGGTTGAAACCCGTGATGCCCCTCGTCACGTCCACGTTGGACTGCGCAGGCTGGTTCAGGTAGCTGAAAAAGGCGTAGAGGGCGTCTTTGACTTGCGGGTCGGCCGCGGCGTTGACGCCGCCCGACCAACCCCCGAAGGCCGCGAAGGGTGCATAGTTGACGCCGTCCACGGCGTAGGGGCAAAGGTCTCCGGTGCATTCCACCAGTTCACCCGTGGCGCGGTCGAGAACCATCCTCGAGCCGGGATTTATAACCGCGCCCGTGGTGTCGGCGACCTGCGAGCCTTCTTCGATGGCGAGCGTGCCGATGTCGCCCCAGTCGAGGGTCAGGGCGCAGCGTCCGGCGGTCCACAGGCCGCGCGTGTCGCCGACGCCCAAGTTCAACTCGTCGGGCGGGCCGTACTGGTTGGTGGCTTTGTAAATCTCGAGCGCCCGTTCAAAAGCCGCGTTGTTCACCAAGGGCTCCAGGGTCTCGTTGTCGAAAAACGCGCCCTGCGAGGTGCCTTGGGTCTGCAACATCGGCGCGGCGATGGAGGTGATGAACCAGTAACCCTGGTTGTTGCGCGCCTTGCCGATGCAACTGCCGTAGTCGCCTTCGCCGTCGCCGTTCATGTCCATGCCGTGGGCGGCCTCGGCGATTGCCAGGTAATCGTCCCAAGTCTGGGGCGGCTCCATGCCTATTTCACTCAGCACGTCGGTGCGGTAGTAGACCATCTGAAAGTCGCCGTCGAGCGGGATGGTGTAGGTTGAGCCCTCGTAGGTCGAGGAAAAGTCGCGGAAGAACGCGCCCACGTCGTTCCACTGGATGTCGGCGTCATTACCTATGCGCTCGCTCAAGTTTTCCAGGTAACCGGGGACGATGTAGTCCACCATCCACTGCGGCGCAAACACGAAACCGTCGTAGCTGTTGCTGCCGGTCGAAACGTCGGTGAGAATCTGCTGGTAAAGGTCGGGAAAAGGCACCGTGATGACGTTGATTTTCGCGCCGGTCATGGCCTCGAACTCGGGCGCGCGGCGCTGCAGCGGCTCGGCGATTTGCGGGCCGGTAAAGGTGACGATGTCGGCCTCGACGCCTTCAAACTGCGCGAACACAGTCCCGGCGAGCAGCACGGCAACCAAGATGCCTAGCAGGTTTTTCATGGATGTTCCTCCCTTAATTGAGTTCTAGGCTTCAACCACGTGCTTCATCGCGACTTGAAAACTGCTTCTATAACCTCCTTTTCCAGGGCGAACGTCGGGGCGTCACCTTGGCACCGCCTCGAGTCGTCAAGCGTCGGTCGAACGAACCGGCCCAGGTGAGCGCTACGTCTTCGAAAACGTTCAGGCTCATCTCGAGCACCGCCCGCCGCGCCACGTCCCTCATCGTGACCCTTCGTCATGACCAGGTTGGACTCCACTGTATTCATCTCGGCAGTGACGCGATTGTAAACGGTTTCAGAACGGCTGTCAAAAAGGTTGGGGGGCGCGGCTCGAGAAGCCGATGCGTGCCCGGCAAGAGGCGGGTGCTCGAGGCTAAATTCATAAAAAAAGCGGAGCGAGCAGTGCCGCCTTGGCGGCAAGGGTCCAAGCACATACCCGAGCCTTGCTGTGGCATTTTACACACAAGTGGCACTTTACACATAAAAGGTGGTCGCTAAACCTATAGGCTGAATTCGTACCATGTTTTTGCAACGCTTACAAAATCTGGTGGAAGGGAGGTTTTGAGCCATGAGGGGGTTCTCGAGCCGGTCCTCTGGTTGAAACTAGGTAGCTTTACATCCAGACACGCCCCCGGCGTGTACAACTCTTGATGAAGGCCCAACATCAAACCCACATTTACTCGGACATGGGCCGAAAGCCGAGTAGAGGAGGAAATCAATGGACGCAACAAAGCTGTTCAGCACCAAAATAGACCGCCGCAGAATGTTAGGCAACCTGGGCATGATGGGCGCGGGTGCCGTACTCACCGCCTGCGGTACGACGATGGCGAAGCCGCCCCAGGAGACCGACTACGACGCCGCGATTCTCAACTTCGCGCTCAACCTGGAATATCTCGAGGCTGCGTTTTACCTGGCCGCCATCGGGCGTTTGGGTGACTTGCCCGGCTACAGCGCCGATAAGATTCTGCTCCCCGACGGCTACACCGGCCTCGACCCGGCGCAGTCACTCTTCCCCGCTGTCGGGCCTGTCAGCGACCCCGTCGCCGAATACGCTCAGGAAATCGCGCGGGACGAGCTGGAACACGTGGAGTTCTTGCGTGATGCGCTGGGTACGAGCGCAGGCGACCTGCCCACTATCGACCTCAACGTGTCCTTCCAAACGGCTGCGGCGGCGGCGTTCAGTTTCATCGCCGACCCCTCCGCGGTAGGACTGCCCGCAGGGTTCACGCCCGCCATGTTCAACCCCTTCGCCAACGCCGCCCTCTTTTTGCACGGCGCGTTCATCTTCGAAGATGTCGGCGTGACGGCGTACAAAGGCGCGGCTAAATTCATCACCAATCCCGACACTTTGGAAGCGGCCGCAGGGATTCTCGCTGTCGAGGCGTACCACGCAGGTACGGTTCGCACCTACCTCTACGGAGCCGACAAGCGGCGCGCCGACATCTTCGGTGGGCTCGACACCTGGGTCATCACCCGGGCCATCTCAGACGCGCGCGACTCGCTCGACGGCAGCACCGACCTCGACCAGGGCATCGTCGGCAACGCAGAACTCGACACGCAGGTCCACGAAGGTCCGGACGACGTCGGGGCCAACATCGTTCCCACCAACGACCAGGGCATCGCTTTCAGCCGCACCCCGCGTCAGGTCGCCAACATCGTCTTGTTGACCACCGACACTTCGGTTGCCACGGGTGGTTTCTTCCCCAACGGCCTCAGCGTTCCCGCCAACTTAGTAGAGCAGACAAACGCGCTGCTCGACCCCTCGTTCCCCGATAACTTAGGCTAATTCAAGTGAAAAGGGGTAGGTGGTGACACCTACCCCTTATTCGTTTTATAGGCGGCTGCAAAAAAACACTTTTTCATGTAGCAGAGTGCTAAACTAGCCCCCACTGGAGGTTTACTATGCGTATCGGTCCCCTGGGCTTACCCGAAATCATCATCATCCTTATCGTCGTGCTGCTTATCTTCGGGCCGCGCCGCCTGCCGGACATGGCGAAAGGCATCGGCCAGTCGGTCCGCGAGTTCCGCAAAGGCATCCGCGACATGAAAGACGACTTCGAAGAAGAGGTTTCCAAAGACGACAAGCCGGACAAAACCGCGGCGAAAACGTTAGAGGAAGAGCGCGCCCAACTCCGCGCCGAGCAAGAGGCGTTTCGTGCCGAGCAGGAAAAAGTGCGCTTGGAGCGCGAAAAGTCCAACGCTTAAGATTCTTGGCGGTTTATTTTTATGCTCGAGCGTCTTCTCGTCAGCCTTGCTGCTGCCGCCGGGATGCCGTAGCCTCACATGCAGCCTCACATAAGGACGTCGTAGCGTGACCTTGATAGAGCACTTCGAGGAGTTGAGGACCCGGCTGTTTATCGCGGTGGGTGCGTGGTTGGTCGGGGCGGCCGTGG
Organism: Trueperaceae bacterium; assembly: GCA_965215355.1. Taxonomy (GTDB): domain Bacteria; phylum Deinococcota; class Deinococci; order Deinococcales; family Trueperaceae; genus CBDCDJ01. The sequence continues at coordinate 183,482 of CBDCDJ010000007.1, read as the reverse complement.
CGTTTTATTTTCGGCTCGAGCTTATCGACTGGCTCAAAGAGCCGTTGCCCGCCAACTTTACGCTGAACGCCTTCAACTTGCTCGAGCCTTTTTTGGTCAGTATGCAAATCGCCAGCTTTTTCGGCATCGTGATTGCCTCGCCGGTCATCGTGGGACAAATTTGGGGGTTTATCTCACCGGGGTTGTACCGAGAAGAGCGGCGCTGGGCGGTCCCCTTTATCTTTTTGACCGCGCTCGCGTTCACCTCCGGTGTGCTGTTCGGGCGCTATGTGGTGCTGCCGTTCAGCATCCCCATCATTTTGGGTTTTTTGGAGGGTGAAATCAACGTTTTGCCGTCCATCGGCGACTATATTTCCAAGCTCATCGTGATTATGGCGGTGTTCGGCGCTATTTTCGAGATGCCGGTTTTAGGGTTTTTGTTGGCCCGCCTCGGCTTGCTCTACGCAAAATTTTTGGTTCAGTACCGGCGCTACGCCATCGTCATCGGCGCTGTTTTGGCAGCGGTCATCACGCCGACGGCCGACCCCTTCAACTTTGCGCTGGTCGCCATTCCGCTGGTCATTCTTTACGAAATCACCATTCTTGTTGTACGCTTGGCGCAGCGGCGCATCCCCGTTAGCGAGGAGCCAGCTTCGCCCTGAGGCGTTTGACGACGCGGTTCACGGGCAGATTTAAGGGGCGTACGATGCACTTTCGATTTACACGATATTGCTAGCTCTTGAAGTGCCTCTTTGTGTCGCCTTTTTTACCCCGCTAACACCCACCAAACCCCATTAAACCGAAGTGTCAACTTGCTATGTTTACAGAAAGGCCGAACCATGCCTGACGCAAAAATCGTGGAGCTTCGCCGACAAATCGACAGCTTGAATTTGGAGCTGCTCGAGCTGCTCTCCAAACGCGCCAAACTCGCCAAAGAAATCGGCGCGCTACAGACGAGCAGCGGCAGTTCGCAGTACGACCCGGTGCGCGAAAACGAGATGCTGGACGCGCTCACCGCCGCCAACCGTGGCCCGTTTGAGAACGGCGCTTTGAAAAGCTTGTTCAAGGCCATTTTTCAAGCGAGCATGGAGGTCGGCAAACGGGCCGACAAGCCCAAGTTTTTGACCTCTCGAGCCACGCGCGAAGAAGACACCGTGGTGCGCGTCGGCGATTTGAACATCGGCGGCAAGCACGCGCCCGTCTTGGTCGCGGGGCCTTGTGCCTTAGAGTCCAGAGAACAGGTCGAGATAACGGCCGCCCACGTCGCTCGGCACGGCGTCAAGCTGTTTCGCGGCGGCGCGTTCAAACCGCGCAGCAACCCGTACTCGTTCCAGGGCCACGGCGAAGAGGCGCTGCGGTGGGCGAGGGAGGTTTGTGATAAACACGGTCTGTCGTTCGTCGCCGAAATCATGGACGGCAGCGACATCGAGCTGTTCAAAGAGTACGTGGACGTGCTGCAAATCGGCGCGCGCAACTCGCAGAACTTCACGCTGCTCAAGACTGTGGGCAAGACGAGCAAGCCCGTACTCTTAAAACGCGGCCTCAGCTCCACCATCGAGGAATGGGTGATGTCGGCGGAGTACCTCATGAGCGAGGGCAACCCGAACATCATCCTGTGCGAGCGCGGCATCCGCACCTTTGAACAGTACACGCGCAACACCCTGGACGTCTCGGCGGTGGCGCTCGCCAAACAAGAAACGCACCTGCCGGTGCTGGTCGACGTGACCCACTCGGGCGGTCGGCGCGACCTGCTCGTGCCCCTCACCAAAGCGGGCCTCGCGGTCGGGGCCGACGGAATTATGGTCGAGCTGCACCCCAACCCGGCGGTCGCCCTGTCCGACCAAAAGCAGCAGATGGACTTTGGCGGCTTCGATACTTACCTGAAAGAAACCGGCTACCACAAAAAACTCTCGGCCAAGCGCCACGAGGTGTACGGGTTTTAGGCACTAAGGATAGCGCGTTTCAAATGAGGCTGAAACGTAAGTGATGGGGTGTAAAAGCGTTATCAGTAGTCAGAATTCAGTAGTCAGCACAAGTTTGGAGCTACTGACTGCTGAATTCTGACTACTTTGGGCTCGAGCCAACTCACCCTATGACGCTACCTGTGTAAAGGAAAAACGGGCGCGCTTGCACCCGCCCTCTTATACTTGTCGGTATGTGGGACAACCTCGTCAACCTGTTCGTCAAAGCGGTCAGCGTTCAGCCCGACTACACCAAAGAGCACTGTCTGGCTTACAAGCAGAGCGTGTCGGCCTGCAGCATTTGCCGCGACACTTGTCCGCACCAAGCCATCAGCTTTGTGCGCGGCAAAGAGGTCGCCATCGACGACGTCGACTGTACCGGCTGCGGGCTGTGCGTGCAGGCTTGTCCGTCGCAGGCTTTAGAGGCCAAGACGAGCTACCAGCCGGGTGCGCCGCTGAAGTGTTCGCAGGTCAAAGGCGGCGCGCAGTCGGTGCAGTGTTTGGCCCGCCTCGCGCCGAGCGACCTGCTCAAGCTCGCCGGGCGCAAGGACAGCGTGACCTTGGTCCGCGCGGACTGTACGGACTGCAAAATCGGCAACGCCGCGGTGCCGCTCGCCGTCGAGCTGTTGCAGGCCGAAGCGCAGGACTTGGCCGCGTTGCGCGGCCGGGAGTTCGCTGTTGAGACCGTCGTCGCCGAGCGCTACGATGCCGTCGACAACCCCGACCCGCTGAGCCGCCGCGAGCTGTTGCGGGGCGGCTGGCGCGGGCTGCAAGCTTCCGCCGCCGAGGCGCTCGCCCCCTTCGACCCGGGCGGCGAGAACGACGCCTCGCTGCCGCGCGAGATGCAGCGGCAGTACCGGCTTATCGAGCGCTCGGCACCGGAAAAAGACAGCGTCGTGCCCTGGATTTTGCCGCGGGTCGCGGACGGCTGCATCATGTGTCCGGTCTGTACCAACGTGTGCCCGACGAAAGCGTTCAAGCGGGACTTCGACCCCGAAGATTTAGAGGGTACGGCGCTGATGCTCGAGCCCGAACGCTGCAACGGCTGCAGCGCCTGCGTCACCGCCTGCCCGGTCAAGGTCATCACCCTGGACGAAGAGGTGACCTGGGGCGAACTGTCCGGCGGCGCGGAAGTCGCTTACCACAAAGACCCGCAGGAGCCCAAAGCGGGCGGCGTCGCGCGCTGAACACTCTTTAAACTTTGCCCTTTTTGCTCTACACTTGTTCATGACCGTAGACGACTGGGTTCTCGAGGCCGTCAACCAACGCGGCAAGGCGGGCGCGACCGTCCGCGACGTGCAGCGCCACGTAGACGAACACCACTTTGAGGAGCTGGCCGTCGACACCATCGAAAACGCCCTCGAGAAGCTGCTCAGGGCGGGCAGCGTGACCCAGGACGGCGACAAGTGGTTTGCCGTCAAGCGAACCAGCGTCGACGACGCCCTCAAAAAGTTGTTTAGGGACGAATAGAAGACCGAGGCAACCTGTCTTTGTCTTGCGTCTTTTCGCCTCGAACTAAAAGCAACGTGCAGTCCCCTTGGTCCTTACCGCAGGCCAGCGTTCGCCAATAAGTAGATAGCGAGCCCGACCGCGGCGCGCAGGAGGTGAAAGCGCCACACCACACCTCCCAACACGACGTGAGCGTTGACAAAGGAAACCACCGAAGCCGTAATCAGCCCGGTAGCCAGGAGGGTTCTGGTGTAGGAAAAGTCGAACACCAGGGCCGCGCCGGCGACGACCAGCAGACAAGCCGCCAGCATAAACGCGCCCGCCAGCCACGGCTTGCGCCGCGCGACCGTCCACGCGCCGAACGCGTTTGCAAAGGCGTAAAAAAGCGTCGCCAGCGCTGCTAAAACGAGCATGTCAAGACGGCGACAACAAGGTGCCGAGTTCTGCGGCGCTCAACACGTCTTGCAGGTAGGTCACGCTCAAGGGCTTGTGAACCTGTTTGGTGACCTGGGCGTAAAGCCACGCGTCCGCGCCCGAGGTGGCGTCGGCAACAAAGCGCAGCCTTGACACGGCTCCCCTGCGGCCCAACAGCCGCGCAGCGCCCAGCACCTCGGCGTCGGTCGCGACGAGCCGGGGCTCGGCCCGCCACCCCTCTTCGCGGAGCAGGTCGGGGTCGAAACGGTGCTGCGAGACCGCGTGTGAACCCCCGGCCTGCAGGTGCTCAACGAGCGCGTCGTTGAGCAGCCAGGGCTGGCCGACGATGCCCACCGTCTCGTAAGGGGGAACGGTCCAGCGGGGCTCGGGATAGCGCGGCGCGGTGGCGAGCGCGCGGTGGCGCTCCCACACGCGGCGGACCCTGGCGGCGTCGCGGGACAGGGTGAGCAAAAACTCTAGGGCGCGCGTTTCCAGTTCACCGGTTTTCACGTCACCGGCGAGCGTGGCCGGCACGGCGACGACGGGTGGCAGACCGCCGAAACTGCTGGCGAGCGCTTCGGGAAAACTCGCTATAAAGGCGTCTTGGCCGCCGCCACGCGCGACGTCCGTGGCGGCGTTGAGGTCGGGCGCGACGACGAGGTCGGCGTCTTGCAAGCTGAGTGCCTGCGCCACCGCCAAGCGGAAGGCCACGCCGGGAACGTCTGCAAGTTGTTCGCCCGCGGACAGCTCGAGCACGCGCTCTTTACTCGGGAAGCGAACCTCGCCGCCCACATCTTCGACCAAGCGAACCCAAAAATCCCCGTAGCGGGGCCACAAGAGTTGGGTAATAAAACCGACGCGCACAGCGTAGCAGTGTAACAGGATTCAAGCTCGGCTTTGCCGAAACCCGCGCAAGGGTTGTGTTTTATTCCACATTATCGTTAGACTGGGCCTCGATGCCGCGCCTTCACGCTTTCTTAATCGTCATGTCCGCTTCGTTCCTACCTTTGGGTTTTGCGCAAGCGCAAGTCACGGTCGTTCCCGGCGACACCTTGTGGGGCCTTGCCGAGCGCTACAACACGACCCCGGCAGCCATTCTAAAAGCAAACGCTTTAACCGGCAGCGACCTCTTCCCCGGTGCCGTTCTCAAGCTGCCCGCCGACGCGGCTCTACCGCCCGACCCCGACACCTACACCGTGCAAACGGGCGACACGCTCTACGACATAGCGGCCGCCTTTCACCTGTCGATAGACGAGCTTTTAGCCATCAACAACATCGACGGTGCCATCATCCGCCCCGGCGACGTGTTGCGCACCAAAATTCTCGCGGGCACGCCGCCCCCACCTTTGGTCGTGACGGTCGCGCCGGGCGACAGTTTGTGGAGCATCGCCGCGGCCACCGGTACGACCGTCGCCGCGCTGCAGGCGGCCAACAACTTGTCGAGCGAAACCATCAATCCGGGTGTCGCCCTGACCATCCCCGGCCGCTACGCCGACCCGAGCAGCGCCGACCGCGGCGGTACCGCGCCGCCGACGATCTCAGTCGCGCGCGGCGACACGCTCTGGGACATCGCGAGGCGCTACGACACCACCGTCGCCACACTCATGTCGGCCAACGAACTCAGCAGCCCCACCCTCAAGGCGGGCCAGGTGCTGCGCATCGTCACCAACAGCGACATCGTGCGGGCCGCGCCAGCCGAGGCGTCGGCTCCGGCGGGGGCCGCCATGCTGTGGCCGCTGCACGGTGCTATCACCTCGAGGTTCGGCTACCGGCAACTCCGCATCAGCGGCTCGAACTTTCACACCGGCTTAGACATCGACGGCGACACGGGCGACCCGATTGTTTCGGCGACCGCGGGCGTCGTGGCTTACAGCGGCTGGCGCAGCGGTTACGGCAACTTGGTCGTGGTGCGCTCCGGCGACACCGAGTACTACTACGGACACGCTGCGCAACTGTTGGTGAGCGAGGGTGAAGCGGTCGCCGCCGGGCAACTCGTCGCCCTGGTCGGGTCGACCGGGCGCTCGACGGGGTCACACCTCCACTTCGAGATTCGCGTGGACGGCGCGCCGGTCGACCCGCTGCCGCTGCTCGAGCAGCACGCCGTCCGCTGACGGCAACCTCGTTGCAGAGTCGAGCTTGTCGGAGTACAGACCTCGCCCTTAGCGCTTCGCCTTGCTAGGAGAAGGCCCTCCCCAAGCGCCCGAGCAACGAACGCTAAAAGGAACACTTGTGCGCATCGTCGTTATAGGAGACATCCACACCCAAACCGACAAGCTCTGGTGCATGTTGCGCGAGGCCGGGCTGGCGGACGAGCGCCGCCGACCTAGCCGAGCCTTTTTAGAAGGGGACACGCGGCTCGTGCTGTTGGGCGACCTCGTCCACGCCAAAAGCCGGGAGCGCTACGCGCAGCTGACCGGCCTGCCGCGTTACGACGAGTACAACCCCGACCACGTCCGCAAAGTCGAACGCCGACAAAGCGCTTTCTTGAAAGAGGTCAAAGCGTTCTACGACCGCGTACCGGACGGGCGCATGACGATTCTCATGGGCAACCACGACTTCAACGCCGTCCACCACAGTCAGGGCGCGCTGCGCACCGACGACGTGGTTCACCTCGAGTGGAAAGAGGGCCACGGCGAGCCCTTGCCCAGAGAGATTCGCGACTGGATACGCGCTTGGCCCTACACCTTGGACCTCATGAGCATCCACTTCGCCCACGTCGGGCCCTTGAAAGAGCACAACACCTACGACAACGGCTTTTACCTGGAAAACCGCCGCCGCTGGATTTACGAAGACCGGGACTTTTTAGAGGGCACCCCGTACCGCTTGGGCGTTTACGGCCACACGCCGGTGCGCGGCGGCGTGAACATCGCCTCGCAGGGTAGGGCCATCCTCCTCGACACCAACGGCCACGGCGACGAGTACTGTTACTTGGACATCGACGTGGACGAAAAGCGCTACCGCCTGAAAATGCGCGGGCTCTTTTTCGACGAGATTATCGAGCGCTAAATTGAACGCTGAGGCGCGCGTGAGCGTCAAGCCGGTTTTAGTCGTTACGGGCGCGTCCGGCCCGATCGGCAGGCACCTGCTGACGGCAGCTTCAAACCGCTACACCTTGCGCGTCCTGACTCACAGCTCTACGGCTCATTTCGGGCAAGATGTCGCCGCCACCCTCTGGAACCCGGTGGCGGCCGTAGCGGGAGACGCGGCAGAACGGCTGCGGATTTCGCACGTTCTGGACGGCGCGACCGCCGTCGTCAACTTAGCCGGTGCCCCGACGACCGCCGGGCGGCTCGGACGAGCGCACCGCGGGCGCGTCGTGGCGAGCCGGGTGGAAAGTGCCCAAGCGCTGCTCCACGCTTGCCGATACGCCGAACAGCCGCCGCGCGTGTGGGTGCAGGCCTCGGCCACCGGTTACTACGGTGACGCGGGCGAGACGGTCGTAACCGAAGCGAGTCCCAAAGACGAGACGCTTTTTTTCGCCGACGTTTGTGAACACTGGGAGGCTGCGGCGGCAGACGCGGGCGGCGCGCGGCTCGTGCTGGCGCGCATCGGGATTGTCTTGGCTCGAGACGCGCCGGGTTGGAAAAACTTTTTGCAAACGGTTCGCTTCCGCGTCGGGGTTTACGGCGACGGTCGGCAGTGGTGGAGCTGGATAGACGCCGACGACCTGGCTCACGCCCTGCTGTTCTTGGTTGAAAACGAGGCCAGCCGCGGCGTCTACAACCTCACGGCACCCGCACCCGTGCGGCAGGGTGAGCTGGCGCGAAAGGTGGCGGCGCGTCTGGGTATCGCCAGGCTCGTCGCCACGCCCGCCCCGCTGTTGCGGCTCGCCACCGGAGGCTTGGCCGACAACGTGCTGTTGCCGAGCGCGAAGGTTCTGCCGCTACGTTTGCAGCGAGAGGGCTTCAGCTTCCGTTACCCCGACGTCGAGAGTGAGTTGGCAAAGCTGCTCGCTCAGCCGTAAACCCCGCCCCGCGCGCGCCGACGTCGTCCCGCCTACTGTGGCAACCTACTCCCGGCTCGAGCCTCATCCGCTTGCCACAACGTGCGGTCGTCCGCCCCCGGCGCTTTCAGCGTGACGCGGCGCGTCACCTCGAAGATGTCCGGGACCGCACCCGGCACCGTCACCTCGGCAATTTTGTTGCGGGCCGAGTACGCGTAGTCGCGCAGCGGCACGAACGTTTGGCGGCCCCGCCGCGCCGGCGGGTAGCGTTGGCTCGCGTAGCCCGAGTTGATGTGGGACAATTCGACCTCGTGGGCGTGCCGACAGAGCAGCGCGCGGGTATCGACCTCGAAAATCGCCTGCGGCTCGCGCCGGTAAGCTTTGAGCATCCGCTCCAGGCGGTCGCGCGTGGGCCAGAAGAAGACGCGGGCGTTGAGCGTGCGGTACCACGCTTCGGGCGACATGTCGGTCAGACACGACGCCAGCGCCGCCGGGTCGAGCGGGTGCTGGTCGCGGACGAAGACCGTTCCGGCTGCGGCCTCTAAGGGGACGGTGGCGGGGCGGTGAGCGGCCTCGAGGGCCGGTCGCCCCGCACTGGGAACGGCGTAGCGCTCGAGCAGGGCGCTCGTGCTGAGCAGGCCGTGGCGCTCGATGCTGGTCCAGTTGCGCGCGTCGGCCATGTGATAGAGAGTTGGGTGAAGGTCGGCAAGGATTTCGGGCTCCATCAGGCGACCGGGCCCGCTGAGCGATGCCACCCGGACATGTTGTAGAGCGTTGTCGCGGGGCGGGCGGGACCGACTGAGGCGTTCACGCTTAAACTATAAGACACACTCGTCCCGCTTGCTATACTCGTTGTTGCAACGGAACCTTTCGCCCTAGGCTATTGTCACAGAAAACGAGGTACACCCGTGACCATGACCACACCCAAATTCATGACGCGCAAACGCGACGACCAACTCTTTTCGCTCATCCAGCAGGAGTTCGAGCGGCAGCGCGACGGGCTCGAGCTTATCGCCTCGGAGAACTTCACCTCCCAAGCGGTGATGGAGGCGGTCGGCAGCGTGCTGACCAATAAGTACGCCGAGGGCTATCCGGGCAAGCGCTACTACGGCGGCTGCGAGGTCGTCGACGAGGTCGAGCGGCTCGCCATCCAGAGAGCTAAAGAGCTGTTTCACTGCGCCTGGGCGAACGTGCAACCACACTCGGGCTCGGGCGCGAACTTAGCCGTTTACTACGCGCTGCTTCAGCCGGGCGACACCGTGCTGGGCATGGACCTCGCCCACGGCGGCCACCTCACCCACGGCTCGCCGGTCAACTTTTCGGGCATGAACTACCGCGTGGTCGGTTATCCGGTCGACCGGGAGACCGAGCGCATCGACTACGACGTGGTGAGGGCGCTCGCCAAAGAGCACCGGCCCAAGCTCGTCATCGCGGGCGCTTCGGCCTACAGCCGCATCCTAGACTTCGCCGAGTTCCGCGCCATCGCCGACGAGGTCGGGGCGTATTTGCTCGCCGACATCGCGCACATCGCCGGGCTCGTCGCGGCGGGGCTGCACCCGTCGCCCGTCCCGCACGCGCACGTGGTCACGAGCACCACGCACAAGACGCTCCGCGGCCCGCGCAGCGGCATCATCCTGTCGGACGACGAAGGGTTGGGCAAAAAAATTGACAAGATGATTTTTCCCGGCACCCAGGGCGGGCCCTTAGAGCACGTCATCGCCGGCAAGGCGGTCGCCTTTTTCGAGGCGCTGCAGCCCGAGTTCAAGACCTACTCGCAAGCCGTCATCGACAACGCGCAAAGCCTGGCGAGCGAGATGACTGCGCGCGGCTACAAACTCGTCTCCGGCGGCACCGACAACCACCTGTTTTTGGTCGACCTGCGCCCGCAGGGCATCAAGGGCAACGCGGCGACGAAGCTGCTCGACGCGACCCACATCACCATCAGCAAGAGCATGATGCCCTTCGACCCTGAAAAACCCTGGGTCACCTCGGGCATCCGCGTGGGCACGCCGGCGGTCACCACGCGCGGCTTTACGCCCGCCGAGATGCCTAAGGTCGCCGACTTCATCGACCGCACCCTGCAAGGCGAAGACGCCGACACGGTCAAGCGTGAGGTCGTCGCGTTGGCGCGGCAGTACCCGATGCCCTGAAGACGCACGGCAAAGGAGTAGAGGTGCGGAGCAGAGGAGAAACGTTTTCGGCTCCCCATCTCCGTGTTACCTTGAAACTGTTTTCCGCGCTGTGGGAGCGCGTGTCGAAAGAGGAGAGCTATGAACGAGGTTTGTGTCGGTGACGGCGTCGGGCGGGAGGTCACCCCGGTCGCCGTGCGGGTTTCAAAGGCGACGGGGGCAGGGTTCGCCGTGCAGAGGTGGGGGGCTGGCACCGGCACCCCGGGCGGGCGCGCTGGTACGCCCAAGTTCACCGGCGTGGTGCTGGCCCCGACCGACCGGTGACGCGCCCCGACTCGTCTGCTATAACAGAAGCAGGTTTATGATGCGGCTTTTTCCTCGGCGCGGCCCCGACGCCCGCTCGCTCACAGGATAGCGCGTGTACGCGTTGCAACAAGCGATGCGCGCCATCCGCGCGAACTGGATTGCCAGCGTGGCGACCCTGACGACCATGACCCTGTCGCTGACCATCCTGGCGGGTTTCAGCTTTGTGAGCCTGAACTTGAACGCGTTTTTGGGTACCTTGCAGGACGACCTCGAGGTCAGGGTTTACTTAAGCTCCGGTGCCGACCCGGCGCAGCTGCTCAGCGACATCCGCGCTTGGCCGGAAGTCGACCCCGCTTCGGTCTTGTACGTGCCCAAAAACCAGGCGCTGCAAGACATCGTGACCGACCTGCCCGCGCTGCAAACAGCCGCCGACTTCGTCGACAACCCGCTGCCCGACAGCCTCGAGCTGCGCCTGCTCGACCCGGCGCTCACCCCCAGGGTGGCGACGCGGCTGCGCCAACTTTCGGGCGTCGCCGGGGTCCAGGACGGCTCGGACGCGGTGCAGACCTTTTTGGCCATCACCGACGCGCTGCGGGTGGTGGGCTCGATTCTCATCGTGATTCTCCTCACCAGCGGGCTGCTCGCGATCGTCAACTCGATTCGCGCGGCCATCACCGGGCGGCGCAAAGAAATCGAGGTGATGAAGCTCGTCGGCGCGACGCGCGCGTTTATCCGCGCGCCCTTTCTCATCGAGGGTTTTTTGCTGGGGCTGTTCAGCGGGGTTATTAGCCTGGCGCTGGCCGTGCCCGGCTACCAGTACGTGGTCAACCGGCTCGCCGAACGCCTGAAATTCATCCCCTTCGTGCGCGACACCGCGTCGCTAGGCCAAGTCACCCTGCTGCTCTTTGCCCTGGCGCTACTGGTCGGGCTCGTCGGCAGCGCCATTTCGGTGTCCCAACACCTGCGGGAGGATTACTGATGAAGCGCTTGCTGGTCCTGGTTTGCCTGCTGAACTTCGGGGTACAGGCTCAAGACACGCAACAGCTCGAGCAAGAAATCCAAACCTACGACGGCCTGCTCGAGCAGCGCCGCCAAGACGCCGCCGACATCGCAGCCGCTTTGGGCACGACCGGCGCCGCGCTGCAGGCGCGTTTGGCCGAGCGCGACGCGGTCAGCCGCGAACTCTCCGACTTGCAAGCCGAGCGCACCGCGCTGCTCGCCGACTTGGCGACGTTGCGGGCCGACATCAAGGCCACCGACGCGCGCCTGAACGACCTCGACCGCAAGCTGGACGCGCTCAAGCTGCGGGTGCAGGGCCTGCTCCTCAACCTGTTCGCCCAACGCGGCAACCGCTTCGGCGACGTGCTGAGCCAGGCGGAGAGCTACCACGACCTGCAGGTGAAAAACCACTTTTTGTCCTTGCTGAGCGAGCAAGACGTCACCCTCATCAACGACCTCGACGCGGCCATAACGGCGCTCAGCACTTTGCAAACCCTGCAACAGACGCAACTCGCCGAGCTGAACGCCAAGGAGGCGGAGGTGCGCGCCAACGCCGCCGAGCGCAGCGCCAAGCGCAGCGAACTCGACGGTCTCATCAATGAGCTGAACGCCACGCAGCAGGGCCAACTCGCGCTCCAGGGCTCGCTGTTGGCGGAGCAGAGCGCGCTCGAGGCGCGCCTTGGCGACCTGGCCGCCGCCCTCGAGCGTGAAAAAGCGCGGCTGGCCGAAGAAGCGCGTTTAGCCGAGGAAGCGCGGCTGGAACGAGAGGCGCGCGAACGCGAAGCCAAGGCCCTGGCCGCCATCAGCAACCGCAACGCCGAACGCAACGCGGCCCGAGCGCGGCCCACACCGAGCGCCACGCCGCAACCCGGCCCTACCCTGGAGTTGCCGCCGCTGGCATCGGGTTACGCCTACCCGGTCGACGCGCCGAAACTCGTCAGCGCTTTCGGGGAGAGTAGCGTCGCCGGGGTCAAGTTGCAAGCGCGCGAGCCAGGCGCACGGGTCGTCGCCGTACAGCCTGGAGTGGTCGCCGACGTGAGTTTTCTAGGAGCCAACCTGGGCTACTACGTGTACATCCAACACGCCGACGGACTCATCACCGCCTACGTCAACTTGCAAGCCAACCCGCCGGTCAGCCGCGGCGAGACGGTCAGCCAAGGCCAGGTTATCGGTTACTTAGGCGGCGGCGTGCTCATCCCCGCCGACGTGCTCGACTTTCGCACCGCCTGGCTCAAAAACGGCCGCCCCGACTGGACCGACCCGGCCGGACTGCTGGGTTTTTGACGTCGTGGTGACGCGAGGCCGCGTATACTTCAGGTGTGCTTTTACTTCACGTGTGTTTTGCGCGAGGCTGACCGGTAGGTTTCGCAAACCCCCAAACGCCTCCTCCTAAAGAAGGGGGCGGCGACCGAGTCGGTCGGCGATACTGAGGACTTGACGATGCGCTGTTCCAACTGTTCTGCACTCAACCCGAACGGGATGCGCTTTTGTGGCAGGTGCGGCAGCCCGCTGCGCGGCACGGGCTCCGGCCGCGAGCGCCGCAACGTCAGCGTCGTGTTTGTCGACCTGAGCGGTTTCAGCAGTTTGACGCGCGACTGGTCGCCCGAACAGCTCCGCGACTTGGCCGACGAGATTTTGACCGTCGTCGCGGGCGTGGTCGAGGACTTTGACGGTTACGTCGACGCTTTTCAGGGTGACGGCTTGATTGCCCTGTTCGGCGCGCCGCGCTCGCACCCCGACGACCCGCACCGGGCGGTGCTGGCGGCGCGCGCCGGGCTCAAAGCCATCGAAGCCATCGGGCGCAGCAAGGGCTTGAACCTCAAGGGTCGGGCCGGCGTCAACACGGGCGTGGTGATTGCCGGGTCGATAGGCTTGGGCCGGGTACGCGACTACACCGTCATGGGCAGCGCGGTCAACTTGGCGGCGCGGCTCGAGGCCGCCGCCACCCCCGGCGAGGTCTGGGTCGGGCCGGAAACGTTCGAGGCGACGCGGCACCGCGTCACCTTTGAAACCGTGACCGGTCTGAGCTTGGCGGGCTTTCCCCAGGTCACCGAAGCTTACAAGCTCGTTGCGACCAGTGCGGACGGCGACAGCGACCCCTACGCCGAGCTGGCCTTCGTCGGGCGCGAGCGCGAACGGCAACAGCTTAAAGACGCCTACCAGAGCGTGGTGACTTCCGGCCAGGCCCGAACACTCTGGGTGGTCGGCGAGGCGGGCATCGGCAAGACGCGGCTGGCCCGCGAATTTGCAGCCGAGTTGAGCGCCGGCGGGCGCGCCCGGGTGCTCTGGGTCGACGAAAAAGCCAGCGACACGGACCTCACCTGGCGGCAACTGGCCGGTGACCTGTTCGGTTTGTCCGCGAGCGACGACGAGCGCAAGTGGCGGCACGTGGTGGGCACTCACTTGACTGAGCTTTTACCCACCGAACCGCGCTGGCAAACCTACGTCCTGAACAGCCTCGGGTTCAGCCAGGACAAGCCCTGGGCGCGCCGCGAGCGGCGCACGGCCGACCGGGTGTTCGTGGCGTGGCGCGACCTGCTGCTGGCTTTCGTGAACCGGCTGGCGGCCGACGGTCTGGTCCTGGTCGCCGAGCACGGCTCGCAAACCACCGCCTTCAGCGCCTTCCCGCGCCTGCTCGCCGAGGCCGCCGCCCCCGTGCTGGTGCTCAGGGTGAGCCGCGGACACGACGTCCAGGACGCGCCGCAAGACGCTCGAGAAGGCCGGCTCAATCTGGAGCCCCTGAATTTAGAGGACAGTTTGGCCCTGGTCGAACAGGTCGCCAACCCCGTGTTGCGGGTCGCGACCGAGTCTTTAGTGTTCCAGGTCGGCGGCGTACCCGCCAACCTGCTGGAACTGGGCCGAGCCCTGAGCGTGACGCCGCAGGGTTCTTTTGCAGGCTCGCTCGCGTCTTTGCTGCAGGCGCGCCTCGACATGCTCTCCGGCACCGCGCGGCGGCTGTTGGCGCTGGCGGCGCTGAGCGGCGAGCGCTTTTGGGACGACCTCGTCGCCGAAGTCGCTGAGGTCGACGAACCCGAACCTTTGAGCGAACTCAACCGCGAGAAACTCGTCTTCAAAGAACCCACCTCGACCATCCCCGGTTTCGACGAGTACCGGTTTCAGAGCGAACTCGTGCGGCGCGCCGTGTTGCGCATGATTCCCTTCAGCGAACGCCCACTCCTCCACCTCAACCTGGCGTCCTGGTTGGAGCGCCACGCGCCCTTGAGTTTAAGCGAACTCGTCGGCTACCACTTCAAAGAGGGCGGCTCGGCTGAAGCTGCTTACCCTCACTACCTGGCCGCCGCCGACCTCGCGGTGAGCGAAAACGAGCTCGAGCGCGCTTTCGAGTTGTTCGACACGCTGCTGTCACTAGAAGTCGCGCCGCACCTGCTGGCCCAGGCCGCCCTCGTCTACGCCCAAGCCGCCCTGGCGGCTTGCGAAACGCGCCGCGCGGTCGAGCAGCTCAGCGCCGCCGACCAGTGGATAGAACTGTCGACGGGCGAAGGCCGCGAAGCGCTGCGGGGCGTTCACCAGCAACTCTGCGCCGAGGTTCAGAACGTGCTTTAGGAGCAGTGGGCGTCCTGTGTAGGGGTCTGAAGACCCTAAACAGCAGTTTCAAAAAAACAAGGCGAATCGGCTCGAGTCCGCGGTGCGGCTTTCCCGGTTCACAGGCCCCTTCCCTGAGAAAAGGTCGGAGGCCAAGGTTTGTTCACTACCTGCGGAAACACCGTCAAAACATGCCAAGACGAAGGACGGATGTTCGGCAACATCGCTCTCAGCGCCCGGCCGAGTCAGGACGTTTCGGCGGGGCCGAAGTGGTCGAACCAAGCTGCAAAGTCGGGCTCGAGCCGTAGCAACGTCGGCTTGACGCTGCGCCGTTTCGTGTCGGCGAGGGCGGCCTTGCAGGCCAGCGGCAAGTCCCACGCGTGGCGGGCGAGCAGCTCGGCCGCGCGCAGGGTGAACGTCCCCTGAAACCAGAGCAGCGTGTCCAAGGGCAGTTTCATACGCGGGTAGTCGAAAGCGCTTAACGGTGCCCGCGCCACGCCGCTGCCGACCAGCGCGAGGCGCGCCCAGGCCACGACGCGCTCCAGCAACTCGCCCTGGCCGGTCTCGAGCAGCGCCAGCAGGTACAGGTAAACGGCCAAAAATTCGTTGAACCACTTCACTTTTGTGTGCAAACCCGCAGGATAAAGCGTCGCGTGGCCCCACTCGAGACCGCTGAGCAGGTCCAGGAACTCGCGCAGGTCGCCGGGGGCGCTGAGACCGGCTTTGGCCCCGCCCACCAACACGGGGTCGAAGCGGCGCAGCAGGCGTTCGGGGTAGGCCGCCGCCACGACGACGGCCACCCCGGGCGCGCCCCGCGCGGCGGGCCGGGTGAAAGGCAAGCCGTAAGCATACGAGAACAGCGCGCTCCAGTCGTCGCGGTCGACGACGAGCAAGGTCTGCGCCTCGCCCAGGGCGAGGCGCGTGTCGGCGTGCTGTTGTAAGGTTCGCAAAAAATCCCGCACTTGCGCCGCGCGGCGCTGCGCACCCTGAGAGTAACGGGTGGGGAGCAGCGTGTCGGTCAGGCTGCGCAGGTAGACTTTGTGGGCGAAGGGGTCCGCGGCGAAACTCACGACGCCAGTCTACCGCGGCGGTTTCACAGAGCATCCGACCCGAACGCCGCTCGAGCGCTTTCCCAAACCTCTTAACGAGGTCGCGTCCGGCAAACCCCTTCTCAGCAAACCTTCAAAAAAACCGTGTTAAACTCTCTTACAGAGTGAAAAGACGTTTTATAGCCGTTATTTTGGGTTTGCTGTTGGGCGCTGGTGCGGTCGGCCAGGAACAGCACAACTACCTGGCAGTGAACGGCCAGGCGCAAGCCGCCGCGGTCGGGCCATACTACTTCATAAGTCAGGGCAACAGCAGCGACGCGTTCGTCAAGGCGGACCTGTTCGCACAAGCCCTGGGCGTCGCCGTGAAGTTCGACGCTGGCACTAAACAGCTCGTCTTCTCGCGCGGTGGTGCCAGCGTCACCCTGAAAGCGACGGGAAACATTTTGCAGGGCCTGCAGGCCAGGGCGGGGACGCTGCAGGTCGACGGCGAAGTGCGCAACAGCCCGATGGGCATCATCGTCGCGGGCTCGAGCTACGTGCCCGTTTCGCCCATCGTCGAGGCTTTGGGCGGTAGCAGCGACTACGACCCCGAGAGCCAAGTGTTGTTCGTCGACACGGCACCGGTCGCTGACACGCCGGCTGCCGAGGTGCCCCTCGCTGAGGTGCCGGGGCAAGCCGCGGCGGGCGCGCTCGGCCCGCCGCGGTACGGGTTCCAGGAGACCTCGAGCCGCGTCGCCCTCAACCTGCCCGCGGGCACGTCCTACCGCCTGCTCGTCGCGGCCGAGCGTTTGGCGGTGCAGCTCGACGGTGTGAGCGCGGACGCGTTTCGCCAGGCGGTCGACGACCCCTTTTTGAAAGCGTTTTACTTTGCGGACTTGGGCGGCAACTTAGCCCTCGTCGTCGACACGCATTACCCCCTGGCGGCCGGCCGGGGTTACCGCGTCGGCCTGCTGCCTGTCAGCGCCGAGCGGCCCGACACGGAAGTGTTATATATCGACTTCGCGCCCGAGTTGCAGAGCGAGGCCGCCGCACCTTTGCCGGAGGCGTTTAGGGCGGAGTTGCCAATACCGGCCACGGCGCAAGCGGCGTCCGTGGCGACGACCAGAGCGCCCGCGGCCGCCAAAAAAACCGTCGTCATCGACCCCGGCCACGGCGGCAAGTTCGCCGGGGCGCAGGGCTACGTCGCCGAAGAGGACGTCGTTTTGCAGGTCGCCCTGAAGCTCAAAGCGCTGCTCGAGCGCCAGGGCGTCACCGTGCTGCTGACCCGGGAGGACGACCGCGAACTCGACCCGAACTACCGCGCCGACTTGCGAGCGCGGGGCGTTCTTGCCAGCCCGGAGACGAACCTGTTCATCTCCATCCACGCCAACGCCGCCAGCAGCGGCGCCAACGGCATTGAAACCTGGGTGTTCGGCGCGCCCATCGACGACTCGCTCATCGCCCTCGCCATCGAAGAGAACGGCGGCGGCGACGTGGGCGAGGCCATCACCCAAGAAGCGCTCGCCGGCGCGCGCAGCGTGATGAGCGACATCATTCGTCAGGGACAACTCAGTTACAGCGAAACGCTCGCCGAGATGGTGCAGGCGGGCATGATAGAAACGACCGGTGCCAAAGACCGGGGCGTCCGCCAGAACGCCTACCAGGTTTTGTGGCAGGCGCGCACGCCGGCCGTGTTGGTCGAAATCGGCTTCGTCACCAACCCCGACGAAGGCCCCAAGCTGGGCTCGGACGGTTACCAGAGTTCCTTGGCCCAAGGTCTGGCCGACGGCATCTTGGCTTTTCTCAACCAGGGCGTCCCGGTCGCCTCGCGCTGAAGCGCCCACCGGAACTCACTTTTTGTTAGCATGGACGCCGTGAGCAAGCCTGACGACAGCAGCGAGAAGGCCGAAACGGTCGCAGGAGCCGGGGGCGTCGTGTTCGACCCTCGCGGCCACGTTTTGGTGCTCGGCCACCGCAACGGCAGCTGGGTGTTTCCCAAAGGCCATCTCGACCCCGGCGAAACCGGGCTCGAGGCCGCCCTGCGCGAGGTCGAGGAAGAGGCCGGTGTCAAAGCGACCTCGCTGGGTACGGTTCAGACGACCCGCTACACCAACAGTCGGGGCGAAGACCGCCTGATAACCTGGTTTTTGATGACGACGACGGCGACCCAGGTCGTTTTGCGCGAAGCGACTTTTCCCCGCGGCGACTTTTTGCCGCCCGCCGAGGCGCGCGGCCTGCTCAGTTTTGCGCAGGACAAAACCTTGTTGGACGCGATGCTGGCGCGCCACCTGACGGCTCACGAGGAGGACCGCTGATGCGTGGAGGGACCGGGGGCTTGCGCGGTGACACCGGCGGGCTGACCGGTTTAGACTTGCTGGAGGCTTTAGAAAAGCTGAACTGCTCGGGAACGCTCATCTTAGAGCAAAACAGCCACAGCTTGTTCGCTGCGCTCGCTCGAGGGCGGCTCGCGGCGAGCCACAAACTCGGCCGGTTCAGCCCGCTCGACAGCAGCGGCGTGCAGTTTCACTTCGAGCCGCACGAGCCCGGCGAGGTGCCGCGGGTCGGCAGCCGTTTTCCTCACAGCGTGGTCGCCGCGCTGCGCGCGCTGCCCGGCTTCGGCATTTTCACGCCCCTCGCCCCGCGCACCGCGGAACTGCCCGCCCTGCTGGAGCGGTTGCGCAGCGAGGTGTTTACGGGCTGCCTCACCCTGGAAACGCCGCTGGTCCGGGGGCTGGTCCTGTTTTACCAGGGCGCGGCCGGGGCCGCTTTTTTTGAAGAGGACGGGCGGGTGCGCGAACACACCGCCGCCCTGCGCGCCCTGCGCCGCGCCCACGCCAGCGACGCGGCGGCTCCTTTTTACCTGCGCGCTTTCAACCCTTACTTGGTGCAGTGCCTCCTCGGCTTGGCCCTGGACTTGGTCGCTGAGGACCCACTAGAGGGTGACGTGGCGAGCTTCGGCGGTTTGGAGTGCGCCGAGCACGGTTACACCTTCGTTCGGCAAGGTGTCGCCGTCTTGCGGGTGGCGACCGAGTTGCGCGCCAGCAAAGGCCGCTACACGGTTTGCGAAACGCCGCCCAGTTTACGCTTGCCCGACGAACCCGCCGGTTTCGAGTTTCGGCGGTACCGGCTCACCCTGCGGGGCAAGGACGCCCTCAACCCCATGAGCGAGGTCTCGAGCCAGTTCCGGCACGCCTACGGCAGCGGCGGCAGACGTGTTTTGGAGCAGCTCAAACAAGGCTTTACCGTGGAGAGCGTGTCCCAGCACTTGGGCGTCGAACTGAGCGACTTCAAACCCCAACTCGACGCCCTCGAGACCGAAGGATTTATCCGCCACATTGACTCTTGAACGTACAGACTCTTGAACACGCAGACTCTTGAACACGCAGACTCTTAAAGACATAGACCTTTAAAGAGCCGGTCGCTCACAGACGTCCCCGACCTGCGACAAACCGAGTCTTCGGCGGAGGCTCCGCCGTCCCGCCCACAAACCGAATTGGCACGAATGGCGGGGGTTGGCGGAGTCCGGGTGGTATTCTCGGCGGCACGGAGGCATTTTGACCGACAAGGAAAGCTACTACGAAGACGAAATTTCCCTGCGCGACCTCTACCTCGTGTTGCGCCGCGGTCTGCCCGTCATCTTGCTCAGCGCGCTCTTAGTTGGCGGCGCGACGTTTTTGGTTTCGAGCCTGCTCCCCAAAGTGTATGAGGCGGAAAGCACGACCTTGGTCACCCCCTCGCCGGTGCAGGTTCAGGGCGCGCAAAACCTGACCTTTCGCCCGCCCAACGAAGTGTCTTTCGAGGCTTACGAAACCCTGGCCGAAAGCCGCCCGGTTCACGAGGCGACCTTAGCGGCGGTCGCACCTGGCAACCCGGGCGGGAGCCCCGGCTTCGGCGGCTCCAGCTTCGGCAGTGTCAGCCTGCTCATCGGGCCGCAAACCGCCAACCAGCAAGGGCCGTTGGCGGTCAACCACAGCGTCCGCGACACCGACCCGGCTCGAGCGGCGGCGCTCGCCAACGCTTGGGCCTTGAGCACCTTGGACGCGGTCAAGACCTCGCTCCTCGCCAGTTTGGAGCCGGTGCGCAGCGCCACCGGGGCAGAAATCGAGCGGCGCAAAAACGCGCTCGGCGAGGTCGAGACCCGCTTCGAAGCTTTTCAGCGCCGCGACGAGGGCGCGACCCTGACCGAACTCCTGACGCGGCTGACCGAGCGGATTGCCGACAGCGAGGAGCGGCGTGACGCTCTGGCGCGAGACTCAGCCTCGGCGCAAGCGCGCGTCGAATTGCTCTCGCAAGCTGAGGTTGCGGCCGGCTCGAGCGCCCGCGCCGACGTGTTGGCCGACATCCTGACCCTCCAAAACCGCGCGCCGAGCGGCGAGAACGCCGGCGTTGAAGGCAGCGGTGAGGACGGGGACGGCGAGCGCGATGCCGGAAGCGGCCAAGACGCCGTAACGCCGCAAGAGCGGGCCAGACTCACCTCCCTACTCCGCTTGCAGCCCGACGACGCCCTCACCGGCAGCGTCGTCGGGCTGCTCAACGAAACCGAACTGCGCGACGCCGCCGTCGACTTGGCCGGTCTGGCTGCGGAGCAAAACCGTATCGAGACGCAACTGACGAGTTACCAGCAGCAGGTCGAAAGTTTGCTGGGCCGCATCGCCGCCCTGAACTTAGAACGCGACCGCCTCGAATTGGAGTTGACCAACGCCCGCGACGCTTACAAAAACGTGGTCGCGCTCGAGCCCATCATCACCTACGTCACGACCATCACGCCGGGCAACGCTAGGTTGCTCAACGAGGCCGCCGTGCCGAGCGAGCCGGTCGCGCCGCGCCGCGCGCTCAACACCGCGCTCGGCGTGGTGCTCGCCCTCGTCCTCGCCACCCTGTTCGTCTTTTTGCGGGAGGCCGTGCGCGCGCCGAGCAGTGCCGAGAAAAAACCTGAGAAAAAATCCACAGTTCCCGGCACGGGGGCGGGGAACATGTGACAAGAAACAAACCCTCTCATCTTTCCATGCCCTACACTGGGCACGGTGTCCCGCCTCGGGATGACTAAAGAGAAACAAACAGAGCTGAGGTTGATAAATGAACGTAACGATTATCGGAACCGGCTACGTCGGGTTGACCACGGGCGTGGCGCTCGCTTTTATGGGCCACGACGTCACTTGCGTCGACAAAAACCCGGCCATCGTCGAGAAACTCTCGCAGGGCCAGCCCACCATCCACGAAGACGGCCTGGGCGAGCTGCTCAAAAAGGCTAAGGCCAACCTGACCTTCAGCACCGACATTCCCAAACTGGCAGGCCGAGGTGTCGTCCTTATCGCGGTCGGCACGCCGACCAAGCTCAACGGCGACGCGGACCTGCAATACGTCGACGCCGCCGCCCAGGAAGTCGCCGAGCGCATCGCGCCGGGCGCGGAACTCGTGGTGGTGAACAAGTCCACCGTGCCCATCGGCAGCGCCAAACACGTCGAGGGCATCTTGCACCGCAGCCTCGCCGCGGCGGGCGTCGAAGCTTCCGTGTGGGTCGCGTCCAACCCCGAATTTCTGGCCGAGGGCCGCGCAATTCACGACACGCTCTACCCCGACCGCATCGTCATCGGTGCGGACCACCCGACGGCCGTAGGCTTGCTCCACGAGCTTTACGCGCCGCTGCTCGAGCAGACCTTCGAGCCGCCCTTGGAAACCCCCCGCCCCGAGCGCTACACGCTGCCACCCCTCATCACCACCACCCCGACGAGCGCCGAGCTGACCAAGTACGCGGCCAACTCGTTTCTGGCGACCAAAATCAGCTTTATCAACGAGTTCGCCGGACTCGCCGAGCGGGTCGGCGCGGACATCACCGAGGTCGCGCGGGCCATCGGTTTGGACAGCCGCATCGGCACCAAAAACCTGCAAGCCGGCATCGGCTGGGGCGGCAGCTGCTTCGGCAAGGACACGCGCGCCATCATCACCACCGCGAAGTCTTACGACTACCCCATGCAAATCGTCGAGTCCGCCATCGAGGTCAACCAGCGGCAGCGGCTGCACGTCATCGACCGCTTGCAAAAACACCTCAAGGTGCTGCGCGGCACCACCATCGGGCTGCTGGGTCTGGCCTTCAAAGGCAACACCGACGACCTGCGCGACGCGCCCGCGTTGACCCTCATCGAGCAGCTTCACGACCGCGGCGCGGTCATCCGCGTTCACGACCCCATCGCCACGGAGAACGCCCGCAAACTCTACCCGGACTTGCCGGTGGAGTACTGCGAAGACGTAACCTGCTTGGCTTTGGGCTGCGACGCGCTCGTGGTCGTCACCGACTGGCAAGAGTACAAAGGCCTGCCCCTGGCCGAGATGAAAGAGCGGATGCGCGGCGACTTTTTGCTCGACGCCCGCAACCTGCTCAACGCAGCCGACGTCAAAAAGCACGGTTTCACCTACGGGAGTGTCGGGCGTTAAGGCTCAACAGTAGGAAAAGAGGACTAAGTTGGAACTCCTCAGTCCTCTTCTGCTGGGCTGGATAGTAAGCTTTTGAGCGTGAACACGTCCCCCCTGGGCGGCGAGGCGTGATGTTCGGCGTCATGGTCGGCGGGGCGCTGGGGGCGCTGTGCCGCTACCTCGCCAACGCGGCGTTTCTCGGCGCGGGCTCGAGCGCTTTTCCCCTCGCCACGTTCACCGTCAACATCGTCGGCTCGTTTTTGCTCTCTTTTTTGCTGTTCAACACGGCCGTCGCCCTGCCCGCCGAACTCAAAACCGCCATCGGTACCGGCTTTTTGGGGGCGCTGACGACGTTTTCGACGTTTGAACTCGAGACCTTCAGCCTGCTCGACAAAGGTCAGTGGCTCATCGCCGCTCTCTACAGCCTCGGCAGCGTTGGGGTCGGCCTGCTCGCGGTGCTGCTGGGCCGCTGGGCCGCTTTACAGCTCACCTGAATTACAAAAAAGTCTTCGCAACGAGTACGGAGTATTTGCAGCAGCCATCTGAGGTTCGCTGGACGCCTCCTCATTTTGATACTTCCTACTCACAAAGCAAGCTAAGGAAATTCGACTTAAGCAGCTTAAAGCTTCGCCTTAGACGCCGACGATGCGGCGCAAAAAAACCTCGTGGACGCGGTCGTCCCCGGCCAGTTCGGGGTGGAAGACCGTCGCCAGCAGGCGGCCTTGGGCGACCATGACAGGGTCGTCCTCAAAAGACGCCAACACCTCAACCGACCCACCGACCCGGGCGACGCGCGGCGCGCGGATAAAAACGGTGTGGAAAGGCGTGTCCAGACCCTCGACCGCTACTTCGGCCTCGAACGATGCGACCTGCCGCCCGTAAGCGTTCCGCTCAACGCTCATGTCCAGCAACCCCAAACGCGGCTGTTCAGGATGGCCCACGATGTCGGTCGCCACGGCGATAGCGCCCGCGCAGGTGCCCCACACCGCGCCGCCCCGTTCGTAAAAGTCCAGCAGGGCCGCGTCCAAACCGTAGGCCTTCATCAGCTTCGCCATCGTCGTCGACTCGCCGCCGGGAATGACGACGCCCTGCAACGTTTCCAACTGCGCGGGCAAACGCACCTCGGTGACCGTGGCCCCGAGCCGCTCCAGCGCTTGCCGGTGTTCCCGGAAGGCTCCCTGTAACGCCAAAACGCCGATGTTCACAAAAGTATCATTTCACGATTGGGTGGAGAAAGCTTGTAGCCGGCAACTAGAAACACGGGCCGCTTTCAACCCTGCGCGGCCCTGACGCCGTTCAGGAGGGCCGCGGCGACCACCTCTTGCACCGCCGCAGCGAGGGTAAAGAGCGGCACTTCCGGCCCGGCCGCCGTGCTCAGGACGAAGGCCGTGTCGCCGTCGGACGGTGTGTGCGACGGGCGCGTGACGCGGGCGACGCCTACGTGTGCGCTCTGCGAGAGGGTGTAAGCTTGCGCCTTGGTCAGCAACGCGTCGGTCGCGACGACGACGAGCGTGGTGTTCGTGCCGTTGAGACCGACGTCCGCATCCAGAAAACTTTTAGAGGCGCTCGAGCCCGCCACCCGCTTCCCCGTGTCGGGGTCGAACAAGTCGCCGACGGCGTTGCTGACCGCCAGGGCCGCGACCGTCGCGCCGCCGAGGCCGAGGGCCGCGCTCCCCAAACCGCTCGGGGCCGCTTTGTCGAAACCGGCGTACTTGCCGACCGTCGCGCCCGTTCCCACACCCACGCGCCCACTCGCGACCGGGTCGGAGGTCGCGGCCTGAGCCGCCGCGTACCCCGCTGCCGCGTCCGGCCGGACGTCGGCGCGGCCCGTCCCCAGGTCGTAGATGACCGCGGCCGGGACGATGGGAATGCGGGCGTGCCGCGTCTCGAGACCTCGCCCCTGCTCGGCCAGCCAGCGCGCCACCCCGCTCGCGGCGTCCAGCCCGAAGGCGCTGCCGCCCGCCAAGACGACGGCGTGAACGCGCTGCACCGTTTTTTCCGGCGCGAGGAGCGCCGTCTCGCGGGTTCCCGGCGCGCCGCCCAGCACACAGCCCGACGCCACGCAACCCCCGGGCGGGCACAGCGCGACGGTGCAGCCGGTCGCCGCCTTCGGGTCCGTCCAGTGACCGACGGCGAGACCTGGAACAGCCGTTAAAGTTTCATTCATAAAAAGCGCATAAGCAACGAAGGGCTGAGGAGCAGGCTTTCAGACCACAGCTTTCCAGGT
The DNA here is from genome assembly GCA_965215355.1 of Trueperaceae bacterium. Classification (GTDB taxonomy): domain Bacteria; phylum Deinococcota; class Deinococci; order Deinococcales; family Trueperaceae; genus CBDCDJ01. The sequence continues at coordinate 159,093 of CBDCDJ010000007.1, read as the reverse complement.
TCCTCACGCCTTGAGACCACGATTCTCCGTGACAGACGCTGCGAGCGCCCTCACAGGTACCGGCTGATGTCGTTGGCACGAATCCTGCGGTACTCGAGAAACTCGCGCGGGGTAATCGCCGTGGCACGCTTGTTGGTGCGGGTGTCGATGGGCACGGTGAGCGTCAGCTCCGGCGACAGCGGCCGGTTGCGCAGCGCCGTGTCGGCTGAAAAAGCCGCCTTGGCCCCGCCGGGGCTCGGCACACCCGTCGTCAGGTTGATGTTTCTGAACACGACGCCTTCGGGCACCGGGAAGTCTTCGGCGTTGGTGGGCTTGCCTTTGAGCGCGTTCGACACGAAGTCCGTCCAGACGTAGATGGGTTGCCGCGAACTGCTGACCGTCCCGTCTTCCCGCGTCGGCGTACCGGCCTCCATCTTTTTCGGCAGCGGCGTGTTGTCGTCATAACCTATCCACACCGAGGCGACCAGGCCCGGCGTGATGCCGACGAACCAGATGTCTTTCTCGTTGTTGTCTTTGTCGCTGGACGTGCCCGTCTTGCCCGCCACCCAGCGGTCCTCCATACCCTTACCCTTTTGGGCACGGTTGCTGAAGCCGGTCGGGCTGGTGTCCACCACGTTGCCGTGCATCATGTCGAGCATGATGTAGGCCGTTTGCGGCGACCACACCCGCGTCTCGCGCGGGGTCGCCTCGTAAACGACGTTGCCGTCGGCGTCTTCGACGCGGCTCACGAAGTAAGGGTCCATCTTGACGCCGCCGTTGGCGAACGCGGCGATGGCCGCCGTGTGGTCGATGGGCCGGGCCTCGGTGGTGCCGAGAGCTATCGAATAGTAAGGTTGCACGTCGCCGTAGCCCAGTTCACGCGCCCGCGCCGCGACCGCCTCGGGCGTGGCCGCCTCGAGCGCTTCGATGGCCGGGATGTTGCGCGAGCGGTCCATGTGCCAGCGAATCGTTTTAACATCGTCATATTTTCCGTCGGAGTTGGCGGGCTCATAGTCGGCCTGGCCTTTTTGTTTGAACACTCGCTTGCCGTCGTCTAGCAGCGTCGCCTGCGAGAAGCCCGCCTGCTCGATGGCGGTGGCGTAGACGATGGGTTTGAACGAGCTGCCCGGCTGCCGATACGACTGCAACGCGCGGTTCAGGCGGTCGCTGGTCTCGCTTGAAGCCAGCCCGATGCGTTCGCCCACCATCGCCAGCACCTCGCCCGTGGCGGGGTCTAAACCCACGATGGCGAGCTGCGCCCCGGCGGGCGCTTCGGCGTTGCGGGACGCCTCCATCGCCGCCAGTTGGGCCTGCACGTCGAAGGTGGTGTAGACCTTGAAGCCGCCGTTGTTGTAGACCCGGTCTTTGCCGTAGCGCTCGGTCAGCCAGTTGCGCACGGCGAAAGTGATTTCGTCGGACAGGCTCGAGCTGACGCTCGTCTGCGTGTTCGGGGTTTCACCGGTCGGTTCGGCGCTTGTCACGTTGCCCGCGTCGTCGTAGGTGACCTTCCAGCCTCGGGGTTGAATCTGCTCGAGCCAAGCCCGCTCGGCCGCCGCTTCGCTGACGGCCCCCCGCTCGACCATGCGGTCCAGAACCTCGCGCACCTCCGCGCGCATCTTTAAGAAGTCTTTGCGGTTGCTGTTGGGGGCGGGCACGATGCGCGCTAAGTACAAGCTTTCCGCCAGGGTCAAAGCGATGGGGTCTTTGTCGAAGTAGGCGCGCGCCGCCGCGTGGATGCCCCAGGCGTTGCCGCCCCAAAACGAACTGTTGACGTAGCGCTGCAGAATTTCGGGTTTGGTGAGTCGGCGTTCCAACTGCACCGCGAGCATGAGTTCTTTGACCTTGCGCTCCAAAGACCGCTCGCTCGCGAGGTCGCTCAACAGTTCGTTTTTGACGACCTGCGTGGTAATCGTCGAGCCGCCCCGGTCGGCGTCGCCCAAAAACTCCACGTAGGTCGCTTTCAGTAGACCGGGCACGTCGAAGCCGTAGTGTTTGAAAAACTGGTCGTCCTCCGAGGCGACGAGGGCTTCCAACAGTGCGGGCGAGACCTGGTCCAGGGTCACGGGGATGCGGTTTTTCGTCTCGATGTTCTCGCCGGTAAAGGGCAGGATTTCCCCGATCGGGGTGTCGTCTCGAGCGAAAATCTGCGAGGTTGACGCGAACTCGAAACTGTCGAGCTTGTCAACGTTCGGCAGCTCCTCCGCCCACTTGAACGCCGACGCCGTCAGCAGCGCCACCACCGACAACCCGACCGCCAACAGGGTCAGAAAAACGCCTTGGAGAATCTTGAGAAGCTTCACGGCCTTATTGTAGCAAGTGAACAGTGAGTAAGGGCGTATGAGCAAAACCCTCCCCGGCCGTGCCCGGTGGCAGCGCCGACCCGTTATACTCGGGCTATGGGAAAATGGAGAGACCGCTTCCACAAACTCGCCTTCGAGGCCGAGACGAGGGTAGGCCACGTCAAGCACCGCGTCAAACGTCCCTTTTTGCGCGACGGACTGATGGTGTTTCCGTACCTCGGCTACGGCACACCCGAGGAACTTTACCTGAAGGGCCGCGTGCTCGAGGACAAAGGCATCAGCGACCCCGAAGACGACACCTCGCTGTGGAAAAACTTAGTCGACGCCTACAAGCGTTTCGACAGCGACGAAACCCCCAACGCGCGCGTCCGCGTGAGCTTTCGGGGCCAGAGCCAAGACCTTCTCACCGACGACGAAGGTTACTTCGACGTGCATTTGCAGCTCGAGACCCCTCTGGAAAACCCCGACTACCTGCAAGAGCTTGAGTTCGAGCTGTTGTCGCCCCTGCCCACCAAACAGACCGGCACGCACTTTACCGGCACCGTCATCGTGCCGCCCGAACGGGCCGAGTTCGGAATTATCAGCGACATGGACGACACCGTCTTGCAGACCGGCGCGACGAGCCTGCTGTCGATGGCGAAGAAAACCTTGTTCGGCAACGCCCGTACCCGGCTGCCCTTCGAAGGCGTCTCGGCCTTTTACGCGGCGCTGCACCGCGACACGAACCCGCTCTTTTACGTCTCGAGCAGCCCCTGGAACCTCTACGACCTGCTGGTGGACTTCCTTGACGTCAACGAGATTCCCCTAGGTCCCCTGATGCTGCGCGACTGGGGCATCAGCGAGACCGAATTTTTCGCCAGTTCGCACGGCGAGCACAAGCTGGGCGCGATTGAAAACATCTTCGAGACCTACCCTAAACTGCCCTTCATCCTCATCGGCGACAGCGGCCAGGAAGACCCGGAGATTTACCGAGAGGTCGTCCACAACCACCCCGACCGCGTGTTGTGCATCTACATCCGCGACGTGAGCGACGAGGCCGCACGCGACGAGGAAGTCCAAAAACTCGCCGCGGAACTCGAGCAGGACCGTAGCGAACTCGTCCTCGTCCCCGACACCGTCACCGCCGCGCACCACGCCGCCGAGCGGGGCTGGATTTCGCCTTACTGGGTCGAGGAGGTCAAGGAGAAAAAAGCCGAAGACGAGGCGCAGCCGGTTTTGTAAATTGCGTGGGTGTTGACGTTGGCTCGAGACGAGGTCGGTCGGACAAGTACCGAGTAGGTCGTTTCGACAGTTCCACAAGCCACCGGCTATAAGCTACAGGCCGACCTGCCTGACGAACCCCGTGAACGTTAGCGGCTATACTTGCACCATGATTGAAAAGCTCTACCTCGCCAAGCCGCGCGGCTACTGCGCGGGCGTGGTGATGGCGATCGAAGCGGTCGAGAAGGCCGCGCAGGACATGGCGGAAAGTAACGCGGGCGACTTGTCCGTGTACCACGCCATCGTCCACAACGACACCGTGATCGAGCGTTTGGAAGCGTCGCACGGTGTTCACTTCGTCGAGGATTTGGACGAGTTGGAAGGCGTCGAGCAAACCGTCGCGGCCCGAGACGGCAAACTTTCAGACACGGTCGTCTTCTCGGCCCACGGCGTCAGCCCGGCGGTGCGCAACCGGGCGGCGCAGCTCGGCCTCGCCACCATCGACGCGACTTGCCCGCTCGTCACCAAGGTTCACACCGAAGCCAAAAAATACGTGCGCGAGGGCTACCACATCCTGCTCATCGGGGACTCGAGCCGCCACCAGGAGGTCATCGGCACGCGCGGCGAAGCGCCCCACGCGACCACCGTCGTGAGCGTCGTCGGCAACCGCAAACACGACCCCCATTTGGTCGACCCGAAAACCGTCACCGTGCCCGACCCGGACAAGGTCGTCGTTTTGACTCAGACGACTCTGAGCGTGGACGACGTGCAAAAGACCATTGATATTCTGCGAGCGCGCTTTCCCAACCTGCACACGCCGCCCTCCGACGACCTCTGCTACGCGACCAAAAACCGCCAGGACGCGGTCAAAAAAATCGCGCCGCTGGTGGACTTGTTTTTGGTGGTCTCGAGCGACTACTCCTCGAACGGGATGCGCCTAGTTGAGTTAGCCCAGGACCTGATGGGCAACAGCAGGCGGGTCGAAACGGTCGAAGATATTCAAGAGGCTTGGTTGGAAAACGTGCGCAGCGTCGGCGTGACCTCGGCGGCGAGCACGCCGGACGACTTGGTGCAAGAGATTCGCGCCTTTTTTGAAGCGCGCAACCCGAAGTTACAAACCATCGAAGAGGGCGAGTGGGAGAACATCGTCTTCCGCCCGGCGAAGCGGGTGCCTGCGCCAGCGGAGTTTTAAATGGGTGCATTCGGCCACAGCTTCGAATTCGCGAGCGAACCCACAGAGCTTGTTACAAAATCGCTGACGCCTGAGCTGCTTTGGAACGACTTACGGCACTTTGTAACCATAGCGGAAAAGTGCGGTCATGCCTCCGCCGAAATAATGTTTGGTTTCGCTTGGGGGCTTGAGGCTGGAGACGAAGGTTGGCGAGACCTAACGGTACAAGTGAGTTCAATCGCGGCGAGAGTCGAGAAGGCTGAGCATGAATGGGAAGGAGGGTTGGGTTACGATGACCTTTACATAACCGTGCCTGCGGCCCAAGTGCGCGTGCGGTACTGCAATGACATGGATATTCACCTGAGTTTCGCTGTTCCAAATTCTGTCACCAAATTTGTACTCAATTTCTGGCTGGAAAATAGCTGGATTTTGCCAAGCGACCTCGAGAGGGTAAAAAGCTTGGTTGAGTACGGGAAGGCGTCCTGAACCCAAGAGTAATCGAAGTTGCCGCGAAGAACGACTTCGGCCTGCTTTTAGGTTTCGACAACGGCGAGAAAAAGACGGTGGTGGTAGACTGAACCCGTGTTAACGAACTACACGGCGAAGTACACAAAAATAGACTCCGGCTACATGGGCCAGATTGTCGAATGGCCCGAAGTTATCAGCGAAGGTAGAGACGTTGAGGACTGCCGGGCTATGCTCAAAGACGCGCTTCAAGAAATGACTGTGGCGTACCGGCAACAGGGAAAAGCGCCCAACTTGCGTTCAAAAAACAACGCCTCCAAAAGCGTTTGAAAGTTTGGAAATGCTCGAGCAAACTAACCTTCCCCGCTTCGTTACAAACAGAAATGTCGAGTTGGTGGTTTTGTGTGAGCGCTACAAAGTGAAAACGCTGGCGCTTTTCGGTTCTGCCTTACGCGAGGACTTTGATACGGTTGTCAGCGACCTGGATTTTCTGGTCGAGTTTTATCCCCTGGCACCGGTAGACCACAAACGCGCTTATTTCGGGATGTTGGGGGCCTTAGAAACCTTATTCGGCAGGCGAGTCGATTTGGTAGAGGCGAAGTCCGTGCGCAACCCTTACCTGAAAACCGCTATCGAAACGACCCAGGAACAGATTTATGCCGCTGCGTGACAAGCGGGGCTATGTGTGGGACGTCGTTCAGGCAGCTCGAAACATCCAAGATTTCACCCAAGGAAAGAGTGTCAACGACTACCGAGCCGACCTCATGCTGCGTTCGGCGGTAGAGCGGCAGTTCGAGATTATCGGTGAAGCGCTTACCCAAGCATTTCGGCATTTCCCCGAGCTGGAGGGCACTATTACTTCGGGTCGTCAAGTTATCGCCTTTCGCAACCGCCTGATTCACGCTTACGCCGCAATCAACAACGATGTCGTTTGGGGCGTGCTCGAGGATGACCTGCCTTTGCTTCTGGTGGAGGCCGAAAAACTCCTGCTGGACTTGGAAGACGGCGAGCCATCTTGACACAAACTCTTTACCCCCTCAGCGTCGCCCCCATGATGGACTGGACCGACCACCACTACCGCTTTTTCATGCGTGGGTTAACAGCGCACACGCTCCTCTACACCGAGATGGTCACAACCGGCGCGCTGCTCCACGGCGACCGGGCGCGGCACCTGGACTTTTCCCCGGAAGAGTTGCCGCTCGCGCTACAACTCGGCGGCGACGACCCGAAGGGCTTGGCCGAATGCGCCCGGATGGCCGAAGTTTGGGGCTACAGCGAGGTCAACCTGAACGTGGGCTGCCCATCTGACCGGGTGCAGAGCGGCAACTTCGGCGCGTGCCTCATGGCGCAGCCGGAAGTGGTGGCGCGGGCCGTCGAGGCGATGAAGAACGCGGTCAGCATCCCCGTGACCGTCAAGCACCGCATCGGCGTGGACGACCTCGACCGCTATGAGGACATGGCGAACTTCGTGCAAGTCGTGTCCGCGGCAGGGGCCGACCGCTTCAGCGTCCACGCGCGCAAGGCGTGGCTGCAGGGCCTCAGCCCCAAGGAAAACCGCACGGTGCCGCCGCTACGTTACGAGGACGTTTACAGGTTGAAAAAAGAATTCCCGCACTTGACAATCGAACTCAACGGCGGCGTGAAAACGCTCGAGGACGCCCAAACACACCTGCAACACGTCGACGGCGTGATGCTGGGCCGCGCGGCCTACGAAAATCCTTACCTGTTCGCGACGGCCGACCAAACCTTTTACGGCTCGAGCACACCCCCGCCCACACGCCGCGAGGTCGTCGGAAGGATGCTGCCTTACATCGAAAATCAGGTCGAGGCAGGGCTTTACTTGAAACACATCACCCGCCACATGCTGAGCCTGTTCGCAGGCCAGCCCGGCGCGAAAGCGTGGCGGCGCTCTTTGAGCGAAAACGCGCACTTGCCTGGCGCGAACGTCGATACCGTCCTCAACGCTCTGAACGAAGTGCCGGACGAGGTGCTGGACGAACGTCCGCAAGTAAAAAACCTAACCGTCGCTTGAGCGCTGCACGCGCACCCGGTCACCTCGCGACACGCCCCAGGCCGCAGCTGCGTTGCCTTGACGAATCGCCAGCTCAAGAAACCCCGCGCTGCCGATATACGTTAAGGGTTGGTTTACCTTTACGTCTGCAAAAGTAGCAGAAATCCTGTCCATTACGACGTTGCCACAAATGACCGACCAGACACCTGCTCGAGGCTCGAGCCGACGCTCCTTCAAGTTCGTTATCAGGTTGCCGAAGTGGTCGACGTGGATGATGCGGGCATCGAAGCCGTTTTCAGTCGGTACGACTTCCGGCCACTCGAGACGGCGTATTCGGCCCGAGTCGCAGCGCGTGCCAAGGGACTCGAGTTCGACTCCGTTTGCCAAATGAGCACTGACCGGCGCGAAAATGTCGCGCCCGTGGAAGGTCCGACTCGCTTTTTTGTGATGGTATTCCGGGTTCTCGAGGCTGACGACGCCCTGGACGATTACCTCTTCAAAAATTGGCGTGAGCAGGCCGTTGTCTGGAAAGACGAACAGGTAGGTGTCGCCCTGGGTGGTGACCTGAGCGGCGAGGGCGTCGCGGCCACTGCCGACCTCCGGGTCAATCACGCAGCAAAACACCGTGCCGCTCGGGAAGTCTGCGTAGCTCGTCAGCAGCGCGTAAGCGCCCGCGGCGGCATCTTGCGGCGGAATGTGGTGGCTCAGGTCGATAAGGTTCGCACCCGGCGCGATGCCCGCGATGACGCCTTTCATCGCGCCGACGTAAGTGTCGGTAAGGCCGAAGTCGGTGAGCAGGGCGATGGTGGGGTGAGGTCGTTGCACTTTAAAATAAGACGTTAGGTTGTAAGCGTCCGCTTGAAACCAAGTGTCCCAAGAACCACAGGTAAGTCAAAGAGAGTGATTATCCCCAGAAGTTTCTGATCTGATTTGCCATCGTTAGAGATGAGAATCGCATCGAGATCCTTACCGCGAGCAGCAAAGTCTTCAAAACGTGTAAGGGCGTCAAGCATTGTTGCGTCTCGGGCAAGGATGCAATAGTGATCTCGGTCTTCTGTATGGGGAAGAACATGCTCGATTTTCGTGTCCCACAAACTTACTAATCCGTTATGCACTTCTGACGCCAACCACCGAACTACTGTTTCTGAGGTGAGTAGGGCAATAATAGTATTGCCGGAAAGAACAGGTAGCTGAGAAAATGAACCTTTCCTCATATCTGATACCGCTTCTCCAACTGAATCTGTAAGCATTCTCGAGCGCACGTCCAATTGAAATTTTGGAATGAGTTTTGGCGGATTCAGAAGTGTGGTACATAAATGATTGAAGTCACTAAGAGCGCGATCATTTGGTTCTGCAATGATGTGACCATCTGAACGTTCATGTACTATCGCATTTCTCAAGTCTGCAAATTCCTTCAAGTCGTCACGATAGCGTTCTACTGTCCGATTTCTCTTCGATACACGGTCAATCAACTGATAGAAAGTCGTTGACCGATCAGCGTCTGCCTGTTGACGTAGCCATGCCTCGATGGTAGAGAAAGTTTTGAGAAATGAGTCAGAGTTTAGCATCTGTTACCTTCAACTACCTAACCAAGAAACTTGTGGATGCCCCTCCAACCGTGTTCTGCAACGGTGACGACTTCGTGCTTAGGGTCGAACAGCCTGCGCAGCCACCGGTCTACGTTCTCATCAAGCAGCACGCGCATTCTCACCTATGGCCGATTCCAGGGCGATTTGCAGAAAAGCTTCCGCTTGCACACGGCTGACGCTGGGAAAGCCGTCGAGGAAGTCTTCCAACGTCTCACCGGCTTTGAGATAGTCGATGAGCGTCTGGACAGGAACACGCGTGCCTGCAAAGACAGCTGTACCGCCGAGCACGTCCGGGTCAAGCTGCAAGACTTGTTCTCGTTTCACAATCGTCACCTCCGAAGGCGCTGGTGCCGAGCGGTTTCTGCCGAACGTCTGCAGCTCAGCGTGCCAAGGCTTCAGCGAAACTGGCTCAGGTACGCCCTCGAGATAATCATGTGCTGGACCTCGTCCGTGCCCTCGCCGATGCGGGTCAGCCGCGCGTCGCGCCACATGCGCTCGACCTCGTAGTCTTTGATGTAGCCGTAGCCGCCCAAAATCTGAATCGCGTAGTCGCAGGCCTGCACCCCGGCGACGGAACCTTTGAGTTTCGCCATCGAGGCGGCGAGCGCGAAGTCGCGGCCGGCGTCTTTCAGCGCGGCGGCTTTGAGGACGAGCATTCGGGCGGCTTCGAGTTCCAGCGCCATCTCGGCGATTTTGAAGCTGATACCCTGGTTGGCGGCGATGGGTTTGCCGAACTGTTCACGCTCGAGGGCGTACTTCGCGGCAATCTCTAAGGCTCCCCGGCCCAGCCCGATGCCCATCGCGCCGATGCCGATGCGCCCACCGTTCAACACGTCCATCACGTCTTTGAAGCCGTCGCCGCGCTCGCCGAGCAGGTTCTCGGCCGGGACTTCCAAGTTTTCAAACGTCAACGGTGTGGTGTCCGAACTGTGCAGCCCGAGTTTTTCCTCCGGCTTGCCGCGAACCAAACCTTGCGCCTCGCCGTCGAAGATGAAGGCGCTGATGCCGTCCGCCTTGGACTTGCCTTCCCTGGGCGCGTCAGTGCGCGCGACGACGACGTAGGTGCCGCCGACCGTGCCCTGGGTGATGAACGACTTCGCGCCGTTGATGACGAACACGTCGCCTTTGTCTTCGGCCCTGGTCGACAAGCCCGCCGCGTCCGAGCCCGAGCCGGGTTCGGTGAGTCCCCAAGCACCGAGCTTGTTGCCGCTCGCTAAGTCGGGCAACCACTGTTCATACTGCGCCTCGTTCCCGGCAACCTGGATGTGCCCGGTGCAGAGCGAGTTGTGCGAGGCGACGGTTAGGCAGAGCGAGCCGTCCACGGCGGCGATTTCTTCGATGATGAGGGCCATCGTCGCGGTGTCCAGGGCTGCGCCGCCGTAGCGTTCGGGGACTTGCATCCCGAGCACGCCCATGTCGCCGAGCTGTTTGACAATTTCGAGCGGGAATTCACCCGAGCGGTCGCGGGCGACCGCGCCGGGGGCTACTTCCGCAGTTAAAAACTCGCGGAGCGGACCGAGGATTGCTTTTTGGTCGGCGTTCAGGTCGAACCAGAGGTCTTGCTGGGGGCGGTCGAGCGTCATGGTCATGGGCTTAGTTTAGCAGGTGCCGCGGCCGAAAAGCGGCTGTGTACGCTAAGAGGAAGATAAAGCTCGAGCCCCCGGGCAACGTTAGCGTTTGGTAGACTCGGCTATGGACCAACCCTACTGGCTGCGCGGCATCCGCGGGGCGACGACCACCGAGCGGGACGAGGCCGACCTCGTTTTGAACGCCACCGAGGAACTGTTGCAGGCGATGCTGGCGGCGAACGACGTCGACTTCGGGGCGATTGCCGCCGTCTTCTTCACTACCACGCCCGACTTGTCCAGCACCTTTCCGGCGGAGGCCGCGCGGCGGCTCGGCATGACGGCGGTGCCCTTGATGTGCAGCCAGGAAATCCCCGTGCCCGGCAGGTTGCCCCGCGCGGTGCGCGTGCTCATGCAGGTCAACACCCAAAAAACCCAGGCCGACATCAAACACGTCTACCTGCGCGAGGCGAAACGGTTGCGGCCCGACCTGGTGAGCGCGCAGTAGGCGTGCACAGTGAGGGTGTGCAGTAGGCGTGTCCGGCAGCGCGTGAAACGGTTAACCCCGTAGGGGCCGGGTCTACGTTAGACTTCGGTTGTGGACCTAGCCCGCTGCAGTTTCGTCTTTTTCGCTCTTTTGTCGCTGGTTTTGACCTCGAGCCGGGCTCAAACCCCGCCCCTCACGCTGCTCGTCACCACAAACGTTCAAGCCACGTACCACCAAGGCGAAACCGCCGACATCGACTTTGTCATCACCCTCAACGACGCGGCAGAGACGGTCGACGAGGGCGTCCTTTTTTTGAACGTCGTCGAGCGGGACGTGGCGCGGGGTTGGCCGCAGGCCGCCCACCTCATCTTTGCGACGGCGCAGGAGAAAGAGCGCGTGTTTCGCGTGCCTTTTTCGGGACAGGTTTTGCGAGGCGGTTTGAGCACGAGCCTGAGTTTCAGACTGCGCGACCGGGCCGAACCGGGCGACTACGCCCTCGTCGTGCAGCTGTTTCGGGGTGCCGAAACGAACCCCAACCGGGTGCGCGTGGCGGACAGAATCGCCCTGCGAGGGTTCGACTTCAGCGTTGCTGCACCCTGAACGCCGGTTTGTCTCAGTCTCGCCACTCTTTGACCGGAATGAGTTCGCCGCCGTCGACCGTGGCGATTTTGACGCGGTGGCTCCGGTTGGTGGTGATTTCCAGCGAAGCCTGGTCGAACGTTTCCGGCCCCACCAGCGCCTTGCGGACGAAGTAACCGCCTTGGCCGGGGCTCATCTCGCTCGTTTTGGAGATGCGCACCGGGATGACCTCGCCGTTTTTGCTGGTGCGGACTCGAGCCAGCAAAAAGTTGCCGTCGTCCTTGAAGTTGGGGTTCTGTCTGCTGAAAAGTCCGAACATGAGGGTATTCTAACGCACTTTCGGGGCAACATAAGGAAAGTACCGAGCAGACATCGTTCAACGCAGCACGCCTCTTCGGCTACACTTGACCCACGATGACGCCCCGCCAGTTGCTCGAGGAAGCTTTTTACGCAGCCGTAGAAGCCGCTCACCCCGGCAAGCACCTGGCGGGGCATTTGCCCCCTTTAGCCCCGGGCCGAACGGTCGTGGTCGGCGCGGGCAAGGCGGCGGCAAGAATGGCGCAGGCGGTCGAGGCACATTACGGGGCGGAGCGTTTGGAGGGGCTCGTCATCACCCGCTACGGCCACGGGGCCCCGACCCACCAGCTAGAGGTGGTCGAGGCCGCCCACCCGGTGCCGGACGCGGCCGGACGGCGAGCGACCGAGCGGATTTTGGAGCTGGCTCGAGGCCTGGACCAAAACGACCTTTTACTCTGCCTCGTCTCGGGTGGCGGCTCGGCACTGTTGACCGCCCCGGCGGGGGTCACGCTGGCGCAAAAAGCCGCGCTCACGCGCGAGTTGCTGCGCTCGGGGGCCGACATCGGGGAGATGAACGCGGTGCGCAAGCACCTCTCACGCGTCAAGGGTGGCAGGCTCGCCGCGGCCGCCGCGCCCGCCCGCGTGGTGGCGCTGCTGTTGTCGGACGTGGTCGGCGACGACTTCTCGACGATCGCCTCCGGGCCCACGGGGCCCGACGCGACGACCTTTGCGGACGCTTCGGCCGTGCTGGACCGCTACGCCGTCGACGCGCCCGAAGCGAGAGCCTATCTCGAAGCCGGCGCGCGGGGCGAAGTCCCCGAAACGCCCAAACCGGGCGACCGGGTGTTCGAACACGTGAGCAACCACCTCGTCGGGAGCGCCCAGCAAAGCCTCGAGGCGGCGGCGGGTTGGCTCTCAGCTCACGGTGTCCCCGCCCACATCCTCAGCAGCAGCGTTACGGGCGAGGCGCGGGCAGCGGCCAAAATACACGCCGCCCTGGTACGGCAAATCGTACGCCACAGCCAACCCTTTGCCAGACCCTGCGCGTTGTTGTCGGGGGGCGAGACGACCGTGACGGTGCGCGGGCCGGGCCGCGGCGGGCGCAACGGCGAGTTCGCGCTGGCGCTGGCCCTGGAGCTGGACGGCCTGAAGGGCGTTTACGCGCTCGCCGCGGACACCGACGGCATCGACGGCAGCGAACAGAACGCGGGCGCGTTCGTGGTACCAGAGGTTTTAGGGCGGGTGGGGCGGGCTCGAGCCCAAGCGTTGCTGGCGCACAACGACAGCTACACGTTTTTCGAACAAACCGGAACGCTTTTCAACACCGGGCCGACGGGCACGAACGTCAACGACTTGCGGATTGTCCTCGTTCTCTAGGGTAAGCTTTGCCTGATGATTCTTAAGCCCACCCCGCAAACCGTAGCGCGCGCGGCCGACCTGTTAAAAGAGGGCCGGCTCGTCGCCTTTCCCACCGAAACCGTCTACGGAATAGGCGCGGACGCGCTCAACCCGGAAACCGTGGCTAAAATTTTCGCGGCGAAAGGTCGGCCCGCCGACCACCCTTTGATCGTCCACCTGCCGGACGCGGCGCACTTGGCGGCCTGGGCGGCGGACGTTCCCGAGCTTGCCTATCGGTTGGCCGACGCCTTCTGGCCGGGTCCGTTAACCCTCGTCCTGAAACGCTCTTTGCAGGTTCCCGACGCCGTCACCGGCGGTCAAGACACGGTGGGCGTGCGCGTGCCGAACCATAGGGTGGCCTTGGCTTTGCTTAACGCTTTCGGCGGGGGCATCGCCGCGCCGTCGGCCAACCGCTTCGGGCGCATCAGCCCGACCCGGGCCGAGCACGTGGCCGCAGAGCTGGGGGACAGTGTCGACCTCGTTCTGGACGGCGGGGCTTGTGAGGTGGGCTTGGAGTCGACCATCCTCGACCTCAGCGCGGGCAGGGCGAAGGTCTTGCGGCCCGGCGGCGTTCCGGTCGAACGTCTCACGGAGTTGCTCGGCTACGCGCCGGAGGTTGTAGGGTCGTCGGCGGTGCGGGTGTCCGGCAGCTTGCCGAGCCACTACGCGCCGACCACGCCGAGTTTTTTGGTGAGCGCGCAGCAAATCGACAACCTCGCGCGCACGGAAGGGGAAAGGGTCGGCTTTTTGTCGCAGCGGTTGGGGCCGGCCTGGGTCAAGGGGCCGTGGCGCAGCTTGCCCGCCGAGCCCGAGGCCTACGGCCGCGGCCTTTACGCGGCGTTGCGCGCGCTGGACGCGGCTCACCTGACCCGTCTTTACGTCGAAGCGGTGCCGGACGAGCCCGAGTGGCTGGCGGTGCGCGACCGCCTGCACCGTGCCACCGTCCGAGACGTGTTGCCGGAAGCCGCGGAGGTGGGGAGCCGGTGAGCGAGCTGCCGAACAAAAGTCTCGTCGCCGTCGTCATGGGCAGCACCTCCGACTGGGAGACGATGCGGCACGCGCACGAGTTGCTGGCGCAGTTCGGCGTGCCGCACGAGTGCGCGGTCGTCTCGGCCCACCGCACGCCCGAGCGCCTGGCGACGTTCGCCGCCGCAGCCGAAGCCAAAGGCTTGGAAGTCATCATCGCCGGGGCGGGCGGCGCGGCGCATTTACCGGGGATGGTCGCGGCGCAAACCCCGGTTCCCGTCCTCGGGGTGCCGGTGCAGAGCCGCGCGCTGAGCGGTCAAGACTCGCTCCTCTCCATTGTGCAGATGCCCGCGGGGATTCCGGTCGGCACCCTGGCCATCGGCGCGGCGGGCGCGAAGAACGCGGCGCTGTTGGCGGTTGCGATTCTGTCGAACAATCGGCCCGAGTTGCGCGCAAAGCTGCGCGCCTTTCGCGAAGCGCAAACGCAAAAAGTGCTCGACTCGGAACTGCCCCTGTGAAACCTGTTCTACCCGGCGCGACCCTCGGCATTTTCGGCAGCGGTCAGCTCGGCCGGATGCTCGCGCTCGAGGCCAAACGCCTGGGCTACCGCGTCCACGTGTTCTCCCCCGGCACGGACACGCCCGCCGGTCAAGCGGCCGACGTGGAGCTTGCCGCTGCTTACGAAGACCTGGACGCGGTTCGCGCCTTCGCGCGCGGCGTGGACGCGCTCACCGTCGAGTTCGAGAACATCCCGGCGGCAACCCTCGAGGCCGCAGAAAGGGTAACCCCCGTCCGCCCTTCACCCGCAGTGCTGTTCGTCACGCAAAACCGGGGGCGGGAAAAAGCGTTCTTAAAGCAAAACGGCTTTCCCGTCGTCCCGTTCGCGTTGATTCGCAGCGCGGACGACCTTGCGCCCGCCTTCGAAACCGTGGGCGGTCCCGCCGTCCTCAAGACGGCCGGTTTCGGCTATGACGGCAAGGGACAGCGGCGCGTGGCGTCGTTGGGCGAATTGACCGCTGCTTACGACGAACTCGGCGGGGCGGCGGTTCTCGAGGCTTTCGTCGACTTCGAGCGGGAAATCTCCGTCGTCGCGGCGCGCACCGCCACGGGCGCACTCAATCACTTCGGCGTGCTGGCGAACGAGCACCGAAAGCACATCCTAGACGTCACCACGGCGCCTGCCCGTCTTCCCGAGAAAGTCGCCGCCGACGCCGTCGCGACCGCCCGGGCCGTCCTCGAGGCCCTAAACATCGTCGGGGTGATGTGCGTCGAGTTTTTCTTAACCCGGGACGACAGCCTGCTCGTCAACGAACTCGCGCCGCGGCCCCACAACTCGGGACACTTGACCCTCGAGGCCTGCGCGACGAGCCAGTTCGAGCAGCAACTGCGCGCGGTCTGCGGTTTGCCGCTGGGTAGCTGCGAGTTGTTACGGCCTGCGGCGATGGCGAACCTGTTGGGCGACCTGTGGCAACAGGGCGAGCCGAACTGGCTTGAAGTTTTGGCTGAGGACGTCCACCTGCACTTCTACGGCAAAACGGAGGCTCGAGCCGGGCGGAAGATGGGGCACGTCACGGCGCTGGGGACAACCGCGGAAGGGGCTAGGGAGAAAGTGTTGCGGGCTCGAGCGCTTCTTTAGGTTTAGCCGCCTTTAGGTTCAGCCGCCGACTCTGAGAAGTTTGTTCGCGGTAGGCAACGTTTGGGCTTTGGTGCGGGCGCTTCAACTGTGCCCACATCCGTCATGACTACACAGCCGTGGCCAACTCTTCGACCCGGCTCGGGGTTGTCGGGCGGTGGTAACTTCCCTCGCCTTTGCGCCAACTCCGCTCCCGGCGAAGGCCGCTGCAGCGCCACTGAAGCGCCGCCAAGCTGCTGAGCTATACTGGGCAGTTGATGAAGCACATCGCCGTACTCACCAGCGGGGGCGACGCGCCCGGCATGAACGCCGCCATTCGCGCCGTCGTGCGCACCGCCGTCTACGAAAACATACTCGTCTCGGCCGTTTACCGCGGGTACCAGGGCCTTATCGAGGGCGACATCGAACAGATGGGGCCGCGCGGCGTCGCCAACATCATCCAGCGCGGCGGCACGATTTTGCGCACCGCCCGCTGTCTGCCCTTTTTCGAACCCGAGGGCCGCGCCCAGGCCGCCGCGAATCTTCGTAACCACGACATCGAGGGCCTCGTCGTCATCGGCGGCGACGGCTCGTTCCGCGGGGCGAGCAAGTTGTACGAGGAACACGGCTTCCCGGTCGTCGGCATTCCCGGCACCATCGACAACGACATTTACGGCACCGACGTGTCGATAGGTTTCAACACGGCCATGAACATCGCTTTAGAGGCCATCGACCGCCTGCGCGACACCGCCGCGAGCCACGACCGGCTTTTTTTGGTCGAGGTGATGGGCCGCAGGTCGGGACATATCGCTCTCAACGTCGGCGTGGCCGCCGGGGCCGAAGCCATCCTCGTGCCCGAGTCCGAGATGGGTGCCGAGGAGGTCGTCGCGCTCGTCATCAGCGCGCAGGAGCGCGGCAAGGCGAGCAGCATCATCGTCGTGGCCGAGGGGGCGTATCCGGGCGGCGCGATGGCCCTGCAGCGGGAACTCGAGGCCCACTGCGGCTACGAAATTCGCACCAGCATCCTGGGCCACGTGCAGCGCGGCGGCAGCCCCTCGACCCGCGACCGGGTTCTCGCCTCGCGCCTCGGCTACACCGCCGTGCAAGGCCTGCAAAAGGGCAAGTCCGGCGTGATGGTCGGCGTCGACAAGCGCGGCACGGTGTTCGTGCCCTTGAACCTGGTCTTCGAGCGCAAGAAAAAAATCGACACGCAGCTGTTCGAGATTGCCAAGGTGTTGGCGATTTAAGCAGCACCCGGCGGCTTTCTCTCGCAAAACCACCCGAGTGAGTTTCACGAAGTGCCGAGCGCAAGCGTGCGGATGAACCGGCTCGGCATCTTGCAAACTCACCAGGGCTGAGCTTGAAGACGCTGGCGACTTATACCAGAGTGATTTATTGCTGTCATGATGACAGCAATAAATCTGCGCAGAGCGCGTTATCTCAGACAAACTCAAACTGTGACACGATAAAATCACGTTGGTATTAGAGGTGGACTCAGCAGTTCGTTCGGTTGCGCCGTGAGGCGGCTCTACGGTCGCTCGAGAAAGTACAACTACGAGCGGCGCGGCTTTTTGCCGTTGTTTGCCTTTTTGCGGGGGGCGTTGTCCAGTTGTGACCTGCTCCCGTTGCTGGAGCGTTGGGGGCGTCTCGAGCGGCGACCGCGTGAAGGTTTCGGCTTGCCGCCGGTCCTACTGCCGGGCCCATTGCCGGAGGGGGTGGGCGGCTGTGTCTGGCGGGCCAAATCCGTACTCGGCTCGAACCCTGCGACCACTTCGCGGCGCAGGGTTTGTTTGAGCAGGCGTTCGATGTCGAAGAGTTGCTTGGCCTCGTCCTCACTCACCAGCGACACGGCTCGGCCCGCCAGCCCCGCCCGGCCCGTCCGGCCGATGCGGTGAACGTAGTCCTCGGGCACGTTGGGCAACTCGAAGTTGACCACCTGCGGCAACTGCTCGATGTCGAGGCCGCGCGCGGCGATGTCGGTCGCCACCAACACCCGTACCGAGCCCTCTTTAAAGGCGGCCAAAGCCCGCGTGCGCGCGCCCTGACTCTTGTTGCCGTGAATCGCCGTGGCGTCGATGCCGTCTTGTACGAGCTTTTTCGCCAAACGGTTGGCCCCGTGTTTGGTGCGGGTAAAAACGAGCACCTGTTCCCAGTCGTGCAGACGGATAAGGTGGCTCAGCACCTTGGGTTTGCTGGCTTTTTCGACCGGGTGGAGCCACTGCGTCACGGTTTCGGCCGCCGCGTTGACCGGCGTGATGTCGATGCGGACCGGGTCGCTGAGAAAGTCTTCGGCCAGTGAGCGAATCTCTTTTGAAAAGGTCGCCGAGAAAAGGAGCGTCTGCCGCCGGGCGGGCAGCAGCTTGACGATCCGGCGGATGTCGTGGATAAAGCCCATGTCGAGCATTCGGTCGGCCTCGTCCAGAACCAGTATTTCCAGGTCTGAAAACGACACCGCTTTTTGACCGACCAGGTCCAGCAGGCGGCCGGGCGTGGCGACGAGCACGTCGACGCCTCCGCGCAACGCGCCGATTTGCGGCCCCGCCGACACGCCGCCGAACACGACGGCCGTTTTGACGTCTAAGTACTTGCCGTAGGCCTCGACGCTTGCTGCGACTTGCGCGGCGAGTTCCCGCGTGGGCGTGACGATGAGCGCCCGCACCGGACGGTGGTTGGACTGGCGGTGGTTGGGCCGGACCGACGGCGTTTCGGTAAGGCGGTGTAACAGAGGCAGCGTGAACCCGGCGGTTTTGCCGGTCCCGGTTTGCGCCGCCGCCATCACGTCTCGCGCTTCGAGAATGGGGGGAATGGCCTGCGACTGGACGGGGGTGGGGCTGGCGTAGCCCCGGTCGGCCAGGGCTTTTTGTAAGGGCTCAGACAAGCCGAAGGCTGCAAAAGGTGATGGGATACTGTCGATGGTGTGCTCACAAATTCTGATCGGTTTCGATCTTTGAGACGTTTTGTCGTGTTTACAACGGGGATGCGCTGGGGAACAGGGGACAGTGCGCGGCGTTCGGTGCAGTATACACGGACCAAAGAAGCTGGGCCGTACCGGGCTGAAAGGTGCAGTGTCGAACGGCTCATACCGCTATGATGCGCCTATGCCACCCCTCACCCTGCCGCACAGTCGCCGCGTCGCCGCTTTCGGGGAAACGGTCTTCGCCGTTTACACGCGCCTCGCCGCCGAACATGACGCCGTCAATTTGGGCCAAGGTTTTCCCGACTTCGCGCCGCCCGCGCTCATTATGGACGCTTACCGGCGCGCGGCCGACGGGTATCAGCAGTACGCGCCGCTGCCCGGGATGCCGCAGTTCAACGAGACCATCGCCCGGGTCAAGGGAACTGCGTTGGGGCGCAGTCTCGACCCGCTTTGTAACGTCCAAGTCACCGTGGGCGCGACCGAAGCGCTGTTCGCCGTGGCGCAAGCGCTCCTCGACCCCGGCGACGAGGTGATTTTGCTCGAGCCCTGCTACGACGCCTACCCCGCCGACGTGCTTATGGCGGGCGGCGTGCCCCGCTACGTGCCGCTTCACCCGCAGAGGGACGGCAGTTGGCAGCTCGACCCTAGCGAGCTGGCGCGCGCCTTTTCCGCCAGGACCAAGGCGATTTTTCTCAACACCCCGCACAACCCGACGGGCAAGGTGTTCAGCGCCGCAGAACTCGACGAGATTGTCCGGCTCGCCGAACAGTACGACGCAATCATCGTCAGCGACGAGGCTTATGAACACATCGTTTTCGAATCCCACGTGTCGCCTGCGAGCCGCCCCGGCGCTTGGGAGCGCACCGTGGCGATTTCTTCAGTTGGCAAGACGTTTTCGGTGACGGGTTGGAAAGTCGGCTGGGTGGTCGGACCTGAGCCGCTCGTCCACGCGGTGCGGATGGCGCACCAGTGGATACCCTACACGGTGGCGACGCCGCTGCAGCTCGCCGCCGCCGACGCCCTCAGCCAAGCGGGGGCCGAGGGTAGCACCTTTTTCCAGGACCTGCAGACGACGTACCGAAACAAGCGCGACTTGCTGCTGGACGCCCTCGCCGCCACGCCGTTCGAGGCGTTTGCTCCGCAGGGCGGTTACTTCGTGATGGCGGACTCGAGCGCGCTGGGCTACAAGGACGACGTCGAGCTGTGTCTGGACTTACCCAAACGCGCCCACGTCGCGGCGATTCCGCCGAGCGCGTTTTACAGCGAAGCGCACAAGCATCTAGCAAAAAATTTCGTCCGCTTCGCCTTTTGCAAGACCGACGCGGCGCTGCGCGAGGCCGGTGAACGTTTGAAAAGGCTCGGCGGCTAGCCGAACAAAGCTTTTTTAGACGACACGCTTTCAGACGAGTACCTACAAGGACGGACTTGTAGCAAAGGCCTCAGCCCCTACAAAAAAGGCGTCGAAGAATCAAGCCCACAGTAGCTCTTTAAGCCGCCTTTCAACGCCTAA
The DNA here is from genome assembly GCA_965215355.1 of Trueperaceae bacterium. Lineage (GTDB taxonomy): Bacteria > Deinococcota > Deinococci > Deinococcales > Trueperaceae > CBDCDJ01. The sequence goes on along the minus strand of CBDCDJ010000007.1, from coordinate 139,047 downwards.
GGTCGCTGAAGCGCCACTACGAGCGAGTGTTTCTCAAAGGCGGTCCGAGCGAGCGCCAGTACGTCAAACCAGAAGGCTTTGCCTGAGCACTTCGCAGACGAGCGGCTCTGGTGCAGCATCCGCAACTTGGCTGGTCCTAATGCAAATGGCTGAGGATTTCCGGAAAGCTGCACTAGTCCCCGTAGGTTCCCGTCACCACTGCGACGCTCGAGACCTTGTGAATCTTCGCGCCCAAAGCGCGCAGGCGTTCGGTGATGCGCTCGTAGCCGCGCTCGATGTACTCGACGCCGCCGATCGTCGAGCGGCCCTGCGCGGCGAGCGCCGCGACGACGAGCGCGCCGCCCGCGCGGATGTCGGCGGCCTGCACCGTCGTGCCGACGAGCGGGCGACCGCCCCGGATGGTGAGGGTGTTGTACTCGAGGTCGAGGTCCGCGCCGAGGTCCTGCAGGGGTGCGACGTGGGTGAAACGGTGGTCGAAATACACGTGGTCCGACACGACGCTTGTCCCCGGCACGGTCGTCAGAAACGCGCCGAACGGGCCTTGCAGGTCGGTGGGGATGCCGGGATACTCGACGGCCGCCAACTTGACAGGTCGCAACGCGCCGGAGGCGTCAACGAACAGTTTGTCGTGCCCCTCAGGCGTTACCTGCACGCCCGCCTCGCGCAACTTGGCGATGACCGCCGTCAAGTGCTTCGCTTCGACGTTTTCGACTGTCACCGCGCCCCTCGTGGCGGCGACGGCCAACATCAGCGTGCCCGCCTCGATGCGGTCGGGGATGGCGCGGTAGACCACGCCGTGCAAGCTCGGCACGCCCGTGACGCGCACCGTCGGCGTGCCCGCGCCCGTAATGCGCGCGCCCATACTGACCAGCAGGTTCGCCAAATCGACGATTTCGGGTTCGCAAGCCGCGTTGCCGATGGTGACCTCGCCCGTCCCCAGCACGCTCGCCAGCAGGATGTTCTGCGTGCCGCCCACCGTCGGCGCTTCGAACACGACGGACCCGCTCAGCGGTTGCGGCAGACTCACGACGAAGTCGCCCTCCTCTTCCAACACCTCCGCGCCGAGCGCCTTAAAGGCTTTGACGTGCCGGTCAACCGGCCGCGGCCCGAAGGCGCAGCCGCCGGGCATCGGCATCCTCACCTCGCCGCAGCGACCCAGCAGCGCGCCCAGCGCTACAAAACTGGCGCGCATCTTGCTCACCAAGTGGTACGGTGCCGCACAGGTGGTCACGGTGTCGGCCTGGATGTGCAGGTCGTTGCCCTGCCAGGTCACGGTCGCGCCGAAGTGACGCAGCAAGTCCACCATCACCAAGATGTCGCTGAGCCGCGGCACGGTTTGAAGGACGACTTTTTCACGGCTCAGCAGCGCGCCCAGCATCAGCACGAGCACCGAGTTTTTGGCGGCGTTGACGCGGATACTGCCCGTCAGGGGCGAGCCTCCGGTAACGTGCAGAGTGTTTTGGTAGTCGGTCATGTCCCCGTCCCAAGAGCGTGGCGAACCTTGGCGTACAGCTACAGCAGCAGACTTACACCACTTACACACGACACTCACTCGTAGTGTAACGAGTCGCCCCAACATTGTCAAGACGTTGGGTAAAGAGGTAAAGTGAGGCCAGGAGGAGAAGCGTGCCGAAACGCGAGAAAAGCAAACGGCTCCAGGTCGTGATCACCGAAGAGCAGGATTCTCTCTTGACCAAAACGGCGTACCAGCTCTCAAACCCGGAACGGCTCGTCTCGAAGTCCGAGGTGGTGCGCTTGGGCATTGAAATGTTGAACCGTGCGGTGGAAGAGGGCAAATTGTCTCCTGACATCTTGAAAGCCTTAGAAGACGATAGCTAAAGCTCGGTGCCCACAAGATAAGGTTATTCACGTCCGCGCGCCGCTGTAACTATCCTCACAACGCTCACGGCGTCCATCCTCACGGCAGCGCTTGGGTCTTCGGAGCGAGCCGAACAAAAATGGCTCCTCTCCCCGTGCACCCCTTTTTGCAACCTCACGGTATACTTGCGAGCGCGTGATAGACCTCGGCAGCCTGCTTGACAACCGTTACCTCGTGACCGGCGAACTCGGGCAGGGCGGGATGAGCTACGTCTATAAGGCGCGCGACCAGCACTTGGAGCGGGACGTCGCCTTAAAGGTTCTGCGGCCTCACCTGACCGAGACCGACCGGGAGCGGTTTTTGCGGGAAATCAAAACCTTGGCGCGGCTCAGCCATCCGGGCATCGTGACGATTCACGACCTGGGGCGGGGCGAGGGGGAAAGCGTTTACTTTGTGATGGAACTCGTGGGCGGCGGACCCTTTACCTCGCTGGGACCGCTCGAGCCCGACCCGGAGCCGCTGCGAACCCTGCTCGAGGCAGCCATCAGCGTCGCCGAAACGCTCCACTACGTCCACCGGCTCGGCGTCGTCCACCGCGACGTGACGCCGCGCAACATCCTCCTCACCGCGCAGTTGCAGCCCAAGGTGATGGACTTCGGGCTGGTGCAACTCGCCGAGACGACGCGGCAACTCACCCGCACCGGTCTCACCCTGGGCACGCCGCACTACATGGCCCCCGAGCAGGCCACCGGCAAGGGCGGCGCGGTCGGCGCGCACACCGACCTCTACGCCTTCGGCGCGGTGCTCTACAAGGCCGTGACCGGCGTGACCCCGTTCGAAGCCGACAACGACCAGGCTGTGCTGTACCAACACGTTTATGGCGACATTGTTCCGGCGCACGAGCACAACCCGTTCGTCCCCGCCGCCCTGTCCGACCTTATCGACACGATGCTGTCCAAAGACCCCGGCGAGCGGCCCGCCTCGGGGAGAAGCGTCGCCGAGGCGCTGCGCACGGTCCTGGCGACGACCCTGCAGGGCGCGACCCGGCAGCGTTTGGGGGGTCCCGCCCAGCAGGGCGCGTATCCCCACGGCCCGACCAACCCCAAGCGCTTGAACTGCCGCTGGCAGTTGCAGCTCGAGGCCGGCCCGCAGTGGCCGGGGGCGCTCACCGCCGCCGAAGGTTTCGTCTTTTTAGGCCTGCGCAACGAAACCGTGCGCGCGCTGCGGCCCGCCGACGGCTCTACCGAGGCCGAGTTCGCCACCGACGACGAGGTCAACACCGCGCCGCTCTACCACCACGGTCACCTGGCGGTCGTGAGCCGCGACGGTACCCTGTCGCTGCTGAGCTGGCCCGGGGGCAAAACCTTGTGGGCCGAGGAGGTCGGCGCGGTCGGGGTAACACCCTACGGCCGCAGCCTTGTGGTGAGTTCCAGAGACGGCAACTTGCAAGCCAGAAGCTTAGAGAAAAGTTTGCTGTGGCGTCATGAAACCGCCAGTCCGCTGCTCACGCCGCCGGTTCTTTACCGGGGCTTAGCCTACGGCGTCACCCAAGAGGGTTGGGTTCACGGGGTCGACGCGAAAACGGGCGAGGGCAAGTTCAAGGTCAAGCTCGGCTCGGTCGCCGCCGCGCCCGCCGCCAAAGAGGGGTTGCTCCTGTTGCCGGAACGTTCGGGCGAGTTGCACGCCTTCGACTTAGACACTTTGGAAGTGCGCTGGAGTTACGACTTAGAAGGCCAGCTGTGGGCCTCGCCGGTCTGCTGGCAAGGCTACGTGTACGCGGTGTCCTGGGCCAACACGGTGCGCTGTCTGTCGCTCGCCACGGGCGACGACGTTTGGGCGTACAACCTCGCCGCGCCCGTCACCGCTACCCCCGTGGTCGCGGCGGGGCAACTCTACGTCGCAACCGAAAACGGCCGACTGCTCGTGTTGGACGCGCTGACCGGTCAGCTGCTGTTCGAAGACAGCGTCACCCTGGGGCCGATTCAGGCCAGCCCGCTCGTGTTGGACGATACGGTGATAGTGGCGGCGCTCGACGGCACGGTCAAGGCTTACGGCGTCCGGTACTGAGCAGCAACGAGAAGGCCGTGAGCGATGAGAAAAAAGCTTTTGACTTTACCCGTTGCTCCTTAATATCACGGAGAAAAACAAGCTTCTGCGTAGGTAAGCTACTTTCAGCTCGAGAAAAACGCCTTGACCGCCTCCGCCGCGCTTTGCCCGACGCCGGGAATGCCCGCGAGTTCGGCCACCTCGGCGCTTTTGAGTTCGTCGACGGACGAGAAGTGCGCCAGCAGCGCGTCGCGGCGTTTGGGACCGATGCCGGGCACGTTGTCTAAAATCGACTTCGTCATCGCCTCGCCGCGACGCTTGCGGTTGTAGCCGACCGCCGTGCGGTGCGCCTCGTCGCGGATGTTGATGAGCAGGCGCAGCGCCGGGTGCGTCTCGGCCACGAGGATTTCTTTTTTGCCCTCGGTGATGATGGTCTCCTGCTTTTTGGCAAGTCCGAGCATGGGGATGTCGATGCCCGCCTCTTGAAGCGCGCGCCGGGCCGCGCTCAGTTGGCCCTTGCCGCCGTCGATGAGGAGCAGGTCGGGCAGCGGCAGCTTGTCGGCGAGCGAGCCCGTAAAGCGCCGGTAAACGGCCTGGTGCATCGAGTAAAAGTCGTCGGGTTTGTCGAGTCCAGAAATGCGCATCCGCCGGTACTCGGACTTCTTCGCGCGGCCGCCCTCGAACACGACGATGGACGCGACCGTGTGCGTCCCCATGAGGTTGGAGATGTCGAAGCCCTCGATGCGGTAGGGTGGGTTTTCGAGTTCGGCCAAAGCTTGCAACTCGCCCACGCCGGGCGCTTCGCCGCGGCGCTCGAGCAAGGCCAACTCGGCCTCCAAACCCGTCGCCGCGTTGCGCTCGGCCATCGCCATCAGGTCCAACTTGTCGCCCCGCTTCGGCACGCGCAACTCAGTTTTACGGCCCGAGCGCTCACTGAAAAAGTCTTGCCAGAACTCCAGGTCCACCGCTTCAGGCAGCATGATGAGGGGCGGCACATGTGTGGCCTGAGCGTAGTAGTCGGCCATGAAGCGCTCCAAAATCTCGGCGTCGGCGGCGTCGGCGGCGTTGGTCAAAAAGCGCTTGTCGCGCCCGACCACGCGCCCGCGGCGCATCTGGAACAGCTGCACCATCGCGTAGTTGCCGCCGCGAGCAAGCCCCAAAAAGTCCAGGTCGTCGCCGCTGAGTCGGGACACGTCGCTGTCATAACCGGTCAGGCGCTGCAACGCCGCGATGCGGTCACGGTAAACGCGGGCCAACTCGAAGTCTTGCCGACCGGCCGCCGCGCGCATCTCCCCTTGCAAAGACTCCAAGGTGTCCTCGATGCGCCCCTCTAAAAAAGCCTTGGCCTGCGCGACGACCTTGGCATATTCTTCGGGCGTCGTCTCGCCGATGCAGGGCGCGAGACAGCGGCCCATGTGGAAGCGCAGACACGGCTTTTTGCGCGGCTGGAACGGCAAACCGCTGTTCTGGCGCAGCGGGAACAGCGTGGCGATGAGGTCTTGGACTTTGCGCACCGAGCCCGCGCTCGGGTACGGCCCGTAGTACGTCGCGCCGTCGTCGAGCACGCGCCGCGTGAAAATCAGCATCGGGTACTCTTCGTTGGTGAGCTTCAAAAAGGGATACTGTTTGTCGTCTTTTAAGAGGACGTTGTAAACCGGCTTGTAACGCTTGATGAGGTTGGCCTCTAGGATGAGCGCCTCGACCTCGTTTTTGGTGACGATGAACTCGAGCCGCACCGCCTCCTTGACGATTTGCCGCGCTTTTTTATCAACCCCGGCGTTGAAGTACGAGGTCACCCGAGAGCGCAACACCTTCGCCTTGCCGACGTAAATCACTTCGTTCTTGTGGTTGTGGTACAGGTAGCAGCCGGGCAGAAGGGGCAAAACGGGCAGGTCGTCTCGAGTCACACTCAATTTTACCCGCCGGAGCGACGTTTGAACGTGCCACGCTTTGCGTTTTCCACGCCGCTCGAGGATAAGAATTTTGTAAGGACGCGTCCCCTACACTGGTTGAGACCCACAGGTCACTATGCCCAAAGGAGTTCGTATGAAGGTAAGAAACGTCGTGTTGCTCCTCCTCGTCTTCGGTTTGGCGGCGTGCTCGTCCACCGGCCCGAGTCCGGCCGCGCCCGCCCCGAAACCCGCACCCACCGTCGTCAACCTCGACAACGATTTTTGGTTCGGCACCGTCACCGGCCCGGACTCAAGCAACCCAGTCTATGTCGGCGTCGGCTTTACCCAAGCGGGCGCCGCGGTGACCGCCGATCTCGTTTTGTCAGACGCGAATGGACAAGCGGAGTACTGCTGCCGTTTGACGGGCGCGCTTACGAACAACGCACTCGGTTTGAACTACACGGACGCCGCCGGCGACCAAATCAAAATCGACGGCACCTTCGGCACGGACGCCAAAACCCTGACGGGCACACTGACCTTCGTTTTGAGTGGAGAGACGAGCAGCTACACGTTGCAACTGGCGTACGAAAGCGAGTTGGACGCGGCCGCCCTCAAAGTCCAGAGCGGCACGCCGTTGTCGGTGGAAGCCTTCGCGCAACAGGTGCGCTAGGCTTCCACCGAACACCTCAGCGCCGTTTGTGCAGTCCGTCTTTCAACAAGCGCAGCGGCCTGACCAGATAGTAAAGAGCGGCGAGCTTTTTTGGCAACTCGACGACCCGTTTGTCCTGCTCGTTCGGGCGGAGCAGGCGGGTCGCAAAACTTTGGTACACGGGCAGCTTGTCCCCGAAGCCGGAGCGCATCCCGGCGCGCAATCGGTAGGGCAAGGTAGCGCGCTCGAGCAGGCCTTGGTCTTCGTAGAACCTCGAGATAACCTCCGCCTTTAAACCGGGCAGACTGCGGTCACGCGCAATCTGACGCTGCACCGTTTCGCCAAGCGGCGCGGCTAAAATCCCTTCGGCCAGCGCCAGCCCGAGGAGCACTACCCGAGTGACGCGCGCCCGCTCAGCCTGGCGCAGCACGCCCGCCCAGTCCAGGTTCGGATGGGCGCGCACGTACTCGGCCAGGTCGCAGAGCCAAACCAGCCCCTGCCACTCGTGCTTGGCCCCGTGGAGGCAGAGGAGCAAAAGCGTGTCCTCGGGCGCGAAACTCGGTAACGGGGAGCCGAGCAGCTCGACCTCTACGAGCCGGTCCCACATCGACGCCAGCTCGAGCCCCGTCGGGAACAGGTTGCGCCGCACCACGTCGCGGTGCAGCTCGAGCGGCACGCCCGTGTCCCGATGTTTGAGCGTCGCGTGAAAACGTCCCTCGGCACTCTCGAGCAGGGCGTATCCCGAAGCTTGCAGCGCGTCCAAAGCCCGCTCGAACTTGTCCGGGCGCACGATGACGTCGAGGTCTTGAAACGAGCGCAGCGCCACGTCGTCGTAAGCGGCGACGGCGAGCGTCGGGCCTTTGTAGGGCACGGCGCGGACGCCCGCGCCCCCAAGTTCCCCCAGCACCCGGAGCAGTTCTTTTGACAGCAGGAGATTGTGGACGGCGTTGCGGCGGGCGTAGGCGTTGAGTTCAGCGAGCACGGCGGCGGGCACCTCGACACGTCCCGCGAGGTGCCGGTGCAACAGCGGCACGACCCCGTGACGGCGCGCCTCGGCAAGCACTTTGTCCCAGTCCAGCTGCAACCTCAGAAGCTCTTCGAGCGTCGCCGCGTCACCGGGTTCCAGGCGCGCCCTCGAGCAGGCGACGAGCAGCCGGAACTCCGGCGGCATCGAAGCCGGAGCGGTCACGCGAGCACGTCCTCGGCAGGTGCGGCGTCCCACAGGTGCTCGAGCCACGGATGATTTTCAAAGTTCCGCAGCCAGTCGACCTTTTTGAAGTGGTTGGCGCAGTACCAGCAAGGACTCGTGTCACTCGCGTTGGTACTGCGCTCGAGGCGCGCGGCCTTGGCGCGCTTGAACTGTTCGTTTTGCAAAAAGAGTTTTAAAAAGCCCTCACGAAAGTCCGTCTCGGCGAGGTTGCACACGACGTCGCCGTCACCCACGCCGGGACCGTGGCTCGAGAGGTGGCAGCACTTCGTGAGGTAGCCGCGGTAGTCCACGTTGACCTCTTGCAGGTGCAGCGGCGCGCAGGGCAGCGGGTCGGCGGTGGTAAAACCGGGGGCCAGCGCGATGGGCAGCCGCGCGGCATACTGCTTTTGCAGCGCCCAAATTTCGCGTTCAACTCCGCGGCGCTCGTCCAAGCTCAGGTCAAGGCCTTGCGCGGTCGTCAGCGGCGAGTGCATGAGGTGGCCGAAGCGCAAGCCGCCGCTGCCCTGGGCCAGTACGAGGTCGGCGGCGGCGGCGAGTTCGTGCGCGTTGTGACGGGTCACGACCATGTTGTTGGTGAAAAGGACACCGTGCTCCCGGCACAGCGCCATCGCCTCCAAAACTCGAGCGAACGACTTGTCCCCGCGCAGTTGGGCGTGCGTGGCGTCGGTCGCGCCGTCTAAGCTGAAGGTGATTTGCTCGAGGCCGTCGCGGTGTGCCAGAATTTTGGGGTAAACCTGCGCGAAGTTGAAGCCGTTCGTGACGAAGCTGTAGCGGTAACCCTGCGCCGCCACACGTTCCAGCAGCGCGTCGAAGTGCCTGTACAGCGTCGGGTCGCCGCCGGTAAAGGTGAGGTGACCGAGCCCGAGCGGGGCCGCGCCCGCCAGGACGTTGTCGAGAACCGCCAGGGGCAGGTCGTCGTTGCCGCCGTGCCGGCCCGAGAAACAGTGGACGCACCTCAGGTTGCAGCGGTTAGTGAGTTCGACGACGACGCGCACTACAACTTCTCCAGCAGCCGCGCGACCAGGCCGGGGTCGTGCAGCGCGTCCTCGCCCAAGGAGAGCCGGTAACTGCGCGCCTGCGCGACGAGGTGTTTGAGCAGCTCGAGCTGGGCGCGCGACACGGTCCGGTCGGTCATGATGCCGGCGCTCTGCTGGCTGAGGCGGACCAGGGCGGCGGCGCTCGGCAACGGTTGAAGACGCGTGACGCCTGCGTGGCGCTCCGGAAACAGCAGCAGGCGCGGCGTGCAGCGCGGCGCGAAGACGGCGTCCGCCGCGTCCAAGGTCACGACCCGTTTGCCCGCAGGGTCGCCGAACTCGGCACCGCCCGAGCCCTGCAGGCCGGGCAAAGCCGCAAGCGTTTCGGGCGTGCAGGAAAAGCCGCGCCGAAATGCCAAAGCCTCGACCCGCCCACCCTCTTCACCCTCAAAAGCGCGCAGCAGCACCGCGTCATCGGACAAATACCCCCAACCGTGCCGCACCAAGTTCAGGGTCGTGGTCGTTTTGCCCGCGCCGCTCGAGCCGACAATGAGCAGGCCCGTGTCACCGCGGCGCAAACCGCAAGCGTGCAGGCCGTACAGCCCCAGCGGGCGCAGCAACATGAGCAGGCCGAGCAAAAAGAACTCGCGCTGCTCGTAGGGCGTGTGACGCCAAAAAGCCGGCTCGAGGTACAGCCGCGCCGCCGCGCCGGGCGTCACCTCAAACACCGACGCGCCGCAGCGCAGGCAAAAGCCCGCCGCCGTTCTGACCACTTGCAGCGCGGCGGCGGCGTACACCTCTTCGCCGGGCTCGAGCGCCGGACGCGCGGCGCTCAGCCGCACCGTCACCCCGGCAGCCGTGGCGGGCCCGGCAGCCAGCACGAACAAGCGCTCCCACAACGCACGCACGGCTGCTAGGCGCGCGGCGTCGCCGCCCTGCAGCCGGACGGAAACGTGCCCCACGACGAGCGGGGCGACGCTTGTGGGTGCGAGCGGCGCGGCGGGCATGTTGCTCTAGGGCGCGAAAAACCAGGCGGCCCCTTGCGGGGTACCCGAAGACAGCTCGAGGGTCTGCGCGTCGCCGTCTTTTTTGACAAGCTTGAAGGTCACGGTGTTCCAGCCCTGGTTGAGCTTGAGGTCGTACCTGAAAACCGCGTCGACGACCCCGCCGAGCGCGCAGCTTCCCGTCACCGTGTTGGCGGCGTCCGCGTAGGTTTGCTGCACGTAGTAGTCACCTACCTTTCGCAAACCTTCCGTCAGTACCGCTTGCCCCGAAGCGAGCGCGACCCGGCCGACCGCCGTCTGCCCCCGCGTGACCTGTAGAGACGAGAAAACGTTCTGGCGCGCGTCCGGGTTCGACTGGCTCAGGCCGGTGCAGGCGGGAAGCTTCGTCAGGAAGTCGGCCGCCACGCTCTCGCCCAGATAGACCTCGAGCCCCCCGTCCGCCCCCACGGTTCCCGAAGCGACCTTGGTGGGCGTGCCGGACGCCCCGTAAAAGACCGTGCTCAGCGTCGTTTCACCTGCAGACCAGTTTGCGATTTGGCCCTGAAGGTCTGCAGGTGAAACGGGCACGAAAACCTCGAAATTTTCAGTGGTCGTGTTGTTGCTCGGGTCAGGATCGGTTACTTTCGCAGAAACCCTGGCGGAAACCGAGAATTTGCCTGCTTCGCTAGCTTGGCCCGAAACAAGGATGCCTTTGCTCTCGCCCACTTTTAGCTCGTCATAGCTGCAAGTGAGCGTGTCGCCGCTCAAACTGCATTCCTGCGCCACTTCGTTGACTTGAAATGGGACCTCAACCACGAGTTTGATACCTTCGGCGGCGTCTTTGCCGTTGTTTCTGACATTGGCGTAGTAGTTGAGCAGGTCATCTTGGGCAACCCGATTGCCAGAGCGCTCATCGAGGGTAACTTGCAGGTCGGCGGAGGCTGACGTCGGCACAAAAACTTCAAAGCTTTCGGTGATACTGTTGTTGCTTAAGTCGGGATCATTTGTACTTGTAGAAGCGTTCGCGGATACTGCAAAAACTCCCTCTTCGGCAGCTGTTCCAGAAACGATGACACCCTTATTCTTTCCCTTCGCAAGCTCACCAAAACTACAGGTAAGCGTATCACCACTCGAGTTGCATCCTTGGGGCACTTTGCTTACCGAGAACGGAATCGTGACAGTAAGTTTTATGTCCTTAGCGCTGTTGTTTCCATTGTTTCTGACGTCAGCGTAGTAGGTGACAGTTTCGCCTTGGGCAACGGGGTCTCCAAAGCGTTCGTCAAGGCTGACTTGTAGGTCGGCATCAGACGGAGTCGGCACAAAAACCCTAAAACTTTCCGAAGTGCTGTCGTTGCTCGGATCGGGGTCGTTCGTGTCTGCAGAGACGCTAGCAGATATTGACGCTACCCCCCCTTTGGTGGCTTTTCCCGAAACGAGAACACCTTTGGTGAAGCCCTTTTCAAGGATACCGAGGTCACACTTGAGCGTAAGATCACTAAAGCTACACTCTGTCGGAACTTCAGTTACCGCGAAGGGCGTTTTAACAGTGAGCTTCACGCCCTTCGCCTCGCCGTCGCCGTTGTTCCTGACGCTGACGTAGTACGCGAAAGAGCCGTCCTGGGCGACGGGGTCCCCGGAGCGCTCGTCGAGGTTGACCTGCAAGTCGGCGACGGTCGGCGGGTTGTCGACCGGCTCGGTCGGCGGCGAGGGCTCCGTCCCGGGCGCACCGCAGGCACCGAGCAGCAGGACGACGGCCAAACAACTCATTTTGACGACAGCGTTCACACCAGCGTTTTTCATGACTGCGTCCTTGCTTCGCCCGCGCGTCCGGGAACGGGCGGGAGAGAAATCACGGGTTCGGGGCGGGCTCGAGACCGCTCTAGGGCGTACACTGCTCGCCCCCCTGGGTGTTGAACTTCACCGTGTTGTCCGGGCTTCTGGCTTGAAGGGTGCGGGCGTCGTTCAGCGCCGCCGCGTCCAGGCAGTTGAGGCCGAGGTCGACAAAATCGTCCCCGTCGCCGATGCCTTGGTTGGCGACGAGCGCGTCGATGCTTCTGACTTTGTTGAAGTAAAGGTCCAGAATGCCGAGGTTCGCCAACTCCCTGAGCGGCGTGACGTCCTCAACCTGGTTGACGGCGAGTTGCAAATCGGTCAGGCCCGTCAAGCCCTCGAGCGGGGTCAGGTCGGCAACCCTGTTGAAGTTCAAGGTGAGCCGCTTCAACGCGGTCAAACCGCTGAGCGGGGCGAGGTCGCTGACGTTGTTGGTGATGAGGTTGAGTTCCGTCAACTTCGTCAAACCGCTGAGCGGGGCGAGGTCGCTGACGTTGTTGTCGTTCAGGCTCAGGCGGGTCAGGTTGGTTGCGAACTGCAACCCCTCCAAACTGCCTATCAGGTCCGGGTCGCCGTCGCTCTCAACGTCGGCGTCGGCTATAAGCGTCGTCAGCTTCGCCATGTCGGCGCAGGTCAGGTTGCCCTTGGGGATGTTCAGTTTGGCGCGGACGGCTTTCGCCAGCGCCGGGTCGGGAATCTTCACAGGGTTGGTGCAGGTCTGCGCGGGCTCGGCGACGTCAAACTTTTTCGTCGCGCCGTCGTTGCTCTTTTTGGGGTCCGGCGTGGTCGCTGACACCTTAGCCGTGACCGAATACGACCCCACTTGCGTGGCCGACCCGGACATGAGCACGCCCTTGCTGGCCTCTACCCCGATGTTGCCGAGACTGCAGCTCAGCGTGTCGCCACCCTGGGTACACCCGTCCGGCACCTTGCTCACTGGGAACGGCACCGTGACCGTGAGACTCACGTCCTCGGCCTCGCTGGGCCCGTTGTTTTTGACGTTGGCGTAGTATTCGTATAGTTTGCCCTTGGCGACGGTACTTCCGGACCGGGCGTCCAAACCAACCTGCAGGTCGGCGCTCGGCGCTTGAGCGCAGGTCACGTCGGCGGCGGCCGCCACGGCGTAGACGAACGGTTTGCCCGTGTGCGTGACGCTGAAGGCGAGCGGGCGCGTCGTCTCGGCAGGCTCGAGCGCGCCCCCACCCAGGTCCGCGCTCGAGACGTCGGGCTCGCTCGAACTCACCACGGCGCGGGACGCTGCGCCGCGGCTGAACGACAGGTTCTCGAAGGTACACGCTGAGATGTTTTTGAAGGTCAACTCCAAACTCACGGCGTTGCCCGGTCGAAAAACGAAGCTCGAGGCCGCCACCGCCAAATCCTCACCGGGGACGAGCGCCCGCGCGCCGTCCTGCTCGGCCGCGCCCGCCCCCAGCGCCGCGACCTGCACGGTCTGCGCCGCCGGGTCCACGCTCACGACGAAAACGCCCGTCACTTTCGCCTCGGGGCCGCGCCCACCGCAGGCCACCAGCAACAAGACGAGCAAACCACCCCAAAAAACTCGTGTCACGACGTCCTCCCTCATCCCCACCTCACAAATCCGTAAAATAACACACTGCTCGCCCAGTACCGTCTTTAAGATATTTCACATTTTCCGGTGGCCCCGCGCGGGGCCACCGGAACGAGGGGTTAGTCGGAAGCGGGTGGGGAGAAGGTGCCGAAGAAGGTTTGCAGGGTGATGTCTTTGGCGTTGCCATGTTCTTTGAGAACGGGTGTTTGGTAGGGTTGTTTCGCGACAGGTACTTGCTTTTGGGTGGGCTTTACACTTTTTTCAGTCATTTTTGTGCTCCTTAAGGTTCGCAACGGTCGGAACCGCTCTGGCTCTCAACACCGATGAGGTTGGTTACATCCGGGTTTCTGGCCTCGATGGTAGCGATATCTTCCGCGGTTTGTGTCCCAGGTGCAGTGTCCAGACAGTTGAAGCTCAAATCAACGATGTCGTCACCGTTTCCTACGCCACCGTTGGCAACGAGTGGACCGAGGTCGGTGATCAAGTTGTTGTTGAGGTAAAGGGCTTCCAACTCCGTCAGCCCCTCGAGAAAAGCGAGGTCGGTCACTCGCTCTGACGGCTCCGAGCCCGAGTAAGACAGGTCCAACGTCGTCAGCTTCGTAAGACTGCTCAGGGGACTGAAATCGGTGACGTTGCCGTCCGGCGCGCTGAGTTCGGTCAGGTTGACAAGGTCGGCGAGAGCGCTCAAGTCGCCGAACTGAGTAGGAGGCAACGAAAGGTCGGTCAAGTTGACGAGGCCGCTCAAAGGTTCCAGGTCGATGTTGCCGAGGTCTTCGTCGCCGAACTCGCGACTGTTGCGGATGTTCAAGCTTTGTAAGCTGGTAAGCCCCTTGAGCGGCACAAGGATGTCGGCGTCGGGGCCGCCCGAGATGCTGAAGGTCAACGCTTCGAGGTTGCCGGCGAACTGCAAGCCTTCAAGGCTTTGAATTTTGAAAACCTCGCTGATAACGTCGTCCAGTTCGTCAACCGTAAGCTCGGTCAAACCGGCAAGGTCGGCGCAGGACAGGTCGCCGTCAGACTTTTGCAGTTCCTCACGTATCGCTCTTGCCAACACGTCGTCTGGAATGCTCACCGGGTCTACGCATTCGGACGGGTTTTCAGGCAAAACGCCGACCTCTACGGAAACGCCGTTGTTAGCCAAGTCAGGGTCGAAGGTCTCGGCGTCGGGCTGCACCTCGAAACGTGCGGTCAGAGGCCCGGCCTGGGCCGATTCGGCCCTGAACGCGATAGACCGTGTAAAACCGGAATCCCTGGGGTCAGAAGGCAAGTCTGCCGTCAAAGTGCAAACCAGTTCGTAAGTTCCGGAGGTGTTCGTCGCGGCCTCGCAAGTGGCGTTGGCAGCGCTCTCGAACAACTCGAGTCCGGCGGCGTTAGTGACTTCGGCCGTGACGGTGACGCCCGACGCCGTATCGGGACCCTTGTTCTGTACAGCCACAAAAAACCGGACATCGTCACCGACCAGCACAGTATCGTCACCGCGACCGGGACTTGCCTCTATGAGCAGGTCGGCCTCAGCCGTCGGAGGCGGTGGCAATCGACCACAGTCCTCGTCACTCTCTCTTTGCGTTCCCAGGAAAACGTTCTGGACGTCGGGATTGCGGCTTTCCAGCGCGGCGACGTCCTCGAGCGTTTGCGAACCCGGTGAGACGTCCAAACAGTTGAACCTCAGGTCGATGCGGTCGTCGTCGTTCCCGACACCCGTGTTGGTCACCAACGGGCTCAGGTCGGCGACAAAGTTGGTGCCGAGGTCGAGCCTGCGCAGGTTTGTCAAGTTTCTGAGCGGCGTCAGGTCGGCGATTCGGTTGATGTTGAGAACTAGGGTCTCGAGCCCGGTCAGTCCGCTCAGCGGGCCGACGTCCTCGATATTCAGGTTGAAACCGAGGTCGAGCCTCGTGAGGTTGACCAGCGTGCTTAGCGGACCGATATCACCGATGCGGTTGCCGCTCAGGTCTAAGTCAACGAGCTTCGTAAGGGTGCTCAGTGGGCTGATGTCTTTGAGGGTAAGGTTGCCCATAAGCTGCAGCGTCGTCAGGTTCACGGCGTACTGCAAACCCTCTAAGTTTTCAACGAACCTGTTAGGAAGTCCGTTCTCGCCCTGGCGACCTCTCTGCCGCAACTCGGTCAAACTCGCCATGTCTGCGCAGGTGATGTCACCTTCGGGTTTGTTCAGAGCGTCCCGGACGGCTTGCCTCAGAACCTCGTCCGGAATCGTTACCGGGTCGGCGCAGTCGGCCCCGCCCGTCTCCACGGTCGCGGTAGCTTCGACCTCGTAGCTGAAACTTTGGCCCCTGTGCTGCACTTCAAAACGCAGCGTACCGGTGGACGCGCCGGGTGCCAGGGTTGCGACCACGTCCGGCTCGGTCGAGTTGACGACGTTGCTCGAGCCCGCCCCGCGGCTGAAGCTCAGGTTGGTAAAGGTTTGGCCTGAAACATTCTTGAACACTGCGTCGATGGCGAGCACGTTGCCGGGTAAAAATACGAATGTATAAGATTCCAGGCTCAAGTCCGTGCCGGGCACGAGGACGCGGCTACCGTCTTCAGCCTGGGTACTCAGCGCGGCAGGTGCCGAACTAAAGTTGACCGTCTGCGCCGCCGGGTCAACCGCAAAGCTGAAGGCGTTCGTAGCCTGCGGCAGGTCTGCCGGGCTCGAGCTGCAAGCCGCCAGAAGAAACACCAAGAAGCTTCCCCACAGTCGTCGTTTCACAGTTCCTCCTTAGGTTCTTCCGTCTACTGTAAAGCAACACGGCGCTCGAGTAGTCACGACCTTGATGAGTTTCCGGTGGCCCCGCGCGGGGCCACCGGAACGAGGGGTTAGTCCGAAGCGGGTGGGGAAAAGGTGCCGAAGAAGGTTTGCAGGGTGACGTCTTTGGCGTGGCCGTGTTCTGTGAGGATAGGTGTTTGGTAAGGCAGCTTGCCCTCTTCGGCTTGGTCGGTGTCTCGAGCTACAGTTATAGTTGTTGGCTGACTTTTCACGTTTGGGCCTTTCGTCTTTTGAGCCTAGCGGTAGTCACAAGCGGGGTTGTAGTCGTCGGGGTTCTCGAGGTCGACAAACACATTTTCGACAGCGGGGTTGCGACTTTCTATCGTAGCAATGTCAGTACGTGCTTGGCTTTTTACCGTCTCGTTCTTCGCCAAGCAGTTCTGATATAAGGTAATAACGCTAGTGCCATCTCCCAGCTGCGCGTTCTGGACCAGCGGGGTGAGGTCGAGAACGAGATTGGTGGTGAGGTCGAGTAACGCCAGGTTGGTCAGACCGCTCAAGGGCTCGAGGTCGCGGACCTGGTTGCTCGGGAGGTTCAGCTGTATGAGCTTTGTGAGTGGAGCAAGGGGTTCAATGTTCGCGAGGGTACCATCACCTTGTGAGTTGGAAATTTCCAGACGCTCAAGGTTGGTGAGGTTGCTCAAAGGGCTGATGTCTGACACGGCAACATCACCAAACCGCAACTCTGTCAGCTTAGTAAGACTGCTGAACGCACTGAGGTCGCTAAGTTCGAGGGGGCCGTTGTAGTCGGACCCTTCGGGCCGAGTAGAGAGCCTGAAATTAGTCAGGTTGGTGAGGTTGCTCAACGCGCTCAAATCCGGCGCTTGGTTGAAGTCGGAGAACAAACCTAATTCCGTCAAGTTTCTTAGGTCGGCTATCGGGTCTAACCTTCCCGCAGGAAAACCCTCACTAGCAAGGAGAAGAGACGTTAAATTTGTCGCGTACTGAAGCCCTTCGAAGTTACTGGCGTAGTCGTTAAAATCTCCAGAGGGGGAATCAACACCCGTCACTTGTAATTTGGTCAAACTTGCCAAGTCCACGCAGGTGATGTCGCCTTCAGGTTTGTTTAGAGCGTCACGGAGGTTCTGCCTTAATACGTCGTCAGGGATGTTGACCGGGTCGCTGCAGTCTTCGGCAGGCGGCGGCGGTGGCCGGAAACAGCCTTCATCCTCACCCCTTTGATCTCCTACAAAAACGTTCTGAACATTTGGGTTGCGGCTTTCTATGGTGTCGGCGTCACTAAGCGCTTGAGAACCCGAACTCGTATCTAAGCAGTTGCTTACTAAGACAAGCCTATCATCACCGTCGCCAATTCCCTCGTTCATGACCAAAGGGCCAATGTCGGTGACAAGGTTGGAAATTAGGTCGAGATTGACCAAGTTGGTAAGACCGCTCAACGGGCTGAGGTCACTGATGTTGTTACTCGAGAGGGCGAGGTCGGTCAAACCAGTAAGACTACTCAGAAAGCCGATGTCCTCAATTCCGAAAAACTCTAGGTACAACCTGTCCGACGAGAGGTCCAGCTTTTTCAGGGCGGTCAGGTTGCTCAGGGGATTATAGTCGTCAATGACGTTGTCGGAAAGGTCGAGGGTGGTCAAGTTGGTCAAGCTACTTAAAAAGTCGATATTGCTTACTTGTGTCTCTGGAAGGCTGAGAACGGTAAGGTTGGAGAGACTACTTAAAGGACTGAAGTCCAGGTCGTCGAAGTCCAGCTCCTGAAAATCCCGAATGTTGAAAATCTTCAAGGTAGTCAGGTTGGTGAGACCGCTCAGGGGTTCGAAGAAGTCAGGAACTACTTCGCAGCATGAGACGAAAAAATCAAGCGTTTCGAGATTTTTTGCGAACTGAATGCCTTCTAGGTTGCCGATTTGTTCGAGATCGACCTCGTTTTCGATGCGTGAAACCAACTCGGTCAAGCTCGCCATGTCTGCGCAAGTGATGTCGCCTTCGGGCTTGTTCAACGCATCACGAATGGATTGCCGCAAAGTGTCATCGGGGATATTCACCGGGTCGGTGCAGTCTTCGGCAGGGGGCGGCGGGGGTGGTTGCTGACCGCAAACCTCACCACTATTCTGAGTTCCTAAGATGACGTTCTGAACACTCGGGTTGCGGCTTTCTATCGTGTCAACGTCATCAAGGGTTTGAGAACCTTGGGTGACGTTTAAGCAATTGCGATTCAAATCAATTTGGTCGTCGCCGTTCCCGATACCCGAGTTAGCTACTAAGGAACTGATGCTGACGATGTGGTTGAGGCTGAGGTTTAGCGTGCTCAAGTTCACAAGGTTGCTCAGAGGGCCAATATCTTGAAGTCTGTTATTTGCGAGGTCGAGAGTTTTAAGATTGACTAAAGTCCCTAACGAACTGATGTCGCTAATGTTGTTAAATCTCAAGCCTAGGTTGACTAAGTTTGTGAGACTGCTCAGTTGGCTGATGTCCTCGAGTGTCAAGTGGCCATTAAGCTCGAGAGAGGTTAGGTTAACAGCGTACTGCAAGCCTTCTAAATTTTCAATGAACTGGTCAGGAATTTCACCACCGTCATCGCCACCCTCGCCTTGAATGTTCAATTCTGTCAAACTTGCTATGTCTGCACAAGTAATATCGCCTTTGGGTTTGCTTAATGCGTCTCGAATTCCTTGCCTCAAAACGTCGTCAGGGATATTCACCAGGTCGGTACATTCAACTCCACCCGTATCCCCTACCGTCGCGCTCGCTTCTACCGCATAAGTAAAGGGTTGGCCTCTATGCTGTACCGTAAAGCGCAGCGGACCGGTGGACTCGCCGGGTTTTAAGGTCTCCACAACACCCGGCTCGCTCGAGCTGACGATGTTGCTCGAGCTAGATGCCCTACTGAACGTCAGGTTGGTAAACGTTTGGTCTGAGACGTTCTTAAAAACCGCGTCGATGGCGAGCAAATTACCTGGCAAGAAAGTAAACGTGAAAGACTCCAAGCTCAGGTCTGTGTCCGGCACCAAAACGCGGCTGCCGTCCTCGGCTTGGGCGGTCAATCCAGCCGCAGGTGTCGAAGCGAGTTCAACGCTCCGCGCCGCCGGGTCGACGGTAAAGTTGAAGGTGTTCGTAGCTTGCGACAGGTCTGGCTTGGTCGTTCCGCAAGCAGCTAAAAGGAGTAGCAAACTTCCCCACAAAATTCGTTTCATAAACTCTCCCCTAAAGTTTTTGAAGTTTCCCAGGACGCGCCGAAGCTGTCGGCGACAGGCCACTACGGTTCCTCACCCTCTCACCCGGTCGTGGCGCGGGCAGGCTCACGTGACTTTAGGTCATGGCCGTTCTCCCTCGCTGGGCAAAGGACGATAGTCAGCTAAGTTGGACACGCGCCCGACGACGACAACGCCGTCGTGCTCGAGCCAGGCGTGAGCCTTCAAGCAGCCGCCGTTTTTCTGTACCCCGAGGCGCAACTGGGCGGCATAACCATGTGCAGCCAGCAAACGCTGACCGGCAAGAGCTTGAGCGAGGCAGGTAGCGCGCGGCGCGTAGCGGCTTACGGCCGAGAGTGTCTTTGTCAAACGGCTGACTTCTACTTCGGACGTTTTTCCCGGCGGACGCCGGACGAGGCGCAGCAGCAGGCCGAAAGGCAGCAGCCACAGCCCGAGCCGGACGAATCCGAGGGTGAACAGGGCCTCGAGCACCACACGACGCTCCAACGCCGACCTGGTAAAAAAGGCGGGCAGCCTGGCCTTAATCGACACGTTCGACGAGTCCCGCCTCGGTCAGGTTTTGCAAAAGAGCGAGAACGTCGGCCCGGCAGCGTTCCGGCGCAACGTCGTAACGGGCCTCGACCCTTGCGCACAGGTCTGAGACCGTGACCGCGTTTTGTAAATGTCGCCACACCTCGGTGCCGACGCCGTCCAGCGTGAAGTATTTGCCCGTGTTCGTGTTGAGAATGACGACTTCACCGTCGAGTTCGGTGGAAATTTGCTCCTGGGTCGCCGTGACGCTCGAAGCGAGACCGTACATGTGCTTGCCCTCCCCCTTTGCTATCTGTGAAAAATTCTATACAAAACTGTTGGAAGAGTCAGCGAAATGTGAACGTTTTGTGAAAACCGTCAGCGCAGCTTGACATCCCCGCCCAAAGCCTCCCTCCAACTCCTTCGTTTCGGTTTTTTCGTAGCTGAGACTAAAGCTCGAGCAGCAAGCTTTCCGGCGTCTCCAGCATTTTGATGAGGGCGCTCGTAAACATGGCGGCCTCGGCCCCGTCGATAATGCGGTGGTCGAAGGAGAGGGACAAGTAAAGCATCTGCCGCGCCTGAATCGAGTCGTCCGGCATCACTACAGGCCGCTTTTTGACGCTGTGGACGCCCAGAATAGCCGCCTCGGGCACGTTGATGATGGGAAAGCTGAACAGCCCGCCTAGGGTGCCGATGTTGGTAATCGAAAAGGTGCCGTTTTTCACGTCGCCCGGCGCGAGCTTGCCGTCTCGAGCTTTCGCGGCGAGACTCGCGACGTCCTCGGCAATTTCCAGAAGGGTTTTGCGGTCGACCTCGTGAACGACCGGCACCACCAGGCCGGACTCGGTCGCCACGGCGACACCCAAGTTGTAGTAGCGCTTGCGGACGATTT
The DNA here is from genome assembly GCA_965215355.1 of Trueperaceae bacterium. Lineage (GTDB taxonomy): Bacteria > Deinococcota > Deinococci > Deinococcales > Trueperaceae > CBDCDJ01. The sequence continues at coordinate 118,741 of CBDCDJ010000007.1, read as the reverse complement.
CGTTGGCTTGTTCGTCCAGGCTCGAGTTGATGATGGGGAAGCGCTTCAGCGCCGCCACGACGGCCTTCATGATGAAGGGCAGGTAGGAGAGTTTGACGCCGCGCTCCTCGGCCACGGGTTTGAGGCGGGCGCGCATGTCGACCAGGGCCGTCAGGTCGGCCTCGTCCACGTGCAGCGTGCGGACGGTTTGCAAGTGGGAGGCGAGCATCTGGCTCGAGATGGCCCGCCGCAGCCCGCGCACCGGGACGCGCTCTTCCAAAGCGGCGTAGTCTTCGGGGGTTTGGTAGGCGCTGCGCTTCGTTTCGGGGATTGCGGGTGAGGGTGCTTGCGCCGTGTCCGCGTGCGCCCGCACGTCGTCCACGCGCACCCGGCCGTTGGGGCCGCTGCCGGAAACCGAAGCGATGTCCAGGCCTAAGTCTCGAGCGAGCTTGCGCGCCGCGGGCACGGCCAAAACGCGGCCGTAGGGACCGGTGACTTTTTTCTCAACCTCTTTTTTGTCAGCAGCTTTCTTCTCAGCTTCTTTTTCGGCGACCGCTGCCCCAGTTTTGCGCACCTGGACGACCGGGCCTTCGTCGAGCGCGGCTGAGGGTTTGAACAAACTCAAACTCTCGCCGTCGTCCTCGACGACGTTGCCGGACTCGACGATGGAGCGTTCCTCCTCGGCCTGGACGTTTTCGCCCGGTTCTTCGGCGGGTTGCTCACCCGGTCGCGCTTCCCCGTCGGCGAACAGGGCGATGGGCGCGTGGACGGCGACCACGTCGCCCTCGGCGGCGAGGCGCTTCTCGAGCACGCCCGCGTAGGGGCTCGGCAACTCGACCGTGACCTTGTCGGTCATCACCTCGACGAGGGGCTGGTCTTCTTGAACCGTCTCCCCCTCCTCGACGAGCCATTTGACGATTTCCCCCTCGACCACCGACTCGGCGAGTTCGGGCAGCAAAAATTCCTTGGGCATAAGTCTCCTCGAAACAAAGAGGGGAGACTTTTTCTCCCCTTTAGGTTGTCAATACTGTAATACTTTTTGTACCGCCCTCAAAATCCGGTTCGGCCCCGGCAAATACTCGCGGTCCTGGGCGTAGGGGTAAGGAATGTCGAAGCCGGTAACGCGCAAGGGCGGCGCGAGCAGGCTGTCCAACACCTCTTCGCACACCGTCGCGGCGACCTCGCTCATAAAGTTGAGTGTGTGCGGCGACTCGCTGACCAGCACGGCGCGGCCTGTTCGCGCCACGCTTGTCAGCACCGTCTCCTTGTCCCAGGGCATGAGCGAGCGCAGGTCGATGACCTCGGCGGACACGCCTTGTATGGTCAACTCGTCGGCCGCACGCAACGTCTCGGCCATGCTGCCGCCGTAGGAGACGAGCACCACGTCGTCACCCTGTCGCCGCACCTTCGCCTGGCCGATGGGGGTTACGTAGTCGTCCTCGGAAACCTCTTCTTTGACCGCCCGGTAGAGGCGCTTGGGCTCCATAAAGACGACCGGGTCGTCGTCGCGGATGGCGGCTTTCAAAAGACCCTTGGTGTCCGTGGGGGTCGAGGGGTAAACGACTTTCAGGCCCGCCGTGTGGATAAAGTGCGTCTCGGGGTTTTGCGAGTGGTGGTGGCCGCCCTTGACGCCGCCCCCGGCGGGCATCCGCACCACCATCGGCGCGGAGAACTGCCCGCCCGAGCGGTAGCGGAGCTTGGCCGCCTGGGTGACGAGCTGGTCGAAGCCGGGGTACACGTAGTCGGCGAACTGAACTTCGGCGACCGGCCGCAAGCCGTGCGCCGCCATGCCGACCGCCGCGCCGATGATGGCGGCTTCGGACAGCGGCGTGTCGAGCACGCGGTCGGGGCCGTACTTGTCGAACAGTTTTTCAGAAGCTAAAAAGACGCCGCCGCGCTTGCCCACGTCTTGGCCCAAAAGCACCACGGCAGCGTCGCGGTTCATCTCTTCGTCGAGGGTTTTGGCGATGGTCTGAACGATGGTTTGGACGGGCACTCAGCTCTCCTGGTTCTCGAGAGTGCGCTGCTGCTCGAGCAGGTGCGCGGGCACGTCTTTGTACACGTCCTCGAACATCCACGCGACCGGCACCGCGCCCGCCGCCTCGGCGTCTTTGACGGCCTGGGCGAGTTCGGCCTTGATACGCTCTTGCAGGGTCTCGTCTTCTTCCTCGTGCCAGAGCCCGCGCTTAGCTAAAAAACGCTGCATTTTCACAATCGGGTCGCGCTTTTTCCAGGCGTCGATTTCTTCTTGCGGGCGGTAGCGCAGGTCGTCGTCGGCGGACGAGTGCGCGCCGAAGCGGTAGACGAGCGTTTCGACGAGGGCCGGGCCGAAGCCGGCTCGAGCGCGCTCGACGGCCTCTTTGATGACGTAGTAGCAGGCCAACACGTCCATCCCGTCGACAAAGTAACCCGGCATCCCGTAGGCCTGCGCCTTGTGCGCAATCGTCTCGGAGCCGGTCTGTCTGTGGTACTCGACGCTGATGGCGAGCCGGTTGTTCTCGCAGACGAACACGACCGGCGCGCCCTGCGCCCCGGCGAAGTTGATGCCCGCGTGAAAGTCGCCCTCGCTCGTGGCGCCGTCGCCGAAGCTCGTCAGTGCCACCTCGCCGGTGCCGCGCAGCTTCATGCTCAGCCCCGCGCCGACCGCGGGCGGAACGTGCGAGGCGATGGCCGAAGCGACGGTGAAGAGGTTTTTTTCTCTCGAGCCGGCGTGCGAGGGCATCTGCCGGCCCCGGTTGGGGTCGGCTCTCGTGGCGAGGTACTGGCCGAACACCTCTACCGCGGGAATGCCGAGCGGCAACAGCAACGCCGTGTCGCGGTAGTAAGGAAACAACCAGTCTTTGCCGACTTCGACCGCGTGCGCCATCGCCACCTGCGGCGCTTCGTGCCCGGCCGAGGGCGCGACGAAACTCACCTTGCCCATGCGTTGCAGACGGCCCAAACGCTCGTCCAGCAGACGGCCCTGCACCATCCCGCGGTAGAGGCTCAAAAGCTGCTCGTCGCCCAAGTCCAGCTCGAAAGAGCCCGTCCAGTCGCCGGTGTCGCTCAGCAGACTGATAGGCTCGGCGCTGAACGGTTCGAACAGGTGCGTGTCACGAATCACGGTGTTCCCCTTTCAAGGTGTAACCCGGTACGGTTTTGCGCGTCGTGGCTTTGTAGCGGCGGTCGGCAAGCGTCCCGCAGCGCGGTTTGGTAGGTCGGTCCATCTTCAGCCCCCTCGTCTCAAGTGACAGGTCCAGACTCAGTGTATATATACAGTTTAGCATTCGGCTTTGCGCTTGGCTGTAACCGTTGGTAAAAAGCGGTACACAGCCCGGCTCTTCCAAGCCCAATCCTCTCCTACCTTCGTAGGGTTACAGGCTGCGGGGAGCGGGGTAGACTTCCCCAAAAGGAGGAAGTTGTGGAAAACAACAAAATACTTGCCTACATCCTTATCGGGGTCGGCGCGCTGTTTTTGCTGTCGCGCCTGGACATGGACACGGGCTGGCTCTGGATAGGGCTCGTGGGAGCCGCATTTTTGTGGGGTTACGTCAGCCGAAAAAGCTACGGCCTGCTCGTCGCGGGCAGCGTCCTGACGGGCGTGGCGGTGGGTTTGCTGTTGGAAGAAAGTTGGGGCATGAACGGGGCGTTTTTGGTCAGCTTGGGCGTCGGTTTCGCCATGATCGACCGCATCGAACCCAAAAAGAACCGCTGGCCGCTCTATGTGGGCGCTCTGTTGGGCCTGTTCGGGCTCGTCGTGGGCTTGTCCGAAACCGGCGTGCTGGGTTCGTTCTGGTTCGCGCTCGTTTTGATCGGGGCCGGGGCTTACCTGCTCGGCCAAAACAAGGAGGTCGGCCCAAGTGCGCCCCCAACCGGCTACGCGGGCGGCACCCCGCCGGAGACCTTCGTCACGCCCGGCCCGCAGCCGACCGAAACGGTCGCCAGCGGTCTCGAGCCGACAGCCGCGCCTACACCGTCCACAGCGACACCGTCCACAGTGACACCGTCTACAGCAACACCGTCTGCGACAGCGACGCCCTCCCGCGTCGACGTCCCTTCGGCCGCCGCGACGCCCGCAGTAGATTCACCCGCAGATTCTCCGGTCGAAGCGCCTTTAGAAACCGCGCCCGTCCAAGCGGTCGACCCGGTTTTGTACGAGCGCTTGGAAGCCTGGCGGCGCGAGACCGCCAAGCACGAGGACCGCGCGGCCTACCTTGTCCTCACCAACGAAAGCCTGCGCCAAGTCGCCGCCGAAAAACCGCAGACCCTGGACGCCCTCAAAAGCGTCAAGGGCATCGGGCCGGTCAAGCTCGAGCGCTACGGCTCGGCGCTTCTGGACCTGGTCCGCGCCGCCTGAGGCCGCCACCCCGACGCTGTATTCAACGTCGTCTCAAATTCAACGTCGTCCCAACCCAGCCTTGCGAGCCCTCGCAAAAGAACGGGGGCTCGTTCTTTTGGGTGACCCCGGCCGCGCGTCTACATGCTCGGCCGCAGAATCTTGGTAGACTGCAGCCAGAGTGTGCAAGCTGCCGAACCCGGCATCACTTTGCAGTGCGCTCTCGCTTTGGGGTGCGCGACGCTATTTTCTGGAGGACGCATGGAAGACACCATTCACCGCGGTTTGGACGGCGTCAACATCGACGCGAGCAGCATCTCGAGCATCGACGGGCTGAAGGGCGAACTCGTCTACCGCGGCTACGACATCCGCGAACTCGCCGACCACGCGAGCTTCGAAGAGACGACCTACCTGCTCTGGAACGACGACCTGCCCAACGAGCAAGAACTTTCGGACTTCACGGCGGAACTCAAGCCGAACTTCGGGATTCCCGACGAAATCTGTACCATGCTCGGCACCTTGCCCAAAGACATCCACCCGATGCACGCGGTCCTCGCCGCCGTGGCGATGTTGGCGAGTTTCGACGCAGAGGCCGACGGCGTGGAACTCGACAACGTCCGGCGCATCGGTTTTCGGCTGCTGGCGCAGTTTCCGACGGTCGTCGCCGCTTACGCGCGCATCCGCGACGGCAAAGACACGGTGCAGCCCGACCCCGAGCTGAGCATCGCCGAAAACTTCCTTTACATGCTGAACGGCGAAAAACCGACCGAAGCCGCCACCCGCGTGATGGACGTGGCGCTGGTGCTGCACGCTGAGCACGGCTCGAACGCGAGCACCTTTACGGCGCGCGCCACCGCCTCGACCCTGACCGACGCCTACAGCGCCGTCACCGCCGCGGTCGCCTCGCTCAAGGGGCCACTCCACGGCGGCGCGAACATGGCCGTGATGAACGCGCTTGAAAAAATCGGCGGCGTCGAGGGCGTCGAGCAGTACGTGCTGGACACGCTTGCCAAACCCAAGGGCCGGGTAATGGGTTTCGGCCACCGGGTTTACCGCGTGCTCGACCCGCGTGCGGTGATTCTCAAAGAGGTCTCCCACGACCTCGCCGAAGAGTCCGGCGACAGCAAGTGGTTCGACATGAGCCTGGAGATGGAGCGCGTCATGGAGCGCGAGATGGACAAAAAGGGTGCGCAGGTCAAACCGAACGTGGACTTTTTCTCGGCCAGCGTCTACCGGATGCTCGGCTTCCCGCCCGACCTGTACACGCCGATTTTCGCCGTGGCGAGAATCAGCGGCTGGATGGCGCACCTGTTTGAGCAGTACGCCGACAACCGAATTATGCGGCCTAGACTGGTTTACGAGGGGCCGGTGGGCAAAACGTTTACGCCGGTTGAAAAACGGTAAGGCAGCGATTGACCTACAGGAGCGGGTTGACCAACCCGCTCTTTTTTGTTGTCGAGGCTGTAAAAGGACGGAATGCGCCTTGTCAAACGCACTCGAGGTCGACCGGTAAGCGTGTTACTACTGTGGGGTGTTCACGACCCTTGCGCGCGTTTACCTCGCACTTCTCACTTTTTACCTGCTCCTCCGAATCACCGTGGGCGACGGGTTTTGGGTCGTGTCGCTCCTCAACACCTTCGCACCTCTTTGCTTCGTGCCGTTGCCTTTAGCCGTAACCGTCTTCGGGGTGAAGAGGTCGTGGGCGAGCTTGGCGCTGGCGTCGGGGTTGAGCCTCGTCGCACTTTTGTGGTTCGGCCCGGCGTTCTTGCCCAGACCCGTTCCGGCGGCGGCCGGCCCGACACTCACAGTCGTCAACTTCAACATGCTCAGGTCGCCGGCAGGCCTCGAGCCCTGGCTGCGCGAACTTCAACCCGACCTCGTCCTGTTGCAAGAAGTTCCGCAAACCTATCCCGCGCAAGTTCTCGAAACGCTTCAAGACCTCTACCCTTTTCAGCAAGGTCAGGCGGAGTTGTACAAGGGCAACTTGGTCTTGTCGCGCTATCCCATCAGCTCGAGCGCCGAACTGAGGACCTTGGGCGACTACGTGACGCAGCGCTTGGTCGTCGACGTGGCGGGGACACCTATCGCGGTCTACAACGTTCACTTGAGTTGGCCCATCGGCCCGGCGCGGTTGCCCGAGCGCCTCACGCCCGGCCCCTTGGAACTGCTGACCCGCTTCGACGACCGCAGGCGCAACTTAGAGGTCGCTCAGCTCGCCCAAACCCTCGAGGACGAACCCCTGTCCTTCGTCGCCGCGGGCGACTACAACCTGAGTCAGCACGCCGTGACTTACCGAGTTATGGCGCGGGTCGCCAAAGACGCTTTCCGCGAGGTCGGCCGCGGCTTCGGCAACACCTGGCGGTTGCGGCCCGAGCTACCGTTGTCGCTGCGCATCGACTACTTGTGGCACAGCCCCGACCTTAGGGCGGTACGCGTCGAACGCGGCCCCACCTTCGCCTCGGACCACGTTCCGCTGGTAACGAAACTCAGCTTGAACGTGCAGGATTAGGATTCGAACAAGTCAGCGTGTTGCGGGGCAAGGTTCAACAGCGGGAAGTCGTCCCCGTCGACGAGGCGTTTGAGGCGGTTCGCTTCGGCTCGAGCCCCTTCCGCATCCTCTTCTGTAACTACGCCTTCAGCTAAACCCTGCTCTAAATCTTCTTCATCCACGATCTCCGAGCCCACGCCCGGCACGACGAGCACGTCCAGGTAGAGGTCGTCCCACCAGGGCACGTTTTCCTCGCTCACGCCTGTTTTATCAGCCACGTCGACGTAAAAGTGGACGACCTCGCCGTCCGGGTTCAGTACCGTCGTGACGCAGTAGCGTTCACCATCGGGGAAATGTTGCAGCCAGGCGTAACCCGCGTCGGCGACGCACAGCCGCCGTCCGACCGAGGTCTTAAAGAGCGGCTCGCGAACCTTGACGATGTCCAAACGCGTCACGTAACCGGTGAAGGTTTCAGTCTCGAGCCGCTTCACCGCAAAGCAGCGCTCGAGCACGCGCACCCAGCGCGTGCGGTCGGCGTACTTGCGGCGTGATTCGGGCAAACTCATGCCGGCAGGGCCTCGCCCCAGGCGACCTCGCCGTAGGTGTCCTCGCGGTGGGGACTCGTCGAGAACATGCTCACCGGCACGCCGGTAAAACTTTCGATGAGTTCCAAGTAACTGACAACCTCCTGCGGCAGGGCCTTCCGGCTGCCCAACCCAGCTAGGTTACCCCAACCGGGCAGCGACTCGTACACCGGCCCGTCTTCGTAAGCGGTGCAGACCTTGACCTCGTCCAAGCCGGCCAAAATGTCGAGCTTGGTCACCACGAGGCCGCCGAAGCCGTTTAGGTCGCAGGCGTACTTCAGTTGCACCAAGTCGAGCCAGCCCACCCGGCGTGGCCGCCCGGTGGTGGTGCCGTACTCGTCGCCGATGTTGTCGCCCGTGCCGCGCAGGCGCAGCGCCCTGTCGCCGTCCAGCTCGGTCACGAAGGGGCCGTGGCCCACCCGGCTCGTGAACGCCTTGACCACGCCGTAAACGCCGTTCAGCGCCTTGTGGCTCACGCCCGCGCCGACCAAAATGCCGCCGACGGTCGGGTGCGAACTCGTCACGAACGGGTAGGTGCCGTAACCGAGGTCGAGCATGGTGCCTTGGCCGCCCTCGAACAACACTTTTTGGTTTTGCCCCAGCGCACTCCTAACCATCTCGCCGGTGTCGCAGACGAAGGGAACCACGAAGTCGCGCGCCTCCGCCAGGGCCTCAAAGGCCGTGTCGACGTCCGTCCAGCCGACGCGAGCCGTCGAGTTCGGTTTGGCCTCGAGCAAGCGTTCCAACCTTTCGCGCAGCACCGCGTCGCTCAAAAAGTCGCCGTAGCGCAAGCCGACGCGCCGCGCCTTGTCCGAATAGCACGGCCCTATTCCGCGCCCGGTGGTGCCGACGAAGCCGCCGCCCTCGTCGTTTTTTTTGTGGTGCGGCAACACGACGTGCGCCTCGTGAGAAAGATAGACCTCGCCCACGTCGCGGCGAGCGGCCATGCCTAGGTACTCGTTTCGAAAGGTCCACGGGTCAATTACCATGCCGCCGCCCAACACCGACACCGCGCGCTCGTGCAACACGCCGCAGGGCAGGTGGTGGAGCTTGAACACCTCTTCCCCCGCGACGACCGTGTGGCCCGCGTTGGCCCCGCCCGAGTAGCGCACCACAAGGTCCGCCTCACCCGCGAGCGCGTCGACCACCTTGCCCTTGCCCTCGTCCCCCCACTGCGCGCCGATGATGGCGATGCCCGGCATGTCGACCTCCTCAAACGTCGGGGGCCAGTATGACACACTCCCCGGCCTTCGCACCCGGGCGTTTTTGAAGCCAGCTGACATTTACGCCCGGAACGAGTACACTTCTCCTGTGCCGAAGCGGCTCACTTTGAAAGAACTCGTCGACGAGCTTGCCCGGCTCGGTGCGGCGGAGCGCCTCGAGCTGTGCGACGCCCTGGTGGACGACCCGCGGCTGCGCGAGTTGCTCGAGGCCATCGACGACTACTTGTACTTGGACGCCGAAGACGAGCCGCCCCTCAACCTGGCTCGAGAGCGCGTGCTGAACTGAGCGCACAAAAGGCTTCGGCCGGGCGGCTCGGCGCTCTCAGGCAAACGTCTCTCAGGCAAACGTGATGTGTCGGAGCGCCCAAACACCTGAGTCGAGCCTTTTTAGAATGAGCAGGGCGAACCTGGAGGCAACGTGATCATCTGGAGCGGCTTGGGCATTCTCGTACCCGTCATTTCATTTGCCATACTTTTACTCACCCAGGCCGTCGCCGACGCTGTGACGGGTGTGGAGGGCTTCTACTCCGCTCACCCCGCGCTGCAGACGCTGGTGGGGCCTGGGTCGTTACCTCAACGGCAAGCCGGACCGCAGACGGGTCGACCGCGAGACCGGTGAAGAGTTTGTTTACCGGCCTCGGCACGCGCTTTTCTGGATAAAGATGGAGTATTGGGCCGTCGTACTCGTCGTGTTCGCCTTTGCCGCTGCGTTTCTTTAGAAGCGCCGCCGCTTTACAAAACCGTAGAACTTACTCCGGCCAAACCACTTTCTCGACTGCTTTTTAAGAAGCCGTCGGGCCGAACTACGAGCGGGTTACGCGGTGGGTCATCACCTAAAGGGCTACCTCGAACGAACGGGCAGCACTGTTGCAGAGGCGATTTTCACGCCGAGCCGAACAGTATTGAAAGAATCTGACCCTTTTACGTCAAAGCTAAACGAGACCAGACGGGCGTAAGGTTGGAAGCTGAAAAACCGGGCAAGCGCGTTACGGCGTCGGTAGGTGTCTCGAGGTTGGACGGGGAAAGCCCCGTCGTCTTGACCCCTGCGGCGTCTGTCAGGAGCGCATGGTCCCCACGCAGGCCCGCCGCCGACTTCGCCGAGGTTTACGCTTGCGCCGCGCGCTCCTGCTCGACGAGGACGCGCCGCAGGATTTTGCCCGAGGCCGACTTGGGGATGGCCTCGACGAACTCGAGCCCCCGCAGCTTCTTAAAAGGCGCGACGCGCTCGGCGACGAACAGTTTCAGCTCGTCCGCGGAGACGTCGGCGTTTTTGACCACAAAAGCCTTGGGCACCTCGCCCGCCTCTTCGTCGGGCACGCCTATGACGGCGGCGTCGCTGACCTTGGGGTGGGCCAGCAGGACTTCCTCCAACTCCGCCGGGGCGACCTGAAAACCCTTGTACTTGATGAGTTCTTTGACGCGGTCGACCACGGCGAAGTAACCGCGCTCGTCCACCACCGCGATGTCGCCGGTGTGCAGCCAGCCGTCCTCGTCGAGGGTGGCGGCCGTCGCTCCGGGATTGTTCAGGTAACCCTTCATCACCTGCGGGCCGCGCACGAGCAGTTCGCCCGCTTCGCCCACGGCTACGTCCTCACCGGTCTCGACGCTGACCACGCGGCACTCGGTGTTGGGAATCGCCGGGCCGACCTTGGAGCGGTCGATTTTCACGTCGGGGTCGGGATTGGTGTGGCTGACCGGGCTCAGTTCGGTCATGCCGTAGCCTTGTGTGACCTCGCAACGAAGACGCTTGGCGGCGGCCCCGGCGACGTCGCCGCCCAGGGGTGCCGCCCCCGACATCATGCCGGTCAGGGTGGACAGGTCGTAGCGTTCGACCAGCGGGTGTTTGGCGAGCGCCAGCACGATGGGCGGAACGACGTTGGCGTAGGTGACCCGGTATTTTTGCATCAGCTCGAGAAAACCCTCTAGTTCGAACCTGGGCATGGTCACCACCGTCGCGCCCTTGTAGAGCGCGTAGCCCATGATGACCACCATGCCGTAGATGTGATAAAAGGGCAGCAGGCCCATCACCACGCTGTCCTCGTCAATAGGATGTTCGGTCTGAGCCTGCAAACCCTCTATTTGTTTGAGGTTGGCGACCAGGTTGCGGTGCGTCAGCATCACGCCTTTGGGCAAACCGGTGGTGCCCGAGGAGTAGGGCAACACCACAATGTCTTCTTGGGGATGGATAGTCACTTCGGGCGCTTGCCCCTCGCCCTCCAACAGCGCCGCGTAAGGCGTCGCGCCCGCGGCCTCGCCGAAGACGAAGACCTCTTTGAGACCGACCTCTTCGGCACTTTTCAGGGCGTTCTCCAAAAAGGTCGGCACGGTGACGAGGTAGCTGGCTCGAGCGTCTTTGAGCTGGTGCGTCAACTCGTGCGTGGTGTAGAGCGGGTTGACGGTCGTGACGACGCCGCCCAGCCGCGCCACCGCCAAAAAGACGACCGTAAACTCGGGCACGTTCGGGCTGTAGATGGCGAAAATGTCGCCTTTGCCGAAGCCGCGCTCGTGTAACGACGCCGCGACGCGCTCGACCGCGTGGGCGAGACCGGCGTACGTCAGCTCGCGACCGCTGGGGCCGTCGATAAAGGCGGGCTTGTCGCCGAAGTCGGCGGCGCGCTGCAAGACGAACTCGGTCAGCGGCACTTCGGGAATCGTCACGTCGGGAAACGGGCTGCGGTAAACCATGTTGCCTCCTCGTCAGGTCTGCGGGAAAGTCTCCAGGTGTGGTCTCATTGTTTCACAACCCTGCGCCCGCCGCGTGGGATATGAGCCGCAAAGCAAAAGTCGAACCTCTACTTTTCAGGCTTAAGCTCGAGAAACGCGCGGTATAGTCGGTCGTACAAACCACCGTTCAGGAGGCAGTCTGTGAGTGTGAAACCGTGAGTATCAAAGACTTGTTCGACTTGAGGGGCCGCGTCGCGCTCGTTACGGGCGGCTCGAGGGGTCTGGGCCTGCAAATCGCCGAGGCCTACGCCGAGCAGGGCGCGCGCCTCGTCATCGTCGCGCGCAAACGTGAGCAGTTGGAAGAGGCTAAAAACGAGCTGGAGGGTTACGGGGCCGAGGTCAGAAGCGTCGCCGCCGACCTCTCCAAGCCAGAGACCATTCATGCGTTCGTCGACGAGGTCATGGCAACCTGGGGCCGCGTCGACATTTTGGTGAACAACGCCGGGGCGACCTGGGGCGCGCCCGCCGAGGAGCACCCGCTGGAGGCCTGGCAAAAAGTCCTCGACCTCAACCTGACCGGCACCTTTTTGCTCAGCCAGGCCGTCGCCAGAGTTGCGATGATTCCTGAAAAGCGCGGCGTCATCGTGAACGTCGCCTCGGTAGCCGGCCTGAAGGGCAACAACCCCGCCATGACGGGCACGGTCGCCTACAACACCTCCAAGGGCGGCGTGGTGAACATGACCCGCGCGCTCGCCGCGGAGTGGGCCAAGTACAACGTGCGCGTCAACGCGCTCGCGCCCGGCTACTTTCCCACCAAGATGACGCGGGGCACGCTTGAAGCGGCCCAGGATTTGATAGAAGCCGCCACACCGCTGGGCCGCGTCGGCGGGCCGGAAGACCTAAAGGGCGCGGCGCTGCTGTTGGGTTCGGACGCCTCGGCGTTTATGACCGGGCAAACCATCGCCGTCGACGGCGGCGTGACGGCGGTTTAGACAGTGCGAAACCCCGCGAACGACACCGCCCCGGTGCGGCCCGGCGAAAGTCTCGACTTGGGCGCGCTGCAAGCCTATTTGACGGGCAAGCTCGAGGGAGTTGAGGAGGGGTTGGAACTGAGGCAGTTCCCTAGCGGCCACTCGAACCTGACCTACTTGCTCCGCGTGGGCGGGCGCGAAAGGGTGCTGCGCCGCGCGCCCCTGGGGCCGGTCGCGCCGAAAGCGCACGACATGGCGCGCGAGTACCGCATCCTGGAGAAGCTCGCCCCGTTCTACCCGCCCGCGCCGCGCGTCGAGCTGTTGTGCGAGGACGAAACGGTCATCGGCGCGGTGTTTTACCTCATGGAGCGGCGGCGCGGTTTGATAGTGCGCGACACGGTGCCGCCGGAGCTAGCGGCGCTGCCCGACTACGGCACGCGGGTCAGCCGCACGCTCGTGGGCGGTTTGGCCAAGTTGCACAGCATCGACCTCGAGGACAGCGGCTTGCGAAGTATCGGCAAACCCGAGGGCTTTTTGGAGCGCCAGGTCGAGGGCTGGGCGAAACGCTACGAGCGTGCCAAAACCGCGAACCTGCCGGACTTGGAGCGCGTCGTCGCTTACCTGCGCGACAACTATCCCGAGCCGAACGCGCCGACGCTGGTTCACAACGACTACAAGCTCGACAATGTGATGCTTCAAACCGACAACCCCGACGAACTCGTCGCGGTGCTCGACTGGGAGATGACCACGGTCGGCGACCCGCTCGTGGACGTGGGGCTGTCGCTCGTCTACTGGCAGGGGCTCGGCACGCTCACGGGCGAGGTCAGCGAACTCGGCGCGGCGGGGGCGAGCAAGGGCTGGTTCAGCCGCGAGCAGTTTTTGAGCCACTACGCCGCGGCGAGCGGGCGTGACCTTGCGAACATCACCTGGTACGAACTGCTCGGCATCTTCAAGCTCGCCGTGATTTTGCAGCAGATTTACGCCCGCTACGTTTCCGGCCAGACACAGGACGCGCGTTTCAAAGACTTCGGCGCGCGCGTCGCGGAACTCGCCTCGGCGGGGGCCGCGCGGCTGCCGTGAGCGCGTGCTTCGGGCGTCACACCGTACCGGCGTAGGTCGCTACGCCTGGAGGCTGGGCGGGCTATGCTGGAACCGAAGTTGTACCAAAAAGAAACAGCGGGAAAGGGGCCGGAGTGATGAAAGGAACAGCTCGAGCGTTCGGATACCTAACCTTGGCTTTGCTGCTGACCGGTTGCAGCGGTCTGTTTTGCCGCACCGAAACCTACAGCTACCACGAACTCGTCCCGTTGTACTTGTCCATCGACGAAATCACCGACGTTAAAAGCTTGCCGCCTCAAGCTATCGAGCAGCCCGGCAAAATCTACCTGCACCACGACCTCATCCTCATCAACGAGTTGAACAAGGGCGTTCACGTGCTGGACAACAGCGACCCGCGCGCGCCGACGAAGCTCGCTTTCGTCGCCATACCCGGCAACCACGACCTGCTCGTGCGCCAGGACGAAACGGGCACGGTGCTCTACGCGGACAACTACACCGACCTGATAGCGCTCGACCTGAGCGACCCGACTGCTGTAACAGTGCTCAAGCGGCTCGAGAACGTGTTCGGCTCGTTTTATCCCGAGCCCGTCCCCGCCGAGCGGGGCGTGCTGATAGGCTATGAGGAGGGTGAGATTGTCACCGGGCGCTACCGCAGTTGCCCCGGCGGCGCGGTCGCCTCGCCGACGCCTGCGCCGGACAGCGCACCGTCACAGGGCGGCTCGCTGGCGCGGTTCGCGGCGCTGGACGACTTTCTCTACACCATCGACGGCGACGCCGTCCAGAGCTTCCGCCTGAAAACCCTGGCCGACCCCGTGTTGTTCAACCGCGTGAGCGTGGACTTCGGCATTGAGACGCTGTTTCCCCACGCACGCGACGAGGGCGACCAGCTCTATGTGGGCGGCAACGCGGGCCTGTACATCCTGGACGCGAGCAACCCGGCCAACCTCCGCAAACAAGGTCAACTTACGCACGTGCAAAGCTGCGACCCCGTCGTCGTCCAGGACGACCTGGCCTACGTCACCCTGCAAGGCAGTTGTTTCAACCAGAGCAACCGCCTCGAGATTATCGACGTGTCCGACCCCCACAGCCCCGAACTCGTCAGCGACTACGCCCTGCAAGAACCTTACGGCCTGGGCGTGGACGGCGACCACCTGTTCGTCTGCGACGGCGCGGCGGGGCTGAAGGTCTATAAAAACGCCCGCGAACCCGAAAACCTCGAGCTTGTCCTGCAACTCGAGGATGTACAGGCTCGAGACATCATCCCCTGGCAGGGCATCGCCGTCGTCATCGCTGAAAACGGCTTTTTTCAGTACGACTACAGCAACTTAGCCGAGGGCGAGATGACGCTGCTGAGCAAAATTCCAGTGCCGGAGAGCGGGAACTAGGCTCAGCTTCAAACGAACGCGCTGACGCCCGTAATCGCCCGCCCCACGATGAGCGTGTTCATCTCATGGCTGCCCTCGTAGCTGTAGACCGCCTCGGCGTCGGCGAAGTAGCGGGCCACGTCGTACTCGAGCAAAATCCCGTTGCCCCCCATCAGACCACGGCCGATTGACACCGTTTCGCGCATGACGCGGGTACACCAGGCCTTAGCTAGGCTGGCCCGTTCGGCGGTCAAGCCGCCCTGGGCCTCTAGTTCGGCCAAGCGCCGCAGCGCGCCCAGCATGGCGGTGACGTTGCCGAGCATCTGCACGAGTTGGCCCTGGACGAGCTGAAAGCTGGTGATGGGCTTGCCGAACTGAACGCGTTCGTTGCAGTAGCGCAGCGTGTGTTCGTAAGCGGCGAAAGCGATACCCGCCGCTTCCCAGGCGACCCCGGCCCGCCCGACCGCCAAGTGCTTGGCGACGTCCTTGAACGAGCGCACGCCGGGCAGGCGTGCGGCCTCGAGCACCTCCACGTTGTCCAATTCGATAAGGACGTTGTCGATGGCGCGTTTGGCGATTTTGCCGCCGAGCTTTTCGACCCGGTAGCCGGGCGTGCCTAGCTCGACCAGAAAGCCTTTGACCTGGCCGTCGGCAGTGTCTTTGGCCCAAATCACGTTCACGTCGGCGAAAGTGGCGTTGCCGCTCCACTTTTTTGCGCCGTTGAGCAGCCAGGTGTCGCCGCTGCGCGTGGCGGTCGTCGTCAGGCCCGCCGCCGCGTCCGAGCCGTGCTCGGGCTCGGTCAGCGCCCAGGAGCCGATTTTTTCAAAGCGGAACAGGGCGGGCAGCCACTTCGCTCTTTGCTCGTCGGAGCCGAAGCGTTCAATCGTGCCCATGCACAGCCCCCAATGCACCCCGAAAAAGGTCGACACGGACGGGTCGCCGTAGCCGAGTTCGAACGACATGAGGGGCGAACGCTTCAGGGACATGCCGTGTTGGTAGGGGCCGTAAAGCTCTTCGACGAGCGCGGCCATTTTCGGGACAACCTCTTTGGGAAACTCGCCGCGGTCCCAGTAGTCGTTGATGATGGGGCGAACGTCGCGGGCAAAAAAGGCGCGCACGCTGCGCTGCAACTGCCGTTCGCTCTCGCTGAAGGTTGCAAAGATGTCGTAGAAGTCGCCGTCCACGGGTGGAGCCTCGGCGGGGCGGCGTTCGCGTTTTAGGGTTTGGAGCGCGCTCTCGAGTTCGTCGGCCGTGACACCCTCGAGGGCGTCCGCGAGCCTGCCCGAGTCGGGGCGCGCGGTGAGTTTTGCGAGCTTTTCAGCCAAGCCGTCCGTCGGGACGGGGCGCTGCTGCAACGTGTCGGCCACGTTTACCACCTCGAAGTTACTGTACCCGACACCTCTGCGAATGACAACAAGCGTCCACCGCCATGACCGGCCCACGCGCGACCTGCGCAAAGCTGGAGCGTTTTCGGGACTCGAGCGCGGCGAATTCGGGACACGTCTCGTCGCTCTCGCAGCCTCGCCTGCTTGCCGGGCGCACCCTCGAACGTTCGGGCCTTACCTGTCTTGAGCTACATACATAGGTCGCCAAAGCTCCTAAAGTTTGACGGGTGACGTCTTTGTTCAAAACCCACCTGCCCGTCTACCGGGAGGTCTGGCGCTTGGCGTTCCCGGTCATCCTCACCAACTTGCTGATGACGCTCGTCAACATCGTCGACGTGTTCATGGTGGGGCGGCTCGGCCCGGTGGAAATCGCGGCGGTCGGCATGAGCAACACGGTGCGGATGCTCGTGATGGTCGGCATTTTGTCGGTCACGGCCGGGGCGATGGCGCTCGCCGCGCAGGCCAAGGGCGCCCAAGACCCCGAGCGGCTCAGTTTCGTCGCCAAGCAGACTTTGTCTTTGACGCTGTTTCTGGGTGCCGCCTTGAGCGTTTTGGGTTACTTCGCGGCCGAGCCCCTGCTCACGTTTTTGAACAGCGGCGGCAACCCGCTGGCGGTCACGCTGGGCACCGCGTACCTCAAGCTGCTCTTTTTGGGCACCGTCTTTTTGGTCGGCAACTTCGCCGTCAGCAGCCTGATGCAGGGCGCGGGCGACACGGTCACGCCGCTGTTTTTGAGCGGCGGCATCAACCTGTTGAACATTTTGTTCAACTACCTGTTCATTTTCGGCCCCGGGCCGCTGCCCGAACTCGGGGTGACGGGGGCGGCGCTCGGCACGGTGAGCGCGCGGCTGCTCGGGGTGGCGGCGGGGTTGGCGGTGCTGTACTCGGGGAAAAACGTCGTGCGCTTTTTTCCGGGCGGCTACCGGCCGAACCCGGCGATGTTTTGGGACATCTTGAAAATCGGCGTTCCGTCGGGCCTGCAGGGCGTGGTGCGGAACTCGGCGCAGTTGCTCGTCATCCGCATCGTCACCTCGACGGCTGCCGGGACCTTCGGGGCGGCGGCGCTCGCCATCGGGCTGCAAATCGAGTCGCTGGCTTTTATGCCGGGGCTCGCCATCAACGTGGCGGCGACGAGTTTGGTCGGGCAGTCACTCGGCGCGTGGCAGGTTGACCAAGCCAAGGCGCGCGGCAACGCCGCTATTTTGTTGGGCGTCCTGGTGATGACCCTCATCGGCGTCCCGCTGCTTCTGTTCGCGCCGGCCCTGGTCAGGCTGTTTGACCCGAGCGCACAAGAAACGGTGGTGGCGGCGGGCAGCTCTTACCTGCGCGTCAACGGCCTCGCCCTGCCGATTCTGGCCGTGGCGATGGTCGTGAACGGCGCACTGCGCGGCGCGGGCGACACCCGGCCCGGCTTAGTCGGCAACATCCTCGGACGCTGGTTGACGGTGGTGCCGCTCGCTTACCTGCTCGCGCACGGGTTGAATTTCGGCGTGACGGGCGTGTGGTGGTCGCTCGCCGCGGGCACGACGGTGTCGGCCCTGTACGTGCTACGCCGCTGGCGCAGCGGCGAGTGGCTGGGGGTCGCCCTCAAACAAACGCCTCTTTACCGGCACCACCTGAAAGGGCAACCGCCGGCGGTGCAACAGGCTTTCTTGCGCGAGGTGCGCGCGCCCTTTATGGCGCAGGGCGCGACCGAACACGTCGTGGCGGCGGGCGTGAGCTACCGGTTGGACGGCGAGGACACGCACGTTTACTTTTCCGAGGGAGGTTTCGAGGTCGGAGGCCGCTCCGGCCAGCCCGCCCCCCGTTTGCAAGTCGCTCGAGCCCGGCCCTGTTTGGCGCACGACTGAGCTTGCGCGTTTTCCCGACGTGCCCTGGGGCTCGAGTCGTCGGCCACTCGCTTTTAACCGCAACAGCTCGACGGGCTGTTTAGCCCACCGCCACTCGCAGACCGAGTCTTTCACATCAAGTTCTTGTCAGGTTTAAGAGTTTCGTGATACCTCAGCGCCTACACTCTGAGGCATGAGGCGTTTGCTCAAACTCGGTCTGCCCCTGCTTTTCTGGTCGGGATATGCAGCTGTTCAGCACTTTTTTCACGACGCCGCCGGTTTTGCACTCGCCGACCTCGGCGTCGTGCCGGTCGCCGTCACCGCTTGGTGCTGGGGCAGTTGGGCCGGAGCCGCGACGGGCCTCGCGGCGTTCGGGCTCACGGCCGGCCCGGTCACCCCGACCCAGCCGCTCGAGTGGCTCAAGTCGCTGCAGCGCGACCTGCCGCACGGCGCCGTGACGGTCGTGTTGGGAGCCGTTTTCGGCCACTTCGGCGCGGTACAGCGGCAGCTTACGGCCCACAAGCGACTGAACCGCGAGGCGCAGTTCGACGCCCTGACCGGCCTGCTGAACCGCACCGCCTTCGAACACAAGCTCGCTCGGTCCATCGAGGACGCCGCCGCAACCCGGGGCGTTTTGGCCGTGCTGTTCGTCGACCTAGACCGCTTCAAGCTCGTCAACGACACCTACGGCCACGAAACCGGGGACGAACTGCTCAAAACAGTCGCCAAATGTCTGACGAGCACTGTCAGGGACAACGACCTCGTCGCCCGCTTGGGCGGTGACGAGTTCATCATCGCGCTGCGCAACCTCAAAGAGTCCGAGTCCGCCGCCTTTGTGGCCGCCAAACTCGTCGAAAGGCTCAACACCCCGTTCGAGGTTGCGGGCAAAGTCTTGTTTATCAGCGCCAGCGTCGGCATCAGCCTGTACCCGAACGACGGCGCGGACGTCGAAACGCTGACCCGCAACGCCGACACGGCGATGTACGCGGGCAAAGCCGCGGGTAAAAACCGCTACAGCTTCTCGACCCAGGCGGTGCAGCGTCGGCAGTCGCGGCGCTTGACCTTGGAGCGCCAACTGCACCACGCGCTGGCCGACAACCAGCTCGAGCTGCACTACCAACCCCAGGTCGACCTGCGCACCTCGCGCCTGACCGGTTTGGAGGCGCTGCTGCGCTGGCACAACCCCGAACTCGGCGACATCGCCCCGGCCGAGTTCGTGCCCTTGGCCGAGGAAGGCGGCACGATTTTGCCCATCGGGCAGTGGCTGCTGCGCGAAGTGTGCCACCAGGGCGTCGCCTGGCAGCGCGTCGGCTACGCGCCCGTCAAGCTCGGGGTCAACGTGTCGGTGTTGCAGTTCAACCAGCCCGACTTCGTCGCCACGGTCGCCAAAGCCCTGCACGACAGCGGCTTGGCGCCTCATCTGCTGGAACTGGAAATCACCGAAAGCCTGCTCATGCAAGACCTCGGCCGCGCCGCCCAAACCCTGCGCAAGCTCCAGCGGCTCGGCGTCGAAACGGTCCTCGACGACTTCGGCACCGGCCACTCTTCGCTCGCCTACTTGCAACAGCTGCCGATTCGCAGTTTGAAAATAGACCGCTCTTTTGTGAGTGCCCTGACGACCACGCCCTGGCTGCACCCGGAGGGTACGAGCAGCACCGGCAACAACACCGTCATCATCGAAGCGATTTGCGCGCTGGCTCACAACTTGGACAAAAGCGTCGTCGCCGAGGGCGTCGAGACCGAAAGACAGCGCGCTTACTTGGCGCAGCTGAACTGCGACTTCGCCCAAGGCTTTTTGTTTTCCAAACCGCTGCTCGCACGCGAGGTCGAGCGGTTGCTCGTCCGCACCTCTCCGAAGCCCGGACCGCGTCACGCTGTGCCGAGAAACCGTGTACCGGGAAGCGCTGTACCGGGAAGCGCGCCGAAAATCAGGCCGGAACCGGGCGGAAGCTTCGAAGGCCTGGTTCTCGGCGACTGACCCGGAGCGACTCGAGAGCGCGAAACGTCTCAGACCTGCCACCCGCTCAGGGCGTCACGTGGTACGCTTTGGGGCGTGGACGACCTGACTTTTAGACCGCGCACGCTGCAAGACTACGTCGGCCAAAAACGCCTGAAAGAAAAGTTTTTGGTTTACCTGGAAGCGACCAAAAATCGCGGCGACGCGCTCGACCACGTGTTGCTCTACGGCCCCCCCGGTCTCGGCAAAACGACGCTGGCCCACATTATTTCCTACGAACTCGGCGTCGGCATCAAGGTGACGAGCGGCCCGGCCATCGAGAAACCCGGCGACCTGGCGGCGATTTTGACGAACTCGCTGGACGAGGGCGACGTCCTTTTTATCGACGAAATCCACCGCCTGGGCCGCGTCGCCGAGGAGCACTTGTACCCGGCGATGGAGGACTTCAAAATCGACATCGTGCTCGGCCAGGGGCCGGCGGCGCGCACCATCCGGCTCGACCTGCCCAGGTTCACCCTCGTCGGCGCGACCACGCGGCCGGGGCTCATCACCAACCCGATGCGCGACCGCTTCGGCATCGTCGAGCACCTGGAGTACTACACGACCGAGGAACTCGCCGAGGGCGTCAAGCGCGACGCCAAGCGCATGGACATGGTCATCGACGACCACGCCGCCCTCGAGATAGGCCGCCGCAGCCGCGGCACCATGCGCATCGCCAAGCGGGTGTTGCGGCGCGTGCGCGACTACGCCGAAGTCGCGGGCGACGACGGCGTGACCCTGGAGCGCGTGCAGCACGCCCTGGAAGAACTCGGCATCGACGACATGGGTCTGGAGGCGCGCGACCGCGCCATTTTGAACCTCATGATCACCAAGTTCGCGGGCGGGCCGGTGGGTCTGGGCACCTGGGCGACGGCGGTCGGCGAGGACAAGGTCACCCTGGAAGAGGTTTACGAGCCGTTTCTGATTCAGCGCGGCCTCGTCAAGCGCACGCCGCGCGGGCGCGTCGCGACCGAAACCGCCTACCGGCACCTGGGCTACAGCTATTTGCCCAACGACGAGCCGCCGCTGTTCGGCGACGCCTCTGCTTAAAAGCTGCTCGAGAGCGCCCTCGCTCCAACCGGGCGCAGCCTGTTTGGAAAACCTTTTGCTTAGAAAACCCTGCCCAGAAACAGTGCGAAGGGTTGCGACTTTGGACTTGCCGCTGTTTACTCGCTCTTGTTCCTAACCCGACGTTTGGAGGTGCGCGTGCCCCGACAGGTCCGGGCGGCATGAAAATTCCGACAGGCCTGAGCGCGCGGATGCGTTTTAATGGTTCATGCTCGAGGGCGACCTGAAGAATTTACCTTTCAACGACCTGCTGCAAGTTTTGGCGAGCGGCCAAAAAACCGGGGCGCTCACCGTGACCAAAAAAGGTGCCCAAGCGCGCTTGTCTTTGCACCGGGGGCGGCTCGAGCAGGCGCAGGTCACGACGGGACCGCACCTGGGCGAGCTGCTCGTCAAGATGGACCTGCTCACCACCTTCGAGGTGCAGACCCTGTTGGCAAGGCAAAGCCAGGCCGACCCCGGTACGGGGTTGGGCGCGCTCGCCGTCGAGGCGGGGTGTCTACAGCCCGAGGGGCTGAAGCGCGCGCTCAGGGCGCAAATCCTGGAGGTCTTGACCGACCTCGCGGCGTGGCGGAGCGGCCGCTTCGCTTTCGGCAAAGCCCCGCTCGGCACGGCAGCGCCGGGCGAGCACAGTTTCGACACGGGGATGTTGCTCATGGAGGCGGTGGGCCGCGCCGACCTGTGGGGGCAGGGCAGCGTCTCACCCGACAGCGTTTTCGAGCGCGTCGGCGACCCCACCCGGACCAGCCTGCCCCACAGCAGTTGGGAAGTGCTGGGCCACGTCAACGGGCGGCGCTCGGCCCGCGCGATCGCGGCGGAACTCGACCTGCCGAGCGGCGAGGTTTACCATCTCCTGCACCACCTGCAAGCGCAAGGCGTCGTCGCCCCCGCACGCTATCCGGGCGAAGCCTTGAGCGTCCTCGTGTTGTCCTCCAACACGGCCTTGCAGCGGCTCATCGCCCTGAGTCTGCAGCGGGCGAACCTCACGGTTCACACCGCCGCCACCCCCGCCGCCGGACTGGACTTCGTGCAGGGCGTGCGCCCGCACGCCGTCGTGGTGGACGACGAGGGTGAGGGTTGGGCCTTCGTGCGCAGCTTGCGCGGCCTGACCGGGCGCAGCCACTTGCCCGTGGTCGTGCTGAGCGACCACGGGCCCGGTGACAGTGGCCTCGGTGGCGGGCTCGACGCCGGACCCGCCCGCGGCGGCTTGTTCAACCGCTTTCGACGCCCCCGGGCGCACGCCCTGCAAAAGCCGTTTCACGAACTCGAGCTGCAGCAGCTCGTCAGCAAAGCCCTCGGGCGGCAGCTCGCGTGAGACGCCGAGCAACTATGGCAATGAAAGATTATGGGGGAAAGATTGTGGGGGACGAGCAGGTGCACGGCTGCGCGGCACGAGCGCACAGTCCGGAAGTAACCTAGAACGACAAACCGAGCGCCGAACTCACGGCTGCTCGTCCCTTTGAGACCGCCTTTGTAGACGGCGCAGGTCAAGGTTCGGTGAAGGAATTGTGGGGTGAGCGGCTTGCACGCTCCCTGACAGCCCTGTTATAGTCGAATCACTCAATTCGACCGCAACACGCTCCGCAGACCCCGTTCGGGTCGTCTTTCGAGCCGTGACGTGTCGCAATTGGTGACTTGAAAGAGGTGAAAGATGAAGAAATGGCTAGTTTTAGCAGCCTTGAGTTTGGCGGCCGCGCTGAGCGCCGCTACCGCCCAGGTGACCGTGTTCGGCGCGTTTACCGACGCGAGCGAGGTCGACGCCATCAACGCCGGCTTCGCCCAGCTCGAGGAAGCGTCCGGCATCGACATCACTTACGAGGGTGCCAGCGACTTCGAGATTTTGGTCAACACCCGCATCGAAGCGGGCGACCCGCCCGACATCGCCTGCTTCCCGCAACCGGGCCTGATGAACCGCTTCTCCGACCGCATCGTCGACGTGACCTCGTTTATCGACCGCTCGACCTTAGAAGAGCGCTACCTGCCCGGCCTGGTCGACATCGCCACGGCCTACGACGGCTCGGGCAAGGTGCTCGGCGTGTGGATGCGCGTGGTCGTGAAAAGCCTGGTGTGGTACTCGCCCAGAATGTTCGACGACTTCGGCTACGAAGTGCCCGAAACCTGGGACGAACTGATGGCCCTGTCCGACCAGATCGTCGCCGACGGCGGCGTGCCCTGGAGCGTGTCGATGGAGTCCGGCGCGGCGACCGGCTGGGTCGGCACCGACTGGATCGAAGACATCATGCTGCGCACGACCTCGCTCGAGAACTACGACGCCTTTACCGTACCCGCCTCCCCCGACGAGCGCCTGATGTTCGACTCGCCCGAAGTGAAGCGCGCCTGGGAACTCATGGGCGACGTGATGCTTAAAGACGGCTACGTCTTGGGCGGCACCGACCGCATCCTCGGCGTGAGCTTTTTCGACACCGGCGTGCCGATAGTCGAAGACCAAGCGTTTATGACCAAGATGGGCTCGTTCATGCCGCCTTGGCTCGGTGACCGGCTCGAGGGTCTCGAGATCGCCCCCGACGGCGACCTGTGGTACTTCGCCTTCCCAGCCATCGACGAAGAGTACGGCAACCCGGTGCTCATCAGCGGCGACGTCTGCTCGATGTTCGTCGACACCCCCGAAGCGCGGCAGGTCATGGAGTACATGACGCAGCCCGAATTCTTGCAACCCGGCATCGAAGCGGGCGTGTTTGTGTCGCCGGTCACCTCGGTTGACCCGAGCGTCTACCGCGAGCAAGAGCGCGGTTTGGCCGAAATCCTCGCCAACGCCGACAGCGTTCGTTTCGACGGCAGCGACCTGCAACCGGCGCAAGTCGGCGCGGGCAGCTTCTGGCAAGGCATCGTCGACTATGTTCAGGGCACCGACCTCGACACGGCGCTGAACAGCATCGACCAAACCTGGCCCCAGTAAACACCGCACACGCGTCGCGCGGGGAGGGTCTCCAAGACCCTCCCCTTTTCGTTTCTACCGAAAAAAGTGTGTTAAGCTGACCAAAGCCGAGGTCAAACAAAAATTGCCACCCAGAGCGAAGCGAGGAGGGATTTTACGTGGATCAGAGTCAACCGAGGAAGCAGCAGGGAGGTCCGGACAATCCACTTTTGACCGGACCCTTGCGCGCCGTAGCCGCCTTGATCGTCCCGGTCGTCGGGTTTCTTCTGCTCTGGCGCAGTTTTATTTTTATGCGCGACGCCGACGCGCCGATGGCGCTCATCGCCGTGGTGGCGCTCGTGGTCGGAATTTTCGGCATTTGGTTTTTGTACTGGGCGACCAACAACTTGGTCGAGCGCCTGCCCGTGCGGGTGCGCGACGCGCTCCGCCCTTACGTTTTCGTCGGGCCGGCGATGGTCATCTTGAGCGTCTACCTCGTTTATCCGGCCTTGGACACGTTCAGGCGCAGCGTCATGAACCGCAACTCCACCCAGTTCGTCGGTTTCGACAACTTCGCGTTTATCTTTACCGACCCCACCATGCGGCAGGTTTTGGTCAACAACCTGTTGTGGATTGTCCTCGTCACGGGGGCGTCGGTGAGCGTGGGCCTCGTCATCGCGCTGCTGGTGGACCGCATCGGTTGGGCGGAACCGCTCGCCAAGTCGCTGATTTTCTTGCCGATGGCGATTTCGGCGGTGGGCGCGTCGGTGATTTGGAAGTTCATGTACGCCAAGCAAACCAACCCGAACCTGCCAGAAATCGGCTTTGTCAACGCCATCATCGAAGGCGTCGGCGGCACCGGCCTCGACTTCGTCCGCACCTTTCCCATCAACAACTTTGCGTTTATGTTCATCATGTTCTGGATGATCACCGGCTTTTGCATGGTCATCTTGTCCTCGGCCATCAAGGGCGTGCCGGCGGAACTCATGGAGGCCGGGCGCATCGACGGGGCCAACGAGTACACCGTTTTTTTCAGGATCATCATTCCCTTCATCGCGCCCACCATCCTCACCGTCACCACGACGGTGCTGATCATGGTGCTGAAAGTGTTCGACATCGTTTACGTGTTCGGCGGCCAGCTGTTCGGCGCGGACGTGCTCGCCAACCGCATGTTCCGCGAGATGTTCACCAACGCCAACTACGGCCTCGGCAGCGCGCTGGCGACGCTGCTCTTGGTCGCGGTGTTACCGGTCATTTTCTGGAACTTGCACGAACTTCGAAAGACGGCGAGGTAGAGCGTGACTTTCGACGCTAGAAAAGCCCTGGTCCGCAGTCCCCTGTTCATCATCGTCGCGCTGATTTGCATCTTTTGGTCCATCCCGACCTTCGGCGTGCTGCTGAGTTCGTTTCGCAGCGAGCAAGACATCAACGAGACCGGCTGGTGGTCGGTGTTCAGTTTGCAGCGCGAAAACCCCGTCTACGCCGAGCTGACCCGAGACCTTGACGACCGGCAGCGCGCCGTCGACAACGCCCTGAGCCAGTTGACAGAGCGGCAAGAGACGCTTTCCGCGGCGCAGGCCGACTTAGAAGCGGCGCAGGCGGCGGGTGCCGCGGCGCAAATAAGCGCAGCCGAAGAGGCCCTCGCCGAAGCCCAAGACGACGTCGACAGCACGCAAGACCGCTTGGAGCGCTTGCAAGGTCGCCTGGAGGAGGTCGAGGCGAGCCTGGCCTCAAGCGAGGTCCCGCGAACCATCCGTTTCGGCTCGAGGGAGTGGCGTGAACAGTGGACGCTCGACAACTACCGCGCCGTGCTGCAGACCGAGAACATGGGCCGAGCTTTTATCAACAGCCTTCTCGTCACCATCCCCGCCGTGGTCATCCCCATCACCATCGCCGCGTTCGCGGCCTACGCCTTCGCCTGGCTGAAGTTTCCGCTGCGCAACTTCTTTTTCGCGGTCGTCGTCATCCTCATGGTCGTGCCGCTGCACGTGGCGCTCATCCCCATCCTGCGCATCTACTTAGACCTAGACCTGAACGGGACCTACCTGGGCATCTGGCTGGCCCACACCGGTTTCGGAATGCCGCTCGCGATTTACCTGCTCTACGGCTACATCTCGACCATTCCGAGCGAGATCATCGAGTCGGCGGAGGTCGACGGGGCCTCACCTTTTACAAAGTTCTCGACGCTGATTCTGCCGCTGTCGGTGCCGGCCATCGCCTCGTTCGCGATTTTCCAGTTCCTGTGGGTGTGGAACGACCTGCTGGTCGCGCTAACCTTTTTAGGAACCAAAATCGAGAACCGCGTGGTGACGCGCGAGCTGGCCGAGCTGGTCGGCTCCAAGGGCCAAGACTGGGAACTCCTCACCGCGGGCGCATTTATCAGCATGATTGTCCCGCTCGTCATCTTCTTCGCGCTGCAGCGTTACTTCGTGCGCGGCATGATGGCGGGGTCGGTCAAGGGTTGACGGCGGTTTGACAGCGACAAACGCCGTTCGGTTCCCAGCCGAACGGCGTTTTTATGAAGCCCTCGAGCCCTCCCTATAAGAATTCATTCACTTCGTAGTTGACGCTACATTGTTATACTCCGAAAATTATGTCCGTTTTTCCTCTTACCCCTCAAACCACCCTACCTGCTCGCACGACGGCTGTCTCGCTCAGCGGTATTTTCAGCTACCCCATCAAGTCGGCGGCGGGTGTGGCCTGGACCGCGGCCGAAGTCGGGGTGCGCGGGCTCGAGTACGACCGCCGCTTTATGGTGGTGGACGCCTCCGGCAAGCTCGTCACCCAGCGCACCCGGCCCCGTTTGGCCGGGGTCCAGGCCGAGCGGACCGCCACGCACCTTTTGGTCAGCGCAACCGACATGCCCAAGCTTGCCGTGCCCATCCGGGACACCTACGGCCCCGCCTGGGGCGTGCGCTTGTGGGGCGACGCTATGGCGGCGGAGACGGTGGGTGCGGAGACCGACGCGTGGTTCAGCACCTATTTGGACGGGGACTACCACCTCGTCTTTATGCCCGACACGACGTTTCGCCCGATGAGCGAGACGTTTCCCGACACGGCGCTGAGCTTTGTCGACGGGAACCCGTTTCACCTGGTCTCAGAAGCCTCCCTGGCCGACCTCAACCGCCGCTTGGACACGCCCGTGCCGATGGACCGCTTTCGGCCCAACCTCGTCGTCAGCGGCTGTGCGGCTTATGAAGAGGACACCTGGAAGCGGGTGCGCGTCGGGCCGCTGCTGCTCCACAGCGCCGGTCCCACCGCACGCTGCATGATGATAGGCGTCGACCAGCAAAGCGCCGAGTGGCACAAAGAACCGCTCAAAACGCTCGCCGCCTACCGCCGCGTGGGGCGCGAGGTGCATTTCGGACGACACTTCGTCCACAGCTTTTTAAGTAGCGAAAGGTGCCTGCAGTTGGGCAGCCCAGTGGAGGTTTTGGAAACATATTAAACCAGCGCACCTACCGGACCCGCTGCAGCGCCGCCTAAACGTCTCTTTTGACGAGGTTTGCAATCTCGTCCAACGCCTCCGGGTTCGCCATCACCTCGCGGTTGGGGACACTGGTGCCGTTGACGAGATTCGACACCGCCATCTCCACCGTCTTGCCGCTGCGGGTTCGCGGCAACTGCGCAACCTGAACCACGCGCCGCGGCACGTGGCGCGGGCTGGCGTGTTCGCGGATGTGCGCTCGGATGCGGTCGCGCAGGGCGTTGTCGAGCTGCGCCCCGTCTTTCAAAACCACGAACAGCCAGATGACCTCGTCGCCGTTTTCCCGTTTACCCACGGCGCAAGCGTCGACGATTTCGGGAACGTCTTCCAGCGGCCGGTACAGCTCCGCGGTGCCGATGCGCACGCCGCCGGGGTTCAGCGTCGCGTCGCTGCGCCCGTAAACCACCACGCCGCCCTGATGGGTAATTTCGATGAGGTCGCCGTGCCGCCACAAGCCCGGATACTTTTCAAAGTACGCGCCCAGGTAGCGCTCAAATCCGGGGTCGTTCCAAAACTTCAGCGGCATCGAGGGCAGCGGCTGCCGGCACACGAGCTCGCCGGGCTCACCGACCACGCTCTCCCCCGTTTCCGAGAGTGCGACGAGGTCGACGCCCAAGGCCGGGCCTTGAATTTGCCCGACGTACACCGGCTCTGTCGGCACGCCGAGCATAAAACAGCCGACGACGTCGGTTCCGCCCGAAATGCTGGCGAGGTGAACGTCTTCTTTGATGTTGGTACAAACGTACTCGAACCCGCTCGGGGCGAGCGGCGAGCCGGTCGAGGCGACGGTGCGGAGGGCGCTCAAGTCGAAAGTGGTTTTCGGCGTCACGCCCGCGCCCTGGAGCGTGTGCAGGTAGCGCGCGCTCGTTCCGAAAAAGGCGACGCTGTGTTTTTCAGCTAAGCGCCACAGCACGTTCAGGTCGGGATGGCCCGGCGAACCCTCGAACTGCACCACGGCTGCGCCCTGGGCCAGCGCCGAGACGAGCCAGTTCCACATCATCCAGCCGCAGGTCGAAAAGTAAAACACCTGGTCACCAGGGTTGACGTCGCAGTGCAAACGCTGTTCCGAATGGTGTTTGAGCAGCGCGCCGCCCGCGCGGTGGACCATCGCCTTGGGCAGGCCGGTCGTGCCCGACGAAAAGAGGATGTAGAGCGGGTGGTCGAAGGGGAGTTGCTCAAAGGTCAGGGCGGCGTGGGGCTCGAGCCAGTCTTTCCACACTGCGAAGCTGGCCCCCCCCGCCCTAGCGGACTCCCCCCCTTCGAGGGGGGGCTGGGGGGGGTCCTCCCCAGGGTAAGGCAGCAGCACGACCCGCTCCACACTTTCCATTCCCTCAACCAATCTGCGCACGGTCTCTAAGGTCTCGAAGCGTTTGCCGCCGTAGGAGTAAAACGGCGAGGCGAACAGCAACCTCGGCTCGATTTGCCCGAAGCGCGACGCGGCCGCGTCGAGGCCGAAGTCCGGCGAGCAGCTGCTGAACACCGCGCCGAGAGACGCGCAAGCTAAGAGTACAATCACCGTTTCCGGCGTGTTCGTCGCAAAGGCGGCGACCCGGTCACCAACGCCGACACCTTCTCGGCGCAGCGCCGCCGCGCAACGGGCAACTTCACCCCGCAACTCAGCGTAGCTCAACGTCCGCTCCGCGCCCGTTTCGGTCACTGATATGAGGGCGGGTTGGTCGGGAGACGTTAGGGCTTTGGGAAAAAGAAGCTGCTGCGCGTAGTTGAGCGTCGCGCCTTCAAACCACCTGGTAAAAGGCATGGGGTCGTCGCTCAGCACGGTTTTAAAAGAACCGCCGAACCCTATCCCGGCCCAGTCGACGTAAAACGACCAGAACGCGGCCGGGTTTTCGACCGACCAGGCGTGAAGAGCTTTGTAAGTCCCCAGCTCGAGGCCCGAGTGACGGCTCACAGCCTCTTTAAAGGCGTACAAGTTGCTCGCTTCAATACGGTCTCGAGAGGGTGTCCACAACGGTTCCATACGTCCCCCTTTGCAGGTTTCGAACCAGTTTACCCCGCGCCCCGTCTCAGGATGCCCTGTCTCGGTTGCCTCAAAACGAAGTCGGAAGCTCGCTTACACCCGCTTCAAGCGCGACTCAGTACACTCTATTCATGTTCAGACGCCGCGCTTCTCCCGACCGCAGCGCTCAGGGAGAGCGCAAGCCGCCCGACCTCAAACAGTTGCAACGGCTTTACGGCTACACTCGGCCCTACCGGACGCAGCTCGTCGTCGGCGTGCTCTCGGTGAGCGTCGCCAGCGTGCTCGGTTTCGCTTTTCCGGCCCTGGCGGGGCGGCTGTTCAACACGGCCTTTGGGTCGGGCTCGTTCGCGTTTGAAAACCTCAACCAAATCGCGCTGCTGCTCATCGGGATTACGGTGTTGCAGGCGGTCTTCAACTACTTGCGGGTCTACAACCTCGGCCTGGTCGGGGAGGGCGTGGTGGCGGACTTGCGTAAGGCGCTCTACGGACACCTGCTCGGCTTGCCGGTGCCGTTTTTCGAGGCGCGCAAAACCGGCGAAATCACCTCGCGGCTCACCTCGGACATCACCACGGTACAAGGCGCGGTGTCGAACGCGCTGGCGCAGTTCATCAACCAGTCGATTACCCTCGTTGGCGGCGTCATTTACCTGTTCATTTTGAATTTCCGGCTGTCGCTGGTGATGCTCGCGATTATCCCGGCGGTCATCCTGGCGGCGGCTTACTTCGGGCGGCAGCTGCGCAAAATCAGCACCGAGTTTCAAGACCGCGTCGCCGACGCCAACGCCGCCGCCGAGGAAGCTGTTACGGGCATCCGGGTGGTGAAGTCGTTTACCGCCGAGGGGCTCGAGACGAGTCGCTACGGCCAGCTCGTGGACGACTCGTACGCCATCGCCTTGCGCCGCGCTCGAGTGCGCGCTTTTTTCGTGCCGACGGTCATCATGGCGATGTTCACCGGCATCGGCATCGTGCTCTGGTACGGCAGCCGCCTGGTGCTGAGCGGCAGCTTACCGGGCGGCGACCTCATCACCTTCTTGCTGCTGACCGTGTTCGTGGCGGGCTCGATTGGCAGCTTCACCGGACTGTACAGCCAGTTGCAGGAGGCTTTGGGCGCGTCGAAGCGGATTTTCGAACTTCTGGACACCACCTCCGACCTGCCCGAAACCGCCACACCCGCGCCGCTAACCCAAGTGCGGGGTGAGGTGCGCTTCGACGATGTTTCGTTTCGCTACGGCGACCGGGGCGAGGAGATGGTGCTCTCACACATTTCGCTCACCGCTCGGCCCGGCGAGATCCTCGCGCTGGTCGGGCCGAGCGGGGCGGGCAAAAGCACGCTCGTCACGCTCATCCCGCGTTTTTACGACCCCCAGGAGGGCCGCATTTTGCTTGACGGCGTGGACATCCGTGACTTAGGACTCGAGGACTTACGCCACCACGTCGGCATCGTTCCGCAGGAGACGCAGCTTTTTTCCGGCACGGTCAAGGAGAACATCCGCTACGGCCGGCCGGGCGCGTCCGACGCCGAGGTCGAGGCCGCGGCCCAGGCCGCCAACGCGCACGAGTTCATCCGTGAGTTTCCCGACGGTTACGAAACCGTCGTGGGCGAGCGCGGCGTGAAACTTTCAGGCGGGCAGCGGCAGCGGGTGGCGATAGCGCGGGCGCTGCTCAAAAACCCGCGCATCCTGATTTTGGACGAGGCGACGAGTTCTTTAGACAGTGAGTCCGAGGCGTTAGTGCAAGCGGCTTTGGAAACCTTGATGGTCGGCCGCACGACCTTTGTGATTGCCCATCGACTGTCGACCGTTCGCAACGCTGACCGGATTTTGGTTATTGACGACGGGCGCATTCTTCAGCAGGGCACGCACGACGAGCTTATGCGCGCAGGCGGCTTGTACCGCGACCTTTACGAGCGGCAGTTCCGGGCGGTAGAGGTGGGGGCGGGAAGTTGAAAAGGGAAGGTTATGCCTAAGTAAGCCTCCCAAACTCAGCCTCGCCCTGAAGCTACACAAGCGCCGCGTTGCTTTTCACGTAAGCTTGTCCAGGCTACTGAGGTATTCTTACGGCATGAACGTCATCATCATCGGCGGCGGCGAAATCGGCGCGCAGATTGCCGAGGCGCTGCACCGCACCCACAGCGTGACCGTGATAGACGCCAACCCCGACCGTGAACAAGTGTTCGAGTCGATGGACGTGCGCTTCGTCCGCGGCGACGGGGCCGACCCCGAAGACCTGCGCGGGGCCGGGGCGGCCCGCGCGGACGGCTTCGTCGCCTGTACGACCAACGACGACGTCAACGTGCTCGCCTGCCTGGCCGCCAAAGGGTTAGGCGCGAAAAACACGATGGCCTTTGTGACTCGCCAGCGCTACTTGAACGCCTTTACCCAGCGCGGCGCGATGGCGTCCATCGGCCTCGCCATCGACCGGGTGGTGTGGCCGCAGCGCGTGCTGGCCCAGCAAATCGTGGACATCATCCGGGTGCCGCGGGCGCTGGACAGCAGTTTTTTTGCAAATGGGCGCATCAAGCTGTTGGAGTACAAGTTACAAGACGGCGACCCCTTTTTGGGCAAACCCTTGACCGAAGTCGAGTTGCCGAAAAGCACGCTTCTCGTCGGCTCGATTCGGGGCGACAGCTTTATCGTGCCGTCGGGCA
Source organism: Trueperaceae bacterium (assembly GCA_965215355.1). Taxonomy (GTDB): domain Bacteria; phylum Deinococcota; class Deinococci; order Deinococcales; family Trueperaceae; genus CBDCDJ01. The sequence continues at coordinate 86,832 of CBDCDJ010000007.1, read as the reverse complement.
AAACGGTGCTCTGTCCGGGCGACAAGGTTATTTTTATGGGCACCGCGCAGAGTATGCACGCGCTTGAAGCCAAGTTCGCGCCGCGCAAACGGGTCCAAAACGTGGTGGTCATCGGCGGCGGCAACGTCGGCTTTATGGTGGCCCAACAGTTGCACCAGGACCGCGTCAACCTCACCGTCATCGAGCAGAGCGAGGAACGCTGTGAGAAACTGGCGCGGTGGCTGCCGCGCACGCTCGTGCTGCACGGCGACGGCAGCGACCTGGAGCTCTTAGAGCAGGAGCGCATCGAAGACGCCGACGCGCTCGTCGCGGTGACCGACGACGACGGTAAAAACTTGATCGTGTCGCTGCTCGGTAGAACCCTGAACATCCCCAAAATCATCACGCGGGTCGGGCGGGCGCGCAACCGCACGCTGTTCGAGCGCGTCGGCATCGACATCGCCCTGACGCCGCAGACGGCCGCCGTGCAAGAGGTCTTGAACTGGCTCAAGCTCGACGAAGTAGACCATCTAGCGAGCATCGAGGGCCGCGCCGAGGTGATGGAAGTAACCTACCCGCGCGGCTGCGAAACGGGACCCCTGCGCGACTTAGGCGCGCCGCCCGAGAGCCTCATCGGCGCGATTTTGCGCGCCGACAAGGTCATCATTCCCAGCGGCGACACGGTTTTGCACCACGGCGACCACCTGTTCGTGGTCACGACCCCCGACAACGTGCCCGCGGTGGAGCGCTGGCTCGAGCGGCACAAAACCGCTTACGCCTGAGAAAAGGTGTTCGTTGTTCTTTCTTATTGCTCTTTCTTAGTTGTTCGACGAAAAACGAATGACGAATCACGAAAAATTCTCCTTCAGCACTGCACAAAAACCTCTATCCCCCACCCGGCCCACAGGGTAAGCTGGCGGACGTTGTGCGCGGAAGATTCGCTCCTTACGTCGTCGGGATGGGCCTGCTCGGGTTGAGCGTCGTGCTGCTCGTGTTTACGTTTTACGCGCTGCTCATGGCCGAACCCGCCGTCGGTTTCGCGGCCGCCGCGCTCGCGGCGGGCGGCGCGGGCGCGCTGCTGGCGCGGCTGGGGTCCAGAGAGGCCGAGCCGTCGCGGCGCGAAGCGATTATCAGCGTGCTGCTGCTGTGGCTGAGCATTCCCGCTTTCGGCGCGGTGCCCTTCGCCGTGTCGGGCGGCATGAGCCCCTTGAACGCCATGTTCGAGTCGATGAGCGGCTTCACCACCACGGGCGCGACCGTGTTGCGCGACTTCGGCAGCTTCTCGAGCAGCCTGTTCATGTGGCGCGCTCTCAGCCAGTGGTTCGGCGGCGTGGGCATCATCGTGCTCTTTATCGCGGTGTTGCCGCAACTCGCCATCGCCGGGCGGCAACTGTTTTTCACCGAAGCGCCGGGGCCGACCGAAGAAAAGCTCACCCCAAGGTTGCGCAACACCTCGAACGCCGTCTTGATCGTCTACGTGGGGCTGACCGCGCTGTGCGCACTCGCTTACGGTGCAGCGGGCATGTCCTCCTACGACGCCCTGGCGCACGCCTTCACGACGCTGGCGGCGGGCGGCTTCAGCCCCAAACCCTTAAGTTTTCAAGGCTTTATGAGTCCTGCGTTGGAGTGGATTTCGGTTGTGTTCATGACCTTCGCCGGGGCCAACTTCGCGCTGCTCTACCGCGCCGCCGCGGGCCGGCCCAGAACCTTGTGGCGCGACGCCGAGTTCAAGGCTTACCTGGGCATCGCCACGGTCGCGGCCCTCGCCATCGCCTACGGGTTGCGCGCCCTGTACGGCCCCGGCGAGGCTCTACGGCACGGCTTTTTTCAGTCTTTGAGCATCCTGACGACGACCGGCTACGCCTCTGAAGACTTCGCCGTCTGGCCCAGGGGGCCGCAAGTGGTGTTGCTGATTCTCATGTTCATCGGCGGCAGCGCGGGCAGCGCGGGCGGCGGCATCAAGGTGGTAAGGTGGCTCATGCTCGTGCAGAACACCGTGCGCGAGGTGCGCCGCACCCTGCACCCGCGCGCCGTTTTGCCGGTGCGGGTCGGCAGCCGCGTGGTGCCCGAGGAAGTGTTGCGGGCGGTGTCGGCCTTTATTACGCTCTATATCGGCCTGTTTGCGGTGACGACCGGCGTGGTGACCGCGTTGGGGGCCGACTTTGTGACCGCTTTTACCGCCTCCATCGCCTGCATCGGCAACATCGGGCCGGGTCTGGCGGCGGTCGGCCCGATGGCGAACTTCGCCGACCTGCACCCGGTCAGCCGGGGGATGCTTGTCTTTGCGATGTACGCGGGGCGGCTGGAAGTCGTCACCGTGTTCGTGGTGTTCGACCCGCAGTGGTGGCGCTTGCCGCGGGGTTGGCGACTGGGGCGAGGGCACTAGCTAAAACTTTGCTGAAAAGCTGCCGTACCTACTGCTCGAAGTCCCTGAGAAACAAGTCTTGCTTGAGCGAGACCGCGCGCGGCGTCAGGGGCGGCAGCCTTTCGGCATCTCTGAAATCGTCGTCGAAGTCCCAGTCGCGCGTCGGCGGCTGGTAATTGATGTCGCAGCAACTGCCGTTGTAAGAATTACCGTTGGAGGGATTGACGTTACGATCGAACACGCCGTCCACCCGCCTGGGAAACTTGAAGGCGGCCAGCGAGCCCCGGTAGCGGTAGCGTACAGAGTCACCACTCACGTAGCCCCAATCTTCCAAAAATCGCGGGAAGTTGTGCAGCCCCCCTTCACCATCGCGGTTCGAGCCTGCCAAAATCGCGACGTTCTGCTGGGTCATGGAGGGCAAACGTCCCCCGAGCGGCAGGCGGCTGTTGCTATCCTTCCAGGCGTCCGAGAGGATATTTATGCTGTCGGTCATGATTGCGACCCCACGCTTTAAGTCGTCGTTTTCAATCTCGCTGTCTCTCAGCGGGTTGCCGCCGCTCGAGACCCGCTCGTGACAGCGATTAGGCTTGGATTGCAGGCTCGAGACCGGGTTGCCCGAGCCGTCGAGGTTGCCTGTGTCGGTGGTGTTGCGGGCAAGTGCATTGATGTCGGCGGGAGCGGCCAAGGCCCGGCAGTTGAAGTCACCCTGGAGGTAAGCCGCCTGGTCGGTGACGACGGTCATCCCCCGGGTCATCGACAGGTCGGCCCCGTCGAAAAGCCGCACGCCGTAGTTGTTTCCCCTATTCACCGCAGGGGTGTGGTTGGGGCCGTCGACCGAGAAATAAAGCACCAGGCCGCCGTTGGGACCTAAGACGGTGGGGTCGAACAGGCGCGCCGCGGGTGAAGCGGTTCTGTTGGCTTCTAAAAATTGACGCACGTTGACGTTGAGCATGAGCATCTCGCGGTTTTGCCGGTAGTGGAAGAACTCGCCCCGCGCCACCACGTGTTTGCAAATGTCGCTCAAATTGCTCGGGTTGTTCGCGTTGGTGAAATAAGCGTAACCCGCTGCGGGGTTCGGTGCAAAGGACGAAACCGGCTGGTTCTCGATTGAAGAGTTGTTTGGGTACACGTAACCCTTGCCTTGCACATTCTGGACGTTGGCTCCACCCCAGGGGCGGGGCTCGTTCGAATAGACCTGGCAGTAAGGCGGAATCAGCGGGTTGCCGCCGGAGGTGGCGTAGCTGGTAGAGAGAAATTTGTTGAGTACGCTGGGATCGCTGTTGTCTACGTTCTCGCGGCTGTACGTGCTGTTTGCATTCGGTCGCCCGTTGTTGTTGCGGCCGTCGCGCGGCAAGTTCACGGTGATCATGCCGGGGTTGTCTATCATCAGCCTGTAGAGGTTCTGGGTCGCTATCGTGTTGACCACACCGGCGGCGTCATACACCCTGATGTCCGGGGCCATGATGGTGACCGGGGTGCTCGAGCCACCGTTGTTCCCGTTCCCGTTGCCGTTCCCGTTGCCGTTGCCATTCCCGTTGTTACACCCGTTGCCGTTGCCATTCCCGTTGCCGTTGTTGCACGCGTTGCCCGGCACCACGAACCTTGGCCTGTCCCCCGCACGCCCGGCGGCCGCGAACAGGTCGACGTAGTGGTCCTGGACGAGCACCATCCTGAGGTCGGCCCGCCCCCAGTAAAAGCCGGTTGCCGGTTTCCACTCGAACGACTCGGGCAAAGGCAGCGCGAGCGGCTCGTCCAAATACTTGACGCGGCCCCCGAAAGGTGCGAGGTCGCTTTCCGCCATTCTTTTGCAGCCGCTGAAGCGTTTGTAGGCACCGTCGGCGGCCATGATGTCGACTGTTCCGCTACGGCAGCTATTGGTATTGGCGGTGCCATGCCAAATGCCGGTCACGCCGGTGACGAGGCCGTCAATCGTCAAGCTGTTGTTGGCTGACAGATACATGCCTTTGTTCGAGTGAACCCGGCCGTGAATGGTCATGGGCGGGCCGGGGTGGAACTCCATGTTTTCCTGGTGGAAACCCAAAAACTGAAACACCGGGATTTCGCGCATGGTGATTTGCATGTCCAACTGCGCTTCGGTGTCCCCGGCCGGGTTTTTCGCCACCGAGGAGATGTCGTAGAGGCTGTTGACCGAAATCAAACCGTTGAAGGGGTCGTCGGGCGCGTTGATGACGGTAAAAGTAGGGTCGGTCGGCAGGGCCTCTCCGGAGGTGGTGACGTTGCGGCTGTTGAGGGCGTAGCTTCTTTCACCGAGGTCATATGCGCTCGGGCGGCTGTAGTTTTGGAACTTGCTGCGGATTTCCTCGGCGCGCATGTTGAGCCCCGCTTCGGCGGCGTAAAAGCCGGTCACGCTGTTGCTCGCGGCCCCTGTGGTGGACACCTCGGTGAGCGTGACAACGAAGTAGGCGCTCAGCAGCGCGGCTAAAACCGCACCCATGATGAGCACCGTGACGAGGGCGAAACCCTGTGTTTTGGCTTGTGGCCCGACCTGCTGCATGTCAAACTCCTAACGGTTCAGCGCGCAACGCGGTTCAGCGCGTTGCGCGGAAAAAATTCGCTCGAGAAGGTGCGCTGTACGTTTCTGCCCGAGACGTCCGCACGCCCGGTCACGGAGACTTCCACGGCGGCTATCTGCGTCCAGTCGGCGGCGGCACCGAAGGCGTTCACCCGGCTGCCGTCTTTCAGACGCATCTGCACGTCGAAACCGCTGACGCCGAAGATGAGGTTTTGAGGGTTGCCGGTATCGCCGTTCACGACGACCTGAAGGTAGTCGCCCTGTTTGCGGTAACGCCGCTCCTCCAGAATGTAGATGCGCGGCTGCCCCTCGGCGGGCGCTTTCTCGAGTACGTTGTACGTTTTATTCCAGGAACCGGTCGTGCGGCTCAGGGAATAAGTGAAGCGGCTCGACTGTTCGTTGGCGATAATGAAGAACTCACCCACGCGGTCGATGGGGTCGTACAGGTAGGCGTGCGCCGGAAGCCCCAGCGCCGTCTGCGCGGCGCGGTAAGCGCGCAGGTCCAAGATTTGCGCCTGGAGCGAGTTTCTTATGGTGCTGTTCGTCGTGTCGCATTCGGGGTAGGGGGGGTTGTTGTTGGTGCCGATGGTGAGCGTGGCGGCGCTGCCGCTCACGCTGGCGCAGAGGGTGGGTTGCGTCGCCAAGCGGCTGCGGCGGACGATGAGTTCGGGGCCTTCGCCGCCCTGCACCAGCTCGAGCGCGGGAAACACGCTGCCCGCCGCGGTCGGCAGGCGCTCGCCGGTCTGCCGCACGTCACTGCCGATGATGGTGAGCGCGTTGCGCAAGTTCTGGTTGATGGAGGTGCGCGTCTCGTCGAGGTCGTAAACCTTGCGGCTCGAAAAAGTCAGCGTCATGGCGGCCCCGACCACGATGAACGCTATGGCGAGCGCGACGAGCAACTCGACGAGCGTGAGTCCGCTAACGGAGGTTGGTGTAGACCGTTTCAACGTCGTAAACCTTCTTTCCGTCCAAACGAATCTCGACGACCAGGTGACGGGCGCTGTTTTGGGCGCAGTAGGACGCCGCGCTGCAGTAGCGCGTGACGAGGGTGTAGGTGCGGCCGTTGTAAAGCGCGGACGCGGTGCTCGAGCCCGACATCGGCAACGAGGCCATGTCGGTACGGCGCAGCGTCTCGAGCGTTTGCTGCGCCAGGTTGACCGCTTCCGAACGTTGCTCGTTGCGGTTGTTGACTTGCAAATTGGACATGAACGCGGGGATGACCGCGGCCATGAGGATGCCGAGAATGGCGGTCGCGACGATGGCCTCTACCAGGCTGAAGCCCTTGTTCGTCACGGCAGCACCCGGGCCGTGCCGCCCACGAGCACTTCGACCTCACGAGTGCGCGCGCGGTCGTCTTGAAGGCGAACTCTGATGTAAGCGGCCGTAAAGCCGCGAGAATCAAAGCAGACAGGCCTGAAGTTGAAATGCCGGAAGTCGATGGTCAAGGCAACGCCTGCGGGCAATTCGGTTTGCAGTTTTGGGTCGGGCGTCCAGGTTGAGTCACTGCAACGCTTGGCACGTTCAGCGTAAAGGAGAACAGGTTGTCTGTTTGCATCGTACGAAATACGGTACGCAGAGGTCGTCGACATCGCCTTGGCCCGGGCCAGTTTGAGAAAACCCACGACTTGACCGGCCGCGTTCTGGGCGTCGTTGTTGAGGGGTTTCAAATTGAGAGCGCTGATACCTACAACGGCACCGATGACGGCCATTGTCACCAGCAACTCGATAAGCGATAGTCCTTTGTTTTCCTTCACGGCGCTCCTTCGTCCAACTAAGCGCAAGCCTAAACAATAGGTGCTTACAAAATTCTTACAGAGAAGGGGTGAGGGCTCGAGCCGGTGGGAAGCGCGCTCTTGAAACCGAAGAACCAGCAGGGTCTCGAACGCAGACTTTTACCAAACGAGTTGCGTTTAAACCTACCGGGCCTGATTTTAGAGGCGTGACCGAACCGGGGGCAGCGTCGGCTCACGAACCGCTCGAGCGACGCCTCTGTAAGTTCGACCCGCAGTGGTGGCGCTTGCCCAGGCAGTGGCAACTGGGCGGCCACCGAGGTTGCAAAAAAAGAGCCTGGGAAACCAGGCTCTCGGCTGTTCAAAAAACGGAAAGCTTTTTAGTAACCGCTGGCGACCCGACCGGCACCGTAAAAGTCGTCGTTGCCGGGTTTGCCGAGGTCGGCGGCTCGAGCGCGCAGCTCACGCTCGAGTTGGGCCGGCTTCAGGCTGTCCGACCCCCCGTACTCGCTCAGGATGAGCGCTGCTACGCCCGCGGCGTGCGGCGCAGCCATGCTGGTGCCGATGCTCCAGTACCAGCCACCGTTACCGGTGCTGAACACGAAGTCGAACACGTAACAGGGACGCGTCAGGCCCGCGACTGTACAAAGTTGCCCCGAATCCAACAGGTCGAAGTCGACGTCGCCGCCGGGCGCAGCGAAGTCGATAACCGACTGGCCGTAGTTGGTGTAGTAAGCGGGCGTGTCGAGGTCGGTGTCGGGGTCGACGCCCCAACCTTCCGGACCGGTCGCCGAGATCGAGACGACGTGCGCGGAGTCCGAGGGCACGTGAACGAGAGCTTTGTCTTTGTCGCCGTCGTTGGCGTCGTTCCCCGCCGAAGCGATGACCAGGGTGCCTTGCTGATAAGCGTAAGTGGTCGCGCGACTGACGGCGCGCAGCAGCTCGGACACTTCGCGGGCGCTGACACAACCGTCCTCGTCGCAGAAGCCGTTTTTCGCCAGCGTCCCGCCCAAGCTCATGTTGATGATGTCGGCGTCCTTGTCGGCGGCGTAGATGATGCCCGAGATGATGTCTTCAAAGCTGCCGGAGCCGGCGTCACCCAAGACCTTCACCAGGATGAGTTTGGCTTCCGGGGCGACACCGATGGTACCCAAACCGTTGTCCGCAGCGGCCACGGTACCCGCGGTGTGTGAGCCGTGGCTGAAAGGGTCGGCCAGGTTATAACCTGCGCCCTCACCCGTAAAGTCCATAACGTCGACGATGTTGGGGGCGAGGTCGGGGTGATCCAAATCAAAACCACCGTCCAGAACGGCGACCTTCACACCTTGACCCCGCACGCCCGCGTTCCAGGCCTCGGGCGCGTTGACGGCGTCGTGGCCCCACTGGAGGTCGAAGAAGAAGTCGTCGTCGCCACTCGTGGGCGGATTAGCGTAGTCGGCTCCCACGACCTCTTCGACAGGGTCGAGCCACTGAATCGTCACGTCGCGCACTACACTGCCATAACGCTTGTAGGCGTTCGGGTTTTTGGTGACGACGGCGGCGAACCCCGCCTGCGGCTCAAAGCTGCTCAAGCTGTCGCCGTTCTTTGCAACCGCGTTTGTAAAGTCGGCAGGCAAGCTTCTTTGATTCGTCACCAGATATTTCTTGGCGGTTCCTTGGGTCTCGAGCGGTGCCGGACTCAAAGTGTTACAAGCCGCCAAAAAAACGCTCAGCAACGCGGCACCAAACAGACGCCCTATTCCACGCTTCATTCTCACTCCTTGTCAAACCAGAATGTAGTTCGCAGCGAACCGGAAACGCAGGACTTTGCCGCTGTACCAAGCTTGTCGCTGCCAAAGCTCATGACTCGACAACCGCCTGCTTTTCTCAGCTCTTTGAACCCGGTACAAAGTAACATTTCGCCCACGAAAAAAAAGGTAATTTGTCTTACGTCAAGCAAGTGTTTTCAATGCTTTGCCTGATTTTGTAGAGCGACGCTTTCGGTGAATGTGTTCTGCCGCTCGAGGTTGTTGTGTAAACAAGTCAGGCTCACCGTTTGTTGACACAACACGAAACAAGAACTGTTCTATCGAAGCCGACGCCCAGCGGCGCGACGGTTTTTCTGCTCCCGAGCAGCGCTTCCAGTGTACTTCCTGCTGTTTTGTCCACCATCGTCTAGCACCCTCGAGCTTTCCGCGTGGTAAATTAATTCACGCACGTTCCTCACTTCGTTTTAAGCCCCTGCTCGGGTCTGCGAGGTAGAGGGCGGCTGCCATTTCAAGGGAGGGCAAGGTAACGGATGAAACTATTTTCAAGGTTGTTGACGTTGTTTGCGTTCACACTGGTCGTGGTGTCATGTAACACGACGAGGGTGGACGCGCCCGGTGAGGTGCCCCTGCTCACCGACGCCGACATAGACGCGGCGGTCATGTTCGACATGGCGGGCGCGCAAGCGCAGCAGGTCGAACTCAGGCAAGACGGCATGACCCGTCTCGACCTGTCCGCGGGGTCCGCGCCGAGCGCGTTGGGCCGGGCGCTGGACGAACTGCGCACGAGCAAGCTGCCGGCGAGCAGCGGGCTCGAGCCCCTCGACATCGCCTTCGACGCCCCAGGCTACTTGGCCTACGTCCAAACCGAGTCCAAAGACGGCAAAGACATGTACTCCATCCGCATCCGCACCACTCGTCCGGGTCAAGCAGACTACGGCAACCGCAAGCTCATCTACCGCGGCACGCGCGTGGTCGACTCGGTCGCCGTCAGCCAAGACGGTCGCATCATCAGTTTTATCACCCAGGACAAAAACGGCAACTCGGAAGTCTACGCTTACGACAACCGGGGCGACGTGTTCGGCCAAGAGCAGTTTTCGCAGCTCACCGCCACCGAAGCCGACGAGAGCAACCTCTCGATGTCCCTGGACGGCCGGACTTTCGCCTGGCAGGGCGTCAACGAAGGTGAAGGCGACGCGGCCGACTTCTCCAACTTCACGGTCGTCGACTTCGACCTGAGCGAACCCTCGGTTTCGTCACTGACGTTTAACTTCGGCGAGCTGTCGGTGTTCGAGCCCTCGCTGAGCGGCGACGGCGAGTTCGTCGCCTTTGTGGCCGACTTCGGGGGGCTTGTCGACCCGAGCCAGAACCTGCTCGCCGTCATCCCCAGCGACGGTTCGGAAGACGCCGTGGGTCTTTACCAGGGTGACATTCACGACCCGAGCCTGACCTTTAACGGCGACCAGCTCATGTTTGAAATTACTGCCGACGGCACCGACCTGGTCGTCTTCGACAACAGTGTCACGGCGAACGTGCTGGCGGCAGCGCCTACACCTTCTATCGACCATCCTTACGTCACCTCGGACGGGCTTTACTTCACCTACGCGCTGGACGGCGACATCTTGACCAGCACCGTCGACGTTGACGACCCCAGCGCCGCCGAGGTCGACGTGGTCGACGGCGACGGCGACAACAGCCAGCCCTACTGGGCCAAAACTGGCTTCGACATCCGCAACGTCGCCACGACCTTCGGCCGGGCCGAGTTTACCCGCCCCGACGACGGCAGCGGCTTGAGCGACGAAGAGCGCACCTCGCGCTACCGCCCCTTCACCTTCGAAGTCCCGGTGACCGACTTTTACAGAATCGACAGCAGCCAAGACTTCGACGGTTTCATCTTGCTGTACGAAGGCGACTTCGACCCTGAAAACCCCGAAGAAAACCTCATCGCGCAAAACGACGACTTCGGCGGCGGTTACGATGCCGAAGACGGCGGCAACTCGCGTATCAGTGCCGAACTCGAGGCCGGCAAGCGCTACAACCTTGTCACCACCGCCTGCGGCGACCCCGACGCGGGCTGCGGACCCGACGAGGGTTACTTTGTCACCCTCATCACGCGCACCGGCGTCGCGCCGCTGCCGCCCGACATCCTGCCCGACCCCGACCCTTCGCGCTACAACATCACCCTGCGTTTCGTGACCGACAACCTGACCGACGCGCAGCGCGAGGTCTTCGTCGGCGCGGCCGAGCGCTGGGAAGCCATCATCACCGACGACCTGCAAGATATCCCCGGCTTCACCCTGTCGCAAGACTTCAGCTTCCCCGACACACCGCCGGTCGAAGGCACCGTCGACGACCTGCTCATCGACGTGGCCTTCAACGACATCGACGGGCCCAGCGGCGTGCTCGGGCGGGCCGGTCCGCGCTTCATCCGCGACGGCACCGACGACGACCCGCTCACGATTTACGGCATCATGGAATTCGACATCAGCGAGTTCGGCGAGGGCGGCTTCTTCGACGACGTGCAGCAGTACCAGGACGTCATCGTCCACGAGATGGGCCACGTCATCGGTATCGGCACCTTGTGGCAGCTCACCGGCAACACCGACGGCGTCATGAGCGACCCGCCGACCGTGCCGCCCGGACTGCCCAACCCCGACTACGACCCCCGCTTTACCGGTGAGGGCGCTGTCCGGGAGTATCAAGACCTCCTGGAGATGGCCGGCTACGACCAAGAGGACAGCGTGCCCATCGCCAACACCGGCGGCCCCGGCAACTACAACGGCCACTGGCGCGAAATCACCTTCGACGACGAACTCATGACGCCCTACGCGGGCGGCGCGGAACTGCTCTCGCGCATGACCGCCGCGAGTCTCGGCGACCTGGGCTACGTCGTCGACACCGAGTCCGACGCCATCGACAAAGACTACATGCTGCCGCCGCCGCGCGTCCCGGGCGTGTTCAGGCAAACCGCACCCGACGAGGTGACCTACGAAGAAGCCAAAGACTTCCTCGCCCCGCGCGATTCGGTCAAGGCAACCGTTCAGGACGCGGTCGTCAACGTCGACCTGAACTTAGACGATTTGGAAAACTCGACGAGCGGCTGTGAAGCTGAAGACTTCGGCAGTGACGTGAGCGGCAACATCGCCTTGGTGCGCCGCGGAACTTGCGCCTTCGAAACCAAAGTTCTCAACGCCCAAGCTGCGGGCGCGACCGGCGTCATCATCATGAACCAGGGCAACGCGCCCGACCGCGTCGGCCTGCTCGACCCCGTGCTCGGTGACGCTGCGGACACGATTCCGGTCGTCTTCATCACCTTCGACCTCGGCGTCGACCTGGCGAACACCGAAGGTTTAGAAGTCTTCATCGACACCGGCGTGGAAGACGGTGGCCTGTCCACCGCCATGCTGAAGCCCAGCTTCGAAGAGGAGCTGTTGTTCCCCATCGGCACCGTCGGCCCGAACGGCAAAATCACGCTGTTCAAGTAAACACGTTCAAGTAAGCTTTCCAAGTCTCCAGCCAGGCCGCCCAAACGGGCGGCCTTTTTCGTGGCACCTTTTTGTAGAACCTCAGCGGCCTTGTCCCCCTCGCCCGGTGCGGTAGACTCCCCTCGTGCCGCCCGCCGCGCCCTCGAGCCAAAAAACACCCCTCGTCGCCGACGTTGCGCTGACGCGAGCCGACCTCATGTATTACAACTGGGTGCTGGCCTTGGAGCGGCCCGTGTTGCCTTTTTTCATGTACACCTTCGCGCTGCTGCTCTTGGCCGACCTGTTTCGGGTCTGGTCGGACGCGCGGCTTTACGCTTTCGCGGTCGTCGTGCCCGCGCTCGGCTACTTGCTGTTCGTCAAACTGAGCAGCGTGGCGGTGTGGCGGCGCTACCCGGAACTGCGCGAGCCCAAACGCTACACCTTCAAAGAAAATGCTTTTCAGGTTAAGCAAGCGGGCAAAACCGTAATGGTTCCTTACAAAGAGGTTGCCCGCGTGCTCGAGTCCCGCCGCGCTTACTATCTCGTCCGGGGCGACGGCAGCGCCGATATTTTGCCCAAAACGGCGGTCGAGGCGGGACGGCTCGAGACCCTGTTCGGGGCCAAACTTTGGAAGCGCTCGAGCTTCTTGTAACATCTTAAGAGGCGTCGAAACAAGCAATTCGCCTTGCCTTTTGCTCCCCTCGTAGGGGAGCTGGCGCGAAGCGACTGAGGGGCCGGGGGTGGCGTGGCTGCGCTCGAGCTTTCTATAAAAAAGGCGACCCGCAGGCCGCCCTATACGCGTTTGGCTTTCTTACTTTAATCGTGTGCCGCCGCACCCCCCGCCCCGCGCGGGTAGCGGATGCCCTCGACAAAGTTCTGCATCTCCAGGGACGGCTCTTCGGTCGCGCGCGACACGAAGTAGGTGATGAGGAAGTTGATGATCATCCCCACCGTGCCTATGCCCTGCGGGCTGATGCCGAACAGCCAGGGCTCCCAGCGAATGCCGATGCCGGGCGCGGTCGTGATGATGTAAAAGGCGGTGAACACGATGCCCACAATCATCCCCGTGACCGCGCCGGTGCGGTTGGTGCGCTTGTCGAAAATGCCCAGCACGATGGCCGGGAAAAAGCTCGCCGCTGCGAGTCCGAAGGCGAAGGCGACCACTTCACCCACGAACCCCGGCGGGTAAATCCCCAACAGCCCCGCAATTACGACCGCGAACAGCACGGCGACCCGCGCCACCGCGAGTTCGCTGGCCTCCGACGCGTCGGGACGCAAAAACTTTTTGTAGATGTCGTGCGAAATCGAGCTGGCAATCACCAGCAGCAGCCCCGAGGCGGTCGAGAGCGCCGCCGCCAGACCGCCCGCCACCACAAAAGCGATGATCCAGGGCGGCAGGTTGGCGATTTCGGGATTGGCGAGCACCATGATGTCGTTGTCGATGGTGAGTTCGTTGGCGTCGCCGCGCACGTACTGCACGAGTCCGTCGCCGTTTTTGTCGTTGATGGTCAAGAGGCCGGTTTCTTGCCAGTTCGTGACCCACTGCGGCAGGGCAGTGATGGACGCGCCGCTCACGGTCTGAATCATGTTGAACTTGGCGAAAGTGGCAATCGCCGGAGCAGTGGTGTAGAGGATGCCGATGAACAGCAGCGCCCAAAAACCGGTCCAGCGCGCCCCAGTCACGCTTTTGGCCGTGTAAAAGCGGATGATGACGTGGGGCAACCCGGCCGTGCCGCACATCAAGGCCATCGTAATCAAAAAGACGTTCAACGGACTGAGGCTGTTGAAGGGCGAGGTGTACTGGCCGAAACCCAAATCGGCCTGAATCGTGTCGAGCCGGCCGGCGACTTCCATAAAAGCGAGTTGTGGCACCGGGTTGCCGGTGAGCACGTTGGCAATCGCCACGGCCGGGATGATGTAGGCGAGAATCAACACGAGGTACTGCGCGACCTGGGTGTAGGTGATGCCCTTCATGCCGCCCAGCGTCGCGTAGGTCGCCACGATCGCCATACCGATGACGACGCCCCACAAAATGTCGATTTCCAAAAAGCGGCTGAAGGCGATGCCCACCCCGCGCATCTGCCCGGCGACGTAGGTGAACGACACGAAAATAGCGCAGATGGCGGCCACCAGGCGCGCGGTGCCCGATTCGTAGCGGTCGCCGATAAATTCGGGCACCGTAAACTTGCCGAATTTGCGCAGGTAAGGCGCGAGCAGCAGCGCCAGCAGCACGTAGCCGCCCGTCCAGCCGAGCAGGTAAATCGCGCCGTCGAAGCCGTTCCGCGCCAGCGCGATAAGCCCGGCCATCGACAAAAACGAGGCCGCCGACATCCAGTCGGCGGCGGTCGCCATGCCGTTGAAAATCGAGGGAATGCCCCGCCCCGCCACGTAAAAGCCCGCGGTGCTCGAGACCCGCGACCAAATCGCGATGCCGATATACAGCCCGAAGGTCGCGATGACGAAAATAGCGGTCAAACCGAGCTGGCTCATCAGCCCTCCACGTCGAATTCTTTGTCAAGATTGTTCATGCTGAGGCAGTAAATCAAAATCAGCAAGATGAACACGTAAATCGCGCCGTTTTGCGCAATCCAAAAGCCGAGCGGCCCGCCCAAAAAGGTGATTGAATTGAGCGCTGGGGCGAAGATGATGGCGAGTACGTAGCCGACGATAAACCAGACCGCCAGCAGGGTCACGGTCAAGCGGAGGTTGCGCCGCCAGTAAGCCTCGAGCCGTTCTTGCGTGGGTTCCATCCGTCCTCCTTAGAGTCTTAGTAAGTTTGAATCAGGTTATACGCGGAACGAGTACCCTGTTGCGAGTACCGTGTTGAAAGTACCGAGTGAAACAAGGGGTTGCAACCCTTTGCTCCTCAGCCCCGCTGCTCTTTCTCTTCCCTGCCCCTTCCCTGCAGAGCGGTACCTGAGCTGAGCAGTTTCAAGTCTCGAGCGTCGACAAATCCCCCGGGTCCTGCCCCAACTCTCGGGCTTTGAGAAGTCGGCGCATGATTTTGCCGCTGCGGGTTTTGGGCAGACTCTCTACAAAGGTCACCTCCGCGGGTGTGGCGACGGGTCCAAGTTCGTCCCGGACGTGAATGGTTAAGTTTTTGGCGAGGGCGTCGCCGGCTTCAAAGCCACCGCGCAACACCACGAACGCTTTGATAGCTTCGCCCTTCAGCTCGTCGGGCACCCCGACGACCGCCGACTCGGCCACCGCCTCGTGCGAGACCAGGGCCGACTCCACGTCGGCCGTGCCTATTCGGTGGCCCGCCACGTTCAACACGTCGTCGGCGCGACCGAGCACGCTGAAACGCTCGTCGGCGTCGCGCACGGCAACGTCTCCGGTGAGGTAAAGACCGTTCTCCCAAGCCTCTTCATAGCGTTCGGGTGCGTTGTAAACCGTGCGGAGCATGTGCGGAAACGGGCGTTTCAAAGCGAGAAGTCCACCCGTGTTCGGCGGCAGCGTTTGCCCCGACGCGTCCACCACGTCGGCCTCGACACCGGGCAAGGGTCGACCCACGAAACCCGGCTTGTGCTCCTGCACCGCCAAAGTTCCGAGCGTCGGCCCACCGAGTTCGGTCTGCCACCAGTTGTCCATCACGTAACCGTGGTCGCCCGTGAGGTGACGCTGCGCCCAGCGAAAGGCTTCAGGATTTAGCGGCTCGCCCGCGCAGGCGAGAACGCGCAGTGTGGAGAGGTCGTATCTCTCTGGATACTTCTCACCAAAGCGCATCCACATCCGCACCGCGGTCGGCGCGGTGAACATGGCGGTCACGCCGTACTTTTCAACAATTTCCCAGACGATGCCGGGGTGCGGCGTGTCGGGGGCACCCTCCCGAAAAATCGTGGTGACGCCGCCGACCAGCGGCGCGTAGGTGATATAACTGTGCCCGACCACCCAACCGATGTCGCTCATGCAGTAAAACACGTCGTCCGGCCCGAGGTCGAAGAATGTTTCCAGGTGATACGCGGTGCCGACCATGTAGCCGCCGTGGACGTGGACGACACCCTTGGGCGTGCCCGTCGTGCCGGAGGTGTAGAGGATGTAAAGCGGATGCTCGGCCTCGACGCTCTCCGCCGCGCACTCGGCGGGGTATTTCAAGAGGTCGTCGAAGTCGGTTTCGTTTTCGCCAAGCTCTTTTTTAGGGCGTTGCCGCTGAAACACGACGACCTGGGGCGGGGCCTTTAGGCCTGCCACCGCCTTGTCGGCGATGGTTTTCAGGTCGACCGCCTTGCCGCGCCGGTAGCCCACGTCTCCGGTGATCAAAACTTTAGCTCCGGCGTCCTCGACGCGTTGCCTTAGCGCGCCCGCCGCGAAACCCGCGTACACGACGCTGTGAACCGCCCCGATGCGCGCGCAAGCCAGCATCGAGGCGACGCCTTCGACGGTCAAGGGCATGTAGACCACGACCCGGTCGCCTTTTTCGACGCCGAGCGCTTTCAAACCGTTGGCAAGTCGGCAGACCAACGCCAGCAGCATCCCGTAGGTCACGGTGCGCTCGAGGCCGTCCTCGCCGAGCCACAACAGCGCGACCTTATTTTTGTTCCCGCTTTCAACGTGCCGGTCGAGCGCGTTCAGGGTGATGTTCGTTTCAGCGCCCTCGAACCAGCGGTGGTTGACGCCGTCGAAACTACGCACCTCACGCCACGAAGTAGTCCACCGAAAAGTCTCGGCGATCTCCGCCCAGAAAGTCTCGTTGTCCTCGATGGAGCGCTTGTAAACCGCATCATAGTCTTGCAGCCTAGCCGCGCGCCGCACCGCGTCGGGGGGCGTGAACGGCTCTTGCTCGCTCAGCAACGCTTCGATGGACTCAGTCGGCAAAAGCGGCTCCTAAAAAGTGGCTTGGCGTACACGAACCTCGTGCCAGTCGGACATTTTGTGTTGCGCTATCCTACCTGTAAAGCAGATGCGCGTCAAGCGCGACTGTAGCCGCGTCCGGTTGAAGGAAATTGGTGCCTTGGGCTATGCTCGGCGTAACACGAAACTTAGGTCGCAGCTACTAGGTCACAGCTAAAGAGTGAAAAAGGCCAAGGAGGAAGCTCATGTCCGACAAGACCCCGTCTGCTGGCAACGAAGCTGAACGCGTTCAAGCTACTCATATCGAATCGGTGCTGCAGGAGTCGCGCCGTTTTTCGCCGCATGAAGATTTCCAGACCCAGGCGAAGCTGGGGACGTTGCAGGACTACCAGCGGCTCTACCGCCAGTCCCTGGACGCCCCCGAAACGTTTTGGGCGAACGCGGCGAACGAACTCCACTGGTTCAAGCCCTGGGACAAGGTTTTAGAGTGGAACGAGCCTTTTGTGCAATGGTTCGTCGGCGGCCAAACGAATCCCTCCTACAACGCGCTCGACTACCAGGTCGAGCAGGGCCGGGGCGACAAGACGGCGTTTCATTTCGAGGGTGAAGAGGGCGATACTCGAGCCCTCACCTACAGCGACATGCTGACAGAGGTTTCGAAGTTCGCCAACGTCCTAAAATCTAAGGGCATCAAAAAAGGCGACCGCGTCGCCATCTACATGCCCATGATTCCCGAGGCGGCCGTCGCCATGCTCGCCTGCGCGCGCGTCGGCGCGACGCACAGCGTCGTGTTCGGCGGCTTCAGCGCCCAAGCCTTGGCCGACCGCATTGGCGACGCCGAGGCCGTCGCCGTCATCACCGCCGACGGCGGCCATAGGCGCGGGAGTGTGCTGCCCCTCAAACCGGCGGTGGACGAGGCCCTCGAGAAAACCTCCTCGGTTAAAAACGTCTTCGTCGTCAAGCGCGCCGACAACGACGTCACCATGCAAGAGGGCCGCGACCACTGGTATCACGAACTTATGAGAGACGCCAGTGAGGACTGCCCGGCTGAACCTCTGGACGCCGAACACCCGCTCTTCATCCTCTACACCTCCGGCTCGACCGGCAAACCCAAGGGCGTGCTGCACACGGTCGGCGGCTACCAAACGTACACCTACCTCACCAATAAGTACGTGTTCGACCTGAAAGACGCCGACGTGTTCTGGTGTACCGCCGACGTGGGCTGGATAACCGGACACTCTTACGTCGTCTACGGCCCCATGTTCAACGGCGTGACTCAAGTGATGTACGAGGGCGTGCCGAACCACCCGCATCCGGGACGGTTTTGGGAACTCGTCGAGAAGTACAAGGTGACCGTGTTCTACACCGCCCCGACCGCGATTCGCGCCTTTATGAAGTGGGGCGACGAGCACGTGGAGAAGTACGACTTGTCGAGCCTGCGGCTCCTCGGCACCGTCGGCGAGCCCATCAACCCCGAAGCCTGGATGTGGTACCGCGAAAAAATCGGGCGCGGTCAGACGCCCATCGTCGATACCTGGTGGCAGACCGAAACCGGCGGCATTATGATTACCACGCTGCCGGGCGTCCACGACACCAAACCGGGCGCGGCGGGTTTGCCCTTTTTCGGCGTCGAACCGGCCATCGTGGACGTCGAGGGCAACGAGCAAGCGGCCGACCAGGGCGGCTACCTCGTCATCAAACGCCCCTGGCCGGGGATGCTCCGCACCGTCTACGGCGACGACGACCGCTACCGCGCCCAGTACTGGACCGAAATCCCGCACGTGTACTTCGCGGGCGACGGCGCGCGCCGCGACCAGGACGGCTACTACTGGATTATGGGCCGGGTGGACGACGTGGTGAACGTGTCCGGCCACCGCCTCGGCACGATGGAGGTCGAGTCGGCGCTCGTCTCGCACGAGGCCGTCGCCGAAGCCGCCGTGGTGGGCCGGCCCGACGAGCTGACGGGGCAGGCGATTGTGGCGTTCGTAACCCTCGAGGGCTCCCGCCAGGGCAGCGACGACCTCTTGAAAGAACTCCGCAACCACGTCACCAAGGAAATCGGCGCGATTGCCAAACCCGCCGACATCCGCTTCACCGACGCGCTGCCCAAAACGCGTAGCGGCAAGATTATGCGCCGTTTGCTCCGCAACATCGCTTCGGGCGAGGACGTGACGGGGGACATCAGCACCCTGGAAGATAGAAGCGTGGTGGAGAAGCTGCTGGCGCAGAGGTAAGGGGAAATCAACGCAAAAGGGCGAACCTCACAGTTCGCCCTCTCGTTTTAAAACTACACCGACTTGCTCTTCTCAGCGTTTTTGAACCTGACCGAAAATTCCGAAAAGGTTAGGAGAGCCGAAATTTACAGGCGGCTCGGGTGGGGGAGCTTGAGGAAAGGTGATAAAGTACCAGTTCAACTCTGCGGGAGGGATAGCCGTCACGACGGTACCCACAGGTTGGTTGGTCACGGCGTTGAAGCCCGTCACCTCGGTGACAACCGTGTTCCAGCCTGCTTTAAGCTCGAGCTTGTACTCGCTCCCGGATGGACACTCTTCTGCGGAGAACTGATAGGCGGTGTCTTCAGCAACGTATAACCAGGCAACCGCCACATCACCTACCGCTCCAGGCTCACCGAGGAGCGCCCGCTCAGCCACTGCCGGCGAGGAAGCGAGAACCAGTCCTCCGACCGGCTCTGACAAACTTCCCGCAAACAAAACACCGCTGAAAGCTCCTTGAACGTCCGTGTCGGAAGTACCGCAAAGTAAGACGGGTGACAAGCTGGCGACCGTCATGTTGTAGGTAAAGGAAAACTCGCCCTGTGTCGAGACAGCTCCTGACCCCAAAGGGGTAGGAACAAACGGGCTGAACAAGTTTATGGCCGTCAGTTGAGCCTGCCCGGCGCTGTAATTCACCACCTCGCCCGTAAACGACCGCACCGCTTCGCCGTGGTAAGACACCGACACCCCGGCCTCGGCCTGAACCGTTTGCGCCGAGTTTTGCGCGCTACCCTTGGCGGCGACGGCGTAGCGGTAAACCACGTCGGCCTCTAAAGCCGTGTCCCGGAAGCTCGTCACGTTCGGGCCGACTTCGGCTATTTGAACGAAGTCACCCTCGCCCGCGGCGCGGAAGACGACGAAGCCCTGCTCGTTGTCGCTGTCGTCTTGCCAGTTTACGTCGATGGCGCTGAGTTCCGGCGTCGCCGTGACGTTGCTCGGCGCGGTCACAGAAACGGTGCCGGGGCAGGCGGTCAACAGAACCACCAGAGCCAACCCTATTGCGGCAGCTTGCATTCTCCTCATGTGAACCCCTCTCTGTGTTCGGCCCAGCGATTCCCCAATTGTCTGAACCAGCGCAAGTTTAACAAAAGCTTGCAAAGGAGGGCTTCATCAAATGGGCTCGAGCCCCCGCAGTTCAGTTCTCAACTCGCCCCCGGTGACCCACGAAATAGCCTAAAAGCCCCGTGAACAGGGCAGGCAACATTTGCGAAGCCAGTTCACGCGCTTCCGGCGTGGCGCTCGGCAGGCTGATACTGATGAGGCTGAAAACCAAAAGCAGTGCCAGGGTAAAAAGGGCACCAATAAAGGTGACGCGCTCACGCCACAGCGTGTGGCGGCGGCGCTCGGCGTCGTCTTCGAGCCGCGCCGAGGTCTCGACCTCGCTCTCGGGCGGGACCAGTTCGAAAGTGCCCTTTAAGCGGCTGCCCGCGTCAAGGTTTTGGGGCACCCTAGTAGTTGACGATTTCGCGCTCTAACCTCGAGCGGTCCTTGGTGAGCCCTAAGTAGTAGCCTTCTCCCTTGCCCTCTACCGCGATGTCGTAAATTCCCAAGCTGCGCCGCATCACCTCGCTTTTGCTGGTGTGGGCGTCGTTGGCTAACTGCTCGAGCTTCTCGTACATCTCGGGTGACAGGCTCAGGGTGAGGCGGATGGTGTCTTTAGGCTGACCGTTGCTGCTCGACATAGCTTCCTCCTGAGCGTCAGTGTAGCACAGGTGATGCACTGATGATGCGGCAAAGCAGTAAAAGAACGTTGAGAAAAGCTGACTAAACCACTACCATCTTGAAGATGGTAGGTTGCAAACATCTAGACTGAAAGTCGGGGCTCACTCTAAAGAGATGTTCTCCTCGTCATGCTGCTTATGGGCGTCATAGTGGTTGCTGATGTAGGCGTCGATAACGTCGTCAGTTACGTTCCCGCTTGTGGCGCTGAAGTAGCCCCGCGCCCAACGGCTCGGGACGCCCCATCGCCAAAAGTGTCTGCCCCAGTAGCGCTTCTTTAGGTGTGGAAACTCTTGCTGCACTTTCCGAGAGCTTCTTCCTTTGGCCCGCTTCACAAACTCGCTCACCGCGACATGGGGCGGAATGGATACCAGCAGGTGGATGTGGTCGCTCGATACAACGCCATTCACTATCTTGACGTTCATCTCCTCGGCTACTTGCGCGATAATCATTCGTACCCGCTTCTGCAGTTCACCCCGCAGCACCCGGTAGCGGTACTTCGTTATCCACACCAGGTGGTAGCGGTGGTGATAGACCGTATGACTTCCCCGCGTGTAGCGTTCCATCTTCCAACTCTAAACGCTGAAGCGTTTCCCATCTGGAAGATGGGGGCTTAACACCATTTAGAGGACAGTCAGGCCTTCGGTTCTAATAAGTTTGACAAAGCATCACTTTCAGTCATCAGTTGATGTAGACTTATGGCATCTCAGCGAGGTGACCTATGCGGACGACGGTGAACTTGAACGAAGACTTGCTTGGCGAGGCGCAACGGCTGACAGGCATTCAGGAGCGTAACGCCCTGATTCACGCCGGACTCAAAGTGCTCATCGAACGTGAAAGCGCTCGGCGGCTAGCACGGTTAGGGGGCAGCGAACCGCAGCTCGAGCCCGTCCCCCGACGCCGCCCCGAGCCCAACACCGATGCTCCGTAATTACCCAGCATGATTCTGGTAGACACGTCCGTCTGGATAGACCACCTGCGGCGGGGTGAAGGCGAGTTGGAGACGGCGCTCGAGCGCGAGCAAGTACTGATGCACTTTTTCGTTGTTGGCGAACTTGCCTGCGGCAATCTTAAAAACCGGGGTGAAATCTTCGCGCTCTTGCAAAAGCTGCCCAAGGCGATGTTGGCTTCCGAGGCCGAGGTGTTGCATCTCATAGAGGATCGTAACCTGATGGGCCGGGGCATCGGCTACCTGGATGTTCACCTGCTCGCGTCAGCAGCACTTACAGAAGCTCGGCTCTGGACTCGAGACCGTCGCCTTAATGCTGCCGCTGGCGAGTTGAACTTAAACTTTCAAGACCTGTAGCGTTAAAAAGTATCGACTCAGTTCAATACTGCCCCAACAACCCCCTATTCATCGCCCGCCGCTCAGCGAGCTTGTACAGCAAAATTCCGAGCGCAAAGTAAACGACCGTGTTGGCGACGAGCAGCGCCCAAGCTGCAGCCGAAAACCCCGCAAGCGTCACGCCTTCCGTCATCGCCGCGCGAATCATTGTCGAGCCGCGCACGACGGGGAGAAGCTCGAGCCACCTTGAGAGCCCCACCGGCACCGCCACGAGCGCGAAAAAGATGAACTGCGCGATTTGCAAAAACGCTTGAATTTGCTTGAACACGAGCGCCAAGCCCGCGACCATAAAGCCCACGCCGAGCATACACACGACCGTGAGGAACAGCAACGGCGCGAGCGTGAGCAGGTCGAAATTGAGCCAAACCCCCGCCGTGAGCATGTTGAGCAAGAGGACGACCACGATAATCGCAAAGTTCACAACCACGCTGCCGACCATCCTCGAGAGCAGAATTTTCCAGGTGCCTACCGGCGACATGTAAAGCTGTTCCAGGGTGCCCCGCGTCGCCTCGTTGGTAATCTCCCAGCCGATGCCCTGCATCGCCATGAGCGCCAAAAACCACAGCACCATGCTGACGATGAGGTATTCCGAACTTGCCCCCGTCGTCTCCGGCCCGCCGATAACGCGGATGCCGAGGAAAAACATCAAGAAAATCGCGTAAAAAGTGACGACCGTGCTCACCGTGTTGGGCAAGTAACGCAGCAGTTCGATGCCGACCTTGCGGACGTTGGCGTTGAGGACGTTAAGCGACGACATGTTGGGGCTCCTTTTTGACCAGCTGCCGGAACACCTGCTCGAAGTTGATGGTCGTGCGGTCAATGCTCTCGACCGGCGTTCTAGCCTCTTTCAAAATATCCATAAGTGTGTAGATGTCTTCGTCGTGCTCGAGCGTTACTTTCAAAAGCGGCTTGCCGCCCCTGTCCTCCACGGTTGTTGCCGGAAAGACCTCCAACTTCTTCGTCTGCGAAGGCATCAGCGCCGCGCCGAGACTCACTTCGTAGGCTCGAGTCTCGAACAACTTGAGGAGGTTCCCGACCCGGTCGTCCACCACCACCCGGCCCGCGTTGATAATCACGGTGCGCTCGCACAGGTCTTGCACAACGGGCATGTCGTGCGTGCTGACGATAATGGTGCGGCCCTCGCGGGCGACCTCGCGCAGCAACTCGCGCACCTCGTAGCCCGTTTCCACGTCCAGCCCCAGGGTGGGTTCGTCGAGCAGAACCAGTTCGGTTCCGGCGAGCATTGCCACGGCGATGGCGAGTTTTTGCTGCATCCCACGCGAGAGGTTGTTGACGAGTTCGCTCGCTTTGTCGCTGAGTCGGAACTGGGCCAACAGTTTTTCGATGTCAGCTTTGACACTGCGCCTCGAGCGCCCGCGGTTCCCCGCGAAGTAGTCCAGGTTTTCGCGCACGCTCAAGCGCCAGTAGAGGTTGCGGTTGCCCTCCAACACCGCGCTGATGTGGCGCAGCGCTTTGAGGCGCTGCCGCGTGTTATCCACCCCCAAAATCGTGACCGTCCCGGCGTCCGGGCGGATGAGGCCGCACATCATCTTGATGGTCGTCGTCTTGCCCGCTCCGTTCGGCCCGAGGAGGCCCAAGATTTCGCCGCGCTCCACCCGGAACGACACGCCGTCCACCGCCTTGACAATCTCTTTGGACTTGCGCTTTTTGTACGACTTCTCTATGTTGTCGACTTCGACCAGCGTTTCCACCCGTCACCGCCTTAGAGTTTCCGATGTTTACGAGTTCCAACTTGCTCCCGCTATTAAACGCGCCGGGCCGAAAGTTCGCCTCCTACCTTTGGCGTAGCGTTGCGCTCGAGCCGGGTCGCCAGCGTTCTCAAACTCGTAGCAACCCGAGTCTGCCACGGCGTTCTCGGCAGGTTGTGGTAGACCTCGGCTTCGCGGTGGTAGCGGCTCAATTTGTCGTGGGCGGTTTGTTGGTGGGTCATGTCGTTCTCCTTTGTATTCACAATGCAGGTTCTCTGCTTCAAATAAAAGAGAGGTTTTTGAAGCTGATGTCTTCTACACTTGAGCATGGAAGAAATTATGATGGTGACGAACAGCGAGGCGGCGCGGTTGTTGACGGACACGGCGCAACTGCGGCTGCTCGAGCCCTTTTTCAAGCGCGAGGCCGTCTTGAGCGAGGTCGCCGCCGAAACGGGCGTCAAACTCAACACGCTGCTCTACCGGGTGAACAAGTTTGTCGAATTGGGGCTGCTTACCGTCGTGCGCGAAGAGCCGCGTCGGGGCAGGGCCGTCAAGGTTTACCGGGCCAGCGCCGAGGACTTTTTCGTTCCCTTTGAGACGATGGCAAGCTCGAGCCTGGAGCAGCTTTTGCTGGGTATGTTGGGTGACGTAGAAAGAATCTTTCACCGTGAGGCGGCCAAGGTTTTTCAAGAAACTTTCCAGACGCAGGGTGTTCACGTCACCCTCACGCACAACCAGCTTTCGGTCGTGCTCGGTGACTATGAGCGAGGCGAGGCGTTTGCCGAGACTTTTTTCAGCCCCAGCGCCCCGGCCCTGTTTTTAGGCGACGGCAACCTCAACCTCGACTTCGAGACGGCCAAAGCGTTTCAAAAAGACATGTTCACCCTCTTCCAACGCTACCGCACCCGCCAAACGCCCAACGCGCAGCTTTACGCTTACCGGCTCGGGTTGACGCCGGTGCGTGACGAGTCGCCTGTAAAGGTGTAGGCGGGCTCGAGCCTCAACCTCGAGCCCATTATGCTCAAGCCAGAAACTCGATAGGTTAGGGGTTCGTGCGAAGCAACTCAACGACGGCTTCCACGACCTCGCTTGTTACCACAGCCTTCAAACTACCCACCTGTGCTGCGATGAGCTGTTCGTTGGCCGTAAAAAGTTTACCTAGGCGCACGTAGCTGGTGCGCTGCAAACTTCCCTGACTGAAGCTCTCATCTGTCAAAGCGACGGCTCCAGAATCGGAATAGGGGTTGCTGGTGATTTGGCACAGCAGGTAGTCGCCGCGTCCGGCAGCCGCCAACACCACGGCGGGCCGCAGTTTTGAACGGGAAAGGTCGGAGAAAGGAAAGTGGACGAGGACTACGCCTCTTGCAAGTGCTGCCACGCCTCGTCTTCCTCGGGACGGTTCCAGTCGGATAGAGCCGCCTCGCTGAGCAAGGCTGTTTCACCGACCGCCTCGAGCATGGTGTCAACGACAACCACAACCCGGTGTTTGCCCGGCGGCAGCTTTCCGGGCAGCTTCACGACCAGCTCGTCGTCTTCGGAAATCGTGCCGATGGTGTCGATAGTCGTCATGGGTTAAGTTTAGCACGCGGGGGTTTGGGGGCTCGAGCCTCACTCCAAACGTTTCAGTAAGTCTCTAGGGTGAAGTATCCGAGTGTTGCCGACCTTGCCAAGTTTTACAACGTCGTGCATGTTGAGCGAGGCCAGGTAATCCGCCCTGCCGTGAAGGGCAATTGCGATAATTTTGTTGTCGTCGGGGTCGGGAGACACATCAGGAACATCCTTTGGCTCGAGAACGGTTGCTCGGGTCTTAAGCGCGTTCACCATAGATCCAACCTGGTGCGGACGGATGACGCCTTTGAATTTGGGTCTGCGGCTGACGTTGCGTAGCTCGTTGAGTTGGTCTTGAGAGGTAAGCAGCGTGTAGCGTCCTTCGCGCCAAAGCCAGTAAAGACGGGCGGTGGTCGAGTCCGGCTTGATGAGCGTGGCGATAAAGATGTTCGTGTCGAGAACGACCTTCAAAACTTTCGCTCGCGCCGCGCCTCTCTGACTTCCTGGACAGCCAGGCGCTCAGCTTCTTCCTCACTGAAACGAGCAGCTGACCCCGGCCTCCGAACCTCTTCGTCCCATTCGCTCAGCGTCACTTCTTGCTGCAAAAGCTTTTCCAACTGTTCAGCCCAGCGCTGGCCGCGTCGCTGGCGGAACGACTCTATTTGCGCCGCTAGGCCGTCGGGTAACTCGAGCGTCTTCATAGCTTCAGCGTAACATAGGCGTTCAGAGAAGGCTCGAGCCTCTCAAAACTCAGAAAACAAAAAGCGGCGGGAATTCCCGCCGCATCTTCTGACTGCTGACGACAGCCTTTTAGTCCGCCTCGTTTAGCGCCCGCCACACCCGTTGCGGCGTCATCGGGATTTCGGTCAGGCGCACGCCGACGGCGTCCCTTACGGCGTTGGCGAGGGCCGCCGCGCCCGCGGTGACCGGCGGCTCGCCCACGCCCCGCGCGCCGAAGGGACCGTAGGGAGATTTATTTTCAACCAGTACCGTTTCGATGTTCGGCACGTCCGCCGCTTTGGGCAGGGCGTACTCGGAAAAGCTGCTGGTGAGGGGTTGGCCGTTGTCGGCGTAGGTCAGCGCCTCGAACAAGCCCATGCCGACGCCCTGCACCACCCCGCCGTGAACCTGCCCTTCGACCATCATCGGGTTGAGGGCGAAGCCGACATCTTGAATGGCGACATATTGTTTCAACGTCACCGCGCCCGTCTCGCGGTCAACCCCCACTTTGACGAGGTGCGCGACGGTGCCGGGCGCGTTTTCCTGAACGGCGGCGCGGCCTTCACCGATGAGCGGCCCCGCCCCGCCCGCGGTGCGCTCGGCGAGCGTGGCGAGTTTGGCGAGGGCGACGGCCGAGGTGGGCACGCCCTTGACCCGCACGCTGCCCTCTCTCAGTTCCAGGTCTTCCAGGCGCGCTTCGAGGTGTTCGGCGGCCAGCTCGAGCACCTTTGTGCGCACGTCTTTGGCCGCCTCCGCGACCGCACCCGCGACACTGTAGGTCACCTGCGAGCCGCCGCTGCCGGGCGCGAACGGCCCCATGTCGGTGTCGCCCTGGACGAGTTCGACCGCGTCCGGCGACACGCCCAGCATTTCGGCGGCGACGAGGACGAGGCTGCTGTTCACCCCGGAAATGTCCACTGAGCCGACCTGAAGCCGCACCGTGCCGTCCGAGTCGACGCGGCACAGCGAGGCCGCGGGCGACATCGCGGTGGGCCAACTGCCGATGGCGATGCCGACGCCCTCGTTCTCGAGCGTGCTGCGCTCGGTCCAGGCCGGGTGTTCTTGCAAGCGCTCCAAACATTCTTTGAAGCCGAGGCTCGGCCAAGGGGTGCCGTTCGTCATGGGGTCGCCACCCTGGGCGACGTTTTTGAGGCGGAAAGCCAGGGGGTCTAGTTCGAGGGCGGAAGCCAACTCGTCGATGCACGACTCCATCGCAAAGGTCGTGTGCGGCGCGCCCGGCGCGCGGTAAGCGCCCATCTCGGTTTTGTTGGTGATAACTTCGGTCGAGTCGATGCGCAAGTTTTCGACCCGGTAGTTGCTGCCCAGCAGCAGCGGCCACAGCCCGCCGAAGTCGAAGGCGAACGCGCCCGCGTCGAGGACGGTCTGGGCTTTCAGCGCCGTCAGGGTGCCGTCTTTTTTGCCGCCGAGCTTCAAGGTGATGTGCGAGGCGGGCGCGGGCGTGGTGGACTGCATGTCCTCCGAGCGGCCCAGCACAAGCCGGACGGGTTTGTTCAGGGTATAGGCCACTGCCGCGGCGAGCGGTTCGGTGGTGCCGTACTTTGCCCCGAAGCCGCCGCCGACCGTCATCGGCACCACGCGCACCTTGCCGCGTTTCAGCCCGAGAATCCCCGCGACGCTGTTGCGCACGCCGAACTGTCCCTGCGTGCTCGTGTAAACCGTCAGGCTTTCCTGCACCCGGTCGGGCTCGACCAGCACCGATTGGGGCTCTAAGTAACCCTGGTAGGCGCTTGCCAGCTTAAAAGTGTGCTCCACGACCGCGTCGGCCGCTTCAAGCGCCGCGTCCACGTCGCCCCGCTCGTAGCTGCTCGTTTTGTAGACGTTCGAGGGTTTGCCCTGGGTTTCGTTCTCTTGCTCCTCGACCGCCGCGTGGGTGACGCCCGCTTCCTCGGCCTCGGGCAAACCCTCCGGCCAGATGACCGGCGCGTCCGTAGCAGTGGCCGCGCTCAAGTCCGCGACGGCCGGGAGAGATTCGTAGGTTATCCTTACCCGCGCCGCGCCGTCTTCGGCGGCGGCCTCGGTTTCGGCGACGACGGCGACGACCGGCTGGCCCACGAACAGCACCCGCTCTTTGGCAAGAATCGCGTTGCTCCGCGAGGTGATGGTGCGCTCGCCCGTCACCAGGTCTTCAGCCGTCAGCACCGCAACGACGCCTTTGACCGCCTCGGCCTCGCTCTTGTCGATGCCGAGAATGTTCGCGTGGGCTTCTGTGCTGAGCACCGGGCGCAGGTGCAACAGGCCGGGGACGACCACGTCGCCCGCGTAGCGCGCCCGCCCCGAGACTTTGCTCAAGCCCTCGAGCAGCTTTCTGGGCTTGCCCAAATAGGTGTGTTCGTCGACGGTTTCCGGTTTCTCCAAGGTCGGCATGGACTCCTCCTCCGCTAAGGCTGCTTTAAGTTTACGACGAAACCTTAAGCAAAGCTCCGGCTGACCGACACGCTCGAACCCGCCTCACATCCGCCAAGTTAAAACCCCCGCCGCAAACCGATTGCGGTGGGGGTTCGGAAGCGCTTAGCGAACGCTTCGCAGGGCTTTGGGCTTCAGGGCGGGCTCGAGCCGTTCGGCCCAGCGGTGCAAGGCTGACACGGCGCGTGAGCGGAAGCTGGGCCGTAAGGCGGCAACCGCGTGGCCGCGTGCGGCTTCGCGTCGGTACTGCTCGACGCGGTCTACGGCTTGTTTGTAAACAAGTTCATGTACGTACATAGCGGCTGGCTCCTTTTTTGGTGGAGTCGGGCTCTACGGCAGCGGCGACGCTTGTCAAAAAGCGGTCGAGGGTCTGCCTCGAGCTTGGGGTGAAACGCTTTAGCGTGGCTTCCTGGCGGAAACGCGCCAAGCGCTCTTGAGCCTGCGCGGCTGCGGCAATCTCGTCAAACATGGTCTCTCCTCTCGAGAGGTAACGGACACCGCGCTGCTGGTTTGTACATGTTGGCGTCGTACATGTCGCGTCGTACAAGTTACAGCTTTAGCGGTTCGTCCAGTGCTTGAGGTGTTTCGGTTGGCGCTCAACGTCCGGGTAGGTGTTCGCCAGACGGTTTTGCCAGTTGATGCGCCGAAGGTCGGTCATGCGGTCTTTGGCAATTTGCAGGGCAAAGGTGCTCAACATGCTGTCCTCCTTTCGTTCAAATGAGAGGGTGTTTGGACGGGCCATTAAAAAACCCGGCCATGTTCGCGCCGGGAAACGTTGTGCGGGTCGAGCCGAGCTAAGGTCGCTCAGGCTTTTCCAGCCATGTTTCCCCGACGGGTGCGCTGACGTCGTTCCGGGCGCAACCGTCAAACGAACCACAAACGTTCGGGATTTTCGGTAGCTTTTGCTTAAAAAACATCTGCACACCTGCCTTTCTCGCCCTGGTTGGGCGGCTGAATTAAAGTATAGCCGAACTATGCCGAATATGCAAGTGCATATTCACACACGCCGGGGGCTTCCCGCCGCGTTTAAAATGCCCTATGAAAAGGCAACGTTCTGTTAAATCACGCCCTATAAAACCACGGTGTGCCTGGGTGACGAGCGACCCGCTTTATGTGGAGTACCACGACGCCGAGTGGGGTGTGCCGCTTTACAACGACGCCGAGCTGTTCGAACTGCTCGTGCTCGAGACCTTTCAAACCGGGCTGAGTTGGCTGACGGTGCTCAAAAAGCGTGAGAACTTCCGAGCCGCTTTCGACAGCTTCGACGCTTCCAAAATGGCCCGCTACGGCGAGGTCGAGGTGCAGGCGCTGATGAGCAATCCCGGCATCATCCGCAACCGCCGCGCGCAGCTTGAGGCGGTTGCGGATGCTCGAGCTTTTTTGAACGTGCAAGAGGCGTTCGGTTCGTTTGCGCGCTACGCCTGGGACTTTAGCGGCGGCGAACCCATCGTCAACACCTGGGAGAGTGCCGCAGAAGTTCCCGCCACCACGCCGCTCTCGAGCCTTTTCAGCAAAGACCTCAAACGGCGCGGCTTCGGGTTCGTCGGGCCGACCGTTGTTTACGCGTTTATGCAAGCGAGTGGCATGGTCATGGACCACACGACGGGCTGTTTTAGATGTAGCGAACTCACGAACGTTAAGGAAACGTTGCCGTGACCGTCCGGTCGTTCGTCATGGTAAGGCTGCACTTATCGCCTTGTTGCACACAGCCGCTGAAAACCGCGACAGGGTTGCCGAACGCCTGCAAAGTCACCTCGCGACCTACCTCAAAAAACTCCGAACAGTCGGTGCCGAGGTTCCCACAGTCGATGACGTTTACGGGGCTGAAGCTTTTCACGTTGCCGTCGCCTCGAACCTCGACGGTCAGTTTGGCGCTTGGCGTGACGTTCAAGGTCACTTTTTTGGTCACGCTACCGAACTCGCTCGTTGCCTTGAGGGTGTAGGTCGTGTCTTCGCCCGGGGTCACGATGGTGCTCGTTTGGCCGCTCACGTCGCCCACCCCCGGCGCTAGGTCGAGCTTGACGGTGCCTTTGCCCGTGACGGTCCACTCGAGCCGGGCGCTCTGGCCGGCCAGAATCGACCGCGGCGTGACCGTGAAGCTTTTTACGGTGGGCGGCGGAAAGGTGAAGTCCGCGACGGCGGTTCTGTCGTCGGTCAATTCAAGCAGACACACCACGCCCGTGTCGCTGCAGTCACCTGCCCAACCTCCGAAGAGCGCACCTTCGTCGGGAAGCGCCTGAACGCTGACCTTGAGGCCTTTTTTGTAAACCTCTGCGCAGTCCTCGCCGCAGTCGATGCCCTCGGGCGTGCTGACGACGCGGCCCTGAGCAGCCCCCACGCGCGCGACGCTTAGCTCAAACCGGGTTCGCTCGAACGCAGCTTCGACTTCTTTGGGCGCGTCCATGACAATTTCACAGGTCGAGCCCGCGCAAGCGCCGCCCCAGGCTGTGAAAGCGGAGGTGGCGGCGGGTTGGGGCTCGAGCACCACGCGCGTTCCCTGGTCGAAGGTGCCGGTACACGCCTCGGGGCCGCACTTCAGGCCGGGCGGGCGGCTCGTCACCGTGCCGAGACCGTCGCCGGTCAGGTCCACGCTGAGTTCGATTTGGGGCGCGCCGCAAGCCGCCAGCCCCGACAGGACCAGGACGATAAAGCTCAAACGTGCGTTTTTCATCCGCAACTCCTAAAGCAACACGACGAAACGACAGCCGGTTGCAGTTTCCGAAGCGTGGTCGCTTTACTGGTGGTAACTTTACCGCAAAGGGGGGTCAGAAGCTCGAGTCCGCCATCTTCAGCGCTATTCTACGCCCGGTGGGCGTGTCGGCGACGCCGCCCTCGCCGGTTTCGCGCAGTTCCGGCGGCAACATGCGCCCGACCGAGGCCATCGCCGAGACGACCTCGTCGGGCGGGATGACGCTTTCCAGACCGGCCAGGGCGAGCTGCGCCGAACTGACCGCGTGGACGCTGTAAAAAGCGTTGCGCGACACGCAAGGGACTTCCACGTAACCGCCGACCGGGTCGCAGACCAGACCGATGGTGTTCATGAGCGCCATCGTCGCGGCGTGAATGGCCTGTTTGGCCGAGCCGCCGAGCAGCTCGCACACGGCCGCCGCCGCCATCGCCGCCGACGAGCCGATTTCCGCCTGACAGCCGCCGGTGGCCCCGGCGATAAACATGCTCTTGCCGATAATTTGCCCGATGCCCGCCGACAAGACGAGCGGCATGAGCAGGGCCTCGTCGTCCAGGTCCAGGTGGTCGGCGACCCCGAGCAACGCGCCCGGCAGCGTGCCCGCACTGCCGGCGGTCGGCGCGGCCACGATGCGGCCCATGCGGGCGTTTTCCTCGTTGACGGCCATCGCGTAGGCCTGGACGCGCTTTAAGAGCGGCGCTCGCAGCTCGTCCTCAGCCGCCCACAAGGTTTTGGCGTTCCAACCCACCATGCCGGTGATGCTCGGTTTGTCGGAGCGCAAACCCCGCTCGACCGAGTCGCGCATTTCCGCGAGGCGCGTGCGCATCTTCCCCAAAAGTTCGGCGCGCTCGTCCGCGCCCAACATCTCCTCGGCGAGCACGGCTTCGGAAGCGGGGCCGGCAACCTCGGCAAGCTCGTTCAGGGTCACTTCGCGTTCCCAACCATCGTGTTTGCACTCATCACGTCTCCGCTCATCACTTCGGGCAAAAGTCGCAGCCAAGTCACGTAGGACAGGCCGGACAGGTAGGCGCAGGCGTAGTCGCCCAACGGCCGGTCCGCTTCGACCGACATCAGCGCTCGGCCACCGCGCCGTCTGCGGGCGCTGTGCAACGTCGCGATGTTGACGCCGTCGTCCGCCAACACGCGCGCCACGCTGGCGATGACGCCGGGGCGGTCGTCGTGCTCGACGAGCAGCGTGTGGTAAGCGCCAGAAAAATAAAGCTCGAAGCCGTTGACCTCGAAGACCTTGACCAGCCCGCCGCCCAAGCTCGAGCCCGTCACCGCGACGGTTTCGGAGCCGTTCAGGACGAAGCGCACCGTGTTCGGGTGAACGTCGCCCAAGTCGGCGACCTCGAACGCGATGTCCACGCCCTGCGCAACGGCCAAGCGGGGCGCGTCGGCGATGCGGTCGTCGTCGGGGAACAAGCCCAACAGTCCCGCCGCCAGCGCGAGGTGCGTGCCGTGGCCTTTGCCCGTTTTGGCGAAGGAGCCGTGCAGCGTGAGTTCCGCGCTTGTCAGCGGCCCGTGCAGCGTGTGGCGGGCCAACAACGCCAAGCGGCAGGCACCCGCGGTGTGGCTGCTCGAGGGTCCGACCATGACCGGACCGATGACGTCCAAAAGGCTCATGGTTTCCAGTTTAGTTTATTTCGTGGCTGTGTACTCGCCTGAAGCGGAGCTACTTCAAACCTTGACCGCTTCCTTGAGCGCTTTGCCAGGTCGAAAAGCGGGGTACTTGCTGGCCGGAATCTTGATGCGCTCGGTGGTGCCGGGTTTGACACCGGCGCGCGCTTTGCGGTTGCGCACCTCGAAGGTGCCGAAGTTGGTGAGCTGAACCGTTTGGTTTTTGTCCAAATGCTGGGTGA
This sequence comes from Trueperaceae bacterium, assembly GCA_965215355.1. GTDB lineage: Bacteria > Deinococcota > Deinococci > Deinococcales > Trueperaceae > CBDCDJ01. The sequence goes on along the minus strand of CBDCDJ010000007.1, from coordinate 53,939 downwards.
TGTGACTCAGCATGGTGTCGACCACGGTTTTGACGTCTTTTTTCGTCATACCGGTGTCGTCGGCAACGAGGTCGACCAAGTCGGCTTTGGAAACGGACTTCTGCTTCGCCATAACTTCCTCCTTGTTTTAATCCTTGTTTTAATTCGTGAGCACTCTAGCACGACGAAAATGAGAAAGCAAGTCGCTCACGGCGATTCTAGGTGTCAAAGAAAAAGCGGGAGGCCGCCGAAGCTAAAAGAATGAAGCTTGGTCCCTGAGGATTGTCCTGTCGAGGGGGGGTGCAATAAAAAAGAGCGGCGTAGCAACCGCTCTTTCAAGTTGGGCTGACTGAGCTGGTCTGTCCCGAACAGGTGCTCAGAAGCCCTCGGCTATGTCGCTCAGGCCGGCCGTGTCCAGCAGCACGATGCTGCGGTAGCCCGACTCTATCAAACCGTCGCTGCGCAGTTCGGTGATAATTTTCGACACGCTCTCGCGCGTGCTCGCCGTACCCTCGGCGATGAGTTCGTGAGTCGCCGAGACGACCGGCCGATTCTCGCTGTCGGCGGTGCAGAGCGGCGTTTCGGAAAGTTTGATGAGGTAGCGAGAAACGCGCTGCCGCAGGTCGCCGGTTTGCAGGTGGTACTCGTAGTCCATCAGGCGCTGCATCTGCTTGGACAGCGACTGGGTGATGGTCATGAGGTCGCCGTAGTTGATGAGCTGGGGGTCGATGGCTTCGATTTGTGCGCTGGTCAGGGCTTCGGCGATTTCCTCACGCTTTCCGCTCATGAACGCTTCTTCCCCGAAGAAGTCGCCGGGCATCACGTGACGAACCGTCAGGACACGCCCCTCCGGGGTCATGCGGGTGATGCGAATCAGCCCGTCACGCACCCGGAAGACCGACTGAGCCGGGTCGCCGTTGTGGTAAAGGGTCTGTTTGCGCTGAAACTTCAGGGTCTGAAAAGGAGCCTCGAGCGTGGGGTACTCGCTTACGGTTTCCGGCACTGCGTGTAAAGTCATCATAAAGCTGCCTCCCTGGGCGTGAACGGTGCTTGGTTTCGACGGAACGGACGTGGCGGCGTCGCGACGCCTGAGACTTTTGAACGGCGCTTCACATCGTCGCACCCTCGCGAACCTTTCGCTTCGTGGCTATACCTCGTTTCATGCGTGCCCTCCCCGGCCGGCGCGACGCTTGGCGGTTGCGTGTCCACGTTTTTGCGCCCGTCGCTCGCGCGGGCGACGCCACAGCTACGTGGACTCTTCAAGACTAAATTCGGTGCAACAAAATAAACGTTCCCCATCAGGGTTTCACCTTCTCGAGCAGGCTGACCAGCGACTTTACGACCTCGGATATATCACTGGACAGGTACTTGCCCCCCAAGCTCCTCGCCAACTCGGGCCGCTGGTCGAAGGCCCCACCCCCGAAAACGACGACGGGCGCGAGGTTTTGGAGCCTGTCACGCGCCGCCACGAGCGCGTCGGCGGACGCGCTCAGCGAGGCGGACACCATCACCGCCGCGGGCTTGATGGTAGCGGCCATTTCGGCCAGGTCCGGCACGGGCGTGGCGGCACCGACGTAGTAAACCCGGTAACCGGCGCGCTTTAAGAGCACGGCGAGCATGAGCGCCCCGAGTTCGTGTTGGTCTTGCGGAGCGCAAGCCACGATGACGGCTGTCGCCTTGCGGCGGCCGGGCGTGAGGCTGAGCAGGGAGCGGAGCCGCCCCTGCAAGTACTGGCTTGCAAAGTGCTCGGTCGTCGCGTTGATGTCGCCGCGGTGCCAACGCTCGCCCAACTCCGTCACCACGCCCCGCATCAGCTCGAGCATCACGGTTTCGACCGTGTGCAGGGCGTGGGCTTCACTCAGGACTTCGTCGGCGCGCACCTCGTCGAGCGCCAGAAAAGCCGCCAACAACTCGCGCACCAGCGCTTGGCTCGCGCGCGGCCCGGTCGGCGCGACGCTCTGGTGCTTGACGAGTTCGGCGGCTCGAGAAGCGGGCACGCCGTCTTCGATGTAGCGCTTCATGCCCTCTATCTGCTCTAAGTCCAGGTCGCTGTACAGCCGGTAGCCCGCGTCCGAGCGCTCCGGCAACGGAAACTCGTAACGACGCTCCCACTGGCGCAGGGTGCTGGCCGGCACTTTGGTGCGTTCTTCGACCTCGTTTACCGTATATTTGCCAGCCACGCGCTCGTCTCCCCTCTACAAAGGCTGTACGAAGCTTTGTTTAGTATAGTGGGCTGCTTCGCAATTCGTCAACGTTACTGGAGTACCGGCTCCACAGGTATTTTAAGCATACAGCGAGGTTATCAACGTCTCAGACGGAGCTTCCGGCACACCACAGTGGCCCGTGGACCCGGGAGTGCCGTTTGCGCCTGAGACGTAGAGTCTTTGAAGAGTCGAGCTGGCAAGCCTCGAGGGTTAAACTGCAGGCATGGGTGCTAAAAAGAAAGTTTACCTGTACACCGACGGCTCCTGCGACACCGGCAGCCGACGCGGGGGTTGGGCCTACCTGCTCGTTTACAACGGGGCGCGCCAGCAGGCGGCGGGCTTCGAGGCCGACACGACGAACAACCGCATGGAACTCAGCGCCGCCGTGAAGGGCCTTGAACGACTCAAAGAGAGCTGTTGCGTCACCCTCACGACCGACTCGCAATACCTGCGCCGCGCCTTTACCGACGGCTGGCTCGCCACCTGGCAGCGCAACGGCTGGCAAACCGCGGCCAAGAAGCCGGTCAAAAACCAAGACCTGTGGCTCGAGCTGCTGGCCCTGTCGAAAGTTCACGAGCTGAGTTGGGAATGGATCAAGGGCCACGCGGGCCACGCCGAAAACGAACTGGTCGACCGTTTGGCGTTGCAGGCGCGCAAGGCGGGATGAGCCGAGACGAGGCACCAGCACGGGTTCGAAGCTCGCTTGTCGGTCCCGAGGTCTCCTCAGATTCGACCATTTACACCATCCTTTATACGACCTCCGCTGCCGAGCGGGAGTTTGAAGGCATTGCTCGAGGGCGAGGACGCTTAACGTTCATCCGGCGGCGCGTCGCGCTCGAGCCTTTTCCCAAAACTAACCACTTCGTCCAAGGTATAGCCGATGCTCTCGTAAAATTGCCTTACACCAGCGTTGCCGCTGCGCACCTGCAAGTTGATTTTGGGGCAACCCAACGCGTGAAGTTTTGTTTCCGCTTCGTCCATGAGTTGCCACCCCAACCCTCTCCCCCACTGCTCGGGCGACACGGCGAGGTAGTTGACCCAACCCCGGTGTCCCTCATATCCGGCCATAATCGTGCCGACAATCGTTTCGGCTTCCAGACCGACGAGAAAAAGCTCAGGCTGCACTTGCAACTTTCTGGCGATGTCTTTGTGCGGGTCGTTCCAAGGGCGCACCAGGTCGCAGGTCGCCCACAAGGAAATGACCGCGGCTTCGTCGGAGGGTTGGAAAGGTCGGATGTTCACCTTCACAGCCTAACCGCTGAAATCCCGAGGGGCAACTTTCAGGGTCAGGGCTTTGTGAGCAGGTCGGGATGCTCTGCCAAACAGTCCAGCAAATAATCCACGTCCTCGAGCGTGTTGTAAAAGTGCGGCGAGACGCGCAAGTTACCGTCGCGGCTCGAGACCACAATCCCCTTTTCAGCCAGTTTTCCCACCAGCTTTTCAACGTCGGGCGATTTCAGGGCTACAAGCGCGCCGTGGTCGTCAGGGGTCGCCACGCACCAACCTCGCTCTCGAGCGCCTTGTTTGAGCGCGTCCGTAAGCTCGAGCAGGTGGGCGGCGATGGCCTCGGTGCCGACCGAGTGAATCAGCTTTAACCCCGCCAGCCCCGCATACAGGTTCGGATTCGGCGGCGTGCCCAACTCGAAGCGGCGCGCGCTCTTTGACGGCGCGTGCGCGTAGATGTCGAGCGCCATCACGTCCGCCTGGGCGAACCAGCCGGTGGCGGTGGGCTCGAGCGCCAAACCCTCACGCACGTACATAAAGGCGAGCCCCGCCGAGCCTAGCAAATATTTGAGCGACCCGCCGACCAGCACATCGACCTCAAGCGCCTTTACGTCAATCGGCATCGTGCCGAGCGACTGGTAGGCGTCGAGCAGCACCAGCGCGCCGTGACGGTGCGCCATGTCGGCAACGGCTTTTGCATCTTGCCGCGCGCCGTTGCGGTAGCAGACGTGAGCGAGTGAGACGAGCGCCGTGCGCTCGTCGATGCGCTCAGCGTAGTGCTCGAGCGGAATCACCCCATCTTTTTCTGGAACGTGAACGACCTGCGCGCCGCGCGGCGTCTGCGCGTGCCAGACGTGCGCGACGGTCGGGAACTCGAAGTCGCTCACCACGACCCGGTTGCGCTTGTCGAACTCGAGCGCACTTGCCAGCGCGCTCACCGCCGCCGAGACGGAGGTCGTGACGGCGATTTCGTCGGGATGAGCGTTGACAAGGTTGGCGAAGGCAGTACGGGTTTGCTCGAGCTTGCCCACCCACAGTTCCCAGGGTGAGCCTAAAGTCTCCCAATCCTGCAAATACTGCCCGTAAGCCTCTTTGACCTCTACTGACAGCGCACCTTTCGAGCAACTGTTGAGGTAGGTTTTGGTTTCGAAGATGGGGAAATGGTCTCGTAGCACGGTTATCTCCCTAAATAGGCTTTACGCAGGTTTTCGTTTTGCAGCAAATTCGCCGCCGTGTCCGCCAGCGCCACGCGCCCGGTTTGCAGCACGTAACCGCGGTCGGCAATGGACAAAGCCATGTTGGCATTTTGCTCGACCATGAATACGGTGACGCCTGTCTCGTTCACCTGCTTGATAATCTCGAAGTTCTGCTCTACCAGCACAGGCGCTAAACCCATCGAAGGTTCGTCCATCAGCAGGAGTTTGGGGCGGGACATCAAAGCCCTCGCCATCGCCAACATTTGCTGCTCGCCGCCCGAAAGCGTGCTCCCTTGCTGCTTGAGCCGTTCACTTATGCGGGGAAACAGCGTGAGCATCCGCTCCAAGTCCTCGGCAATGCCGTCCTTGTCGTTACGTAAGTAAGCGCCCATGAGGAGGTTCTCGCGCACGCTCATGTCGCCGAAGATGCGCCGGTTTTCGGGTACGACCGCGACACCGTGCGCGACGCGCCAGCTCGTCGGCTTGTCATTGACCGTCTCGCCGTCGAACGTCACCACGCCACTGGCAGGTCTCACGATGCCGAGCGCGGTTTTGAGCGTGGTCGACTTGCCCGAGGCGTTGCCGCCCAACAGGCAGACGAGTTCGCCGGGGTAAATCTCCAAGCTGACGTCTTGCAGAATATGAATGGAGCCGTAGTAGGTGTTGACGTTTGTAAAGCGGAGCAGGGGTTTTTCGTTCGTCTCGGCCATGAGCTAGCCAAGTTCCTTGTGCCGTCGGCCCAAATACGCTTCAATCACGCTTTCGTCGTTCGTGACTTCTTCATAAGAACCCTCGGCAATCTTCACGCCGTGGTCCAAAACGACGACCCGGTCGGAGATTTTGCCGACGACGTTCATGTCGTGCTCGATGAGTAGAACCGTGTACCCACCTTCGTCGCGGAGTTTGCCGATAAGCTCGGTGATTTCGGCGGACTCGTTGGGGTTCATCCCGGCCGCGGGCTCGTCCAGAAGCAAAAAGCGCGCGCCCGTGGTCATGGCTCGAGCGACTTCCAACCTGCGCCTGTTCGCGTACGACAAGCTGTAAGCGGGTTGGTCGTAGCGGTAACCCTGCAAGCGGCTCCCGAAAAAGGCCAGGTTTTTCTCGGCCTCGGCCCTGATTCTCGCTTCCTCCTTGCACCAGCTCGGCAAGCGCAGCATCGCCGACCACATGGGGGCGCGCGTGTGGCAGTACGCGCCGGTCATCACGTTCTCGAGCACGCTCATGTTCAGGTACACCCGCAAACTCTGGAAGGTCCGTGCCAGTCCCAATGCGGTGATGGCGTGTGGCCGCAGCCCGAGGATGGACGTGTCGTTAAAACGAATATCGCCCGCGTCGGGTTTGTAAATGCCGGTGATGAGGTTGATGGCCGTCGATTTGCCCGCCCCGTTCGGCCCGATGATGCTGACGATTTCGCCCTCGTTCACTTGAAGCGACAACTCGCTGACGGCCTTGAGGCCCCCGAAACTCAGGCTCACGTTCTCGAGACGCAACACCTAAACGACCTTCACTTCCGCCTTGCCGAGCAAACCTTGCGGCCGCACAATCATCAGCACGACGAGCGTCACCCCGACGATTAAGATGCGCGTCGCGGCGGGCTCCACGGCCAGCCGCGTTTCCCACGAAAAGGCGAACAAGTAGAGCGTGAGGCCGAGGAGCACGTCGAACAAGCGCGGTTTGTGTTTGAGCAAAACAGCCGCCAAAAGAACGAAAATCGCCCCTATCGTGACGACGTTTCCGATGGTTTGAGGATTAGCAGGCAGCGCGAGCCAACCCTGCACGAGTCGGTTGAGCCATGAGCCGGTTTGCAGGGGACCCTCTTCCAACCCCGGCCACACGAGACCCAGCACGAGCTTGAGCAAGAAACCGCCCAAAACCGTCCCGCCGACGACGAAGGCGAAGCGCCGCCAGGACTTCAGCACCGTCCACACGCCGAGCAGGCCGAGGCCGTAGAAGAAAAAACTCGCCAGCGTGATGCTCCGCAGGACTTCGGGCAAGACGGTGAAAATAAACGCGCCCAAAACCACACCCGGCAAACTGCCGATGCCGCCCAACACGACCATCGCGTACAGGTTGATGAGGGTCAGCGCGCTGTAACGCGGCACCGGCACCACGTTCGCCAGCCAAGCCGCCTCGACCGAACCGGCGAGCGCGGCGATACCCGCGCCGACAGCGAAGGCCAAGACTTTCAGCCGCCCGGTCGGCGTGCCCATAGTTTCGGCGGCGAGTTCGTCTTCACGAATCGCGCGCCAGGCGCGGCCGATGCGCGAGGCGTTGAGGTTGTGAACCGCGACGTAAACGAGGGCGAGCAAAGCCAAAAAAAGATAGTAGTAGTCCAGCGTCGAGTCGAAGCGGAAGCCGAATATTGAAATATCGTCCAGGCGGTTGATGCCGTTGGGACCGCGCGTCAAGTCCACCGGCCGGTCACTCCAGGGAAAACTTACCCGCGTCAACGTCAGCGCGAGTTGGACGAACACGAGTCCAAAACCCAGCGTCACAATCGCTAAATAATCCCCCGACAAACGCAGCGACACCGACCCGACGAGCGCGCCGACGAGCGCGACCACCAGGATGACGAGCGGCACGCTGACCCAGGACGGCAGGTGCAACCCGTCCGGCCCAAAGGCGGTCACAAAGTCGGACGAGGTGTAAGCGTACAGGTAGCCCGCCAGCCCATAAAAGGCCACGTAACCTAAATCGAGCAGCCCGGCATAACCCACGACCACGTTCAGGCCGATTGCCAGCATCGCAAAAACGAGAAAGCGCGCGCCCGTGCGTAGAATAAAGTCGTTGTTGCTCGAGCCGATAAGCTCCAAAAACAGGTCCGTCCCGCTCAGCAGTGGTAGGGCGACGAGCAGCAACAAAACGAGCGCGTAACGCCACAGCAGCGGCACCCGCTCCCAACGATTCATGACGCCGCCCCAAAAACCGGAGCGTTTGCGCTTGCGACTTTCGGCCTGCGCGACCCATTCGTCGGTGCCGATGCGCGGGTCCTGACTTTGCGGGTGGTTGTCCGAAGGCGGAATTTGCTGCGCCACGCCTAAACCTTCTGCACGATTCGCTTGCCGAGCAAACCGCTCGGCTTGATGAGCAAGATGACCACGAGAATGACGAAAGCGACTGCATCCTTGAACGTCGCCGACAAGTACACGCTCGTGAACGCTTCGGCCAGGCCCAAAATGAGCCCGCCCAGCATCGCGCCGGGAATGCTGCCGATGCCGCCGACGACCGCGGCGGTAAAGCCTTTGAGCCCGGCGACAAAGCCCATCGTGTGCCGAATGCTGAAAAACACGATGCCGACGAGCACCCCCGCCGCGCCCGCCAGCACCGCGCCGATAAAAAAGGTGGCGAGCACCACGCGGTTCACGTCCACGCCCATCATCTCGGCGGCGTCTAAGTCGGTCGAAACCGCCCGCATCGCGCGGCCCAGCCGCGTTTGCTGTACAAAATAGGTGAGCGCCAGCATCAGCACGAGCGTGACACCGATGACGAGCAGCCTCGAGGCGTGAATCCGCAGGTCCCCGACCGTCACCCCGGTGTTCAAGCCGACGAGCGTGTTGCTGCCGTAACTCAAGGGGCGCGGACTTACGGTGATTTGCACGAGGTTTTGCAGGATGAAAGAGACGCCCAGCGCACTAATCAGCGGCGCGATGCGCGGCGCGTAACGCAGCGGGCGATAAGCGAAGCGCTCGACCGCGACGCTCACCATTCCGGCCCCGACCATCGCCACCACGAGCATCATCACAATCACGAGCGCCGCCGGGATGAGCGTGCTTCCCTCCGCACTGAGCATGATGAACACGCCGTAGCCGAGGTAAGCCCCAATCATGTAAATGTCGCCGTGGGCGAAGTTGAGCAGCTTTAAAATGCCGTAGACCATCGAGTAGCCGAGCGCGATGAGCCCGTAAACGCTGCCCAGGGTGAGACCGTTCAACAGGGTTTGGGGGAGAAGCTCGAGAAACCCGTCCATGCGTCGTCGTAGGGGCGGGTTTCAAACCCGCCCCCGCTGTGCAACCTACCGCTCGACCAACGTAAACTCGCCGTCTTGTACCTGGAACAGGAAAAACTGCGTGTTCTCGGCCTGGTTGTTCTCACCGAAGGAAACATTCACGCCCGCAGGCGTCTCCAGGTTCATGTTCTGCAGCGCGTCCACGACGCACTCGCGCGAAACATCGTCGGCGCAGGATTCGATGGCGTCGAGCGCGACGAAGGTCGCCAAGGCCGACGCGCCGCCGAACGCGCCGAAGTTTTCACTGAATTCAGCGCGGTAGGCGTCGTTGTAGGGCTGCATCGTCTCGACCTGGTTCGGGTCCGGCGCGAAAAAGGTGACGTACGCGCCCTCGGCTGCCGGGCCGGCGATGTCCACCCACTCGAGGCTGAAGCCACCGTCCGGCATAAACAGCGTGCCTTCAAAGCCTTGCTGATTGAGCGCGACCGCCAAGCCGCCCGCTTGGCTCGAGATTTGGTTCGGGAAAAACACCACGTCCGCACCCGAGGCAACCGCCGCCGTGGCGACCGAGGAAAAGTCGGTCTCGTCCTGGGTAATGGAGGTCCGCGTGACGTCGTTGACGCCCGCGTCGCGGAGCAAGTTCTCGACCTCGTCGTTCAGGCCGACCGCGTAGCTCGACTGGTCGTCGAGCATGAAGGCCGACTGGACGCCTAAGTCGTTCATCCAAATGTCCACAATCGTCTTGCTCTGGTCGGCGTCGTTGGGGATGGGCCGGAAAAAGGTCGGCGTGCCGGGGTCGGTCAGGTCGGTGCGGGTGCAGGCCTGGGTAATCTGCGCCAGACCGGCTTCTTCGAAAATCGGCTGCGTCGCCTCGCACACCTGGCTGCCCATCGGGCCGACGACCACGTACAGGTCGGGGTCGGCGGCGAGCCGCTCAGCCACGACGCGGCCCACGTCCGGGTTGATTTCGGTGTCGCCCTGGACGAGTTCGACACCCATGCCGGTGCGCTCGTTGAAGGCGTCGACGACGACCTTGGTAAAGCCGAACGCCTCCTGCCCAATCGACGCGGCCCCGCCCGTCAGCGGCCCCATAAAGGCGATTTTGACGTTTTGCGCCGCGGCGAGGTTGAGGAGTAGGGCAGTGAGGACGAACGCTAAAAGTTTCTTCATGATGCCTCCTTGGTTTGCCGGCTTTGTTCGTTCGGACGGTGCTTCGACGGATAATCTACAATCTTGTCCCACTCGTCGGCAGCCGAGCGGGCCACAACGGCAACGAGCGGCGCATCACCGATGTTGAACACCTCGTGGGGCACGCCCGGTTCGATATAGATGAAGTCACCGGCCTCATTCTCGACCGAGTGCTGCAAGTCGGGGCCGAAGTCGTGGCGCACCCGGCCCTCGAGGATAAACAGCATCACCTCGAAACCGTCGTGGATGTGCGCGTAAGCAATCGCCCCCGGCGGCACCGTGGCGACGTTCATCGATAGGCCTTGCGCGCCCACGTTTTTGCCCGACAGCCCGGTTTTGTAACGAATCCCGTTCCAGGCGCGGTTGTCGGCCCCGCCGCCGCGGATGGTTTGGATGCCGCCTAAGTCTTCGACGTGTTTTTTCAGGTCTTCTTGTCTATCGGCCACACGACCTCCTGAGAAGTTCGTCTTCAGGCTGGGCAGAGCTGAAGTGGTTTCCCTTCTGTACCCGGCCTTACAGTTGACTTACAGCCTAACCCGAGTTGCCGTGGTGGTGGTAGAGGGGTCGAAGATTGATGAAGCCGTTGAAGAAAACGCTTTACGCAAACCTTTTACAGCCTCGAGCGAATCTCCCACAGGTCGGGAAATAAAGGCTTTAAGGTCGTCTCCAAATAACCCACCCCGGCCGAGCCGCCCGTGCCCATCTTGTGCCCGATGGTGCGCTCGACCATCTTGACGTGGCGGTAGCGCCACTCTTGCAGACCTTCGTCGAAGTCGACTAAGCGCTCGCACACGTCGGCGGTGGCGGGATCGTGGCGGTAAACCTCGATGAGTAGGGTTTGCAGTTCAGGCGAAGGTTCGACGGATTGAGTGACATCACGGTTCAAAAGTTCGTTCGGTACCTCGTATGTTAGGTTCAAGTAGTGCAAAAACGCGTCCCAGAGAGTAGCGGCTTGGTAGCGCGCCTCGAGCCGCCGCCGTCCCGGTTCGCCCTCGAAGTGGCCCTTCAAGATACCCGCGCGCTTGTAGCCGAGCGCGAACTCCAACTCGCGGAACTGGTGGGACTGAAAGCCGCTGCTCGCGCCCAAGCGGTCGCGGAAGCTGTTGAACTCTAAGGGCGTCATGGTCTCCAACACGTCCACTTGGGCGACGACGGTTTTGAGGATGGTCAGCATCCGCTTGAACGTGTGCAAAACGCGCGGCGTGTCGCCCTTTCGCAATAAACCGCACGCGTAGTCGAGTTCGTGCAGCAGTTGCCGGAACCAGAGTTCGTAGGTTTGGTGGATGACGATGAAGAGCATCTCGTCGTGCTCGTGTGAGGCGGGCGTTTGCAGCTCGAGCAGTTCCTCGACGCGGAGGTAGCTTGCGTAGGTGACGGCTTTGTGCGGCTTGGGATCAGGCGTTTTCATAGTGTCATCCTGATTTTAGGATACAGCGTCTACAAGTGAATATGCAGCCTCAGATACCTAAAACAGAGCTGTTTCACTTCCGGTCAGGCGACTAGGGTCCGGAATTCAGCGGATTCGTAGCCTGCCGCGCTGGTAAACGGCAGACTTGCCCCAGATGTCTTTCAGGTAATGAGTAACGATATACTCCAGCACCTCGCGCTTAGCTTCGCCGCCTGCATCTTCCATGCGCAGCAACAATACGCCCGCGTGCGCCTTGCCCGAATGGTAGACGAGTTCGCCAAAATCTCTGTCCATCGTGACGACAATTCGACCTTCGCTAACCGCAACGGCTAAAATCTCTGCGTCGGGCATGGACGGGTCGAGGGTGCGCACGCTTTTGACATCATGTCCAACCGCGTAAAGCCACTTCTCAGCGACACGCCCGACGCCCACGTCGAAAAGGAACTTCACCTCCCTATACTGATGGGTATGACGCGTTCGTCCTCGACCAATTGCCCCGCGTAGAGGAGCGCAGCCCGCACGTCCTCCAGCTCGAGTTCCGGATAATCCTCGAGCAATTCCGCCTCACTCACACCGTGGGCGAGCGCCGTGACGATTTGCGCAACGCTGATACGCAGCCCGCGCAGCGTCGGTTTTCCTACCAGTACAGCAGGGTCGAAAGTCACGCGTTTCAGTAGCATTTCATCGTCCATAGCGGTAGTATACTTGGTAACAAAGGCTCGACGGTGGCGGCTTAAACCCCCAAATAGCGCTGCTTGATGCCAGGCTGCGCAGCGAGGTCCGGGCTCGAGCCCGCCCACACCACCCGACCTTTTTCCAAAATATAGCTGCGGTCGGTAACGCTCAACATCTCGGACAAGTTGCTGTCGACGATGAGGATGGCCTGGTTCTCGGTTTTGAGTTGCTTGATGCTGCGCCAAATGTCCTCACGCAGCAGCGGCGCGAGCCCTTCGGTCGCCTCGTCCAGCACGAGCAGCTTTGGGTTGGTGAGGAGGGCTCGAGCGATGGCGAGCATCTGCTGTTCGCCGCCCGAGAGCTGGTTGCCCAAGTTCCGCCGCCGCTCCTGCAAGCGGGGGAATAGCGTGTAGACACGCTCCAAGGTCCAGGGGTCGGGCTTATTAAACGGGTTGCGTGCGGTGGCGACGAGGTTTTCTTCGGTGCTGAGGTTGGGGAAAATCCGCCGTCCCTCTGGCACCAGTCCGATACCGCGCCGCGCTATTCTGTGCGCGGGTTGACCGCTGATAAGGTTGTTTCCAAAGCGAACCTCCCCCTTGTGCGGCGGCGTCAAACCCATGACGGAGCGCACCGTCGTCGTCTTGCCCATCCCGTTGCGTCCCAACAGACCTACAACTTCCCCCGCGCCGACCTCCAAGCTCACGCCGAACAGGACTTGCGACGCGCCGTAGGCGGTGTCGATGCCGTGGACGTTGAGCACCTCAGACCTCCTCGTTCAGGTAGGCCCGCTGCACCTCGGGGTCGGCGCGGACTTCTTCGGGTCTGCCTGTAGCTAGAAGCGTGCCGTAAACGAGCACCGACACACGGTCGGCAAGGCTGAAGACCACGTCCATGTCATGTTCGACGAGTAGCGTGGCGTAGTCCCGTTTGACGGCTTCGATAAGCTGAGCCATCCGTTCGGTTTCGCTCGGCCCCATCCCCGCCATCGGCTCGTCGAGCAGCAAGACTTTGGGCCGCGTCGCCAGCGCCATCGCCAGCTCGAGCTGCCGCCGCTGCCCGTGCGACACGTTCGCGGCGCGGGTATCAACCTCGTCCGCCAAACCGACGCGCTCGAGCAACCCCCGCGCTTCATTCGTAAGCTTTTTGTCCCACCGCGCGTCCCGCCAAAAGTGAAAGTGGTGTTTTTCGTTCGCCTGCACCGCCAGCGCGACGTTCTCGAGCACGGTGAAGTCACTCAGCACCGCCGTTATCTGAAACGACCGCGCGACGCCGCGGCGGGCGCGCTCCGGCATCGACACCCGTGTGATGTCGCGCCCTTCAAGCGTGATGGTGCCCGCGTCCGGCGTCAACTGCCCACTCAATTGCGCCAGCGCGGTCGTCTTGCCCGCGCCGTTCGGCCCGATGAGCGCGTGGATTTCGCCGCGGTGAAGCTCGAGGTTCAAGTCGTTCGACACCAGCAGCGCCCCGAAGGCCTTGCGCAACCCTCGCACCTGCAACAGTGGTTCAGTCACCCTCGCCCCCGATGAGCCAACCCGCCAGACCGCGCCGCGCGAACAGGACGATGACGACGAGCAGCGGGCCGAAAAAAATCTGCCAGTGCTCGGTGACAGAGACGAGCGTTTCCTCGAGCAACAAAAACGCCCCCGCACCGAGCACCGGCCCGACGAGACTCCCCATCCCGCCCAAAATCACCATCACCAGGAGTTCGCCCGAGCGGGGCCAGTGGAGGAGGTTCGGCGAGACGAATTCGGTCTGGTTGCCGAGGAGCGCGCCCGCCAAACCCGCCACCGCGCCGGAAATGCAAAACGCCGCGAGCCGGTAAGGGAGAGGCCGGTAGCCGAGAGCGCGCATACGAAGCTCGTTGCTTTTCAGCCCGCGCAGGGTCCGCCCGAAACGCGCGTGGACGAAGCGCCAGAAGAGGAACATGCAAGCGAGCAGCAAGGCGTAAGACACGTAAAACATCGTCAGCCGGTCGCCCAAGTCGAGCAGCCCAAGCGTATTCGGCCCCCACCACAGCGCTAAACCGTCGTCGCCGCCGTAGGGCTCGAGCGACACGAAGAAAAAGTACAACATCTGCGCGAAAGCCAGCGTAATCATGATGAAGTAAACACCCTTGGTGCGCAGCGAAATCACACCGATGACGAGGGCAAAGAGTGCCGAAACGAGCATCGCCAGGGGCCAGACGATAAGTGCCTGGTTCATCCACGGCCCGGCGCTGAGGCCCAGAAAGGCTTCTTCCTCAAAGGCGTGTTGCGACAAAATGGCGAACGTGTACGCGCCCAGCCCCAAAAACGCCGCGTGCCCGAACGACACCAGCCCGCCGTAGCCGAGAATGAAGTTTAAGCTCAACGCGGCCAGGCCGGAAATGACGACGCGGGTAAACACGGGGACGAGGTAACTCTGGTCGAAGGAGAGGGCCACCAGCGGCGCGACGCCCAACACGATGAGGGTGACGAGGGTGACGACTCGAGCGCGGTTGAGCTTCACGCACTCCCGCCGAACAGCCCCTGCGGACGCCAGGCCAATACCGCCGCCATGAGAATATAAATCGCCATCGCCGACAGCGACGCGCCCACCGCGCTGGCAAAGCTCGGCGCTAGAAAAAGGCCGAGCACGCTCGGCAAGTACGCGCGCCCCAGCGTGTCGGTCAGCCCGACGAGCAGCGAGCCCACCACCGCCCCCCGAATTGAGCCGATGCCGCCGATGACGATGACCACAAAGGTCAAAATGAGGATGCTCTCCCCCATCCCCGACTGCACCGCGATAAACGGCCCCGCCACGACCCCCGCCAGTCCCGCCAGCACCGCGCCGAGGCCGAAGATGATGGTGTAGAGCCGTGAAATATTCACCCCCAGCGCCCCAATCATTTCGCGGTCGCTCGCCCCGGCGCGAATCCACATGCCCAAGCGGGTGCGCTGCACGAGCAGGTACAGCCCCAGCACGGTGAGCGCGCCGACCAGAATCACCGCCAACCGGTAAACGGGATAAGGCGCGCCGGGCACGATTTCGACCGTCCCTAACAACCACGGCGGCACGTCGATTCTCAAAGGCTGCCGCCCCCACACGACGCGCACGAGTTCGTTGAAAAACAAAATAAGCCCGAAGGTCGCTAAGACCTGGTCTAAGTGGTCACGTTCGTAAAGCCGCCGGATGACCACAAATTCGACAAGCATCCCGGTCAGTCCCGCCGCGGCGGTGCCCGCGAGGAGCCCCAACAAAAACGAATTCGTCTGCACGCTCACCGTCGCCGCCACGTAGGCCCCCACCATAAACAGCGACCCGTGCGCCAGGTTGATTAGGTTCATAATCCCAAAAATAAGCGTCAGCCCCGACGCCATGAGCAGCAGCGTGACGCCGAGCTGAACGCCGTTCAAGAGTTGCTCGAGAAAGAGGAGCATCAGGTAAAGCTTTCGTTGGTGTGAGAGAGCGGCGGAGTATAGAAACAGGTTGCCCTCTTCCCTACTCCGCCGCGCCTTCTCATCCTGTTACTGTCCCATCTCGCACTCAGCCGCGTAAGCGTCCGCGTGGGCCTCGAACACCTTGCCGACGAGCTTGTTGGTGACGTTGCCGCTGTCGTCCACGTAAGCCTGCCGCACGTAGATGTCTTGAATCGGGTAGTGATTGGTGTTGAACTCGAAGGAGCCGCGAACTGAAACGAAGTCGGCTTCCTCGAGCGCTGCAATAAGCGCCGCCGTATCGTCCACGTTGCCGTTCACTTTCTCTAGGGCACTCAAGATGAGGTTGGCGGTGTCGAAGCCCTGGCTCGAGTACAGCGTCGGGTACTCGTTATATTTTGCCTTATACGCCTCGACGAAGGCTTTGTTGGCCTCGTTGTCCAGGTCGGGCGACCACTGCGAGGTGTTGAAGGTGCCGGCAGCCTCCGCACCGACGGCGTCTAACAGCGTGTCGTCGAACGAAAACGCGGGGCCGAACAGCGGAATCTGGTCGACCAAACCCGCTTGACCGTACTGCTTGACAAAGTTGATACCCATCGCGCCGGGATAGAAGAAAAAGACCGCGTCCGGGTTTGCGGCGCGAAGGGTGGAAATCTCCGCGGCGTAGTCGGTCTGGCCGAGCTGGGTGTAGACTTCCCCGGCGATGTCGCCCTGGTAAAAGCGCTTGAAGCCGGTCAGCGCGTCCTGGCCCGCCGGGTAGTTCGGGGCAAGGAGGTAGACGTTTTGAAAACCCTGGTCGGTCACGTACTGGCCCATCGCCTCGTGCAGGTTGTCGTTTTGCCAAGAGGCGCTGAAGTAGTTCGGGTTGCAACCTTTGCCCGCCAGTTCCGACGGCCCGGCGTTGGGCGAGATATAAACCACACCCTCACGCACCAAACGCGGAATCGTCGCCATCGCGATGTTGGAAAAAATCGAACCGGTCATAATCTTGACCCCATCGCGCTCGACCATACGCTCGACCAAGCCCACGGCGGTCTCCGGGTCGAGGCCGTCGTCGGCGACGAGCAAGTCGATTTGAATGGGGCTCCCACGCATTTCGACGGCGAGTTCGAAGCCTTTTTGAACCTGCTCGCCCAAGTAACCGCCCCCGGTTGATAAAGTGGTGACCATGCCGATTTTGACAGGGTCTTGAGCGAGAGCGAGGCTCAAAAAGAGGGTGGTGATGAGACTCAGGATAAGTTTTGATTTCATGTTTGTCCTTTCTCGAGCAGTTCCAAAACGGCTGCCCTGACAGTTTGCCACTGCGGCGTGGTGGCGACGACGATGTCAAAATGGCCGGTGTCGGCCAAGCTTTTCAGACGTACCTCCTCGCCCCCCTTTTTCGCTGCGGCTTCGTAAAGTTTAACGTAGCTTAAAGGAACCGTGTCGTCTTGAACGCCCTGGATGAAGATTTGCCGAACGCCGAGCGGGAGGAGTTCGGCGGGCGAGCCCTGCGCGTAGCGTTCCGGCACCTCTTCGGGCGTACCGCCCATCAACCTGTCGGGCGCGTCCGGGCAGATGTTTTGCCTCAAGGCTTCGGCCAGGTCGGGAATGCCCGCCAAAGAGACGACACCGCGCAGCTCGAGCGGCTTCTCCCTATAAAGTTCATCTTCAGGACTGAGCTTGTGACGCCCCGCGAGCCACAGCGCCAGATGCCCCCCGGCGGAGTGGCCGACGGTGAGAACTCGAGAAAGGTCGAGCCTGTATTCGTCGGCCACCCCCCTGAGAAAGTCAGCACCCGCCGCGACATCCAAAAACGTGTTGGGCCAGCCGCCGCCGTTGTCCAAACGGCGATACTCGAGGCTCCACACCGCTACCCCATCGTTCGTCAGGGCTTGAGCGAATTGACCCATGTAGTCGAGGTTGACCCTCGCCCGCCAGCAACCGCCGTGCAACAAAACCACAACCGGATGCGGCCCTGCATCATTAGGCAAATAAAGGTGCCCGAACTGCTCGGCGTGCGGGCCGTAGTTCAAAACAACATCCGGCGCTACCGGCGGCAGCGCCAGCAAATCGTCAACCGTGAGCAAGCTCGGCACGTGCCTCTTTACGCCGTCACGAGCGCCAGCACCCGCAGCGGACTTCCCGAGCCGCCCACGAGCTTAAGCGGCGGGGTGATGAGGAGCGCGCCTTTGGGCGGCAACTGGTCTAAATTCACCAAACTCGCCAGCCCGAACTTCCCGGCCCCGTGAAACAGCGTGTGCGCGGGAAAAGCCGGGTCGAACCCGCCCGCCGCGCCCGCGTCGGTGCCGACGGTCTCCGTGCCGAAGCCGAGAACGTCGCGCTCGAGGAGCGCTTTGACCGCTTCGGGCGACGGGCCGGGGGACGTCGGGCCATCTTCTTTGAGGTTGAGAAACGCTTCCCCCTGCCGTTTCGACCAGTCGCTGCACAGCAGCACCCACGAGCCCGCTTCGATTGCGCCGTGCTCGTCCTCCCAAACCTCGATGTGTTCAGGCGTGAGCAAAAAACCCTCGTCCTCGGCGACCTCTCGGCTCACGTCGATGACGTTGGCGGGCGCGACGAGCTTGCTCGGCGGGATGGTGTCGGTCGTGTGCTCGGCCAAGTCTTTGCCGGTCACCCAGTGAACCGGCGCGTCGAAGTGGGTGCCGGTGTGCTCGCCAAGCGTGAGGGTGTTCCAGTACCAGCCGGGGCCTGCGTCGTCATAACGCGAAATCTCGGTGACGCTCAAACCGGGCGACGGCGCGAACATCTCGGGCAGCGCGATGACGGGCGTGCCGGGCTCGAGCGGCTGCGTCAGGTCGACGACCTTGACCTTGCCTGAAGCGAGGTCGGTGATGAGGTTGGCGAGGGTGGACATGGTGGAGTTCCTTTCTTAATAAGGCTAAGGAGAAGCGCTTTCGACTTTGACTTTCCTCTTTTTACTTTCCACTTTCTACTCGGTCCTCGGTACTTCTTTTACTCTTTCCCTGAATAAAGCGCCGAAACCTGAACGCGTTTTCGCTCAGCCCCAAATCCATCCCGTACTTGTCCGGCCCGACGGCCCGCACCTTGGCGACGATGACGCTGAAATCGTCGCGCTCGAGGGCCTCCAAAACAGCCTCGCCAAAGTGCAGCGGCGTGTCCACGGACGCGACATGTTCGATGCCCGCGCCGCGAGCAATTGCGGCCAAGTTGGTAATCCCGGCGGTCGTGTGCGAACTGAAGCCGCCGGTCGAGAGTAGCGAGCCGTTGTCGAAGATGATGTGGACCATGTTTTTCGGGCGGTAGCGGGCCAGGGTGGTCAGCGTGCCCAGGTTCATGAGCACTGAACCGTCGCCGTCGAGCACCACGACGCGCTCACCGGGCAGGTGCGCCGCCAGCCCCAGGCCGATGGACGAGGCCAAACCCATCGCGTGTTGCAGGTAAAAAAAGTTCTCGCGGTGGCCCAGGTTGTAAAGTTCCTGAGCGCAAGCGCCCATGATGGTGACGACGAGCTTGTCTTGCAACTCGGGATAGATGACTTCCAAACAGCGAGCGCGTTCCACTCAGTTCTCCATACCTAGTCCTCCATCAAGTCTCGAGTGAGTAGAAGCGCCACCGGCGACAAGGAACTTTGCGAAAAAGTGTAAGCCTCGCGGATTTGCTTGGCGACTTTATGGGGGTCTCGAGCGTGTTCGAACGGGATGCCCAGCGCCCGCAACACCTCCTCGGTGATAATGCCGCCGCGCGTGTGCCACGGGTACGGCTCGCCCCAATGCCCGCGAAAAGCGATGAGCATACAGAGCGGCACGCTGTAAAGTTGCGCCAGCGAAACGACGGCGTTGATGGCGGCTAGAAAGCCGTGGTTTTGCATCAGCAGCGCGTGGGGTTCGCCCGCGAAGTAAGCGCCCGCGGCGATGCCGATGGCTTCTTCTTCCTTGGCAACCTCGATGAGTGTAACGTCCAGGTCGTCCTCGGCGCGCTGCAACAGGTGGATGAGCCAGGTCTCCGGCAGCGCCGACACCGACTTGATGCCCGCTTTCTTGATGCCCTCGAACACGATTTTCGAATTTTCGTACGAGACGGACAAAGAGAGCACCTCTCTTGCGGACGTTGGCATGACGCTTTTGAAAACCTTCTGGACAACCATATCATCCCGGTTGCAGAGAAAGTCAACGTCTAAAAAGTTTAGGTTGAAAATAAATTTGTGAGTGCGTATGATTCGGGGGTGGAAACAGTATGGACCTGAACGGCAAGCACGCGGTCGTGACCGGCGGTGGGCGCGGCATCGGCGCGGCGGTCGCGGGGGCGCTCGGCGCGGCCGGGGCGAGGGTCACGCTGATGGGCCGGACGATAGACGTGCTCGAGGCCACCAGAAACCGGCTCGAGAAAGCGCAGGTCGTCCAGCTCGATGTGAGCGACGAAGGCGGCGTGCATGACGCTTTCGAAAAAGCCGCCGAGGTCTTCGGCACCATCGACATCCTCGTCAACAATGCCGGAATTGCCGAGAGCGCGCCGTTCGACAGGACTTCCCTCGAGCTTTTCCAGCGCCTCCTGAACGTCAACCTCATGGGCACCGTCCACTGCACACAGGCCGTTCTGCCGGGCATGAAAGCGAACGGCTGGGGCCGCGTCGTCAACGTCGCCAGCACCGCCGGGTTGACCGGCTACGCCTACGTGAGCGCCTACTGCGCCAGCAAGCACGCCGTTGTAGGACTGACGAAATCTCTGGCCGTAGAGCTTGCCAGAACCGGGATTACCGTCAACAGCCTTTGCCCCGGTTACACCGAAACCGACATGCTTGACACGAGTTTGAGCAACATCAGCCAAAAAACCGGCAAGACGCAAGAAGAGGCGAGGGCGGTGCTCCAAAACCCGCAAGGCCGTTTCGTCCAGCCCGAAGAGGTCGCGGCGGCGGCGCTGTGGTTGTGTGGGGACTCGAGCGGCTCTATCACCGGACAAAACATCGTCATCGCTGGAGGAGAACTTGTTTAGGAACCGAGGGACAAAGTGAACGGGCTCGAGCCACGCACGCAACAGATACTTCAACCGTTGGGTTGGCCCGCGCCGAAGGGTTACTCAAACGGGGTGGTGGCGAAAGGGCGGCTGGTCTTTGTGGCGGGGCTTATCGGTTGGAACAGCAAGGGCGAGTTCGAGAGCGACACCTTGGCCGACCAGACGCGGCAAACCCTTCAAAACGTCGTTACCGTGCTCGCCGAGGCCGGGGCGAAGCCTGAGCACGTCGTCCGCATGACCTGGTACATCACCGACAAGCGCGAGTACCACGCCAACCTTGCCGCTATCGGCAGCGCCTACCGCGAGACGTTTGGCAAGCACTACCCGGCGATGGCGATGGTGCAAGTCGCCGCGCTGATGGAAGACCGGGCCAAGGTCGAAATCGAAGCCACCGCGGTGATACCGGAGGAAGGGACGTGAGCGAACACAACCTCACCCTGACCGATATGCGCTTGGCAAGCTACCAGGCCGAGCATTTCTTGTGGGATGTCGACGACGGCCTCGCCACGCTCACCCTCAACCGCCCCAAGCGCAAAAACCCGCTCACCTTCGAGTCTTACGCCGAACTGCGCGACCTGTTTCGCAACTTGGCCTACAGCGACGACGTGAAGGGTGTGGTCATCACCGGGGCGGGCGGCAACTTTTGCTCGGGCGGCGACGTGTTCGAAATCATCGGCCCCTTGACCAAGAGCAGCATGAAAGACTTGCTCGCTTTCACCCGCATGACCGGCGACCTGGTCAAAGCGATTCGCGCTTGCCCGCAACCGGTGGTCGCCGCCATCGACGGGGTTTGCGTCGGGGCGGGCGCGGCGATAGCGATGGCGTGCGATTTGCGCTACGGGACAAAGGATGCAAAAGTCGCCTACCTGTTCGTGCGGGTGGGCTTGGCAGGGTGTGATATGGGAGCCTGCGCGATTCTGCCGCGCATCATCGGTCAGGGCCGCGCCGCCGAGCTCCTGTTCACGGGCCGCAGCATGAGCGCCGAGGAGGGTGAGCGGTGGGGCTTTTACAACCGGGTCTGCGAGGCCGGAGTGCTCGGGGAGGCCCAAGACACAGTGCGCCGTCTTCTTCAAGGCCCGACCTTCGCGCACGGCATGACCAAAACGATGCTCAACCAGGAGTGGAACATGAGCGTGGAGCAGGCCATCGAAGCCGAGGCGCAAGCGCAGGCCCTTTGTATGCAGACGGAGGATTTTGTGCGGGCGTTCGAGGCGTTCGCAGCGAAGAAAAAACCCGTTTTCGAGGGGAACTAGAGTGAACTCTGAGATGAAAGTCGCCCCTATGACCGGTATTGACCGCACCTTTCTCGCCTGGCCTTTTTTTGACGGTACACATAGGCAACACGCGGAGGGGCTCGAGCCTTGGGCCGCACAAACCGCCGCCGAAATTCCTCATGGTGACGATGTTGACGCCAGTGTTCGCGCCTGGGTGAAGGCGTTGGGAGCGGGAGGGTGGCTCGAGCCCTGCACATCAACCGAGGGTAAGCTCGACGTGCGTACGCTCTGCCTGAGCCGCGAGACTTTAGCGCGTTTCAACGGGCTGGCGGACTTCGCCTTTGCGATGCAAGGTTTGGGGAGTGGCCCCATCAGCTTGTTCGGCACAAACGAACAAAAGGCCGCGTATCTTCCCGCCGTGGCGAAGGGCAAAAAAATCGCCGCCTTCGCCCTCTCCGAACCCGAGGCGGGTTCGGACGTGAGCGCGCTGGCGACGACAGCCGAGTGGGACGGGGACACGTTCGTGCTGAACGGCGAAAAAACCTGGATTTCTAACGGCGGTATTGCTGACTTTTACCTCATTTTTGCACGCACCGGGGAAGCGGCGGGGGCGAAGGGCTTGAGCGCGTTTATCGTCGATGCAGGGACGGCAGGGCTGCGCGTCGCCGAGCGCATCGAGGCCAGCGCGCCGCACCCTCTGGCGCGGCTGGTGTTCGAGAACTGCCGCGTCCCCTCGTGCAAACTCGTTGGCGAGGCGGGTCGCGGTTTCAACGTGGCGATGGCGACCCTCGACGTGTTCCGCTCGACCGTGGGCGCGGCGGCGCTCGGTTTCGCGCGGCGGGCGCTGCAAGAAACGTTGGCGCACACGACCGAACGACACCTGTTCGGCGCGCCCTTAGCCGACATGCAACTGACTCAGGCCAAAATCGCTGACATGGCGCTCGAGATAGACGCTTCCGCCCTGCTCGTCTACCGCGCCGCCTGGACCAAAGACTGCGTGCAGGAGCGCGTCTCCCGTGAAGCCTCGATGGCGAAACTTTACGCGACCGAAGCGGCGCAGCGCGTCGTGGACGCCGCCGTCCAACTCCACGGCGGGCGCGGCGTGAGGCGGGGCGAAACCGTCGAACGCTTGTACCGCGAGGTGCGCGCCTTGCGGATTTACGAAGGCGCGTCGGAAGTGCAACAGCAAATTATTGCCAAGCAGACTTTAAAGGCGTACAGCGACGGGAAGGAAACTTCGTAGCCATGCTCTTTTCTCTTTTTGGAGGTGACTGAGTCGTGTCTGACGCCACAGCCCCTAAAGATACCTTCGTGCGCGACAACTTGCCGCCGCCGGAACAGTGGCCGGACTTTATCAACCTGGAGGAGTTCGGCTATCCCGACAGGCTCAACGTCGCGGCAGAACTGGTAGACGAGGCTGTGAAAAAAGGTTGGGGCGAGCGTCCCTGCATCCGCAGCGACGAGGTGACCTGGACGTATCGAGACCTGCAAGAACGAGTTGACCACATCGCCAACGTCCTTGCCCACGAACTCGGCCTTATCCCCGGCGAGCGGGTGCTATTGCGCGCGGCGAACAACCCGATGATGGTGGCCTGCTACTTCGCGGTTCTCAAGGCGGGCGGCGTGGTGGTGGCGACGATGCCGCTGCTGCGCGCCAAAGAACTGAGCTATATGGTGAAAAAGGCGAAGGTTCGTTTGGCGCTCTGCGACGAACGCTTGAAAGATGAGATGGCCCGCACTTTTGAAGCGTGCGGAGAACTCGAGCACACCCTTTACTTTTATGGCTCCGGCGAACTCGAGACCCTCATGGCTAAACAGCCCCCGAGTTTCGACGCCGTGGACACCGCCGCGGACGACCCCTGCCTCATCGCCTTCACCTCCGGCACGACCGGCGACCCAAAAGCCACGGTTCACTTTCACCGCGACATCTTAGCCGTTTGCGACCTCTTCCCGCGCCACATCCTCGAGCCCGAAGCTGACGACCTGTTCATCGGCTCACCGCCGCTCGCCTTTACCTTCGGGACGGGCGGGCTGGTGTGGTTTCCGCTGCGGGTGGGGGCAAGCGTGTACTTGCTCGAGGCCCCTTCACCCTCCAACCTCGCCGCCGCCATCGAAAAAGTGAGGCCGACGGTTTGCTTTACCTCACCGACCGCTTACAGGATGATGCTGGAAGAGGGGCGCGACCTCAGCAGCCTCAAAAAGTGCGTCTCGGCTGGGGAAACCCTGCCCAAAGCGACCTTCGACGCCTGGCATGAGGCGACCGGAATAAAACTTATCGACGGCATCGGCGCGACCGAGATGCTGCATATTTTCATCTCCGCATCCGGCGACGACATCCGCCCCGGCGCGACGGGCAAACCGGTGCCGGGTTACGAGGCCAAGGTCGTTGATGAAAAGGGCGAGCGCGTCGTGGGCGAAATAGGCCGCCTCGCGGTGCGCGGCCCCACCGGCTGCCGCTACCTGGCCGACCCGCGACAACAGGAGTACGTGCTGGACGGTTGGAACCTCACCGGGGATGCTTATCTGGAAGATGCAGACGGCTATTTTTGGTTTCAGTCGAGGGCCGACGACATGATTATCTCTTCGGGCTACAACATCGCCGGGCCGGAGGTCGAGGACGCGCTGCTCACACACGCGGCGGTGCTCGAGTGCGCCGTGGTCGGCGTGCCGGACGAAACTCGGGGCCACATCGTCAAGGCGTTCATCGTACTGAGCGACAACTACACCTCGAGCGACGAGCTGGTGAAAGAGCTTCAGGACTACGTCAAAGCCACCATCGCGCCGTATAAATATCCAAGGGCCGTCGAGTTTATAGACGAGATGCCCCGCACCGGGACAGGTAAAGTGCAGCGTTTCGTGTTGCGAGAGCGGGAGGCGACAGCGTGAAAGTAAACATTATCGGCGGCGGGCCGGGCGGGCTTTACTTCGCGCTGCTCGTCAAAAAAGAATGGCTGAGTTACGACGTGACCGTGTTTGAACGCAACGGACCCGACGACACCTTCGGCTTCGGCGTGGTTTTTTCGGACGAGACCTTGGGCGTGTTCAGGGACTACGACGCGCCTTCGTACAAGGCGATTCGCCGCAACTTCGCCTATTGGGACGATGTGGACGTGCATTACAAGGGCCATGTGCTGAGGTGTGCGGGCAACGGGTTTGCGGGGTGCTCGAGGATGTCGCTTCTCCTCTTATTGCAAGACCGCTGCCGCGAGTTGGGCGTGAACCTCATCTTTAATCATGAGGTTGACCCCGCCGACCTGTCCCGTTTCGCCGACAGCGACTTAATCGTCGCCGCCGACGGCATCAACAGTAAAATCCGTGACGCGCTCGAGGGTCATTTCGGCACCGAGGTAGACCTGGGGCAGGACATGTTCTGCTGGCTGGGTTCGACGCGGGAACTCGACGCCTTCAAGTATTTTTTCCGCGAGACACCCGCGGGCGTTGTCCTGGCACACGCTTACCAGTACGAGCCGAATCGGAGCACCTGGGTTATCGAGATGTCGCCCGAAACGCACCGCAAGCTCGGCTTTGGTGAAATGACCGAGGCCGAGTATGCTGCCGAAATCGAGGAAATCTTTGCCGAGGAGTTGGCCGGTCATCCTCTCTTAATCAACCGCTCGCTGTGGCGGCAGTTTCCGACGGTGAAAAACGCGCGTTGGATTCATAAAAACCTCGTACTGCTCGGCGACGCCAAGGCGACGGCGCACTACTCCATCGGCTCGGGTACGAAGCTGGCGATGGAGGACGCGGTGGCGCTGCTCAACGCCCTCCGCGAACATCATAGAGTCGCCGACGCGCTCACCGCTTTCGACACCGACCGCCGCGAGGAGGTCGAGAAAACGCAGCACGCCGCCAACGTTTCGCTGCAGTGGTTCGAGAACATGGAGCGCTACTTCGAAATGTCGCCCGAACAGTTCGCCTTCGGGGTGATGTCGCGTTCGAAGCAGATTACCTACGAGAACTTGCTGCTGCGGGACAAGGGGTTTGTCGAGCGGGTCCAGAAGGACTTTTTGGAAGAGGTGCGGGACAAAGGCTTCGAGGTCAAAGACGACACCCCGCCGATGTTCACACCTTTTCAACTGCGCGACATGACCCTTACGAACCGCGTCGTCGTCTCGCCGATGGCGCAGTATTCCGCCGTGGACGGTTTGCCGAACGACTGGCACTTTCAGCACCTCACGAGTCGCGCGGTGGGCGGCGCGGGTCTCGTCTTCGTCGAGATGACCTGCCCCTCGCCCGAAGCGCGCATCACGCCGGGCTGTACCGGGTTGTGGAACGAGGCGCAGCGGGACGCCTTTACGCGCATCGTGAGATTCGTCCACGAGCACACCGAGTCCAAGCTGTGTATGCAACTCGGCCACGCGGGCCGCAAGGGTTCGACGCAGGTCGGCTGGGAGCGGATGGACCACCCGCTGCCCGAGGCCAACTGGCCCGTCTATTCGGCCTCGTCGGTGCCGTACCTGGAGGACGTGAGCCAGGAACCCAAAGAGCTGAGCCGCGCCGACATGGACAAGGTGGTGGACGACTTTGTGCGCAGCGCGCGCCACGCCGACGAAGCGGGTTTCGACATGCTCGAGGTTCACATGGCCCACGGCTACCTCCTCGCCAGTTTTATTTCACCCTTGACGAATAGGCGCAAAGACGAGTATGGCGGCCCTATCGAAGCCCGGATGAGGTTTCCGCTCGAGGTCTTCAACGCCTGCCGTGAGGTTTGGCCCGAGCACAAGCCGATGTCGGTGCGCCTGTCCGCGACCGACTGGGCACCCGGCGGACTGTCCGGCAACGACCTGGTGATGGCCGCGCGCTTGTTGAAAGAAGCCGGAGCCGACCTTATCGACGTTTCGACCGGGCAAACGGTCGCGGGCCAAAAACCCGTCTACGGACGCATGTATCAAACGCCTTTCGCCGACAGGGTGCGGCACGAGGTCGGGATTGCCACCATGTCGGTCGGCAACATCACCACGCCGGACCAGGTGAACACGATTTTGCTTCAGGGCCGTAGCGACCTCGTCGCGCTGGCGCGTCCGCACTTAGCCAACCCCTACTTCACGCTGCACGCCGCCGCGCACTACGGCTACAAGCCTCAGCCCTGGCCGAAGCCGTACCTCACCGGCAAGGCGCAGGCCTTCCGAATCGCCGAGCGCGAGAACGAGGCGACCAGGGAGTTGCGGCTCAAAGCGAGACCGCCGAGCCACGCGGTCGAGGTTGACGAAGTAGGAGCGGCTGGCGAGGCAACCTTGCAACAGGCCGACGCCCTGCTGGTGGAACAAGGAGACTGACAAACGTGGCCCCCGAAGTCCTCAGCAAACCCGACAAAACCGCTTTGCGGCTGTGGCTGCGCCTTCTCGGCAGCGCCAACTTTATCGAAAACCATCTCAGGAGTCGCTTGCGTGAGCACTTCGACGTGACCCTGGCCCAGTTCGACCTGATGAGTGAAATCGCTCGAGACGACGCGCCCAGAACGATGACCGAAATCTCGCAACTGTTGATGGTCTCGAACGGCAACGTCACCGGCCTGGTCGACCGCTTGAGCCGGGACGGGCTCGTGCGGCGCGAGCCGTCCCCAGGCGACCGCCGCGTCTACCTCATCACCTTAACCGACGAGGGCAAAACCCTGTTTGCAAAGATGGCGGTGCAACACGAGCGCTGGCTGCGTGAGCTGTTCAGCGGCTTTGACGAAGTGTTCGTGAGCGCCCTCGCCGAGGACATCAAAAAACTCCGGGAAGGGTTGAAGGCGGGACTCGAGGGGCAGGCATGAGTAGCGGCTGCGCTATGCTAGACACGTTATGGAACACCTAGACATCACCTTACTCCTCGAGCTTAAAACCCGCGCCGAGACCTTAGCACGTGAAGAAGGCGTCTCGTTAGAGGAGTTTGCTCGTGAACTACTCGAGGAACGTGTTCTAATTAAACCTGCAGAACGTGACCCATTTTTCGCTAAGTACAAAACGTTTGACGAGACACCCCTGCCGACCTTGCAGAAAACCATGACAAATATCTGTACGACGAAGAATGATGTTCCTCACCGCTGGTACTGCCACATCCCCCCGACCCGCTTTTCCAAGGTGACCTCCCGAGCCGTCTGCTCGGTAACCCGGTAGCCCATGCGCCGGTAGTAGTTCGTCAGGTCGTCGCGCACGGTGTCCAAAGTCAGGCTGAGGGTGGGAATGTTGGTGCGAATCGCCAACGCTTCGACCTTGGTCATGAGCCAGCGCCCGTACCCTTGCGACCGCGCCTCGAGCAGCGTCGCGACGCGGTCCAAGTGCCAACCCACCCCGCCTTCACGCCAGCGCAGGGCGCAAATCACCTCGCCGGCACGGTTTTCCAGCAACAGCGCGCCGCCGTGCTCGAGCCATTCGCGCATCGTCGCAGGCGTCTCGGCACTGTGCTCGCGGGCTCGAGCGTAAAGCGTCACCAACGCGCCCACGTCCTGCAAGCTCGCCTGCCGCAGCCGGGCCGCCTCGTAAGGCTCGGTTTCGGGCGCTACCGCTTCTAACACCGCTCGAGCTTTTCAAGCGGTATGAATTGGGCAAACCCACACGACCCGCTTCTCGCTGTGTATCGTCCGTGAATCATTCGCTTCACCTTTCGAGTCGAACTGCCGACGAACCCACCCTCGCCCGCACAGGCTCATCAACTCCCGCTCTTGACTTTGTCCGTTAGGTCCGTTGCAAAAGCCCTCCGCGGATTTTTATGCAGAAAAGGCTATAACGATGCGAACTGTAGCATGTTGAGGTCAACACGGTCAAGGCATACGGAGCGGCCGAGGTGACAGGTTGCAACGCCTCCGAAAACGATTTAACCAAAAGAAACAATTTGACGAAGTGTATGTGAAGTATGTGTTATTTTGAACTTCGAGGTGACCGGTGCCGCAACTCCATCTTTACGTACCCGACGAAGTAGCAAAGCGTTTGCGTGAGCAGGCCAAAACCAGGAAGATGAGCTTGTCCAAATACCTGGCCGAGATAGTCCAACGTGAAACGCCGACGGGCTGGCCGGAAGGATACTTCGAGGAGGTCGTCGGCAGTTGGGTCGGCGACTTCGAAGAGCCCGAAGACTTGCCGTTAGAAGAGCGAGACCCCCTGTAGTGTACCTGCTCGACACGAACGTCTGCGTCGGCGTTCTCAAAAGCAATGCTGCCGTCGTCAGCCGTTTCAAACACTACGCTGCGACTGAGTTGTGCCTTTGTTCGGTTGTCAAGGCCGAACTCTATTACGGTGCTCGAGCCGGTGCGGCGGTCGCGAAAAACCTCGCCAATGTGGAGCGTTTTTGCCGCCCCTTCGCTTCTCTATCTTTTGACGATGCCTGTGCCAAAGCTTACGGAACTTTACGCGCCGACCTGAGGCGCAGAGGCCAGCTTATCGGCCCCAACGACTTGATGATTGCCGCGATTGCCCTGACCCACGAGCTGACCCTGGTCACGCACAACACCCGCGAATTCGAGCGGGTGCCGGGCCTTGGACTCGAGGACTGGGAAACGAGCACTTGAGCCCTACAGTTCGCGCCAAACGCTTTTTCAACGACGTCACACCCGTTGGGCTTTCGGTTCATCCAAGCCTCCCCTGATGGAACAAGAAGACCTCCAACAAAAGCCGCTTTTGGTATAGGTGTGGTATACAATCGCCTCGAGGAAGGTGGGGGAATGGCGCGTTTACAAGGCCGCTTGGTGACACCGTCGGGCGTGCGCGCGGGCGAAATCACTTTTGGGACCACAGTGGAAGAGGTCACCCCGAAGCGGGGCGGTGGGCCTTACCTGCTGCCCGGCTTTATCGACACGCACCTCCACGGTGGTAACGGCGGCGACACGATGGACGGCCCCCAGGGCGTGCGCGCGTTGGCCCGCTTTCATTTAGAGCACGGCACGACCACGCTCTACCCGGCGACGATTACCAATCCTTGGGAAAAAGTTTTGGCTGCGCTGAAAGGTGTGCGGGAAGTGCGCGAAATGAACGACCCCAACCTGCCGGACGTTCCGGGGGCTCATTTAGAAGGACCCTTCATCAGCGAGAAACGGCTCGGGGCGCAGCCGAGCTTTGTCCTCGAGCCCACGCAGGAACGTGTCGAAGAGGTGCTCGAGCTTGATGTCGTCTCGCTCGTCACGCTGGCACCGGAACTGCCGGGGGCGCTTGAAGCGGCACAAACCTTCGCCTCAGCGGGCGTGCGGGTGAGCGTGGGGCACACGGTGGCGGACTACGAAACGACTCGAGCCTTCACAAAAGTCGTGCGCGACGCGGGCGGTACGGCGGGTTTTACCCACCTTTACAACGCCATGAGCCCGCTGGAAAGCCGCGCACCCGGTGCCGTCGGCGCGGCGCTGGCCGACCCGGCAAGCTACGCCGAAATTATCTTCGACACCCACCACGTTTATGAAGGCAGCTTTTTGGCGGCGTTCGCCGCCAAGCCGATGGGCTTACACCTCGTCACCGACAGCATCCGCGCGTGTGGGCTCGAGGCGGGCGAGACGGAACTCGGCGGGCAAAAGGTCACGGTGTCCGGCGGGGTGGGCCGCTTGCCCGACGGGACTTTGGCCGGGAGCGTGTTGACGCTCGACCAGGCGCTGCGCAACGCGGTCAGCGCAGGATTGTCCGTCGTGCAAGCCGGCCGCCTGTTGGCGCAGACGCCCGCACGGTATATGGGTTTGAGCGACAGGGGTGTTTTGGAACCCGGCAAACGGGCCGACATCGTGGTGTTGGACGAGGACTTGCAGGTTCTCGAGGTCTACGTCGCCGGCAGAAAGGTCGTTTAAGTGGTCGGGCTCGGCATCGACGCGGGCGGCTCGAGCACGAGGTGGCTGTTGCTGGAGGATACCGGGCTCGAGCTGGGCCGCGGCACGCTCGGGCCGTTGACCGGCCACGTGTTTACGCCCGAAGGAAAAGAGGAAAACCTTGGACGGCTCGCCGAACTGCTTAGAGCAGCTTCGCATATCGCCCGGCCGGACGCCGTGGTCGGCGGTATTACCGGGCTGCACGGCGGCACCGCGGCGGCTGAACTGTTCCAAGCTCGAGCGCGGGAGGTGTCGGGTTTGCCCCATAAACGCATCCTGTTCGACAACGACCTGCACATCGCCTACGCCAGCGCCTTCCTACCCGGCGCGGGCGTGCTGCTCTACGCGGGGACGGGCAGCGTCGGTTACCACGTGACGGCGGGCGGGGAGACCGTGCGCGCGGGCGGCTACGGCTACCTCATCGACGACGCGGGCGCGGGCTTTTGGATTGGGCAGCAAGGCATCCGGCAAACGTTTCGCCTGCTCGACGAACTCGGCTATCCTGCCGACACGCCGCTCGCACAGGGTATTTACGACGCCCTCGGCAGCGACCACTGGGACGACGTTATCGAGACCGTTTACGGCGGCGGGCGCAGCCGGGTCGCCGCGCTCGCGCCCGCGGTGGCCGAAGCTGCTCGAGCAGGCGACGACGCGGCAGTCACGATTTTGACGCGGGCAGGCCAAGAACTCGCGCGGCTCGCTGTGGCCGTGTTGCAGCGCGTCGGCAGACCGCTCCCCGTGGCCTTCACCGGTGGCATTTCAAAGTTGAGCCCGGTGTTGACCGAGGCGCTGCGCGCGGCTCTGCCGCAGGGTACGGGTCTCGAGACCGTCCCCTCCGAACCCGTGCGCGCGGCGGCGCGACTGGCGCTCGAGCTGGCGCGGCAAACGTCCGCAACGAAAGAGGTTTGAACCGTGGAAATCCTCATCCAAGACAGCGCCGCCGCAGCCGCCAAACTCACCGCAGCCGTCGTCGCCAGCCGCCTGCACGCCAAACCCGACCTGGTCTTGGGCTGCGCTACCGGCCGGACGATGGAAAGCGTCTACGACGAGCTGGCGCGCTTGCACGAAGAAGGGCTCGAGTTCTCCGAGTGCCGCACCTTCAACTTAGACGAGTACGTCGGTTTAGCGCCGAGCGACGAGCGCTCGTACCACGCCTACATGTTTGAGCGCCTGTTCGAGCGCGTCGACCTGAAGCCCGAAAATACTTTTTTGCCCGACGGCACCGCCCCCGACTTGGAAGCCGAGGCGCGGCGTTACGAGGCGCAGATTGCCCTGGCGGGCGGCATCGACCTGCAATTGCTGGGGCTAGGCGAGGCCGGGCACATCGGCTTCAACGAGCCGCTGTCGTCGCTGATGTCGCGCACCCGCGAAAAAGCCTTGACGCTTGTTACCCGCGAGCAAAACGCCGCCTTCTTCGGCGGCGCTGACCGGGTACCGCGGCGCGCGCTGACGATGGGCGTCGGCACCATTTTAGAAGCGCGCGAAATCGTGATGGTGGTAACGGGGGCAAAGAAAGCGAGCATTCTAGCCAAAGCCACCGAAGGCCCGATTACCGCCATGATCAGTGCGACCGCCTTGCAACTGCACCCGAACTGCAAGGTCATCGTCGACGGAGCCGCCGCGAGCGCGTTGCAGGGCCGCGACTACTACCGCTGGGCGTTCGAGAACGAGCCGGAGTGGCAGGTTTATCGGTAGAAGAGCGTTGAGAGCCAGCCTCTGACTTCGCTAACAACGAATGACGAACAGCTTTTGCCTCCGCCGCTCGAGCCGTCTTCAAAGCCTCCCAGCCCGAATGGTAGCCTTGTGACCATGACCCAGAACGCTGCAACACCTCGAGCCGACGTGACCGTGATGGACCACCCGCTCATCCAGCACAAACTCTCCATCCTCCGCGACGTGGCGACGAATGTCCGCGACTTTCGCGCGCTCTGCGAAGAGGTCACGATGCTCATGGCCTTCGAAGCGATGCGCGACCTGCCGCTGGAAGACGCCGAGGTCGAGACGCCGGTGGCGCTGGCCCAGGGCAAGCGGCTCGCCGGTAAAAAACTCGCCCTCGTCGCTATTTTGCGGGCCGGACTCATCATGCTCGACGGTATTTTGAACCTCGTGCCGAGCGCTCGAGTCGGCCACATCGGGCTGTACCGCGACCACGACACCCTGCTGCCGGTCGAGTATTTCCGCAAACTGCCTTCCGACATCGCCGAGCGCGAGGTGTTCGTCCTCGACCCGATGCTGGCGACCGGCGGCAGCGCGGTGGCCGCCCTCAGCATTTTGAAAGACTTGGGCGTGACGACGCCGCGTTTGCTTTGCATCATCGGCGCGCCGGAAGGGGTGGAGGCGGTGCATAAAGTTCACCCGGACACGCCTATTTTGCTGGCTGCGCTGGACGACCACCTCAACGAAAAGGGCTACATCGTGCCGGGTTTGGGCGACGCGGGCGACCGGATTTACGGGACGCGGTAGCTTGGGTTGTAGGGTGAGGGGCTCGAGCGGTTGTGTAATTTTCTCAATGGAAGACAAAAACAGAAAACTTACCGTCAAAGGAAAGCTGTAGCGACAGGATTAGCATGATGCCCGATCGATTGCCACCTTACATAAAGCTCATAGCGTCATTTCTGGCTGACAAATTAACTTTTGAGGAGTTTGCAGGCAAATACTACAGGCTCTACAAAAGTGATGACTCCTTTGGTGCGGTCGAAGAGGAACGTACCTTGAGCAGCATATATACCACTATAGACACCATCAGTGATATGCCTTGGATCAACCCAAACAAAGCTACCGAGGAAGAGCTGCGGCAAGAGTGTGCAGCAGCTTTGGTAACACTTCAGTCGCTCAACGCGGGGTACTACAAGTCTTTCAAAAACGACGTGAACGCTTTGCCTGAGAATCTGCAAAACTTCTACAGGATGCTGGAGTGTGCGTTCCCCGAAGGTATACTGCGGTTGCTCTATCGTCCACTCGTCACCGTACTCGGCGAATCGCTCAGCGACTTCGAGCTTGTGCAACTGCTTTCCCACTACACCGGTATGCAAGACGAAAACGTGCTTGAGGATGCGCAGCGAGCGCGTCTTCCAACTTCCAATCGCCTTATCCAAGATTTTCAAGAAAAACTGGACGAGGTTAAGAAAATCCTTCTCCCCTGTGGTTATGAGCTTTAATTCTTTACAGGAAAAAGTCCAAACCGGCCCGCTGAGCAGTTTGAAAGTTCCTCCGGCTTTACAAACCCACACGCCTACGGCTTAAAATAGGGCCGTGCAAGGGGTGATGAGTTATTTCTGGCTGGTGAGCGTGTCGTTCGTGTCGGCGCTCGTCGGGGTGGCGTTTTTCGTGCCGCAGGTGCGCGCCTTTGCGCTGCGCATCGGCGCGGTGCAGGAGGGCGGCGGGCGGCGGTTGCACGCAGGGGCCGTGCCCAACATCGGCGGGATTGCAATTTTGGGCGGCTTTTTGGTGGCGCTGCTCCTCGCCAGTATTTTTCAACCCGCGCTGCTCGAGCAGTACCGCGTGGAACTCCTAGCCATCGTCCTGGGCGGCTCGCTGATGACGCTGGTCGGATTTATGGACGACATGTGGGAAGTTCCCTCGCTCATGCGACTCGCCTCGCAGTTCGTGGCGGCGGGAATTCTGGTCGTCAACGGGGTCAAGATTGAATACATCACCAACTATTTCGGCGAGGTGGGGCTGTTCGCCGACAGCAATTATGTGTACCTCTCCGGCATTGCCGAAGTGCTGGCGGTGGTGGTGACGCTGGTGTGGATTGTGGGTTTTACCAACGCATTTAATTTTATCGACGGGCTGGACGGGTTGTCGTCGGGGATTGCGGCCATCTCGAGCCTCAGCCTCCTCGCCGTCGCGGTGCAGTTTCCCGACCGGGGCGCGGCGGTGTTGCTGTTGTCAGCCTTGGCGGGGTCGGCGCTGGGTTTTTTGCGGCACAACTTCACGCCCGCCAAAATCTACATGGGCGACTCGGGCGCGTACATGCTGGGCTACGTGCTGGCCGCGGTGAGCGTGTTGGGCGCGCTCAAGGTGACGGCCGCCGTCACCGTCGCCACGCCGATTCTAGTGCTGGCGTTGCCGGTCGTGAACATCACGCAAGTGACCCTGCGGCGCTTGTCTCGAGGTATCAACCCGGCCATAGCGGGCAACGACCACCTCCACGACATCCTGCGGGTGCGCAGCGGTTCATCGCGGCTGGCGGTGGTCAGTTTGTGGCTGGCGACGCTGGCCCTCGGCACCTTGGGCATGATTTTGTCGCGGACGCCGCCGGTTTTGATGTACCTCACCGTGACGGCGACGGTGCTGCTCATCTTCGCGGTCTGCGTGTTGCGCCTGGCCGAAGTGCGGCGCGAAACCTTGGGCATCGGCGACTAGGTGAGGCACGGGTGAAGCGTGTCTGTGTCGCCTTCGGCACCCGGCCCGAGGCGACGAAGATGGCCCCGGTCGTTACCGCGCTGCAGGCGCAGGCGGGCGTAGAGCCGCTTCTCCTCGTCACCGGCCAACAGCGCGAACAGCTCGACCAAGTTTTAGAGCTGTTCAACCTGACGCCCGACGCCGACCTCAACGTGATGAGCGCCCGCCAAACCCTGCCGATTCTGCTGAGCCGAATCGTTCCCGAAGCGGCGCGCAAACTGCGCGAACTGAACGCGGACTACGTGCTCGTCCACGGCGACACCCTGACGACCTTTGCGGTGGCGCTGGCCGCATTTTACGAGGGTATTCCGGTCGCCCACGTCGAGGCGGGTTTGCGCTCGTTCAGTTTGCAAGAGCCGTTTCCAGAAGAGGCCAACCGCCGCCTCACGGCCGTCCTCACCGACCTCGACTTAGCCCCGACGCCGTGGGCCAAGCAGAATCTTCTGAACGAGGGCAAGCTTTCAAACACCCTCGTCGTCACCGGCAACACCGCGGTGGACGCGGTGCAGGTGCTGCTCGAGCACGCCCACTTGCCCGAACACCTCCCGAAAACCAAACTCGTCGGCGTGACGATGCACCGCCGCGAGAACCTGCCCGTCATGGCGGGTTTGGCTCGAGCCGTCGCCAACGCGGCGCGGGCGCATCCCGAGTACACCTTCGTCTACCCCGTCCACCTCAACCCGGCGGTGCGCGAGGCCGTGTGGCCGCCGCTCTCTAGCATGGACAACGTGCTGTTGGAAGAGCCTTACGATTATTTGTCCGCCCTGGCGCTGTGGCGCGCCTCGGAACTTATCATCACCGACTCGGGCGGGATTCAGGAAGAGGGAACGGCGTTGGGCGTGCCGGTCGTCGTGCTGCGCAACGTGACCGAGCGGCCCGAAGGAGTCGAGGTCGGTGCGCTCAGGCTGGCGGGCAACGACCCGGAAACGGTCGAACAGGTGTTGCTCGAGCTGCTCGGCGACGCTGAAAAACGTACCGCGATGCGCCAAAAGCGCAATCCCTACGGCGACGGTCGCGCCGGAACGCGCGTCGCGGCGGCGGTAGCGTGGCGCTTGGGGCTCGGCGAGCGCCCCGAGGACTGGGTGCCGTAGAAGTGGGGGTGTGGCGCTCAGCTCGGTACCAACCCAAAGCGTGAGGTCGGCTCCTGAGGGGGTGACCCTGTCTTCGTTACACTGAGCCTTCGTTACCTGAAGGAGGCTCAGCCATCTCGAGTGCTGACAAGGCGAATTCACTTATCAAAGTCACGGAGTGCGGGCTGACTTGCACCTCCGGCGGCTTCAGCATCGACCCATCCAAGGGGGTCGAGTTGGCCCTCATCACCCACGCCCACGCCGACCACGCGCGGCCGGGCTCGAGGCGCTACGTTGCGACCCACGCCTCGCTGCCGATTTTGCGAGCGCGCTTGGGCGACGTCGACATCACGGGGGTCGAGTACGGGGGACGGCTCGAGCTGGGTGAAACCATAGTCTCGTTTCACCCCGCGGGCCACGTCCTCGGCTCGGCGCAAATTCGGGTCGAGCAGGGGGACGATGTGTGGGTCGTGTCCGGCGACTACAA
Organism: Trueperaceae bacterium; assembly: GCA_965215355.1. Classification (GTDB taxonomy): domain Bacteria; phylum Deinococcota; class Deinococci; order Deinococcales; family Trueperaceae; genus CBDCDJ01. Next base: position 17,811 of record CBDCDJ010000007.1, on the reverse strand, counting down.
ACGCGACTCCGACCCGACCTGCGCGCCATTCGAGGTTGTTCCCTGCACCACTTTTATCACCGAGGCAACTTTCGGCTTGCCGGTCTACACCTGGGAACCGCCCGAAACCACGGCGAAAAGTATTTTCGAGTGGTGGACGCAAGACCCGGAGCGGCCCTCGCTGCTGTTTTGTTACGCCTTCGGCAAGGCGCAGCGCGTGTTGGCCGAGCTGACTCGCTTCACCGACCGCCCGGTTTACCTTCACGGCGCAGTCGCCCGCCTCACCGAGCTGTACCGCGAGCAGGGAATCGAGATGCTGCCGACGAAAAACGTGACCGACGAGGAAAAGGGGTTCGATTTTTCGGGCGAACTCGTCGTCGCGCCGCCCTCGGCGCACCGCTCGCCGTGGATGAAGCGCTTCAAGCTGCCGCAAACGGGGTTCGCCTCGGGCTGGATGCAGGTGCGCGGCAACCGGCGGCGGCGCGGTTACGAGCGCGGCTTCGTGCTGTCCGACCACGCCGACTGGCGCGGGCTTATCGACACCATCGACGCGACGGGCGCGCAAACCGTCTTCGCCACCCACGGCCAGAGCGACGTGCTGGCCCGTTATTTGCGCGAAACGCGCGGACTCGACGCCCAGCCTCTCGCCAACCTGTATGAAGGCGAGGGTGCGGACACGTGAAGCGCTTTGCCGAACTGTTCGCCGACTTGGACGGCACCACCGCGACGAACGCTAAAGTCGCCGCGCTCCGCGCCTATTTCGAAACCGCCAAACCCGAAAATGCTGTCTGGGCGCTCTACCTCCTCACCGGCAAGCTGCGCCGCAAAACGCTGACCTCGAGAGCGCTGCGTGAAATTTACCTGAGCACAAGCGACCTACCCGAATGGCTCGTCAAGGACGCCGGTGCCCACGTCGGCGACACGGCCGAGGCGGTCGCGCTGCTGCTGAACGCGAACCCGCTGCCGCGGGGGGAAAGGCTCGAGCTGCCCCTGCACGTCTGGTTGGAAGAGGAAATTTCTAAAGCTGCGAAGGCCAGCGACGAGGAAAAGCGTGACCTCGTCCTGAGCTGGTGGTCGGCGCTGCCCTTTGAGGAACTGTTCGTCCTCCACAAAATCTTGACCGGCAGTTTTCGCGTCGGCGTCGCGGCGACGCTGGTGGTGCGCGCTCTCGCCGAGGCGCTGGACCTGGACGCGCCCGTCCTAACCCACAGATTGATGGGCGACTTTCCGACTACGCCCGAGTTTTATGTGTCGCTCGGTGACGAGCAGCACGAGGGCGTGCGCGACAGCCAGCCGTACCCGTTTCTCCTCGCTTACGGTGTCGAACTGGGTACGATTGCCAACGACGGGTTGCACGCTTACCAGACAGAGTGGAAGTGGGACGGCATTCGCGCCCAGGCGGTCAAACGTGGGGGCAAAGTGTTCTTGTGGTCGCGCGGCGAAGACCTCGTCACGAAACAGTTTCCCGAACTCGCCGAGGCGTTTTCAGCGCTGCCCGACGGCACCGTGCTGGACGGTGAAATCGTCGCCTGGGATGGAACGACACCTCTTCCCTTTAACAGTTTGCAAAAGCGGTTGGGCCGCAAAAAGGTCGGTGAGAAGGTGCTTGCAGAGACGCCGACCCACTACCTCGTCTATGATTTGTTGGAGGAAGAGGGACAGGATTTACGTGACTTGCCGTTGGAGACCCGCCGGGAAAGGCTCGAGCACCTCCTAGAAACCCATCCGCTCGAGCGCGTCACCCTGACCGAGACGCTTAAAGCGGCGAATTTAGACGAGCTCGAGGCGCTGCGCACCCAGGCTCGAGAGGTGAATGCCGAAGGCCTGATGCTCAAACGCAAAGACAGCCCCTACCGCGTCGGGCGGCGAAAGGGGCTGTGGTGGAAGCACAAGGTCGACCCGTACACCCTCGACGCCGTGCTGCTCTACGCGCAGGCCGGCACCGGGCGGCGGGCGAACCTGTTCACCGACTACACCTTCGCGCTGTGGCGGGACGACGAACTCGTGCCCTTCACCAAAGCCTATTCGGGACTCACCGACGTGGAAATCGCCCGGCTCGACCGCTGGATTCGGGCGCACACCCTGGAGCGTTTCGGCCCGGTGCGAAGCGTCGCGCCGGAGCAAGTGTTCGAACTCGCCTTCGAGGGTATCGCCGCCTCGAAACGGCACAAGTCGGGCGTGGCGGTGCGTTTCCCGCGCATTTTGCGCTGGCGGCAGGACAAACCGCCCGAGGAGGCCGACACGCTCGAGACCGCGCTGGCCTTGCTCGAGGCATGACCGGCTCGGCTCGGGGGCTCTTTTTGAGGGAGGTAGCAAAGCAAGGGCGTAGGAACCCAAAGGCTTTTGACTTTCTACTCGGTCCTTTTCACTCGGTCCTCGGTACTTTCTCCTCAGCTCCTCATGAGTAACCAACTCGAGCACGCGACTCTCCTCGAGCCCGTCCGCGCCTGGTTCGCCGGGCAGGGCTGGAAGCCGCTCGATTTTCAAGAAGAGACCTGGGCCGCGTACCTGGACGGGGAAAGCGGCCTGGTTCAAGTCCCGACCGGCGCGGGCAAAACCTACGCCGCCGTGCTCGGGCCGGTGGCGGAGATGCTGGACGCGCCGACGAAGGGGCTCAAGCTTCTTTACCTGACGCCGCTGCGCGCCGTGGCGCGGGACATCGAGGCGGCGGTCCGGCGGGCGCTTGACGGGCTCGCACCCCACCTGCGGGTCGAGAGCCGTACCGGCGACACCAAGGCGACGACGAAGCGTAAACAACTCGCCGACGCGCCCGACATCCTCATCACCACGCCGGAGTCGTTGAGCGTGCTGCTGTCTTACAAGGGCTCGAGCGCGTTTTTTTCTTCTCTCCAGGGCGTCGTGCTCGACGAGTGGCACGAACTTTTAGGCGGCAAGCGCGGTACGCAGACCGAGCTGGGCTTGACGCGACTGCGCAGTCTCCGTCCAAACCTGCGCACCTGGGCGCTCTCGGCGACGCTCGCAAATCCCGAAGAAGCGGGGGCGACAGCGGTCGGGGCGGGGCGGCCTTACCGCATCGTCCGCGCGGACTTGCGGCGCGAGACGCGCCTGACGAGTGTTCTTCCCGACAAGGTCGGCACCTTTCCGTGGGCGGGACACTTGGGCGCTCAGATGGTGGGGCCGTTGCTCGAGGTTTTGGACTTGAAGCGCTCCACCCTCATTTTCACCAACACGCGGCGGGGGGCGGAGCGGTGGTACCGGTTTTTGGCCGACGCGCTGCCCAACGAAACCGGCATCGCGCTGCACCACGGCAGCGTCGAGCGCTCTGTGCGCGAGCGCGTCGAGGCGGGGCTGAAAAGTGGTGCGGTGCGGTTGGTGGTGGCGACCTCGAGCTTGGACCTCGGCGTGGACTTTCAGCCGGTCGAACAAGTGGTGCAAGTCGGCTCGCCCAAGAGCGTGGCGCGGCTGTTGCAGCGCGCCGGCCGCTCGGCGCACACGCCCGGCGGCGTGAGCGAGGTTTGGTTCGTGCCGACAAACGCGCTCGAGCTTTTAGAGGTCAACGCCCTGCGCGAAGCCTTGCGCGACCGCGTGGTCGAGCCGCGCCGCCCCCTCGCCAAACCTTACGACGTGTTGGCCCAACACCTCGTCACGCTCGCCTGCGGCGACGGGTTTACGGATGCGGTGTTGGCCGAGGTGCGCGGCAGCGTCGCGTATCGGAACTTGAGCGATGAGGAGTTCGGCGAAGTTCTCAACTTCATTCGGCACGGTGGACGCAGTTTGCGGGCGTATCCGGACTTTCACAAGGTTGTGTGCGAAAACGGGCGCTACACCATCGCCAGTCAAAAGCTCGCGCGGCGGCACCGCCTGACCATCGGCACGATTACGAGCGATTCAAGCGTGTTTTTGAAGTTCACCAACCGTCAAAAGGTCGGCTCGGTGAACGAACATTTCGTGTCGCGCCTGAAGCCGGGCGACGTGTTTTTGTTCGGCGGGCACAAGCTCGAGTTCGTCTCGGTGCAGGACATGACCGCGCTGGTGCGCAAGTCCAAACGGCCCACCACCGTCACCGCCTCGTTTACCGGCGAGGCGCTGCCGCTGTCACATTTGCTGGGCGCGTACGTGCTGAATGAATTCGGGCGCGGCCCCGAACACCCGCCGCCCGAGTGGGACGCGCTGCGGCCGGTGTTGGAGACGCAGGCGCGGCTTTCAAAGTTGCCAAATTCAAGTGAGTTGCTGCTCGAGCTTGTAGACACCCGCGAAGGTCGGCACCTCTTTTTGTACCCTTTTGAAGGTAGAAGTGTTCACGAAGGCTTGGCTGCGCTCCTCGCGCTGCGGTTGACGAGGGCGCAGAGCAGCACGCTCAGTTTTGCAGTAGACGAGTACGGTTTGGAACTGCTCGCGCCGAAGGGGTACGACTTCGAAAAACTTTTGACGCCCGACCTGCTCACTTCGCAAAACCTGGAAGCCGACCTGACCGAGGCCGTCAACCTCAGCGAACTCGCGCGGCGGCAGTTTCGGGGCGTGGCGCAGGTCGCGGGTCTTGTGTTTACGGGCTACCCCGGCGCGCGCAAGACGAACCGGCAGCTCCAGGTGAGCACGGCGACGCTCTACAATGTTTTCAAAGAATACGAGCCGCAGCACCTGCTGCTGCGCCAGGCCGAGCGGGAGGTGCTGGCGCGGTTGGAGATGGACCGGCTCGAGACGACGCTTGCCCGACTGGAAACGCTGCCCTGGGTCTGGACCGCGCCGCGCCGCCCGACGCCGCTCGGGTTTCCTCTCGTCGTGACCCGGCTGCGCGCGAACCTCTCGAGCGAAACCCTCGCCGCACGTTTGGAACGGATGATGAAGCAGTGGGCTACAGTTTAAGCGTCACTGTCGGCGGGGCCGAGTTGGAGCTGCTGGGCTCGAGGGCGGTTTACTGGCCTGCACAGAACACGCTTCTCGTCGCCGACTGTCACCTCGGCAAGGCCGAGACGTTCCAGAGCTTCGGCGTGGGCGTGCCGAGCGGGCATTTGCAAGACCTGGAGCGCTTGGACGAGCTGCAACAACAGACCGGCGCAACCCGGCTCTATGTACTAGGCGACCTGGTACACGCGCGGAGCGGGCTTACCGAAAAACTCGTCGGAGAGGTCTCTTTGTGGCGCAAAACTTTCCCGGCCGACATTACCGTCGTGTTGGGCAACCACGACAGCCGCGCGGGCGGCGTCCCCGAGGTTTGGGGGATGACCGTGGTGGCCGAAGGGCACGAGGTGGACGGCGTGAAGCTTTACCACCATCCCCAAGCCGAAGGGCCGTGTCTGTACGGCCACCTGCACCCCGTCGTTGTGGTGAAGAGCGCGCTCGACGCGCTGCGGCTGCCCTGCTTCGTGCTCGAGCGCGAGCGCTTGTTGCTCCCGGCCTTCGGCACCTTTACGGGCGGGCTGAACATGGCGCGGGGGCCGGGACGCGGCCTCTTCGCCGCCCTGCCCGACGGGGTGGTGAGCCTGGGCGAGCAAGACAGCGACTAAAACGGGGTCTGCGCTTTTTGTACCAGGTTCAGGTATACTGTCGAGGGGAGCAAACTGTACATGCCCGACACTTTGCCGAGCACTGTAGGTCAAAAAATCGAGGCCATCCGCCGCGAACTTTTAGAGTTAGAGCAGGGCGGCGAGGTGTCCGGTCTGCTGCGCCGCGTCCTCGACGCGACCGACAACACCATGACGATAACCGACCCGCGGCTGCCCGACAACCCGCTCGTCTACGTCAACAAACAGTTCGAAATCTTGACCGGTTACGCCCACGACGAGGTCGTGGGCCGGAACTGCCGCTTTTTACAGGGCCACGACAACGACCAACCCGGGCTCACCGAACTCCGCGCGGCGATTTTCGAAGGCCGCAACACGCGCGTCGAGCTGCGCAACTACCGCAAAGACGGCTCGATGTTCTGGAACGAACTCTACCTGACCACCATCCACAACGACGAGGGGGAGGCCGTTTACTTTTTCGGCGTGCAAAACGACGTCACCCGCTTTCGGGAACTCACCGAGTTGGAGCGCCGCCGCACCAGTGAACTCACCCTGGCCGAGAACCGCGAGCGGCACCGGCTGGCCCAGCGCCTCCACGACGGGCTGCAGCAAGACCTGTTCGCGTTGCAGTTTTCGCTGAAACGTTTGGAGCAGCAAGTTCAGGCCGGAAGCGCCGAGCCGGAAGCGTTCGCGGCCCTCAACCAGCAGCTCAAAGACGCCGCCCGGGTTGCCCGCAACGTCACCAGCGACCTCGACATGCCGGTTTTGGCGGACGGCGAACTCATGTCGGCGCTGAGATGGCTCGCCAACCGCGCCGAAGAGCGCTACCGCCTGAGCGTCGAGCTGACCGGTCCCGAACGGCTCGAGGTACCCCACGACGCGCTCCGCGTCCTGCTGGCCTCGCTCGCGCGCGAACTGATTTTCAACGTGGTCAAACACGCCGCCACCGACCGGGCCTGGTTGAGTGTGCAGCAGGCGCGAGCCGGGCTCACCCTCGAGATCCGCGACGAAGGCCGCGGCTTCGACACCGACCAGTTGGCGCGCTCGCAGTCGACCGGTTTCGGGCTGACCAGCGTGCGCGAGCGCCTGCACCTGTTCGGCGGCAAGCTGAACGTGGTGAGTCGGGTCAGCGAGGGCACGCGCGTCACCATCACCGTGCCCAACGTGTCGCTCGTACCGGCGTGAAAAGCGCCTAGCGAAAAGGACCAAAAACACTTTCAACCTGGGACTCAGGACTTTCTTGCCCATGCGACACGGTCTGCGGCCGAGCGGCGCGTTATCTTGAAACGATGGAGTTTGTCGAACCCGCTACGCTCTTCCAGACTGGTGCGGGCACACCGAGTCGCGGGCTTTTGGACGTGCGCGCGCCGGTCGAGGTTGCGGCGGGGGCGCTGCCCTTTGCGGTCAACCTGCCCATCCTGAGCACCGCAGAGCGGCACCGCGTCGGCCTGCGTTACAAAGAGGCGGGACAAAGGGCAGCGGTTGAGCTGGGCGAGGCGCTCACCCGCGACGACTTGCCGCGCCGCGTCGAGGCGTGGCGTGAGGTCTGCGCCGCGTCGCCGACCGCCGTCATGTGCTGGCGGGGCGGTTTGCGCAGCCAGCTTGCCCAAGACTTTATCGGCCAAGCCTCGAGTCGGGACGTGCCGCGCGTCCGGGGCGGTTACAAGGCGCTGCGGCGTCACTTGATGGACAGCCTCGAGCCCACGCTGGCACGCAAACGCACGCTCGTCGTCACCGGGTTGACAGGCGCGGGTAAAACCGACCTGTTGGCGAAGTTGCGCGCCCGTGCCGAGGTGCAAATCTTAGACCTCGAGGCCGAAGCGGCACACCGCGGCAGCGCCTTCGGGTTGGGCGGTGAGCCGCAACCGAGCCAGGCGACTTTTGAAAACAGTCTCGCCGCCCAACTCCTCTTAAACCCGAACGAGCTTCTCGTGGTCGAAGACGAGTCGCGCAGCGTGGGGCGGCGCTCGGTGCCCGGGCCACTTTTTGAAGCGATGCAGGCCGCGCCGCTGCTCGTCCTCGAGACCTCGCTGGAAGACCGGGTGCAACGCATTTTTCGGGACTACATCGCCCGCGCGACCCAAGCCGCAGGTGCCGAGGCGACGCTTTCGGGGCTTATCGCCAACCTCACCAAACTGCGGCCCCGGCTCGGCAACGCCCCGGTCGACAGCTGCCTCCTCAGCTTGAAACAGGCGTATGAGGGCGGCACTTGGCTCGAGCCCGACGCCCACCGTGCCACCATCCGCACGCTGCTGGAGGACTACTACGACCCGCTCTACCGCAAAAGCGTTCAAAAACTCGCGCGGCCCGTGCTCGCGCGGGGCACCCAGGAGGAGTTGGCCGCATGGCTCGAGACGCCCTCGACCCAGCTGTAAACAAGCCCGTCCGGCTCACCCAAACCGTCGGCAAGGGGGGCTGCGCCGCGAAGATTGCGGCCGGAACCTTATCCCGGCTGCTCGCGTCGCTGCCGCGGCAAACGCACCCCAATCTGCTCGTCGGCACCGACTTCTTGGACGACGCGGCGGTGTGGCGAATCAGCGACGAGGTCGCCATGATTCAAACGCTGGACTTTTTCACGCCGATTTTGGACGACCCTTACGACTTCGGCGCGGTCGCCGCCGCCAACGCGCTCAGCGACGTGTTCGCGATGGGCGGGCAACCGCAGACCGCCCTGACCATCCTGGCTTACCCGCTGGACACGCTGCCGCCCGAGGTGTTGAGCGCGCTCATGGCGGGTGCACTGGACAAAATCAACGAGGCGGGTGCACTTCTGGTCGGCGGTCACTCCATCGACGACGACACGCTCAAACTCGGCTTCAGCGTGACCGGTTTCGCGCGTTCCGACGCACTCTGGTCGAACCGCGGCGCTCAGCCGGGTGACGCCCTCGTCTTGACCAAGGCCGTCGGCACCGGCACGCTCGCGGGCGCGCTCAAAAACGACGAGTTGGGCTACGACGACTTGGCCGAGGCGATTACCTCGATGAAAACGCTCAACCGGTTGGACCTCGGCCCCTTGAGAAGCGAGGTTCACGCCGCGACCGACGTGACGGGCTTCGGGCTGCTGGGCCACGCGCTGCACCTGGCGGAAGGTGGGGGCGTCACGCTGCACGTCGACGCCGGGGCCGTGCCGCTGCTGGCGCACGCCGCCGCCACGCTGGCGCGCGACATCCTCACCAAGGCGCACCGGACGAACACGCTCTACCTGCAAGACCACGTCGCCGGACGCGACGCTTTGACCGAGGTGCAGTGGTGGTCGCTCGTCGACCCGCAAACCAGCGGCGGTTTGCTCATGAGCGTCGCGCCGGAACAGCTCGAGGCCTTGCTCGAGCGCGTGCAAAAAACGTTTCCTCGAGCGGGGGTCGTCGGTGAGGTTGCGGAGCGCGGCGAAACCGCGCTGCACGTGTCGTGAGCCTGAGTTCTCACACTGTTTTGAGTTGGAACTCGAGTGTTGTGGGCAGTAAGGAGAGTAACGCCTTGTAGTTCTTGCCACTTTTCACTCGGCACTTAGTTCTTCTCTACTATTCTTTTCCTCGAGTCCGTTTTTAGCGTTCTTTGTCTGCCATCCCTACCGGTACGGGCTACAGCGTTGCTCTCGAACTGGCACACAGGCTCGTAAAAAGCTAAATTCCTTCAACACTTGTACCGCCAAACGAGTACAAGCGCGCCTTTTCCCCGTGCCACGTGACGCGTTAAGCTCACTGGTCCTCACACTCTGAGGTGTGACTTTTCGCGCCCGCTCACGGTGCGGCGTGGTGGGGACAGGTACAGTCGAAGTCGAGGGTGTTGATTTCTCAGCACCTCGTCCACTCAACCTGAGCCGGGGAGGCTAAAGGGCGTGACCGACAACCCTTTATTTAATAGTTTTTTCGTCGCCGGACTCGAGTGCTCTGCACACCGCCGCCGGGACGGCGCGCGGCTCGACTTGCTCGAGACGAGCGCTCACGCGCGTTTCGCCTACCAAGACTTTTGCCGTTTGAAACGTCTGGGTATGGGTGCGGCCCGTAGCGGTTTGCGCTGGCACCGGACGGAAAGGTTGGACGGCACCCTGGACTTCAGCGCGGACCTGCCGTTGCTTATTGCCGCTCGAGACGCTGGCGTGCAGGTGGTGTGGGACCTGTGCCACTACGGCTATCCGGACCATTTGGACCCGTTGAGCCTAAAGTTTGTTGAACACTTTGCGCGCTACGCTCGAGCGGCGACCGAGATGATCCAAGACCACAGCGCGGACGGCGCGGTCTGGGTCTCCCCCGTCAACGAGATTTCCTTTTGGGCCTGGGCCGGGGGCGTGGGCTACTTCAACCCGTTTTGCGTAGGTCAAGCCGACGCGCTCAAATGCCAGCTCGTGCGTGCCGCCATCGCCGCCATAGAAGCGGTGTGGGAGGCCGCGCCGAGCGCGCGCGTCGTCCACGCCGACCCGATCATCCACATCGCGCCGCCGTCGGCGAACCCAGGTGACGTGGCTGCGGCCGAGGGTCACCGCCGAGCGCAGTACCAGGCCTGGGACATGCTCTGCGGGCGGCTGAACCCCGACCTGGGCGGACGGCCCGGCTACCTGGACGTGCTGGGCTTGAACTACTACCCGAGCAATCAGTGGGTCCTGGACGGGCCGCGCCTCACCCCGCAAGACCCCCACTACCGGCCGCTACGCGAGTTGCTGCGCGAGGTCTATCGGCGCTACGGGCGGCCCCTCTTTATCGCCGAAACGGGTACCGAGGCCGAGGCGCGGGCCCCGTGGCTGCGCTACATCTGCGACGAGGTCGCGGCGGCGCAGAGTTTGGGCGTGCCCCTCGGCGGGGTGTGCTGGTACCCCGTCCTCAACCATCCGGGTTGGGACGACGACCGCCACTGCCACAACGGCCTGCTCGACTACGCCGACGCGTCCGGCAAGCGTGAGGTTTACGCGCCGCTCGCCAAGGAGTTGGCGCGGCAGCAGGCACGCTTTGAGGCGTTGGCGCTATGAGCCTGCCCCGCACCTGCCTCGTGACCGACTCGCTGCAACCCTCCGGTTTGGGCGTTCACATGCTGACACTCGCCGGGAAGCTGGTCAGCCGTTACGACATGTTGTTCGTGGTGCCGGAGGCGGCGGGCGGGACCTGGCTCGAGCAAGCTCACACTCTGGGCTGCGAAACCCTGGCCTGGAACATGGAGCGCGACAGTTTGAGCGAGGCACTTGCAACTCGGGGCGTCCAACTCGCCCACGTCCACGCGGGCATCGGCTGGGAAGGGCACGAGGCGGTGTACGGGGCGAAAAACGCTGGCGCGCGAACCGTGCGCACCGAACATCTCCCCTACTTGCTGACAGACGAACACCAGAAAGTCACGTATCGAGACTTGGAAAATTCTGTCGACCACTTTATCTTCGTGTCGAAAAGCGCCGCCGACAGCTATGTTGCCGCGAGCGTGCCTTGTGAAAAAACGACCACCGTGCCGAACGGCATTCTCGAGCCCGCGCCGCAGCGAACCCGCGAGGCCGTGCGCACTTCTCTCGGCGTCACCCGAGACGCGCCCCTCGTGCTGAGCGTCGGCCGCTTTACCGAACAAAAAGGATACAGGTACTTGCTCGAGGCCCTGCCCCGAGTGCTGGCAGATATCCCCGTTGCGGTTTTCGCGCTGGTGGGCGAGGGTCCTTTGGACGAAGAGCTGAAAGCCCAGGCCGACGCGCTCGGCGTCGCTGAGAACGTCTTGTTTCTGGGCCGCCGCGACGACGTGCCGGACTTGCTCGGCGCGAGCGACCTGTTCGCGTCGGCTTCGCTGTTCGAAGGTTTGCCGCTGGTGGTGCTCGAGGCGCTGGCTTTAGGCGTTCCCGTCGTCGGGACAAATGTTTGCGGCATTCGCGACGCCGTGCAAAACGGCGTCACCGGCCGCCTCGTCGCGCCGGAAGACGCGGGGGCGCTGGCGGCGGGGCTGTTGGAAACCTTGTGCCAGCCGGAGGTGCGGCGGCGCTGGGGTGCGGCGGGGCGGGCGCACTTTCACGCCTGTCACCGCGCCGAACGCATGGCGGCGGAGACGAGGCGCGTTTACGAGCAACTTCTAGTCGGGGAGGCTGGACTATGACCGAAGTGAGAGTCGGCTTTATCGGTGCCGGGGGCATCGCGAGCCGTCACCTGGGGAATTTGCTGGGCTTCGGGGACGTAAAAGTCGTCGTTTTCGCCGACCCGGACGAAACAAAAGCTCGAGAGCAAGCCGCGCGTTGTGGCGCGAAGACGTATGCGGACTATCGGGAAATGTTGGACGAAGAATCGCTCGACGCCCTCTACATTTGCGTGCCGCCCTTCGCTCACGGACCGCTCGAGCTGGCCGCCGTGGAGCAGGGGTTGCCCTTTTTTGTGGAGAAACCGTTGGCCGTCGACTTTGAAACGGCGGAACGGGTGGCGAGGGCGGTCGAACGTGCGTCCCTCGTCACCGCGGTCGGCTACCACTGGCGCTACCTCGACACGGTCGAAGAAGCGCAGGCGCGACTTGCCGAAACCCCCGCACGGCTCGTTCAGGGTTACTGGCTCGACGCCACGCCGCCGCCCGCCTGGTGGCACCAGGACGAGCTGTCCGGCGGGCAGATGGTCGAGCAAACCACGCACATCTTCGACTTAGCCCGGCTCCTCGTCGGCGAGGTTGTCGAGGTCTACGCCCTCGGCGGGCGCGTGAACCGGCCCGAGTTTCCTGACCTTGACGTGTTCGACGTGAGCGTGGCGAGCCTCAGGTTCGCCTCGGGCGCGGTCGGCACGGTGGCCTCGACCTGTTTGCTGGGTTGGCCGCACCGCGTCGGGCTGCACCTGTTCGGCGACCGCCTCGCCGTAGAGCTGAGCGAGCACGAGTTGATGGTGGACGTCGGGCGCGGTCGTCCTGTGAGACCGGCTGAAGGCGACCCGTTCGTGCGCGAAGACCGCGCGTTTATCAACGCCGTAAAGGGTGAGGTGAACTGCATCTGCGCGCCTTATGAAGAGGCCTTGAAAACCCACCGACTGGTCACGGCGGCGGCGCGCTCGGCCAAGGAATGCCGCCCGCTGCATCTCGACGAGGCTTCTGAAGCTGAGTTGTTAGAAGCTGAACCGTTAGAAGCTGGGCCGTCAAAAGTCGGGGCCGCTCATGTCTGAGCCGTCAGTCACCGAACAACCGAGAACCGAGTCGCCGAGCGAGCGCACGGTGCGCTCGCTCGGCGTTCAAGGGCCGGGGCGGGCGTACTTTTTCGAGTATGTCGAGGGGCCGCCGCCAGCGGGCCAAGCGCGGGTTGACACGATTTACACCGGCTTGTCCACCGGCACCGAACTCACCTTTTTCCGGGGCACGAACCCTTACCTGAGCGCCCGCTGGGACGACGACTACGGCCTGTTCGTCGAGGGCGAGCCGAGCGAGCGCTTGCCGAAGCCGTTTTTGGGCTACATGGAGGTCGGGCGGGTTGTCGAGAGCTGCTCACCGGCGCTGAGCAGGGGCGCGCTCGTCGCCGCGACCTACGGCCACAAGACCGGCCACACCCTGAACCCCGAAACCGACTTTTATGTCAAGCTGCCCGACAGCTTCGAACCCGTCCTCGGCATCTATGTGGGCCAGATGGGGCCGATTTGCGCCAACGCCCTGCTCCACGCCGCGCACGACCTGTTCGGCCCGAATGTCAAAAGCTTGGGCGACGGGGTGGCGGGGGCGCGGGTGCTGGTCATGGGCGGCGGCGTGGTGGGCCTGCTGACGGGTTTGTTCGCGCGGCACTACGGGGCGGCCGAAGTCGTGCTGGCAAACTCGAGTGCGCCACGCCTAAAGGCGGCCGCCGCCCTTGGATTCACGCCCGTCGACACGAGGGTCGATGACGCCGCCCTGTTCGTCAAAGCGCGCTGGCATTCCGCTCAGGGCCGCGGGGCGGACGTTTGCTTTCAGACGAGTCCCTACCCGACGAGTTTAGACACCGCCCTGCGCGCGCTCAAGCCGCAAGGCACCGTCGTCGACCTCGCTTTTTACCAGGGCGGGGCCGAGGCGCTGCAGTTAGGCCGTGCGTTTCACCACAACAGCTTGACTATCCGTTGCGCTCAGATCGGGCGGTTGCCGCGGGGTTTGAGCCACTGGGACCAGCGCCGCCTGTCGCTGGCAACCTTGGAGCTGCTGCAAGCCCACGGCAAGCTCGTGAGAGAGCACGTGATAACCGACGTCGTGCCGCTCGAGGACGCGCCCGCCTTTCTCGCCCACTTGTCCGCACAGTACCGGCCCGAGGTCATCCAGGCTGTGTTTGAAGTGGACAGGGTCAAGGTGGACAGGAAGGCGAACCGTGCCGCCTAAACGCGTCTTGTTCGTGTTCAACTGGCTCGTCGTCGGCGGCGAGGAGACCGAGGTGCGGCTTCTCGCCAAGCACCTCGACCCGAAGCGGTACCGGCTCTCGGTCGTCGCCTGCTTTCGCAAAGAGGGAATGCCCGAGCAGACGCACGCGCAACTCGAAGCGCTGGGCGTCCCGGTCGACCGCACGCCCTACACGCTGTCGTTCGAGGACACGGTGAGCTATCTGGCGGGCCTGCTGCCCAGCTACGACCTCGTCGTCGCCACCCAGGCCGTGCCCGACGTGGTTCCGGCGCTGGAACGGCTCGAGCCCAGCCTGCGGCCGCCGCTGCTCGAGCATGGCGGCCTGGTCGAAGAGGCGCAGCGCGGGCCGAAACACCTCACCGCTCGTTACGTCGGCGTGTGCCGAAGCATCCGTGACGCGGCGGCGGCGAGGATGCCGGGACGCGCACACCACGCCCTGACTATTCCCTCGATGGTCGACCTGAGCGAGTTCGACCCGCGCTGCCGCGAGCCCGTGCGGCGCGCCTGGGGTGTTCCTGAGGACGCGCCCGTCTTCGGCCTCGTCGGGCGGCTCGACCGCAAAAAGCGGGTCGAGGTGTTTTTAGAAGCGGCGGCGCTCGTGAGTGCGACGCATCCCGCGGCACGCTTCGTCGTCGTCGGCGGGCCGGACGCCTTTATGCCCGAATACGCGGACGAACTTCGTGCGTTGGCGCGGCAATTCGGTCTGGACGAGGTGCTAACCTTTTTGGGTGACCGCGACGACGTGCCGCGCCTGTTGACGGGTTTGGACGCGCTCGTGTGGCTCTCCAAAGGCGAGGGAATGCCCCACGTCGTCGCCGAGGCGGGGGCAGCTCGCTTAGCCGTCGTCGCCACGCCGGACAACGGGGTGTTGGAGCAATTGACCAACCGGGAAACGGGGTTGTTCGTGCCTTACGACGACCCGGAGGCGACCGCCGCCGCCATGCGCCGCCTCGCCGACGCGCCCGAGTTGCGCCGCCGGATGGGCGACGCGCTCCGCCGCAAGGTCGCGGGTCACTACAGCGCGGCCGTCGTCACTCGTCAGTGGGAAAACCTGTTCGACACGGTACTGTTCGACACGGCAGCGACCGAAGCGGTTTCGGCGGAAGTTTTGGCAGTCGGCAGCGACTAAAAGGGGGGAACGTGCAAGACATCGTCTGTTTCAGTCATTTGCGTTGGGACTTCGTGTGGCAGCGGCCGCAACACCTGCTGTCGCGCTTGTCCGAGGACGCTCGAGTCTTTTTCGTCGAGGAGCCGGTCACCAACACAGACTCTTACGGGGAACACCTGCATCACTTTGCAGGTCGGGGCGCTGACAACGTGCGCGTGGTGCGGCTCGTGCAGCCCGCCAAGGCGCACCGCTGGCTAGGCCACGGCGACCCGGCCACGCAAGGCGCGTACATGAAGCTGCTGCGCGGCTTTTTGGAAGCAAGAAGGGCGTGGTGAATCCGCTGCTGTGGTTCTACACGCCGATGGCGCTTGCCCTTCGCTTCTTCTCTACCACACACGGGCGTCTGTCTACGACGTGATTGGACGAACTCAGCACCTTCAAGGACGCGCCCGCGGGGCTGCTGAAGCGGGCCGACGCCCCTCTTGACACGCGCCGACCCTCGTTTTCGCCGGCGGCGCCCGAGCCTGTGGCGCGCCCCGTGTAGGGAAAAAACGCCAACCTCCACCTGTTTCCCGAGCGGCGTCGACGAGGCGCACTTTGAAAAGGCGATCCAGTCAGACGTAAAGCGTCCCGAAGACTTAGGGGACATCAGCGGTCCTGTTCTGGGTTACTTCGGGGTTATCGACGAGCGGATTGGACTTAGGCCTGCTCGAGTATTTGGCCGTCAAACGCCACCGACTGGCAAATAGTCATGCTCGGCCCGGTCGTCAAAATCGACCCTTGCGACCTGCCGCAAGCGCCGAACCTGCACTACCTCGGCATGAAGGCCTACGCGGACTTGCCCAGCTACTCGGCCCACTTCGACGTGGCGATGATCCCCTTCGCTTTAACCGAGGCGACCAAGTTTTTGAGCCCGACGAAGACGTTGGAATACCTGGCCGCGGGCAAGCCGGTCGTGTCGACGCCGCTGCCCGACGTGGTCGACTTGTACGGCGAGGTCGTGCGCGTCGGCGCGACGCCGGCGGCGTTTTTGCAGGCGGTCGAGGCGGCCCTCGCTGAAGGCCGGGAGGCGAGGCGCAACGTTACGAACGGGCGGAAGGGTTGCTGACACGGTACAGCTGGGACGCAATCGCCGCCGCGATGGCGCACGAACTGCGACATTTGGCGTTAGAGGACCAGGAGCGGCGGTGTCGCCTGACAAACCTTCTGGTTGGCTTTTCGGTTCGTTTTTCACAGGTGGTTTCGAGTGTTCGCAGCACGTCACGCCGGAGGGCGGCGGCTCGACCTCGTCGCGGCGACGGTCACGCTACTCAGCTCGAGACCGACTACCGGCTGTGCCGCCGCTTGGGGCTCAAGCGGTGCGCGAGGCGGTGCGCTGGCCGACGGTCGACCGGGGCGGCCGCCTGGACCTGGCCGAGGTGAGGCGTTTGGCGCGGGCGGGCCGCGCGGCGGGCGTCACGCAGCTGTGGGACCTGATGCACTACGGTTACCCGGACGACGTAGCGCCTTTTTCGAACCTCTTTGTCGAGCGCTTCGCGCGTTACTGCGGCGAGGTTGCCGAGTGCTGCGCGAGGAGACGGCGGGGCCCCTCTACATTACGCCCGTCAACGAAATCTCTTACTACGCCTGGGCCGGGGCGAGGTCGGCTACATGGCCCGTTCGGGCGCGGGCGGGGCGGCGACCTCAAACGCCAACTCGTGCGCGCGGCCGTCCAGGGTATGAACGCCGTCTGGCGGGTCGACCCCGACGCGGTCGCTCTGAGCGTCGACCCGCTCGTGCGGCAGCACGCGCCCGCCGGTCGGCCCGACCTGGCCGAGGGCGCAGCCTTTTTCAACGAGCACGTCGTGTTCGAGGCCTTCGACTTGCTCGCAGGAAGGCTCGAGCCCGAGCTGGGCGGCTCGCGGCGGCACCTGGGCGTTGTCGGCCTGAACTACTACGCGTGCAACCAGTGGACCGTGCCCACACCGGAAGAGCCGCAACGCTTTTTCAGCCCGGACGACGACCGCTGGTTGCCCCTGCACGAACAACTCTGGCCTTGCAACAGCGCTACGGCGGCCCGCTCTTTGTGGCCGAGACGGCGCGTCGGCCCACAGCGGGCAAGCTGGCTCGAGCGGCTCACCCTTGAGGCGAAAGCCGCGCACGCGGCGGGCGTCGACCTGCAAGGGGTGTGTCTGTACCCGGTTATCACCTCGCCCGACTGGGAGGACCCGACCGCTTTCTTCGACGGCGGCGTGTTCGACGTGACGCCGGACGAGGACGGCTGTTTGCGGCGGGTGCTAAGTCCGGATGTAGAAACGGCGTTGCGAGCGGCGCAGAAAGAACTTGACCCAAACAACCTACCGGCGCACGCGTTGGCTCAAACGCTCGAGCCCCCCAACCGCCCGGGCGTCGCCTCCGCGTCGCCACCGAAAGTAAGTCTCCTGCATACGTACCGACAAAACCCGACAACTTCACGCACCGCACGCTTTCGGTGGGTGCGTCGCTGTGTCTGGAAGCCCTACAGCTTCGCCCCGGGCCAGGGTCTGCCGGCCCACCGCCACGCGGAAACCGAACACGTCTGGACGGTCCTGGCGGGCCGCGGGCGGGCCGAAGTCGGTGACGAGCACGTCGACCTGGACACAGGCGACGCGCTGCTCGTCCCGGCGGACGTGTACCACGCCTTGCACAACCCCCACCGGACAACGCTGACGGTGCAGCAGGTCAGTAGCCCTAAACCTGGAACGCCCACTACCGCGGGCGCAACCCGCAGACATGACCAGAAAAGAGGAAAACCATGTTTGACTATCTGATTGTCGGCGCGGGTTTTGCCGGTAGCGTGCTCGCCGAGCGTTTGGCGACCCAGCTGGGTAAAAAAGTCTCGTCATCGACAAGCGCAACCACGTCGCGGGCAACGCTTTCGACCACTACAACGACGCAGGCATCCTCGTCCACCGCTACGGCCGCACATCTTCCACACCAACTCGCGCAAAGTCTTCGACTACCTGT
>CBDCDJ010000006.1:0-20821 GCA_965215355.1 Trueperaceae bacterium | reverse complement strand
CACGCCCGCCGCGCCGAGGTCGACGAAACCGCTCACCTCGCCATCCGCAACGATGACGTTGGGCAGCGAGTAGTCGCCGTGGCTCAAAACGAGGTCTTCTGTGGTGGGTCGGCGGCGTAGCAGGTCTTCATACAGGCCGGCAGCACTGCGGCCCATGCGCACCTCGTCGAAGTCGTTTTCGTCCACCCGGCCATTGAGCAACGCCTGACGTGCCGACTCGAGTTCGACCTCGAGCCGGTGGTCGAACGGACAGTTTGCTGTCGGGACAGCGTGGAGCATGTGCAAACCCGCGGCAAGCAGGTCGACCAGCCCAGGCAAATCCGCGGCGTGAGTGAGGCGCGTAGCATCTTCACCTCTCAGCGCCGACATGAGCAGGTAGGAGCGGCGCTCATCCTCGATAAACTCGAGAACTTTGGGTACGGGCAACTTTACCTCGAGCCACAGCAAACGTTCGGCCTCACCGCGCAAGGCCGCCGAAAAACTGTGCGCAGCGACTTTTAGATACAGGGTTTCCCCCGTTGGCGAGACGAGCTGAAAAACGCGGGAGGCGGATTGGCCTATCGTTTCGACACGCCACCGGTAAACCGCTAGGCGCTTCAGTTCCGCTGGAAGGTCGCTCGCCTCGAAGGGTTCGAGACTGTTTATTTCTGTACTGCTTATTTCTTCTCCTCGCTCCGGTCGTGCGCGGGCGGCGGCTCGGGGGACAGGGCGGAAATCTCCGCGCGCATCTCCGGGGTCATAGTAAAGTCGGCAGTGGCGAGGGAAGGCTCGAGCTGCTCGACGTTTCTGGCCCCGATAATCGGCGCGGTCACCGCCTCGTGCGACCCGACCCAGGCGACGGCGAGCGTGACTGGATGAACGCCCTTGTCTTCGGCGTAAGCCGTGAACTTCTCGGCGACCTCGAAGTAACCGTCGTCCCCGTAGCGTTTCGTGTACATCTTGTTCTCGACGAGCCGCCCCGCCTCGGGCTTGGCCTTGGTGCTGTACTTGCCCGTCAGCAAGCCGCCGCCCAGGGGGCTGTAGGGGATGACGCCCAACGTTTCCGAATGCGCCAGCGGCAGGATTTCGACCTCGGCCTGACGTTTGACGAGGTTGTACATCGGCTGGACGAGTTCGAAGCGGGCGAGCCCTTCTCGAGCCGCAATCCCGAGCGCCTTGGCGATTTGCCAGGCGGCCCAGTTGCTCACCGCCGGGTAAAGAATGAGACCCCGCTCGACCAAATCGTCCAGCGCGCGCAGCGTCTCCTTTACCGGCGTGTCGTGGTCGAACTGGTGGACGAAGTAAAAGTCCAGCCGGTCGGTGCCGAGGCGCTTCAGCGAGTCCTCGACCGCTTTTGTGATGTGACGTCGTGACAGCCCTCGAGCGTTCACGTCCTCACCCATCTTGCCGAACACCTTGCTGGTGATGACGAGGCTGTCGCGTTGCCCTTTCATGAGTTTGCCGAGGATTTCTTCGGAGCGGCCCCGCGCGTAGACGTTTGCAGAGTCAAAAAAGTTGATGCCGGTGTCCAGACAGCGTTCGAACAGCCGCGCCGACTCGGCTTCGTCGGCGGTGTCGCCGAACGACATCGTGCCGAAACAGAGCTGTGAAACCTTGACGCCGGTGCGGCCTACGGTGCGGTAGTCCATGCTTGCCTCCTAAAGCACTCTACCAAGCTCGGCTCGAGCGGACACAGCCGGAGAACGCCCCGACTTGCTTGTCAAACCCGGTACACAAGTGCCTGCGAAGGCGGGGCGGCGTGGTATGCTCGGCACCTATGAAAAAAACGAACTTGTGGAGCCGCTGGGCGACCCTTGTCGCCCTCCTTATCACGCTCGCCGCCTGTGGACAGCCAAGCAGTGACACGAACCTCAACGTCCTCAAGAAGCCCACCCAAACCAGCGCGACCGACTGGCGCGACGAGGTCATCTATTTCGCGCTGACCGACCGTTTTGCCAACGGCGACCCCGGCAACGACGACGGCCCGATGCGTGGCCCCGGCGACGTGGCCGACCTCGGCAACCCGCTCGCCTGGCACGGCGGCGACTACGCGGGGCTGACCCAAAAAATCAACGAGGGTTATTTCGAGCGGATGGGTTTTACCGCGCTGTGGATTTCGCCGGTGGTGCTGCAGGTGCCCGCCATCGTCGTGAACGACGCAAACAGCCCCAACGACGGTGAGTATTTCGCGGGCTACCACGGTTACTGGGCCGAGGACTTCGTGCGAGTTGACCCGCACTTCGGCACGTTGGCGGAGTTGCAAACCCTCGTCGAGACGGCGCACAAAAAAGGGCTCAAGATTATCCAGGACATCGTCGTCAACCATGCAGGTTACGGCGCGGCGCTCGTGAGCGAGCACCCGGACTGGTTCAACGATGAGGCGACGTGCGCAAATTCCGCCAACAAAGACCAGGACTGCCCGCTCGCGGGCCTGCCCGACTTCGACCAGAGCAACCCCGAAGTGGTCGCGTTTTTGAACGACTTCGCGCGTTATTGGGAAGAGACTATCGGCATCGACGCCTTCCGCATCGACACGGTCAAACACGTCGAGGACAGCTACTGGCGGCAGTTCTTCGCCGCGGGCGGCCCCGGCGACCCAAGGCAAGTGTGGAGCGTCGGCGAGATTTTCAGCGGCGACATCCCGTTTTTGGCGTTTTATTTAGACGACATCGGTGTGCCGTCGGTGTTCGACTTTCCGCTCTACTTCCGCATCAAAGACCACCTGACGAACCCCGGCGGCAACTTGGACGACGTGGCCGCGATTTTCGCCCAGGACAACGCCTACGACGACCCCACGCGGCTCACCACCTTCGTCGACAACCACGACGTACGGCGCTTTATGAGCGAGGCCGTCGAGCGCGGCGTGCCCGAGGCGCAGGCTCGAGAACGCCTGGACGCGGCGCTGTCGCTCATCTACACGGCGCGCGGCACGCCCTCGGTCTACTACGGCACCGAAATCGCCATGCAAGGTTTGGGCGACCCGTACAGCTACGAACTCGGCGACTCCAACCGTGAGGACATGGACTTCGGCGCGCTGGCGAGTTCAGCGCTCGACGAGCGGTTGGGTGCGCTCGCCGCGGCCCGCAAGACCTACCCCGCCCTCACCCACGGCGTTCAGCAGGAGTTGTGGCGGCCCAACGGCGGCGCACCCGTCATGGCTTTCCGGCGTTACTTGCCGGACGAGGTGCCGGTCGTCGCGGTGCTGAACAACGGCGACACGGCGCTGAACTTGGCCGACCTGCCCGGCGGCGGCATCCCGCTCCTCGGCACTTTCGACCCCGACGGCGTGGCCGGGAACTCGGGCAAGAACGGCAAAAATTGCAGCAAGGGCAAGGACAACAGCGGCAAATGCCTCCGCGGTATCGTCGAGGTGACTGGGCGCAACACTGATTTAAGCGTCGACGCGGCCGGACGACTCGTCGGCACCGTGCCCGCGCGCACGCTCCTCGCGATTGCCGCGCCGCCCGGCTCCGGCCTGAAACCCAACCCCGCGCTCGCCAACGTGACCGACCTCTCAGCCCTGGCGGGCGACGGCGCGGTGGGCCTGAGCTGGACGCCGGTCAGCGACGCGGCCGTGGCGGGCTACCGGGTTTACTACCGGGCGGCGGGCGAGACGAACGAGACGCTCTACAACTTCGCGCCGCTCGCCTCGAGTACGGGCGCGGTCGTCATCGGCGGTTTGACAAACGGCGTGGCCTACAGCTTCTGGGTCGTGTCGGTCGACGCGAACGGCGGCGAGTCGGTCGGCGCGCCCACCGTCAGCGCGACGCCGAACGCGGGCGCGGTCGCTATGGTCACCTTTTTGCTCGACGCCCGCTCGCAGGGTGATGGACAGCTCGAGCTGCGCCGCTTCGACACCGGCAGCCAAGTAGAGTACCCGCTCGAGCCGGTCGCAGGGCGGCCGGGTTTCTGGACGACGACGCTTGAACTCCCTTTGTTCCGCGACATCAGCTTCAAGTTCGGCAACGACGCGGCCAGCGCCAAAAACTCCGGCTACGAGGGCGACGGCCAGGGCGACCGCACGCTGCGCCTGGACGACGCTACAGTGACCTACGAGGGCGTGTACGACTTTATCGGCCGCACCGCGCCGGACGCGGCGGTTCAGGGGACGGTGCGCTCGAGCGGCACGGGCTTGGCGGGGGCGCTCGTCGACTCGAGCACCGACCCGCGCGTGTACTACGCCATCACCTTTGAAGACGGCAGCTACTACCTGCCCCTGCCGAGCGGGGTTACCACCGACCTCACCGCGACAGCGCCCGGCTACGACGGTGCGACCCAAACCGGCGTCACCGCGCCCGCGACCGGTGTCGACTTCGACCTGGCGGTCGACGCGACTTCCAAGTACGTCGTCGACGGCAACCTGAGCGACTGGACCGCGCCGCGCGCCACCCTTGCGAACCCGGACGGCTACGACCGGGGCTTTGGACCGGACAACTTGTTTACCGAGTTGCTCGTCGACTGGGACGACACCTTCTTGTACCTGGGCTACCGCTACCGCGCGTCGGGCAACTCGGCAATCCTTCACCTCGACCTGCGCCCCGGCGGCAGCACTTCGGCCTCGACCTTCGACACGTGGCGTCGCCTGGCGAGTTTTGCAAATCCCGTTGACTTTTTCTTAGCGCAGTACGAGGGCCAGAGCGTGCAACTGCGGGAGGTCGTCTCGAGCACCCAAACGACGGAAATCACCTCGGGCGTTGCCAAGGCGACTACGGGCAGCGCACCCGCTTACAGCACCGAAGTCGCCATTCCCTGGACCGCGCTCAGCTTCGGCACGCGGCCCGACGCGACCCTCGACTTTTTCGCGGGCGTCTACGGCGGCGATGGTTACGGCGCGGGCGACATCGCGCCGAACGCGAACTCGACGCCGGCCGCACCCGCGAACACTGTTGCAGGCTTCGATCAGAATCGCGCGGTCACGTTCCAGACGCCGTTCGCCGTACCGGTCACGCCCTAGAAAACGAGTACCGAGTAAAAAACACCGAGTGAGACGTTCGGTGCAAAGTAAGGAGGCCGCTTTCGGGCGGCCTTTTTGCTGTCAAGGTTTGCGATGACAGCGCCCAAGGGTTTCCGTTTGGTAGGCTCGAGCCCAAACCAGGAGGCTGGCATGAAAGCCGTTCAAATAACCGAACAAGGTGGCCGCGAAGTCCTGCAACTCACCGACTTGGAAGTCCCGACGCCGGGTGAAGGTCAGGTGTTGGTTAAGCTCGAGGCCGCAGGCATCAACTTTATCGACATCTACCAGCGCACCGGGCTCTACAAGGTGGAGCTGCCTTATGTTTTGGGGCTCGAGGGCGCGGGCACGGTCCAGGCGGTCGGGGCGGGCGTGAGCACGTTCAAAGAGGGCGACCGCGTCGCCTACACGAGCGTCTCCGGCAGCTACGCCGAGGCGGCGCTCGTCCCCGCCGACCGGCTCGTCACGGTGCCCGAGTCGGTGGGTTTGGAAACCGCCGCCGCCGTGATGCTGCAGGGCATGACCGCGCAGTACCTCAGCCACAGCACGTATCCGGTTCAAGAGGGCGATACCTGCCTCGTCCACGCGGTCGCGGGCGGGGTGGGTTTACTGCTGACCCAACTCGCCAAGCTGCGCGGCGCGACCGTCATCGGCACCGCCTCGACCCTGGAAAAAGCCGAGCGCGCCCGCAAGGTCGGGGCCGACCACGTAATTCTTTATACCGAAGAGGATTTCGAGGCGGAGGTGAAGCGGCTCACCGACGGCCGCGGCGTGCAGGTCGTTTACGATTCGGTCGGCAAGACGACGTTCGAGGGTAGCTTGAACTGCCTCGCCAAGCGCGGCTACATGGTGCTCTACGGGCAGTCGTCGGGGCCGGTGGGCGCGTTCGACCCGCAGGTGCTCAACAGTAAGGGCTCGCTCTTTTTGACGCGGCCGAGCCTGTTTCACTACATCGCCGAACGCGAAGAGCTGGTCAAACGCGCGGGCGAGCTGTTCGTGCTGTTGTCCGAGGGCAACTTGGACGTCCACATAGACTCGACCTTTCCCTTGTCCGAGGTCGCCGAGGCGCACCGGAAGCTCGAGAACCGCGAAACCTCCGGCAAGGTCCTGTTGACGCCTTGAAGTTTTGGTAAGTGCTCCGGCTCCGGTAACCTGAACCATCTCGATGAGGGTTTTGCGCGCGATGGGTTTTGTTGACGTTTTCCGGTTTAGGTTGTTTCGGCGCGCCCACTCAGCATGGAAAAACGGGGCTCGAGAAGAGGTTGGCTAGGCCGAAGGCGGCTGTCGTCCGGCGGTTAAGACACTTGCCCGAATAAGGGTTGCACCCCTTGTCGGACCTCTTCTCGGTCGAAGAAGTAATGCTCCAACCTCTCCGCCACTTCCTGCGAGTCCGAACTTGACCGGTCCGAGTTGCGCTTTCTCGGAAAAAAGCTTCACAACCTTAACAGACTGTACGCTGTGCATAAATTCACGGTATAGTCTTTTCAACGACGTCTTGTAACAAGGAGGCAACCTGGAAAAGACCACGTCTCGACCCGCCCAAGGCACGAGAAAAACTTTCCCCCCGAACGGAGAACATGTGAAAAAACTCAGTCTGGCTTTGCTTATGCTCGGTCTGCTCGTCGGCACCGCCTCGGCGCAGCGCGGCGTCGAGGGCGACCTCGACATCATCTACTGGCAAGCCCCCTCGACGCTCAACCCCTACCTGTCGGGCGGCACCAAGGACATCGAGGCGGCTTCGCCCATCCTGGAACCGTTGGCACGCTACGACGAGGCCGGCAACTTGGTGCCGTGGCTCGTCGACGAAATTCCGACCGTGGAGAACGGCGGCGTCGCCGAGGACTTGAGGAGCATCACTTGGACGCTCAAACCCGGCGTCATGTGGTCGGACGGCACACCGCTGACCGCCGAAGACGTGGTGTTTACCGGCAACTACTGCCTCAACGAAGAGATGGGCTGCAACTCGCTCTCGTACTTTACCGACGTCGACAGCTTCGAAGCGGTCGACGACCAGACGGTGAGAATCAACTTCTCGGTCGCCAAGCCTTTCCCTTACGGCCCCTTTGCCGGCGCGGAAACGCCCATCCTTCAAAAAGCGCAGTTTGAGGCCTGCACGGGTGCGGCGGCGCAGAACTGCACGGCTGAGAACTTCGGCCCCGTCGGCACCGGCCCCTACAAGGTAGTCGACTTTCGCGCCAACGACGTGGTCGTTTACGAACCCAACGAGAACTACCGCGAGGCCGACAAGCCCGCGTTTTCGCGCGTGACCCTCAAAGGCGGCGGCGACGCGGCTTCGGCGGCGCGTGCGGTGCTCGAGACCGGCGAGGCCGACTACGCCTGGAACTTGCAAGTCGAGCCCGAAATCTTGACGCAGATGGAAGCGGGCGGGCAGGGCGAGGTCGTCAGTTCGTTCGGCACCTCGGTCGAGCGTCTCGTCATCAACCTCACCAACCCCGACGCCTCGTTGGGCGAAAACCGCAGCGAGTACATGGGCGGCGAAAACCCGCACCCCTTCTTGAGCGACGCAACCGTGCGCCAAGCGCTGTCGATGGCGATTGACCGCTCGATACTCACCGAAATCGGTTACGGCGCGGCGGGTCAGCCCGGCTGTAACATCTTGCCCGCCCCGGAAATTTACGCCTCGACCGCCAACGACGCTTGTTTGCAGCAAGACATGGAAGGCGCGAAAAAGCTCCTCGACGACGCGGGCATCGTCGACACCGACGGCGACGGCGTGCGTGAAAAAGACGGCGTACCCTTGAGGATTCTTTACCAGACCTCGACCAACTCGGTGCGGCAGGGCACGCAAGCGCTCGTCAAGCAGTGGTGGGACGAACTCGGCGTCGAGACCGAGCTGCGCAACATCGACGCGGCCGTGTTTTTCGGCAACGACATCTCGAGCCCCGACACCTACGGCAAGTTTTATGCCGACGTGGAGATGTTCACCAACAACTTCTCGGGCACCGACCCCGAAAACTACATGGCGAACCTGACTTGCAAAGAAATCGCGCAGCGCTCGAACCAGTGGCTCGGCAACAACCAGCCGCGCTGGTGCAACCCCGAATACGACGCGCTCGTGGCGCAGCTCGGCGAGACCGCCGGGCTGGAAGCTCGAGCCGAAATCGCCAAGCAACTCAACGACATGATTTCGCAAAACTACGTGCTCATCCCGCTCATTTGGCGCGGCGACGTGTCCGCGCACGCGGACACGCTTGAGGGCGTCCGTATGAACAGCTGGGACTCGGAACTCTGGAACATCGCCGACTGGACCAGGGCCAACTAGGCAAGTCGCCCGTTCCGAACAAAGTGGTTTGCGTGTCAAACGCAAACCACTTTCTCTTAAATTCTTTATTTTGAAGGACAGCCACATGTTTCAATACATCGTACGCCGAGTTTTGGTCGCTATACCGACGCTTCTAGTTATCAGCGTGGTCATTTTCGGCATTTTGGAACTCGCCCCCGGCGACCCGACCGGCACCCTGCCCCTCACCATCCCACCCGAGGTGCGCGAGCAAATCAAAGAAGCGCTCGGGGCGAACGACAAGTTCCCGGTGAACTATCTCAAGTGGGCGCGTCAATTTTTCGTCTACGAGCCGCTGGCGATGTTTCAAGACGCGACGGGCATAGAGGTCGGCGACAGCAGCCAGCGCACCCGCATCTTGTCCTGGACGACGCGCAGCCCGGTGATGGACCTTATCATCCAGCGTTTGCCGCAAACCTTGTGGGTCGTAGGTCTGGCCTACGTCGTCGGTATCCTGATAGCGATTCCGGTCGGTATTTTGTCGGCCTACAAGCAGTACTCCATTTTCGACCAGGTCGGCACGTTCGTGTCGCTCATCGGCTTTTCGGTGCCGACTTTTTTCACCGGGCTCGTCGCCATCATCATTTTCAGCGTCAACCTGAGGTGGTTTCCGTCGATTTACGACACCACCCTCGTCGTGAACGACTGGCCCAGCTTTGTCGAGCAAGTCAAACAGATGATCATGCCGGTGATGGTGTTGGCTTTTTTCAACGCTTCGCAGCTCAGCCGCTTTATGCGCAGTTCGATGCTCGACAACCTCAACCAGGACTACGTGCGCACCGCCCGCTCAAAAGGCCTCAAGGAGCAAATTGTGGTGCTCGGCCACGTGCTGCGCAACAGCCTCATCCCGGTCGTCACTTTGATAGCGTTGGGCATTCCGGGGATTTTCGGAGGCGCCATCATCACCGAGCAAATTTTTCGCATCAACGGTTTGGGCGCGCTGCTGATAGAGGGAATTCAGAGCGCCGACATCCCGCGGGTGCAAACCCTGACTTTCATCTTCGCCATCCTCATCGTCCTGTTCAACATCGTCGCGGACGTGGCTTACGGCTTTCTCGACCCACGGATTCGGTACGGGTAGGAGGTCGGTGTGAGCGTCGCAACCGCGCCCAAAACCGCCGCCAAGGCCGACCGTTCGCCGTGGCTGGACGGTTGGCGGCAGTTCGCCAAACACAAAGGGGCGGTCGTCGGCATGGTGATTTTTTTCGCCATCGTGCTGACCGTCGTTTTTGGGCCGCTGGTCTACCCCGTCGACCCGCAGTACAGCAACTTGTTGGAGCGCAACCAGGGTCCGTCCGTCAAGCACTTTTTCGGCACCGACAACTTAGGCCGCGACCTGTTCGCCGCCAACTTAGCGGGCGGGCGCATCTCGCTCGCGGTCGGCGTGGCGTCGATGCTTATCAGCATCGTGCTGGGCACGACCATCGGGCTGTTAGCGGGCTATTTCAGGTGGCTCGACGGCGCACTCATGCGGTTCACCGACCTGTTTTTGGCGCTGCCGCTACTGCCGCTTTTGCTCGTCATCATTTTGCTGTTCCGGGACAGCCTGCGCGCGGCCTTTGGGCCGGAGCTGGGTATTTTCATCCTCATCGTCACGGTTATCGGGGCGACGAGCTGGATGAACACGGCTCGGGTCGTCCGGGGCGACGTGTTGGGCGTCAAAGAGCGCGAGTTTGTGTCGGCGGCGGGCGCGTTGGGCTCGGGCAACAACCGAATTATGTGGCTGCACATCCTGCCCAACGTGCTGAGCCCGATTTTAGTCTCGGCGACGCTCGGCATGGCGAACGCGATTATCACCGAGTCGGCACTGTCGTTTTTGGGCCTCGGCTTTCCGCCCGACTTTCCCACCTGGGGCCGGCTGCTTTTTGACGGCAAGGACTTTTTAAGCCTTACCCCGATGCGGGTCGTGTGGCCGGGCTTGGCAATTTCGCTCGTCGTCTTGAGCGTGAACTTTATGGGCGACGGTCTGCGCGACGCGCTCGACCCGCGTTTGCGGGGGCGGGGTTGAGAGTAATCCTCTTTTGCTAGGTCAAGTTTCGTTGGGTCGAATTGAAGAGCGACGATTACAGGTCGTGTAGGTGCTCGGTACTGACGAGACATTCGACTGACGTTTGTCCTGTGGACCCGGCAACATCCAATTTTGCACGAACGGTGTACCACCCCTTTTAGAGAAACTTTTCAACCCTTGTTTCTCGAGACTTTCCTCAACCGGAAGGTCGACCCCAATCGGCTCAGCGCCGCCCCAGCTCGACCCACCCCCTCTAGTAGACGCTGAGCCCACAAGCAGGAGACGACCCCAGCGCTCGTCTCCTGCTTTCGTGTAGAGCCGGCTCGAGCCCGGAACTCAGCGGTTGGGGTTCGTGTCATACTTGACTCCATGAAGCTACGCTTTACCCTGTGGGCGCTGGCCTGTTTGCTGCTCAGCGCCGGCGCCTCGGCCCAATACTACTTGGGCAGCGTGGGTGAGCGGCCGGCTCAGCTCGAGCTGAACTTGCCGGACACGCCCACAACACCCACCACCAATTCCCTGACCGGCTCGTTTTACTACGACGCCGTCGGGCTGCCCCTTGACTTAGAGGGGCGGCTGACGAACACGGGCGAAGTGCGGCTCGAGGCCTACACCCAAGCCGTCACCACCTTGGGGCGGCAGCAAACGGGCGTGCTCGAGGGAACGCTGGCAGAGGGAACGTTGCCAGAGGGAATATTGCTGGGCGAAGCGAACCCCGGCGAGCGTTTCTCGGGCGTGTGGCGCTCGGCTTCCGGCGCCGCTTTGCCCTTCAGCTTCGACAAAATAGCGGAGTACGCCGACGTCGTTTTCGAGCAAGGACGAATTACCGCCGCGGCCAGCTACCCGGTTTTCTCTGCACCCTTCAACACCCTCGACACGCGGCTGCAGAGCGACCTTATCAACTCGCTTTTCGACTTTGTGCAGGAGGGGCAAGAGGTGAGGTCGGCCGGCGAACTGTTCGGCGGCTGGAGCCTGGAGCGCCGCCAAACCATCACCTACGCGTCGGCGAGCTTGGCGAGTATCGCCGAAACGCTGTACGTGTACACGGGCGGCGCGCACCCGAATACCGGCTTGGCGAGTTATGTCCTTTTCACAGAGGCCGGCCGAACGCGCCTTCTCAGTTTGGCCGACTTTTTTTTGCCCGGGGTCGACTACCTGGCGTTGTTGTCGCCCTACCTCGTAAGCGCCTTGCTCGAGCAGGGTGCCCAGTGGGTGGTGGACGGTTCGGTCGACGGGTTTACCAAGGACGACTTAAGCGTCGTCACGGTCTCCCCCGCCGGCTTGCGCTTCGGCTTCGAGCCCTACGCGGTCGGGCCGTACGCGCAGGGCACGTTTTTCGTCACGGTGCCGTTCGATGTTCTCGAGCCGGTCATCGACCCGGCGGGGCCGTTGAAAACGTTCGTGGAGTGAACACGGGCACCGCGCCGCTCGGCTTTGAACGGGGCTCGAGAGCTTCTTTTAGATAAGGAGTGAACGATTTTGAAATTTCTCTGCCGCTCGGTACGGACGCCAAAGGTCTCGAGCGCCTCATCGACGAAACTTTGGAGCAAAGCGGTTTGAACGTCACGCTGCGCGACACCCTCAAACAGTACTCGGGCTGCGTTCACTGGCACCTCAAACAGGGGCGGCAGTCGGGAACCCTGGAACTGACGCTGTGGCCCCGAGAACACCGCCTCTGGTTTTCGGTTCACAGAAACCGTACCGCTCCGTGGCTCGAAGAGGAAAGAAAGCGCCTCCACGCCGTTTTACTGGGCCGTTTGACTTGAGTCGAACTGCAGTTTTGAGTCGACAAGTTTTTCAAAGTCTCAGCCGAGCCCTCGGCGTGTGGCAAAATGGCTCGAGTATGAGTTGAAAATTCTTTGAAGCCGTTACAGCATTTTTAGAGGAGAGTTTGATGAAACTAGCCGAAGCCCTTATGGAGCGTGCGGACAGAAACCGCCGACTTCAGGAACTCCGTGAACGAATTGTTCGCAACGCTCAGTACCAAGAAGGCGAAACGCCGGCCGAAGACCCGAACGAACTTCTTGAAGAGCACCAAGCTGCTTCTTTGGACTTCGAGCGTTTGATTGTTCGCATCAACACCACCAACAACCAAGTGACTTTAGAAGACGGGAGGTCGATGGTCGAGGCACTTGCCCACCGGGACGTTATGAAGTTGAGACACGCGTTGTACAAGGCGCTCGCAGCCGCAGCCACGCCCCAACAAGACAGGTACAGCAAAAAAGAAATCAAGTTTATAGGTGCGGTCGACGTGAAAGAAATCCAGCGAGAGGCAGACCGACTCGCTAAAGAATATCGTGAACTCGACGCTCTCATTCAGCAAGCGAACTGGAACAACGACCTTCTTTAAGTCAGGTTTGGTAGCTTTCAGCAAGAAGCGAACACAACCCGCCAACTGGGTCAAGTTGGATACTGGTTTGAGTGAAGGGCAGCTCCGTGGGTTCGACTCCCAAAGCCACAGCTTAGCCCAGTACTGTTACAAGCGTAAAGCGTACCGTGTACGGTTACTACCGTGTGTTGATTTTGTTGAAGGTGAGGGTGGGTAAGGGGAACCTGACGATAGCGCTGAAGGAGTACTGAAAAAGCAGTCTCGAGAGGTGAAAAGTATGCCAACCGAACAAGCCGAACATACCGAATTCAAAGCTGAAATCAAACAAGTTTTGGACATCCTCATCCACTCGCTTTACACCGAAAAAGAAATTTTCTTGCGCGAACTCGTCTCGAACGCGTCGGACGCGCTGCACCGGCTCAAGCTCGAGAGCCTGAAAAGCCAGGACACGGTGAGTCCGGGGGCCGAACTGGGGATTTGGCTGGAGGGTGACCCGCAAACCGGCACCCTCACGGTGCGCGACAGCGGCGTCGGCTTGTCCCAAGAAGAGATGGGGCGCTACCTGGGCACCATCGCGAGTTCGGGGGCGAAACAGTTTATCGAGACGATGAAAAGTCTCAACCAGGGCGACACCAAAACGACCGCCGACGTCATCGGACAGTTCGGGGTGGGTTTTTACTCGGTGTTCATGGTCGCCGACGAAGTCACGGTGACCTCACGCTCTTACAAGCCCGACGCCGAGGCGGCCTACTGGCGCTCGACGGGCGAGGGTACTTATCAAACGGGTCCGGCCGACAAGGACGAGCGCGGCACAACTGTCACCCTCAAGCTCAAGGACGACGCGAAAGAGTTCGCCGAAGCCTACCGGTTGCAGCAAATCGTCAAAGAGCATTCCAACTTCGTCGCGTTTCCCGTCTACCTAAAAGAAAAGGGCGAGTGGCAGCAAATTAACGAGCGCACCGCGCTGTGGCGCGAATCCCCGCAGGGGGTCGAGGCGGACAAGTACCGGCGCTTTTACCAGGAACTCACCTTCGACCCTCAAGAGCCGTTACGCACGATTCACTTTACGACCGATATGCCGATTCAGTTTTACGCGCTGCTGTTCGTCCCGTCGCGCCGCGACCACAAGCTGTTTACCAACGCCGACGACTACGGCCTCAAGCTGTACGCGCGCAAAGTCCTGATTCAAGACGAGTTCAAGGCGTTGCTGCCGCCCTACCTGCGCTTTTTAGAGGGCGTCGTGGACTCCGAGGACCTGCCGCTGAACGTCTCGCGCGAAACTGTCCAGGCGACGCCGACGGTCGCGCGGATTCGCAAAGTGTTGGTCGGGCGCGTCGCCAGCGACTTGGAGCGCATGGCCGAGCACGAGCCCGAGCAGTTTGAGACGTTTTACAAAGAGTTCGGCACGTTTCTTAAAGAGGGCGTCGCCAGCGACCCTGGCAGCGCCGAGAAGTTCATCGGCCTGCTGAGATTTCCCTCGACGAAAACTGAGGGCGACGCGTTGACCTCGCTCGAGGCCTACGTTGAACGCGTGAAGCCCGAGCAGAAAGAAATCTACTACGTGTTGGGGGACGACCTGGCGACCGTGGCGCGGAGTAGCCACCTAGAGTATTTCCGCAAGCACGCTCTTGAAGTCCTCTACCTCACCGACCCCGTCGACAGCTTTATGCTTGTGGGTTTGAACGAGTACGGCGGCAAGGCGCTCAAAAACATCGACGACGCCGACCTGGACCTGCCCGCGACCGACGAGAAAAAGCTCGAGCTGCCCAAGGACGAACGCTTTATCGCGCTGAGCGCTTTTGTCAAACAGACTTTGGGTGACCGCGTGGAGGCGGTACGGGAGAGCAAAGTCCTGACCGACGCCGCGGCGCGACTGGTCAACCCCCCGAACGCCGGCCCGACCAGCTTTTACCGCGCCCAGCGCATGATGGGCCGCGACTTCGAGGTGCCGAAGAAAATTCTCGAGCTCAACCCGAAAAGCCCGCTCGTCAGAGCTTTGGGTGAACGCTTGAGGGCAAACGACAAAGACCCGCTATTGCCGGTCTTAATCGAGCAAGTATACGAGAACGAACTGCTCATGGAAGGCGGCCACCCCAACCCCGCCGAGATGGTTCCGCGCATCCAAAAGCTCATGGCGGCGGTTGCCGAACCCGACGGGCAAGAGCAAAACTGAACGCGCCGATTTTTGGCAGCGGGTGAGTTCTCGGGTTGAGACCCCACCCGCTCTCTGCTTAAAAAGGCCGGGCGATGTCGCGGGTGGGGTCGGATTAGCTTTGCGGGCCGCCCGGCAGGACCGGTCTTCAAACGGACGGCCAAAGACGGCTCCCGAGCGAGAGTCCCGACGTGGGAACGACGCCGGGACCTCGAGGGTCAGCTCCAGACAGACGCCCTGCGTGACAGCTGAGCGCGCCTAATACGGATGCCGATACTACAGCTCGTCAACCCTTGGAAAAGTTGTTCGCTTTCTTATCGAAATCCGTATTTTTTTCTCGCCCTGCTCACATTTAATTCCGAGGGAATTAAACGGAATGAGTATGAGGTTGGTAGAAGTGCTTTAGTAGCGGTCGCGGCCACCCCCGCCACGGCCACCCCCGCCGCCCCGGCCGCCTTGGTCACCACCACGGTCGCCGCCACCACGGTCGCCACCACGGCCACCGCCGCCGTAGCCGCCGTTTCTACCGCCGCCAGTTCCGCCGCCACCGCCACCCCGACCGCCCCCGAAGTCACCACGGCCCCGGTCGCTTACCGGCGCAGCGTTCGTTACCTTAACGTCGGCGGCTTGCAAGCCCTTCTGGCCCTGCTCGGTACGGTACTCGACTTCGTCGCCTTCGTTCAGGTTTTTAAAACCGCTGCCTTGAATGGCCGAAAAGTGCACGAACACGTCTGCGCCGCCGTCGTCCTGCTGAATGAAACCAAAACCTTTTTCGCCGTTGAACCACTTTACTTTGCCTGTCGGCATGGTGTCTCCCGGTCTCAGCTTGGAATACCAGAGGCCACGACGTCACCTGCAGAAACGTCG
Organism: Trueperaceae bacterium; assembly: GCA_965215355.1. Lineage (GTDB taxonomy): Bacteria > Deinococcota > Deinococci > Deinococcales > Trueperaceae > CBDCDJ01. Next base: position 5,234 of record CBDCDJ010000006.1, on the reverse strand, counting down.
TTGTCTGGGGCTGAGCGTTCATACCAGTATAAGGCTTAGACGCTTTTTAGGCTACCGTTTAGACGTCGACTTTCACCGAACCGCTTGTGTTCAAAAAATGCCGCCTCGCACACGCGCCTACACCAAACTGCCGTTGCTCGTTATGAGTTCGACGGCCGGTGGTAGCGAGTCCAGAATTACGGCCAACGAGTCTTTCACACCGTTGGGGCCGCCGGGCAGGTTGACGATGAGGGTGTGCCGCCGCACCCCGCAGACGCCGCGGAACAGTGCCGAGCGCGGGCTGTTGCGCATCCCGGCCAACCGCATGACTTCGGCCAGACCGGGCACCTCACGCTCGATAACCTCACGGGTGGCGTCGGGCGTGCGCTCTTTTTGGGAGAGGTTTGCGCCGCCGGTCGTCAGCACGAGGTCGGCACCGTCTTTGTCAGACAGGACGCGCAGTTTGGAGCGGATGAGCGCCTGTTCGTCCGGAATGACTGTAAAGTCCACTTCTACAAAGGGGCCTTTGCGCAGCAGTGAGCGAATCACCTCGAGCGTGGCGACGACGCGCTCGTCGCCCGCGCCTGCGTCGTTTACAGCTAAAATGACGGTCCTTATCATAAGGTTTACAGTAGTTGAACCCTTGCTTTTTGTCTTTGCGATGCACCACACCTGAGCCCTGAAAAGAGGCAAGTTATTCGTCGTTCGTCTCGACGGCGGCCTCGAGCCGCGAACAAAAACCTCCGTCCATCCTATAAAGGCGAGCCGCAAGTCCGACCCGCTCTTGTACTCGGTCGCCATCTCGAGTTTTGCGCGTTGACGCGTCGGCGCGGTAGGCTAACGTGACTTCAAAAGGAGGCACATGAAAATTCACGAGTACCAGGCCAAACAACTCATGAAGGCGCGCGGCATCGCCGTTCCGAAGGGGCAGGTCGTCACCACCGTCGACGAGGCGGTGGCGGCGGTGCGCCCGCTCGTCGAAGAAACGAACAACCCCGTCGTCGTGGTCAAGTCCCAAATCCACGCGGGCGGGCGCGGCAAGGGCCGCTTCAAGGAACACTCCGACCTGGGTGGCGTCACCGTGGTGACTGAGGGGGTGAAGGGCGGCGTCAAGGCGACCGAGGAGCGCGTGCGCGAACTTGCCAAAACCATGCTCGGCTCGACGCTTGTAACGATTCAAACCGGCGACGAGGGCAAACAGGTCAACCGCCTGTACATCGAGCAAGGCATCGACATCGACCGCGAGATGTACGTGTCCGTCGTGCTCGACCGGGCGCAGGGCCGCAACGTGATGATGGTCTCGACCGAGGGCGGCGTGGAAATCGAAGAAGTCGCCGAGCACAGTCCCGAGAAAATCCTGCGTGAAGCCATCGACCCAGGCGTCGGCCTGACGGACTTTCAGGCTCGAGCCCTCGCCTTTGGATTGGGCTTGGAGGGCCAAGCGTTCAAAAACGGCGTCAAGTTTATGAAAGCCCTCGCCCAGGCCGCCGTCGAACTCGATACCGACCTGGTCGAAATCAACCCGCTCGTGGTCACCAAAAGCGGTGAGGTGATGGCACTCGACGGTAAGATGAGCCTCGACAACAACGCCCTCATGCGCCACAAGGACGTCGCCCAAATGCGCGACGAGTCCGAGGAAGACCCCGCCGAGGTCGAAGCGGCCAAGTACGGCCTGAGTTTTATTAAATTGGACGGCAGCATCGGCTGCCTCGTGAACGGCGCAGGTTTGGCGATGGCGACGATGGACACCATCAAACAGGTCGGCGGCGAGCCCGCCAACTTCTTGGACGTGGGCGGCGGCGCGACGACTGAAAACGTGACGGCGGCGTTTAAGATTATCACCAGGGACGAGAACGTCAAAGGCATCTTCATCAACATTTTCGGCGGAATTATGCAGTGCGACACCATCGCCAACGGCGTGGTTGAGGCGGTCGGACAAGTCGGCCTGCAGGTTCCCCTCGTCGTGCGTTTGGAAGGCACCAACGTCGAACTCGGCCGAAAAATCATCGACGAAGCGGGCATCGACGGCGTGGTGAGCGCCGACGACATGCTGAGCGGCGCGCAGAAAATCGTGGAGTTGGCCCAATGAGCATTCTCGTAAACAAAGACACCAAAGTCATCGTGCAAGGTTTGGGCGAGGCGGGCACCTTTCACACCGACAAGGCCATCGCCTACGGCACGAACATGGTCGGCGCGGTGCGCCCCGGCAAGGGCGGGCAGAGCGTCCACTTCGAGGGCGAAACCGACCACAGCGGCGTCCCCGGCCGACCGGACACCTACAGCGTAGAGCTGCCGAGCTTCAACACGGTCAAAGACGCTATCGAGGCGACCGGCGCGAACGCGTCTGTCATCTACGTGCCGCCCGCCTTCGCCGCCGACGCCATCATGGAAGCGGCCGAGGCCGACATCCCGCTCATCATCACCATCACCGAGGGCATCCCGATTATGGACATGGTGAAGGTCAAGGCGTACCTGCAAACGCGCTCCTCACGCCTCATTGGGCCGAACTGCCCCGGCGTCATCACCCCGCACGAGTGCAAAATCGGAATTATGCCCGGCTATATTCACAAAGGGGGCAAAATCGGCGTGGTGAGCCGTTCGGGAACGCTGACTTACGAAGCGGTGTTTCAACTCACCAACAACGGCCTCGGCCAAACGACCGCGGTCGGCATCGGCGGCGACCCGGTGAACGGCACGAACTTTATCGACGTGCTGCAACTCTTCAACGACGACCCCGAAACCGAGGGCGTCATCATGATCGGCGAAATCGGCGGCAGCGCTGAGGAAGAGGCCGCCGCCTGGATAAAAGCCAACATGACCAAGCCCGTCGCCGCCTTTATCGCCGGCACCACCGCGCCCCCCGGCAAGCGAATGGGCCACGCGGGCGCGATTATCTCGGGCGGCAAGGGCACCGCCGAAGACAAAATCGCCGCATTGAAGGACGCAAATGTGGTGGTTGCGCCGACGCCGACGGATATGGGTGGGGCGATGATGGAGGCGATGAACCGGCTCAAATCGGTGTAAATGTAAAGCAGTTCGAGAAACAGTCAAATTGTTTCTCGAACTGCTTTTACTCCTCTTCATCAATCATCGAAAGATGGCGCATAAACTCTCTTTTCATTTCTTTTTTTCGGTTAATGTTCTCCGCATGGTCTGTTTCTGGTACTTGCTCGAGGGCCTTTCTAAAATTGAGAATTTCCTTGGCTATGAGTTCTCGAAATCTTTCCCGAGGTGTTCGGATAAAGGGGTGTTCGATTGTAAACTCTTCCTCATCGTGATCAAATTCGAAGGCAACCTCAAAACTGCTATCCTTTTCTTCAACGTAAATTGTTAACCTGATGTCTGCGTTGTATGTTAGGTCACCTTCACCAGCTTCGCCCCACGCTCGCCACCATTCAAGCTGTTCATTCTCAATTCTTTCTCTGTTGTCAACCCACTCCGGCAGACTTGCTTTTGCATTTTCGTATTCTTCTTTCCAGCTTGCTCGCTGTTGCTTTTCTTGAGCTATTACCTCTTCCCTCTTTTCTTTACTCAAACGGTCGAACAATTTTTCCGCAACTATCTCTCCCGATTTACTCAAAAACGCTTTAGCAAAAACTAAAAAAGCCTGTACTGTTCCGAAAGCTAATATGAGTTCAAAAGTTTCTCTAACACCGAAATCTCCATCACCTCCTAAACCTTCACGAATGGGAATGAGGTAATTGAAACGTGCCTCGCTATTTGAAGGATTTATTTGAGAAAATGTAATTTCTCCATTTTCCTGTGATGCGTCAAGAACAGCTAGCGCTAGTTCCTCTTCTGAACCAAGGTCGCCGTAGTAATAAATCTCAAAAAGGTTCTTCATTGGACTCATTGTAGTTCAAGTAGTCATGAAACCTCGAGCCCCAAACTCTCCTCAACTGCGGCTCGAGCGTGCTAAACTCACACCATGCTCGAGTGGTCAACTTGTCCGGCTGTCGAACGCTATCCAGAAAAGCTCAGCGGTGCCTGGGTGTTCAAGGGCTCGCGCGTACCGGTCAAAGCTCTTTTTGAGAATATCGAGGACGGCGCGAGCGTAGAAGATTTTTTGACGTGGTTTCCCGGTGTGAGCAAAGCACAAACAGACGCCGTTCTAGAACATGCCAGCCGCAGCCTAGAAGCAGCTTAAAGGGTGAAGGTTTTGTTCGACCAGGGTGTGCCTGTGCCTTTACGAAAGCACTTGCCTGAGCACGAGGTTTCTACGGCGTTCGAGTTGGGCTGGAATGAGCTGAGCAACGGCGAACTTATCGAAGCGGCTGAGAACGCCATCTTCGATGTGCTGATAACGACCGACCAAAACTTGCGCTATCAGCAAAATCTCAACAACCGGACCATCGCAATTGTGGTACTGATGAGTACGAGTTGGCCCAAAATACAAACGAAACTAGACGTTGTTTCTGCCGTGCTCGAGACAGTTCAAGCTGCAAGCTATACTGATACGCATTCCGATAAATCCCCTAATAAACCCGCGGCCACCAGTGAAACAGGGTATGCGCCCTAACGCGCTCAGGATTTTGCATAAGGCGCTCACACTGGATGATTAAGCGCTGCTCAAGGTCGTCAAGGTTTTTAGGACAGCGGTTGCTAACAAGTTCGTCACTGAGGGGCCACAGGTGTTCAGCGGGTTGCAATTCGGGTGAGTAGCTGGGCTGGTGAATAATTTCGACGCCTTGAGGCTGCACGAGCTTGGAACTGGTATGCCAAGGTGCATTGTCCATGACAAGCAGGATGTGCTTTGTCCCTGAACTCTCAAGGCCCGAGGCGAAGTTGTTCAGAACTGTCTGGAAGGCTTTTACGTTCATCTCGGGCAGGATGTACCACACGCTTCTACCCGTTTCGGGCTGAACAAAAGCGTAAAGATGAAGCCATTCATACCTTGGGTAAGTTGCGATGGTGGGTCTTTGTCCTTTGGGTGCCCAGACTTTGCACAACACCGGCTTGAGGCCGATGCGGTGCTCGTCCATACACCAAAGCTCCACATGTTCATAGGCGTATTTGGCTAGCTTAACGGTTTCGGGTAGGGTCTTTTTTTGAAGCGCTCTTGCTCGACCAAGTCAGCCTTGACATGCGCGGGTCGGGGTGCTTGCAGGCTGAACCCTGTCGCTGCAAAGTATTCGTAAGCGCGGCTGAGATGTACGTCTTTGCCCAACGCTTCTTGTAACCAGTCAACCACTTTTTGTCCGTTCCAGATTTTGCCCTCGGCGTAGTCTTTGCGCAGCACCTGGGCTAAACGCAAC
>CBDCDJ010000005.1:0-19516 GCA_965215355.1 Trueperaceae bacterium | reverse complement strand
TTTGAATGTAAAAGCAGGCGTCGGGTTCGGCGCTACGTTGCAAATCTTCACGGCTCAGCGTGACCGAGCCTGCACCTTTCACGCTCAAATTAAAAGCCATCGTTAGCGCAGTGATGATGCGTTCCAAAAGATGCTTGATGATTTCGTGCTCATCCGACGGCATAGCAATCTCTAACGTTCCTCTGTCGTAAGCCAGCCGCGTGGTGCGCTCGTTGCCCAAGTCGCGGAGCATGGCTTGATAAGTTTGCCAACCGATGTCACGCAGGACCACCTGCCGAGTTTGTTCCTGAAACGCTACCATCTTTGCTCACTTTCAGCGAACCTGCCGTTGCTTGGTTTATCGTCCTAATTCGGCACCGATTATTTACGTAGGGCTATTTTAGCGGATGCGTGACGTGTCGATGTGAAACAGGGTCGACTTGGTATAGTCGAGGTGTGAAAAAGCTCGAGCAGCGCTACGAGGGCAAGGCCAAAAAAGTCTTCGCCACCGACGACCCGGAACGCTACGTCGTCGAGTTCAAAGACGACGCCACCGCTTTCAACGCTCAAAAACGTGGCACCGTTCAGGGCAAGGGCGCGGTGAACAACGCGGTCACGGCAAAGGTGTTCGAGATGCTGGCGGACGAGGGCGTCCCTACACATTTTGTAAAGAAACTGAGTGAGCGCGAGCAGCTTGTCAAGGCGGTCGAGATTATCCCGGTCGAGGTGGTGGTGCGCAACAGGGCGGCGGGGTCGTTTTCCAAACGCTACGGCGTCGAGGAAGGTAAATTCTTGGACCCCGTCGTCGTCGAGTGGTGCTACAAGTCGGACGACCTCGGTGACCCGCCGATGAACGACGCGACGGCGGTGGCCTTGGGCTTTGCCACGCCGGAAGAATTAGAAGCGTTGTTCGACCTCGCCGCCGAAATCAACGACCTCCTTACTGCCTACTTTGCGGACCTGGGTTTGGACCTGGTGGACTTCAAGCTCGAGTTCGGCCGCCTGCCCTCGGGCGACATCGTGCTGGCCGACGAAATCAGCCCGGACACCTGCCGTTTGTGGGACCTGGAAACGGGTGAAAAAATGGACAAAGACCGTTTCCGCCGTGACTTGGGCGGGGTCGAAGAGGCGTACCGCGAGGTCTACCGCCGCGTGACGGGAGAGAGCTTTGCCGGACTTTAAGGCCGTCGTCACCGTGCTCATCAAACCGAGCATCTTAGACCCACAGGGCCGCGCGGTGGAGAACACGCTGAAGCGCTTAGGCCACGCGAACGTGGCAAATCTGCGCGTCGGCAAGCACATAGAACTCACCCTTTCGGGCGAGCGCGGGGAGGTCGAGGCGCAGCTCGAGGGCATCGTCACCGACATTTTGAGCAACCCGGTGATGGAGGACGTGAGATACACCCTGCACCAAGTCGAAGTGAGCACGCATTGACTTCATGAAAGACTCTGTGCAGCACACGACCGACATGTTGACCGCGAGCGACGGGTTGCGGCTGTTTAGGCAGCAGTGGGTACCCGCGTCGCCCCGCGCCGCCCTCGTCGTCACCCACGGCTACGCCGAACACTCCGAACGGTACGCGCCCTTCGCTGAGTTTTTGACGCGGCACGGGATAGCCGTTTACGCCCTCGACCACCGTGGGCACGGGCGCAGCGAAGGTGAACGTGCCAACATAAAGGTCTTCCGCGAATTCGTCCACGACCTGAGCCGCTTTACCGAGTACGTGCGCGAACAGCACCCCAACCCGCCGCGCTTTTTGCTGGGTCACAGCATGGGCGGCGCGGTGGCGGCGCAACTTGTTTTGGAGCGTCCTCACCAGGTCGAGGGCGTGGTGTTGAGCGCGCCTTATTTGCAAAACGCGACCAAGGTGTCGCCCCTGCTGCTGAGGATGTCGGGTTTGGTCAGTCGGTTTTTGCCCGGTTTACCGACGCTAAAGTTGGATACCGGACTGCTCTCGAGAGACAAAACCATCGTCGAGGCCTACAACAGCGACGCCGCGGTCTACACGGGCGGCACGAAAGCGCGGATAGGCAGCGAGATGTTGGCGGCGGGGAAGTACGTTCTCGAGCGCTCCCAGAATATCAAACTGCCCATGCTCGTCCTGCACGGCAGCGCCGACGGGATTGCCGACCCAGCCGGGAGCAAAGCTTTGTTCGAGCGGGTCACCTCGGAAGACAAAACCCTCAAACTATATGACGGTTTTTACCACGAAATCCTGAACGAGCCCGGCAAACAAGAGGTTTACGAAGACGTACTCGAGTGGCTTATGGCGCGGCTGCACTAAGGTTTGCTGCAGGTGTTGAGTGGTCTTGCTTGCAGGTGTCGCCGCCCACCTCGATAAGGCTGTCGGTGTCGAAGTTTTTGGGGTCGACGACCGTGTTGAAGGCGTTCACAAAAATGCGCCACTCGGGTGCAGCCCGCAGGTCGTAACCGAACGAGGACAGGCCGTAGCTGATGACGCCCACGTTCCCCTCGGTGCGCACCAAACGGTCTTCGAACGGCTCTATCATGCCCCGCAGGGCTTGTTCACGTATCCAGCGGTCGGGTTTGATGCTCATGACGAGACGGTAGCATCTTTCGCAGCCGGAAGGTATCGTTTTTTGGGCAGCAGGTGCTACTTCTCTCGTGAATGCAGCTGTTTAACACCTAGTTGATGACAAAAATTTGCTACCTAACAAGTAGGTGTTGAGGTCACAATGTCTGCTGTGACTCCTTGTGTTTCCTCCAAGCAGCCAAAACGTCTTGAGCTTCACCTTTGAGGCTTTCGACACCTTTGGCACTACGTCTTGACGTTTTTGGTGTGAATCCAAAAACCTCTGGGTTCCAGTCAACCCAGGAAGCGGGAAACCCCACTGTTTGAGCATAGTTATAGTTATTTTCAGGACCGTCATAGCGGTAACTTTCCCAACCATTTAATTCAAGCTCACATATACCTTTGACAGCAGTTCCTTCGATTCCTATTACGAGGTCCCCCGCCTCAAAGCTTAACAGGTTCCACATTATTTTTGAGACGGGCTTGATAGAGTCATATTCGATTTTTTCTAACGCATCAACAACAGAGAAAAACGCTTCGTTTTCTCCAGCTTGTACAAGAGGACAAAGCGTACGTAAATCACCGAGGGCGGGCCATCCTTGAGCCAACACCTTACGATGCTTCAACTCCTCGTAAGACGTGTAATCTGTGTCAATAGCGAGCCACCATGTAGACATTACTTTCCTCCTCGTTGACCTGAGCGGTCATCATAACTTATCTACCATTCCAACTGCTCGAACTCGAAGGAACCTGATGATTTGCAACCCTCAGCTTTTACGCATAGGACTGTCACCTAACCCGTGTTCCGCATCCCCGCCGCCACCCCTAACAAGCTCACCCGCACCGCGTAGTCCAGGCCGACGCGTTCCTCGCTTTCTTCGGGCAGGCTGCGCAGGCGTTTTAAGAGTTCGACCTGGAGGTAAGAAAGCGGGTCGACGTAGGGGTTGCGCAGTTCGATGGCTCGAGCCAAAGTCGCGTCGTGCTCGAGCAACTTCGAGCCCGTCGCCCGCTCAACTTGACGCAGGCTCAACTCGTATTCGTCACGGATAAGCGGCCAAAAGGTGTCGCGCAGGTCTTGGGGCACAAGCTCTAAATAAGTTTCGAAAATCCCCAAGTCCGCCTTGGCGAGACTCATCTGCGCGAAGTCCAGGACGGTTTTGAAAAACGGCCAGGTCTCGTACATTTCGGTGACCGTTCCGTCGTCCAGCAGGCTCAAACCCGTGCCTATTCCAAACCAGCCCGGCAGGTTGGCGCGGCACTGCGTCCAAGAGAATACCCAGGGAATGGCGCGCAGGTTCTGGAGCGACTTTTCACCCTTGCGCCGCGCCGGGCGCGAGCCGATGTCCAGTCGACTGATTTCTTCGATGGGCGTGACCGCGTGGTAGAAGTCCAAAAAACCGTCGTGCTCGAGCAAACCCCGGTACTGCGCCTGCGCGGCCTCGCTGGCTCGCGCCAGCGCCTCGCGGTAGCGCTCCTTTAACGGCGGCAACTCGCGCTCGTCTCGAGCCGACGACAGGATAAAGGCGTAAGCGACCTGCTCTAAGTGCCGGTGGGCTAAGTCGGGGTCGGCGTAGCGCTCGGACAGGGCTTCGCCCTGCTCGGTGAGGCGCATCCGGCCGCCGAGCGAGCCCGGCGGTTGCGCTAAAATCGCCTGTCCGCTCGGGCCGCCGCCCCGCCCGATGCTCGTGCCGCGCCCGTGAAACAGCCGCAGCGGCACGCCCGCCGCGCGGCACACCGCGGCGATGCTCGCTTGCGCCTCGTAGAGCGCCCAGTTCGCCGCCAAAAAGCCGACGTCTTTGTTCGAGTCCGAGTAGCCTATCATCACCTCCTGCACGCCGCGCCGCTCGACGTGGGCGCGGTAAGCGGGCAGCGCGAACAGGCGCTCCAGCACCGCCGGAGCATTGACCAAATCCTCACCCGTTTCGAACAGCGGCGTGGGGTCGATGTCGCTCAGCCCGGCTTGTTTGGCGAGCACCAAGGGTTCCAACACGTCCGAAGCGCCCTCGGTCATCGAAACCACGTAGCCGCCGGTCGCGCCGCGGCCGAACTTTTGCTGCACGCGCTTGAACACGCGCAGGAAAGCCAGGGCGCGGGTCGTCTCTTCGGCCAGGGGCGCGTCGGGCGGGGCGAGGGGCCGCTTCGAGGTCAGTTCTTCGGCGAGCAGCGCCACGCGCTCGTCCTCGCCCAAAGCCGCGTAGTCGTCGCTCACGCCCGCGTATTTCAGCAGGTCGGCGACGGCGCGTTCGTGAACCTGCGAGTGCTCGCGGAGGTCGAGCGCGGCGAGTTCGAAGCCGAAGGCGGCCGCGCGGTAGCGGGCGGGCCGCACAAAGGCGCGCGCCGCTCGAGCACCCTGACCGCGGCGCAGCGTCGCCTCGACGAGGCCCAAGTCCTCCAGGTAGCCCTGCGTGTTGCCGGGATAGCCCGCGTCGGGCGCGCTCGCGTCGGCGGGCAAATTTTCGGCAGCCTCGGCGTTCAGGGCGCGGTGCATGAAGAGAAGTTTCTGCCGGTAGGGTTCGCCGCCGAAACGGTCAGGCAGCCCTTGCTCGTCGAGAAGCGCTTGCAAATCGTCGCGAAACGCCCGCGTCAAACTCACGCGCTCCCCCCACTGCGACAAGCGCTGGACCAACAGGTCGAGGTCGGCGCGGTAGGCGTCGAGCGCCAGCTCGGACTGAAGTTCGTAGGCCGCAACCGTCACCTCCGGCGTGACGAACGGGTTGCCGTCGCGGTCGCCGCCTATCCAGGAGCGAAACTTGACCACAGGCGGCAGCGGCGCTTCGCTGCCGGAGGTTGTCGCGGACTCTGCACCAAAGTAGGTCAGAAGCGCCCCCTCCATGTCGAGCATCAGTCGCGGCACGGCTTCTAAGAGCGAGCGGCGGTAATAGTAGAGCGCGCTCTTGACCTCGTCCAAGACGGTCGGCTTTTCGGAAAACAGCTCGCGCGTTTGCCACAGGGTGGCGATTTCGGCGAAGATTTCTTCGGTCAACAGCGCGCTCGCCTGCGGCGACAGCACCCGTTCGCCCAGGAGCCGTAACGCTTCGGCGATGCGCTCGAGCTTCAGCCGCACCGTGTAGCGCTTAACTTCGGTCGGGTGGGCGGTGAGGGTGAGTTGCACGTCCAACTTTTCGACGAAACGCCGCACCTCGGCGCGCGACCAGCCCTCGTCCCGAAGCGACTTCAAGGCCGCCGCGACCGACTCGCTGCGCGGCGCGTCCACGCTCGCCGCGCCCTCGCGCAGGCGGTTGACCCGCACCCGGTGAATCTCCTCGGCTAAGTTGATGAGCTGAAAGTACACCGTAAAGGCGCGCAGCACCCGCTCGGCCGTCGCCAGACTGAGGCCCTCCAGGAGCGTTTTGAGTTCCGCGCTGAGGGCGGGGTCGGCGTGGGTACGGATGTTTTTGGTCAGCGCGCGCACCCGCTCGACGAGTTCGAACACCCGCTCGCCCTCCAACTCGGTGATGACCGTGCCCAGGGCGCTGCCCAAAAAGTCGACGTCGGCCCGCAGCTTGTCGAAGGCCTCGTCGTAGTGGGCGGTTTGTGGTGCATTTGAGGCAGGTTTCAGTGGCACAGTCGTCAACTCCCGTGGGACTAGGTTCGTGGCTGGCAGGGTCGAAGCGTTTGCCTATCGAGACAAAGGGTGAATACCGCTTCCGCTAGCGAAGTATACCGTCGCACAAGGCTCGAGTCACAGAATTTCGGGGCTCACCTTGCGCTCGGCGGCGCAAGGTTTCTTTCCGAGTGTAACGTTATCATTGAGCCGGTGATTACCCGCCCAGCAGCCATCAAAGCCGTGACCAAAGCAACCTGGCGCGGCTTGTACTCGCTCTGTTTGTGCAGCCTGATTTGCAGCTTGCCCGTTTACGGCGCGTCGCTCGGCGATTTGGCGGAGAGTTCGTTTCCTGAAGCGGTCCGCGTGTCGGCTCGTGCCGGTTTGATAACCGGTTACCCGGACGGGACGTTCAGACCGGACGAGACGGTGACGCGCGCCGAACTCGTCGCTACCGCCCTGCGGCTGGCGGACGACGCAGCTGCTGACGAGGTCGCGACGGACTCGAGCTGTTTTGAAGACGTCAAACCGAACGCCTGGTACGCGAGCGCCGTGTGCCGCGCCCGCGCGAGCGGTCTTGTCGACGGCGTGACCACAACGCGCTTCGAGCCCGAAGCGCCCGTGAGCACCGCGCAGGCCCTCAAAATCTTGCTGCTGGCGAACGACTCGGCACCTGAGCCTGAGACGCCTGGCTCGCCCTGGTACGCCCCTTACCTTCGCCGCGCCGAAATTCTCGGCTTGAACGTGCCCCCGGCTCGAAGCGCGCCGCTGACGCGGGACGAGCTGGCCCAGCTTCTCTTTTCGCTGCTGAGAACGGAAGCTGTCTTTCAAGACAGGGTGCTGCCCTCGAGCGGCTGTGGCACCCAGGCTGCGCCGCTACCCGGCACACTCACCGTCGGCGGGTTCCACCGCACCTTTATCACCTCCGAGTCGGGTGACGGGGCGACGCCGCAACGCCTCGTCTTCGCCTTTCACGGCCGCACGAGTTCGAACACCGAGGTGCGCCGCTACTACGGAATGGAGCCCTACCCCGATACCCTGTTCGTCTACCCGAGCGGCTTGGCCCAGGATGAAGGCTTCAGTTGGTCGGACACCGAGGGAAACCCGGATTACGCCCTGTTCGACGCGCTGCTCGACGCGTTCGCGCGCGACACGTGTGTCGACCTGACCCGCGTGTTCGTCGTCGGCCACTCGCTCGGGGCGTCGTTCGCCAACAGCCTCGGCTGCGCCCGCGGCGACCGCATTCGGGGCGTCGGCAGTTTGGGCGGCGGCGTCTCGGCGGAGGGGTGCCGGGGCAAAACGGCCGCGATGGTGTTTCACAACCCCGCCGACCGGCTCGTCCCGTTCAGCGAAGGCGAGCGCGTCCGCGACCGGTTTTTGGCGCAAAACGGGCTTACCGCTTCTGCTGTACCTACGGAGCCCACCACCTTCAACTGTGAGCGGTACGGCGGTGCCACCGAGCACTTTCCCGTCGTCTGGTGTCCGCACACCTTCGACTACGCCTACGACGGGACCTATTATCCTCACAACTGGCCGCGTGGCACCGGGCAAGTCATCATGACTTTCTTAAACGAGCTTTGAAACGGGGGCTCGAGCCTACATTACCCGGTCGATAAACTCCCGGTTACGCACCTCGACGGGCACGTCCATCAACTCCAAAACCCCCCGCGCCACGTGTTCGGACAGCCTGCGAAACGCCTCTTCGCCTTTTTCCTTCGTCGCCCGTTTCGGGTTGCCGATGACGCCGCTCTCGATAAACTCGTGGTGGTCCATCGGAAAGTTGAAGTAGCTGTAGCCCTCGAATTCGACATCCGGCATCCCGTCTTTTTTGGCGAAGGTCTGCGGCAAAAACTCGGGGATGTGCGCTCTCGTAAACTCGGCCCGCTCCATCCGCACCGTGTCCGCGTTCCAGGCAAGGTCTTGCGAGGTCTCCAACTCCGAAGCGTGCCAACCCGGTGTTTCTTCGGGCGGGTTGTCCATCAGACCTTTCAAGATGCCCGTGTAACGCTCCATGTACGGCTTGACAAAGCCGACGAGTGCGCCCGTCTCGTAGCGCAGCTTGCGCAGCACCGGGTCGACCACTTTGATGTTCGAGCCGTGCCCGTTCACAAAGACGATGCGGTTGAAACCGTGATGGATGAGGCTCCGCGCCACGTCGTGCATGAGCGCTAACAGAGTGCTGCTCCGCACCGTAATGGTGCCGCGGCCCTCACCGGGTTCGTGCATGTGCTGCGGCGAGTAACCCATCCACAGGGGCGGCGTGTGCAGCACCGCGATGTGCTCGGCGACGCGCCTCGAGACTTCCACGGCCGTAATGGTGTCGGTGTAAAGCGGCAGGTGCGGGCCGTGCTGCTCTAAGCTCGCCATCGGCACCAGGATGAGGTCTTTGTGCTCGAGGTACGCACGTATATCCGTAAACGCCAAGTTACCGATGTCCCAGGACACGAACCTCTCACGGAACGCCTCGTCACCTTCGGTGAGGCGGGCGACGTTCTGAACTTTGAGTTGGTCGCTGCTGCTTGAAATCATGCTCGCTCCTCCATCAAACGGATAAATAGATTCGCCACCTCGACGCCGAACTCGGGCTCGTTGACGTGACGCGGGAAGGTGTGAACCGGCACGTCGTCACGAAGCTCTTTTTGCAGGGTCTCGAGGAAAGCCGTGTCCGCCTCCGGGTTCCAAAAGGGGCCGTCCGGCACGTTGGGGATAGACAAACCCTCGGTAGGTACGGCGACGGCAACCGGACCTTTCGCTTCGCTCAATTTTTCAGCGAAGATGTGCCCGAGCTGCACCATCTCCTCATGGCTGGCCCGCACCAGGATGTACTCAGGATTGTGGTCGTAGAACGGGCGATTTTTTAGCGTTTCCGGCACCGTCCCGGTGTTCCACACGCTGAAGTCGATGCAGCCGGGTACGACGATTTGCGGCAACCCCAATCGGCCAGCGATTTCCAAGCGCTCCGGCCCGCCGTCGTGGATGCCGCCGACGAGCGGGTCGTAGACTTCGTTGGTGGTGAAGTCGATGACGCCGACGAACTGGTTTTGAGTTGCCAACTCTTCCATCGCCGGGCCGCCGACGCCGTTGGAGTGGAAGATGACGGCTTCAAAACCCACCTCTGACAGCCGCTCTTTGGCCGCCATCACCGCGCGAGTCGTGTTGCCGAGCATCGTCACGGCGACGTAGCGCGTGCCCGCCTCGGGGTCGGGTAGGGTGTGGCCGTGCTCGAGCATCCCTGCAAGCGCCGCCGCCACGTTGTCGAACACGGTGCGGGCGACCGGGTTGAGGCCCAAAATGTCCACCACCGAATGCACGACCATCATGTCTTTGGTACCCACCAAGGGGCCGAAAAAGTGCCGTCCCGAGGCGATGGGCGAAACGAGAATTTTCGGCACCCCGAAGGGCAATTCTTGCAGCGCCGCCGCGCCCATCACCGCGCCCTCCGCGCCGCCGAGACAGACGCCGCCGTCAATGTCCCCGGCGGCGTAGCGGTCTGCTACCAGTTTGACGAGCGCCGCGCGCATCCCCCGCACCGCCTCGCCGCGACTGCCCGCGTTTTGGAGGGCCTCGATGCTCGTGTTCCCGTACCCCGCCACCGCCCCGCGCTCGATGTCCGGCACAATGCCCAAGGGTTCCCCCAAAATGCCCGAATCAATAACGAGCGTGTCCAAGCCTAACGCCTGCAAGCGGTCACGCAGGTAGGCGATTTCCGGCCCTTTGGTATCGAGGGTGCCGATGATGGCGACGGTTTTCGGCATAGACTCGCTTTCTTGGTAGGTGCTAGGTAGAAGAGAAGCTGAGTAAGGGAGTAGGGGGTAGGTAGTGGGGGGTTAAAAACTTTTGACTTTACCCCTACTTCCTCTTCCCCACGCCCCTACTTAATCAGCGGCAACAGCGTCTTGGCCGTCTCTTCGACGAGCCAGCTGTAAAACTCCTCGGACAACACGCCGCTGCCGTGGTCTTCGATGAACTTGAGTTGCTCGGCGGTCAACTCTTTTTCGGCGGAGGCGGTGGCGTTTTTGTACGGGTTCGCCGGAGTGCGGTCCAAGGGCGCGACGAATTCGACCGTTAGAGCGCCGTCGTAGCCGACTTCTTTGAGGGTGTTAATGATTTTCGGCCACTCGAGCGCGCCCATGCCGCAGGCCATGCGGTTGTTGTCGGCGACGTGGAAATCGTAAATTTTGTCGCCGGTGTCGCGGATGGCCTGGTAAAGGTCGGCCTCTTCCATGTTCATGTGAAAGGCGTCGAGGCAAACCCCACAGTCCGGGCCGACCGCGTTCGCTAGGGCGAGCGCCTGGTCGTGGCGGCTGATAAAGTTGGTTTCGAAGCGGTTCAAAGGCTCCACCGCAACGCGCACGCCCTCTTTTTGCGCGTGGTCGTAGACCTCTTTCAAGCCTGCGACGGCCCACTCCCACTCGGTCTCGGGGTCGGCCTGGGCATTCACCTTGCCGACTTCGGAGGGGACGATGCTCATGACTTCGCCGTCGAGTTCTTTCACGAACGTCACGCAGTCTTTGAGGTACTTGACGGTTTTGTCGCGCCCCGCTTCGTCAGCTTGGATGAGGTCTAAGCCGGTGAACATGAGGCTGATAGCGCCCCAACAGCGTAAACCGTTGTCTTTGAGGAGTTTGCGGACCTCTTTCGTGTCGTACTTGTCGGGCTCGCCGCCGATTTCGATGCTCTCGTAACCGTACTTGGCGAGTCGGCGCACCGTGACCTCGAGCGGTTCGGCGCGCATCCAGTTGTGCATGGACAGGTGCATTTCTTACCTCCTGGGGAGAGAAGCGTTGTTCGTTGTTCGCGATTCGTAAAAGCTCGTCTACCTCCGAAAAAGGGTAAATACCGGATGAGGACAGGTCGGAGTATCAAATCCAAAGGGCCTCCTAAGCCACCAAGTGTTCAGTCAGAAGTTCGTACAAACCCCGCACCTCGAGCCCAAATTCAGCGGCGAAGCGCTCGAGTTGGAACAGCGTGCCGGGGTCTTCGGTGACGAGTCTTTCAGCGCCGCGACTTTTCGCATCCTCGAGCCTCGCCCTTGTCAACATGTCGGCGAGGTCGGGACGGGCGAACTGTAGCGAGGTGCTGCCGACCGGGTGCGCGCGCTCGCGCCGCCAGAACAGCTCGAGGGGTTCACCCGGTAACACCGCCTTGAGCAAGCGGCGCGGCGCGGCGAAGCGCTCCGGCACCCGCACCGCGTGCGAGGGGTCAACGTAGGCGGTAGGGGTGGCGGCGTCGGAACGCGCGAACTCCAGCCGCCCCGCCTCGAGCGCGTCGTCTAAGATTTTTACGACCTCGAGCACCTCCACATCTTCCGGCCAAGTAACGTCCAAACGTTCGGGGTAAAGCTGCTTGAAGGTAAAAGCGTCGCCCGGCGACAAGACGAGCAGTTGCCGCGCGCCCGTCGCGGCCAGTTCTTCGAGGTGGGCTCGAGCTTGCGCTTGTGCCGTCTCAGGAAAGCCGAGCGAGGACGCCAAATAGCCGTTGTTGCGCCCGCGCCCGATGAGGACGGGGCGGGTTCCGGCGGCCTCGAGCAGCGTCGTCACCGCCTCTAACGCACTTGGTCGGAGGTAGTGAGCTTCGTCGCCGACGAACAGCGCGACCTCTCCTTGCTGCGTCGTCGGCGCAGGCGCAACGTCGCCCCAAGGCGAGTGCTGACGCTGCAGTCGCTCGTGAACGTCGTAGACATTTTTGGGAGCCAAACCCTGTGCGGTGAGTTCGGCGCGAACGGCGGCGACCGCCGCGGGCAGCGGCTGGTCGGTCACGCAGTGGGCGCGGGAGTTGCCGCCGTCGGGGTCGCTGTAGACGACGTTAACCGTTTCTTCGTTCCAGTCGGTCAGCCCGCGCCGTTGCGAGGCGATGGTAAGGGCGACGCCGTGCGGGGTCAGGGTTTCGTTTTTGGTCAAGACCCCAATCGGCGCGACGTGCCGGCACATGAGGCAGTAGCGACAGTTGTTCAGGGTGGCGTCGGCGGCTATCACGACCCGAAACCGACCTTGCCGGGGTTCATAATCGCGTTGGGGTCGACGGCGTGTTTCAGGGTCTCGAGCAGCGGCCAAGCCGAGCCGTACTGCCGCCGCATAAAGCGCGATAACTTAAGCCCGACGCCGTGGTGCTCGTTGACCATGCCGCCGTTCTCCAAAACCGCCGTCATCGCCGTGTTCCAGACCCGGTTGTGGAGCAGCAGCGCCTCACGCGGGTCCTCGGGCGGGTTTTTAATGATGAAGCGGCTGTAAAGGCCCGCCCCCCAGTGAAACCAGTGTGAAAAGTGACCGATAAAGTCAATGTCCCAGTCGGCAAACTCCCGTTCGACCGCCTCTTTTTCGGCGTGGTAAATCTTTTCGATGCTCGAGAACGTCCCGACCGTCTCGGTGGTGCCGTACATCCAGGGAAAATGTAAGCCCTTCGGAGGGTAGTAAAAGTCGTAACGGTGCTCCCACCAAGCTTCGCCGGGCTCGCGGCCCAGGTCTTGTGCGCCCAACTCTTCGCAAATGGCGAGCGCCTTTTGTTCTTGCAGCGCGGCGATGTCCGCGTCGCCGTCGAAACCGAGCACCATGTACGCGCCCTCATATTCGTAGCCGAGCACCCGCTTGACCTGCGTCACGGTCGATTTGGGGTCGTAGAGCCGAATCACCGTGGGCGAGAGCCGCCGCGTCATCATCAGTCGGCCGGCCTCGATAGCGCTGCCCAAATCCCCGAACAGCACCGCGCGGAAAAGCCTCGTTTCGGGTGGGTAATCGACCTGCATCGTCGCTTCGGTGATGACGCCGAAGGTTCCCTCCGAGCCTAAGAAAAGCCGGTAAAAGTCTGGGCCGGCGGCGTGGTTGGGGATTTGGGGCGTGCGCAGGATGTGGCCGTCCGGAAGCACGACTTCCATGCCTAGTACCAAGTCTTCGGCCTTGCCGTACTTGGTGCTGACCGTGCCGGAGCCGCGCGGAGCTAAGTAGCCGCCCAGCGTGGCGCAGTTCGCCGAGGCCGGGTAGTGGGGCAGGGTGAGGCCGCGCTCGTTGAGAGCCCACTCGAGCTGTGTCCCGTTGATGCCCGCTTGCGCCGTGACGGTTAAAGAACGTTCGTCGATGTCGAGAATCTTGTCGAGGCGCTTGGTGTCCAGGATAATCCCGCCGAACGTCGGCAGCGCCCCGCCCTGCGAGCCCGAGCCGCCGCCCCAGGGCACGACCGGCACCCGGTAAGCGTTGGCGAGTTTGAGGATTTCGGCAATTTCCTGCGCCGAGCCGGGGTGGACGATGTAGTCGGGCTCGCGCAGCGCTTCGCCCCGGTCGAGCCACATCTGCGGCAGCCAAAACCAGTCGGTCGAGTAGACGAGCTTGTCGGCAGCGGCGGCCGAGACGTGGTTCGCGCCGACGATTTCCTCCAACTCGCTGTAAATCATCTCGCTTTGAATGCCTGATGCAGCCACAGAACTCCTTACTGGTAACTGATGCGTTTGAAAAGACTCGCGGTGAGCGCGGCCAGGTGCGCTTCCATCGCCGCCTTGGCCGCTTCGGGGTCACGGGCGATGATGGCGTTTGCAACCTGCACGTGTTCGTCCGTACAGGCGACGAGTCGGGTGGCGTCGGTTTTGGTGTCGATGTTCGCCAGGTTGTGAACCCGGTTTCTGAGTTGCACGACGGTTTCGCCGAGGAGGGGGTTGGGGCAAGCTTGTTTGATGACGTCGTGGTAAACCGTATCGGCTTTCGCCCAAGCCGCGAGGTCGTGCTGAAAAGCCGCCTTTTCCATCTCGGTCAGGGCGGCGCGTAAGGTTTCCGCCTGCGCCTCGGTGATGGCCTTGGCCGCCAGGCGCACGAGTTCGGGCTCGAGCAAGGAACGAATATGCACCACGTCGAGTACGTCTTGAATCGTTGAAGTCGCGACCGTCACCGCTTGCCCCGGCGCGGACTCGGCCAAACCCTCTTGCACGAGTTTTTGCAACGCTTCGCGTACCGGCGTCCGGCTGATGCCCAGGAGTTTGGACAGGCGTGTTTCGGTCAAGGGCTCGCCGGGCTCGAGCTGGGCGTGCCGAATCGCTTCTTTGATACGGGTGTAAGCGACCTCGCGGCGCGTGACCGTTTTGGGAAAGCGCCCACTTTGACTTGAAAAAAAAGTCTCTAACTTGTCCATGACCGTCGACCACCACTCAGACGAGACTCGACCACACCCACGACTTGAGCAAACATCTTTAGCAAACATACAGCCGTGAACGGCATACGGAGTGAATTCAGTCTGTATACAGCCTCAAAATAAACTTTTTATCTCACTATTGTCAAGACACGTCGGGTACAGACACTTCAAAAATAAAACATTGGGATACTTGCATTGATAAACTGTCCAGCATCGGCGATACAAAGTTGGCACCTGTTGACACGCCCAGCCCAGACTCGTATAATCGTTGCAGAACTTACAGTATTTGGATTGTATACAGGGTTGGCCTAGCAGCTTCGGCTCGTGGGTCGCCTCAGCTCGAGCGAAGGAGGTAAAAAGTTCGGCTCTGCTGACGCTTCACGTCATCGTTCTCCGTCTCGTTTTCAGCATTCAGGAGGTACCATGAAAAAGTATTTACTCAGCGCCTGGCTGGTCGTCACCTTCAGCCTCGCCGCCGCCCAAGTAGACGAACTCACCGTCTGGTGGGCCGAGTGGGACCCGGCGAACTACCTGCAGCAACTCGTCAACGAATACACCGAAGAAACCGGCGTCGCCGTCAACGTGGTGCAAGAGCCCTGGGGCAGCTATTACGACCGCGTCGCCGCCGAGTGGGCCGCCCAGGGCGACTCGTTCGACCTCGTCGTGGGTGACAGCCAGTGGCTCGGTCAGGGCGTCGAAGAAGGTCACTACGTCGACATGACCGAGTTTTTGACGAGCACCGGCATCGCCGACACCGTCACCGAAGCGACGCTCACCTATTACGGCGAGTACCCGACCGGCAGCGGCAACTACTACGCTTTTCCGACCGAGGGCGACGCCAACGGCTTCGCCTACCGCAAAGACCTGTTCGAAGACCCGGACGAGATGGCCGCGTTCGAAGAACAGTACGGCTACCCGCTGGTGGTGCCGGAAACTTGGGCGCAACTGCGCGACATCGCCGAGTTCTTCAACCGGCCCGACGAGGGGCTTTACGGCATTGGAGTCTATACTCAGGTCGACTACGACGCCATTACGATGGGCTTTGAGAACGTGCTCTTCAGCTACGGCGCGGACTGGAAGAACGAAGACAACGAAGTGTTGGACGTTATCAACTCACCCGAGGCGGTCGAAGCTCTGGAGCTTTACAAAGAGCTTTACAGCTTCGCCCCGCCCGGCTCGAACAACGCCTTTTTCGCCGAGATGAACGACCTCTACATCAACGGGCAAGTGGCGATGGTCATGAACTACTTCGCTTTCTTCCCGGCGCTGGACAACAGTGAAATCAACCCCTACCGCGACGTTACGGGCTACTTCGCCATGCCGAAGGGGCCGACCGGCGAGCGCTTCGCAGCTCTGGGCGGCCAGGGGACGAGCATCAACGCCTACATCAGCGACGAGCGCAAACAGGCGGCGCTGGACTTTCTCGAGTGGTTCGCGCAGCCCGAAGTACAGGCGCGCTGGGCCGAGTTGGGCGGCTACACCAACAACAAAGAAGTGCTGCAGTCCGAGGCATTTTTGAACCAAACGCCCTACAACGAAGCCTTTGCCGAGAGCATGACTTTTGTCAAAGACTTCTGGAACATCCCGCAGTTCGGGCAGTTGCTCGAGCCCGCGCAGCGCTACCTGCACAGCTACGTCGTCGGGGGTGAAGGCACGGCCGAAGAAGCCCTGAACGGCATGGCCTTCGAGCAGGACGAAGTGCTCATCGACTCCGGCATTATCGACGAGTAAGTCAGCCTCATTCGGGAGATAGGGCATTAAACACGCCTTATCTCTCACATTCGCCTTTCTATTTGGCTTGGTAACGGAGCCCTATGAGCTTGACAGCCTCGAGCACGACGACACCCGCCAACAAACCGCGCCGACAGTTAAGTGACCGCTCAATCATGCTCCTCTTTATCCTGCCGACCATGATTATCCTCGTGCTGATGAACATCTATCCTCTCTTTTACAGCCTTTATTTGAGCTTTACCGAGTATTCGGTGATTTCGGCGACGCCGCCCAAGTGGGTGGGGCTCGAGAACTACACGACCATTTTGAACGACGCGCGCTTTTGGAAACACTTCGCCATCACCGGGGAGTACGCGGTGCTGTCGGTGGGCTTGCAGATGATTGTCGGTTTCGGGCTGGCGCTCCTCATCAAAGACAAGTTTTTCGGCAGCGGCATCGTCACCACGCTGATTTTGGTGCCGATGATGCTCTCACCCATCGTGGTCGGCGTGTTCTGGCGACTGATGTTCAACCCGTCTTACGGGATTTTCAACTACCTGCTCGGCTACACCAACATCAACACCGCGCCGCAGTGGCTGGCGAGTCCGACGCTCTCCCTGCTCGCCATCGTCATCGTGGACGTGTGGATGTGGAGTCCGTTCGTGATGCTGCTGTCGCTGGCGGGCCTCAGCGCCATTCCCAACTACCTGTACGAGGCGGCGGCCATCGACCGGGCGGGGCCGTGGTTCGTGTTTCGGCGCATCACGCTGCCGCAGGTGATGCCGCTCTTACTCATCGCCGTGCTGTTCCGCACGATTGAGGCGCTAAAACAGTTCGACCTCGTCATGGGCATCACCGGGGGCGGCCCCGGCGACGCGACTGAGACGATTTCGGTGCGCTTGTACCGCGAGGCGTTTCAGGGCCAGTTCGACACCGGGCTCTCGAGCGCGCTGGCTTACGTCGTGTTAATCGTCATCGTCGCGGTCAGCAACCTCTACATCCGGCAACTGAACAAAGCGAGGGAAGCCTGATGGTGAGGAGTCCTGCGGCCCCGAAAACCCCGGTCACGGTTTCGACCAGGGTCGACAAGGTCGGCGCGCGGCCCCGGACGATGCGCCTCATCCGTGCGACCTTCGCCGTCGTCGCCATGCTCATCATGCTGCTGCCCGCCGTGTGGATGGGGATGACCGCATTCAAGTCCCGCCCGGACGCGGTCTCGGTGCCGCCGAAGGTTTTTTTCGAGCCTACTTTGGAGGGCTTCGTCAGCCTGCTCACGCAGCGCCGCCAGCTTACCGGGCAGGAGTTTGAGACGTACAGCGCTCGAGACGACCTGAACTGGGCCGACCGGCTTGCGCTCAAACGGGGCCAAGCGATTATCGGCTACAGCGATTTCCTAAAGTTTTTAGGCAACTCGTTCATCATCTCGACGGTTTCGACGTTTTTCTCTATCTTCTTCGGCGTCCTCACCGCTTACGCCTTCAGCCGCTTCAAAGTGCGGGGCGAGAACGACCTGATGTTTTTTATTTTGAGTACCCGAATGCTGCCGCCCGTGGTCGTGACCATTCCCATCTTTTTGATGTACCGCGCGCTCGGCCTCTACGACACGCACCTCGGGATGATTTTGCTGTACACGGCCTTCAACCTGTCGTTCGCGGTGTGGCTCTTGAAGGGGTTTATTGATGAGATTCCTCGAGAGTATGAAGAAGCCGCCCTCGTTGACGGCTACACCCGATTGCAAGCCTTTCGCAAAATCGTCCTGCCGCAGTCGCTGACGGGCATCGCGGCGACAACCGTTTTTTCGTTCATCTTCGCCTGGAACGAGTACGCCTTCGCGCTGATGCTGACGAGCAGCGTGGCGCGCACCGCGCCGCCGAGTCTCCCATCGCGCATCGGCACGGGCGGGGTCGAGTGGGCGGCGATTGCGGCGGGGTCATTAGCGTTTTTGATTCCCGTGGTGATTCTGACCTTCGCCCTGCGCCAGCACCTGCTCCGCGGCGTGACTTTCGGCGCGATTCGGAAAGGCTGAGCCCGTGGCGACGATTCGCTTGCAGGGGATCGAAAAGCGCTTCGACGACGCTTACGCGGTGAAGCCGCTCGACCTGACCATCGAAGACGGCGAGTTTGTGGTGCTCCTCGGCCCGTCGGGCTGCGGCAAGACGACGACGCTGCGGATGATTTCGGGCCTCGAGGCCGTCAGCGGCGGCGTCATCACCTTCGATGGGCAAGACGTGACCTGGGCCTCGCCGAGCGACCGGGACATCGCCTTCGTGTTTCAGTTCTTCGCGCTGTACTCGCATATGACCTGCGGGGAAAACATCGCTTTTCCGCTGCAAGCACGGGGCGAAGCCAAAGACGAGATTCAGCGCCGGGTGCAGGAGGTGGCGAAACTGCTCCGCATCGGACACCTGCTCAACAAACGCCCCGGCGGGTTGTCCGGCGGCGACCAGCAGCGGGTGGCGCTGGCGCGGGCGCTGGTCCGCAACCCGGCCGCTTTTATGATGGACGAGCCCCTCGGCGCGCTCGACGCCGAATTTCGCGAAACGATGCGCGCCGAAATCAAGCGGTTGCACCTCGAGCAGGGCGCGACCACCGTCTACGTCACCCACGACCAGGTCGAGGCGATGGCGATGGGCGACAAAATCGTGGTGATGTCGGCGGCCGAAATCCAGCAGGTCGGCTCACCTCTGGACGTTTACTACGACCCGGCGAACCTCTTCGTCGCCCGCTTTATCGGCAGTCCGGGGATGAACTTGCTGACCGGCCACTTAGACGACGGCGCGGTGCGCTTTGCGAACGGCGCGGTGTACTGCCCTCCCGCCGAGTGGCAGCCGAGCTTGCGCGACGCGGTCGGAACCGGCGAGGTCGTCGTGGGCTTCCGCCCCGAGGCGGTGCGGCTGCACGACGGGCCGCTGAGTGCCGAGGTGGTGACGAACGACCTGCACGGCGGTTACCGGGTCGTTCACCTAAACGTCGGCGAGGAAATCGTCCACGCTCGAGGCGACCGCCACACCCGCTACGGGCGCGGCGACCGGGTCGCGTTCGACCTCGAGCCCGACCAGGTGCGCTTTTTTCACCCGGAAACCGAGCGGGCTCTTGCTAAAGAGGCGCGAGCATGAGTACGGTGCGGCTCGAGCACGTCACCAAAAGCTTCGGGGAATTGACCGCGCTCGAGGACGTGTCGCTCGACATCCGAGACGAAGAGTTTTTCGTTTTGCTAGGCCCGACCGGGGCCGGTAAAACCACGACGCTGCGCGTCATCGCTGGGCTGGAAAAACAAGAACAAGGCCAAGTTTTTTTCGACGACAAACCCATGACCGACACCCCGCCCGCCGACCGGGACACGGCCTTCGTGTTTCAACAATACTCGCTCTACCCGAGCATGACGGTCTATGAAAACTTGGCCTTTCCGCTCAAGTCGCCGCTGCGCAATTTGGGGGCCGACGAAATCAAACGGCGCATCGAAGACGCCGCCGAAAAACTGCACATCACGCACCTGCTGAACCGCAAAACGGCCCGACTCTCCGGCGGCGAGATGCAGCGCGTCTCCATCGGCCGCGCCATCGTGCGCGAGCCGCGGGTGTTTTTGATGGACGAGCCCTTGTCCAACCTGGACGCCAAGCTGCGGGAATCGCTGCGG
>CBDCDJ010000004.1:0-17938 GCA_965215355.1 Trueperaceae bacterium | reverse complement strand
ATTTTGGTGGGCGGCAGCGACGAACAGCGCGCTCACTGGCTGCCCAAAATGCGGGACATGAAGGTCGTCGGCGCGTTCGGGCTCACCGAGCCGCACGTCGGCTCGGGCGTCGCTGGCGGCCTCACCACCACGTGTAAGCGCGACGGCGACACTTGGGTGTTGAACGGCGAAAAGTACTGGATAGGCAACAGCACCTTCAGCGACATCGTCATCGTGTGGGCCAGGGACGTTTCCGACAACGAGGTCAAGGGTTTCATCGTCGAGACCGACACGCCCGGTTACAGCGTCGAAAAAATTACGGGCAAAATCGCCCTGCGCGCCGTCGAGAACGGGCACATCACGCTCAAAGACTGCTCAGTGCCCGAGACGCACCGCCTGCAAAACGCGAACTCGTTCCGCACCACCGCCGACGTGCTGCGCATGACCCGCGCCGGCGTGGCCTGGCAAGGCGTCGGGGCGGCGCTGGGCGCGTACGAAAAGGCGCTCCACTACGCCCAAACCCGTGAGCAGTTCGGCAAACCCATCGGCAACTTTCAGCTCATCCAAAACCACTTGGTCAGTATGCTCGGCGACGTGACGGCGATGCAGCAGCTGTGCATTCGCTTGTCGCGGATGCAAGACGCGGGCGAAATGCGCGACGAGCACGCCTCGCTCGCTAAAGTGTTCACCGCCTCGCGCTGCCGCGACGTGGTGGCGCGGGCGCGCGAAATCTTCGGCGGCAAGGGGATTTTGCTCGAGAACCACGTCGCCAGGTTTTTCTGTGACACCGAGGCAATCTACTCGTACGAGGGTACCAACGAAATCAACACCCTCGTCGTCGGCCGCGCGATTACGGGCTTCAGCGCGTTCGTGTAGGCGAGCCGGTACCTTGTGGTCGACTCTTCCACAAGCTACTGGCTACGCCTGTAGGACACTTGTCCCTGGGCCGTGGCGGCGAATGTGCTACTTTGTACTCTCATGGAGACCTCTACGACGGATATGACGGGTGACCGCGTCCTCGCACTGTTCAGCTCGCTGGCGTTGCAAGTTGCGGGTTTGGGCGTGCTGGTTTTTTGGGTGATGGGCGCGCTTTTTTTACTGACCGGCAACGGCGGGCAGATTGTCGACATCTACCTGACGGGTTTCTGGCGCAACTTGTATTTTCTTTACCCGGTAGCGCTCGTCGTTTTCAGCTTGGCGGGTTGGTTTTTGTTTTACTTAAAGCGCGACCTGCTGGCTATTCTCACCTTTTCGGCTCCGGTCGGCTTGGTGGTGCTTTATTACCTGATTCTTATTTTTCCGAGCGGGGCCAGGGCTTAGTCGAGCGTCAGCTGGACAGAGCGCTGGCCGCCGCCAAACCCGACAGGTAAGCGTCTTCCAACTTGTTGCCGCCGCACCAGTCGCCGCAAAAAAGGAGCGACCCCTGTCGTAGACAGCGTTCGTCTGCAGGCCGAATTGCCATCGCGTAGCGCCAGCGTTGCAAACTCGTCCAGAGGGGCGCGCTGAAGCGCGGGTCGAAGTCACGCAGCGCCGTAAGGAGCAGCGCTTCGACCTCTTTCAAGGGCAGCGCGTACTGTTCTCGAGCAAACTCGGGCGTGCTGTGCGCGACCAGGGTGGTCTTTTCGGGTGTGTCTCCGAGCAACACACGCTTGCTGCTGTCGTGCGCCACCCAGGCCAGGGGATTGCCGCCCAGCGTGAGCTTGACCCCTCGCCACTCGGGTTTCGAGTCGGCTTCGAACCCGGCCATGAGCGAGAAACAGGGCTGCATGACGACGCCCTGAAGCGTTTCGCGCAGCCCCGTTTCCAGGTGCGCGGCGCACAGCTCGAGGGCCTGTTCGGGCGGCAGGTTGAGTAAGACGGTGTGAGCTTCGAAGGTCGCACCGTCCGCGTTCGTTTCGAGCTGCCAAACGTCGCCGCGGGGTTTTAAGCCGGTCACGCGGGTTTCCCGGTTGACCTCTAGGTCCGCAGCGAGGAGTTTGCCGAACATGTTCATGCCCGCGGGAAAGACGTAGCGCGGGTGGCCCTCGTCGGGTGCGTGAAGGCCGTCCTCGTCCAGGGTGTGAAAACCGCGGCTCCAAACGGCGAGGTGGCCGGTCTCGAGCCACGCGTCGACCTGAGCCTTGAACGCTTCGTCCCGGACGGTGAAGTACTGCGCGCCGTGGTCGACGCGGTTGCCTTGAACGGTGCGCGTCGCCGAGCGGCCGCCGAGCCCGCGACTTTTTTCCAACACGAGCACGTTCGCACCCGCAGCGCGCAGCGCTCGAGCGGCGCTCAGACCCGCCACACCGGCACCGACGACGACAACGTCCCAGTCGCGTTTGGACTTGTTGGGTTTATCAGGTTCGGTCTGGGCAAGCATAAGGTTTCACTATCGCAAGAACCCCGCCGAAAAGACGTGAGCGCGCCCCACATTGACCCCGCGACGTTCTCGGAGGCTTGGTGCCGGTGGTGCCGGACCGGCGTCACAGGGTCGAGGTTTGGAGCCTTTTTTCAGGGTTTCACGCGCCGGCAAATCGGCGCACGCGCGAGCGTCGTTAAGTTGACCACAGCTGGAACGCAAACTAGCGCCAACACAAAAAGGTGCTATCCTTGGCGACTGGAGTAACTATTGACAAACGGGCGCTTTAGGGCGGCGCCATATTCCCAAAACGTAGTGCGTTTCAAAACCCGGGTTTTCAAGGCCCGAGGACGTCAACCCAGTTGCCGCACCCAAGTGAAGGAGGCTTTATGGCAAAGGCTAAGGTAAAGCAGGAAGTGGTCGAAGAACAAGCGAGTCAGGTCTGGCTCGAGTCTCCCCACATCACGGCGCTGGTCGAGCGCGGTCAGTCCGAAGGTACCCTCGACACGGCTGAAATCAGCGAGTCGTTCAACAAGGCGCTCGCAGAGCTGGACTTAGACAGCGAAAACACCAACTTTGAAGACTTGATACAGCTGCTCGGCTCCAAAGAAATTGCCATCGCCGACTTAGCCGACGACGAGGTCATCGACGACGCCGAAATCAGTGGTGACGAGGACTTGGAAGGTTTTGGCGAGGACCTAGAAGACTTGGAAATCGACGTTGACTCGGACGTCGACGACGAGATAAACGACCTCGGCAACGACGAGCCCGACCGCGAAGAACTGGAAGCGCGCGCCGAGGCGATGTCGGACTCGCGCGTGCGCACCAACGACCCGGTGCGGCAGTACCTGCAAGAAATCGGCAAGGTCGACCTGCTCAAACTGGAAGAAGAAATCAGCTTGGCGCGGCGCATCGAAGACGGCGAAGCGGCCAAAGTGCGCCTGACCGAGGAAACCGACGCTTTGGAAGAGCGTCAAAAACGTTCACTAGGCCGCGTCGTCGAGGACGGTGAACTCGCCCGGCAACACCTTATCGAGGCGAACCTGCGACTGGTCGTGTCCATCGCTAAGAAGTACAA
Source organism: Trueperaceae bacterium (assembly GCA_965215355.1). GTDB lineage: Bacteria > Deinococcota > Deinococci > Deinococcales > Trueperaceae > CBDCDJ01. The sequence goes on along the minus strand of CBDCDJ010000004.1, from coordinate 14,543 downwards.
CGGGCGCGGCATGAGCTTTTTAGACCTTATCCAAGAAGGTAACCAGGGCCTGATTCGGGCGGTGGAGAAGTTCGAGTACCGCCGCCGCTACAAGTTCAGCACTTACGCGACCTGGTGGATACGCCAGGCTATCAACCGGGCCATCGCCGACCAGTCGCGCACCATCCGCATTCCGGTGCACATGGTCGAGACCATCAACAAGCTCACCCGCGCTTCACGGCGGCTGCAGCAAGAACTGTCGCGCGAACCCTCTTACGAGGAAATCGCCGACGCGATGGGGCCGGACTGGACCGCCGACAAGGTTGAAGAAGCTTTCAAGCTCACCCGCGAGCCGTTTTCTTTGGAGACGCCCATCGGCGACGAGGAAGACTCGTTCTACGGCGACTTCATTCCCGACGACAACGTCGAGTCGCCGGTCGAGCAGGCCAGCAAGACGATTTTGAGTGAAGAACTCGAAGAAGCCTTAGACAAGCTCAACGAGCGCGAGGCGATGGTCCTGAAGCTGCGCAAAGGCCTCGTCGACGGGCGTGAACACACGCTTGAAGAGGTCGGCGCTTACTTCGGCGTGACGAGAGAACGCATCCGCCAGATTGAAAACAAAGCGCTCCGCAAGCTCAAGTACCACGAGAGCCGTACCCGCAAACTGCGCGACTTTCTGGACTGAACGGCTTTTTGAGCTGGGCGCCGGGCTCGAGGCACGGTTCGAAAACGGTTTGAACTCAACAGTTCAAACTTGAAGGTACTTGGCAACCCCTGACAGGCCTGTAAAGCCCCTTATTTGAGAGGGGTTTTACCTTGTTACCTTGTAAAGGCACTGCTGTAAAGGCGCTGCGGAGGTCGTTACAGAAGTGGACCTCCCCTAACCCCTCCTGAAAAGAGGGGGACAAGGTGCCTTTTACGCCTTGCTGCGAGAGTTCATCTTTGTTTGGAACGGCTTTATGCGGTGCGTGCATAGACGCGCGTCGAGCGCAACTCGCCCGTAGGCGAACGGGTGTCGTGCTTCAGGACGCCCTCGAGCCTGTAACCGCAGCGCTCGGCCACGCCGAAACTGCGCAGGTTCAGGTCGTCGCAGCGAATCTCGACCCTTGCCGCCCCCAAAGTTTCCAGGGCCAGTTCGGTCAACGCCGCGACGCCTTCGCTCACGTAGCCTTTGCCCGTGTGCGAACTGCGGCACCAGTAGCCGATTTCGAACTTGGGCACGCGCCAGTCGATGCGGTGCAGGCCGCTGCAAACGAGCAGGTCGCCGGTCGTTTTGTCGTGAAAGTGGTAGCGGAGGTCTTCGCGGGTAATGAACTTCGCCACCGCGCTCCGCGTGTTTTCCTCGCAGCTTTGTAGCGAATAGGCGTCCGTCGCCCAGGGCATCCACGGTTTCAAGGCCGGCAGCGATTCACAGATCGCCGCATAAAGCTCCGGCACGTCTTCCAAGCGCGGCGGCCGGATGAGGAGGCGGGGGGTCTCGAGGGTCTCGGGAACGTCGGGTAGGGTCATAGTGCAAGTTTAGTTCAACATTGAAGGGAGAGCTAGATGAAGATGCAAGGTCGATGGTGGCAATGATAAATTCGAGGTGGAATGCAAGCTGCTAACCTTCATAAGAGACAGCTTCCTTTTACCAAAGGGAAAATTATTATGTTGGTTCCACGCGCTGACTTCTTTGGCAAGGTGACTCGCTTTCTCTCTACCGAAAATCAAGTGGGAAGGGCGGCTGGTTGGGAATATGTTGTTTCTGGCGACACAGGAACGGACGAAGCAGACCTCCTAGATGCAGCTTCGCAGCTAGAGAGACAGGGGCGCTATAAACTCGTGGCTAAACCTGGTAGGGCTGCTGACTACCTTCACATACACTTTGGCAGAAACGTCCGCACCGGGACATCTCGCAAACAAGGTTCCGAGATGTTAAATGAAGATGTCCATATTTTCATGGACAACACTCGGAATATTTTTGGAGAGCCAGGAGAGACAATCACCCTCACCATCGAGACAGGTCCGACGTGGCTGCCTACGAACAGCCACCTTCTACCCCTTTTGACCTACATCTTCGAGACTTTTCAGCCAATTTACGCGTTTGGTGCTGATTTCGACCTCGTGTTCGATTTTGTGAGAGGACTTGATTCGATGGGAACTGGGTTTGATGCAGAAACTGTGCGCCTTACCCCGTGGAGATACTATTGGAACAGCATGGTTTTTGGACTTGGTTTCTGTTCCGACGAGTTAACCCATCTTCTACAAACGCCAGCTTATAGCCTGCTCGAGCTAGAGGGACCTATGGTGTGGATTATGGACACTTTTGGTATTGGCAACGTCCTAGCCTTCCGACACCAGCTGGAAACTTCAGACTCGCAGGAAACGCAGCCTCGAGAGTTAGTTGATAAGGCAAAGCAAAAGATTCTGCTAGACATTCAATTGGCTCATGAGGTTGAAGTGAAATCATACCTCAAACTGCTGTGAAAGATGCAATCAGAGGTTTGCAGAAACAATTTTGCAAAGTATGGTTTTTTGGTTGGGAACGACAACTGCGAGTTGCAGACCACCAGCCGCTAGCGCGCTATCACAACGCGAACACGCGGTAGCGCAGCGAGCCGTACAGACGACCGAGCCGCCACGCCGTACTCCAAATCACCTTTGCGCGCGCGTCGACCCGCAACAGGCGCGGGAGTTGTCGCAACAGGTAGTACCAGGCGCGCAGACCTTGCCGAACGGTGAGTTTGCCCATGCCCTTGCCCCTGTAGAGTTGGTACAGTTTGACGTTGTACTCGCCGTACCTGAAAGCCTGACGCCACGTTTCCGAAAGCGTCTCGCGCAGCCGGTAGTGAATGACCGCGTTGGGCACGAACGCCATGTCGTAGCCGGCAAGTTGAACACGCCAACAGTAGTCGGTGTCTTGCAACCTTAAGAGCGAGGTGTCGAAACCGCCCACGGCCTCGTGTACCTCCCGCCTCACGCCCAGTGTCCCGCCGGCCGCGTGGGGTAAAAAGTCCGGGTAGGTGTAGCTTTGCAAGTCCTGTTGCTGGATACTTCTGCGCGCCCGGCCCTCGCTCGGCGCGTTGAGTCTTTCGAAGTCCATCCGGCAAGCGACGAACGGGTGGCGCTCCAAAGCCTCGACCATCGCCGCCAGCCAACCCGCGCCGACCACGTCGTCGGCGTCGGCGAAGAGCAGCACGTCGCCGCGGGCGTGCCGCGCCCCGACGTTTCTGGCGTGCGCCGAGCCGCGCGCGTCGGTCGCCATGACGACGCGCAGCTCCGGCAATCGGTCTGCAAAAGGCGCTACGGCGGCGGCCAGGTCGTCCGCGCCGCCGTTATCAATAAGTAGGACTTCCCAAGGACGGGCAAACGCTTGGTCTGCAAGCCCCGCGAGCTGTTCACCGACAACGTCGGCGCAGTTGTAACAAGGAATGACGACGCTGGCCGCCAGGGATTTGTTTTCTTCAGTCATCGTCCTCAATTTTAAACCGTCGCGACCCCGGTATAAGTTCGCCGGCTACGCTTTTGCCCGTTGCCAGTACGACCGCTGCAGAGTTGGGGCGCCAACGTACGCTGCACCCCCGACCGCTCCGGCGCGCGCCTCTGGTAAGCTGGCGCGCATGGAAATTTTTGCGTTTCACGCCCCCACTCCCGACTTTTTGGACCTCGGCGACGGACGGTACCGGTTGCGCTTGCGCGTACCCGTAGGAACGAAGCTCGAGCGGGCCTGGTTGCGCAGCGAACCCGACAACGAGCAATTTTTGAGCCCGCTGCGCGAAACCGCCTCGACCTCCACCTGGACCTTCTACGAAGGAACTTTGCGGCTCAACCCGGCCGAAGAGGTCACCCTTTACGCTTTCAAGTTTATCGTCGGCGGCCGGCAATACTGGCTGAGCGAGGCGGGCGTCACGCCGTACTTCCCCGAGCGCGACCTGCACTTTCACCTCAACCCAACGTATGAACCCGCGCGCTGGGTGTGGTCGCAGGTGTTTTACCAGATTTTCCCCGAACGTTTTTACGACGGCGACAAGGGCAACAACGTCCGCGACGGCGAATATCTTTACGAAGGCAAACCCGTCGTGGCGAAGACCTGGGGTGAACTTCCCGACCGGCGGCAGGGCGCGCGCGAATTTTACGGCGGCGACCTTGAAGGCGTCCTCCAAAAGCTGCCCTACTTGCAAGACTTGGGCGTCACCGCGCTGTACCTCAACCCGATTTTCACCTCGCCGAGCAGCCACAAGTACGACACCGCCGATTATGACGAGATAGACCCGCACTTCGGCAACAAAGAAACCTTCGCGCGGCTGTGCCGGAAGCTGCGCGAACGAGGCATGAGAATTATTCTCGACGCGGTCGTCAACCACACCTCGGAGCGGCACGCCTGGTTCGACCGCTACGGCGAGGCGGCGACGCCCGGCGCTTACAGTTCGGCCGAGTCGCCAACCCGCGGTTTTTACACCTTCACCAGCGACGACCCCGAAAGTTACTTCGGCTGGTACGGCGTCAGGACGCTGCCGGTGCTGAACTACAGCCACCCTTCGGTAAGGCAAAAGATTTACGAAAACGACGACGCCGTGCTGAGGACGTGGCTGCGCGAGCCCTACCGCATCGACGGCTGGCGTTTCGACGTGCTGCACATGCTGGGCGAAGGCACCGGGGCGACGAACAACGCGACCTACGCCCGGCACTTTCGGCGCACGTTGCGGCAGGAAAACCCGCAAGCCTTCTTTTTGGGCGAGCACTTTTTCGAGGCGACGAAGTGGCTGCAGGGCGACCAGGAAGACGGAGCTATGAACTACTACGGCTTCACCCGGCCGGTGGTCGAGTTTTTGGCGGGCGTGGACCACCAGGGCGACGGCGTCGCGATTGACGCTCGAGACCTCGACTACTTGTTACTGCGAGCGCGGGGCCGCGTCCCGTTCGAGATTCAAATTTCGCAGTTCAACCTCCTCGACTCGCACGACACCGCGCGTTTGCTGACGCTGCTCGGCGGCGACAAGGCTCTGATGAAAATTGCCGTGACGCTGCTTTTTACCTATACCGGCGTGCCTTGCGTGTACTACGGCGACGAGGTGGGCTTGACGGGGAGTCACGACCCCGACTCGAGGCGCACCTTCCCGTGGGAAGAGCGCGACTGGGACCACGACCTGCGCGCGCACTACCAAACCCTCATCAAACTGCGGCGCGACCACAAGGTGCTGCAAGAGGGCGCTTTTTTGAGCCTTTACGCCGAAGGTGACGTGTACGCCTTTGCAAGGTTGTTGGGGGACGACGTCGTTCTCGTCGCCGTCAACCGCGGTGAGGCCGTGAGCGTCGAGCTGCCCGTGTGGAAAGCCGGTTTGCAGGATGAACGGCTCGAGTCCGCGCTCAGGTCTCAGTCTCTACAAGCCAAAGACGGCGTGGCGAACGTGGAGCTGCCCGCAAAAAGCAGCAAGGTCTTCATCGTTCGACTTCCTGCCTCAAAAAAAGGTTAAGCGAGGAAAAGACAGCAGAGGGTACTGAGGACGACTTTCCTAACTTTCACTTGGTACTTTCCACTCGGTCCTCGGTACTTTTCCAAGGCCGCCCCCCCAGCCCGGAGAGCGTCGCCGCCAGGTCGTAAGCCGTCGCCAGGCCCAGACCGAAACCGTGCTCGCCCCCGACGAGGGCGTAGAGGTTCGTTTCTGCGGCGCGCCGCCATTCGGGTTGCCCCGTCGGCGTCAGCACGTCCCACGCGCCGCGCACTCTGTGAACCGTTTTGCCCAAGTTGAGGCTTTCCCAGCCGAAGGCCGGAACCTCGTCCGTGTGCTCGAGCAAGCGCTCCAACAGCTCCCGCCGCACCCCGACGCGCACGCCCATCATCTGCGCGCCCGTGGGCACGTAGCCGTCCGGGTCGGGCGGCGGCGCGGGCGGGACGACGAGCAAACCTTCGCCTTGCGGGCGCAAGCTGAAACCGACTACTCGGACGACCGGCAAACGGACGCGGCCGTCTTGCAGCGGCAGGCGTTTGTCCACCTCGACGCGCGGGTACTGGTGGTAAGCCGACTTGTAGGGCAGCACCACGCCGAGCGCGTCTTCGACGATTCGCACCGTGCTCGCGCCCGCCGCCACGACCACTTTCTCGGCCGTGACCTTGTCCACCGCCGTCACCACGCGCCGCATGGCGCGGTCGTACTCGAGCCGCTCGAGCTTAAACTCGCTTCCGGACAGGGGCACGGCTCGAGCGTTGAGCACGAGGTCGGCCCCGCGCTTGAGCGCCCCGTGCCCGTAGTGGAGCGCCACCGCCTCGGCGCTGCCGTAGCCGCCGCGGGGCTCTAGCCGCGCGCGGGGAAAAGCGGTTATGTTGACGAGTTCTCGAATTCCTCGAGCCTGCTCCGGCGCTAGGGACTCGAGCAGAGTTTCGGTCGGTTGCGTGTTTTCGGCCTCGGTTTCTCGTAAGTCTACCAACCCCACAGCGCGCAAGGGAACGTCGTGCGGGCGCGTGACGCCGGTGACTCCGGACAAGTGCCCCAACTCGCGCAGTGCCCAGTCGGCTCGGCGCTGCACCGCGGAACCTCCTGACTCGGAACCTCCAAACTCGGCACCTCCAATCTCAACACCTCCAAACTCGACCCCGACCACGGCCGGCGAAGCGAACGTCGCGCCCTCCTCGCTCGGAATACCGTCTTGTTCGACGACGAGGAGGGACGCTTCGGGCTGCAGCGCGCGCAGGTAGAAAGCGCACGCCAGGCCGAGCAGCCCGCCGCCGACCACGACCGTGTCGTAGTGCGACTGCGGCAAGGTCAGCCCCGCCCGGTTCAGCACTTGTCCCGCCACGCCCCAGAGTGTAACCCGGTTCGGGTGCAACCCGGCGGGGCCGCCTTCAAGACTTCGTTACTCCGTTCGGCGCGCCGGGGTGCTACATTGGCGGGCATGGAAACGGCCAAACGGCAGCGTAAGGTGGGTCTCGTTTTGAGCGGCGGCGGGGCGCGGGCCTTCGCGCACATCGGGGTGTTGCGAGCTCTGGAGCGCACCGAGCTGAAAGTAGACGTGGTCGCGGGCACCTCGATGGGCGCGGTTTTGGGCGCGTTCTACGCGGCGGGTTACTCGGCTGACAAGATTCACGCCGTCGCCAGCTCGCTCTCCTGGCGCGACGTCATCGACTTCTCTTTGCAGTTCGGGTTTTTCAAGGGTGAACGTCTGCACGCTTTTTTAGCCGAGTATTTGCCGAGCGACTTCGCCGAGCTTGAAAAACCGCTCGCCGTGACCACCGCCGACGTCGAGACGGGTGAAGAGGTCATTATCACCGAGGGCGACCTGATTACGGCGCTGCGGGCCTCGAGCTGTTACCCGGGCGCCTTCGAACCGCTGCAGTTCCGCGGGCGCACGCTCGCCGACGGCGGCATCATCAACAACCTCCCGGTCGAGGCGTTGGGGTTTTTGGACGCGAACTACACCATCGCCTCGGACACCACGCCGCCGCGCCGTTCACCCTTTTCGGACGCGTCCGACGGGCGCTGGTGGGAGCGTTTTATCGCCACCATGCGCTTCGAGCGGCGCAACCCGATGGTGCAGATGCTGCTGCGCTCGACCGACATCATGCAGAGCATCCTCACCGAGATGCAGTACTGCCTCCACCCCGCCGACGTGCGCGTCAAGCACGCTATGCCGCACGTGCGGGTCGAGTCGTTTTACGCCGTCAAGGCCGTTACCGAACTCGGCGAAGAGCAGGCCCTGCAGGCGTTTACCGAAGCCGGGCTGCTGCCCTGGACGGGGCAAGAACGTCGTCGTGCGGAGGTTTCGCCCGAACGTCACGCGCTAAACGCGCTCGAGAGGATAGACTAGCCCCTATGGCAAACACCAAGTCCGCCCCGGCCAAGGGGCCACCCGCAGACAAAACCCCCAGCACCAGCGACCGCTTTTGGGACGAGGTGAGGGGCTACGCCGAAGCGCTCGTCGTCGCGTTCTTGATTGTTACTTTCGCCTTCAACACCGTCGGCGTGGTGGGCAGCTCGATGCGCCCCAACCTAAACGGCGGTGTGGGCAGCAGCAACGTCTTACAGTCGCTCCTCACCGGCGACCGCGTGTTCATCCCCAAGTACGACACCTGGTTGCGCCGTTTGGGCGTGCTGGGCGACTATCGGCGCGGCAACATCGTGGTGGTGCGCGAGCCCGCCAACTCGCCCCACGCGCAGATTGAAACGAACTGCTTTTTGCCGGCCCAAGTCCTCTATCAGTGCCGCCCCTTTTTTATCAAGCGCGTCGTCGGCGTGCCGGGTGACCACGTCCGCATCGAAGGCGGGCAAGTCTACGTCAACGACACCCCCGTCGACCAGGGTTTTATCACCGCCACGGGCGAAATTCAGCCCGAGCCGGTCGACTTTCCGGTCGTGACCCAAGAAGACGGTAGGGTGACGGGGTTTTCGGTCGGCTTCGACACCCAGGCCGGGGCCGCGCTGCCGAGCCGGTTGCCGCTGGACACTTACTACCCCGACCCCTTGCCGGTCACCGACGGAAACGTGCAGCTTTTTTATGGCAGCACGATTGCCGCGCTCGAGCCCGTGCCCCAAGACGCCCCCGAGGGCGAGCCGTTCGTCCTCGACCTCGTCGTGCCCGAAGGCCACTACTTTGTGATGGGCGACAACCGTTCGCCGGGCGGCAGCGAAGACTCGAAATATTTCGGACCCATTCCCGCCCTGGCCGTCGCCGGCAAGGCCACCGCCGTCATCTGGCCGCCGCGTCGCGACGGCGAATGGAACTGGCGTTCGCTGGGACCGCCCGCGGCGTTCAACGCCGTCCCCGACCCGGAAAACTAGCTCAGCAGCGCGGACCTGAGCCGCTTGAAGGCGTCGGGTTCAGGGGTGTCGTCAAACGCACGCTTTATGTGCTCGGCACATTCCTCTACACTTTTTTGCGTAGTGTCCACCTCGACGTCGTAGACTCCGTGAGCGTGTACGACACCGAGCTGGGCTCTGGCAAGCCCCTGTAGCCTGTCACGTCCTTTCTCACGGCGCTCGAGCTCGTCCAGGGAACAGTGAACGCCGATGAACAAGACCCACACGTCGCTCAGCTTTTCAACACAAATGCGCAAGTCATTTTGCTGTTCAAACACGTAGTCGACGACCAAATTGTTGCCTTCAGACGTCATGGCGGCTAGCGAAGTGTGAAATCCAGCCAGAACTTTAGGAAAATACAGACGTAGTTGCTCCAACTCAGCCTCTGTCGCCGCCTCTCCCGACAGGTAGTCTATGAAACGCTCGGGCAACATTGACAGAAAGTCGTCGGCGGAGACATGAAGAAAAGGCATCTCGAGCAAGTTTTGAAGCGCCTTGGCAATGCTCGACTTGCCGGAACTCGAGGTGCCGTTCAGAAAGATAATTCTGCCCTTGTCCATACCACTCCATTTTGAACAAAGCCGTTTGGCGTCGGGTCACCCACTAGCTTGTGCCAAACGCCCGTCCAACGCCAAGATTTCCGCTCGAGCCTGCATCGCGCTGAGCACGAAAGCGACGTGTTCCCACAACTCAACCCCAAGTTCTGCCGCGCCGCGCTCCACGTCCTCGCGGTTGACGCCGCGCGCGAAAGCTTTGTCCTTGAACTTTTTCTTGAGGCTTTTGAGGGTTTGGTTGGCGACGTCCTTGTCGGGCCGCACCAGCACCGCCGCCGTGATGAGGCCCGTCACCTCGTCGCAGGCGTAGAGTGTCTTGGCGAGCAGGGTTTCGCGCGGTACGCCGCTGAAGTCGGCGTGGCCCAAAATCGCGTCCAACATCTCTTCTGGATAGCCCTGCTCGCGCAAGTAGCGTACCCCCACGAACGGATGGCCGTCCGGGCCTAAGTCGGGATACTTTTCGTAGTCGAAGTCGTGCAGCAACGCGGTCGCCGCCCAGTAGTCCTCGTCTTCGCCAAACTTTTGTGCGTAGGCGCGCACCGCCGCCTCGACCGCCAGCATGTGTTTGCGCAGGCTGTCGGAGGCGGTCCACTCCGTCATCAAGGTGTAAGCTTCGTCTCTCGTCGGGGTCATGGGCTAGTTTACCAGGGCGGCCTGAAGCGTAGGGGAGATAGTCAAGAGACCGAAGCAGCAACAGTGTTTCCGTTACAGTGTTTCCGTGAGCCACTCAAACTTCGACGACTCAAGAAAGCGGACCCGGGAAGAGGTCAACCCGCTCAGCCGTCTCATTACCGGTTGGAAACGCTAAAAGTACCGAGTTGGGAGGGTTCGACTTGGTACTTTTAGCTCGGTCCTCGGCGCTGCCCCGCTACGCCCAGCGAACCGCGTGCGCGTCGAAGACGTTGGCGAGGTGGTCGTTGACCGGGTAGGCTCGCACACCGTAGACGAGGTGGCCGCTTATTTCGGGCTTGAACGTCGCCTGGTAATGCACCGCGCCGTCTGCCGCATCGTCCGCCTCGCCGTCTGCGCCGCTCTCGTCGTCGGCTACTTTTTGCATGGGCACGCGGTAGAGGTTGGTCATCAGGTTGTCTTTCTCGAGGCTGTAAACGACCTCGACGCGGACCTCGGTGTCACCCAAGTCGTGAGGTCGAAAGCTGGCTTTGACGTTCAGCGCGTCACCGCTGCGGCGCACCCCCTCGGCTGCTGCTTGCGCGCTCAAGTCGACGCTCTTCCAGCTCGAAGAAACGTGCTCCCGCCAGGCGGCCAAGTCGGCGGCGGCCTCGAAACCTTGGGCGGACAGCGCTTGCGCGCGCTCCGAAGCCGGGGCGTAGTAGAGCGTGGTGTAGTCTTTGACCATGCGGCTCGCGTTAAAGCGCGGGCTGATGGTGGCAATCGCGTCTTTGCTGCGGGCCAGCCACCCGCGCGGCACGCCTTGCTCGTCGCGCGCGTAGTAGAGCGGTACGACCTCGCGTTCCAACAGGTCGTAAAGGGCGTCGGCGTCTGCGGCGTCGGCTTGTTCCTCGCTGTCGAAGCTGCGCGCGGAACCAATCGCCCACCCGTTGTCCCCGTCAAAGCCCTCGGGCCACCAACCGTCCAAAATACTGAGGTTCAAGCCGCCGTTCATGGCGGCTTTTTGGCCGCTCGTTCCGGACGCTTCCAGGGGCCGCCGCGGGTTGTTGAGCCACACGTCCGACCCGCGTGTCAGCGCCCGGCCCACGGCCATGTCGTAGTCCTCGACGAACAGAATCTTTCCGGCGAAGCGCTTCTCTTTGGACAAGTTGTGGATAACGGTGATGAGTTCTTGACCGGGTTTGTCCGCCGGGTGCGCCTTGCCCGAAAAAACCAGTTGGACGGGCCGTTCGGGGTCGCCCAAAATGCGCGCCAAGCGCTCCAAGTCCCGAAAGATGAGCGTCGCGCGTTTGTAGGTCGCGAACCTGCGTGCAAAACCGATGGTGAGCGCGTCCGGGTCGAACAGCTCGCCGGTGTTTTGCAGGGCGGTCGGGGTGGCACCTTGGCGCTCGAGCTGGCGCAGCACCCGGCGCCGCAAAAAGCGTACGCTCTGCGCCTTAAGCGCTTTTGCGTACCGCCCACAGTTTGGCTTCGTCCAGCCCCTCCACCCGCCGCCACATGTCGACGTCGTCCAGCCGCGCGTGCCAGTCCTCGGGCAACACCGTTGCGACGAGGTCTTGCGTTTCCGGAGCCACCCAGGTCGGCAGGTGGACGCCGTTGGTGACCGAGCCGATAGGAACCTCGTCGGTCGGCACCTCGGGCCAGAGTTCGCGCCATAGCTTGCGGCTGGTGTCGCCGTGAAGTTCGGCGACGCCGTTGCGACCCGAGCTGAAATGAATCGCCAGCGCGGGCATACTGAAAACCGGCCCCCACCCGAGGTCGTAGCGGCCCAGTTCTAAAAAACTCTGTTGGTCCAGCCCCAAACTGCCCCAATAGTCGCCGAAATACTGGCTGATAAGCTCAAAAGGAAAAGCGTCGTTGCCCGCGGCGACCGGGGTGTGGACGGTAAAAACGGTGCTCGCCGCGACCGCCTCCCGGGCAACCTCGAAGCTTAAGCCCTGCGCGACGAACTCGCGGCAACGTTCCAGGGCCATAAAGGCGCTGTGACCCTCGTTCATGTGCCAGCTCGTCGGCGCGACGTCCAGCGCGCGCAACAGCCTCACGCCGCCGACACCCAACACGATTTCCTGGGCCACGCGCGTTCGTTGGTCGCCGCCGTACAGACGGCGCAACAGGTCGCGGTCCTCCGCCGTGTTTTCGGGCACGTCGGTGTCGAGCAGGTACACCGGCACCCGGCCGACGGTGACTTGCCAAGCCCGAATACTCACCCTCGCGGTCGTACAGGGTGACCGCCACGCGGACCTCTTGCTCGCCCTTTGTGACAAGTTCCAAGGGCAGCGTTTGAGGGTCTCTGCGCGTGTAGACCGCCTCCTGGCGACCGTCGGCGGCGACGCGCTGGTGAAAGTAGCCTTCCGGATACCACAAACCCACGCCGACCAAGGGCACACCCAAGTCGGACGCCGCTTTGGTGTGGTCGCCCGCCAACACGCCCAACCCCCCCGAGTAAAGCGCTAGAGCCTCGTGCCAGCCGTACTCGGCGCAAAAGTAAGCGTAGACGTGCTGTTTGTCGGGAAAAGCCGTGTCGTACCAGGCGTCGCGGGCGAGGTAGGCGTCGAAGTGGCGCAGCACGGCGTCGTACTTTGCGCCGTAAGCCTCGTCCTGGGCGACTTGCTCGAGCCTGTCTTGCGACACGCCCTGCAGCAGGGCGACCGGGTTGTGGCCGGTCGACTCCCACAGGTCGCGGTCGAGCGTGCGGAACAGGGTGCGCGCCTGCGGCGTCCAGGTCCACCACAGGTTGCGGGCTAAGTCTTGCAGACGGCTGATGCGTTGCGGCACTTGCGGCAGCACGGTTACGTGGCCTAAAATGTTCATGCGTTTCTCCCACGGCTGCGAACCTGCAGCAGATGATGTTCCCGCCCCCAAAACTTTTCGTCCATACCGTCCGAGGTCGTCGCTCGAGCGGGTCAACAGGCGCGAGTCTAACACCCCTGCCGAAGTTGCGTCACCCGGCCGCGCCACAGTTCACCCGTGCGGGGCGCGCCGCGGTTCCGAACAGGCCGCGCGAGTCTACGCTCCGCGCTGTTCGGATAGGGGACGAGAGCGAAGCTCTGGGGCGAACTGTGGCTGACGAGCGTTTCGTTAAACCCTGGAAAAGAAACCTTGGAAAAGCGTAACTCGGGTGGCTTCGACGTTTTCCTGCTCCGACCTTGGGCTGTTTCCGCCGCTGGACTGTTCCTTCAGTGCGCTGTGGTACTCTTTCCAGGTGAAAACGCCTCTCTATGACGCTCACGTGGCGCAGGGCGCGCGAATGGTGGACTTCGCCGGTTGGGACATGCCGCTCAACTACGGGGGCGGCATTCAGCGAGAGCACATGGCCGTGCGCTCCGAGACGGGTCTGTTCGACGTGAGCCACATGGGTGAGCTGCGCGTCGCGGGAGCGGACGCCACGAATTTTTTACGGTACGCGACGCTGAACGACCCCGCCAAGCTAAAACCCGGTCGCGGACAGTATTCGATGCTTCAAAACGACCGGGGCGGGCTTATCGACGACCTGTACGTCTACCGAGACGCCGACGACTACCTCGTCGTTTGCAACGCCGCCAACCGCAAAGCGGTGACGAGTCACCTCGAGCGGTTGGCGCGAGACTCTTCAACGCGAGGACCACGACGTGCGGGTCAGTGACGAGAGCGACAGCTGGGCGCTGTTGGCCCTGCAAGGTCCGGGTTCGGCGCTGCTCTTAACCCGCCTCACCGACACGGACCTGACCCACGTGAAAAAAAACCAGAAGGTCGCGGCGCGTCTAAAAGGAGCCAACGTCGACCTGGCTAGGACCGGGTACACGGGCGAAGACGGCTTCGAGATTTTTTGCCGGCCGGACGACGCCGTTTCCGTGTGGGGGGTGCTCGTCGGGGCGGGCGCTCAACCCTGCGGTTTGGGCGCCCGAGACACCTTGCGTTTGGAAGCGGGCTTTCCTCTTTACGGCCACGAGTTTACCGAGACGACCAACCCCTTGTGCTCGGACTACGCTTGGGTCGTCAAGGACAAAGAGTTTTACGGCCGCGAGGCGTTGTGGGACGCGCACTGCTCGCAGCGGCTCGTCGGCTTGCGGTTGAATGAACGCGGCGTGGCGCGGCAGGGCTACAAGCTGTTCGTCGACGCACAACAGGTCGGCGAGGTCACCTCCGGCACCATTTCGCCGCTGACCCGTGAAGGCATCGCGCTGGGCTGGCTGAACAAGGCTTACGCCGAACCGGGCCAAAAAATCGCGGTCGAAATACGCGGCCAAAAAGTTACGGCGACTGTCGTGAAACCTCCCTTTCACACCTGACAGGTGCCGTATCCTGGTAAACCAAGGAGTGAGTCGTGACGAGTCCTAAACACCTTAAATACGCCAAGTCCCACGAGTGGGTCCTGGACAACGGCGACGGCACCGCCACCGTCGGCATCACCGCGCACGCGCAAGAAGCGCTCGGCGACGTGGTCTTTGTCGAGTTGCCCGAGGTCGGCCGCGAACTTGCCGCGGGCGACGAGTTCGGCGTGGTCGAGTCGGTCAAGGCGGCTTCGGACCTGTACAGCCCAGTCAGCGGTGAGGTTTTGGAGGTCAACAGCGCCTTAGAAGACGCCCCCGAGACCATCAACGAGTCCCCATTCGAGTCGGGCTGGATTATG
>CBDCDJ010000003.1:0-14004 GCA_965215355.1 Trueperaceae bacterium | reverse complement strand
GGACGACGTTTACGACATCGACAACCACCTCAACGTCGGGGACTTTATGGAGTTGGCCCTGCTCGATATTCCGCACCTGCGCTACCCGCCCTTCGTAACGCGGCTGCCGACCGAGTACCGTTTCGAAGACAACATCTTCGACGCGGTGCGCCAGGGCGACATCCTCATCCATCACCCGTTTCACGATTTCGACGCGGTGTTGAACATGATAGAGCAAGCCGCCGACGACCCGAAAGTGCTCGCCATCAAACAGACTCTCTACCGCGTCGGCAACCGCTCGCCGGTCGTGGCGGCGCTCACCCGCGCGGCGGGCAACGGCAAGCTCGTCACGGCGTTGGTCGAACTCAAGGCGCGTTTCGACGAGGAGAACAACATCGTCTGGGCGAAAGAGTTGGAGCGGGCGGGCGTCCACGTCGTCTACGGTTTTGCGGGCCTCAAAACGCACTGCAAAGCGCTCCTCGTGGTGCGGCGCGAGGGCAAAGACATCCGGCGCTACGTCCACTTGGGCACCGGCAACTATAACCCCGGCACGAGCACGATTTACACCGACTTCGCGCTGCTGTCCTGCGACGAGGACCTGGGCGCGGACACCTCCGAGCTGTTCAACTACCTCACCGGCTTTTCCAAGCAGAACAGTTGGCGCAAACTCTGGATAGCGCCTGAAAACTTGCGTAACAAGATTATCGAGGCCATCGACCGGGAAACCGCCCACGCCGAGGCGGGTGAGGGTGGGCACATCGTCGCGAAAATGAACGCCCTCGTCGACCCCGAGGTGATTCGGGCCCTGTACCGAGCTTCGCAGGCGGGCGTCAACATCGAACTCGTCGTGCGCGGCATCTGCTGTTTGCGGCCGGGCGTCAAGGGCGTGAGCGAGACGATAAGCGTGCGCAGCGTGGTCGGGCGATTTTTGGAGCACTCGAGGGCCTTTTACTTTCAGCACGGCGGCGCGGACAGCCTCTACATCGGCTCGGCCGACTGGATGCAGCGTAACTTAAACCGCCGCGTCGAGGCCCTGGTGCCGGTCGAGGACGAGCACTTGAAGCGAAAAATCATGCAAGTCTTCGACCTGATGCTGCGCGACAACGAAAAAGCTCGAGTGCTGCGAAGCAACGGCAGCTACGTCTGCGTCAAGCGCAAACCCGGCCAAAAACGCCTGAACTCGCAAGAGCGTCTGTTGGAACTCTCGGCCAAGCGCCTGGCGCAGGTAGCGTGATTTGGGTAGGGGAATAAAACCGAAAGCTTTTACCCCCTACTTCCTACCCCCCACACCCTGGCTCACCCCTCCCACACCTCGGGGTTGACCAGGTGCGCCGGGCGTTCGCCCTGCAACACCTGGACGACCTGCTGCAGCGCGCCCACGAACATCCGCGTTTTGCCTTCGGGCGTGGCCGAAGCGACGTGCGGCGTCACGACGACGTTTTCCAAGTGGAGCAGCGGGTTGTCCAACTCTGCGGGTTCGGGGTCGGTCACGTCGAGGCCCGCCCCGAACAGGTGGCCGCTCCTGAGAGCTTTCAACAACGCCGCCTCGTCCACCAGACCGCCGCGGCCCGCGTTGATAAAAATGCTGCCGCGCTTCATCCTGGCAAAAGCCGCCGCGTTCATGAGGTGCCGCGTTTCGGGCAGCAGCGGCGTGTGGAGGCTTAGGACGTCGGCTCGAGCCAACAGCTCGTCAAAGCTCAGCGCGCGTTCGACCCCCATTTGCTGCGCGACTTCGGCGGGAACGTAAGGGTCAAAGGTGACGACCCGCATCGCGAACCCCTGCGCCATCTTCGCGACCAACCGCGCGATGCGCCCGAAGCCGGCCAGGCCCAGCGTTTTGTGGGCGAGTTCCAGCGCGTGGTGCCGCGCGTGAAAGTCGCGCTCGCCCCCGCGCAGGCGCAGTTCGGACTGTTTGAGGTGTTTTGCGACCGCCAGGAGCAGCATAAAAGTCTGCTCGGCGGTGGGCACGCTCGGCGCGTCGGGGGTGTTCACGACGGCGACGCCGCGCGCAGTGGCGGCGGCGACGTCCACCGTGTCCACCCCGATGCCGGTGCGGGCGATGACCTTGAGGTTGGGTGCCCTGTCCATCGTTTCGGCGGTGTAGCGAACGCCGCCCGCGATGATGCCGTCCGCCGCTTCGATGCCGAAGAGCGGCTTGGCCTCGGTGCCGGGACCTATCGCCTCGGCGACTCCGGCGAAGAGGCTGTCGTGGCCCGCCAGGCGCTCGCGTTCGAACCAGATTTTGTGCATCGTCCCGTCCGTCCTAAAGCGCCGTCAGGTTCGCAAACTTTACCAGCAACCGCTTCGCCCCGGCTTCTTTGAACACGACGGTGAGTTCGGTGCCCGCGCCGGTGCCGCTCACGCCGACGACCGTGCCCTCGCCGAAGCGGGGGTGTTTGACCCGCTCGCCGCCGCGGTAGGAGGTGCCCTTGTCGGTCTTGACACCACCGTTGCTGCTGGACACGACCGGCGGTTGCCAGGTGGTTCTCGAGTACTTGTTCAAACTTCTCGGGTCGGTCAACTCCTGCCCGAACACGTCCACGTCGCTCAGCATCCCCTTGGGCACGTCCTCCAAAAAGCGGCTCGGCCGCGCGATTTCGGTGCGCCCGAAACTCATCCGCGATTCGCAGTTGACCAAAAACAAGTCGTCCTGCGCCCGCGTGATGCCGACATACAGCAAGCGCCGCTCCTCTTCCAAGTCCTGCAAACTGCTCGTCGAGTTGCGGTGCGGGATGAGGTTTTCTTCCAAACCGACGAGGAAGACAACGCCGAACTCCAAACCCTTCGCGTTGTGCAGCGTCATCAGGGTGACGGCCTCGTCCGGGACTTCCTCGTTGACCGCTTTCACGGCGCGGTCGTCCACGCTCGCCATGAGTGCGGCCTCGTCCAAAAACTCGGCAATCGAGCCGCCGCCCTCTTCGTCCCACTCTGTAACGGCGTTGAGGAGTTCTTCTAAGTTCTCTAACCTGGCCTGCGCCTCGAACGAGGCCTCGTCCTTGAGCATCTGCATGTAGCCCGACGCATCCATGACGAGTTTGAGGAACTGCGCGGCGGGCAGCGTTTCGGCGGCTTCGCTCAGGTCGTCCATCAGTTCTAAAAACCCGGCGATGCGCGCCACCGCGGGCGTGCCCTTCAAAACATCGTCGGCGGCGCGCAACGCGTCTAAAAAGCGGACACGCTTTTTGGTTGCGAACGCGACGAGCTTGTCCTCGCTCGTCTTGCCGATGCCGCGTTTGGGCCGGTTCATGACGCGCCGGTAGGCCATGTCGTCGGCGGGGTTGAGGGCGGCTCGAGCATAACTCAGGATGTCCTTGACCTCGCGCCGCTCGTAAAAGCCGACGCCGCCGACGATTTTTGCCGGAATCCCGGCGCGGCGCAACGACTCTTCCAGCACGCGCGACTGCGAGTTCGTCCGGTAGAGCACGGCGAAGTCGTTGTAGCTGTAGGGCTTTTCGGTCATGAGGCGCTCGAGCTGCCGCGCCACGAAGTCGGCCTCGGCGCGGTGGTCGGCGGCGCGGTAGAGCTTGACCTTGTCGCCCGCGGCTTTGACCGGGCGCAGGTCTTTTTCCAAGCGCCCTTCGTTCGGCAAAATCACGGCGTTGGCGAGCGACAGCACGCTGGCGACCGAGCGGTAGTTGAGTTCTAAGCGGTACACGGCAGCGTCCGGGTAATCCTTTTGAAAGTCCAGAATATTGCGCACGTCCGCGCCGCGGAACGAATATATCGACTGGTCGGGGTCACCGACGACCATCAGGTTGCCGTACTTGCTGGCGAGCTGCTGCGTGAGCCGGTACTGCACCTGGTTCGTGTCCTGGTACTCGTCCACGTGGACGAAGACCGCGCGCTGTTGCACCTTGTCGAGGGTGTCGGGATGTTCGTCGAACAGTTCCACGGTGCGGCCCAAAATGTCGTTGAAGTCGACCGCGTTGGCGCGGCGCAGGCGCATCTCGTAACGCCGGTACGCCTCGACGAGCAGGTCGATGGGCAGACCCGCGACCATACCGCCCCAGAGCCGTTCGCCCTCGGCGTCCAAGGTTTCGGGCGTCCACAGGTTCGACTTGGCCCGGTCGATGAGGGCGCGGAGCACTCGAGGATTGGCGTCGTCGAGACCGCTCACCGTTTTCAAGATGTCTTTGAGCACGTCCAACTGGTCGTTGTCGTCGTAAATGCCGAAGCCGCTTTTCAAGTCGATAAGTTCGCCGTAGGCGCGCAAAACGCGCAAACAGGCCGAGTGAAAGGTGCTCACCCACAGCTCTTTGCCCCTGTGCCCGATTAAAGTTTCGACCCGCTCTTTCATCTCGCCCGCGGCTTTATTCGTAAACGTCACGGCGAGGATTTGCTGCGGGTAGACGCCGTACTCCTGCATCAGGTAGGCGATGCGGTGAACGACGGTGCGCGTCTTGCCCGAGCCCGCGCCCGCGATGACCAGGGCCGGGCCGTCGTAGTGCTGCACGGCGGCGGCTTGCGCTTCGTTCAGGGGTGCCAATAGAGGGTGGTCGCTTACGGTTGAGTCACTCACAGGGAAACTATAACGCCTCGAGCGCCCTCCGACCGGCTGACGGTAGACTTGCAGCCATCTCAGCCGGAGCCTTGCGAAAGCGGCTACACTGAACGCATGACCAGGGCGCACGTTATCCAAACGCTGAGCGAACACCTGGGCGAACTGAGGACGCGGTTCGGTATTCGAGAGCTTGCGCTGTTCGGTTCGGTGGCGAGAAACGAGGCCGAACACGGCAGCGACGTAGACCTCGTCGCCGACTACGGCGCTGCTCCGACCTTTCGGCAATATACGGATGCGTTGCTATACTTGGAAGACTTGTTGGGTTGCAAGGTGGACTTGATAACCCGTGACAGCTTGAAAAGTGAACTCATACCCGCCGTTGAGCAAGACCTTTTGACCATCCAAAATGCCGCGTAACGCACTTCTGTTTCTAAAAGACATGCGCGTCGCCGCCCAAAAAATAAAGCGTTATACCCAGGCCAGCACTTTTGATAGCTACAGCCAAGACGAGCAAAAGATAGACGCGACGCTCCACAATTTAGAGATTATCGGTGAGGCCGCCAAAAATGTTCCGCAAGACATCCGTGAAAACTACCCCACCATCCCGTGGCGTAACATGGCACGCTTTCGCGACGTGATTGCGCATCACTACTTCGGTATAAACTTGGAAACGGTTTGGGACATCGTAGAAAACGAGCTGCCCACACTGCTGAGCGGGTTGGACACCGTCATAGCTGACGAAGAGGCCAAAGGCGAATAACCGGTACAGTGGGGCATGATTCAAGCCATCTGCTTCGACTTCGACGGTACTTTGGCTCGTTATCAGGGTGATTTCAGGGCGCTGGGTCAGGCTTCGTTTGGAGTGCTCTCTATTCCTCCCGACCACTTCGAGCGTGCTTCCGAGGCGTTCAGCAGGCGCGTTCGGCTGGAAGGTGTCAGCACCTTGCCAATCATCCTCCGCGGGATTGCGCAGGACTTGGGCGTGACGGCTACCGACTCCGAGCCCGCCGCCGCCAAAATGACGGCGGACTACGCTGCTGAAATGGCGCTGCTACCGGGCGCGAAAGAAGTGCTCGAGCTTGTCTCCCACCTCCCCCTCGCCCTCGTCAGCAACGGCCCCAGCGACATGCAGCGCGCGGCTTTGGCAAAAGTCGGTATAGAGTCTTACTTCAAGACCATCGTGATTTCAGGAGACGAAGACGTGGCCGTGCGCAAGCCGAACCCGCGCATTTTCGAGCTGGCCTGCGAACGTTTGAACGCGTCTCCCGAACATGTTTTGATGGTCGGCGATAACTTGGAGGCCGATATTCAGGGCGCGCTCGCCGCCGGGCTACAAGCGGTTTGGCTTGGAGATTTAGAGATTGAGGGCATAGCTAAAGTCGGCGACCTCATGGCACTCCGCGCTTATCTAAAAGAAAAACTTTTGTAAACTGACCCATGCCCGCCGACGCCTTCCAGCCGACCTCACCCGAGTTTCTGGCGAACCCTTACCCATTTTACAAAGAACTGCGCGAAACCGCGCCCGTCTTTTTTTACGAGCCCTGGGGCAAATGGGTTTTGACACGGTACGAGGACGTCAACGCGCTGCTCCGCGACCGCCGTTTGGGACGCGTGCTCGAGAACGTGCGGGAGGAAAGTTTACTCACTGCCTTCGGCGCAGAGGCGGCGCAGTTCGAGGTGTCGCGCATCGGTTCCTTGCTGGAAATCGAACCCCCCGACCACACCCGCGTCAAAGACGTGTTCCACCAAACCTTTACGCCGAAGCGGGTGCGCGAGCTGTCCGGCAAGGTGACGGCGCTGTGTGAAGGACTCGTTAGTGGGCTCGAGGCCCGCCCCGAACGCCGCGCAGACTTAATCGAAGATTTCGCCCAGCCCATCCCCGTTACGGTCATCGCCGATTTGCTCGGCATTCCCGAAGCCGACCGGCACAGGCTCGTGCCGTGGTCGAGCGGCATCATAGGTTGGTTCGAGCCCGAGCGTACGCCCGCGATGGAAGCCGAGGCCGTCCGCTGCGCACAAGAATTTATGGCCTACCTGCAAAACCTCATCCCCGAACGCCGCGCCGAACCCGGCGACGACCTGTTCAGCGCCATGCTCAGGGTTCACGACGCCGGACCGGAGCGTTTGAGCGAACGCGAACTCGTCAACAACTGCATCTTGCTCCTCAACGCCGGGCACGAGGCGGTCGTGAACGTCATCGGCAACGGGCTGTACGCGCTGCTCTCTCGCCCAAACCAGTGGGCCGAGGTCAAAGCCGACCCTGCGCTCATCCCTACGACGGTCGAGGAGATGATGCGCTTCGACACGCCGCTGCAATTTTTCGAACGCGTGGTGCTCGAGCCCCTCCATTACCAGGGCTTCGACTGGCCCAGGGGCACGACGCTCTGCCTCTACTACGGCAGCGCCAACCGCGACCCGGCGGTGTTTCACGACCCCGAAGTTTTCAACCCCGGCCGCTCGCCGAACCCGCACCTCGCGTTTGGGATGGGCCTGCACTACTGCATCGGCGCGCCGCTGGCACGCGTTGAGCTGCAGGCCGCGCTGAGAACGTTGACCACGCGGCTGCCCAATTTGCGCCTGACCGTGGAAAAGCCCGAGTATCAGCCTAGAAACGTGTTCCGGTATCTCAAAGAGTTGCGGGTCACTTTCTAATCACGAGCCAGACCCCGAACACGAGCACGAGGATGCCGAGCGCGCGGCTGAGGGTCAGCGGCCGCACCGCCGCCCCCAACAGGCCGAAGTGGTCGAGTGCCGCGCCGAAAACAAGCTGTGTGACGATAAACAGGGTAAATGCGACGACGAGGCCGAGACGAGGCACCGTATAACTCAGTGTGCCGATGATGACGAGACCCGCCACACCGGACAGGTAAATGTAGGGCGGAACGCTTTGCCAAGCCTTCAGGTTGCCGCCTCTCAACCCCAACATCACCAAGCCGACCAGCAGGCCGCCCGAGCCGTAGGTGATGAATACGCTTTCCAAAACGCCCAACCGTCCCTCGAGCACCCCCAAAAACTGAGACTGCACAACCGTCGCCACACCACCCACCACGCACAGCAAAGCTAAGAAAAGCCACGTCGCCATGTTGGTAGTTTAACCGGAGGTCGAGCGCCGACCGCACAGATTTACGATAGACTGAAACCATGAACGACAAAGACGCAGCCTTTTACGCGGCTTGGACCGAGTTGCTCGAGTGGATGCGCCACTACGCCGGCACCCGCGCCGGCGTCATCTTCGAAAAAGAGGCCGACTTTCCCGACTACATCTACCGCATGGAGCGCCCTTACGACCTGCCCACCACCATCATGTCCGCGAGTTTGTCCGACCCCCGGGGCAACCCGATTCTGTTGGTAAGCGCCAGCCCGCGCCACACCGTTTTCAAAGAGGTGACCCTTCACCCGTTCGAGTCTCACGTGTACCGCAAGCTCAAGTACAGCCCTGAGAAAAACGCGCTTGTCGAGGGCAAGCGGCCCTTTACCAAGGGGATGCTCGGCGTGTTGGCCGACGACCTGTTCGGGGTCGCCACCTGAGCGAACAAGACCGGCGCGACTTGGCGAGGGCGGCTCGGGGCGGATTGTGCGGCGTTTGCAAGTACGCAAAACTCGTCAGGAGCAGCAAGGGCAGCCTTTTTGTGATGTGCTCGCACCCCGAGTTGCCCAAGTATCAGGGGCAGCCGGTGCTGAGGTGCAGCGGGTTCGAGGAGTTGAAATGACAGACGGCGCTGGTTCCACTCACCTAGAAGCAATTCTGCCAAAAAAGGGTATGGGTTTTTGGCTTTCTCTGTTTGAAGATTCGAATAAATCATTTGCGAAACAGCCCTACCATGAGCCGTACTGTCGTAGCCTTTGTTTGGACGCACGTCAACAACGGGTAAACCCCACAGTACCCGCGAGGTTCTAGGCAGCTGTACACGGTTGACTTCGTGTTTTAGCGAAGGAGAAAGAATGCCGAATTATCCGCGACCTCAGTTCGTGCGAGACAGCTGGCAGAGCCTGGACGGTCTCTGGCGCTACGCCTTTGACGAGGCGGAGCAACCCTCCGAAGTCACCTGGCAGGGCGACATCTGCGTGCCCTACCCACCCGAAGCGCCGCTCTCCGGCGTACACGACGAAGGGTTTCATCCGGTTGTGTGGTACGAGCGAACTTTCAGCGTGCCCGAAGCCTGGCGCGGGAAGCGCGTCCACCTGCACTTCGGCGCGGTGGACTACAGCGCGAAAGTCTGGGTGAACGGCCGCTTCGTCGTGGCGCACGAGGGCGGCCACACGCCTTTTGCCGCCGACATCACGACCGTTTTGGGTGCGGGCGAATTGGGTGACGGCGAGGCGACGGTGACGGTTCGCGCCGCGGACGACCCGCTGGACCTGCACAAGCCGCGCGGCAAACAGGACTGGCAACAAGAACCGCACAACATCTGGTATCCCCGCACCACCGGCATCTGGCAGAGCGTGTGGCTCGAGCCCGTCCCAGCTCGAGCCGTGGCCGGGGTGCGTTTCACCCCCGATTTGGCGCGTTTCGCGATTGAAACCGAGGCAACGTTGGCGGGCGACTGCGCGGGCTGCACGCTCTCAGTGCGCTTTACGCTGGGCGACGTGGTGCTGGCCGAGGACGACTGGTCTATACCCGCCACCACCCAAACAGCTGCCACCCCGACGTTTGGCACCCCTGCATTTGCCATCCCAACACCTAACACCCCGACACTTGACACCCCGCCGGCCGTTACCTCGACCTCCGCTAAACGAACCTCCAGCGCCCTTACCCTCGGCAGCTCGGCCCCCGACAAGCTGACACGTACCGTCCACCTGGCGACGCCCGGACTCGACGAATTTCAGCACCTGCTGTGGAGCCCGGAGCACCCCAACCTCGTCGACGTGTCCATCACGCTGCGGCGGGGCGAAACCGTGCTCGACGAGGTCCGGAGCTACACGGCCCTAAGATCGGTCGAGGCGAGGAACGGTACGTTTTACCTAAACGGCCGACCCTACTTTTTACGCCTGGCGCTCGACCAGGGCTACTGGGACGAAAGCCTGTTGGCCGCACCCAGCGACGACGCGCTCAAACGGGACGTCAAGCTCGCCAAGGTCATGGGCTTCAACGGCGTGCGCAAACACCAGAAGATTGAAGACCCGCGTTACCTGTACTGGGCCGACAAGCTCGGCTTGCTCGTCTGGGAAGAGATGCCGAGCGCTTACGCGTTCGGTGTCGACACCTTGGAGCGCCTGACCCGCGAGTGGACGGAGGTCTTAAACCGCGACTACAACCACCCCTGCATCGTCACCTGGGTGTGTTTCAACGAGTCGTGGGGGGTGCCGGACTTACCCCGTTCCAGTGCGCAGCGGCACGCGGTCGCGGCGCTCTACCACCTCACCAAAGCGCTCGACCCGACGCGACCCGTCGTCGGCAACGACGGCTGGGAACACGTGGTGACCGACCTGCTCACCATCCACGACTACAGCCGCAAAGCCAAAACCCTGAAAAAACGCTACGGCAGCCTTGAAGCGAGCCTGGCGACGAGCGCACAGACTTTAGAGCACGGCCGCGCCCTGCTGCTGGACGGGGTTACGCCGGCCGGTCAACCCGTCATCCTCTCAGAATTTGGCGGCGTACGCTTTCACCCGGAAGGCGAGGGCTGGGGTTACCAGCAAGTGCGGAGTCCCGAGGCTTTGCTCGAGCTTTACGCCGCCATGATTCGCGCCCTCACCGGTTTGGCCGGGTTTTGCTACACCCAGTTCGCCGACACCTACCAGGAGCAAAACGGGCTGCTCTATTCGGACCGGCGGCCCAAGGTGGGCTTGCGCGCCCTGAACAGGGCCACGCGCGGAAAAGGGGTGAGGCGCGGCGACAAAGAGTAAACCCCTTACTCAATCCGCTGACCTGCGCTGCAAAGCAGCTCCACGGTAGCTCGCAGGAACTTGTGCGGATTCCGATAAGCTCAGCAAGCACCTCAAGGGCCAGCGGGTCACGCCGCTCCGTGTGTTCGTCGAAGGGCTAGCCTGCAAGGAAGGCTAGCCCGGCATCTCCAAAACCAAGAACATCCCGCGCCTGGGGCTTAAGAAACTTGCGCCCTAGCTACGTGAGCAGAAGAACGTGTTGCCTTACGGCCAGGTGCTGAGCCTGTTCAACACGCCGGACAAGCTGCCGAAGGAACCCACCCTACTCGGAAACCTCGTCGGCGTCTTCGGCCCGGCTTCGCTTAAACCTCGCCAGCTGAAACGCGAAGTAGAGCCGCCGCAGACCCCTCGCCTTGGCACGCTTCTCGTGCAAAACGATAAAGCGCAAGGGATGGTCTTGTGACGACGGCTTACGGTAACCTTTGGACACGTTTTTGATACCGCTACTATGAGGCTTGTCGGGAGCCGGACAGGTGAACGAAACTACTCGCGCCAGGCTCTCGTTAGGACTGGCCCAGCTCGGCGAAGCACGTTTCCCAGTCCCGTAGCGCCTCCCGGTCAAGCGCGAACGTCCCGTCCCGCCACGACCCCACCTTCTCGAGGATGCGTTTCAGGTTGGGCGGCTCGAGGGGGGCTGTGCGGCGTTTGCAAATACGCGAAACTCGTCAGGAGCAGCAAAGGCAGCCTTTTTGTGATGTGCTCGCACCCCGAGTTGCCGAAGTATCAGGGGCAGCCGGTGCTGAGGTGTGGGGGATTTGAGGCGCTCGAGGCGGTCATAAAGTAGCGGTCTGTATCATTGGAAAGTTATAATCGTTTACTCATATGGTTCTCTTTGATGTAAGGTTTTCATAACAATACAAAGGAGGTAGCCCATTGTTCACTTGTCCTTACTGCGGTACTGAAGTTAAAGAAGCCCATAATATCTGCGGTCAGTGCCTACATCAGGTGAAATGTGTCAATCCCGAATGCCGTAGTATTTTGGAACCTGACAAGCCAGTTTGCCTTGTCTGTGGAACTTCAATACTGAAACTCGATGTTACCCACCAGCACAGCCAGCAGAGAAACAAAATCAAATATTGGCAAAAGCGTACGCCCAAGTCGTCTGAAACTGAGTTGGAAATGGATTTCACCGATGAGGCTGCAAGTCGTGTAGCTCCAGCTATGAATCTAATAGTTGAACCGGATGCAACATTTGAAAGACGCGAATTTGGCACGAAACCAGATATTCAAAAAGTGGAACGAAAAAGCGCTCAACTGCCGCCATTACAAGATGAAGAAGATATTGCTGAAAGCGAATACCAATCTCCTGAAAAGGAAAGTGGTGAAGCTGCTGATGATACCGAAGCCATCGCTAATTCCTACTTTAAGCCACACAACGATGATATTCGTCCGACGCGAGAATTCAATGATTATCTCACTTCATCAATAACCGCGAAAGATAAGCAGCAGCACTTTACCGTTATGTACGTACAGGCGTACTTCGAAGAGTTCGGGGTAGGCGTTTCAAGAGACAAACTAATCGAAGTAACTAAATCATTAAAAGCGGATGCCAAAAACAACTTTTCTAAACATTTGAACAGTGTTATTGAAAACTACTTTATTGAGCAAGATGGTGTACTTACTCCTTATCATGCTGCCGCTAGATTTATAGAGAAAACGATTGTTCCAGCCGTTCAAAACCCATCTCAACAATCCGCTAGTTCTACATCAACCTCTAGCAAGAAGCGTTCCTCAAGTCAACCAAGCGACGAAGAAAAGCAGAGCGTGAAATCTTGGGTGGAACAGAAGCTTGAATTGAACTTTGATGTCTTAAAGCTAGGAAACAAACCTGCTAATTGGGTGTTGTTTGTCTACCACATCCTAATTTATGAGTTGGAAGTGGCTGAGACTGTTTTATCCACTCTGGCCCATACATACGCTGTAGAGAAATTTCAGCAAATGCCGATTGAAAGAGAGCGGTTTACCTATACTGCTAACAAGCTAAAAAATAGAGGAGGGAAATTGGCAATTAGTCAAGGTGGTGAATATTACCTTACTGATTCTGGTAAGGCAGAGGTGAAGAAGATTATGGGGAAGAGTTAAGCCTTGAGAGATAAAAATATATGAGCCTAACGAAAGAACAACTTGTTAACTCACTTAGTAACTCACTACCGCAAGAACTTCTGGAAGGGCTTGTATCTGAATACGAGAAAATTAAAAACCAGTTCTTTTTAGGCAAGTTCCAGCCGACGGAACTCAACGCCGCTAGGTTTTGTGAGTATGTGTTGAGACTGTTAGAGCACGTAGATAATCCACCGTATACACCTCTTGGACAGTCATTGGCTACAGAGAAAATAATCAACCGTATTCAGAACAACTCAAGCTTATCGGAAACGTTACGTTTCTTCATACCGAAACAGGTCAGGGTACTTCTCGATGTGAGAAACAGAAGGGATGTTGCCCATGTAGGCGGTGATGTCGATCCAAACTACTCAGACTCGTTGTTTGTGGTGCATTGCTGTGACTGGATTTTGACAGAACTCGTTCGACATTTTTATGCTTGTTCGATTGACAAAGCTAGAGAGATTGTAGCCAATATAAACGAGGTTCGGATTCCAATAGTTGCAGAGTTCGATGGTTTCGTGAGGGTGCTAGCTCCTCTGGAACACGATAAAAAAACTCTTGTTATCCTCTATCACAAGCACCCCAATAAAGTTTTATACAAAGACCTCTTCGACTGGACTGAGCACACCCATACAACACGATTCAGAGACAACATTGTAAAAAAGCTTCACAAGGACAACTTGGTACACTATATGAACGAAACTGTTGAATTAACACCGTTGGGCATAGCTTTTGTTGAGAAAAACATCGAGCTTTCGACATTAGTGGTTTGAACTCCTGTAGCGCGGGAAATTTAAGACTGTTGAATACACAAAGACCTTTTGAGATTTTAGGGAAACTATAGGGTGTAAGATTAGGCATGGACAACCCAAGCTGGCTCCACGTACCCGACCGCCAAGACCTCCCCGAAGATGTCCAAACCCTGTTCGGCAAGTTCGAAGACAAAACCGGCCTGATTCCCAACGTGGCGCGCGTGTTCGCCCTCACGCCGCAGCACTTTATGAAGTGGTTCAAGTATTACGATTTTTTGATGCGCAACGAGGAAAGCGACCTGTCCCGCAAAGAGCGCGAGATGATAGGTCTGGCGGTGTCAGCGCACAACCGCTGCGAATACTGCCTCGCCTCGCACAGCGCTTACCTGCGCGAGATTACGGGCGACCCGGCGCTGAGCGAACTCGTCACGCACAACTACCGCCGCGCGCGTTTGAGCGAGCGGGAGCGGGCGCTGCTGGACTTCGCCGTGAAACTCACCGAAGATTCTTTCGAGATGAGTCCGGAGGACTTAGGTCCGCTGCGCGATTTGGGACTTTCCGACGAAACGATTTTCGAGGCGGGGCAGGTCGCGGCGATGTTCAACTTTACCAACCGACTTGCCAACGCCTTCGGGTGGAAGCCTAACGAGGAATACTATCACCAGCACCGCGAGGTTGGGTCGGGAGTCACGGACAAAGCTGCCGTGCCAGCCGACGACTGAGAAGAGGGGCGCACAAAAACCCGCGCCCCGCGAACGCGCCGTAAAACCACAAACCGGGCTC
>CBDCDJ010000002.1:0-21264 GCA_965215355.1 Trueperaceae bacterium | reverse complement strand
CGACCTATATCCTTACGTGATGGCGTTGGAGTAGGGCTCGAGCGTTTTCGCTTTTACGGGCGCGGCGAGCGGCCCGCCGGTTTTCCGAACTCGAGCCGGGCCGCTCACCACTTCAAGTTGCTTAGGCTGGACCTCGTTTTTTCCAGGTCGACGGCGGGCAAAAATCCTTTAAGAAATTCTCACCGCGCCGCGCCGCGCTTGGTCTACACTCGGGTCTATGCGTTTACGCCTTGTTCTCCTGACGGGCTTGCTGTTGAACTTCGCCCTCGCCCAAACCTGCTACCCCGAACTGCGCGGCGCATTCGCCGACGCAGGTCTTGAACAAGTTGCCAGCGGCGGCGACGCCGCCCATCTTTTGCGCGAGGCGGTCGACCTGCTCGAGCCCGTCCTGCCGCCCCTAGTCAACGTCAACACGTTCGGTTTACAGCCCGGTAGCGAGGTTTACGACGACGCGACCTACGAAGACGCCGACTTTTTAGCGCAGCGCGGCTTGCTGCCCGCCGAGTGGCAGGCCGCCACTCTGACGCAAGAAACTTGGCAAGCGATGGTCGACGGCCTCGCCGCCTGGTACGACCTCGAGCCGTTTACCGTCGGCCTGGACCTGACCCGCGGCGCGCTGACAGAGACGCTGTCGGCGCTCATCGGCGCAGCCTCACCGCGCCTGAACCCGGTCGCGCTCGTCGCCACCGACCCTGCAAACCGGGACCGAATCGCTTTTTGGGCCGTGATTCGCAGCGACTCGGTCTACCCGCGGCTCATCGCCTACCGACCGCCGGAAACCGGGGTGAGTTTGGCCGGCGGCGTCGGCGCGGTGTTGCCGCAGCTCGAGACGTGCGCCCTGCGCCTGGACAACTACGTCTCCGCTTCGGCGACGACCGCGCAGAAGTTGTTTTTGGCGACCAGCCAGGCGCGGATGTACATGGCGACGACCGAGCCCCCGAACGCGTCCGGCTTTGTCGCGGTGCCGGTGGGCGAGGAAACCGACTACCTCACGTTCCAAAACGCCGCGCTCGAGCCCTACACGAGCTTTACCGCCTTGTTCGACGGGCCGAGCGTCGGTCCCGGCGCGCTGCTGCGCTTGCTGCCCCAGGTGCGCACCAACATGAACCCGCGCGAGGTGTTGCGGCTCGTGCTGCCGCCTGACTAGAGGTTCGATTATGCTCGTGACTGCTCAACCGACTTTTTCAGGCGTCTCACCTTTTTTACCGCGGTAGTTTGTTGCGACAACGACGTAGCAAACGACCGAAACGAGAAGCGCGATTCCGGCTACGCCCCAGGCCGTGCCGACCGAACTGTGTTCCGCGACGAAGCCCAGTCCGGCCGAGCCGACGAGACCTCCCGCCGAGAACACGAGCGACTGAATCGACAACATGGACGACCGCCGCGCGGCCGGCACTTCGGCGTTGAAGAGGGCGGCGTGCGGCGAGTTGACGACGCCGCGGCTGAAGTAGACAAGCCAAAAAAACGCGCCCGCCGCGACGGGTAAACTTTGCAGCGCGAGCAAAATCAGAAAGACGCCCTGCAGGGCTTGGAAAATGGCCGCGACGACGGCGTAGCGCTTTTTGAACCAGCGGCTCAGCGGAACCGAACAGAGATTTCCCACCATCGCCAGGCCGAAGCTGCCCGCCAACAACACGCCGAAAATGAAGCTGTTCGCCTCGCCTGACGACACGCCCAACAACCGGGCGAAATTTGGTTGCCAAAAGGTCTCGAGGCTCACCAGCGCCAGCCCGCCCGCAAAAGTCGCGCCGAACAGCAGCAAAATGACCGGGTTGCGGCGGCTCAAATCAAAAGCTGTCGAAACGACCTTCGGCAAGGCCCCAAAACCCGCGACCTCGTCACTGTAAGGACGCGACTCGCGCATAAAACTCAGCACGACCACAAAAGTGACGGCGAACATCACTCCCGCTGCGACGAGCGTTGTCGAGAAGGGGGTCAACACGGCGCTGCCCTCGGCGGGAAGACCGCTGAAAAGCGTCGGCAAAAAGCCGCCCAGCAATGTGCCGGCCGCCAAGGCGGACAGCTCGAACGTCCCCGCCTGGGCGAGCGCGGCTTGCACGTCCACCTCGGGGTCGGCGGACTGCAGACTGTCGATGAACCACGCCTCGGGCGCGCCGGAAACGAGCGCCCGGCCGGTTCCGGCCAGGACGGCGAACAGCAAAAACGTGGGCAGCGAAAAGGCAAAAAGAACCACGACTTCCGAAGCCAGCGTGACGAGCAGGGCCAGCAGCGTGACGCGCTTGCGCCCGACGGCGTCGGCGAGGCCGCCGGTCGGCACCTCGAGCACTACAATCACCAACCCGTAAACGCCGAAGACGATGCCGATGTCGGACAGCTCGAGCCCCCGCGCCTCGGCCAACAAAACCTGTACGGCGGCGGGCAAGACGGTCGCAAACCAGAAGAGTGAGACGATAGCGAAATAAGTCGTTTTGACGCGTCTGATACTCATGTTCCGAGTGTTGATGCTACGCTACTTGAAATGAAAGACGTCAATTCAGGTAGACCTCCGGCAGATGCATTCGTGACTGTCGAGAACCCGAAGCAGGCCGAGCTTTTGTCCGACACGGGGAGTTTTCGCTACTTCAAACCTTTTCTCGCTCAAGAACGCACCGTTTCGCAAGCGGCAGACGAGGTCGGCTGCAACTTGGACACGATGCTCTACCGGGTGAAAATTTTTTTGGCGGCGGGTCTGTTGCAGGTGACCCGCCTCGAGCCGCGCGCCGGACGGCCCGTCAAGCACTACCGTTCAGTGGAAGACGCTTACCTCATCCCGCTCAGCGCTACGCCCTACGCCGATGTTGAAGAACTAGTGAGAGGCCAGATGCAAGCGGGCCAAGACCTGCTCATTCGCGCGGTTGCCAAGTACCTGCGCAACGTGGAGCTAGAAGGGCGACGCGTTTACCGCCGACGAGACAACGGAGAAGTTTGGCAGGAGTCGGCGGGCGAGTCGAAGATTGCCTTCGACTTTCTCGAGCCTGAAAGCTACCGAAATTACTTTGAAAAGCACCTTGGTCCGGTTGCCGAAGCATTTGCCAACGAATTTTTATTGACGGACGAGGAAGCAAAGGCGTTTTTGCTCGAGCTTTACGCCCTCTGGTTTCGCTACCAGGGCAAGGAGAACGAACCAACACGCAAACCGTACTACTTCAGTCTGGGTTTGGTGCCGCTCGAGCCTTGACCCTAGTGACACCTTCAGCGCCGCATGATTTTTGCTCGGGTCGGGCTGGCAATTCCCGCGCCACGACGCTAAGACTCTAACTGGTCTTTGGGCTCGGTGTTCGTGGCGTCTACGGTGGCGTCCGAGGTTTTTTGCTTCGCTCTGTCTTGGCCTTTGTCGACTTCCTCGGCGAGCGTCTGCGCGGCTTCGCGGGCGACGCGCCTCGGCAACAGGCCCACCTCGGCAAGCTCGTCGAGGGTGCTTTCAGCGGCGACGCGGCAGAGGATTTCCGCCTGGCGGCGGCGCAACCCGGCAGCGTCGCTGGAGCGTTCATCGAGTTCGTCGATTTCGGCGACCGCTCGCTGTTCCCACTGTTCAAAAGTCGCCCTAACGGTTTCGACCGCGGCGGGGTCGAGGTTGGGAAGCTGGCTGAACAGCTCCAGGGTCTCGCCGGTGCGCCGCGCCGCGAGCCGCCGCGCGCTGGCCTCGGCGTAGGCGAGTTCGGTCGGGTCGCCGGCCGGGACGATTCTCAACAACGCTTTGACGCCTTCCAACAGGCGGGCGAAACGGGGCCGCTCGCGCTCCCGTGGGTTCAAGCCGCCCTGACCCAGCGTCACCTCCTCGACCTGGTCGCCGACCTCGTTCAACAGGGTGCGGGCGACCACGCTCGGCAACAGCCCAGCGTCGCTCAAACGCTGGTAGGTTTCGTGCTCGACGAACAAGCCGCGGCGGGTGACGACCTCCACCTCCTCGGCCTCGCTCAGGTTGATGCGTTCCAGAGCCGCGCGCGCTTCTCGCTCGGCGTGGTCGAGTTGCGCGGCCACCATCGGGTCGTCCAAGCCGAGGCCGCCGAGCTGGTCGCGGGCGGCGCGAACCCCGGCCAGACGGGCACCGCCCGCCAGAAAGCGGTCGGCCCGGCTCGGCTCGTCCAAGCCGAGCCGGTGGACGAGCGCCGAAATGGTGGTGGCGTTTAAAAGCAGCGTCGTGAGCACCACGCCGCCCGTCATGGCGATGAACAGGTCGCGCTGCGGCAGGGTTTCGGGCAGCGCCAGCGCCAGGGCTAAAGCCACGCCGCCGCGCAAACCGCCCCAGACGAGCACCGCTTCGTTGCGGAGCCCGACCGGCGGGATGTGCCCCAGGCGCTCGAGCGCCCACACCAGCGGCACCACCCCCAGCGCGCGGGCCACGAGCACCGCAGCGACGGCGAGCAAAATAGCGCCGCCGTAGCGCAGCAGCAGCGCGGGCTCGATGGCAAGGCCGATAAGGAGAAACAGCAGCGCGTTGGCGACGTAACCGAGCGCTTCCCAGAGTTCGGTCCAACCCACGCGGACCTCTTCCGAAGCCCGCACGGGTGCCGCCGCGGAAAGGACGAGCCCCGCCGCGAGCGTCGCCATAATGCCGGAAAAGCCGAACACCTCGTCTGCCAGCACGAAGCCGCCGTAGGCGACCGCCACCGAGAGTGCGGCGGCGGGCAGCTTCTCGAGCCAGGGCAACACGAATACAGCCACGCCGCCCACCACGACGCCGACCACCGTGCCGCCGAAAAAAACCAGGACGAAGTCCAGCACGCCCTCGGCCACGCCCACCCGGCCGCCCAGCGCCGCCGCCAGAAAGATGTTGACGAGGACGATGGCGACGCCGTCGTTGAGCAGGCTTTCGCCCTCGACGAGGGTCAAGAGCCGCCGCGGCACCCCGAGTTCGCGGAACACCGCCACGACCGCCACCGGGTCGGTCGCCGAAATGAGCACGCCGAACACGCCCGCCGCCGCCACGGGCACGCCCAACCCGACCACGAGCGCCGCGCCGACGACGCCCGCCGACACGATGAGAGCGGGCACGGCGAGGACCAAAATCGGCAAGAGGTTGCGAAAAAAAGCGCGGGTGGACAAGCCCAGCGCGGCCTCGAACACGAGCACGGGCAAAAACAGAAACACCACGGTCTCTTTGAACACCTCGCCCTGCAGGGGGTTCTCGAGCACAGCGCCCGCCCCGAAACCGACCACCGCCAGCACCACCGTAAGCGGCAGCCGCACCTGTTTGGCAAGTATGCCCAACAGCACAGCGCCCGCCAGCAGCGCCGAGAGTTGCAGCAACCACTCGGGCAGGTTCACGCCGTCACCTCACGCCTGTGCATCGCCGACCTCCGCCCTGGCACGTCTTCGAATTGTGAGCTAAACGATTCTACGCCGCGCGACCCGCTTTTGAGAAGACGTGCGTTTACTCGAGGCCGATGGCGCTGTTGACGGCCGCGCGCATCTGCAGCGCGGCTTCCCTGGCAACTGCGGCGTAGTCGTCACCCGCCGACGTGTAGGTAAGGCCCCGGCTCGAGGCAACCACCGCGCCAAAACCGTCTTCGTCGAAGGCGGCCGCCACGTCGTCGGCGGTCGCGCCCTGCGCGCCGTAGCCCGGCAACAGCAACACCGAACGCGGCAAAATGTCGCGCAAGTGCTCTATTTCTTGCCAGTACATCGCCCCGACCACCGCACCCAGCGGGCTGTATCCGTCTCCGCCTACAAGCTCTCGGCTCCGCGCGGCAAGCTTGTAAGCCACGTGGTCGTACAGGTATATCCCCTCGCTCGACTCGACGTTTTGAAAGTCTTTGCCGCCGGGGTTCGAGGTTTTGACCAACACGAACAAGCCGCGCTCGTTTTTCACCGCCGCGTCGATAAACGGCTCCAGAGCGTCCATACCGAGGTAAGGGTTGACGGTGAGGGCATCGACCGAGAACACGCCTTCACCCAAGTAAGCCCGCGCGTAAGCCTCCGCCGTCGCGCCGACGTCGCCCCGTTTGGCGTCCAGAACAACCGGCGCACCTAAAGTTTTGAGGTCCGCGACGAGCTGTGCGAGCGCCACCAGCCCCGGAATGCCCAGGGCCTCGAAAAAGGCGCTCTGCGGTTTGTAGCAAGCGACCACGTCCTGCGTCGCTTCGATGATGTCCCGAAAGTAGCTTATAACGGCCTTTGCCACAGCTGCCGGGTCGCGGTCGAAACGGTCGGGGTGGGTCGAGGGGTGCGCCTCGGGCCGCGGGTCGATGCCGAGGCACACGCGTGAGTTCGTCAGTTTCGTTCGCTCGAGCAGGCGTTCGCTGAAAGTCGGCATACCGGGTTAGGCTAGCACTTCGGGCTGCCGCTCGCCGTCAAACGCACACGCGCCACGGCAACTTTGAATCAGACCTCCGGGATGACGCAGCGAAGACCACCCCTCTTTTTCACGACCCTCTTCCACAACCGAAGTCCGAAACGAGACCTCCCCAAAGTGACCCCTCTTTCACAAACGGGTTTTTTAGGGCCGACGGTTTTTCAGGGTCGCCTGGAAGCTGCCGGTGAAACCTGCCGAGCGCGCTAAAAAAGAATTTTGTTCCAGTCGAACTCGTCGAGCGGGTGAAACCTGTCGACGTACTCGACCAACATACCCGCCGACTGGTTGCGGAACATGGCGCATTCGATGTGCTTGCCCCGGCGCTTGACCGCCTCGACGAGTTCGATATAGTCGCTGTCGCCGCTGACCAAAATGGCCGTGTCGTAGGCGTCTTCAAACGCGAGTTGCAACGACTCGACCGCTATGGCGACGTCTATGCCTTTCTCGACCAGCGAGCCGTCGTGGCGGCGGTGGAGCCGCCCTAAGCGCACCGTCACGTAAGGAATGCGCCGCAACGACTCGAAAAAGCGCTGCTGGCCTTCGCGCAACTCGGTATCGTAGTCGTCGGTGAGCGGGGCGTTGTAATAGTAGGTGCGAAAAAGTTCACGGGAACCTAAAAGTTGCTTGATAAGGGCTTGCAAGTTGACGCGGGTGTTCGACAAGTTCTCGCGCATCCCGTTGTACAAGTTGCTGCCGTCGATAAACAGTGCGACGCGTTCTGGCAAAAGAGGTCTCCTTGAGATAGGCTTTTGGTAAATACCTCTTCAGTGTACCTGTCGGACCCGGCTTAGGGAAGAGGGAAGGGCGGTATACTTAAAACATGATGAAACCCGTCCACAAACCCGAGTCCTTCAACTTAGACCACAGCAAAGTCCGCGCGCCTTACGTGCGCTTGGCCGGGCGCTACCAGGGCGAGCGCGGTGACACGGTCACCAAGTACGACCTGAGACTGGTCCAACCCAACGAGGCCGAGATTCCCACCGCCGCGCTCCACACCATCGAACACCTGTTGGCGGGCTACTTGCGGGACGCACTCAACGAACAAATCGTCGACGCCAGTCCGATGGGTTGCCGCACCGGTTTTTACCTGACTGTGCTCGGCACGCCGCAAGAGGCCGACGTTCGGCAAGCCCTCGAGACCGCCCTTCAAAACGTCTCGGCGCACGAAGGCGCGGTTCCCGGGTGCAGCCCCTTGGAGTGCGGCAACTACCGCGACCACTCGCTGCCGGGGGCCAAGGCTTGGGCCGACAAGGTTTTGGCGAACGACATCATCGTGCAAGAAACGGTGGCGCTCCAGCCGGCTTGACGCCCCTCTTAAGCCTGAAAAGCAAGGTTTTTCTCAACCTTTTTGAATGCCCAGGTTTACCTCTCTCATAAAAGGTTGCGTCATAATGGGCCATATGGAGCGTAAACCCCTGGTTTTGATCGTCGAAGACGAAAAGGAAATTGCCAAATTTATCGACTTAGAACTGCAGGCCGAAAGCTACGAAACGATTGTCACTTACGACGGTGTGACGGGTTTGTCGAAGTTTCGCGAGATGAACCCCGACCTGGTCGTGCTCGACCTGATGCTGCCCGTTTTGGACGGCCTGGAGGTGGCGCGGCGCATCCGCAAAACGAGCAACACGCCGATTATCATCCTCACCGCCAAGGACAACGTCGAGGACAAAGTCGTGGGCTTGGACTCGGGCGCGGACGACTACCTCGTCAAGCCGTTTTCCATCGAAGAGTTGCTGGCGCGGGTGCGCGCCCACCTGCGCCGCGTCAACCCGGCGGTGACCGGCGAGGTACGCGTGGCCGACCTCGTCATGAACTTGGACGGCCGCGAGGTGTTCCGCGACGGGCGGCGCATCGAACTTTCGGCCAAGGAGTTCGAACTGTTGGAACTGTTCGCGCGCAATCCCGGCAAAGTGTTCAACCGTTTCGAAATCGAAGAAAAGGTGTGGCCCGAGTACACGGGGGGGAGCAACGTGGTCGACGTGTACGTCGGCTACCTGCGGCGCAAGCTGGAAAAGGACGGGGAGCGGCGACTCATCCACACGGTGCGCGGCGTCGGTTACGTGCTGCGCGAAGAGTAGGTTTACATGTCCTTACGCCTGCGCTTGACCCTCTTTTACACGCTGTTTTTGGCTGTGGTGCTGGTCGCCGTGGCCGGGGCGGTTTATGCGTTTACGCAGCGGACGCTTGTCACCACCTTAGAAGACAAGGCGGAGGAACTCGTCACGGGCGTTGCCGTCGCTAAAAAGTTGTCGGTTATTCAACCTTTACCCGACGACGCCTACTACATTATCAAAAGAGATTTTCTCGGTCGTGAGTCGAGAGAGGCTTTACTCAGCGGTCAAACCAACCCGGCAAACTTTTACTCGAAGGGCACGGTCCGGCGGCCACCCAGCGAAATCGACTTGTTCAAGCTCGTTCCCGAAAGGGTTTACGACGAGTTGTTCGCCTCCAAACGTGCGTTTACGCAACTCAGTATTCCCAACACCAGCGTTAAGCTCATCGTTTACCTCCGCCTACACGATCTCTCTATTTTTGACACGCCCGAGCGTCCAGCTATCTCGCTACTGGCTCTGCCCTTTCCGACGGCGACCTTGAACAACCTTCGCGGTTTGCTTTTTCGTACCCTCTTACCCGCCTTCGTCGTCTTCGCCATCGGCGTGTGGCTGCTGTCGTCACGCGTCCTTTCGCCCTTGAAACGCATGACCGCGACCGCCGCGCTTATCAACAGCCGCGACCTGTCGCAGCGGGTGCCGGTGTCGAAAACCAACGACGAACTCAAGGAACTCGCGGTCACGCTCAACAACATGTTGGAACGCCTGCAAGAGTCGTTTGAAACGCAGCGGCGCTTTACCGCCGACGCCTCACACGAACTGCGCACCCCCGTGACCGCCATCGTCGGACACGCCAACTACATCTTGCGACGTACCAAACCGAGTCCCGAACAAGTCGACTCGCTCACGGTCATTCGCCGCGAGGGCGAGCGCATGGCGAAGCTTGTCAACGACCTGCTCGAGCTGGCTCGGGCCGACGCCGGTTTCGCCATCCAGCGCGAGCCTATGAACTTGGTCGAGGTCGTCGAGGCCGTCCACATGGACGTGGCCCCTATCGCCGGGGCGACCGAAATAGACGTGTCCGTGTCCGCCCCGCTCATCGAAGTCTTGGGCGACGCCGCCCGCCTCAAACAGGTCGTCTTGAACCTCGTGTTGAACGCCGTCAACGCGGGCTCGAAACACATCACGGTGTCGCTCAGCAAAGAAAAACGAGATGTTCGCTTGGAAGTCTTGGACGACGGCCCCGGCATCCCCGAGTCGGCGCTGCCCCACCTGTTCGACCGCTTTTACCGCGTCGACGGCGCGAGAACGACGCGCGGCAACGGCAGCGGCCTGGGCCTGGCAATCGTCAACTGGATAGTCCAGCAGCACGGCGGCACTGTTCACGTCGAGTCGCGTTTGGGCGAAGGCACGGTGTTCACCGTACTGCTGCCCGCCCTCAACCCTAAAATGACGGAAACCCCCTTTTTGACTTCGGTACGACCACCGGCCAAACCGCAGACGAAAACCGCTTCTTAAAAGGCAAAAAACACGTGCCGCGCACAGTAAAGTCTAAACGCACCCGCAGACTTATGAGCGGTGTGTTTCGATTTTCACCTTTCTGGCCGCGAAATTCAGGCTTTGGCGTTTGTTGGCACCGACTCGTCTCAGGTTGGCAAGGCGACTCGAGCTGTGGGGTGAAAATGCGGGTGCCGACACACTTCGGGAAGAATCAGCCCCTGGTGCAGCTATTGCAAGACGAGGCGCAAAAAGACTTTACCCACAACCTTATACTGGGCGAAGACTTGCTGGAAATCCCCGTTTAAGAGGTCTAACCATGAGTTTGTTTTTAGAAGCCGCGCGCGGCCACAACACAGAGCGCGCCCCTATTTGGATTATGCGCCAAGCCGGGCGCTACCTGCCCGAGTACCGCGCCATCAAAGCAAAGTCCAACTTTTGGGAGATGTGCCGCACGCCCGAACTCGCCTGCGAAATCACCCTGCAACCGATAAAACGCTTCGGGCTCGACGCCGCGATTTTGTTCCAAGACATCATGACGCCGCTACCGCCGATGGGCGTGAAGATAGACTTCAAACCGGGCCCGGTCTTCGAGGAACCTATCCGCTCCGCCGAGGCGATAGACGCGTTGCGCGTTCCCGACCAGAGTGAAATCGCGCCCTACGTCGCCGAGGCGATAAAGCTTATTCGCGGGGCCTCGAGCACGCCCCTTATCGGCTTCGGCGGCGCGCCGCTCACCCTGGCGACGTACATGATTCAGGGTGGCGGCAGCAAGGACTATGAGGAATTTCGGCAGTTTTTGCGCTACGCCCCCGCAGCAGCACATAAACTTTTGGACAAACTCACCGAGGTCAGCATCCGCTATTTAACGATGCAGGTAGGGGCGGGCGCGCAGGCGATTCAACTTTTCGATTCCTGGGCGGGCCTGCACG
Source organism: Trueperaceae bacterium (assembly GCA_965215355.1). Taxonomy (GTDB): domain Bacteria; phylum Deinococcota; class Deinococci; order Deinococcales; family Trueperaceae; genus CBDCDJ01. Next base: position 10,489 of record CBDCDJ010000002.1, on the reverse strand, counting down.
ACGCGCACACTTACAGTGAATTCGCGCTGCCCTACAACCGGCGAATCTTTGAGGCGCTGGGGTCTCTCGACGTCCCCCGGCTCTATATCGCCGTCAACGCCCTGCACCTCTACGGCGAGATTCAAAAACTCCCCTGCGAGGTCGTGAGCGTGGACTGGCGCGCGCCGCTCAGTCAGGTGCGGCCGCTGCTGCCGGGAAAAACTTTGCAGGGCAACTTAGACCCGGCCGTCTTACTCGCGCCGAAAGAAACTATCACGCGAGAGGCCGAGCGCGTGCTGTGGGAGGGCCTCGGCGGGCCGCATATCTTCAACTTGGGCCACGGCATCATGAAGCAGACCGACCCCGACCACTTGGCGCACCTCGTCGAGACGGTGCAGGGTTTCGACCGGGCTCGAGCCTTGGCGGAGACTTGAGAAGCGCGGCCTAAACACCTCCTTGTGTAAGCCTTTGTGTAAAATGACGGCATGGCGACCAACCTACAAATCGACAACGAACTGCTCCAAGAAGCTCAGCAGCTCGGCAACTTCAAAACCAAAAAAGACACGGTCAATCAGGCCCTCAAAGAATTTGTCGAGCACCACAAACAGCTCGAAATTTTTAAGCTCAAGGGACAAATCGACTATTTTGACGACTATGATCACAAAAAAGCACGTCAGAAACGGTGAAGGTTATTGCCGATACGACAGTCTGGTCTCTTTTTTTAAGACGTCGGCAGCCTTTTGCTGTGCCAGAGGTTGATGTCTTAGACAAGCTCATCCTTAAAAACCGTGTACAGATGTTGGGGATTATACGTCAGGAGTTGCTGTCCGGTATCAGAGAGCTTACCCAATTTCGCAGATTGAGTAGAGCTACAGAAAGCTTTCCTGATTTGCTGGCAACTTCTGAAGATCACTTGGTCGCCGCACAGAGCTTCAACGCTTGTCGCCGCAAGGGAATTCAAGGCGTCGCCGTCGACTTTCTAATCTGCGCTCAAGCTATCAATCATGACCTGCCTATTTTGACGCTCGACGAAGACTTCCAGAGCTACGCGACGGTCATACCCATCACACTTTTCACAGCAGAGCAGGGTCTATGACCCGCCGCGAACACGTCTACCAGGTTATGCAAGAGGGCCAAGCCAAACTCGTAGCGGCCTTCGAAGAAGCCGACGGCGAGGGTAGGTTCGCGCCTCATACCTGGAACCGACCCGGCGGCGGGGGCGGGCGGGCGATGGCGCTTAGCGGCGGAGCCGTGTTCGAAAAAGCGGGCGTGAATGTTTCGGCCGTGCAGGGTGACCTGGTTCCGCCGAGCCTCGCCGCGCAGCACCCCGGCACGGCGGGCAAACCGTGGTTCGCCACCGGCGTTTCACTGGTGCTGCATCCCCAGAACCCTTACGTGCCCGCCTTTCACGCCAACTACCGCTATTTCGAGGTGGGGGCCGAGGGGGAAACGAGCGACGTTTGGTGGTTCGGCGGCGGCGCGGACATGACGCCGAGTTATGGGTTTGAAGAAGACATCAGCCACTTTCATAAAACGCTTCAGGCTCAGTGCAACCGCCACCCGCAGGCGGATTATGCGACATTCAAAAAAACTTGCGACGAGTATTTTTACATCAGGCACCGCCAGGAAATGCGCGGGGTGGGCGGCATTTTTTTCGACGAACTCTCCCCCGTCGGGCGGGGCGACTGGGCGGCGGATTTGGCTTTTCAAAAGGACGGCATCGACACGATTCTTGACGCCTATTTGCCCATCGTCGAAAAGCGCAAAGACACGCCTTACGGTGAGCGCGAAAAACAGTGGCAACTCTACCGCCGGGGGCGCTACGCCGAGTTCAACCTCGTCTACGACCGGGGCACGCTGTTCGGCTTGCAGACGACCGGGAACATCGAGGCGATTTTAATGTCGATGCCGCCCCTGGCGCGCTGGGCTTTCGACTACCGGCCCGAGCCGGGGAGTAAAGAGGCAAAGATGCTCGAGTACCTACAACCAAGGGATTGGGTTTAACCCACAACCTCCGAGTTGAGGATGTGCGGCACCCGCTCGCCTTTCAACACGCTCACAACCGCCTCAGCGCAGAGCGTCGCCATCGCGTTGCGCGTGTTTTGGGTGGCCGAGCCGAGGTGCGGGGCGAGCACGACGTTGGGCAGACCTTTCAGGGCGTCGGTAACGCGGGGCTCAAACTCGAACACGTCCAAGCCCGCGCCCCAGATTCGGCCCGCGGTGAGCGCTTCGACCAGGGCTTGCTCGTTCACAATTTCGCCGCGCGCGGTGTTGACAAGAATAGCGTTCGGCTTCATCGTCTCAAAGGCTTTTTTGTTGATGAGGTGGCGCGTTTCGTCGGTGAGGGGGCAGTGGAGGGTCACGATGTCGCTGGCGGCCAACAGCGCGTACAGGTCGCTTTCAAACTGCACTCCCAAACGCTTTTCGGCCTCGGAGTCACGGGAGCGGTTGTGGTAGCGCACCGTCATGTTGAAGGCTTGGGCGCGTTTGGCGACCTCGCGGCCGATGCGCCCCATGCCGACGATGCCGAGGGTTTTGCCCCCTAGGTCTTGCCCGAGCAGTTGCAGGGGTGCCCAGCCCGCCCACTCGCCCGACGCGGCGAGCGCGTGGCCTTCCAGGACCCGCCGCGCGACTGCCAACATCAACATCATGGCCTGGTCGGCGGTCGCTTCGGACAGCACGCCGGGCGTGTTGCTCACTGCTACGCCGCGCGCGGTGCAGGCGGGCACGTCGACGTTGTTGTAGCCGACCGCGAAGTTGGCAACGATTTTTAGGTCGTCCCCCGCCGCGTCCAGAAGTTCAGCGTCGACACGCTCGCTCAACGTTGTCAGGAGGGCGGTGTAGGATTCGGCTGCAAGCGTCTCGAGCAACTTCTCTCGCGGTATAGGCGTGTCATGGCTGTAGACCTCGAACTCGAGGCCGGCCTTCCTAAGCAACTCATAACCTACATCAGGAATCCGGCGGGTGATGAAAACTTTAGACAAAAACACCTCCCACAGGGGCAGGTTTCAAACCCGCCCCTACAATCGAATGTCACACAGGGTCAGCGCTGCGGCTGCACGAACACCGCTGTCGTAAAGGCGGGCACGGAGAGCTGGCTGGTGCGCTCGTAAAACGCCGAGGTTTTCACGGTTTCGTCGTTCCCCGCACGCTGCAAAGGGTGCAGAAGCAGGCGGAGGCCGTCCAGCTCGGGCACCTTGAAGGTGTGGCGTTCGGGCGTCGCGTTGAACACGACGACGACGCGCCCGAAATTGGGGTCGAGGTCGGGCAGTCTGCCCCCGTCGGCCAAACTCATCACGATGACGCCGGGAACTTGCTCGAGGCCGGTGTTGAGGAACTCGAGCCTCTCCTCCACGTCTTCAGCCGTCTCGAGCCGAAACAGCGGCGAACTGTAGCGGATTTGAAGCATCGACTTAAAGGCGTCGCTCGAGCGCACAATGTCCTCACGCCCCGGCGTCAACTCGGCCTCAACCAAGCGCGGGCGCATAAACTGCCAGTTGTCGCGGTTGTCGTCGGCCGGGGGCAAGCCGACGCCGAAGTTGTTGGTTTCGAAGGTAAAGTCCAATTTGTTGAACCAGTCGCCCGAGTTGTAGCTGTTGCGGTCGAACGACTTGGAGCGCAACAACTCGCTCCCGGCATGGAAAAAGGGCACGCCCTGCGACAGCGCGACGATGCTGAGGTCCAGGTCTTGCACGCGCACCCGGTCGGCGGTGGACAGCTCGAGCGGCAGCTTGTACTGGTTGTTGTCCCACAGCGTCTGGTTGTCGTGCGCGGAAATATAGACGATGTTCTCTTGCGGGTCCTGGGTGTAGCCGGTCGGCGCGCCGTTGTAGTCTACCTCGCTACCCGTAACTTCCTGACCGTCACCGCTCACAAAACGGTAGTCGGCCAGGTTGCCCGCCAGACCGACGCGGATGATGTCGGCGGCGTGCAACAAGTCGGCGCGCTGCGTGTCCGGGTCGTTGGTGACCTCGTCGTTCGGCAGCGTGTAGAGGCCGGTGCCGAAACCCTGGTTTTTGACGAGGTCGATTCCGCCGTCAAACGGGCCGCCGCCCCGCACCGCGTCGCGGAGGCGGTCGTTGAAGGTGCCGATACCGGTGCCGCCCATATTGAGCTGCGTGGCGTTGACGCCTCGAGCGTTGTCGGCAACCTCGCCGAAGTTCCAACCCTCGCCGTAGAGGTAAACCTTGCTGCCGTCCACGCCGTCTGTCTCAAGCGTGAGGGCGTCGAGGGCGGCGCGTACCTTCAGCATGTCCTCGAGCAGGTGGTGCCCCATCAGGTCGAAGCGGAAGCCGTCGATTTTGTAAGCCGTGGCCCAAGTGACGACCGAGTCCACCATCAACTTTTCCATCATGGCGTGCTCGGTGGCGGTGTTTTGGCAGCAGGTGCTCGTCTCGACCGCGCCGTCGGCGTTCAAGCGGTGGTAGTAACCGGGCACGATTTTGTCGAACACCGAGCGCTCGTTCTGGCCGCTGGCGTTGGTGTGGTTGTAGACCACGTCGTTCACGACGCGCAGGCCGACGCTGTTCAAACCCTGCACCATTCGGCGGTACTCGAGCACGCGCGCGGCTCCGCTCGGGTCCGTCGCGTAACTCCCTTCGGGCACGGTGTAGTGGTAGGGGTCGTAGCCCCAGTTGAAGCCGTCCTGGTCCTTGACCGCGCTCACCGCTTCTTGCTGGCGGGGCGAGTCGGGCGGCAAAGCGGTCAGGTCGGCGTCGGGCTCGAGCCAGCTCGATTTGTCCTCGTCGATGGTAGCGATATCGAAGGTCGGCAGTAGGTGGAGGTGGGTCAGCCCGGCCTCGGCGAGCGAGGCGAGGTGGGTCATGCCGTCGCTCTCGGGATGGGTGAACGCGAGGTAGGTGCCGCGCTCCGTTTCAGGTACGGTCTCGTCGAACACGCTGAAGTCACGCAGGTGGAGTTCGTATAAAGAAACGTCCTCGAAAGCCTCGAGCGCCGGTTTTTCCAAAGCGTCCCAACCCTCGGGTTTGAGGCTTGCGTCGCTCAGGTCTGCAAACTGACTCCGCGCGCTGTTGCGACTGAGGCTCAGTGAGTACGGGTCGGTGACGAGGTTGGTCTCGAGTTGTAGGGTGCTCGGCGCGTAGACGGTGGTCTCGAAGAGGTAGTATTTACCTTTCCAACTCGAGTCGCCCATTGCGCTCCACACGCCGCTCGAGTCGTCACGGGTCAGCTCGAGAACGGTAGAAGCGTCACTCTCGGCAGTGTCGAAAACGTGCAACTTCACCGTTTGCGCGGTCGGTGCCCACACCCGGACGGTCGGCGTGTCGCCCTGCCAGGTCAGACCGAGGTTCGTGTCTCGAGCCGCTTCAGCGTAAAGCGCGTCGAGCACGCCGGGGACTTGCACGCCGGTCGCGTCGACGAGGCGGTCGCCGCTCACTGCGCCGACGGCGACCTGGCCGCGCAGCAGTTCGGGGGCTCGAGCCGCGGCGTCTTCGGACAGGCGCAGGGCGCTGTAACCCTGCAAGTGCGGAAACTGGGCTAAGACATCTTCGGGCAAACCTGCTTCGTCCAGGGTTAGTACGAAAGCTTCGCCGCCGGTCAGTTCGGTGTCGGTGGGCTCGAGTTCAGCCGTCTCGGAGGCGTATAGAAAATACTCGGTACCCGGCACCGTCGTACCGAGCTGCCAAGCGACGAGGTCTGGCCGCAGCCAGTGAGCTTGCGCCTTTGTCAAGTCCGCGCCGGCGGTTCCGGCCGTTTTGAGGTCGGGTTGACTCGTAAACAGCTCCCCGCTGCCCGAGACGAGCCAGACTTCGTTGCCCATCTCGCTCAAGCTTAGGGACATGTCGGGGCCGGGGTCCTTCTCGTCGCCGCGGTGGACGATGAAGTTCAGCCGTTCGGCGGCGTCCGCAAGGGGGACGTTCCAGTACACGCCGTAGTCGTCCTGTCCGGCGGGCTCGAGGCCCTCTTCCCAAGTGGTTTCTTCCGCCGCGTCCTCCCAGACGTGGAGTGTAAACCCTTCGTAGTCGCCGTCGGGGCGGTAGTAGTGGACGCGGGCCGTGCCCTCGTCGGGCGGGCCGAGCGGGGGTGCGGTGAACACTTGCTCGACGCCGGACTGCAGCCACACCTCGCGGTTTTGTTGCGGGTTGATGAACAGGTCCGGGCCGGGGTCTTTTTCGTCGCCCTTGTGGACGATGAAGCCGAGCCTTTGGGCGTCGTCTGTCAGGGAAACGTCCCAGTAGACGCCGTAGTCGTCGCTGCCAGAGACCTCTAAGCCGTTCGCCCAGGTGACTTCTTCGGTAGTGTCTTCCCAGACGTGGAGCTTGAAGCCCTCGTAAGCGCCGTCGGGCCGCTGGTAGTGAACCCGCGCGGTGTTGTCGGGCAGGTCGGTTTGGGCCAGTGCCAGACTCGCCAGCACGAGAACGAGCCATATCCAAAATTTCTTCATCCCACTCTCCTTTGTTTCGCCCAGTATCGCACAGGTAAGGAAATTGGTGAAGTCGAGGTCTTACTGCGTGGGTCGGTTGCGGCTTTTGAAAACGTCAGCGGCTGTTTTCTAAAACAGCCATCACATAAACGCGTCGTGCTCCACGTAAAAGAGGAACGCTTCGAACGCCTCGGCCTGCGTGAGCGTCCGGCCGAGCCTGTGCTCTGCGCTGGCAAGAACGTCCTCGACCTGCTCTTTTTGTAGGGCGTGTTCGAACACTACGCCGCGCAGTTCGACCCTCGCGTCGTCCTCCTCGTAAGGGTCGGACGGGTGGATGAGGCATGGGGTCGTTTCGGACCACGGCTGGTCGAAGGGCAACAAGACGCTACTGTTTTCTTGCCAGCCTCGCGCGTTCAGGAGGGCGGGGCCTAGCAACAGCGGGGACGGGGTTCCGTCCGTGCGGGGCTCGCTCACGCTAGAACGCCACCGACGAGTCCGGTGCGACGTCGGCCGGCTCGAGCCCGTGCATCCGCACGCCCAGCCCGTGCTCCTCGTCCCAGCGGCTACGAAAGGCGAAGCCGAGGACGGGTTGGTCGTTTTCAAGGTAGTCGTGGAGAAACACGGTGTGCAGTTCTATAAAGTCGCGCAGCGCCTCCGCCGTCATCGTCTCCGGGAAGTCTTTGGGGTTTTCGCCCGGTTGAACGTCGTAGTCGTCGCTCAGTTCGGGGTAATAGTCGAGGACGGCGCGCACCACCGCCTCCGCCACGGCTGCTTCCTGGCTCAACAGCCAGCGCAGCGCTTCGGCGTGGGTCGCACTCGGCGGCCCGGTGTTGTCGTCGAGGTGACTGGTCACGACGAGGAAGCTGTTCCCGGCAGGCACGGCGTCCGGCGAAGTGCGAAACCCCGCCCACGAGGGCAAGACAGCCTCACCCTCCCAAGCGTAGTCCTGGTTGTAAAAGCGGACGCCCTCGAGCGTCACCTCGTCTTCACTGTCCTCTTCACTGTCCTCGTGGGTCATCTGGTTTTAAGTCCACTCGAAACAGACGACCGCTTTTTGGTCGGCCTCGTCGTAAAAGAGCCACACGCCGTCCGCGCCGTACTCGTGAAAACCATAACCCGACACGCGGCACACGAACAGCAGCGGCTCGCCCGCGGCGTTGTGGGGTTCGAGCAGGTTGTTCGACTCGAGCCACTCCTCGTCTTCCTCGTCGGGCTCCGGGTCGGCGTTGCGGCCTTCGGAAAGTGGGCGGGCCAGCGTCAGTTCCGAATCCTTGAGCAGGTCGTCTATTTGGGCTGCGCTGTGCTCTTCTTTGTAAGCTGAGTAGGTGGCCTCGTTGGTCTTATAGATGTCCAAAAGCTCGTCGGTGGCGTCGAGCAGCCGTTTGGTCAGCTTGTCCTTGGCGTTGGGGTCGGTGGCTTCTTCCCCGGCATATTTGGCAGCCAGGGTGTCCCGCTGCTCGAGCAGAAAGTAGTCCCACGGCGCGTCGAACGCGTAGCGCCCGTCGACAACCCTGAACCCGAGCATGTCCTCGCCCGTGTGGTCGCCGGTCACTTCAGTCAGTGAACCGGTCGTGTCGCCGATACCCAACTCCTTGACGCTCACCACGTGCAGCCAGGTTTCGTCCGTGAAACCCATAAAGCGCAGGTCGAGCGAGAAGAGCGGCAAGAAGTACCGCCGGTACTTGTCCAGGTCGCCCGCGAACACGTCTTGGTAGTCGGGAAAAGCGCGGAAGTAGGTGTCAATCACGCTGGAGTATATCTCAACAGCGCAATTGATGCTTGTGGGCGGCGTTTTGGAGGCGCGGCCCGCTTTGCCCAAAGCTTCGTCTTTACTACAGAGTGTGCTTCGTGACGTTGGAGTTTCGAATTTGCTGCGGCAGATAAGGTCCGGCGCTAAGTACCGCCCTCGTGTTCCCGCAGTGCGGCGTTGCTCGGCACCCGCCCACGGGCGTATACCTCGCGCAGAAAGGTGATGAAAGGGTCGGTCAGCCCCGCCTGCTCACAGCTCCAAACGAGGTCTAAATCGTCGCTGACGGCCTCGGTGAGTTCGTGCTGGGCGGTCAGGTTGGACAGGGTGACAAAGTTCGCCTGTTGCTCGGGATGCGGTGTCAGGGGCGCGACCCGGTTGTAAAGCCCCAACCACCTCACCTCGAAGGGCGGGGCGTCGCGGTCGTCCAACAGGGCGTTGTACTGGGCATCGGAAAGGGTGCTCAAGTGCTCGAGGAGCGGCTGAAGGTTCACAAGAAGTCCTTCGCCGGTCGGGTCGCACGCTCGACCTAGTGCGAGTCGCGTCCCGGACCGTGGTATCGGTTTAGCGAAAGCAGACGAAAGACGGTCCCTACGTTCCGTCTTTCGTCTGCTCGGCGTTTGTTTTACGAACGTTGCTACTGTCCCGCGGCACCTTCGACCGTGAACGGGTTGACCACACCGCGTTCGGCGACGAGTTCCATCGCCTGCTCGATGGGAAGGGTCAACGTGCCGTCGGCGTTGACAGCGCCCCCGGCAAGTTGTTCGGTCGCTTCGGTGAGGGTAGCTAGGTACTGAGCGCGGTTGGGCTCCAGGTACTTCCCTTGCGGCCGCGCCGAGGTGAGGAGCAAAATTCCGACGATGGTCGCCACCATCAACACGCCGCTGCCGACGAACATAAGACGCGTTTGCGCCTCGCTGAAGATGTACCGGCGCGTGTTTTCGGGTTGGTCGGGCGTCTGCTGCCCGGACGCCCGGTTGGACGTCGTCTTGTCAGACATCGCCTTGTTAGACGCGGCTTTGTCAGGCACAGTTTTGTCAGACGTGGTTTTGTCGGACGCGGTTCTATCAGACGCAGTTCTATCAGACATGGTCGGCTCCGGCTAAGCGAGGTGGGTGGCCCGGCTCGCGGGCGTGGTCGTCGTGGTGGGCGGGCTCGAGCAGGCGCGGGTCGTGCAAGGGCAAAACCGGACGCGAGCCCAGTAGCAGCGTGAACACGCCCAGCCAAAGACCGCCCAAACCGACAATCAGCAGCACGTCGAGCAGGTGTAGCGGAAAGCCTTCACGCCCGTAGTTCGGAATCACCATGTAGAACACGTCGAGCAGGCGTATAAAAATCGCCCAGACCGCAACCGTAACGAGCGCCCGCCGTTTGCGCTTGACCCAGCGGGAAAAGAGCACCGTAAAGGGGGCGGCGAAACCGAAGAAGATGAGGAACAAACCCACCACCCGCCACGTCGGGCTGAAGCGCAGCACGTAGTAGGGATTCGTCTCGACGATGTTGTTCGACCACAGGATGATGAGTTGGGCAAAGCTCGTGTAGGCCCAAAACATCGTAAAAGCCATCAAGAAGTTGCCCAGGTCTTGCAAGCGCTTGGGCGTCAGCAGCTCGTTTACCTTGGGGTGAACCGCCGCGAGCCCGACCATCACGAAGATGACGAAGCACACCGCGCTGATGGCTTGGCCTATCATGTAGATGACGCTGTAGATGCCGGAGAAAAACTCCGGGGTGAGCGACATCGACCAGTCGACCATCGCAAAGGTCATGGTAACGACGTAGATGATAATCCAAGCTGCACCCGCGCCCTTGAGCTTGAAGCCGATGCGCATACTGGCGGCCTCGTCTTCGTCCTGACGCTGTGAAGCGCGGAAAAAGTACCAAGCGCCGTACGTCCAAACGAGAAAGTAGAGCGCGGAACGGACGATGAAAAAGGGCACGTTGAGGTAAGCCGTCTTGGCGGCCACCGTCGGGTGCGACGCGACGTAGTCGGCGTGGGTCCACTCGTACAAGTGGCCGAGCCCGAACAGCAACGGGATAAAAAGTAGCGCCATCAGCGGCGTCACCATCGCGCCGGCCTCGAGCGGCCGGCGAATCAGCGCGCCCCAGGAACCGCCCGCCAGGTGCTGCACCGACACCATGACCAGGCAACCGAGCGCCAAACCCGTCCAGAAGATAAACGCGTACAGGTAAGACTCGAAAAACACCTCCGCGCCGCTCAGAAATCCGACGACGGCGGCGAGTACCAGGCCGACGCCGCCGACGACAAACGCGGTGAGCCGCAAGCGGGGCAAGCGCCTTGACACGGCTTCGTTCATTCGGGCGTCACTTGCAGCCCCGGTCACCGGGTCGCCTCCTGCGAAAGCGTTTGTGCCTCGTTCACG
>CBDCDJ010000001.1:0-16902 GCA_965215355.1 Trueperaceae bacterium | reverse complement strand
GGGCGCAGAACTTATCGCCACCAACGACGACGCGACTTATCCGACCGAACTCGGGCCGCTGCCGGGTGCGGGCGCGGTGTTGTCGGTGTTGACGACCGCGACGGGTGCAAAACCCACCGTCGCCGGCAAACCCAACGCGGCGATGTTCGAAGAAGCGCTGCAACGACTAGGCACGGCTGCGGAAGACACCCTAATGGTCGGCGACCGGCTCGCCACCGACATTGCAGGCGGCGCGGCGGCGGGCATGAAGACGGTGCTGGTGCTCACAGGCGTTTCGACGCGTGACGACTTAGAGACCTCCGACGTTCAGCCGGATTTCGTGATGGAGGACATCCGCGAGCTTACGAAGTTTCTGCGCGAGGGCAACTCAAGTAGCAGTTCCACAAATGAGTAGAGCAGTTCGGTTGCGCCCGTGTCCTAGATCCCCGGCTCAAAGGGCCACCCCCTTTGATAAACTAAGTTTTACACAAATCAAACCAGACCAACCACGTACCTTTGTAAAGAAAATATCTCCACTCACCAAAATACATATTGTTTTCTGTTTTGACAAAAAAGTTAAAAAATGTCGCTCGTGTCACTTTAATGGTAGTTCCCATTTCCTCGGCAGCTTTAGCGAATTCGTAATCCTCAGAAAAGTCTATAAATGCAGCTCCTAATGGGTCTTTCTCTTCCCATTCAAAGCTTTCAAACTCTTCACAGACTTTACCCTGCTCAAGAGCCATTGTAGGCAACCATCCACTCATCGCTTCACGAGTGCTCCTTTGGCTCACAATAAAATATTCATTTTCAACGTTCCATAGTGGCATCAGGATTGATGTTTCAGCTAATGTGTGCGACAAAAACAACGCCAAAATTACAGTAAGAAAGTAACTCGAAAATCTGATTGCTAAAGCCTTAGTTCTCATTTTTGCTCCGTCCACATTATGGCATAAGCGCTCCTAAAGTTAAAACTGCTTTAAAGAAACAGCCTGCCGCACCACGCCCGCGCGTTCGTGCTTCACGGTGACGTTCAACGTGCCGCCGCCGGGCGCGTGGACGACCCACTCGAGCTTGAGCCGGTCGGTCGTCGGGTCGGCGGTGGTGGGGCTGGGTGTCACACTTTTATAGGCATGGCCCTCGAGCTGTCCGTGAACGGTGCGCACCTTGCCGACCCTCAAACTTGCCCCCTCGGGCAACGCCACTTCCGCAACCACGCCGCGCACGAGCTTTTTCTCCTGCGCGTGTTTGGTGACGTAACTCGGCAACCAGCCGGTGTTGTGGACGACGATTTGTACGCGGTAGGTGTCGTCGCCCAGGGCTTCGATTTCGTGGGAGTGGGGCTCGAGCTTGGGCGAAATCAGCAGGTGCCACAGGCACCAGTCGGGAAACTTGGCGACCTCACGCTCTAAAAACTGCGGCGGCGGGTTGCGCCAGGCGTGGAGCACGTCCCAGCTGCCGAGTTCGACCGCTCCGAGTTGCGGATGTTCAAAAGCGTACCAGTCGACGTAGCCCCGGCCCTCCAAAACGTCGTCACTCCACTTCAACAGTTTGAGGTCGTCCCCAAAATCGTGCTCGCGGTACCAGTCGATGAACTTGTAGTCGGTGATGCCTGCCTGCCGCTGCGGGCTCCAGATTTCGACCGTCCAGGCGAACACGCCCAAACCCTCGAATAGCCAGTCGTCGAACGCCCCGGTGATAATTTCTTTGGGGTGGTACTTGAAGTCGTGGAACACGCTCGCGTGCGGGTAGCCGGTCAACTCGGTGCCCCTGGTCCCGATTTTCTGGTAGGTCCACAGGTCTTCGGCGGCAAATTCCTCGTCGCTCTGCCCGCTGAACGGGCGCAACAGCACGCCGCCGTAGGTGTGAAAGGTGATGCCGCCGGTGATGTTGGGGTGTTTGGCGACGAAGTCGACTAAGTTTTTCACCTCCGGCTCGGATACAGGGTACGGCCCCGCGCCCGCTTGCTCGGCCTGGCCGCGCCAGTTGGCGGGAAAGTTGCGGTTTAAGTCGAGGCCTTCTTTTTTTGCTTGCACGGTGAGGGTGACGCCGTCGTAGTCGTCCAGCAGCCCTTCGGGCAGCACGCGGTAGTAAGTTCCGCCCGTCTCGGTCGGGTCGCGGCGCACCAGCAAGCGCGGTTCTTTTTCCGACACCTTCCAAGGGCCGTTGGCGTCTTTAACACGCATACTCAGCAGCCGTCCGTCACCGTCGATGTCCTCCTGCCGCAGCCCGTCGATAGGATTTTCGTCGTAAGGATACGGGCGCGTCGAAGACCGGATGATTTTCGGCACGTCGGCCAGCGCGAGTTCGGCCCCGTCGGGGTTGACGCGGGGGACGATGTAAAAAGCCCTCGTGTCGAGCGCCCGCGTCACGTCTTCCCGCTCGCCGTAGGTTTTCACCAACGTGTCGATGAGGTACAAGCAAGCCGTCGACGGCGACACCTCCGAGGCGTGGATGTTGCCGTCTATCCACAGCGCGGGTTTGTCCTCGGCGGGGCCGGTGTGAGCGTTCGTCACCGTGACGACGTGAACGTCGCGGCCCTCGTAACTTCGGCCGAGGGTCTCGAGCTTCACTAAGTCGGGATGTTCGTCGGCAAAGGCTTTCAGAACGGCGGTCAGCTCGTCGTAGCGGTAGTAGCGGTCGAAGTCCAGTTCGGGCATGGGCATCAGCTTACGTCAAAAAAGAAACGCACCCGTAAGGTGCGTCTCCGGGTCTCGGTGTTCAAAATCAGGCCGAGGCTTGGGTTTCCAGTTCGCTTTTCGGGAACCACTGGGCTTCCGGCTTGACTTCGGGTGCGGGTTCGGGGCCGGTGTCGGTCCAGGCCTCGACGCTGTCCAGGGTCATCAGCGCCGTTACTTCCATGTCTTGCGAGCAGGTGAGCTGGCAGGACAGCCGGGCCTGGCCGAGCAGGTCTTTCTCTTTGAGTTTGTCGTACTCGGCCTGCGTCATCTCCTCGGGTTCGCCGGACACGAACGTCACCCGGCAGGTCGTACACCGGCCAATCCCGCCGCAGCGGTGCCCGACCTGAACGCCTAGTTCTTCGATGGCGAGGACGAGACGTTTTTCAGAGTCGAACTCAGCTGAGTTTCCGTTGACGGTCAGTTGGGGCATGTTTTTCTCCTCGCTGTGGCAAGTGGTTTACTCAATGAAAATTCCTTAACTTTTTGTACAGTACTAGCGGTGAATAATGCTATTTTTGACAGCTCCTTCTGGAGCATCAGATTAGTGTTTGTTGAAAAGTTGTAACTCATAACCTGCCCCTTTTCTTCATATAAGCCTCAGCGTTCCAGGTAATTACTACCCCGTAACATCTGCTTCAATTTTGGAGTCACATTCTGGGCAATACGTGTACGATTCATTGCTAAGAACGTACGCTTTGAAGGCCCAGTCGCACTCTTTGCAGACTGTAGGCAAACACCGGACTGTTTGCTGCACTTCCGGATTTGGTTGCCCTATTTTCGCCGAAGCCTCATACGACCATCTCCTAGGTACAGATCGTTGTGGATCCTTGGTCAACGGATCCTGAAACCTGTCTGCTTCTGAACTATGTAAATCGCTGCGGTGCTGGACCTCGGGTCGTGCTGATATTTTATAAAATGCTCTTACTGCTACCTTGGGGGCTACTTTAAAAAATTCACGTTTATGGTTGACGCGGTACTCCGAAAGCTCTTGATGAATAAGTTTTTCAGCTAGATCACAATCAGCATAGTCTTCGTCAAACAACACAATATACCTGCCTGGTACTGACGTTCCAGAAAGTTCTGAAGCGCGCTCTTCTGATGAACGGTTAGTTTTGCCTATCTTTAAAATTCCCTCTAAAAAGGGATTTACAAGTATGTAAACTTTTCCAACAGCCACAAGGTATATCTTAACCTCGAGTACAAATTATTCATAGTGTGGCAACTGTCGAGGCGAGTGCGGTGGTCGGCTGTTCATTTCTTATAAACCGTGCGTGGCGGTGGTCGGGTAAAGAGCCTTGTAAACCTCGAAATTCTCGCTCACGCGTTGTAGATATTCGCGGGTCTCGAGCGCGTCGATTTCGCGGTAGAGGTCGTCTTTGTTCGCGGCGACGACACTGCCTTCGTAAAGGCGCTTGATGTAGCCCTGGCCGCGGTTGTACGACGCGATGACGAGTTCGGGGTCGCCGCCTAGATAGTTCAGTAGCCACCGCAGGTAAAAACTGCCGTAGCGCACGTTCGTCGCTATGTCGAAGGGTTCGCCCGGCGTTTCGCGCTGCAACTCGGCGAGCCAGTCCCAGGTCGAGGGAATGACCTGCATCAGTCCTTGGGCGTTCGAACTCGACAGGGCTTTGGGGAAAAAGGCTGACTCTTGCCGCATAATCGCCCAGACGAGGGCGGGCTCCAAGCCGTTGCGAAGCGCCTCGTCGCTCACGGCTTCAGGATAGGCCCGCGGGTAAGCGAGTTCCCAGACGCGGCGGTCGTCGACCCCAGCTTTGAGCAGGTCGACCCCCGCGCGCTGGCTCTGCCGAAACTCGCCCAGCAGTTGCAAGCTCTCAGCCAGCGCCACGCGTGTGGGCACGTCGACCGCGTCCCGCAACGCGAACAGCAACTCGCCCTGCGCCCCGTCCAAGTCGTTGATGCGGGCGAGGGCGTTGGCAACGTCTGCGGCGGGCGGGGTCACGCGTTCCAGCACGGAGACCCCCGGTACTTGAAGCGTTTTGCCGAGCTTGAGCCCAAAGAAGCTGCCCGCCGGCACGAGAGCTTCAGCTTCTTCAGCCAGGTCGGCTTTGCTCAGCCTGTCGGCCAGCACGTAGGCGCGGTAAGCGGCGTCGTCGGCGTAGACGGAGTCGCTTTGGGCTAGGTTCAGGTACACGTCCAGCGCGTCCCGGTAGCGGTCTGCCGCCTCTAAAAAGCCGGTCGCCAGCCACAGGTTGACGGGTTCGCCGGTTTGCGCGAGCAGCGCCACCGCAAGGTCGGTGTCGCCCCGCTGCCGCGCGACGAGCGCCCGTCCCTTGAGCGCCGAGGTGCCGGGCAGGTCCGCAAACAGCGCCTCGGCCGCGCTCAGGTTGCCGAGGTAGTAGTTCATCCACGCCTCGCCGTAGCGCGCGTCTTCGTTGCCGGGTTGCTCAACCAGCCATCTTTGGTAGGCGTCCAGGGCCTGCTCGTAGTTTCCCAACGCCCGGTAGGCGGGCGCTTCGACGGACGGCGCGGTGAGGTTGCCCAGTGCCGCGAGCGCGTCTCGGAAACGCCGCGCCTTCAAAAAGGTGTTGGCGAGGCGGTAGGGGTCGGTTTGCAGGCGTTT
Source organism: Trueperaceae bacterium (assembly GCA_965215355.1). GTDB lineage: Bacteria > Deinococcota > Deinococci > Deinococcales > Trueperaceae > CBDCDJ01. The sequence goes on along the minus strand of CBDCDJ010000001.1, from coordinate 11,664 downwards.
GACACCGGCCGTTGCCACGGGGTCGGGCAGCGCGGCGGCGTAGGTTTCGAGTGCTTCGGCGTCCAAACCGGCGGCCTCGGCCGTAGCAGCGTACTCGAGCAGCAGCGCGCGTTTATCAAGCTTGTCGAGCGGGTCGTCAGTGCGCAGCGCGAACACGCGGCGGTAGTAATGGGTTCGGGTAGCGGGCTCGAGCGTGACATCTCGCGCCAGGCTGAGCGCCGCGCGGTAAGACGCGTAGCTGCCTTGTTGCGCGAGCGCTTCCAAACTCGCGGTGTCGCCTTGCAGCAGCGCGTCGCGGTAGCTTTTGTAGTCGACCAGCAGCGGGTCGTCGTAGGGGTCGAGGGCCGCCAGGCGCAGCTCGAGCGGCGTCTGCGGGCGCGTCACCGTGATTGTCAGCGCGGCGAGCAGGGCGAGGACGGCCGACGCTGCCAACACCCGCTGTTTGACCGACCCGGACTTAAAGCCTGCAAGCTTAGAGCCTGCAAACTTAGAGCCTATGGACCTCCAACGCAAAAACCTCATAAACTAGAGTGTAAAACGTGTGCGCGCGTCTTTGCTGAGAGAAACCAAGCATGAAGGTCGAAACGAACAGGTGCTTCGGTTGCCGGGACGGAACTTTCCACCTTACGACGCACCCGGCCGATATAGGCTACACTGACGCTCAAATCTAGGTTCTGACTTGCCTCCCATCGGGAGGCAAGATGTTTAAGTGCAAATTCAGCCGAGGAGGTCTGGCGATGGCGAGACAGGTACGTTTGACGCAAGAAGGGTATGACAGGCTCAAAACGACGTTGGAAAACGAGCAGGAGCGTTTGGAAGAAGCGACCCGCATTCTGCGCGAGCTGACGGGTTCATCGGACGATTACGACGACTCGGGCTTGGAAGAAGCCAAGCGCGAAAAAGCGCGCATCGAGGCGCGCATCGACAACATGGACGACCAACTCGCTCGAGCCGAAATCATCCAGGCGCACGAGCGCGACAAGGTCGACCTGGGCTCGGTCGTGACGCTGCAAGATGCGAGTTCGAAAGAAGCGTTCGACGTGCAGGTCGTCTCGCCCATCGAGGCGAGCGTGCTCGACAGCGACATCCCCAAAGTCTCCGACGAGTCCCCGCTCGGCAAAGGGTTGATGGGCAAAAAACCGGGCCAGACCTTCACGGTCGTCATCAACGACAAAAAGACCGAGTATACGCTGGTGTCGATAAGCTGAAAAGTACCGAGGACCGAGTAGAAAGTAAAAAGTAAATCCAGCGCTGCTCGTGTTTAACGCAAGCAGTGCTAAATTGTTCCTTATGTCTTTAGAAGAGCAGCGTCAACAACGCCTTAGGAATTTGGAAAGCCTGGTCGAGCGCGGTTTCGAGCCGTATCCGTACAGCTACGAGGCGACGCATAGAGCAGCCGATTTGCAGAAGCGCTACGGCGGCGGCGAGCCCGGCAGCGAGTTTGGCGAGACGGTCAAACTCGCGGGCCGGGTCGTGTTGCTGCGGATGATGGGCAAGGCGAGTTTTGCGACCTTGCAGGACGGTAGCGGGCACCTGCAAGCCTACTTTCAAAAGGACGCCCTCGAGAGTTACAACGCGCTCAAAAAAATCGACCTGGGCGACTGGTTGGAGGTTTCGGGGCCGCTGTTTACGACCAAAACCGGCGAACTCACGGTGCGGGTCGAGCGGTTTCGGCCACTGGTCAAGTCTTTACGCCCGCTGCCCGACAAGTACCACGGTTTGGCCGACAAGGAGCAGCGCTACCGCCAGCGCTACCTCGACCTGATGGTCAACCCGGAGGTGCGGCGGGCTTTTACGCTGCGTTCGAAAGCCGTTTCGTACATCCGCCGCTACCTGGACGAGCTGGGCTTTATAGAGGTCGAGACGCCCGTGCTGCAGAGCGTCCCCGGCGGCGCGGAGGCGCGGCCCTTCGTGACACATCACAACGCCCTAGAGCACGACTTTCACCTGCGTATCTCGTTGGAACTCTACTTAAAACGCTTAATCGTCGGCGGTTTCGACGCGGTCTACGAAATCGGCCGGAACTTTCGCAACGAGGGAATTTCTTACAAACACAACCCCGAGTACACGATGTTGGAACTCTACTGGGCGGGCAAGGACTACTTGGACATCTTAGAGCTTGTCGAGACGATGTACTGCTCTCTAGTCGAAAAACTCACCGGCTCCACGACCCTGTTTTACCAGGGGCAACAGCTCGACTTCAGAACGCCGTGGGCGCGTGTGGACTACACGGGCGAGTTGCAACGCCGCGCCGGGTTGAGTTTCGACATCATGGACGAGGCCAAGCTGCGCGCCTGGGTCGTAGAGCACCATCCGCCCAAAAACGAGGACAGCGAGGACACGCCGCTCGCCGAAGCCCCCGTCGGGCAGGTTTTCAACAAGCTCTACGACATCTACCTCGAGCCCCACCTCGTCCAGCCGACCTTTGTCATGGACCACCCGCAAGCGATAAGTCCGCTCGCCAAAAAACACCGCAGCCGTCCCGGACTCGTCGAGCGCTTCGAGCCGGTCTGCGTGGGGATGGAACTCGGCAACGCGTTTTCCGAACTCAACGACCCGCTCGACCAGCGCGCGCGTTTCGAGCTGCAGCAGAGTTTGCGCGAACTGGGCGACGACGAGCAACCCGACATCGACGAGGACTTTCTGACCGCCCTGGAATACGGGATGCCGCCCGCGGGCGGACTGGGCCTCGGCATCGACCGCTTGGCGATGCTCTTAGCCGACGTGCCGAGCGTCCGCGACGTGATTTTGTTTCCCTTGCTCAAGCCGGAGTAGGGCGTCAGGGTGGAGCGGACAGGGCGGAACAACCGGCTTTTCTCTTACGGCCCTACGGTGAGCAGCGCGCTGAGCAGCGCGAGCCGGTCCAGGGTCTCGTCAATGCGGACGTGCTCGAAGCGCGCGTGCGGGCCTGCGCCCGCCGAACCCAGCCCGTCCAGCGTGGACACGCTCAGGGCCGAGGTGAAGTTGCCGTCCGAGCCGCCGCCGACGACGGCACCCTCGAGGGTCAGGCCCAGCCTCGCCATGACGGTTTGGGCTTCTGCGAATAACTTCTTGTTCGCTTCGGTAAATTCTAAAGGCGGACGGTTGAGGCCGCCCTTGAGCGTGACGCTCACCCTTTCGTCCTGCGGCACGTAACCCCGCAGCGCCGCCTCGACCCGCTCGGCCTCGCCCAGTTTGAGCACGCGCATGTCGAGGGTGCAGCTCGCGGACTCGGCGACGACGTTGCTCACGCTGCCGCCCTGGGCCACCGTGACGTTGACGGTCGTGCCCTGCTCATAGTCGGTGAGGTTTTCGGCGAACGGTAAAAAGTGCGCCAGTTCGCGCAACGCCGAAGCGCCCTCTTTGGGGTTGTTGCCTGCGTGGGCGCTTATACCCGCGAAGTGAACCGTAAAGTCGCCGGTGCCCTTGCGCCCCGTTTTGAGCGCGCCGTCCTCGCGGCCCGGCTCGAGCACGAACACGCGTGTGTGCTCGAGCGCCAGGCGTTCGATGATTTCGCGCGAGAACAAACTGCCCTTTTCCTCGTCCGAGGTGAGCAGCAGCGTGACCGGGCCGCGCAGGGTCAGGCCTTCTTGTTCGACGAGTTTCAGGGCGTGCAGCGCCGCGGCGACGCCCGCTTTCATGTCGAGGGTGCCGGGGCCGTAGAGCTTGCCGTCCTCTTCTTTCAGGGGCATTTGCACAAGCGTGCCGACGGGCCAGACCGTGTCGAAGTGGCACAGCAGCAGGCTCGAGGTCTCTCCCGGTGCGTCCCACCGCGCAACGAGTTGGTCGCCCACCGAGCTTTGCGCGACGCGCTCGACCTGCCAACCGTCTGTTTTCAACAGGGTTTCCAAGTAGTCCGCCACGCGGTCGTTGGCGGCTTTGTCGAGGGTGGGAGACTCCAGTTTGACGAGGTCCGTCAGTGTCTCCAGGTAGGCGTCCCGCGCGGCGTGGGCTGAATCTTTTAGGGTCATGCCTCAATCGTAACGTGAAAAAGCCGCGGGACGTCCCAGTCGACACCCGAAGCCACGCCCTCGCCCTCGAATTTGCACGGCCAACCTGCTTTCAATGTGAGACAACTACCGGAATACCCAGAACTTTTTGTTTTAGAGTCGGGTATGAAAAAATATCTGTTGGTTTGGGTCGTCGTCGGTCTCGGGTCGGCTTTCGCGCAGTCGCCTTCGCCCTTTGTCGACGTGTCACCTTGCCACTGGGCGACCGACGCCGTCCGTTCCATCGCCGGCGAGCCGCAAGTTTCGGAGCGACAGGCGTTGGGCAGCAACTACCTGGCCGAGAACTCGTTGCGGCAAGTTTTCGAGGGTTTGAAGTGCGGCGACCTCGCCTGGAGCGCGTACTTTATGGACGGTGTTCCGGCGGGCACCGCGCCGCAGGGAACCCTGCAAAACTTCGCCCTGAGCGGCGTAAGCTCGAGCCTGTCCGGCAACAGCGGAACGGTCGCGTTCACCGTCACCGCCACCGTCGACGGCCAGACTTACACTAAAACGGGCACCGCCGCGCTGACTTACGCGGGCGACCACTGGCAGGTAAGCTACCCCGACTTGGCCACCCTGGACTTACCGGTTTTGCCCTAAACGCTTCTCGAGCGTGACGAACGTGGGCTCTTTGTAGCCTGCGTGAGCGCCGTAAGCGTAAAAAACGTAACCGAGCGACCCGTACAGCGCTCGGTTACGTTTTTGGACGAGGCGCACCTGCAACCGTATTTTTTCGGCACCCAAGTTCAGGGTTTCGTCCTCTACCGCCGACAGCAGGGCTCTGGCTATCCCCCTACCCTGGTACTCGGGCAACACGGCGAGGCGGCTCAAATAGACGTGGTCTTCTTTCGGTGCATAAAAAACGCAGCCGACGAGGGTTTCAGCTTTTGCGGCGACTAATTTTGCGGCGACTAAGGCGGTAGCGGTACAAAGCTCGCGGCGCACCGCCGCGGGCGTTTTGTCGAGAGAGCTTGACGGGGGCTCGAGGCTGTGCCTGTAAACCTCGAACGCCGCGGCGATAAGGCCCGCTACCGCAGGCACGTCGGCGTCGGTCGCTGCGCGCAGGCCGAACGGCGGCTTCACGCAAGCGCTACAGGCGGGCGAGAATACCGGCCGCCTCGGTTTCTAAGTCGGCGTCGACCATCACGTTGTAACGTTCGGCCTGCATCCCGCTCACCGAGGTGAAGTCGCGGCGTCCACCCGTGAAAGCGTAACTGACCAACCCGAAAACCGCCCCGATGACGGCTCCGACGACAAGCCCGTTTAAAGCGAGCGTGAGCGCGGCGACGCCCGGCTGAAAAAAGCTGAACAAACCGAACACGAAACCGATGAACGCGCCCAGCAGCCCGCCGCTCAGCGCCCCGTTCAAAAGCGCGCGCCACCAGTTCAAGCGCCCCGTCACCTGCTCGACGAAACGGATGCCTTCCGCGACGATGGCGCTGCGCTCGACCGGGAACTTTTCGTCGGAGAGTTTGTCGACGGCCCGTTGCGCTTCTGGATAGGTCGCATAGCTCGCGACGGTGACCCGTGGCTGCTGTGAACCCTCACCCAGCGTCGTTCGCGGAGTTGCCATTTGCCTGTTCATGTCCATGTCGTTCTCCTTTTCCTTGTCTTTTCTCGGTCTTTCATCGGTTTTTCCTCGGTCTTTCCTTGTCCGGGTTCAGGGTAGGGAAGGAACAAGCGCTTGTCTGTAGGGCAAAGTGGATTCCCCCGGGTCGTTGCCTTTTAAAGCGGCGGACACCGCTATTTGCTTTTGGTGACACGGGCTTATACTTGTTGCTCGGGGGACCTTTATGACCTACTGGCAACGCTTTTTTTTGACCCTGTACGCGCTTTTGTTTGCGCTCAGCGTGGTGCTCATCGACCCCTGGGGCGGCAACCGCGGTGAAATCTGGACCCAACCCAAGGTGACGGTTCTGTGGTACATCACCCTGCTTCACCTCGGATTTTTGCTGCTGACGTTCGTGCGGCCGCCCGCCCCGGCGAACCCGCGTGCCAATTTGTCGCCGCAGTGGCGACGCGCGGCGTGGCTGTGGGGGCTTTTTCTAGCGGCCGGACTCGTCTCGGCGTTGTTCAGCCCGGCCGGGTTCGCCGGCGGTGTCCGGGCGCACTTAGAGATGGGCGACGGCTGGGCTTACTACGCGCTGCTGGCCGTGTTTTCACTCAGCAACGTGCTGGTGCTGCGCGTCCGGCCGGAGCTGTTCCGCGTCCAACTTTACGGCGTGCTCGCGGCGGGTTTTGTGCTGGCGCTGGCGATGGTGCCGCAAGTTTTCGACTGGACGGTGGACTACACGGCCACCTCAGGGCAGGTGAGCACTCGCTACGCTGAAATGCTCGTCAGCACCATGTGGAAAGGCCAGATGCCCCTGGGCTTTTACACGAGCCGCGGTCACGCGGGCTTCGTCCTCGCCGCGACCGCCGCGCTCGCCCTGGTGAGTTTGCTGCGCGGCTGGCTCAAGCCGGCTTACGCTTGGCTGCTTTTGTTCCTCGTCTCGTTCGCGCTGTGGTCGACCGCGACGCGGGGCGTGTACATCGCTTACGTCGCCGGGCTGCTTTATGTGGGCTGGCGCTTCGCGGGGCGTGGTTTGTCCTGGCGGCGGGCCACCCTGACGCTCGGCCTGAGTTTGCTCGGTTTTGCCGCCCTGGCGGGCCTGCGCGGCGCGGGCGTGCAGCCGCACCGCAGCGTGCCGTCCCTGAGCAGTTTCGAGGTCGCCGAGTTGTCGCGCGCGGACGCCCAAACGCTCACCTCGGCGCGCTCGGAGCTGTGGCGTTCGGCGCTGGTGGGCATCGCCGAACGCCCCTTGTTCGGGTGGGGCTTCAACGGCTTCGGCATCGCTTGGCCCTACGTGGGCAACTGGCGAGAGGCGCGCAACCAGATGTACCTTTCACAAGAAGTACCGATTGCCGAAGTCGAGTCGGTCGGGCACTACTCGTTTAGCTACCTCGGCACCGACGAGCAGCTGCGCCAGGGGCGGGTGCGTACCAACAAGGCGCACAACATGGTTTTAGACATGGGGATTTCCTTAGGACTCGTGGGGCTGCTGCTCTACGTCGCCCTGTTCGGTTACGTGGCGTTTGTCGGCTTCAAGGGGCGGGGCTGGGGCTTGGAAGCCGTGGCCGTCGTCTACTTGGCTTACGGCCTCACCTGGTTCGAGTCGGCGCAGTACAGCCACTTGGCTTGGTGGGCGCTCAGCGCGGGTTTCGCGCTGGCGCTGCGCCCCCTTCGGCCGCCACCGACCGACACGGTCGTCGAGGAACGGGTTGCAAGCTCGGTTTCGTAAGGTGGCGGGTACCTCGAGCCGCTCGAGTCTCACCACCCTCGCTTTTTGAGATTCTTGTTTTTGAACTTTCTGAGGTTCCCGGAACGGGTTCGCTTTCTCCAAGTGCAAAGCTACTTCCTCAAACCGGGTAGCTACGATAAACCGTGACTCTCAGCCACAAAAAAGCCGAGGCGCGCGCCTCGGCTTTGAAAAGAAAAAACGGGTTGCTTAGCCGCCACCCGTTTCGCTACCGCCGGTCTCGCCGTCCATGTCGGTGCCCATGTCGCTACCACCGGTCTCGCCCATACCGCCGGTCTCGCCCATCATGGCGCCGCCGGTTTCACCCATGCCGCCCGTTTCACCCATCATGGCGCCGCCGGTCTCGCCGGACATACCCATCATGCCCATCACGGCGTCGAACTCCGTCTCGTCGATGCTGCCGTCGCCGTTGGTGTCGAAATCAGCGAAGGTCGTACCCATCATCGCGCCGCCGGTTTCAGCCATGCCGCCCGTTTCGCCGCCCATCATGCCGCCCATCATCGGGGCCATAGCGTCGAACTCCATCTCGTCGATGCTGCCGTCGCCGTTGGTGTCGAAATCGGCGAAGGTTAGACCCGTCATGCCGCCACCCGTTTCACCCATCATGGCACCACCGGTTTCACCCATGCCGCCGGTTTCGCCCATCATGGCACCGCCCGTTTCAGCTCCACCCGTTTCAGCCCCGCCCGTGTCTTGAGCAAAGGCCAGACCCAGCGTGAGAGCCAGGCTGAAAAATAACGCAAACATTTTTTTCACGGTTTTCCCCCTTTGAGAAATGTTCGGCTTCAGCCAGCCTCGCGCCTGCTGAAGAACATCTTTGTCCGAACTAGCAGAAGTATAAAACTTCACTATGAAAAGAAAATGTAACTCGCACCCTTTCCTTTTAATTTCCTCGGAATTAACTGCGAGCAGAGTAAAAAATAAAGATAAGGAAGCGAACAACTTTTAAGGTTTACAAGCTTTAGTACCGAAATCCGTATAAGGGTAAAAAGGCCGGCGGCGAGGCTACGCCGCGGTTTCAGAACCGGCTCGAGCCCGTTTGAAACGCGCTTTGGGACCTCTTTCTCTCACAGATTTCTCTTACAGACCGGGGCAAACTTCGGAACCAAGCGCGGCGCGAAGTGACGAGCGCGACTGTAAACTCTTTCGGGCAGCTGCCATGCGGCAACCGCACAGCCCGCACTACGCTTTTGGGCTCAACCGGTCACGGGTAGGGCGTCCAGGCGCTCGAGCAGCGCTTTCAAATCGTCCGGGTTGTCCAAAAACCTCGGGTCCAACGTGTCGCCCGCGTCCAGCCCTTCGACCGGGTGCTCGGTCGACAGCACCCGGTAGTCCGACGCGCCTTCGCCTTGAAAATGCACCGGCGTGACCGCCATGCGGCCCGCGTTTTCCAAACCCGGCGGTTCCTCGCCGACGAGCGCGCCGTAACCGTTGTCGCAGCGGTAAATCCGCTCGATTTCGCCGACCATGCCCGTGCCGACCATGCGTTCTTCTAACAGGGTGTAAGCCATAGCGGAGTATACGGTGCGGCGCAGGGCGAAACTGCGGGTCAGCCACCCATCCCGAGGTTTGTCAAGCCTCCGCTTCGGTCCTCCGCTTTGGCCCGCTGCGTCAGTCCGCGTAACTCAAGTTCCCTTTGTAGCTGTGGCGGCGTGAAATACTGGTTGACGAACACTTAACTTGCAAAGCCACAACCGACGGCGGCGAACATCTACGGAGGTAAGCGAATGGTCAAACTGCGAATCCTGACGATTCTGGGAATTTTATTTACTTTGGGCTTGGCGCAAAGCCAGCAGACGGTCGCCCCGCTCGAGCTGTCACCCGTCACCTTAGACGGTCGGGCGCTCGCGCCGAGCGACCCGCTGCCTGTAGACCCGGCGCTGCGGGTCGGCAAGCTCGACAACGGCCTGACCTACTACATCCGCCAAAACACCGAGCCGCGCAACCGCGCCGAACTCGCGCTCGTCGTCAACGCGGGCTCGGTGTTGGAGGACGAGGACCAGCGCGGACTGGCGCACTTGCTCGAGCACATGCTCTTCAACGGCACCGAGAACTTCGAAGGTGCGGAGATTGTGAACTATCTCGAGAGCATCGGCATGACCTTCGGGGCCGACGTGAACGCCTACACCAGTTTCGACGAAACGGTTTACACCCTCACCGTGCCGCTCGATGATGAGGAGACGGTGCAGACCGCCTTTGCCATCCTGAGCGACTGGGCCGCGCGCGCCACGCTCGACCCGGCTGAAATCGACGCCGAGCGCCCGGTCATCATAGAGGAGGAGCGGCTGCGCGACCAGAACGTGAACGGGCGGCTGCTCGAGCAAATCCTACCCGTCCAGTTCGGCGACTCGCGCTACGCCGAGCGTTTGCCCATCGGCAGCATGGACGTGATTCGCAACGCGCCGCCGGAAACCCTAAGGCGCTTTTACGAAACCTGGTACCGACCCGACCTCATGGCGCTCATAGCCGTCGGCGACTTCGACCCGGCAACCTTCGAGGGGTACATCAAAGACGCCTTTGCCGGGTTGCAAAACCCCGCCGACCCCGCGCCGCGCACTACCTACGACGTGCCGCCGCACGAGGACACCCGCTACCTCATCACGAGCGACCCCGAGTTTCCCTACACCTTCGTCGAACTCGACCTGGCGCGGGCGAGCGAGAGCACGCAGACTGTTCAAGACTACGGCCAGGACCTCGCCTCGAGCCTGTTCACCACGCTGCTCAACCAGCGCTTAGACGAGCGCAGCCGCGCCGCGGACGCGCCCTTCTTGGGCGCGAGCGTGGGCACCAGCGGCCTGACGCGCGACACCGAAAACGTTACTTTAGGTGTCCAGACCGACGACGGCGCGGCGCTGGACGGCTTGGCGGCGCTGGTCGAAGAGGTCGAACGCGCGCGGCGCTTCGGCTTTACCGAGACCGAGTTGGCGCGCGCCAAGGACGACCTGCTGAGCTTTTTAGAGCAACGTTTCCAGCAGCAAGACGACATCGACAGCTCGGCCCTCGTCAGCTTTTTGACCTCGACATTTTTGGAGAACAGCGTCTACACGACGAACGAAGCCGACTATAAACTCGCCGAAGAACTGCTGCCGCAAATCACCCTGGACGACGTCAACGCGCTCGCGGAAACGCTGCTGCGCGAGGACAACCGGGTGGTGCTTCTTATCGCACCCGAAAAAGCGGGGCTCGAGCTGCCCACCCAGGCCGAGGTTGCGGGCGTCATCGCCGAGGCGCAAGCCGGGGAGTTGAGCGCCTACGAAGACACCGTCACCGACGCCGACCTTGTCGAAACGCCGCCCGCGCCCGCCGCGGTGACGGACGAGACGTACTTAGGCAACGTGGACGCGACGGTTCTCACGCTCGAGAACGGCGTGCGCGTCATCGTCAAGACCACCGACTTTACCCGCGGCGAAGTGTTGATGTCCGGCGTGAGCTACGGCGGTTCCTCGCTCGTCGGCGACGCGGACGTGCCCGAGGCCTCCATTATCACGAGTGTGGTGGGCGACAGCGGCGTGGGGAGTTTCAGCAAAAACGAACTCAACCGACTGTTGACCGGCAAAAACGTGAGTTTGAGCGTGAACATCGGCGAGCTCACCGAAGGCTTCAGCGGCAGCGCCGAGAAGAGTGACCTGACAACGCTGTTCGAACTCGTCTACCTGTACGCCACCCAACCGCGGGAAGACGCGGTCGCCTTTGCGCGCACCCAGGACCAGCTCCGCGCCGCGCTCCGCAACCGCGACACCCAGCCGCAAGCGGTGTTCCGCGACGCCGTCACCGAAGCGCTCTACGGCGACGCCCCGCGCCGTCAACCGCTGACCCTGGACGAAGTCGATACTCTGGACTACGCGCGCGCCTTCGATATTTACCAGGAGCGCTTCGCCGACATGGGCGACTTCGTCTTTACCTTCGTCGGCGACGTGACGGTGGACGAGGTGCGCGACCTCGCGCAGCGCTACCTGGGCAACTTGCCCTCCGCGCAGGGTGAGGAAACTTACGCGGACGTCGCGCCCGACTTGCCGGACGGCGTCGTGGCGAAGGCCGTCTACAAGGGCAAGGAACAGCAAAGCATCGTCCACCTGCGCTTTTTCGGCTCCATGAACCCGTCGCGGCAGGAACGGCTTAAACTGCTCTTGCTCGAGAACGCCCTCTCCATCGTGGTGCGCGAAGAGCTGCGCGAAACGCTGGGCGGCACCTACTCGCCGAACGTGTTTTCAAGCATCAGCAAGCGCCCCAAAGCGACCTACGCCGTCGGCGTCGAGTTCAGCGCCGACCCGGCCCGCGTGGACGAACTCGTCCAGGCCACCTTCAAAACCCTCACCGCGTTTCGCGTCGACGGCCCCGACGCCGACACGTTCGCCAAGGCGCAAGAACAGGCCAAACGCAACTACGAAACCAACTTC